>NZ_CP178591.1:3575000-4820000 GCF_051131715.1 Streptomyces sp. A5-4 | reverse complement strand
CCTGTGGGGGACGACCAGACGCAGCACGTCGAGCTGACGCGGGATCTGGCGGTCCGCTTCAACCAGCGCTACGGGCACACCTTCGTGGTGCCCAGGGCCACGCGGCCGGTGGTGGCGGCGCGCGTCATGGACCTTCAGGACCCCGTTTCCAAGATGGGCAAGTCGCACGCGGCCACCGCCGGGATCGTCTATCTGCTCGACGAGCCCGCAGTGGCGCGGAAGAAGATCATGCGGGCGGTCACCGACAGCGGTACTGAAGTGGAGTATGACCGGGCGGCCAGGCCTGGCGTCGCGAATCTGTTGGATGTGCTCGCGGCCTGTGAGGGCGGGGACCCGGCGGAGTTGGCCGGAGCGTACGCGTCGTACGGAGCGTTGAAGAAGGACACCGCTGACGCGGTTGTCGAGCTGCTGCGTCCGGTGCGGGAGCGGCATGCGGCGTTGGCGGCCGATCCCGGATACGTGGACGGCGTACTGAAGGAGGGGGCCGAGCGGGCTCGGGGGATGGCCCGGCCGCGAGTGGACGCGGCCTATCGAGCCATCGGGCTGTTGCCCGCGGGCTGACGGAACGCCGCGCGGTAGTCGCGCGGGCTGGTCGCGAGGTGGGCGGCGAAATGCTGGCGCATGGTCACCTCGCTGCCGAAGCCGGCGCGGCGGGCCACCTCGGGGATGGGGTGGTCGGTGCGTTCGAGGAGCTTCTGGGCGGAGGTGAGTCGCTGGGTGACGAGCCAGCGCTGCGGGGTGGTGCCGGTGGTCGCGGTGAAGTGGCGCGCGAAGGAACGGGGGGACATTCCGGCGCGGGCCGCCAGGTCGGTGATGGTGAGCGGCTCGTCGAGGTGGCGCAGCGCGTATTCGCGTACGGAGGCCAGTGCGTCGGCGTCGCGGTCCGCGCGGGGCGTCGGGTGCTCGATGAACTGGGCCTGGGTGCCGGTGCGGAACGGGGCCGTGACCATCGAGCGCGCGATGGTCGCGGCGACCTCGGCGCCGTGGGCCGCACGGACCAGGTGCAGACAGAGATCGATGCCTGCGGCGGTGCCTGCCGAGGTCCAGATGTTGTCGTCCTCGATATGGAGGGCGTCGGGGACGACGGTGACGCGAGGGTGGTGGGTACGCAGGAGGTGCGTGAGGTTCCAGTGGGTGATGGCGCGGCGGCCGTCGAGCAGCCCGGCCTGGGCGAGCGTGAAGGCGCCTCCGCAGAGGGCCGCGATCGGGGTGCCTCGGGCATGGGCGCGGCGGAGCGCGGCGAGGACTCGCGGCGGGGCCGGGGCGAGATGGTCGTCGAGACCGGGGACGACGACCAGGTCCGCGTCGGCGAGCCAGCTGAGCGCGCGGTCGGGGGTGAGCGTGAGGCCGCCGCGCATGGGGACGGGGGTCCGGTCCTCGGCGACGCGGCGCAGGGTGAAGTCGGGGACGCCACGATCGGTGCGGTCCACACCCCAGACCTCGGTGATGACGGAGACGTCGAAGGCGCGGATGCCGGGGAAGGCGAGGAGTGCGATGTGGGGGGTGTGGGGGGTGTGGGGCGTGGCCTGGAGCGTGGCTTGCTTGGCGGCTCCCTTGGCTTGGGGTGTGGCTTGCGTGGATTGCGGCGTGGCTTGCGCGATGGCTTGCTTGGCTTGGGGTGTGGCTCGCGCGGCGTGGGGCGTGGCTCGCGCGGCGGCTCGCTTGGCTTGGGAGGGCACCTTGGCAGTAAAGCATCGATCGATGGCTTTTCGTTGTCTGGGCTGTGTGGGGCCGGGGCGGCAGCATCGTTCCCATGGAGATCACAGAGAACGCAGCGCTGGTGGTTGTCGACGTACAGAAGGGATTCGAGGAGGAGGAGCACTGGGGTGTGCGGAACAATCCGGCGGCCGATGACAACATCGCCGCGCTGATCGACGTATGGCAGGCGACGGGGCGGCCGGTGGTGTTCGTACGGCACGACTCGTTGAAGCCCGCGTCGCCACTGCGGGTGGGGTACGAGGGGAACGGCTTCAAGGAGTACGTGGAGAAGAGGCGAGGCAAGGGGAGGCGGGGCGCGGCGGCCGGGGGCGAGCTGTTCGTGACGAAGAGTGTGAACTCCGCGTTCTACGGAACGCCGGATCTGGATGCGTGGCTGCGGGGTGGCGCGGGGCGCGGGGCGGGTGGGGATGCCTTGACGCGCGGGGTGGGTGGGGATGACGTGATGCGCGGGGCGGGTGGGGGTTTGGGGCTCGGTGAGGGTGGCGCGTCGCGTGCCGGTGGTGGGGCGCGGGGGCAGCTGGTGGTGGCCGGGATTCAGACCAACATGTGCGCGGAGACCACGGCCCGGATGGGCGGGAATCTCGGGTACGAGGTGTTCTTCGCGCTGGATGCGACGTACACCTTCGACGCGGTGGGGCCGTGGGGGTGGGCGCTGAGCGCGGACGAGCTGGCGCGGGCCACCGCGGTGTCGTTGCACGGCGGTGGGTTCGCGACGGTGGTGCGGACGGAGGAGCTTGTGCGTGCGGCGGGCTCCGCGCGGGCCACCGGCTCCGTGGACGGGGATTAGTTGGGTGGTGCTGGTCGGCTGTGTGCGGGTGGCGGGCTCCGTGACGGGGGTAGCTGCGTGGTGCTGACCCGTCTGTGTGCGGGTAGCGGCTCCGTGACGGGGGATCGCTGGGTGGTGCTGGTCGGCTGTGCGCGGGTGGCGGGTGCGTCACGGGGGAAGCTGGGCGGTGGTGGCCTGCCTGTGTGCGGGTAGCGGCTCGTGACGGGGACTCGCTGGGCGGCGCTGGTCGGCTGTGCGCGGGTGGCGGGTGCGTCACGGGGGAAGCTGGGCGGTGGTGGCCTGCCTGTGTGCGGGTAGCGGCTCGTGACGGGGACTCGCTGGGCGGCGCTGGTCGGCTGTGCGCGGGTGGCGGGTGCGTCACGGGGGAAGCTGGGCGGTGGTGGCCTGCCTGTGTGCGGGTAGCGGCTCGTGACGGGGACTCGTCGGGTGGGGTGCGTGCGGGTGGCTGCACGCAGGCGGGTCAGCCCTTGCCCGAGGCCAGTTCGCGGCTGCGGTCCCGGGCCGCTTCCAGGGCGGCGATGAGGGCCGCTCGTACACCGTGGTTCTCAAGCTCGCGGATCGCGTTGATCGTTGTGCCGGCGGGGGACGTGACCGCCTCGCGGAGTTTCACCGGGTGCTCGCCGCTGTCGCGGAGCATCACCGAGGCGCCGATGGCTGCCTGGACGATGAGGTCGTGCGCCTTGTCGCGAGGCAGGCCCAGGAGGATGCCGGCGTCGGTCATCGCCTCGACGAGGAAGTAGAAGTACGCCGGGCCCGAACCGGAGAGCGCGGTGGCCGCGTCCTGCTGGGACTCCGGGACGCGGAGGGTCTTGCCGACGCCGCCGAAGATCTCCTCGGTGTGGAGGAGGTGTTCGGGGGTCGCGTGGCTGCCGGCCGAGATGACCGACATGGCCTCGTCGACGAGAGCGGGGGTGTTCGTCATGACCCGGACGACTGGGGTGTTCGGAGCGAGGCGCTCCTCGAAGAACGCGGTGGGAATGCCCGCCGCGCCACTGATGACGAGACGGTCGGCGGGGACGTGCGGGGCGAGCTCGTCGAGGAGCTTGCCCATGTCCTGCGGCTTCACCGTGAGGATGAGGGTGTCTGCGCGCTTGGCGGCCTCGGCATTGGTGACGGGCTCCACGCCGTAGCGGGTGCGGAGCTCTTCGGCGCGTTCGGGGCGGCGGGTGGTGACCAGGAGGTCGGCGGGGCTCCAGCCGGCTCGGATCATTCCGCTGAGCAACGCTTCGCCGATTTTTCCGGTACCTAGGAATGCGACTGTCTGGGTCATGCGGTCACCTCGCCGGTGGGGTGCGTGTCCTGGGTGCGGGGTCGTCCTGGGCCCCGGAGCCCCTGGGTGGGTCTCGGTCTCTGGTGCGGGCCCTGGGGTGCGTGTCCTGGACATCTTCGCATCGGGGGTGGTGAGTGGGGGTGGGTGTCCGGTGGGCGGAACGGAGGTGAGCGGAGGCGGGTGGCGGCGAGTGGGGCGCGGAGGTGTGGGTGGGTGCGGGGCGGCTTGCGGGGGTAGGTGGGTGCGGGTGCGGGTAGGTGGGTGCGGGTGCGGGTGCGTACAGGTGCGGGTGGCCTCACGGTGCGGGCCGGAGCGGTGCGGGTTGCCTGCGGGTGCGGGTGCGGGTGCGGGTTGCCTGCGGCGCGGGTGCGGGTTGCCTGCGGCGCGGTCCCCTACCCGCCCCTTCGCGAAACTGGGGCTCCGCCCCAGACCCAGGTCCTCAAACGCCGGACGGGCTGAGGTAGGGGGGTGCGAGTACTCCGGGGCCGCCTCGTACCCCGGTGCCATTCCTCGAACGCCGGACGGGCTGAGGTGGGCGGGGTGGGGAACGTGCGGGCCGCCCTGCGCCCCGGTTCCGGTCCTCAAACGCCCGACGGGCTGAAGTGGGCGGGGTGGGGCTCGCTTACCCGATCCCGTTCTTGGACGTCGGACGGCTGTGCGTCGTTGCTACGCCGTCCGACGGCGGAGCGTTGCTGCTCCCAGTGTCAGGACCAGGAGCGCGCAGGCCGCCACGATGGATGCGTCCCGGACGAATGCGGCCGTTACCTCCGAGTGGCGCAGGACCTCGTTCATGCCGTCCACCGCGTACGACATGGGCAGGACGTTGGAGATCGCTTCCAGGACCGGCTGCATCTGGTCGCGCGGGGTGAACAGGCCGCACAGGAGAAGTTGGGGGAAGACCACCGCCGGCATGAACTGCACCGCCTGGAATTCCGAGGCTGCGAAGGCCGATACGAACAGGCCGAGCGCCGTTCCGAGCAGTGCGTCCAGCAGCGCGATCAGCAGCAGGAGCCATGGGGAGCCCACCGCGTCCAGGTCGAGCAGCCACAGCGACAGGCCCGTGGCCAGCGCGGACTGGACGACGGCGAGTGCGCCGAAGGCCAGCGCGTAACCCGCGATCAGGTCGCCCTTGCCGAGCGGCATGGCCAGCAGGCGCTCCAGGGTGCCCGAGGTGCGTTCGCGCAGGGTCGCGATGGAGGTCACCAGGAACATCGTGATCAGCGGGAAGATACCGAGCAGCGAGGCGCCGATGGAGTCGAAGGTCTGCGGGCTCGCGTCGAAGACGAAGCGCAGCAGCGTGATCATCACGACCGGGATGAGGATCAGCAGCGCGATGGTCCGTGGGTCGTGGCGGAGTTGGGCCAGGACGCGGGTGGCGGTGGCGAAGGTGCGGGATGCGTTCATCGGGCTTGCTCCTGGAGTGCGTCGGCCTGGTCGACCAGGCGGAGGAAGGCCTCTTCCACCGTCTCCGTGTGGGTGCGGGAGCGCAGCGTTTCGGGGGTGTCGTCGGCCAGGATCACGCCCTCGCGCATGAGGAGCAGGCGGTGGCAGCGCTCGGCCTCGTCCATGACGTGCGAGGAGACCAGGAGAGTGGCGCCTCGGTCGGCGGCGATGGAGTGGAAGAGGCTCCACAGGTCGCGGCGCAGCACCGGGTCGAGGCCGACGGTCGGTTCGTCGAGTACGAGGAGTTCGGGCGTACCCAGCAGGGCGACGGCGAGCGAGACACGGCTGAGCTGGCCGCCGGAGAGGTTGCCCGCCAGGGAGTCGGCGTGCGAGGTGAGGTCCACGTCGGAGATGGCGCGGGTGACGGCCTCGTGGCGGGCGTCCCGGTGGTTGCGGCCGGGTCGCAGGACGGCCGCGAAGTAGTCGAGATTCTGGCGGACCGTCAGGTCGGCGTAGACGGACGGCGCTTGCGTGACGTAGCCGATGCGGGGGCGGAGCGCGGCGTCGCCCGCCGGGAGACCGAGGACTTCGAGGGTGCCGGTGACTTTGGCCTGGGTGCCCACGACCGCCCGCATCAGGGTGGATTTTCCGCAGCCGGACGGGCCGAGAAGGCCGGTGATACCACCGCGGCCCACGGCGAAGTCGAGTCCGCGCAGGACGGTGCGGGGGCCGCGTACGACGGTGAGATCGCGGGCCTCGATGGCAGCCCCCGCTGCCGGGGCGGTCGATCCGGGAGCATTATTCATCATGCGATGAATAATGCTCCCGGGAGACTGCCCCGTCAAGAACCCGGGGGGGCAGGCGGTGCGGTGCGGTGCGGGGTGCCGCGGCGCGCGCTGCCGCGCGGTCACGGTCGGCGGAGTCCGTGCGGCAGGCGCGTGCGGGGCGTGTGCGTTCCACGTGCGCGAGGTGCGTGACGCGCCGTGGTGCGGTCGCGCGTGGCCGTGCGACCGGCGCGTGCGGGGCGTCGGGTGACCTCGGGTGGGGGTGATCTGCCGCGTTGCGCCCCGCGTGCTTCCGTATCCACAGGTACGTGGTGGAAAGTCACGCCCCGCCCAACTCCCTTGTCAGACAATGAAATTCGTTGTCCGTAAGGGTGCGTGGAGGTGCCGCGGTGAGCCGTCTGTCCTTGGGTGCTCGGTCATTACGCGTCCGGTCGTGGGCGTCCCGGCGCGCCGACCTCACCGCGTCCCTGGTCGTCTTCCTCATCGCCCTGCCGCTTTGTGTCGGTGTCGCCGTCGCGTCCGGCGTTCCGGCCGAGCTCGGTCTGATCACCGGCATCGTCGGCGGACTCGTCGCCGGGGCGCTGCCCGGCAGCAGCCTGCACGTCAGCGGGCCGGCCGCCGGGCTCACCGTGCTCGTGTACGAAGCCGTGCAGAGGTACGGCGTCGGCGCACTCGGGATGCTCGTCCTGGCCGCCGGACTTCTGCAGCTGGGGATGGGGGTGCTCGGGCTCGGCCGGTGGTTCCGGGCCATCTCGGTCGCCGTCGTCCAGGGCATGCTCGCCGGGATCGGGCTCGTCCTCATGACCGGCCAGGTGTACACGCTGGCCGACACGGAGGCTCCGACGGGCGGGGTGCAGAAAATCGCCGGGCTGCCGGGGCTGGTCGCCGGGCTCACCGCGCCGGGCGGTGGTCCGGGCGCCCCCGCTCCGACTGCGCTGGCCATCGGGGTGGGCACGGTCGCGGTGCTGGTCTGCTGGCCCAAGTGGCGGGCCGCGGCACGGGTGGCGCCTGCGCCGCTGGTGGCCGTCGCGCTGGCCGCCGGCATCACCGCGTTGTTGGATCTGCCGGTGCGGCGCGTGGAGGTGCACGGGCTGCTCGACGCCGTACAACCGCCCGACCTCGCCTCCTTCGCGCGCCTCGCGGAGGTCGGGGTCATCGGGACCGTACTGGCCTTCGCGCTGATCGCCTCCGCTGAGTCGCTGTTCAGCGCGGCTGCCGTCGACCGGCTGCACGACGGGCCCCGGACGGACTACGACAAGGAACTCATCGCGCAGGGCGCGGGCAACGCGGTCTGCGGAGTCCTCGGTGCGCTGCCGATGACCGCCGTCATCGTGCGGAGCGCGGCCAATGTGCGGGCCGGTGCGCGCACCAAGGCCTCGCGGGTGCTGCACGGGGTGTGGCTGCTGGTCTTCGCGGCGGCGGTGCCCGCGGCGCTCGGGGTGATTCCGGTGGCCGCGCTGGCCGGGATCCTCGTCCACGCGGGCTGGAAGCTCGTCCCCGGGGCGAAGTCGCTGGCCACGCTGTGGCGCGGGCATCGCGGGGAGGCGGTCGTGCTGGGCGTGACGGCCGGGGCGATCGTCGTCACGGATCTCTTCGAGGGCGTGCTCGCTGGGCTGCTGCTGGCCGTCGCCAAGACGGCGTGGGACACCAGTCATGTGCACATCGAGACGGAGGACCTGGGCGCGGAGCACGGCCTGTGGGTACGGGTCCGGGGCAACGCCACGTTCCTGCGGTTGCCGAAGCTGCTGGACGCGTTGGAGGCGTTGCCGCACGAGCGGCGCGTACGGCTGGATCTGGGCGGGCTGCGGCACGTCGATCATGCGTGCGCTGCGGCGCTGGAGGGCTGGGCTGAGCGGCGGCGGGCGGCGCGCAGGGCGGCGGGAGTCGCGTCCGAGGACGACGAGGAGGACGGGGTGGCTTCGGCACGGGTTGCGTGAGCGAGGGTGGGGGCGTGGGGCGCCGCTGGCTGCCGGGGCGGGCGCGGATGTGCCGCTGTTTGCCCCCCGGCGGGGTTACTTTCGCGGCCTCTTCTTGCGGGCGGCCGGGTTGCCCGTACGGGTGCCTCGGCGGCGCTCGTACTGGGTGAGAGCCGTCTCGTACTCGACGCGGCGCAGCTTCTCGCCCGGGGCCTCTGCCAGCGCGCGGAAGAAGTACGCGAGCAGGCTGCCGATGAAGCCGATGCCCTTCAGGCTGCGCAGCGAGGCCTCGGTGCTGGGGTCGGGGCGGCGCGAGTATCCCTCCCAGGTGCGGCGGAAAGCGATCGCGCTGCAGATCGCGAACATCACGACGACCATGAGATTGACCCAGCCGCCGATCTGGGCGATCTCCAGCCCCTGGTAGGCGAAGCGCAGCACGAAGCAGGCGGCGACCGTCAGCGCCAGCGAGCCGAGTGCGACTCCGGCGCGGCGCAGGGCGTAGCCGTTCAAGTGGTGCACAACGAGCCGGATTTGGCGGGCGTGCCGGACGTACTGATCCCCCTGATCACACGCTGCCTGGCGAAGGATCCCGCCGACCGGCCCACCCCGGACGAGCTGATGGCCGCGCTGCGGTCCGCCGGGTACCGGACGGCCGACGACACCCAGGGCTTTGTGGCGGTGGAGTCGCCACCGCCCGCCGCTCCCCCGATCGCCCCACCCCCGCGCAGAGCGTCCCGTCGACGGGCCGTGCTCGGGGTGGCTCTGGCGTCGCTGCTCGCCGGTGGGGCGTACGGCGTCCACGCGATGGCGGCGGGCGATCCGCCCGAGTCTCATCTGCCCACCGTGCAGGGGGAGAAGGGGCGAGGTGAGACGGAGGAGCCGCCTCGGGCGTGGCAGGTTTCCATGCCGTCCCGTGGTGAGAACAACACCCCCGCCTGCTCGTACGCCGGTCACGCCCTCTACTGCAACGCCCCCGGGGTCAAGGCCTCCCGGCTCGACCCCGCCGACGGCGCCACCGTCTGGTCGAAGGAGGCCTCCGGTTTGTCCCGGCGCGCCGGGCAGGACCGCACCCCCGTGCTCTCCGGCGGGCTGCTTCAGGTCGTCGCGCCGGGCGGGGAGCGGCTGGAGGCCCTCGATCCGAAGTCCGGCGCGAAGCGCTGGAGCATCGGCATCTCCACGTACCCGACCATCCTGCACACCGCGCGGTCCGTGCTCCTGGTGACCGCCGACGGCACGGTCGAAGCCGTCAGCAACACCACCGGCAGAACGCGCTGGACCGAGCGGCGCGGCGGGCTCGGCACCCAGTGGGTGGCGTCGGACGGCGGCGGTCCCGCGCTTTCCGTCACGCCCTCGGCCGACGGTACGTCCAGCACGGTCGGCGCGGTCGATCCGGACAGTGGCGCCGTGCTGTGGGAGGAGCGACTGGACGGGATGCTCGGTCCGGTCGCCGCGTCGGGCGGCGCCCTGTTCCTGCTGGCGTACGACACCGACTCCCTGACCAACGCGGTCGTACGTCTCGACATCGCGCCCGGCGCCCGCACAGCCCGGCGCGTCCCGCTGGTCACCCCGGTCGACCAGGCGCAGGCCGCGGTGCACGGGGACACGGCGTATGTGTTCGGGGCCGGTGGCTCGCTGCTGGCCGTCGACACGCGGCGCACCGGCGGCGCGCGGGACGCCCAGCGGTGGCGGCTCGAAACCTCGGTCAGCCGGGCTTCGCAGCCGGTCGCGACCCGGGACCGGGTGTACCTGGCCGCGGCCGACGGGCGGCTGCTGGCGGTGGACGCGGCCGACGGCGCGCTGCTCGGTCAGAGCGAGCCGCGGATGGACGGCGGGCGGCAGACGTTCACGCCGACGCTTCCGGCGCCGGTCGCCGTCGGGGAGAAGGTCTTCGCGACCGCCCCCGACGGATCGGTCTTCGCCGTGGACGCGAGGGACCCGGCGGGCTGGTGAGAGCGGGGGGACGACCGTCCCCCCGCCCCCCGGCTCAGCCCAGCAGCGAGACGTCGCGGACGGCGCCCTTGTCCGCGCTGGTCGCCATCGCGGCGTACGCGCGCAGCGCGACCGAGACCTTGCGGTCCCGGTTCTTCGGCTCGTACACGCCACCGAGCGCCTCGCGGCGCGTCGTCAGCTCCTCGTCCGGGACGACCAGCTCGATCGTCCGGTTGGGAATGTCGATGCGGATGCGGTCGCCGTTCTCGACGAGGGCGATCGTGCCGCCCGACGCGGCCTCCGGCGACGCGTGGCCGATCGACAGGCCCGACGTACCGCCGGAGAAACGGCCGTCCGTGACCAGTGCGCAGACCTTGCCCAGGCCCAGGCCCTTGAGGAAGGACGTCGGGTAGAGCATCTCCTGCATGCCGGGGCCGCCCTTGGGGCCCTCGTAACGGATGACGACGACGTCGCCCGGCTCGATCTCCTTGCGGAGGATCTTGTCGACGGCCTCGTCCTGCGACTCGCAGACGACGGCCGGGCCCTCGAAGGTCCAGATGGACTCGTCGACGCCGGCGGTTTTCACGACACAGCCGTCCTCGGCCAGATTGCCCTTGAGGACAGCCAGGCCGCCGTCCTTGGAGTAGGCGTGCTCGATGTCCCGGATGCAGCCGCCGGCCGCGTCCAGGTCCAGGGTCGCCCAGCGCTCGGACTGCGAGAAGGCGGTCGCGGAGCGGACGCAGCCGGGGGCCGCGTGCCACATCTCGACGGCCTCGGCGGACGGTGAGCCGCCACGCACGTCCCAGGTCTTGACCCAGTCGGCGAGGGAGGCGGAGTGCACCGAGTGGACGTCCTCGTTCAGCAGCCCGCCGCGGTAGAGCTCGCCGATGATCGCGGGGATGCCACCGGCCCGGTGCACGTCCTCCATGTAGTACGTGCCGCCGGGCGCCACGTTCGGAGCGACCTTGGCCAGGCACGGGACGCGGCGGGAGACCTCGTTGATGTCGTCGAGGTCGTAGTCCAGCTCGGCCTCCTGCGCGGCGGCGAGCAGGTGCAGGATCGTGTTGGTCGAGCCGCCCATGGCGATGTCCATGGCCATGGCGTTGTCGAACGCGGCGCGGGTGCCGATGGTGCGCGGCAGGACCGTCTCGTCGTTCTGCTCGTAGTAGCGCTTGGTGATGTCGACGACCGTGCGGCCGGCCTGCTCATACAGCCTCTTGCGAGCGGTGTGCGTGGCCAGCACCGAGCCGTTGCCCGGCAGGGACAGGCCGAGGACCTCGGTCAGGCAGTTCATCGAGTTGGCCGTGAACATGCCCGAACAGGAACCGCAGGTCGGGCAGGCGTTCTCCTCGATACGGAGCATGTCCTCGTCGGAGACCGACTCGTCGACCGCGTCCGAGATCGCGTTGACCAGGTCGAGCTTGCGGACCGTGCCGTCGACGAGGGTGGCCTTGCCGGCCTCCATCGGTCCGCCGGAGACGAAGACGGTCGGGATGTTGAGGCGCATCGCGGCCATCAGCATGCCCGGCGTGATCTTGTCGCAGTTGGAGATGCAGATCAGCGCGTCCGCGCAGTGCGCCTCGACCATGTACTCGACGGAGTCGGCGATCAGGTCGCGCGAGGGCAGCGAGTAGAGCATCCCGGCGTGGCCCATCGCGATGCCGTCGTCGACGGCGATCGTGTTGAACTCGCGGGGCACCGCGCCCGCCGCCAGGATCGCCTCGGACACGATCCGGCCGACCGGGGCGAGGTGGGTGTGCCCGGGAACGAACTCGGTGAAGGAGTTGGCGACCGCGATGATCGGCTTGCCGATGTCCGCGCTCGCTACGCCCGACGCCCGCATAAGGGCGCGCGCACCCGCCATGTTGCGGCCGTGGGTGACTGTGCGGGACCTCAGCTCGGGCATCGTCGCTCGCTCCTTCAGCAGATGTGGGCTCTTGGACGTGGAAAGGACTGCTGTCGAGCGTACGCCCGTATCCAGGACCTGGACAGCTTGTCCGAAATGCGGGACGGAGTGCTCAGTCTTCGGTCAGGTACCGCTGGAGCGTCGGCGCCACCAGGGCGACGATCTCCTCCGTGTCGACGCTCGCCATCGGCTCCACCTTGACGACGTACCGCAGGATCGCGATCCCGATCATGTGCGAGGCGGCCAGCTCCGCACGGAAGGTCGGGTTCGGCACATCGAGATCCGCCGCGATCCGCTCCAGGAGGCGGCGCAGTACGAACGTACGCAGCACCTTCGCCGCCGCCTCGTTCGTCAGCGCGGACCGTACGACCGCGAGCAGCGGGGCCCGCGTCACCGGGTTCTCCCAGACGCCGATGAAGTACCGGGCAAGTCGCTCGCCGAGGCCGTCCGTGCTCTGGCCGATGACCGCCGGCAGTACCAGCGCGGGCTCGAAGGACATCTCGATGGCGGCGGCGAAGACGTCGTCCTTCGTACCGAAGTAGTGGTGCACGAGCGCGGCGTCGACGCCCGCCGCCTTGGCGATGCCCCGCATGGACGTCTTGTCGTAGCCGCGCTCGGAGAATTCCGCGCGGGCCGCCTGCAGGATGCGCTCGCGGGCGCCGGGGCCCTCGGCGCTCTCGGAGCGGGGCGGGCGGCCGCGTCGTCGCGGCGCCGCGTCCGTCATGGCCGCGAGGCTCCGAGCGACGAGGCGAGGTGCAGGCGGGTGAAGGCGAGCGCCTCCGCGAGGTCGGCCTCACGTTCTGCGGAGGACATGGCGCGCCGGGTGTTGACCTCGATGACGACGTGGCCGTCGAAGCCGCCGCGCGCGAGACGTTCGAGCAGCTCCGCGCAGGGCTGGTTGCCGCGTCCTGGCACCAGGTGCTCGTCCTTGCCCGAGCCCATGCCGTCGGCCAGGTGGACGTGGCCGAGCCGGTCGCCCATCCGGTCGATCATGGCCATGGCGTCGCTGCGGGAGGTCGCGGTGTGCGACAGGTCGATCGTGAAGTGGCGGTAGTCGTCCTTCGTGACGTCCCAGTCGGGGGCGTACGCGAGCATCTCGCGGTCCTTGTACCGCCACGGGTACATGTTCTCGACACCGAACCTGATGTCGGTCTCGTCCGCCATCCGCCAGATCCCGCTGACGAAATCGCGTGCGTACTGCCGCTGCCAGCGAAACGGCGGGTGCACGACGACGGTGGACGCGCCGAGCTTCTCGGCGGCGGCCCGCGCGCGCTGGAGCTTGGTCCACGGATCGGTGGACCACACCCGCTGCGTGATCAGCAGGCAGGGCGCGTGGACGGCCAGGATCGGCACGCCGTGATAGTCGGAGAGTCTGCGCAGGGCTTCGATGTCCTGGCTGACGGGGTCCGTCCACACCATGACCTCGACGCCGTCGTAGCCGAGGCGCGCGGCGATCTCGAAGGCCGTCGCAGTCGACTCCGGATATACGGACGCCGTGGACAGTGCGACCTTCGCATCCGGGATGCGCACCACTGGTTCTGCCACGAGGGACAGCGTACGGGCCCTCACCCGGTGGTCGGCAGGTGGTCCAGTCGGCGCAGGATGACGCCCTCGCGCAGGGCCCAGGGGCAGATCTCCAGCGTCTCGACCCCGAAGAGGTCCATCACACCCTCCGCGACCAGGGCTCCCGCCAGCAGTTGGGCGGCCCGGCCGTCCGACACCCCGGGCAGTGTCGCCCGCTGCGCGATCGGCATCGCGGCCAGTTTCGGCACCCACTCCTCCAGCGATTTGCGACTCAGCTCACGTTGGACGTAGAGCCCCTCGGTGGAGCGGGCCGCGCCCGCGATGCGCGCCAGCTGCCGGAACGTCTTGGATGTCGCGACGACGTGGTCCGGCTTGCCGAAGCGGCTGAATTCGCCGACGTTACGGGCGATCTGGGCCCGTACATGACGGCGCAGCGCCTTCACGTCCGCCGCCTCCGGCGGGTCGCCGGGCAGCCAGCCCGCGGTCAGCCGGCCCGCCCCCAGCGGCAGCGACACGACGGCGTCGGGGTCCTCGTCGATCCCGTACGCGACCTCCAGGGAGCCGCCGCCGATGTCCAGGACGAGCAGCTTGCCCGCCGACCAGCCGAACCAGCGGCGGGCGGCCAGGAAGGTCAGCCGCGCCTCCTCGGCGCCGCTCAGCACCTGGAGGTCCACGCCGGTCTCGCGCTTGACGCGGGCCAGCACCTCGTCGGCGTTGGTCGCCTCGCGCACGGCGGAGGTCGCGAAGGACAGCACGTCCTCGCAGCCCTTGTCCTCGGCCGCCTGCTGTGCCTCGGCGACCGTTGTCACCAGCCGGTCGACGCCCTCGGCGCCGATCGCCCCGCCCTCGTCGAGGAGCTCCGCGAGCCGCAGTTCGGCCTTGTGCGAGTGCGCGGGAAGCGGGCGCGCGCCGGCGTGCGCGTCGACCACCAGCAGATGAACCGTGTTCGACCCCACGTCGAGGACTCCGAGTCTCATAGGCGGAACGCTACTGCGGCGACGCGCATAGGCTTGTCCCGTGCCAAAGACGAAAAAGGCGAAGCAGGACAAAGCCTCTAAGCAGCCCAAGCAGGCCAAGCAGCCCCAACAGGCGCCCGACGAAAAGGGTCTGGACTTCGCACGCGCCTGGGTCGAGTTCCCCGATCCCGCCGACGACGAGCAGATCTTCCGCTGCGACCTGACCTGGTTGACGTCCCGGTGGAGCTGCATCTTCGGCAGCGGCTGCCAGGGCATCGTGGCGGGCCGGGCCGACGACGGCTGCTGCACGCTGGGGGCGCACTTCTCGGACGAGGACGACGAGAAGCGCGTGGCCGGTCATGTGGCGCGGCTGACGCCGGACGTGTGGCAGTTCCACGACGTCGGTACGGAGACGGGCTGGACCCAGACCGACGACGACGGCGAGCGCCAGACGCGGCGCTGGGACGGCTCCTGCATCTTCCAGAACCGGCCGGGCTTCGAGGGCGGCGCGGGCTGTTCGCTGCACATTCTGGCGCTGCGGGAGGGCAAGGAGCCGCTGGAGACCAAGCCGGACGTGTGCTGGCAGCTGCCGGTGCGGCGGACGTACGACTGGATCGAGCGGCCGGACGACACACGCGTGCTGCAAGTCACCATCGGCGAGTACGACCGCAGGGGCTGGGGCCCCGGCGGCCACGACCTGCACTGGTGGTGCACGTCGGCGACGTCGGCGCACGGGGCGGGCGATCCGGTGTACGTGACGTACCGGCCGGAGCTCACGGAGCTGATGGGCAAGGCGGCGTACGACCGGCTGGTGGAGCTCTGCCTGGAGCGCCTCGCCGCCCTGCTGCCGATGGCTCCGCACCCGGCCGACCCGGGCCGTTCCTGACCACTCCACCGGCGAACCCGCTCAGTCCGACGGCGGCGGTGAGTCCGAAGGGGCCGGCTCCGACGGCGGCGGGTCCGACGTCGGGGGCGGGGTCGTCGGGTCCGGCGGGGTCGGTGTCGGGTCCGGGTCGGGCGGCGGGGTCGTCGGATCCGTGGGGGTCGGGTCCGGGTCCGGGGGCGGCGTCGTCGGGTGTGTGGGGGTCGGGTCCGGGGGCGGGGGGTTCGTCGGGACCGGCGGGGGGTTCGTCACGCCCCGGCCGTGGCCCTCGATCGCGATCATCGCGCCGGACGGGCCGATGCCGATCCGGGCGCGCCACGCGCCCGCCGGCTCCCGCTCATGGTCCACCGAGACGTACAGAGTGATCGATTCGCCTGGTGCCAGCGTGCCCGAAGACTGGCTCAGATAGAGCCAGGACGCGTCCGTATACGCCGACCAGGAAACCGGCGACGCGCCCGACGCGGTCAGCGTGACCACCGTCGTGCTGCCCGCCGACCGCGCCTCCACCGTCAGCCGCCCGGCGGCCTCGCCGGGGCGGCCGGGCACGGCCGTACCAGCGCTGACGACCTGCACCGAGACGTCCGGCGAGTGGGCGCCCGGGGTGAAGTCGGAGTCGGGGGTGGGCCGGGCGTTGCCCGCGTTCTCGTACGCGTCGTAGCTGTCGTCGCCGCCCGCGCGGTCGTGTCGACCGCCATCGCCCTCGGCGGGGCCGTCCGCCTCGCTCGCGGTGACGGAGGCGCCGCTCTGGCTCTCGCCGGTGAGCGGCGCGCCCCGGTACGCCGCCCAGAGGGCGAACACCGGCGCGGCCACCACGGTCGCCACCACTGTCGTCGTGACCGCCCTGGTGCGCAGCCGGTCGCGGCGCGCGGCGCGGTCCTTGGGGTCCAGCGGGAAGCCGTCGCGGTCGAACCGGGGCGCCGCGACGCGCACCTTCGGGACGGCCAGCATCGCCGCGTACGCCGCCGACCTGGGCGCCGCCACGACGGGCAGCGCGGCGGGCGCGACGCCCGTACCCGGCCACGGGCCGCCCGCCCCGGCCCGCTCGGCGGAGCGCCGGCAGCGGGGGCAGTCGTCGACGTGCCGGACGAGCTCGCGGCGCAGCGCGGTGCCGAGCAGCACCTGGTTGTCGCCGGTCAGCCGGGCCACGATCGGGCAGGTCCCGCCCTCCACGACGGCGAGGGCGGCCCGGGTCCGCTCCACCTCGCAGGCCGCGGCGGCCAGCAGCTCACGCGCGGAGGGGTAGTCCATCCCCAGCACGGCGGCGACCTCGCGCGGGCCGAGGCCGTGCCGTACGGCGAGCTCCAGCGCGTCACGCTGTTCGGGGGTGGTGCCGGCCGCCTCGGGCCAGGCCAGCAGGGCCAGTTCGGCGCGGTGGCAGGCGGCGGTCTCCTCGGGGACGGGGCTCACCGGCGCGGGCACGGGCGGGCGGCTCCCGGTGTGCGCTCCCTGGCGGCGCCGCCTCTGCTCGGCGAGCCTGCGCAGACAGGCCCACCGCGCGAGGGCGTACAACCAGGCCCTGCGCTCGGGATCGCCGGACGGACAACGCCCGTGCCGGCGCTCGGAGATGGCCAGTACCTCGCCGAGGACCGCGGTGGCCTCGGCGTGGTCGCAGAGCACGGACAGGCAGTAGGTGAACAGGCCGTCGAGATAGGGCTCGTAACGCGTGGGCGGAGCCTGCACGAGCGTGGGCCGGGGCACCCTGTTGCGCGCCCGGTGCGCGCCGGTGGTGTCCATGGGCTGCTTGGGCTGCTCCCGCCTGGTGGTCGTCACTCGCAGACCGTAGGCAGAGCGGAGCGGGGCCCTTGCGCCCCTTGAGTACTTTTAATCCTTACGGGTGAATGTATCCCTCAAAAGGGGACAGGAATCGTGGATTCCGGGGCCCTGGGACGACGGGCCGTGAGGTCTTCCGGAGTCCCCCGGAGAGCCCGGCCGCGCGCCGCCACCGGGGGGCGGCCGACGCGTCGGCCGCCCCCCGGTGGCGGCCGTGGTCCGCGGTGTCAGTGGTCACGGCTACGGTTCCCGACATGGCTGCCCGTACGAAATCCACGAAGGACCGACCGTCCTACCGCTGCACCGAGTGCGGTTGGACGGCCGTCAAGTGGCTCGGCCGCTGCCCCGAATGCCAGGCCTGGGGCACGATCGAGGAGACCGGCACGTCCGCGGTACGGACCACGGCCGCCGGGCGGGTGAGCACGGCTGCGCTCCCCATCGGCCAGGTCGACGGCCGCAGCGCCACCGCCCGCTCCACCGGCGTCGACGAGCTCGACCGGGTCCTCGGCGGCGGCCTGGTGCCGGGCGCCGTGGTGCTGTTCGCGGGTGAGCCGGGCGTGGGCAAGTCCACCCTCCTGCTCGACGTGGCCGCGAAGGCGGCGAGCGACGACCACCGCACGCTGTATGTGACGGCCGAGGAGTCCGCGAGCCAGGTGCGCATGCGCGCCGACCGGATCAACGCGCTCAGCGACCACCTCTATCTGGCCGCCGAGACCGACCTCTCCGCCGTCCTCGGCCACCTCGACGCGGTCAAGCCGTCCCTGCTCGTCCTCGACTCCGTACAGACCGTGGCATCCCCGGAGATCGACGGGGCGCCCGGCGGCATGTCCCAGATCCGCGAGGTCGCGGGCGCGCTCATCAGGGCGTCCAAGGAGCGCGGCATGTCGACGATCCTGGTCGGCCATGTCACCAAGGAAGGCGCGATCGCCGGACCGCGTCTCCTGGAGCACCTCGTGGACGTCGTGCTGTCCTTCGAGGGCGACCGGCACGCCAGGCTGCGTCTCGTACGAGGCGTCAAGAACCGGTACGGCGCCACCGACGAGGTCGGCTGCTTCGAGTTGCACGACGAGGGCATCACCGGGCTCGCCGACCCCTCCGGGCTCTTCCTCACCCGCCGCGACGAGGCCGTCCCCGGCACCTGCCTGACCGTCACCCTCGAAGGCAAGCGCCCGCTCGTCGCCGAGGTCCAGGCGCTGACCGTCGACTCGCAGATCCCGTCCCCCCGGCGCACCACATCGGGCCTGGAGACGTCACGCGTGTCGATGATGCTCGCCGTCCTGGAGCAGCGCGGCCGGATCACCGCCCTCGGCAAGCGCGACATCTACAGCGCGACGGTGGGCGGAGTGAAGCTCACCGAGCCCGCCGCCGACCTCGCCATCGCGCTCGCCCTGGCCAGCGCGGCGAGCGACACCCCGCTGCCCAAGAACCTGGTCGCGATCGGCGAAGTGGGCCTCGCCGGCGAGGTCAGGAGGGTCACGGGGGTCCAGCGCAGACTCGCCGAGGCACACCGCCTCGGGTTCACGCACGCCCTGGTCCCGAGCGACCCGGGGAAGGTTCCCGCAGGCATGAAGGTCACCGAAGTGGCCGACATGGGAGAGGCTCTCGGAGTGCTTCCCCGCCGGGCTCGTGCACAGGCCCCACGAAGTGAGGATGAGCGCCGGTAGACTTTGCCCTGGTCTCGCCCGTCCGTACGAGTACGCGAGGCGAAGTCCAATGCCCCGAGGGGCATCGCAACCCCGTGACCGGAGGAGTGCAGTGGCAGCCAACGACCGGGCA
Organism: Streptomyces sp. A5-4; assembly: GCF_051131715.1. NCBI lineage: Bacteria > Bacillati > Actinomycetota > Actinomycetes > Kitasatosporales > Streptomycetaceae > Streptomyces > Streptomyces sp. A5-4. The sequence goes on along the minus strand of NZ_CP178591.1, from coordinate 4,801,396 downwards.
ACAGCACCCGGAAAGTCCGGCGGAGGCTCCGGTAATGCGGGCATCGAAGCGCTGATGCGCGCCACGCTGAGCGCAGTCGCGCCCGGCAAGGGCCTGCGCGACGGCCTGGAGCGCATTCTCCGCGGCAACACCGGCGGTCTGATCGTCCTTGGTATGGACAAGACCGTCGAGTCCATGTGCACCGGCGGCTTCGTACTGGACGTGGAGTTCACCGCGACCAGGCTCCGCGAGCTGTGCAAGCTCGACGGTGCGCTGATCCTTGACAAGGACATCACCAAGATTCTGCGGGCCGGCGTCCAGCTGGTCCCGGACGCGTCCATCCCGACCGAGGAGACCGGCACCCGCCACCGCACGGCGGACCGCGTCTCCAAGCAGTGCAACTTCCCGGTGGTCTCGGTCTCCCAGTCGATGCGCCTGATCGCGCTGTACGTCGACGGGGAGCGCCGGGTCCTGGAGGAGTCGGCCGCGATCCTGTCCCGCGCCAACCAGGCGCTGGCCACCCTGGAGCGGTACAAGCTCCGCCTCGACGAGGTCGCGGGCACCCTGTCCGCGCTGGAGATCGAGGACCTGGTGACGGTCCGCGACGTGACGGCCGTGGCGCAGCGCCTGGAAATGGTGCGCCGTATCGCCACCGAGATCGCCGAGTACGTGGTGGAGCTGGGCACCGACGGTCGCCTTCTTTCCCTCCAGCTCGACGAGTTGATCGCGGGCGTCGAGCCGGAGCGGGACCTGGTCGTACGCGACTACGTTCCGGAGCCCACGGCGAAACGGTCCCGCACGGTCGCCGAGGCGCTGACCGAGCTGGACGCGCTCAGCCATGCCGAGCTGCTCGAACTGCCCACCGTGGCGCGGGCACTGGGGCACAGCGGCTCTCCCGAGACGCTGGACTCCGCGGTGTCGCCGCGCGGGTACCGGCTCCTGGCCAAGGTTCCGCGGCTGCCCGGCGCGATCATCGAGCGGCTCGTCGAGCACTTCGGCGGGCTGCAGAAGCTGCTCGCGGCGAGCGTCGACGATCTGCAGGCGGTCGACGGCGTGGGCGAGGCACGGGCGCGCTCGGTGCGCGAGGGCCTGTCCCGCCTCGCGGAGTCGTCCATCCTGGAGCGATACGTCTGAGACACACCTGAGGGACGCCAAACGCGTGAGTGCCGCACCCCGTCGGGGTGCGGCACTCACGCGTGTATCAGAGCTTCTTCGGCGCCGGTCCTTCTACGGCGCGCCGCTTCGGCTCAGTCCTGCTGCGTCGTCAGTCCTTCTTCAGCGAGAACGTGGTCGGCGCCTTCACGCCCGCCATCTCCGCCAGGTAGGTCCCGTCGCCCGCGGGCGCCGCGGGCGGCGTCGCGCACTTGGGTCCGCTCTTCTTCAGATCCCATTCGACGGTGTGCTTGACGGTCGTCTTCCCGGGGACGCGCAGCAGCAGCGCCTCGGGCGCGCGCGGGCAGTCCTCGGAGGACCACACCTCGTTGTTGTCGTCGTCGGTGATGGTCAGCACGGCTGCCTTCGGCCCGAAGTCCATCTTGCAGGTGCTGGCCGAGGTGTTCTTCGCGATCAGTTCGAACTTGGGCTTCTCGCCCGGCTCGTACTCGTTCTTGATGCTGCGTACGGACAGCTCGATGACGCCCGGGGTGCAGCTCGGCAGGCTGGAACTCGCGGGCACCCGCTGACCGGCACCACTGCCGCCACCGCCGTCACCGACGTCGCCGGTGTCGTCGCTGCCTCCGCCGCCGCCCGAATCCGTGTCTCCCTGGTCGCCGCCGTCACCACCGCCGGTGCCGCCACCGCCGTCGCTGCCACCGGTGCCGCCGGTGCCGCCCGGCTCGTCGCGCCCGCCGGGTCCTTCACTGATGGCCGGGCCCGACGAGGAGGGGCCGGGGGTGATCGTGGACGGCGCGGGGCTCGCACCACCGCGGCCCTCGTCCTTAGCTCCCTTGCCCCCACCGGAGATGACGGCCCATAGGACCAGCACCGCGAGCAGGGCGAGCAAGGACAGGCCTGCTGCCCTCCGGCGCCAATAAATGGAGGAGGGAAGCGGCCCGACTGGATTGCGCAGTGATCCCACGGCACAAACCTTACGAGAGATCGGCGCCAACTCCCGCCCCACCCGCCGCCCGTCTCCGCAACTTTTCCCGATCATCATTCCAGCCCATGGCTGACGCACCGTCAACTTCCGTCGGGTGCGGCACCTGACGATCGCTCCAGGTGACGGCCGGGCGACCTTCCGTACGCCCGGCGGCCGCCGACCAGGTCCAGCGCCGGGCGGAGATGCGGAGATGCGGACGGAAGCGGGGACCGACCCCTCGGCCTTCTCCTCCTCGACGCCACGAGCAGTCGTGGGGTCCGCGCCCCCGACGATCACCAGGTCCCGCCCAGGGGCGTCCGGCGGTCTCCGCCACGGAGAACCGCCGGGCACCCCCTCGTCCACGGTCGGGCCGAAACATGCCAGGATCGCCAGTGCCATGACTGCGACCAGTGACACCACCGCCACCACCGCCCTCCACTCCCCCGTCATCGCGTGGTTCGACGTGCACGCGCGCGACCTGCCCTGGCGACGCCCCGAAGCGGGGCCCTGGGGGGTGATGGTCAGCGAGTTCATGCTGCAGCAGACGCCGGTCGGCCGGGTGCTTCCGGTGTACGAGCAGTGGCTCGCCCGTTGGCCCCTGCCCGCCGACCTGGCCGCCGAGCCGCCCGGCGAGGCGGTACGGGCCTGGGGCAGGCTCGGGTATCCGCGGCGTGCGCTGCGGCTGCACGGAGCGGCCGTCGCGATCACCGAGCGGCACCAGGGCAAGGTCCCGAGCGAGCACGCGCGGCTGCTGGCCCTGCCCGGCATCGGCGAGTACACGGCCGCGGCCGTGGCCTCCTTCGCGTACGGGCAGCGGCACGCCGTACTGGACACGAACGTCCGCCGGGTGTTCGCCCGAGCGGTCACCGGCATCCAGTACCCGCCGAACGCCACGACGGCCGCCGAGCGCAGGCTCGCCCGGTCGCTGCTCCCGGAGGAGGACGAGCGGGCGGCCCGCTGGGCCGCCGCCTCGATGGAGCTCGGTGCGCTGGTGTGCACCGCGAAGAGCCCGGACTGTGCGCGCTGCCCCGTCTCGGAGCAGTGCGCGTGGCGGCTGGCCGGCAAGCCCGCGCACGAGGGGGCGCCGCGGCGCGGTCAGACGTACGCCGGTACGGACCGTCAGGTGCGCGGCAAGCTGCTGGCCGTACTGCGCGAGGCGACCGAGCCCGTTGCGCAGGCCGAGCTCGACGCGGTGTGGGACGAGCCGGTCCAGCGTGCGCGCGCCCTCGACGGGCTGGTCGCCGACGGGCTGGTGGAGCCCATGGCAAGCGGTGTCTACCGGCTGCCCCTCGGCTGAGCGCAGCACCGTTACACAACCGACGGCCAGCCGTGCGTCCGTCGAGGGCTGACCCGCACAACCCCGTGACAACGCCTCCGTAGCGTCCTGGGACGTAAGCAGTTCACAGGGTTTGTCAGTGGGACGGAGGCGGTTCTGAATGGCGCACGGCGAGGTGCTCGAGTTCGAAGAGTACGTACGCACCCGGCAGGAGGCCCTGCTGCGGAGCGCCAGGCGGCTCGTCCCCGACCCGGTCGACGCCCAGGACCTCCTCCAGACCGCGCTGGTGCGCACGTACGGCCGCTGGGACGGCATCGCGGACAAGTCCCTGGCCGACGCGTACCTGCGCCGCGTCATGATCAACACGCGTACCGAGTGGTGGCGTGCCCGCAAGCTCGAAGAGGTTCCGACCGAGCAGCTGCCCGACGCCAGCGTCGAGGACGGCACCGAGCAGCGCGCGAACCGCGCACTGCTGATGGACATACTCGGTGTGCTGGCACCCAAGCAGCGCAGCGTGGTCGTGCTGCGACACTGGGAGCAGATGAGCACCGAGGAGACGGCCACGGCTCTCGGAATGTCAGCAGGTACGGTCAAGAGCACCCTGCACCGGGCACTCGCCCGGCTGCGGCAGGAGCTGGAGAGCCGTGAGCTGGACGCGCGCGTCTTCGAGCACTCGGGGCACGGTGACGGACGGGGGCGGGAGCGGTGCGCGGCCTAGCGAAGCGCGGCAGGTGCACATGGGCGGCGAGTGGCACGGCTCTGGCCGGCCTCGCCGTCGTCGGCCTGTTCGCCGTCTCATGTGATGCGGGCGGTACGGGCACGCGCGACGCGGGTCCGGCCCGCACCGACGCGGTCGCCCGCGCGACACCGTCCGACAGCGCGACCACGCCTCCGGCGGCCAAGCGGGTGAACCCGGTGGCGCTGCTCCAGGAGGACCCGAAGGTCAGCGAGACGGTCAAGCGCGACCTGAAGCCCTGCGTGAAGGACGAGTACCCGGTCGACACGTCGTACGGGAAGCTCACCGGCAGCACCGACAACGACGTCGTGGTGAATGTGATGACGTGCGGGGATGCCGTGGGCATCGGTACCTATGTGTATCGCGCGCGGGGCAATTCCTACGAGAATGTCTTCGCGGCCGAGGCCCCCGCCGTCTACGCGGAGATCGACCGCGGTGATCTGGTCCTGACCAAGCCGGTCTACGGGAAGAACGACCCGATGGCGTATCCGTCGGGCGAAGAAGTGATCACGTACCGCTGGTCGGGGAACAAGTTCACCGTGCACGACCAGGTGCACAACGACTTCAGCCGCGCGGTGGGCGGGGACGGCGACGGATCCGCCGAGCAGCCGACCGTCCCGACGGAGAACTGAGAGAGCAGCGGATGGCCGAGACCCATGTCCTGTTCGTGGAGGACGACGATGTCATCCGCGAAGCCACCCAGCTCGCGCTGGAGCGCGACGGCTTCGTGGTCACCGCGATGCCCGACGGGCTGTCCGGCCTCGAAGCCTTCCGCAGCAACCAGCCCGACATCGCACTGCTCGATGTGATGGTGCCCGGCATCGACGGCGTGAGCCTGTGCCGGCGCATCCGCGACGAGTCGACGGTGCCGGTGATCATGCTGTCGGCGCGGGCCGACTCGATCGATGTCGTGCTCGGCCTGGAGGCCGGCGCCGACGACTACGTGACGAAGCCCTTCGACGGTGCGGTGCTGGTCGCCCGCATCCGCGCGGTGCTGCGCCGCTTCGGGCACGCGGGCGGCCCGGCCGGCGGCCCCGAGGGCGGCCTCGGGCCCGACGGCGGGCTGCTCGTCTTCGGCGACCTGGAGGTCGACACGGAGGGCATGGAGGTCCGCAAGGACGGCGAGCCGGTCGGCCTGACGCCGACGGAGATGCGGCTGCTGCTCGAATTCTCCTCCGCGCCCGGCACGGTCCTGTCGCGGGACCAACTCCTTGAGCGGGTCTGGGACTACGGGTGGGGCGGCGACACCCGGGTGGTGGACGTGCACGTCCAGCGGCTTCGCACCAAGATCGGCCAGGACCGCATCGAGACGGTCCGCGGCTTCGGATACAAGTTGAAGGCATGAGCCACCACGCCCTGCCGGCCCCGGGCGTCGGCGCCTTTCGCGCCTCTTGTACGGAACGGGAATCCGCATGAGGCGCTTCGCCCTGCGCACCGGCGTCCGCTGGAAGATCAGCATCGCCATCGCCGGCGTCGGCGCGCTCATCGCGATCGCCCTGAGCCTGGTCGTGCACAACGCGGCGCGCGTCTCGATGCTCGACAACGCCCGCGACGTCCAGGTCGAGCGCCTGCAATTCGCCCAGCGCTGGTACGAGTCCGCGCGGGAGCCCAGGTTCGGCACAAAGCTCAACGATCCCGCGCTGCCGCCGGAGCTCAAGGCGAGCACCGAGCGGGGCCGCCGCGCCACCCATGTCGCGGAGGGCCCGAACGGCGTGCCCGACGTCTGGGCAGCCGCCCCTCTCGGCAACGGTGACGTGCTGTCCCTGCACACCTCGTTCACCGACCGCTCCACCGCGATCATGGAGGACCTGGACCGCGCCCTGGTCATCGGCTCGGTCTCGGTCGTCTTCGGCGGCTGCGCCCTGGGTGTGCTGATCGGCGGCCAGCTGTCCCGGCGGCTGCGCAAGGCGGCCACCGCGGCCGGCAAGGTCGCCCAGGGCAATGCGGACGTACGGGTGCGGGACGCCATCGGCGGTCTCGTACGGGACGAGACCGATGAGCTCGCGCGCGCCGTCGACGCCATGACCGACGCACTCCAGGAGCGCCTCGAAGCGGAGCGCCGGGTCACCGCGGACATCGCGCACGAGCTGCGCACCCCGGTGACCGGGCTGCTCACCGCCGCCGAGCTGCTGCCGCCCGGCCGCCCCACCGAGCTCGTACGGGACCGGGCGCAGGCCATGCGGACGCTGGTCGAGGACGTGCTGGAGGTGGCGCGGCTCGACAGTGCTTCGGAGCGGGCCGAGCTGCAGGAGATCGCGCTCGGCGAGTTCGTCGGCCGCCGGGTCAGGCTCCTCCACCCGGACGCGGTGGTGCGGGTGGTCCACGAGTCCTGGGTGAGCACCGACCCCCGCCGCCTGGAGCGCATCCTCGGCAATCTCCTGGGCAACGCCGCCAAGCACGGCAAGGCGCCGTTCGAGGTCACCGTCGAGGGCCGGGTGGTGCGGGTGCGCGACCACGGGCCCGGTTTCCCCGAGGCACTGCTCAAGGAGGGGCCGAGCCGGTTCCGCACGGGCAGCAGCGACCGGGCGGGCCGCGGCCACGGCCTCGGCCTGACGATCGCGGCCGGGCAGGCCCGTGTCCTGGGCGCACGGCTGACCTTCCGCAACGCGCATCAGAACGGCGGGGCCATCGCGGTGCTGTGGCTCCCCGAGCACGCACCGACCACGACCGGCAGCTACCCGATCGTGCGGCTGCCCACCAAGTAGCCCGTCACCCGCGGAGCCGGCGCTGCGCGGCGCCCTCGCCACCCGGTCCGCCCGGCGGCTCGACTCCGTACCGGAGCACACCACGGAAAAACGGCCCCCGGTACGTACACCGGAGGCCGTTGATCAAGGTGACGTGTCATCGCGTCACCGCGGTGGGTCAGGCGTTTTCCTTCGCCAGCTGCCGGCCATGAACCGCACCGGCGGCTTCGCCGGAGACGGTGGCCTCGGCCGGGCCGACCGGGTCCGCGCCCGGGCCGTCGGCCTGCTGCGGGCCCGCGCCGCGCAGCGGCACCTCCTGGACGAAGAAGGCCGCCACGAATCCGATCACCGCGATCGACCCGCCCAGCAGGAACGCGGCATGCGTGCCCGACGCCACCGCGAACTGGTACGCCTCACGCGCCACCTCCGGCAGCTTCGCCAGGCTCGCCGCGTCGAGCTGGGCCGACTGCTGGGTGACGCCCGCGCCGCCCCGCTCGGCCATCGTGTCCTGCACCCGGCTGGTGAAGAGCGCGCCCATGATCGAGACGCCGAAGGAGCTGCCGAGCGTACGGAAGAGGGTCGCGGAGGACGAGGCGACGCCCATGTCCTTCATGTCCACGCTGTTCTGCGCGACCAGCATCGTGATCTGCATCAGGAAGCCCATGCCGGCGCCGAGCACCGCCATGTAGATGCCCGAGGTCAGCCGCGAGGTATCGGTGTCCATCTGCGCGAGCAGGAACAGTCCGGCGACCATCAGACCGCCGCCCATGATCGGGAAGATCTTGTACTTGCCGCTGTTGGTGGTGACGCGGCCCGAGATCAGCGAGACGACCATCATCGACAGCAGCATCGGCAGCAGCAGCAGGCCGGAGTTGGTCGCCGACGCCCCCTGCACGGACTGCTGGAACAGCGGCAGGAAGAGGACCGCGCCGAACATCACGAAGCCGGTCAGGAAGCCGATCACCGACATCAGCGTGAAGTTGCGGTTGCGGAAGATGTGCAGCGGCATGATCGGCTCGGCCGCCTTCGTCTCCACGAAGAGGAAGCCGACGATGGAGGCGACGCCGATCGCGATGAGCTCCATGATGATGGCCGACGACCAGGCGTACTCCGTACCGCCCCAGGTCGTGACGAGAACGATCGCCGTGATGCCCACGGTCAGCAGCGCGGCGCCCAGGTAGTCGATCTTCGCAGTGGAACGTTCCTTCTTGGGCAGGTGCAGCACCGCCGTGACCATCACCAGGGCGACCGCGCCCAGCGGCAGGTTGATGTAGAAGCTCCAGCGCCAGCCCAGGTGATCGGTGATGGTGCCGCCGACCAGCGGTCCGCCGATCATGGCGAGTGCCATCACGCCGGCCATCATGCCCTGGTATTTGCCGCGCTCCCGCGGCGGAATCAGGTCACCGATGATCGCCATGACGCCGACCATCAGGCCACCCGCGCCGAGGCCCTGGACGGCACGGAAGCCGATCAGCTGCCCCATGTCCTGGGCCATTCCGCTGAGCACGGAGCCGATCAGGAAGACGACGATCGAGATGAGGAAGATGCTCTTGCGCCCGTAGAGGTCACCGAGCTTTCCCCAGATCGGCGTCGAGGCCGCGGTCGCCAGGGTGTACGAGGTGACGACCCAGGCCAGGTGCTCCAGGCCTCCCAGCTCGCCGACGATGGTCGGCATCGCGGTGCCGATGATCATGTTGTCCAGCATCGCGAGCAGCATCGCGATCATCAGCGCCATCAGCACCACGCGCACACTGCGCGGCTGGCGAACCGCTCCGGCCGCCTTCGCCCCCGCCGCTTTCACGTTCTTGTCCTTCTTGTCCTTCATTGGTTCTTCCTTCGCCCCGCGCCCCATGTACTCCACTCCCCTGTTACTTACTTGCCGCCCGACAAGCTGACTACACTGGGGAAAAGTAGCCCCGTAACTAGCCGGGCGTCAAGTAAGTTTCTGGGAGTACGTCGATGAGCAGCACCCACCAGCCGCGTCGGAGCAATACGCGTCAGCGCATCCAGGACGTCGCCATGGAACTCTTCGCCGAGCAGGGCTACGAGAAGACCTCACTGCGTGAGATCGCGGAGAAGCTCGATGTCACGAAGGCGGCGCTGTACTACCACTTCAAGACCAAGGAAGACATCATCGTCAGCCTCTTCCAGGACCTGACCCGGCCCATGGACGAGCTGATCGAGTGGGCGCAGGGGCAGCCGCACTCCCTGGTCACGAAGAAGGAGATCCTGACCCGCTACAGCCGGTCCCTCGCCGCCGCCGCCCCGCTGTTCCGCTTCATGCAGGAGAACCAGGCGACGATGCGCGACCTGAGCATCGGCCAGACGTTCAAGGAGCGGATGCTGGAGATGCTCGACCTGGTCAAGGAGCCGGACTCGGCGCTCAAGGACCAGGTCCGCTGCATCAGCGCGCTCTTCACGATGCACGCCGGAATGTTCGTCCTCAAGGACGTCGAAGGCGACCCCGAGGAGAAGCGCTTGGCCGTCCTGGAGGTCGCCATCGATCTGGTGAGTCAGGCGCACGGGCACGCACGCACGCACTGAAGAGCTGAGGCGCCGCTCAGACGCTGACGCCCTCCGAGCGGAGGTAGGTCACCGGGTTGATCGCCGTGCCGTAGTTCGGCGTCGTGCGGATCTCGAAGTGCAGGTGCGGCCCGCTGGAGTTTCCGGTGTTGCCGGAGAGCGCGATGCGCTGACCCGTCTTGACCTTCTGCCCGGGGTGCACGTCGACCTTCGACAGGTGGGCGTACTGCGAGTACGTGTTGTTGTCGTGCTTGACCACGATCGCGTTCCCGTAGGCCGGGCCGTCGCCGGCCCCGTTCGGCCCGGACTTCACGACGGTCCCACCGTGCACGACCTCGACCGGGGTGCCGATCTTCACCGCGAAGTCCTGCCCGGAGTGCTTGCTGGCCCACATGCCGCCGCCCTTGCCGTACGTGGCACTGAGCGAGTAGTGGTCGACCGGCTGGCCCCAGGCGGCGGGAGACTTCTTGGCAGCCGCCTTCTTGGCAGCCGCCGCCTTCTTGGCAGCCGCCTTCTTGGCGCCCGCGGCGGCCTTGGCCTGGGCATCGGCCTGCTTGGAGACGGAGGAGGCGGCCGATCCCTCGGCGGCGAACGCCGTCCCCGTCGCCCCGAGCACCATCGTCGCCCCGAGCCCGGCGGCCATCAGGGCTGCACGGGTACGGACGGACGACGAGCCGGCAAGGGAGAAGATGTCGCGCTTCGGCATGCGGAAGAAACCTCCGGAGATAGGGGCGAACCCGGCGACCGCCGAGCTGCCTCACCTTGGTAACCCGCACCCCCGCCCGGCCTCAAACCGCCCATCTACTAACCCGAGCCGTAGTTGTGGCGGCAGCAATCCGACCCTTGACGGCTGCCGATGCGTTCTGCTGGGGCATTCGAAATGAAGGCTCTCGTCATGGTTTAACCCCACACCAGAGTCAAGCGAATCGGGCATAAACCCAGGTTCCGCACCCCTTACGCACCTTGGGCCGAAGGTCCCGTCGGCCGCCACCCGGAAGTCCTTCGCCCGGCTCGCAACACGCCCACTATTCCCCTTCGTAGGCATCGGAAGGCCTGTGCGCCTTGTCACCGCCGCACCCCTCGATACGCTGATCCATCGGACGGCGCAGGCCTCAGGGGGAGACGGCACGTGGAACCGGCAACCATCGGCGCGAGGCTCGTATCGGGCGCCGTAGCACCGCTGATCAAAAAGCTCTTCGTGGCCGAGGGGCCGGGCGCGGGCCTGGTGGACAAGCCGATCCGGCTGGCCGGATACGTCTCCTTCAAGGGCGAGAAGCGCACCCTCACCCGCAGCGACCTGCGCAAGCTCGCCGCGGAGCTGGTCAAGCAGGCCCTGCGTGCGGGCGAGCGGCCAGTACCGGCAGGTGAGGACGCGGCGGTGATCGACGCCCTGACCGCCACGCTGAACGCCGTCGGGGGCCTCGCCCTCAGCGATGTGGAGGCCGTGCAGCTGGGCCACACCGCCCTGGCCCGCGAGCTGCGGCGGGCGAGCGGCGGGCCCGAGCGGCACCTGTCGGCGGACGCGACGTACTTCTACGAGCGCCTGCTCGACACCACCTGCCTGCACATCCTGAACTTCTTCACCCAGCGCTCGACCTTCGTCGCCGCGACGCTCGTCACGCAGAGCCGCCGCCAGGGCGAGCTGATCGCGAAGGTGGACGCACTGATCGCGCGGAACCCGCTGCCGGGGGCGGAGGACGTGGCCTTCGAGCAGCGCTACCTGGCGCACGTCGCGAAGAAGCACAGCAAGCTGACCATCTTCGGCATCGACCTGAGCAACTCCCCGGGGAAGTGGCCACTAGACGCGGCGTATCTGAGTCTGGAGGCGACGGGGGGCGCCGGGCAGCCGGGCACGGAGGCGGAGACCGGATTCCGTATGACCCAGCTCACCGAAGCGGAGCGGGCCCGATTCCTGGTCACGGCCTCCCGCCCGACCACCACCGACGAACGCGCCTGGGCGCGGCTCGAACGGCGCGTCGCCGAAGCCCGGACCGCCTTCGAGAACCGCCCCGCCGACCAGGCCCTGGCCACCCACGAGCGCGTCTTGCTGCTCGGCGAGGCCGGGTCGGGGAAGAGCACGCTCGTCCAGTGGCTCGCGGTCTCCGCCGCCCGCCAGGACCTCGACGACCGCATGGCGTACCTCTACGACCGCGTCCCCTTCGTCCTGCCCCTGCGCACGCTCACCCGCCACGGAGAGCGCCTGCCCGCCCCGAAGGACTTCCTGTCCGCCGTCGACTCCCCGCTCGCCGGGGAGCAGCCCGCCGGCTGGGAGGCCCGGGTGCTCGCGGCCGGCCGCGGCCTGGTCCTGGTCGACGGCATCGACGAGATCCCCGACCCCGAACGCTCCCGCACGCGCGCGTGGCTCGGCGAACTCATCGACACCTACCCCGGCAACCGCTGGCTGGTCACCTCCCGCCCCTCGGCCGTACGGGAGGACTGGCTCGGCGACGAGGACTTCACCGAGCTGACGCTGACCCCGATGCGCCCGGCCGATGTGGCGGCCTTCATCGAGCGCTGGCACACGGCCGCGCGCACCGGCTCCGACGAGGACGACAAGGCTCTGGCGGCGTACGAGCGCCAACTCCTCGCCGCGGTACGGGCGAAGCCCGATCTCGGCCGCCTCGCCACCAGCCCCCTGCTGTGCGGCCTGATCTGCGCCCTGCACCGGGACCGCCGCGGCTTCCTGCCCCTGGGCCGCAAGGACCTCTACACCGCCGCCCTCTCGATGCTGCTCGTACGCCGCGACCGCGAGAGGCACATGGGCGTCCCGGACCTGCGCGAGGAGCCCCAACTCCAGCTGCTGCAAAGGCTCGCGTACTGGCTGATCCGCAACGGCCGCGCCGCCATGGACCGTTCACGGGCCGAGCGCATCATCACGGACGCCCTGCCGGCCGTTCCGGAGCTCGCCGCGCTGGGCGACGCGAAGGCGGTCTTCGACCACTTCCTGCAACGCAGCGGTCTCCTGCGCGAACCGGCCCCCGGCACCGTCGACTTCATCCACCGCACCTTCCAGGACTTCCTCGGCGCCCGGGCCGTGGTCGACGAGGGCGACTTCGGGGTGCTGGTCGCGCACGCGGCGGACGACCAGTGGGCCGACGTGATCCGCATGTCGGTCGCCCACGCCAGGCCGCGCGAGCGTGCGGAGTTCTTCACCGACCTGCTCGCATGCGGCGACGCGCACCCGGACGCCATGGCCAGTGCCCGCGTCCACCTGCTGGCCGCGGCCTGCCTGGAGCATGCCGCCGAACTCGACCCACTCGTGCGTCGGGCGGTCGAACAGCGGGCCGCGGCCCTGATCCCGCCGCGCAGCACCGAAGCGGCCCGCGCCCTCGCGGCGGCCGGGCCGATGATCCTGGACCTGCTGCCGGGCCCGGAAGCCCTGGATTCCGCCGGCGCCCACGATGTCGTCGTCGCCGCGTCCCATGTGGCCTCCGACCTCGCGATCCCGTTCCTCGCGCGATTCTGCGGATACCCGTCGCAGCTGGTCCGGGCCCAACTCATCTGGTCCTGGGCCCGGTTCGACACCAACGCCTACGCCGAAGAGGTCATCGCCCGGATCGACCCCACGGGCCTGTACTTCACCGCTTCGACGGACGAACAGCTCGCGGCCCTGGGCGCACTCGGCACCCGGCCGATGCTCGACGCGATGGGCGATCTGTCCGCGCGAGCCCTGCGCGCGTACACCGCCGTGGCCTCGCTCACCCATGTCCGCGTCCGCGACAACACGCTCCTGACGGATGTGTCGTTCCTCCGCGGTCAGGACCACGTCCACGACCTGTCCATCACCGGCTGCCCCCGGCTCACCGATCTGACCGGGCTTGTCGGGCTGCCCCTGCGCGCGCTCACCGTGGATCTGACCGCCGACACCGACACCGGCGCTCTGGCGGCGCTGGAGGACCTGGAGTCCCTCAGTCTCGACGGCGCCGGAATCGACTGGTCCATGGCCGACCTCCCTCCGGGCGCCCCCTTGCAGATCCTCGACCTGAGCCAACTGGCGGGGCCGTCCCGCGGCCTTCGCGGGCTCGACAGGTACGGCGAGCTGCTAGCCCTCCACCTCGGTCCCGATCGCGGTCCACAGGCACCGGCGGACTGGGCGACGATCGGCCGCCTGCCCCGGCTGTCCGTCCTGGAAGTCACCGGAGACTCGCTTCTCGCCGCTCCCCGTTCGCTGTCGGTCCCCGCCGTCACGCGCCTCATCCTCCCGGGCAGCGTCTCCTCGGCCGCGCTCGAAAGGATTCCCGGCCTCTTTCCCGGCCTCACCAACGTGCGAATCGGCTCGGCCCCGCCGGAGTCCGACCTCTCGCCGATGGCGGCCCTGCCACTGCTCCGGGAAATCCACTTCGTACGCGGACCCCAGTCGGTCCGGGGCCTCGACCGCCTCCCCGAGCGCATCGCGGTGCACGGGTGCGAAACCGGCTGACGCACGAAACCACCTGACCCGCCGCCCGCCTCCTTCCCCCGGCCACCCCCGTCCGGGATGCTCCTGTGCCATGAGCAGACCCGTGAGCAGACCGCGTACGCGTCTCACCCGTTCCCGTCCCCGCTCTCGTTCCCGTGCCTGGATCTGGCCCGTCTCCATCGGGCTCGCCTGCACGCTCACCTGGAGCTCACCCGCCGGCGCCGGGCCCTCCGACATCGGCATCAAGGGCGCCATCGACACGATCCTCACCGACCCCCGCCTGGACGGCGGGGCCGCGAGTGTCGTCGTCGCCGACGCCACCACCGGCGCGACCCTCTACCGGCGCGACGGCGCCGACCGTCTGATGCCCGCGTCCAACACCAAGCTGCTCACCTCCACCGCGGCCATGGCCCTCCTCGGCCCCGACTACCGCTACCGCACGGACGCCCTCTCCACCGGCAGCCGCCACGGCTCCGTCCTGCGCGGCGACCTCTACCTCCGCGGCACCGGCGACCCCACGACCCTCGCCAAGGACTACGACCGGCTCGCCGCCGATGTGGCCCGGTCGGGCATCAAGCGCGTCACCGGCCGTCTCGTCGCCGACGACACCCGTTTCGACACCCAGCGCCTCGGCCGCTCCTGGGCCGCCGATGACGAGTCCGCGTACTACTCGGCGCAGATCTCCGCGCTCACCGTCGCCCCCGACACCGACTACGACGCCGGCACGGTCATCGTCGAGGCCGCGCCCGGCGCCGCGCCCGGCGCCCGCCCGAGGCTGACACTGACTCCGCGCACCAGCTACGTGGACCTCGACAACCGTGCCACCACGGCTCCCGCCGGTGGGCCCAGCACTCTGCTGATCGAGCGCCGGCACGGCTCCAACACCATCACCGTGACCGGAGGGATCCCCGTCGGCGCGGGCACCACCAAGGAGTGGGTCAGCGTCCGGGAGCCCACCGGATACGCCGCCGAGGTCTTCACCGACGCCCTCGCCGCCCACGGCGTACGCATCACCGGGCCCACCCGTCTCGGCCGTCCCACTCCTCCGGCGGCGCGCACCCTCGCCACGCACAGCTCCATGCCGCTCAAGGAGCTGATGCACCCGTTCATGAAGCTGTCCAACAACATGCACGCCGAGGCGCTCACCAAGACCCTCGGCCACGAGACGACGGGCGTCGGCAGCTGGGCGGCCGGGCTGGCCGCCATCACCACCCATCTCGACAAGGAGGGCGTCGACCCGGCCACGCTCCGCCAGGTCGACGGCTCCGGGCTGTCCCGGATGAACAACATCCCCGCCGGGCAGCTCGCCCAGCTGCTGCTGTCGGTGCGTGACGCACCCTGGTACGCCGACTGGCGCGCGTCCCTGCCGGTCGCCTGCGCCCCGGACCGCCTCGTCGGCGGCACCCTCCGCACCCGGCTGTGCGGCACCCCCGCCGCCCTGAACGCGCGGGCCAAGACCGGCTCCCTGACGGGCGCCTCGGCCCTGTCCGGGTACGTCACGGACGCGGACGGGCGCGAGCTGGTCTTCAGCATCGTCCTCAACAACCACCTGGCCGCGTCGGTGAAGAGCATCGAGGACGCGATCGTGGTGACCCTCGCCTCGTCCGGTGAGGACGACACCAGGCTGGTACGCCCCCGGCCCGACCGCGCCGCGACCCCCGCCGCCGACCTCGAATGCAGCTGGCGCAAGCCCGCCGTCTGCTGACGCCGCGGGCCGCGGCACACGCCGAAGGGGCGGCTCCGGGACCATTGCTGGTTCCGGAGCCGTCCCTTCAGGTACTCACCTGTGCTCGGGCGCGGGTCAGACGTCCTTCGTCATGTTCGGGCCGGCGGTGCCGCCCGCCGCGGACTCGATCGGGGGGACGTCGGGCAGAGCCGACTTCTCCTCGCCGCGGAAGGTGAACTTCTTCGCGTCACCCTCACCCTCGGTTCCGACGACCACGATGTGACCGGGACGCAGCTCACCGAAGAGGATCTTCTCGGAGAGGATGTCCTCGATCTCCCGCTGGATCGTCCGGCGCAGCGGCCGGGCGCCCATGACCGGGTCGTAGCCCTTCTTCGCAAGCAGCGACTTGGCTTCCGAGCTGAGCTCGATACCCATGTCGCGGTCCTTGAGCCGCTCATCCACCTTGTCGAGCATGAGGTCGACGATCTGGATGATGTCTTCCTCGGTCAGCTGGTGGAAGACGACCGTGTCATCGACACGGTTGAGGAACTCGGGCCGGAAGTGCTGCTTGAGCTCTTCGTTGACCTTGTTCTTCATTCGCTCGTAGTTCGTCTTCGTGTCGCCCTGGGCCGCGAAGCCCAGGTTGAACCCCTTGGAGATGTCCCGGGTCCCGAGGTTGGTCGTCATGATGATGACCGTGTTCTTGAAGTCCACGACGCGGCCCTGGGAGTCGGTCAGACGACCGTCCTCCAGGATCTGCAGAAGGGAATTGAAGATATCGGGGTGGGCCTTCTCGACCTCGTCGAAGAGGACGACCGAGAACGGCTTCCGGCGCACCTTCTCGGTGAGCTGGCCACCCTCTTCGTAACCCACGTAACCGGGGGGAGAACCGAAGAGACGGGAAACCGTGTGCTTCTCGCTGAACTCCGACATGTCGAGGGAGATCAGTGCGTCCTCGTCGCCGAAGAGGAATTCGGCGAGCGTCTTGGAGAGCTCGGTCTTACCGACACCGGACGGGCCGGCGAAGATGAACGAGCCACCGGGGCGCTTCGGGTCCTTCAGGCCTGCTCGCGTACGGCGGATCGCCTGCGAGAGGGCCTTGATGGCGTCCTTCTGGCCGATGACGCGCTTGTGGAGCTCGTCCTCCATGCGCAACAGGCGCGAGGACTCCTCCTCGGTGAGCTTGAAGACCGGGATGCCCGTGGCCGTGGCCAGCACCTCGGCGATCAGCTCGCCGTCGACCTCGGCGACGACGTCCATGTCGCCGGCCTTCCATTCCTTCTCGCGCTTGGCCTTGGCCGCAAGGAGCTGCTTCTCCTTGTCGCGCAGCGAAGCCGCCTTCTCGAAGTCCTGCGAGTCGATCGCGGACTCCTTGTCCCGGCGGACATTCGCGATCTTCTCGTCGAACTCGCGGAGGTCCGGCGGTGCGGTCATCCGGCGGATGCGCATCCGGGAGCCCGCTTCGTCGATCAGGTCGATCGCCTTGTCGGGAAGGAAGCGGTCGGAGATGTAACGGTCGGCGAGCGTCGCGGCCTGGACCAGCGCTTCGTCCGTGATGGACACGCGGTGGTGGGCCTCGTAACGGTCGCGCAGGCCCTTGAGGATCTCGATCGTGTGGGAGAGGGAAGGCTCTGCCACCTGGATCGGCTGGAAACGGCGCTCCAGCGCCGCGTCCTTCTCAAGGTGCTTGCGGTACTCGTCGAGCGTCGTCGCACCGATGGTCTGAAGCTCACCACGCGCCAGCATGGGCTTCAGGATCGAGGCCGCATCGATCGCGCCCTCGGCGGCGCCCGCACCCACCAGGGTGTGGAGCTCGTCGATGAACAGGACGATGTCGCCGCGGGTGCGAATCTCCTTCAGGACCTTCTTCAGGCGCTCCTCGAAGTCACCGCGGTAGCGGGATCCGGCGACGAGCGCGCCGAGGTCGAGGGTGTAGAGGTGCTTGTCCTTGAGGGTCTCGGGCACCTCACCCTTGACGATGGCCTGCGCCAGTCCCTCGACGACCGCCGTCTTTCCGACGCCGGGCTCGCCGATGAGAACCGGGTTGTTCTTCGTACGGCGCGAAAGCACCTGCATGACCCGCTCGATCTCCTTCTCGCGCCCGATGACCGGGTCGAGCTTGGATTCGCGAGCTGCCTGCGTCAGGTTGCGGCCGAACTGGTCCAGGACGAGAGAGGTCGAGGGCGTGCCCTCGGCCGGACCGCCTGCGGTGGCGGCCTCCTTGCCCTGGTAACCGGAGAGCAGCTGGATGACCTGCTGCCGCACCCGGTTCAGATCGGCGCCCAGCTTCACGAGGACCTGGGCTGCGACGCCCTCGCCCTCGCGGATCAGGCCGAGCAGGATGTGCTCGGTGCCGATGTAGTTGTGGCCGAGCTGAAGGGCCTCGCGGAGCGAAAGCTCCAGGACCTTCTTGGCACGGGGAGTGAAGGGGATGTGGCCGGAAGGGGCCTGCTGCCCCTGCCCGATGATCTCCTCCACCTGCTGGCGGACCGCCTCGAGCGAAATCCCGAGGCTCTCCAGTGCCTTAGCGGCGACACCCTCACCCTCGTGGATAAGGCCCAGGAGGATGTGCTCGGTGCCGATGTAGTTGTGGTTGAGCATCCGGGCTTCTTCCTGAGCCAGGACGACAACCCGCCGCGCGCGGTCGGTGAACCTCTCGAACATCGTTAATCGCTCCTCAGAGCGGTCAGGCAGTGAGAGGGGTCGGTCCCCTCCCTGTCCTTCCGCATGCTAGTCCCGTGGGACGGGACAGCTCATTCCAACTGCCGACATCCGTCCGGATCCGCCGCCTGCGCGAGGAATCCTCTGCCGAACAGCCGACAACTGCTCCAACTTGATGGTGCGAGACGATGTTCCCGCAGGCCAAGCAGATACCCGTGCATCCAGTACGCCGATGGCGAACGTGAGACGCCTCGACCGGCGTGTCGCCCCTTCCCACTAGGAATGTCTTACCCGCAAGGACTGACACTCCATGCGGCGCGCGCCGGTTCCCTCCGCTACGGGCGAACACCCTTGCGCCGCCGAACGCCTCCGCACGCCCCTTGGGCATCAACAGAACGCGTTCACTCGGGGACAGAGCGTAACCCCGGGGCGTTTCGGCAGTTGGCCCGGACATGACGTCCACCGTTCCGCTCCCGCGCACACCGCTGCCGCTCGAAGACGCGGACGGCACTGCTCGATGGTACGAAAACGAGCTCGGCTGGGCGGTCGCCGGAGCCAGGCCGGTGCATCTGCTGACGGGGCTGCGCTTCGACGTACTGGAGCTGCCGGCCGACGCGGGTTTGGCGGTACTGCGGCGCTGCGGGGCACAGCTGGGGCCGGTCGCCCTCATGGGGCAGCGCATGCGCCTGCTGGTCGCGGCAGGCAGTGCGGAGGAGCTGCCGGGGCTGCTCGACTGGCTTGAATGGGGCGGTGTGGCCCTCGAACTGCGCGCCCTCGGCGCGGGCGGGCGGATGACCGCCCCTGCCCCGTCCGGACGGGCGGGCCCACAGGGGGCCGCCGTGTGGCTGCGACCCCCCGAGCCGGGGCACGAGGTGGAACCGACACTGCCGGCCTTCGCGGGTCTCGGGTGCCGCGGGGACGCACCCGATCTCGTACGACTCGTGGGCGCGGCGGCAACGGAATGCCACCGGGCCCGGTTGTTGCGTGCGGCCGTGCATTACCGGGGGTCATCCCCCGGATCCGCAGCGACTTCTCAGCCGTTGGCCTTCTCATAAGCTTCACGAATGTCGGCGGGGACGCGACCGCGGTCATTCACGTTGTAACCGTTGGCCTTGGCCCACTTACGGATCTCGGCGGTGTTCTGGTTGCCACCGGCGGTCGCGCGCGTCTTGCCGCGACCCGAGGAAGCCCTGCCACCAGTGCGACGGCCGCTCTTGGTGTACGGGTCGAGCAGACCGCGCAGCTTGTCCGCGTTGGCCGTAGTGAGGTCGATCTCGTACGTCTTGCCGTCGAGAGCGAACGTCACCGTCTCGTCGGCCTCGACGCCGTCGAGGTCGTCAACAAGAAGGACCTGAACCTTCTGTGCCACCGGATTTCCTTTCATCGAAAATGCAGTACGCGGAAAGGAAACCGCTTTTCCCTGGAAAACACAAACCCCCGGTCGAGGTTCAGTACCTCAAGAACACGGGAAACGTGCGCGTTTCGGACATAGGGTTCCGGCGTCTTCTGGCGATCACAGGTGCAGAAGCATCCGACTGTTGCCCAAGGTGTTCGGCTTCACCCGTTCGAGACCCAGGAACTCCGCCACACCCTCGTCATAGGAACGCAGCAGCTCACTGTAGACATCTCCGTCAACCGGTGCCTCACCGATCTCCACGAAGCCGTGCTTGATGAAGAACTCGACTTCGAAGGTGAGGCAGAAAACCTTCCGAACACCGAGCCATCGGGCGGTCTGCAGCAGCTTGTCCAGCACTTGATGCCCGACTCCCGCGCCCTTGAAGTGCGGATCCACCGCGAGAGTTCGTACTTCGGCGAGGTCTTCCCACATGACATGCAGAGCCCCGCAGCCGACCACAGTGGCATCCTCGTCGCGTTCCGCGACCCAGAACTCCTGGATGTCCTCGTAAAGCGTGACGTTCGCTTTGTCGAGCAGGATCCGCTTCTGTGCGTACGTGTCCACGAGGCTGCGGACGGATGGCACATCACTGGTCCTCGCCCGGCGGACGGTGATGGCTTTTTCGGCGGCATTGGGAAGCGCGGGAAGCTCGGTGGACATACGGCGACGCTATCTCCCCGCGCCGTCCGCGTTCTCGGCGCCCTCCGTGCCCTCAGTTGTGCCCCGCGCGTCCTCCGCGGGCTCATCCACGGGCAGATCAGTGGGCCCGTCCGGGGGCCTCTCGGCGCGCTCAACGGGATCGGCGGGGTCCTCCGTGGGGCCGTCGCCCTGAACGACGCGCATGGCATCCCGCAGGGCGACACGCTGCTCCGTCGACATCATGCCGAAGAAGGCGACCAGGGCCGCGGCGGGGCTGTCACTCTGCGACCAGGCTTCGTTCATCAGTGCGGCCGAGTAGGCGGCCCGAGTGGAGACCGACGTATATCGATAGGCGCGGCCGTCGACTTCCCTGCGCACCCAGCCCTTCTGATGGAGATTGTCCATTACGGTCATCACGGTGGTGTAGGCGATGGACCGTTCCTTCTGAAGGTCCTCAAGGACTTCCCGGACAGTCACCGGGCGGTTCCACTGCCACACGCGCGTCATGACCGCGTCTTCCAGGTCTCCCAATTGGCGGGGCACAGCGCCACCATAGTGGGAGATAAGGGTTGCGGCCGGGTATTTGCGCAGCGAAAAGGGCGTACGGCTCGCAGTGAGCTGTACGCCCTCGGAAAACGCGGGGCCGGGCAGTTGGGCCGCAGGTCAGGCTTCGCCGGCCCTGGGGGCCTTGGCCTGCTGCGCGGACTCGGCGCGGACGATGGCGGCGTCCACGGCCGCGTCCTCCTTGCCCTTGTTGGAGCCACCCTGTGTCTTGATGATCGTCATGACCAGGGCGATGAAGAATGCGGCCATCACTACCGGGGGCAGGAGCGCGGAGACGTAGTCCATGCCGTCCAGAGTAGCTAACGACCTCGGGGGCCATGGAGTGTGGATCAACGAGCGGCGTCATGCGGCTTCGCATCCAAGGCGGAGGAGGGAGGCGACGCGGAGCGTCGTCGACCGACGACAACGCCGGAGGCGGAGTCGCAGGGCGTCGGGAGCCCACGGCCATGGTCCCCGAGGTCGTAAGGGCTGTCCGGTGATCCTTGGCGGGCGCTCGACGACGGCTACCGCGCCTCGCCCATCCACCAGGCGACTACGGGGCCGGGCCTTATCCGGCGGCCCATTCTTCCGGCGGGGGGACGGGCCGGCGGCGGGGTGGGAAGACCTCGGAGGGCTTGGGCATCGGGCGGCCCGGGACTCGGTCCGGCACCGGCTCCTTGGGGCGCGGCTCATCGGCTGCGCGTCCGCCGGGCAGCGCGAGCAGCCGGGTGCGCGGGGCCGGGGCGACGCTGCGGCCGGCCAGCCGGGCCCGCAGCGACAGCTCGGCGACCACCTGGCAGCGACGCAGCAGCGCGAGGCCCACCGGGAGGTGGCGCAGCGTGCGCAGCGCCACCAGGTCGTCGGGGACGGGCTGGTACCCGGCGGCCAGGGCGTCCTGGAGCAGCTCCAGGTAGCCCGGGGCGGCGGCCGGGAGCGCGGCGCGGTAGCGGGCGAGGTCGGCGAGGAGGAACGCGCGCAGCCTGCCGGCCTCGCTGACCGCCTCGTCCACGGAACCGGCGAGGCGCAGGACGTCCTGGACATCCTCGTCGGACAGCGGGGTGGGATGGAGGGCGGTGGCGAGGGCGCGTCGGAGCACTCGCAGCTCGGCTGCGCTGAACGCCATGCCGCCGCGGGATCCGTATGGCGTGGGCATGAGGTGACGATAAGCGCCAAAAGGACAAAATCTGCTTAAGGGATGTATGGCGGCGCGGCGGGCAGGGGGGCGCGCGCCCCTGCCCGCCGCGGGCCCCCGGTGTCACGCCACTTGGCCGGGGGCCGCCGGCCGCTACATGCGGGCCATGTTCCGTTCGTACACCAGGCGCAGGCCGATCAGGGTCAGCCACGGCTCGTGCTCGTCGATGACCGAGGCCTCGCCGAGGATGATCGGGGCGAGGCCGCCCGTCGCGATGACGGTGACGTCGTCCGGGTCGCCCGTCGGGCCGGTCAGCTCGCGTGCCATGCGGGTGACCACGCCGTCGACCTGGCCGGCGAATCCGTACACGATGCCGGACTGCATGGCCTCGACCGTGTTCTTGCCGATCACGCTGCGCGGCCTGGCCAGTTCGATCTTGCGGAGCTGGGCGCCCTTGACGCCGAGCGCCTCGACGGAGATCTCGATGCCGGGCGCGATGACCCCGCCCGCGTACTCGCCGCGCGCCGACACGGCGTCGAACGTCGTCGCCGTGCCGAAGTCGACGACGATGGCCGGGCCGCCGTACAGCTCGACCGCCGCGACCGCGTTGATGATGCGGTCGGCGCCGACCTCCTTGGGGTTGTCCATGAGGATCGGCACGCCCGTCTTGATGCCCGGCTCGACGAGCACGGCCGGTACGTCGCCGTAGTAGCGGCGGGTCACCTCGCGCAGCTCGTGCAGGACGGACGGGACGGTGGAGCAGATCGCGATGCCCTCGATGCCGTCGCCCAGTTCGTCGCCGAGGAGTGGGTGCATACCCATCAAACCCTGGAGGAGTACGGCGAGTTCGTCGGCGGTGCGACGGGCGTCGGTGGAGATCCGCCAGTGCTCGATGATCTCCTCGCCGTCGAACAGGCCCAGGACGGTGTGAGTGTTGCCGACGTCGATGGTGAGCAGCATGGGTTACTTCGCCTCGGCATTCGGCTCGGCGTTCGGCGCGCGGAGGTCGAGGCCGATGTCGAGGATCGGGGCGGAGTGGGTGAGCGCGCCCACGGCGAGGTAGTCGACGCCGGTCTCCGCGTACGCGCGTGCCGTGTCGAGGGTGAGCCGGCCGGAGGACTCCAGGGTGGCGCGGCCGGCCACCAGGGCGACGGCCTCGGCGGTCTCGGCCGGGGTGAAGTTGTCCAGGAGGATCAAGTCGGCGCCCGCCTCCAGGACTTCGGTGACCTGGGCGAGTGTGTCGACCTCGACCTCCACCGGGACGTCGGGGAAGCGGGTGCGTACGAGCTTGAACGCCTCGGCCACACCGCCCGCCGCCACCACATGGTTGTCCTTGACGAGCGCGGCGTCGGAGAGCGACATCCGGTGGTTGGCGCCGCCGCCGCAGCGGACCGCGAACTTCTCCAGGGCGCGCAGCCCCGGGGTCGTCTTGCGGGTATCGCGGACCTTGGCCTTCGTACCGTCGAGAACGTCCGCCCACGCGCGCGTGGCCGTCGCGATGCCCGACAGGCGGCACAGCAGGTTGAGGGCGCTGCGCTCGCCGGTGAGAAGGTCGGCGGTGCGGGTGGTGACGCTGATCAGCTTCTGGCCGGGCTCGACGCGGTCGCCGTCCTCGACGTGCCGCTCGACCTCGAACTCGTCCGTGCAGACGATGGAGAGGACCGCCTCCGCGACCCGCAGCCCGGCGACGACGCCGGCTTCGCGGGCGGTGAAGTCGCCGGTCGCGACGGCGTCGTCGGGGACGGTCGCGACGGTCGTCACGTCCGGCCCGTCCGCGAGGTCCTCGGCGAGGGCGACATTGGCGATGTCCTCGACCTGCAGAGGGTCGAGGCCGGCGTCGACGAGAAGCTGGGCGAGGTCGGGGTCCAGGCCGCACTCGACGGAGTCGAGCTCGTACGTGTCCTCACCGCCGCAGCCGCAGGAGTCGCCGCAGCCGCCTGACGCGGCGGTCGGCAGGAGCTGGGGGTTGTCGGGCGTGCTCACGGTTACTGCTCCTTCTGGTTCGTACGGGCCGGGTTCATGCGGGGTGGGTCACTGCGCGGCCGACGGGCGGGAACGCGGCGGATTCGGTACGCCGTACGACGAGGTGGCGGTCGGAGGTCAGGCGTACGACGAGGTGGCGGCGCCAGTCCGCGTCGTCGCGGTCCGGGTGGTCCTCGCGCCAGTGGCAGCCGCGGGTCTCCTCGCGCTCACGGGCCGCGGCGACGAGGACGCGCGAGACGAGGAGGAGATTGGTGACCTCCCACGCCTCGACGCCGGGCTCGGCGTCCTTGGTGTCCGCGGCGGACTCCGGGCGCGGGGTGTGCTCCGCGTCGTACACCGCGCTCAGGTAGAGAGCCTCCAGCGCGTCCGCCGCGTTGTCGAGGCTCGCGGCCGAGCGGAGCACGCCCGCGCCCGCCGTCATGATCCGCTGGATGTCGATGCGGGTGGCGGGGTCCAGGAGGGGGCCGGAGACCTCGGCGCTCTCCACGGCGGTGGCCGCGGGGGTCCCGGGGCGGGCCGCGATGTCCTCCGCGATGCGCTCGGCGAAGACCAGGCCCTCCAGGAGGGAGTTGGACGCCAGCCGGTTCGCGCCGTGGACGCCTGTGCAGGCGACCTCGCCGCACGCGTACAGGCCCGGGACCGACGTACGGCCGCGGAGGTCCGTGCGGACGCCGCCGGAGGCGTAGTGCGCGGCCGGGGCGACCGGGATGAGCTCGGTCACCGGGTCGATGTGGTGGGCGCGGCAGGCCGCCAGGATGGTGGGGAAGCGCGAAGCCCACATCTCGGCGCCGAAGTGCCGGGCGTCCAGGTACATGTGCTCGGTGCCCTGTTCCCGGATGCGGCGCATGATCGCCTTGGCGACGATGTCGCGGGGCGCGAGCTCGGCCAGCTCGTGCTGCCCGAGCATGAAGCGCACGCCGTCCGCGTCGACCAGGTGGGCACCCTCGCCGCGTACCGCCTCGGAGACCAGCGGCTGCTGGCCCTCCGCGTCCGCGCCGAGGAAGAGCACCGTCGGGTGGAACTGGACGAATTCGAGGTCGGAGACCTCCGCGCCCGCGCGCAGCGCCAGGGCCACGCCGTCGCCCGTCGAGACTGACGGGTTGGTGGTGGCGGAGAAGACCTGGCCCATGCCGCCGGTGGCGAGGACGACGGCCGGGGCCCGGACGGCGCCGACGCCGTCGTGCTGGCCCTCGCCCATGACGTGCAGGGTGACGCCCGCGGTGTTGCCGTCGGGGTCCTTCAACAGGTCCAGGACCAGCGCGTTCTCGATCGTACGCAGCGAGGCGTCCTGGACGGCTTCGACGAGCGCCCGGGAGATCTCGGCACCCGTCGCGTCACCGCCCGCGTGCGCGATGCGGCGCCGGTGGTGGCCGCCCTCGCGGGTGAGCTGGATGACGCCCGACTCGGGGTCGGTGTCGAAGAGGGCGCCGGTTTCGATCAGGCGGCGCACGGCGTCCGGGCCCTCGGTCACCAGGGCCCGGACGGCGTCCTCGTCGCACAGGCCGGCGCCCGCGACGAGGGTGTCGTCGAGGTGCTGCTCGGGGGTGTCGCCGTCGCCCAGGGCCGCGGCTATCCCGCCCTGCGCCCAGCGCGTGGAGCCGTCGTCCAGCCGGGCCTTGGTGACGACGACGGTACGAAGGCCCGCCGTGGCGCAGCGCAGCGCGGCCGTCAGGCCCGCGACGCCGGAGCCGACGACCACGACGTCGGCCTCGATGGACCAGCCGGGGGCGGGGGCGTTCAGCCGTATACCGGTGCGGGTCATGCCGGGGCTCCGAAGGTCAGCGGGATGTTGTCGATCAGCCGGGTGGTACCGGACCTGGCGGCCACGGCGAGGACCGCGTCCCCGAGGTGGCCGTCAGGCACCTCGGTGAAGTCGGACGGGTCGACCAGGGCCACGTAGTCGAGGGCGAGCGGCGGGTCCAGCCGCGCCGCTCGGTCCAGGACGGCGCGGGCCGCCGCGCGTACGGCGGTGGGGACGCTCGGGAAGCTCCCCTCCGCGACGGCGTACACGTCGGCCGCCGCGGGCTCCGCGCCGCCGGCCGTGAGCGCGGTGGCACGCGCGCGTGGCGGTACGGACTGGGCCTGTGCGCGCGCGTGCGGGGTCTGTCGGGCGGCGAGCAGGTCGCGGCCGGCGAACAGCGCGCGGGAGAGCGCGAGCGCGGTACGGCGCTCGGCGGGTGCGAGGAAACGGTTGCGGCTGGACAGGGCCAAGCCGTCCGCCTCGCGCACGGTCGGTACGCCGACGATCTCCACCGGGAAGTTGAGGTCACGGGTCATCCGGCGGATCAGGGCGAGCTGCTGGGCGTCCTTCTGTCCGTACAGCGCGATGTCGGGCCGGGTGAGGTGCAGCAGCTTCGCGACGACCGTGAGCATGCCGTCGAAGTGGCCGGGGCGGGACGCCCCTTCGAGGCGCTCGCCCATGGGTCCCGCGGCGATACGGATCCGCGGTTCGCCGCCGGGATAGACCTCGTCGACGGACGGCGCGAAGACCGCGTCCGCGCCCGCCTCGGCGGCGACGGCGAGATCGGCGTCGAGGGTGCGGGGGTAGCGGTCGAGGTCCTCGCCCGCGCCGAACTGGAGCGGGTTGACGAAGACGGTGACCACCACGGAGCCACCGGGGCCGGCGTGCTCCCTGGCGGCGCGCACCAGCGAGGCGTGCCCTTCGTGCAGGGCGCCCATGGTCATGACGACGGCACGCGGTCCGGTGCGCGCGAGGGCGTGCAGTTCGGCCGCGGTACGGACGAGGCGGGTGGTCATCGGTCGTCCCCCTCGGCGCCGCTCGCGCCCTTCGCTCCGCCGGCCGTGTTCGCCCCGTCCGACAGGACGTCCAGCAGGTCCTCCGCCAGCTCCGGCTTGAGCATGCCGTACGCCAGGGCGCGGTCGGCGGTCGTGCGGGCCATCGCCAGATATCCGGCGACGGTCTGCGGCGCGTGCTTGCGCAGCTCGGAGATATGCACCGCGACGGTGCCGGCGTCGCCGCGCGCGACGGGTCCGGTGAGTGCGCCGTCGCCGGAGCGCAGGGCGTTGTCGAGGGCGGCGCCGAGCAGCGGTCCGAGCATCCGGGCGGGGGCTTCCACGCCCGCGGTGCGCAGCAGCTCCATGGACTGGGCGACCAGGGTGACCAGGTGGTTCGCGCCGAGCGCCAGGGCCGCGTGGTAGAGCGGGCGGGCCTCCTCGGCGATCCACTCGGGCTCGCCGCCCATCTCGATGACCAGGGCTTCCGCGGCGAGCCGCAGCTGCTCGGGCGCGGTGACGCCGAAGGAGCAGCCGGCCAGCCGCTGGACGTCCACGGAGGTGCCGGTGAACGTCATGGCGGGGTGCAGCGCGAGCGGGAGCGCGCCGGCGCGCAGGGCGGGCCCGAGCACACCGGTCCCGTACCGGCCCGACGTGTGCACGAGAAGCTGTCCGGGGCGGATCGCGCCGGTCTCCGCCAGCCCCTCGACCAGGCCGGGCAGGGCGTCGTCGGGGACCGTCAGCAGCACCAGGTCGGCACGGGCGAGGACCTCGGCGGGAGGGACGAGTGGGACGTCGGGCAGCAGCGTCGCGGCTCTGCGGACGGAGGCGTCCGAGACGCCGGACACGGCGACGGGACGGTGCCCGGCGAGCCGCAGCGCGGCGGCGAGGGCGGGGCCCACCCGGCCTGCTCCGACGACGCCGACCGCGAGGCGGGCGGGGCGGTCCCTGGCGTCCAGGGACTCGTGTGGTGCGTTCACGTTCACGCGGGGACGGCCTTCCGTTCCAGTCCGCGGGGGGGGACCGGACGATTTCTCGTCATGCTACGCCAGCGTTTCGTGGCGATCCCTCGCCGTCCACCGCCGGTGGGCGAGGGTGCGCCGTGCGCGATGATCGGCGGATGACGGACACCGGAGAGCAGGACGCCAGGCGGCGCAGGCGCGCGTCATGGAATCAGTCGAAGCGGGCCCTGTGGCGCCAGTCGACGGACCGGACGGTCGGGGCGCAGCTGGCCGTGCTGGCGGCGGACGCGGGCTCTGTGTACGACGTCGAGGAGCTGTCCGACGTGTACGGCGACGGGATCGTCGCGGAGCTGGAGGAGCGGGTCGCGCGGACGCTGGGCATGGCGGCCGCGGCGTTCTTCCCGACCGGCACGATGGCGCAGCAGGTGGCGCTGCGGTGCTGGGCGGGGCGTACGGGCAACCCGACCGTCGCGCTGCATCCGCTGTCCCATCCGGAGCGGCACGAGGGCGGTGCGCTGGCCCTGGTGAGCGGGCTGCGGACGGTCCACCCGACGGACGAGCCCCGGCTGCCCACGGCCGACGAGGTACGGGACTTCGCCGAGCCGTTCGGCACGCTGATGCTGGAACTGCCGTTGCGCGAGGCCGGTTTCGTGCTGCCCTCCTGGGACGAGCTGACGGCCGTCGTCGAGGCCGCGCGGGAGCGGGACGCAGTGGTGCACTTCGACGGCGCGCGGCTGTGGGAGTGCGCCCCTCACTTCGGCCGTGCGCTGCCCGAGATCGCCGCTCTCGCGGACAGTGTGTACGTGTCCTTCTACAAGTCCCTGGACGGAATGTCCGGGGCCGTGCTCGCGGGGTCGGAGTCGCTGGTGGCGGAGGCGCGGATCTGGCGGCACCGGTACGGCGGGCAGCTCTTCCAGCAGTCCCCGGCGGCGCTCTCCGCGCTGCTCGGCCTCGACCGGGAGCTGCCGCGGCTGCCGGAGTACGTGGCCCACGCGAAGGCGGTGGCCGCCGCGTTGACGCAGGGTCTGCGGGCGGCCGGCGTGCCGTGGTTCCGGGTCCACCCGGACCCGCCGCACACGCACCAGTTCCAGGTGTGGCTGCCGTACGCGGCGGACGCGCTCACCGATGCGGGGGTGCGGCAGGCGGAGGAGACGGGGGTGACGCTGTTCCGACGCTGGCTCCCGGACGGCCCGTCGGGGCTCGCCGTCACGGAGGTGACGGTCGCGGAGCACGGGCTGGAGTGGACGGCGGAGGACGTGGTGGCGGCGGTGCGGGAGTTCATGGGGCGGGTGGAGTAGGGGCGGGGCGGCTGCGGGCGCGGGTGCGGTGGATGCGGGTGCGGCGGGTGCGGCGGGTGCGGGGCGCTGCGGGCGCAGCGGATGCTGGTGCGGGTGCGGGTCGGGGCGCCTGCCGGGCCCGGGGCGGGGCCGGGGCGCTGCGGGTGCGGGTGCGGGTGCGGGGCGCTGCGGGGCCGATGCGGGTGCGGCGGGTGCGGGGCGGCGGGTGCGGGGCGGCGGGTGCGGGGCGGCGGGTGCAGCGGATGCAGGGGCGGATCGGGGCGCCTTCGGGGGCCGGGGCGCTGCGGGGGCAGCGGATGCTGGTCCGGAAACTCTCAGTCCGTCCGGCGGTTGAGGGCCGGGGTCCGGCGCGGAGCCCAGGTCCGGGAAGGGGCGGGGCGGGGAGCGGCCCCGCGCGACGGTCCCACCCGTGCCCGGCCCACCCCCTTCAGCGCCGCCCTGATCCGGGCCAGGAACCGGCTCCGCCCCCGTACCGCCCGTCCCTCGACCACCGCCCCGAAGCGCCCGTAGTCGCGGACCTCGCGAATCGCCTGCCAGTCGTGGCGTCCGGGCGCCGGCGGAGCGGTCGTGCCGAGCTGAGCGGCGCGGTAGACATCGAGCATGTGCTGCTGAGTTGCGTTCATGTGCTCCAGCCTGCGGACCGACCCCGCCCGCACGCGCTTCGTTTGACGAGGCCAGTCAATCGGCGGCCGGCTGTCAGTGGTGGCAGGCACGATGGACCCATGAGCGTGTCCATCGACATCACCGGCCTGCCCACCGAGCGCATCACCTTCGAGACCTCCCCGCTGGCGGAGCTCGGCATGGCCCTGCATGCCCTGGCGGAGCCCGGCCACCACCCGGGTCTGCACGGCTGGGCGACCGCGACGTCCGCGTGCCTTAAGCCGGACCTCGCCGACCGGCTGCACGAAGCGGACTTCCTGTGGCGCACCACCTTCTCGGACGTCTTCATGCCGTTCGCCGGGGTGCGCGGCGGGAGCGGCAGGACGGGCGCCACCCTCGCCGAGGACCTGGACGCGCTGGACCACCTCGACGACGAGCGGTTCGTCTCCTCCGCCCTGGAGTTCACCTGCTCCAGTACGTACGGCATCGGCGGCCCGTCCGCGCTCACCGACCCGGCGACCCGCGAGCGTGCGCTGGAGCTGGCCGCGGCGCGCGGGCCGAAGCAACTGGACTTCGCGCGGCGGCTGCTGGACGATCCGTCGGTCGTGCGCAAGTGGCTGCGCCGGCTCTTCGAGGACTGCGAGCAGGCGTTCTTCGCGGACACCTGGCGCCGCGCCCACGTCCAACTGGCCGCCGACGCCCGGCACAAGGGCGAGGTGCTGCGACACAAGGGCCTGGCCGACGCGCTGCACGCGGTGTCCCCCGCGCTGTCGCTGGACGAGCACGGCGGGGTGGGCGGGGCCAGGACCCTGATCCGCGCCGACAAGCTGGCCGAGGGGCACACCATCGCCGTGGACCCGGCGGTCGGCGCAGGGCTCTCCTTCGTCCCGTCCAGCTTCGGCTGGCCGCATCTGATGGTGCTGCACGCCCCCGGCTGGCGGCCGGTGATCCACTACCCGGTCGGCTCCCCGGAGCTGCCGTCGCCCGCCTCGGTCGAGCTGCTGAAGCTGCGGATGGAGGCGCTGGCCCACCCGATGCGCATGCGCCTGTGCCGCAATCTGGCGCGCTCGCCGTACACGACGGGTGAGCTCGCCGACTCGCACGGCATCACCGCGCCCGAGGTCTCACGGCACCTGACGGTCCTGAAGAAGGCCGGACTGCTGACGACGCAGCGCCGCGGCCGGTATGTGATGCACCAGCTGGACCTCCAGGTGGTGGCCCGGCTGGGGAGCGACTTCCTGGAAGGGGTGCTCAGGTAGGCCCCGGCGCGATGCGCCCACCTGACCGGGCCCCCGAACTGCCGTGGCGCAGGCGCTACTTGTCGATGTCGCCGACGACGAAGAAGAGCGAGCCCAGGATCGCCACCATGTCCGCGACCAGCGTCCCCGGCAGCAGCTCCGTCAGCGCCTGGATGTTGTTGAACGACGCCGAGCGCAGCTTCAGCCGGTACGGCGTCTTCTCGCCCTTCGACACCAGGTAGTAGCCGTTGATGCCGAGCGGATTCTCGGTCCAGGCGTAGGTGTGGCCCTCGGGGGCCTTCAGTACCTTCGGCAGCCGCTGGTTGATCGGTCCGGGGTCGAGCGCGGTCAGCCGGTCCAGGCACGCGTCCGCCAGCGCCAGCGCGTTGTGCGTCTGCCCGAGCAGGACCTCGAAGCGGGCCAGGCAGTCGCCCTCGGTCCGGGTGACGACCTCAAGGGTGTCCTGGAGCTCTCCGTAGCCGAGGTACGGCTCGTCGCGCCGCAGGTCGAAGTCGACGCCCGAGGCGCGGGCGATCGGCCCGGACACCCCGTAGGCGTGGACCGCCTCGGCCGACAGCACGCCGACGCCGCGCGTGCGGCCGCGGAAGATCTCATTGCCGAGGACCAGGCCGTCGTACACGTCCATCCGGGACCGGACGTCCGCGATCGCGGCCCGCGCGCGGCCCGTCCACCCCGCGGGGAGGTCCTCCTTGAGGCCGCCGACGCGGTTGAACATGTAGTGCATCCGGCCGCCGGAAACCTCCTCCATCACGGCCTGGAGCTCCTCGCGCTCGCGGAACGCGTAGAAGACCGGGGTGATCCCGCCGAGTTCGAGGGGGTAGGAGCCGAGGAACATCAGGTGGTTGAGCACCCGGTTCAGCTCGGCCAGCAGCGTCCGCGTCCAGACCGCGCGCTCCGGGACCTCCATGCCGAGCATCCGCTCGACGGCCATCACCACGCCCAGCTCGTTGGAGAAGGCGGACAGCCAGTCGTGGCGGTTCGCCAGCATCACGATCTGCCGGTAGTCGCGCGCCTCGAAGAGCTTCTCGGCGCCGCGGTGCATATAGCCGACCACCGGCTCCGCCTGCTGGATCCGCTCGCCGTCGAGAACGATCCGCAGGCGCAGCACGCCGTGTGTGGACGGGTGCTGCGGACCGATGTTGAGCACCATGTCCGTGCTCTCCGCCGCGCCACCGATGCCGACCATGGTCTCCGTCATGGGCACAGTGTCTCA
Organism: Streptomyces sp. A5-4; assembly: GCF_051131715.1. Taxonomy (NCBI): domain Bacteria; kingdom Bacillati; phylum Actinomycetota; class Actinomycetes; order Kitasatosporales; family Streptomycetaceae; genus Streptomyces; species Streptomyces sp. A5-4. The sequence goes on along the minus strand of NZ_CP178591.1, from coordinate 4,769,637 downwards.
GCCCCGCGCGCGGGGGCGACTGCGGGGAGCGGGGCGCTGCCTCACCTGATCGTGCGGGATCCGGTCGGGTGGCGTTCAGAATTATTTGGCACAGAGTCAAATCAGCTGCTTAACCAGTCCGTTAATGGCCGGTGTTCCGAATCCCTTGTTACCGGTCCGCGGAATGTGCGAAAGTGCGCTCGTTCGCGTACGGACAATGAACAACTTTGCCCACTTGTTCGATATGCAGGTACATACCAATTGCTGTCCTTCTTTCTCTCGGCGAGAGCTTTTGGCCGCCGCAGTGCCCTGGAAGGAAATCCCGTCGTGCCGAGCAGCCCGCCCGCGGGCTCGCCCTCCCCGACCTTCCCCGGCGCGGCGGCTCCCCCGCCCAACTCCGCCGCCCAATCCTCGGGAACGGTCCACACGGCCCTGCGCAACGCCGCCGCCGGCCTGTGCCTCGACATCCCGGACGGCCGGACGAGGAGCGGCACTCCGGTGACGACGGCCGCCTGCACGAACGCGGAGACACAGCTGTGGCTCTATGAGGACGACGGGCTGCTGCGCAAGCGGTGGCTGACCGACATCCGGCCGGACGCGGCGGACTCGGACGGGTCGGCGAAATCCGCGGTGGGAGTCACGACCGGGCCCCCACCGGCGCCGCCCGTCGGCAAAGCCACCGGGGACAACCCCGGGAAGCGGAGCGGGGCGAAGAAGAACGGCGGGACGAAGAACGCCGACGGGAAAGCGGCCAGGGGCGGTGGCGGGAAAAAGAGCACACCCCCCACGTCGGGGCCGCAGAAACCACAGGATCCGCCGAAGACGTACTGGGTACGGGAGGGACAGCACGACGGCGGCGGCTCGGACAGGCATCACCCCTGGTGGTGGGCGGGCACCCGCTGGAGCAGCCAGCCGAAGTCGCCCAAGCCGTTCTTCGCCGTGAGCTCCGCCGACTCGCCCGCCGCCGACAGGGCGCGGACGTACGCCACCGGGTCGCTGGAGGCGAGGGAGAGGGGCGGACGCTCGCCCGAGACACCGAGGTTCCGCAACGCGTCCCGCTGACTGAGCAGCTCCGCACCAGGCAGCGCACAGGCATCCAGCGCCACATGGGCGGTGATGTCGCACGTCCCGTCCGGCACCGGCCGGACCTCGCGGCCCGCGCGGAAGCCGGCCAGCGTGCCGAAGAGGGGCCGGCCCACGCGCGCGTGGGCGTAGTCGACGGCCACCGCGAGACCCGCGTCGAGCGTCGCGACGGCGCGGGCCCACGCCTCGTCCCGGGGGCGGCCGATCTCGCCGCGCAGGCCCGGCTCGGCGCCGAGCGGCCACCAGCGCGCGAGCCACTCGGCGTCCGCTCCGGTCACGGGCCCGCCGAGCCGCTCCTCGCCGTCCGCGCGGACCAGGACGTGACGGGGTACCCCGTCCGGGTCGACCTCTGCCACGTCCACCGGCACGTTGTCGAGCCACTCATTGGCGAAGAGCAGCCCGCTGACACCGGCGGGCGGCTCGGCGGCCCACTCGATCCGGGGATCGAGCCCGGCGGGCCGTGCCGCGCGTTCCACGGCGTACGCCCGGACCTTCAGGCCGGCGGGAAGCGCGGCCAGCACTCCGGTCAGCAGCTCGCCGCGCCCGGCGCCGACGTCCACGAGAGCCAGGTCGTCCGGCCGCCCCAACGCGTCGGCGGTCTCGGTGAGCAGCCTGGCCACCGCGGAAGCGAAGAGCGGTGAGGCGTGCACGGACGTACGGAAATGCCCGGCGGGGCCTTCCGGGCGCAGATAGAAACCGCCGGGCCCGTACAGCGCCCGCTCGGTGGCCTCGCGCCACCCCAGCCACTCGCCGGACGCGTCCGGCCCGTCCGACCCGTGCGACTTGTCCAGGGCGTCTATCACGACCCCAGTCTCCTCCGTCGGCCGCGCGCCGGGCAGGCGAGCCCTGCCTCTCCCCAACTGTCAATAAAGTCCGGTATCGCCCTGTGTGGCAACTGGCCTCCACCTTGGGGAGTACACACCGGCTACCCGGATCGCCCCTCCGGTTGACCCCTGCACCTGTTCCGTTTCCCTACGCTGGGTTACGTGCAACGCCTCTACGACTTCATCCGCAGGCACCCGACGAGTGTCGACAGCTTCTGGGCTGTGATGCTCTTTGGGTTCTCGATGGTGTGGGCGGTCCAGGTGCCGACCGGAACCGGGCCCCGCCTGGCCGCCCTCGCCGTCATCACGCTGCTCTGCGCCGTGGTGGCGCTGCGCCGCCGCGCGCCGGAAAAGATGCTGGTGCTGACCATCGCGCTGGGCATCGTCCAGCTCGTCATCGACGTAGAGGTCAACCCGGCCGACTGGGCCATGCTCGTCATCGTCTACACCATCGCCGCGAGCGACGGGCCACGCTGGGCCTCCCGCCTCGCCCTGTTCAGCGGCCTGAGCGCGGCCACCCTGGCGCAGTTGCGCTGGCCGGCCGAGAAGGACGGCACGATCATCCCGGCGATCTTCTTCGCCGTCGTACTGACCCTGCCGTTCGCACTCGCCTGGGTCCTCGGCGACTCGATGCGCACCCGGCGGGCCTACTTCGCCGAGCTGGAGGAGCGCGCCGCGCGTCTGGAGAAGGAGCGCGAGGCCCAGTCGAAGGTCGCGGTCGCCGCCGAGCGGGCCCGTATCGCCCGCGAACTGCACGACGTCGTCGCGCACAACGTGTCGGTGATGGTGGTGCAGGCGGACGGCGCGGCCTACGTCATGGACGCCTCCCCCGCCCAGGCCAAGCAGGCCCTGGAGACCATCTCGACGACCGGCAGGCAGGCGCTGGCGGAGATGCGCCGACTGCTGGGTGTGCTGCGGACGGGCGAGAAGCCGGAGAGCGGCGAGTACGTGCCGCAGCCCGACGTCGAGCAGATCGAGGATCTCGTCGAGCAGGTGCGCAGCGCGGGCCTCACTGTGGACTTCAAGGTCGAGGGAACCCCCAGGCCACTGCCCAGCGGCGTGGAACTCACCGCGTACCGCATCGTGCAGGAGGCCCTCACCAACGCCCGCAAGCACGGCGGCCCCGATGTGGGCGCGAGCGTACGGCTGGTCTACTTCGACGACGGCCTCGGCCTGCTCGTCGAGGACGACGGGCGGGGCGCCGCGCACGAACTGTACGAGGACGGCGGTGCGGACGGCCGGGGGCACGGGCTCATTGGTATGCGGGAGCGCGTCGGTATGGTCGGCGGCACGCTGGATGCCGGGCCCCGGGCCGGTGGTGGTTTTCGGATCAGCGCGCTGCTGCCGCTCAAGCCCACCCATTGACCGCTTTTTCGACCTTTACGAGAGGCCCCCTCCCATGTCCATCCGCGTGATGCTCGTCGACGATCAGATGCTGCTGCGCACCGGCTTCCGGATGGTCCTGGCCGCCCAGCCCGACATGGAGGTCGTCGCGGAGGCGGGCAACGGCGAAGAGGCCGTCGAAGTACTGCGCACCGCGGAGGTGGACGTGGTGCTGATGGACGTACGCATGCCGAAACTGGACGGGGTCGAGGCGACGCGGCGCATCTGCGCGGACCCCGACGCGCCCAAGGTCCTCATCCTGACCACCTTCGACCTCGACGAGTACGCCTTCTCGGGGCTGAAGGCGGGGGCCAGCGGCTTCATGCTGAAGGATGTGCCGCCGGCCGAACTGCTGGGTGCGATCAGGTCGGTGCACAGCGGCGACGCGGTCGTGGCCCCCTCGACGACGCGGCGCCTGCTCGACCGCTTCTCACCGATGCTGCCGAGCACGGGCAAGGAGCCGCGGCAGAAGGAGCTGGAACGACTGACGGAGCGGGAGCGCGAGGTGATGCTCCTCGTCGCGCAGGGCCTGTCGAACGGCGAGATCGCGGCGCGGCTGGTCCTGTCGGAGGCCACGGTCAAGACCCACGTGGGCCGCATCCTGACCAAGCTGGGCCTGCGCGACCGCGTCCAGGTGGTGGTCCTGGCATACGAAACGGGCCTGGTCCGCGCGGGCGGCGGAGCGGGCCAGCCCTAGGGAGCCGGTGCGGCCTGGGGCGGGCTCGGCCCCTGTCCTGGGGAGCACAGCGGCCTGGTGGGGCGCACGGCGGCCTGAGGGCGAGCTCGGCCCAGCCATGGGGGGCGCGGCGGCCCGGCGCGAGCTCGGACCCTGGGGCGCACGGCGGCCTGAGGGCGAGCTCGGCTCAGCTATGGGGGGCGCGGCGACTTGGGGCAGACGCGGTCGTCCCGGGCCGGGTGGAGACTCGATGTGAGCCCGGCTCCGTCCCTCGGGAGCACGGCGACTCGGTGCGGGCTCGTCCCTTGGTACAGGCCCGGACCCGTCCTGAGGGCCTGCTTCGGCGCTTCGGCGTCACCCGCCACGTCACCCGTCGACCGGGCCGGACCGATGCAGGCTGTCCGTCGCAGCCCGTCCGTTCCGGCCCCTCCGGCGTTCGAGGACACATTTGGGCCGGGGCACGACCCGGGTGAACTGCCCCCGCAGCCCCGCTAGGAGACCGCGCTGCGGAGCTCCGCCACGTCCAGTTGCTCCGTCTCGTCGTGCGCCGTCAGGTCGATGACGTGGCCCACGGCCCTGCTCGTCCCGGCGACCATTCGGGCCGCCTCCAGGGCCTCCTCGCCCACCACGTCCGCGAGGTCGACGTTCTGGACGGCTTCGATGGCCGCCGCGGCGGGCTTCTGCGTACCGAAGAAGTCGAATCCGCCCTCCACCCGCGAGGAGGGTCGACGCAACGCGGCGTACGGGACGACCGCCGAGGCGGCGGCAGGGCGCGGGACGATGGCGGACGACGGGCGCGAGTGCTCCGGGGAGGGCACGGCGCTACCGGCGGCCGCCCTGTGCTTCCCCTCCGGCTCCTCCGCCTTCCGGGCATCCGGCGACTTCGGCGCATCACGCGGCTCTCTCGGGCCCGCCGCGCCCTGCCCACCGCTCGTACTCGGCGACTTCCGCGGGCCCCGCGGCCCCTGCGGCCCCCTCGAACCCTGCGGACCCCGCGCGTCCGGCGACTGCCGCGCGTCCCGCGCCCCGTCCGAACCCTGCGAACCCGACGCGTCCTGCCCGTCCCGCGCGTCCCGAACGTCCTGCGGGCCGTGCCCGTCCCGCCCGGCCCGCGGACCTCGCGCGTCCTGCGGGCCTCGCGGCGCGTCCTGCTCGTCCCGCGCAGCGCGTGATTCCTGCTCCGCCGCGTTCCGCGTGAGGTGCTCCAGCGCCATCGACGCCCGCAGATACGCGGACGGCGTCGGCGTGCTGCTCGCAGCGGGCAGGGCCTTCGCCGGGGCGGCTGCCGCGATCGCGAGCAGCCGACGGCTCTCCAGCACGCCGGCCCGCTCGGTCTCCGCCGTCGCGTACCGCCGCAGCAGCGCGGCGTGCTCGCCCCGCAGCGCCGCCAGTTCGACCCGCTTGGTACGCAGCTTCTCGTCCAGCTTGGTGCGCAGAACGCGCGACTCGTCGAGGTCCGCCTCGATGTCGGCTATGCGCTCCTCGGTCTTCCACTCGTCGCCCGCGCGGGCGCGCGTCAGCTCCGCGACGCGTCTGCCCGCCGCGCGGTCCCAGCTACGCATGAGGACCGCGCCGGTGACCGCGGCCGCGGCAGCGGCCGCGACCAGGACGCGGAGCGCCACCGGTTCCACGAACAGCCAGGCGCCGGCGGCGCAGAGAGCTGACGCGCCGGCGACCGCCAAGGGCGGCAGGATCCTGTGCAGGGGTGGGGAATGACGGTGGCGTCCACGTGGCATGGCCTGAAATTTACCGTGCGTAGGCGGCTGATGGGGCCCACCCCGGCAATCTGTTCTCAGGCAGTTACTTCTCCCGCTACTTCTTGATCAGCCCCTTGGACTCCAGATACTCCTTCGCCGCGTCCGCCGGCTTCGCCCGGTCGGCGTCGATCTTGCGGTTCAGCTCGACCAGATCATCCGTCGTCAGCACTTCGGTGAGCTTGCCGAGGGCGTCCGCTATCTCCGGGGCTCCGGCGTCCTTCGCATTGACCACCGGCAGTACGTTGTCCGCGTTCTGGAGCTTCTTGTCGTCCTCAAGGAGTACGAGCCCGAAGCTCTCCAGCGTCGCGTCGGTCGTGGTGGTCAGCACCAGCTGGTCCGCGCCGTCCTTGACGGCCTGCTTGGCCTGCGGAGTGCCCACGCCCTTGGGGTCCACGCCGGTCACGTCGATGCCGTACGTCTTCTTCAGCCCGGGTGCGCAGAACGGCCGTACCGTGCATTCGTCGCCCGCCGCGATCTTCACCTTGAGCTTGGACGCGCCAAGGTCGGAGAGCGTCTTGAGCTTGTTCTTCTCGGCGTATTCCTTGGTCACCGCGAAGGCGTTCTGGTCGACGGCCCCGCCGGGCTTCAGCGCCTTCAGCCCACGCGGCTCCGCGAGCTTTTCCAGCGCCTTGTGCGTAGCGGTGACATCGCTGGAAGCGACCGGCTTCTCCTCCGGCGCCTTGGGCCCGTTCGCCTTCGCATTGAGGAATTCCGCGAGCGTGGCCGCGTATTCCGGTACGACGTCGATCTCGCCCTTCTCCAGGGCCGGTTCGTACAGCTCACGGTTCTCGACGGTCTTGACGGAAGTGCTGTATCCGGCGTCGCCGAGGAGCTGCACATACAGCTCGGCCAGCACCTTGGACTCGGTGAAACCGGCCGAACCGACCACCAGCGAGGCCTTCTTGCCGCCGTCACCGGCCGCGGTCGAGCCGCCGTCCTGGTCCTTCTCCAGGCTGTCACCGCCGCAGGCCGCCAGCCCACCGGCCAGTGCCATTACGGCCACTACCGCACCTGCGGTGCGCGAGATCCTGCTCATGAGGTTCACCATCCAAGAGAAGAGACACAAGAGAAAGAAGCACGGAGAAAAGAGGAAAGCCCGGGAGGCCGTCACGCGGTTTCTTGCGGGACGACGCGGCGCCGCATGGGGTCGAGCAGCCGGTGCGCCGCCACCAGCGCACCCTCGACGAGCAGCGCGAGGACGGCGACGAGCAGCGCGCCCGCCACCACTTGAGGGGTGTTGTACGTGTTGAACCCGGCCGTGATGATCCGGCCGAGGCCACCCTCGCCCGCCATCGCGGCGAGCGTCGCCGTGGCGACCACCTGGACCGCGGCCGACCTGAGCCCCGTCATGATCAGCGGATACGCGAGGGGCAGCTCGACCCGGAGGAACAGCTGGCGCCCCGACATGCCCATCCCCCGCGCGGCCTCCACGACGGCCCGGTCCACCTCCCGCATGCCGATGTAGGCATTGGTCAGCAGCGGCGGCACGGCGAAGAGGACCAGCGCGATGATCGTCGGCAGGTCGCCCTGCTTGCCCAGCGGAGTGAGCGTGAGCAGGATCAGCACCGCGAGGGTGGGGATCGCCCGCCCCACGTTGGAGAGATTGATGGCGAGCGCGCCGCCTCGGCCCAGGTGCCCGAGCCACAGCGCGATCGGCAGTGCGATCAGGCAGGACAGCAGCAGGCACACGCCACTGAAGTAGAGGTGCTCGCCCAGCCGGTTCCAGATGCCGCTCTCGCCCTGCCAGTTGGCGTTGGTCGTCAGCCAGCTGAAGGCGTCCCCGATGGATCCCATGAGTCAGCCGACCTTCGCCAGATCGGCCGCACGGGCCGCACGGATGCGCAGCGCACGCCCGCTGCCGGGCGTACGTATTCGGGTCCAGGGTGTGAGCGTCCGCTGCAGCCCGAGGAGCAGCAGGTCGGCCACCACGGCGAGCAGCACACAGATCACCGAGGCCGTGAGCACCTGCGCCTTGAAGATGGAGTCGAGCCCGTCGACGATCAGCGTGCCGAGGCCGCCGTATCCGACGATCGCGCCGATCGTCGTCATGGCGACCGTGGACACCGTCGCGATCCGCACCCCGGCCAGCAGGGCGGGCAGCGCGAGCGGCAGCTCGACCTCCCACAGCAGCCGCCCCGGCCCGTACCCCATGCCCTGGGCGGCCTCGCGTGCCTCGGCGGGCACCGCTTCGAGGCCGGCCAGGATGTTCCGTACGAGCACGGTCAGCGAATAGAGCACCAGACCGGTGATCACCACGGCCGGTGAAAGGCCGAACAGCGGCAGCAGCAGCGAGAACATCGCCAGCGACGGGATCGTGTAGAGCAGGGTCGTCAGGCCCAGGACCGGTCCCGCGAACCTGCGGCGGCCCCGCGCGAGCAGCGCCAGCGGAAAGGCGATCAGCAGCCCGATCACCACCGAGACCACCGTGATCCACACATGCTGCACCGTCGCGTCGATCAACTCCTGGCTGCGGGACCGGACATACTCGCCGCAAATCCAGTCGTTCGCCGCAAGACAGTTCTGCGCGCCACTCATGCCGCCCCACCTCCCCCGACATCCCGAACCTATGTCTGACGACCCTATCCTCGGTCACTGACAATCGCCCTGGCCTTCACATTGCAGCAACATAGGGGCGGGGTTCGGGGGTCGCCCCCGGGAAATGTCACAGCACAGGGCACCGGCCACAATGGGGAATCATGATCCGATTCGAGAACGTCACCAAGCGGTACGCCGACGGCACCACTGCCGTCGACGACCTCTCCTTCGAAGTCGCCGAGGGGGAACTGGTCACGCTCGTCGGGCCTTCCGGCTGCGGCAAGACCACCACCATGAAGATGGTGAACCGGCTCATCGAGCCGACGGACGGCCGGATATTCCTCGACGGGGAAGACATAGCCACCGTCGACCCCGTACAGCTGCGCCGACGTATCGGCTATGTCATCCAGCAGGTCGGTCTCTTCCCGCACAAAACGGTCCTGGAGAACACCGCGACCGTCCCCCACCTCCTGGGCGTCAAGCGCGCCAAGGCGCACGCGCGCGCCGCCGAGCTGCTCGATCTGGTCGGCCTCGACCCGAAGGTGCACGGGGGCCGCTATCCCGACCAGCTCTCCGGCGGCCAGCGCCAGCGCGTCGGCGTGGCAAGGGCGTTGGCGGCCGACCCGCCCGTCCTGCTGATGGACGAGCCCTTCGGGGCGGTCGACCCGGTCGTACGCGAACACCTTCAGAACGAATTCCTCAAGCTTCAGTCGCAGATGCGCAAGACTGTGCTCTTCGTCACGCACGACATCGAGGAGGCCGTCCGCCTCGGCGACCGCATCGCGGTCTACGGGCACGGCACGATCGAGCAGTTCGACCCGCCGGCCGCCGTCCTCGGGATGCCCGCCACACCGTACGTCGCGGACTTCGTCGGCGCCGACCGCGGCCTCAAGCGGCTCTCCGTCACTCCGATCGAGCCCGGTGACCTGGAACAGCCGCCCGTCGTGCACCTCGACGACCCGCTGAAGAAGGCGGCGGACATGCTCGCCGCGGAGGGCGCCCGCTGGGCCGTCGTCCTGGACAGCGACGACGATCTGCACGGCTGGATCTCCGCCGACCGTGCGAACGCCGCCAGCGGGACCGTACGCGAGCACGCCCGCCGCATGGAGGCCTGGCTGCCTGTCGGCGCCTCGCTCAAGCAGGCGTTCGCCACGATGCTCCAGCACGACGCGGGCTGGATCGCGGTCATCGACGAGGGGAGCGCCGGACACTTCCTCGGCGTCCTCACCCCGGCCAAGCTGCACGAGGCGCTGCGCAGGTCCATCGACGCGGACGCGCACTCCGTCCCCCGCACAGAGGTGGAAGTGGAATCGATCAGCCTGCCCTGAGCCTCCCGGTCCGGGCGGCGCGGAACCTGCCCGTCAGCCCGTCAGCCTGCCGCTGATCCAGGCCAGGGCCGGCGGGATCTCGCGCCGCCAGGTGTTGAAGTTGTGGCCGCCGCTGTCGAGGGTGATCGACGAGACGCGGGCGGGCGCGGGAACCTTCTTGATGAACTTCCGGGTGCTCCTGAGGTTCCCCTCGCCCGACTTGGAGCTGGTCACCAGGAACGACGAGCGCGCCAGCGCGCCCGGCCTCGCGTGGTCCAGGCTCCACAGCAGGTCGGACCGGTGCCGCAACGCCTTGCTGCCGCCGAAGAGGTCACCGGTCGTCGCGTCGTCGGCGGCCCGGTAGTACGCCGAAAGACCCGCGCTCGCGGCGAAGGTGCCGGGGTGGTGCAGGGCGATCTTGAGCGCGCAGTAACCGCCGGTGGAGTTCCCCATGAAGCCCCAGTTCCGCGGCTGGGTGCCGACCCGGTAGGACCCCGATATCGCCCTGGGCAGGTCCTTGGCGAAGAAGGTCTCGGTCTGCGGGCCGCCGGGTATGTCCGCGCACTCGGTGTCCCGGGGCGGCGCCAACGTCGGCCGCATCATCACCAGGATCATCGGCTGCATCTTGCCGGTCTTGACCTGCGTGTGTGCCGTCTTCGGGTAGCGCAGCCCCTGGAGTAGGTTCTCCGCGGTGCCCGGGTAGCCGGTGAGCACCACGGCCGCCGGGAAGGTCTTCTTCAGGTACTTCGGCTGGAAGTACTCCGGCGGCAGATAGACGTACGCGGGGCCGTCTATCTTCGACTTTCGCCCCGATACGACGATTTTCTGGATCTGGCCGCCCACCCGGGGCGTCGAGCCGCCCGGCACGTCCACCGCCTGGGTTCCGACGACCTTGATGTCCTTGCCGCCGGCCGAGTGGTCCACGACGACCCCCATCTCCGTCTCCTGGCCGAAGAGGTCGCCCCAGGAGCCGTAGAAGAGAAACGATTTGTTCGCGGCGAAACCGACCGAGGCGAAGAGCAGCACCTGAGTCGCCAGCAGCAGTCCGACACGGCCCAGCACCGAGCGCCAGCCGCGGCCGGCCAGCCGCGGCCAGAGCCAGATCGTGGCCACGAACAGCGCCACTGCCAGAAGTACGGCGAGCGCCAGAACCTTGTTGCTGGTGAGACCCATGATGACGAGACAGCTTTCTGCCTAAGAATTTCCCGAGCGCGAGTGAACCCACTCCCCGGCTGCGCCGTCCTAGAGGGCGCAAATTGTCCGGCTGCTTCGGCCCACGGACAGAAAATCTCTCGCGTGAACCATGGGAAGCGATGTCCAGCACAGTAGATGGGGATAAATCACGGATGGTTCCGAATTGGATTCGACGGGCCCTGAGCGGACCGCGCCCCGAATCGGTGCCCTCCCTGGTCGGTACGGCCTGCGCCGTAGTGGGCCTCCTGGACATCGCGGCGGGGGTCTTCCCGCGCTTCAGAAACAGCCGGATGCACTCCTTCGCCGAAGTGCTGCCGGGCGCACTCGGGCCGTTCGCCGCCGCCCTCGCCATCAGCACGGGCGTCCTGCTGCTGCTCCTCGCGCACGGACTCAAGCGCCACAAGCGCCGCGCCTGGCGCGCCGCCGTGGTACTGCTGCCCGCCGGGGCCGTGGCCCAGTTCACGTACCGGCACTCGGTCATCGGCGTACTGATCTCGCTGGCACTGCTCGCCCTGCTGCTGCGCCACCGCCGCGAATTCGCCGCGCTGCCCGACCCGAGCAGCCGCTGGAGGGCAGTGGCGAACTTCGTCCTCCTCGGTGCCGGGTCCCTGGGCCTTGGACTGATCATCGTCAGCTCACACCCGGCGAAGGTGGTCGGCAACCCGAGCGTGGCCGAGCGGCTGGAGCACGTCCTCTACGGGCTCTTCGGCCTTGAGGGCCCGGTCGACTACGCGGGCCGGGTCTCCTGGACCGTCGGCTACTCACTGGGCGCGCTCGGACTGCTCACCGCCATCACCACCATCTACCTGGCCCTGCGCCCCGAGCACCCGGCCGCCCGCCTCAGCGCGGACGACGAGCGGCAGCTGCGCGAGCTGCTCGCCAAGCACGGCGGCCGTGACTCACTGGGCCACTTCGCGCTGCGCCACGACAAGGGCGTCGTCTTCTCGCCCAGCGGCAAGGCGGCCGTCTGCTACCGGGTGATCTCCGGCGTGATGCTCGCCAGCGGCGACCCGATCGGTGACGTCGAGGCCTGGCCGGGCGCCATCGAGCGCTTCATGGACGAGGCCAAGGCGCACTCCTGGACCCCGGCCGTCATGGGGTGCAGCGAGATCGGCGGCGAGGTGTGGACCCGTGAGACGGGGCTCGACGCGCTGGAGCTCGGGGACGAAGCGGTGGTGGACGTGCCGGATTTCTCCCTCAGCGGGCGCGCCATGCGCAACGTGCGCCAGATGGTGAAGCGCATCGAGCGGGGTGGCTACGAGACCCGGGTGCGGCGCGTCCGTGACCTCGGCGAGGCCGAGCTGGAGCGGATCAGGCGGGCCGCGGCGGACTGGCGCGGCACCGACAACGAGCGCGGCTTCTCGATGGCGCTCGGCCGCATCGGCGAACCGGGCGACGGAGACTGCGTGATCGCCACCGCGCACAACGCCGCCGACGCGGACTCCGCGTACGGCGACCTGAAGGCCGTCCTGCACTTCGTCCCGTGGGGCACCAACGGCATGTCTCTGGATCTGATGCGCCGCGACCGCTCCGCGGACCCCGGCATGAACGAGCTCCTGATCGTCGCCTCCCTGCAGGCCGCCCCCCAGCTGGGGGTGGCCCGTGTCTCGCTGAACTTCGCGATGTTCCGCTCGGCGCTCGCCCGCGGCGAGAAGATCGGCGCGGGGCCGGTCCTGCGGCTCTGGCGCGGGCTGCTGGTCTTCCTCTCCCGCTGGTTCCAGATCGAGTCGCTGTACAAGTTCAACGCCAAGTTCCGGCCGCGCTGGGAGCCGCGCTTCGTGGTCTTCCGCAGCACCCGGGACCTGCCGCGCATCGGCTTCGCGGCGATGCAGGCGGAGGGATTCGTCACCCTGGCGCTGCCCCGCCCGTTCGCCCGCCGGGCCGCCCGCAGACCCCGACGCCCCTGCGCGCACCTCGACCAGGCCCGGGGCCTGGAAGCCGAGCGGTCGGCCGCCTGACCCGCCGGCCGGGGTCCCGCGCCCCCGGGGCCCCGGCCGGGTCCCGGGCGGGGCTCGGGACCCGGCGCGGTACGCGAGGTCCGGGTACCCCCTGCTGACGCCTACGCTGGTCGTATGAGTACGTTGCGCGCGCGTGGGCGAATCGAGGGTCTGCCGGAGTGGGACCGCTGTGCGGTGATGGGGGTCGTCAATGTGACGCCCGATTCCTTCTCCGACGGCGGTCGCTGGTTCGACACCACCGCCGCGGTCAAGCGCGGCCTCGGCCTCGTCGCGGAGGGCGCCGACATGGTGGACGTCGGCGGCGAGTCGACGCGCCCCGGTGCGCCCCGCGTCGACGCGGACGAAGAGCTGCGGCGAGTGATCCCCGTAGTGCGCGGCCTCGCGTCCGAGGGCATCGTCGTGTCCGTGGACACCATGCGCGCGGCCGTCGCCGAGCAGGCCGTCGCCGCCGGCGCGGTCCTGGTCAACGACGTCAGCGGCGGTCTCGCCGACCCCGCCATGATCCCGGCGGTCGCCGCGGCCGGAGTCCCGTTCGTCGTCATGCACTGGCGGGGCTTCAGCAAGGACATGAACAATCGCGCGGTGTACGCCGACGTGGTCGCCGAGGTCGTCGCCGAGCTCCACGCACGCGTGGCGGCCGTCGTCGACGGCGGCATCGCCCCCGAGCGGATCGTGATCGACCCGGGCCTGGGCTTCGCCAAGCAGGCCGAGCACGACCTGGCCCTGGTCGCCCACCTCTCCGAACTGCGCACCCTGGGCCGCCCGCTGCTGATCGCCGCCTCCCGCAAGAGGTTCCTCGGCCGGGTACTGGCCGGCGCGGACGCGGCCCCGCCGCCGCCCGCCCGCGAGCGGGACGCGGCCACGGCCGCGGTCTCCGCGATCGCCGCGCACGAGGGCGCCTGGGCGGTGCGCGTCCACGAGGTACGGGCGACCGCCGACGCCGTACGGGTCGCCAGGGCCATCGAGGGAGCCCTGTGAGCTCCGCGCACGATGACTCCACGCACGGTGACGCCGAGCTGGTCGAGCTGGCCAACACCGCTTTCTACGAGGCGGTCGAGCAGGCCGACTTCGAGGAGTTGTCCTCGCTCTGGCTGGAGGACGAGATCTCCTGCGTCCACCCGGGCTGGCCGGTGCTCTCGGGCCGCGGCGAGGTACTGCGCTCGTACGCGTTGATCATGGCGAACACCGAGTACATCCAGTTCTTCCTCACCGATGTGAAGGTCACGGTGCTGGGCGAGACCGCCCTGGTGAACTGCACCGAGAACACCCTGAGCGGCGGTCCCTCCGAGGAGGCGGGCGAGCTGGGTCCCCTGGTGGGCCAGTTGATCGTGGCCACCAATGTGTTCCGCCGCACGCCCGAGGGCTGGAAGCTCTGGTCGCACCACGGCTCACCCGTGCTGACCGAATCCGACGAGGACGAGGACGAGGAGTCACCCACCTGAGTGGGTAGGGGGCCCTTGGGACTCTCACAGCGGTCGGCCGAGGTTGGGCCGCGGGCCCCATGGGTATGGGCGGCTACCAGCCCCGCGGGGTTCTGTCCATGGCACCCGTGGGCGAGCGCGGTCGGCGCTCGCAGGTAGATTCGAGTGAGGGTGACATGCCGACCGCACTCGGCAGGAACCCTTCCTCACTACGAAAAGCAGGAGTGATTCGCGTGGATCGTGTCGCGCTGCGCGGCCTCAAGGCCCGTGGGCACCACGGCGTGTTCCCCCGGGAGCGTGCGGAAGGCCAGACCTTCATCGTGGACCTGGTGCTCGGCCTCGACACCCGCCCCGCGGCGGCCACCGACGACCTGGCGAAGACCGTGCACTACGGCGTCGTGGCGGAAGAGGTCGTGGATGTCGTACAGGGAGAACCGGTCGACCTGATCGAGACGCTCGCGGAGCGGATCGCCCAGCAGTGTCTCAAGCACGACGGGGTCGAAGAGGTCGAGGTCTGCGTCCACAAGCCGGACGCCCCGATCACCGTGCCCTTCGACGACGTGACCATCACCATCACCCGGAGCCGAGTATGACTGTGTTTTCTTCGAACGGGGCGACGCAGAGCGACCCGACCGTGCAGCCGGTACCCACCTCCGTGGTCGAGCAGGTGGACGCGGCCGACAGCACCCTCTCCAACCCGAAACGCGCGGTGATCTCGCTCGGCAGCAACCTGGGCAACCGCCTGGAGACACTCCAGGGCGCGATCGACGCCCTGGAGGACACCCCCGGCCTGCGGGTCAAGGCGGTCTCCCCCGTGTACGAGACCGAGCCGTGGGGCGTCGACCCCGGCTCCCAGCCCTCGTACTTCAACGCGGTGATCGTCGTACGGACCACGCTGCCGCCGTCCTCACTGCTGGAGCGCGGCCAGGCCATCGAGGAGGCCTTCGACCGGGTCCGCGAGGAGCGCTGGGGGCCGCGCACGATCGACGTGGACATCGTGGCGTACGCCGATGTCGTCTCGGACGACCCCGCCCTCACCCTGCCCCACCCGCGGGCCCACGAGCGGGCCTTCGTGCTGGCCCCGTGGCACGACGTCGAGCCGGAGGCCCAGCTGGCCGGCCGCGGCCCCGTGGCGGACCTGCTGACCGGCGCGGGCACCACCGGTGTACTTCCGCGCGCCGACCTGGAACTCCGCCTGCCCGAGTAATCGTTAGGCTGTCGGACCGGTGTCGACCCGACCCGGATCCGACCTGACCCGATGCGACCTGATGTGAGGGGCTCTCCCGGTGAAGCAACTACGGCTCGGTGTACTGGCCGGCCTGTTCGCCGTGGCCGGAGTCCTGTCCTGGGGCGGCGCCCGGCTCTGGGACACCGTCGACACCCTGCCGAGCGTGCCGCTGGCGGCGCCCATCGTGCTGGCCCTGATCGCGGCGGTCCTCACCGCGACCGCGCTCTCGCTGCGCTCCCGGCTGCGCGCCCAGCGGGAGCGCCGTCCCGGCGCCAAGGGCGTCGAGCCGATGATGGCGGCCCGCGCGGTGGTCTTCGGCCAGGCGAGTGCGCTGGTCGCCTCGCTGGTCTCCGGGATGTACGGCGGCACCGGTGTGTACCTGCTGATGAACAGCCTCGACGTCCCCGCCCGCCAGGACCAGGCCATCTACGCGGGCTCGGCCGTCCTGGCGGGCGCGGCGGTGGTCGCTGCCGCGATCTTCCTGGAGCGGGTCTGCCGCCTCCCGGAGGACGAGGAGCCGGGCACGGCCCCGGCCGCTTAGGCCCCGTACGCAGGGCCGACGGCCCTCGGGCCCGCAGGCTTGTCCCACGGCCCCAGCCTCATAGGGCCGGGCCGTATACGGCCCTCAGGACCCCCGGGCCGGTCGGCCGTGCTAGCGCGCCATGATCAGGCTCATGGCCTCGTTGCGGGTCGCCGCGTCCCGCAGCTGCCCGCGGACCGCCGAGGTGATCGTCTTGGCCCCGGGCTTGCGGATGCCGCGCATCGACATGCACATGTGCTCGCACTGAATGACGACGATCACGCCGCGCGGCTCCAGGATCTCCATCAGCGAGTCGGCTATCTGCGTGGTGAGTCGTTCCTGCACCTGCGGGCGGCGGGCATAGACGTCGACGAGCCGGGCCAGCTTGGACAGCCCCGTGATCTTGCCGCTGGTCGCCGGGATGTATCCGACGTGCGCCACCCCGCGGAACGGGACCAGGTGGTGCTCGCAGGTCGAGAAGACCTCGATGTCCTTCACCAGGACCATCTCGTCGTGACCGAGGTCGAACGTGGTCGTCAGCACCTCCTCGGGGGTCTGCCACAGACCGCCGAAGATCTCCCTGTACGCCCTCGCCACGCGCCCCGGCGTCTCCCGCAGGCCCTCCCGGTCCGGGTCCTCACCGACGGCGATGAGCAGCTCGCGTACGGCGCTCTCGGCCCGCTTCTCGTCGAACTCGCCTATGGAGCCCTCGCCGTCCAGCGTCACCGGGTCGGTCATTTGTGCCTCGTTCCTGTGCTTTCGCCTGCCCACACGAGCGGGCACAAAAGAATGCCGCGCCCCCCAAGGCTAAAACCTGGGGGACGCGGCATCCATTCCGGGCCCGGTGGGACCCGAGGGGTCAGCTCTCGGGACGCTCCTCGGGGACCGCCTCGGTCGCCGGAGCGGCCGTGGCGTCCGGGCCTGCCGTCACTGCGGGAACGGCACCGTTGGCCGTGGCTCCGTTGGTGAGGGACAGTTCCTTCGGGGAGAGCACCGGCGGCCGGGTGGACGGCGTACGGCGGGAGGATCCGGTCCACGCGGGGCGGGCCGGGCGCTTCACGATCGGAGTGAAGATCTCGGCGATCTGCTCCTTGTTCAGCGTTTCCTTCTCCAGCAGCGCGAGGACCAGGTTGTCGAGAACATCGCGGTTCTCGACGAGAATCTCCCAGGCCTCGTTGTGCGCGGTCTCGATGAGCTTCTTGACCTCTTCGTCGACCAGCGCCGCAACTTCTTCCGAGTAGTCCCGCTGGTGACCCATGTCGCGGCCGAGGAACGGCTCGGAGCCGTCCTGACCGAACTTGATCGCACCGAGACGCTCGGTCATGCCGTACTGCGTCACCATCGCGCGGGCCGTGGTGGTGGCCTTCTCGATGTCGTTCGAAGCGCCCGTGGTCGGGTCGTGGAACACCAGTTCCTCGGCCGCACGGCCGCCCATCATGTAGGCGAGCTGGTCCAGCATCTCGTTGCGCGTGGTCGAGTACTTGTCCTCGTCCGGGAGCACCATCGTGTAACCGAGGGCACGCCCGCGGGCCAGGATGGTGACCTTGTGCACCGGGTCGCTGTTCGGAGAGGCCGCCGCGACCAGGGCGTGGCCGCCCTCGTGGTACGCGGTGATCTTCTTTTCCTTCTCGCTCATGATCCGGGTCCGCTTCTGCGGTCCGGCCACGACGCGGTCGATCGCCTCGTCCAAGGAGTGGTTGTCCACCAGCTTCTTGTCCATACGGGCGGTCAGCAGCGCGGCTTCGTTCAGCACGTTCGCCAGGTCGGCGCCGGTGAAGCCGGGGGTACGACGGGCGACGGCCCGGAGGTCGACCTCCGGCGTGACCGGCTTGCCCTTCGCGTGCACCTTGAGGATCTCCAGACGGCCCAGCAGGTCCGGACGGTCGACCGCGATCTGCCGGTCGAAACGGCCGGGACGCAGCAGCGCCGGGTCGAGGATGTCCGGCCGGTTCGTGGCGGCGATCAGGATGACGCCGCCCTTCACGTCGAAGCCGTCCATCTCGACGAGCAGCTGGTTGAGCGTCTGCTCGCGCTCGTCGTGACCGCCGCCCATGCCGGCACCGCGGTGCCGGCCCACGGCGTCGATCTCGTCGACGAAGACGATCGCCGGAGCGTTCGCCTTGGCCTGCTCGAAGAGGTCGCGGACACGCGAGGCGCCGACACCGACGAACATCTCGACGAAGTCGGAACCGGAGATGGAGTAGAACGGCACGCCCGCCTCGCCGGCGACGGCGCGCGCGAGCAGCGTCTTTCCCGTACCGGGCGGGCCGTACAGCAGCACACCCTTGGGGATCTTGGCGCCGACGGCCTGGAACTTCGCCGGCTCCTGCAGGAACTCCTTGATCTCGTGGAGCTCCTCCACCGCCTCGTCGGCGCCCGCCACGTCGGCGAACGTCGTCTTGGGGGTGTCCTTGGTGATCAGCTTGGCCTTGGACTTCCCGAACTGCATGACACGGGAGCCACCGCCCTGCATCTGGTTCATCAGGAACAGGAAGACGACCACGATGAGAACGAAGGGGAGCAGGGAAAGCAGGATCCCGACGAACGGGTTCTGCTTGGAGGGGGAGACCGTGTAGCCCTTTTCGATGTCCCCATTGTCGAACTTCGACTGCAGCTTGTTGGCAAGCGCGACGCCCTGGTCGCCGATGTAGCTCGCCTGAATCTTGCTGCTGTCCTTGACCTTCTGGCCAGATTTGAGCTCGACCTTGATGACTGCTTCGTCACCGGTCGTCAGCTTGGCCTGCTTGACCTGGTTCTTGTCGATCGACTGGACGACCTCGGCAGTGTCCACCGTCTTATAGCCGCCGGACGAGCCGACAACCTGCATCAGCACGACCACGGCGAGGACGGCCAGTACGATCCACATGACCGGCCCACGGAAGTATCGCTTCACGTCCATCCATACGGGGCGGTACTCGCCCCGTCCCTCCTGCCTAGGTAAATGCTGCTGTTTAAAAGACTGTTCTTCGGACGGTACCCCAGCATTGTCACCCGCGACCGCAGGGGACGGCTGGCGAACCCGCCTTCCCATGCTTCAACGGCGGGAAACGGATAAGGGTTCCCGTCGGATCTCCGTCAGATCCTTGTCCGGTACGGAACGACTCAGCCGCCGTACACGTGCGGGGCGAGCGTGCCGACAAACGGGAGATTCCGGTACTTCTCGGCGTAATCCAGCCCATAACCGATGACGAACTCATTGGGAATGTCGAAGCCGACCCATTTGACGTCGAGGGTGACCTTGGCCGCCTCGGGCTTCCGCAGCAGCGTGCATACATTCAGGGACGCCGGCTCACGCGAACCGAGGTTCGACAGCAGCCAGGAAAGCGTCAGACCCGAGTCGATGATGTCCTCGACGATCAGGACGTGCTTGCCCTTGATGTCGGTGTCGAGGTCCTTGAGGATCCGGACCACGCCGGAGGACTGGGTGCCCGCACCGTAGGACGACACCGCCATCCAGTCCATCGTGACGGGGGTGGACAGCGCACGCGCCAGGTCCGCCATCACCATCACAGCGCCCTTGAGGACGCCGACGATGAGCAGATCCTTGCCCGCGTACTCCGCATCGATCTTGGCTGCCAGCTCGGCCAGCTTCGCGTCGATTTCTTCCTTGGTGATGAGCACCGACTTGAGGTCGGTGCCCATGTCGTTCGAGTCCACCCGCATCACTTTCGTAGTACTTCGGCTCAGCCCTGCCGAATGACCAGTCTGCCACCCTGGCGTCGCGCCTCCACCCGGCCGGGCAGGTTGATGCCTCCCTGCCCGCGCCAGCCGGTGATCAGCCGGTCGACCTCTTCGAGGTGCCGCGCGAAGAGGGACCCGGCCGGGGAGCCCGCCGCGAGGACCGCGCGGCGCAGTACCCGACGGCGTACGGCCGACGGCAGGACATGGAGCTTGGCGCACTCCAACTGGCCGATCTCGTCCCGTACGGAGGCGTCCGCCTGGGCGGCCCAGGCGTCCAGGGCGTCGGCGTCGTCCCGGGACAGCTGCGCCGTACGGGCCAGCGCCTCCACGACGCCCTTGCCGAGCGCCTTCTCCAGCGCCGGCAGCCCGTCGTGGCGCAGCCGCGAGCGGGTGTACGCGGGATCGGTGTTGTGCGGGTCGTCCCAGACGGGGAGCGACTGGACCAGGCAGGCCTTGCGGGCGGTCTGCCGGTCGATCTGGAGGAAGGGCCGCCGGTAACGGCCGGCCGCCCCCGAGACGGCCGCCATTCCGGAGAGCGAGCGGATGCCGGAGCCGCGGGCGAGGCCGAGCAGCACCGTCTCGGCCTGGTCGTCGCGGGTGTGGCCGAGCAGGACAGCGGCGGCGCCGTGGCGCTCGGCGGCGGCGTCCAGCGCGGTGTAGCGCGCGTCGCGGGCGGCGGCTTCGGGCCCGCCGTCGTGTCCGACGGTCACGGCGACGGCTTCGACGGGGTCGAGCCCCAGCGCGTCGAGCCGGCCGACGACCTCCGAGGCGCGCAGATCGGAGCCGCCCTGCAGGCCGTGGTCGATGGTGACGCCGCCGGCCCGGACGCCGAGCTTGGGCGCCTCGAAGGCGAGGGCGGAGGCGAGCGCCATGGAGTCGGCGCCGCCGGAGCAGGCGACCAGCACGAGCGGCGTCGGCGGCGGCTCGTGCGCGCCACCGCGCGAGGCGGCCAGCGCGTGTGCGGGGATGTCTTTCAGTACGTCGTGAAGTACGCGGCGGACCGCCAGGCGTATCGCTGCGACCGCAGGATGGGGACCCATATCCGGTGCCCTTCGGTGAAGTGGGAGGGTGCCTCGGGAGGAGAAGCCAGTCACTCAGAGTGCGTTGATGGTGACAGAGCCGAGCCAATACCCGAGCATTGCACGCCTACCCAGCCCTCACGGTCCCTCGGATGGGTGATTCAAGGGGCGTTCTCCTGCCGTGGGCCGCGCCGGATCTACGACTCTGCCTTACGGTGCACCCGCGCGACCCAGTCCGTCGGTTTGGCGATCTCCGACTTGGTGGGGAGGGTGTTCGGGGAGGTCCAGATCCGGTTGAAGCCGTCCATTCCGACCTCTTCGACCACGGCTCGAACAAAGCGCTCGCCGTCGCGGTACTGACGCAGCTTGGCGTCCAGGCCGAGCAGCTTGCGCAGCGCCTGGTCGAGGCGGCCCGCGCCCTTGGCCCTGCGCTGCTGGAACTTCTCGCGGATCTCGGCGACGGACGGCACCACGTCGGGGCCGACGCCGTCCATCACGAAGTCGGCGTGTCCTTCGAGCAGCGACATGACGGCGGTCAGCCGGCCCAGGATCTCGCGCTGCGCGGGGGTCTGGACGATCTCGACGAGGCTGCGGCCCTCGTCCTCGCCCTCCTCGCCCTCGGGACGGCCGCCGACCAGCGACTGGGCCGCTTCGCGCAGCCGCTCCAGGACGGTCATCGGGTCGACCTCGGTCTCGCCGAGGAACGTCTGGATCTCGCCCTCCAGGTGGTCGCGCAGCCAGGGCACGGCCGTGAACTGGGTGCGGTGGGTCTCCTCGTGCAGGCAGACCCAGAGCCTGAAGTCGTGCGGGTCCACTTCGAGCTCGCGCTCGACGTGCACGATGTTGGGGGCGACGAGCAGCAGTCGGCCGCCGCCGTTGGCCCCGCCCGGGAAGTCACGGCCGGCGGGGGCGAAGGTCTCGTACTGGCCGAGGACGCGTGAGGCGAGGAACGACAGCAGCATGCCGACCTCGACGCCGGTCACCTTGCCGCCGACCGCGCCGATCACGGCTCCGCCGGGGCCGCCGCTCCTGCGTTCCTGCATCTTGTCGAGGAGGGGCTTCAGCAGCTCCCTGAACCCGGCGACGTTCGCCTTGATCCAGCCGGCCCGGTCGACGACCAGGACCGGGGTGTCCTCCGGCTCGTGTCCCTCGGGGATCATCCGCGTGAAGGCGCGCACATGCTCCTCCGCGGCCTTGGCATGCCGACGCAGCTCCGCGACGACGGCCCGGGCCTCGTCACGACTCACGTCGGGGCCGGGCCTAACCAGCCGGGTCGCGGTCGCCACCGCGAGATTCCAGTCGACCATCTCCGCACCACCGATGCTCGTCATGCGTCAACCGTACGTGGTTCAACGCACCGGCGGTGAGGGGTTGCCCACCACCCGCGACCCTGAACTTCCCCGGGGTTCACTTGCGGCCCGGCCGCCCCTCGGAGGGCGCGCAGCCGCAGTTGGCGATGGTGGAGGCCAGCCGGTCCAGGGCGGACTGGGCCGCAGCGGGGGTCGTGGCGCCCGAGGAGAGGAACGCGAAGGAGAGGAGCCGGCCGTCCGCGTCGACGACGGTGCCGGCCAGGGTGTTGACGCCGGTGAGGGTGCCTGTCTTGGCGCGGACCATGCCCGTACCCGGTGATTCCTCGCGGTAGCGGCTCTTGAGGGTGCCGCTGAACCCGGCCACCGGAAGGCCCGTCAGCACGGGGCGCAGGCCGGGTCGGGCCGGGTCCGTGGCGCGGGCGAGCAGTTGGGCCAGAAGAGCCGCGGAGACGCGGCCGGCCCGGTCGAGGCCGCTGCCGTCCGCGAATCGGGCTCCGGACAGCGGCAGTTCCAGCTTCCTCAGCCGGGATTCGACCGCCCGGCCGGCTCCTTCGAAGCTCGCGGGCTGACCGGACGAGAGGGCCGTATGGCGGGCCAGGGCCTCGGCGATGTCGTTGTCACTGTGGGTCAGGGCGCGCTCCACCAGGGCGGAGAGCGGCTCGGAGAAGGTCTTGGCGACCGGCTCTGCGCCCTTCGGTGTCTTCCCCCTGGCCGGGTCGCCCTTGGCCTTGATGCCGCGCTCGCGCAGCAGCTCGGCGAAGGCACGGGCGGCGTCGCCCGCGGGGTCGCCGGTGCGGGGGGCGGGGCCGCTGTGGGAGCCGTCGAGCCGGCCCTCGTCGAGCATGAGCGCGCTGACGGGGCTGATGTTCTCGTTGGGGCCGATGGGGTGAAGCTCGGGTCCTGAGTAGAGCGTCGTGTCGTACGAGATCTCCGCCTCGCCGACACCGCGGTCCTTCAGCACCCTGGCCGTGTCGTCGGCGAGGGCGCGCAGTCCGGCCCGGCCGAGCGTCGGGTCGCCGCCGCCGACCAGCGTGACCCGTTTGCCGTCGGGGACGGCGGTGACGGTGGTGGCGATGCGGTGGTCGGGGCCGAGCGCGGAGAGCGCGGCGAGGGTCGTGGCGATCTTGATGGTGGAGGCGGGGGTCATCGGGTCGCGGGCCCCTCGCCCGTACACCTGGGTGCCCGTCGCGGTGTCGATCACCGAGGCGGTGCGGACCGTGCCGAGAGTGGGGTCGTCGCGCAGCAGCGGCCCGAGCGCGTCGGCGACGCCGCTCTTGGCGGCCGGCGGCACGGGGGCGCCCAGGGCGGCGAGTACGCCGGCGGCGCTGGGGGCGGGCGCGGGGGCGTCGCGCGCCGGTGTGTCGTGATGTGCGCCACCCGTACGGTCCTGGGAGGCAGCCCACTCCCGCTCGGCCTTACGCTGACCGGAGTCCCAGGGGCCTGCCGCGGCCACCGTCCCGGCAGACAGGGAGAGACCGACCACGGCGGCGCCCGTCGCGAGCTGCCACATTTTCCACTCCGGCACTGCGGACCAGCCCCTTTCGCAACCACACACCTGCGTGAGGGACACTTAACCACCCGAAGTATGTGCTGATCATGGAGGAGCCACCCGTGGAGTTCGACGTCACCATCGAGATCCCGAAGGGTTCGCGGAACAAGTACGAGGTGGACCACGAAACCGGTCGGATCCGCCTTGACCGTCGACTCTTCACCTCGACCAGTTACCCGGCGGACTACGGCTTCGTCGAGAACACCCTCGGCGAGGACGGCGACCCGCTGGACGCCCTGGTCATCCTGGAGGAGCCGACCTTCCCGGGCTGTGTCATCAAGTGCCGCGCGATCGGCATGTTCCGGATGACGGACGAGGCCGGTGGCGACGACAAGCTGCTCTGTGTCCCGGCGTCGGACCCGCGCGTCGAGCACCTGCGCGACATTCACCATGTCTCGGAGTTCGACCGCCTGGAAATCCAGCACTTCTTCGAGGTCTACAAGGACCTGGAGCCCGGCAAGTCGGTGGAAGGCGCCGACTGGGTCGGGCGCACCGAGGCCGAGGCCGAGGTCGAGGCCTCGTACAAGCGCCTGCAGGCGCAGGGTGGGCAGCACTGACAGGGTTCGAACCGACGAGCCCAGGCTCGTCCGGCAGCGCGGCGGGCGGTGCACCCCAACGGGGGTGCGCCGCCCGCCGCGTGTTGGGTCCTGCGTGACCTGAAGGCCCGCGTCCGCATACTGGGCCTGCGGGCGAGCGAGATGATCACGACGTACGACGCGAACGCACGACGTACGAGCACACGACGTGCGAGTACTGAAACAAGCACGACGGCAAGAACGAGCAGGGCAAGGAGCGGGGCAAGTGGTGGCTGAGCCGAAGCGCGGCTGGGGGGCCGACGACAACGGGCCCGAGGACCGCAAGCCGCAGTCGGACGAGGCGCGCAGCGCCTTCACGCCGCCGTCCGGCGGATGGCAGCCCGAGCCGGCCGAGGAGGAGCATCCGACCTCGGAGTTCGCGCTGCCGCAGGGGATGACCGCCGAACTGCCCGCCCTCCCCGAGGCGTCGGCGTTCGACACACCGAGCACGTACAGCGTCCGCAACGCGCCCACCTTCACCCCGGCCCACGGCATCCCCGTGATCCGGCTGACCAAGGAGGCGCCCTGGCAGGACCGGATGCGGACCCTGCTGCGCATGCCGGTCGGCGACCGGCCCGTGACGGAGCCGGTGCAGCGGCACGACGACGCCGGGCCCGCGGTGCCGCGCGTACTCGACCTGACCCTGCGTATCGGCGAGCTGCTGCTCGCCGGCGGTGAGGGTGCCGAGGACGTCGAGGCGGCGATGTTCGGGGTGAGCCGGGCGTACGGGCTCGACCGCTGCGAGCCGAACGTCACCTTCACCCTGCTGTCGATCTCCTACCAGCCGTCGCTGGTGGACGACCCGGTGACGGCCAGCAGGACCGTGCGCAGGCGGGGCACCGACTACACGCGACTGGCGGCCGTCTACCACCTCATCGACGACATCACGTCGCCGGACACCGACGTCACGCTGGAAGAGGCGTACCGCACGCTGGCCGAGATCCGCCGTAACCGCCACCCGTACCCGGGCTGGGCCCTGACGGGCGCGAGCGGGCTGCTGGCCGGTGCGGCCTCCGTGCTCGTCGGCGGTGGCCCGGTGGTCTTCCTGGCGGCGATGGTCGGCGCGATGCTCGGCGACCGGCTCGCGTGGGTGCTCGCGGGGCGCGGGATCCCGGAGTTCTACCAGTTCGTGGTCGCCGCGATGCCGCCCGCCGCGATAGGGGTCGCGCTCACGCTGGCGCCCGCGACCTCGCTGTTCGACACCCAGCCGTCCGCCGTCATCACCGGTGGGCTCTTCGCGCTGCTGCCGGGGCGGGCCCTGGTCGCGGGCGTGCAGGACGGCCTGACCGGCTACTACATCACCGCGTCCGCGCGACTGCTCGAAGTCATGTACTTCTTCATCGCGATCGTCATGGGCGTGCTGATCGTGCTCTATCTCGGCCTGCAGCTGCACGCCGAGCTGCACCCGGCCGCGGCCCTGCAGGGCACCGAGCGTCCGGTGACCCAGATCCTCGCGTCGATGCTGCTGTCGTTCGCCTTCGCCATCCTGCTCCAGCAGGAGCGCAACACCGTACTGATGGTGACCCTGAACGGTGGGGTGGCCTGGCTCATCTACGGTGCGATGAACAACGTCGGCGGGATCTCACCGGTCGCCGCCACCGCCGTCGCCGCCGGTCTGGTGGGCCTCTTCGGCCAGCTGTTCTCGCGCTACCAGTACGCGTCCGCGCTGCCGTACGTGACGGCGGCGATCGGTCCGCTGCTGCCGGGCTCCGCGACGTACTTCGGTCTGCTCGGCATCGCGCAGAACGACCTGAACGCCGGGATGGCCTCACTGTCGAAGGCCGCCGCGCTGGCGCTGGCGATCGCGATCGGGGTGAACCTGGGTGGCGAGATCTCCCGGCTGTTCCTCAAGACTCCGGGGACCGGCCGGGGAGCCAGCCGCCGCGCGGCCAAGCGGACGCGCGGCTTCTAGCGCCTACGGGACTGCGGCTCTGCGGCCGCGCGGTGCGGGGCCTCAGCGCTTGGCGTGGCGGCCGCGCGAGGTCGGGGGCAGCCCGTCCTGACCGTCGGCCGCGGCTGCCGCCGCCTTCTTGTTCTTGCCGCGGGCGCGCAGGAACTCGATCGCGATCGGCAGCACCGAGATCAGCACGATGCCGATCAGGATCGCCTCGATGTTCTCGTGGACGAACTTCACGTTGCCCAGGGCGGCGCCGAGCAGCGTCACGCCGGCGCCCCAGAGCACACCGCCGATGACGTTGAACGTGATGAACGAGCGGTAGTTCATCTTGCTGACGCCGGCGATGATCGGCGTGAACGTCCGCACGACGGGCACGAAGCGGGCCAGGATCAGGGACTTGGGGCCGTACTTCTCGAAGAACTCGTGCGCCTTCTGGACGTTCTCCTGCTTGAAGAGCTTGGAGTCGGGCCGGTTGAAGAGCGATGGGCCGACCTTGCGGCCGAAAAGATAGCCGACCTGGTCACCGATGACGGCCGACAGGACGACGAGCACGCAGACCAGCCACAGCGGGGTGTCGAGCACGCCCGTCGTCACCAGGATGCCGGTGGTGAAGAGCAGCGAGTCGCCCGGCAGGAAGAAGCCGATGAGCAGACCCGACTCCGCGAAGACGATGAGCAGCAGACCTGCCAGCCCGAACTGCTCCAGCAGGTAGTTCGGCTCAAGCCAGCTCGGTCCGAGCGACAGCGTATTCACGGGTACCGGGCTCCAGGGTGGGATCGTCAGCGGCGGGTCTGCTGCCAAAGCTACAACGTGGCCGGGCCCCGCCTGGTTCCAGTGTTCCCCTGGCAATCCCCGGGCTCCGGCCCGGGTGCGGCCCCGCGCGTGTCCGCGTGCGGGCGTCCCCTCGTGTCGCCCGTGTGTGGCCTCACACGGCGCGGACGGCGTTCGCCAGCATCGCCTCCCGCTGGAAGGCCGCCAGACCTGGCTTGATCCGGTCGATGTTCCGCGTGAAACGTTCGTCGGCGACGTACATCTCGGCCAGTCCGACGTGGATCTCGTAGCCGCACGCGTAGTGGTTGGCGCTGATCCAGCCGCGGTGCGCCTCGGCGACATCCATCGCCGCCGGGGACTCGGGCTCGGCGCCGGACTCCATCAGGGCGACGAAGCGGCGGGTGATGGCGTCGGCCTCGGCCTGGATCCGCCGCCAGTCCTCCTTGGTGTACGACGCGGTACGGCGCCGGGACTCGCGGTACGCGTCGGAGCCGCCCCAGCGCTCCTCGGCCTCCCGCGCGTACGCGTCCGGGTCGTGGTCCCCGAAGACCTCGAACTTCTCCTCAGGGGTGAGACCGATGCCCATCTTCCTTGCCTCCATGGCTGTTTCGACGGCGGCGGCCATCTCCCGCAATGTGCCGATCCGGGCGGACAGCAGCGCGTGCTGACGCCGCAGGTGGTCCTGCGGGTCCGTGGCGGGATCGTCCAGGAGGGCCGCCACCTCGTCGAGCGGGAAGCCGAGCTCCCGGTAGAACAGGAACCGTCCGCTTGATCGTCTGACCTGCACTGTTCCCCTAAGAGCCCGGTTGACGTGCGAAAACTACGTTCAGTAGTTGCCGCCGTTTTCCGGGCTCTTCCCCGTCCTTGTGCCCTGAGTGTGCCCTCGGGGCACAAGGGCGCGCCGCTGGTTTTCCGGGCTCCGCGCCCGCCGTGCGCGACGGCTGGCCGTACTCACTCCACAGCGCCCCATCGGCATGGGTACCGTTCTGAGGGATGAGCCCGACCGGATGGAGCCGTGATGCCCTGCCGACCGCTTGAGCACCGTCGGCCCGCCACCATGTGGGGAGTGCGCTGATGTTGGAGGAAGCCGAAGAGATCGGCCGTCGCGTCCGTCGTGCGCGGCTCCTCCTCGGGATGCCGCAGGCCGACCTCGCCGCCGCGCTGGGCAAGACACAGGGCTGGGTGTCGAAGATGGAACGCGGCCTGATCGAGCTGGACCGCGTGGGCCTGTTGAACCTGCTCGCCGCCGAGCTGCACGTACACCCCAACGACCTCATCGGCCGTCCGTACAGCAGCAGTCCCAGCGAGAATCAGTGGCAGGTCTCTGCGGCCTCGATCCTGCGCGAGCTGCGCCGCTACGACCTGACGCCGGTATTCGACGGCGACCCCCGCGCCTCTGGCGAGCTGTGGCGTGAGATGACCCGGCTGCACCGCCTGCGGGACGCTGCGGCCAACGTCGCGATCCTGCGGACACTGCCCGACCTGCTGCGCGAGGCGCGTGCCCTCGCCGAGGTGGCCACGGGGCACGAGCGCGAAGAGGCGTACTCGATTTACGCGATCGCCTGCAAGTTCGCCCACACCGCCGCGCACGCCCTCGGGCACCCCGAACTGATCGCCATGGCGGCCGAGCGCGCCGCGTGGTCGGCCCGCCTGTCCGGCGACCCCGTGATGCCTGCCCTCGCCGACTGGATGCGCGTGTGGGACATGTGGGCAACCGCCGATTGGGCCGACTCGCTCACGCTCTCGGACAAGGCCATCGCTGGAGTGCAGCGCGACTACGAACGCGGTGATCCGCTCGCCGTACGGATGTGGGGAACCCTGCAACTCCGCGCCGCTGTCTCCGCTGCACGCGGGGGACAAGCCGCTGAGACAGAGGAACGCATCGGCCACGCGAAGACGGCAGCGGAGCGGATGAGCGGCTACCAGGGACCGCCTGTCTACGATCGCCATTCCGTGACGTTCTCGCCGGGCAACGTGCACGTTCACGCCATCAGTGTGGCGCTCGAAATGGGCGACCAGACCAAGGCTCTCGCCATAAACCGCCGCACCGAACCCGAGGTGATCGTCGCCCTGCCCAACTCCCGCCAGGGGCACCACCATATGGACCTCGCCCGAGCCTGGCTGTGGGACGGAAGCCGCGACCGCGCCCTCGCCGAACTGGAGGCGGCCGAGCGGATCGCCCCTCAGCTCGTACGCAATCACCCCGTCGCCCGTGCGACCCTGCGCGGCATCGTCTACGCCGAGCGGACCGTGACGCGCGAGAAGCTGCGGCGCATGTCCGACCGCTTCCACCTGGACGGATGAGGGCGGTATTCCTCCGATTCATATTGAGCCCGTGACGCGCTCCTAGCTTCATAGGCATGACCGGACGAGCTTCCCCTCATCTCCCTTCCCAAGGCGCCGAGCTTCCCCTCATCTCCCTCCAAGGCGCCGAGTTGGGCACGGCGGCCCCGTTCTACCCCCGCCTCGGCGACCTTGCCCGCGATACCGCCCATGGTGACGAGATCGGCGTCGTGGTCGCCCTGCCCGGCGAGGGGCGACGGACCTACCTCCTGCGCCCGCCCGGTGGCGGCGCCGAGTGGTCCGCTCCGACCGACGGCACCCTGCGACCTGTCCCGGCACAGGCACACACGTCTCGACCATGAAACGCGACGTGGCGTACGACCATCGCGCGCAGCAAGGCGGCCTGCCCGTGCTCGTGCACTACGAGGACGGCGGTACAAGCGAGTCGCTGCTCGTCCTGACTCCGGACCAACTGGAGTGGTGCAGCTACCAGATTGGCCGCATCCTCGAACTCCGCGACAAGGCCCGCAAGGGCCGTCTGTGAACCCCCGCCACGCAACCCACAGCCCCTCGACGCGTGATCCGCTGGGCATCGTCCTGGGCTGGTTATGGGCCCTCGGCATGGCTGCCGGGTTCATCTCCCTCGCCGCCACAGTCGACAGCGCCCTCGCCGACCGAGGGGCCCATGCTCCCACGCTGACCATGCCCGATCCGGGCGCAACGCTCCTCCAGAACTCCCCGCCCGCCTGATGGTGCCTGACACACAACCCAACAGGCGGGCGGGGTTTCACCTCGGCCCGCGTCGCCCCGCGCGCGGCTCCGGCCCCGGTGCTGCTCCACACACGTCCGACGCACCACCACATCCAGGAGGTAAGGACCGTGACCGTCGTACAGGAACGTCCCGCGACCGACGCCCGAACGCTGATCCGTCCAGAGCTGCGGGCAACTCTCGCGTCCAACATGCGCGCCAAGTTCCCGGAGATGACCGAGGACCGGGCGCAGCGCGGCATCGGGCAGATGCTCGCCTTCCTCGCCGCAGGCGCCCACAGCCCTACCCCGCTCAGCCCTTCACCGCTGGTGGATGACTTCTGGCACGCCTTCCTGCTGCACACCAAGGCGTATCAGGAGTTCTGCGCGGGGACGCTCGGGAAGTTCGTCCACCATCAGCCCGGATTCCTCGACAAGGAGGAGCACGGCGGCGGCAAGGCCCTGCGCGCCCGCACCGTGGACACCATCGTGTCGGCCGGGTACGTGGTCGACATGGAGTTCTGGCCTGAGCTGGACATCGCCGACTGTTCGCAGTGTCATGCGAACTGCCACAACAGCCCCAAGCACGCCTGACACGACCCTGCGGCCGGTCCCTGGCCTGTGCCACCCTGTGTGGCCAGGCCGGGACCGGCTTCCGTTCTGCACGAGGAGAAACACCGGGTGGACCGCACCGCATGGACTGAACTCCCCCTCGCCACACGGCAGGCCGTCGAGGCCCACACCGAACGGGTAGGGCAGGCCGAGACCGCCACCAACGGTGTGATGTCCCCCCTCGCGTGCACGCTGCGCAGCGCGTCGGGCCCCGTGTTCGTCAAGGGCACCCGACTCGACGACCCATCCGCTTGGATGTACCGAGCAGAGGCGCGCGTGAGTGATCAC
This sequence comes from Streptomyces sp. A5-4, assembly GCF_051131715.1. Taxonomy (NCBI): domain Bacteria; kingdom Bacillati; phylum Actinomycetota; class Actinomycetes; order Kitasatosporales; family Streptomycetaceae; genus Streptomyces; species Streptomyces sp. A5-4. Next base: position 4,739,040 of record NZ_CP178591.1, on the reverse strand, counting down.
GCGCCGCTCGCCCCCCGCCCGCTCTGGCAGGTTGAGGCAGGCGGATGGCTGCTCGTCGGGTACGAGTTCCTAGTCGGCCATCACCCCGACCTCGCCCCCAACTCCCCCGACCTGCCCCCGCTCGTCGACGCGCTCAACACCATGTCTGCCGCACCCTGGCCCGCATCAGTTCCGCGCAAGAAGCCGCTACGTGTCCGGTGGGCCGCCTTCCTCCCCGAGGACCGCGCCCACGATCTCGACGGCAACTCGCTCGTCCACACGGACACGTCCGCGCTGAACATGCTGGCCACACCTACCGGAATCAGACTGGTCGACTGGGCACTCGCCTGCCCGGGGCCCAACTGGGCCGATACGGCGTTCACCGTCCTACGGCTCATCCACGCGGGCCACACTCCCGAGCGGGCCGAGGAGTTCGCGCAGCAGCTCCTCGCTTACCGCATGGCCCCGCCAGACGCAGTGACCACCTTCGCCCACACGGTCCGCGCCGTCTGGGAGAGCCGGGAGAGGTCAGATCCCGCGCCGCATCGCGCAGCGTTGATCGCTGCCGCGCGCGCTTGGGCTGAGCATCGCGAACTCGCCGTGTCGTGACGGCGCGGGACTGGCGTTCCCGCGCGGGAGGGCTGGCGGCCGGTCGCGGGCGCATTCGGGCCTCAGCATTGTCAGTGGGGCGCTGTATTCGCGCGCGCCCGCGCGCGCAAGGACACGACCGGTCGCAGCGCAACGTTTTGGTGCGTCGCCGGGGGACGGCAGGGACGCGGGGGACGCACTTTCCTGGCTGCTCTCTCCCTTCTTCCCCCTTCTTCTCATCAGGACAGAGAGGAGAGGGGGTTACGGCGTCCCCTGCGTCCCCCTGACGGGGCAGTTCGTCCGCTTCCGCAGGCAGGGGCGGGAAGTTGCGGAGACGCTGCGCCGTGCGGGGCGCGTCCCCTGCCGTCCCCTGCGCGTCCCCCGAGAGACGGCTGCGCCCCGGGCGGCGGGTTGCCGTTCCGGGGCGCGTCGAGGGCGAGTGGCGGTCATGTCGGCGGGGCGTAGGTCACGGACCACACCTTGCCGTTCTTGTTGCTGCCCGAGGTGCGGGCCACGTGGATACCTCGGGAGCGGAGTGCGGGGGCAACCTGGCGGATGCGGGCGCTGAGTACGGCGGGCGTCTTGGGCCAGCCGTCGGCGAGGCCGCGCCCGTCGCTGCCGAGCAGCCGGTGAAGCTCGGCCATGGTGCCCGTCCAGCCGTCGAGCGGGAAGGCGTGGGAAGTGGTCCACTCACGCAGTGCGGCGGCGACCGGGTGCCCGTCGAGGACCGTCTCGTTCAGCGCGTCCTGTGTGGCGTTGAACGCGTCGAGGCTGTGCCAGCCGGTGACCCGGTCGAGGGCGTGCAGCAGCTCGGCGAAGTCGGCCAGGCGCGGGCGTTCGGTCAAGTCGGCGGCGGCGTGCGGAAGTTCGGCCCATACCGTGGCGGCGAGGTCGAGCAGCGCGCCGAGGATGCGCGGGTGCGCCTGCTCGTACGCGGCCCACAGAGTGCGTGCGGTGCGCCGCTTGTGCCGGGGGATGGGGGCGAGTTCGAGCGGCAGCATGCGCTCGGCGAGGTCGTTGCGCAGGGCGCCGAGGTCAATGCCTGCGAGCAGTACGGGGCGTTGGTAGGTGATCACGTTCACGTCGTCGTCGGTGTACAGCGCGCGGGTCACCTGCGCATCGCCCGTGACGATGCGGCACAGGGCGTCGGAGAGCCAGCCGGGCAGGCCCGAGAGGTTGTCGAGGGCGAGTACCCATCCGGCGGCGGTGGTCGGCCCGAGGTCGCGCAAGTTCTCGGGTGCCTGGCGCAGCGGGGCGCGGGCGCCCTCTGTGGCCCAACCAGGAGGACACGACACGGGACGCCGTCGAGGCCGTTCTCGGCGCCGATGTGCCCTCGAAGTGCCCTCAGCCCGTCACGGGTGGTACATCAGCGCAGGTCAGCGCCATAAGCCACCGGTAGAACAGGATCTGCTGCAGCCGGTCGAGGTCGGCGTCCTTATAACGCCGGTGGCCCGCGTGGCTGCGACCGCCCGGGGAGAGCAGGGCGATCTCGTCGTAGTGGTGCAGGGTGCGCACCGTCACTCCGGCGAACCCCGCGACCTGCCCCACGGAGTAGCTCACGGCTCCCGCTCCTTCGCTGTAGGTGTCTCTCGTGTGTGCGTCTTTCGCTGTACGCGTCTCAGCCTGGGCCCTCACGTCACGTGAGGTGCAAGCCCTCACGCCGCACGATTGCGCGTCTTATGTCCCGTTATGGTGGGCGCATGGCACTTCACCAGGGCGGTCAGCGGCACCCGAACGGCAAGACCGGCGGGGCCGAGGGGACCAGCGAGCAGTACCGCAGGCTTTCGCTCAACCCCTTCTACGGCGCGGCCGACCCGATTGGCGCCATGGAGTCGGCCCCGCCCACGCACCGGCTCCCCGACAGCCCCGTGGCGCCCTCGACGGCGTACCAGCTGGTCCACGACGAGCTGATGCTCGACGGCAACTCCCGGCTCAACCTCGCCACCTTCGTCACCACCTGGATGGAACCCCAGGCGGACGTCCTGATGAGCGAGTGCCGCGACAAGAACATGATCGACAAGGACGAGTACCCGCGCACCGCCGCGCTGGAGCAGCGCTGCGTCGCCATGCTCGCCGACCTGTGGAACGCACCGGACCCGGCGACCGCCGTCGGCTGCTCGACGACCGGGTCGAGCGAGGCCTGCATGCTCGCCGGCATGGCGCTCAAGCGCCGCTGGGCCAACCGGAACGCGGACCGCTATCCGGGCAGCGCCAGGCCGAATCTGGTGATGGGCGTCAACGTCCAGGTCTGCTGGGAGAAATTCTGCAACTTCTGGGAGGTCGAGGCGCGGCAGGTCCCCATGGAGGGCGATCGCTTCCACCTGGACCCGCAGGCCGCGGCCGACCTCTGCGACGAGAACACGATCGGCGTGGTGGCCGTGCTCGGCTCCACCTTCGACGGCAGCTACGAACCGGTCGCCGAGATCTGCGCCGCGCTCGACGCGCTCCAGGAGCGCACGGGGATCGATGTGCCGGTGCATGTCGACGGGGCGTCGGGCGCGATGATCGCGCCGTTCGTCGACGAGGACCTGGTGTGGGACTTCCGGCTGCCGAGGGTGGCCTCCATCAACACCTCGGGGCACAAGTACGGCCTGGTCTACCCCGGGGTCGGCTGGGCGCTGTGGCGCTCCCCCGCCGAGCTGCCCGAGGAGCTGGTCTTCCGGGTCAACTACCTCGGCGGCGACATGCCGACCTTCGCCCTCAACTTCTCCCGGCCCGGCGCGCAGGTGGTCGCGCAGTACTACACGTTCCTGCGGCTCGGCCGGGACGGCTTCCAGGCCGTGCAGCGGACGACCCGGGACGTGGCCATGGAGCTCGCGGAGCGGATCGAGGAGCTGGGCGACTTCCGGCTGCTGACCCGGGGCAACGAGCTGCCGGTGTTCGCGTTCACCACGGCGCCGGAGGTACGCAATTACGACGTCTTCGACGTGTCGCGGCGGCTGCGGGAGCGGGGATGGCTGGTGCCGGCGTACACCTTCCCGGAGAACCGGCAGGACCTGTCCGTCCTGCGGATCGTGTGCCGCAACGGCTTCTCGGCCGATCTGGCGGCGCTGCTGCTCGAAGCACTCCGGGACTCGCTGCCGGAGCTGCGGGCGCAACCGGAGCCGGTGGGACGCGCGAAGTCTTCGTTCCACCACTGAAGTGGGGTGGAGCGGCGGGGCCCCGGGTGCGGTGCGGGTGCGGCGGGCGGGTGCGGCGGGCGGGCCGCTGCGCGTGGCTAGTCCCCTACCCGCCCCTTCCCGGCCATTCCCGGCCATTCCCGACTGACACTTCTGGAGTGGTCGGGACATGGCGGCATCCACGCAGGCAAGCGGTCTAGGAATTCCCTGCCCCTTACAGAGGGCATGGAGCCGATGCCCGTCTCTCACGGAACCTGGAGAGGGCGGATGCGGGCTGCTGCTCGTATCCGCCCTCACCGGCGCCTGGGCGTCAAGGACCGCCGCGTCGAAAGGACCGTCTGGGCGACCGTGCCGACGTCCCGTCAGAACAGGGTCACCGGATGGAGGCCGACGTCGTCAGAAAACCGAGTTGACGGGTGCCGAGTCCCAGAGCAGGTTGCCCGGGGCAGCGGGCTTGAACGGGACCGCCTTGTCGCCGGTGCCCGCGTAGAACTTGGCGCCCGAGGTTCCGACCGCGTAGAGATCGGCCCGCCCGTCGCGGTCGGCGTCGCCGATGCCGACGAGGTGGGTGAAGACGCCCCAGCCCCCGCCGATCCTCGTGCGCGGGGCGTAGGTGCCGTCGCCCTTGCCCTCGTACAGCCACAGGACACCGGCCTTGTCGCGGGCGACGAGGTCTCCGGCGGAGGTGCCGGTGATGTTGCCGGTGGCGGTGAGCTGGTTGTAGATCCCCCAGCCCCAGCCGATCTTCTTGCGGGGTGCGAACGGCGCGCTCGTGTTGCCCGTGCCCTTGTAGAACCACACGTCGCCGGCGGCGTCGGTGGCGAGGAGGTCGGACTTCCGGTCGCCGTTGAGGTCGCTGCCGCCGGTTATGTTGTTGTAGATCTGCCAGCCGCCGCCGATCTTTGTACGGCCAGCGAAGTTGCCGTTTCCGTTGCCCTGGTAGAGCCAGAGCACGCCGACCTTGTCACGGGCGACAAGGTCGCCGGCCGGGCTGCCGGCGATGTTCCCGACGGCCTCCAGCTGGTTGTAGATCTGCCAGCCGCCGCCGACCTTCACCCGACCCGTCGAGTACGGCTGCGGCGCGGACGCCACCTTGGCCGAGTCGTCGCGCCACAGCACGCCCGCGGCGTCACGGGAGAGCAGGTCCGGTGTGCTGTTGTTCGTGTAGTCGTGCAGGCCGGTCGTGCGTGTGACCTTGAAGGTGCCGGTCTGCGCGACGTCCGGACCGATGCCGTTGAGCGGGGAGGCGGTGAAGTCCCAGGCGTAGTCGCCGCTGGGCGCGAACTCCTTCATGCCTTCGGCGTTGGGGAGCATCCCGTCCCAGCGGAAGTCGACGGATCCCTTGCCCTCGTAGGTGGCCGCCTGCGCGAAGTCGTACCGCACGCTGCGGCCCGTGCCGACATGACGCACCGTCACGAAGCCCTGGGCGTTGGTCCGGGAGAGCACCCAGCGGAGCAGGGCCTGACCGTTGTTCTTGTCGAGGTCGACGACCGGGGGAACGGCCGCGGTGTGCAGCGTGAGCACGGTCGGCTCGCCGGTGCTCGCGATGAGCGTGGCGGTGGGCTTGCCGTCCGCCCCGAGTACGATCCGGTAGACCCCCTCGCCGTGGGCGACCGTACCGCCGCGCACCAGGAGCGCGCCGTCGGCGGTGGGGACGGTGGACGAGGCGTGGTCGAGGAGCTTGACCGTGGATTCGTCGACGAGGTTGACGGCACTGAGCGCGAAGCGTGGGGACTCTTCGGTCGCGGCGGCGCCGCCCGGAGCCGCGTACGTGACCCAGTCGCCCAGGACGCCGATGTGCGGGCGGACGGAGTTGCCCAGGTCGGCCGCTTCCACGGCCGACGTGCCCCCCGAACCGTCGCGGGTGGCGTACATGAGCTTGGCGTGCGCGGACGTCGGGGCGTCGACCCAGACCCAGCGGTCCCCGGAGAGGGCCGTGTCGGTGTCGTACGCGGACACGCCCACCTCGCGCTTCTCGACGACGGAGGCGGTGGCGACGTCCACGACGGCGAGGTAGGAACGGTCGGTGTCGGCATCCGCCGAGACGTACCGCACGAGCGCCGAGCTGTCCGACAGAGCCTCGACGCTCTGGACCCTCGAGTTCGGCGTGAGGCCGGTCACCTGCCGGTCGCTGCCCGCCTGGTTCCCCTCGCCGATCAGACGGAGCTGGCCCACCTTGCTCTGGCCGTCCCAGGACGAGAAGACGAGAGTCCTGCCAACCACGCCCTTCCAGTAGAGCCGGGTGTCGGTCTGGTTGACGACCGCGGGGTCGCTGCCCGGCGACGACATGTCATGGAGCAGATACCGGGTCGTGCCGTCCTCCTTGGCGACGACGGTGTCGGAACCGCCGCCGCGGTACCCGCTGTACCACTCCGGGAGGACCGTGGTGGTGCCGTCGACGGTGCTGGTCCAGCGGTAGTACGTGTGGTCCCATCCGCGCTCCACCGACAGAAACCCGGTCGGGCCGACACTGAGGATCTGGTCGGTGCGGGGGATGGAGATGACGCCGTCGACGGTCGCCTGCGCGTCGGCGGGTCCGGCGTCCGCGGCGACGGCAGCGGTGGGCGTCGCGGCGATCGCGGGCGCCGTCGCGAGGCTCGCACCGACGGTCACGGCCAGAACGGTGGCGACGGCCGCGACGAGCTGATGTCGGGCGGGACGAACATGGATCAAAGCGGGTTCCTCTCAAGCGACCGGGCGCGCACCAGGGGCTGCGCGCCCGGTCAGACTGTTGATCACGTCAGAAGGTTGTGCTGGGTGGCGATGTCTCAGACAGCCAGAGGTGTCGCTCAGGCGAAGTGGTCGTACCGGCGCTTGGCGCCGTCGAAGTACACACCGACCTGCTCACGCGAGCGGAAGGGTACGCGCCAGTCGCCCGTGCCCTTGGAGAGGTACGCGCCGTGGGGGTTGGCAGCGTTGACGGCGTACGGGTCGGGGCGCCCGTCGCGGTTGGCGTCGCCGACGCCGACGAGGTGGGTGTACGTGTTCCAGCCGCCGCCCACCCGGATACGGGACGCGAAGGTGCCGTCGCCCTTGCCCAGGTGCAGCCACGAACGACGACACGCCTCACGGCCTTGACGGGCTTGGTGAGGTCTCAGTCGACCTCGATGTACAGACGAGGATGAGCGCAACGGTGGCCGACGGCTCCGGAGGGTGCCTCAGGAGCAGCCCCCTGCCAGGGTGCTCCGTATCTTGGGATCATCCTCACCCTGGAGCGTCGGCGCGGTGCCTGCCTGCCCGCCTGCGGCTGCTACTGCCCCGCGTTAGGAGTGTCTGTGTGGCCGAATGGTCCTCCGTCGTCGCTCCACGCGTGCAGGGCGGTGAGGAGGTCCGTTCGGGCCTGCTTCAACCGCTGCACTGCTGCGCGGTGGGCCGTGATGACCTCCGGGGCCTGAATAGCTTGTCGAACGTCAGGATGAAGCCGTGACCAGCAGCACCCGGTCCTCAAGCGGCAAGCTCCACGGCCGGCCTCTGCGGACCGCGTCAGCTCCTTCGTGCCGCAGCTGTGTCACCAACATGCCGAAACAGCGGGGGCTCAACCGGGTGAACGGGGCTATCCAGGACGGCTGCGACGCCGTGATCACATTAGCCACGACGGGAGCCTCACACGGTTCCCGCCGTGGTAGGTGTGCTGATCACTTGCTGGACAAGCGAAGATCTCCGGATCAGGTCTCACACCGGACACGGCCGGAGTCGAAGGTGATCTCCAGTGCGATCCGCCCGCTGTTCGGGGCACCCTCTTCTCTCGGGAAACAGCGGGAGGACGCACGACGGTTCCGGGACATGTCTGCCGCGACAGACGCGAATGTTGAGCTCCGGGAGCACCCGGCCCATGGGGGTACCCGATGATGTGTCCTCCGGTCATTGAGCTGCCCGTGACCATGCGCGGGAGTCGCCCCCTCCGGACCTGTGGCAGCACACAGGGACGCATGACCATGCGGGTGTCACGGGACGGGGGAGGGACGTGGGGTGAGCAGCAAGACGTCATCGCTGAGGACACAGACGAGATCGAAGAGTTCACGCTGACGTTCCCGCCCTGCCAATGCCCCCAGCACAGGGGCGGAGCGTGATGGACCACCTTCCTCTCCCTGGGCTGCCGCCAATGGACCTGCAGGCGTGGCGAGATGCTCGACTGATGGCCGAGAACGCCCGTAATGCCTTGGAGGACGCCTTGTGCGCGGCGGGGGTGGACGCACACGGCTGCAGGAACCTTCGGGGTGCTGTCGACGCGATCGGCCAACCCTGTGTCTGTGTCCACTTCCCGCTCATGCCCGCTGCTGTGGTCGAGCGGATGGCGGAAGCCCTGCGGGCCACGTACTACCAGCCAGAGGGGGAACTACAGTCATGAGAGGAAAGCACGCGTTACAGGTCTTGGGCGTTGTCCTGGTGGTCGTGCTCGCCACGGGCGCTGAGGAGGGTGGCTGCAAGTCGAGTGATGACGGCAAGGGACTGCCCCCGCCAAAGGCTGAAGGTGGCCGGGCGGGTGGAGCCTGCACTCATCTGATGACAGGGCATTTGAGGACCGGCGTCTGGGGCGGAGCCCCCACGCGGCGGCAGCCACACATATCACAGCCGGGATGGGGCGGGTCGGGGAACAGCGCCGCAGGCAACCCGCCCCTTCCCGCCGCGTCATGTCGCGGCTGCCGCCGAGTGGCGGGGGCCGGGGAGCTCGCCCCGGGCTCGGGAAGGGATGGGGCGGGGCGGGGAGCAGGCCCCCGCGCAGGGGCCCGGCCGCCCCGCACTCCAGCCCCCGGCCCCTACCGGCTCAAGCGCCCGAACCTTCGTACCGCCAGCGGGAAGAACACCACCAGCAGCAGCACCGGCCACCCGACCGCCAGCAGCCCCGCGTGCTCGGACGCCCAGGATCCGCCCGCGCTCCCCGGGTAGCCGAACAGATCACGCGTCGCCGTCGCCGTCGCCGACATCGGGTTCCACTCCACGACCGTGCCCAGCCAGCCCGGCATCGATCCGGGCGTCGCGAACGCGTTGGAGAGGAAGCCGATCGGCCAGATCAGGATCTGGACGGCCTGCACCAGCTCCGGCTTGCCCGCCACCATCGCCAGGTAGATCCCGATCCACAGCATCGCGAATCGCAGGAGAAGCAACAGCCCCACCGCACCCAGCGCGGCCGTCGCCCCGTCGTGCCAGCGCCAGCCGATCGCGTATCCGACCCCCACCATGACCAGCAGCCCGAGCGCCGACTGAAGCATGTCAGCGACGCTCCGGCCCACCAGAACCGCCGACGTCGACATCGGCATGGCCCTGAACCGGTCGATGACGCCCTTGCCGAGATCCTGGGTGACGGCGATCATCGTCGCCTCCAGGCCGAAAGCCATGGTCAGGGCGAACATGCCGGGCACCAGGTAGTCGATGTAGTCACCCTCGACGCCCCGGCCGCCGCCCATCAGATAGCCGAACATCAGCAGCAGCATCACCGGGAAGATCAGCCCGACGACGATCTGCACCGGCTGCCGCGCCCAGTGGGCGAGCTCGCGCCGGGTCATGGTCCAGGAATCGGTGACCACCCATACCGCGCTCATACGACGGCCCCCTTGCTATCGACCTTGCCTGCGGTCCGGCTCTCGGCGGACTCGCCCTTCCCGCCCGTCAGTTGGAGGAAGACCTCGTCGAGCGTCGGCCGGCGCAGCGCGATGTCCTCCGCCTCGATGCCGGCCGCCTCCAGCTCCCGTACGACCCGGGCGAGCGCCTTCATCCGGTCCGCCACCGGCGCGCTGACCTGCCGCCGGTACTCGTCCGTCTCGGCCCCTGGCCCCATCAGCACGGCCGCCGCGCCCAGTTGGCGCACATCGTGCAGCACCACGTCGACACGGTCCCCGCCGACTTTCGCCTTGAGCTGGTCCGGCGTGCCGTCCGCGATGTTCCTGCCCTGGTCGACCACCGAGATCCGGTCGGCCAACTGGTCGGCCTCCTCCAGGTACTGGGTCGTGAGCAGGACCGTCGTCCCTCCGCCGACCAGCGAGCGCACCGCGCCCCAGACCTCCGTACGGCCGCGCGGGTCGAGCCCGGTCGTCGGCTCGTCCAGGAACAGCACCTGTGGCTCCGTGATCAGCGAGGCCGCCAGGTCGAGCCGCCGCCGCATGCCGCCGCTGTACTGCTTGACCGCCTTGCGCCCGGTGTCCGCGAGGCCGAACCGCGCCAGCAGCTCGTCGGCCCGCGCACCCGCCCTGCGCGCCCCCAGGTGGTAGAGCCGCCCGAACATCTCCAGGTTCTGCCGGCCGCCGAGCTCCTCGTCGAGCGCCGCGTGCTGCCCCAGCAGCCCGATCCGCCGCCGGATCTCGCCGGCCTGCGAGCGCACGTCGTATCCGGCCACCTCCGCCCGGCCCTCGTCCGGCCGCAGCAGCGTGGCCAGGATGCGCACGACGGTGGTCTTGCCGGCGCCGTTGGGACCGAGCACGCCGTGCACCGTGCCGCGCTCCACCATCAGGTCGAGCCCGTCCAGCGCCCGCTTCTCCCCGTACCGCTTGTGTACTCCCTCGACGGCGATCACCGCGTCGGTCTGACTCAATGCCATCTCCTCCAGAGATCGTAGTCAAACTTGACTACTTCTCCAAGATAATCCCCCGATCGACATTCGTCAAACTTGATTAGCGGGAATCTCCCGCATGGGGCACGCCCGTCGCGTACGGGTTCACGTCACCCTCCTGGAGAACCGCCACCGTCGGCTCGCCCTCCCCCGCGAAGGTGTACGCGCCACCCTCGATCCGCTCGATCAGGCCGCGCGTCCACTCCGCCCCGGCGTCCGCCGAGTGCACCCACATGTGCATGATCTCGCCGATGTGGCCGAGCGACTCGGGGCCGTCCTCGGGCGTGTAGTAGTCCGTCACCGAGGAACGCCACGCCTCAAGTCCGACCACCCGCCGCTTGAGCAGTTCGATCACCTCGGCCCGCTCCAGGTCGACGATGAATCCCACGCCGGCCGACAGCACGTCCATTTTCTGGTCGTGCGCCGTCAGGGCCTCCCGGAGCAGCGCGAGGAACTCCTCGGCGCCCTTGTCGGTCAGCTCGTACTCGGTGCGCGGCGGGCCACCGACCGCGCTCGGGGCGATCTCGTGGGCGTGCAGCATCCCCTGCTTCGCCAGCTGCTTCAGGGCGTGATAGATCGACCCGGGTTTGGCGTTGGACCACTCGTGGGCGCCCCAGAACTCCAGGTCGTTGCGTACCTGATAGCCGTGCGCCCGCCCGTGCTGACGGACGGCGCCGAGGACCAGCAGCCGGATCGCTGACATCGCCGCACCTCTTCGTTCTCTGCCTCATGACCCTCTTCGGGCTACTCAATTTTGACTAGCCTATCGGTAGGGTCCTGCTGCCGTTCACAGCCGGGGCGCGGCGCCGGACGCCCCGCGGGCCCGACCTCGAACGCCGCCGGACGGGCCGAGATCCGACTGTCCGGACAGCCCCGCGCGGCGGTCTAGCCCCAGCCCTCGCCGCCGCCCTGCTCCTCCGCCACCAGGTCGAAAGCCCCCTTGCCGTCCAGCGATTCGCGGACGATGTCGGCATGACCCGCGTGCCGGCCCGTCTCCTCCACCATGTGCAGCAGCAGCCATCGCATCGAGACTTCCGCGTCCTTGGGGAACCAGGGCGCCTCGGGCAGCGGGAAGGTGTCGTTCAGGCTCGGGACCTCTCGGACGAAGCGCTCCGTCTCCGCCGCCACCCCGGCCCAGAACGCCAGCACACCGGCCACCGTCTCGTCGCCGACCAGCCGGAAGCTGTCGCCCCAGGTCGCCTCGGTGCGCCCCACCTCGCTCGGGCGTTGCTGCGCTATCCGCAGCCAGTTGAGTTCCGTCTCGGCGACGTGCTTGAGCAGCCCGGAGAGCGACAGCTCACTCGCGCTGGGGCGGGACGCCGCCTGCTCGTCGGTGAGGCCGAGCACGGAGCGGCGGACCGCCCCGCGCTGCGCCTCGACGAAGGCCAGGAGCGCGCCGCGCTCGTCGCCCGATGCCTCTGCGGGAACGTGAGTGACCATGGTGTCCGCCTTGTTCGCGTGTGAGTGATGCCTCCACACTACGAACCCTTGCGGTCAGGTCCTGTCCGCAATCAGCACGCGGGCCGGGGTGCCGAGCAACGGGCTCAGAACGGGAACCTCGACCGGCCGTGCTGCACCGAGATCCACTTCTGGGTGGTGAACGCCTCGATCATCGACTCGCCGTTCAGCCGGCCGGAGCCCGAGTGCTTCTCGCCGCCGAACGGGACGATCGGCTCGTCGTGGACCGTGCCGTCATTGATGTGGATCATGCCGGTGTTGATGCGCTTGGCCAGCTGCACCCCGCGCTCGACGTTCCCGGTGTGCACCGCGCCGCTCAGCCCGTACGGGGTGTCGTTGGCGATCCGGACGGCCTCCTCCTCGCCGTCGAACGGCACGATGAGCGCGACCGGACCGAAAATCTCCTGCGACAGGATCGGCGAACCGGGTGCGATGTCCGTCAGCACGGACGGCGCCACGAGGTTGCCCACGGTCTGCCCGTGCAGCAGCGCCGTCGCGCCCGCCGCGACCGTCTGGACGACCAGCGCCGAAACCGCCTCGGCCTGCGAGGAGTTGATGAGCGGGCCGATGTGGGTCTGCGGGTCAGCGGGGTCGCCGACCTTCAGCGTGCCGACCTTGGCGACGAACTTCTCGGTGAACTCCTTCTCCAGCCTGCGGTCCACCAGGATGCGGTTGGCGGCCATGCAGACCTGCCCCTGGTGCACGAACCGGCTGAAGACCGCGGCGTCCACCGCGTAGTCGACATCGGCGTCGTCCAGCACGATGAGCGCGCTGTTCCCGCCGAGTTCGAGGATGGCCCGCTTGAAGTTCGCCGCGCACACGGTGGCGACGTGCTTGCCGACCTTGTCCGAGCCGGTGAAGGAGATGACGGAGGGCACCGGGTGCTCGATCAGCGCGTCGCCGATCTCCGCGATGTCGGTGATCACGACATTCAGCAGCCCGGCGGGCAGCCCGGCCTCCTCGAATACCTTGGCGACCAGGGAGCCGCCGCATATCGGCGTGTTCTGGTGCGGCTTGAGCACCACGGCGTTGCCGAGTGCCAGGGCCGGCGCGACGGACTTGATCGACAGGAGGAAGGGGAAGTTGAAGGGGCTTATGACACCCACGACACCGACCGGGAGGCGGTAGACCCGGTTCTCCTTGCCGTCGGTCGGCGAGGGCAGGATCCGGCCCTCGGGGCGCAGCGCCAGCTGGACGGCCTCGCGCAGGAACTCCTTGGCGAGGTGCAGCTCGAAGGCCGCCTTGAGCCGGGTGCCGCCGAGCTCCTCGACGATGGCCTCGGCTATCTCTTCCTCGCGGTCCTCGACGACCCGCAGGGCGCGCTCGAAGACCAGCCGCCTGCTGTATGGGTTGGTGTCGCCCCAGGCCACCTGTGCGCGCTCCGCGGCGCGGTAGGCCTGGTCCACCTCGTCGGCAGTCGCCACGGCTATGGAGGCCAGCTTCTCCCCGTTGTACGGGTTGAAGTCGATGATGTCCCAGGAGCCGCTGCCCGCCCTCCACTCACCGTCGATGTACTGACTGGCCAGCTCGGTGAAGAAGGACATGACACCCCTTGGTCGCAGGACTCGCGCATGACGTGGCGTCATCGTACGGGTGTTTCAGAGGAGTTGGAGTAGACCACGGAGGACGTCACGACTCTCCGCGGGACCCGGACTGTCGGCTTTCAGCCGCCCCATCACGCGTTCGTACTGGGCGACCTCCTCGCGCTTGTCCAGGTACAGCGCACTGGTCAGCTGCTCCAGGTAGATGAGGTCGGAGAGGTCGGACTCCGGGAAGCGCAGCATCGTGAAGGCGCCGCTCTCGCCCGCGTGCCCGCCGAAGCTGAACGGCATGATCTGGAGCGTGACGTTCGGATGCTCCGAGATCTCGATCAGGTGCCTCAACTGCCCCTGCATCACGGAGCGGTCCCCATAGGGTCTGCGCAGCGCGGCCTCGTCCAGAATGGCGTGAAAGCGCGGCTGCCGCTCGGAGACGAGCACCTTCTGGCGCTCCAGTCTCAGTGCGACCCGCCGGTCGATCTCGGCGCGCGGCGCATCGGGGATCCCACGACTGACGACCGCGTGTGCGTACGGCTCGGTCTGCAAGAGGCCGTGCACGAACTGGACTTCGTAGATCTGGATCTTCGAGGCGGCGGCCTCAAGGCCGACGTACGTCTGGAACCAGCCGGGCAGCACATCACCGTAACTGTGCCACCAGCCCGCCACGTTGGCCTCGCGGGCGAGGCCGAGCAGTGACTCGCGCTCCGTGCCGTCGCTCACGCCGTAGAGGGTGAGCAGATCCTCGACATCCCTGGCCTTGAAGCTCACCCGTCCCAACTCCATGCGGCTGATCTTGGATTCGGACGCACGGATCGAGTAGCCGGCCGCCTCGCGCGTGATGCCGCGCGTCTCGCGCAACCGCCTCAGCTGAGACCCCAGCAGGATGCGCCGCACCACGGAGCCGCTCGACTCGCCTGCGGTCACTTCTCCAACCCTCCACAGTCCGACAGTGCGAAAACGGAGCACCACCCCCCGGTGCTGCCCGAGTGCCGCAGTCTGCCATCAAAACCCTTCAGCCTGTACTCATTCGGTTACGGAAATGGCAAACGGTCCGCAAGGCAACGAAAGAGATCGTAGGGAGAAATGAGCAAGAACCGGCACGGGGGTGGACAGGTCCGGCACCTGCACGTGCATCTGCCCTTGCATCTGCCCTACGCATTCGGAACCATGGTCCGCGCGCACCTGCACGCTCTTTCGTACGCGAATCCTGGGAGTGCCTCGCATGGGGACGAATGGATCGGCCATGCTCGAGCCGTTAAGGCAGGGGCTTCCCCCCATCGACCCCGCAGCAGTGTCCAGCTCCGCGTCGTGCGCACTGCCCGCGAGATACGAAGCGGTCCGGGGGGCGAGACAGTTCACCAAGTCGACGCTCGGCCAGTGGAACCTCGGCGAGCGCTTCGACGACGTCTCCCTGGTGGTCTCCGAGCTCGTCACCAACGCCCTGCGGCACGCGCTGCCCGCCGACACCCCGCGCGAACAGGATCCGACCGTACGGCTGCACCTGATGCACTGGACCTCCCGTCTGGTGTGCGCCGTGCGCGACCCCAGCCAGGAGAGCCCGGTCGCGCGCGAGAGCGACGACTTCTCGGCCGAGTCGGGCCGCGGTCTGTTCCTGGTGGATTCCTTCAGCGACAGCTGGGGCTGGCACCCGCTCGCCGGGACACTGCACGGCAAGGTCGTCTGGGCACTGTTCCGACTGCCGGGCGGACAGCCGTAGAAAACCGGCCGCCGGACGGGCAGCGCCAGCAGAAAACCGCCGGGCGGACAGCGACAGGAAACCGGCCGCCGGCGGCGGGGCGCGGCCAGAAAGCGCCTACTGCCAGGGCGGCCGGAGAAACCGCTGACGACTTTTCGGCCGAATACAGACGGTCAGCCGCCGGCGGTCAGATGGTCGAACTCGCCCGCCTTGGCGCCGATCAGCATCGCCTCAATTTCGGCAGGCGTGTAGACCAGGGCGGGTCCGTCCGGATGGCGCGAATTGCGCATCGCGACATTCCCGCCCGGCAGTTTCGCGAACTCCACGCACGAGCCCTGCGAGTTGCTGTGCCTGCTCTTCTGCCAGACGGCCCCGTGAAGCTCTGTGGCCGCCATGCCGTTGTACGCGTGGTGCACAGGTCGCTCCCGGAAGCGCAGATGTCAACTGCTCCGGATCATAGCTTCGTTCACTTGCCAATGCATGGGCAGATGCACGTGCACGCGCGGTGGCCCCCCGATTACAGAAAACCGGTCGCCCGGGGCAAGTACGGCGACAGGGCCGTCTTTCGCTCATTCACGATCGCACGGGGGCGCCGAAAGTGCGGTGGCACGGAGACCCTTGTCACACGGCCGGTGCGGATCTTTCCGCGATACGAAATGCAATACGGGCCGTCACACCTCCAGCAGTGAATCGAAAGCGGGCGGCAAGCGCTTCCACGCCTCGCGCCCGCCGGCGTACTCCGCATCCGTCAGCAGGCAGGACTCCAACAGCCCTTCGAGCCCATCCCGGTCCAGGCCGGGCGAGGTGAAGACCAGGTGCTGACAGCAGTCCCCGTGCTCGGGGTGCCAGTCCATCGCGGCAGCCGCCCTGCGCACCGGCGGCACCATCTCCCACGCGGCGTCCGGCAGGGCGGCCAGCCAGGGCCCCGCGCTCTCCACGCACAGCGCCCCGCCCGCCGCGTCCCACGCCAGCAGCGTGTCGGGCCGGTCGGCGAGCCAGAACCGGCCGCGGCTGCGGGCCGCCGCACAGGTCAGGCCCTCCCGGGCCGCGTACAGCCGCCCGGGGTGGAAGGGCCTGAGCCGGTGCCACACCAGGGTCCCGACACCGGACTCGTCCGCCTCCTGCGGCAGCAGCGCGCAGGCGGGGTGCTGCCGCTCGGCGGCGGCCCGCACGTCGAAGCCCGCGAAGGCCGCCGCCGCCAGCTCGCCCGAGGCGACCCGCACCCGGCGGGCCGTCGGGTGCAGTTGGGCGAGCAGCGCCTCGTCCGTGTCGTCGGCCTCCTCGCTCTCCACCACGGCCAGCACCGGCGCGTACTCCAACTGGCGCGCCCAGGTGTCCGCGACCGTCCGCCGGTCCGAGGCCGCGGCGGCGAGCCCGGCGTCGGCCAGGTCGTCGCCGCAGCCGAGGTAGGGCAGCAGCAGCGCGGGATCGACGGCCGTCATCACACCGGTCAGGTCCAGGACGTCCCCGCCGTGCTCGACGACGACCTCGGCCATCCCCCTGGGCTCCACGGAGTCCCACAGCTCGACGATCGCCAGCCGGGTGCGCCCGTCGCCGGCCAGCAGCTCCAGCTCGGGCACCAGGTCCTCGCGCAGCGCGCAGCAGGCGCAGTCGTTGACCAGCGGCGCCTCGCCGGAGGCGCGCTCGCCCAGGCTGTCGCGGACGCTGCGGCGCACCGTCCCCCCGGCGGCGGTGGAGAGGTCGTGGTGCAGCGCGACGCTGCCGGGCACCGTGCGCAGCAGCCGCTCCACGACCTCCTTGCGTGCGTCGGAGTGCAGCCCGCCGACGATCACGACGGGCAGCTTCGTTCCCTCCCCCTTCATCACCTGCTCACCCCGAAGCGGCGCTCGAAGCGCTCGACGCGTCCCGCGGTGTCCAGCACGCGCGCGGTCCCCGTGTAGAAGGGGTGGCTCCGCGAGGAGATCTCGACGTCCACGACGGGGTACGTACGGCCGTCCTCCCACTCCACCGTCCTGTCGCTGACGGCGGTGGAACGGGTGAGGAAGGCGAAGCCGCCGGCCTTGTCGCGGAAGACGACGGGGCCGTAGGGCGGGTGGATGCCGTTCTGCATGGTGTGTGCCTCTTTCTTGTACGTCGGCTCTCTTGCGCGGGGGCTCTCTTGCGCGGGGGCCCTTTCGTGCGGGGCTCTTGCGCGCTTCGGCCGAGCCGGTTCAGCGCTCTTCGCGGTAGTCGACGTGCCTGCGGACGACGGCGTCGAACTTGCGGAGCGTCATGCGGTCGGGGTCGTTCCGACGGTTCTTGCGGGTGACGTAGGTGTGGCCGGTCCCCGCGGTGGACCTGAGTTTGATGATCGGGCGGACTTCGTCGCGTGCCATGTGGTTAGTATATGGAAATGGTTTCCATTATCAAGAGGAGCGATTCGCCTTGTCCGCGCACTGCCAGCTGACCGGCGCCAAGCCGGGCTTCGGCCACCACATCTCGCACTCCCACCGGCGCACCCCGCGCCGCTTCGACCCGAACATCCAGCGCAAGCGCTACTGGCTGGCGAGCGAGGGCCGCCATGTCCGCCTCACCCTCAGCGCCAGGGCGATCAAGGCCATCGACTCGATCGGCATCGAGGCCGCCGTCGCCCGGATCCGCGCGCGAGGGGCGAAGGTCTGATGGCGAAGAAGAGCAAGATCGCGCAAAACGAGAAGCGCAAGGCGATCGTCGAGCGCCACGCGGTACGCCGGGCCCAGCTCAAGGAGGTCCTCCGCAGCCCGGCCACGGGCGAGGCCGAACGGGTGGCGGCGCTGCGCGCCTTGCGACGTCAGCCGCGCGACGCGAGTGCCACGCGGGTGCGCAACCGCGACAGCGTGGACGGCCGACCCCGGGGGCACCTGCGGAAGTTCGGGCTCTCCCGGGTGCGGATGCGCGCGCAGGCACACGCCGGGTTCCTCCCCGGAGTGCGCAAATCCTCCTGGTAGCTTGGCGCGTTCGGATCTGACGAAACTGGGGAGACCGGAGTGCGCAAGCACGTACGTACCACCACCGCCGCCGTGGCCCTCGTGGCCGCCCTCGCACTGACCGGTTGCAGCAGCGACAGCAAGGGCGGTTCGGACGCCGACGCGAAGGACAAGGGCCAGGGCGGCAGCACCGGGCAGAGCAGCCCGCCGCCCGCCGGTGACGCCGGCGCGGGCGCCAAGGACGTGGCCGGGAGCTGGACGGCGATGTCCGGCGGCAAGGTCCTCGGTCTGGTCGTCCAGGGCAAGGACGCGGCCGTCGCGGGCGCCGAACGGGTCTGCTCGGGCACCGTGAGCGAGGACGGCGGCGTATCGCTGTCGCTCAAATGCGCCGACGGCAACACCGACCGCGCCAAGGGTGCGGTCACGCCGTCCGCCGACGGCGAGACGCTCACGGTGAAGTGGGAAGGCAGCGGGATCACCGACTCCTTCAAGAAGTCCGGTGCGGCCGACAAGCTGCCCGAAGGTGTCCCCTCCGACATGCCGAAGCTGCCGGGTTCCTGACCGGAGCGCCTCCTGCGGAGCACTTCCTACGTACGGGCCGCGGCCCCCTCACGTGCGGCGGGCGCGGTGCGGGCGGGGCGGGTACGGCGGCGCGGATACGAGCGGGCACGGGTCCGGCGGGCGCAGGTACGGCGGGTGGTCGCCGCGCGGGGCTTGTCCCCTGCCCGCCCGTTCCCGGACCGAGGCTCCACCCGCAGCTCGGGCGCCCTTCGGACCTGTCCTCGAACGCCGGCGCGGCCGGCATGGGCGGGGTCGCCAGGACGGCCTGGGGCCCCCGTGGCGGGCCCCAGCGGGGCGGAGACTTCGGGAACAGTGCTCGAAATGGGGGCGATTTCCCGTTGAGGTCCAAGTGGCGTAGAGTTGCATTCAACGACGCGGGGTGGAGCAGTTCGGTAGCTCGCTGGGCTCATAATCCAGAGGTCGCAGGTTCAAATCCTGTCCCCGCTACTGTGAAAACAGGCCCGATGCTTAGGCATCGGGCCTGTTTTTGTTTGCCGTGACGGCCGCCCATGAGCCCCGCCCATGAGCCCTTGGGCCCGCGAGCCCCCCGAGCCCTTGACCTCAAGCCTGGTTGAGCTTCTAGCGTGCCACTCATGACTGCTGAAGCCGCACCTGCCGGAAACCTCGACACTCTCTCGTCCGTGACCGTGCTCGGCCTCGGAGAGATGGGTACCGCGCTCGCCGGTGCCTTCCTCGACGGCGGGCATCCGACCACCGTATGGAACCGCACGCCGGAGAAGGCCGACGCCCTGGTCGCCAAGGGGGCGCGACGGGCCGCGAGTGTCCGGGACGCCGTCGCCGCGGGCTCCCTCGTGGTCGTCAGCGTCAAGGGCAACGAGCACGCCCGCGCGCTGCTGGAATCGGCGGGCGACGCACTGGACGGTCGCGCCGTGGTCAATCTGACGGACGGAACGTCCGCCGAGGCAAAGGCGGTTGCCGAGTGGGCCGGGGGCCGGGGTGTGGCGTATCTGCACGGGCAGATCATGACGATCGCGCCGGGCATCGGAAGCCCTGAGACGGTGGTCTTCTACGGCGGCGACAGCACGGTGTACGACCGGAACCGCTCGGCGCTCGGTCTCCTCGGCGGCCGTGGCAGCCTGATCGGAGCCGGCGCGGGCGCACCGGCCCTGTACGGGATGGCCGTGCACGGGACCATGTGGGGCGCGCTCAACGGCTTCCTGCACGCCGCGGCCCTGCTGTCGGACGAGGGCATCGAGGTCAAGCAGTTCCTGGAGCAGGCCGGCCCGTCCGTCGCCGCGCTCCTCGGCTACCTCCCGGTGATCGCCGACGAGGTCGACCGCGCTGAGTACGCGACGCCGTACGGGGCACTCCAGCATCACCTGCCGTCGGCCGAGGACCTGGTCCGGGAGAGCCGGGCGCGCGGCATCAACGCGGAATTCCCCGGTTACACCGTGGGCCTGGTGAGCCGGGCGCTGGAGGCGGGGCACGGCGAGGACAGCTACGCGCGGCTGATCGAGCACTTCAGGAGGCCGTGAGCCCCCGGCCGGCCCCGAGGGCCAATCGGCCGGTGTGTCCCGCTCAACCCCACGCACCCCGGGGGCGGATGGTCCGGTGGCGCCCCGATCAGTCCCCGGGCCGGGTGGCCGGGTGGCCGGGGTGCCGCCCCCGCCAGTCCCTGGGCCGGGTGGCCAGGGTGCCGCCCCGGTGCGTGCGGCCCCGGTGCGTGCGGCCCCGCTCAACCCCGAGAGGGGCCGAGCGACCAGTGTGTCCCGCTCAACCCCACGCAACCCCCGGGGGCGGATGGTCCGGTGGCGCCCCACAGAGCCCTCGGGCCGGATGGTCGGGGCCACCCCGGTCAGCCCCCGGGACGGATGGTCCGGTGCGACCCCACGCAACCCCCGGCGCCGATCGGCCGGTGGCACGTCGGTCCGGTCCCCGGTCGGTCCCCGTCAGTCCCCGGGTCGGATCGGCCGGTGCTCCGGCCGGTGCGACTTCGGGAGGTGGGCGCGGTCGGCCGCGGCCGTGCCGTGCTCCCAGCCCTCGTAGTCGGTGACGCCGCGCACCCGGGTCGGCGTCGTCTCCGGGAACATCCGGTCCGTGCGGTCCTCGACCGCCACGTCCCGCGCCGCGAGGACCGGCAGCAGCGAGCCGCCGGCCTCCTCCGTGACGTGCTCGGTCGCCTCGTGCAGCCTGTCCCCCATCCGGCTCGCGTACGCCGTGAGGAACGACTGCCTGAACGCCTTGGTGCGCTTGCGGCCACCCGCCCGCTGGGCCGCCTCCGCGCGGGTCATCGCCGCGGTGCCCTGCACCAGGAGGGACGTATGCAGCAACTCGACCGATTCCAGGTCGGTTTCGAAGCCGACAACCGTGGAGAAGCCGAGGTCGCCGTTCCACACGGCGCGGCAGCGGTTCGCGTCGGCGACGGCATTGAGCAGGATCGCCTTGGCCGTCTCGTAGGGTGCGTCGACGCCGATCCGGCACGCGGCGGGGGTGTCGCCGGTGTGCCCCTGGGCCGCCAGCAGGGCCTCGTCGATGCTGTGCCGCGCCATCAGCTCCTGCGCCTTGCCGGTGAGCGCCTCCGCCTCCTGGGGGAAGTCGGTGGCCTCGGCCTTGGCGAGCAGGGCGCGGATGCGGGTGAGCATGCGGGGCTCACCGTCGTGCCGCGACGGTACGTGGACGGCCGCGCCCGGCGCCGCCCCCACCGGCTCGACCGCGGGCAGGCGCAACAGCACGCGCAGCAGTTCCAGCACGGCGGTCGCGTACGAGAAGCGGTCCGCCCGCCACTGCCGCACATCCAGCTCGGCGAGCTGCGCGTCCCAGCGCGGCGGCAGCCGACCGTACACGCGGACCTCTCCCGCGATCAGCTCGCCCACCAGCCGCACATGGTGCTCCGCCAGATCCCGCCGGACGATCCGCTCGACATCGGCCGGCTGCCAGCCGCGCTGCCAGGCCCGCGTGACGAACTCCTCGCCGCGCCGCCGCAGTTCGGCGTCCGCGTCGGGGTCGGCGGCCAGCAGCGAAGCCCCGATGTCGAGACCCGCGTCGCCGTCCGTGTACAGCGCGGCGGCGAACGCCTTGTCGACGGCTTCGATCGATCCCTCAGGCACGGACATCCCGCTGCTGCACTTCCTTGAGCACTTCGCCCGCCGGGGCGAAGTCATTGTCGGCATGGAGGCTGTCGGCACGCACGGTGCGCCGCGCCGCGAGCCGGTCGCGGCGGGACGGGCCGGTGGCCGACTACAGGAAACAGAATACGTCGCCACCCACCCGCACCCCTCGCCGAGCGGGGTAGGGCCAGGCCTACCCCCAAGACTCCGTCCAGCGGTCGTGATCCGCGGGGCCGCGGACGGAAGGCTGGCGACATGACCACAACCGCCGTACGACTCACCGCACTCCGCAAGACATACCGCGAGGTCAGCGCCCTCGACGGGGTCGATCTCGACTTCCACTCCGGCACCTTCACGGCCGTCATGGGCCCCTCCGGGTCCGGCAAGTCCACGCTGCTCCAGTGCGCCGCCGGGCTCGACCGGCCGACGTCCGGGTCGGTCGCCGTCGGTGGTACCGAGCTCGGCGGGCTGAGCGAGCGGCGGCTGACGCTGCTGCGGCGGGACCGGATCGGCTTCGTCTTCCAGGCGTTCAATCTGCTGCCCTCGCTGACAGCCGCGCAGAACGTGTCGCTGCCGCTGCGGCTGGCGGGGCGTCGGCCCTCCCGCGCCGAGGTGGCGGCGGCGCTCGGGCGGGTGGGGCTCGGCGGGCGGGCCGGGCACCGGCCCGGCGAGATGTCGGGCGGACAGCAGCAGCGGGTGGCGATCGCGCGGGCGTTGATCACACGTCCCGCGGTGCTCTTCGCGGACGAGCCGACCGGGGCGCTGGACACCACGACCAGCCGCGATGTACTGCTGATGCTGCGGGAGTTGGTGGACCTGGAAGGACAGACCATCGTGATGGTCACCCACGATCCGGTGGCCGCCGCGCACGCGGACCGAGTGGCCTTCCTGGTTGACGGGCGCGTCGCGGACGACCTGGCCTCCCCCACCGCCGAGCGGATCGCCGCCCGCATGACCGGCCTGGAGCGTGTGGCGTGCTGACCGTCGCGCTGAGCGCCCTGCGGACCCGCTGGGCCACCTTCGTCGGCAGCTTCGTGGCGCTGGCGATCGGGGTCGGGCTGATGACGACGATGACCCTCGGTATCGCCGCGAGCCTCGACCCGCCGACCCGCACACCTCAGCGGTTCGCCTCGTCGCCGGTCGTGGTGAGAGGTACGGACACGCTGACCGTCGAGGTCCGGCGGGGGCCGAACACCGCCCGGGTGTCGAAGAGGCTCGCTCACCCACACCCTGTGGACGCGGATCTGCTGCGCGAGCTGCGCACGCTGGGCCGGGTCGCGCGCGACGGCGGCAGCAGCGACGCCGTCGGGGTGGACGCTCCCGTCGACGCCGTACGGAAAGTCGTCGGCGACCGGGCCCAGGTGCTCACCGGCGACGACCGGGCACGCGTCGACCCAGGGGCGGAGAGCGACGCCGAAGCCCTGGTGACCGTGAACGCCGTGCTCGGCACCGCCGGTGGCGTCACCACCTTCGTCTCGGTCTTCGTCGTCGCCTCGACCTTCGCCTTCACGGTGGCGGTGCGCAGACGCGAGTTCGGGCTGCTGCGGACGGCCGGGGCGACGCCGGGACAGATACGTCGACTGCTGCTCACGGAGGCCGCCGCGGTGGGTGTCCTCGCCTCGGCGGTGGGCTGTCTGGCCGGGCAGTGGGGTGCACGGCGGTTGGCCCGGGTGCTGGTGGACGGCGGGCTCGCGCCGTCCCGGTTCGCGGTGGGCGACGACTCCTGGCCGCTGCACGCCGCGTTCTGGACGGGGCTGCTCGTGGCGCTGGCCGGGGCGTGGGCCGCGGCGCGGCGGGCCGGGCGCACCGGGCCCGTGGAGGCGCTGCGCGAGTCGTCCGTCGACAGCGGTGCGATGCCGCTGGGGCGGCGGCTGCTGGGCGTCGGTCTCCTGGCCGGCGGGCTGGGGCTGCTCGCCTGGAGCCTGGCCACCGACCCGTCGGGGCTGCTGAAACGCAAGACGTACACGACGCAGCCGATGGTCCTGATCACGGGCGTCGCGCTGCTCGCCCCCCTGCTCGTACGTCCGGTGGCGCGCGCCCTGCGGCTGCCGGGGGCGATCGGGATGCTGGTCCGGGAGAACACGGGCGCCGCGTTGCGCCGTACCGCCGCCGTCGCCGCGCCGGTCCTGGTGACCGTCGCGCTGGCCGGTTCGCTGCTCGGGTCCGCTGAGACGGTCACCGCGTCGAAGGCCGCGGAGGCGCGGGCGCGCACCGCCGCGGATCTCGTGGTCACGGGGGCCGATCTCGCACCCGCCGCGGTGCCCGGCGCGACGCTCTCGCCGTCCGCCTCCACGGCGGTGTTCGTACGGGAGGAGGGGAGCGCGCTGATCCGCTCCGACGCCCGTGCGGTGAGCGACCCGGGCGCGCTGGCGCAGGTCGGCAGGCTGCCGGTGGTGGCGGGCGATGTGCGCGACCTCGACGACCTTTCGATCGTCGTCAATGAGGAGTGGGAGCGGCACGAGGTGGGGCAGCGGGTCGATGTGTGGCTCGGCGACGGGCGGCCGGCGACCCTGCGGATCGTCGCGGTGCTGGCGCTCGGCACCGGCGACAACGGTGCGTACGTCACCGCCGCGAACGCCCCATCGGCGCCGGTGGACCGTATCGACGTACAACTCGCGGACGGGGCGGACGCCGAGGCCGTCGCGTCCGCGCTGCGGGCCGGCACCGGCGGGCAGGGCGCGCGTGACGCCCAGGTCACCGGGGTCACCGACTGGCTGGCGGCGACGCACCCGCAGACCAGTTCCAAGACCCGGCTCGGGCTGTGGCTGGTGCTGGGCATCGCCCTCGTCTACACGGCGATCGCACTGGCCAACACGCTCCTGATGGCGAACTCCTCGCGGTCCGCGGAGCTGCGCGCCCTGCGATTGAGCGGGGCCACGCGGACGCAGGTCCTGCGGGTGGTCGCCGGTGAGTCCCTGTTCGCCGTGGCGATCGGCGCGATCCTGGGCGCGGCGGTTTCAGCGGTGAACCTGGCGGGCCTGGGCGCGGCCCTCGCCACCCTGTCGGTGCCGGTATCGGTCACCGTGCCGTGGACGACGGTGGGACTCGCGACGGGGGTCTGCGCGGCGGTGGCGCTGGTCGCGGCGCTGGCCAGCTGCCCACGGGGACGGTGAGGCGGCCGGCCGTTCGTGCGGGCGAGCGGGTGCGCTGGTCGGGCCGGTAGGGCCGGTCGGGCCGTCTTGGGCGCGCGACCAGGTGGGCGGGGCGGTCTGCGGGCCGGGTGCGGTCCAGGTGGGCGGGGCGGCCGGCACGGGGCCGTCAGCGGGCGGGGCGGTCGGTGGGCGGACCCGCCCACGCCAAGCCGACCGCACGCACCACCCCCACCCTCGTCCCCGTCGCCACCCGCGTCCTCGTCCCCACGCCCATCCCCATCCCCATCCCCATCCCCATCCCCACCCTCGTCCCCACACCCATCCCCGTCAGGGAATCAGCACCAGCTTGCCGCGGGTGTGGCCGGACTCGCTCAGTTCCTGGGCCTTGGCCGCCTGCGCCAGCGGGAAGGTCTCGGCCACCGTGAGCCGCAGCCCGCCCTCCGCGGCCAGCTGCGCGTGCTCGGCCAGCCGATCCTGGGGGCGGTCGGTGCCGCCCGACGAGAAGGTGACGCCGAGGTCCGCCGCTGCGGCGTCGGCGATCGTGACGATGCGGTCCGTCGTGCCGCCGCGCAGCTCGATCGAGTCCGGCAGCGCACCCCGGCCCGCCGCGTCGAACACCGCGTCCACGCCCTGCGGCGCCACGGCCCGTACCCGCTCGGCGAGTCCGTCACCGTACGCCACCGGGATCGCGCCCAGGACCCGGAGATGGTCGTGGTTGGCCGGGCTCGCGGTGCCGATGACCGTCACGCCGCGCGCTACGGCCAGCTGTACGCCGACCGAGCCGACCACGCCCGCCGCGCCGTGCAGCAGCAGGGTCTCCCCCTCGGTGACGCCGAGCAGGTCCAGGACGCGCTGGGCGGTCTCGCTCGCGACGGGCAACGCGACCGCGTCCTGCCAGGACAGCTCGGCGGGCTTGGGAACGACGGTGGAGGCCAGGGCGTACTCCGCGTAGGCGCCGGTGTCGGACCAGCCGAACACCTCGTCCCCGACGGCGTATTGGGTGACGCCCTCGCCGACCTCGTCCACCACACCGGCGAGCTCACTGCCGGGGATCGCGGGCAGCGAGGTCGGGAAGGCCGACTCCATCCAGCCGCGGCGGATCTTGTAGTCGATCGGGTTCACGCCGGCCGCGCGCACCTTCACCCGCACCTGGCCGGGGCCCGCGTGCGGCTCGTCGGTCTCCGTGGACCGCAGTACCTCGGGTCCACCGAACTCGTTGAAAACGATCGCTTGCATCTGTGTCTCCTCTTCGGTGGACACCGGCCGCCCTTCCTGATGGCCACCGGCTCTCCTGCCTCCCAGCGTCGATCCTGCCGTACCCCGGGCCGGCCCTCCTTTCGGCCGGTTCCACTTGGCCCAAAGACCCGGCGGCCCGGTCGCCCCGGCGCGCGGCCCGCCGGGCGTCACCCCCGCCCACGCGTCCCCCGGCGACTGTCAGTGCCGGGTGCCAGACTCGTACCCATGAACGATCGGTGGGCCGTCGCCGCGACGGACGCGGGTGGGGCGCTGCTCGTGCCGCTGGGGCGGGACGGGCGGCCCGCCGGTGAGGTGCGCGAGGAGCAGGACCTCGCGCAGGCGATCCGGTCGCGGCCCGAGGTCGGGCGGTGGGTGTGGCGCTCGACCGTCGAGATCTACCCACGGCTGCTCGCCGCCGGGGTGCGGGTCGAGCGGTGCTACGACATCGAGGACGCGGAGGCGCTGCTCCTCGGGCACGAGGGGCGGCACGGCGAGCCGCATTCGGCGGCGGCGGCCTGGGCCCGGCTGCACGACCGGGCCGTGCCGCCCGATCCGCCGCAGCGCGCCGCCGAGCCCGGCTCGCAGTCCTCGCTCTTCGAGCCGCAGCCGGTGCGGGTGCCGTTCGACGCCCTCCTTGAGGTGTACGCCGACCAGTGCCGCAGACACGCGGCGGCCGAGCACCCCGACCGGATGCGGCTGCTGACCGCCGCCGAGTCGGCGGGGATGCTGGTGGCCGCCGAGATGAACGGGGCCGGGCTGCCGTGGCGGGCCGATGTGCACCGGGACTTGCTCGACGAGCTGCTGGGCGAGCGGTACGCGGGCGGCGGGGAGCCGCGTCGGCTCGCGGAGCTGACGGACAAGGTGTCGGCGGCGTTCGGTCGGCGCGTGCGGCCGGAGCTGCCCGCGGACGTGATCAAGGCGTTCGCGCAGGCCGGGATCAAGATCAAGTCGACGCGGCGGTGGGAGATCGAGAGCCTCGGCCACCCGGCGGTGGAGCCGCTCATCACGCACAAGAAGCTGTACCGGATCTATACGGCGCACGGCTGGGGCTGGCTCCAGGACTGGGTGCGCGACGGCCGCTTCAGACCGCAGTACCTGCCGGGCGGCACAATCACGGGCCGGTGGGTGACCAACGGCGGCGGCGCCCTGCAGATCCCCAAGGTGATCCGCCGGGCGGTGATCGCGGACCCCGGTTGGCGCCTGGTGGTCGCCGACGCCGACCAGATGGAGCCGCGCGTGCTGGCCGCGATCTCCCGCGACCCGGGGCTGATGGAGGTGGCGGGCCAGCCCGGCGACCTCTACAAGGCGGTGTCGGACCGGGCGTTCGCCGGTGACCGCGACATGGCGAAGCTCGCCGTGCTGGGCGCGGTGTACGGGCAGACGTCGGGCGACGGCCTGAAGAATCTGGCGGCGCTGCGAAGACGCTTCCCGCGCGCCGTCGCGTATGTGGACGACGCGGCGCGCGCGGGCGAGGAGCAGCGGCTCGTACGGACCTGGCTGGGCCGGACCTGCCCGCCCGCGGCGGGGTCCGGGGACGGCGAGGAGGCGGGCATCCCGCAGGAGGAGACGGCCCAGGAGCCGGGCCGGGACGGGGAGTTCACCCCGGGATACGCGTCGACCAACTCCCGCGCGCGGGGCCGCTTCACCCGGAACTTCGTGGTGCAGGGCAGCGCCGCGGACTGGGCGCTGCTGATGATGGCGGCGCTGCGGCAGTCGCTGACGACCGCGGGGCTCCGCGCCGAGCTGGTCTTCTTCCAGCACGACGAGGTGATCGTGCACTGCCCGGCCGACGAGGCGGACACGGTCGCGGAAGCGATCCGCGCGGCCGGGGACCTGGCCGGCCGGGTCGCCTTCGGCGAGACACCGGTACGGTTTCCTTTCACGACGGCGATCGTGGAGTGCTACGCCGACGCGAAGTGACGGGCGGTACGGCGCGCCGGGACGAGCCCCGCGCGTCCGGCGCGTCCCGCGGGTTCGGCACGTCCAGCGGGTTCGGCGCCTCAGCCGAGGGGGCCGGGGTTCTACGGACCGTGGACCGGAGCTTCCACGGCAGCGATGTCCCGGTCCGCGAAGTGGTCGAACTCGCCTGCCTGGACGCCGAGTACGAAGGCGTCCCACTTCTGCTGGGTCGTGGTGACGACGTCGCCGGGGGTGCTGGTCTCGCGGAGATAGACCAGGTCCTCGGGGCCGAAGGCGACCTCGATCCAGGAGCTGTGGCCCTCCTCGCCCTCGGGGGCGGTGCGGATCCAGTTGAGGTCGGCGGGGCGGTCAGGCACGAGGTGCGCCCTGCTTGACCGTGCGGAGGAATGCGGCCCAGGTGGCGGGGGTGGCCTGGAGTATCGCCCCGGTGGCGTCGCTGCTTTCGGTGAGGGCGACCGTGTCACCTGATGCAGCCACATGTACGCAGGAGTCGCCCTGGGCGCAGTACGAGGACTTCTGCCAGTCGTGCGTGCGCATGTGAGTTCCCTTCACAGGTTCCGGCTGATGCTGTGGATGACGTCCCGGCTCTGCGCCGGTGAGTGCGCCACGACTTCGATTCTGCCGAACAGAGTCCGGTACTTGGCCAGTTGAGCCTCGGCGTCGAGGAACGTAAGGCCGTGGGACTGATCCAAGTGCACGGTGTCCATCTGCGGGACCGAGCCGTGTGCGTAGTAGATGGACTGGCCCGATCCGGGGATGGCGCCTGCCTTGAAGGGCACGACCTGGATGGTGATGTGGCCCAGCTCGCTCATGTCGAGCAGGTGCTGAAGTTGGTTGCGCAGCGCGGTGGGCCCGCCGACTTCGATGCGTAGCGCGGCCTCGTGGATGAATGCCTGGTACGGGCGCGGCGCATCTCCGTAGAGGATCGCCTGACGCTTGATGCGGAACGAGACACGGTGCTCGATTTCCGGCGGAGGCATCGGTGGGACGTCCTGTTGAAAGATCTCCCGTGCGTGGGCAATGGTTTGGAGCAGGCCGGGAATGTGCGCCGTGATGGCGCCGCGCAACTTCGTGGAATTGTGCTCAAGTTCGGCCAGGTCCAGCAGCGAACGGGGCAGGATGCCGCCGGACTCCTCCCACCAGCCGCGCCTGCGATCGCCCGTCATGGCCATGAGCGCATTGACGAGGTCGCGGTCGGCGCAGTCGTAGTGGCACGCGAGGGTGCGGATTCGTTCCGAGCTCACGCCGAGACGGCCGGTCTCCATATTGCTGACCTGCGCCTGCTTGATCCCGAGCAGCCTGCCGGCCTCGGTGGCGGTAAGCCCGGTGCGCTCGCGCATCTTCCGCAGTTCGCCGCCCAGCCGCTGCTGACGCCCCGTCGGGTTGCTCCTCACGGGCATGGCTCTCGCTCCTCGGTACGGGCTGGTCACCCACACGAGTGGATGGCATATAGATGCTTCCGAATCGGGTGAATGTTATATCCCGATGCGGTAATTTGGTGTTCAGGCCGCCGCCTGGAAGCACCCCGCCGACGGAGCGACCTGGTCACCGGGCACCGCAAGGATCGACTGGCACCGCGCGGATCGACTCACCCCATGCTCCCTCCACCGCTCCCTCGTGATCGGAGACTTCCATGGCCACCGTAGCGCCGCCCTGGACGTACGCCCTTCAACTCCCGCACGATCCCCGCGCCCCCGGCATCGCCCGATCCACCGTGCGCGCCGTACTCCGCACCCATGGCGCGGGCGCCGGGCTCACCGATACCGTCGAGCTGCTGGCCGGCGAGCTGGTCACCAACGCGCACCTGTACTCGGCCGGTCCGTACACACTGCGCATCCGTGCGGCCGGCCCGAGGCGGCTTCGGCTCAGCGTGTGGGACACCAATCCCGACATCCCCGCGCCGTTCAACGGCAGCCTTCCCCCGCTGCCCGTGCCCGGCAGCCTCGCCGAGTCCGGGCGCGGGTTGCAGATCGTGCGGCTCTGCGCCGACAGCTGGGGTGCGTGTTTGCTGGGTGATGGTCTGCCGGGCAGCGGAGGGAAGCTGCTCTGGGTCGAGTGCGAGCAGCCATGAGGCAGGCGTAGCGCGGACATCGGAACCTCGGGCGCAGGAACCTCGGGCATCGAGGCCTCGGGGGTTACTTGAGCGTTGCCCACTGCGCGTTCGTCGCGATCGCCTTGAGCCGCTTCATGGTGAGCGCGGGCTCCACGCGGCTGGGGGCGCTGTGCGGGCCCGGCGCGTTGAGCGCGGAGACGACAACGCGCAGGCCGCCCTTGCGGATCGTGTCGGCCGTCCACACGACGGCGCCGCCCACGCCCTTGTCGCCGTCCGACTCGCTGAGGATGACGGTCGTCCCGTCCGGCAGGGTCGACACGTCTCCGCCCCCGGACGTGAGGTCGCCCACGGCGTCCGCCATGTTCGGCTGCACGTTGATCTCGACCTGGCTCCGGCCCCGGCCGTCGTCCACGGTGACGGAGGAGTAGCCGCTCTGGCCCTGCCCGGGGCGTACTTTCAGCCCCTTGGGGAGGAGGCCGGTCAGGGTGGTCCTGATCGTGGCTTCGTCCACCTCGTCCTGCGGCCCGCCGGGCAAGCCCGGTTCGTCCGGGGCCGGCAGCTCTTTGAGTACCCTGTCCCACTTCTCGGACGTGACCAGGGTCTTCAACTGGTCGGCGGAGAGCGGGGGGTTGGGGCGGGTGATCCCGGCGCTCTTCTGAGCCGGGGCGTTCCACTCGCTCACATCGACCTGGAAGCCCTCGCGCGAGAGCAGTACGGCGCGCCAGGACTTGGTGTCCACCCGGCGGTCCGGGTATTCGTACCCCTGGAAGGTCATGAGCACCGAGCCGTCGGGCAGCTCATCGGTGGTGCACGCGTGGTGCGGTACGAGGGACTTGTCCGGGCACTCGATCTGCTGCCTGGAGCTCTCCTGGGCGGGATGGACACGACTCAGGGCGAGCGAGATCGCCGCCCCGCCCCCGCCGTCGTCGATCACTCCGGACACCGAAGGGGACTCCGTGCCGCGCGCGTCCGTGTCGGTCAGCTTCTGCCCCTCGGGCAGCAGCCCCTCGAAGATCTCGACCAGCTCCGGCCCGGACACCGGGTGGTCCCAGGCCGCCGCCGGCTGCTCCCTCACCCCATCGACGCGATGGCAGGGGAGAAATGTTTCATCCGGCATGGCGGGTGCGCACGAGTCCGGCGCTCATGAGTCAGGAGTCATCGGGTACGCGGGGCCCATGAACGTTCTTCGCAGCACAGGAACCACGGAGGTCGCGGCCAACCGCGACCTGCTGGTGGGGATCGCGCCGTTCGTCATCGGTCTGGTCGTGGTCGCGATCCTGGTCGTCGCCGTCTGGTGGGGGATCCGCATCAAGTCCCGCGAGGCGCCGCCGCCCAGGCCCCAGGACCAGCCGCGCCGCCCGGCCGACGCGGGGCGGCCCGGTGAGGTCGTGGAGGAGAAGCGTGAGCCCGACGCGGTCCCGCAGGACGGCATTCGGCGCACTCCGCAACAGATCAAGGACACCGGCGGGGAGTAGCACGCCGGCCGGTGAGTCATCAGGAAATACCCGAGGAGGAGCAACATGACCGACCTGAAGAGCACCCGGCCTGTCGCTGCTGGCCAAGCAGGCGCACTGGACCATAGTCGGCCCGCGCTTCCGCTCCATCCACCTCCAGCTCGACGAGGTGGTGACCTTCGCCCGTTCGTACGCCGATGTCGTCGCCGAGCGGTCGTCGGCCATCGGTGTCGCGCCGGACGGCCGCATCGAGGTGCTCGGCAAGGCCAGTGAGCTGCCCGAGCCCTCGGCCGGCTGGCTCCAGGACAACGACGTCGTGTCCTTGATCGTCGACGCGCTCGGCGGCGTGGGAATCCGGATGCGGGAGCGGATCGCGGCGACGGACAAGCCCGACCCGGTGACCCAGGACATCTTCATCGCGCTCACCGCGGAGCTGGAGAAGCAGCGCTGGATGTTCCAGGCCGAGAACCACACCTGAGGCCGCCCCCGCGGCGGTGACAGCGGGTCGGGAGGTGGCCCCGCGACAGGGCCGACCGGGCGGACAAATGATGCGTCGTGCGGGGCGCTGTGCGTAGCTGGTCAGGATCTGACGGCACCGAAGGAGCCAGCGCATGAGCCAGCCAGCCCACCCGGACGGCACACCCCCGCAGGCCCCCGGCGGGTCCGCCGACCCGGTGACGCCCGCGCACACCACGGGCGACCGCGGCCTCGTGGTCCCGTACGGCCCGGTGGACGACGGTGTGCCCGCCCTGGCGCTGTACGAGGACCTGCGCTGCCCCTATTGCGCGGCGATGGAACGCTCGTCGGGCGCCACGATCCGGGCCTTCGCGGACGCCGGCCGGCTGCGCCTGGAGTACCACTTCGCGACGTTCCTCGACGGCATGCTGGGCGGCCGGGGCTCCAGGACGGCGCTGGGCGCGCTGGGGGCCGCGGCCAATGAGGGGCAGGCCGAGTTCAAGGCATTGCACGAGGCGCTCTACGCGAACCAGCCCGAGGAGCGCGACGACGCGTACGGCGACGCCGCCAACCTGCTGGCCGTCGCCCGGTCGGTGCACGCCGTCACCGGCGCCGGCGGCCTCGGCTCGGACGCCTTCCGGCTGGCGGTCCAGGACGGCGGCTACCTGCCGTGGGCGGCGGCCGTGGCCGAAGCCTTCGAACGCAGTGGCATCCGGGGCACCCCCGCCCTGCGCCTGGGCGAGCAGGACGTGCACGCGTTCAGCCGGGACGGGAAGCCGCTGTCCGGCCAGGAGGTCGCCCCGCAGATCGAGGCGGCCCTCTCCGCCCACGCCGGGGGGTGAGGGGGGCCCGGAACCCGATACGCGCCGCGCACCGTTCCCCCAACAGCACCGCACTGCCACGATGTCCGCATGACAGAGGTGTTCTTACGTCGACTGAGCCGTTGGCAGGCCGATCAACAACGGGAGGCCATCGCGGACCTGTACGTCGCGGCCCACCGCGGCGCGTCGGGCGAGGAGTTCCACGACCGGCGGGTCTTCATGAAACGATTCGCCGCCGATGTGCAGCGCCCCGGCTTCGACATGCTCGTCGCCAGCGAGACCAGCCTGGCCGGCTGCGTCTACGGCTATCCGCCGCACCGCTCGGGCGGCTGGTGGCAGGGGCTGCGCGGCGGCGTCCCGCAGGAGGTCGAGGAACTCACCGCTTCCGGGAACGTCTTCGCCGTCGCCGAGCTGATGGTGCACCCGTCCCACCGCCGCCGCCACATCGCCAGCCACCTCCAGGAGCGCCTGCTCGCCCGGGTCGAGGCCGAGCTCGTCACGACGTTCGTCGACGCGACGAACACGGCGGCCACCGCCGCGTACCGGTCCTGGGGCTGGTCGATGACCGGTCGCATCACCGCCACCGACGACCGGCCCGAACTGGAGGTGTGGAGCCGCGAGC
This sequence comes from Streptomyces sp. A5-4, assembly GCF_051131715.1. Taxonomy (NCBI): domain Bacteria; kingdom Bacillati; phylum Actinomycetota; class Actinomycetes; order Kitasatosporales; family Streptomycetaceae; genus Streptomyces; species Streptomyces sp. A5-4. The sequence goes on along the minus strand of NZ_CP178591.1, from coordinate 4,705,929 downwards.
CACTGCGGGGAGCGGTGCCGGGCCGGGGCTGAGGCGCCGCGGCCGAAGGACGGCGCCCGGGTGACGGGGCCGTGGGCGCACAGCCCGAAGGGCAGTCGCGTCCTGCGACTGCCCCGACCGGGTGTCCGGGGCGGGCGCACCGCCGTCAAGCCGCCACCACCACCGCCCGAGTGCGCAGCGTCCTGCGGACCGTGCTCATCGTGGCCGCCGACACGACCGCCGTGATGCCCAGCCAGATGCCGGGCCCCTGATCCGGGAAGACACCGTCGCTGCGGACCTCGACGAAGGGCACGATCCCGGCGAACGCGGCCAGTGTGCCGAAGAACACCCCGGTCAGCGTCAGTACGAGCCCTTCGAGGCCGACCATCGCGAGCACCTGCCCCGGGGTGGCCCCGGCGAGGCGCTGCTGGCCGAACTCCCGGCTGCGGTACGAGGTCGCCGCGTACAGGCTGTTGATCAGCATGATGCAGGAGAAGATCACGATGATGCCGACGACCACCAGGTTCAGCGTCTCGATGTTCTTGTCCTCGACCGATTTGGTGAGCCCCGAGGCCCGGATCAGGTCGTTCTCGACGGCCCGCATGCTCAGCGCCGCCGTCGCCATGCCGGTGAAGAGGATCAGTGGCATCAGTACGCCGGACAGATCCCCGGCCCGACGGCGCGCGGGCGCTGCAGCGCGCAGGGGATCTCCAGCGTCGCCATCGTCGGCCCGCCCACCGGGCTGCTGAGGGCGAGTACGCCGTCGAAGGTGCCCAGCCGGTGCTCGACCCCGGTGAGGCCCGAGCCGGCGCCGACGGCCGCGCCGCCCTTGCCGTTGTCGGTCACCGAGACCCGCAGCATGCCGTCGGTGTGGTGGATGTCGACCCACAGCCGGTCGGCGCCCGAGTGCTTGACGGCGTTGGTGAGGACCTCGCTGACCGCGAAGTACGCCGCCGACTCGACCGGCGCCTGCGCCCGGCCGGGCAGGTCCACGTTGACGTCGGTCTCGATTGGCATCCGCAGCGCCAACGCCCTTACCGCGTCGCCCAGTCCGCGTTCCGCGAGGACCGGCGGGTGAATGCCCCGCACCAGGTCACGCAGCTCGGTCAGCGCGTCCGCCGAGGACTCGCGGGCGGTGGCGATCAGCCGCCTCGCCTGCTCGGGATCCTTCTCGATGAGCGCCTCGATGGTGGAGAGGTTCATGCCCATGGCGACCAGCCGGGCCTGCGCCCCGTCGTGCAGGTCCCGCTCGATGCGCCGCAGTTCACTGGCCGAGGCGTCGACGGCGTCGTGCCGGGTCTCGGTGAGCCGGTCGATGCGCCGGGCCAGCTGCGCCTTGCCCGCCGGGGCCAGCGAGGCCTTCGCGACGCGGAAGTGGAGCTGAAGCAGCGACTTGCCGACGAACACACTCAGCACCATCCAACTGGCGCCGACCACCGCCGCGATGAGAGCCGTACCCGTGCTGTCGACCGGCACGAAGGCGTACCAGAAGCGCTCGCCGTCGTCGGTGAGCGGCTTCCACAGCCCGGCCAGGAGCAAGATGCCGAAGGCGCCGTGCCCGATCAGGGCGGGCGCCACGACCGCGGTGACCGCGCCCGCCGTCATGTCGGTCAGCATCCACCGCAGGTCCCGCCAGGTCGCCGGGTCCTTCAGCATCAGCGCGCACCGCTCGACCTGGCCGGTGATCCCGGACCGCAGGTCGGCGGGGAAGGGCCGGTACGGCACCTGGATGCGCGTCCCCGTCCACTGGGCCGCCAGCAGCCGCCGCTGGTTGGCGTGGCTCCGGACCATCGTCAGCACGGCCGGGGTGGTGAACACGCCCACGCCGACGACGATCAGGGCGATCGAGACGACGGACAGGACAAAGAGCGTGATCGATCCGATGAGGGCGATCAGCGCCAGCGCCAGCCCCTGTAAGGCCGACAGCAGACCGTCGCGTCTCCGCGTCGCATTCATGGTGTCCCTCTCCTCCGGCGCCCGGGTCGTCCCTGTCCCGTGCACAAGTCTGGCCGCACGGACCCGCCAGGTCATTGGGCTTCACACCCGGACCGGGGTGTACGTAGCACCACCCCCGGGAGGGTCAATCCCGCACCGGCACCCCGTCGCCGCGCACCCCGTCGCCGCGCACCTCGCGATCCGTTCCCGGTACGCCGCCGGACCGCAGCGCGGGCACGAGGAGGACGGCAGCGAGCGGCAGCAGCAGCGCCCCGGCCGCGACGATCGAGCCGGTGATGCCCAGCAGTCCGGCGGCCAGGCCGCCCACGACCACGCCGACGACGGTGAAGTTGACCATGAGGGCGTTGAGCAGCCCGACACCCCGGCCGCGCAGTTCCCCGGGCAGATCGCTCAGCAAGGTGTTGGCGACGGGCACCTGGAAGAGCCCGGAGCCGAGGCCCGCCGCCACGCACCAGACGAGGACGGCAGGCAGACCCACCGAGCCCCACAGCCACCCGGTCGGCGCCAGCGCGAGCAGCGAGAGGCCGAACAGTACGACGGAGCCGACGAGCAGGCCCCGGTCGGAGTACCGGCGTACCAGCGGCGGACCGGTCAGGGCGCCCAGCACACAGCCCGCGCCGAACGCGGCCTGCGCGAGGCCGAATTGGATGGCCGACAGCTCGAAGACGGTCAGCAGCTGCGAGTTGAGGTCGGTGGTGAACAGCCCGAGGACGAGCATCACCGGGACTAGGACGACAGCGAGGAACCGCAGGGAGGGCACCGCGAGCACGCCGCGCACACCGGTGCGCAGTGACTGCCAGTACGGTTCGCGGCCACTGGCGGCGCCGGGGACCGGCACCTCGCGCAAGGGCGCCAGGCCGGCGAGCAGTACCGCCGAGATCACGAAGGTCACGCCGTCGATGATCAGGACGGTGGTGACGCCGCCGACCGCGAGGAGCAGCCCGCCCAGGGCCGGGCCCACCAGGTTGAGGGTGTGCTGCGTGGACTGGAAGAGCGCGACCGCCGTCGGGATGCTGTGGCCCCGGACGATCAGCGGGATGGCGGTGATGCGCGCGGTCTCGAAGAACGCCTTGGCGACGCCGCTGAGCAGGATCAGCCCGAGCAGCGATGCCGGTGAGTCGCGTACCGCGATCATCGCGAGCACGGCGACCAGCCGGACCAGGTCCGCCCCCACCATCAACGCCCGCGCGGGCACCCGGTCGGCGAGCGGCCCGACGAAGGCGCTCAGCACGCCCGAGGGCAGCAACTGGGCCATGACGACCAGCGATACGTACAACACCGGGTCGTCGGTCCCGGTGGCCACCACATAGATCAGCGTGATCCGGGTGATGGCATCGCCGAGGAAGGAGGCGACCACCGCCAGCCAGTAGCGGATGTACGTACGGTCCTTCAGGAGTTCCAGCACTGCCGACCACCTCACGGGCGAATCCCCGCGCCCCGGCGCGGGACGATCAGCTCATCGTGCGGCCCCGACGGACTCCGCGGCCGGCTCCTTCGCCACCGGCGAATCTTCCCGGCCCGCCGACAGGGTCTCGGCCCGGGGCACTTCGCGGCGCCGCCGGTAACGCGGCGGCACGAAGTGCCGTGCCCAGTACGGGACTCGTGGGGTGAACCGCGGCTGGAGAAGCAGGACCAGACCGGCCGCGCTCAGCAGCAGCAGGCCGAACACGAGCCGGCCGCTCGCGCTGTTCGCCGAGTACACGACCGCGCCGAAGGCGATCAGCCCGGACCAGAAGTACATGATCAGGACGGCCCGGCTGTGGGAGTGGCCGATCTCCAGCAGCCGGTGGTGGAGGTGGCCCCGGTCGGCGGCGAACGGCGACTGGCCGTTCCAGGTACGGCGCACGATCGCCAGGACCAGGTCCGCGACGGGGATCGCGATCACGGTCAGCGGTAGCAGCAGCGGGATGTAGACCGGGACCATCGCGTGCACCGCGTCCCGCTCGGTGCCGAACAGCTTCAGCACGTCCGGGTCCACCCGGCCGGTGGCGGAGATCGCGCACGCCGCCATCACCAGGCCGATGAGCATGGAGCCGGAGTCCCCCATGAAGATCCGGGCAGGGTGCATGTTGTGCGGAAGGAAGCCCACGCACATGCCCATCAGGAGGGCGGAGAACAGCGTGGTGGGGGCCGCCGCCTCGATGCCGTGGCCGAACCACATGCGGTACGCGTACAGGAAGAACGCGGCGGTGGCGATGCACACCATGCCCGCGGCCAGCCCGTCGAGCCCGTCGACGAAATTGACGGCGTTGATGGTGATGACGATCAGTGCGACGGTCAGCAAGGTGCCCGCCCAGTCGGACAGCAGCACGGTGCCGAGGCCGGGCACGGGCAACCAGAGGATTTTCAGGCCCTGCTGGACCATCACACCGGCCGCGATGAGCTGGCCGCCGAGCTTGATGAGCGCGTCGATCTCGAACTTGTCGTCGAGGACGCCGATCACCCAGATCAGCGCGGCACCCGAGAGCAGTGCCTGCGGTTCCCGGACGTCGAAGACGCCCCTGAGACCGGTCAGCTGCGAGGCCACCACGAGCCCGGCGCACAGCCCGCCGAACATCGCGGCGCCGCCGAGGCGTGGCGTCGGCTCGCGGTGCACGTCCCGGGCGCGGATCGCGGGCATCGCGCCGACCGCGATGGCGAACTTCCTTACGGGCCCGGTGAGCAGGTACGTCACGGCCGCGGTGACGCACAGCGTCAACAGGTATTCACGCACGTGCTGCCCCAGGGGTGTGGCCGGGTCGGGTATCGCTGGCTGTCACAGCCACACCATATGTAGCTGCCCGGCACTCCCGGTGCAGAGGGCCGCCGTCGCGGAGAGTCGTCGGTGCGGAGAGTCGTCGGTGCGGAGAGTCGTCGGTGCGGAGGGCCGTTCGCCGCGGAGAGGCGTCGGTGCGGAGGGCCGTCGGTGCACCCTTCGGCCACGGGGGCCCTTCGGCACCACCCGCGCGGCGTCGAACCGGCGGGACCCGGCCCCGCCGCCACCGGTCCCGTCGTGCCCGGCGGCGTAAACTCGGCCCACAAGGGTCCGCGGCCCATGCCCGGGGCCCTACACCGCTCGTTTCGCTGGAGGTTTTCCGCCCGATGGCACCGTCCGTGGGTATCAAGGACGTGGCGAAGCAGGCCGGGGTGTCGGTCGGCACCGTGTCCAACGTGATCAACCGCCCCGACATGGTCTCCGAGGACACCCGCAACCGCGTGCAGGGCGCCATCGAACGGCTCGGCTACGTCCGCAGCGAGTCCGCCAGGCAGTTGCGCGCGGGGCACAGCCGCATCATGGCGCTGCTCGTCCTCGACATGGGCAACCCGTTCTTCGTGGACGTCGCGCGGGGCGCCGAGCGCGCCGCCTCGGCCAGTTCGGCGGGGGTGTCGCCCAGCCCCTCGGGCGCGGGCCTCCTCCAGTCGCCCATCTCCCGGCGGAAGATGTCGCGGATCTCCCCGCGGTTGCGGTGGATGGCCGGGACGAGGATGTGCGAGGGCCGGTCCTTGCCCAACTGCGCGATGAGCTCGGCCAGATCGGTCTCGTAGGCGCGAATGCCCTCGGACTCCAGCGCCTCGTTCAGGCCGATCTCCTGGGTGGCCATCGACTTGACCTTGACGACCTCGCTCTCGCCCGTCTCCCGCACCGGCCGGGCCACGATGCGGTTGGCCTCGACCGCGTCGACCGCCCAGTGCACGGTCCCGCCGGCCGCCGTCACCGAGGCCTCCAACTGGAGCAGATAGTGGTCCAGGTGGGCCAGTGTGTGGTCCTTGATCTGCTTGCCCGCCTCGCGGAGTTCGGCCCAGTCGGCCAGTTCGGAGACGGCCTGGGCGCGCTTCTCGCGGATGGTGCGGGTGGCCTTGCGCAGATTGCCGCGCAGCACCGGGTCGTCCACTGCTTCGCGCGCGGCCTTCGGGAAGGCGGGCATGCCGACGAATGTGCCACTCATGACAGGGGCTCCTCTTCCGTGCTCGCCAGGATCTCCGCGATGTGGACGGGGCGCAGCGACGTCCACAGCCGGGACATGGCGCCGCCGATGTGCATCAGGCAGGAGTTGTCCGCCGCGCACAGCACGCCGGCGCCGGTGGACTCGGCGTGGCGGACCTTGTCGGCGCCCATGGCCGCCGAGACGTCGGGGTTCTTCAGCGGGCTGCTCGTCGGCTACGTGGAGACCGAGGACTTCGCCGGGGCGCAGGCCGCGATAGCGGCCCACCGAGGTCAACGCCCGCCGGCAGGCGGAGATGGCGGAGTACTTCGAGGACCTGGACGGGCGGGGCCCGGACGAGACGATGAGCCCGCTCACGGAGATCTTCCACCTGACCTGACAGCCGCCGCCCCACCCGGCGGCAGCCTTGGCCGGACGAGAGGGCGGGCCGGCCGCGCCGCGCCGGTCCCCACCGGGAACGCAAGCCGCCAACTGCCGGCCGTACAACGGCACGCCCCGCCCGCTCCCGCACCGCGGGTCCGAGCGGGGCTTCGTGTGTCCGGGGTCCGTCTCAGTCCAGCGGGACCGACTGGTGGGCGGCCACGATCGCGTCGATGCGGGTCGCCAGGGCGAAGTCCGCGGTGGTCAGCCGGTTGCCCGCCTCGACCGTGGTGATGCCGAAACGGACGTGGTCGACCCGCAGGTCGATGTTCGCGTGGTGGCAGACGCGACGCTCATGGTCCGCCACCTGCACGATCAGCGCGACACCCGCGTGATAGTCGAGGCCGTAGGTGCGGGTGATCTCGTGCCCCAGCTGCTCCCAGCCCGGCAGACCCTCCAACTGCTCCGCGATCTCCTGGTCCGTCAGCGGTACTGGCCCCTGTGCCACGTCATCCCCTCTCGGTCACATCGCCGGTACCCGTCGAGGCCCCGGCCCATCGCGTCCCCGGCGTCCCGGCCGCGTGCTGCCCATCGCGTCCTCGGTCCCCCGGCCGGGTGCTGCCGGTCGCGCCGCGTCATCCTTCCACGGCCCCCTCGCTATCTCCAGCGCGCCGGATCCCCCCTGCACACCGCCCGAGCACGCCTCGGCCGCGGCTTTGGGCGGGGGCATGGGAGACTCGGCAGTGGTTTGTGGGGGGACTGAGGGGGACAAACGTGGGGTCGTCGGAGCTGCTCATCACCCTTGACCGGGACAGTGCCGCGCCCTTGCAGCAGCAAGTGTGCGACCAGGTAACCCTGTTGGTGCGGTCGGGGCAGCTGCGGCCCGGTGACGCCGTGCCCGCCTCCCGTGAGCTCGCCCTCCAGCTCGACGTCTCCAGGACCGTCATCACCCGGGCCTACGAACTCCTGCGCGCCCACGGCATCCTCACCGCCCGGCGCGGCTCCGGCACCCGCGTGGCCGGGCTCGCCGGCGGCGTACCGTCCGGCGCCCGCCGGGCGGCGCCCGCGGCCCTCGCCCCGCAGCCGCCCAGGTCCACCGACGACGGCAACTCCCTCTGGCAGCCCTGGGAGCCGGCGCCCACCCATCACCCGGGCACCGGGCTGGACTTCCGGCACGGCACGCCCGCGCTCGCCAACTTCCCGGTGGCGCGCTGGTTGCAGTCCCTCCAGGAGGCGTACAGCCGGGCCGACGCCGCCGCGCTCGGTTACGGGCCGGCCGAGGGCTCCCCCACGCTGCGCACGGAGATCGCCACCCTGGTGCGGCAGAGTCGCGCCCTGGACGCGTCCGCCGACCGGATCATGGTCACCGGTGGCGCCACCCAGGCCATGGACATCCTCGTCCGGCTGCTGGTGCGGCCGGGCGACGTGGTGGTCATCGAGGACCCCAGCCACACCGTGCTGCGCCAGGTCTTCGGCTGCTCCGAGGCGACCGTGGTGCCCGTACCGGTGGACGAGGAGGGGCTGCGGGTCGGCGACATCGACGCCTGTGTGCGCGCGCAGGGGCACGACCCGGCGCGGGTCAAGCTGGTGTACGTGACCCCTTCGCACCAGTTCCCGACGGGTTTCATCATGTCCGAGGGGCGGCGGCTGGCCCTGCTGGACTGGGCGTACCGGCACGGCGCGACCGTCCTTGAGGACGATTACCACAACGAGTTCACCTTCGCCGCCGAGCGCCTGCCCGCCCTGGCCGCCGCCCGGCACCGGGACACCGTCGTCTACGTCGGCAGCTTCAGCAAGACGCTCTTCCCGGCCCTGCGGATCGGTTACGCGATCCTCCCGCCGCATCTCGTGCAGCCCTTCCTCGGCATCAAGTGGATCACCGACCGGCTGACGCCCACCGTCGACCAGGAAGCGCTCGCCCACTTCATCGCGACCGGCGCGTACACCCGCCACATCAACCGGATGACCCGCCTGTACCGGCAGCGCAGAAGCCGCCTCATCGAGGCCCTGCTTGAGCACTTCGGCTCCGAGGTGCGCATCTCCGGCGAGGCGGCGGGCCTGCACGTCCTGGTCACGCTCACCGGGACGCGCGGCGCCACGGAGGCCGCGATCGCCCGGCTCGCGGCCGACCGCGGGGTGCGGATCTACCCCGCGTCCGGATACTTCGTACAGGACCTGCCGACCGAGCCGACCTTCCTGATGGGGTACGCGGCGCTGACCACCGCCCGCATCACGGAGGGCGTCGCGCTGCTCGCCGCCGCCGTGCGGGAAATCAAGTCCCTTCCGGGGCCGAAGGATTGACCGGGGTGAAGCGGGGCCGGTGGAAGCGGGCCAGCTGGGCGTGGGGCACCGTGCAGTCGAAGACCACCTTGGCCGTGCGGCCGTCCGCCGACACGCTCGCCGAGTACTCGGTGGACTGCGTCGGATCGAGCGGGAACCCTTCCCTGTCCGGCAGCACCACCACATCGCGGTCCGCCTGCATCCGGGTGGTCATCGCCCACCACAGGTCCTCGTCGGACTCCAGGTCCACGTCCTCGTCGACGGAGACGACCATCTTGGCCATCCGGAACTCCTCAAGCACCGACTCCGAAGCCTTGCGCACCAGTTCGTCGTCGGCGGGCGAGCGCTTCGGGAACCACTGGAGCACCACCATGAGCTGACCGCCGCCCGCCGTGTGGCAGAGCACCGACTTGACGGGGGCGTCCCACTCCCGCAGCCGGCCGAGCACCGCGGCCTCCATCCCGAAGCCCAGCAGCACCGACTGTTCGTGGCCGGGGCCCGACACGGCCTGCAGGATCGCGCCGTCGCGTGCGGTGATCCCGGTGATCCGGACGGTCGGCAGCGAGGGATGAGCGCGGCCCTGGTAGCCGAGGAATTCCGGGGTGGCCGCGGCGCCTTGTGGGTTCTCGGGCGCGAGATCGGGCAGCAGCTCGCCCTCCAGGACGTACTCGGCGTCCGCGATGCACTCCGCGTCCACCGTGCGACACGGCGCCAGCTCCACCGGCGCCCCGCCCAGCGCGCCCGCCACCGCGAGCTCGTCGAGCCCCGTGGGAACGAGTGAGGTCGGGCAGCAGGACGAGAGCAGCACGGCGGGCCCGAGGCCCAGATGGATCGCGACGGGCAGCGGGCGGCCCGCGCGCAGCGCCGAACGGTACGCGGCCTCCAGGTCCCGGCCCGGCACCATCCAGATGGACAGCAGGTCGGGGCCCTGCACGCACATCCGGTGGATGGAGAGATTCCGTACGCCGGTCTCCGGGTCGGTGGCCAGGACCGCCCCGAGCGTGAGATACGGGCCCGCGTCCTCGTCGGTGAGGACCGGCACCGGCAGCGCGGTCAGGTCCGGCGCGAGCGCGACCCGGGCCGGCGCCCTGCCCTCCCGGACCCGCACCGGCGGCACGGGCGCGGCGACCGCGTCGAGCAGCCGGTGCGGCAGTCGCGCCGGGGTGGTGCCGAGCAGGGCGGCGGCCCGGCGCCGGGTGCCGTACAGGCCCATGAGCACGGCCCGCGCCTCGGCGGTCGCGCTGCTGGGCGTGACCCGCTCGAAGAGGACCGCGGGGCCGGGGCCCGTCGGTGGCGGGGCCGGGGTGCCGGCCCATTTCGCGTAGTGCGACGAGACCCCGAACCTGGCCGGGACCTCTTCCCGTACCCGGACCAGCTCGCCGGGCATCAGGTCGAGGCCGGCCAGCGCGGTGCGCAGATCGGCGAGGCGGCGGCGCGTCATCCCTCGGCCCCCGCGGATGCGGACGCCGCGGCGGAGGCCGAGGCGGACACCGGCTCCGAGGCCGCCCGCCGCTCGGCGAGCCGACGCATCTGGAGGTCCGTCAACTCGGCGATGAGTGTGCGGTAGGTGGCCTCGGCGATGGCCGGGGGCATGCCCTCCTCCTCGGCGAGGCGGCGCACCTTGCTGATGACCTGCTCCACCCGGCGGGGCGAGCGAACGGTCTCCTCGTCACGCTTGTGTTCAGTCAACTCCAGCACCACCGCGGTGCGTTCCGCGAGGAGGCGGACGATCTGCCGGTCGAGTACGTCGATGGACCCGCGCAGCTCCTCGATCCGCGCGGAGCCGTCGGCGACCCGCTGCGTGCCGGTCGTGCCGGTCATGCCTCGGGCACCTGGTCGACGACGTACACGATGGTCGGCTCGTTGTCGGATCCCTGCGAGCGGTGCCGCTCGTCACCGGGGATCACAAAGCCCATCCCGGGTCGGCAGGGCACCGAGCGGTTGTCGAAGTGGATGGTGAACTCGCCCTGGAGCACATAGCCTTGGTGGCCGCGCTCGCACCAGTGCTCCTCGTTGAAGCCGGCGGGCAGCTCCATCAGCCGGACGCGCAGACCGCCGGTGTAGGCGATCTTCACGCGTCCGTCGGCACCGGGCTTGTGCCACTTCTCCCAGGGGATGGCGTCGAAGTCGATCCCGACGAGGGCGGGGGTCGTGGTGGCGGTCATGGGCAGAGCTCTCCTTGGCTGGATGTCACGGCTGGTGATGGGTGTCAGGGCTGGTCCGACCCGGTCCGCTCAGGTTGGGCCGGGCCGGGTCGGGTCAGGTCGGGTCAGGTCGGGTCGGGTCAGGTCGGGTCAGGTCAGGTCGGGTCAGGTCGGGTCGGGTCGGGTCAGGTCAGGTCGGGTCAGGTCGGGTCGGTGGGTGGGTGGGTGGGTGTCAGGTCATCGAAGGGGTCCGTGCGACGCGCTCGTTGCGGTCGTCCGGCAGCAGGACCGGCTCCCCGGTCGCCGCCTGGTGCCTGCGCAGCAGCAGTGTCATGTCGATCATCCGGTGCGCCATCCGTTCCAGGGCGTCCAGGCCTTCGACGTCGGTCAGGGCCGGCTCCTTGGCGGAGTTGCGCAGCAGGGCGGGAAATCCGCTGCCGACCAGGATCATCCGGTTGAGCAGCAGGTTGTCGACGAGCTGGTTGTGCACCGAGGCGTCGCTGTAGCGCCTGCTGGTGACGATGATCCCGCCGACCTTGTTGGCCAGCGGCCGGTCGAAGCGCAGGAAGCCCACGCCCGCCCGCTCGATGAAGATCTGCATGAGGTGCGCCAGGCCGAAGCCGTGCACCGGTACGGCGTAGATGATGCCGTCGGCCCGCTTCATCTCCTCGACGATGGCGGGCATGTCGTCCTTCAGCTCGCACGGACTGGTTCGCGCGTTGCAGTCGCCGCACGGGCTGCACGGCGAGATGCGGTGGTCGCGCAGATGGATCGTGCGGAACACGACCCCCCGCCCCCGCACCAGGTCGCCCGCGTAGTCCAGTGCGAGGTCCGTGTTGCCACCGGCCCTCTCCGACCCCGATATGCCGAGGATGACCGGCCGTGCTCCTTGCGTGTCCTGCATGAACTTCCCCCAAAGTCGCGGTCGTTCAGGGGCGGGCCCCCTCGGCCCGCCCCTCCCCCCCTTGTACCGCTCAGTCCTTGAGCTTCCCTGCGAAGTAGTCGATGTAGGCCTGCATGTCGAAGTGGCCGTGCCCGGAGAGCGAGAACACGATGCTCTTCGCCTCGCCGGACTCCTTGCAGGCCAGCGCCTCGTCGATGGCGACGCGCACCGCGTGCGTCGATTCCGGCGCCGGCACGATGCCCTCGTGCCGGGCGAAGGTCACTCCGGCCTCGAAGCACGCGGTCTGCGGTACGGCGCGGGCCTCCAGGTAGTCGAGGTCCTTGAGCGCGCTGATGATCGGCGACATGCCGTGGTAGCGCAGCCCGCCCGCGTGGATGCTCGGCGGCACGAAGTCGTGGCCGAGGGTGTGCATCTTGGTCAGCGGGGTCAGGCCGGCGGTGTCACCGAAGTCGTACTCGAACTTGCCCTCGGTCAGCGTCGGGCAGGACGCGGGCTCAACGGCGATGGCCCGGACCTTGCGGCCACCGCGCAGTTGCTCGCCCAGGAAGGGCAGGGCGAGCCCGCCGAAGTTGGAGCCACCACCGGCGGCGCCGATCAGGATGTCCGGGTAGTCCTCGGCCATCTCCATCTGGAGCTGGGCCTCTTGGCCAATGATCGTCTGGTGCATCAGCACGTGGTTGAGCACCGAGCCGAGCGCGTACTTGGCGGTGCCGTTGCTGCTCACCGCCGCTTCCACCGCCTCGGAGATGGCCAGGCCCAGGCTGCCGGGCGAGTTCGGGTCGGCGGCGAGCGCGGCCCGGCCGGCGGCGGTCAGGTCGCTGGGGCTGGCGGTGACGCTCGCCCCGAAGGTCTCCATCAGGCCGCGACGGTACGGCTTCTGCTGGTAGCTGACCTTGACCATGTAGACCTCGCAGACGAGGCCGAAGTACTGACAGGCCAGCGCGAGGGAGCTGCCCCACTGGCCCGCGCCGGTCTCGGTGGTGAGCCGCTCCACACCGGCCTGCTTGTTGTAGTACGCCTGTGGGATGGCCGTGTTGGGCTTGTGGCTGCCGGCCGGGCTGACGCCCTCGTTCTTGAAGTAGATACGGGCCGGGGTGTCCAGCGCCTTCTCCAGGCGGCGGGCCCGGACCAGCGGGCTCGGGCGCCACTGCTTGTACACGTCGAGGACGGCGCCGGGGATGTCCACGGTGGCGGCCGTGGAGAACTCCTGGGCTATCAACTCCGGCGGGAACAGGGGCTCCAGGTCCGCCGGGGTGATCGGGTCGCGGGTGCCGGGGTGCAGCATCGGCTCCAGCGGCTTGGGCAGGTCCGAGACCACGTTGTACCAGGTGGTGGGGAGGCGGTCTTCGGACAGCAGGAACTTCGTCTGGGACATGGAGACTCTCTGTGGTGGGTGCGGTGCGGTGAACATGCGGACGGAAATGGCTAGTTGGCTGGGCGGGCGGCATCGGCCGCCGTGACGGTGACGGCCGGGGGCTCCGGTGCGGGTGTGGCGGCCGACGGCCTGATGCGCAGCAGCGAGAACGCGGCCATGCCGAGCAGCGGAGCGGCGAGGAGGGTGAGGAAGACGGGCTCGTGGCCGTGGGTCGTCCAGATGACGCCGAGCCCGACGGGCACGACGAGCCGGGCGAGGCCGAGGACGAAGCCGTTGAGCGCCATGAAGCTGCCGACGCGGCGCTCGTCGACATGGTCGGCGATGTAGGTGGGCACGACGACGGACACGATGATCTCGCCGAGCGTCCATACGACGGTGGACAGCAGGATGGCGGGCAGCGAGAAGGCGAAGGCGATCACGGCCAGGCCCAGCGCCCACAGCAGACCGGCGACCAGCAGCAGCATTTTGGTGCCGTACGCCCGGATGTGCTTCTCCAGGAGCAGCCCGAGGCTGACGACGACGATGCTGTTGATGGTGTAGACGGCACCGACCAGGCCGGCGGACTCGTCGAGGACCGTCGTGACCGCCAGCGGCAGCGCGTATTCGAGGCCGATCAGCGGGGCGACGTAGAAGAAGGAGACCAGGACGATCAGCAGCACATGACCGTGGCCCAGGGACCCCGTGCGGCTCTTGTCCTTGCGCCCGCCCGCGCCGGCGCGCCGGTCGTGCGGCACCCAGATCACGATCATCGCCGCGCAGGCCAGTCCGGCGAGGATGTTCCCCGCGAACATGACCTGGTACGAGTACGCCGCCGCGACGCCGCCGAGCAGCGGGCCGACGCCCATGCCCAGGTTGTTGCCGACGTAGCTGATCGTGTACGCGAAGGGGCGCTGCTCGGGGGTGGTCAGGTCGGCGACCAGGGTGTTGGACGCGGGGCTGAACATGCCCATGCCGACCAGCGCGACGAACAGCAGTCCCGCGTACGTCCACGGCGGCCCGTCGAAGACGGCGAGGCCGAGATAGCCCGCGGCGTTCAGCAGGAGCGCCGTCAGCAGGGCCGTGCGTCGCCCGCGCAGGTCGCAGAGCGGGCCGCTCAGCAGGCTGCCGACGAGCAGGCCCGTACTGCCGACGGAGATCAGCAGGCCGGCTTCACCTGGCGTGAGGCCCTCGCCGCGCACCAAATAGACGGCGAGCAGCGGGAAGACGAACATGCCCGCACGGTTGACGAACGACGCGAGGAAGAGCACGCGCAGCGCAAGCGGCAGTTCTTTGAACCGGGTCAGCCACATGGCTCGGCCCCCTCTCTGAGAGAACGTCAGACCTGTTCGGTCTCGACACGGAACGCGTCCCGTACGGTCTTGAAGCGGGCCCGGACATCCTCGAAGTCGGTGCCCTCGCACACGTACCAGCCCAGGACGTCGTTGGACGCGGTCGGCGGGGCCAGCACATCGCCCACGCTCTTCCACACATCGGCGTCCAGCACCGTGTCGAGGGCGGTCAGCTCCTCGGGCGTGGTGATGGCGGTGATGCGCCCGTACTTCGCGGAGCTCAGGTACTCGGTGCCGATCTCCGGGCCGAGCCGGGCGTCCGGCCGGTGGTCCGGGTCGAGTTCGAGGCGGCACCACTCGCCCGCGAGGTTGATGCCGCGTCCCGCCTCGACCGCCGGGACGATCGAACCGCCGCCGGCCCGCGCGCCCGCCTCGCCGAAGACGACGTCGCCGCCGTCCTCGGGCAGGAAGAACTCCGCGTGGACCACACCGGTGCTCAGCCCGAACCCGCGCAGGACCACGGCGTTGAGGTCGAGGATCCGCTGCTCGCGGGCGGTCAGGTTGTGCTTGCGGGAGATGGTGCCGCCCGGCTCGTCGAGGTATTCCAGGACGGAGTACGTGTACTGGGACAGCTGCTCGAAGACCACCTGGCCGTTCTGGAACAGCGAGTCGACGTGGAACTCGGTGCCGCGGACGAACTCCTCGACCCGGTACTCGTGCCGGTCGTCGCCCATCGCCTCCCAGACCCGGTCCAGGTCCTCGCGGCTGTCCACCCGGTAGGTGTCGCCGCAGGCCCAGCCCGCGTACGGCTTGATCACGACCGGGTAGCCGGCCTCCTCGGCGAACTCCGCGACGGCGGTCACCGTGTCGGGCCGGCAGGAGCGGGCCACTCGCACGCCCAGCTCCTCGGCCCTGCGGTGCATGACGTTCTTGTCGCGGAAGTTGAGCGCCTGGTCCGGGGTGAGACCCGGGATCCCGTGGTCCCTGCGGCTGCGGCTGGCCGGCAGCACGTCGCCCTCGAAGAGCGGGAAGATCCGCTCGACGCGGTGCTCGGCGCAGATGGCGTCCACAGCTGCCCGTACGGCCGCCGTGTCGTCCAGATCGGCATGGTAGAGCGGCAGCCCCTCGGCCTCGGGCGCCTCCCAGCCGGTGGGCAGCAGCACCACGGGACTCACCCCGAGACCGGTGGCGGCCTCGACGACACTGCGGAACTGCGCCGTGTAGCGGCCGGCGGCCGGCCGGTACACCACCAGGATCGAACGGTTCATGCGGGTCTCCTCGTGCGAGTGGGGGTGCGGGCTCAGCGGACCGACGCGGACGACGGGACGCCGAAGAGCTCCCCGGACGGCGTGGACCGGTCGAGCACCAGCGGCCGTCCGAATTCGCCGGTGAGCCCGGCGAGCGCGTCCGCGACCCGGCCGAGCGCCTCCTCTACGTCGTCCCTGCCACCCTCGTGCGCCGACTCGACGGTGATCAGGAGCCTGCGGCGGCCGAGGTCGGTCTTGACCACGTCGCCCTGCCGCCAGTTCCAGCGCCGCGAGTGCGCCCGGCCCCGGCCGTCGGCGTACACGACCTCGCCCGGCTCGGGGTGCTCCGGCGCGTCCGGTGCGCCGAGCGGCAGATAGGTCTCACTGCCGTCGGCGAGCCGTACGGACAACTCCCCCTCGATGTCGCCCACATCGCAGGACGCGACCGGCAGCCGACTGCCCAGCGACACCGCGTTGCACAGGTCCACCAGGGAGTTGATACGCGGCAGCCTGTCCCCCTTGGCCACCCGGCGCAGCACCGACTCGGCGGCGCAGGGGAAGCGGTTGGGGTTGACGTCGACGGCCCGGTAGGCGTCACGCCAGGCGGCGATCGTGGGCAGCGCGGACACGTCCGCCTTGCTGAGCCGCCTGCTGTGGAGTGCGTCCTCGGCCGCCGTGAGCAGTGCGCCCACGGCCGCCGCGACCCGGACGACCTCGATGTCCGGTACGGCGATCAGGCCGAGCACATAGCCGGGAACACGCTCCGACAACCGCTCGTCGACCGTGACCGTCAGGGCGCCTGCGCCGGGGGTGGTGCTGTCCATGGAGGGGGTCCTTCTTGTCTGTGGTCCGTGGGTCCGGGGGCCAGGGTCCGGGGGTCCGTGAGCTGTGATCTGCGATCCGCGGCCCCTGAGGCGATGGCCCTGATCCGACGACCGCTGTCCGAGGACCGCTGATGACGCGTCTGACAGTAGGGAGAGGGCGGGTGCCCGGCTGTGGCCAATTCCCGGCAATTCCGGGAGGCCACTTGGCAAGTGCCGGCTGGCCGGCCCCACCCGGCCGGCCCCGCCGCCCGGGCAGGACCGCCGCCCGGTCAGCCCCGCCGGCCTGCCGGTTCGGCGGGCGTCGCACCCGGCCCGTCCGCCGCGCCGGCTTCGGCTTCGGCGCCCCGATCGCGTGGGGTGACCCGTACGCCGATGAGCGCCGTGACCAGGGCCAGGGCCGCGAGACCCGCGCCCAGCGGGCCCAGCAGGTCGACTTCGGCCGCGCCGCCATCGCCGATCACCCGGCCGCCGATGAAGCCACCGAGCGAGATCCCGGCGAAGGTCGCCGAGGAGTTCAGCGAGAGCAACAGCGGACCGGAGGTCGGGGCGATCGCGAACAGCCGGTACTGCTGCGGGGGTTGAGTCGCCATGGCGGTGATGCCCCAGGCCGCCATCGCCACCACGGCGGTCAGTGTCCGGTCGCGGGTCAGTGGCAGCGTGACGAGGACGGCCGCGAGGCCCGCCACCGAGGCGAGCAGCACGGGCGTCGCACCCCAGCGGTCGGTGGCCCTTCCGCCGAGGAGTGTGCCGCCCACGGCGGGCACACCGAAAACGAGGAGGAGCAGGGCCAGTTCGGTGCCGTCTCCGCCGGTCACCGGCGCCAGGACCGCGCCGATGTACGTGAGGGCCAGGTAGCCGCCCGTCATGAACAGCAGCGTGGTGAGCACGGTGAACAGGACCCGCAGGTCACGTACTGGAGCCAGCCTCGCGGCCAGGCCGGGCGCGGCTGGCAGCCGCACCTCGGGCAGGCCCCCGGCCACGGCGGCGGCGCACAGCACACCGAGCCCGGTGAGCAGCCAGAAGGTGGCCCGCCAGCCCAGGTCGGCGGCCATCCAGGTGCCGAACGGCACCCCGACGACCGTCGCCGCGGAGAGCCCGCCGAGCACCACGGCCATGGCCCGGCCCCGGCGTTCGGGCGCCGACAGTGCGGCGGCGGACGCCGAGGCCGCGGGGATGAAGAGGGCGGCGCCCGCCGCGGTCGCGACCCGGGCCGCGAGCAGCTCGCCGAGACCGGGGGCGAGAGCGGACGCGGCGTTGCCCAGGGCGAAGACCAGCAGCGAGATCACCAGGACGGTACGGCGCTCCAGCCGCCCGGTGAGCGCTCCGAGCACGGGGGCGAGGACGGCGTACGTGAGCGCGAAGAGGGTGCTCACCCAGCCGACGTCGGCGAGGCTCGCGGACAGGTCACCGGCCACCTCGGGCAGCACACCGGCCACCACGAACGTGTCGGTGCCGATGGCGAAGGCGCCGACGGCGAGGACCGGAAGGACGGGCAGGGTGGGTTTCGTACGGGTCATCACGCGGCTCCTGCCGTGACACGGGAAAGGTAGGGGCTGGTGCTGCCCGCGACGGTCGCGCCGCCGAGCAGCACCAGTTCGATGGCGCCGGGTCGGCTGAGCACCGAGATGTCCTCAGCGGGGTCGCCGTCGGTGACCACCAGGTCGGCGAGGCGCCCCGGCTGTACGGTCCCGGCCTCGTCGCCGCGCCCGGCGAGGCGCGCGCCGTTGGCGGTGGCCCAGGTCAGCACGGTCGGCGCGGGGATGCCCGCCATGGTCACGTAGAGCTCAAGCTCCTTGGCGTACGTGCCGTGCGGGGTCCAGGCGAAGCCGAAGTCGTCCCCGGCCACGACCGGGATGCCCAGCTCCACCATGAGCGGCAGGATCCGCAGCGTGTTCGCGACCTCCGCCTCGAATTCCAGCGTCTCCAGGTACTCCGGGGTCTTGCCGTGGTCGCCGCCGGTGGTGAGCAGCATGTGCGGTTGGTAGAGGCTCGGTACGACGAAGATCCCGCGTTCGGCGATGGCGTCGAGCGCCGCGTCGTCGGCGTACGTCGCGTGGTCGATGACGTCGACTCCGGCGGCGATGGCGTTGCGGATACCGGCGAGGCCGCGTGAGTGGGCCCGCACCCGGGCGCCGTGCTCGTGCGCGGTGCGGGCGGCGATCACCAACTCCTTGGCGGTGAAGAGCAGTTCGTGTGAACGGCCGTTGGGGAAGGTGTCGTCGCCGGAGGAGAAAACCTTGACGATCTCCGCGCCCTGGGCGATCTCCCCGGCGACGTACTCGGCCATCTCCTCGGGGGTGTCGGCCAGCCGCATCAGGTCCGTGGGGATGCGCTTCTTGACCTCCGGGTTACGCCGCTCGGGCGGCCCGGACACCATGAGGTCCCGGCTGCACGGGGTGATCCGGGGGCCGAGCAGCCGGCCGGAGTCGACGGCGCGGCGCAGAGCCATGTCGATGCCGGCGACCGAGCCCGCGCCGACGAAGCCGGTGTAGCCGAGGCCGAGCAGGTTGGTGGTGTTCTCGGCGGCGGCGAGTGTCACCTCGGGAATGGAGTGCTTGAACAGCATCTCCCGGCCGTCGAGGACGTTGAGGTAGGCGATGTGGGTGTGCCCGAGCGTCATGCCGGGCATGACGGTGCGCCCCGCGAGGTCGAGGACGTCGACATCGGGCGCGTGCACCGGCGCCAGGTCGTCGGGCATGACCGCCTCGATGCGGTCGCCGTCGATCAGCACGCTGTGGCGCGGCAGGGAGGCCTTGCCCAGGCCCTCCTGGACCGTGGCGCGGTGGAGCAGGGTTCTGCGGGACACGTCGGGAATCTCCAGTGTTGGACGGCCTGATGCGGACGTTGCGCGGCCGAATACGGGCGGGAACGATCAGGCGGGGATGGGCAGTTCGGCGACCTCCGCGTGCCCGAACAGGGTCCAGAGGATCTCCGCGCCCGGCCGGGTGGCGACCCAGCGCAGGCCGTGGAGCCGCACCCCGGGGGCATTGGTGACCGCGAGTTCCGCGCCGCCCGCCGCCACGATCTCGGCGGCGTGCTGGGTGGACGCCGCGTCGACCCAGCGCACCTCGCGGTCGCGCAGCGCGGCGGGCACCACCTCGGCGTAGATCCGGCGGACCTCCCACATGGCCGCGACGGTGACCGGCCCGTCGCCCGTCGCCGCTCCGGGCGCGGCCGGGGCCGCGATCCCGTACTCCGGGGTGGCCTGCGGGAAGAACGCCTGGAGCCGCAGGTCGCGGTGCCAGTGGAAGCGGGTCAGCCCCTGGTAGGCGCTCGGCACCAGCGCGAAGTCGACCTTGCGGTCGACGAGTTGGGCGAGCACCTCGTCGAAGGTGTCGAAGAGCTCGACGGACAGGCCGTGCTGCTGCGCCAGGAACCGGGCGGCCAGCTGGCTGGAGGTGCCGTCCGGTCCGAGTGTGCCCAGGGTGGTGCCGGGCTGCTCGGCCCAGCGTCCGGTCAGATCACTCCAGCGCGCGGTGTACTCCTCGGCGAGCGGCCCCGGCAGGGCCGCGGTGTCAGCGCTCATAGCCACGGTTCGCCGCCATCTTCCGGGCCACTTCGGTCTCGTGGTCGGGGGTACTGCGCCGGTCCACGATGCGGGCGGCCTTCCAGCTGACGAAGGCGCCGGTGCTGACGATGGGGTCGAGCCCGTCGCTGAGCTCGACCGTGACGGGCACCCCGAGTGCTTCCCCGGCCCCGGTCCGTACGGCGTCGGCGAGCGCGGCGGCGTCCTCGACCAGCCCCTTGAGCAGTTCGAGGCGGACGGTGAGCCGGTCCTGTCCCGCGTCGTCGTGTTCGATCACGACCTGGTACCCGGCGGATCCCGTGACCCCGGTCATGACGGCCGTCTCGATCTGCCCGGCGGTGAACCGCTGCCCGCCGAGTTCCAGCCGGTCCAGGGTGCGCCCGACGATACGTACGAGATCACCCGGCATCTCGCAGTCGCAGTCCGACGCCTCGATCACCACGGCGTCTCCGGTGCGGTAACGGATCAGCGGCTTCACGCCGTCGACCAGCATGGTCACCGTCAACTCGCCGCTGCCACGCGGCCCGTGGAACTCGCCGGTCTCCGGGTCGACCACCTCGACGAGGTAGTTGGTCTGCGACAGGTGCATGCGCTTGTTGCGGCAGGCCGTCGCCACGACGAAGGCCTCCTGCGATCCGTACAGGATGTTGTAGACGTCCGCGCCCCAGACCGTCTCCAGGTTGTGCGCCAACGCCGGGGTGCACATCTCGCCGGTGACCAGCAGCAGCTTCACGGAGAAGTCACGGCGCAGGTCGTACCCGTAGTGCTCGGCGGCCTTGGCGAGGGTGAGGGCGACGCCGGGGGTGCAGCAGATCACCTCCAGCTCCAGCTCCTTCATCAGCTGGAGGGCCTTGTCGAAGCCGATGACCGGGGAGTACGGCCAGATCTTGGCGTTCAGCGATCCGACGTTGCGGGCGATGTCCCCGAGCGTGTCGCCGAAGGAGTGCACCTCCGTGGGGCCCATCAGGCCGATGCGCGGGGCGTGTTCACCGAAGTGGTGGCGGAAGATGGATGACCAGGACTCGGTGATGTGGGCGTTGCTCGCGACGATCTCGCGTCCGTCGCGGGGGCACGGCGTCGCCGCGCCGGTGGTGCCGGTGGTCTCGTAGAAGAAGAGCGCATCGGTGAGCGGCCGGCTCAGGACGTCAAGCATCTCCGCACGCAGCTGGGCCTTGGTGGTGAAGGGCAGTGCTTCAAGACTGTCCGGTGTCACCGCGCCCAGATCCACGTCCTTCAAGTGCCGGGCGTAGAAGGGCGAACCGGTACTGACCTGGTCGAGCACGGTACGCAACTGGCGGGCGCGCCAGTCGTCCAGCGCCTCCTCGGTCAGGGTGCGGTCGTAGAAGGCCTGGTGGAGTTCGAGATACCGCGCGGCGAAGTCGGCCGCGGGGCCGTGTGTGGGCAGCCACATGGGCGAGAAGTCCTCTCGGGATGGAAAGCGCGCGGGGCGGGACGGCACGAAGCCGCGGCGCGCGTGAAGTCGTTGAGTGGGTGGATGGCGGCTCGGGCCCGTACCGGAACGTCGTCGTCGCACCGTGACGCCACTGCGCCGTGATGCCCGACGCCGTGCCGGGACGGCTGCGTCAGTGCAGGCCGCCGTTGACGTCGAGCACGCTCGCGGTGACATAGCTCGCGCCGGGGCCCGCGAGGTAGCACACGGCGGAGGCCACCTCGGCGGCCTCGCCGAACCGCGCCTGCGGGATCCGGTCGCGGTAGTCGGCCACCCGGTCGGCGGGGATGCGTGCGGCCATCGGGGTGTCGATCAGGCCGGGTGCGACGGCGTTGACCCGGATCCGGTGCGGCGCGAGCGACCGCCCAAGGCTTCGGGTCAACGCGATCACGGCGCCCTTGGACGCCCCGTACGCCGTGTCGGGGCTGCCGCTCCGGCCGCTGATGGAGGCGACGTTGACGACACTGCCGGGCCGCCCGGCGGCGATGAGGCGACGGGCCAGCGTCTGCGTACAGAAGAAGGCGGCACCGGCGTTGATGCCGAAGACCCGGTGGTAGCTCTCCGCGTCGTAGTCCAGGAAATCCCTGGCCTCGTAGATCCCGGCGTTGTTGACCAGGACCGAAGGCAGCCCGTACCGCTCCTCGATCAGCTGGAACAGCTCATCGGCGGCAGCCGGTACCCCGAGGTCGGCGGTGAGCACGGCGTGCGCGGCCGGGTCGGCGTCGTCCTTGACGTCGACGGCCAGCACGCGGTGCCCGGCCTGGGCGAGCTCGGCCGTGACGGCTCGGCCGATGCCTCCCGCGGCCCCGGTCACCACAGCCAACGGCCGTTCATTTTCCCGCATTTGATTCCCCCGAATCCATACCTGACCTGCGTCCCCGTCCCCGCCCCCGGCGGCCCGTTCAGTGAGCCGGCGCCGCTGCTCCAACCGTGGGGCGCGCGTCGCGGACCCCCGTCAGGAAGTTCCCGAAGAGCCGCATTCCGTCGTCGGTCGTCACGCTCTCCGGATGGAACTGCACCCCCTCGACGTCGAGCGTCCGGTGCCGCAGCCCCATCACATAGCCGTCGTCGAGCGAGGTCGCCGTCACCGCGAGCTCCGGCGGCGGCCCGGTGACGATCAGCGAGTGGTAGCGGGTCACGGTCAGCGGGGACGCGGCGCCCACGAAGACCCCCTGCCCGTCGTGCTCGACCGGGCTCGTCTTGCCGTGCATCAGATGCTTGGCGACGCCGACCTGCGCCCCGTACGCGAGGCCGATGGCCTGATGCCCGAGGCAGACACCGAGCAGCGGCACCCGCCCGGCGAAGGCGTGCACCAGCTCGACGTGTCCCGAGTCGGCGGGGTGCCCGGGGCCGGGGCCCAGGACCACGGCGTCGGGCGCGGAGTCCACCAGCTGCTCCACCGTGCGGGTGCGCGAGCGCACCACCTCGGTCTCGGCGCCCAGCGTGAGCAGGTACTGGTCGATGATGTGGCTGAAACTGTCGTACGCGTCGACGAGCAGGACCTTCACTTCAACAGCTCCTCACCGGTCAGCGCCCAGTACGTGGCGCTCATTTTGGCCAGCGTCTCGCGCCATTCGTCGGCGGGCACCGAGTCGGCGACCACCCCTGCCGACGCCTGCGTGCTGTACCGCTGCCCGTCGTGCACGGCGGTACGGATGCACAGGGCGAGCACCGTGAACCCGCGCACGTCGATCAGGCCCAGGGCCCCGGCGTAGATGCCCCGGGGGCTGTCCTCGATCTCGCTGATGATCTCCATCGCGCGCAGCTTTGGCGCCCCGGTCATGGTCCCGGCGGGGAAGGTCGCGCAGATCGACGCCCAGACGTCCGTGCCGTCCCTGACCCGGCCCGACACGGTTGAGACCAGGTGGTGGACGTACGCGAAGGGTTCGACCTCCATCATCGAGTCGACGCTCAGGGTGCCCGGTACGCACACCCGCCCGATGTCGTTGCGGCACAGGTCGACGAGCATCACATGCTCGGCCTGCTCCTTGGCGCTCTCCCGCAGCCCGGCCACCAGGCGTGCGTCGTCGGCCGGATCGACGGCGCGCGGCGCGGTGCCCGCGATGGGCCGCATCGAGATGTTGCCGTCCTGGATCCGTACGAACAGCTCGGGGCTGGCGCCGATCACCGTCCGGCCGGCCCACGGAACCAGATACATATAGGGCGACGGGTTGCGGTGGCGCAGCCGCTGGTAGACCTGGAGCGGGGTCAACTCCGTCTCGACGTCGATACGGTGACCGATCTGGATCTGGTAGCTGTCACCCACTCCGATATGGCCCAGGCACCGCTCGGCGCGGGCGACGAACGTCTCCTGGTCCACGTTGTCCCGCACGGACAGCGGCGCGGGCGCCTCGGGCACGATCGCAGTCGCGTCCGCCCCGGCCCGGCCCTTCATCTCGTCCAGGATCTCCCACAGGGGCTGCCCGCTCTCCCGGGGCAACTGGCTGCCATGCGCCGAGAGATGGCGCACGCCGCCCTCACGTACGTCGTACCAGACCGTGTCCCGGAACAGGGTGAGCGTGCAGCGCGGCTGCTCCGACTCCACCTGCTGGTCGGGGAGCTCCTCCATGATCCAGGCCGCCTCGTACGACAGCGTGGTCAGGAACCCGAAGGCGAAGGTGGAGGTGGGCACTTCGGTGTCCAACACGAAGGCGGCCTGCATCGCGCGCAGCATGCGCCACACGCCCCCGGAATCGCGGGCCGCCCACTGCCGTACGTCGCCCCGCTCACTGCGCGCGGCGCCGACCGCCGCCGAGAGCGCAGCGGTCAGCGACACCCCCAGCTCCCCGGCAGCCACCAGCTCGACCCGGTCGGCGAAGACGCGCAGCTCGGCCAGCCGCCCGTATCCGACCGCGGCGTAGTGCCGGTCCTGATCGGGCCCGTCCAGGCTCTCGAACAGGTAGACATCGTCCTGCTCCCGCGTACGGACCAGGGCTTCGTACAGCTGGAGCGGATCGGTGGGCGGCAGCTCGGTGGAGACCACCCGGACCCGTACGCTCCCCGCGGACGCGGCTTCCCCGACCGGCCGATCCGGACCCGGCACGCCGGATCCGGGCATGGTCAATTCCGACAACAAAGACACAGCAAGAGCCTTTCTGGTCCAACAGACCATTGGGGCTCGGAGGATTGGTCGAACACGTCCGCGGCGAGCCATGGGCTCGACATCGCATGTCACGCATGACCGGCATTCACCGGTCCCTTCCCCCCGTGCCACCCCCCGACCGCCCCAGTTCCCCCCGGGACGGCAAATGTGTGTGCGAAACGACTTCATCAGATGTCAGAATGCCTGGCCATACCACTTCGACAGTCAGAGAGAAGACCACTTGTCGTGGCAGCTCGCCCTCACCGTGGACCGCGAATCAAGGCTCCCGCTGGCTGTACAAGTACGCAACTCGCTGCGCCGATTGGTCGAGAACGGCTCCCTGCGGCCGGGCACCCGCATCCCCTCCACCCGCCAACTGGCGCATGACCTGGGAGTGTCCCGCAGCGTCGTCGTCGAGGCGTACGAACAGCTCGCCGCCGAGGGATACCTCCTCACGAAACACGGCTCGGGCACCACGGTCTCGGAGCCACCCACCTCCCAGGCGGTCCCCACCCTCGTGTCGCCGGACCGCGACCGCGAGGCCACCGAGGCGATGTGGGACCTGCGTACCGGCACTTCGGACATCGCGGCCTTCCCCCGCCAGGACTGGATCCGCTGCGTCACGGCCGTGGTCAACGACGCGGGCCGCCAGGAGCTCAGCTACGCCCCGCCCTCCGGCGTGCCCCTGGCCCGGCACGTACTGACCGGCTACCTCGGTCGGGTCCGCGGCGTACGGACCCGGCCCGAGGACCTCATGCTCACCGCCGGCTTCGCCCAGGGCCTGGCGCTGATGTGCAAGGTCCTCATCGACCGGGGCCACCGTTCCCTGGCCGTGGAGGACCCGGGCCACCCGGGCGAACGCGAATTCATCACCAGCTCGGGCCTGCACCCGGTGGGCATACCCGTCGACCAGGACGGGCTGCGCGTGGACGTCCTGGAACGCAGCGGCGTACGCGCCGTACTCATGACCCCGGGCAACCACTTCCCGACCGGCGCCCGCCTCAGCCCGGCCCGCCGCGAGCGCCTCATCGCCTGGGCCCGCACGTTGGACGGCTACGTCCTGGAGGACGACTTCGACAGCGCCTTCCTGCACCGCTCCGACCGCGTACCCGCCCTCCAGAGCCTGGCCCCCGACCGGGTGGTCTACGCCGGCAGCGCGAGCAAGATCCTCGCCCCCGCCCTGCGCCTGGGCTGGCTGGCCGCGCCCTCGGAGCTGATGGCGTCGATCGAGCACGTGCGGGCGGGCTGGGACATCGGCTGCTCGGGCATCGAACAGCTCTCCCTGGCCCGCTTCATAGACACCGGCGCCCTCGACCGCCACCAGCGCAAGATGCGCACGGAATTCCACAAACGCCGAGGAATTATCCGCCGCCAGTCCGCCGCCCACCTCCCTGGCACCCAGCTCCTGGGCCGCGACAGCGGCCTCCAGGCCTACCTCCAACTCCCGCCCCACATGGACGAACAGGCCCTGGTCCGCGCGGCCCGCACCCGCTCGGTCCTGGTCCGCGGCGGCCGTTTCTACACCTTGGCGGACACGACCCGCCCTCCGGCCCTGGTGGTCAGCTACGCCTCGGTGAACTGCACGGACCTGGGCCACAGCCTGGAAGCACTCGGGGAGGCCTTCCGGGAAGTGGGGGGATGAGGCGCGGCCTCACGTCCGGCGGCTTCACGTCCCGCGATGCGACTGCACGCACCAACAGCGCCCGGACTTCGCGCCCCACCGGGGGCAGCAGTGCTATTCGCAGGCGACGCCGTCACCGTCACGGTCCAGATGCCTGCCGTAACCCGGCTCCCCCGTGCGAATCGGAGCGGCGCCGGCGGCGCGCACCTCGGTGCAGTTCGCGTAGGAGGCCGAACCGCCCGACTCTTCCCCGTCGTCGCTGCTGCCCGCAGCCGGGGCAACCGTGACACGCACGGTCTTCGTCTTCGTCTTCGTCACGGTCGGGACAGGCTCCGGCTTGGCCGTCACCGTCACCGTCTCCGTGGCGGCCGGCTCCGCAGAGGCGGTGACCGTCGCGGTCACGGTCGCAGCAGGCGCCGCCTTCTCGCCGGCTGCGGCGTCGGCCTTCGTCTCACTGCCGGGCCCGGCGACGATGCCGATGAAGAACACCATGAACGCGGCCGGGATCAATATCCGCTTACGTGCCCACTTCGGCCGCTCCGGCTGCGGAGCCGGAGGCGTGTACGGTCCGGGCCCCCCGGAGGACGGCGGCTGCCCCCAAGGCGGCTGCTGTGACGGCTGGTTGTACGGCATGGTTCCCCCCAAGGAACGCGATGAAGGAAGCCGACCATAGCGGATACACCGCTGAATACTGGGCAGTTTCGCCAGATAGAGGATCCTGGCAAAACTGCAATCTCAGAGACGGTCGCGGCGGAGACGCTCAACCGAGAAGAGGATGACAGCCTCGATCAGCCCGACGGCGCATAAGAGGGCGGCCCGTCCGGGAAGTCATGGTCGGAGACCTTTCTTGAAGTCCGGTCCAGATCTGAGCGCGTCGTGCCGGCACGGCCGCTCACGCATCGCTCACGCATCAAGGCTCAGTGACTCGCGTTGCGGCCCAACGCGCTTTCTCAATGTTCGTCCGGGGGGTTCGGGGAAGGTCAGGACGTTCTGGCCTGCGGCGCAGGTAGGGACCAGACGGGAAGCGGTCGGCGCTGGAGTGGGATGAATGCAACCAGGCACGGTGACAGCGGCCGGCTCGAATTCCCCGTGTAGCCAACTCCGGGTTCATGGACAGTAGTCAGCGGTGGAACACCGACTGCGCTCCACGGGTGGACGACACCCCTGCGCCCGTGCCGGGCGGTGCGCGGCACGCGCGGATGATCACGATCCCGTCACCCAGGAAGGTGGGAGGCCTCCCGGTGAGGCGTGTTCCCGTCCTGCCACCGGGCGCGAAGGATTCAGACCGTCGGCCCGCAGGCGACGAGCAGTGGCAGCAGCGGCGCCGCGACCGAGGCCGTCACAACGCCGAGCCACGTCGCGCGGTGGGGCCTGTCGTGCGGAGTGAGGACCCTGTGCAACCGGATGAGAGACCCGGGGCCGCCCGCACCCATCGCCGCCTGCGGGGCACGGGCGTCCGCGACCTCGCACATGGCCGTCGCCAGCACCTCACGGGGATGGAAACGCAGCGCCCGGTCGTCCGCGACCATCTCCAGCAGCAGGGTGATCTGCTCCTTGGCCTGCCGGGCGAGCGGCAGGCCGGGGAAGGCGCGAGCGAACGCCTCTGTCACCACATGGAGCACATCGTGACGACCCGCGATGTGGGAACGCTCGTGTTCCAACACGGCGCGCAGTTGCTCATCGGACAGGACGTCCAGCGCGCCTCGGGTCACCACAATGCGGCAGGAGCGACCCGGAAGGCAGTAGACGGCTGGTACACCGTGCTCCACCACAGTGGCGCCGTACTCCGGAGCCGGAGTTCCGACCAGGGTGAGCAAGTCCAGGTGGCGCCGCCGGGCCCGACGGGTCCGCCAGGCCGTGCGCACCAGCCAGCCCACGGGGAGCAGCACGATCGCCGCCGGGGCCAGGAGACCCGCAGCGTCACCGAGAGTGGGCGTTGAGCCGCCCGCCGGGTCGCCCGTGGCCAGGCCGCATACGCTGAGCAGGCCGACGATGCCGTCGTGCACATGCTCCTCGGTCAGGACCAGGTGGTAGAGCGCCAGCGCAGTGGACACGACGAACGTCACCATCAGCCCCAGCCAGGCAAGGACCCCGACGATCGGGGCGCGGTGGGCCCACCGCGCCCGCGACAACGCGTACGGCGCCGCGGCGCCCACCAGGATGGCGTATCCGGCCAGCACCACCGCTGTGATCACGCGTCGCTCCGCCTCTTCGCCGTCCGCAGGGCCGCGCGCAGGGAGTCGGCCTCGTCCGGCGACATCTGCTCGACAAAACTGACCAGGGCTCCGGCCGGGTCCGGATTGCTCCCGAGGGCCTCCTGCATGAGCGCCGCCGTGTACTGCTGACGCGTGCAGGTGGGCTCGTAAATCCAAGCCCTGCCCTCCTTCTCGCGCCGGAGCATGCCCTTGCCGTACAGGATGTCGGCCACGGTCTTGACCGTGCTGTAGGCAATGGGGCGCTTCTTGTTGAGGTCGGTCAGCACGTCGCGCGCCGTCGCCGGCCGCCCCCAGGCCCACAGGCGGTGCATGATCTCCGCCTCGAGCTCACCCAGCTGACGCACGACCGCTCCTTTCGCTCCCGGAATGCAAAGCCTCCGGTACCAGTGACCCTTCATCGTAGTCTTCGGTTCCACCCGGATCAGGGCTGCTCGGCGCGGGGCATGCGGCGGCGGTACGCAGCCGCCGTACGAGCGCGTGCGCCAGAAGCGCCAGCGAGGCGACGGCGAGGAGCGGCTGGGCCGGCGCCCAGTACGACAGGGCTCCGCTGACACCGAGCGCCAGCACCACCAGTTTGTTGCAGATCGGACAGCCCACCGCGAAGGCGGAGAGCAGACCCGCGAACAATGCCCGTCTGCCCCGGGGGCCGGAAGCATCAGGGGTCGCTCCCCCCGCATACGTCGCGGCAAGGAGGCCCATCAGCAACGCCGAGGCCGCCCACACCGGATAGTTCCACCACAGCACCGGCGTCATCCGGCTGTAGTACGGACTGGGGGCGACTCCGGTTGGTACGCCGATCGCGACGCCAGCGACGAGAGCCACGGCCACTGCCACTGTCCACTGACGTGGCGTCCAGATGCGCATGCGCCCCCTCTCTGCCGTATCGGATAATGCCAAGCAGCTTAGTAGAAGTATCGTTGCGAGGTCCCGGGGGCGGGCTCCGCTCCTCTTGGGTACTGTCGACGGTGGAGGTCAGCTGTGAGCACGAGCAGGCGTGTACGAGCGGGTGGTGCCCTGGGGCACCTCCTGCTGGTCGTCGTGCTCGCGCTCGGCGTGTTCATCATGCATACGACCGGCCACCCCGACGAAGGATCCGGCACGAGCACGGCGGCGCACGCCTCCGCTATGAGCGCGGCGCCCCAGCCGCACGCCCCCATGGAAGATCTCGCGGCTCCGACTGCCGCCCCCGACATGACAGCGGTCAGCTCGTCGTCCGCGACCGGGCCGGTCATGAACATGGACATGGCCTCGCTGTGCGTGGCAGTGCTCACTGCCTGGGCACTCGCCGCCCTGTTGCGGGCTGCGCTTCTACGGCGGCCAGGGTGGCTGGTGAGCGTTCTCGCCGAGGCCGTCGTCATGCTGCGGCCCAATCCTCCGCCGCGCAAACCCGATCTCACCCAGCTGTCGATCCTGCGGATATAGGCCGGACCGTCCTCGCCGGGCGCGCACTGTGCGCTGCCCGCGAAGCCGCGTACGCCAACAGATCCGCAGAACCGACACATGAGGTGTATCGACCATGAGCTCCATCAAGCGCGCCCTCCGCCGACCGCCGCACCGCCGCCTTGCGGCCGTGGGCATCGTCGCCGCGGGGGCCCTTCTGCTCTCCGCCTGCGGAAGCGACGACGACATGAACGGCATGGACCAAGGGAGCAAGAGCGCCTCCCCCACAGCCTCGCAGGAGGCCGGGGCAAATCCCGCGCCGGGCGCGTTCAACGACGCGGACGTCATATTCGCCCAGGGGATGATCCCGCACCACCAGCAGGCCGTGGAGATGGCCCAGCTGGCCGACGGCCGTGCCTCCGACGCGGAGGTCAAGACCCTGGCCGGGGCGATCGAGAAGGCCCAGGACCCGGAGATCAAGACCATGCAGTCCTGGCTCAAGGCCTGGGACAAGCCAGGGGCCGCCGACGAAAGCATGCCGGGCATGGACCACGGCTCGGGTGGCATGGACGGGATGATGTCCGAGAAGGACATGAAGGACCTCACGGCCTCCAAGGGCACGGACTTCGACAAGAAGTTCGCGCAGATGATGATCGAGCACCACACCGGCGCGATCACCATGGCCGAGGGCGAGCAGAAGAACGGCAGCAACGCGACGGCCAAGAAGCTCGCCGGCGAGATCGTCAAGACGCAGACCGCCGAAGTCGGGCAGCTCAACAAGATCCTCGACCGGCTCTGACCGCCGCCCCGCGCACCCCGGTGCGGGCCTTCCCACGGGAAGGCCCGCACCGGGCCCGCACCCTCCCACCTGGCGCGACGACCGTCACGGACGCGTCACTCCGGGTATGCACGCACCCGATGAGGACCGCATGAAGAAGCAGTACTTTGCCCTCGCCGCTTCGGCGGCTCTCGCTCTCACCCTCGCCGCCTGCTCCGGCAACGGCGACAGCGCGGAGGGCGGGTCCGGCCCGACGGCCATCAGCCACATCCACGGGCTCGGCATCGACCCCGTAGAGAAGAAGCTCTACGTCGCCACCCACGAGGGGGTGTTCACTCCGGACAAGCACGAGAAGCCGCAGCTGGTCGGTGATAGCAAGGACGACTTCATGGGCTTCACCGTGGCCAAGGCGAAGACCTTCCTGGCCAGCGGCCACCCCGCGCCCGGAAGCGACGGACCCGGCAACCGCGGGCTGATCGAGAGCACCGACGCCGGCAAGACCTGGAAGACCAAATCCCTCGCGGGCGAGGTCGACTTCCACGCCCTGGAGTACGCGCACGACACCATCTACGGCTACGACAGCACCAACGGCATGCTGCGCGTCAGCAAGGACGGTGCCAGCTGGGACGACCGTGCCAAGCTGCAGGCCCTGGACATCGCGGTCAGTCCCGACGCCCCGGACGTAGTCCTGGCCACCACCGCCGAGGGTATCGCCAGGAGCACCGACGGCGGCAAGACTTTCGCCACCGGCAAGCAGCCGGTCATGGCCTTCGTGTCCTGGGCGGCGAAGGACGCGCTGTACGGCATCGACACGGCGGGCGGGCTGCACCGCAGCTCGGACGGCGGGACCAACTGGGTCAAGACATCCACCGTCCCGGGCGGCGGGCCCCAGGCATTCACCGCCGTCGACGCCCAGCGGCTTCTGGCAGCCACCCAAGACGGCGTCTACGAGTCGAAGGACGGCGGAAAGACTTTCAGCAAGCGCCTCGCCGTCGAGTCGAGCAGCGGGCACTGAACGGCCGGACGGGCCGCGCCGGGATCGCAGTTGGCCCGGCGCGGCCCTGCGCCCATGAGCACGGCCCCGCGCGCCGAGGCGCACATCTGTCCGCGGCTGCCTGCGGCTGCCTGCGGCTGCCTGCGGCTGCCTGCGCGGAGCCTGAACCGGATCTTGCGTCGATGTGAGCCGCCGAGGGACTCCGGAGGATTGCTCATGGACGAAATCACCTCTCGGAGCAGTGATACCCGCGCTCTTCATGCCGTCACCGCCGGTCCGCACCGGAGCGATGTGTCTCTTCGTGGGTGAGCGGCATCACTTGGAATCGAACGTTAAACTGCTTAGTATTCACGCGGTTCTCCTCACGCCAGAGCCAGCCAGGCCCCGGCGCCTCGGAGGGAGCCGTCCGTGTCCGCAACGCCTGAACTACGCCAGAAATGCCAACACGGCTCTGGGAAGGCGGCCGAGAATGAAGGAGCTGGCCCCATCGTGGCGTCCCACCGCCGTCCCAAGCCACCCCGACAGACCTACGCCACCGTGCTCACGGCCACCGCCGTAGCCGCCGTCGCACTGTCGGCTCAACCCGCTTCAGCCGACCCCGTCCCCGACCCGACGCAGAAGGGCGTAAAGGCCCAGGTCGATCGCCTCTATGAGCAGGCCACCCAATCGACCGAGAAGTACAACGGCGCGAAGGAGAAGGCCGACGCGCTGCAGAAGAAGGTCGCCGCTCTGCAGGACACCGCGGCCCGCAAGCAGGTAGGCCTCAACGAGCTGCGCAATCGCGTGGGTGCGATCGCCGCGGCCCAGTACCGCAACGGCGGTATGGACCCCTCTGTGCAGTTGCTCCTCTCCTCAGATCCGGACGCCTTTCTGGAACAGGCAGCCCTCACGGACCGGGTCAGCGACCGCGAGATGACCGTTCTCCGGCAATTCCAATCGCAGCAACGAGAGCTGGCCCAACAGCGCACACAGGCTTCCAAGATGCTGGAGGACCTGCAGGACATCCGCGGCGGCTTGGGAAGCAAGAAGAAGCAAATCCAGGGCAAGCTGGCCGCAGCCCAGAAGCTCCTCAACACGCTCTCCGCCGCTGAGAAAGCGAAGATCGCCGCAGAGGAGGAACGCGCGAACCGCGCCACCCCCCGCACGGATCTGGGCAACGAGGCCAGTGCGTCTCAGCGGGCCGCCGCAGCCTTTGCCGCCGCCAAGAGCCGCGTTGGCATGCCCTACGTATGGGGCGCGACGGGGCCGGGCTCCTTCGACTGCTCCGGCCTGACGTCCTGGGCGTTCAAGCAGACCGGCGTCTCCATACCCCGTACCTCCCAGGCACAGGCCAACGCCGGAACCCGGATCAACTCCCTGGGCGACCTCAAGCCCGGCGATCTCATCATCATGCGCGGCGACCTGAGCCACGTCGGGTTCTACGCCGGCAACGGCCAGATACTTCACGCGCCCAAGCCTGGCGCCCAGGTTCGCTACGAGTCGATCGCACGAAGTGGCATGCCCTTCATGTGGGGCGTCCGCATCTGACGTCACCACATACCCGTTGAACAAATAGCCCCGGCAGATTCCACTCAAAATGCCACTGGAGCCATGCGCTTCCCCTGGCGCCAGCCCTTCGGCCCTGCACGCCCGCGTCTCCGAATCCCTCATATTGGCCAATTCACACAGTGTTCAATCGAGTTGATTGCGCAATACGCCTGTGATGAGGCTACGATCACGGCATGGTTACGGCCCTCCGGACTTCGCGCCTGTTCCGGGCCCGCTCTCACGTGGCGGGCCCGCTACAGGTGTTCTGGCTGGCCGCGCTCCTTCTAGGGCTGCTGTATACGCACGGCGTGAGCGCCGAGAGCGCCGCAGCCCATGGCTCCCCCGGCGGCACCACCACGACGGCGATGGCGTCGAGCCCGCACGCCGACCACGAAGTTGCACCCGCCCACCACGGCGGCGGCGAGGCGGAACACGCGGCAGAGAGCTGTGTGTCCGGCCAGCCCCAGCAGGGCGCTGACCTGCCCGCTCCTTGTGCGAAGCCCCTCGACTTCTCGCGGCTCACGCACGTCCGCACCCTCGCCGTCGATTGGTCGACAGAGGCCGGTTCGACCTCTGCCACACGGAGAGATCCGGCAATCCTGCGGATCTAGACCGACCCTTTCGAACTGGTCGCCGCCGATTCGAGCGCACCTCAGTCCGGCCTTTCTGCCGCCGGCCAGGCGCGACCAGTTCCGGGTGCCCTTTTAGCCGCACTTCCTGCTCTTGTAGTCCCGCGATAAAGGGCAAGCGGCTCATCCTCGGCATCTTCCTGTCGTCCGACTGACCCCTGCCTGCCGCCTTTACCGGGTCTCCGGCCATGCGGCTCCGTACGGAGCACTGTGACGCACACCCCTTCTTCCGCTCTGCCCTCGCGGCAGCCCACCTCCATTTCCGCATATGTGAATACCCGGGTGTCAGCAACGGCGATCGCACGGTCCCTGCGGCTGCGCCGCCGACTGGGGATCGTCCTGGGCGGACTCCTGCTCCTGCTGCTCAGCTGCCCCCTTCCGGCGTACGGGGACAGCCACTCCCCTGCGGTACGAGAGGCGTTGACCGCGCCGGTCGAGGCCGTCCCGTCCGACGCTCCGGTGTCGCACCATGGCCCGTCCTGCCGGCTCCTCGCCCGCAGCCGGACGGATGCCCCGCACCGAGAGTCGGTTCTTGCGCTTCCTTTGGCGTCCATGACAAGTGCGTTCCCGACCCCGTGGTTCCGGCCGCCGAGGACTCGCGTGCCACCCGCTCCGTACGCGCCGCTGAGCGGACAGAGAGCTCTCGCCCAGGTCTGCCGGTGGCTCATATAGGCCTCGCCCTCGTGTGCTTCACGCGAGATGAGCTGCCCGCATTCCCGTACAGCGACTGAAAGCGAACCCATGCGCCCTCAGACCTCCACGGTCTCCACCCACTCCTCCGCCCCCCACACCGGACCGGGCCTCGGCTGCTCTCCACAGGCCGCCCACAGCCTGTCCGGCCTGGTCGGCAACACCCCGCTACTGCATGTCTCCGAGCCGCTCGCCTCGGCCGGACGCGGGTTCTGGGCCAAGCTGGAGGGCTTCAACCCGGGCGGTATCAAGGACCGCCCCGGCCTGCACATGGTCGAGCGAGCGCGCGCCCGTGGCGAGCTGCTCCCAGGCGGCAGGATCATCGAATCGACCAGCGGCACCCTCGGGTTGGGGCTCGCCCTGGCCGGCATGGTCCACGGGCACCCGGTGACTCTGGTCACCGACCCGGGACTGGAGCGGTCGATGACCCGGCTCCTGACCGCCTACGGCGCCCAGGTCAACATCGTCTCCGAACCGCACCCGACCGGCGGCTGGCAGCAGGCCCGCCGCGACCGCGTGACTCAGCTGCTGGAACAGCACCCCGGATCCTGGTGCCCGGACCAGTACAACAACCCCGACAACACCACGGCCTACACCCCGCTGGCCCTTGAACTCGCCTCCCAACTGGGCCACATCGATGTCCTGGTGTGCAGCGTAGGCACCGGCGGCCACTCCGCCGGCGTGTCCCGGGTGCTGCGTCAGCTCTACCCGCAGCTGCGGGTGATCGGGGTCGACACCATCGGATCGACGATCTTCGGGCAGCCCGCCCGGACCCGGCTGATGCGCGGTCTCGGATCGAGCATCTACCCGCGCAACGTCGCGTACGACACCTTCAGCGAGGTCCACTGGGTGGCCCCTTCGGAAGCGGTGTGGACCTGCCGGCAGCTGGCCACGTCCCACTACGCCACCGGCGGCTGGAGCGTGGGCGCGGTCGCCCTGGTGGCCGGCTGGCTGGCACGGACCGAACCCGCGGACACCCGGATCGCCGCGATCTTCCCGGACGGGCCCCAGCGGTACCTCGGCACGGTGTACGACGACGACTACTGCGCCGCGTACGGCCTGCTGGACTCGCCCCCGTCCGTCGAACCGGAGGTGGTGGGCCGTCCCAACGAGAAGGAAGTCACCCGCTGGACGCGGTGCACCGATGTGGTCGACCCGATCACCCTCGCCGAGGACGCCGAAGCCGCCACGGAGGAGAGCCGGTGAAGGGCACGATCGCACAGGTGCGCTCGTACGAGCGCAGTGTCCAATTGTTGATGGTGAACCAGTTCACCATCAACCTGGGCTTCTACATGCTCATGCCGTACCTCGCTGCCCATCTGTCCGGGACCCTCGGTCTCGCCGGCTGGCTGGTTGGATTCGTCCTGGGCGTACGGAACTTCAGCCAGCAGGGAATGTTCCTGGTCGGCGGGACGCTGGCCGACCGGTTCGGCTACAAGCCCCTGATCATCGCCGGATGCGTACTGCGCACCCTGGGCTTCGCCACGCTCGCCTTGGTGGATTCCCTGCCCGCGCTACTGGCCGCCTCCGCGGCCACCGGATTCGCCGGAGCACTGTTCAACCCGGCGGTCCGGGCCTACCTCGCAGCGGATGCCGGGGAGCGCCGGGTGGAGGCCTTCGCCCTGTTCAACGTCTTCTACCAGGCCGGAATCCTGCTCGGCCCACTGGTGGGCATGGTGTTGACCGGCGTCGACTTCCGCATCACCTGCCTGGTCTCGGCCGGGATCTTCGCGCTGCTGAGCATCGTGCAGATCCGCGCACTACCAGCGCGCCATGCCGACGACAAGACAGTGCGCGAGAACGGTAAGCGCGAGAGCGTGCTGGCCCAATGGCGCTCAGTGGTGGCCAACCGGCCGTTCCTACTCTTCTCAGCCGCCATGATCGGCTCGTACGTGCTCACGTTCCAGGTCTATCTCGCACTGCCCCTGGAGGTACGACGCCTGGGCGGCGACGGTCAGTTCGGTACCGGGGCGGTGGCCCTGCTCTTCGCCGTGTCCGGGCTGAGCACGATCCTGCTCCAAACGACGGTGACCGCGTGGTGCAAGGCGCGGATGGAACCCGGGCGCGCGCTCACCTGGGGGCTGGCCATCATGGGGCTCGCGTTCCTGCCGCTCCTTGCGGCCACCGCGATTCCCGTACCGAAGGGCGGGATCGGCCTGTGGCTGCTGGCGGCCACCCCTCCGGCGCTCGCCGCGCTGCTGCTCGCGCTGGGCACGATGATCGCGTACCCGTTCGAGATGGACACCATCGTCCGGCTCTCCGGCGATCGCCTCGTCGCCACCCACTACGGGCTCTACAACACCATCTGCGGGATCGGCATCACCCTCGGAAACCTGCTCACCGGCGCGGCACTTGACGCCGCCCGGGCGGCGGGCATGTCCGCGCTGCCGTGGTTGGTGCTGTTGGCGCTCGGCCTGGCCTGTGCCGCGGCCCTCTACGGACTGCATCGCACCGGCCGCCTCGCACCAGTCGAGCCCGAACCCCAGCCCGTGACGGTCTGAGCCAACCGGCCGCGTGGCGGGGAGGGCGGGCGACTTCACATCGCCCGCCCTCCCCGCCCAGCCGTGCTCACATTCCCAGGAGCGTTCGATGCCCACGCCTGCCCTACCGGGCCCAAGCCCTTTGCTGCTACGCCCCTTTCGAGGGGTCCGCTACGCCCCCTACCGTGTCGGGGACCTCTCCGCCATGATCTGCCCGCCGTACGACGACATCGGCCCAGCCCGGGTCCGGACCCTCCGGTCCCGGCCCCACCACATCACGCGGCTCCTCCACACCCGCGATCCACTGGCCGTAGCCACCGAACTGGAACGGTGGCTACTCCGTGGCGTACTCGTCCGGGATCGCCACCCCGCCCTCTATATCTACCAACAGCACAGCACCGAGGGCGTTCTGCAACGAGGCGTGATCGGCATCTTGGATCTGCCCCGCACGGGAGAGAGGACCGTCCTTCCGCACGAGGCCGTTCAGCCACAAGTGGTCAAGGAACGGGCCGTACTCATGGCCGGCTTGCGCGCCCAGCCGGAACCACTGCTGCTGACCTACCACTCCACCGTGCCTTCGGCGGCAGAAGTCATCGAACGCGCCACCCGGCGGCCGCCTGTGGCCATCGCCCGGACCGGGGCGATCACACACACGCTCTGGACCTGCACCAGCCTCGGCGAACAGGCCGTAGTCGCCGAGGAACTGGCCGGGCAGCAAGCCCTCATAGCTGACGGCCACCATCGCTACGCGGCTTGTCTGGGCCTCCGCGACCAGTACGGCCCTGGCCCCAGCCCCTGGCAGAGCTGCCTGGCTCTGCTGGTCGACACCGCTTCCTACCCGCTGCGGCTTTCCGCGATCCATCGCATAGTCCCTGGCCTCGAAGCGGAGAAGGCCGCCACGGCTGCCGCCGAAGTCGCCCGCGTACGGCCATTGCCCGACGGGCCTCGCCCGCCGAGGCCCGGGGAATTGGTGCTCACCGGCGGTGGGCGAGCCTGGACGGTCACCGATCCCGATCCGCGCGCACTGGGCGAGGCGCTCGCCGGACGCCCGGCACAGTGGCGCGATGTGCCGGCCGCCGTCACCGATGACTTGCTCCTGGCCCATACCTGGTCAGTGCAGGATCTTCCCGGCGCCGTACGCCACGTTCATGGCGCGGACGAAGCAGCCGCCGCCGTGGCCGGACCCGGCAGCGGCACCGCCGTGCTGCTGCCGGCGATGACCGAGACCGCCGTGCGGCAGATGGCCGGCTCGGGCGTCCTGCTGCCCCGCAAATCCACCTCGTTCGGCCCCAAACCGGCCGTCGGCCTGGTGCTGCGCGTCCTCGACGGACAGTAGTCCGGAAACCCTGCCCCTCTTCATTCCTCTTCTCCTCCTCAGAAAGGCCGACCTTGTCCTCGCCCCAACTCCTCGACCGCCCCGCAACCGTCACCGACGAGCCCGCCCCAAGACCCGGCCGCGCGGCCATGCGCAAAGCGCGGTCTCACCGATTCCGGCGGCAGACGCCCCTGCTGGCTCGCTACCTCGGATACGTGGGCTACTTCGTCGGTGCGGGACTCATCAGCGGCGCCGTCGTACATCACCCGCTCGATCCGGCCCGGTACACACAAATAGCCGGATGCGGCGTGCTGGTCTTCCTGGCCGCGACCGTACTCAACGAATTTTTCCTCGCGCGCCACCGCCCCGCCCTACCGCGCATGCTCCAGATCATCGGCGCCTCGCTGATGCTCTCGTTCGGTATCGGCATGCTCAGCGGGGGCCTGCAGCACTTCGACGACTTCCCCGACCGGGCCGCCATACTCGTGCCCCTCGGCATCACCGTCTCCTTCATCGCCTTTGTCCTCAGAGACGCGGAAACTTCCTGGCGGCGCATCTTCAGTCCCGTAGGAATGGCCGTCCTGGTCACCGCGCTCATCACCTTCGCGGGGCTGCGCCAGCTCGCCGCCGGCATCAGCGAACAGCCTGAAGGGGGCGGACACAGCCACGGCAGCGAGGAGCCTGCCGAACATGCTGAGCCGACGGCTGGGGACGGGCAGAACGAAAACTCCACGACGACCCCCGCCCCGCAAACCCCAACGTCCGCGAGAACACCTGGCGCGGGGGAGAAAGAGGGCCACAGCCACTAACCGTTCGGCGGGCTGGGCCCGGGAGTTGAGCCCTCGTTGCCGCTTCTGGGTCCTCGCCCGCTCGGGACCGGTCCGCGAGAACCGGGGCAGCGAATGCGGCCAGCGCACGTCGTACGCGGCGGCGCGAGTACGACGCCCCAGCCCCGCGGTGGTTCTTCGCACGCGCGCCGCACGACAGCCAGCTCTTACTCGCGCCGGACGTCGAGGCTCTGGTCGCCTCGGCGAGTGACATCGGAGCAGTTCAGTTCGGGGGACGCAGCCCGGCAAGAGTGACCGCGACAAGCCTGCGGACCGCGGCTTCGGACGGCAGGCTTCCGGCCGCGGTGAGGGCGTGCAGGCAGTAGGTGGCAAGTTCGTCAGGGGTGACATCGTCGCGGAGGCCGCCGCTCGCCGCGACCTCGGTCAGCAAGTCTCGGAACAGGTCGATGAGTTGCTTCTGTATGTGGGCGACGTGCTCGCCTCGGTGCAGAAGTGCCCCGAGTTCTTCGGTGCCGTGACGCTCGCGGTGGTGACAGATGAGCGCATAGCGTTCGAGTACCGCTTCAAGGCGCTCGCCGGGGCCACCGGGTTGGTCCTGGAGCTCAGCGAGGTGTTCGAGGTGGCCCGCGACGTGACGATCGTGGTACGCGATCAGGATCGCCTCGACGTCGGGGAAGTACTTGTACAAGGTCGCGCGTCCGATGCCGGCCCTCTCGGCGATCTGCGACATCGTCGCCGAGAGCAGTCCGCGTTCGGCCACCAACGCCCAGGTCGCGTCCAGGATTGCCTCACGCACAGCGTGGCGGTGCGCCTCAATCGTCTCATTCCACAGCTTCGGCACCAGCCCAGTGTACACAATGACCAGGATGCGACACCTCGACTTGACCGAGACAAAGTGTCTCGTAAAGTGATTCCCAGGAAAACCTTGCCGACCACGCGCACCGGAGGAATCTCATGGCCGACCCACCCCGCACCCCCGACACCGGCGCAGGGCCCGAGCCTGGATCGCCCCCGCGCATGCCCCGCTGGGTGAAGTGGCCCGCCATCATCATCGGCGTCCTGATCCTGCTGTTCGTGGTCCTTCGGATCGCCGGCGTTGGCGGACAGCATGGACCCGGGCGACACGCGCTGGGATCCGATCAACCGCCCAGCACCGCCACAGCCCAGAACGCGCCGTCCGAGAACGGCGCAGACGGCCACGATCCATCCAGGCGGAGCATCCGATGATCACGTCACCCCGCCTCCGCAAGGTCGTCCTCACCACGCACGTCACCACCTCGGTCGGCTGGCTCGGCGCGGTCGCCGCCTACATAGCTCTTGATGTCGCCGCTGTGACCAGCCAGGATGTTGAGACGGTACGTGGCGCCTACCTGGCGATGGAGGTGACCGCCTGGTATGTCATCGTCCCGTTGGCCCTCGCGTCGGTACTTGTCGGGGTGGTCAACTCGCTGGGCACCCCGTGGGGCTTGTTCCGGCACCATTGGGTCCTGGCCAAACTCCTGCTCACTCTCTTTGCCACCACCATCTTGCTGGTGGAGACGCAGACCATCAGCTCCCTGGCAGAAACCGCAGCGTCCGGTGCGGATCCTCGCGAGCTACCTGGCTCGCTGTTCCACTCCATCGGCGGCCTGGTGGTACTGCTCGTCATCACGAGCCTCTCGGTGTTCAAGCCACGAGGCCTGACGCGGTACGGGTGGCGTAAGCAGCAGGAGCAGCGTCGCCAGCAGCACGAGCAACCTCCCTTGCCCCTGCCATAGCCACGACTGCTCCTGGTGGCGAGCGAACCGTCTGATCCACCAAGACATCGACCCCGGCCCCACCCCGCATGACGGCCATTTCGGCTGGCGCCTGAGGCCGAGGGCCGGTCCGGCTGCGGGAAGTCATCGAGCGCCCAGAACACCTACGACACGGCCGACGAGCCGGGCCGGCACCCGAACCACGCACGCCGCGACCCTCCGCTCTTGTTGCTATGCCCAGCAATGCCCGTGTTGTCGTCGGCGGTTCCGGGCCGGGTTTCATGAGGGGCGGGCGAGGGCGGGGGCAGGCGGGGCGGCCTGACCATCCCGAGGACTATCCGCGGCAAGATCGAGGAACGCGAAGGGGGTCAGCGGCTCCGCGTCGCCGACTTCTTCTCTCGGGTTCCTTCGATGGTGACGCCGTTCCAGAAGGCGACGTGGTTCTTGATGCGGCGGGCGAGTGGGCTGGGGTGCGGGTAGTACCAGGCGGCGTCCGGGTTGGTGACGCCGTTAACGGTCACGGAGCAGTAGCGGGCGACGCCCTTCCACGGGCACAGCGACTTGGTCGGGCTTTCGGTGAAGTACTCGCGTTCAAGGGCCTCGGGCGGGAAGTAGTCGTTGCCTTCCACGCGCTTGGTGCGGGGGGTTTCGGCGATGACGACACCGTTGAAGATCGCTCGCATCATGGCTGCTCACACTCCTTTCGCTCCAGGGTTGTTACGGGAACCCGGTGGGCTTGGTCCGGGCTTCCGTTTCACAGCGCGGGTCGTGGAAGGTAGCCGC
This sequence comes from Streptomyces sp. A5-4, assembly GCF_051131715.1. Classification (NCBI taxonomy): domain Bacteria; kingdom Bacillati; phylum Actinomycetota; class Actinomycetes; order Kitasatosporales; family Streptomycetaceae; genus Streptomyces; species Streptomyces sp. A5-4. Next base: position 4,664,674 of record NZ_CP178591.1, on the reverse strand, counting down.
GCCCTCGGCGGGTTTCCCTTCCGCACGGCCCGCTCGGGCAGTTGTGAGTCGATAGAGGCAATGTAGATGTCCAGGATTTCGGTCCATACGGTCGACAGCGCTCCGGAGCAGAGCTGTGAAGCACTGCGGGTGCTGGAGAAGCGGTTCGGGAAGCTGCTCGACATCCACGCGGAGATGGCGCATTCGCCGGTGGTGCTGACGGCGTACGCCGCGATGAGTGACGCGATCGCGGAGCACGGCACCTTCGACGCCCGTGCGCGGGAGGCCGGACATCCAGACGCCCATGCCGATGCCTCCGACGACACCGGCCGCGGCGCCCCAGGCGGCGTACAACGGCATGACGGCGGCTCTCGGCGATACCTGCGCGGTGGTTGCCATGATGTATGACCTCTCTGTCTGGGTGTGCCTTCCTCGCTCATCGACGCTATGACCAGTGCATGGGGAAGGTATGTGACCACGCTTACGTACCGGCAGGTAGCAGCAGTGATTCTTCGGCGTACGCGGCAGTGAGCTGGGCGATCTGCTCGTAACCAGTGCGCAGCAGAAAGGTGTTGAGGCGGCCGTAGGACTTGGCGCCCAGGATGAAGAAGTGCGGCTCGGGATTGCGCAGCGCCTCGATCCCGACGGACGGCTGGGCGAGACAGTCCCCGCCCGCGGATCCGAGCAAGGCGGCGGAGAGGTTCATCGGGGCGCCGGTGGCGTAGCACTCGTGGACCTGCAACTGCCGGTAGAGGGAGGCGTCGCCGGTGTATCCGGTCAGCGCCACGACGTGGTCGCAGACGATCTCACGCGGGCCGCCCTCGGTGGTGAGGGAGGCGCGGACCCGGTCGCCGACGGGGCTCAGGGCCTGAACGTGGGCGCCGGTGTGGACGGTGACGCGGTCGTTGGCGCCGTCGGCGAGGGCCCGGGAGATGTCCACGAGGTGCTGTCGGCCGGGCAGCGTGTCGTCCGGTACGGCGCCCCAGTCGGGCGCCGGACCGCGCACCGCCCACTGGATACGGGTGCCGGGCAGGGTGGCGAGTTCGCGGGCGGCGGTCTGGGCGGATTTTCCGGCGCCGACGAGCAGGACGGTGCCCGCCCAGCGGCCGGGGTCGCCGGTGTCCGGAAGGGTACGGGTGATGCGCTCGGCGAGGGCGCGTTCGCCGGGGGCGGGGATGCCGCCGGAGCCCAGGGTGTTGGGGTGGGAGTAGGTGCCGGTGCAGTCCAGGACGAGATCCGCCTCGGCGGTGTCCTCGCCGTCGGGGGTGTCCAGGAGGAGGGCGAAGGGGGCGGCGGCACGGGTGTCGGTGCCGATGTGCTCGTGTTTGAGCAGGCCGGTGCGGGCGATGCCAGCCACGCGGGTGCGTAGCCTGATCCGGCCTTCGAGGGCGGGCAGTGCGGCGAGCGGGTCGAACAGACGGGTGGCCAGTTCGGTTCCGGTGGGGCAGTCGTCGCCGGTCGGGGCGTCCGGCAGGTGGGTCCGCATCCGGCCCGAGACGTTCAGGTCCCAGGGGGTGAAGAGGCGGGCATGGCCCCAGGCCCGCACGTGGGCGGCGACTGTCTCCCCGGCTTCGTAGAGGGTGAACGTCCATCCGGCGTCGGCGCAGGCGAGAGCGGCGTCGAGGCCGACGGGTCCGGCGCCGAGGATCGCGACGTGTCGCTGCATGGTGGACTTCCTTTCAGTACGCGTACGTCTCAGATGGCGCAGTTGACGGGGCGGGGCAGGGTGCCGTCGGTGAGGCGGGCGGCGAAGAACCGCTCGGTGACCAGCTGTTTGCCCGTGGTGAGCGGGGTTCCGGTGGGCGCGAGATGGAGATCGGGGCTGGTGGCGAGGTCGGCTCCGGCGGGGTGCCAGTGCAGTCCGTCTGCGGTGACGGTCAGTTCGGGGATGCTGGAGTCCTCGCCGATCTCCACCCCGGTCTCGGCGAATCCTCGGCGCAGTAGCGGACGTACGGCGAAGTGGTCGGCGGGCAGGCCGAGTCCGGCCAGCAGCTCGGCGACCGCGGGGACCTCGTCTGTGTTCTCCGGGGTTTCGGTGAGGGCGACGCGCGGAGGCAGTCCCAGGCCGATCAGGTGGCGGATGCCGTCGAGGGTGCGCTGCCAGGAGCCGGAACCGCGGTGGAGGTCGTGGGTGTGGGCGGTGGCGCCGTCCAGGGACGTCTGGACGGTGAGCTTGCGGTCGGCCAGGTCCGCGAGGCGGGCGGCGCGGCGGCCTCGCAGCAGCATCGCGTTGGTCATCACGACGGTGGGCAGCTCGGCGGAGGCGTAGTCGAGGAGGCCGACGATGTCGGGGTGCAGGAAGGGCTCGCCACCGGTGAGATACAGCTCGGTGAATCCGGCCTGTACGGCCTCGTCGACCAGGGCGCGGAAGGTTTCGGTCGGCAGGGTGCGGGGAGTCGCCTTCGGGGAGGAGGCGACCGCGCAGTAGTCGCAGGCCAGGTTGCAGTGGAAGTTGGTGTAGATCCACAGCCGGGATGGGAAGTAGGGGGTGCCGAACAGCGGGACCACCGGCCGGTCGCCCTGAAGGGCCCGGGGCGCGGTCTCTCCCCAGCCGTCGTCCGCCGGGCGAAAGGCGGAGGGCAGGGTGGAGCGGTAGAGGTGGTAGCGGCCCCGGGAACGCTCACGCGGCGGCAGGATCTCCAGGCAGGTGGTCCACCAGCCGGTCTCGATGGTCTCGGCGAAGATCTCGGGGAGCCCGGCGGCGCGCATCGAGCGGGCCTGCGCCTGCCAGTCGTACGCGAGCGGGATCAGCTCGGCGGTGACGTGCCCCTCGGAGAGGTCGAGCATCGCGTACCAAACTTCGCGGCGGCCGTCGTTGGCGGGTTTGCCGAGCACGCCGACGTTGACGGCGAGGGTGTCGCCAATGCGTCGCTGCCAGGGCAGACCACTGTGGGTGCACAGCACGACGTCGGCCCCGGACGCCTCGGCTCGCGGGCGGTGCTGCTCCTCGGGGAGCGACTCCCACCAGAAGTCGTTAAGCGCCAGCGTCGAACCGTGGACCATGTGGACGTCGACGCCGTCGATCGTCTCCCGGCGCTCGGTTGACAGGGTGCCCATCCAAGCGGCGAAGTCGCGGCCGGTGGTGGCGAGCGTGTGGTCGTAGATCAGCTGGGCGTACTCGTTGTCCTTGGCGTCGCGGTAGCCGCAGCCGCAGTCGGTGTCGCCCCGGGCGATGGCCACGTCGTAGTTCCCAGCGACGCACTCGACGGTGTTGTCGGTGAGGATCGGCCATAGGGAATCGACCTCGGCGCCGAAGCCGCCGAGGTCGCCCAGACAGAACAGCCGCTCGGCGCCCCGGGCACGGGCGTCGTCGACGAACGCCTGGAGGGCGTACGGGTTGCCGTAGGGCCCTCCGCAGACTGCGATGCGCATGGGATCGGTCTCCAAGGTGTCGAAGCGAAGCGAAAGGGGCGTTCAGGTGCGACTGGTTCCTGCCGCTCTCGGGGTTCTGTTCGAAAAGAGGCGGGGACCTGCGGTGTAGCGGGCGCGGATGGCTTCGGGGTCGACGCCGGCGAAGTAGAGCAGTTTCAGGTACTGCATGAAGGCGATCATGCGCCAGGTCCCGGGGGCGACCAGGCGGCGTGAGGAGGCTGTCGAGGTGGCGGGCAGCAGGCTCAGCCGGCCGCGGCGGTGCAGGCGCCGCGACATCTCCAGGTCCTCCATGATGGCCAGGTCGGGGAATCCGCCGAGGGCGTCGAAGACAGTGCGGCGGATGAAAATGGCCTGGTCGCCGAAGATGTGGTGGAGGCGGCGGGCGCGGGCGTTGGATGTCCACGCGAGGTAGTTCAGGCCGGGTGTGCGGCGGTCGAAGCGGAGAGTGAGACCGCCTCCGACCACGGCCGGGTCGGCGAGCGCGGCCCGGATCTGGCCCAGAGCGCAGGGATCGACGACGGTGTCGGCGTGGACGAACCACAGGATGTCACCGGACGCGTGCCGGGCCCCCTCGTTCATCTGCTTGGCCCGACCGCGCTCACTGCTGATCACGGTGGCGTGCAGAGCGGCGAGTTCGACGGTGGCGTCGGTGGAGCCGCCGTCCACGACGATCAGCTCGCAGTCGGGGAAGTCCCGGCACAGGCGGCTCACCGCACTGTGGATCGTGGCCTCTTCGTTCAGTACCGGGACGATGATGGACACCTGTGTCATGGCCTCTCCCCGGGCTGGAGCAGGGCGGCGATCGGCGTGGGCAGCGCCGGATCCGTCAGGAGCGCGGCGGCGTCCTCGGGGGTGTCCAGGTCCCGCAGTGGACGCAGCATTCCCACGCTCAGCCCTTCGCCGTCGGCGAGGGCGCGGGTCGCCGCGAGAACTCGGCCCGTGCTCCAGACCTCCGGGTCGAGGGCGAAGAGCGAGGTACGGGCCGCCCGGACGCCGATCAGGTAGTAGCCACCGTCGAGCGCCGGGCCCAGCGCCACGTCATGGTGTTCCAGGGCGGCGAAGGCGGCGGTCAGGTGGCCGGCGGTGAGGGTGGGTGCCACGGTGCCGATGCCCAGCAGCGGGCCCCCGCCGTCGGCGAAGGCGTCGGTGACGGCCGCGGCGAGGCGCTGTCCGAGGTCTTCACCGCGCTGGACGAGCAACCGGACGCCGGCCGGCACCGCCGTGCTGATGGCGTCTTCGCCGTCGTCCGGCGCGTGGGCGAGGTAGGTGCGCGGGGTGTGGGCGGTGGCCAGTTCCATGGTGTGGCGGATGAGTTCGGCCTGAAGTGCGGCGCGGCGCAGTGGGCTCAGCAGGGGATGCGGCCGGGTCTTGACCGTGCCGGGCCGGGGCGGTTTCGCCATGACCAGGATCGCCGGAGTGCCCCCGTGGCCGGCGGCGTTCACGCGTCGAACCGGTAGACGAAACCGGCCCCGCTCACGGCGCTCAGGGAAGGAAGCGCGTGCCCGGCCAGCGTCGCGAAGACCTCCTTGCTCGCCTCCATGCGCTCCAGCAGTGCCTGCACCGGTTCCGGTTCGGCGGCGACGCCGTTGGCGTAGTCGGTGACGAATCCGACCAGCGCCATGGGCAGTTCGGCCTCCCCGGCCAGGACGACCTCGGGGCCTGCGGTTTGGCTGATGGCACGGACCCCGGCGGCGGCCAGGGCGGCGACCTCCGGGCGCGAGTTGAAGCGGGGGCCGTCGACGTGCCCGTACACACCCCGCGTCGCGACAGGCACTCCGGTCTGCTCGGCGGCGGTGATCAGCGCTTGGCGCAGTGGTTCGCTGAAGGGCCGATCGAAGATCCAGTGGCCGCGGCCTGCCTCGCCGGGGGTGTCGTACCAGGTGCAGGGGGTGCCGTCGGGCAGCCGGTTGGCGGGGAAGTACAGGTCGTCGAAGACCACCAGCGAGCCCGGCGGCAGCTCCTGGTCTACGGAGCCGCAGACGGTGAACGACACCACCGCCTCCACCTCTCGGGCCAGCAGGGCGGCGAGGTTCGCCTTGTGGTCGACCTGGCTGGAGAGCCGGTGGTGACCGGCGCCGTGCCGGGACAACTGCACGATCTCCACATCCCCCAGGCGTCCCTCGGTGACGGTCACCTCCCCGTGGTCCGTGACGACGGTCCGCTCCGCCGCCCCTTCCAGATGGGGCCAGTCGTAGCTGCCGGAGCCGGTGATCACGCCTATGCGCATGGACTACTTCTCCTTCGGTGACGTGCCGGACGGGCGGCCGGCGGTGGTGCGGACCTCGACGATCGGGAGCAGGGTGCGCAGCGCCGCGTTCTCGGCCGGGTCGAGTACGGCGTGCTGCACGCAGGCGGGAACCAGGATGCCGTCCTCGGGGTGGGCCATGGCGTAGTGGCAGGCGGCCAGCCGCTCCTGGGTCTCGCGCAGCCGGGGCTCCGCGGCCTGCTCGCCTCGCTGCATCATCTCCCAGGCCGGGGCGACGACATCGGCGTCCATGAACTGGTGCATGACGAACGTGACCGGGCGCACCCGCATCCGGTGGCGGGCCAGCCGCAGCAGCCCGACGCGGCGCATGGTACGGGCCAGCCAGCGCAGTGCCGTCACAGCCGTGGACGGGTGGCGGGCGACCACCCGCAGGAGCCTGGCGGCGAGGAGGGCGGGTGGGGTGCCGGTGAAGGTGATCCTCCCGAAGTAGCGGAAGAACGCGTCGCGTACGGCGAGGTCGCGCGGGTCGCCGCCGTCGAGGAACGGGTACCAGCGGCGGCCGACGTAGAAGCCGTAGGCGGTGCGGTTGCAGCGCACATCGCCGTTCTCGAAGACCCGGTAGTCCAGCCGGGTGCCGGCGCCGCGTTCGATCTCCGCCCACACCGCGTCCGGGGTCGCCTCGCGGAACTTCTCCTTCCAGCGGCGCTCGTCGCCGAGGAAGGCTGCGGGCTGGAAGGAGAACATGCCGTAGCCCATGGCGTGGCAGTCGCGGATCACGCTCGCGACCTCGTCGAGGTTGCCCGGGGTGATGGTCATGTTGTGGGCGAGGAAGAACCGCACTCCGTGCTCGCGCCGCAGACGGGCGAACATGGCGGCGAACCGCGCCCGGTACGGGGTCAACGCCTTCTCGTTCGGCGGGCGTTCGATGCCGCGCCGGCCGTACATGAACTTGTCGAAGTGCGCGGCGAAGGACAGCCGGTCAAGGCGCCGTGTGCCGTCCTGGTCGAGTGCGAGCTGGGTGAGGTAGTCGTCGTCGAAGTCGCCGTGGGTGAAGCTCATCGGTTCCCGGCCGTGCTCCCGCATGATCGCCAGGGCGGCGGCGTGGTCGTCGGGGGTGAGTAGGCTGACCTCGCCGCCGATGAGTTGGGTGTGGGCGCGGGGGCCCCGCAGCTGACGCAGAAGGCGCATCTGCGCGGCGATCTGGTCGTGGGTGTGCGGGCCGTCGACGCGTACCTGGTTGGCGTCCCTCGAGTGGTAGCAGGGGGTGCACTTGAGGTTGCACTTGGGGAAGACGCCGTGGGTTCCCTCGCAGCCGACGCCGTGCCGGCCGAGGATCTGGCCGGGGGTTCTGGCAGCGTCGGGGAGTTCCGCCCAGCGGCGTTCCATGGCCTCGGCGAACTCGGTGTCGTAGGGACGGGTGGCGCGCTCAAGGGCACGCAGGGCGGGGATGATTGGCATCAGTGGGTCTCCTGCTGTGTCTGGGCTGCCGTGGACGCCCGGATGGTGAGGGGGGCGGCGCGGACCCGCCGCGGTCCGCGCCACAGCAGCCAGGCGTACAGCAGCATCAGGGCGTCCTCGACGAGTACGTACCAGCGCAGCGGCTGGGCGGCGTAGGTGCCGAAGCAACCGCAGTTGTCCAGGACGAGCCCGCGGGCGAACGCCTGGGCGGCCAGGGCTGCCCATACCGCCGCGACGCCGGTGTACAGCCAGACGGGCCTGGCGGCGCGGGAGCGGGGCCGGGCGAGGAACCAGGCGGCTGTCACCGCCTCAGCGCTGATCAGGGCCACGGCCAGAGCGGTCGAGGCGGCGCCGGACGTCAGACCGTAGGTGGTCAGGATGGTGGGCATCGCGTCGAACGAGGCGAGCTGGCCGAGCGCCATCGCCGCGAGGACGGCGCCCAAGGCGATGCGGAGGATCACCGGAGCACCCCTCTGCGGAGCTTCAGCAGCGCCCCGATGGCGCCGCTGCCCCGGGCCAGGCGGGCGTAGACGTCGGCCAGTGCCGTATGCCAGGGCCCGTCGGCGTACGTGGGGTAAGGGTGCACGGTGCGCGCGTAGTCGGAGGGCGTCCAGCCCAGGCGTACCGCCGCCGCCAGATGGGCGATGGTCTCCCCGGCCCTCGGTGACACCACCGTGGCTCCGACGATCTTCCCGCGCGGGCCCAGCACCAAGGTGGTGAAACCCTCGGTACGGCCGTCGGCGACCGCCCGGTCGACCCGGCCGTTCTCCAAGGCGTGGACGCGGGCGCTGTCGCCGTACTTCTCGCGCGCCTCGTCGGCGGTGAGGCCGACCCGGGCGACCTCCGGATCGGTGAACGTCACCCAGGGAACCGCCCGGTAATCGACGGGGCGACGCACCCCCAGCAGAGCGTCGGCGGCGGCCGCTGCACCCTGCGTGCCGCCCAGGTGGGTGAAGTCAGAGCGGCCGGTCACGTCACCGGCGGCGTAGATCCGGTGGTTGGTGGTGCGCAGCCGGTCGTCGGTGCGGACATCACCGGTCTCGGTCAGCTCCACACCGGCCGCCTCCAGGCCGAGGCCCCGAGTGTTGGCGCGGCGGCCCGTGCCGGCCAGCAGCGCGTCGTACGGGAGAGGGCCACCGGGCCCGTGGACGGCATCGGCATCGACTCTCTCGGCGCGGTAGCCCGTCAGCACGGTGACGCCCTCGGCCTCCAGCCGCTCGCGCAGCACCTGTGCCGCCCGGGGTTCCTCACGGGGCACCAGGCGGTCCATCGTCTCCACGAGGGTGACCTGCGAGCCGAGCCGGGCGAACGCCTGGCCCAACTCGCAGCCAATGGGTCCGCCGCCCAGTACCACCAGGCGGCGCGGGAGTTCGGACAGCTCCCAGACGGTGTCGCTGGTCAGCGGGTCGGCCTCGGCCAGGCCGGGGACCGGCACCAGGGCCGGCGAAGAGCCGGTCGCGATCAGGGCGTGGCGGAAGGAGATCTCCCGGTCGCCCACCGTCAGGGTTCTTGGGCCGGTGAAGGACGCCGCGCCGTGCGCCACCTCGACTCCGAGCGGGGCGAGCGCCTCGGCCGAGTCGTGCGGCTCGATCGCACCGATCGCCCGCTTCACCTCCCCCATGGCCGCCGCGAGGTCGGCCGGGCCCGAGACCGGCGGGAGCCCATAGGCAGCGGCGCGCCGGGCCGCCTGCACGTCGGAGGCGACGTGCAGCAACGCCTTGCTCGGTACACACCCCGTCCACAGACAGTCCCCGCCCAGCCGGTCCCGCTCGACGAGCAGCGTCCGGGCGCCGAAGCGCCCGGCGGTGCGGGCCGCGGTCAGCCCGGCGCTGCCGCCGCCGATGACCACCAGGTCGTACCTACTCATGGTTCGGGCTCTCTCCAGTCGGTGCACCGTCGTGCAACGGCCGGTGCGCGATCGTGGGACGCGAGGGAAACCCGGTGAGACAGCCGGGGCCTTCCCTTTCTCAGCCCCACGATCACGGCCAGGAAGGCCGACCCACGTCATCCGTTCGCGTCCGGCGTGTCCGGCGTGTCCGAAACGGAATGGGGGACCGGCCCGGCAGGGTTCCCGATGGCGAAGGCAGGGGGCGAGCAGTCCCCATGCGTCGGAAGAGAGACGAGGGGCTGGATGGACGAACCGGACTGGCGGCGCTTCATCACCGCTTACCACCAGGCGCACCCCGGTATCACCGAGCAGCTCTTTTCCTTGGCCGACACCTCCCCCTATGCCTGGCTGGCCGAACCACTGCGCGGCACCCGCGGCCCGGTCCTCGACCTGGCCTGCGGGTCCGCACCCACCCGCGATGAGCTCCCGGACGCCGACTGGGTCGGGATCGACCTGTCGGCGGCGGAACTCGCCGAAGCGGCGCGCCGGGGCCGCGGGCCGCTGGTCCGCGCCGGCGCAGACGCGCTCCCGGCCGCCTCAGCGAGCGTCGGCGCCGTGTGCGCGGCCATGTGCCTGCCGGTCGTCACCCCCCTGCCGCAGGTCCTCGGCGAGATCCGGCGCGTGCTGCGCCCTGGAGGAACACTCGCGGCGCTGGTGCCCTCCCAGTCCGGGCTCTCCCCGTCAGGCATGCTCGCCTGGGTTCGGGTGATGGGGGCCCTGCGCGCCGTACGCCAGCCGTGGCCCAACCCGCAGGCTCGCGACGGTCTGCCTGCCCTGCTGCACACAGCGGGCTTCCGCGTCCGTGCCGACGAGCGACGCGTCTTCACCCTCACCATCGACTCGGCCGAAGCGGCGGCCCTGCTGGCCGATGCCCTGTATCTGCCCGATCTGACACCTGACCGCTCCCAGGCTGCCAAGCGTTCCCTGGCGCGGTGGGCGGCCTCGGGGCGACGCCTGGAGCTGCCGCTGCGCCGCGTGGTGGCCGAACTTCCCGCCGATCAACCGTCACAGGAGCCGCTATGAAGCACCAGGCAGTCCGACCGCCCACGACCGAGCGCTCGCTGTCCGATGCGACCGGGGACGGGCCGGCGCCGCCGCCCGCGCGCGCGGCGTGGATACGGCTGGCCTTCCTCGTGGTCCTGCTGGTGGCGCTCGGGGCCGGGGTGGCACTGGGAGGCGGGGACCTGCTGCGCGAGGTACGTCAGTGGGTCGACTCGCTCGGCATGTGGGGGCCGGTCGTCTTCGCGGTCTGCTACGCCCTGGCGGTGACGGCGCTGCTGCCCGGCTCGGTACTGACCGCGTCCGCGGGGGCGCTGTTCGGGCTGCCGCTGGGGGTTGGTGCGGTACTCGTGGGAGCGACGGCGGGTGCGGCCCTGTCGTTCGGCCTCGCCCGCTGGCTGGGGCGTCCGGTCGTAGCCCGCTATGCCGGCTCGGGGCGGCTGTCCCGGCTGGACACCTACCTGACACGCCGCGGGTTCACGGCCGTGCTGCTCGTGCGGCTGGTGCCGCTGTTCCCGTTCTCGGTGATCAACTACGGGGCGGGGGTGGCCGGTGTCCGCTTCTCCTCCTACGTGACGGCCACGGCCTTGGGCATCATCCCGGGCACCGTCGTCTACACCGGGCTCGGCGGTTCCCTGGGCGACCCCGGCTCTCCCGGGCTGTGGATCGCGCTGGGCGCTCTGCTGGTGCTGAGCGCGGGCGGCTGGTGGGCGGCACGGCTGGTCCGCTCCCGCAGCGTCGAGGCCGGCGCGACTGCCGGTAGCCGGTGACGACCCGGGGGACGCCGACGACGAACGCCCCGTGAGGGAGGAAGGCCGTGCTGATGTGGAGAAGCCCACCGCGCCTCGGAGCGCGCCCGACGGCATCAGCCCTGTGCACCGGTGGTTGATCCCCGCTGGCCTGAGAGCCGTCCGGATCACGGCACAGCGGAGGGGGAATGACAACCGCCGCACAGCGGGTTCCCGTCGCGGTCCCGGCGAACCACCGGCCGGAGCACGAGAGATCACTCATCAGGGAGAGACATGGCGACGATCGACGTATCCCCGGGGCAGCAGACGCCCCTCTCGTCCGTGGCGGAATCGGTCAGGGACTACTACGGAAAGGTGCTCGCCTCCTCTGCGGACCTGAAGACCTCGGCCTGCTGCACGGACACGGCACCGCCGCCCCACATCGCCGCGGCTCTCGCGCAGGTGCACGACGAGGTCATGGAGCGTTTCTACGGCTGCGGTTCGCCCATCCCGCCCGGACTTGACGGGGCCACTGTGCTCGACCTGGGCTGCGGAAGCGGGCGGGACGTCTACGTGCTGTCCCAACTGGTCGGGCCCACCGGCCGGGTGATCGGCGTCGACATGACCGAGGAACAGCTGGCGGTGGCGCGCCGCCATCAGGACTGGCACGCCGAACGGTTCGGCTTCGCCAACACCGACTTCCGCCACGGCTACATCGAAGACCTGGCCACGGCCGGCGTCCCGGACACCTCCGTGGACGTCGTGGTCTCCAACTGCGTCCTGAACCTGTCGCCGGACAAGCCGCGCGTCTTCTCCGAGATCTTCCGCGTCCTCAAGCCCGGCGGCGAGCTGTACTTCTCCGACATCTTCGCCGACCGCCGCCTGCCCACCCCCCTCCTCGACGACCCCGTACTCGTCGGCGAATGCCTCGCCGGAGCCCTGTACACCGAGGACTTCCGCCGCATCCTGGAACGCGCCGGCTGCCCGGATGCCCGCACCGTCAGCGCCTCTCCGGTGGAGATCAGCGACCCGGACATCGAGCGGAAGATCGGCTTCGCCGCCTTCACCTCCCGCACCGTCCGCGCCTTCAAGCTCCCTCTGGAGGACCGCTGCGAGGACTACGGCCAGGTCGCCGTCTACCGCGGCACCATCGCCGAGCACCCGCACGCCTTCGAACTGGACGACCACCACCACTTCCGCACCGGTAAGCCGATGCTCGTCTGTGGCAACAGCGCCGACATGCTCGGCGCCACCCGCTACGCGGCCCACTTCACCGTCACCGGCGACAAGAGCCACCACTTCGGCCTGTTCCCCTGCGATCCCGTGGACGGGGCAGCCGTGCCGGCCATGGGCGCACCGTCGGGCTGCTGCTGACCGGCACGCCGGGCCACCGGGACGCCTGGCCGCCAGGGATCGCGCGCGGGATCGGTGTCCTTCAACGGCGGGGTCGATCCTGGCCCGGCGGCGTGGTGAGGTGATGAGCGAAGCGCCGTACCCGGGCCGACGCGAGAGACGGCGGTGTCCGCTGGGGATGGTGCCGGAGGGACGCCTTGACCAGCCGCAGCAGTTGCAGACTGCCGCTGCATGCCCAGCAGCAGGCGATGTGGGCGGCCACCCGCACGCGGTGCGCACCTGTGAGCTGCCCGTCGACGTACGCTTCCACGTCACCGCGCAGCCGCACATGCCGTATTTTCTCCCGGCACTCGGCCCACACTCGCCCCGGCCCGGGAACGCGCTGCCATTTCATACAGCGGAAACCCGTCCCGCGGCACGCGGCATTCCAGCTCCCGCACAAGCTCCTCCTCTCGCCGCTGACCACAGTGGCGCCGGGGACCTGAAAGCAGAAGGATGAAGAGGATGGAATGCGGGTCCGGGGAGAAGGGGTTTCCAACGTGTGGAAGACGAAGTGACAGCGCCGCCTGACCCCGCGGACCCTCGGGGTCAGGCGTTCGCCGCCTATGTGCTGCCGGAGGTGGAGGTACTGCTGCGGGTGGCGATGACGCTGACCGCGCAGCCGGCGGATGCCGAGGACCTCGTGCAGGACACCCTTCTGCGGGCCTACCGGGCCGTGGACCGCTTTGACGGAAAGCATCCGCGCGCGTGGCTGCTGACGATCATGCGGCGGGCCGAGATCAACCGTCACCGCCGCCGCCGTCCTCATCTTCTGGACGACCCGGACACCGATCTGGACCGGCTCAGTTCCACGGGCCCCAGCGGGTCGGCGGAGGAGATCGTGGTGGGTGAGGTTTTCGACGAGGTGGTGGACGAGGCCCTGCGCGCGTTGCCGGACAAGCACCGTCATGTGGTGCAGCTGGTGGACATCGACGGCCTCACCTATGCCGAGGCCGCCCGCTTGCTGGACGTACCCGAGGGCACCGTGATGAGCCGGCTGCACCGGGCGCGCAAACGGATACGGGCGCGGCTGGCCACGGCAGGACTGGTACCGAAGCGAGGTGTGATGTGAAGAGGCGTCCATGGTGGCGGCGTGCGGCTGCCGAGCGCCGAATGAACTGTCTGCAGGTCGCCCGCGTGCTGCAGTCCTACCTCGACGGCGAAACCGACGAGGTCACCGCACGCCGGGTCTCGGCGCACCTGGAGGACTGCCGCCGCTGCGGCCTGGAGACGTCCGTCTACCAGGAGATCCACAACGCGCTGGCCCGCCGCACGGAGCCCGACAGCCAAGCGGTGGAGCGCTTGCAGGCGTTCGGCGCATCGCTCCTGAGCGACCCGCCGACCGGAGACGACGACGCGGAACACGGCACGACGCCTGCGACAGGCCCGTAGAGAACTCTCCAAGAGGACGGCTTCTCAGCGGCTCCCAAAAGAACAAGACGCCTTCGCTTGGGGAGCAGGAGCGCTTCCCGACGGGGTGTGGATCGTCCATCGCCGGAGACGTGCCACTTGTGCTGGGCCGACCGGCGGTGTGCACGGCGCGCGCACGGACCGATGTGAGGGTCGGCTTCATGGCCGTGCTCGACGCTGGCTCCGCACTGGCCCGGACCTGCTGACCGGACTGCGGGGCTCTTAGCTATTCGGAAGACGGCGGGCGTGCCGCGACTGCGCCGCGTGCGTACGCTCAGATCAGGGCACAGAAGGGCTTCTACAGGCAACTGGCAATTCGTTCGCCTATAACTTTGGAGGACATTGTGCCGCGCCAGAACGCCCGCGACGTGCTCGTGTTCGATGTCAACGAGACGCTCAGCGACATGAGCCCGCTGGAGAGCCGCTTCGAGGAGATCGGCGCCCCGCCGTCCTTGTTCCGTCTCTGGTTCGCAGGCGTCCTCCGTGATGGCTTCGCACTCACCGCTGCCGGAGCGTTCGCGGAGTTCTCCGCCGTGGCGCGAGAGGGATTGCGGGGGTTGTTGCCGAGCGTGCCAGGGTGGTCCGGCGACGTCGAGGAGGCGGCCGGTCACGTGCTGGACGGGTTGTCCCGCCTGGAAGTGCACCCGGATGTGCCCGACGGTGTCCATGCTCTTCGAGAGGGGGGATTCCGGCTGGTGACCATGACCAACGGCAGCTCGCAACTCAGCGAACGGCTCCTTTGCCGAGCCGGGCTCACGGACTGCTTCGAGGGCCATCTGGACGTGAGCGGGCCACGCCGCTGGAAACCGGCCCGAGCTGCCTACCAGTACGTCGTGGAACAGACAGGAGTACGTCCGGACGAAGCAGTGATGGTGGCAGTTCACCCGTGGGACATCGACGGTGCACAGCGCGCGGGACTCCGCGGCGCCTGGCTGCGGCGGGGAGCGGCGCACTATCCGCAGGTCATGCTGAGTCCCACGTACACGGCCGAGGACCTACGGAACTCGGGCAGGCGGATGCTCGCCGACGGCAGCTCCGCCGTCCTCCTCGACCGTCGTGGGTCCATCGACTGGATGTGCGTGCCGCGCTTCGACAGCCCGGCCCTGTTCGCGCGCCTGCTCGACCCGGTTCGGGGAGATCCATGAGAGCGTGCAGGGCTTGGAGTCCAACCTCATCCGCACCCAGCGCCGAGCTGGGAAGGCCGACCGGCGCAACTACTCCGGCGAGCACCGCAGCCACGGCCCGCACTTCCTCGCCCTGACCGACGAAAACGGCCGCTTGATCTGGATCTCCTCCACCCGGCCCGGCCGCACCCACGACAACACCGCCGCCCGCAACGACCACATCCTGGCCCACCTGCGCACCGCCGGCTTCGGGGCGCTGGCCGACCTCGGCTTCCGCGGCCTGGACAACGACCTGCGCGACCCCGTGATCGTCACCGGCCACACCGCCAGCCGCACCCACAAACTCACCCCCGGCCAGAAGACCGCACACCGCGCCCTCGCCGTCGGACGGGCACCCGGTCGAGCACAGCTTCACTCACCTCAAGAACTGGCGGATCCTCACCAAACCCCAAACCGATCCAGACCGCGCCACCCAGCTCCTGCGCGCTCTGCTCGTCCTGACGAACATCGCATCCCGCTTACGACACTCCGACAAGACCTCGTCCACCAGCTCGGGCGTCACCCACCGCGTGACCAACCCCAGCCGCACTCGCTCAGATACCCCACTCCACGGATGCGCACCAGTCATAACGCCGCGACGCTCAGCCCGTCGCTACGAACTCTATGAACCCTCAAACAACGGCATTGGCCAGGTACTTCAAAATGGAACAAGATTGAGCACCGGCTGTTCTCCCACATCACCATGAACTGGCGTGGCAGGCCGCTGACCAGCCACGAAGTCATCATGAACAGCATCGCAGCAACGAAGACCCGCACCGGACTGACGGTGCACGCCGAACTCGACACCACCGCCTACGAGACCGGAGTCCGGATCGGTGAATGACAGGCGGACGCCCTGCCCCTGCGCCGCCACGAGTGGCACAGCGACTGGAACCACACCCTCCGCCCGAGGCGTTCGCCCAGGTCAATGACGCGCCGGACCCCTTCGACCAGCCCAGCCCCGATTCGACCAGCCCAGCCCGACCTCGCCTGGCTCTGGCACCCCGCCCTGACCGGAATACCGGCCCAGCAATGGGACACGTTCATCACCACGCTGACCGCGCTCCACGAAGACCAGCGTGAGAAGAACCTGGACAAACGCCGCGGCCACCGCCCACGGCTCCAGGCCCCCGGCACCGGCCGACGCCCCATACTCGCCCTCGCCGACCGACTCCTGGCCACCGTCCTCCACCAGCGGCTCGGCCTGCGCCAAGTCGCCGTCGCCACCCCCTTCGGCGTCCGCCCCGAGACGATCAACAGGCGCCTCCGCGATATCCGCCAGCTCCTGAAGACGATGGAGCACAGCATCGCGGCCGCAGGCTGCCAACTCGCCACACTGGCAGACCTCTACGACCACGCGAGCGCGGTCGGCATCACGTTCCCGCCGGAGATCAAGACGGCGAGTTAATGCTCCGCAGGCCCAAACGCAACGGCGTTGCTGTCCAAGTCGACAACGCCGCTCATTGGGTAAAGGAATCTCCCCCAGTCCCTGATCGCTACGGCGTGGCAAGGGGGACGTACTTGTAGCCCACGCCGACGGCCGTCGCGATGACCTCCCGGTACTGCGGCCCGAGCCGTCGGCGCAGCCGGGCGACATGCACATCCACAGTGCGCTCACCGCCGGGTGAATCGGGCCATATCGCTGCAATGAGCTGGCGGCGCGTATGGACATGATGCGGCCGAGAGATGAGGTAGGCCAGCAGGTCGAACTCCAGTCGCGGGAGATCGAGTTGGCGCCCGGCGACATGGACCGTGCGAGCACCGCAGTCGACCTGAACCGGGTCCGACAGCACGACGGGCGCTGCGGCCAGTTCGGCTCCGACCAGCGGGGCGGGCCCGGGCGACGGTACGAACACGAGGTGCACCTCGGAGTCGCTCTGGCGCACCGCGACGGGGACGTACCCCTGAGCGGCGAGCATCCATCGCCCGCCGGAGATCGGCTCGACGGTCACCGCGGGGTTGGCGGGTGGCCGACCCGACAGGGTGCGCTCTCCTGAGCCGGCTGGACGGTGCACTGTGAAAGTGCCTGCGGGCATTGGCTACTCACTCCCGTCGGGACGTGCGGAGCAGACGTTCACGGCATACGGCATGCCGACGCGAGCGAGGCCCCTGGCGGTGGACCAACGGTTGATCGGCACGCCTTCACTTCCCGTGAACGGGCGCGACAAACACTACACGTGATGACCCAAGCGCGGAAAGTGAACTCCAGGCACGAAGTCCCCGCCCGACAAGCTCACCTGGATCGCCGCCACTACGACGCGATCCGCGCCGCTCTGACCACCGGCATGAGCAACCGACTCATCGAGTCGACGAACACCAAGACCCGCCTGATCATCCGCCGCGGCTTCGGCCTCCACTCGCCGACGCCATCATCGCCCTCGTCAATCTCACCCTCGCCGGCGACAAGCCCACCCTCCCCGACCGCCGACTCACCACAAAGTGACCCACACATACGGCAGGAGAGCCGAAAAGGCTTGAGGTGACTGAGGGGCCCTGGGCTTCTCGGACAGCGGTGTTGAGGGTTCTCGTTATGCCGCCGCCTGCAACTCCTCGTACTCGGCGTGGACTTCTGCGGGAGTCTTGTAGCCGAGTCCGGAGTGGAGGCGCTTTTGATTGTAGAACATCTCGATGTAGCGGACGATCGGCCGGCGGCCATGTGCGCGTGTTGCGACCGCAGTTCGGTGCACGAGTTCGTTTTTGAGGGCGCCGAAAAATGATTCAGCCATCGCATTGTCCCAACAGACACCGGTGCGGCCGACCGACGTCCGTAGGCCCAACGAGCGGAGCTTGCAACGAAGTTCCCGGGACGTGTATTGACTGCCGCGATCGGAACGAAATATGCAGCCTTCGGCGAGGTCGATGTTCCGGGCCGCCATATCGAGTGCATCCGATATGAGAGAGGTCTTCATATGGTCGGTCATCGCCCAGCCGACCACAGCTTTGGTGTGGCAGTCGATGACGGTCGCGAGATAAAGGAACGTGACCAACTACGGCGCCCTCGCCACCTGCCAGCTCCTCAACACCGCCTGCGTGGACACCTTCGTCACCGGCCAGGTCCTCGCCGCGCTGGCCCCCGCCGCGGTCGAGGTCTCCCTGACCGCCGCCGGCCAGGTGCTGGCCGAGCGTGCCGAGCTGGAGAAGGTGTGGTCGCAGCGGCTGGAGCGGGCCGAGCACGATGCCGACCGGGCCCGCCGCTGCTACCACCTTGCCGAACCGGAGAACCGCCTGCTCGTCCGCCAGTTGGAGAAGGACTGGGAGAACGCACTCGCCGCTCAGCAGAGACTCCGTGAGGAACACGACCACTTCACCCACACCAGCCCCGCACCCTCAGCCCCGCCGAACAGCAGACCGTCACCGATCTGGCCAGCGACATCACCGGCCTGTGGAACGCGGAGACGACCACGGTCAGGGACCGGAAGGAGATCATCCGCGCGATCATCGACAAGATCGAGCTGACGGTGATCGGCACCAGCGAGCGGGTGAAGGTGACCATCATCTGAGCCGGTGGCACCACCACGACCGGCGAGGTGGTCCGGCGTCCACGACGTGGCGGAAGACGCCCCGGTCGGGAACCCGGTGGCGGTGGCACCCCCATGGATGCGCCGGATCGAACTCGCGCCGGTCAGGAAGCAACGCGCTGAACTGGTCCCGCAGCGGTTCGAACAGGGATGATGGAACGGTAGGCACGAATCCTCCGGCGATCGCTGAGCTTCGAGAGCTTCATAAACGCGAGAAGTCGTGCCTGCGAGCCATCGCTCTGAGCCGCACCTGGCCGACACCTTGGAGAACGAGAGTCTGTGGGCATATTCGGCTCACGGCAGGCCATCGTCCGTTCACCGAGTAGGTCGGTCGCAGCACACGTCGTCACTGACTCCCGGTTTGTACCGCGCTGCCGGTCGTCGCCACGGCATCGGACGGAAAGTCCTGCTGCGGCTGAGCGGCGGTCATCGCGGCCGATCGCTACTTGCTGGAGGTACCGCCCGCTCCGCCGAGATCGTCATGGCTCACGTGCTCGCCCGGTGTCGCCAGCTGGTCGACCGCGTCCGCGCCGACCACCGCGCCGGTGGACTTCTTGCCGCGCCTCAGCTCGCCTTCCAACCAGCTCGCGAAGGACGTGAGCGCGAAGTTCAGCACGACGAAGATCACCGCGACCACGGTGAAGCTGGCGATGGTGTTCGCACCGTAGTTCGCGCTCATCGGGCGGACCGACGCCAGCAGCTCGGAGAAGCCGAGCAGCGCGCCGCCCAGTGCTGTGTCCTTCACGATGACCACCAGCTGGCTGACGATCGCCGGCAACATCGCGGTGACCGACTGCGGCAGCAGCACGTGGCGCATGACCTGGTTCTTGCGCATGCCGATCGCCTTGGCCGCGTCGGTCTGGCCCCGGGGGAGGGACAGGATTCCGGCTCGTACGATCTCCGCGAGTACGGAGGCGTTGTAGAGGACAAGACCGGTGACCACGGCGTAGAGCGGCCGGCTGTCGGGGCTGATGTCGGTGAACTCGGAGTACGCCGCGTTCGCGAAGAGCATCAGGATGAGCACCGGGATGGCGCGAAAGAACTCCACGACGGTGCCGGCCGCACCCCGCACCCACCAGTGTTCGGAGAGCCGGGCGATGCCGAACAGCGCTCCGAGCGGCAGCGCGATGACCATGGCCAGCGACGCGGCGATGAGCGTGTTCTTGAGCCCCGGCAGGAGGTACGTCTCCCAGGCGCGGGAGTCCGCGAAGAAGGGCCGCCATTTGACCCACGCGAGTTGGTTCTTGTCGGCGAGGCTCTGGACCACCCACCAGATCAGGGCGGCGAGGGCGACCAGGAACACCACCGTGAGCAGCACATTGCGCCGTTTGGCACGCGGCCCCGGGACGTCGTACAGGACGGACTGCTCGCTCATCGCCTCACCGACACCTTCTTGCTCACCCAGCCGAGAAACAGCCCGGTCGGGAGGGTGAGACAGATGAATCCGAATGCGAAGAGGGCGGAGATGAGGATGAGTTGAGCCTCGTTCTCGATCATTTCCCGCATCAGCGCCGCCGCCTCGGCGACACCGATCGCGGCGGCCACTGTGGTGTTCTTGGTCAGGGCGATCAGCACGTTCGCCAGCGGGCCCACCACGGAACGGAAGGCCTGTGGAAGGACGATGAGCCTCAGCGCCTGGGTGAAGTTCAGGCCGATGGCACGCGCCGCCTCCATCTGGCCGACGGGCACCGTGTTGATGCCGGACCGCAGCGCCTCACAGACGAACGACGAGGTGTAGGCGATCAGCCCGAGTACGGCGAGCCGGAAGTTGATCGTCGTGAAGTTGTCGGCGCCGAGACTGACGCCGAGTGTCTGGAACAGGCCCAGCGAGGTGAAGACGATGATCACAGTGAGAGGGATGTTCCGGACCACGTTGACGTAGGCGGTGCCGAAGCCACGCATCAGGGGCACAGGGCTGACGCGCATGGCAGCCAGTGCCGTTCCCCAGATCAGGGCGCCGATGGCGGAGTAGAGGGTGAGCTGCACCGTCACCCAGAAGGCGGCCAGCAGGTCGTAACCCTCGAGAAAATCGAACACGGTCTCCCGGCCTTCCGCGTGAGTGAAGGGCGACGCGCGCCGCTTCGAGGGCGGCGCGCCGTGAGTCACCCGCTTCAGCTGACGATGACGCCGATCTTCGGCGCGGGCTCGTTCTTGTAGCCGGCCGGGCCGAAGTTCTTCTTGACGGTCGTGGCCCAGGAACCGTCCTTGACCATCTTCTCCAGGGCGGTGTTGATCTGCGCCTTGAGATCGCTGCCCTTCTTGACGCCGATGCCGTAGTTCTCGTTGCTCAGCTTGAAGCCGCCGAGCTTGAACTTGCCCTTGAAGTCAGGCTGAGCGGCATAGCCGGCGAGGATTGAGTCATCGGTGGTCAGGGCGTCGATGACCTTGTTCTCCAGACCGGTCAGGCACTCCGAGTATCCGCCGTACTCCTGCAGCTGAGCCTTCGGCGCGATCTTCTCCTTGACGTTCTGCGCCGAGGTGGAGCCTGTGACCGAGCAGAGCTTCTTGTTGTTGAGGTCCTCGGGCTTCTTGATGGAGTCGTCGTCCGCCCGGATCAGGACGTCCTGGTGTGCCAGGAGGTAGGGGCCAGCGAAGTCGACCTTCTTCTCGCGCTCGGGGTTGATCGAGTACGAGGCCGCGATGAAGTCGACATCGCCGCGCTGGAGCAGCGTCTCGCGGTCGGCGCTCTTGGCTTCCTTCCACACGATGTCGCCGGAGTCATGTCCGAGCTCCTTGGCGACGTACGTGGCCACGTCGACGTCGAAGCCCGTGTACTTGCCGTCCGGCGTCTTCAGGCCGATGCCCGGCTGGTCGAACTTGATGCCGATGGTGATCTTCTTGTCGCCCGAGCTCGTGCCGCCGCCGTCGTCGTCGTCCGAGCTGCAGCCGGCGGCGGTCAGGGACAGCACGAGCGCGGCGGCGGCCGCCACAGTGACCTTGTGAAGCTTCATGGTGATCATTCCTAGTGCTCAAGGGTCAGGACCAGTGGTGAAGGATGCCCGGATCAGTGGTGAAGGATCTTCGAAAGGAAGTCCCTGGCCCGCTCGCTGCTCGGGTTGCTGAAGAACTGAGCGGGCGTCGTCTCCTCCACGATGCGGCCATCCGCCATAAACACCACGCGGTTGGCGGCCGAACGGGCGAATCCCATCTCGTGGGTGACGACGACCATGGTCATTCCGTCATGGGCGAGCTGCTGCATCACCTCAAGCACCTCGTTGATCATCTCGGGATCGAGCGCAGAGGTCGGCTCGTCGAAGAGCATGATCTTCGGGTCCATGGCCAGCGCTCTGGCGATCGCGACGCGCTGCTGCTGGCCACCGGAGAGTTGCGCGGGGTACTTCTCCGCCTGGGAGGCGACACCCACCCGGTCGAGCAGCTGACGCGCCCTGTCCTCGGAGGCTTTCTTGTCCTTCTTGCGCACCTTGACCTGGCCGAGCGTCACGTTGTTCAGAACGGTTTTGTGCGCGAAGAGGTTGAAGGACTGGAAGACCATGCCCACATCGGCCCGCAGCGCGGCCAGCTCGCGGCCTTCGGCGGGCAGGGGCTTTCCGTCGATGACGATCTCACCGGAATCGATGGTCTCCAGGCGGTTGATGGCGCGGCACAGCGTGGACTTCCCGCCCCCGGACGGCCCGATAACGACGACAACCTCGCCACGGGCAATGGTCAGGTCGATGTCCTGGAGGACATGGAGCTCGCCGAAGTGTTTGTTGACGTCGCTCAGCACGACCAGATCGCCCGCGGCCGGGGTGGAAATTTCCTTGGTCACGGCTACTCCGCTCTTTGGCTTCATGGTCCGTCTTCCAAAGGGAAGCCGCACACCGAGAGCCGGGGGGTTACGACTACCGGTGGGTTGTGGACAGCGGAGTGGGTCGGCAGGAGGCCGGATAGCCGGGGTGGTTACGGAGACCGCTCGTCGTCCGTGTCCGCCGGCTCCGGGACCGCTGGAGGAGTACGCCGTCGGTTCGACGATCTGTTCGTCTCCCTGGCCCGGCGCCGAGGATTCCGTGAGTAGCTGACGGGGCTGCTGGCGCCGCGGGGCGGAACAAGACCCTGACCTGCCCGGTCGGGGCCGAGCCGGTGACCGGTGCGCAGCATCCGGCCGTGCAGCGGCTGCAGTTCTTCCTTTCCGAGTCCACCTGGGACCACGAGCAGATCAACACCCGCCGTCTGGAGCGGTTGCTGGCCGACGACCGTGTCGCGCCGCATCCGTACGGTGCGCTGGTCATCGACGACTCCGGCGATCCGAAGGACGGCACGGCGACCGCGCACGTGGGGCGGCAGTGGCTGGGCCGGTACGGCAAGACCGGCAGCGCCGTGGTGACGGTGACCACGCTGTGGGCGGACCACAGCGCGTACTTCCCACTGCACGCGGTGCCCCCCATTCGTCGTGCATCTCGACGAGGACGGCGGTGGTGAGGCGTTGGAGGGCTTCGGGGTGGGGAAGATCTGGACGACATCGACGCGGCACTTGATCTCCCGGTTGACCCACTCCAGGGGGTTGGTCGACTGAATCTTCTTCCAATGTCGCTCGGGGAAGCCCGCGAAGGCGGTCAGATCGGTCTTGGCCTCCAGGAGCATCGTCCTGACCTTGCGGAACTGTCGTCCGAGCATGTCAGCAACCGTGTCGAGCTGGGTGCGGACGGCCTCGGCGGTGGGCTGGGCGAAGATCGTGCGGATCGTCGGGGCCACCATCTCGGCGGAATCCTTGGGGATCACCGCGAAGACATTGCGCAGGAAATGAACGCGACAGTGCTGGTAGGCGATGACCAGGCGGACCCCGGTCAGACCCGCTCACGCAAAGAGCGCAGGAACTCGCTCCAGAACACCTCGGTCTCGCTGTCGCCGACCATCAGCCCGAGCACCTCGCCCGCCGTCCTCGGTGATGCCGGTGGCGATGACCACGGCCTGGGAGACGATCTGATGGTTCACCCGGGCCTTGCGGTACGTCGCGTCGAGGTGAATGTAGGGGAAGCGCGTGTGGTCCAGGGGCCGAGTGCGAAACACATTCAGTTCCACGTCGAGATCGCCGCAGATCCTGGAGACCTCGGACTTGGAGATCCCCGTGTCACCGCCCAGGGCCTTCACCAGTTCGTCCACGCCACGGGTCGACACGCGCCCCCTGCACGTACGCCTCCATGATGACCGCGTAGAACCCCCATCGACCCTCAACCTCGGACCTACGCATTACGATGCGTAGACCACGAGTGTCCGATTAGATCGAATTCCGAGTCAACGAAAAAAGAAACCCCAGATCAGAAGCCTGACCTGGGGTTCTCCATGGAGCCGCCTTCGGGATTCGAACCCGAGACCTACGCATTACGAGACCGTGAGAGTTCGTGCTGCCGGGTGCCGTGTTATGCCGTTGGGTGGCGTCGTGCCTGATCAGAGCACATACGACAGGTTGCCCCCTGTTACCTCGTGATGCACCGTCCAAAGGCGTCCGGCCACCGGCTGGCCACCGAGACGGGCACCGCAGGTGACAAGGCACCGCATCAACAGGGTTGTCAGACTCCTACAGACCGCACCGGGCACTCCTCCTCCGGCCAGGCCCGTACCTGCTTGTGCTGCTGCCGGTAGGGAGCGGCGGGCGGGACACTGCACGAGAGGCCATGCCGGCACAGCCAGTACCTCACCCAGCGCTCTGTCCTCGAGGCAAAGCCCTCCCTTCGTCATGCGCCGAGCACGGGGGGCACGATGGGCGAGGCTGCGCATCACGCTCGCAGGCCGCAGGCCGTTCTCTAGCTGGAGGAGGAAGGACACCGGGGAGTTGCTGAGGGTTTCGTCGCGCTGCTTGGTGCTCTGCCGCCGCTACCCCACCAGGCCGAAAGCGAGGCCGATGGCGGAGGAGTAGGGCAGACCTCTGGCCGCATCACCACCTACGGCTCCCAAGACTGCAGGGGCTTCGTCTGGACGTTGCGCACTCCAGTGGCCGCGTCAATCTTGAGGCTTTTCATCGCTGCCTTGAGGTCGTTCAGTGGGCGCTCGAAACGGGTCCGGTGCAACTGCCGCAGGCGGGCGGCGAGAACTTCGCGATCCTCGATCTCCGCGAGGTGCCCCTGCATCTCGCGTGCGACACTGTCGACCTCATCCATGAGAGTCTCGAATTCGGC
This sequence comes from Streptomyces sp. A5-4, assembly GCF_051131715.1. Taxonomy (NCBI): domain Bacteria; kingdom Bacillati; phylum Actinomycetota; class Actinomycetes; order Kitasatosporales; family Streptomycetaceae; genus Streptomyces; species Streptomyces sp. A5-4. Next base: position 4,640,448 of record NZ_CP178591.1, on the reverse strand, counting down.
CCCGTATTTCTGCCGGAGTTCGACCACCTTGCCGACTGACACATTCGTAAGGTCGGCTGGCAGGACCATCCGGACGGCCAGTTCAGTGTGATATCTGCGTTCACCTGAAACCGTATGTCGGCCACCTGCGCCTCGACAAGCTCCGCGTGCACCACATCGATTCGATGTTCGACGCGATCAACGAGCGCAACATCGAGATCCAGGAACAGAACGCCCAGCGGCGTGTCGTGCGCGACGAGCTCAAGGCCACGCCGAACAAGGGTGCCGAGAACCGCGCTCGACGCCATTGGCTACGAGCCCAGCTCGACGCCATGCCCCCTTTCGGCGGATTACCCGCCTCAACACCCAGCCACACCCTCGTCGAGGGCGATCAGGCGGATGTCGCTGTCGGACTTGGGGCGCCCTCGCGGTCTTCCCAGCGGACGCCGCAGCCTTCGCCACGTCGAGTGCCCCGGAAGGCGATGATGCGCCAGAGCGCGTAGAGCGGGTCCTGCTCGACGAAGTCGAGGAACGTTGCCGTCTGCTCGGCGGTCCAGACCATGACCGGCGAGGGTTTCTCGCCGGTCTCCTTCCAGCGCGCGATGCGCTCGTCGCTCCAGATAAGGGCCTTCGGCTTCGTCCCTGGCAGCAACTCGACGTGCGCGGCCGGATTGAAGGCCGGCATCACCTGTTGGGCGATGGTGACGTTCAGTGCGACGCGCAGGGTGTCCCGGACGGAAACCAACCAGGACCTCCTGGCTCAGTAAAAGCCCGCCAGCAACGGGAGCCGGAAGCGTGGGGCGAGGGAACCGAAGCCGTGGCGAAACCCGGCGAATACGCACGTCGACGGCGGAGCGCTCACGGCGTCCGCACGATGCCTGGTCTCGACGCAGGAGGTGGGGCGCCTCGGTCCGGTTTTCGGCGGCACCCTCCCGGCAACGAGTCGCTGAGGGAACGCCCCTGTCCCTTTCGTTCGGCGATGGATGGGAGAATCACTGGCATGGCGGACTTGGCGGTGTTCGAGGAGCAACGCAGTCGAATGTGGGGCGTGGCGTACCGCCTCACCGGCTCGGTCATGGACGCCGATGACGCGGTGCAGGATGCATGGCTGCGCTGGCAGTCCCTGCCGAACGGGGAAGCGACGCATCCGCGCGGCTATCTCACCACCGTTGTCAGCCGGATCTGCTATGACCAACTCGGTTCCGCGCGAGCCCGCCGCGAGTCGTACGTCGGGCCCTGGCTTCCAGAGCCGGTCGTGGCAGAGATCGGCCCCGAGGCATACGTCATATTGGACGAGTCGGTGGGGCTGGCGATGCTCGCTGTGCTGGAGCGGCTTACTCCCGCCGAGCGCACTGCGTTCGTGCTGCACGATGTCTTCGCAGTCCCGTTCCCGGAGATCGCGGATATCGTGGGCAAGAGCCCGGAAGCCGCACGGAAACTGGCCTCCCGGGCACGCAAGCGAGTACGGGCGCAGACCCCGCTCCGTTCCCCGGACCGCGGTGAGCACCGCCGGGTTGTCGAAGCCTTTCTCGCCGCCGCGACCGAAGGCGATCTCCAGGCATTGCTCAAAGTCCTCGACCCCGGGGTGGTCTGGCGGTCCGACGGCGGTGGCAAGGTGATCGCGGCCCGGATACCGGTGGTCGGCCCGGAGAAGGTCGCCCACTTCGCACGGCGCCTTGCCAGAGGATTTGACGCCGCCACGATGAGCGTCGCCGTACGGGACGTGAACGGTGCCCCCGGCCTGGTCTTCGTAGACCCGGCCGGAGGGCGTATGGCTGTCCTCGGCTTCACCGTGTACCGCGGTCGGCTCACCGCTATCGACCTCATCGTCAACTCCGACAAGCTGAGCCATCTCGACCCCGGCCGGATATGACTGGCTCACGGTCACAGTCGCCCCGCCTGCGTCGTCTCCTAGGCATGACAGCCAAAGAACTTCACAAGCGGCAGATCGTGGTGCTCGGCGCGGGTTACGCGGGACTGATGGCAGCCCTGCGCCTCGCACCTCACCACCATGTCACTCTCGTCGACTCGAACGCCGGCTTCAGCGAGCGGGTGCGGCTGCACGAACTCGCCGCCGGGCATCGTGAATCCGTAGCCCACCCGTTCACTGGTCTCCTGCACGGCACCGGCATCAGGCACGTCGCCACTTACGCCACCGCCATCGACCTCGCAGCCCACCAGGTCACCACCGCCGACGACCGCCACATCCCGTACGATCGGCTCGTCTATGCCCTCGGCAGCCACACACCGACCCCCGGCGGCTCCCGGGCCCACACCGCCGCAACGGCCTCCAGCCTCCGCAAGCGGCTGTTGAAGGGCCCAGGGAAACTCATTGTCGTTGGCGGCGGCCTCACCGGCATCGAAATGGCCGCCGAGCTCGCGGAGGCCTACCCTCGCTGGCAGGTAGGCCTGGTGACCGCCGGACTCGTCGGCGCGGGCCTCTCGGACCGAGGCCGCGCCCACATCCGGACGACGCTGACGACGCTGGGTGTGCACGTCGAGGAGGGACGCCGTGTGACGTCCGCCGACACGATCGACGCCGACGCCGTTGTCTGGGCCGCCGCGATGATCGCGAACACCCAGCTCGCTGCGACGGCAGGCCTTGCCGTCGACGACGCGGACCGCGTTCGCACCGACCCAGCCCTGCGCTCGCTTTCCCACCCGGAAGTCCTGGCCGCGGGGGACTGCGCCGCCGGGCACCGCATGGCCTGCGCCACCGCACTTCCCACTGGTGCGCACGCGGCGGCCACGGTCCTGGCCGAGGCGCGCGGCCAGGAGCCGGACGCACTGCGGCTCCGCCTCGTAGTGCAGTGCATCAGTCTGGGGCGCCAGGACGGCCTGATTCAATTCGTCCGCCCCGACGACTCTCCCCGAGTTCGCATCCTCACCGGTCGCAGCGCCGCGTGGGTCAAGGAACGCGTCGTACGCTCCACCGTCCGCTCTCTACAGCTGGCGGCAAAACACCCGCGCCTGGCCCAGTACGCTGCCGGGATCGGCTGAGACCCAACGGCTTTTTCCTTGCGGCCAAGGCATCAGACGGTCCGGCCCACCGCCCGGTCCACCAGGTTCCCGGCGGCGCCTGTGTACTGTCGCGGATCACACAGCGACGACAGCTCCGCGACGGTGAACAGGCCCTTGAGCTCCGGAACTTCGGAACTTCGGAGAGTGTGGCGGCCAGCGGCCGACCCGTTGTCTCGGTGGCGAGGGATGCCAGGCGGAGCAGTCGCTCGGCGGCCGATTTGCCCAGCCGAGGGGCCAGGACAGCGGTGATCCGTTCCGAGACGATCCGACCTCCGGTGAGTTCGAGGTTGGAGCTCACGCGGTCGGGTCGTACCTCGATGCCTTCGGCGAGCTCCACCGCGGTGTGGACGGCGCCGCCGGTCAGCCGCAGGCACTCCCGTAGCAGCTGCCATTCCGCGTGCCAGGCACCGGCGGAACGCTCGTCCTCACCGGCCAGAAGCTGCGTCAAGATGCCTGCCAGCCCCGGTACTTGGAGGGCCGCACTGCGAATGAGCGTCGCCAGCACCGGGTTGCGCTTGTGCGGCATGGCCGAGGAAGTGCCACGTCCGGTGGTGGGACTGATGGCCGCCTCCGGCACCACCGACATGGCGTCGCTCTCCGCATGGCAGGCCGCCGCCGTATCCGCGATACCCGCCGCGCTCTCCGCGCTCTCCGCGCTCTCCGCGCTGAAGTCCACCCTCGGCACCGTGCTCGGTCGGCCCGGCACCGCATCCTGGCTGCCGCTCAAGCGCGACCCGGCCACCCCCGCCCGCTGACCTGCGCCACGAGACAAGGAGGAGCCCTGTGCCGGAGGGAGAGGTCGCGCTGGCCCTCACCGAGCTTCGCAGCGCACTGGAAGTCGGGCTCGCGCGCATCGACGGACAACTGGCCCTGCTGGTGCAGCGATCCGACCAGACCGACAAGGCAGTGGAGGACCTCGGGGACAGGGTCACGTCCCTGGAGAGAGGCCGGTGGCCACTGCCGACCATCGCCGTTCTCGCGAGTGTCACTGCCGTAGCACTCGCCCTGTACGGGGCAGTGAGGGGCTGAACCCAATCCTCTCGTTTCGGAGGGCTGTCAGACCCGCGACCGCCGCACGCCCCGTTGGGGCAAGGGCACGCGGTCGTCGGCTGCCGGTTCGTACAGCCCTCGCCCAGCCGTCCCATCCCACCTCGGTCGGCGGCTCAGCTCTTGTCGACCTTGATGACAACCGTGCCGCACACCTTGTCGGCGAAGGTCTGCTTCTTTATGTCCCACAGCGGCCACAGCCAACCGAGGTAGCAGGCAATGCTGTCCAAGACATGCGCAAGCTTGCGCATGAACGCCATGCCGAAGCCGAGCGTGCTGCCGTCGGCCTCCCGGTGCAGGCTGATACCGAGGACCTTCTTGCCGGTCGTCTGACCGGTCTTGCCCTCCTTGTAAAGCTGGAAGATGCCCATGCCGAGGGCGTAGACCAGGCCGATCATGAAGAAGGGCCCGGGGTCGGCGTTCGCCGGGTCGTCGCTGTTGGCGAGGTCAATGAACCCCAGCGCGTACATCGGACCCACGATGATCAGCGCGTCGAGCAGGTGCGCCCCGACGCGCTGCCCCCAGTGGGCCAGCGGCGGCAGCCCTGCCCCCGGCATGCCGGGAATTCCGGCCGATGAGTACGCCCCGTACGGCTGCGGCGCGTGCTGCTGGTAGCCGTGTTGCGGCACCTGCTGCGGCACCTGCTGCGGGTAACCGGGTGGGCCCTGCGAAGGCTGTTGGCTGTAGGGGTTGTTAGGGTCGCCGAAGCTCATAGCGAAGTCTCTCCAGGCCTGAAAATAGGGGACAAAGCGGCCTGAGCGGAGGGATGTTCGCGGCATGAGCGGTTCGCCCCCGTGCAGCCGCGATCTTGCGCGCCCATCGTGTTCGAAACATCGACTGCTTGTCCAACTCGATCAGCAGAGTCCGCGTCTGAATGTTCATGCCGAGCCGCCATAGCAGCAGCTCACACCGCTCCGGACGGGCGTCGGCCTGGGATGAGACAGGAGCGGATGGGACGGGCGCGGTCCTACCGATTCAATGCCGCATATCGCGGGGAACGCCCTCTCATGCTCGGGTCTTGGGCCTGCGGCCAGGCCGGGACGGTCCTGGCCGCAGGCCCAAGACCCGAGCAGCCGCCATGGGCAAGATCACGCCACTTGATCCTCAACTGCGTTGCGCCTGCAACGTGTTTTCGATAGACATGAGCGTTACATGGCGTGACGTACGTGTTGCAGGCGGACACAGCGCCGCGTGATGCGTCGTTGTGCACGACTAATTCGGGGGTGAGTGCATGAAGTTCGACATGGGCAGTACGACACTGTCCGACCTTGGCAACAGCACGGTGGGGTCCACCACAGACCTGGGCACCCTGATCCGGTTGCTGATCGCGGCCGCCGATCCGCTGGAGGGGAAGTTCAACGGGGCCGGCAAGGCCGCGTTCGACTCCTTCAAGATACGTGCGGATGAGATCACGAATGCGTTGAACGGATCGCTGAACTCGATCCTGGGCGGGCAGTCCGGCATGGACACGGCCTTCGGCACCGGTGATCAGGAGCAGGAGTCCAACGCCCACCAGAGCATGGCCGGGGCCAACTTCGACGCGGCCCGGTTCTCCGGGCGATAGAGGGGGAAATCGCGATGGGGCAGAACCAGGACCGACGCAGTTACGACACGGGTGCCTCGGTGGAGGTGCAGGGCGGACTGCAGGGAATCATCGGCCAACTCGAGCTGGTGCTCGGTGACCGGGACCGTGCGGTGAAGGCCGCGATGACCGAGTTCACCGCCGACGGAGTCTCCGACGAGTACCACGGCAAGGAAATCCGCTGGAACAGGGCGGCGGCCGAGGTGCGCGAGATTATCCGGCTGGTGCGCGGCACGCTGGAGCAGAACGACGGGACCGCACAGAGCACACTGGCCCGGGCCAAGGCCGCGGTCGACGCGATCGGCTGAGCCGTGCGGTAGCGCAGCGATGGCAGGTGCTCGGGGGACAGCAGGGGGATGAGCATGCAGGGGTGGGACATCACTCCGTCCGGAGTCCAGTCCGTGACCTCACTGGTCGGGGATGCGATGGACGGCGTGGCCAAGAGCGTCAAGTCGTACGGGACGCACGTGAAGAGCGCGGCGAGCTCGGCCGGGACGATCGGCGGGGAGTCCGGCGGCACTGTGCCGACCGGGCCGATCGGGGCGGCGCTGTCGATGTTCGTGGAGAAGACCGCGACTGATGTGCTGTTCCTCGGAGCACGGGCCGCCAAGTCCGTGAATGGCGCGCGTGAGGCCACGGCGTACTACGTCGTTGGGGACCTCGACATAGCAGCGACCGTGGCGCACAACGCCCTCAGCGCGCCGGAAGTCAAGCTGCCGGAGCCAGACGGCCCGCAGGGGGGCAGTAAGTGAAGATGATCGAACCGTCGGGCATTCCGCAGTTCGTCGGAAACCTCGACCAGTTGGAGAAGGACGTCTCCGGGCTGCGCAGCGATGCGATCGGCACCCGCAACGGCGGCAGGGACGTGCACTCCCGTTTTCAGGCGCTGGGCGGCGTCTACAAGGCACCCGAGGCTGAGCAGCTCTTTGCCTCCACGCGGCCGGTGATGGACAGGGCCGAGCTCTTCGCCCAGGATCTGGAGACGGTGGCGGATGCGCTGGACACGTTCTCCATCGAGGCCCGCCCGCTCGCCAAGCAACTGACCCAGCTCAAGGATGATGCCGTTGCATTCGTCGACAGCGTCAAGGATGACGACGAGTGGACAGAGGACGAAAACAAGATCAGCCGGCACCAGGGGCTCCTTGACGGCGTGAGCGCCGCGCGGGCCGCCTTCCAGGAAGCCGAGAACAGAGCCGCCAGTAAGATCTCGGCCGTCGTAGGCGGACCGAAGTTCGTCTTCGACGACGGCAGCCACACCGTCAACGACAAGACGGTGATGTACGGCAACGACCTCGACACCCTCAAGCAAGCCGAGGAACTGCCCTGGGGTTCCCCCGTCTCCGAGACCCACTCCGGGTGGGAGATCGGCTACTGGGCCAAGAGCTATGTGTGGGACGGGCTCATCGTCGACAACATCTGGGGCGGCCTCAAGGGCCTGGGAACCCTGGTCGGTATCGGCGACGACGACACCAGCGATGCCTGGAGCCACCTCTTGGACGTCGTCGGCGGCATCGGTCAGTACACTGCCACGCCCTACAACTGGCTCATGGACCAGGCGTTCGGCGAGGAGCCCAAAGATCCAGAGGTGGAAAAGCAGAAGCAGGCCACCCGTGACTTCGGCAAGGCCCTGGTCGGATGGGACATGTGGGACGAGAACCCCGCCCGCGCCGCCGCGACCGTCACCTTCACCGTCCTCACCCTCGGCAGCGGAGCACTCGCCACCGGCGCCAAAGCGGGTAGTGGCGGCGCGCTCGCCAAGACCGCCGGCGCTGCTTCCAAGGTCGGCCTCTACATTGACCCGCTATCCGCCGGCCTCAAGCTCGGCGGGAAGGCGGTCGGTTCCCTGCCGAGGCTGTCCGAGGTCACGGCCGGGATCCGGCACACCTTCGACACCACGGCAACTTCGCAGCGCCTGCACAGCGTCATCGAACTCGAGAACGGCTCCAAAGTCGTTATCAAGGACGGCGAGTTCATTCCCGTCGACGCCAACGGCAGGGTCAACGCCGCCACACCGCGGCAGGAGACACCCGTCGGTGCGCACGCCACACCGGAGGAGGTCCCTGCTCGGCGGGATCTCGCAGCGGTCGGCGCGCACCCCCGCGCCCCCGAAGCCAGCGCACATGCAGGCGGGGATCTACCGCAGCGGGCCAATCACGAACCCCTGGTCCGGGACGGTAGTAACACTCCCCGAGGTGTGGGAGACACGGCCGGTGGTTCTGGCGCCGGCGCGCTCCCCGGCCGAGCCGGCACTTCACCTACGTCCAGTTTCGGCCAGAGTGTGCCCGGCCAACGTGGCGGCGGCAGCGGCAATGGAGCGCCCGGCGGCTACAGCGGCCCAAGCAGGTGGAACGGTGCCACCCCGGAAGAAATCATGCGGCACCAGGTCCACCGGGCGAACAATGAGCCCGGGTACTTCGAGAGGTACTACAAAACCAGGGGTAAGTCCATCGGCTACCGGAAGTTCGCTGACATCCCGGATGAGAGCGGTCTAGTCCCGCCTCAGCTGATCCCGGACCCGCATAACCCAGGCAGCAAGATATCCATCGATGACGCCCCGCCCCCCATCCCGGAGAAGTACATCGCCGGGGGAGATGTGACACGTACGCCGAAGACGGTGTCGAGCCCCGATTCGCTCAAGATACTCAATGACGCGGCCCAGACTCGACACACTTCTGTCACTGCGGATAATCTGTTCCACGGCACACTTAGTGACGCCGCGGACGCACTAAAGGCGGACAAGTCTCAGGCGAACATTGACGCCCTGAAAGCGGCGGAAATCGAGCACAAGCCGCTGCACGAAAGCATGACGAAGGACACTGAGGCATACGGTGAGGCCGTTGCCGAGCACCATGTGATTCCCGAGCACTATCCCAACGCCACACGGGAGACGCTCGCCGGGCCCAAGAACGGCAATGACCAGTTCGACCAGCTCTGGCGGCGAGAAGACGGCGGCTACGTCGTGGTCGAGGCAAAGAGCAGCGTCCGCACGGAGCTCGGTAAGCGAAACTTGCCGGATGGTTTTAGCGCCCGTCAGGGGTCGAAGGAATATTTCCTCGACATCTTGAATGAAATGCGGGAGCGCGGGCTCAACGGCAACGCGAATGAGACCAGGCTGTACAACGAGCTGTTGGATGCCCTTGAAGACGGCAAAGTCGATTACATCCTGGTCAAGGGGAAGCCCAACACAGGCGCGTATGCTGGCTACTACATGCGGCGATTCGATCTCGGGTGACGGAGAACTTGGTGACTGTAGAGGTAACGCGACACGGCAGTCCGGCGACTGTCGACAAGGAGGCTGTGCAGGAGCTCGGCAAGGGCCTGGCCAAGACAATCCAGAGACTGGATCGGAGGTTGGAGCGGTCACCGGGCATGTTTGGCGGCATCGCCATGAACGAGGCGCTCATGCATGTGCACGCGCGCCTGGCGCTCAATCCGAACGCCTCCCGCATCGAGACGTGGGAAGCCGTCGTCACAGCCATGCAAGCACACTCCGCGCTCTTCGCCTCGGCAGCCGCGACCGAGGGAACCGTCGAGTGCCGCATCGACCACGACATGCGGACCCTCCCCTCCACCGGGCCGCAGGTCTACGCCAACGCGGGCAGCTGGCTGACCGCGTTCTGGTTCGCCATCGTCTGCCGCGACCAGGCACGAATGACGCAGCTCTGCGAAGTTTCCCTTGATCTGCTGCGTGCCTCCGGGGCGCAGGGAGACGAGTACGTCTACCACTGGGTGGACTCCCTCCAGACGTACTGGCGTGAAACGCCGGGCCTAGTCGAGAAGTTGACCACGACGATGAACACCTCCTCCCCGGAGATCGCGACCATCGCCCCCCGCGATCTACTCCAAAATGTCCTTTACCAGCCGATCAACCTCTTCTATCGCTTCCTGCTCAAGGACCACGACGCCTTCAATCAGGCCCTGCTCGAAGCGGTGGAGGCACACAAGGCGTACTGGACCGCGGACGAGGACCGGGGCGGACGCATCGCTGGATATCTGGCCCTCGGCCCCCTCGCCATCGCTTGCCTCGCCTATGACGCCGGTTTCCCCATCGAGGTCGAGTCCGATTACCTGCCCAAGCATCTTCTCGAGCGCAGCTGGCTGGGCGAGTTCCCGACGTGACGGGCGACCAGCGCAGAACGGGTAGTTGCTAGCCGTGGCCGCGCAGGATTATGACAGTCAGTTGCTGGAGTCGGTGTCGGTGCGGCGCCGACGGCTGCGGGATGCCTTGTTGTTTGGCGCTCAGCGGCAGCGGCGTTCGGTGGATGAACGTCTGGGGAAGGCGTTGGCCGGGATTGTGATCGCGGCTGTATTGTGCGCAGGCTGCGTGGGCTGGTCGTTCATTTCTCACCGGCTCATCGGAAAGAGCCCGTACGGGCCTTCGGTCCAGCAGTCTTCTACGCCCTCCGTGGCGCCTTCTTCTCGACGATAGGTTCGAACGCGTGATATCTGCGGGGGCTATGAGCCGTACGGCGTTGAGCCGGATCACTCTGGTCGGTGAGCGGCAGCGTGTTGATCTTGTGCTGCCGTCGCAGGAGCCGATCGGCTTGCTGCTGCCCGAGGTGATGCGGCTGTTGGACGACCGGGTGTCGGGGCGGCCGATGCTGCGGCATCTTGTCACGGCGGACGGTTCGGCACTGGCGCATGACAGCACGCTGGAGTCGGCGGGTGTGCCGGATGGTGCGGTGCTGCGGCTGGTGCTGGCGGAGGACGCTCCGTCGGCGCCAGTGGTGCATGACGTGACCGACGAGGCAGCCGACGATCTGGATGTACGGGCGTGGAGGTGGCGGCCCTCGGCCCGGCGGAAGGTGGCGGGGCTCGCGGCCGTCGGCTGGGCGCTGGCGGCCGGAGCACTGGCCCGAGCCGAGTTCGCACTGTCCGCAGTGGGCGGTGCGCTCTCGGCCGTCGCCGTGGTGACGGCGCTCGTGGGCGTCCTGCTCGGAAGGGCTGGTCGGCGCGGCCTGGCCACCACGCTCACCGTCATGGGTGGTGCCACCGGCGTGCTGGGGGCCTGGACGCTGGCGGACGCGCACGACTGGTCCGGCGGAATGCGTCTGGCTGGTGTGGCGGCGGCCTTGGTCGTATCGCTGCTGCTTCTCGGCTGGGTTTCGCCGTTGGGCCGGGGCGGACTGGTCGGTGCGGGGGCCGTGGCTGGAGCGACGGCATGCTGGGACGTCGCGGTCGCGCTGCAGTCGGATGCCGGTACCGCTGTAGGTCAGGCGCGTGCGGGTGCGCTGCTGACGGTCGTGTCGGTGATGGTGCTCGGGCTGCTGCCCCGGCTGGCGCTCATGTCTTCAGGACTGTCCGGGCTCGACGACCGCCGCTCGGGCGGGGCGTCGGTGAGCCGGTACGAGGTGTCGACCGCGCTGGCGGCCACTCATCGCGGGCTGGTGCTCGCCTCGGTCGTCACGGCGGTCTCTGCGGCTGCGGCGGGAGTTCTGGTGCTGCGGACGCCAACGGTGTGGACCGTTCCGCTCGCGGTGATCGTCGCCGTCGTACTGGCTCTGCGGGCGCGGGCGTTCCCGTTGACCGCCGAGGTCGTGGCCTTGACAACAGCCGCTTCGGCGGTATCCGCGCGCCTGGCCTGGGTCTGGCTGGAACGTTACGGCGTGGCCGGCCCCCTGAGCCTCCTGGTAGTGCTCGCCATGGTTCCGCTAGCGGTGCTGTCGGTTCAGCCTGCTGAGCATGTCCGGGTACGGCTGCGGCGGTTCGGCGATGCGCTGGAGTCGATCGGCGTGATCGCTTTGTTCCCTTTGGTGCTCGGCGTGTTCGGTGTGTACGGGCGTCTGCTCGGCACATTCGCGTAGAGGTCCGGCGATGACTCAGGCGGACTGGCAGCGCGATGTGCTGCGCGAGTTGGGCCGGCAGGCTGCCACGGCCGATGAGCTTCCTGCACCTGACCGGCCTGCGCCCGGCCCGCTGGCCGCGCCCTCGCCCGCTTCCTCGGCTGCGACGCCCGGCGAACCACGTGGCGACCTCACCGGCCGAACGGTGGGTGCGGTCCCACCCCCCGGGCAGGCTTCACAGCAGCCCATCGTCCATGCCGCGCGGGGTTCACGGCTTCCCATGGTCACGCCGGAGTCGCTGCCGACCGTTGATCCCCGACTGGCCCATGCCATGGGGCGTCCGCACCACGGCGATTCGATCACCCGGCGTACCGGACGCTCGCTCCAGAAGCTCACCGCTTCAGCCTCACAGGAGGTGACCGAGGAGACGCGTTGCGCACGGGAGGTCCAGCAGCCGGTGACCACTGGGCGGGTAGTCGCGGTTACTTCGATCCGGGGCGGGGTGGGAAAGACCACGGTGGCCGCTTTGCTGGCCCGGACGTTCAACCATTACCGGCACGATCCGGTACTCGCGCTGGAGGCCGACGCCGCCCTCGGTACATTGCCCGTGCGCCTCGGCGCGGAGTCGGTGCGCTGGTCCTGCCGTGAGCTGGCTGAGCTGCTCACACCCTCGATGCAGTTGACTGACGTGACCGGCTACCTTGTGCCGGTGGCAGACGGCGGCTGGCTGCTGCCCGCCAGTCAGGGGCGGGTCGGCGCGCCGCTGGACGTGGCGACGTACCGGATGGTGTCCCTTGCGCTGCGGCGGTATTTCGCTGTCACGGTGGTGGATTGCGAGACGCTGCCGGGTGCGGTGGCCCGTACCGCGATGGACACCGCACATGCCCGGGTCGTCGTCGCACCGTTGACTGCCGAGGGTGTCAACGGCACCCGCGTTGTGCTGGACTGGCTGGCCCAGCTGCCGCATGCGGCGCTCGCCGGCACTGTGGTCGCCCTCACCGCGAACTCACCCGATATGACACTTGATCTCAAGGCGGCCACCGCGCACCTGCGGGAAACGGGAGTCACGGTGGTGGCTCTCCCCTACGACCGTCATCTGGCCCAAGGAGGCCCCATCCACACCGCTCTGCTCGGTCAAGCCACCCGGCAGGCGGCCACTTCGCTGGCCGCCGAGGCGATGGAGCGGGCGGTGAGAGCGCGATGACGCTGCGGCTGGTCCACCGCCCGGCGCGCTCCAACCGGCCCCTCGCCCCGGCGCAGCCCCGCACCATTGAGCCGCCGCCGAATCTACCCGAGGGCAAGACGGGCAGTGCCGCGACCGCACTGTTGCCGATGGCCGGCGTGATGGGCTCGGTCGTGATGATGACCGTGATCCGCTCCAGTCAGTTCGCGGGCCTGGGCGCCGTGGTGCTGGTGATCGCACTGATGGGCGCCGTGGCGCTGTTCCTGTCCCAGAGGGGCAAGGCGCAACGCACCCGGCGCACCCAGCGCGAACGGTATCTCGAGTACCTGGAGGAGCAGCGCGAAGAGCTAGGGACGGCGATGCGGGAGCGCCGCCGGGCAGCCCGACTGCTCAGCCCACCGCCACAAGCGTTGTACGACCTCGTGCGGGATCCGGCGCGGCTGTGGGAACGCCGCCGTACGGATACGGACTTCCTACGGGTGCGCGTCGGAACCGGGGAGGTACCGACACAGCAGCTGTCGATCGGCCAGAACAGCGCCGGGGGCGTGCTGACGCCGCCCGACCCGTTCATGCTCAACGAGGCCCGCGCGCTGGTGGCCCGGTTCGCCACAGCGACGGAATCTCCGCTGACGGCGCCTTTGGACCGGGCTGGGAACGTCAGTATCGTCGGGGAACGCGAAGGTGTACTGCGCGTTGCCCGGGGCCTGTTGATACAGACTGCCGTCACACACGCACCCGACGACGTGGCGATCGGGCTCGGCGTGCCCGGCGAACGGTTGCCAGATTGGGACTGGGCCAAGTGGCTGCCCCACGTACTGGATCCACAGGAGAGCGACGGACCGGTCTCGGCGCGCCGGATCGCCCCCAGCCTGCCTCAGCTGGCCCGGTTGATCGCCGCCGAGCTGCGTCAGCGGTCCTCTTACGCCGCAGAGGTGCGGCGGGGCCTGTCCGACAGGAACGCTCTGAAGCTCGCCAGTCGGCTGGTGGTGGTCAGCGACGAGTACGGGGAGACCGCTGCCGAGCTGCCCCGCCCTGATGCGGCTGTTTCCCTGGCCGACATGGGCGTCACCGTGCTGCACCTGTTGGAGCAGCAGGTGCACGAGCCGGATCAGGTGACCGTGCGCATCACGGTCGACGGCGACCAGGTTGTGATCGAGGATCTACGGACTCCCGACGACCCGGCTGCCTCCGGGACCTCGGATGTCATCAACGCCGCGGGAGCCGAAGGAGTCGCGCGCATGCTGGCTCCGCTGCGGCTGTCCGCCGAGTCGGTGGCCGACGGCACCCCGGTGTCCGGACCCGTTGATTTCCCCACACTGCTGGGGATCGACGATCCCGCAGTCTTGGACATCGACCGGCTGTGGGCGCCGCGCGGCGAGCGCGCGTTCCTGCGTGTGCCGATCGGCGTGAACGACCGGCACGAGCCGGTGCTGCTGGACCTGAAGGAGTCCTCCGAGCTGGGCATGGGCCCGCACGGTCTGTGCGTGGGCGCGACCGGTTCCGGCAAGAGCGAACTACTGCGCACCCTCGTCCTCGCCCTGGTGACCTCCCATCCGCCGGAGGATCTGGCGATGGTCCTGGTCGACTACAAGGGCGGCGCGACGTTTGCCCCGTTCGCCGATCTGCCGCACGTCGCCGGGGTGATCACGAACCTGGAAAACCAGGCCGGGCTCGTCGAGCGCGTCCACACCAGCCTCGCGGGCGAGGTCAAGCGCCGCCAGCAGGTACTGAAGGACGCCGGCAACGTGGCGGACATCGGCCACTACGCGGCGCTGCGCGCCAAGCGCCCGGACCTGGACGCGCTCCCTCACCTCTTCGTGGTGATCGACGAATTCGGTGAGCTTCTCACCGCCAAGCCGGACTTCATCGACCTGTTCCTGTCCATCGGTCGCATCGGCCGCTCCATCGGTGTGCATCTGCTGCTGTCCAGCCAGCGCATCGAGGGCGGCAAGCTCAAGGGCCTGGACACGTACCTCTCGTACCGGCTCGGTCTGCGGACCTTCTCCGCCGACGAGTCGCGCACGGTGCTGGACACCACCGACGCGTTCCATCTGCCGCCGCTGCCAGGTTTCGGCTATCTCAAGGTCGACACATCGACGTACGAACGGTTCAAAGCGGGGTACGTCTCCGGCACCTACCGGGGCCCGGCCCTGGCTGAGGTGGTCGACAACCGACCGCTGGCCCTGGCATACCCCACCTTCAACTCCCCTGCCAACAAACGGATGTCGGAGGCCGGAGCCGAGCCGACGATGCGAGAGAGGGAAACCGGCCCGACTGTGATGTCCACCATGGTCGACCAGCTCCGTACCGCTGCCGAGCCCGTACGCCGCGTATGGCTGCCCCCGCTGCCCGGCGCCATCAGCCTCGACTCGGCCGCAGGGCCCCTCCAGGTCTCCGAGCGCGGTATGCACCTCGCCCACCCCACAGGCGCGATGCGGGTGCCGCTTGGGCTGCTCGATGACCCCGCCCGGCAGTGGCAAGGCCCGTGGACGCTCGACCTCACCGTGTCCGGCGGCCACGTCGCAGTCATCGGCGGCCCTCAGTCGGGCAAGACCACCCTGCTGCGCACCCTCGCGCTCTCACTCGCTCTGACCCACACCCCGACCGAAGTCGCCTTGTACGGGCTGGACCTGGTGGGCGGCGGCCTCTCAACCCTGGCTGGCCTGCCGCATGTAGGCGGTATCGCCGGACGGGCCGACCACGAACGCGCGGCGCGCACCGTCGCCGAGGTCCGTGCCACACTCGCCGCCCGCGAGGAACTCTTCCGCGAGCACGGCATCGACTCTCTCGAGCAGCTCCGCCACCTGCGCGCCCAGGGCCGACTGCCCGAACTCGGCGCCACCGACATCGTGCTGCTCATCGACGGGTTCGGTGCGCTGCGCGATGAGTTCGCCCATCTCGACGACACCATCGCCGACCTCCTCAAGCGCGGCAGCGGCTACGGCATCCACATCGTGGCGGGCATGCTGCGCTGGAACGACGTACGCATCGCCACCCAGTCGATGTTCGGCACCCAGCTCGAACTGCGCCTCAACGACCCCTCCGACTCCTCCATCGACCGCAAGCTCTCCGAGACCCTCGCCACCGACACGCCTGGCCGTGTCCTCACTGACGGCAAGCTGTTCGCCCAGGCAGCCCTGCCCCGTATCGACGGCAACCCCTCCTCCGGCAATCTCGGACCGGCCCTGGAAAATGCGGCGCGGGCGATCCGCACCACTTGGCACGGCGAACTCGCCGCTCCCGTACGGGTCTTGCCCACGCGGTTGCCCGTGCAGCTGCTGCCGTCTGTGACCGCCGAGCCGAAGCGGATCCCGATCGGTGTTGACCAGGACGCGCTGGACCCTGCCCTCCTCGACCTCTTCGTACACGACCAGCACCTGCTGATCCTCGGAGACAACGAATGCGGCAAGACCAACCTTCTGAGGCTCGTGGTCCAGCAGCTTATCGACCGTTACAGCGACGACGAGCTGGTCTTCGCCGTCTTCGACCCGCGTCGCGGACTGCGCGGCGTCGTCCCCGAGCCGTACCGCGGCGGCTACGCCCACAACGCCAAGATCAGTGCGGGGCTCGCCTCCGGAATCGCCACCGAGCTGGAGAAGCGCCTGCCCGACGAGAACGTCGACCACGACACCCTTCCAGACGGCCCTGCCTTCACCGGCCCCCGCATCGTCATCCTCGTCGACGACTACGACATCCTCACCACCGCCGGCCAGCAGCCCCTCGCCCCCTTCCTGCCCTACGTTTCGTCCGCGCAGGACATCGGCCTGCACTTCGTCGTCGCCCGCCGCGCCGCCGGCTCCTCGCGCGCCCTGTACGAGCCCTTCCTGACCACCCTGCGTGAGACCGGCACCGCCGCACTCGTGATGACGGGCGACCGGACCGAGGGCCAGCTCTTCCCCGGCCTGTACGCGTCCGCGCAGCCATCCGGCCGGGGAACGCTGGTCCGCCGCGGTCGTCCCCACCAGCTCATCCAGACCGCCCTCGTGCCCGAGGCAACAGAAACAGAGCACCCGTGACCAAGGACGTCATCGCCCTCACCCCGCAGATGCCCGACATTCGCACGATCCTTGCGGGCCTCTACGCCGGAG
Source organism: Streptomyces sp. A5-4 (assembly GCF_051131715.1). Classification (NCBI taxonomy): domain Bacteria; kingdom Bacillati; phylum Actinomycetota; class Actinomycetes; order Kitasatosporales; family Streptomycetaceae; genus Streptomyces; species Streptomyces sp. A5-4. The sequence continues at coordinate 4,623,765 of NZ_CP178591.1, read as the reverse complement.
GGCCCGAGGTGGCAATCAACACCACGGCAGACGGAGCCGTCATCCAACTCTGCACCCCGGGCGGACGCTCCCTGGTCTCCATCGAAGCCCCGATTCTCCTCCAAGTGCCGGGCGAGACCAGACGGCTCCTTGACGCCGACACGGGCGCCTGGGACAGCCCACTGTGGTGGACCGAAGCCCGCGCCATCACCACCGCCCCCGAGGCCGAACTTCTCGCCCAGTCCTTCGCCGGCCGCCTCGTCTCCGTACTCAGCGGCACCATCTGGCCCGCAGGACCGCTAACGACCGACGTCGTCCCCCTCACCACGGACACGGCCGCCACCCCGCCCACCGACACCGCCCCCCTGGGCATCGACGTGTTCACCGACAAGGCTGCGGTTGTCATCCAGGACCGCCCCGTCGTCGCCATGACCAGTTGGCTCTCGGAAGCCCTGCGCGTCGCCAATGCCAGCGACCGCGCCCTCCAGATCGTCACACCCAAATCCTCCCGCCTCACCCTCCCCACCCGCATCGCTCTACGCGGCCACCCCAACCGCTGGGTCGTGCAAGACCCCCAAGGCGGCTACTACGACGGCCTCTCCGGCGCCGTACTGCACTGGCACAACGGAGTCTTCGCCCCCGCCCGAACAGACGCCGGCGCCACCCCCGTCGCTCAGGCGTTCACCCAGGCCTCCACCACCGGCGAGTGCCAGCTCATCGTTTCCCTCCGCACGCGGTACGCACCGGAGGCCGACCTCATGCTGGGCTCCGCACTCGAAACCGCCTGGGAACATCTCACCGGCGCGCCTCCAGCCGGCTGGAGCACCGCCGAGCCGGTCAACCTCCCTTGGTCTCCCCGTGTGTTGACCGACCTCGCCCGCAATCGCGCTCCCCAACCCACGTGGCTCGTCGCCGTCGGCCACCCCGAGCGCCCCGCAATCGCCACCGTCCACATCACTCGCACCACAGCAGGCGTCGAGGAAGACATCACCCTCGCTCTGGGGTACGGTCCCGGCGAGATCCCGCCCCTTGGCGCCGTCGAAGGACTCGCCGACACGCTGGCCGCCGAGCACCACCTGACTTCGATGCTCACTTCGCTCCGTCCCGCGTGCCGCGACCTCACCGTCCCGCCGCAGTTCGAGGCGCCCCCCATACCTGTCGCCTTCACTCTCGGCACCGACACAGTCCACGAAGTCGGACTGGCCCATGCCAGCCGCCCACCCCTGGCGCCGCACCCGATCCAGATCGGCCCAGCAGCACGTCCCGCCCTCCACTACCTCCTCGGCGACGGCACCAATGCTCAGGCGGGGACCATGCTCCAACAGTTGACACAGCACCTGAAGAAAGCGCAGATGGGCCACACCGGCCGGTAGAAGCGCGGATGGCTGGGCGCACGCAGTCCAAGAGCGTTCCACACCCATGTGCACCGATGAGGCGGATACCGTTCACGGAGAGCGCGCCGGGCGGGCGTCCGCATGGGGGATGGCTCATACGGTGACCGCGTGCCGGAAGCAGGAGGGCGACTCCGTTCCCATCGGTTTGGGTCCATCGAACAGCGGTCCGCTGGACGGCCCGCCGATCGACACCCATTTACCTATCCCAGCGCCCGAAGTGCGGGCCGCCTATTTCTCTCGGTTCGCCGCCGAGCACGACCGTGCCGGGCAGTTGGAGACTGTCAAAGCTGAACTGCTCGCCGACCTCGGTACGTCCACTCAGGTCTTCACCATCGTCACGCTCGTCCCAGATCTGGGAGGCGGGATGACGATCGGCACGGCAACCGTGAAGGCGTATCAGGAGCAGACGGTCGGAGGCAGCCCAATGATCGTCAACGGCAGCGGGATCAACTGGATACGCGCACAGTTGGGTGCGGGACGGTTGACCGCAGACGGCTCGTCCGGGCCCGATCAGAAGGCCACGTGATTGGCCTGTCATCTACATGCGACAGGATCAGGCGCCTTCGCGGCCACCGTGGACCGTACGGGTCGAGGCAACTCGACCCAGGCCGACGTCGGCGATGAGCATCTCGCCGACGAACTGCTCAGCACTTGCCGAGCAGGCTCCGGGCCGACGCAACTTCGATCGCTCTTTCAACGGAGAGAGCTGATAGTGCGATTGTCCGGATGGCACAGTTCTTGCCCAGAGCCCGCCTGCGATCACAAGCCTGACCACAGGGCCATCTGCACCGTGGCGGCACGCTCGGCCACCAGATGGCCACCACGCCGACCCGAACGGACTGAAGTGGACGGACGGCAAAGAACAAAAGGCCAGGTCACGGCCCTGCAGAGCGGATTCAGTACGCACGGTCAAACATCGACCTACGCATTGCGATGCGTAGATCACACGCGCCCGTTCAACCCGAATTCCAAGGTCACCGAAACGAAGAAACCCCAGATCAGAAGCCTGACCTGGGGTTCTCCATGGAGCCGCCTTCGGGATTCGAACCCGAGACCTACGCATTACGAGACCGAGAGCGCTCATGTCGGATGGTGCCGCACGGTGCTGTCTGATGACGTTTTGCCTGATCAGGCCATGCCCAGCAGGTTTCCGCGTGCGGCCTCGTGCTGGCTTGTCCGAAGGCGTCCGTCCACCGGCTGTCCACCGGAGCGCGTCTGCAAGCCGCTCCCAGTGACCGCCTGGTTGCGCTGCTGGACCGGCCGGTAACCGATTCCGTGCGCAGTCCGACGTACTTGTCGGGGACCGACAAACCCCAGTCGACGGTCGACGCTGTGGCCGGGTGGTCACCGGTAGGTCACGGCACGTCGATGCCCGGTTCGCTGTCGGGTCGGCATCGCGGGCACGGCACGAATCCGGGGCCGGTAAGAGCAACCCGCGCCTCGTCGGCCCTGATCGCCGACAACGCTTCGCCGCTCACCGGGCAGTCGGTCAGGCAGAGCACGGCGGTCCGTGACCACGGTGGCCGCTCGTCGACGAGGTAGCCGATTCGCGGCTGCGGGGCAGCCACGAGAGGTATCTCCGCGCCGCTCATGCGGCGCCACTCGACGACGCGAGAGGAACGCCTCACTCAGCTTGCCCTGGGACGGTTCGCTCATCGAGTCCCAGGAGGTCAGCACGCTCGTCGCGCTCGCCGTCGAACCACGTTGGTAGGCCCTGCGGGCGCAACGCACCCTGCACTTCTCGACGGAAACCGCCAGTGGGTCGTCACCGCGTACGCGCTCGCCTTCGACACGCTGCTACTCGCTCATCGCCTCATCCCACCGGCCATCACAGCGAATCGGTAGGGGACGGAACTCCACAACCGCCACCGTCCGAACGGAGCAGAACATGACCGAGACGAAGACGCAGGCACCCACGAGGGCCCGCCGGTTCATCACCCCGGCCACGCCCGCGCCAGGGCATCCCGCAGGTCCGCCAGCGACCCGGGTCCCAGTTGGCCTGCCAGAACCTGTTCCAGGTCATCAAGAATTCCTGACGCGACGTCACAACGCCGACGCCCCGCGTCGGTCAGTCCGATCAGTGTGCTGCGCGGGAATCCCGGCCCCGGCGCACTGGTCAGCAGGCCTTCGTCGAGGAGCTGCGTGACGGCGCGGTGCATCGTCTGGCGGGTGACGCCGGCGCGGCGGGCGAGTTCGGCGATGCTCAGCGGTGCGTCACGGCCCAGGTGTGCGAGTACGGCCGCGTGGGCCGGCGTGATGGAGTCCACGCCGGCGGCGTCCAGTCGCTCCATCAGCTCGTCGGAGAACCACCGGACACCCCGTTGCATGAGTGTGAGGAGGGGCGGGTTCACGTCCGGGGCATCCTCGGCACTCATTGCTCGCGTTCCTTTCAATCATGTAACCTCCTGCGTCAGCATCGCTGACGCAGGAGGAGTTGATAGCCATGACAGGCTATGACGTTGATGTCCTCGTCGCCGGGGCCGGCCCGGTCGGACTCACAGCGGCACTGCAACTGGCCCAGCGCGGCGTTTCGGTTCGCCTGGCGGATGCCGCGCCCGGCCCGGCCACGACCAGCCGCGCGCTGGGTACGCACGCCCGCAGCCTGGAGATCTACGATCAACTCGGGATCCTCGGCGACATCGCTCCGCACGGAACGAGGATCAACGGATTCATCCGCCATCAGGCCGGCTCCACGACCCGGCTCGACTTCGACTACGGCGACCTGGCGACCCGGTTTCCGTACATGTTCAATATCGATCAGGTGATCACTGAACGCGTCCTTCGCGGACATGTCGCCACGGCCGGGGTCGAGGTGGAGTGGAACACCAGGCTGGAAACCTTCCAGCACGACGACGAAGCCGTCACGGCCGTGTTGCGCAGCGGGGATGGCTCCGGCACGGGGCAGGAGACCGTACGTGCCCGATACCTCTGGGGCTGCGACGGCGGACACTCCACCGTCCGCAAGACCCTTGAGCTCCCCCTGAAGGGCGAAGCCGTCCACACTTGGCTGATCGCCGACGCGATCGTGCACACCGACCTGGAGCGAGACGGCGTGCACTGGCTGTTCCCGGCCGGCGGCGCGCTGATGATGTTCCCTTTTCCGGATCCGGGCAAGTGGCGACTGCTGGACACGACCGGCGAAGGGGAGGCCGAGCAACCCGGGCAGATCGCCCGGCAGTTCAGCACCAAGCTGTCGCAGGCACTGGGTCGCGACACCGTCGTGGACAACCCCACCTGGGCGTCGAAATTCACCGTCCAGCAGCGCGCGGTACCCGCGATGCACGTCGGGCGCTGTTTCGTCTCCGGTGACGCCGCCCATGTCCACTCTCCGGCGTCCGGGCAGGGCCTCAACACCGGCATCCAGGACGCGTACAACCTGGCGTGGAAGCTGGCCATGGTCGTGCACGGCCACGCCGACGCCGCATTGCTCGACACCTATGACGCCGAACGCGTTCCCATCGGCCAGGCCCTGCTCGCCTCCACCGGAGAGGTCATGAACAACGCCATGGTCGACACCGGCACCACCAAGGAAGCCCTGGAGGAGGACCGTGGCTTCATGCGCCAGCTCATTCGGAACATGTCCGGTCTGAGCATCTCCTACCTCGACAGCCCGCTGACGGTGCCCGGCGACGAGTCGGCTGCGGGTCCGCGCCCCGGTCAGCGACTCACCCAGATCACCGCCGCCGACGCCCAGTCACCCGGCTGGCTGGCACTGCGCGCGTTGCTCAGGACCTCGGCCTGGCACCTGCTTGTTTTCGCCGGGAGCAAGCACGCCACCAGTCAGGACCAGATCACCGCGGAGACCGGCTCGCTGCCGGCCTGGCTGGACAAGGTGACGATCAGTCGGCGTCGGCCGGATGAGGACGGCCACGGCGTATGGGATCCCGACGGCCGAGTCCAGGACACGCTGGCCGCGACTGAAGGAGACTGGATCCTCGTCCGCCCCGACGGTTATCTCAGCGCTCGCGGCACCGGCGGCACCAGCCTCCGCGATGCCCTGGACGGGGTGGCCGGCCTCCACATGAGGGGGTCAGCGCGATAGAGGGCTCGTTGCTGCACAAAGGAATCCCGCTGGTAGCGGTGAGCGACGTGCTCACGATCAGCATGCACCACCACGCGCTGCCCCGTCTCGAAACGCTCGGCCGCACCACTGCCGGCGACACCGCCCACACTGCCCGGTGCACCGCGGCGAGGTATGCCCACCTTCACCGTCGGCGGAGAGTACCCGACACGGGGGACTTGAAGGTCGAGGCCTTCTTCCGCCCCACCGACGGCCTCAAGATCATCGGTGAGACCACTGCACGTGCCCGCCAGAGTTCGTCGGCGCGGAATCGCCGACGCAGACAGGAGCAGAGAATGGCCGAGGACGAGCTGCCGAGCAACTGGGCACGGTGGGGTGGCGACGACCAGCTCGGCACCCTGAACCTGATCGATACAACGGCACGTGCCCGGGCGGCCACCGAGGTGCGCGAGGCGCGGCACGTCAGCCTTGCCCGGTCCGTCGATCCGGTGCCGCTCACAACCGGGCTCGGGCCGGTCGGGGGTCCGGCGACGATGCCGGCCGGCGTGCTGCAGATGGTGAACTTCAACGGGGCGAAGCCGCTCGCGTTGACCGATTCGCTCCTCGTCAACACCCACAACGCCGCGTTGACTCATCTCGATGCCGTGTCCCACATGCCGGTCGGTGATCAGATCTACCCGGGCGTGCCGGTGCAGGAGGCCGTCACGCCGACCGGCGTCACCCACGGCTCGGCCGAGCCCTTCACAGCGGGCATCGTCACACGCGGCATACTTCTGGACCTGGCGCCGGAGCGCGGCAGCCTCCCGGCCGACCAGTACATCGGGGCGGCGGATCTCGACGACGCGCTCGCCCGTACCGGCGTCTCGTTCGAGTCAGGGGACGCGCTGGTGCTGCGTGGCGGGTGGGACATCAACCTGCCGGTCGGCCAACCGGTGCCCGGTCTCGACCTGAGCGCGGTCAGGTGGATGGACGAACACGGGGTCAGTGTCTACGTCGGCGACATCGGCGACCGGCGTCCGCCTGAATTCCCGATGCCCGTGCACCAGGTCGCGCTCGCCCGGCTCGGCCTGCCACTGGTCGACGCCGCACACCTCGATGACCTCGCCGAGGTCTGCGCATCACTCGGCCGCTGGACCTTCATGCTCGTTCTGGCCCCACCGCGCATCACCAAGACCACCGGACTCCTCGTCAATCCGCTCGCCATCTTCTGACCGACGAAGGCAAGGGCTCATGGCCGCACCTGATCCGGAAGACGGACGGGCGATCGACTCCGAGACCCACTTCAAGATCGTCGCATTCCTTCCGCACATGTTCCTCGGCGGCGTCTTCTCCCGGCCGCTCCTGGAGCGGCGGGCGGCCGACACCGACTACCTCCAGCGCTACGTAAACACCGCCGTCCTCCCCCTTGCTGCTGCACGCCTGACCGCCTCCGGCCACTGACGGCCTCCGGCTCCCGACAGACCTGGAAGGATCACGCAATGCCCACCCCACCCGACGCGCGCGAGCGGCCGGCCGCGGCCTCGTCCGCACAGCCGCCCCCGGGCGCCCCGGCCGCGCACCACGTGCCCCACCGCTGGTGGGTGCTGGCTGTCATCGGCCTCGCCCAGCTGATGGTGACGCTCGACATGACCATCGTGAACATCGCCCTGCCGTCCGCCCAGGCGGACCTGGTCTTCTCCGACGACGGCCGTCAGTGGGTCGTCACCGCCTACTCGCTCGCCTTCGGTAGCCTCCTGCTGCTCGGTGGCAAGCTGTCCGACCTTTTCGGACGTAAGACAACGCTGCTCATCGGTCTCATAGGGTTCGGGGGCTCGTCCGCCCTCGCCGGTGCCGCCACCGGCTTTTCGATGCTCGTCGCGGGCCGCACCCTGCAGGGTGTGTTCGGCGCGGTCCTCGCGCCGACCGCGATGTCGCTGCTGACGACGACGTTCACCGAGCCGAAGCAGCGCGCCCGCGCGTTCGGCGTCTTCGGTGCGATCGCGGGTTCCGGTGGTGCCATCGGCATGCTGCTCGGCGGTTTCCTCACCGAGCACCTCGACTGGCGCTGGACGCTCTACGTCAACCTGGTCATCGCCGCGGTCGCGGTCGTCGGCGCGATCGTCTTCGTCCGCAAGCCCGCGCCCGGCCCGCGCCCGAAGCTGGACCTGCTGGGCACGCTGCTCGTCGCGGCGGGCCTGTTCAGCATCGTCTTCGGTTTCTCCAACGCCGAGACGCACAGCTGGGGCAACTGGATGTGCTGGGTGTTCCTGGCCGCGGGTGTCGTTCTGCTCGCGCTGTTCATCTTCTGGCAGACGCGGGCCAAGCATCCGCTGCTGCCGCTGCGCGTCCTTGCCGACCGCAACCGCGCTGCGTCCTTCGTGAGCGTGTTCATCGCCGGTGCGGGCATGTTCGGGATCTTCCTGTTCCTGACGTACTACCTGCAGATCATCCTCGGCAAGAGCCCGCTGGAGACGGGCGTCGCCTTCCTGCCGATGATCCTGTCGCTGATGGTGATGGCGCAGATCGCCCCCATCGTGCTCGTCCCGAAGCTTGGCCCGAAGCCGGTCGTGCCGGTCGGCATGGGGCTGGTCGCGGGCGGCCTGGTCTGGCTGACACAGCTCGGCGTGGACAGCTCGTACGCGGCGCACGCCCTGCCGCCGCTGATCGTGATCGGCCTCGGCACCGGCATGGTGGTGCCTGTCGCGATAAGCCTCGGCACTCTCGGGGTCGCCCCGAAGGACCAGGGTGTCGCCGCCGCGACCGTCAACACTATGCAGCAGGTCGGCGGTTCGATCGGTACGGCGCTGTTCAGCACCATGGCCGCGACGGCCATCTCGAACTACATAGCCGACCACGGTGTCTCGAAGGCCAGCCAGGCCGAGGCCGCCGTGCACAGCTACGCGACCGCGTACTGGTGGGCCGCCGGATTCTTCGCGGCCGGTCTCATCGTCTCGGGCCTGCTGTACCGCGCGGGCCGTCCGCAGGCCCCCACGCAGCAGAAGTCCGGGCCGGCGGTCGAGGCGCCACCGAGGCGGCCGGCGCGGCCGTGACCGCGGCCTCTCCCGTCGCCACTGCCCCCGCGGTGGCGGGCCCGGGCGTGCACGGCCGGATCACCGACGGGCAGGGCGCTCCCCTGACGGGCGCCGTCGTCACCCTGATCGACCGCACCGGCGCCCAGCTCGGCCGCGGCGCCGCCGCCTTTGACGGCAGCTACGCGGTGTCGGCCCCCTCCGCCGACGGTAACGGTTACGTCCTTGTCAGCTCGGCTCCCGGCCGTGACCAGGGTCGCCACGCTCGCGCTGCGCGCGGACGAGCCGGTCGACTTCGACCTCGTCCTCAGCGGCGACGGCGGCCCCTACGGCACCGCGCGAGCCGAGTCCGACTCGGCCCCCGTCGCCGCCGCGCTCGTCGTCACCACCGACGAGCGCGGCGAGACCGTCGGCTCGACGCTCACCGACACTGACGACGGCCATGCGCTCCCCCACCTCCCGCCAGACGCTTACACGTTAACCACCAGCGCGGAGGGCTTCCAGCCCTACGCGGGCCAGGCCCACGTCGCGAACGGCACCGCCACCCTCCAGGACGCCGTGCTGCGCTCCGCCGCGGCCCTGACCGGCACGGTCGGCGACACCGACCGACTCCCCCGTGAACGGCGCCCGCGTCACCCTCTCGACCAGGTGGGCAATGTGGTCGCGGTGCACACCACCGGCTCCGACGGCGCGTACGCGCTCGCCGGCCTGTCCGGCGCCACGTACACGGTGATCGCCAGCGGTTACCCTCCGGTGTCGCAGCCGGTCACGGTGGCGGGCAGCGGCAACCCGAGCGACCTCGACATCGCGCTCACTTACGGGGACTGACACCGCTGTCAACCCGGACACACACCGCCGCGGGCCGCCAGGGACAGCAAGCGACCGTCACCGAAAACGTCATCACCGTCCGACGGGCACCGCGCTCCTCAGCAATTCCTGACCGAGGGAGTCCGGCCGTAGAGAACGGCGGATAACCTGCCACCTGGGATGTTCCCCGCCGGTCGGCAGCACGGGTGCGGTAACCGACGATGAGGAGACAGGCCATGGCGACCACCGCCCGCGCCACCGTGCAGCACGAAGACGAGCGGGTACGGGTCACCCGCTGGGACTTCGAGCCCGGACAGAGCACCGGTACGTCACGTGCACGTACGACTACGCCGTCGTGCCCGTCACCGACGGGCACACGGACGTGATCACCCCCGACGGCACGGTCACCTCCTCGCAACTGCGGGCAGGCGAGTCCTACGCACGCCCGGCCGGCGGCGAACACGAAGTCGTCAACGCCGCCACCGCCCCGCTGGTCTTCGTCGAGATCGAACTGAAGTAACCAGTAGCCGAAGTCAACGAAATCCGTCGAGCGCCCGGCCGGCCCATGTGGCTACGGTACGGCGATGATCAGCACTTACCGCCCCGCCCGGGCCGCCACCCTTGCGGACATCGACGCCCTCGTCTCCACAATGACCACCGCCTTCTTCCACGACCCGCTGTGGGGGCCGGCCTTCCCCGACCAGTCGCGTCGCGCCGTGCAGGCGGCGGCCGTGTGGCGCATGTATGTCATCTCCGCCCTGCGCTACCCCTGGACACTCACGCCGGGCGTGGAGTGTGGATCCCGCCGGGCGGCACCGCTCACCCCGGAGTCCACGACGACCACCGAGGCAAGGGGCTTGGCATGGGGCTGCTCGCGGAGAGCCTCGTTCGCATCGACGCCCATGGCGCCCCCGCCTACCTGGAATCATCCAACCCCGCGAACATCGCCCGCTACGAAAGCGCCGGCTTCACCGCCCGCGACGAGATCACCACCGCCACCGGCCACGTCGTCACCACCATGTGGCGCCCCGCCCGCTGACCCGAACGGCAGCACGAAGACCCTGACCGCTCGGGTACATCAGGGCAGCCTTGGCGCACCGAGGGGAGCTGACGCGGCGCAGACGCGGGGCGGGAATGGGGGCGACGGACCACCAGCCCGCAGAGGCCCCGCGGCAGCACAGCGCAATGGAGTGCCCGACAGCCGGGTCCGGCCGGGCCGCGAAGATCAGCTCGGCATGCTCAACCTGATCACCGGCCCGTGACCTGACATGCGCGAAACGTGCCGCTTACGGCCGCTCACGCCCGGACAGGGCATCCGGCTGGGCACCGGTAGCGAGGGAGTCCGGGTTCAGTTCCTCGACCAGGCGGTACAGCAGACGGTGCAGGTTCGTGTTGTCCGTTGGAGAGAAGTGCGAGGTCGCCTCGGCTGTGATGCGGCCGGCGACCGCGTCGGCACGGGTGACTGCGGCGTGCCCCTTCTCTGTGGCGAACAGGCACATGTTGCGGCGGCTCGTCGGATGTGGCTCCCGGCGCAGTAGTCCTCGCCCGATGAGCTGGTTCACCGCGGCTCCCATCGACTGGGCAGTGATGCCGGAACGGCGCGCGATGTCCGCCGAGGAGAGTCCCGGAGTGTGCACGGTGTGCAGCAGGGCGTTGTACTGCGCCAGCGTCAGGTCCAGCGCCCGCAGCTCCCGCTCCAGCCTTCCGGCGAGGTTCTGCGAGAGCTGCCAGGCGAGGTATCCGATGGTGGGAAACACGGTGTCCGTCACAGCTCCAGTCTAGGAACGGGTACGTCGCGGCCGGCGGGAGAGGCCCGGTCTACCGCGTCAGACGGCGGCCCTGCGGTGAGGGCGGTGCGAGTCGCGCCAGTACAGCGCCGCCGCGGTGGCCAGGGCCCATGACGCGAGGATGAGGACACCGGCGAGCACGCCGTCGTTGTCGAAGTGCGACAGACCCTGCAGGGCGCGCACACCAACTCCCACCGGAAGGATGTCCGACAGCGGCTGCAGCCAGCCGGGGAGGTAGGCGGGAGGCAGTGTGCCTCCACTGGTCGCGTTTCCGAAGGTCAACAGGACGACGGAGGCCAGCGACATGCCGGCCTTGCCGAACAGCCGCATGAAGGCCATGGTCGTGCCGCCGATAGCCGCTGCCATCAGGGCGACGAGTCCCGCGATCCCCAGGAAGGGGCCGGGCATCGCCTCGAACCCGAGGCTGCCGACGATCAGAGCCACGACGACGCCGCCGAGCACGCTGAACGCGCCCAGGCTCGCCATCCGCCAGCGGTACTGGAGACGCGGCGCCATCTGATAGGTCATCATGCCGAACAGGAAGCCCGCCAGGACGATGCCGAAACCGGCGTAGAAGACGGACATGCTCCGGCTGTCGCCGGCCGAGGCGGGGACAATGTCCTGCTGGCTGAGGCGGTCACCGCTTGCCTGGGCCACTTGGGAGAAGGCGCCGGTGACGGTGGAGGTCACGGTCGGGCCGTTGGCCCCGGCGTACAGCAGCTCGGAAGAGGCGCCGTCGCCGATCAGGTAGGCGGCGTAGACCGCGCGCTCCTGTACGGCCTGCCGGGCGGAGCCCTCGTCGGCGTAGCCCTTCACCTCGAACCCGCCGGGCAGTCCGCGCTCCAGGCCGTCGGCGACCCGTTCGACCTGCGCACCGGTACCGACGACCGCGACCGGCAGATCATGAGGCTTGGGGTCGTGGAACGCAGCCAGGAAGACGCTGACGAATATGGCGCCGATGATCAGCACGATCGCGACCGGGAGCAGGACACCCGCCAATCCGGCGGCGCCTTGCTGTCCGGGCGCGGCGTCCACCACGTGGGGAGGGGACGCGGGGTGCGGTTTGGTGCGGGCGGTGGGTTCGGACATGGATAGGGAACCTGCTCTCTTCGTAAGGTACCTTCTAATCTTACATGGAACTATAAGGTGCCTGATGATGCGTGGGGGTGAGGCGTTTCGATGAAAACCGTCACACGCGCCCCGTCCCCAGTGAGTCACCCGCACCGGCGTCAGCGAAGGGGGCGTGGGATGAATGCCCGCAGCGTGCCTGAAGAAGTGAGGCCGGACGCACCCGCGCGCCCACCGCTCGTCCGTGAGCTGCTGCTCGTGTCCGGGCTCTTCCTGGCGTACGAGTTCGGTCGGCAGCTCGCGACGGGTCACACCGCCGAGGCCCTGCGCAATGCCCATCACGTGTGGGACTGGGAGCGCTTCCTGCGGCTGCCCGACGAGAGCACGGTGCAGTCCCTGCTCCTGCACGGCGACACGCTGATACACGTGGCGAACACCTACTACGCCACCGTCCACTTCCCGGCCACCGTCGCCTTCCTGGCCTGGCTCTATCTGCACCGGCCCGCGCACTACCTCTGGGCCCGCCGGATCCTGGCCGCGCTGACCGGCGCCGCACTGGTGCTGCACCTGCTGTTCCCGCTGGCCCCGCCGCGGATGCTGGGCGCCACCGGCCTGATCGACACGGCCCGCGTGTTCGGCCCCTCGGTGTACGGGCCGCCGAAGACCGACCAGGTGTCGAACCAGTTCGCGGCGATGCCCTCGCTGCACTTCGGCTGGGCCCTGACGGTGGCAGTCGGCCTGATCATGGCGACGCGGTCGCAGTGGCGCCGGCTTTGGCTGCTGTATCCGCTCACCACGCTGACGGTCATCGTGGGCACCGCGAACCACTACTGGCTCGACGTGCTCGTGGCAGCCGCCCTACTCGGGCTCGCCCTGACCGTGCTCCGCCTGCCGCACAGGCCGCGGCGCACCCTCGCCCCGCGGCCGGTTCACCACCACCGACGGCCGGAGTCCCGGCGCCGGGCAACGGCCGAGCGGCGCGAACTTGTGGGGGCGGACCGATGAACGCCGCTCTCGTCGCCGTCCTGCTGTCCCTGGTCTCCGCCTGCGCCTACGCCGCCGCGGCAGTCGCCCAGGAACGCCTGGCCGCCCGCCACGCCCACGCGGGCGCGGGCGCGCTGCGGATGCTGGCCAACGGCGCCTGGTGGTGGTCGGTCGCACTCAACGCCTCGGCCGCGCTGCTGCACGTCGTGGCCCTCACATACGGTCCCTTCACTGTGGCCCAGCCCCTCGGCGCACTCACCCTGATCGCGGCCGTACCCCTGGGGGCACGGCTCACCGGCTGGCGGGTCAGCGCCGCCGAATGGCGGGGCACCGGGCTGACACTGCTCGGGCTGGGCACGCTGCTGCTCACCGCGTCCGGCCCGGCACCCGACGACGTGCTGAGCGCGCCCGAAGCTCTGACGGTATCCGGCGCGACGGCGGCACTGGTCGGCCTGCTGGCCAGGCCCGGCGCACGGCCGGGACTGCGACACGCCACGGCGTCCGGCATCGCCTCCGGCGTCGCCTCGGCGCTCACCCAGAGCGTCACGGTCGCCGCCACGGACCGCTCGGGCCCGCTGCTCAGCGTCCAAGTAGTCAGCGTGGCCGTGCTGGTGGCCGCATTCGCCGCGGGCGGGCTACTGCTGGCGCAGACGGCCTACCGGGGCGGGCTCGGCGCTCCGCTCGCGGTGGTGACCCTGGCCAACCCCGTGGCCGCCGCGGGGATCGGCCTGTCCCTGCTCGGCGAGCGGCTGCGCGGCGGGGCCGGGGGCGTGCTGCTCGCGCTCACCGGTGCGGCACTGGCCGCCTGGGGAGTGGTCCAGCTGAGCCGGGTGACGCCTCGGCCTCCGCAGGACGCCGCCCTTACGGTGCCGGCCGGGCCGGCGGCGACACCGGAACCGGCGACAGTGCTCGAAGCGGCGGTGGAACCGGCGGAGCCGGCTGCGGTGAGGGCGGTGCTGATGCCTCCGCAGCCGGGGCGGAGGCCTCTGACGCGGCGGTAGTCCGGCGGGGGGCGAAACGCTTCACGCAGCGTGCCGGACGAGCAGGTCACGGTGACGGTCGACGTGGGCGACGCGTTGGATCGGGAAGTGGCAAGCTGTCTTGTCGCACGCAGCGAAGCAGCCCGGGAGCGGCCCCTTCCCTCGCACCGTCAGTGCCGTCGCTTGTCGACCACCACGGGTGGCCACCAGCCTGTCGGAACAGCACAATCCCTACGCCGCCGGCCACCACTCCCAACGCATCCGAGAGCATCGGCTCAGCCAGGGGGTGGCGAGGCGATTCTGACGAGCTGTCACGCACACTTGTCCACCGCCTGTCCACCGGAGCATTTGCCTGCATGGCCAACCGAAGGGCTCAGCGCACCAAAACCGCAGGTCAAAGCCTTCTAACGGCTCGATGACAACAGGTAGCGAAACCGCGACCAACGCATTGCGATGCGTAGACCACGAGTGTCCGATTAGACCGAATTCCGAGTCAACGAAAAAAGAAACCCCAGATCAGAAGCCTGACCTGGGGTTCTCCATGGAGCCGCCTTCGGGATTCGAACCCGAGACCTACGCATTACGAGGGCCTGCAAGATCGTGACGGGTGGTGATCCGTGATCACGATCAATCCGGTTTTACCTGGTCAGAGACTTGCAAGGGTCGACAGCGTGACGTCCGATCCCAATGAGTGCTGAAACGTCCGCTCACGCATCGCTCACGAATTCGGCGCATCTGGCCAGGACCTGCCAGAGGCGGCCACCAGGTCGACGACCCGCTCACCGTGGGCGGGTGATCGTAGACCCGCTCAGCTGGGGCGAGCAGCCGATCAAGAACGAGGTCGAGCAATATCGCCTCCCGCGTCGCCACCGAACTCCAGGACCAAGGACAACCCAACCAAATCTCAACGTGCCGGAGGTCGGCCGCCGGAGCGAAGGGCTGAGGCTCATCCGTCGGGGGCCCTTGGTGACAACGAACTTCGTCCCCGCGAGCGCCGCTCCGACACGCGTCTCGCCCACTTGGCGAGGAGGTCCGGGTCGTGTTCGAGCTGATTCAGCAGATCGGCGATCTCGCAGGCCAGGCACTGAGGCCGCCGAAGGACCGCACTTGGGCGCCGCGCGGAGCACGCCCCGTGGTGCGGGCGCGCGGTCGGGAAAACGGCCGAGTCAACATCGCCGGCGTCGTCTGCTTCCGACCGTCCTCATTTCTTCTACAAGCAGCACATCTGGCACGGGCGCAAGAGCGAGCCGAAGACGTTCGCCTGGCACGAGTTGCCGCGATCTATCCTCCTTGCCCACTGGTGTGGTGCTGGGACAACCTCAACGTCCACCTCACCAAGGAGCTCGTCGCCTTCGCCAAGGCGCACGCAGAATGGTTGCGGAACTTCCATATGCCTTCGTACACAACCGAGTTGAACGCCGTCGAAGCGTGTGGTCACGCCTCAAACGCGCCATCACCAGCTTCGCCGCAACGGCCTCAAGAGACTCGTCTGCATCGTCAAACGCAAGCTGAAGAAGATCCAGTTCAGACCGTACCTGATGGCCACACCGGGACCGGGCTGATCATCGCACCCTGGTGATCACCCAGACGGACACTACGAGTTCAACCTGAGCACCACAGCTACGCAGCTGTGGGAAATTGGAAGTCAAAACGGGCTCTCGTGCTTCGCAACATGGAAAAGGTGTTGGCGTAGGTCACACCCATAGCGTCGCAGGCATCAGGAATGAGAACGCGTTTACGGGAATCCGGGCGTGGCTGCTCGTGAGTCACAAGCGTATGATCATGGGCTCTCGCGTAGGCCACGAGATAGAAGTCAGCCGTGTTGGTAAGGAATTCGGTGATCGCGGCAGCCGTATAATTACGCGAGTTCGTCCAGCGCGTCAATGGAGTGAAATGTGTGATAGTCGCGGCATCGATTGGACGGAAAAATTCTTGATGGCTCCGCGCCCAAGTGGCAAGTTCATCACCTCCCCCAATTAGCTCGTCACGGACAGGCTCAATGCTGCAGGCTATGGAGTTGGCGTAAGCATGGTCAAGCCATGCCCAGAATCCCGGTGCTATGTCGAATGCGTAGTAGCGGTTCTTAGCCTCGATGAGTACGTTGGAATCGACTAGGAACATCAGGCAGCTCCGATTTCCGCGACCAGGTTTTGGAACGTCTGATGCTTCTTCGTGCCCAGCAGGTGGTACGCATCCCGATATGGAGTCCTTCCTTCGAAGGTGTCCGCGATAACTGCGCGCGCGAACTGCCGGCTTAGCCGTATGGGCTGGGTGAAATAGTAGTTGCCACCCCCTGACTCGCCTCGCCGTGCGTTCATTGCTGCAGTGACCCGATGGAGTTCTGTCTCGTAGATTCTCTGATATCCGACCCAATCAAAGAAGCGAGCATCGTAGAGTCGTTTGAGAATTACTAGGGTGCTGACACGGTACTTTCGTGCCAACCGTTCCAGTTCAGCAGTTGTCGGATCGCCCCGGTATTCACTGCGGATGGCGACCAGGGGGACAAGGACTTCCGCGGAAACGCGGTTGCACCAAAGTTCAGCGTCGTTGTTAGTCCGTCGCGCCATAGCTGCATCAGACAGGGCACTTTCACCAAGCCAGACGTGAGCAAGCTCATGGATCATAGTGAAGATCTGGGCCGCCTTCGTGTCTGCACCGTTAACGAAGATCAACGGTGCATTCGGCTCGACAAGAGCGAATCCGCGAAACTCCTCGGGTTGCAACTTGCGGTGAGTGTCAGAACCAACGATTCCGCTAACCATCACCAGGACGCCGACGTTCTCTATGCGGTCGATCAATTTCCGCAGGGCGTCTTCCCAAGAGTCAAACGCAGTGCGCTCCGAAAGTTCGAAATGCAACATTGACCGAATTTGTGCAGCCACGCCATTAGGGGCATCAGAAATATCGGCAGAACCCACGAATTCAAGATCGGGCAATCCATGATTGACGGCGTAACTGCGGTACCAATCTTGCCTGGATTGGCAGGAATAAATGGTATCAAGGAGATCAACAGACGGACGAGTGATGGCACGATTGCCCAAGGTGCGCATGTCGGGGATGGGTACCGGTTCCTCCGGTGGTTCAGGCAGGAACAAAAGCCCAAATGGTGCGTGCGCTGCGTGAGCGAACTGCTCCAACTGCTTAAGCGTCGGCCGATTGCTGTCGGCGAGCCATTCGTCAAGACGCGGAGCACGCTGAGCGATTGTCTCCTCGGACCATCCAGCCCGCTCTACAGCCCAGCGCAAGAGGGCAGGTTCCACTCGGACACGGACGACCACACAACTCACCTCCCCCTCGACCTTAGGTTAGGCGCCTGAGTGACGCAGGCGAACCACACTGCCAGTCACGGAACAGTTACTTATGTAACTTCTTCCCTTCCCGGAAGTTGCACGAAGCATGCGGCTGAGACGGCGTGCCCAAGGGTAGATCGCGGTGGTGCAGGCGGTGGTGACCTGAGCGCCGGCTTCGGGCGGATCTACGAAGGCGTACGGGGGAAGACGACGCCTCTAAACTCGGCTCCCTTATCGTTCCCCACCATGAGCGCGAAGCCGTGGCCGTCCGCACAGGGGAGATCCCCCCACCCGTGCATAGTTACTGCTGTCCCGAGACGGCTTCCGTAGCCATCCCTGTCGTTCAACCGCCTCACCTGCCCGACAATGGCCACGCTGTAGCCCCCACGGCCCTGCCCCAGCGCCCTTTCCAACCCTGCAGGGCAAAGTTGGAATAGGTCAACTCCGCCCACGCGGGCCGATCAGTCGCTGACGGAGTGGCGCTCCGTCACCACAGAAAAACCGGGGCAGGGCATAGTTTCCCAAGAATCGGACCGAGAGACGAGGTGGCACGCCGACTGACCATGCGCTGGCATCACCACACTTGGAATGCGGTTCACCTAAGGCACTAGATTTCCATTACTGGATACCGCAGGCTGCTGCGGCGCCATGGGAGGATTCGCTTGCGGGGATTCGGAAAGTGAAGTTTCGACTGCTTCAAGTAGGCCCTTTGGTGATGCTCCGAGCCTGCGGCTTCCCCACAGAACTGCGGGCCCCAGCAAGAATACTAGCGCTGCGGGCGCTCCTACAGCCAGCGGCATACCAACAGCAATTACAGACCCGAGTACGATGGCTGCTACAAGCGAACCGCTCATCACGATCCAGGTGTCTCGACGGTCACGCCGAATGTCATCTTGAGTGTCCAGCCCGGCTACCGTTTCTGCGGAATCGTCAATGTCCAAAAGATTTAGCCAGCGTTCGGCTATCAGGCGATCCAGTAGCGTCGACAGCGTCACTACCAAACCGAGGCTCTGAGCGACACCTCCTCGAAGAACTTCCCCTGAGCTGCGCTTCAGTTCTTTCTGGACCGCCGAAATATGTGCGAGGACAGTGGGGAGTCGCGCATCGGTTGAGAGAGATACATTAGCCACAGGAAAACGTGCAATATTGTGGCTAATCTCCCCAACTCGCTTCTCCACTGCAAGAATACTGCCATGGCCGCGAATGAGAGCTTCGCAGGCCGTTAGTGCCGCGAAGCACGATCTAATTGCCTTTAAGTCGCTGGCGCGATCGCTCAGTATCTTCTCCCACCTCCTGTAGTTAATAGCCGCAACGGCAAGCATGATGTTTGCGGAGAATCCTGCGGCTAGATACGGGGTAGTCTCTGGAGTAACCTTATAAGATTTGGCTAGCTCAGGGTCGAGTCCCCGAAATCCCAAAAATAGTACAACCACCCCAGAAGTAAAAGCGGTGAACATTAGTATAATGTTACGCAGAAACCAGCGTTCAGCTAATTCGGACGCACTGTAGGCCGATTCTAGTTGCGAAATTCTGCTTTCGGTGACGCGGCCGCAATATCGCGACAAGGCCGCCACCTTCCTGGCCTCTCGCTTTGGCCGGGTTGCGTTCAACCTGATACTGAAAGGCAGGAAAGGGATAATTTTGGGGGAGCGCCACGATTCGGCAAGGACGGCGTGACGGCAGAGGATTTTAATAACCATATAGAGCATGGCGGGTGTAAAGATGCACCAGAGGAGCAGTGCGCTGACAGCTTCTTCCCAGTCTTCGGCTTTCATCGAACCTCTCGCCCTGACGCACTTTTGGGATCGTGGGGCAGGTCTACCAGGTTGTTGCAGTAGAAATACCTAGAAAGGCAAAATCTCCTAAGAGCTCGTAACAGGATCTTGGTGAGATGTCCTGGTCAGCCGTGACCGGCGTAGAAGCCTCAGGGTGCATGACGTCAAGGATCCCGGAGAGGCCATGCGGGCTCCCACTTGCGGCGAGGTGACGGAGAGCACGGCGTCGGCCCGGGACTCAACGTCACTTGCCGCAGTTCACCCTTTGGCATTCGCGGTGAGCTCGGGGGCGGGGATCGAGCGACCGAGCAGGTGGGTGGCACGGTCTCGTAGCGCGCCGGCGAGTGGGAGGTGGTCGCCGTTGGCGGTGGCGTGCAGCGTCTGTGTGACCACGGCGAGTTCCGCGAAGCGTCCTTCTGGGGTGACGAGGATGGGGAAGGCGTCGCGGATGCGGGCGGCGACGGTCGGCACGAGCAGGCTGTAGGTGTGCAGGACGGCCGCGTCGTACCCGGTCGGTGCCCGGCCCCAGCCCTCCCAGTCGCCGATCTGGAGTCCGGGCCCGTAAAGGTTGGCCCAGTGGAGGTCGCCGTGGGCCGTGGTCCACGACGGCGCCGTGGCGGTACTCGGTGGACCGATAAAGCGCGGCATCGCCGAGTCGAGATAGCGCTGCTGGGTCGTGAACCGCCGCGTGCGGACGCGTTCGAGGTCTTCGACGGCCGCGCGGAGTTCGGCCCACCAACTTCCCGGCAAGCCAGGATCAGCGGTCAGTACCGGCCCATGTGCCACCTGGTCGCCGTCGGCCTCTTCGTACAGCTCTGCCCGGTACGCTCAACGGCTGTCGGTGAAATCGTGGTGAGCTTGCAGCCGGGGCGCGGGATGGTCGTCGAGACGGCGTCGGCGGCGGCGAGGGCGCCGTTCCAGAAGGTTGATGCGATGTCGCCGTGCGCCGCACACGCCAGCCGCAGCCAGGCAGGGCCCTGCGGCATGGCGACGGCCTGGCCGAGGGTTCGGCCGCGCCAGCCCCACGCCTCCGGCACGGCAGTGTCCGGGACGGCGGCGAAGTGGGTGCGGGGCGCGGTGGTGGGCGGTGCGCATGCGGTCGTAGGCGTCGTTCATCGGAGACCGTCCGCTACAGCGTCGCTGGAATTCATGACGGTGTCGCGGGCAGCGCGGGTGATCAGTGCCCTGGGTTCGGCCGGGAAGGCCGAGCCGGTTCCAGTGGAAGATCACGTGGTGGGCGAGGACGTCACGGATGCCGCGTTCCAGGGTGCCCATGTGAGCGGCTGCGGCGAGTTGTTGCCCGGCGTGGGTGAACGCGGCGGAACTAATCGAGCCCCGGCCTGAGGCGCGAGTTCTTTCGTCGTTGTCGATCAGCTCAGGGCTAGAACTACTTCGTCGATTCTCGGCCGGCCATCGGCATCGTAGGAAAGCATGTGCTCAATCAACGCTCCGAGCCGGCTTGCCATGTTCACGGGCCGGTGTGCGCCGTTCACGATGGCGCACCTCTGCTCCGTGCGCGAGGCGTCGTCGGGATATTCGACTGCGCGCCATCCTGTCGCGGAGATGAAGAGCGAAGCCCCCAGCGCGTAGACGTCGGCCGCCGGGGTGGGTTCCGCGACTCCGCGTTCGAGGATGCTGCGGGAGATCTCTGGTGCTTCGTAGTGGACGAGGCATCCGCGGTACGGGAAGTCGTAGCCGGGGGGCAGGGGTTGCCCGTGTGCCAGTGCCAGGTCGATTAGGTGCGTGTCGTCCGGGCCGATGACGAAGTGGGCGGGCTGGACGTCCCCGTGGGCCCATCCTTGCGCGTGAAGTCGGGCCAGGGACTGGGCACAGGACAGGGCGACGCTCGCGTACGGCTCGATCGTGGAGTCCTTGGCCCGGCATGGTTCCCAGAGCGCGTAGAGGTCGGGGCCTTCGTGCCAGGGCTGGATGTTCCAGGTGCCCAGCTCCCATTCGCCGTAGGCGATTCCGTCCACGTCCAGCCGCTGGAACACGGCGCCCTCGCGGCCGGGTGCAAGGGCGGTCCACGGCTGGGCCGGCCACTCGGAGGTCTGCGCGATGGGGTATCCGAGCTTGACCGCGTATCTGCCGGTCCCGGTCTCGACGTCCCACACCGCGGAGCCTCGCCGGTTCAGGATCCGCCGTTGAGAGGTGGGGCTGAGGGCCTCCAGGATCACGGCGGGGAGTTCCGAGGTGGGGTCCGGCACGGGATGTGGTCCTTCGATGAGGGTGCGGCCGACCCCTCTTTGTCGGGCGCCGGCCGCACGGTTTCCAGCTGAGAATTACGCCTGACCGTACGGTCGGCCGCAGTCCGAGTCGCACTGGGCGGCGTTCTCGCCGTTCACGGTCCAGCGCTCGTCGAGGACGAGGTACCCGGCTGCCTTCATTGCGTGGGCGGATGCGGTGACGTCCTCGACCTTTCGCGGGACGCCGGGGCGCGCGTTGTGGTGCAGGAAGCGGCCCGCGTGCTCGGTGCAGAAAGCGTGGTGGTCAGGCGTGTGGAGGATGAAGGCGTGCAGGCCCTCATCCACGTCGTCGCTGGGCACCATGGGGACGGTCGCGACGGCGGCCGTGGCGATGAACGCGACCGCCTGGTCCGTCACCTGCTCGGCGAAGCTCCGCTCGCGCCCCTTCTCGTGCATGACCATGCGCACGATGCTCTCGAAGAGATCGTCGGCGACCAGGGAGCGGCCCGTACGGAGTTCGTTCACGGTTACTGACATGTGCGTGCCTCCAGGACTGGGGGGTTGTGGGCCCCGCCTGAGCGCCACGGGGGACACCGCTCAGGCGGAGCCGGTCTCAGTGCCGCAGGGCGGAGGCGCCGGCCAGGTACAGGCCGACAGAAGCGGCGATCATGAAGAGGAAGGCGTGGTCCGCAATCCGGTCGAGTGGGATGCGCCGCTTCACGGCTGCATCCATGCCTTCCACGGTCTGGTGATGACCTCGGAGAACGTGAGGTGCATCGGGTTGCGGCCGGCGTGCCCCAGGGCCCAGGTCTGGGGAGCCTCCCACTCGCCGCTGTCGTCGGACTTCTCGCCGCACACCACGCATCTCATGGCGTGGGTCACGGGTTGTGAGTCAGGCTCTCGGTCCGGCTGCAGGGTCCATGTCTTGCGCTCGATGATCGTGTGAGGGCCGCTCATCCAATGCCACCAGCCTTACGTCGCCGCATCTGGGGCATCGACAGGGAGGCCAACTGCTGGTGGTTTCAGGAGTCTCGGCCGGCGCGACTTCTCGTTCGCGCCTCACCACATGGTGGTGTCCTCGGCCATCCACTCGGTACACCGCGAGCGTCATCATGTCCGCTCCCCGATCCATGCCCGGTTCGTTGCCTGCCATCGCTTGCTGCGATCTGCAACGAACGTAGCTGCGCCGGAACTCAACTCCCAAGGAACTTGCATCAGTTTGCAGCACCTTCATTGACGGGCTCAAATGGCAGGCTGACTATCGAGTTGTCGCGCAAGGTGGCGCAAGGCACCAGACGGGAGAACGACCATGAAGCTACGGTTCCTTGGTAAGAACTCCAACGTGGGGGACTGCCCCACGCTCTACTCAACCGACCGAGACACCTACCTCGTCCAGGGCTGGCAGGTCTACGCGAACGACCTGCTGGCGCAACTCACCATCCCCGAGGGGCAGACGGCCGTAGAGGTCCCCACAGAGCTCTTCGAGCACCTGGAGAAGGACGATCTCCCCGCCGGGGAGATCAGGCGTATCGCGGATCCGATCATGATCCTCACCCCGAGCGGTACGTTCGTCGTCCAGGGTGCGGTGGTGACCGACTCCGAAGCCCTGGCGCACATGGACATCCCGGACTACGAGACCGTGGTCGAGGTCCCCAAGGCCGCGATCAGGGCCCTACTGGAGGAACCGCGTGGAGCTGATCTCCGGCGCCGAGCGCAACCAGCTCTTTGAGAGCTTCGCGCAGGACGCCTTCCACTTGGAGATGAGGGACGACTACTCCGTGCCCGACGAGGACGGCCCGTTCGCGGACTGGCTTCGCGGAGTGGTCGACCACGCCTACATGGCGCCGTGGACGAACATGATCAGGCGGGTTACGAGTGAGGGGAAGTCGGTTAGGCGCGTGCGCGTCGTGAGCGAGCCGCACACGCGGTACATCCAGTGGGAGTACGCCACCACAGCGGTCAACGTAGAGGCCGGCGAGGACATCCGATGGCTTCCTCGGCACCAGGTCCCCGGGCACCTGGTGTTCCCCGTAGGTGGTAACGACTGGTGGCTGTTCGACGACAAGACGCTGGCCGTGGGGCACTTCGACGAGACGGGACGGGTGCTGGGCTCGGAGCTGGTCGAGGACCCCGGCATCGTGGCGGAGTGCGTTCGCGTACGAGACCTCCTATGGGCCGCTGCCACACCACACCGCGAGTACAAGCCCTGATCCGTCCGTGAGCAATCAAGCACAGGAGACGCGCGAGGCACTGGGCGCTCGGCTGCGTAACTTCCGGCGAGACGCCGGATACGCCAGCGGCCGGGCATTCGCCGGTGTACTCGGCTGGCACGAGTCGAAGGTCTCGCGCATCGAGCACGGCAAGCAGAACGCCAGCGAGGACGACGTTAGGGCCTGGTGCGGTGCGACCAGGCAGGCGGAACAGATCGACGACCTCATTGCCACCCTGCGCCATATCGATGAGCTGTGGTTGGAGTGGCGCCGACAGCTCCAGACCGGAGCCGCCTCCCGGCAGAAGAAGGCGCTGCCGATCTACGCGCGGACCAAGGTGTTCCGGATCTGGCACCCCAACGCCATCTGGGGCACGTTCCAGACCGCTGACTACGCCGGCGAGATCTTCCGCCAGGCCGTTCGGTTCTACGAGTTCCCCAACGACACCGAAGCCGCAGTCGCCAAGCGCCTGGAGCGACAGAGGTACCTGTACGAAGGAACCCGGATCTACAACGTCCTTTTAGGAGAGCAAGCGCTGTACTCCAACGTCGGCGGCCCGGCGGTGATGAGATCGCAGCTCGACCGGCTGATCGCGCTCATGGGGCTCGCGCGCGTCAGCGTGGGCATCGTCCCGAAGGCAGCGCCTACGGACATCTGGCTCGGCCACTCCTTCTCCATGTTCGACGACCGGCTCGTACTCGTCGAGACATTCTCCGCGGAGATGTCCGTCTCCCAGCCCAGGGAAGTCGAGCTGTACGCCAGGGCCTTCGCACTCCTGCAGCAATCCGCGGTCTACGGAGCCACCGCCCGGGAGATCATCTCCGCCGCGATCAGCCACTTCGACCGCATGCCCGCCGACTAGGAGGCCGCCGCCATGAAAGCCGAACCGAACTGGCACACCAGCTCGTACACAAGCGGGAGTGTCATGAATCAGGTGTGGGTCTCCCCGAAGGAGTGAGCCTGATGAGTACGACGACTGATCACCTGATCGAGGGCGTCGACGGCGTGTCACTTGCCGAGGTCGGCGATGGCGCTCAGGGTGCCGACGTGAAGTCGATGCCGGTATCGCACAACGGTCTGTCCAGCGAGCTGCTGGAGGAGCTGGCCGCGCTCGCGGCCGAGAAGGTCCGCGGCGGGGGACTGCGGCTGATGGGCGAGGGCGGCCTGTTGCCGGAGCTGGCCCAGCACCTGATGCAGTCCGCTCTGGAAGCCGAGATGGACGAGCATCTGGCCGTGGAGGCCGGCCGGGTCGGTGGACGCGGGTCGCGCTCGGGTGGCAACACCCGTAACGGGTACCGGGCCAAGAAGGTGATGACGGAGGTCGGTGCTGTCACGGTGCAGGTCCCCAGAGACCGGCTGGGTACCTTCCAGCCCCGGATGCTGCCCAAGTACGCCCGCCGCACCGGCGCGTTGGACGACCTGGTGCTCTCGCTGACCGCGAAGGGACTGACCTCCGGTGAAATCGTCTCCCATCTCGCCCAGACGTACGGGATGACGACGACAAAGGAGACCATCTCCACGATCACCGACAAGGCCCTGGAATCGATGGCAGAGTGGCGCACGAGGCCGCTGGACTCGGTCTACCCGGTCATCTTCATCGACGCCGTGCACGTGAAGATCCGGGACGGCTCTGTCGCCAACCGGCCCATCTACGTGGCCGTCGCGGTCACCGCCGACGGCTATCGCGAGATCCTCGGGCTGTGGGCCGGGGACGGCGGCGAGGGCGCCAAATACTGGCAGACGGTGCTGACCGAGATCAAGAACAGAGGCGTCCGTGACGTGCTGATGCTGGTCTGCGACGGGCTCAGCGCCCTGCCTGACGCAGTGAACGCAGTCTGGCCCCAGACCGTGGTCCAGACCTGCGTGGTGCACCTCCTGCGTGCCAGCCTGCGTTATGCCTCGCGCCGCGACTGGGCCGAAGTCGCCCGCGACCTCAAGCCCGTCTACACCGCCGTCAACGAGGACGAGGCCCGGACACGGCTGACGGACTTCGACGACAAGTGGGGCAAGCGCTACCCCTCGATCGCCGGGACCTGGGAGCGGGCCTGGAGCGAGTTCGTGCCCTTCCTCGGCCTTCCCGACGCCATCCGGCAGGTCGTCTACACCACCAACGCGATCGAGTCCCTCAACGCCCGCTACCGGCGCGCGGCCCAGGCCTGCGGACACTTCCCCAACGAGACCGCCGCCCTCAAGCGCCTCTACCTCGCCACCCTCGCCCTGGACCCCACCGGCCGCGGCCGCCAGCGCTGGAACAACCGCTGGAAGTCGGCGTTGAACGAGTTCGACGTCCTCTTCGACGGCCGCCTCACCGCCGGACGGGTGTAGACCGAACAGCCCACCGAAAAACCTGTAGGCCAAACAGACGAACCACACCTGAATCCTGATAGACCCACACAAGCACCGAGACCTGCGTTGAAGTGGCCGACAACTGCCCGGAGTCGATCATGATTCGAGATTCGAAGAATCGTGACGGCGGCCACGTGAGTGTCGGGCCGACTGCCTGGGCCGCGTTCGTGGGGTTCTGCTTGCAGGCTCACCACTCATGCTGCGAGTCCCCCGCTGGCGTTAGCGCAGAGACGCATCGCTGAGGGCCCCTGTAGCACCGGCCAGAGGCGCCAAGATCGCTTGCGACGACGACCAGATGCCACCCGTCGCTGAGAGCTGGGCAGTGCCAGAGGTCGGCTGCACCACCTGCCGATCAAGGTGTAGACGGCGCAACCGCTGTTCAACCGTTGAAGTGAGCGGCCGTTCAACGGTTGAACCGAGCGGCCTTCAACCGATGAACAAGTCCGGTTTTGCGGTCAGCGCGATCGGCGCGGACGAGGTAGCGGCGGGGCGGCTGCTGCCCGGTGGGTCAGGGGGGCCGGGCGTTGGGCGGTGCTGCGGGCCTTGGCTGCCTCGGCGCGAGGGCTGGGGGTGTGGCGCTGGCTGAGCCGGCGGATGCGCCAGGTCAGGGCTCGGGCGGGGTTGTGGGCGTCGTCCAGCGTGCGCTGGCCCATCACTTGGTCGAGGACAGTGGCCGCGTTGTGTCCTGCTGTCTCTGCTTCGGCGAGGACGGTGGCGAGTGCGTCCCAGGCGGGGTCGTTGAGGATCCGCTCGGCGTATTCCGGTGCGGCCTGACGGAGATGGTGGGCCAGGCGGTTCTGCGTCTGCTGGGCCGGGGCGCGTCGCGCGAGGCCGGCGAGGACCGGCTCGGCGATCTGCCCGTAGGCGGCATGCAGGTGGAGGAGAGCCTGCTGGGCTGCCGCTTCCTGTTGGGCGTGCCGGCGGGTGCGGTGCCAGTGGGCCGCGAAGGCCACCGCGGTGAGCGCGGCGTCCAGGAGCATCGCGAATCCGGCACCGTCCTTGTCCTGGGGGCGGTCGCGCAGAATCGCCTGGACGCTGCGGCGCAGGACGCGGGTGCTGTCGAGGTCGGCGGTGATGCGGGATCGGGTGGCGCGCTCGAAAGCAGAGGTGGCCTCTTGCAGGTCGGCCCTGGCTGCGTGGGGTGCGGTGAGGGGCAGCAGGTCCAGGGTCTCGCCGAGCACGACCAGATGTCCCTGGGCGGCGTGGTCGTCGGGGGCGGTGAGGTGGCGGGGGATGCGTTCGGTGGCGGCGGTGGCTTGGTGCCACGGGTTGCCCGGCCGAGCGGCGGGCGGTCCAGGGTTGGTGGTGGTGAGGCGTTCACGGATCTCGGGTAGCGAGAGATCGGGGGCGAGGGTGGATCCGGCGGACCAGACGGGCTCGCCGTTCTCGTTGACGTTGCCGGGTAGGGCGAAGTTGCAGCCGAGTGCATCGCCGGAGGGCGCGAGCTTGAGGCGCACGGTGACGCCGGTTGCTTCCAACAGGACGAAGAACTCCGCCTCGCTGTCCGCGGCAGCGACTGCCCGGCGTACACGGGTGCGCAGCACTTCGCGGGCGGTGCTGTCCTGGCCCAGGCGTTTGGCCTTGAAGTGTTCCTTGCTGGTCGGGCGCTTGGCGGCGGTGCCGTCGCCCGCTTTCAACCGGCGTAGCTCGTAGTCGGCTTCGATCTGGCGGGCTTCCTTCTGGACGGCCCGTTTGTCGTGGTTGCGCTGGGGGCGGCGGCCATCCTGGCGTACCAGGGTGGCGGCGATGTGGATGTGGTCGTCCGCGTGGCGCACGGCCACCCACCGGCACGCTTCCTCGTCGCCGTCGGGCGCGATGCCGGCGGCGGCCACGACCCTGCGGGCGATGTCCGCCCACTGGGCGTCGGTGAGGATCGGGTCTTCGGGTGCGGCGCGGACGGGGCAGTGCCAGAAGGTGGTTTCCGGCGCGCGGTCTCCCAGCATCCGCACCGGCTGGTCGAGCTGCGCAGCGAGCTGCTTCTCCACATCCTTGGGATCGCGGTGCGGACTGCGGCCGGGGTCGGGGGCGAAGTCGTTCCAGGAGCCCACCAGGTGCGGATCAACGTGCTCGTTCGCCTGTCCCTTGCCGAAGAGGTAGCGGACCAGGCCACGCGTGCTGCCCTGGCCGAGGATGACCTTGGGTATCACCGGGTCACCGCCCCTCCATCACCCGGGCGACGGCAGTATCCAGGGCTGCCACGGATGCCTCGACGCGCTGGAGGATCCGCAGGACGGTGTCGGCTGCGGGCATGTCGCCGTCCTTGTTCAGGTGTCCGGTGAGCTGGTTGAGGTTGTTGCCGACGCTGCCGAGCCGCCCGTTCGCAGCCAGCAGCGCTTTCACGGTGGCCCGGTAGTCGGCCACAGCCGCGGTGGGGTCTTCGGCGCGTGCGGCGGCCAGCGAGCTCTCGGCGACGTAGCCGCCGGGCGCCATCTGGCTCACGGCGGCAGCCCGCTGGACGAGGGCGAACTCGGAGTCGTTATAGCGGGGATGAACGCGGCGCTCGCGCAGCTGGCGATCACGCAGTCGACGACGCGGCGCAGGCTTCTGCGGCAGGTTCGACGAGGAATCGCTTGTCCTTCCCCCGGCTGGCACCCCCGGGCCGACCGAACCCGGTGCCGCCTCGGCGCCGGGTGCCTCCGCCTCACCTGGGGTGTCGGCGACGGGTGAATCGTGGCTCTTCCAAGATTTCCGTGAAGCCGGTCAGTGAGTTGCCTGAGTTGTGACTCTGTGTTGCCGTCGGTCGGCGGCCACGAGCAGGACGCGCTTGCGGAGTAGTGGGAGGCCGGCTCTGCCGCCCATCTGGCGCTTGAGGAACTTGATGTCCGTGACTCTGCCCTCGACGCAGCCCGAACTCCATTCCGTGCTCAGGCCGAGGACGACGGCGTCGAAGTCGGTGAGCAGGCCGTCGGCGAAGCCGCGGAGGCCGATGGCGGTATCCGCTCGTGCTGCGGTGATCCATTCGGGCAGGCGGCTCGCGCTGCGGACGGCCATCATCGCGGCGAAGGAGCGGACGTGTCCGGTGGCGGCTTCGAGTTCGGGGCAGCGGGCCAGGATGGCCTTGAGTTTCTGCTGGTCGTCGTCGCCCATCCGGTCGGGGTTTCGGGTGATCCAGCCGGTGACCTTGCGAATGCCCGGAGGCCGGGTCGGGGGCGGGGCACCGTCGGGCAGGCGGCGGAAGCGGCGGAGGTAGTCGCGGACGACGGAGTAGGAGCCGGTGAAGCCCTGCTCACGGAGTTCGGTGTGGAGTTTCACGGCGCTGGTGTGGCCCTCGTTCCAACGCCGGTGGAGGTAGGGCTTGTAGGGGTCCAGGGTGCTGGGGAGGTTCTGCCAGCGGCCGGTGGCCAG
The DNA here is from genome assembly GCF_051131715.1 of Streptomyces sp. A5-4. NCBI lineage: Bacteria > Bacillati > Actinomycetota > Actinomycetes > Kitasatosporales > Streptomycetaceae > Streptomyces > Streptomyces sp. A5-4. Next base: position 4,594,585 of record NZ_CP178591.1, on the reverse strand, counting down.
TTCCTCCCAGGTGTCGGCGCGGGCATAGCGGCGGACGGTGTTGCGGGACAGCTCCAGGCGGCGGGCGACGGCCCGGATGTTGAGGCCCTGGCCGAGGAGATCGTGCACGGCGGTGTGGTGCTGCTGGACCCGCTCGGCCAGCCGGCCCGCGTGGGAGAGCGGCGGGTGCAGGACTTCAGGGGGCGACTCCGGAGCGGGGGCCGGTTCGCGAAGGCAGGAACTGTGCTTGCTCACCAGCACCTTCACGGCCTCTGCGAGGTTGTGCCAGAGGTGCCACAAATCGGCGACTTGGACGGCGTCGGGGGCTCCGGCACGAGCGCCGTCCGCGAAGGCACCGCCGCGGTCGCGGCAGATGATCTCCACTCCGGGGTGGTCGGTAAGCCAGGCGGCGAACGTCGTCGACTCCCGGTCGGCCAGCAGGTCGATGGGGGCGTGGGTCTCGCAGTCGACCAGCACGGTGCCGTACTTGTGGCCTTTACGGGTGGCGAATTCATCGACCCCGAGGACCCGGGGTGTCGGTGCGTACGGATCGGCCAGGGCCATGGCCAGGCTCAGCAGAGTGGTGTCGCTGACCGGAGTCGGCAGCCGGGCCGCCATGCGCTCACCTGCGCGGCCGGCCAAGGCCACCGCGATCACGCCCAACAGGCCCGTGAGATGTGGAGTCCGCCGACCGTAACGCACGGTCAGCCCATCAACCTGCTCAGCGAACGTCACTCTCGCGCAGCCAGGGTTGTCGCAGAACAGGCGCCGGATGGTCAACGTGATGGACACCCGTCGGCCACCGACTGCGTCGTCGGCGAGTCGGCGCTCGTAGCCGCTGTGCCGACGTCTCGACAGAACCGCGCAGTCCGGGCACGACGCCGAGATCGTCGATGCCGCACTCGCCACGATCCGTAACAGACCGCCCTCTGCCACCACTTGCTCCACCAGCACCCCGCCAAGGTGCGGAAACACAGTCTTCAGCAACTCCTCACACTGATCGAGCATCCCACTATCTGTGACGGAGCGTCACTGGCGTACGGAAGCATGACCGGCGTCACGGAAATCTTGGAAGAGCCAGGATTCAGCCGCCGCCGACATGGGGCGGAGGCCGGGTAAGGACTCCTTACCCGACAACTTGCTGCGCGTGAGACGGGTGTGGTGGTCATCGGCTTCTGAGGGATGAGGAGTTCGTCGTGCGGGTCGTACATGGTCGGTTCTCCGTAGGGTGCTGGGGTCGGGTGCTTCGCTGTCTGCGCCCCCTGTCCCCCGCCTGCTGCACGGCGACACGGGGCCTACAGCAAGCGGGGAAAGGCGCGCACGCAGAGATCAGGCGGCGCTAACGGAGGCCGTACCGAGCTCCCGCTGCTGCTGGGAGGCGACTTCGTCGAGTTCCTCCTGCAGGATGTCCTTTAGCTTCTCCGCCTCTGTCCTGCCGATGGTCAAGCCCGCGCCCCGGAAGGTGGCTTCGATGTGGCGTCGCGAGGCGCGGCCCTCGCGTCCACGTGGCGCGGTGCGCGCGAGGGCAAGTCGGCCGGAGGAGATTTCACTGGGTTCACGATCCTGTGGCTCGGTGGAGGATTGCGTACCGTCAGCCGCTTCGGTGGCGTCCGGAGCCACGTCGGCAGAGCACTGCGCCACATTGACTGGGCGAAGAGCGCTGGGGTGTTGATGGACCACGATGTACAGGTGGACCGCGCCGGCCAGGGCAAGGGGCGCGATGGCGGACAGGGCGCCGACGGTGACGTCGTCGAGCCGGAGGCCATCACCGTGGGGGGCCTGCTGGTTGAGGCGGACTGCGTGCACGGCGTTGGCCCAGATGCTCGTCACCGTGGCCGCACCGACCAGCAACCAGACGTACAGCCGGGAGTACCAGGGCGCGGTGTGGAGCATCAGCAGGGCCCCGACGCCTACAGCGATGAATCCGTCGATCACGAGCGGGAAGACATAGGTGAGAAGCCCGCGTATGTGGATGGCGACCGCCATCTGCCGCAGGGCGTCGTAGGAGAGCGCGAAGGCGAACACAGCGAGCAGGGCGATGCCGACGCGAATCAGGTCAGCGCCACGTGTGGCGGCGATGCGGGCAAACAAGCGGGATACTCCTGGGGTTTCGGCGTGGTGCGTCTTGGCCGTCCTGGCCGTTAAAGGCGCAGGTCAGCGCGAGTACGGCAGTGGCCACCAATGGCCGTCTTGGTAGGCGGCGCCAGCGTCTGAGGCGGCTGGCAGCCCCTTTCATGGCTGGCTGGCTGCCGGGGCCAGGACGGAGCCATTGCGTCTTCCGTCCCGGCTGGTGGGGCTGTGACCTGCGGCGGTACGGCACGAACGTCAGAGACGGCACAAGACGGATCTGCGGCAGAGTGGGGGCCTGGCAGCACGCGATTCATGATCGCGTTGCCGTCTTGGGCCCGGCTGCCGTCTTGCCCGCACCCCATCTGACCTGTGGGATCACGGCAGGGACGGCAAGGACGGCAAGGACGGCAACCGGGGCTAGCGGGTCAGCCCCCGCTGCGGCCAGCGGGCCGGATGTCCCTTGTCGGGACAGCCGAGGTGTCCCGAGACGGGACAAACCTGGTGTCCCGAGACGGGACGGGCGGGGCGTTCACTGGATGAACGGTGGGGCAGTAACGCCGCCAGGCGTCGAGGAACTTGTTGCGCATGTACCCCTTGCGCTGCGTTCCGTCAGCGATGCGGACGTTGCCGGACTTGATGTCGTACTCGCGCAGCATCTTGCTGAGATCACGCGCATCCAGTCCCTTGCGTCCCCACTCCGCCCAAGGGCTTTCCACGTCCTGGCGCAGGAGGTAGAGGATTTCCTCGGTGGTGAGGCTCTCGGGTTCGCCACGGCCCGCGAAGAGTCGTCGGATGTCGGCGAGGATGCGCGCCCCGCTGGGGTGGTCCTCCTCGGCCGCCGCTTCGGCGGCCACCATCCGCGCGCACGCGATCCTCGCCCGGCGAGGCCAGCTGCCGCCCGCGAGGTCGGCGACGATCACCAAGGGCTCCCAGGTGTCGGCAGCGCGGTCTTCTACCGGCATCTCCGGCTCCAAGGCCGCCGCATCGTCCAGCAGTGCCCCGGCCCACGCGGCGATCCGGTCACGCAGGGCGTGCAGAGCCGGGGTGTCCCGGCGGGAGCGGAACGGCTTGACTCGCTCGCCCTCTGCCCGGCGACGCATGCGGATCACGATCGCCCGGTCCATGATCGTGTCGGGCAGGTCGCCGATCCCCGCGATTGCCGCCATGGCGAAGGTGGCGAACTTGTGCGGGGTGTGGTCGTTGCCGACGACCCGGATCACCCACCGGTTGCGCTGGTGGCCTGCGTTCAGAAGGCCACGCATCTCCTCGTTCTTCTCCGCGACCTTCGGGCTGCCGAAGATCGTGTCCGCCTCGTCCACCAGCAGAGTTGGTGGGTTCTCCTCAGCGATGGAGCGGAAGATCGCCGCAGGCGTGGTGTTGATGGTGAGCATCGGCTCGTGCACGGTCTCGACCAGCACGTCCAGCAGCCGTGACTTGCCGCATCGCTTGGCCGGGCCGACCACCGCCAGGCGCGGAGCGTGCTGCCACGCGCCCTGCAGATGCGTCGCCACCGCCCACAGCGTGACCGCGTCCAGCGCCTCCGGTGAAGGCAGGATCACGAACTGCGCTATCTGGGATCGCAGTTCGTCCAGCAGATCCGAACCGTCCGTCGCCTCCGCGTCGGGTATCGCCTCCAGCTCGCTCGGCGCGGCTTCTTCCTCGGCGGCATGGACCGGCTCGGCGGTCGCGCCCTCAGCTCCCTCGCCACGCAGATGCGCGCCGGGCTGACCGGGGATGGCTGCTGTCGGCCAAAGAGCCTTGGCAGATGCGGAATGGGGCTCGGGTGTGGCAGGTTGCATGGGGCAGCTCCTCTTCCGGCGGCTTCGGGCATGCAGGCCCGAGTCGCGCGGGACGTTCGTGGGATTGCGGGCGACAGGGCGTTCAGGGCCTCCGACGTTGGCGCGTCGGAGGCTCACCCATTTCTCGCGGGGGCTCGGCCACTGCGAGGGACCACGGACAGTACGTCCGCGCCCCGGCACAGTCCAGCGTTTCTGTGTCAGCTCAGCGCAGAACCCTCTGCCAGGTGCGTACCGCGTCATGCGGCCAGGCCCAGCAGGCTGAGCAGGTCGGCGGTCACGACCCGATAGGCGTTGCCCAGCCGGAGCACCTTGCACGGATACTGCCCGCGCTTGGCCAGTTCGTACCCCTTGCTCCGCCCCAGCCCCAGCGCCCGGTTGCCCGTGTCCAGGTCAACGGCCACTGGCAGGGCCAGCAGCTCCTCCCGGCTCATGCCGTCCACCCGCCCGAAGCTCTCGCTCTCGCGCATCCATGCTCCATCCATGACGAGCCCTCGGCGAACACAGCAATCGCGTCCGTCTCCAGGCCACTACATCCAGGATGATCGAGCTAACGTGTCTTCATGACACAACGCGATTCCGACCATGGAGAGAACGAGGACGACGTCCCCGTATGGGAGGACCAGGTCATGGCGACCGTGGCCGGCGAGGTACGGAGACGGAGGAAGGAGCTGCGGATGAGCGCACAGGACCTGGCCGACCGTTGCGCGGAGATCGGCCACCCGATCCCCCGCAACGTCATCGCGAACATGGAGTCGGGACGTCGGGCTTCGCTGCCGCTCGTCGACGTCATGGTCCTGGCGGCAGCCCTCCGCACGTATCCGATCTGCCTCATCTATCCGGTCGGATACGTCGACCGCGTCCAGCAAAAGCCGCTGGAGGACACCCGGCCGACCTGGGACGCCATGCACTGGTTCACCGGCGAAGCCATGGACGATCTGGACACGGAATCCGGAATGCTGCGCAGCTTCCGTGCGCACGCCAATCACCAGCGGGCCGCGCTCACCGCCCTCGGCGGTGAGCGGCACGAGCGGTGGAAAGCGCAGACCGCCAATAACCCCGCAGCTCGCGAAGACGCCCTGATCGCCCAGGACGACTACGCAAGGCGGGCCGCACGCGCGAAGCAGGGGATGCGCGTCGCTCGGGCCTTCATTTGGGAAGACGGCGGCACACCACCGGACCTGCCCCCTGAACTCTCCGACGTAGACCCGCCGGAAGAGGACTCCAACAGCACAGAGGAGTAAGACTTTTGAAGGGCTCCACCTACCGCCGTTGCTCCTGCCGCGACTCGAAGACCGGCAAGGAACTCGGCGTCGCCTGCCCCAGGCGCAACAGCAGGAATCACTGCACGTACTCCATACGCCAGGAGCTGCCCTCCCGCGAGGACGGCAGCCGACGCTCTTTCGCACGGGGCGGGTACGCCAGCCTCAAGGCAGCCCAGGCCGACCTTGACCACTTCCGTGCCCTCCTGGGCCTCACGGACACCGACGACCCCGAGGGCACGGAGCTGATCGCCGCCATGCTGACGGAAGTCAGCAGCGAGAAGGCTCCACTGCCGGACGTCGAGGAAACCCGCCGCCGGCTCAACTCGGGCCAAGACCTCATCGGCAGCCTGACCGTTGCCGAGTGGCTCGACCGGTGGCTGGCGGGCAAGCGAATCCGCAAGTCCGGCCTGAACCGCTACGAGACCGACATCCGCGTGCACCTCAAGCCCCGTATCGGTGGTCGGCGGCTCGACCGGCTGCGCGTCAGCCACCTCAGCGAAATGTTCACCGCGATCGTGGACGCCAACGCCGACCTTGTCGAGCAGAACGCCCAGCGCAAGGCTGCTGTCGCCGAGTTGGCGACCGTCCCATGGAAGGGAACGGAGCACCGCGCCCGCCGCAAAGCACTGAAAACGGCGATCGACGCGATGCCGCCGATCCGGCGCGTCACCGGCCCCTCCACCCGCCAGCACATCAAGGCAACGCTCCGCGCCTCCCTGAACGACGCGATCGGGCAGCAGATCATCACGTTCAATCCGGCCGCCCACGTCGAGATCGACTCCGTACGCAACCCCAAGGCTCAGGTCTGGACGGACGAGCGGGTAGCCAAGTGGCAGCAGACCGGCGAGAAGCCATCTCCTGTCATGGTCTGGACGCCCGAACAGACCGGCGCGTTCCTCGACTTCGTCGCCACGCACCGGCTGTACGCCATGTGGCACCTGATCGCCTTCCGCGGCCTGCGACGGGGCGAGGCGTGCGGCCAGCCCTGGTCGGAGACCAACCTCGACATCCACTCCCTCACCGTCTCCGCCCAACTCGTCCAGGACGGATGGGACGTCGAGACATCCGAGCCCAAGACAGACAGCGGCTTCCGCGTCGTCGCGCTCGACGACGACACCGTCCACGTCCTGCAACGGCACCGCAAACAGCAGGACGCGGATCGCGAGGAGTGGGCGTCGGCCTGGGTGGACACCGGCCTGGTCTTCACCCAGGCCGACGGCTCATGGCTCCACCCCGGCAAAGTGACCGACCTCTTCGAACGACTCGTCGCCGCCTCCGGCCTCCCGCCGATCCGCCTGCACGACCTCCGGCATGGAGCGGCCACGCTCATGCTCGCCGCCGGCATCGACGTCAAGATCGTCTCCGACACCCTCGGACACAGCGATACCCGCATCACGCGGGACATCTACCAGAGCGTCCTCCCCCATGTCGGGAAGAACGCGGCCGAGGCCACCGCCAAGCTGGTTCCCCTCCAACGCAGGACCGAGGCCGAGCAGGCCGCCCGCAAGGCCGCGAAGGCTGCCAAAAAGGCGAAGGGCCAGGCCAAGGAGAAAAGGAAGGGCCAGTTGAAGAAGCCCAGGAAGTAAGGCCACCCGTAAAGTCGTCTGCCCTGGGGATGTACTGCCTGCCGTAGCCCCCGGAAGACCTCAGGACCTAGCGGGGCCAAGATTCACTAGCACCGCGCCTGCAACTCGCTCGTCGGGCGATACCCCCTCGGCGCCACGCACCATGGCACGTACACGCTGCGGAAGCCGACCCACCGGACGCTCTGCCATTTCCCATAGCTCTCCACGCAGGGCGCGTTCGGTTGGGCTGAGCGACGCTGCACCACGCGTTCTATCGCGATCGGCCCGCCCGCGGCCTTCCTCACCATTGCGTGCAGGGCGATCCACCTGGCTCGGCCCACCTGGGATGGCAGATCGGCTCGGAGCCCCAGCCACTGCCAGCGGAGCGTCCGAGGGCTCCACCTCTCTCTCAAGCTCCACTAGAGCTGCCTGATGCAGACTCAGCACCCTCTTATAAGCGATATCCAGGCTCGGCGCACCGGACACACTCCCGTCACAAAGGACGCGGTTCCAGGGGCGGCTGTGATCCTTTACGTATCGCGAGCTCGCACGCGCTCCACGAAGGGTCCGCTTAACGACCAGGGCCGACGCTATGGTGCAGCCCAACTGCCCCTCAGTGAAGGGGCCATGGTCGCAACCAAGCCACGGCTTGCCTGGTCGAATCTGCGGCCAGTTGAGGTGGTTGTAGAAGACGTAGGCTGGAATGCAACCGGTCTTCACAGCATCCTCAATCAGGAGATCATTCTGGTACCTGTCACCATCGGGCCGGTACCGCAGGTCGTATCCGCCCTTTCGGTTGGCACGCTTCGCCTGGACTCGCATGCCGAACCCCACGGCCCCAGAGTGAAACCACCACTCCCAGTCCGCTCCATTCGAGCGTTCCTGATCACTCGTGAACGGATGGATCGCCACCCGGTCTCCATGGGCGCGATCGATGGCCCGGAGATTTTCCTCGGTGTGCGTCACTTCACTCGATGGCCAGCCCCTACGGTGTTCGGCAGCCAAGGCTTCGAAAGTCAGCTCGGCGCGCCGACTGAGAGTTCCACACAGTGAGCCGACCAAAGAGGAGCGCACACCACAGGCCCGACAAAAGGTGTCATTCTTGCCGACCTGTTGACCACAATTACAACGCGTCAATTCCCCTTCACCTTTCAGCGTTCCAAGTGCCCAGCTTCGCCACCCTAGGCCGCTGATGGCCTTGCGCGAGTTGTCATCGCGCACTGCGGTTTTGGATTTCCAGGCAGCCGATCATGCTCCTCAAAGCTCAGCGGTGCCCAAGCCCGTAGCGGCCACTCCCGGAATCCCTGAACCAGGTACCCACCTTGGCCGTGAAGCCTGCAACCGAAGCCTCCCAGTGAGTTGCGGACGGATCGTACCCGCTAGCCGCGACAGGTTGACCCAGCGGATCACGCTGGTTGCCCACCTCCGGCATACCGCGTTCGGCTTCCTCTGCGCCCGTCCGCTCACGCATGGCTCACGCAGGCACTTCCAGGGCATCCCCGCCGCGCGGCTCGTCGCACCCCAGGCATGAAAAAACCCCAGGTCACGGCGAGTGAGTCCTGGGGTTGATCCGAGCCGCCTTCGGGATTCGAACCCGAGACCTACGCATTACGAGACCGTGAGCGTTCGTGCTGCGTGGTGCTTGGTCGTGCCGCCGAGTGACGTTTCGCCTGATCAGAGTACGTGCGGTTGGTTGGTCTGTGCTTCCCCGTGTTACCTCGTCCAAAGGCGTCCGGCCACCGGCTGGCCACCGATGACGACAACTAGGGTCGCCACACGGGTTGTAGATCCTCCACAGTGCCTCCTGCGGCTGCCCCGCTCCCGCGAAGTCGCTCCCCATGATGGTTCCCACCGTAGTCGGCGCAGAACGCCTCCTTGGGGAGTGATACCCGAACCGCGGTTCGCGCCCGCCGACTGCTCAGCACCACAGTCGGTCTCTGCCAGCCCTCGGCTCGGGTCGAAGGTTAGTCCTTCAGCCTCGCTCCAGAGGCAATGTGCCTGAACGCGGCGACCCTCGCATTCGCTCTGGTAGGGCCGGGCAGTCGCTGGAGCGGTGCCAGAACCCTAGTTACCCTGCGTGACGCGACGCCAGGGTGGTGGGCCGTCCCAAGGGCAGGCGGTGCCGCCTGCCTGGAATACCGCTCTGGCCGTTTCGATTGCTTCTCTTGTACCGATCACGGGAGGGGGACGATGATGGCCGAGCTGATGATGTTCCGGCGAGACGCTGGCGGGCGGGACGTCGAGCTGCCCGGTTCGACGGTGGCGCTGGAGGTCGAACTGCAGCGGCGGGTCGAGGCCGGCCTGGAGGCGATGCTCGGCATCCGGTTCCTGGCGTCGGAGTACCCGACCGGTCCGTGGCACCGGGGCAGGATCGACACCCTCGGGCTGGACGAGAACGGCAGCCCGGTAGTGATCGAGTTCAAAAAAGGCTCCGACAGCGGGGTGCTGTCGCAGGCCGTCTCCTATCTGTCCTGGCTGGAGTCAGCGCACCACGAGTTCGAGGCGCTCGTGCGGAAGGTGCTGGGGGCGGAGGCCGCCGAGTCGGTCGACTGGCGTCGACCGCGGATGGTCTGCATCGCGGCCGGTTTCTCCCACCACGACCGCGTGGCCGTGCAGCGGCTGCCCGAGCGGATCGACTTGGTGCGCTACCGCGTCTTCGAGGGCGATCTGCTGAGCCTTTTGCTCGTGGACTCCTCACCAGGCTCGGCGAACGCTGCTTCGTCTCGGCGAACCCGGGAGCGGGACACGGCAGCCATCGGCGTGCCCTCGGTCCCAGCGACTTCCGCGCCGGCGGGCGCGGGTCTCGTTCCGGCGTGCCTGCGCGACCTGTACGCGGAGTTGGACGACGCACTCACGGCGTGGGGCGAGGTCGAGGTGGCCCCGCTCAGGCACTACATCGCCTACCGGCGGCTGGTGAACGTCGCCTCCGTGATCTTTCGTCCGAAGCACGAGGCGATCCTGGTCTATCTCAGACTCGACCCGGACACGGTCGAGCTGGAGGAGGGCTTCACCCGGGACATGCGCGGCATCGGCCACCTTGGGACCGGGGATCTGGAGGTACGCCTCGCTTCGGCAGCCGACCTGGAGAAGGCAGCCCCGTTGATCCGGCGGGCATTCGAGGCGGCTTGACGCAAACAGAAGGGCGGCTGGAGCATCGATAACTCGATACTCCAGCCGCCCTTTGGCGTCTGCGGGGCGCGGACCCCGGGCTCAACGCTCTCATGCTCATGCCTCCGGACCGGCCAGCTCGAAGTCGTCCTTTGTCAGTTCGGCCCGCAGCCGCTCCTCGGCGACATCGGCGTAGTGCGCGGACAGCTCGACGCCCACGAAGCGGCGTCCCTCGCGTAGGGCTGCGACCCCCGTGGAGCCGCTGCCGGTGAACGGGTCGAGCACGGTGCCGCCCTCGGGGCAGACCTGGACGAGCTGCTGCATGACCTCAACCGGCTTCTGGGTGATGTGGACACGGCCCTTGCGGGGCTGGGAGGCGATGTAATGACCCGGCAGGTAGAGGTCGCGGGTGTTGTCGAGGGATCCCTTGACGCCCCAGACGATGAACTCCGAGTCCTGCTTCGGCCCGCCCTTGCGGGGCCGGCTGGAGGGCTTGATCCAAGGGATGGTGCCACTCCAGGTCCACCCCGCCATCTGCAGGGCGTCCGAGGTGGTCGGTTCCTGGCGCCAGTCGGTGAAGACCATGGCGACCGCGTGCTCGGTCGAGGCCCGGTATGACTCGGTGAGCAGCTCGGTCAGCCAGGAGCGGTAGGAACGCTGGTCGCGGTTCTCTCCGGGGAAGTTCTGCAGGTCGTGCGCACTGTTGCTGGTGACGTACTTGGCTCGCGCGGTGCGACCGGTGCGGTCCGAGCTGGTACGTCCGCCGGAGTTGTACGGCGGGTCTGTGATCACGGCGTTGACGCTCTCGTCCGGGAGGGTCTTCAGCACGGTGAGGGCATCGCCTCGGTGCAGCGTGTAGCTCATGTGCGGGGCCTCTTTCAGGGCACGGTGGGACTGAACCCGCTCCGGACGTCGCTCAACAGCGGTCGTTTCGAGCGGGGTTGCGCCGGAGGTTAATCGCGAATTCCGGCCGCACCTAACGAGCCGTGTCTCTGTCCGAGGCCGAGCCCGAGAGCCATTTGGCGCGGCCGGAATCCGGGTCTACTGTCTCGCCATGTCACCGGGGCAGAGCAGCGCTCAATCCTCGCTGACCTGTGCTTATCCGTGTTGTCTCGTCCAAATTGGCAGCACGGCAGGCCCGTTAGCCCTTCGTCCGAGAAGCCGTGAGGAGAACCGGTGCTCAGCCTGAGATTACGAGCGCGGCTGGCTGCCGCGCTTGACCCGAGACCGGCGTCCGGGAGCTACCAACTCCCCTGACCCGGGCCCGCCCTGAGAGGCGGATTCACATCGGCGCGGTGCCGACGGCTTTGCACGAGAAGTCGGCACCGCGCCTCCTACGGACCACGAGGAGCCGCTGCGATGCAGCATGCCCTGACACCCCCACGCCCCGACCCAACACCGCTGCCCGTCGGCCACCGCCGAACCGGTGAACGGCAGCGGCGATGAAGAAGACCACCGGAGCCGTCGTCGGTCTCTTCGCATCCGGCCCGCTGCTGCTGGCCGTTCCCATCCTCGCAATCGGGGCAGGTACGGCTTCGGCCTCCTGCTCGACCGGCGGTGCACAGTCTGTGGATACCGCTGCCGTTGCTTCACAGGTGAAGGCCATCCTGGACGGTGACGACAAGGGCGCGGTCTCCGTCGCGGGGCTTGATGATCCTGCCGACCAGGTCCCCAACGCCAAGACGATCCAGGCCACCGGCGTCGCGATGAGCATTCCGGCCCGAGGGCAAGTCGTGGCCCTGGCAACCGCGCTACAGGAAAGCGGCCTCCGGAACCTGACCTACGGCGACCGTGATTCGCTGGGACTGTTCCAGCAGCGGCCGTCGCAGGGATGGGGCACGGCGAACGAGATCCTCGATCCGGTGCACTCCTCGACCAAGTTCTACGAGGGGCTGCAGAAGGTCTCGGGCTGGGAGTCCCTGTCCGTCACCCAGGCCGCTCAGGCCGTACAGCGGTCGGGGTTCCCCGAGGCGTATGCCAAGTGGGAGCCGCTAGCCACCGCCTTGCAGAAGGCCATCGCCCCCCTGCTGTCGAAGTCCGGCGGTGGGTCGCCGAGCCCTTCTCCGTCTGGCTCTGCTGACACCGAGACCGCTCCCTCCGATACCGCGGGCGGTTGTACGGCCGACGGGGACGGAACCGACTTCGGAACCATCCCTCCGGGCGCGGTGCCGGCCGAGTACAAGATCCCAGCCGATGCTCCGGCGAAGGTCCAGACAGCGATTCGCTGGGCCCTCGGCCAGCTCAAGACGCCGTACCAGTGGGGCGGGAGCTGCACCGACTCCCACGGGCCCGACCCCATGGGTCGGTGCGACTGCTCCTCCCTCATGCAGCAGGCGTACAAGGCCGCCGGAGTCACCCTGACGCGCACGACGTACACGCAGGTCAAGGAGGGCAAGGCGACGTCGGCCGACGCCCTCAAGCCGGGTGACCTCGTCTTCACCGAAGGAACGGCCGAAGTCCCCGAGCACGTCGGGATGTTCATCGGTCAGGGCCTGATCGTCAACGCCCCGCACACCGGTGACGTGGTGCGTATCGCGACCCTCGCGTCGTGGAAGTCGCAGATTCTCGCGGCCCGCCGAGTCGTCTGACCGGCGCTTCTCCCTCCCCCCTTCTTCTCGCACCGCCGCTCCGCCCTCTCGGGCGTCAGCGTGCAATAAATCGAACTGGAGTTCGTAATGTATCTCGCCGACAAGGTCATTCAGCTCGCCTACGATCCCGGGATCAAGCCTAACGAGGGCGGGCTGCCGGGCCTCGCCGTCCTCAAGCAGGTGATGGGCTCGATCAACCTCTTCGGGATCATCGCCGTGGTCGGCGCGCTCGCCGTCAGCGCGGGCGTGTGGGCGTGGGGCCACCACTCCGGCGGCCACCAGGCCGAGGCCAGCGGTAAGAAGGGTGTGATGGTCAGCGCTGGCGCGGCCCTTCTGCTGGGAGCCGCGAACGGCGTGGTCGCGTTCTTCAGCACGCTGGGAACGCAGGTCCACTGATGCCTTCCCATTCGTCGAACCCCGGCGGCGCATCTCGCATGCGCCGCCGGGCGCTGCTCGGCACCGCCGTTCTGGTGGTGCTCGTCGCCCTCGCCGGCCTTGCCGCCTACCTCACCCGCGACGGCAGGGGCGCCTCCAAAGCTGCCGTCCCAAACGCGAGTTCGTCCTCTCCATCTCCCTCGGCCACTTCGCCGTCCGGGTCGCCCTCGCCGAGGTCGCACCCTCGCTCCCTCCCGGCTCCACCGGACACCCACGATCCGATCGCGTTCGGGAAGGCAGCCGCCGAAGCGTTGTGGTCGTACGACACCCGTGCGTACTCCCAGGCAGAGCTGCTGACCGCCTTGCATGGGTGGCTGACCACCGAGACCAAGTACGCCGATCCCTCCTCGGTCGACGCGATCGTTCCCTCGCCCGTGCTGTGGAAGGAAATGGCCGCCAACGACCAGTTCGCCACCGCCAAGGTCAACGAGGGTCACTTCCCGAACTCGTTCACCCAGGCCCTTCAGGCGAATCCCGGAACGATCACGCAGGCGTACGTATATGCCGTGACCGTCTCCGGCAAGCAGTCGATCGCCTGGAAGGGCTCGTCTGCCGGTGGTGCGGAGAACCGCGTCACCACCCTCGCAGTCCAGTGCCGCCCTTCCCACCCGTGTGCCCTGGCCGGCGTCATGCCGTCCGTCGCGCCCTGACCACCAACCCAGAAAGGAGGTATCGCCATGGGAGTCTGCGACTTTCCGCTGATGGACAAGGTGTGCGGTGCTGTCGACTTCGCCACCAACCCCGCTGGGGCCGTCACCGACGGCATCGGAGCATGGATCGCGAAGTCGGCGGGCGAACTGGCCGCCAGCGCTGCGGACCTCGCCGCGAAGGCCGTCAACCAGACCACCGCCATCGACCTCAACGCCGGATGGTTCCGGGACAACTACGAACTCCTGCTACCCATCGGGCTCGCCCTGACCGTCGGCACGTTCTGCATCCAGTTGATGTTCGCGGCCTGGCGGCGAGACGAACGCGCCCTCGCTCAGGCAGCCATCGGCACCATGACAGGCATCCTCTTCAGCTTCTGCGCCATCGCCTTCACCACCGTCGCCATCACCGTGGTCGACGCCCTGTCCGACGGTTTGTTCAAGGCAGCCAACAGCTCAGTCGACGATGCGATCCGCCGTGTGGTGAAGGTCAACGAACTGGGGGCGATGTACGGCCTCGGCTGGGGAGTCCCAGCCCTGGTCGCCCTAGGATGCGCGATCGGCGCGTTCATGTACTGGGGCGTCATGGTCGCCCGCAAGGTCGGCGTCCTGGTGCTGGTCGCTCTCGCCGTCTTCGCTGGAGCCGGAGGAGGCTGGGAGGTCGCCAAGCGGTGGCGACGCGGCTGGATCGAGGCCACCGCCACCCTGGTCGTCTCGAAACTCCTGATGACCGTCGTCTTCCTCATCGGCGTCTCAGCGATGGGCAAGTCCGACGCACACGACGGCATGGCCGCGCTGTCCGACGCGATGGCAGGCATCGTCGTGATGGTGCTGGTCCTGCTGTGCCCGTACGCCACTTATAAGTTCGTCCACTGGGCGAGCGACGGCGGCGGCCACGACGACCTCCACCGCACCGGCGTCGCAGGCATGGCGGTCGCCGCAGGAGCTGCCAAGACCGCGGGCAGCTTGGCGATGCAGGCCAGCACCGGTACCCCGGCGCCGCAGGGGCCCAGCCAGGTCCCCGGCGCGGGCAGCGACGGTGTCGCCTCCGGTATCAGCCCCTCCGGCGGCACCCTCAGCAAGGAGGGCATCGACTCCGGACCGCCCAAGCCGCAGACCAGCTTCCGGTACGGCGAAGACCCGAACGCCTCCGGCGACAAGGGTCGGGCCCTGATCCAGCGCCCCGGTATCCCGCCGCTCATCACCCGAGGCGGCGAGGGCGAATCGGAAGTTCCCGAAGGGGGCTCCGCTGGCGGGCAGTTCGTTGCCTCTCCGGCTGGGGGCAGCAGCATGACCCGCGCTGGCGCCGCGCCGCCGGAGGCCCCCGCTGCAGCGCCGCCGTCCTCCACGGGACCTTCGGCAACCGGTTCCCCGACGCCGACGAACTGGGTGTATCCCAGCCAGCCGCCGTCGGATTCCTGACACATCACATCCGGGGGCGGGCTGATAGAGCAGCCCGCCCCCGCGCCCCGCGCAACCAATGACCCGAAGAGGAACCCCGCCATGACCTCCAGAAGAGCGCCGCGCGCCCCGCCCCCGCCCGCTCCCACCGTCTGGAACCACCATGTCCAACCAGCACCAGGCCGAAGCCACCACGAACAGCGTCAAATTTCCACACCGCTCGCGACGCGGCATCCTGCTCGGCCTGACCGCCTCACAGTTGATCGTCGTCGGCCTCACCGGTCTTCTCCTGCTCGCCGTGATCCTCACCCGCGGCGTGGTCGGCGCCCTCGAACTCATTCCGGTCTGGGCAGCCATCGCCCTCCTCGTGTTCGTCCGCTACCGAGGCCGCGCCCTGGCCGACTGGGCTCCGATCGTCACCCGGTACGCCCTGCGTCGAATGCGGGGCCAGTTGGTCTGGCTCACCCGGCCTTCCCGCCGCCCGATCCGTGAAGGTCTGCTCCACCTGCCCGGCACGGCGGCGAGCCTGCGCGTGGTCACCGCTCCCGACCGCCGATACGGAGCGGTCCACAACCCCCACACCGGCACCCTGACCGCCGTCGTCAAGGTCTCCTCCCGCGCCTACGCCCTGCTCGACCCGGGTACCCAGAACGCCAACGTCAACGGATGGGGACGCGCGCTGGCCGCGCTCGCCCGCACGGGCCAGGTCGCCCGTATCCAGGTGATCGAGCGCACCGTCCCGGACTCGGGTGACGCGCTGCGCCGGTACTGGGAGGAGCACGGCCAGCCCCATGCCCCCCTGGCGGGTGCGATCTACAGCGAGCTGATCCAGAGCGCCGGCCCGGCGGCGGCACCGCACGAGGCGTACGTCGCGGTGGCCCTGGACGCCAAGGCAGCGCGGCGACTGATCAACCAGGCCGGTGGCGGCCTCGCCGGATCCTTCAGCGTCCTGGCACAGCTGACCTCGACCTTCGATCAGGCCGCGCGAACCGCCGGGCTCAACCCCACCGGCTGGCTCACCGCCCGCGAGATCGCGGCGGTCGTGCGAACCGCGTACGACCCCAAGGCCCTTGCAACGCTTGACCGTTGGTCCACGGCAGGGCATCCCGAGGCCGAGCCCGCTGCTGCCGGTCCGGTCGTGGTGGTCGAGAAGGCCGACCACATCGCGACCGACTCGGCCGTCCACGCCACGTACTGGGTGGAAAACTGGCCCCGCACCGAAACGTCGGCCGGCTTCCTGCACCAGCTCCTGTTCACCGCCGGGGTCCGGCGCACCCTCTCGCTCTCCTACGAGCCGAAGGGACTGGACGCAGCCCTGCGCGACGTCCAGCGCAAGAAGTCCAGCGTGATCGCCGATGCCGCCGAGCGAGCCCGGCGGGGACAGGTCGACTCCGAGGCCGACTCGATCGAGTACCAGGACATCAAGTCCCGGGAGCGCCAGCTCATCGCGGGCCATGCGGATGTCGCCCTGACCGGCCTGCTGACCGTCTCGGCCGACTCGGAGGATGAACTCCGCTCCGCCTGCGCCGTCGTGGAGACCGCAGCCGTCGGCGCCCAGCTCGACCTCCGGCCGCTCACCTGGCAGCAGGCCGAAGCGTTCACCGTCGCCGCCATGCCGCTCGCCCTCGCCGCCTGATGCCGGCCCTCCCTCCCCCCGAAAGAGCACCCCCATGTCCCGCACCGCCAGCCCGCCCGCGCAGGACTTCGTGCCCTTCGCCACCGCCGCTCTCGACTTCCACCGCTCGCTGAACATTCCGGGCGGCCCCCTCGTCACCACCCGAGCCGAACTGGACACCCTGCATGCCCACCTCGTCTCGCTGCACGGCCTGCTCGACGCCCACGCCTCCCGCACCGGTCAGCTCGTTCCGGTCGAAGGCGACCAGCTCCGGGCCACCCGCACGCGGATCTGGCAGGCAGCCGATCACGTCCACGCCGCGTACCACGCGGCACCCCGGCCGGACTCCGGCGAGGTGCCTGAACGCGAGGCATGCCAGGCGGGCCTGCCCGAGGGAGCACCAGAGCTGACCATCTGCCAGCGCCACCAGCGCACCGCGCACCTGGTGCGCCGCCGCACCACCCCGGCCGACCTGCACTCGCCATTCACGGGTCTCGTCCGCCACTGACCCGCCTTCCGTCTGGAGAAACGTTCATGCCTCGCACTCGCGCCAGCGCCTCCCACCTGTTCGTCCCCCGCAAGGCGTCACGCGCCGAGCAGCGTGCCGCCCGCGCAGGCTTCGCCGAGGCCCGCCGCCAGGCCCGCCGCGCCGGAGCCCCGCCGAAGCACCGCGCCGAGGAACGCCTCGACCCGGAGCTGCGGCCGACCTACCCGCCCTCCGGACGTCCCGGTTCCTCCTCGGCTCGGGGCGGCAAGCTCAGCCTCCCCGCCCACCGCATGACCACAGCCACCGTCAGCGGCGCTTATCCCTTTCTCGCCGAAGGCGGCCTGGGTGCCGAAGGGATCTTCATCGGTCGTGACGTACACGCGGAGGCGGCGTTCTGCTACGACCCGTTCTCGCTGTACAGCAGCGGGCGGATCGAGGGCTTTACGAATCCGAACGCCGTCCTGGCCGGGATCATCGGCATGGGCAAGTCCGCGCTGGCCAAGTCGATAGCCACGCGGGCGATTGCCCACGGCTACCGGGTCTACGTGCCCTGCGATCCCAAGGGAGAGTGGACGGCCGTCGCGCAGGCCCTCGGCGGCTACAGCATCGCGCTCGGGCCGGGGCTTCCGGGTCGGCTCAACCCCCTGGACGCTCCGGCCCGGCCCGCTTCGGTGAACGAGGGCGACTGGTCGACCGAGGTACGCAAGCGCCGTCTGCTTCTCTTGGCGGGCCTGGCGCGCACCGTTCTGAAGCGCGATCTCCTGCCGATGGAACACACCGCCCTGGACCTCGCTCTCGACCTGGTGGTCGCCGAGGCCGACGCCAGCGGCACGGTGCCGCTGCTCGGCGAGATCGCGCACGCCCTCGGCTCGCCCGAGCGCCTCGACCGCGCCCTGGGCGAACAGGCCGGACGTATGGGACCCGCCGCACAGGACCTCGCGCACGCAGTGCGTCGTCTGGTGCACGGCGACCTGAGCGGCATGTTCGATGCCCCCTCGACGGTGGCGTTCGACCCGACCACGCCGATGCTGTCCATCGACCTTTCCCGCCTCGGCGGCTCCGGCGACGACACCGCCCTGGTGCTGGCGATGACCTGCGCCTCGGCGTGGATGGAGTCCGCGCTCGCCGACCCGGACGGAGGCCGACGCTGGGTGATCTACGACGAGGCGTGGCGGGTGATGCGGCACGTCGGCCTGCTGGAGCGCATGCAGTCGCAGTGGAAGCTCTCTCGCGGGCTCGGCATCGCGAACCTGATGGTCATCCACCGTCTCAGCGACCTGCTGAGCGCAGGCGATGCCGGCTCACGAGGGCGGGTGCTGGCCGAGGGCCTGCTGGCCGACTGCTCGACCCGCATCATCTACCGGCAGGAACCCGACCAGCTCGCTGCTGCCGCTTCACTGCTCGGCCTGACCGGCGTCGAGACCCAGGCCGTGTCCGCCCTGACCAAGGGCCGGGGCCTGTGGAAGGTTGCGGGCCGGAGCTTCATCACCCAGCACATCCTGCACCCCGCCGAGCGAGAGCTGTTCGACACCGACGCCCGGATGTCGGCCTAACTCAACTAGCCATCAAACAAACGGAGTTGAGTTATGTCGTCAACCGTACCGCGACCGGACGACCGAGTCCACGGGGGAGGTGCCGGGTCGGGCCTGAGTCCGCGCAGCACGGCATCGGCTGGCGACTGGATCGACCGTCTTGCCGCTTATCGGCCCGAGGGGTTCGCGTCTCTGTTTCACGAGGCCCTCACGGACGATTTCGGCGCGGTGGCCCGGCTGCACCAGATGCTCGAAACCGCCTCGGAGTGGTGCCGCGCGCACGGAGCCCGTGGCAGCGCCTCCGAATTGGACGCCCTGACCAGCCGCCTGGCTGATCTCGGTGAGGAGCTGCACCTCGTGGGAGTGGGCCTGGACTACGAGATCCACTCCCGCTCCCGCCAACCGGCAGCGGCGGCTCGCGTCTCCCCGGCCGTGGCAGTCAGCGGGCTTCCCGGGGGCCGGCGAACTCTGGCCTCTGCCCCCGTCCCGCCCCCTGCGGTCCGTTCACTGCCGCGCTCGCGGTGAGCAACGGCACAAGAAGGAAGAAGGATCTACCGTGCCCGAAATATCCGCATCCCCTGAAGAACAGCCAGCCTCGACCTCCGATCATCTGGCGTGGCGGCAGCACATCCCGGCCCTGGCTGCTGCCGCCGATGGCATCTGCCAGGCATCCGACGCCTGGGATGCGGTCTCGGATTCCTTCTGCGACCGCGATGGCTGGCCCATCGATGGCAGCTACGACGACGGCAAGGTGAAACGTGACGCCGAAGCGTGGAAACACGTCGAGGTCTTCCTCACCCACGGACCCGAGGTATTGGCCGGTGTCCGCGCCGCCGCCAGCGGTACCGACTACGTCGAGGGGCCGATCAGCGAGGACCTCCGGCGGCTGCACGGAATGGACACCAGCCTGGTACGAGCAGGCCAGATCCGGCACGAGTGGGATCAGGTCTTGGCGCTCATGGAAGCCTCACAACCCGGTTCGCGAGAACTGTACGTGGGCCGGGCGGAGGAGATCCGCAACGCCGAAGGCTGGCACTACGCGGACGAGTTGTCCTATCAGGGTCCGGCTCTCGCACGGGCTGGTGACTACTTGGCCCACCGGGCGGACACAGATCAGCCTCCGCAGACCGAACGCACCCAGGTAGCCCTCGCGCGGTCCGCACCAAGCAACCGCGGCGCTTCCGCTGCTTCGCCTCCTGTGCCGCCCGCGTCGAATCCTCCACCCCCGCGCCGTTCCCGCTGACGCCCTTAACACAGGGCTCCGGCGACGCCAAACCGTCCGATCTCCGGATCCTCGTGGAACGCCAATACCTCCGCCGTCCCACGGCCTGCGGCTCACGCCGTCGACTGCTGGGGCGCCCAGGCCAAGGAGAGGTCCATGCATTCCGACCAGCCTTCGGTCTCTCTCGACGTGGAGAGCACTCGCATCACCGCGCAAGTCAGCGATCCTCCTCTGCGTTTCACAGCGGCATCCGTGGAACGGGAGCGCGGGTACGGGCACGTCACCGTTCCCCTTCGGCAGCGCGGCCTGGAGTGCACCGTCGAGTACGGCCTCAGCGACTACATCGTCCACGTCGGGCTGCCCGACGGTAGTTCGCTGATCATCTCGCCACCCCAGGAGCCGCCCACCGACCATCCACCCGGGCATCCGGAGAGCTGGTTGGTGACCCGTGGGGGGCATCCTGACGACTCCGCAGTCCACGAAGTGATCTACGACTCGGAGCCGGACGGTCCCTACGCGCAGCACGGCGGCGACGTTCCAAGTCTGCTCGCCGCGATCGACTCGCGCCTTGATCAGCTCGGCGTGACTCCGCGGGCGGGGGCCGCCTCACCACGAGCGAGTGCCGCTCGCGCACTCTCGCCGACAGCCCAGCGCATGCTGCCGGCACCACAGCCAGCCGCGTCGGTTATGCGCCCGGCGCTGCCGCCCGTTCGTCCCTCGTCCGTACCCGGTCGCTGACCACTTCCTGTCTCGGAGTCCGCCATGGCCCACCCCACCAGAACCATCCCGACCCTCGACCGCCCCGGCACCCGAGCTTCCACCGGATGGATCTGCCATGCCCACCCACTACGACTCGCTCCCCGACATCGCAGTCGGCCGCCACCCCGACTACGGCATCGTCGCCGCGAACCCGAAACAACTCGCTGCCAGCACTTGGATGTTGAAGGGCTTCGACTTTCATCCTGTCCCGGACCAGCCGACGCTGTACGCACTGGCCGACCAGCAGCGTGACGGACAGGGTCGCGCCACCCGGGCCGTCGCGCTGCTACGCAAGGCCGGCTACCAGGTCGACGTGGACGCCGCGTTCGGTCCCGCACTGGCCCCCGGTGCGGCTCCGGCCCGCGAGCGCCCTCTGCACATAGATCCCGATGTCGCCTTCGCCGAGCATCCGCAGCTCGGCATCGTCGCGGCCACCGGCGACCACTCCTCTGCGCTCGGCGGCCAACTCATCCTGGAGGAACACGGCTGGCGGCTGAACCCGGATCTGGACATCTACACGCTGCCCATCGCTTCCGACCGCGGCGAAGCCCTGGAAAAGGTCGCCAGCGCCACGATGTCGATGCACCGATCCGACCTCCAGGTCGCGGTCCAGCCCCGTCTCGCCCAGGACGTAGCAGCCCGCCGCTCTCCTGCACCCGCACCATCCGCGCGCCACGAGCGCGGTCAGGGCTTGGCCACCCACAGGTTCCCGATCAGCGCCGCCGCGCTCGCCGCCAGCCCGGCCCGCGCCGGTCTCCCGGGCAAGGCACCGGTTCCCGCTCCCGCCACGTCCGCTGCGGCGGCCCGGCCGGTCGACCCGCGCATCGCGTTCTCCCGCAACCGATGACCCAACTTCCGTAAGGAGCAGCTCCCATGGCTGTTGTGCTCCCGGCTATCAGAACGTGCGGAGAGGCGAGTCAGGTAGCTGCGGGGCGGTGAGGCCCGCCCCGGAGCACGTCGGCAGTCATTGCCCATCGTTCGTGGTCCAGCCACGCACCGTTGATGTGCTGGAAGTTCCGGGCCCGCCTCGTCTTCGCCCAACACCCCACCGGCTTTCCCGCCACCACCGATAGGAGATCCGCCGTGCCCGAAGCACCAGCAGAGCCGTTCATTCCGATCCGGCACACCATCACCGGCGAGATCACCACCACCGGCTACAACGCCGCCGCCCGGCGGATCCTGCTCCAGGACGGCTTCGAAGAGGCTCCAGGCTGCGCCTGCGGAGCGACGGAACCCGGTACGGAGCGGACGCACGGGCCTGCTCGCCAGCCGACGAGCTGCTCGTCGCCGGCCATCCCCTGCCCCTGGACCGCGCCCTCGGTCGGCCGGTGAGCGCCGACGGTACGCCCCGGTTGGCCCGGTCGCCGATGTCAGCACAGTCCGTGATCCGCTCCGAGACCGACCAGCCCCTCCAGCCCACGCCAACCCCGCCTGCCCTTCTACCTGTTGAAGGATCCTCGTTGTGACCACACCCGGAACGCGTACCAGTCCAGCGCGCACCAAGGGCGGCGAACTACGGGCCAAGGTGGCCCGACTGCTGGCCGACCGGCCGGCAGATGCGCTCACCATCGGGGGCATGGCCAGGCACCTGGGCCACTCCCACGGCGCCGTCCGCAACGCCGCCCTCACCCTGGTGCGACGCGGCGAGGCCGACCAAAGCGGAAGCGGACAACCGGAGTTCCGCGCGAACGCGAAGACCGCCGCAGCAGCGCAGACCGCTGTGATCAGCCCACCGGGCACCCACGCTCCCCGCGCCCAGGCGGCCATGGCCCGCACGACCATCACCGCAGCGGCCACGCCGAAGCAGACCGGCCCGATCCGCCGCGCGGGGGGCCAGCTCTACCACCCCCGGGAGCTGGCCGATCTGCCCGACGTCGAGGCGTTGAACCGCCTGCGCGACGCCGACGTGCCGGTGCTGCTCTACGGCCCTCCGGGCACCGGCAAGACGAGTCTGGTCGAGGCGGCGTTCCCGGACCTGCTCACCGTCGCCGGTGACGGCGACACCACGGTCGGCGACTTGATCGGCGAGTACACGCAAGCCGACGCGGGGGGCTACGTCTTCCAGTACGGTCCGCTGGTCACCGCGATGACCGAGGGCCGTGCCCTGCTGATCGACGATGCCACCTTGATCTCGCCGAAGGTCCTGGCGGCGCTGTATCCCGCGATGGACGGGCGCAGGCAGATCCAGGTCAAGGCCCACAAGGGCGAGAGCATCAAGGCCGAGCCGGGCTTCTATGTGGTGGCGGGCCACAATCCCGGCGTCCACGGGGCGGTGTTGACGGAGGCGCTGTCGTCCCGGTTCAGCGTGCAGATTCAGGTCGGCACGGACTATGACCTCGCCCTGGCGCTGAGGATCGATGCCCGGGTGGTCCGGGTCGCCCGACACCTCGCCCGCCAGGTCGAACTCGGCGAGCTGGGCTGGGCTCCCCAACTGCGGGAGCTGCTCAGTTACCAGAAGACCGAGGCCGTCCTGGGCACCAAGGCCGCGCTCGCGAACCTGGTCGGCATCGCTCCTGTGGAGGATCGCGACGCCGTCGCCGCCGCTGTCGTCAAGGCTGTCGGCGTCAAGGAGGTCGCTCCCCTCACCCTCGGCAAGCAGCTTCCCGCCTCGGCCGTCCGGCAGCCCCCGGGCAGCACCGGCTCCGCACAGCGGGGCCGCTCGCGATGAGCGCCCACCACCACGTCCAGTCCCCCGCCGTCACGCCGGACGTCGACGCCGACCTCGCGCGCTGGGACGACGACGGCGCCCCGCCCGCGCAGCCCCGTTCCTCCTCGGCCGCGTGGCTGCGCGTGGGTGCCGAACTCGGCGACCGGCTGGTCGCCCTCTCCGGCCGCCAGGATCTCCTCGTCACCTGCCGTCCCGGCACGCGCAGCGGCGCACCGGCCGCGTTCTTCCCCACTCTGGGCGAGGTCGAGTTCGACGCCGCCCTGTTCTCCCCGCTGAAGGCCCACGAGGTCAATCCGCGGATCGTGGGCGACGAGGAGCGGTATCCCGCCGCCTGGGGAGTGTTCGTCCACGAGGCCGCGCACGCGGCCCACTCCGTCTGGACACAGCCTGCCGGAGCGGACCCCCGTGTCGTCGAGGCCGCGCTCCTGCTGGAGGAGAGCCGTGTCGAAGGCGCACACCTGATCACGCGGCCCACGGACCGCACGTACCTGCGTACCAGTGCCCGAACCCTGGTCATGCCCGACATCGCCCACCCCACCCTTCAGGGCATCGAGCACGCCGCCGGCGTGGCGGCCCTGATCCTCGGCCGCCGTGACGTCGGCATCCTGGACGCCAGCGAGACCCGGGCCGTCGCCGATCTGTGCGAAAAGGTGCTGGGCGCAAACCTGCTGGCCACCCTCACCCACATCTGGACCGCAGCCCACCAGTGCGCCGACCACGACGCCACGACCATGCTCGCGCACGCTCAAGAATGGTGCGACGCTCTGGACACTGCGGCCCCCGCCCTGCCCGTGCCGGAGAACCTCACCGATCTACTGTCCGGCGCCGTGGGCGTCGTCATGGACAGCACGGCCGCCACCGACGCCGCAGACCTCGCGGCACAGGCCGCAGCAACCAACGCCATGGCCACCCGGTCAAGGGCACAGGCCAACGACCGAGCCCAGCAGGCCAGTCGGCGACGCCAGGCCGCCGCCACCGCCAAGTCGGTCTTCAACACCCGTGGCACCACCGTCAACCCCGACGGCACACCGGCGCCCTACGGCAACCCGGTCACCGGCACCCGCAGGCCCACCGCCGCCGAGCAGAGCGCCGCCGCGCGCCTGAGCCGCGCTCTGCGTGCCGCCGCCTACCGCGAGCGGACCGAGGAGCGGACCACCAGTCCCACCCCGCCCGGCCGCCTCAACATGCGTGCCGCCCTCGCCCGCGACGCTCAGCGCGCGGCCGGGTCGGTCCCCACCGCGGAACCGTTCACCCACACCCGCCGCCGGAACTCCCCCACCCCACCGCTGCGTGTGGGTATCGCCGTCGACGTCTCCGGCTCCATGCGTGCCGCCTGCGCACCCGTCGCGTCCGCCGCCTGGATCGTGGCACGCGCAGCAGCCCTGACCGACCCCGACTCCCTCACCGCCACCATCGCCTACGACATGCACCTGACCGCCTTGACCCGACCCACCCACCGAGCACCAGAGCGCGTGACGACCTTCGCTGCCAACGGCGGCCACCACAACCTCGGCTACGCCATCGACGCACTCGACCACGGCCTCGAACTCAGCCGCCCCGGCGCCGGCCGCCTCCTCGTGATCGTCACCGACGCCCAGTACGGCAGCGACGAAACCGCTCAAGCCGTCACCCGCATCGAGCAGCTCACGACCGCCGGCTGCGCCGTGCTCCAGCTCACCGTCACCGCGGAGTCCCGCCACTTGCCGGGGACCACCTTGCTGCACCTGACCCAGCCCTCCAGCGCTCCCGCCGCCATCGCCACGGCGGCCACAAACGCCATTCGCAGGACACGCTGAGACGACGCAGAAGGCGGAAGCGTCCCCGAGACCACCGCCAAGCAGTCCAAACCACCTCCGTCCGCCGCATGAATCGTGTGTCTGATGCACGACCCTTCGCAGCGACGCAGGCCACCACCCCAACCGCCAACGAAAGGCACTCGATATGAAGCCCCAGACCAGCAGCCCGACCTCGAACGTAACGCCCATCAAACGGAATTCCCCGGGGGTGGCGACCATCTGGCAGATCACCTACTCCTGCGGCCATCAGGCCGATCGCGACCTGTCCGACCGGGCTGCCGACCGTCGGGCGGGCTTCGCCGAATGGCTCGCCAAGCAGGAGTGCACCGACTGCTGGCGGGCTGCCAAGGAGGGCGACGAGCAGGACAAGGCCGCCTGGCTGGAGGCCAAGCGGGCTGAAGAACAGGCCGAGTCCGAAGCCTGGTCTCAGCAGTACCGGATGCCGCCTCTGGAGGGGACCGAGCGGGCGGTCGCCTGGGGTGTGCGCTGCCGACACCAGGTCCTGGCCGCCGCCTACACCGCCTTGGTCCTCGAAGGCGAGACCAGCGAGACGGAGTGGGGGGAGATCGAGGAAGCCGCTCGCGCCATCAGTGGAGTCGGCCGAGGGCGCGGTACTGGCGTTTCCACCAGCCCGTTTCCCTCGGCCGCTCGCCCGAACCGGACGTGCGAGTCTCCCCGCATCCGGCTCTCCACGAGTCCCGCATCAGCTGATGTCGGTCTCCGGTCGCAGGGCCCACGGGGTGAGGATCGTGTTGCCTCGGTACCGGTAGCGAGTGATCGCTGTCCAGCCTGGAGGTCTGATCTCCACTCCGTCCGCCTCCGGCCACCACTTCCCATCGGGGTAGTAGCGCCGAAGGATCCACTTCTTGCTTCGCTTCGGATGCTTCTTCACCAGCCAGGCCAAGCTCCGCCACCACAGGAAGTGGTCGAGGTCCTGGAAGGCTGCCTTGGACGCTCCGTGCCGGAAGTAGAGAGCCCATCCGCGGGTGATTCTGTTCAGTTGCCGGAACAGTTCGTCCGCGGTCTGGTTCGGGATGTGTCGTGTGGCCTCCTTGACCTTGCGCTTGACCGTCGCACGCGACTTCCGTGACGGGTAGCTGTAGATCAAGTGCCGGTCGCTTCCCCATTGCTGGTGCCGTTGGATACGGAACCCGAGGAAGTCGAACCCCTCGTCGATGTGCACCACATGTGTCTTGTCCGGCGCGAGCCGAAGCCCGACCCGGCTCAAGACGCCGCCCACCTCGTCGAACAGACTCAGTGCCTGTTCCCGGGTGCCTTTCACCATCACCACGAAGTCGTCGGCGTACCGGACCAGCCGGTAGGTCGCGCCTCCGCGCTGACGGAATCGGGTGCGGGATGCGTTGCTTCCGTGTGCCTGCCAGAGCCCGGTGAAGTGCTCATCGAGAACCGACAGGGCAACGTTGGCCAGGAGCGGCGAGAGGATGCCGCCCTGGGGAGTGCCGGTGGACGTGTCCCGGATGACGTCCATGTCGTCCAGCAGACCCGCCTTGAGGAACGACTTGACCAGACTCAGGATGCGCCTGTCCGCGATGCGTCGCCGCACCAGCTCCATCAGAGCGGTGTGGTCGATCTCGTCGAAGCAGGCCGCGATGTCGCCCTCGAACACCCAGGTGTAACTGCGGGGGTTCGTGGCGTAGTTGCGGATCTCCTCGATCGCGTCCTGAGCCCGACGTTCCGGGCGGAATCCGTAGCTGCACGGCTGGAAGTCAGCCTCCAGGATCGGTTCCAGTACCAGTTTCAAGGCCGCCTGCACGACGCGGTCACGGACCGTGGGGACGGAGGCGGCATACGGCCGCATCGTCCAAGCAGTATTCGGGTTGGTTGGTCGTGACACACCCGTTTCATCCGCTGGCCGGGCACCGGGTCGAGGTCCTGTACTCGATGAAGCGGGGCGGCGGGCGGATGTTCGTGGTCGATACCGGGACCGGGGCGAGGATGACGCTGCCGGTGGCGTGGACCGACCGCGGGCCGGCCGCCGAGGAGGTACGGATCTCGCAGGAGTCGCTGGTCGAACTGCGCGCGCTGCTGGATGCGTTGGCCATACGTTGTGCTGACCATCGGCAAGGCAGAGACTCGTGATCAGGCCCCGACGAGACATGAGCGGTGGTCGGCGGCCGGGAGCGAGGCCGGATGAGCATCGAGGGCTGGCTGCGAGCGGACGCCGTGACTGCGGTGGCGAACATGATCGAGACGTCGCTGCGGGCGGGAGGTGGCGGTCGTGAACGGCGAGGAGAAGATCACCACGTCGCACCGCTCCCGTCTGGCGATCATCTACCTGCGGCAGTCGACGATGCTGCAGGTCCGCGACCACTCGGAGTCGACTACCCGGCAGTATGCGCTCGTGGATCTGGCGGTCGCGCTGGGCTGGACGGCGGAGAACATCCTGGTCATCGACAAGGATCTGGGCGTCTCGGGCCGCTTCGGGGTCGAACGCGGGGGCTTCCACGACGTGGTGGCGAAGGTGTGTCTGGCCGAGGCCGGGGCCGTGTTCGGCCTGGAGGTCTCGCGCCTGGCCCGCTCCAACGCGGACATCGCCCGATTGCTGGAACTGGCCCGGCTGACCGACACCCTGGTCGTCGACAGCGACGCCGTCTACGATCTTGCGGATTTCAACGACCGGCTGCTGCTCGGACTCAAAGGGAGCATGTCCGAAGCCGAGCTCCACCTGCTCAACGGCCGCCTCCAGGGTGCCAAGCAGAGTGCCGCCGCCCGTGGCGACCTGCGGGTTCCGCTGCCGGTCGGCCTGGACTATGACGAGGACGGGAACGTCGTCCTGGATGCGGATGAGGAGGTCCGCACCGCGGTTGCCGATGTGTTTTCGGAGTTCGCCCGCACTGGTTCCGCCTACGGGGTGGTGGCCGCCCTGGCCGGCAGGCTGTTCCCGCTGCGTGCCTACGGAGGTGTGTGGGACGGGAAGTTGCGGTGGGGCAAGCTCACCCACGGCCGGGTCCTGGGTGTGCTGGCCAACCCGGCCTATGCCGGCGCCTACGTCTACGGCCGGCACCGCACCCAGCGCACCGTCCGCCCGGACGGCAGCGTGCTCACGACCAACCCCCGTCTCCCGCGCGCGGATTGGCGCATCGTCATCAACGATCACCACGACGGGTACATCACCTGGCAGCAGTTCTTGGACATCGAGGCGAAACTCACCGCCAACTGCACGCATCAGGGTGCCCGGCCGCCCCGCGAGGGCGAGCCGCTGTGTCAGGGCATCATCAGCTGCGGGGGCTGCGGCTGTCGCATCGGCACCCGCTACCAGGGCAAGAACCGCTTGGCCCAGTACGACTGCATGGGACATCGGGACGCCGCCCGCACCACGTCCTGCCGCTCGGTCACCGCCGCCACCGTCGACGGGGCGGTCGTCGGCCTGCTGCTGGCCACTTTGACGCCCGCGCTGGTCAGTCTCGCCCTGGATGCCGCCGAGCAGGTCACTCAGCGCCACACCCGCGCGCATCACGCTGCTGAACTCGCCGTCGAGCGGGCCCGTTACGAAGCGAACCGCGCCGAGCGGGCCTTCGGCCAGGTCGAACCGGAAAACCGCCTGGTCGCACGGACGCTGGAGGTCCGCTGGGAGGCGAAACTGGGCGCACTCAACGAGGCCGAGGCCAACCTGGTCGCTACCCGCGAGGCCCGTCCGCCGCTGCCCGGCCGTGCCGCACTGGAGAGCCTCGCTGCCGATCTGCCCCGGCTTTGGGACGATCCGGCCACCACCGCCAAGGATCGCAAGCGCCTGCTGCGGACCCTGATCAGCGACGTCACGGTGCTGCCCGACAGCGATCAGGGCGAGGTCCGGATCGGAGTGCGCTGGCACACCGGAGCCACCGACCTGATCACCACCGCGCGCAGTGGGGCGCCCCGCACCCCGCCGGCCGCGATCGAACTGATCACCCGGCTCGGCGCCATCATGACCGACGAGGAACTCGTCGCCGAACTCGCCGCGGCCCGCCTGCAGACCGGCAAGCGGCGTCCCTTCGACGTCAAAGCGGTGCGCTGGACCCGGCACGCCTACCAGATCCCGGTCCCCGACCCGTTCCGCGAGGGAGAGATCTCCATCCAGCGGACCGCCTCGATCCTGGAGGTGACCGCGGGCGTCGTCTACTACTGGGTCAACCAGGGCCTGCTGTCCGCCCGCAAGGACGACCACGGCCGCTGGTGCATTCCCTGGAGCGAGGCCATCGAGACCAACTGCCGCCGCCAGATCGCCGCCTCGGGACACCTCACCCCTCCGCACCCGAGGCCGGCGCGGGGCACCGCGCTGGACGGCGAGGTCACCGTCGCCCAGGCCGCCGACCTGCTCGGTGTCGGCGAGCACGTCATCTACTACCGGATCCGCATCGGTGACCTGCCCGCCCACCGCACCGAGCAGGGCCGCCTCAGCATCCCGCTCACCGACACCCTCCACGCCCACCTCCGTGACCGCCTCGCCCACAGCGGTCAGCCGGCCGTCACCGGCGAAGGCAGCCGACCCCTGCCCGAGGCCGCCCGGGCGCGGGACGAAATCTCCGTCCAGCAGGCCGCCACCAGGCTCAAAGTGCTGGCCGCCGTCGTCTACTACCAGGTCAGGGCCGGTCACCTGCAAGCCCGCCGCACCGCCACCGGCCGGATCGCCATCCTCTGGAACGACGAGATCCACACCCGGATCCGCGCCCAGCTCGCCGCCGATCCGCCCGGCCCTACGGGCATCGGCAGCCGTCTGCTGCCCACCGGCACCACTGCCCGCGGCGAACTCAGCGTCCAGAACGCGGCCAAGCAACTCGGCATCCGGCCCGGTGCCCTCTACTACTGGATCCGCCGCGGCGAACTCGCCGCCCACAAAACCAAGGACGGGCGTCTCAGCATCCCCTGGAGTAACAGCGTCAAGGCCGCCTGCCTCCAACGAGCCGCCCACGGACAGAAATTCACACCCCAAACCCAAGAAGTCACAGCAGGAGGCGCAGTATGAAGTCACCGTCGGGATGCCCAGGCGACGGAGCTTTCCGTTCGCCTTGGGAATCCACCGCTCCTTGACCGGAAGCGGCCGAAACGTACGGGCTTTCACGTCTGCCCGTAGTTCCTCCAGCAGCCCCGTCGCGCCGTGCGCGCTGCGCTCGATGCCGTGGACGGTGCGACCGTCCACTCCCGCGCTGCGTGCGCCCTTGTTCTCCCGGACCCGTTCCCACGCCACCGCGAGGAAGGCCGGGTCCACCACGAGGTTGAACAGATCACCGAACCGGCGACCGGAGTCGGCCACCGCCCAATGGTGCAGTTTCGTCTGAATCTCCAGTACCCGCCGCTGGGCCCGGAACGGGCTCGACAGCATGGCGCCGATATTCACCGGCGCGTCTTCTGGCATGACAGTCCTTCCGCTGCTCGACTCGCTGCCGCCCTTCGCCCTGTGACCGGCTTTCCCGGCCTCCGACTACTACGGCGGCTCCGCCCCGCTACCGGCCCGTCAGCCGACGGTGGGCCTATCCCGCCCTCCGCTGGATGCGGAGTGGTGGCGGGAGAACCGGTGCGGTTCCCGTGTTCACTTGCTGCCGATCGACGGGTTAGGTGCCCAGCTTTGCCCCGGAGGCCCCCGCGCGTACGCCGCAGTTCTTCTGCGCGGGCTGCCCGGTCACGATGGCTTCGCGCCGGACGGGCGTCATCTCCACGATCTAGATGACAACGCACCCCAACGCCGGCCCAGATCCACCAGGTTTCGAGCCGGCTCCACCTAACGAGGGTTCAAGCACTGGTTCCTCGCGTACACCTTCCCGTCTCGCTCGCCGGACCTGGACTGTCTGGCAGTGCCAGCCCATCCCGGCTTTGTCAGGGCTGCTTCCCACCTTCCCCGGCACCTCCCGGGTCAGGCTGCCCTCAGCTTCACCAGACCGCTGCGACGGTCCGGAGATGAAGGTCTTGCACCTCCATTCGGAACAACAAGCGCCTCACGGCGCACCCCGTGCCGGGTGGTGGATCGACCAGCGCTCCTCCGAGCCTGACGACCTCACGGAGCTGCTCCAGGCAGCCACCGAAGCCGACCGGCCGACCGAGAACCCCCACTTCTGACCACCCGGTGCCCCGCCTCGTCGGGGCACCGGCTCCTCTTTCAAGGACCTTGATACCCCATGCCTGAGTACCCCCTGCGCTGCGATGTCCGGCGCACCGAGAGCACCACGGACCTCCTTGGCACCCTCCACCGCAGCGAGCCAGGCTTCGCCCCCTACCTGCTCACCGCCTGGTCCCGGGAGCTGACCGCCCAGGAGACTGTTGTCCTCCCGCACCTGGCACTGCTGCTCGACGAACCCGTCGCGCTGCGGAAACCGCGGACCGGGCACACCGCGTCCCAGCGACTCACCTGGCACTGCGCCATTCGCAACACGACCGACGTGGAACTCGACGACGGCGACTGGTTCGAGCTGACGCGCGAGGTTCTCGACGCCACCGGCATAGAGCCGGACGCCGATCCGGCGGCCTGCCGGTGGGTGGCCATGCGTAACCAGGCCAGCGGGCTCGACATCGTCGCGACCGTCATCCGCCAGGACGGCCGCTGGGCCCGGTTGCACAACGACGCCTACTTCGCCCGCGCCGCCTGCGCGAACTTCACCGACGACCACGGCCTCGACACCCCGGGATGAGCGAGGGCTCGTACCAGGGATCTCCGGCCGCACCAAATCGCGAATCCTGCGGATCCTCTCCCTGACAGCCCGGAGACCGGGCTCCTGTTCGCCACTCCCCTTCGAGGTAGCCGCCGTGATCGCCCACCTGCAGCGCGCCAGCGACACCGCCGGCCTGCTCTCGTACCTGTACGGGCCGGGCGAGCGCGGTAACCACACCCGTCCCCGGCTGATCGCGGGCGACGGCCACGGAGCCCCGATCGACCTCCTCGCCGAATCCGGCTCGCCGCCCAATTTGGCCCGCGCCCTCGACGCTCCCGTGGAACGCCTCGGGGGCCGTGCACCCGAGCGGCCGGTGTGGATCTGCTCGGTCCGCTCCGACCCTCGCCGACCGGACCTCACCGACTCTCAGTGGGCCACGGTCGCCCGCCGCCTCGTGGCCGTTACCGGTATCGCCCCAGAAGGCGATCCGGATGCCTGCCGGTGGATCGCCATGCGCAACCAGCCTCGGCAGGTGCACGTCGTGGCCACCCTCGCTCGTGAGGACGGCAGCCTCCACAACGCCTACCGAGACGCCTTCCGTCTCCAAACGGAGTGCCGCCGAATCGCCACCGAGCTGGGTCACCTACCCACCACGCCAGAACCGATATCCCGAGCCCTGGAGACCAACGTGCCCGCCCCTTCCATCACCATCACCGCCGAGCCCAGCGGCAGCGTCTCGGCGAAGGGCGCCGGCGACGACCTTTCCGCCACGCTCCTCAAGCACGCCGGTTTCCAGCAGATCGAGGACTGGTACGGCCGACGCCACCGCCTGCCCACCACGACCCCGCCCGTCGACCGCGCGACCATCGCCACCCACGCGGCCGAGATGCTTCGTGCCGCCCGCTACCGAGTCGACCTCGACCCCTCCCTCGACTCCGGCCTCACGGCCACCCCGGCAAACCCGCTCGGGTCCTACATCGCCGGAGCGGAACTCCTCCGACTCACCGACCAGATCAGGTCGGCCGAGAACGGTGACGACCTTCGGCGGGCGGTCGACCACCTTCTTCATCCCGAGCACGGCGCGCTGGAGCGTGTGCGGGAAGCGCTAGAGGCGGCGGGCGAACAGATCACCGACCTCGACGACGAGGCGTATCAACTCGCCGACCGGTTTGGCTTCGCTGCGGAGATTGTCAGCTCGGCGCAGTCGGAACTCCACAATTCAGAGGCCGAGTTGCTCGGCATCGGCGGCACGCAGCCCCAGGCCGAGGCACGGGATCAGTCTCCGAGGCATCCCGGCCCCCAAGCCGCCGCTCTCGCCACTTCGCCCGCAGCGGCTAAGGCCAAGGTCTCCTCGGCCTTCGGTGGTGGGGCATCAGATACCAGCGCGGTCGTACGTCCCTCGCAAGCCCCCGGCCCTCGGGCGCGGTGACCCCAGATGATCTCAACCGCTCCCGTCGTCGACCTGCCGCGCACCTATCTCATGCGGGCCACCGACGCTCTGGCCAGTGCTACGGCCACCTACGCCATCCCGCTCCTGGTCCTGGTCACCACCGGCTCCACCGCCCTGACCGGCCTCGCGTTCCTCCTCGAATGGGCACCTCGGCTGGCGGCCTTCTCCTTCGCCGGATCGATGGTCGATCGGTGGGGTCCCGGCCGTGTCTTCCGGACGGCCAACCTGGTGCGTACCGCTGTGGTCGCCCTGGCCGGTGCCGTGCTGTTCGTCCTGCCCGGCACCGGGACGATGACAACGAGTGTTGTCCTGACGTTCGGTGCTGTCTCCGGGCTGCTCGCGGAGGTCTCCTTCGTCGCGATGGAGACGCTCGGTGCTGAAGCCAGCCGCCAGTTGGGCAACGAGGCCCACCGGGTACAGGCCGCGCAGACCGGGATCGACCAGTGCGCGATGCTCGTCGGTCCGCTCCTGGGCGGCCTACTGCTTCTCGCCGGCCCGACGTTGCTCCTGACCGCGGTCGCCCTGTTGGCTCTTACCGCTGCCGCGACTGCATCCGGCATTGGAGGCGTCACGGGGCCCAGCCCAGCGCCCAGCAGTCTCTTGACCGGGTGGGCAACCCTGCGCCGCACCCCAGCCCTCGCGTGGTTGGTCGGCGGCCTGGCCGCCTCCAACTTGGCCACGGGCGTCCTGCAGGCCGCCGCCCCGATCACCGTCATCCACCACTTCCACTACTCCACCGTCGCCGTCGGCTCAGTCTGGAGCGCGGCAGCCGTTGCCTCGTTGATTGCCGTGTGGACCAGTCGCCGTGCGATCGACCGCTTCGGTATCTGGCCGGTCGGCGCGGTGACGGCTGCCGTCTCGACGGCGGCGTGTCTGGCGACCGCCCTCGCGCCGAGCTTCGCCACGTACACCGTGGCGGTAGCGGCGGTCATGGCTGGCGAAGGCGCGATGACCGTCGTCCTGCGAACCCTGCGGTCCCGCCTCATCCCGGCGCAGGCGTTCGGCTCCACCCTGGCGGTGACGATCATCCTGGTACTGCTTCCGCTTCCGCTGGCCGGAGTCCTGATCGCGCTCGTACCCCCTGCTGACATTCCGCACCTGCTCCTGGCGTGCGCCGGTCTCCAGGGCCTGGCGCTGAGTGCATGCTTCGCCGGTCTGCGACGGCACCGCGCGGCCTGCGAACTGCCCCACCCGCAGGTTTCTGCACTCCGCAAGGAGCCCGCCCCAGCAGCGGATGCCGTGTGAACGGTCGCTGAGCGGCCCAGTACATGCACCTTGCCCTCCCTCCTCATACCCACCACCGCATCACGGAGGCTCCCCATGTCCCGATCTACTCGCCCGCTGCTGATCGTCGTCGGCGGCACCGATCCCATCTGGCGCGGCTACTGCGTCGAGCAGGTCGCCGCCGCATACCCGATCGCGCTGATCGACACCAAGCCGCCGTCCTGGCAGCAGCACCTGGTGGTCGACCATGAGGTCGCCGATACCCACGACCCGGAGGCCGTAGTCGCTGCCGGCCTGGCTCTGGCCGCTCGGCATCCCATCGCTGGAGTCGTCACCTGGGACGAGTACACGCTCGTGCCGACCGCTGAACTCGCCGCCCG
The DNA here is from genome assembly GCF_051131715.1 of Streptomyces sp. A5-4. Taxonomy (NCBI): domain Bacteria; kingdom Bacillati; phylum Actinomycetota; class Actinomycetes; order Kitasatosporales; family Streptomycetaceae; genus Streptomyces; species Streptomyces sp. A5-4. The sequence continues at coordinate 4,560,017 of NZ_CP178591.1, read as the reverse complement.
TCTCAACGTGCCCGGAAACAGCGCTGCGGCGATGACTGCCTGCCGGGACAAGGCGACCAGCCGCCGCCTGTTCGACGAGCAACACGTGCCTTCGGCCACGTCCACCCGCGTCGACAACCTGACCGCGGCGGAAACAGCCGCGCTCCGCACCGGTTTCCCGGTCGTCCTCAAGCCTTCCTCCCATGCCGCCAGCATCGGCGTGGTCCGCGTCGATACGCCCGAGGAACTGCCCTCCGCCTGGGAGTTCGCTGTCGCCGGAGCCGGTGAGCAAGGCCCGGAGGGCAGCGGTGTGCTGGTCGAGGAGTACCTGTCCGGTCCGGAGATATCGGTGGAGTGCGTCACTCAGCACGGTGTCACCACCGCCCTGGCCGTGACCCGCAAGGAGGTCGCCTTCCCTCCGTACTTCGAGGAAGTCGGCCACACCGTGAGTGCTGGCGACCCGCTCCTGCCCGAGGTCGCCCCCGTCGCCGTTCAGGCAGTGCGGGCGCTGGGCGTGACGACTGGCGTCCAACACGTTGAGATGCGCCTCACCGCGTCCGGTCCACGCATCATTGAGGTCAACTCCCGTATCGGCGGCGACCTGATCGGGCAGCTCGTCCGCCTCGCCACCGGCCTCGCACTGCCCCGGATCGCGGCCGATGTCGCCTGCGGACGGATTCCCGACCTGACGCCCACGGCGTGTCCACGGACAGTGGGACATCCGGGTGAGCGGACAGTTCAGGTCCTCGTGTGCGGACAGCTGATCTCCCTGTCCGGTATGACTATTTGTCCCTCGGTCGGGCTCAGGCCAACGGGGTGACACCCTGGCCTGTGGTGGCTTGGGTGAGCCGAAGCGAGGAGCCCTCGGTGAGGATGATGTGGGCGTGGTGCAGGAGCCGGTCGACGGCCGCGGTCGCCAGGGTTTTGGGCATGATCGAATCGAATCCCGAGGGGTGCAGGTTCGAGGTCACGATCACCGAGCGGCGCTCGTATGCGGCGTCGATGACACGGTAAAACGCTTCGGCGGCGGCCTGTCCGGACGGGAGCATGCCGATGTCGTCGACGACGATCAAATCGCACCGGGTGATCTTCGCGATGGCCTTGGTGACGGTGTTGTCGACGGTGGCCCGCCCCAGGTGGGTGGTCAGCGATTCCAGGGTGAACCAGGCGACCTGCATCCCGGCGTCGATGGCCTTGTGGGCCAGGGCCTCCGCCAGGTGGCTCTTGCCCGTCCCCGACGGCCCGGTGACAGCCAAATTCTCCGCGCGGCCGATCCATTCCAGGGTCATCAGTGCGTGCTGGGTGGGCAGCGGGATCGAGGAGTCGGCTTCCTTCCAGGACTCGAAGGTCTTGCCGGAGGGCAGGCCGGCCTGGCGGTGGTGGTTGCGGCGGGTGGCCTCGTTGCGGCCGTGGGCCTCGGCCTCCAGCAGGATCCGCACGACCTCGGCGGGGTCCCAGCGTTGGGCCCGGGCGGTGGCCAGTACGTCGGGGGCCGCCGCGCGGAGGTAGGGGAACCGCATCCTTCGCAGCACCGCGTCCAGCTCGGCCGGGATCGGCGGCGCGAGAGGCGCGGGCGGGACCGGGGACGGGGCGGGGATCAGCTCGGGCGGATCGATGACGGCTGTGGTGGCCATGGGCAACTGCCTTTCCTTGCTGGATGGTTCGGGACTGTCCGTTCCCGGGCCGCTTCGCGGCCCGGGAACGGGGGATCAGGTGGCGGGGCGGCCGAAGTCGGACCAGGCGCCGGTGCCGGGCTGCGCGGAGTGTGCCTCGTCGGCGACGACCAGGTCGGCGGGGCGGGCGGCCTCTTTGCGGTGCTGGACGATGGACATCAGGTCGCCCTCGGCGAAGCGCCGGTTGATGGCCGCCAGTCCGAGTGAGAGGTCGACTTCGGCGGTGCCGACCAGGGCGGCGAGCTCGACGGCGCCCGCCATCTTGACCCGGATCCGGGTGGTTCCGGCCGCGGCGGCCTCGATCAGCCAGGACTTCGCCCCGGGGCCCAGTGCCAGGAAGGCTTCCTCGGCGTCGTTGCCGGGCTTGACCTTGGGCGGGCGCGGGGACCCGTCCATCTCCTGGGGGTGGTCGGGGTAGTGGGCGGTGTCGATGACCGGACGCCCGGGCAGGGCGATCTGGTGCCGGGCGACCTCGGCCAGGCCGGCCGGGCCCTGCATCCACTCGGGGCGGTGGGCGAGCTGGGACAGGTCGCAGACCACGACGAGCTCGTCGCCGTCGACGCGCACCCACGCTTCCTGGCCGACCAGTCCGGGCGGGGTCGAGTAGCGCACCGACCCGAAGCGCACCGTCTGGTCCCGCAGCACCTGCCTCGACTCGCCCAGTGCGAGGGTGTGCGGGCCGGCGGGCAGCGCGTGCAGGCGGGTGCGCTCGATGTCGAGCATGGTGGAAGGGGCCCGGCCGGTCTCACGGTGGACCCGGTTGTTGACCTGTTGGCAGAAGATCGCGCAGGCCCCGCGCAGTTCGGCGAACGAGTCGTAGGCGGGCCGCAGGTTGGCGTCGGTGGGCACCAGGTCGGCCTTCGCGACGCGGACCGTGGCCTCGCTGCCGCCCTTCGATTCGGGGTCGAACGGCACACACGTATGTACTTGAAGGCCGTAGTGCCGTCCCGCGGCCACGATTTGGGGGTGGCGGACCGCGACACCGGCGACCCTGTCGATGGTCACCGTCTTCTCGTTGTCGGTCAGCGCATAGGTCGGCACTCCGCCGATCGCCCGCAGCATCGAGTCGACGCAGGAGATCAGCGTGGGCAGGGTCCGGTCCCAGACCGGGATCACCACCCGGAACCTGGACCAGGCCAGCCATGCGCAGAACAGCAGTGTCACGCGGGGCGCACCGCCGCCGGGACCAGGGACTTTCGGGCCCCATCCCCAGTCGAATTGGACCCACAGCCCCGGCTCGGTGATCCATGGGCGATACGTTCTGCGGTGCCCTGCGTCCCAGCGGCCCTTGGCGACCGCCACCGCCCGGCGCGTGGTGCGTTCATCGCCGGTGAACCCCAGCAGCACCAGGCGCTCGTGGAGCTTGTCCGCGCGGGCCTTGCCTTGCGAACGTTCCACCCATTCCTCGATCTTGGGAAGGAACGGGTCGATCAGCTTCGGCCGCATCACCGGTGCGTCAGATGGCTGACCGGTGTCCCTCATCCGTGCGTACCTGCGGACGGTCTTCGGGTCGACCCCGGCCAGTTGGGCAGCCGAATGCGCACACCCGGTGGCGTCCAGGGCCTCGTAGATTTCCATGATCTCCCTGCAAGACTTCTTCACGGTCCCTCCGGCGCGGTCCAGCTCGTTGTCCTCACACCAGCGAGCAAACCCCCGGAGGGATCACCAGTTCGGTACCTGGGTTCGAAAGCACACGAACGGCCGTACCGACAGGGAGATCAGCTGTCCGCCAAGCGGGATCCAAAATGTCCGCCTACAAGGATCTTGCGCTGTCCGCTCTCACGGCGCACAGCACTGCTGCGATAAAGATCGTCTATCCCCCGGCTACCGGCACCCTCTCCGCTCGCGACCTGGCGATCCACCCTGGTCCGGAGTCCCCGTGGCTGCACCAGGTGACGTGGCTCCGCGACGTCGGAGAGCGAGTCGTACTGCCGCCGGCTGGCAACCTCGACACCAGCCGGGTCGGCTTCCTCATCGTCACCGCCGACAGCGCCGAGGCGGCCCAGGACTCTCTCTCGCGTCTCGCCGACGCCCTGACTTTGTCGGTGGCCCCGTGAAGCTTTCGCCGTCCTCCGCCGCCACAGAACCGAAACGCAGACCTGTGACTGTCCATCCGGGTGGGGAGCACGTCGGCCTTGTGCCCCCACCCAGCCCGGAAGTCCAGCACATGATCGAGGAGCAACCGTGCCCGAGTTCTACCCGAGTATCGGCGAGGCCGTCGGCGCCGCGATGCAGCACAACATCCGGCTCGCCCACGGCAGCGAGACGTCGGGCTCCGACAAGCCGCTACAGGTCCGCCGCCTGCCCCATCCTTCCTCCGACCCGTACTCCGTTCCTGGGATGATCGCCCGGCTCACCGAAACCGCAGAGCCCAACGAGGTCGCCGGAATCATCGAGGAGATCAACGGGGCGCTGGTCGGCGCTCTCCCGCAGCTGACCGAACTCGTCGCCGCCGCCGCCGACTGGACCCGCGTCCGTCTGACGTTCGACGACCCGAACCACAACCCCGCCTTCGAGACCTGGACGCGGCTGGCCGCCGCCCACGGCATGCTCCTGGATGTCCAGGAGCAATTGGAAGTCGCCGAGGACGGGATCGCGGCGTGCCCTGCCGAACTCACCGCCCCCAGGCACCACGAGATGGTCAACGTCCTGCAGACCAGGGAACTGCTCAGCGATGTCCTCGGCGCTGGTCCGGTCGCCCCGGCCCCGACGACCGCCGATGGCACTGCGGAAACGAATCGGCAGCGCGCTGCCCGTACCTCCTCACCGAAGGCTGCCGCCCAGCGCACGACGTCACCAGTCGGCTCCACAGACGCTGCGCCGAGCACTCCGCCGCCCCGAGCCCCTCGCACTCGATAGCCCCGACCGCCGAGTCCCTTCCTGAACAGGAGCTTCCTCGATGATCAGCAGAAGAGCGCCGCGTGCCCCGCCCCCATCACTCGCCTGCGCTCGATTCCAGGACCCACCATGCCCGCACCGCGTACCAGCGCGCCCTCGACCACCACAGGGTCGGACGCGCTCCTCTACCTCCTCTTCGGCATACTCGGCATCGCGCTCGCCTTCGGTTCGCTGGCCTGGCTGAGCGGCAATCTCACCAACTCCCTCTTTGGAGAGGGACCTTGGTCTGCGTTCAGGGCCACTGACGCACTGCTTCATCCGGATGTGATGTGGCCGAACCTGAGCACCACCGCCCTGCTGGTCGGCGCGCGGATCATCCCCGGCCTGCTGTCCGTCTGCCTCACCATCCTCGGCCTGGTGCTGTGGATGCGCCTGCGCGGCGGCCCGAAGAACGGCCTCGCCCGGAAGGCCGACCTCGCCCCGCTGCTGGACAAGGAGATAACCGCCAAGGCCAGGAGCCTGCGGCCGTCCTTGAGCGGCCGGGAGTGTAAAAGAGGTCGCCCCGGCTGACCGCGGCATCCTTCTCGGCACCCTCTCCCCGGGGCGGGCCAATGTCCGCGCGTCCTGGGAGGACGTGATCGTCGCGATCATGGCTCCGCGCTCCGGTAAGACCTCCGGGCTCGCGATCCCCGCGATTCTCGCGGCGCCCGGCCCGGTCCTGCTCACCAGTAACAAGGCCGCGAACGACGCCTTCACCGCGACGGTGGACGCTCGGGCCGAGGTCGGTGCGATCTGGACTCTCGACCCGCAGCAGATCGCACACCACCCGCGCGAGATGTGGTGGGACATCCTGGCCGACGCACGCGACCTGGCCGGAGCGAAACGCTTGGCCGGGCACTTCGTCGCCGCCAGCGTGGACGAGTCGAACGGCTCCGACTTCTGGTCCACCGCCGCGAGCAACACGCTCGGCGCGCTGTTCCTCGCTGCCGCCAGCCACCGGCGCCCGATCACCGACGTCCTGGCCTGGCTCGCGTCCCCCGCCGACCGAACCCCGGTCGACCTGCTCACCGATGCCGGCCACGACGCGGTCGCGGCCCAGCTCCAGGGGACCGTCTCCGGCGCGACGGAAACGCGCGACGGAATTTTCGAGACGGCGCGGCAGTACGCGAGCTGCCTACTCGACCCGGACGTCGCAGCGTGGGTCACCCCCGCCAAGGATCTCCCCGAGTTCAAGCCCTTCGCGTTCGCCACGTCCCGCGACACCCTGTACCTCCTGAGCAAGGACGGCGGCGGTAGCGCGAGCGCCGTCATCGCCGCTGCAGCCGACGCCGTGATGCGTGCCGCCGTCGTCGTCGCCGAGCGCTCCGGCGGACGGCTGGACCCGCCCGCACTGTGCGTCCTCGACGAGGCCGCGAATGTGTGCCGAATCAGCGATCTACCGGACCTGTACAGCCACTTGGGCAGCCGGGGTGTCATCCCGATGACGATCCTGCAGTCCTACCGGCAGGGCCAGCGGTGCTGGGGCGACGCCGGCATGGACGCACTCTGGTCTGCGGCCACCGTCAAGATCATCGGCTCGGGCATCGACGACGCGGACTTCGCCGACCGGCTCAGCAGGCAGGTCGGCGACCACGACGTGCAGACCACCTCGGTGTCGACCAGCGACAGCGGCAAATCCACCTCTGTGTCGATGCGCACCGAGCGGATCCTGCCGCCCGACGCGATCCGCGCCCTGCCCAAGGGCAAGGCGCTGCTCCTGGCCACAGGCATCCGGGTTGCCATGCTCGATCTCCGGCCTTGGTACAAGGAGCCGTCCGCCAAGGTGGTCGGCCCGGCTTCGACCCGTGCGACGAAGGCGATCACCGATCGGGCCATCGCGAAGACCCACGACCGTGACGACTTCGGGTTGTCGGCATGAGCGCGCCCACGCCGCGTCCTGGGCGGTTCGCACGCTCGCCGGTCGTTCTGCGCGACGGGCATTGGTGGTTGGTCAGCGGGGCCGGCTCGATACTCGCCTCCGATCCGACGTTCGCCCGCACTCTGGACCACTTCGCGCAGGCGATGGTCGCTGCCGACCAGGCGGTCGACGATCTCCGTGCCCGGGAGAGCCAACCTCCCGCTTCTGGTACAGGGGGGCAGTGATGAACCCGCTGCTGGGCGCGGAGCAGGCCGTCCTCGGTTCCGTGCTGCTCGACCCAGGGCAGCTCTCGCACCTGGATTGGCTCGCTCCGGATCACTTCTACCGGCCGGTCCACCAGGCGCTGTTCGCCGCGTTGCGCAAGCTCCGGGACGATAGCCACCCCGCGTTGGCCGAAGAGTCCGTACCGCTGACATGGGTGACCGATGCGGTCGCCGAGGCCAGCACCAACGTACGGGGGCTGACCACGGTGTACGCCCACACCCTGATCTCGGCCTGCCCGCGTCCCACGCACGCTCCGGTCTACGGCCGCATGGTGCTGGAGGGCGCGATCCATCGCAGCATCACGGAACACGCGATCCGCCTTCACCAGGCGGCTCGCGCCGACGCCCTACAAGGCGAAGTCGAAGGAGCCCTGCACTACGCGGACGTCCTTACCGGCGTGCTCAACGATCTCGCACATCGGTGGGGGACCGAACCGCGCCCGGTCGCACCGACTACTCCGCCAGCCACCGTCCCGGCCGTGCCACCGCCGGTTCGCGCCGACCAGGTCGCCGAGGACGAGCGGTTCCTTCTAGCCGTCCTCGCTGAGCAGCCGAAAGCCATGGACCAGGTAGTCGGCTGGCTGCGGCCTGGCGACTTCGCCGACCCCGCCCATGGGCAGCTCTACCGCTGCCTCGGCGCGCTGCACCACCGGGGTGAACCCATCGATCGGGTCACCTTGCTCTGGGAGGCCCAGCGGCGCGGGCTTCTGGCCGACGGAACGCTGTCCGGCGATCAGCTCGCCGATATCTGCGACGGCGTGGGCCCAGGCAGCGCCGAATGGCTCGGCGAGTTGGTGATGCGCTCGTCGGTCACCCGCACCGCGGCGACCTCTGCGCGGGCCATCCGGGCCTTGGCGGAGAACGCGGCTCTCGCCCCCGGGCGGCTCATCAATCACGCGTTGCATGCGCTCGGTCCCCTTGATGAAGTGCGCGCCCGCTGGCGGGCGGCGAACGGCCACCCCGCACCGACGCCGACGGGCCCGGCTCCCTCGCCGACCGGGCCGCCCCCTGCGCAGGTGCACGCGGCGCTCGCCCGCAGCTCGCCGCGCCCAGTCCCGCCATCCTCGGCCCGGCCTGGCTCCGCCCCCAGCCCAGCCGCCGTGCGACCGCCCTCTCGCGGACACGGCTGAGCCCTCCCCCCTTCCGTCGTTCGTCCTCTCTATTGGGATTCACCGTGAACAACACTCCCGTCTCCGACGCCTTGGCCCTGCGTGCCACGGCCTCAGCCTTCGATGCCCAGCGCGGCAAGCTCCCGGGCCCCGGAGACCCCCACCGCTCGCCGAACAGCGTCGCCGTCGCCCGGCAGGCCGAATCGCTCGGGGTCGGTGAAATGCAGACCACCGTCGCGGGCCCTCCGCTGATCGGCTCGCTCTGTTCGGGGTACGGCGGGCTGGACCTGGGCGTCCAGTCGGCGCTCGGCGGCACGCTGGCCTGGCACGCGGAGGTCGATCCGAACGCCTCGCGCATCCTGGCCCGCCATTGGCCCGGTGTCCCGAACCTGGGCGATATCACGACCATCGGCTGGTCCACCGTTCCCCGGGTGTGCGTCCTGACTGCGGGCTTCCCCTGTCAAAGACGTATCGGTCGCCGGCCGTCGGGCCGGACTCAACGCCCAGACCCGCTCCGGGCTGTGGCTGCACGTCGCCCGTGCGGTCGAAGCCCTCCGACCTTGCCTGGTTGTGATCGAGAATGTGCGCGGCCTCCTCACCTCACCTGCCGGTTCCCCTGGCGACGTGGAATTCTGCCCGTGGTGTCTGGGAGACACCCCAGGTCAGCCTCCTCTGCGGGCACTCGGTGCCGTACTCGGATCCCTGGCCGACCTCCGGTACGACGCGAAATGGCTCGTGCTTCGCGCCTCCGATATCGGAGCCCCGCACCGGCGCGAGCGCACTTTCCTCGTCGCCTGGCCCGCCGAACACGCTGTTCAAGACGCCGACCAGCAACATCGCGAAGAACGGCGGCTCGCAACACCCCTCCAAGAGGAAGAGCGGAGGACACGGCCCGAACCTGGCCGACGAGGTGGAGTGGCTCCTGCCTACTCCGAAGGCGTCGGACGGAATCAAGGGCTCGCCCAATCAGCGTCACGGCAATGGGGACATGACCCTGCCGAGTGCGGCGGCGTCGCTGCTGCCCACCCCACGGGCCAGCGACACGGGCACACCGGGACGCCGACCGGGCAAAGGATGGCGCCCTCCGCTGTCAGCAGTGGTTCTGCCCCTCTGGACGGAATCAGCTCCGGAATCCGAGGGGGCGACCAGCGATGGGGGGCGTACTCAGCCGCCATCGCCCGATGGGAGATGCTCACCCGCCCCGCGCCGCCGCCCACCGATGCGGCCGGACGCCTTCGTGCCGACTTCGTGGAGTGGATGCAGGGCCTGGAGCCCGGCTGGGTCACCGCCACTCCTGGGCTTGGACGACCGGCCCAACTCACCGCACTGGGCAACGGTGTCGTGCCGCAACAGGCTTCCCGAGCAGTGCAGTTGCTGGCTCCGCACTTCCCTCGCTGCCCTCGCTGCGCGACGGCGTAGCGCCCCACTACCGGGTTTTCCCGGCCGGACCAAATCGCGGTTCCTCCGGATCCTCTTCCTCATGTCGCCGTCTCACAGAGGGAGCACGCCCCCATGTCCGACACCAGCACGACCGCCCCCGGCCCGAAGCCGTTCCGCGTCCCCGACGGGGACCTCGACGACCTCGCCAGCACCCTCGCCAAGACGATGGCCGAGGTCAGGCAGCACGGCGTCATCCTCGACCGCCTGGGCTCCGAGCCCGCTCCCGCCTCCGCCGAGCTTCCGGCACCCGACGGCGTTCCGGCCTCCCCGGTCGACTCCGCGCAGGAGGATGGCCCCGCTTCGGTGTTCATCCTCGCCCTGGGCGGTGAGGCGTACGCGATCGAGATCGCCGCGCTCAGCGACTGGGTGAACTACCTCTTCCTCCCGGTGTACGGCCGGGAGATCAGCACCAGCCGTCCGTGGTGCGAGCAGTGGCACGAACACCCCGAGGCAGTCGCCCGTCTCCACGCCCTCTGGCTCGCGTGGCAGCAGCTCACCGACGCCGAGGCCGGCCTGTCCGGTCCTTCGACGTGGCACCGCGACCACCTGGACCAGGCTTTGGTCCACCTCCGCGCTCCCGATGGCCCCTTCGCCGCGTGTACGACGAGCGCGACCCGGCCCAACCATCGCGTCCTGGCCACCCCCGCGCCGCAGTTTGGACTGGCGGCATGAGCGACGAACTCGACTTCGGTCTGGATGCCTTCGAGCCCGCCGACGAGAACTCGGAGTACGCGGAGCAGAGCTTCTGGGCCGGTGACCTCACCGTCCTGGCCGAGCACCACACCACCCCCAACGGCTCCCACAGCTTCGTCCTCGCCCACGACTCCTCGGTCACCTGGGGGCCCAGCGAGAATCAGATTCGGGCGATCAAGGTCGCACGGGATCTCAACCAGAACACCTTCACGTTCGAGTCGACCTACCACTCCACCAAGTCCTTCGCTCAGAACTGGCTGATCGAGCACGGTTGCCCGCCCGAGCGGATTTCCCAGGTCGGCGACGACTTCATGAAACCCGCCGATGATCGCACCACGAGTATCGAGCAGAGGCTACGTACGTCGGGCGACCGGTACAAGATCCTGGACAGCCGTACCTCGGACTTCGACCCGTGCGAGACATGGACGTTGACCCGCGACTCCGTTGCTGCTCAGGCGCCGATTCGTGTCTTTCTCGAAGAGGGGGACTGCGACTCGCACACGTACACGGTGCGCGAGGGTGCCTTCGCCGACGAGGGCGCCGCCCAGCACTGGCTGGACGACCGCAGCACCCCGCTGCCACAGCCGCCGGATTACCGCGGGGACGCCGCTGCCCTCCGGACCCGCGCTGCCCTCACCCGGTCGGCCGGTGCCTCCGCGATAACGAGCGTCGGCCTCGATACCCAGAGCGCGCCGTCGGTAGGAACGGCACAGCGACTGAGCCCTGGGCGGTCGATGTGAGCCGCGCCCGCTTCGCCTTCGCCGCACACCCAGACGCCATCGCTGACCTGCGGGAACTTCCTGACGATATGCGCGACTTGGCTCTGCTGGAGCTGCAGAACCTGGTTCACGGCAGCGATGACTGCCTGCCGTTGAAGGGTCGCCTCGCGGGTTTCCACAAGGTGTACGTCGATCCGTCCGTCTCCTACCGGATGGTCATCCAGTTCCGCCCGGCTCCTCCGACCTCGCACCACAAGCGCGAGATCTATCTCGTCGCCGCCGGTAGCAGGAAGGACTACGCGGTCTACCGAGCGGCGCACCTGCGCACCGGCCCCCACCAGGACACCGAGACAGCCTCTGCCTCCGAGGCGCGCGTGCAGGCCGCTCGCTCTCGCTCTCCCCGCGCGGTCGACCAGCCGACTGCGGTCCCGGCAACTTCTCCCGCAGCAGTCCAACCCGCTGCTGCCGCTCCTCGAAAGGCTCCCCAGCGATGACTGCCGACCGCACCCCCCTGGCCCGTACCGAGCTGGCTGGTCTACTTACCGAGGTTGCGCACAGCGTCTCCGGCATTCTCACTGCCGAGTACCCGACGGCCGCTAGCCGTTCCTACCTGCACCCCGTGCTCGGTGCGCTGTCCGCCGGGCCCCGAGTCGTCTGCGAGCTGAGCGACCGGCTCGAAGGCTTTGTGGCCGACGATCCTCTCCCCACCACGCCAGCAGGTCTGTTCACCCTGGCCTCCTACGCCTCGGCGCTGGGATGGCTCACCGAGTCCCTCGCCGAGCTGACCGCCTCGGTCGACCGCATCTGCACACGCGTCGGCATCCCCACGGAGCCACCGGACCCGGCCTTCGCCGCACGGGCCAGCGGTGAGCAGAACAGCGAGTTCGATTTCGGCTTCAGCGCCCTGGAGTTGGCCGCGATCCGAACTGCGGCCGAGGCCGCCGGCCTCGCGCCGGTCGACTACGTCGAGGTGCTCTCCGAGTCCCTGCTCGCAGCCTCCCGGATCACCGACGCCTGCATGGAGATATCCAGCGGCCTGCTCGAAGACGCCGCGTACGTCCTCGGCGAGGCGACCGACCACGTCTCGATCGGCGACGGACCCGAGAGTCTCCCCACCCTGGTCCGCTCCCTGCTCGCCCGGATGGAGGCGGCGGAATGAACGCGCAGAACGCCACCGAGCGGCCCGGCGCGGACCTCGTTACCGAGCTGCTCGGCGTCGAGAACTTCTGGATGCTGAACATCCCGTACCGCCCAGGAGAGCCGCTGTACGGTGCCGCGACACGCGTCATCGGGGCGGCACACGAACTCAACGAAGTGCATGGTCAAGTTGCTCGTGCGGCTCAGGCTGCCCTTGAGGTTCTCGGACCCGTCAGTCGAGGCGAGTTCAACGGTTCGGCTCCCTCGTACGTACGACTGCGGTCTTCGGTCCGACAGATCGGACGGCTCGTCTCGCAGCAGAACGAATCCTACGAGCAGCTCAACGAGTCCATCTTCGCGTACCGCCAACTTATATCCGAGTCGAACAGCTCCCAGGTCACGCATGTCAAGGCCCATGAGCTGGACAACGATCACGGTGCCGGCCGGGACGATGACTGGGCGGTCTCGGGTGATCTCAGCCGCGGGGCACTCGAAGCCGTCGAGGCTGGCGAACTGCGATTCCACCAGAGCGCGGTCTACGGCTACATCTACCTCTCCGACGGACAGGGCCAGCGCCCCAACCCGGAGGTCTGGCCCGAAACCGTCCAACGGCTGGTCACCGACGGTCTACTCGTCCGGGACACCAGCGAGGGGCTGTACCGGGCTGGACAGCTCCTTTCGCTCACACCGCTGGGCGAGGTGGCCCTTCGAGACGCCCGTACGGCCACGCCGCGCGTATCCGCCGCCCTCAGCCGCAGCGGCGCTACCGCGATCTCCGGCCCCGGCGTCGACCCAGCCGCCGCACCTGCCACAGGTACGGCCCCCAAGCCGCTCCGTTCACGCTGATTTCCCCAGAAAGGACGCCCCATGTCCACCGCGATCTACACCCGCCGCCTGGTCGAGCACCGGTACGGCCGCCCGCTGGAGAAGCTGCAGCGCGGCAACGGCTCCCGCCATTCCGACGACCCTGTCCTGCCCATCCTGCTGCGACGGCTCGACGGACTCGCCCAGACCGGTGCCGCTGCCCAGTCAGCCCGCCGCAATCTCGACGCGGCCTGGCAGCGGCACCGCTCTGGCGAGCACGCCCTCGACGATCTCGTGCTGTTGTACGCGACCGAAGTCGTCGACCTCGAACGCCAGGAACAGAGCGAGGCCGAAGCAGTCTGGGACCTGCTGGATGTCCGTCTTCTCCTGGACCACGCTCCTGCTCGACGGCCGTCGGCTCAACGAGCCGTCCCTTCCCCTGACGATCAGGACCTGCTGGCCGTCGCCCGCGAGGTCGCCGCCGGCCTGCATCGCCTCAACCGCGAAGCGCTGCGTCGGGGCCTGCGCGACCGCGGCATCCCCGTCAGCAACCGCCGCCTCGGGGCGGTGCTCCAGAGGCTCCGAGCCGAGAGCGCCTACGGCTGACCGCTCGGCCGCATCGCAGATCCCCAAATCACCTTTGACCAAAATGGAGTTCGGCCCATGTCCGCCACCCCTCAGTCTTCTACTGCCTCGATCGGCTCGGTCGATGCCCAGCGTGTCGAGGACGCGCTTTCCCTGATAGCACCGAAGTGGACCACCTGGTCGGCGCAGACCCTGGCACAGCAGGGCAGCCCCATGCGTGTGCGTGACGTCGCCGCCAGGCTTCCCTTCGTCAGCGAGCAGCTCGTCGGAAAGCGGCTGGCCCAGATGCACGCTGATGGACTGGCCACCCGAGTCGGCGACCGCCACGGGGCTCCGTATCAGCTCAGCGCCTTCGGTGAATCGCTGTCTCGGGTGCACCACACCCTTTCCGACTGGTCCCAGGCCAACCTCTCGCTCGGCGGCCGGGTAGCCGGTGCCGAACGCGTTGAGGACGCTGTGCGACGCCTGCACCTGCGGGATTCGACCGCCGTGATCCAGGTCCTCGACGCGGGCGGCCCTATGCGGTTCGTCCACATCGCCGAGGAGGCCGGCCTGGACAACGGCTGGGCTCGGCAGCGGCTCAACCGGCTTCAGGTCGACGGCCTGGTCGCTCGTACCGGGCCCCGCCACGGCGACCCATACGTCCTGACCGACGCCGGGCGGGCGCTGGGCCCCGTCTACGCGGCCATCGAACACTGGAGTGACCCCGTCACCGCACGGCATCGCTCGGTACCGCCGGCCCCTGTCGCGACGGCTACCCGAACCCACACCGGCGTCCCGCTGGGGTCGGACAACATCCGAACTGCAGCGGCCCTGCGCCGGAGCGCCGCCGCGCCGAGCGCCCAGTTCAGCCACGCTCCGCAGCCGCAGCCGCGGGTGCCCGCAGCCGTCACCGCCCAGTCGACGCCCTCTCGGGGCCGGTGATCCGGGTGGCACTGAGAGCCAACCACGCCTCCCCGATGCCACAGCGCCCGCGTGCAGTCGAGCAGCACTTTCCCCTCCGCACGCGGGCGCGTTCCCCTTAGCCCGCGGAGTCTCGACCATGAACACCCGGCAGCCCTACACCCAGGACCCCTTCCAAGAGGTACTGGTCAGCCCCATGTACCTGGCCGGTTCCAACGGGACCGGAGACGCTGGCTTCGCCCCCGTGGCTCACTGGCCCCACTACTACCTCGACGACGGCCCCTGTCAGCTTCTTGTGACCTCGCCCGATCAGCGCATCCGTATCGGCTGGTTCGGTGACGACTTCGAGCTGTGGAAGATCACCGCCTCCGACGATCCACTCTCCGCACCCCGCTGGACGGCGACCTTCAACCACGTGACCCCGGCCGAGGTCGTCGCTGGCCTCACCACTGCCTTGGCCCGGGACTACGCCGAAGCCTCCGACGACACCGTGCGCTACTTGACGGGGTCGTACGCACACTGGCGCGATGCCGCCCAGCCCCTTCTCGATTCTGGCTGGAAGCGGGACGGAGGTGCGGTGCTCGGTACCGTCGAGATAATCGCGCCGGACGACCAGGCAGGCATCCTCTACGACAAGCGCGGCTCCGGCACCGTGGAGCTGTGGGCTGGCCCGCCGGGCTGGGGTACGCGTGCAGAGGCGGTATTCACGGCCCGCACTCCGCACCATCTGATCGCCGCGACGGCAGCGGTCATGGCCGACCCAGCCCCGGTGGTACGTGAGCGACACCAGATCCACCGCGAGGTGGAGCACATGGTCTCTCTCGCCCCCGTCTGGCTGCCCGCCCCCCAGGTTCCTCGGGCTCCTACCCCCCTGGACGTACGCCGCACCGCCGTCACACAGGCAGTCCACCGCGCCTCACGCTTTCCCCGGACAGCCGCCGACCTCCGGGTCATGGCCGCGCGTAGTCGTACCGGGGCCTCCGCACAGAACCGGTCGAGTAATCCTGCGCCCGCTATCGGCGTCAGGTCGCCGGCCACGCCGACGCCCCCACGCCACAGCCGCTGACCATCAACTCCGGTCCCTCTGGGACAGCCGTCCGCCCGAAGCACCATCCGAATGCCGGGAGTTCCACCATGCCCGACGCCACCGCGCTCGATCAGGCTACGAGCATGATCGAGAATGCCTGGGGCCGCCCAATTGAGGCCCTGGAATCGCTCGCGGTCCGCAGCCCTAGCGACGACCCCCTCCTACGCTCGGTCATGCACATCCGCTCGTCCTTGGTCGTCACCGACAACGCCGTGGCTGTGCACCAAGACCGTCTGCACGCCCTATCCCGACCCGGCCGTGTGCCGGCCTTCTACGACCTGGAACGGATTACGGGCTCAGCGGCGGACCTTCGCGTAGCTCAGGCCGAGAGCCGGACTTCCCTTCAGGCCATCAGCCACGTGATTGAAGCGCGTGAATCTGCCGCGACCGCGGGCCGGGCCCCGGCAGCCCGGCTGGCCCAAGCCGCTGTCGCCCGCTCGGGGCACGCTCCACGCGCCCTGGGCCAGTCACCCGATCAGCCAGCTCCTTCGGCCGTCTCCGGCCCGTCGGTGGCCGCACAGGGGCCGCACCGCTGATCGTCAGCTGAGGTCCTCGTCGCGGTGGGCATCCACGATGCGGGAGCCCACCGCGCGGGCCAGGTCCTCCAACGTCAACTCGACGCGACGCCCATCCGCGATCCGGTTCTCCACCACGGCGTCTTCGTCTCGCTGTCCGTCGGACTGCACGCCGACGGCCCACTGGCCGTCAGCGACCATCGCGATGTCGCCCACCGTCCACGGACGCCCGGCGGCGCGGATCTTGCGTTCCAGCCCGGCCCCGTCCCAGTGTCTGCTCGGCTCCGCCATCCCTGCTCCCCCTTCGGTTCCTTGCGGCCCATTGCCGCAACCCAGTTACGACAACCGCGTTCACCGATCCATTCCCGGCGCCAGCGTCTCCCACCGACGGCCGCCAGTTCGCCCACGGCAGACGCCGCTTGCCGAGAAAGGACTACGTACTTCGGGACACCCCATGTCAACGTACGGGTGTTGGGAAAAACCGCAGGTCAACGAAGGGATCGTCCAACCGTGAACACCTCCCCTACCCTCCTGCCCGCCGTCGTCCGCCCGGCCGTGGAAGACCGTCGCTGGCTCGCCTCCGACCACTGCGCAGGCCCGGTGCTCGACCTCCTCGACGCCCTCGGCTGGGCGATCGTTGACACCCCGGAGGCCAACGTCCACGCGACGAGCCCGGACGGCCGCGTCTACGTCGGCTGGCTCCCCGAGGACCCCACCGCCTGGAAGCGCGGCATCGTCTGGCAGGTCCGAGTACAGCCCACCGAAGGCGACCCGTGGGTGCAGGAGTTCGGCCTCTACACCCCCTCCGAGGCCATTGCCGGATTCCTGGCCGCCCTCGTTGCTCACCGCTGAATTCGCTACACCTTCGCCGGGCGAAAACGGGACCAACCGACAGAGAGTTCCGACCGTGCGCATGCTCTTGGCCACCCACCCCGGCTACCGCCGCAAGTGCGCTTACGCGCGACGCTGCACCTGCTACTACCTGCCCGGTCAGTACGGCCGCCGTACCAAGACCGTCCGCCGCCGGGCCGCCCGCCGTGCCGAACAACGCCAGTGGCGACGTGACTTCACCGAATGACCGCACAGCCCCACTAGCTGTCGGCTCCGGCCGCCCGAGTGCCGCCCCTACCCCCGAGGAGTCCACCGTGCCCTTCCGCGCCCCACTCACCAACCACCACGCCGACGGCACTCTCTGCCCGGCGGACCACAAGCACACCAGCTCCGGCAAGCCTCTCCACCCCGACTGTCCTGGCCGCGCGTACACGCAAGCTATCTGCTCCTGCGGCGGCTGGGACATGAAGCAGTCCGGCAAGGGCTACGTCAGCGAGAGCCGGAAGCGGCACCTCGCCAGCCATGCCCAGGGGCCGAAGGTCCTTCGCGACCTGCTGCGTCTCGACGCGCCCTGACGCTCACGCATCAACCCAGCACTGCCATTCCGCACCGCTCTCGGAGGATCCCGTGCCCCACTATCTGACCATCGGCCACCTGCTTCGCCAGCTCCAGGACCTTGACCCCGGCCTGCCGATCCGTCTTGCAATCAACCCGGACTTCCCCTTCACCCACTATCTCGGGGCGGAGGTCATCGTCCGGGACGGCAAGGCATTCATCGCCGACGATGGCCAGGAGGATTACCTCCCGGCGGCGGTCAGCGACGCTCTCGCCTGGGCCTGACCCGTTCCACCGAGAAGACCTGGAGGCTCCTATCTCGTCGCGATCCCGCCCTTTGCCCGTCCTTCCCCTGCATGGCCTGGCCGTACGTCCCATGCCGAGCGCCATGCGCGGCGCACTGGTCCAGAGCGTCTCCGCGCTGCCCGACGGGCCGCTCGACGTCTCCTGGCTCACCCTCGAAACCCCAAGACTCCCCCTTGGCCGCATCCGCCTTAGCTGGGAGCCCGCCCCCCTCGCAGGCTGGGACGTCACCGCCCACCTGGGCCTGGCCACCACCGAGGTGCATCTCGCCTCGTGGCCTGCTGCCCCGGACGACTGGCCGCGTCTGGCCCGCCCGACCCTCCGCGAAGTGCTCGGCCTCTGCGCCGCCCTCGCGGTCGCGACCGCCGCCCTCAACCTCTCGAACCGACTCGCCCAGGTCTGACCGAACCGCAGAAGGCCGCCCCGTGCCAATCAGGCAGGGGCGGCCTTGCCGTTCGTCCAGCCGTGTGTTGCGTACGCTCATAATCGACGAACGAGGAGGACACGATGGCCGACGACCAGCAGCTCTGGGGGTACCCCGAGGTCGCCGCCCACCTGGGCATCAGCGTTGGGGCCGCCCGCAATCGCAAAAGCCGGGGAGCCCTGCCCGCGCCTGACGACACCACCGTGCCGGACCGTCCCCGCTGGCGACCCGCCACGCTCCAGAACTGGAAGCCAGTCGGCCGGGGGTTTCGCAGCGACCTCCATAGCGAATCAGCTTCTGCTGCCACTCCAGCATCATCCGAACAAGGAGCCTCGTGAACAGACTTGTCGTCGGGTCTTCCCTTGTCGCCGCCGCTGGAGCGGTCACCGCCATCGCCGCCGCTGTTCAGCACAACTACGGGATCTGCAGCATCGCCTTGTTCGCCGTTGCGGCCGGTGCCGCCGGTGCCTACCTGCTCAGCCGATTTGAGGACGCCGCGAACGACCGCGCCGTTCTCCATCGGCTACGAGAACAGCCCCAGCAACCTGTCGACGCCTTGGCGGACGAACTTGGACTTCGCCGCGCCGCAGTCCAGCTCAGCATCCACCGCTTGGTTCGTTCCGGCGAGCTTCCCTCGAACGCCGAATCCGCTGAATGACAGGCAGGTTCGCCCCTAGGCTCGGGGCATGACCGATTCACCGATGCCCACCCCACCATTCCCTTCGCCTGACAACGCTGCGCTCCGAGTGGTCGTCAGTAACGCCCTCGCATCAGTTCGCAACGGCGAAGCGTCGGTCGAGGACGCCATCCTCCACGCCGCCGTTCACGGCTGGTACGAGGGCCATATCCAGGGCGAGGACGAGTGTCCCGGTTGCGACTTCCGAGGTGGGCTGCCGAAGAACGCGAACCGCGGCTAACCATCCTGCAACGCCGAGGGGCTCCACCAATGTGTTGGTGGAGCCCCTCGGCGTTTGGCGTTTCGCTCGTCTAGTCCAGGTAGGTGCCGGCGAAGGCCCCGTCGAAGCCGAGCGCGGCGAGGCCCTGCTCGACGCTGGGGTAGGTCGTTCCGTCCGGGACGGCGATCAGGGCATCGAAGTCGGCTCGGCTGATCTCGGGTTCGAGCCACTGGTTGCTGCAGCGGCAGCAGACCCAGACGTTCCGTCCGTGGTTGATGAGTAGCCAGTCGCGCCGGGCACGGCAGGCCGTGCACATCACCGGGATACCACGAAGGGCCAGGGCACTCGGGTGGCTGAGGCAGCGCGTCGCGCCGGGGCCGCTGGGCGGCTGCGTCTCGTACTCGAGTTGCAGCAGGGGATCGGTGCGGGCGGGGAGGACGGGCAGCACGGGTGTCGGCTCTGCGGGGCGGTCGGTGGTTCTGAGCACGAGCGTCATCTCCCGGTCGAGGTGCTTCTGTTTCCATCCGTAACAGCCGGTGGAGCTGCTTGTCCAGGGGTTTCTCGAAGGCCGGCGGGCCGGTCACACGGCCCGCCGGACCCTCGTCATCGGCGCGGTGGGCGGTTGCGTGGGTCGGAGGCGGTGGGGCGAGCTGCTGCCGTGGGTGCCGTCCGGTTGTTGGTGCGACTGGCCGGGGCCCTCGTCTGGCTGGTGCCGGCCTGCGGGCGGCGCGTCGCTTCACCCGGGTGAGCGGGAAGCTGGGCAAGGCGGCGCAGTCGCCAGACAAGCACGTCGTTCACGTCGTCAGCCGTGTCGAGTTCGCGCATGTCGATGGCCTGCTGGAGGAGGGCCTTGGGGTCGTGGCCTGCGTGCTCGGCCTGGGCAAGTGTGGCGGTCAGGGCATCGGTCGTGGACGAGCTGTCTGCTCGCATCACCCCGTCGGGTAGTGCTGCGCGGATGGTGGCTTGGTGGGCGCGGCGTTCGGATTCCGGTAGAGCGCGACCTTGGTCGTGTAGCGCCTGCATGGGAGTGGCAGCGGCCTGTCGGTAGGCGGCTCGCAGATGCTCGGCGGTCTGTCGGGAAGCGTGAGCCTGCTGGGCGTGTCCACGGGCGGAGTGCCAGCGGGCGGCGGCGATCGTGACCAGGACCAGGGTGGAGAGGAGCATGGCGGTGGTGCCACCGTCCTCGCCACGTCCGAGGGCGCTGCCAGCCTGGATGATGCCCCGGGCCGCCGAGCGGATCGCCCGCGTGTCGGCATGCTCCGCTCGGACGTGGCTGCGGGTGGCACGCTCGAAGGATCGGGCGGCGGCGCCCAGCTCGGCGCGGGTGGCGGCCGGGGAGGTCTGTGTCACCGCGTCCAGGAGTTCGCCGATCCCCACCAGTTGACCTGCGGCTTCGTCGTCGTCGCTGTCGAGCAGGACGGCGGCGCGCTCGGCGATACCGGTGGCGTTGCGTCGTTCCCGGGCGGGCGGGGACCAGTCCGGTCGGCCGCTGGTCGCTGCCGGGTGCGTCGTCTGGTCAGCGGTGCCGTCGGCCAGGCGGCGGCGGATCTTGGGGAGTGAGAGGTCGGGGGCCAGCTTGGATCCGGGGTACCAGATCGGTGCGCCGTCGCGGTTGCGGTCACCGGGAAGCGCGACGTTGTAGCCGATGGCGTCGCCAGACGGGGCGTTTCGGACCTTCACACGGAGGCCCGCCTCGCGGAGCCTGGTGAAGAACTCCTCTTCGGTGGCCGCCCCGGCGAGGGCTTGGCGCACAGCTTCGCGGAGGCTCTCGCGGGGGGCCTCGGGCCGACTGGTGCGCTCGGCCTTGAAACGCTCCGCGCTGGTGGGGGACTTCGCTCCGGTGCCGTCGCCGGGCCTGAGCTGGCGGAACCCCATCTCCTTCTCGATGCGGCGGCATTCGGCCTGGGCCTTCTTGAAGTCGTAGTTCATCCTCGGACGGCGCAGGTCGCCTCGGACCATAGTGGCCAGGATGTGGATGTGGTCGTCGGCGTGCCGTACGGCGACCCAGCGGCACCCGTCGGGATCGCCTTCGGGGGCGAGGTTGACGGCGTGGACCAGGCGGCGGGCGACGGTGTTCCATTCGGCGTCGGTCAGGTGTCGGTCGCCGGGGTCGGTGCGGACCGAGCAGTGCCAGACGTGCTGGGCAGGTGCCGTGGCGCCGGCCTGCTTGACCCGCAGGTCCAGCGCTGCGGACAGGCGGGCGAGGGTGACCTTGGGGTCGGGGTCGGGGCTGGTGTCTCGTCCGGGGTCGGGGGCGAAGCCGTCCCAGCTCCCGACGAGGTGCGCGTCGGTGTGTTCGTCGCGTTTGCCAGGGCCGTACAGGTAGACGAGCAGGCCGTGGGTTCGTGAGCCGCGTCGGATCTTGGGGACCATCAGAGTCGCTTCTTCACCAGGGTGTCGGCCACGTCGTCAATGCGGGCTAGGAGTCGGGTCAGGGTTGTGAGGGCGTGTTCGAGTTCGCCGGGCCTGGGCTGCCCCCCGGCGTTGTGGACGTAGGCGATCTGGTTGATGTTGTTGCCGACCCGTGAGAGGGCGGTGCGCAGGGCGGCCAGCTCGTCGATGGCGGCGTCGAGCTGTTCGTTGGTGTGCAGGGTGGTGGAACCGCGGGCGGCGGCGAGGCCGGCGGCGGCGAGGAATCGGGCGACGGTGACGCTGCGCTGCGCGGCGGCGACGGCGATCTCGGCTTTCTCGTCGTCGGAGAGGCGGGTGGTTATCTTGCGGGTGCGCTCGGTCGGGTTGCGGCTGCGGCGGCGCGGCTTGCGCTCGGGGAAGGGGGACGTGCTTGGGCTCGGCTGCTCGCGGTCGCTGTGGCGGTCTGCTTCTCCCCCCGCGTCTGGCACCCCCTGGTGCCGGGCGTCTGGCTGGTCCCCGAGCGCCCTCGCTCGGGGACCAGCCAGACTTCCCCCGCCCCCCTGGGCGAGGGCAAGTGCGTACGACGGGCCGTAGGACCGTCGTACGCGACAACTTGCTCCGCCAGGAGCCGTCGTGGGGTCACGCTGCTGTCCGGCGGTGGTGACCACCGGATCGTTGGCCGTCACCGACTCGTCTCCGGATTCTCCTGCCGCAGTTCGCGGACGAGTTCCTCGATCCAGTCCATGGCCAGGACCGGGTGGTGGAGGGTCCAGGGCCGACTTTCGCGGGTTCGCTGCACGGTCCAGGTGTTGTCGGGGGCGGACTGGGCCCGGTACAGGTGGCCGCGCTGGTGCAGGACGGTCAGCCAGGAGTTGATCTCGGTGGGTGTGGCCGGGTGGGTGCGCATGGGGTTGCTCTCCGCTTCGTGTCGGAAGGATGTGGGGCGCGTGTCCGGGGGCGGGTGACCGGCCGTGGTGTCCGGCTCGGTCACCCGCCTCGTGCTGTCCTGTCAGTTCCGGCCGAAGGTGACCGGCTGTCCGTGCTGAGCGCGGAGCTGAGCCATCAGGGTGGTCAGGGTGTCGCTGGACAGCGGTATCTGCTGACCCCGGATCGCCTGGGCGACCACCTTCCGGGTCAGCTTGTCCTCGGCCCTGACCGCTGACCGGGCGATCTTCAGCAGTTCCTCGGTGTCCGGGTCACTCCGCCGGTCAGTGGCCGTCCGGGGGTCCCGGTCAGTGACCGGCGGCGGAGTGACCGGCCGGTCGGTGTCCGGCGCGTGGCCGTCCGGGTTGCCGGTGACCGGCTCGGTGCCGACCGCGCGGTCAGTGACCGGCGGCGCAGCGTCCGGCTGTCCGGGCAGGTCAGGGGCCTCGTGCGGCTGTTCGCGGTCACCGGTGACCGGGCTGCTGTCCGTCGGGGCGCTGTCCTCGGTCAGTGACCGAGGACTCGGGGCCTGCTTGTTCAGGACCGGTCGGGGCCGGTCGGTCAGGGCAGTGACCGACTGCCCGGCGCTGACCTGACCGGGCTGCGGCTGCTGCTGACCGAGCCGGTCAGCCCGGGTGACCGCGATGCCCTCGGGCCGGTCAGCCTGACCGAGGTGACCGGCCTGACCGAGGTCCTCCCGGTCACTCTCCTTGACCGGGCCCCGGGCGATCAGGATGTACAGGTGGACCGCTCCGGCCAGCGCGAGGGGGGCGATGGTGGACAGCACTGCGACCACCATGTCTCCGAGTCGGAGACCGGTGCCGGCGACCGCTTCGTCGTTGAGCCGGACCGCGTGTAGGGCGTTGGCCCAGATGCTGGCGGCGGTGGCCGTGCCGAAGAGGGCCCAGACGTAGAGCCGGGCGCGCAGGGGCGCGTCGCGCAGGACCAGGAGTGCCCGGATGCCGTAGGCGATGAAGCCGTCGATCACCAGGGGGAAGAGGTAGGTCAGGAAACCGCGGACGTGGATGGCGACGGCCATCTGCTGGAGGGCGTCGTACGACAGGGCGCACCCCGCGCCGCCCAGGGCGATGACGACCGCGCGGTCCCAGCCGGTGATGTGCGCCGTCTTCGGCGCGCTCGCGGTGCTCACGCCGCCGTCCCGAAGTCGTCGCGGCCCAGGTGCTCGCCGTCGGTCTCGGGGGGCGAGGTGGTCTTCGTGGTCTGCTCCAGGTCTCGGTTGCGCAGGGCGCGGCGGGTCTCGCGGTAGAGCTTCTGGGCGTGCTCCTCGGTGATCTTCAGGAGCCAGGCCAGGCGCTGCTCGGTCACCCCGTGGCGGTAGGCGGCGTGGACGACCGCGCGGCGCTCGGCCTTGGTGAGGTGGACGTCCCGTCCGGCGATGGTGGCGTTGACGCGGCTGTAGTCGAGGCGGTTGGCGAGCTTCTCGTGCAGCGGCCCGCGCTCCTCTTCGGTCAGTCCGCCCCGGATGCCGTCGGTGTCGCCGCTCTCCAGGGCGGCGTCCAGGCAGACGCGGCGGACAGGGCACTGGCCGCAGAGCGACTTCGCGGCGGTGATCTTGTCGGTCTCGTCGGGCTCCGGGAAGAAGATTTCGGGGTCCACCGGGTTGTACTCGGTGCTCTGGCAGACGGCCTGGTCCTGCCAGGTCTGGTCGCCGAGCGACCGGTGGCGGGCAGGGCTGATCGTCGTGGTGGTCATGCGGGTTGCTCCGATCGCTCTCCACGCGCAGGGGCGTCGGCGGAGAGGTGCGCTGGGTCGGGAGGTGCATGGGGCGGCGCGCGGAGGGCGCGGCCCGGCGTGGTGGCCTGCGGCGGATCAGGCTGCGGCGCGGTGGCGTCTGCGGTCGACCGGCTCGAACTCGACCCGTGTGGTCATCTGCGCAAGGCGGGAGGCGATGCGGTCGCCGACGTAGGCCCGGAGGTCCTTGATCGCCAGGTTGGTGGTGATCAGGGTCGGGAGTTCGTAGTTGTACCGGCGGTTGATCAGCCGGTATGTCACTTCCTCGACCCACTCGCTGGCCTTGGCCGCGCCGAGGTCGTCGATGATCAGGAGCGGGCAGCGGCTGACGGCCGCCAGCTCCCGCTCGCTGTCCACCCCGGGCCGGGGCCGCAGGTCGGCGTACAGGTCGGCGGCGGTGGTCGCGCGCCAGCGCACGCCGACTCCGCCCTGTACCAGTCGCCTGACCGCCCCGTACGCCTGGTGCGTCTTGCCCGCGCCGACGACTCCGGCCATCAGCAGGCTGGGGCCGGTGGTGACCTGTCGCCGGGCTCCCACGCTGGGGGCGATGGCTGCCTCGGCGACGTCCCGGGCCCAGGCCAGGACCTGGGGGTGGTCGGCGACAGCGGCCTGGTAGCGCGGCGGCATCCCCGCCAGCAGGGCATCCAGCGGAGAGAACGGCTCGGGCTCGTCGACCACTGCGGCGACGGCGGCCGGGTCGATGTTGCGGGCGGCCAGGATCCGGGCCATCCGGTCCAGGGTGCCCTCGCTGCCGATGGTCTGCGGTTCGCGGGTACGGGTGCGCATCACAGCTCCTCGGCGTAGGCGGCGGCAGCGTTGGCCGGGTTGGTCCACGCCTGGTGAGCGGGCACGTTAGGCCGGATTCCCGGCCGCGCCAAACCGCCCGAGCGTGCGTTCATGGCCTCGTTGACCATGCTGGTCAGGACGCTCGGGTGCTTGGGGTTGGCCGCGAAGTTCTGCAGCCCGCCCCGGATGTGCTCCGGGGCGATGCCCTCGCCCAGGAGCTTCTTGGCGATCCGCCCGAGGTGCCCGATCACGTCGCTGGGCGGACGCTCGTCGCAGGCAGCGATGTACTCGCCGACGAGTTGGTTGGCCGAGACCGTGGCTGCGGGCGCTGTGCGCCCCGTAGGGATAGAAGATCCAGGATCCAAGATCCTAGATCCAGGCGCCGAGCCCTCTCCGAGGTTTCGGGGAAGGTTCGGGGAAGCCTCGGAGAATGCCGCCTGACCTGCGCTTTTCGGGTCAGGGGGGCTAGGAGTGCCGGCCATGTCGTCGAAGGCGTCCTGCTGGACGGTGTGAGCCCGGTCGGCGTTGGCGTGAGGTGTCACGAGGGGCTGCGCGGGCAGATCGAGGGCTCGGGGAGCGTTCGGCGAAGCCTCGGCGAGCCCTCGCGTAGGGGTGGGCGACTCCTCGGCCCGCTTGGTGCAGGTCCCCTTGCAGGGCGCGCACCGGTCGGCACCGTGGTGCTGCGGGCAGGTGGGCAGTCGGGACTGGCTCGGCTTGTCGATCTTCTGGTGCGCGGACCAGGTCACGATGTGGAGGTACCGACGGCCGTCACAGCCGGTGTACCGGCAGATCAGGCCAGCGGTCGCGAGCTGGTGGAGGTCGTCTTCGACGTGGACCGAGGTGTGCTCGGCGCGCAGGGGCCAGAGCAGCCCGGCGATGATCGCGGCGTTGTCGCGGTGGCGGCCGTGGTCGTCGGCCTGGGTGAGCAGGCCGAAGAAGGTGCGCTCTGCCTCGACGCTCACTTCGGCGAGCGACTCGGAGACGAATGCCTCCGGCTTGATCGTTCGGATTCGCGCCATGTCAGCGGCCCCGACCGGCGGCGATCAAGTCGCTGCGGGTGAGGGTCGCGAGGGCCAGGTCGAAGGTGTGCGGCCGGGTCCAGTCCATCTCCGGCCAGACCCGCAGGATCCAGCGGGCTGCGACCCTCGCGGTCGTCCGCCCCAGCTCCAGGGTCTCCCCGGCCGCGTCCTTGACGATGGCGTGCGGGTGGGGCCACGCCTCCTTCGGGTCGTTCAGGCTGACCCGGATGGTGGCCGCGCCCGGAATCATGTCGGCGAGCTGGGCGGCGAGGCGGCGCTTTCGGTCAGCGTCCGGGCAGGCCGGGGTTCCGCTCGGCATGGCGAGCATGCGATACTCCGTTGTTCGTAGGAGTGCGGTGCGGCGGTTTTCGTGCAAGAAGCCCCGCCGCCCGCGTGATGTGAATTGGCGCCCCTCGGGGTGCCGGCCCGGCGCTTGGGAGTTGGTAGCTCCCGGGCGCCGGTTTGCTTTGCTGCGCTACGTCACGGACCGTGCGCTCGCATTCGCACCACCCCCTCCCCCCTGCCTTCCACCTGCTCGTTTCGCCCCTCCCCGGGCCGCTGCCCGGCGGGGGACCACGAACATACGTAGACACCCGCGGACAAGTCCATCCCTGGCGCTAACCCGTCGTACAAGGGTGGCGACGGCCGGTATCGAGGACGCTGCCCCAGCGATCGGTCGACAACAACTGGGTACCGAACGCGTGGGGACGTTGCGCGAGTGGCCGCAACAACGCAACATGCATAGAGGTCTCCCAGGGGCTGGCACACTTGAGGGTCGGGGCCGATCAACAGGTGCGATACAGGAACGTACGTTAGTTATGCGGATGTATCAAGCCTGGATTACAGTTGCCCTAGACGCCGCCCCGACCCGCCCGACCGCCCCGCCGCAGGAGTTCATGTGCCCCCACGTCAGTTCGACGGCAGTCGCGTGCGTGCTGTCCGCCGGGGCAGGGACCTTGGCCAGAAGGAGTTGGGGGCCGAGGTAGGCGTCAGCGGCCCCGCCGTCGCGCGGTGGGAGAGCGGTCAGGATTTCCCCAAGGGCGAGAAGCTCCCCGCGATTGCAGCGGCGCTCGGACAGCCGCTGGACGTTCTCTTCCCTCACGATGGCCCGCCGGACCTGCAGCTCCTGCGGTGCGACGCCGGCCTTAGCGTGGCGCAGGCTGCTGCGGTCATCGACGCGAGCCGCACACCAGTCAGCAACGCCGAATCCGGTCGGCGCAGACTCGCCGACGCCTACGTGCAGCCGCTCGCAGTGGCGTACGGGGTGACCGAAGCGGAATTGCTGGCCGCCCAGGACTGCTCGTTCGGCCTTCGTCCCAGGACTTCGCGTGACGAGCAGGCATCCGCGCCCCGCACGATCGGAGAGAAGATCAACTATCTCCTGCGGCACGGGTACGTGAGCCAAGAGGCGCCCTCTGACGAGGCAATCGCGCGGGCCGTCAATGCACACGCAGGCAGAACGGCCGTCACCACGGACGACATCGTCGCCCTTCGCACGGGTGCCGCAACCGAGGCTTCCGACGCAGTGCGGGCCGGCCTAGCCGAGGCGCTTCAGGTCGACACCGCCCTCTTCCAGGACGATGCCGAGGTCAACCCTGCGGCCCGCGAGCTCCTGGAAGCGATCCGCTTCCTTGGCTCGATTCACCGAGGCCAGATCCTTGGCCTGGCTGCCCGCGGCAACGGGAGCGGCCTGTCGGCCGAGATGATGGCCAACATCAACAACCTCGTCGGAGAGCTGAAGCACAAGCTGCCAGAGGTGCAGGACGGGGATTGACGGCACCCGGCAGCTCGCGTACCCGAGACGCTTCTGCTGCGGCCTGCTGTCCGAGCGTGGAGCAGGTCGGCACGCTGCGCTACAGGCAAACAGGAGCCGACACGGCGAAGGGACTATGGCGTCACCCCATGATCAGGGTGACGCCATAGTCCCTTCGCTGTGTCGGTGGCCTCTTCTCAGAGGACCGGGCATGCGCTCGGCCGATACCTGGCTAGGACGCCGCGAGGTCCACGCCAAGAAGCTCAGAGAGAACCGTGACCGTCTGCTTGGGGTCCTTGTTGTGCACTCCGGCGAGGCCGAGCTGCTCCGCTGCATGAACGTACGCTTCGGTGTCATCGACGAAGATGCACTGCTCGGCGGGCATATCCATGAGCTTGAGCGTGACCTCGAAGAGGCTCGGGTCAGGCTTGCGCATCAGGTGCTGCTCGGAGATCACCACGACGTCGTACAGCGTCTCCAGCTCGTAGCCCTGATACAGGTCCCACGGGGCCAGTCCAACGCTGTTCGACAGGATGCCCACCTTGATCCCGGCTCGCCGCGACGCCGCAGCCGCGTTGATCAGTAGCGGCTCAGGGCGCAGGTCGCCGAAGATGCGACCCATCAGGTTGTCGGGGGCCACCCCCAGCATCTTGCCGGCGAAGTCGTTCCACTGGTCCTGGGAAACCGCTCCTCGCTCAAGGTCGCTCGTGATCCGGACGCCTTCGTCGTCCTTGTACAGGGCCGTGAGGCACGCGCCCTGTGGAAGACCCTCACGCCTCTCGAAGGCGAGCACAGCGGGCAGCAGGGGGGTGGTGAGCACGCCTCCGAAATCGAGGATGAGGCCGGTGCGGTTGGACATGCGGGAACTCCATTGCTGAGATTTCGGACGTCCATCCAGACCGGACAGCGCCACGGACTCGCCTGCATAGGTGGCAGCAGTACTGTGCGCCACGAGGCCGAAGTCCATTCATCAATTACTGGGCGGAGCAGGGCCTATCAGTCCGCTCAACCCACGGTACCAGCCCAGTTCGTGCAGCCAAGAGTGCCGAATCTCACTCGCGGAGCCCTCGCTCAAGATCAATATGAAGATCACCCCCGAGCATCCGATGGCGAGCCTCTGCTGGCTATTGATCCACTTTGGAATCCACTCCTGTGGACTGCTGGAGAAGCCTCTGCGCCTGATCCGTCGTGATGCGCGAGTAGGCGGTGCTGACTCTTACTAGCCATGCCGCTTCGCTGTCGGTATCAACGAACGGCTTATCTCTCAGGGGCGCAGCGGCCTGCGGACAGACTTGCATGGTGTCAGCGGCCAGAAGGGCAGCCTTAATCCAATACGCTTCCGCCGCCGGGTCAGGGTCAGAATGCGAAGCGGTAATGTCTTCTGCGGCGAACATCAGGTTTCGCGGAGCATAATGCCGGAGCTTTTCGCAAGCGTCAGCGATATCCTGAGTCCATCGGTCTAGGCGGACGTCGATTGGGACCCGTATGTGCATGAGTTCAGCTAGGCGCCGCCCAGGCGGGTACAGGCTTGTCCCGGGAAAAGCCCGCACCAGGTCAATCCAGAGCGGATAAGTCCTGTTAAGGGTCTGCCATGTCTTCCATCGGGCCACTGCCGCACGGGTGGTTGGAATGCTCGCCCCTGCGGCAACGATCAGAAAAAGCACGTCCATCCATATTGATGTGACGTCCACGAGGAACTGAACCGTCGAGGGGCGCAGAGGGAAGGCAACCGCGACCCAAAGGATGGCGATACGTGCGACGGTATGAATCAACCCCATCCACATCGAGATTCCCATCAAACCCAGCCCGACGCGCATGCTCGTACTTTCGGCCTGCCGCGCCGCCCTCGTCCACTGATAACCACAGACTGCTGTCGTGATGAGCGGGAAGAAGTAGAAGACGGTCATGTAAACCGCGACTCCCCATTCTCCCGCATGGTCGATGAGGAAATTCTCACTGGGCTTGTCGCGATGCACCACGGTGAAGAATAGGACCGTGAGTAGAATTACGCCTATCGCCCCCGCCTTATACGAGGCGCGGGCTATCCAGCGCGAGACCGCTACGTGTCGAGGCACGACCGCCTCGGCGCTCTTTCCGTAGCTGGTGGCGACGTATGTCAGGGCTGCCATGATCGCTGCAGTACTGGCAAAGTGCCGAAGTAGAGCGCTCAGATCCACCACAGGAACGAGGTCGACAGCATTCATTGCCGCCGGCGTGTAGAGACATAGGGCTACGGCAAATCCCGCGTAGCCGCCCCACAAAGCCCTGCGGTGAGAGTCACCATATCGAACCGCAGGGAATCTCCAGATAGCGATAAGGGTCATGACTGCCGCAGTCAGGTACTGAAAGTATTCGAACACGGAACCAGTGGGTCTCTACGCGGGCTGCATTTTGTCGACCCGCAAGGTCGGTTGAGTGCAGACTTGACTGCCGATAAGGGTTACAAGGCGCAGCAAAGCCTAGGTCAGAAATTGAACCTAGGTGCTCGCCAGGCGATCGCGACTAAACTCGACGCCGTGGAGGAGCAACGGGATGAGCAAGAGAGTTCTCCAGCAGGCTTACCATGTCATCTCCCGTGAACGACTGACGGCGGGCCAATCGCTTTATCAGCGAGGCCGACATCTCGGCTTGCTTTTCCTCGGGACTATCGAAATTCACTCGCCCCTGGACTAGCGTCGACGGAAAACGCCGAAGGACTTCCTGGCGGATTCTTTCAGGCACGTACCGCTCGATCTCGGCAGCCGTCAAACAAGTCCCGTGGTCCAGCCACTCGTGTACCAGCTCATGGAGAATGATGTGCTCGGTCTGATTTCGACTCGACCGCCGACGGTAAAGAATGATCGTGAACTCCGGCGCTTTGACCCGAAGGCCGCACGCTGCGCCGAGACCTCCGTCGGGGTCGTCCAGTGGCACAAGCCGGATCTGGCGGCCCAACAGGACTTCCATATTCCGCACCAGAGCCTCAACGCTGAAAGGTGTGGGAATAGGGAGGCCCGCGAGCAGCCTCTCGCATTCCTTCACGAAGGCGCGCTGTGAAGGGCCTCGACGCCAACGCATAGTCGCTCCCTAGAGATTCCGCCGATATTCGCCGCCAGCTCAATCCCGATACTCGTACGCGAGGCGCTGGTAGCCAGGAGCTTGCGTCTTGGGTGCGTGGTGGTTGGCCAGCACACCTGTCTGCGCCTAACCCTACAAGCAGGAAACCGTGATCCACATGGGAGGGATGTGTAGCGAAGGTCACCTAGGTGCGATAGGCCACAAAGTGGGCACCAAGATCGAAATTGGCCGACCGCCCTTAAGCGATCTTCAAATGGCTCCGGGACGAGACCCCCGACCACTCTGTTTTGTCAGGTGCATTTAACCGGACTTTGTCAGGTCCATTTCGGTCGCTGCGCGCGCGCCTATTGAAAGGATCGGGTCTGGGTCCGCGCACCTCAACCGCCTTTCTGAATACAACTCAACTCCTTTGTTGGTTGGGCCGCCGGGGTTGTCAGACCGACGGGATACAGTCAACGCATGGGCAGTGTCATGTACTTGAGGAGCGTCCCAGGCGCTGACGGGCACACCGATTGGCGCCGCTTCGAGGAAGTCGTGACCAGGAAGGTGGCAGACCTTGACTCGGCAGCGACGGTCACTCACAACGCACGCCTCAAAGGGCGGTTGAGCGGCATCGAGCGGCAGATCGACGTCTTGGTCACCGGAAGGCTGGCCGGAACGCAGATCAAGATCGTCTTCGAGTGCAAGCGCTATGAGAGGTCGGTAGGACTCGCGACGGTCGAGGAGTTCATCGGCAAGCTCCATGACCTCGAAGCAGATCGGGGCGCGTTGTGCGTCTTCGGCGGCATCACAGCTCCCGCCTTCTCACGCCTCGCTCACGCGGCGCATCCGCAAGTCGACCTCTACCTCTGGGAACGGCCGCGCCCCCGGTGGGAGGACCTGGACGAGGACTTCGAGGAGGCCATCCTCAGCCGGGACCCTGCCACGCGCCGGCTGCTCTACGGGAACCCCAAGACCGGCTTGTAGTCAGCGGCGGCGAGCACCGCGGCCGACTGCTGCTCGGGCCCAGGCTCGTGCAGTTCGATGCGCACGCAGTGCCGGCACCCCTCGGCGACGAGGACTGGCTCGAAGGCGGTCGTTGGTCTGGAGCGTCACCGACTGGGTGCCTCTGCACTGCGTTCTGGCGGGCCGCCGGGCGAGGTCGGCCTGTCGGTTTGAAGGCAGAGCCGGCATGCTCGGCTCTGCCTTCGGCTTCAATGGGGGCATGGACAGTGCAGTGGTCGGGTTAATCGGGACTGTCGTGGGCGCGGTCAGTGGCGTGCTGGGGACGCTGGCTACGACCCGCCTCGGTGGGACGGAACAGAGGCGCACGCAGCGCGGTCAGTCCGAGAGGGAAGGCAGATCGATCGCCTATTCAAACCTCGTCACTGAGTGCAGCCGCACCTATCGAGTCGGCTACGCCGCCCACGTGGCGGTTCAGGCAGTCCCAGGTGCTCAACGGTCTCCCCACCTTGCCGACAGCCTCGCTGGGTTCAGGCCGGCCGTCGATGCCGCCCTTGAAGCTGTGAGCCTCGTGAGGCTGCACGGCCCGGACAAGGTCGCCCGCGATGCGAACAACCTGGCCTCGGCCATGACTAGCTGGTGCCGCGAGGTGGAGGATCTGTACGACGGCCAAGGAGACGAGCAACGGGCAAGCGACGCCATCGAGTTGTACGAGGAGATGGAAGAGCGTTTCCTAGCGTCTGGGCGAGAGACGCTCAGTCGTGAATTGGTGCGTTAAGAATCGGCGGCCCGCCCTTACCTACCACCCGGGATGAGCCTCCCGGTGCGCTGGGCAAGGAGGTACGCGGCTCGCGCGAGATCGTCCGGGGTGTCGACTGCTACACCGTCGTCCAGGACATGGATCATCTGAACGGCGTGACCGTGTTCGACGAAGCGCAGCATCTCCACTCCCTCGGCACGCTCCAGGGGTCCCTGCTGGAGCTGTCGGAAGCGTTGGAGGGCTGGGCCGGTGAAGCCGTAGAGGCCCAGTTGGCGGAGGTACTTCGGGCGGTCGCCCTTCGGGTAGGGAATGGGCTGCCGCGAGAACATCAGGGCCTCGCCCTGGGCCGCGACGACGACCTTGACGACGTTGTGATCCAGGACGGAGCCGACGTCGACCAACTCGGTGAACGCGTTCACGGCGAGCGTGCCCGACGGCAGATGCTCCAGGGCCTCGGAGATCGCGTCGATGGCGGTCGGCGAGATGAACGGCTCGTCGCCCTGGACGTTGATGTACGCCTCGGCTTCCAGCCGCTCGGCGACCTCCGCGACGCGATCGGTGCCGGTGAGGTGTTCGCCAGTGCGGATACAGTCGATGCCCAGTTTGCGGCACGCCTCTTCGATGCGTTCGTCGTCGGTCGCTACGACGGCTCCGTCGAGACGTTTGGCCTCCTGGCAGCGCTCGTGGACGTGCCAGAACAACGGCTTGTCGCCGAGGAGGGCCAGTGGTTTGCCGGGGAAGCGTGAAGCGCCCCAGCGGCAGGGTATGACAGCGATGTGCCGGCGCGGTGTGGTGCCGGTCGGTTGGGCTGTGGTGGCGGCCACGGCGTCCTCCTGGTACTCAGGTACGGGTGGGGGCTTCAGGCGAGCTGGGCGAGCTTGGCGCGGACGGTGGGTGAAGCGGCGCTCGTGAACGGCCGCCATTCGTAGCCGCCGACCTCCTCTTCCTGGAGCGTCACCGCGTGGTCTGCGTCGAGGCGGAAGGCCCAGCGGAAGTCCACGTGGTGGTGGGCCGGTTCGTCCTTCCAGGGGTTCGCGTCGATGGCGTGCACGTCGATGTCGAGGGGGACGTCCTCGTAGCCCGAGAACGGGACGACGGCGCTGGGCGGGATGCCGGCCTCCTCGTGCAGTTCACGCAGGGCGGCGTCGCGCAGTTGCCGGTCATCGGATTCGTTGTGCCCGCCGGGCGCCAGAGTCTTCCCGGATGCCTTATGGACGATGTGGAGCATGCGCCGGTTGCCGTCGATGAGGATGGCGCTGCAGGTCACGTGGGCGGGGTACGTCTTGCGGCTCGTGGGGTCGTCCGAGGCGGCGAGCGCGACGAACAGCATTGCGAGGGAGTCGCGTTCGCCCGGGTGCCGGGCGAGGTATGCCTCGGTGACGGAGCGGATGTGGTGGACGGCGGGTGCCACTGCGGATCACCTTTCGAAGTGGTGGAGCCAGGTTCTGGCGATGGCGTTGCGGTCGGACGCCGGCATCTCGTGCAGTCCGGGCTGGAAGCGTGCGTGGCTGAGTGCGGCGCTGGCGGCGAGTATCTCGGCTTGGACAAGGTGGATGTACGCGCCGACAGCGGCGCCGTGCACGAAGTTGACGGCCCCGCCGTCGGCGAGCACGTAAAAGTAGTGGCCGGTGACCTCGTATCGCGTCAACTGGGGTCCAACTGGGATGCGTTCGTAGAGGTCGTGAATGCTGCCGAGTTCGAGTTCATCCTCGGAGGAGGTCACCGATCCGAGGTACGCCCCGTTGCGCAGGGCTGCAAAGTCTCCGTGCCGCAGCGCGAGATTGCCGGTGGCGCACAGGACGAGTTCCGCGTCCCGCACTGCCTCGGTGGTGGACGCGCTGGTGCGGAAGCCGAGGGAGTGCGCCTGGACTCGCTTGATCGGGTCGTTGTCGTAGACGGTGACGCGCAGGTCTTGGGCGCGCAGGGTCTGGGCGATGGCCCGGCCGATCTTGCCGAAGCCGATGACGCAGGCGTTGCGGCTCGTAAGGACGTCCCCGCGGGTACGCACGAGGGCATCGGTTGAGAAGACCACGGAGCGGCCGACGAGGTGGTCTTCGCAGTCCTTGAGCGGGGAGCGGGCCACGGACACGACCGGGCACGGTAGGGAGTCGAGCGCCGCGTACCGCTGGTGTCCGTTCTCGGTGTCCTCGACGACGCCGAGAACCCGGCCGGAGAACTTGTTCACGAGGGTGTGGAGGCTCGCCGCGAAGTAGCCGCCGATGTCCACCAAGACGACGTCCCTGCCGCCCACCGTGTCCTCCAGATAACCCAGGGCCTGGGTCTCGTCGGTGAACCGCTCCCGGGTGAGGTCGTGCACCGGGAAGCTACGGCGGACGGCGTCGAGGGTCGGCCGGTGGATCGACCGGGGCTTGGGCAGCACGGCGCCGACCGTGGACACGGCGGCCATGGCCCGCAGAAACGCGGGCCGCTCGGAGAGCAGATGCGTGATGACCAGCGTCGTGATCGCCTCGCCCGCGGGGAACTGCGCGGTGATCTGCCGGAAGAAGGCGTCCAGCCGCGCTCGCTCGGGACTTTCCATAGCGTCTCCTCTCGGGCTCCGGGTCGCGGGGCTATGCGGCTCGGCTGTAGTTGGGGAGCTGGGCGGCAAGGGCCTGCATATGAGCCCGCAGCCCGTTGTGGAGGTCGACGCGCGGCTGCCAGCCGAGGACGTCTCGGGCACGGCTGGGGTCGGCGCGGGTCAGGAGGACGTCACCATTGCGCGCGTGGTCCTGCTGGAGCTGGATGTCGCGGCCGGTGAGACTCGTGACGATGTTGATCACTTCCAGCAGCGACGCGTTCGACCCGCCGCCCACGTTGATCGCGCCGTTCGCCGTCGGTACGACGGCGGCGGCGATCGTGGCGGCGACCACGTCGTCGATGTAGGTGAAGTCGCGTCGCTGGTGGCCGTCTCCGTACAGACGGAGCGGCTGTCCGGTCAGGGCGGCCTGCAGGGCGCGGTGGGTGAACATGTCGGGGCGCTGGCGGGGGCCGTAGACGGTGAAGTACCGCAGGGCGACGACGCTGGGGCCGAGGGGGCGCTCGGCGTAGGCGAGGCAGAGCTGTTCCTCGGCCAGTTTGGTCACGGCGTACGGGGAGGCGGGCTTCGGCCGGTCGGCCTCGCCGCTCGCGCCGCCGTCGGTCGGGCCGTAGATGCTGGAGGAGGAGGCGACAACCAGTCGCGGGACGCCGAGGCTGGTGCAGGCTTCCAGGACCCGGTGGGTGGCCAGCACGTTGGACGCGACGTAGTCGCCGAACCGCGGCCCCCAGGACGGTCGTACGCCGGGGATTCCGGCGAGGTGGAAGACGGCGTCCGCGTCGATCAGGAGGGGTTCGACCGCGCAGTGGAGGAGGTCGGCGGTGACGTGGTGGTATCCGGAGAGTCCCCGCAGGGCGGCGAGGTTGGCGGCGGCCGTGGGGTCGGTGGACGGGTCGCGGCGGTCGACGCCGATCACGGTGGTGCCGGCCTCGACGAGGGCGCGGGCGAGGTGGGAGCCGATGAATCCGGCGGAGCCGGTCACCACGGCTCGGCGGGGTGCGGCGGCGGTCGGGGGCTGCTCGTGCTGCGGCACGGGAATCTCCAGAGAGGTGTGGTCGAAGAGGGCGAAGGTCAGGTGAGACGGGACAGGACGGTCCGGCCGTGCGCGCTCAGGGTGAGGTCGTTCTCCTTGTGGCCCTTGACCAGGGCGGTGGCCGCCTCGATGGCGCCGAAGGATTCCAGGAGGCGGCGCTCGGAGCC
The DNA here is from genome assembly GCF_051131715.1 of Streptomyces sp. A5-4. Classification (NCBI taxonomy): domain Bacteria; kingdom Bacillati; phylum Actinomycetota; class Actinomycetes; order Kitasatosporales; family Streptomycetaceae; genus Streptomyces; species Streptomyces sp. A5-4. The sequence goes on along the minus strand of NZ_CP178591.1, from coordinate 4,524,264 downwards.
GTTCAGCGGGCGACCGTACCCGTCGAGGAAGGCGGTCCGGAGGTGGGGCGCGGCCTGCCAGCGCCGGAATTCGAGCCGGGCGAAGTCGCGAATGCGGGCGTCGCGTCGCATGTGCTCGAAGTCGTAGATGCCGAACGCGTCGCCGACCAGCCAGTTGCGCGGCTGGTAGTCGAGGTGGCAGACCGCGCTGTCCATGAGGCTGTTGTCCAGGATGGCCGCGTGGTGGTTCAGCAGGTTCCGCTCGGCGGTGTTGATCAGGTCGGCGTGAACAGCCTGGTCGATCCAGCCCTGGAGGCGCTGTGCCAGCGCGGCACCGACGGCGCCGCCCTGGGGCATGGAGGTGGCCCGGTGGAGCGCGCCGAGGACGTGGCCAGCCTCGTGATGGGCCAGCTCCTCCTCGGGTGAGCCCGGTGCCACGGTGTCCGCCCGATCGCCCGCGAGCGCCGTCAGCAGGAGGGTGCGGCTGGCGTCGTACCGGCCGACCAGCGTCGGGGCGTGGCCGCTCAGGTGGGTTCCCCACGTTCGGTAGGCGTGAAGCTCCCGCACATACCGGTCCTGCTCGGCGTGCTGCTTGGCGACGAAGTGCCGCCCACCGGCGTCCACCACCCGCACCACCCGGGGAGGAAGCAGCCGGTCCGGCACGATCTCGACCGCCCCGAGGAGGTCGTGCGCCAACTGGATTCGCGGGTCGTCTGTCACGGTGGTCACGAGGAAGCCTCCGGCGCGAGGTGTGCGGTGTCGTTGTGCCGGTCGAGCATCCAGCGGGTCTGTCCGAGCCGATTGTGGTGCTCCTGCCAACGGGTGATGGAAGCGTGGTTGACCGTGAAACCCGCGGGAGAACCGATCGGGATGTCCAACAGCAGCGTGTGGGCGGTGATCACGGTCTCGCCGTGAGCCGCGAAGAGGACGCGCTTCCCCCGGTGCTGGTCGATGATGTCGCGTAAGGAACTGCCGGCGCGTTCCAGGTAGCCGTTCCAGGTGTCGGAGCCAGCGGCCCACTGCTGGTCCGGGCGAGCGTGGGGGCCGCCGTCTGCTGCGGTCTTCACGGCGGTCCAGGGCTTGCCATCGGCGTCGCCGTGAACGGGGCCGTCAAGGCGTTCGTCGGTGGACATGGGTATTCGCAGTGCCTGGCTGATGATCTCGCCGGTCTGGATCAGCCGGATCCGCGGGCCCGTGTAGACGAGATCGAAGGGCTGCTGCTGGTGCTCGGTGGCCAAGCGGCGTGCCGCTGCCTCGACCTGGGCATACCCGAGGTTGGTCAGTCCGGTGCAGGTGTTCGGGCCCCCGACGAGGCCGTCGGCGTTGCACTGGGCCTGGCCGTGCCGTACGAAGACGAGTTCGGTGGTGATCATGGGGTTCCTCGGAGGTGGGAGCGGAGCGGCCAGCTGTAGCGGTAGCCGTTGCGCCCGACGTACGGGGCGGTCAGCACGGCGTGCAGAGCCAGGAAGTCGTCGAGGCGTTCGCGGTCCGTGCTGCCGAGCCGGGCGCCGTAGCGTCCGGCCGCCGCGTTGTACGCGAGCAGGGCGCCGTTGACGGCTTGGTCCGTGAGAGGCCCGTAGGTCAGGTGGAGCGTCGCGATGAGTTTGGCGAGGTCGTATCCCAGCGGGGCGAGGGACAAGTCGTCGGTGTCGACGGTGACGATGTCCCCTGTGCTGGTGATGATGAAGTTCCGGGGGTTGCTGTCCTTGTAGAAGGCCCATGGCCCCCGGGCGGTCTCCTCCAGCAGGCCGAGCATCGCGTGCAGAGCCGCCTTGTTCGGTAGGTAACCCTGCTCGTGGCGACGCCGGAGCGCGATCTGCCGGGGGCCGAGGTAGTCGTCGAACGTCGTGCCGTCCTGGAAGTGGTGCGGGATGCCGAGCGATGCGGGCTGCAGGTCGCTGGCCCAGGCGGCACCGTGTGCGTGGCCCAGCAGTTCGGCCATGCGCGGGAGGTCCTCGGGGCGTACGGGGCGGCCCTCGATCCGCTCGAACGTCAGGCTGTCGGGTCCGACGGTGTAGAGCGCAGGCTGCTGCAGCGGCTTGGCGTGTTCGTTGATCCACCGGTAGTGGCGCACCGCGCCCGCCGCGCGCTCCGGTGTCGCGTAGTGCTTGGTGAACTGCGGGAGGGTCATGGCCGGCGCCCTTCGTTCGGCTGGGCGACGACGAAGGTGATGCGGGACCGGGTGGTCAGCGGCTGGTCGGGAATGAATTCGTGCAGGGTCGCGGCTAGGGCCCCGGGGTTGCCGTAGAGGCCGGGCGCAAGGTCGTACTTGGGGTTGGTGGCCAGGTACTGGGCCGTGTGGTCGTGGCCGTCGAAGGTGAAGGAGTGCTCCTCGTCCAGGACGGCGATCACGTCGAGCGCGGAGGCGGCCAGGTCGGCGAGGTTGCCGCTGTGGGCTGCGGTGTAGAGGCTTTCGTGCTGGTCGGCCTGCGGGTCGAGGCCGGCGGAGGCGACGAGCCGGTCCATCTCCTGGTAGCTGTCGAGGTCCTTGGTGACGAGCACGGCCAGGCCGCCGGGTGCAAGGATCCTCGCGATTTGCGCGATGACGTCCTTGGGCTGGGGCGAGTGGTAGAGGCAGAACGCGGCGACGGCGACGTCGCACGATCCGGCGGGCAGCGGGAGGTCGTGGAAGTCGCCTTCGACGAACTCCACCGTGGTGTCGGGCAGCTCCTGTGCGCGCTCGCGGGCCTGGGCGAGGAGGGAGGGGGCGGCGTCCAGGCCGACGACGCGCTGCGGCCGGAGCTGCTCGGCGATGACGAGGCTGCTCGTGCCGCGTCCGCAGCCGATGTCGAGCACCACGCCGAGCCGGTCCGGTCGCGCGTGGTGGGTCTGCACGAGGCTGACGATCGTCTCGGGCACGGGGTGGCCGGAGGTCTTCGCGCGCATCAGGGCGCTGGTCCGCCCGGCCAGCCGGGCGGCGTGCCCGTACAGGTCCTGTTGCCGGGCGGGGTCCAGGAACGGGTTCGGTTCGGTCATGCCGCACCCCCGGTCCCGGGGTGCGGGCCGTTCAGGACTGCTCGGCGGCCACCTTCTGCAGCCAGCGGCGCGTCTGGCGCCGGTTGGCCAGCAGCACCACGTCCGCTCCGGAGCCGAACTCCTCGATCTTCGCCATCACGCGGGGCCGCATTTTGCGCCGGTACGTGGCGACGTACTTGATCACGCCCCAGTGGATGCGGTTGTGCACCCCGTTGCCCTTGTGCCCGGCACCGTGCCGGATCTGCCGGGAGAAGATCCCGTACAGGGCCGCCACGGTCGACACGTCCATCAGGACCACCGTGTCGCAGGCTTCGAGCCGCACCTGCAGCGTCGAGTTGTAGTTGCCGTCGATCACGCAGCGCGGCTGCGAGACCAGCTCGCGCTGCAGCTCGGTGAACTTGTCCATGGGCAGCGCGTTCCACTGGTCGTCGTAGAACGCGGCGTCCAAGTGCGTCACCGGGGCGTCGAGGATCCTGCCCAGTTCGCGGGCCACGTGGGATTTGCCGCTGCCTCCGCAGCCGACGATGGCGACCTTCTTCATGGTGCTCCAGCGTAGAGAGGTTCGGGTGTCCGGCGGGGCCATCCTCCCGGACCCGTCCGGATGATCCAGACGGCATGGCCTGTCGAGCGGTCGGCATCAGGCTGCTCCCCGCTCGGTCGCGGTGGCCGGGTCGAGGCCGTGTAGGACGGATTCCAGGGTGTCGACCTGCTTGGTCAGGCCGAACAGGCGCAGGCGGTCCACGCACGCGGCGATCAGGTCAGCGTGCTGCTGGGTGCCGGCGATCTCGCGGAGGTGGGAGAGGCGTTCGGTCACGTCGTCGCCGGAGCGCACGACCAGCTCCTTGGGGACGAACCGGTCGGCGAAGCGGATGTTCGCTGGGGCCAGCGGCAGGCATCCGGCGAGGACGGCTTCGAAGATGCGCTGGGTCATCTGCCCGACGGCGGCGTACCGCTCGGGCAGCATGAGCACCGTGGCCAGGGACCGGCCGTAGACGCCGGCGGCGGCCTCGAACGGGATCCGGCCCACGAACCGGATGTCGGGCCAGCGGTCGGTCTTCGTCCACTTCCCGGCGACCAGGTGCTCGACGTGGGCGGCGGCCGGGGCGAAGAAGCGGTCGAAGGAGTCGTCGCGGTCGTACTGGTTGCCCACGTAGCCGAGGACCAGATCTCGCGGCTGTGCCGCGAGGGCCACGGGGTCCGCCTGGGTGAGGAGGTCCTCGGCGACGGGGAAGAGCAGCGAGTGCGCGCCGAGGGTCGGGGCGAGGGCTGCTTCGCAGACGCGGGTGTGGGCGGTGCGGCGCCACACGCTCTCGGCTCGCAGGGTGCGGTCCTTGTCCCAGATCACGGTGGGTGTCTGGTGCCGCACGGTGTAGTGGTTGATGAGCTGGGCTTGGCGGTGCAGGTCGCATGTGTGGCCCTCGCTCCCGCACGTGGTGGTGTTACGGCCGGGGATCGCCCAGCGCCACTCCAGGAACAGGACGTCGAGGCACGGCAGCCCGTCGTCGAAGGTGTACGCGTCGTCGAGGTCCTCGCCGACTTCGAGGCGGTCGCGGTCGGCCTGCAGGAAGACGATGTCGTGACCGCGGGCGAGGAGGGCGTCGATGAAGGGGCGGCGGTGGCTGCGGCCTCCGTCCGGGGTATCGGTGACGCCGTTGCCGAGGAAGCCCCAGAAGCTGTATCCGATCTTCACTTGGTGATCCACCGCCCTTCGAGGAGCAAGGCGTCGAGCCCGGAGTTGGCCAGGCAGTCCAGGGCCATTCCCGGTGTCCCGCAGATCGGCTTGCCCTTGACGTTGAGGGAGGTGTTGATCAGCACGGGCACCCCGGTCCGGCGGCCGAAGGCGGTCAGTACCTCGTGCATGAACGGGTTCTGCGACCTGGTGACGGTCTGCAGGCGGGAGGTGCCGTTGGCGTGCACGATGGCCGGCACGCGCTCGCGCGTCGTGTCCGTCACGCCGGAGGCCATGGACATGTACGGCGCCTGCTGGCCGAGGGTGAAGAACTCGTCGGCGCGCTCGGCCGGGACCATGGGGGCGAAGGGCCGGAACGGTTCGCGGAACTTCACGGTGGCGTTGAGCCGCTCGACGACGCCGGGCTCCAGCGGGGAGGCGAGGATCGAGCGGTTACCCAGGGCGCGCGGCCCGGCCTCGACGGCCCCCTGGAACAGGCCGACGATCGTGCCGTGGGCGAGCTGGTCGGCGAGGAACTCCGCGGTTTCGATGCCCAGGGTCTTCTGGTGGAGGCCGGGCCAGGGGGCGAGGTCGAGGGGCTGGTCCTCGTAGGACGGGCCGAGGTAGCAGGTGCGGGCGACTCCGGCGAGCGGGCGCGGGCTGCGGACGTCGACGTGCACGGCGAGGGCGGCGCCGATCGCGGTACCAGCGTCACCGGGCGCGGGCGGCACGAACACCTCGTCGTAGATGCCGGCCTCGATAATCTTCCCGATGCTGACGCAGTTCGTGGCGACACCGCCCCCCACGCACAGGCGCGGGGAGCCGGTGAGGACGCGGGCTCGGCGGGCCAGGTGCACCATGACCTGCTCGGTCCGCTCCTGGAGGGCCGCCGCAAGGTCCTGGTGGACCTCGGCCAGAGGTTCGCTCGGGTGCCGCTCGGGGCAGGTCTCGGCGACGAAGCGGCCGGACGTCCGCTCGTATCCCGACGTGAGGGTGCGCGTGGGGAAGTAGGCCGGGTTGATGTGGAAGCCGGTCGCGGTCGTGCGGACGGCCTGGGCGAACAGGTGGCGGAAGCGGGCGGGGTCGCCGAGGGCGGCCAGCGCCATCACGGTGCCTTCCTCGTCGCCCCGGCGCCAGCCCAGGTGCTCGGTGACGGCGCCGTACACGTACCCGAGCGAGGCCGGGTCGTTGATCGCTTCCAGGGTCTGCGTGACAGGGCGGAGCGCGGTGTGCCCGTGGGCGATGGTGGTGGTCTGCCGCTCGCCGAGGCTGTCGACCACGAGCACGGCGGCCTCGTCCCAGCCCGAGGCGGCGAAGGCGGTGAGCTGGTGGGCGCGGTGGTGCAGGACCGGCACGACGCGGGCGGCGGGGAACTGTCGGCCGATCACACTCAGGCGGCGCTGGGTGCGCAGGGCCACCTTGGCGAATCCGTGGGCTCGGGCCAGGGCCCGGTCGCGCGTTGCCGGGGAGAGCGCCAGGCGCAGGGCGGCGGGCGATTCGGCGAGGTAGCGGGCGGGCTGGAAGTTGTAGGCGACGGCGTCCACGTCGGCGGCGGTGAGCTTGGCCTGGCCGAGCAGCCACTCGATGGCGCGGGCCGGGTAGAGCTTGGTGTGCTTCTGCTCGGAGAGGCGTTCCTCCTCGACGAAGCCGATCAGTTCGCCGTCCACCAGCAGGGCCGCCGACGAGTCGTGGGTGAACGAACACAGGCCGAGGACGACCGAAGGGGTGCGCTTCACGGCGGCCGTCACCTCGACCCGGCGGTCGCGACGGGCTTCGACGAGCGGCGCTCCAGCTCGCCGTACCAGGCGGTGAGGGCCTGGCCGAGAGGACCGTCGATCCCGTCGGCCGCCCGCCACGCCTGCTGGCGCTGCCCGTCCTTCCACAGCCGATAGCTGCGCAGCGTCTCCGCCATCGCGTCCCAGCCGGGGTGGCCGGTCACGTCGCGGGCCTCGACCTGGTCGAGCAGGCCGCCGAAGCCCGTCCACGGCGTTCGCAGGTCGGGCATGACCGGGCTCGCCACCAGCGAGGTCAACTCCTCGGCCCGCTCGACGTGCTCCTCGTAGACGTGCAGCGAGCCGACGTGCAGGTGGAACTCGCCCAGCTCCGCGTCGAGCCACCCGGCGACCAGCTCGTGCAGCACGGTGTAGAAGAACACGTCGTACGGCATGCCGATCCACACGTCCTGGCCGCGCATCATGGTCGCCATGTGCAGGCGGCCGGCCCGCAGGTGGAAGCGGAAGCCGAGGGTGCAGGGCACGTCCTTGTGCCCGGCGGCGTCCTGGGCCGGGTCGTAGAGCTGGATCAGAGCACGCCGCGAGTCGGGGTCCTCCTTGAGGATCTCCACGACGCGGGCCAGTTGATCTACCTTGCCGCCCCAGTTCCGCATCCTGGGCCCGTACGCACCGAGCAGTACCCCGTCGTCGGCGTACTGCCGCAGCCGCGTGTTGTAGTCGAATATCCACGGGGCGTCGGAGCCGGAAAGGTGCCAGACGGTCTCGGCGACCGCGAAGGCCGGGTTCACGATTCGGGCCGGGGGTGCATAGAGCAGGCGGGCGCGCGGTTGGGTGAGCAGCAAGTGGACGTCGCGGACTTCGCGGGTGGCCATGCCTCGGGGGCTGACCTGCTCGCCGGACTTGGCCAGCGTGATGGCGCCGGAGAACAGCTCGGCCATGCTGTCGGCGGTGAGGTGTGTCATCGGGCAGGAACTCCTTCGCCCTGGGGCGACGCAGAGGTCGCGCTCGGGGCATCGTGGTGGAGGTGGTCGGATGATCTGGCGCTGGTTTCGGCGCGCTGGGTGATGAGGCGAGCAACCTGGGCCGCGCTGTCACCGCGCCACCGGCACACCGCGTCCAGGGCCGTCTTCGCGACGGGCGTGCCCGGCTCACGCAGGGCGTCGAGCGCTTCGGCGACGTCACCGGCGTTGTGGCAACGGGTCGCGAGGCCGTGGCCGGCCAGGTCCAGCGTGCGTTCGCCCAGCGAGCCGATTTCGAGGACCGGGACGCCGAGCAGCACAGCCTCGATCCCGCACGTCGAGTACGCGCTCGCCAGCGCATCGGCCCCGGCGAGGCAGCCCCGAGCGCCGACCCGCGGGTCAGCCACGGCCACCGGCGGGCCGCCGTCGCGCTTCAGTAGCGCGGCGAAGGCATCGGCGCCCTGCGCCGGGTGCGGAGCGATGACGAGACCCCAGTCGCCTTCCGCCGCGCTCAGGCCCTCCAGGAGGAGGTCCGCCTGGTCCTTGAGGTGACCGGGGCTGAACGGCTGGCAGGCCCACACCGCGATCCGGGCGGGGGCACGGCGGTTGCCCGGCGCGAGCACCTTCTCCAGGTACCGCCGCTGTGCGTCACGGCCGAGGGCGGCCAGGGCATCGAAGCGGGGCTGTCCCAGCACGTGCACCTCGGCGTCAGGGTGGCGCACCCACGCTCGGGCCAGAGGAACGTCCCGTTCGCCCATGACGACGATGTCGCGGCTGTGCAGGGCCGGCCAGGCGACCGACTCTGCCGTCCATGCCCCGTGCTGGACGTGGACCGTGTTCGCGCCGTGCCGCTCGGCTGCGTGCGCGGCCAGCGCGCCCAGCGGGCTGGTGTCGTTGCTCAACAGGACGGTGTGCGGCTGGGTCGCGGCCAGGACGCCGTCGAGCCAGCGCTCTGCGCCGAGCATGGTCCGCCATGACGGCTGCGTGCACCCGCCGCTGGTTTCGAGGAGTACGGACAAGAGCATTACGAGCCGGGCGAGTTGGAGGCTGTGGCCCTTGACGCGGACGACATGCTCGTCGTCCGCCGGGTGTAGGTCCTCTGTGGTGCCGGAGAGGGTGAAGAGGTCGCTCGGCGCCGAGCGCAGGTCGATGCCCGTAGCCGTCGGTGCGGGGCACCGCTCAGCAGGGTCGGTGGCGAGGTCGAGCAGAAGGCTCGTACCTCCGTCGCGCCCCAGCTCGGCGAGCACCGGCATCAGGGTGGCGGCGTGGCGGGAAGTCCAGGACAGTGCCACGACGTCTCGCTGCTGCAGGTCCGCCGGGAGCGGGCTCGGCTCCGTGTTCGCCGTGCCGACACGGGCCCGGTTGCGTAACTGGGCGGAGCGGGTGGGGTTGTACGGGGCGTCCGCTCCGAGCAGGTAGGCGATGCCGGACCAGGTGACGGTGTACGCGAGGTACTCCCGTGAGCTGCTCGAACGCAGGCCGACGCGCCCCTCGTACGGGGCGAGAGCCAGGGGCCCCGGAGCCGACGCGAACGGTACCCAGGCATCGAGGGCCAGCAGCTTGCGCAGGATCTCGGCCACGAAGCGCCGCACGGGAACGTGCTGCACGTGAAGCCAGCCAGCTCCGCCGGGTGTGGACACGAACGGGGTGCCGTAGCGTTCCAGGGCGTCCATGACGTTCTCTACGAGGGCGCGCAGCTCCTTCCGGTCGATGGGGAGTGACTCCAGATCCCCGGTCCGGATGTAATCGGTCTTCACCTGGGCCAGGGCGGCGCTGCCGACGAGAGCCCATCGGGGCTGGCCTGCGAAGTCGGACCGGACCAAGCTCAGGCCACTGGTCGAGCGGGTGCTCACCCCAGGCTCCCCTCGACGAACGGCGTTCCGGGACGCAGGAGTTGCAGCAGCCCCCGTGGTGCGGCGACGGTCTCGGGTGCGGGAGAGGTGGGCTTCCCGTATCCCCACCCCGCGTGGACGTAGGCGACACCGGCGCGGGCCGCCGCTTCCTGGTCGACGGCCATGTCCCCCACGTACACGGCTGCGGCAGGGTCGACTCCGAGGTCGACCAGGGCCAGGAGGAGCGGGTCGGGGGCCGGCTTCGCCCGGCCCGCTCCAGCGGGGGTACGGACGGTGGCGAAGGGGCAGCCGAGGTGGGCGAGGAGCGGCGCGGCGCGATCGACGTGCTTCGACGTCACGACGCCCAGCCGCCAGTCGGCGGCCACGAAGGCGTGGAGCACTTCGACGATGCCGGTGAATTCGTGCGCGAGGTGTGCAGCGGCGACGGATTCCGTTTCATACGTCCGGCGGACCGCGTCGATGTCGGCGATGCCCAGCCGCTGCATGATGTCGCTGAACTCACGCCCGAGGTGACGCTCGTAGTCGGTGAACGGAAGGGTTACGCCGTGGTCCTCCTGGACCTTCCGCCACGCCTTCTGCATCACCGGGCGGGTGTCGAGCAGGACGCCGTCGAGGTCGAGGAGAAGAGCACGCTGCGCGCGCTCGGGTTGCCGGCGCTCGCCGACTTTACTTTCGGATGCGGCCGGAGCCGGTAGAGCTATCGGGGCGGGAACGGTCATGGTCGTCCTCCTCATCGGGGGCTAATGGCAGCGGGGCGGCGAGACTCAAAGGGCCGAGACCGGGTCGAGTTCGCACTCGGGGTACTGGCTGGGCCCGCCGGCCTCCTCGAACGCCGCATTCAGCAACGCCACGTGCATGCGGTCGCGGCGGTTTCTGGATTGCCGGGCGCGTCCGTGGCGGGTCAGGGCCCACGCCTTGAGGGCCACGGGGTCGTTCATGAAGTTCTTGGCGTTCTGCCGCAGCACGGCCGACGTGTACACCCCGAGGTTGAGTCCGGTGCGCCAGAACTCAAGCCACCACTGGCACATCAGCAGCGGACCGGACTCGTCCTCCTTGACGTGATCGGGGTGGTTCCGCACCCAGATCGGGTCCAGGTCCGGATGGGTCGTGGCGACTTCGAGCATGCGGCCGTGCGCCTTGTGCATCTCCAGCTCCAGGAGCTGTCGGTGCTGCAGGTGCCGCTGGGCGGTGTGCACGGCGGACGCGATGGCAACGGTGGCGGCCAGAGCGAGAACGGAACGGTTCATCTGCTACCTCACTTGCTCGTGGGTGGGGGTGTCCGTGACCGTCGTCATGCCGCGTCCTGCGGGTCGTCAGGCGAAACCGGAGGCGTCGGATTCCCGGCAGCGGGCAGGCGAGAGAGGCGGTGGAAGCGGGATAGGTCGAAGCCGCTCCCCCGAACCTCGCCAGCGGGCACGGCGAAGAGATCGATGCCGGCCTCGCTGGGTAGTTCCGGAGTGGCCTCATGGATGGCGAGCAGGGCCTCGCCTTGCTCGCGGTGCGGGAGCAGGCCCGGTGGCCCCTCGATGTGTTCCTCGAACGTCATAGCGTCCCCAGATCAGGTGGAGCGGTAGGCGATGGCGAACACGGCAAACATGGCGAGGACCAGGAGGACCTGGGCGCTGGCCTGTCTCCAGCCCCACCCCTTCGCGTCCATCCAGCGCAGCGGACGCCTTCAAGTCGGTACGGCAGACTCCTCGGGAATGACGAGATGTATGAACGCTTGGTATCGCTCGCCGAGGTGCCTGATCACGGCGTGGTACTCGTCGTCATCAGAGCTGATGTTGTGCCGATCGAGGACGATCACGCCGGTCGCGAATCCACCCGAGATCAGGCGCTCCACTTCGCCCCAGCCGGGGCGCTTCCAGGGAGGCGTGTAGACGCCACGGCTGTCACGCGCGCCAGAGAAGTAGCCCATCGCCGCAGGGACGGCCACGTCGTGGAGCCTGGCTCCTATCGCATAACCGTGCTGCTCAGCCTCGACCTGAAGGGTGTTCCAGTCCTCGTCGGGGCTGGCCCCCGCGCTCAGGACCAAGCTGTATGCCAACAACCGAAGTTGCCGATCACCGGCTCCACGAGCGTGTCGTTCGTTCGCCTCCCGACGAAACTGCTGACGGAGCCGACAGAGTTGTCCGCTGCGGGACGGGCGCACCAGCGGAGCGCCGTGGTGCCACCTTCGGATCGCTGCGTTGTCGACGTCCATCCAGTCGCTGGACACCGGCATCTCCAGCACCGCTTCGCGGTGGACCGTATGCGTCGGCGCGGCTGACGCATACGGTTTTTGATCGTGCGGCGACATGGGCATGCCTCCATATGTCGGGATCGGGTCAGGTGTTTGACTGCCATCACCGGAACCGCGGTCAACCGGGGAAGGCTCGCCTGGGAGAGCTGTCGGCGATCTGTGGGGGCCTGGCGGACGACTACTCCGTGTCGCGCCGATCGCTGGCCGTGCCACTCAGCCGTTGGCCGTACCAGTGGGACTCATCAGGCGACGCGGCTCGAATGGAACCGTCCGGGCGGTGGCGGGGCGTCGCCGCTATCTCCGCCTGCTCGTCGGCGCTCACCATGCGCACTCCGTCGAAGAGACGTTGTTCCCAGGAGGAAAGCTCCCTGCCGAGCCTGGGCGCCGGGCTGACTTCTTCTGTCTCGTCCACGGCTCAGATGCGCCCGACTCCTACGAGCACGCGGCCAATCAGGTTCGGATCGACTCGTGGTGCCCTCAGCTTCCCGGGGCCGGCTGTTGGAGGCCGGTCCGGAGAGCGCGCCGACCTCTCGTCTTCACCAACTCGGTTGGCGGGGTTGAGACCGATCTCGGCCCACACCACCTTGCCGGGCATACCGCGCGCCGGATAGTGACCCCAGCGCCTGCTCATCACTGCAACGATGAAGATGCCCCGGCCCCCCGTCGCCTCCACGCCGACCTGTTTCAGCACCGGTGGCCTCGTGTCGCGATCCCACACCGATACCCTCACCGCGTCGCCGAGGATCTCCAGTGTGAGTTCGAAGGTCTGCACCGTGTTCCGCACCGAGAACAGGGAGGTGTCCTCCTCACCCTCCTTGGGGTGCCGGACGGCGTTCGTGGCCAGCTCCGACACCAGAAGCTGCACGGTCTCGACGATGCCGGCGTGCACGCCCCAGCGGGACAGAACGTCTGCGGTGTGCAACCGCGCCAAGCCGACGGCGTTGGGGATGTCGGCCAACATGAGGCTGTTGCACGGGTGTGGTGCCTGGGACACGGTGTACCTCCCGAGTTGGGAGAGGAGCGCGGGGTGCGTTCGCTGGCTCTCGCTCGTTTCGTGATGGGACCGCCGAACCCGGGCTCGACGTTTGAGTAGCGACAGACGGCATCCCGGGCTCGCGCCGTCTCCGGATCCGCGGGACCGATGCCGACTGATCGCCGACTGCACGGTTGTCCCCGGGCCGGGTACGTCCATAAGAGAACCGCTCCAGCTCCCCGGTAAGAAGGGAGCACGGAGGATGTCTCTGGCCACACGGGTCGGCACGGTTGTTGAGGGGTTGTACGGATGACGAGCACAGAACGTGACCAGGAGAAGCAAGCGGCGACGGGGCGTTTCGAGGGCCGGCGAATTTTGGTGACGGGGGGTTCCAGGGGGCTGGGCGAGCACGTCGTGCGCCTACTGCTGTCGGAAGGAGCACGAGTGGCGACCTGTGCGCGGAAGCCCGAGCCACTGGAGGCGCTTCGTAGTTCACTCGATTCGCCCGACGCACTGTTCGCACGGCCTCTGGACGTCGCTGCGCCGGAACTGCTGGAACGGTTTGTGGACGATGCCGCGTCAGCGCTGGGGGGCCTGGACGGTGTGGTCGCTTGCGCGGGTGGCGCACGTGGTCGGGGTATCGCCGAGGCAACGGCTCAAGACTGGTCGGCAACGTGGGAGATGAACGTCGGCCATGTCGCGCGGCTGGTCGCCACGGGTGCACCGCACCTGCGGACTGCTGGTGGCGGCCCGATCGTCGTGGTGGCCTCGGTCTCCGGTTGGAAGCCGGGTCCACAGGCTCAGTACGGCTCGGCGAAGGCGGCCCAGATCCACATGGTGTCGTCGTTGGCGAGGGAGCTGGCCACAGACGGCATCCGCGTGAACGCGGTCTCGCCCGGGTCGATGCTCATCCCGGGCAAGCGATGGGATCGGATGCGCCAAGAGGACCCATCGGCCTTCGACCGGTTCCGCGCCGAGTTTCCCGGGGGCGAGCTGGTGCGTCCGGAGGAGGTTGCGGACGTGATCGCGTTCTTGCTTTCGGACGCGTCCCGGGCGGTGACGGGAGTCAATCTCCCTGTCGACAAGGGGCAGAACGCGCCGACTCCGGAAGGGTACTGACTCAGCGGGTCAGGCCGCAGTGCCGAGTATGGGCCTAGCCCGGAGTTCGAATTCGCGCACGATCGGCTCACCTCGGTGAGGAGCAAGTCGCGTGCGGAAGTCGCGCAGTGCCTGGACTGATCGCTCGCTGTGGACACCGCTGAGTAGATCCAGGGCGTTGCTGGCGGTGCCGACTGCCTCGTCCAGCCTGTCCTGCTGGAGGAACGCTGTGGCGAGTACCGAGCGGCTGATCGCCTGGCGGCGGCGCCGGTCGCTGTTTGCCTCCACCGACGCGCTCGCGAGGCGCTCGGCCTGGGCTGCCTCGCCGAGGTCACGGTGGACCAGGGCGGCCTCGGCTTCGAGATAGTGGTGGTCCAGGAAGCGGACCCACGGAGATTCCTCGGCCGGCCCCCGGCTGATCTCCAGGCCCCTGCCAGCCGCGTGTAGGGCAGCCGTGGCCTGTCGGGTGTCGCCGAGAGCGGCGTAACCGCGGGCGGCCATGGCGTGCAACCGCATGAGCCCCAGCGGGCTGCCCGACGACTTGGCGGTCGCGATGCCCGCTCGGGCGAGCGAAACGCCTTCAGCGGGGTTGCCGAGGCTGGTAGCGAGGTGGGACATGCCCGCCAGGATCTGTCCGCCGAGCACCCGGTCGCCGCCCTCGGCGCACAGCCTGAGTGCCTGGATCATGTACCGCTCAGCGAGCCCGTAGTCGGCGGTATCGTACGAACACCAGCCAGCGGTCGCCGCCATCTTCGCGGCCGACGTGTACAGGAGCCGACGCTGGTGGCTGGGCATGTTGCGCTGTTGCAGCATCGGTGCGAGCTGGGTGCTCAGGTAGTGCACGATGCTCGCTCGGACTCCTCCGCCGCCGAAGCGGTTGTCCATCTCGTCGAACATCTCGATCATCGCCTGGACCTGCTCGACGGGTCCTCCGTCGGCGACAGCAGCTAGGCGTGGGGCCTGATCGTCCTCAAGGAGCCAGAGGAGCCACTGCCGCTGGGGGTCCATGAGGGCCGTCGCGACGAACGGCACGGCCCCGAGCAGGCTGCGCCGCGAGATGTCGGTGGAGCCGAGCTCCGCGAGCGTGTGCAGTGTTTCACCCACGTCTTCACGGTACGTCAAGGCCCTTGCAACGACCGGACGCTGGCCATGCTCCGAGAACCCGATGTCGGCGGGCGCGATGGGGCGCCCTAAGAAACCGGCCAAGGCAGCGGCGATGAATTCCGGGGCACGATCACGAGGCGTCATACCCTGCAACCACCGGGTCACGGACGCCTTGTCGTAACGCGTGACCACGCCCTGCAGCGCGGCCAGTGCGTTGACCTTGCGGGCAAGGGCGGCATGCGAACGACCGGCCTCCGAGATCACAGCCGCCAGCGCGGCGTTGGTCCCGCCGGCCCCCCTTGCACTTCCCATGCGTCGATGATGCCTTGTCGATCACGCTCTGTCCCAGCCTTTCGACACAGGGGCATGAAAGAACAACCCCCGTACAACCGAACAACCCCGCTGCCCCCTCCTCGGGACCGAGGGCAGCACTGAGACTGGAAGGGCTGCGGGCCGACCGCCCCTCCCAGCGGGGACGCTGCTGGACGTCGCCGATGCCCTCAGCACCGGAGGGAGAACACCATGCAGCCAGTAGTCGTGTTGGACTGCTTCACCGTCGAACCGAGCGGTCTCGGCGTACCGCCGTACCTGTCGACCTACGTCCGGAACGCCTGGTCGGCACTGCGTCGGGCAAGGCCGGAGGCGGACGTCCGGTATGTGACCATCGACGATGTCCGCTGGTGTCTCGCGGGCGGAAGGCCCACCGTCGAACCGCCCCAGAGCGATCCGTTCACGTACTCGACCACCGTCAACCGGGACTCCGCCATTCAGCTTCTGCGGGATGCCGAGATCGTGGTCGTCATCGCCGGAGACGCCGTTCCCTCCGTCCATCTGCACGCTGTGAACGGGTCGTTCGCGGAGATCGCCCGCGCGCTCGCCTGTGCACGCGGCCGTCGGTACCTCCTCGGGCCGTTGTCCACCTACGCCCTGGCCGCTCCTGCGGAGTACGCCGGGCTGTTCGACGCCGTCCACACCCACACGGTGACGTCCGGCGACCTCCTGCTCGGTAGCCACCGCCCCGCCCCTTACGGACAGATGCAGCACGAGCGCGACTCCTTCACCGGCCTCGTCGAGCAGATGCCCTGGCGGCCGATCGCCGAGCTGGAGCTGTACCGCGGCTGCACCCGGCGCAAATTCTGCGACTTCTGCAACGAGCCAGCGAAGTCCCCTCTCGTCGCCTTCCGCGAGGTCGACGATGTCGTCGCCGAGGCCGCCCAGCTCTACGCCGCCGGCGTCCGGAACTTCCGACTCGGGCAGCAGACCTGCTTCTTCTCCTACCGCAACCGGCACGAAGACGCGATCCGCGCCCTGCTCGGCGGTATCCGGGAGCGCTGCCCCGAGCTGGAAGTGCTTCACATCGACAACGCGGACCCCCTCGCTGTGGCCGCACCGGTCGGCCTGCGCATCGCCAAGCTGGTGGCGGACTACTGCACCGAGGGCAACTGCGCGCCGATGGGCATCGAAAGCTTCGACCCGGTAGTCATCGCGAGGAACACCCTCACCTGCACGCCCGAGATTCTGACCCGTGCGGTCGAGCACGTGAACGAGGCGGGCGCAGCCCGTGGTCCCGGTGGTCTGCCGATGCTGCTTCCGGGCCTGAACCTGATCTACGGTCTGCCCGGCGAGACCCACGGCACCCACGTGGCAAATCTCCGGGGCCTGGCGGAGATTCTCGATGCCGGCCTTCTGTGCCATCGGACGAACGTCCGCCTGGCACGGGCCTTCCCCGGTACACCGCTGGCCGCGCTCGGCGAGCTGGAGCCCCTGCCCTCGGCGGAGCACTTCCCCTCCTGGAAGGCGGACATCGACTTCACCTGGGACCAGCCGATGAAGGAGCGGGTGTACCCGACCGGTCTGCGCGTGCCCGGCCTTCACAGCTACTTCATCGGGCAGGGCGGCACCTGGTGGCGACGGCTGGGCTCGTACTCGATCCAGATCGTCGAACGCGACGCGGCGGTGCCGCTCGGCACTACCGGCGACCTGGTGGTGACCGGCCACGCGCCTCGCATGATCTACGGAGAACGTGTTGCATCAGCTTCCTGACGGGACGCTCGCGACGTTGGCAGCCCTGGATGCGGCGGCGGATCGCACCATCCGTGCAGGGCTGCTGCTGCCCTGGGCCAACGTCGCCGTGGAGACCGAATTGACCCGCCTCGGCCTGCGCCACACGGTCTTCCACCATGCGCGGCTCGTGCCCGCGTCCAGGACGACGGCGATCGACGCCTCCTTCTGGCTCGGGCTGCGTGAAGCGTCAGCGCAGGCACTGGACTCCTTGTCCCACATTCCCCTCGATGCAGTGATGCTGGCGTGCACGTCAGCAGGCTTCACCGATGGTCCGCCGCTACCGGGCGGAGTGTTCACCGCTTTCGACGCCCTTCTGCGGGCTCTCGCCGAGGCAGCCGTGGTGCGCGTGGTATTGGTTACGCCCTACCCCGCCCTGGTGACCGAAGCGGAGTCGACAGCGTTTGCCGAGGCCGGCGTGGAGGTCTTGGCTCATGCGAGCCTGGGCCTGTCCGACGGCTATCCCGCGATCACCCCGGATCAGATCCTGTCCCTGGTAGGGCAGTTACCACAGGAAGCGATCGGGGCTGCCGGAGCGGTGGTCTTCTCGTGCACCGGATGGCACACCCTGCCGGTGATCGCTGAACTGGAGCACCGGTTCGGGAAGCCGGTTTTCTCGTCCAACCTCGCCATGGCACTTCTGGCAACCCGAGCCCGTGCTGGAGTCTGTTCATGACGATCGAGAGAGCGAAGGCGACCCCGTTTGAGATCCGGCGCGTCCACCGGCTGGTGGCCTGTGCCGCCGGTCTTCCGGATGTGCAGGCCGAGGTGGAGGCCAATCACGACGAGAACCGGTGGTGGCCGACGTCGATCAGCGATCCACGGGTACGGATGCTCGCTGCTGGCTGGTCCACCCGAGTCTCCTATCGAATGGTGGAGACGTACGCCCGAGTGATCGCCTCGGCGAACGTTCGTGGTTTCGAGAACCTCGTTGCCGCCTCCGACGCCGAGCTTGCAGCGCTTGTACGCCCCATCGGCCTGCCACAGACCCGGATCGACTATCTGCGCTCCCTCGCGGAGCTTCTCCGTGGCTGGGAGAAGGAGGGGACCGACCCGACTGGGG
This sequence comes from Streptomyces sp. A5-4, assembly GCF_051131715.1. Taxonomy (NCBI): domain Bacteria; kingdom Bacillati; phylum Actinomycetota; class Actinomycetes; order Kitasatosporales; family Streptomycetaceae; genus Streptomyces; species Streptomyces sp. A5-4. The sequence goes on along the minus strand of NZ_CP178591.1, from coordinate 4,506,554 downwards.
ATGTAGCCGACTGCGATGCCTTGGTCCTGGACTTCGCCACGCGGGTGCGAGGTGCGTCCTACAAGGTCGCTCAGTGCGCACTGCTCACCGCCCGCGGGTATCACTGCGGCATCATCCCCGTGGATTCCGGCATGGTCACCAAGCTCGCACCCGCATTGGGCCTCGCCCTTCCGACGGGAGCCGTGGCACACGAACGTATGCGGCACGTCCTTGAAGCGGCCGTGCACGCCCGCTCAGCCGAGTTCCGCTCGCTGGCCACCGACAACGAGTACCAGGTGGCAATCCCCGAGGGGTCGGAGCCAACCTGGTTCGCGCACCTCGTCTTGATCTACTTCAAGCGCCTGTACCTGAACGGTCCCGCTCAGCAGCTCTGCCGTCGGCGACCGGTCTGCTCGAAGGTCGTCGACTGCGCACATCGTGCCCGCCGTGCCTGACCTTCTGGAGGACTCCGTGGAACGGCTTGACGTGATCGGCAACATCAGCCGGGACCGGACCCGCTACCCCGATCGCCGTGGTGGGTACCGGCTCGGTGGCGCGGCTCTGTTCCTGTCTCTGGCGGCGGCAAGGGCTGGCCGCCGGGCGGCTCCGGTCTGCGTTCTCGGGGACGATCTCGCTCATCTCCCGGAGTCGCCGGTGCTGGGCACGCTCGACTGGACGGCCCGCATCCAGGTCGAAGGAGCTTCCACCACCTTCGACTTGGAGTACGACTTGCATGGCGAGTTGGTGGGAGTAGGCACGGAGTACGGCGTGGCCGAGGGTCTGACCGAGCATGCACTCAGGCATGTGGACCAGCACCCGAGCGGCACCTACCACGTCTGCTGCCGCCGGCCTCTGGACGTGGCGGCAGTGCTCGACCGACTCGCCGCGTACGGGAGCGGCTTCAGCGTGGACTTTTTCCTGCCGAGCGCGGAGGACATGATCCGTGTCGCCGCTCCCTGGCTGCCGAAGGCGACCACGCTGTTCGTCAACGCCGCCGAGTACCAGCTCCTGAAGCAAGTGATCGACTCCGGTGCGCTCCCGGAGGTGGTCGTCACCGATGGCCCCCGGGCCGCAGTGGTTCACCGCTTCGGGCGTCAGGTCACCTCCGCCGTGCCTCCGCCGAGCCCGCCGCGCGAAGTCTCTGGTGCCGGAGACACCTTGGCCGGGACCTTTCTGGCCCATCGATCGCAGGGCGCGACGGCCGCCCAGGCACTGGCGGAGGCGACCTCAGCCGCAGGCCGGTACGTCGCGGCCCCGTCCCTTCCGATCCCCGCGCCCCGACGCGGCTGACCTCACGACTTGGGGGCCTCTCCCGGTGTCCGTCTACGTAGCCCACCGGCTCTTTGCCGCGCATGACCGCGCTCTCGCCGCCGACCTGGCCGATCGGCTCGCCGCGAAGGTCGGCCCCGATCGAGTCTTCCTGCCGTTCTGCGACACCGACGAGGAGGACCTGGTCGCCGAGGTCAAAGGCCGCCGCCTGTTCGAGCTGGACCGCGAACGCCTCGGCCGCCTCGACGCCATGATCGCCATACTGCATGGCCCGAGCCTTGACGACGGGGTCTGCATGGAGATTGGATACGCCGCTGCTTCGGGCGTCCCGGTCATCGTGCTCACCACCGACTTCCAGACCTACTCGCTGACCGAAGCCGGCCCTCGCCTCGAATTCCCCGACCCTCTCCTCCAAGCCGTGGCCACGCGCATCGTGCGCGTCACCCGGCTCGGACCGCCAACTCTGCCGTCGACCCCGCCGCAGTCCCGTTTCCCTGGCTTCCAAGCACGCAACATGGCCCAGACGAACACAGCACTCGATGCGGCCGTCGACGCGCTACTCGACCTCCCGGATCGCGCTCCCCGCCTGGTGGGGGCCCCTTCCGTGATCGGCGCACCCGTCTATGTCGAGGCGTCGCCCTACACGGCATGGGGACGAGATCACCTGGCCAAGGCATGCGTCGACGCCGGCCACACAGTGATGGTGCCCCAGCGCTTCACCGCATCGGACCCCGTAGCAGGGGCCCTGGCCGACCTGACCGCGGTGTGCTCGGCTGCTCGGCTACTGGCCGACGTCTCCGGGGCGGAAACACCACCCGGAACCGCCCTGCTCATAGGTGCGGCTGCGGCCAGCGGGGTACGGATCGCAGCGTTCCAACCGCGCCCGACGTTCACGCACGCCCATGGCCGCGAGCCGAACTGGCGGAACCTCATGATCCAGTACGCCGTCGACGCTCACCTCGACAACGGCGACGCAGTCCTGTCTTGGCTGGCCGCATGAACCTTGACAAGATCGTCGGTGAGTACCAGACCCTGGTCCTGGAAGGCTGCGACGGCGTCGGCAAGAGCACGCTCGGTGAGCGCCTATCGACAGACCACGGATTCGTCGTAGTGCACTCCCCGAAGACGCCCGACCATCTCGACCTGGCCACCCGCTACAGGAACATCCTCGCGGGCCCTGGACGGATCCTCTTCGACCGGTGCTTCATCAGTGAACTCGTCTACGGCCCCCTTCACCGGGGCCGGTCCCGGATCAACTGGAGCCAGGCGATCGACCTGGCCGAGAGCGTCATCGAGCGTTCCGGCGTGCTCATCCACCTGACCGCGCCGCCGGCCGTCATACGCCAGCGACTCCTTCAGCGCGACGGCGAGGCGGTCAGCCTGGAGGAGGTGTCCGCGCTGGTGACGGGGTACGACAGGGTCTTCTCCACCCTCGCTGACTACACTCGCGTGCTCACCATCGACACCACGGCTCTCGAACTCCCTTCGGCAGGGTGACGGCCTTCCGAAGCCAGCACACCGACCCGCTGCTCCCGCTAGGCTTCCAAGGCACCTGCTGTACCGCCGCTGGAGGAGTCTTGGAGATCGGGTCCGCCCAGAAGCTCGCCTGGGAAAACAAGACCCTCAAAGGGTTCAACACCACGGACGTCGCCTTGGAGTTCGGGCTTCTCAGCGCCGAGGTCGGCGAAGCCTTCACCGCCTGGCGCAAGGGGCTTCCCGATCTTGGGGAAGAACTAGCCGACGTCTTCCTCTACCTGACGGCCTTGGCCGAGATGAACGGCGTGGATCTGGACTCCGAGGTCGCCCGGAAGATCGAAAAGAACACGCGGCGTACGTACGAACGAAACGAGCACGGGGCTCAGATCCGAACGAGCGACGCCTAGCTAGACCAGGAGACAGTGCCCTCGCCGACAGCCCCTCTCGACGAGCTACTTCACGCTCTCGGCGCGCGTGATCCGGCCGAGGTCGTTCTGGATCTCATGCACTGAGTCGATCTCGGCGCCCAGAACGCGAACCGCCTCGGTGCGTCCCCCCGCCTCCTCCTCGTCCCGCATCCGGATGAGGTTGACTTTGTGGGCCTGGAGGCGCTTGTCGAGGGCCTCGGCGTGCGTCTCGATGAACTGCTCAGGTGTCATGGCCCCGACGATAGCAATCGGTCGAGACCTAGTACTGCAACGGTCTTTGTTCTGATGTGTGGGCAGTTTCTGGTGGTGTGTGGCCGCGTCGTTTGTAGTGGCTGATGCGGGCTTGGAATTGTCGGCGGCGGCGCCAGTGTGACCAGTGCAGGACGTGGTCGGCGAGGTGGGCGCGGGGCCGTGTCAGGCGGGTGGTCAGTCGCCGGATTTCGGGCAGGGTCAGGGGCATGAGCTGGGAGGATCCGTTTCTGCTTTCTCCGTATCGAGGGCGCGGGCCCGCAGGACGGTCAGGCAGGCGTGGGCGGCCATAGCGAGGGTGATGTGGCGGTGCCAGCCGGGGTAGCGGCGGACCTGGTAGTCGTCCAGGCCGCATTCCTGCTTCGCTGTTTGGAAGCACTCTTCAACAGCCCACCGGCTGCCGGCGACGCGGATCAGCTCATCGAGTGTGGTCTCGGCCGGGCAGTAGGCGATGTAGTAGGAGATCTCCTGGGGTCGGCTCACGCTGCGGCGGGCGATGACCCAGTGCCGGCGGTCTTCGCGATGCCAAGGACGGACTTCGACCCTCGCCCAGTCGTAGATCCGGGGCCCGTGGGCGCCGTTGCCGCACGAACGGCGTTTCCACTTCTGTCGGGGCAGTGAGGGAAACAGGTCGTGGACCGGGTGGTCCATAGCCCAGCGGGTGACGACGGTGTCGTGGCGGGTGGTGGCCATGACGTGGAAGACATCGGCCTGCTCGAGCTCGGTCCGCCAGCCTTTGGAGAAGCCGTAGGCGGCATCCGCCGTCACCCACCGGAACGGGATGTTGTCGGTGATCGCCCGGCGGACCATGGCCTTGGCGGTCACCACTTTCGTCTCGAAGGCGACCGTGTCCTCGATCCCCGCGGCCCGGCAGCGTTCCCGGTCATCGGTCCATGACGTGGGCAGATACAGGCGGCGGTCGATCAGCGTGCGACCGCGCGCGCCGGCATAGGCGAGGAAGACACCCACCTGGCAGTTCTCCGTCCGCCCGGCCGTTCCGGAGTACTGGCGCTGAACGCCGGCCGAGCGGACACCCTTCTTCAGGAAACCCGTGTCGTCCACGATCAGCACCGCTTCCGGGTCGCCGAGATGTTCCACGACGTAGTCGCGGACGTCATCGAGGACTTCATCGGCGTCCCAGTCACATCGGTTCAACAGTCGGTGCATGCGATCGGGGGCCGCGTGACCGGCCTCCTCCGCGAGCGTCCAGCCGTTCTTCCGCTCCAACGGAGCGATCAGCCCCTGCATATACGCCAGCGCCGACTCCCGCGGCTCCGACCGGGCGAATCGGTGCACGAACCGCTCATGCAACTCACCCAGACCCGCCGCCCACGACCTGACATCACCCAGTTCCCCACCCATAATCAGACCAACGACTGTCCTGGCCACCAGTCACGCCAAACGCCGTTGCAGTACTAGGGCTCCCCATTGATCAACAGCTCGCGTGAACGACGACGGCGGGCACCCGACCGACGGCCGGGTGCCCGCCGTCGCGCAGGTCCAGGTCGGCACATCGCTCGGTTAACGCCTCTAAGCGGCGAGGCCGTGATGCTCGCTTCTGTCGTCGCTCTGATCTCCACCTGCCTGCGGGCGCTCAAGGCCCAGCAACTTCAGCAGGTCGGCAGTCACCACCCGGTAGGCGTTGCCGAGGCGCAGCACCTTGACCGGATACTCCCCCTGCTTAGCGAGTCCGTATCCCGTTGATCGGCCGATCATCAGCGCTCGGTTTGAGGTGTCGAGGTCGATGACAACAGGAAGGGCAAGCAGCTCGTCGCCCGTCAGTCCTCGCGCCTCACGGGACGAATCCGATGCCGCCATGGTGCCCTCCTGAGAAAATCTAGTGTTGCCGTGACGTCGTAGAAGTATCACGAAGTTGCGGCAGCGCCTTTTGGTTGCCTAAAGTGTCACCATGACACCTGATCAATGGTCGACATCGTTCACCGGTCGGATCGCCCGGCGCCTGCGGGACTCACGTAAGGCCGCCGGCCTCACGATGGCCGAGGTCGCCCAGGGCTGTGCTGACCGCGGCGTGCCGGAGTTCACCGAGCACTCGATGAAAAATCTGGAGTCGGGACGCAAGACGAGCATCACTGTCGCGGAGGTCGTCGTGCTTGCCGACGTCCTCGGCGTCCCCCCGGTGACCCTCCTCTTCCCGCTCGGCTCCTCAGCCACGGTCGAGGTCCTGCCCGGTCGCGAAGTCTCTACGTGGGATGCGCTCGCATGGTTTACCGGCGAGTCGCCCTCGGCCGAACCCGCCCCCGAGGGCTCCGCTCGGGACCTTCTCGGCCTCTTCCGCCAGCACGGTGATCTGGTGGCTGCCGCGATGTCCTCCCACGCCTTGGCCAGGGAAAGGCGACGGGCGGCCAGCACCACCCTGGACCGTTCCCGCAGAGCCACCCTCCTGCAACGCGCCGAAGGCTACGAGGAGCACGCGTTCGAGGACTGCCAGGAACTACGCACGTTCCGTGGCCGGATGCGCGACCGCGAGCTGGCACCTCCGTCCCTGCCTGACGAGCTGGCCTTCGTCGACCAGCCCGAAACATCAACCCCCTCGGAGGACAGCGAGTGAAGAACGGCAACCTCATACGACGGTGCCGCTGCACGGACCCGAAGACCAACAAGGAATACGGCGCTTCCTGCCCCAAGCTCAAGTCTTCGCGCCGACACGGCACTTGGACCGCCGTCCAGGAACTCGAACCCAGCCAGAACGGCGACCGCAGGCGGTTCCGTCGTGGCGGCTTCGAGACGTCCACCAAGGCCCAGGAGGAGCTGGACAAGGTCCGTGCCCTCATGGCCATCCCCGAGGAGGACGACGCGTGGGGCAAAACCCAGATCAGCGACCTCCTGGAGAACTGCGTCAAGGACAAGGACCCCGTCCCGGACTACGACGAGACCCGCCGCCGCTTCAAGACGGGGCAGTCCCTGAACTCCAAGGTCACCGTGGCGGAGTGGCTCGATTCCTGGCTGGCGGGACGCAAGCGTCTGCGGCGCGGTGGAGCGGCCCGCTACGAGTGCGATATCCGCGTCCACCTGAAGCCGCACCTCGGGTATCTGCGCCTCGACAAGCTCCGCGTCCACCACATCGACTCGATGTTCGACGCGATCAACGAGCGCAACATCGAGGTCCAGGAACAGAACGCCCAGCGGCGCGTCGTACGCGACGATCTCAAGGCCACGCCGAACAAGGGTGCCGAGAACCGCGCACGCCGCCGTTGGCTGCGGGCCCAGCTCGACGCGATGCCTCCCTTCCGACGGATTACCGGCCTCAACACCCAGCCCCACATCCGGGACACCCTGCGTGCCGCACTGAACGTCGCCATCGCCCAGCAGGTGATGCCCGCCTTCAACCCGGCGGCGCACGTCGAGTTGCTACCGGGCACGAACCCGAAGGCCCTCGTCTGGAGCGACGAGCGCATTGCGCGCTGGAAGGAGACCGGCGAGAAGCCTTCGCCGGTCATGGTCTGGACCCCCGAGCAGACGGCCGCGTTCCTCGACTTCGTCGAGCAGGACCGGCTGTACGTGCTCTGGCGGCTCATCGCCTTCCGGGGGACACGACGCGGCGAAGGGTGCGGCGTCCGCTGGGAAGACCACTCGGCCAAGGCTCGCTCGCTTGCCATTGCCACCCAGCTCGTGCAGGACGGCTGGGAGGTCCACGAGGGCGCCCCCAAGACCGACAGCGGCATTCGGCTGATCGCCCTCGACGAGGAGACGAACCAGGACCTCCTGTCTCACAAGGCCCGCCAGCAACGGGAACGGGAGGCATGGGGCGAGGGGTGGCAGGACGCCGGCCGGATCTTCACCCAGGAGGATGGCTCCCTTCTTCACCCTGGCAAGGTCAGCGACCTTTTCGAGCGTCTGGTGGAAGCCGCTGGTCTCCCTCCGATCCGCCTCCACGATCTTCGCCACGTCGCAGCGACGCTGATGCTCGCTGCCGGGGTCGACATCAAGGTGGTCTCCGAAACGCTGGGCCACTCGGACACGCGGATCACCCGGGACATCTACCAGTCGGTCCTGGACGACCTCGCTCGTGACGCCGCCGAGAAGGTCGTACAGCTCGTCCCGCACGCCCGGAGGCCCTTGGCGGCGGTGAAGGACGGGAAGCCGACAGCCTCTCCCCGCCGGCCCAGGATGACGCCTCCTCGCAAGAGCGAAAAGGGCAAAGAGGAACGCTCCGCCTGATTCAGGCTGGAAGGAGCCCCGGTCAGCGGGAATCTGACCGGGGCTCCGGCATGTGATGAACGTCACGCACTAGGTGTAGTTGGCCGCGATTGATCGCACAGCGTGACCATCTTCCTCTTTAGGTGCCGCCGTTCCGAGCGGGCTTCCACAGCGGGGATGCCCCTGGTGACCACCGAGCAGCTTTGGGCGAGCCTGCCAGCGCACCGGCTTCCCGCAGACCCCGGCTTACCTCGCCCCCTCGCACTCCATCCACTGCCGCCACGGCCGAAGGTGCGGCCCAGCATCGGTGCAGCCGAACACGAAGAAGGCCGCTTGACGGCGACTCGGAGCCATGCCGGCGGCCCCCCTATATACGCCCACCCCAGGGCTCTGGACCTGACCGAAGCCCTCGCCGACGGCACGGTTGGACAACGGCTTGTAGGGATGGAACAACAAACGGACCGTTGGCCGACCGCTCTCGGCCACCGCCGATGCACGCCGTTTGCACGTTTGGCCACCGGTCGGCCACCGGGGGCCGCATTTCGGAACCTCTGGGCTGACACACCAACAGAAGTAAGGTCACGAAAAGGAAAAAACCCCAGGTCACGGCGAGTGAGTCCTGGGGTTGATCCGAGCCGCCTTCGGGATTCGAACCCGAGACCTACGCATTACGAGTGCGTTGCTCTGGCCAGCTGAGCTAAGGCGGCGCGCTGCGCGAACCATGATGCGATCAGCAGCCCGACCAAGTCTACACAGTTTCGAAGGGTGCTCCGCACGCCCCCTCAGTCGCCCGCTTCGTGCAGGTCAGAGGGGGCGTTGGCCGGTCAGGAGCACCGCTTGGCGTCCTTCGGGGGCGCGCCCTCCAGGAGGTAGACGTTGATCGCCGTGTCGATGCAGTCGCTGCCGCGGCCGTATGCCGTGTGGCCGTCGCCCTCGTAGGTGAGGAGGGTGCCGGAGTCCAGCTGGTCCGCGAGGGCGCGGGCCCACTTGTACGGGGTCGCCGGGTCGCGGGTGGTGCCGACCACGACGATCGGGGCCGCGCCCTTCGCCTCGATGCGGTGCGGTGTGCCGGTGGGCTTGACCGGCCAGTAGCCGCAGTTCAGGGAGGCCCAGGCGAGGCCCTCGCCGAAGACCTGGGAGGTCTTCTCGAAGGCGGGGAGGTCGGCGCGTACCTCGTCGGGACCGGTGAAGGCCGGGGGAAGGTCCAGGCAGTTCACGGCGGCGTTGGCGTACATCAGGTTCGCGTAGCTGCCGTCCTCGGAGCGCTCGTAGTACGTGTCGGCCAGCCCCAGCAGGCCCGCTCCGTCACCGCCCATCGCGGTGGTCAGGCCGTCGCGCAGCTGGGGCCAGGCGGACTCGTCGTACATCGCTGCGATCACGCCGGTGGTGGCGAGCGCCTCGCCGAGGGGGCGGCTCTGGCCGGTGGGGGCGGGCTTGGCGTCGAGCTCGTCGAAGAACGCCTTGAGCCGCTTGCCCGCCTCCTCGGACGTCCCCGTGCCCAGCGGGCAGTCCTTGCGCTTGACGCAGTCCGCGGCGAAGGACTGGAAGGCGAGCTCGAAGCCGCCGGTCTGGTCGCGGTTCATGTCGCGGGCGGGCAGCGACGGGTCCATCGCGCCGTCCAGCACCAGGCGGCCGGCGCGGGACGGGAAGAGCTCGGCGTACGTGGCGCCGAGGAAGGTCCCGTACGAGGCTCCGACGAAGTTCAGCTTCTTGTCGCCCAGGACCTCGCGCAGGACGTCCATGTCACGGGCCGAGTCGACCGTGGAGACATGCGGGAGGATCTTGGTCGAGCGCTTGTCGCAGCCCGCTGCGAAGTCCTTGTACGCGGTGACCAGTTCGCCGGTCTCCGACTGGTCGTCGGGCGTCTGGTCGATCTGGGTGTACGCGTCCATCTCCTTGCCCGTCAGGCATTCGACGGGCTCGCTGCGCGCCACGCCGCGCGGGTCGACGGCCACCATGTCGTACCGCGCGCGGACCGGCTCCGGGTAGCCGATGGCCGCGTACGCCTGGAGGTAGCCGATCGCGGAGCCGCCGGGGCCGCCCGGGTTGACCAGGAGCGAGCCGATCCGCTTGCCCGGACCCGTGGCCTTCTTGCGGGACACCGCCAGCTTGATGTCCCCCTCGGCGGGCTTCGCGTAGTCGAGCGGGGCCTTCATCGTGGCGCACTGGAAGCCGGCCACACCGCAGTCGCGCCAGCTCAGCTTCTGCGCGTAGTACGCCTTGAGCTCGGCCGGAACCGCCTTCTGCGGCACCGACGCCGAAGCCTTCGGCGACGAAGTCCCCGACGAGCAGCCGGAGATGAGCAGGCCCGCGGTGGCGAGCGCGGTGGCGGAGTAACGGAGCAGGCGCCTGATGTCCATCCTCGGAGCGTAGTCCGACCATGACGGAATGTGGCGAGGGGGCCTCGTACGAGTGAGCCGGTGAACCCAAGGTCAACGCCCCCTCGGCACTGGTGGCCGACACCGGTGGCCGGCACTTCCCCCCAACGCCGGTGGCCGGCCGGCGAGCCCGCGTGGAGTTACCCATCCTGGCCCGCGCCTTACGGAGCCCCGCCGCGCAGCACCTCGCCCCGCAGCACACCGCCCCGCAGCACCCCGCCGCGGAGCCTCGCCGCGCAGCACCCCCGCCACAGCCCGCGGCCACGCCCCGGCCCGGACGCCCGCGCCGTACCCCCCGCCCTCAGCCCGCCCGCAACGCCACCGTCATCGCCTCCACCGCGAGCAGCGGCGCCACGTTGCGGTCCAGCGCCTGGCGGCAGGCGATGATCGACTCGATTCGGCGCAGGGTGCGCTCGGCGGTCGAGCTCTGCGCGACGCGGTCCAAGGAATCCCGTACGTCCTCGTTGGCGAGGGCGACCCGCGAGCCGAGCTGGAGCGCCAGCACATCGCGGTAGAAACCGGTCAGGTCCGTGAGGGCGAGATCGAGCGTGTCGCGCTGTGTACGGGTCGAGCGGCGCTTCTGGCGGTCGGCCAACTCCTTCATCGCGCCGGCAGTGCCGCGCGGCATCCGGCCGCCCGCCGACGCGCCCAGCGCCGCCTTCAGGCCCTCGGTCTCCTTGACGTCCACGTCCTCGGCGACCTGCTTGGCGTCCTCCCCGGCCACATCGACCAGCTCCTGGGCCGCCTTGAGGCAACCGCCGATGTCGGCCACCCGCATCGGCAGCTTGAGGACGACGGCACGGCGGGCCCGCGCACGCTCGTCGGTGGCCAGGCGGCGGGCGCGGCCGATGTGACCCTGGGTGGCGCGGGCGGCCGTCGCCGCGGCCTCGGGGTCGATACCGTCACGCCGGATCAGCACATCGGTGACGGCCGCGACCGAGGGCGTGCTGAGCGTGAGATGGCGGCAGCGCGAACGGATCGTGGGGAGCACATCCTCCAGGGACGGCGCGCACAGCAGCCAGACCGTGCGGGGAGCGGGCTCCTCGATCGCCTTCAGCAGTACATTGCCCGCACCCTCCGTGAGGCGGTCCGCGTCCTCCAGGACGATGACCTGCCAGCGGCCGACCGCCGGGGAGAGCTGCGCGCGCCTGACCAGGTCGCGGGTCTCCTTCACGCCGATGGAGAGCAGGTCGGTGCGGACGATCTCGGCATCGGAGTGGGTGCCGATGAGCGTCGTGTGACAACCGTCGCAGAATCCGCAGCCCGGGGCGGCGCCCAGTGCGCGGTCCGGGCTCACGCACTGGAGGGCGGCGGCGAAAGCGCGGGCGGCGGTGGAGCGCCCGGAGCCCGGGGGGCCGGTGAACAGCCAGGCGTGCGTCATCTTCGACGCGAGCGGTGCCTGGAGGACCCCCGTCCGGTCCTGCACGGAGGTCACGAGCGCGTCGGCGTCCCGGGCGGCGGCGGCAAGCTGCGTCTGGACACGCTCCTGCCCGACCAGGTCGTCCCATACCGTCATCGTGCTGCCGCCTTCGCCCCGCGCCGGTGCGCGCTCGCCCAGTGGTGTCCCGTGATGCCGACCGTACGCCGACCGTTCGCAAGGCCGGCTCCGGCTGCCGGCTTCCGTCGCCAGCTTTCGTTGTCGGTTCCCATTGTGGGCGACGGGACTGACAGTCGTCGCCCACGGCCGTCGCCGCGACGTACGAACGGCTCACCCGGGACGCACAGAAGCGCCGGGCGAGCCTGAGAAATCAAGCCCGCCCGGCGCTTCGGATCCGGTTCCCGCTACCCCTACCGGCGGCCCTTGCCCTTGCCGCGCCTGCCGTCGCCCTCGTCGTCACCGTCGTGATCGCCGAGCAACTCGTCGGCCAAGGACGGCAGATCGTCGAGCGGAGTCTCCTCCGCCCAGTCCGACCGCCGACGCGTACGAGGCGTCGGAGCGGACGCCGGGCGCCCGCTCTCCGGGTCGAACTGCGGCAGTTCGCGCGTGCGGTCGTTGCCCTCCTGGGCGGCGCCCGGCGCGTCCTGCTCGTCCCGGAAGAAGCCCTGCGGCATCCGGTCCGACGGCTCGTCGGTGGGCCGTGCGTCCCGTACGGGCGGCAGCACGGCGGTCTCGTCGGCCGACCGAGCCGATCCGGCTGCCCCAGAGGACCCGGCCGAACCGGACGAGCGGGGAGCACTGTCCCGTACGGGCGGCAGCACAGCCGTCTCGTCCATCGCACCCGCCGCACCCGAAACGTCCGGGACCCGCGGCAGCACCGTGGTCTCGTCGTTCCCGGACGGCGCGGCTGTGGCCGGCGCCTTGTTGGAACGCGTCCTACTCGCGGGAGCCCTGCCGGACGGCGCCTTGCCCGAGCGCCCCCGGTCGGCCGGGGCCGTGTCCGCGGGCCCACTCTCCGCACGCGTACTCTCCGCCGACGCACGTCCCTCCGGCGCCTTGTCCGCAGGCGCCCAGTCGGCCGGGGCCGTGTCCGCAGGCGTCCTGTCCGCCGGAGTCACATCCGCAGGTGCCGCCTCCTGCTTGCTCAGATCGAGCTGCGGGGTCGGCACGGTCAGCGTCATGTCGTCGGCCCGGACGGCCGGCATCGGGACGACCGGCGTCGTCAGCGTCCTCTCGCTGTCGCTGAGATCAGGAGCCGGAGCCGGAGCCGGAGCAGGCGGCGGGGTCGGTGCCTTCGCCGCCTCGGCTGCGGCTGCAGCCGTCGCCGCTGCCGCGGATGCCGCCGCTGCCGACTCCGCGAGGCGACGCGCCTCCTCCGCCCGCAGCAGCGCCTCTTCCGCCCTGCGCTGCTTCTCGCGGCGGCGCTCCTCCGCCTCGGCCCGGAGCCTGGCCTCTTCCTCGGCCTGCTTGCGCAGCCTGTCCTGCTCGGCGGCCCGTGCCTTCGCCTCGGCCTCGCGGCGCAGGCGCTCCTCCTCCGCGAGTCGGCGGGCCTCCTCGGCGCGCAGCCTGTCCTCCTCCGCCTGCCGTTCGATCTCGCGCTGCCGCGCCTCTTCGATCTCGCGGCGCTTGCGCGCCTCCTCCTCGGCACGGAGCTTGGCGAGCTGCTCCTGGCGCTCGCGCTCCAGTCGCTCCTCCTCGGCCTTGCGCGCGGCCTCTTCCTCGGCCTTGCGGCGCGCCTCTTCTTCGGCGGCCTTGCGCGCCTCCTCCTGGGCCTTCACCTCGGCCTCGGAGAGCGGCAGCAGCTGGTCGAGACGGTGACGTACGACCGTGCTGACCGACTCCGGCTCCTGGCCGGCGTCCACCACCAGGTAGCGCGCCGGGGCGGCAGCGGCCAGCGTCAGGAAACCGTGCCGCACGCGCGCGTGGAACTCGGGCGGCTCCGACTCCAGTCGGTCCGGCGCCTCCGTGAACCGCTCCCGCGCGGTCTCCGGGGACACATCGAGCAGCACCGTCAGATGCGGTACGAGTCCGTCGGTCGCCCAGCGCGAGATACGGGCGATCTCGGTCGGCGACAGGTCACGGCCCGCGCCCTGGTAGGCCACGGACGAGTCGACGTAGCGGTCGGTGATCACGATGGCGCCGCGTTCCAGCGCGGGGCGCACGACGGAATCGACGTGCTCGGCGCGGTCGGCGGCATACAGCAACGCCTCGGCCCGGTTCGACAGACCGGCGCTCGACACGTCGAGCAGAATCGACCGCAGCCGCTTGCCGATGGGCGTCGCGCCGGGCTCGCGTGTGACGACCACCTCGTGGCCCTTGTTGCGGATCCACTCGGCGAGCACTTCCACCTGGGTGGACTTGCCGGCCCCGTCGCCGCCCTCCATGGCGATGAAGAAACCGGTGGCGGCGGGCGCCTGGTGCGGGTCGCCGCCGCGCAGCGCCTCACGCAGGTCGCGGCGCAGGGTCACGCCCTGCCGGTCGTCCGTCTTGGCGAGGACGATGGCCGCGACGGGCAGCAGCAGCGCGCCGATGAGCATCAGGGTGAAGGCCGCGCCGCCGTGTGCGAAGACGAATTCGCCGCTCGCCAGACGCCGCGGCCCGATGGCGGCGGCCAGCAGCGGGGCCGCGACCGCGCCGAGGGCCATGGAGACACCCACGACGGCCTGCAGGTGCTCGGTCGTACGCGCCCGCCGGAAGTCCTCGGTCTCCTGGTCTATCAGGGTGTGCCCGGTGTTCGCGGCGACTCCGGCGGAGAATCCGGCGAGCACGCCGATGAAGAGCACGGTCGCCGTGTCGGGCACCAGGCCCATGCCGAGCAGCGCGACGCCGGTGACGGCGATCGCCAGGGACAGCAGCCTGCGCCGCGACAGCGTGGGCAGTACCTTCTCCGCCGTGCGGATGCCGATGACCGTGCTGCCCGTCAGCGCCAGGAAGAGCAGGGCGAAGGTGACAGGGCCACCGCCCAGGTCGATGGCGTGCAGTACGGCGACGGCGGCTGCGGCGGCGACGGCCCCGGCGACAGCGGCGCAGGCCAGGACGGTGAGCGGAATCGCTCCCGTACGTCCCCGGTCGATGCCGGTGCCGGTCTTGGGGCGGCGCAGACCCTCCAGCGGGGAGCGCGCGCGGGGCGTCTGCACGCCGGGTAGCTCAAGGAAGTACAGCGTCGATACGGACGCCGCGAAGAGGCCTGCGGCGACGTACGAGCCGAGGGCCGCCTGGTGCAGCGAGAACCAGTCGATGCCGATGCCCAGCAGATTGCCGATCAGCGTCGCGAGCAGAAGCACGGCGCCGGCGGCGGGCAGGGCGACGAAGCTGGTGCGCAGGGAGAGCCGGCGCAGCGCGTCGAGGTGGTCCGGCAACGGCCGTATGGCCGCGCCCTCGGCGGGCGGGCCGGGCACCAGCGCGGGGGCCGCGCCGTCCTTGCAGACGGTCCAGAAGCGCTCGGCGACGCCCGCGACGAAGACGGTGATCAGGAGGAGTGCCTGGGCCCTGTCCGGGGTCCAGTCGATCCACAAGGGTGCGACGACGAACAGGGCGAGCCGCAGCCCGTCCGCACCGATCATGGTCCAGCGTCGGTCGAGCGGTCCCGAGGGTGCGGTCAGTGAGGAGACCGGGCCCAGGAGTACTGCTCCGAAAAGGAATGTGGCAAGGATCCGAGCCCCGAACACCGCGGCGACCGCAAACGCCGCACCGCGGTAACCACCGCCGAACGACCCTTCCGAGATCGCCACCTGAAGCGACAGCAGCAGAAGCACGAGGAGGGCGAGGGCATCGCCGATATTGCCGACGAGCTGCGCGCTCCACAACCGCCGGAGCGGTGGGATGCGCAACAGGGCTCGTACGGCTCGCTCGCGTGAGTCTGCGGCTAGTGCGTCGGAGGTGGGGCTCACGACCGTTGGCTGCTCGGCTCGCGTCATCCGCCCAGCCTATCCGGAGCCCACCGGTCCCCGGAGGCCGCGCCCGAACATGCGTCTGCATGCACGGTCGTACGGTCCGGGCACGGGAGGACATACGGGTCTGCGGAGAGCCGTCTCACTCGTCGGAGGAAGCCTCCGACGCCGCCGCCTTCGATGCCGTCGCCTTCTTGGCCGGGGCCTTCTTCGCCGCCGTCTTCTTGGCCGCCGTCTTCTTGGCCGCCGTCTTCTTCGCCGCCGTCGCCGTGGTCGCCTTCTTCGCGGCGGCCTTCTTGGCCGGCGCCTTCTTCACGGCCTTCTTCTTCGACGGGCCCTTGGCGCGCTTCTCGGCGAGGAGCTCGTAGCCCCGCTCGGGGGTGATCTCCTCGACACTGTCGTCGGTCCGCAGCGTCGCGTTGGTCTCGCCGTCCGTGACGTACGCACCGAAGCGTCCGTCCTTGACGACCACCGGGCGCTCGCTGACCGGGTCGGTGCCCAGTTCCCGCAGGGGCGGCTTGGCGGCTGCCCGGCCCCGCTGCTTGGGCTGGGCGTAGATCGCCAGCGCCTCGTCCAGCGTGATCGAGAAGAGCTGGTCCTCGGTCTCCAGGGAGCGCGAGTCGGTGCCCTTCTTGAGGTACGGGCCGTACCTGCCGTTCTGCGCGGTGATCTCGACACCCTCGGCGTCCACGCCGACGACGCGCGGCAGCGACATCAGCTTGAGCGCGTCCGCCAGCGTCACCGTGTCCAGGGACATCGACTTGAACAGCGATGCCGTGCGCGGCTTGATCGCGTTCTTGCCGGTCTTGGGGGTGCCCTCGGGCAAGATCTCCGTGACGTACGGGCCGTAGCGCCCGTCCTTCGCCACGATCTGACGGCCCGTCTCCGGGTCGGCGCCCAGCTCGAAGTCGCCGCTCGGCTTGGCCAGCAGCTCCTCCGCGTACTCGACGGTCAGCTCGTCGGGCGCCAGGTCTTCCTGCACGTCGGCGCGCTGGTGGTCCTCCGCGCCCTTCTCGCCGCGCTCCACGTACGGGCCGTAGCGGCCGACGCGCAGCACGATGCCGTCGCCCACCGGGAACGAGGAGATCTCGCGGGCGTCGATCGCACCGAGGTCGGTGACGAGCGCCTTGAGACCGGCGAGGTGGTCGCCCTCGCCGTTGACAGCGGCGGTCGCGGTGGCGGCGCCGCCTCCGGCGCCCACGCCGACGCCGACGCCGGCGCCCGCGTTCGTACCGTCACCCTCACCGAAGTAGAAACGCCTCAGCCACGGAACGGACTGGGCCTCACCGCGCGCGATGCGGTCGAGGTCGTCCTCCATCCGCGCCGTGAAGTCGTAGTCGACGAGCCGGCCGAAGTGTGTCTCCAGCAGGTTGACCACGGCGAACGAAAGGAAGGACGGCACGAGGGCCGTGCCCTTCTTGAAGACGTAACCGCGGTCGAGGATCGTGCCGAGAATCGAGGCGTACGTCGACGGGCGGCCGATCTCGCGCTCTTCGAGCTCCTTGACCAGCGAGGCCTCGGTGTAGCGGGCCGGCGGCTTGGTGGCGTGCCCGTCGACCGAGATCTCCTCGGAGGAGAGCGCGTCGCCCTGCTCGACCTGCGGCAGCCTGCGCTCGCGGTCGTCCAGCTCCGCGTTCGGGTCGTCGGCGCCTTCCACGTAGGCCTTCATGAAGCCGTGGAAAGTGATCGTCTTGCCGGAGGCGGAGAACTCGGCGTTGCGGCCGTCGGAGGCCTGGCCGCCGATCTTCACCGTCACGCTGTTGCCGACGGCGTCCTTCATCTGGGAGGCGACCGTGCGCTTCCAGATCAGCTCGTAGAGCCGGAACTGGTCACCGCTGAGGCCGGCCTCGGCAGGCGTGCGGAAACGATCACCCGAAGGGCGGATCGCCTCGTGCGCCTCCTGCGCGTTCTTGACCTTCTTGGCGTACGTACGCGGCTTCTCCGGCAGGTAGTCGGCGCCGTACAGCTGCGTCACCTGGGCGCGGGCCGCCGAGATCGCGGTGTCGGAGAGCGTCGTGGAGTCCGTACGCATGTAGGTGATGAAGCCGTTCTCGTACAGCTTCTGCGCGACCTGCATGGTGGCCTTGGCCCCGAAGCCCAACTTGCGGGAGGCCTCCTGCTGGAGGGTCGTCGTACGGAACGGGGCGTACGGCGAGCGGCGGTAAGGCTTCGACTCGACGGAGCGCACGGCGAACGAGGTGTCGGCGAGGGCGGCGGCCAGCGCTCGCGCGTTGGCCTCGTCGAGGTGCAGGACCTCACTCTTGAGCTTGCCCACGGAGCTGAAGTCGCGGCCTTGGGCGATACGCCTGCCGTCGACCGTCGTCAGGCGGGCGACCAGAGTGGACGGATCGGAGGCGTCACCGATGCGTCCCGTGGAGAACGTGCCGGTCAGGTCCCAGTACTCAGCAGAACGAAACGCGATGCGCTCGCGTTCCCGCTCGACGACGAGGCGGGTGGCGACCGACTGGACGCGGCCTGCCGAAAGCTTCGGCATGACCTTCTTCCACAGGACCGGCGAGACCTCGTAGCCGTAGAGACGGTCGAGGATCCTGCGGGTTTCCTGGGCGTCGACCATGCGCTTGTTGAGCTCGCGCGGGTTGGCGACGGCGGCCTTGATCGCGTCCTTGGTGATCTCGTGGAAGACCATCCGATGGACCGGGACCTTGGGCTTCAGGACCTCTTGGAGGTGCCACGCGATGGCTTCGCCCTCGCGGTCCTCATCGGTGGCGAGGAAGAGTTCGTCGGACTCCGCGAGGAGTTCCTTGAGCTTCCTGACCTGGGCCTTCTTATCGGCATTGACGACGTAGATGGGCTGGAAGTCATTGTCGACATCGACGCCCAGGCGGCGCACCTCGCCGGTGTACTTGTCGGGCACCTCGGCGGCGCCGTTCGGGAGGTCGCGGATGTGCCCGACGCTCGCCTCGACGATATAACCGGGGCCGAGGTAGCCCTTGATCGTCTTCGCCTTGGCGGGCGACTCGACGATGACGAGTCGGCGGCCGCCGTGTGCGGTCTCGCTGGTCGGGGACAACTTGGCTCTTCTCTCCGGTCGACACTCGGTGGTCCGTACGTGACGCTGCGGAGTGTGACGGTACAACCCGCCCCCGTGTCAAACGGTAAAAGCCCGCAACGGCCACTCGAACGGTAACCCGACTCCCGGCATTCCTGCCGCCCGGACCGGCCGACCGGTTCTGCGGCGCCCCCTCGGAGAGCCTGTGGAGAGCTTGTGTGGACCTCTTCCGGTCAGATCCGGCCGAAACACCACACACCGAGGCCGACGAAAACCACTCCGAACAGGGCCGCGAGCGTGAAGGAGGCCACAGGGCTCACTCCGTACGCGACCGGCGCACGATGCAGCGCACGCGCCCCCGTCCACCACAGCAGACCGGCCCCGAACAGGGCAAACGCCGTACCCGCGAAAATCGCCGGTCCGTTCTCCATCCCCGCACCCCTCACCGCTCAGCGCTTCTGTTTCCCGAACGGTGAGGCTGGCACTCCGGGACCACCGCCCGGCGTCAGGGGAGCGAACTGCCGGTGAACGGCGCAAGGGCGGCGCGAGGGGGCACGCGAGCGCACGGCAGTGGGGCAGGGGATCGGGAGTGGACGGACGGACGGGACCGACAGGCGGGGGTGCGGGAGCGGGCGGCGGCGGCGCGGGCCGGGACCGACAAGGTCGGCGCGCCGACCTGCGAAGGAGCCTGTCCCGCGCCCTGCCTCCTACGCTCCGTGCCCCAGCGGCCCCAAGGTGCTTCCCAGCGGTTCGAGGAAGCCCTGCTCGACCAGCAGCCTGATCGCTTCAGGCGTACGGTCGCGCAGCAGCACCGGGTCCTCGCCGAGGAGTTGGCCGATGGCGTCGAGGATGCGGCCGGCGCTCAGCGAGCCGTCCGAGACCCCCGCGAAGCCCGCGCCGACCGTGTCCACCTTCGTCGCGCGTCGCATGCCGCGGTTCTGACGCAGCACCACGTACTCCGGGTCCTCGGCGCCCGGCAGCCCGATCTGCTCCTGGACGACCTCGTCCGCGAGCTTGAAGTGGTCGGCGAGCAGGGCCGCGTCGTCGTGGGTGCGCAGATAGTCCTGGCGCTCGAAGTGGGCCCGCACGACCGGGCCGAGGGGCTGCTCGACGGGGTGCGGCCACTCCTCGATCGTGATTGACGGGACCTCGGCCCCGGACTTGCGCAGCGCGATCCAACCGAAGCCGACACCCTTGGTCTTGCGGGCCTCGAACTCGTCGAGCCAGGCCTCGTAGCGCGCCGCGTACTGGGCCGGGTCGGTGCGGTGGTCACCGCCGTCGCGCAGCCACAATTCGGCGTACTGCGTGATGTCCTGCACATCGCGCTGCACGATCCACGCGTCGCACCCGCGCGGCACCCAGGACCGCAGCCGCTCCTGCCAGTCCTCGCCCTCCACGTGCTGCCAGTTGGCGAGGAACTGCGCGTATCCCCCCTCGTTCAGCCGCTCCCCCGCCTGCTGAACGAGCGTGCGGCACAGATCGTCCCCGCCCATCCCGCCGTCGCGGTACGTCAGCCGGGCGCCCGGCGAGATCACGAAGGGCGGGTTGGACACGATCAGGTCGTACGTGTCCTCGCCCACCGGGTCGTACAGCGAGCCCTCCCGCAGATCGGCCCCGGGCGCCCCGGAGAGCGCCAGGGTGAGCCGGGTGAAGTGCAGGGCGCGCGGGTTCAGGTCGGTGGCGGTGACCCGGGTGGCGTGCTGCGCGGCGTGCAACGCCTGGATGCCGGATCCCGTGCCGAGGTCCAGGGCGCTGGAGACGGGTGTACGGACGGTGATTCCGGCGAGCGTGGTGGACGCGCCGCCGACCCCGAGGACCACGCCTTCGTCACGGGTCCCCGCGCCTCCGGCGCCGCCGACCGCGCGGCCGAGGTCGGAGACGATGAACCAGTCCTGGCCCTCGTCCCCGCCGTACGGCCGTACGTCCACGGTGGCCAGCACGCCGTCCCGCGCGCCGTCGGCCTCGCGCACCAGCCAGCCGTCGGCCAGGCACTGCTCCAGGGGCAGCGCGGCGCCGGCCAGGGCGGGCGGCACCGGCTGCTGGAGCAGGAAGAGCCTGACGAGCGTTTCGAGCGGGCTGTCACCCCGGGTGGCCCGCAGCGCGGGCACGGTCTCGCTGCGCGCCAGGGCGGCGTACGCGGGCGCGCCGAGCAGGTCGAGCAGCCCGTCGGCGGTGAAGGAGGCGGCGATGAGCGCCTCTCGGAGGCGGGCGGAGCTCTCGGGCGCGGGAAGGCTGGGCTTACTCACCCGCCCATTGTCACCGCTGGCGCCGACAAAAGCCGCGCGGCCCGGCACCCTCTCGGGGATACCGGGCCACGCGGCCACTTTGTGTGCGTGCCGTGAAGCACGCCGTGGCGCACGCCGTCGTGGCGGCCGGCGCACGCCGTCATGGCACGCGCCGTACGACTCCGCGGCTACGCCTTGGCGGGCTGCGAGGACGCGCCGGCCTTCCGGCAACCGGGCTGCTTCGACATCGCGGTGCCGACTTCGCCGGACTGGAGCTTCTGCAGTGCGTCGTCGCCACTCTTGCTGATCTTGTTCAGCTCGTCCGCGATGCCCTTGAGGCCGTCCGCGAACTTCGCCTGGTCCTTGGTGTCGAGCGCGTCGACCTTCTTCTTCAGACCGGCGTAGGACGCCGAGGAGGCGTTGAGCTCCTTGGCCGCCTCCTGCTGCGTCTTGTCGCCCCCGTCGACGGGCGGGGCGCCCGCCTTGTCCACGGCGCCGCCCATCGCCTTGTAGGCGTCCGAAATCTGCTGGAAGGCAGCGGAGTCCGTCTTCTGGACGTCCGCGGGCTTGCTGTTGTCCGCGGTCTGCTTCTGGATCGAGGTGTTCGCGTCCGAGATCTTCTTCAACTGGGGCTGCACCTGGTCGCAGACCGACTTCGCCCAGTCGTTCACCTTGTCGTCACTGTCGTCACTGCTGCAGCCGGACAGTGCCATTGTCAGTACCGCACCGCCGGACAGCGCGGCCGCAAGCTTCTTGTTCACCGGATGGGTCCCTTCCAAGGCTCTCGGCCCCGGAACATACACGCCGAACGGGCTACAACCGCATGCCGTACGTCCGTTTCATCATGTATTGAAGCCATTTGCACCAAGGGAGAGACAACTCACGACGCCACTCGGCGGCCACCGTCGGCGCGGAAGTGGGCGGGCGCCGCGCCAAAGCGCGCCGCCCGCCCACTTTTTGAGCAGGTGTTACCGGTGTGGTCGCCGGTGTTACGAGACCGCCCTGGAGGAAGCCACCGGGGGGTCCGCGGGCTTGGGCACCCGCCCCGGTCCGCTGCCGGAGTTGTCGTCGTCACCCACGGCGATTCCGCGCCGCTTGGAGATGTACACCGCACCGACGATGACGACGATGGCGACGGTCGCCACCAGCGCCCGCAGCACGGCGCTGGCGTCGTCGCCGTAACTGAATTGGACGACCGCGGGGGCGATGAGCAGCGCCACCAGGTTCATCACCTTCAGCAGCGGGTTGATCGCCGGACCCGCGGTGTCCTTGAACGGGTCGCCGACCGTGTCGCCGATGACGGTCGCGGCGTGGGCGTCGCTGCCCTTGCCGCCGTGATGACCGTCCTCGACGAGTTTCTTCGCGTTGTCCCACGCGCCGCCCGAGTTGGCGAGGAAGACGGCCATCAGCGTGCCGGTGCCGATGGCGCCCGCGAGGAACGAACCGAGCGCGCCGACGCCGAGCGAGAAACCGACCGCGATCGGCGTCAGCACGGCGAGCAGACCCGGTGTGGTCAGCTCGCGCAGCGCGTCCTTGGTGCAGATGTCGACGACGCGGCCGTACTCGGGTTTCTCCGTGTAGTCCATGATCCCGGGGTGCTCGCGGAACTGCCGCCGCACCTCGTAGACCACCGCGCCCGCCGACCGGGACACCGCGCTGATCGCCAGCCCCGAGAAGAGGAAGACGACCGCGGCGCCCAGCATCAGCCCGACGAGGTTGTTGGGCTGCGAGATGTCCATCTGCAGGCCCAGCTCGCCGGCTCTGGCGCCGACCTCGTCGCGCGCCGTCGCGATGGCGTCCTTGTATGAGCCGAAGAGCGCCGCCGCCGCCAGCACGGCGGTGGCGATGGCGATGCCCTTGGTGATGGCCTTGGTCGTGTTGCCGACGGCGTCCAGGTCGGTGAGCACCTGCGCGCCCGCGCCCTGCACGTCCCCGGACATCTCCGCGATGCCCTGGGCGTTGTCGGACACCGGGCCGAAGGTGTCCATGGCGACGATGACACCGACGGTGGTGAGCAGCCCGGTGCCGGCCAGGGCCACCGCGAAGAGGGCGAGCATGACCGACGTCCCGCCGAGCAGGAACGCCCCGTACACGCCCAGGCCGATCAACAGCGCGGTGTAAACAGCGGATTCCAGGCCGATGGCGACCCCGGCGAGTACGACGGTGGCCGGGCCGGTGAGCGACGATTTGCCGATGTCCCGGACGGGCCGCCGGGTTGTCTCGGTGAAGTACCCGGTGAGCTGCTGGATCAGCGCGGCCAGCACGATGCCGATGGCGACGGCGACGAGTGCGAACACCCGTGGATCACCGCTGTGCGCCTGGACGACGGCGTCGGTGACGCCGTCCAGTTCGGCGTACGAGGACGGCAGGTAGACGAAGACGGCCACCGCCACCAGGACCAGGGAGACCGCCGCGGAGATGAAGAATCCGCGGTTGATCGCGGTCATGCCGCTGCGGTCGCTGCGCCGCGGGGCGACCGCGAAGATGCCGATCATCGCGGTGAGCACGCCGATCGCCGGGACGATCAGCGGGAACGCCAGACCGGCGTCGCCGAAGGCCACCTTGCCCAGGATGAGCGCGGCGACGAGCGTCACCGCGTACGACTCGAACAGGTCGGCCGCCATGCCCGCGCAGTCGCCGACGTTGTCGCCCACATTGTCGGCGATGGTCGCGGCATTGCGCGGATCATCCTCCGGAATGCCCTGTTCGACCTTGCCGACCAGGTCGGCGCCGACGTCGGCGGCCTTGGTGAAGATGCCGCCGCCGACCCTCATGAACATCGCGATGAGTGCGGCGCCGAGCCCGAAGCCCTCCAGCACCTTGGGCGCGTCGGCCGCGTAGACGAGGACCACGCAGGAGGCACCGAGCAGGCCGAGGCCCACCGTGAACATGCCGACCACGCCGCCCGTACGAAAAGCGATCTTCATCGCTTTGTGCGAAACCGCCGTCAGATCCTTTTCCGGCTCGCCCTCCGCCGGAGTGGCTTCACGCGCGGCGGCTGCCACACGCACATTGCTTCGTACGGCGAGACGCATTCCGATGTAACCGGTCGCCGCCGAGAAACCGGCACCGACCAGGAAGAACACCGAACGTCCGGCACGCTGCGACCAGTTGTCGGCCGGGAGCAGCAAGAGCAGAAAGAACACCGCGACGGCGAAAATGCCGAGGGTGCGCAACTGCCGGGCAAGATAGGCATTCGCGCCCTCCTGCACGGCTGCCGCGATTTCCTTCATCTTGTCGGTGCCCTCGCCGGCCGCCAGCACCTGGCGTGTCAGCACCTGGGCCACGACCAGTGCCGTCAGTGCCACCACGGCGATGACGATCACGATGATCCGGTTCCCGTCGGTCAGCACCGCTGCCGCGAGAGTTGAGGGGTGATCTAGCTGATGTGAGGTGAAGAGCCCCGCCATTCGTCCTCCTTGACGCTCAGAGCTCAAGATGTGGACGGATTGTAGGTAGCGGAACCTGATCAAAACAGGGTGCCGCAATCCGAATTGACCTTCGGTTGCTCATCAGCAAATGATCGTCTTCCCGAAAACCCTCCGAAGACGGTAACGGGGCCAACGCATTCATGATTCCGGAATGATCTACCTGCGAAGATCCAAAAAGAGGGGCGAAGATCCAGAAAAAGAAAAAAGGCCCTGCTCAGCAGGGCCTCACGGAAGAGAATAACGGAATTGATCAAGCGTGGCGGAGAGGCGAGATCAGGGAAGTACGATCGCCGGTGTCTTCGGCCACGTCATGCGGATGACACCACCGGACTCGTCCGAGGTGACCTCCACATCGTCGACAAGTCCACTGATGACCGCCAACCCCATCTCGTCCTCACCGTCGGATTCGACGTCGGAACCGACGCCGGAACCCTCCGGACCGGCAGCGCCGCCCGCCCCGGGAACATCCCCGGAAGCAGCAGCGCCGCCCGAAGCGGGCACCTCGTCCCCGACCTCGATGGAGAACGCCTTCTCCTCCTCGGTCAGCACGACCCGGACCGGAGCCGAGATGCCATTACTGCGATGGAGTCCCACCGCACGGGAGCACGCTTCGCCGACCGCGAGGCGGACTTCGTCCAGCACCGCCTCATCCACCCCGGCCCTGCGCGCCACAGCAGCCGCCACAAGACGTGCCGTCCTGACGTGCTCGGGCTGGGCGCTGAAGCGGAGTTCAACGGTGGCCATGCGATCCCCCTCGGACGTACGAGCGTGCTTCGCAAGGGCCCGGGCCATCAGCCCGGTACCCCTGCCTTTTCTTCCGGGTCCTGCCGGAAACCGTCAGTCTGTAGCTGCGACGGCTTCGTCGACCGAGGTGTGGATGGGGAACACCTTGGTCAGACCGGTGATTCGGAAGATCTTCAAAATGCGCTCCTGGTTGCAGACCAGGCGCAGCGAGCCCTCATGGGCACGCACTCGCTTCAAGCCACCCACGAGCACGCCGAGCCCGGTGGAGTCGAGGAAGTCCACGCCCTCCATGTCGACAACCAGGTGATAACTGCCGTCGTTCACCAACTCGACCAACTGCTCGCGCAGCTTGGGCGCGGTATACACATCAATCTCGCCACCGACCTCGACGACCGTACGGTCGCCACCAGGTCCGGAAACATTGCGAGTCGACAGGGACAGGTCCACGGATCCTCCAGCACCTTGCTATCGAGCGGCCGCCCCCCTGAGGTCTCCCCGGCGGAGCCAGAGGACGGAACGCCAGCCGCGATGGCATTCAATCACTTACCAGCAGGCATGTACGACGCCTTGGGACCATTGTCCTTCATGCCGGTGACACACTCGATGCCGATGGCCAAGAAACACCACCCCAGTCGACCGCCGGAGAGCACGGGCCCGCGCCCCTCCCCCCGTACGGTCCTCGACCGGCTCGCCGCAGGCGGGAGCCGGGACACGCGCATCACTCATACGGAGCACTTGCCCCCGAGAGCGGGTCGTCATGCAGTCTGGCCCGACCGCATCCGTGCGGAAGTTGTCGCGGCCATCCAGTCCGCCGGGATCGAACATCCCTGGACACACCAGGCGGACGCCGCCGAGCACGCCCTGGACGGCGAATCCGTCGTCATCGCCACCGGGACCGCGTCGGGCAAGTCCCTGGCCTACCTCGCCCCCGTCCTGTCCGCCCTCCTCGACGGCTCCGAGGCCCCCAACGGGCGCGGCACCACCGCCCTGTACCTCGCCCCGACCAAAGCCCTCGCCGCGGACCAGCGCCGCGCCGTGAAGGCCCTCGCGACCCCCCTCGGCAAAGCCGTACGCCCCGCGGTCTACGACGGCGACACCCCCGTCGAAGAGCGCGAATGGGTACGTCAGTACGCCAACTACGTCCTGACCAACCCGGACATGCTGCACCGCGGGATACTCCCCTCCCACCCCCGCTGGGCCTCCTTCCTGCGCGCCCTGCGCTTCGTCGTCATCGACGAGTGCCACACCTACCGCGGCGTCTTCGGCTCGCACGTCGCCCAGGTCCTGCGCCGGCTGCGCCGCCTGTGCGCCCGCTACGGCGCGAATCCCGTCTTCCTCCTCGCCTCCGCCACCTCCGCGGAACCCGCCGTCGCCGCGGGCCGGCTCACCGGCCTCCCCGTCCAAGAGGTCTCCGACGACGCCTCCCCGAGGGGCGAGCTGGTCTTCGCCCTCTGGGAACCGCCACTCACCGAACTGCACGGCGAGAAGGGCGCGCCGGTACGACGTACCGCCACGGCAGAGACCGCGGACCTGCTCACCGACCTGACCGTGCAGGGCGTGCGATCCGTGGCTTTCGTACGCTCCCGGCGCGGCGCCGAGCTCGTCGCCCTCATCGCCCAGGAACGCCTGGCCGCGGTGGACCGCTCGCTCCCGGGACGCGTCGCCGCCTACCGCGGCGGCTACCTCCCCGAGGAGCGCCGCGCCCTGGAACGCGCCCTGCACTCCGGCCAGCTCCTCGGCCTCGCCGCGACCACCGCCCTCGAACTCGGCATCGACGTCTCGGGCCTGGACGCCGTGATCATCGCCGGATACCCCGGCACCCGCGCCTCGCTCTGGCAGCAGGCGGGGCGGGCCGGGCGCTCGGGCGAGGGCGCCCTGGCGATCCTCGTCGCCCGCGACGACCCCCTGGACACCTACCTCGTCCACCACCCCGAGGCGCTGTTCCGGCAGCCGGTGGAATCCACCGTCCTCGACCCGGACAACCCCTACGTCCTCGCCCCCCACCTGTGCGCCGCCGCCTCCGAGCTCCCGCTCACCGAAGCCGACCTGGACCTCTTCGGCCCGGCCACCGCCGAGCTCATGCCGCAGCTGGAGGCCGCCGCCCTGCTGCGCCGCCGCGGCAAGTCCTGGTACTGGACCCGCCGCGAACGGGCCGTCGACCTCACAGACATCCGGGGCGAGAGCGGCCGTCCCGTCCAGATCGTCGAGGCGGAGACCGGCCGGCTGCTGGGCACGGTCGACGCGTCCGCCGCGCACACCTCCGTCCACGACGGCGCCGTCCATCTCCACCAGGGCCGCACCTACCTGGTGAAGCACCTGGACCTGGACGACCCCCACGGCGCCGTCGCCCTGGTCGAGGAGGCCAACCCGCCGTACTCCACGACCGCACGAGACACCACCGCCATCGCCGTCCTGGAGACCGAAACCGAAATCCCCTGGGGAGCGGGACGGCTCTGCTACGGCTCCGTCGAAGTCACCAACCAGGTCGTCTCCTTCCTGCGCCGCAAACTCATCACCGGCGAAGTGCTCGGTGAGACCAAGCTCGACCTCCCTCCCCGCACCCTGCGCACCCGTGCGGTGTGGTGGACCGTCACCCAGGACCAGCTCGACGCCGCCCGCGTCAACCCGGAGCACCTGGGCGGAGCACTGCACGCCGCCGAACACGCCTCCATCGGGATGCTCCCCCTCTTCGCCACCTGCGACCGCTGGGACATCGGCGGCGTCTCCGTCCCGCTCCACCCGGACACCCTGCTGCCGACGGTCTTCGTGTACGACGGCCACCCCGGCGGCGCGGGCTTCGCCGAGCGGGCCTTCCACACCGCCCGCGAGTGGCTGACCGCCACCCGCGAAGCGATCGCCTCCTGCGAGTGCGAGGCGGGCTGCCCCTCCTGCATCCAGTCCCCGAAATGCGGCAACGGCAACGACCCCCTGAACAAGCGCGCCGCGGTCCGCCTGCTCACCACCCTCATCGCCGATGCACCCGGCGCCCCGGAGGTGCCAGAGGTGCCAGAGGTGCCGGGCGCCGTGGCTGCGCCCGTGGGGCGGGCCCCGGCGGGCGGGCCGGGTGCACTGGATGGATCGGGGGAGCCAGGAGCGCCGGGTTCCTCGGAGGTGCCGGGAGCGCCGGGAGCGTCAGAGGTGCCGGACGTGCGGGGCGCCGTGGCTGCGCCCTCGGGGCGGGGTCCGGCGAAGGGGCCGGATGCCTCGGTAGGGCGGGTAACTCCGGAGACGCGGGACTCGGCGGGGCCTCCGGAGGGCTCTGAGGAGCGGGACCCGGCGGGAACGCCGGACGCGCGGGGCCCGGCCGGCGTTCCGAAGCGACGGCGGGGTGCCGGGGCCCCGTCGGAGCCACTGCAGGCCCCTGAGGCGCCTCCGGAGTGAGGTCGGCAGCCACGGGGCCCGCAGGGCCCGCGCGGGCCCTGACCGCCACGCTGTACGGCCCCACGCCCACCTCCGCCGTCACGTCGGAGATCTCCCCACGCACCACACAGCGCACCAGACGGGCTTCCTGAGCGGCTGCCACGCCCGCCGCCTCGCCGCAGGCCGCGGTCTGCCCGTGTATCCACTGCCCGGCCGCCGCCAGGGCCGCCAGGTCCGCGGCGCCGCCCGCCCGGTGACGGGCCAGCGTCGCCTGCCCCACGGCCAGCACCCCCGCGAAGACCACACCGAGCACGGCGACGGCCACAACCGCCCACACCGTGGCCGACCCCCGATCACCCCCATCCCGTATCCGGCTGCCGCCCCCGGCGCCCCCTTGCCCAGCGGGCCCCGGCCCAGCGCCGTCGACCACATCCCCGCCCGTCGCCCCGCACCTCCCACCGTCCCCTCGGGGGCTCCTCACGCCGCCACCCCCACGGTCTCCTCGGCCAGCGCGACCGCTTCCGCACGCAGCCTCAGCGACAGCCCGCCGAGGCCCGGTGCGGGTGCTTCCACCGCCACCCGCACCTGATCGCCCTCCCTGTCGATCGTGACGACCGCCCCGCGCGGCGCCGCCTGCCTGGCCGCCGCCACCGACGCGCCCTGCGGCTCCTGCCGGGCGACCGCCCGCGCCCCGGCCCTCGCCGCGTCCACGCACTGGATCTGCGCCGAAGTCGCCATCAGCGCCCAGACGAGCGCCATGGTGAACAGCACCAGCGTCGGCACCACCACGGCCGCCTCGGCCGTCACATAGCCAGCGTCAGCCCGCGCGTGCCCTTTCCAGCCGGCCTTGTCCGCCCATGCGCCCCCGTCCCGGCAGGGCCTCGGCTCGGTCTCAGAACGGCACATTGAGCGCCCTCCCGACCACCGACTCCAGGGCCGCCTTCACCACATCGCTCGTGACGACTTTGTAGAGCACCGCCGCGAAGGCACAGGCCGCGATCGTTATCTTGGGTAACTGATCTTGTTCTGTGATGTGAGGCAAGTGGAGTTATTCCTACTTGCCTTCACAGTATCCAAGGGGTTCAAGGCACATTGATCTCATCCACCTCTCCAGGCCGGCGCTACCGTTCAGAACGTGCGGTCTCTGCGGACGGCACCACGTCCAGGGTCGTCGTCAATGAGTCCTTCGAGTTGCATAGCGAGGCGTGCGCGTACTTGGTCGGGCTTCGGGGTGCTGGCCGTTCGTTCAACACCGAGCGGACGTATGCGGGCCGTATCGCCCTGTATCTGACGTACTGCGCGGACCACGGCGTCGACTGGACGCGGCCGAGCCTGCCTCAACTCCTGGCCATGATGCGGTGGCTGGTCGATGAGCCGTTGCCTCCGAAGGGCCGCAGGGTGGCAACGGAGGCCCGCTACCGTGAGGAGAGAACGGCCAACGCGATCATGGGGACTGTCGGCGAGCTGCTGACCTGGTGCTCCTTGCAGGGCTGGGTGCCCGTGACGGTCGTCAGTCAGCTGATCCAGCCGAAGTACCTCCACTACACGCCTCCCGGCTTCGATGCGGGCGAGGACGGCCAGAACCGGAACGTGAAGGGCCGGAGGATCAAGTTCCGGGTGGCGGTGCCGGGTTACGAGTGGCTGTCGGACGACGAGATCCATCGCTTGATCGGCTTCACCACGCATGCCCGTGACCGGTTCCTCGTCTCGCTGCTGGCGGTCACCGGGATGCGGATCGGCGAGGCGCTGGGGCTGCGGCGGGAGGACATGCACTTCCTGCCCGACTCCACCTCGCTGGGGTGCCGGGTCGAGGGGCCGCACGTGCACGTACGGCGGCGGCGCAACAGCAACGACGCCTACGCCAAGTCCCCGGAGCCGCGCTGGATTCCGGTCGAGGCCGACACCGTCGGGGCGTACGCGGAGTACCGGTACGAGCGGGACGAGGTGGCTGAGGCCGTCGCCTGCGACATGGTGTTCGTCAATCTTTTCCGCGCCCCGCTGGGCGAGCCGATGAAGTACCCGAGCACATACGAGCTGTTCAAGCGGCTTGCCGAACGCGCCGGATTCCGGGCCCGTCCGCACATGCTGCGGCACTCCGCGATCACGCGCTGGGTGCGCTCGGGAGTGGCACGGGATGTGTGCCAGGACATGGCCGGTCACGTCTCGCCGTCCTCGATGGACCCGTACACCCACACCACGGACCAGGACAAGCGCGATGCCGTCGAATTGGTGGCAGCCAAGCGGAAGGAAGCCCGCCAGTGACGGCGATGGGCAAGGTCGTACCCCTGCGCCAGCCCCGCCCCGCCTCTCCGGAGGCCGCCGGGGCCGGGATGGGGCCCGAGGTGCTCCGGGGGTGGACGGCGTGGCTGGCCGGGCAGATCGACTCTGCCTGGCGGCCGAAGGAGTGGGACGGCCTCGCGGGGCTGTTCACCGGGGACGTCGATAATCCGGGCACGGTGGTCTACCGGTGCGGGACGGCGGCCTGCGCGAGCATGGCCCGGACCCGTGGCCTGTGCACCACGTGTGAGAAGGCGCTGAAGGCCAGCCCACTGGGGGTGAAGGAGTTCAAGGCGGTCTTCGTTCCGGAGCGCAACCGGGTGATCGCCGGGCAACTGGCCCGGTGCGCTGTTGGCGAATGCCCGCGGGAGTCGGTTCTGTGGGGGCTGTGCAATGCGCATTCCTCGCTCCGCCGCGAGGACATGCTGCGTACGCCCGGCACCGAGCTGGGCGTGTGGGTCGCCCGCCAGAAGCCGTACGGTCCGGCTCCGGCGTGCTCGGTGGGCGGCTGTCGCTACGACGCGCGGGCGACCCGCGGGCTGTGCTCCTTGCACACCCGACGCTGGAACAAGCACCTGGCCGGCCTGCCTCGGGCGGTACCCGGACCGGCGGTGGACTCCGCGTGGCTGGAACGGCAGGCCCCGTTCCTGAACTTCCACCAGTTCTCGCTCGCGCCCTTGCATCCGGTGGCGCGTCTGGAGATGCTCTACGCGCTCCAGCAGCGCGACGGGCGGGGCCAGAAGATCGACCCGTTGGCCGTGCGTCAGGCGGTCGCCCACCTGGCGGACGCGGTGGAGTGCCTCGCGACCGCGTCCGGCGGCCGGCTGCCGCGCAAGACCCAGGCGAACGTGGACGCGCTGGTGCGTGAGAGCCACCGCATCGTCACCGGCGCGTTCGACCGGTTTCAGGGCGTCGACCCGGCGACGCGGCCGGTGCTAGACCTGTCCGAACTGGGGGTGCGGGCCGTGCGGGGCGGGCGGACGTACCGGCCCGGTGATGTGGACGTGTCCGCGCTGCGGCAGCCCTGGCTGCGGAACATCCTGGTGTCCTGGATCAGCGAGACGAAGCCGACAACGGCGGAAGTGCGCCGGGGCAACCGGGCCTGCCAGGCCGCCGCCCGGGCGCTGGACATGCAGCCCGGCGGCGGCCGGGATCCCGCCGCGTTGTCGTTCGCGGACATGAACGCCGTGGTCGACACCTTCCGCCACCTGTTCAAGCTGGACGGCACCGGCCCCATGTCGTCCACGGCCCAGAGCGGCCTGCTGTCCTGCTTCTTCAAGGTCCTCGACTACAGCCGGGCCGCCGGCCACCTGGACGGCATGTCCGCCGGCTTCGCCCGGCACAGCAGCCATGTCATCAAGCGCGAGGAAACCGCTGAGGACGAGGCGGGCCGGGCCCTGCCCGAGTCGGTCATCGCCCAACTCGACTCGCACACACACCTGTTGGGTGAGGGCATCACCTACGGCAGGATGACCGCCGCCCAGATCAACGCCATGGCCACCACCGTCTACGAACTGCTGCGGGACACCGGCCGCCGCCCGTATGAGATCGCCCAGCTGCGGACCACGTGCCTGGAGTACGAGGACGGAGACTGGTCGCTGATCTGGGACAACCGCAAGGGCCGTCGCAACGGCCGCAGACTGCCCATCACCGCCGAGAGTGCCCAGGGCGTCAAGGCATGGCTCACGGTGCGCGAATCGCTCGATCTGCCCACCGGCAGTGCCGCGTTCCTCTTCCCCCCGACCGGGGAGAACGGGATCGTCCGCCACCTGGTGTCCGAGCAGGTGGCGGGCTTCATCCGGTCCTGGGCCGACCGTGTCCCGGTCGTCCTGGCCGAGGAGCTGGGCCCGGACGGGGAGCGACTGCCCTTCGACCGGTCGCTGATCTTCCCGTACGCGCTGCGGCATTCCTTCTGCCAGCGGCACGCGGACGCCGGGATCCCGCCTGATGTGCTGCGGGATTTGATGGATCATCGGTCGATGGCGACGACGCAGGGCTATTACAAGGTCTCGCTCAAGCGGAAGCGGGCGGCGGTCAATGTGATGCGCTTGCACACCGTGGACCGGGTCGGGCGGGCCGCCCCGATGGCCTCGGCCACGGCCTATCAGGCGCGGTCGGTGGGGACGCCGTTCGGCAACTGCACGGAGCCCTCCAACGTGAAGGCCGGCGGCAAGGCCTGCCCGATCCGCTTCCAGTGCGCCGCCTGCCCCTCCTACCGCCCCGACCCGTCCTATCTGCCCGCCATCGAGGACCACGTCCGCACGTTGAAGGCCGACCGCGAGATGGCGGTGATGATGGACGTGGATCCCTTCGTGGTCCGTAACCTTGATGACCAGATCGGTTCCTTCCAGGGGGTCGTGGCCACGATGCGGTCACTGATGGAGGCGATGGGAGTGGACGAGCGGGGCGAGATCGAGGAGGCCGCCGCCGTCCTGCGCAAGGTGCGGGCTGTGGCGGGCACGGGGTCCGTCTCGCTGCCCATGCCCGTCTTCCCGGCCGCCCGCGATGGGGAGAGCGCGTGACGCCGGCCAAGCGCACGCCCGGCGACGTACTGCGCGAGTCCCGCAAGAAGGACAGTGCCGCCAAACGCGCCAAAGTCCTCAGCACCCTGGACGCGATGCGGGCCCGCGGCGAGACGGTCACCTTCCTCGGCGTCGCCCGCACCGCCGGGGTCTCCAACTGGCTGGTGTACTCCGCGGGCATGCGCGAGCACATCGAGGCCGCCATCGCGGGCCAGTCCAAGACCGGGCGCCGCACCCGGCAGGCCGGGGGGCAGGCGTCTTCGGCGAGCCTGGCCACCGACCTCGAACTGCTTCGAGCCGACAACAAGGCCCTGCGCGAGGAACGTGACCGCCTGAAGAAGGCAGTGCAGCGCGGTCTGGGCGCGCAACTGGACCAGGCGGGCACCAAGGAGCTGACCGAACGCGTGGGCGAGCTCCTGACCGCGGTGGAACAGCTCGTGGCCGAGCGCGACGAGGCACGCGGCGAACGGGACGCCCTGCGACGCCAGCTCACCGAGTCCGAGGACGACCTGGTGGCCGCCCGCGAGGCGGGCAAGCGGCTCCTGCGGCAGGTCAACCGCCCGACATGAGACGGCGGCCGGCACCGGGATGAACCCGGTGCCGGCCGCCGCAGCGGGTCATGCGGTCCTACCTTGTTCGTGGGTTGGACGGGCCGTCGTAAGGTCCAGAGACCCAGAGACGCCGGGTATGGCTTTCATGCGGTTGCCCTTGATGGTTCTAGCCACCTGGCCGCCCGGCGTCTCACGACGACTCGGCCGCTGATTAGGAGCTGCGAACGCTTTCGAGCGGATCGCTGAGTAGGACCACGCCGGCGAGGTCGTTCGGGGGAACAGCGCACCATCCAACGACCGGAGGAACTGGTGGCCCAGATCTGGGCGGGTACGGATATCGGCAAGACCCATCACCACTGCGTGGTCCTGGACGCCGAAGGCAAGCGACTGCTGTCGCGCCGTGTGCTGAACGACGAGCCGGAGTTGCTGGCCCTGCTCGCCGACGTGCTGGCCCTCGACGAGGACGTGGTCTGGGCGGTCGACGTCGCCGACGGCATGGCCGCCTTGTGGATCAGTGTGCTGCTCAATCACAACCAGCACCTCGTCTACATACCCGGCCTCGCGGTCAACCGGGCCTCGGCCGGCTACCGGGGCATGGGCAAGACCGACGCCAAAGACGCCACCGTCATCGCCGACCAGGCCCGGATGCGCCGGGACCTGACCGTCCTGCGGCCGGATGATGAGCGCGCCATCGAGCTGCGGGTCCTCACCAACCGCCGGGCCGACCTGAATGCCGACCGCACTCGCCGGATCAACCGGCTTCGCGGCCAACTCACCAGCATCTTCCCGGCCTTGGAGCGAGCCCTTGACCTGGGCAACGTCGGACCGCTGATCCTGCTGACCGGCTACCAGACCCCGGCCGCCCTGCGTAGGACTGGCGGGAAACGGCTGGTGACCTGGCTGCGTAATCGCAGCGTGCGAAGTCCCGAAGCCCTGGCCGAGGCCGCGCTGGAGGCCGCCGAGCGCCAGCACACCGCCGTTCCCGGGGAGAAGGTCACCGCGCAGGTGATCCACACCCTGGCCAGGGAGGTGATGGGCCTCAACGAGCAGATCACCGAGATCGACAAGCTCATTGCGGCCCGGTTTCGCGACCACGAGCTCGCCGAGGTGATCTCCAGCATGCCCGGTATCGGCCCCCTGCTGGGCGCCGAGTTCCTCGCGGCCACCGCCGGGGATATGAGTCGATACGGCACGGCCGACCGCCTGGCCAGCCTCGCCGGCGTCGCACCCGTCCCCCGGGATTCCGGCAACATCAGTGGCAACCTGCACCGCCCCAGGCGCTACCACCGCGGGCTGCAACGGGTCTTCTACACCTCCGCGCTGATCAGCATCCGCAACTGCGACCAGTCGCGCCGCTTCTACGAACGCAAACGCGCCGAAGGCAAGCGGCACACCCAGGCCGTCCTGGCCCTGGCCCGCCGACGCGTGAACGTTCTGTGGGCCCTCATTCGTGACGGAAAGTGCTACCAAAGCAACCTCTCCGTCACGGCCGCGGCTTGACAACATCATTAGGAGGTGGCGGAGGACGTCTGCGTGGACACCTCGGCCAGCTGGGCTTCGAGGTCGGCGATCCGCTGGGCCTGCGTGTTGATCTTTCCTTGCTGCCGGTACACCTGCTGGCCGAGTTCCTCCACGCCGCTGACGGCCGCGATGCAGCCGCCGACCGTCGTGGCCATCTGCCCGAACGCCTGCGGCGCGATGCCGTGGGCGTTGTGGGCCTCGAAGGTGCAGGACCGTTCCATGTCGCTCATCGCGGACAGGGCCTTGCGGGTTGAGAAGACCGCGTCGCGTGCGCTGAACTCGTCGCCCCGGCCGGACAGGCTGAGCCGGGTCACGCTCGCGCGGCGCCGCAGCGGGTCACGGGAGGTCATGAACTGCTCCAGGCGGTGGCCCATCAAGGAGGCCGCGACCCGGGCCTTGGGCAGCGCACGCCGCAGCCGGCTGCCGTCCGCGATGCCCACCCCGCGGGCGATGTCGGCGTAACTCACCTCGCGGCCCGCGTTGTGCACCAGCCACACCAGGACCTCGACCGCGTCCTGTTCCAGCTGGCTGGGGGCTTTCACCTCGTCGCGCACGCTCACCCCAGCTTCTCGCTCTCGTCCATGAACGCCCGCAGCGCTTCGTCGTTCAACGCGGGGTGGTGGCTGGCGGCCAGGTCGCGGATGAACGCGATGGCCGCCTGCGAGGCGGTGCACAACTCGGTGATGGCCTGGCTGCGGTCGTCCGTGAAGTGGACCGTGTGGTGTTGCAGCAGGGCCAGGGCCCGCAGCGTGCCGAGGCGTACGTCCGTCAGCTCGTTGAATACCTTCAGGGCCACGTCCGCCTCGGCGGGCGACTGTGCGGCGCTTCGCACGGCCGCCGCGACCTGATCGACGTCCACCTCGGTGACGTCTTGGGGCGACCACGTGTCCGCGCCGTCCGTACGGTCGCACTCCCGGGCGGGCTCCTCGGCCGTGACACGGGCCGCGTCGCGGACTGTGTGGTCCCGCGCGGCTTCGCGGCGGTCGCATTCCTCGATGGCCTCCCGGGCGGCGGCCTGGGCACCGGGGTCGGCCAGGATCGTCGCCCTGAGTGCGGTGGGGTGCTGGGCCATGAAGACCGGAGCCGTGGGCTTGACGCCCGCCCGTTCCGACTCCAATTCGATCGCGCTGCGTCGCTCACCCGCCGCCATGCTGGCCTCATAGCTGCGGTAGTACCCGTGCTCACCGAAGAAGGGGACCTCCTCCTCGTCCGGCAGCTCGACATGCAGGCCAGGCGCCAGATCGCAGGCCGACGGGACGATGCCGTCGGCGGCGGCACGGTCCCACGCCTCGTAGAAGGCCATGACGCGCTTCGCGCTGGTGCGTGTGCGGCGGGCGAACTCCCGTGCACTGATACGGCGGTAAACGTTTCGGTCGAAACATTTGGACTGCTGTTCGATCGTCTTCCCGCGGCCTTCATCGGGTTCGACGCGGCGGGCGACCAGGCGTGCGCGGGCCCAACCGCCCTTGCGGTCGTGGGTGCTGAACTCCTCGACGTCGGCGGACAGGCTCTCGTCGTTGTCCTCGGTGACCGGCTCCATCACACGGCCGCCGGTACGCGAGACTCGGCCCGGTCGCGACCGGCGCCCGTGGACACACCGAGCCTGACCTGGATCCAGGACACCAGCAGCTCGACCTTCACAAGCGTGTCCTTGACCGCGTTGAGCTGCTCGGCGGAAAGCTCGACCTGATCGGGGTAGCGGTGCATGAAACCGACCGTCTGGTCGCCCAGACGCACCAGGTCCCGCGCCACGAAGGCGCCCTTGCCCGTCGGCGGACCGCAGGTGATGTACCGGTTCCGGTCACGCTCGACACGGCGCTGATCCTCGATGGTCCGGCGGGCGGCCCCCCGCAGCTCGGCGTCCTTCTCCAGCAGACCGCAGACGATCTTCTCGCGGTCGGGATGATTCCCCAGCGCGCCCAGGTACTCCGCGAGCGAGGGACCCGCACCTCCGGACGCGCCCAGCAAGTCCCCAAGGGCCGGCGCGGTGCCCAGGACCCGCTGGTACTGGGCCATACCGACCCGGTCACCGCCCGCAGTCTGCGTTTCCTTCAGCAGCGCGCGCAGTTTCCGGTAACCCTCGTCCACCGCAACGCCCCCGGACCCCGTCCGGGCGCCCTCACGCAG
The DNA here is from genome assembly GCF_051131715.1 of Streptomyces sp. A5-4. Taxonomy (NCBI): domain Bacteria; kingdom Bacillati; phylum Actinomycetota; class Actinomycetes; order Kitasatosporales; family Streptomycetaceae; genus Streptomyces; species Streptomyces sp. A5-4. The sequence goes on along the minus strand of NZ_CP178591.1, from coordinate 4,469,581 downwards.
CACGCTGTAACTGACATGGATGCCGCTGGCGGCCACCGCCTTGCGTACCAGCGGCGTGCACAACCGGGCCGTCTGCCGGTAGTCGCGGCCCGTCCGCGCGCTCAGGCAAATGTCGTCGCAGTACGCGTCGAGGACGCCCTCGCCGGCCCCCGCGGTCACGCTCAGCAGCTTGTCACCGATCGCGAGACGGTTGACACGTCCGCCGACCACCAGGCCACGGCCCTCAGCGACATCCTGATCTGAATAGCTCATACGAAATCCTCACCGTAACCAACTCGATGAACACGCAGTGTAATCAGATGGTCGCGGGTCGCGTTCGCGTCAACTCGCCGTTGTGATCACGGGGTTGATGGCCAAGGCCCCTGAGCGGCACCGTTGTGGCACAGCTCCCGCGGCAGAATCACCCGTGAGGGTGGAAGCCGTACCGGCCGCGGGCCCGGGGCGGGCGCGCACGTCAGCGTGTTCGCGGCGCGGGAAGCGCCGGCGGGGCATCCTGACCGTCATGGACGAGACGCACGAGCTCACCGAGGACGAGATCAACGACCTGCTCGGCGATGACGAGAGGGATGCCGGATGGGGTGGCGATGATGACTACGAGTGGGTGCGCTGATCAGCGGCCCGCCGTGGCCGCCGCGTACAGCGCGTCCACGTCGCCGGTGTAGACGAGGGCGTTCTCGTCGGGTGCCGGGGCCTCGAAGCGGTCGAAGAAGTCCTGGAGCGCGGAGGGGGTGACGGTGAGCGCGTTGGCGTCGGCGCGCTGGTTGCGCTCGTTCAGGCGCCGCAGGAGTTCGTCCCTCTCGACCGGCAGGTAGACCAGCAGCCAGTCGCCGCCCGCCTGCTCCACGGTCTTCTTCCAGCCGTCGCGGGCGTCGCGCAGCCACAGGCCGTGGTCGAGGACGACGTCGTGGCCGGCGGCGAGCTGGTCGGCCAACCGCCGGCGGACGTCGTCGACGATGGGGCCCTCCCGCTCGAAGTATTCGTGCTCGGGGTAGTCGACGCCGTACCGGCCGTGGAGGCGGTGGACCTGTTCGTCGACCGACAGGCGGACCATCCCGCGCTCGGCGAGGGAGCGGGCGAGCACGGTCTTGCCCGAGCCGGTGATGCCGACCAGCAGCACGGCGAGCGGTGCGAACGTGCTCACGGTCATCCCTTCGACGGACGGCGTCCTTCCCTTCCATTGTGGCTCTGCCCGGCCCTTCCCGTGCCGGTTTACCGGCGGGTGCCGGTGGGGGTCGCGGGCGGGCGCCACGCGGTGGTGACCGCTTCGGCTTCACGGCTCCACCCCTCGGGCAGCCGGTCCACGCTCACGTGGCGGAACGTGAGGCGGGGGTCGGAGACGTCGATGCGGCCGGCGAACTTCTCGACGTGTTCCAGCAGGCGGCTGGCCTCGTCCCGTACCGCCGGGGTGTGCTCGTTCCAGTCGCCGGCCGTGAACTTCGCGACGCGTCGTCGCAGGTCCTCCAGCACGCCCGCGTGCCATTTGAAGTGGTTCACGCAGGCCAGCGCGGTGGGGTCGGGCTTGTGTCCGGGGGCCCGGTGGTTCCCGGAGGCGACCGGGACGCCGGAGCGGGCCAGGACGATTTTGCGGGGGTCGCCGCGCAGGAGGCGGTGGGTGAGGTGGCCGCCCAGCGGATACGTGCGGTCCAGGCCGGTCTCGGGCCGCCAGGAGGTCAGGCGGCCGTCCGGGGCGGTGCGGTCGAGCATCAGGCCGCCGACCACGCACCGTCCGGCGTGCTCGGCGGCGGCGATCACCTCACCCAGCGGTGCGGGGTAGGTCTGGAACTCGTCTACGTCGGCGAGCAGGTGCCAGCCGGGCCCGGCCTGCTCGCGCAGGGCGTCGCGCAGGCCGGTGTTGGTGTGCTCGTGCCACGGGCCGGTGCTGACCTGGGCGGGCGTGATGCCCAGCTCGTGGGACGCGGCCCGCAGCTGGTGGCGCCGGTCGTCGGGGACGTGGTCGGGGAAGTGGAAGGCGAGCTGGAAGCGTTCGACGCCCAGGCGGCGGTAATGGGCGGTGAAGGCGGTCAGCAGGGCCGGTTCGACGGGGCCGATCACAGCGATCAGCGCCGGAGGCACGGGCAGCATCGTCAGGACTCCTTGGCCGGCAGTTCGGCGTACGCGTGGATGAGGAAGGCGGTCTGGTCGGCCGCCGGGGCCATACCGACTGCCGCGGCGGCGTCGGCACCCGGCCGGGGCAGCGGCTGCCGGGTGAGGGCCCGCAGGGCGTCGGCGAGGGCGGCGGGGTCCTCGGCGGTGAACAGGCGGGCCCACGCCTGCCGGGACAGCCGGGCGGACAACTGCGGATCATGGGCGGAGACCAGCAGGGGGACGCCGTGGCGTACGGCGCCCATCACCAGCCCCGACTCCTTGCCCACTCCCGTCCGGCGGGCGACCAGCGAGGCGTCACAGGCCGCGTACACGGCGCGGAGCCGGGTCTCGCTCGCCGTGCCGGGCGTGTGGTGGACAGTGACCTGCGGCAGTCCTCGCCACCGGTGAAGGACCGCGGCGTCGACAGGGTCGCCGGCGACGAACACGTGCAACGGCCCGTCCAGAAGGGCGAGGGCGGCATCCACGGTGTCCAGGTCCTTGTACGGCCACCAGCCGCCGACCAGGCACACCGCCGTGTCGTCGGCGGTGAGACCGGTGGCGGTCCGGGCCGCCGTGCGTTCGGTGTCGGTGATCCGGTTGCCGTCGTCGACGGCGAAGGCCCGCACCACCCCCGGCAGGCCGGGGAAGGCGGGGGCGGCCTGGTCGCGGACGACGGCCGTCGGGTAGAGCGCCAGCACGCGCCGCTCGCCGCGGCGGGCCAGGCGGCCGATCAGGCGTACTGCCGTGTCCTCGGTGGTGACGGCCTCGTGGACGAACCGCAGGTGAGGCTGCCCGCCGAGGAGGGCGGCGGCACCGTGCAGGGCCTCGCTCGCGCTGAGCACGACCACGGCGGCCGGCTCCGGTGCGATCCGCCGGGCGGTACGCAGGCACGCGGCCTCGGTCAGGCAGCGGGCCAGCAGCGTGACCTGGTGCGGTGCCCGGCGCAGGACGGTCGGCCAGCGCCGTGAGGCGAACACCCGCCGCCCGACCGCCGCGGTCACAGCTACGGCGTTCGCGACCCCGGAGAGCACCCGGGCGGCCGGACCGGACGGACCGCAGACCCGCGCTCCGGCCTGGGCCAGTTCCGCGCGGGCTTCGGCCGGTACCCCGTAGGGGGCGATCACCACGGAGCCTGGCCGGGTCGCGGCGAGCGTGCACAGGGTGCGCTGGTGGTGCCCGCCGAGCCGGTGCGCGAACGGCTCGACGAGCACCAGCGGGCCGGACCTCATCCGGCGACCGCCTGGTCACCGTGGACGGCGGCGAACCGGTCCAGCAGCCATCCGGGATCGTTGAGCCGCCCGAACTCCTCCGGCCGGCGGGCGGCCTGGCGGGCGAAGTCGATCCCCTCCCGGGCCCCGGCCACCGCGTACGGGGCGAACTCGCCGTCGCCTCCGGCCGTCCAGGCGGCCATCCGCTCGGCGGCTTCGGCCTCCTCCATGCCGTACTCGCTGCCGCGCGCGAGCATCGCGCACTCCCTGAAACCGGCCTTCCACGCGTGGTAGGGGCTCTGGTTGATCCGGGTGGTGCCCGCGACCTGGGCGGCGAACTCGGCACGGCCGGGCAGCGCGGCCAGCACGTCGACCGCGTCTCCGAGCTCGCGCAGGGCAGAACGGCGGATCAGCTTGAGGCCGCCGTAGCCGTAGACCAGGCCGTTGAGCGGGTTGACGGCCCTCCACACCCGCATCGAGACGCCCTCGTCCAGCGGCGCGATGTCACGCACGGCGAACTCGGTGGCGATGACGAAGTCCCCGTCGGCGAGGAGGAACTGCTCGGCGTCGACGACTTCGGCGGCCAGCCGGTACGCGCGGCGCATCCCGTGCACCCCGTGCAGCCGCTTCACCTTCAGCCCCAGCACCCGCTGGAGGCGGGCGTGAAGCTTGTCGGCGAGCGGTTCGTCGTAGGAGAGCATCACCGCGTCGAAGCCGGTCACGCGATCGCCTCCAGGTAGCGGGCGGCCACCAGGGCCGGGGTGAAGTCGGCGGTGGAGGCGAACGCCCGCTTGGCGTGCACCGCGTAGAACTCGGCGTCCTCGGCGAGCCGGCGGGCGAGGGCAACCGCTTCGGCGTCGGTGTCGAACAACAGCTCCGGGTCGATGTGCTCGGCCAGCCAGCCCAGGCGCGGGGCGATGACGGGCAGGCCCATGCCCTGGCAGTCGATGACGCTCATCGACCAGGGGCAGCCCGCACGGAACGGTGCGATACCGAAGTGTGCGTCGGCCAGCAGGTCCCGGTAGCGGACGCGGTCGCCGCGGTCGGTGACGATCTCGACGCCGGGCAGCACGGCGAGCTCGTCGCGGTGCCGTTCGGGACTGGAGTCCAGAGCGGTGCGGCCGGCCCGGCGGTCGCCGAACAGGTCCATGACCCGCAGCCGCACCGCGGGCCCGGTCATCTGCCGGGCGACGTCGACGAAGCGGGCGGTGCCGTAGTGCGCGTACAGCCGGTGGTTGTAGACGCCGACCGCCGCGGTGCCGCTCTCGCGCGGCGGGGCGTCGGCGGGGTCGCGCACCAGGCGCTCGTCGCGCGGTGCGGGAACGATCCGCAGCTTCTCGCCGAGGTCGACACTCATGCGGGAGGCCGCCGCGCTGGTCCAGGAGGCGGCGGTGGAGGAGTGGGTCAGGACCCGGTCGCAGGCGGCGAGACCTGCGGCGAACGCCAGCAGAACGCTCTGCCCGAGTCCGGCGTCGTCCAGGGAGGGGTCCACCCTCAGCTGCTGGTCGCCGGTGAAGGAGAACGGCAGGTAGTGGCAGTACCCCACAAGCCTCGCGTCCGACCCTGCCTCCAGCAGCGCGGTCCGTACTGCGGGGGCGGCCTCGATCTGGTTGGCGACCACCACCTCGGGACGCACCTCGCGGATCAGCGCGACCAGCTGGTCCAGGTCGGAGGTGAAACGGGCCCGGTACTTCGTGCCCGGCACAGCCGTGCGCTGGAAGCCGGCCCGCCCGTCACCGGCCGGAGCCGGGGCGGCGACGGTGACCTCGGCGCCCGCGTCCGCCAGCGCCGGGGCGAGCAGGTCCGCGAAGATCCACCCCGAATCGGCGGCCAGCCGGTCGGGGTTGGAGATGTTGAGCAGGTACAGCACGCGCATCGCCGTGGTCCTTCCCAAAGGGGCCCGCAGGGGATCGAGGCGGGCCGGATAAGGGAAGGAAACCGGGGGCAGAGAGCGTGACGGAATGATGAACTGGGATCACTCACGGTTCATTCATCTTCATCAACCAGCTTGTCGAGCGGGGGCTTTGATGGACGAGCAGTCCGATGCCAGCACCTTGGAGCAGGCGGTCGACGCGTTCGCGGCCGAGGTGGCGTACTGGCGCGAGGTCCGCGGCATGTCCAAGAAGACTCTGGCCGCCGCCATGGGCTACACCCCCTCCTACGTCAGCCACATGGAGGCCGGGCGGCACAAGCCGTCCGAGGACTTCGCCCGGGTCGCCGACGAGGCGCTGAACGCGGGCAAAGCGATCTGGAAACGCTGGTGCGAATACGAGGCGGCCAAGGTCCGGGCCAAGAGCCCGGCCGCCCCGCCGGCCCCCAGGCGGGCCGAGCAGCCGTACGCGTCCGGGTCCGCGCTGGTCGTCGAGCACGACCAGGCCCGCCTGGACTACGACGGCACCGCCTACCGGCTCACCATGCGCCGCCGCTTGCGCAACACCGGCAACGAGCCGGTGACGCGCTACCTGATCCGCATCTCGGTCGACCGCTACCCCGGCGAACCGGAGCGGTCCAACGCCCACTACCGCATCCACCCGCTGACCTGGGATGAACTCGCGCTCACGGCAACCTGCCGGGGCGAGACGATGCGCTGGGAGGCCAAGCACGACCGGGACGCCTTCAAGGAAATCTGGCTGCTGTTCGAGAACGGCCAGGGCCGCTTCCCGCTCTACCCCGGCGAGTCGGTATGGATCGAGTACGCGTACTCGGTCGGGGACGAGAAGTGGGGCCGCTGGTTCCAGCGGGCCGTACGGCTGCCGACCGAGCACTTGGAGGTCGCTCTCGTTTTCCCCGCGGCGCTCGACCCGGTGGTGTGGGGTACCGAGACCTCCATGACGGCCGAGGCATCGCCGCTGCGGACCGCCCCGATCCGCAGCGAGGAGGACGGGATGCGCGTGTTCACCTGGACAACCTCCGCCCCCGCCCTGCACGCCCGCTACCGTCTCGAATGGCGCTTCCGCGCCCGCAATGAAACCGACGCGACACAGGGAGAGTTCAGGTGACCGTGGTGCAGCCCAGCCAGCGGATGCGCGAGATCGGCGTGGTCCAGTACGGCGCCCCCGTCCTGGCCGAGCCGGCCCGCCCCTTCGACCTGCCCGCCGAACGCGAAGACGCCGAACACGCCGTCGAGATGCTGTTCGCCTCGATGGAACGCATCGGGCAAGTCCACCCCTTCGCCAAGGGCATGGGCCTGGCCGCCCCGCAGATCGGCACCGGCCGCGCGGCGGCCACCGTCCAGCCACCCGGCCGAGACACCCCGACGATCGTGCTCCTCAACCCGCGCATCACCGCGCGCTCCGAGGAAGCCGATGAGCAGTACGAAGGGTGCCTGTCCTTCTTCGACGTCCGCGGCATGGTCCCCCGCCCGCTGACGATCACGGTAGAAACCACCGCACTCGACGGCACCAAAGTCACCACGGTGTACGAACGCGGCCTCGCCCGGCTGATTCATCACGAGATCGACCACCTCGACGGACTCCTCTACACGGCCCGGATGCGGCCCGGCGTCGAGCCGATCCCGGTTGAGGAGTACCGGCAGACCGGCCGTACGTGGGCGTACGAGCAGTAGGGCCTCACGCGCCGAACCGATCTCCGGCGCGGGAGGACAAGACCGTGACGGTCCCACCCCGGTCTGTCTCTCCGGCTCCTGTTCGTACCGAACGGGCCCGGCTCGCCGGGGGTGCTCGCGCCGAGCAGCGGGGCGCCGTCCTTCAGCCTGTGGAAGTCGGAGAACAGCGCACCACCGTACGACGGAACCCCAGATGCCCGGCAGAATCCGTCCGCCGGTCACCACTCCGGGAGCGTCTCGCTGTCGTCGACGACGTGTCCCTGAGCAGTCAGCCACCGCTTCACGGCGGCGCGGGCAATGGCCGTACGGGTGATCTCTTCGTCGCCGCCCTTGTCCTCCAGTCGCTTCGCGATCGCGGTGAGCTCAGCTTCCGTGGCGAACTTGAGCAGCCACGTCGGGCCCAGGCCCGTCAGCCGGTCTTCGTGCTCCCAGTCCCGTTGCTGACGCGCGATCTCGTCAGCGATGGCAGGAAGATTCCGTTCCGCGGCTTTCACTTCCCAGTGCCGGAAGTACGCCTCAAGCATCCGATGCACGGTCGTCTCGTCGTCGGGATCCAACGGCATGTTGCCGCCGTGCACCGCCTCGACCTCCTGCAACGCTGTCCGGCGAACGTCATGGGCGTGCCCGGCCGCCTCCACGATCCTTCGCTTCTCGTCTTCCGTGAACTCGGCGTCGTCGAGCTTGTCGTCGGGCACGGCGTGCGCGTGGTCGATGCCCGCCAGGAGGTCAGCCAAGGCGTCCGCGAGCCGAGTGACTTCCTGGCGCAGCGCGTCAGGTGTGAGGGAAGCCGCCGCGCGCTGGCGACTGCTCTCCAGCATCGTGCGCGCTCGTTGCGCGGCGGCCAGGAGCCTCTGCGTGTCCTGAGAGGCATCGTCGCTGTAGGTCATTGTTGCCCCCGTGGGCGAAGTCGGCCGGGATCGGTTTCCTTCCCCAAGGATCCCCTGTGCGGGGCAAGCTCCGGACGAGATGCATGTTCACCCGCTGGCGCCCCCGCCACTGACCGACCGCCGGAATAGCGGAGGACCCCGGCAGCCATGCCCCCGCCGGGGTCCTCCGCTGCGGCCCCGGTCACCCCCGGGGCCCTCTTCGTTCAAGATCAATCTTGCTGGTAGCCGCTGTACCTGGGGAGAGGGTGGTCGCGTACGTATCGCTCATACGCCTCCTGGTCGAGCACCTTCGCCACCCGCTGGCTCGCCTCGGCGAAGGACGTCAGCGCCTTCGTCGGGAGCCAGTCACGTGCATCGCCTTCCAGCACGTCCAGGACGAGGCCGGCCCCGCTCATAGCGAGCCAGGCCGCCTGCATCAACGCGCCCTCGCTCCGCCCCTGTGGGACGTCGACGAACATCGCCCCCTCACCGAACACCCTGTCCTGTGACGTCGGCCCCGCCTTGAATAGCTCGCCCAGCAACTGCTGGGCTTCCAGTACCTTGCCCCTCGCCTCGGCCAGTCCGGCGAGCACAGCAGCGGAGTCCGCGTGTGCCTGGTCAGTGGCGATGCAGCCCGTATCACTCGTCACGCCAAGATCAACGACCCATCACGCCTTCGGTCGTGGTCCCAAGATCATTCCTTAGCTCCAACGGCTCACCAGCGCCAGACGTGCCTCACTTGACTGAACGGCTATCAGCCAGTTGACCTCACCTTTTGACTTGACACACTAGATAAGGCCCCTCCCCACCGCGTACTCGGAGGAAGTCGCTGCTTAACGACTGTGTCGCTTTCCCTGAGGTGCGCCTCAACGAGAACTCGCAAGTCTGTTGCATTTCTTCATGTCGGATACCTACGCTCCGGCCCATGCAATGGATCAGCTTCTCCCCGACAGGCTGGGAGTCCTGGGACTTGTCCCGGCAACCCCTCATACGTGATCAGATGCCGGTCCTGATCGACGACGATCTCCGGTTCGAGGACGGCCCCGGCTCCCCCCGCCCCACGGTCTACGTGAACAAATGGCTGGGCGAGATGCCTCTCAACGGTGCGCCTGCCGTGCGGACTTGGGAGAACGGCGCCGGGTGCCTGTGCGAGTGGATGACGTTCCTCAAGGACCGCGGTGTCCACCTCTTCGGTAGCCGGGACGATCTCCGCGCCGCCTTGAGTATGTACGCCGAGTACCGCCTGGCCGGCTCGCTGAAGATGCGATGGGACCACACCACGTGGAACCTCCACATGGGGATCTTGTCGAACTTCTACGGCTGGGCCCGCGATGAAGGGATCGCCCCTTCCGTGCCGTTCACCTACCGGATGGGCAAGCGCATGGCCCACGGAGTGATGGTCGACGTGGAGGTCAACCAGGCGAAGCTGCGACAGCCGAGGTCGCACACCACGATCAAGTATCTCGAGTGGAACTTCACTGAGTTGTTCGAGTATGCGCTGGCTGGCCTGGGGCCCGGTGGAGAGCCGGACACGCGCTACCGGAGAGTCCGTGAAGGGGCCCGGAACGCGGCGATGGGCAAGCTGGTGCGGTCCAGCGGACTGCGCAAGCAGGAGTTCACGTACCTGACGATCTACGAGGTGCCGCCGCTTCCCCGCCATCCGACGCCGGTCCCGGTGCTGTTCCCGCTGGCCCATGCGATCACCAAGGGCAAGAAGGCCCGGACATCGTGGATCCACTATGACGTGCTCGCTGAGATGCACCAGTACATCGAGTTGGACCGTGCCGCGTCCGCGGAGGGGTACAAGTGGCGCCCACCGTCAAAGCTCGGCCCTGCGTTGCTGGTTGAGGAGCCGGATTGGGAAGGCGCGATCCTCAATGGGAAGCGAAGGTCCTGGAGGCAGTTGACCCCACAGGAGAGGCTGCGGCTGGTCACGCCAGAGGGCCAGTCGCCGCTGGTGGGCCTGCAGTCCACAGGGCAGCCCTTCGTCGACTGGGCGACGGTCTTCCGCCGTACGTCCGCACGGATCCGTGAGCGGTACGAGCCGCGGTTCCCGACCGTGGGGCCCCACCGGGTACGCCACACCATGGCGATGCGCACGCTGGAGCAGTTGGTGGCGGGCTACTACCAACAGGCAGCGGCCTTGGTGAAGGACGCAGGCGACGACGCCGCGATGGCCCTCTACCTGCGCAAACACGAACCGATGTTGATCCTGAGAGACCTGCTCGGACATACGAGTGTCACGTCGACGGAGCTTTACATCGCCCGCTTGGACGTCACCCGGATCTACCGCGAGGCGTACAAGGACACGGCTGTTGGGCCGGACCCGGCGGCAGCTGCCGAGGTCGCCGCTGAATTCGCAGATGAGGACGAAGACTGATGCCCGCGACGGTGATTGACGAACCGCTGTCCATACGCTGCTGGTTCAAGGACGGGACCGAGTGGACATTCCCGCTGGCCGGCTTGCCCAACGAGCGGCTTGCGCACGACCTCGCCGTGGGTATGGCCGCGAACGTGCATCCGCATGGGGGCGTCGGGGCGAGAGAAACGGCCACCAACTACGCGGTTGCGGTGCGGCAGACGGTCAAGAAACTGGCGAAGGAAGGATTCACCGGTTCGGCGGCCGATCTGACGCGGCCGCTGCTGAATCGGTACTTCCTGGCAAACACGTACGACCGTGAACGCGATGTGCGTCTGATCCTGAAGGGCTTCGACCTGGAGACCGGCCGCCTCAAGCCGGAGGTCCGCGCGTCTCTCAAGGGGAAGGCAGTACAGCAGCAGAGGCGGAGCAAGCCGTATCGCGCCTACTCCGACGGCGAGTGGGAGCGGATGGAATCGTCGCTGCGGCAGGCGGCGGAACAGAGCTGGCGAGACCACAAGAGGCTGCTCCGGCTTGCGGAGAGTGGACGCGATCCGCGAGTGAGCGGGCAGCACAACGAGGAGGACGTCGCCTGGCTGCTGTTGAGGATGGGCCCGATGCGCTTCCACAGCGAGTACCGCGAGTACATCCGTGGCCACCTCCGTTACAGGGACGGCGATGAGGCCGCCGAAACGGTAAAGCAGGTTCGCGAGGGTCTCTTCCCCAGCCAGGCCGTCCAGCACACGTACGCGATCCTGCTCGGCCTGTACTGCGGGATCGTCCCGGATGGCATCGATGACCTGGGCCTTGACGGAGTGGACTGGGCAGGCGACGCCACCGTCTTGCTGACCTACATGAAGGGCCGCACGGCGCGGGAGAGTCTCAACATCCCCTCCCGCGCCGTTCGTCTGCTGGAACGGTGGCTGGATCACTCAGCCACGTTGCGGCGTTTCGCGGGCGATGCTCTGCGGGGACATCTATGGATTGCCCACGCCTCCTTCTCCAGCGACAAGGTCACGGGGCCTCCGGCAACGGGGAAAACCCAGCGCCAACTCATCGCGGATCTCGATCTGTTGGATGATGACGGTCGAGTGCTGGTGATCAATCGCGGTCGGATCCGCGCTACCTACGAGGAGCGTTTGTCACGACGGGGCTGGACGGGGCGGGCCACCATTGACCCGAATCACACCGCTCGCACGGAGGGAGATCACTACGTCACGCCGACCGATCCCGCTGCACTGGACGCGGTGGAATCCATCATCGAGGACGGCCAAACCCTCGTCTTGCGCAAAGCGAAGCCGCCCATCGTTCTGTCCTCCGAGCAGGCCGCGGAACTGGCCGAAGGGTTCCCCAATGAGGTTCAGCAGCTGGGACTGGATGCCGCTGCGATTGCCGAACTTGTAGGCGGTGAACGCGATGTGTTCACCGCGGCATGCAGCGACCAGCTCGCTGGCCTGCACGGTCCCGCGGGAAAGCCCTGCCCGGCTCGCCCCTGGGTCTGCCTGCTGTGTCCCCTGGCCGTGTTCCTGCCTCGGCACAGCGCGAATCTGCTGCGGCTGGATGCCTTCTTCCTGCGCCAGTTCCGGCAAATGCCCACCGAGCACTACCTGCGGGTCTTCGGCCCGTACGCCCAGCGCCTGAGTGAGGAGATCCTGCCCAAGTTCTCCGCGGAGGCGAAGGAAGAGGCCGAACTCGAAGTCGCTGGTGACGACACCGAGCTCCCCCTGCGGCCCGAGGAGGCCACCGTATGATGCCCCTTCCTATGCCCGCCGCCCTGCCCCAGCGCCGCGGTGGCAGCTCCGCTTTCGCGGGCTGTGACGTGTGCCTGACCGCCGGCCTGCGAGTCCGGCCGGACGCTGCGGTCCCGTTCTTTGACTGGGACACGTGGGACCTCAGCTGCCTCGCCGACACCCACCGCATGGTCAAGGACTACGAGCTCGTCTGGGAGTTCAAGGTGATCCTCAATCCAGCCTGGCGGGTGGTGGCCAAGGAAGTGGTGCTTGCCTTGATGACACCGCAGCACGAGGCAGTCCTGGAGTGCCCCTTCGCTTTGCGCCGTGTCCAGAACCCTCGCACCTGCTACCGCCGTCTGCAGGGACTCACCAGCTGGTTCAACTGGCTCACCAAACGCGGTGTCGCCGCCTTGGGCGAGGTGACCCAGGAGATGTGCGAGTTGTACCTGGAGGAACGTTCATGGAGCATTCCCAAGCCGCATGAGCCGAGCCGCCGACTGCTGCCAGAAACCATCCGCGAGCACGTCTTCTGCATGAAGCTCGTGGCCTGGTACGACGATCTGCTGTCGACCGACGGCTACGGCCCGGGCTTCGTACCTTGGCCGGGCAAGACGGCGGCACAGGTGGTTGGTCGGATGCCGGTCCGTGGCGAGAACAAGGTTCAGCCGGTCCCGGACGGGATGCTGCAGCCTTTGCTGGAGACCTGCCTCTACCTCGTCAACACCGTGGGCCCGCATGTGGCGGATCTTCTGGAGGACTACCGGGCCAAGACCGCGCCGGGTGAGATACCGGATAGGGCCAACTTGAGTCACGCACCACTGATCCGCAAGCTCCTCGACGAAATCCGGGCCAGTGGACAGCCCCTGCCGGAGCTCAGCGAGAAGCAACTGGCCCAACGCCGCGCGCTGTTCGGGGAGGACGCGCTGGAGCGGATGGCCTGGGGCCACATGAGCCGTCTGATCGGTGCCCAGCGCATGTCCTGGGAGCTGCGCTGGCTCCTGCGGCCTGAGGTGCTGGAGTTGGCTGCTGAGGTGGGTTTCCAGCAGCCCTGGGGCCGTCATGCCGCCGTGATCCCTCGCTCCGATGACGGTGTGCTTGTCCCGTGGACAGTGCCGCTGGCCGAGGAGGAGCTTCGTATCATGGCCGACTACGTGCGGACGGCCTGTCTCACGGTGATTTCCGCGTTGACTGGTATGCGTTCCAGTGAACTGCACGAACTCTCTGTCGGCTGCCGCCGTACCGAGAAGCCCTTGACCGGCAAAGACGTCCGGTTCCGGGTCGCGGGACGTCTGATCAAGTTCCAGAAGTTCGGCGGTGTCCCGGATGAGTGGGTGGTCATCGAGCAGGTGGATTCGGCCGTCGCGCTGGCCGAACGTCTGGTGGACCGCCCTGAAGGGGAAGCCCTGTTCGACAGCATCGAGCTGAACAGTCGGCTGAGTAATCTTCGTATCTGGCTGGAGAAGAGCGGGACCCGCGAGCGATGGGGGCTGCCCGTCATCCCGAAGGGGCCTGTCTCCGCGCGGAGCCTGCGTCGTACGCTTTCCCTGGCCATCGCCCAGCGGCCCGGCGGGCTCCTGGCGGCGAAGGTGGCTCTGAAGCACATTTCTGTGGCCACGACGGAGGGGTACGCCGCGACTCCCGGCGGCTCTCAGCGGCTGTTCCTGGCCGAGGTCGAGGAGGCCGAGGAGGAGACCCGCTTGGAGCTGACGGTCGAGGCATTCCGCGAGGCTCAGGCGGGCCTTCTGCCGGCCGGGCCCGGTGCCCGGTATCTGATCGAAGCCTTCCACCACGTGGATGCCGAGCTCAAGGAGGCCGCCCGCAGCGACCCGAAGGTCCTCGCTGACGACAGGCATCTGGAGAGCCTTCTGCGCAAGGTCGCCAAGACGCTTCACGTCGGGGCGGCCAACTTCTGCTGGTTCCGAGACCCGTCCAAGGCCCTGTGCCTCAAGCTGGCCGGCACCCCGGACGCCAAGCGCCCGCTGGTGGGCATGTGTGACTCGGCCCGCTGCCCGCAGGCCACCCACCACCTCCGCCACCGGTCGGTGTGGCTCGGGCAGATCACCACGATCGACGTTTTCGTCGAGAGCCCTCGGGTGGGCAAGGGCGAGAAGATGCGGCTCGTACCCGAACGCGACCGTGCCGTGCGCGTTGTCGCCGAGATCGATGCTGCCGCCCCCGCGGCATCCATGGGAGAGGACTGAGATGGCCCGCCTCACCAAGGACGACAAGGCCCGCAACGAGGCCGCGATCCGTGCCGCCATGGAACACGTGCTGGCCGGGAACCTGCCGCCCGGCGGCAAGTGCGACCTCAAGACGCTCGCCGCCCTGGCGAACGTCACCCGCACCGGCTTCTACCCCAAGAAGGCCCGGGACGGCTCTGAACGACCTGGCGCCTACCAGCACCTTGCCGAGGAGTTCGAGCGGCGGGTGAAGCAGCTGCAGGACGCCGGAGAGATCGTCGACCCGCGGGCCGCGCAGATCGAGCGGCTCAAAACGCAGAACGCCGAACTGCGGGAGCGGGTGGCCAAGCGGGACGAGGAGCTGCTCAAGCTAACCGAGTTCAGGGCCCTGGCGATCTCCCGGCTGGCCGCCCAGCACGACGAGATCGAACGCCTGCGCAAGCAGGTCACCAGCGGCGAGAACGTCCGCCGGCTCCCGTCGGCCGGAACCGCACCGTACGGATCGTGCAGTTAAGGTGCGGGTGCCCCGGCGAAAGCCGGGGCACCCGCGCCTCAGCAGAAGGCTGCGGGCGGAGAATTCGTGGGCACCACTGCCGAGATGGGCGGGTCGCCCCATGCCGGGCGGACGCCTGCCTCGTGCTTGATCACCAGCTGATGGTCAGGTGGGTGTCGGGCCGGGTGACGCGGGCACCGGACACGAGCTGGTCGCCGGGGGTTGCGGCGGGGTAGGCGGTGATGACGGGCTGGGCGGGTCGCGTCTGGCTCCAGCGGTGCAGGAGGTCGTTGACCTGGCCGGTGAGCTTGCCGCTGTCCGGGCCGTGCGTGATGATGCCCAGTTCGTCCGCGTCGTCGCTGACCGGCCGTACGGCGAGGTAGGCGATCGTGCCGCCTTCGTACAGGCCCGCACCGGCCCACCGCAGCGCGGGGTCGGCCACGCCGAGCGTGCGGGCGGCGGTTCCGACGGACAGACGGCCGAAGCTGAGGCCGCTGTTGATCGTGGCGAGCCAGAGGTCGAGGTGGGCTGCGGGTTCGTCGTGACGGACCCCGATCCCGGTCCACTGCTGGTGCGCGGGGTGGGCGAGAGCCGTGGCGAGCGCGGCCTCGTCGGGCAGGTCGTCGGCGTCGAGTTTGAGGATGACGTCATCGGCGAGACGGACGTGGCGTTCGCCCATCTCCGATGCCCCGCGCATGGGCACGAACCCGCACACCGCCGCATTCGTGCTGAGCATCCGGGCGTCGTCGGTGCGGTCGAAGGCGAGCGAGCGGGTCAGGCCGCTGCCGTGCAGCCGGAGCGGGACGACGATGCGCCCGCCGACGGCGAGCTGCTGCCACCAGGCAGCGGAGATGTCCCACGCTCCGGCGGTGACGATGATCCTGTCGAACGTCGTGCCGTGCGGGTCGCCGAGCGCTCCGTCGCCGCAGACCACCGTGACCTTGTCGTATCCGGCGTCGGCCAGGTGGGCGCGGGCGCCGTCGGCCAGGTCGTCGTCGAGCTCGATGGTCACGACCTCACCGGCCGGGCCGACCAGCTCTGTCAGAAGGGCGGCGTTGATGCCGGTGGCCGCTCCGATTTCCAGAACACGCTGCCCGGGGGCGGCTTCGAGCTGTTCGAGCATGGTGGCCACGATGGTGGGGCTGGACGCGGAGGAGACGGCGGTGCCGTCGTCGGCGCGCTTGGTCACCACCGGCTTGGGCGCGTACGCCGCCGGCAGATCCACCCCGGGCAGGAACAGGTGCCGGGGCACGGTGCGGAAGGCGTCCTTGACCGCCGTGGTGCGGAAGACGCCGAGGCTGTCGATCTTGGCGATGAGGGCCGCACGCAGTGCCTGCGGATCGACGGTCGTTTTGTCGGTGGTGTCCATGTTCACTGGCCTGACTGTAGTGGGCTGGGTGGGGTCGGTTCTGTCGTTGTGCGGGACCGCGTCGGGTACGGGTTCGCGGTGGAAGATGACCCGGCTGGCGGCGGTGGCCATGACCGCCTGGTACGGGGCGGAGATGCCGAGCCGGTTGAAGGCGAACAGCAGATGGTCGGTGAGGACGGCCCGCAGCCCGCGGGTGAGGTGCCCGTGGTGGGCCAGGTCGGCGAGGGCGCGTCCGGCGTCCTCGAAGCCTGCGGGCCAGGCGGGCGTGAGAGTCAGCGGACTGCCGGGGCTGTCTGCTTTGGCGGTGAGGAGGGTCTGCACCGCGGCGAGGGTCGCCGCCGAGGGCTCCGGGCTGCCGTCTGGGCTGCGGTGTTCGGCGAGGGCAGCCCAGATGTCGCCCTGCTCGTAGAAGTCCTGTCCGGCGGCGAGCATCATCCGGGTGGCCAGCCGCATCCCGAGCTCGCGGCGGTGGTCGCCGCCTTCGGGCGGGCGGGCGAGGTGGCGAAGGATGTGGCTGCTGTCGGTGTGGAAGAGACTGTGCGCGATGGTCATCGCCTGGGCTCCGCCGAAGCGGCGGGTCTCCGGCTCGTATGGGACGCCATCGGCGTACGCGCGGATCGCGGCGCGGTCGGTGAGCGTCCTGGTGAGCCGCGCGAGGAAGGCGGTGGTGGCTTCGCCCGGGCCGTCTGCGGGCAGGACGCGCAGCCGCCATGATTCACGCTTTCGGATGAACCACCAGGAGGCGATGTCTCCGGTCTCTTCGGCCTCGGTCAGCAGGGGCCCGAGGTGGGTGGTGGCCATCTGTTCGGCGGCCTGCCAGGTCTCGCACCACAGGTTCACCTGACGCCACTTGTCGGTGTCCGCTTCGCTTGTCATCACGCTTCCGTTCGCTGTCGGTGGTGTTCAGCCAAGGAGGAGGCAGGACTGCCAGCCGCCGGTCGTGCCGGTGGCGATGCTGTGCAGGGTCAGGGCAATGCCGGCGGTGCCTTCGATCAGGCCGGGCAGTGCTCCGGGCGGGGTGTCGCGGGCGTGGTCGAGGAGGGTGCCCAGCAGGCCCGGGACGCGGTCGGCGAGGTCGGGGGTGGACGCGTCGGCGGCGGCATGCCAGGCCGTGGCGAGGAGCCCGGCCCAGCCGTGGCAGAGGGCGGGATCAACGATGCGGGCGAGCTGGACGGGGTCGTCCAGGCAGCGGACCAGGGCTTCCTCGGCCGCCCGCTGGCGGACGGCATCGCCCGTCGCGAGGGCGGCAAGTTGCTGAGCGCGGGCCTGGCCGGGGGTGCCGTAGCACCAGGAGGGCCGCGCCGGCCGGTCCCGGTGCGGCCGGCCGTCGCGAAGCTCGTCGAGCGTGATCCGTTCAGGCCACCACGGGCCCGCCGGGGCCTGCTGCCGCCACGTGTCCAGCCATCGGCAGATGGTCTCGACGGCCTCGTGTTGTCCGTCGACGCTCACCCCATTGCGCATCGAGATCGCCATGAAGGCCAGGGGCCCGGCGATGCCGTGGGCCATGCCGAAATCGGCTTGCCCGGCCGCGAAGGCGGGATCGTCCGACCCGGTGGGGACGTCGCCTGTCCACCAGCCCGGTGCGTCCGGCCCCGCCGGGTCATCGGCCGTAACCGGCCTGGTGAGCCGGACCAGATAGGTGAGGACCCGGCGGACGAGGTCACCGCCGGGGTCGCGGTGCAGCAGGTAGGCACCCAGCCCGGTCAGCCCTCGGACCAGGTCGAACTCGTACAGTGCCGGGCGGCGCTGGGCGTCCAGGCGGGCGTGGGCGGCCCTGAGCCGGGTGTCGGTGAGGTCGGCGATGGCCGTGTCCAGGCTGGCCATGGTGTTCGGAGACCGGCCGGGGGCGGCAGCGTGGAGGGCGAAGGCGACGGCGGGGGCGCCGAACCACAGGCCCGCACCGGGACCGGCGCTGAGATCGTCGCGGGTGGCGCGGGCCAGCCACGCACGCATCTCCTCTTCACCGCCGAGGCCGCGTTGGGCGCGCAGGCCGTGCAGGACGGCGACTCCGGCGGCGCCCTTGGACAGCGACTGGTCACGCCAGCGCGGGCTGTCAGGGCTGTAGTCGTCGCCGTATTCGACCGGTGGGGGCAGGGCCAGGGCGGCACTCAGCTCCTCGGCCACCGCCGCCGCTGCCTCGTGCAGTCCGCTCTCCTCCAGCAGGGTCACCGGCCGCCTCCTTCGTCGTCGGCGGTCCGTGCGGCATGGGCCAGGGCGACCGAACGCGCCAGCTTGTGCGCCATCGCCTCGGCCTGCGGGTCGATCCCGTGGGCGCGGACGTGGTGCATGTGCAGCAGCGAGCCGAGCACCGACTCCGGCGTGACGCGGGTGGTTTCGGGGGTGAGGCGGGCGGTGTAGCGGGAGGCCGCTGTAGCGCGGGCAGCCCAGGCCGCAGCGACAGCCGCCCCGCCCGCCAGGCCCAACAGCCCGCTGTCGGCGAGACGGAGTGTCTGGCGGCGCACGTCGCGGTCCTGCCCGGGTGCACCGGCTGCGAGATCAGGGTGGCCGGTCAGCCAGCGCATCCCCGCTGCCCGGCCGCCGCTCACGGCGCCTGCCAGGTCGACCAAGCTGGCGGCGGTCAGGGCCTGCGGGTGGATCTCCCGGCTGGCGGACAGGCATCTCAGCTGGGCCACGACGGCCGCGGAGTCAGCGGCGAACAGCTCCTCGGCAGCCTCCATGGCCGGCCCGGTCCCGTACCGGCCGGTCTCCGGGCGGTAGGCGTCGAAGGTGATCTTCCCGGCCAGGCCGTGCTGCCGCAGCCCGGCCGCCCAGGCCGCCATTCGTCCGGCGGCCCGCTCGCCGTCCGGGTCGTGAAGACGGAGCCGCAGGTGAGGGGCGGGGTGGCGGTAGCGTGCGAACCACCACTGCGGCGGTGTCTGCCACCGCTGAAGCAGGGTGGGCACATGGGTGGTGAGGATCGTGTCGAACACGTCGGGGTGCCCGTACAGCTGCACGAACACCACCCCGGCCCCGTGGTCCTGGCCGGTGATCGGCAGCGGTGCCGAGCCGGTCAGGAACACCGGCGCGGGCTCGGGCGGCGCGGTGGCGGCCAGCGGGATCACGATCTCGTGGGCCCGGCCGTCGAGCCAGCCGTGGTCCGCGGCGGTGGGCGCCTCGGCGAGGGTGACCGGGCCAGTGGCCGTCTCCAGGTGAGCCCGTAACACCGAGCGGTCCATGGACTCGTCCAGGTCCAGCCGCATGCGGCGGTCACCGGCGCCCACCGCGATGCCGGCAGGCAGCCGTCGCTGTTCACGCACCGTCTCCAGGGCCGAAGACCACGCGGGCATCGGGACGTCGGGGCCGGGGAGGTCGGCCGGATCAAGGCGCCACTGGGCAGGGGCGAGGATGCTGCGGCCGTAGCGCACACGGGGCAGAAACGGCAGGCAGCCGGCCGTGCCCCAGTCGAAGGAGGTAACCGCCGGGTGAACGGAGCGCGGGATCTCGAACAGCAGCCGGGCCAGAGGCGGCATGGTGTGCCGTGCCCCAGCGTGCGGCAGCATCGGCTCCACCACCCGCCCTCGGGTGCGCGAGACGACGTACAACCGCGTCGAGTCGGCGGTGACGGCGAGATCCGCCACCGGAATGTGCCCGTCTGCGGGCTCGCGGTGCTCGGCCAGGGGGATCACGTCGGGCAGTACGGGCGGGACGCGCAGAACGTTCTCGATGCGCGGATGCCGCGGCGGGAAGGACAGTTGGGCTGCCAGCGCACCGTGCACGCCGGGCGGTAGCGCGGCGTACAGGCCGGTCATCCGCTGCCGGTCGGCTTCCTCCAGCAGGTCGAGAAACCGGCCGGTGTTGGCGGCGATCCGCCCGAAGCCGCACACACCCAGGCTGAACGCGCCCTCGGCGAGCGCGGCCGGCGAGGCGGCGCGGACGTCGACCCACAGATCCACCGCCGACACCGGCCGCCTCGCGTCCCTGTTCCCGGCAGTGAGCGTGTCGAGGGCCTTCTGATCGAGGACGACTTCGTCGGCGCCGTCGAGCGCGGCCTGCTGAGCCAGGGCGAGCAGGGCCTCGTCCCGCGGCGAAGTCTCCATGACCTCCGGGTGCGGCTTGCTGAAGTGGCGGGGGAAGCCGAGCCCTGTGACGGGATTGGCCAATTCCGTCACCGGTACCAGAGTGCCGGTCCCGTACCGGCCGACGAAGCTGCCGTGATACTCGCGCCACGACCGGCTCGTACTGGGGACCGGGCTGAGCCGGATGAGAGCTTGGGCCGCTACGGCGGCCTCGGCCGCCACCTGCTGCGGCAGCACCAGAGCGCCCCCGAGCCGCAGGTCAACCGTCAGGGGCTGCTCAACGGCAGCGCATAGCGCCCGCATCCTCCGTGCGGCCTCACGCCGGCCCCATCCGCCGACCGGGGACCCTGCGTCATCGACCCTGTGTAACTGCGCGTGGATCGTGTGCAGTTCGTGGACCAGGGGCTGCACCTCGGGCAGGTGGGAGGTGTCCGTCCCGTGTAGCCGGTCCAAGAGGTGGGCAAGGGCTTCCGTGACGGTCGAGGGGGCACGCAGGCTGCTGATCAGCACACCTCGCGCCACCAGTTCACCGATCATCGCCTCCAGGGCCGGGTGGGCGGCGCCGGGGTGTTCGGCGACGACCTTGTCGATCAGGTCACTGACCCGGACCGGGGATAGCGCCGTGTGCCGGATCGTCCGCACGACGGGGATCAGCCGCACCGACACCTCGTCCTGCGGCCCGCGCGAAGGAGCACCGGTGTGCGGCTGCCAGGGCACGATCAGCCGGTCACCTCGCTCGACAGCCAGATCGTTCATCACGACCGGCAGCCGCCGCAGCAGGGCCGGGCATGCTTCGAGGCGGGCGGTGATCTCAGCGACCCACACCGCATCGGCCCGGGTCCGTGTCCGTGTCCGATGACGTTCGCTCCACCGCGGTGTGGGGTGCGGGGCGAAGTGCGCCGCGCTGACGCCGGCGAAGGTCCCGAAGGGGGTGGCACGGCCGCGCATGCGGAGCAGATACCGGGCCAGCGCCATCGCCATGCGCCGGGCCTGCGCTACGGCGGTCGGCCGTCCGGTGAGCATCGCCTCGATCTGCTCGGCCAGCACCGGGCTGGCGAGCGCGACGGCCTCGGCCACCGTGCCGTCCGTCCACACCTGTGCCAGCCACCCCGACCACTGCCCGCCCTCCGTGTTCACGCCGGGCCACGGCGGCAGCAGCATGTCTGCGCGGTGGACGCTCGCCCGCAGCATCGCCGCGTCGACGGGCCGGTAGTACGGCGTGCGCTCGGCTGCCTTCACCCTCGTGCCTCCCGGATGGCCGGATATCGCAGGGAAATGACGTGCGGGGGCCGGCTCCGGCAGGCGAACCTGCCGGAGCCGACCCCCTTTGCTCCCAGGTCAGCAGTCGCCGCCCTTGAGGGTGTCGCAGCCGTCGTCGGTGCTGCTGAGCAGTGCCGCCGCGACGGGCCC
Organism: Streptomyces sp. A5-4; assembly: GCF_051131715.1. Taxonomy (NCBI): domain Bacteria; kingdom Bacillati; phylum Actinomycetota; class Actinomycetes; order Kitasatosporales; family Streptomycetaceae; genus Streptomyces; species Streptomyces sp. A5-4. Next base: position 4,448,297 of record NZ_CP178591.1, on the reverse strand, counting down.
GGCGGTGACGACCGTGACGCTCAGATCGAGGTCGACCGGGGCTCCGTCGCCTGCGGCCTGCGGACGCCGGTCCGTGGTGAAGGTGTTCATGGCAAGTCCTCCTACTCATAGGGGTATTGCTCATTGCGGTGGTGCCGATGGCCTGGCTCCGCCGCGCGGATCGTAGGTGTTCGCCTACGCCCCACGGGTGGTTCCTGGCCATCCCCCGCGCACGGCACCATGCCGCAGGCGGAGGGTGGTGCGGCCTGCCCGGCCCGGCCGAGGGGCTCGCGGGCCGGGCAGGCCAGCTCGGAGGTCAGCCCGCAGGGGGCTGCGGCGGTGTGCCGCGCAGGATCTGGCTGACGGGGATGGTGCTGGTCGGGTCGGACAGCGCCGTCACGGCGGCCTCCAGCCGCTGCGGGTCGGCGCCCAGTTTCTGGACCGCCGCCGCATGGAGAGTCTGGGCCAGGCGGGTCTGCAGGAGGGCTTCGTGGCGGTGGATGGCCATCTCGACGGCCAGTGCTTCCAGCGAGCCGATCTCCTTGCGCCGTGTGGTCTGCCGGGGCGGGTCGCCGAAGGTCATCCACACCACAACCGCACGCTTGGCGGGGTCGAACTCGACCCTGAACGGCAGCTGCCCGGGGGCCGGTTCAGGCACAGTTCCTCCTGGTGGGATGAGGCAGGCGGCAGCGGATCTGCTTACCGAGGGGGGTCGGCTCCACGCTCCAGCCGGGCGCCAGGACGTCCAGGATCCACAGGCCCCGCCCGGACTCGGACTGGTCGTTGCCCGGCGGCAGATCGCGCCGGTCGGGCATCGCGGCCGGCTCGGGATCGTGGACCTGCACCAGTACCTCGTCGGGCTGCGCGGCCACCTGAACCACGACCGGCGTGAACGGGCCGCACAGCCGTACCGCGTTCCCGACCAGCTCGCTGGCCACCAGCCGGGCCGCGTCCGCGACCTCTTCGTCCATCCCGGCCCCGCAGACCTCCTTGAACACCCGCGCACGCATCTCGCGCAGGTGCTCGGCGCTGGCACTCATGTGCAGGACGAACCCGTCCGACCGTATGACCAGGTAGAACCCGCACTCGGCCAGCTCCGGCGGGAACCGCGGTGGTGGATCGGACGGTCCCGGCAGGACCTGTACGTCGTGCATGTCGTGTGCTCCCCAGTGACTTGAGCGGGCGCCGCTCCGGGTCACCGGTGGGCTCCGCAAAATTCGGGTCGGCACGTCGGCCGTCCGGAGGGACAACCCCGGCAGTCGGCGCACGGCAGCGGCATATGCCACGAAGCGCGATGACTCGCTTACGCTTCGCTACCGTGTCGCCAGCATGCCCCGCGCAACTCGATTGGGCAACATGCCCAGTTGAGATTCCCCAGATTGGTTGTCCTTGGCCCCTGGCGCGGGTCACACTGTCGCTATGGCCTGGAAGAGGAATCCCGCCCCCAAGTCCGTCTACCGACGCCAACTATCAGCCCAGCTCAAGGAGTTGCACGATCGGTCCGGCAAGACGCTGGCCGAGGTCGGGCAGGTCATCGAGGTCAACCAGGGTTCACTCAGCCGCATCATGAACGGCGACCGCGGCACCTCCCCGATCCTGGTGAAGGCGATGCTCGACTGCTACGGCGTCACCGACCCCGCGGTCCGGGAGGACATCCTGGACCTGGTCCGGGCAGATCAGGCACAGAAGCAGAAGTGGTGGCGCAAGTACTCCGCGGTCATCAACACCACGCAGTACGGCGGCTACCTCGAGCTGGAACAGAGCGCGAACACGCTGCGCAGCTACGAGCCGCTACTGATCCCCGGACTGCTGCAGACGCCCGAGTACGCTCGCCAGGTCATCACCGCGATGCGCGTGGACCTGGACGCCAAACAGGTCGAGGCCCTGGTCGACGTGCGAATGAAGCGCCAGGCACTGCTGGCCCGCGAGGACGCCCCCAAACTGTGGGCGATCATCGACGAGGCCGCCCTGCGGCGCATCAGCGGGGCGCCGGCCGTCCTCAAGGGCCAGGTCGAACATCTGCTGGATCTCGAGCCCCGTACGAACATCACGCTGCAGCTTCTACCGTTCGACGCCGCGTTTCACCCCGGCTTGTACGGCTCGTTCATGCTCATGGGTTTCCCCGAGCCCAATCCGGACGTGGTGTGGGTGGAGAATCTGACCAACTCGGTGTACTTCGAGGGATCAGAGGATGTGGGGCGCTACACCGAGGTCTTCGACCATCTGCGGGCCACGGCCCTCGGCCCGCCCGAGACCCGCAGCCGCATCAAGAGCATGATCAAGGAGCTGTAAGTGAGCAACACCAAGCCCAACCCCGCCGAGCTGGACTTCTCCGGCGTCACCTGGGAGAAGAGCCCGTTCAGCGGGGGCAACGACAACTGCGTCGAGTTCGGCGTGATCGGCGACCTGGTCGCCGTGCGCGACTCCAAGCGTCCCGAGCAGACCCCGCTCGTCTACACGCGGGGCGAGATCGCGGCGATGGTGGCCGGCGCCAAGGCGGGCGCCTTCGACCACCTCGCCTGACCTGCAGCGGCCGAGACATCAGATGGCCGCAGGGGAAAGACGGCGGCCGACCCCAGCGTTAGTGGGGTCGGCCGCCTTCGTCATCTTCGCAGACCTCGGCAATCGGGCAGGTGAACGCCCACTCCCCAGGCTGAATCCCGCCACAGCCCCGGTCACGAGCCCGAAACCGTCTCCTCCATGCCGTCCACAGCCTCTGCGTCGCGGCCCCACAACTGCTGGCCCAGAAAGTACATACAGGTCATCCCTGCGAAGCAGGCGGCGGCCCAGAAGAACCCCAGCGTCACGCTGCTGCCGTCGGCGCCGCGGTCGCGGCTGTAGAGGACACCGTGGAGGGCGACGTACGCGCCGACCAGCCACATGGTCAGCCTGGCCTTCGGAGGTCTGCGGCGGCCGTCGAGGCCGCTCGGCCGGTCCTTCCAGGCCAGCAACGGCAGCAGGTTCACCCCGGTCACGAATACCCCGTAACACCCGGCGACCAGTGCGTTGTCGATGAACCGACGGCCCATCGTGAAGCCGACGGCCGCCGCGATCGCCAGGTAGCTCACGGCAGCGACACCGAGCCCCGCGACGATCCACTTCCGGCCCTCGTCCCGCTGTACCGCCTGGTGCTTTGCGTCTCCCACGCTCTCTCCATCCACCGTGAACCCGCGATGCGCACAGCGCACCCTGGCAGCCCAAGCCGAGAAGAATCACCGCGCATCAGCATCGCTTCTCGGACAGTTCCCCACCGCGTCCTTTCAACAGCGGGCCGTGCCCTGCCATTCTGAACGGTCATCAACGGGGGCAGCGCGACCGCGAAGCCCGGGGCGTAGACGCAGGGGGAGTGAGGGCCAGAATGCCGGTGGTAGAGGCGTGCCTTTGGGGCCTCTTGGGTGCAGCCCTGATCGAAGGACTGGACCTCTACACAGCCATCCACACCACCGACGGCTGGCCGTGGAAGAAGAAGGGACAGCCGGCCCTCGCCCCGTACCTGGCGGCGCTGGTGATCAGACTCGGCGTGGGCACGGGCCTGACGGCCGCGTTCGCCGCCTCCCAACAGGTCGCCGGGGCACTCGCCGCCGTGACCGTCGGAATCGCGGCCCCCAAAATCCTTCAGCAACTGGCCAAGCAGGGCCTAGCCCATCAAGCTATAGATGCTCCTCCTGCCTCGGCGCCACAGGTAGACCCGGGACAGGGAGCGGGAACGCAGCCGGCCGGCTCCGGCCCAGATCAACGAGGAGGACAGGTCGGTGCGCTCTGACTCGTTCACTGCCCAGGTACTCGGCAACCTCGCCCGCACAGCGCCGCCATTCCCGGCAGGAGAAACACCGGCTCCCGCGCGCTCGTCCGGATCGGCTGCCCGTCCTTTCCGCTCCTGGCTGCTACACGCTCTGGCGTTCACGCCGGTGAGCGACGACACCTCTCACCGCGATGAAATGCGTGTCTCTCCGAGAAGCACGGGCCGACCGGCCATGGCGCACGCCCGAACAGCCGGCCCCAAGGTTCCATCCCCCAAGACGAAGACGCCCCGTCAGGAAGCCTCCACCCCACCATCAGCTGCGGACCTGCTTGCCATGGCCCACCGCACCCTGCAATCGGCAAGCGGCCTGAATGACCCACTCCAGCAGTACGCGCTCACCCACCGCGCGGCGCTTCATGCCGCAGCCGCCGTGGTGACCGCCAGGCAACGCCCGGAGCACCGGCTCGGACGCCGCGCACGAGTCCGAGGCTCATGGGATCTGCTGCCCGAGGTCGCTCCAGAGTTCGCCAAATACGGCGTGTACTTCGAGAAGACCACGGTCAAGATGATCCGCGCTGAGGCAGGCATTGCCGGCGCCGTCGACATCCACGAGCTCACAGAATTGCGTGGCATCACTGCCGAGTTCGTGCGCAAGGTGGAAGCACTCGACGAAGTCAAGACGACCGGCACACAGACAGGCAACGGAGACGGTGCCGCAACTATGCGCCGGACCAGCTGAACCGGGAGACCTGAACGGCAGAAGCTAACTGGTCAGCGGGTTGACGGTGTGTTCCGCCCCAACCAGGAGCCCGGCAAGGCGTAGGGTTCGCGAATGAACTGGTGGACTCTCGTGGCCGCTGTCATCGCAGCGGTGGCCTCCACTGCCGTGGCCCGCTGGGGATGGATCGACCGCCCGCAGCATGGCTGGAACGTCCGCAGAACGGCTGACTCCCATGAGGACGTGCCGAAGTCGGAAGCGGGCAAGACCACCTACAAGCGCCCCCGGACGACGTTCACCGTGCGGGCCGTGGGTACAGCCGTCGTCCACAACGTGGAAGTCAGAGTTCATGGAGCCCCCGTCGGAAGCGGCAGGCTGTATCAGGCCACGATGAGTGCCGGTTCGGAGCCGATCGTCTTCGACGCCTATCTCCCAAAGTCGGAGGACTCGAAGGTCTATATCGAAATCGTCTGGACACGCCTGCGTCCGTACCGAGCGTTCGGGCAGCGCTTTGAAGCCAGGAGCCTGGAGTGGCAGAACTGGCAGTGGAACTGGACAAGCATCCGCTTCAAGGTCAATGGAAAGTGGACCGCCTTCCCCGCACGCACGACAGGCGACTGGGTCAGCAGGAACACACGGCCACGTGTTGAGATCCCGGAAGGGCAGTAGCGCGGGACGAGGCACTCCTCTGCGGCAGAGCGACCGCGTATAGTCAGACCCCGCAAACCACACCGTGACTTGCATCACAGCAGGGTCTCGGAAAGGAACACGATGGCTCGTCGTAACGCGACACAACGCCGAGGCTCAGCCTCCGCGTAAAGCGACACGACCTGCGTGGGACACAGTGTTTGCAGCGACTTAGAAGGTCGTCATCCCCGCGTCCGCACTCTTGGCCCTGATCGCCGCCGTACGCAGCCGCAGCCGCATCGACGCCCGCGCCCAGATACGTGCCATCCCCGTCATCCCAACCCCCTGGTCATTTCCGCTGTCGCGATTCATTTCGGTCGCCCTTCGGTCGTCTTCTCGACGCCTGGAGCGCTCATCGACAGGAGCGCTCATTTCATTGGCCGTTCATCAGGCCGCCCGCCAGTCCGATCACCACCGGCACCACCCCTGTCACCAGGAAGGCCGGCAGGAAGCAGAGCCCCACGGGGCCGACCATCAGCACCCCGGCCCGCCCCGCCCGAGCCGCCGCCTCCCGCGACCGCTCGGCGCGAAGGCCGTCGGCCAGCCGGGACACCGGCTCCGCGGCCGGAGCCCCGGTGGCACCCGCCCGCTCCAGACAGCGGGCCAACCCCGAGGCGCCCGGTATCGCACCCAGCCGCCCCCACGCGGCCGCCGGTTCACCTCCGAGCCTCAGCTCCGCCGCGGCCCGTGCCAGCCGGTCACCGACCGGACCGCCGAGCGACTCCCCGACCGCCTCGGCCGCCTCGCGCGGACCGGCGCCGGCGGAGATACAGGCCGCCAGAAGGTCTGCGGCGAGGGGCAGTTGGCGCACATCGACGGTCGGCCCGTCACCGCCGGATGGCTTGCGTGCGCGCTGCCACCGCACCACCCCGTACGCCGCAGCCGCCCCGAGCACGGCGCCGACCATGCCACCGACCAACACAAGGCCGGTGACCACGGCGCCCAGTGGCGGCGCCCAGCGCTTCACCCACGCACCGAGCTCCGGTCGTCTCCACCACTGCTGCCGCCTATCCGCGGACCCGCTCGCCCGCACCGCCAGCAGCGACGCGAGCCGCCTGCGCGACAACCGCTTCCGCCGCCGCCCCGCCCACCCGAGCACCAGCCACGCCCCGGTGGCCACGAGCGACACCACCAGCCCCAGCCTGGGCACAACTTCCGCGCTCACGAGCCCTCCCCCCGCCGCACGATTCGCCCGGCCCACCACAGCCCGGCGCCCTCCAACAGCCCGCCGAGCAAGAGGCACCCGAGCCCGGCCGGGGTGTGCAGCAGCACCCTCAGCGGCTGCGCCCCCAGAGCGCTGCCGATCAGCAACCCGGCCACCGGAAGCAGCGCCAGAAGCGCCACCGTCGCCCACGCCCCGGCCAACTGGGCGCGCAGGTCGGCCCGCTGATCCCGCTCCGCTCGCAACGCGCTCTCCAGCCGGTCCAGCCCGGCCGCGAGGCCCGCCCCGCCGTCCACCGCCACCCGCCAGCAGGCGGCGATACCCACGAGCCCTTCGGCCCCCGGTTCCCGCGACGCCCTCCGCAGCGCCTCCGGCACGTCCCCACCGAACCGCGCCGCCGCCATCACCTCGGCCTCCGCCGCGCCCAGACCGCCCGTACCGCCGGCTGCGAACAGGGCCTGCCCCGGCTGCCGACCCGCCCGCAGCTCTCCCGCCACCGCCCCGCACAGGGCGATGACTTCATCGGCCCGCCGCTCGCGCTCCCGCCGCAGCGCCCCGGCCCGCAGCCGGCGCCCCACCAGCGGCACCGCCACCGCACCCGCGATCAGCGGCAGCAACGACTCGGCCAGTACGGCGACCAGCACCGCCATCGGGACACACAGCCACTCCTGCCGGAATCGCCTCCGCACCAGGGCCGACCATCTCTTCCACCACGCCGAGACGCCTCCCTCGGCATTCCCGGAACCCACCGCGCCGCCCGCGAACATCAGCCGGGCACGCCGCTCGGTCTGCTCCCGTCCCGCCATCAGCCAGGCCAACGCCGCGCACACCGCGGCCGCGTACACCGGACCCGCTCCGATCCCGGTCACAGCGCACCGCCCAGCAGCGAGCGCAGCCGACCCCAGCCGCGCTCCCGGGCGAAGGCGTCCGCGCGCCACCGCAGCGCGGGCACCGTCACCACGAGGCCCGCCGCGTCCCGCTCCAGCACATGCACCTCGGCGAGCCGCCGCAACCCGCCCCGATCCCGCACGAGATGGACCACCACCGCCAGCGCGGCCCCCAACTGGCTGTGCAGCGCGGCCCGGTCGAGCCCTGCCATGGCACCGAGCGCCTCCAGCCGCGCCGGAACATCCGCGGCAGCGTTGGCGTGCACCGTTCCGCAACCGCCCGAGTGCCTTGCCTAACCCTTCACGCGGTTGGGCAACCGTTGCGCTCCAGGGGTCAGCATGAGACAGCCCACCTGCGTCATCTACGTCCGGCTCAGCCGTGACAGCGACGCGTCTACATCCGTCGCAAGCCAAACCGCAGCCTGTGAGGAGTACGCAGCCCGTAACGGGTGGCGCGTGCTGTTCATCGCTGATGACGTGGACGTGTCCGGTGCGTCCCGCCTTGAGAACCGCAAGGGCATGGCCCGCGCTCTCGCTGCGCTCGACGAAGCCAACTACGTCATAGCGGCCAAACTGGACCGGTACGCGCGCAGCGTTCTGGAGTTCTCCCGCTTGCTCCGCGCCACCGACGACTGCGACGCAACCTTGGTGACCGCTGACGGGGCACTCAACCCCGACACGTCACGGTTCATGGTCAACCTTCTGTCTAGCTTCGCGGAGTACGAGCGCGACGTAATCAAGGCGCGTATCACCGCGTCGAAGAAGCACCTTCGCACTGTGGGCCGGTGGCTCGGCGGGGCGGCACCATACGGCTACAAGCTCATCAAGCGCGACGGCGGAACCTACCTCGACATCGACCCGGAAGCGGCGGCCACCCTTCGCGACTGCGCCGAGAAACTGACCCAACACGGCGCATCCATGACCAGCCTTATGCGAGACCTCAATTCCCGTGGTGTGCCCTCTCCTGCCGACCATTCCCGAAAGCGAGACGGCCGAAAGACGCGCAACACCAAATGGAGCACCACCACCCTGCGGGACGTAATGATCACCCCCGCCGCCCGTGGGTATCTCGTGCAAGCCGCACAGGGCAAGCCCCGCAGTGCGCTCTACCACGTGCCTGTGTTGGACGCTAAGGGCGAGCCTCACCGCGTAGGTCCGGAGCTGTTCGACGCCGACACATGGACCACCGTCCGTGAAGCCATCGATCGGCGCTCAGTCGGCAGGGGAAAAACCCGCACGGGTAAGGCACTGCTCTTGCACGTTGCCGCCTGCTCTGAATGCTCGGGGCCGATGTACCACCAAAAGCGCATGGTGAAGGGGCTTGACTACTCGACCTACGTTTGCCCAAAGGGCGTTGGCAGGGACGGCATTCATACATCCAACGTCATTCAGGCGAGCGGCCTTGACGGACAGGTGGAATCCGAGTTCCTCGCACGCTTCGGCCGCTTCCACCTCATGACCGAGGTAGCCACCGGCGGGGAAGACGTGAGCCGCGAGATACACGAGACCGAGCAGGCGCTAGACAACCTCAGCGGAAATCTTGCTTCACTGCCTGCCGGGGGCCGCGCCGCCCAAACCGTCATCGGTCAGATTGCCGCACTCGAAGAGAAGCTAGAGACGCTACTCAAGGTCGATGCCGTACCGCTCCGAACCGAGTGGGTGCGCTCCGACCGAACCATTACCGATGAGTGGGCAGCGCGAGACACCGAGGGGCGGAACGCCATGCTTCGGGAGTTCGGCGCGGTGGCCACCGTTACCCCGCTGGCAAAGAGTGCGGAGCGGCGATTCAGCGTGGGCCGGTCCGGCGTCACGGTTGAGGGTCCGGCATGGGTCCAGGACGATCCTGCGGCAGCGGAACTTACCGCTATCGGTGCCGTCGAGAGTGAACACCAGAAGGCCGCATAGGCCCATCTGAGCCCCTACTACGGCCCGTCACTGGAAACCCTCCGGTGGCGGGCCGTTCGTGCGTCTAGGGGCCATCTAGCGACCACGAGGAACACGACGTGTCCATTGCGGAAGTTGGGCAAGCGCCCGCCTTGCATCCGTCAGCGCGGATGTGCGGTGGAACGGTGGTTCTAGTGCTTTTTTGGATTACCCAGTGAAAAACACAAGGAAACCTAGAAAAGCGCTAGAACCACCGTTCCACCGCACCGCGACCGGCGTCACCCAATGGCGCTGACGGGCATCCGAAAACGGAGCAACTCCCACGCTCTAGTACTGGAGACAGGGGTGGTGTCGTGGGTGACCGGTGAGCCGTTGAGGATTCCTCCGGCCCGGTCGCCCTGCCGTCCCTGCGCGCGCTTGACGGAGCGCCCAACGAACCAAAGCCCGAATTCTTCGCTGAGCAACCGCCGTCACGGTTGAGCGAGGGATTCGGGCTTTTCACATATCCAGATCACCGACTCACGTGAGTCGGTGATCATGGGTTTCATTCCCATTAAGGGGCCCCTGTGAATCATGCCGAGATCGCAACCGTCGCAATGGAGCGACGGGAGGACGCAGAAAACAAGCTGCGCAGATTCTCCGAGCAGACAGAAAAGCGCTCACTTACGCCGACCGAGAAACGGCAGGAAACCGAGCTACTGGACGAGGTAGCCGAACACGACGCCACAGCAAAGCGACACATTGCCGCCGCTGCCACGGAGGAAAAGGCGTCGCTCATTGCGACTCCCCTTCGAGAGATCGGCACCTCTCGCACCCTGACAAGAGAGACGGATAGCCGTATGAAAACCACCCCTGGCGAGCTAATGGCGCGCTCGCTTGAATCGTCGCGTGGTATCACGACTACCGGCACGGGAAAGGCGTTGACTCCCGCGCAGTACGCGAAGAATTTCGTGGATCTGCTGGCAGCCAAGTCGGTAGTCATGAACTCCGGCGTGACCCGCGTGGACACTGACGCAGAATCGTACGTATTCCCGGTCATCAAGAGCGATTTCACGGCCGGATTCGTCTCCGAGCTTGAGAGCTTGCCCACCGGGGGCTTCGGAATGGATGGCCTTAAGGTCATCCCCAAGAAGCTTGCCGCTGCGGACATGATCAGCAACGAGCTAGTGCAGGATTCCGCGAGTGCCGCCCTCAACCCGCTGGCGACTTCCCTACTCCGCTCCGCGGCTCTTGGTTTCGACCGTGAGTCTCTGGTGGGCGACGGGGTCAGCGGAAAGGGGTTCGTGGGACTGACTAAGACGCCGGGCATTCAGACGTTCGCTGTTACTGGCCCGCTTGCCGACCTAGACCCGTTCATCAAGGCATTCGGTCTACTGGAATCGGCAAATGCCGTCCCTACCGCAATCGTCATGACACCCGGCAAGTGGGCCACGCTCATGGCGCTGCGGGAGCATACGGGCTCTCTGAAGCCGCTACTGAGCGAGAGTGCCGGTTCCCCGACTGCCGGTATCCAGCGGTCAATCCTTGGCGTCCCGGTATGGCTCTCGCCCTACCTCGCTCCCGCTGACATTCTCGTCTATGAAGCTGCGCAGGTTTACGCGGTGTGGCGACGTGATGCCGCTTTCGAAACGTCCTCCGATTCCGGGTTCTTCTCGGATGGTGTCGGCATTCGGGCCATTGGTCGGGCTGCAATTGCCGTGCCGAACTCTCAGGCCGTCGTCAAAATCACCATTTCCGCCTAACCGAACGGGAGTTCAGCAATGACTAGCACCACGAATGAGACCATGATCCCGGTCCGCATGATTGGCCACATGGCCTACGGGCCTACGGATGAGAACGGGCGTCCGGCCCACGTTCTGAACATTGGCGAAGTCCATAGGGTGCCTGCGGTTGAGGCCCGTTGGTTCATGGTCAACGACCTTGCAGAACTGGTCTAGCCGGAATGTTCATTCAGCTCACTGCCGGGGTGCGTATTGACCGTGCCCCGGCAGGGGCGGGAATGCGTGTCAAGTGCCCCGCCGATATCGGGGAATACCTGGTTGGCCAGGAGTGGGGGCACCCGGTTGCCGGGGCTCACATGGTGAACGGCCGTCCCATGCTCGCTGCCAGAGTGCGGACACTGCCCGGCACATCCGTGCCGTTGGAGGACTGGCCCGAATTCATGCGGCCTTACTGGCTTCGTCCCAACGGGCGTGTTGTCCGACTGAGCAGCGACCGGCTATTCGTTCCCGTGCTCTGTACCCGTTGTCAGTCGATTTCCTACCGGCCAAAGGACACGCTACCCGAAGGGGCATGCCCCATAAGCAGGGGTGACGGGTGGTCAGTTACCTGTTCCGTTTGCAGCAAGAGGGAGGGCTGACCGTGGCTCTGAGAAAGCGATGCCTTGAATGCCGCATGTGGGCTGAGCCTGGCGAGTCCCGATGTGCGGGGCATCTGTTCGTCCGGCGTCGGCAACGTCGCATCGGGCGAACGGGCGTCAGTCTGAGAGTGCGTCAGATGCTCAACGCAAAGGGGTACGGATACTGCACCAGGTGCGGCGGGACTCTGCCCGCTGACGGGCTTGAGGTGGACCACATCAAGGCACTGAGCAACGGCGGCAAGGATGAGATCGCGAACATCCAACTCCTGTGCAGGCGTTGCCACTTGAGTAAGACCAAGGATGACCGGCGCGGCAACCGCTGACAGAGGCAGGGTGCGTCCGAAGTCGGTGCCGGTGTTGCCACCAGCGATCCGATCCAGCTCTCCTGTTGCGTCCGTCCCGGACACAGGAATTCCAGAGTGTCCGCCAAATCCGAAAGGAAGTCGATTGAAGAGACGTTGCACCCACGCCCCTTGCCGCGCGGAACTGCCCGCCGACGCTGACCGGCGCACCCGGTATTGCAGCGACGCTCACAGGAAGGCGGCAGCACGTGCCCGCAAGGCCACCGCCGACACCGACGCCACGAAGCCCGCTGCTGCCCCTGAGGGCGACGGGGAACGGTACGAGGAGCTTCGGGCCGTCTGGGGTTCCCTGGTGGCTCAGATTGCCAGTGACGGGGTTCTCGTGCCTGGCAGCGCAGGGGCACCAGTCGCCCATCCGGCGCTTCGCTTCCTGGCACAACTGGACTCCGCCCTGTCCGCCCATGAGCGCGCGACCGACACGGGGGAAGCGGACCCGCTCACGGTCATGAGAGACGCCGCCCGAAGGGCTGTTGAGGAGTCCCGCCGTGTCTGACGCCTACACCGTGGCAGTGATGCGCCACATGCCCGACGAGCACGGCGTATCGCTGTACCACCGCCAACGCCGCTGGGCTGACGGATTGCCCTCGCTCAGCGATGAACTCCGGGACCTGGCCTGCCTGTTGGCGGACGAAGAGCCGCGCAAGATCGGCTCTCACCCGGCGTGGCCGCTCTTCAAGGAGCTGTTCCAAGCCGAAGCCGGTACGGCCCCGGACCCCTTCGCCCTGGGGGTTGTCTGCGAATGTCCGCAGCATTTTTGAAACGAACCCCTGCCCGGCACCTACTCGCTTCGCTGCGGGTGGGTACCGGGCATTCTTGCGTCACCTCACGCTACGTTGCGTCCCCAGTCGGCAAGCCGGTGCTTTAGACCCGCAATGTCCGAATTCCTTAGGCTCCGGCCGGCGGAAATCATGGCTACGTTGCGTGATGATAGGCAAACGAAAACCCCGCCGCTCCAGCGAGGGAGGTGACGGGGTCGCGTTCGGTGCGATTAAACGGGAAGCTGTCCGCCCTTTAGCGCGCCTACGAAGTCCGCGAAGGAGTCGGCGGGGAAGATTAGGGCGGGGCCATAGGGGTTCTTGGAGTCACGGACGGGAACGACGCCTTGGAAGCCGTCTGCTACCTCGACACAATTCCCGTTCTCCGAGCCACTGTATGACGACTTACGCCACGTCGTGAGTGCCGACGCGTCGGGGATAGGGTTAGCTTTCATCGGCGTACTCTTTCAGGTAACTGCGAATCAGGTCGAGTGATTCATTTTCCGGAAGAGCCTTAGAACGCGCCACATCGAAGCGCTGGACAAGCTCAACGACTCCTTTTGCTGAGTCTACTGCCTCCCCCGATGCGAAGCTCTCCACCAGGGCGACAGTGGACCCACCTTTGAGCGTCAACAAGGTCAGACTGCCTCCCATCAGCGGGTGCACGGCCTGTTTGAAGGGGAGAACTTGGATGGTAATGCTCGGGTTTTCTGCCATTTGCAACATATGTTCAAGCTGCTGACGCATTGTCTTCTTGCTGGCCGTAGGCCGCTTCAGCGCCGCCTCATCCATGATCGCCCAATAGAGTGGCGCGTCCTGGTTCTCAAAGATACGCTGCCGGTTGATTCGGGCTGACACACGAGCATCCAATTCATTCATTGCCTCACCGGCTAGGTCTTCCCGGAATAGCTCCCGTGCATAGTCTTCGGTGTTGAGGAGGCCGGGAATCACGCTGCTCGTGAATACTTGAATCCGGATCGCGTCACTCTCTTTGGCCACAAACTCGCGACTGTAATTAGCGATCAAACTGTCCTGTGCCATGTCGAGCAATTCAATAAAAAGCCCATCCGTATTGAAATGCTCATCGAAGGCTTGGGCCAAGGCTTCGGAGGGAAGCTGTTCGCCGCGCTCAACCCTACTGATGTACGTGTGCGGATATCCCACCTTCTCAGCAAGCGCCCGCTGTGACATTCCTGCCTGCTCGCGCAGGCGACGGAGACGCCGACCGAGCATGGTTCGAGGAGTCGCCTTGTCGTCTTCGTCATGCAGTTCCATAGATCGAACACACCTTCAAGTCTCTGTCCACAGACGGGGTTTGGTGACAGGCGGAACGTGTGCTCAACGTACCCCGTCGGCAATGGTGTGAGCGGGAAGAGGCAAAGGTCGGCGACGGAGCGAAGGGCACTGGGGATCATGACGAACGAGCTACCGAAGCGGTTACCCCGTGTCGGCACGGCCGACCTTGAAGAGGCCGTCACCCGGCGCGAGTTCTTCCGGCTGACACCGGAGGACTACCCGCTTCCCCCGTGGCTGACGCTCCCCGCGTACGCCGCACCGGCCAGGGTGCCGGAAACGCCAACTCCGCGCCGTACGTTGCGTGTTGAGGCGGGTCTACTGCGGAGGTTGTGCAGTGAGTGACACCACGGCCGTACCGGCGCTTCACAGCCCCGCCCTTGAGCCCGTACCGGTGGACGGTTGCGATGTGTGCGGGGCTCTGGTCCGGCAGCGTGAGACGGCCCGAACCATGGGAAGCCCCGTCACGGTCCAGAGCTGCAACGAAGAGCTTGCGAACCACCCTCACCGAAGGGCGGACCGGGCATGAGCGTTCAACACCCGGTTGCGAAGCCCCCGCGTAGCGTCCGGTTCAAGCCTGCCTTTGCCACGCCGGAAGAAATCCGCGTTGGCGCAGTCATCTTCGATCGTGACTACGAAATGCCGGGCACCGTGCGGGAAGTGGACGCGCCATTCATCGAAATGAGCCGTCCGACCGGTCTCGCGTGGCGCGTCCACTTCCGAAGACTCCGACCGGCGACCGATTGGGAGCAGCGGCAACTAGTGGCGGTCGGCAGGCTGCACAAGCAACGGCAGAAGGGCAAGTCATGACCACGAAGACGCGACCCGACGAGACGACGGATTGGGCAGCGGGCACGGTCGGAGAAGACGTGATGACCGTGCACAAGCTCACCGGCCCGCTACAGGACTCACGGCGCACAGATGAGTTGAAGTCGGTATGCGGCGCTGGAAAAGCCAGCGACGAGAAGACCGTATGGACTCGCGCCGTGAACTGCCCCCGCTGCCTCTCCGCCTCATGACGGTGACCGTGCCGGATCAGACCCTTGATATCCGGCCCCGGACACCGACCACGGGAGACGGCAACCGCTGGGTCGTGGGTGACTGTTGGCTCTACTGCCGCCGACTGGACACCGTGGTTCTGTGGATTGGTCCGGCTAGCACGCCGTTCGGACATGCGCAGATGTTCGCGTGTGAGCCGTGCATCAAGGAACTGACCTACAAGGCTCAGGCACAACTTCGGCGACGCGACCTAGGAAATCTCGCGTCCCGCCAATGACTCCCGTCCCTGCCGGACGTACTGAATTCGAGGCTCCCCCGTACTCGATTCGGAATCCTGGCAGGGACGGGGCTAAGCCCCGCCCCGGTTGGTCAACCCTGGACAGGTCGAGTGGCCGGGGCGGGTCAGTAAGTGCCATGACATCAAAGCGAAAGGACACCGGTTATGAAGCCGTGGATTCTGAGCGAGTGTGACCACAACTGGCAACAGTGGAGCGGCAAGACCCGCTGTACGAAGTGCGGCCAGACGCAGGGCTGACAACCGAGCAAGGGGGAGGGGGCCGGTCGGCCGGTTCCCCTCCCTACCAGGGATTGAGGAGCAAATGAGCGAGCGCGTCCAGTGGGAAGAACTGCCGTCCGAACTCCGCGATGCCGTCGAAGTACATACCGGCCCCGTGATCACGTCGGAGAACGTGGCCGAAGGGCTGAACTGTTCGTTGGCGCTGATCGTGCGCACCCGGAACAACGGACCGCTATTCCTCAAGGGCGTTCGCACGTCCGACGCTGCCGGAATGGTTGGCCTGCGCTGTGAGGAACAGATCAATGAAACGGTCGCCGGTATCAGTCCCACCGTTCGCTATCGCTTCGAACTGGGCGGCTGGTTCTGCCTGGCGTTCATCTACGTCGACGGCCGACACGCAGACTTCAGCCCCGGTACCAAAGACCTGGCAGCCGTCGCCTTCACCATGAGCCGGATGCATGACCTACGAATTCTGCATACTCCCATCCCGCAACTCTCAACCAGGTTCGCGGCGTTCCTGCATCCCGGCGAAGCGGTCGCCCTCAAGGGCTCGCATCTTCTCCACACCGACACCAACCCTCACAACGTCATGATCGGAAACTACGGTGGTGACGCGTATTTGGTGGACTGGGCCATGCCCGCAATTGGTCCCGCATGGGTGGACCCGGCATATCTGGCCACATGGTTGATGAGCTACGGGCAGCCGCCTTCTGACGCGCTGGGCTGGCTGGGCGGATTCACCAGTTGGCGGCAGGCAGACCCAAAAGCCGTTGAGACCTTCGTGAACGTCACGTGCCGACACTGGACGGCCACCATTGGCGAAAAAGGCGCAGAGCCAAGCAATGCGCGATTCCGCCACTTGCTCGACTTCCCGCACGAGGCACCCGGCAGGCGTCCAGCTCCCCGCCGCAGACAGCCCCGCACCTGACCAACCCCTACCGGCCCCGCCGTGCACTGCCCCCGTGGCGTGTGGGCGGGGCTTGCTGCTGGCCCCCATCTCCGTGCATGATTTGGCCAGGCACTCGCCCTCGTGCCCGGTGTTGAGCGCCGCCAGCAGCTCGGTCACCTCAGGCCCACGCACCTCACCGACCACCAGCCGGTCGGGCCGCATCCGCAGCGCCTGGCGCACCAGGTCCTGCAGGGTGACCTGCCCGGCGCCCTCCTGGTTCGCGGGCCGGGACTCCAGGCGCACCACGTGTGGATGGTCGGGCTTCAACTCTGCCGAGTCCTCGGCCAGGACGATCCGTTCGCGCTCCCCCACCAGGCCCAGCAAGGACGAGAGCAGCGTCGTCTTGCCCGAGCCCGTGCCCCCACTGATCAGGTACGAGAGGCGGGCATCGATCAGCGCCCGCAGCACCCGGTCACCGCCGGGCGGCACCGTGCCCGCCGCGACCAGCTCCTCCAGCGAGAACGCCTTGAGCCGTACCACCCGAAGCGACAGGCACGTCGAGCCGACCGCCACCGGCGGCAGCACGGCATGCATCCGCGTCCCGTCCGGCAGTCGCGCGTCCACCCACGGCCGCGCGTCGTCCAACCGCCGCCCCGCCACCGCCGCGAGCCGCTGCGCCAGCCTGCGCACCGCCGCCGCGTCGGTGAAGCGAACCGCTGTGAGTTCGAGGCCGATGCCCCGGTCCACCCACACCCGGTCCGGGGCGGACACCAGCACATCCGTCACCGACGGGTCGGCCAACAGCGGTTCCAGCACCCCCGTGCCCACCAGCTCACAGCGCAACTCCTCGGCCGCACCCAGCACTTCCGCGTCGCCGAGCAGCCGCCCCTGCGCCCGCAGCGCGGCGGCCACCCTGGCGGGAGTCGGCTCGGCCCCACTCTCCGCCAGCCGCTGCCGCACGGCGTCCAGCAGCTCGGCGCTCATGAGACACCGCCGCCGGCGAGGACGCGGCCCCAGAACTCCGCACAGAACCGGGCCAACGGCCCACGCGCGCTGCCACCGGGCGGTGTCCCGCCCGTCTGCGCCTCCAGCAGCCCTGCCTCCACGGGCAGTTCACCGGCAAGCGGGAGCCCCAGCAGCCGTGCCACCTGCTCCTCGTCGAGCCCCGAGGCGTACGGCCCGCGCACCACCGCCCGCAGGTCCCGCAGCACCATGCCCACGGTCGACGCCACCCGGCTCGCCGCAGCCACGGCCCGCAGCTCCGCCGGCACCACCAGCAGCCCGAGGTCCAGCTGCGCCAACGCCTCCGCGACGGCCTCGTCGACCCGGCGCGGCAGATCCACGACCACCACCCCGCCCCGCCTGCGCGCAGCGGCCAGCACCGCCCGCATTGCCTCAGGAGGGATCACCACCCGGTCGCCCCGGTCCCAACTCAGCACCCTCAACGCGTGCAGTTCGGGCAGTGACTCCTCCAGCGCCGCACTGCCGACCCGTCCCCGGGACTCGGCGAAATCCGGCCATCGCATGCCCTCTGCGGCCTCCCCGCCGAGCAGCACGTCGAGGCCGCCGCCGAGCGGGTCCCCGTCGATGAGCATCGTGCGCTGTCCGGTGCGGGCGGCGGCCACCGCGAGCGCGCACGCCAGCGTCGAAGCCCCGGCCCCGCCCCGCCCGCCGATGACCCCCACGGTCAGCGCCTGGCGCCCCACGCCCTCGGCCACGTCGGCGATCCGCTCGACGAGCCAGGACTCCGCGTCGGGCAGTCGCAGCACATGGTCGGCGCCGATCTCCACGGCCCGCCGCCAGACATTCGGATCGTCCTGGTCCTTCCCCACGAGCATCACGCCGCGTCTGCGGGCGGCCCCGCTTCCGAGCACCGCGGCACGCACCCGCTCGGCCGCGTCGTCACCGACCAGGATCAGCGGCGCGCTCTCCCAACTGCCGGTGCGCGCGGGCACCGCGTGGTGGACTTCCGGCTCGGCGCCGGCCGCGGCGCACAGCCGCAGCAAGTCGTCGAGCAGGTCCATGTCCTCGGTGACGATCAACGGCCGGCTCTGCCGCCCTTCGGCAGCCGGCAACCGGTCGGATGTGATGGATCCAGCCATGCTCTCCGCCCCCTCTCACAGCGATTCCTCGCGTCCATGAACTTCGTGGACGGAATCACCGTGGAGGGATCTGGAAAATCGTGTGGATCTTGCTGAAAAACTGTGGACAACCAACGCCTTGTGAATATCCCAGTCACCTATTCCGGCGACTTCCGGAGAGCGGCGGAACCACTACGGAGCGTGACGAGTTTCAGGAGGGAAGGGCGGCGCCGTCGAGGCCCGCGAGGCAGGGAAGCGATCAGAACCGGAGGAGGAAAATGCATCCGGACATGCGACGACCCCCGTCGGGGGGGAGAACGGGGGTCGTCTCCTCGGCCGACTCGGGGGGGGAGGAGTCGGACCGGGGTAGCACGGTCGCGAACGATCCGTGACTTCCATGGTGTACCCGAGAGCCTTCTCAGGCAAACCCACGCGCCACAGCCTACGCCGAATGGTGGGCGCCTATGCTCGCCTCGTGGAAAACCACTCCTTGCCTCGAACAGCCGCCTTCTTCGACCTCGACAAGACCGTGATTGCGAAGTCGAGCACGCTGACCTTCAGCAAGTCCTTCTATCAAGGCGGACTGATCAACCGCCGCGACGTTCTGCGCACCGCCTATGTGCAGTTCGTCTTCCTGGCCGGCGGCGCCGACCACGACCAGATGGAGCGCATGCGCGAATATCTCTCCGCGCTCTGCAAGGGCTGGAACGTCCAGCAGGTCCGGGAGCTGGTCGCCGAGACCCTGCACGACCTGATCGACCCGATCATCTACGACGAGGCCGCCTCGCTCATCGAGGAGCACCACACCGCGGGACGCGATGTGGTCATCGTCTCCACCTCGGGCGCGGAGGTCGTCGAGCCCATCGGCGAGCTCCTCGGCGCCGACCGCGTGGTGGCGACCCGGATGATCGTCGGCAGTGACGGCTGCTTCACGGGCGAGGTGGAGTACTACGCGTACGGCCCCACCAAGGCCGAGGCGATCAAGGAGCTGGCCAAGTCCGAGGGGTACGACCTGACGCGCTGTTTCGCCTACAGCGATTCGGCCACCGACATCCCGATGCTCGAGTCGGTCGGCCACCCCTACGCGGTCAATCCGGACCGCTCGTTGCGCCGTGAGGCGGTCGCTCGCGAATGGCCGATTCTCGTCTTCAACCGGCCGGTTCCTCTCAAGAAGCGGCTGCCCGCTTTCTCCCTGCCGCCCCGCCCGGCTCTCCTCGCGGCAGCCGCCGTGGGCGCGGCCGCGGCTACAGCGGGCTTGGTCTGGTACGCCGGTCGGCGCGCCCGTCGGCAATCCGTATCAACGTCCGAAGCTTTTGCCCGCATTTGAACCCAAAAGTAAAGAAGTGCGGCCAGGGGTTCCGCTTACCCCGCGACAGGAGTAGAAAGGATTCAACGGCCCGCGAGACCAAGGACATCCGAGAGGATCACCTTTAACGCAGTTCGGCCCCACGGACCGCGCACAGATGTTGAGCACCCACGCGACGTCGACCCGTCGATTACGGGCCAGCCGCACCAGGTAACGGGCCAAGTCCCGACCTGATGGGCAAAAATACGAGGACGCTTGGTAACTCGACGGATGTGCCAGCGGCGGTACCAGGACTGGTACCGCCGCAACCCTTGCACTGAGCCTTCCTGACGCATCCGCCCGCTCCGGACCAATGGGAGCGCACTTACGCCGCTCCGCGCTGAAGCGCCTCACAGACGGCCGTCGACTCCCTGGCCCCCAGCTCCACGGCGCGCCCGCAGTGCGCGATCCACGCCGCCATGCCCGCGGGCGTCCCCGACACATAGCCGTCCAGCGCCGCGACATACGCCGCACGCCCCAGCTCCGCGTGACCCACTTCCAGCGGGCAGACCGACTTCGGGTCCAGGCCACTGCCGATCAGCACGATGCGGCCGGCGGTCCGCGCCACCAGACCGTTGTGCGAGCCGAACGGGCGCAGCGCCAGCAGTTCGCCCTCCACAACGGCCGCCGTTACCAGGGCAGGCGCGGAGCCGCCTGCGACCACCAGCTCGGACAAGCCCTCAAGCCGCCCCGCCACCTCGTCCGCACCGGGCACCGCGAGCTCGATCAGCGGCTCGTCGACCGGCTCGCCCGCGAGCCGCGGACGGCCCACCAGCTCGTCGGACACATCCGCACCACCGGCCGCGACCAAATGCAGCCGGGCCAGCACCCGCAGCGGCGACTGCCGCCAGACGGAAAGCAGTTGACCGGCCTCGGCCGTCAGCCGCAGCGCCCCGCCGACCGTGCGCGACTCGGCGTCCTGACTGAAGTCGGTGCGTCTGCGCACCTCCTCCAGCGCCCAGTCCGCGCCCGAGAGGGCCGCCGAGCCGCGCGCTCCGCGCAGGGCCGCCTCCGCGGTGATCTCGTTGCTGCGGCGCCTCATGACCCGGTGCCCGTAGACCTGGTCCACGGCCTTGCGCACGGAGTCGACGGCTTCGGGCACACCGGGCAGCGCGCCCAACGCCTCCAACGGATCAGCTTTCGTACTCATAAGTAAGGAGCCTACGCACACCCGGCACCCACCCCACCTTGGAGTGGTCTTCTTCACTCCCCGTGCACACCAAGAGCAATCATGCGATTACCCTTGGTGAACATGAAGATCGCTTTCGTAGGGAAGGGTGGCAGCGGCAAGACCACGCTGTCTTCGCTGTTCATCCGTCACCTCACCGCCAACGAGGCCACGGTCGTCGCCGTGGATGCCGACATCAACCAGCACCTGGGCGCCGCGCTGGGTCTCGACGAGGCCCAGGCCGCCGCACTGCCCGCCATGGGGGCGTATCTGCCCCTCATCAAGAACTATCTGCGCGGCACCAACCCCCGCATCGCCTCCGCCGAGACGATGATCAAGACGACCCCGCCCGGCGAGGGTTCGAGGCTGCTGCGGGTGGCCGAGGACAACCCGGTGTACGACGCGTGCGCCCGCCCCGTCCAGCTGGACGACGGCGAGATCCGGCTGATGGCGACCGGGCCCTTCACCGAGTCCGACCTGGGCGTCGCCTGCTACCACTCCAAGGTCGGCGCGGTCGAGCTGTGCCTCAACCACCTCGTCGACGGTCCGGAGGAGTACGTCGTCGTGGACATGACGGCCGGCTCCGACTCCTTCGCGTCCGGCATGTTCACCCGCTTCGACATGACCTTCCTGGTGGCCGAGCCGACCCGCAAGGGTGTCTCCGTCTACCGCCAGTACAAGGAGTACGCCAGGGACTACGGCGTGGCCCTCAAAGTCGTGGGCAACAAGGTGCAGGGCCAGGACGACATCGACTTCCTGCGCGAGGAAGTCGGCGACGACCTCCTCGTCACCGTCGGCGCCTCCGACTGGGTCCGCAGGATGGAGAAGGGCCGCCCGGCCGCCTTCGAGCTCCTGGAGGCGGACAACCGCCTGGCCCTCCAGGCCCTGCAGAACGCGGCGGAGGACTCGTACGCGCAACGCGACTGGCAGCGCTACACCCGGCAGATGGTGCAGTTCCATCTGAAGAACGCGGAGAGCTGGGGAAACGCGAAGACGGGCGCCGACCTGGCTGCGCAGGTCGACCCCGCCTTCGTACTCGACGAGCGCTTCTCGGAGGTCGGCGCTCCTCAGCCGGCCTGACCAAGAAGCCTGCGCCTCCCGGCCGGGACTGCCGGGAGGCCGCGGCCCCCGGCCGGCTTGGCCGGGAAGTCAGCACGCCCCGGTCGGCCCGGCCGAGAAGTCAGCGGCCCTCCGCCGGCTTGGCCGGAGCTGTCGCCTTCGCCGGTGCGGCTGCCCCGGTGGGCGGGGCGACCGCGGGCCGGGGGGCGAGGAAGGCGGGCCAGCCTTCCTTCGGCGCCTGGCCCACGTCGAGGGTGCCCATCTTGTCCAGCACCTTCGGGTCCTGCACGTCCAGCCAGTCGGCGACCTGCTTGAAGGACACACAGCGCACGTCACGCTGCACGCAGACCGTCTTGATCGTCTCCTCGATGGCGCGCATGTACGTGCCGCCGTTCCAGGATTCGAAGTGGTTGCCGATGATCAGCGGGGCGCGGTTTCCGGTGTACGAGCGGCCGAAGGCCTTGAGCAGGCCGTCGCGCATCTGGTCACCCCAGTACGCGTGCTGCGAGGGATCGCCCTTGACCGTTCCCGACTGATTGACCATGAAGTTGTAGTCCATCGAGAGCGTTTCGAAGGCCCGTCCCGGCACAGGTACGAGCTGGAGCGGCATGTCCCACAGGCCCTGGGTCTTCTTGGGCCAGACCTGCTTGCCGACGCCGCTGGAGTCGTAGCGGAAGCCCAGCGCCTTTCCGGCCTTCATCATGTTCTTCTGCCCTTCCAGGCAGGGCGTGCGGGCTCCGACGAGCTCCTTGTCGTAGTCGAAGGGCAGCGGCTTGGCCTTCGACAGGCCCGAGTTGGTCTTCCAGCGCTTCACGAAGGCCTTGGCCTGCGAGATCTCGCTCTTCCACTCCTCGGTGGACCAGGTGCCGACGCCACCTTCCTTACCGCAGAAGTGGCCGTTGAAGTGCGTGCCGATCTCGTTGCCGTCCAGCCAGGCGCCGCGGAGGTGTTCCACGGTGTCCTTGATGCCCTCGGCATCGTTGAAACCGATGTCGGACCGGCCCGAGGAGTGCTTCGGCGGATCGTAGAGATGTCTCTTCTCCTCCGGGAGGAGATAGACGCCGCTGAGGAAGTACGTCATCGTCGCGTCGTACTTCTTGGCGACCTTGCGGAAGTGGGAGAAGAGCTGCTGGCTGTCCTCGCCCGCACCGTCCCACGAGAACACCACGAACTGCGGGGGCTTCTGCCCGGCCTTCAGTCGCTGCGGCTTGAGCAGATGGGGCTGGGCTCCGGTGAACGCGGTCGAGCCGTCACCGATCAGACGCACCGCGTTCTTGGGCGCCGCCGCCGGAACGTGCTTCTTCGCTCCGTGGGCCCCCTTCTTGGCAGCGGGAGCATCGGGCCCGGAACCGAAAACAGATCCCGAGCAGCCGGCCAGCGCCGCGGCCATGGTCATGGCGACGACGCCGACAGCGATCCTCTTCGTGGCGGCCATCATCCGCCCACCCTCTTCCTCAGGTCTCCTGCGTTGATGCGCTGATTTGCCGGCACGGCACGGAACTGCCGAGATGGCGCGGCAAACCTCGCATGCCTCAGCAGAGCGAAAGGTATGACAAGCCGCACAAAATGCCTATTCACTGGAACGGGTGAATGATTGACCCATTTGACCCGTAAATCACCCTTGTCTCT
Organism: Streptomyces sp. A5-4; assembly: GCF_051131715.1. Classification (NCBI taxonomy): domain Bacteria; kingdom Bacillati; phylum Actinomycetota; class Actinomycetes; order Kitasatosporales; family Streptomycetaceae; genus Streptomyces; species Streptomyces sp. A5-4. Next base: position 4,424,782 of record NZ_CP178591.1, on the reverse strand, counting down.
TTACTCTGCATTACGATTCGTTTACCGAGAGTTGAAACTCCCGCCGCTGCACGCCGTGACCCACGGCCGCGACCCCACGTCCCGCGACCGCGCCGCCCCGGAGGAGACGGGAACCTATGTCTGCCTGCGTCCCCACTCGCAACGACCACACTTCTCGCGCCACTCGCGCATCGCTCGTGTCCCGATTCCAGCGCCCGCACGGCCCGCCGTCCGCGGGCCCCCCGTCCGAAGGCACCCCGCCCGGTGGTCGCCGCTTCCGTATCGCCGGAGCGGATCTGTCCGCATCAATCGCCGTCTTCCTGATCGCACTGCCGCTCTCCCTGGGCATCGCCCTGGCCACCGGCGCACCGCTCCAGGCGGGCCTGGTCGCAGCCGCCGTCGGGGGCATCGTCGCCGGTCGGCTCGGCGGTTCCCCGCTCCAGGTCAGCGGGCCCGCCGCCGGGCTCACGGTGGTCACCGCCGAGCTGATCCAGCGGTACGGCTGGCGCACCACCTGCGCCATCACCGTGCTCGCCGGCGTCACCCAACTCGTGCTGGCCGCCGTGCGCGTGGCCCGGTCCGCCCTCGCCGTCAGCCCGGCGATCGTGCACGGCATGCTGGCCGGCATCGGCGCCACGATCGCCCTCGCCCAACTGCACATCGTCCTGGGCGGCACCCCGCAGAGCTCCGCGGTGGCCAATGTGCGTGGCCTGCCTGCCCAGTTGGCCGATCTGCATCCGGTCGCCCTGTCCGTGAGCGCCCTGACGGTCGCGGTGCTGCTGCTCTGGCCGCGCATTCCCGGTCGTACGGGCCGGATCGTGCGGAAGATTCCGGCCGCCCTGGCCGCGGTGGCCGCGGCGACCGCCGTCGCGGCGTTCGCCGGGCTGAGCCTGCCGCGCGTCGACCTGCCGTCCTGGCGCAGCCACGCCCTGCCCGAGCTGCCCGAGGGCCCGGTCCTCGGCATCCTCGCCGCCGTCCTCACCGTCACCCTGGTGGGAAGCGTCGAGTCGCTGCTGTCCGCCGTCGCCGTCGACAAGCTGGTTTCCGCCCGCAAAGAGCCGCGGATCAGGATCCCGCGGACCAATCTCGACCGGGAGCTGGTCGGGCAGGGCGCTGCGAACATCGTCTCCGGCGCGCTCGGTGGGCTGCCCATCACCGGAGTCGCCGTCCGCAGCGCCGCGAATGTGTCGGCGGGCGGGATCACCCGCAACTCGACGATGCTGCACGGCCTGTGGATCGTGGTCGCGGCCCTGCTCCTGGTGCCCGTCCTCGATCTGATCCCGCTGGCCGCGCTCGCCGCGCTGGTGATGTTCGTCGGCATCCAGATGGTGAACATCACCCACCTGCGCAGCGTGACGCGCCACCGGGAGATGCTCGTCTACGTGGTCACGATGCTCGCCGTGGTGCTCGCCGGGGTGCTCGAAGGTGTGGTGATCGGCGTCGCGGTGGCAGTCGCCGTGGCACTGCACCGGCTGGCCAAGACCCGCATCACCGCCGAGATCTCGGCGGACGGGGTCCACCATGTGCGGGCGCGCGGGCAGTTGACGTTCCTCGCCGTGCCCCGGCTGAGCCGCACACTGAATCAGGTGCCCCAAGGGGCGCACGCGGTCGTCGAATTGGACGGGTCGTTCATGGACCACGCGGCGTTCGAGGCTCTCCAGGACTGGCAGGACGCGCATGTCGCCCAGGGCGGCCGGGTCGAGGTCGCCGGGCGTTCGGGCAACCGGTTCGCTGGCCCGGTCTCCGTCGCGCACACCTGCTGCCGGCCCTGGACGCCTTGGCGCAACCACCACTGTGACGATCACGGCACCGCGCCGGCCGATGAATCGGGCCGGCCCGTGATCCGGTCGGCCGCCGATTCCGCCCTCGACGCGGACCGGCACGACAGCCCCACCCGGTCCACCCAGGCCACGCGGGCCACCCAGTCCGACCACCCCGTCCGCTCCGTCGCACCAAGACGGGCGAGCGGCGGTCAACTGGCCAGCGGACTCAGCGCCTTCCAGCGCAATACGGCGCCGCTGGTCCGCGAGGAGCTGGCCCGGCTGGCGCGCGAGGGCCAGCGGCCCTCGCAGCTCTTCATCACCTGCGCCGACTCCCGACTGGTCACCAGCATGATCACATCCAGCGGCCCCGGCGACCTCTTCACCGTACGCAACGTGGGAAATCTGGTGCCCCCACCGGGCGCGGCGGGTGCGGACGACTCGGTCGCCGCAGCCATCGAGTACGCCGTGGACGTGCTGAAGGTGGCGTCCATCACCATCTGCGGACACTCCGGCTGCGGAGCGATGCAGGCCCTGATCAATACGCCGCCGGACGGCCCGCAGACACCCCTGCGCCGCTGGCTGCGGCACGGGCTGCCCAGCCTGGAGCGGATGAAGAGTCGTCACCACTCCTGGGCACGGATCTCCGGGAGGCTGCCCACCGACGCGATCGAGCAGCTCTGCCTGACCAATGTGGTGCAGCAGTTGGAGCATCTACGCAGCCATGAAGCGGTGCGGCGGGGGCTCGCCGAAGGCACGCTCGAACTGCACGGCATGTACTTCCATGTCGGCGAGGCCCAGGCGTATCTCCTGGAGGACGGCGCGCTGGTCGGCGACAGCGCGGAGGTCTTCGACCGGATCGGCCCCTCGGCGTACGACGACGAAGGCCTGCCCCCGGGGGAGCTCGAAGGGCCGCCCGAAGGCTCGTTCGAAGAGTCACGCGCCTGAAGTTTCCGAGGTCCGAAGGCCCAGGTCCGAAGCTCTGGTCAGGAGGTCCCGGGGCTCCGGAAGGCCCGGGAACCCGGAGGAGAGCCGCGCGTCCGAACCGAATCGCTCGGCTCTCCGTGGGACGCGACCGGACCGGGCCGCTCCGCCATCCGGGAGACCGGTCTGAATCTGAACCGGACCGCTCTCCCGTCCGTGAAACCGTATGGCCCCTCCCCGCGCGACCCGCCGGGAGGGGCCGTACGCACATCGTGAATCAGCCGCCGGACCGGCCCACCACAGCTCACAGGTCTAAACCAATTCCCGGAAGGGCCTTGTCACCCGGGCACGAGACTGATGAGCTAGGGCACGGGACACATCGGACGCCCTGGGAAAGGGAGATGTCGTGAGCAACGAAAGCCTGGCCAACCTTCTGAAGGAGGAGCGCCGCTTCGCTCCGCCTGCTGAGCTGGCCGCGAACGCCAATGTGACGGCGGAGGCGTACGAACAGGCCGAGGCGGACAGGCTGGGTTTCTGGGCCGAGCAGGCCCGGCGGCTCACTTGGGCCACCGAGCCGACCGAGACACTCGACTGGTCGAACCCGCCGTTCGCGAAGTGGTTCGCAGACGGCAAACTCAACGTCGCGTACAACTGCGTGGACCGCCACGTCGAGGCGGGCAACGGCGACCGCGTCGCCATCCACTTCGAGGGCGAGCCCGGCGACAGCCGCGCGATCACCTACGCCGAGCTCAAGGACGAGGTCTCGCGCGCCGCGAACGCCCTCACCGAGCTGGGCGTACGCAAGGGCGACCGCGTCGCCGTCTATCTGCCGATGATCCCCGAGGCAGCCGTGGCCATGCTGGCCTGCGCCCGGATCGGCGCCGCGCACTCGGTCGTCTTCGGCGGCTTCTCGGCCGACGCCGTCGCGTCCCGCATCCAGGACGCCGACGCCAAGCTGGTCATCACCTCGGACGGCGGCTACCGGCGCGGCAAGCCCACCGCGCTCAAGCCCGCCATCGACGAGGCCGTCGCCAAGTGTCCGCAGGTCGAGCACGTGCTCGTGGTGCGGCGTACGGGCCAGGATACCGCGTGGGACGCCGGCCGGGACGTGTGGTGGGACGAGATCGTCGCCCGGCAGTCCGCCGAGCACACCCCCGAGGCGTTCGACGCGGAGCACCCGCTCTTCATCCTGTACACCTCCGGTACGACGGGGAAGCCCAAGGGCATCCTGCACACCTCGGGTGGTTACCTCACCCAGGCCGCGTACACACACAACGCCGTCTTCGACCTCAAGCCGGAGACCGACGTCTACTGGTGCACGGCCGACATCGGCTGGGTGACCGGACACTCGTACATCGTCTACGGACCGCTGGCCAACGGCGCGACGCAGGTCATGTACGAGGGCACGCCCGACACCCCCCACCAGGGACGCTTCTGGGAGATCGTCCAGAAGTACGGCGTCACGATCCTCTACACGGCGCCGACGGCGATCCGCACGTTCATGAAGTGGGGGGACGACATCCCCGCCAAGTTCGACCTGTCCTCGCTGCGGGTGCTCGGCTCGGTGGGTGAGCCGATCAACCCCGAGGCGTGGATCTGGTACCGGGAGAACATCGGCGCCGGGACGTGCCCGGTCGTCGACACCTGGTGGCAGACGGAGACCGGCGCGATGATGATCTCGCCGCTGCCCGGTGTCACCTCGACCAAGCCCGGATCGGCGCAGCGCGGCCTGCCCGGCATCTCGGCCACCGTCGTCGACGACGACGGCAACGAGGTCCCGAACGGCGGCGGCGGATATCTGGTCCTGACCGAGCCGTGGCCCGCCATGCTCCGTACGATCTGGGGCGACGACCAGCGGTTCATCGACACCTACTGGTCGCGCTTCCAGGGCAAGTACTTCGCGGGCGACGGCGCCAAGAAGGACGACGACGGCGACATCTGGCTGCTCGGCCGGGTCGACGACGTGATGCTGGTGTCCGGACACAACATCTCGACCACCGAGGTCGAGTCGGCGCTCGTCGCCCACCCGAAGGTCGCCGAGGCGGCGGTCGTGGGCGCGGCGGACGCGACCACCGGTCAGGCGATCGTCGCGTTCGTAATCCTGCGCGGTACGGCCAGCGTGGACGACGGTCTGGTCGCGGAGCTGCGCAATCATGTCGGCACCACGCTCGGCCCGATCGCCAAGCCCAAGCGCGTCCTCCCGGTGGCCGAGCTGCCCAAGACCCGCTCCGGCAAGATCATGCGCAGGCTGCTCCGCGACGTCGCGGAGAACCGCCAGCTGGGCGACGTCACCACGCTCACCGACTCCTCGGTCATGGACCTGATCCAGACCCAGCTGCCGAGCGCCTCCAGCGAGGACTGACCCCGCCGGCACCCGAAGCAGGGCGGAAAGGGCACCCGCGCTCCGCGCGCAGGGTGCCCTTTCCGCTCGTAAGGTGAAGATCACCGGATCCGCCCTCGCGCACCACCGGTAGGGTGATGACCGCGTCACGGACGCGTCAAAACTTGATAGGTGCGCCGGGAAGTCTGGTCGGCAATGTGCTTCATGCTGCCCACCGACCGGAGGTTTCCACCCGTGGCCGCGCCCAGCCCTACCCGCAAGTTCCTCGGACGTCTCCCGCTCCCCGAGCGCACCTACGTCGCGAACGCGCTGCGCACCGAGACCGTCGGCGGCGTACTCCTGCTGATCGCCGCCGTCGCCGCTCTGATCTGGGCCAATACGCCGCTGAGCAGCAGTTACGAGTCCGTACGCGCCTTCCACATCGGCCCCTCGTCGCTGGGCCTGAACCTGTCCGTCCAGCACTGGGCCGCCGACGGCCTGCTCGCCGTCTTCTTCTTCGTCGCCGGCATCGAGCTCAAGCGCGAACTGGTCGCGGGCGAGCTGCGCGACCCGAAGGCCGCCGCGCTCCCGGTGATCGCCGCGATCTCCGGCATGGCCGTGCCCGCCCTGGTCTACGTCACGGTGAACGCCATCGGCGGCGGCTCGATGAGCGGCTGGGCCGTCCCGACGGCCACCGACATCGCGTTCGCGCTCGCCGTCCTCGCGGTCATCGGCACCTCGCTGCCGTCCGCGCTGCGCGCCTTCCTGCTGACCCTGGCCGTCGTCGACGATCTCTTCGCCATCCTGATCATCGCGGTCTTCTTCACCAGCGACATCAACTTCGCGGCGCTCGGCGGCGCGGCCGTCGGCCTCGCCGTCTTCTGGGTGCTGCTCCGCAAGAACGTGCGCGGCTGGTACGTGTACGTCCCGCTCGCCCTGGTGATCTGGGGGCTGATGTACAACAGCGGCGTGCACGCCACGATCGCCGGTGTCGCGATGGGGCTGATGCTCCGCTGCTCGCGCCGGGAGGGCGAGCAGCACTCCCCCGGCGAGCACATCGAGCACCTTGTACGTCCCCTCTCCGCGGGTCTCGCCGTGCCCCTGTTCGCGCTGTTCTCCGCCGGGGTCGCCCTTTCCGGCGGTGCGCTCGGCGATGTGTTCACCCGGCCCGAGACCCTCGGTGTGGTCCTGGGTCTGGTGGTGGGCAAGGCCGTCGGCATCTTCGGCGGCACCTGGCTGGCGGCCCGCTTCACCAGGGCCAAGCTCAACGACGATCTGGCCTGGCCGGATGTGTTCGCCGTCGCCACGCTCGCCGGCATCGGCTTCACCGTGTCGCTGCTCATCGGCGAGCTCGCGTTCGGCGGGGACGCCGTGCTGACCGGAGAGGTGAAGGCGGCCGTGCTGGTCGGCTCGCTGATCGCCGCCGTTTTTTCCGCGATTCTGCTCAAGCTGCGGGTACGCAGGTACCGTGCGCTGTTCGACGAGGAGGAGCGCGACGACGACGGGGACGGCATTCCGGACATCTACGAGCAGGACCAGCCGGAGTACCACCTGCGCATGGCCGCGATCTACGAACAGAAGGCCGCCGTCCACCGCAAGCTCGCCGAAGACCACGGGGCAGCGAGCAACGACAGCGGCAGTCCGGCATGATCTGAGGGTCTGACACCAGATGCGTAGACGTTGATGTGAAAAAGACGAATAAGAAGAAGGAAGAGGGAGTGAGCGATGAGCGACCCCGTCCGCACCGCTGACAGCGCCGACCGGAGCCTCGGTCAACTGGTCGCCACGGCGACCGCCGAGATGTCCGCTCTGATGCACGACGAGATCGCGCTGGCCAAGGCCGAGCTGCGGCAGGACGCCAAGCGTGTCGGCATCGGTGGCGGCGCCATCGGCATCGCAGGGGTGTTCGCACTCTTCTCCCTGCCGGTGCTCAGCTTCGCGGCGGCGTACGGCATCCACAACCTGGGGCTGGGGCTCGCCTGGTCCTTCCTGATCGTGGGCGGAGCGTTTCTGCTGCTCGCGGGGTTGCTGGCGCTGCTGGCCGTCCGCAAGTTCAAGAAGGTCAAGCCGCCGGAGAAGACCATCGCCTCGGCCAAGGAGACGGCGGCCGTACTCCAGAGCGTCAAGCCTCACCCCCGCCAGGTCGGTGACAAGGCCGCGGTTGTGGCACGCTCGTCCACATGACGGCCCCTGAATCCGGATCCGGACCATCCACCTCCGCCGTACGCATCGATGGTCCGTGGACCCACCGCGACGTGGCGGCCAATGGCGCGCGCTTCCATATCGCGGAGGTCGGCGAGGGACCGTTGGTGCTGCTGGTGCACGGCTTCCCGCAGTTCTGGTGGACGTGGCGGCACCAGCTGACCGCGCTCGCCGACGCGGGCTTCCGGGCCGTCGCCATGGACCTGCGGGGCGTGGGCGGCAGCGACCGTACGCCGCGCGGGTACGACCCGGCGAACCTCGCGCTGGACATCACCGGTGTGGTGCGGTCGCTGGGTGAGCCGGACGCGGCGCTGGTCGGGCACGACCTGGGCGGCTATCTGGCGTGGACCGCGGCCGTGATGCGGCCCAAGCTGGTGCGTCGGCTCGTGGTCTCCTCGATGCCGCACCCCCGCCGCTGGCGCTCGGCGATGCTCTCCGACGTCTCGCAGTCGCGGGCCGGATCGTACGTATGGGGATCCCAGCGGCCGTGGGTGCCCGAGCGTCAGCTCATGGCGGACGACTCGGCGCTGGTGGGCCGGCTGATCCGCGACTGGTCGGGGCCGCGGCTGCCGGACGACGAGGACATCGACGTCTACCGGCGGGCCATGTCCATCCCGTCGACGGCGCACTGTGCGATCGAGCCGTACCGGTGGATGGTGCGGTCGATGGCGCGGCCTGACGGCATCCTGTTCAACCGCAGGATGAAGCGGCCCGTGCAGGTGCCGACGCTGCATCTGCACGGCTCACTGGACCCGGTGATGCGTACCCGCAGCGCGGCGGGCTCCGGGCAGTACGTCGAAGCTCCTTACCGCTGGCGGCTGTTCGACGGGCTGGGGCACTTCCCGCACGAGGAGGACCCGACGGCCTTCTCGACGGAGCTGGTGAACTGGCTCAAGGACCCCGAGCCCGACCGCTGACCGACCGTCACCCCAATGGCTCGCCCCGCGCGACGCCCGCTGCCGCAGTATTTGAACGCTTGTCCTACGAACAGCCAATTGCCCGGCGCATAGGCCAAATTGGTGCGCCTGAAGCGATTACCGACCTTGGGGCACGGGCAAAGGTCGAGGTATGGGCTGGACGCACGACTACGGTGACGCAACACGCAACCGCCGCTCAGCAATGACGCTGAGCGTTCACGGAAGGGGCGGTTCTCCCGGTCAGAGCCATGATCTCCGTCTCGGAATTCCGCACATCCTCCGCCGCCGGGCCCGCTGGGTCTCGGCGCGACTGCGCCATCCTCATCCTCGCGACTGACGGCCGCGGCGGAAGCCGTTCACCGCGGACCCACGGGCGTTACTTGAGGTAGTCGAGCCCGGGGTGCACGCCGCGGTATCCGTCGAGGAGCCTGCGCGCCACCCCGACCGAGTCGACGAGCGGGTGCAGGGCGAACGCCTTCACCGCCGCCCGCGCCGACCCGCTCTCGCCCGCGTCGAGCACACACCGCTCCACCGCCTTGACGGCGGCCACCAGGCCCGCCTCGTGGCCGGTCAGCGGCGCGACGGGGAGGGGCCGGGCGCCGCCCGCGCCGACCAGGCACGGGACCTCGATGACGGCTGCCTCGTCGAGCACCGCGAGCGTGGAGCCGTTGCGGACGTTCAGGATGAGCGTGGCGGCCTCGTCGCGGGCGATGGCCCGCATCAGGGCCAGCGCGACGTACTCGTACCCGCCGGACTCCAGGTCGTCGGCGGCCCTCTCGCCCGCGCCCGCCGCCTCCCTGTTCTCCGCCATGTACGTGGCTTCGCGCTCGGCGCGCGTACGGTCCCAGGCGGACCAGGCCGCCGGTGCGCCGCCCGCCATCTCGGCGTAGAAGCGCGCCTGCTGGTCGCGGAGGAACGCGCCGCGGGTCTGCTTCGCCTCGCGGTAGGCGGTGACCGCCTCGCGGTTGAAGTAGTAGTAGTGCAGATACTCGTTGGGTACGGACTCGAGCGAGCGGAGCCAGTCGGCGCCGAAGAGCCTGCCCTCCTCGAAGGAGGTCAGCACGCTGTCGTCGGTGAACAGCCGCGGCAGCAGGTTCACCTCGGGGGCGTCCTGCGCGTACACGCCGCGCAGCCAGCCCAGGTGGTTGAGCCCCACGTAGTCCAGCCGGGCCCGCGCCGGATCGGCGCCGAGCACCCGGGCTACCCGGCGGCCCAGGCCCACGGGCGAGTCACAGATCCCGATGACGCGCTCGCCGAGGTGGGCGGCCATGGCCTCGGTGACCAGGCCCGCCGGGTTGGTGAAGTTGATGACCCAGGCGTCCGGGGCGAGCCGGGCGACCCGCCGTGCGATGTCGACGGCCACCGGGACGGTCCGCAGTCCGTAGGCGATACCGCCCGCGCCGACCGTCTCCTGTCCCAGGACGCCCTCGGCCAGGGCGATGCGCTCGTCGGCCGCGCGGCCCGCCAGGCCGCCGACGCGGATCGCGGAGAAGACGAAATCGGCGCCGCGCAGGGCCTCGTCAAGGTCGGTGGTGACGGTCACGGCCGGCGCGTCGGCCACGCCGTCGGCCACGCCGTCGGCCTGGTCGCGCAGGACCCGGGCAATGGCGGTCAGCCTGGCGGTGTCCAGGTCGTGGAGGGTGACGTGGGTGACGCGGCCCTCGGCGCGGTCGCGCAGGAGAGCCCCGTACACCAGGGGAACGCGGAATCCGCCGCCGCCCAGAATCGTCAGACGCATGTCGTTGTCCGGCCTCTCAGAGCGCGCATCCCTGGCTGTCGACCTGCTGGTTGGCCCCGAGGCCGGCGCGGACGTCCTCGCGGACCTCGTCGGCCGTCAGTGCGTAACCGGTGTCGGCGTCGTCGAGCGACTTGGCGAAGATCACGCCGTACACCTTGCCCTCGGGCGTGAGCAGCGGGCCGCCCGAGTTGCCCTGGCGGACCGTCGCGAAGAGCGAGTAGACGTCTCGGCGGACCGTGCCGCGGTGGTAGATGTCCGGCCCGTTGGCGTTGATCCGGCCACGGACGCGGGCGGAGCGCACGTCGTATCCGCCGTTCTCCGGGAAGCCCGCGACGATCGCGCTGTCACCGCTGCGGGCGTCCGCCCCAGTGTCGGCGAATTCGAGCGCGGGGGCCCTGAGGTTCGGCACGTCCAGGACGGCGATGTCGCGCTCCCAGTCGTAGAGCACCACCTTCGCGTCGTACAGCCGGCCCTCGCCGCCTATCTGGACGGTGGGCTCGTCCACCCCACCGACCACATGGGCGTTGGTCATCACGCGGCGGTTGGAGAAGACGAATCCGGTGCCTTCGAGGACCTTGCCGCAGCTCTGCGCGGTGCCGACGACCTTGACGATGGACCGCTTGGCGCGGGCCGCGACGGGGCTGCCCGCGAGCGCCGGGTCCGGGGCCTCGACCTCGGTGATCGGCTCGTTGGAGAAGGGGCTGAAGACCTGCGGGAAGCCGTTCTGCGCGAGGACGGAGCTGAAGTCCGTGAACCAGGTGCTCGCCTGGTCGGGCATCACCCGCGAGACCCCCAGGAGCACCTTGGAACTGCGCACCTCCTTGCCGACGGTGGGCAACGAGGTGCCCGCCAGCGCGGAGCCGATCAGCCAGGCGACCAGCAGCATCGCGACGACGTTGACCAGCGCGCCGCCGGTGGCGTCCAGGGCGCGCGCCGGTGACCAGGTGATGTGTCTGCGGAGCTTGTTGCCCAGGTGGGTGGTGAACGCCTGGCCCACCGAGGCGAACACGATCACGATCACGACCGCGACGACGGCGGCCGTGGAGCTGACCTCTGATCCGTCGGTCAACTGGTCCCACAGGAAGGGCAGCAGGTAGACCGCGACGATGCCGCCGCCGAGGAAACCGATCACCGACAGAATGCCGACGACGAACCCCTGGCGGTAGCCGACGATCGCGAACCACACCGCGGCGACCAGCAGCAAGATGTCCATGACATTCACGTGGGCCACCCTGTCATGCGTGCCAGTCGAGCGGGACTTGCCTGGAGCGGTCCCAAGGACGCTCCCAGCCCGCGAAGTGAAGGATCTTGTCGATGACCCCCGCGGTGAATCCCCAGACCAGCGCTGATCCGACCGCGAAGGCGGGACCAGTGTGTCCACGCGGGTGCACGCTCGTCACGCGGTTCCGTGGATCAGTGAGATGTGCCACGGGGACGGTGAAGACGCTGGCGGTCTCGGCGAGGTCGACGGCGCCGACCGGGCTCGGCTCGCGCCACCAGCCGAGGACGGGCGTCACGACGAAGCTGCTGACCGGGATGTAGAGCCGGGGCAGTACGCCGAAGATCTGGACGCCGGACGGATCGAGCCCGGTCTCCTCCTCGGCCTCGCGCAGCGCGGCCCGCAGCGGTCCCGTCGTCTGCGGGTCGCCGTCGGCCGGGTCGAGCGCGCCGCCCGGGAAGGCCGGCTGCCCCGCGTGCGAGCGCAGGGTGCCCGCACGCTCCATGAGCAGCAGCTCGGGCTGCCCGTCCGTGCCCTCGCCGAAGAGGACCAGCACGGCCGACTGGCGGCCACTGCCGCTCTCCGGCGGCAAAAACCGGCTGAGCTGCTCGGGCCGTACGTCTCTGGCGACCCGCGCCACCGGCTCCAGCCACTCGGGCAGCCCTCGGCTCGTCACGGTGATGTCGGGCAGTCCGGCACCTTCGGCCGGCCTGCCGTCACAGGTCTCACTCGCACGCGTCATGGGCACCCCCGTCTGTCACAACGCCCACCCGGGGCTTGATGGTTCCGCCCGGTCCTGTGGTTCTGCCAGGTCACGCGGTCCACCGGGGCGCGTCCGGTGCCGCCCGCCGCACTGCCCGCTGCCGTCACCCGGCGGCGCCCAGCGCGGGCGCCGGCTTGCCGGGATAGTCCGGCGGGGGCTTCAGGCGCTGCCCCGGGTGGCCCCCCATCTCGTACTTGAGGAGCTTGCGTGCCTTCTCCGGGTCTGTCTCGCCCTCGCCGTACGAAGGGCACAGCGGCGCGATGGGGCAGGCGCCGCAGGCGGGCTTGCGGGAGTGGCAGATCCGGCGGCCGTGGAAGACGACGCGGTGCGAGAGCATCGTCCACTCGCTCTTCGGGAAGATCGCGGCGATGTCGGCCTCGACCTTCACCGGGTCGTCCTGCTCGGTCCACTTCCAGCGGCGCACGAGCCTGCCGAAGTGGGTGTCGACGGTGATCCCGGGGACGCCGAAGGCATTGCCCAGCACCACATTGGCCGTCTTGCGGCCGACTCCCGGCAGCGTGACCAGGTCCGCGAGGCGGCCGGGCACCTCGCCGCCGAAGTTGTCCCTCAGGGCAGCGGACAGGCCGAGCAGGGAGCGGGCCTTGGCGCGGAAGAAGCCCGTCGGCCGGATGATCGCCTCCAGCTCCTCCGGGGCCGCGGCGGCCATGTCCTCCGGCGTCGGATACCTGGCGAAGAGCGCGGGGGTGGTCTGGTTGACCCTCAGGTCGGTGGTCTGGGCGGAGAGCACCGTGGCGACGAGGAGCTCGAAGGGATTCTCGAAGTCGAGCTCGGGGTGCGCGTACGGATATATCTCGGCCAGCTCGCGATTGATCCGGCGGGCCCGGCGGACCATGGCGAGGTGCGACTCGTGCTTGGTGACCGACTCGGGCCTGGTGACCGACTCGGGCTTGGTAGCCTTGTCACCCTTGGGCGATTTGGGGGTTTTAGAAGGTTTTTCGGGCGAGGCCGGAGGCTGTTCGCCCACAGCGGAATTATTACTTGCGGTCACCTGTCTAGCCCCCTTGGCCTGCGCTCTCACCGGCGTTTTGGACACCCGGCCAGCCTAAAGCCCCACACTGACATCCGACCCGGCCACCGCCAATTGCCAACCCAATCGGCCCCCTGCCGCACGGGCACGGACACATGTACGTCAAGCTTGTGACTGATCGCACTGTTTTACCGTCCGGCATCATGGAGACCACCGGTCCCCTGAGCAGGTCGACAAGGAGAGAACTCGTGGACGACGTTCTGCGGCGCGCCCCGCTCTTCGCGGCGCTCGATGACGAGCAGGCCGCGGAGCTCCGCGCCTCAATGAGTGAGGTGACGCTCGCTCGCGGCGACGCCCTCTTTCACGAGGGCGACCCCGGCGACCGCCTGTACGTGGTGACCGAAGGAAAGGTGAAGCTCCACCGCACCTCCCCGGACGGCCGCGAGAACATGCTGGCCGTCCTCGGACCCGGCGAGCTGATCGGCGAGCTGTCGCTCTTCGACCCGGGCCCGCGCACCGCCACCGCCAGCGCACTGACCGAGGTCAAGCTGCTCGGCCTCGGCCACGGCGACCTCCAGCCCTGGCTGAACGCCCGCCCCGAGGTGGCCACGGCGCTGCTGCGCGCGGTCGCCCGCCGGCTGCGCAAGACCAACGACCAGATGTCCGACCTGGTCTTCTCCGACGTGCCCGGCCGCGTGGCCCGTGCGCTCCTCGACCTGTCGCGCCGCTTCGGCGTCCAGTCGGAGGAGGGCATCCACGTGGTGCACGACCTGACGCAGGAAGAGCTCGCCCAGCTGGTCGGCGCCTCCCGCGAAACGGTCAACAAGGCGCTCGCGGACTTCGCGGGCCGCGGCTGGCTGCGCCTGGAGGCGCGCGCCGTGATCCTGCTGGACGTCGAGCGACTGGCCAAGCGCTCGCGCTGACGCCCGCTGTACGCACGCTGAAGACAGGCGTGCGCGGCTGTGTGAAGGGGCCCCCGCCGAGCGGGGGCCCCTTCCGCGTCCCTCAGGCCGTTTCCGTACCCCTCAGGGGCCCTTCCGCGCCGTCCACGGCCCTGGCGGCGCCCCTTCCGGCCTCGCGTCGAGCCGTGTCCCTCAGGGCGCCGGACAGACCGTGTCCCTCAGGCCTCAGATCAGGCCGTGCTCCCGCAGGTACTCCAGCTGCGCCCGCGTCGAGAGCTCGGCCGCGGGCCACAGCGAGCGGTCCACGTCCGCGTACACGTGCGCCACCACGTCGGGCGCGCTCACGTACCCGTTCTCGACGGCCGTCTCGACCTGCGCGAGGCGGTTCGCACGGTGCGCCAGGTAGAACTCGACCGCCCCCTGCGCGTCTTCGAGCACCGGCCCGTGCCCCGGCAGGACCGTGCGCACCCCGTCGTCGACCGCCAGCGAGCGCAGCCGCCGCAGCGAGTCCAGGTAGTCGCCGAGCCGCCCGTCCGGGTGCGCCACCAGCGTCGTACCGCGCCCGAGGATCGTGTCGCCCGTCAGCACCGCCCGGTCGGCCGGCAGGTGGAAGCAGAGCGAGTCGGCGGTGTGCCCCGGCGTCGGTACGACGCGCAGCTCCAGGCCGCCGGTGGTGATGACGTCGCCCGCGCCGAGCCCTTCGTCGCCGAGCCGCAGCGCCGGATCCAGGGCCCGTACGGACGAGCGCGTCAGCTCGGCGAAGCGGGCCGCGCCCTCCGCGTGGTCCGGGTGCCCGTGCGTCAGGAGGGTCAGCGCGACACGCTTGCCCGCCTGTTCGGCCGTGGTGATCACGGCCCGCAGGTGTGCTTCGTCCAGCGGGCCGGGGTCGACGACGACCGCCAGGTCCGAGCCCGGCTCCGAGACGATCCAGGTGTTGGTGCCGTCCAGCGTCATCGCGGAGGGATTGGGGGCCAGTACGTTGACCGCACGGTCGGTGGCCCGCCCGGAGAACACCGCGCCGCGCGGCCGGCCCGGCAGGGCCGCTGCCTCGGTCATGAGCCACCGCCCGCCGGGATGTACTTCGTGAACTCGTCGTGGCCCGGCCAGCTGAGAATCACCTGATCGCCCTCCAGACGCGCCCGCGCGAGCACCGGCGCCATGTCCTGGTCCGAGGCGCCCGCGAGCGCCTCGGCGGCCGTACGGTACGGCTGGAGCCGCCGCAGCGTCGAGACCGTCGGCGGCATCATCAGCAATTCACCCCGGTCGTAGCCAGCGGCGGCCTCGGCCGGCACGATCCACACCGTCCGGTCGGCCTCCGTCGAGGCGTTGCGGGTCCGCTGTCCGGCCGGCAGCGCGGCCACGAAGAACCACGTGTCGTACCGCTTCGGCTCGAACTCCGGGGTGATCCAGCGCGCCCACGCGCCCAGCAGGTCCGAGCGCAGCACCAGCGAGCGGCGCTGCAGGAAGTCGGCGAAGGACAGCTCGCGGGCCACCAGGGCCCGGCGGTCCGCCTCCCACTCCTCGCCCGTGGTGTCGTCGACGACCGTGTCGGCCGTCGGGCCGGCGAGCAGCACGCCCGCCTCCTCGTACGTCTCCCGCACCGCCGCGCACACGATGGCCTGCGCGGACGCGGGGTCCACCCCGAGCCGCAGCGCCCAGTCGTCCAGCGAAGGACCGGCCCAGCCCACCTGGTGATCGTCGTCGCGCGGGTCCACACCGCCCCCCGGGTACGCGTACGCGCCTCCGGCGAAAGCCATGGAGGCGCGTCTGCGCAGCATGTGGACGGCGGGTCCCGGCGTGCCGTCCCGCAGCAGCATCACGGTCGCGGCCCGCCGGGGGGTCGCAGCCGTGAGCTCACCGTTCGCCAGGGCGCGGATACGGTCGGGCCATTCGGGTGGATACCACTGACCATTGGACATGGCCGGATGCTACGACCAACCGCGACGATGTTCGAGAGTCACCCGGGCGGAACGAACCCGGCGGCGGGGGTGTCAGTCCTGAACGAGCTCGACCTGGATCTCGACCTCGACCGGAGCGTCCAGCGGAAGCACGGCCACGCCGACCGCGCTGCGCGCGTGGACGCCCTTGTCGCCGAGCACCTCGCCCAGCAGCTCGCTCGCGCCGTTGAGGACGGCGGGCTGGCCGGTGAAGTCCGCGGCGGACGCGATGAAGCCGACGACCTTCACGACACGCGCGACGCGGTCCAGGTCACCGACGACCGACTTGACGGCCGCCAGGGCGTTCAGCGCGCAGATCCGCGCCAGGTCCTTGGCCTCCTCGGGGGTCACTTCCGCGCCGACCTTGCCGGTGCACGGAAGCTTGCCCCCCACCATCGGGAGCTGGCCCGAGGTGTAGACGTACACACCGGAGCGCACCGCGGGCTGGTAGGTCGCCAGCGGCGGTACGACCTCGGGGAGCGTCAGGCCGAGCTCGGCGAGCCTCGCCTCGACCGTTCCGGCGGCGGCGCCGCTCATGCGTGCTTCTCCCGCTTCAGGTAGGCCACCAGCTGCTCGGGGTTGTTGGGTCCGGGAACGACCTGGACGAGCTCCCAGCCGTCCTCGCCCCAGGTGTCCAGAATCTGCTTCGTCGCGTGCACGAGAAGAGGCACAGTCGCGTATTCCCACTTGGTCATATGCCGACTGTAGTACCTGCCACAGGCAGTCCCCTGCGTAGCCCGTGGCCCGACTGGTTAGGCTCAAAGACGTGAGCAGGCTCCAGGTCGTCAGCGGCAAGGGCGGTACCGGAAAGACCACGGTGGCCGCCGCACTCGCGCTCGCCCTCGCGACGGAGGGCAAACGCACTCTTCTGGTGGAGGTCGAAGGCAGACAGGGCATCGCGCAGCTCTTCGAGACGGAAGCGCTCCCCTACGAGGAACGGAAGATCGCGGTCGCTCCGGGCGGCGGGGAGGTGTACGCCCTCGCGATAGACGCCGAACGCGCGCTTCTCGACTACCTCCAGATGTTCTACAAGCTGGGCGGAGCGGGCCGGGCCCTCAAGAAGCTCGGCGCGATCGACTTCGCGACCACCATCGCCCCGGGTGTCAGGGACGTCCTGCTGACCGGCAAGGCGTGCGAGGCGGTCCGGCGCCGGGACAAGAAGAACCAGTACGCGTACGACCACGTCGTGATGGACGCGCCGCCCACCGGCCGCATCACGCGCTTTTTGAACGTGAACGACGAGGTGGCCGGCCTCGCCAAGTTCGGCCCGATACACAATCAGGCGCAGGCCGTGATGCGCGTCCTGAAGTCGCCGGAGACGCAGGTCCACCTGGTGACCCTCCTGGAGGAGATGCCCGTCCAGGAGACCGTGGACGGCATCAGGGAGCTGCGCGCCGCCGAGCTGCCGCTGGGCAACGTCATCGTGAACATGGTCCGCCCGCACCTCCTCGACGAGGAGGCCCTGCGTTCGGCGGCCGGCGAGCAGCGCACGGCGGTCGCCAGGGCCCTCTCGGAGGCCGGCCTGGGCAGCGCGCGCCGCGGCGGCCTCGCCGAGCGCCTGGTCGACCCGCTGCTCGAACAGGCGGCGGAGCACGCACAGCGCGTCGAGCTGGAGCGCGAGCAGCGCGCGGTACTGGCCGGGCTGGATCTGACGGCGTACGAACTGCCGCTCATCGGGGCGGGTCTGGATCTCGCGGGGCTCTACCGGCTGTCGAAGGAACTACGCGCCCACCTGGCGGGTACGCATCCGTCCGGGAGCGATCCGTCCGGTTCGGGTCCGCCCGGCTCAGGTCGGCCCGTGAACCGCCTGTCCGGGATCCATCAGTCTGGGGGGACTTCATGACCGTGGACACCACCATGGACCCGGCGCCCGTGCTGGGCGTCGACGCGCTGCTCGACAACCCGACGACCCGCATCATCGTGTGCTGCGGCTCCGGTGGCGTCGGCAAGACCACGACGGCGGCGGCCCTGGGGGTGCGGGCGGCGGAGCGCGGCCGGAAGGTCGTGGTCCTCACCATCGACCCGGCGCGCCGCCTCGCCCAGTCCATGGGCATCGACGCGCTCGACAACACCCCGCGCCGGGTGAAGGGCGTGGACGAGTCGGCCGGGGGCGAACTCTGCGCCATGATGCTCGACATGAAGCGGACCTTCGACGAGATCGTCGAGGCGCACGCGGACGGCGACCGGGCCCGCGCGATCCTGGAGAACCCCTTCTACCAGTCCCTGTCGGCCGGATTCGCGGGCACGCAGGAGTACATGGCGATGGAGAAACTGGGTCAGCTGCGCGCCCGCGACGAGTGGGACCTGATCATTGTCGACACCCCGCCGAGCCGCTCCGCGCTGGACTTCCTGGACGCGCCCAAGCGGCTCGGGTCGTTCCTGGACGGCAAGTTCATCCGGATCCTGATGGCGCCCGCGAAGGTGGGCGGCCGGGCCGGGATGAAGTTCCTCAACGTCGGCATGGCGATGATGACCGGGACGCTCAGCAAGGTCATGGGGGGTCAACTGCTGCGCGACGTACAGACTTTCGTGGCGGCCATGGACACCATGTTCGGCGGCTTCCGCACCCGTGCGGACGCGACGTACCAGCTGCTCCAGGCGCCCGGCACGGCCTTCCTCGTGGTCGCCGCCCCGGAACGGGACGCGCTGCGCGAGGCGGCGTACTTCGTCGAGCGGCTGTCGGCGGACAAAATGCCGTTCGCCGGGCTGGTACTGAACCGGGTCCACGGCAGCGGCGCCCCTCAGCTCTCCGCCGAGCGGGCCCTCGCCGCCGCGGAAAATCTTGACGAGGGCCGCATTGTGGATCAGAGGGCCGGGAATGCTGGAGTTCGTGACTCCTCGGCCGCCTCTCCCACTGCCGGGGCCACACCGGGCGCACCGACTCCGGATCCCTCACCGGAGAGCCCCCAGCAAGGCAGCAGCACCCCGCACGACGCCACCCAGCAGGATCACGACGTCGACACGCAGGACGGCGCTCGTCTCGGCGTCGAGACGGCCGAGACCCCTGAGGCTCAGCGGGTCCACAGCGTTGAGCAGTTGACCGCGGGGCTGCTGCATCTGCATGCCGAGCGGATGCATGTGCTCGCGCGCGAACAGCGAACGCGCGACCGCTTCACCGCGCTCCACCCCGAGGTGGCGGTGGCCGAAGTACCCGCTCTGCCGGGCGATGTGCACGACCTCGCGGGATTGCGGGACATCGGCGACCGGCTCGCTGCCGGCCCCGATCGTCCTGCCCCTGCGGCCTAGCGCTCCCAGGCCGGGTTCACTTGGTGCGTTCCGTCCAGTCCGCCTATCCCACCGCTGCGTACGCCATGTACGCCCCGTCCACATCGTCCTCGGGCAAAATGCCCGTGCTTCGCTCGTACTCGGTGCGCGCCGTCTCCAGCAATCGGCGCCAGGAGGTGACGGTGGGACGCCTGCGCAGCAATGCGCGGCGCTCCCGCTCGGTCATTCCCCCCCACACGCCGAACTCGACGCGGTTGTCCAGCGCGTCGGCCAGGCACTCGGTCCGCACCGGACATCCGGTGCACACCGCCTTGGCCCTGTTCTGCGCTGCACCTTGTACGAACAGTTCATCCGGATCGGTAGTGCGGCAGGCTGCCTGCGCACTCCAGTCGGTTACCCAGCCCATCCCGGCGCCGTCCTCTCCCGAATCGAGGCTCCCCCACGGCGACAGCGGCATATTCACCGCTGCCAGTTGAGGACGTTACGGAAGGTGGGCACAGCGCAACACCCCCTTCGGGCCCAATCTTGAATGGCCCGAACGGACTATGCGTAAGCGGCAGATCACCCGACGGAGTGAGCGAAGGGCATACGCGACCTACCCGGCAAACCGGGGCGGATAGGCTGGAGCACAACGGGCGCCAGGTGACGCATGAGGCGGATTCGGACAGAGATCCGGCAGATTCGGGGCTGACGGATTTACTGTCCGGGGCTTGATACCAAACCGCACTGCTGTGACAGTTGAGAGCAGCTTAGGGCAGAGCCTTCATGTGTGTCCGGCAAATGAGAACGTAGGCTGCGCTCATGCCAATGAAGCGCTCGGGCGGGGGTCTCACCGGGACCCAGCAGGCCGCCAAATTCCTCGGTGTCGCCGTGCTCTCCGGAGCTGTGCTGGCGGGCATCGCCCTGCCGGCGGCCGGAGCGCTGGGCCTCGCGGCCAAGGGCACGGTCGAGGGATTCGACGAGATCCCCGCCAATCTCAAGACACCGCCGCTCAGCCAGCGCACCAGCATCCTCGATGTGCGGGGCGATCCGATCGCGACGGTCTACTCGCGCGACCGCACCGTGGTCGACCTCAAGGACATCACCCCGTACATGCAGAAGGCCGTCGTCGCGATCGAGGACGCACGGTTCTACGAGCACGGGGCGATCGACCTGAAGGGCGTACTGCGCGCGGCCAACCGCAACGCGCAGTCGGGCGGCGTCTCGCAGGGCGCGTCGACCCTCACCCAGCAGTACGTCAAGAACGTCTTCGTCGAGGAGGCCGGTGACGACCCCAACAAGGTCGCCGAGGCCACCCAGCAGACGCTCGGCCGCAAGGTCCGCGAGCTCAAGTACGCGATCCAGGTCGAGGAAGAACTGGGCAAGAAGAAGATCCTTGAGAACTACCTCAACATCACTTTCTTCGGGCAGCAGGCGTACGGCGTCGAGTCGGCCTCCAAGCGCTACTTCAGCAAGTCCGCCAAGGACCTCAAGCTGGAGGAGGCCGCGCTGCTGGCCGGCATCGTCCAGTCGCCGAGCCGCTACGACCCGGTCAATGACACCGAGGAAGCGACGAAGCGGCGCAACACCGTGCTCCAGCGCATGGCCGACGTCCGCGACGTCTCGCAGGCCGAGGCCGACCGCGCGAAGGCGGCCCCGCTGAAGCTGAAGGTCAGCAAGCCCAAGAACGGCTGCATCACCGCCGTCAGCGGCGCGGGCTTCTTCTGTGACTACGTACGCGAGGTCTTCCACTCCGACCCGGCCTTCGGGAAGACGAAGGAGGAGCGGGCCAAGATCTGGAACAAGGGCGGCCTGAAGATCCGCACGACGCTCGACCCGCAGGCGCAGCAGTCGGTGCAGGCCTCGATAAAGGATCACGTCTACCAGTCGGACAAGGTCGCGACGGCGGTCACGCTGGTCGAGCCCGGCAGCGGCAAGGTCCTCGGGATGGGACAGTCCAGGCCGTACGGCTTCGGCAGCACCGAGACCACGATCAACTTCTCCGCGAACAAGAACATGGGCGGGTCGGCCTACGGCTTCCCGACCGGTTCGACGTTCAAGCCCTTCGTGGCCGCGGCGGCCATAGAGCAGGGCATCCCGGCGAACAAGTCGTACTCGGCGCCGTACGAGATGGACTATCCGACGGTGAAGACCTGCAGCAGCAAGCCCTGGGTGAACCTCGGCGGCGAGCGGGTGCCCAACGAGTCCGAGTCCGAGGTGGGCCCGTACCCGCTGAAGGAGGCGATGGCCCTCTCGGTCAACACCTACTTCATCCAGATGATCGAGGACATCGGCATCTGCCCGGTCACGAAGATGGCCGCCAAGCTGGGCGTGGTCCAGGCCGACGGCAAGAACCTCAAGGAGGTGCCCGCGATCTCCCTGGGCACCGAGGGCATGTCGCCGCTGACCATGGCCGGCGCGTACGCGACCTTCGCCAACCGGGGCACGTACTGCACCCCGATCTTCATCGAGGAGATCAACACGGCGGACGGCAAGAAGCTGCCGGTGCCGAAGACCAAGTGCAGCCGTGCGATGTCCGAGAAGACCGCGGACACCATCAACACCCTGCTCAAGGGCGTGATCGACTCCGGTACGGGCCAGCAGGCCGGGCTCACCAGCCGTGACAACGCGGGCAAGACGGGTACGACCGACGGTCGGCACAACGCCTGGTTCGTCGGCTACACGCCGAACCTGGCCGGTGCGGTCTGGGTCGGCGCGGCCGGCGCCAGTCAGGTCCCGATGGAGAACATCACCATCGGTGGCGTCTACCACGACAAGGTGTACGGCGGTCAGGTCCCGGGACCGATCTGGAAGGACGCCATGAGCGGCGCCCTGGACGGGAAGCCCTCGCCCGGCTTCAACTCGGTCAGCATCCCCAAGCCCGAGGGCGACAAGAGGGACAAGGGCGATGACGACGGGGACGACGGCGGCGGCCAGGACGACGGCAAGCCCGGCGACAGCGGCGGGGGCGACGCGGGCGGCGACAACCCCTGGCCGGACATCTCCCTCCCGCCGGGCCTGATCGGCGGCGGCGACGGGGGTCGCGGAGGCGGCGGGAATGGCGGAAACGGCGGGAACGGCGGGAACGGCGGGAACGGCGGCGACGGCGGGAACGGCGGCGACGGCGGGAACTGGCCCTAGCGGCTGGAGGTCGGCGTAGAGCTGTGAAAAGAGGGGCGCACCCACCGATCGGTGGGTGCGCCCCTCTTTCGTACTTCGGGCGCTTCGGTCGCCGGCCTCAGCCCGCGAGGAGCTTCTTCACGACGACGGCCACCCGGCCGCCCTCGGCGCGGCCCGCCACCTTCGGGTTCACGATCTTCATGACCGCACCCATCGCGCGGGGGCCCTCGGCGCCGGCCGCCTTCGCCTCTTCGACGGCCTGTCCGACGATCGTGGTCAGCTCGTCGTCGCTCAGCTGCTGCGGCAGGTAGGCATCGAGGAACTGGCCCTCCGCCTTCTCCCGCTCGGCCGACTCGGTCCGGCCGCCCTGGGCGAAGGCTTCGGCCGCCTCGCGGCGCTTCTTCGCCTCCCTGGCGATGACCTTCTGCACCTCGTCGTCGGAGAGCTCGCGCGACGTCTTGCCGCTGACCTCTTCCTTGGTGATCGCGGTGAGGGTCAACCGGAGCGTCGACGAGGCCAGCTCGTCACGCGCCTTCATGGCGGTGATGAGGTCTTCATGCAGCTTGGACTTGAGCGTCATGGGGGCCAGTGTGGCAGGTACGTACGCGTGCGTGCCCACCGATTTCCTGTTACCGGCCGGTCTGCGACGATGGGCGCATGCGCGCTCGTTACGGAGTTCCCCTGAAAGTCACCGCAGGAATTACGGCCGTTGGCGCGGTGGGTCTCGCCTACGCCGCCGGCTTCGAGGCCCGTTCGTTCCGGCTCCGCCGGGTCAGCATTCCCGTACTGCCACCGGGGGCCCGGCCGCTGCGGGTGCTCCAGGTCTCCGACATCCACATGGTGAGCGGACAGCGCAAGAAGCAGCGCTGGCTCCAGTCGCTGGCCGGGCTGCGCCCCGACTTCGTCGTGAACACCGGCGACAACCTGTCCGACCCGCAGGGCGTGCCCGAGGTCATGGACGCGCTGGGCCCGCTGATGGAGTACCCGGGCGTCTACGTCTTCGGCTCGAACGACTACTACGGGCCCAAGCCCCGCAACCCCGCGCGCTACCTCGTCGAGAAGACCCGCGGCCAGCACGGCCTGAACGGCAACGCGCCCGCGGTCGGCGTCGTCCACAACCCGTGGGAGGACCTGCGCGACGGCTTCGACGCGGCAGGCTGGCTGAACCTCACGAACACCCGGGGCCGGCTCAAGCTCGACGGCATGGAAATCGCCTTCACGGGCGTCGACGACCCGCACATCAAGCGGGACCGCTACGCGAAGGTGGCGGGCGGCCCGGAGGCCGGGGCGGACGTCTCGATCGGCGTCGTGCACGCCCCGTACCTGCGCAGCCTGGACGCGTTCACGGCCGACGGCTACCCCCTGATCCTGGCGGGCCACACCCACGGCGGCCAGCTGTGCATCCCCTTCTACGGGGCCCTGGTCACGAACTGCGACCTGGACACGGACCGGGTCAAGGGCCTGTCCGCACACGAGGCGAACGGCAAGCGCTCGTACCTCCACGTCTCGGCGGGCTGCGGCACGAACCGCTACACCCCGGTCCGCTTCGCCTGCCCACCGGAGGCGACGCTGCTCACGCTGACGGCGCGGGACGAGCACGAGTGACACCGTGAGCGGGCAGGTGCGTGACGGGCGGACGGGGTGCGGTGGCAGCGACGGCCTCGCCCCGGCGTCGCAACGTCAGCCACGCCCAACCGGCGAGGGGGCCCCGGAAACCGGATTTCGCCTCCGGCGTCGCGTCCGCTAAAGTAATCGATGTCGCCGCGACGCGCGCGACAATCGGGGTGTAGCGCAGCTTGGCAGCGCGCTTCGTTCGGGACGAAGAGGTCGTGGGTTCAAATCCCGCCACCCCGACTTCGTAAGAGCAGGTCAGGGCCGGTTTCCCTTCGGGGAGACCGGCCCTGTCTGCGTTCCAACGGGGTGTGGGGTGTCAACTGGGTGTGATCTTGAACGGCCGTTTCACGCGTCGGCGGCGCGGTGTTGCAACAGCCGGTCCAGGACTGGCACAGAGGAGCGCGGGGCGAGCGCGAGGCGCGCGTCGAGGGATTCCTCCCAGACCTCGGTGAGCTGGTCCATCAGCGTGGCCCGCATGGTGTCGGTGACGTGGCTGTAGCGCGCACCGACCGATCCGTCCTCGTGCCCCATGCGGTCGTCCATGAGCACCTTCGGTGTGCCCAGCTCCTCCATCAGCGTGCGGTGCCCGTGCCGGAGGCCGTGCCTCGTCAGCCGGTCCTTGATCGGCAGCCAGCACGCCTCTGCCCGACCGGACGCACCGCGGCCCCGTACGGGCACCCCGGGCCACGGCCTGCCGGTCACCGGCACCGGGTGGGCGTCATGGGGCGCCTTCTTCGGGTACCAGCCGGTCGCGGCCGGGGTGAAGATCCACGCGGCGTGACCGGATCGCCTCCAGTGGGCGGCCTCCCGGGCCGGGCCGACCTGCCGGACGAACCCCACCTCGGCGACCGCCTTCTCCACCCGGGCTCGCGTCGCCTCGGCCACCCTCTCCGGGCGGTTGAGCACGTTGGACACCGTGCCGGTGGAGACCTTGGCCAACTCCGCGACCTGGCGCAGGGTGGGCCCCGGTTGCCGGGTGCCGCCCACCCCCCGGCCGCTGTAAACGTAGGTGAAGCCGTGGCAGGGGCAGGGCCGCGGCTGCGTACGGGCGACATGGTCGCCGACGAGATGGGACAGGAACGCTGGCGAGTCGATGGTGCGGTAGCTGTCGTCCTTGGGCGGGCAGCGCGACAGTTCGCCCGTGTCCAGCTCGTAGAGCTGCCACTCGATCGTGAAGGCGCGTGAGTCCGGCCGGGCGAACTGCGTCTCCAGGCCCACCAGTTCGCCCCACCGCTGACCGGTGTACGTCTTGTGGACGTGGGCCACGAACTCGTCGTCCCTGCCGGACAGGAGGGACGCGCGCTCCGCGATGAGCAGGGAGCCGAGCATGGTGGTGATCTGCTTCTCCGGGCCGCGACGCCGACCGCGGCCGTGCCGACGGCCCCGGCCGCGTCGGCGCTCCGCGACGTTCTTGTCCGCGTGGCCGGCATCGACTGCGTCGGCCAGGAGTCGGTGAAGAAGAGAGCGGTACGTGCGGACGCTGCTCACGGCGAACTGCCGTTGTTGGTCCTTCTCCCAGGCGTTCACCATGGGCTCGGTGATGTCCCGGATCACCTTGTCCCCGAAGGTCGGCAGTAAGTGGGCCAGGCTCCGGGGGTAGTTCTGCATGGTGGAGTCCGCGAGGGCCAGGGCGTCCATCTGCTCCTGGGCGAACTTCCCGAAGGTGACCAGCGCGGCGGCGGCGGCCTGCTCGGGCGGGACCCAACGGCCCTTCTTCGCCTCCTCGAAGGCGTCCGCCTCTGCCTTCTCGGCCGCCTTCTGTGCGGTGGTCTTCGTCGGGTAGCGGACGGCGCGGCCGTCCGCGTCGACCACAATGCCCTGTGCTTTGCGGTCCGGCCTCTGGAAGCAGGCCCGGTAGTAGGTCTTCCCGCGAGCTATGCGCTTCTCTGCGTATGCCACGCCCTCACCCTCCCGTTGTTCATGTCACGAAGGCGTCGAGCACCTGGCGGGCTGTGTATCTCTCCTGCGCCAGGGCTGCGGTGATCGCCTCTTCTTCCTCGACCGTGAAGCGTTCGGCGTTCAGGAACAGCAGGGCGTCTTGCCGATCGTGGTCGATCCAGGCGACGACGCCCCAGGGGGCTCCTGATACGCGGTGCGCGCGACGGCAAGGCTTCGCCATTCGTACTCCCAACCGAAATCGGTGGGTCGCCAACCGATCAGCACATTTAACACTCAAGCAACAAACAGGAGTCAAAGGTCTGTGACAAGTGACGTAAAAGAACCCGAAAGTGGCAATCCGTTCGGGTGTGCGATTAATCCTCGGTTGTGACGTCGATCTTGAGGGACCGGAGGGCGGCAAGCAGGTCCTCGGGAGCGGTCCCGTCCTCGCCGCGAATCACGATCGTCGCTCGCACCTTGCCGTTCGGCGTCGTCACCTCGGCGATCCGTGAGGCCAGTAGCGGACCCTCCCTGAGCGACTGCTGCACGAGCACTGACAGGTCGGAGGCGGGCGGTTCGGGTGCCGTCTCTGGGCTCGGCGCGGCCGGCTGCTCGTCCTCGCGGGACACGGGGTCGCCGCCAGCGAGCACCAGGTCGACGGACTTCTCGGTCCACCCGACGAGGCGCGCGTACGCGAGAACGGTGGGGGTCACCCGGGTGATCGCGCCTCGATCGATGTTGTAGAGAGCACCGCGCTTCACTCCGATCGACTCCGCGACGTCCTGCTGCTCCATGCCACGTTCGGCCCGTGCTGTCTTCAGCATCTCGCCGAGTCGGGGCCAGTCTCTGCTCATAGCTCCCATCATGCCGCACGCACGTGCAACAGCAAGGGCGCGCACCCAGCGCAAATGGGCGCATCCGTTGCACTTCATGTCTGAAAAGTGAGCGCCGGAATCAGGCCACCGGACGGGTGAATGCTCAGAGACTGAACGCAGAAGTAGCCCAGATGTCTTGCATCTATGATCACCGCATGTCTAGTCTCTGAACGTGACACCGAACGGCACGGCAATCCAGGCCCTGCGTCAGGTTCAGTCTTTGAGCCTCCGGCGCTTGGCACGCATGGCGAAGACGTCAGCCAGCCAGCTCTCCCGCATCGAACGCGGGAGAGCCGGGGCCGGGGACGACCTGATCTATCGCCTCGCGAAGGCCCTGGACGTGCCCGTGGACGACATCACCCGAGGAGAAGTCGTGTCGACCAAGGAGCTGGCCCCCGTCGGGGCCGACGAGAAGTCCCCCAACGGGATGACGAAGAAGAAGCCCGTCGAACGTGTGGTGCCGTACCCCGGCACCCCGGAGGGCGCGGTCTTCCACTACACCCCCGAGGAAGCGGCCGGGTTCCTGCCCTGGTCCGCGCTCCAGCTCAAGCGCAAGGCGTACGCCCGCGAGATCCCGTTCAACGACGGGGGCGCCCGGGTGACCTTCACCGGTCTCGACATCCGCGAGATCAGCCAGATGACGGCAGTTCGCCCGCTGGCCGAAACGGTCCCGGTCCAGAAGCGCGCTTCCTGACCGACGCCGCCGGGGGACGACGGGCCATGCCCGGCCTTGATCGCCGCCCCCAGCGTCGCCGGAACCTCAACCACTCATCGAAATCGAGGAACCGTGAGCAAGAACTGTAGCCCCCAGCACGACGCGCGTAACTGCCGTCTGTGCGCCCCGCTGCGGCACCCGTCCCAGCTCCGGACGCGCCGCGCCCTGGCTGCCTTCCCCCGCCAGTCCGCCGAGTCGGCGGCCGGCGAGCGCGAGAACGGCGGCAACGCATGACGACCACTTCGAAGCCGCCGGTCTACAACGACCACGCGACGGCCGCCGAGCACGCCCGCGCCGTCCCCGGCAAGTGGGTCCTCCTGGGCAACTACCAGTCGGAGACGGGAGCGGACGCGACCGCGCGGCAGATCCGCCGGGGCGCGAAGTCCGCCTACCTGCCCGCTGGCGCCTTCCAGGCAAGCATCCGCCACGACACCGGCATCAGCATCTGGGTCCGCTTCGTCGGCGACCCGGCCGCCCCGGCCGTCCCCCTGTGTGACCGGCGGCCGATCGGGCTCGTCGCGTCGCAGCGCGTGGAGCTGAGCGAGAACCCCCAGCGGTTCCGGACCTCCCTGTCCCGCACGCTCACCGCGATCGACCGGGGCGAGGACCTGGCCACCGCGGGATGGACCGCCGTGGACCCGGTCCACACGGCCGCCGAGATCGAAGCCCTGGCCGGCCTGCGCCGCCTCCACGCCCCCCGTAAGGACTCGAAGTGACGACGATGATCACGCCTCCGCTGTTCAACCTCCCCGGTGAGGTCGCTCCCCGAGGTCTGGCCGACGCGCCTACGGCTCAGCTCCTGCTCTCCTCCGAGGTTTCGCGGGAGGAGTGGTTGCAGCTCCGTCGCTCCGGTATCGGCGGCTCGGATGTCGCCGGAATCCTCGGTCTGGCCGGGAAGTACACGGGCCCGCGCCACGTCTTCGAGGAGAAGCACGGCCGGTCGACGTTCAAGGGCAACGAAGCCGCCGAGATCGGAAGCGAGATCGAGGACTTCATTGCCCACATGTTCACGAAGCGGTCGGGGGTCCGGACCGCCGAGGCGCCGGGGACGCTCGTCCACGTCGACCGGTTGTGGCAGCGAGTGAACGTCGACCGCTTCACGTTCGAGCGGCCGGGCCCGGCCTCCGGCCTGCTGGAGTGCAAGAACCGCTCCGAGTACCAGGCCGATCAGTGGGAGGACGGGGCTGTCCCCGACGCCCCCGCGATCCAGTGCCACTGGGGTATGGCCGTCGGCGGCTGGGACCACGGCTTCGTGGCCGCGCTCGTCGGCGGCAACAAGCTCAGGTGGAGCCGCCTGGAGCGCGACGAGGAAATGATCGAGCACCTGGTCGACTACTGCGGGCGCTGGTACGAGCGCCACGTGGTCGAGGGGATCGAGCCCCCGGCCGACGGCCTGGAGGCGACCACCGACCTGCTGGCCAAGTTGTGGTCTGTCAAGGCCGAGACCATCGCCGAGATCGACGTGGCGAAGGCCAAAGCGCTGCGCGCCCGGCACGCCGACGTCAAGGCCCGCGAGAAGGCCATCAAGGACGAACTGCGTCTCGTGGAGAACGAGATGAAGCTGCTCACCGCCGACAGCGAGATCGCGAAGGCGGGCGGCCAGTCGGCCTGGACGTGGAAGGGCAACGGGACCTTCGCGTCGAAGCAGTTCGCCGACGCCCACCCCGACCTGGTCGAGCAGTACACGCACATGGTGCCCGCCCTCGACGTCGACCGCCTTAAGGCCGAACAGCCCGTCACGTACGCCGCGTTCCGCGCACGCCGCCTCATCGTCCCCGCGAAGGGAATCTGATCATGTCTCTGTCCACTCTCAAGGATCGCGTGCGCGCGGCGACCACCGACCAGCCGGCCACCGACGCCACCGTGTCGGGTCTCGCCGACGACGCGAAGGGGACCACCCCGGAGCAGCTGCACACGTCGGCTCAGGCCGAGGGCGACGACGTCGCCGACCAGGCCCTGGTCTGGCTGGAGCAGTACGGCAACGACTTCACGCGGGCCCTGCCGTCGCACATCGACGTGAAGGCTTTCCTGTCCGCCGTGCGGGCCGCCCTGCCGGGCCTGGTCCACTGCACCCCGGCGTCCCTGCGCCAGGCGCTCCTGACGTGCGCCCGGTTCGGCCTCGTCCCCGACGGCCGCCACGCGGTCATCAAGCGCGAGGGCAAGACGGCGGTGTTCGTGCCGATGGCCCAGGGCTACGTCGAGCTGATGTACCGCTCGGGCCGGGTCGGTTCGGTGCACGTCGGGATGATCCACGAGGCCGACGAGTGGAACTACGAGCCCAGCGCTCCGGCGCCGCTCGACTTCACACACAAACCGGCGGTGACGCTGTCGAAGAAGGACCGCGGTCCGGTGATCCTCGCGTACGCCTTCGCCTGGCTGGAGTCGGGTGCCCGCTCCCAGGTGATCGTGCTGAGCCGGGAGGACGCCGAGGAGATCCGCGACGAGTACAGCTCGGCGTACCGGCGGGCCAAGGAGTCCGGGGCGGATGACTCGTTCTGGCACACGGACTTCACGAAGATGTGGGCCAAGAGCGCGCTGCGCCGCCTGCACAAGGTCGTCCCGATGTCCGCCGAGATGATCGCCCTTCTCAAGGCCGACGATGCCGGGGACGCCGGTGAGGTTCAGGTCGTGCACGCCCCGGCCGAGGAGGTGCACCTCCAGGCCGAGGAGATGCACCTCCAGGCCGAGACGGACGAGGCCCACGAGCGGGCCGAGGAGTCGCAGGACCCGCAGGAGGTCCGGACCCGGCCGCTGCCGCGTAAGCGGTCGCAGCCCCGCCGGACGACCCGCAAGGGCCGCAAGGGGGCCCGTCGGTGACCTGGACCTCCAGGCCCCTGTGCGGGCTCGACCTGGAGACCACGGGGGTTAACCCCGAGGTCGACCGGATCGTTTCGGCCGCCGTCGCCCTGTGCGACGGCGGCCGGCCCGCCCGGGTCAGCCAGTGGCTCGCTGACCCCGGGGTTCCGATCCCGCCGGGCGCCACCGCGGTGCACGGCATCACCACCGAGGCGGCCCGCAGTGCGGGCCGCCCGGCCGCCGTGGTCGTCGCCGAGGTAGTCGCCGCCCTGGTCGAAGCCGTCGAGGCCGGGATGCCGCTGGTCGCGATGAACGCGCCGTTCGACCTGACGATGCTGGAGCGCGAGGCCGAGCGGTACGACGTCCGCTCGTTGTTCTCCGCCTCGGTGCCGCTCGTTCTGGACCCGCGGATTCTGGACAAGCACGTCGACCGGTACCGGCGCGGCTCGCGCCGCCTCGAGGACCTGTGTCGGACGTACGGCGTGGTCCACGGCGGCGCCCACGACGCCGGGGCCGACGCGGTCGCCGCGTGCGAGGTCACCGCGGCCATCGCCGACGAGTACCCGTGGATCGGCAAGACGCCGCTCGGGGAGCTGCACGAGCAGCAAGTCCGGTGGGCGGCCGACCAACAGGCCGGTCTGCGCGAGCACTTCGCGGCCACGCCCGGCAAGGAGTACCGCGCCGCCTCGGTCCGTACGGACTGGCCGCTCGTCCCCCCGATGAAGTCCGAGGGGTGGGGCCAGTGATGCGTCACCTGCTCTCTGGCGGTCTGGCGGTCCTCGCCGCCGCCGGGGCCCTGGTGCCGGTGGTGCGGGCCCTGCGCTCGCACTCCCGGCCCCCGGGCCCGGCCGACGCCTCGTTCCGGCGCGGCCCGCTGTTCGCCTGGTGCCCGGCCGAAGGCCGCGAGACGCCGCACACGCTCGACGCCGGCGTTCGCCGGTGCCGCTCCTGCAAGACCTCGACCCCGACAGCGACGTCAGGAGAGACCCATGGATGAGTCGTTCGGCCCGGAGTATGTCCGGCCTGCTCAGCCCGACTGTTCGCGCTGCGGGTGCTGCACTGCGGCGCTCTGCGAGAAGGGCCGGAACAGCCTGCTGCGGTGCTCCGGGCACACCAGCGACGAGACCCGTCCCATGGTGCTGGAATGCCCGTGCTCGGGGGAGTCCACGAAGCACACCGCGTCGTGGCGGATGGCTCAGGTCCGTGTGACCCGGCTCGCGTCCGAGCTGCCGATCGTGGCCGAGGCGGAGGCGCTGCTGCGGGCGTTGGCCGGGGGCAGTACGAGCGAGGACGCCGAGGGTGTGTTCCCGCAGTTGCAGCTTCGCGGCCTGGCCCGCCTGGTGAGCGGGATTCCCGCGATCTCCCCGCTGGGCTTCACGTACCTCGCGGCCCGGGACGACGTCCGGGCGGGCGCTGTGGTGCGGGTCGTGGACATCGACAAGGTGGCGCGCACGGCCCGGGTCGAGGTCGTCGCGTGGCGGCCGGACGAGCCGGTGACGGTGCTGCTCGACCAGATCGTCAGCGACAGCGGCCTGGATGTCGACTCGCTGCCCGGCAGGTGGCTGTCCGCTGAGGCGAACTGCCACGCGGACACGGCTGACCGGCTGGTGCTGACCGGGTTCCGTGCGGATGCCCCGCTCCCGGCCGGCTGGATGCGCGTGGGCGGTGACCAGGGATGAGCGAGTCCGCGAAGGTACCCGAGCAGAGGTCCGACGAGCCGCCTGCAGAAGCCCTGACGGTCAGGGCTTCAAGCCTCCTGCCCGCCGGGGACCGGGACTTGGACCGTGAGCGTGCGCGGCTTCTCGCGTCCGTGCTCGCGCCGGGCACCACTGACTTCCTGGCGATGTGCTTCGACGGCGACCCGGCGAGCAAGGCCCGCCCGCGTTTCGGCAACGGGAGGGCGTACAAGACCGACGAGGACACCGAGGCGGAGCGTCGCACCGGTTGGAACCTTCGTCGGCACTTCCGGCAGCCGTGGACGGGGAACCTCGCGCTCGGGTGCGTGTTCTTCCGGCCGGACCGGCGGCAGATCGATGACGACAACATGATCAAGCACCTGTGCGACGCCGGGAACGGCATCGCGTGGTTTGACGATGCGCAGATCACCGCCAAGTACGGCGTGGTCGAACTCGACAGGGAGCATCCGCGCACGCTCGTGGTCGTCGCGCGGCACGTCTCCTCGATGGACCGCTCGGACGTCGCCAAGCCCCGCCCAACGAAGCGGAGGCGGCTGTGACGTCCGAGGAGATCGCCGACGCTCTCGACTCCGCCGGCGAGCACACGCGGGGCGCGCTGGTACCCGTCAGGGCTCGGCCCTCGCCGGCCACCTCGTGGGAGGACGCGTTCGCGCAGCGGACCGTGGCCGTCGAGGGCGGTCACGTCCACTGGTCCGGCGCGATCGGCAACCGGGGCACGCCGGTGGTCGCGTGGCGGAGCCAGGTGGAGACGGCCTACCGGCTGGCGTTCCGCTGGCACCACGGCCGGGAGCCGGAGGGCAATGTCCGGCCGACGTGCGGCTACCCGTGCTGCGTGGCGGGCGGTCACCTCGCCGACCGGCGTCTCCGCGAAGGGGGCGCGGCGTGATGTACGGCGCGACGTGGGACAACGGCGTCGACCTGGTCGCGGTCGAGCGTGCCGCCCTGTGCCGGGGCGTCTGCCCGGACCTCAACGAGGACGAGCAGCGGCGCGCGGTCCGCGTCATGACGGAGGCCGGGAAGTCGGCGGGCGTGATCGCCGGACGGCTCGGGATGTCCGACCGGACCGTGGCCCGCTGGCGCGACGAGATGGGGCACTCGTCATGACGTGGCTCAACGTCTTCTTCGCGTACATCCAGGTGGTCGACGCGGTGATCACGACCGCCGACGTGTGGTTCCCGACGCTCGTCGGCGGGGCCGCCCTGGGGTGGGGCGTTCACCGCCTTCCCCGTCGCGGCCGGCACCGCCGGACACGGCGCCCGGACACGTCCGGACAGGACGCGCACACCCCGCCGGACATAGGGGCCCAGGTGACCATCCCCCAGCACTGACCTGCACGGACACCGTCCGGACACGTCCGACGGGACGTGTCCGGAGGTGTCCGGCGACCACGCCGAAGCAAGGAGCAGACCGATGCCGCGCATCCCTCGTCCGACCGACCACACCAGCCTGCCCCGACCTCGTCACTGGAGTGATGACGCGGCTTGCGGCGGGATCGAGACCGCCGTGTTCTTCCCCGTCGGGAAGGGCGGCGTGCCCGCCTCCGTGGATGCCGCCTACGCCAAGTCGTTCTGCTTGGGCTGCCCCGTCCGCCCCGACTGTCTCGGGCACGCCCTGAGCCAGCGTGAGGACTTCGGCGTGTGGGGCGGGCTGGACGAGGACGAGCGGGCGGAACTGCTCCGCCAGGCCCGCCGCGCCGCCGAGAAGCAGCGCCGTCAGGAACGGGAGCGGGCCAGTGCCTCCTCGGCGGCGTAAAGCCGCTGCCGGAAGCCGGGCGCCGGTCCTGCCCCCGGGCGGGCTCCTCGACTGGTCGGCCTCCTGGCACTTCGCGCAGGACGCGCGCCCGTGCCGGTACTGCGGAGCGCCGACGCACCTGCGGGACTCCAAGAAGATCCCCGCCGACAAGGTGTGCGCCGAGGCGGCACTGGCCGACATCGACCACATCGTCCAGGTCTACAGCGGCCAAGGGCAGCTGTGACCCGGGCACGGCCGAAACGCCCCCGCATGAGGCGGGCTGAGTCGCTTCGGTCGCTCGTGACCACCGCGGCCGAGCTGGATGCTCGCGCCGCCGACACCACCACCCGACGAAGGGAATCCCTACCGATGAGCACTGACCAGATGGCTACCGCGGCCCCGGAACGACGCGGCCCTCGAGAGGAGTTGCAGCGGCGCCCCAGGCGGCGCGGCGAGGCCCGTGACCAGCTCCGGGCGACGCTGGCCGACGCCTACAACGGCGGCGCGTCGATCCGCACCCTGGCCGCCGAGCACGACCTGTCGTACGGCCTGACGCGGGCGCTGCTGCTGGAGGCCAAGGTCGAGCTTCGCTCGCGCCGGCGTCGCCCGAAGGCGAGCGAGAAGTGACCGCCGACCAACGGCGATTCGCCGTGACCGTAACGGCCGGGGTGTTCCTCCTGGCGCTGCTCGTGGTGCTCCTCAGCGCGTGCGGCGCGGCCGAGGACGATGACGACGACGGGTGCGGGTGGTTCGCCCTCGCGGCCGTGGCCAAGCCGGGCCCGCCCGCGCCTCGCCCTGCCGCTCCCGCGCCGAAGGCCCCGGCGCCCGCACGCAAGGCCCCGTCGCTGGAGAAGCGTCTCCCCGCCGCTCCCCAGCAGCCGACCCGCCCGACCGTCGACGCGCCCCCGGCGCTGGCCCCGTCGGTGAAGAAGCCGACGCCGACGCCGTCCTCGACCGCCAGCAAGAAGCCGAAGCGCCACCGCGGCATCGACGTCGACCTCTGCGACTGACCACCACCAGGCCCATGGCCCGGGGCCGACCGGCCCCGGGCCTCCGGCAGTTCCCACGGAAGGAGACTCCGGATGCCCAGGCACGCCATCTGTATGGACTGCCACCGCGAGGTGTTGTGGACGCTCACCGACGCCGGGAAGCGCCTCGCCGTCGACCCGGAACCGGACGACACGGGGAACAGCGCGGTCTACCGGGACGGGACGGGCACCTACCGGTCCCGGCGCCCTTCCGAGGAACTGCCGCGCATGGCCTGGGAGAAGCTGCACGTCCCGCATGTGGCAACGTGCTCGGCCCGGCGTCGCGGGCCCGCTCCGGCGCGGCCGGGGACGCCGCCGCCCGGTGTGTCCGACCTGGCCGCGTACCGCCGGAGGGGCCGGTCATGAGGCCCCGGACATGCCGAAGAGGCCGCCTCGGTCCGGGGCGGCCTGTGGCGTGCCAGGGGTCAGGCGTCCTGCTTCTCGATCCGCACCGCGGTCTCACCGAGGGCAGCGAGGGCTCGTTCGTAGAACTCCATCGGAACGATGGCCGCCGCTCGCTTGCCCCTGCTGGTCAGCACGGTCACCTCGCCGCTGTAGCGGGCGCGGCCGACCGCCTCGGCGAAGGAGTTGCGCACGTCCGCGATGCGCTCCTCGTGCTCATTCCTGGTGCTGGTGTCGGTCATGGCTCCACTGTACGTCATGGACATCCCCATATGTACATGAGCGCCATAAGGGCTATGATGGCTCTCATGATCACGGAACGTCCACGACGGGCGGATTACGGGCACAGGCGGCGCTCTGACCTGCGCTGCACGCATGACCTGATGCACCGGTTGACCTGCGACGAGTACGAGGCCATGCGGGACCGCGCCCAAGAGCGGTGCGAGATCTGCAACCGGCCGGACCGCGAAACACCACGCGGTGAACTCGTCATCGACCACTTCCAGGGCGGTGGTGCCTGGTTCGTCCGGGGCCTCCTGTGCGACCGGTGCAACTCCGTGATGCAGCGGCACGACGGCACTGCCCCGTGGGGGCCCGCCTCCCGGCCGTTCGCGGCCAAGGCGCGGGCGTACCACCTGAACGCCTTCGGCGCTCCCAGCAAGGAGACGTTGCAGCTCGCGGACGCGGCGATCCATAGCCGCTTGGAACGCCGAGCTGGGCTGACCCGCTCCATCTGACCCCCACCCCGAAGCACGACCGAGAAGAGACACCATGAGCGACGCGGCAGCAGCCCCGCAGGCGGTGAGGGCCCAATGAGCCTGTATCCGATCCTGTGGGCCGCCGACCACGCGCCGGTGTGCGACGCCGAGGAGCGGGCGATCCTCGTCGCCCTGGTCATCAAGGGCGACTTTGACGGCTGCAACTGCTTCCGCTCGTACAAGACGCTGGCCGACAAGGCCATGGTCGACGCGAAGACGGCTGGCCGCCGGTGCCGTGACATGGAGAAGCGAGGTCTGCTCAAGCGGCAGACGGCGCACCAGTCGAAGGCGTGGCAGGCGATCCCGAAGGAGCAGCGGCCGGTCATCTGGGAGGTCATGATCCCGGCCGAGTGGTGGAGCCCCGCTCAGCTCGCCGAAATCAACGAGCAGCGTGCGGGCCTCGGTCGGCCGCCGCTGACCCCCGCGAACCGGCCCGCTCTGGCCCCGGCACCGCCCAAGAAGACCCGCACTGACAAGGGCACGAAGCGGCCGAAGAAGGTCACCCAGGTGGAGGACCCCGGGACTTGTAGTCCTGGGGGTGACCCAGGGACTACTAGTCCCCACCCCCAGGACTTGCAGTCCCCACCCCCGGGACTTGTAGTCCCACAACCTTCTGAGTCACCTTCCGAGTCACCATCCGAGAACAACCGCGCTGTGGCTGACGCCGTAGGCCAAGGTGCAGGTGGTTTCGCGTCTGCGGGCGCGGACGACGGCGCGGCTGGTGAAACCGGCGAGGCCGGTAGCGGCTCCGCCGCGTCGGAACCGAATCTCCCTCCCCAGCGCACACGTTCACCGCGACCGGCCACGACGAAGACCCGGCCCCGCATGGAGACCGCCGGATTCGAGATGGTGCGGGCCGCGCTCCCGGCCGCTGTTGCTGCTCCTGGCACGAAGCTGTTCCCCGGGCTCCACCGGGCGATCAACGACCTGCTGGACGGCAACGCGGCGGGCATCCCGCGCCGGACCCCGGAGCAGGTCATCGCCCGGCTGAACCGGCGCTGGTACGGCGAGCACGCCGAGACCCGGGCGGCGGCCGACTACCGCGGCTGCGACCGGTGCACAGCCTCCGGCTGCTCTGCTCCCCGCCGGGGCCTCGAGAACCCGGAGGGTTGCGACCGGATCAAGAACCGGAACTCGTGGCTCGCCGCCGCGATCCTGAACCAGGACTGCCCCGACCCGGCGTGCGAGGACGGCCAGATCATCGGCGGTGGCGACTGCCGGGCCTGCAAGGAGCGCCACCAGGAGCGCCGGGAGGCCGCCCGCGCGGTCGCCGAGGCTGCTGCCGTCTGGGAGGCCAACGGGCAGGCCCACGACGCCGCTCAGGCTGCCGTGGATGCCTGGACCGAGGCGGAGGCCGCCGAGGAGCACCACCTCCGGGCGACCCTCGCCGAGTCCGGCATGTACGGCGTGATGCTCGACCACCACGTTCAGCGGCACATGCGCGGCTGGCGTAACCCCAAGCCTGCCTCCCGCGCTGCTCAGGGCGGCTCCCACGAGCGACAGGCGGCCACCGTATGAACCCCGACTTCCTTCCTCCGCTGGGCGCGTGCCTGCGGGCTTTGGGCGAGTTCGCCGCCCGGCACGAGGTGAACGACTCGACCCTGGCGGCCATCGCCGCCGAGCTGGACCGTGGCCGCGCCCTGGTCCGCTCCGCCCAGGGCAACGCGCGGGCGAACCACTGCGTGAAGCACCCCGGCGGGCCGGTCGACCCGACCGCCGACAACGGGTGCCTGCTGTGCGGCACCGGCCAGCGGCGGCCGGCCCGCCCGGTCCCCGAAGACTTCGTGCCCGGTGAGGTCCTGCGGGTCCTCCAGGTGCACGGCCAGGACGCGGCCACCCAACGATTCGGAGCGCAGGCGGTCACCCGCGCGCTCGTCCTCGGCGGCCGTCACCCCTCCACCAAGCAGCTCGCCGCCCCGGCGGCCGAGCCGTACGACGAAGGAGAGATCTGAATGCCCACCAGGCAGTTCACCCGCGCCCAGCTCGCGGACCTTGGCGTCCCGCCGGACGACCCGCAGGACATCGAGTACAGCGAGACCGTGCTCGCCGACGAGCCGGTGACAACGCTCAAGTACTCGATGCAGCGTCGCTGTGTCTTCCGCACCGACGACGACAAGACCTACGCCGTCACGTACGAGGGACAGCTCGACGCAGGTGACTACGAGGTCGGCCCGCCCCCGGACGATCACGGCTGGTACAGCGACACCGTCGAGGCCGAGGAGGTCGAGCAGCGCCACGAGATCGTTCGGCTGTGGAAGCCCGTCGCCGACGAGCCGAACCCGGACGTGGAGACCCGGACGGTCCTGGAGCACCTGGTCGCCATGTACGCGGAAGGCGGCGTCCCTACCCGCCTCGCCCGCCAGTACGCGGCCGACTGGCTGGACGCCCACGCCGACGAGCTGACGACCATGTTCGGCGACGACACGGCGGGTGCCTGATGGCGGCCCCGACGATCGACTGGCCCGAGCTGGACACCATCGCCGAGGGCTACTACGCGATCCCGGACCCCGACGACGCGGGCACCATGACGTACTGGCGGCGGGTGCGCACCGAGCGGAAGAACTCGCTCAAGGCGTGGCCGGCGAAAGCCTGGTTCGGCCCGGAGATCCCCCGGCGCTCCGACGTACCCACCGACCGCGACGAGCGGGACCTGTTCGTCGCGGCCTGGTCCGCGTCGCGCCGCGCGTACATGGACCGGGTCGTCACCGCGATCGGCGCCGCCCCGGAGGTCGCCGCCCGCTGCTTCGCCGCCCTCCGCGTCCGCTGCTGGTGCTGCGGGCGGACCCTGCGCGACGAGACGTCGAAGACCCTCGGCATCGGCCCGGAGTGCCGCACCGGCATGGACCCGGCGGTCCTCGCCCGGTACTGCACCCCGGAGGTCGGCCGGCTCCACGCCGAGCACCTGGCGGCCGTCGCCGGAGCGACCGAGTGACCGGGCAGTCCAAGCCGCGCGGCGCGTACACCGCGACGGCGTGCCGGGCCTGCCGGACACCGAAGCCGTCCCGCTGGTACCTGTGCGGCGCTTGCTGGGCCGCTCTGCCCGAACCCGCCCGTAGGGCCCTGAACAGGCGCGATGGTGGAGCTCTGGCCCGGCTGCGCGAGCTGCGCGCCCACATCGACGCTGAACAGCCCCTGGAAGAACTGGAGATCACCTCATGACGTGGAACAGCCGCATCGCCGTCGCCGAAGCGTTGGACGAGGCCGGGTGGACCGGCGACACCCTCGACCCGCGCGGCCTCCTCAAGCACCAGTCCGGTGCGGTGTGGGCGATCGTGAACGAGTTCAGGGCCTGCGGCACTGGACCTCCCGGACGCCGGGCCGTCCGTCGCGTTCCCCAGGAAGATCCCGGACGCCGTGGTGATCGCCGCGTGCCTCGCCGCGTCCGGTCAGCTCGACCCCGCCCAAGACCGCGTCGAGCTGGAGGAGCGCAGCACCTGGCTGGGCTGCCTGGAGTCGGCCGGCGTCGACAACTGGCCGGACGTCGACGTCGCCCGCGAGATGCGCGACGAGCGGGAGGCCAGCCGGTGAGCACGCCCGATCCGTTCCTGGACCACGCCGAGACGCGCACCGCGGCGGTCGTGATGCTCCTCGGCGAGTGCACGACGGCCACCGAGACGAACTCGGTACAGCGGGTCGCGCTCCGCGCCGGGTTCATGTGGCGCTGCCACAACTGCAAGGCGAACCACTACCTGACCGGCCCGCCGTGCTCCTGCGGCGCCGAGCGCCCCGACGGCCTCCCCGGGTGACCGAGCAGCACGAAACGCCCACCCCCCCCGTCGGACCCGGGGGGCGGGCGCCCACACCACCGTACGACTGGAAGGACCCGCCAACATGCCCGCCCCGGACCCGCAGATCATCCTCGAAGCGCTGTCGCACGGAGCCACCGGCGACCACCAGCGCGGCTTGGACATGCTCCAGCCCATGGTCGACGCCGGACCCCGCTCGACGTTCGCGCTCCTCGGCTCCCTCGCCGAGATGGCGTCCAAGGAGGCCCGCGACACCTACGGCCCCGACACCTTCTACGGGATGGCGGTCGAGACCCCCGACGGTCGGGCCAGCGCCGATGTCCTGCCGCCGCCGGTCCGGTTCGCGACCCAGTTCATCACCGCGTGGGCCAACCGCGACCAGGACACCGCGCACGCCCTGTTCCTGGCCGCCGCCAAGTCCGCCGAGCAGAACGGCACCGACGAACTCAGCGACGGCATCACCGCGGTGTACGCCATGGCGGCCGTCGCCGCCGAGCATGTCGTGCTGGAGCAGCGCCGCCTCCGCGAGGAAGGCGACATCCGGTGACCGCGGCCCGCGCCGTAATGGTCGCGACGTACGGCGTGACGTACCTCGTCGCGATCTACGCCGGTGCGTCCGCCCTCGACTCCGGGGACACCCTCTACGCGGCCGGTCTGTTCGGGACGTCGCTGGGGCTGCTCCTCGGCATACACCGCGAGGCGCGGCACGCCGCCCGCCTGATCCGCATGGTCGCCACGTACCGGCACGGAGCCCCGTACGCCGGGCCCGTGGAGGACCTGGTCGCGATCGAGCGCGCGACCGCCATCCCGCCCAACTGCCGCTGCGAGAGCTGGTGGACAACCCTCGGCGGCCACCACGACCCGCAGTGCCCCGCCCTCGTCAGGAAGGACTCGCAGTGAACCAGCCCGCACCCGCCCCGGCCCCGCCGCCAGGACGGGACGCCCGCCTCGCACAGCTCGCGGCCGTCGTCTGCGACCAGGACCGGGGCGAGAACCCGTTCGGCTGGTCCGAGCTGCCGCCGCCCGACCACGCCCCGGTGAGCACGGCATGGTGACCGGCTCGTACGGCGACCCGCTGCGGTGGGACGAGGTCCCGGCCTCCCTCACCGCGGCGGTCGTCGCCGACCTCCTCGGCTGCGGCTGGTCCGGCGTCCACTCCACCGAGCACGGCGTCGTCGTCCCGCTCGACCGCCGGGCCTTCGGCCTGCCCGACCCGGCCGCCCGAGGTGAGCACCTGTACGTGCTGTGGGGCGGCCACCGGCCCGAGTGGTCCTGGTCCACCGCTCACCCGGACGCGCCCGCCGGCGGAACACTGGCGCTGCTCCTCGCCCCGCCCGACCAACCCGCGTACATCTCCGCGCAGATCATCCGCGTGCTGCGCACCGGCCGCGCCCTGCCCTAACCCGAAGGGACCAATCCGTGAAGGTGAACGAGCCGCCCGTCCTGGATACGCACTGGGAGGGCTACGAACTCGCCGCCGATGCCACCCACCGGTATCTGTGGATCTGGCAGGGCTTCAACATCCGGCTGATCGCCCTGCCGAAGAACGAAGACGGTGACTGGGCCTACGACCACGGGTGGTGTTACCCGAAGGACCCGCAGGTCGTCGCGGACAGCGTCGCCGCCTGGGACCCCGACGTCCAGGACGAGCCGATGGGTTGGCATAAGCGGCCCACGGACCCGGCCCGGCGTGCTCCGCGCCGCGACGAGGACCCGCAGTACAACCGGGACCGCTGCGTCCACGGCTGCTACGTCGAAGACGGCTGCCGGACGGTCAACTGCCGCGACGTCATCGAACACGAGCGCAGTCGCGGAGCAGCACCCCGCTGAACCCCCTACCATCCCCGGCTCACCACGCGAGGGGCGGCGGCCCTTCGCGTGGTTCAGCCGCCGCCCACCGAAGGACCGCAGATGACCCAGACTGACACCACCGGCCCCGCGACCGCCGAGCAGCCCGCCGTACAGCTGCCGCCGTTCTCCGGCGACGAGACCGTGTGCGCGATGTGCTCGAACCTCGAAGCGTTCACCGCCTACCGGCCGGCGTGCTTGGACGTCATTGAGGAGTTCAACAACCGTCTGGTGCGGCGCGGGCCGCTCCCCAAGCGGCTGGAACGGCGCTGCCAGCGCTGCGACTTCCAGTGGGACGAAGCGCTCAACCCGGCGCCCGGCGTCCGCATCGCGTCCGTCCACGAGATCGCGTACGCCCTGGAGCAGTCCCACGCCGGGTGGGCGCTCGACCTCTCCCCGGAGTGCGCCCAGTACATGGCGCACCGGCTGACCGAGATGCTTCACCTCCTGGTCCGCCTCGACCACCCGATGTGGCTGCCGCGCCCCACCCGCCCACTCCTCGTCACCCCGGAGACCGCTGCGGTCATCCGCGAGGACAACAGCGGCTTCACGTCAGCCGTGCCGCTCGTCATCCACGACCAGGCGCAGCCGCCCATGGGCCCTACCGCGTACGGCCGGGCGGCCGACTCGTGACCGACCCCGGACAGCGTCCGGACATGTCCCCGGACAGTCCGCCCGCGTCCGGCGGACATGTCCGGACAGGCCGGATCGTCGGCGAGACGTCCGACTGCGGACCTCTCCCCACCAGGCCGGACACCGTCCGGACACGTCCGGACAACGCGTGTCCGGACACGGACGCCGGTGTCCGGGTCGAGTACCGCGCCCGCGTTCCCCGCCGCCTCCTGAGCGTCGCCATTGCCGAGGCATTCGCCGCCATCGTGCACGAGACCGGGCCGCTCGAACCCGAACCGCCGGAGCCGGCCCCGGCCGCGCCCGACCGCCGCGCCGAGGTCGCCGAAGCGATCAGCACGGCCTTCGACCTGCCCCCCGATCTCCTCCGGAAGGACCCGCGCACATGACCCCCGAGCAGGCCAGCGCCCGCGCCGCGCTCATGCTGATCGGCCGCCTCGTCCGGCTCCGCGGCCTCACCGTCGAGGAGGCCGTCACCGCGGTCGCCCAGCGCCGCCGCCGCGAGACCGGCCCCCACACGGATCTCGTCATCGCCGAGGCCCACGCCGTCATGGCCGAAGCGCTCGCCCCGGTCCGCGCGATGCTGGAGGCGTTCCGGCCGATGGCCCAGGCCGCGACCGCAGCCATGGCCGAACTCGCCCGCGCCATGCGCCCCGTCGCCCAGCAGGCCACCGCGGCCCGCCGAGATCGGCCGGCGTGGGCGACGCCGTACGGACCGCCACCCCGCCGGCGCGCGAAGCACACACCCCGAACCATGCCTCGTTAGGATGGCAACCCCCTTGGAGGTAACCGGTGTTCAAAGACGTACGAATCGTGATGGTCTTCGCGGACGCCCCGGAGATCTCAGCGCGCTGGTGGGGCCAGGTCCTCGACGCCCCCGTGAAAACGGACGTCAGCAATACCGGGGCCGTCTACGCCTGGGTGCAGGCCGGCAGCATCGAGCTCGGGTTCCACCCTGCCGACACCGAGCGGAACGCGCCCGGCGGAAGCCCCGTCGTGTACTGGGGTGTTGATGACTTGGACCAGGCCCGGGATCACCTCCTCGGCGCAGGCTGCGATCACCACCGCGGCCCCCTGCTCATCGAGCCCGGACGGCGTATCGCGCAGCTCCGCGACCCGTTCGGAACGATCATCGGCATCGAGGGCCCGTAGCTCTCGAACATGCCGGTGCCCCCGCTGACCCTCAGCGGGGGCACCAGCATGTTCACCCTCAGCCGGTCAGGCCGTGCAAGCTCTCCAGCCCTGTCGCCACGGCGTACGCCCGCAAGGCGTCCCGCAACGACCCGGCCGTCCACCGGCCACCCCGAGCCGTGGTGGCATCGAGATACAGCTCCAGCACCTCATCAGGGGCCAAGTCGTGGCCGCCCTGCCGCAGGACCGCCGGCAGCGTGACGACGTCGATCAGTCCCGTCACGTCCGGGCGCACGGTCTCGATGTCGAACAGCACCACCTCGCCCCCGGCCCGCAACCGCAGATGATCCGGCTTGAGGTCGAGATGCCCCAGCGGCACCAGACCGAGCCCGTACGCGTCCACGTGCATGGCCACCACATCGCCCCACGCCACCGCATCCACGATCCACGCGGGCGCAGGGGCCAGCAGCCGCCGACCCAGCGAGAAACCGGCCAGCGTCTCCGTGGCGTACTGCGGCAGCCGCAGCGATGCCGTGTGCACCGCGGCCACCCGCTCAACGAGGACCCCCGCCATCCCGGGATCGCCCCAGTCAGCGGGCTCAGGCAGATATTCCAGCAGCAGCGACAACAGCCGCTCGCTCTCCGCGTACAACTGCGGGACCGGCGCCGTACCCGTCAGCAGCTCATACGCCAGCGTCTCCCCGGCGAACCCGGCCGGATCAGCGTGCAGCTTGAGGACCCGCAGCCCCGACGCGTCGCTGACCACGAACACGGCGGCGGTGTACCGCGAGCTGACCAGCCGCAGCCGCCCGTTCCACCCGGGGTGCTCGGCCTCCAGCGCCTTACGGGCACGATTCAGCAGGGTCCCGCGGGCCGTAGGCATCGGGGTGGCCAGCCACCCGTCAGGGCGGATACGCGCCAGACCGGCCAGCGCCTCGGCGGCCGTGGCCGGCGCGGCCGTCACCGGGTGCCCGCAGGCAAAGCGACGTCACCGGCCAGGTGAGCGTACGACCGTGCCGCCAGGTCCGGCCGCTGGTGCTCGCCATAGATCCCGAAGAACGCATACACCAGGCTGTCCAGCGGCGGCCCGATGTGCCAGCACTCCATAGATCCGCCAGCGACGTCCCACACCTGGAGACGACCCTCCAGCAGCGCCACGTAGTCCTGGAAGAACACCTCAGCGCCGAACGGGTACTGCGCCATGGCCTCGTCGCGGGTCGTCGCCGGGACCGGAGCGAACGAGGCCGTGGTGACGTCCCATGCGAACTGGAGCAAGTGGCCCCCGGGCCCATCCTTGAGTCGCAGCACCGCGCGGTCCCGGCCGAGCGGCCCGGACAGGTACTCATGAATGCTGCACGCCAGGATGCCGC
Organism: Streptomyces sp. A5-4; assembly: GCF_051131715.1. Taxonomy (NCBI): domain Bacteria; kingdom Bacillati; phylum Actinomycetota; class Actinomycetes; order Kitasatosporales; family Streptomycetaceae; genus Streptomyces; species Streptomyces sp. A5-4. The sequence continues at coordinate 4,380,590 of NZ_CP178591.1, read as the reverse complement.
TGCTCGTCGCCAGCAGCTCCCTGCCCAACCGCGGCAGCTCGGCCATGACCACGTCGAGCGCCTGGTCCCAGTCTGCGGGCTCGTCGGCCAGCGGGGAGAGCACGACGTGCCCGGGGTCGGCGACGAACCCGGCGTGCGCGACGAGCTGCTCATGCTCGAACTTCCCGTCGATCTGCACCCAGTCCACCCGGTCGCTCGTCAACTCCTCGGAGGGGGAGGCCGGGACGGACAGACGGTTGCCGGGGCGCGGCCCGTGCACGACGAACAGGTGCTGGAGCCGGTTCGCCGTCGCCGCCATCTCGAAGTGGTCGGAGTACAGGAACGGCCCGTGCGGCGACGCGGGCGGCACGAACCCGTTCCCGCACAGCGCCACGTCCGCGACACCGTCCAACGGCGCGAGGACTTCCAGAAGCAGTTGGTTCAAGACACTCAGACCGGTCTTGTGCCGGGTACCGTCCAGGCCAGGCAGGAGGTTCACCGACGAGGCCGGCATCCCCGGCGGGACGATCTGCGAATTGTTCGACAGCACCGCCATCCGCGGCATCGGCTGGACACCCTCGGCGACGTGCTGGAGGTACAGATCGGACACATCGGCGTCGACCGCGATGAACACCGAGGAGCCGTCGCCGACCCGGATGCAAGGCTGGACGACGCGGTCCTCCCAGAACAGCGTCTTCGCGCCCGCCGGATACAGATTCACGCGCAGGTCGCCCAGCTCGATCGGGCTGGTGTGATCAATCCGGTGCACGGTGAACCCGAGGCGGGTGATCGCAACCTCGACGGGCTCAGGCAGCAGCGGCCCGGTGAAGACCGGCGTGTCCCGGTCCAGCAGCGCCAGCGACGGCAAGTGGAAGTGGTCCAGGTGCTCATGGGTCAGGACCACCGCGTCCACCTGGGGCATCGCGTTGGTGTCGACGGTGCGCGGCGGCCACACCCGGCACTCGGCCCGCCCCGGCAGGCCGAAGGCCGGCGCGAGGACCGGGTCAACCAGAATGCTGCGACCCCCACCCTGGACGAGCCAGGTCTGATGGCCGAGGAACGTCAACTGCAACCGTGTGTCCATGGGAAGCCTCCCGGGTCGGATGTGGGGCGGGCAGGCCGCCGGGGGCGGGCGGGTCGACCCCAGCCCGCCCCCGGCGGAGTCCATCAGTGGTGGTACGTGTGCGGAGCTGCGGTGAGCGCGCCGGTGTTGACGAGGCGGTTCACCTTCGCCTGGAGCGTGGCGATCGTCTTCGGGTCCAGCGCGACCCGCGTCGACGGAACCGCGCTGGGGATGCTGGTGTCGCTCATGAGCCATACCTCCGAAACTGGCCGCCCCCGCGCCCGCGGCCGGGCGTAGGTGGGCGGTGTGCTGCTAAGCCGTGCGGCAGGAGACCCGGGGAGCTACTTGGGCTCCCGCCGCCCGGCCTGACAACCAGTCAACCGCCGTACCCGCTACGGCGGTACGGTGGCGGGCAGGCCAACGGGTATATCGGGTATACGGGCAGGTGCTCATGACCACGCGTACACCAAATCAGCAGCTCAAAGACCTCGTCGACGAGTCCGGCCTGACTTACCAAGCGGTAGCGAAGGCCGTCCGCTCGGTCGCTGCCGAGAACGGCGTGACCTTACGGACCAACAAGTCCACCATCGAGCACTGGATTTCCGGCACGGTCCCGGCCGCCGACACCGACCGGTATCTGGCCGTGGCCCTGTCCCGCCGCGTGGGCCGCATCCTCACCCCCGTGGACCTGGGCTTCGCCGAGCCCGAGGAAGATGACAGCCTGGGGCTGTCACTGGGGGCCGACCCACTCGACTCCCTGCTGCCGATGTGGAGGTCCGAGCTGAACCGCCGCCGCTTTCTCACCACCAGCGCGTACTCCGTAGCCGCGTCCGCATTGCCGCTGTCGTACGCGCAGGAGATCGCCGACCGCACCGCCGCCGCCCTCACCGGCCAGGTCACCGGCATGGCCGAGGTCGCCGCCGTCCGCGACATGATCCGGGCGTTCTCCGAGATGGACGAGCGCCACGGCGGACAGCATGGCCGCACCGCGCTGGTCACCTACCTCCGCGACGACGTCGCCCCGCTGGTACGGGGCCGCTTCCGCACCGACGATGTCCGCCGACAGATGCTGTCCGCCGCCAGTCGCGGCGTGCACCTCCTCGGTTGGAAGTCCTACGACGCCGGACAACAGGGCCTCGCACAGCGGTACTACCTCCAGTCCTACGCACTCGCCGCAGAGTCCGAGGTGACCGGGCACGACGGGTTCGTGATGCGGACCATGGCCATGCAGGGCCTCAAGATCCACCATCCCGAGCACTGCCGGGCGCTCGCCGAGACCGGCCTCGACCGCGCCAAGGGCCGGGTCGACGCCCCGACCGAAGCCCTGTTCCGGATCGTCCACGCGCACACCCTCGCCAAGGCCGGCCAGCGCCACCCCGCCCTTGCCGAAGCCAACCGGGCCCGCGCCCTCCTGGAAGCCGACCCCGGCGACGAGCCCGCATTCTGGGCCCTGGCCTGGGGGCCTCCAGCGCCGTCGCTGTACTCACGGGCCGCGAAGGTCCACGAAACCCTCGGCGACCACCAGGCCGCCGCCGAGCAATACGCCCGCGCCGCCGCCTCCCGCCCCGGCATGTACGCCCGGATCGTCGCCCTGGACCTGGTGGCCAGCGCCGAGATGCAACTCAAGCAAGGCGGCATCGAGCAGGCGTGCGCAACTTGGGGAAAGTCCATGGACCACATGGACGGCGTCCACTCCGTCCGCACCCGTAAGGCCGTCACCAGGATGCGCGCCGACCTCGCCCGCTTCCGTGCCCGGGGGGTGCGCTGCGCCGCTGAACTGGACGCGCGCGCACGAGACTTCCTTACCTCGGCACCAGCCTGACCAGCACGGACAGTGTCCGGACACGACGACGGCCCCCTCCAGCACGAAGCGGACAGGGGGCGGTCGTCGTGCCGGTCAGCTCGCGACCTGCCGCTTCCAGTTGGAGCCGTGCTTCGGCGTCCCGTGGACGTTGCACTTCGCCAAGCCCTGCTCGAGCGCTGCCCGTTCCACGGCCCGTGCCTCTGCGCGCGACGGATGCCAGACCCATTCGTACGCGACGACCTCCGGCCACCACCAGCGGTGCCGGTGCTCGTCGGACCAACGGTGCACAGGGTCCTTGCTCACGCCGATGTAGAGCAGATCGCCGTCCCGGTTGAACAGCCGGTAGACCGCGACGTCATCGGGGCCGACCTGGTGGACGATCGTCCCCCGGGCTGTCTCAGTCGTCGGCCTGATTGCGGCCGGTGTCTCCGTCATCGTCATCCCTGACCTTCCGCGGCCGGGTCTTGCCTGACCCGGAGTATCCGCGCTCGATGTCTTGGACGGTCGAGGCGGAGACACCGATCTTCACCGCGAGCTTCCGCACCGAGACCTCGTCCCGCCGCTGCCCGAGGACGTAGTCCCGCCGAATATCGCTGAGTTCCTTGATCTTCGGGCCATACGCCCGCAGGAACGTGCTGATCTCGCGGGCTCGAACCTCCTCGTCCTCAATGCCCTTGAGGGCTTCCAGGGCGTCAAACACGCGCTGTGCCACCTCCCCGCCGCCTGTCGGTTCTTCGGCCATCCGGTTCCAATCCGCCAAGGCCGCTTGCCTGAATGTATGGGACTCCCATACAGTCGAGCAAGCAACACCACGTTGCTACAAGTCGGCCCCCGGTCGGGGCCTAGACAACGCCGACCGGGGGCCACGCCAACACCTGCCTACCAGGAGCTGACGCATGGCACAGATTACTGATCAGACCGAGGTGACCGTCCAGTCGGACGCGATCCCCTTCGACACCGCTGAGGTCTTGGCCGCAGTCGCGGACCACCTGAGCGCCACCAGCCCCGACGACGTGCTGGAGCAGCACTCGCTGCTCATCAGCTTCGGCGCCGAGGCGTACAAGCTGAAGGACCGCAGCCTCAGCACAGGCGCTCAGGCGCTCGCCAAGGCGGCCCTCGCGGTCGCTCCGGAGCGGATCGACGGCATCACACGAGGCCAGTACGCCGGCGAGCTGCTGCGCCTGGTGGTCGACGCCGGTCACGACTGGCCCGACGGCGACAACGATCCGGCCATCCCGCGCATCACCGGCATCCCCGGCCAGCGCAAGGACCCGAAGCCGTCCGTCCCGACGCAGCCGAAGGGCGGGAACGCCTGATGCCCAAGCAGACCCCGAAGTGCTGCGGGCGCACCATGCGCCCGGACGGCCGACAGTTCGTGTGCTCGAAGTGCAAGGGCTGGAACGACTCCGGCATCACGCCCGCCGTCCTGCTCGCCGCCTTCACGGCAGCCGGGGAGGCGAGGGCCTGATGTCCAACACGACCCCCGTCGACCAGGACGCGAACGCGACCACCGCCGAGCTGCTGGCCCGCGCCGCACAGGACCGCCAGGCCCAGCAGGCGGCCGAGGCCGCCGGTAAGAACCCGCCGGAGGTGCGCTGATGGGCGCCTTCGACTGGCTCAAGGGCGGCAGCGACCGCCAGCTCGCCACCAGCGACTACTCGGGCCGTGAGTCCGCCAGCGACAAGGCAGCGAAGAAGAAGCAGGTCAAAGGACGGATCGCCCGATCGATCGACGTCCGTGACGCCGCCCGCGCCGGTCAGGCGTGGGAGGACGCAGACCGCCGCCGCGAGCGCAACAGGCGCTAGCGGCGGCAGACAGGCCGGCCCGCCCCCCTTCCTCCGGGGCGGGTCGGCCATCCCCGTCTCGCCACACGAGAGGCAAAGCGATGGACCAGGCCCCCGAGCACCGCGCACCGCGCACCGCGCAGGAGCACGCGCTCCCTGCGCAGCGAGGCTGCGTTCCGGACCCGGCTGGCCGAGCTGGGCGCGACGTTGGTTGAGCCCGAGTGGCTGGGCAACAAGGTCTCGCACCGCGTCCGGTGTGCCGCTGGCCACAACTGCACGCCGACCCCCAGCAACGCGGCGCGCGCGGGCATCTGCCGGGAGTGCACGGGAAGCAGTCCCAGGATCGCCGAAGAGAAATTCGGCGCCCTACTTGCCGAGATCGGCGCCACGCTCCTGGAACCCGCATGGCTCGGCACCCAGGCCGCGCACCGCGCGCTCTGCCCGGTTGGCCACAAGTGCACGTACACGCTGGCCTGGCTGGTACGCGGAAGCGGCTGTAGGACATGCGGCCTGGCCAACGTGAACGCGAGCAAGCGGACGAGGGCAAAGGAGGAGTTCCGCTCCCGCTTGGCAGACGTCGGCGCGACGCTGCTCGAACCCGCGTGGCTTGGCGCACTGGCTCCCCATCGTGTCCGCTGCGCAGCCGGGCACGACGTGACGAAGATGCCTGCCAGCGTTCAGCAGGGCCAGGGCGTCTGTCGGGTCTGTGCTGGCAGGGATTCAGCAGCAGCTGAGGCTACGTTCCGGGCTCGCCTGGAGGAGCTGGGCGCAACCTTGCTGGAACCGCAGTGGCTCGGCAACAGGACGCCTCACCGCGTGATCTGCATCGACGGGCACGAATGCCGTCCGCTGCCGTACAACACGCGCAGGTGGGGTGTCTGCCTGCGGTGTGGCGGGTGGAACTCGAACGCCTTCTACGTCCTCACGAACGAGGACGCCGGCCTGTTGAAGCTCGGCATCACGACGGGCGACGGACGGCAGCGTCTGAACCGCCACGCCGCCGACGGCTTCACCACGGTGCACCGCTACCTCACCGGGCTCCCGCTCGACGGAGGCGCCCGGGACCTGGAGCGCGTAGCCCTGGCCGCCCTCCGCGAGGCCGGAGAGCGCCCGGTCCGTGGGCGGGAGTACTTCCCCGCGAGCGTGCAGCCCCTCGTCCTCGACTTCGCCGACAACTACCCGACAGGCAACGGCAGCGACACACAGAAGGTCTCGGCATGAACAACCAGAACCCCACCCCCGAGCAGCCACGCATCCCCGGAGTCCGCTACCGGAAGGTGCAGCGCGAGCGCTACGTCGACGTCGAGTTCAGGGGCCAGGTGAAGCGGCGGAAAGAGAAGTACCACGAGTGGGTACCGGTGCCGCCGGTCAACCTCGACCGCCTGTACCTGCGCGCAGTCATCGCCATCGCCGTCTCCCTGACCCTCATCGCGGTCGTGTGGTCGACAACCGCGATCGGACGCCTGCTCAGCGGCATGGTCCCCGGCCATGAAGGCGCCGGATACATCGCCGCCCTCGCCTTTGAAGTGCCCTGGGTCGCCTGCCTGATGGTCCAGTGGATCCTCCGCGACCAGCCAGAGCGAGCCAAGGCGGCACTGATCGCCGGATGGGTCGGCCTCGGCGTCGTCGTCACCGCGGTGGTCATCGACGGCTTCGAGCTCAACATGCCCAAGGTCGGCGCGGTCGCCGCCTGCGTGTCCGTCTTGGCGAAGGGCCTGTGGTGGATCGTCCTCCGCCTGGTCCACGTTCCCCTCGACGAGGAGCACGCCGGATGGCTGGAGGCTAGCCGCCAGGATCTCGCCGTCACGCGCGTGATGCTGGGCGAGCAGAGCCGATTGACCGCCACCGAGGCGTGGATGGCTCAGGTCTACGGCACCGACTCCAGCGCAATCGCAGTAACCGGGCGGGCCCCGCTGTCCGAGCTTCCCGCCGTGTCCGGACACGTCCCGGACATGCCCGCGCCGGTGTCCGCGCAGGTCATCCCTCCGGCCGCGCCTGCCGCTCCCCCGGCCGCGCCGGTCCCGGCCCCGGTGCCGCCCGTTGTCCCCGCGGTCCCCGCGGTCCCCGCGCCGGTCAACGCTCCGGTGGACTCGGGAAGTTCAGTCCCTTCGGTCCCTCCGGTCGAGCCTGAGCAGCCTGCCGCGCCGCAGCCGCCCGTCCCGCCGGTGACGCAGATCAACCGCTCGCCGATCGCTGAGATCTGCCGGGCGGAGATCAAGGGCGACCCGAAGGTGAGCGACGCCGACCTGGTCGACGCGGTCAAGAAGGCCGGCCACCCTGACCGCCCGAATTTGGCCGACACCGTCCGGCGCACCGCGCTCCGGATCGACCCCAAGCGGAAGGCATCATGACGCTCGTCCTCGTTCTCGCCGTGGCCGCTGCCGTCGCCTGGTACGTCCAGGATCGGCAGCGGCCCGGCGCGGGCTCCTCGGCCGCCGCTCAGGCCCGCCGCCTCCGCAGTCCACTGGTCCGCCTCGCCGACCTGGTCGGCATCCAGACCGCGCGCGGTCGCCGGGCGCAGCAGTGGGCCGCCGGGGCGGTGGGGGAGAAGGCCACCGCGGCCCGCCTCAAGCCACTGGTCCGGGAAGGCTGGACGGTCCTCCACGACCGCGCCCTCCCGACCGGCAACGCCAATGTTGATCACTTGCTGGTGAGCCCGTCCGGAGTCGTGATCGTGCTCGACAGCAAGAAGTGGTCCGCGCGCTGGCCGCTCAAGGTCAAGTCCGGTCGGCTCATGCACGGCGACCGCGACGTGAGCGAACGGTTGAACGGCGTCCGGCACGAGGCCCGCGCGGTCTCCGCAGCCCTCGAATGTCCGGTAATCCCGCTCGTCTCCATGGAAGGTCCGGCGGAAAGTCCGGACCAGCGAGGGGAGTGGGTGTTCGATTCCATTCGGATCGTTCCGGCTCACCGAATCGTGCCCGTCCTCCGCGCCGCCGGCCGCCGCCACCGCGCGACCGGCGCCCACCCCGGCCCCCGCGCCGCCGCCCTCTTCAAGCCGTACCGAAGGAAGTGACCTGTGGACCTTCGCCCCCGCACCCTGCTCCAGCGCCTCAACGACGCCGTCACCCCCGACGACCCGGCCGACGACGAGCCGGACGACCAGGACCCCGAGCCCGACCCCGCCCCGACGGTCCCAGCCCAGCCCCAGGCACTGCGAGTCGGCGACCGCGCCCCCAACTGGTGGGACCCGAAGCCGGTCATCGTCGCTGACGACCCCGACGACGACGATGCGGCCCGGCGTCGCGCTGCGGCCGGATCCATCAAGTGGATCAACGGTGTCCCCCACCACGTCCCCCCGCCGGAACCGGTCAAGGACTGCGAGCACCCCAACCCCCACGCGGTCCGCGCCCAGCCTTCCGACCAGCTCGTCGCCTACTGGTGCGAGGACTGCGAGACGCAGCTCCCCGTACCCGACGACTACGACGAGCTGGACGACGTCGAGAAGGAAGACAACGAGGACGGCGAGGACGAGGAAGGAGAGGACGGGGTCCCGGCCGCGATCCGCCGCCGCTGGAGCCTGCGCGGGTCCGGACAGAAGACCTACGCCCGACCCGGCTACCTCAAGGCGAAGCCCGCCCCGAAGCAGTCCCTCGTGGGCTGGTGGACCGGCCGGTCCACCCAGTCCCGCTGGCTCCTCTACAACGGTGCCGCCCTCGCCGGCGGATTCGCGCTCGGCGTCCCCCAGTTCTTCACTGCCGAGGTCGCCTACCTGGATGCCACGTACGACTCGTGGACCGAGTTCTACGTCGTCATCTGGTACGGCGTCGCGCTCGGCATCTGGATGTGGGACTACCGCACGCGCCGCTGGCTCCCGCCCTTCGCGCTCGTCGCCCGCATCCCCCTGATCTCCATGATCGTCGGCTCGCTGCTCTACGGCACCCCCAGCCTCCCCGCCTGACCTCACCCCGCGAAGGAACCCCCGCAATGAACTCGCTGCTCGGCACCCTCGGCCCGGTCGGCCTGGCCGTCGTCCTGACCGTGGTGCTCATCGTCGGCACCCAGGGCGACGGAGAGGCCAAGGCGCTCAGCTGGGGCTGGTGCCTCTTCCTGTCCATCCTCGCGGGAGCGTCCTACGCCGCCGGCGGCTGGCCGTTCACCCTCGTACGCGGCCTCGTCAACGACCTGGTCGAGATCGTGAACAGCTTCATCCCCGGCCTGACGCTCCCCGCCATCGGCCTGTGCATGGTCGCGATCATCCTGTGGAAGAAGCTCAGCCGTCGCGGCGTGTGCATGATGGGCATCCCATTCTGGTACGTCGCTTCCAGCGCCGACGGCGGCCTCGGCATCCTCGCGGAGAAGATCGCCGCCGTAGCCCAGCAGCTCGCGTCATGAGCGCCGCCCACTTGCACGCGGTTCCCGACCCCGAGCCCGACGAGGAGCCGAGCCCGGAGGAGTGGCCCGCACCCGTCCCGGCCGTCGTCGCCCCGCCCGCCCCGGCCGGCGACGAGCCGGAGGACCCCACCGCCGACGACGTCGCCGAAGACGACGACGAGGACCTGGACGACGAGGAACCGGGGGAGCAGCCCGGAAGCTGGATCCCGGACCTGCGGCCGTACTACGACGTGCGCCCACTGGCCGAGCTGGGCCCGCTCGCCGTCGAGGCCGGGCGCACCGCGGGCCCCCCACTGCTCCGGGGGCTCCGCCGGGGGTCCCGATGGACCCTGATCGGACTCGGCCGACTCGTCGTCACGCTGGCGCGGATGAGCGCCTGGTACTGGAGCGGGCTGCGCGTGCTCCTGGCCCTCCTCCTCGGCTGGCTGTCCGGGAGCTACGGCAAACGAGGCAGCGTCGGGGCCCGACTCTGCGGCGCCGGGTTCGCCGCGTACGGCACGGTCAGCACCGCCGCCACCTTCCCGATCGCCCCGTGGGTGATCGGCGGCGCCCTGCTCGCCTCGGTCGTCCTGGCCGCCACGGGCCGGATCACCCTTCCCAAGAGCAAGCCTGCGAAGAAGGAAGAGAAGGGCGAGAAGAAGGCCACCGGCAAGGCAGCCGAGCAGAAGACCGGCAAGCCCACCGTGGGCAAGGTGGAGGTCGAGAAGGAGGACGCGCCCGCCCTTGCCCGGGGTGGTCTGCTGACCCGGTTCACGCGCCGCGCCAAAGCCTCCGCCGTGACCCCGGAAGACGGGTCCCCGGACGCCTCCGACGAGGCCGGGGAAGAGGCCCCGGAAGAGGCTGAGGGGACCCCCGAGGAGGACCCCCTGACCGCCCTCATTCGAGAGCAGATCGGCACCGAGAACGGGGTGCATTTGCAGGACCTCCGGCCGGCCATGCGGGAGGCTCTGCCGGGCCTCTCCGAGGCCACCGACGAGGAGCTGCGCCAGGCCCTCACCGGGGCCGGCTGGGACCCCTCCCGTAAGTTCCGCGCGAGGGGCGCCGCCGGGCGCGCCGGAGTGCACCGGAATCAGCTACCGCCACGGCTCTCCCCCGGAAGTGGCCCAGGGCCTCTCTCCGAACCCCTCTCCACCGCCGGAGACCGGCCCCGACCTGCGAACTCTTCGGAAGCGGAGAGCGGCGGAGAGTGGACCGAAGAGGACCTGGAGAGGGGATGGCGGTACGTGCAGGATCACAAACGAGGCCCCGCCGCGTGGATCATCCAGCAGTATGGCGGTGATCTGAAGTGAGGGCGGGAGTCGGGATGAGCCTCCAGTACCGATGCGGCCAGTGCCGCACGACGTCGCCGCCGGTGCTCACGCGCGCCGGAGTGGACGAGGAACGGCGCAAGCACCGTTTCCTCTTCCACGGCGGGCACGTCCCCGATGGGGAAAAGATCATCGAACCAGAGCCGTTCCGGTTCACCGACATCCCGCTCGGCCAGTGGATCGTCGGCACGCTGATGATCCTCGTCGTCGTGATCGGGATCGCCTACCGGATGTCGTAGACCCCCGGCCCGCCTCCCCCGTCGGGCCGGGCAAGACCGAGGGCCGCACACGGTGATCGTGTGCGGCCCTCGGTGCGTTCGGAAGGGGTACGCTCCCCCGCCCAGAGTGCAGGTCGAAGGGTGGCGTCATGGCGGGTACGACGGCGTTCGTGTGGGCGCTCCTCGGCGGCTGCGTCGTGGCCTTGGTCGCGGTGATTGCCCGAGCGAAGGTGGAGATCGCGCGGATCCAGGCGACGGCCGGGGACCCGAACCGGCGGAGCTGACCCGCCGGGTTAGCTCTCGTCGGCGGCCGGCTTGCGCTGACGGAGACCCGGCACCTTGTACTCCTTGGCGATGCCGGTGACGGTCGCCTCGGTCCATGGCACGTGCTGAGCGAGCGCACCGTGGGAGACGTGCGCCGTGCGCAGTTCCTCGGCGACGGCCGCGCGGGCGGCGTGGCGCAGCTCCTCTTCCTTGGCGACGACGTCCTCCCACGCCTTGATGGCGGCCAGCATCGTCTCGCTGGGCTGGTAGTCGGCGTGCGTGTTGCGGGGTCCGGTTCGGCTCATGCCCCGAGTGTTCCATGAACGGGTTTCGGTAAACGGGAGCGGGGACGTAAATTTTCCGGAACTCATTACGGTTAACTGGTTTCCCAAAATTCAATCCGGGAATGATGATGTTGTAACCACTCATCACCCACCAGTAACCGAAAGGCCGCACCGTGACCGACCTCCCCACCCGCACCCACGCGGGACGCCCGGCCGCCGCCATCCCGAAGGCCCACCCGGCCCAGGTTGGCAACGGCCGCACCGTCCACCAGGTCGCCAACCACCAGCTCACGGGCGGCACGCTGTGTGGCCGCACCGCGAGCCGTCTCCTGACCGACGCGGAGGCCGCGAAGAAGAACGTGTGCACCCGGTGTGCGAAGGCCGCCGCCCGGGACCAAGTTCGGCTCATGCCCGACCAGGCCCGCACCAAGGTGGCCGTGGTGTACCCGCAGGCACAGGACTTCCGGTCCTGCCACAACGCGGCCGGCCTCTTCCTCGGGTACACCTTCCAGTCCGCGCCCACCCGCTCCGCCCGCTTCGGGTGGATCACCAACGCAGGGACCTTCTCCAAGAGCCTGGAGTTCCACCGGTCCGGCGCCGAGGAACTGCTGCCCAGCGCGATCCTGGACGACGAGCGCACAGAGCTGCGCCGAGCCACCCTCCGGGACGAAGCCGCCGCCCGCCTCGCCGGCCGCCCGCAGGTCGGACCGTTCAAGACCGGGGACCTCGTCGTGTGCGCGGACAGGGTGACCTTCAGTGTCCAGGACGTTGCACCGGCCGTCACCGGCGAGCCGGACCGCGTGATCGTGGACAGCGGCGCTCAGCGGATCACCGGGAACTGCCTCCCCGCCGAGACGGCGTCGGCCCGCCAGGTCCTGGAGGGCGTGATTGTCCAGCACGACGGAGCCACAGAAGGCAGCTCCCCTCGGCACGCCGGACACCCGGACGTGGCCGCCGCCCGCCGCGCCCTGGACGGCCTGGCTGTCGCCCGCCTCACCGACCGGCACGACATTGCTGAGCCGGCCGAGGAGGAGCGGGAGGTTCGCGGCTACGTGATCGAGCCGCGCGGCCAGGGCCGGGTGGCTCTGTACTGGATGGAAGGCGGCAAGCTGATCCGCCGCGACACCCCGCTCCACGGCGCCGCGATCGACTGCCTGGAGGACCGGATGCGCCGACAGGGCTGGGACACGGAGCCCCTGCGCCGCTCCTCGCAGTGCCTCTTCGCCCACGTGCCCCAGGACCAGCGGCAGGGCTGACCGGCCCGGCCCGCCCACCGTCACGACACCTGCAAGCGGCCGACGGCCACCAGTTAGCCGCGCCCGAACGCCCCCACCACGAAGGATCAGCATGAACAGGAACCCCACGTCCGACGCCATGGCGACCACCTTCCGGGCGGCCCGCGACGGCGCCCGGACGGCCGCGAAGGCCGCCGCGCACGTCGCGTGCCTCTACCTGATCGAGGCCAACGGCGGCCACGGCACCATCCACGAGACGCGGAAGGGCGAAGGCCCCGACTCCTGGTGCCAGATGACAGCGCCCGGGGTCAACGCCCGCATCCGGGCCGAGTCGTTCGGGGACCGCGCCCACGTCACCTTCCGCGGCCTGGACGAGGCCACGTACGAACGGCTCCGCGCCGGGGCCGAGGCCCGCAACGCCTGCTACCACGACGAGAACTGTGAGTGCGACGACGCCCCGTGGCCGGGCCTGAGTGAACTGACCCTGCCCGGCACGAGCGAGGTCGGGTTCCGCAACTGCGACGTGCGCGGCCAGGTGACCCGGGGCGCGTCCTCTTCCCGGCTCGACCTGACGCTGGACGACGAGCCGGTGAGCGAGGTCGCCGCCCTGATCCGCCTGGTCCGCGCCGACTGCTGAGACCCACACCCCGACGCCCCGCTCTCCCCTGGTGGACGGCGGGGCTTCTTGCTGCTCGGAGGCGTTCAGCGGTGAACGGTGACTGTTTCCCGTGGCCTGCGCTCTTTGCCAACCCTTTGCGGATCTATTTTTCCAAAACAGGTTATCCCAAATGGATTCAGGAAATGATGAAGTTGTAACCACTTACCACCCCACCCGGAAGGCTCCGCAATGACCGACAGCCCCGACCCCACCTACGCCGAGCGTCTGACGTCCTCCTCCCCCCTGGCCGGCGCGGCCCTCGCCTTCGGCGACCTGGTCGAGGACGTCGACCAGCGGCGCGCGGCGATCCGCGTGCACCGCTTCGACAGCACCGAGGACGCCAAGGCCGCCGCAGGCCGCGACGAGCTGAGCGACGGTGACGTGATCGTGGTCGAGTCCGAGCGGGTGACCGGCTTCATGGTCGTCGTCCTCCCGGCGGCCGTCACCGAGGAGCGCGGCGCCCTGTACCGCCTCAGCAGCCCCGCCCACGACTACGCGGGCGGCTCGTACATCGACAGTGCGGTGGTCGCCGAGCGCGAGGGCCGCGCCCTCGGATTCCTCCTGCACGACGAGACCCCGCAGGAGCGCATCCGGTCCATGCACAAGCTCATGAACGACTCCGGCGCCCGGGTGCGCACCAACCCGGACCCCACCAACCCTGAGTGGAAAGCCGCCCTGGACCGGCTGACGATCGCGCACAACTACCTCAAGGAGCACGACGCGGCGTACGCCGAGGTCGTTAACGACCTCGTCCTGCGGACCACCGAGTGGTGGGTCACCGGCGACCGCGCGACCCGGCCGGGCTACAGCCGAGCCTGACCCCGCCGCCCCACCCGACACGAGCACCAGGAGAACGGCATGTACGAGGTCACCATCGAGCACCCCGGCATCGAGGAGCGGTTGTTTACATGCTCCGGAGGCGGCGAACTGCGCACCCTGGTCTACGGCGTGGCGCGCGCCCAGGGCCACACGGCGCAGAACGACAGCGACCTGATCGCCGAGATCGGCGCGGTCCGCTCGCGCGCCGACATCGAGGGCATCGGCCTGATCGAGGTCCACGACGTCACGGTCAAGGTGAAGCCCGCCGTGGAGATCGACTACGTATGCGAGGGCCACGCGGACCTGTACGTCGGCCTCGGCGAGTCCGTCTACTGCGACGGGACGTGCCGACCGCGGCCCCGCTTCGACCGTGAGGCGCTGGTGGCGCTGTCGCTCGACCTGGACGACGCCGACCTGGACGAGTCCGGCGGCTGCGGCGCGTGCGGCCTGGAGGCCGGGCAGATGTGCGTGGGCTGCGGGCTCTGCAACTGCGACCGGCACGACGTGTGCAAGCGGCCGGCCAGCAAGCCGGACGTCGCCCGGCAGTAGGCCCTCCGGGCCACGACGCCCCGCCCTCCCCCAGTGGAGGGCGGGGCTTTCTGCTGCTCAGAGGCGCTCGGCGGTGTTCGATGCTGAACGGTGACCGCCCCCGTGGCCTGCGCTCTTTGCCAATCCTTTGCGGATCAACTTTCCCAAAATGGATTATCCAAAATAGATTCAGGACATGATGAAGTTGTAACCACTCATCACCCACCAAAGGACGCGGCCATGAGCGCACCGACCAGCACCGATCACCCCGCCCGGTGCCTCAAGTGCCGTCGAATCCTGCGCCGCCCCTCCCCGGACGGCTACGGCCCCAAGTGCCGCGCCAAGTTCCGCAAGGCGGCGCGCACCGCTCCCCCGGCCGCCTACCAGCCGTGGCAGATCGCCAAGGCGATGGAGCTCCTGGAGTTCGGCGGCCTGGTTCCCCTCCGCGCGAACCGGATCTTCCTCACCGTCTCCGACGACGGCAGCGAGGTGTACCGCACCGCGGCCACCGGTCAGTGCAACTGCCCGGCCGGACTGCGCTCCGTCCGCTGCTACCACGGCGCGGCAGCTCACCTCGTCAACGCCTGATCCCCGAGAGGACCCCGAGATGAACAAGCACTCCAAGGCCGCCACCCGCGCCCGACTCCTCGCCGGCGTCATCCGAGGACGTGCCGAGACCCACCCCGAGGGCGCCGCCCTGCGCACCGTCGCCCGCAACCTCACGCGGGCCGCGAAGGTACTGCGCGAGTCCCCGGAGACCGGCTACCTGCCCGACGCGGCCGATCAGGCCCTGTGGTGCGCCCGCATGGCCGCCGTACGCGCCGACACCGGCATCCCGAGCGCGGTCCTCGACTACGTCTCGGCCCCGATCACCGGCTGGTCGACGCAGCTCCCCGAACTGCTCCCCGCCGACCCCGAGCACGTCCGCCAGGAGAACGAGCTGCGCGCCCGGAACCTCGACCTGAGCGGCCACCTGGACAGCCGCGACGAGGACGTGGTCAGCGCCGTTCTCGTCGCCCTGATCGCCGTGCACACCGAGTACGAGCACCTGGCGGCGAACGTCGCCCTCCACGGCCGCGCGGACACGCCTCCGACCACGTACCGGCCGCACACCGGCCGCCGGACGGCCGCCCACCTGCCGGGCCACCTGACCGTGTTCGACGGATGCCTCATCCTCGCCGAGCTGGAAGTGCCGTACGGCATCACCCCCGGCGAGATCTGGCAGCTCATCGCGACCGCCCAGCCCACCCACGCGTGACCCTCAACGAGGAGGACCAGCCCATGTTCCGCGAGAGCATCGCCCACGCAGGCGGCACTACCGAGGGCACCGCCAGCGAATCGCACGCCCTGCTGACCCTCCGCCGGGCCGCCCGGCGCGGCTACGCGATCGAGGCCACCCGGGACGGCGGCGCGCTCATCACCTGGACCCGCCGGGAGATCCGGGGCGGCATCGTCCACCGCTCGATCACCTTCATCCCGCAGATGCCGGTCGGCACCCTGACCGAAGCGGTGATCCGCGACCTGACGGACATCAGCGAGCTGCGCCCGGTGGAGTACACGGAGAACGACTACGGGCGCCGGATCATCCTCGCCGGGCTCACCGAGATCAGCCCGATGGCCACCGCGGCTCTGCGCGCCCGCAAGCTCGTGACCGCCGACGAGCGCGGCAAGGTCCGGCTGACCCTCACCGCGCGGCTCGGCCTGCTGGCCGCCGCGCACCGTACGACGACCACCGAGCCCGACGGCTGGACCCGGGCGTCCGACAGCCGGCTCGTCACGGTCGGGCTGAACCGCCCCGGCCGCCGTGCCGGGATGGTCCGCCAGTCGGCCAGTGCGGCCTCCTGCTCGTGCGGCCAGTTCCGCGCCTTCGGCGGCGACCGCGCCGAGGCCCGGACCCTGGCGCGCGGCCACCAGCACGACGTGGGCGCTGCCTTCGTCGCCGGGCTCTCCGTCGGCTTCACCGACGCGGTCACGGCCGAGCCCACGGCGCGCGAGGTCGGCCTTGAGGACCGCCGGTACTGGGCGGACGCGTACGACCGTGAGTAGGCCAGCGGACCAGTGTCCGGGCCGTGTGTCCGGACACTGGTCCGCGTCCGGCGGACAGTGTCCGGACGAGCGCTGACCTGCGGTTTCACGGACATCACCCCGGTACCTCAGCGGGAGATCAGCGTTAGGCATAGTGCCCACCCACTATACCTCTCGGACATGTCCGGACAGTGTCCGTGACGGTGTCCGGACAGCCCAGAAGGAGCCTCAGCGGATGAAGAAGCTGCCCCCTCCCAAGACCCCGACCGTGGCTATCGCGCGCGTCCTGCGCGGCCTCGGCCTCACCCAGGGGCGCGGCTGTGACTTCCGCGTCGAAGGCGAGTGCCGCAACGGCGAGCGGATCGGCACGTACGTCCTGACGCTCTCCCGGAACGCGGATGAGACGATCGCCGCCCACGCGGACGAGATCGAGCGCCTGGTCCAGGAGGCCGGGTTCACCTTCCGCGTCTCGGTGCGCTACCCCAGCGGCACCCGCCCGATGACCAGAGTGGCCAATTACGGCTCCCCCGTCCGCGAGACCCCGCCCGTACCAGAGCCGCCGGCGACCGCCCCGGAGCCGCAGGAGCCCCCGGCGGCCGAGCCGGAGCACGAGCCCGCCCCGGCCGAGCTGCCCCCGGCCGGGTCCGTCGCGAGCAAGTTCCTCGAGGGAGCCCGCGAGCGGGCAGGGGAGAAGCAACAGGTGCAGGCGCTCGGCTGGTCCGACCGTCAGGCGTACCTCGTCGCCTCGGCGGCCACCGCGGCACTGAGCTACGACCGCAACGGTGTCCTGCGCGACCGGCCCCGCCCCGGCTGGCCCGGAATCCCAGTCGATGAAGCCCGACTCGGCCCGCTGGTGAAGGCCGGACTCCTCGTCATCACCGAGCCGTTCGGCCCCGGCTACAAGCGCGTCAGCATCACCGCCGACGGCCGGGACTCCCTGTTCCTCTGGCGGCGCTACCAGCCGAGCCCGGCCGTGAAGGACCGCAAGACGGAACGCGAACCGCTCCGCCCGCTCATCGGCGGCGAGGAAGCCACCCGCCGAGGCCGCGCCTTCGCCGAGGACCAGCGGAAGCGGGAGGTGCAGCGCGAGGCGACGTACGCGGCGATGGACGAGCCGCACGAGTGGGAGGACCGGGACGAGCGGCTGTGGAAGGTGTGGGCCACGGTGCAGGACATCACGTACCGCCTCGGCCGACCCCGCCCCCGAGGCTGGGTGCCCACCCCGGAAGAGATCGCCGAGCACCGCCTCGACCCGGATGCGGTCGCCGAGCTGCGCGCCGAGGCCAGCCATCCGGCACCGAAGCCGGAACTGCCCAAGACGTCCCGGGTGCGCCCGCTGGAGCTGCCACCGCTCCCGGCCGCGCCGGACGAGGCCGAACAGCTCGACCTGTTCGGCGAAGCGGCGTGAACCGCGCGAGCGGAGCGCCTACCGTGATGAGTGATCTGAATGGAGCCGGCAATGAGCGGACCCACACGAATGGACATGGCTCGCAGGATGAGCGGCGGGTACGGAACCGGCGAGGGCGCGGTCGGCCTGGTCGACCGGAGCGACGGGCCGGGCGCACCGTGCGACATGTGACCGACGCGGTCCTGTACTTCGTGGACTCGGCGGAGGCGGACATGCACTACGCGTGCCTGGAGCACACCGGGGCGGTCGCGTACTCGGTGGCGGTCACCTCGACCCGCGGCCCGGACGTCCCCACCTCGGAGCAGGGAGTGGACGACCGCCGATGGCGGAAGTAGCCCCGTACGAGGAGCGCCCGCCTGCCGCCCTCTCCGGGCAGCAGGCGGGCGCTCCTCGTTCCCCCAGAGGGTCAGTCGGTGGCAGCCGCCTTGGTCGCTGCCACCCGCCTGTTCTTGGTGGCCCGGTGGCCAGCGGCGATGTCGTGAACCCGCTGCGGAGTGACCTCCAGCGGGCCGGACAGGGTCTTGGCGCTGTGCTGCGGCATATCGAGAAGCGCGCGGGCGGTCAGCTGCCTCTGCTGGCGAATCCAGGCGGCCAGGTCCGGCACGGCATTGAGGGCGCGACCAAGGGCTTGCGCCCGCTCGACAGTCGGCTCGCCGGCCAGCTCGGCGAGGGCGGCGAAGGGTGCGGGAAGTTCGACGCGATCCATGCCAGCAGCTTAGGGGGTGGACACTATGACGCGCCTCACGCACGGTGCGGCGCGTTGACTCCGCAGGGCTCTGACCTGCGAAAACTTTCCTAATTTCTTTGCGTCACCCCGGTACCCCCAGGGAGATACCGCGTTAGTCATAGTGTCCACCCACTAACACACACCACCCCGCAAGGAGCCACCATGGACGCCAAGATCGCCCTCAAGCGCCTCACCACCCGCGCCACCTCCGCCTTCGAAGAGGCGAGCAGCGCCCGCAAGAGCCTGACCGAAGCCCTCACCGCCCAGGGCGCCTACCTGGACGGTCGGATCGACGCCGTACTGGTCGCCGAGGGCAAGGCGAAGCCCTGGGTGGAACTCCTCAAGCGCATCGACCGCCACGGCGTCCGCGAGGGCCTGGCCAAGCAGCGCGCGGAGTCCACGGAGGTCCTGCTCCAGTGCGGGTTCTCGATGAGCACGAGCCCGGTCTCCAACGCGGCCCGGATGGCCGACCAGGACGGCCTGCGCCGCTTCCTCAACGCGACCGACACGATCGAGATCGACGCGGACGAGACCCCGGCCCTCGCCGGCTGACTGGCAGCCACCCCCGGGCGGGGCCATCCGGGCCCCGCCCGCCCTCTTGAGCGAAAGCGAGACCACCCATGAGCGCGATCACCTTCGAAGACCTGGTGCACACCGCCCTCCAGCTCCCGACGGCCAGCACCGACGGGGAGTGCGGGACGTGCGGCGCGGAGAGCGGCGAGCCCTGCACCCTCAGCTGCGACGACCGGGGCGCGCAGGCCAGGAAAGAGGTCCGGGCCTTCCTGATCCACCCCCCGGGAGCCCAGTTCGAGGAGGTGCTGAAGGACGCGCGGGAGCGCGAGGAGCGGGACGACGAGACGCCGGGGTTCTTCTGGGCCTGGTGGGCGGTGGATGACGAGGCCGAGAGGCGCGGCACCAGCCGCGCGGCCTTCTGACCTGCGATTTTTCCGCGATTCCCTGCGATCCACCCGGTACCCCAAGAGCGTTCGGAAGTTAGTCATAGTGTCCACCCACTAACACCCCTTCCTAGGAGTCCGCGATGGCCGTTGACCTCAACACCCGGCGCTTCCAGATCCGCTACTCGTACGCCACGGACGCGCGCAACGGCCGCGAGGTGAACACGACCTACCTCAACAACGGCGAGGAGCACCTGCCCCCCCCAGGAGGCGGCGGCGGCCATCGCCCGCGCCTTCCGCCACGAGGGCCCGTTCGCGGACATCGAGATCTGGCAGGAGACCGAGCAGGCGCGCGACAGCCGCCTGGCCAGCAGGCGCCGGGAGGCCGCGCTCGACGCGATCGGCATGGGCTGGGACATGGGCGGCGCGAACTGACCAACACGACCAACCGGGCGGGGCCTGCGGGCCCCGCCCTCCACCACCCGAACCAGGAGGTACGCCAGATGGCAACCATCACGATCACTCACACCCGCGCGGAGGGCACGCTCCTTGAAGGCTCCCGGAAGGGAGACGGCATCTTCGAGATCGTGCGCGATCACGGGTTCTGGTTCTCGCGGAACGTGTCCGGCCTCTACATCCGGCGCTCGCAGGACAAGGAAGCGCAGATGTGGCGGATCAACGCGGCGGCCGACTCCCTCCGCGAGGCCGGCCACGAGGTGACGGTCGAGATCAAGGAAGAGGTCCGGCGGTCCTTCGCGGAAGCCGAGGCCGAGCGCGTGGAGCGCGCCGAGGACAGGGTCGAGCGGTTCAGCGACCGCGCGGGCCGGGCCGTCGCCTCGGCTAACGCCCGGCGAGCGTCAGCCGACCAGATCTCGAAGCGGTTCGAGTTCGGGCAGCCGATCTTGGTCGGCCATCACAGCGAGGGCCGCGCCCGCCGCGACGCAGCGCGAATCGACACGAACATGCGGCGGTCGTTCGAGGAGCGCGACCGGGCCGGGTACTGGGCGAACCGGTCCGGGGCGTCCGAGAACTACGAGCAGCACCGGAACGACCCGCAGCGCACCTTGCGGCGCCTGGAGCGGCTGCGCGCCGACCTGCGACAGCAGGAGCGCCACCACGCGGAAGGAGTCGAGAAGGGCTGGACGTCGGTCGACCGGCACGCCCGGAACATGCAGGACCTGACCGAGGAGATCGCTCACTGGGAGGCGCTGATCGAGAAGGCCAAGGCCGACGGCGTGAAGCTCTGGGGCCCGGACGACTTCGTGCCCGGCGACTACGTGCTCTACCTCGGCTCCTGGTACGCGGTAGCCCGGGTCAACACCAAGACGCTGTCCGTCGCCTGGAACCTCCGGCTCGCCCACAAGCCGGTCATGACCCTGGAAGACGCCGTCTACAACGGGCGGGTCTCAACGCACAGCGCCGACTACACCAAGGTGCAGGGCCGATGCCCGGAAGAGGCGATGAACGCCTTCCTCGCGGACAAGAAGGTGCCCGGCACGAAGTTGGCGCGCGCAGCCTCGGAGGCGGCACCGGCCCCCGCCATCCGCGAGGCACAGGCCATGGCGAAGAAGGCGAAGGCGAAGAAGGCCAAGAGGCGCAGCGACCCGAAGATCCCGAAGCGGGTCAAGGTCGAGTGCCGGTGGGATGCCACCGAGGCCAAGCTGACGTGGCTCAACGGGCGCAGCGAGCCGCACAAGGACCACGAGCCGGTGATGCTCACCGCGCCGGACGGGGTGAAGTTCACCGATTCGGTGACGTCGCCCGCACTCCTGGACATGGTGACCACGCACCTGGCCGGGTGCGGCTACACGTACGGAGAGGGCTTGGGTTGGAGCGGTTCCCCGGGGCGCGGCATCGTGCGCGCCATCGAGCCCAAGGGTGTCGAGAAGCTGGAGGCCCCTGCGGCCGACGAGCAGCCGGCGCCCGAGCCCCCGGCCGAGGAGCCCGCCATCGAGGAGGAGCCCCCGGCGGCCGAGCCGGAGCCCGAACCCGCTCCGGAGCCCGAGGAGCCGAAGGTCTGGGGCCGGTCCGACTTCAAGAGCGGCGACTACGTCGAGGCCCTGGGCCGCTGGCGCAAGGTCCTGCGGTCCAACCCGAGGAGCGTGTCGGTACCCGGCGACCCCTACCTCATCCAGTGGGACATGGTGACCGGCCGCAGGAGCGCGGCCGAGATGGCCGAGGCCGAGGAGGACCAGGCGCCGGTCGAGGCGACTCCCGAAGGGGCAGAGGAAAAGCCGGAGGGGGCCGAAAAAACTGCCCCTGACCTGCGAATCCTTCCGGACAACCCGGTACCCCAGGGGCCTTCGGAAGTTAGTCATAGTGTCCACCCACTAAACCCCACACCGCACAGCGAGAGGCCGGACACCATGACCGACACCGCCACCACCGCCACCGCCACCGGCGAGGTCGCCGAGACGGCCCCCGCGAAGAAGGCCACCCGGACCAAGGCCGTCGCGAAGAGGGCCCCGGCCGCGAAGAAGGTGAAGGTGATCGAGCCCTCGAAGGTCACCAAGCGCCGCGAGGTCATCGCCGAGAAGGCCGTCGAGCCCAAGGCCAAGGCGGACACTCAGAAGGTCATCCCGATCGACCGGATCGACCGCGACCCGAACCAGCCGCGCGAGCTGTTCGACCAGGCCAAGCTGATGGAACTGGCGGGCTCCATGCGCGAGCTGGGCCAGCTCCAGCCGATCAGCGTCCGGTACGACACGGGCGCCCGGCGGTACACGATCATCATGGGCGAGCGCAGGTGGCGCGCGGCCAAGATGGCCGGGCTCACCGAGATGACCGCCCTCGTCCTGCACGGCGCGGTCGCCGGCTCCCGCGAACTCCTCGCCAAGCAGGTCGCCGAGAACGTCGGCCGCGCGGACATGACGCCCATGGAAGAGGCGAAGTCCTTCAAGGACCTGGAGACGGCCGGGTACACGATCGAAGAGATCGGCCGGATGTGCGGCAAGTCCCCGGCATACGTCGGGTGGCGGATCGACCTCCTCAAGCTGTGCGACTCCGCGCAGGACGCCCTCGCCAAGGGCCTCCTCGGCATCAACCTCGCCTGGTACGCGGCGCAGCTCAGCGACCAGAACCAGATGCGGTTCCTCAGCCGGTACACCCAGGGCGGGTTCAACAGCGACCGGGACGCCGAGGCATTCGTGAAGGCGTGCCGCACCGAGGAGGAGCGCCGCGAGTCCCAGGGATCGTTCTTCGTGCTGAGCGAGGAGACCCCGGCCAAGAAGGGCGACGTCCAGGAATCGATCCTCGGCGACCACGACGTGCCCGAGGAGGAGCGCGAGCGCATCATCTCCGAGCGGTCGAAGCTGACGAAGAAGATCGAGCGCCTGTCGGTCGCGGGCGAGATCCTGGCCGAGCTGGCAACCGCGGACCCGGAGGAGCTGGCCCTCCTGCTGGCCGGAGCTGCCGGAGGCGTCGAGGTCCACAGCAAGCGCATGGCCCACCTGCGCAAGCTGACCGGGCAGGTCATCCACACCCTGACGAAGGCCCAGGCCATCGCCTCGGTGCGAGCCGGTGGAATCGCGATCAACCCGGACGCGGTCGTCCCGGCGGAGACCGAGGACACCTCGGAGGTCGAGGCCGCCGCCTGACCTCCCTTCGGCAGGCCCGGACCTTAGTGCCCAGACACTAAAGTCCGGGCGGGAGGGCCAGCGCGCCCCTCAGCGCAGCACGCGGCGCACCCCTCCCCCACTCCCGCCCCGCCCATCGCGGCGGCCACAGCGGAACCCACAACCTCACCACCCCCGGCCCACCGGCACGGGCACCACCACCCACCCGACAGCGCCCCAAGGAGCCCTCATGCGATTCCCGACCGACGTCCTGGCGGTCCTCACAGACCCGCGCACCGTCATCCGTGGCGACCTGGTCCGCATCCCGTTCGAGATCGACCGCGTGGTCTACGAGCAGGTGAACACGGCCCTCAAGGAGATGAGCGGCAAGTGGGACGGCCGCAAGGCCATCCGGGCCCACGTCTTCCCGTACCGGATTGAGGAGTTCATGCGCCAGTGCCTCGCGGCCGGCGAGTACCCGACCAAGTACGAGCAGGGCTGGTTCCCGACCCCGCCGAGCCTGGTCATGCAGATCTGCGACCTGGCCGGGATCTACGCCGGGATGACCGTGCTGGAACCCTCGGCCGGCTCGGGCGCCATGACGTCCGAGATCGCCCGCCGCGGCGGCCTGGTCGACAGCGTCGAGCTGGACGCCCACCGGGTCGAGCTGCTGCACAGGCAGGGCGATTCCCGGAAGGTGATCGCCGGGAACTTCCTGGACCTCGACCCGCTGGACTACGCGGAAGGGTTCGACCGGGTGGTGATGAACCCGCCGTTCTCCAACGGGCTCGACCACATCAAGCACGCGATCGGGTTCATGGCAGACGACGGCATCCTCGTCTCGGTCATGTCCGCAGGGCTGACGTGGTGGAGCGACAAGGCCACCGTGGAGTTCCGCGCGATGGTCGAGGAGGTCGGCGGCGAGATCGAGGCCCTGCCCGACGACTCGTTCGCCGCGTGCGGCACCTCGGTCAAGACGTGCCTGGTGTACGTCCCGGGGTACGCCGGCGGACCGCTGCGGACCCACGACTGGCACCAGCGGCAGCCGAAGCAGCTCGACCTCTTCGACTTCGCCGCATAGGGCTCCGACCTGCAACTTTCCCCGATTCCGCTGGTCGCACCCGGTACCCCAAGTGGGATCACGCGTTAATCATAGTGTCCACCCACTATGTCCTACCTTCCACCAGGAAAGGCTCCCACCATGAGCGACCAGGCCACCCCCAACAAGGACATCCTCACCTCCATCCAGGCAGGGGACGTCTTCCTCCTCACCAGGGAGGAAATGAGGCTCCTCCTCCCCTGGATCCACACCACCCTCCAGGGCCAGCCCAAGGAGGAGCACAACTCCGACCTGTGCCAGCTCTTCACCCGGATTCTCAGGCTCTCCAACAGGCTCTACGGCACCGAGCGCGGCAACAAGGAGACCTGCATCTGCTACGGCTAACCCCCCACTCCGGCCGGGCCTACGGGCCCGGAGTGCACCTCAACCGAAAGGGACCTCACGTGAACCCCAAGCTCGCTACCTGCTCGTACGTCGAGTTCAGGCCCGGCATGGGCACCGCGGTCAGGAGCACGGTCGGCGCGACGCGCTGGCCACTGCCCTACCCGCTCGCCGGCCACGCCCGGCTGATCACCCCCACGCGGGACATGCTCAAGATCCAGTCGCGGGACGCCTACGAGTTCAGCTACCGCCGGATGCTCAACGGCAACGGCATCGAGGCCGTCCGGCGCGAACTGCTCAGCATCGCGGGCGTGGTCGACCTCGACTCTCCGCTCGTCCTCCTCTGCTTCGACCAGCTCGGGAAGCTGACGCCCCCCGACAACTGGTGCCACCGCTCGATGATCGCCGCGTGGTGGACCGAGCAGACCGGCGAAGAGGTCCCCGAGCTGGGAGCGACGAACGCGCCGACTCCGGCACCCACGCTGTTCGACTTCTGATCCCAGCCCGGCCGGGCGGGGGCGGGAATCCCCGCCCGGCCGAGCACCCAACCGAACTCACCTCACAGAGCAAGGAATCCACCATGGCCCGCGCCCGCGAGACCATCCAGACCCGAGTTTGCATTGACGACACGTTCGGCCCGTTCGACTGCCAGCTCGACCCCACCAACCGGTGGAACGGCTTCCTGAGCCCCAACTTCACCCTGGACGTCAGCCGGGAGCTGTCCGCCCAGACTCTCCGCATGGCCGACGAGTACGGCTACGACTGCGTCGACACGATCCACGTGATCGAGGGCCGCGCGGACAGCCAGGACACGGTCCACCTGATCGAGAGCGGGCTGACCCGCGAGGTGAACGAAGACGGTGACCGTGAGCCCGTCGCGATCGCCGTACGCGTCCCCTGGCGCTCCCTGGACCGTGGCGCGACCGCCACGATCTCCGACGTCACTCCGGCCGCCCGCAAGGCGGCCCGCAAGAGCAAGGCCACCGGCCGGGGCGCGGCCCGCGCGGTCATCGTCCACATCAGCTGGATGTACCTGAGCGAGGGCAGCGACACGGCCGCCCGCATCGTCCGGCCCGGCCGGGACGGCCTGTACTCCATCGGCGGCTGGGAATGGTGCTGGGGCTTCGCCTCCTGGTGGTGCGTGTGCGGTGAGGGCATGGACTGGCACGAGACCGAGTGCCTGTGCGGCATGACCCGCGACGCGAACCCGAAGACTCCTCTGGGCGTGGCCACCTGGGCGGCCGGTGCCACGCTGCGGCGCTTGGCCCCCGAGGCGACGTCGGCCCTGGTCGACCTTCACGACGACTACGCCCGACTGATCGCGGTCTTCGCCGGTGACACCGAGATCGACACGGCCGACGACACCGGCCCCTTCGACACCGAAACCCTCGGCGAGGCCGACCAGATCCTGCGCCAGGGCCTCGCCGAGGCCGGGCCCGGCGCCCCGGACGCGGCCGGCTGGCAGCACGTCCCGGACGAGAAGACCGACCAGCTCTACCGGATCACCTTCCCCGCCCCGCGCCCGTAGCGGAACGGCCCGGGACGCGGCGCCCTGAGCGCCCGCCCCGGGCCCCCTCCTCCACCCCACCCAGAGCGAACGAGGACGTCACATGACCAACCAGGCCCCCAAGAGCCCGGCTTACCCCCTGCCCGACGGCCGCACGATCAGCACGGCCGCCCACGAGGCCCTGAACGCCCACTTCGCGGCGGTCACCCGGCTCGGTCGCGTGATGGCCGTCGTCACCGCGGCTGCCGTGCGAGACGTCCTCACGGACAACGACCACGAAGCCGGGTTCGACGCCGCGCACGCCGAGCTGGTCGAAGCGGTCGACGGCTCCCTGCACGCCACGGGCCGGTACTGGACGGCGGACGGCACGGAGACCTCGTTCACCGAGGCCATCGGCGAAGCGGACGCCGGGATGGGCGTGTTTGGGATGAATGAGTGGGTGCCCTACCTGGGCTACGAGAACTCGGACGTCTGGAAGCCGCTCGTCACCACGCTGCCCGACCGCGACGGTCAGCCGGCCTACCGCTTCGACCTGGCCAAGGCGGCGGCCCTGCCGCTCGACTGACCACGCTTCACCTGGCCCCGGGGCGGGCGAGGGCGGGAATCCCCGCCCACCCCGGGGTCGACCCATGCGCACCGACCGAAACGACTCACGGAGAATGATCGAAGCTCTCGTCTCCTGCAACGACACCGACCGGTACCCGGCACTGATCGACCCCGCCGAGCACCGCGACGGGTTCGTGAAGCCCTGGTTCGACCTGGAGACCGTCCAGCGGATCGCGGACGACACCCAGGCCCACGCCGCCCGGTTCAGCCACGGCTCGGTGGACACGGTCCACGTCCTCATCGGCCAGGTCGACGTCGTCACGGTCCACGCGGTGGTGCTGAACATCTGCTGGATGCACCTGGGCGGCGAGAAGCACCAAGAGGCGGTGGAGGTCGTCCAGCCCGACGCGGCCGGCCGGTACGCGATCGGCGGGTTCGAATGGTGCTGGTACCAGCTGGACGAGGACCTGAACCCGGTCATCCCGCCCCAGGTGAAGCGGGAGCCGCTGCCGCCCTTCCCCTAGCAGAGGGCCGCCTGACCTGCACTTTTCCTTGAAATCCCCGGGGTCAACCCGGTACCTCACGGAGCGTCCCGCGTTAGTCATAGTGTCCACCCACTAAGCAACACCCCACCGGCCAGGTGAGCGGGGGCGGGAATCCCCGCTCGCCCGGCCAGCACCCGACAGCCTCACGAGGAGATCGCGCATGGCCTACATCGACTCCACCACCATCGGCTGGGCGACCGGCTCGGCGTCCGCTTACAAGCACGACGGGTCGGAGCTGACCGTCATGAGTTGGTTCTGTGGCGCGGGCGGCGACACCCAGGGCGCGGACGCGGTCCCCAACGTGACAGTCACCAGGGCCGCGAACCACTGGGACGTGGCCCTCGCGACGCATGCCTGGAACAACCCGCTCTGCGAGGTCTGGAAGGGCGACATCCGCCGGGCCCCGGTCGACAAGTGGCCGGTGTGCGACATCTTCTGGGCGTCGCCCGAGTGCCCGAAGTGGTCGGCGGCCCGGGGCGTGAAGCGCGACTTCGACAAGACCCTTCAGGGCCAGATCGATTTCGATGAGCCCGAGTTCAAGAGCGACAAGGAGCGGCGGGCAGCCGAGGAGCGCTCGCGCGCCCTGATGGAAGAAGTCCCCATGTACCTGCGCGGCGTCATCGCCAGGGGCGGCCTGGTCAAAGCCGGCGTGGTTGAGAACGTCATCGACTGCCGCGACTGGGACGACTGGAACCGGTGGATGGCCGAGTTCGACAAGATGGGCTACGAGACCAAGGTGTGCGCGATCAACTCGATGCACGTCGACCCGCGCAGCCTCGACCACATCCCCCAGAGCCGGGACCGGCTCTACGTCGCCTACTGGCACAGGAGCCTGGGCCGCACCCCCCAGTGGGACAAGTGGATTCTGCGCCCCGAGGCGTTCTGCTTCGAGTGCGACGAGAAGGTGGAGGCCGTCCAGGTCTTCCGCAAGCCGGGCAAGGACATGGGCCGGTACCGCCAGAGCTACGACTACAAGTGCCCGCGCAAGACCTGCCGCGCGATTGTCGAGCCGATGGCGCTCTCGGCGGCTGCCGCGATCGACTGGTCGCTGCCCGGTACGCCGATCGGCGACCGGCAGAAGACCGACGACTGCCCCGAGGGCCTGGCCCCGGCCACGATCGCCCGCACCCGCGCCGGGTTCGCCCAGTACTGGGGATGGGGCGCGAAGCCGGTGGACGACGGCCAGGATTCGCTGTTCGGCGGGATGGGCGACGCCCCGCAGGCGGCTGTCACGCCTGGCCCGCTCCTCGTCCCGACCGGCGGGACCTGGAGGGACAAGGCGGTCACGCTCGACCGGCCGATGTCGACCCGCACGACGGTCGAGACCGACGGCATCGTGGTCCCGCCCATCCTCGTGCCCTGCGAGGGTCGCGACGGCAAGAAGCCGATGAGCCTGGACGACCCGCTGCGCACCCAGACGGCCCGCCTGGAGACGGCGTTGGCCTACCTGCCGCCCTTCATGATCCCGATGCGGGGCGGTGGCGACAAGGAGAAGGCCCGGCACATCAGCGCCCCGCTTCACACAGTGTCGGCCGGCGGGAATCACCACGGCCTGGTGACCGCGCCGGATCACCTGCTCGTCCCGTACTACGGCAACGGCCGGGCCCGGGAACTGAGCGAGCCGATCGGCGCCCTGCCGACCCGCGACCGGTACGCCCTGGTCAAGGGCGACTTCAACATCGATGACGTGCTGTTCCGGATGCTCCAGCCCCACGAGATCGCGCGGGCGATGGCCTTCCGGACGGGCTACAAGATCATGGGCTCCAAGCGGCACCAGGTGCGCCAGCTCGGCAACGCGGTCACCCCGGGGGTCGCCGAGAACCTGTACTGCGCGCTGGTCGAGGCGATCACGGGCGAGGAGCTGTCCCGATTCGCCGAGGGGCGCGGCCCGCTCTCCATGGCCCTGGCCGTCTGACCTGCAACTTTCCCGCGATTCCCTGGGGTACCCCCGGTACCCCAGGGCCTACCCCGCGTTAGTCATAGTGTCCACCCACTAAGTCCCACCCCGGAGGTAGCAGTGACCACCAAGCTCATCCCCACCCCCCTCGCGGAAGCCATCGCCAAGGAAGCCGCGCAGCACGAGGCCGACCCGATGCGCGAGGGCCAGGTGCTCCGCGTCCTGGTCGCGGCCGGATACACCCCGCAGGAGATCGCCGAGCTGGCCGGCTCCTCGTGGCACCGGGTCGACATGTGCCTGACGCTCCTCGACCTCATCGACGCGGGCAAGGGTGCCATGGCCGAAGGGGTCCTCCCGTTCAGCCTCGCCTGGTTCATCGCACGGCTGAGCGAGCCGAACCAGCAGCTGATGCTCAACCGCTGGCTGCGCGGTGACTTCCGGAACGTCAGCCACGCGGAGCGGTACGCGAGCGCGATCTGCGCCGACGAGCAGCCCCAGGTGAGCTTCTGACCGCCGGGAAAACTTCCCGAACCTATTTCCCTAAATTGGTTTCGCTAAATCGACTACGGAAAGAATGAAAGTAGATCCACTCACCACCCACCACCCCAACAGGGAGACCCGTATGAGCACCACGACCCACGCGATGCCCGAGCTGGAGATCGAGGACCAGGCCGCCTACTACCAGCTCCGGGTCGTCCAGGAGCCCGGCAAGCCCGAGTCCATCAGGGAGGAAGTCCTGTCCGGATTCCAGGTCCGGGCGGCCATCCGCAGGGACCTGCTGACCGGCCTGAACAAGGTCGAGCAGAACGGCCCGACCGAGATCACCATGCGCCGGACCGGAGAGAGCTGCACCTACTCGAAGGTCTGCTAGCTCGGCGCGGCCGGTGGGGCGCGTAAGCGAGGGAATCCCACCGGCCGCCATACGCAGCCCAGCACCGAAGGGCCTCACAACCCGACCAGGCGCGTGAGGCCCACCGTACCGCCCGTTCAGATCACTGGAGGAACGCGTGAGCACCAACACCACCAACGAGACCCGCGAGTTCATCATCATCGGCCAGGAGCGCGGCGCGAGCTACTGCCTGTGGGACGTGGCCCCCGCCCCGGCCGACGCCACGAAGCGCGCCATGGCGCTTGAGGAGATCGAGGTCGACGCGCACGACGCGTTCGGCACGGTCCACACCCAGTACGCGACCAGCGCCCGTGAGGCCGTCGACCGCCTGGTGATCTCCCTGCGCGAGATGTCCGGGATCGGCTCGTACGCCCTGGCCGACGACAGCCAGCTCGACAACTACACGGCCGAGCCCGCCCCCCAGCCGGCCACCGCCGAGCCCGAGCCATTCGGCCGCGCGCACACCCTCTCGGCCACCCGCGACAGCGGCTACCGGGTCAAGGCGAGCACCACGCCCGGCCTGCCTCTCTTCCACGTGAACGGTCTGCCCGTCCAGTCCCCGAACGAGACCAGGGACCGTGTGCGCGCGGGCGTGATCAACAGTGGCTTGGACTGGCCGATGGCGAACGTGCTCGTGCGGATCAGCCCGATCACCGGCAAGGACGGGAGCAGCGTCGGCACCAGCGGCCTGGACCTCGCCATCGCGTGCAGCGTCCTGGCCGCAGCCGGACAGCTCTCCGGCGAGTGCCTGGCCGGAGCCGCCATCGTCGGTGAACTCGGCCTCGACGGTGCGGTGCGCGTCCCGTACGACCTGACGAACACGATCCGCACGATCGCGGCAGACGGCGCGACGACCGTCCTCGTCCCGTCCGCAGCCGTGGACGACGTGGCCACCGCGGGCGTCCGCGTGATCGGCGTCAGCTCCCTGGACGAGGCCCTGGCGGTCCTGACCGGCCACTGGCACCACCCCGAGGGCTGCGCCCACTGCGGCGACGACTGCGACCCGCACCGGCCGTGCACCCCGGCCACCCTGTGCCCGGCCTGCGAGGACGACAGCCCCGCTCCGTTCTAACCGCGGGCGCCGGGCGGCCCCGCACAGGCCGCCCGGCGCTCCCCTCCGACCACCACCCGACATGCAACGGAAGGGCAGCACCACCATGAGCGCCACCACTGATCAAGTCCAGTTCGCCGCGTACGCCCCGGGCCGGTTCGCCGAGCACCTGCCGTTCGCCCAGCGTGGCTACCTCTTCACCCTCCCCGGCGACTTCCCCGAGGAGACCCCCGCGCACACCAACGTGACCGACTGGGAGATGGCGGTTTACCGCGCGCACGGCGAATGGGAGGTGAGGGACATCAACGGCAACCGGAAGGTCTGGGGGATCGGCCCCAGCCGCCGAGTCGCGGTCGGCATGGCGTTCCAGGCGGTCGCCCGGAAGCGCCGCTACCGCGCGGCCGACATCGCCGACCGGCGCGCCGCGGCCGGCCTGGAGACCGTCCCCCCGTACATGGTCGAGGTCACCGCCGGTGTGACCCTCGTCCTCACCCCGCAGGCGGTCGCCCACCTGTTCCGGATCGAGGCCACCGACTTCGGTCACCCGGCCCGGTACCACGTGACCGACCCGGACGGCGGCGGCGCGTACGCCATCACGGCCGGTGAGGGCGTCGAGCTGCGGACCCTGGAGGTCGGTCTGCTGCACGTCCGGTGCGGCTGCGACCCCGAAGCGACCCGCTTCGAGAACGAGGCCGACGCCCTGGCCTACATCCGCGAGGAACTGAGCACCTGGGCGATGTGCGAGAACTCGCCCGGCGCCCCGGCCGAGGCCGACGCCCAGCCCGATGAGGACGACGACCCGGACATCATGGAGCGGCGTAAGGAACGCGCACTCCAGGCCACATGGGACGGCCTGACCGACAACTACGAGCGGTCCTACCAGGACGCCCAGACGGCCCGGGAGCAGATGACCCGGGCGGGCGTCGCCATGATCGGCCAGGTCATCCGGGGCCAACTGCCCGCCGCGACCGGCATGTCCGTACGGGCCGAGGACCTGGCCCTCACCGCGGTCCACGGCGACGGTGACCGGCTCTGGGCCGAGAACGGCGGGGAGCTGCCCGGCGAGACGGTGCACAACGTGAACGCCTACCTGACCGACGTCCTCACCTTCGGCCGGGACGAGGAGGCCCTGACCGATCTGGGGTGGGCCGAGGACGAGCACCTGAGCGGCGTGTTCACCATCGCCTTCCCGCCCGCCCCGTAGGCACAGACCCCAGTGGGGGCCGCGACCGTCACCCGGTCGCGGCCCCACTGGCGTTCCGGCGCCCACCGCGGCCCCGGGGCAAGGGCGCCCAAGGCCGTCTAAGCCGATCATGGCCCCCAGCTCCCTACCCTCCAAGCGGCCCGAACGAGGCGACCACAGCCCCGGCCAAGACCTCCCCGAGACCGGATTCACGCTCCACCCTCGTCACCCCGGGCGGCATTCCCCCAGGTCACAGCGATGAACGACCGTCGGAGTGATCACTGCGGGTGTGTGTATCATCCCTCTCCGCGATCGACCGTCCTGAGCAGCGGCGCGGTCGGTCGCGGCAGGCGCCGGTGGTGACAACGCAGCACACCCGCTCTCCGGGCGGGAGGTCCAGGTGCGAATCCTGGCCGGCGCTCTACCTCACCGCCTCACCTTCCCCGGGGGCCCGGATGTTCCATGGATCGATTCCCGCGCCCCTCCGGTCGATCATCTACGAGCACGCCGGGACCTGGCCCGGTGAGGACATCTACGTCGGGTGCTCCGGGAACTTCACGATCGAGCGGGTGCTGCACGCCCGGTTCGGCAACGAGCGGCGCGTCCACGGCAACGACATCCAGGCGTACTCGTGCGCCCTGGGCTGGTTCCTCGCCGGTGACCCACTGCCGTTCACCCTGCGCGACGACCACGAAGAGGCCCTGGGCTGGCTGCGCCCGCACCTGGAGGACCGGGCCGACCTGATGGCGACGCTGATGCTCGGCACCCGCTTCCTCCAGTACGTCGGCAAGGAAGGCCCGTACTACCGGCGGATGCTGGACGCGACGCGCGAGCAGTGGCCGAAGATGCACGACAAGACCGCCACGAAGCTCCGCGGCCTCGAGACGAAGCTCGGCAGCTTCTACGCCGGCGACGTCCGCGACTACCTCGACCACCAGGTGCCCGAGGACGCGCCGGTGGTGATGTTCCCGCCGTTCTACGCCGCCGACTACCAGGCGCAGTTCGCGAGCATCGACGCCGCTTTCGACTGGCCTCCGCCCTCGTTCGATGAGCTGACCGAGGACGGCAAGGAACGGATCATCGAGCAGGTCCAGGACCGGCCGAACTGGGTCCTGGGCCTGCACATCGAACGCCCGGAGCTACGGACCCGGCTCGCCGGTGTCGTCCAGACCGCGAACCGCGGCCTGCCGATCTACGTGTACGCGGCGGCCGGGCCCCGGCGCATCGTGGGGCCCCGCCAGCCCACCGAGCCGATCCGGATGCCGAAGATCGGCGCGGATGACGAGCTGGGCAGCAAGATGACAATTCACATCCTGACGGGCGGCCAGTTCGCGGCGATCCGCTCACAGTTCATGTCGAAGTCGATCAAGCCGGGGAACCCGCTGATCGCCTGCGGCGTAGCGGTCGACGGGAAGATCATCGGCGCGTTCGCGTACCTCCCGCCCAAGTTCGACCCGAACACCGCCTACCTGATGTCGGACTTCCCGGTGTCGTGGACCCGCTACCGGCGCCTGGCGAAGCTGATCGTGATGGCCGCCTCCACGAAGGAAGCACAGCTCCTCGTCCAGCGGTCCCTGTCGAAGCGGATCAACGGCTGGGCGACCACGGCGTTCACCGACCGGCCGAACTCGGCGAAGTACGGCCGGGGCATCCCCGGTGTGAAGCTCCACAAGCGCACCGAGGCGAGCAGCAAGGACCCCGGGGACGGCGTCCACCGCTATCAGCTCCAGTACGGCGGGCCCCTCGGTACGTACGACCTCGCCGAGGCCCTGGACCTGTGGAAGCGCAAGCACGGTAAGGACATGCGATGACGACCCCTCCCAACCTCCGGCCCCGCCTCGTCCGGCGGAACCCGGCGGACCTCCAGCTCCTCCCGGTCAACGCCCGGTTCATGCGGAAGGAGGAGTACGACCGGCTGGTCACCAACGTGAAGCGCGACGGCTGCCTCACCAGCGTGCCCCTCGTCTACGGCGGCGGCGAGTACGACGAGGGCCGCGAACTCGTCCTCTCCGGGAACCACCGCACCATGGCGGCCGTGGACGCCGGCGTCGAAGAGATCGACGTCATGCTCATCGAGGAACACCTGACCTCGCAGCAGCTCATCGCGATCCAGCTGTCCCACAACAGCATCGGCGGCGAGGACGACCCCGCCACGTTGAAGCAGCTGTACGAGCAGCTTGATGACGTCGACTGGCGGGCCTACTCCGGCCTGGACGACGAACAGCTCCAGCTCCTCGCCGAGGTCAGCCCCGAGGGCCTGTCGGAAGCCAACCTCGACTTCGCGACCGTGAGCCTGATCTTCCTGCCGCCCGAACTGGAGGCCGCCCGCGTCGCCTTCGACCAGGCCCGCCTCGGCCAGAACGAATCGTGGCTCGCCGCGCGCGCCGACTACGAACAGGTCCTCGACACGCTCGCGTCCACGCACGCCGCCCACAAGGTCGGCAACGTCGCCACCGCGCTCCACGCCATCCTCGCCATCGTGGAGAACCACCTCACCGACCTCCAAGAGGGCTACACCGCCCCGGACGGCACCCCGCAGCACTCCGGCACCGTCGGCCTGGAGACCGTCCTCGGAGCCCGACACCTCCCCGCCACGGCAGCCGTCACGATCAACAAGGCCATCGCAGCGGCAGAGGGGCGCGACGAGATCCCCCAGGGGCAGGGCTGGCGCCTTCTTGAGCGTCTGGCAGGGGAGTACCTGTCCGGCGACAACCACGTCAGCACCAGCCTGGACGCAGCCCCGTGACCACCAACGCACCGATCACCCTCGACCCGTCCCTGGACCCCTGGGAGCGCCAGCCCGGAGAGTCAGCCCGCAAACATGGACAACTCGCCACCTACCGGGACCTCGGTAGGGCCCGCACCCTTGCTAAGGCTGCGCAGAGCCTGACACTCGCGCACGGGCACGTGAGGAACGTCGCCGTCGAGTTCCGGTGGCGCGAGCGCGTCGAGGCGTACGACCGGCACCTGGACCGGCTGTACGAGGCCACCTGGCTGGAGGAACGCCGCAAGGCCGCCGAGTCGGACGCGAAGATCCTGGGCGCGGCGATCGGCAAGCTGGCCCAACGCCTGGGCACCCTGCGCGCCGAGGAGCTGTCCCCCGGCGACTTCATCCGGCTGATGGACGTGGCCATGCGGCACCGGCGCGTCCTGTTCGGCGATCCCACGGAGACGATCGCCGTCACCGGCCAGGGCGGCAACCCCTTGGCGGTGCAGCTCGCGGAGTTCGCGCAGATGCCCGAGGAGCAGCGCCGCGTACGCCTCGCCGACCTCGCCGCCTCCGTGAACCGGCGGCTGCGCGCGGTCGACGGCGGCGACGACGAAGACGACGAACCAGGGCCCGGCGACGAGGGAAGCGGCGAGGAGTGATGACGCACCAGGCTGCCGGCGCGCTGGACCACCTTGACGACGCGGCGGTGCTCCAGCATCTCGAAGCTGCCAACAGGTCCATGAGCGGCGACCTGCTGCGGGACCCGGTCACGCTCGCCCGGGGCTTGGACCGCACGTACCGGATGCGCCCGCACCTGCGGGTGATCGGGGAGGCCCTGGGCGACGTCGGGCGCGGCCTGTGCCCTCGGCTGATGATCTTCACGCCGCCGCAGGTCGGCAAGAGCACGACCGTGGCCGAGTGGTTCCCGTTCTGGTGGCTGTGCCTGTTCCCCACGGACCGGGCTGCGATCACCTCGTACGGCGACGACCTGGCGCTCCGGCGCGGCAAGACGATCCGCGGCTACGTCGAGGAGTACGGCGACGAGTACGACCTGCACATGCAGCCCGGGTCTGGGGCGATGCAGGACTGGCAGGTCACCCAGGGCGGCGGCGTCCGCTCGGTGTCCGTCGGCAAGGGCCTGACCGGCTTCGACGTGAACTTGCTGATCATCGACGACCCGCACAAGGACCGGGCTGACGCCGAGTCGGAAGCGTCACGGCGGGCGCTGCACGACTGGTACTCATCGACCGCGCTCAAGCGCCTCCAGCCGGACCGCAACGCCGTCGTCGGGATCCAGACCAGGTGGCACCCGGACGACTGGGCGGGCCGGCGCCTGGCCGAAGAGGGGCGGATCGAGGAGGGCGGCCGGTGGCGGGTCATCCACCTCCCCGCGGTCGCCGACTCGAAGTTCGGGACCGATCCGCTCGGCCGCCAGCCCGGTGACCCGCTCCCGCACCCGAAGATCCCGACCCGCGACCGGCGTCTGCTCAAGGCGTGGTGGGCGGACATGAAGCGCACGTCGATCGTGAGGGACTGGCACAGCCTCGCCCAGGGCGACCCGCAGCCCGCCGAGGGTGCGTTGGTGTCCGAGGAGCTGCTGCGGATGCTGCGGGACACGGTCACGAAGGTCGAGCCGCAGAAGATCGCCGTGGCCATCGACCCGTCCGGTGGCGGCCGTGACGTCGCCGGCGTCATCGGCGGCTTCTTCGGCGACGACCAGCGGGTGTGGATCACCCATGACCGGTCGGCGGCGATGTCGTCGGCCGACTGGTCCACCGCGGCCTGCCGCCTCGCCGTCGAGACCAACGCGGCGGTGATCTACGTCGAGTGGAACTACGGCCGCGACATGTGCGTGCTGGCCATCGAGACGTCGTGGAAGAAGCTCGTGGACGAGGGCGAGATCCCGGCCGACGTCCTCATGCCGCAGATCGCCCCCGTACGGGCCAAGCAAGGCAAGCTGCTGCGCGCCGAGCCGGTGGCTCAGCAGATGGTCCAGGACAAGGTGCGGCTGCGCGGGGTGTTCACCGACCTGGAACGGGAGTGGGCGACGTGGATGTCGACCGACCCGGAGAGCCCCGGCCGGATCGACGCCTCGTGCATCCTCGTGTACGGCCTGCTCCCCGAGGCGAACAAGGGCGCCATCGTCCACGCCCCGCTGCCGCAGTCCCCGACGTCCTCGGCGTCCCGTCAGCCCCCGTCGTCCGCCGGGATGTACGGCCGGCGCATCGGGAAGTGAAAGCGCCTCGTCGCGCTCACCGCCCGTGGGACACTGCCGAAATGGACACTCTTGACGGCGACGCGGCGCTCCGCGAGCACCTGGCGCGCAACCCGGAAGCCCAGCACGCGGCCCTGCACGATCCCCCGTACGCGGCCGAAGTCCACCGGCTGCGTACGGTCCTGGGCCACCTCGATGCCGCCCTGGCCGACGAGGGCATGTCCAGCGAGGCGCGGCATCGGGTCGGGGCGCGTCTCGTCACCGACTGCCTGGGAACCGACGAAGCGAACGCCCGGATGCGCGACCGCGCCCGAGCCGTGCAGGACCTCATCGCGGGCGGCGTCGTCCACGTGCGGGGCGACTGGTAGCCGCCCCTGACCTCAAAGGTTGCATGGCCGGGGGCCGGCCCCGTCACACTGGCCGGGTGATGAAGCTGCCGCGCGTGCACTGCCCGAAATGCGAGCGCCCTGTAGCCGCCCGCCCGATCCCCGGGCACCTGACGAAGGGCGCCGTCTGGCGGCACGACGCCCCCACGCTGCGCCGGGACACCGACGGGCGACTCCTGTCGTGCGGCGGGTCGCTGGAGGTCGTGGAGCTGCCCACCCCGGGCGTCCAGCTCACGTTCGACGTCGAAGCGCCCGAGGTCGAGCCGCTGGACGCGATGGCCCTGTTCTGACCCCGGCATGTTTTTGATCTGAAAACCGGGCCTGACCTGCACAGATTCCGCCGGACCCCACCGTTCCAGATGGCTTATCATCCCCGCCAGACTCGGCCGGATGATCTGCCATCGGGGTACGGAAATGATCAGTCTCGTAGTACTCGTCTTCCTCGCGCTCGCCGGATACCGCGGCACGCAGCTCGTCGTCCATGACTCGATCCTCGATCCGGTGCGCCACCGGATCGACGCCTGGCAGCAGCGCCGCCCGACGTCCGCGTTCCGGGAAGCTGTCGTGACGCTGATCTCGTGCGTCTACTGCACCGGCTGGTGGGTGTGCGGGGCGCTGCTCCTGACCTGGCTCCTCGTCACCGACACCTGGCACGGCACCCCGGTCCTCGTCCACGGCGTCGAGTGGCTGGCCGTCGCCGGCGCCGCCGCTCTCCTCAACCGCTGGGACGACTCCCGCAAGGACGACGCCTGATGACGCGTCGTGCCATCACGGCATCAGCGTCCAGGTACACCGCCCGCAAGATCCGTGGCCGGGGCGCGGGAGACCAGTCGTGGCAGGGCCGCGCCTACGACATGTACCACCAGATCCCCGAGGTGCGGTTCGCCGCCTCCTGGATCGGCAACGCCATGTCCGGGGCCCGCCTGTTCGCCGGCCGCCGCGCCGACGACGGCACGATCGAGCCCGCTCCCACCGGCCACCGGGCGCACGAGATCGTCTCGCAGATCGCGGGCGGCCCCGACGGCCAGTCGAAGATGCTCGGCTCCTTCGGCCGGCACCTGACCGTCCCCGGCGAGGGCTGGATCGTCGTACGCCCCAACGACCAAGTCCTGTCCCCGTACAGCCCCGAGGACGGGCACGACTGGCGCGTCCTGTCGGTGAAGGAGGTCAAGCAGCAGTCCGGGAAGCTGATGGCCGAGATCGACGGCGAAGACGTCCCGATCCCCGAAGGCGACCCCGAAGGCATGGACCCCGAGGGGCCCGTGGCGATCCGCGTGTGGGAACCCGACCCCGAGCGTGCCATCGAAGCCGACAGCCCCGTCCGCTCCAGCATGGAACTGCTGGAGGAACTGCTGCTCCTCAACGCGGCCGTAAAGGCCATCGCCCGATCCCGCATCACCGGCCGAGGGCTGCTCCTCGTCCCCAAGGGCACGCGCTTCCCGACGAACAACACCCAGGGCGGCGCGGAAGACGACCTGCTCGAAGTGTTCATGCAGATCGCCGAGACCGCGATCCGCGACCCCGAGTCGGCCGCCGCGACGGTGCCGATCATCCTCGAAGTGCCCGCCGACGTCATCGCCGAGTTCAAGCACCTCAAGTTCGAGAGCGAATTCGATGACCTGGCCATCAAGCTGCGGGAAGAGGCCATCCGCCGCTTCGCGACCGGCCTGGAGATCCCCGCCGAGATCCTGCTCGGCCTCGGCGACGTCAACCACTGGGGCGCCTGGGCGTTGACCTCGGAGGCGATCCGCCTCGGCATCGAACCGAAGCTCGCCACGGTGTCGTACGCCCTCACACAGCAGTGGCTGCGCCCCATCCTCGAAGCCGAGAACGATCCCGACTGGCACCGCTGGCTCGTCTGGTACGACACCAGCCCCCTGCGCGTGCGCACCAACCGCTCGGAGACCGCCCTCCAGGCCCACGACCGAGGTGTCATCTCGGACGCCGCGCTGCGCCGCGAGACCGGATTCGATCAGTCCGACGCCCCCGACGCGGCAGAAGTCGCCCGCCGCAACCCGCCCCCGGCGGACACCGGCGACGACGAGAACACCAACGAGGACACACCGCCCACCCCGCCCGAACTGCCCGTGGACGAGTCCGAAGGCCCACCGGACACCCTCGCCGCCTCGGCCGGCCCCGGCGACGGCCTCCTCGCCGCCGCTGACGGCCTGATCTGGGGTGCACTGACCGCAGCCGGGGACAAGCTGCGCAAGACCCCCGCCTGCCCCCGCAGCGAACGCGCCAAGTCCCGCGAGATCGAATCGGCACGCCTGCACACGCTCCTGCCGGTCGACGCCACCCAGGTCGAGCAATGGCGCCTCCTCGATGGCGCCTGGTCCCGGGCCGGTGAGATCGCCGGACGCTACGGCCTCGACCCCGAGTGCCTGACCGCATCCCTCGACAGCTACGCCCGCGAGCTGATCGCCGCCGGAGTCGAGCACGAATACCGGCTCGTGCCCACCGTGCTCACCTCCTGTGTCGGGACAGCGGCATGACACCCCCGCCCGGCCGGTACAGCGCCGAGATAGAGGACACCAGCGGGCTCGCCCTGCACCCCGGAACGACGCGGGAAGCGTGGTGCGGTGACTGCCGAGCGTGGACCAGCATCACCGCTGACCTGCTCCTGCTCACCTCAGAAGGTGTCGCCACAGCGGGCGCCCTGACGTGGTGTGAGATCTGTGAGGACCCGACCAGCCCGCTCCCGGCAAGGAGGATCGACCGTGCCGGACCGTAACCGCCAGCTCGACCAGGCCGAACGCGACTTCGCCGAAGCCGTCGCCCTGGCCCTCACCGAGACCGCCGACGAGTTCGCCGACGCCGTCCAGGCCGCGACCGAGCTGGTCGCCGCCCGCTTCTCCGTCGGCCGGATCGCCCGCGTGTGGGGCAACCGCACCCGCAGCCTGGTGCGCCGCCTCCTGGGCACCGCCGAGACCGCAGCCACCGCGGCGGCCGAGGACGTCGGCGGTGAACTCCCCGAAGGCTGGGACGACCTCCCCGACCGATACGACGACGGCACCCTCCCCGAGGGCCTGGGCCAGTACGTCGAAACGACCGAGCACCTACTACGCGCGGTCGGCGACCGCCTGGCCGACGCCGCCCGCGCCGAACTCGCGGCCGGCGTCGAAGCCGGAGAGGACATCGGCCAGCTCCGTGCCCGGCTGCGCGCCGCCTTCACCCGCGAGGGCGCCCACCTGGGCCCCGTGCGGGAGCAGCGCATCGCCCAGACCGAGGCGTCCCGCGCGTGGAACACGTCCACCCTCGCCGCCGCGCAGGCCGTGACCGGCCCCGACCGGCCCCTGGTGAAGCAGTGGGTCACCCGGCACGACTCGAAGGTCCGCACCGCCCACGACCAGGCGGACGGTCAGATCCGGCTCTTGGCCGAGCCGTTCGATGTCGGCGGCGTCGAGATGGCCACCCCCGGTGACCCGTCGGCCCCGGCCGCCCTCGTCATCAGCTGCCGCTGCCGCCTTGCGGTCGCACCCGAGCTGCGGGCCGCAGCCAACGAAGCGAAGGATGCACCGCGCACCGACGCCTTGGATTCTGAGGAGAACGCCGTGGAAGCTCAGTCCGTGACCGCCGCTGGCGGCCATACGGGCGCGATGATCGCCCTGATGCCCAGCGAGGAGGACGCCGAGCGCCTGGCCCTCCACGCCAGCGGCTCCGAACCGGCCCACGAGCTGCACCTGACCCTCTTCTACCTGGGTGAGGGCGCGGACTGGGACGAGGAGCACCGCGCCGACCTGATCGCCGCCCTCCGCTCCCGCGCCCCGGACCTCGGCGAACCGATCCTCGCGCGGGCGTTCGGTGCGAACCAGTGGAACGCCGATGGTGAGGACCCGTGTTGGGTGTGGTCCGTCGGCGACGACCGCGACAGCTCCCCGGACACCCCGAGGCTCGAGACAGCCCGCTGGGCGGCGACGTACGCGCTGGAGGAGATGCGTCGGCAGCCCGACCTGCCGACGCAGCATTCGCCGTGGCAGTCGCACGTGTGCGCCGCGTATACCCGCAGCCCGTCCCTACTGACCGCGATGAACCAGCGCCTCGGCCCGATCAAGTTCGACCGGCTGCGGGTCGCGTTCGCCGGCGAGCACACCGACATCCCGCTCGGCGGGGAAGAGGAGGCAAC
The DNA here is from genome assembly GCF_051131715.1 of Streptomyces sp. A5-4. NCBI lineage: Bacteria > Bacillati > Actinomycetota > Actinomycetes > Kitasatosporales > Streptomycetaceae > Streptomyces > Streptomyces sp. A5-4. The sequence goes on along the minus strand of NZ_CP178591.1, from coordinate 4,339,206 downwards.
CACGATGGACGAAGACGAGTTCACGACCACCGGCCTGGCCGCCCGCGCCTGGTCGACGCCCGACGCAACGGCCCTGGCCTTCGAGGACACCGAGACCGGCGACGGCCGCGTGTTCCGGCCCGGGTCGCTGTACTGGTCCGGCGCCGGGCCGTGGCCGCTCCAGTACGCCGACGAAATGCTTATGGGCCACCAGGGCGCGGAACTCGCCGGGTCCATCCAGACCATCGGCCGCGCCGGTGACCGGATCACCGGGAGCGGGGTGCTCTACCCGGGTCTGGCGGCCGGCTCCGACGCCATCATGCTGCTGGAGGAGCAGGCGCCCCTCGGGATCTCCGTCGACCTGGACGACGTCAGCGTGGAGTTCGTGGACCGCTCCCCCCGCGAGGAGGAAGACGAGGGCGCGGTGCTGCTCCTCGCGTCGCTGCCGTCGGCGTCGCTGTTCCGCATGGATGACGGCTCCTGGTCGCTGACCTCGACCGCCACCACCGAGTGGACCGCTTCCGGTGACGCCCTGTCCCGCAAGGCATCCGGCGTGCAGCTCATCACCGACAAGAACGGCCGGGTGCCCGCAGACGCCATCCGGGCCGCCCTCGGCCACGCTGGCACCCTCACCGCGGCGGCCGGTGACCGCGACGACCAGGGCCAGGGCACCGTCGTGCACAGCGAGTCGTCCGGCGACCTCCTCATGCGGATCACCCGGGCCCGGCTGCGCGGCGCGACCCTGGTAGCGATGCCCGCTTACGACCAGGCGCGCATCGTGCTGGACGTCCAGCCTGACGAGCCTCCCGTCGAAGAGGATGACGAGTGGTGGGCGTCGGCCGCCCCGAGCGCGGCGCAGCAGAAGGTCGTGAACTTCGTACGGTCGGCCCCGGCCCCGGTCGGTGCCCGCGACGTCGCCCGAGGACTGCGCATCAAGATGGCGACCGCGCGCAACCACCTTGCGAAGGCGGCGAAGGCCGGTCACATCGTCCGCCTCGCACGCGGCCTGTATGTCGGCCCGTCCACCGACATGTCCGTGGTGGCCGCCGACGAACCCGACGTCGCCGCGGCGGACAGCGACGACGAGACGGCGTCCATGCGGGACCTGGTCGCCTCGGCGTGGACCGCGATGCAGGACACCGACCCGATGCCCGCCGCCTGGTTCCAGGAGCCCACCGCCGAGGATCTGCCGCCCGGCTCCGGCGGCGTGCACTACGCCGACGGCCGGGTCTACGGCTGGGTGGCACAGGCCGGGGAGCCGCACGCCGGATACCCGGGCCGCAAGCTCACGATCGAGTCGCTGGGCAAGCTCGACCTGACGCACTTCCTGCGGGCCCGCTTCAAGCTGGACGACGGCTCGTTCGTGAAGGCGGGCGCGTTCACCATGAACGTGGGCCACCACCGCGACGGCGCCGAGTGCGAAAGCGCAGCCTGTCAGTTCGATGATTCGCGGACGGTCGCGGGAATCGTGACGGTCAGCCAGAACGCGGGCGGACTGTGGTTCTCCGGCGCGGCCGGTCCCTGGCTCTCCGAGTGGGACCGTGCCGTCTTCCAGGCGACGCAGCCGAGCTACCACATGAAGCAGGGCCCCAAGGGTCAGTGGCAGCTCCGCGCGGTCCTCTCGGTGCCGGTGCCGGGGCACTCGTCGCCGCTCCTCGCCACCGCGGTGGCCGAGCGGTCGAACCTCGCCCTGGCGGCGTCGGCGGCCGGTGCGCTCCTCGCCCCGGACATGTCCGGACAGAGTCCGGACGTTGTCCCGGACAGTGCGGACAACTCGGCGGACACGTCGGCCCGAACCGTCTCTGAGCAGCGCGGACACCGTCCGGACAGCCTCGCGGACATGTCCGGACGTCGGCCCGTCGCGAACAAGGACGTCGACGCCATCGCGGCGGCGCTGCTCACCAGCGTGCCGTTCCTTGAAGTCCTCGTGACGGCCATGGACCGCCACCAGGAGCAGCAGGAAGCCGCCAAGGAGGAGGCCGCGCGGCTCGCCGCGTCGGTCATCGCTCCGGCCCGCGAGGAGATCGCGGCCGGCCACACCACCACCGCCACGGAAGGGGACGCCTGATGGATTGCGCCTGCAACAAGAAGAAGCAGCAGTTCGAGGTCGTCGCCAACGGCGGTGACGGGAAGGTCCTGTTCACCTCCGCGTCCCAGGCCACGGCGAAGGCGGTATCCAAGCGGTACGAGGGCAGCGTCGTCCGCGAGAAGGCCAAGGACGGCGAGGCAACCCCGGCCGCCGCCAAGTAGGCGCGGGTCACGGGCGCTGACGTCTGGCTATGCTAGGCGTCAGCGTCTGATGGTTTTGGGCCTGGACACTCCCGATCGATCACAGGAGTGCCAGGCCATGGCCGAATCTTTCGAGATCCCCGAGGACGTTTCCGCCCTCACCGACGATGAGCTGAACGAAGCTCTCGCCGGCGCCGTCGAGGCGTTCGACGCGAAGTCCCAGAGCACGACCGTCACGACCAAGGACCTCGAATCGCTGCGGTCCCTGGCGACGTGCGTCGACTCGATCCGCACCGAGATGGGCAGCCGCCGCGAGGCAGCCGAGCAGGCCGCCGCCGAAATCGACTCCCTCGCCGCCCAGGTACGCGGCAAGGACGCCGCAGCCGAAGCCGCCGAGACCGCTGAGACCGCCGAGGGCGAAGAGACCGCCGCCGCTGTTGAGGAGCCGGCCCCCGAGCCGGAGAAGGTCACGGCCGCCATCGCCACCCGCCCCGCGCTCAACCTGTCCGGCGTCCGCCGCCGCCAGCCCCGTGTCCTCCCGGAGCCGCCGGCCCCGGGCACCAGCATCACCGCGGCGGTCGACGTCCCCGGCTACGCCCCGGGCCAGCCGCTGAACTTCGACGGCATCACCGCGGGCATCATCAGCCGCGCGAATGCGCTCAAGACCGCTGGTGGCGGCGTGGGGCAGGTGATCAGCTACCGGCACCCGTACCCCGAGGACCTGATCGTCACCGACTCCAGCTCGGCCCCGGAGGGCACGACCGTCGCCCTCCACGCGTCCAGCCAGCGGCGCCTGCCGCAGCAGGACCTCGTCGCGTCCGGCGGCTGGTGCGCACCGTCCGAGACGGTCTACGAGCTGACCGACACGGCGTGCCCCGACATGCTGTGGGACGCCCCCGAGATCCAGCTCGCCCGAGGTGGCCTGCGCTACTACAAGCCGCTGAGCCTCGACGTCTCCTCGATGACGTGGGTGCACACCGAGGCCGACGACATCAGCGGTGCGACGAAGCCGTGCTTCCAGATTCCATGCCCGGCGCCCGTCGAGGTCCGCTGCGATGCGGTCGGAGTGTGTCTGGAGGCTGGCATTCTGACGCAGCGCCACTTTCCGGAGCTGGTCGGCTGGTACCTCCGCAACGCCATGGTGGCGCACGAGATCCGCGTGCGGACCGTGCTGTTCCAGGAGGCTGTCGCCGCGGCGACGCCGGTCGTCCTGCCCGCCACCTTTGGCGCGCTGTCCGCCGTCTACTCGGCGATCGCCCTCCAGGCCGCCGACATGATCGAGCGGCACTCCCTGTGCGAGACGACCGCGCTCGAAGTCGTCTTCCCCTGGTGGAGCAGGAATCTCTTCCTCGCCGACATCGCCCGCCAGAACGGCAAGGACGTCTGCGACATCGACCCTGGCTGCATCCAGGATGCTTTCGGCCGGCTCGGTGTCCGCGTGCAGTGGGCCCGCAGCCTCGCCCCCGCCGTCCCGACGGACATCGGCGGGCCGACCGCCGCGACTGACTGGCCTACGAGCATGCGGGTCCTGATGTACCCGGCCGGCTCGCTCCAGATCGGCCGTGGGGAGGAGGTCAACTTGGGCGTCATCCACGACTCGACCAAGTTCTCGACCAACGACTACACCGCCCTCTTCGCGGAGGAGTGTGTCGCGCTGGTCGACAGGTCGGTCGACACTCGCGTCATCACGATCCCGGTCTGCCCGTCCGGCGCCACTGGCGGCCATACGGCCCTCACCTGCCCGATCGCCTGACCCATCCCGCCCCCGGCGTGCCGGGCCCCTGACCTGAAACGGGCCCGGCACACCCCAGTTTGAGAATGGAGGCGAGCGATGGCGGGCATGAGGAAGCGCGTCGAGCCGATCCCGGGCGAACCCCTGCCCCACGGGATCCTCGGCGCCTGTGCCGACATCCAAGACGTCGATGACGTCCACGAACTCCTCGGCGTCGAGTGGCTCTCCCTGGGGTGCTGCCCGGTCAACGTCTGGCGCGACCCGTGCCTCAGCGACGAGTCACCCGGTGAAGAGTCCCCTGGCGCGCTGCTGAAGGAGTTCTGCCGCCCGACCAGCGAGCACGCTGACCCGATCACCGTCTACGCCGGGGCCGAGTGCTCCACCATGGGCTGGTCCTACGCGGAGGCCCGCACCCACGCCGAGGCGTCTCTCGCGCTCGGCGAACAGGCCGCCGTCGAGGCCGGGTTCTGGTCCGACACGCTCGCCATGACTGCGGCCGACCTCACCCCAGACGCCGGCCCGGTGGACATCGCCCAGGGCGTCGCCGCCCTGGAAGGCTGTCTGGCCGAGCAGTACGGCGGCCGGGGCGTCCTTCATGTCCCGGCCGGGGTCGCCGCGCTTCTCGGCTGCTGCAACCTCGTCCGCGAGGATCCGGCCAGCGGCAATCTGCGCACCCTGGTCGGAAATTGCGCGATCACCGGCGCGGGATACTCCGCCATGAACACGGGCCCCGGGAACCTGCCCGCCGACCCCGGCACGGCCTGGCTCTACATCACCGGCCCGGTCGTCATCCGCCGTGGCCCGACCATGACCGTGCCGGACCGGCCCAGTGCCTCCGTCAATACGCGCACTAACGACAGGCGCGTCCTCGTTGAGCGGACGTACGTCGTCGCTACGACCTGCTTCGTCTGCGCTATCCAGGTGGTGACTAGCCCGTGACCGACTTCATCCACGTCCAGCCGGCCCCCGAGCGTCGCGTCGACTTCGCCCGCTGGGCGGTCGCCCAGACCCCGAAGGTCCGCACCGTGAGCACGTCGGTGTTCGCCGTGCCCGACGGCCTGTTCACCGAAGTGCCCGAGCCCCTGATGATCGGTGCGACTGTGGACGGCCACCGCTACGTCTCGCCCGACGAGGACCAGGAGGCGGTGCTCCTCGGCGTGGCCACCCCTGAAGGCTTCACCGGCGGGTCGCTCCCGGAGCAGGAGACCACGGCAGGAGAGCCGTTGCCCGAGCTGCCCGAAGAGTCGTACGGCCCGGACTCGACCCCACTCGATGACGGGTCGGCGAGCGACCGAGGTGACTCGGAGCCCGAACGGGACGAAGAAGGCGAGTCGTTCGAGTGCGGGATCTGCGACCGCGACTTCACGACAACCCGTGGCAGGGATGCGCACCGGCGCCAGGCCCACCCGGAGGCGTGAGATGCCGGTCGAGCCCATCCCCTGCGCTGACGGCGGGGTCAGCAGCCAAGTCGCTGCCCCCGCCCGCTGTTGAGCATGCGCGTCCTGATAGTCGTCCCGTGCTGGGAGCCCCGTACGGGCGCCCTCGTCACGACCCGCGAGTACGTCCAGCACCTGGCCGCTGCCGGCCATGCTGTCGCGGTCGTGACCACCACGAAGGAACCCGGCGAACCGCGCACCGTGGACAGCGTGAAGGTGTGGCCGCTGCGGTACTGGCGGGCCGCCGCCCACCTCACACAGCCAGAAGTGCTCATCTCCCACCACGGGGACCGGCGCGCAGCGAAAATCACGGCACAGCTGCCCCGTGTGCCGCACCTGCTGATGGTGCACGGCATGTCCGAGAACCGGGACCTCGGACGGGCTGCCCTGGCCTGGTTCCCCTCCCGCGCATGCCGCGCCCACTACCCGGCCTACCACGGCCGTTCGATCGTGCTACCGCCGCCGATCAACCCGGACCGCTACCGCACCACCCCCGGCGCGCTGGTGACCCTGAACGGCTCGACGGCGGCGAAGGGCGCCGATGTGGTCGCCCAGGTCGCCGGCCTGATGCCCGGCAGCCGGTTCCTCGTCGTACGGACCCCACGACGTGACGACCCGCCGATGCCCGGCAATGTCGAGCTGGCCGACCGGACCGACCCCCGGCAGCTGTACACCCGCACCCGCATCCTGCTCATGCCCTCAGCCACGGAGTCCTACGGCCGCGCAGGCGTCGAGGCGATGCTGTCCGGCATCCCCGTCCTCGCCTCGCCTCTGCCCGGGATGCGGGAGGCACTCGGCAGCGCCGCGACGTACATCGCGCGGGAGGACACTTCCCGGTGGGTGCATGAAATCCGGCGCCTGTCCCAGCCAGCCGCCTACGCGGAAGCCTCCGCGCGAGCCTGCGCCCACACCGAGGCCCTGGACTACGCGGGCAGCCTCCGCAGCTTCGAGGAGGCGTGCGCGAGCCTGGTCCCGCGCCCCACCACCAGGCCCCGCCCCCAGCGCCGCCCCGCCACCACAGCCCGCGCGGTCATCCCCGCGATGCCGACGGCGGCGGCCGTCGTGGCATGGGTGCACTACGGGGTGCCCTACCGGCGCGCCGGGTCGGAGACGATGCTCCACACGATGATGCGGGCCCTACGCGACGCGGGCACCGACGTCCTGGTGGTGTGCTCCGAGATGCACGAGGCGCCCCCCGTCTGGGACGTTGACGGCGTCCCCTACGCCCAGCTCGATACGCCCCAGGCGGAAGCACTGATCCGCCGCATGCAGCCGACGACCCTGGTCACGCACCACCACTTCGCATCCCGCGCGGTCGCCCTGTCCAAGCACGTGGGCGCCCAGTCTGTGCTGCTGCTGCACAACGACCACGACCAGCCCGCCCTGAAACTCAGCCCGGACCTGTGCGTCTTCAACACCGAGTGGGTGCTGAAGTCCCTGGCCTTCCGCTACCCCCAGATCGACCCGGCCCGGTCGCTCGTGATCCACCCACCAGTGATCCCCGAAGAGCACCGAACCCCGATCACGGGCACCCACGTCACACTGGTCAATCTCAACCGGCACAAGGGCGTGGACACCTGGCGGGGAGCCGCCGGCCTTCTTCGCCGTCTGCCGTTCCTCGGCGTCATCGGTGCGCACGGAGAACAGATCCGCCGCCCGGTCCTGCCAAACATGAGGGTCATCGGCCAGACCTCGGACATGCGCGGCGACGTATGGGCCCGGACGCGGGTACTGCTGATGCCCAGCATCTACGAGAGTTTCGGCATGGCGGCCGTGGAAGCCCTCGCCTCCGGTATCCCGGTCATCGCCCACCCCACCCCCGGCCTCCGGGAAGCGCTCGGGGACGCCGGCCAGTTCATCGACCGGTCCAACGTCCACGCCTGGGCGGCAGCAATCCAGGACCTCCACCGCGACGGCCCTCACCGCGCCCGAGAATCCGCAGCGGCACGCGCCCGAAGCCAGATCCTCGCCGACCAGTCCCGCGCCGAACTGGCGGCGTGGGTCGATGCCGTCCGAGTCCTCGCCAGCGGCCGGACCCACACCGCCGCCCGGACAGTCCGCCAGCGGGTGCCGCCTCCCGAACGCGACGACGAGCAGCCGCCTGTCGAGTAGGCGACCCGCCGCCGCTACGCCAGCTCGCGGTGCAGCCCGGGACCTTCCCGACGGCACCGCACCCTGGCGTGAGCCCCGGAAGCACGCGGATGTGCACGGCTATGCTGTTGCTGTCGCCGCTGGTTGTGGGCCGGGCCGACCAACACGCCGGACTGTTGGAGGCCCACAGTGCCCTGTCCCCTGATCGCCAACGCGGACACCATCCGAGTCACCCGGGTCGACGGCTGTGGCCGCCCCGTCTGTGGCGTCGACAACGGATTCGTGTTCGACTGCTTCGCCACCCTCGGGATGAACCCCAACGTGGAGGAGGGCGAGGACGTCGAGTACAAGGCCGCGAACGGCCGGATCTGCGGATTCAAGCGCGGCTGCCCCTCGTTCCGAGGGTTCGACCTTGAGCTGTCGTTCTTCTCCGTCAGCCCCGAGTTCATCGAGATCACCACAGGTAACCCCGTCGTGTACGGCTTCAACGGCGAGCCGATCGGCTACGACGACTGCTCGGTGCAGTGCAACTCGGGCTTCGCGATCGAGCTGTGGGCGGAGGTCCTGGGCGCGGACGCCTGTGCCGCCGAGGGCGCGAGCGAAGGCGCGTGGATCTACTTCCTGCTGCCGTGGGTGTCCAACGGCCAGCTCGGCGACCTGGAGGTCGGCTCGGAGGCCGCGACGCTCACGCTGACAGGCAACACCCGGGCGGGCGGCGGCTGGGGCACCGGCCCGTACGACGTCATGCCGATCAACGCGGCCGGAACCGCCGGCCCGCTCCTCACTCCGCTCGGCGCGACTTGCCACCGCCGGACATTCGTCACGACGACCCCGCCGCCCGAGCCGGTCTGCGAGTACACCCCGGTCACCGGCGGCCTGTGCCTGGCGTCCTGACGATGGATGCGCCCGACCTGGTCGTCCCCGTGCGGGAGGTCGCCGTCAACGAGCAGCTTCGATATGCGCTGCGGACGTGGACGGCGAACCTTCCGCACCGGCGGGTGTGGATCGTGGGCTTCCGGCCCGCGTGGCTGCGGGACGTTGGGCACATCCCGACCCGGCAGGCCGGGACGAAGTACGCGAACACCACCGTCGCGGTGCGGGCCGCGTGCGAGCACCCGGAAGTGTCCGAACGGTTCCTGCTGATGAACGACGACTTTTTCGTCATGCAGCGGCAGGCGGACATGCCGGTGCTGAACCGCGGCCCGGTGCGGGAGGTGGAGACGTACTACGCGGCTCGGGCGTCCGGGCCGTACCTCGCCGGGATGCGTAAGACGCGGGAACTCCTCGCCGAGCTGGGGCACACTGACCCGCTGTCGTTCGAGCTGCACGTACCGCTGCCCGTCGACAAGACGGGGATGCTCAAGGCGCTGGACGTCGGGCGGCGCCTGGCAGTGGTGCACAAGCGGACCTTGTACGCCAACCTGGCCGACCTGCAAGGAGACCGGATCGAGGACGTGAAGGTCATGCACCGCGGTCCCCGGTTTCCGCACGGGCCGTTCCTGTCGACCATGCCGGATGCGTTCACACACGGCATGGTCGGCGGCCACATCCGGCAGGCGTACTTCCAGCCGAGCCCCTACGAGACGCCGGGGAGGCGCTGATGGCGCTCCAAATCGGCCCGTGCTCGGCGTGGCCCACCGAACTGTGCTGCGACATCCCGGAGGGCATGGAGGAGGAAGCGGTCGAGCGCTGGACCCGCGTGGCGTCGACCATCCTGTGGGGACTGTCCGGGCGCCGCTGGGGCCCGTGCCCGGTCACGGTGCGGCCCTGCCGCCGGTCGTGCCTGGAGTCCACGGTCGTCAGCTTCCAGGCCGGGGCCGGCACCGGGCCGTGGATTCCGTACATCGGCGTCGACGGGGCGTGGCGCAACGCCTCGACGTGCGGCTGCAAGTCGGACTGCTCATGCGGTGAGCTGTGCGAGGTGTACCTGCCGGGGCCGGTGTACGACATCGTCAGCGTGGACGTCGACGGGGAGGTCCTGGTCCCGGAGGCGTACCGGGTCGACGCCCCGGGCAAGCTCGTGCGGACCGACGGCGAGTGCTGGCCGGACTGCCAGGACATGGCCGCGCCGCCCGGGGAGTCGGGAACGTTCACCGTGACGTACCGGTGGGGTCTGCCGCTCGACGCTGCCGCTATCGCCGCTGTGTCCGAGCTGACGTGCCACCTGATGAAGGGGTGCGCGCCGGGCGGGTCCTGCGGCTGCAAGGCGAACCGCAACGTGACGAGGATGGTCCGCCAGGGCGTAGAGATGGAACTGCCCGACCCGACGCTGATCTACAGCGAGGGGCGGACCGGGCTGCCCATGGCTGACATGTGGTTGGCGATGGTGAACCCGTACCGGCTGACGAGCCCGAGCCGGGTGTACTCGCCGGACTTCAAGAGGCCGAGGATGCAGCAATGGCCCTGACCCCGCTGGCGATCCACGAGCTGACCGAGGCGGTCCTCGGCTGCGTGTGCGTCGCGCTGGACCGTACCGCGGACCAGGTCGACGGTCAGCCCGGCTGCCCGTCCTGCCGGGCCTGCGTCGTGCCGGGACAGCCGGCGTGGGACACCTGCGACGACCCGTGCAGCGAAGAGGCGTCCGGCGGGCAGCTCACCGTGTCCGTGGTCCGCATCTACCCGTCGACCGACGCCGACTTCCCCACGGAGGCCCGCGTCGTGCAAGGCGTACGCGGCTGCCTGCCGCCTCCGGTCACCGCGCTGGAGCTGCTGGTCACGCTGCTGCGCTGCGCCCCGACGTTCAGCGAAAACGGCTGCCCGCCCTCGTGCACCGACCTGGGCGCGGCGGCGCAGGCCCTCCACGTCGACATGGTCACGGTCTACAACGCGCTGCTGTGCTGCCTGCCCGGCACCGAGCAGCGGCGGCGCGGCCGGCGCTTCGTCATGGGCATCCAGCGCACCGTCGGCCCCGAGGGCGGCTGCGTCGGCCTGGAGCAGCGGGTCACCGTGGCACTCCCCGGCTGCGGTGTCTGTACTGACGACGAGGAGTCGCCGTGAAGATCAGCGAGTTGATCCCGCGCCTTCACCGGATGTGGGAGGAGGACGGCGACCTGGACGTCCGGGCGTACGACTACTCGGACATCACGCCGACCGATGTGGAGACCCCCGAGGTCGAGACGAACGCCCGGGGCGAGAAGTACGCCCTGCTGCGCCCATAGGGAGGTGCGATGCCTGTTGAGGTGAGGATCGACCCGGGCCGGATCGCCCGGACGCTGCGGCTGCGGAACGGCGTCGTCGCGCGCCGGCTCGCCGACCGGACGCAGCGGACCGCCCGGATCGCCGAGCGCGAGGCGCCCGGGACGATGGGCCGCTACATCACGTGGAAGGTCGAGAACGGGCCCCAGGGGCTCCAGGGCGTCATCGTCTGCGACCACCCGGCGACCCGGTTCGTCCTCGACGGCACCCGGCCGCACATCATCCGCCCGCGCCGCGCGAAGGTGCTGCGGTTCGAGGTCCGTGGCCGCGAGGTGTTCGCCGCCTACGTGCGGCACCCCGGGACGCGGGCGAACAACTTCCTGGCCCGCGCCCTGAGACAAGGCCGCTGACCAGGAAAGGCCGGGCCCCCACTGTCGGCGGCGGGGGCCCGGTCGCCCAGATCAGCGGTGTCGCGCGTGCTCTACCCTTCGCCGTACGCCGCTGGTTGTGGGCCGGGCATCCGCGCGGGAAGAGAAGGGCTTCACCGTGGCCAAGAAGCAGTTCGCGCTCAACACGACACCCCACGAGGCCGAGATCGGCGACGTGGTCTTGCAGTTCCAGCCCGAAGTCATGGGCGACCAGTTCCTGGACAACTACAGCCGGATTCAGGAGACGTCGAAGCGGCTGAACATCGACCTGACCGACATGAGCAGCGTCGACCTGTCGGCGGTCAAAGAGACGACTCAGTCGCTCCGGGTGTTCCTCGCGAACCTGATGCTGCCGGACTCGGCGGAGCAGTTCGCCCGCTGGGATGTCCGCGTCGGCCAGAAGGTCGTCAGCTCCCACCGCGAACCGGAAGCGGCCCACGAGGCGGCCGGCGCCCGGAAGAACGCGGAGGTCATCGACGCCGGGATGAGGCTGCCCGACCGCGTCCTGGTCGAGCTGCTGGAGTGGGTCGTTGAGCTGTACGGAGGCGGCCAGCGCCCTCCTACGTCGTCCAACGCCTCTGCGCCAGCATCGCCGAGTCCTGGGACGCCTGGGAAGGCGGGCTCGCGCTCCAGGGGGTCGATGTCCACGCGTGGCCGCTGAGGGTCATGCTCAGCGCCGCCGAGGCATCCATGGACGCGGCGGCCGAGGACGACAACGAGCGGGCGCGGAACCGGGCCAAGCTGTGGGCGCCGCCCAAGGGCTACGCCCAGCAGGGCCGCCGGATCAGGCCCCCTGCCATGAGGATGGACCAGGGCCAGGCGCTCGCCATGGCGGACCGGCTCGCGGCCGAAGACGCCCGCCTCGGCGTCGGGTAGCACTGCACCCCTGGGAGGGCATCCTCCCCACCAGCTAGTCTGGTCATCGCCGCTGGTTTTGGGCCGGGCAACCACCGCTTCGCGTGAGGTTGCCTTGGCCGAGGACGAGGACTATGGCGTCGGCCGCATCCGCATCGTCCTTGACGACGCCGATGCGGTCGCCGACGCGCGGGACCTCGGCATCCGCATTCAGCGGGCGCTCGACCGCAGCACCCGCACCGTCGGCACGGCAATCCGCCGGAACATCCAGAACGGCCTGAACCGTGCGGCCGTCAGCGTCACGGTCCTGCCGGACCTGAGCCGGTTCGACTCGGCGCTCCTGACCGGCCTGCGGTCGCTGGAGTCCATCAACCTCCCGGTTGCCCCCGATCTGACGGGGTTCCTCGAGCGCATCCGTGCCCTGCTCGCCGGCCAAGAGGTCTCGATCCGTGTTGTCCCGGATCTCGATGACCTGGACGCGCGGATTCGCGCCCACAACCCGCCGGACGTCACGGTCGGCGTCGACGTCGACACCAACCGGCTCTCGCGGTCCCTGGCCGGTCTCGGCGGCATCGCGGGGCGCGTCAGCGGAGCGCTGGGCGGGCTGCTGCGGATCGGCGCGATCGGCATTGCCGCCGCGGGTGCCGCGCAGGGCGTCATCGCCCTGGGCGCGGCTCTCGCCCCCGCCATCGGCATCATCGCCGCGTACCCGGCGGTCGTCCTCGGCTTCCAGGCAGCCCTCGGCGCACTGAAGCTCGCCCTGTCGGGCGTCCAGGAGGCGTTCGGCGCGGCGCTCACCGGCACCGCCGAGGAGTTCCAGAAGTCCCTCGAAGACCTGTCTCCGGCGGCGCAGTCCGCCGCGCGGGAGGTTCGGGCGCTCAAGCCCGCATTCGAGGGACTGCGCGAGTCGGTGCAAGACGCGTTCTTCTCGCAGCTTGAGGGCGAGATCACCGCAGTCGCCGGCGCGCTCAAGGGCCCGCTCCAGTCCGGGCTGACGAACATCGCGGCCGGGTGGGGGCGTGCCGCGCTCGGGGTCACGGGCTATCTCAAGGGCGCGCAGGGCGTCAGCAACATCACGAGCATCCTCGGCGCGGCTGACCAGGCCGTCGGCGGGCTGGCGCTCACCACAAACAAGCTGACGGCCGGGTTCCTCCAAGTTGCGGCCGTCGTCTCCGACCGGTTCGGCGCGGAGCTGGCGTCAGGGATCTCGGGCCTCGGTGAGCGGTTCGGGTCGTTCCTCCAGCGGATCGCCTCGGGCGGTGACGCGGTGCGCTGGGTCGACCAGGCGCTGAACGTCTTCGCGCAGCTCGGCGACATCATCGGGAACGTCGGCTCGATCATCTCCGGCGTCTTCGGGGCGGCGCAGGTGTCCGGCGGCGGGCTCCTCGGCAACATCCAGGAGATCACCCGGTCGTTCGCCGAGTTCGTCAACTCGGCTTCTGGCCAGACGGCGATCGCCGGTCTGTTCCAGACAGTCGCGACGATCGCGGCTCAGCTCGGTCCGATCCTCGCGGCCGTGGTCACCCAGGTCGGTGCCATCGCGCCCGCCCTCGGTCCCGTCTTCTCGACCCTGGGCCCCGCGATCGTCGGCCTGGTCAACGCGCTCGGTCCCGCGCTCGCTGCGATCGCTCCGAGTCTCCAGTCCGTCGCCGGTGCGCTGGCCGGCGCCTTCGCTGCGATCGGCCCGTCGCTGGGTCCGCTCGGTGCGTCGATCGCCGCCGTGATCGAGGCGCTGGCTCCGCTGCTGCCCCTGGTCGGTCAGCTGGTCAACGTCGTCGCAACGGCCCTGGCCCCCGTCCTCACGGCCCTGGCCGCCGCTTTTGCCCCGATTATTACCGCTTTGGTCGGCGCGCTTATGCCGATCTTGCCGCCGATCACCGCGGCCTTCGTATCGCTGGTCACCGCGCTGACCCCGCTGGCGACCGGAATCGGTCAGGCGCTCGCCCAACTGGTCACCTCGCTGGCCCCGCTGCTCAGCTCCCTGGCGGGCGTGCTCACCCAGGTGGCAGCCGCCTTGGTGCCGGTGATCCAGGCGCTCGTCGGCGCCCTGCTTCCCGTTCTGCCGCCGATCGTTGACGCCTTCAACGCGGTCGTCCAGGCGCTGCTGCCCCTGCTCCCGCCGATCGCCCAACTGGTCGCCGCGCTGGCTCCGTTGGTCGTACTCGCGATCCAGATGCTGGCCCCGCTGCTGTCGATCGCGGCCGGGTTCGCCTCGTGGCTGGTGATCAACGCCGTCGTCCCGGTCATCCAGGCCGTGGTCGGCGTCGTCGCCGGCCTGGTCACCGGGCTGGCCTCCGCAGTGACGTTCGTGGTCGGCCTGCCGGGCCGGATCATCGCCGCCCTCGGCTCCCTGGCGTCCACCATCGGGACGTTCTTCACGAATCTGTTCGTCTCGCTGGGAACGACCCTGGTCAACGGCTTCAACACCGTCGTCGGCTTCTTCACCCGGCTGCCAGGGATGATCTTGGCCGGTCTAGCCGCGCTGCCCGGCCTCCTGGTCGATCTCTTCGTGAACGCCGTCGCGGCTGTCGGAATCGCCCTGCTCACGGCCGTAGCCGCCGTGATCTACATCTTCACTGTGCTGCCGGGGCGGATCTACAGCGCCCTGTCGTCGCTCGGCTCCCGGATCGTCGCCGCCTTCACCGGCGCCTTCAACCGGGCGCGGTCGGCGATCACTTCGTTCCTGTCGTCGGCGGCGTCGTTCTTCTCGCAGCTGCCCGGCCGGATCGCCTCGGCGGTGGCCGCGCTGCCCGGACGGCTGCGGTCGGCGTTCACGTCGGCCGGCTCGTCCGCGCTGTCGGCGGCGCGCTCCTTCGGCTCGTCGGTCGTGTCGTTCTTCACCGGCCTGCCCGGCCGGATCGGGTCCGCGCTGAGTGCCGTGGGCTCCCGGATCGCCGGGGCCTTCCGGAGCGCGATCGGCTCCGCCCGGTCCGCTGTGTCCTCGCTGATCTCCAGCGTGGTCAGCCTGTTCTCGACGCTGCCGGGCCGGATCGTGGCGTCCCTGGGCAACATCGGCGCCCGGATCGTCTCGAGGATCAAGTCCGGTCTGCCGTCGGCGGTGCGGAACCTGCTGCCGTTCGCCAACGGCGGCATCGTCACCAGCGCGACGCCGGCGCTGATCGGTGAGGCGGGCAAGGAGGTGGTTCTGCCGCTCACCAGGCCGGCCCGGACGGTCGAGCTGGCGGAGAAGTCCGGCCTGCTCAAGCTCCTCGCCCAGCGCGGCGTGATTGGCCCCGCGGCCAAGGCGGCGCCGACGAGCGAGCGGCACGTTACGCACAACTGGAACATCACCACGAACGCGCAGGACCCCCGCGTCCTTGCCGAGCACCTGTACGGCCAACTCGCGCGAGCGACAGGGGTCTGACCGTGATCAATGACTACATGGACTTCGGGTGTACCGAGATCGTCAACTCGGCTCGGGCGTCGGCGTACGCGGCGGAGTCCTGCCTGCTGACCGGCTGCAACCCGTGCCCGGACCTCGCCGAGATCCTGGACGACCCCGAGTACGTGGACCCGGTGTCGGACCCGGCGCCGTGGTACGACCCGGCCGTCCCCGAGAGTGCGCGGTTCCTCGGGGTGATGGGCCTGGATGCCGTGGGCTTCTCACAGTCGACGCTTTCGAGAGACCCGGTGCAGCTCGTCGGCGACGGCGCGGCGCTGGGGGTGGCGCGCCGCTCGCACCGGGAGATCACGTACACGGTGCTGCTCCTGGTCCTGGACGAGTGCGCCCTCGCCTACGCGCTGGAGTGGCTTGCGTCGGCCCTCCGAGGCGCGCCGTGCGTGGGGGGCTGCAACGGCGAGGAGTTGGGCGTCTTCGCCTGTTGCCCGACCGGCGACGGTACCGGCGAGCTGCGCCACCTGTACGGCGTGGGGCTGCTCAGTGGCCCGCAGGTCACCTCGGTTCGGCACGAGCCGGAGGGGATCATCGCGCAGGCGACGTTCACGCTGGGCGCGTCCGTGCCGTGGATCTATCGGGAGCCGTTGCAGACGCTCACGGACTGGGTGACTCTCTCCAGTGGCACCTTGGTCACGCTGGACCCGGACGTGATCTACGGGGACTGCGTAGAGGCGACGCCCTGTCTGGAAGATCCGCTGTGTCCGCCGCCGCCTCTGCCGATCCGGGCCCCGGTGCCTGTGGATCCCTGTTACCCGACCGGCGCCGCTCAGTTCCGCCGGTCGGTCGTCGCTCTTTCCCCGCTGGATCAGCCGGAGTGGCTGGAGGCCGTGCCGGTCCTGGAACTGGTGACCGGCGGGAGCGCGCTGCGCCGCCTGGTGGTCCGTTTCTGGGCGAACCCACTTGGCGGCGACTGCATGGACGTCGCGGACCCGTGCGCGGCATGCACTGACATCCAGATTCCGTACCTCCCGGCCGGCTCGACGCTGACGGTGGACGGCCGTACGCAGACCGCCGAGGTGGAGTGCCCCCAGGGGGCGCTGGGGTCTTCGACGAGCGCGCCGATTCTGTACGGACCGCTCGGCCAGGCTTTCGAGTGGCCGGTGTTCTCGTGCCCGACCGGTGTGTGTATCGAGATCCTCTCGACGTCGGCGACGACGGCCGCCGGCGCCCGCGCTCGGGTGCTCCTCGTTCCCCGATCGGATGTGGGCTGATGGCCGTCCTCGGTTGTGCCCAGGAGTACCGGGCCGTCATCCACTGGCGGGGCGGCTCCCTGCCGTTCAACTCCCCGACGGTGAGCGCGCTGACGTCGGTCACGTGGAACCGCACGGTCAACGACACCTCAGAGGCGGTCATCACGATCGCCAAGGGGATGGCTGGCGCCGACTGCTGCGAACAGCTCGGGCAAGTCGAGCCGTTCGCGCACGAGCTGTCGATCTACCGTGATAGCGAGTTGGTCTGGCAGGGGCCGGTGTTGCGCGTAACGGAGAGCCGGACCCGGTTCACGATCGAGGCCAGGGACGTCACCGAGTGGCTGGCGCGGATCGTGAACACCAACCTGCTGCGGTACCTGTCCACCAATCCGGCCGACCCGCGGCACGTCGGCCCGATCCAGGAGATCGCGGAGACGATCATCCGCCTGAACCTGGAGGGCGGCCTTTACGCGTCATCGCCGGACTGGCCACGGATGCTGAACTACATCGTCCGCGACGACGACAGCGTGGATGCCCGCTTCGAGAAGGACGGCACCGCGGACAACGAGATCTGGATCGTCCCCATCCTCCAGATCCTGAACGACGAGCTGGTGCCCCGCGGCTTGGAGTACACGACCGTGGGCCGGGGCCTGATCCTCGGGCGCCCGCAGACGACCGCCGACCCGGCACAGGCCCGCCTCACCCTCGACAGCTTCGCCGGCGACGTGGAGCTCGTGCGGGACGGTACGAACGCGGCCTCCCTGGTGTGGGTCACCAACCAGGATGACCACGACATCACGGGCAGCCAGTACGGGGTGTCCGGCGTCGTCAGCGGGTACTACGGGCGACTCGATCACCTCATCCGCACCCAGGCCGAGGGCCTGTCCGCCTACGACCTGTGGCAGATCGCCCGCGCCTCCTACGCCGGACGCAACCCGGTGCCGACGTCGCTCCGTATCCCGGAAGGCGCCGGCCTGGCGACGACCGCGCCAGTGTCGATCCGTCAGCTGGTGCCCGGCGTCCGCATCGACGTCGCGGCGACCGGCATGTGCATGGGCCTGTCGCAGCCTTACCGCTTGTCCGACGTCGATGTCGAGTGGCGCGCCAGCGGCGAGCGCGTCGGCGTCTCCCTCGTTCCCATCGGCGACCCCTTCGTAGGAGATCCACCGTGAGCCCAAGCCCACTTCCAGGACAGCGCGCGGCGCAGCCGACCGTCCGCGCGATGACGTCAGCTCAGCGGGCGCTCGGCAGGGCAGCCCAGGCCGGTGCCGGGGGGCTGGCCGGCCCCGTCGGCCTGGGGTGGGTCGACGGCCAGCACTTCGACATCGACCTGACGGCCCCACCGGGACGGCAGGCCCGGCTCGCGGAGCTGGCATGCGGGTGCACCGGTCGCTGCCGGGGCGAGTGCGCGAACAACGGCCGCCAAGACGACAGGGCCGAAACACAGGAGAGGCAGGGATAGGCATGGCCAGGTGCGGATGCCAGGGCGGTTGCTCCTGCGCCGTGGAGGGCGTGGGCGCGATCGAGGTCACGGGGAACGGCTCGTCGGGCGCTCCGTTCGCCGTGAGTGTCGACCTCGCCCAGCTCCTTCATGCCGGGCAGGGCATCGTGTTCAACCCGGTAACCGGGACGATCAGCGTCAAGCTGTCGACCAATCCGGGCAACGCGTCGACGTTCGGCACGGACGACGGCGTTTTCACATTCGGCGGCGGCAGCGGGGGGCCGATCGCCGTATGTACTGAGTACTTCCAGACCGACAGCGACGGGAAGCTCTGCCTCAAGCCCGGCTCGATGGGGTTGCGGGAGCGCCTCATCTACGCGCCCGGGTCGTACACCTTCACGCCTGCGGATTACCCGTGGCTGGTCCGCCTCCGGGTCCAGGTGCAAGGTGGCGGCGGAGGCGGCCAAGGTGCTACTGCACCCGCCAGCCAACTGATCGCCCGTCCTGGCGCGTCCGGTGGTGCCTACGCCGAGTCCATCCTGAGCGTCACGGATGTCCCGGCCCCGGTGCCCATCACGGTTGGCGTTGGCGGCGCTGGCGGGGCAGGCGCCACCAACGCCAACGGTGGCAACGGCGGTAACTCTTCCTTCGGCACGCTGGTGGTCGGCCCGGGCGGCGCCGGGGGCAGCAGTGGTTTCGCGGCCGGGACCGCGGTCGTCACATCCGGAAGCTCGGCCGGTGCGACCGGCGGCGTGGGCCAGATCGTCGTCAACGGTGGCGGCGGAGGCGGCTCCTTCCGCCTGTCGGCCGCCGAGTGCCTTTCCGGGGCAGGTGGGGACTCCCACTTGGGCATTGGCGGCTACCCGCGCCGTACCAACGGCTCCGGCACGTCGCCGAGCGGGTACGGATCGGGCGCTGGGGGGGCGGTCGCCACCAACAACTTCACTACGAACGGGACCAACGGCGCTCCGGGCATCGTGATCGTGGAGCTGTACGGATGACCCCGCCGACCGCCCCCGGCCAGAGGGCGCCGCCCCGTACGGACACGACGTGCCCGGACATCGTCCGGACAATGTCCGCCCAGGTCACAGCCCTACGGCTCGGAGCCCAGAAACGCGTCCGGACATGTCCGCAACCGATGTCCGGACAGTGTCCGGACACGCTGATCCCTCTCCGCTGGAGGTACCCATGTCTCAACCCAGTGCGGCCGTCGGCCGCATCGTGCACTACGTCTCGCACGGCACTCCCGTGCGCAGCGACGGCTCGCAAGCGTTCCCGCCGCAGTGCCGTGCCTCGCTCATCACCGAGGTCGACGCCGACGACCCCGGGCGCGTAGGGCTCGCCGTGCAGAACCCGACCGGCACGTTCTTCCACCCGCTCGCGGCCGGCGGGTCCGTGCTGGTCGACTGCGGCGCGCAGGTCGCCGGGTCCTGGCACTGGCCGGAGCGTGTGTGATGGCGCCGCCGCTCGCCGCTGAGCGCATCCTGTCCGCCCTGCGGGGAGAGGGCCTGACCGTCGTGGAGGTCGGGGCCTGGCGCACGCGGAACAGGAACCACAAGGGGCCGTGGGGGCCATCGCACGGGGTGATGATCCACCACACCGTGACGTCCGGGACGGCCCAGACGGTGCAGATCTGCCGCGACGGCTACACGGGCCTGCCGGGGCCGCTGTGCCACGGCGTGATCGCCAAGAGCGGCACGGTGCACCTGGTCGGCAACGGGCGCGCCAACCATGCCGGATTGGGTGACCCCGACGTCTTGCGCGCGGTGATCGCAGAGACCCGCCTGCCGAACGACGACGAAGCGAGCGTCGACGGGAATCGCCACTTCTACGGCTTCGAGTGCGAGAACCGCGGCGACGGCCGCGATCCTTGGCCCGACGTGCAGCTGGAGGCGATCGAGCGCGCGAGCGCGGCCCTGTGCAGGGCGCACGGCTGGGGCGCCGGCTCGGTCCTCGGCCATAAGGAGTGGCAGCCGGGCAAGCCGGACCCGCTGGGCTTCGCCATGGACGACATGCGGGCCCGGGTCGCGGACCGGCTGCCGGGCCTGCCCGGTCCGGTGCCGCTGCCCGAGCCGCAGCACCCGGTCGTGGACCTCTCGCTCCTGGTGGCCGCCGCCCGTACGGACCCGGGCAGGAAGGGCACGCCGGTCTCGTACCCGGGCGTGCGCATCGTGGAAGCAGCCCTCATCGATGAGGGACTGCTGGCGAAGCGGTACGGCGACGGGCACTTCGGTCTGGCGACGCTCACCGCGTACACCCTGTGGCAGGAGCGGCTTGGTTACCGCGGCCGTCGCCCGGGGCAGCCGGCCGACGGCACCCCCGGCATGACCAGCCTCACGGCGCTCGGCAAGAAGCACGCATTCGTCATCGCCGCCTAGAAAGGGCACCGCTCATGAACTCGACCACCCTCGACGCGGCCTACTGGTACGCGCTGTTGATCTCCTTCGTCCTGCCTGTCATCGTCGGCCTGGTCACCACCCGCGTGACGCACGCCGGGACGAAGGCCGTCCTCCTCCTGGCCCTCGTGGCCGTGGAGAGCTTCATCGTGGAACTCACGGCCGGCGGGCCCGGCTGGGACATCGGGAGCGCCCTCGTGCTCACGCTGGTGTCGTTCGTGATGGCCGTGGCCGCGCACTTCGGCCTGTGGAAGCCCACCGGGGTCACCCGCCGGGCACAGGACGCCTTCGCCAAGGCCGCGTAGGAGGAGGAACGCCATGACGTGGTTCGACACCCCGGCGCTGGAGACGGTCGTGATGTGGGGCGGCGCGTTCACCATCGTCGCGGGCGTGGTGGGGGCGCTGTGGCGGCTCGGCCGGGCGGCTTCCCGTACCGGCGCGCGCATGAACACCTTCATGGACGACTGGTACGGCGAGCCGAGCCGTCCTGGCGTCGTGGAGCGGCCCGGAATGATGCAGCGGGTCTCAGTGATGGAGGACCGTCTCCGGCGGGTGGAGCACGAGCTGTACCCGAACTCTGGCGATTCGCTGCGCGACGCCGTCGACCAGGCGAACCGTCGGCTGGCCCGCCTCTGCGGGTCGGAGTGCGACGACCCCGAGCACCAGCAGCCACCGCCCCCGCCTGCCGGGGAATGAGACCGGGCGTCCCGCTCCACGACTCCGGGAGCGGGCCGCCCGTTTTTCGCCATTTGCGTGCGTGCGCACCGGTCGGTGGTGCACCCTGGTAGTGCGCGCTGCTCCCCACTGGTCGCAGCGCGGGCCGCAGCCCCCCTTGCGGCGCCCGCTGAATGAGCCCGACCGAACTCATCCCCCCGAGCCCGGCCGGGCTCGTTCGTGTCGCGGCCCAACTGGCTTGAATGCGCCGTATGGTGGTGCCTGTCCATAAGGCTGATGCTGCGCTACGCGGACCCCGACGGAGACGCCCCGCTCACGGAACCCAGAGCGGGGCGTCTTCGTGTTCTCGGTCAGGCTTTCGCGGGTTGCCCTTCGAGTTCGAGGACCATCGCGGTGTAGAACGGCGCGTCCTCCCACGGGTGCGAGGTACCGACGCGCCGGTATCCCCACGCCACGTAGGCCGACTGCGCCGGGGCCGCTTCGGGCTCCGGACGGACGGTGAGTGTCACCCGCTCGACGTGCAGGCCCTCCAGAAGCGCCGAGTGGAGAGCGGCGGCAACACCGCGGCGACGCCACGGCTTACGGACCGCCAGCTCGAGAATCACCCACGTGCGGGCGCCGTCCTCGCTGATGAAGTCGGCCGCAAGGTCCTGGTCGATGTTCGTCCACCATCCCGTGTCGGGCGGGAGGAGGTAGCCGTACGTGAAACCGATGACCTCTTCGGCGTCGCGCGCGATGATCAGGCGCATTCCTTGCCGCTGCGCATGGATGAGGTAGTGCTCGATGAACTGGGCGACGTCGGCCGGGCCTTCGCTGTACGGAGGCTCGGCGTAGACCTCCTCGTAGGCCGGGAGAAATGCGTCGATCTGGTCAGCGGCCTCCTGGCCGTCGTACCGGTCGTACCTCACCTCGGACATCACGCCGCCCCCTTCGCTTGCGCGTATTCGGTCAGTTCCTCAGCAGTTTCCCGGGCAGAGACCGCGTCGACAGCTCGCAGTGAGCCAGCGACGTCCTCCAGGCGGCGCATGACCCGCCCGGACCCGACGGAGGAGCCCCGCTCATCACGAGCGGGGCTCCTCCGTGTTCGGAGACGGTCAGGCGTGGGCGAGCTGCCAGGTGCGCGCCTTGTCGTCCAGCTGGGTCGCCGCCCCGACACCGCGGCGCTCGAAGACGGTGAGCTGCCGCCGGATGCCGGTGACCTGCTTGAGCGCGCGGTCGGAGTACACCCCGTCGAAGTAGGCCAAGGCGCGGTCCCACGTAGCGCAAGCCTGCTCCAGATAGCCTTGCGCGGCCTGCTCCTTGCCCTGAGAGGACAGCGACAGGGCAGTGATGCGGGACAGGGTTCCGTTGTCGCTGCTGTAGCCGCGTCCGGCCGTCGCGTACTGCTTCTCTGCGTTGGGGTGGTCGCGGAGGCTGCGGAACGTCTTCGCGCTGTGGCTGGCTACCGCGGCCCGGGGCGATCCGAACAGGGTGAGCCAGTACGGAAGGACGTCATGTTCGCCCCGGATCGCGAGGTCCTGCGCACGGCGGACCTCGGCGACTGCCTCGGCGCCGCGCCCTGCGCCGGCGAGGGCGCGGGCGCGGCAGATGACGAACATGGACAGGAGACCGGGCTCGGCACGGTTCTTGGCCAGGTCGAGCGCGGCGTCGGCAAGGTCGATCGTGTGCTCTGGCTGGTGGATGTCCATGCCGTTGTGGGCCATGATCCGCAGGACCCACGCCTCGTGGAGCGGGTTGTCGGCCTCGCGGGTCAGGCCGAGGGCCTGGAGGTAGTAGCGCTGGGCGAGACCGTGCTCGCCGGCGTCGTACGCCTTCCACCCTGAGAGGAAGGTGAGGGCGGCGGCTGCGGTGAGCGCTTCGGCGTGAACGGATTCCTTGGCGAAGCGGCCTCGGGTGAGGTCAGCGACGTCGGAGCGGAGGTACTGGACGACCGCTGACCGGCCGTGCCGTCCCCCTTGACGCTCGTCGATGGCGGTGAACGCCTTGAGCATGGTGCGGACGGTGTCGATGTCGGATTCCCCAACCATCTGACCAGAGGCGGTGATTGCGCGTGCCTGCACTTCGGCGGCCTGCGCGAGGCCGAGCGGCAAGGCTGCCGCTGCCACGCTGTAGGCCGCTCCCGTCAGAAACTTTCGGCGGTTGATGTCGGCCTCCCCGATTCGCCGTACGATGTCTACTGGATCGGGTCCGATGCCCAACCCAAGCCGGGCATCGGCTCGATCCGATCCTTGTCCGGGGTCCTCCCAGCCGAAATCGGCCGGTGTGAGGTGCCGCCCGAGGCGGCGGGACAGGGCTTCGGCAATGTAGACGGCGGTACTCGGGGCGGGTGGCCGGCCCCCCATCCAGTGAGTGACGGCGGACTTGTTCGTCCGCAGGATTTCGCTTGCCTCGGCCGCTACTCGGCGGATGTCTGCGGCGAGCTGTTCATGCGTCAGGCCCGCTTCATCTACGGCAAGTCGAAAGCTTTCATTGCGTGCGCGAGAAGTAGTCACCGTGCGTGCACCCTCCCAAGCAGGGCGTTAAACCCGGTAAACGCATCGGGCGTTGACCGGCGCTGTCCATCCCACGGTAGCGCCGGTTGCATGACGTGTGTCACACGACAATGCACACATGCCGCTTGGGGGCATCGGGTGGAAGATCGTACGAAGGGTCAGGGCGCGTCAACCGGCGCGTTGACGACTCGATCTGAACGACAGTTGGCCTCTGGTCACTGGCTTCTGTCGGCCGCGCCGATACAGGCGCAGGTGCGGACGGAGTGGGAGACGAACGGGGTGGCTTGGCTGCGGCCGGGCGCGCTGTTCACCGCGGTGCTCATCCCCGCGAGCGTCATCCACGTCGCTGTCGGCCTGCCCGGCCCGAAGGAGTGCGCCCCGCACATCGCCGAGGTCCTGGACGAGGGGCCGGTGTTCTTCCAGCGTGGAGGTTTCGGCCCGGACGACACGTACACGGCCCTACTCCCGGCGGGGGCGGCCCGGTACTGGTTCATGAGTCGGACGGTCGTGCACACGCCGCACGCGCTGCTTCTCGTCCCGGCGCCGGACGTCCGCGAACCGGCCGAGACCGGCCCGTGGTGGGTCGTTCCGCTCGAAGGCCCCGGGCTGCTCTGCCCGGCCGACCGGCTGGCGGCTCTCGTCGGCTTCGGCCTCAGCCGCACCGGCCGCGCGCGGGGGGCTCTCGATGCCTGAGACACTGCGCGGTCCCGCGACCCGAACGAGGTCGCCGGAATCACCCGACACGGTCGGTGATGTCGCTCGCCGACCCAAGAGGATCGGCGTACGCATGTCGATGATCGAGACGACTTATGCCGGAAACCCCGCCTACACCGAGACCCTGCCGAGGCTCCCTGAGTCCGCGTGCCGCGCGCGACACCTGGTGACCTCGGCACTCGTCATATGGGGTCTGGAAGAGGCCGAGGACGCCGCGGTCCTCGTCATGAGCGAGCTGGTGTCCAACGCGGTCGCCCACGCCCGGCGTGACTTGATCCGGGTCACGGTGACGCGGCAGGGCCCGCGCCACGTCCAGGTGTCCGTGGTCGACCACTCCCAGCTAGCTCCGAAGCCCCGGCCCGCCGGCGACGGCGACGAGGACGGGCGAGGCCTGGCCCTCATCGCCGCGCTGACCGACGGCCGGTGGGGCGTCGACCCGCTGCGGTGGGGGAAACGGGTGTGGGCGGACCTGGTCGCGCCACCGGCCCCGAAGGGGCTGTCGTGAACCACCGGACTGGTCAGATCTTGTACGTGCTGGCCCTGCTCGGGCTCCTCGGCGCCCTCTACTTCGGCATCTTCGAGGGGTCGGTGTCCGGTGGCTGAGAGCTGGGTCGTCGGCCGGTGCTGGCGCTGCGACGCCGAAGACGTGCTGGTGATGTGGCTCGGGCCTGTCCAGAGCCAGGACCAGGGGCACGGCCCTTTCCATGCCTGTGAGCCGTGCATTCGGCGTCTCGAAGCGCTGGTAGCGGCCTACAACGACCCCAGCCGCCAATGCGGCTGACGCAGACTCCCGCCCCCGGCCGTGCTGCTTCGCGCGTCCGACCGGGGTGCGGGCATCACCCCGTTCCACACCTGGAAGAACCGACTGCGCCCGCCCGCCGGGTGCTCTCCTCCGACCACCCGACCGAAGGAAGACACCGATGCATGAGCTGATCGCCAGTCCGTTCCTGGGGCAGCATGTTCTCGTCCGCCCTGGAAGCCCGGGAGGGCTGCTACTGCCGGAGGCCAGCTACGAGGAGCTGGGCGCCGCGACGGACGCCGCTATCCCGGCCTGGTTGGCCGATGCCGCCCGCGAGCAGTGGGGCACCGATATCACCGGTCGGCCCTTGTCCGACCTGCTGCTCGTGCGGCAGCCGTCGAGTTGGGGTTACGGCAAGGCGTCGTGGGAGATCAACCTCGGGTGCAACTACCAGTGCAAGCACTGCTACCTGGGCATCAAGGTCAACTCGGGGATGCCGCTCGCCGACAAGCTGCGCTGCCTCGACATCATGGCCGAGGCCGGTGTGCTGTGGCTCCAGGTCACCGGCGGTGAGGCCACGGTCGACAAGGACTTCATGCCCTCGTACCGGCACGCCTGGGACCACGGCATGATGATCACGCTCTCCACGAACGGCTCCCTTCTGTGGCGGGAGAACCTGCTCACGATGCTCCGGGAGCGCCCGCCTTACCGGGTGACGGTTTCCATGTACGGGGCGACGAAGCGGAGCTACGACGAGCTCACGCAGCGCGACGGGGCGTGGGACCTGTTCATGCAGGGCATGGGCGCCGCCCGCCGGGAGAAGCTCCCGCTGCGGATGAGCATCATCGTGACCGAGGACAACGCCGACGAAGAACAGGCGATGATCGGCCTCTGCGAACAGTGGGGCGTGGACTACGCGGTCTTCACGAACATGACGCCCACGATCTACGGCGGCGGTGAAGTCCTCACCGCGCAGTCCAAGGAGCACCTGCGGCTGCGCAAGAAGTTCGAGGGGTGCAACGCCGGCCACACGTTCTTCCACATGGACCCGCACGGCTTCGCGACGATCTGCAAGATCGGCCGCGACGACCAGATCAGTCTCCCCGACGAGGGGATCGACGGTCTCGCACGGCTCGGCGGCATCGCTGACCGTCTCATGCTTCGCACCGGTGGCTGCTCTGGCTGCCAGCTCTCGGGGGCCTGCACCGTGTGCAGGCCCCTGGCCAAGCACTACCAGGAGGCGAAGGCTCCGCTGGAAAGTTACTGCCAACACGGCATGAAGAAAGCAGGCTGACCATGACCGCTGTCGCTGTCGAGATCTCTCCCAGGCGTCCCCTCCCTGGGGAAGTGCCGACGCAGGGTCTGCCGTACCTCACGCGGCCCGTCGAGCGGCCCACCGCCCCGATCGTCACCATCACGTCCGTCGCCGACCTGGACGACGTGATGGAGGCGGCGAAGTGCTCGTGCGCTGCGGGAGACGACAACCCCCACTGACCGATCTGCACCTGATCCGGTCATGAACGTGCAGGCCCCGGTGTTCGCACACCGGGGCCTGTGTCGTGTGTGTAGCGTGCGGCCATGCATTTGAACTGGGACTGGATGCGACCCGTGATGCCCGTGCCGTTCGTGCCGACGCTCGGCCCGGTGCACCCCGCCAGCCCGCTCCCGGACCTGTTCGCTGCTGCGGCCGGCGTCGCGGGCAGCGGGGAGTTCCTGCCGTACGACAAGGATCGGCGCTGGTCGCGCACCAAGGCTGAGCGAATCCTCGTCGGTGCTGTGCGCCACGACGAGCGGTCGACGCTCCTGCCGACGTTGTCGGACCGGGGCCGGGGCGCGGTGAAGGTCCACGTGTACGGCGCGGAGCCCGACGTCCTGGCCGACGCGGCTGAGCTCGCCCGCGAGCTTGCTGCCGTGCACCAGGCCGGGGCTGCGCGCGTCCTGTGGTTCCTGGGCCCGGACGAGCCGGAGCAGTCCGCCGCCGCGGTGGGCACGCGGGTCCAGTGGAAGGACTTCACCGGCCCCGGCCCGGAGGCTCCCGCGGCCGTCGGCGTGCGACCGTACGACGAGCAGTCGGACAGTGTGAAGGCGACGTTCGCCGGGTTCGCCGAAGACATGAAGGCCGACGGTCTGGCCTTCCTTCACGAGCAGATGTGCGCGGGCACGGTGGGGCCGGTCCTCACCGTCGCGCACGACGGGCATGTGGCCGGCGCCATCGGCCCCATGGAGACGATGACCGACGAGGCCGGGCGGACACGGCTACTGCCGCAGTACTTCGCCGTCCTGCCGGAGTACCGCGGCCACGGCTACGGCCGCGCGCTGTGGCGGGCGGCGATGTCGTGGGGCCGTGCGAGCGGGGCCGCCTACCAGCTGCTCCAGACCGAGGTCGGCGGAGCTTCCGACCGGCTCTGTCAGGGCGAGGGCCTGGCTTCCCTCGGGTTCGTCTGCACCCGGTCCGCGTGACTCGTTCCGGGTGTGGGCCGCTACCACATAGGGGTCACCACCTGCGCATACGTCTCCCGTACTTCTGCCGTTTCTGGGTGTGAACCGGGTGTGATCTTGAAGGAGTGAGAGGCGTGCGAGAGGTATCCCATCGGTCACTGAGAGGTGACATCGCGGAGGGGGTGCCTTGAACTCACGGCCCTGACCTGCACGTTCGTGGTGCTACATTGCAGGTCAGACGGTCGCGGCTCCTGATCTGTTACGGAGCTTCCCTAATTCGGGACGAAGAGGTCGTGGGTTCAAATCCCGCCACCCCGACAGCTAAAACACCAGGTCAGGCCCGGTACTGAGAAATCAGTACCGGGCCTGATTTGCTGTGCGGACCCGTTTTGGGAGCCGTTTGGGAGCCGACTCCGAGAAGCGGCTCCCCTGGCGGCTCCCAGCGAGTGCCGTCCGCCGCCGAGAGCACTTGCCGCCATGTACGCCCAGGAAGAGTCACCCCAAGGCTTGTCCTGCGGAGGCCGTAGACGGTACGACGATCGCCATGCACCCTTGGTCTCCATTAAATGACCGGCAGCTCGCACTCCTCACCCGCGTCGGGGACGGAGCCGCTCCCGTCACGTCGGACAGTCCCGAGCTCGCGCTTACCGCCCGCGCGCTCAAGGAACGGCACCTGATCACTATGCCCAAGCAGGGTGGGAAGTGGCAGGCGGAGATCACCGACGCGGGACGCTTCTACCTGGAGCACGGCCATCACCCGGACCGGCCGGATCCGGCTCAGCGCAAGCAGCGGTCGACGGGCCCCGAGGCAGGTGCACGAACGGCCCCTGCACCGCAGAAGCAGGCCGCACCCACGTCCACGACGAAGCTGGCGCCGCACCATGCAGCGAAGTCCCCGCGGCCATCGTCGGCGGAAGTTGGAGCCGCTTTGATCGTGGAGGTACAGGAGGCCGGGCGGTTCCTCCGGATCCCGAACCCCAGCGGCGAGGAGCGGGCGCGCTACCGCAGGGCGTTCGACGCCGCCCGGCAGTGTGCCCCTGAGGGATACCACCTGAAGTACAGCGGTCGGGCGAAGGGGGACTTCTTCCTCGGCCTGCTCAGGGTGACCGGCGAGGACGAAACCGAGTGGAACCGGATCCGGCTGGCGCGCAGCCGTGTGATCACCGATGTCGAGGACGTGATCGCCGCAGTCACCGCAGACCACAGCGCCTTCGAGGTCTCGGAAGAGGTCCTCCCCCGGGTCCTCTCACTACTCCGGCTCCTCGCTGAGCAAGCCCTCACACGCCACGGCGAGATCGCCGTGTCCAAGAAGCGCAGGCAGCCGAGGCCACTGCTCACCGTCCACGGCAGGACGTACGAGGTCAGCTTCCGAGAGCGGCAGAAGCAGGTCCGGTACGTCCCCCAGCAGCCCGGCCGCCGTACGTACGACTGGCAGCGTGTCGCCCCGGCCCACAAGTCCGAGCCGTCCGGCGAACTGGAGCTGCTGGTCAGCCAGCAATCGGGCTACAGCTACGGCTGGAAGAAGGAATGGGCCGACACTGCCAAGAAGCCGTTGGAGGAGCAAATCGGTTCGGTGTTCCGGGCGCTGAAGGCGCGCGCGGAGGAGCAGGAACGGGCTCGACTGGAGCATGAAGCGGAACAGCAGCGCCTGCGAGAGGAACGAGAGCAGCAGGAGGCCGAGCGCCGGCGCCTGGGAACGGAGCGGGAAGAGCGCGAGCGGCGGGAGTGGGAGGCCGCTGTCAGCGTGGCTTCGATCAAAGCGGTTCACGCGGTACGGGCCGAGCACTTCGGTACGGCCCTGGAAACGTGGCAGGCTGCGGGGGAGATCCGGACGTTCTGTGCGGCTCTGGATGAAGCCGCCGCCGCGCCGGAGGACGCGCTCGAAGCCGAGAGCTTACGAGAGTGGTCGGCGTGGGGGAAGTCGGAGGCCGACCGGCTCGACCCCACCATGAACGGCAAGGGCCTGGCTTATCGCAACTTCCATGCGGAGCCGACGGGAGATCAGCTGCGGCCATTCCTCGACGGCTGGCACCCGCGCCGGCCGGAGAAGGAGAAGCCTGCAGCACAGCCTGCGCCGCCCAAGCCGGAGCCGGATCCGTGGCGAGGTGTCATCGACGTACGTCAGGATCAAGGCTGGCGATATGGACGCCAAGGTCGCGCTCAATGGTGGAGGCGATGACGCCGTGCCCACGGTCGCGCAGGCCCTTGACTGCCTTCTCTACCAGCTGCCCCAGTCTCATGACCTCGGCACGAAGTGCAACCAACTCGTCGTAGCGGTCGGCCTTGTCGTCGCCGCACCACGCCCGGACGGTCCGTAGGACGACTGCCTCCATGTCCAACTTGTGGTCGTCCCGGCGGTGATAGGAGTACCAGGAGGACTGCTCGCGCTCCTGCTCAATCACCTGTTGCTTTCGGTCCACTTCCGGGAGAATTTCGTCGGCGAGGCTGCCGGCCACATGGCGTGCGATGCGCTCGGTGACCGGCCACCCGGCCAAGCACATGCCGGCGCCGTTCTCGTGGACCATGGCGTCGCCGCGGAGTTCGGCGGCGTCCATGCCAAGGAGCGATGCTGTCTTGTCCAGGTGGCTCAGCTCCAAGACCCCTGCGTCCGCTACCCCTCGGCGCAGGCGGAGCCTGTTCTTCGGACGGAAGAAGCCGAGAATCATGCGCGCGGCCTCGAAGTCGGTGCTGCCGCGTACGTGGCGTGACGCCTCGGCCAGGGTCGACTCTGCCGCGTCATCCGCGCGGAATGCATCGACGTCAGTCCACAGTGCGACGAGAGAGCCGGGTGCGACCCACTCCTGCAGACCCGCCTCGTCGCCTTCGAGAAACCGCAGGTGGATCCAACCTGACCTGCCAGAACCGCCCACTCGAACGATCTCCACCTGACGGACCGCGCTGCCCAGCTCTTTCGGCCTCGCCCGGTATGCCCAGTGCTCGCCAATCTCCATATGCCTATTGAGCCAGGTCGGTTGACCTCATCGCCGGGCGTTTGCCGTAAATGCCGGAGCGAGCTGACCGCACTAGGTTGACACTGCCCCATCGAGACACCCGTGCTCCTGCACGGCTGTGGCACGGCCGGACCCTCTCGATGCGAACTACGGGCACGACGGTCGCTGAGGGCTGCGGAGCTGGCTGGGCGGCTTCTACTGGGTGGCCGAGGTCAGCCTTGGGCGCGTTGGTTGCTGTACTTCGCTGCTGTACAACCCAGTTGCCGCCCGCCCCCGGGCTTGGGCAACTACCAGCAGGACAAGCGGTGGCCTGACTACGATTGTTCTCATGACCGAGGAGACGATCATCGCCCTACGCAACTACGACTACCTGGTACGCAATAACGGCTTGGATGACGTGGAGCTTGCGTGGGAGTCGGACACTCTGATCCGTGGAGAAGGAGGTTACGACATCGGTCTTTTGACCGAGCGCGGTTTCACTCCAGCGACTCGCTGACTGGGGCACGCTTCACCTACACCCACCACTCATCCCAGCCCTCATCCCGTCTGCCTTCGACCCACACCCGTGGAGCAGGCGTGATTCAGGGCGTCAAGGTGGAGCGCGCCACTGTACGAACGACCTTGACGCCCTGGGGCGCGTCTGTTCGGCTCCGCCTGGATCGAAGGCGGACGGGATGGGAGCCCACAACGCTCGCCACGAATCCGCCGGCACTCGCCCACGGCGCCCCGTCCATCCCGGAGTCTGAGCGCCCCCGCCGAAGGCATACCTTTGGCCCGCGGATGTGCCGCCCGCCGAGCTGGCCGGGCGCCTCACCGCCCGTACCGCCCGATGAAGCCGGCATGGGTACGGGCGCGAGAGGCACTGTCAGGCGTCGGCGCCGCCGAAGCGGGTGCGGTACGCCTCCAGGTCCTCCTCCGCGATCTTCGCGAAGAGGACCGGCGGAACGGTGAACGCTGTACCGGCCGGGACAGCGTCCAGGGACTTGGCCTGCTCGGCGGTCACCCAGGTCGCGGTGTCGCCCTCCAGCGCGAAGGCACCGCGCATGGCGGCGGCCGAGGCCGGGATGAGCGGCTCGGAGACGACCGCGTAGAGGTGGATGAGGTTCATCGCCGTACGCAGAGTCAGGGCCGCGCCCTCCGGGACGGTCTTGATCTCCAGCCAGGGGGCCTTCTCCTCCAGGTAGGAGTTACCTGCCGACCACAGGGCGCGCAGCGCCGCTCCGGCCTTGCGGTACTGGAGGGCCTCCATCTGCTCCTCATACTCACCGAGCAGCCGGGCGATCTCCTCGCCCAGCTTCGCCTCCGCCTCGCCAGCCGCGTTGCCCGCAGGCACCTCGTCGCCGAACCGCTTGCGGGAGAAGGACAGCACGCGGTTGACGAAGTTGCCGAGGGTGTCGGCCAGGTCCTTGTTGACCGTGGCGGCGAAGTGCTCCCAAGTGAACGACGAGTCGTCGGACTCGGGGGCGTTGGCGATCAGGAAGTAGCGCCAGTAGTCGGCCGGCAACGTCTCCAGTGCGGCGTCCGTGAAGATGCCCCGCTTCTGGGAGGTGGAGAACTTGCCGCCGTAGTACGTCAGCCAGTTGAAGCCCTTGACGACGTCGACCTTCTTCCACGGCTCGCGGACGCCGAGCTCCGTGGCCGGGAACATCACCGTGTGGAACGGGACGTTGTCCTTGGCCATGAACTGCGTGTAGCGAACGGTGTCGTCGGCCTCGTACCACCACGACTTCCAGTCGCGGGTCTCGCCGTCGGAGGCGGCGTCCGCCCACTCCTTCGTCGCGGCGATGTACTCGATCGGGGCGTCGAACCATACGTAGAAGACCTTGCCGTCGGCCGCGAGTTCCGGCCAGGTGTCGGCCGGGACCGGTACGCCCCAGTCCAGGTCGCGGGTAATGGCGCGGTCGTGGAGGCCCTCGGTAAGCCATTTGCGGGCGATGGACGAGGAAAGCTGCGGCCACTGATCCTCGTGCTGGGCGACCCATGCCTCGACTTCGTGCTGGAGCTTGGACTGCAGCAGGAACAGGTGCGTGGTCTCGCGGACCTCCAGCTCGGTGGAGCCGCTGATGGCCGAGCGGGGGTCGATCAAATCGGTCGGGTCGAGAACGCGAGTGCAGTTCTCGCACTGGTCGCCACGGGCCTTGTCGTAGCCGCAGTGCGGGCAGGTGCCCTCGACGTACCGGTCCGGCAGGAAACGTCCGTCAACGGGCGAGTACACCTGACGGATAGCCCGCTCCTCGATGAAACCGTTCTTGTGGAGCTGACGCGCGAAATGCTGCGTGATCTCAACGTTCTGCTGCGAGGAACTGCGGCCGAAGTAGTCGAAGGCCAGCTGGAAACCGTCGTACACGGCCTTCTGAGCGTTGTGGGCCTGCGCGCAGAACTCGGCCACCTCCAGTCCAGCCGCCTTGGCCGCCAGCTCCGCCGGCGTCCCGTGCTCGTCGGTCGCGCAGATGTAGAGAACGTCGTGACCACGCTGGCGGAGGTACCGGGAGTACACATCCGCCGGAAGCATCGACCCCACCATGTTGCCCAGGTGCTTGATCCCGTTGATGTAGGGAAGCGCGCTGGTTACCAGGTGTCGAGCCATCCTTGGATGCTCCATTTCGTACGTAAGTCGTCGGTGGCAGTGCCGCGGCGGGCCCAGGTCGGGAGGGTGCAGCGGGCGCGACGATCAGGTCGCTCAACCGTGTCACGCGTGGTGACGGTCGGATCTGCAAGCCGCCGCAATCGTATGGCACCCGGGTGCCACCCCGGCGAGCCGTTTATCCTCGGCCGAGCCCGTGCGGAACGCGCTCGACCGTCCGAGACAGGCGGCCAAGCGAGTCTCGGACGGCCGAGGCGGTCCTCATATTAGGGCCCGTATGTCCGAGGTTGCGCACTCTTTGTCCTCACCCGAGGCCGAAGGGGCGATCCCCATGATCCGAGAACCCACTTCCAGCAGTGCCGTGCGGCCCAGAACGGCTGCACCCTGCGAACAGCGAAGTCCGGGCGCCTCTCACCGCCCAGACTTCACCTCGGCCTGTGTTACCGGCGTACACGCAGAAGGGCATCGAGCACGTGCACGGGCGAGGTGGGACACATCGCCAGGCGGGCAGCGAGCGCTGCCTCCCACTGCTCTGTCAGGCCGACCATGAGGCGCTTGCGCATGCCAGGGGTGACGTGGGCATAGCGCGCCGAGACGGAGCCATCGATATGTCCCATGCGCTGGTCCATGAGGACCTTCTCGGCGCCCAGGTCCTCCATCACGGTCCTATGGGTGTGGCGCAGGCCGTGAGGCGTGAGGCCCTTGGCAATCGGGAGCCAGCAGGCATCGGCTCGTTGGGCGGCGCCGCGTCCTCGCGCGGGGACTCCTGGCCACGGGTCGCCGAGTAGCGGCACGGGGCGCGCCTCCTGCGGGGCCTTCTTCGGATACCAGCCCGATACAGCCGGGGTGAACAGCCAGGTCGCGAAACCGTTCCTGCGCCAGTGGGCCGCAGGTTCCACCACCGCGCCGCCTCGTACGAACCCGAGGTCCGCGATGGCCTCTTCCACCCGTATTCGCGTCGAATCGGCGACGCGATCGGGGTGGTTAAGGACGTTGGACACTGTCCCTGTGGAGACTGCGGCACGGCGTGCGACGTCGACGAGTTTCGCGCCCTGGTGGCCGCCCGTACGAGCCGTGCCCTGTCCGCGGAAGACGTAGGTCCTGCCGTGGCAGGGGCAGGGCGTCGGCTTCGTGCGGGCGACATGGTTGCTGACCAGGGCGGACAGCCAGTCCATCGAGTCGAGGGTGCGATAGCTGTCGTCCTTGGGCGGGCAGCGCACCATCTCACCCGAGTCGAGCTCGTACAGCTGCCACTCCACGCGGACAGAGCCGGGACGGGAGAACTCGGTCTCCAGGCCCACGATTTCGCCCCAGCGCATGCCGGTGTATCCCTTGAGGACGACGGCGACGAACTCGTCATCGCGACCTGACAGCAGGGCTGCCCGTTCGGCGGTCAGCAGGATGCCGAGCGGGTCGGTGACGACCTTCTCCGGGCCTCGGTCACGGGAGCGGCCCGCGCGCTTGCCCCGCCCGCGCCGCCTGGTCGCCGGGTTCGACGTGATCAG
Organism: Streptomyces sp. A5-4; assembly: GCF_051131715.1. Lineage (NCBI taxonomy): Bacteria > Bacillati > Actinomycetota > Actinomycetes > Kitasatosporales > Streptomycetaceae > Streptomyces > Streptomyces sp. A5-4. Next base: position 4,304,798 of record NZ_CP178591.1, on the reverse strand, counting down.
CCCTTCGTCGATCGCGTCCTCGAAGATCAGGTGGAACGTGGAGCGCCAGGTCTTGACGCTGGAGGCCGCGTACAGGGCCCTTTCCTTCTTCTCCCACCGTTCGACGTCCGAGCGCAGGATGCCTGCGAGCGCATGATCCTCGAAGTCGGGGAGGAGATGCTCCTCAATGTGGCGCTTGTAGTTCTGCATGGTCGAGGCGGCCAGATCCTGGGCCTCGTACCAGCGGCTCGCGTACTCGCCGAACGTCTCCTGCCCCAGCGCGGGGTCGCGCCAGTCACCGCGGCGGTACTTGTTCTCGGCCTCGCCCGCCGAGCGTTGGGCCTCGCCCTTGGTGGCGAACTTGATCGCCTTGCCATGCTCGTCGACGACCGTGAGGTGCTTGCCGGGAGCGGTCTTGTATCGGGCACGCCAGTAACCTCCGCGCTTCTCCGCGAAACCCAAGTGCGTTTCCTTCCTCTTCGGTGCGGCGTTCTACGCGGCGGTGTCGAACTCGGCTCGGTTGGATCGGCGCGGCGGCCTGGCGCGCAGGCGGCCTGACAGCGAAACCGACTCGGGTGCACTGGACCGTCGAGCAGGTGCCGCGGGCGGGGCACCAGGGGCCGGCGGTCGCGCAGCGACGGTCGGCCGCTCCTCGTGGAGGCGGATGATCTCGGCGAGATGGGCGGCGGTGAAGCGGTAGGCACGGCCCACGCGAGCGAATGGGATCTGGCGACGACGGGCCCGGTCCTTGACCCACCAGGCGGAGCAGCCGAGCACGGCGGCAACCTCGTCGGGGCGGTAGAGGCGGGGCAGCGCTACCTCGGTGCCGGTCTGCTCAGCCACGCGGTACCGCCTCCTTCGCGGTACGGAGACGGAGGGGCATCAGGGCAGGGGGAATGGCCTCTCGGCGCAAGGAAGTTCCTTCTCTGGCGCGGCCGTGCGGATACGGACACGCCGGTCTTGGCGGTTCAGGTACGGGCGAGGTGATGTACGTAGCGGCTGCCGGGTGTTGGCCCAATGGTCCTGAGTTAGCTGCCCGGGGTGCGATGATCTTGGGGTGGAGCGGATTGAGGGTGTGGCCGCGGGGCGGCTGACGGATGACGTGTCGATCGGGTTGCTGGCGGCGGTGTTCCCGGAGGAGGCCGTGCGGGCGGCGATCGATGAGGCGGGGGCGCGTGAGGAGCGAACGCGGTCGTTGCCGGCGAAGTTGATGATGTATTTGTCGCTGGCGTTGTGGTTGGAGCCGGGCAAGGGGTACGTGCGCACCCTGCGGGGCCTGCTGGAGGGGCTGCGGTGGTCGCGGGGCGGCTGGGGCGAATACCGGGTGCCCAGTGACGGGGCGATCTCGCTGGCCCGTTACCGGTTGGGTGAGGCGCCGTTGCGGAACCTGTTCGACGAGGTCGCAGCCCCGGTGGCCGATGAGCGCACCCCGGAGGCGTTCTGGCGGGGGCTGCGGTTGATGGCGGTGGACGGCACGGTCTTCGATGTGCCCTCGGGGAAGCGGAACGAGGCGGCGTTCGCGGTTCCGGCCGGTGGAAGCCGGCCGCAGGTCCGCCTGGTGGCGCTGGCCGAGTGCGGCACGCTGGCCCTGACCGGGGCGGCCTTCGACTCCATCGCGGTCGGTGAACGCACCCTGTTCACCCGCCTGTTGGACCGGTTGGCGCCCGGCATGCTGCTGCTGGCCGACCGCGGCTTCCCCTCGTTCGGCCTGTACCGGGCTGCCGCCGCGACGGGCGCACAACTGCTGTGGCGCGTCTCGGCTTCCTTCACCCTGCCCGTCAAGAAACGGCTGGCCGACGGCACGTACCTGTCCGAACTGCGCGGCGAGCGGAAGTCGCAGCGGGTCACGGTACGAGTCATCGAGTACTCCGTCGCCGACGACGGCGGAATCAGCGAGGTCTTCTGCCTCATCACCACCCTGCTGGACCCTGAGCACGCGCCCGCTTTGGAGCTGGCCCGCAACTACGCCGAACGCTGGTCGGTGGAAGTGCTCTTCAAACTGCTCAAGGTCGACCTGCGGCAAAGTGGCGGCATCCTGCGCTCGGGCAAACCCGAGGGAGTACGACAAGAACTGTGGGCGCTACTCTGCGTCTACCAGGCCCTGCGCACCCTGATCGCCAGGGCCGCCGTGATCGCGGGCATCGACCCCGCCCGCATCAGCTTTCCGCCCGTCCTGGACGCCGTCAAAAGCTCCCTCAGGACGGCTTTTTCCCCCTGACCAGCTCGCGAAGGCCCTGCACTTCCTCATAGCCGACCTCCCCGGCATGCACATCCGAGACCGCCCCACCCGCACCACGCCCCGCACCACGAAACGCCCCCATCTCAGCTACCAAACCCGCAGCTCAACCGACCCCGGAACCCGCCGCGTCACCCGCACCATCGTGCTCCACACACTGACACCCGACCCGATCTAACTCATGGCCATTGGGTGTTGGCCCACCCGGGGAGCGCTGTTGGGGCTCGTTCCGCTAACTCGTCTCGACGAGCAGGGCGAGCGGCGAGAGGCCGAGGGCGGCTGCGATGGCGACGAGGTCGTCGATGTCGCAGCGGCGCTGTCTGCATTCGATGCGGGACAACATCGTGATGGTCATGGGGCGGCCGAGCGCGGTGACCCTTTCGGCCAGCTGGCGCTGGGCGAATCCGCGCGTTGTGCGGGCACGGGTAATGGCGCGGGCGGTCAGCACACCGGCCGGACCAATTCCCAGAGGGGTTTCAGGCATGGGTCAGTTGTAGCTCTGCATTGGCGGTTTGGGTAACCGGCGATCTGCTGCTATGTTCCGCGTCTTTTTTGTCAGATCTGCTTCCCAAGCCCCCCGCGAGCGACGCAACATAGCCCAGAATTCGCGGATGACCAAACCGCTGGGTGCCCTCATCCTGGTAGCACCCACATGGAGCTTGACGTGGGCCTCTTGCATCGCCCGGTCGCATCGTCTTCCGCTCTGGCTACCCCAAAGTCGATTTACCAGTTGCCCCTTTTGTGCCAACTATTGGGTCAGCCGCTAATTCGGGTCTATCGTTTTATGGGGGCTGCGTGCGACGCGTTCGCCGAGAGCTGTGCGCTTTCTCGACGGAATGCTGGACTTGCACGGAGAGGGTGTGGCTGTCTTGGCCATGCGCCCTGAACCACGGAAGTGGCGAGGGCATAGAAAAAGCCCCCGGCGGGCCAACGCCGGGGGCCAGGAAGTCCCCTACCGAAATCGCCCGTACCTGAACGATCAAGACGGTGGCGGTAACAACGCCACCGAGTGAGGAACCCTCTATGCCCCAACAAGCTACCTCCCTCACGGCCGTAGTCGCATCCTCGTCGCCGAACTCCCCCGCTGCGCCAGCGAACGCGGGGCGATAGACATGGCGCGGATACGCACCATCAAGCCGGAAGCCTTCATCTCCGAGTCGCTCGCCGCGGTGAGCGTCCATGCCGAGCGGACGTTCTTCGGCCTGCTCACGCAGGCAGACGACCACGGCCGCTTCCGCGACCAGGCCGCCGTCATCACCGGCGCCCTGTGGTCCCTGCGCCCCGAGCACGGCCCGCTGGAGGTCGAGGACGACCTCACGCAACTCGACGGTGCGGGTCTGATCTGCCGGTACGAAGGCAACGACGGCAAGCGGTACTTGCACATCGTCGCCTGGGCCCGCCACCAGAAGATCAACCGGCCCAGCGGCAGCCGCTGCCCGGCCTGCCCGCGCCACCAAGGGGGCCGATCCGACGAGGCGGCCTCGCCTGTTCACGGGGTCCTCCGTGAGCAGACTGTGAGCCCTCACGGTGGAGGCCCTAAGGCGTCACGCGAACGCAGCGAGCCCTGCGTGAACCAGGAAACCACAGGTCAGGGCAATTTCCGTGAGTCCTCACCACAACGCGGGGAGACTGCGGTGAGCAATCAGGGTCCGGATCTAGGACCTAGGATCCTGGATCTAGGATCACCTCCGGTGGGGAGCGCAAGCGCCCCCGCGCCGCAGGCTGACTCGGGTTCGGTCTCGGCCAAGAGTTTGGTCGGCGAGTACGTCGCCTCATGCGAGCACCGACCGCCCAGCGACGTGCTCGGCCACCTCGGCCGGGTGCTCAGCAAACTGCTCGGCGAGGGCGTCGCACCTGACCATATCCGCGCGGGGATGGACCGCATGCGTGCCAAGAGCCTGTCCGTGAGCCTGCTGCCGAGCCTGGTCAACGAGGCCATGAACGCACCTCGGGCAGCTGCCGCCCCGCACCGAGCGTGGACCAACCCGGCACCCGGTGACGTCGAGGCGGCCTACGGGGGCCAGCTGTGACCACAGCCACCACCAGCCGGGAACCACAGCGCATCAGCACCCTGGCCGCCCGCCTCGGCACGATCCTCGCCGATCGGGGCATCGATCCAACTACGTCACCTGCCGAGGCCCCTTCGGAGCGGGTGACAGCGCTGGAACTGGCCGAGGCCCGCATCCCGCCCCGCTACCGCCACGCCCTCGCCGGCCACCAGCAGGTAGCCGCCTGGGTCGACGAGGTGGCCCTCGCCGCACGGCCCGGCCCGAGCGGCACTCGGGGCATCGCACTCGGGCCGTCGCTGCTGATCGCCGGGCCCACCGGCACCGGTAAAACGCACCAGGCGTACGGCGCGGTGCGGTCGCTGCTGACCGCCGGGGTGCGGCTGCGGTGGGAGGCAGCCACCACGGCCGATCTGTACGCCCGCTTGCGCCCACGCCCCGGCCACGACGCCGAGCGCGACCTCGCCACCCTCAGCAACTGTCCGCTGCTGATCCTGGACGACCTCGGCGCAGCCAAGCAGTCGGAGTGGACCGAGGAGATCACGTACCGGCTGATCAACCGCCGTTACACCGACCTGCTCCCCACCCTCCTCACAACCAATCTGCCGACCGCCGCGCTGCGCGACGCCGTCGGCGACCGCGTCGCCTCCCGTCTCGCCGAGATGACCACCACCGTCGTCCTCACCGGCGCTGACCGCAGACGCCAGCTCGCCGTCTGACCGCACGGCGCCGCCCCAGCTCACCTTCACCACGCCGCCCGCCCGCGCCCACGCCTGCCCACACGGCGCGGCGGGCCCTCTGGAGACCCCTGTATGACGCAACTCGCCCTGCCCGCACTCGGGCACTGGAACGCGATAACTATCGCGCTCGCCGCCCTCCTGGCCGCATGCACAGTGCTGCTGGTCAGCTGGCTGATCTACCGAAGCACTCCCCGGAACCACGCCAAGCGACAGCCCGGAACGCCCGCAGTCAGGGTCGCCGCACTGGCCGCGGTCGGATGTACCGCCTACAGCGCCGACACCAGCTGGCGGTTCGCCGCCCACTACCTGGACATGAACGGCACCACCGAACGCACTGCGATGTTCGCCGCCGCCGAACTCGCCCTCTTCGCCACGGCACTGCTGGCGCGGCAGAATCTGCACGGCCCCAAGCAAGCACCCGGCCTGCCGGGCATCCTGACCTGGGTGATCACCGCTGTGCAGGTGATACCCGCGTACGCCGAGTCGGGTGTGGTCGGCGGCACGGTGCGGGCCTTCGTGGGCCCGGTCATGGCCGCACTGCTCTGGCATCAGGCCATGGGCATCGAACTGCGCATCCGCACGCCCGAGGCCGCTTCCCACAGCGTCCTCGCCCGGGTAGGTCGCGAAGTACGCGAACGCCTCCTCTCACGCCTTGGGATCGCCGAACGTGATCGAGATGCCGCGCAGATCAGCCGAGACCGTGCCACCCGCAAGGCCGTCGCCCTGGCCGCGCACCTTGCGGAGCGAACCCAGAAACAGCGCGTCAGCTGGCGAGGCCGGCGAACCGCACGACAGCTTTCACGCGCCGTCGCCCAAGCCTCTGTGGGAATCGACCAGCGCCAGCGCGAAGTGCTGCTGCACCAGCTCGCTGTCCGCCGTCACGCAACAGCGCTGGCCACGATCGAACTGCCATCGCCTTGGACTGCTGTCACTCCGCACGAGGGCACCACGCGCCATGTCGGGACAACTCCCCCGCGCAGCCGATCAGGTGCCGACTGCACCTCGAAGAGCGAGGAGGCCACGGAACACCCCGGCCCTGACCTCCGTCCCGAGTCCCTGCCTCTTCGATCCGTGCAGAACCAACTCCCCCTGCACGATTCGGCTCCCATTCCCGAGACCACCGAGTCGCGCTCCGAAGAAGACGTCCCTGCGACGCAACGCTACGGCCGCCCTCCCGGGGCCGAAATGGACGAGCTACTCGCCATCGGCCGCGAGGCCACTGCAGTGCACGGAACGGCCACCCGCGCCGTGCTGCGGAACGCCATCCGCAAGGCCGAACTCACCATCTCCGAGGACCGGCTCACCGAACTCAAAGGGTTCCTAGCGGCTGAGCAAGCGGCCAAGACCAGCGCCCCAACGGACTGACCGGATATCCGGTCAGTCACGAACACCGGCACAGGATCTGCGGACCATCAACTCCGCCTGTCCACAAGCCCCCCTGTCGTGCCGCTTCACCAGGCACGGCCCTCCCCCGCGATTGCCTCTCGCCCGGCAGAGAGGCGGGGCTCCTACCCACGCGCCAGCCTGATTCGCCCATTCGCTCTCCCCCAGGAGCTCCTCTCCATGCAGGATTCGTGCACCAAATGCCCGGACCACCACAACAAGACACAAGCCACCCCAGCCCCAAACGCAGCAAGTTGTCCGGTAAGGAGTCCTTACCCGGCCTCCGCCCCAGGGGAGGCGGAGGCACCCGGCGCCGAGGCGGCACCGGAGTCGGCCGGCCCGGGGGTGCCGACCGAGGGAGGAACCAGCGACCCGTCGCCGCTCGTCCCGCACAAGTCCGTGCCGCGTCGTCGACTGCGTGATCGTCAGCTGCGTGAGCGCCGCGTCCACCCCCGCTACAACGACCACGAGTTCGACCTCGTCCAGCAAGCTGCCGCCGTCAGCCAGATGACGCCCGGCGGCTACGTCGCCGAGAGCTCGCTGGCCGCCGCACGCGCCGAAGACCCCACCGCCGCCGTGGCCGACTACCGCGCCACCGTAAAGGCACTGCTCGCCGCCAACGGGCAACTCGGCCGGGTCGGCAACAACCTCAACCAGCTCACCGGGCACCTGAACAAGGACGCGGACATGCCCGCAGCCGACACCGTCCTGCGGATCCTCCACCGCGTCGAGGCATCCGTAGAAGCACTGGACACTGCCGTCGCCCGGGTAATGGAGGGGCGGTGACCCGGTGATACCCAAGATCATCCTCGGGCAGGGCGGCACCCGCGGACTGATCCGCTACCTCTACGGCAAGGGACAGGCCAACGAGCACGTCGATCCGCACCTGGTGGCCTCCTGGAACGACTTCGCCCCCGACCCCGGCCGCACCCCGCACCGCGACCCCAAGGAGGTGGAGAAACAGCTCGCCGCGCAGCTCGACCAGCCCGTGCGGATGCTGGGCGACCGCGCACCGACCACCACGTTCTGGCACTGCCCCGTCCGCGCCGCCCCCGAGGACCCCATCCTCACCGACGCCCAGTGGGCCGAGGTCGCCCGCAGGATCGTGGCCGCCGCCGGCGTCGCCCCCGACGGCGACGAGCAAGCCTGCCGGTGGGTGGCCGTACGCCACGCGGATGACCACATCCACATCGCCGCCACCCTGGTACGCCAGGACGGACGCCGCCCCCAGCGCAACCACGACAAACGAGCCGTGCAAAAGGAAGCCCGCCAGATCGAAGCCCACTACGGGCTCAGGCGGTTGAAAGCAGGCGACGGCACCGCCGCCAAGCGCCCGACCAGCAAGGAGCATTTCAAGTCCAAGCGCCTCGGCCAGGACACCACGGCCCGCGAAGTCCTCCGCCTGCGTGTGCGCCGGGCGGTCGCCGCCGCGGACAACGAGGCAGAGTTCTTCGCGCTGCTGGAGGCGACCGGCGTGACCGTGCGCCTCAAACGCGGGCCCTCCGGCGACGCACTCGGCTGCAACTTCGCGCTGCCCGGCAACACCAACGAGAACGGCGAGCCCGTCTGGTTCGCCGGATCCACCCTCTCCCCCGACCTCTCCCTGCCCAAGATCCGCGAACGCCTCACCACCAGCGTCCCCGAGCCTGTCACCGCCCGGCCGGGCAACCCGTGGCACCACGCCACCTCCGCCACCGAACGCATCCCCCACCACCTCTCCACCGACGACGACCACACCGCCCAAGGCCAGCTCGTCGCTCTCGGCGCGACGCTCGATCTACTGCCCCTCACCGCGCCGACCGCAGCCAGGGCCGAACTGCAACAGGCCGCCAGCGCCTTCGAGCGCGCCACCCGCTCCCGCGTCACCGCCGACCTCACCAGCACCCGCGTCCTGCGCCGCAGCATCCAGACCATCTGGCGCGACCGCCCCCAGGACAAGGACGGCGCCGGATTCGCCATGCTCCTGGACGCCGCATTCACCGCGGTCGCCTTCGCAGCCCACTGGCACCGTACCCGCCAGAACGCCCAGCAACAGGAAGCCGCCGAGCAGACCCTCCTCCATCTGCGAGCCGCCTACGGACAGGTCGCCGAGCCGGTCCTGGCCAACCTCGCGCGACGCACTCCCGCCCAGCAGACGAAGCACCGCCTCGCCCACCACGTCCAGCAAGCGACACCGGAATACGCCGAACGCATCCTCAACGACCCGGCCTGGGACGCACTCGCCACCGTGCTCGCCGAAGCAGAGGCCGCCGGGCACAACGCGACCATCGTCCTCGACCAAGCCCTCGGCCAGCGCCCTCTGGACGACGCCAACAACCCCGCCCGCGCACTGACCTGGCGCATCCACCGCCTCAGCCAACGTCACACACCCGGCCCCCGCGCCGAGGCAGCCAGGGCACGAAGCGCCACACAACGGATCGGTGTTCCAGCCCATGCGACGGCTGTAAATCCTCCTCCGCAGCGGTCAGCGGCTCGGCGGCGCTGATTACAAACGGCCGCAACATAGACGACGATCGCCGGTTAGCCAAACCGGCGATCGTCCGGAGAGTTGGTGCCTCAACCCCCCTCCGGAAGGACCCCCTGTATGGCCACGACCGAAGTACGACCCCGTGCGATCGTTCTCCTCAGCGACGTAGACCCCTCCCGCAGCGACGGGCCCGAGCATCTGTACCACCGCGATGGCCGCCCGTTGACCACCTCCGAATACGACCTGTTCACCACGTGCACCCGGGCGGAGATAGAGATCGCAGTCGCGTACATGCAGCCGATAGGCGACTGGATGAGCGAACGCTACAAGGTGCAGAAGGCCCTCATCAGCCTGTACATGAAGTACGCGCACCAGTTGCCCGATGCCTTCCCGGACAGCGCCAGCGTCTACGACCTCATGACCGACGAGGACTACGCGGAGTTCGAGCGCCTGGTCGAGATCCTCAGCCCCGACGACGGCTTCGAAGAGCACATCGGGCACGAACAGGACTGACTGACCCCTTCAAGGGGGATTTCAGGACTCCGTCTGTCATACGCCCCCGCAGTGCCACGCGCCCCATCCACGTGAGCCCAGGCCCCGCACGTGCCGCAGGCCCGACCGGAAACACGGTCGGGCCTGCGGCATACACGGATGTTCAAGTGGGCACAGGCGCTTTCGCCACGGCATTCTCCACGAGGGCAACGACCAGCGCGGACGGATCCGAGAACTCCACACGGGCGAGCCGCGATCGACCACCCGAAGCACATGGAGCGGAAGCGCTCAGCTGGAAGGGGCACGCAGGAGCTGATCCCGCGTGCTCTCCGGCAGCACTCGACGTAGTACCGGCGTGGTGGAGCTGAGCGAGGTCGCGAACGCGGCGACCAGGCTGTGCGGAACGCTGGCACTGAACGACGCAGCCCACAGATACGGGACCTCCATGGCCGGCTCGGCCCATGCCTGCCAGCCCATCGGCCCGTGCTCCTCCGCCTCGGCTGTCAGGGCGCGGGGGTCGGTGTCCTGGATGAAGGGCGGCACCTCGTCGAGGCTGACGCGAGCGGTGAAGGTGGGGTGCATGGCCGCCGCATGGGGCTGTTCTGCGTCGCGGAACCAGCCGTGCGCGGTAACCGCATCGAGGACCGCCTCGGGACCGGTGGACGCAGCCGAGGGCTGGGCGCAGGCGTCGAGTGCGAGGAGAAAGTCGGCGATGACCTCACCTGGGACACCTCGGGTGAAATAGGCCGACCAGTCCGCGAGCGGACTGGTCGCGTCCGAGCGGGCAGAGACCTGCCACGCGATCGGCAGCCCACCGAGGTAGAACGGCTCGTCCGACAACACCCACTGCGCCCATCGACGAGCATCGGGACTGATGTGCAGAACCGTGCTGCGCAGCACCTGAAGGTCCTCCAGCGGCCCATCGAGCACACGCCGTCCTCGAACGGTTGTCAGGCTCGTCCAGCCGCAGCCGGCGAGGTTGTCCGCGACGGCATCATAGAGACGACCGTCGTCGCCGGCCAAGTGTCGGGGGCCGACCCAATATGCGGGAAGGGCGCCGGTCGCGAAAGACGGATCGAACGGGAAATGCGGATTCAGGAACGCCTCCAAGGGCATGGGATTCGATCTTCTGCTCGACGCCGGAATGGGCGGGGTGGCGACGGCGACGCGGAGAGACATCGACGGTGAGAATTCGGCCTACTGGAGCCGCTGCCGGGCCCGGAACTCCGTGCATGAAGATCTCTGGGGCGGTCTTTTACGTTGACATGCAGTTCCCCCTCGTCGCCAGTCTTTCCGCGGGATTTCCTGTCTGCCCCGGGCGAACTGGCTCAGGTTCGGGAAAGTACCGCCCCAGTTCGGCGGGTCACCCGCCCAAGCTGGATCGGATACATAAGCGCTTGCCCACCCAGCCTGCGACACCGAGGGCTGGGCTCAGGCTCACGGATCCGGGAGGGTACGACAATCGCTGCCGGCCCCACGACGCTCTGCCGTACGAGGGGCTGGAAATACCAACGGCGGCGCCCACTACGAGTGGGCGCCGCCGTTACAAATCCTCAGCTGTCGACGCGGGCGACCTTCCGACCAACCTTGAGGTACAGGTCGGCGCCCTCACTGCTGTCGACCTCAGCGAGTACGGCGGCGAGGGTCTGCTGCACCGAGGCTTCGGTGAGCGTCGTGGTGTGCTGCTCACCGTCGCTGGTCTCGCTGATCAGGCGGAGGCCGTTCTGCTTGGCGATCCGGCGGACAGCGGAGGAGCTGGGGGCGAAGTCCAGGGCCTGGCTGACCAGCTGGCCCAGCGTGGTCTCGGCGTGTTCCTTGAGGGAGACGACCGGGAGGTTCTGGGTATCACCGAAGGAGCGCTTGGAAAAGCGGGCGGTGAACTCCGCTCGTGCTGCCTCGGCGGCCTCCAGGCCGTGGAGCGCGGCCACGACCTCGCTGGCGAGGATGCGTTTGACGGCCATGGGGTGCGCGGTGCCGTCCGCCAGCCGCTTGGTGACCAGCTGGATCTCGTCGTCCGTCCACTCCGTCAGCAGCTTGAGATAGGGCTCGGTGACGTGGTCGGGGATGGACATCAGCCGACCGTAGATCTCGTCCGGGGCGGCGGAGAGTCCCACGTAGTTGCCCTTGGACTTGCTCATTTTGGCACCGGTGCCGTCGGTGCCCTCGATCAGCGGGGTGGTGATGACGACCTCGGGAGTCTGCTCCCTGATCTCCATGACCTTCCGGCACATCTGAAGGTTGAGGAGCTGGTCGACGCCGCCGAGTTCGACGTCGGCGGTGATCGCGACCGAATCCAGTGCCATGACCACGGAGTACACGAACTCGGCGACCGACAGGCCGTCGCCGGAAGCAAGTCGACTTCGGAAGTCCTCGCGCTGGAGGGACATGGACACCGGTACGCGGGCGAGGATCTCGACCAGTTCGGGGAGGCTGACCTTGTTGAGCCACTCGCCGTTGAAGCGCAGGTCGGCCCGTTCGAAGTCGATGAACGGTGCGACCTGCGCCTGGTAGCCGGAAAGGTTGGACGCGATGTCGGAGTCGGTGAGCGGAGGCCGGTCAGAGGAGCGTCCGGACGGGTCGCCGATCTTCGCGGTCACGTCGCCGATGATGAACACGACGTGATGGCCCATGCGCTGGAACCGGCTCGCGATGATGATCGGTACCGAGTGACCGAGGTGCACATCAGGCGAGGTCGGGTCGATGCCGTACTTCACGATGAACGGCCGGCCCGCAGCCTGCGCGGCAGTGATCTTGTCGGCGAGCGTGGAGGCCGACGGGATCACATTGATGGCGCGGCCTTCGACCAGAGCGGCCTGCTCCTGGGGGGAGAGGTCCGACAGATCCAGGGAGCGCCGCGTATACGTCTCTTCCAGGAGCCGGGCGACCGTATAGTCCGCAGCCAGGTCCGATCCGGTGAGGATCTGCATGGTGCGGGTCACGGATTCGCTGAGGCGGCTCATGATGCCTGTTCGCTCCTGGATTGGATCACTGGCGGGGCCAGTAGAGATGGGAAGCGGCGATTTTATCACCGCTGATCACGGCCTTGTATTTGACTGATCACTTTCGGTATTTCCACCCGCGCTGGTGTCCACCTCTCGGAGCGGTGCTTGCGGATGGCCGGTCACCGCACTGGCGAGCGCTCTGAGCCAGGGGCCGGGCGGTCCGCAAGATCGGATGGTGCCGATCAGCATGGCGGCGAGCGGGCGCGGACAGCCGTGACGGTCCCCGGTTTGTACGTGAGCCTCGACGCGGTGTCCTGCGGCTTGGGCGTGGAAGCGTCGGGACATCCGGCGGAGGACGGTCGCAGTGGCCCAGGCCGGGGGCGCCGCGGTCATGGTGCTCAGTCGGTGGGCGAGTTCGGTGCAGACGTCGGCCCGGTAGTGCTGGGAGACGCCGGGGGTGCGGCGGTCGGTCATGTTGTGCGCGTGGACGCGGTAGTGGACCAGCGGTACGGGAAGAACGCAGCCGTGGCCCGCCTGGCGCAGGGCGTGGAAGAAGATCTCGTTGGTGACGGGCAGGAGGGTGAGTACTGCTTCCCGATGTACGAGCAGGGTGCTGGTGTTTCCGCCGGGATGAGGATCGGCAACGAGGGGCTGTCCGGCCGCGTCGACGACGTACTCCCAGTGCTCTATGTAGAGGCGGTCGCCTGTGATCGCCTCGGCGCAGGTACGGAGCTTGGCGGGGTGGAACCAGTCGTCGGCGTCGAGCGGTGCCACCCAATCGCCGTCGCTGAGCAGGAAGGCGTCTGTCAAGGAGGGGCCGAACCCGCGGGAGTCGCGGCGGACGATCCGGGCGCGACCCTGGTAGCGGCGGCACACCTCCTCCGTCTCGTCGGTGGAACCGTCGTCGATGACGACGATCTCGTGCAGGAGGTAGTCGCCGGGTTCCTGGTCGAGGCAGCTGGTGATGGCGCGGTCGAGATAGCGGCCGTAGTTGTGGCACAGGATGACGCACGAGATCCGGGGCGGAGTGGTCATCGGCCGGCTCCGTAGACCTCGGCGTAGGCGGCGAGTATTGCCTTGTGTTCCTGAGCGCGGTGGTCCAGGAAGGCGCGGTCGAGTGGCCGAGGAATTGAGCCTGCGCGGGAGCGGGCGTTCTCCACGGCCGCCAGGAAGCGTTCGCCGAAAAGGTTCGGATGCCCTGTCGTCCAGTCGAACCACTCCGGCTCGGCAACGAGCTGCTCGTGCTGCCGGTACTGCTCCGAGAGGTGGCCGGTACGCGAGCACACGGGGAGCAGGTTCAGGTCGAAGGCGAGTTCCAGCTGTCCGGAGTGGCTGCCCCAGAGGTAGGGCAGCAACAGGATGTCCGAGGCGAGGCCCGCGTCGGTGACATCGTCGTCCGTGGGATAGGGGCGCATGGACAGACGGATGCGTGAGTCGTGGCGGGCCGTCTCCAGCAGGAGAGGGACCGGACTGCCCGGGGTGAAGTCTGCTGGGCTGAAAGCGCGCAGCAGGAGCAGGAGACTGCTGTCGGGGTCGATGGTGCCGAGGCTCCAGTTGACGACGGGTGAGAGCTGGTCGCGGCTGGGGCGCGAGGCGCCGAACATGAGGAATCGTGCTGGCGCGACGGCGTGTTCGCGTTCTCGCCCACGCAGCGCGTCGGGAGGTACGACGTAGCCGTGCGGAATGACGGTCCCTGGCGGGGTCGCATTGAGGAGACCGGCCATCTCGGTGCGGGAGCCCTCGGTCAGGAAGACCCAGTGGACGTCTGCGCTGAGGAGGAGCCGCAGGCGTTCGGCGAAGGCCGATGCTTCGCCGTGCATGGAGTGGGTGTCATGGGCAGTGAAGACGACGCGGACTCCGGATTCTGCGCATGCGTCCAGGAGTCGTTCCAGAGCAGCCGCCTCCTCGATGTCGATGTGGTGGAGGTGGAGCACGTCGAGCCAGGTGAGCGGGGCCTGGGCGAGGAGCCAGGTGGCAGTCACAGCGGCGGGGACGGTAACGCCCGGGCTGATGTCCGTGCCGTTGAGGATGCGGAAATCAGGACCGCGCAGTTTGCGTGCGTACGGGGTGCGGGCCGGGAGATGAACGACGCGCAGCCCTCGGCTCGGTGAGGTGGTCGTGGTCACGGGCGCTCCTTCCCGACGCCGACGAGGACCAGCTGCGTGGACAGCCCGTTGGACACGTCGTCGCTTCGGGTGAGCCCCGCGTAGTGGATCTCGAAACCGGAAGCGCGCAGCAGGGCCTGGAACTCGTCGCCGGCCCACTCCCTGACATGGCTGGGGTTCCGGGGCGGGCCGGGAGTTTCATAGCCACTGCGGAACTCCCGCGCCGGGGTGGAGAAGACCGCGCCGCGGCTTCCGGCGGCGAGCAGTCCGCGAACCAGGGCCATGAGCGGGCGCGGGTCGAGTACGTGTTCCACCACGTCGGAGCAGACCACAAGGGATCGCTTGATGACGTCTGGGTCGAGGGGAAGATCGCGGGTGGTCTCCAGGTCCGCCTCGATCCACTCGCCGAAGCGGTGGTTGGCCCGGCACCAAGCGAGGTTCTCACCGACGTCGACCCCGACGAAGTTCCATTCGGCGTGCGTGGAGGCGAGTGCTGCGAGCTTGCCGGCACGGCCGCATCCGATGTCGATCAGTGCGTCGCAGCCGAGCTGTTCGGCGCGGACGGCGGCGTAGGGGTAGACGTCGGGCTGCCAGACGGTGGCTTCGTCGGACTCGTCTGCGAAGTACTCCACACTGTCGCGGCTTCGGTACCCGGCCCGGATGAAGTACGAGGCGGCGTCGCCGACCGGTCGCGTGGAGAGTATGGGTGCGGTACGCATGTCAGGGCTCCGTCCGTCACTTCGGCCAGTGGGAGAAGATGCTGAGCAGGCGTTCGACGAGTTCCTCGCGCAGCACTTGCCACTCGGGGGAGCCGCTCCTGCGGGCCGCAGCAGCGCGGTCGTAAGAGGTGCCGTCCACCTCGGGCAGACACGCATACATCTGAAGCAGGGCCGATCCCTCGTCCTCACGGGACGTGTCCCTGTCGGCCGTGATGAGTGCCCGGAGGTCGTCGGCCGGCATTGACGCGTCGAGACCGGAGCCGGGGATGCTCTTGCTCATCTTCGGCAGCCCCCCGAGGCCGGGGATCATCTTGGTGTAGATGCCGGACAGGTGGTGGGCGGGCAGGCCCCAGCGTGCGGCCCCGCGTCGAGCGAGGGTCACGTACTTGTGCTCGTCGACGCCGAGCGAGACCAGGACGTGCCGGCCCTCGGTCAGCAGCTGTACGAAGTCGGCGGACATGAGGAGCGTGGCCTGCTTCATGCCGTAGGTGAGGCCGTCGAAGACGCCGTGGCTGCGGTAGAGACCGGAGAGGTCCTCCTCCGCCCATTGGAAGTCCTCGTCTTCTAGGTGGCGGGAGAGGAGGAAGGCAGTGGCCAGGACATCGGTGTGGCCCTCCTGGCGACGAAGTACGCCGCGCTGCTCGTCGAAGCCGAGGCGGCGGACGAACTCTTCGTACTGATCGGCGGTGCGGCGCACCTGGTCCAGCGGGGTACGGCGGGCGTTGTACGAGTCAAGGTCGCCGAGCACGATCTGCACGTCGAGGCCCTGCTGCTGGAGCTTGACGGCGCGCAGGATCTGGAAAACGGTGCCGGCGTGCGGCGGGCCGCCGAGGCCGACGCCCGTGGTGACGATGGCGGGCTTGCCGACCGCCACAGCCTCGGCGAAGTCGAGGGCGCCGGTGTGACACATCCACTTGGTGCGGAGGTCATCCGGGCTCAGCCCAGCCAGTTCGAAGTCGATGGCGCCCAGACCGAGACGCTCGTACCGGTGCTGGTCGATGACGTTGTCGTAGTAAGCCGTGTCGAACTTCATGCGGACGTCTCCCGGGGTGTGGTCGGCGTGGAACAGAAGGGATCGGCCTCGCGGAGGGCGAAGGCTTGGCGGACGAGCGGCTCGAAGCCGTCGGTCAGGAGGTTGCCGAGCTCGGCGTTGCGGGGGGCGGCGACGCTGCCCAGGTCGGCGGTGACCGTGCCATCGCCCAGAACCCAGACGCGGAAGGGATAGGCGTCGTCCGGCTCACGGGTGGGCTGCGCGTAGACCGGCAGGTCCGGAACGACGTCGCGGACGTCGTTCACCGCCTGGACGAAGTCTTCGCGACTGAATTCGTAGATGCCGGCCTTGCGGGAATTCGCCCGGCCGATCGGCCTGTACTGGGAGATCAGCCAGTATTCGACCGGGGTGACTCGGGCGTAGTCGGCGATCTGCCGGCCGAGACGTAGGAGTCCTGCGAGGGAGGCAGCCGTGGTGAAGGTGTTGAAGGCCAGCCGCCGGCGGTCGGCGACGAGCATGGTCATGTTGGCCTGGAACCGGTCGAAGTAGCCCTGGCCGCGGAACCAATCAGCGATCTCCGCATCAGGGCCGTCGACGGCCAGGGAGTAAACGGTGACGTTCTCACGCAAGCCGGGGTAGCGGTCCTTGAGGAGAAGACCGTTGGTATGCAGGTTCGTGTCGAAGCCGCTGCTGTGGGCGTGCTGGAGGGCGGGCTCAAGGTGGTTGTCGTACGGCATCACCGGGTCACCGCCGGTGAAGACGATCCGGTGCGCCGAGGATTCGCTTCGGATCCGGTCGACGACCCGGGCGATGACTGCGGGCGTAGTGGTGACCCGGTTTCGCTCCCGGTAGCAGAAGCGGCACACGCCAGGGGAGGTGACGGTGGGGGCCAGGTCCCAGGCATTGCAGTCGGTGTTGAGGACCAGGTGGACGATGCCCAGTTCGTCGCGGGTCAGCATGAGATTTCCGCCGTGCGTGACATCCGGGCGGACGTGCCCACATGCCGAGGCGTCGGCAGGAGTGCCTCAACCGTGTGCGGGGAGCCACCGGTGAGCCGGACGAAGCGCCGCAAGGTGCCGAGGGCCGCGTCGGTGCGCATGATGCTCTGCGCGGAGGCGAGCCCGGCCTGCAGGTTCGGTGCGGCCCGACCGGCCACCATGAGCAGGGCCGCGTTGAGGGCTACGGCGTTGCGGGCCGCTGAGCTGCCGTGCCCGGCCAGAACGCTGACAGCAGCGGCGACGTTCAAGTGGGGATCGGGCCGCTGGGCGATCGAGCACAGGTCTCCCGACATGGCTGCCGCAGCGAGGCTTACGTCCCGGCAGAGGGACGGATCGGCGCGGCCGTCACGGATGCGGCTGGTGCGCACCGTTGCGCCGGGCAGAAGTTCGTCGACGTGCATGGCAGCGTCGGTGGACGAATTGATGACGGTCACGTCCGCCAGCCCGAGCCGGGAGAGGAGCTGAGCGGAGACGTCGACGGCGGGGTGCGAGAGCCCGTACACGTACGAGGAGCAGACGACCGGGCTGAGGAGAGCGGGGAAGGCGAGGCTGAGCGCGTGCACGGCGTGGAACCGCCCGCCGTAGCGACTGTCGAACTTGGGCACCCGGTGCTCGATGGAGAAGAAACCGAACCCGCACTCGGCGGCGATGCCGACCATCTCGTCGTGCGGCACCGCGTCACAAGCTGCGCCCACCAGCTCCATGAAGTCCCGCGAGCCGGTCTTGGAAGAGGCGCTGCGCGAGCCGAGTTTGGCTATGTGAGCGCCACCAGTGGCGGCGACGAAAGCGGCGGCCGAGCTGAGATTGAAGGTCTTGAAAGTCTTCTTTCCACTGCCGGTGTAACCCACGAGCCGCACGCCTACAGGTGGCAGGCAGTATTCCCAGCCGTCCCGGTCCAGGCAAGTGGCGGCTCGGACGGCGGCTTCGACTTCGGCGATTTTCGGGCCGCGTAAGAGCAGGCCGGTCAGGACGCTCCCCAACATCACGTCTCGCGTATGGCCGGCGGGAAGGCCGAGGACGCCGAGGACGCCTTCATGGACATCGCGGGGATCGATATCTCCAGGCGAATTGATCTTGTGGACGATTGATGGAATCTGCAGGACCACGGTGAGCACTCCAGTCGGATCGGATCGGTCAGGAGTCGACAGTGAGCAGGGCCTTCAGCGGTCGGTGCCTATCCGTGCCACGGAGATCGGACAACGCTCGCAGCAGGTCCAGAAATGGGTAGCGATCTTGGGTGAGCCGGTCGGCCCACGCGCCACCACCAGTCAGGAGGGTCAGAGCGTCACGGAAGTCGTCCCCGCCGTTCGCGCGGCAGTACGAGTAGGAGCCGCGAACGGTGATCGACCGGCGGAACACATCACGAAGCGGAAGAGACAGCGCGACCTGCGGCGCGTAAGCGGTCTGTACGACGACGGTGCCGCCGTCCCGGACGCACGACAGGGCCTGACGCAACGGGGCATCATCCTGTCCGGAGGCGGCGTCCACCACGGCGTCACACGGCGGCAGTGTGCCTTGGTGCACGGTGACGGGAACGTCACCGAGGGCCTGGCCCAGTTGGTCGCGACGCTCGACGGACCGAGCGGTGATGTGTACGTCCCACCCGGCCCGAACGGCACAGACTGCCGTGCACACGGCGACGGCGCCGGTCCCGATGAGGCCCAATCGGCGCGGGCGCATGGGCAGGCCGCAGCGCACACCGTGCAAGGCCACCGCCATGGCGTCGGCCAGTACCCCGTGCGCCGGGTCGCGTAGAGCAGGGAGCCGGACGACGCTGGAGGACGGCACGCGGACCGCCTCGGCGAGCCCACCCGGAAGATCCCAGCCGACACGGCGCAACCGCTGGCAGAGGTGCACGTGGCCATCGGCGCATGCGCCGCACGACCGGCAACCAATCAGCGGGTCGACGCAGACCCAGTCGACGGTCCGGGCGACAGTGCCGACGATCTCGTGCCCGGGAAACCACGGACTCGGTACCGGGCCGCGCCATGACGGGTAGAGCTTGGGAAGGTCGCTCCCACAGAGCCCTGCGTACCGGACGCTGATCAGCGTGGTGCCGTCGGTATCGGAGGATCTCGGAGCAGCCGCCAGGCGCAATGAGCTCCCGTGCATGGTCCAGGCGCGTACCGGGTTCATCGGTCCCGCCTCGCGGTCAGCGCGGCCGGCACGGCCTCCACGGCCGTCACACAGCCTCCGCGCCAGGACGCCTCCCCGAAGACGAGGCTGTCCGGGCCACCCCGGCGCGCCACGCGCAGCGCTCGCAGTCCGGCCCGCTCCGCACCATTGAGCTCATCGCCGCCCCCGTCCCCGCAGTAGACACTGCTCTGAGCGGGGGCCCCGACCTGCTCCAACGCCCGTGCGTAGAGCCCGGGATCCGGCTTGATCGCACCTTCTTCGCAACTGAATATCGCCGTGGGAAAGTAGGGTGCCCACTGCGTCCTCCCCCAGCATTCGGCAATCTCCGGAGAGGCGTCGCTGAGCAGCGCCAGCCGGACTCCGCCCCGCTGGAGCGTGTCCAGCGCCAGGAGTACGGAGCGGTCTGCCCGCAACCGAGCCCTGGCCAGGCGTCGAAGAACCCCTTCCACGTCGCTCACGCGTGCGCTGGTCGCGCCACACCGTGTCACCAGATAGGCGGCGACTTGTCCGACCGACTGAAGTTGGCCGTCATGACGTGCACGCCAGCTGAAGCCCAGGACCGAGTCGACCATGGCAACGCCGACATCCATGGCGGCCGCGAACTCACCTACAGCGGAACGACGTTCGGCTTCGCTGGGCGCCGGTACGAGCGTGCCGAACAGATCGAAGATCACAGCTTCGCACCCGTACGCCGCAGCATGGGTGCGGTCAGTGCGGTCGTTGCTCGTACGAGGTGCGGTGGACACGACGCCTCCCAGTCATCACGTAAGCCGGACCGTCAACTCGGCGAAGATGAAGACGGGTTAATTGGGTTGCTGTGACCGTAGAGGCGTCCTGCGAGCGCACCCCGGAAAATCCTTCCGGGGTCGTCCGAGTCAGGACGGAGAGGATCTGGCCATGCGCGGAATCAGTGACACCTTGACCATCGGCGAGCGGGTCGCGTGGTACCGGCGACGGCGCGGCCTGTCCCAAGACGTACTGGCCGGGCTCGTGGGCAGGACCACGGACTGGCTGAGCAAAGCGGAGAACAACCGCATCGAGCTCGACCGGCTATCCGTCATTCAGGCCCTCGCCGATGCCCTCGGAGTGTCGGTCGGAGACTTGCTGGGTGAACCGACGCTCGTGGACTGGGGCGCCGACACTGGTCGGCGCGCCCTACCCGCCCTACGGGCCGCCCTCATGGACTACCGCATGCTTACCCCTTTATTCGCCCTCGGCTGGCAGGAGGGCGAGCCGATCGAGCTCGGGGAGCTTCGCCAAGACATAGCCGCCTCCATGGACGGCTACCAGTCCGCCCGGTACGGGTGGGTGGCCGACCGCCTCCCCGGTTTGCTGGCAAGCGCAGTCGCCGCCACCCGCTCCCATCAGGGCACAGGTCACGACGAGGCCCAACGCCTCCTGGCGCTCGCCTACCAGGCAACGGCCCAGGTCCTGGGGAAAGTAGGAGAGGCCGAGCTCGCCTGGATGGCTGCGGACCGCGGGTTGGCCGCCGCTCAGCAGAGCGGGGATCTCGCTGTGACCGGGTCGCTGCTGAGGTCGGTGATGCACTGTCTCAACTCAACCGGCCGGTTCGATGCGGCCCTGAACCTGCTGGAGGACGCCGAGACGCTGCTCCGGCCGATGGAGTCGGAATCCTCCCGGCAGCAGGTGTCCGTGTACGGCGCGCTGCACTTGGCCGGCGCGATGGCGGCAGCCCGCGCCGGAGACCGAAGTGCCGTACGCGACATCCTGAGCCGAGCCGATCAGGCCGCTCAGCGTCTCGGCACGGACGGCAATGAACTCTGGACCGCGTTCGGCCCCACCAATGTCGCCATCCACACGGTGGCCACCGCCGGCGAGCTGGGCGACCACCAGATCGCTGCCGACCTCGGCCGACGCGTGGACACCACTGGCCTCCCCGTCGAGCGGCAGGTACGCCACGACCTCGAAGTCGCCCGAGCCCTCGCCGCTCGCAACCGGGGAGACGAAGCCCTGGAGATACTGCTCCGGGCCGAGTCCATCGCACCCGAGCAGATCCGGCACCACACCATGAGCCGGGAGCTGGTTCTGCGCTGGATACGCAACTCCCGAGCTCGACCTGGCAGCAACCTCACCGCGCTCGCCCACCGGCTCCACGTCGTGACCTGAACAGCACCGGCTGCTCGGAGACGAATCGATAGGGTGCCCTGCATGGACCGCAGCGAATTCCTGGCAGGCAAGGCCACACCCCTCATGGCGGCCGGAGCACTGTTCTTCAACGAGGCCGGACACGTGCTACTGGTCGAGCCGACCTACAAGGACTATCGCGACATCCCAGGCGGGTACGTCGAGCAGGGGGAATCGCCGCTCCAGACGTGCGTCCGCGAGTTGCGCGAAGAACTCGACATCGCCCCGCCGATAGGCCGACTCCTCGCGATGGACTGGGCCCCGTCGGACACGGAGGGCGACAAGATCCTCTACCTGTTCGACGGCGGAGTGCTGGACCAAGCCGCACTGGATCGCATGATCTTCAAGGACGGCGAGATCAAGGCGGTCGCCTTCCACCCGGTCTCTGAGATCGCGAAACTGACCATCCCGCGCCTGGCCCGCCGGATCGAGCAGGCCGTCCGAGCGCGGGAGCGCGACGAGACGGTTTACCTGGAGCACGGGGCGTTCCCGGGAGCTGACAGCATCCAGTAGAGGCGCGTACACACTCCCTTGCGACCAGCCTCCGGCCTTTACATCGCTTGGCTGGCCACGGCGAGCATCCTCCTCGATTGTGTCCCGCCGGGGGCGCGGGATCAGGCGTTGCGTGCCCCCGGTACGACATCCTGGATGCGCGCGAGAAACTCATCCCGGACAGCGGCGACACCCGAGTCGGACAAGCAGCGCACCGTCGTCCTCGGCGATCTCGCAGCGGTTGAAGCTGCGGACAACCGCCCGGAGGCGGCATGCCGGTACGCCGTCCAAGCCCTCGACCAGCTCGCCATCACCTGGTACGCCACGGGTATGGACCGCATCCGCGAGGTCCGGCACACTCTCGCTCCGTGGCAGAACGAGCGGTGCGTACGGGACCTCGACGATCGTCTCTACAACTGGGGTACGACGATCAGCGCTCTTCAGCGTTGAACTTGGCGATCTTCTCCGGCAGCTCCGCGAGCGAGTCGATGCGCATCGTAGTGATCGAGTCCGCATCCGGATCACGCTGCTGAATCGTGCCCCACGGCCCGCGCCGAATCAGGGCCGTCAGAAGCCGCGCCTGAACGGCCGGGCGGATGTCGTTGTCGAGCCGGTCACCGACGTACAGGATCTCGCCCGGCTCGGCAGGCGTTGCCTCGATTACGTGCTCGAAGAACTTCACGTCCGGCTTCGACGCTCCCCAGTCGTCACTGGTGGCAATCAGGTCGGAGGGAAGGTCCAGCCCCCGCAGCAGGCCGCCGGCCCGCACGGTCTGATTCCCCGCGATGCCCACCCACAGCCCAACCTCCCGCAGTGCGGCCAGCGTGGGCCGCACGTCCGGATACAGATCATCCTCGCCGAACCATTCCGGCTTCCCGGCCGCCGCACGCTTCTCGCGCTCTTCGGTCAGGTCGAACTCCGGCCGGAACTCCTGAAACGTCTCGCGATAGTCGCGCCCCTGCGCGATGACCGCTCCGAACATTGCCGCGAAGGTATGCCGCGCAACACCGTTGCGTTTGCGTCTAGAGTCGCAGGTCAAGCCCTGGGGAATGGCGCAACGGGACGTCCTGATAGATCAGCTTGTGTCGAGCAAGAAGATCATCGGGCGTCCCGTTGCAGGAGAAGTCTGTCATCACGCGTACGGTCGAGGCGGCCGGGGGTGTGTACGCGCCGGGTCACTTGGGCGAGTTGACCCAGATCGTGGACTTCGTGCTGGTGGACGCGGTGATTGAGGAGACCGGGTCACGGGAGAGGCGACTGCGGCTGCTGCCGTCCCGGGTCGTGGTCTACTTCGTCCTCGCGCTGGCTCTGTTCGAGGACTGTTCCTATCGGGGTGTGTGGGGCAAGCTGACGGCGGGGCTGGAGGGACTGCCGTTGGTGCGTCCGGCGGTCTCCTCGCTGTCCAGGGCCCGGCGGCGGATAGGGGCGGCGCCGCTGCGGCGGCTGTTCGAGGTTCTCGCCGGACCCGTCGCCCATCTCGGGCAGGCCGGTTCGTTCTATCGAGGGCTTCGGACCGTGGCCGTGGACGGCACCTTGCTGCACGTACCGGATGAGGAGGCGCTCACCTGGCGCTATCCCAAACGAGCGGGCGAGAGTGTGGAGTTCGGCTACCCGCTGCTGCGACTCGTGGTCCTGGTCGAGTGTGGCACCCGTGCCGTGCTGGCCGCTGCGTTCGGCCCCGAGAGTGACGGCGAACTCACCTACGCGGGACGCCTGTTGAGTGTGCTGGACCGCACGATGCTCCTGCTGGCCGATGCCGGCTTCGATGCGAACGAGTTCGTCCGGGACGTCCAGGCCACCGGCGCCCAGTTCCTGGTGCGCTCCTCCGCCCGCCGGATACCCACCCCCTTCCGGCACCTGGGCGACGGCTCCTACCTGGCCCGGATCGGCTACGGCGTCCTGCCCGTCATGCTGACCGTCCGCGTCATCGAGGCGTCCGTCACCGTGACCCTGGCCGATGGCACCGTCCGCACCGAGCAGTGGCGCCTGCTCACCACTCTCCTCGACCCGGCCGCCCACCCAGCCGCCGGGCTCGTGGATCTCTACCACGAGCGGTGGCAGTCGGAGACGACGTATTTCTCGATCAAGGCAACGATGCTGGACGGCCGTGTCCTGCGCTCCCGCAGCCTGACCGGCCTCGACCAGGAGGTCTACGCCCTGCTCACCACCTACCAGGCCCTGATCCGCGCCGCCGCCGACACCGCCTGCACCCGGCCCGGCCTGGACATGGACCGCATCAGCTTCACCGTCCTGCAGACCACCGCCGCCGACACCGTCACCACCGCGACCGCAATCCTGCCCCCGGCGGGTCCCGCCGAGCTCATCGGCACCATCGGCCGGGCCGTCCTCGACGCTCTTCACCCCGCCCGCCACCGACACCGCGTCAAGGCCCGCACCCGCAAGAACCCCACCAGCAAGTACGGACCGAACGCCGGACAACACCCCACGACCAGCCAGCACTACACCGTCCACACCACCGTCACGTTCTTCGAACACGGGCTTGCGAACCGCTCACGGAGGTAAACGCAACGGTGTTGGTATGCCGCGGCACCCCCAGCCAGTCCGCCCAGGTCCCGTACTCCCGGGTCTCGTCAATAAGACACTCGCCCACGTCGAACACCACCGCACGAATCATGTTCCGCAGGTTAGTCTCCGGAGTGCCTGGGGCGCGGTCAGTTCGGCTGGCAGCTTCTCTTCCAGAACGCTGCTGATTGCAGGCCATGGGACCGCAGACCAGGGCGGTCAGGCCAGCTTCCCCGGACCCGAGTCGGATGCCAGCGGTTCGAACGCAACGATGGTCGCAGGATCAAGGCCACGGTCGACGCAAGGTTCCTGACCGGAAACGCCCTGATACGGACGTAACCAGCTCCGCGGGCTCGTGACCTCCCGAATATGACCGCAGTAGAGCCGCACCCGCCAGGTCATCTCCTCCACGGGAGGCCCCGGTTCACGGAGCAGCTCCATGACGGTCTCCAATTGTTCGTCACTCATGCGCGGGGCCTTGGCGACCTGCTCCGCGACCCACGCCGCGACACCCACGGCTTCTTGTTGTCGACGGTGATCCGCCCGAGACAATTGGTAGCGCTCCAAGGGGACCCCGCAGCACTCATGATCGGCGCTCATGTAGCGAGGCTACGGACCACGCGCAGTCGAACTCAGCCACGCTGCCCTCGACCACCCCTGAGGGTGACGAGCAGCCCTTCAGCCTCGGAGATGAACGCACGACCACGTCACAACGCCCTACGGCACTACCCGGCGCTTGCACGGTTGGACAGGCACGCGACAGCGAACATCAGTGCCTCTATCCGCAGCCAGTACGCCCCCTTCGCTTGCTGCGGAACGCCACGATGTCTTTGGAACAGCGGCCGAATACCCCGGCGCCGTGACCGCAAGACCAGCGGCCCTCCAGCGCTTCCCGGCCGGTCCGGACAAGACACCTGGAGGCTGCCATGGTCAGTGCCATCCCTCCGCTACCGGTGCGTCTCCCGCGCATGGCCGGCCGCCATGCGCGGGAGGCGCCTCCTGGTCCGTACACGCGCGTCTCGCCGCCGACCCTGAACGGTTCCGCATGATCTGCGAGGAACGCCCAACCCGACCGACCCTGAAGAGCCCTGGACTCAGGACGAAGCGCTGCGCGCACGGAATCTCATGCCCCTACACCCCAAACGCCCGAGGAGCGGATCGATAAGGTCAAACACATCCTGCGCGACACCGCCGAGTACGCGGAAGCGCTCGCTCGGCTGACGGAAGGGACCGAGGTGATCGACGCTGCAGTCGAGAACCCGCGCTTCTGACGCCAATCGCCAGCGCGGGAAGAAACTCGAGGAACAGGCCAACGAGGCCCGCGCGTTCGCAGGGCTGTCCGAACCCTCTCCGAGGGTCGAAAGGCCCATGGCCCCCTCCGCACAGCAACCTCCCGCCGGCGATTACCGGGAGGCCCCGTCAGCGGTTCTCAAGATCCTCGGAGTCGCAACCAGCTTCTGCGTGTCCATGGAGCGCACCGCCGTCTTACGCACCTGTGCACAGCTCGGACGAGCCGAGCGCCTCCAAAATGCAACTCACACGCCTCCCTCCAAAGCGGGAGTAGAGCGGGTTGAGCACATCGAAGCTGAGAGTGGCCGACAAAGCTGTTGACGACGCCAACGCATAGCTCATGGGATTTCAACGCGACTGCGTGTACGGTGGAGGTATGAAGGAATTGACTACCCCGGCTTCCGAATCACTGATCACCGGTGCAGAGATTGCCAGGCTGGCGGGGGTGACGCGTGCCGCTGTCTCCAACTGGAGACGGCGGTACAGCGACTTCCCGGCACCCGCCGACGGCGGAGCGAGCACGCCCCTCTTCTCGCTGGCCGAGGTCCGTTCCTGGCTGGCCAAGCAGCAGAAAGGCAACGACCTTTCGGACAATGTCCGCCTGTGGCAAGCGCTGCGGGGGGCCTTCGGCAACGACATAGTCGCGGGCATCGCGGGCGTTGCCCGCTTCCTCGCACACGATGACGCCTCCGCGCTGGATGACAGCCTTACTGAGCTGGCGGCGAGGCTGGCGGCCAAGGAGTCAGCCGCCGACACCATCGACCAGCTGGTCGAGCGTTTCCTGGACTCCTCGCGGCGTGCCGGTTCCGACCAAGTCACGTCGTCGCGGCTCGTCAAGGCCGTAGCCCACTTCGCGGGGCCACTACGCGACGACTTCGTCATTTTGGATCCGGCCTGCGGTATCGGGACGCTCCTCCTCTCCGTCGGACCGGCCGAAGGACCGGTGCGACGAGGCCAGGAGATCGATCCAGCAGCTGGAGAACTAGCCCAGGCGCGAGCCGAGCTCGCCGGATCGCGGGACACCGTCGTCGAGACCGGGGATTCCCTCCGCGAGGACCTCTGGCCTCAGCTGCGGGCCGACCTCGTCCTGTGCGACCCCCCTGCCGCCGGCCCCGACTGGGGTCGGGAGGAGCTGCTCCTCGACGCCCGTTGGGAACTGGGTACACCTTCCAAGGCGGAGGGGGATCTGGCCTGGCTGCAACACTGCTACGCCCACACGGCACCCGGTGGCCGCGCGCTCGTCGTTATGCCCGCTTCCGTGGCCCACCGCAAGGCCGGCAGACGCATCCGGGCCGAGATCGTCCGCCGAGGCATCCTGACGGATGTCGTCGCACTACCGCCCGGCATGGTGGCGACGCACGCTCAGCCGGTGCACCTGTGGACACTGCGCCGCCCAAGTGGTTCCTCCGGCAGTGCTGCTTCGGTTCGGATGGTGGACCTCACCGCCAATGCGCCCGATGGCCTCATGGAGCCGAGAGCCGAGCAGATCGTCGACGTACCGCTGATCGATCTCCTCAACGACTCCGTCGACCTCACGCCGAGCACCCATGTGAGCGCTTCACGAGAGGACTTCCCCGCCGAGTACCGGGCCCTGCAGGGGAGCATCGAAGTGCGGCTCAAGCAGTTGACCGCTTTGCTGCCCACGCTTGTCGCGGGCGAAGGACCCGGGACCCTGGACGGCGCGACCATCAGTCTGGCCGATCTCTCCCGCGCCGGGCTCGTCGACATCGCCGAGACTGAACCAACGTCCACCAGCGATCAGTTGGACACCGAGTATCTACAAGGGTTCTTGCGTAGCACGTCTAACAACCGTCGCTCGACGAGCAGCAGTGGCTCCTATCGACTCGATGTCAAAGGGGCGCGCATCCCGCAGATGGCCGTGGAGGCACAACGCCGTTATGGTGCCGCCTTCCACGCGCTCAAAGAATTCGAGAAACACATCGGCGAAGTGGCCCGACTGGCAGAGCAAGCCAGCGCTCTTGCCCGTGACGGCCTCACCAACGGGGCCCTTCTGCCTCCTGGGGTAGATGATTGAGGGGCCCCTCGGCCTACCGCGTCGTAACCGTGCCTTCGGCCATCGAGTGAGCAATGTCCGCGATCGCAGCTAGCAGCGCTTGTGGCGGCTGATCCAGGGCCAGAGCATGCTGGTGGATGCGGATTCCCGCATGCCGCACCCGGTGCGTCGCGCTCGGCTCGTAGCCTCTCGCATAGACGAGGTGGCCGTCGGAGAGGCCGAGCGCCGTGCAGTAGGCAAGCATCTGATAGAGATCCGCGTCCGGGAACCCTTCGGGCTTCTCCGCCTTATATTTGGCGTCCGCGACGGCTCGTGGGCCCCCGTGGTCCCCGTACCAGACCAGATCCGGACGCATCCGAACTGCACCAGCCTCGTCGAGGTATACGCCCCGCGCCTGTAGGGCGCTGCGCCCACCATATTCCGCCAGCGCCTCGCGAAGAGCGGTGCAGACGAAGTCCTCAAAGATCTTGTGCGTGTCGAAGAGGTACCCGTCGATGGTGATCCGGCCGTCCAGGTGCTCGACGGACAAGCCACGCAGCACCTTCTCGGCCAGCCGTAGCGCCGGCTGGTAGCGGAGGTTGAGCCGGCTCGCCCTCCACTGCGGCAGATCACGGCTGCCGGGGATCAACGACTGCGCCTCCAGCAACCGACCACGGTGGTGGCGCAGCCGACGGCGTACGCTGTCGGGCACCCTGGGCAGGGTCAGCAGCCGCTCCGTGGCAGCGCGCAGCAGCCGATTCTCCGCGATGTCGGTGCCGTAGTCGTCGTAGGCGACCTCGACCGGGAATGGCCGCCCATGGTGCCGCCGGACCTGATCCGCCTCCCTGATACGTCCGCGAACAACCGGCGCGGCCTCTTCCGTGTGCCGGTATCCCTGCAGCACTCCCTGCCGCAGGGCACGTTCGAGAGATCTCTCGAATCCCTGCGCCAGCGCGGGAAGCAGCTCGTCCTGCACGGCAATGCTCACCTCCCCGTCCCGGTGGATGTGGGGGTTGGATGCGTAGCCGATGAGGAAGAACAGCCGCGCCACCGGCACCTTGGGGGCGATGCGGAGAGTGACGGGATCGTGCGCCGGTGACCTCAGGGTCACTGCGCCAACCTTGCCGCCGGCGCGTAGCCGCCAGCAGCCCGACCTATAGGGATCGGGGGTGGCCTCGACGATCCTGGAGGCAGCGAGCGAACGCCCGACTTCGTCCGGAAGAGGCACGGTGACGGGTGGTCCGTACTCGGTCAACTCAACGGTCTTCACGACGAGGACGCGTACGATTCGCCGTCGCCGATCGACCGGGCCAGGGCGTCGAGGCCGTACCGCTTCTCGATGTCGAAGGACTCCCCGTAGTGATGCTCCTCCAGCAGCGGCAGGATCTTGGTCCGCCAAGTGCGTTCCAGACCGCCCTGCCGGTGCACCCCCTTCTTCATCAGGTAGGAGGGGCCGATACGGAAGTCCGCCTCTTCGATACGGGAGTTGAGCGCGTCCAGAAGGTCCGCCGCCCGGGTGTCGAACCCCTCCCGGTCGAGCCAGCGCCGTAGCAGGCCACTGGTGGGCTCGGTGCGGGGTGACAGCTCGACGAAAGCGAAGCGCCTGCGCATCGCCGCGTCCACCAGGGCGATCGACCGGTCGGCGGTGTTCATCGTGCCGATGACGAAGAGGTTCGGCGGGAGCGCGAAGTCGTCGCCCGAGTATGTGAGTCGGACCGACTTGTTGCGGTACTCCAGGAGGAAGTACAGCTCGCCGAAGACCTTGGCCAGGTTGGCCCGGTTGATCTCGTCGATGATCAGGAAGTGCGGGATGTGCCGGTTGCCCTCGCGGGACGCCAGGTCGGCGAGTTCGCGCAGCGGGCCGGCGGTGAGGCGAAAGGCGACTTCCCTGGTGTCCGGGTCCTCGCGAGGGCGGAACCCCTCGAAGAAGTCCTCGTAGGCGTAAGAGGGGTGGAACTGAACGAGCTTCACCTGCTCGGGCCCACCGCCGAGGTATTCCGCCAGTTTGAGGGCCATGTACGTCTTGCCGGTTCCGGGCGGGCCATAGAGGATCACCTGCCGTTCGTCCCACAGCAGGTCGCGGATCTCCCGCAGCCAGGCCACGTCGTGCACCAGCAGCTCGTCGGCGAGGTGCTGTTCCGGCACGGGGAGTTCCAGCTCTCGGCGGGCCGTGAGGGCGGGTGTCGTGCCGCTGGGGTCGTGCTCTATCGCGTCGGCCTCGTCGGCCAGCTCCTCGTCGGAGAGGCCGAGCCCCTCGATGAGCGGCTGGACCGTGGTGAGGTCCACGACGTCGTGCTGGACGGACAGCCGCTGCTGGATCTCCTCGGGCAGCACGTCGTACGGGTGGCCGGTGCTCTGCCACTCGACGGGCCGCCGCAGATTGGACCTGCCGTTGTCGGAGACGGTCTGCTCGGCGGGGCCGGTGACCTCACCGACGTAGAACCGTCCGCCGGAGAGTGTGCACACGGTGTCGCCGGGCTTCATCCGGGACAGGAACGCGTGCAGCTCCTCGACGAGTTCCAGCTTCTGGTTGTACGTGGCCGTGGCGCCCCAGTCCTCCTCGACAACAGAGCGCAGGCGCTCCTTGCTGGCCCCCTGGCCGATCCCCTGGCGCAGGCGAGGGGCGGCGAGAGAGACCCGCTCCTCGGGAAGCCACAGCTTCTGGACGAGATCGGCCCCGGATACGTTGGAGCCCCGTACGAGCCAGGCCCTGGCAGGGCCCGACCAGACCCCCTCCATGAAGTCCGAGAGCGGCGCCCCCGCTTCCGTTTTCCAGTCGACCCAGCCGTTGCGCGGCGCCCCGACCAGCACGCCCGCGGCGAAGGACGGGGACCCGCAGTCGGCGTCCTGGGCCAGCTCCAGCCACCCGGGCCAGCGGGTGGACGGGCACAGCACACCCGTCTTCTTCATCACCTCCCGCACCCTGGCCGTGCCGGAGAAGTGTTTGGAGAAGGACGGCATCTCGCGGTCCCGGGCGGGCGAGCCTGCCAGGATGCGGAACTTCCGGCTTCCGTTGGTCCCCACCTCGTCGAGCAATACGCCTCGTGCCCGATCGACCCCGCTCGCCCCCGGCAGTCGCAGCAGGAACTGCGGCGGCTCCCCCGAGCCGGGAGTCCCGCCTTCGGTCTCGGTCATGTCCGCTCCCCCATTCCGGGCGGCACAGGCATTGCCACCTTTCCCAATAAACCTATTTTTGCGAGTAGTTAAGCGCATAATCTCCCGCCAGGGGAGCGCGGTGTGCCACCCCACGGGCGGAGGGACACAGTCGCCGCCGTGACCATCATGGATCAGCTCACATTGCGACGGGACGGCACGACGCCGAAGGACTACGCGGCCACATGTTCCGGTGCACAGTCCAGGGGTTCGGCAGGGGTGTGGCTAGTGCAGTTGACCGGCCGGCCCGGTCTGACGATCCACGACACACGGTGGGACAACGGGGAGCGTGATCTCGTCCTGTATCAACCCGCCGTCGTGCCGGAGATGCCTGCTCCGCTGTCCAATCTGCACAACCGGCGGCGTGCCGGTATCCATAAGTCGGGGTTGCGTGACGGCGAGCTGCGGATCATGGGTTGGGTCGCTGCCCCCGGTGACCGCCCAAGCTTCAAGAAGACGTTCACCACTGCCGACTTCGTCGACTTGTGCGGTCTCGACGATCTGCGTGAGTTGACCGCTCGCCCCAGGGTGGTGCTCGACGTGGCCTTCGAGCGGCCGGTCCTGCTGCTCATCGAACTGGACGAGCCGCAGGACACGGATTCCGTTCAGCACGCTCTCTTCTTCCCGCAGGACGATGACGAAACGCCGGTCGTGTTCTTCCTGCTCAGTCGGGTTGCGCCGACACTGCGTCATATCGGCTGGCTGCCGGATCTCGTCCGGTCGTAGCCGTAGACCAATGCCGGGAAGCTTGGCTTGATCATCTCGTGTGGCTGTCGGGCTCCGCGGTGGTCGGCGGGGTTGTGTCGAGTGGGATGATTTCGATCCCGTATCCGGTGATTTTTGTGCTGCGGCTGGCCGGCCCGGCGGGTTTCGAGGGGAAGATGGAGCTGGGGCGTTTCACGGTCCGGGGGCAGACCCGCAGGCGTCGCTCGGCCGATCGCAGGTTCGCCAGCAGCGACGTGGTCATCTCGGCGAGGTGGGTGCCGATCCGCGCCGTGGTGCGGATCACGGTGTCCCGGGCGACGGTCAGGGCGACAGTGAAGGAGAGCCGGTCGGCATCGAGCCCGTGGCCGGCGGCGGTGGAACTGATCGTGCGGCGGATCGCCTGGTGGGTGACGAGATACGCCCAGATCTCCTGGTTGACCAGCGCGGGTGTCTTCGATCTCAGGACGGCGCGTGCCCCGCGCTGAGTGATCTTCAAGTCCCGGAATTCGAGCTCGGATTCCCACCGCTGGGAATACAGTGCGGCCAGTTCACCGGCGGGGAAGGCCGCAGGGTCGAGCAAGGTGGTGATGAGCCGGTAGGGCTCATGGCGTCGTGACCCGTCGGCGGCCTCGATGACGACCACCATCTCGATCACCCGGATCCGTACCGACCGGGGCCGCCCCGCCAGGGCTTTCGTGATGTTCTTGTGCGCGTGCCGGGTCGCGAGCCAGGAGCCGTCGGGCAGGACCTCGTCGGGGACCAGCCGCACCGCCGCCGAGATCCGCCACAACAGATCCGCCCCGCCGGCGGCGGCATCGACCCACAGCAGCCAGCCCGGGAATCCCCGGTCGGCCAGGACCAGCATCCCGGGGCGCATCCGGTCCAGCAGGCGCCGTGTCAGGTCCTGCTCACAGACCCGGCGGATGTCGAACGCCACCCCGAGCAGCGCCCGGGTCCCGCACTCGATCAGCGCGACCAGGCGGACCTGGGGGAACGCGGCGATCCGCCGCTGATTGCGGGTCCGGCCGAACACCGCGTTCACCGCGGTGTTCGGCGACCTCGAGAAACGTGCCGTCCACCGAGGCCAGCCGAAGCCCCCGCCAGAACACCCCCGGCATCGCGACCGTGCCGACCGGCCCGGCGATCCGCTCGAACAGTAACCGGAACGGCTCCGGGCCCAGCGTGACGCGGCGCTGCCGCAGCGCCGAGGAGGAGACCAGCTGGCCCCGCGCGGCCAGCCGCGCCGTCCCACCGGCCAGCTTCGACAGCACCGACCGGTAGCCGTCTCTCGGGAACAGCGTCAACGCGAGCACGAAGAACACACACGTCACCGCGCAGAGTTTGCCGTCACTACGCCGGTCCCCGCGGCCGGAAGCCGCCAGCACATCCGTGACCATCCGCCGTGTCACAACCTGGCGCAACACACCCAGCTGCCCCGTCTGTCCCGCGCTCGCACGCGACGACCCCTCTATGCCAGACTCCCCAGACAACGAAGCTCCTGTTCCGAACAAGTCGATCGTGGTAGATCGCTCGTTCTACAGGAGCTTCGCTGCATCCAGCGCCCGCACACGAGATGATCAAGCCAAGCTTCCCGGCATTGAGCCGTAGACGACGCGGACGGCTCCTTATACGTTCACGGGCTGCCGACGACCGGAGGTTCGGCCCGCCGTCCCTGCGGCGGGCAGGGCTTCGGTACGGGGCGGCCCGCCCGCAGGTCCCCCGCCGGGAACACGGCGGGAGTCGCGGTCAGTGCCGTGGTCCGGCCGGCCGGGGGAACCGGAGCCGGGATGACCACGGCCGCCGTGGCCGTGGGCGCCCCGTCGAGTCCGTCCAGCAGGGCGTTCACCTCCAGCAGACGCGCCTGGATCTCGGCGGGCATGGGAGGCAGATCGGGTACGCGGTGGTGGCAGACAGCACTGAGCGCGGACCAGGTGAGGCGCCAGCGCCGGGCGGTCCCCCGGTCCGTGTACGCCTCCAGGCACAACATGCGGTGCTTGGCGGTGCGCGTCATGGCAGGGGTCACACCTTTCCAGAAGTCGTCCAGCCGCTGGTCGAGAGCGAGACGCAACAGCATGGCGGCGGCGCGGGCCCGTGTCCCGGGGCTGAGCGATTCCGCCGTGCCCGCCGGAGGCCGCAGCAGGGCTTCGGCGGAGGAGACGAGCTCGCGGGCGTTGTCCGTCATCGGGCACCACCCTGCGACATGCCCGTTCCGCGGCCGCGCCGGATCGCCGTGGCCAGCCTCTCCGTACGCGCCACGAGCTGCTTGCGGTCGTCCACGGTCGGCAGTCCCGGGTGGTGGGAGCTCGCGTTGAGCTCGTTGATCAGCGCCCATCCCCCGGCGTACAGGCTCTCGACGACCGGCTGCGACTCTCCGGAGGAATCTCCGAGCAAGGCCAGGGCCACGAACTCCTTGGTCCGTTCCAGCGGGGCGATACGCTCCTCGATCTCCGCGAGGCCAAGGCCGTGATCGTCCCGCAGCGTCCGGCGTGCGGCCTCCGTGCAGGCGATTTCAAGGGCGAGCCGGCACATGGCCGGGATCACCCGGTCGGCGACGCGCTGGGGCAGATGCTGGTCGTAGGAGACGTCACGTGCCTCCCCGAACGCCTGCTTGGCGGGATCGCTCCGCTTCTCGACGGTGACGACCGAGTCATTCTCGCGGGAGATGTGGAGGATCGTCGCCTCGATGCCGAGGTGGGCGATGGCCTGCTCCAGGCGGGTGTCGTGGGTGAAGACGACCACCTGCCGGTGGCGGGCGCAGTCGTTCAGGACGGCGGCCAGCCCTTCCACCTTCTGCGTGTCCATCGACTGCACCGGGTCGTCGATGACGAGGAAGCCGAACGGGCTGTCGTCGTGCGTCGCGCGCGGGATGAACAGCGACAGGGCGAGCGAGTGCAGTTCGCCCTGGCTCATCACGCTGTACGCGGGTGCCTCCTGGTCGTCCACGGAGACACCGAGCTGTACGCTCCCCCGCGCGGCCGTGCCCTTCAGCGCGATGGACCCGAGCGACACGCTGCTGCTTTCGCAGAGCTTGTTCCACACGTCCTGCGACTGCTTCTCGAACTTCGCCATCCGTTCTTTCCTCAGCTCGTCCGTCTGTGTCCTGAGCCAGGAACGGGCCGCTTCGGCCTCCTTGCGCCGGTCCTTCGCCTCCGCGGCCTTCTCCGTCGCGTCGAGCCACTCGGCGAGCCGAACGGCTGCGGGCCGCCAGGCGGTGTTGCGGTCGGTGAGCTTGCGGGCGGCCTCCTCGCCGACCTGTCGGCAGGCCGCGTCCAGCGTCGGGGCGACGCGTTCGACGCGGTTCGCCAGCTCGTCGGGGTCGGTCAGGCTGCGGCACAGGGCCCATTCGCGCCAGAGGCCCGCCAGTTCCGACTCCTCGTCGCGCAGCAGGTCGGGGACCGGCTGCACCAGGTCGAGAACCGCACGCCGCGCGCCACCGAGCGTCCGCCGGGCCGCTTCGGCCCCGGCCGCCTCCGACTGAAGCCGCTCGATCTGCGCCCGTGCGCCGTCCGCCCAGGCCCGGTCCAGACGGTCCGCGGCGCCGCAGACGGGGCACTCGGCGCCCTGGGAGCGGCGGCGGTGTTCGAGGGCGCTCTCCAGAAGCCCGGCGAGGCGCCGTGCATCCTCGGCGTTGGAGTGCCGTGCGTCTTCGGCTGCGGCAGCGGCCTCCCGCAGCCGCGCCAGCGCCCCGGAGACCTCCCGCTCGTCGGGGCCGGACAGGGAGGCGAGCGCCCGGAGGCGGACGTCCGCACCGGAGGCGGTGACCACGTCGCGGTCCAGCAGGGCGCGGACGGCGGCCGCATCGGAGGTACCTCCGCCGAGTGCCCGAGCAGCCTCGACGGCACGCTGGTCGTCGAGTCCGGCAAGAGCATCGGTGGCCGCGGTCTTCAGGTCGCGGGGCCGGGTCTCGACGTCCTTGCACGCCTTGACGCGGGCCGCGAGCAGGTCGTCGATGTCGCCGAGCTGGCCGAGCCCGACGAACCGGGCCAGGGTGTTGTGCAGGGCGCTGAGCGTCCCGTCAACCATCGAGCCCAGCTCGCTGTACGGCAGGAACGGGCGGTAGAGGGAGAGCGTCGAGGCGTCGATGCTCTCCTCCAGCTTCTGCTCAGTACCGTCCGCCCGCTCCACCGTCGTGCGCGCCTCGTCCACCTTCGCGCCGTACCACGTGCGGCGCACGGTGACCGGGTCGCCGGTGTCGTCCAGGGTGAGTCCCACGGAGACGGCCGGGACCGTGGAGTCGTGCAGGTTGCGCCAGCCTTCCTTCCACACCGCCGTACGGGCCTTGCCGTTGCTGCCGTCCCAGCGAGCGTTGAGTCCCGTCAGCGCCATCTCGGCGGCTTCCGCGAAGCTCGACTTGCCGGTGCCGTTGCTCCCCGCGACGACGGTCAGCCCGGGGCCGGGCGGCAGGTAGAGCGTGGTCTCGGGACCGACCCCCCGCCAGCCCGCCGCAGTGATGGAGCGCAGGTACACGGGCCCGGCGCGTCCGGTCTTCTCCGGGATCGTCCCGGGAAGCATCCCGCGCAGCAGGGCGGCTGCCCCGGGGGCCAGTTCGGACGCGCTGAGGCGGTCGTTGAGCAGCTGATACAGAGGTGTGTCGTCGGTCATGGCGGTGCTCCTTGCACGATCGGGCGGTGAGCGCGACCTGAGAGCCACGCCGTTCACCCTTGGATCATCCATCCAGTACGTTGGCGTTGTCAACAGATATTTTCCATATCCACTAACTCGAATACGTGTACGGTGTTTTCGTGTGCGCACGGGCTACCGGTCTGCCCGCGGAACCGGTGGACACAGCTCGACCGAAGCGACCTACAACGAGAGGGGCCAAGAAGTGCAGCTGACCGGACCGAACAGGACGCAAGACCTCGCCGGCGACGAACGGCATGGGGAGCAGCCCGAGTTGGAGCAGGATCCGCTGGAGGCAGCGCGTACACACGTTCACGCCCTGCTCCACCACACCCGCATGCTGGCGGGTGAGCCCGGCGATGTCCTGGACCTGGCGCTGCGGACGGCGCAGCGCGCCTTCGAGGAGATCGGCGCGTGCAACACGCGGCTCGACATGGCTTCGGAGCGCGGGAAAGCCATCGCGCGTGAACTCGAAGACCGCCTCACCGAAGGGGACTCGGCCGCCGTACCCGCCCTCCTCGACGAACTCGACCACCTTGCGGCCGGGGTCGCGGCTTCCGAGACGGAACGGCGGGTCGTGCTGCGCATCCTGGGCACGGAGGAGTCCGGGGAAGAGGACGCGCGGACGCCGCCGGACGTCCACGACCCCGTGCCCGTGCTTGCGGCGGCCGACCTCCCCCGGATCCCCTCCCTGTACGACGCTGAGCAGCCCGGTTACGGCTCGCTGACGGAGATGATGGCCGTACGGGAACGGACCGCCGCCCAGCGCACCGACGCGCACGCCCGCCGCTCGGCCGTCGTCACCGAGCACATGACGGAGATCGTCACGCGGCTGGCCGACGTCTCGTTCTCCGACCCGGGACTGAACGAAGAAGCGATCGCCGAGCTGCGCCGCGCCCACGCGCTGTGGCTCGCCTGTACGGACGAGCGGCGGCGGGACAACAGCTGATCCCGTCGGCCGCTGCCCGCCCTCGACCGACGGGTGTTTCGGTGGCGCCTCCGAACACCACGACGTCGAGGGCGACGGTGGAACGACTGCGCGGGGGCAGGCCGCCGTCCGCTCAGACCGCTAACTCAAGCCGCTCGCTCGGGCACCACGTCCCGCGCCGTCTGCTGCCTCTCGCGTGAGAGGCAGCACCGCGTAGACGACCTTGCCGCCCGAGGGGTGACGGTACGAGTCCCAGCGCTCGCTCAACAGCGTCACCATTCCCCGTGACCGAGTACCGCACCCAACGGGAAACGCCTACATCGCGGTCGCAGGGCAGGAGCAGACCTACTTCACGGACACGCATGACGCCCTGCGGACCCTGATCCGAGACCTCAAGGTTGGCAAGATCGACCACGTCTTGACACCCGGACCGCGCTCGTCAAGCAGGCTCGTGCTCGGCGGGGTGACGCGGGCCGTGGCCGGGCGGCGGGGTGAGCGTGGAGGTGTAGTTCTCGCCGTCCGCGAGGGGCGTGGTGAGGCTTACGCCGGCTGCGGCCATGCGGTCGTACTCGGCGAGGACCAGGTCCTTGGTGCGGTAGTGGCCGTACTTGGCGATCTCGTTGTGCTTCAGGCCGCCCTTGGGCTCCGTCTGGAAGGTCTCCAGGATGTAGTCCGCATCTTCGCGGCTGATCCCGTAGAGGTGAAAGAAGTACGCGTCCAACTCGGCGCGGATCTGAGCTCGGCGGGTTTCGTCCCAGCGGAAGGGCTCGCCCGTATCACCGAGGTCCCGGGCGAGAGAACCCATGTCAAGCGCCGAGTAGAGGAGTTCAAGCACTCTCGGTGTAAGGAATCGCGCGTGCGGCTCAAATGTAGCTGGATTCGGTACCGGCAACTGCTTCCAGATGAAGAGCCCCATGCTGGTGCTGCCGATTTTTTGCCGACCTGCATAGTCAAAGACAAGAGAACTCTGGGCGGCGATCAACGCGGCAACCAGGACTGGCGACACATCGGGCAGCATCAACGGGAACTTGTGTCCAACAGCGGAAATCGGCAGAAATGCTGCGATTGCCGTGCGCTCGTCCGTTGCTCGACAGACGTCGCGCCACCCACAGAGCCAGTTCCGCTCCCAGCCAAGTTCCCTGCGCCTCAGGCCGACTCCAGAAATTTCGGCCTCCTTGCCCTTCCGAACAGTTGGAATGAGTCCTTCATCCGCGATCCAGTACCGCGGCATGGCTGTCACTGACGCGTCCTGCTTCTCCGTAAGGCTGAGGCGCCTGCGGTCCTCGTTGCCCGTGCCGTAGTAGCTGTTCCAGCGGTGGTCGAAGTGGTGAGCCATCTTGCCCTCGTACAGCGGCAGCATCCGCTTCCCGTCCTGCACGAACACATTGCCACGCAGTTCCCAGCCCTCCCCTTCCAGCTCCTCATGGGTACGGAAGAGATCCGAATCGTCGGTCATGTCAAAGAGCCGCTTGAAGGAGATCCCCCACGGATTGCCACCCCGCTCCGTCTCATTCCATAGCACCGGAATACGCTGGTAGATCGCCGCCGTTAGATCCGCGTCCCTCCGCGTCCGGAAGATCGGCAGCGTCCCTGTATTGGGATTGATGAGGGCAATCTCCTCGGGGCTGAGCGCGAACACCCGCTCCGCATCATCCAAGTCCGCCGGGTCCTCCAGGAAGAACGCGAAGCGGGCCGCAGGCTCCCGCAGGTCCTTGCCAGCCAACGAGAGCAGACAGAACTTATAGCTGGCGTGCACCCCCACGAAAAGCGGCTTTCGGTTCTCGAAGTCGTACAGCGCCGCCACCGCGCCCCGCCGGGTGAAGTCGCTGAACAGATACTGCGCTCCCGCGCCGGTCGCGATGGCCGTCGGGAGGATGCAGCCGAAGCGGCTCCTGGGCGCGGCGATCGTCGCGAAGCGCTCCGCGAACAGTTGGTCCGTCTGGAGGGAGTTGACCCCCTTGGCTGTCAGCCCCTTCGCGCACAGCGGGAACGCCCCCGAGCCCCCTGCGAACAGGAACGTGGACTTCACCGTCCGCCGCGCCGTCCGGTAGCGCCTGCCCGCCTCCGGGTTCCCGGCCTCCTCGTTCTCGGCCTCCCACTCGGCGATCCGCGTACGCCGCGCCGTACCTGCGATCGCTGCGATCGACGGCTCGACCACGCTGAAGTACTTCTTGTCCTCGAAGTCGACTTTGTCCCACGGCGGGTTGCCCACCACACAAGAGAAACCGCCCGCCCACCCCGTAGCCGGGTCCACCGCGTCGTCCCCGTCGACCCTCTCCGGAACCGTGAAGACCTCCGGGAATTCCAAGTGCCAGTGGAAGAAGCGGTACAGGTCCCGCAGCTCGTCGATCTCGTCGTGGGTCGCCTTCGAAGCGGACCGGGCCTCGGAGTCCCGCAGGGCCTGGAACACCTCGTGGGTGACGGGGGCCGGGGCATCCTTGGTCTTGCGCCACATGAACGCGGCGCACCAGGCGTCGGCAAGGTGCCGTGCGTGGACGTACTCCTTCTCGTCCCGCCACTTCTCGTACGCCGCCTGCTGGGCGTGCACCTGCCGCAGGTTGCCCGACGGGGCCGTGATGATCCGGCGGAGGCCAGAGGCGAAGGCGGTGTTGGAGACCTTCGTCTCCACGACCACCTCGAAGAGGCCACTCTGGCCCTTGCGTTCTAGGTCGTTCTGCTTCTCCAGGAACCTGGCGTACTTCTCGTCGTCGCCCTCGACGGCCTTGAACGCCTTGTTCGGGATGCCGCCGAGCATCAGCGTGGGGGTCGTGCCCACCAGGCCGTTCCCGTGCTTGATGTGCGCGTCCAGGAAGCCCAGCGCCTTGCCCGGCTCCAGGGCCTCCAGCCACAGCGAGACCTTGGCCAGTTCGACCGCCATCGGGTTGAGGTCCACGCCGTAGACGCAGCGGGCGACGACCTCGTGCAGGGCGGTGCGTACGGCGACGGGGGGCGGCTCCGGGTTGCTCTCCCGTACCGCCGCCACCCGCTTGGCGATGCGGCGGGCCGCCGCGACGAGGAAGTGGCCCGAACCGCAGGCCGGGTCGCAGACCGTCAGCGACAACAGCTCGCGGACGATCGCTCCCGACGGGTCCGGCTCGCCCGCCGCCGTGGCGGCCTGCTCCCCGCGCTTCTGGGCATCGTCTATCACCGGATCGAGCGTGGAGTCGAGCAGGGTCTCGATGAGCGAGCTGGGGGTGTAGTAGGAGCCGGTCTTCTTGCGGTCGTTGCCGAGCCGGTTGACCAGTTCGAAGGAGCGCTCAGTGGCGCTGTGCTTGGGGACCAGTTCCAGGAGGGACTCGTAGATGGAGCCGAGCTCCTCGGAGCCCATGTTGCGGTAGTCCACCGGACGCCAGCGCGCGGTCTTCTCGTCGCGCACACGGGCGAGATGGCGCACCGCCTCCAGGAGTGAGGCGTTGGACAGGGTGCAGTTACGCAGGGGAGCATCGGCCGGGGCGTCGTCGAATAGTCCGCCGAGGCCGGGCAGGCCCAGCTCGGGCCGACCGTCCTCACGGCCCAGGGCGTCCAGGACGATGCGCAGGGCGGCGTACTGGTCGGCGTGCGCGGTGCCCTGACGACGCAGCGCGTGGCGGCGCAGGCGGGCGGAGCTGAAGTACTTGGCGTACCGCTTGCGGGCGTCGTCGCTCGCGTCGGGGTGGTGGAGAGCTTCGCGATCCTCGGCGACGAAGAGGAAGATCATCCGATAGGCGAGACGCAGCAGCGCTTCGTGGAAGCGGTCGGCGTCCAGGCTGTCGCGCAGGTCCGCGTTGGCCGGGTGGCGCAGGAAGCCCGTACCGAGGGTGGTGATGGCCCGCTGGACGCCGTCGCGGTGGTGGTCGAGCGCCCGGGTGCCCGAGGCGATCGCCTCCGTACGCCAATGCTCCAACCAGCAAGCGGACGGCACCCCCGCTTCTCCGGTCTCGAAGCGGGAAACGTGCAGCAGCCGGTAGAGCAGGACGAACTCACTGAACAGTTCGCCGTCGAAGATGGCTTCGAGGTCGAACTCGACATACGAGGCGGTGGCCAGGGCATTCGAGTCGCGCAGCAGGCGTAGCTGCCGGCCGTTGGTGAGGATGCCCCACAGGTGGGCTTCGCGCCGGTTCAGGCACTCCTGGAGGAGGGAGTGCGGGGGTACGGTGCCCGCGCCGCCGGGCCGTTTGTCGAGCAGGGCGTTCCAGGCCGCCATGTGCGCGGGCACGTGCTGCCAGTGGTGGCTGATGGGGAACACGCGCTCCGGGTCGCTGTCGGCGCGGTACGCGCCGGTCGCGACCGTGGTGAGCCGGCCGAAGCCCAGCTCGTTGAAGAGCGGCTCCAGCCATTGGTCGACGGCGAGGCCGGTCGGGTCGGCGGGCAGCTCGGCCTCGGCACTGACGGGCAGTTTCTCGCGGAGCTCGCGCCAGACGCCCTTGAGATAGTCCCAGTGGCGCTCGGCCTCGTCGCGGACGGACCGGCGGGGACCGATCACGTGGTAGTCGGCGGGGCCGGAGCCCGGAACGTCCTTGCCCTCCTTGCTCTCCGAGATACGGACGAGCATGTCGGCGGGGAGCAGGCCACCGACGGTGTGCACGGCGGAGAAGACCTGGTTGCGGGTGGTGGCGGACATCAGGCCCCCTCTCCGTCTGCGGTGATCGGGGGCAGGTAGACGTAGGCACCTAGGACGTCGGCGGGCTGCTGGGCTGCCACCTTCAGGCCCTGCACGATTTCGTCGGACGCGCGCCTGACCCGCCGGTGGGACTCGTGCAGCTCTGCGGCGAGTTCGTCGCCGTAGTCTGTCAAGTGCCCCTGTACGGAACCCAGTTGTTCGAGGGTGCGGCGCATCGTCCGTTCCTGGAAGTAGTCGTCCGTGTTCTCCGCGGCCTCAGCGGTCAGCAGGGCGAGAGCCTGCTTCTCGGGGAGCCAGACCGGGTTCTTCGTCGAGCCCTGGTAGGCGAGGAGGCGGGCGTCCTCGGCGACGATCCTGCGGCTGCCCTGCCGGGAGGGCAGGGTGAGGTGGAAGCGGTAACGGACCAGGAGCAGCGTCGTAGGAACGGTCACGGCCTTCGTGGACCCCACTCCGCAGCGCCGGGCGGGGCGACGGCCCACCGCCTCGGCGTCGAGGGCCGCGTCAAGGACGTGGGCCGCGACCGCTCCGACGACGGGGTCGGTACGGACGAGGGCGGCTTCGCCCCGGGCCACCGCCGCCGTGGTGCGGAACGGGATGGGCCGCCCGGACTCGACCGCCTCGGCGCCCGCGACGGGGGCGAGGGCGTCGCGCAGTCCGGCGGGGACGCCACTGACCTCGGCAGTGAAGTCGCCCGATCCGTCGCCGGCTTCGACGACGTGCGCTTCGAGGGCGGTCAGTGCGTGCCGGACGAAGCCGCTCACCTCGTCCGCACGGCCGAGGGTGTCGCGGATTGCGGCGACCTCGCGGGCGACCTCCTCGGGGTGGATGGCACGTTGGGCGAAGCGGGAGCGGGAGGTCGTCTCGCGTTCCGCGGCGGAGTTCCACTCGCTCTCCAGCGCGGCGGCCCTCGCATCCACCGTCTTCAGTTCCTCGACGGCGAACAGCCCTTCCTGCTGGGGCTGTTGGCCGCGCATCAGGAGCCATTCGACGATGGCGTCGGTCACGCCGGAGGACGCCTCGTCGGGGACGGAGACCGAGATGCCGAGGTCCTTGCGGATCTGGCGGTGCTTGGCGATGAGGACTTCGAGGACCTTGCCGTCGATGCCGTTGTCGATGCCGTAGAGGGTGATGACGCGGACCTTGTCGCGCTTCTGCCCGTACCGGTCCACGCGGCCTTCGCGCTGCTCGTGGCGGGTGGGGTTCCAGGCCAGGTCGTAGTGGACGACGGCATCGAAGTGGTGCTGGAGGTTGACGCCTTCGGAGAGGCAGTCCGTGGCGATGAGGACGCGGCGGGCAGCGGGGTCGTCTCCCGCGAGTGTCGCCAACTCCTCGATGCGGGTGAGGCGCTGCTGCGGGGAGAGGGTGCCGGTGACGGCCTTGACGACCGTCTTGGAGCCGAGCTTCTTCTCCAGGTGCTCGGCGACGTACTCGGCGGTGGGGATGTACCGGCAGAAGACGATCGGGTGGTAGCCGTCCTTCAGGAGCGCCTTGAGGTGCCGGACAAGGGCCGCGAGCTTGAGGTCGTCTGCCGGGCCCTCCAGCGCGGCGGCCCGCTCGGCGAGGTCGGCCAGCCGGGCTCCGGCGCCGTCGGTCTCCGCGCCGGGAGCCGCGTCCAGGCCCTCCAGGGCATCGCTGTCCGCGGAGTCACGGGTCAGCGGGGCGGCGAGCCGGTCGGCCTCCTCGGCGCTGGCGGCGACGGCCGCGACCGAGCGGGTCGAGAGGGTCTGGGAGGCAGCCCTGGGCGAGGAGACCAGGGAGCGCAGCAGCGCGATCGCGGACCACCAGGCGATACGCGCCTCGCGCCGGCCCTGCTCGCCCGCCGCCTGGACGCGCTCGCTCGCATAGGCGATGGCGTCGTCGAGCAGCGCCCGGTAGGCCGGGGACAGCTTGTACTTCTCGTCCTTGGACTCACGGTCGGACGGGAAAACGGTCTCTTCGGCCAGGCTGCTGTCGGGGAGCCCGCTCTCTTTGGTGAGGTACTGGCGTACGTCGGCACGCTTGCGCTGCACGAAGTGCTGGGCGAGGAGCCGCCGTCCGCGGTCCGTCTCCAGATCCACGTCGGCCAGCTCTGGACGTACCAGGCCGAGGAGATTGCGGAAACCGGCTTCCTTACCGCTGTGCGGGGTCGCGGTGACCAGCAGCAGGTGTCG
The DNA here is from genome assembly GCF_051131715.1 of Streptomyces sp. A5-4. Classification (NCBI taxonomy): domain Bacteria; kingdom Bacillati; phylum Actinomycetota; class Actinomycetes; order Kitasatosporales; family Streptomycetaceae; genus Streptomyces; species Streptomyces sp. A5-4. Next base: position 4,261,005 of record NZ_CP178591.1, on the reverse strand, counting down.
GTCGGTGTCCTCCGCGATGCGCCGCAGAAGCTCGTAACGGAGCTGGTTCTGGGTCGAGACGGTGTCGTCGGCGGCGACGCAGGTATGGGCCTCGTCGACGATGACGAGGTCGGGGCAGTGCCGTACGAAGTCGTCCCGGTGCCGGGTGGATTTGATGTAGTCCGTGGAGACGATGACGTGCGGGTACCGGTCGAACAGGGACTGGCCGAGGTCCAGGCCGCGTTCCAGGCGGGAGACTGTGGAGGCGAGGACGAGTTCGGCGTCGATGCCGAACTTGGTCCGCAGCTCCTCCTGCCACTGCTCGGCCAGAGCGGGCGAACAGAGCACGGCCAGGCCCTTGGCCTCACCCTGGGCGAGGAGTTCCTTCGCGATCAGGCCCGCTTCGATGGTCTTGCCGATACCGACGTCGTCAGAGATCAGCATCCGTACGGTCTGCTGCCGCAGAGCCATCAGCAAAGGGACGAGCTGGTAGGCGCGGGGCTCCACGGCGATGCCGGCGAGGGAGCGGAACGGTCCGGCGCCGGATCGGAAGCCGATCCGCAGGGAGGAGCGCAGCAGCCCGGCCGCCCGCTGATCGCCAAGGTCGGCCGGGGGTGGGGGCGCGAATTGAGCGTCCCGTACCTGCTCGAACGCGGGGAAGACGGCCGAAATATCGTCGTCGGAGCCGCCCAGGGGACGCAGCACCAGCAGGTCGGGCTCGCTGTCGGGAAGGACGACCCAATCGCGGCCACGGGCGGTGACCAGGGAGCCGGGGGTGGGTGTGTACGTCATTGGGGCTTCCTCGCGAAGGTGTCAGCCGGTTCCACGGCCGGGCGGAGCGGAAAGTGCGGGCGCGCCGTCATGAGGATGGGCCGAGGCCGAAGTAACGGGCGTGCTCGGCGGCGATGGCGTCCCAGTCGCTTCCTTCCGGGAAACGGATGACGTCCCACCGGGCGAGGTACAGCCGCTCCTCGGCTTCCTCGTCCCGCGCCGCGTCTTCCTCGCCGTCCGCGCTGCCGAGGAAAACGGCGAGGTTGACCCCGGGCATCCGGTAGACGAAGTCGGGACGGGCGTCGGCCTCGGGGACCGTGGTCCCCGCCTCGTCGGGCAGCCGGAGGCCATGCTCCCTGAGCCAGGTCAGGAACTCCGTCTCCACCGAGGTGGCCGGCGCGGCCTCACTGGTGATCGCGGCGGGGACGGACGCCGCCACCAGCCTGCGGTGCTGATCCGTGGTCGTTTCGCCGCGCCTCTCGCTCGTCACCTCGGCAGAGGCAAGTCGCAGCAGCAGAGCAACGATCAGGCGGCGGTCGATCACGCCGTGGTGGAGCTGGTTGCCGTAGGTCAGCAGGCACTCGTAGCAGCCTCGCGCACAGGGCCGGTCAGGGTGGGGGCCCTCCTCGTCCTCGCCGTCCCCGTCGAAGTGGCAGATGGCGAGAGCCTGCCGGGCCGCCTTGGCCAGAGCCCGCGGTTCGGCCTGGAGTCGGCGTAGGACGCCCGCGCCTCCCTCGGCGGCCTCGGTGAACAACAGCCGGTCGTGCGGTCCGTCGGCCGGCGGCAGCAGCTCGCTGGTCAGCTCGGAGTCCTCCAGCTCGAAGGCGGTCTCGATGCCGCGCTCCAGGGCGTACATCACCGTCAGCGCGACCGGTTCAGGCAGCGGCTCGTCAAGGGTGACGACGAGGATGTTGCGGCGGTCCTCTACGAACGGGATGACCCGCTTTTTGCGGCGCTTCTCCTTGCCGTCCTCGTCGATGACAGGCAACTCGCCGGAGTCACCGGAGGCGTCGGAGGCGTCCCGCTCGTTCATCCAACGCCCGTCAGCCGGGTCGAGCCAGTAGCCGGGCGGTTCGTTGTCCTTGGCACGCAGCCTGCCGACGTTGGTGATCCGGACGGTGGCGGAGTCGCCGTAGGTGAGCGTGGCGAGCAGACCGGCGGAGTCGGCGACCCGGGCGTCCTGCCGCCCCCTGCGCGTGCCGTGCCGCCGGAAGCGGTACGACGTCTCCAGCCGGAAACCGGCTCGGCGGCGCTTGTCCACGGACAGTGGGACATCCGGGTGAGCGGACAGTTCAGGTCCTCGTGTGCGGACAGCTGATCTCCCTGTCCGGTATGACTATTTGTCCCTCGGTCGGGCTCAGGCCAACGGGGTGACACCCTGGCCTGTGGTGGCTTGGGTGAGCCGAAGCGAGGAGCCCTCGGTGAGGATGATGTGGGCGTGGTGCAGGAGCCGGTCGACGGCCGCGGTCGCCAGGGTTTTGGGCATGATCGAATCGAATCCCGAGGGGTGCAGGTTCGAGGTCACGATCACCGAGCGGCGCTCGTATGCGGCGTCGATGACACGGTAAAACGCTTCGGCGGCGGCCTGTCCGGACGGGAGCATGCCGATGTCGTCGACGACGATCAAATCGCACCGGGTGATCTTCGCGATGGCCTTGGTGACGGTGTTGTCGACGGTGGCCCGCCCCAGGTGGGTGGTCAGCGATTCCAGGGTGAACCAGGCGACCTGCATCCCGGCGTCGATGGCCTTGTGGGCCAGGGCCTCCGCCAGGTGGCTCTTGCCCGTCCCCGACGGCCCGGTGACAGCCAAATTCTCCGCGCGGCCGATCCATTCCAGGGTCATCAGTGCGTGCTGGGTGGGCAGCGGGATCGAGGAGTCGGCTTCCTTCCAGGACTCGAAGGTCTTGCCGGAGGGCAGGCCGGCCTGGCGGTGGTGGTTGCGGCGGGTGGCCTCGTTGCGGCCGTGGGCCTCGGCCTCCAGCAGGATCCGCACGACCTCGGCGGGGTCCCAGCGTTGGGCCCGGGCGGTGGCCAGTACGTCGGGGGCCGCCGCGCGGAGGTAGGGGAACCGCATCCTTCGCAGCACCGCGTCCAGCTCGGCCGGGATCGGCGGCGCGAGAGGCGCGGGCGGGACCGGGGACGGGGCGGGGATCAGCTCGGGCGGATCGATGACGGCTGTGGTGGCCATGGGCAACTGCCTTTCCTTGCTGGATGGTTCGGGACTGTCCGTTCCCGGGCCGCTTCGCGGCCCGGGAACGGGGGATCAGGTGGCGGGGCGGCCGAAGTCGGACCAGGCGCCGGTGCCGGGCTGCGCGGAGTGTGCCTCGTCGGCGACGACCAGGTCGGCGGGGCGGGCGGCCTCTTTGCGGTGCTGGACGATGGACATCAGGTCGCCCTCGGCGAAGCGCCGGTTGATGGCCGCCAGTCCGAGTGAGAGGTCGACTTCGGCGGTGCCGACCAGGGCGGCGAGCTCGACGGCGCCCGCCATCTTGACCCGGATCCGGGTGGTTCCGGCCGCGGCGGCCTCGATCAGCCAGGACTTCGCCCCGGGGCCCAGTGCCAGGAAGGCTTCCTCGGCGTCGTTGCCGGGCTTGACCTTGGGCGGGCGCGGGGACCCGTCCATCTCCTGGGGGTGGTCGGGGTAGTGGGCGGTGTCGATGACCGGACGCCCGGGCAGGGCGATCTGGTGCCGGGCGACCTCGGCCAGGCCGGCCGGGCCCTGCATCCACTCGGGGCGGTGGGCGAGCTGGGACAGGTCGCAGACCACGACGAGCTCGTCGCCGTCGACGCGCACCCACGCTTCCTGGCCGACCAGTCCGGGCGGGGTCGAGTAGCGCACCGACCCGAAGCGCACCGTCTGGTCCCGCAGCACCTGCCTCGACTCGCCCAGTGCGAGGGTGTGCGGGCCGGCGGGCAGCGCGTGCAGGCGGGTGCGCTCGATGTCGAGCATGGTGGAAGGGGCCCGGCCGGTCTCACGGTGGACCCGGTTGTTGACCTGTTGGCAGAAGATCGCGCAGGCCCCGCGCAGTTCGGCGAACGAGTCGTAGGCGGGCCGCAGGTTGGCGTCGGTGGGCACCAGGTCGGCCTTCGCGACGCGGACCGTGGCCTCGCTGCCGCCCTTCGATTCGGGGTCGAACGGCACACACGTATGTACTTGAAGGCCGTAGTGCCGTCCCGCGGCCACGATTTGGGGGTGGCGGACCGCGACACCGGCGACCCTGTCGATGGTCACCGTCTTCTCGTTGTCGGTCAGCGCATAGGTCGGCACTCCGCCGATCGCCCGCAGCATCGAGTCGACGCAGGAGATCAGCGTGGGCAGGGTCCGGTCCCAGACCGGGATCACCACCCGGAACCTGGACCAGGCCAGCCATGCGCAGAACAGCAGTGTCACGCGGGGCGCACCGCCGCCGGGACCAGGGACTTTCGGGCCCCATCCCCAGTCGAATTGGACCCACAGCCCCGGCTCGGTGATCCATGGGCGATACGTTCTGCGGTGCCCTGCGTCCCAGCGGCCCTTGGCGACCGCCACCGCCCGGCGCGTGGTGCGTTCATCGCCGGTGAACCCCAGCAGCACCAGGCGCTCGTGGAGCTTGTCCGCGCGGGCCTTGCCTTGCGAACGTTCCACCCATTCCTCGATCTTGGGAAGGAACGGGTCGATCAGCTTCGGCCGCATCACCGGTGCGTCAGATGGCTGACCGGTGTCCCTCATCCGTGCGTACCTGCGGACGGTCTTCGGGTCGACCCCGGCCAGTTGGGCAGCCGAATGCGCACACCCGGTGGCGTCCAGGGCCTCGTAGATTTCCATGATCTCCCTGCAAGACTTCTTCACGGTCCCTCCGGCGCGGTCCAGCTCGTTGTCCTCACACCAGCGAGCAAACCCCCGGAGGGATCACCAGTTCGGTACCTGGGTTCGAAAACACACGAACGGCCGTACCGACAGGGAGATCAGCTGTCCGCCAAGCGGGATCCAAAATGTCCGCCTACAAGGATCTTGCGCTGTCCGCTCTCAGCGCTCCTCCTCGTCGGAGGAGATGCGCTCCCGGCGCTGGGTGTAGACGGTGTGCAGGTGCAGCAGACCGTAGGTGGGCGCACCCAGCGGCTTATCGCACATATCGCACTTGTCCCGGCGCTGCTCGGGTTCGTCGAGGTAGCCGCAGTGGACGCAGCGGCGGGCCTCACTGGTGGAGATGTCGCCGGAGGCGTCGGGCGGCAGCTGGATGCGGGTGACCTGATAGCGGGCGCCCTCGTGGTAGATGAGCGCGCCGGGGCCGAACTCGCGGATCGCGAGGAAGCGGGGCCTCTGGAGGTAGTCGCCGTCTCCCTGACGGCCTCCCCGGGTGGGGATGAAGGCAGCCAGCGGCAGCCGGGGGAAGGAGTAGCCGGGCAGGAAGCCCTCCGACGCCAGGTAGCGGTAGGGGTTGAAGTCGGACAGGACGGAGCGGTTGTCCGGGCTCTCGTTTTTGAGCAGGTTGAGCTGGGTCTCGGCCTGCGTGCGGCGGCGGAACGCCTGCCGCCGGTCGCCCTCGGTCAGGGTGTGGTCGAGAACCCGTTTGTTCTGGACGTACTGGTCGACGAGGGCCGCCCTGTATAGGTCGCGCCAGCGGTCGAAGGCCCGGTCGAAGTTGCGCGGGGCCTTGCGCACGGCGTCCTCGATCCACCGCTCGTCCCACCAGGTCGTGTCACCGAACTGGGGCAGCAGCGGGCCGAGGATGCGCCGGGCGGCGTCCACCGTGCGGGCCTGTGCGCCGGGCTCGTGGGAGACGGCCCGGATGTCGTCGTCGAGAGCGAGGCCAGGAGCCGGTCTGCCGGAGGTCTCGTCGTGGGCGATGTCGAGGGTCTGCGGGATTGCCCGCCCCAGTGTGAGCCCGGCCTCGGAGAGCCAGATGGCCTGGAGGTGCGAGCGGACCAGGTCCTCGTTGGCCAGGTCCAGGCGCGGCGGGGCCACGGCACCGGCCACCATGCGGGCGGAGCGACGGAAGTAGTACTGGTCATGGCTGTTGCCGGTGGCGCAGTAGGTAGTGACGAGGGCAGGTTGGCCGCTTCGCCCGGCACGGCCGCTGCGCTGGGCGTAATTGGCCGGGGTGGGAGGGACATTGCGCATCATGACGGCGTTGAGCGAGGAGATGTCGACGCCCAGCTCCATCGTCGGGGAGCAGTAGAGCAGCTTGAGTTCGGCTTTGCTGAAGGCTTCCTCCCGCTTCTGCCGGTCCTCGGGGTCGACCTGCGCGGTGTGCTCGCGCGCGAACAAACCGGACAGGCCGTCGGCCGTTTCGCGGTAGAGCTCACGGAAGAAGGCGTTGACGCGCGGGCCGTCGCCACTTGCGTACGTACGGGTGAGGGGATCATGGGCACCGGTTTCGCCCGTGCCGGCCCGCCAGATGATGGAGGCAGCCGACACCCGGTAGCCGGTGACGGTCGTCGACGGCTTGCGGAAGCGCCCGGCCCCCTGCGGGGCCACGGACACCTCGGCCACGAGCCCGGCGTTCTTGAGGACCTTCAGCAGATCCTCGATGACCGTCTGGAGATCGGTATTGTCCAGGCCCTCACGGAAACCACGATGCGTGCGACGCAAGTACTTGCCGTACTTGCCACGTGCCGACAAGAACAGCCCCGCGCGGTCCATCCCCGGCTTCGAGGACTGGGGATAGGCCGTGGCGACCTTGGGCGTGTCGCTCTTGGAGAGCACCCACGGGTCGACCAGCCTCTCCTCGCTGGCGCCCTGTAGCGAGTCGAAGTCGTCACGGAAGTACTGAACGTCGATGGCGAGCGACCGGCGCATCTCGTCGAGCAGGGCCTTCATGATCTCGGCCCGCAATGAGGCGTCGGCCTCACGCAAGGTGGGGTGCGCCCGCTCCCAGCGCTCCTGGCGTTCGGCGACCCACTGAAGGTCGGCGTAGTCGATCTCCAGGAGTCCTGTCTGTTCCAGGTTCGGCATGGTGACGCGCCAGCCGCGCTCCAGGTCGAGGTAGAGCCGGAAGGCGATCACATCCCGGAGGGTCCTGGCCGCGGCGGCGGCCAGCCGCGGGGGGAGGTCGGACTCGCCCGTGTACACGACGGGTTCCAGGGCGAGGGCGTTGGAGACCCGGGAGGTCAGCTCCTCGTGCTGGATACCGTCCGGGCCCGCAGCGACGGCGGCCCGGTACAGCGCTCCGCGCAATTCGGTGACCTGAACGAAGTCGTTGAAGTGGCCGGCCTGGAGGGAGGCGTCCTGCCGGTTGTCGACGAATGTGAGGAGCTTGCGTGCCGCCTTGGGGAGCGCCGCCTCCGGCACGCTGTCCAGCGAGCGCACGATGGATGCGGAGATCAGCGAGGTCGCCGAGGACCGGCCCTCCTGGTCCAAGGTGGCGAGCTTGGCGAAGTCCTTGCCGCGCGTCTGCTCGTAGGACACCGAGCAGTGCAGGCAGAACAGGAACGGGGCGGGGATGAACGCCGCGTGCAGTTCGCCCTTGGACTCGGTTCCATAAGGATCGACGGTGACCGCCCGCGGGAGCCGGTCCCGGTAGGACTTCTTGACGACCTCCTGGCCCCTGTCGTCGATCTCCAGCCAGGACTCGGGCAGCCGGCGGTCAGCGATGGCCTCTTCGGGGGTGTGGGGCCAAGGAGAGCTGTCCACATAGCGGTCCGTGTCGAGGTAAAGATAGCCGTCACCGGCACGGCCCCCGGTGGCGGCAGTGTCGCGGCGCGGCTCGTAGCGGACCACACCATCCTTCTCCGTACGCCACACGGTGAGGTACTCCTGACCGCACTCACGGCAGAAGGCGAGCGGCACCAGGACGTGTCCATCGGTGCCCGGCCGTACCCGCTGGTAGTCACGGGTGGGGTAGCGGTCTTCCTTGCTCTCCAGGGTGACGTAGACAGTGTCGCCCTTGGACAGGAACTGGTGGAGCCGGAATGCGAACAGGGGGCGTTCAGTGACGGGGTGGTACGCCCGCGAGCCCGCTTCCAGCGTGGCCCGAAGGGCGTCCACGCACTGCTTCTCCGACACCCCGCTCTGCCCCGCGAGTTCGGCGGCGGCTTCCTCGATCTTCCGCGGCTTCTGGCGCACGAGCTGCCCTGTGGCATCGTCGGTGCCGAGGCCGAAGTACGTCTCGATCCAGCGCGCGAGGGGATCGGTCACGAGGTCGGCGTAGGCGCGCGGGACACCGGTCTCGGTGAGCCGCTCGGCGGGTACGACGGTCGGGGTCTCGCCGGTGGCGCGGACCAGGGTCTCGCCGATGATGTGCTCGGGGCTGACCTTTGTGCCGAAGAGCTTGGTCGCCATATCGGCCACCTCGTTCTTCTGCTCCTCCAGGCTGCCTTCGGTCGACATCGTCGCGGAGGTGCCGATGCACTGCACGTCGTCGGCGCGGCAGGCGTCGCGCACCCGGCGGATCAGCAGGGCGACGTCTGCGCCCTGCCGACCCCGGTAGGTGTGCAGTTCGTCGAAGACAAGGAACTGCAGTCCTTCGGCCATAGCCACGAGGCTGTCGCGGTCGTCGGGCCGGGTGAGCATCAGCTCCAGCATCACGTAGTTGGTGAGCAAGATGTCCGGCGGATTCTTGCGGATCTGCCGGCGGGTCTCGTTGTCCTCCTGGCCCGTGTAGCGGGCGAAGGTGACCAGCTCGTTGCCGGCACCGTAACCGTTGCGCAGATACTTCTCCAGCTCCTTGAGCTGGCTGTTGGCGAGGGCGTTCATCGGGTAGACGATGATGGCCCGTACCCGCTTGGGCGCGTCGGGCCCGGCCTGCTGCCGCTCCTTGAGGACCCGGTCGACGATCGGGACCATGTAAGCGAGAGACTTGCCGGACCCGGTGCCGGTGGTCAGGACGTAGGACACACCGGCTGCAGCCGCATCGATCGCCGCACGCTGGTGACGGTGCAGGGTGAGCGGGCGGCCTTCGCACGCGGTGGAGTGCTCGGACTTCCCCGCCTGGAAGATCTTCGCGCACTCGTCGTGCAGGACCTTCTGCGCGGCGAGTTCCGCAACCGTGCCGGCGGAGGCGAAGAAGGGGTTGAGCGACAGCCAGGGGTTGGGCCACTGCGACTTGTCGTCGAGGTCTTTCTTGACGAAATCCTTGATGCCCTGGTCGCGGATCACCGTGCCGCCCTCAGTGAATGAGCGGTAATCCTTGATGAGTTGTTCGTGCACGCCGAAGACGTCCATGCCGGAGCCGGACAGCGAGCGCTTCGCGGGCTCCGGTGACGCCGCCGCCAGAAGCCGCGGCTCGGTGACCGAAGCGGCCTCGTTGGCCGGCCGCAGCAGCCACTTGACCGGGTCGAAGTCCTGCCAGACGGGAAGAGCGCTGCCCTCCGCCACGAAAGGAAGCAGCGCTTCTCGGACGGCGACCGCGTCAGCAGGGCGGTCGGCGGGGTTCTTCGCAAGGAGACGGTCCACAAGGCGGGCCAGCGCCTCCGGCACATCCGAACGGAGCAGACGTACCGGCGTCGGCTCCTGATTGACGTGTTTGTCGCGGAAATCGAAGGCGGTGTTGCCCATGAAGGGCGGGTTCCCCAGGAGCATCTCGTGCAGCATGCACCCAAGGGCATACAGATCGGCGGCCTGGGTAACGAGGCTGCCCTCAAACTGTTCCGGCGCCATGTAGCGGGCCGTACCGACCGTCACTCCTGCGCTGGTCAGCTTGGCGCCGTCGGGGTCGTCGACAATCCGGCCGATACCGAAGTCGAGGACTTTGACCGTGCCACCACGGGTGAGCATCACGTTGCGGGGCTTGAGGTCCCGGTGGACCACGCCGGCAGCGTGAGCGGCGGCCAGGGCGTCGGCCATCTGTGCCCCGATGGCGGCGACCCAAGGCACCGGCAGCTGCCCCTCTTCCGCCACGAGGTCGGTGAGTGGATGCCCGTCCAGGAATTCCATGACCAGGAAGGGAAGGTCGCCGTTGGTCTCGTCCACCCCGCCGTCGATCGTGCGGGGCAGGTTGGGATGGCTCAGCAGATGCATGATGCGCACCTCGCGCGCGAACCGCTCCACCGCCTTCGGATCGGTGCGGGTCTCCACCAGCGTGCCCGAGCGGCGGCGGCGGATGAGCTTGAGGGCGACGACGCGGTCAGGAGAGTTCTCGGCCTCGTCCATGTCCTCGGCGCGGTGAACCTCACCCATGTTTCCCGAGTCGACGAAGCTCAGCAGGCGGAACCGCCCTGCGACCGTCTCGGAACCTTCGCTCATGCTGCTGCCTCCCCGTGCGGCCCCGCCGAGAGGGCACGCGTCTTTCCCCATGTGGCGGGCGTGCTCATCGTGACAGACGGGAACACCCATGGAAGAAATGTACACGAAGATCCAAGCGTGAACAATTCTTACGTGTTAGCGTTGTCAACTTATCAGTTGTTGGCGTGGCCTGCCCGGCTCCACGGTCAACCCATATGACCGAAGGTGCACGGTGAGACGAGCTCAGGCCAGCAAGACCCCCTCCCACGCATGTGCCACAGCGTGGGAGGGGGCTGACGAAACTCCGGAGCACAGCGTCCATGACCGGATGGCGATGGACCGCGCGGCCTTCGTCGTTAGTGTGCTCGCGAAGGCAGATCATGACAGCTGAAATGGGGAGACGAAATGGGCGAACTGGCCAAAGTCGTGGCGGGACTTGAGGAAGAGGTCGAGGACATCCGCGAGATCGTGGAGCGGCTCGACACCGAGATCGCTGCCCGCATGGAGGAGATCGAGGGCATCGGCAGCGAGGTTTTCGACCTCCATGGCAACCTCGACGAGCAGATCGCCGAACACGACTACATGGCCGTCGAGCAGTCCGTCACCTCTCTGCGAGGACTGGTGGACATGGAGACAGTCCTTCCGGCCATGGACGCCGTGCTGCTCCTCACCGCTCTGCGTGACGACGAGCCCGTACCCGATCTCACCCTGCCCCTGTCATCGTTCCACGACGACGATTCCTGGGATCATCCTCGGCTCTCGCAGGAGGACTTGGACCGCGCGTTCAAGGCCGCGATGGTGCGGGCTGATCAGCACTGGGAGGAGATCTGGGGTGACCACTCTTGGGAGGACCTGACCGAACGGGACTCTCACCGGGCCGAGGACCGCGCCGATTCCGAGCTGGAAGGAATCAAAGCCCGGGCCCGCCGGGCCGGGGCCCACATCATAGAACTCATCGACTACATCGGTGACACGCTGTGGCCCGATCTCGTGAAAGCAGTGGAAGCCGGCACCCGCGTGCGGTCCGGGCGCTGGCAGCCGCGTGCGCTGCCACACGGCAAGCCGAGCCCGCCTACAAACTCTACGAGGTCAACCTGTCAGTCCAGTACGGGTCGTCGCCGGGCTCACTCGGTGCCATGGGTGAATCTCTGGGCGACTTCGAAGCGTGGTTGACGTCGACGAAGGCCGAGTGAAAGGCGCGGATCTCGCCTGCGTCCAAGTTTCCTACTGAAGCGTTGGGGACCGGAGAACAGGGCCGTCACCTCCGCGTGCTCGGGAAGCATTTCGAGCTATGTCCCGACGACAATCGAATGCTCCACGTAGCCTCGCAAACATGGAGCCACCAGCACCCGGCACACCGCCAGAAACCGGCGACGACGAGACCCGCAGGCGGCTGGACGCGTACGCCTACCTGAGCGCGCCAGAGCGGCTGGAGCACATCGCGATCATGAGGGTCTTCTGCGGAACGCTCCTGGCAGACCTGGCTGTTCAGGACGTCTTGGCGAAGCTGCGCGAGTCCGGCGGACCAGGGATGAAGCTCGACGCAGACACTCTCACAGCCCGGCTTGAGCAACTGGAACGGTGGGGCAACCTACTGCGCGGCAGCCACACGGTCAAGGCGTCCAGCATCACCGAGTACCAGCGTTCCCGCGCCCGCTACCAGCTGTCGAGGCTGGGTGAACGTATTCAGCGGGACGCCGATGGAGTGCTTGCCGAGGCCGATGCAGCCCGTGAGGTGAGCAACGAACTCCTGGCCCTGGTCGAGCGCGGCCTCCGGGAGCTCGCCGAGCTGGCATCCGAGCCGGGTGGTATAGCCCCGCAGGACGGGCTGGAGCGGATCAGCACGCTGTTCGTTCAGTTCGCCGAGTTCGCGGACTCGGTACGGGACTTCTACGCCTACCTCGGCCAGGTACTCGCCCGGTACGACCTGGACAGCTCCGAGTACCAGGGCTTCAAGGAACTGCTCCTGGACTACGTCGAGGCCATCACGGAGGACGTGGCCTTTCGCGCGCCCAGGATCTCGGCGGCACTGGACACGCTGTGGCCGCACCTTCCGGCCCTGCTGGATCGGCTGGATGCGCATGCGCAGGGTCTCTCCGGACTCTCCCCGCAGAGCGAAGGCCGCTCGGAGATCCGGGTGCAGCGAAGCCGGGGGCGCGAGCTTGCGGACTGGGAGGGGCTGCGCGGCTGGTTCAGCGACACCGACGGGCAGGGCAGCCAGGTCGATCAACTACGGGACGCCACCCTTCGGGCCCTCCAATCACTGCTGGCCAACGCCAAGCGGATGCTGCGCTCGGCCACCGGGGAGATGTCGCGCCGCCGGGACCTGCTGCGGTTGGCCCGGTGGTTCGACGAGGCCGCGCCGCAGGACGCGCACGACGTCGCCGTCGCCGCCTTCGGGCTGTACGGTGCCCGCCACCTGGGCATACCGCCCGCCACCGACGAGGTGGTGCCCGCCTACACCAGCTGGTGGACCGGGCCAGTAGTCGAGGTCCCGGTCGCGCTGCGCGAGAGGGGCAGCCGCGCGCAGCGGGGCCGGACGGCGACGGTGGAGGACCACTCCGCGCAGAAGCACCGGCTCCGGGAGGCCGCGCGTGAGCGGGCGGCGGCCCGGAAAGCGGCGACGGACGAGCTGCGCAGCGCGTCCGGTCGTTTCAATGACGTACGGCTTACTTCGGCAGCGCTGAGCCTCCTCCTGGAGCTGCTGGCCACGGCGCTCGGGAACGCGCAGCTCAGGCGGCGCGAGGTGCCGGGCTTCGGCCTGGACGCAGCGTGGAGCGAGGACGCCGACCTGGGCATCCGGCTCACCGTGCACCGAACGGCGGGTGCCCGGACGCTCCTCCACTCCGCCGACGGGGACCTGCTCCTGGACGACCTGGAGCTGGTCATCGACCGGATCTCCGCCGCGACCGACAGCGAGGCGGAGGTGAGCGTGTCATGACCCTCCCCTCGGCGCACGACGTGGCCTTGGCAACCGAACGCCGCACGGCAGCGAGGCTCTTGCTCGCCCACCCTCTGGTCACGTCGGTCGGCCCCCATGCCGACCTCTTTCCGCTGGTCCGCCGGCACGCCGACTGGCTGGGCAAACGGTTCCAGCAGGTGCTCGGCTACCGCCTCCTCGTTGACAGCTCCTACGCCCGGTTGTTCAAGGCCGGGTTGGGAGAGCGGGCGGGGCATCGGCTCGTGCGGTCCACCGGCACTCCCTTCAGCCCGCACACGTACGCCTGTCTCGCGCTGGCTCTGTCGGTGCTGGTGACCGCGCCCGAGCAGATGCTGCTGTCGCAGCTGGTAGCCGATATCCGGGCCGCGGCAGCCGACGCGGACGTCGAACTGGAAGAGACGGGGCGGGCGGCCGGAAGACGGACCCTGGTCGCGGCTCTGCGCCAGCTGGTCGAGTGGGGCGTACTCATCGAGACGCACGGCCACGTGGGCGCCATCACCCAGGAAGCCGGCGGCGAGGCTTTGATCACGGTGGACCGGGAGCTGGCCCGCGTCGTCGTGGCCGGGCCGCTCGCCCAGTCCCGGGACGGGGCCGATCTGGTCCGGCGAGCGGCGGACCCCGGGTTCGGAGGACCTCGTACTTACGTGCGCCGGATGCTCGTCGAAACACCCGTCGTCATCTCGACGAGCTGACCGACGCCGAGCGCGACTGGCTTCGCACCCGGCAGCGCCGGGAGGCCCAGGCGTTCCTCGAACTCCTTGGCCTGGAGACGGAGATCCGCGCCGAGGGAGTGGCGCTGGTCGACCCCGAGGAAGAGCTGACCGATCTCCACCTCCCCGGCACGGGTACCGTCGCCCAGGCCGCGTTGCTGCTGGTGGAACGGCTGGTGGAACGGCTCCGTCCACCCGATCCCGGGCATCCGGCGACTGGCGGCGTACTCGTCGTCGGAGTGGCTGTTCCGGACCGCCTGGTGGATGAACTGCTGGCTGACCTGGTCTCCGAGTACGGAGGCCGCAGCAACTGGCAGCGCGGCTACCTGGAAGATCTCCCAGCTCTGCGGGAAGCCGTGCTGGACCTGCTGTCCCGCATGCGGCTGCTGGCCCCCTCCGGTCCGCTGCGCGCCGAGGGACACGGGCTGCCGGAGAGGTACGCCGAAGAGCTGCCGGAAGGCCGCCAAGTGACCGACGTCCGCGGAGCCCGGCCCGGCGGCGAAGGCTGGGTATTGCTCGCCGCGGCGGCCCGCTACGCCACCCGCGTCACCGTGCGTACGACCCGCGCGAACCGCGAAGTTACCGACTTGCAGCAGGAGTTGCCGCTATGACCACCGAAGCGCGTGGCCTCATCCCGCTGCCACGTTCTGGCCCGTCGACGTCGACAGCGGCTACCCGCTTCCGGCTGCATCGCGCGGGCATCCAGAACGTCTGGCAGTACGACGAGCAAGAGTTCGCCTTCGGTGACGGACGGCTGCTGCTTCGCGGCAAGAACGGCGCCGGCAAGTCCAAGGCCCTGGAGATGCTGCTCCCTTACCTGCTGGACGGCGACTCCAGGGCACTGGACGCGACCGGTACCGGGCGGACGACGCTGGCCTGGCTGATGCTGGATGGATTCGAGCAGACCAACCGCCTCGGCTACCTGTGGGTGGAGTTCCGCGGCACGGCCGAGGACGGTGACCACCGCTATCTCACGCTCGGCGCCGCCGTCCGCGCCTCGAAGTCGACGCAGAAGGCAGTACCGACCTTCTTCGTCACCCCACTACGGGTCGGTGAGGACCTGCCCCTGGTAGAAGCGGGCAAGCCGCTCCCCGTCGACCGGCTCAAGGAGATCGTCGGCTCCGACAATGCAACCGACCGAGCGGTGGGCCATCGTGCCCGCGTGGCGCGGGACCTCTTCGGTATCACCGACGCGACGCGCTACCGCAACCTCACCCAGCTCCTCCACCGGCTGCGACGTCCCACGGTCGGGGATCGCATCGAGCACGGGGGCCTGGCCGTCCTACTGAGCGAGACTCTGCCCGGCCTCGACGAGGACGTGGTCGAGAAGGTGGCGCGCAACCTCCACGACCTGGACGCCGTACGAGACGAACTCGGCCGCCTGGAACGCACCGACGCGGCGCTGCGCACCTTCCTCGCCGACTACCGCCGCTACCTCTCCGGGGTCCTGCGCACCGCGGCCCGGAACGTGAGCCGGGAACTGAACGCCCTATCCCAACGACGCCGTACGGCCGGGGACGCGGCGCAGCGAACGGGCGACCTGAAGAGGCGGGAGGAGGAGTCGGAGGGCGGGCTGGAAACTCTCCGCGAGGAGGAACAGACCGCCCGGACGGAGCTTGCCGCTCTGCACGCGAGTCACGCCTACCGCAGCCTGCGCGAACTGTCGGAACGCCGCAGCACCGTGGAGGCCCTGCACACCACGGCCCTGACCGCCTTCACTGCCCTGCACAGCGCGCACGAGGCGGAAGAGGGCGCCGCGGAACGACTGGCCGAGGGTGTCGAAGACCTGGGAAGCCGACTCACCGAGCTGGGGACCGAACACCGAGAGCTGCTGACCCAGGCGGAGAAGGCAGGGCTTCCCGCCGGACATCTCGGCGATGCGGTGGCTCTGCCGCGCATGGTCCGGTCCCAGGCGACGCAGAACGAGCTGACCAACCCGGACGGGGAACCGCAGACCGTATCCCATCGTGCGGTGGTTCGCGTGGACACGGCCACCACAGAGGTCGGGTTGCGGTTCTGGCAGGGGCAACTGGAGGATGCCGAAGCAGTCGTAAGGAACAGATCACGGATGGTTCAGGAGGTAACTCGTCTCTCCTCGCAGGCTGACGAGGCCCGGATCAGGGCAGCGCAGGCCGACTCCGAGCAGGAACGGCTGGAGGAGGAGACGGAGGACGCCGCCGGCCGTCTCGAAGAGAGCCTCCAGAAAGTCGCAGAGGAGAGTCGTGGGTATGGCGATGAGGTCGGCGCGTGGGTAGAGAGCACGCGGACCGCAGCGGGGCCCGGCTGCCCTCCCCTGGATGCCATCCTCGCTGAAGTAACCAGCGAGACATCCTCAGAAGCCCCGTTTTCGGAGCGCACGCTGCCGCCCGACATCGACACCCGCGCGCGGCAGACGGCACATGCCGCACTGGAGCCGTACGCGGATGAACTCACCCGGCACCGCGACGCGCAGGCGCTCGACGTCAGCCGGCTCGGCGAGGAGATCGACCGTCTGTCGGAGGAGAGGCAGGACTGGGAGCGGCGTACGGATCCCGAGCCCCCGGCCCCGTACCACCGCGCCACCGAAAGAAATGCGGCTGGTGGAGCGCCCTTCTACCGGCTGGTGGACTTCGCGGAGCACGTGACCTCCGCCGACCGCGCCGGCCTGGAGGCCGCACTGGAGGCAAGCGGCATCCTCGACGCCTGGGTCAGCGCGGACGGGGCCCTTCTCGACCCGCTCACCCGGGACACGCTTCTCCAGCCGGGCCCTGAACTGCTGGGAGCACAGACTCTCGCCTCGGCCCTGCGACCGGCCCCGCAGCCGGAGTGCGGCATCAGGGCCGAGCATGTGGAGCGCCTGCTGGCCACCATCGCGCTCGTACCGGCCTCGGAGACCGCCGCCGCCAGCGCCGTCCACTTCGACGGAAGCTGGCGGCTGGGCGCCTTGCGCGGCCAGCACCATAAGGGCGTCACCGAGTATGTGGGTGCAACCGTACGAGCCGAGACCCGGCGGCGCGCCCTCGCTGAGCTGTCGGACCGGCTCACGCAGACAGAACAGCGGCTGACGGACGTCCGTGCCGAACTCGCCGCGACCGATTCCATACGGAGGGCCCTCGCTCTCGCAGAGCGCGACTTTCCCCGAGCCCTGCAGCTCTCCGACGCCTGGGGCAGGACCACTTCGGACGAGAAGACGCTGCGAGACCTGACCGCCAAGGCGACCCGTGCGGCACAGCTGGCCGAGGCAGCCCGTGCTCTCGCCGTTTCGGCGCGCACCGAGGCGAACGCCACCGCGACTGCCCATGACCTCCCCACCGACGCCACCGCCCTGGACCGCGTACGCACTGCACTGGCGGCCCTGCTCAGCGGCATCGGTCACTTGCGCAGAGCGGTCAACGGCACGGTCGGACGGCTCGGTGGCAGCCGGGCGGACGACGGGCGGTACGAGCGTTCCCGAGAGGGACGCGTGGAGGCGGAAGGAAGCTACCGGCTTCGCCTCGACCAACTGCGCACCGCGCAACAGGATCTGCGAACCCGCGAGGCGGCTGTCGGATCGTCCGAGGAAGAGATCCTCACCCGCGAACAGGACGCCAAGCAACGCATCGCGAACGCCGCCGGCGCCATCCCGGCAGCAGAGCGCACCCACAGCGAACTCCGCGATCTGCGCGTGCGTGCGGAAGAGGAGGAGAAGCGCCTGCGCGAGGAGCTGGCGGACCAGGAGACGACGGTCATCGACACCGGACGCGCCCTCCGCGAGGCCCTCGACCGTCCGGAGGTGGTCAACGGGGCGGGTCTGGACCGGTCCTCTCTGCCCGACCACGTTTCCGACAACCCCGGCTCGGACGTCCGCGACCGTCTGCGGGCGCTGCGCTCACTGGCCGACACCGTGGAACAGGCCCTCGGCCGTTCGAGGGGAGAGGTGTCGGACAGCGCCCTGCTCAACCGCCACACGGAGCTGCGCGACCAGCTGGCGGGCGGATACGACGCGCAGCTTGAGGAGCGCGACGGCATCAAGGTGTGCCGCCTGCTCGACGACCACGGGTCCCACGATGTCGCGGTCGTGGGCGAGCGCATCGCCGTGCAGTCAGCGGAGGCGCGAGGGCGGCTCACCGAGCGCGAGAGCGAGGTGTTCCAGCGGTTCCTGACCGGCGAGCTCGGCGATCATCTCTCGACGCAAGTCATCACCGCGGCCAATCTGGTCGCAGCTCTCAACGACACCCTGAAGACCGTACGGACCTCACACGGTCTCGGTGTGGAACTCCTGTGGAAGCTCGACGAGGACGTGGACGCGGACGTGCGGGCGGCCGTTGAGCTGCTGCGCAGCCCGTCGAGCCTCCGGACGCGCGAGCAGGCCGAGCAGCTGCGCGAGGTGCTGCAGCGCCGTATTGAGGACGCCCGCCGTGCCGACCCTTCGGCCGGCTACACGGCCCATCTCCGCACGGCGCTGGACTACCGCGCATGGTTCCGTTTCCACACCTTCGTGGTCGATGACGCGGCCCCAGGGCGCAAGCGGAGGCTGACCGGCCGCACCGGACTGAGCCAGGGAGAACAGCGCGTGCTCTCGTACCTCGTGCTCTTCGCAGCCGCTGCCGCACATTTCACCAGCCTTGCTGATTCGGCCCCGCACGCACCGCGGTTGATCCTCCTGGACGACGCCTTCGCGAAGGTCGACGAACCCACCCACGGGCGACTGGGCCGCATCCTCGTCGACCTCGATCTCGACTTCGTCCTCACGAGCGAGCGGCTGATGGGCAACTGGGCCGAGGTCCCGTCCCTGCACATCTACGAGTGCCTACGCGACCCCCATGTGCGCGGGGTGGCCACGTTGCACTACACCTGGAACGGTCGGCACCGGCGTCTGGTATCCGTATGAGCGGGCTGCCCTCCGCAACGCACGACTGGCTGACGGGACCCGGGCTCACCCGGCTCTGGGAGGGGGTACGTAAACGCCTGGAGAGCAACGGCGTACAGGCCACGGGGTCGCTCCGGTTGACCGCGATGAACGCCCAGGAGCGCAACGACCTGTCTCTCCTGCTGGGGAAACCCCTCACAGGTACCACCGTGACCATACGGCTCGACATGCTCGACGCACGGCTACGCGCCTCGGCCGCCGGACTCGGTCTCAGGAAGACCCTGGAGGAACTCGGCCCGCCACTCACCGACCGCCGTGCCGCCCGCGCAGACGTGGCGGCACGGCGGGAGCAGGTGTGGTCGTCCTTCGCTTCGTCGCTGGACACCTCCCCGCTCGCTGATCAGGAATGGCCCCGGCAGTGGTACGACCTGTTGCGCCGTGCCGGCGTTCCGAGAGGAGTGACGCCCGAAACGGCGATATGGACACTCCAGCAGGCGGTCCAAGTCCTCACCGCTCTCCTCGGCCCCGAGCGGGGCGGCGCACTCGGCCGAGGAGAACTCGCCGCCATGGCGACCGGCTCCGCGCACGGCCTGGACGACGGCACCTGGCTTGCACGCCTCGTCCAACGCGGCCTCGCCCTCGCCCATGGCGCCGAGATGCCCGACGACGCGGCCGGTCGCCGCGCCCTGTGGCGACTGGTATCCGTCACGCCGGACGAGGTCTCCAGCACGGTGCTGACGTACGGGCTGCGGCCCGACGGCGAGGGCTGGCGGGAGCGTGCCCTGCGGGTGTGGACGATCACGTAATTCGGCTCTGTCGCTGATCTTGTGACGGGGTGGTCAGGGTGTGAGGAGCACCCGCTTGCGGAGGAAGTCGAGGTTGGCTCGTCCGTATCCTTGCCTTTTGAGGAATTTCACTCGTGTGACCTGGCCTTCGACCTGGCCTGAGCTCCAGGGGGTGGACAGGCCGGCGGTGACGGCGTCCTGGTCCCGGCGCAGGCCGTTGACCAGGGAGTGCAGGGCGGGCAGGTTGTCGGCGAGGACGCGTTCCATCCAGGCTGGCAGCTGGTCGCCGCGCAAGTCGCTCATCATGGCGGCGAAGTCGCGGACATGGTCGGTGACGGCGTCGAGTTCGGGGCAGTCGGCCCGGATCTCTTTGAGGTCGGCGGCGTCCACGGCTGCCAGGTTTCCGGGGGCGGTCATGATCCAGCGGACGATGCGGCGGGGCCGCGGAGCTGGACGGGGCACTGGCGGCGCGGTGGTGGAGGTCTTGAACGGGCGGAGGTAGCGGCGGACGGTCTGGATGCTTCCGGTGAACCCCCGGGCGACGATTTCCTGGTGGAGCTGGGCACTGTCGCGACAGCCCTCGTTCCATCGCTGGTGGAGGTAGGGCGTGTGCTCGTCCAGGAGGGTGGACCGGTTTGTCGCCTTGACCAGCAGTTCGTCGATGCTGGTGGCCCGGGCGAAGCGGCGCACGGTTTTGCGGCTCAGCCGCAGTGTCCGGCAGATCCCCTCCAGCGTGCTGCCGCCGTCCAGGAGTTCCCGCACTGCGGTGTAGCGTTCCCTGGTCCGGGTCACCAGACGGCGTTCGCGTCCGCAGACATCGAGCATCGCGTCAACCGGGGGCGGCGTCTGCCAGATGTCGTCGCTGGGCGGCGGCTTGGCCGGTACGGTGTTCTCGAACGCGGCCCGGGCGCAGGCGTGGTGGGCGGATACGGTCTTCTCCACCGCCTCGCCGAGGTTGTGCCACAAATGCCAGGCGTCTGCGACCTGGACCGCCTGCGGGGCGCCGCTGCGGGTGCCCTCGGCATACGCTCCGGCCCTGTCCCGGCACACGATCTCTATTTCCGGGTGGTTGCTCAGCCATGCGGCCAGTGGCTCGGCCTCACGGCCGGGCAGCACGTCGACCGGGCGCCGGGTCTCCAGGTCCACCAAGATCGTGGCGTACGTCGCACCCCTGCGGAGCGCGAAATCGTCGACACCGAGCACACGGATCTCTCCGACAGGCTCTTCCGGCACCGCACGGACCAGACGTAACAGAGTGTCCTTGGCGACGTCCAAGCCCAATACCCCGGCCAGGCGGGCCCCCGCGCGGCCGGCCAGCGCGAGAGCGATCGAGGTCAACTGGCCGCGCAGCAGCGGCGTATAGCGGGCATGCGGGCTGGTCAGCCCCGCGATCTGCTCAGCGAACGTCACCGCCCGGCACCCGGGGTTCAGGCACTTGAACCGCCGCACCAGCAACTCGATCACCACCCCGGCGCCGCTGGCCGCCGCGTCCGCGAGCCGCCGTACGTACCGTCCGTGCACCCGGCCCGACGCGCTACCGCAGTGCGGACACACCCCGCCCGACGACCGAGCACGCGCATGCATCGAGACCACACCGGACAACGACCGCTCGACCACCTCGACCACAACACCGGCCAGATGAGGGAACAACACCCCGAAACTCCGTGAAGTACACCTGGCTCATGATCACAGCCGCCACTGACACCACCCGCCCCGTCACAAGATCAGCGACAGAGCCGAATTTCGGGCTCTGTCGCTGATCTTGTGACGGGGTGGTCAGGGTGTGAGGAGCACCCGCTTGCGGAGGAAGTCGAGGTTGGCTCGTCCGTATCCTTGCCTTTTGAGGAATTTCACTCGTGTGACCTGGCCTTCGACCTGGCCTGAGCTCCAGGGGGTGGACAGGCCGGCGGTGACGGCGTCCTGGTCCCGGCGCAGGCCGTTGACCAGGGAGTGCAGGGCGGGCAGGTTGTCGGCGAGGACGCGTTCCATCCAGGCTGGCAGCTGGTCGCCGCGCAAGTCGCTCATCATGGCGGCGAAGTCGCGGACATGGTCGGTGACGGCGTCGAGTTCGGGGCAGTCGGCCCGGATCTCTTTGAGGTCGGCGGCGTCCACGGCTGCCAGGTTTCCGGGGGCGGTCATGATCCAGCGGACGATGCGGCGGGGCCGCGGAGCTGGACGGGGCACTGGCGGCGCGGTGGTGGAGGTCTTGAACGGGCGGAGGTAGCGGCGGACGGTCTGGATGCTTCCGGTGAACCCCCGGGCGACGATTTCCTGGTGGAGCTGGGCACTGTCGCGACAGCCCTCGTTCCATCGCTGGTGGAGGTAGGGCGTGTGCTCGTCCAGGAGGGTGGACCGGTTTGTCGCCTTGACCAGCAGTTCGTCGATGCTGGTGGCCCGGGCGAAGCGGCGCACGGTTTTGCGGCTCAGCCGCAGTGTCCGGCAGATCCCCTCCAGCGTGCTGCCGCCGTCCAGGAGTTCCCGCACTGCGGTGTAGCGTTCCCTGGTCCGGGTCACCAGACGGCGTTCGCGTCCGCAGACATCGAGCATCGCGTCAACCGGGGGCGGCGTCTGCCAGATGTCGTCGCTGGGCGGCGGCTTGGCCGGTACGGTGTTCTCGAACGCGGCCCGGGCGCAGGCGTGGTGGGCGGATACGGTCTTCTCCACCGCCTCGCCGAGGTTGTGCCACAAATGCCAGGCGTCTGCGACCTGGACCGCCTGCGGGGCGCCGCTGCGGGTGCCCTCGGCATACGCTCCGGCCCTGTCCCGGCACACGATCTCTATTTCCGGGTGGTTGCTCAGCCATGCGGCCAGTGGCTCGGCCTCACGGCCGGGCAGCACGTCGACCGGGCGCCGGGTCTCCAGGTCCACCAAGATCGTGGCGTACGTCGCACCCCTGCGGAGCGCGAAATCGTCGACACCGAGCACACGGATCTCTCCGACAGGCTCTTCCGGCACCGCACGGACCAGACGTAACAGAGTGTCCTTGGCGACGTCCAAGCCCAATACCCCGGCCAGGCGGGCCCCCGCGCGGCCGGCCAGCGCGAGAGCGATCGAGGTCAACTGGCCGCGCAGCAGCGGCGTATAGCGGGCATGCGGGCTGGTCAGCCCCGCGATCTGCTCAGCGAACGTCACCGCCCGGCACCCGGGGTTCAGGCACTTGAACCGCCGCACCAGCAACTCGATCACCACCCCGGCGCCGCTGGCCGCCGCGTCCGCGAGCCGCCGTACGTACCGTCCGTGCACCCGGCCCGACGCGCTACCGCAGTGCGGACACACCCCGCCCGACGACCGAGCACGCGCATGCATCGAGACCACACCGGACAACGACCGCTCGACCACCTCGACCACAACACCGGCCAGATGAGGGAACAACACCCCGAAACTCCGTGAAGTACACCTGGCTCATGATCACAGCCGCCACTGACACCACCCGCCCCGTCACAAGATCAGCGACAGAGCCGAATTTCGTGATCGCTCACAGCGGGAGCGGGCCGACCATTACGCCGAAGTTCACGTCACACCACGCGACCTGCATGACCTTCGGCTGCGACTGCCCGCCGAAACACTCATCCACATCTGTGAGAATCCGCGCGTGGTGGAAGCCGCGGCGGACGCGGCCTGCGTCCAGCCCCTGGTATGCACGTCCGGCAGCGCCGCCACCGTGGTCTTCACGCTTCTCAATGCCCTCGCCGCCACCGGTTGCCGCTTCGCGTACCACGGCGACTTCGACTGGCCGGGGATCGCTCTGGCCAATCGGGTCATCCGCCGCTACGAAGCCCAGCCGTGGCGCATGGGCACTGCGGATTACGAGCACCTGGCCGCTCGCAGCCAGGCTGAGGGCATCCCTCAACTGGCGCTCGACGGCGAGCCCGTCAACGCGGACTGGGACCCGGATCTCGCCCCTGCCATGGCCGCCCTCGGCGTCGCGCTCCACGAGGAGGCGACCCTCGAACTCCTGGTGGACGACCTGTCACGCCAGACGTAGAGCGACATCGGCGTCATGCCGAACTCGCGTAGGTTGTCAGTCCTTTTCGGCATGATTGACACCCACACCTGATACATCGCCGCGCCCGGGTGGCTCCGACCAGAGGATCACGTCACGGGTACGGTGTCGACGATTGGAGTCCGATGGCCGCGGCGGAATCACGCTCGTCTCTTCCTTTCGATTTCCTGCGTACGGTCATCGCGCAGGTGTCCGGCGATTCCTCGCCTACGCGCATGGCTGTCGAGGCGATACGCACGGCACCCCCGGGCACGGATCGGGACAGCCTCGCCATGTCCCTGCTTGCGGGACCGCTCGCAAAGTCGGCGCCCGAGTGGCTGTTGGCCATGGCGGTGGAGAGCGATCTCAATCGCGAACCGCGCCCGCACATGACGACCGATCGCATCGACTTGACCCGCGTCGCCCTGTCGCACCAAGCCTGCCCGGACGCATACAGGGCGCACGTCCTGCAGAAGTGCACTGAGGCGCGACTCGGTGCACTCGGCCGGAAAGAGGGTGGCGTAGCGCTCATCCAAGCCGTCGTCGCTGAGCTCCATCGCCGCTCGAAAACGCGCCTGACCATCACCCCCGAGCTGCTGACGGATTCGACGCCTGCCCAGGTCGTTCTTGGTGAACACGACCTGCATGAGGCCGTGTTCGTTGCGGCCCTCGGCTGCCTCCCGCTCGGACCGGACAAGCATGACGGCGAAGAAGACGTCGATGCGTGGATGGAGCGCCACCGCGCCGCATCCGACGCATGGGAGAGCATGTGGGACGGCGTCCTCCGGTCCCAGACCGAGCATCACCGCCGCCTGCTGGCCTGGTCCGCGAGGCACCCTGCCGCCGATCGCGTGGTGCGTGAGCACTTGCTCGGCTCCTTGCCGTGGCACGTAGAACCAGCCTTGTTGGAGGAAGTCGCGGCACACAATCTGGAGTCCTTCGAGCGTGCGGTCCTCGTCACCCGGATTTCCCGATCCTGCCGGGACGGACTGACGCCCGCGCAGGCACGGGAGCGCTACACCGACGAGCTGGCGGCCGCGTCCCAGGAGGAGCGGGACTACGTGGAACGATTTTTCGACGAGGAGATGCAGTCCGAGTACATCCAGACCGTTCTCTGCCGCTCCGCCGTCGACTGGGTGGAGCGGGCAGGAAGCCAAACCTGGCGGTTCCTCCTCAACCCCGGCGAAGCCCAGCGTTACGGCCAGCCCCGAGAATGGCTGGCGTCCCAGGAACTCGTCGCCGCCCTCGGCACTCGGTTCGCAACCATCTGCCTTTCCGCTCTGAACCTCTGGGAACCGGAACCCGCTTCGCGCTATCGGGCCGTGCGCGACCTCGGCTGGTTGCACGCACTACTCGTACATCTCCCCAAAGTCCCGGAGGAGGCGCAGCAGAAGGCCCGTCTCGTAGTTGAGGACACCAGGCGGTCCCTGTCTACCCAGTCCGGTGCACACGGCTACCCCTCCAGCCATTCCGCGTGGGAGAAGAACCAACGGGCCAAGGAACTGATTGCCAACATCATGCCGCTCGTCACGGATCCCGTCCCTGGCTTGCCGGGCCGACGCACGGCCTCCCTCGGCGACCCGCAAAGCATCCGGTTCAAACAGCTTGCCGACGCCGACGAGGCCGTTCTCGTCGCCTACCTGGACCGGCACACGGGAAACGACGCGCTCGTTGAGGAGGCCCTGCTCTCCTTCGCCGCCCGCTCCTACCGAAAGACCCTCACCTTCGACGACGTGCTGGCCCGCCACTCCGCCCCACAGCAGATACTGCTCGATCTCACGCTGCACCCCCTCCCTGCCACCCTTGGGTGAGACATCCCGTTATGCCGGGTTAGTCTGAGAGGGTGCGAACAGGAGTACCACCCCCATGACCAGTACGAACCCCGCTGCCGACCCGGCCCCGAAGCCGAAGCGCCGTACCTTCTCGCCCGAGTACAAGGTGCGGATGGTCACCGAATACGACGCCGCCGAGGCACCTGGTGAGCGCGGTGCGATCCTGCGCCGCGAGCGGCTGTACCACTCGCACATCCAGGAGTGGCGCCAGGCCCGGGACGCCGGCGCCCTGGAGAAGCTCGTCGACCGGCGGACCAGCCCGGCCCGGCCCAAGAAGTCCGCGGACGCGGTCGAGAACGACCGGCTACGCCGCAAGATCGCCCGACTGGAGAAGGAGGTGGAAAAGCGCGACGCCGCGCTGGAAGTGCTGGGAAAAGCACACAAGCTCTTGGAAATGATCTCCGAGAGCGCGGACTGAAACACGCCGTCGAACCCCAGCTCGCCCAGGCCGTCGACGCGCTGAAAGGCTACGTCGGCATCGTGGCGGCCTGCCGGCTGACCGGACGCTCGCGCGCCACCCACCACCGGTTCCTGCACCCGGCCGAGCCGAAGCCGAAACAGCCCCGCCCCACTCCGGTATCTGCCCTGAGCGCCGAAGAACGCGATCGTGTCCTGCGGCTGATGAACAGCGCCCCCTACGCCGAACTGGCCCCGGCCCAGATCTGGGCGCGTGAACTGGACGCCGGCCGCTACCACTGCTCGGTCCGCACCATGTACCGAATCCTTCAGCAGTTCGGGCAGAGCGGCGAACGCCGCCGCCAGGCCGCCCACCCGGCCAAGACCGTCCCCGAACTCGTCGCAACCGCACCCTCGCAGGTCTTGACCTGGGACATCACCAAGCTGGCCGGGCCCGGGAAGGGCGTCTGGTATCACGCCTACGTGATCATTGACATCTTCAGCCGGTACATCGTCGGCCACACCGTCGAGATAGCCGAATCGGCCGACCGGGCCGAGGAGTTGATCCGCGAGACCATCGAACGCGGCGGCATCGTGCCCGAGACCGTCCACGCGGACCGCGGCACCTCGATGACCTCCAAGAAGGTCTCCCAACTACTGATCGACCTCGGCGTCACCCGCAGTCACTCGCGCCCCAAAGTCAGCAACGACAACCCCTACATCGAGTCGTACTTCCGCACCACGAAGTACACCTCCGACTATCCCGAACGGTTCGACTCCCTCACCCACGCCCGCGACTGGTTCGACGCCTTCATCGCGTACTGCCGAGTAGCCGAGGGGGATCTCACCCCTCGGCTCTCACAGAGTGAAGTAGGCCGCCGACGAGGTGCCCGTGGCTCGGGTCCTTTTCCGACGGCCCCTTCCCGAACCGGACAGGCGGCTTTCACCGCATCCGGCTCTCCAGCGGTCATTTCCGGGTGGTGGCTGTGGCCCGTCCCGCGTGGATGGCCTGGTGGCAGCGGTCGCAGACCACGAGGGTCTTGCGCTTGCGCATGGCCATCAGGTGTGCCCACGGCGGCCGTTCCGGCCGTCCTGGCTTGTTGAGATCGGCGAGTTTGCGGACGTGGTGGACCTGTAGTCCGGTACGTCCCTCGCACATCTCGCACTGCCCGGCGAGGAGCCGGTGGATCAGCTCGTTGCGTCGGGCAGTGGCCATGACGGGTCGGAGGTCGGCAATGACGGCGGTGCGCTGTCGCTTGAGCGGGGTCCCGCCGAAGCGGGCGATCAACGGCTTCCTGCTCTTGTCCCGCTGCACTGTGACCTGGAAGCAGGTTCGCCGGCCGTCAGGGGTGTCGATGGTCGCCTTGTATCTGCGGGCCATCTTCGCGACGGTCGACTTGTGCTTCCCTGCCAGGGTCTTGAGCATCGAGGTCTCCATGACCCAGCGCAGCGGTGCCAGGCGGAAAACGTCCTGGGCAAGCAGGTAGTACTGGACGAACCCGCGATACTCGGACCCGTACTTGGCGACGATGGTGAAGTCTTCGTCGTGCAGTAGTGGACCGCGCAGGGCGGGTTTTCCCTTGCTCATGTAGCGGGCGCACCTGTTCCGGATAACGTCCCTGGGCACGAACAGGCCGATCGCGCCGTTGACCGCCCGACGGTTCCGGGTGATCTTCGTGTCGGCGTGTTGGGCTCTGATCTCGTAGCCGAGGAAGTGCGCCGCCTGGCTGGTGGCGTGGGTGATCAAGGTCTTGGGCTCGGACAGCTCCAGCTTGAGTTCATCGTGCAGGAACGCCCTGATCCTGGCCTTGATCTCCTCGGCTTCGCGCCTGGGACCCGCGAACCCGAGCAGGAAATCGTCGCAGTACCTTACGTATCGCAGCCGCCGGTATCCAGGATCGTTCGGGTCCTGACTCGGCAGGGTGCGGCGTTCACGCCGCAGCGCGCGCACCGCCTCCCGGTCGCCATGCCGCCTGGCCCTCACGATCCGGTTGGTGACGTTCTGATACGCGGGGTGCTTGCCCCGACGCCTGCCCCGGTCGTAGTCCGGTATCAACTGCTGTTCAACGAACCGGTCGAACCGGTCCAGGTAGATATTCGACATGACGGGTGAGGCGATCCCGCCCTGCGGACAGCCGCTGAGCGTGTCGTGCCACCGCCAGTCCTCCAAGTACCCGGCCTTGAGCATCCGGTCGATCAGCTGTAGGAACCGGCCGTCGTGGATCTTCTCCGCCAGCGTCGAGAGCAGGATCTGGTGATCAAAGCTCCCGAAGCAGTCGGCGATGTCGCCCTCGATGAACCAGTGCGTTCCCTTCCATACCTCCACCACCTCGCTCAGCGCGGTGTGGCAGCCCCGCTGGGGGCGGAAACCGTGGGAGTGGTCGCTGAACGTCGGCTCGTAGTACGCCTCAAGCAACAGACGCACCACCTCGGCGACCAGCTTGTCACTCCAGGGTGGCATGCCTAACGGCCGCTTCCCGGTCTTCTTCGGGATGTAGACCCTCCTGGCCGGGGACCACCGGTAGGACTCCGCACGCAGAGCACCGATGATCCGATCGATCTTGGCCAGGGACATGCCGTCCACGGTCTCGCTGGTGACCCCTGGCGTCATCGCACCCTTGTTGGCGTAGATGCGCCCGTAGGCCAGCAGGAACAACTCCTTATTGAACAGCTGCCGGTACAGCCTTTCCAACGGCAGTCCTCGCCTGCCGCGCTCCCGGATGATGCCCAGCACGGTTTCAGCGTTCTGCATTTCGCATCCCTCCCCGCCCGGACAACTTGATCACCTGTGCCCCTTCGCCCTGCGGTCCGGCTTTCCCGGCCTCCTTGGCAGGTCGTTACCCCTGCGACTACTACGGGCACTCCGTCGCCGTAGGGCTCGCGCCCCGTAGGCGATCCCGCGGTACGTCTTCGTTGTACGTATCGAGCACGACGTAGGCCGCCCACTCATCCCCTTGACCGCCCTCGCTGGGCGGCGATCCACGCCGTGGAGGTTGTCCAGGCCCACGGTTCCGGCCCGGACACAGCGCGGCGTCGGTTACAGGCGTCGTTCCGACGGTGCGTCACTTTCACTCTGGGGATTGGACTTCAAGCAATCCAGCCTTGGCCATATCGCGCGGGTCTCGCGGCACGACGCCCTGAACGCCTCCGAGACGTCCACCGCTTCCCTGACATGCTGTTTTCCCCTTCAGCTTTCACATCCAGGTAGGTCAGGCGACCCAAGAACCTCCCTCCAAGTTCCTCCCGACTGCGTCGGGGATACAACGAAGCGCCTCACGGCGCACTCCGTGCGTAACAGTCTCCCGTTACACGGCTCTTGTCGCTCTGATCACCAGCCCGAGGCGGCTCTTGCGGTGTGACGCCAGTGCGCGAACATCCGCGGGTATCGCTGGGCGATCTCCCGCAGCTTCGCAAGCGCCTTCCGCTTCGCTGCGAACCGTTTGTACTTCTGGCGGATCCACCGCACCAGGTAGGCGTTGATGCGCTGAAGGAGAGGATCGAGCTCCATCGGGCGGAACCGCCCGAAGTAGTTGATCCAGCCCGCCACGACCGGATTGATGCGCCGGGCGAGCTCGGAGAAGGACAGATCTGAGCGTGTGTGCAGGTGCCAGGAACGGACCTGCGCGCTCATTTTCTTCAGGGCGTCCTTGCTGACCGCCGGGTCGAACGACAGGAAAAGCCTGCCGTGCTTGTCCCGGTTCTTGCGAGCGCGGAAGGTGTATCCGAGGAACGTGAACGCCGTGTGCTCGTAGGCCCCTTGGCGTTTTCCGTCCTTGCAGTACACGATCCGGGTCTTGGCCGGGTGCAGTCGCAGTCCGACCTCCTCCATCCTGTCCGTGAGCGCGGCCAGCACGTGCCGGGCCTGACGCTCAGAGACGCAGTGGATCACCGCGTCGTCCGCATACCGTTCGAACGTGACGGTCGGGAACTCCCGCTCCAACCACAGGTCGAACGCGTAGTGCATGAACAGGTTCGCCAAAACGGGAGAAACCGGGGCACCTTGCGGAGTTCCCCTCTCCCGGATCAGCGGGCTGCCGTCGGGCAGTTGAAGCGGGGCTGCGAGCCACCGCTTAACATACAAAATCACCCATACGGCGTTGGTGTGAGCTTCCACCGCCTTGACGAGCAGGTCCCAGGGCACGCTGTCGAAGAACTTCTGGACATCGAGGTCGATCACCCAGTCCTTCTTCCAGCACCGTTTCCTGCACTGCTCAATCGCGTCCAGCGCAGACCGTCCCGGACGGTATCCGAAAGAGTCCGGATGGAACACAGGCTCCACCCGTCGCATCAGATGCCGAGCCACTACAGTTTGCGCCACGCGGTCGGCGACCGTCGGAATGCCGAGAATTCTCGTGCCGCCACCCTTCGGCTTTGGAATCTCCACCATGCGCACCGGAGGTGGAAAGTAGGAGCCCGACGACATTCGATTCCAAACCCGGTAGAGGTTACTCTCCAGGTTCATCTCGAAGTTCTCGATGCTCTTCTCGTCCACTCCGGGAGCACCCTTATTCGCCCTGACTTCCTCCCACGCCTCCTTCACTTCCCACTTCGAAATATCAAACGACTTGGCTTGTGACTTCAACTGGTCCATCGGACTCCTCCCGGAGAACTTCCGGTTGATGCGATCAACACAGTCACGAACGACCCGGCCCCTTCGCTCCACCCCCGTTACAGGGGTCTCAGCACTACTACGAGCCGGTCCGCCAGCGCATCCCGCTTCGGTACTCGATCCCTTGCGGTGACTGCCGCTTGGGACACTCCCTCTCGCCGGCAACGGGGCCGGGCGGTATCAAGATGCGCCTTCTCCTGTTCCATGCGGAAGCCGCAGATCGGACTCACATCGCCTACATGCCGGACACCACCTGGCCAGTAGACGGGTATCCGCCAGGCTCATCCCGGAGTTGGTTGCACACCCCGGTTTCGATGTCATCTAAGTCATTACGACACGTCCGCAGCGATTCGCTTGCGCTTGTCTTCCCGATCCCCACCTGACGCCTCTTACGACGCCTTTTCCTCATCGCTCACCACAACAGTATTCAGCTGCCGCAGCATGAGGTGGTTTGGAGCCTCCCCCCGCAGGGCGGCTCCGAAGGGCCCAAAATTCCTTCATCTTCCGCACAGCATCGCGAAATTGACTTCACCTACATAAAGTCACTTCCACGTTCAGGACACAAACAACCACGAGCATCGGCACTCCGGGATCGGCTACCACACGCCCGCCTCCGCCCACTTCGGCACCGCCGAGCAGGTCCGCGACCAGCGAGCCGTCACCCTCACCGAGGCATACGACAAACACCCCGAACGCTTCGCCCGCCGCCCCAGACCACCCGAGATACCTCAGAAAGCGTGGATCAACGACCCCGCAAAACGCAGGGAACCCGAACCACAAGCCTCATAGCCACACAAACGTCTCATTTGACTTGACACGCACCGACCTGCGCAGGCGCCTGGGCGGCGGACCCGAACTGCGCGGAAGCTGGGCCGAGATCATGCTGGCCCGGCCCGAGTGCCCTCCGGAGCTGCTCCGGCTGCTGCCTGCCTGGTCAGCGCTGAAGGCCCGCGGCCCGCGCTACGACACCACTCATCCCGCAGTCGCTGCCTACGTCACAGAGGCGCTCGGAGACAGTGACGCGGCGTGGCAGCGGTTCACGGCGAGCCCCATGTCGCACGCCGGTCCGGGCGCCTGGCATCGGCTCGGCGACCTCCTCGACGCGGCAGTCGAGGGGGCCGCGTGGCCGACGCCTCCGCCAGGACGATGACCGCAGCCACGTCGACCAGTCTCAGCTTCGTGGACATGAACCCCGAACGCCTCGCCAAGTACGTGGAGGACGTCAATGGCAGGGTCCGGGCGACTGGCTCCCTGGGAGCCATCGGGGAGCCAACCCGCTCCCCAACCCCCTTCGAGACCACCCGAGACCACGCCGGTCCGACGCCGTGAGCAGGGCAAATGTCATCGGTGCTGGCAAGATCAGTAACCGACCCTCATTCGGGACGAAGAGGTCGTGGGTTCAAATCCCGCCACCCCGACAGCTGTAATACCAGGTCAGGGGCTTGATCCACTTAGTGGATCAGGCCCCTGACTCGTTCCTGGGACCATCTTGGGAGCCGACTGCGGGAGGCAGTTCCCTGATGGGGCGCTGGAGGCCAACCCTGGAGGCCCCTCCGCCTCACATGTCCCTTGCGCGGCGCGCTCGACTTATGCCGCTGGGCGGGTGAGAGCCAGAGCGGCCCGTCTCTTGACGTTACCAATCAGTAGTGTCAATGCCGCCTTCCGGGCTGACTGAGGAAGGGTCTGGCTCTCTCCGACGGACCAAGGCCCTACCTGCCCTGCGGTGACCGCTGGCAGGACCGCGTGGCTGCTGCGGTATGTCTCCAAGCTCAGTTGTCCGGCTGATCCTCGAAGTCGGACGGGGTAGGCGTCGGCGGAGCATCCTCCTCCCGGAGCAGTTCCATCACGCCGATCGCGTCTTCGTCCTGCGCAAGGTCGGCGTCGCCGTACTTCGGACCATCGGTCAGGTCGCCGGCTGACTTCTCGATCAACAAGCGTTCGCGATACGCGTCGCGCGCCGAAACAGCGATTCGATCGATGAGCATGTAGCTCAGCCCTGCGCCGACAGCCATGCCCGCGATGGGCACGAACTGCCCGAGCTTTCTCTTCGGTAGCTGCTGCGCGAACTTCGCCGCGAAGGTCTGGGCGATCTTGGTGAGCACCTTCTCGTTCAACTTGGCCCAAGGAGCGTTCCTTACAAGCAACTGGGTGAGTTGAGACAGCCCGGCGTACGCGGCCGTCTTCGCCGATGTGCCCGTGGACATTTCTAGAGCAATCACTGACATCACGAAGAGTTCCTCTTCGGGATCGTTTGGGTGGTAGCCGTAGTAGAGAGCTGTGGCGGCGACCGTTCGAGTGGCAAGGCCGAGCATCATCGCGGTGTCGGCGACCATCGCCCCGGCTACGGTTCCGATACCGGGTGCGGCGCCCGCGCCCGCGCCCGCGATTGTTCCGGCGCCGGCGAGCGCCTCTCCCCCTGTTACGACTGCAGCGGACCCGAGGCCAGTTGCCGCTGCGGAGAGGGCGTGGCCGTACCGAACCAAGTTGTGCCTTGTGACCTCATCGAGGACCCGCAGGTCGAGCTCACGGATCTCGTCCAACCCTGCGATGTCATGTCCCGCACGTCGATACTGCTTAACGACACGTTTCTCGCTCACTGTCCGGCCCGCGGTGCCTCCCACAGCCTTGCCAAGGCCCTTTGCGGCTCCACCGTTGGCGGCAGCCACTTTTTGTCGGCACCCGGGGCGCTCCTAGCCTTCTGTCCGAGCGAAGCGAGTCGGTCCCGGGCCTGCTGCGGAAGGAAGGTCCTCGCCTGCTTGTTGAGGGAAGCCGCCTTTCGCTCCTGGAGTCGGTCCCACTCTCGTAGTTCATAAGCAGAGAGAGTCATGTCGACGCCTCGGTATCAGAGTGCTTGGAAGCAGTTCCGGGTGATCGCGGCCAGAGGTCTGCGCCGCTGGACCAGGAAATCCTTGGAGCTTCCCTCCGTGACCTCGGCCAGATTCGCCGGGTCTTTGCGGTCAGAGGTGTAACCCCCGGCCTCCAAGCGCTAGTTAGCGCCGGCGAGCCTCCCGGAGAGGAACATCATGAAGCAGAATACGCGTCCGGCGAGGTCCGTGGGGAGTTCGAGGGACATCCTTGGGCTGTGGATCCGCGGGGGTGGTGAAGGCACCAAGTGGCTTGATCCGCATTGACGGACATTCGAGATCAGGGGTTCAGCCCCGGGAGGACGTCCATCATGGAGAGCATGGGGAAGAAGAAGCCTCGCCGGTCGTTCACCCCGGAGTTCAAGGATGAGATCCTCGGGCTATGCCCCTCTGGCCATACCGCCTTACTTACTTCGCCGCTTCGGGTCGCACGCATGTGCGCACTATTCAAACTGGCCGAATCCTGCCAGTGATCAAGCCGTCCAGGCAGCATCTCTCCACGGGCGCTTCAGATGCCGCCCGTCTCAGCACATAGGACGCGATCTAAGCTCAGCACGAGTCGTCGTTGGCCTCGCTCGGTGCCATGAGCGAGCTTCTGGGCGACTGCGAGGCGTGGTTGACGTTGCCGAAGGCCGAGTGGAAGCCGCAGGTCTCGCCTGCGTCCACGTTTCGTGCTGAAGCGTTGGCGATCGGGGGGCTGGGTCGTCACCTCCGCATGCACGGGGAGCATTTCGAGCTATGTCACAACGGCAGTGGATTGCTCCACGTAACCTCGCAGACATGGAGGAACCCGCACCCGGCACGCAGCCGGAATCCGACGACGCGCCTTCGGCTCCCGACGCCGACGAGACCCGCCGTCGCCTGGACGCGTACGCGTACCTCAGCGCGCCGGAGCGGCTGGAGTACCTCGCCATCATGCGGGTCTTCTGCGGCACGCTCCTGGCTGACCTGGCCGTCCCGGACGTCATGGCGAAGCTGTGTGAGGGGGGCGGGGCGGCCGCCGGGCTCGACGCCGACCCCCTCACGGCGCGGTTGGAGCAGCTGGTGAAGTGGGGGAACCTGCTGCGCGGCAGCCACACGGTGAAGGCATCCAGCATCACGGAGTACCAGCGTTCGCGGGCCCGCTACCAGCTGTCGCGGCTGGGCGAGCGCGTCCAGCGGGACGCCGACGGGGTGCTGGCCGAGGCCGACGCCGCCCGTGAGGTGAGCAACGAACTGCTGGCCCTGGTCGAGCGGGGGCTGCGGGAGCTGGCCGAACTGGTCGCCGAGCCGGGCGGCATCGCCCCGCAGGACGGGCTGGAGCGGGTCAGCACGTTGTTCGTACAGTTCGCCGGGTTCGCGGACTCCGTCCGGGACTTCTACGCCTATCTCGGCCAGGTGCTCGCCCGGTACGACCTGGACAGCGGCGAGTACCAGGGCTTCAAGGAACTCCTCCTGGACTACGTCGAGGCCATCACGGAGGACGTGTCCTTTCGCGCGCCCCGCATCTCGGCAGCCCTGGACGCGCTCTGGCCCCACCTCCCGGGCCTGCTGGAGCAGCTGGACGCTCACGCGCAGGGGCTCGCCGCGCTGCCGGCGCGGAGCGAGGACCGTACGGAGACCCGCGTGCAGCGCAGCCGGGGTCGCGAACTCGCGGACTGGGAGGGGCTGCGGGGTTGGTTCAGGGACACCGACGGGCAGGGCAGCCAGGTCGACCAGCTGCGCGACGCCACCCTGCGGGCCCTTCAGTCGCTGCTGGCCAACGCCAAGCGGATGCTGCGCTCGGCCACCGGGGAGATGTCGCGGCGCCGGGACCTGTTGCGGCTGGCCCGGTGGTTCGACGAGGCCGCGCCGCAGGACGCGCACGACATCGCCGTCGCCGCCTTCGGCCTGTACGGCGCCCGCCACCTGGGCATAGCGCCCGCCGCCGATGAGGTGGTGCCCGCCTACACCAGCTGGTGGACGGGACCTGTGGTGGAGGTGCCGGTCGCGCTGCGCGAGAGGGGAAGCCGCGCCCAACGAGGCCGGACGGCGTCAGTGGAGGACCATTCCGCGCAGAAGGAACGGCTGCGGGAGGCGGCGCGTCAGCGGGCCGCGGACAGAAGTGCCGCGGCGGACGAGCTGTGCAGCGCGTCCGCCCGTTTTGACGGCGTACGGCTCACTTCGGCGGCGCTCAGCCTGCTGCTGGAACTGCTGGCAACGGCGCTCGGGAACGCGCAGCTCAGGCGGCGCGCCGAGGCGGACGGGCGGGAGGAGCGGAGCTTCGGGCTGGACGCGGCGTGGAGCGAGGACGCCGATCTGGGCGTCCGGCTCACCGTGCACCGTACGGCGGGAGCGCGCACGTTTCTCCGCTCGGCCGACGGGGATCTGCTGCTGGACGACCTGGAGCTGGTCGTCCACAGGACGGCCGGTACGGCGGATGGCGGCGCCGACGAAACCGAGCCGGCCAGGAGCGAAGCACCTCCCAATCGGTCACGCGGCGCACACCCCGACGGGGCAGAGATGAGCGTGTCATGACGCTTCCCTCCGCCCACGACGTGGCTCTGGCCACCGAACGCCGCACCGCGGCAAGGCTGTTGCTCGCCCACCCGCTGGTCACGTCGGACGGCCCGCACGCCGATCTCTTCCCGCTGGTCCGCAGGCACGCCGACTGGCTGAGCGGGCGGTTCCAGCAGGTGCTCGGCTACCGCCTCCTGGTCGACAGCTCCTACGCCCGGCTGTTCAAGGCCGGACTCGGAGCCCGGTCGGGGCACCGGCTCGTACGGTCCACCGGCACACCCTTCACACCGCGTACCTACGCCTGCCTGGCGCTGGCCCTGTCGGTGCTGGTCACCGCGCCGGAGCAGATGCTGCTGTCGCAGCTCGTCGCCGACATCCGGGCCGCGGCGGCCGACGCGAACGTCGAGCTGGAGGAGACCGGACGGGCGGCCGGGAAGCGGACGCTGGTCGCGGCCCTGCGGCAGCTCGTTGAGTGGGGCGTCCTGATCGAGACCCACGGCCACGTGGGCGTCATCGCCCAGGAGGCCGACGGAGAAGCGCTGATCACGGTCGACCGGGAGCTCGCCCGCGCCATCGTGGCCGGACCGCTCGCCCAGTCGCGGGACGGCGCCGACCTGGTCCGGCGGGCGGCGGACCCGGGGTTCGGAGGGCCGCGTACCTACGTACGCCGGATGCTCGTCGAGACCCCTGTCGTCCATCTCGACGAACTGACCGACACCGAACGCGACTGGCTCCGCACCCGCCAGCGCCGGGAGGCCCAGGCGTTCCTCGAACTCCTGGGCCTGGAGACGGAGATCCGCGGCGAGGGAGTGGCCCTGGTCGACCCCGAGGAGGAGCTGACCGATCTCCACCTGCCCGGGACGGGGACCTTCGCCCAGGCCGCGTTGCTGCTGGTGGAACGACTGGTGGAGCGGCTCCGCCCGGCCGAGCCCGGACATCCCGCGACCGGAGGTGTTCTCGTCGTCGGGGTCGCCGTTCCGGACGGTGTGGTGGATGAGCTTCTGGCCGAGCTGGTCGCCGAGTACGGGCAACGCGGTAACTGGCAGCGCGGTTACCTCGAAGACCCCGACGCCCTGCGCGAAGCCGTGCTGGACCTGCTCTCCCGTATGCGCTTGATCGCCCCCGCCGGCCCGCTGCGATCCGAGGGCGAGGGACTGCCGGAGGAGTACGCCGACGAGCTGCCGGAGGGCCGTCAGGTCACCGACGTCCGTGCGGCCAGGCCCAGCGGCGGCGAGGGCTGGGTCCTGCTCGCCTCGGCAGCCCGATACGCCACCCGCGTCACCGTACGGACAGCCGGCGAGCGGCCCGGTTCCACCGATGCACAGCAGGAGTTGCCGCTATGACCGCCGATGCCCGTGGTCTCGTTCCGCTTCCGCGTTCAGGTCACGCGCCGACGGCGAGCACCCGCTTCCGGCTGCACCGCGCGGGCATCCAGAACGTCTGGCAGTACGACGAGCAGGAGTTCGCCTTCGGAGACGGGCGGTTGCTGCTGCGCGGCAAGAACGGGGCGGGCAAGTCCAAGGCACTGGAGATGCTGCTCCCGTACCTCCTGGACGGCGACTCCCGGGCCCTCGATGCCACCGGCACCGGGCGGACGACGCTCGCCTGGCTGATGCTGGACGGCTTCGAGCAGACCAACCGCCTCGGCTATCTGTGGGTGGAGTTCCGGGGGACGGACGAGGCCGGCGACCACCGCTATCTGACGCTCGGCGCCGCGATCCGTGCCTCGAAGTCGGCGCAGAAGGCAGTGCCGACCTTCTTCGTCACCCCCCTGCGCGTCGGCGAGGACCTGCCCCTGGTCGAGGCGGGCAAACCCCTCGCAGTCGACCGGCTCAAGGAGATCGTCGGCTCCGGCAACACGACGGACCGAGCGGTCGAACACCGTGCCCGCGTGGCCCGGGACCTCTTCGGGATCACGGACGCGACGCGTTACCGCAACCTCACCCAGCTCCTGCACCGGCTGCGGCGGCCCACGGTCGGGGACCGCATCGAGCACGGCGGTCTGGCCGTCCTGCTGAGTGAGACCCTGCCCGGACTCGACGAGGACGTGGTCGAGAAGGTAGCGCGCAACCTCCACGATCTGGACACCGTGCGGGCTGAACTGGGGCGCCTGGAACGTACCGACGCGGCCCTGCGCGCCTTCCTCGCCGACTACCGCCGCTACCTCGCCGGGGTCCTGCGCTCCTCGGCCCGGGACGTGAGCCGGGAATTGGGCACCCTCTCCGAGCGCCGCCGGAACGCCGGGGACGCCGCGCAGCACACGAGCGTCCTGAAGGAACGCGAGAAGGAATCGAAGGAGGGGCTGAGGACACTCCGCGAGGAGGAGGAGTCCGCCCGGACGGAACTTGCCGCTCTGCACGACAGCCACGCCTACCGCAGCCTGCGCGAGCTGTCGGAGCGCCGCAGCACGGTGGAGGCCCTGCACACCACGGCCATGACCGCCTTCTCCGCGTTGCGCGGCGCGCACGAAGCGGAGGAGAGCGCGGCCGAACGGCTGGAGGAGGGCGTCGAGGACGTGGGCGCCCGACTCACCGAACTGGCCACCGAGCAACGCGAACTGCTGGTCCAGGCGGAGAGAGCGGGGCTTCCCGCCGGACATCTCGGCAACGCGGTCGCCCTGCCGCGTACGGTCCACTCCCCGTCGGCGCTGACGGAACTGACCAGCCCGGACGGCGAACCGCAGACCGTACAGCACCGGCCGGTGGTGCTCGTGGACACGGCCACGACGGAGGCCGGGCTGCGGTCATGGCAGGGGCAGCTGGGAGCAGCCGAGACCGTCGTACGGAACCGGCAGCGGATGGTCCAGGAGGTAGCCAGGCTCTCCTCGCGGGCCGACGAGGCGCGTGGCAGCGCGGTGCGGGCCGACGGGGAGCGGGAACGGCTGGAGGGCGAGGCCGAGGAAGCCGCTGACCGTCTCGAAGTCAGTCGTCAGAAGGTCGTGGAGGAGAGCCGGGGGTACGCCGACGAGGTCGCCGTGTGGGTGCGGGAGACGCGGACCGCAGCAGGACCCGAGTGCCCGCCGCTGGATGCCGTCCTCGCGGAAGTGGCCTGCACGGCCGACCACGCCGCGCCGTTCTCCGACCGTACCCTCCCGGCCGGTATCGACACCCACGCGCGGCAGACGGCACACGCGGCCCTGGAGCCCTACGCGGACGCCCTCACCCGGCACCGCGACACCCTGGCTCTCGGCGTCGGCCGACTCAGCGAGGAGATCGACCGTCTGACCGAGGAGAAGCGGGCCTGGGAACATCGCACGGACCCCGAGCCTCCGGCCCCGTACCACCGCAGCGCGGCAAGAAACCCGGCCGACGGCACACCCTTCTACCGGTTGGTGGACTTCGCCGAGCACCTGACCTCCGCCGAACGGGCCGGTCTGGAGGCGGCACTGGAGGCGAGCGGAATCCTCGACGCGTGGGTCAGCACGGGCAGCGCCCTCCTCGCCCCGCTCGCCGGGGACACCCTTCTCCACGGGGCCCCGGCCCACGAACCGCTGCCAGTGGCACAGACCCTCGCCTCAGCCCTCCGTCCGGTCACGCAGCCGGACAGCGGCATCACCTCCGAGCAGGTGGAGCGCCTGCTGTCAGCCATCGCGCTCGCACCGGCCTCAGGGACCACTGCCGCGAGCACGGTCCACTTCGACGGAAGCTGGCGGCTGGGAGCCCTTCGAGGGCAGCACCACAAGAGCGCCGCCGAGTATGTGGGCGCAGCGGTGCGGGCCGAGACCCGGCGACGCGCACTGGCCGAGCTGGAAGACCGGCTCGGGCAGACGGAACGACAGCTGGCCGAAGCCCGTACCGAGCTCGCCGCAGCCGATTCCCGGCGACGGGCCGTCACGGGCGCGGAACGCGACTTCCCTCGGGCGCAGCGGCTCTCCGACGCCTGGAACGCGCATGCTTCGGAGGAGAGGACAGCGCGAACACTTTCCGCCAAGGCGGCCGATGCGGCGCGCCGGGCGGAGGGGGCCCGTGCTCTGGCCGTCTCGACGCGCTCCGAGGCGGACGCCACCGCGACCGCCCACGACCTGCCCACCGACGCCGTCGCACTGGACCGCGTACGCACCGCGCTGGCCTCCCTGCTCACCGGCGTCGGTCACCTGCGCAGGGCGGTCAACGGTACGGTCGCCCGGCTCGGCGGAAGTCAGGCGGACGACCGGCGGTACGCGCAAGCCCGCGAGAAGCGGACGGAGGCGGAAGAAGGCTACCGGCTTCGCCACCGGCAACTACACACCGCGCAGCAGGATCTCCGGACCAGGGAGGCCACCGTCGGATCATCCGAGGAGAAGATCCTCGCCGACGAACAGATGGCCAAGGACCGTATCGCGAACGCCGTGGGGGCCATCCCGGCGAGAGAGCGCGACCACAACGGACTGCGCGACCAACGTGTGCGGGCGGAGGAGAAAGAGGAACGCCTACGCGAGGAACTGGCGGACCAGGAAACAGCCGTGATCGAGACCGGCCGCGCTCTGCGCGGTGCTCTCAGCCGTCCGGAAGTCGTCATCGGGGCGGGACTGGACCGTTCGTCCCTCCCCAGTCAGGTACCGGACGACCCGGGTTCCAACGCACGCGATCGCCTGCGCGCACTGCGGGCACTGGCGGAAGCGGTGGACCAGAGTCTCGGTCGTAACCGGGAAGAGGTGTCCGACAGCCTTCTCCTCAAACGACACACAACGCTGCGCGACCAACTGGCGGGCGGCTACGACGCACAGCTCGACGAACACGATGGCATCAAGGTGTGCCGCCTGCTCGACGACCACGGTTCGCACGACGTCGCGGTCGTGGGCGAGCGGATCGCCGTGGAGGCCGCGGAGGCGCGAGGAAGGCTCACCGAACGCGAGAGCGACGTGTTTCAGCGCTTCCTGACCGGCGAGCTCGGCGACCACCTCTCCACGCAGGTCATCACGGCGGCCAACCTGATCTCGGCACTCAACGACACACTGAAGACCGTACGGACCTCGCACGGCCTCGGCGTGGAACTCCTCTGGAAACTCAACGATGACGCCGACGCCGACGTACGGTTGGCCGTCGAACTGCTGCGCAGTCCGTCGAGCCTCCGGACACGCGAGCAGACCGAACAACTCCGCGACGTACTGCAACGCCGGATCGAGGATGCCCGCCGCACCGATCCGTCGGCCGGCTACACCGCCCACCTCCGCACCGCGCTGGACTACCGCTCCTGGTTCACCTTCCATACTTTCGTGGTCGAGGACGCCGCCCCCGGGCGCAGAAGGAAGCTGACCGGCCGCACCGGCCTGAGCCAGGGAGAGCAGCGCGTGCTCTCGTACCTCGTGCTCTTCGCAGCCGCTGCCGCCCACTTCACCAGCCTCGCCGACTCGGCCCCGCACGCGCCCCGGCTGATCCTCCTGGACGACGCCTTCGCCAAGGTCGACGAACCCACGCACGGGCGCCTGGGCCGTATCCTGGTCGATCTGGACCTCGACTTCGTTCTCACGAGCGAGCGCCTGATGGGTAATTGGGCCGAGGTGCCCTCCCTGCACATCTACGAGTGCCTGCGCGACCCTCATGTACGCGGAGTGGCCACGTTGCACTACACGTGGAACGGTCGCCACCGGCGGCTGGCGTCGGTATGAGCGACCTCCCGCCCGCCACGCGTGACTGGCTGGCAGGTCCCGCTCTCGCACGGCTCTGGAGTGGCGCGCGTAAACGCCTGGAGAGCAACGGGGTGCAGTCCACCGGCTCCCTCCGGCTGACAGCGGTGAGCACCCAGGAACGGACCGACCTGTCGCTCCTGCTGGGCAGGCCCCTCACGGGCACGGCTGTGACCGTGAGGCTCGACGCGCTCGACGAACGCCTGAGGACCTCGGCCGCAGGGCTCGGGCTCAGGCAGGTCCTGGAGGAACTCGGTCCTCCGCTCGTCGATCGCCGTGCGGCCCGCGACGAGAACGCGGCAGAGCGGCAGCGCGTCTGGGCCGCGCTCGCCTCATCCCTCGACGCGTCGCCGCTGGCCGGGCTGGAGTGGACGAGGCAGTGGTCGGATGTGCTGCGCCGTACCGGCGTCCCGAAAGGCGTGACACCGGAAGCAGCAGTACGGACGCTTCAGCAGGCGGTCCAGGTACTCAGCGTGCTGCTCGACCCGAAACGTACCGACGCACGGGGACGCGGCGAGCTGGCCGCTTCGGCGACGGGTTCGGCGCACGGTCTGGACGACGGTTCCTGGCTCGCCCGCCTCGTCCAGCGCGGCATCGCCCTGGCCCACGGCACGGACCTTCCCGGCGACGCGGCCGGCCGACGGGCACTGTGGCGGCTGGTCTCGGTCACACCGGA
This sequence comes from Streptomyces sp. A5-4, assembly GCF_051131715.1. Lineage (NCBI taxonomy): Bacteria > Bacillati > Actinomycetota > Actinomycetes > Kitasatosporales > Streptomycetaceae > Streptomyces > Streptomyces sp. A5-4. Next base: position 4,219,407 of record NZ_CP178591.1, on the reverse strand, counting down.
CGAGGTCTCCAGCACCGTGCTGACGTACGGCCTCCGTCCCCTCGGCGAGGACTGGCGTGCGAGGTCACTGCGGGAGCGGGCCGATCACCATTCGGAGACCCACCTGACATCCCGGGACCTGCTCGACGTGCGGCTTCACCTGCCCGCCGGAACCACCGTCCACATCTGTGAGAACCCACGTGTGGTGGAGGCCGCAGCGGACGCGGGCTGTTCCCAAACCGTTGTCTGCACATCCGGCAGCGCGGCGACGGTTGTCCTCACCCTTCTCGACACTCTCGCCTCCACCGGGTGCCGTTTCGCCTACCACGGGGACTTCGACTGGCCGGGCATCGCTCTGGCGAACCGGATCATGCGCCGTTACGCAGCTCAGCCGTGGCGCATGGGCGCCTACGACTACGAGCGCCTGGCCACTCGCAGCCGGGCCGAGGGAATCCCTCGGCTGCCGCTGGCTGGTCAACCCGTCAGCGCCGTCTGGGACGCGGGTCTCGCCCCTGCCATGGCAGCGCTCGGGGTGGCGCTCCATGAGGAGGCGACGCTTGACCTGCTGGTGGACGATCTGTCGGGTACCCCGTAAGGGAAACGGAGTGGCCGGCCTGGCCCGGTCCCGCTCGCGTTGCCGATTCCTGGGAGCCATCTGGGAGCCAACCCGCTCCCCAACCCCCTTCGAGACCACTCAAGACCACTCAAGACCACGACAGACCGACCCTCTGCTCGCCGGTGAGTTGCCGCGTACGCGTCGTTCCCCACCGCGCGTCGGTCATGAGGACTCCAAGTCGTCGGGCAGCAACCGGAACGCGGCGTGACCGGTCAGCGGTTGGATCATCCGGAAGCCCTTGTCGGACGTGAACAGCGCATCCGTCTCGTATGCCTTGGCGAGCGCGACGTTCATGGCGTCCGTGATGCCGATGCCCTCGCCGCTGCGCGCACCCTTGTACGCTTCGGCAACCGCAACGGCTGTGCCCAAGTGCGGGCCCACGTCAGGGATGACGAATCGGTTCAGTGAGTGCTGGTTGGTCAGGAACGCCATCGCTTGAAGCGCGTACTTGGATGACTTGGCGCGAGCGGTGATCAGATAGTCCAGCTCGGCAAGAACCATCGGCGAGACGATGAACTGCCGGACGAGCGGAAGCGCGGCCCTATGACGCGCGTGTTCCGACTGCTTGGGGCGCAGCAGGTTGTACAGCGCGTTCGTGTCGGCGATGGCGATGGGAATGCTCACGCGCCGCCCATTGCGCGCAGGGTGTCGTTCATGTCCTCGACGCTGAGGTCGTCGTCGTCGAAGTCGAGGTCGGGGAGCTCGATGTCACCGATCGGTGTCGCAGGGTAGGCGGGGACGTATCTGCCCACCGGCATGATGCGAGCGACGGCCTGGCCGTTGCGCGTTACGGTGACTTCCTCGCCGCGCGCCACTTCGTCGAGCAGCCTCGACGAGTGCTGGTTGAGTTCGCGTGCGGTAGCTTCCATGTAGTACAGCGTACTACCCCTGTAGAGCAGGGGTCCCAAGGAGCCAAGTTCGGCTGGCGCCCCTCCGGACGCTGGCCCCCCTCGCCCGATCGGCGGGCCCCGGTCTTCGCCTTCGCTTTCGCCTTCTGTTCTCTACGCGCTCTGTTCGAACGTGCCGGTTCGAGTCTGGTGCCGGGCGCTGACAATGCGCCCGAGCTTGTCAGTGGGACCGCGCAGAATGGGGGCATGACTGAGAACACTGGGCCTGCGCAGGCCGCCGCCGGATCCGTGCCCGACTGGGAGCAGCGGTTTCGGGCGCCTCGCGTTTCGCTGCCCGACTGGGCCGAGGACGCGCCCGACCGTGCGCTGTTCGTTTCCAATGCCACCGGGACGTACGAGCTGTACGCGTGGGATCGCGCCACCGGTGCGCAGCGGCAGGTCACCGACCGGCCGAACGGGACCACCGACGGGGTGCTGACGCCGGACGGGGAAGCGATCTGGTGGTTCAGCGATACCGACGGGGACGAGTTCGGGGTGTGGATGCGCCAGCCCTTCGGGGGTGGCGCCGACGAGCCCGCGACCCCGGGGCTCGAAGCGTCGTACTCCGGTGGGCTCGCGCTCGGGCGGGACGGGACCTCCGTCGTGGGGCGGTCCACCGATGAGGACGGGTCCACCATCTATGTCGTGCCGGCCGGCGGCGGGGTCGCGCCCGTCGAGATCTACCGGCATCGGGAGTCCGCCGGCGTCGGGGATCTGTCGCACGACGGGACGCTGATCGCCATCGAGCACACCGAGCACGGGGACGCCATGCACTCCGCGCTGCGGGTCGTGCGGACGGACGGGACCGCCGTGGCCGAGCTGGACGACACCAAGGGCGGCGAGGTCGAGCTCGGCCTTGAGGTGCTCGGTTTCGCGCCCGTCGACGGCGACACCAGGCTCCTCGTCGGGCACCAGCGGCGTGGTCGCTGGGAGCCCATGGTGTGGGACGTCGCCACGGGCGAGCAGCGCGAGCTGGGGATCGAACTGCCCGGCGACGTATCGGCCGAGTGGTATCCGGACGGGTCCGCGCTGCTCATCGCGCACAGCTTCGAGGCGCGCAGTGAGCTGCGGCGCTACGACCTCGCCACGCGTCAGCTCGTGGAGGTCGACACCCCCGCCGGGACCGTGTCGGGTGCCACCGCGCGGCCCGACGGGTCGGTCGAATACCTGTGGTCGTCCGCGGCGCTGCCGTCCGTCGTGCGGTCGACCTCCGGGGACGTCGTGCTCGATCCGCCGGGGACGAAGGCGCCGGCGTCCGTGCCGGTCGAGGACGCTTGGGTCGAGGGGCCCGGCGGGCGGATCCACGCGCTCGTGCAGAAGCCTGCGGATGGCTCCGGGCCGTTCCCGACCGTCTTCGAGATCCACGGTGGGCCGACCTGGCACGACAGCGACGCGTTCGCTTCCGGGCCCGCGGCCTGGGTCGACCACGGGTTCGCGGTCGTACGGGTCAACTACCGGGGTTCGACCGGGTACGGGCGCGACTGGACCGACGCGCTCAAGCACCGGGTCGGCCTGATCGAGCTAGAGGACATCGACGCCGTTCGTGAATGGGCGGTGTCGTCCGGGCTGGCGGATCCGGAGAAGCTGGTGCTGGCCGGTGGCTCCTGGGGCGGGTATCTGACCCTGCTCGGGCTCGGCACGCAGCCGGACGCGTGGGCGGTGGGGCTGGCCGCGGTGCCGGTCGCCGACTACGTCACGGCGTACCACGACGAGATGGAAGCCCTCAAGGCGATGGACCGCACTTTGCTGGGCGGGACGCCGGAGGAGGTGCCCGAACGGTTCGAGGCGTCTTCGCCGCTGACGTACGTCGATGCGGTGCGGGCGCCGGTCTATATCTCGGCGGGCGTCAACGATCCGCGCTGCCCGATCCAGCAGGTCGAGAATTACGTCGACCGGCTCGCGGAGCGGGGCGCGACGCACGAGGTGTACCGGTACGACGCGGGGCACGGGTCGCTTGTGGTGGAGGAGCGGATCAAGCAGGTCCGGCTGGAGCTGGACTTCGCACAGCGTCACTTGGGGTGAGGGGGCGGCGGGTGCGGGGCGGTGCGTGCGTGAGCTGTCCGGTGCGGTGGGTCGGGGGGAGTTGTCCGGTGCGGGGCGTGGGTGGGTGAGGTGCGGGCCCTGCGGGGCTTGTCCCCTACCCGCCCCTTCCCGAACCGGGGCTCCGCCCCAGGCCCCGGTCCTCAAACGCCGGACGGCTGAATGGGGGCGGGGTGGGGAACGCGGGGGCCGCCCCACGCCCCAGTCCCGGTCCTCAAACGCCGGACGGGCTGAAGTGGGCCGGGTGGGCAACGCGGGGGCCGCTCCAGTGCGTTGAGTGGGTGGCTGGCCCGCGGGGGGTGCGGTGAGGGCGGCGACAGTGGCCTCCGGCGCGTGCGTGGGTTGCCCGCGACCTTCAGCGCGGTGCGTGGGTTGCCCGCCGCGGCCTCCAGTCCGGTGAGTGGGCTGCCCGCGACCTCCAGCGCGCCTCCAGCGGCTCCGACCCCCTAGGCCCCAGGGCCCGGCATCGCTGGGCGCGGCCCTCAACCGGGGGCCGCCCGACGCCGGGCCCCGGCCGCCACCACCACCCGGATCGAGTCCGCAGCGCCGCCAAGGGCGGGCCCGGACCGGTGCCGGAATATGCACCCGCACCGGTACGAAGGGCCCCGCCTCGCCCCGGCCCGGAGTGCACAGCCCCGGGATCGCCCCGGCGCGGCGCGGCGTGCACAGCCCCGCCCCGGCCCGGCGATCCCGGACCTGCCCGGAGCGCCCGGCCCCCGAGGAGGGCGGACCCCGGCCCGGCGCGGAGTGCCCAGACCCGGCCCCTCGCCCAGAGAGCCCGGATCGCTCCCGAGGCGGGAGCCAAGCCCCCGTCCCGCACAGCCGGCCGAGGGGCCCGCCCGTTCGGCGATCAGCGCCCTTCCCGCACGCCTCTCAACTCCGCTTTTCCGACGCGCGTCAAGGCCGTATCGAGCAGGTCGCCAGTAGGCAGAAATTAACGCCCTGCGTATTGCTCGGGCCCGATGAATCCGGCGCTCCGCCGACCGTGCAGCGCGCCAGTAGGCAAAAATTCATGCCCTGTGTGTTGCGAAGCGCGCCCATCCTGTTCGTGTTCGCGGGTGCCTCGTTCGCCCGGGTCGAATGCGTCGCCTCACCTGCGCGGGAGGCCGAACCGTGGGTTGGGGTGCCGGCTGCCGTGGCTGTCGGTACTGCCGTCAGGAACAGGGTTCCGACCATTGCGGCGGCGGCACCCCAGCGCGTAACAGACACAGGAATTTTCATGTGTTCTCCGAGTCTCGTGGAAGCGTTCATGGAAAGCACTGCGGAAAGTGTTGCGAAAGCCGGTGAGCGGCCGGCGGAAGGCTCACGGAGATCCTCTTCGTGCGAGTCGTGACATGGGGTCGTGTTTCTGCCGCCGGTCGCAGGTCGTTCGGCGCCGGAGTCGGGACGGCTTGGTCTGGGGCGGGAGTTGTGTCTTGTGTCACATGGGCAATCCGCTGCCCCTGCGACTCCGAACCTCCTGTGGACAGCGCAGGAAGCGATGTCGGCATCGGAGGCTTGACGGTGGATCTGTACGCCAGGGGAAGTGCGGCGAGGTGTGGCGAGGTTCGCGGACACGCAGGGAATTGGCCATCCCATTGGGTCTGGAATCGGCCCCACCGGGCGCCGGACGTGATCTGACGGCGTAATTCCAGACCGACCCAGCACGATCCGGTCCGACAGTCCGGACGGGCGCGCCGATCGCGCACTCGCCGGTTACTCCTCGGATACTCGCCGGTAATTTCTTTCCGGCACGCGGCCGTTCGAACCCAATCCGACGCGAGGCCGCCGACGCCGCGCCCCGGCGCAGAGGTGAAATACACGTGACCGACGCCCAGCTCCCCTCCGGAACTCCGCACACATATCCTCTGACGGCCGCTCAGCGGGGAATCTGGTTCGCCCAGAAACTCGATCCCGCCGACCCCTCGTTCAACATCGCCGAATACGCGGATGTGCACGGCCGTTTGGAGCATTCCCTCCTGCTGAGAGCCGTTGAGCACGTCGGTGCGGAGATGGAAGCGTTGCGGGTCACATTCGGTGAGCTGGCCGGAATTCCGTTCCAGCGGGTCCACGACCAGGCGCGCATCGGTCTGCCGTTCGTCGATCTGTCCGGGCACGCGGATCCCCACGGCGAGGCGCTGCGGCTGATGGACACGCAGCTGGCGCGGCCCGCCGATCCCGCCGCCGGGCCGCTCGTCGCGATGACGTTGTACCGGCTGGCCGCCGACCGGCATCTCTTTCACCAGCAGGTGCACCACCTCGCCATCGACGGGTACGGCGCGGTGCTCGCGCTCGCCCGGATAGCCGACGTCTACTCGCAGTTGGTCGCCGACCCGGCGAGCGTCGTCGTACTCCGCCCCACTCCCCTCGCGCCGCTGCTCGACGAGGAGCGCGCCTACCAGGAGTCCGGGCAGTACGCCGCCGACCAGGCCTTCTGGTCCGAACACCTCACCGCATCGCCGCCCGTTACCCCGTTGAGCGAAGCGGATACGCACGCTCCCGGGTACGGATTCCACTCGGCCCGCCGGGAGTTCGACGCGGCGCAGACCGCCCGGCTGCGCGGTGCGGCCAAGTCCGCCGGCGTTGCCTGGCCCACCTTCTTCATGGCCGCCATGGCCGTCTACCTGCACCGCAGCCGTGGCGTCGGCGAGGTCGTGCTCGGGTTGCCGGTCACCGGCCGCCGTACCCCGCTCGCCCGCTCCACGCCCGGGATGCTGTCCAACATCCTGCCGATGCGCCTGGAGCTCTCGCCGTCCGACCGGGTCGCCGATGTGGCGAAGCGCGCGTCGGCGCAGGCCCGGAAGGTGCTGCGGCACCAGCGCTACCCGTCCGAGAGCCTGCGCCGCGACCGTGGGCTCGGCGGGGTGCGGGACGCGCTGGCCGGTCCGTCCGTCAATGTGCTGGCCTTCGACGACTCGCTGAGCTTCGGCCCGCACGCGGCGACGCTGCACAATCTGTCGGTCGGGCCGGTCGACGACCTCGCCGTCGCCGTGCACGCGTCGTACGCGGACGGCGGGCTGCGCATCGATCTGCTCGGCAATCCCGCCCGGTACACCCCCGACGAACTGGCCGCCCACCACGAGCGGTTCTGCCGCCTGGTCGAGGCGTTCGCCGCCGATCCGACCGGTCGCATCGGTACCCTGCGGCTCGTTCCCTACGAGGAGCACCGGCGGCTCATCGGGCTCGGCTCCGGGGACCCCGCCCACGGGGACCGGGCCGCGGCACCGGGCAGCACGCTGCCCGAGCAGCTGACCCGGCAGGCCCGCCGGACGCCGGACGAGGCCGCCGTGGTGTCCGGGGACACCCGGCTGACGTTCGCTCGGCTCGACGAGCGGGTCAGCGCGCTCGCCGCCGAACTCGCCCTGCACGGGTCCGGGCCCGGCGCCCGGGTGGCCGTCTGCCTGCCGCGCTCCACCGATCTCGTGGTCGCGATGCTCGCGGTCATGCGGACCGGCGCCGCGTATGTGCCGGTCGACCCGTCGTACCCCGTCGACCGCATCGCGTACATGATCGAGGACTCCCGGCCCGCCGTCCTCGTCGCGACCGCCGACACCGCCGCGCGCATGTCCGCCGGGCCGGAACTACCGCTGGTGGACCCCTCCGCCGTACGGACAACGGACGCCACGCACCCCTCCGCCGTACGGACAACGGACGGGGCGGAGCCCGCGCCTCCCGTCGTCTCCCCCGCCCCCCACGACGCCGCCTACGTCATCTACACCTCCGGTTCGACCGGCCGGCCCAAGGGCGTCGTCGTCGAGCACCGGTCACTCAGCAACCTGCTTGAGCACCACCGCCGCGAGACCCACGCCCAGGCCGAGAAGTCGCTGGGGCGCAGGCTGCGGGTCGCGCTCACCGCCGCGACCTCCTTCGACGCGTCCTGGGACCCCGTGCTGTGGATGGTCGCCGGGCACGAGCTGCACATCGTCGGCGACGACACCCGCCGTGATCCGCAGGCGCTCGTCGAGTACCTGGTGGACACGCGCATCGACGCCATCGAGACCACGCCCACTTATCTGCGGCAGATGCTGACCGCCGGGCTGCTCAGCGCCCCCGGTCATCGGCCGCGCGTGATCGCGCTCGGCGGGGAGCCGGTCGACGAGGCGCTGTGGAACGAACTCGCCGCGTTCCCCGACCTGTTGGTGTTCAACTTCTACGGGCCCACCGAGACCACCGTCGACGCGGTGACCGCCCGGATCAGTGGCTCGACGCCCGTCATCGGCCGTCCCGTCGCCGGTGCGCAGGCGTACGTACTCGATCCCGCCCTGCACCCGTTGCCGCAGGGTGCGACGGGTGAGCTCTACCTCTCCGGCGAGGGTGTCGCCCGGGGGTACGCGGGGCGGGCAGGGCTCACGGCTGAGCGGTTCCTGCCGGATCCGTTCGGGCCGCCCGGCACCCGGATGTACCGCACCGGGGACCTGGCGCGCTGGAGCGCCGCCGGGGCGCTGGAGTTCTTCGGCCGCAGCGACCGACAGATCAAGGTCCGCGGTTTCCGCGTGGAGACCGCCGAGATCGAGGCCGCCCTGCGCGCCCTGCCGAACATCGACGGGGCCGCCGTCGCCCTGTCCCCCGCACCCGACGGGGTGGAGCGGCTCGCCGCCTACCTGGTGGCCGACCCCACGGGCGAGGCGCCCGACCCCGCGCTGGTGCGCGACGCGCTGGCCGGATCGCTGCCCGAGCACATGGTGCCGACGGCCTACGTGACGGTGCCGAGCCTGCCGCTGACCCCCAACGGCAAGCTGGACACCGACCGGTTGCCGCGCGCCGAGCCGATCGCCGCTTCGGTCGGCGCCGAGCCGCGCACGCCCGAAGAGGCCCTGATGTGCGCGGTGTTCGCCGAGTGCCTCGGCCTGGCGCGCGTCGGCCGCGACGACAGCTTCTTCGCGCTCGGCGGGCATTCGCTGCTCGCGACCCGGCTGGTCGGCCGGATCCGCGACCGCTTCGGCGCCGAGATCCCGATCCGGGCGCTGTTCGAGACGCCGACCCCGGCCGCGCTGGCCGGGCTGCTCGGTGCGGCGGCGCCCGCCAGGGCCGGCGTCACCGCTGCTGTTCCGCGTCCTGGGCGCGTGCCGCTGTCGTTCGCCCAGCAACGGCTGTGGCTGCTCGACAAGATGGGGGACGCGGGTGCTTCGTACCAGCTGCCGATCGCCCTGCGGCTGTCCGGGGCGCTCGACCGCGCCGCCCTCGCGCACGCGCTGCGTGACCTGGTGGGGCGGCACGAGAGCCTGCGGACCCTGTTCGCCGAGGACGAGGACGGGCCGTATCAGCGAGTCGTCCCGGCCGGCGCCGCAGAGCCCGTGCTGATCGTGAAGGAACCGGGAACCGCCGTGCGGCCGGACGTCACCGGCTTTGCCCTCGACCGGGATCTGCCGCTGCGCGCCGCGCTGTTCCCCGTCGACCCCCACACTCATGTGCTGCTGCTGACTTTGCATCACATCGCGGCCGACGGTTGGTCGATGGGACCGTTGATGCGCGATCTCTCCGACGCGTACGCCGCGCGTCGTCATGGTGGCGCGCCCGCCTGGGAGCCGCTGCCGGTGCAGTACGCCGACTACGCGCTGTGGCAGCGCGCCCTGTTGGGCGACCCGCGCGAGGAGGGCAGCCTCGCCCGGGGGCAGCTGGCCCACTGGGCCGCCACCCTCGACGGGCTCCCGCCGGAGTCGGCGTTCCCCGCCGACCGGCCGCGCCCCGCCCGTCCGTCCGGCCGGGGCGGGGCCGTCCCGCTGCACATCGACGCACCCGCGCACCGGGCGCTCGTCCGGCTGGCCGCCGCTTCCGGCGCGAGCAGCTTCATGGTGCTGCACGCGGCGCTGACCGCCCTGATGGCTCGGCTCGGCGCGGGTGACGACATCGCGGTCGGCACCCCGGTCGCGGGCCGCACCGACGAGAAGCTCGCCGACATGGTCGGGTTCTTCGTGAACACGCTCGTGCTGCGGGTGGACGCGTCCGCCGACCCCACCTTCAGTGAGCTGGTGCGCCGGGCCCGGCGCACGGACCTCGCGGCGTACGCGCACCAAGAAGTGCCCTTCGACCGGATCGTGGAAGAGCTCGGCCCGTCCCGCTCGATGTCCCGGCACCCGCTGTTCCAGGTGATGCTGAGCCTGAACAACAACAGCGTGCCGCACGCCTCGCTCGACGGGCTCACCGTCCGCCACGACCCCTCCGTGGGCCGCACCGGTGCCAAGTTCGACCTGACCTGGGACCTGGTGGAGCACCACGACGGCGCGGGCGCGCCCACCGGAATCAGCGGCGAGCTGGAGTTCAGCGAGGACTTGTTCGACCGCAGTACCGCCGGCCGCTTCGCCGAACACTTCGGCCGCCTGCTCGCCGCGCTCCTGGCCCAGCCCGAACTGCCGTTCACCGACGCCGGGTTCCTCAGTGCCGAGCAGCGCCGCGCCGCGCTCGACGAACTGCCCCGGGGCTCGCTCGTGCCGTCGTCGGAGGCCGGGCTCGTCCCCGCGACCGCCGACGGGCCCGACTGGACCCTCACCGACGTCTTCACCACCCGCGCCGTCGTCACCCCGGGCCGCACCGCCGTGGTGGCCTCCGACGGCCGTCTGACCTTCGGGGACCTCCTTGAGCGCAGCGAGCAACTGGCCTCCCTGATCGTGGAGTCCGGGGTTTCGCGCGGCGACCGGGTCGCGGTCGCGCTGCCCCGGACCTCGCTGCACATCGTCGCGCTGCTCGCGGTGCTGCGCGCCGGAGCGGTGTATGTGCCGCTGGACCAGTCCCACCCCCGTGGCCGCAACCAGCTGATCCTGGACAGCGCGGCCCCGCGGCTCGTGCTGACCACCGAGGCGGCGCGGGATTCGCTGCCGCCCCTGAGCGACGTCCTGCTGCTGGACGCCGCCGGACGGCTCCCGTCGGCCGCCGACACGCGCGCACCGCTGCCGGGGCCGCGTCCCCGTGACGCCGCGTATGTGCTCTACACCTCCGGGTCCACCGGCCGCCCCAAGGGCGTCGTCGTCGAACACCGGTCGCTGGCCAACCTGTTCAGCAGCCATCAGGAGCGGCTGATGGCGCCCGCCGAGGCGGAGAACAACGGGCTGCCGCTGCGGGTGGCGCTGACCGCCGCCGCGACCTTCGACGCGTCCTGGGACCCGCTGCTGTGGATGATCGCGGGCCACGAGCTGCACCTGGTCGACCACGAGACGCGCCGCGACCCGGAGGCGCTGACCGCGTTCCTGCACCAGCGTGCGATCGACGTCGTCGAGACCACGCCGTCCTTTGTCGAGCAGCTCAGGGCCTGCGGCCTGTTCGCACCCGGCCGACCGCGCCCCCGGGTCCTCGCCCTCGGCGGCGAGGCCGTCAACGAGTCGCTGTGGAACGAGCTGGGCGCGCTGCGCGATGTCGCCGTGTGGAACCTTTACGGGCCCACCGAGGCCACCGTCGACAGCGTCATGGGCCGGATCGGCGCGGGCACCCGCCCGCACCTGGGTCACCCCGTGTCGCACACCCGCGCCAGGGTCCTCGACGCGCGCCTGGGGCCCGTCGCCCCCGGCGCCACCGGTGAGCTCTACCTCTCGGGCGCCGGTCTGGCCCGTGGGTACGAGGGCAGCCCGCCCGGCACCGCCGCGCGTTTCCTGCCCGACCCGTACGGCCCGACGGGCTCCCGCATGTACCGCACCGGTGACCTCGTCCGGCTGCGCGAGGGGCGGCTCGAATACGTGGGGCGCGCCGACGGGCAGATCAAGGTCCGGGGCTTTCGCGTGGAGACCGGCGAGGTCGAGGCCGAGCTGATCCGGCACACCGGCGTGGCGCAGGCGGCCGTGGCCGTACGGCCCGACGCGTCCGGCGCCGGGCGGCTCGTCGCGTGGGCCGTGGCCTGCGACGGTCAGGAGCTGTCGGCCCGCGCCCTGCGCGCCTTCGCCGCCGACCGGCTGCCCGAGTACATGGTGCCGTCCGTCGTCGTCCCGGTGGCGGAGCTGCCGCTGACCGTGCACGGCAAGGTGGACTTCGACGCGCTGCCGCTGACCACCGGTCCCGAGCGGATCGTCGTGGATCCGCCGCACTCCGCGCAGGAGGAGATCCTGTGCGCGCTGTTCGCGGAGAGCCTCGGGCACGAACACGTCGCCAGGAGCGACGACTTCTTCGAACTCGGCGGCCACTCACTGCTCGCCACCCGGCTCATCGGCCGCATCAGGTCGGCGTTCGGCGTGGAGCTGCCGGTCCGCGCCCTGTTCGAGTCGACCACACCCGCGGCCCTCGCCGAGCGCCTCGGCGAGGCGGGCGCGGCCAGGCCCGCGCTGCGGCGCGCCACCCGTCCAAAGCGCCCGCCGCTGTCCGCCGCCCAGCGCCGGCTGTGGTTCCTGCACCGGATGGATCCGGACGACGCGGCGTACCACATCCCCATCGCCGTCGAGCTGACCGGCGGCCTGGACCGCGAAGCGCTGCACTGCGCGCTCGCCGATGTGGTGGCCCGGCACGAGAGCCTGCGCACCCTGATCCAGGAGAGCGGCGAGGAGCCGTACCAGGCGGTGCTCGCACCGGGGGACGCACGCCCCGGGCTGCCGCTCACCCGGGTCGCCGAGGTATCACTGCCCGGAGCGCTGCGTGACGCTGCGACGCGGCCCTTCGACCTGACGGGTGAAATACCCCTGCGCGCCGAGCTGTTCGCGCTCGCCGACGACCGGCACGTGCTGCTCCTCACCGTGCACCACATCGCCGCGGACGGGTGGTCCATGGGGCCACTGGCGCAGGATCTGGCCGGCGCGTACACCGCGCGTACCGCGGGCCGGGCGCCCAACTGGGCTCCGCTGCCCGTCCAGTACGCCGACTACGCGCTGTGGCAGCGCGCACTGCTGAGCCACCCCGACGGCACCGGCCATGTCGACGGCCGCGATTCGCTGGCCGACCGCCAACTCGCCTACTGGGCGGCGCAGATGACGGGCGCCCCGGAGGAGACGCCGCTGCCTGCCGACCGGCCCAGGCCCACCGGGTCCACCGCGTCCACCGGCCGGGGCGGCACGGTGTCCCTGGCTCTCCCGGCGGACGTCACCGAGGCCGTGTCGCGGCTGGCCAAGTCGTCCGCGACCAGCACCTTCATGGTGCTGCACGCCGCCCTGGCCGTACTCCTCGACCGGGTCGGGGCCGGGGACGACATCACCGTCGGCACCCCGGTCGCCGGGCGCACCGACGAGGCGCTCGACGGGCTCGTCGGGTTCTTCGTCAACACCCTTGCCCTGCGCGTCAGTACGGCGGGCGGGCCGACGTTCCGGGAGCTGCTGGCCCGGGTGCGGGAGACCGACCTCGCCGCCTACGCCCACCAGGAGCTGCCCTTCGAGCGGCTCGTGGAGGAGCTGCAGCCCGCCCGCTCCCTCACCCGCCACCCCCTCTTCCAGGTCATGCTCACCCTGAACAACACCCAGGCCCCGCGCCTCGATCTGCCGGGGCTGCACGCGCGGCTCGACGGGGTGGGCACCGGGGGCGCGAAGTTCGACCTGTCGTTCAGCTTCACCGAGCGCCCGGACGGCGCGGGCACGGGCCGGGTCCTGGAAGGGACCCTGGAATTCAGCCGGGACCTGTTCGACACCGGCACCGCGCAGCGCCTCGCGGACTGGTTCGGCCGCCTCGCCGCGCGGGCCGTCATCGACCCGGACTCCCCGGTGCACGCCCTGGCGCTGCTCGACGGGGACGAGGAGGCCGCCCTGGTGGCGCTCGGCGACGGCGGTCCCGGCTCCGGCGCCCCGGCGACCGTCCTCGACCGGTTCGCCGAGACGGTCACCGAGGCCCGCAGCGGTGACATCGCGGTCACCGCCCCCGACGGCCGGCTGTCCTTCCCGGAACTGGACGTACGGTCCGACCGCATCGCCGCTCTCCTCGCCTCCTCGGGCGTCGGCCGCGGCGACCGGGTCGCGGTCCTGCTGCCCCGCTCCACCGACTCGATCGCGGCCCTGCTCGGCGTGCTCAAGGCGGGCGCGGTCCACGCCCCGGTGGACACGAGCCTCCCGGCGGGCCGGATCGGGGCCGTCCTGGACGACGCCCGCCCCACGCTGGTCCTGGCCACCCGCGCCACCGCGCCGGACGGCTACCCCCATCTCCTGCTGGACAACGGCGAAACCGCGCGCTCCCTCGGCCTCCCGGCCGTCGCGCCGCCGCGCCCGGCGCCCGGGGACGCCGCGTACCTCATCCACACCTCGGGCTCCACGGGCCGCCCCAAGGGCGTCCTGGTCGGCCACGGTTCGCTGGCCCGGCTGCTCGCCCACCACCGCCGCCATGTCTTCGCACACGCCGTGCGCGACACCGGCAGGGCCCGGCTCTCGGTCGCGCTGACCGCCGCGCTCTCCTTCGACGCGGCCTGGGACCCGGTGCTGTGGATGATCGACGGCCACCAGCTGCACCTCGTGGACGACCTGACCCGGCGCGACCCCGAGGCCCTGGTGGAGAGCGTGCGCGCCCGGCGCCTCGATGTGCTGGAGACGACCCCGACACACGCCGGTCAGCTGCTCGCCTCCGGCCTGCTCACCTCCGGCGCGCACCGCCCGGCCGTCCTGATCCTCGGCGGCGAGGCCGTGCCGCCCGCCTTGTGGACCGAGCTGAACTCCACGCCCGGCGTGCGCTGCTGGAACTTCTACGGGCCCACCGAGGCCACTGTCGACACCCTGACTGCGCCCCTCGCGGCCACCGCCCGCCCGGTCCTCGGCGACCCGGTGGCGGGCACCCGTACGTACCTCCTCGACGGGCGGCTGCGCCCCACCCCGCCCGGCGTGACCGGTGACCTGTACCTGGCCGGCGACAGTCTCGCCCTGGGGTATCCGGGCAGGCCGGGCGAGACGGCCGGGGTCTTCCTGCCCGACCCGCACGGCCCGACCGGCTCGCGGATGTACCGCACCGGCGACCGCGCCCGCCGCACGGCCGCGGGCGACCTGGAATTCGCGGGGCGCTCCGACGGCCAGCTCAAGATCCGCGGCTTCCGCGTCGAACCCGACGAGATCGCCGCGGTGCTCCGGGCCCACCCCCTGACGGCCGAGGCGGCCGTGACGGCGCACGAGGGCGCCGACGGACCCGAGCTCGCCGCCTACGTCGTACCCGCCGAGGGATTCCCGCCGGACGGGCTCGACTCCGTACGCGAGTACGCCGCGCGCCAACTGCCGTCCTACATGGTCCCGTCGGGCTGGGTGACGCTGGAGCGGATCCCGCTGACCCCCAACGGCAAGCTCGACCGCGCCGCGCTGCCGCCGCCCGCGCCGCGCTCGGCGGGGGACGCGACGGGGCGCGCCCCGCGCAATCCGCGCGAGGACGTCCTGTGCTCGCTCTTCGCCGAGATCCTGGGCCTGGAGCGGGTCTCCGTCGACGACGACTTCTTCGCACTCGGCGGCCACTCCATGCTCGCGACCCGGCTCATCGGCCGGGTGCGCGCCGCACTGGGCGTGGAGGTCAGCATCCGGGCCCTCTTCGAGGCCCCGACCGTCGCCGCCCTGGCGGAGCGCATCGCGGACGGCGGCGAGGACAACTCCCTCGCCACGCTCCTGCCGCTGCGCACGGCCGGAAGCAACCCACCGCTGTTCTGCGTCCACCCGGCGGGCGGGCTCGCCTGGTCGTACGCCGGTCTGCTGCCGCACCTCGGCGAGAACCAGCCGCTGTACGGGCTCCAGACCCCGAACCTGGACGGCACCTCGGACTTCCCCGACCGCATCGAGTCGATGGCCGCGATCTACGTGGCCGAGCTGCGCACGGTCCAACCGCACGGCCCGTACCACCTGTTCGGCTGGTCCTTCGGCGGCAACCTCGTCCAGGAGATGGCGGTGCAGCTCCAGGAGGCGGGCGAGGAGGTCGCACTGCTGGCCGTGGTCGACGCGTTCCCGTTGGCGCCACTCGACGATCTGGACAGCGCCTCGCGCGACACGGTCTTCCGGGCCCTGCTGTCCAACCTCGGGGTCGACGCGGCGGCGCTGGACGGCGCCGCGAGCGTCGACGCGACGGCCGTACGCGACGAGTTCCAGCGGATCGGCTCCCCGCTCGGCTCGCTCGAACCGGCCACGATCGACGCCATGGTGGACAACTTCGCCGGTCAGGCCCGGCTGATGCGGGCCTACACCCCACGGACGTTCCACGGACAGGTGCTCTTCTTCACCGCCACCGAGGGCCGCCCCGACGACACCTTCGGACTCGACCTGTGGGCGCCGTACATCTCGGGGCCCATCGAGAACCACGACGTGGCGTGCACGCACGCCCAGATGATGCAGCCGACCGCCCGCGAGCAGATCGGTACCACCGTGGCCGCGTCCCTGCGCGCCATCCACCGCACCGCACGAGGAGATCTGTCATGACCAACCCCTTCGACGACCCGCGCACCGAACACCGCGTGGTCGTCAACTCCGAGGAACAGCACGCCCTTTGGCCTTCGTTCGCCGACATACCCGCGGGCTGGGACCAGGTCTTCGGACCGGCCGATCAGAGCGCGTGCCTGGAATACGTGGACCGCAACTGGACGGACATCACGCCCAGGAGCGCGCGCGTGCACGTCGGATGAGCGGGCGACGGCGTGCGTCCGACCGGCGCGAGACGGGGAGCCCGGCCCGGCCGGGCTCCCCCGCCATCCGCGCCGAGGGGCTCACCAAGAGGTTCGGCGACAAGCAGGCCCTGGACGGCGTGGACTTGGAGGCACCGCCCGGCACCGTGCTGGGCGTCCTGGGGCCCAATGGGGCCGGTAAGACGACCACCGTGCGCATCCTGTCGACCCTGCTGCGGCCGGACGCCGGCCAGGCCTGGGTGGCCGGGTTCGATGTCCTGCGCGATCCCGAGGGCGTACGCGGCAGGCTGGGCCTGTCCGGGCAGTACGCGGCGGTCGACGAGAAACTCACCGGGCGGGAGAACCTCTACCTGGTCGCCCGCCTGTACGGCATGGGGCGCTCGACCGCCCGGCGCAGGGCCGACGAACTCCTCGCCAGGTTCAGCCTGGAGGAGGCCGCCCACCGGCCCAGCGGGACCTTCTCCGGCGGCATGCGGCGGCGCCTCGACCTGGCCGGGGCCCTGGTGGCCCGGCCCGCGGTCGTCGTACTCGACGAGCCCACCACCGGCCTCGACCCGCGAGGCAGAGCCGACACCTGGAGCTGCATCCAGGAACTGGTGGCGGAGGGCACGACCGTCCTGCTCACCACCCAATACCTTGAGGAGGCCGACCAGTTGGCGGACAGCATCAGCGTCATCGACCAGGGCAGGGTCATCGCCCACGGCACCTCCGCGCAGCTGAAGGCGCGGGTGGGCGGCGAGCGGCTCAGCCTCACCGTGCCGGACCCGGCCGCCCGGTCGACGGCGTACGAGATCATGGGCGCGCTCGGCCCGCACACCCCCGAGCCGGACCCGCGCACCGGCCGCCTCTCGGTCACCACGGAGCACGGCGCGCGGACCCTCGAATACGCGCTGGGCTTCCTGCGCCAGGCCGGGATCGCGGTGCACGACGTGGAGCTGGCGCCGCCCACCCTCGACGACGCGTTCCTCGCGCTGACGGGGCAGGTGGCGAAGGGGTCGGTGGCGGACGCTGCCGCGCCCGAGCCGACCGTGCCCGGCCCGGTCACGCCCGCACCGGCTGTGGCGGAAGTCGAGACCACCGCGAGGCTGCGGGTCACCGCGCCCGCACCGCCACCTTCCGTACCCGCGCCCGCACCGTCGACACCTCCGTCCTCACCCGCCCCCGTGGAGGCATCGTGACGTCCGTGCGGCGGGTCGCGCGGGACTCCACGATCATCGCGTGGCGCAATCTGCTGAATCTGCGCCGTACCCCGGGGTCGGTGATCGCCGCCCTCGTCCAGCCGGTGATGTTCGTCCTGCTGCTCGCCTATGTCTTCGGCGGCAGCCTGGGCGGCGCCGACTACCGCACGTTCCTGATGGGCGGCATCTTCGCGCAGGCCGTCACCTTCAACGCCGCCTTCACCGCGCTGGGGCTCGCCCACGACATGGACAAGGGGATCGTGGACCGGTTCCGTTCGCTGCCCATGCCGCGCATGGCGGTGATCCTCGGGCGGACGCTGTCGGACCTGATGATGAGCGTGGTCACGCTGACCGTGACGTCCTTGTGCGGGCTCCTCGTGGGGTGGCGCATCGGTACGTCCTTCGGCGAGGCGGCGGCCGGCTATCTGCTCATCCTGCTCTTCGCGTTCGCCATGTCGTGGGTGGGAGCGGCCATCGGTCTGATGGCCCGCAGCGTCGAGGTGGCCCAGAGCGCCGGGCTGATCTGGCTCTTCCCGGTCACGTTCATCTCGTCCGCGTTCGTCTCGACCGCCTCCATGCCGGGCCCGCTGCGTACGGTCGCCGAGTGGAACCCGGTGTCGGCCACGGCGTCGGCGGTGCGCGAACTGTTCGGCAATCCGCCGCCCGGCGGCATCGCGGTCGGTGACGCGTGGCCCGTCGTGCACGCCATCCCGTACGCGCTGCTGTGCGCGTGCGTGATCATCGGCGGGTTCATGCTGCTGGCCCTGCGGAGGTTCCGGCAGATCACCATCGGATGAGCACGACCCCGGCGGGCCGGTGGCGGAGGCGGGGACCGTACCTTGGTGGGGTGTACCGGTTCCTGCTGACGCCCCGCTGGTGGGGTCTCCACCTCTTCGTCGTGCTGGCCATCCCCTTCTGTGTCCTGATGGGTTCCTGGCAGCTCGGCCGGTTCGAAGACCGCGTCGAGTCCCACCGGGCCGAGGAGGCGAAGCCGGATCCGGGCAAGCAGCGCGCCGTACCGCTCGACGAGCTGCTGCCCGTCGACACCGAAACGTCCGGGCGGCACGCCACGGCGACCGGGCGGTACGCGGAGCAGTTCGTCGTGCCCGGCCGGAAGCTGGACGACAGGCTCGGCTCCTACGTACTGACGCTGCTGCGCACCGACGACGGCAAGGCGCTGCCCGTCGTACGCGGCTGGCTGCCGTCAGGTGCCAAGGCCCCAGCCGCGCCTCCGGGCGAGGTCACCGTGAGCGGCGCGCTCCAGGCCTCCGAGAACGCGAGCACCGACGGGGTCGACGCGGAGGGCGGCCTGCCCAAGGGCCAGTTGGGGATGATCAGCGCGGCTTCGCTGGTGAACCTCGTGCCGTACGACATGTACGACGCCTGGGTCACCCTCAGCGAGGGCGACGCCGGGCTCCGGCCCGTCCCCGCGGTGGCTCCGCAGGGCAGCGGCCTGGACCTCAAGGCCTTCCAGAACCTGGGCTACACCGGCGAGTGGTTCGTCTTCGCGGGCTTCGTGGTCTTCATGTGGTTCCGGCTGGTCCGGCGCGAGGCCGAGGCCGTACGGGACCTCGCTCTCGGCATCCTGCCGGAGGAGGTCGGCCCGGTGAACGCGGAAGCGACCCCCGGCGCCGAGACCCCCGGCGCCGAGAAGGAAAGCGCCGAGAGCGGCGCGGTCGGCGGCGGCAAGAGCGCCTGAGGCGCGGCGGCCCGGGGCACGAGCGCCGGAGCACCGGGCGCCGGGGCCACCGGGTTTGAGAGGCCCGAGTACGGTCGCGACCGCCCCGTCTGCTCCCCTCCGGGTCCCCGTCCCGCTACGACGCTTCCAGCACGCCCGTGCGGTAGATCGTGCCCGCGCACGCGTTCGGGATGTTCGCCGCGGCTCCCGGCGCACCCGATTCCGGCGTGTGGGTCACCGCGATACTGCCGTCCTCCGTGGTTCCGTCGCCCTCGCCGAGCTGCGTCTCCGCGCCGCTCTGGCCCGAGTCGCCACTGCCAGTGCCGGTGCCGGTGCCGCCGTTGCCCGTGCCCTCGGTCGTTCCGGCGGTGCCGTCCGAGGGTGAGGGGTCGGGCGAGGGGTTGGCCGACGGGCAGCTTCCCGTCGGCACCCAGGCGAACTTGACCTCGTACGCCATGTCCGGCGCGAGGACCAGGCGGGTCGCCTCCTGCGAGGGGTCGGGCAGCCCTGCCGCCGCGTCGCCCGAGGTGTGCTCGACCACGTCGATCCGGCCGGAGTCGGCCGCGCCCAGCGCCTGGAAGTTCACCGATCCGGTGCCCGCGACCGTGCAGTCCTGGCCCGACACATTGGCGATCCGGAAGGTCCCGTAGACCTTGCCGTCGGCGTCCGGGGCACCCGTGCCCGCGGAGACGCCCAGCTGGTTCGGCTCGCAGGTCGGCGACGACACGGACACCGTCCCCGAGGAGCCGACGTCACCCGCGCCTCCGGCGCTCGTGCCGGCGCCGGGTGAGTTCTCGCTCGGGTCCTTGTCCTGGTCGGGCTTCTTCGACTCGTCTTTGGAGGTCGGCTTGCCCGAGGGCTCGCTCTCCACCTTCCTGCCGTCCGGCGTGCGCGTCTCGGCGCCCGTGCCGCCCTGGGTGTCCTGCCCGTGGCCCGCCACGGCGGGGCGCTCGTCGGCCGCTCCGTCGGACTTCGCCACGTGCACGAAGGCCGGGATCGCGGTGCCGACGAAGAGAGCCGCGGCGGCCATCCCGACGATGACCTGGCGCCGCCGGACGCGTCGGGCCGGGACGGCCCTGCGCAGGTGCTCCAGGGCGTCCTCGGAGGGCTCAAGCTCCTGCACGGCGCTGCGCATCATCCGGCGCAGCGCGAGCTCGTCCGCGCCGTGCGTGCCGGTGTCGCCTTCCGCGCCGGGTGCGGGGGTGCCCGTGCCGTGCGCGGGGGTGCCCGCCGGATGCGCCCGGTCGTCGGTGCCGGGGGTGTCCGGCCCGTTGTTCAGCATCGCGTTCCCAGTCAGGTCTCTCAGCAGCCTGTCCGGCCAGTCAGTCTCGTCCGGGCCCTCGGAGTCCGGGCCGGTCGCTTCCCGGTCCGCGGGCTCCACCCGAGTGGGTTCGTCCGGTCCGTCCGGGCCACGCTGCCCGAATCGTTCCTGCTCGCTCATGCCATGGCCTCCATGACGACGCGCAGCGCCGCGATGCCCCGCGAACCGTACGCCTTCACCGAGCCCAGTGATATGCCCAGCGTCTCGGCGACCTGGGCCTCGGTCATGTCCGCGAAGTACCGCAGCGACAGCACTTCCCGCTGGCGGCGCTGGAGGC
Organism: Streptomyces sp. A5-4; assembly: GCF_051131715.1. Lineage (NCBI taxonomy): Bacteria > Bacillati > Actinomycetota > Actinomycetes > Kitasatosporales > Streptomycetaceae > Streptomyces > Streptomyces sp. A5-4. The sequence goes on along the minus strand of NZ_CP178591.1, from coordinate 4,198,983 downwards.
CGCGCATCGCCTTGATCAGGGCGTCGCGCTCCAGCTGGTCGTACGCCCCCTCCTCCGCGCTCGCCATGTCCGGCATCGGCTTGGAGAGCAGCTTCAGGCCGAGTATGCGGCGGCGCAGTGCGGAGCGGGACAGGTTGACCACGGTCTGGCGCAGGTAGGCCAGGGTCTTCTCGGGGTCACGCACCCGGTTGCGCGCCGCGTGCACGCGGATGAACGCCTCCTGGACGACGTCCTCGCAGGACGCGGTGTCGTCGAGGAGCAGGGCCGCGAGACCCAGCAGGGACCGGTAGTGCGCACGGTAGGTCTCGGTGAGGTGATCGACTGTTGTGCCCGCTGCCATGACGTCTTCAGCGCCCTCGCGCGAGGACGCGATGGCCGAAGGGCGCGCGGCCGGCATGGGTGCGATCACCGGCATGCCACCGGGTGCACGGGGCCTCCGGAGCGGCAGCACTGTCGCGCCACGTCCCGGGACTGCTGTGATGTCGAGTACCTCTGCCACGCCTGTTGGACACGCTTCCCCCCGACAGGGTTGTACGCGAGAGACACCGCATTTGATGGTGAGACAAATGCCCGCATGCGCACCAACCCTTCCTGAATGCCCTATTTATGCGCCGATCCGCAGGGCGATCACGAAGACGCTCTCCCCCAACTGCCCGGTTGCAGCAAGGGGGAGAGCGAATAATCGAACACAACAACATCCCAGTTCAAGTGGTACAGACCTGCGACTTGATCACAAACTATTCACAGGTCGCACAAATTCCTCCGCTTACGACGCCCGCGGTTCGGCGGCGACCAGCTCGGCGATCTGGGCCGTGTTCAGCGCGGCACCCTTACGGAGATTGTCCCCGCACACGAAGAGTTCGAGCGCCATGGGGTCGTCCAGCGACCGCCGCACGCGTCCCACCCAGGTCGGGTCCGTACCCACGACATCGGCCGGTGTGGGGAACTCCCCCGCCGCCGGGTTGTCGAACAGCACCACACCCGGCGCGGTCGCCAGGATCTCGTGCGCCCGCTCGACCGTCACCTCGCGCTCGAAGCGCGCGTGCACCGCCAGCGAGTGCGTCGTGATCACCGGGACCCGGACGCAGGTGACGGACACCCGCAGATCGGGCCGGTCCAGGATCTTGCGGGACTCGGCGCGGACCTTGAGCTCCTCCGACGACCAGCCGTCCTCCGCCAGCGCCCCGGCCCACGGCACCACATTGAGGGCCATCGGCGCCGGGAACGGCCCGGTGTCGTCGCCCACCGCCCGGCGTACGTCGCCGGGTCTGGTGCCGAGCTCGGTGCCGGCGACGAGCGACAGCTGCGTGCGCAACGCGTCGACTCCGCCGCGGCCGGCGCCGCTCACCGCCTGGTACGACGCCACGACCAGCTCGGTCAGGCCGAACTCGGCGTGCAGCGCGCCCATCGCCACGATCATCGACAGCGTCGTGCAGTTGGGGCTCGCGACGATCCCGCGCGGGCGGGCCCGCACACAGTGCGGATTGACTTCCGGGACGACCAGCGGCACTTCCGGGTCCATCCGGAAAGCGGCGGAGTTGTCCACCACGACGGCGCCCTTGGCGGCGGCGATCGGCGCCCACCGCAGGGCCACTTCGTCGGGCACGTCGAACATCGCGACGTCGACGCCCTCCAGGCCTTCCTCGGAGAGCGCCATGACCTCGGCCTCCACCCCGCGCACGACCAGCTTGCGGCCGGCCGAGCGGGGGGAGGCGAAGAGTCTGATCTCGCCCCAGACATCGGCGTGCTGGGACAGGATTTCGAGCATGACGGCGCCGACGGCCCCGGTCGCTCCGACGACCGCGAGTGTCGGCTTGCCGGTCACCTGCCGGAGCCTCCGTAGACGACTGCCTCGTCCGACTCGCTGTCCAGGCCGAAGGCGGTGTGCACGGCACGCACGGCCTCGTTGACGTCCTCACCGCGGGTGACCACCGAGATGCGGATCTCGGAGGTCGAGATCAGCTCGATGTTCACACCGGCTGCGGAGAGCGCCTCGAAGAAGCCCGCCGTGACGCCCGGGTTGGTCTTCATACCCGCGCCGACCAGCGAGATCTTGCCGATCTGGTCGTCGTAGCGCAGCGACTCGAACCCGATGACCCCCTTCGCCTTCTCCAGGGCGTCGATGGCCTTGCGGCCCTCGGTCTTGGGGAGGGTGAAGGAAATGTCGGTCAGCCCGGTCGTCGCGGCCGACACGTTCTGCACGACCATGTCGATGTTGATCTCGGCGTCGGCGATGGCGCGGAAGATCGCCGCCGCCTCGCCCGGCTTGTCCGGGACCCCGACGACCGTGACCTTGGCCTCGGAGACGTCGTGGGCGACTCCGGAGATGATGGCCTGCTCCACCTGCTGGTCCCCTTGCGGCTCGTTGCTTACCCAGGTCCCGCGCAGCCCCGAGAAGGACGACCGCACGTGAATCGGGATGTTGTATCGGCGTGCGTATTCGACGCACCGGTGCAGCAGCACCTTGGAGCCGGACGCGGCAAGCTCCAGCATGTCCTCGGAGGAGATCCACTCGATCTTCCGGGCCTTCTTCACGACCCGGGGGTCGGCGGTGAAGACGCCGTCGACGTCGGTGTAGATCTCGCAGACCTCGGCGTTGAGCGCCGCTGCCAGTGCCACGGCGGTCGTGTCCGAGCCGCCCCGGCCGAGGGTCGTGATGTCCTTCTTGTCCTGGGACACACCCTGGAACCCGGCGACGATGGCGATGTTGCCCTCGTCGAGGGCGGTGCGGATCCGGCCCGGCGTGACATCGATGATGCGCGCTTTGTTGTGGACCGAGTCGGTGATGACACCTGCCTGGCTGCCGGTGAACGACTGGGCCTCGTGGCCCAGACTCCGGATCGCCATCGCCAGCAGCGACATCGAGATCCGCTCACCCGCGGTCAGCAACATGTCGAATTCACGCCCGGCAGGGATCGGGGATACCTGCTCGGCGAGATCGATCAACTCGTCCGTCGTGTCGCCCATCGCCGAAACCACGACAACGACCTGGTGGCCGTTCTTCTTGGCATCGACGATTCGCTTGGCGACGCGCTTGATGCCTTCGGCATCGGCAACGGAGGAGCCTCCGTACTTCTGCACGACAAGGCCCACGTGCGCTCCTCGTTAGTCATTACTGCGGTCGGGTCAGTTTACCGAGCGGACCGGGGCCGCCCCGGCCATATCGCATCCTGAGACATAACGCTCACGATGCGACCAGGGGGACCACCCGTGCCCGCTCGGTGGGGATGCCTGCCCGCAGGGACGCAGGGTAGTCGGAACGTGTGGTGGGTCACAGGGTGCGCCCGGTCTGCCTCAGCCCGCGTAGTCCTTGAGCTTCTCGGTCTCCAGCGTGATCCCGACCGGGGCCGGGAGCTCGACGACCACGCCGAAAGGGCGGGTCGTGGAGCTGCGGTACATGCCCTTCTCGGGCTCCGTGTGGACGGTGATCGAGCAGGCTTCGCGGTCGATGAGGAGGTAGACGGGGATGCCTGCCTCTGCGTAACCCGCGGGCTTCTCCACACGATCACGGCGGTTGGTGTCCGAGTCGTTCGAGGTGACCTCGACCGCCATCAGTACGCCGTTGGGCTCTGCCCATTCGCCCTGGCCCACGAAGGTCTCCCGAGGGGCGAGCGAGCCGTCCGGCCGAGCCCGGCCCTGGCGATATGCATCGACCTTCAGGCCTTGCTCGGGATAGAGACGCAGATCCGGGCGCTGCTGCATGCACTGTTCCAGCAGCCACATGACAATCTCGCCATGGTTACCATCCGGCACGGGCTTGACCTGTACCTTCCCATTCACGAACTCCAGCCGCACCGTCTCGGGCGCTCGACCGGCAAGTTCCTCGAAATCCTTGATCGACATCTGGGGCCGGTCACTGGTCATGGGGGTCATGGCGTCGCCTCCTCCCCTCCATGGTGCCCCGGCCCTCACCTCCCGCACGCTCATTCCGCCTCCCGGAGCAGCTTTGCCTCGCCGAGGTCCGCAGCCAGACGGTGGGCCGACTCACCGTGGGTGGGGCGCGGGAGGAGGCGTGGCCTCAGGCCACCCGCCGCGCGCGCTTCGGCGGCTCGGCGGGCCACGTCGACCTGTGCGGGGGCGGCGCGGAAGGTGGCGGGGACGGCTGCCCTGGCCTTCGCCTCCTCCTCCGCGTCGTACGCCACCATCTCCCGGCGGCACTCCGGGCAGATGCCCCCGATCAGCGGCACCACCGTCTCGGGCTCGTCGCAGCCCATGCAGACGATCACCGCACGGGTGATGCGGGTCGGTGCGGCGCTCCCACCGGTGGATTCCTCGGACGGCATCTTCTTCTCCAATCGACTTCGGGCGATCGCGCCCGGACTGTGCATGGGGTTCGGCAGCCCGTCGGTCAGGGCGTGCGTGAGCTGGTCCGTCGTCGCACCCCGCGCCAGCCAGTCCGCCGCGAGACCTTCCAACTCGGCGCACTCGGCCGCGGACAGGGTCATACGTGGGTCGGTACGGCCCAGGCGGGCCAGCGTGCGGTGCGCGAGGGAGCGCTCGGCGGGGGCGGGTTGCGGGGCAGTGGGTCGCGTGGCGTTGGGTTGCGGAGCGGCCGGGGCGGGCTCACCGGCGACCCGCCGCTCCAGCTCCGTCAGGTCAATCCCGTGCAGTCCGCCCACGAACGACTTCCACCAGCCGTCGTCCCTCGCCGTCCGCGAGAAGTACGTCCGCGTCACCCAACGGAAGGTGTTGTCCTCCAGCGCAAGGTGTTCCTTCACCCGGCGCAGATGCCCGGCGTCGGAGAGGAAGTTCAGCGCCTTGCCGCAGGCCTGCTGGCCGAAGTCGGCGATGTTCGCGGCGAGGGGCTTGTACCCGATCGCGGCGCCGTCGGGCAGCCGGTCGATGTACGCCGCGACGGCGGCCTCACGCGGGCGCAGGTGTACGAAGTCCGCCTCGCCGCGCGGTTTCTGGTCGGAGGCGCTGCGTTTTCCATAGCCGGTCTTGGCCGAGGGGTGTGCGCGCGCGGGCAGGGCAGCACTAAAGTTGGCGTCAGCCACGATCGACTCGCATTCGATCCGTAGGTCAGGCCTCGGTTCGGTGTTGGTGCACCGGCCGGGGCCGTTCTTTGTTGTGAACCTAGACCGCCGCCACGCTGCGGCGCAAGCCGATCACGGAAAGTCATCTCGGCTTGTCAGCGCGAGACTTGAGGGGTCAGGGGAGGGCGGGTGGTTTCCACTGAACCGCCCACTCCTTGGGGAAGGGCTCGGGCCCCGAGGCCCGGAACCCGAAGCTTGAGCTCCGGGCCGACCTGCGGCTTCAGCCGCGCGCGGCGTACGCGACGAACGCGGCCCAGGACGCGGCGAGGAGCGTCAGCTCAGGGCCGGCGGTCAGCTTGGAGTCGCGGACATGGATGGCGGCGGGGCAGGAGGTGGACACCTCTACGCAAGCGCCGCCCTCGTCATCGCTGTAGCTGGACTTGAACCACGTCAGCTGCGCGCTCATGCTCATCCACCATCCGCTCACTCAAGGAAACGGGCCGACTCAGCAGGGCTGAGGGCTACTGCGCGGATCATGCTAAGCCGCTCGGAATATAGGCTGACTACGTTCGCGTCGGAGGTCAGCTGACTTACTGACGGAGCCTCAGTGAAGGCGAAGCGTTCGTGATCCCGAGTCTCCACCAAGATCATGGGGCCGAGAAACCCGCTAGGAATCGCCCGATCGAACGGCAGCACCTGGACTGAAACGTTGGTCCGCATCCCCAGCTCCAGAATATGGAGTTTCTGCTCCTGATCCACCTGCGGACTACGCAATGCCGCTTCGTACACTACAAAACTCAATGCCACCGGCGGCTTCTTCGCGAAGATCGCCTGGCGCTCCACTCGGGCCGCGATCCGCCCCTCGACCGTCTCCTCATCAAGTGGCGGATAGCGGTTGCCGATCAGAGCACGAGCGTACGCCTCGGTCTGCAACAACCCGGGAATCAGGGCCACTTCGTACCACCACAGGCTCATCGCCTCTTGCTCCTGCAGCATAAAGTCCTGCGCCCGCGCCGGGAACTTCTCCCGCTTCAGGTACTCCTTCGCCGCGCTCAACTTGCCGTTCGCACTGAACAGCGCATCCGCCGTGTCGAGCAGCCGGGGCGTCGGCATGCGTACGCCCTGCTCCATGGACTTCACCGTCGCCGACGAATAATTCGCCGCCGCGCCCAGCTCCTCGCGGGTCACGCCCGACTGCGTACGCCAGCGCAGCACTTGGTTTCCGCAGTAGCGCCACGTGCCCGGCGGCTGGGGGTCCTGGAGAGACACAGCCCGTACCTCCTCCGGATACACCGGACTGTGTATCCACTTGGTCACTCCCGAGCGTAACCATCCGACCACCACGCTGTAACCATGAACGACGCGATGCGCATCACCTCGAAGCGGTTCGCCCGCGCGGCCCTGTCCGTGCCCGCCGCCCGCGCCTTCGCGCGCGAGGTTCTACGGGAGGCGGGCGGCCGGGGCCTGGACGACGTACTTCTCTGCGTCTCGGAACTGGCGACGAACGCCGTCCGGCACGGGGTTCCCGTGGGCGGGGCGTTCCTGCTCAAGGTCGGGGCGGACGAGCGGTGCGTACGGGTCGAATGCCATGACGCGGGCCGCCGGCTCCCCCGAGTCCGGCACCCCGACCACGACGAGCAGGGCGGGCGCGGGCTGCTGCTGGTCGACGCGGTGGCGTCGCGGTGGGGCGTCGGGGAGCGGCCGTTCGGCAAGTACGTGTGGTTCGAGCTGGACACGGGACCGGGCGAGGACACCTGGCTCAACCAACTGGCCGACGAGGCCGAGGCGGAGGGCGCTGCGGGCGCCGTCTCCCTCCGAGGGATGGCCGCACGGCTCCGTTCGCCCCACAGCTGACCTCATAGGACGCGCTACGCACAAAGCCGGGCGGCCCGCCCTCTCGGGTGGCCGCCCGGCTCAGGTGACTGTGCTGCTCAGGTCGCCGTGCTGCTCGTGCGCAGGCCCAGCGGGCCCGCGATCTCCTCCAGCATGACCTTGCCCGCTTCCTCCGCGAGGTCGCTCTCCGCGATGGCCTCGTCCGTGTCCAGGCCGTCCAGCTCCTGGAGCGGCTGGTCGAGGCGGACGTGGGCGAGGAGGGACTGGAGGGCGCGCAGGGTCGCCGAGGCGGTGGAGCCCCAGTTGGAGAAGTACGAGAACTGCCACCACCACAGGGCTTCGCTGGTGCGGCCCGCGCGGTAGTGCGCGAGGCCGTGGCGGAGGTCGGTGACGATGTCCGCGAGGTCGTCGGAGATACGGCAGGCCACGGGGGGCTTGCGCGGCTCGTACGGGTCGAAGACCTCGTTGTAGACGTCGATCGGGTCGAGCATGACGGCGAACCGCTCGCGCAGGTCGTCGACGTCCGGCTCCGCACCGAGGTCCGGCTCGTACCGCTCATCGGGAACGATGTCTTCGTGCGCACCCAACCGGCCGCCCGCGAGGAGGAGTTGGGAGACCTCCAGCAGAAGGAACGGGACGGCGCTGTTCGGCTCGTTGCCCTTCGCCACTTCCGTGACGACGACAATGAAGCTCTCGATCTGGTCGGCGATCTGGACCGCGAAGTTGTCCGGATCCTGTGCGACCGCGTGCAGCGTGGCGTCAGACATCGAGCAATCGTCTCCCCTCGAAGGCACGGCCCAGCGTGACCTCGTCGGCGTACTCAAGATCTCCCCCGACGGGGAGTCCACTGGCGAGCCGGGTCACACGCAGACCCATCGGCTTGATCATCCGTGCCAGGTAGGTGGCCGTGGCCTCCCCCTCCAGGTTCGGATCGGTGGCCAGGATCAGTTCGGTGACCGCACCGTCCGCGAGGCGCGTCAGCAGCTCACGGATCCGCAGGTCGTCGGGGCCCACGCCCTCGATGGGGCTGATGGCGCCGCCGAGCACGTGGTACTTCCCGCGGAATTCCCGTGTCCGCTCGACCGCGACCACGTCCTTGGGCTCCTCGACGACGCAGATGACCGACGGGTCACGGCGCGGGTCGCGGCAGATGCCGCACCGCTCCTCCTGTGCCACGTTTCCGCACACCGCGCAGAAGCGGACCTTGTCCTTGACCTCAAGGAGGGCATGGGCAAGGCGGCGGACATCGGTCGGCTCGGCCTGGAGGATGTGGAAGGCGATCCGCTGCGCGCTCTTGGGACCGACGCCGGGCAGCCTGCCCAACTCGTCGATGAGGTCCTGGACCACGCCTTCGTACAACGGATTGCCTTCCTAGTCCTGCTGGTCGCGCACGTCATGCTTGGTTCGTACGGTAGTTGCTGCGGGGCCGTCTCAGAAGGGCAGGCCCGGCATGCCGCCCAGCCCCTGGGCCAGCGGGCCCAGCTTCTGCTGCTGAAGATCCTGCGCGTTCTCGTTCGCGGCCTGGACCGCGGCGACGATCAGATCCGCGAGGGTCTCGGTGTCCTCCGGGTCCACCGCCTTCGGGTCGATCACCAGACCACGCAGCTCACCGGAACCGTTGACGGTGGCCTTGACGAGACCGCCGCCCGCCTGTCCTTCGACCTCGGTGCGCGCGAGCTCCTCCTGCGCCACCGCGAGGTCCTGCTGCATCTTCTGGGCCTGCTGGAGGAGCTGCTGCATATCGGGCTGGCCACCACCGGGAATCAAGGTCACTCCTGGCATTTCGACGACGACATTTCGGTAGGGCGAGCCTACGTGTTCGACGGGCACCGTGCCCCATGCCGTTCGAAGCGACTCTTTCGGGTGAGACGCGAAAACCGGCATCGGCCTCCTATACCTGATCACGCCCTGTTTCCCGACGGACATCCCTGGATCCCGTCCCCACCGCCCACCATTCGGCGGTAGGAAGTGGGGAAGCATGCGCACCAGTGGGCCCAGCGCGCCTTGCGCGTCCAGTGCGCCCCGTGCGTCTGCCGCGCCCCGTGCGCCTTCAGTGCACACGCGAGCACCGCACGTCACGTAACGCAGTGTCGGGAACAGCCAGAGCGCAGAGGAGTACCGGTGAGCCAGCCGGAGATGCAGCCCGAGGGGCCGGCCCGGAAGGAGGCCTGGGAAGCCGAGCGGCCGTACGACGAGGACGATCTGACCGGGAGGCCCTTCCCTCTCGGCGACTGGGGTGAGCCGGCGGAGCGCCTCGACGAGCTCTACCGGTGGGTCGAGCAGGGCGCGCTGCGCACCGCCGACTGGTACCTGGCCGACCGCGCGTGGAAGCGGCGCGGGGCCCGGGTACTGCGGGGCGGGACGGCTGTCGGCGTGATCACCGGCGCGGCGCTGCCGCTGCTCGACGTGACCGGGGCGCTGAGCGGGGTCGCCGGGTGGGGTTACGTGTCGCTGCTCCTCGGAGCGGCCTGCACGGCCTGCGACCGGTACTTCGGGCTGACGTCGGGGTGGATGCGGGACGTGGCCACCGCGCAGGCCGTGCAGCGGCGCCTGCAGGCGCTCCAGTTCGACTGGGCCTCGGAGAGCGTGCGCGAGGTGCTCGGGCCCACCGACGGGACGGCGAGCGAGGCGGCGGAGCGGTGCCTCATCGTGCTGCGGCGGTTCTCCGACGACGTGACGGAGCTGGTGCGCTCGGAGACGGCGGACTGGATGGTGGAGTTCCGGTCCGGACCCTCGCCGCTGGCGGTGCAGTCGCTGGGCGCGCCCGGCGGTACGGGGGGCGGCGGGCGCCCGGACGGGCCGGTGCCGCCGGGCCGCTACGCGCTGCCGCCCGGGACCCGGCCGAACATGCCGCGCCAACGGCCACCGGAGACACCGCGCTGAGTCCTCGCGGGCGTCGTGCGGGCGCCGGAGCGGGCCTGCGGGCGCCGGAGCGGGCAGCAGGTGCGCGCCGGGCCGTGCCGGGGGTCTGGCGGCGCGGAGGCGTGCGGGCCCCACGCGCCCCCGTGCGGCGGTCCGCGCGCCGGGGGCGGATGGGTGGCGTGAGCCGGTCCGCGATGCGCGGCCCCCGGAGCCGGCTCAGCTGAAGATGATCATTGACCCCTGGCCGAGGCTTCTGGTGGCCGCCGCGTGCAGACCCAGCCAGACATGACGCTCCCGGGCGAAGGGGTTGTCGTCGGCCGGCTGCGGGCCGGCCGGCTCCTCCAGCGTCGTGGGGCGCTCGGGCGGGCGCGGTGGCGACGGCGGGTTCGCCGGGTCTATCCCGATCGACCTGGCCACCACCTCCAGCTCGCGCAGCAGACCCTGGGTGGAGCCCAGGGGGCCGCCGCCCGCCAGCAGCTCCTCGTTGGACAGCGGCGCGGTGTAGTCCACCGGGACATACGCGCCCGCGTGGTCGTAGTGCCAGACCAGGTGCGACTGCTGGGCCGTCGACTCGAACATCTCCAGGAGCTGTTCGTAGTCACCGCCCAGCGCGTCGACCGGGCTCACCTCCAGGCCGCAGAGCTGCAGGAGGTACGCGCGGCGCAGGAAGTGCAGGGCGTCGTAGTCGAAGCCCGCCACCGGGGCGACATCGCCCGAGAGGCCCGGCATGTAGGCGAAGACGGGAACGGTCGGCAGGCCCGCTTCGGTGAGGGCCTTGTCGTACGTAGCGATCTCTTCGGCGAAAGGATTGTCGGGGCTGTGGCACAGCACATCGACGAGGGGGACCAGCCACAGGTCACAGGCCACGTACGGCTCGCTCTCCACTGGATTCGTGCGACGGTCAGGGCAGCGTAATGCCACGGACACGCTGCGCACAGTTCGCGGGTCAACTGCGCCCGCGCACATCCCATACCCAGACTCCGCCCACGGGCTCCCCGTCGCGCCCCAGCAACTTCGCCACGGCGGTGTACAGCGCCTCCGCGTTGTCCTGCGGGACGAGCACCACGATGCCCGCCTTCCAGTACTCCAGGTCGGCCCGTGCCTGCGCCTGCCAATTGGGGCCGATGGGCGGGATCTTGGCGCCGTAACGGATGTCACGCAGCAGAGTCGACGTGTGGCGCGAGGGCGCGCCGTATATGCCGATGCGCTCCTCGCCCCACGGCCCGTTGAAGTAACCGCCGGGCACCGGGAAGTCGCGGCCGGTCGTCGCGGACTGCCAGCGCAGGGCCTCCGCGTTGCCGGGGTCCGGGAGCGGGACGGGGACCAGGGATTCGCCCTCGCCCAGGTACGACTTCCACATGCCGTCGGCGATGAACGGCGGTATCTCGGGGCGGTCCCGCGTCGGCATCGTCGTCGGCACGATGGGCAGCAGCGCGAGCGCCACCGCGACCAGACCGAGGGTGCGGCTCAGATCGGGCGCACGGCTCGGCCCGGCCGCCGCAACCGCGTCCGTGTCCGCAACCGCGTCGGTGTCCGCGGCCCGGGTCGCCCCCAGCTGATCCACCGCGAGGGCGATCAGGATGCCCAGCGCCGGGGCGCAGATCATCGCCACCCGCGACTCGATCACCGACTCGAAGAGCGGCTGATGGGCCAGCACCCGCCACGGCCCCGGCAGCACCAGATCGGTGTACGGGATACGGAACTTGGGGCCGAGCGAGAGCAGCCCGGCCGCGAGCACGGTGAAGGTGAGCGCCTTGACCAGGGCCAGGCGCCACAGGCTCAGCACGATCGCGAGGACCAGACCGGCCAGCGGCCAGCCGTAGAACGCGTTCTGCTCGGTGCGGTTCATGGCGAGCGGATCGGCCCGCGCCTCGTCACCGGCCAGCGCGCGCCCGGAGAACTCCAGGAAGGCGAGCGGACTGTTGCCGGCGTTGTCGCCGTGCAGCACGCTGTGATAGCTCTGCGGGCCGAAGAACTGCCAGTACAGCGGCACCGCGACCAGCGGCAGACACACCGCGGCGGCGATCCCGAGGCCCTTCAGCAAGGGCCGCCGGGCCGCCCGCGCGACGTCGGGGCGTGCGAGCGCGTACGACAGCGCGAAGAGCAGCATCCCCATCGCGGCGAGCAGCAGCGGCTCCTCGCCGAGGAAGATCTGGTACGTCGCGAAGAGGCCGAGGAGGACGCCGTCGCGTACGACCCTGCCGCCCTCGCAGAGCCGCAACGCACGGTCGACGATCACCGGGATCATGAACAGCACGGCGAAGTTGGGGTGGGCGTTGGCGTGCGAGATCATCGGCGGCGCGAAGGCGCACAGCCCCGCGCCGACCGCCGCCGCCCACCGGTTGTGGACGAGCCGCTTCGCGATCAGCCAGTACCAGGCGACCGCCGTCCCGGCGAGCCCCAGGGTCAGCACGAGCGCCCAGGTCGCGGTCGGCCCGAAGAGCAGGGTCACGGGGGCGAACGGCACGGACAGGCCGAGCATGACGGTGTTGGCCATCAGGTTCACACCGTCGGGGAAGTTCTGCACGGTCGTGAAGAGCGGGTTGCGCAGCTGCGCGACGTTGTCGGCGGTGACCGCGAAGAACCACTCCCACTGGTTCTGGTCCTGCCCCGAGTCTGCGAGATAGCGGTGGTCGAGGTCGGCCCACAGCCCCTTGTAGAGCAGGACGGAGCCGAGGAGGAAGAGACCGGCGACGGCAAGATCGGCTCGCCTGACCCGTACCCTCCGTGCGGCGCGCGCCTTGAGCCGTACGAGCTCGAACAGCACCTTGCCGTAGTCGCCGGGCCGGACCTTGGACCCCTCCTGGTGCGACCACCGCACCGGGACCTCGGCCACCGGCCAACCCTCCCGCCGGAAGAACCGCAGGATCTCCACGTCGATGCCCCAGCCGTCGAGGCGGGAGTCGGCGAACGCGGCGCGCGCCTTGTCCCCGTCGAACAGCTTGAAGCCGCACTGCGTGTCCTTGATGCCGGGCACGGCGACGGCCCGTATGAGCCGGTTGCCCAGGCGCCCGAGCCACTCCCGTACGCGCCGCTGATGCACCTCTATGGCCGAGTCGGGGTGCGCGCGCGAACCGATCGCGGCGGTCAACGCCTCGTCCGCCAGCTGCTTGTCGAGCCCGTCCAGCTCCTCGATGGGGGTCGCCAGATCGGCGTCGGTGACCAGCACCCGCGCGCCGTACGAGGCGAGGACACCGAGCCGCAGGGCGTGCCCCTTGCCGCGGTTGCCGTCGCCCGCGACGAGGTGGATGCGCGGCTCGTCGGCCGCCGCGGCGAGAACGGCGTCGGCGGTCCCGTCGGTCGAGCCGTCGTCGACGACGATCAGCTCCCAGGTGCCCCAGCGGCCCGGATCGGCGCGCAGATGCGCGCAGATCGCGTCCAGTGTGGGCCCCAGCCGCTGTTCCTCGTTGTACGCGGGCACGACGACGGTCAGATCAACACTCACCGCGACGGACGCTCCAGGTCCGCGGGGCTCCCGGGCCGGACCGGGTCTCCCAGGCACTCCAGGTGTTCCGCCCAGGCCAGGGCGGACGCGTGGTACGCGCCGATCGCCCCGCGCACCTCCTCGGAGTCCCCCCGGGTGACCGCTTCCACGACCTCCGGATAGCCGCTCCACAGCCGCTCCCCGGCCTTCGGGTCGACGCGCAGGTACGGAACGGAGAACACCCAGCAGCGGACGCGCAGTTGGTGCAGGAACTCCGAGATGAAGGGGTTGCCGATGAGCGTCCCCAACTCCCTCCAGAACCGCAGGTCGTACCCGATGAGGATGTCCAGATCCCCGGCCCGGGCCGCCCGCGCGGCCTCGTCGGCCCGCCGCCGGACCGACACCAGCACCTCGACGCGCGCCCGGCCGAGGGCGCCCGCGGCGAGCTTGCGGAAGAATCCGTCGATGATCAGGGAGCGCGCCTCGACCATGCCGCGGAAGTCGTCGACGGAGATCTCACAGACGCGGAAACCGCGGTGCTGATCGGAGTCGAGCAGACTCTGCGCGGCGAGATCGACCAGCGCTTCCCTGACGGGCGTCGCGGAGACGCCGTACTGCTCGGCGATCTGCTTGACGGTGAATTCCTGCCCCGGCCGCAAGCGCCCCGCAAGCACCTCGTCACGCAGTGCGTCGGCTATCTGCTGCCGCAGGGTGTTGCGGGTCACAGGTCCGCTCGCGGGCATGGCGTATTTCCCCTTCGTCTGACTTCGGACACCTTAGGCGCTGTCCGAAGCGGGCCGGAGAGCCGACGGCGCGAGAGGAGCGCACAGGGGGCGCGCGAAGGGGCGCGGAGTGCGGTCGGCGGGACGCCGGGCGGGGGCGGGGCCACCCGGCGACGCGTGACAGGGGCGCCCCGGCGTCGGTGCCACCCGTGGCGGGGCCCGGTGCGTCCGCGTCCGCGGTGGTAAAGCGCCCGGCCGTGATCGGGGTACGGTGGCTACGCACCAGAGGTTCTCTCTCCGGTGTCACGCCCCCGGGTCGTCGCACACCGCGGGGGCATTTTCATGCCCTGCCGCGGCCGGGTGCGCGCTACACCGTGTGCTCGTCCGCCACCGAGAGCGCCACGTCCAGGGCCGCCAGACCCTCCTTCGCCTCCGCCTCTGTGACGTTGCAGGGCGGGACCACGTGCGTGCGGTTCATGTTGATGAAGGGCCACAGGCCGTTCTTCTTGCAGGCCGCGCCGAAGGCCGCCATCGGGGCGTTCGCCTCGCCCGACGCGTTGTACGGGACCAGCGGCTCGCGGGTCTCCCTGTCGCGTACGAGCTCCAGCGCCCAGAACATGCCCGTGCCGCGGATCTCGCCGATGCTCGGGTGGCGCTCCGCGAGGTCGCGCAGCCCCGGGGCGATCACCGTGTCGCCGATGTGCGCGGCGTTCTCGACGATGCGCTCCTCGTCCATCGCCCGGATCGTCGCGACGGCCGCCGCGCAGGCCAACGGGTGGCCCGAGTAGGTGAGGCCGCCGGGGTAGGGGCGGGTCGAGAAGGTCTCGGCGATCTCGGCCGAGATGGCCACGCCGCCCAGCGGCACGTAACCCGAGTTCACGCCCTTCGCGAAGGTCATCAGGTCGGGCACGACGTCGTAGTGCTCGGCGGCGAACCACTTGCCCGTGCGGCCGAAGCCCGCCATGACCTCGTCGAGGACGAAGACGATGCCGTACCGGTCGCAGAGCTCACGGACACCCGCGAGGTAGCCGGGCGGCGGCGTCATGATGCCCGCCGTGCCCGGGATCGTTTCGAGCACGATCGCCGCGACGGACCGCGGGCCCTCGAAGGCGATGGTGTCTTCCAGGTGCTGGAGCGCGCGGGCGCACTCCTCCGCCTCGGTCCCGGCGTAGAACGCCGAGCGGTAGAGGTACGGCGCCCAGAAGTGGACGGTGCCCGACGTGCCGTTGTCGGACGCCCAGCGGCGCGGGTCGCCGGTCAGGTTGATCGCGGTGGAGGTGCCGCCGTGGTACGAGCGGTACGCGGCCAGAACCTTGTTGCGGCCCGTGTGCAGACGGGCCATGCGGACGGCGTTCTCGATGGCCTCGGCGCCACCATTGGTGAAGAAGATCTTGTCGAGGTCGCCGGGGGTCCGCTCGGCGATGAGGCGTGCGGCCTCGGAGCGGGACTCGACGGCGAAGGCGGGCGCGAAGGTGGTGAGCTTCCCGGCCTGCTCCTGGATCGCGGCGACGACCTTCGGGTGCTGGTAGCCGATGTTGGTGAAGACAAGACCACTGGTGAAATCGAGGTACCGGTTGCCCTCGTAGTCCCAGAAGTACGAACCCTCGGCGCCGGCGACGGCGAGCGGATCGATCAGGCCCTGGGCGGACCAGGAGTGGAACACGTGCGCGCGGTCTGCGGCCTTCACGGCCGCGCCGGCCTGGGGATCGACATGAGGGGTCATACCCCCAAGCGTAGAGACGCGCCGGTGGAAGCCGACATGGCCACCTTGTATGGACTGCGCCACTTTCGTCGGCAGGGTGTCGAGGAGCCGAGGGCGGATTCATTGACAGAATGCTGTCGATTCGACAGTATGTTGTCAATGAACTTCGGGACGTACTTCGAAACGAGGAGCTCACCATGGCCGCCAAGACCGTGTACCTCGCCGTTTACCCCACCTTCGCCGACTGGGAGACGGGCCACACCACCGCCCACCTCACCCAGCACGGCTACACCGTCAAGACCGTCGGCGCGACCACCGAGCCCATCACCACCATGGGCGGCCTGCGCATCCAGCCCGACCTCACGCTCGACGACGTACGGGCCGAGGACGACGACACCGCCCTGCTGATCCTCACCGGCGCGCAGCTGTGGGACACCGGCGACGAGCTCGCCCCCTTCGCCCGCGTCGCGCGCACCTTCCTCGACGCGGGAGTGCCGGTCGCCGCGATCTGCGGGGCGACGGCCGGGCTGGCGCGCGAAGGGCTGCTGGACGACCGGACGCACACCAGCGCCATCTCCTTCTATCTCGACGCCACCGGTTACAAGGGCGGCGAGCACTACCGCGAGTCCGACGCCGTCACCGACCACGACCTGATCACGGCCGGGCCGACCGAGCCCGTCGCGTTCGCCCGCGAGGTCTTCGCGCGGCTCGGGGTGTACGAGGGCGAGAAGCTCGACGCGTGGTACCGGCTGTTCCACGACTCGGACGCCTCCGCCTACGAGGTGCTGGAGTCGTGAAAGAAGTGCGGGAGGAGCGGGCGCGGCAGGAGGAGCGGGTGGGGCAGGACATGCTCAGCCGCACCGCGCTCGGCGTCTTCCGGCTCAATGGCCAATTCCTCGGTGTGTCCGAGCAGTTGGCCAAGCCGGGCGGCCTCACCGCCGCCCGCTGGCAGGTCCTCGGCGCCGTACTGCGCGAGCCGCTGCCCGTCGCCGGGATCGCCCGCGTCATGGGCATCACCCGTCAGAGCGTGCAGCGGATCGCCGATCTGCTGGTGGCCACCGGGCTCGCCGCGTACGCGCCCAACCCCGCCCACCGCCGCGCCAAACTGCTGCGTCCCACCGAGGCCGGCCTGGACGCGGTGCGGAGGATCGGTCCCGGCCATGCGGAGCTGGCGGCGCGGCTCGGCGGAGAGCTGGGCGCGGAAGGGCTCGCGGAAACCATGCGGGTGCTGGAGCGATTGTCCAAAGCACTGGACGCGGTCACGGAACTGCCGGAGCCCGCGCAGGCGTCGGACACTACGGAAGCACAGGACCTCAGTCACCGTCCGGAGTTTCCCGCAAGGCCGTGAATGTCCTACCAGCGCACTATCCTTCGGTCCGTTGGGGGACGCATCGGGGGAGGACAGCGCTGCCATGGAAAAGCTGGGGCCGGAAGATCCACACCAGATCGGCGCATACCGGCTGTTGGCGCGGCTCGGCGCGGGCGGTATGGGCCAGGTCTTCCTGGCCCGCTCCGGCCGGGGCCGTACCGTCGCCGTCAAGCTGGTGCGCCAGGAGCTCGCCGAGCAGGAGGAGTTCCGCAGCCGCTTCCGCCAGGAGGTGGCCGCGGCCAGGCGCGTCGGCGGCCGGTGGACCGCGCCGGTCCTCGACGCCGACACCGAGGCCACCATCCCGTGGGTCGCGACGGGTTACGTCGCCGGGCCCAGCCTCCAGTCGGTCGTCTCGTCCGGATCCGGCTCCGCGGCCGGAGGCGGGGCCGCCGCGGGGCACGGGCCGCTGCCCGAGCGCTCCGTCCACATCCTGGGGGCCGGTCTCGCGAACGCGCTCAAGGACATCCACGGCGCCGGCCTCATCCACCGCGACCTCAAGCCGTCCAACATCCTGATCACCATCGACGGGCCGCGCGTCATCGACTTCGGCATCGCGCGGGCGCTGGAAACGGTCACGGACGCCAGGCTGACCAGGGTCGGCGCCCTGGTCGGCTCCCCCGGCTTCATGGCCCCCGAGCAGGTGCGCGGCGAGCCGATCACGCCCGCGTGCGACATCTTCTGCCTGGGCTCCGTGCTGGCGTACGCGGCGACGGGCCGACTGCCGTTCGGCACGGCCGACAGCGGTGTGCACGCGCTGCTGTTCCGGATCGCGACCCAGCCCCCGGAGCTCGGCGACATACCGGACGGGCTGCGGGACCTGATCAGGGACTGCCTGCTCCAGGACCCGACGGCACGCCCCACCCCGGACCAGATCCTGGAGCGCACCCGCGGAGCCGACGGGGAGCCCTGGCTGCCGGGCGCGCTGGTGGCCCAGCTCGGCAGCCACGCGATCCAGTTGCTGGAGCTGGAGTCGGAGAGCCCGGCGCCGGGCAGCGAGAACGGCGCGGCGCCCGCCGCCCCGCCCGGCGGTGTGCACGCCCTGCCGACGATCATCACGAGGCCGACAGTGACGCCGCCCCCCGCAGTGGGCCCGAATCCGGGCGGCCCCCCGGCGCCACCGGCGTCGGCCCCTGCACCGCCGTACGCCTCGTACGGCTACCCACAAGCCCAGCAGCCCCACCCGTACCACACCCCGCCCGGCGGGTACGGCGCCCACGCGCCGCTGTACGCCTACCAGCCGACCGCGCCCGAGCCCGCGCCCCGCACCGGCCGCTCCACCGCCGCGCTGGTCACGGTGGCGCTGCTGGTCGCACTCGGCGCGGGCGGGTCCGTGTACGCCTTCATGAACACCGGCGACGACGAGCCGCGCGCCGGCTCCGTCAGCAACCAGCCGACCGCGTCCGCGAACGGCCCCACGGACGACGGCAGGAACGCGGCGTCGCCCCCGTCACCCAGCGACTCGCCCACGCAGGCCACCAAGGGGGGCTCCATACCCGAGGAGTACCTGGGCACCTGGGACGGCGCCATCGGAGGCACCGGCCAGGACACCCGCCGCATCGTCCTCCAGCAGGGCGAGATCGGCGACACGGTCCTCTCCCTCACCGCCGACGGCCCGCTGGCGGTCGGCACGTACCACTGCGTGTTCCAGGCGGAGTTGACCGCGCCCCCGAGCGGCGGCGCGCCCCTGAAGATCGGCCCGTCCCGGGTCACGGTCGGCGAGCCCATGCCGTCCTGCAAGCCCGGCAAACCGACCGAGCTGACCCTGCGGCCGGACGGAACGCTGCGCCGGACGACCACCGCCACCGGGGAGTCGGTCACCTACACGAAGTCGGACTGACCCGGCACGGCCGGCGGGGGTAAGCGAAGGGGCCACGGCGCGCATGCGCGCCGTGGCCCCTTCGCTTGTTCACCTGCTCACCGGCTCACCGGCTCACCGGCTCGCTGCTAGATGAACGAGTTGATCTGGATCGTCTCGGTGCGGCCGGGGCCGACACCGATCGCCGAGATCGGCGCGCCGGACATGTCCTCCAGCGCCTTCACGTAGTCCTGCGCGTTCTTCGGCAGGTCGTCGAAGGTCTTCGCCTTGGTGATGTCCTCGGACCAGCCGGGCAGGTTCTCGTAGATCGGCTTCGCGTGGTGGAAGTCGGTCTGGTTGTACGGGAGCTCCTCGACGCGCTTGCCGTCGATCTCGTACGCCACACACACCGGGATCTCGTCCCAGCCGGTCAGCACGTCCAGCTTCGTGAGGAAGAAGTCCGTGAGGCCGTTGACCCGCGTCGCGTAACGCGCGATCGGCGCGTCGAACCAGCCGCAGCGACGGTCACGACCGGTGGTCACACCGCGCTCGCCACCGATGCGGCGCAGCGCCTCGCCGTCCGCGTCGAACAGCTCGGTCGGGAACGGCCCGGCGCCCACACGCGTCGTATAGGCCTTGAGGATGCCGATGACGCGGCTGATCTTTGTCGGGCCCACGCCCGTACCCGTGCAGGCACCGCCCGCGGTCGGGTTCGACGACGTCACGAAGGGGTACGTGCCGTGATCGACATCCAGCAGCGTGCCCTGGCCCCCCTCGAAGAGGACGACCTTGTCCTCGTCGAGCGCGTTGTTGAGGAGCAGCGTGGTGTCGGCGACGTAACCCTTGATCTGCTCGCCGTAGCCGAGAAGCTCCTCGACGATCTGGGCGGCGTCGATCGCGCGACGGTTGTACAGCTTCGCCAGGATCTGGTTCTTGCCGTCGAGCGCGGCCTCCACCTTCTGCTGGAGGATCGACTCGTCGTAGAGGTCCTGAACGCGGATCCCGACGCGGTTGATCTTGTCGGCGTAGGCCGGACCGATTCCGCGGCCCGTCGTGCCGATCTTCCGCTTGCCGAGGAAGCGTTCCGTCACCTTGTCCACAGTCGTGTGGTACGACGTGATCAGATGCGCGTTTCCGCTGATCAGAAGCTTGGACGTGTCGACACCACGCGCGTTCAGGCCGCTCAGCTCGGAGAGCAGGACCGCCGGGTCGATGACGACACCGTTACCAATGACCGGCGTGCATTCCGGCGTGAGGATTCCGGAAGGGAGGAGATGCAGCGCATACTTCTGGTCGCCGACGACGACCGTGTGGCCGGCGTTGTTGCCGCCCTGATAGCGCACTACATAGTCCACGGATCCACCGAGCAGGTCGGTGGCCTTTCCCTTGCCTTCGTCACCCCACTGAGCACCGAGCAGCACAAGTGCGGGCACAGGCGTACACCCCTTCCGGGCGGGGCATGTCCAAGGTCAGGGGCGTACGTACGGCGTACACCTGATACTGAGCAGTTGGACCGGGTGCCCCGGAATAGACCAAGCCCCTGGCGCAATAGCGCAAGGGGCTCTTGCACAAAGATGCTACCCGAGGAAGGACCGAGGTGTCGGCTCCAGAGCCCACCGCGAACACCGCGCATCCGCTGCTGGTGCTCATCGACCCGGTCGCCCGGCGTACGGACGGCGAGTCTGTACGTATCGCCAAGGACGTACTGAGCGCCGGAGCATCCGCCAAAATCTGCCTCCCCGAGGGGCCCGAGGAGTTCGCGCGGGCCCTTGCCCGCCGGGGCAGCAGGCGGCCCGTGGTGGTCGGCGACGACCGGGCGCTGCTGCGCACGGTCGCCCTGCTGCACCGGGAGAGAGAGCTCGGCGCCGGGGAGCTTTCGCTGGTACCGGTGGGGGCGGGGCTCGATCTCGCCCGGTCGCTCGGCGTGCCGACGAGTGCGGTGGCGGCGGCCCGCGCGGTCCTCGAAGGGGCCGCGCACCGGCTCGATCTGCTGGTCGACGAGAGCGACGGGGTGGTCCTCGGCGATCTGCGCATCCCGGCGCCGATGGCCGTGACGCCCCCCGTGCCCTCGGTCTGGCACGCCTGCCGCTCGCTGGTGCGGACCCTGGTCGGGCCCGCGCCGCCCGCCCCGCTGTCCGTCATGCGGACGTACCGGCTGCGGGTGGAGGCGGACGGGGTGCTGCTGCACGATCTGGACCGGCCGGTCGAGGGGATCTCGGTGTTCTCCCGCGCGGGCCGGGCCCAGGTGGTGATCCGGCCGCAGGGCGGTGAGCCGGTACGGGTGGACGCCCTGACGGTGACCGTGTCCGGCCCGGACTTCCGCTACCGGGCGGACGCGCTGGTGACGGGCCCGGTGCGGACCCGGACCTGGACGGTACGGCCGGGGGCATGGTCGCTGACCCTGCCGTTGCCCTTGCCCCTGCCCGCGGTCTGAACGGCACGACGGGCGCGGACCTCGCACCGTGGGGCCGTGCCCGTGCCCGTGCCTGTGCTCGTGCCTGCGCCCGTGCTCGTGCCTGCGCCCGTCGGGTCGGGCGGGTCGAGGTCCGATCGAGCGCGGCGGGGCTCAATCCACCGCGGCCGGCCCACTGCGGCACCTCAGAGCTCCACCCGTAGCTCCTTCAGGCCGCGGATCACGAAGTTCGCCGTGCGCTCCGGCTCGGCGGCCAGCCGCAGATCGGGCGCCCTGCGCAGCAACTCGCCGAAGGAAGCGTGGAGTTCGAGGCGGGCCAGCGGGGCTCCGAGGCAGTAGTGGATGCCCGCCCCCAGGGTCACGTGCGGGTTGTCCTTCCGGCCCAGGTCGAGCCGGTCCGGGCGGTCGAACACCGCCGGATCACGATTGGCCGAGCCGAAGAGGAGGGCCACCTCGGAACCGCGTGGGATCTCGATGCCGCCGACCTCGATGTCGTCGAGCACCCAGCGCTCGAAGAGCTGCAACGGCGTGTCGTAGCGCATCAACTCCTCCACGGCTGTGGGCAACAGTCCCTCCGGATCGGCCCGCAGCGCGGCCAGCTGACCGGGGTTGCTCAGCAGCGTCCACCAGCCGCCCGCGGTCGTGTTGACCGTCGCCTCGTGCCCCGCGTTCAGCAGCAGCACGCAGGTGGAAATCAGCTCCTGCTCACTGAGCCGCTCGCCCCGGTCGTGCGCGGCGATCAGTGCCGAGATCAGGTCGTCCCCCGGGCCCTTGCGCCGCTCGGCGATCAGCTCCCGCAAATACGCCGTGAATTCGACCGAAGCACGGACCGCGCGCTCGGCCACCGCCGCGGGCGGATTCAGCTCGTACATCCCGCAGATGTCCGCCGACCAGGGCCGCAGCAGCGGGCGGTCGGCGGGCGGGATGCCGAGCATCTCGGCGATGACGGCGACGGGCAGCGGTTCGGCGACCATGGCCAACAGGTCACCACCACCGGCCGCACAGAGCTCGTCGACCAGCTCGGCGGCCAACCGACTCACGGTGGGAGCGAGTTGCTCGACGGTACGCGGAGTGAACGCCTTCGAGACGAGGCGCCGGATGCGGGGGTGGTCCGGCGGCTCCAGATCGAGCATGCCGTTGTCGTTGAGGGTGTGAAAGGGCTCGTGCTCGGCGAGCGGCGGCGTACGCCCGAACTCCTCGTGCGTGAAGCGATGCAGATACGAACGCCCGAGGCGGCGGTCGCGCAACAGCGCGGACACATCGGCATGCCGGGGTATGAGCCACTGCCGGGTCGGCGCGTTGTAGTGAGCGCGGCCCTGGGCCCGGAGCTGGGCGAAGGCGGGGTACGGATCGGCGACGAACGCGGACGACGAAGGGTCGAAAAGAGCGGCCATGCGGGGACGCTACGCGCTGTGCGGGGACGCGGGAAGGGCGTGGGGCGGGGCGCCGGGTGTGGGTGTGGGTGTGGGTGTGGGTGTGGGTGTGGGTGTGGGTGTGGGTGTGGGTGTGGGGAGCGCCGGGGGCGAGGAGCGCCGGGGGCGGGTCGGCGGGGGTGCGGGTTGCCTGCGGCGCGGCCCCCTACCCGCCCCCTCCCGAAACTGGGGCTCCGCCCCAGACCCCGGTCCTCAAACGCCGGACGACTGACATGGCCGGGTGGAGAACGGGCGGCGGCGTCACGCCCCGGTGCCGGCCCGCCAACGCCGGACGGGCTGAAGGGGCAGGGTGCGAGAACGCCGGGGCCGTCCCGCGCCCCAGTCCCGCGCCCTCAGACTCGCAGCATCCGGAACACTTTCAGCCCGTCCGGCGATTGAGGACACGCCCGAAGGGCGTCCGGGGGTCTGGGGGCTTGCCCCCCAGTTTCGGGAAGGGGCGGGTAGGGGACTCAGCCCCGCGCAGCGGCTCCGGGCCGGCCCGCGCCGGTGCCTCAGGGCTCGTTCGGAGAGCGGCGGCGCCGGGCGCCCGGCAGGCACTCCGGGGCCCGACTCAGGACGGCGTCACCAGTCGCGCCTCGTACGCGAACACCGCCGCCTGCGTCCGGTCCCGCAGGCCCAGTTTCACCAGGACCCGGCTCACATGGGTCTTGATCGTCGACTCCGCCACGACCAGGTGCGAGGCGATCTCCGCGTTCGACAGGCCCTGCGCGATCAGCACCAGGACCTCGGTCTCGCGCTCCGTCAGCTCGCCGACCTGGGACAGCGCGGGCGGGCGCGGCGTCTCGGCGAGCTTGGAGAACTCCGCGATCAGCCGCTTGGTGACCGTCGGGGCAAGCAGCGCCTCACCGGCCGCCACCACCCGCACCCCCTCGGCCAGCTGCCGCGCCGACGCGTCCTTCAGCAGGAAGCCCGAGGCACCGGCCCGCAGCGCCTGGTAGACGTACTCGTCGAGGTCGAAGGTGGTCAGGACCAGCACCTTCGCGTCCGCGTCGGCCGCCACGATCTCCCGTGTCGCGTCGATGCCGTTCAGCTCCGGCATGCGGATGTCCATCAGGACGACGTCCGGGCGCAGGGCGGCGACCTGGGAGACGGCCTCACGGCCGTTCACCGCCTCGCCGACGACCTCGATCTCCGGCATCGCGTTCAGCAGGACGGTGAAACCCTCGCGGACCATGACCTGGTCGTCGACGATCAGTACACGAATGGTCATGCGACGGGCTCCTGCTCGGCGGGCGCCGCGGGGGCGACGGGGATGAAGGCGGCGACCTCGTACCCGCCCTCATGGGTCGGCTCCGCGGTCATCTCACCGTTCAGCATCGTCACACGCTCCCGCATGCCCGTGATGCCGTGCCCGGCCCCGGGCGACGGCTTGACCAGGCCACGGGCCGGCGTATTGACGATCCGCAGGCCCAGCCCCCCGAGGACGTACGACACCTCGACCTTCGCGGACGCGCCCGGCGCGTGCCGCAGGGCGTTGCTCAGGGCCTCCTGGATGATCCGGTACGCCGACAGCTCGACCCCCTGCGGAAGCTCACGCACCGCGCCCACGACGGTCTTCTCGATGGTCAGCCCGGCCTCTCGCACGTTCTCGACGAGCCCGTCGAGCTCGGCGAGCGTGGGCTGCGGGGCGTCCGGAGCCTGGTAGTCCTCGGCCCGTACGACGCCGAGCACCCGGCGCAGCTCGGTCAGCGCGGCCACCGCGTTCTCGCGGATCGTGACGAAGGCCTTCTCCAGCTCCGGCGGCGGATTCTCCACCCGGTACGGGGCCGCCTCCGCCTGGATCGCCACCACCGACATGTGGTGGGCGACGACATCGTGCAGCTCACGCGCGATGGTGGTGCGCTCCTCCAGGAGCGTGCGCCTGTCGCGCTCCACGGCGGTGACCGACTGCTGCGCGGTGACCTCCTGCTTCGCCCGGAGGCGGATCTGGAGCGCGGTCACCGCGAGCAGCGCGAACGCCGAGACGAAGAGCATCATGCCGGTGGCGTCCGAGCCCCCGTAGCTGGTGCCCGGCAGCAGGAACCCGAAGGCTGCCGTGAGGATCCACATCCAGCCCGCCGTACGCGGCCGGGTCCGCGCCGCCACCACGACCATCACCACGAGGTGGCCGAGGAAGGCGCTCTCGGTCCACGGCTCAGGGCCGCTCCCGATCAGGCCGCTCGACAGCACGGCACCGAGGATCGACAGCCACCAGGCCAGGGCCGGGCGGAACAGCGTCATCACGATCGGCACGGCCGAGACGAGGCCCACCATCAGCAGGGTGGCGTCCCCGGCGAAGTCGGAGTAGCCGGTGGTGGCCGCCACCATCATCGTGAGCAGCGCGAACCCCACCACCACGGCGTGCGGCGTCCAGGTCCCGTACTCGCGCACCCGGGCGGGAAACTTGCGGACGATGGTGTTGTCCAGCGGAAGCCGTGGAAGCGGGCGGTAGTCGAAGGGCTTCTGGAACAGGTCCTGGCGCAGTCCACCCAGCGCCCCTATCGCCAGGCGAAGCTCGGGGCTGCGGTTCTTTGTCTCGGTCACGTGCAGAACGGTAGGCGCAAGGACGAACGGGGTCGTCCGCCCCGGTGGGGAACTTCCCACGTCCGTCCCAGGTACTACGGGCCTCCCACCAGGGCTCCCGTCTGACGCATGGCAGCGCTCGCACCCGTACGTCAGCGCCGACGTAGGGCAGTGCGCGCACCCGTACGTCAGCGCCGGAAAGCGTCCCCGTGCTCCGCCGCCCACTCGGCGTACGTACGCACCGACTCGCCCCCGCGGAGCAGCTCCGCGACCACCTGGCGGCCGACGTTGCCTGTTGCTCCGGTTACGAGAAATGTCATTTCGGGCTCCTTCTGCTCGGCTGGACAAGCCCACCGCAGGAACCCTTGCGGACAGCATCTGTCCGCGTCACCGGGCGGCTCACGCACCAGGCCGCGTCAGTACGCGAGCTGCTCGATCTCCTCCGCGACCACCGCGCACGCGTCCGCCGACGGATCGATCAGCGGAAAGTGCCCGACGTCCTCAAGGAGCGTCAGCCCGACCGTCTCCCCCGCCTTCGCCGCCGCATCGGTGTACGCCTCGGCGACGGCCTGCGGTACGACAATGTCGGTGCGGCCCTGCACGATGACGGTGGCGATCCCGGTCGGCAGCAACGCCGCCGGGTCCGCGTACGGCCTGCGCTCGTCGAACCGCTCACTGCCGCCGACCAGTTGATCGACCGCTCCGGTGCACACGCCCAACTCCCGGGCGACCGTGAAGTCCGCGATCGGCGCGAGCGCCACCACCCCGCGCAGCGCGGGCGCGGCCGGCAGGTGCCAGGGCGAGTCGGCGGGCAACTCGTGGCGGGCCGCGGCCCACAGCGCGAGGTGGCCGCCGGCCGAGTGGCCGGTGACGACGATGCGCCGCGAATCGGCCCCGGGGATCGCCTCCCGTACGAGACCGGGCATCAGGTCCATCGCCGCGGCCACGTCGTCGAACGTCTCCGGCCAGCGCCCCGCGACCGGGCCCGCCCCACCCTGCCCCGGCAGCCCGCTGCCGCGCCGGTACTCGACGTTGGCGACGGCGAAGCCCCGGCGGGCCAGGAAATCCACGAACGGCGTCGTGTGCTGCCGGTCGTACTCGGCCCGCCAGGCGCCGCCGTGCAACACGACGACCAGCGGCGCCCCGGCCCGGCCGCTGCGTGGCGAGTAAAAATCGACCACTTGGTCGGGGTGTGCGCCGTACGCGACCGTTGTATCCGGTGCGACGACCGGGTGGGAGAAGGCCGACTCGGCCTCAGCAGCGTCCCGTTCGGCTGCGGGGTCCGGCATGCGGGGACCAACCCTTCGGTGCGTACGGCCAATTGATCTAGGTAGCGGACCGGACGTTATCAGCCGTCACACCCGTCCCCGAGCCAGCACCTACACCAATACTTCCGCCAGCACCCGCGCCGCACGCTCCGCGTCCGCGAAGCCCACGTACAGCGGCGTGAATCCGAAACGCAGCACGTCGGGGCGGCGGAAGTCGCCGACCACGCCGCGTGCGATCAGCTCCCGCATCACCTCTGCCGCGTCCGTGCCCGCCGCGCACCGCAGCGAGACCTGGCTGCCACGCTCCGCGTGCGCGGCCGGGGTCACCGACGAGACCCGGTTCGCGGGCACGTACGTGTCCACGCATTCCAGGAAAAAATCCGTCAGCGCGAGTGACTTCTCCCGTACCGCTTCGATGGACACACCGTCCCAGACGTCGAGCGCGGCCTCCAGCGCGAGCAGGGAAAGGATGTCGGGAGTGCCGACCCTGCCGCGCGCCGCCCCGTCCGCCGGGGCGTAGCCGGGGGTCATGCCGAAGGGGTCGGCGTGCGAGTTCCAGCCGGGCAACGGGGAGTCGAACGCCGCCTGGTGGCGCTCGGCGACGTAGATGTACGCGGGCGAGCCCGGCCCGCCGTTCAAATATTTGTAGGTGCAGCCGACCGCGAGATCCACCCCGTGCGCGTCGAGCCCGACCGGCAGCGCGCCCGCGCTGTGGCACAGGTCCCAGACGACGAGCGCCCCGGCCTCGTGCACGGCGGCGGTCAGCCCCGGCAGGTCGTGCAGCCGGCCCGTGCGGTAGTCGGCGTGGTTGACGAGAACGGCGGCGGTGCGCGGGCCGAGCGCACCCGGCAGATCCGCCGGGTCGACGGGGCGCAGCCGCTTGCCGGTCATCCGGGCCGCCGACTCGGCGAGGTAGCCGTCGGTGGGGAAGGTCGTCGCGTCGACGAGGATCTCGTCCCTGGCCGGGTCCGCGATCCGCGTCGCGCCCACCACCGCCTTAAAGACGTTGACGCTGGTGGAGTCGCCCACCACGACCTGGCCGGGACCGGCGCCGATGAGCGGCGCGATGCGGTCACCGATCCGCTCGGGCGCGGTCCACCAGCCGCTCTCGTCCCAGGAGCGGATGCGCAGCTCGCCCCACTCACGGGTGATGACGTCGGCTATCCGGCCGGGCACATGCCGGGGCAGCGCGCCCAGCGAGTTGCCGTCCAGGTAGACGGTGGCGTCGTCGAGGGCGCACAGCTCGCGCCGCTTGGCGAGCTCGTCGGCGGTGTCCAGAGCCGCGGCCCTCGCCCGATGGTCCACCGGTGGGGAGTCGGTCGTCGGCTCAGACATGGCTGCGCGCCGTCCACAGCTCGGGGAAGACGTTCTTACGGGCCCGCTTCTCCAGCCAGGCCACCCCGGCGGAGCCGCCCGTGCCGACCTTGGAGCCCATGGCCCGCCGGGTCGCCACCAGGTGGTCGTTGCGCCAGCGCCACACCAGCTCGCCGACATCGGTCAACGCCTCGCCGAAGCGGACCAGTTCACCGTTCTGGTCGCCGCCGTACACCTGGGACCAGATCGCCTCGATCTCGGGCGAGGGCTCGTACTTCTGCGAGAGGTCGCGCTCCAGCACGGCGGCCGGCACCGGCAGGCCGCGCCGGGCGAGGAACCGCAGGGCCTCGTCGTACAGGCCGGGCTCCTGCAGTGCCTTCTCCAGCTCGGCGTGCACCCGCGGTGCGCCCCGGTGCGGGACGAGCATCGACGCGGACTTGTCGCCGAGGATGAACTCCATCCGCCGGTACATCGCGGACTGGAAGCCGGAGCCCTCACCGAGCGCGCTGCGGTACGAGTTGAACTGCGTGGGGGTGAGGTGGGCGAGCGGGCGCCACGAGGCGTTCAGCGCCTCCAGCTCACGCATGGAGCGCTTCAGCGCCGCCATCGCGACCGGCAGGTCGTCCTCGCGCAGCGCTCCGGTCGCGGTCTCCCACTCATGGACGATGACGGTGAACCACAGCTCCATGACCTGGGTGGTGACCAGGAAGACCATCTCTCCGGGATCGTCGGAGAGGGTGTGCTGGAGGTGGGTGAGGACGTCCGCCTGAACGTAGTCCTCGTACGGAGTCGTGCCCGCGAAATCCAGGTTCGGAGTGTCCGGACCGGCTTCGGGGGCATCGGGGGTGTGCGACATTCCTGTCTCCTCGACACGAACTTGCAGGTAGCGGTCCGCCCCGTCCGTATTGCTCCGGAGGGCCCCGGTCCCCTGCCGGAAGCATAAACCGAGGACCGTTCGGCCGTCCGACCGGTGACCCACCCGCGGCAAGGCGGGAGGCCCGTATCCGGGCGCGGATCGCGCTCGGATACGGGCCTCCCGCCCGAAGACACCTGCTCAGCCGAGGGTGTCCGCCGCCTCCTGCGAGGAGTCCCGCAGGAAGGACGAGCAGCGCTCGTACTCCTCCTGCTCACCGATCGACTGCGCGGCGCGGGCCAGCGCGTGCAGCGCGCGCAGGAAACCACGGTTCGGCTCGTGCTCCCACGGCACGGGCCCGTGCCCCTTCCAACCGACGCGGCGCAGTCCGTCGAGGCCGCGGTGGTACCCGGTGCGGGCGTACGCGTAGGACTCGACGACCCGCCCGTTCTCGTACGCCTCGTCGGCGAGCTGGGCCCAGGCGAGCGAGGAGTACGGGTATTTCGCGGCGACGTCGGACGGCGCGGCGCCGTTCGCGAGCAGCCCGCGCGGCTCGGGATCGTCGGGCAGGTGGGCCGGGGGCGGGCCCCCGAGAAGGTCTTTGTGGATGGCCATGAGTTCCAGTGTCACAGGTCCCCCGCGCAATGTGTGATCAGAGCGGTGCCCGCCTTCCGTGTGCGGGGCCCTGTCGGGCTCCTCCAGGGGCGGCGCGGCCACCGCGCAGTTCACCCGGCTGCGCGGCACACACGCCCCCGGCCGCGGATTGCGCACCGTCAGCCACGCGATCAGCGCGCCCAGCACCAGCACCCCGGCGCACATCGGCATCGCCCGCCGGAACGTCGCGCCGAACTCCGCCGCCGAGCGATACGCGTCCGGGCCCATCCCGGCCAGCAGCGGCAGCGCCGCCACCGCGATCAGACCCGCCGCGCGGGCCGCCGCGTTGTTGATCCCACTGGCCAGGCCCGCCCTGCCCGTATCGACGGAGGCCAGCACCGTGGCGGTCAGCGGGGCCACCAGGGTGACCATGCCCGCGCCCATCACCACGATCGCGGGCAGCACGTCCGTGACGTACGAAGCCCCCTCCCCCACCCGCAGCATCAGCAGCATCCCGGCGGCGCACAACAGCGGGCCGACGGTGAGCGGCAGACGCGGCCCGATGCGCTGCGCCAGCTCGCCCGAGCGCGCGGACAGGAACAGCATCAGCACGGTGGTGGGGAGCAGCGCCGTGCCCGCCTGGAGCGCGGAGTAGCCGACGACGACCTGGAGTTGCAGGGCGGTGAGGAAGAAGAAGCCGCTGAACGCCGCGTACACGCACAGCGTGACCACGTTGATGGCGGTGAACTGCCGGGACGCGAAGAGTGTGAGCGGCATCATCGGGTCGGCCCGGGTCTTCTCGGCATACAGGAACACCCCGCCGAGGACGACCCCGAGGACCGCCGAGCCGATCACCACGACGGAGGCCCCGCCCGCCGGTGCCTCGATCAGCGCGTACGTCACGCATCCGAGCGCGACGGCCGCCAGCGCGGCGCCCAGCACGTCGAAGCGGCCGTGCGCCCGCGGATCGCGCGACTCGGGTACGTGCTTGAGGGCGACCGGGACGCAGAGCGCGGCCAGCGGCACATTGATCAGGAACACCCAGCGCCAGCCGGGGCCGTCGACCAGCCACCCGCCGAGGAAGGGCCCGACGGCCGCCCCGACGCCGCCGAGCCCGGACCACACACCGACCGCGCGGGCCCGGTCGTCGGGGTGGAAAGAGGCCTGGATGAGCGCGAGGGAGCCCGGCGTGAGCAGCGCGCCGCCGACTCCCTGGAGGGCGCGGGCGGCGATCAGGGTCTCGGCGTTCGGCGCGAGCCCGCACAGCAGCGAGGCCACCGCGAACCACACCACCCCGATCACGAAGATCTTCCGGCGCCCGAACCGGTCCCCGAGCGCCCCGCCGAGCAGGATCAGCCCCGCCAGGGTCAGCATGTACGCGTTGACGGTCCACTGCAGGACCGCCATGTCGGCGTCCAGGTCCCGGCCGATGCGGGGCAGGGCGACATTGACGACGGTGGAGTCCAGCATCGCCATGCCGGAGCCGAGGACGGTCGTCAGCACCACCCAGCGCCCGGTGCGGGTACCCAGCCTGATGTCCATGACCAGGATCATCCTCGACGGGGGCGCCCCGCGCAGGGCGGAAACACACTCGGGCCCGCCCCTGGGAAAAAGGGGCGGGCCCGGGTGCGAACAGTTACCGCTACTTCAGCTTGGTGCCCGTGGAGCGCAGGTTCGCGCAGGCCTCGGTGACGCGCTTGGCCATCGACGCCTCGCCGAGCTTGCCCCACGTACGCGGGTCGTACGTCTTCTTCGAGCCGACCTCGCCGTCGACCTTCAGGACACCGTCGTAGTTGCGGAACATGTGGTCCGCGACCGGGCGGGTGAAGGCGTACTGGGTGTCGGTGTCGAGGTTCATCTTCACGACGCCGTTCTCCAGCGCGGTGGCGATCTCCTCGGCGGAGGAGCCCGAGCCGCCGTGGAAGACGAAGTCGAAGGGCTGGCTGCCGGCGCTCTGGCCGTGCTTCGCGCTGACGCCCGCCTGGAGGTCCTTCAGCAGCTCGGGACGGAGAACGACGTTGCCCGGCTTGTAGACGCCGTGCACGTTGCCGAAGGACGCGGCCAGGAGGTAGCGGCCCTTCTCGCCCAGACCGAGCGCCTCGGCGGTACGCAGCGCGTCGTCGACGGTGGTGTAGAGCTCGTCGTTGATCTCGTGCGTGACGCCGTCCTCCTCACCGCCGGTCGGGGTGATCTCGACCTCCAGGATGATCTTCGCGGCGGCGGCCTTCGCGAGCAGCTCCTGGCCGATGGCCAGGTTGTCCGCGAGGGTCTCGGCGGAGCCGTCCCACATGTGGGACTGGAAGAGCGGGTTGAGGCCCTTGGCCACGCGCTCGGCGGAGACCTCGATGAGCGGGCGGACGTAGGTGTCCAGCTTGTCCTTGGGGCAGTGGTCCGTGTGCAGCGCGATCGTGACCGGGTACTTCGCGGCGACGATGTGCGCGAACTCGGCCAGCGCGACGGCGCCGGTCACCATGTCCTTGGAGTACTGGCCGCCCAGGAACTCAGCGCCGCCGGTGGAGATCTGGATGATGCCGTCGCTCTCGGCGTCCGCGAATCCGCGCAGCGCCGCGTGCAAGGTCTGGGTCGAGGTCACGTTGATGGCCGGGTAGGCGAACTTGCCTGCCTTCGCCCGGTCGAGCATCTCGTTGTAGACCTCGGGGGTTGCGATGGGCATCTGTCCGCTCCTAATGATGTGCGGGTGTGCGTACTGGTCCCTGACCTGGGGGCGACGTCATCGTCGCCCCCATCTTTCCAGACTCTCGCCCGTCCTCCACCCCGCGTGCCCCGCAGGCATGCGGATGGGGTCGGCTGTTTCACGTGAAACAGCCGACCCCATCCGGAAACCGCAGCTCAGGCCAGGTTGAGATCGGTCAGCTGGTATGCCGTGAAGTACGGCAGACCCGCGTCCGCGATGGCGCCCGAGGCGCCGCGGTCGACGATCGTCGCCACGGCGACGACCTCGCCGCCCGCCTCACGGACCGCCTCGACGGCGGTCAGGGGCGAGCCGCCGGTGGTCGAGGTGTCCTCGACGACCAGGCAGCGACGGCCCTTGACGTCCGCGCCCTCGATACGGCGCTGCATGCCGTGCGCCTTCTGCGCCTTCCGTACGACGAAGGCGTCGAGGCGCGCCCCGCGCGCGGCGCTGGCGTGCAGCATCGAGGTCGCGACCGGGTCGGCGCCCAGCGTCAGACCGCCGACACAGTCGAAGTCGAGGTCGGCCGCCAGATCCAGCATCACCTGGCCGACCAGCGGCGCGGCTACGCCGTCCAGCGTGATCCGGCGCAGGTCGATGTAGTAGTCGGCCTCGATCCCCGAGGAGAGGGTCACCCTGCCGTGCACCACGGCCTTGTCCTTGATCTGCTGGAGCAGCTCAGCACGTACGTCAGTCATGGGCTTCAGCTTAGAGCCGCCGCCAACTCCAGGTGGTCGCCGCTCACAGCCGACGCCAGCTCCAGGTGGTCGCGATCTCCAGCGGCTCGATGGGGGTGACGAGCTGCGGGGCGGTGTTGAGGCCGTTGGGCGGGCCCGACTGTGGCTCGACGCAGACCGCCTCGGCCTGCTCGTCATAGATCACGACCCACTCGGCGCGGCTCGCGATCTTCAGCTCCAGCGCCCCGGGCCAGGTCAGCGTGACGTCCACGCCGTCCGGCATCCCGAAGCAGTCGTCCCAGGGGCCGGGCCCCGGCTCGATGCGGCGCCCGGTCGGGAGATGGTCGTCGCCACGCTCCTCCTGCCACCCGGCCGCGAAGTCGAGCCGCACGTCCTCGCTGCCCTCTCCGCCGAGGTTGCGCCGGAACCAGGGGTGCCAGCCGGCCTGCGCCGGGAAGGAGTCGCCGTACGTCTCGATCCCCATGGCCAGGGTGAGTGAGTCCTCGGTCAGCTCGAAGGTCTGGGTGACCCGGCCGGGGTACGGCCACGGCTCGGCGAGGTCGTAGGTGAACGCGGCCTCGCTCTTGTCGGCGCGGGCGGTACGCCAGACGGTGTTCCGGCCCGTGCCGTGGATCGCGTGGGGCGGCGAGTCGATCGGCAGCTGGTGCAGCGTCGGCCCGTCGCGGAACTTCCCGTACGCCGTCCGGCCGCACCACGGCACCATCGGGAAACAGCCGTAGTGCTCGCCCTGCCGCAGCAGCTCGGTGCCGCCGATGCGAAGGCCGGCGATGCGGCAGCCGTTGCCCTGAGCGATGGTCAGTTCGGTGTCGCCCGCGGTCAGTCGCGTCTCTTGGGTACTCACGATCCGACCCTAACCGCAGGGCCCCGTAAACCGCAGGGCCGGTAAACCGCAGGGCCGGTAAACCGCGGGGCCCGTACCCGCGGAGCCCTTAACCACGGGACCGGTGACCACGGGACCGGTAACCACGGAGCCCCGGAGCCGTCCGGCGCTTGCGGCGAAAGGGGCTGCGGGGCGGCCTGGCGGCTGCCGGACGGCCGAAGGCCCCCGCGACGCCACGGAGATCACCGCGGATTCGACCGTGAGCGGACCCGACCGTGAGCGGAACCCGGCCATGAGCGGACCCGGCCATGATCCGCCGGACAGCCAATGATCCGCCGGGCAGGCGCTACTGCCTGCGGCGCAGCGCGCGCCCGACCACGACCGCCGAGGCCAGCGCGAGCGCGGCGGCCGGGGCGACCCAGCGCAGGGTGGCCGTGGCCGACGAGGACTGCGGGGCGGGCACCGGCGCGTAACGCCCGCGCGGCGGCGCGTGGTCGACCTCCTCCGCGCTGCGGCCGATCATCGTCCGCCGGGCGTGCGCGGCCTCGGCCGCGGGAGGCCCGTCCGGAGCCGGCACGCCGGGCAGGTCGGACACCGCGTCGAGCGACGGCGGCTCCACCCCCGTCTCGAAGCCCGCCGGGCGGTCGTCGCCGGGGACGGGCGCGTCGACGTCGGAGGCGGGCACGTCGTCGTCCCCGACCGGGTCCGCCCGCTCCGCCGGATCCGTGCCACCGGCCGCACCGGCCGCGTCGCCGGGACCCGCAGCAGCGGCCGGCCCGGAGATTCCAGCCGCGCCGGCCGTCCCGGAGGGGTTCACCGGCTCGGGGCCGGCCTCCCCGGGATCGGCCGCCAGCCGCGCCGCGAAGCGGTCGAGCAGCCGGTGGGCGGACGCCAGCGTCGCCGCCGCGTCGAGCTCCGCGATGCGGCCCTCACCGCTCGCGGTGCCCGTGAACGTCAGCCCCGTACCACCGGCGGCCACCCCGTCCGCGCCGACGCCGCCGACCGCGTCGGGCGTCAGCCGCAGCGTCAGGGCCAGCTTCACCGCGCCCGTGCCGCGCGCCTCAACGCCCTCACCCTCGACGGCGAAGCTGCCGTCGGGCTGCTCGGCGACGCGCACCGTTCCGCGATAGGTGATCGTGTGACCGCCGATGCGGATCTTCAGCCGCCCCGAAAGCGGGCCCGATGCCTCGTCGGCGTCCTGCTGGAGGCCGGGCACGCAGCGCGCGACGCGGGCAGGGTCCCCCAGCGTCTGTCGGAGGGTCTCTGCCGGAACCGGAACGAACACCTCATGCTCCATGGGAACCGAGCCTACTCACGCCCGCCCGTTATGTACTCGACTCCGCACGGAACAGGCCGATCAGTCGCGACGGACGCCTCGGGACGGACCCATTTGTCCCACGGGTGGCCGAGCCACGGACACTCCGCGGGTGCTCAGCACGGCAGGGCACGCTCCGGGCGCACCGCAGGCGCTCAGTAGCGCGGATGCACCAGCGTCGAAGGCGGCACCGCACCCCGCACCCGCTCCCCCTGCGCCGAGCGTGCCGCCTCCACCAGCACCCACGGCGACAGCGACCGCAGCTGGGGCACGTCCCCCGCGAGGCCGAGCCCCGGAGCGGTGCGGTGCCCGGCCAGGACGAAGCCCCAGTCGCGCGGGGCCGCCCCCGAGCCGGAGACACGATCGGGCCCCGCGGTGAACCCCGTGAGGCGGCCGGCCGCCCGGTACGGCCTGGTCCGCAGCCCCGCGGAGCGCATCGTCGCGTCGACCGTCCAGAACACCCGGGGCCGCGTCGCGAGCGGCCCCGGGTGCACCACCAGCCGCCCGTTGTCCGCCAGCACCCGGGAGGCGAGCCCGTAGAACTCCTGGGAGTACAGCTTGGTGCTCGGTGTGATGCCCGGATCGGGCAGGTCCGAGATCACCACGTCGTACGGGCGACGGCCGGACGGGCCCTCCTCGCGCAGCCACTGGAACGCGTCCGCGGTGGCGACCCGCAGCCTCGGGTCGCGGTGGACGCCCCCGTTCAGCGCGGCCAGCGCCGGGTCGGTGCGGGCCAGCCGGACGACCTCCGGGTCGAGCTCGACCACGGTCACCGAATCGACGTCTCGGTAACGCAGCACCTCGCGGGCCGCGAGCCCGTCCCCGCCGCCCAGGATCAACACCCGCGCGTGCGGACCGCGCATCGCGGGGTGGACCAGCGCCTCGTGGTACCGGAACTCGTCACGGGCGCTGACCCGCAGCCGCCCGTCGAGGAAGATATCGAGCGGCCCGTGCTCACCGCCCGTCAGCACGACCTCCTGCACCCCCGTCTGTACGGCGACCCGCACCCCGTCCCCGTACACCGCACGGCGCGCCGCGCGCTCGAAGTCGCCGACGAGGGCGGTGGCCGTGGCGAGCAGCACGAGCACCCCCAGGTTCACGGCGACGAGCAGCCAGCGGTTGCGGGGCGTCAGGTCGTCCCGGAAGAGCCACAGGACGAGCGCCCCGCCGGCCACCGTGTTCACCGCGCCCGTGAGCAGCGCGCCGGTGAGCTGCCCGAACAGCGGCAGCAGCAGGAACGGGAAAGCGAGGCCGCCGACCAGCGCGCCCACGTAGTCCGCGGCGAAGAGGTCGGCGACGTCACCGCTCGTGTCCCGGCTCTCGCCGCGCCGCGCCACGCGCTGGATGAGGGTCATCAGCAGCGGGATCTCGGCGCCGATGAGCACGCCGATCCCCAGCGAGAACGCGACCAGCACATACCGCGCCCCGCCCACCCAGGCGAACGTCGCGTACAGCACCAGCGCGGACGTGCCGCCGACCAGCGCCAGCGCCGCCTCGACCAGACCGAAGCCGACCGCCGCCCGGCACCGCAGCCGTTTGGCGAGGAGCGAGCCGATGCCCATCGCGAAGACCATCACGGAGAGCACGACGGACGCCTGAGTGACCGAGTCGCCGATCAAGTACGAGGCGAGGGCGACCAGTTCGAGCTCGTACACCAGTCCGCACGCGGCGCAGACGAAGACCACGGCGAGCACCAGGAAGCGACCCGCCCGGGGACCCACGGGGAGGGCGGCGGGCGGGGCCGGAGCGGCAGGCGGCACGACGTGTCCCGGCGCGCCCCCCGGCTCCGGCGGCGGGGGGCCACCAGGGACGACGCGTACAGGCGGACCGATCACAATGGGAACGCTACGTCACAATGGACGCACCGCCCGTCACCCACAAGGGTGCAACTACACCGCCGCAGGCATACGTACGCCAACTCTGGACCGGGTCACGACCAAACGTCCCTCCTGTGGATAGGCGTGCCAGGTGCGCCACCGCACCTGGCCCTCGTGCCACTGCGCCAGCAGCGCGGTGAACGCGTGCGGGCTGCCGGGGAAAGTGCCGGCCAGGCCGTTGGGATGGTCGGCGACGAGCGCGAGCAACTCCTGCGCGCGGCCGGCGAACTGGCCCCGCGAGAGCGTCTCGACGCGCGCCGCGAACTCGTACTCCCACTCGCCGAGCCGCTTGGCGACACCCAGCGGCAGCGGCGTACTGCTGCCGGGCATGCAGGCGACCGTTTCCGAACAGGTGCCGCCCTCCTCTTCGAGGATCACTTGATGGGACGCGCCCAGCAGCCTCAACTGGAGCGATGAACCGCCCAGTTCGAGATCGAGCACGGCCAGGGCGGGCAGCGGCTCGCGCCCCAGCGCCCAGGCCAGGTCGGCGGCTTGGGTGTCGGTGTAGGCAGTCTTCAGTGTGGTGAGCATGTGTGGCTCCGCAAACAGGCGTTTGGAAGGGTGGACCGGGGTCACCCAGGAGGAGAGGTGAGGGAGTGTTCGGGGGACCGCCTGCTCGGGTCCACATGAGGTCCGAGGGCTGTGGTGCTCAACGGCGAGGGAATCATGAAGTGCGCGGTGTCCACCGCGTTTTTACCCAACTTGACTAGGTTTCCATCCCCCCGGGGGCCACACAGTTCAACTGTTCAACCAGGAGGCGCCCGACAGGATTTCTCCCGCCGGGCGCCACCAGGTGATGCGTGGAACAACTGTCCGGTGTCAGCTGCCTCCGCCGCCACCGCAGGACGAACTGCTGCCACCACAGCTGCTGCTGCTGCCGCCACCGCAGGACGAACTGCTGCCACCACAGCTGCTGCTGCCGCCGCCGCAGGACGAGCTGCTGCCGCCGTCGCCGCCACCGCTCCACCAGCCGCCGTCCGATCCCCCGCCGCCACCGTGACGGCGGCGGCCGTTGCTGTTCCTGTTGCCGCCGAATGTCCGCATCAGGCCGATCGACGCGATCACGATCGCGATGACGGCACAAAAGATCAGTCCCATGGTTCACCCCGTTCTTTCGTCCCCGTGAGCGAGGCGATCAGGCACTCGCTTCCAACGTGACAGGGGGATTCCCCCGCCCGTCCGGGCCCAAAGCAGACTTGAGCAACTCCAGAGGTTCGGCACAGGATGGCCGTCATGACGAGGCCGACAGCACATCGACAGCGCCCACTGCTCAACCGCCGGCTGGCGGAGTTCGCCACGACGATCTTCGCCGAGATGTCGGCGCTGGCCGTGAGCACCGGATCCATCAACCTCGGTCAGGGCTTCCCCGACACCGACGGCCCCGAGGAGATCAGGGAGGCCGCGGTGCGCGCCCTGCGCGACGGCCGCGGCAACCAGTACCCGCCGGGCCCCGGCGTCCCCGAGCTGCGCGCCGCCGTCGCGGACCACCAGCAGCGCCGGTACGGCCTGGCGTACGACCCCGACACCGAGGTCCTCGTCACCGCGGGCGCCACCGAGGCCATCGCGGCCTCGCTGCTGGCCCTGGTGGAGCCCGGCGACGAGGTCATCGCCCTGGAGCCGTACTACGACTCGTACGCGGCCTGCATCGCCATGGCGGGCGGCGCCCGTGTCCCCGTCACCCTGCGCCCGCACGACGGCACGTACCACCTCGACCTGGACGAGCTCCGCGCCGCGGTCACCCCGCGCACCCGGCTGATCCTCCTCAACACCCCGCACAATCCGACCGGGACCGTCCTGACCCGCGAGGAACTCGCCGCCGTGGCCGCGCTGGCCGTCGAACGCGATCTGCTCGTCGTGTGCGACGAGGTGTACGAGCACCTGGTCTTCGACGGCGAGCACATCCCACTCGCGTCCTTCCCCGGGATGCGCGAGCGCACGGTCACCATCGGTTCGGCCGGCAAGACGTTCTCCTTCACGGGATGGAAGGTCGGCTGGATCACCGCGTCGCCGGAGCTGGTCGCGACGGTGCGCTCGGCGAAGCAGTTCCTGACGTACGTGTCCGCCGGGCCCTTCCAGTACGCCGTCGCGGAGGCGCTGCGGCTGCCCGACGCGTACTTCACCGGGCTGCGGGACGATCTGCGGGCGAAGCGCGATCTGCTCAGTGACGGTCTCGCGGAGGCGGGCTTCGAGGTGTACCGGCCCGCCGGTACGTACTTCGTCACCACCGACATCCGGCCGCTCGGCGAGGACGACGGATTCGCCTTCTGCCGGGCGCTGCCGGAGCGGTGCGGGGTGGTCGCGATTCCCAACGCGGTCTTCTACGACCACCGGGACCAGGGCGCGCCCTTCGTGCGCTTCGCGTTCTGCAAGCGGGTGGACGTCCTCCAGGACGCGGTGACCCGGCTGAAGACCCTCTCGGGGTGAACCGGCAGGGGTGCGGGTGTCCGGGCGCCGATCCCGCCCCGCGCCCCGGCGGCCGAGTGGGTGCCCCGGCGGGAATCTTGCACCCACTCGGCGCGTCCCGGTCGCGTGCTCCGGCGGCGGCGCTCATCGTCGGGGTGTCCGCCCCCGCGCGCGCCCGGAGGTTCAGCACACCGTGTCCGTCGACACCGCACCGAGACCCACCGCCCGGCCCGCCCCCCGCAGCTGCGCACCGGCCGTACGCGGCGCCCTGCGCCGTGCGGCGCCCGCGCTCGGTCTGTTCGCCGCCGCCCGGCTGACCGGGCTGCTGGCAGTGGCGCTGTGGGCCTGGCACCTGGGCAAGAACCCCCTCACGCTCCTCGGCCACTCCTGGGACTCCCGGTGGTACAACGGCATCGCGGCCCACGGCTACGGGCAGACCACGCTCACCTACGCCGACGGCACGATCCAGAGCGACCTGGCGTTCTTCCCGCTCTACCCCGGGCTCGTACGGGCCGTCACCACCGTCCTGCCCGTCTCCGGCGGCGCGGCCGGGCTGCTGGTCTCCTGGGCCGGGGCCGCCGCCGCCGCCTGGGCGATCCACCTCATCGGCGAGCGGCTGTACGGCCGCCCCACCGCCGCACTCCTGGTCCTCCTGTGGGGCCTGCTGCCGCACTCGGTCGTCCTGACCATGGCGTACACCGAGCCGGTGCTCACCGCCTTCGCGGCCTGGTCGCTGTACGCCGTGCTCAGCGGCCGGTGGCTCTGGGCGGGCACCCTGGCCACGCTCGCCGGACTGGCCAGGCCCAACGGGATCGCGGTCGCCGCGGCGGTGTGCGCGGCCGGCGCGTACGAGCTGTGGAAGCGGCGCGGCCGGATGCCGTGGCGCATCTGGGCGGGCGCCGCGCTCGCACCGCTCGGCTGGGCCGGGTTCGTGCTGTGGGTGGGCGCGCGCAAGGGCGATCCGCTGGGCGGCTACTTCGCCGTGCAGGCCGGCTGGACCTCGCGCTTCGACTTCGGGCTGGGCTCCCTGCGCTTCGTACACGAACTGCTGCGAAAGCCGGAGAACCTGCCGTTCCCGATGGTCTTGATGATCGTCGCCGCGTCACTCGTGCTCTTCGCACTGCTCGTGCTGGACCGCCCGCCGCTGCCGCTGCTCGTCTACACCGGGGTGCTGCTGCTGATCACGGTCGGCGGCTCCGGCTACTTCGAGTCCAAGGCGCGCTTCCTGCTGCCCGCGTTCCCGCTGCTGCTGCCACTGGCCCACGCACTGACAAAAGCCCGGCCGAGGGCCGCGATCGTGGTGATCGCCGCCCTCGCCGGGCTCTCGCTCTGCTACGGGACCTATCTGGTGACGATGGCCCCGGTGCCCGTGTGACGAATCAGGCCTACCTGTCGGGCCTACCGATCAGGCCTGGTCCTCGCCCGTGCCTTCGTCCTCGGCCGAGTCGACGTCCTTCTCCAGGCCGAGCTGCTCGACGAGCCACTTGTCGAACTCGATCGAGGCCCGCACCCAGCTGACCGTCGAGGACACGAAGTGCTCCAGGCTGACGCCGGTGCCGATCAGCATCTGCGCCTCGCCGATGAGGCGGACGGTGCCGTCGTCGTGGGTGTGGCTGTAGACCTTCGGCCACAGGGTGCGGCGGTTCCAGTCGTCGATCAGCTCAAGGAGCTGGATCTTCTCTTCGATCTGGTGCGGCCTGTCGTAGAAGGTCCGCACCGAGAAGACCTGCTGGTCGTCCTCGCCACGGAACATGAAGTACGTGCGGAATTCCTCCCACGGAGCGGCGAGGTCACCCTCGTCGTCCAGGACGTACTTCAGTTCCATCTGGTCGAGAAGCTGCTTGACCAGCTCCTGGTCCGGAACGACGGGGCCCCCTGTCGTTCCTTCGGCCTGCGGGTCGGGCTGGCCCCCGAAATTAGGAATCGAGGAGGGGTCGATGCTCACCGTGAATTTCCCTTCGTACGGTTCCGACCATCCTCTCCCATGCCGGGCGGGGGCTGGCAACCCCCGCCCGGCGCGATCCGCTGCGGGCGGACACGATCCGGTCGGGGGCCGGACTCCGGCTCCTACTGGGCGGCGCCGACGATCAGGCCGTCGCCGACCCGGTCGACCCGGACCGTGTCGCCGTCCCTGACCTCTCCCGCCAGGATCTCCCGCGCCAGCTGGTCGCCGATCGCCGTCTGGATGAGGCGGCGCAGCGGCCTGGCGCCGTACGCCGGGTCCATGCCCTCCTCCGCCAGCCAGGCCAGCGCCGCGGGCGAGACGTCGAGGGTGAGGCGCCGCTCGGCCAGGCGCTTGGCGAGACGGCCGATCTGGAGCTCGGCGATGTGCGCCAGCTCGTCCTTCGACAGCGCCGAGAAGACCACCAGGTCGTCGAGCCGGTTGAGGAACTCCGGCTTGAAGGAGGCCCGCACCAGATCCATGACCTGCTGCTTCTTGACCTCTTCGCTGCTCAGCGGGTCGACCAGATACTGACTGCCGAGGTTCGACGTCAGGACCAGGATGGCGTTGCGGAAGTCCACCGTCCGTCCCTGGCCGTCGGTGAGGCGGCCGTCGTCGAGGACCTGGAGCAGGATGTCGAAGACCTCGGGGTGCGCCTTCTCCACCTCGTCGAGGAGCACGACGCTGTACGGGCGGCGGCGGACGGCCTCCGTGAGCTGGCCGCCCTCCTCGTAGCCGACATAGCCGGGAGGCGCTCCCACCAGCCGCGCCACGCTGTGCTTCTCGCCGTACTCGCTCATGTCGATACGGACCATGGCCCGCTCGTCGTCGAAGAGGAAGTCGGCGAGCGCCTTGGCCAGTTCGGTCTTGCCGACGCCGGTCGGGCCGAGGAAGAGGAACGAGCCGGTCGGCCGGTCGGGGTCGGCGATCCCGGCGCGGGTGCGGCGTACCGCGTCGGACACCGCGCGGACCGCCTCGCTCTGGCCGACGAGCCGCCTGCCCAGCTCGTCCTCCATCCGCAGCAGCTTCTGCGTCTCGCCCTCCAGGAGGCGCCCGGCGGGGATGCCGGTCCAGGACCCGACCACATCGGCGATGTCGTCGGAGCCGACCTCCTCCTTGACCATGGTGTCGGTACGGACCTCCGCCTCGGCGGCGGCAGCCTCCTCCAGCTCGCGCTCCAGGCCCGGGATCTCGCCGTAGAGCAGCTTGGACGCGGTGTCGAAGTCGCCGTCGCGCTGGGCGCGTTCGGCCTGGCCGCGCAGCTCGTCGAGCCGCTCCTTCAGCTCACCGACCCGGTTGAGGCCCTGCTTCTCCTTCTCCCAGCGGGCGTTGAGGCCGCGCAGCTCCTCCTCGCGGTCGGCGAGGTCGCGCCGCAGCTTCTCCAGGCGGTGCTTGCTCGCCGCGTCGGACTCGTTCTTGAGGGCGAGCTCCTCCATGCGCAACCGGTCGACGGAGCGCTGGAGTTCGTCGATCTCGACGGGCGAGGAGTCGATCTCCATGCGCAACCGGGACGCGGCCTCGTCGACGAGGTCGATGGCCTTGTCGGGCAGGAAGCGCGAGGTGATGTACCGGTCGGAGAGCGTGGCGGCGGCGACCAGCGCGGCGTCCGCGATCTGCACCTTGTGGTGCGCCTCGTAACGCCCCTTGAGGCCGCGCAGGATCGCGATGGTGTCCTCGACGCTGGGCTCGGCGACCAGCACCTGCTGGAAGCGGCGCTCCAGGGCGGGGTCCTTCTCGATCCGCTCGCGGTACTCGTCGAGGGTCGTCGCACCGACCATGCGCAGCTCGCCGCGGGCCAGCATCGGCTTGAGCATGTTGCC
The DNA here is from genome assembly GCF_051131715.1 of Streptomyces sp. A5-4. Classification (NCBI taxonomy): domain Bacteria; kingdom Bacillati; phylum Actinomycetota; class Actinomycetes; order Kitasatosporales; family Streptomycetaceae; genus Streptomyces; species Streptomyces sp. A5-4. The sequence continues at coordinate 4,156,356 of NZ_CP178591.1, read as the reverse complement.
CGCGTCCATGGCGGAGTCGCCGCCGGCGCCCGCGCCCACGACGGTGTGCAGCTCGTCGATGAACGTGATGACCTGCCCGTCGCTCTCCTTGATCTCGGACAGGACGGTCTTGAGCCGCTCCTCGAACTCGCCGCGGTACTTGGCGCCCGCGACCATCGCGCTGAGGTCCAGCGACACCAGCCGCTTGTTCTTGAGGGACTCCGGTACGTCGCCCTTGACGATGCGCTGGGCGAGGCCCTCGACGACGGCCGTCTTGCCGACGCCGGGCTCGCCGATGAGCACCGGGTTGTTCTTGGTGCGGCGCGACAGCACCTGCACGACGCGCCTGATCTCCTGGTCCCGGCCGATGACCGGGTCGAGCTTGCCCTCGCGCGCGGCGGCCGTGAAGTCGGTGCCGAACTTCTCCAGGGCCTTGTACTGACCCTCCGGGTCGGGTGTGGTCACCCGGCGCCCTCCCCTGATCTTCTCGAACGTCTCCAGGAGCCGCTTCGCCCCGGCCCCCTCCTGGGACAGTACGTCCCCGGCCCGGCCGCCCTTGGCGGCGATGCCGATGAGCAGGTGCTCGGTGGAGAGGTAGTCGTCGCCCAGCTCCTTCGCGCGCTGCGAGGCGTCGGCGATGACGGCCAGCAGCTCGCGGTTGGGCTGCGGCGGCGCGACGGTGGATCCCGTCACGCTGGGCAGCGCGGCGATGATCCGCTCCGCCCCGGACCGTACGACCGCCTGGTCCGCCTCGACGGCCGCCAGCAGGTCGATGATGTTGGCGTTGTCCTCACCTTCGAGCAGCGCCAGCAGCAGATGCGCGGGGGTCAGATCCGCGTGTCCGCCCTGCACGGCGCGATTGCTCGCCGCGTTGATCGCGTCCCGGCTCTTGTTCGTCAGCTCCGCATCCACGTGCGCTCTCTCCTCCTTCGCGGGGTGGCGTTCAGTCCCCCTGCGACGCCCCCTGCATGACACACCGAACGTGCACAAAGTTGAGTCTATTCCACTCAAGCCTGGGAAGGCACGCATCCCCCGCACTAGGCTTCCGGTATGGCCGAAGACGTCCGCAATCCCAGCCCCGAGTACCTCGCCTTCTGGCGCGAGTACCACCTCTGCACCTTGACGACCCCCCGCCCCGACGGCTCGCCGCACGTCGTGCCGGTCGGGGTGACCTACGACCCGGAGGCCGGGCTCGCCCGCGTCATCGCCAACAGGCACAGCACGAAGGTGGCGAACGTGCGGGCCGCGGGGGCGGCGGGCGCGCCGGTCGCCGTCTGCCAGGCGAAGGGCCGCCACTGGGCGACGCTGGAGGGGCGCGCGACGGTCCGTACGGAGCCGGAGCTGATCGCCGACGCGGTACGCCGCTACTCCGAGCGCTACGGGCGCACCCCGGCGCCCAACCCGGACCGCGTCCTGATCGAGATCACGCTGAACCGGGCGATGGGCCGCGCACCCGACCCGGCCTGAGCGCGGGGCCCGGGCGCGGGGCCGCCGCCCCTGTCCGGGCACAGCACAGCGGCGCCATCGTGTTCAGGTTCACGATGACGCCGCTGTGTGGGGGAAGTGCCTGGGCGATTGGGTAAAGAAGGGGGAATCGCGTCAGGCACTGCGGGGGGTGGCGGTGCTGGCTTCTGGTTCGATCAGCTGGTGGTCACGCTGGTCGAGATTGACGAAAACCATGCCGTAGCGCACGGCACAGCGAACAGGTTGCGGAGCTCCTCGGGGCCGGCGAAGGCACCGGTAGGCGCGGACGTCCTCATCGTCCTCTTCGCGTACGACCACGATCGGTTCGCCGAACAGAGTGACCATCAACGAGTCGCCACGGTAGGGAATCGCCGTGGCCAGATCGATGAAGTGCCATCCCGACCGGTAGGCCGTGGCCATCTCGCGTCTGAAGGTGCGGTCGTCCGGAGGCACGGTCATGCGCCTGCGTTTGCCGGCGCGACGCCCCAGCTGATGTCACCGGGCGTACCCTCGACATTCCAGCTGATGTCACCAGGCGCGGACGCTGCCTCGACGCCCCAGCTGATGTCACCGGGCGGCGCCGCCTGAGAACTCCAGCTGATGTCGCCGGCACCGAGCGTGCCGTAGGCCAAGGCCGCGACGAAAGCGGTGGCAAGCACCGAGCGAAGCATTCGCTTATACATGGTCGGCTTCGTCCTCACTTGTGGATTCATCTCCCCCGCCTCTAAGACGATGTCTCACCTGGGCACGCGAACACCACCGGCACGATGCATCATGTTCCTGCACGTTCAGGAACCTGGGGGGTGGAGATATGGCCAGAAGTGATACAAAACAGACACATCCTCACGGGATCACAGAACTATGCGACGCAGGGGGACGTCTTTACGCCAGTGCGCTGCGCTCCGGACGCATAGCCCGCGCCGAGGTGGAACCGGCGCCCTGCCTGATGGACTTCGCACTTCTGCACCCCGACCCCGACGACTCCGACTGGCTCCGCCCAGTTCCACCGTCCGCCGCACTCGCCCAGCGACTCCACCCCATAGAACGCGAAATCCAGGAGCGCAGGCGGCGCTCCGTCGAACTGGCCGACTCTTTCGAGCCTTTCATGGACATCAGCGCGCAGGACCCACCGACCACCCACGCCATCACGGTGCTGGAAGGGGTCAACCGGATCAATGCGGCGCTCGATCTCGCCACCGCCGAATGCCGCACCGAGGTCCTCACCGTCCAGCCCGGAGGCGGCCGAAGCGAGGACCGTCTCAGCGAAGGCCTCGAACGCGCCCTCTCCGTGGTCGATCGCGGAGTCGGCATGCGCACTCTCTACCAGCACACCGTCCGGCACAGCCAGGGCACGCTCGCCTACGCGGAGCGGCTGGCCGCGGGCAAGGTCGAGATCCGGACCCTCGAAGAGCTCATCGAGCGCCTGATCATCTTCGACCGGACGGTCGCCTTCATCCCCGCCCGCAACGACCGCCAGGTCGCCCTGGAGCTCCGCCACCCCGGACTGATCGAGTACCTCGTCAAGGTCTTCGAACAGCTCTGGAGCCGCGCCGCGCCACTCCTCGACGAGCTCCAGTACGATCCGACGCCCAAAGGCATCAGCGGCGTCCAGCGCTCCATCGCCCAGCTCCTCGTCGAGGGCCACGTCGACGACTCCATCGCCCGGCGCCTCGGGATGAACGTGCGCACCTGCCGCACCCACATCGCCAAGCTGAACGCCGCACTCGGCAGTGGCAGCCGCGCCCAACTCGGTTACCTCATCGCCCGGTCGGGCATCCTGAACCAGGATCACCACCTGCGCACCCCGCCGGAGTGAGCACCACCGGGGCGGTCGCCGGAGCCGGCACCCCGAACATTGGCTTGAACGCTCCCTGACTCCGCGCCGACCGTGCTCGACCGTGTCGCGCGCCCGGCGGCACGCGAAAGGCCCCCTCCGTCACGGAGAGGGCCTTCCACGCACTTGCCGGACCCGGGAACTACTCGGACGACCGCTTGGGCCGCCACACCACCAACGCGCTCGCCTGCTGCACGTCCTGGTACGGGACCAGGTCGCGCCGGTACGACGCGTGCACCTGCGCCTCGCGCTGCTGCATGGCCGACGCGGCGCCCTCCACCGCGGCCGAGAGCTCGGCGACGCGCTGCTGGAGCGCGGTCACCTGGTTCTCCAGCTCGATGATGCGCTTGATGCCGGCCAGGTTGATGCCCTCGTCCTGCGACAACTGCTGCACGGTTCTGAGCAGTTCGATGTCGTGGGCCGAGTAGCGCCTGCCCCGCCCCGGCGTGCGGTCGGGCGAGACCAGGCCGAGGCGGTCGTACTGCCTGAGGGTCTGCGGGTGCAGGCCGGAGAGCTGGGCCGCGACCGAGATGACGTACACCGGTGTCTGGTCGGTCAGCTGGTACGGATTACGTCGTCGGCGCGGATCCATCTCATGCTCCCTTCGCGGCCTGGAACAGCTCCGCCCGCGGGTCCTCCCCCGCGGTCGCCTCACGGTAGGACTCCAGCGCCTCCCGGGCCTTGTCGTCAAGGTCCTTGGGCACCGCGACCTCCACGGTGACCAGAAGGTCGCCGCGGGTGCCGTCCTTGCGCATCGCGCCCTTGCCCCGGGCGCGCATGGTGCGCCCGTTGGGCGTGCCCGCGGGCAGCTTCAGTGTGACCGGGGGCCCGCCGAGGGTCGGCACCTTCACCTCGCCGCCGAGCGCCGCCTCCACGTAGGTGACGGGCACGGTGATGGTGAGGTTGTCGTCCTTGCGGCCGAACACGGGGTGGCTGCCCACGTGCACAACGACGTACAGGTCGCCCGCGTGGCCGCCCCGCTCGCCCGCCGTGCCCTTGCCGCGCAGCCGGATCCGCTGGCCGTCAGACACACCCGCCGGGATACGGACCTGCATGGTCCGCGACGACTTGGCGCGCCCGCTACCCTTGCAGACGTCGCAGGGGTCCTGGGCGATGAGCCCACGGCCCCGGCAGTCCACGCACGGGTCGGTGAGCGAGAATCCGCCACCGCCGCCGCGCGACACCTGTCCCGTACCGACGCAGGTCGGGCACACGCGGGGCGTGCCGTTCTTGTCGCCGGTGCCGGAACACGCCTTGCAGGGCGCCTGGCTGGACATGCGCAGCGGGACCGTGGCCCCGTCCACCGCCTCGGTGAAGCTGAGCGTCACCTCGGACTCGATGTCCTGACCCCGGCGCGGCTGGACACGCGTGCCGGGTCCGCCCCGGTTGAACAGCCCGCCGAACACGTCCCCGAGTCCACCGCCGAAGCCACCGGCGCCGGCCTGTGTGCCGCCCTGTGCGCCGCCTCCGAAGAGGTCGCCCAGGTCGAAGTTGAACGAGCCGCCGCCCGCTCCGGGTCCGGTGCGCAGACCACCGTTGCCGAAGAGGGCGCGCGCCTCGTCGTACTCCTTGCGCCGCTTGGTGTCGCCGAGGATGTCGTTCGCCTCGGAGATCTCCTTGAAGCGGTCCTCGGCCTTGGCGTCGCCCTTGTTGGCGTCCGGGTGGAACTCGCGGGCGAGCTTCCGGTACGCCTTCTTGATCTCGGCCTCGGTGGCGTCCTTGGGGACGCCGAGAACCTTGTAGTAGTCCTTCTCGACGAAGTCCTTCGTGCTCATCCCCGACGTCCCTCCTTCCTGCTTTTCCTACTGCTCGCGCTGTTGCCGCTGATGACGTCAGCCCTCGTCCGGGCCACCGCTCTCCTCGTCCGATGCCTGTGCCGACGAATCCGCCTCGTCCGACTTGCCCGCGCCCGGCTGGGGCTCGGCCACCGCGACCCGCGCGGGACGGATCGTCCGCTCGCCGATCCGGTACCCGGGCTGCAGGATCGCGACGCACGTCGTCTCGGTGACATCCGGCGCGTACGAGTGCATCAGCGCTTCGTGGATGGTCGGGTCGAAGGGCTCGCCCTCCTTACCGAACTGCTGCAGGCCCATCTTGGCGACGGCCGTCTCCAGCGATTCGGCCACCGACTTGAAGCCGCCGAGCAGCTCGCCGTGCTCCCTGGCCCGGCCGACGTCGTCGAGGGTCGGGAGGAGCTCGGTCAGGAGGCTCGCGACGGCGATCTCCTTGACCGTGACCCGGTCCCGCTCCACGCGGCGGCGGTAGTTCTGGTACTCCGCCTGCAGCCGCTGCAGGTCCGCGGTGCGCTCGGTGAGCGCCATGCGTACCTGATCGAGCTGCGCGGTCAGAGCTACGTCCTGCTGTACGTCCCCGGCCGGGGCCGCCGGGCCGGACTCCTTCTCGGAATCCGGCTCGGCGGCCTTCGGCGTGGCGTCCTCGGGGGTGGCGCCGGAGGGGACGTCGGGCTTCTCGTCGAAGCCCGGAGTCTCCTCCGTCATGCCGTGCCGCCCTCCGTGCCCTTGGTGAACTTGGTGTCCTTCTCGTCGTCGACGATCTCGGCGTCGACCACGTCGTCATCGGCCTTGGCCTGCTCGCCGGCGGCGTCGCCACCGGCCTCGCCGCCCGCGGCCTGAGCGCCCTCGGCGTTGGCGTACATGGCCTGGCCCAGCTTCTGGGAGACGGCCGCGACCTTCTCCGTCGCCGTGCGGATCTCGGCGGTGTTGTCGCCGTCGCCGGACTCCTTGAGCTTTTCCTTCAGCTCGGTGATCGAGGTCTCGACCTCGGTCTTCACGTCACCCGGAACCTTGTCCTCGTTGTCCTTGAGGAACTTCTCCGTCTGGTAGACGAGCTGCTCGGCCTGGTTGCGCGTCTCGGCGGCCTCGCGGCGCTTGTGGTCCTCGTCCGCGTACTGCTCGGCCTCTTCGCGCATCCGGTTGACCTCGTCCTTCGGCAGCGAGGAGCCACCGGTGACGGTCATCTTCTGCTCCTTGCCGGTGCCGAGGTCCTTGGCTCCGACGTGCATGATGCCGTTGGCGTCGATGTCGAAGGCGACCTCGATCTGCGGGACACCACGCGGGGCCGGCGGCAGACCGGTGAGCTCGAACATTCCGAGCTTCTTGTTGTACGCCGCGATCTCGCGCTCGCCCTGGTAGACCTGGATCTGCACGGACGGCTGGTTGTCCTCGGCCGTCGTGAAGATCTCGGAGCGCTTGGTCGGGATCGTCGTGTTGCGCTCGATGAGCTTCGTCATGATGCCGCCCTTGGTCTCAATACCAAGCGACAGCGGCGTGACGTCGAGGAGCAGAACGTCCTTGACCTCGCCCTTGAGGACACCGGCCTGCAGCGAGGCGCCGATGGCGACGACCTCGTCCGGGTTCACACCCTTGTTGGCGTCCTGGCCGCCGGTGAGCTCCTTGACGAGCTCGGCCACGGCGGGCATCCGGGTCGAGCCACCGACGAGAACGACGTGGTCGATCTCGGAGAGCTGGATGCCCGCGTCCTTGATGACGTTCTGGAACGGGCTCTTGCAGCGCTCCAGGAGGTCGGACGTGAGCTGTTGGAACTGCGAGCGCGTGAGCTTCTCGTCCAGGTGCAGCGGGCCCTCGGCGGACGCCGTGATGTACGGCAGGTTGATCGAGGTCTCCGTGGAGGAGGACAGCTCGATCTTGGCCTTCTCGGCCGCTTCGCGCAGGCGCTGGAGCGCCATCTTGTCCTTGGAGAGGTCCACGCCGTGACCGGAGTGGAACTGCTTCACCAGGTAGTCCATGACGCGCTGGTCCCAGTCGTCACCACCGAGGTGGTTGTCACCGTTGGTGGCCTTCACCTCGACGACGCCGTCGCCGATTTCCAGCAGCGAGACGTCGAAGGTGCCGCCACCGAGGTCGAAGACGAGGATGGTCTGGTCGTCCTTGTCGAGACCGTAGGCCAGTGCCGCGGCCGTGGGCTCGTTCACGATGCGAAGGACGTTCAGGCCCGCGATCTCGCCGGCCTCCTTCGTCGCCTGGCGCTCGGAGTCGTTGAAGTACGCCGGGACGGTGATGACCGCGTCGGCCACCTTCTCGCCCAGGTAGGACTCGGCGTCGCGCTTGAGCTTCTGCAGGATGAAGGCGCTCATCTGCTGCGGGTTGAAGTTCTTCCCGTCCAGCTCGATGCTCCAGTCGGTGCCCATGTGGCGCTTGACCGACCGGATCGTCCTGTCAACGTTGGTCACTGCCTGGCGCTTCGCAACCTCGCCTACCAGCACTTCACCGTTCTTCGCGAAAGCGACGACGGACGGCGTGGTCCTGGCGCCTTCGGCGTTGGTGATGACGGTGGGCTCGCCGCCCTCCAGAACGCTGACGACGGAGTTCGTAGTGCCCAGGTCGATGCCGACCGCACGTGCCATTTCATTTCCTCCAGCTGACTTGAGTGGAACAGGCTCAAGGATGCATCACCGATCCGCGTGCGTCAACAGACCTGAGTCGAGCCGACTCAAGTCTTATGCCGCTCTTACGGGCAAGCAGGCCCCGCGGCGGCTTTACGCGGCCCCGGCGGGGCGGCCGAGACTCGCGCCAAAAGCCATGAAAAGGTGCATCTCATGGCAAACGCGCCCCGCATGCCTCACCTGCCCGCCCAGCGGATCCTCGACCTCACGGCCGACCGACTCCTCGCGAGCCGGACGCCCGCCAAGCGGATCCTCGACCTCGCGCTCGACCGGCTCCCCGTGCCCCACCCGTCCGCCAAGCGGGTCTTCGACCTGACGGCCGGCCCGCTCCTGCTGCTCGCCGCGGCCCCGGTACTGCTCCTCGCCGCCGCGGCCTCCGCCGTGACCTCCCCCGGCCCGGTCCTGGTCCGCAAGACCCGCGCGGGCCTGGCGGGCCGCCCCTTCGAGATGCTCTCGCTGCGCACGGCCCCGGGCACCCCGGTCGGCCGGCTGCTGCGGCGCAGCCGGATCGACGTACTGCCACGGCTCCTCCAGGTGATGCGCGGCGAGATGTCCCTGGTCGGCCCCTGCGCGCTGCCGCCGGGCCACCCCGAAGGCGCCCTCGTGGGGCGGCAGTTGATGCGGCCGGGCCTCACCGGGCTGTGGCAGGTCGGCGGGCGCTCCGACCTGCCGTGGGACGAGATGGGCGTGCTCGACGCGCACTATCTCGACCACCACTGGATCGGCCTCGATCTGAAGATCCTCGCCCGTACGGTCCCGGCCGCACTGGCCATGTGTCGCTGAGGGTTCCCTCAGCGACACAGATCACCGCGTGCGCGGCTACAGTGCGGCGGAATAAGTGGGTACGCTCAGCACGAACTGGATAAGTTACCGCTTAGTAATCCCACCGAATCCCCACCCTCGCAGGCCCGAGGAGCCCCCAAATGCAACTCGCCGCGATCATCGTGTCGTTGATTCTGACCGTGGTCGGCGTCGCGCTCATCAGCCGAGCCGTCGCGCAGATCTACCGGTTCGTCAAGCTGGGCCAGCCGGTACCCGCGGGCAGCCGCACCGACAACCCGAAGCAGCGCACGATCACCCTGGCCAAGGAGTTCCTCGGCCACTCCCGGATGAACCGGTGGGGGATCGTCGGCTTCGCGCACTGGTTCGTCGCCATCGGCTTCCTGACGCTGCCGCCGACCCTCCTGCAGGCGTACGGCCAGCTGTTCCAGGCCGACTGGGTGCTGCCGATCATCGGCGGCTTCCTGCCGTTCGAGATGTACATCGAGTTCATCGGCCTGATGACGGTGGTGGGCATCGTCATCCTGATGGCGATCCGACTGCTCAACCTGCCCTCACGGGCCGGCCGCAAGTCGCGGTTCGCGGGCTCCAAGGCCTGGCAGGCGTACTTCGTCGAGTACATCATCCTGACGATCGGCCTGGCGATCCTGGCCCTGCGCGGCCTGGAAGGCGCGATCCACCACGTCGAGAGCTACGACGCCGCGTACTTCGTGTCGTACCCGCTGGTGCTCGCCTTCAAGGGACTGAGCGTCTCCACACTCCAGACGCTGATCTACTTCACCGCGATGATCAAGATCGGCACCTCGCTGATCTGGATGATCACGGTCGCCCTCAACACCAACATGGGTGTCGCCTGGCACCGCTTCCTCGCCTTCCCGAACATCTGGTTCAAGCGCGAGGCGAGCGGCGACGTCGCGCTGGGCGCGCTGCGGCCGATGACCTCGGGCGGCAAGGAGATCGACTTCGAGGACCCGGGCGACGACGACATCTTCGGTGTCTCGCAGGTCGAGCAGTTCTCCTGGAAGGGCATCCTCGACTTCTCCACGTGCACCGAGTGCGGTCGCTGCCAGTCGCAGTGCCCCGCCTGGAACACCGGCAAGCCGCTCTCCCCGAAGCTCCTGATCATGTCGCTGCGCGACCACGCGCACGCCAAGGCCCCGTACCTGCTGGCCGGTGGCGGCAAGGACGCCGAGGGCAACGAGAAGGCGACCGAGGAGCAGCTGGCGAACGTACCCGCCGCGGCCCTCGCCGAGGCCGAGCGCCCGCTGATCGGCACGCTCGAAGAGAACGGCGTCATCGACCCGGACGTCCTGTGGTCCTGCACGAGCTGCGGCGCGTGCGTGGAGCAGTGCCCGGTCGACATCGAGCACATCGACCACATCGTCGACATGCGCCGCTACCAGGTGATGATCGAGAGCTCGTTCCCGTCCGAGGCCGGCACGATGCTCAAGAACCTGGAGAAGAAGGGCAACCCCTGGGGGCTCGCCAAGAAGGCGCGGGTGGAGTGGACCAAGGAGGTCGACTTCGAGGTCCCGATCGTCGGCAAGGACCTGGAGGACCTCGGCGAGGTCGAGTACCTCTACTGGGTCGGCTGCGCCGGCGCCCTTGAGGACCGGGCGAAGAAGACCACCAAGGCCTTCGCCGAGCTGCTGCACATCGCGGGCGTCAAGTTCGCGATCATGGGCGGCGACGAGAAGTGCACCGGCGACTCGGCCCGCCGACTCGGCAACGAGCCGCTGTTCCAGCAGCTGGGCCAGGAGAACGTCGCCATGCTGAACATGGCGTACGGCGAGGACGACGACGAGCCGGAGACGAAGAAGCCCAAGTCGTCGAAGAAGATCGTCGCGACCTGCCCGCACTGCTTCAACACGATCGCGAACGAGTACCCGCAGCTGGGCGGCGAGTTCGAGGTCATCCACCACACGCAGTTGCTCCAGCACCTCATCGACGAGGGCAAGCTGGTCCCGGTGACCCCGGTCGAGGGCCTGATCACGTACCACGACCCCTGCTACCTGGGCCGTCACAACAAGGTCTACACCCCGCCGCGCGAGATCATGTCCGCCGTCCCGGGCCTGCGCCAGCAGGAAATGCACCGGCACAAGGAGCGCGGCTTCTGCTGCGGCGCCGGTGGCGCGCGGATGTGGATGGAGGAGCGCATCGGCAAGCGCATCAACAACGAGCGCGTGGACGAGGCGCTTTCGCTGAACCCGGACATCGTCTCCACGGCCTGCCCGTTCTGCCTGGTCATGCTGACCGACTCGGTCAACGGCAAGAAGAACGACGGCAAGGCGAAGGAATCGCTCCAGGTCGTGGATGTGGCGCAGCTGCTCCTCGACTCGGTGCGGACGCCGGCCGAGCCCGCGGGCGAGGTGGAGCCGGCGGACGCCCCGGAGCCGGAGCCGGTGAAGTAACCGGCGCGCACGCCGCGGTGAGCGGCCGAATCTGCCTCGGGGGCAGGTCCGGCCGCTTTCTCGTACGTACGGGAGGCTTTCGGCGGGTCGGCCGGGCCCCGGAGGGCGTCGCCGCACCCACTCTCCCTGATCGGCCTGCGATCGCGATCGGTCCGTTGCCTTAACGCAACGGTTAAACGCGAGCATCATGTGACAGCTGATGGCTCGTGCCACAGACAGCCACAGGAAGCTACGGACGGGGTGGATCGTGCGAATAGGGATCGCTGCGACAGCGGTGAGCTGTGCGGTACTGCTCCTGGCGGGCTGCGGGCCCGCCGACCCGGAAGCGGCCCCCGCCGGCGGCAAGAACGGTGACGCCGATCCCTCCACCGCGGCCCTCGCGAACAAGGCCGCCGCGCACCCGGTCCCCCGAGGCCGCGGCAGCCGCGTCCCCGAGGACTTCAACGGCGACGGCCACCGCGACCTCGTCCTGAACGACCTGGTCAAGGCCGCCCGGGACCGCCTCGGCGACGACGCGGGCATCGGCATCGTCTACGGCTCCAAGTCCCCCGACGTCCTCGATCCCGCCGTACGGCAGCTCCTCACCCCCGCCCGCAACGCGGCCCCCACCGCCGGCACCCTGCCCGCCGCCTTCGACGCCGAGACCTCCTGCGACCTGGACAAGGACGGCTTCGCGGACCTGGTGGTCACCACCGACCCGCCGTTCAACGGCACGGGCAGGCCGCCCGTACCGCTCCAGATCCTCTTCGGCGGCCCGGCCGGCCTCAACGGCAAAGCGGTCAAGCTCCGCATCCCCGAAGTCGCCCGCTACGGCAACGAATGGCCCGACCACCCCGTCTGCGGAGACTTCGACGGCGACGGCAGCCAGGACCTGGCCGTGACCGCCGGCGGCGGCCGGCTCAGTTACCTGCGCGGCCCCTTCACGCGGACGGGCGCCCCACGCGCCGCCGGCGCCGCCCGTCCGGGCGTGGGCCCCGTCCTGGCCGCCCCCGAGCCGAAGGCCGACGTCAACGGCGACGGCTACGACGACCTCGTCTCCACCACCCGCGCACACGCGCCCGGCACGGCCGGCCGGGGCAAGCTCCTGCTCGGCGGCCCGACCGGCCCCGGCCGCGCGGGCGGCACGTACACCTACAAGGCCGTACGGCCGCTCCGGGCGGCCGACCTCCCGGCGGGCGACGGGCAGATCACGACGGATGTCCTGCGGTACGCCGACTTCGACGGCGACAAGCGGCCGGACACCGTGCTGCGGACGCACCGGGACGAGGCGTCGGACCAGGTCGTCCTGCACTCCGCGAAGGGCGGGGGAGCCCCGCTCCTCACCTTCTCCACGGCGTCCTTCGGCTGACGCCCGCACCGCGGCCTCCCCCACTCCCCGCACCCTGGGGACAACCCCCCGGGGTGCCCCTAGGGGATGTCACAGCTCGGCAGCAAAGGGGGCCCTGATCCGGCAGGCCAGTCACCAGGACCCTCAGGACCAGGTACGTTCGATTACGTGGCTGGATTCAGGATCGGACGCGGCCGGGACAACCGCACCCCGCGACAACAACCGCAGCGGCAGCAGCAACAGCCGTACGGGCAGCAGCAGGCGGCACCGCCGCCGCAGCAGCCGTACGGCCAGCAGCAGTGGCCGCAGGCACCGCAGTACGGCGGGCAGCAGGACGAGCCCGAATACTTCGGCGACCCGTACCAGGGCGGCCGGCAGGCGCCGCCCCCGCACGGCGGCCAGGGGGGTGACCCGTACGCCAACAACAACCCGGGCCATACCCAGGCGTTCAGCGTCAACGAGGACCCCTACGGCGACGGCAGCACCTACCGGGGCGGCGACACCCATACCAACGCGCCGCCTGCGGGCCCTCGGCTGCGCTGGAAGCAGTTGCTGAGCGGCATCGTGATGCGCCCGGGGGCGACGTTCATGCAGATGCGCGACTACCCCGTGTGGGGACCCGCGCTGGTCGTGACGTTCATCTACGGACTGCTCGCGGTCTTCGGCTTCGACACCGCACGCGAAGACGTCATCAACGCGACGCTGTCCAACGCCATCCCGATCGTGCTGTCGACCGGCGTCGCCTTCATCATCTGCGGGCTGGTCCTGGGCGCGGTCACCCATACCCTCGCCCGCCAGCTCGGCGGCACCGGCTCCTGGCAGCCGACCATCGGCCTGTCGATGCTGATCATGTCGATCACGGACGCGCCGAGGCTGCTCTTCGCGATGTTCCTCGGCGGCGAGAACGCCCTGGTGCAGGTGCTCGGTTGGGCCACCTGGGTCGCGGCGGGCGCCCTGTTCACCTCGATGGTGAGCAAGTCGCACGACCTGCCGTGGCCGAAGGCGCTGGGCGCGTCGGCGATCCAGCTGATCGCGCTGCTGTCACTGATCAAGCTGGGCACGATCTGACGAAACCGTTGACGAGACAGGAGGGCCCCGGCGCGCAGTCCGCGCCGGGGCCCTCCTGTCATGCGTCGGTGATTCGCCGCGCCTCAGGCGTCCAGAACCTGCCCGCTGCGCCGCACGACGGGCTTCTGCACGCTCCAAGGCAAATGAAGTCAATGAGGGTAGTAGTCTTGCCCGATACCGAAACACCAGGTCGCAGGCAGGGGAGCCCCCGATCATGGCACGCAAAGTAGGGATCTACACCCGCATCTCACGAGATGACGAGGGGGAGGCACTCGGCGTTGGCCGCCAGCGCACAGACTGCGAGCGGCTCGCGGATCTGCGCACCTGGCAGCCGGTGAAGGTCTACGAGGACAACGACGTGTCAGCGTTCAAGCGCCACGTGGTCCGCGACGAGTTCGAGCTCATGCTGAAGGATCTACGAGCCGGGCTGATCGATGGCGTCGTGTCGTACGACCTTGACCGGCTGGCACGACAGCCGCGCGACCTGGAACGGCTGATCGAGATCTTTGACGAACGTCCACGGCTGGAGTTCGCGACCGTCACCAACGACGTGAACCTCGGCAGCGCGGACGGACGGACCATGGCGCGGATCATGGTGGCGTTCGCGAACAAGTCGTCCCACGACACGTCACGCCGGATCAAGCGCAAGCACCTGGAGTTGGCTCAGCAGGGCAAGGCGAACGGAGGCCCGGCGCCTTATGGCTGGCAGAAGGACGACCGAAACAGGATCGACCCCGTCGCAGCCGCCCACATCCGCGAGTCCCAGAAGGAAGTACTGGCCGGGGTACGCATCGGCACGATTCGGCAACGCTGGCACGCCCAGGGCATCGGCAACCCGCGCGAGGGCACCAAGCGAATGGCTCACCACCACATCGAGCACATCCTCACCAGTCCCCGCCTGTGCGGCTACCGCACGTATCACGGTGAGATCCTGCTCGGCGACGACGGACAGCCGGTCAAGGGTGAGTGGGACCCCATCAACACGGTCGAGGAGTGGGAGGCCGTTTCCGCAGCCGTCGCCGAGCGCAAGCAAGGCCGACGGGAGGGCGACACGCTTGCGCGCAAGTACCTACTCTCAGGAATCGCACGGTGCGGGTTGTGCAAGAGCAAGATCCGGGGGCAGATCAACCGGCTCTGGAAACCCGGTTCCAAGGCCACGAAGTACACCTACCAGTGCTCTCAGGTCAATGGTGGATGCGGCAAGATCGGCCGGGTCGGCGAGCCCGTTGACAGGCTCATTGCGCGACTCGCCCTCGCCGAGCAGCGGGAGAAGGCCGCTACGTCAGTCGTGCCCACAGATGCCCGGTGGCCCAGGGAACAGGAGTTGGAGGGCACTCTCACCGATATCGTCCAGCTCATCGAGGCTGAGAGGGCCAAGACGATCACGGTGTCCTCACTGTTGCAGTTGCTCCCCGGCAAGGAGCGAGAGCGCGACGCGTTGAAGTTGGAGCGCGCCCGCTTCTACAAGGAGCAGAAGCAGGCGGAGGCCAAGGGAAACACGGCCGACTTGACCATGGATGAATTCTTCGCGCTGCCCATCGAGCGGCAACGTGAGATCGTCCTGCACAGCATCACAGCCGTGCTCATTCACCCCGCAGGCCGGGGCAAGCGCAAGTTCGATCCTGACTTGATCGATCCGATTTGGCGTTGATCACGCAGGGAGCCCCGGTCGGTTTCGGCCGGGGCTCCTTTGCGTCCAGTGCCGGACCAGGCAACGTTTGCCCTGTTGTGATGTGACGCGCCGTCCGGGTGCTGTGCCGGGAGGCGTGTGACGGTCACCCTGTTCGGGTGGCGATACGAGTGCAGGTCCGTGAGATCGATGATGACGAGGGGCGGCGGCTGCTGCGGATCATCCGCAGGGGCACCGGGTCGGTGGTGACCTGGCGGCGGGCCCAGATGGTGCTGCTGTCCGCGCAGGGCATGCCGGTGGCGAGGATCGCAGAGGTGTCGTTCACCAGCGACGACCGCGTCCGGGACGTGATCCACAACTTCAACACCGACGGCTTCGACTCGCTGTATCCGAAGTACTCCGGTGGTCGGCCGAAGACGTTCACTCTGCCTGAACGCCGCGAGATCAAGAAAATCGCCAAGTCCAAGCCCACCGAGCATGACCTGCCGTTCTCGACCTGGAGTCTGACCAAGCTGGCGGATTTCCTGGTCGCGGAGGGGGTGGTCGACGACATCAGCCACGAGGGCCTGCGCATTCTGCTCCGCGAGGAAGGCGTCTCTTTTCAACGCCTGAAGACCTGGAAGACCTCGCGTGATCCGGATTACGCGGCCAAGAAGGCCCGCGTCGAGCACCTCTATGCGATCGCCGACGGCGAGGTCATACCCGAGGACGGCGAACCCGAAGTCATCTTCTGCATGGACGAGTTCGGCCCCTCAATCTGATGCCGCACCCGGGCCGACAGTGGGCCGAACGCGGAGGCAAGCACAAGGATCCCGACCGTGAGCCCCGCCGGCGGCGCCGGGCGACCTACAACCGCTACGGCGGCGTGCGGCACCTGTTCGCCGCCCTGGACCTGACCAAGGACAAGCTCTACGGCCACATCAAGCCGGTCAAGCGGCGGACGCAGTTCCTGGAGTTCTGCCGCTACCTGCGCACGCTCTACCCGCGAGAGGTCCGGATCGCGATCGTCAGTGACAACTTCTCCCCGCATCTGACCACGAAGAAGTGCCAGCGGGTCGGCACCTGGGCTGCGGCGCACAACGTCGAGATGGCCTACACCCCGACCAACAGCTCCTGGCTCAACCGCATTGAGGCCCAGTTCACGGCCCTGCGCTACTTCACCCTCGACGGCACGGACCACGCCGACCACAAAGAACAGGGCAGCATGATCCGCCGCTACATCATCTGGCGAAACCGTCACGCCGACGACCAACGCCTACGCGCCGTCGTCGACAGGGCAAACGTTGCCTGATCCGGCACTAGTGCTGCTCCGCGCAAGTTCGTGGAGGGGTGTTGATCAGGAGGTCTTGAGCGGGGTGCCGTCGTAGGTCCAGCGGTAGGGCTTGGCCTTCTCGTTGTGCGCGATGACGTAGTGGTCCATCTTGTCGATCAGGTCGTCGCGGCTGGAGAAGTCGCCGTGCCGCAGGACCCGGCGGGTCAGGGCGGAGAAGAACAGTTCCACCTGGTTGAGCCAGGATGCGTGCGGCGGGGTGAAGTGCACGCGCCAGCGCGGATGAGCTTGGAACCACTTCCGGGTGTGTTTGGCGGTGTGGGAGGAGCCGTTGTCCAGCACCACGTGGATCTCCTTTCCGGGCTCGATGACCGCATCGAGCCGGGCAAGGAAGGCGGTGAAGGTGACCGCGTTGTTCCGGACGATCGGCTCGCTCAGCACCTCGCCGGTGCGTATGTCCATGGCCGCCACTATGGAGGCGGTGCCGTGCCGGCGGTATTCGAACTCCTCGCGGACATCCCGGCCCGGTGCGGCCGGGACGCCGGGGTGCCTGCGGGAGCGGGCGGCGATCGCGGTCTTCTCGTCGATGGACAGAACCACCGCTCCCTCGGGCGGATTGCGGTAGAGGCTGCACACATCGGCGACCCGCTCCCAGAAGTCGGGGCTGTCACGGCGGGTGAGCCAGCCACGCACCCGGTGCGGCTTGAGGTCCAGGTCAGCCAGAATCCGGCCGGTTTGAGAGGCGGATATCTTCGCGAACACGGTGCCCGCCACCTGGGCGGCGATCGTGCGGTGTGACCAGGTCGACTCCGGATGAGGCGGGGCACTGGTGGCCGCTGCCACGATCGCGACCCGCACCTCGCTCCCGTAGGTACGAGGGCGCCCCGAACGTTGCGCGTCCAGCAGGCCCTGAAGTCCGCCCGCCGCGAACCGGCCCCGCCATTTACGGACCGTGTTCACCGAAATCCCCAGCTCACGGGCGATGCTCCCGTTGGTCAGCCCGTCCGCCGCGGCGAGCACGATCCGCGCCCGCAGGGCCTGACGCACCTGTGCTGTCACCGACGACGCCGCCCGCACCAGCCGATCCCGTACCCCTTCGTCGTCGTCCAGCACGATTGCGACTGCCTCCGCTACCAGCACCGATCCCCTCGCCTCCCCTGCGATCTGCCGGTGATCATGGCGCATCGCGGGGAAGGGCGTGCAGGATGGGTCCCGTGCCGAAGAACCCGCCGGAATCGATGCAGCACTCCCTGCGTCAGCGCCTGAACGACCACGCCCGCAACCGCTGGCCCCAGCTCGCCGGAGTGAAGGTCCGTTACCGGGCCGGATTCGCCTACGTGGAGGGTGAGTTGACGGACGGCGAGTGCCTGCCACTGTGCCGCCTGCGCTTCACCGGCGTCCTGCACACGTGGGGCTTCGCCCTCTACCTCGCCAGCCGAGACGGCTACGAAGACAACATCCTGCCCAGCGGCCTCCCCGCAGGCTCACCCGAAGAAGCCCTCGACTGCGCCTGCCACCTCTACCTCGACACCTGAACACCCCTCCACGAACTTGCGCGGAGCAGCACTAGCTCCTGCCTTGAAGCAGCAGGGGAGTGGGGAGTGTCATGAATCAGGTGTGGGTCTCCCCGAAGGAGTGAGCCTGATGAGTACGACGACTGATCACCTGATCGAGGGCGTCGACGGCGTGTCGCTTGCCGAGGTCGGCGATGGCGCTCAGGGTGCCGACGTGAAGTCGATGCCGGTATCGCACAACGGTCTGTCCAGCGAGCTGCTGGAGGAGCTGGCCGCGCTCGCGGCCGAGAAGGTCCGCGGAGAGGGACTGCGGCTGATGGGCGAGGGCGGCCTGTTGCCGGAGCTGGCCCAGCACCTGATGCAGTCCGCTCTGGAAGCCGAGATGGACGAGCATCTGGCCGTGGAGGCCGGCCGGGTCGGTGGACGCGGGTCGCGCTCGGGTGGCAACACCCGTAACGGGTACCGGGCCAAGAAGGTGATGACGGAGGTCGGTGCTGTCACGGTGCAGGTCCCCAGAGACCGGCTGGGTACCTTCCAGCCCCGGATGCTGCCCAAGTACGCCCGCCGCACCGGGGCGTTGGACGACCTGGTGCTCTCGCTGACCGCGAAGGGACTGACCTCCGGTGAAATCGTCTCCCATCTCGCCCAGACGTACGGGATGACGACGACAAAGGAGACCATCTCCACGATCACCGACAAGGCCCTGGAATCGATGGCAGAGTGGCGCACGAGGCCGCTGGACTCGGTCTACCCGGTCATCTTCATCGACGCCGTGCACGTGAAGATCCGGGACGGCTCTGTCGCCAACCGGCCCATCTACGTGGCCGTCGCGGTCACCGCCGACGGCTATCGCGAGATCCTCGGGCTGTGGGCCGGGGACGGCGGCGAGGGCGCCAAATACTGGCAGACGGTGCTGACCGAGATCAAGAACAGAGGCGTCCGTGACGTGCTGATGCTGGTCTGCGACGGGCTCAGCGCCCTGCCTGACGCAGTGAACGCAGTCTGGCCCCAGACCGTGGTCCAGACCTGCGTGGTGCACCTCCTGCGTGCCAGCCTGCGTTATGCCTCGCGCCGCGACTGGGCCGAAGTCGCCCGCGACCTCAAGCCCGTCTACACCGCCGTCAACGAGGACGAGGCCCGGACACGGCTGACGGACTTCGACGACAAGTGGGGCAAGCGCTACCCCTCGATCGCCGGGACCTGGGAGCGGGCCTGGAGCGAGTTCGTGCCCTTCCTCGGCCTTCCCGACGCCATCCGGCAGGTCGTCTACACCACCAACGCGATCGAGTCCCTCAACGCCCGCTACCGGCGCGCGGCCCAGGCCTGCGGACACTTCCCCAACGAGACCGCCGCCCTCAAGCGCCTCTACCTCGCCACCCTCGCCCTGGACCCCACCGGCCGCGGCCGCCAGCGCTGGAACAACCGCTGGAAGTCGGCGTTGAACGAGTTCGACGTCCTCTTCGACGGCCGCCTCACCGCCGGACGGGTGTAGACCGAACAGCCCACCGAAAAACCTGTAGGCCAAACAGACGAACCACACCTGAATCCTGATAGACCCCAGGGCGCGGCGTATCCACTCTTCGTCGCGTTCGGGGGCACCGGCGAGGTGCCGACGCAACCACGCCGCCTCGGTTGTCTCATCGGGTGTGACGTGGTTCCGTGCCCCACCATCGATGTTGCCGCTCAGCCTCTCCCGGACGGGTGCGATCACGGTCGTCACTGCCAGACCTCTCCTTCTGTCTTGGCGCGTTCGGTTTGGTCGCGGGCTTGAGCGATGTCGTGGCGGATTTGAGCGGCGAGGAGTTCTTCGCCTGGTCGGTAGCCGGAGGTGAGGTATTGCCAGGAGGATTCGGTGACCAGGACGGTGTTTTCGTCCGGGGCGGGGAGGCCGGCACGGGCGCGGGATTGCTCGGCTTGGGCAGTGCGCCAGGTGCGGCGGACGTCGCGCAGTGCGCCGAGGGTGGTGGAGTAGGCGCGGGATTTGGTGGAGAAGTGGCCGCGGAAGCCGAGCATGTGGGCCCACTTCCAGAGCTTGAGTTCCGCGAATTCCGGCAGGTGGCCCAGCGCCCACGCGGTGCGGATCATCTGCCGTACGTGCTGCCGAACCGGGAGATCTTTGAGCGGTTCGGCCTGCCCGGTACCGTCGCAGTCGGTGCACAGATCGCGGAAAGTGTCGGGGCCGCGCAGGTAGCCGCGTCCGCCGCAGGGGTGGCAGACCAGGGAGCGGTCAACGGTGCCGGAGCCCTCCGCGCTCTTGGTGGCGTACTTGGCGACGTAGGCCGCGACTTTCTGGTCTGAGAGGTCGCCGTCACCGAAGGCGGTGATCTCGCGGACGTCGATCCTTGCGCCCCACCGAATCTTGCGTTCGCCGACGGCATCGGAGGCGACGGTGAGGAAGGTCTTCTGCGCCGTCTTCTTGATCGCGTGCGTCAGTGCTTCGACGGTGGCCCAGTCCGGCGGGGACTGGCTGCTGCCGTCGGGACCGTCGAGGCGGATCACGGCGTGGAAGTGAACCAGCCCGCGATTCTGGTACTCGGCAACCTTGGCGAAGGAGATCCGCAGCGCCGCGTTCAGGGCCTTCTGGGTCATGCGCAGGTGGGCGGCGAGTTCGCGGCGGAGGTAGGTGGTGAAGCGGGCCCACAGCGCCCCGGCATGGGCGTTCCAGAGCACCGCCCCGGTGTAGTCGTACTCCTTCGGCTTCAATGGCATCCCCAACACGGCGGCATCTTCGGCGTGATGGGTGCCACAGCGGCAGCGCGGGTGGTCGCCTCGGCCGGTGGGGCGGTTGTGGACGGGGCCGAAGGAGGGGGCGGTGAGGGTGGCGAAGACGCGGGGGTGGGTGCGGACGGTTGCGGGGACGGTTTTGCCGCCGGAGAGTCCGGCTTTGATCAGGTGGTAGGTGTCGGCGGCGTAGAGGCGGGAGCAGGCCGGGCAGCGTGAGGAGCGGCGGTTGCCGCACGCGGTCAGGAGCCGCCCGGTGGGTTCATCGGCAGTGGAGTAGGAGCGCAGAACAGTCTTGGCCGTCTGGTCGGTGGTGGCGGTCCAGCCGACGAGGTTGACGGGGCGGGTGCAGCCGCGCAGGTTGCGGACCTGTTCGGTGACGCGGTCGAAGTCGGTGAGGTCGGCCAGCTCCACCAGGTCCCGCACGGCAGGGCTGATCACGTGGCGCAGGTCGAGGCGGCGGGCCATCTTGCGGGGTCCTTTCGGGGGGATGAGGGTGGGTGGGCCTCCGGGCAGCAACCGGCTTTGGCGAAAAGGCCGGTTGCTGCCCGGAGGCATGGCGGATCGGGCCCGGTCGGGCAGGGGTGATGGGACGTGTGGGGAGTGCCGGCCGGGGGTCAGGCCGACAGAGCGGTGTGCAGGGCGTTGGCCATGGGGAGGCCGACGCCGAGGCGCCGCTTGAGCTGGGCGGCGGTGATGTTCTCGCCGTGCTCCGTGTGGTGGGAGGCGGCGATGGAGCGGGCTTCGTCGAGAAGCGGCTCAGGGACCTTCACCGCAGGTGCGGCAGCAATCGGCGCGGCCGGGGCGGGAGCCGGGACGGTTACGGGTACCGGCGCGTCCTTCACGGCGGGGGTCGGGGCAGGGGCCGAGTCGGGAGCCGTCTCGACCGGGGCCGGGGCTGGGGCGGGTGCTGTGTTGGCGGTGGCCACGGTGTGGAAGTGGCGCAGGAGGCCGGGGCCGACGGTGCCCCAGCCGAGGAGGAGGAGTGGGGCGACGGCGTCCACGGCGGCGCGTCCGTAGTGTCCGGCGGCGATGGGCTCCGCGATGTTGAGGGCCAGGGTCAGCAGCCCGGAGACGTGCATCAGCCGGGTGGCCGCTTTCATCTCCTCGGACGGGACGCCGCGCAGGGAGAGGTAGCGCAGGGCGACCAGGAGGCCGACTACCGACAGGTCGACCATCGGGGCGATCAGCGGTGCGATGGGGCCGGGGACGCCGAGGCGTAGGGCCAGGGCCCAGACGTTGCCGAAGGAGAAGACGAACGCCAGGGCGGCGATAACGACCATGACCACGGTCACCGTGCGCTGAGTGATCCGGTCCTCTTTCATGAGTGTTCACCTCCCTTCAAGTGACTTGTGCGTGCACGGGTGTTGGGGTCAGGCCGCGTTGGGTTCGTCTCCGAAGAGGACGGACACGTCGTCGGCCTTGGACAGACTGAGGCCCGTGTGGGCGATAAGGAGATCCATGGGGTTGCGGGTGAGATGGGCGGTGTCCTCCGCAATGCGGGCAGCGTCCGCGTCCGCGACGTAGGGGGTCCTGATGCGGGTGAAGCCGGGGCGTGACTGGTGACTCATCGAGGCGACGCCGACATAGGCGGGGTTCTGGAGGTTGATCGGGTTGGCGTCGTCCCAGTTGCGGATGTCCTCCCCCAGCGCGGCCACAGCGGCCTCAGCGGTCTTCTGCGCGAAGGACAAGCCGATGGGGCACACGTCGCGGATGAAGGTGGGGATGGCGTCACCGGTGGACTTCTGGGTGGCCAGGATGACGAGGATGCCCACCGACCGGCCCTTCTTTACCAGGTCTTCCACGAGCCGGGCGTTCTCCGCCGCCAGCGC
The DNA here is from genome assembly GCF_051131715.1 of Streptomyces sp. A5-4. NCBI lineage: Bacteria > Bacillati > Actinomycetota > Actinomycetes > Kitasatosporales > Streptomycetaceae > Streptomyces > Streptomyces sp. A5-4. The sequence goes on along the minus strand of NZ_CP178591.1, from coordinate 4,134,103 downwards.
CGCGAGCTTCTTGGTCTTGGGGTCGTTGCCCTTGTAGTCGCGGAAGTAGGTGTGGACTTCGTCCATGACCGCCACCACCAGCGGCCACTTCTCGGACGGGCCGACCTCCCACATGCTCTTGACGCCCAGCACGCTGCGGATCGAGGACGAGCGGGCCCGGCGCAGCTCCACCAAGCGGTTCAACTCCCCGTTGGCTTCTTCGAGGTCGTCCCCGACGAAGGCGAACATGCGCTTGACCAGGTCCGCGTAGTCCCCCTCGTGCGCCTTGGACACCTTGCCGTCGAAGCCGACGAACTGCACGGCGGGCGAAGGCGCCCAGTCGCAGATCAGGCGGTTGATGAGGGAGGTTTTGCCGTAACCCGGAAGGCCGGCCACGGTCACGCCCGGTACCTGGGAGAGGTCCACCGCCACGGGCTGGGCGTACTCGTCCACCCCGAGATCCCATACGGCAGCCTTCTTCGGCACCGCGCCAGTGGGAACGTGTTCGGTCCGGGTGGTGAGCGGGTCCACGCGCACGCCCCGGATGATGACCTGTCCGGGGCCGTCCGGGAGCACCGAAACCCGCTCACAGCGCCACGCGTCCGCCAGGTAGGGGGCGGCCTTCTGGAACTCCTCCAGGCTCACCTTGGGCAGGCAGTTGGCCCGCGCCACGATCCCGAACCGGTCCGGCTGCACCTTCAGGGCCGGGATCAGTACCCGTGGTTTCGGCGTCTTGCCCTCAGCGGTGGAGAACGCCGCCAGCGCGGTCGGGGTCTTGTCGGTGACCGACAGACCGGCCATCGGGGCGAGGCGCTTCCAGGTCCGGCGCACTCGCACAGCTTGGCGGATACTGGCCCGCATCATCGGGTCCGCCATCGCGTAGCGGACGATCCAGACCACCGCCCAGACGGCGATGAGGGTCAGGGCCGCTACCACCACCAGGGGGGCGTAGCCGTTCAATTCCTGCACGGTCATTCGTTTTCCTTGGGTTCGTAGAGGAAGGCCGCCAGGGCCATTTCGAGGTCAGACCAGTCCCAGATGTTGGTCACCGGCGGGTAGCCGTGGCCGACGAGTACGGCGGCCACGGCGTTCACCGCGCATTCGGTGAACCGGGAGTCCGGGCCCACACGGGGCACCGGGTAGGCCCGACAGGTCGTCATGCAGTACTGCGGATCGAGACAGACATGCGACCCGCCGGGGCCGTTCACGCGGAAGGCTTCTTGGCAGCCTCGGCCGCAGCCGGGATCAGGAGTTCCAGGGACGCCGCCCGGTAGGCGATGCCGTCCGACAGGGAGCCGTTAAAGATCCGGGCCCACGGGGTGGCGAACAGCTCGACGGGCCGCACCGGCAGACCCGGCTTGAGACCGTCCGGCAGGCCGTCCGCCGCAACGGTGATCTTCATGGCCTCCGCCCGGTCCTCCTCCATCAGGAACACCGTCACCGTGAAGAGCCGCTGGTTCGTCTCACGGTCGAGAGCGAACTGCGTCTTCTCCTGATCGGCGTACTTCGGGATCGGCAGCGTGCCGACCATGAACGACGTGGACTCCAGCAGGCCAACGCGAATACGCGCCATGGGTGTTACTTCCTTACTTCGTCCGGACCGCTTGTTCGGCCCGGATCACAACCGTGCCACATCAGTGCGTGTTGCGCAACAGTTGAGTCATGGAGTGATGCACTACAGGGGGCGACCAGGTGGCGCGAGTGTGTCGCCACGTAGCGGGTGCGCCCGTATCCTGCGGGCATGACACTGGACTTTGAGGCCGACGACCGGCCCCCATACCTCCAGGCCGCCGAACTCCTCCGGGAAGAGATCACGTCCGGCCGCCTCAAGCCCGGCGACAAGCTGCCTTCGTCGCGGACCCTGCAAGAGCGCTACGGCATCGCCAGCTCCACCGTGCAGAACGCCCTACGGCTGCTGAAAAGCGAAGGGCACATCTACTCGGTGCAGGGCCGGGGCAGCTTCGTGAAGACAGCCGCCCCGGACGACGAAGAGGCCGGCACGGCGGGGGCCGATGAGTTCGACCCCGCACCGGGCCCCCTGCGCAGCGAGGAGTACAACGTGCTGATGGCCGGGATAAAGGCACTCACCGAGCAGGTTGCCGCGCTGAAGGAACTCGTTCTGAGTGAGCGGCAAGCGCACCTGCCCGACGACTCGACCGAGCACCAGAAGTAACACCGCCCGCTCTCGTCGCAGCGAACAGCTCATACAGCCCGGCCACTTCGGCACACAGCGCCGTCAGCGCATCCTCTACCGCCGCGGCTTCCTGCCTGTTCATGACTTCCCCGTTCATGTCGTGCCGCACTTCGTCTTCATCCATCAAGCACGCCGGGTATTGCCCAGCGCTTGCCCACGTCGCTCCGAGGGCTTGCCCATCTCATCCGGCAGACCGGACACCCCCGCCGGGCAAGCCCCGCAGGCCCCGCCGGGCAAGCCGCACCCCAGCCGCGCAAGCCACCCCGCGCCACCCGGCACGTACGGCCTTTCCGCAGCCTCACGGACCACCCGAGCCCGGACAACGGCCCATCCCGCCTGACGGGACGAGGCTTCCGACCCTCCCGCCCAGCGGTGAAACCAACCGCCCACGCATCCCGCCACACGAACCGCTCCACTCCCTCACCTCCCGGTCTTTCCATGGTCTGGAGAAACGCCGGTTTGGCTAACCGGCGATCGTGCGCTAGGGCCTCCACCAGCACCCGAACGGCAGGCCGAGTTTTCCGCCCACCCAGGAAAGGGGGGCGAGAAAGGCCCGGATGTGACACCGCACCCCCCGCAACCTTTGTGACGCCCATCACACCCCCTCCGATTTTCGCCTCTCACCAGGACCAAGCTCATTTCGGAGGCCGATTCAGACATCGGCCCGATTCTTTTTTCTGACGGCACGTCACATACGCCCCGCCACCCCCGGCACTGAACACAGCAGGGGATTCATCTGCTACAGGTGTCGGAATTCGCCAGGGTGTGACACTTGTGCTGTAGATCACATTCGGGGCCTTTCTGTGTCAGCGCCGGAGTCATCAGGTCACCCGAGGCGGACACCTCCCCCTGTGGACAACTTCCGAGCCACGGCGAAGCCCGATCCGCAGGCACCCAAGAGGCGGTCGCGCAGCCCAACTCCCCTGTCCCATCTCGGGCCGGAGCCGATTCGAGCGCACACCTGCCGCGCCGGGGAAAACTCCGCCTGACCCATGAGGACGATCTTGCAATGGCGGACCTGTGGATAATTTCCGACGATCCGCGAGACAGAACGGCGTAATCCTGCATAGATCAGCCCATACGGGAATTGGGCGGCAGGCGCGAGGAGGCAGCGCCGGAATGCTCCGCAGCACCGGGCCAGGACGGAGCGGCAGCAGAGCTGTTCAGAGTTTCTTTACTGGATCAAGGCGGCCCGCTACGCGGGCCGCGCGCGCTGGCGGCCCAAGGCCGCCGACGCTCCATGTCTCCGCCACCGCTCCGGCGGCCCCGTCCACTCAGCGCGCAAGGCCAGAGGAGCGATCCGACAGAGCCCAGGAAGCAAAGCCGACCATCCCGCAGCAGGCACCACCAGGCCCCAGCCCACGACAGCGACCTACGCAGGCTCCACGACCAGGCGCACAGTTCAGGTGGCCAGCACCAAGCAGAATCCGCGGTGGCCTCAGGCAGCCGAAAGCCCCGAACACCACGCGGCCGGGCAGGCAAAGCGCAGTATTCGGGGCCGTCAGTTGTCCACCCGACCTCCGAGGGAAAGCGCGCCGGGCAGGCGTTGTGCACGCACCAGCATTAACGACGGACCGAGCGATCCGACACGCAGCGCCAACAAAGGAGTTGACCGGCCGAGAGCCCTCGGGCCCCGTGACGTCGCTCTCTCCATCTGCCCAAGCCAAAAGCAAGCAGGGTGGCACAGGTCCGCCGTGGCGCGGGTGGGCCACGTGACGGGCAATCTTCACAGCGCGGGAGCGTCGTGGCTGACGGGTGGGGGTGCCCGTCAGGGCAGGGACGAAGCCTGCCCAGGTTGCCGGGAAGCGTATGGCCCCCTGTCCACGCCCGACCCCAGCCCGAACAGGACACCGGCCAAAGCCCGCTCCAGCCGGCCGCGCGGTCGAGTGCGGCATCGAGGATGCGGACGAGACACCACTCGAAGGGTTTTGCCCTCGACCACTGGCGTCCGGGAATATGGCCCGCATGGCCTCCTTGAAGCAGTTCGACCCCGCATCCGGGACCCGCGACTTCCTCGCCGCCGAGTACGAAAGGCGCGAGCGCGCTTTCGCGACCATCCGCACCGTGTTCGCCCTCTACGGCTTCCAGCCGCTCCAGACCCCAGCATTCGAGCGGCTGGACGTGCTCACCGGCAAGTACGGAGACGAGGGCGACAAGCTGATCTTCAAGATTCTCCGGCGTGGCGAGCACGAAGCCACAGGAGAGGCTGATCTCGCCTTGCGCTACGACCTCACCGTTCCCTTGGCCCGCGCGGCAGCGGCCTACGGCAGTCAGCTCCCCTCGCCGTACAAGCGCTACGCCATCGCCCCGGTATGGCGAGCGGACCGGCCGGGCAAGGGGCGGTTCCGCGAATTCGTCCAGTGCGACCTGGACATCGTGGGCTCATCCTCACCTCTGTCCGACGCCGAGGTGGTCCTGGCGCTGCACGACGCGCTCGACGCACTCGGCGTGCCGGAGTTCCGCTTTCTGGTGAACTCCCGGCACGCCCTGTTCGGCCTGCTAGAGGCGTACGAGGTTCCGGACGAGCTCGGTTCCGGTGCCCTGATCACGCTCGACAAGCTCGACAAGCTCTCTCCGGAAGCCGTTGTAGGAGAGCTGGTAGCCAGTCGCCGCCTGTCACAGGAGATGGCTCAGGGCTTGGTCGACGATCTCACCGCACCCGATGCCGTCGAGCGTGTCCGGGCCCGGCTGAAGTCCAGCGAAACCGGTCAGGCTGGCTTGGCCGAGGTGGACCAACTACTGGAACTGACCAAGGACACGATCCCGTCCGAGCGGATCGGTTTCACGCCAAACCTCGTGCGCGGACTCGACTACTACACCGGCATCATCTTCGAGGTAGTCGCCCCCGGCGTGCCCGGGTCGATCGCATCCGGAGGTCGGTACGACAGCCTTATCGGGCGTCTGGGAGGCAAGGACTCCCCTGCCTGCGGCGGATCGCTGGGCATCGAACGCATCCTGCCCTTGCTCTCACAGGCGGAGGAAGCCCCGTACGCGCAGATCGACGTGGCCGTCACGGTCATGGGTGAGGAGCAGGCCGCCGACAGCTTCGGATTGGCGGCCCAAATCCGCCGTGCCGGAGTTCGCACAGGTGTCTATCTCGGGTCAAGTGGGAAGTTCGCCAAACAGATGAAGTGGGCCAGCGACCAGGGGGCCCGTTTTTGCGTGATCTACGGCGCAACGGAACGCGAAGCCGGTACGGTCACGCTGCGGGACATGGACAGCGGCGAACAGGTCCAGGTCCCGTTCGATGAGGCCGCCGAAGACCTCTTCCGGCGGTGCGCACCATCCAGTTGACGCGCAGCGGACCCGTTCCGCTGCCGACTAGTTCCGAGGAGGAACGGATGGGAACGCAAGGCGATCGCATTTTCCAGATCACGGCCGAACAGGGGTTTCCGGACCCCTGGCTCAGCTTCGGGGACTCACTCTGTGACGAGGCAGCCCTCAGCACGGAACTGACCCGCGCCATCAGCAAGGCACGCAAGGAACCCACCGACGAGACGCACGCCGAGGTCTCTCACGTGTTCGACGCGAAGAAGGCGAACCTTCGTCGCTGCGCGGGCATCCTCGACCAGGTACTCAGCGACTATGACGCATCCGGCATGTGGGACGTCCTGAACGAGCGAGCCACCAGGCTGGACGTTCAGGACGTGCTGGAGACGTGGGGCCGAACTCAAGCTCTCCACCCGTTCCCCGTCGTGCTCCGCAGCCTCGAATTCAACTGGGGCTACATGAAGGAGCACGGCGTCCGGGCGTTCTACGAGATGACGCACGGCTACGTGTCGCGGCTCCAGGACAACACCGCACGGTGGCATGAAGCCTGGCAGGGCGAGGCCGAAACCGGGGTCGTGGACCGCATCACGTCCATCGAATGCGACCTGGCCAGCATCGAAGCACCGATGCACTGCGACGTGTGCAAGAAGACGATCACAGCGCTGCTCTACCTCGACGAGTAAGCCGCGGTGAATCAGTGGGCATGGAGGAGGCCCCCGCTCCGGCACTCGACCTGTCCAGGGTTCGCCAGCCGGAACGGGGGCCTCTGTGCCCGCTCTGGCCACGCGGCGGGGGAACCGGGTGAGCCCCACCCCGCCGGGTAACGGGGTCTTCCTGGGGGCTCCCGCGACCAGAGCGGGGGCTTATGGGTGCGCGAGCGTCGCGCCGATCACGAAGCCGCACGAGCCGCTGATAGCGATGATCAGCAGAGGGCCGGCGAACCGGCACACGTAGGCCGCTAAACGCCTCACGATTCAACCTCCTGATACGGGTTGCCCCGGCCGGGTTCCACCCGCCAGTAGGTCTCAGTCATCAGCTTGAATCCCCGGTGATGCGGGTTGCTGCCAGTGTGATCAAGCGCCCAAGTCTGCTGCGGAGAACCGTCGTTGTCGGCAGCAGCCGACATGTCGTGGCACGTCATGCACATGATTTGGAAGATCGCGACCGGCACGCCTTCCCGGTTGTCCGCACCGAGCCGCCATTCGGCATAGGCGTGCACCTCACGAACGCTCACAGCCGCCCCAGCCCCAGCCCCCATCGACTGTCCCGGTTGGCCTCAGCGACGCGGGGCACCAGGCGCTCACAGCTGGTCGGACGACGGAATGATGCCGTCTGCCACTCGTCACCATCGGGAGCCTTGAGAGTGAGCAGGGCTCCGTCCCACCCCGTCACGGTCCCCACACGTCCCGTCCGCGCGTCCGTGGTCAACTCCCCTTCCCTCGGGACGTACGGGGGGTCTGAGGGCTCTCCAGCGATCATGCGAGCCACCTCCTGAACGGCTCCGCGTAGGTCCGGGGTACCTGCTCCGGGGCCATCCGCCAGAAACCACCGGCCTCTACCAGAGCGGCCATGTCCGCTACGTCGTCAGCTGTTCCACCTACTCGGGCCACATAGTCCGCCATGATCGCCGCCGCCTTCCGCTCGTGCGCTCTCAGTAGTTACCTACTCACACCCTGACCCTGGCGGCGGTACTCTGAACAGGGCAGACGTTCATACAACTCGCCGTATGAAGAAGGGCGTTGCGCGGTGGCACACCCGAACGAAAGAGACCTGGACGGGACAGCCAATCCGAGGAAGTTCTTCGGGTCGGAGCTGCGTCGGCTACGCGAGGCCGCAGGGCTGAAACAGGGGCCACTGGGGAAGCTCGTCTTCGTATCGCCGCAGTACATCAGCCACCTTGAGACAGCGTTCCGAACGCCTAACGATCTCGAATTCGTACAGCGACTGGACGACGCCTTGAGCGCAGACGGACACCTGGTCAGGGTGTACCGCATGGCCGAGCGCACAGAGGAGGAGTCGCAGCTAGCCGACTACTTCGCAGCCGTCGCCGCTCTTGAACCGACCGCGCAGCGCATCGACTGGTACGGAGCCGCACTGATCCCCGGCTTGATCCAGACACAGGAATACGCGGAGGAAATCACGCGCGCATCCGGCCCCTTCCGTACGAACGAAGAGATAGCAGAGTTGGTGGCCGCTCGTATCAAGCGGGCCGATACCCTCCACAACCCCACCGGGCCGAAGCTCCTGGTCATCTTGGACGAGGCGGCGTTGCGCCGTCCCATCGGAGGGCCCAAGGTCATGCGCGGCCAGCTGTCGCACGTCAGCGACGTGATCCGGGCACGCCGCGCAGTCGTGCAGGTTCTGCCGTACAGCGCTGGCGCCCACCCTCTGCTGTCAGGGCAGCTCATCATCATGCGCTTCGCAGACACTCCCCCGCTCGCCTACATCGAGGGCCCACACGGAGGGCAAGTCATGGACAAGCAGGAGACGCTAGATGCCTGCATGTTGTCCTACGATCTGGCCAGGGCCTCCGCACTGTCGCCGGAAGCGTCCCTAACCCTGCTTGAATCGGTGACGGAGGAGTACACCAGATGAGCACCACCCCCGACCTTTCCCGCGCACGGTGGCGTAAGTCGACCTACAGCGACGGGAACGGCGGCGCTTGTGTCGAAGTGGCGGACGACTTCACCGGCATCGTCCCCGTGCGAGACAGCAAGGCCCCCGAAGGCCCCGCCCTGATCTTCCCCGCCGCATCATGGGCAGCCTTCGTCAACGATCTACGGGCCGACCGCTAGCCCCGATTACGCCCACGGCGCTGCCCCGCCCGATACACCGTGCGGGGCAGCATCGCGTGCGGAAATGCCAGGTCAGCCGAGTTTCAGAGAGCTTCGCGCGATGGCGTGACGGGTGTGCCAGACTTACGGCATGGAGGCAACACAGACCAGGGGAAGTTGATCCACTCGTCGGTGCGCTTCCACACGTACTCGCACTTCACCAGCGAGTGCGCCTTCTCGTAGACGACCGCGCTGCGGACCTCGGCGACATGGTCGAGACAGAAGTCGTGCACGAGCTTCAGCGTCTTGCCGGTGTCGGCGACGTCGTCGGCGATCAGCACCTTCTTGTTGCTGAAGTCGATCACGTTCGGCATGGGGGCCAGCATGACGGGCATCTCCAGCGTGGTCCCGACGCCGGTGTAGAACTCCACGTTCACGAGGTGGATGTTCTTCACGTCCAGCGCGTACGCGAGCCCACCGGCGACGAAAACCCCGCCGCGGGCGATGCTGAGCACGATGTCGGGCTCGTACCCGTCGTCGGCGATGGTCTGCGCGAGCTCGCGCACCGCGATCCCGAACCGGTCGTACGTAAGGTTCTCTCGTACGTCTGCGTCACTCATACCCGGTATCACACCTGTGTCCGATGAAAATTGAGGAAGGACCGCGAGGCCGTCGGCCCGCGCTGCCCCTGGTAACGCGACCCGTACCGCTCGGAGCCGTACGGGAACTCGGCGGCCGAACTCAGCTGGAACATGCAGAGCTGCCCGATCTTCATCCCGGGCCACAGCTTGATCGGCAGAGTCGCCACATTCGAGAGCTCCAGGGTGACGTGACCGGAGAACCCCGGGTCGATGAACCCCGCGGTCGAATGCGTCACGAGCCCCAGCCGCCCGAGCGAGCTCTTGCCCTCCAGGCGCGAGGCCAGGTCGTCGGGCAGCGTGATCATTTCGTACGTCGACGCGAGGACGAACTCACCCGGGTGCAGGATGAACGCCTCGTCGCCCTCGGGCTCGACCTGCCGGGTCAGGTCGGTCTGCTCCACGGCAGGGTCGATGTGGGGGTAGCGGTGGTTCTCGAACACCCGGAAGTAGCGGTCGAGGCGCACATCGATGCTGGAGGGCTGCACCATCGATGCGTCGTAAGGATCAATCCGTACGCGTCCGGCATCGATCTCGGCCCGGATGTCCTTGTCTGAGAGAAGCACGCACCGAGGATACGCGGGGCGCACGGGCCCGCCCCAATCGGACAGCCCCCGCGCGCCTCCCACACGCAGCGCTACCGCTGCTCGGACCCCACGGGCACGGCATGCCTCAGCCGCGCGCAGCGCGGACATCGGATGAGCCGTCCTGGGCCGATCCGCCCCGCGCCGAGCTGCTGCAGCGGAAACGATGTGGTGCTGAACACGTGCCCTTCGGCACAGCGGACGACGGTGGGCTCCATCAAGTCCTCAAGTCCCTTCCCAAAAAACGTGGCCAAGAAAGCCACATTAGGGGATGAACAGGACGCCACAACAAGCGGCACTCCGACCCGCACGCTACGCCCACACCCCACTCCCCCGCACACCCGGTGGACACCCGGAGCCGCCCTGCGGTGAATGCACCGGAAGGCCGGGATGGGGTAGAGTGTGCGATGGTGCAGCACCGGTCAACGGGCTGCCGCGCGGGTGTAGTTTAGTGGTAGAACATGAGCTTCCCAAGCTCAGAGTGCGGGTTCGATTCCCGTCACCCGCTCCATATGAAAGCCCCAGGTCAGAGGCCTGGGGCTTGTTTGTCGTCTAGACCTTTCTGGGTCGCCGTGCCATTTGCGTGCCATAACTGCCCTTACGGCACGTCAGATTGGACACCGGGCGGCACCTGGAGAGCCGAGCCGTGTGCCTTTCGCCTGCGTCTCCTGACCCGGTACGACCTGTGTCAGGTCAGGGCGGTGATGACCTCTCTTGCCGCCCGTTCGCCCTCGGTCGCGCCGCCTTCCATGAAGCCCTGGAAGTCATAGCTGCAGTGCTCGCCACCGATGTGGATACGGCCCTGTGCGGTTCCCTCGTACTTGGCGTACTTGTGAAGGTAGCCGGTCGGCCAGTACGAGTACGCGCCGAGGGAGTACGGGTAGCGGTGCCAGGCCGAGAGTTGCGCGCGCCCGGTCCAGGCGGCTTTCGTGCCGGGGAAGAAGGCGTCGATACCCGTGAGCATCCGGCCCGCGAGTGCGCGTACGTAGGGGTCGGAATCGGTGGCGAAGGGGCTTGCCGGAGTGAGCGAGCCGGCCAGGCTGCCGCCGCCGTACTGGAGCAGGATGCCCGCGTTGCCCGGTTGGACCTTGGTGGTGTCCCAGGTCTGCTGGACGTCGGTGTCGGTGAAGCAGTCTCCCGCGGAGACCCCCGGCCAGGTGCCGGTGCCGCGCCAGGGGCGGCTGGTGAACTGCATGTTGAGCTTGGTGCAGTAGCCCATCCGGGCGTCGCGCAGCAGGTTCTTCATCAGCGGGTCGAAGCCGGCCCCGGTGAGGTCGATCCGCTGGAGGATCGGCAGTGGCAGGCACAGGATGGTGTGGTCGGCGACGACGGTCCGGGTGGCGCCCGCGTCGTTGAATGTCAGGGTCTGCGTGCCGTCGGCGGCGACGCGTACGGCGGTCAGCTCTCGGCCCATCACGATCGAGCCGGCGGGCAGGGCCTGGGCGATGGCGTTCGGGAGCTGATCGTTGCCGCCGGTGATGTGGTAGCGCTCGTTGGACAGGCCCCAGACGTTGAAGTTGCCGGGGTTGGGCTGGTAGCCCATCAGCAGAACCAGCGCGAGCGCGGATTGCTGATCGGTGTCGGCGCCGTACTCGACGTTGTACGCGACGTCGATGAAACGGCCGAGCTGCGAGCCGTGACCGCCGGGAATCCTGGTCTCGATCCACTGGTACAGGGTCATGTTGTCGAGGGCGGTCCCCGCAGGGGTGGCCGAGTTCCAGGAGACCTCGCCCGCCTCCTGAAGGTCACGGCGCAGAGCCTGGTAGACGGCCTTGAAGTCCTCGTCGGCCTGTACGCGGGGGTAGTAGGTGCCGTTGAACCAGAGGACTTCCTCGGCTCCGTTGGGTCCGCCACCGAGAAAGTCCTCGGTGGGCAGGCCGAAGCGACGGCACAGCTCCAGGATCTTCTTGTGGCTGGTGTCGATCAGCTCGCCGCCGATCTCGGAGGTCTGCCCGTACGCCCACAGTGAGCGCTGGCTCCACATCCGGCCGCCGACACGGCTCGGGTTGGCCTCGTAGAGCGTGCAGTTCACCCCGGCGTCCTTGAGGGTGAGGGCGGCGGTCAGCCCAGAGATTCCGGCGCCGACGATCGCCACGCGGGCGGCGGCGACAGGCTTCTTGTCGGGGGTGACTTCGACCGCGTAGGCAGTCGCGCCTGCCGACGAGGCGAGGGGGGCACCGAGGCCCAGGGCGGCGGCCCGGCCGAGGAGTTGGCGGCGCGTGGAGCCGCGGACCTCGGCGACGGGCAGGTCGAGCCGGCGGGCGGCGGCGTGTTCGGCGGCGAGCTGCCGGAGCGCGTGCATCAGTGGTGAACGGGCCATGGCGGTGGCTCCTTCTCAGATGGTGGCGACGGAGGGGGCGGGGGCGTCGGTGCGCTGGGCGGCGTCTTCCAGGACGACGCGGCCGATGATCTCGTAGCGCTCGGGGGCCTTGAACTTCAGCCACAGGCCGAGTCCCAGCCCGCCGAAGAACACCACCCCGACGATCCACGGGATCAGCGTGAAGAAGAACGAGTCGGCGGCGAGTCCGGCCGCGGTCTTCATGTTGACCAGCAGCAGGACGACCACGGCCGCCATGGCGATCCCGCCGATCAGCGGAGCCGTGAAGGTGCGGAACCAGTGCCGGTCCTCGGGGTGGTTCTTGCGGAAGTAGCCGATCACGGCGAACGAGCACAGGGTCTGGACGATGAGGATCGCCATCGTGCCGAGGATCGCGAGCAGCGTGTAGAGGTGGATGTACGGGTCCTGGCCCGTCAGCCAGAACAGTGCGACCAAGGCGGTGGCGATGGCCGTCTGGACCAGGGACGAGACGTACGGGGACCCGTGCTTGGCGTGGGTGCGGCCGAGTCCGGGGTGCAGAAATCCCTCGCGGCCGATGGCGTACAGGTAGCGGGCGGCGCACTGGTGGAAGGCCATGCCGCAGGCGAAGGAGCCGGTGAGCAGCAGCCATTGGAAGGCGTCGACGGCCCAGGCGCCGATGAAAGTCTGGGTGGGCGCGAAGAACAGGTCGAGGGGGCTGGCGGAGGCGGACAGTTCCACGGACTTGGTGAGGCCGTTGCCGGCGATGGTCATCCAGGAGACGTAGATGTAGAAGAGGCCGACGCCGACGACGGAGATCAGGGTCGCCTTGGGGATGACTCGTTTCGGGTCGCGGGACTCCTCGCCGTACATGGCGGTGGATTCGAAGCCGACCCAGGACCAGAAGGCGAAGAAGAGGCCGAGTCCGGCGGAGGTGCCGGTGAAGGCGTTCTTCGGGTTGAGGGGTTCGGTCGGGATGCCGTCCGGGCCGCCGCCCGCGATGAGCACGGCGGTTGCGACGGCGAAGAGGACGGCGATCTCGGCGACGAGCATCACGCCGAGGGCCTTGGCCGTGAGGTTGATGTCGAAGTGGGCGAGGGCGGCGGTGATCGCCAGCATGGCGGCCGCGTAGACGATCCATGGCAGGTCGATGCCGAGCTGATCGTGGACGGTGGTCTTGGTGAAGTAGGAGAAGACGCCGACGATCGATGCCTCGAAGACGATGTACGCGAGGACCGCGAGCATCCCGGAGGCCATGCCCGCGATCCGGCCGAGGCCGTGCGAGATGTACCCGTAGAAGGCGCCGGCGGCGGTGATCCGTTTGGCCATGGCCACGTAGCCGACGGCGAAGATGGTGAGCACGACGGTCGCGAAGAGGTAACCGGCCGGGGCGCCGATGCCGTTGCCGAAGCCGACGGCTATGGGGAGGTTGCCGGTCATCGCGGTGATGGGGGCAGCGGTGGCCACGGCCATGAACACGACGCCGGCCAGGCCGACGGAGTTGGCCTTGAGCCGCTGGACCTGGGGTGTGCCGGACGTGCCTGGCTGCGTGCTGGTCGTATCCGCGCTGACGGCCCTGCGGCCGCCCGCGCCGGTCTCCGTGCTCATGGCTCCTCGTTCCTGTCGTGAGGCGCCCACTCTCACAGCACGTGACGCACGCCACAATCGGCATATGGTCCGGTAATTGCCCTGCGCAGCAGACGAGTTGTCGGCCCGGCTGGGGACACTTCGGCCTCCGTAACCGCCCGGTGATTTACTCGGAACAGAACGGCCTGTATCTGCCCACAACAGGGATGGCCGGCCTGGAACGTGGTTCAGCGGGGGTTCCACCGCGACCACAGCCGGGTCCAGCCCCTTACGGTCGACAAGCCTGTTGCGCCCGCAACACCGCCCGGGCGCTGCCTGCGAGGCCTCGGAGAAGCGGGTCGGTCGAGCCGAGAAGCGGCTCGCAACGACGCGACCAGCCCCGGTTGCGGATGAGCTACTACCGCATCGTCCTGGCCGAGGGCCAGCACGACGATCTGGTCCAGTACCTCAATCACGGCCTTCTCATCAGCTTGTGGCCCACACTGCGCACGCTAATCAGCCGTGATGTCCGTGAAGTCTGGGAACGCTCCTTCGACGAGTTGGCTCACAGCGCCCAGGCCGCAGCGTGAACCTCACCGATCTGCACCGTCGCTTGCTTGCAGACGTGCTTGGCGTAGGCGGTGCATACCCTCTGGGCGCTCACCGGCGGCTACGCGGTCCAGGCGCACGGCCTGGTCGACCGGCTCAGCCAGAACCTCGACGTCGCGACCGAGAACCCCGATCGCATGGAGGACATTGCCGCTGTCGTGCGCATCGGCTTGGAGCAGCGCGGGTGGCAGGTCAGTGCAGTGGAATCAGACCCATTGTCCGCGCGCCCGATCGTCACCGATCCCACCAGCCGTGCAGAGTGTGAAGTCGACCGACGGCAGCGGTTCCGTCGGCGAGCTGATGCGCCAAGGACGGTCCTGACCGCCCCGCTCACCGCACCGGGAAGCCGAAGGAGTACCCCTGCTGCTTCAGCCAGGGCAGGATCTCGCGCAGAGCGGCCAGGGTCTGCGAGCGTTCCCCACCCGCGTCGTGGAAGAGGACCGTCGGCCCGTTGGCGATCTCGCTCTTGACGGTGGCCACCATGGCGGCCGCACCGGGGCGCTCGAAGTCTTTGGTGTCGACGTTCCAGCCCAGCGGTCGCATCCCCCGGGACGCGGCGAGCTGGCGGCTGTACGGAGTGAAAGCACCGCCCGGGGCCCGGTAATACTGCGGGCGGACGCCGCCGGACGCTTTGGTGATCATGCGTTCCGCATCCAGGATCTGCTTGGACTGGTAGGCCTCGGACTGGGTGTCCATGGCGGTGTCGTGCGAGACGGTGTGGTCGCACAGCCGGTGTCCGTCTGCCACGACCGCCTTGACCAGGTCCGGGTGTGCCTGGGCCTGCGTACCCACCATGCAGAACGTGGCCTTCACACCGCTGTCCTTCAGCAGTTGCAACACCTGCGGCGTCCAGACCGGGTCAGGTCCGTCGTCGATGGTGATGTTGACGCCCCGGGCGCCGCGGTCCGAGGCGTGCGCGATGTCCACCGCCACGGGCCGGACGTCCGGCACCGAGACACGCGCCTGCGGCTCCCGCCCTCCGGTGATGTCGGCCTGTGCGGTCCACACCGAGGTGGCAGCGGCCACCACTGTCACCCCGAGCGCCGCCGCGAAAAGGCGTCCGTGCCATCCCCTTCCCTTGTGCTTTGCCATGTCCGCCCGCCCCTTTGCCGTCTTCGCCGATGCCGTGCACCCATCAAGCCGATGCCGTGCACCCATCAAGTCGTACGAACACCCTTGCGCGCCAGCCCGGTTACCGTTCACGGACAGAACTGGAGGAGGTCGGCGACAAACGGAGGAGTTCCGCAACAGGCGCGGGGCGCAACCGCCTCGGCGAGGCACCGGCAAGGTCGACGGACGGGTCTTCTCTCCAGGCGGGCCGCTCAGGGGTTCCACAACGACGCCAGAAGAGGAGGGCACCGGTATGGCACCCACATGGGACTGGGAGAGCGGCGATGGGCTGCTGGGTGTCGACGACCCCGCCGACGTGGACGCGGCCTTCGAGCGGGGCGAGCGGCATCTCGGTACGGCGGTGATCGGGCTGGCGTTCCAGTGCTCGCTGGAGGAGGCGTCTCCCCGAATTGTCCGGGCGACGCGGTTGCCGGATCGCGCTCAGCGGGGGTACGCGTTCACGGCGGCGGGTACCGCGGCGCGGCTCAACGGTGAGTTGACGCCGGAGCTGTACGCCGCGCTGCGCGCCGAGGGGCCGGGAGGCTTCGCCGAGGACGCCATCAGGGACACCCTGACGTTCGTGCCGCTGTGGCGCCTGCCGCCCTGGTTCAAGTGGCAGATGGTGCGGACAACCGTGCTGGACAAGCTGGATTACTGGCGGACGCGGTCCGGGGACGCGATCGGGGATGCCTGGCGGGTGTTGCGCGGGCGCCGGCCCTGAGCGGGGCGCGGCGGCCCCGCGGGTGGGCAGGGGCGTCCCGGCGTACGCCTTTTTGGGCCGTCCCCCCGATACGCATCGGCACGGCGCGTGATCAGCTACTGCGATGGAAGCCATCATCGCCAGCGCGATAGCCGTCCTGGGCACGCTACTTGGCTCAGGGATCACCCTCGCGTTTCAGCAGCGCACCGTCGACAGGGGGCACGAGTTCCTACGCGGCGAGACACTGCGGCAGGAGCGGCTGGACGCCTACTCGACGTATGCCGGCGCCCTGGTGAACTATCGGCGTTGCCTGATTCATCTGTGGTTCTGTCTGCACGATCCGCCGCCCCAGGAGGATGCCGAGGGAGTGAAGATCCGGTCCTACGACCTTCGATCAGCCGCCCAGGAGGCCTTGTTCCGTGCGCAGATGCTCACCGAGGACGCGGCCCTGAGCCAGGCGGCGGAGGCCGTACTCGACAGCATCGCGCACCTGCACAAGGCGGACGGCCGGGCAGAGCTCGATGAACGTCGGACAGTCACCCGGGACGGCATCAGCGACCTGGTCGTCGCTGCCAAGCAGCACCTCTGAGTGCGAGCGGGAACGCAGCAGCGAGGGCCCGCACACCCGCTTCTCCGGCTGCTCGTGGGAAACCCCCTCCGCGTATGTCAGCGCCATGCCATACGCTGCCCTCCAGCAGCCGCGCCCCGCACGTGGACCGCACGTCAGCGGTCATGTCCGGGCGTTGCGCGGCGCTCTCAACACCCGGCCACCCACCGGGTTTCCTTGTGGGGGGAACACCATTGTGCGTACGCGCAGCATCTCGACCGCGACAGCGCTCGCGGTCCTTTTCAGTTCGGCGGCGCTGAGCGTCGCCGCGGCCGGGTCGGCTTCGGCCGCATCCGCCACCGTCGCCACACCCGGCGGCATCGTCGCGGACGGCGCCCTGAAGCGTGTCTTCGTCGGCGACCGCCCTGGGCGCCGGGCTTCTCCATGGCTTCGCCCGTGCCGCGTGCCTGCGCGTCGGCCTCGCGCATCGGCCCGCTCTACGCGGCCTCACCCGAGGTGGCCGCCGCCCTGGTGGGCGCGCTCGCGGCCACCGCACCCGGTGAGCCGGTGGCGATCGACGTGCCCGACAACAACACGGCGGCCGTGCGTCTGGTGGAACGGCTGGGACTGACACCGTCGTTCGAGACGGCGCGCATGTACACGGGGACCGCGCCGGAGATCGACCGGGTCGGCCTGTTCGGCGTGACAAGTCTTGAACTGGGCTGACCGCGTGGCGACTTCAGGGCATGAGCGCCTGGTGCGGGGGTCCGGGGCAGGGCGCCCCGGGCCCCCGGTTCAACTACGCGTCGCCGCTGCCGTACGGGCGCGTGATCGCTTCCATGCCGTGGCCTGCGGGGTCCATGAAGTAGACGCCCCGACCGCCGTCGTTGTGGTTGATCTCACCGGGCTGCTTGCGGTGCGGATCGGCGAAGTACTCCGTGCCGGATTCCTTGATCCGCCGGAAGATCCCGTCGAACTCCTCCTCGCTGACGAGGAAGGCGTAGTGCTGCGTGACGATGGACTCCGGCGGAATGCTGCCGAAGTCCAGGGTGACGCCGTTGCTCAGCTCGACGGGGACGAACGGGCCCGCTTGGGCGCCGGCTTCGAGTCCCAGAATGTGCGCCAGAAAATCGGCGGACACCCGGTTGTCCCGGGCGTGAACGATCGTGTGGTTCAACGCGATTGACACTGTGGAATGCCTCCGTAAGGCAAACTCACGGGCTACCTCCATGCCTCACCCGGACGGTGACCGACACGCGATGCCGTAGCCGCCGATCCTAGGGCGGACTTCCGCCGCTGTCACGCCGTTTCCTGACACCACACCAGGCGCCCGAGCACGCGGCTCCCGATCCCGGTACGGCACGGCGCGACGTACCGTTCGCCCATGTCCGAGTTCATACAACAACTGCCCGCGCTGATCGGCGTGATCGTCGGCTCCCTCGGCTCGTACCTGGCCATCTCGCACGGCGACCGGGCCCGCTTCCGCCGCGAGCAGGCGGCCCGCTGGGAGGAGCGGCGGCTGTCGGCCTACGCCGACTACGCCAGGACGCTGAAGAAGACCGTGACCCTGACGTACCGGGTCGCCGCGCACCTCGGCAACGACCCCCATCCGCACCCCTTGTCGCCCGAAGAGGCCGCGCCCCTGCTGGCCGAGGCCGCCATCGCGCGTGACCCGTCCGGGGAGTTGCTGTTGCTGCTCGGCACCCCGGACGTCGTGGACGGCGGGCGCGAGTGGGTCATGGTCGTCATCGGCATGGAGCGGTTCCTGCGGGACCGGACCCGCGACCCGGCGGCCTGGTCGGCGATGCTCGCCGAGCAGCGTGCCGCGCGGGAGCACTACTACGCGGCGGTCCGGCGCGACCTGGCGCTCCCGCCGGGGCACGCGGGGCAGGCGTTGATCCCGCGGCCGTCCGGGTGAGCAGCCCGGCGGGCGTAGATCCAGCCGAATCCCCCGCGATGAGCGCGCCGTCCCGGTGAGCACCCCGGCAGGCGTGGCCCGGCCCGGTCGTCCTCGACAACACGCCGTGTTCGGGCCGGGTCGCCGAGCCCGCCGTCCGGGCCCCCGGCACCCGGGTGTGCGTGAGGTCGACGAGCGGCTGTTCGGCGACCGGCGGGGCGACCTGCCCATGCTTTTCAAGGCCGACGGAGTCACCTTCACCCGTAATCGATGACGGGCCGTTCCGAGCGGCTGTTTCGAGAATATTCACGGGAGTCCGAAAAGGCGCTCCTGACGGGTGTGGAAAACGACGCTAGCTTTCTCCCGGCGCGCAAGGGAGAAAAGGACATGTCGTTGAATATTTCAGCATTGCGGAAGAAATTCGTGGCCGAAATATCCGGCAGTCCGCGCGATCTTCTGACCGAGCGCGGAGGCCATTACCTGCAGAAGGCCCTTGCCGCCCACGCGGTGCTGGTGATCCGCGGGCTGGAGCTCGATCCGGCCGAACACCTCGGGCTGACCCGGTTCCTTGGCCGACCCGAGACCGTCACCGACCTGCTCAACCAGCACCCGGACAGCGACGAGATCCTCGTCGTGGACAACTGCGGGGCAGCGCCGGTGGTGGGCAACCAGTACTGGCACTCGGACCGTTCGTTCCTGGCCCGCCCGACCCGGCACACCCTCCTGCGCGCCGCCGTGGTGCCGGACCGCGGCGGCGACACGCTGTTCGCCGACATGACCGGGGCCTACGCACAGGCCCCGCCGTCCTGGCGGGAAGCGCTGTGCACCGCCGCCGGAGTGCACACGTACGACCGGCTCGCCCTCCTGCGTTCCACGATCCACCGGCGGCCCGTCGAATCGGGGTACGCCGAGAAATACCCGGCCGTGCGCCATCCGCTGGTACGGGTCCATCCGGAAAGCGGGGATCCGGCCTTCTACCTCAATGAGTTGTGCGCCACGGGCATAGAAGCGCCCGACGGCGCCTTCATCGGAATTCCGTTGGAAAAGCTCAACGCGTATGCCACGGAAGAACGTTTCGTCTACCGCCACCGCTGGCAGGCCGGTGATCTGCTCATCTGGGACAACGCCCGGGTCATGCACCGGGCCGACGAGCTGCCCCCCGGGCTGGCCCGCGTCCTGCACCGCACCACCACGTCCGGTTGCCGCCCCCGGTTCGCCAGACACCTCGGCGCCACCGCGGGCACCTGAGCCGGGTCGGCCGACAACGCCTCCACCACGGGCCGACCGCGACACCCCTGGGACGCCCGGTCCTCGACCGCATCGAGCTGCTGGTACCGACCCGGTGAGCGGGTGTCGGCGGCCCGGTCACCGCCGCCGGACCGGTCACCGCCGTCGCGGGAGTCGCGGCACGTGCGACGTTCCGGGTAATCCGGTTGAGCGGACTTGCCCGTAGGACGGCTACGAACGGGCGCACCCGGGGGACGAATGGCTCATGCCTGCCACGCGCCCCGTCCCGCGCGCGGTGCGCCGGGGCGTGCTGATGGCGCTGCTGGTGCTCACCGCGGTCTTCGCCGTGGCGCTGTCCGCGGGCGGGACCGGCGCCGGAGCGGTGGAGCCCCGGACGCTGTCCGCCGCCGAAAGCATGGGCGGCGGCGCCGGCGAGAGCCAGCCGTCGGACACCGCCGACAGCGAGTCGCGGGCGCCGGGCGGCGGTGCCAGGAGCCGGAAGGTGCGGGCGCTGGTGCGCAACGCCGCGCATCCCTGCCCACGTACGCCCTCCGGGGGACTGTCCGCCCGCGCCGGATCCGGCCCGGCTCCCGCGCCGCCGCGCACCGTCCGCTGCGCGGTCCTCCGCTGCGTGGTCCTTCGCTGCTGAGCGGGCCCGGCACGCCCCCCGCGTGCCGAAGCCGTCTCCGCCGTGCACAGGCAGCCGCACGCCCCCTGCGTGCCGCGGCCTCACGGCCGGCACGGCGACGCCCCCCGGACCGCACACAGCGAAGGAAGTTCCGCATGCCCATCGACCCGTACGCCGCCCTGAACGCCATGGTGCGCGCCGAAGTGGCCCGCTCCCACGAGCCCGTCATGGACCAGCCCGCCGATCGACGCCCCCGCGACGACGGCGACGCCTCCCCGGAAGGGCCGTCGGCCACCGACGCATCCGCGACCCGAAACCGCGACTGATAGTTTCTACATAGCTGTAGAAGTAAGTGGCTGTCCGCGCCGGGCTACGTGCGGCGCGGACAGCCACCACACATACGCCTGTACACATACGGAGTTGAACTTCATGGCCCTGTGGGACCGCTTCAAGGAATCCGCCGCGACGATGCAGACCCAGCTCGAAGCGAAGAAGAACGACCTCAAGAGCGGCTCGTTCCGTGACGCGAGCATGGCCATGTGCGCCCTGGTCGCCGCCGCCGACGGCAGCATCGACGCGGCCGAGCGCCAGCGGGTCGCTCAACTCATCGCCACCAACGACGTGTTGAAGAACTTCCCGGCCGACGACCTGCAGCGCCGCTTCAACGCGTACCTGGACAAGCTCACCGCGGACTTCGCGTTCGGCAAGGTCAGCGTCCTCCAGGACGTCGCCAAGGCGAAGAAGAAGCCCGCCGAGGCCCGCGCGGTCATCCAGATCGGCATCATCATCGGCGGCGCCGACGGCGACTTCGACAAGACCGAGCAGGCCCTCGTACGGGAGGCCTGTTTCACGCTGGACCTGCCGCCGCACGAGTTCGACCTGTAGTCACGGCCGAGGGCGGTGGCGCCCGGGTCACCCGTCGCGCCGCCGCCCGATCCGCGGCCTTCCCGCCCCTCAGTCGGGCCCGGAGGCACGGAGTAGGGCAATGGGTACGCAAAGAAGCCGGTCGGTTTGCGAGTTTTCGGCCGCCGTGCCCAGAAATTCGCACGGCTGCTGCCGCTCGCGGCCAGCGAGGACTTCGTCGCCGTCGGCGCGGAGATCGGCGTCATCCTGCTGCTGCTCCTGCTCGGCCTGGAGTACAGCGCGTCCGAGCTGGTCACCAGCCCCGCCCTGCTCCTGGCGGTCGTCACCACCCTCACCAAGATCCTCACCGGCTGGTACGCGGCCCGCCCGCCGGTCACGAGGAGATCACTCCGACCCCCTCGACGAACGACCCCCAGCAGGGCGCCTGACCGACGCCGGGGACGGCGCCCGGGGCAGGATTCGAGGGTTCCTCAAGTCGGTTGAGTGTGCGTATGGTTGACGGCGCAGGCCTCCGGTTCGGTACGCACATATCGGGCACCGGGGGTCTGCATTCGTGTGCGGAGCGGATACGCGGCCGACCTCGCGGGTGTACGAAACCCGAGGTCGGGGGGCTGGGTCCGCACCCTCAGCCTTTAGGGTTCCGGCATGTCAGAACACTTGGCCCCCGACCGAACGGCCGGCCCCCCGCCGCCCTCGGCGACGTCCGGGCGGGACCGAGCACGCGACGCCCTGAGAGCCGCTGCCCCGGCCCTCCTCTGGTACGCGGCGGCCCGGCTGACCGGGATGCTGATCCTCGCCGTGGCCACGCGACTGACCGGCAAGGACGCGCTCCACCTGCTGAGCAGCCGGTGGGATTCGGTCTGGTACCAGCGGGTCGCGGCCGACTGGTACGGCTACCAGGTCCGGCTGCCCGACGGCAGTGTCCATGCCGATCTGGCGTTCTTCCCGCTGCTGCCCGCCCTGGAGCGCGGCCTGTCCGAGATCCTGCGCATCAGCGTCGCGAACACCGGGCTGACCGTCGCCTGGACCGCGTCCCTGGTGGCCGCCTGGGGCATCTACGCGGTCGGGGCCCGGCTGCGGGACCACCGCACCGGGGTGATCCTGGCCGTGCTGTGGGGGGTGTACCCGACCGCCTTCGTCCAGTCGATGGCGTACACCGAAACCCTATTCACCGCCGCCGCGGCCTGGCTGCTCTACTGTGCGGTCACCGACCGGTGGATCATCGCGGGAACCCTCGCCACGGTGGCCGGCCTCACCCGCCCCTCGGCGGCGGCACTGATCGCCGCGCTCGGCATCACGGCGGTGGTGACGCTGGTACGGGACCTCCGCGCGCCGGCCCCCCTCGGCCAGGTCCTGCGCCTGCGGTGGCGCATGATCGCGGGCACCCTGCTGGCCCCGGTGGGGTGGCTCGGGTACGTGATCTTCGTCGGCATCCGCAGGCAGGACCCCTTCGCGTACTTCACCGTCCAGGGCGACTGGGGCAACCACATCGACGGCGGGGCGGCGCTGGCGGGCTTCGTGTGGAAGAACCTCACCGGCTCTGTGCCCCTGGCCGGCCTCGGCCTGTGCGCGGCGCTGGCGCTGCTCGGCTGGGTGGTGTGGCTGTGCGTCCGCCAACGCCAGCCCCTGCCGGTGTTGGCCTACACGATCGCCCTGGTCCTGCTCTCCCTCATCGGCTCCGGCTACTTCGGCTCCCGCCCCCGCCTGATGATGCCCGCGTTCCCCCTGCTGCTCCCGGCGGCGGTGGCGCTGGCGCGTTGGCGTCCGGTACGGGCCCACTGGACGCTGGCCCTGCTCGCCGTGGCGTCGGGCGCGTACGGGACGCTCACCCTGCTGGGATCCGGCCCGCCGTAGTGGCCGTACCGCGTCCTGCGGCTACGCGGCGCGGGGTGCTCGGAGGTCGAAGGCGGCGCGGCCGTGGCGGGCGCCGTTGATCTGGAGCTCGATCGCGTGCTCGCCGGGGTAGTAGCGGCGGGTCGTGATCTCGCGGAACGAATGGTCCCGGGAGATGTCGAGGGTCTCGTCCACGCCCAGGACCTTGGTGGCGAGCTTGAAGGTCTTGGTGCTCTGCTGCCCGTTCGCGCGCAGATGGTGGACGACGTAGTCGATGGCCAACCGCACAGGCTGTGCGGCTGTGTTGGTGATCGACGCGGTGAAGTGAAGGGTGCCGCCGTAGGGGACGGTGTCCTCGGCGAGCGTGGGCCCGTCGATGTCGAGCGCCGGGTCCGCGACGAATCCCATGAGCGCGAGCGCGCCGGGGTGCCCCTGCTTGATCAGCGAGCGCAACGCGTGCCGGACGAGACGCGGGGTGGTCTCGTCCGGGGCGGCGAGCCAGGCCCCGGCGGTCTCGACGACCAGGTCGGAGTGGTTCCGGCTGAGGTCGTTGAGGTGGTTGGCCACGGAACGGCGTACGTATTCGCTGTCGTCGCGGTACAGGGCGTCGAGAATCGGCAGGGTGGCACGCGGCTCGGCCAGGAGCGTCGGCACCCGCGTGGCCCAGGGCAGGAACGGCCGCGTCCCCTCGCTGGCGAGGCGGCGGACGTCATGATCCTGATGCCGGGCCCACGGGGTGATCCGCTCCAGGGCCCGCCGGGAGTCGTGGCGCAGCAGGGGCCGCAGGGCGAACTCGGACGTGAGCCGCCCGGTGAGCTCCGCGAGCAGGTCGAGCGCGTCGTCGAAGGCCGCGTCGGTCCCCTCCGCGATGCCCTTGTGCGCGACGGCGCTCGTCACCGGCCAGATCAGCCACCCGGTGAACGACGGCACGCCGAGCGCGGCGGCCCTCATGGTCGCCGCGAAGTCGGCGTACGCCCCGGGCAGGTCCTCCAGCATCGCGTCCCGGAGCAGGTCGGACCGCTCCCGCAAGGGCAACGGCCCCAGGCTGCGCCCGGCGGACCGCAACGCGGGAAACTCGGCCCCGGGCGCGACGGCCCGCAGCGCGTGGAGCAGGGTGTCGGCGGTGGCGGGGCCGATGAGTTCGTCGGCGAAGGGCATGGGGGCTCCGGGATTCGTTTACGGCAACGGGCGCGGGTGGGACGGGGCGTACCGCCGAGCTTGCATCAGGTGACAGCGGGCGGCGAAGGCCGTGTGTTCCTGGGGGTGTCACACCTCGGAAGTCCCCTGCGGCGGCGTCGGCCTTGAACGCTCAGTCCTCGGCAAAGGGCAGCAGGTCGATCTCCTGCAAGGTGTCCCCCATGTCCAGGCGGTCGGCCAGCCCGGCCAGCAGTGCGTAATGAGCGCGGCTGAGAGACAGGCCGACGTACTCAATGACGTGACACAGGTTGTCGAGGGCCAATTCCTCCTCGGCGTGACGCGACAACTCCAGCGTCGAACTCAAGGTTCCCGGCCTCATCCCGGGAGCGTTGCGCGCGGCAATTTCCCGCACGAGAGAGCCGAACTGCGCCCGCCACACGTCGTCCGCCCGCGGCTCTGCCATGGCCCACCCCCTTCTCGGCCCGATCCTAGCCATCGGCGGCGAGGACATCCCGCCAGGCGATTCGGGGTGGTGCCGGAGTCGTTACGGGTGCGTCCGTACGACAGGGGCCGCACCGGGTTTCGTCACCGTGCGGGCGGAACGCGTGGTCGGGGCCCGGCCCCGCGCAGATGACCAGCGGCTGAGGCGTACGCGCCGGGGGCAGCGCCGCGTACCCCGGGGTCGGCGCCGCCGGAGTGGTGGCGGGCGCGGGGGCCTTTTCCCGGAGGCGGTGGCGGAGGAAACCCACGGCGGAGCGAATGCCCTCCTGGGGCGGACCGGCGGTGAGCGCGTGGCGCAGCTCGCCGGGGGTGAGGCCTCGGCTCAGCCACTGCGCCGCGGCGGCGGCGAGGCCGCGGGCTTCGCGGGCGCCGAGGTAGAGGTCCCGGTTGTGGTGGCGCAGGCCGAGCAGGACCCCTTCGGCTTCGGCCAGTTCATCGGCTTGACCGGGATCGGATCGATCGGGATCCGACGGGTCCGGCTCGGGGAGAGGGGGATCGGACCGATCCGCCGGGATGCCGTCTTGGGGAGGGAGGTGGGGAGTGGTCTTCTCCACCGTCTTCACCTCCGGAGGAGAGCCACCGACCACCCGACGAGTCGGCCCACCGACCGTCGGAGACTGCGCACTCGGTGACAGCCTGGGCGACAGCAGCCCGCCCCGGCAGCGGGACGCCTCCTCACGCGTGAGGGTGACGTTGGTGACGACCTGCTCGGTGAACCAGCGGCCCCCCTCGCGCTGCTCACGCCAGTGGTGCAAGAAGCCGCAGGCGGTGAGGGATTCCTTGGCGCGCTGGTAGGCGCGGCCAGTGATGTTCAGCTTGGCCGCGTGTTCGCTGAGGGATTTGTGCGTTTCGCTCTCCGGAAGTCCCTGCACATGAATGAGCAGGACTTTGGCATCGGAGTTCAGGCGAGGGTGCCGCACGAGGTCGTTCGAAACCTTCGTGAAGCGACAAGTGGGCGCGTTAACATGACGAAGCATCTCGGTGGCTCCTGCTTAAGCCTCTGTGGTGAAGGCCCTCGGAGTGGTGTTGGTAGCACCGCCGGGGGCCGCTCCGTGTGACGGATCGCACGCGGAGAGTGATGACGCGGATACGGTACCGCACCAACTGAGGTGCCTGTGCCCGGCTTTGGGAATCCACCGATCGGCACCTTCCCGGCATGGCCGGAGTAGCGTTTTGGGTATCCCATTCAGGACGGAGCCCGTTATGTCGCATCCGAACGACAGCTCATCCGAATCCCCACTCACCTTCGGACAGCGCGTTCGACGCGCGCGGGAGCGCCGAGGGCTCACCCGCGCAGTCGTCGGTGGGCTGGTCGGCCGGTCCGCCGAGTGGGTCAAGGCCATCGAGACCGACAGGCTGCACATGCCTCGCCTGCCCCTGCTGTTGCGCATGGCCGACGTACTCGGCGTGGACCTGACGGCCTTCACCGGGGACGAGCGGCTCGCCGTCGCCACCTATTCCAAGGCCACGCACATGGACCTGCCCGTGGTTAAGGACGCCCTCACCGCCTACCACTTCCGCTCGCCCGAGGAGAGCGAGGAACCGCAGTCGGCGGACACCCTGCTCGGGCGCGTGCAGCACGGATGGCAGCTGTGGCACGCGCCCGGCGACCACCGCTCCCGCATCGCGACCATCGTGCCGCGCCTGCTGAGTGACCTCCAGTACGCAGCACGGGAGTTGGAGGGCGCGGAGCGACGACGGGTACTGGTCGGGCTCGCCGAGACGTACCACCTCGTACAGCTGTACCTGTCGTTCCAGCCCGCCGGTGAACTGGTCATGCTCACCGGCGACCGGGCCATGAGCGCGGCCCAGGATGCCGACAGCCCCCGTGCCATCGCGGGTGCGGCCTGGTACATGAACCACGTCTTCCGAGACGCCGGCGAGGCCCACGAGGCGCGAGTGGACCTCGCGATGAAGGCCGCTGAGCTGCTCCGCAACACGGACAGCTCGCACGAGGAGCTTGCTCGTTGGGGTTTGCTCCAGCTCGCTGCCGCGCTGTCGTACGCGAAGGTCGGCCGGTCCGGGGAGGCGTGGCGGCACTGGGACCACGCGAGTGACGCCGCAGGCCGACTGGGCGAGGGTTACTCCCATCCCTGGCTCATCTTCGGCCCCGGCATGGTCGACGCATACCGGCTGACCATGCACAACGACCTGGTGCAGTCCAGGAGCGCGATCGAGGTCGCGACGAACATCGACCTGGCGCCGATGCCGTCGGCGACACGGCGCTCGTTCCACCACGTGGAGGCAGCGCGGGCCTACAGCATGGAGGGCGAAAAGCTGGCGGTGGTGCACCTGTTGAGGAAGGCGCACGAGGAGTCGCCGGAGACGGTTCGCTACAACCTCTTCGCGCGCACGGCGCTGCCCGACCTGGTCGCGAACGGACCCGCCATCGTCCGGGCCGATGCCCAGTTCCTAGCCGAGGAGTTGGGCGTACCGGCCTAGGCGACAGGTACGGACCGTACCCCCTGACGAGGGGGTACGAACTGTGCCCGCCATCCCCCACCCACACCCCTACGGTCGCCATATCTGCTGGTCAAAGCCGACCCCGGGGGACGCACATGTACACCCGACCCACCACCACCGCCACCGCCGACTGGCTGGCCCGCGCGCTTCGGATTCCTTCGCTCGCGCACGCCGAGTGGGCCGCGCGCGGGGTCGCGCTGCTCCCTCTCGGCCACCGCTACGACGCCGTCCGCATCCCCGCCGAGGTGCTGCTATCCGCGCACCCCGAGCCGCTTCCCGACGCCCTCGGCCCGGTCGTCCTCGACCCGTACGCCCTGCGCTTCTACGCTCTCGTGCCACCCGGCACGACCCACACCTGGCGCTCGCCACTGGCCCGTTGCCTGGGCCGGGGCGCGTGGATAGGCGTACCGCACGTGGAACGTACGCAACCGCCCGGGCTGCACTGGATCGCGCCGATGGAGACGGCCGGTGACCTCTGCTCACCAGCCATGCTGAGCGACTTGCTCTCCAAGGGACGCGATCAGCCGGTCAGTCCGTGAGATCGACCCGTACCGTCAGCAGGTTCGTGCCGAACGCCCTGACCGCACCGCTGTTGAAGCGCGGCAGCGTCCTCAGCCGCGCGCGGGCGTCGTCCTGCGGCAGCGGGTGCGCCGTGCCGGTGTGCCAGCGGCCGTTGATCCGGACGCGGACCTGCTGGTCGGCCTGGAGGTTGCGTACGTAGTGCGACTTGTCGCCGTACTCGGAGACGAACCAGAATTCGTTTCCGATCCGGCGCCCACCGAGCGGGGTGCGTCTCGGCAGCCCGGAAGTGCGCCCGGTCGTCTCCAGGAGCGTCTGGCTGGGCGAGCGTCTGGCAAGGGGGTTGAGGACGCGGCGCTGGAGCGCGGTGACGGCCCGGAACTTGATCTCGTGCAAGCGCGACATGCGCGTTTCTCCCGTTCGGCAGGGGTGTATCAGGGGTGGTAGAGCGCGTGGGCCAGGGCGGAGTCGACCGGTTCGCCCTCGGTCAGGTGCAGGAAGTGGTCCAGCTGCCAGGTCTGGGTGCGGCCGGCCTGGCGGTTGGCCGTCATGGTCCAGGGTGGGTAGACGCGGAACGCCCGCTTTCCACCTGAGCCGTTCCGGGCCAGGATGCCGCGCTCGCGGAGCACCTGCCGGGAGAAGACGAACTGGCCGAAGTGGCCTATGCCTTCGTCGTCTTCACGGGTGCTGATGACGAAGAGATCGACGGGGTCTTCGACGTCGAAGGGCTGGATCGGGCCGTCCGGAGACCTCTTCCACACCGTGGCGAACTGGCCGACCTTCGTCGGGGTCGTCTTCGCCGCCCGGAACCGCACGGACAGGCCGTCCAGGATGAAGACGTACGCCCCGTACTCCGCGCTCTCCGCCTCCGGTTCCGGCCGTGAGCAGGCGAATCCGCTCGGGTCGTACAACAGGGCCTTCGCCGCGAGGAGATCGGGGTGGATTGGGCCCGCGTACGGCCACGGCTCGGGGCCGGTGGCGTGGGGCTCCGGAACATCCCCGTGCTGCGTCGTCATTCCCTCATGATGCGTCCTGCGCGCTGCGCCGCCGCAGGGTTGGCTCCGGGGGCCGGTGGGGCAGAAGCCGCGCTCCAGAGGAACCGAACGGCTGCGCGATGGTGTCGTGCTCTTTGTACCGCAGCCATCAAACGGGGGTTTCACCATGGCTAAACGTCATCTTCGCGCCGTAGCCGTATGCGCCGTCGCAGTCGTCGCACTGACCGGCGCCAGGGGCTCGCGCGGCGGCAGTTGCGACAGCGACTCGGGCAGTTCGGGGTCCAGCTCCAGCTCGGGCGGCCACAGCAGCAACAACGGGAGCTCGGACAACGACAGCTCCACCACATCCGGGGGCTCGACCGGTGAGGCGGGCAACGTCAGCCGCCCGGCGCCCGCAGCGGGCGACGTGAAGATCGAAGACTGTGTGTTCAAGGAGTCCGAGCTGAAGCTCGTCGCCAAGCTGCGCGTCACGAACACGAACAGCACGAGCAAGACGTACGACTACCGCATCGAGATCGCCTTCAAGGACGCGGCCGGGACCACGATCTCGACCGCACCCGCCGGGGCGAAGCTCGCATCGGGTGCGAGCACGACCACCGAGGCCATCACCTCGCACTACGACCCGGAGCACAAAGAGGTCGTCGCACGCTGCGAGGTCACCACGGCGACCAAGAGCTGAGGGGCGCGGCGCGTGGAGGCCGGGCAGCCTCATTCCCGCGTGTAGAAGACGTAGAACGAAGCGGCGGCCACCGCGGCGCCGAGTGCGGCGCCCACCGTGACGGACCACAGAACGCTGGTGCCGCCGAGGCTGTGCAGGAAGCCCATCGCGACGCCGAACAGCGCTCCATAGGCACCGGCGCGCAGCTCGCGCTTCAGGGCACCGCCGTTGCGCACCAGCAGCGCGCCGAGTGCGGTCGCGATCAGCCCGCACAGCACTCCGAGAAGGACGTTCCACCCGGTCAAGGTGGAGCCGCCGCGGGCCATGAAGGCCACGTAGATCCCGTAGAGCACGCCCAGGACAAGGGGTACGCCCAGGGCCGCCGAAAGGCGGTGGGGCCGTACCGCACGGCCCGATCGACCCGTCCGGCCCGGCGTCGCCACATGTGCAGCCATCGCAGTCTCCTTCCGCCACACGCGCCCCCACCTCACCAGGTCACACCCGCGATGCCCGCTCGGCAAGTGGATCTAGAGGCGATCCGACGAAAACGGCACCGGGCCCGGCACCGAGGCCAAGGCCGGAATCCGAGCCGAATCCACGGCCAGAACCAGAGCCGGAACCAGAGCCGAAACCAGGGCCGATACCAGGATCGGATCCGACACTGGCCCAAGTGCAGCAGCCCCGCTCGCGCCCGTCCCCCGCCCGGCCTTCCCTGGTGGAATGCGCACCTTCCTCTCGACGGCCCTGATCGCCCTCGTGGCCGTCCTCGTCCCGCTGAGTGCGCTCGCCGTGTGGGCGGACCGCGAGATCGGGAACACCGACCGCTTCGTATCGGCGACGGCGCCGCTGGCCGCCGACACCGACGTACGGAGGGCGGTGTCCGAGCGGGTCACGGACGAGGCCATGAAGCAGATCGACCTCGGCCCGCTCCAGGGCGGCGCGGCGCAGCTGCTCAACGACGCCGTCACGTCCTACACCGCGACCGGGGGCTTCCAGAAGGTGTGGAACACGGTCACCAGGACCACCCATCAGGCACTCCTCGACGCGCTGAACAACGACAGCGGCGACAGCGTGACGATCGACCTGGCGCCCGTTACCGCGCAGGTCAAGCAGCAACTGACCGACAACGGGCTGCCGTTCGCGGACCAGATCCCGGTGGAACACACCGACATCACGGTGCTGGAGTCCGACCGCCTCGGCACCTGGCGCGATGTCTTCCACGCACTGGGGATCGCCGGCATCTGGCTCCCGATCGCCACACTGCTGCTCACGGCGATAGCCCTCGTCCTGGCGGTACGCCGCCTCCGCGCCCTCACGGCCCTGGGCCTGGCGCTGGTGGTGGGCGCGATCCTGCTCGGCATCACGGTCGCGGTGGCCCGCGGCATCGCTCTGGGCGACCTCCCCCAGGACGTGGACCGCCCGGCGGCGGGCGCGGTCTACGACGCGCTGACGGCCACGCTCCGCACGACGGCGTGGGTGGTGCTGGCGGTGGGCCTCGTACTGGCCGCAGCAGCCTGGCTCACGGCCCGATCGCGCACCCGCCGGGCCACCGCACGCCCCGCGCGCACCAAACTCCGCTGACCGGCCCGTACGCGTAAAGCACCGCGCCTGCGCGCGGCAACGGTCGCGAGCCCCTGAGCCCCGCCCCACGGCGAACCGCACCGCACCGCACCGCACCGCACCGCACCGCACCGCACCGCACCGCACCGCAAGAGGGGTTTCGCCCCCTCCGAATGGCCGAACCTCTCTCGTGCGGGGGAGCCCGCGGGCCCACCCTGGTCTGCATGAAGACCACTCGTACCGCCTCCGCCGCCGTCTCGCTCTTCGCGCTGCTCGCACTGACCGCCACCGGGTGCAGCGAGGAGGACACCAACAAGGCGAAGGACACGGCCGCGTCCGCCACCGCGAAGGCCGGGGACGCCGTCGCATCCGCGACCGCCGCCGCGTCCGACAAGATGGCCGAGGTCAAGGACGGCACGGATGCCAAGGGCGAAGTGAAGGCCGGGGCCACCAAGGCCTCCGGGGACCGGACCAGCGCGCAGGTCACCGTCGACAACGGGACCGATGAAACGCACGACTACACGATCACGGTGAACTTCCGGGACGCGGCCGGCGGCAATCTGCTCGACGCCGTCGTGGTGCGCGTCAAGGATGTCGCGCCCGGCAAGTCCACGGATGCCACCGCCCGCAGCAATCGCACCCTCAAGGGCAACATCAAGGCGGAGATCGGCGCCGCGCTGCGCCACTAGCGGGGCGATCGCGGTCGGTCCGGGCGAATAATCGACCGAATCAGACATTCCAGTGCGGGGTGCGGCAGGATTCGACCAGCACTCGGAGCCCAGCACTCGGTGCCCGCCACTCGGTACTCATGACTCGGAGCCCGGGACTCGGAGCCACCGGGGAGAGGACCGCCGAGAACGGAACGGAGCCCGGTCTCTTGGACGTCCAGCCCAGTCCGACCCCGCACCCGCCGCCCACCGTCCAACAGTTCACCGCCACCGCATCGCCCTGGCGGCGGGTCACGGCGTGCTGCGCCGGGCTGCTGCTCGGCGGGGTCAGCGTCGTGGTCGGGTGCCGCGCGGCCGATGTCGACGGCATCACGCCCGTGCCGCAGCTCCTCGCCTTCCTGCCCTGGCTGCTGGTCCCCGCCGGCCTCGCGCTGGTCCTGGCCGGCGTCGCGCGGTGGCGCGTCGGAGTGCTCTGGGCCCTGGTCGCGCTCGCCGTGACGGGCTGGTTCGTGCAGCCGTACGGGGCGCAATCCTCGCCCGGCCGGGGGCCGGTCGTCGCCGAGCTGCGCGTCCTGACCGCCAACGTCGAATTCGGCGGCGCCACAACGGACTTGGTCGAGGCGATCCGGCGGGAGAAGCCGGAGCTGGTCTACGTCCAGGAGTGCGAGTACACCTGCTCGTCCGCGCTCGCGCGCGAGATCCCGAAGGCCCTCTACCCGTACCGCAGGGTCGTCGACTCGGGCGGCGCCGAGGGCTCCGCGATCCTCAGCACCCTCCCGCTGCGCCCGGCCCCCGGCATCGCGTCGACCCTCGCGATGCCGGGCGCGGTGGCCCGGATCGGCGACCGCGACGTGCGGCTCCAACTCGCGCACCCGCTGCCGCCGGTCCCCGGTGGCGTCGACAGCTGGCGCACCGAACTCGCCGCGCTGCGCGCGTATGCGGCCGACATCAAGCACCAACCGGCCATCGTGGCAGGCGACTTCAACGCCTCCCAGGACCACGCCGCGTTCCGCGCCATCCTCGACGCGGGCGGTCTGCGGGACAGTGCGGCGGTCGGCGGAGCGTTCCGTACGCCGTCCTGGCCGTCGGGCGCCTCGCGCATCGGGACCCAGATCGACCATGTGCTGACCACCGACGACTTCTCCATACGGTCGGCCCGTTTCCTCACGCTCAGCAACACCGACCACCGGGCCCTGCTCGTCGAACTGGAGCTGCACAGGGGCTAGAGGTGTGCTGGGGTGGGTGGCGTGGGGCGGGACGTACGACTGATCCGACACCG
Organism: Streptomyces sp. A5-4; assembly: GCF_051131715.1. Taxonomy (NCBI): domain Bacteria; kingdom Bacillati; phylum Actinomycetota; class Actinomycetes; order Kitasatosporales; family Streptomycetaceae; genus Streptomyces; species Streptomyces sp. A5-4. The sequence goes on along the minus strand of NZ_CP178591.1, from coordinate 4,101,607 downwards.
GACATCCGACGGAGGCGAGCGCGCCCATGGACAACGCCAACCAGGAGATTCTCGACCACATCACCGATCTGGTCGGCATGGAACGCGAGCTGCGCGAGCGCTCCACCGGGAAGCTGGGCCTCGACGAGACCGAGCGGGCCCGGCTGGCCGCCGTGGAGATCCAGCTGGACCAGTGCTGGGACCTGCTGCGCCGCCGCGAGGCCAAGGCGGAGTTCGGCGGGGATCCGGACGACGTGCGGACGCGGTCCGCGGCCCAGGTCGAGAATTACGAGAACTGATCGTTGGGGGACCCGCGATCTGAGATCCCGGTCGCGACTCCCGAATCTCTGAGCAGGGATCCCGGATCCCAAATGTTATCCACAGGGTGTGGATAACATTTGGGATGGAGCCGCCCCCGGCACCCCGAGCCGATTCGTTGCCACAGCAGACCGGTGGGACTTGCGTCAACGGCCCAATTTCGATCTTTTAGGGGCATGGCGGAGCAGCGGGACAGCGAAAACAGTGGCGGCAGGGCGGCGGTCCGGCTCGCGCCGCCCGAGTGGCTGACCCAGGGGCTGCGGCCCCAGCGGGCCGCCGTCCCCTGGGCCGCCGTCGTGCGGGCCGGGGTCGCGATGGCCGCGCCGCTCGCCGTCGGGTTCGCCGTCGACCGGCCGACGTACGGCGCGCTCGTGTCCATGGGCGCCCTGGCCGGCGTCATCGGCGACACCGCCGACGCGTACCGCATGCGCATCTTCAACATCGCGATCCCGCAGCTCTTCGGCGCCCTCGGAGTGACCCTGGGCACGCTGGTGTACGGGCACGGGTGGCTCGCCGTCGGGGTGTTGACCCTCGTCGCGCTCGTCTCCGGCATGATCTCGACGATCGGCGCGGTCGCCTCCGTGTCCGGGCTGCTGCTCCTGCTGCAGGCCGTCGTCGGCGCCGGACTGCCGATGCCCGACCCCTGGTGGACGGCGCCGCTGCTGCTCACCGTGGGCGGGCTGCTCGTCCTCCTGCTGACGCTGATCGCCTGGCCTCTGCGGGGCGGTGTGCCCGAACGGGACGCCGTCGCCGAGACCTACCGCGCCGCCGCCGACCTGCTGGAGGCGGCGGGCAGCGACGGGTACGACAACAAGCGCCAGGCCGTCACCCTGTCCCTCAACACGGCGTACGACCTGATCCTCGCCCGGCGCGCCCTCGACCACGGCCGCAGCAGTCCGCTCGTTCGGCTGCTGGCGCAGCTCAACGCCCTGGTCCCGCTCGTCGAGTCCGCCCCCGCGGCGCACCTGCACCACCGGGCGCTTGCCCCCGAAGTGCCTGCGGCCGTGCGGGAGTTGGCGGACTCCGTCGCGAAGGGACGGACCGGCAGCCCGGCGCTCGATCTGCCCGAGCCCGCCACGCAGGCCACCCGCGCCGTCGACCATGCGCTGCGGCACGCCGCCAATGTCGTCCTCGACCCCGACGCCGACGTGGCGAACATCGACGACCGGCTCGGCCGCCCCGCCGCCCTCGGCGTACGCGCACGGCGCGCCACCCGCAACGTCCTGCTGTCGGAGGGTTCCTGGCGCTACGGGCTGCGGCTCGCCCTGTGCATCGGGCTGGCCCAGGCCCTCGTCTCACTCATCGACGTGCCCCGCTCCTACTGGGTCGCGCTGACCGTGCTGTTCGTCCTCAAGCCCGACTTCGGTTCGGTCTTCTCCCGCGCCGTCCAGCGCGCGTTCGGGACCGCGCTCGGCCTGGTGGTGGCGGCGGCCGTGCTGTCGCAGCTGGACCGCGGCTGGTGGGACGTACCGGTGATGCTCGTGCTCGCCGCGCTCATCCCGGCCTTCACCGCGAAGGGATACGCGTTCCAGACGGCCGCCATCACCCCCGTCATCCTGCTGCTGTCCGACCTCCTGAACCACCAGGGCTTCGGACTGGTCCTGCCGCGCCTGTTCGACAGCCTCATCGGCTGCGCGATCGCGCTCGTCGCGGGCTACCTGCTGTGGCCCGAGAGCTGGCGCACCCGGGTCGGCGCCCGGCTCGCGGACACGGTCGCCGACACGGCGGGCTACCTGGAATGCGCCTTCGGACCCGACTGGGACCAGGCCGAATGGCGGCGGCAGCGGCGCCGGCTCTACCGGGACCTGTCGCTCGTACGCACCGAGTTCCAGCGGGCCCTGACCGAGCCGCCGCCCGCCGGGGCGCAGGCCGCCGCGTGGTGGCCGCTGGTCGTCGCCACCGAACGGATCGTGGACGCCACAACTGCGGCGCGGGTCCGCGTCAATCACGGCGCGGAGCCGCCGGAGAAGCGCGAAGTGGCCTTCTTGGCAAGGGAGTTGCGGGAGCTGGCGGAGGGCATGCGAGCCAGTGACACGCTGGTGGAGGTACGTACCGACCTGAGCGGCGACGAGGACAGCGTCCTCTCGCCGCTGCACCAGGAGGTCGCGGCGGCGCGCGCGGTCGCTTCACCCGTGCGACCGCGAGGGTAGGGCGGCGCGGGCGGACGCCCCCGCCGTCCGCCGCCCCCGCCGGTCAGGGACCCTGCAGGCGCTCCATCTCGCGCCGGTCGCGCTTGGTCGGGCGGCCCGCTCCCCGCTCACGTACCGCCACGGGCGCGACGAACTCGCGGGGCGGGGGCGGCGGGCTGTGGTCGACGTAGCACTCCGCCGCGACCGCAGGACCGACCCGCTTGCGGACGATCCTGGACACGACCACGATCCGCTCGCGCCCGGCGTGGAACACCCTGACCCGGTCCCCCACACTCACCGCGTACGCCGGCTTGACGCGCTCGTCGTCGACCCGGACGTGGCCCGCCCGGCAGGCGGACGCGGCCTGGGAGCGGGTCTTGGTGAGCCGTACGGACCAGATCCAGACGTCCATCCGTACGGTTCCCTCGTCGTCAGAAGCCATGGGTCGAGAGTAGAGGCCGCGCGCCGCGACCACACCCCGATACCCGGGCTCCCCCGCTGCCCGCGCCTGGCGCCTACACGCCGATGTCGCGGCCGTCCCTGCGCCAGACCGCGACGACCGACGGGCGCACGATCCGGCCGGGGCCGTCCGGCCACACCGACGCGGGCTTCTCGACGCTCGCGCCGTCGATCTCGCCCGGGTGCTGCACGGACACGAGCACCCGGCGGTCCTGAATGAGCGGTCCGCAGGTCTCGGCGCCCTTGGGCACCGTCAGGAACTGCTTCAGCTCACCGCGCCGCTCACCGCGCGTCGCGACACCGAAGAGGCCGTCGTGCGAGCCGAGCTGGTTGCCGTCCGTGGAGATCCACAGGTTGCCGTGCGGGTCGAAGGCGACATTGTCCGGGCAGGAGATCGGGCTGACCTTCTCCTTGGGGAAGCCGGCGAAGTACGTCGACGGGTCGTCCGGGTCGCCCGCGACCAGGAACAGCCGCCAGGCGAAGCCGTCGGCGGACGGGTCGTCCCAGTGCTCGGCGAGCTCCAGGATCTGGCCGTGCTTGTTGAGGTTGCGCGGGTTGGCCTCGTCCGCTCCGGCCTTGCCCGCCTTGCCGCGGTCGGTGTTGTTCGTCAGCGCGATGTACACCCGGCCGGTGCGCGGGGACGGCTCGACGTCCTCGGGGCGGTCCATCTTGGTGGCGCCGACCTTGTCACCCGCGAGGCGCGTGAAGACGTACACCTCGTCGGCCGTCATCCCGGGCACGTGCGACACCTCGCCGGTGGCCAGCGGGATCCACTGGCCGCTGCCGTCGAACTCGCCGTCCTTGGGGAGCTTGCCCGTGCCGTCGATCTCGGCGGCCGGTGAGTCGCCGGTGAGCTTGGCGACGTACAGCGTGCCCTCGTCGAGGAGCGTCAGGTTGTGCTCACGGGCGGCGCGCGAGCTGCCCTTCTTCATCCGCTTCGACGAGACGAACTTGTAGAAGTAGTCGAAACGCTCGTCGTCGCCCATGTAGACGACGGGACGGCCGTCGTCGGTCAGGCGCGGCTGCGCGGCCTCGTGCTTGAAGCGGCCGAGCGCGGTGCGCTTGCGGGGCGTGGAGTCCGGGTCGTACGGGTCGAGCTCGACGACCCAGCCCTGGCGGTGCGGCTCGTTCGGCTCCTGCTTAACGTCGAAGCGCTTGTCGAAGAGCTCCCACTTGCGCTCGGTGGCGCCGGTGCCGATGCCGTAGCGCTTGTCGGTGACGCTGGAGCCGTTGGCGAAGTACTGGTTGAAGTTCTCCTCGCCGTGCAGGGTCGTGCCCCACGGGGTGGTGCCGCCCGCGCAGTTGTTGAGCGTGCCGAGGACCCTGGTGCCGGTCGGGTCGACGGACGTCTTCAGGAGCGCGCTGCCCGCGGCGGGGCCCGTCAGCCTGAAGGGGGATGTGGTGTGCAGACGGCGGTTGAGGTGGTGGCGGGTGACCGGCGTCAGCTTGCCCGACCCGCGCTCCTCCTGGACGACGACGACCGAGAGACCGTGCGCGGCCCAGGCGGTCTCGACCTGCTCGCGGGTCGGCTTGGCCGGGTCGTACCCCTTGAACATCAGGATCTCGTCCGTGTACTCGTGGTTGGCCACGAGCACCTGACGGCCGTGCTCCCCCTTCAGGGGCAGCAGGGACAGGAAGTCGTTGTTGTAACCGAACTGGCCGGCCTGCGCCTTGGCGGACTGCTTGTCCGCGTCGAAGGCGGGCGCGCCGCGCAGGATCGGCTCGCCCCAGCGGATGACGACGCTCTGCGCGTAGCCGACGGGGACGGTGACCGCGTCGGCGGTGTTGGGTGCGACGGGCGCGAAGCGCAGCCCGCGCGCACCGTCGCTCTTGCCGTGCCTCGCGGCACCCTTGGCGCGCTCGCCGTCCTCGGCGAGGCCGGCCGCCGTGGCCTGCGGGGCGCCCGGCCCCGCGACGAGCGCCGAACCGGCGGCGCCTGCGACGGTCACGACCGCGGCGGCGCGCATCATCGACCGCCTCGACAGGGCGCCGGCTATCACGTCGCCCGCGTATTCGTTGTCGCTGGTGTTGGGGGCCTCCTGGAAACAGGCGTCTCCGCAGCGGTAACGGCAGGTGAGCGCGGAGCGCGCACCCGAGTGCGACGAACCGAGCAACGGCAGCAGATTGCGCACGAACCCTCCAAATGGGCTGTATGGGCTGTGTCTCGGCGCAGCCTGCGCCGACATCACCGACAGCGTGTCGGGATGCTTCGGCGGTGACGTTAGGCGCATATGCCCGTGATCCGGCGGCCTACGGGTGAACACCGGGTGAATGCGGCACGGCCGCGCGGAAGTTGCCCGCACGGCTACGATCGGTGACCATGCGCGACGAACCGACCGTGGCCCTCCGGGGCCTGCCGCTCGCCTCGCTCGGCGACCGCCGGGACGCGGTGGCGGGGCCGTGTGCCCCGCCGGACCGGTCCGGGCGGAATCCGGACGCGGGGCGGGACACGGTCGAGAGCGGCGGAATCCCGGAAGTCCTGGACGCGCACCGCCTGTTGGCGGTACGGGTCGCCGGGGCCGGGCCCTTCGCCCCGGGGCCGTTGACGGCGACCGGCCGGCGGGGGTGTTCACGGACGCGAGCCGGTCCCGGCCGGAGCCGGTTCGGCCGCCCGGATGACCCTCCCGGAGATCGGCGCCCGGGGCCGCTAACCTTACGTGTCCGCCCTGGCCAAGGATTATTTTCCGCCAGTACGGATATCCACCGCCCAACTCATGCGAAAGGCCTCGCCCATGGGCATTCGGAGCTTGCTGCGCAAGGTGTTTGGAAACGGCCGAGCGGAGCCCGACGAGCCGACGGCGGCCACAGTGCCGCCCCAGACCGAGCGTACGCAGCCCGCGGAGACAGCAGCCGCGGAGTCGGCCGTCTCGGTGCCCGCACCGGCCAGGGCCGAAGCGGTCAAGCACAGTACGGACAGCACGGACCGGTCGGCGGCGTCGACGAAGACCTCGGAGTCGTCCGGCTCGTCGAAGTCGTCGAAGTCGTCTGAGGCCGGCATCGCGGCGGATCTGGTGGCCGAGGCGTTCGACAAGCCGTCGGCGCGCCAGCAGCCGGCCGCGGAGAAGAGCGTCCCGGCCCAGGCCAAGTCCGAGGACGAGAAGCCGGGCGCGGCCCCCGTCCCGTCCCAGGCGCGGACGGAAGTGACGGCGAACGAGAAGCCGGCCGTCGCGGCCGAGGACACCAAGGCCGAGGAAACGAAGGTCGAGGAAACGAAGGTCGAGGACACGAAGTCCGTCGAGGCGCCGGCCGTCGCGGAGGCCACCCCGGAAACGGCCTCGGAGACAGTCCCGGAGACGACGTCGGCGACGACCCCGGCGGAGCCGGTCGAGGCCGTCGAGGCCGCGGCCCCGGTCGCACCCGTGGCCGAGCCTGTCGTCGTGACGCCGGAGGAGACCCCGGCGGAGGCCGTACCGGCCGCCGTCAAGGCTCCCCGGAAGCCGAGGACGAAGACGCCGAAGGCGCCCAAGGTGGTGGCGGACGAGACCCCCGCCCCCGTGGCAGCCGCCGAGCCCGAGGCCACGGCGCCCGTGGTGGAGACCGCGGCCGTGACCGAGGCCGTGGAGCCCAAGGCAGCCGCCGAGCCCGCAGTGGTTGACGTCGTCGAGCCCCATGTCGACGCCGAGCCCGTCGCGGCGACGCGGCCCAAGGCCCGGATCAAGCCCCAGCCGGTCGCCGCGGCCCCGGCCGTCGAGGCGAAGGCCACGGAGCCCGTGGCCGACGCAACCGTCCCGGAGACGGGCACGGAGCCGGTGCCCGCGGAGCCCGCGGGCACCGCCACTGCCGAGGGTGAGGGCGAGCCCGCGACGGCCGCCGTGCCCGAAGCCGCTCCGGCGACCCGGCCCAAGGCCCGGATCAAGCCGCAGAAGGCCGCCGCCACCCAGGAGGCCGCCGAGCCCGAAGCCGAGCCCGTCGCCGTCGCCACCCCGGCCGAGCCGGTCGCGCCCGTCGCCGAGCCGGCCGCCGTCGCTCCCGTCACCACCGAGGCCGCTTCGGTTCCCGTCGACGGGGTGCCCGCGCACTCGCTCGCACGGGTCACGTCCCGCGCCCCCGGCCTCGCCGAGCACTACACGGCCGCCGGTGCCGTGCTCGCCGAGCAGGGGATCGCGGGGGCCCGTGCCACCGTGTACCTCGTACTCGACCGCTCCGGGTCCATGCGGTCGTACTACAAGGACGGCAGCGCCCAGCACCTCGCCGAGCAGGCTCTCGGCCTGGCCGCGCACCTCGACGGTGACGCGGACGCGACCGTCCCCGTGGTGTTCTTCTCGACCGACATCGACGGAACCGGCGAGATCACTCTCGACGCGTACGAGGGCCGGATCGACGAACTGCACGCAGGACTCGCTCGTATGGGGCGTACGAACTACCACCGCGCCGTCCAAGAGGTCGTCGCGCACTACGAGAAGTCCGAGGCGACCGGGCCCGCGCTGGTGATCTTCCAGACGGACGGCGCCCCGGAGTCGAGGGCCGCCGCGGGCATCGCGCTGACCGAGGCCGCGCGGCTGCCGCTGTTCTGGCAGTTCGTCGCCTTCGGTGAGCGCGAGGCCAAGGGCTTCGACTACCTGCGCAAGCTGAACGTGGACAACGCCGCGTTCTTCCACGCGGGCCCGGTGCCGCGCGAGATCGCGGACGCCGAGCTGTACGGGGCGGTCCTGGCCGGGCTCCCCGCCTGGCTGGCCACCGTCGCCCAGGCCGACCAGGCCTGACCCACCACCGCGCCCCGGCGGGCGCGAGCGCACCAGCGGCTCCGGCAACCCCCAGGGGTGCCGGAGCCGCTGCGCGAGGCCTGTTCCCCACCCGTCCCTTCCCGCAACGGGGGCTCAAGCGCCGGGCGGGCTCAGATACCTCGGCCCGGGTGGGGGAACAGCGCCGCAGGCACCCGGGGGACCCGCACCGTGACCACCAGCCCGCCGTGCGCTGCGTGGCGAGCGGGGTCCGCAGCTCGTGCGAGGCGTTCGCGATGAACCGCTGCCGGCTGTCGAACGCCCCCTGCAGGCGCCCGAGCAGCGCGTCCAGCGTGTCCCCGAGCTCCCTGAGCTCGTCGTCGGGGCCGCTCCGTACCGTCCAGGGCGTCGGGTACGCGCTGTGACGCCACACGGGGGCGCCCTCGGGCCCGGGTCCACGATCCGTACCCGCATCGCCCCCGCCCCCGCTTATCCGTGTGAAGCCACCCTCGGATGGCCGTTAGGATTTCGACCATGGCGGCCACTGGATCCGAGAAGCAGGCGGCGAGGACGTTCTACGTCTCGACCCCGATTTACTACGTCAACGACGCTCCTCACCTGGGGCACGCCTATACGACCGTCGCAGGTGACGTGCTCACGCGCTGGCACCGCCAGCGCGGCGAGAAGGTGTGGTACCTCACCGGCACGGACGAGCACGGTCAGAAGATCATGCGCACGGCCGAGGCCAACGGGGTCACTCCGCAGGAGTGGTGCGACAAGCTCGTCGACGAGGCCTGGAAGCCCCTCTGGGAGCACCTGAACATCAGACACGACGACTTCATCCGTACGACGGAGAAGCGGCACACCGACCGTGTGCAGGAGTTCGTGCAGGACCTCTTCGACAAGGGCGAGATCTACAAGGGCGGCTACGAGGGCCCGTACTGCGTGGGCTGCGAGGAGTACAAGCTCCCCGGCGATCTGATCGACGGCACGGGAGAGTTCACCGGCCAGAAGCTGTGCCCGATCCACAAGAAGCCGGTGGAACTCCTCAAGGAGGAGAACTACTTCTTCAAGCTCAGCGAGTACGGCCCCAAGCTCCTTGAGTTCTACGAGGCGAACCCGGGCTTCATCCAGCCGGAGTCGGCCCGCAACGAGGTCCTGAACTTCGTGAAGCAGGGCCTCCAGGACCTGTCGATCTCCCGCTCCACCTTCGACTGGGGTGTCCCGGTCCCGTGGGACGCCAAGCACGTCATCTACGTGTGGATCGACGCCCTGCTGAACTACGCCACGGCGGTCGGTTACGGCGCGGACCAGGCGAAGTTCGACGAGACGTTCCCCGCCAGCGTCCACCTGGTCGGCAAGGACATCCTGCGCTTCCACGCGATCATCTGGCCCGCGATGCTGATGGCGAACGGCCTGCCGCTGCCCGGCAGGGTCGCCGCCAACGGCTGGCTGATGGTCGGCGGCGAGAAGATGTCCAAGTCGAACCTGACCGGCATCAAGCCGCAGGACCTGACCTCGCACTTCGGCATCGACGCGTACCGCTGGTACTTCCTGCGCGCCATCGCCTTCGGCCAGGACGGCTCGTTCTCCTGGGAGGACTTCACCGCCAGGTACACCTCGGAGCTGGCCAACGACTACGGCAACCTGGCGTCCCGCGTCGCCGCCATGGTCGGCAAGTACTTCGAGGGCACGCTGCCCGCTTCGGCCGCCGACGGCGACGCCGAGCAGGCGGTCAAGGACGGTCTGACGAAGGCCGTCACCGAGGCCGACCTGAAGATCGGCGAGGAGCTGGACTTCCAGGGCGGCATCCTCGCGGTGTTCGAGTTCGTCAAGCAGGTCAACGGCTACATCACGGAGCAGGAGCCGTGGAAGGTGGCCAAGGACACGTCGGACGAGGGCCGGGCCCGCCTCGCGACGATCCTCTACACGGCCGCCGAGTCGCTGCGCGCCATGGCCGTCCTGCTGAACCCGGTCATGCCGGAGACCTCGCAGAAGCTGTGGGACTCCCTCGGCGCGGACGCGGCGCTGGGCGCACTGACCGACCAGCGGGTGCAGGACGCGGCCGACTGGGGCCGCCTCCCGGCCGGCGCGACGATCACCAAGGGCGCGGTGCTGTTCCCGCGGCTGGAAGAGCCGAAGAAGGCGTAACGCGTGAGGAAGGGGGCCGGGGACCTGTACGGGTCCCCGGCCCCCTTCCTCGTACGTACTGGCCTCAGTGCACCCAGTCCTTGAGCGGCTCGGTGTCCAGCTCGATGCCGACCGGGTCGGGCAAGGCCACCGACTTCCCGAACGGCACCGTCGTCACCAGTTCGTACCGCACTCCGTCGGGCCGGGAGTGGACCTTGACCTCGCAGGCGTCGCGGTCGATGAGCAGATACACGGGAAGGCCGGACTCGGCGTACGCGCGCGGCTTCTCCACCCGGTCCCGCTGATCGGTGTCGGCGTCACCTGAGGCGACCTCGACGACCATGAGGACTTCGTCGGCGCTCGCCCACTCACCCTGACCGACAAAGGTGCCGCTCGTCGCGAGTGAACCGGCGGGGCGGGCATTGCCCTTGCGGTACGTCTCGATCCGAAGGCCCTGGTCGGGGTAGAGCCACCAGTTCGTGTCGGCCTGGATGCACAAGCGGGAAAGCCACTCGATGATCCGCCCGTGACCGCCGCCCGGCACAGCCTTGATCCCCACCCTCCCGTTGACGAACTCCAGCCGCAGCGCCTCATTCGTCCGTATGGCGTGGCGGGCAAGCTCTTCGAATTCGTCCTGGGTCAAGACGCTGGACCGCCCCTCGACAACGCTCATGGCGGCCTCCTCCCGAAATCGGTGACGGTCACCACGCTACGGGCACGGAGCCCTGCGCAGCAGGCCGTTTCACCCCCACGAGAGGGAGGCCGGCCCGCCCGCTCAGCGCGCCAGCGACGCCGCGTCGCCCATCACCACCACCGGCTGCTTCGCCGGGTCGACCCTGCGAAGCAGCGCCTTCATCGCGTCCTCCGTCAGCGAGACGCAGCCCTGCGTCGGGCCCTCGTGGTCGACGTGCAGCCAGATGCCGCCGCCCCGGTCCTCGCCGAGCGGACGGGCCCGGTCCAGCGGGGTGGTGCCCGGCTTGCGGTTGTAGTCGATGGCGATGACGTAGTCGAAGGAACCGGCGAGCGGTTCACCGAGCGCGCCCGTGCCGTCCGCCGTGAAGGCGGGGCTCTCGTCGTACGTGAGCTTCGTGCCCGGGTCCGACAGCAGACCGCCCGCGCCGGTCAGGCCGAACACCCCGGTCGGGGAGCGCAGGTCGTCCCGGTAGTGCTCGTCCGTCCAACCGTGCAGCGCGTTGTGCACGGGCCAGGACGGCCCCGGCCGCCACGGTCCGCCCTGGGCGTCGCGTTCGTACAGCACCGCGCTGCCCTTGTTCTCGTCGCGGCCCTCGCCGGTGACCACGAGCGCCTGCCGGGCGCCGTCCGGGACCTGGCCGCGGGTCCTGGGGCCGAGGCCGGGGAGTTCGACGAGGGGGCGGGGCGCCGAGCGGCCGGCGGCGGTGGCGCCGGGTCCGTTGGCGTCCGGGGGCGGTGACTGCCGGGTCGCCGGCGGGGCGCCACCGCTCTGGCAGCCGGAGAGCGCGATGCCCGCGGCGAGCAGCAGGGCGCCGAGGGCGCGGGGGTGCGTGCGGCGGCGTACGGCCGTCATCGGGCGGGCCTTTCTCGTTGCAGCATGCTGTCCGAGCCATCCTGTTCGGTCTCCCACAACCGTGGAACGCGGTGCGGCGCGGATCAGGTTGCCGCGCGGACAGGAACTGCCGGAGTGAAACACCCGCGGCATGGAAGAAGGGCCCGGAACCTGTTCGGTTCCGGGCCCTTTGTCCTTATGTGCCGGGACGATCGACGGATCTGCTCCGCGGACCTACTTGTCGGCCACCGGCTTGCGCAGCTGGATGTTGAGCTCCCGCAGGCGGGTCTCCTCCAGCGTCGTGGGCGCGCCCATCATCAGGTCCTGCGCGTTCTGGTTGAGCGGGAAGGCGATCGTCTCGCGGATGTTCGGCTCGTCGGCCAGCAGCATCACGATGCGGTCCACGCCCGGGGCGATGCCGCCGTGCGGCGGGGCGCCGAGGCGGAACGCGCGCAGCATGCCCGCGAACTCCCTCTCGACGGTCTCGGGCGCGTAGCCGGCGATCTCGAAGGCCTTGAGCATCAGGTCGGGCTCGTGGTTACGAATGGCGCCCGACGACAGCTCGATGCCGTTGCAGACGATGTCGTACTGGTACGCCAGGATGTCCAGCGGGTCCTTCTCCTCCAGGTCGGCGAGGCCGCCCTGGGGCATCGAGAAGGGGTTGTGCGAGAAGTCGATCCGGCCCGTCTCCTCGTCCTTCTCGTACATCGGGAAGTCGACGATCCAGCAGAACCGGAACACGCCCCCCTCGAAGTGACCGGCGCGCTTGGCGGCCTCGACCCGGACCGCCGACATGATCTTGGAGACCTCGTCGAACTCGCCGGCGCCGAAGAAGACCGCGTGGCCGGGCTCCAGGCCCAGCTTGGCGGTGAGCGCCTTGACGTCGTCCTCGGTGAGGAACTTCGCGATCGGGCCCGCGAGCGCGCCCTCTTCGCCGACGCGCACCCAGGCGAGGCCCTTGGCGCCGTGCTCGACGGCGTACTCACCCAGACCGTCGAAGAACTTGCGGGACTGGCCCGCGGTGTCCGGCACGGCCAGCGCGCGCACGTGCTTGCCGGCGAACGCCTTGAAACCGCTGTCGGCGAAGACGTCGGAGACGTCGACGAGCTCCAGCTTGGCGCGCAGGTCCGGCTTGTCGTTGCCGTACTTGACCATCGACTCGCGGAACGGGATGCGCGGGAACGGCGAGGTGACCGGGGCGCCGTTGCCGAACTCGGTGAAGAGCTCGGTCATCAGCTTCTCGATCGGCTGGAAGACGTCCTCCTGCTCGACGAAGCTCATCTCGACGTCGAGCTGGTAGAACTCGCCCGGCGAACGGTCGGCGCGGGCGTCCTCGTCACGGAAACACGGCGCGATCTGGAAGTAGCGGTCGAAGCCGGAGATCATCAGCAGCTGCTTGAACTGCTGCGGGGCCTGCGGCAGCGCGTAGAACTTGCCCGGGTTCAGCCGGGAGGGCACCACGAAGTCACGGGCGCCCTCGGGGGACGTCGCCGTGAGGATCGGGGTCGCCATCTCGTTGAAGCCGAGCGCCACCATCTTGGAGCGGATCGCGGCGATGACCGACGAGCGCAGCATGATGTTGCGGTGCATGCGCTCGCGGCGCAGGTCGAGGAAGCGGTACTCCAGGCGCCGCTCCTCGTTGACGCCGTCCTCGGCGTTGATGGTGAAGGGCAGCGGGGCCGCGGCGCCGAGCACCTCGACCTCGGTGACCTCGACCTCGATGTCGCCGGTGCCCAGCTCCGCGTTGACGTTGTCGGCGCCGCGCGCGGAGACCTTGCCGTCGATACGGACGACGGTCTCCTTGGTGATGGAGCTCAGGGCCTCGTTGGCCGGGGTGCCGGGGCGGGCGACGAGCTGCACCAGACCGTAGTGGTCGCGCAGATCGATGAAGAGGATGCCGCCCAGGTCTCGACGATTGTGCAGCCAGCCGCTCAGCCGGACGTCGGCGCCGACGTCAGAGGCGCGGAGCTCGCCGCACGTGTGGGACCTGTACCGATGCATCGTCGTTCATCCAGCCTTCGGGATTCGGGATCGTCTGGGCCCCCCAAGGTTACCGGTGCGCGCAGCCCATTTTTCTGGGGTTTCCCGGCGGCCCCGTCCGGGGGCGGTTTCCCGGAGGGTGGACCTCGGACGGCCGGTCCGGCCGCGACCTGTAAAGATGATGCAATGCGCACCGAGGACCTCCTGGCCGCCATCGCGACGGGACTGTGGCGCTGGGACAACGCTTCGGGGACGGTCACCCTCGACGCGGAGGCGGCCCGGCTCCTCGGCCTGCCCGCCGAGCCCACGACACTCGCGGAATCGGCCGTACGGTCCCGTTTCCACCCGGTCGACTGGAACGAGATCAACGGGGTGGTGAATCTCGCGGTCGCCGAGGGCACCCTCGCCGAGGCCCGGCTGCGGATCATGGACGAGGAAGGACGGCTGCTGCGTACGGTACGCAGCCGCTCCAAGCCCGTGGTCGACGGCGACAACTACACGCTGTTCGGCACCCTTCAGGAGGTCGCCGAGCAGCAGCCGGGATCCGCCGCCCGCACCCCCGTCACCGGCGACTGGCGGCGCTCCCGGGAGGCGTTCCTGCTCGACGCGGGCCGCGCGCTCGCCGAGGCCCGGTCGACCGCGGAGGTGCTGCGGGTCGCGGCCTCGCTGTCCATGCCGGGGTTCTCCCCGGACGGCCTCGCGGTGTTCGGCGCCGGGGGCGGCCGGATCAGGATCATCGGGCACCACGGGCACAACGCGGGCGACATGGGCCCGTTCTCCGACATGCCGCTGGACATGGACTACCCGGCGGCGGAGGTGGTCCGTACGGGACGGGCCATCTATCTGCCGTCGCCCGAGGAGTACCGGCGCCGCTACCCGGCCAGCTGGTCGCTCGCGCAGCGCTTCGAACGCCGCTCCTGGGCGTTCCTGCCGCTGATCGTCGCGGGCCGCACGATGGGCGCCTGGATGGCGGGGTTCGCCCACCCGGTGGGCTTCACCCCCGACGAGCGGTCCGTGCTGACGACGGTCGCGCGCATGCTGGCGCAGGCCCTGGCGCGGGCCGGCATCGCGGAGTCCGAGCGCGAGCTGTCGCAGGGCCTCCAGCGGGCGATGATGCCGACGCTGGGCCCGGAGATCCCCGGCATGAAGGTGGCGGCACGCTATGTGCCGACCGGTGGCGGGCTGCAGGTCGGCGGCGACTGGTACGACATGATTCCGCTGCCCAACGGGCGAATAGCGCTGGTCATCGGCGATGTACAGGGCCATGACGTGCACGCGGCCGGGCTGATGGGACAGCTGCGGATCGCGCTGCGCGCGTACGCGTCCGAGGGGCACCGCCCGGACGCCGTGCTGTCCCGGGCCTCCCGCTTCCTGCACGGCATCACCGGTACGTACGCGCCCGACGACCACATCAGCCCGCGCTTCGCGACCTGCCTGTACATCGAGGCCGACCCCGCCACGGGCATCCTCGACATCGCCCGCGCGGGCCACCCCGACCCGGCGGTCCGCATGGCCGACGGGACGGTGCTGGTACGGCCCACCGCGGGCGGGCTGCCGCTGGGCATCGACCCCGACACGGACTACCCCACGACGCGGCTCGTCCTGGAACCGGGCGAGACGATCATGATCTGTACGGACGGGCTCATCGAGACCGGCGGCCACGACCTCGACACGGGCTGGGCCAGGCTGCGGGCCATCTTGGAGGGCCACGCCGGGGACAACCTGGAGAAGCTCGCCGACACCCTCGTCGCCGCCGTGCACGGCCCCTCGTCGCACTACACCACGGGCCCGGTCGGGGAACGCCGCGAGGACGACATCGCGCTGCTGCTGCTCTGCCGCGAGGCGCTCGACGACAGCCTGGAGCCCGGCACCCTCCCGTCGGTCGGCGACCGGGGCCGGCGCACCGCGCTGACCGTCGCCCAGGCCGAGCCGGAGCGCATCGCCGGGGTCCGCCTGCAGGTGCGCGATCTGCTGCACGACTGGACGGGCTCCGAGCAGGTCGACTCGGCCGTGCTGATGGTCTCCGAGATGGTCACCAACGTCCTGGTCCACACGGACGGCGACGCACTGCTGGTCGCGGAGGTGACCGGCAGGCCCCGGCGGCTGCGCGTCGAGGTCGCGGACGCCAGCGACGAGCTGCCGCACCGGCGTCGCCCCGGCGAGATGGCGTCCAGCGGGCGCGGTCTGATGCTGATGGAAATGCTCGCGGACGCGTGGGGCGTGGACCCCAGGGGCGAGGGCAAGTCGATCTGGTTCGAGCTCTACGAGGTCGAGGGCCCGGACACCGGCGCGGAGGCCGCCCCGGGGGCGGGCCCGGCGGCGTAGCGCAGCCGGATCTCGGCGATCACCCCGACGGCCGCCGCTGTCAACGGCACCGCGAGCAGCATGCCGAGGATCCCGGCCACGGTGGCGCCCGCGGCGATGGCCAGCATGACGACGGCGGGGTGCATCTGGACCGTACGGCTCTGGATCACCGGCTGGAGGATGTGCCCTTCGAGGACCTGTACGGCCAGTACGATCCCCAGCGCCCACAGTGCGATCACGAAGCCGCGGTCGGCGAGCGCGACGAGGATCGCCACCGTCCCGGAGATGAACGCGCCGAGGTACGGGATGTACGCGCCCACGAACACCAGCGCCCCGAGCCCGACCGCGCCGGGCACCCGCAGGATCAGCAGCCCGACGGTGATGCACAGGGCGTCGATGAGCGCGATGAAGGTGGTCCCGCGCATGAAGCCCTCGACGGCCTCGAAGGCCCGGCGGGCGACCGCCTCCACGGTGTCGGCCGTGCTGCTCGGCGCGAGGGAGCGCAGCGCGCCGACGGCCCGGTCGGAGTCCCGCAGGAAGAAGAAGATCAGCAGCAGCGCGAGGACCGCGGTGGCGACCACGCCGCCGACGATGCCGATCCCGGTGAGCACTCCGGAGGCGGCGGACCCGCCGAACTTGGAGACCAGGTCCTTGAGGCTGGACGACATGTCGTCCAGCGAGGTGCCCTTGGCACCCAGCTTCCCGGCGACGTCGGTGGTGGCCTGCTTGACCGAGGCGATGATCTGGTCGCCGCTGTCGATCAGCGCGCCGACCACGATGTATCCGGCGCCCCCGACGACGGCGACCACGGCGGCGCAGGTCAGTCCGGCGGCCAGCGAACGCTGCACCTTCATCTTGACGAGCCGCCGGTGCAGGGGTCCGAGCAGCGCGGTGCCGAGGATGGCGAGCAGCACCGGCGTGACGGCGGCCTTGAGGGTGACGCACAACCAGATCCCGACCCCGGCGACCCCGGTGACGAGCAGCGCGACGACGCACCAAGCGGCGACGCGTCGGGCGGGCTCGGGGAGCAGAGGTGGTTTCTGATTGACCGTCACCAGTCCACCCGACCACGGGAAGGGGACGGGTGCGCGCGGGCCGGGCCACGTGGGTGACGCGGGGGGCGCGGACACCTCGCTCGGCCCGCGGGGCCGGACTCCGGCCGTCGGGGGCGGGCGCGGCGGACGAAAGGCCGGGGTGCCCCCTCGGGTGGAGGGGACACCCGGCCTTTCGGGGGCCGACGGCGGGATCCACCCGCAGGGGCCGGGCGGGCGGGCGCGGCTCGCCCCCGGGGTCAGGCGTGCGCCGCCGGTACGGTGCCGAGGCGGCCCGACTGGAAGTCTTCGACCGCCTGCTTGAGCTCGGCCTGGCTGTTCATCACGAACGGCCCGTAGTGCGCCATCGGCTCCCGGATCGGCCGGCCGCCGAGCAGCACGACCTCCATGTCCGGCGTGTTCGAGTCCTGCCGCTCGTCCGCGCGGACGATCAGCGACCCGCCCTCGCCGAAGACCGCGGTCTGGCCCTTGTGGACGGGGCGCCGCTCGGTACCGACCGAGCCGCGCCCGGCCAGCACGTACGCCAGCCCGTTGAAGTCCTCCCGCCACGGGAGTGCGACCTCCGCGCCGGGCCGGATCGTCGCGTGGATCATCGTGATCGGGGTGTGGGTGACACCCGGACCCTGATGCCCGTCCAGCTCACCCGCGATGACGCGCAGCAGCGCACCGCCGTCGGGCGAGGCGAGCAGCTGGACCTGGCCGCCGCGGATGTCCTGGTAGCGGGGGGCCATCATCTTGTCGCTCGCCGGGAGGTTCACCCACAGCTGAAGGCCGTGGAAGAGACCGCCGGACATGACCAGCGACTCCGGCGGCGCCTCGATGTGCAGCAGGCCGGACCCGGCGGTCATCCACTGAGTGTCGCCGTTCTGGATCGTGCCGCCGCCACCGTTGCTGTCCTGGTGAATAAACGTTCCGTCAATCAGGTACGTGACGGTCTCGAAGCCGCGGTGGGGATGCCAGGGCGTGCCCTTGGGCTCGCCCGCCGCGTACTCCACCTCGCCCATCTGGTCCATCATGATGAACGGATCGAGGTGCTGGTAGTTGATGCCGGAGAAGGCCCGGCGGACCGGGAAGCCCTCTCCCTCGAAGCCGCTGGGGGCGGTCGTGACGGCCAGCACGGGACGCGGACGCGCCACCCCCTCGGCCGGTACTCCGACCTTCGGCAGGGTCAACGGGTTCTCTACGGTCACTGCGGGCACGACAGCCTCCTTCAGGTTGTCCATCATTCAACTTAGTTGAAGGGTGAACTTCCCGCAAGAGTGTCCTATTCCCACGAGCGCCCGAGGGGCGCCCGAACGCCGAAGGGGCGGCCGGGCACCCAAGAGGTACCCGGCCCCGCCCGCACAACCCCGGCTCTAGCCGCTTGCGCCGTAATGGCGCTCAGCCATACATCCGACGCATCGCGAAGTCGACCATCTGCTCCACCGCCTTCGCGTCGAACACCATCCGGTGCTCGCCCTCCATGTCGAGGACGAAGCCGTACCCGGTGGGCAGCAGGTCGACCACCTCCGCGCCGGTGATCACGAAGTACTTGGACTCCTTGCCCGCGTACCTGCGCAGCTCCTTGAGCGAGGTGAACATCGGGATGACCGGCTGCTGGGTGTTGTGCAGCGCGAGAAATCCCGGATTGTCGCCGCGCGGGCAGTAGACCTTCGACGTGGCGAAGATCTGCTGGAAGTCCTCGGCGGACAGCGATCCGGTGGTGAAGGCGCGCACACCGTCGGCGAGCGAGGGCGGAGACGGCTCCGGGTAGAGCGGCTGCTCCGGGTAGCCGCCCTGGGGCTGAGGCTGCGGCGGCGCGTACTGCTGCTGCTGCTGCCCTGCCTGGTTCTGGTCGTAGCCGTACATGCGCACAAGCGTACTTAGTCACAGATGCGCGAGGAGAGGTTGCTTCTTATTACCGACGGGTAGCATGATGATAGCTACTGATTGGTATGCGTACGAGCATCCTTCCTCCCGAACCCTTACGGAGCCGTCGTCATGGGGCACTACAAGTCGAATCTCCGCGACATCGAGTTCAACCTCTTCGAGGTACTCGGCCGCGACAAGCTGTACGGCACCGGCCCGTTCGCGGAGATGGACGTCGAGACCGCCAAGAGCATCCTCGACGAAATCGCTCGTCTCGCCGAGAACGACCTGGCCGCGTCCTTCACCGACGCCGACCGCAACCCGCCGGTCTTCGACCCGGCGACGAACACCGCGCCGGTCCCCGCCGCGTTCAAGAAGAGCTACCAGGCCTACATGGACTCCGAGTACTGGCGTCTGGGCATCCCCGAGGAAATCGGCGGGACCACCGCCCCCGCGACGCTGATCTGGGCGTACGCGGAGCTGATCCTCGGCGCGAACCCGGCGGTGTGGATGTACTCGTCCGGCCCGGCCTTCGCCGGCATCATGTTCACCGAGGGCACCGACGAGCAGAAGCGGGCCGCGAAGATCGCGGTCGAGAAGCAGTGGGGCTCCACCATGGTCCTCACCGAGCCGGACGCCGGCTCGGACGTCGGCGCCGGCCGCACGAAGGCCGTGCCGCAGGACGACGGCTCCTGGCACATCGAGGGCGTGAAGCGCTTCATCACGTCCGGCGAGCACGACATGTCGGAGAACATCCTTCACTACGTCCTCGCGCGCCCCGAGGGCGCGGGACCGGGCACCAAGGGCCTGTCCCTCTTCATGGTGCCCAAGTACGACTTCGACTTCGAGACCGGCGAGCTGGGCGAGCGCAACGGCGTCTACGCCACGAACGTCGAGCACAAGATGGGCCTCAAGGCCTCCAACACCTGCGAGATGACCTTCGGCGACCAGCGCCCTGCCAAGGGCTACCTGATCGGCGACCGGCACGACGGCATCCGCCAGATGTTCCGCATCATCGAGCTCGCCCGCATGATGGTCGGCACGAAGGCCATCGCGACGCTCTCCACGGGCTACCTGAACGCCCTGGAGTACGCCAAGGAGCGCGTCCAGGGTCCCGACCTGGCGAACTTCATGGACAAGGCCGCCCCCAAGGTCACCATCACGCACCACCCCGACGTCCGCCGCTCGCTCATGACGCAGAAGGCGTACGCCGAGGGCATGCGCGCCCTGGTCCTCTACACCGCGTCCGTCCAGGACGAGATCGCCGCCCAGGAAGCCGCGGGCGAGGACGTCTCGGCGCTCAGCGGCCTGAACGACCTGCTGCTGCCGATCGTCAAGGGCTACGGCTCCGAGAAGTCCTACGAGCAGCTCGCGCAGTCCCTGCAGACCTTCGGCGGCTCCGGCTACCTGCAGGAATACCCGATCGAGCAGTACATCAGGGACGCCAAGATCGACACCCTCTACGAGGGCACCACCGCGATCCAGGGCCAGGACTACTTCTTCCGGAAGATCGTCCGTAACCAGGGCGCCGCGCTGAACACGCTCGCCGAGAACATCAAGAAGTTCCTCGCGGTCGGCACCGGCGGCGAGGGCCTGGCCACGGCCCGCGACTCGCTCGCCAAGGCGGCCGTGGACCTGGAGGCCATCGTCGGCGCCATGCTGACCGACCTCGCGGCCACCGAGCAGGACGTCAAGTCCATCTACAAGGTCGGCCTCAACACCACCCGGCTGCTGATGGCCTCCGGTGACGTCGTCGTCGGCTACCTGCTGCTCAAGGGCGCCGCAGTGGCCGCCGAGAAGCTGCCGACCGCGTCCCCGAAGGACGTCCCCTTCTACACCGGCAAGATCGCCGCCGCGAAGTTCTTCGCCGAGAACGTCCTGCCGGGCGTCTCGGTGCAGCGCGCGCTGGCCGAGTCCGTCGACCAGTCCCTGATGGAGCTGGACGAGGCGGCCTTCTAGGCGAAACTCGGCCAACGCCCGAATCAACCGCCCACAGCGGGCCGGGACCTTCTTTCCGAAGGTCGCGGCCCGTTGTCGGTGGCACGTGCGACGCTGGACAACATGAGTCCCAAGGAATCCCGCAGAGGCGGAGGCTACTCCGTCCCGGCCGGCCGGCCGTACGCGCTGGGCGAGCTGCGCGGAAAGCTCGGCTCGGTGGGCGACCTGGTCCGCGAGCTGTACGACGGCTCACACCCCCTTGAGTACGAGCCGGTGGCCGACACCCTCTATGTCGCGTTCAAGACGGCCGCCGACCTGGCCCCGGTCAAGAGCCACACCGGCTGCGCCCAGCACCCCAACGGCGCCCTCGACCCCGAGGCCCCGGCGGGCTGGGGCCGCTGCCTGCTCTGCAACGGCCGCCGCCGCCGCGGCGAGCGCAGCATCCCCGCGCCGGCCGAGCAGCGCCGCCTCGGCTACCCCGTGCCCGACCCGCCGTACACGCCGGACATCCTCAAGCACCACCTCCAGCTGGTCAACGACCAGGCGTTCGCCGTGTCCGTCTCCTCCCCCGCCGAGCAGTACGTCGAGCTGGCGGACACCCTGCACCGCGCGTTCATCGTGGCCCGCGAGCTCTCCCGGCCGCGCAACGCGTCGGGCTGCTCCGAGCACCCCGGCTCGCCCATCGACCCGACCGCGCCCCCCGGCGAGGGCTGCCTCTTCTGCGTGGGCCGCCGCCAGCAGCAGCAGCGCCCGCCCGGAGCGCCCCGCATGCTGCCGCCGCTGCGCCGCGGCGAACGCCGCACGATGCAGCGCCGGTTCGACCGTCCGCCCGGTCTGTAGGCCGCAAAGACCTCTGTCGCCCGCCCACTTCACCCTCACTTCACCCTCGCGAAATCCCTCCCCCAGTCCCTGAGGCAGGCGCCTCGGGCCCCTAGTTATGGTGATCCCATGAGCGCATCCGTCCGCTTCGATCGCGGCCACACCGACGACCTGATGACCTTCCTGGCGGCCAACCCGTCGCCGTACCACGCCGTGGCCGACGCCGCGGAGCGACTGGAGAAGGCCGGTTTCCGGCACGTCGCCGAAAGCGAAGTCTGGGATGCGACAACGGGTGGAAAGTACGTACTGCGCGGCGGCGCGCTCATTGCCTGGTACGTACCTGAGGGCGCCGACGCCCACACGCCGTTCCGGATCATCGGCGCGCACACGGACTCGCCGCACCTGCATGTGAAACCGCAGCCCGACATGGGCACCCAGGGCTGGCGGCAGGTCGCCGTCGAGATCTACGGCGGACCGCTGCTCAACACCTGGCTCGACCGGGACCTGGGCATCGCGGGCCGGCTGATCCTGCGCGACGGCTCGCACCGCCTGGTGAACATCGACCGGCCGCTGCTGCGCGTCCCGCAGCTGGCCGTGCACATGGACCGCTCGGTCAACACCGAGGGCCTCAAGCTCGACAAGCAGCGGCACATGCAGCCGATCTGGGGACTCGGCCAGGTCGCCGAGGGCGACCTGATCCGGTTCCTGGAGCAGGAGGAGGGCATCGCCGCCGGCGACGTCATCGGCTGGGACCTGCTGGCGCACGCCCTCGAAGCCCCGTCGTACCTGGGCCGTGACCGCGAGATGGTGGCCGGCCCCCGCATGGACAACCTGATCTCGGTGCACGCGGGGGTCGCCGCGCTCGCCGCGTCCGCCGGCGCGGACGGTCTCACCAGCATCCCCGTGCTGGCCGCCTTCGACCACGAGGAGAACGGCTCGCAGTCGGACACCGGCGCGGACGGGCCGCTGCTCGGCACGGTCCTGGAGCGCTCCGTGTTCGCCCGCGGCGGCAGCTACGAGGACAAGGCCCGCGCCTTCGCCTCGACGGTCTGTCTGTCCTCCGACACCGGACACGCCGTCCACCCCAACTACCCGGAGCGCCACGACCCAACGCACCACCCGCAGGTCAACGGCGGCCCCATCCTGAAGGTCAACGTCAACATGCGGTACGCCACGGACGGCGGCGGGCGGGCCGTGTTCGCGGCGGCCTGCGAGAAGGCCGAAGTGCCCTGGCAGAACTTCGTGTCGAACAACTCCGTGCCGTGCGGCACCACGATCGGCCCGATCACCGCCGCCAGGCACGGCATCCAGACCGTCGACATCGGCGTCGCGATCCTCTCCATGCACAGCGCCCGCGAGCTGTGCGGGGCGGACGACCCCTACCTCCTGGCCAACGCGATGACCGCCTTCCTCAAGGTCTGAGGAGCCCCGAGAAGTCGAACGGCGCCTCCGAGCATGGCTGTTCCGGGTCCGGGTACGCGATGACGGACCGAGACGTTCCGAACCGGGAACAGCCAATCGAAGTCCGGAGGCGAGTCATATGGGCCTGGGTGGCTGTATAGCCCTAGTCGTGGTGGGAGCGATCCTCACGTTTGCCACCGACTGGCAAATGGAGGGCGTCAATCTCCGCATGGTCGGGTTGATCATGATGCTGGTCGGCATCATCGGCATCGCCGTGTACACCAGCGTGCTGAAGCGGCGCCGCACCACGCATCTGTCCGCTCCCGACGCCCCGATCGTGGAGGAGCGCCACCGCCGCTACGAGTGACCGGCGCACCGGTGCAACCACAGGCCAGAACCGAGCGCCACGGCGGTATTCTTGCCTCCTCAACAAGGGGGAATGCCTGTGGAGTTCCGGTTGCTCGGAGCCGTATCCGTCGCCACCGAATCCGAAGAGCTTTCCCTGGGGCCCGCCAAGCGCCGTAGCATGCTGGCCGCGCTGCTCCTGCGGGCCAACACGGTGGTCACCACCGACCAGCTGATCGAGGCCAGTTGGGAGCACGCCCCGCCCGCCCACGCCCACACCGTCGTCCAGAGCCACGTCTCGCACCTGCGGACGCTCCTGCACGACGGCGGCGCGGCCGGGCGGGGCGTCGAACTGACCGCGCAGGGACCGGCGGCGTACGTCCTGCGCCTGACCGGTCCCCAACTCGACGCGCACCGCTTCGACGAACTGGTGCGGCTCGCCGCCCACCAGCGGCGCCCCGCCGACAGCATCCTGATGCTGCGTGAGGCCCTCGCTCTGTGGCGGGGGCCCGCACTGGCCGGCACCGTCGACAGCGAGCCACTGCGTGCCGCCGCCCACACCCTGACGGAGACCCGGCTGCTCACCGTCGAGGATCTGGCCCACCGCTACGGGCAGTTGGGCGAGCACACCAGGGCCGTCACCGTGCTGCGCGCCGAGGCCGTCGCGCACCCGATGCGCGAATCCCTGGCCGGCGCGCTGATGGTGGCGCTGTACCGGGCGGGGCGCCGGCCGGACGCCATCGACTGGTACCACCGCACCCGGCGGCTGCTCGCGGACGAGATCGGGGCGGCCCCCGGCCGGGTGCTCCAGGAGGCGTACGGACTGATCCTGCAGCACGAGGAGCCCGGCCCGACGGACCACCGTGCGCCCAACGCCCCAGCCCCTTCGGCCGCTCCGCCCCGGGAACGCCCTCCGGGGCAGGGCCGCCGGACGACGGAGCCGCACCTGGAGCTGGCCCCACCCCCCGAGGAGACCGCCGCCCCGGGCAAGCGGGCCGACGAAGCGGTCGGGCTCGTCAACCTGGCCGTCGCGCAGGCGGCGGGCGACGACCTGGCCGAGGCCCGCGAGAGCTGCGCCCGCGCCGTGGCCCTCGCCCAACAGGCCGACGACCGCCAGACGGAGATCCTGGCCTACCAGCATCTCGCCCGGCACTGTCTGACCGCGGGCGCCCACGAGGAGGCGCTGCGCCACGCGGAGAGCGGCCTCGCCCTGCGCCTCGGTGACGGCTCCATGACCCGGCGCGTCCTGCTGTTCACCGCGCGCGGCGAAGCCCTGGCCGCGCTGGGCAAGTGCGAGGAGGCCCTGATGCAGCTGATGGGGGCCGCGGGGCTCGCGGAGCGCGAGGGGTACGACGAGGGCGCCTGCGGCGCGCTGTCCGTACTGCTGCGGATGACGGCCGAGGAGGAGTACCAGCAGCGCTACGAACAGGCGCTGGCCCGGCTGGCGGCGGCCCGCTGAGCAACGGGCCGCCGACTCGACGGACCGCTCCCACCCGCCCCCGTTCCACCGGCTCCGCCTTCGGTACCCGCGGGCTCACCCGCCCGTCCAGCCGGCCCCGCCCTCGGTACCCGCGGGCTCACCCGGCCGTACTGGGCGGACCTGCCCGGCCGGACCGGAGGGCCCGCGCGCCCGTCCCCGGCCGCTCTCCCCGCTCAGCCCCCCGGCCGCCTCACGCGTCCATCCCCGCGAGCACCAGCGCCAGCCGGTCCGTCCCCGCCGCGGTCACGACGACCGGAACGCCCCAGTCCTGCTGATGCACATGACAGGCCGGGTACTCGTTCGCCGGGTCGTCGTCGCACGAGGCGGCCATCGCCGAGACGTGCAGCACACCCTCGGTGACCTCGGGGTTCAGCTCCAGCTCCCGGCTCAGGTCGGCCCCGGCGCCGTCCCCCGCGACCAGCAGCTCGGCAGGTGTGGCCGACACCAGCAGCCTCGACGACGGACCGTAGCGGGTGTCCAGCTTCTGGCCGGCCGGCGCCCGGAACACCACGTCGAGCAGCAGCTTCCCCGGCGCCACCTCGGTCGCCGCACGCTGCGTCCGGTGGGCCACGGCCTCCACCCGCACCGCCTCCTCGGGCAGCCGCAGCCGGGTCAGTCGGTGGCGCGCGGACTCGACGACCACGATGTCGTCCCCGATCAGCACGGCGTCGCTCGGCTCCCGCAGATCCGTGGCCAGGGTCGTCACCTCGCCGGACGCCGGGTCGTAGCGCCGGAGCGCGTGGTTGTAGGTGTCGCTGACCGCCACCGACCCGTCGGGCAGCGCCGTCACACCGAGCGGGTGCTGGAGGAGGGCCTGACCGGCCGGGCCGTCGCGGTGCCCGAAGTCGAAGAGCCCGGTCCCGACGGCCGTGTGCACCACCAGGTCGAGGTCGACGTACCGCAGGGCGCTCGTCTCGGAGTCGGCCACCCACAGCCGGTCCTCGGTCGCCGCGAGCCCGGAGGGCTGCGCGAACCACGCCTCGGCCGCGGGCCCGTCCACCAGACCCTCGTTGGTCGTCCCGGCCGCCGCCGCGACGACGCCGGTCCCCGGGTCGTACGTCCACAGCTGGTGCACGCCGGCCATCGCGATCCACACCTTGCCCGCGAACCAGGCCACGTCCCAGGGCGAGGACAGCGCGACGTCGAGCGCGGGCCCCGAGTCCGGGGACCCCTGCCACCACTGTCTGCCGGTACCGGCGACGGTCTCGATGGCGCCGGTCGCGGGGTCGAACGTACGGAGCCGGTGGTTGACCGTGTCGGCCACCACGACCAGGCCGTCCGGCAGCAGCGCGAGGCCCTGCGGCTCCTTGAAGTCGCCAGGTCCGCCGATCCGCCGCAGGACGCTCTCGCCGTCCGCCGCCAGCTCGACCAGCTGGTGCCGCGTCGAGTCCGAGACCAGGAAGGTGCCGGTGTCGGGCAGCAGTATCGCCTTGCCCGGGAAGCGCAGATCGGTGGCGACCGGCTCGGGCGCGACATACGGCCCGTCGCCGCGCCGCAGCGTGCCCTTCGCGCCGTGCTCCGCCTCCAGCTCCTCGACGAGCTTCTCGATGGCGTGCGCGTGCCCCTCGCCCGCGTGCTGCGCGACGACGTACCCCTCGGGGTCGATGACCACGAGCGTGGGCCAGGCCCGCACGGCGTACTGCTTCCAGGTCGCGAGCTCGGGGTCGTCGAGGACGGGGTGGTGGACCTCGTAGCGCTCGACGGCGTCGACGACCGCCTGGTGCTCGGCCTCGTGCACGAACTTCGGCGAGTGAACGCCGATGATCACCACCGTGTCCCGGTGCTTCTCCTCCAGCTCGCGCAGCTCGTCGAGGACATGCAGGCAGTTGATGCAACAGAAGGTCCAGAAGTCGAGGACGACGATGCGTCCTCGCAGCTCGGCGAGGGTGTACTGCCTGTCGCCTGTATTGAGCCAGCCGCCCTTGCCGATCAGTTCGGGGGCCCGGACACGTGCACGTGATGCCATACCCCTATCCAACATCACGTCCATAGCGGTCATTCCGGGGTAGGCGTCCCGCCATGAAATATCTCGTGCGCGACAAGATCTTCGCCATCGGTGACGACTACTGGATCGAGGACGAGACCGGACAGCAGGCCTTCCTCGTCGACGGCAAGGCGCTGCGGCTGCGCGACACCCTGGAGATCAAGGACCCCACCGGCCAGGTCCTGATCACCCTGCGCGCGAAAATGCTCAGTCTGCGCGACACCATGACCATCGAGCGGGGCGACGAGCAGCTCGCGACGGTGCGCAAGAAGCGGCTCTCGCTGCTGCGCAACCACTATCGCGTGGAGCTCGTCGAGGGCACCGAGCTGGATGTCAGCGGCCGGATCCTGGACCGCGAGTTCACCATCGAGTACGACGGTGAACTGCTGGCCCACATCTCGCGGAAGTGGTTCCGGATGCGCGAGACGTACGCGGTGAACGTGGTGCGCGAGGACGCCGACACGGCGCTGCTGATCGCGGTCGCGGTGTGCGTGATCCGGATGGCCGACAAGGACGACTGACGGCCGTCAGCGCAGACGGCGGTCCTTCAGCGCCGGAAACTGCTCGCGCGTCGTGGTGACCTTCGCCGGGTCGAGATCGACGGTGAGGACCTCCTCGGCCGTGCCCGCCTCGGCGAGCACCTCGCCCCACGGGTCGACCACGATGCTGTGCCCCGCCTGCTCGACTCCGGCGTGCGTGCCGGCCGTGCCGCAGGCCAGGACGTACGCCTGGTTCTCGACGGCGCGGGCGCGGGCCAGCAGCGTCCAGTGCTCACGGCGCCGGGCGGGCCAGCCGGCCGGGACCACGAAGGCCTGCGCGCCCGCGTCGACCAGGCCGCGGAAGAGCTCGGGGAAGCGCAGGTCGTAGCAGGTGCCGAGGCCGAAGGTGAGCTCGTCGGTCCGTACGGTGACGAGTTCCTCGCCTGCCCCCATCATCACGGCCTCGCCCTTGTCGAAGCCGAAGCGGTGGATTTTCCGGTAGGTGCGGGCGAGTTCACCGTCGGGGGAGAAGACCAGCGAGGTGTTGTAGAGCGGCCCTTCCGGGTCCCGCTCGACGATCGACCCGGCGTGCAGCCAAACCCCGGCGTCCCGGGCCGCCTTGGACATCACGTCGTACGTCGCGCCCTCGACGGGTTCGGCCTCGGCGACGAACGACTCATAGGCGAAAGCACCGACGGGCCAGAGCTCCGGCAGGACCACGAGGTCGACCCCGCGCTGCTCGCGCACCAGGGAAGCGACGCGCTGCCGACGGGAATTGACTGATTCGTCCGGGTCTACAGCGATCTGGATGAGGGAGGCGCGCACAGTACCACCGTCCTGGCATTCGAGCCGTCAACACGGGCCTACGATCGTCACACCAAAGCACTGCCGGGGTGCCACGGGGCAGCGTAACTTAGCGTGCGAGCCTCCCACGCAACCCAGTAAGCCGTCCCGTCGGCCAACCCGCCGCCGCCCAGCCCGCTCCACCGCCACTGAACCGCACGAGGGGTCCCGTGACCGTCCATCCCAGCCTCCAGACCTACGCCGAATCCTGGACCCACTCCGTAGAAGCGATATCCGAGCTGGTGACTCCGCTCGTCGAAGGCGAGTGGAACCGCCGCACACCGTGCCCAGGCTGGTCGGTGCGCGACATCGTCTCGCACGTCATCGGCATGGAGTGCGAGATGCTCGGCGATCCTCGCCCGATCCACACTCTGCCGCGCGATCTCTTCCATGTGACCTCGGAGTTCGCCAGGTACACGGAGATGCAGGTCGATGTGCGGCGCCATCACACGGCGCCCGAGATGACCTCCGAGCTAGAGTACACGATCATCCGGCGCGCGCGCCAGCTCCGCAACGAGACCCGCGCCCCTGACGCCAAGGTCCGTGCCCCGCTCGGCACCGAGCAGACCCTCGAACTGGCCATGCGGATGCGGGCGTTCGACATCTGGGTGCACGAGCAGGATCTGCGGGCCACGCTCGGCATGCCGGGCAATCTCGACTCCCCCGGCGCGTTCGTCACCCGGGACGTGCTGTTGCAGGGCCTGGCGAGAGTCGTCGCGAAGGACGCGGGCGCCCCGGCGAATTCGGCGATCGTCGTCGATGTGCACGGCCCGCTCGAATTCATGCGCACGGTCCGCGTCGACGCGCAGGGCCGCGGCACGGTGGACGGCACGCCGTCGCTGGGCCCGCTGGCGACACTCGCGCTGGACTGGGAGACGTACGTACGGCTGGCCTGCGGCCGGGTCCGCTACGACACGGTCGCCGACCGGATCAAGGTCGAGGGCGACGCCGAGCTGGCGGACACGATTCTGCGGGCCTTCGCCGTAACGCCGTAACGCCCACTACACCGGGACGTGCACCGCCTCGACGCGACTGGCGACCAGATGGTCCCGCTCGCGGCGGGCCGTCCGCTTCCGCAGCCGCAGGATCTGCACGATCCCCAGCGCCTCAAGGACGAAGACCGAGGCGAACGCGATCCGGTAGTTGTCGCCGGTGGCGTCGAGCAGCAGACCCACCGCGAGCAGCGTGGTCATGGAGGCGGTGAAGCCGCCCATGTTGACGATCCCGGACGCGGTGCCCTGGCGCTGCGGCGGGTTGGCCGGGCGGGCGAAGTCGAAGCCGATCATCGACGCCGGACCGCACGCGCCGAGCACCGCGCACAGCGTGATCAGCAGCCACATCGGCGCGTGGTCACCCGGATACGCGAGGGTGGCCGCCCACAGCAGGGCGGTCGCCCCGACCGTGCCGAGGGCGAGCGGGCCACGGGCCTCGTGGTGGCGGGCGATGACCTGCCCGAAGACCAGGCCCAGCGCCATGTTGGACAGCACCACGAGCGTCAGCAGCTCACCGGCCGTGGCCCGCGAGAGCCCCTGCGCCTCCACCAGGAACGGCATCCCCCACAGCAGCAGGAACACCATCGCCGGGAACTGCGTGGTGAAGTGCACCCACATCCCCAGCCGCGTCCCCGGCTCGCGCCAGGAGGCCGCGATCTGCTTGCGGGCGTACGCACCGCCCGCGTGTTCGGCGGGCGCGGGCTCGTGCCCCTTGGGGTGGTCCTTGAGGAACAGCGTCAGGAGTACGAGCACGAGCACCCCCGCCAGCGAGCTGCCCGCGAAGGTCGCGGTCCAGCCCACGCCGTGCAGCATCCGGGCGAAGACCAGCGTGGAGACGAGGTTGCCCGCCATCCCGCACAGCGCCGCGACCTGGGCGATCAACGGTCCGCGCCGGGCCGGGAACCAGCGGGCGCCGAGCCGCAGCACGGCGATGAACGTCATCGCGTCGCCGCAGCCGAGCAACGCGCGGGCGGCCAGCGCGGTGCCGTAGGAGGGAGAGAGCGCGAAGCCGAGCTGGCCGACGGTGAACAGCACCACGCCCAGGGTCAGGACCTTCTTCGTCCCCCACCGGTCGACCATCAGGCCAACGGGTATCTGCATGCCCGCGTACACGAGGAGCTGGAGGATGGAGAACGTCGACAGCGCGGAGGCGTTGACGTCGAACCGGTCGGCGGCGTCGAGTCCCGCCACGCCCAGGCTCGTACGGAAGATGACCGCGACGAAGTACACGGCGACGCCGATGCCCCACATCGCGGCGGCGCGGCGGCCACCGGGCGGGTCGCCGGGGAGCGGGACCGCGCTCATCGGTCGTCCCCTCTGACCAGCACCCGGACGCGGCTGACGTGCCGGCGCACACACTGCGCGGCGCCTTCCTCGTCACCGGCGCGGATGGCGTCGAGCAGCTCGGCGTGCTCGGTGATGTTCTTCGCGATGCGGTCGGGGTGCGCCTCCATGATGGTGACGCCCATGCGCAGCTGCCGGTCGCGGAGCTGGTCGTACAGCCGCATCAGGATTTGATTCCCGGCGTGCCGCACGATCTCGGCGTGGAAACACCGGTCGGTGACGGCGACCTCCGCCAGGTCGCCCTCCTCCGCGCGCTGCCGCTGCTCCTCAAGGAGCTCCTCCAGCCGTGCGATCAGCGCGGGGGACCCGGGCATGACGCGCCGCACCGCGAATTCCTCGACGAGCAGCCGGGTCTCCACGACATCGGCGATCTCCTGCGCCGACACGGCGAGCACGAGGGCGCCCTTCTTGGGATAGAGCTTGATCAGCCCCTCGACCTCCAGCCGCAGCAGCGCTTCGCGCACCGGCGTCCTGGACACCCCCACGGCGTCGGCGAGGTCGCCCTCGGTGAGGAGGGTGCCACCCTCGTAGCGGCGGTCGAGCACCGCGCGCTTGATGTACGCGTAGACGCGCTCGGCGGCGGGCGGCTGCTTGGCGGGGGCAGCGACGGGAGAACGGGGGGCGGCGGGGGGAGCGGCAGGCATGCGCACAGCATAGATACAACACAGGTGCAACAGAAAGACGCGTCCGCATCGCGGAACGGAGCGGGCGGACAGCAAGCCGGGAGCGAGTCGGCGTGCCCGATTTCGCAAACTTTCCCCGCGCGGGTCGGCCCCTACCTGACTACCGTGAAAGCAGGACGAACCCCAACCAGGAAGTGATCAGAGCCATGGCCGTGCAGACAGAAGGAACGCCCTGTTGGGCCGACGCCACATTCGCCGACGTGGAAGCCGCGAAGAGCTTCTACGGTGACGTACTGGGCTGGACCTTCGGCGAGAGTGCGCCGGAGTTCGGCAACTACACGCAGGCGTACTCGGACGGGAAGGCCGTGGCCGCCGTCGCGCCCCCGATGCCCGGACAGGACGACAGCCCTTCGAGCTGGTGCCTGTATCTCGCATCGCCGGACGTCACCGCCACCGCCCAGAAGATCCGTGACAACGGCGGTGAAGTACTGGTGGACCCGATGCAGGTCGCCGACTTCGGCTCGATGGTGATCGCCCGCGACCCCGGGGGCGCGGTCTTCGGCGTCTGGCAGGGAAACACGCACGAGGGCTTCGAGGCGGTCGGCAAGCCGGGCGCGTACGCCTGGTCCGAGGTCTTCACCCGTGACGCGGAGAAGTCGGACGCGTTCTTCCCTGCCGTCTTCCCGTACACCGTGCGGCGGATGGAGGACGACGCGATCGACTTCAAACTCTTCGACGTCGGCGACGAGACCGTCCTGGGCCGGATGAAGATGACGGACGACTTCCCGCCGGAGGTCCCGTCGTTCGTCAACGTGTACTTCGCGGTCGAGGACTGCGACGCGGCGGTGGCGAAGGCGACCGGGCTCGGCGGAAAGCTTCAGTTCGGGCCGATGGACAGCCCGTTCGGCCGGTTCGCGGCGGTCACCGACCCGGCGGGCGCGGCGTTCTCGGTGATCGACCTCACTACGACGAAGGGCGACATGCCGAAGCTGTCCTGACCTGCCGGGTGGGCGGGTCAGCTTGCGCAGCCGCACCCCCTGGACCGCGCCTCAGCGCACCCCGGCCGCGACATGGGCCCCGAAGGCGGCCCACGCGGCGGGGGTGAGGAGGACCAGGGGGCCGGCGGGACGCTGGGAATCGCGTACGGCTACGGCGCCGGGGATGTTGAGGGCGACTTCGACGCACTCGCCATTGCCGCTGCTGTAGCTGGACTTCATGAACTCGAACTGCGGCATTTCTACAGCTCCCTACAGAAGGCGTCCCACGCAGCGGGGGTGACGCAAAGGAGGCGGTCGGCGGCGTCCTTGGAGTCCCGAACGGCGACGGTGCCAGGGACGTTGAGGGCAACTTCGACGCACTCTTGCTCCGCGGCGCCGCCACTGTGGCTGGACTTCACGAAGTCGAACGTCTCCATGCCTCAAAGCTCCCTACGGATCTGATCGAGCAGGGCGAGGGACTTGCCCTGCGAAAGCCCGTGGTGCGTGATGCGGTCAAAGATGGCGTTGTGACGACGAGCATCATCTTCTGACTCCAGCCAAAGCGTAGTCGAGGTGGTATCCATGTGCACCACATCCATGGCGCTGGGCTCAGCGAACGAGACGATCGTGAACGCGCTGGTCATCCCCGGGTGTGCACCCGTCAGGAACGGCACGACCTGGAGACGGATCGTGGACTTCCGCGCCACGTCAGACAGGTGGCCGAGCTGGTCTTTCATGACAGCCCGGCCACCTACGAGTTGGCGCAACGCACCCTCGTGCAGAACGGCCCAGAGTTGCAGCGGTTGTTCTCCACCCAGCCGGGTCTGCCGCGCCATCCGCGACTCGACGAACGGATCGATGTCCGCGAGATCTTTCCAGCTGCCGTCCCCCACAGCCAGCGCCGTCGCGTAGTCAGACGTCTGCAAGAGGCCCGGCACGATCGCCAGTTGCCATGTACGGATACTCGTGGCGATGTCCTCAAGCGCCACGTACTCCATCATGGAACGCAGCTCCGGGTACTGATTCCACCAGCCCTTCGCCTTCCGGCGGTCCCGGTCCGTCTTGGCCAGCTCCAGCAGTCGGCCTATGGCTCGCTCATCCCGCTCCTCGTAGAGGTGGCACAGCGCCCGGACATCCGGATCCCGCATCGGCACCAGTCCTCGCTCCATCTTCGCGACCTTGGCCACCGAAGCGGTCAGCGATTCCGCTGCTGCGGCCTGACGCAACCCGCGCGCTTCGCGCATCCGCAGCAGGTCACCGCCAAGACGACGGCCGAGCACCGTCGACACCGACACTCCACGATCCGGATTCGAGCCCGCCATTCGCTCCTGCCTCCTGATGAGTTGCCACAGTTTGCTTCTTCGCAGCCAACCACCACAACCTGTCCGCAAGAAAATTCTATGCCCGTCATACTTGCCTGGCAGAGAAGTACACCACTACCTTTAGTACGCACCCGCTCACCGAGCGGAGCCGTCCGGCGGAAGTGCACCGCTCCGCGCTGCGCGGAGCGGCAGGGACACCGCCAACACCGGTACGGCGTAGGCCCGTACAAGGAGGTACGCGTCCATGACCAGCGCGAGCCCGACCGACGTCGTCAGCTACGTCCCGTACACCCAGAACGTCACCGTCGCCCGGCGCCGCGTCGCGCACGTCGTCTGCGCGTGGGGGCATCCGGGACTCGCCGGGGACGCCGCGCTCATCGCCGGGGAACTCGCGGCGAACGCGCTGCTGCACGGGTGCCTGCGGGACCGGCTGTTCCGGGTCGAAGTGAAGCTGCTGGAAAAGGCGTTACGTATCGCCGTCACCGATCCGCGCGGCGAACGCCACCCGCAGCCGCGCCGCGCGCTGGACGACGAGCAATTCGGGCGGGGCCTCACCATCGTCGCGGCCCTCGCGACCCGGTGGGGCGCCGAGCCGCTCACCGTGGGCAAGACCGTGTGGGCGGAACTGGATCTCGTGCCGGGCGGGATCAGCGCCCCGCCTGGCGAGCTGGGATAGCGTGGTCGGCGTGACTGGCCACGCCCTGGAAGAGGTCCGGCTCACCGCGTTCAAGAGCTTCCGCGGTGAGGTACTCAAGCTCGCGCCACTGACCGTGCTCATCGGGCGGAACAGCAGCGGCAAGTCCAACGCGCTCGACGGTCTTGAAGTGCTGTCCCGCCTCGCGCGTGGGGAGGACATCACGGAGGCCTTGGAAAGCCGGCGCAGCGCAGCGGGTCCAGTGCGTGGCGGACTCGCCGGATGCGTACCGCACGGTGACGACCGCTTTTCCCTCGGCTGCACCGTAAGCACCGAGTACGGGCCGATCCGCCTCGATGTGACCGTGCAGGTCGAACCCGAGGTGCGGATCATCGAAGAGCGGCTGCTCGGCCCGACAGCCGGGGGAACCAAGCCACTCCTGACGAGCGGTGAACCAACGCCCCACCGGGGAGACATCCACGCCGCCTGGCACAACGGCAAGCGTGGCCGAAACCCCAGCGGCCCCTTCCGTAACTCCCGGCTGCTGACATCACAGCTTCCTCTGCATGTGCCGGGTGACTCCGGCGGGGAGGTCGACACGGTCTGGGCAGCGGAAAGCATGCTGGCCGTACTGACCGGCGCCTTCCACCTGGACCCCGTACCGCATCTCATGCGGCAGTACGTCCCGGCCCGCGACATCCGGCTGCGGCGTACCGCCGAGAACCTCTCCGCGGCGATCGGCAACGTCCAGCGCCGGGACGAGGAACTGTTCGTACGTCTGGTGGAGTTGCTGCGAGGTCTGGCCGACCACGACATCGAGACGCTCGCCGTGACCCGCTCCGAGCTCGGCGACGTCATGCTGGCGCTGAACGAGGGGCCCCTCGGTCTCACACCGGCCAGGGAGATGAGCGACGGAATGCTGCGCTTCCTCGCCATCACCACGTCCCTGCTGACCGGTGGTGACGGCCTGGATCTCGGGCCGTCCAACCCGGAGGCGGCGGCGGAGCGCTCCCTCACGCTGGTCATCGAGGAGCTGGAGAACGGGCTGCACCCCTCCCAGGCATCCAAGGTCCTGCACCTGGTTCGGCAGGCAGGCGCGGAGAGCCGGACGCGTGTGCTCATCACGACGCACAGTCCGGCCCTGCTGTCCGCACTGGAGAGCGCGGACCACGCGGGCGTCGTCGTCTGCTCACGGGACCGCGAGTCGGGGACGAGCCGGCTGACCCGCCTCACCGATCTCGACGGATACCCGACCGCGATGGCGGCGGGGACGCTGGGCGATGTGGTCACCCAGGGAAGACTGCGGGCCGAGCGACGGGCGGACCACGACTACACGGAATTCGACCGGCTGCTCGGGATCGGCTGATCCATGGGCCGTCGAGTCGAATTCGTGGATACGTCGATTCTGTGCAACCTCCTCGGTGTGCCGGGTAAGTGCCAGGACCGGGAGAAGGTCATCGGAGAGCTGAAGCGCAAGCGCGAGAACCGGGAGTGCGATCTGCTGCTTCCGGTGACGGCGATCATCGAGACCGGGAACCACATCGCGCAGCTGTCTGACGGCCGGGTCCGGCGTACGTGTGCCGAGCGGCTGAGCGGCGTGCTCAGAACGGTCGTCGACGGGACCGCGCCGTGGGCCCTCAACGAGGTGGAATGGGGTGCCGAGCACCTCAGGGCACTGATCAGCGGAGGAAGCACGGGAAGCACGCTGGTCGAACACGCCTGCAACCAGCTCGGCTGCGGCGATCTGAACATCCTCGTCGAGCGGGATCGCTACCTGGCGCGTACGTCCGGCGTTGCCGCCACCGTGTGGACCCTCGACGAGCTGCTCGCGTCCTACGCCTGACCGGGCCACAACGCCGTGTGCGGCGCCGAGTCGGACTCGGCGCCGCACACACATGACCGTCAGGTCCAGCTGATCAGGCCCAAGTGATCAACCGCTTCGGCTGTTCCAGTATCGCCGCGACGTCTCCGAGGACCCGGGAGCCCAGCTCGCCGTCGACCAGGCGGTGGTCGAAGGAGAGCGCCAGCGTCGTCACCCGGCGGGGCTTGACCTTGCCCTTGTGGACCCACGGCTGGAGCTTGATCGCACCGACCGCGAGGATCGCGGACTCGCCCGGGTTGAGGATGGGCGTGCCCGTGTCGATGCCGAAGACGCCGATGTTGGTGATGGTCACCGTGCCGCCCTGCATCGCCACCGGTGACGTCTTGCCCTCGCGGGCCGTAGTCACCAACTCGCCCAGCGAAGCCGCCAGTTCGGGCAGCGTCTTGGCGTGCGCGTCCTTGATGTTCGGGACGATCAGACCGCGCGGGGTGGCGGCGGCGATACCCAGGTTCACGTAGCTCTTGTGCACGATCTCCTGGTTCGGCTCGTCCCAGGCGGCGTTGACGTCCGGGTTGCGCTTGATGGCGACCAGCAGGGCCTTGGAGATGAGGAGCAGCGGGTTGACCCGCACCCCGGCCATGTCCTTGTCGGCCTTCAGCTCCTCGACGAGCTTCATCGTGCGCGTGATGTCGATCGTGACGAACTCGGTGACGTGCGGCGCGGTGAAGGCGCTGTTCACCATGGCCGTCGCGATGGCCTTGCGGACGCCCTTGATCGGCGTACGGGTCTCCCGCGCACCCGCGTCCGCTGCCACGGCCACCGGCGCCGACGCGACCGCGGCGGGCTCGGCGACCGGCTGCGCCTGCGGTGCGGCCACCGCCGCGTGGACGTCCTCGCGGGTGACGACCCCGTCCGGGCCCGTCGGCGTGATCGTCGCGAGGTCGATGCCGAGGTCCTTGGCGAGCTTGCGGACCGGGGGCTTGGCCAGCGGACGCCCGGAGGACCCGGCGGCGGCCGGGGCCGCCGCGCCGTGGCCGTTCATCTCCGCCTGGATCGCGGCGGCCACCTGCTGGGCCGGCTCCGCCTGTTCAGGAACAGCCGCACCGTTGCCCTTGCGCGGGCGGCGCTTGGTGGACGCCTCGGACACGCCGTAGCCGACGAGGACCGGCGTACGGCCCTTGGGCGCGTCGTCCTCGGCGGGAGCGGCTGCGGGGGTCGCCTCGGCCACCGGTTCGGGAGCGGCGGCCTGCAGCGCCGTGCCCGGAGCCACGTCGACGGTGATGATCACTTGGCCGACGTCGACCGTCACGCCCTCGCCGAAGCGCAGCTCGTGCACCACACCGTCGTACGGGATGGGGAGCTCGACGGCCGCCTTCGCGGTCTCGACCTCGCACACGACCTGGCCGTCGGTGACGGTGTCGCCCGGCTGGACGTACCACTTGAGGATCTCGGCCTCGGTGAGTCCCTCGCCCACGTCGGGCATCTTGAACTCACGGAAGCGCTGGGAAGTCTGGGTCTCAGTCATCGTCACGGCTCTCCTCAGTACGCAAGCGAGCGGTCGACGGCGTCGAGTACCCGGTCGAGGCCCGGCAGGTACTCGTCCTCCAGGCGGGCGGGCGGATACGGGGCGTGGTAGCCGCCCACCCTCAGCACCGGCGCCTCCAGGTGGTAGAAGCACCGCTCCGTGAGACGGGCCGCGATCTCCGCGCCCGAACCGTAGAAGACCGGAGCCTCGTGCACCACCACCAGGCGGCGTGTCTTCTCCACCGACGTCTGGATCGTGTCGAAGTCGATGGGGGACATCGTGCGCAGGTCGAGGACTTCGAGGGACTTGCCCTCCTCGGCCGCGGCGGCTGCCGCCTCGACGCAGACCTTCACCATCGGACCGTACGCGGCGAGCGTCAGATCCGAACCGGCCTGTACGACACGGGCCTTGTGGAGCGGGCCCGGAATGGCCTCGGTGTCGACCTCGCTCTTGTCCCAGTAGCGCCGCTTCGGCTCGAAGAAGATCACCGGGTCGTTGCTCTGGATGGCCTGCTGCATCATCCAGTAGGCGTCGGACGAGTTGGAGGGCGAGACCACCTTGAGGCCCGCGACATGCGCGAAGAGCGCCTCGGGGGACTCGCTGTGGTGCTCGACCGCGCCGATGCCGCCGCCGTACGGAATGCGGATGACGACCGGCATCTTGATCTTGCCGAGCGAGCGGGCGTGCATCTTCGCGAGCTGCGTGACGATCTGGTCGTACGCGGGGAAGACGAACCCGTCGAACTGGATCTCCACGACCGGGCGGTAGCCCCGCAGCGCCAGGCCGATCGCCGTGCCGACGATGCCGGACTCGGCGAGCGGGGTGTCGATGACCCGGTCCTCGCCGAAGTCCTTCTGGAGCCCGTCGGTGACCCGGAAGACGCCGCCGAGCTTGCCGACGTCCTCACCCATGATCAGGACCTTGGGGTCGGTTTCGAGGGCCTTGCGCAGCGACTCGTTGATCGCTTTGGCGAGAGGCAACTTCTGTGCGGCCATGATTAGTTGCCCTCCTCGGACGCAGAGCCCTCGGTGAAGGACGCCTGGTAGGCGAGGAACTGCGCGCGCTCCTCGTCGACGAGCGCGTGCCCGTCGGCGTAGACGTTCTCGAAGATCGCCAACTGGTCGGGCTGGGGCATCGCCCGTACCGCCTCGCGGACCCGCTTGCCGAGCGTCTCGCTCTCGTCCTCAAGGCCGGCGAAGTACGCCTCGTCGGCCAGGCCTTCGTTCTCCAGGTACGCGCGCACCCGCAGGATCGGGTCCTTCGCCAC
Source organism: Streptomyces sp. A5-4 (assembly GCF_051131715.1). Taxonomy (NCBI): domain Bacteria; kingdom Bacillati; phylum Actinomycetota; class Actinomycetes; order Kitasatosporales; family Streptomycetaceae; genus Streptomyces; species Streptomyces sp. A5-4. Next base: position 4,063,427 of record NZ_CP178591.1, on the reverse strand, counting down.
CCAGGCCTCGCGCTCCTCGTCCGCCCGGTACTTGGTCGGGTCGTCGGAGGTGGTGTGGGCGCCCATCCGGTACGTGAACGCCTCGACCAGCGTCGGACCCTCGCCGCGGCGGGCGCGCTCCAGCGCCCAGCGGGTCACGGCCAGGCAGGCCAGGACGTCGTTGCCGTCGACGCGGACGCCAGGGAAGCCGTAGCCCTGCGCACGCTGGTAGAGCGGGACGCGCATCTGCTTCTCGGTGGGCTCGGAGATCGCCCACTGGTTGTTCTGGCAGAAGAAGACGACCGGGGCGTTGTAGACCGCGCCGAAGGTGAAGGCTTCCGCCACGTCGCCCTGGCTGGAGGCGCCGTCACCGAAGTACGCGACGACCGCGGAGTCCGCGCCGTCCTTGGCGACACCCATCGCGTAACCGGTCGCGTGCAGCGTCTGCGAGCCGATGACGATCGTGTACAGATGGAAATTATTGGTCGTCGGGTCCCAGCCGCCGTGGTTCACACCACGGAACATGCCGAGCAGATTGGTCGGGTCGACCCCACGGCACCAGGCGACTCCGTGCTCGCGGTACGTCGGGAAGACGTAGTCGTCGTCGCGCAGGGCGCGGGCGGAGCCGATCTGGGCGGCCTCCTGGCCGAGCAGCGAGGCCCACAGGCCCAGCTCGCCCTGGCGCTGCAGCGCGGTCGCCTCGGCGTCGAAGCGACGCGTGAGGACCATGTCCCGGTACAGCGCGCGCAGCTCGTCCGCGCTCAGGTCGATCGCGTAGTCCGGGTGCTCGACCCGGACGCCCTCGGGCGTGAGCAGCTGTACGAGCTCGGGATCCCTCCCGGTCTCGGCAGGCTGGGCTTTCTTGGCGCTGACGCGCTTGGTGCTGCTGCGTCGTGGCTTACGCGCGGCAGTGCTCTCCACGGTCACGTGCGTGCTCCTCCGTCTGTCCGGCCCCCGGGGTAGCCGGTGACCAGTGCGGCTCGCCTGTACCCGTCCTCGTGCACGGGGTGGGTGCGACTCGGCCGGGAACAGGCGTGACAGGTGCCCCGGCGAGCGCCCTGCCACAGGCACGTTACCCAGTGCTTCGCACAACTGCGAAACCCCATTTGACCTGCGATTTTGCTTGGATTTCCAAGTAAATCGAGGAATTCGGGAACAACCACTGGTCACAGCCTTGCAGGCCGCCGGAACAACGGCACGTTATCCCGCTCACCAGCGGCACGGGAAGAGTTCGTGTGTGAGGATGACGGCGTGCGCGAAGATGGAAAAATCCAGGTATTTCTGGTTGACGACCACGAGGTCGTCCGCCGCGGCGTCCATGAGCTGCTCTCCGTCGAGGATGACATCGAGGTCGTCGGCGAGGCGGGAACAGCGGCAGATGCCCTGGTCAGGATCCTCGCGACCCGTCCGGACGTGGCCGTTCTCGATGTGCGCCTGCCCGACGGCAGCGGTGTGGAGGTCTGCCGCGAGGTCCGTTCACAGAACGAGGACATCAAATGCCTGATGTTGACCTCGTACGCGGACGACGAAGCCCTTTTCGACGCGATTATGGCGGGTGCGTCCGGTTACGTACTCAAGGCGATCCGCGGCAATGAGCTGCTGAACGCCGTGCGGGACGTCGCGGCCGGCAAGTCACTGCTCGACCCGGTGGCCACCGCCCGGGTCCTGGAGCGGCTGCGCTCGGGCAACAGCCCCAAGAGCGACAGCAGGCTCGCGAACCTCACCGAGCAGGAACGCAAGATCCTGGACCTGATCGGCGAGGGCCTGACCAACCGGGTGATCGGCGAAAGGCTGCACCTCGCCGAGAAGACGATCAAGAATTACGTCTCCAGCCTGCTCTCCAAGCTGGGCATGGAACGCCGCTCGCAGGCCGCCGCCTACGTGGCGCGCAAGCAGGCGGAGGAGAACCACTCGCACCGCTGACGGCGGCGAGGGCCTCGGCCGTGATGACAGAGAGTTCCTGATCGTTATCACAGCGGGACTTATCTCGGGACCTACGTCCCTTCCGGGCACCCGGAAGGTGTCCGAGAGTGAAGTCCATGCCTTACGAGTCTTCCGAGGAACTCCACGCCATCGAGATGCTCCGCCGCGTCCCGTACGGCCGAGTCGCGACGAGCATGCGAGCCCTGCCGTTCCTGGCCGTCGCCAGGCACGTCGTGGTGGAGGGCCGGGTGCTGCTGCGCATGCACACCGGATTCGGCCACCACCAGGCCTGCAACGGCAGCGTGGTGGCGTACGGCGCGGACAATTTCAACTCCAGCGCCGACGAGCTGTGGTCCGTCCAGTTCACCGGCACCGCCGAGATCTTCGAACCGACCAACGCCGAGCTCGAACTCTTCGGCTCCGGGCCGCTGTACGTCGACGGGGAGCTCTTCGACCCGGTCTATGTGCGCATCGAACCGCAGTTCGTCACCGTGCACTCGCTGCACAGCGCCCAGGAGCGACAGTTCGAGCACGCACTGTGATCTAACATCTGGCGAGTGCCACGCTCACATGCACCCGCCGCGCCCCTGCCCGCAGCCGCATGCCCCGCAGCCTCCACAGCGTCCGCCAGGGCCCCGCTGCCGCCCGTACGCGCCCTGCTGCGCCGCTACACGAACACCGGTGAGCCCCTGTCCTGCGAGCCCGTCGCACAGGGCCTGCTGAACCACGGCTACCGCCTCGCCACCACCCGGGGCGACTTCTTCCTCAAGCACCACCTCGACGGCGACCACGCCACCATCAGCCGCCAGCACCGCGCCACCCACCACCTCCAGACCCTCGGCATCCCCGTCGCGCCGCCCGTCGAGGACACCGAGGGCGGCACCGTGACGGTGATCGGCGGACGCTACTACGCGCTGCACCCGTGGATCGACGGCCGCCACCGGGACGGCGCCCAGCTCACGGCCGTGGAGTCCCGGCGGCTGGGGGCGCTGCTCGGGCTCGTGCACACCTGCCTCGACCTGGTGATGGGCGCGGAGGCGCGGCGGGCTCCCGGACGCGCCGACCCGCCCGGTCCCGCCCGTCCGGTCCCGCCCGCCCGACGGGGCGAAGCCGCGGACCCCGCCGGTCCGACCGGGCCCGGGAATGCCGCGGATCCCGCCGACCGCACCGATCCCGCCGATCCCGCGGACACGTACGAGCTGATCGGCGAGCTGCTGACGCTGGCCCGCGGCCGGCTGCCCCGCCGCGCCTTCGACGTACTCGCCGAGCACCGCCTCCTGGAACGCCGCGACCTGCTGGAACGGCATGCCCACCGGCGGCCCCCGCCGGTCGCCGCGCCCGCCACCGGGTGGGTGCACGGCGACTTCCATCCGCTCAACCTGCTCTACCGGGGCGCCGAGCCCGCCGCGATCGTCGACTGGGACCGGCTCGCCGTGCAGCCCCGCGCGGAGGAGGCGGTACGGGCCGCGGCGATCTTCTTCGTACGGCCCACCGGGGAGCTGGAGTTGGCGAAGGTACGCGCCTACGCGCGCGCGTACCGGTGCGCGGCGGGGGCGGACGCGGCCGAACTGGCCGCCGCGGTGCACCGGGTGTGGTGGGAGCGGCTCAACGACTTCTGGATACTGCGCTGGCGCTACCAGCTGAACGACCGCAGGGCCGACCCGCAGTTTCCTGCGGCGTCGGCCCTGGCGGTGTGGTGGACGAAGGAGTACGAGGCGGTGTGCGAGGCGTTCGCGGGGTGACGCGGCCGGCGGGGTCAGCCGCCGGTGGCACCCTCGACCGTGCCGGGGTCGCCGGCCGTGCCCTCCGTGGTGCCCTCGTTGGTGTTGCCCTCGGCCGTGCCGGGGTCACCGTTGGCACCTTCGTTGGTGTTGCCCTCCGTGGTGCCCTCGTTGGTGTTGCCCTCGTTCGTATTGCCCTCGGTGGTGCCCTCGGTGGTGCCCGGGTCGCTCGGCGGCGGGGACGACGGGGTGTTGCTGGGCGTCTCCGACGGGGTGAGGCTGGGCTTGTCCGACGGCGTGTACGGCGGCTTGTAGGTCGGATCCTGCTGGTTGCCGCCGGTGGACGTGGAGTTGCCGGTGTCCGCCGAGGTCTCCTCGTCCGGTGACGGCGAGGTCTCCTTCTCCGACTCGGAGGGGGTGCTGGAGACCGAGGGCGTCTCCTTGGGCTTCTTCGTCCCGGGGCTCCCCACCTGATCCACCGCGTACGCGATCCCCGCCGCGATGGCGATGATCGCGAGCACCGCGAAGATCCACACCTTGCCCTTGCCGCTCTTGCGTCCACGCCCGCCGCGTCCGCCGTCGTACGCCCCGTCGTCCGGGTTCATCGGCGGCAGCATCGCGCCGCCGCCCGCACGAAGCTGCGAGGTGTCGCCGTGGTTCGGGTGACCGAGCGCGGTCGTCGCGTACGAGCCGCCGGCCGGGGTGGAGCCGCCCTCGTGCATCGCGACGGGGCCGGTGTTCCAGGTACCGGTGTGGCTGCCCTGCTCCTGGAGCATCGACAGGCCGTACTGGATGAGCCCGCGCATCTCCTCCGCGCTCTGGAACCGGTCGTCCGGATCCTTGGCGAGGGAGCGCATGACGAGCCCGTCGAGCTCGGGCGGCGCCACGTCCGAGATCTCGGACGGCGGCACGGGGATGTCCTGGACGTGCTGGTAGACCACCGAGAGCGGCGTCTCACCGGTGAACGGGGGCCGCTGGGCGAGGAGTTCGTACAGCAGGCAGCCCGTCGCGTACAGGTCGCTGCGGTGGTCGACGGCCTTGCCCAGCGCCTGCTCGGGCGAGAGGTACTGGGGGGTGCCCATGACCATACCGGTCTGCGTCATCGTGGCCTGCGCGCCGTGCAGGGCGCGGGCGATGCCGAAGTCCATGACCTTGACCGCGCCGCTGTCCGTGATGATCACGTTCGCGGGCTTGATGTCGCGGTGCACGATGCCGTGCTGGTGGCTGTACGCGAGGGCTTCGAGCACCCCGGAGACGATGATCAACGCCTGCTCGGGGCCCGGCGGCTCCGCGTGCATCAGCAGCTCGCGGATCGTGCGGCCCTCGACGAGCTCCATCACGATATAGGGGACAACGCTCGGACCGACCTGGTCCTCGCCGGAGTCGTACACGGCGACGACCGCATGGTGATTGAGGCCGGCGACCGACTGCGCCTCACGGGTGAACCGCGCCTTGGACACCGGGTCCTCGGCCAGGTCGGAGCGCAGCAGCTTCACGGCGACGGTACGGCCGAGCCGTACGTCCTCGGCTGCGAACACCTCGGCCATGCCGCCTCGGCCGAGGCGGTGCGTCATCCGGTAGCGGCCGTCTCCGACCAGCCCGTGGTTGCCCCACGCTTCCGGCGCATCCGACACTCCGCCGCCGCTTCCCTCGGATTCGGGTGCCATCAGTCCTCGCCGTCGTTTCTGTCCGCGTCCGCGGTGATCGTCTTGATGCTCCGCACGGTCCGCACGGTCCTCAGGGTCCTCAGGGTCTGCACTGGTCCTCAGGGTGCTCCGCGACGTCACGCTACAGGCTCCGCGCGGCGCTCAGTTTCGAGATGGCGAGCCATCAAACCTGTTGTCGCTGTACCCAAGCAAATTCCATGCCTGTCCTGTAACGCTTCCGAGACGCTTCTTGCGCGTACGGTCACGGAACGGGCACCTCGCTTGACGTGTCAGTGCCCTCGGGCAGACTTGGCCCGTAGATAACAGATCACCGCGGGGTTGCCGCGCGCCGAGGGGGAAGCACAGTCATGAGCCAGGACGGCGGACAGGGCCGCTACGCGGGCGGCTCGGTCGCGGGCGGGCGTTACCAGCTGCGCGACCTGCTCGGAGAAGGCGGCATGGCGTCGGTGTACCTCGCGTACGACTCCGCGCTGGACCGACAGGTCGCCATCAAGACCCTGCACAGCGAGCTGGGACGCGAGCAGTCGTTCCGTGAGCGCTTCCGGCGCGAGGCGCAGGCTGTGGCCAAGCTCTCCCACCCCAACATCGTCTCGGTCTTCGACACCGGCGAGGACACGCTGACCGAGGCCGGCGCCACCGAGGGCTCCGGCGCGGTCATGCCGTACATCGTCATGGAGTACGTCGAGGGGCAGCCGCTCGGCTCCGTCCTCCAGTCGGACATCACCCAGTACGGCGCGATGCCCGCCGACAAGGCCCTGAAGATCACGGCGGATGTGCTGGCCGCGCTGGAGACCAGCCACGAGATGGGCCTGGTCCACCGGGACATCAAGCCGGGCAACGTCATGATGAACAAGCGCAACGTCGTGAAGGTCATGGACTTCGGCATCGCGCGTGCCATGCAGTCCGGGGTCACGTCGATGACGCAGACCGGCATGGTCGTCGGCACCCCGCAGTACCTGTCGCCCGAGCAGGCCCTGGGCCGCGGGGTCGACGCGCGCAGCGACCTCTACTCGGTCGGCATCATGCTCTTCCAGCTGATCACCGGACGGCTGCCGTTCGACGCGGACTCCCCGCTGGCCATCGCGTACGCGCATGTCCAGGAGGAGCCGGTGGCCCCTTCGACGATCAACAGGTCCATCACGCCCGCGATCGACGCCCTCGTCGCACGGGCACTCAAGAAGAACCCGAACGAGCGTTTCCCGAGCGCCGCGGCGATGCGCGACGAGTGCGCCCGCGTCTCCGGCGCGGGCCAGACCGGCGCCGCGCCCGTCATCATCGGCGGCAGCGGCCCGGCGACCAGCGGCTCGGGTGTCGGGGCCGCGGTCTTCCCGCCGGTCGACCAGAGCGGCGGCTTCCCGCAGCCGGGCAGCGTCCAAACGCCGTACCAGCCGCAGACGCCCAGCCCGTACGGTCCGCCCACCCCCGCGCCCACTCCGGGATACGGCTACCCGAGCCAGGCCCCCCAGCACACACCCGCGCCTTCGCCGTACGCGACGCACGGCCTGCAGCAGGGCGGCCTTCAGCAGGGCGGGCAGGCACCGTCCCCGTACACCATGTCGCCCTCGATGCAGCCGAATTCGGGCGGTCAGGGCGACGGCAGTCACGGCGGTGGCGGTGGCGGTGGCCGGAACATGCCGGTGATCGTCGGATCGGTCGTGGTGGCGCTGCTGGCCATCGGCGGCCTGATCACGGCGCTCGCGCTCAACGGGAACGACGACAAGGACCCCGAGGTCAGCGCCGACCCGAGCCAGAGTGCGACCGTGGGCGCGGGCGGGGACGTCCAGCCGGGCCACCGGCCGCCGGACCGCGACAGGACCATGAAGACCACCGAGTGCTCCCCCGGCACGGAGTCCTCCACGGACGCGGCACAGGTGGAGCTGCCGAGCTTTGTCTACAAGGACCTCCGCTCGGTGAAGCTGTGCCTCCAGGCGGCGGGCTGGAAGATCAAGGAACTGAAGGTCGACGACCCCACCTGGGGTGAGGACATCGTGGTCAGCCAGTACCCCAAGGAAGACACGAGCGTGGATCCGAAGAGCCTCACGGTCGAGCTGGAGATCTCCACGGGGAATCCGCCGCAGAGCTGACCCCGCCCGGTCGACGCTCTTCCCACCCCTCTCCCTCGCTGTCTCCCTGACCCTCCCGTCGCTCTTCCGTGCCCCTTTCGTGTGGCCCGGGGTGCCGGAAATGTGCGGGCATGTGACGCTGAGTCTGATATTTCGTCCAGTGCGGCTATCAGCTGGCTCAGCGGTCCGGTGCATTCCGGTACGGGAGGCGACGTCCCATGGCTCCGAGGCTCCGCCCACGGCGCGTGGCGGTCCGGCCGGCGGTGCTGGGGGCCCTGCTGGCGGCGCTGCTGCTGCCGGTGAGCGGCGCGTACGCCGATGAGCGCGCTCCCGGAGCCTCTGCCGAGCCCCGGTCCCGGCCGAGCGCCACTGCCGCCGCGCGGGACCGGTCGGCGGCCCCCGCGTCGCCTTCCCCCGACGGCCTGGCGGGCCGGACGGCCGGCGAGGGGCGCCCCCGGCCGGGGCGGACGCCGGCCGTGACCCCTAGCGCGAGTGCGGCGGCGATCCCGAGCGGCAGCGCGAGCGCGCGGGGGGAATCCAGCACAGGACCCTCCGAATCCGCTTCCGGTTCTGCTTCCGGCTCTGCTTCCGGCTCTGCTTCCGGCTCTGCTTCCGCCGCGAAATCAGCCTCGGCCTCTCCGTCCCCCTCCTCGTCAGCTTCTCCGTCTGTTTCCTCGTCCGCGACCCGCTCGCCCAGCGCCTCCTCCGTCGTCCCTGAGTCGTACGTTCCCGATCCCCCTCGCGAGGCCGACGAGGAGGCGGAGCAGGAGCCGGCCGGCAGCCCCTCCCGCACGCCGGCGGCAGCCGCGCGCAAGGCTTCGGAGCAGGCCGTCGAGCAGCCCGCCGCACTGGGCATCCATGTGCTGCCGCTGGGCGCGGGGGTCGCGCTGGTGGGCCTCGGGGTGGGGTTCCTCGGGCTGCGACTGCGGCGCACCTGACCTCTCGTCCCCCTCAGGACCTACCCACGAGGTCCGCCGGAAGAAGGTTGCCACGGACGGCATACTCGGTATACATACTGAGTATGTCGATCCGCCACGGGCTACTGGCCCTCCTTGAGCAAGGCCCTCGTTACGGCTCCCAACTCCGTACCGAGTTCGAGTCCCGCACCGGCGCGACCTGGCCGCTCAACGTCGGGCAGGTCTATACGACCCTCAGCCGCCTGGAGCGCGACGGCATGGTCGCCCAGGGCGGCGAGGACGGTGCCGGCCATCCGCTGTACGCCATCACGGACGTGGGCCGCGGCGAGCTGAAGAGTTGGTTCGAGCGGCCCGTGGACCGCGCCAGCCCGCCGCGCAACGAGCTCGCCATCAAGCTCGCCATGGCCGTCGGCGCACCCGGGGTCGACATCCGGGCCGTCATCCAGGCACAGCGCCACGCGACGCTCCAGGCGATGCAGGACTACACCCGCCTCAAGGCGCAGGCGCTCGTCGCCGTCGAGAGCGGTGACGTCGACCGGGAGCGCGACGACGTCGCCTGGCTGCTCGTACTGGAACAGCTGATCTTCCAGACCGAGGCCGAGGCGCGCTGGCTCGACCACTCCGAGTCCCGGCTCGCCCGGCTCTCCGCGACGGCCGCGCTGAGGGCCAGGAACGCCCCGGCCGCACCGGACACACCGGACGCGGCGGGCCCGCAGGAGCCGACGGGCCAGGCCGGACCGGCCCCGAACACGGCCCGCGGCACCCGCCGCTAGAGGCGTCGTACGACGCCTCCCCGGACCACGCGTCACGCACCACGCCACCACGCACCACGGCGCCCCGCATGACGCACCACCGGCACCACGCATGACGCTGACGCATGACGCACCACGCGTCTCACATACCAGTCGTCCTTGCAGTCCTTCCTATCCGTCCCCAGGGGGAACTTCTCCATGCTCGACCAACCTCAGCAGTCACAGCAGGCACAGCAGCCTGTGCTGCAACTCCAGCAGCTGAGCCGCGTCCACGGCAGCGGCGCCACCGAGGTACACGCCCTGCGCGGCGTCGACCTCTCCGTCTTCCCCGGTGAACTCGTCGCCGTCATGGGCCCGTCGGGATCGGGCAAGTCCACCCTGCTCACCATCGCGGGCGGGTTGGACAACCCCACCTCCGGGAAGGTCCTGGTCGAAGGCACGGACATCACGGCCGTCAGCCGCAAGGAGCTCGCCGCCCTGCGCCGCCGCAGCATCGGCTACGTCTTCCAGGACTACAACCTCATCCCGGCCCTCACCGCCGCCGAGAACGTCGCCCTGCCCCGCGAGCTGGACGGCATATCCGCCCGCAAGGCCCGGCTGGCCGCCGTCGCCGCACTGGAGGAGATGGGCCTGGGCGAGCTCGCCGACCGCTTCCCCGACGAGATGTCCGGCGGCCAGCAGCAGCGCGTCGCCATCGCCCGCGCCCTGGTGGGTGACCGCCGTCTCGTCCTCGCCGACGAGCCGACCGGCGCCCTGGACTCCGAGACGGGCGAGTCCGTACTCGCCCTGCTGCGGGCCCGCTGCGACGCCGGCGCGGCCGGTGTCCTCGTCACCCACGAGCCGCGCTTCGCGGCCTGGGCGGACCGGGTCGTCTTCCTGCGCGACGGGTCCGTCGTCGACGAGACCCTGCGCAGCCAGGCCGACTCACTGCTCTCCGGGCAGGCGGCCGCACAGTGAACCGCTCGTACCACGCCTGGCGGGCCGCGGTCCGTATCGCCCGCCGCGACGCCTGGCGCTACAAGGGACGCAGCACCCTCGTCCTCGCCATGATCGCTCTGCCCATCCTCGGGGTGAGCGCCGCCGACCTGACGCTGCGCAGCGCCGAACTGTCCACCGAGCAGAAGATGGAGCGTGTCCTCGGCGCGGCCGACGCCCGGCTGGAGGACCCGCGATTGGGCGGAGTGCCCATGCACCAGGCACCGGACGGCCGCAACCCCACCCCGGTGGGCAACTTCGACGAAAAGCCCTGGCCCGAGGGTCCCGGCGACCTCAAGGGGGCGATACCGGCCGGCGCCAAGACACTCAAGGACACCTCCGGCAGCGCCAAACTCCGCACCGAGCACGGCCTGTTGAGCACCGACATCCATGAGCTGGTCGCAACCGACCCGCTGGCCGACGGCCTCATGACCCTCAACAGCGGCCGGTTCCCCGACAAGGCCGGTGAGATCGCCGCGACCAGCCACTTCCTGGAGTCCAGCGGGCTCGACATCGGCTCCACGCTCACCGCGCGCGGGCTGGACACCGAATTCCGGATCGTCGGTGAGTACGAGCTCCCCAACGAGTTGAAGACCGACGAGATCACCGCCCTTCCCGGCACGTTCCTGGCCCCGCTCGACAAGGCGCTCAAGGCGGACGACCTGCCCGGCACCGGGGCAACCAGCAGCTACCTGGTCGCGCTCGGCGGCGACGGTTTCACGTGGAACATGGTCAAGAAGACCAACACCCGGGGAATCACGGTCACTTCGCGGGCCGTCTCCCTCAACCCGCCCCCGGACTCCGAGGTCCCGCTCTACCAGCAAGAGGAGTGGAGCGACTACGAGGAGAGCAACGCCTCCAAGGCCGCGGCGATCGCCGTGGTCGGCACCGTCGTCGGACTGGCCATGCTGGAGATCTGCCTGCTGGCAGGGCCCGCGTTCGCGGTCGGCGCCCGGCGCTCCAGCCGACAGCTCGGCCTGGTCGGCGCAAACGGCGGCGACCGCCGCCACATCCGCGCCATCGTGCTGTCCGGCGGCCTGGTCATCGGCGCCGCCGCCGCCGTGGTCGGCACCGCGCTCGGCCTGCTCCTCACCTTCGCGCTGCGGCCGGTGCTGGAGGGTTACATGGGCCAGCGCTTCGGCAGCTTCGACATCCGCCCGCTGGAACTGCTCGGCATCGGCCTGCTCGCCGTCGTCACCGGGCTGCTCGCCGCGATCGTCCCGGCCATCACCTCCTCCCGGCAGACCGTGCTGGCCGCCCTCACCGGCCGCCGGGGCGTACGCCGCTCCAGCCGCGTCCTGCCGATCGTCGGCCTGTCCGCGACGGGCCTGGGTATCGCCATCACCCTCTATGGCGCCACCTCCACCGACAGCGTTGTCGTCGTCGCGGGCGGCAGCGCACTCGCCGAGCTCGGCATCGTCGCGCTCACCCCGGCCCTGGTCGGCCTGTTCGGCAAGATCGGCGGCCGGCTGCCCCTGTCACCCCGGCTCGCCCTGCGCGACGCCGTGCGCAACCGGGGCCGTACGGCCCCCGCCGTGGCCGCGGTGCTCGCCGCCGTGGCGGGCACGGTCGCCGTCGCGACGTACGCCGCCAGTGACGAGGTACAGCAGCGCGCCGCCTACCAGGCCCAGCTGCCGGCCGGCGCGATCACCTTCCAGAACATGGAGGCCGGTGGCCGCGACGTCCCGGCCATCCGCAACGCCGTGCAGAAGAACTACTCCATCGACGTACGCGCCGATGTGGACCGGATCGTCGTCGGCAAGCCCAGCTGTGAGGCCTACAGCACCGAGAAGGGCTGCGGGCGCCACGAGTTGGTCGTGCCCAAGGCCAACGTCTGCGCCCTGCACACGGACGACTCGGACAAACTCTCACCGGCCCAGCGCCGCAAGCTGAGCCAGGACTGGCGCTGCAAGGAGAGCGAGCACTACTCCGAGCAGGAAGTGGTCGTCGCCAACGAGAAGCTCCTCTCCGCACTCGCCGTCAACGACCCGGCGTCCGTCAGCGCGCTCAAGAGCGGCAAGGCCGTCGCCTTCGACCACCGCAATGTCGACAAGGGGAAGATCGGCATCAAGCTGATCACCGACTCCGCGAAGGCCGAGCAGCTCATCGAGCAGCGCAAGGAGGTACCCGGCAAGGTCGCGTCGTTCCCCGTGCACCAGGCCGCCAAGTCCGCGGAGTCGTACGGCATCAAAGTCGTCCTGCCGCCGTCGACCGCGAAGACCGCCGGGCTCGCCACCGTCCCGTTCGGTGCGTACTTCTCGTCGGACAAGCTGCCGAACAGCACCCAGCAGCAGAAGCTGAACGCGGCGCTCGACCAGCTGGGCACCGACAGCGCCGTGTACGTCGAAAAGGGCTACACCGGCGACAACAGCATCATCCTGCTGTCCCTGACCATCTTCGCCGGACTGGTCACCATCGGTGCGGCCGGTATCGCCACGGGCCTCGCCCAGACCGATGCCGAGCCCGACCTGAAGACGCTCGCCGCGGTCGGCGCACCCCCGCGGGTACGCAAGACGCTGAGCGGATTCCAGTGCGGGGTGGTCGCCGCGATGGGCGTGATCCTCGGCTCGGCGGCGGGCGTACTGCCCGCGATCGGGTTGCGGCTGACCGAGGAACGCCAGGAGCTGAAGTGGTACGAGGAAGCCATGGACCAGGGCTACGGCTACCTGAGCGACGCGCCGAACGTCCCCATCGTCATCCCGTGGGCGACCCTCGCGGCGCTGCTGATCCTCGTCCCGGTGGGCGCCGCACTCCTCGCGGCACTCGTCACCCGCTCCCGTACCGCCGTGTCGCGGCGCGCGGAGGCGTGAGCGCGGGCTGAGCCGCACGGTCGTTTCCCGTGCCCCCGTACAGGGTGGATCACCTCTGTACGGGGGCACACCGTGTTCAGACGCAGGTGTGCGAGAGAATGGGCAGCATGGAGATGCCGAGGAGTGAACGGTCGCAGGAGAGCCCCCAGGTCCTTGTCGTGGGACAGGACGGAATGGCTCTCGGCGGCGGCGGTGACGAGTCGCGCGAGGTCCCAGTGACAGAGATGGTCGAACAGCCCGCGAAAGTCATGCGCATCGGCAGCATGATCAAGCAGCTTCTGGAGGAAGTCCGAGCAGCTCCCCTTGACGAGGCGAGCCGAGTACGGCTCAAGAACATTCATGCCAGCTCGGTGAAGGAGCTGGAGGACGGTCTGGCACCGGAGCTCGTCGAGGAGCTGGAGCGGCTGTCGCTGCCCTTCACCGACGAGGCCATTCCCTCCGAGGCGGAACTGCGTATCGCGCAGGCACAGTTGGTGGGCTGGCTCGAAGGTCTCTTCCATGGCATCCAGACCGCGCTGTTCGCCCAGCAGATGGCTGCGCGGGCCCAGTTGGAGCAGATGCGGCGCGCCCTGCCGCCGGGTTCGAGCCACGAGGACGACGACCAGGACGACAACCACGGCCCGGTCCGCTCCGGCCCGTATCTGTAGCCGTCGCCACGAGAGCCATCACTACGAGCGCACAGACGTGAGGCCCGGTCCGCTATCCGCGGACCGGGCCTCACGTCGTCGCGGCTGCGCGACTACCTGCCTACGCGCCCGAGGTCAGCAGGATCTTGCCGATGTGGTCGCCCGTGTCCAGCGCACGATGGGCCTGCGCGGCGTCGGACAGCGGCAGCACCTGGTCCACGACGGGACGCACCCGGCCCGCACCGATCAGCGGCCACACATGCTCGCGCACGGCTGCGACGATCGCGGCCTTCTCACCCAGCGGCCGGCCGCGCAACGAGGTCGCCGTGATGGCCGCCCGCTTCTTCAACAACGTACTGAGGTTCAGCTCGCCCTTCAGCCCGCCCTGCAGGCCGATGATCGCGAGGCGGCCGTTGACGGCGAGCGCCTTCACGTTCCGGTCCAGGTACTTCGCGCCGATGATGTCGAGAATGACGTCCGCGCCGGCCCCGTCCGTGGCCTTGCGGAGCTCCTGGACGAAGTCCTGCTCGCGATAGTCGATGAGAATGTCGGCGCCCAGCTCGGCGCAGCGGGCCAGCTTGTCCGGACCGCCCGCGGTGACCGCGACCCGCGCACCGACCGCCTTGGCGAGCTGGATCGCCATCGTGCCGATGCCGCTCGCGCCGCCGTGCACCAGCAGCGTCTCGCCGGGCCGCAGGTGGGCGATCATGAAGACATTCGACCAGACCGTCGAGGTGACCTCGGGAAGGGCCGCCGCCGTGACGAGGTCCAAGCCCTCCGGTACGGGCAACAGCTGCCCCGCCGGTACCGCGACCTTCTGGGCGTATCCGCCGCCGCTCAGCAGGGCGCACACCTCGTCACCGACGGACCAGCCCGAGACGCCGGGCCCCAGCGCCGCGATCCGGCCCGAGCATTCGAGGCCGGGGTACGGGGAAGAGCCGGGTGGCGGATCGTAGAAGCCCTGGCGCTGCAGCAGGTCGGCTCGGTTGACGGCGCTCGCCGCGACCTCGACGAGGACCTCTCCCTCGCCGGGAACGGGGTCGGGGACCTCGGCCCATACAAGTGCCTCGGGGCCACCGGGTTCAGGAATCGTGATCGCATACATGGCCGCGAGGCTACTCCGCGCTCCTGTGGAGCACCTCCCGAACAGCCCGCCGTACGCCCTGGGAGCACGGCGCCGGGCGGCCCCGCCGTCCCGGGCCGCCGTCACTCGTAGCCCCGGGCCGCCGTCATCCGTACGTCGGGCGGGCCTCAGCCGAACGTCGACCGCGCGGGCGTGCCCTCGTTCTCGGGCGAGGCACGCACGATGGCGATCAGCCGGTCCGTGAGCTGGAGCGGGCTGGCCGCCGGGTCGTCGTAACCGAGCAGTCGGTGCCCGCGCAACACGCTGACCACCAGGTCGTCGGTCTCCCGCACACTGCGTCCCACCTCGGCCTTTATCACCGGCCGCTCGATGAGGTCGAGGCCGGATCCCTGCTGGATCAGGTCCTCCATCACGGTGCCGGCGGTGGGGCTGAGCACGGACAGGCCGAGCAGCCGGCCGGCCGCGCTGGCGCTGGTGATCACGGCGTCGGCGCCGGACAGGCGCAGCAGCGGTGCGTTCTCCTCCTCACGGACCGCGGCGACGATCTTCGCGCCCCGGTTGAGCTGGCGCGCGGTGAGCGTGACGAGCACCGCCGTGTCGTCGCGCTGAGTGGCGATGACGATCTGGCGGGCCTTCTGCAACTCGGCGCGCAGCAGCACATCACTGCGGGTCGCGTCACCCAGGACACCCACGAAGCCCTCGGCGTTGGCCGCCTCGATGACCTTCGCGCTCGGGTCGACGACGACGATCTGTTCCTTCTTCAGCCCCGTTGCGGCGAGGGTCTGCATCGCAGAACGGCCCTTTGTACCAAAGCCGACGATGACGGTGTGTTCTCGCAACTGAGCCCTCCAGCGGTTCAGCCGCCACTCCTCCCGGGTCCGTTCGGTGAGGACCTCAAGAGTGGTGCCGACCAGGATGATCAGAAAAAGCACCCGCAGCGGCGTCACCAGCAGCACGTTTATGAGCCTGGCGGTGTCGCTGTACGGGACGATGTCGCCGTAACCCGTCGTGGAGAGGGTCACGGTGGCGTAGTAGACGGAGTCAAGGAAGTCGACGCTGCCGTCGGAGTTGTCGTGGTAGCCGGAGTTGTCGGCGTAGACGATGAACACCGTCGACGCCAGGACGAGCATCGCCATCACCAGCCGCTTGCCGACCTGGCGCAGAGGCCGGTCGACGATACGGCGCGGAAGCCGGATTCGGCTGGTGACGAGATGCTCGTCGGCGTGCCTGGCCATCGCATCGTGGCCGGGAAGTTTCACGTGAAACGTCCTTCTGTCCAGGGCAGGTCGAGGATTTCCAGCTCCTGGTCGGCCTGAGCACCGCCGGGCGGGACAACGGCGAGACCGTCTGCGGCGGCGATGCCGCGGAGCATGGCCGGGCCGTTGTAGTGCAACGGTACGGCCTGCTCCCGCCCCTGCTCCTGGCCCCCTCCCCGGCCGGCGGCACGGCCGGCGTCCGCATCTGTGCCGCTGCCCGAACGGCCGCCCCCGCGGCTGTCCGTGCGGCTGTCCGTGCGGTGGACGACCGGCACGAGGCGGGTGTCGTGCGGGTGGCCGCTCACGGCGTCCCGCACGGGAGAGCAGTACGGCTCCAGCGAAGGCAGCCGGGCACGGGCGCGCAGCAGCGGCTCGGCCAGGGTGAGCAGCCCCGACACGGCCGCGAGCGGGTTTCCTGGCAGCCCCACCAGGTACCGGTCCTGGGTGAGTCTGGCCAGCAGCATCGGGTGGCCGGGCCGCACCGCGACACCGTCGACCAGCAGCTCGGCTCCCGCCTTGCGCAGGATCGGATGAACGTGGTCGACGGGGCCCGCGGCCGTACCGCCCGTGGTGATGACGAGGTCGGCGTCGGAGGTGGTGACGGCCCGGTGCAGCGCGTCGGCGTCGTCGCCCAGTCGGCGGGTGGCCGTCACCTCGGCGCCGAGCGCGCGCAGCCAGGGGTCGAGCAGGGGACCGAGGGCGTCGCGGACCATGCCGTCGTGGGGGAGCCCCGAGGTCAGCAACTCGTCGCCGAGGATGAGTACTTCGACGCGGGGGCGGGGCACGGTGAGCAGTGCGTCGAAGCCGGCGGCGGCGGCGAGACCGAGCACAGCGGGGGTCACCAGGCTTCCGGCGGGCAGCAGCCGGTCGCCGGTGCGGCACTCCTGGCCGCGCGGCCGGATGTCCTGCCCCTGGAGCACCGCGCGCAGTGCGTACAGCAGCCCCTTCCCGCTTCCCTTCGCCTCCTCCGCGCGGGCGTGTTCGCTGCGGATCACGGCGGTGGCGTCGGGTGGGATGCGGGCGCCGGTGGCGATCCGTACGGCCTCGCCGTCGGCGAGCGGTTCGGGCGCGGCGTGGCCCGCGAGGATCCCGCCGCCCTCTTTGACCAACCACGGACCCGGCCCCGCGACCGCCCACCCGTCCATGGCGGAGGTGTCGAAGGACGGCAGGTCGGTGAGGGCGTCGAGGGGCTCGGCGAGGACCTGGCCGAGCGCCTGCCCCAGCGGGACCCGGTGCGTGCGGGGGGCCGCGGCACGGCCCGCCCGTGCGGCGGCGGCGCGCGCCTCGGCCCAGGGGGTGGCCCCGGTACGGGACTTGGGTGCGGGCACAGTGGCGTGCTCCGGGACGGGGGCCGGGGCCCGGCTGACGAGCGCGAGCGCCTCGTCGACCTCCCGGTCCCGGTCGGTCTCCCGGTCCTGACCGGTCCGGCCTGGCTGCCCGGTCACCCTTCCCCGTCTTCTTCCTTGGCCTTGTCCTGCTTGGCCGCGGCTTCCTTGGCCTTGTCCTCCTCGGCCTCCCGCGCCCAACGCAGCGCGAGTGCGGTGGCCTTGCGGGTCGCCTCCGCGACGGCCTCGGGGCCGCCGTCGCCCGCCTTGGCCGCCGCGTAACCGACCAGGAAGGTGGTGAGCGGCGCCGCGGGCCTGGCAACGCCGTGCGCGGCATCGCGTGCGAGGTCGAGTAGGGCGGAGGTGTCGACATCGAGTTCGATGCCGAGTTCGTCCTTGACTGCGGTGATCCATTCGTCCAGCACGTGTCCATGCTCCCTGATCCTGGCCCGAGCCGCCGCGATGTCGTCCCAGGTGTCGCAGTCGAAAGAGTCGAAGGGCCCGGCGGCGACACGGACCGCGTCGAGTTGATGGGTGAGCAGCCGCAGCGGCAGCCCGGACAGGCTCCCGCGCTCGGTGGCGAGAAGCGCGAGCTCGCGGCGCAGCGGCTCGGCGCGATAGGCGGCCACGAGCGGCTGGTCACGGCCGTCGGCGTCGACGAGGAGGGCCGCTTCCCCACCGCTCTCGTCGAGGGCGTCCAGCAGTCGTCGTACCGTTCCGTCGCCGATGAACGGCAGATCGGCGGAGAGTACGAGCAGGCTCTCCGCCGTGGTTCGCCGCACGCCGGCGTCCAGCGCGGCCAGCGGCCCGCCCCCGGGGGGCTTCTCCTGCGTCCACTCGACGGGCCGCACGGTGCCGCGGCGTCCACCGACGACCACGGTCACTCCGGCGTCGCCGCAGACGCCGAGCACCCGGTCGATGAGGGTCCGCCCGCCGACGCGCACGCCCGGCTTGTCCGCCCCACCCAGCCGCTTCGCGGCGCCTCCGGCCAGCACGATGGCGTCATACGCGGTCATCCCACGAGTATGAGGTCACCCCGGTGATCTGCTCCCTCGCGGCCCCTGCCCCATCAGCACCAATGTGCGCGGGGGCCGCGTAAGGATCCGGTGCGCGAAAGAGTCTGGGGTGGGCCCGCCGCCAGGCAGACCCACCCCGTAACAGCTCCGGCTCGGGAGCGTGCGGGCGCTACAGCGCGCGCAGCAGCGTCGCCGGCTGCTCGACGCAGTCGGCCACGTACCGCAGGAACCCGCCCGCCGTGCCCCCGTCGCAGACCCGGTGATCGAAGGTCAGCGACAACTGGACGACCTTGCGCACCGCGAGCTCGCCCTCATGGACCCACGGCTTCGGGACGATGCGGCCCACTCCGAGCATCGCCGCCTCCGGGTGATTGATGATCGGAGTGGAGCCGTCGACACCGAACACGCCGTAGTTGTTCAGCGTGAAAGTGCCGCCGGTCAGGTCCGCCGGGGTGAGCTTCCCTTCCCGCGCGGCCCCGGTCAGCCGGGCCAGCTCGGTGCTCAGCGCGTCCACGGAACGGGTGTGCGCGTCCCGTACGACGGGGACCACCAGGCCCCGCTCCGTCTGTGCGGCGAATCCCAGGTGCACGCCGGGAAGGCGCACGATCTCGCGGTTCGCCATGTCCACCGTGGAGTTGAGCTCCGGGAAGCGGGCCAGCGCCGCCGTGCAGATCCGGGCGAGGAGCGCGAGGACCGGGACCGGGGGTCCCGCCGAGCGGTTCATGGCCGCGCGTGCGGCCATCAGCTCGGTGGCGTCCGCGTCCACCCAGCAGGTGGCGTCCGGGATCTCGCGCCGACTGCGCGACAGCTTGTCCGCGACGGCGCCGCGCACCCCCCGCAGCGGGACGCGCTCCCCGGCGGCCGAGGAAGCCGCGGCCACCGGCTCCGGCGCCCGCACGGGCACCGAAGCCGCGTCCCGCACCGCCTGCTCGACGTCGGACCGCAGGATCAGCCCATCGGGGCCCGACCCCGTCAGCTCCCGCAGATCAAGACCGTTCTCCCGGGCCAGGCGCCGCACCAGCGGCGAGATCACCGGCACCGGCCCGGCCGCACGCACCGGCGATTCCGCCGCCGGACCGACCTCCACGACCGGCTCCGCGACGAGACTCGCAGCTGCCGCCCCTGTACCGGCCACGGCAGCCGGACCCGAAGGCCCCGCGCCCGGCGCACCCGGCCGGATCCGCCGTCGCCGCGCGACCGCGGCCCCCGTGCCGTACCCCACGAGCACGTTCCCCGAGGTCTCCTCGGCCGAATCGGAAGCCGCGCCCGAGGCCGCGCCTCCGGCGCCCGAGACGGCGGGCGCCTCGTGGGCGGAGGCCGCCCCGACCGCGACCGTCAGCAGCGGCGACCCCACCGGCAGCTCCGTGCCCTCCTCACCGAAGCGGGCCGTGACCACGCCCCCGTAGGGACACGGCACCTCCACCATCGCCTTGGCCGTCTCCACCTCGACCACCGGCTGGTCGATGGCGACGACATCGCCCACCTCCACCAGCCAGCGCACGATCTCCGCCTCGGTGAGCCCCTCACCGAGGTCCGGCAGCTTGAACTCCAGCACCTGGGGCATCAGCTCCCCGCCTCCCACTGCAGCCGCGCGACCGCGTCAAGTACCCGGTCCACACCCGGCAGATGGTGCCGCTCCAGCATCGGCGGCGGATACGGGATGTCGAAACCGGCCACCCGCAGCACCGGCGCCTCCAGATGGTGGAAGCACCGCTCGGTGATCCGTGCGGCTATCTCCCCGCCTGGCCCGCCGAAGCCGGTCGACTCATGGACGACGACCGCACGCCCGGTGCGGCGCACCGACGCGGCCACCGTCTCGTCGTCGAAGGGCACGAGCGAGCGCAGATCGACGACTTCGAGGTCCCAGCCCTCGGCCTGCGCCGCTTCCGCCGCCTCCATGCACACCGGCAGGGAGGGCCCGTAGGTGATGAGCGTCGCGCTGCGTCCCGGGCGCCGGACGACCGCCCGGCCGATCGGCTCGACCGCGGCCGGCGCGTCCGGCGACCAGTCGGCCTTCGACCAGTAGAGCCGCTTGGGCTCCAGGAAGACCACGGGATCGTCCGAGGCGATCGCGGCCCGCAGCAGCCCGTACGCGTCCTCGACAGTCGCCGGCATCACCACGTGGAGCCCCGGAGTCGCCATGTAGTACGCCTCGGAGGAGTCGCTGTGGTGCTCGACACCGCCGATTCCGCCGCCGTACGGCACCCGGATCACCATCGGCATCGGCAGCGCCCCGCGGGTGCGGTTGCGCATCCGCGAGACATGGCTGATGAGCTGCTCGAACGCCGGATAGGCGAACGCGTCGAACTGCATCTCGACGACCGGCCGCAGCCCGTACATCGCCATGCCGACGGCCGCGCCCAGAATCCCCGCCTCGGCGAGCGGCGTGTCCGTGCAGCGGTCCTCGCCGAACTCCTTGACCAGCCCGTCCGTGACCCTGAAGACCCCGCCCAGCGCGCCGACGTCCTCGCCCATCACATGGACGGTCGGGTCCTCGGCCATCGCGTCGCGCAGCGCGCGCCCGAGGGCCTGCGCCATCGAGGCGGGCTTCTTGGCGACCGGCGCCTTCGCTGCCGTGGTCATCTTTCGCCCTCCGCGTCCAGCTCGGCCCGCAACTGGGCCTCCTGCTCCTTGAGCTGCGGCGTCCTGTCCGCGTAAACGTGCGCGAAGAGGTCGGTCGGGTCGAGCACCGGCTCCGCGTTCATCCGCTCGCGCAGGTCCGCGGCCATCGTCTCGGCGGCCTCGCGCGCCTCGCGTATGCCGTCCTCGTCCAGGATGCCGCGCCGGGTCAGCTCCAGCTCCAGGAGCTGGACGGGGTCGTGCGCCCGCCATGCCTCGACCTCCGCGTCACCCCGGTAGCGGGTCGCGTCGTCGGCGTTGGTGTGGGCCTCGATGCGGTACGTCACGGCCTCGACCAGGGTCGGGCCACCGCCCCGCCGGGCCCGGTCCATCGCCTCGGCGAGCACCTCGTGCACGGCCGCCGCGTCATTGCCGTCGACCAGCCGGCCGGGCATCCCGTACCCGACGGCCTTGTGGGCCAAGGAGGGCGCCGCGGTCTGCTTAGCAAGCGGGACGGAGATCGCGAAGCCGTTGTTCTGCACGAAAAAGACAACCGGCGCCTTCCACACCGCCGCGAAATTCAGCGCCTCGTGGAAGTCGCCCTCGCTGGTGCCGCCGTCGCCGACCAGGGCGAGCGCCACCACGTCGTCGCCCTTGAGCCGCGCGGCGTGCGCGAGGCCCACCGCGTGCGGCAGCTGGGTCGCCAGCGGCGTACAGAGGGGGGCGATGCGGTACTCACGCGGGTCGTACCCGGTGTGCCAGTCGCCGCGCAGCAGCGTGAGCGCCTGCACGGGGTCGAGCCCGCGCGCCACGGCGGCGAGGGTGTCGCGGTAGCTCGGGAAGAGCCAGTCGCGCTCCTGGAGCACCAGCGCGGCCGCCACCTGGCAGGCCTCCTGCCCGGTGCTGGAAGGGTAGACGGCGAGACGGCCCTGCTTGGTGAGGGCCGTGGCCTGCGCGTTGTACCTGCGGCCCCGGACCAGCTCCGCGTACAGCCTGCGCATCAGGGACGCGTCGAGCCGGTCCGCCGCATCGGTGCCGAGCACGCGATGGGGCGCGGTGTCGGGAAGCAGCGGTGCGGGGTCGGTGCGGGGCTTCCAGGACGGGGGAGGGGCCGGCAGGTAGGCCGGGGCACCGGGCAGCTCCTGAACCGTCATCGTGCTCTTCTTCATCGCATGCACCTCCTCATGGGAGTGGTCAGAGGGGCGCAGGTTTGTGGTGCGCCTCCCTACCGATTGTTCGGTCGATGACGCATTTTGGCTACAGGCACCTTCAGCCTGTGGACAAACGGTTCTCCACAGCCTGGGATGGGGACTGGTTGTCCATGACAGAGAGGTGGGGACACATGACAGCTGAACAAATGGCCGACGCGGGCCAGGACCCGCCCGCCAGGCCGCTGGACGCCATCGACCGCGCCATCCTGGGGATGCTGCAGACCGACGGGCGTGCGTCGATACGTTCCGTCGCCGAGCACGTCCATGTGTCGCGCGCCAACGCCTACGCGCGCATCAACCGGCTCATCGACGACGGCGTGATCCGTGGCTTCAGCGCCCGGGTGAACCACGAGAGGGCGGGGCAGGGCGCCTCGGCGTACATCACGCTCAAGATCGTGCAGAACTCCTGGCGCACGGTCCGCGAGCAGCTCCAGGGGCTGCCGGGCGCCGCGCACATCGCCCTGGTCAGCGGGGATTTCGACGTACTGCTGCTGGTGCACACCGCGGACAACAGGGCCCTGCGCGAGCTCGTACTGACGAAGATCCAGGCCATACCGGAGGTGCTCAGCACGCGCACTCTGCTGGTGTTCGAGGAGACGGGTCTCGACCCGCAGCTGCCCCCGGAGTCCTAGGCGGCCGGGGCGGGGCCGCGGCCGGTCGGCGAGGTCAGCGGCTGGTCCGCAGCCCGTCGAAGGCCAGCCGTACGACCGTCTCCGCGAGCTGGTGACCGCCGTCGGAGCCGTCCGGGTGGCCGGACCCGTCGGCGGGTTCGTCGGTGCCGTCGGCCGACAGCGGCCGATACCACTCCACCAGGGAGTTCACCATCCCGAACAGCAGCCGTGTCGCCAGCCGCATGTCCACATCGGCGCGCAGGTCGCCGTCCGCGGCCGCCGCCTTCAGCAGGTCGGCGACCCGCTGATCGAATTCGCGGCGCCGCTCCAGCGCCCAGCGCTCCGCCTTGGTGTTGCCGCGGACGCGCAGCAACAGCGTGACGTACGGCAGCTCGGCCATCAGCACCTCGACCGTACGGCGGGTGACGTATTCCACCCGCTCGATCGCCTGCCCGCGCAGCGCTCCCGGTTCGTCCAGGATGCCGAAGAGGCCGTCCAGGGCGCGGCTGACCGCGCGCCGCAACAGCTCCTCCTTGCCCGCGACATGGTGGTAGATCGAGGACTTGGAAATGCCGGCGGCCCGGGAGAGGTGCTCCATGGATGTGCCGTCGTAACCGCGCTCGTTGAACACCCGCACGGCGACCGTCAGGAGCGTCTCCGGGGTGTACGTGTCGCGCTTGGCGGTAGTCACGCGGAGGTCTCCTCCTGGGCGGCGGGCTGGGCGAACGACTGCCGGTAGAGCGCCAGGGAGGCCGCGTAGCGCCCGGTCGGGCAGCACTCGTGCAGATTCCCGAGCAGGTCGTACGCCCAGTCCTGGCCGAGCTCGCGGCTCCATTCGACCGGTCCGCGGGGGTAGTTGACGCCCAGCCGCATGGCGATGTCGATGTCGTCGGCCGAGGCGACGTCCCTGGCGACGGCGTCGGCGGCGAGGTCGATCAGCATGGCGACGGTACGGGCGACGATCATGCCCGGTACGTCGCCGATGACGCTGACATCCTTGCCGAGCTTCTGGAAGAGGCCGGTGGCCGCGTCGAGGGTCTGCGGCGAGGTGTCGTCGGAGGCGGCGAGCGCGATCCGGGTGGCGCCCCGGTAGTCGAGGGCGAGATCGAAGTAGACGACGTCCGTGTACTCCACGGACGTCCGGCCGTCCGCCGGTACGAGCTGCCCCTCGCCCGGCAGCTCGATGTACGGGCCGCCCGTCTCGACGCGCTTCACGGCGATGCCGGCCTCCTCCATCATCGCGACGACCGCCTCGGCGGGGCCCAGATCTCCGACGACGGTGACCGTGTCCGGGGCGCTCCGCGGCGGGGCGGTGTGCGGGGCGGGCTTCGTGGTCCCTTCGGCGTACGGGAACCAGCCGTGGCCCGACTTGCGGCCGAGCCGGCCCGACTCGACGAGGCGGCGCTGCGCGAGGGACGGGACGAACTTGGGGCTCTGGAAGAACGAGTCCCAGACGGAACGGGTGACGGCCTCGTTGACGTCCTGGCCGATCAGGTCGGTCAGCTCGAAGGGGCCCATTTTGAAGCCGCCGCACTCGCGCAGGACGGCGTCGATGGTGGCCGGGTCGGCGCCGCCCTCCTCGTACACCGCGAAGGCTTCGGCGTAGAAGGGGCGGGCGATGCGGTTGACGATGAAGCCGGGGGTGTCCGCGCAGCGGACCGGGGTCTTGCCCCAGGCCGCTGCCGTCGCCCACGCGCGCGTGGCGCTCGATTCGTCGGTCGCGAAGCCGCTGACGACCTCGACCAAGGGCAGCAGGGGCGCCGGGTTGAAGAAGTGCAGTCCGACGAAGCGGCCGGGGATGCGCAACGGGCCCGCGACGGCCGTGACGGAGAGGGACGAGGTGTTGGTGGCGAGGAGACAGTCGTCGGAGACGATCGCTTCGAGCGCCGTGAAGAGCTCCTGCTTGACCGGGAGCAGCTCGACGATCGCCTCGACGACGAGCGCGGCGTCCGCCAGCTCGGCGAGGTCCTCGGCGGGATACAGCCGGGCGCGCGCCCCCTCGGCCTCCGCCGCATCGAGCCTGCCCTTCTCGACGAGCCGGCCCAGCCGCTCGGCGACGGCCTGCGCGGCCTCGCGCGCCCGCCCGGGTGCGGCGTCATAGAGACGCACCGGGTGACCTGCGAGAAGGGCCACCTGGGCGATGCCCCGGCCCATGGTCCCGGTGCCTACGACGGCGACGGTGCGGGCTCGATCGATTGCTGTCATGACCCCGATCCTCCCGTACGAGTTATCCACAGGTTTACCGGGCCCTCTTGTCCCGACCGATCGTTCGGTTACTGTATCTCGTGTCCGCCTGTCCCTGCCCAGCTCGACGAGGAGTTGGTCCGCCATGGCCGCCGAACTCACCACATCCCAGCTGTCCGAGAAGCACCGGCCCACCCTCGACCAGGCGCTCGAAGTGATTCGTACGCGCGCCTACTGGTCGCCGCACCCCGAGCACCCCAAGGCCTACGGCGAGAACGGCAGCCTGAGCGCCGCCGATGGCCTTGCCGCCTTCCAAGCACTTCAGGGCAGCCGCTTCGAGCTCGACCAGCCCGGCACGGACGCCTGGACGGGCGCAGAAGTATCGCCCTACGGTCCGGCGCTCGGCATCGAATACCCGCATGCCGACCTTGATGTGCTGCTGCCCGCGATGCGCGCCGGCATGGGCGCTTGGCGGCAGGCCGGGCCCGAGACCCGCGCCCTCGTCTGTATGGAAATCCTGGCGCGGATCAGCGCCCGCACGCACGAATTCGCGCACGCGGTGATGCACACCAGCGGCCAGGCCTTCATGATGGCGTTCCAGGCAGGCGGTCCGCACGCCCAGGACCGCGGCCTGGAGGCCGTGACGTACGCGTACGCCGAGCAGGTCCGCACCCCCGGCGACGCCGACTGGTCCAAGCCGCAGGGCAAGCGCGACCCGCTCGACCTGAAGAAGTCCTTCACCGCGGTCCCGCGCGGCATCGCGCTGCTGATCGGCTGCAACACCTTCCCGACGTGGAACGGCTACCCGGGCTTCTTCGCCTCCCTGGCCACCGGAAATCCGGTCCTGGTCAAGCCGCACCCCCGCGCGGTCCTGCCGCTGGCCCTCACGGTGCGGGTCGCCCGCGAGGTGCTGGCCGAGACGGGCTTCGACCCGAACCTGGTGGCGCTGGCCGCCGAGCAGCCCGGCGAGGGCATCGCCAAGACGCTGGCCGTCCGCCCCGAGATCAAGA
Organism: Streptomyces sp. A5-4; assembly: GCF_051131715.1. NCBI lineage: Bacteria > Bacillati > Actinomycetota > Actinomycetes > Kitasatosporales > Streptomycetaceae > Streptomyces > Streptomyces sp. A5-4. The sequence continues at coordinate 4,037,738 of NZ_CP178591.1, read as the reverse complement.
TCATCGACTACACCGGCTCCACCGCCTTCGGCGACTGGCTGGAGGCCAACGCCCGCCAGGCGCAGGTCTACACGGAGAAGGCCGGCGTCAACACGGTCGTCATCGACTCCACGGCCGACTACAAGGGCATGCTGTCCAACCTCGCCTTCTCGCTGTCCCTCTACAGCGGCCAGATGTGCACCACCCCGCAGAACCTGCTCATTCCCCGGGACGGCATCACGACGGACGCGGGACCGAAGTCGTACGACGAGGTGGTCGCCGATCTGGCAGCCTCGGTCGACGGCCTGCTCGGCGACGACGCCCGCGCGAACGCGCTGCTCGGCGCGCTGGTCAACCCGGACGTGAAGGCCCGCCTGGAAGCCGCAGCAGGCCTGGGCGAAGTCGCCCTGGCCTCACGTGAATTGACCAACCCGGAGTTCCCGGACGCGGTGGTCCGTACGCCCGTCATGGTCAAGTTCGACGGCAGCAAACCGGACGCGGACGCGCCCTACCTCTCCGAGTGCTTCGGCCCGGTCTCCTTCGCCGTCGCCGTGGACTCCACGGCGGACGCCCTGGAGCTGCTGCGCCGCACGGTGCGGGAGAAGGGCGCGATGACGGTCGGCGCGTACACGACCTCCCCGGACACGGAGACCGCGATCGAGGAGGTCTGCCTGGAGGAGTCCGCGCAGCTGTCGTTGAACCTGACGGGCGGGGTGTACGTCAACCAGACAGCGGCCTTCTCCGACTTCCACGGCTCGGGCGGCAACCCGGCGGCGAACGCGGCCCTGTGCGACGCGGCGTTCGTAGCGAACCGCTTCCGGGTGGTGGAGGTCCGCAGGCAGGCGTAGCGGGACGCCCGGGCACGCCGCTCGCCCGGCGTGCCCGCCACATCCAGGACGCCCGGCACGCCCGGCGTGCCCGCCGCTTCCCACCTCTCCGGCACGTTCAGCCCGTCCGGCGCTTGAGGACACGCCCGAAGGGCGTCCGGGGGCCTGGGGGCTCGCCCCCAGTTTCGGGAAGGGGCGGGTAGGGGACAGCGCCGCAGGCACCCGCACCCGCACCCGCCCCACGCACCGCACCGCACCTCCACCCGCCCAGCACTCCCGCACCCGCCCCCCGAGCTCAGCCCGACAGAGCCCCCGCACCCCCAGAGATATCCGCATGCCGCTGCACCCACGCATGCATCGCAATCGCCGCAGCCGCCCCCGCATTGATCGACCGGGTCGAGCCGAACTGCGCGATGGAGCACACCATCGCCGCATGCTCCCGAGCCTCAGCGGTGAGCCCCGGCCCCTCCTGCCCAAACAAAAGCACGCACCGCCGAGGCAGCTCCGTCCGCTCCAGCGGCACGGACCCGGGGAGATTGTCGATCCCGATGATCGGCAGCCCCTCGGCCGCCGCCCACGCCGTCAGATCCTCCGTGCCGGGGTGATGGCGCACATGCTGGTACCGGTCGGTGACCATCGCGCCCCGCCGGTTCCACCGCCGCCGCCCCACGATGTGGATCTCCTTCGCGAGGAAGGCGTTGGCGGTCCGTACGACCGAGCCGATGTTGAAGTCGTGGCCCCAGTTCTCCACGGCCACATGGAAGTCGTGGCGCCGGGTGTCCAGGTCAGCGACGATCGCCTCGCGCCGCCAGTAGCGGTACGGGTCGACGACGTTGCGCCGGTCACCGGCGGCCAACAGCTCGGGGTCGTACCGCTCCCCCTCGGGCCACGGTCGCGGATGCGGGCCCACACCGATCTCGGGCGCCGTGAAGCCCTCGTCGTACTGGATGGGTTCCGCATCAGGCCCGGGGCCTGGGATGTCGCTGCTCACCCGACGAGCGTACGGTCCGCCTCCGCACCCTCGGAACGCCGCTCGGGCTCCGGGTCGCCCCGCCGGGTCGCCGTCCGGAGCCGGTCGCGCCCCCGCGCCGCCCGGCCGCCGAGCCACAGCAGGAAGACCGTGGGCAGGAAGACCGCGTCGGCCGCGATCATCGCCAGCGAGAAGAAGGGCAGACCGAGCAGCACGGCGATGCCCGCATGCTCGGTGATCATGACCGCGAGCAGGATGTTCTTGACCCGGCGGTTGAAGAGCGTGAAGGGGAAGGCGACCTGCACGATCACAGTCCCGTACGTCAGCAGCATCACCATCACGCCGCTGGAGGCAAGCAGTCCGGAGAGCGAGGGCCAGGGTGAGAAGTAGTCGAGGTGCAGCGGGTAGAAGAGCGCGGTGCCGTCCTGCCAGCGTGAGCCCTGGATCTTGTACCAGCCCGCGGTCGCGTAGACCAGGCAGACCTCCGCCATGATCACGAAGAGGGCCGCATTGTGCGCGAGGTTGGCGAACACGTCCAGCAGGCTGCGCGGGTCCCCCGGCGCGTAACGGTTGACCGCCCACCACAGCCCGTGACCGGCCCACAGCCCCCAGAGGACGACTGCCCAGCCCCAGCTGAACTCGCCCATGAACGTGACCACGACGAGGGCGAGGCCGAGGACCGCCCACAGGGCGGGACCCACCCGGTCGACACCCTGCCGACCGGAGTCGGCCGCGCGCCGCGCGTCCAGCGACCACACCTGGCCGCAGCGCGTGAACACCAGGTAGATGGCCATCAGATGGACGATGTTGTCGCCGCCGTCGCCCATGAAAATGCTGCGGTTCTGCAGCGAGAGCACGCCGATCATGAAGAGCACCGACATGGTGCGGGTGCGCCAGCCGAGCAGCAGAAGCAGGGCGGACAGCAGTGCGAGCGCGTAGACGAGCTCGAACCAGAGCGCCGATTCCGACCACATCAGCACCGTGAAGGCGTGATTGCTCGCTATCAGCTGCTGCGCCATGTCCCAGCCCCACGACCCGTCGGGGCCGTACAGCTCCCGGCGGTGCGGAATTTCGCTGAGCAGGAAGAGCAGCCAGGTCACGGAGAAGCCGATGCGTACGACGGCGCTCTGGTACGGGCCGAGGGCGGTGGACGTGACGCGCTGGACGGCGTCGCCGATCGTGCGACTGTTCGAGCTCATTCGGTCACCTCCGTGCGCGCCCCTGCGGCCAGGTCGGCATCGGTCACCGACCACCAGGGGAGGACCCGGTAGGCCGGCTTGTTGTTGTTCCGCTCGTTGCTCCACGACGGGGGCTTCACCCAGGCCGTCTCCGACCTGACCTGGATCCGCGAGATCCTTCCACCCATGTCGAGGTGTGTGAGGCGCAGCATCACGATGCGGCGTATGTAGCGCTCGGAGAGCAGGCCGCGCATGCCGTTCGCCTTGTTCGCACTGTCGTGCGAGCCGGTGTAGAAGTCCCAGCCGCGGCGGAGTTCGTTCTGCACGGTGTGGCTCGGCAGCGGATTGCCGCGGATCGCGGCGCCGTCCTGGGCGGAGAGATCGACCCACGCGGTCGTCCGCCACTCGCCCTCGGCGGTACGAACCTGGGCGCGCGCCTGTACGGCGATGTTCTGTTGGAGCGGATTGGGAGCGAAAAGCTTCCAGTTCTGTTCGAACTCGGGGTAGATCCAGTCGTCGACCAGCTCACCGTTCTGCTTGCTGACGGTGTTGGAGGGCGCGACGTGGAGGAAGACCATCCCGAGGTGCACGCAGGCGAGCACACCCACGAGAGCCAGCGCCACAGCGGCCGTGACCTGGTACGGGACGGAGAGCGCGGCGATGCCGTTCGGCACATCGGAGCCTCGCGCGGTGTCCGGTGCGGGCCCCGGATCCTGCCCGGCGATCACGCCCCTGTCGTCGTACGAATCCATCCCGCCCCGATCCCCGAGATCCACAGCAAGTTATCCACAGGGTTGACACCCTACGGGCCTCCGGCTGACCATTGAAGTCAGCGAACCGAACGATCGGTCGGTAGGCATGGAAGGGGGCTCGGATGGCCACAGCACCTGCGCACTGGACGGCGGCCGAGGAAACGGCAGGGAATCGGACGGCCGACAACACCGCGGCGTACGAGGCGGCGTTCGATGCCGCCGTGGCCGCGGACGAGCGCATCGAGCCGCGCGACTGGATGCCGGACTCCTACCGGGCCTCGCTGGTCAGGCAAATGGCACAGCACGCCCACTCCGAGATCATCGGCATGCAGCCGGAGGCCAACTGGATCACGCGCGCGCCCTCACTGCGGCGCAAGGCGATCCTGATGGCCAAGGTGCAGGACGAGGCGGGGCACGGGCTGTATCTGTACAGCGCCGCCGAGACGCTGGGCACCAGTCGCGAGGAGCTGCTCGACAAGCTCCACTCAGGCCGCCAGAAGTACTCGTCGATCTTCAATTACCCCACGCTGACCTGGGCCGATGTTGGCGCGATCGGCTGGCTCGTGGACGGCGCAGCGATCACGAACCAGGTGCCGATCTGCCGATGCTCGTACGGGCCCTACGCCCGCGCGATGGTCCGCATCTGCAAGGAGGAGTCCTTCCACCAGCGCCAGGGCTTCGAGCTGCTGCTCACCCTCAGTCACGGCACGGCGGCGCAGCACGAGATGGCGCAGGACGCGGTGAACCGCTGGTGGTGGCCGTCGCTGATGATGTTCGGCCCGCCGGACGACGAGTCGGCGCATTCGGCGCAGTCCATGGCCTGGAAGATCAAGCGGCACACCAACGACGATCTGCGCCAGCGCTTCGTCGACATCGCCGTGCCGCAGGCCGAGGCGCTCGGGCTGACCCTCCCCGACCCGGACCTGAAGTGGAACGAGGAGCGCGGGCACCACGACTTCGGCGCGATCGACTGGGCCGAGTTCCGGGACGTCCTCAAGGGAAACGGTCCGTGCAACGAGCAGCGGATCACCCAGCGCCGGCGGGCGCACGAAGAGGGCGCCTGGATTCGGGACGCGGCGTCCGCGTACGCGGCGAAGCACGATCCAGCTGCCACGGACCGCAGCGCCGCACACCGGGCCACCGAGCTCCGGACAGCCGAGCAGCACGAGGAGGCACGGGTATGAGCAGCACCGACTGGCCGCTGTGGGAGGTCTTCGTGCGCTCGCGCCGCGGGCTGTCCCACACACACGCGGGAAGCCTGCACGCCCCGGACGCGGAGATGGCCCTGCGCAATGCCCGCGATCTGTACACACGCCGCTCCGAAGGCGTCTCGCTGTGGGTGGTGCCGTCCTCGGCGATCATCGCGTCCTCGCCCGACGAGAAGGACCCGTTCTTCGAACCGGCCGGCGACAAGGTCTACCGGCACCCGACGTTCTACGAGATCCCGGAAGGAGTGCAGCACCTGTGACCACCGTTCTCGCGCCCGCGGCTCTCGCCCTGGGCGACGACGCCCTGGTGCTGTCGCACCGGCTGGGGGAGTGGGCGGGCCACGCCCCCGTCCTCGAAGAGGACGTGGCCCTCGCCAACATCGCGCTCGACCTGCTGGGGCAGGCCCGGGTGCTGCTCACCCTCGTCGGCGACGAGGACGAGCTGGCGTACCTCCGCGAGGAGCGCGCCTTCCGCAACCTCCAGCTGGTCGAGCAGCCCAACGGCGACTTCGCGCACACCATCGCCCGCCAGCTCTACTTCTCCACCTACCAGCACCTGCTCTACGGGCAACTGGCCTCCGGCGACGGGGTGTTCGCCCCGCTGGCGGCGAAGGCGGTCAAGGAAGTCGCCTACCACCGGGACCACGCCGAGCAGTGGACGACGCGCCTCGGCGACGGCACCGCCGAGAGCCACCGGCGGATGCAGCAGGGCTGCGACGCCCTGTGGCGGTTCACCGGCGAGATGTTCCAGCCCGTCGAGGGCGTCGAAGCCGACTTCGAGGAGCTGCGAGCCGCCTGGCACACGTCCGTCACGGCCGTCCTGGAGCGGGCGACGCTGACCGTGCCCGACGGGCCGCAGAGCGGCGCCTGGGTGGCGGGAGCGGGCCGGCAGGGGCTGCACACCGAGTCGTTCGGGCGGATGCTCGCCGAGATGCAGCACCTGCACCGCAGCCACCCGGGGGCGTCATGGTGACCGCCACCGCCCTGGAGACGCGGCTGCGCGAGCTCGTCGGCGCCGTGCCCGACCCCGAGCTGCCGGTGATCACACTGGAGGAGCTGGGCGTCCTGCGCACCCTGCATGTGTCGGGCCCCGGCCGGGTGAAGGTCGAGCTCACACCGACGTACACCGGCTGCCCGGCGATCGAGGCGATGTCCTCGGACATCGAGCGCGTCCTCCACGACAACGGCATACCCGAGGTGTCGGTCGTCACCGTCCTGTCCCCCGCCTGGTCGACGGACGACATCACCGCCGAGGGCCGGCGCAAGCTCGCCGAGTTCGGCATAGCTCCGCCGCGCCCGCAGCCCGTCGACGGCGGCCCGGTGCCCCTCACCCTGTCGGTGCGTTGCCCGCACTGCGGGTCGACGGACACGGAGCTGCTCAGCCGGTTCTCCTCCACCGCGTGCAAGGCGCTGCGCCGCTGCGTGGCCTGCCGCGAGCCGTTCGACCACTTCAAGGAGCTGTAGATGTTCCACCCGCTGAGGGTCCGCGAGGTCGAGCGGCTCACGGACGACTCGGTGGCCGTCACCCTGACCGTGCCGCCCGAGCTCCGCGAGGCCTTCCGGCACACCCCGGGCCAGCACATAGCGCTGCGCCGCATCGTGGCCGGCGAGGAGATCCGCCGTACGTACTCGATCTGCGCGCCGGCCACCGAGGCTCCGGCCGAGCCGGTGCTGCGGGTGGGCATCCGGCTGGTCGACGGCGGCGAGTTCTCGACGTACGCCCTCAAGGGGCTGACCGTCGGCGACACCGTCGAGGCGATGGCCCCGATGGGCCGCTTCGTACTGGAGCCGCGTGCCGGGCACTTCGCGGCGATCGTCGGCGGCAGCGGCATCACACCGGTGCTCTCGATCGCGGCGACGCTGCTGGCTCGGCAGCCTTCGGCCAGGTTCTGTCTGATCCGTAGCGACCGCACGGCGGCCTCGACGATGTTCCTGGAGGAGGTCGCCGACCTCAAGGACCGGTTCCCCGATCGGTTCCAGCTGGTCACCGCGCTCTCCCGGGAGGAGCAGCAGTCCGGGCTGCCGTCCGGGCGGCTCGATCAGGAGCGGCTGGCCGGGCTGCTGCCCGCACTGCTTCCGGTGGCGGACATCGACGGCTGGTTCCTGTGCGGTCCCTTCGGGCTCGTCCAGGGCGCCGAGCGGGCGCTGCGCGGCCTCGGGGTCGCCAGGGCCCGTATCCACGAGGAGATCTTCCACGTCGACGACGGCACTGTCACGGCGGGCGCCCCTGCGGGCTCGACCGCCACCGACGACATACACACCGCCACGCCCCTGACCGCAGTCACCCTCACCGCCGCGACCCTCACCGCCACGCTCGACGGCCGGTCCGGCAACTGGCCCGTGCGGGAGGGGGAATCGCTCCTGGAGACCGTGCTGCGCAGCCGCGCGGACGCGCCGTACGCCTGCAAGGGCGGGGTGTGTGGGACCTGCCGGGCGTTTCTGGTCACCGGCGAGGTGCGGATGGACCGCAACTACGCGCTGGAGCCCGAAGAGACCGAGGCGGGCTATGTCCTGGCCTGCCAGTCCCATCCGACCACCGCGGAAGTCGAGTTGGACTTCGACCGCTGAGCCACCGCCGTTGAGCCACCCGTCCGGCCCCGAGCAAGGCCGGGACCGGACGAGGCGGCGTTTCAGGGACGGTCGGCTGCGGCGAACGGGCCGGCCGGGCCGAAGGCCAGCGCGGCGAAGCGTTCACCGATGCGGCGATGCGTGGCGGCGTCCGGGTGGAGCTGGTCGGGAAGCGGCAGTTCGGCGAAGTCCGCCTCGCCGTACAGGTCGCGGCCGTCGAGGTAGTGCAGGTTCGGGTCGTCGGCCGCCCGCTGCTTCACGAGGCGGACCAGTTCGTCCCGGATGACGTTGAGGGTCAGCTTCCCGACGGCCCGTTCCGCGGGGTCGCCCGACGCCTTGAACTGGAGCCGTCCCGCGCTGAGATTGCTGAAGTCCGGGGCGCTGGGGCCCGGGGTGTCCTCGTGGATGGGGCACAGGACGGGCGAGACGACCAGGAGCGGGGTGGTGGGATGGCCCTCGCGAATGGTGTCGAGGAAGCCGTGCACCGCGGGGCCGAAGGCGCGCACTCGCATCAGGTCGGTGTTGACGAGGTTGATGCCGATCTTGACGCTGATCAGATCCGCTGGGGTGTCGCGCAGGGCTCGCGCGGTGAACGGGTCGAGCAGGGCGCTACCGGCCAGGCCCAGATTGGTCAGCTCCACACCCCCGAGGGAAGAGGCGAGCGCGGGCCAGGTCGTGCTGGGGCTCGCGGCGTCGGAACCATGGCTGATCGAACTGCCGTGGTGCAGCCACTTCCTGCGGTCCCCCTCCGGCAGCGGCTCGACGGGGGCATCGGTGCGCAGCTCGACCAGCTGGGTGATCTCGTTGTACGGCAGCCAGATCTCGACGTCCTTGACGCGGTCCGGAAGACCGGAGAACCGGACGGTGCCGACCGGGCCGGGCCGCATTTCGGCGGACCCGGTGGTCATGTCCACCATGAGGACATTGCCGCCGGTCACACTGGCCTGCCCGGCCGACAGGCCGTCGACGAGCAGGTCGTACACGCCATCGGGGCGGGGCGGGGCGCCCACGTAGGCATTCTTGGTACGCAGAGCGTCCAGCTCGACGGCAGTGGCCCGCGTGCGGAACACCAGCCGTACGCCCGAGGGCTGGGCCTCCGCCATGGCCAGCTGACCGTCGGCGCACTGCGCACGGGCCCGCGCGGGCAGTCGGTGCGGCAGCACCCCGTGCTCGGTGCGCTCCAGGTCCAGGGCGCCGCGCAAGAGGTCCGTGCTGATGGGCGTGGTGATCCAGTCCGTCGCCGGGGCCGCCGTGGAGGCGCCGGGGACGTCGTCAGGCCGATCGTTCATGGCCGCATTCTGCCCGTCGGATACATGGTCCGCACAATTATTTTCCGCGCACGGCCGGGGAACAGCCTTCGCGGAACAGAAAGCAGGAGACCGAGGAGAACCGAGGGATACCGGGGAGAACCGAGGGACCGACGGCAGGAACGCCGAAGCACCGGCTGCGGCCTGCCCCATTCCCTTCTGCTAGAACGTGTTCTATCTTGACGCTCCGTCAGATGTACGTGGCACCGGGGCGCTGGAGGGCATGGACGTGGACTTCACCTTCACCGAGGAGCAGCAGGCGGCCGTAGAGGCGGCGAAAGCGGTCTTCTCGGGCGTCGCGCCCGACGGCGTACCGAGCCCCGCACTCACCGCGGGCGCGGTGGCCGAGGATCTCGACCGCCCGCTGTGGGCCAAGCTCGCCGACTCCGACCTGCTGAGCCTGGTACTGGGCACGGAACACGGCGGAGCGGGCCTCGGCCCCATCGCGCTCTGCCTGGTGCTGCGCGAGTCCGCGAAAGTGCTTGCCCGGGTGCCGCTGCTGGAGACCAGCGCGGTCGCGATGGCCGTGGAGCGGTACGCCGACGCCGGGTTGAGCGCCGAGATCCTTGCCCCCGTCGGACGCGGCGAGCTGGTGCTGACGGTGGGCGCCAACGGCCGCACCGGCCACGACCCGGCCGAACTGGCCGTCACCGCACGGCGCGAGGGCACCGACTGGGTGCTCGACGGCCTCCAGACCGGGGTGCCCTGGGCCCGGACCGCAGACCGTATCGCCGTGCCCGCGCACACCGGCGAGGGCCGCGCCGTGCTCGCCCTGCTCCCCCGCGACCAGGCCGGCCTCACCTTCGCCGACCAGGTGTCCACCAGCGGCGAACGCTTCGCGGAGGTCCAACTCGACGACGTACGGATCACCGGCCGCGAGGTGATCGACGCCGAGGGCGCCTGGGAGTGGCTGCGCGACCTGCTCACCATCGGCACCTGCGCGCTCGCGCTGGGCCTGGGCGAGCACGTGCTGTCCATGACGAGCGAATACACGGGAAAGCGCGAGCAGTTCGGCTTCCCGGTCGCGACCTTCCAGGCCGTCGCCGTCCAGGCCGCCGACCGCTACATCGACCTGCGTGCCATGGAAGTCACCCTCTGGCAGGCGGCATGGCGGCTGACTTCGCAAGCGAGCGGCGCCCTGCCCGTGTCCGGCGACATCGCCGTGGCGAAGATCTGGGCCTCCGACGGCGTACGCCGCGTCGTACAGACGGCGCAGCACCTGCACGGCGGCTTCGGCGCGGACACCGACTACCCGCTGCACCGCTTCCACGCGTGGGCCAAGCAGATCGAACTCTCGCTCGGCCCCGCGGCGGCGCACGAGGAGGCCTTGGGCGACCTGCTGGCCGCCCACCCCCTCGGCTGATCCACCCCGGGCGTCGCGGCCCCGGGCGTCGCGGCCCCGGCCATCATCCGGACCCGGCCATGATCGGACGGGCAGTCCCGAGGTCCCGGAGTCCCGAAGCCCCTGTGTCCCGAGGTCCCGGTCCCGGAGTCCGGGGTCTCAGAGGACGAAGGCCGGGCTGCCGTTGTCGGTGACCATCGGGCGCCCGGCGCCGTCCCAGGCGAGCATCCCGCCATCGATGTTCACCGCGTCGACACCCTGCCGCACCAGGTACTGCGTGACCTGCGCGGAGCGACCGCCGACCCGGCACATCACGTGCACCCGGCGGCCGTCCTCCGCGGCTTCGGTCAGCTCGCCGACGCGGCCGACGAAGTCACCCATCGGAATGTGCAGAGCGCCCTCGACGTGGCCCGCCGCCCACTCGTCGTTCTCCCGTACGTCCAGCACGAAGCCGTCGGACGGCACCTTCGCGGCGTCGACGGCGGGGAGCGGAGCGAAATTCATGGGCCATGCCTTCTCTCGTACGTACAAAGGGGCGTGCTCGCGTCATGCGTACTCGCGTCATGCGTACCCACGCACACGTACCCGCGCACGCAGTGATGCGTCCGAAACGGTCGCCCGTCCCGGCAACGCAACCTACTGCACCAGTTTGGCCAGGTCCTTCTCGCGCTCGGAGACCTGCGCGAGCAGCTGCTCGGCGATCTCTTCGAGCAGCCGGTCCGGATCGTCGGGCGCCATCCGCAGCATCGCGCCGATGGCGCTCTCCTCCAGCTCCTGAGCCATCAGGGACAGCAGCTCCTTGCGGCGCGAGAGCCACTCCAGCCGGGCGTAGAGCTCCTCGTTCTCGCTGGGCGGCTGCTCCGCGGGCACCGGTCCCGCGGCCCACTCGTCGGCGAGCTCCTTCAGCAGTGCCACGTCCCCTCGCCCGTAGGCGGCGTTGACGCGGGTGATGAACTCGTCCCGACGCTCGCGCTCCGGCTCGTCCTGCGCCAGGTCCGGGTGCGCCTTGCGGGCCAGCTCGCGGTAGAGCTTGCGCGCCTCCTCGCTGGGCCTGACCCGCTTGGGCGGCTGCACGGCCTCGCCGGTGAGCATCGCGGAGGCCTCGGGCGAAAGCCCGTCCGAGTCCATCCAGTCGTGGAACAGCTCCTCGACTCCGGGCATCGGCATGACCAACGCCCGCAGCTCGTCCGCCTTGCGCAGATCCTCCGGGTCGCCGGAGAGCGCGGCCCTGGCCTCCGCGAGCTGCGCGTCCAGTTCGTCGAGGCGCGCGTACATGGGGCCGAGCTTCTGGTGGTGCAGCCGGGAGAAGTTCTCCACCTCGACGCGGAAGGTCTCCACCGCAATCTCGAACTCGATCAGCGCCTGCTCGGCGGCGCGCACGGCCTTCTCCAGCCGCGCCTCGGGCCGCTCCGCGGCCTGGGCGCCCGCCGCCTCCTCACCGGCCACCTGCTCACCGGCTGCCCGCGCACCGGGTTCCCCATCGGCCTCCTCGCCGATGGCCTGCCCAGCGGTTTCCCGCCCAGCGGCCTGCTGTCCGGCGGCCCCCTGCTCGGCCGCCTGCCGGTCCTGTGCTTCGTCGTTTCGGGTCGTCGGCTCCCCGGGAGCTTCCTGCGTCACTCGTCCAGCGTACGGGCGCCCGGGGCCCCGGCCGTCACGCACCCGCCCTCACACCCCCGGCTCGGCGGCTATCCGTCCGTCCTTGACCGCGGCCACCAGATCGGCGTGATCCGCTTCGGTCAGGTCCGCGTACGTCACCGCGAAGGCCGCCACGGCCTCGTCGAGCTCCTCGCTCTTCCCGCAGTACCCGGCGAGCAGCCGGGGGTCCACGCTGTGCGCGTGCGCCCGTGCGAGGAGCGCGCCCGTCATCCGCCCGTAGTCGTCGATCTGGTCGGGCGCCAGCGCCGCCGGGTCCACGCTGCCCTTGCGGTTCCTGAACTGCCGCACCTGGAACGGCCGGCCGTCCACCGCCGTCCAGCCCAGCAGGTTGTCACTGATCACCTGCATGCGCTTCTGCCCGAGCACCACCCGGCGCCCCTCGTGCCCGGCCTTGGGCACCGCGAAGCCGGCCTTCGGCAGATACGGCGTCAACGCCGAGGCGCGCGCCTCCTTCACCTGGAGGACCAGCGGCTCGCCCAGGTGGTCGAGCAGCAGCACCACGTACGACCTGGTCCCGACGCTGCCGGTGCCGACCACCCGGAACGCCACGTCCTGGATCGCGTACCGCGCGAACAGAGGAAGCCGGTCCTCGGGAAGCGTCCTCAGATAGTCACCGAGCGATGCGGCCACCGAGGCCGCCTCCGCGTCCGGCACCCGTCGCAGCACCGGTGGCGCGGCGACGAAGCGCCGACCGCCGTCCGGGCCGTGCTCGGTCGCCTTGGCGGCGAAGCGCGCACTGGTGTTGTTGCGGGCCTTCTTCGAGACCTGCCGCAGGGTGCCGACCAGATCACGCGCGTCCGCGTGCGACACAAGCTTCTCGTCGGCGATGGCGTTCCACGCGTCCAGCACCGGCAGCCCGGCCAGCAGCCGCATCGTGCGCCGGTACGCGCCGACCGTGTCGAACGCCGCCTTCCGGCAGACGTCCTCGTCGGCGCCGGCCTGACGCCCCGCCAGCACCAGCGAGGTCGCGAGGCGCTTCACGTCCCACTCCCACGGGCCGACCGCCGTCTCGTCGAAGTCGTTCAGGTCGATGACCAGATCGCCGCGCGCATCGCCGTACAGGCCGAAGTTCGCCGCGTGGGCGTCACCGCAGATCTGCGCCCCCACCCCGGTGACGGGCGTACCGACCAGGTCGTGCGCCATCAGTCCAGCCGCACCCCGGAGAAAGGCGAAGGGGGAGGCGGTCATCCGCCCGACACGTATCGGAGCGAGCTCGGGTACGCGGCCCCGGCTCGACTCCTCCACCGCCCGCACCGCGTCGGGGCGCTCGACCGCGAGCACCAGCGAATCGTGCGAGGCCCGCGGCACCCGCGCCCGCAGCGCCCTGCCGTCCGCCTTGGGCGAGGTGGCCCCCTGCGCGATGCGCCGGGCGAAGCCGGTCACCACGGGAATCCTGCCGCCCCCGCCGTCCACACGCTGTTCGGGCACCGCCGTCTCGAACTCAGCCATGGTGCGCCGCCTCCCCGCTCTCCCACCACACCGGCCACCGGCCGCAGGGCCGACAACATCAACTGCTCACGACCGTACCGCCGCCCGCCGACACCCGTCGCCCCCTGTGGACAACAACTGTGGACAACGCGGACGACGACTGCGGCAACGGCTGCGGACGGCCCACGCGGGCAGATCGCACGCGCGGATGACACAACGGATCGCACGGGCAGAAGTGGCCCGGTCTGCGCCCGCACACCGGAGCACAACGGGGTACACCGGAGCCGGTGACAAGGACAACAGCGAGCCGGCCACCGCCGGTCCCCCCGGCGAAGGGCCGAAACGAACCCCGGCCGAAGCGGACACCCGCGCCGGTCAAGATGTACCGAACATCGTCACGGCATATAGAAACGGACCCCATCGTGGTGAACGATGAGGCCCGAATCCGAATCAAACTGTTGTGCGCGAGGGGGGATTTGAACCCCCACGTCCCGAAGGACACTGGCACCTGAAGCCAGCGCGTCTGCCGTTCCGCCACTCGCGCAAAGTGACGCCGTTCGAATCTCTCACTGGTTTGTGCGAGCCCCTGACGACATGCAGAAGATTACCACGCTGGCGCGGGGTGATTCACGCCCGTTGTTTTGGGGGACCCGAGCAGGGAACGCCGCTACCCGTCCGCACCTCCTTCACGGTGCCGGGTGCGGGACACTGTCAGGAGGCCACCTCTACGATCCCTGTGAGAGGTGACACTCATCCACTGGGCAGACAAGGGGAACCAGCCGATTTCCCCACGCGTGGATACGATCAGTAAGCAGTACCAGGACGACAACGACGGAGGAGGTGCCCCATGGGAGTCCTGAAGCGTTTTGAGCAGCGGCTCGAAGGCCTGGTCAACGGCACCTTCGCCAAGGTGTTCAAGTCCGAGGTCCAGCCCGTGGAGATCGCCGGCGCCCTCCAGCGCGAGTGCGACAACAACGCCACGATCTGGAACCGCGAGCGGACCGTCGTCCCCAACGACTTCATTGTCGAGCTGTCCACCCCGGACTACGAGCGCCTCAGCCCGTACTCGGGGCAGCTCGGCGACGAGCTGTCCGGCCTGGTCCGCGACTACGCGAAGCAGCAGCGCTACACCTTCATGGGCCCCATCAAGGTCCATCTGGAGAAGGCAGAGGACCTCGACACGGGTCTCTACCGCGTACGCAGCCGCACCCTCGCAGCGAGCACGTCGCAGGCCCCCGACCAGCAGAGCCCGGCAGGCGCGGCACCCGCCGCGCCCAGGGGCGGCGGCTACGGCTACCCGCCTTCGGCGTCGCCGGGAGCGCCCCCGATGCCCGCGGCCCCACCGCCGTCCCACCCCGCCAGGCCCGGCCCAGCGGCCGCACGCCCGGCCGGACAGAGCCCCGGCGCACCAGGACCCGGCCCGATGCCGGGCGCCCAGACGCGCCGCTGGATCGAGATCAATGGCACACGCCACCAGATCTCCCGGCCGACCCTGGTGATGGGCCGCAGCACCGACGCCGACGTGCGGATCGACGACCCCGGCGTATCGCGTCGGCACTGTGAGATCCGGACCGGAACGCCCTCGACGATCCAGGATCTCGGTTCCACCAACGGCATCGTGGTAGACGGACAGCACACCACCCGCGCTACGCTCCGCGACGGCTCGCGGATCGTCGTGGGCAGTACGACCATCGTTTATCGGCAAGCCGAAGGGTGAAGCGGGGGCAATGTCAGAGCTGACCCTGACGGTCATGCGGCTAGGTTTCCTGGCTGTTCTGTGGCTGTTTGTGATTGTGGCCGTCCAGGTCATTCGCAGCGATCTGTTCGGTACGCGCGTTACGCAGCGCGGCTCACGCCGCTCCGCGAACGCCGACCAACGGCCGCAGCAGACCGGACGCCAGCAGGCTGCGGCCACACCGCCGCAGCAGCGCCAACGCCGTGGCGCACCCACCAAACTGGTGGTCTCCGAAGGCACCCTCACCGGAACAACGGTGGCGCTCCAGGGGCAGACCATCACGCTGGGGCGGGCACACGATTCGACGATCGTGCTGGACGACGACTACGCGTCGAGTCGGCATGCCAGGATCTACCCGGACCGTGACGGCCAGTGGATCGTCGAGGATCTCGGGTCCACCAACGGCACCTACTTGGACCGGACCCGACTCACCACCCCGACACCGATTCCGCTGGGCGCGCCGATCCGCATCGGCAAGACCGTCATCGAGCTGCGGAAGTAGTGCTACGTCATGATTGAGCGCGAGCGGAGCGAGCGAGCCGCGGCGGTGCCGGCAACGGACCCCCGCAGGCTTCGGACCGGAGGGTGGGCACCGTGCGGATGTACCCGGAGCCGACGGGCGAGGTGCGCATGAGTCTGTCGCTGCGCTTCGCCGCCGGATCGCACAAGGGCATGATCCGGGAGGGCAACGAGGATTCCGGCTACGCCGGTCCGCGCCTTCTCGCGATTGCCGACGGGATGGGCGGCCAGGCCGCCGGCGAGGTCGCGAGCTCCGAGGTGATTTCCACCCTGGTGCAGCTCGACGACGACGTACCCGGGTCGGACATCCTGACCTCGCTCGGCACCGCCGTGCAGCGCGCCAACGACCAGTTGCGCGTCATGGTCGAGGAGGACCCCCAGCTGGAGGGCATGGGCACCACGCTCACCGCCCTGCTGTGGACGGGACAGCGCCTCGGCCTCGTACACGTCGGCGACTCGCGCGCCTACCTGCTGCGGGACGGCGTACTGACACAGATCACCCAGGACCACACCTGGGTGCAGCGTCTCGTCGACGAGGGCCGCATCACCGAGGAAGAGGCCACCACCCACCCGCAGCGCTCCTTGCTGATGCGCGCGCTGGGCAGCGGTGACCATGTCGAACCGGACCTCTCCATCCGTGAGGTCAGGGCCGGCGACCGCTATCTGATCTGCTCCGACGGGCTGTCGGGGGTGGTCTCGCACCAGACGATGGAGGAGACGCTCTCCGACTACCAGGGCCCGCAGGAGACCATCCAGGCGCTCATCCAGTTCGCCCTGCGCGGCGGCGGCCCGGACAACATCACCTGCATCGTCGCGGACGTCCTCGACGTCGACGGCAACGACACTTTGGCCGGTCAGCTCAACGACACCCCGGTCATCGTCGGCGCGGTCGCGGAGAACCAGCTCGCGCTGAACGCCGCCGACGACGCGGCTGCCATGCAGACCCCCGCGGGCCGCGCGGCGGGCCTCGGCCGGCCCGCGGGGCACCAGCCCGCACCGGGCGGCTTCGGCCCGCCCGGCAGCGGCGAGGGCGACGGTTACGGCGCGTCTCCCGACGGGAGCTTCGGCGCGTACAGCGACGAGGACTTCGTCAAGCCGCGCACCGGCCGCAAGTGGTTCAAGAGATCGTTCTACATCGTGCTCGCGCTCGCCGTCGTCGGTGGCGGTCTGTACGGCGGCTACCGCTGGACCCAGACCCAGTACTACGTCGGCGCCAACGAGCAGCACGTCGCGCTCTACCGGGGCATCAGCCAGGACCTGGCCTGGGTCTCGCTCTCGAAGGTCGAGAAGGACCACCCCGAGATCGAACTCAAGTACCTCCCGCCCTACCAGCGCAAGCAGGTCGAGGCGACCATCACCGAGGGCAGCCTCCCCGACGCCCGCGAAAAGGTGACGGAGCTGGGTGCCCAGGCGTCCGCGTGCAAGAAGGACGAGGAACGCCGCCAGGCCGAGCGCGAGAGCAAGCCGCCCGTCGGCGAGGGCGAAGCGGGTGGCGCGACCGGCTCCGCCCCCACCACACAGGCCAACAAGTCCAAGAAGATTCCGACGGCGACAGCAAAGCCCACTCCGAGCCCCAGCCTCTCCGAGGACGACCTGAAGCTGGTCTCGCAGTGCGGTAAGCCGTAAAGCCGTAGGGGGCCTTACCACCATGAGCGTTGTCACCAACACGACCACCATCGGCGCGATCGAAGCGCCGAGCCGACGCAACACCGAGCTCGCCATGCTCGTGTTCGCCGTCATCATCCCGGTCTTCGCGTACGCCAATGTCGGCCTCGCCAAGGACGGCACACTACCGACGGGCATGCTCGGCTACGGGCTCGGCCTCGGCCTGCTCGCGGGCGCAGCGCACCTGACGGTGCGTAAATTCGCCCCGTACGCCGACCCGTTGATGCTGCCCCTGGCCACTCTGCTCAACGGCCTCGGCCTGGTGCTGATCTGGCGTCTCGACCAGGAGCCGGGGATCACCACCGCGGCGCTCGGCGGCGCGATGGCACCCAAGCAGATGATCTGGTCGACGGTCGGTGTCGCCCTGTTCCTGGGCGTCCTGCTGTTTCTGAAGGACCACCGCGTCCTCCAGCGGTACACGTACATCTCGATGGTCCTGGCCCTGGTGCTGCTGATCCTGCCGATGTTCTTCCCCGGCGTGAACGGCGCGAAGATCTGGATCACCATCCCCGGCGTCGGCTCGCTGCAGCCCGGCGAGTTCGCGAAGATCATCATCGCGATCTTCTTCGCCGGCTATCTGATGGTCAAACGCGACGCGCTCGCCCTGGCCAGCCGCCGCTTCATGGGCATGTACCTGCCCCGCGGACGCGACCTCGGGCCGATCCTCGCCATCTGGGCCATCAGCCTGATGATCCTGATCTTCGAGACCGACCTGGGCACGTCGCTGCTCTTCTTCGGCCTCTTCGTGATCATGCTGTACGTCGCCACCGAGCGCACCAGCTGGGTCGTCTTCGGCCTCACCCTGAGCGCCGCCGGCGCCGTCGGCGTCGCCTCCTTCGCGAGCCACGTACAGACCCGTGTCGACAACTGGCTCAACCCGCTGAAGACGGTCTGCAACGGGGCCGGCGAATGCGGCCTGGTCACCGAGACCGCCCAGGCCATGTACTCCTTCGGCTCCGGCGGCCTCTTCGGCTCCGGACTAGGCCAGGGCTACTCCCGCCTCATCGGCGGCATCGCCCCCAAGAGCGACTACATCCTCGCCACCGTCGGCGAAGAGCTGGGCCTGGCCGGGCTGATGGCGATCATCCTGCTGTACGGGCTGCTCATCGAGCGCGGCGTACGCACCGCACTCGCCGCCCGTGACCCCTTCGGCAAGCTCCTCGCCATCGGGCTCTCCGGCGCCTTCGCACTGCAGATCTTCGTCGTCGCCGGCGGCGTCACCGGCCTCATCCCGCTGACCGGCATGACCATGCCGTTCCTCGCCCAGGGCGGCTCCTCCGTCATCGCCAACTGGGCGCTCGTCGCCATCCTGCTGCGCATCAGCGACACCGCGCGCAGGCCCGCCCCCGCCCCCGCCCCGTCCTCCGACGCCGAGATGACCCAGGTGGTCCGCCCGTGAACAAGCCTCTGCGCCGGGTCGCGATCTTCTGCGGCCTGCTCGTCCTCGCCCTGCTCGTCCGGGTCAACTGGGTCCAGTACGTCAAGGCCGACGAGCTCTCCAAGTCCTCGGACAACCGTCGGGTGCTGATCGACCGCTACGCCCACAAGCGCGGCGACATCATCGTCGACGGCAAGGCGATCACCGGGTCCAAGGAGTCCCCCCGCGGGGACTTCAAGTTCCAGCGGACGTACAAGGACGGCCCGATGTGGGCGCCCGTCACCGGCTTCACCTCGCAGGCGATGGGCTCCAACCAGATCGAGTCGATCGAGGACAGCATCCTCACCGGCACCGACGACCGCCTCTTCATCGACCGCACGCTGTCGATGTTCACCGGGGACACCAAGCAGGGCGGCAACGTCGTCACGACCCTCAAGGGCGCCGCGCAGAAGGCCGCTTTCAAGGGCCTGGGCAACCGCAAGGGCGCCGTCGCGGCCATCGACCCGCGCACCGGCGCGATCCTCGCGCTGGCCAGCACACCCTCGTACGACCCGTCCCTGGTGGCGGGAAGCACCGACCAGGACACGGCGAACTGGCAGAAGTACGAGAAGGACCCGGACAAGCCCACCGCCAACCGGGCGCTGCGTGAGACCTACCCGCCGGGCTCCACCTTCAAGGTGGTCACCGCCGCGGCGGCCCTGGAGCACGGCCTCGTCGACGACATCGACGCGAAGACCGACTCGCCGCTGCCCTGGCGGCTGCCGCTGTCCACCAAGAACCTCCCCAACGAGGGCAACATCCCCTGCAAGGACGCCTCCCTGCGCAACGCGCTGCGGGTGTCCTGCAACACCGTCTTCGGCAAGGTCGGCGCCGACCTGGGCAACGAGAAGATGCTGGAGACCGTCGAGAAGTTCGGCTTCAACAAGGAGCAGTTCGTCCCGGTGCGCTCCAGCGCCAGCGTCTTCTCCCAGAAGATGGACGGCGCGCAGACCGCGCTCTCCTCCATCGGCCAGTTCAACACGGCGACCACCCCGCTCCAGATGGCCATGGTGACCTCCGCCATCGCCAACGACGGCAAGCTGATGAAGCCGTACATGATCGACCGGCTCACCGATCCCAACCTGGACGTCCTGGAGAAGACCAACCCCACGGAGATGAGCCAGCCGCTCTCCGGGGACAACGCGCAGAAGCTCCAGGAAATGATGGAGACGGTCGTCAAGGACGGCACCGGCTCCAGGGCCCAGATCGACGGAGCCACCGTGGGCGGCAAGACCGGTACCGCCCAGCACGGGGTCGACAACAGCGAGAAGCCGTACGCCTGGTTCATCTCGTACGCGAAGACGGGCAACGGGGGCTCGCCCGTGGCCGTCGCTGTCGTCGTCGAGGACAGCGAGGCCAACCGCGAGGACATCTCCGGTGGCGGTCTCGCCGCCCCCATCGCGAAGAGCGTGATGCAGGCGGTTCTCGACGACAAGAAGTGACGCCGGTCACGCTGACGGCCCGTATGCCCATGTGGGGGTACCGGTCGGGTATCAGCTGACCGTTGCGGGCCGATCAGGTGCGGAGTCCCCGGTACCGTATCCGCGAGCAGCACACCGCCGGACCGCACACCGGTGTGGTCGGGACAGACGGAGAGGGCTGGATTACCTATGGAAGAGCCGCGTCGCCTCGGCGGCCGGTACGAGCTGGGCTCGGTGCTCGGCCGTGGTGGCATGGCCGAGGTTCACCTCGCACACGACACCCGGCTCGGCCGCACCGTTGCAGTGAAGACGCTGCGGGTGGATCTCGCCCGCGACCCGTCCTTCCAGGCCCGGTTCCGCCGTGAGGCCCAGTCGGCCGCCTCGCTCAACCACCCGGCGATCGTCGCGGTCTACGACACCGGCGAGGATTACGTCGACAACGTCTCCATCCCGTACATCGTGATGGAGTACGTCGACGGATCGACCCTGCGCGAGCTCCTGCACTCCGGGCGCAAACTGCTGCCCGAGCGCACCCTGGAAATGACCGTGGGCATCCTCCAGGCGCTCGAGTACTCGCACCGCGCCCAGATCGTGCACCGGGACATCAAGCCGGCCAACGTCATGCTGACGCGCACCGGCCAGGTCAAGGTCATGGACTTCGGCATCGCCCGCGCCATGGGCGACTCCGGCATGACGATGACGCAGACGTCCGCCGTCATCGGCACCGCCCAGTACCTCTCGCCCGAGCAGGCCAAGGGCGAGCAGGTCGACGCGCGGTCCGACCTGTATTCCACCGGCTGCCTGCTCTACGAGCTGCTGACGGTCCGGCCGCCCTTCATCGGGGACTCACCGGTCGCGGTCGCCTACCAGCACGTACGGGAGGAGCCGCAGACCCCGAGCAACTTCGACTCCGAGATCACGCCCGAAATGGACGCGATCGTGCTGAAGGCGCTCGTCAAGGACCCCGACTACCGCTATCAGTCGGCCGACGAGATGCGCGCCGACATCGAGGCGTGTCTCGACGGCCAGCCGGTCGCGGCCACGGCCTCGGTCGGCGCGGTCGGCTACGGCGGCTACCCGAACGACCAGCCGACCACGGCGATGCATTCCAGCGACTCCGGTGCGGGCGCCACGTCGATGCTGCCGCCGATCAACCCGGACGACGGCGGCTACGGCTACGACGACCGCCCGGACCGCCGTCGGCAGCAGCCGAAGAAGAGCAACACCTCGACGATCCTGCTGATCGTGGCGGGCATCCTGGTGCTCGTCGGCGCGATCCTGATCGGCAAGGCGTTCTTCGGTGAGAACTCGGGCAGCACCCAGGACTCGACGGTGCCGACGCTGATCGGCGAGAGGCTCAACGACGCCAAGGAGCTCGCGGCCAACGCCGACCTCACGGTCGAGGTCTCCAAGAGCGAGGAGTGCGAGGACCAGCCCAAGGGCAGGATCTGCAGCCAGAGCCCGGACGCCGACCAGGAGGTCGCGGCCAACACGGCCGTCTCGGTCGTCGTGTCCACCGGCGCTCCGAAGATCGAGGTCCCGGACGTCGAGGAGAAGTCCAAGGACAGCGCGACGGACATCCTGGACAACAAGGGCTTCAAGGTGGAGACGAAGGCGGTCGAGTCCGAGGAAGAGGCCGGCACGGTCGTCAACCAGGACCCGAAGGGCGGCTCCAAGGCCGAGAACGGCTCCACGGTTACCCTCTCCATCGCGAAGACCTCCAAGGCCGACGTCCCCGACGTCACCGGCCAGGCCTTCGACGCGGCCAAGAAGCAGCTCACGGACCTCGGCTTCGTGGTGGCCCGGGTGGACGAGGAGTCGGAGTCCACGGCCGACTCGGTCATCAAGCAGGACCCGGTGGGCAACAGCCAGACGGACAAGGGCGGCACGATCACCCTGACCGTCGCGAAGGCTCCCCCGGCCCCGGAGCAGGTCGCGGTGCCCGCCGTGGTCGGCCAGCAGCTCAAGGACGCCCGCAAGGCGATCGAGGACGCGGGGCTGACCGTCGGCGCGATCACCGGCCCGCAGGAGGACAAGGCGCTCGTCGCCCTCGCGCAGCCCGCGATCGGCACCCAGGTGCCCAAGGGCACGGCCATCACCCTCACCACCGCGGGAGGCGGCGGCAACGGCGGCCAGAACGGGCAGGACGGCGGCCAGAACGGCGGCGGCTTCATCGGCGGCGGCTTCGGCCGCAACGGGGACGACGACTAGCCCGTAGCCGCCCGCGCGACACGCACGGCGCGCCACACACGAAGGGCCGTGGACTTCATCCGAAGTCCACGGCCCTTCGTGCTGCCCGGCCGGCCCGCGATCCGCCGGGGCGGATCAGCCCAATTCCGGAGGCGGAGTGCGGTCGGCGTCGACCTTCTCCGTACGCTCCAGCTCGCCCCACACGATGTACCGGTACTGCGAGGTGTAGACCGGCGTGCACGTCGTCAGGGTGATGTAGCGCCCCGGCTTCTTCTTCCCCGACTCCTCGGGGACCGGGTCGAGCACGTCCACGTTGTACTTCGAGGTCTGCGGCAGCTTCTCGTAGACCTTGTAGACGTACCAGGTGTCCTTCGTCTCGAAGACGACCGCGTCGCCGTCCTTGAGCTTGTCGATGTTGTGGAACTTCGCTCCGTGTCCGTCGCGGTGCGCCGCCAGCGAGAAGTTGCCCTGCTTGTCGGACGGCAGCGCGGACTTGACCGGGTCCGTGTAGTACCCGGCGACACCCCGGTTGAGGCCCTCGGACCCGGTGCCCTTCCTGACCAGGATCTCGCCGCTCCTCATCGCGGGTACGTGCAGGAAGCCGATGCCGTCCTTGGTGTCGAGGGCGCCGGGGCCACCGGCCCAGCGGTCGCGCACCTCGTTGCCCTGCTGGTTCGCCTCGCGGTCGGCGAGCACGTTCGTCCACCACAGCGAGTACACGACGAACAGGCCGAGCACGACGCCCGTGGTGATCATCAGCTCCCCGAAGAGGCTGACGGCGCCCGCGACACGTCCGCGCGCCCTCCGCCCCGCCACGGGCGCCGACGCGGGCGCGGGTGCGCCGGTCTGCTCGTCCTGCTCCGTCTTGGCTGCCACCGCGCTCGACCCCGTCCTGGATGCTTCCCCTTCGACCGGCGCGGTCTCAGCCGACGAGTGCGTCGGGCCGGCCCTTGCCGCGCGGTCGTTCGTCGACCATCTTGCCCCACACGATCATTCGGAACGTACTCGTGAATTCCGGGGTGCAGGTCGTCAGAGTCAGGTACCTGCCGGGCCCGGTGAACCCCGAACCCGTCGGCACAGGACGCAGGACCGACACGTTCCGCGGGGTGGTCTGCGGCAGGATGCTGGCCATCTCGTACGTGTAGTAGGTGTCCTGCGTCTCGACGACGATCGCGTCGCCGGGCTTCAGCCTGTTGATGTGCCGGAACGGCTCGCCGTGGGTGTTGCGGTGGCCCGCGACCGCGAAATTGCCTTGCTTGTCGGACGGCATCGCCGTCTTGAGCCTGCCCTCCGCGTAGTGGCCGACCATGCCGCGGTCGAGGACGTCGGGCTTGCTGATGCCCTCGGCGACCGGGACCTTCACGTCCAGCTTGGGGATGTGCATGATGGCGAAGCCCTTGCCGGGCTCGAAGGCGCCGGGCTTGCGGCCGTTCGCCCAGTCGTTCTCCAGGCTGCTGGCCGTGCCGTTGGCCTGCTGCTGGGCCAGGACGTTCGTCCACCACAGCTGGTAGGTGACGAACAGCAGCATCAGGACGCCGACGGTGATGAAGAGCTCGCCGAAGAAGCGGCTGGCGACGACGGCCGGACCGTCCTTGCTCGCCCGGACCGCGCGCCTGGCCTCCAGGCGGGAGAGCGGCGCCGCGCCGTCGCCCGCCGGACGCGCGCGTGCGCCCGGCTCGGCCCCGGCGGGCCTGCGTCCCCGCCCCTTGGCCGCCCTGCGCCGCTCCGCGCGGCCACCGGTGGGCGGCGGCGGGTCCTGTTCGGCCGTCCGCCCGGTGTCGACGACCGGCAGCCCGACCGTCACGTCGTCGCGGACCTGATGGCCGTCGTGGCGCTCCTGGGCGAGAGGGGGCAGCGGTGCGGAGACGGGTATCTGCTCGGGCAGCGGCCCCGGGGCCCGCTGGGGAGCCGGCCCGGGCATCGGCTCGGGCGTCGGTGCCGGCTGCTGCGGGCCGTACCAGTCGCGCCGGTAGCCCTCGGGGTCGTACCACTCCTGAGGCTCTTGATACGGCTGCTGCTGAGGCTGCTGGTGTTGCGGTGGCTGCCGCGGTTCGGGCTGGAGGGGCCAGGAGGGGGCCTGAGGGCCCTGCTGCGGCGCCATCGGCGCGGTCGAGGAATGGAACCAGGGCGAGCCCTCCCCGCCCGGCAGCGGGTCGTTCAGCGGATCCGCGAGCCGGTCCACCGCCGCCTCGAACTCGGCCGCCGCCCCGGCCCCGTACGCGACTTGCTCGTACGGGCCCTCCTGGGCCGCGTCGTGTTCGGGGCGGAGCTCCGTCACGCCACGGCCTTGCCCGTCCCCGAGCTCTCGGCTTCGTTCGGGCGGGGGAGGCCCCATCCCGGCGCCAGCCCGGCCGATCGCTCCACCGCGCCCGGATCACCGCACTGCGCAAGCCAGTTGGCCAGCATCAGATGCCCGTGCTGGGTCAGCACCGACTCGGGGTGGAACTGCACGCCCTCCACCGGCAGGTCCCGGTGGCGCAGGCCCATGATGATGCCGTCGACCGTCCGCGCGGTGACGTCGAACTCGGCGGGCAGCGACCCGGGCTCCGCCGCCAGCGAGTGGTAGCGCGTCGCGGTGAACGGGGAGGGCAGCCCGGCGAACACGCCCACGCCCTCGTGCGTCACCGCGGACGTCTTGCCGTGCAGCAGCTCGGGCGCCCGGCCCACCACACCGCCGTACGCCACCGCCATCGACTGCATGCCCAGACAGACACCGAAGACCGGCACGCCCGTCGCCGCGCAGTGACGCACCATGTCGACGCACACACCGGCCTGCTCGGGCGCCCCGGGGCCCGGCGAGAGCAGCACGCCGTCGAAGCCGTCCTGGGCGTGGCTCAGCTCGACCTCGTCGTTGCGCAGCACCTCGCACTCGGCGCCCAGCTGGTAGAGGTACTGGACCAGGTTGAAGACGAAGCTGTCGTAGTTGTCGACGACGAGGATGCGCGCGCTCACGGGCCCGACCCTCCGTCGACCGTCACATCGTTGAACGGGAGCAGCGGCTCCGCCCACGGGAAGACGTACTGGAACAGCGCAAAGACGACCGCGAGGACCAGTACGAGGGCGACGAGCGCCCGCACCCATACGTTGCCCGGCAGATGCCGCCAAATCCAGCCGTACATGCTGTCCCTTCCGTTCGGTCCGGGACCCAGAGTAAAGGGCGGCGGCCGTGGCTCGTGGGTCAGCGGCGCAAAGCGGGCGGCCTGCCCTTCTCGACGGGCTGGGTGGCGTCCAGGTGCGCCCACGCGATGAGCCGGTGGCTGCTGCCCCATTCCGGGTCGCACGTCGTCAGCGTCAGATAGCGCCCAGGACCGTCGAAATCGATCGCGTTCCGCGCCAGCGGGCGCGGCACCGGGTCGATCACACCGGTGTCGTCCGGCACCGTCAGGTAGGGCTTGTTGTCGATGCGGTACGTGAACCAGGTCGCCCCGTCGGTCAGCACCACGGCGTCGCCCGGCCGGAGTTTCGGGAAGTCCTTGAAGGGGTCGCCGTACGTGCGGCGGTGACCTGCGACGGAGAAGTTCCCCCGCTGCCCGAGCCGCGCGGTCCCCGCGTAGTGGCCGAGCCCCTTCTTCAGGGTCTTCACCTCGGTGCCCTCCAGGACCGGCCAGTCCCAGCTCCTGCCGAGCCGCGGCACGTACATCACGGCGAAGGGCCTGCCCGGCCGGTACGCGGCGGGGGCGGGCGGCGAGCCCTGCACGGGCGTCGAGCGGTCCTGGACGGCGCCCCGCGCCCACTGGTCCTGGAGCTGGTCGATCTGCCCGTCGCTCGCGTCGGTGGCCCGCACGCCGGTCCAGAACACCACGTACACCACAAAAAGGACGATCACGGTGCCGACGGTGATGGACAGTTCACTGAAGGTCCTGATGACCAGTCGCACCGACACCGGCTCCCCCAAGCACTACCCGCCGGTCACCCGACGGGACTCGCGTAGTGGAGATCCACTGTGCCCGAGTAGCCGGGCAGAGTCATCGCCTCGTGTTCGTCAACTTTCCACCCGAGGCCGTACGCCTTGACGTAGAGCTGATAATTCTGGATCGCCGTGGAGGCCGTGAGCGCGCGCTGGAGACGGCCCGGGTCGCCGACGGCCGTGACCTTGTACGGCGGCGAGTAGACGCGGCCCTGGAGGATCAGGGTGTTCCCGACGCAGCGCACGGCGCTGGTGGAGATCAGCCGCTGGTCCATGACCCTGATCCCCTCGGCGCCGCCCTGCCAGAGCGCGTTGACGACGGCCTGCAGGTCCTGCTGGTGAATGACCAGGTCATTGGGTTGCGGCTCGGGGTAGCCCGGGTTGGCGGTGGCGTTCGGCGGGGCGTCGTCGAGCGTGACGGTGAGGGCCTCGCCGGAGAGCTTCTTGGTACCGGCCGACTGCTCCAGCGCCTTGAGCTTGGCGTCCTCGGCCTTGGTGCTGCCGTCGTCGCGCTGCGCGAGCGCGTCGACGTCCCCGCGGACGGCCGCGGTGGACTCCTCCAGCGTCGCGTTGTTGTGGCTGCGCTGCTGGATGAGGTCGGACAGCTTCAACAGGGAGTCGTCCGTACGAATGTTGGTGCCCTTGGCCGTGTTGAAGCTGGTGACGAAGATCAGACCCGCGAGAGCGAAAACGGCAGCGGTCAGAAGCCTGACCGGCCGCAGGGCGGGGCGTCGGACGGGACGCCTGACCGGCTCGGTGGGGGAGTCGGCAGAATTGCTCAACGTACCCTTATCTCCTTCTACGCCGCGGAAGCACTACGCTAACGGACGCCCGGGGGAGGCAGCGTTCCCGCAGCTCCCGCCCCAGGCACCAGCCACAGTTCCCTGCGCGGTAACGCAGCGCATCGACAGGAGAGTCCCTCGTGCCGAAGTCACGTATCCGCAAGAAGGCAGAATTCACCACGCCTTCCGCCTCCAAGCAGGCAACGAGCATCAAGCTGACGAACCGCAGCTGGGTCGCCCCGATCATGTTGGCGTTCTTCCTGATCGGACTCGCCTGGATCGTGGTCTTCTACGTGACCGAGGGCGATCTCCCGATCAAGAGCTTCGGTAACTGGAACATCGTGGTCGGCTTCGGCTTCATCGCCGCCGGCTTCGGTGTCTCCACGCAGTGGAAGTAGCGCGTCCCGGGCCCCTGCCGGCCCGGTTCCGCAAGCCTTGACCAGAGGTTATCCACAGCGTTGTCCACACAGGTGGAAAAGGTCGGAAGATCTGTGGATAACTTCCAGGACGTTGACGCCGGTGTGACCGGCTAGGCCCCTTGGGTGACACGGCCCGCCCCTTGCCCTTACTGGGAAAACCCAGTTCAGGACCAAGGGGCACAGCTGTTCCCCACAGGATGCACAAGATCCGCCACTCGCTGTGGACAACCGGGCGACAACCGGTGTGGAAATCGTTCAGGAGAGCGTGGCGGTGCGGGCCAGCACCATGACGAGGACAACGGCCAGGACCAGGGCGCAGGTACCCCACTGCACCAGTGCCCGATGCTTGCGCGGCGCGTGCACCAGGCCGATCGCCAGGGCGACGCCGGCGACCAGCCCGCCGATGTGCGCCTCCCAGGCGATCCCGCTCCACGTGAAGGTGAAGAGCAGGTTCAGTGCGAGAAGCACCAGGACCGGCTTCATGTCGTAGTTCATGCGCCGCATCAGCACGGCCGTGGCGCCCAGCAGCCCGAAGATCGCGCCGGACGCGCCGAGGGACGGCTGATTCGGTGCGGCGACGAGATAGGTGAGCGCACTGCCCGCCAGGCCCGAGAGCAGATAGAGCGCCAGGAAGCGGGTGCGGCCCAGCGCCGCCTCCAGCGGTGCGCCGAGCCACCACAGGCCCAGCATGTTGAACCCGATGTGCCAGATCTCCTCGTGCAGGAACATCGCGGTGACCAGCCGGTACCACTGGCCGTCCGCGACCCCCACCACCTGGTAGGTCCGGTAGTCCCTGGCCAGACCGATGAGGTCGAGATCTCCGACCAGCCGGCTCCCGGTCGCCAGCACCGCGATGAAGAGAGCCACGTTGATCGCCAGCAGCACCTTGGTGACCAGGCGGGGGTCCGCCGCGATCGTCCCGCCCGCCAGCGTGCGCGGCTGGTTCGCGGTCGGCGAGTGGCCCGTACCCGATCCCTCGCGGACACAGTCGGGGCACTGGAAACCGACCGAGGCGTCGACCATGCACTCCGGGCAGATCGGGCGCTCGCAGCGGGTGCACCGGATGCCCGTCTCACGACCCGGGTGCCGGTAGCAGGTCGGCGGGCCGCCGGTGGCGGCGGCGCTCTGGTCCGGGTTTCCTGGCGGCTGGTCCATCGGTCCCCTTGAAACTGGTGCCTGTCGGCTCGGTGCCCATCGGCTCGGTGCCCAGTGGCGGTACGGCCCGCGGCGCGGCTCAACGCACCACGCCCCGCCTATCCACTACGGACGGGCGGGGCGGGATGGTTCCCGTAACGGCGTGCGGTCGTAGGAGGCGCGACCGTCAGCGGGTCTCGACGACGACCGTCTCGATGACGATGTCGGAGACCGGGCGGTCGGTGCGCGAGTTGGTCGGCACGGCGATGATGCCGTCCACGACCTTCTGACTGGCCGGATCCGTGATCTCACCGAAAATCGTGTGCTTGCGGGTCAGCCACGCGGTCGGCGACACCGTGATGAAGAACTGCGAGCCGTTGGTGCCCGGACCCGCGTTGGCCATCGCCAGCAGGTACGGCCTGTCGAAGGCGAGGTCGGGGTGGAACTCGTCCTCGAACTCGTAACCGGGGCCACCCGTGCCGTTGCCCAGCGGGTCACCGCCCTGAATCATGAAACCGCTGATCACACGGTGGAAGACGGTCCCGTCGTACAGCCGGTCCGTGACCTTCTTGCCGGAGGTCGGGTTCGTCCACTCGCGCTCACCGTTGGCGAGCTCCACGAAATTCTTGACCGTCTTCGGTGCGTGGTTCGGCAGGAGCCGTACCTGGATGTCGCCCTGGTTGGTCTTCAGGGTGGCGTAAAGCTGCTCGGCCACGGTGCTGCCTTCCTCAAACGTCCACATGGATATGTCCGATCCTCGCACGGACCGGTTTGCGACGAGTAGCGGCAGAACCGGGGCGCCCGGCGACGAACCGTGGCATTGTCGGTCACAAGCGCCCCTTGCACCGCAATGCCCGAAGTCACCTCGCATGACCCATTTATGACCCTTTCATGACCCGGATGCCCGTCCACACGTGCCTCAAAGGCCGCTGACAGGCATGATCTCGAAATGGGCGGAAAGGCGAGTAACCGAACCGCCACCAAGGAGGAGGATCCAGTGACCCGCATCGACAGCGTGCGCGCCGCATCCGAATCGGCCAAGGAGAGCGTGCTGCACGCCGCGGAAGTGGTGGCGCCCTACGCCGGTACGGCCAAGGACCAGGCCACGCATTTCGCGCACGAGACCCGCGTACGACTCGCGCCCAAGGTGTCGCAAGCGGCGCAGCAGGCCAAGGTCCACTACGGAGCACATGTGGCACCGCGGGTGGAGCAGGCCCGCACCCACGTGCCCCCGAAGGTCGACAAGGCCGCGCACCGGGCCGCCGTTCGCACCCGGCACGCCGCCCGGCAGGCCGCGGACTACACGGTGCCGCGTGTGGAACACGCGGTGGCCAGCGCCCAGCCCCTTCGCGAGGAGGCCACCGCACGCAGCGCGGCGGCCCTGGCCGCCCTGCGCGGACAGGTCTCGCAGAAGGAGATCAGGAAGCTCGTCAAGAAGCACGAGCGGCGGGCGAGGGCCGGTCGTCTTGCCAAGGGCCTCGCCGTGGTCGGTGTGCTGGCGGGCGGTGCGTTCGCCGCCTGGAAGTGGTGGGACAAGCAGGCCAACCCCGACTGGCTGGTCGAGCCCCCCGCCGCCACCGAGATTCCCGACCGTGCGCCGCTGACCTCGGTCGACGGCAGTGGTCAGGCACTCGATCCCGAGGTTCAGGCCAAGCAGGCCGAAGCCGAGGCCGAGTCGGCGAAGCGCGACAAGAGCACCTGACATACCCAAGTAGTCACGTACTTAAGTAGTCACGTACTCAGCACCCGCCTCCGCGCGGTGCAGCTCGGTACCGCGATCGCCGTCGCCGCCCTGTCGCTGCTCCGGCGCAGGCTGCCCGTCAGCGTGCTCGTGGTGGCGGCCGCGATGAGCGGCTCGGTGACCGGATTCTCGGTGCTGATGATCGTCGCGGGCTGGTCCGCGGGGCGCAGGATCGCGGGGGCGGGCCGCGCCCTGGCCGCGTTCACCGCCTCGTACGTGCTGTTCATCGGTGTCGGCACCGCCTCCGCGTGGCCCGACTTCTCACCGCTGACCCTCGGGCTGGTCAACACGCTCTACTTCCTGGCGACCACGGTGGTGCCCGGCCTGGCCACCGTGAAGACGTACGTCAGCCGCATCCTGGCGAAGCTTGAGTGCGACAACAGGGTGCAGGCCGCGCTGCTGGCCCGCGATGCCGAGGAATTCCTCCGCGAATAGTGTGATTGGGCGGGCGAGGCTCGGGCACTGAGTCTGCGGAGGGCACCGGCCATCCATAACCTGGGGAACGTGATCACGGTGGCGGCTGAGCGGCGACATGACTCATGACTGAGGCCGAGGACAGTTCCGGGACCGGCCCCGGCGACAGGACGCTCCTCGAAGGGCTGACGGTCGACGACCGTCACCCCGAGCGGCCCGTCCTGCTCGACGACGACGGCCGACCGCTGCGGACCTGGCGGGAGAACCATCCGTACGACCGCAAGATCGGGCGCCGCGAGTACGAGCAGAACAAGCGGATGCTGCAGATCGAGATGCTCAAGCTGCAGCGATGGGTCCGCGAAACCGGGCAGCGGCTCGTGGTGATCTGTGAGGGGCGGGACGCGGCCGGCAAGGGCGGCACCATCCAGCGCTTCACCGAGCGGCTCAACCCCCGCGGCGCCCGCGTGGTGGCTCTGGGCAAGCCCACCGAACGCGAGTCCGGCCAGTGGTACTTCCAGCGTTACGTCGCCCACCTCCCGGCCGCGGGGGAGATCGCCTTCTTCGACCGGTCCTGGTACAACCGGGCCGGAGTCGAGCGCGTGATGGGCTTCTGCACACCCCACGAGTGCCGGAACTTCCTCGAACAGACCCCGCTGTTCGAGCAGATGCTGGCCGACGACGGCGTCCTGCTGGTGAAGTTCTGGTTCTCGGTCTCCCGCGACGAGCAGCGCACCCGGTTCGCCATCCGTCAGGTCGACCCGGTCAGGCAGTGGAAGCTGTCGCCGACGGACCTCGCCTCGCTGGATCTGTGGGACGCGTACACCGCGGCGAAGGTCGACATGTTCCGGGCCACCGACACCGAGCACGCGCCGTGGACCGTCGTGAAGAACAACGACAAGAAGCGCGGCAGGCTGGAGGCGATGCGCAGCCTGCTGTGGCGCTTCGACTACACCGACAGGGACGACAAGGCGATCGGCAGTCCCGACCCGCTGATCGTCGGCCCCGCGGACACCCTGTTGGAGGCCGGTGAGGGAAGCACCGCGCTCTCGCCGACCCCGCTCGCAGGGCACCACGACGGCCCCGGCGACCACCCCTGAGCCGGTACGGACGGCCGTAGGGACGGCAACACGGAGCGATACGTACGGCGGTAGGACTGGCTGCGGCCCGGACGGGAGAATTCCTCCGTCCGGGCCACAGAAGCAGTTCGGTACGTCAGTGCTTGAACGTGTCCTTGATCTTTTCCTTCGCCTGGCGCGCGTCGCCCTTGGACTGCTCGACGCGGCCCTCCGCCTCCAGGGACTCATTGCCCACGGCCCGGCCGGCGGTTTCCTTGACCTTGCCCGTGACCTGCTCGGTCTTCGCCTTGGACTTCTCGTTCTTCTGGTCAGTCACAACAATCACGCCCTGTCCTGCCGGTGAATGGTGGGGACACTTTTCGTGTGACCGCAAAGGCGCCCACCAAACGTCCCACTTGAATTCACCGGCGTCACGACACCTGAATACCGATGAGGCAGGTGTCGTCGTCGGTGTCCGACTTACTGAGGGTGAGGAGCCGGTCGAGCCGGCGCTCCAGGTTGCGGGCCGGGGCCTTCGCCGTGCCGAGCAGTTGCTCCAGGGAATCGTGCACCTCGGTGTCCTTGCGCTCGACGAGTCCGTCGGTGTACATCAGCAGCGTGTCGTCCGGCTCCAGCTGAATTTCCGACTCCTCGTACTCGGCCTCGGCGAGAGCGCCCAGCAGCAGCCCGCCGAGAAGCGGCAGAGTGCTGGCGTCCTGCCCCCGCACCAGCACCGGAGGCAGATGGCCCGCCCTGGCCCAGCGCAGTACCCGGGTCTCCGGGTCGAAGAGGCCGCACACCGCGGTGGCGGTGACCTGTTCGGTGAGGTGGTGGGCCACGATGTTCAGCCAGGACAGCAGTTGGCCGGGGCCCGCGCCGGTGACGGCGAGACCGCGCATGGCGTTGCGCAGCACCACCATGCTGGTGGCCGCCTTGATTCCGTGGCCGGCGATGTCCCCGACGCAGAGCAGTATCCGCTTGGACGGCAGGACGACGGCGTCGTACCAGTCGCCGCCCACCAGCGACTCCGTCTCGGCCGGCCGGTAGCGTACGGCGATCTGCAGGCCGGGGGCGTCGAGCGGGCCCCGGGTCGGCGGCATGATGGCGTGCTGGAGCTGCAGGGTCAGCCGGTTGCGCTCCGCCGACTCCTGCTCGGTCTGCGCGAGTTGATCACGGGTCGCGGCGAGCGCCACCTCGGTCCAGTGCTGGGACGAGATGTCCTGATAGGCACCGCGTACGGCCAGGAGCCGGTCGTCGGCGTCGAGAACGGGCTCGGCGATGACCCGCATGTGCCGGGTCACCCCGTCGGGGCGCATCAGCCGAAAAGCCGTGGAGGTCGCGCGGCGGTGGTGGAGGACCGCCTGCAGGAAACGGCCTATGAGCACGGCGTCGTCCGGGTGCGCGTGCTCGCTGAGATCCTGCAGGGACACCGGCTCCGCGGTGGCCGCCCGTCCGTAGAGGGCGAAGAGCTGACTGTTCCAGGTGATCTCGCCCGTCACGAGGTTCTCCTCGAAACCGCCGATGCGGCCCAGCCGTTGAGCATGCTGCAGCAGGCTGGCGAGCCGGGGCGTCTCGTCCTCGATGCGCCAGATGAGCAGGACGCTGTCGCCGTGCCGGCTGATGCTGAGGTCCGCGACGGACGCGAGGGGCACCTGGTCGACGAGGGCGGTCAGTGTCATCCGCCGGGCGCGGAAGGGCTCACCGGTGGCGTAGACGCGCTCGATCTTCTCGAAGAGCTCGCTGGCACCGGCGGCCGTGGGGTAGGCCTCCAGCAACAGGGCGCCGTTGACGCTGCTGCGGGGGCGCCCCGCCGGATCGACGAAGTCACTGTTCACATGACGGATCCGGAAGTCGCTGAGGTGACCTTCCGCGTCGAGCTGCGGCGTGAGGACCAGCGCGGGGTCGTACAGCCCGTCGGCGAGATCCACCAGCTCGGCGACATCTGCGGGCACGCGCGGCACCGGGGAATGGACCCCCGGCTCGGGGAGGCCTTCGAGGGTGTGGGCGCACAGCTCGGCCAGGGCTTCGATCTGGCGTGCGACGGCGGGTGGCTGAGGCGTGAGCGGCCGGGGCCAGCAGATCTCCAGTACGCCGTGTACGCGTCCGCCCGTTCCGGCGGGCAGGGCGATCCGACCACCGTCCGGTGTCTCCTTGTGGCCGATGGAGGGGATGCCCTCCTTGGCGAGCGAGGAGAAGTGGACGGCGCGTCTCTCGCTGAGTGCCTGCCGGGCGACCGTCGTCACACCAGGGGGTACGTATCGCCAGCGTCCCGCTTCTTCGGCGCTGAATCCGGCGTGCCCGCGCAGGGTGAGCGAGGCGTCCGAACTGGCCGTCCAGACGGCCACCGCGGTGGCCCCCAACGGGGCGAGGGCGTGTTCGAGCAGGGATTCGGCGACGGCCTGGGTGTCCCCGGCGGCCAGCGCGGCGCTCTCGGCGGTGCGCAGGCGTACGGCGACGGAGGAGCCCGCGTTTCTCTGGCCCGTACCGTCGGCCGCCGGGCCACTCGACCCGTCGCGCGACCCACCCGGCCCGTCACTCGCCGCTTCGCCGCTCGTCCGCCGGATGAACTCCTCGGCGATATGGGCGACTTGGTCGCGGGCCGCCTGATTGATGATGTCCGCGGCCAGCTCGACCTGGGACAGGCCCGTCTGCCCGGCGAGTTCCGCGAGCTGGCGCGAGGCCTGCGCCGGACCGCACCCGAGCCGCTCGATCAAAATGCCCTTGGCGAGCTCGACGAGGGCACGGCCGTCGGCAGCGGCATGCGCGGCGCGTACCTCCTCGCGCAGCCGCGCGACCGTGGCGGCGAGGCGTCCGACGGCGGAGTCCTGGCCCGGCGCCGTCTCCGCAACCCCCTCGGGACCGTGGTCCCTGCGGGGGCGGGGCGCCGGCACCGCGCCGTCCGCGACGGCGTCTCCATGGTGTTCAGGAGTGCTCATGGCGCTGTCGGCCCCTGGCTGTCGTTCAGCCAGCGGCTGACACACGCGATCAGGTCATTGGCGTCCACCGGCTTGGTGACGTAGTCGCTCGCCCCGGAGGCGAGACTCTTCTCCCGGTCCCCGGGCATCGCCTTCGCGGTGACCGCGATGATGGGGATACCGGCGTGCTCGGGCATCTGCCGGATCTCGGCCGTGGCCTCGTACCCGTCCATCTCCGGCATCATCACGTCCATCAGGATCAGGTCGATGCGCGGGTGCCGGACGAGTGCCTCGATCCCCTTACGGCCGTTCTCGGCGTGCAGGACCTGGATGTCGTGCAGTTCCAGGATGCCGCTGAGCGCGTAGAGGTTGCGGGCGTCGTCGTCGACGACGAGCACGGTACGGCCGTGCAGCCCGGTGTCGATCGTGAGCGGCGTCTGGCGACGCGTCTCCTCGGTCCTGACCAGGGGCACCACGGCGCCCGGCTGCTCGGCGGACAGATGCAGCGCGATGCGTTCGCGCAGCTCGTCGAGGCTGGACAGCAGCTCCAACGGCCGCTTGCGGGCCCGTGACTGGAGTGCCTGCTCGTGCGCCGCGTCCAGCCGCCGGTTGTTGTGCGCGAGTACGGGGACGGACCGCAGCGCGGGGTCGCCGTCCATCGTGTCCAGGAACCGCAGCGCCTCGCCGTCGGCCATGTCCAGCTCCAGCACCACGCAGTGGAACGGTTCGGTGGCGAGGGCGCCGGCGGCCTCCTGCGGGCTCACCGCCGCGATGACCTCGATGTCCTCGCGGGCGGTGCGCTCGTGGCCGCCGGAGAGCTCGGCGACGGCGCTCTCGGCGACGAGGGAGAGCAGCCCGCGCGGGCGCTGCTCGATGACGAGCAGCCGGCGCGGTTGCCGTGGCGGGGCGGGCGCGGCGACCGGGGCCCGCTGCTCGCTCCCCGCCGCCTCGGCGCCCTTGTCCGCCGGGCCGGCCGGGCCGTCCGGCGCGTGCTCGCGGAAGTCGGCGCGGGCGACCGGCAGATACAGCGTGAAGGAACTGCCCTGGCCGGGTGCGCTCTCGGCCGTGAGCGCGCCGCCGAGCAGATGGGCGATCTCGCGGCTGATGGACAGCCCGAGACCGGTGCCCCCGTACTTGCGGCTGGTGGTGCCGTCCGCCTGCTGGAACGCCCCGAAGATGGTCTTCAGCTGTTGCTCGGCGATGCCGATCCCGGAGTCCTTGACGCGGAAGGCCACGACGGCGCCACCTCGGTGGACCACACCGGGAAGCTCACTGTCGGACGCCGGTTCGATACGGAGTTCCACCCGGCCGCGCTCGGTGAACTTCACCGCGTTGGAGAGCAGGTTCCGCAGGACCTGCCGGAGCCGGGAGTCGTCGGTGAGCAGGTCCACCGGCACACCGGGCGCGGTGGTGATCGTGAAGTCGAGGCTCTTCTGCGTGGTCATCGGCCGGAACGTGGCCTCGACGTAGTCCAGGAGCTGACGCACCGCGACGCGCTCCGGATGGATGTCCATTTTGCCCGCCTCGACCTTGGACAGGTCGAGGATGTCGTTGATCAGCTGAAGCAGGTCGGAGCCAGCCGAGTGGATGATGCCCGCGTACTCGACCTGCTTGGAGGTGAGGTTGCGGTTCGGGTTCTGGGCGAGCAACTGGGCCAGGATCAGCAGGCTGTTGAGCGGGGTCCGCAGTTCGTGGCTCATGTTGGCCAGGAACTCCGACTTGTACTTGGACGCCAGCGACAGCTGCTGGGCGCGGTCCTCCAGCTCCTGCCGCGCCTGCTCGATCTCCAGGTTCTTGCCCTCGATGTCGCTGTTCTGGGCGGCCAGCAGCGCGGCCTTCTCCTCCAACTCCGCGTTGGACCGCTGGAGTTCCTCCTGCTGAACCTGCAACTCGCTGGACCGGGACTGCAGTTCACCCGCGAGTCGCTGCGATTCGTCGAGCAGCTCATCGGTGCGGGCGTTGGCCACGATGGTGTTGACGTTGACGCCCACCATCTCCATGAGCTGCTCCAGGAAGTCCCGGTGGACGGCGGTGAACGCCGTGAACGAGGCGAGCTCGATGACGCCCAGCACCTGGTCGTCGACGACGATCGGCAGCACGATCATGCTGCCGGGTGTCGTCCGGCCGAGCCCCGAGGAGATGCTCACGTAGTCGCCGGGCACCCCGTCGGCGGCGATGGTCCGGCGGCTGCGGGCCGCCTGGCCCACCAGGGACTCGCCCAGCTTGAAACGCTGGGGGCCGGCGCTCCCGGCAGGGCGCCCGTACGAGCCGACGAGCCCGAGCTCGGTGCCGTCCGGGGTGTCCTCCGCGAGGTAGAAGGCGCCGTACTGGGCGGAGACGAGCGGGGTGAGCTCGTCCATGACCAGCTCACCGACCACGGCCAGATCGCGGTGGCCCTGCATCAGGCCCGAGATCCGGGCCAGGTTGGACTTCAGCCAGTCCTGTTCCTGGTTGGCCCGGGTGGTCTCGCGCAGCGAGCCGACCATCGAGTTGATGTTGTCCTTCAGCTCCGCGACCTCACCGGAGGCGTCCACGGTGATGGACCGCGTCAGGTCGCCCTCGGCGACGGCGCTGGCGACCTCGGCGATGGCCCGCACCTGTCGGGTGAGGTTGCCCGCCAGCTCGTTCACGTTCTCGGTGAGGCGCTTCCAGGTGCCGGACACGCCTTCGACCTCGGCCTGTCCGCCGAGGCGGCCCTCGCTGCCCACCTCGCGGGCGACGCGGGTGACTTCGGCGGCGAACGCGGACAGCTGGTCGACCATCGTGTTGATGGTGGTCTTCAGCTCCAGGATCTCGCCGCGCGCGTCCACGTCGATCTTCTTCGACAGGTCGCCATTGGCGACGGCGGTGGTGACCAGGGCGATGTTGCGGACCTGCCCGGTCAGGTTGTTCGCCATGGAGTTGACGTTGTCGGTGAGGTCCTTCCAGGTGCCGGCGACGTTCGGCACCCGGGCCTGGCCGCCGAGCCGCCCCTCGGTGCCGACCTCGCGCGCCACGCGGGTCACCTCGTCGGCGAACGCGGACAGGGTGTCGACCATCGTGTTGATGACCTCGGCCAGCGCGGCGACCTCGCCCTTCGCCTCGACGGTGATCTTGCGGGACAGGTCGCCGCGCGCCACGGCGTTGGCGACGTCGGCGATGGAACGCACCTGGCCCGTGAGGTTGGAGGCCATCACATTGACGTTGTCGGTGAGGTCCTTCCAGGTGCCGGAGGCGCCCCGGACGGTCGCCTGCCCACCGAGATTGCCCTCGGTGCCCACCTCGCGGGCGACGCGGGTGACTTCGTCGGCGAACGCGGACAGCTGGTCGACCATCGTGTTGATGGTCTCCTTCAGCTCCAGGATCTCCCCACGCGCGTCCACCCGGATCTTCTGGGTGAGGTCTCCCTGCGCGACGGCCGTGGTGACCTCGGCGATGGAACGCACCTGGGCCGTCAGGTTGTCGCCCATGACGTTGACCGACTCGGTGAGGTCCTTCCAGGTGCCGGAGACACCCTTGACGTCGGCCTGACCGCCGAGCCGCCCCTCCGTACCGACCTCACGGGCCACCCGGGTGACCTCGTCGGCGAACGCGGACAGCTGGTCGACCATCGTGTTGATGGTCTCCTTCAGCTCCAGGATCTCGCCCCGGGCATCCACATCGATCTTCTGCGACAGATCGCCCTGGGCGACCGCCGTGGCGACCTGCGCGATGGAGCGCACCTGCGCGGTCAGGTTGCCCGCCATGAAGTTCACGGAGTCGGTGAGGTCGCGCCAGGTGCCGGAGACACCCTTGACGTCGGCCTGCCCACCGAGCCGCCCGTCGGTGCCCACTTCGCGGGCGACGCGGGTGACTTCGTCGGCGAACGCGGACAGCTGGTCGACCATCGTGTTGATGGTCTCCTTCAGCTCCAGGATCTCCCCACGCGCGTCCACGTCGATCTTCTGCGACAGATCGCCCCGGGCGACGGCTGTGGCCACATGGGCGATGTCGCGGACCTGGGTGGTGAGATTGCCCGCCATCGCGTTCACCGAATCGGTGAGGTCCGCCCAGGTGCCGGAGACACCGGGCACCTCGGCCTGGCCGCCCAGTGTTCCTTCGGTGCCGACCTCGCGCGCGACCCGGGTCACCTCGGACGTGAACAGCGAGAGCTGATCGACCATGCCGTTGAACACGGTGGCGATCTCGCCGAGCAGCCCGTCCGTCTCGTCGGGCAGCCGCGTGCCGAAGTCGCCGTCCCGCACCGCGGTGAGTCCGTCGAGCAACTGCCGCAGTTCCGGCTCCCCCACCTTGGCGGTTCCCCGCGACCGTGCCCGCTGTACTGGACGCGAGTTCTCGACTGTCGTCTCAGCCATGCCCATCCTCGTTGCGCTCCCCGGGCGCCCTGCCGAAGACAGGACACCGCCACGACCCGCGAGCGGGGCCGCCCCCCTGCGCCGCGGAACCACGGTCACGGACCGCCAGCCGGTCCTGGATCGTTGCCCTACGACAAAAGTACGAGGCAGATTACCCCGGCGCCCCCCGGAAACGGTACTGACCCCGGACCTGTCCGCGGGCGCGCCCGCCGAAACCGACCTAGCGGTTGTCGGAGCGAGCGGGCGTGCGGTCGAGGTAGAACCGGGTGGTGGTCCCGTTCGCCGTGGTGTGGGTGCGCACCAGGTCGCTCAAATGGTTGACCAGCAGCAGGCCACGGCCGCCGGGCCTGCTCGGTGGGGGAAGCCGCCGGCCCGCGAGCGGGTCGGTGAGATGGCCCCGGTCGTGCACCTCGCACACGATCTGACCGTCCTCGGCCCAGATGCGCAGGGTGCCGGTACCGCCACCGTGGATCACACTGTTGGTGGTCAACTCGGCCACCGCCAGCGCCAGATCGTCGAGACGCTCGGCGGCCAGCCCGAGGTCGGCGGCCAGCCGGGACGCGAGCGCCCGCACGTCGGGCAGCAGCCCGCTGTCGAAGACGAAGGCGGACAGCCCCGGCGGCCGGGGAAGCGGCTGGTTGTACGCCGCCACGGTGCGGTCGGGGTCATAGGCCGCACTCGGCCGCTCGACCGTGTCCTCTATGAGCACCGGGTGGGTGGCGTGGGCGTCGGCGAGTACCTGCGCGTCGAGGCGTGTGACGTCGTACGGGCACAGGATGGTCGCCGCCCGGTCCCGGAAGGCGTCATTGATCAGCGCCTCGTGCTGGACGCAGGCGGGATACTCGGCCTGATTGCGGCCGGCCCAGATCGGCTCACCGATGATCCGCACCCGGCTGCCGGGGTGGGCGTCGGCGAAGGTGCGCAGCACGCGGGGGATGATCCGCCCCGGGTTGCGTCCGGCCTGCGCCATGTCGATCATGCGGATCTTCCCGGCCCGGTCGCCGAGCTCGGCCGACAGCAGGTCGAGGCGCGGCCGGGGGACGGCGACGGCCACCGGTTCACCCGCGGCCAGTCCGGCGTCGATGAACGGGAGGGTGCCGGCGAGGTACGTGGCGTCGTCCCGGTAGAAGAGGGCCGGGTGTACGAACGACTCGTCCGCCGCCGTCACCGGCATCGCGCTGGTCGTCATCCCGTCACCTCAATCGTCGCCAGGTCCGGCCAGAACATGTCCAAGGTCCGCCGCAGCGAGGGCGGTGGCCGTTCGACGACCATCCGCCGGCCGGCCCCGCGGACCAGGGCCGCCGCGGCCAGCGTGCTGGCCCCGGCCACATCGACGAAGGTCAGACGGGCCAGGTCCAGATAGACGTCCTCCTGGCGGTCGGCCAGGGCATCCAGTGCACGCGCCCACGTCGGGTGTGTGGTCAAGCTGACCTCCCCCGCAGCACTCAGTCCGGACCGGTTCGCCAGCGGGCGGACCTCAAGGGTGGCCGGGGACGATTCATGCGCTTCCCCGGCTGTCGTGCGCGGATGATTCACCAGACCCCCCGAGTCCCGTCGCATTGTCACATCGCTCAGTATCGCCCACGCCCGCGCCCCGGTCGCCGGGTTCGGGCAAGCCCGGCCCACCGCCGAGCCACGAACGCAAGTGGTCAAAAAAGATCGGGGCAGGACAGCGCAAAGCGAATGGCGCCGGGATTCGGGGGCATACGTAGCTCGGCAACCACCCCGACGATCTCAAAGGTGATGACGTGTCCATACCCACGCAGTCCGCAGGACTGTCCGTCCACCACCTCACCTCCGCCGGGTCCCCGGGCGCCGACGAGCGGCTCGTGGGTGGACTGCCGTGGATCGAGGACGCCGGAAAGATCGCCCCGAAGGACGCCAGGGAGCTGTCGAAGCTCTTCTTCGACCAGTTGCAGGTCCTCGAAGAGGGCACCCACGAGCACCAGTACGCCCGCAACACCCTCATCGAGATGAACCAGTCCCTCGTCCGCTTCGCGGCGAACCGTTTCCGCAGCCGCGGCAACGAGGGCATGGAGGACATCATCCAGGTCGGCACGATCGGCCTGATCAAGGCCATCGACCGGTTCGACCTGTCCCGCGAAGTCGAGTTCCCCACCTTCGCCATCCCGTACATCATCGGCGAGATCAAGCGGTTCTTCCGCGACACCACCTGGGCCGTGCACGTTCCGCGACGGCTGCAGGAGCTGCGCGTCGAGCTGGCCAAGGCCAAGGAGCAGCTGGCCGTCACGCCGGACCGCAACCCCACCGTCGCCGAACTCGCCGCGCATCTGGAGCTGAGCGAGGACGAGGTCATCGAGGGCCTGGTGGCGTCCAACGGCTACACCGCCGGCTCGCTGGACACGCCCTCCGACAGCGGTGACGACGGTCAGGTCAACAAGAGTGGCCGCACGTACGCCGACTCCATGGGCGACTACGACCCGGCGATGGAACTGGTCGAGGACTTCCAGACGCTCGCCCCGCTGCTCGGCGCACTCGACGACCGCCGCCGCAGCATCGTCGAGATGCGCTTCGGCCAGGAAATGACCCAGGCGCAGATCGGCGAGAAGCTCGGAGTCTCACAAATGCAGGTCTCCCGCCTCCTGACCGGCACCCTGGCCACTCTCAGGGCCGGCATGCTCACCGAGGACTGACCCCGCCCCGAAAGCCAAAAAGAGGCCCCCCGGCCTGCGCTTCCGCAGGCCGGGGGGCCTCTTTCACTGTGGAGCCTAGGAGATTCGAACCCAAAATCGTTATCGCTCTGACCTGCGGAAACGCCGGAGAACCGGGACATTAGGCCCTGTTTCCATCCTCCTGCATCCTGCTCTATCTGCCTCGATCAGGCTCCCGTGTTGACGCGTCAACACGGGACCGACACACGTTGCTGGAGGAAATCTCCGACCTCGACCAAACCCCTTCCCGCCTTGCCAGACTGCCGATACGCGTTCCGACCCACACCCCTTGCGCCAGCAAAGCGGTGACGGTGGCCCACGAGCGGCCTCGTTGGCGTCAGCACCGGTCCGTGCCCACCTCTGTGGTCAGTGGCCCGGCACCAGTTCTCTCGTCGGACTCGGTACGCCGAGATCCGTCAAGGGCTTCGTATTGGTTACCACATCAACGCGATGCGATCTCGCGTACGAGGCCAAGGCCAACGAAAGCTTCGGCTCGCTGCTCGTGCTCTGAGCGACTACCGCCAGGTAGCGCAGCAGCCTCGGCGTCACTCTCATCCGGCCTTGAAGGAGTCGGAGGTTGGCGATGCCGCACTCCGCCTCCAGGCGGATCGTCTCGTCTCGGTCGGGTTTCTCGACCAGCCCCACCATCCTCTGCACCGGCCCCTCGCCAGTACAGACGATCACTCCGTGGCTGCTTGCCGCGTTGGCGTCGAACGGTGCCGCCAGAACCGCCGGAATGGCCGACGGAGTCGCTGTGACGAGGGCGGACAGCGCTGTATGGGTCGGGTCGACGTTGTCAGCAAAGACCACGTAGAACTCCCCCGTGCGCAGGTGTTCGGAACCGTTCAACACGGACGTGACATCGGCGTATCGGCCGTGTTGGGCGATGAAGTCGACTTGCAGATGATCGGCGGCTCGGGGCTGCACCGGGAGCTGGTTCGTGAGGCTCTGATAGCGGGCCAAAGCCCCTGGAGCAAGGACCTGGCGGGTCCAGTCGATCAGCGGCGTGTAGTACGGGTGGTGGACTACCACGGCGCGATCACTCCCGATGGCAGCGACCTCATCCACGATGTGCGCGAGGCCCGGCCGGCCACAGACAGGCCGCAGCTCCTTGGGCAGGTACGGTGACCAACTGCCTACGCGGGTGCCCAATCCCCCGGCGGCGATCACCACCGGTGGCGCGGCGGAGGTTGACGGCCGTTTCATCGGTGTCCCCTTCGGGCCGGTCCCCCGAGCGATAGCGTCGGCGGATGCATACACGTGTGACGGGCATCGTCATCGAGGACGACAAGATCCTGGTGCTCAACCAGGACACCGACGGCCCCAGGACCTGGTCCCTGCCTGGCGGCAAGGTCGAGGACGGCGAGGCTCTGGAAGAGGCGCTGATCAGAGAGATGCGGGAGGAAACCGGCGCCGAGGTTGAAGTGGGCCGGTTGCTGTATCTGTGCGACAACACGAGTGCTCACGTCGTTCACATCACCTTCGAGGCCCGCATCGTGGGCGGGGAGATCGGAGCGGTCAAGGAGGGTGCGGACACGCGGCCGATCCGAGGCGTCGAGTTCGTGGCGCTGGACGACCTGCCCGACCGAGGCTTCAGTGACGTGTTCGTGAAGCTCTGCCGGGACGGGTTCCCGGGCGCGGGTTCGTACATGGGGCCGAAGTCCGCGATCGGCCTATAGGCCGATCGAACTGATCAGCAGCCGGTCGAGTTCGCCTGGCGTGGTCCGGGCGGACTCGTTGACGGCGTCGACCCACTGATTGAGCAGGTGCGCGAGCTCCCAAGCTCCGAGCCGGGCGGCATCGGTGGTTTGGGGGTCGCGCACCAAGCGGACCCCAACGCCTCGTGAGGAGCCCAGCAGGTAGCGCGAACGGACGGCTGACACCGCATCTTCGGTGCTCGGAGTGTTCCAGGCCGCGCCGAACAAGTACCGCTGCAAGGGCTGGGCTTCAGGCAGCGCAGGGCCATCGCCACACCAGAACTGAACGTTGCCGATCAGGTGGTGAATC
Organism: Streptomyces sp. A5-4; assembly: GCF_051131715.1. Lineage (NCBI taxonomy): Bacteria > Bacillati > Actinomycetota > Actinomycetes > Kitasatosporales > Streptomycetaceae > Streptomyces > Streptomyces sp. A5-4. Next base: position 3,994,196 of record NZ_CP178591.1, on the reverse strand, counting down.
TCCCGGTCGCCAAGGCCGGGTTCCATCACAGGACAGCTGTCCCCCACGGCATAGCCGCTGTTGTACGCCCGCGCGCCCTTCGTGGCGTCCAAGGCTTCGGCCCGGCTGGGCAACCGCGCTCCGAACCATGCTGCCGCGACGGCCGCCCCGATCCAGGTGACCCAGTACGCGGGATGGGACTCGTATCCGCGGCTAACCCGCCAGCGCCGATCGACCGGGTCGTAGTGGAGTCGTCCACCACGTTCGTGGGGCATCGGGCAGACCAGAAGATTGGTGCCGAGCCGGGAGTTCACCGCACCGCCCGCGTGCAGCATGGTCAGCAGCTCGGCCATTTCCGTGTTGGTGACCAGCAGATTGCGCCACTGGGATCGCCCTACCGGCCTGTAAGCCGGTTTGGCCGTCCGCTGGGGAGCAGGTTGGGCGCGGACGCGGTGGCTGGGCCGGAGCACGGGTTCGTGCAGCTCGTACTGATCGTCACCAGCTAGCCACTGGGTGACGGTCTCGGTCACTTCGGGGTCGAGCTGTTGGCGGGCCTGGGCAACGGTCTTCTCTACCGCCGCGCTGACGAGGTCCACCACACCGGGGGCCAACTCGGCGACCAAGGTCTCCTTGCGTCCGATGGTGGCGAAGGTGGTGTCCGCCGCAGCTGTGGCGCCAGCAGCGTTAGGCGACGCACCGGCCGGTTCCGGCATTTCGATACCGAGGAACTGGGTGAGACCCGCTTCTGTACGTCCGGGATCGCTGACGTGCTGTTCGTACGGGATGACCAGGCGGGGGCGGCGGGACGGCTCGTCTCCGTCGAAGAGGGCGCGGGCGAGCAACAGGGAGTTCACGACGATCAGCCGCCCCAAAGCGGTGGCCGGATCGGGGTCGTCCTGCGGGAGGAGCGGCGCGAAGACCGTACGCCACCTCGGGGCGCGGGCCGTCGCGGCAACCTGGGCGTAGCGGTCGCTGTAGCGCCATCGGTCCCAGAGCCGGCCTCGGGCGAATGAGGAAGCGATTCCGATGGGTGCCCGGGTGAGGATGACGGCCGGCGAATCAGGCAGCATCCCTAAGCCTTGATCCACCGACGTGGTCTGAAAGTGATCTTCTGACTGATTTCTGAGCCGGGTTCGGGATGTCCGTTGAGGTTGGGCAGCCTGTAGCCGCTGGTCTGCCCAGCGTTTCCACGTGTTCGGTTCCGGTTGGGCCCTGGTGGGCGGGGTGGTCAGGGGATCAGGCTGGCGGGGGTGGGTCGTGGACGGTGTCGAAGAGGTGTGTCCAGGCTTGCTGCCAGGGCCAGTTGCGTGGCAGGTGCAGGGTGAGGCGTCGTGCGGAGCGGGCGATCCTGGCGGGGACGTGGACGAGGTGGGTGCGCAGGGTGGCGGTGGTGGCTTTGGCGTGGAAGGGCGAGGTCAGTGCACCGGTGGCCCGCAGCAGGTTGTAGGTCATCGCCCACAGGGTCAGCCAGGCCGCGTTGGCATTGAAGTGTCCAGACGGCAGGTGGGCCAGAGCTCCGGCTTTGCTGTCCGCGATGACCTGCTCGACCACGGCGTGGTGGCGGTGTTCCCGCTCGGCCTGAAGGGTCTGGGCCGGGTTGTCGGTGAAGAAGGGGTGGTAGCGCCAGAGGGGGAACAGTTCGCCCTGCTCGCCCACGACGGCGGGTTTGGCCAGGTCACGGACCCGGCGCACGATCAGCCGGGCGGTGACGTGCTCGCTCTTCTTGCGGCCGGTGAACGCGGTGTATGCGGGTATCTCGGCGACCTCGGCGTCCGAGATGAGCTCACCGGTGTCGGGGTCGGGTACCGCGGTCGGGTACGTGATCTGCTGCCAGTCGTGGTCGGGGATGGCGTGGACGGCCCGTTTGATGGAGGGGTTCATGCCGGTGGTGATCGAGAAGTGGGCTCCGGCCCGGCGGCAGGCGGCGATCACACCGGCGTTGTAGAACTGCGAGTCCGCGCGCAGGATGCGGGTGCCGGTGCAGCCGGCTTCCCGGGCGGTGGCCAGGGCCTCGGCCACGAACTTCGGGGCGCCCCGGGAGTCGGCCGCTTTGCCGCGGCGCATTCGCACCGCGGCGATCACCGGCCTCGACCGGGGGGTGCAGATCGTGGCCAGCAGGGGGTGCAGGGTGCGGATGCCCTTGAACCGTCCGTACTCGGCGCCCTGCTTGGTCCGGCCGTAGACGCGTTTGTGGGTGGAGTCGACATCGATGAACGCCATCGCGTCGGCGCCGGGCAGCAGCGGGGTATGCGCGGCCAGCTCCGCAAGGAATTTCCGGTGCACGGCGTGGAGTTGGAGTGCGTGACCGTGGGTGAACGCGCGCAGGAAGCTGCCCAGGGTGGACGGGGCACGGATGCCCGCGAAGACGACAGGCATCGCACCGTGTCGCAGGACGTGGAGGTCGTCGATACTGTCCGCCCCGGCGGCCATCCCGGCCACGATGCTGGTGACCTTGGCGTCGGCCGACGCGCCCGCGCCGTTCGCCGCCCCCGTCAGCTTCACCTTCTCCGCCGCCAGGCGCGAAAGCCCGCACCGCTCGGCCAGCCGCATCACCGGGACCAGCCCGGCATGCGCGATCAGATTCTCGTCGTCGAACGCAGCGGAGACCGCCGCCCGGGTATGGGAAACTTGCATCTCGGAAGTGCCTTGCTGATTGTGTGTGCTGGAAGCCTCAAGAACTCCCATCATCGCAGGTCACAAGGCACTTCTTCGTTTTCCCAAAAGTTACCCACAGGCACCAAATCGGTGGATCAAGGCTAAGACGGTGTCCGTGGCGAAGAAGAGGTTCGTCTCCTTGACCAAGTGCCTTGGTTTCCCGTGCAGGTCGCTGAGCGCGCCGAGGAGATGGTGCCAGCCCAAGCCAGTGAGTCCGGTTCCCTGGAGGCTTGGCGGTACGCGGTTACCAGGCGACAGCGGGTGTTCGCGGCCGAGCTGCTGGCGGAAAGGCTCGTTGTGCTGCGGCATCGTCCCGCGCAACGAGTCGGACAGCCAGTTCGATCCGACCCTCTCGAAGATGCCGAGGGCCAGCGCTGGCGGCGAAACTGGCCCTCCGCCCTGCTCCTTCAGGTGGGCGGCCAGGCGCGCGACGATGCTATGGATAGTGCCGTCGGGCAGAGCCGCGCTCAACGCGGGGTGCGGCTTCGCGGGCGGTAAGGGTGCCGCGCCGGGCTCCGTCTGTTCGTGACTTGTTGTCATGACCCGCAAACGTAGAGCCACTTCGAGCGCCCACCCCTGAGGAAAACTCAGGGCTGAGTAACGCTCAGGGTCTGCATATGCCTATGTCTCGGGTCGCTTGACGCTACGCAGCGGCCTGGCCCGTCTGAGGGCGGGCGCCCAAGGTCTGACCCAGTGCCCGTTCGATCGAAATCAGGATGGCCACCCGCTCGGGGTCTGGGGCCGGCGTGCGACCGTATCGCTTTCCGTAGCGGGCCACCGCGTCTTCGACCACAGCCTCGTCGGTGCACACCTCCGCGACCCCTTCGAGCGTGGCCCACCGGCCGCCGTCGACCTGGCACACGGCTACGCGGGCTTCGCCCCCACTCGCGAGAATGTTGGCCACTTTACGACTCGATTTGCGGGTGATAACTCGGGCCACGCCAGCGGCGGCGTCCACCGTCACACCGACCGGCACAACATGCGGTCGCCCGTTGGGCCGCAGCGTGGTCAGCGTGCACAGGTGGTACTCGCTCCAGAACTCCAGGTAGTTGTCCGACTGGGCGGATATCGCGTTCGACATGGCTGAAAGCGTAAACGCCACAGTTGCCCGAACTGCCCCAGAGTGACCGTCACCACACCCCTTCCGATCTGCCATTTTGTCCACTTCGCGGGTGTTTGCGAGAGCGTCAGGCCGATCGAAAGTCTCAGGTTGATAACAGAGTCATCTATCAACTCGCGAAAGTTGATCCGTTCACGCCAGACCTTAAAGCAGCAGCTCAAAGCACCGTATGGGATTCAACAAGGTTGTTTTAGGTCGCTTTGACTGGTTGAAGTTACCTGCCGTCTACACGAATCGATCATGACTTTTAGGCCATGTCTTGTCGGATGCTTCACGTACTGTCCAACGAGGTTCCCGAGAGCTCCGCGGGGCAGCCCCGCCCGGGGCGTCAGGGCGCGTTCGCGTACGTGACATCCGAGCAGACGGCGAGCCCTGGATGTCTAACATCCCTCCCCCTGCGAGGGGGGGGCAGTGGGGGCGCAGGTGCAGCCGACTGCGGTCGTTTCCGGCGCCGGGAACCGGACGTCATCGACATGGGCGCGGTGTCGCCCGGCTCGGGGAGCCATCACAGCCGGTTGGAGGGATTACTCAGTGTGGTCGGATAAGAGTGGCCGAGACGCGGCGGAGCCCAAGGTTCCCGCTCAAGACGGAGCCAACCGCCGACGCCTTGGACGCTGGCGTACAGCCACGGCCCGAACGGTGGAGAAGGATCTGCACCGGATGATTCGGCGTGAGCTGCAAGATCTCGGGGTCACTCCCCCGCTCGACGTTCACGACCTCTGCGAGAAGCTGAGCCGACGGCGCGGACGCCCTCTGTTTCTGCGTGCAGCTCCGCTGCCCAAGCCCGGCCCCTCGGGCATGTGGGCGGAGTACGACACCTACGACGTGATCCTGTACCAGCAGGAGACGACCGACCTGCACCAGGACGGGATCATCCTGCACGAGGTCGGGCACATCCTCGTGGCGGAGAACGAGAAGGCAGCCGAGGACTCCGCCCGCGGGGTGGAGACAGACACGCCCGATACAGCCACTGATGAGGACGCGGCGGCCGTCGATGTGGAGGGGTGGGCCACCCTGCTGCCGGTCTTCGGGACCGAGGCGGTCAAGCGTGTCGCCCAGCGTTGCTCGTACGACGACGGCGAGGAGTGCTCCGTCGAACTCGTCGCGACGATCATCCTGGAGTGGTCGGCCCTGCTCGCAAACTCCACTCCTCCGGCTGATGATCCCGCCCTGCGCCGGGTCGAGGCGGCTCTTGGCGACCGGCGAGGATGGCTGTAACTCGTGGAACTCCTGCTCCTGGGGCTCCTGGCCGCACTGGTCTGGAAGCTCTACCAGTGGAAGCGAAGCCCGCATGACGCACCTCTTCGCTCGGTCACCCTCTGCCTGCTCTGCGCTGCGCTCTCGTACCCCGTAGCGATGCCCGGCGGCGCGTCCGGAGTCGACACCGTCGCCGGCCACGGGACGGCGAAGCTGATCCAGAACGTCCTGTTGCTCCTGACGGTCTACTTCCTCATGTGCTTCTACCTCTACTCCGCCGCTGACGAAGAAGCGGGGCGTCGGCGGGCACGCAGGGAAGCCGTGCTCGTCGGGGTCGTCGCAGTCGCGATCACCGTGGCTGCGCTGTCGGTGCCGCACGAGGTCTTCGCCGGCAGCTTCAGCACAGCCGACATGACGATTCCCCAGATCGCCTTCTTCTACGGCGGCGCTGGCCTCTACCTCATGTATGCCCTCGGCATGGCGTTTCGGTGGACTCGCCGATACGCCCGCATGTCCCGACGCCCGCACTCCACCGGGCTCTGGATGACCGCCGTCGGTCTGGGAGCGATGGCCGTAGCGTGCGCGATTCGAGCCGTCATCGTCGCCGTTCGCTCAGCAGACGTGGACGTGCCACATCTCCTTATGGCGGCCGTGGCCTTCCTCTTGGTCGCATCAATCCTGCTGTTCGCCGCGGGTGTCACCTACTCCGGAGCCCGAGCGCGAATCTCCTCCCTACGACTCTGGCTTCAACACCGGCGTGATCACCGTCGCCTCTCGCCTTTGTGGGAGTTGTTGGCGGAGGCGTATCCGGACAACGTGCTGAGGCCGGCATCCTCTGCTGCACTGGACCGATGGCGGGCCCGTGGCGTGCACCGGCGCTACCACCGCCGCATCGTGGAGTGCCGCGACGGCCTGGTGGACATCAGCCCGTACCTGCTGGACGAGGGTGACGACAGCACAGTCCTCAACATCGACTCCGCCGAGCTCGCCGCCCGGCTCCGCCGGGCCTCCGCTCGGATCGAGAAGGGGGTCCCCGCGCCCCGCCGCGCGGTCCCGCTCGCGATGGCGCTGGGGAGCGACCGCGAGTCGGATGTGAAACAACTGATTGCGGTATCCGACGAACTGCGCGCAGCCGCATGACCTCGCAAGATCAAGGAGTCACGATGCTGATTACCGGTGGACGAGTGCTCGTCGACTCGGGGACCTACCTGGAAGACGGTGCCGTTCTCATCGAGGGTGACTCGATCTCTGCCGTCGGGCCGCGCAAGGAGATCGAAGAGCGGGCCGGGGCCGACGTGCCTCGATTCGAGTTCGGCGGAACCGTGCTGCCGGGGCTCATCGACGCTCACGTTCACCTGGCCTTCGATGGCGGGCCTGACCCGGTGTCCACCCTCCAGGGCTCGACGGATGAAGCCCTGTTCGAGGACATGCGGCGGCGCAGCGAACAGCTCCTGCGCAGTGGCGTTACCACCGTCCGCGATCTCGGCGACCGCGGCGGACTGGCGCTTCGTCTGGCTGCGGAAATCAGCGATCGGCGTACACCAGGACCGAGGATCGTCTCCGCAGGCACCCCGGCCACCACCGTGGGCGGGCACTGCCACTTCCTCGGCGGCGAAGTCTCCGGCGAGACCGAGATCCGCGAGCTCGTACGGCGCAACCTCGCGGCCGGGGCAGGCGTCATCAAGGCGATGGTCACCGGCGGCGGTCTCACGAAGGACGGCCCCAGGAGCCACCAGTCGCAGTTCACGGCGGAGGAACTGGCCGCCCTTGTGGAGGAAGCCCACAAAGCGGGCGTGCCTGTCGCGGCCCACGCGCACGGTGCCGACGGCATCGCCTCAGCCGTAGAGGCCGGCGTCGACACCATCGAGCACTGCACTTGGATGTCGAGCGATGGCCTGGACTTCCGGCCCGACGTGGTTCAGCAGATCATCGCGAAGGACATCACCGTCTGCCCGGCCGTAAGCCCGCACTGGCAGATGCTCCCGCGCTTCTTCGGCGAGGAGCGCGCCAACGCGATGTTCGACCTGGTGCGGCAGATGGCCGACGCCGGAGTCCGCCTGATCGCGGGGACAGATGCAGGCGTGCAGCGTGCTGGCTTCGACGGGCTTGCTCAGGCCCTGTCGTTCTACTCGCACCTGGGTCTGTCGAACGCCTCGATCATCGACATGGCGACGTCGCAAGCGGCTGCTGCCCTGGGCCTGGGCGGGATCACGGGGAAGGTCGCTCCCGGCTACCGAGCGGATCTCCTCCTGGTGGACGGTGACCCGCTCGCGGATCTCTCCGCACTGAGCGGAGTCCAAACCGTGTTCGCCTCCGGTCTGCGCCACGAACCGAACAGCACGGGACAGTAAGAGCCTCACCCTGATGCCCCGTTTCCTGACCCTCGCGGGTCCGGGGAACAGGGCACCAGTGCCGCTTCAGGAACATTGGTGATTCGATGCATATTAGGGCGGCTTGTACCGTAGACGGCATGTCTGTGGATATTCGTACTGTATTGCGTAAGCAGGGGGATGAGCTGCGGCGCTTTCGCCGGAACCTGTTCTCTACGGAGCCGGCTGATAGCGGCCTGGCCTCTGTCCTGCCCGAAGACGTGCTGGAGCAGTTGCGGGCGGAGGGAAGGACGGTGCCGCACCGCTTCGGACCGGTGCGCTCGGTGGCCGACCGGCATGCTGTCCTCACTATCGTCGGGGACATCATCGACCAGGCCGTACTCCTGGACCGCCCTGGCCGGGAAGGGGCTGTGCTGACACTGTCGGTCGCCGCGCGGCACAAGCAGCTCGGCACTCGCCAGGCAGTTGACCCGGGGGAGGCGCGGGCCTGGGTGGAGGCGATCGTGGGCCCCAAGTGGCTGCCGCACTTCTACTCTGCTGGGGCCCTGAGCGGCTCCACTGCGGGCGAGACCTCGCCATCGAGGCCGTTGACGACGCAGTACTTCTACCTGTTCCTCGGCGCGGACGGTGTCCCGCACGCCGAGCCAGAACATCAGCTCGGCGTGCAGTTGACCCCGCTCATCCAAACGGCCTGACGATCACCAGAGTCCAGGGCGAACGTCGCCTGATGCGGCACTAGTTGTTGGTGCTTGGACCGGCCTTCTTGTCCAGCTCGCTGGCGAGGTCGTTCAGGATCGAGAGGACATCGGCTGGCAGTCCCTCGTCGCCCATCCCGCGGGCCCGGACTCGGCCCACCTTGCCCTGCTTGGCCGCCGACATGAGGCGGAGCCCTTCGTAGACCTGCCGGGCGACAGCGTCGTTCGGCTCAAAGTACAGCTTGGAGACGTCGAAGAACCGGGCCAGACCTTCTAGGACCACGGGTGCCGGTTCGTCGTCCTCACCCGTTCGTAGGGCCTCGATGTCCTCGGCTGAGATGAGCTGGGAGCCCGCGTAGGCGTTCACCGAGTCCGCGATCTCTTGGTCCCCCGGCGCGGTTCGGCCCGGATAGGAGCGCTCCAGCAGGAGAGTGATCTTCTCGGCCAATGTCTCCGGCACCTTCTCGGCCTCGGCGGCGTCTTCGTCGGCCTCTCCGAAAGACCGGTCCTGGGCGCGCTTCAGCTCGTCCGCGGTCACCCCGTAAGCAGCCGCCAGGAGAGGGATGTACCGGTCCTTGAGCCGTCGGACGCCCTGTTCAGCCCCAGCCACCGGCCCATCGCTCTTGGTTCCGATGACCGCCCGCGTCTCGTACCGGTAGAGGCCGGCGTCGCACCGCAGGTCGGTCAGATCGGGCAAGCCGTCTCGCGGGAAGAGGTCGTCCAGCGGCCGATTGAGCACTCCGGCGAGAGCAGGCAACTTCTCCTGATCGGGTGTCGTCGCTCCCGACTCCCACCCCGCCACGGTCGAATCCGCAGCACCAAGAGCGGACGCCACGTCGGCCTGCGACACGTCCGCGGCTCGACGTACCGCGCGCACACGTTCTCTGTCGAAACGGCGAGCTGGCATCGGACCTCGTTTTTGTGGTGAACCGAGGAAACCTCGGGCTGTTGACTTTTTACGCGAACCAAGATAGCTTCATCTTAGCGAAAAACGAGGGGGTTCGCACCCTTCTCAGCCTTCGCCCACCTGCGGTTCCCATCGTGGTCCGACTTGGTGGAGAGGGGATACCGCGCATCAACCGGGCGCGTTCCTTCCCCTCGAAACGCCATCGGCGCCCGAGAGCTCGCACCTCTCGGACGCCAGACAGCTCGTGATCCGCGGCCCCCGACAAGGGCGCTGGTCACTCGCACGGCCACTCCGTGTCCTTTCGCACGGCACGACGGAGCGGCGTACCACATAAAGGAGTGTCGCATGTCCCCTACTACGGACTGCAACCCGAAGGTGGAGATCCCTTCGGGCCCGGCCGAACGGCTGGCAGCGCAACTGTCGTCCATGCTGCCGGAAGCCGCTGTCGTACAGGTGCGCCTTCAGGGGCCTCGGACCCTGTGGCCTCACCTCGGGCTGACCGCCGTGAACGCCCGTGGACGGACACTTCGTGTCCCACGGGCGAAGGCGCTCACAATCGCCCGGTGGATCATCCGCTCGTTCCCCCAGGCCGGGTGGGCGGCCTCCGGCGGGCATGCCTTCGACCTGCGGACCGCTGAACTGCGCGGGCTGGAAGCGTGACGGCGGCCGTGGCACCGGTGCATGCGGGCCCGGCCGTGGACGTGCAGGGACTCGCGGCCGTCGTCGGCCTCCTGGCCCAGGCCGGCGGCTTGGACGCCCTGTTGGGCAGTCAGGCTACGGACTCCCGCGACAAGCGTCTGCACATCGGGTACAGCGAAGCCGCTGAGCGGCTGAACATTCCGGAAAAGTGGCTCCGCGAGCGCATATCGACGCTCCCGCACCGGAAGTTCGGGAAGTTCGTTCAGTTCACGGAGGACGACCTCCACGCGATTTCAGATATGCACTTCGTCAGTCCTGGCGCAAAGACCCAGAGGGATGACGAGTCAGCACTGATGGCGCTTCAGCCTTCTAAGCGCTCTCGTAAGCGTTCCTGATCTCCTCTCGCGCCCGATTGCGACAATCCGCGGCGCTGCGAAAATCGCGAGATACAAATGAGCACTGACATATCCAGCCTCATCGAGGCTGCGCACCAGGGAAACTGGCTGCCCCTCATAGAGGAGTCGAAGAAGGCTCCGGGTAAGCACTGGGCCGAATTTGCCCGGTGCGCGAACCAGGACATCAACATGTTCGTCCCTCTCGCAGACGGTCCCCGGGAAGACCCTGACTCGGTGAAAGCCAAGTTGGGAATCTTCCTCAACCGTCCTCGCAACCTCTGCGCGTCATGCCCGTTGGCCGTCGCTGCCCGGTGCCTCGTGGAATCCCTCAAGGATGACGACGAGTACGGAATCCGGGGCGGTCTCCTGGCTTCTGAGCGTTCAGAGCTGCGGCGTGCGTGGCAAGACCGGGACAGCAATAAAGCCGTAGAAGGCGCGCTTAGAGGGTGCACCGCGGCCTTGACCAAGCCCGCCCGGGACGCCGTGATTGCGCGCTTCGCCACTGATCCCTCACTGGACGCTGCCGCCGTCGCTCGCGGGCTTGGCGTGACGCACGAGTATCTGCTGAAACTCGCCCGTCGCTACCGAAAGTCTCAGGCCGGGCAGGGCACGCCCCCTCTCCGCGTCGTCGCCGCCTGACTTCGCTCCCGAAGAAACGACTCTTCCGGACGACGGACCCTGCGTTCACGGGAGTTCTTCCCATGCTTCAGAACAGCCCCACCGGATTTCAGCGCACGGCTATCGGTGCCGAGATCCGAGAAATTGCACCTACCGCCGTACTCGTACGGGTGTATCCCGTACGCCGGTCTGTTACCCACCTCTTCGAATCGGATTTTTACCGCATGCTCATCGACCGCAGGACCGAAGAGGAAGTAGCACGCATGGTCAGGCGCGGTTTCGGCAGGACCGCCGACTGGCGTCGCGCTCACGATTTCTTCCTCCCTACCGAAACGCTCTATCTCACCCCGGAGCCGCATCAGAACGGCTACGTTCCGGAGGATGACCAGTCTTTTGGACTTTCCCTCAGCCGTCGCATAGCCATAGGCGACGGTGACCACTGATGAGCGCCATAGCGACCGAACTGGTCTGGTCACAGTCGAAGTCATGCAGGGGCTCGCGCCTCGTCATGCTGGCGCTGGCCCGCGAGGCGGACGACGACGGCAAGGCAACGCTAACCCTTGATGAGATATCCGCTGTTACCCGCCTTACGCCTCGTTCGATAACGAAATGTCTCGGAGAGCTGGCGAAGCTCGGAGAACTGAGCCACGAACGCGGAGGGGGCGCTTCCAACCCGAATTCCTACTCCATATTGCTGTGTAGCGGGACCGCCGAGGAAACCACTAGCACGGTGAAGGAACTTCCTGCTCTCCACCCCGGCGGGCCAGAAGTGGGAGAGAAGGACCAGGAAGTTCCTTCCCAGAACCTCGCTGGCGAAGTCGGAAGTGGGAAGTTTCGGCACGCAGATTCGGAAGTTTCTTCCTCGCGCGTACGTGGTGGTAATACTCCCTACGGGAGTATTACCACCACCAAAGAGCAAGCTAGCTTGCCGAGGTCGCGCCGAGAGAACAACGCTGTCGAGCAAGGCTCGGTGACGGTTCCTGACGGAGCCAAAGACCTGGTAACAGCCATAACAAGCGCTGGAATGCTCGTTGGCTGGCGACTGACCGACTCTGAATGGGATCGGGTAACAGCTCTCGCAGCACGCTGGGGAAATGAACGGCTGGTCGAAATGGTGGCGCGGCGATGGAACGCCGACCGCCCGCCACAGTCCGCCCGCTATCTGCTGCGCATCTGGGCGGATCTGCCCTCGCACGCTCCCGCCGCAGCCTCTCAGGGGAATGTCGTGCCGTTGCGTCGGCAGTCCGGAGGCTGGGTTCCCTTTCAGAACACCGCTGCCCCCAGCGCTTACCAGAACGGATTTTGATCATGGCAGAGCCAGAACGCGCGGGCAGCGCCAGGTCGATGCGCGCAATGGAACGAATACTCGCTGCGAAAGGACTTCAGGCCGTGCCGGATGCCGACCCCGCCGACGAAGCATCGGAAGAGAACCCCGGAGATCGCGAGTGGCACTCCCGGGCTCGGGCCGACTACGCCCTGAGCCGCTGGCAGAGGGCCACCCCTCCCCGGTTCCGTGACGCGGAGGCCACGCTGCCGGAGGTCATCGGCTGGGCCGACCGGGCACTCAAGGACAACGCCGGGGCTGGCGCTCTGCTCCTCACCGGCCTCACGGGGACGGGTAAGACGCACCAGGCATACGGGGCCTTGCGGAGGATCGCGGCCGGCGGGCCGGACCGGTTCGAGCTGATCGCCGTGAACTCGGCGGACATGTACGGCAACCTGCGCCCGTCACAAGTCATGGGCGCCGCAGAACACGAGCTGCAACGGCTCAGCCGGGTTCAGTACCTGTTCCTCGATGATCTCGGTACGGCGAAGACCTCGGAATGGACCGAGGAGGTCACGTACCGGCTGATCAACTACAGGTACAACCACTGCTTGCCGACGATCATCACGTCCAACCTGCCCGCCCGCGATGAGGCCGGGCCTGACCTGACCGACTTCGTCGGGGCCCGCGTGGCGAGCCGTCTGGCCGAGATGGTCACGACCCTCGTGCCGATGATCGGCGCCGACCGGCGCCGCGGCGGGAGGGCGGCGTGATGCCCGTCCGCCTTCGCGGAGCGTCCCGCGACGCCGCAACGCTGTCCACAGCCTGTGTATACGTCGGACCGCGCAGCCGGTACGCGAACCCGTTCACAGCCGGGGCTCGGTCCCCGCTCGGTCCCCCGATGGACGCTGCGGAGTCGGTAGACCTCTTCACAGCCACGCTCCGGGGCCCGGTCGGACGCCACTACGCAGCTCGCTTCACCCGAGCGCTGCGCGGGCTCGACCTGATGTGCACATGCCCCCTTGACGCTCCGTGCCACGCGGACGTTCTTCTTCGCCTCGCCAATGAGCCCGGCGACGGCACCGCACCCCGCACCACCGATCTTCTGGAAGGCCCCTGATGAGTCACCCGATCATGTTCGCTGCGGCCAAACACCTCACCACCGCAGAGGAGCGGCGCAAGACCGCTCGGGAGGCCGCGTTCCGCACCTGGGGTCCGAGGTCGATCACCGCAGCCTCCAAGTACGCACGCACCCTCTTGGGGGCCGCCGCAGTCACGCTCGACTGGGAGGTGCTGGGGCTTCTCAGCTTCGAAGAACACCTGCAAGCTTTCGCGTCGCTCGACACGACCGGGGGCCAGCACCTGGAGCTGTACTACACCGACCAGGGCGGCACAGAACGAATCTCGCTGCGGGTGTCGTGCGTGAGCTGCCCGAGTCAGCACGTGCACGAGGTCACCTCGTTGGAACAGCTCGGACAGCTCCTCTCGCAGACCCCGGCCTGGCAGGACATCAGCCCGCGCGACGGGGGCAACCACTGATGTCACACACGCACATAGACACGGCGGCAGGAACCGCACGGCAGGAGGGCTACAGCCTGCGCGGAATGACGGCCTGGGACCGCAGTGCGATCATCCTGCTCGGCGCGGCCGGCTTCGCCTTCTCGTACGACGCACTGCGTCAGATCGCCCTCGCGATCCACGCCAGGGAGACCTTGTCCTACCTGTTCCCGGTGTTCATCGACGGGTTCATTGCCTACGGCGTGCGGGCGATCGTGCTCCTTCGGCACCAGCGGTTCGGCGCGCGGCTCTACGCCTGGTTCTTGTTCCTCGCGGCGACCGGGGCGAGCCTCGGCGCGAACGCTCTGCACGCCATCACGCTGAACGATTCTCCGCAGGCCGGACGGTCCGCGCTGCACCTCACGGACAGCGTCGTGGGTGTGCTGTCGATGCTCGCGCCCCTCGCGCTGGCGGGATCGGTCCACCTCTACATCCTGATGGCGCGGACGGCTGAGCGGGCGGTCCCGGACGGGGTTGACTCTGGTCCCGGACCGGTCCGCGAGACGTCGCCGATGCTCGAACGCGTCGCAGTCCAGCAGCGTCCTCGTCCGCTGGAAGCACCGGCGCCGATGCCTCCGCTGCCGTTGACAAACGGTCCGTCCGCGCCGCAGGCCGCCGCCGCAGCAACCGTTGACCTGCGGAAAGCCGAGCCCCAGCCCGACGAAGAAGAACGTACGGAGGACACCGCGGCCCACCCGTCCGCCGAAGCGGACGAAGAAGAGGCGGAGGGCAAGAGCGCGGACGGACCGGACGGCGGACCTGCGGACCACACGCCGACCACAGCACTTCCGGAGGACACGGAACCCTCCGCGCCCACGGCGGTCCGCACCTGGACGGACGGAGAAAAACCGTCCGTCCCGGACGACGCGGAATGCCCACAAGACCGGGAGGCGGACGACGACTGGTTGGCAGAGCTGCTGCCGATTGCGCGAGCGGCTACCGAGCGAGCCGGACGGACCAGTCGCGAGGTTGTAGGGGACGCCGTCCGCAAGCATCAGGCGATCAGCAACGACCGGCTTGGTGTGCTGCTGGCCCGGCTGAAGGAAGAGGACGACGAGGGGGCAAGGACACCCGCGGCTGCCTCCAGCTCCCTCTGGTGATGTCATCTCATGACGGGCCCGGGGCCTGTGTGGCTCGCGCCGTACAGGCCCTGGCCGGTCAGCTTGATCAGGAAGGAATGACGATGTGGTCTCGCCGACGCGACCGGGCTGAGGACGCCGCCCGCGCCGATGCCGTACAGGCAGCGTCCGCCCTCGCGGTTCACCTCCAGGGCGGGGGCAGTCTTGTGCCGGTCCAGGCGGACGGTCTTGCCCTTGCGGCCGGTGAGGTCGCCTTCGCGGACGTGGCGTGCTCCGCCGCCCGCTTCTACGGGACAGGGGTCGGCTACCCCACCTCGGCGAGCGGGTATTTCGAGGACCACCCGACCTTCGGCCGGCGGTGGGTGAGCAACGGTCGTCTCGACGCCCGTCGGCGGCAGGAAGCGGAGGACGCCGCCCGTCCGCAGTGGCGCGATCACACCGCCGCCCGAGTGGTGCTCACGTCGGCCGGGGTACGGCTCCTGCCGGTGGGGGCTCGTGAGTGGATGCCGTTCGACCACGTCCTCCTGACCGGAGTCGCCGCTGAACCGCCCGCCGTCGTGCTCTCGTACAGCACGTGCGCGCCCCTGCTCCTCACCAGCCCGGCCGCACCGTGGCTCGGCGTGGCCGTCGAGCACCTGCACCACGCGTCCTCATAGGGCCGCAAACCCTCTCCGCCGCGAAAGCCGGAACTTAATTCCAGGAATTAAGTTCCGGCTTTTTCTGTGATTCGAGTTGTCCGCGGACCCCTGCAATGATTCAGGCACGGCCAACGCCACAAGGCATTCCCCGGCCGTAGAGATCTATTGGCGATCTCCCCCGAATCACGCAAGGGACTGATGACCTTGATATGAGTTACGCACCCGCAGCTCAACCCTCTCGCAGATGCAAAACACGATCGAACTCTTTCACATATGAGACAGGCAGATAGAGCTACACGCTCCGGCCTGCTTCTCAATTTCTCCGGCATTCGCCGGTAAAGCCCGCAGGAGGAATCCCCCTCCTTCCTGCGAAGGAGCGGCGCGGCCCGAGCCCCCGCGGGGCCGCGCCGCTCACACTTCCGAAATCTCTTGCACCAAGGTTGTGGTCCCCGCATGCCTCGATCCACCCGTTTCATACCTATATCAGCCGTAATAGGGGTTGCTGGTTCCCTGGCCCTCCTGTCGACCGGCTGCTCCAGCTCTAGCGGCACTTCCGCGGCCTCGACCGCGTCCGCGCAGCCGCACTCCGTCTCGGCGGGCATCCCCGACACGGCACCGCCGCACAGCAGCGCTACCGCCTCCCCGGCATCTACCGCGCTCCCGGCAGACGTTGAGCGGACGGCGCGGGCCTTCGCTACGACTTACGCGGAACACGACGCCCGCGACGGCGCCGACAGCTCGTACGCGGATGCCGGCGTTCGGGCCGCCCGGCTCGCCTCGGGAGAACTCGCGGGCGTGCTCGCCCAGAAGCGGCCGAGCCAGAATGCCGCCTGGGCCGCCCTGCGGGCCGAGAAGGCCCGTCAGACGGCGAAGATCACGGAAGCCGTCGTACCCGACGGTGCACCTGCCGTAACGGCCTCCTCCGCCCTCGTCCGCGTGAGTTACATCCTCACGACCACCCCGAAGTCCGGCCACGCGCGCAGCAGTAGCGAACAGCTCGCGCTCCGCCTGGAGCACACCGCCAAGGGCTGGCGCGTCACCGCCTTGCCCTGGGCGTGACGGGGCCGCGATGAACAAGGGCACGCAAGCTGGCCTGGGACTCGTCACGGCCGGGCTCATCACCGGTGTCGCCATGCTGACCACGTTCGGAGGGGCCGACAGCGCCTCCGCGCAGGAAACCGGCCCTGGTGGCGGCATCAAGACGGACGCGCCCGTACCGGGCTGGGTACGCGAGCTGATCAACAAGCACGCGGGCGAGTGCCCGCAGGTCACAGCCTCGCTGCTGGCGGCTCAGCTCTACACCGAAAGCAACTTCAACTCCGGCGCGACGTCGCCCGTCGGCGCCCTCGGCATCGCTCAATTTATGCCGGGGACCTGGGTTCAGCACGGCAAGGACGGCGACGGCGACGGGGTCAAGGACATCCGGAACCCGGCCGACGCCATCGCCGCGCAGGCCGCGTACGACTGCACCTTGGCCAAAGAGGTCAAGAAGGTGCCGGGCGACTCGACGGACAACATGTTGGCCGCGTACAACGCGGGCGGCGGCGCGGTGATCAAGTACGGCGGCATCCCGCCGTACCCCGAGACCCGCGACTACGTGCGCAACATCCGTGCGCTGGCCTCGAAATGGGCCGACGCCGTCAGCCCCGACGCACCGGCCGGCAAGGGCGCTGCTCGCGCGATCACCGCCGCGAAGACAGCTCTGGGCACCTGGTACCGGTGGGGCGGCAGCTGCGTCATGCCGTACGAGGGCGTGGGCGGCTGCGACTGCTCCTCGCTCACCAAGATGGCCTGGTCAGCGGCGGGAGTGAACTTGCCGCGCACTACGTACGACCAAGTCCACGCAGGGACCGCCGTCAAGGCCGTCTCCCAGCTCGCCCCGGGTGACCTGCTGTTCAGCGTCCCCGGAAGCGCCGGACCTGAGCACGTCGGCATGTACATCGGCGGCGGCCAGGTAATCGACGCCCCGCACACCGGGGCTCAGGTGCGGATCAAGCCGCTCAGCTACTGGAAACCGCAGATCATCGCGATGCGGCACGTCGGCTAATCGCGCCAAAACATCCCAAACCATCCCTCACAGCACCAAGGGGCTGAACCATGCACAACCTCCTTTCTGCCGCTGCCGATCCCTCCCTGCACACCACCCTCGCCGCCGGAGTCGACGTCGTGTCCGGCGTGAAGCCCGACTGGGGCCCCTTCGGCAAGCTCGGCGGAACGGCGAAGGTGATCCTCGGCGTCATCGCCGCCGTCGTCCTTGTCGTCGGGGCGGGCGCGTTCCTCGCCGGTGTCGGAAAGTCGAAGGGCTGGTTCGGTGAGGGCCACTCCACGATGGACAGCTCGCGCGGCAAGGGCATGATGGTCGGCGGCCTGACCTGCGTCTTCCTCGTCGCCTCCTTCGGCACCATCTTCGCCATCACGTACGGCATGGGTGTGTGACCCATGCCTTTCCGATCCCGGAGGAACGTTTCCTCCTCGAAGGCCAACGGAGCGCGCCGCCCGTCGGCCAAGCTCTGGGGCATCGCGGTCGGCGGCGCGGCAGTGGTCACCGCGGCCGGGGTGGTCGTCAGCATGACGACGGGCACCCCTCCGGCCACGGCCCCCTCCGCGTCAGCACCGGCCCACTCGGCTCCGCAGACGAGCGGCGAAGGCGTGCGCGAGCTGCACGGCGTCCCCGTCGGCTACCCGCACACTCGATCCGGTGCCAAGGCAGCGGCAGCCAACTTCACGACGGTCAGCGGAAGTTCTCGGTTCCTCACGGACAAGGACGCGCGGCACCGTGCGGTGGCAGTCATGGCGGCCAAGGGCACGGCCGGAGCGGCGGTGAAGAAGGCCGACCACGCGGCCGAGGACGCGGTCGGCTCCCTGCGGGGCGACACCTCCAAGGTCTCCGCCGAGAAGACCGTCGCGCGTACCGGTGTCCTCTCGGCTCACGTCCTGGGCTTCGACGCCCACGACGCGATGGTGCGGCTGTGGACCACGACGGTTCGCGGCAGCGCGGCCGGACACGCGACGCCGAAGACGGGTTTCCAGTCGGTGACGGTCACGCTCACCTGGGAGGCCAATGACTGGAAGCTGAAGGACAGTTCGGCCTCGACGGGATTGGTCGCTCCGATCGACGTGCGGCAGGCGTCCAACGTTTCGGGCGACTTCTCGGACTACGTTCCGGCCGCTGCAGAAGACCCCGTGCTGAGCGGCACCGAAGACCGGAGTGGATTCCCGGCCCCATACAGGCGCGACGAGCGCGGCGCGCGTGCCGCCGCCGTCAGCGCCACCATGCTCTACGGTGACCCTCGGTTCTTCACCGATGAGGACTGGCGGCACCGGATGCTGGCGGCCACCGCCGCGTCGAGCGTGCTGCACTCGGTCACCTCGGACACCGACTCGACGGCTCGTCTGGTCATGGAGAACCGTGGGGTCGGCGCCGACGGGACGACCGCTGACGGCAGCGAACTGATCACGCGGACCGCGGCGCTCGCCACTCGTTCGATCTCGTACTCCGACCAGGCCGCGAGCATCGAGCTGTGGACTGCGTCGGTGGGCGGCGTCGCAGGGAAGGACGAGACGCAGCGCCCGCAGGTGGCCTTCCTGCGCATGACCGTGGATCTGGTCTGGGAGGACGGCACCTGGAAGACGACGGCCGTCACGCCGTCCGAACCGCTCGTGCCGTCGCCGCCGGCCATGCAGGAGGCGGACCCGGCCGACAGCTTCGCGGACGTGGGGGGTGCCAGCAATGCGCCTGCGACTGCGTGACGACGCCCCCGGCCTGTTGACCATCGAGCGGGGAACCCCGGGCCGCTGGCGCCGCCGCCTCCAAGCGGTGGCCATGGTCAACGTGATCATCGGGTTCGTGTTCGTGCCCTCGGCGGTGGCCAACCCCTTCTGCTACATCCCGATGGTGTGCGAGGCGAAGGCGGCCATCGACTTCGTCAAGGACCCGCTGGGGTTCCTGCTCCAGAAGCTCACCGAGGCGAACATCTGGTTTCTCCGCAAGATGCTGGAGCTGATCCAGAACACGACGAAGATCGACCTGACGAGCCCCGGCTTCCTGAAGCAGTACGCGATCATTTTCGCGGCCTCCAGCCTGCTCACCGTGGCCCTGTGGCTGATCGCCGTGGCCAAACGGGCGGTCCGCGGAGTTGCCCTGACCACCGCCGTATCCGAGGCGATCGGCTTCCTGCTCCTCCAGTTCGTGGTCAACGCCATGACGCCAGGCGCAATCGCACTGCTGATGAAGGCCATTGACGAAGTCACGGCCATCTTCGAGCCGTACGCGACGAGCAACTTCAAACCGTTCCTGGAGAACATCCTCAAGGTCATGGCAGCCAACCCCACCGAGGGCGTAGGGCAGCTGCTGGTCGTCAACCTCATCATGATGTGCGGCGCCCTGCTGATGTGGATCGAGCTGCTGATCCGCAGCGCGGCCATCTACGTGGCCGTCGCGCTCGGGCCGATCGTCAACGCCGGGCTAGTCGACCGCGACCTGTGGGGCAAGTCGAAGAAGTGGTTCGGCGCCATCTTTGCCATCGGCCTGAGTAGACCGATCTTGTTCGCCCTGCTCGGCCTCGGCGGCGCGATCCTCAGCGACACCTCGGGGAGCATGTCCGACGCGGTCTCCAAGACCCTGGTCGGCGCGTTGATCCTCCTGCTCGCCGTCTTCGCGTCCGCCACCCTCTACAAGTGGGTGCCCGCCTTCGGCGACGAGATGGCCAGCCTCCACCACGACCGCAAGAGTGCACAGTCCTCCGGCCCGGCCGCCGCAATCGACGGCCCCGCCCAGCACGCCAACAGGGCGATGGGCGCTCGTGTCCAGGACTCCTTGGTCGGCGGCTCCAAGACCGCTGGTGCCAAGACCGCTGGTGCCAAGACCGCTGGCGCGAAGATGGGCGGCGGAACCGCTGTGGCCGGGCCGATCGCGGCCGGGGCCGCCGTTGCCAAGGCCGGCGTCGACATGGCGAAGAACAAGGCCACCAGTTCCCCAGGCGCGCAGGGCACCGACGCCGCAGGCGGCGGCAAGCCCGAACAGCCCGAAGGCCAGCAGGGCGGCGACGACACCGCCGGTACGTCCGGGGCACCGGCCGCTGCTCGTCCCCAGGGAGCGACCTCCGACCCGGTCGTCAGCTCTTCTCCGGACTGGTCCTCGGCCGGTGGCCACGCCTCGGCCGGACGCCCGCCCGGAGCCAGCGGGGCGCCGAGCACGGCACAGCCGCCCTCCCCGCCGTCAACCGGCACGGGCAGATCGGGCCAGACGCCCCCCTCGTCTCCCTCTTCCGCATCAGGAACCACCTCGGGCTCCGGGCCCTCCGTCACACCCCCGCCGCCGTCGCGGCCCTCGGGCGGCCAGGCACCCGGACGACCGAACCCCAGCAAGGATCAGTGACACCCCATGTCGACTCGTACGTATCAGTTCGGAAAGCACCGCCCGACCGGGTTGGTGGGCCGCCGCGACCTCGGCGAACAGGTCGTCCTCGGTGGCGGCGCCGTCACCGGCATCCTGTTCGGCTACCTCTTCAACGGCGTGACGGCCATCGCCGCGGCGTGCTTGGTCCTGCCGATCCTGCTGGCTCTGGTCATCGTGTACGCCCCGTACCGGCCCAAGGGCACGTCCCAGCGGCGCACGCTCTACCGCTGGTGGCGGATCAACCGCTACCACCGCAAGGCACTCCGCCGCACGGGCGGCGTGTGGGTGTCCCCGGCTGTTGAGGCCGGCGTACGCCGAAACGGCACCCCGCCGGATGCCGCCCTGGTGGAGCCGGAAGGCGTCACTGGCATGACGTGGGTGCCGGTCACGGTCCGCGGGCAGCAGGCTGTTGTGGTCCTCCAGCCGGAGGCCGGATGCGTCACAGCCACTCTGGAGATCGCCTCGCCCGGCCTCGGCGGCAAGGAAGTCGGCGAGCAGATCGTCGCCCTGGAGCGCTGGGGCGAACTCCTCGACGCCTTCGGGAACGTCGAAGAACACCCGGTGAAGCGCATCCAGGTTCTGGCTCGGCAGATGAAGTCGGACCCCTACGCCCACCAGCGTTACATCGCGCAGCGCGACGAGTCGGCCGCGACGACGGACGCCCCGCAGTGGCTGAAGGACTCGTACGACGTACTGGCCAACGCCGTCTCCACCAGCGCCGAGGAACACCGTTACTACATCACCATCCACGCCCAGTTCACCCGTGACCTGGCGGCCGAGGGCGCCGCCCGCGGTACTGGTGACGAAGGGATCGCCGCCGCCATGGCCGCGTACCTGGATGAGCTGTGGTCCCGCGCGGAGGACGCCGACCTCTCCGTGATCGCACCCCTGGACGAAGGCCGGATGACCGCGTTCATCCGCAACTCCTACGACCCTGACCACGCCATCTGGGACACCGACCTCCGGCAGGCGCACGCCTTCCCCCGCAACGTCGACGTCCGCGACGGCGTCCACGTTGCCACCCGCGCGGCAGGCTCCACGGATAGCTGGTACCACGCCACGGCCGCGGTCGTCGGATGGCCCACGACCCCCGTCGGCCCCGACTTCCTCTCGCCGCTGCTGATCGGGATGCCCGACGTCATCCGCACCATCTCGATCACGCAGCAGCTCGAACCTAACGACAAGGCCGTGGAGCGGATGCTCGCGGAGGACACGAACAACCAGGCCGAGATCGACCGTGACCGTAAGCGCGGCAAGAACATCGACCCGCGCGACCAGATCGCCGCCAGCGCTACCGGATCACGCGGCATGACCCTGGCCTCCTCCGGCGCGGCCGGCTCCGCCGTCGTCGGCTACATCACCATCTCCTCGCGCAGCGCCGAAGAGCTGGAGCGCACCAAGCGCACCACCGCCTCCCGTGCCCGCAACGCGCACCTGCGTATCGAATGGCTCGACCTCGAACACGCCCGCGCCTTCGCAACGACCCTGCCCCTCGCCGGAGGCATCAAGTGACAGACCTCCTCGACCTCGCCCCGCTGTCGCCGATGCACGAGACGGTGCGCCGTCCCCTCTACACCGAGACGACCACCAGCCAAGCCCTGTACCTGCCCATCGCACCGCCGACCCTCGGCACGGCAGGCGCGATCATCGGCCGAGAGCTGTACTCGGGCAAGGCGTTCATCTACTGCCCGTTCTCGGCGTTCGGTGACGGCCTGCCCGGCGGCAACATGATCGTCATGGGGGACACCGGCCGGGGAAAGTCGGCCCTGACCAAGACGTATGCGGCCCGGCAGATCCGCCTCGGGCGTCAGGTCGTCGTCCTCGACACCAAGGAGCAGAAGGAGCGCGAGGAGGGCGAGTGGGCCGCGCTCGGCCGCTCGCTGACCGGCAAGGCCCCGGTGAAGTTCGCGCCCGGCGGCGGCCGTGCGGCCTCATGCATCAACCCGATGGACCCGGCCATCGCGGGCAAGCGGCAAGTCGAGCTGGTGCGCACAATCGTTGAACTCGGGCTTGGTAAGGCCCTGGACGAGTTCGCCGGCTCTGCCCTGCGGATCGCGATCCGCAGGGCCCACCAGCGGGCGGGAGAACTCGGCCGCACCCCGGTCCTGGCCGACGTCGCCGCCGCGCTGCGGTCCCCGGAAGAGTCCGACGCGACGGCCAAGAAGCGTACGCAGGACGAACTCCTCGGTGACGGCCTGGAGGCGTCCTACGTCCTGGACCGGCTGTGCGGCAGCGAACAGGACGCGACCGGCGACCTGACGGGCATGCTCGACGGCCCGACCAGCCTGGGCGTGGATCTCGACGCCGACATGATCGTTTTCGACCTGACCAAGGTCCCGTCCGGCGGCGTCGCCATGACCATCCTCGTCGCCGTGATCTCGGTCTTCCTCGAAGAGGTCTGGCTGCGCCCGCTGTGCGAATGTGGGACGGAGCCGGGGCAGCACAACCGCGTCGTGGTCGACGCGAACTCCGGGGCCTGGGAGCTGGGGCCGAACCCCGGCTCCGGCTGCCGTCGCTACACGCAGCGCAAGCGCATCCTCGTCTGCGAGGAAGCCTGGCACATCCTCGGAACCCCCCAACTCGCCTCGCTCCTTGAGAAGTTCCTGAAATTCGCGCGGGGATACGGGTTGAGCTGCATCTTCATCGTCCATCACCTGTCCGACATTGACGACAGCCCAGAGACCCAAGCGGCGTTGAAGATGGCCGACACCATCGTGATCTACAGCCAGAAGAAGGCGGAGGCGGAAGCGACGGTGGCCCGGCTGGGTCTGCCGTCCTGGACTGCCGAGCACATCATGCGCCTGCGTCGCGGGATCGCACTGTGGAAGGTCGGCGAGGTGATCTACCCCGGCGTCCAGCATCTCTTGGTGGAGGCCGAGCAGCACCTGTGCTTCTCCTCCGGCTCGATGACTGACCTGACCAGCACCTCCCCGGACGCCGAATGAGCGGACACCGCCTCCTCTCCGCTGCCGACCCCTTCCACGCAGATTCGGAACGAGCCCTCATCATGACCGTCACCACCGACCACACCACGCTTCCCGCCGATGAACGCGCGGTGCGACAGGACATCGACCAGTTGCACGCCGAAGCGCTCGACCTCGCCCGGCGCATGAAGGAACTGGCCCTCGTGCTGGACCACGGCGACTACTCCGCCGCTGGAGGTCGCGTGCGTACGGCCGTCGCCCACATCTGGCGAGCCGCCGAGGACCTGCACAGCGCTTTCCACACTGCGCCCCCGCGCTGTGCCGGTCCCGACGCGTCGATGTCGCGGCTGTGCGGCCGGCGAATGCGCTATTTGGCGGCCCGCGTCGCCCGGAGGGCCGAGTAGTGGACATCCTGCCCGGCGGAATCTCCCTGGCCTTGTACGCCGTGACGGCCGTGTGCGCGGTAACACTGGTGACGCTCTGGTTCCTGCTGAACCGCGGACGGCGCAACGCCGGATTCGCGAGCAAGGGACAACTCAAGCGCCAGATGTCGGCCAAAGCAGTCTTGAAGGCCACCGAGATCCGTCCCTCCCTCACCAGCGACGACAGCCACCCCCGCCGCGCAGCTGGGGTGAGCTTCGCGAAGGACCGCGCCGCCGCTCGCTGACCCTCCCTCCTTGTCGCCCACCTCGCTCCGGAGTACGTCATGCCCCACCCCCTCGATCCTCACGATTTCGGCTACTCATTGGGTACCTCGCAGCGCCCGAAGGGCGTCGACCTCTGGTCCCGCGCCGACAAGGCATGCCGGGTCATCGGCCCGATGGGCAGCGGAAAGACGATGAGGTTCTTCGCCCCGCTCGTCCGCAACTGGGCCGGGCCGGTCCTGGCCACCTCGACCAAGCCCGATCTGGTCGAACTCACCCTCGACGCGCGGCAGCGGGACGGCCGGCCCGTCGCGGTCTTCGACCCGCAGAACATCGCACCGAGCCTGCCGAAGTTCCGGTGGACGCCGATCAACGGCGCAGCCGACACGGAGGTGGCGATGATGCGTGGGAAGGCGTTCGTCGCGGGCTCGCGCACCCCCAACGGTGCGGCACAATCCAGCGAGGGCAGCGCCTTCTACAAGGGGCAGGCTTCCAAGATCCTCGCTGCTTTCTTCCACGCCGCCGCCCTCGACGGCGCCTCCCTCGACTGGGTGCTGCGGTGGGCGCGCAAACTGACCGACCCGGCACCCCTCGGCATCCTCAACGCTCACCCGGGCGCTGGCCCCGGCTGGGCGGACATGCTCCGCACGGCCACCACCGGCGACAGCCGCACCGTCGGCAACACCGCCTCGACCCTCGACGCGGCCCTCGAACCCTTCATGCACCAGTCGGTGATCAACGCCCTCCAGGGAGACGGAGAGGACCCCACGGACTTCGGCGCGTTCCTCGACGCCGGGGGCACCCTCTACCTCCTCGGCAAGGACAGCGAGGTGAACAGCGTCGCTCCGCTGACCACCGCGATAGCCGAAGACCTTCTGGATCTCGCGGAGGCGCACGCTCTCGCGTCCCCGGCCGGGCGACTCGACCCCGCTCTCCTCGCGGCCTTGGACGAGGCGCCGAACATCGCGCCTATCCCCTCCCTCCGCCAACGCGTCGCCGACGGCCGGGGCCGTGGTATCACGGTCGTCTACGGCCTCCAAGCGTGGGCGTCGGCTCGTGCTCGCTTCGGCGAGGACACCGCCAAGGAGCTGGCGGCCTTCACCAACAACGTCATCGTCCTGCCCGGGGACAAGGACCCCGACTTCCTGAAGGACATGTCCGACCTGTGCGGTCAGGTCGAGCGAGAGCGCACGACGAAGACCACGTCCGGTGGGGACCGCGGTGGCCACTCGACGGCCACGCACATGGCGCTCGAACCCGTCCTTCGAGGAGATGAAATCAGGGGTCTGCCCGCCGGGCACGCTCTGGTCCTCGCGGACAACCTCCCGCCGATCGTCACCCGGCTCGACGGCATGTGGACCTGGGATTCCTGGTCCGAGATCGAGGGTCACGTCCGTGACCTTCGAGCCGCCAACGAAGCCGAGCGGACCCGGCGGGCCACCGAGAGGAAGAACCAGGCCACGGCCCACGCGGCGGCGTGGGCCGGACGTGAAGGAGCGGCTGCCGCATGACCGAGACCCTGACCCGTTTCGAGCCCTTCCCCGAGCCGCCCGCATTGATCCTGGATTACATCGCGGAGCGGAGTACGGAGGAGTCCGTGGCCGCCGACGGTCCCGCCCCGTGGGACCTCGGCGCCCTGTCCGCCGAGTTGATCGAGCCGATGCCGGCGTGGCTCGATTCCGTGTGCCGCTGGCTGAACCGGACGTACGCCTGGCAGCCACAGGACGTGATCCCGCCCTGCTGGGTGAAGCACGCGGGCCTGGCATACGAGATCGCTGCCCTGGCTTTCG
The DNA here is from genome assembly GCF_051131715.1 of Streptomyces sp. A5-4. NCBI lineage: Bacteria > Bacillati > Actinomycetota > Actinomycetes > Kitasatosporales > Streptomycetaceae > Streptomyces > Streptomyces sp. A5-4. The sequence goes on along the minus strand of NZ_CP178591.1, from coordinate 3,968,367 downwards.
CCAGGGGAGACGCGTATATGGAGGCGGGCTCGTCCGTGATCTGGCACGAGCAGTACGACCGCTTCCTCACCCGAATGAACAAGACGTTGGGCAAGGCAGGTGACGATTGCCGCGTCGGCAAGCACGACGAGCGTCCGGCGCGTTTCCAGCTCGCGGCCTGGCCCACGGCCAAGGGCGAGGAGACGGAACCTGCGGGACGAGTCGAGGAGATGGCCGGATGATGACGGACCCGAACATGGTCTTCTCGACGGACCCTCGTCACGGGCTGGTGGCGCGAAGCGGCTGGGAGCAGGAGGAAGCACGGACCGTGCTTCGTGATCTCGGTTGGGAGTGGGCGGAGGAACTGCACGCCCTCGTCCCACCGGACGACGTGCCGGAGGTTGACGCCGGCCTTCAGGCAGTAGAGGAACTGCACCTGCACGGGCACCGAACCGGGTACGCCGTGGGGCCTTACGGCACGATGCGGTTGACCCTGGATCGCGCGGAACAGGTGTTCACGAAGGTCGCCGCTCGGGAACCTGGTGAGGTCACCCCCGACGCGGGCGCGAAAGAAAATGATCAGCCTGCAAGGACCAGGCGGCCTACGTACGGGGGCGTATCCGCTTGGGAAGGGCCGAGTGAACCCCACGGGCCCGAGTCCCCAGCAATCTAGAACGCCCTCCAGCAAGAGCCCATACCTGTCCTTCAGCGTTCGAGGAGCCCTAGTAGGGCTTTGTTAGGTATCCCGATTGATCATCTGCCGGTAGGTTGTGATGTCCTTTCAGGTGTGACACCTGAGGAGATGGAGACGGTCCGTCCGCGCTTGGAGGCGTTCGCGTCGGAGATGCTCGGTTCTCTGGCGCGGCGGGATCAGCGGGCCAAGGGCGAGCTGTACTTGCGCGGGCTGATGCTGGACGGCAAACGCAAGTCGATGCAGCCGATGGCCGAGCGTCTGGGCGTGGACCACCAGCAACTCCAGCAGTTCGTGGCCTCATCGACGTGGGACTGGGCCACGGTCCGGGAGAGGCTGGCTCGTTGGGCTGCCGCTCACATCTCGCCGGAGGCGTACGCCATCGACGATGTGGGTTTCCCCAAGGACGGCTACGACTCGCCGGGGGTGGCGCGGATGTACTGCGGCGCGTTGGGCAAGCGCGGCAACTGCCAGATCGGGGTCAGCGTCAACCTGGTCAGCGACCACGCTTCCTCGGCGGTCGACTGGCGGCTGTTTCTGCCCGAGAGCTGGGACGACACCAAGAACACCGGCGATGCGCTGCTGACCGGGGCGATCCAGCGCCGGCGCGCAAAGGCGGCCATCCCCGACAGCGAGCGGCACAAGGAGAAGTGGCGCCTGGCCCTGGACATGCTGGACGAGGTCCGCGAGGGGTGGGAACTGCCCGGCCTGCCGGTGGTCGCCGATGCCGGATACGGGGATGCGACGGGCTTTCGCGAGGGCCTGACCGAGCGCGGCCTGGCCTACGCCGTCGCGGTGAAGGGCACCACCACCGCCTACCCGGGCGACGCCGCCCCCGAGCGCCCGCCCTACAGCGGCCAGGGCCGCCCGCCCGGTTGGGCCTACCCCGCCCCGCACACCACTCTGCGCCAACTCGCCCTGGACACGGAGCGATCGGCGGCACGAACCGTGACCTGGCGCCAGGGAAGCAAGGCCACGAAGCGCAACCCCCGCGCCGAGATGCGCTCGCGGTTCCTGGCGCTGCGAGTGCGGCCGGCCAACCGCACGATCCGCCGCGCCGCCGACGGCACCCTGCCCGAGTGCTGGCTGCTGGCCGAGTGGCCGCCCGGCGCCGCCGAGCCCACCGACTACTGGCTCTCCACCCTCCCCGCCGACACCCCACTGCGTGAACTGGTCCGCATCGCCAAGATCCGCTGGCGCGTCGAACACGACTACCGCGAGCTCAAGGACGGCCTGGGCCTGGACCACTTCGAGGGCCGCAACTTCCCCGGCTGGCACCGTCACGTCACCCTCGCCTCCCTCGCCCAGGCGTTCTGCACCATGCTCAGGCTCGACCCAAAAGCCTCTGCGCCGGCCTGACCCTCTACGCGGTCCTCCGCGAGCTCCAGGCCCTCCTGGCCACCTGGACCGGCGCCTGCTCCATATGCGGCCAACCCGCACCAGAACCCGAACCACACCAACGCACCTAACAAAGCCCTACTAGTTGGGGTTCCTCGAACGCTGCTGCCGTTCGTTGGCCGGCGTAACGTCCCCGGCGAGCTGTTTCGCTCTGTTCGTTCAGGCGGGAGCGGGAGCGGGGTCGAGGAGAAGCGAGTCGAGGATGGCAGCTGTGCCGGTGGGATCGGTCGTGTGGTGCACGGTGCGGATGCCCAGGGTCTCGGCGGGCGGCAGGTTCTCCGCGTGGTCATCAACGAAGACGCACTCAGGACCGGTCAGGTCTAGGGCGTCAAGCGCGCGCTGATAGATGAGCGGCGACGGCTTCCGTACGCCCTCCAGCTCCGACAAGATCACGGCATCGAAGAAGTCCGTCCACATGCCCTTGTCCTCGTACGGGTTGTAGGGCTCGATCCCGAACGAGTTGCTGAGCATGGCCACCTTGATCCCTGCCGCGCGAGCGCGCTTCGCGGCGGCGACGATCTGAGGCTCCGGGTGAAGGTTGGCCAGTGCACGCCGCATCAGGTCAGTGGAGTCGATACCGAGGATGCCGCCGATGACGCGGTTCCAGTCCTCCTGGGTGGCCTCACCGACCTCCAGCGCTGCGTAGATCGCGACGCCGTCGGGATGCTCGTTCAGCGCCGCGAAATACGCGCCTGGAGTCAATCCCTCCGTCCTCTCGAACGCCTGCCCGTTCAGTCGCATCCGAGTGGTGAGCACACCACCGAAGTCGAGGATCAGACCACGGTATGGGGCTGGCAAAGCGGCCTCCTTGCCGATCTTTCATACGTGTACGCGGTCCCCCGGCCGCAGGGCGACAGGGGGACCGTTGAGTACCCTCCCCAGAGGGAGAGACCCCCAGTATCGCCTCTCCCCGAAGCACGTGGGCCTACGCTTGACACGAGTGCCCTGTCCACTACGGCGAACGGTCAACCCATGGTGTATGACGGAGAGTTGTTCAGCATCGGCCAACGGATCAAGTGGTGGCGTGAGCGCCGGGGCTTGTCCCAAAGGATGCTGGGAGACCTAATCGGCAGGTCAGAGAACTGGGTCTACAAGATTGAGAATGATCGGATGCCCCTGGACAGGCTTCCGATCCTGATCGCCCTGAGTAAGCAGCTGCGATGCAGCCTGGAGGACCTGACGGGCGGTTACGTGTCCGGAATCGTTACGGCGGGCACGGAGCACAAGCACGTTCCGCTCATCCGACAGGCCCTGTCGCTGCCCGCCTCCCTCCTTCCGCAGCGGATCGGGTCGGTCACCTCCGACGACTTCGAGTCGTCGGTCACGGATGCCTGGAAGGTCTACGAGACGCAGGCTGATGACCGGTACCGCGACGTCGGCGAGCGGCTGCCCACCCTGCTGCGGCAGGGACACGCCGCTCTCCGCGACGCCTCGCCTGAGCAGGAGGGCACCGTCCTCCGGCAGCTCATCAGCCTCTATGGCCTGCACCAGATCTGGCTTCGTCGCGTCGGTGAGCCGACCCTCGCCCGCGTTGCGGCGGACCGCAGCCTCTCCCTCGCGGACAACGCCGGCGACCCGGCCCTCCTCGCGGCTGCGGCCTGGAGCCTGGCCTGCGTCCTCACTTCCGCTGGAGATGTGGAAGACAGCTACGAACTCGCCCAGCAGACCATCGCCCAGTGCCGGCCGAATGACGACTCCGGCCCTGAGCACTGGTCCGCGTACGGCGCGCTGCACCTGCAAGGTGCTGTAGCCGCCGTGCGCGCTACAAAGGGCCCGAGGGCGTGGGACCTGTACAACGGAGCGAAGCGGGCCGTGGACCGGGTCGGCGCCGACCTCAATCACTGGCACACGTGCTTCGGGCCAACCAACTTCGCCATGCACGAGGTACACCTGAAGGCGGAGGAGGGCGACACCAGCGAAGCGCTCCGCGCCGCCGATCACGTCCTTGTCAACGAAGAGGTCCCGCTCGAACGTCGGACCCGGTACCTCATCGAGGTAATGAACCTCAACCGCATCCAGCGAGACGACTACGCGACGGTGCACATCCTCGGCAAGCTGCTGAAGCAGTCTCCGGAGGAGATCGTGTTCTCTCCCCTGGTCAGGGAGGCGGTGGCCGACCTGTTGAAGCGCGAGAAGCCGATGTGGCGCGACGACCTGCGTGCGGTAGCGAAGCACATCGGGCTCGCCGCATAGGCATATGCCAACCCTGAGCGTTACTCAGCCCTGATTTTTTCTCAGGGGTGGGGCTTTGAAGTGGCCCTATGTTTACGGGTCATGACGACAAGTCACGCTCAGACGGAAGCTGGCGCGGCGCCCTTACCGCCCGCCAAGCGCCACCTCCGCCTTGCTCGTGAGGCGGAGGTCGCGCACACGGAGGCCGGTCGTTTCGCGGTCCCCCTCGACCTGCACGAGGGGGCCGCGGAGCCCGCGACCATTCCGCTGGTCCTGACGGCCGATGAAGCGGCTGCTTTGCACAGCAGGCTCGGTGCCCTCTTCCCGTTCGCGGAAGGGGGCAACCGATGACCGCACGAACTCCCGCAGATCGTGAGCGCCGCCGCAACCTCGCGGACGCCTCGAACACACCGTTGCCCGCTTTTGCCGCGCTGCTCCGGCACGTCCCCGGCCAGCAGCGCCGGACGGGCCCGCTCGCTTCCCTCGACGACCGGGCCGCCCCGGAAGACGGGGCCTCACAGATCGGGACGGAGCGGTGATCGGCCCGGCGTCGCAGCGCCCGACCGCAACCCGTGCCGGCGGCCTGGTGGAGGAGCGCTTCCCCATCACCAAGCACTCTCCGGGCGAGCGTCCCCCTCCCGTAGACGAGTCCCGCGTCCGAGCCATGAGGCTCGTGACCCGCGAACGTCTCACCTCCCGCGGTCTGACCTGCCTCGCCGACGACGCGACCCTCGTTGTCTCTGAGCTGATCACTAACGCCATCGTGCACAGCGGTGGCAGGCAAATCCGGCTGACCCTCGACGTGTGCGATGGCGTCCTGCGCATCCGTGTCCATGACGGCGTGGCCGGACCTCGCCCCACTGCTCAGTGCCCCGAGGACGATGACGAGCACGGTCGCGGCTTGGTGCTCGTGCGGGAGATCGCCCGAAACAGACAGGGCGCGTGGGGTGTCAGCGACAACGGCGCCACCACGTGGTGCGAGCTGAGTTTGGTGGCGTGCTGATGACGAACACCGCATTACGCGACGAGACGACGAGCCCGGAGACCATGCCGGTCCGCGTCAAGGACCCGACGATCCCCACGAACCCTTGGATTCCTCCACACGGTGAGGAGGAGGCCCGGCGGTACCTGAGCGCAGTGCGCGAGTGGGCAAGCGTGGATTGGAACGAGGTGTACGACGACCTCGACACCATCCTGCACGGCGAGGAAGAGATCAGCCACCACGCCGCGGGCCCGTCCGGCGGAGCCCCATTACCCAACTACAACAACGATGCCCTTACTCAGCGCTTCCTCATGGCGCTCAAGCTGCTTGTAGCCCGCGCCTTGCGAGACAAAGCCGACGAGAAGCACCCGGACATCGCCGCTCTGATCGGACAGGCCCGCACGCTGCGTGCCGAGGTAGTGGCAGGCGACGCGGGACAGACCATCGGACTCGTTCGGAAGCTGGCGCGGCTCACCCTCGATCTCGCCGAGCTTCTGGAAGAGGCCGGGATCGTCAGGGGGCTGGTTGAGTGCTGACGACCACCAAGGCTTCGGCGCGTTCGTTCGGCCCTTCCCTCTGCCCTGCCGAGGAGGCGTACGACTTCGAGCACTTCCGGGACCGCCTTGCCCGGCCCGAGGTCCTTGCTCACGCTGTCGCGGTACGCGTCTTCCGGGCACCACTGCTTGCCGTGCCGGTCGGCGGCCCGCGTCGCGGCGGATACATGTCCTTCGATCTGCTGTCCCTGGCAATAGGGGCACGCGACCTTCTCACGAACCGGCGGGGGTTTCCGGACCTCCGCGTCCGATGGTCGCCGTACCGCGATACCTGCCACACCGTCGAGTGGGGCGATCCCGCTCCCGAGTGGTGGGAGGACGACGCGGTCTTCGGCCGCTTCTACGGCTACAGCGAGTCCGCCATCACCTCGTTCGTACGTGAACGCCCACAGACACCCTCTTCGGCAACCTCCACTCCGTGTTCCCCCACGGCTTCGTAGTCGCCGAAGAGGGCCCGACTTCCCCGCACTGCCTTGAGAGGACGACGAGTACGATGTGCCAGCACACCCCGCCGTGTCCCACGGCCGAGGCTTCCGACCGAGAGGCCGCCCGCCCCACGGCGGCCCACCCTGAACAGGGCTGGAGCCTGCTGTGCAACGGGGTGCTGCTCTTCGAGGACACCGGCGAGCTGTTGCCGGACGGCCAGATCGTCGCTCCACACCGGCCGGTCGCGCTCGCCGCCGGGAGCACCGCGTGACCACCGCTCCCGAGGCCGTCGTGCCCTACATCACCGCCCGGGAGGGTGAAGAGGCCGACTCGTTCCTCAACCTGCGTATGGGCCGCGGGCCGGACGGCCGGCCGCGTCTCCGATACGTGGATGAGCTGCCGCCGGACCGGGACCTCAAGGACGTGCTCTGGGCCCGCTACTCCATGTCGCTCGACACCTTTGGGCAGCCCTGCGGGACACCACGGTGGCGGATGGTTCACCCGCACCGTCAACGCGTGACGATGGCGCTGCTGCGGTGCCAGGTATGCACCGTCCAGTTGAAGCGCACCGACGGCATCCTCTTCCTGGAAACGGCGGGTGAAGAGGGCTACGACGGTCCAGTGAAGACCGCGCAGCCGCCGGTCTGTCTGGAGCACGCCCGGATGGCGGCAGGCCGGTGCCCACGGCTCAGGGCAAGGGGCCACGTAGCGCTTCTCGCCACCCGTTTCCCGCTGTACGGCGTGATCGGCCACGCGTACCAGTGGAGCGCGAACGGCCTACAGGCCCTCTCGGACATGGACTCCCCCATCCCTTACCGCCATCCCCAGATCGGCATGTTCCTGGCCTCCCAGCTCGTACGGGAACTGCGGGAGTACAAGGTCGTCAACCTGGACGATCTTGTGCCCGCCGCCTAGACGGCCGCCCGGCTCTCCTGAGTGGTACAGACAGGACCGCCGGGCGGCTCACCACCGGCGCCGGACCTTCGCGCGCCGTCCAGCACGAACCCGCCAACCTTCGGCGGTCCGACGAGAACGGAGAGCTTTCGCCGATAGCCTCCCGGCCCCCGGCACGCGTGCCGGCCTACCCGCCCCCGAACACGAACGACCGAAGGAAGTCCATGACGAACACGACCGTCGAGCCCGACGAGGCGACCCGCCTGCGGAACAAGGTGGTGGACGAGCTCTGCGCGGACGGCAACATCTCCTCCCCGGAGATCGAAGCGGTGATGCGCAAGGTGCCCCGGCACGAGTTCACCCCCGCCGACACGCCGCTGGACAAGGCGTACGACACGTACGCCGCCGTGATCACCAAGACGGACGAGCACGGCGTACAGCTCAGCTCCGTCTCCGCGCCGCAGATCCAGGCCATGATGCTGGCGCAGGCCCAGGTGAAGCCCGGGATGCGGGTCCTGGAGATCGGCTCGGGCGGGCTGAACGCGGCCTACCTCGCCGAACTCGTCGGTGAGGACGGTGAAGTCGCCACCGTGGACATCGACCCCGTCGTCACCGATCGCGCGCGACGGCTCCTGGACAAGCACGGCTACGGCCGGGTGCACGTCGTCACCGCGGACGCCGCCGAGCCCATCCCGGATCTCGGTGAGGTCGACGTCGTCATGGTGACAGCTGGGGCCTGGGACGTCTCCCCGGCCTGGACCGCGCAGCTCAAGCAGGGCGGCCGGCTCGTCGTCCCTTTGCGGATGCGGGGCTTGACCCGGTCGGTCGCCTTTACCCAGGTCAAGGGCGAGCACGGCCCCTACCTGGAGAGCGAGTCGGCGCGGATCTGCGGCTTCGTCCCGATGCAGGGCTCGAACGCCCACCGGGAAGAACTTCTCCTCGTCAACGGCACCCCGGAGATCGGGCTCAAGTTCGATGACGGCCTGCCTGCCGACCCGCACCGGCTCGACAACGCCGTCACGTTTCCGCGGCACGAACTGTGGACCGGCGTCACCGTCCGCATCCAGGAACTCATCGACACCCTCCAGATGGCGATGGCGATCAGCCTGCCGGGCTTCTGCACGATGGCCGTCGATGAGAACTCGGACACGGGCCTGGTCGCCCCGGTGAACAAGCGGTTCGCCCTCGCGGCCGTCGAGGACGACACCTTCGCCTACCTCGTCACCCGCCGCACCGAGGACAACAAGCACCTGGAGTACGGCGTGCACGCCCTCGGCCCGCACGCGGAGCAGTTCGCCGACAGGATCGCCGACGTGCTCCGCGACTGGGAGGCCAACCGGCGCGGCGGCCCCAGCCCGGTCATCCGGGTCTATCCGGCCAGCACCCCCGATGACCAGATCCCGGCCGACCGGGTCATCGACAAGGTACACAGCCGGATCTCGCTCTCCTGGCCCTCGGCGTAACACCGGGAGCCAGGTCGTCCCGCACCACCCCAACAGGAAGAAGGGCACATCATGACGAGCGCCACTCTCGCCCCGCCCCCGGTCGCGCCCGCCCCGCTGGCGGGCCTGGACGACGACGACTTCGCGCCCCTGGACGTGAAGGTCGTCATCGCCGAGCACTCGTACGGCCATCTCATGTGCTCCACGGGCGACGGCTGCGGCACCACCTGCGCGACCGGTGCCTCCGCCTGCGGTTCCTTCACGGAGGACCCGGCCTGATCCAGGCCGACCCCTCACCTGTGGGCCGGGCGAAGCGCTTCGCCCGGCCCACAGGCCCCTCTCCCCTCCCCGCGCCGCCTCATGGAAGGGCCTCATGGCTTCCCGAGCAGCCGCCGGATACCAGTGGCAAGGCGTTGCGATGTTGCGCGCCACCACCAGCCCCGGGCCGGCAGACATCCCCCGTACCCTCGACCTGGACAACGTGGCCGTCACCCGCGGATGGCTGAACCGCATCTGGCAGCGCGAGGACTTCCGCAGCGCGCTGGAGCTGGCCACCCCCGTCCTGTCCGACGCCATCGAGGCCGTCGTCCGGGGCCGGCAGACTGAGCCCCGTCGCGTCCGCCGCACCGCGCTGTCGACGGTTTCCTATCTCCTGCGGTGGCAGCACCGGCCGACCCCGCTCGGCCTGTTCGCCGGCATCGCCCCGGTGTCCGTCGGGCCCCGGGCGAGTGCGCGGTGGCGCGACAAGCACCGCGCGATGATCCGGCCGGACGCCGAATGGGTCACCGACATGGTTCTCCGGCTCCAGCGAACCCCCGCGTTGCTGAAGCGGTTACCGCTCGTCGCCAACAACGCCGCCCGCGCCCGCGGTGACCGGCTCGTGGCGCCGGGACCGCCCTCCGACGGTCACGCCGTCCTCTTGGCCCCGGTCGAGATATCCGTCCGCAACGCCCGGCCGGTGGCCGCCGCCATGGACGCGGCCCGCACCCCCATCCCTTACGGCGACCTCCACGGCCACCTGCGCGACCGCTTCCCGCAGGCCACACCGGAGAAGATCGACGCCCTTCTCACCAGCCTGGTCGAGCAGCAGTTCCTCATCACCAGCCTCTGGGCGCCCATGACCACCGTGGACGGCTTTCAGCACCTGTGCCGCGAACTGGACCGGCACCAGGCGGACGACGTCCCCGAGGTGCGGGACCTGGTCCACGCGCTGTACGCGCTGCGCGACGACGTGTCTGCCCACCAGCCGACGCTTTCCGACACCAGCGTGAGCGCCGTCGCCGCGCGGATGCGCGCCCTCACCACCGTCACCCCGACCCCGCTGCTCATTGACACCGCCCTCGACTGCGAGACCCAGCTCCCGCAGTCCGTGATCGCGGAAGTGCAAGCAGCCGTGTCGGCCCTCTACCGGACCACCCCGCAGCCCTACGGCTACCAGCACTGGCGCGACTACCACCGCCGCTTCCGGGCCCGGTACGGCGTCGGGGCCCTGGTGCCGGTGATGGACCTGGTCGCCGACAGCGGCCTTGGCCTGCCCGCCGGATACGTCGGCTCCGAACGCGGCGCCGCCCTGAAGGTGCGCACCGACCGCGATGAACTGCTGCTCGCGCTGATGCAGCAAGTCCTCCTGGACGGCCGCGATGAACTGCGGCTGACGGACGACATAGTCGACGCCTTGGAGAAGGCCGCCGGAGAGGACGAGCGGCTGTTCGTACCCCGGGTGGAGGCCGCCTTCGAAGTCCACTCACCCAGCACCCGGGCACTGTCCAGCGGCACCTTCGATGTCCTCCTCACCGCAGTCCCCCGCCCCGGCAGCAGCATGGCCGGCCGGTTCGCCCACGTCCTGCCGCCCGAGCATCAGGACGCGCTCGCCGCCACGTACCACGGGGCGCCGGACGCCCTCACGGCGCAGCTCGTGTTCCCGCCGCGCCGCCACCGCAACGAGAACGTCACCCGTACGCCGCGGCTGCTGCCGCACGTCATCGAGCTGTCCGGCCACCAAGAGACGGACGAGACGACGATCCCTCTCGCTGACATCGCCGTCACCGCGGGCCCGCGCAGCTTCCACCTCGTGCAGCTCTCCACCGGCCGGCGCATCGACGTGCGGGTTCTGCACGCCCTGGAAGGCGGGACACAGACACCACCACTGGCCCGGTTCCTCGCCGAAGTGGCCAACGGGCGGTACGCCGCCTACAAGCCGTTCGACTTCGGCGCCGGCGCTCGGCTCCCGTTCCTCCCGCGCGTGCGCTACCGCCGCACCATCCTCACGCAGGCCCGATGGTTGCTGATGGCCGCCGACCTGCCCGGCCGCAAAGCCTCGACCGAGGAGTGGGAGAGCGCCTTCACCGCCTGGCGGGACCGGCTGCGGGTCCCCATGCAGGTTGCCATCATCGAGTACGACCAGCGCCTCCCCCTCGACCTGTCCCATCCGGTCCACCGCCGGGCCCTACGCGCCCACCTCGACAACGCCCGGCGTCTTGAGCTGCGCGAAGTCCCGGACGCAGACGCCCACGGCTGGATCGGACGGGCACACGAGATCTGGCTCTCTCTGGGCCGGTTGCAGCTGGACACCGCCGATGTGTCACGGCCGCGCCCCGCCGCCCCGCCCACCCCCGGGCGGCACCTTCCGGGCGCCGGTGACGTCCTGCTCGCGCAGCTCCACGCCCACCCGCGCCGCTACGACGAGATCCTGAGCCGCCACCTGCCCAGCCTCCTCTCCGCGTTCGGCGACACCCCGCCGGTCTGGTGGTTCACCCGGCACCGGGAGATGGCCCGTCCGGACGCCGACCAGCACCTCGACCTCACGCTGCACCTGCCGCCGGACGCATACGGGGCCGCCGCCCAACACGTTCGTACCTGGGCGGACAACCTGCACGGGACCGGTCTGGCGGCCGGGCTCGTCCTGGCTCCCTACCAGCCGCAGACCGGGCGCTTCGGCAGCGAGGCAGCCATGGACGCCGCGCACCAGGTGTTCGCCGCAGACTCCGCCGCCGCCCTCGCGCAGATCCAGCTCACCGAGCGCACTGACGCCTTCGCCCCGCAGGCCCTCGCCGCGGCCAGCGCCCTGCACCTCGTCACCCCCCTGGCGCCGAACAACGCGGCGGCCGAGGAGTGGTTGGTGCGCAAACTCCCCCAGAGCACGGGGCGACTGAACCGGGCCCTGCGTACCCAGGTGCTCGAACTCGCCGCTCCGGACGGCGTCTCCGCGCTCGCGGCCCTCCCCGGCGGCCCTGCGGTCGCCGAAGCATGGCGGGCCCGCGCCGCCGCCGTGGACACCTACCGGAACGCCTTGACCGGCCAGCGTGATCCCCTCGGCCTCGCCCGGTCGCTATTGCACCAGCACCACGTCCGGGCTCTGGGCGTCGACCCGCGCGCCGAGGAGACCACGATCCGGCTCGTACGGACCGCGGCCCTTCAGCACCGTATGGCGGCCCGATGACCGCGCCGGCCGCCACCACCGCGACGATCCTGGAGCAGTACACCGCCCACCTCGCACAACCCGCTCCGCCGCCCCCGGACAAGCCTTGGGCGGTGCAGTCCCTCGCCGACGGCGCCGCCGGAATCAGCCTGCTGCACATCGAGATGGCCAGCCGTCACGGCGGCTCCTGGCGCCCCGCCCACCGATGGATCACTGCCGCAGCAGCCGGGCACATCAGCGCGGCCGACACCGCCGGACTGTTCCTCGGCGCCCCGGCCCTCGGCTTCGTCCTCACCACCGTCCCGCCGTCCTTCCAGCACCTGTACGAACCGGCGCGCCGGACCCTGCACCAGCACATCACCGACCTGACCCACCGCCGCGTGGACGCCGCTCTCACCCGCATCCGCAAGGGCGACCTGCCCACGTTCGCCGAGTACGACCTTTTCTACGGACTCACCGGCATCGGGGCGTACCTCCTGCGGACCGACCCCGAAGGGCTCCCCCTGGAACGAGTCCTGAAGTACCTCGTTGCCCTGACCCGCCCCCTTGTCCCCGACGGCCGCGGCCTGCCGGGCTGGTGGGTCCGCCACGACCCGGCCCGTGGCGAGTCCCCCCACTTCCCGGGCGGCCACGGCAACTTCGGCGCCGCCCACGGCATCACCGGCCCGCTCCTCCTGCTGGCCCAGGCCATGCGCCGCGGCATCGCCGTCAGCGGCCACCGCGAAGCCATCTGGAGCATCTGCGAACACCTTGACGCCTGGTGCCAGCTCAGTCCCTCCGGTCCCTGGTGGCCCGAGCACATCTCGCGCCGCGATCTCGACCTCGGGCACCCGCACCACGACGCTCCCACCCGGCCGAGCTGGTGCTACGGAACCACGGGCATCGCACGGGCCGGGCAACTCGCCGGGCTCGCCTTGCGTGCCCCCGACGTCCAGGCGTTCTACGAGGACGCCCTGTACCGCGCCCTGACCGACCCCAAACAGCTCGCCCACGTCACCGACTCGGGTCTGTGCCACGGTTGGGCAGGCATCTACCAGACCGCAACCCGCGCCGCTGCCGATGCCCGCGACCCCCGCCTTCAGGCCCTCCCGAAGCGCCTCGGCGACACCCTCGCAGCGAACGCCCAGCCGGACCTTCCCGAGTCCGGCCTGATCAACGGCGACGCCGGTACCGCGCTCGCCCTCACCACCTACGCCTCACAGCAGGCCCCGATCTCCGGATGGGACGCATGTCTCTTGATCAACTGATCTTGACGGAGCCGACCGCGATCCAGCGCGCGGTCTCCGCTGCCCTCACCGGCCTGCCGATCCCCGAGGTCGCAGCCCAGTACGCGATGGAACCGACGATCCTGTCCGACGCCGTGGCGGTCTACGACCAAGCCGGCCGGGGGGCCCTGGCCCGCTACGCCGCCGCCACCGACTGGTGGCAGGTGTACCTCCACTTCACCGACTGGACGAACGCCGACACCACCTTCACCACGCACGTGCTCCCCGCGCTTCGGGAAGCAGAGGCCGCGGGTCTCATGAGCGGCTGGTGGTACACCCGCAAGCACCCCTGCTGGCGCCTACGCCTTCGTCTACAGCCCGAGGCCGGAACCAAACTGACCCTCGGCGACGGCTTCAACCGTCTCGTCTCCGACGGGCATCTGCAACGGTGGTGGCCCGGGATCTACGAGCCGGAGACCGCAGCGTTCGGGGGCACGGTCAGCATGACGGCCGCGCACGCGCTGTTCGTCACCGACAGCCGCGAGGCGCAGCAACTAAGGCAGCGCGGGGACCTAGCCGTGGGACCGCGCGAGCTGTCCGTTCTCCTCTGCACGATCATGATGCGCGCCGCGGGCCTGGAGTGGTACGAGCAAGGTGACGTGTGGCACCGCGTCATCACGGAAGAGCACCGATCGGCCGTCAGCGACGTCCCGGCAGACCGGCTCGACGCCCGCGCGCAGGAGATCCGGCCACTGCTCTTCGCCGACAGTGATGTCCTGCTGCGCCCCGGCGGGCTGTTGGAACCCGTCGCCGACTGGGCCGCCGCCTTCCGCAGCACGGGGCAGGAACTCCGCCGTGCCGTACAGGACGGGACACTCGACCGGGGGCTGAGGCAGGTGCTCAGCTATCACGTGATCTTTCACTGGAACCGGCTTGGACTGTCCATGCGGGGACAGAGCGTCTTGGCCTGGGCAGCGAGGGCGGCAATCCTGCACCAGGAAAGCGGGACATAGGTCGGCCGCGAGCCGTGTGAACCGCAGGGGGCCACTAGCTGGAGGCCCAGGCGAAGCGACCCATAGTCGTGCGAGATAGGACTTGCCATGACCGTTCCATCGCGGCACAAGCAATGGGTGAGCCTCGGATTGCTGTTCGGGGGACACCCACAGAGCTTCGAGCTCCCGCCGCCCGTCTCTGGGCCCCCGCCCACCACCCAGGTCACCGCCGATGAGCGGGAGGCCACGGAGGTGATGCGTGCGGCCGGCTACGAGCCGAAGGGGCCTTACCCCGGTGCCCGCTCGATGCCTTGGCCGAGCGAGTGCACCGACTGCGGGGCGTCCCGTAAACCCTCGCTCCAGGACATCGAGCGCGGTGTCCGGTGCAAGCATGTCCGGCGCAGGCCCGCCGCCTCCGGCGCATGAGGCGGGCCCGTACACCCGAGGTGTACCAGTTGTTTCAGTGCAAGTTGTGCCCGAACAAGGGGACAGACCGGCAGATCCGAGGTGTCGGCGCGCGGATGGCTGCGTATCGGGTGTGCAGCTCGTGTGACTTCTGGCTGATGTGCCTGGGGTACACGATGCTCGGCGACCAAGACCCGGACGGCCGTCGTGCCCTTCGGATCGACGGCGTCCATTACCTGTCGTGGACCGAGGAACAAGGGTTCCCGCCCGAGATCGGCTACGTAGGAGACGAGGAGTCCCGCTACGTCCTGCTGGACGATCCGACAGGCACTGTGCACGTGACACGCCGGCTCTGGCTCATGGGCACCATCCCCGACGTGTTCCGCGTCCGGATGCCCGACAACGCGGCCTTCGCTCCGCCGACCTAGGCAGTTTCAGGCACCTTCTACACGGGCGGTGCGTCCTGAGCGCTGTCCGGCGGTGGGCCGGGCTGTGTGTAGTCCATCGCGGTTCGGTTGGCGTACGAGGACTCGGGTGTCGCAGGTGACGGTGCTACGGACCCATCAGCTTCGACGTGCTGACCCCCGCGCTGGGTTCGCAGGCTCGCCTCCTTCTGAAGGCCAGACACTCGATGGTCCGCGCCGCGAGCAGTGCTGCGAGCCTTGATGGCCTCGGCCCGAAGCTGCTTGGCTGCCTCGTTGTCCTTGGTCTTGGCCCGCCGAAGCAGCGCGGCCTTCTCCTGTTGAGGCATGCCCGCTTCCGTAAGCACAGCTTCGTGTTCACTGACGGGTCCGGCCTGCCCGGCAACTTCCTGGAGCCGCGTATTCATCTGCTCCAGCTCCTGTCCGGTCTCCTCACGGGTACGAAGTAGTGCCTTGCGGTCCGCCTCAACCGCAGCACGCTCGTCACCGCGGAGCGCCGAGCGCCCGAAACGGCCCGTCGCGGCCAGCTGCTGTTCGAGATCTTCGATACCGGCCTGCGTGCCGTTCAGTCGGGCGGTGCGATCAGCGATCGTGCCGCCCAGCGCTCGGACTTCGCGAATGGCCACGGCCCGTTCGGCAACGTCCTGATGACGGCGTTGGAGCGCGAGCGAGTTGGGGCCTGATCCCGCAGCAGCCTCCCGTTCGGCACGATCGGCGGCGGCCTCCGCCTTCCCGGCCGCCGTGCCGGTGGCGCGCGCTGCCGTGACCGCCTTGCGCTCAGCGTCGCGCAGGGCTGAATTACTGAGGTGGGCGTACGGACGCTCAGCCGACGGCGCGGCTTCAGGAGGAGTGGTCAGCTCCTCGTGGCGCCCGGCCGTGGCGGGGGTAGATCGGGCCTCGGGCTCTGCGGCTTCTCCGGGGGCGTCCGCATCATGCAGTTCTCCCGCACCAGGGCCACGCGGGATCGGCAGATCCGCTACGGCCTGGCGGACGTGGGCAGGGACCGCGTTCTTCGGGAGTTCGGTGAGGATCATGCGCTCCTCGGTGCCGTTCTCGATCTCGCGGATGAGGCCCGCGACAGCACGGTCAAGCTGCTCCTGCTCGGTGACGGCGTCGCCGCTGCGGGCGCGGTCGGCGTCGGTCTCGTAGACCGAGAGCGGCAGGAAGAGGTGGGACTCCTTCTTGTCGCGGCTCATCATCGTGTAGAGCGCGTTCGCCTGGGCTCCGGGGCCATAGACCAGGGCCTCTTGGACGCTGAGCCCCTGCGACTTGTGGCCAGTGATCGCGTATCCGAGGCTGAGTCCGCCCTGCGCGATGTAGTCGGCGTCAACCCATTCGGCAACGTCACGGTGGCCGTCGGCGGTCTTCTCGCGCCACTCGACCAACACCCGGCGTTCCTCGTCCACGGCGCGCACGATTCCGCGGTAGCCGTTCAGGACGTCTTCGCTCGCGCCTCGGCTCTTCTTCCCCCGGTAGTCGTTGATCCGAAGGAGGACCTGGTCACCGACGGACAGGGTCAGCTCGCCACCGCCGGGCAGCGCGTAGACGTGCTCGGGACCGGTGAGGTCGCCGTTCTCCTTCCGCAGGGCGCGGGCCCCGACGTTCAGTTCCTCCACGATCTCGTTGGTCGCGGCGAGCATGAGGAGCTGCTGCACGGCGGTGTGGTCGTCGGTGTGCGCGGCGCGCTTGTCGGCCCAGATGGTGAGCATCGCCGCGAGGGTGGCGTCCCTGTCCGCGAGGGCGTGCACGCGGCCGGTTCCGGCGAAGGTACGGAGGGCTTCCACGCGGTTGTCGTCGCGCCACAGCTCCAGGGCCCGGCGTTCGACCATGTCCTTCTGGCGGAAGTTTTGGCCGAGGGTGAGCCCGCCGACGATGTGGTGCACGGCGGCGAAGCTGCCGCCGATGCCAGGCGAGTGGAGCTGCTTGGGGTCACCGATGCCGACGATCTTCGTCCCGGTTTCCGCGGCGTGGGTGAGGAGTTCGGCGATATCGCGGTCATCGCACATCGCGGCCTCGTCCACCACCAACACGTCCACGCCGGTGAGGCCGGTGCCACCGGCACGGATGCCGGTGAGCCAGGATGCGAGGGTGCGGGACTCGATGCCCGCCTCGGCCCGCAAGTTCGCGGCGGCGACGGCGGCTGTACTCGCGCCGGCGATGACGAGACCGTGGGCCCCCCACGCCTGCCGGGCAGTGTCCATGATCGTGGTCTTGCCCGATCCCGCGATGCCCACCACGGCGTCGATTCCGTGCCCGGCCGTAAGCAGCCGTTCGAGAACGGCACGCTGTTCGTCGGAGAACGCGAAGGTGCCACCGTGCTGGGCCTCGACGGTGGACAAGGCCATGTCGACCGTGTCGTTGCTGACGACGGCGGCCTGAGTGCCGAGCCGGTTCGTTGCCTCGGAGACGATCAGAGCTTCCGCCGCCACGACATCCGCCGTGGTGTACCGGTCGGCGTGCGTGAAGTGCTGGGCACCCTTCGGGTTGAGCTGGACCGCGTACCCGACGTGCCGGAGGACGGAAGCGGTGAGCTGTTCGGCTTCCGCGGCGTCCGCGACGCCGTACGGGAGGGCGTCCAGCACGGCGGCGATGGCGGCGGCGTGGGTGAAGTCCTTGGAGTGGCTGGTCAGGCCGGTCTTGGGGTCGAAGACCTGGGCGCACAGCTCGTCCAGAGACGGGTTCTGGTCCGCTCGGTCCCGCTCCATCGCGCTGGCTGCGATGGCGTCGGGGTCGTCACCGGCAGCGCGGCCTTCGGCCTGCCAGTAGGCGCGCAGTACGTCGTCCTCGACTCCGGCGGCCTCGCCGTTCTTCGCCGCCTTGGACGCGGTGGAGGCGGCGGTGCGCTCCCGGGTCGTGGCGCTGTCGTAGTCGATGCCGAGTTTCGTCAGCAGTTCCCGGACCTGGCTGTCGCGCTTGCTGAAGAGCTTGATGGTGGACTCGGGGATCGCTGCGATCTCCCACGCGCCGGTCCGCTCCTCTCGGCGGAAGCTGATGCCGAACGTGTCGGTCAGCTCCCGGCGGATGCGGGCGTTCATAAGGGACTGGGTCGCGCGGGTGTGCCGGTGGAGGTCGCGGCCCCCGCTGGCCATCGTGGACCACTTGCCGTCGTTGCCCTTGACCATGTTGGCCAGGGTGAAGTGCAGGTGGAAGTGGGGGTCACCGTACGGGGCGCCGTCCACAGGGCGGGCGGCGCGGTGGACCATCATCCAGCCGGAGAACCCGCTCGTCGTCACGGTCTCCGCTTCGTCGCCGTCGCCGTGGTGACCGCGCATGGCGTACGCCGTCCACCGTTCCAGGGCGCCGATGGACTCCCGGCCGGCGGCCGTGTAGATGCCCTCGACCTGGGCGGCGATCTCCTCGGGCGCGTAGGCGAGGAAAGCGGACTTCGACTTCGCCAAGTCCAAGGTGACGTCGGCACCGAAGTTGCCGACCTGCACGCGGCCTTCGAGGAGAGCGGCCTTGATCTCCTCAGCGTCCCACACGTCCTCGGGCGCGAGTCCCGCTGCCTTGGCCATCGCGACGGCTTCACGCACGTCCATCGGTAGATCCCGAAGACGACGTGCACCTTCGCCCTCGGTCTGGACGTACCGGCGCTTCATGGACGCGGCGTCGAACAGGTCGGCGGGCTGCTGTCCGGTCTCGGTGGCGCGGACCTCGACCGCGCGCAGGAGCGCACGGGCGTCCAAGTGGCCGCCCGCCTCGGCGGCCACGGCCTTCTCCACCACGTCCTCGCCGTAGAGGTCGACTGCGTCGATGCCGACGGCGTCGGCGAGCTTCAGCACCGTCGAGACGGGGACGCGGTGCGACTCCCCGAACCGCTTGAGCTGGCTCTCCATCCGGCGGAAGGCGTCCTGCTTACGCTTGGAGTCCAGCAGCGAGGCGGGGTTCACGCTGCGTTCGGCGGCGGCGCGGCGGATGGCGCGGGCCAGTGGGGCGGCGGGGAGCTTGGCGGCCGGCGCGATGGCCAGCTTGGGTTCCACGAGGGTCTGCCCGGCCCGGGGGTCTTCGCCGTGCATGAGGCGCCGGGCGGCCGGGAACTGCTCGGGGGCGAGGACGCTGCCGGGGGTGATGTCGAACTCGGTGAGACCGTTTCCGATCCAGACCAGGGGGCGTTCGCTGGCGTCCAGGTGGTAGTCCACCTGTCCGTCGGCGGGCCGTGGGGGAAGGGCCTGTTCGCCGTAGAGGTCGCGGGCGTCGAGCCCGGCTGCGGCGGCGACTTCGACGGCGTCGAACCCGGTGAACCGCGCCGTGCCCTTGCTGCGGAGGAGTCCGCGGGCGCGGAAGAAGGCGCGCTTGGCCTCGCGGTTGGCGAGAAGGGAGGCGACGGGGGCACCGGCGGCTTCGGCCTTGGCCTCGATGGCGGCGACGAGAGGGGCCGCGTCGACCGCTACGGACTTCCCGCATCCGTGGCCGCCGGTAAGGCGGTACTCAACCTGCTCGTCGGACGGGCCGATCATGGTCACCCACCCCATCGGCCCGCTCACCCCCCGCTCTCATCCGGTCAGATTCGGTCGTCTTGGCTGATTGTATCGTCACGAAGTGACGATACCTTGGTCCTCGAAATTCAAGATCATGATCAACGAGGGGAAACCTCGGTCACTCGTGTCCTGTAGCGGTGAACTTTGCATAGGTCAGCTTTAATCTGCATGTGATCTTGCATAGGTCAGCGTGACCTTGCATCTGGGTGTGGGGTTAGCTGTCTGTGGTTCATGCGTTGGGTGTGGTTCCGGGCGGGGTGACAGGGCCGCCACCGGAGGGGTTCGAGGTCGGGTACATCGACCCGGGCGGGTCGGAGTTCCGGCGCCCGCTGGCGGATGTGTGGTCGGTGCGGTTCGAGGACGCGGTGCCGGTACGCGAGTTCAAGTCGTACAAGGGCCAGCGGCATCTGCCGGGCCTGTGGTGGTCGTCGACCGCCGGCGGGCACATCGGGTACGAGTCGTGGCTTGAGCGCGATCACGTGATGCTGCTGGACTTCGACCCGTCGGTGGTGGGGGTGTCCTCGCAGCCGTTCTGGCTGTTCTGGGCGGCGGAGACGGGCAAGGGCATCTCGCATGCGCCGGATTACTTCGCACGCCGCGACGACGGTACGGCGATCGTGATCGACTGCCGTCCCGCGGACCGCCGCAAGCCGAGGGACTGGATGAAGTTCGAGGCGACGCAGGCCGCCTGTGACCAGGTGGGGTGGGAATTCCGGCTGGTGGGAGCCCCTGACGAGATCGTGGTCGGCAATGTGCGGTGGCTGGCGGGCTACCGGCATCCCCGGCACCTGGTGGAGCCGGTCGCCTCCGGGCTGCGGGAGGTGTTCGCCGAGCCGCTGCCGCTGGTGGACGGCGCCGTGATGGTGGGGGACCCGATCGCGGTGCTGCCGGTGCTGTTCCACCTGTTGTGGCTGCACGAGCTGGTGGTGGATGTGGCGGCGCCGCTGCACGCCGAATCGGTCGTGTCACTGGGGGTGGGCTGATGGCCGGTGAGAGGACGTCGGTGCTGCGGCCCGGCGACTGGGTGACCTTCGATGACGGTGACCACCAGGTGGTGGCTCTGGTGGGGACGTCAGTGCGGCTGCGCTCGGCCGGCGGGACGGAGTCGGTGGTGCTGGCCTCGTATCTGATGGCCTCGCCAGGGTTCTCGGTCACCGGCACCGAGCCATTGCCCGCGCTGGAACCGTTCGGGCTGCTGGCGACGCTGCCGGAAGCGGTGCAGGCGGCGGCCCGGGAGTGGGAAGGCCACGTGGTGGAGGTCGAGACCGGGCTGCCACCCGGTGCCGGGCCGGGTGTTTTGCCACGGCCCGAGTACGACCCGGCGGTTTGTTCGCTGGTGGAGCGGGCGGAGGCGAAGGCGGCTGAGCTGGGGGTGAGTCTTCGCACCGTGCAGGGCAAGCGGTCGCGCTATGCCCAACAGGGGGTGTGGGGGCTGGTCGACCAGCGGGCGGTGCGGCTGGTGGAGGCGACCGGGCGGTCGGATGCCCGGCTGGTCGCGGCGGTCCGGGAGGCCATCGAGGCGGAGACGAACATCTCGACGGGGACCCGTTCGCGGCTGATCCGGCGGGTGGTGAAGATGGTGGAGGCCACCTACGGGCCGGGGGTGGTGCCGCTGCCGAGCAAGAACACCTTCTACAAGCTCGTCGACGCGCTGGCCACCGGGCGGCATACCTTCGGCTCGGCGGTCACCCGCCGGCAGACCGCCAACCGGCCCCAGGGGCCGTTCACGCCGACGTTCGCGGCCCGGCCCGGGGAACAGGTGCAGATCGACTCCACGCCGCTGGATGTGATGGTGGTGCTGGACTCCGGGCTCACCGCCCGCGCGGACCTCACGATCGCGATCGATGTCGCTTCCCGCACGATCTGCGCGGCCGTGTTGCGGCCGGTGGGCACCAAGGCGGTGGACGCCTCGCTGTTGCTGGCGCGGATGCTGGTGCCCGAGCCGATGCGGCCGGGCTGGTCCGCTTCGCTTCGCATGGCGGCCTCGCGGATGCCGCACCGGCGGCTGCTGGAGGTGGACGCGCGGATGGAACAGGCCGCCGCGAAGCCGGTGATCGTTCCGGACACCGTCGTCATCGACGGCGGGAAGGTGTTCATCTCGGACACCTTCATCCGGGCCTGCGAACGTCTCGGCGTCACGGTCCAAAGATCAAGGCCGCGCACGCCGACCGACAAACCTCGGGGTTCATACTGCGCCTCTTTCGGTTGATGCGGCGGGTGTTGGGTTGTCGACCAGTTCGTAGGCCGGTGGTCGGCCGGTGCGGGGGCGGGTGAAGTCGGGGTCGGGCAGGTGGTATAGGTACTCGCCCTTGTCGTTGGCCAGGCGGCCGCTCAGCAGTCCGTCGTCGCGCCACTTCTTGACGGTCTTGGGGTGTACTTCCAGGCGGCGGGAGATCTCGCGCAGGCTGACCATGCCCAGGTCGGCCAGTCGTTGGGGGTGGCTGAGGAGACGGTGGGCGGTGCGGATGTGCTGAATGATCCGGGCCTGGAGGGGGTGTCCGCTGCCGCTGAGGTGGCCGCGGTCGGTGAGGATCTTGGCGATCTGGCCGTCGGTGTGGTCGTCCAGGAGCTGATCGATGGCGGTGACGACTTCCGGTGGAGTCTGGCGGATCTGCCAGGACGCCAGCGGAACGGGCATCGTCAGGGTGTGTTCCTGGCCGCCACGGAGGCGGACGTGCGCGGTGATCTGCTCGGCGCGGGCCAGGGTGACGTCGGTGATCAGTAGCCTGACCAGGCGTTTGCGTTCCCGCACCGGGGTGGCCGGGTCGTTCCACAGTTTCGGGAAGTCGCTGGCCAGAGCGGTGATTCGGGCCCGCTGAGTGTCATCCAGGGCGCCGATGCCGGAGGCTTTCGTCTTCTCATAGGTGTCGGTGGCCTCGGCGAGTTCACGCAGACAGGCGTTCCAGTCGGCCTCCAGACTGGTGGCGACCAGGCGGTTGTCCGGGTCGACCGCGAGATAGCGGCGCCGGGCCAAGTCGGCTTGGTAGCGGGCACGTTCGACGGTGGCGGCCCGCAGCCGGTCGGCGTCGTCCGCGCGGGTGGCCAGTTCCTCGGCGACGGCCAGGGCGGCCTCCAGCGCGAGCGGGGTCAGTGCCTGTACCAGCAGATGTCCGACGGCGGCGTCGACGCCGGCGCCGTGAACGCGCTGGCAGACGGGGTTGCCGTGCTCGATGCCTCTGGCCTGGCAGACGTACTCGGGCTCGACACGGTCTTTGCGCTGGTGGTAGCGCACGGTCATGCGGCGTCCGCAGATCCCGCAGACCGTGATGCCCTGCAGCAGGGCGGGGCCCTCGCGCGGCGGGCCGTGCCGTCGGTCTTTCCCGTGAGCGGTGGCGTTGGCGACGAGTTTGGCCTCGTTGGCCTCGTACTTTTCGAAGGTGATGAAGCCGGGGTGGTGGCCTGGGAAGAGCGCGATCCACTCCTCGCGTGGTCGCAGCTGTGGCCCGCTCTTCCCGCTGCCGGGGCTGCGTTTGTGCTGGTAGCGGCCGTAGAAGAACGCTCCGGCATAGCGCGGGTTGTGCAGGATCTTCAGAATCCGTGAATGCGCGGCCGGCGCCCAGACGACCTTCCCTTTGTCCGGGCCGTGCTTCAGTCGCCGGGGCAGTCGCAGACCGTCGTGGTTGAACGCCTTCACCACAGCGGTGGCCGAGCCGGTGGCGTCGAAGTAGTCGAAGACCGCGCGGATCGCGGCGACGATCGCGGCATCGGGGTCGAGTACGACCTTGCCCGAAGGGTCGTAGACCAAGCCGATCGGAATAGGACTGATCAGGTCCCCGCGCCGGGCTTTGGACAGCTGTCCGCCCCGAAGACGTGCCTTGAGCAGGTGCAACTCCGCCTCTGACATTGATCCTTTGAGACCCAGCAGCAACCGGTCGTTGAAATCACAGGGGTCGTAGAGGCCGTCCTCGTCCAGGATCAGCGTCCCGGACATCGCGCAGATTTCCAGGAGCCTGTGCCAGTCGGTGTTGTTGCGCGCGAGGCGGGATACCTCCAGGCCGAGCACGATTCCGGCGTGGCCCATGCCGACCTCGGTGACCAGACGCTGGAAGCCCTCCCGGTCGGTGGCGGTGGCGCCGGACTGGCCCTGGTCGGTGTCGATGACGATGATCCGGTCGGCGGGCCAGCCCAGCGCGATGGCCCGGCTCTTGAGCCCGTACTGCCGCACCGTCGACTCGGTGTTGTGCAGGACCTGCTTGATCGAACTCTGGCGGACATAGAGATACGCGTCCCGGGTCAGATGATCAGCAGTCACCTTGAGCGCGGGCCCGAACAGTTGCTCATCCATCTCCCACTCCAGTACGTGAATCGCGCAGGTCAAGGGGCATGCGCCAGGACCATTCGGGACCAGACACGGATGATTTCCGGCTCCACCGGTCCCGGCAGGCTCGGTGGCGCCGCCGAGACCGGAAGCCGTCGCGGGACGGCGCTCACCAGGGCGGCGGTCACCCGCAGGAACGTGACCAGACCCTTGGCGGCCAGCACCGCGAGCCCGTGCCGCGGCCCAGCGGACGCCCCGCGCAGACGCTCGTAGTTCTCAACGCCCGCGGCAACGTCCGGTTCAGGACCGGACTATGGGCTCCTCCGGGTCGCTGGACTCCCGCCGACGAGCCAGTGCCCGTTCCACCGACCGCGGATGGACCGGAAAGCCGAAGACGGCCTCCACCCGCTCGGCCAGCTCCCGGGACTTCAGGGCCGGATCGGTCGCCAGCCAGCCCTCGACCTGCACCATCACCGCCTCGGTGAGCTTCAGCGGACCCTTAGGGCCCGGCTTCCCGGCGGCCAGGGCGCTCGGGCCGCCGGCGTCCAGGGCAGCGGCGACCTCATAGAACGCCTGACGGCAGTACCCGAAGGCACGGGCCGCCTGCGTGACGGGCACCTTGTCGATCCGCACCCGGCGCACCATCTCGTACTTGACCTGCACCACGTCCCTGGCGTCGCAGAACCGCGAGGCCAGAAACACCACGTCGGTCACCTTCTCCGGGCGCGGGTTCAGCGACCGGGTCGCCACCAGCGCCGCCACCTTCGGGTCCTCCACCATCGTCGTCATCAGTCGCCTCTCTGCCCAAATTCCTGTCATCAGGTTCGCGCCGACCCCGTCGGCGGCCAAGGCCGCCGACGGGGCGCACGGAGGCAAACCAGCAGGTGAAACGCGCTACCGCCGACGAGTTTCGCGCGCCCCGCCTTCCAGTGAAGCCCGGTGACGGCGTGGATCAGGCGACGCTCACGGCGCCGATCCGCCGACACCTCGAACCTTCAGGGCATCCAGGTGATCCGCGACGGCGAGCAGATCCGTGATGCGGAACGGGCAGCGTCCCGCGGCCAGCACCACGAACGGATCGACAGGGTCAATATCGGTCCACGCCGCAGGCAGCGAGGTCACCGCCCCGTCCTCACCGACCATCGAGACCCGGTCCTCGTCCCAGGTATGCCGACGATCCACGAACGCGAACTCCTTCCCGAACCACGGGTGGAACCGGTGCGTGACCCGCACAAATCCAGGCCGACTGTCCCGATCGGGTGCAGTCGACGACTCGCGATAAGGCCATCGTGGAGGCCACGTTTTCCGCGATCAACTCGCTGTTCGTCCAGCACCTTCCCGGCTACACCGGGCCCAACGTCTCCCGCCGCGGGGACCGGGTGGAGGCGGACGCGGTCTGGACGATCCCTGAGCTCCAGGGCCTTCTTGACGAGTGGCTTCTGGCCGGGTGGCAGGCCAGGCCGCATGACGCTCTGCGTGATCCCTACCGGCCGAAGCAGGCGATGTCGCCGAACGACAAGTACGCCTCGCTGGTGGCCGCCAGCGGCTATCTGCCGCTGGTACTGCGGGGCGAGGACTACCTGGAACTTTTGCCGGTGGCCTGGCGGGCGGTCAACGACTACGGCATCCGGATCGGATACCGCACCTACGACAGCGCGGACCTGGGTCCCTGGCGGCGCGAGCACTCCGGGATCACCGCCAAACGCGGGCTCTGGGAGGTGCACTACGACCCCTACGACCTGTCCCAGGTCTTCGTCCGCACCCAGCACGGCTGGATCACCATCCCCTGGGTCCAGCTTCCCCTGGTCAACGCGCCGTTCGCGGACTTCACCTGGAGCCACGCCCGCCGTCTTGCCGCCGAGGCCGGCCTGGACAACACCAACGAAGCCGCCGTCGCCCGCGTCCTGGACCAGCTGCTGACCCGCGCCGAGCTGGGTCCGGACAAACGCACGGCCAAGGTGGTGGGCCGCACCCGCACCGCGGCCGCCGCCCACCGGCCCCCTACCGTCCCCGAGACCGAACCCAGGACCGAACCGGAGATCACACCGGAGCCGGAGGCGAAGCCGCCCGCCGAGGTGATCCCGTTCGGTGTCTTCGACGCCCACGCAGAAGCCGAAAGGTGGCTATGAGAACGCCCGCCCAGTCCCGCATGCCCGACCCGGACACCGAGCAGGCGCCACCGGACAGCCCGCTGACCACGAAGGAAGGCTGGCGTCGTTTCGCCGAGCACGAGCCCGTTCCGCCCCGGTTGCTGCCGGCTGCCGAGCGGGCCGCGCTCAGCGGGCGGGAACGGATGCGCGAGGGCGACGCGCGGCGGGCCTATCACGCCGATCTCCCGCTGGTGAACACCCCGACCATCCGCAAGGTCATCGCGACCGCGCGGCTGCTGGTCCAGCTCAACCGGCAGCAGATCTCCGCCCGCCGGGGCATCATCGTCAGCGGCGCTTCCGGCACCGGGAAGACCACCGCCCTGTCCCAGCTGGGACGCGCCCACGAACTCGCCACCCGCAAACGGCATCCCCGCGACGCCAGCCGGCTGCCGGTCCTTTACGTCACCGTCCCGCCTGCGGCCACACCGAAGATGCTCGCGATGGAGTTCGCCCGCTTCTTCGGCCTCACCTTCCCCACCCGGGCCAACCTCACCGACATCGTGGACGCGGTCTGCGCGACGGCCGCACATGTCCATGTCGACCTCGTGCTCCTGGACGAGCTGCACAATCTCAATCCGGCAACCCGGTCCGGCGCCGAAGCCTCCGACCAGCTGAAGTACTTCGCCGAGCGGCTGCCCGCCACCTTCGCCTACGCGGGCATCGACATCGAATCCCAGGGCCTGTTCTCCGGCACCCGCGGCCGCCAGCTCGCCGGGCGTTTCGTCGTCATCCCCGCCGCCCCGTTCTCCCACGCCGCCGAGGCGGACCAGGATGCCTGGCGGGCCCTGGTGGGAACCCTCGAATCCATGCTCTGCCTCCACGAGCACGTCCCGGGCACACTGACCGGGCTGAGTGAGTACCTCTTCCACCGCACCGGCGGCATGATCGGCAGCCTCTCCCAACTCATCCGCGGCGCCGCCGTGCTGGCCATCGAGGACGGCAGCGAACGCATCACCGAAGACCTCCTGGACATCGTCCCCATCGACTACGCCGCCGAGCAGTCCGAGAAGCTCACCGCGCCCGCCAAGCCGTCCGTCCGCCGGAGGCGCGCGGCCTGATGCTCGTTCGCACACTGCCCGACCCGGTCCCGCCCGCCCGGCACGAGATCGCCGCCTCCTACATCAGCCGCCTCGCCACCCTGCACGGCCTCGACATCAACCATCTGTGGACCACGGTCACCACCCGCGAGCCCTCCGGCGGCCTCCGCAGGGTCGTGGTCCCCGAACGACTCGCCGCGCTCACCGGCCGCAGCGTCCACCAACTCGCCGGGGCCCTGCCGGAACTACGTGACCCGCAGCCTGATTGGGCCATGTTCCGCCACCAGCCGCAGACCGGCTGCCCGCGCTGCGACGCCCGGCACCCCGGCGGCACCGTGACCCGGCTCCTGCCGCACCACCGCTACGTCTGCACCCGCCACCGCATCTGGATCGGCCCGCCCGACATCAACCAGACCGCGGACCTCCACGCGCTCCCCGCCGTCGTCGACGCACAGCGCCGGCACCTGCGTCTCCTGCACCGCCACGGCTGGGCCAACACCTTCGACGCCGTGCTCACCGCGCTGTCGTTCTGCGGACACGCCTGGGACGCCATCCGCCCGCCCGAGGACCCCTGGCATGTCTGGCACACCTGGGATGCCCGCGCGCACGTGCTGATACCGGCCGAACGCGCGTTGAGCACCTACAGCGCTTCACGACTGTTCGCCGCGGTCTATCCCGAGGCCGTGAACCTCGCTGCGATCATCGCGTCGCCCCACTGGCGCCGCCTCGCCGACGGAACCCCCGACGAACGACGCCGCTTCGACCGCGAGATCAGCCGCCGTTTCACCTACCCCTACCACGACCGCGACTACGGCGGCGATGCCATAGCGCACTGGGCCGAAGCCGACTCCTGGCGGCCGCCCTCCAAGCCGCTGAACACCTACACCCCCGCTCGGATC
This sequence comes from Streptomyces sp. A5-4, assembly GCF_051131715.1. NCBI lineage: Bacteria > Bacillati > Actinomycetota > Actinomycetes > Kitasatosporales > Streptomycetaceae > Streptomyces > Streptomyces sp. A5-4. The sequence goes on along the minus strand of NZ_CP178591.1, from coordinate 3,940,565 downwards.
AAGGGAGTTGTCCCGGCCCTCCACGGCAGCACCATCCGACGTCACGAGAAGGGCGCCACCTGGTTCGACCGGAACCGCAAAGCCGGGTCCACCCTGCTTCGCCACATCCACATCAAGCCCGCCCTCGTCCGCGCCTGGGCCCCGGCCTACGAACGCGTCGAGGGAGCGATCTGGCACAGCACCCGAATCGACTCGGATATGCAAACTCAAACTGCGCGACAACGAGCCGCACAGCCCAAGTCATCCCTGCACGTCCCAGCTCAACGACGAGGCGCTATGCAACAACAAACGTGAACGGACAACTCGGAGCGGCCTGGTGGCTCCTGCGAATCAGGCTCCTGGAGCCTGATCTCCGGTTGGACTGTTACCTCTGTGCGAGATGCGCGGGCTGCGGCGCGGTACGTGCCGAGGCGGTATGACGATCGGATGTCGGCGCGGTACCGGTAGGCCGCTGAGTCGTTGGCCCGCATATGGAGCACACCCCGCCTTCGGCGCCTCCCCGCCAGTTCGCTGAGTTGTCGGGCCCGTACTGGATGGCCTGGGACTCCCCGGCGTACGAGCCCGGACGTCAGACTTCGCCACCGCAGCCGAGTGATCGGCCGGAAGGCGGAGCGGGCCCCCGACCGACGGACGGCTCGTAGTCTCTGATCCGTCGCCCAGGTGCCGGGTCGAGCGGTCTTGGTTGGGCCCTGCCCGACCCTCCAGCGCCTGGCGACATGACGAAGGTCCCCCCTCCGGATGGAGGTGGGACCTTCGTCATGTCGCCGGATGGCCTTGTGGCCGACGGTTATGTGTTCAGGGGCCATTCGCCGAACGGCACCGGTGCCTGACCGTGCGCTTCGCGTACGGCCTCGTCCGTACCGCATGTGGTGCAGATGAGGACTTCGCGGTCGGTGGTCAGCCGAGAACGTGCGGGCCGTTCACCGAGCGGGCCGCCGCAGCGCGGACAGCGGGTGTCGGGCACGGGTCACTCCTCGGGGTGCTCGCGGGCGGACTTGAGGATCAGATTCCAGGTCGGGCGGGAGTAGGTCTTCTCTGTCTGGCCCTGGAGCTGCGGGATCAGTTCGGCGTTCTTTGCGCCGGGGTTCGCCGCGATGGCCTGCCGGGCGAGAGTCAGCCGCTCGTCTCCCTGGTAGGGGTAGGCCAGGCCCTTGCGACCCGCGGTGCGTCCGCCGGCGTGCCCGCGGCCCTTGCGGTCCGCGAGGTACTGCCACAGCCGCCACCGCTTCCACTTCGGGCGGTCCCTCGTCGGGAGCTTGTCCCAGTCGTCGGGGGCGGGCCACCCCTCGGGCGGGTTCTTGACGTAGTGGGAGATGGTGGCGGAGTCGGCGAACCCGCAGACCTTCGCGGCTTCGGCCGGGCCGACCATCTCTTCGGGGTCACCGTCGAGCTTCGGCGGGTTGGTGGTGTTCGCGGCGGCGCGCTGCCGCTGAAGCTCGTGGTGCCACGTCGCCCATTCGTCGCCGTCCCAGTGCATGACGCCGTCAACGGTCTTCGCAGGCGGGTGCCCGTTGTTCTCCCGGTCGCTCCATAGGTTCTGAAGCGTGGGCTCGCTGATGCCGTGAACCTTGCGCAGGCCCGCGCGTGAGTAGAGCGTGCGGCCGGTCTTGGGGGACACGGTCGCCTCCTGTTCTTGGTCGGGGTCGCGACCGCTCGGCGCGGTCACAGGATGTCGTCCGGGTCCGAGGCCGGCGCCCACGTACGGCTGCCTGCCGGTTCGAGCCGGGTGAGGGTGGCTATGTCGGCCAGGGGGACGGCGGCGGCCCAGTCGGCGCGGCCGGGGTGGTCGACGGGAAGGTTGAGCACGAGGTGCCGACCGGTCGGGGGGAAGTCCTCGACGATGACGAAGCTGTCGCCGGGATCGGCGCCGATGCTGTTACCCCTGGTGAGCTGGGCGATGTCGCCGGGCTGGGGACAGTCGGGGTGTCGGTCACATAGCATGGTGTGGTCTTTCTGGTGAGAGAGACACCGACGGCCAGCGCCTTGTTGCCCTTGTGCGCTGGCCGTCATCTGTTGTCTGGGGTGTGTGGCGCCCCGTGGGACGCGCGGCCGGTCGGAGGTTGCCCGCTCCGCTGACGGCGGAGTAATTAAACCACCTTCGGGTTGAGCGGGGCGGGGATCTGATCCGGACGACGGCGGTCATCAGAAGAGGGCCCCCTGATCTGTGGGGGGTCGGCCCCGGTCGTTGGATGACCGGGCTACGTGGAGTTCGTAGCGGGGGCGTCCCGCGTGCGGCGGAGCGTGCGCTTCGCGGCGGTACCGGCACCACGCCACGACGGGGGCGCCCCGGTCCACCCATCCCGCCGGGTACTGGGCGATGAGCTGAGCCCAGCGGCTCCGGCTCCGCGGGACGGCCCACCTGTCCTCGACCGTGGTGATCGGCGGCAGCGTCCGCCACCCAGGGAAACAGTGGTCGTGCGCGTCTTCCACCGCCTCGTTGTCACCGTCCCCGAACCCGTCGCCGGAGTGCACGGGGCCTTCCCATTCGCACGCGAGGCACCCGCCACGGAACTCCTGCTCGTCCCGACGGCGGCGGGTCGGCCGGCTGCGGGAGAGCAGGGTCGGGGTGTGGTGTGCGGGCGGGTCCAGTTCGTGGCCGAGGTCGCAGTACGCGCCGCCGGGGTGTCCGGGCTGGATGTGCCACGTATGACCGGCGCTCTCGGGGCGGTGGCGTGTCCGCGCGTTGCGCACTCGCCAGTAGTGCGTCTGCCGTGCCCATGCTCCGTTCGGCTCGGCGACGGTGGCGGTCACGGCTTCCTGCTTCCGGCGGCGAGCACTTCGCGGAGTGGGTCAGCGAGCACGGCCTGTTCGTCGGGGGCGTCGAGGAAACGGGGCCCGTACGCGCGGCGTACCGCGCGGCGGGCGTCCTGGTGGTGGTCGAGCTCCGGGTAGTACGGCGATCGTTCGAGTACGTCATAGCCGTGCTGGGTGAGCACGTCGGCGATGAGCGACCGGACCCCTACCGGGTCGAGGGCGGAGAGGTCGGTTTCCCCGGGGGCCGCGAGGAGTACGCGGATCAGCTCGGTCGCGCTGAGCCTGGGGTGGAGGGGAACGCTGAGTCGGTGGACGCCGTCCCGGCTGGGGGTGGCGGCTCCTCGGCGGCTCGGGGTCCTGGTGGTGCTGCGGTCTTGTGTCGTCTCGTCCATCGCGTGGGCCTTCGGTGGCTCGGGAGTCTGGCGGGCGTCCGGGAGTCAGAACAGGGCGTGCTCGGCGCGGGCGGCGGCGGTACGGAAAGCGCGGGCGGCGTCGGCGGCGGTACGGCCGGGCTCGGCGCTCCAACGGTCGATGACGTCGCGGTGCAGGGCCTTGGCGGTGGTGGGGTCGTCAGCCTGGACGGGGTGCCCGGCGAGGGTTTCCGCGAGGATGGCGAACGCCTGGTCGCGTGCGCGGTCGATGCGGTCCCAGTCGTACGTCCGGCCGGCGGCTCCCCGCCCGTGGCCGGCGGCTCCCCGCCCGTGGCCGGCGGCTCCCCGCCCGTGGCCGGCGGCTCCCCGCCCGTGGCCGGCGGCGACTTGGAGTGCGCCGCGCGGCCAGCACGGCAACGTGGCGGTGCGGCCGGGACCGTCGAACAGGCGCGGGCCCTGGTGGATGCCCACGTGTTCGATGTGGCGGGCGGCCCATTCCAGGATGGCGGCGGGGGTGTCCGCGATGACGATGCTCTCGGGGGTGTGGTGGGTCGGCACGGTGCTGTCCTTCGGGAAGGGCAGGGGCGGCGGCGTGCTGCCGCCGCCCCTCGGTCGGGCTGCTAGTGGTAGGCGGGGATCAGTCGGCGGACCTTGTCCTCTCCGATGCAGCCGCCCTTGTGGCGGCGCGCGCTCGGCGGCGCCCCGTTCCTTCCGCGCAAGTGGCTCCAGAACTTCGGGCCTTCCCAGTCACACAATTCGCAGGTGAGGTACCAGTGGTTATCGCTGCCGGGGAACCCGGTGAGGACTGCCCGCCAGTGGTGGGCCCGGAGTCCCGCGAACGCGATCTCGGCGCCTTCGATGTTGCGATCGTTGACCGGCATCCGCGGGTGCAGGAGGGGCACCGGTCCGCACAACGGCGTGGGGGCCTCGGCGAGCACCTGTTCCAGGGGCACGGTGCCGACCCGACCGGCGGCGTACTCCTCGGCGAGATGGGCGGCGGCCATGTCGGTGCCGGGGGTTCCCTTGGGCGGGCGGCGGAGGTTGCGTTCGCCTGCCGTGGTGAGGACGAGCCAGTCTCGATGCCACCGGTAGGCGCGGCCGATGACCTGGTCTTCGCCAACGATCACGGGGTATCGGCACTGGATGTCGGGGGTGCCGATGCGGTACGTCGGGACGGTGCTGCTGCCCCCGGTCGCGGGAACGGTGAGCGTGCCCGCTTCGGTGTCGGGGACGGTGATGGTCGCGGGTCGTTCAAGGAGTTGCGTGGTCATGGTGGTGCCCTGTTCTGGTGAGAGAGGGGCCCGCCCGGCGTGCTCGGCCGCCGGGCACGGGCGGGGGCGTCGTTACGCGGCTTCGGCGGCCGGGGCCTGCGGGGCGGCGGTGCACTCGCGGCGCGGGGTGATGCCCAGCTCGTTGAGGACTGGGGCGTGGCTGCCGTTGTCCTCGACCCATTCCCAGTCGGTGCCCTCGGTACCGGGACGGTCGGTCCAGGTGAGGATGTAGGAGCGGCCGGAGGTGCGGGGGTCGCCGCACACTGCCTGTGCCTCACGGCGGGTCATCGCCCACAAGGCGCGCTTGCGACGGCGCGGGGAGTTCTTCGAGGCGATCAGCACCAGCGCCATGCCATCCAGCCAGCTCGCACCTGCGGCGGGGGCCGCTGCGGCGGTCGGCTTCCCGACCGGCACCGGTTCCTCGACCGCCGGGGACTGCTCGGCCGGTTCCTGCGCTTCGGTGGCCGGGGCCTGGGGCGGCTGCTGCATCTCGGCGGCGCTCTTACGCCCGGACACGCCGTCGTACGGGGCGGTCCATGTCCAGTCGTCGTGCTGGTTGCCGGTGGCGCGGACGATGCGCTTGCCGATGCCATTGTGGATGTGCGGGATGGTCACGGACTTCGGGTTGACCCGCAGGACCTCGTACCAGGTACCGCGGTATAGAACGAAGTCACCGCGCTTGAAGTCGGCCCGCGACCACACCTTGAACCCCTCGGCCTCGGCGTCCTTGATGACCTTCTCCCAGTGGGCGATCTCCTCGGTCAGCTCCTGGTGCTCGATCTTCAGCTCCGGGTCTGCCGGGCTCCGGGAAAACCCCTTGGCGGACTCCCCGCGCTGCCACTTCTCCACCGCGCGGAGGTCGGCCCGCAGCTTGTCGAGACGGCGGAGCGTGCGGCCGGGGTCCTTCTTGAACTGCTGGTAGCTCGCGGCGGCCTGCGCCCGGCCGCTCCAGTGGGCGGCGCGGTCGCTGTCGCCGATGCTCTTGCGCATCGCGTCGTCCATCCGCGCGTGATCACGGCGGGCGCGGCCTTCGGAGTGGTGACCGACGAGGATCGGCTGACCGAAGGCGAACCGCTCGGATATGTCGTGGCTCTTCTTCCACGCGGCGTCGGAGGACTGAGCGGCGCTGGCGGCATACTCCCCGAACCGATCCGCTCGGCCTTCGGCCTTCTCCTCCCGCTCCTCCTCGGCCTCGCTGAAGCTCCGGCGGTCGGCGTTGTCGACGGTCAACGTGACCTCGAACCCCTTCTCCCGGAGTCGCTGCGCAAGGAGTTCGAGCGAGGGGGTGTAAGTGGCGTGGTCGCGGCTGTGCGGGAGGTACCAGCAGTCAAGGTTCCGGCTCCAGCGGAAGGGCTGGCGCTGGGTGCGCCCGTACTCACGGAGTCGCAGGATCTCGGCCGATCCGTCGCCCCGGCTGGTCCCCTCGATCAGGGTACGCTTCTCGGCGGGTGTGGGTGATCTCGATAGTCACTGAACTGGTCTTTTCTGGTGAGAGTTTGTGGTCCGGCCGCAGGGCGGACCGTGCGTTGGCAGCGGCGCTGCACCACCGGCGCGGGCCGTGAGGGACGATCGGCTCGCGGGTCGTCGCGCCTGCGCGACGACAGGGGCAGTCGCGCCCCCGCGGGGCGTGTCCGCTGCGGTCCGGTGCCCGTCGTCGGTCGGTGGAGCCGCCTGCGGCGGAGTCGGCCGGCAGCGGGCACCGGACCTGTCCTGCCGCCCCGAAGGGGTGTCCACTTGGCAGTGCTGGGGCCTGCCGGTCCGGAGGTGTTGCCCTCCCCCGGACCGGCGGGGCCCTGGTGTCAGCTGCGGTGGAGCGTGTGGCGGGCGGCCGGGTCGGCGTCGGCCAATCCGGTCCGGTCGCGCCATGCCTGGCGGACGGCGGCGCGGAGCGCGTCCCCGTCGTCGTAGGCGAACCGGCCCCGGCGCAGGCTGCGGACGATGTCGCGGAACGTGTCCTGGTGCATCGTGGTGAGCGTGTCGTCCAGCGGGGTCAGCTCGTGCGGGAACATCGCCTGGACACTGTCGCCCGGCTGCGGGGCACCGAGGGTGAAGTACCAGACCACGGACATGGTGGCCTCGTCCGCGAACTCCGGGCCGCCGAACGGGCCGACCACCACGGCGGGCCGGGTGTCGAGCTGGTGGCCCCGGAACCAGGGTCCGGCGATCACGAGCGTCGCGGTGGGGAAGTCCTGGACGGTGGGCTTCTGGTCGGTGGTGAGCATGTCGTGTCCCATCTGGTGAGAGAGTCCGCCGGGGCCGGTCGGCCCCGGCGGGGGTGTCGGTCGGGGGGTTGCCCTCCCCCTTCCGACACCATTAATTAAACCACGTTCTTGGGTCTGGGTCAACCGTCCACGACAAGTTCGCGGTGGCGCTCGGCGGCAGTCCTGACGTCGCGGGCGATGGCGCGGCCGGTCTCGATGGAGCGGACGGCGGACTCATGCACCGGGGGCTTCTTGTCCTGGGTGATGATGCCCGCGAGCGGCGGCATGACGGCGGGGCCCGGGGTGATTCCGAGGATGAGCGCGGCGACGTGGGCGGCTGAGGCGACTTCGGCGGCGTGCTGGCCGGGAAGGGGGGCGTCCGCCTCGGCGATGCGTCGCCACGCGTGGCCGTACAGGAGGATGCGGACGGCGTTGTCCGGGGCCTCCTGGGTGAAGTCGAATCCCCCGGCCTGCTCGGGGTCCTCGTGGTACTGGTCGCGGTACTGGTTCACCAGGACATCGCGGATGGCCTCGGCGGCAAGCGGGGCGGCGGCAGGCGGCTCGTAGGCGTCGCCGTCGGTCTGGCTGATGTCGAAAACCGGCCCGGCCTTGAACCCGGACACCTTGCGCGCCTCGCCCCCGGCGGTCTCGTCGGTGGCCTCGCGCCGCCCGCCGTCGGCGGCTGCGGGCGCGACCTCCTGGCCCTCCTCGGGCCGCCGCTTGATCGGCGTCCAGATGCGGAGGGAGGTGGACCCCTTGGCCGGGAAGCGGCCGACCTTTCGCCAGTCTCCGGAGCTGAGCACGTGGGAGGCGTTCGGGTGTTGGGCGGCGACGGCGATGCAGTTGGTAGGGCTGCGGTCGTCACGGTCCGTGTGGGTGAGTTTCGCGGCCGTGCGCATGACGGCGGTCCAGAAGTCTTCGCTGGCGACCATCGCGCCGTACGCGCGATCCATGACGGCTTCGAGTTCACCGCGCATCTTGGCGGAGTAGGCCCGGCGCTCTTCGTCGGTCATCTTCGGCTTACGGGGCATGTCGCGGTCCTCCTGGTGAGAGATCGTCCGGGGCCGGCTGGCCTCACGGCGCTGGTTGGGGGGTTGCCCTCCCCCTTCCGACACCACTAATTAAACCATATTCTTGGGTGATCGGCAACCCTCTAAATCTGGTACAACACTGCTTCGTTGCTCACGGCGCGGTATGCGGCTATGACCTCGTCCTCTATTCGCGTCCAGCGGTCGAGGATATCCGGGGCGGTCTTTTTGTCGCTGGCCGCACGTGTGGCCCTGCGCCACTCAACGGCGATTTTGAGTGTGCGGAGTTGGGAACGGGTCAGTTCCCATCGGCCGGAGTCCGGGAGTTGATCGCCGTAGGCCATCGCTACGGCGTTGTTGATGTGCTCGGTTCCGGACCACACATTGTGTGCGGCCTGGAGCGCAAGGGCGCGTTTGAGGGTGCACCGGAGGTGCGGGGCCTGCACGATCCATTGCGGCTCGATGATGAATATGTCGGCGCTCATCCTGGGCCTTTCTGGGGGGCGGCGCGCTGAGGGAGCGCGCCGCCGTAACGCACGGGGTATTAGAGGGCGTATCCGTCGACGTATTCGCCGCGTTCCCCCTCGGGGGTCTGGACGTGGGGAAGGAATCGGCTCACTGCGAATACGACGGCGTCAGCAATGATCCGGGGTGCGTCGTTGAGTACGAGATTCACCGTGTCGCCGTCGAGTCCGATACGGACTTCGCCCGGCTCAAGATCCATATAGACAAAGGCGGTTGTGCCGTCGATTCGGGTTCGCGCCCCGGGAAGTCGCTCGGAGAGGTCGCGGGCGGCTTCTTCGACGTCCCGTCGCATCTCGGCCTGTGCGCGGTTGTGTTCCTTCACCCGCTCGTGAACGTCACGGTGCGCGGGGATGAGGTCGGCGGCGATCCGGGCCGCGATGTCCGCCGGGTCATCGGTCAAGGCCACTCGGACGGTGTCGCGCTCGCCCCTGCGGAAGGGGTAGTCAGTGGTGGGGAAGACGCCCCGGATGTGCAGGTGGCCGGGGTCGTCGTACCGCTCGGAGAGGTGGAGCTGTCGGCCGTCGAGGTGCGTGAAGGTGGCGGCGTGGTCCAGCTCCTTGACGCCGTGGCGCGCGGGCTGCGGTCGCCAGTTCCCGCCGAGTTCGAGGACGATCGGGTGGGCCAGCTCCGCAACGGTGAGAGGCGTGTTCATCGTTCGTTCTCCTGGTGAGAGAGGTTGTCGGCGGCCGGTCGGCCTGCCGCGTGCCGGTCGGGGGTTGCCCTCCCCTTCCGACATGACTAATTAAACCACGTTCTAGGGGTCGGGTCAACCTGAATAAGGGCTCTGACCTGCCCTTTTCCGTCCCCACCTCCCCGCGCCCGCTCGGCCGGGCCCGGCCACAACGGGCCTGGGCGGGGTTCCCTCCTCGGTCGGACAGCTCCGCCGTATCAGGGTTCCGGGCGCGGTGTCCTGGCTCGCGTAGCGACCGCGTAGCGGCTTGGCCTGGACGCCGTGCCCGGGTTCCTGATACGCCCCCTGGGTGTCCGGCCGAGGAGGGAACCCCGCCTTCACCCGCACCACAACGCTCCCGCACCCGACCAACCAGCGCCCACCCCCTCCGAGGAGGACCCGCCGGAGGCAGCCCTTTCGCCCTCGCCGGCACCCAGCCCATCGACCGCGGACGTTCTGGTGCGGGGCGGGGTCGGGAGACATCAGTCGCGTCGGGAGCCGTGCAGTGCCGCCCAGCCCGCTGACCGCTGCCCTCGCCAGTGCGGGTGGAACAACACGGTCGCCGAGAGGTGGAGCAGCCTCCTACGGAGCGCGGTGCACGGGTAAGAGGCGAGCTGCCGGTAGGTGGCGTGCCACTCGCCTTGGGCATGGTCGAGATCAGGGGGAGTCGGGTGGGCGGCGGCGTCGGATCGGCTGTGGCACACGGCGGCCATGGCGTCGTCGGCTGCGGTGACGGCAAGGATCGCGGCCTGCCTGGCGACCTGGATACACGTCTGCGGAGACGGGCCTCCGGCGTGGGCAACCTGATGACGGACGGCGGATGCGTTCTCGGGCACGGGGTATTCCTCGGGATCTCGGTGGTGCGGTCGGCAGCGTGCCGTACCGGCGTCGGGGAGGTGCCGCCCGTCATCGTGCGGAGCGCGATGGACAGCGCCGTCGTGCCCGTAGGGCACGCCCTTTGGTCCGGCGTCCGGACGGGACGGGAGGGCCGCCCGCGGCCCGGACGTTCCGGCCGGCTGCGAGCCGGGCCAGGCTGAGCCGTCCCGCAGGGACGCCCTTCTTACGGGGCCCGGTATCCAGGGCCGGCCGCCGACGCGGGCGGCCTCGGAGGGCGGTGGGCGCTGCGTGGGGTGGGCGGCTCGATGCCGCCCACCCCACGGCCCGGCGGCCGAGGTCCGGCCGGACGGTGAGTCCCGCCCGGCCGGGGCCGCTGCTACGCGGCGACCGCTTCCCGCGCGGCGACGCGGCACCGGGTGAGCACGGTCTGTGCGGTCTCGCCGTAGATGCTGTGGTCCTTGACCGTGCCCGTCAGCTCGACCTCGTCGCCCTGCTCGGGGACGTCGGCGGCGGAGCTGAACCAGACGAACACGTTCCCGTCGCCGTCCTGGAACTTCACCAGTCGGCGGCGCTGGGTCTGGTAGCCGTACGTCCGGCCCTCCAGCTCGATCACGGTGGTGACGGTGGCGTTAGTGGTGATGCGCTCGCCCACGGTGCCCTGCGGCTTGCTGTTCTGGGCGGCCTGCTCGGCGGCCTCCTTCTCCTGGTCGCGGTACCAACCCGCGATAGCGGACACCAGCGTCGGCAGGTGGCGCGGGTCGACCGTTTCCGCCTTGGCGAGCTGGCCCACCTTGTGGCGGTATTCGGAGAGGCTGCCGTATCCCTGGACGGCCCATGCCCGGACGGCGGCGGCGGTGCTCGGCGCGTCGGGGTCGGCGTCGATGGCGGCCCGCCAGTCCATCGGGGCCTTGCGGTCAAAGAAGTACGCTTCGACGCCGTCGGCGGTCGGCTGGGTGTTCTTCCACTGCTCGGAGCGGCTGTAGAAGCGGCCTTCGGTCTTCACGATGGCGGCGGTGACCCGCAGGACCTCGATCACCGGGACGCGGAGGTCGGCCGGGATGCCGCCCCCTTCGCCGTCCCAGTCGGAGTCCTTCAGCGTGCCGAACCGCCACAGGGCCTCAAGGCCCTTGATCGGCAGACCGGTGTACGGCTCGACGCACGTCGTGCCCAACTGCTTCATCTCGCCGTTCTCGTGGCGCGCAAGGTAGGTGGCGGTGCGGTGGCGGGCGACGGCGCACCCGTGGCAGAAGTTCTCAATGGCGCGGTACTGGCGCGCGGCCTCGGCGTCCTGCTCGGGCAGACCGGGGAACAGGCTCGTGATCGTCTCGCCCTCCTCGTCGTGATCCAGGCGGGCGATGACGGTCCAGCCGTGGTGACGGGGGATGTCACCGGAGATCTTCACGGTGACGGTGGGGCGCTGGCCGATCAGGCGGCCGTCGAAGTCGTGGTAGTCGGCCAGGAACGGCGCGGAGATGTCGAGCGCGTACGCGCTGAGGTGGTGGACGGCGGCGCGGGCGTTGGTGGCCTCGACAAGCTGACGGACGCGGGACTGAGCGGTCGCGGGGATGGAAAACCGCATGGCTGCGCTGGTCATCGTGGGTGCTCCTGCTGGTGAGAGAGGAATCGCGGGCCCGGCCGGGCGGGTTGCCCTCCGCGTACGGCCGGGGGTCGGGCCGGATGACGGCCCGTGGTGTCGGAGAGGGGTTGCCCTCCCCCTCCGACACCATTAATTAAACCATGTTTTGGGATGTGAGGCAAGCATCCCGACCGGGGATGTCGAGTGCGGCACGGTCGCGCAGGAACGCGGCGAACAGGGCGGCGGTGTAGCTGTCGGCGGTGCCGTACGTGCGGCGGCAGTCCAGGGCTCCGATGCGCCCGCCACGGTGGTGGACGGGGAACGGCTGGCCGGGGGCCGGGATGGCGAGCGCGTACAGTCCGCGCGGGGTGTCCACGCGCAGGACGACGGCGGCGGCCTGGTGGTCGTAGGCGGCGGACCAGCGGCGGGGCCCGATGCCGAACTCCGCGAGTCCGCCCGCGATGGCGCGGGCCTGCATGATGTCGGCGGTGGTGCCCGGGTCCGGCTCGGCCGGGGCGGGAACGCATCCGCAACCGTGGTCGTCGGCGTGGGTCTCGAACGAAGCTGTACGGGTCACTGTGGGGCTCCTGGGGTGGCCGGGGGCGGAGAGGTTCCCGCCCCCGGCGTCGGGCGGCTGAGGTGGTTAGGCGGCGGCTTCGTCGTCGCTGGCCGGGTCGTCGGCTTCCTCGGCCTCCGGCTCGCCCGTCTCCTCGTCGGTGCCGGACTCCTGCTCGGTCTCCGGCTCGCTGCCGGACGTGATCGCGCGGGGCTTCTTCTTCGACGGGTCGTACGGCTCGTCGTCCACGACCGACTGTTCAATGGGCGTGAGCGGGTACCCGAGGGCCGCGAGCACCTGGAACCACCGGCCGGTGGGCGTCCGCGTCCACGGAGCGCGCTGGCTGTCCGTCCTCCACGCGGACCGGTTCGCGCACTTCTCCCGGACGGCGGCGATGGCGGCGAACTGGAGCTGCGGGGCCCTGCGGGGGTCCTTGGCGACGTGCCCGGCGAAGCTGCCTCGGTCCTTGGCCTGCTCGGTGTTGAGCCCCAGGAAGGCGGCCAGGATCTCGGTCGTCGGCTCCTTGTTCAGGTCATCACAGATCCCCCAACTACCGTTCAGAAGCGCGTTGTTCACGTGACCGATCAGGGTGTTGGTGGTGGTCTTCGGGAGGTTGCGCCGCTTGATCAGGTCGGTGATCCACTTCCGGCGCAGGGCCTCGGCCGCGTCCCAGTCGATGTTCCCCTTCTTGACGGCGGCGCGGGCGGCGCGCTCGGCCTCCACCTCGGCGGCGGTCTTCGTGCCGCCGGTGCCGCTGCTGCCCTCGGGCACCGTGTGCCCGTACAGGCCGGGGGCCGAGCAGTAGGGCTCGTACCGGTCCGCCCGCCGCTCGTCGAACACCCACACGAGCCCCTGACAGTCGGCGTGCTCCTCGGTGCTGATGCCGCGCAGTCGCCACACGGGCATGGCGCGCTCGGACAGCTCCTCGGCATCCCGGATCTTCTGCCCGGCCGACTCCAGCTCGGCGCGGTGGGCCTCGGTCTTGGTCCGCTTGTCGCGCTTGGTGCGCTCGATGGCGATGGCCCAGTCAACGTCTCCCTCGTCGGCGTCGTCGTCGGCGGCGGCCTCGGTGATCGCGGCGAGCGCTTCGGCGTCGGCGGCGAACTCCGAGAGCGCGGCCAGATGCTCGAACGTCCACTCATAGCTGCTCGCGCCGCTGACGGCGGCCGACAGCTTCTCGTCGGACCGGACCTTGACCAGCGTCTTGACGTCCTTCTGCCGCACGCCTGCGGCCTTGGCGATGCGGCCGACCTGCGCGCCCGCCTCGGCTGCGCTGAACATCGCCTGGTTCATCTCGGACGTGGTCAAGCCCTTGCGGTGCTGGGCGGTCGTGATCATGTCGAGGAACTGTCCGGCCGCGTCGCGGTCGTCGTCCTCCCACTCGTACGGGAGGTGGGTAAGGCCCGCGTCCGTTGCGGCGTGGTAGCGGCGGTTTCCGTCGTTGACCTGGAGGACTCCGCCGTCGCGTCGCTGGATCTTGACGGGGATGCGGCACCCCTCGGCGCGGAGCGATTCCACGAACGGCGCGCTGATGTCCAGGTCTTCGCGGGCGTTCTTCGGGTGCGGGGTGAGCGCGTCGATCCGGATCACGGGGCGCGGGGTGACCGGAACGGTCTCCAGCCCTGCGGCGACGGCGGCGGCCAGTCGCTGGAACCCGTCGATGACCTGCGGCACGTCGCCGTTGGTGCGCACGACGTACAGCGGCTCCACGACGCCGTTGTCCTTCACGTCGGCCAGCAGATCGGCCGGGGCCTCGATGTCGCGGGTATTGCCGGGGTGCGCCGAGAGTTCGGCGACCATGAGGGTCGGCCACGGGGCAGGGGTGGTCTGGACGCCGGCCTGGGTCTTGGTGTTCGTCATCGGTCTTTCTCTTTCTGGTGAGAGTTCTTCGGGCCGCTCGGCCCGGTGACGGTGTCGGTCGGGGGGTTGCCCTCCCCCTTCCGACACCATTAATTAAACCATGTTCTTGAGGGTGGGGCAACCAGGGGTGCTGTGATCGCCGTCACTCGGGTACAGCGCTGCGGCGGCGCGGATCATCGCGGCGGCCTCGACGGTGGTCCGCTCGGGCTCATCCCCCCAACACCACAGCAGGGTGCGCCGGTAGGCGTCCTCCGTGAGCCGCAGCTTTCGCCACCGAACGCCGGACACGGGGCGGCCGTTGATGTGGTTGCTCAGCACCACAAGGGAGTCGAACAGGGCGCGCTGGAAGATGTCCCACGGTTCACCACGCACGGACCAGCGGGGCCGGACGGAGCGCACGCCGCGCTCCCACGCGTGCAGCACCGTGCACGGGGCGGTGTCACCCATCCGGCCGGGCTGCCAGAGGTGGTCACCCTGGTAGAGCCCTACCCGCTCGATGTGGTCGGCGGCGGCCGTGAGGATGCGGGCGGGGGTGGCGTGCGGCTTCCGGGACGGCATCGTGTCCTCCTGGCGGTGGTTGATGGCGGTCAAGTGGTGGCGTGCTGGGCAGACTTGGCCGTGATGGCGCACTCGACGCACTGACACGGCGTCTGCCACTGCCACCCGGCCATGGAGATGATCGAGTAGGCAAGGGCGGCGGCTTCGCTGATCCGGCCGGTGCCGGGCTCCTTCGGCGTCGCGGCGGCCCACGTGTAGGGGAAGCTGTAGGTCTGGAAGTAGTGGCGGCCGTTCTCGTCGGTCTTGTGGAATCGGGCCCATTCCATGTACATGCGTGGCTCCTCGGCGCTTCGAGCGGGGGGCCGGGGCGGCGGGCTGCCGCCCCGGCCGGGATGGGCGGTCAGGCTGCGAGCGCTCCGGCGGTCTGGGCACCGATACGGCGGGTGCCTCCGATGTCGGCGCGGTTGCCTGCGGCGGCTCCGTCGCCGTATCCGCTGCCGCTGTACGAGCCGCGCGAAGTCCGAACGTGCGGGTGCTCCTCGCGGTAGGCGGCCTCCACCATCGCGTCGCGGTCGGCCAGCACGAGTTCACCGCTGCGGCCCGTGGCCGACGTTTCCCCGCTGGCGGCGGCGCGGGCGGCCTGCTCGATCGCCTTGAGCCGTTCTATGACGCGCTCGATGAACCCGATGGTCCACGAGTTGCGCCAGGCTCGTGCACTGCGGACGCCGTACGGGACAACCTGCGCGTTGAGCCCGCCGAGCATCTGGATCAGGAGAGAGGCGTAAAGGATCTCGGCGCGCTGGATGTCGGACTCGTGGCCGACGATGTGAACGCGGCGCACGCTGCCCCGCGCGCCCATGTGCACGGCCTTGCAGCCGACGTTCTGAGCGATGAAGCAGATGAGGCGGACGCGGGACATGGACCACGGGTTGGGGAGGTCGATGTATCGCGCGGTGACCGCGTCCCGCGACGGCTCTCCGTCGCTCAGCATGGCCTCTTCGACGCCATACTTCGCCATCATTTCGAATGCCCGCATCCGGGCCAACTCCGCCTCCGCCTCCGGCGTACGGGGGTCCTCTGCCTTGGCGAGCAGAGCGCGGATGGTTTCGAGCTTTCCGGGGGCCTTCGTAGTGTTCATCGTTCGTTCTCCTGGTGAGAGAGGTTGTCGGCGGCCGGTCGGCCTGCCGTGTGCCGGTCGGGGGTTGCCCTCCCCTTCCGACATCACTAATTAAACCACGTTCTAGGGGTCGGGTCAACCTGAACAGGGGCCCTGACCTGCCCTTTTTCGCCCCCGCCTCCCGCACCCGCTCGGCCGGGCCGCGCCCACAACGGGCCTGGGCGGGGTTCCCTCCTCGGTCGGACAGCTCCGCCGTATCAGGGTTCCGGGCGCGGTGTCCTGGCTCGCGTAGCGACCGCGTAGCGGCTTGGCCTGGACGCCGTGCCCGGGTTCCTGATACGCCCCCTGGGTGTCCGGCCGAGGAGGGAACCCCGCCTTCACAACCCGCACCACAACGCTCCCGCACCCGACCAACCAGCCCCCACCCCCTCCGAGGAGGACCCGCCGGAGGCAGCCCTTCGCCCTCGCCGGCACCCAACGAACCCGTGGTTCGAGATGTCCGCGGACCTGTGCCTACGGTGCGCGCGACGAGCAGTGATTTCGAACAGAACTGGGGGCATGGGTGAGCACCAATTCGGCAGGGCCGGTGAGCGCGTCGGAGCTGCGGCGGCGGGTTCGCGCTGCTGAGGCGCTGAAGGCGAAGACGCGGGAGATGGCCGCCACGAACGCGCTGACCGCGCGTGAGGCCGCGCTGAAGGCGGCTAAGGCGAAGGAGGAGGCCGACGTCACGGCACGGGAGGCTGCTGCTGTAGTCCTGCGGCTGTTCGACAACGACGCCGGGTTGGTCTCGGAACTGCTCGGCGTCCCAGCGGAGGAGCTGGAACGCGAGGCGAAGCCTGTTACCGCCGCTCGGGCGAAGGAGATCATCGAAACCCTGCGGACCCGCGCCGAGCGGCCCCGTCCCACCCGGACCCGTAAGCCTCGGGTGGATGCGGCAGACGCGCCTGCTTCGACCCCGGTCGCCCCTGCCCCGGTCGTCACGACGGACGACAGCCGGGCTGATGCCGCCTGAGAACGGCCTCGGGCCCGGACTCTTTCCGCTCGCGGCGGTGAACGGGTCCGGACCCGTTCACGTTGATGAGCAACTTGCCCTCATAGGTGAGCCAACGCCCGTGCGCGTACCGGCTGTTGAGTGGTCGGTCTGGCTGGCCAACGAGTCCGTTCAAGCCCGGTACTGGGCGAAGGTCTACCGAACCTCGTCAACCGAGGACTGCTGGTTCTTCTTCGGCGGGATCTCCAGCACCGGCCATGCCAGCTTCAGGGCGGCGTCGCGGCCGGGCAGGACGCGACGCGGCACGGTGCCGGGCCACCTCTACGGGTACCAGCTCGCGCACGGTGTCATACCTCGACTCGGCTGGGGAACCGACAGCCCGACCGTCTGCCACACCTGTGACAACCACTCCTGCCAGCAGCCGACTCACCTGCGGATGGGCACGGCGGCGGAGAACCGAGCCGAATGGCTGGCCCGCCGCAGAGACCCGGGAAGTCCCCTCGCCGACCTCCGCGGCCCGGCCGGACGCTCCCGTGCCATTGGTGCCGCCATCCGGGCCGGCAAGCACGGTGGGGAGTCGCAGGCAGAGATCGCAGCACGCGTCCGTGTAGCGATTGCAGCGGGCCGCCCCCTCAGCCTCTGGTGACGGCCGACCGCTACCAGACCGATCCACCCTGGGAGAGAAACGTGACACCCGCTGGACCGCACCGCGCCCTCGTGTACGTGCTGAACGGGCGCTGGCGCCTGATCGTGGCACCGCTTGCCTCCGAGGAACGGGAGGTCCGTGTCGAGGACCCCAACCCTGTGCGGCAACTCGTCGTCCGTGATCTGGGGCCGGCGGACTCGGGCTTCGCCCCCGCGTCGTTCGGACATCGCCTGATCGAGAACGGGTTCATCATCGGCCCCGCCGAGCGGGCAAAGCCTGACACCGTCAACGGTTGGTCGCGTACCGACGTACCCGACCGGTGGCAGACGGTGTGCTACCCGACCTCGGAGGTCGTGGGCTGAGCCCAAAACGGTTCCCCGCAGCGAAGCATGTACGACTTCGGCCCGCTCCCCATCGGGGAGCGGGCCGAAGTCACGTGAAGAAGGACACACTCCTTCGAGTGGCGGGCTGGGCCAGGCGCGTCAAGCCTCCGTGCTCGTGAGGTTGGCATCCGGATGCTTGGCGCAAACCTCCAGTGCCTCCATCCGGGCCTGCTCGAAGGCTCGGGCGACGGCCGACTTGTTGATTCCCCGAGCGTGCGCCTCTGTGTTGCCGTGGGGGCGGGACTCGGTCCGGAACTCTGCGGCTCGTGTGGTGAAGCCGTCGTGCTCGAACTCCCACGTCCACCGGCTACTCACCGGAAGCGGCTCGTATGTCAGGGTTCCGTCGGCCTCGTACGAGGCCAAGGCGTAGTGCACGAACTGCCGCTCGGGCATCCGGGACCAGACGGAGCCGCCGCCGGTCCATCGCTCGCGCTCCTCTGGGCCGAGGGCTCCGCGGCGGGCGATCTTCTCCTCTGGCCAACCGTCTGCCCGCATAGTCGCGATCTCTTCCTCGTGGTCGTCGTTCCACTGGTCGGCGACGTCCTGTGCGTGCTGGCGGTCCGCGAACGGAACCTCCCGGCCGCCCAGCGTGACGATGAAGACCGGGTCGTGCTCGTGCTCTGCATCGTCCTGCGGTATGTCGCTGGCGTCCTTCCAGGTTTCCTGGGCCAGTCCGGAGAGCTGGCGAGGGACGTGGGGGAGTCCGTCCGTAGTGGCGGCCAGGCCAGAGCGCTCCAGGAAGCCGGGCAGCGGGGCGGTGGGGTCCATGGCCCATTCGATGGCGGCCATGACCTCGTCGTCCAAGGCGTCCAGGAGGTGGCCGTACCGGTCGACGGTGGTGGTGATGGACTCGTGCCCAAGACGTCCTTGGATGGCCGGAAGCGGCACCTTCGCGGCAATCAGCCACGATGCGTGGGAGTGACGGAGGTCGTGGATGCGCGGTCGCTTGATGAGGCCGTACTTCTCCGCAGCCAGCTCGATCGCGGGCAGCCAGCGCAAGCGCCGGAACGTGCCGGGGTCCCACTTGCCCCCCTCGGGACCAGTGAATATGAGGGCGTTGGGAGCCAGGCCCTTGGCTCGGCGTCGCAGCATCCGATCAAGCTTGTGAGTGATGACGACGGTCCGTCGCGCCTTACGGGTCTTCGGGGGGCCGAGGATGGACTTACCGTCCTCGTCCTTCTTCCAGGCCCTCTGAACACGGATGGCGGGCCGGCCATTACGCCGCCGAAGGTCACGGGGCTGAAGTGCCGTTGCCTCGCCCCACCGAAAGCCGGTCTCCGCGATGGCCTCGCCGAGATCCTTGGCATCGTCGCTGAGGCATTCGTAGATCCAGGCCCATTCCTCGCGTTCGAGGAAGACCATCTCTTCTTCGTCTTCAGCGCCGTCGAGTCGCGGGAGACGAGTCTTCGCGCACGGATTCGAGGCCCGCAGCGACGGCTCCGCGTCCACCGCCGACTGAAGGATCGAGAAGAGCAAGCCGTGCTCGTTCTGGATGGTCTTAGGCCGGTACTTCGTTCGAGGCTTCCGGTCTGGAGGGTCGAGCGGAGCGAGCCGTCCGGCCTCCAGGTCGTTGACCCAGTCCTGCACCATCTCTCGGAGGATGGTGCCCTCACCGTCCTCTACGGAGTAGGGGCCGAACCAGGGCGTCATGTTGGCACGTATTCGTGTCTTGTACTTGCTGCGGGTGTCGCCCTGGATGCCGGTCAGACGGTCGACGTAGGCGAGCGCGAATGCCTCGAACATCGTGTCCGGCCGGCGCTGGTCAGCGATGAACCCCTGCCCTCGGACCCAGCCGGGCGGCCACTGCTGACCGTGCCCGTTCACCAGATCCCTGAATCGCTCGGCGGCCGTCTCATCACTGAAGACCTCCGATTCCTGCTTGGCGCTCCGCGCGCCGCCAGCCCTCCACAGCACGGTGAAGCTCGCCGTTCCGTCCCTTTTAGGACGGGTCTTGATTGATGCCATGGGGGGACCGTACGACAGGGCGGTGTTGACACGGTGTTGACGTTATAAACACGGAGAGGGTCCCTGACCCGCGTTTCCGCAGGTCAGGGACCCTCTGATTACGTGGAGCCTAGGAGATTCGAACTCCTGACATCTGCCTTGCAAAGGCAGCGCTCTACCAACTGAGCTAAGGCCCCTCGAAAAGCGGACATGACCGGTCAAAGACGCACCGTGACCACCGCCGCAGAACAGAGTACCGGTTGTCCCCCCTGATCCTGCAAAAAGGATTGGGACTCCCGGTCCGCGACCACCCTCCGTAAGATGCTCGGGAGGTTCGCAGCAGCGAAGGGGAGACGCAATGGACGCAGCGCAACAAGAGGCGACGGCAAGAGCCAGAGAGCTTCAGCGCAATTGGTACGGGGAGCCGCTGGGGGCGCTCTTCCGTCGGCTGATCGACGATCTAGGGCTGAACCAGGCCAGGCTCGCCGCGGTGCTCGGCCTGTCCGCACCCATGTTGTCCCAGCTGATGAGCGGCCAGCGCGCCAAGATCGGCAATCCCGCCGTCGTTCAGCGTGTCCAGGCTCTGCAGGATCTGGCGGGGCAGGTCGCCGACGGCAGTGTGAGCGCGGGGGAGGCCACCGACCGGATGGAAGAGATCAAGAAGTCCCAGGGCGGTTCGGTGCTCAGCAACACCGGCTCGACCACGGCCAGTTCCGGAGCGCCGACCGTGCGCCGCGTGGTGCGCGAGATCCAGTCGCTGCTGCGCTCGGTGGCCGCCGCCGGCGACATCATCGATGCGGCGGACACCCTCGCACCGACCCACCCGGAACTGGCAGAGTTCCTCCGGGTGTACGGCGCCGGGCGCACTGCCGACGCGGTGGCCCACTACGAGGCGCATCAGAGCTGACAGGGCCGGTCCGGCCGGGTCCGGGAGGACCTGACGGAACACGACCGAAGACGTAGGCAGCGGACCGGGGAGCGGGCACAGCACAATGGGTGAGATCTTCGCTGGTCGGTACGAGTTGATCGACCCGATCGGACGCGGTGGAGTGGGCGCCGTCTGGCGGTCGTGGGACCACAGGCGACGCCGCTATGTGGCGGCCAAGGTCCTGCAGCAGAGTGACGCGCACACGTTGCTGCGTTTCGTGCGCGAGCAGGCGCTGAGGATCGACCATCCGCATGTCCTCGCCCCGGCCAGCTGGGCCGCGGACGACGACAAAGTGCTGTTCACCATGGAGCTGGTGAGCGGCGGCTCACTGGCCCATGTGATCGGCGACTACGGCCCGCTCCCGGCCCGCTTCGTCTGCACGCTGCTGGATCAGCTCCTCTCCGGTCTCGCCGCGGTGCACGCGGAAGGTGTCGTGCACCGCGACATCAAGCCGGCCAACATCCTGCTGGAGGCCACCGGCACCGGCCGGCCGCATCTGCGGCTGTCCGACTTCGGCATCTCCATGCGCAAGGGCGAGCCGCGCCTCACCGAGACCAACTACGTGGTGGGGACGCCCGGTTACTTCGCGCCCGAGCAGATGATGGGCGCCGAACCGGACTTCCCGGCCGACCTCTTCGCGGTCGGTCTGGTCGCGCTCTATCTGCTCCAGGGGCAGAAGCCCGACTCCCAGGCCCTGGTGGAGCACTTCGCCACGTACGGCACCCCGGGCGCCCCGCAGGGCATCGACGAGCCGCTGTGGCAGGTCATCGCCGGGATGCTGCAGCCCGATCCGCAGGCCAGGTTCCGTACGGCGACGGGCGCGCGCAAGGCGTTGACCGCGGCCGTCGACATGCTGCCCGAGCCGGGTCCCGGCGACGACCCGGTGGAGGTCTTCGACCAGATCGGGCCGCTGCCGGAAGGTTTCGCCGCCTCGGGCCCCGAGACGTCGGACCCGACCCCGGGCATCCCGGACCGCGTACAGCCCCGGGGCCCGCAGGCCCCCGCTCCGCAAGGGCCGCCGATGTCGGAGACGGGCAGCTTCCATCTCGCCCCGCCGCCGCAGCAGCCGCCCACTCCCCCCACGCCCACGCCGACATCCGCCTCGGTGCCGGCCCCCGCGCCCGCGTCCGCTCCCCCCTTCGACGCCGCGCGGTACCAGGCGCAGGCCCCCACGTCCGGGGCGCAGTACGGACAGCCCCTCACTCGGCCCTACACCGCCCCGGAGGCACTCGCCCCGCAGCCGGGCGCGTACGCCCCCGCCCACAACAACGCGGCGCACGCCCCCGCGCAGGCACCCGCCCCCACCCCGCGAAAGCGACCGGGACCGCCCCCGAAGGTGACGGTCCCGGTACTGGTGATCGCTCTGCTCTGCTTCGCGGTGGGCATCTGGGCGCTGACCCAGAGCTGACCCGTCGGGCGGCCCACGGGCAGTCGCCCACGGGCCGCCCGACAGCGGCTACCAACCGGCCGGCGGCCCGTACTGCGGTGGCGTCCCGTTGCCGTTGCCGTTGCCGGGGTTCGCCGGGCCGGCCGCCGCACGGCGCCTGGCGATCAGCATCCACCCGCCGAGGCCGAGCACCAGCACGGTGCCCGCGCCGATCCCGGCGGCCCCGACGAGCCGCATCGTGTCGCTCTTCTCGGCCCCCGGCGTGGACTGCCCGCTCGCCGCCTGGTCCCGGTCGTCGTCGGTGACCTGGAACGCCCCGGCGGAACCGGCGTAGGCGGGCGCCTGCTTGGCATCACCCTTGACGTTCAGCCGCAGCGTCAGCCCCAGCGCCTTCGCACCGAACGGCTTCTCCACGGCGGGGTTGAGGCTGACCCGCAGGTAGTACCAGCCCGCGAACCGCATGGCGTTCACGGATTCCTTCGAGTCGTACCGGTTCTCGTACGCCACGGGCGGCAACGGATCCAGCTCGGCCGACTTCGGCTTTCCGTCGTACGCGAGGTTGTTGTGGCTGTCGACGAGCCCCCGCGCCGGGTTGAAGAGCGACACCGCGAGCGCGCTGGGCACATAGCCCTCACCCGTGGCGCTGCTCAGGTCGGCGCTGACGAAGAGCTGCTGCCCCCAGTCGACCGGCACCTTGTAGAAGCGGCTCTCACCCGGCTTCAGCTTGTCGCGCCACTCACCCTGCTCAAGCCCCGGGGCGTTGAAGAAGCTGGTGCCGCCCTTGCGGTCGCGCGGGGCGCCGGTCGGCGGCGCGGGGGACGCGCTGGGCCAGTTCTCGGGCGCCGCCGTCGGCCCGGCACCCTTCAGCGCGGGCTCGGTCACATGCCGGATCTCCAGGTCCCACGGCTCGCTGGAGGAAGTCGCCTCGCTGGTCCGCTCGATGAGGACGTAGTACGTGTCCGCGCTCTGGCAGGTCGTGCTGTCCTTCTCGATCGTCCGCGACGCGTAGGTGCCGATGGGCCGCGCGAACTCCGCGTTGAACTGCGCGGTGTCGTAACTGCACGAGCTGCTGTCGCGGTCCTGCAGCGTCACCTTGAGCTCGTCGGCGTACGCGACCTTCGTGCCCGGCTTGGGCACCGCCGTCGCCGACACGTACGCGTTGGACTTCGCGTCCAGGACCACCCGGTAGAAGAGCTTGCCACCGGGCTTGATGGAGTCCTTGTACGTCTCCCCGGCCTTCAGCTGCTCGGCGTCGGTATTGACCTCGGAGCCGGTGACCGGCTTCGCGGACGGCTCGAAGGCGTACGGGCTGGGCGCACCCGCCGCCCACGCCTGCCCCGACAGCGCCGCCACCGCGCACAGCGCCGCCACCACGGCCGACACCGTTCCACCCCTGCTGCGCTGCCTCTTCACGCGCCACCCCTCGTCGTCGCCTTGGCTGCCCTGCGCCGCATGGTGACCAGCACGAGCCCCGCGACCAGGACGACCGCGCCGCCCACTGCCCCGGCGGTCGCGATGCCGGTCCATCCTGCCCCGCCGGTCCCACCGCTGTCTCCGTGGGCCGCCGCATCACCCTTCTTGTCCGCTTCGCCCCCCGCGGCACCGTCCGGCTTCGCCAGCGCGGGCGCATCGTGCTGCGGGCCCGCCAGCTCCCGGCCGGCCACATCCACCCGCAGGACTACGCCGATGGCCGCGTTCTCGGCGAACTTGGCGGCGTTCGGGCCGAGCGACACCGCGACGTAGTACTCGCCCGCCGCACGCACCGGAACCACCTGGGACGCCGACTCCCAGCGGTTCGTCCAGGTCACCGGGACGGTGCCGAGATCGACCGCGGCCGGCTCGCCGCTGTACATCCGGTGCTCGTCGAACTCGCCGCCGCCACCGATCGGCTTGCGGCCCGCGCTGAACGCGGCCGTGTCGACGAAGCTGACGTCCGAGCCGCCCTCCTCCAGGGTCGGCTCGTTGCCGAAGTCCACGGCGTAGCGCAGCTGTTGGCCCCAGCCGACCTTCACCTTGTACCAGCGGGTCTGGGCGGGCAGCAGCTTGTCGCGCCACACACCCTTTGCCAGGGTCCGCGCGTCGTTGAAGCCCGTGCCGCCCTCGACGTCCTTCGGATCACCCGCCGGAGGCATGGCGTCCTTGCCCGCCGCGCCGTACTCGGTCGCGGACTCCGCGGGCACCGTGCCCTTGGCGAGCGGCTTCTCGGTCCCGTACCGCAACTCGAAGGGCCAGCGTGCCCGGTCGGAGCCCGCGGCGCTGGTGCGGTGCACGGACAGCAGGTACTTCCCCGCCGGATCACAGGACCGGTCACCGCCTGCGGACGGGACGCGGCTGACCGCGGTGCTGAGCACCATCGCGCCCTCGTCCTGTGCGAAGTTCTCCCGCGCGCTGTCGCAGGTGGAGCCGAACTTCCCGGTGGCGGTGAGCTCCAGCTCGATCCCGTCCCCGTACTCGGCCTTGACGCCCGGCTGCGGCACCGCCGTCACCGCGAGGTCCGCGGCGGACCCGGCATCGAGCCCGGCGGCGTACCAACGGGTCTCACCGGGGCCGATGGTGTCGGTGTACTGGCCGGGCTCGATCCCGGCCGCGCCACTCGCGCTCACCCCACCCTCGACGCGCTCGCCCCGGAAACGGTAGCCGTGCGCGGACAGTTGAGAGGCCCGCTGCAACTGACGCGCCAGCGCCTTGGCGTCAGGAGCGTCGTAGTACGAGCCGTGCCCGGCCTCCGCGACGCACTCCAGCTGCTCCCTGGCCTTGCCGCGCACCTGGAATCCGATGGCGTCGATCCGCAGGTCCACCCCGTCCTCACCGAGCTGCCTGGCGACCTCGCAGGGCTGCGGAGTACCGCAGTTGTCCTCGCCGTCGGAGATCAGCAGGATCGTACGCCGCCCGAGCGACCCTTCGGCGGGCTCGGGCAGGTCCTGTGCGGCCTTCCTGAGCGACAGCCCGATGGGAGTGTCCCCCTTGGGCTGTACGCCGTCCACGGCCCGCTTCATGGCATCCCGGTCCAACGGCCGTACGGGCCGCACCAGCCGGGTGTCCGTGCAGCCCTTGGGCCGGTCCGCGCCGTACACCCGAAGGCCGGTCGGATAGCCGTCCGGCAGCGTGTCGACCACCGTGGACACGGCGCCGCGGGCGGACTCCATCCGCGTACGTCCGGTGCCGTCGTCGTCCGCCATGGAGCCCGACGAGTCGAGCACCATCACCAGGCTGCTCCCGCCGTCCGCCTCCTGCGCGGGCGCGGCGACGGCGGGCGGTGGGCCCGCCGTCGCCGCCACCGGACCGAGCAGTATTCCGCCCACCAGCGCGACCGCCGCGCGGCGGCCCCCTCGTGCCTTCACCCGTTCCCCCTCAACCAAGACTCTTGCTTTGCTCTCGCAAGCTAGTGATTTGCGTAGGTGAATTCAAGAGCGGGGTGTCACGGTCCCGCAACGGCTCACCCGCCCCACCGAAAATCCCCGGGCAGCACAAAACCCCGGCCGCTCTGCGACCGGGGCAAGTGTTCAGAATGCTGGCTGCTGGCTCTCACACACCCGAACCTGCGGGCACGGAGTCAGTTGCCTCCGTCCACAGATCCTGCTCGGCGCGATCCGCCTGGATCTGGCGGTACACGAGGAGCCCGCCGATGGCGGCCAGTGCGACCAGGAGAAGCTTCTTCACCGCGCGACCTCGTCTTTCCTTGGCGTAGGGGACTTCTGGCGCCCGACTATACACACCGACCGATATCGATCAGTGACCTAGTTCCGACCCAACTCGCGCCCGGCACAAAGCAATCAACTCCACCCGTCTGTCCCCTCCTATGCGAGAGGACCCGGCCGCGGAGCCCATTCCTCCAACCGGGTGGTGTTCATCAGAAGAACTGCACAACGCGTGCGTCGCTCGCCCTGATCCCCATGTTGCGCGCACATCATCTGAAAGGTAAGCAAACCGCACCACCTGAAAGTGAGAAAGCCATGGCCGTCATCAAGGTCAGCAAGATGTGGACCGCCTTCATCGCCGGGCTCTTCGCCCTCCTCGCCACCCTGGGGCTGAGCACCGCGACCACCGCCGCCGCGGCCACCACGCACACGGCGCAGGAGCCGACCGCGCACACCACCGGACGGACCGCCCCGGCGACGGTACCGGCGGCTCGCCGGGCCCACACCCTGGAGCGCTCGATGCCGCCCACCATGAAGCAGCGCATCCGCGCCGAGGCCCACGGCGCCTCCCCGTCCTCCCGCAACCGCTCGCTGAACCTCGCCGGGACCCCGCAGCCGGACCTCACCGCGACCGAAGCGCTCCTCGCGGCGTAGCGGAAGCAGCACCCCGCACGCCGGCAGTCAGCAGTCAGCAGTCGCACCACAGATCCACAGACCGACGGACCGACAGACAGCCCACGCAGCAACGCAAGGAGCACCGCAGTGAAGGCCAGGACGATGTGGACCGCACTCATCACCGCCCTCTTCGCCCTCCTCGCCACCCTGGGGCTGAGTACGGCGGCCACCGCCGCCCAGCAGCCCGCCACAGCGAGCGCCCCGACCGGCAGCCACCCCGCAGCCGAGGCCGCCTCAGCGGCCGTCACCTGGTCCCCGGCGCACGAACAGTCGGTCCCGCCCACCATGAAGCAGCGCATCCGAGCCGAGGCCCACGGCGCCTCCCCGAGCTCCCGGCACCTGCCGCGCGAGCTGGGCGACGTACAGCGGCCGGACCTCGGACAGATCGCGGCGGCGACAACTCCCACGGCGTGAGACGGACCATACCCAGGAGCCGCACCACCGTGTCGTACCAATGAGGCGCACCAATGAGGCGCACCAACGTGCCGTACACCCGAACCGCACAGAACAAGCCGTATACCCGAGCCACACACGGACCGGTCGGACCGCGCCCCGCAAGGGAACGCAGAAGGCCGGCAGATCCTGAGATCTACCGGCCTTTCGACCTTGCGGTCTTCGCGGTGGGGCTAACAGGATTTGAACCTGTGGCCTCATCCTTATCAGGGATGCGCTCTAACCAACTGAGCTATAGCCCCGCGCTGCCCCTGAAGATTAGCGCACCTCAGTGGCAGGTCCAAAATCGGATTCCGAGCGGTCCTACTCGTCTTCCGCGAGCGTCAGCTCGACGCCGCCGACGAAGCCGGCCGACAGGTTGTAAATGAAGGCGCCGAGCGTCGCGAGCGCGGTCGCCAGCACCACGTCGATCATCGCGATGATCGACGTGAAGATCAGGACACGCGGCAGCGACAGGAAGGACTGCAGGTCGAAGCCGTTGCTCTCGTTCGAGCCCGTTGCCTCGCTGATCGTCCCGCCCACCGTGGAAAAGACGCCCATCGCGTCCATCACCATCCACAGCACCGCGGCCGCGACCACCGTGCAGACGCCCAGCGCGATGGACAGCAGGAAGCTGACCTTCATCACCGACCACGGGTCGGCCTTGGCCACCCGCAGCCGTGCCTTGCGGGTGCGCGGCGTGGTCCGTGCGCCCGTGCGCGGACGGCGTACCGCTGCCGCCGCCTGCTGAGCGGCCGGACCGGTCTGCCCGTCGCGCTGCTGCCCGCCCTGCGTACCGCCGGCCTTCTCGCCGCCCTGCGGCGTGGGATACGCCTGGGGCGGGTGATAGGGCTGCGACTGCCCCTGCCCCGACTGCTCACGCTCACTGGGCAACGGCCCGTTCGCGTACGCGTCGTACTGCTTGGGCTGAGGCCCTCTGGTGTCCGTCACAGTCCCCCCTTGGGAGTCCGCGGCAGAGCCACGGGCACCAGGTGCTCCATCTCCGGAAGCGGCCGCTCCGGCGCCCGTGGGTCCACTCACGTCTTACTCCTCGTGCTCCCCGGCCGAGGGCTGGGCGCCCTCGACGGCATCGGCAGACTCGACCGCATCGCCCTCGACCGCGTCGACCGCCCCATCGGGACCGTCGACCTCCTCGGCCTCGCGACCGGCTTCGGCGTTGCGCGCGATGCCGACGACGGCATCACGCTTGCCCAGGTTGATCAGTTGGACGCCCATGGTGTCACGGCCCGTCTCCCTGACTTCGTTGACTCGCGTACGAATCACGCCACCGCCGAGAGTGATGGCGAGGATTTCGTCCGTCTCCTCGACCACCAGCGCGCCGACCAGCGAGCCCCGGTCCTCCACGATCTTGGCGGCCTTGATACCCAGACCACCGCGACCCTGGACCCGGTACTCATCGACAGGAGTCCGCTTCGCGTACCCACCGTCGGTGGCAGTGAAGACGAAAGTACCTGCTCGCACGACATTCATCGAGAGCAGTTCGTCGCCCTCACGGAAACTCATGCCCTTGACGCCCGAAGTGGCGCGCCCCATCGGCCGCAGCGCGTCGTCGGTCGCGGTGAAGCGGATCGACTGCGCCTTCCTGCTGACCAGCAGCAGATCGTCCTCGGAGGAGACCAGTTCGGCGCCGATCAGCTCGTCGTCGCTGCCGTCCGCGGTCTCCCGCAGATTGATCGCGATGACACCACCCGCACGTGGCGAGTCGTAGTCCTTCAGCGGCGTCTTCTTCACCAGACCACCCTTGGTGGCCAGAATCAGATACGGCGACGCGGAGTAGTCCCTGATCGCCAGGATCTGCGCGATCTGCTCGTCCGGCTGGAAGGCCAGCAGGTTCGCGACGTGCTGACCGCGCGCGTCGCGGCCCGCGTCGGGCAGCTCGTACGCCTTCGCCCGGTAGACCCGGCCCTTGTTCGTGAAGAACAGCAGCCAGTGGTGCGTCGTCGACACGAAGAAGTGGTCGACGATGTCGTCTTCCTTGAGCTTCGTACCGCGCACGCCCTTGCCGCCGCGCTTCTGCGAGCGGTAGTCGTCCGTCTTCGTCCGCTTCACATAGCCGCCACGCGAAATGGTGACGACGATGTCCTCCTCGGCGATCAGGTCCTCGATGGACATGTCACCGTCGAAGGGCACCAGCTTCGAGCGCCGGTCGTCGCCGAACTTGTCGACGATCGCCGCGAGCTCCTCGCTGATGATCTGCCGCTGCCGCTCCGGCGAGGCGAGGATCGCGTTGTACTCGTTGATCTTCGCCTGCAGCTCGTCGTGCTCCGCGACGATCTTCTGGCGCTCCAGGGCGGCCAGTCGGCGCAGCTGCATCTCCAGGATCGCGTTCGCCTGGATCTCGTCGATCGACAGCAGGCCCATCAGGCCCTCGCGCGCCACATCGACCGTCTGGCTGCGCCGGATCAGCGCGATGACGTCGTCGATCGCGTCCAGCGCCTTGAGCAGGCCGCGCAGAATGTGCGCCCGCTCCTCCGCCTTGCGCAGCCGGAACTTCGTCCGCCGGACGATGACCTCGATCTGGTGCGTCACCCAGTGCCGGATGAACGCGTCGATCGACAGCGTGCGCGGCACACCGTCGACGAGCGCCAGCATGTTCGCGCCGAAGTTCGTCTGGAGGTCGGTGTGCTTGTAGAGGTTGTTCAGCACGACCTTCGCGACGGCGTCGCGCTTGAGCACGACGACCAGGCGCTGGCCCGTACGCGAGGACGTCTCGTCACGGACGTCCGCGATGCCGCCGACCTTGCCGTCCTTCACCAGGTCGGCGATCTTCTGCGCGAGATTGTCCGGATTCGTCTGGTACGGAAGCTCCGTGACCACCAGGCACTGGCGGTTCTGGATCTCCTCGACCGCGACGACGGCACGCATCGTGATCGAGCCGCGGCCCGTCCGGTACGCCTCCTCGATGCCCTTGCGGCCCACGACCAGCGCACCGGTCGGGAAGTCGGGGCCCTTGATGCGCTCCAGAAGCGCGTCGAGGAGCTCCTCGTGCGAGGCCTCGGGGTGCTCCAGCGCCCACTGCGCGCCGGACGCCACCTCCCGCAGGTTGTGCGGCGGGATGTTGGTGGCCATGCCGACCGCGATGCCCGCCGAACCGTTGACCAGCAGGTTCGGGAAGCGCGCCGGCAGGACCGTCGGCTCCTGGTTACGGCCGTCGTAATTGTCCTGGAGATCGACGGTGTCCTCGTCGATGTCGCGGACCATCTCCATGGACAGCGGCATGAGCTTGCACTCGGTGTACCGCATGGCGGCGGCCGGGTCGTTGCCCGGGGAGCCGAAGTTGCCGTTGGAGTCCACCAGCGGCATCCGCATCGACCAGTGCTGCGCGAGCCGCACCAGGGCGTCGTAGATCGAGGAGTCGCCGTGCGGGTGGTACGTACCCATGACGTCACCGACGACACGGGCGCACTTGTAGAAGCCCTTCTCGGGCCGGTACCCGCCGTCGTACATCGCGTACAGCACACGGCGGTGTACGGGCTTGAGGCCGTCCCGTACGTCGGGCAGCGCGCGCGAGACGATGACGGACATCGCGTAGTCGAGGTACGAGCGCTGCATCTCCGTCTCGAGCCCCACAGGCTCCACACGGCTGCCCACGCCCTCGATGGCGAGCGATTCGGGCGTGACAGGGGTCACAGGGGTGTTCTCGTCGGCCATTGCTGGTCAAAGTCCTTTCGAGCTGCGGCTGGTGGCTTGCACGGCCGGCTCAGATGTCGAGGAAGCGGACGTCCTTGGCGTTGCGCTGGATGAACGAGCGCCGCGCCTCGACGTCCTCACCCATCAGCACCGAGAACAGATCGTCGGCCTGCGCCGCGTCGTCCAGCGTGACCTGGCCGAGCACCCGGTGGTCGACGTCCATCGTGGTGATGCGCAGCTCCTCGGCGTTCATCTCACCCAGGCCCTTGAAGCGCTGGATGGAGTCGTCCTTGATCCGCTTGCCGTTCTGCTTGCCCAGCTCGACCAGTGCGTCGCGCTCGCGGTCCGAGTACGCGTACTCGAAGTCGTCCCGACCCCACTTGATCTTGAACAGCGGCGGGCGCGAGAGGTACACGTGCCCCGCCTCGACCAGCGGCCGCATGAAGCGGAAGAGGAACGTCAGCAGCAGCGTGTTGATGTGCTGCCCGTCGACGTCGGCGTCCGCCATCAGGATGATCTTGTGATAGCGGAGCTTCTCGATGTCGAAGTCCTCGTGCACACCCGTGCCGAACGCCGAGATCAGCGCCTGCACTTCGGTGTTCTGCAGGATCTTGTCGAGCCGCGCCTTCTCGACGTTCAGGATCTTGCCTCGAATCGGCAGGATCGCCTGGTACATCGGGTTACGACCGGACTTCGCGGAGCCACCGGCCGAGTCACCCTCGACGATGAAGATCTCGCACATCGTCGGGTCGTTCGACTGGCAGTCGCTCAGCTTGCCCGGCAGCGAAGCCGACTCCAGCAGTCCCTTACGACGCGTCAGGTCCCGCGCCTTGCGCGCGGCGACGCGTGCGGTGGCGGCCTGGATCGACTTGCGGATGATGTCCGCGGCCTCGTTGGGGTGACGGTCGAACCAGTCCGTGAGCTGCTCGTGCACGACCTTCTGCACGAAGGTCTTCGCCTCCGTGTTGCCCAGCTTGGTCTTCGTCTGACCCTCGAACTGCGGCTCGCCCAGCTTCACCGAGATGATGGCCGTCAGACCCTCGCGAATGTCCTCACCCGCGAGATTGTCGTCCTTCTCGCGCAGGTGCTTCTTCTCGCGCGCGTAGCGGTTCACCAGACCCGTCAGCGCGGCCCTGAAGCCCTCCTCGTGCGTACCACCCTCGTGCGTGTGGATGGTGTTCGCGAAGGAGTGCACCCCCTCGCTGTACTGCGAGTTCCACTGCATCGCGATCTCGGCCGAGAGCAAGCGCTCCTTGTCCTCTGCCTCGATGTCGATCACCGTCGGGTGAATGACCTCGCCCTTGCGGGAGTTGAGGTACTTCACGAAGTCGACGATGCCACCGGGGTAGTGGTACGAGACGGTGAGCGCCTGCTCCTCCGCCGGGACCTCCTCGGCCGTGTCCGCGCCGACGACGGCCTTGGCCGACTCACGCTCGTCCGTGAGCCTGATCGTCAGGCCCTTGTTGAGGAAGGCCATCTCCTGGAAGCGCCGCGACAGCGTCTCGAAGGAGTACTCGGTCGTCTCGAAGATGTCCGGGTCGGCCCAGAAGGTGACGGTCGTGCCCGACCGGTCCGTGGCCTCGTTGCGCACCAGGGGCGCCGTCGGCACACCCAGCTTGTAGTCCTGCGTCCAGCGGTAGCCGTCGCGGCTGACCTCGACCGCGACCTTGGACGACAGTGCGTTCACGACGGACACACCGACGCCGTGCAGGCCGCCGGAGACGGCGTAGCCGCCACCGCCGAACTTGCCGCCCGCGTGCAGGACGGTCAGCACGACCTCAATGGCCGGCTTGCCCTCGGAGGGCACGATGTCCACGGGGATACCGCGGCCGTTGTCGATGACACGCACCCCGCCGTCCGGCAGGATCGTGACGTCGATCATGTCCGCGTGCCCAGCCAGGGCCTCGTCGACCGAGTTGTCGACGACCTCCTGGACGAGGTGGTGGAGCCCGCGCTCACCGGTCGAGCCGATGTACATGCCGGGCCGCTTGCGGACCGCGTCCAGGCCCTCGAGGACGGTGATCGCGCTGGCGTCATAGGCGGCCGAGACGGCTGCCTCGCCGCCCCCGCCGGCAGTGGACGGAATGGTCTCGTTGGGGTTGCCGGAATCGGCCACGAAGCGCCCTTTCTGGCACAGCACAAGCCGACTCCGCCACGTGCGGGACCGGCTGCATCGTTCTGTGTAGTCGACGTGTCCCGCAAGCGGGCGGGATTGTCCACCAGTCTACCGGTACCGCAGACACTCATGGGGGTTTGCCGGTACCTGAGTCCCCATGTGCCGTCCTGAACCGCCTCCGTCCGACTCCCCATATTCGGGAAGGGGCTCCAAGCGGCTCACGCGGGCATCCAGCGCTTCGGGCTGTCAACCTCCCACTACCGTGAGGGACACCTCACACGTACACCCACTACTCAGCCGTACGTGTCCCCGGGCCCCTTGCTGCCGGGCGCCCGCAGCGGACCGAAACGGCGCGGCGGACCGGCCGGCCCCATCACCTTGATCAACTTCACCGCGCCCTGCCCGAGGTCCGCGTTGAGCCGCGCCACCAACTGCGGT
This sequence comes from Streptomyces sp. A5-4, assembly GCF_051131715.1. Lineage (NCBI taxonomy): Bacteria > Bacillati > Actinomycetota > Actinomycetes > Kitasatosporales > Streptomycetaceae > Streptomyces > Streptomyces sp. A5-4. The sequence goes on along the minus strand of NZ_CP178591.1, from coordinate 3,908,072 downwards.
GCCAGCAACCGCAACTGGGTCGCCCAGGCCGTCGAATCGCACTGCACCGTCAGCACCCGCTCGGCGTCCCCTTCGTCGTACCGCGTGGGCACACAGTGCTTCGCCACGTCGTCCCCGACGATCTGCGGCCAGCGCCCCATGACCCCACCGACGGCGGCGGGGGCCTCCCAGCCGCGCTCCGTGATGAGCCGGTTGATCGCCGCCCCCAGCGCCAGCGGATCACGCCCGTCGGCCCGCGCGCCCGAGCGCAGACCGCCGCGCTTCGCCTGCTTCTTCTGCTGCGCCGCCGCACCCCGCGCACGCGCCTGCTCCTTGGCCGCGCGCAACGCGACCCGCGCCAGATCGACACCCGAGGGCTCGGCGTCCTTCGGCGGCTGGGCGGAGGCGGGCGGCTGGGACGGGCCGGGCACCCGGGGGGATGAAGAGGGAAGGGGTGAATCGTACGATTTGGACTTCTTGGGCGATTTCCCCCTCGGGGGTCCCTGAGGCAGCTCGTCCGGCCCGCCGGACCCGCTCAAAGGGCTCATGCCGGCGCCACCTCGCCGCCGGACACCACATACCGCTTGCCCGCCAGCACACCCGGCACATCGTCGTCCACCGCCGCCGTCACCAGCACCTGCTCACCCGGCGCCACCAGCTCGGCCAGCCGCTCCCGCCGCCGTACATCCAGCTCCGCGAAGACATCGTCCAGCACCAGCACGGGCTCATTCCCCTCGGACCGCAGAAGGTCGTACGAAGCCAGCCGCAACGCCAGCGCGATCGACCAGGACTCGCCATGACTCGCATAGCCCTTGGCCGGCAGCTGCCCCAGCTTGAGCACCAGATCGTCCCGGTGCGGGCCGACCAGCGTCACGCCACGCTCGATCTCCTGCTTCCTGGCGCCCACCAGCGCCGCGAGCACCTGCTCGTACAACTCCTCGCGCGACTGCCCCGCCACGACGCCCTCGCCCAGCGAACACCGGTACCCAAGACCCACCGGGCCACCCCCGGGCGCCACCTGCTCGTACGCCTTGTCCGCCATCGGCAGCAGCGTCGCGATCAGATCCAGCCGCTGCGCCAGCAGCTCCGCGCCGACCTGACCCAGATGCTGGTCCCACACGTCCAGCGTCGACAGATCCATCGAACGGCCACCGTGCCTGCGCGCCATCGCGGCCGACTTCAGGAGCGTGTTGCGCTGCTTCAGCACCCGCTCGTAGTCCGACCGCACCCCCGCCATCCGCGGCGAGCGCGCCGTGATCAGCTCGTCGAGGAAGCGCCGACGCTCACCGGGATCCCCCTTGACCAGCGCCAGATCCTCCGGCGCGAACAGCACCGTACGTACGATCCCCAGCACATCACGGGGCTTGACCTGCGAGGACCTGTTGATCCTGGCCCGGTTCGCCCGGCCCGGGTTCAGCTCCAGCTCCACCAGCTGCTGCCGCTCGCCCTGGGTGACGGCGGCCCGGATGACGGCGCGCTCCGCGCCCATCCGCACCAGCGGGGCATCGGATGCCACCCGATGGCTGGCGAGCGTCGCCAGATAGCCGACCGCCTCGACGAGATTCGTCTTGCCCTGGCCGTTCGCACCCACGAAAGCGGTGACGCCCGGATCGAGAGGCACCTCGACCCGGGCGTACGAGCGAAAGTCGGCCAGCGACAGATGCGTGACATGCATGGGTGTACGCCGACCTTCCCCAGCTCGGAACTACTTCGTGGACTCGACCGCGTGCCCGCCGAACTGGTTGCGCAGGGCGGCGATCATCTTCATCTGCGGGGAGTCGTCCTGGCGCGACGCGAAGCGCGCGAAGAGCGAAGCGGTGATCGCGGGCAGCGGCACCGCGTTGTCGATGGCGGCCTCGACCGTCCAACGGCCCTCACCGGAGTCGGCGGCGAAACCACGGAGCTTGTCCAGGTGCTCGTCGCCGTCCAGCGCGTTGACCGCCAGGTCCAGCAGCCAGGAACGGATGACCGTGCCCTCCTGCCAGGACCGGAAGACCTCGCGCACGTCGGTGACCGAGTCGACCGCCTCCAGCAGCTCCCAGCCCTCGGCGTAGGCCTGCATCATGGCGTACTCGATGCCGTTGTGAACCATCTTGGCGAAGTGCCCGGCGCCGACCTTGCCGGCGTGCACCGAGCCGAACTCGCCCTCGGGCTTGAGCGCGTCGAAGATGGGCTGCACCTTGGCGACGTTCTCGGCGGCGCCGCCGTACATCAGCGCGTAGCCGTTCTCCAGGCCCCAGACGCCGCCGGACACGCCGCAGTCGACGAACCCGATCTCCTTGAGGCCGAGCTCAACGCCGTGCTTCTCGTCGTCCGTCCAGCGCGAGTTGCCGCCGTCGACGACGACATCGCCCGGGGAGAGCAGCTCGGACAGCTCGTCGATCGTGGACTGGGTCGCGGCACCGGCCGGAACCATCACCCACACCACTCGCGGGCCCTTGAGCTTGCCCACAAGCTCTTCGAGGCTGTGGACATCGGCGACGTCCGGGTTCCGGTCGTAACCGATGACGGTGTGGCCTGCGCGGCGGATGCGCTCACGCATGTTGCCGCCCATCTTGCCGAGACCGACGAGACCGAGCTCCATCAGAGATTCCTTAAGCGTTGTGACGATTCGTACCCGGGCCCGAGCCTACGCCCGGGCCCCGCCGCCGACCCGACAGGCGTGAGCAGGCCCGGAGCCGTCGCGGCACCGGGCCCGGAATCCTGCGATCAGCCCGAGAGCCGCACCGGCATGATCAGGTACTTGTACGCCTCGTCCGCCTCGGCATCCATGGCCGGCTTGCCGCTGAGCAGCGCGGGCTTGGTGGACGTCGTGAAGGACAGCTGGGCGACCGGCGAGTCGATCGCGCTCAGACCGTCCAGCAGGAACGTCGGGTTGAAGGCGATCGAGATGTCGTCGCCGTCGAGATTGGCGTCGACCCGCTCCACAGCCTGTGCGTCGTCGCTCGATCCGGCTTCCAGGATCAGCACGCCCTGCTCGAAGCTGAGCCGCACCGGCGTGTTCCGCTCGGCGACCAGGGCCACACGCTTGACGGCCTCGACGAACGCGGACGTCTCGATGATCGCGATCGAGTTGAACTCGGTCGGGAAGAGCGTCCGGTACTTCGGCAGGTCACCTTCGAGCAGTCGCGTGGTCGTACGCCGTCCAGCGCCCTCGAAACCGATCAGGCCCTCACCGGCACCCGAGCCGGAGAGCGCGATGGTGACTGTGTCACCGCTGGTCAGCGACTTGGCGGTGTCCAGCAGCGTCTTCGCGGGCACCAGCGCGACGGCGGACGCCTCCGGGTCCTCCGGCTTCCACATGAACTCGCGGACCGCGAAGCGGTAGCGGTCGGTGGAGGCCAGGGTGACCGTGTCGCCCTCGATCTCGATGCGCACACCGGTGAGGACCGGCAGTGTGTCGTCCCGGCCGGCCGCGATGGCCACCTGGGCCGCGGCGGACGCGAAGACCTCACCGGGCACGGTGCCGGTGGCGGTCGGCATCTGCGGCAGCGCCGGGTACTCCTCGACGGGGAGCGTGTGCAGCGTGAATCGCGAGGATCCACAGACCACCGTCGCCCGTACACCGTCTGTGGAAATCTCCACCGGCCGGTTGGGAAGGGCGCGGCAGATGTCGGCGAGCAGCCGACCGGAGACGAGAACGATCCCGTCCTCCTCCACGTCCGCGTCCACCGAAACCCGTGCCGAGACCTCGTAGTCGAAACCGGAGAGGCTCAGAGCGCCCTCCTCGGCCTTCAGCAGAAGGCCCGCGAGGACGGGCACCGGCGGACGGGCCGGAAGGCTGCGAGCCGTCCAGGCCACTGCCTCCGCAAGTACATCGCGCTCCACCCGGATCTTCACCGGAACCGCCTCCTGCTGTTGCTGGCTCGCCCTGCTGGCCGTCGTTGTCTGGCTGTGTTGCCGGGGACCAGTCTGACCTACGGCACCGACAGTCGGTGCGGCATGGGGTCAAGTCGCGACGAGAGCCGCTGGAGGCTCGGGGCCCGAGTTGTGCACAGGCCCTTCTTCCAAGCTATTTCTCAGCTAACTCTAGGTGGGAGTAGTAGTAGGGCCTGTGGAAACCGTGGATAACCCCGTTTTCGCAGGTCAGACCCACTTTTTTGTCCACCGGCCCTGTGGGCGGAGACGGTGGACAACTTGGGCTTTCTGTGGACGCCCGAAAGTTCTGCACAGTCGATGCACAGGCTGGGGGTAGTTCTCCCCAGCGCCGTCCCCAGCTTTACCCAGGTTCCCCACAGCCCAACCGACCCCCTTGGTGTGACCGCTTTCACTCGACCCGGTGACGGCGGGCGTTTCGTTGCCGAACAGTGGACAGAGGTGTGGAGAAGCTGTGCAAAACGTGGCCCCGCCTGTGGGCCGCCGGTGGACAACGTTGATCTTCGCCTGTGGACAGAAATTTTATCCACAGGCTGTGGAGGAAGGTTGACCACAAATCCACAGGCAGTTGACCTGGGGTGATGAAGTCTCAGCTATCGGGCCTGTGGACTCATTCTGGACAACTTCCCAGTCCCCAGGGTGTGGACGGAACATCCTGCCCTGATCTGTGGAGAACCGGCTCCCCGGGAGCCTTATTCGAACAACGAGGGGGTCCGGGCCTTCGACGGGGCGACTCCCTGACGCCTCCGGAGGTCTGCTGGGCGCTCCGGAGCGCCCCCAAAAACGTCTCCGGAACGCGCCGACAGGTCCCTCAGGAGGTCCCGGAAGGCCCTCGCAAGGCCGAAGGGCGCCCCGGGAGTTCGTCCCGGGGCGCCCTTCGGCTGCTTTTTCAGGTATCCGCTTCGGCGTGTCAGGCGTTCTTGATGCGGTTCGTGAGCTCGGTGACCTGGTTGTAGATGGAGCGCCGCTCGGCCATCAGAGCGCGGATCTTACGGTCGGCGTGCATCACCGTCGTATGGTCCCGGCCGCCGAACTGCGCGCCGATCTTGGGCAGTGAGAGGTCCGTCAGCTCACGGCACAGATACATCGCGATCTGCCGGGCCGTCACCAGCACACGGCTGCGCGAGGATCCGCAGAGGTCCTCGACCGTCAGCCCGAAGTAGTCCGCGGTCGCCGCCATGATGGCGCTCGCGGTGATCTCGGGCGAGGCGTCCTCGCCGCCCGGGATCAGATCCTTCAGGACGATCTCGGTGAGCCCGAGGTCCACGGGCTGCCGGTTGAGCGACGCGAACGCCGTCACCCGGATCAGCGCGCCCTCCAACTCGCGGATGTTGCGCGAGATGCGGGACGCGATGAACTCCAGGACCTCCGGGGGAGCGTTGAGCTGCTCCTGCACCGCCTTCTTGCGGAGAATCGCGATGCGCGTCTCCAGCTCGGGCGGCTGCACATCGGTGGTCAGGCCCCACTCGAAGCGGTTTCGCAGCCGGTCCTCCAGCGTGACCAGCTGCTTGGGCGGCCGGTCCGAGGACAGCACGATCTGCTTGTTCGCGTTGTGCAGCGTATTGAAGGTGTGGAAGAACTCCTCCTGCGTCGACTCCTTGCTCGCGAGGAACTGGATGTCGTCGACGAGCAGGATGTCCACGTCGCGGTAGCGCTTGCGGAACGCGTCGCCCTTGCCGTCGCGGATCGAGTTGATGAACTCGTTGGTGAACTCCTCGGAGCTCACATAGCGGACCCGGGTGCCGGGATAGAGGCTGCGCGCGTAGTGGCCGATGGCGTGCAGCAGGTGCGTCTTGCCCAGTCCCGACTCTCCGTAGATGAAGAGCGGGTTGTACGCCTTCGCCGGCGCCTCGGCCACGGCGACCGCCGCGGCGTGCGCGAAGCGGTTGGACGAGCCGATGACGAAGGTGTCGAAGAGGTACTTGGGGTTGAGGCGGGCCTGCGGCTCGCCGGGGCCCGGCGCCGACGAAGGCTGTGCGGCCAGCGGCCCGGGGACACCGCCCACTCCGCGGTGCTGGATCGACGGGTCCTGATGGTCCCGGCGCTCGTGCCGCGGCGGCTGGTCGTAGTGCGGCTGCTCGTACTGCTGGCGCTCGGGTGCCTGCGGGCGGTAGTCGTGCTGCGGAGGGCGCGAGGCGTACGGGTCGCGTTCCTGGAAGCCGCCGAGCCGCTGCTGCTGCCAGCCGTGGTCCTCCTGCGGGCGGGGCCAGGCGCCCGGCTGCTCATGCCTTGGCTGGCGGTAGTCGGGGTACGCGGGCCTGGCGGTCGGGAGGTCGTCGTCGGACGGCCGGTGCCCATAGTTGTCGTACTGCTCGTGCTGGGACTGCTGCTCGTCGTGCGGCGGGCCCTGGTAGCGGGACTGCTGCTGCATGGGCGGGGCCAGCGACGGGGAGGGATCTCCCGCCGAGTCGTCGACGGTGATCGCGATCCGGATCGGCCGGCCGCACTCGCGGCTCAGCGTCTCGCTGATCAATGGGGCGAGCCGACCCTCAAGGACACGCTTGCCCCATTCATTGGGGACGGCGAGCAGGGCGGTATCGGCCACCAGGGCGAGCGGCTGGCAACGCTCGATCCACTGCTTGTCCTTGGGTTCGATGCCCTGCTGCCCCTCTCCGAGGAGATGCTCCAGCACTCGTGGCCACACTGCGGCAAGATCGGCAGGTACATCAGCCACAGGGCACGCTCTCTCACAGGTCCCACGAAGGTGTGGTTCTTGGGACGGGATGGGAAGGACTGCCAGTAAAGGAATCCAAGTTCAGCCACGGTAGTCGGGCCGTGTCACGCGGTTCAAGTTGTTGTCCACAGGCTGTGCATAGTGGACCCTGGCGAGGGCCCGGTTTGACCGGATGGCGTAGCCGCGCGTACCGTGACCAGGTCGAGTTGTCGATGGCTGCTGCCGCCTGCCTCCGATGGGCAATGATCACGATCTGTGGTCGTGAAGCGGTGCATACGGGCGTTGCGAGTTCCTCGTGGGCGCACGGTGACAGCCAGGCGATGTCCCGCCGTTACCACGATCATTTCTGGAGCCCCCGAGTGAGCAAGCGCACCTTCCAGCCGAACAACCGTCGTCGTGCCAAGACCCACGGCTTCCGTCTGCGTATGCGTACCCGCGCCGGCCGCGCCATTCTGGCGACGCGTCGTGGCAAGGGCCGCGCCCGCCTGTCCGCCTGATTCTCGTAAACAGGTCATGACGTGCTGCCTACCGAGAATCGGCTGAGGCGGCGCGAGGACTTCGCAACCGCGGTACGCCGAGGTCGCCGGGCCGGTCGCCCGCTCCTCGTCGTCCATCTTCGCAATAGCGGTTCAACGGACCCGCACGCGTCTGGGGAGAGCGTTCCCCAGACGCGTGCGGGTTTCGTCGTGAGCAAAGCTGTGGGCGGCGCTGTCGTGCGCAATGTGGTGAAGCGGAGGCTTCGCCACCTCGTCCGCGACCGACTGTCCGAGCTGCCCCCCGGTAGCCTGGTTGTCGTACGGGCATTGCCCGGAGCAGGTGATGCCGACCATGCACAGCTGGCCCGAGACCTGGATGCCGCCTTTCAGCGGTTGCTGGGAGGGGGCGCGCGATGAAGTACCCACTGCTGGCTTTGATCAAGCTGTACCAGTGGACGATCAGTCCGTTGCTCGGGCCTGTGTGCCGTTACTACCCGTCGTGCTCCCACTACGGATTCGCGGCCATCGACCGATATGGCGCGGTGAAGGGCACGGCCCTGACCGCCTGGCGCATCCTGCGGTGCAATCCGTGGTCGCCCGGCGGCGTGGACCATGTCCCGCCGCGCAAACGTCCGCGTTGGCATGAAGCGCTGCGCAATGCGTGGAGCGGCAACCGCGACAGCAAGGGCGGGCAGTACTCCGCCGCTGGAGTGCCTTCTCGGGGGCCGGCCCCCGAAACCCCGAGCCCGGCCGCAGAGACCTCGCCCAATGCTCAAGGAGCCTGATTAGTGGACACGATCGCCAGTCTGTTCAGCTTTATCACCACACCTGTTTCGTGGGTCATCGTTCAGTTCCACTCGATGTACGGGGCGATCTTCGGACCTGACACGGGCTGGGCCTGGGGTCTGTCCATCGTGTCCCTCGTGGTCCTCATCCGGATCTGTCTGATCCCGCTGTTCGTCAAGCAGATCAAGTCGACGCGCGGCATGCAGGCGCTGCAGCCCGAGATGAAGAAGATCCAGGAGCGCTACAAGAACGACAAGCAGCGTCAGTCCGAAGAGATGATGAAGCTGTACAAGGAGACGGGCACCAACCCGCTCTCCTCGTGCCTTCCCATCCTGGCGCAGTCGCCGTTCTTCTTCGCCCTTTACCACGTGCTCTCAAGCATCGCCTCGGGCAAGAACATCGGCGTCATCAACGACTCGCTGCTGGCGAGCGCGCGTGAGGCGCACATCTTCGGCGCTCCACTGGCGTCGAAGTTCATGGACACCACCGCGAAGGTGGCGGAGTTCAACGCCACCCTGGTCGACGTCCGCATCGTCACCGCGATCATGATCGTCATGATGTCGGCGTCGCAGTTCTACACGCAGCGCCAGCTGATGACGAAGAACGTCGACCTCACGGTGAAGACGCCGTTCATGCAGCAGCAGAAGATGCTGATGTACGTCTTCCCGCTGATGTTCGCCGTCATGGGCATCAACTTCCCCGTCGGTGTCCTCGTCTACTGGCTGACCACCAACGTGTGGACCATGGGCCAGCAGATGTACGTGATCCACGGGAACCCGACCCCGGGCAGCAAGGCGCAGGGCCTCCTGCTGGACCGCATGGAGAAGTCGATCGCCAAGCACGGCAAGGTGAGCACCCGCCGTCAGCGCAACATCATCAAGCAGATCGAGGCCAAGGGCCGCGAGCGCAACGAGGCCGAGCGCAAATTCGTCAAGGAGCTCGGCCAGTCACGGCTCACGCTTCAGCCCGACGGCAATGTGGTCAAGGGCGACCCTGTTCTTGAGGCGGAGGAAGCGGAAGACGCTCCGAAGCGGCAGCAGCCCAAGCGTCTGACAAAGGCGCAGCGCCAGGCGGCCACCGCTGAAGCCGCGGCGAAGCCCTCGCTGGCGAAGCCTTCGCTCAAGAAGGACGAGCCGGAGGACGAGCAGCCCAGGCAGGCCGGCAAGACCCCTCCCGCCTCCGCACGCCAAGCCAAGTCCGGGCAGCGCAAGGGCCAGCAGCGCCCCAAGCACCCGTCCAAGAAGTAATAAGGAGTCCATCCCGTGACGGAAGGCACCATCTCCGCGGCCACCAAGGGTGACGCCACCCTGACCCGCCTTGAGCAGGAAGGCGAGATCGCCGCCGACTATCTCGAGGGTCTGCTCGACATCGCCGACCTCGACGGCGACATCGACATGGACGTCGAGGCCGACCGGGCCGCAGTCTCGATCATCAGCGACGCGCACAGCCGTGATCTCCAGAAGCTCGTGGGCCGCGACGGTGAGGTGCTGGAGGCGCTTCAGGAGCTGACTCGCCTCGCCGTACACCGGGAGACCGGGGACCGCAGCCGGCTGATGCTGGACATCGGCGGCTTCCGGGCCAAGAAGCGCGAGGAGCTCGCGGCGCTGGGTGCCAAGACCGCGGACGAGGTCAAGTCCACCGGTGAGCCGGTGAAGCTGGACCCGATGACGCCCTTCGAGCGCAAGGTCGTGCATGACGCGATCGCGGCCGCGGGTCTGCGCAGCGAGTCCGAGGGCGAGGAGCCGGAGCGCTTCGTCGTCGTTCTCCCGGCCTGACCGGTCCATCGCCCTTCGGCCCCGTCTGTTCGCAGGCGGGGCCGATCTTTGTCAGCCTGGTGGTCGGCCCATTGGTCGGTCGGCCATCAGTTCGGTAGCGCGGTACGGAAGGACGGTCCCCGTGACGGAGGAAGCAGAGCTTCCCCAGGCGCCTGAAGAGGCACGGGCGGTATTCGGCGAGTTCTATCCGGCTGCCGTCCGGTACGCGGAGCTTCTCGCGGATGCGGGGGTCACCCGAGGCCTCATCGGTCCGCGTGAGGTGCCACGACTTTGGGAGCGGCACCTGCTGAACTGTGCGGTGCTCTCCGAGGTGGTCCCCGAGGGCGTCACGGTCTGCGATGTGGGCTCGGGAGCCGGGCTTCCCGGCATCCCGCTGGCGCTGGTGCGCCCGGACCTGAAGATCACCCTGCTGGAGCCCCTGCTGCGGCGTACGAACTTCCTCCAGGAAGTGGTCGAGCTGCTGGGGCTGGACCATGTGACGGTGGTGCGGGGGCGGGCCGAGGAGGTTCTCGGAACGCTGCCACCCGTCCACGTGGTGACGGCGCGCGCGGTGGCACCGCTGGACCGGCTGGCCGGCTGGGGGGTTCCGCTGCTGAGGCCCTATGGCGAGATGCTGGCGCTCAAGGGCGACACGGCCGAGGAGGAGCTCAAGAACACTCGCTCCGCCCTGAGCAAGCTCGGTGTGGTGAAGACCGAGGTGCTGCAGGTCGGTGAGGGGGTGGTGGAGCCGCTGGCCACCGTGGTGCGGGTAGAGGTCGGCGAGAGCCCCGGTGGCGTGCGGTTCGCGACGAAGCGCGCCAAGGCCGCGCGGGTCAGTCGTACCCGTCGGCGTCGTTGATCTGTCCTATCTATCAACAATGCTCCATACAAGCTGCCATACGTATGCATTTCGGAGTGTCGTGAGGGCGTAGCGGCTTCGCCGGTGCATCGTGTTTCACGTGAAACGTCGCTCTCTGCTGCATGGAATCATCAGCCGCGGTCGCGCGGCTGCCGCGCCGCGCGAACGCAAGCCCGGGAGGGTTGTGGGGTTGTCCACAAACGTGGGTCCCTCCACAGAAGAACGGGCCTCGCTGGTTCACGACCCCGAAAGCATGGCAGGCTCTGTGCATTGCGAGCCTGAAGTCGAGGAGAGTGAATCGTTGCGGTCCGACGCCAACATCGCGGGACCGATGACCGATCCGGTCCCCGGTCCCCGTACCGAGTCGACAGGGGAGGATGTTTCACGTGAAACGCCGCCCCTGATGGACAACACCCCCATTGGACACGCTGCCCAATTGGCGGTGGAAGCTCTCGGCCGTGCCGGTGAGGGCCTGCCCCGCCCCGAGCAGACCCGCATCATGGTGGTCGCCAACCAGAAGGGCGGCGTCGGTAAGACCACGACCACGGTCAACCTCGCTGCTTCGCTCGCGCTGCATGGCGCGCGGGTCCTGGTCATCGACCTCGATCCGCAGGGCAACGCTTCCACGGCGCTGGGGATCGATCACCACGCCGAGGTCCCCTCGATCTATGACGTCCTGGTGGAGGGCAGGCCACTCTCCGAAGTGGTCCTGCCGGTAGCGGACGTCGAAGGCCTCTTCTGTGCCCCAGCCACCATCGATCTCGCCGGTGCGGAGATCGAGCTGGTGTCGCTGGTGGCACGGGAGAGCCGACTGCAGCGGGCGATCCAGGCATACGAGCAGCCGTTGGACTACATCCTCATCGACTGCCCGCCGTCGCTGGGCCTGTTGACGGTCAATGCCATGGTGGCCGGCGCAGAGGTGCTCATCCCGATTCAGTGCGAGTACTACGCGCTCGAAGGCCTGGGCCAGCTTCTGCGCAACGTCGACCTGGTTCGGGGGCACCTCAACCCCGACCTGCATGTATCGACGATCCTGCTGACCATGTACGACGGCAGGACCCGGCTCGCCTCTCAGGTGGCCGACGAAGTGCGTACCCACTTCGCCAAAGAAGTTCTCAGGACGAGCATCCCGCGCTCCGTGCGGATCTCGGAGGCCCCGAGCTACGGGCAGACCGTACTCACCTACGACCCGGGCTCCAGCGGGTCGCTGTCGTACCTCGAAGCGGCCCGTGAGATCGCATTTCGCGGTGTCGGAGTGCACTACGACCCGCAGCACGCCCACTCGGGCAGCCAGAACAATCAGCAGAGCATGTCGGAGGGGATCCAGTGAGTGAGCGACGTAGAGGGTTGGGGCGTGGGCTTGGTGCGCTGATCCCTGCCGCTTCGCAGGAGAAGCCGGGTTCGCCCGTCGGGTCGGCCTCGGCTTCTCCGGGGGCCGTGCCGGTGCTGACCGCGGAACGGGGTGTGGCGGCCGCGAAGGTCACCTCGCTTCCCGCGAGCACCGTTTCACGTGAAACGGTGCTCGCGCGGGCGTCGGAGCCGGAGTCGGCGGAGCCCGAGCAGGTCGCGGGCGTCTATTTCGCCGAGCTGCTGTTGGACTCCATCAAGCCCAACTCCCGCCAGCCGCGTGAGGTGTTCGACGATGACGCTCTCGCGGAGCTGGTCACCTCCATCAAGGAGGTGGGCCTGCTCCAGCCGGTCGTCGTACGCGAGGTCGGCCCCGAACGCTATGAGCTCATCATGGGCGAGCGTCGGTGGCGGGCGTGCCGCGAAGCGGGTCTGGAGAGGATCCCGGCGATCGTCCGGGCCACGGACGACGAGAAGCTTCTTCTCGACGCGCTCTTGGAGAACCTGCACCGGGCGCAGCTGAATCCGTTGGAAGAGGCCGCGGCCTACGACCAGTTGCTCAAGGACTTCAACTGCACGCATGACCAGCTGGCGGACCGGATCGGGCGCTCGCGCCCGCAGGTCTCCAACACGCTGCGGCTGCTCAGGCTCTCGCCGTCGGTCCAGCGCAGGGTTGCCGCCGGCGTGCTGTCCGCCGGACATGCGCGGGCGCTGCTCGCGGTGGACGACTCCGAGGAGCAGGACCGGTTGGCGCACCGCATCGTCGCGGAGGGTCTTTCGGTGCGCGCCATCGAGGAGATCGTGACCCTCATGAGCTCTCGTCCTGAGAGCACACCCAAGGCGAAGGGCCCGCGTGCGGGTGCCCGGCTGTCGCCTGCTCTCTCCGGGCTCGCATCCCGGCTCTCGGATCGCTTCGAGACGCGGGTGAAGGTCGACTTGGGCCAGAAGAAGGGCAAGATCGTCGTCGAGTTCGCGTCGATGGATGATCTGGAGCGGATCCTGGGGACACTCGCTCCTGGTGAGGGGCGGGTCCTGGAGAAGCGCCTTGCTGAGGAAGACCCGGAGGATGGCGAAAGCTGACCCCGGCCGACTCTCTCAGGGGCGGGCTGTGTCTGGAATTCCAGGACACGGCCCGCCCTTTGCTCTCTCCCGGTATCCGTGCGATCGCGGGGTGGATACGATGCGTTCTGGTATGGCGCATCCACCTTGATTGACTTCAGAGGGAGGGCGGGGCCATGCGATCGGTGAGCCGCAGCCAACTGGTTACAGCAGGGCTGAGTCTCGGGGCGGTCGGCGGATTCGTTGGCAGCTTGGTGAGGGAACGTGGTGTGCTGACGGCCGCCCGTGATGCGGCAGGCGAGGGAAGTGAGGAACACCCTTCATGGGGCGTCGGCTCGTACCGCTCACGCTGGACAATCTTCCGGATCTCCCCCAGCGCTGTCGTTCCTGTGTCTTCTGGGAACTTGATCCAGTCGGTGGAGAAGCAGCGGTAAAGGCCGGCACACCCGAACTGGAGAAGGAAGCCTGGATCTCGGCTGTCCTGCTGGAGTGGGGTTCCTGTGGCCGGGTCGTCTATGTCGACGAGGTCGCAGTGGGCTTTGTGCTGTACGCGCCGCCGGCCTATGTGCCGCGCTCCACGGCATTCCCCACCAGCCCCGTCTCCCCGGACGCGGTCCAGCTGATGACGGCCTGGATCACGCCCGGTTATCAGGGGCAGGGCCTGGGGCGTGTGATGGTGCAGACGATGGCCAAGGACTTGCTGCGACGGGGCTTCAAAGCCATTGAGGCATTCGGCAACGCCCGCTGGACGGAGCCGGCCTGTCTGCTTCCAGCGGACCATCTGCTGGCGGTCGGCTTCAAGACTGTCCGTCCGCATCCCGTGCATCCGCGGTTGAGGCTGGAGCTGCGGACGACGCTTTCCTGGAAGGAAGACGTCGAACTCGCGCTCGACAGGCTCCTGGGAGCGGTTCAGAAAGAACCGGTCCTGAGGCCGCTGTAGGAACGAAAAACATGTGTGGCCCACCCCCGACGGGGGTGGGCCACACATGTTTCACGTGAAACGAAGTCGGCGGTCAGCCCTTGGTGACTTCCTCGCCAATGAAGTCCGCGAGGTCACGGACGATCGCGGCCTTCGGCTTGGCACCGACGATCGTCTTGGCAACCTCGCCGTTCTGGTAGACGTTCAGCGTGGGGATGGACATCACGCCGTACTTGGCGGCGGTAGCCGGGTTCTCGTCGATGTTCAGCTTGACGACCTCGATTTGGTCGCCGTGCTCCTCCGCGATCGCCACGAGCGACGGGGCGATCTGGCGGCACGGACCGCACCAGGCAGCCCAGAAGTCCACCAGTACGGGCTTGTCGCTCTTCAGGACGTCCTCTTCGAAGGAGGCGTCGGTCACGTTCTTCAAGGCGCCGGCCACGGCGGCCTCCTTAACTTCTCAATGGGGGTGGGGCGGGGCGGGAAAGTCAGGCGGCAGGGGTCTTCTCGGGCTCAGCCACTTGCTCGCTGTCCGCGAGAGCCGCGAGGAAGCGCTCGGCGTCGAGGGCGGCCGAGCAGCCGGTGCCCGCGGCGGTGATGGCCTGCCGGTAGGTGTGGTCGACGACGTCGCCGGCGGCGAAGACGCCGTTGAGGTTCGTACGCGTCGACGGCGCGTCGACGGTCACATAACCTTCGTCGTCCAGCTCCAGCTGGCCCTTGAACAGCTCGGTGCGCGGGTCGTGGCCCACGGCGATGAACAGTCCGGTTACGGGGAGCGGGTACAGCTCGCCGGTCTTGGTGTTCCGCAGGGTCAGGCTCGCGAGCTTCTGGTCACCCTGAAGGTCGGCGACCTCGCTGTCCCAGGCAAACTTGATCTTCGGGTCGGCGAAGGCGCGGTCCTGCATGGCCTTGGAGGCACGAAGAGTGTCCCGGCGGTGGACGATGGTGACGGACTTGGCGAAGCGAGAGAGGAACGTCGCCTCCTCCATCGCGGTGTCGCCGCCGCCGACCACGGCGATGTCCTGGTCCTTGAAGAAGAACCCGTCACAGGTGGCACACCAGGAGACGCCACGTCCGGAGAGGGCGTCCTCCTTCGGGAGGCCGAGCTTGCGGTGCTGCGAGCCCGTCGTGACGATGATCGACTTGGCACGGTGGACGACGCCGGCCGTGTCCGTGGCGGTCTTGATGTCACCCGAGAGGTCCACGGAGACGATGTCGTCCGGGATGAGCTCGGCGCCGAAGCGCTCCGCCTGGGCGCGCATGTTGTCCATCAGGTCGGGGCCCATGATGCCGTCGCGGAAACCGGGGAAGTTCTCCACGTCGGTGGTGTTCATCAGAGCACCGCCTGCGGTCACAGCGCCTTCGAAGACCAGCGGCTTCAACGCGGCACGCGCGGTATACAGCGCGGCGGTGTAGCCGGCGGGCCCGGAGCCGATGATGATCACGTTACGGACGTCGCTCACGGGTTACTTCCTCGTCTCTGCGGACTGCCTACTGCCTACGTGGAGGTCCGTTCCCGGACTCTCATTCCACCCAACGGATCCTACGGGGCATGCATTCCCGCGGTGTCCGTGCCCGTCCGGGCGGGATGTCATTGGCGGGGGTAGGAGTCTGTCAGCAGAACCTTGCCCTTGGCAGTCGGTGTCTTCCCGACGCAGGAGGCATCGACGACGTACGCCTGGACCTTGGTGCCGTCGGCTGCGTGCGGCAGCACGACGAGGAAGGACTTTGTGCCCTTGTACGTGCCCTCCTCGGCGGCGAGGGGCGGGTTGGTCCGGCCAGTTGCGTCCTGGACACACCGGGGCACAGTCACATCGGTTCCCAGCATCGGAGCGTTGGGACTCGACTCGGTGTTGGACGGCTGATCGCTCTCGGCCGTTTTGCCGTGGGACCTGGGCTGTTTCGCGACCAGGGTCCGTACCTGCTCCTTGAGCGTGGACTCGGAGAACTCCGAGCCCGACTTCTTGCTTGCGCTGAACCCGTTGTCCGCAGCGGAGGATTCCTTGTCGCTGGGCGACTGGACGGACTGGAGGAAGAGCACTCCGACGCCGAGAGCGGCGGTCCCGAAGACGGCGCCGATGACGGTGTTGCGACGACGCCGCTTCGCCTGCCGGGTTCGGCCAGGGCCGGTGGTCCCACGCGGGCGCCCGGCAGGCCGTCCCAGGCCGGAGGACAAGTCGGTGGGAGACGCGTCGGCGGGGGAGAGCGCTGCTTCGTCCGGTTCGAAGTCTGTTTCACGTGAAACAGACGCGGTCTCCTCCGGCGCCGTGGTCGCGGCGGCCAAGGAGGCGGGAGCCGTGGAGTCGAGGAGCGCCTCAGCAGCGAGTGCCGCGTCGATACGGCTGCCGACGTCGGCAGGCATCCGCTGCGGCCCGGGAAGCGTGCCCAGCAGCCCGCGGATCTCCTCCAGGGAGTCGCGCACGTCGGCACACAGTCCGCACTCGTGCAGGTGCCGGCTCACGTCCGTCGTGCGGGCCGGGGACAGAAGGCCCTCGGCGAGGTCGGAGATCTCTGAGACATCCGGGTGCTGAGTCATGCCGGCCGTCGATGTCATGCGCGCCCACCTCCGCCCTTCACGGCAGCAGAATCACTTGGTCCTGCGTCTCTCGGTCCCGTCGCCGGTGGGACGGATGTCCCGGGCGTCCGGTTCCTTCCCACGCCGAGGTCGCTGTTATCCCCGTTGTCCACACGCAGATGGGTGAGGAGTGGAAGCAGTCGGGCCCGGCCGCGTGCACAGCGGCTTTTCACTGTCCCGGTGGGTATGTCGAGCACCCGGGCGGCTTCCGCCACGGGGTAGCCCTGCATGTCCACCAGGACCAGAGCCGCCCGCTGCTCGGTGGGCAGTGTTCTCAGGGCCGCGATCAGTTCCCTGTGCAGGTCCTGGCGCTCGGCGGGCGCCTCGGCCGACTCGTGGGGCTCAAGGAGCTGGTCCAGGCGCTCGGCGTCGTCAACGGGCGATGTCCTGCGGGACGCCGCTTTGCGGGCCCGGTCGAGACAGGCGTTGACGGTGATGCGGTGCAGCCAGGTGGTGACGGCCGACTGGCCGCGGAAGGTGTGGGCGGCCCGATAGGCGGACACCAGGGCGTCCTGGACCGCGTCAGCGGCTTCCTCGCGGTCGCCCAGGGTGCGCAGGGCCACCGCCCAGAGTCGGTCACGGTGGCGCCGTACGAGCTCACCGAAGGCATCCGGGTCGCCCTTGACATGGTGGGCCAGTAGATCCTGGTCGTTCGTGTCTCTGAGCGTGGCGTCGTCCAACAGTGAGCCCCCTCCCCTTGGGTGTTCTGGTCAGCCGGTGACCCTGATCTCCGAGATTCCACCACGGAAGGTGCCGGACGAGCCATCGGTCGGCAGTGCTGTGACGTGGATCAGGACGTATCGGGTCCGTACCGGCTTGTCGAGTGTGGTTTCCAGCTTGCTCTCGGCCGGCTCCAGATCGGTGAGCCGCTGCGAGAAATCGGAAAGGCCACTGGGGCCCGACGCGTCCTCGTCGGCCGCGAGCACCTCGACGGTCTGGCCGCTGCGGTACATGTCGATGTCGAGACCGGCCACGTCCCGGACGCTGCCGAGGTCAACGATGATCCCGCTGCCGTCCTTGCGCGTCGGAAGGTTCCCGAAGTTGGCATAGCCCCTGTACTGCGGGGTGATCCAAGCGGTGCCGGTCTTGCCGTCGATGGCACTCGGCACATCTGCGTCTATGCCGGAGCCGTTCGGCGCGAAGACCGCGGCGTCAGAGATCTTGAGCGGTTCGGGATCAGGCTTCTGCGGACCGTCGCCGCTGTCCGTCTGAGTGTTCCCGGTGTCACCGGAGTCGTTGCCGCGGTCCAGGAACCTGTCGGCCAGCTGCCAGCTGCCGAGCCCGAGCGCGGCGATGAGCAGAGCGGCCACGCCCCACTTGAGAACCTTGCCGGTGCGGCTCTGCAACGGGCCGGGCGGGGTGGGCAGGACGGGCTGGGCGGCGGGCGCGCCGGGGTGCGCTCCGGGCCTGCCGTAGGTGCCCTGTTGATAAGTGGTGCGCTGGTATTCGGGCGGCGCTGTGAAGGTCGGCTCGGGCGGGCGGATGCGGGGCATCGCCGCGACCGCCTTGGCCAGCTCGTCGGGGGTGGTGCAGGGCGGCTCCTGGCGCGAAGCCGTCGCACCGTCGTTGGCCAGGGCCCGCATGGCGAGCTCCGAAAGGCCCCGATGGATACCTGCCCGCACCTGGTCGGGAGCGATCAGCCCGACGCCCTTGGGTAGACCGGAGAGGCCGTATGCGTCGCTCTCGTACGGCCAGCGCTGCGTCAGAGCGGCGTACAGGAGCGCGCCGATCGCCTCGGTGTCGGTGCGCTGCGGACCCTCTGACGTGATGCCGCGCAGAGCGGCGTTCACGGCGAGCCCACGGATCCGGTACTGGCCCGACGAGGTCCGCAGGACGGCACCCGGGGTGAGCCTCAGATGGGCGAGGCCTTCCCGGTGGGCGGCCGCCATGGCCTGGGAGATCTGGCTGACGAGCTGATAGGACTCGTGGGCCTCCAGCGGACCGGCGGCGAGCAGAGCGGTCAGTTCGGTGGCGTCGGGCAGCCACTCGTGGACGACGTAGACGAGGTCGTTCTCCTCCACCGCGTCCAGGACCTGCACGAAGCGGGGATCGCCGAGCAGCGCCGAGGAACGGGCCGCGGCCAGCACCGACCTCGCCCGCGGATGATCCGCAGGCAGGAGGTGGACACCGACGGCGCGGCGGAGTTTTTCGTCGACCGCACGCCAACTGCTGAAACCGTCCAGACGGGTGACGCACTCTTCGAGCCGGTAGCGTCTGGCGAGCTTGTGGCCACTGTGCAGCTCGGGTGGGGCGACGGAGGTCTCGGCACTCTTTCGCTCGTCGTCGGCCTCGCGCATGTTCTCGTCCGCTGTGTCCTGGGCTTGAGCCACCCCGTCGGCCGTGGCCTTGTCCGCCTTGGCGGTCAGCGGTCCATCACCGCTGTTGTCGGCCACGTCGACGGCAGCCGTGCTACGTTCCGCCACCGTCGTTCCTGCCTCCCCATCCGTTGCGCGCTGTTGAACAGCCATGCCAATTGTGCCCACAGTCCGGTGCTATGCACGACACGCGGCGGCGCACGATGGTTGTGCGGGCCGTGGCCGCATTATCGCCCGAGGCGACCGCGCACCATGCCGACCATGGCGTTGAGCTCCTCGATCCGCATCCGCTTCGCGGCGACGAAGAAGACACCGAGAAGCAGGATCCCACCGACGAGCAGAGCGATCAGTGACCCGAGTGCGTCGCTGCCCATGACGCGCATGATGCCGAAGGCCGCCGCGCCACCGATGACCGCGGCCGGTACGGATGCCCCGGCGAGCCGCGCGTATGTACGCAGGATGTGAGTGCCGTCGAGGTCGCCGCCCAGCCGCTTGCGCAGGCGCCGCCAGGCCACGCCGACGCCGATGGCGTAGGCCAGCCCGTACGAGGCCGCCATGCCGACCACGGCCCACTGGGCAGGCAGCAGGAGATAGCAGAGCGCGGAGGCGGCGGCGTTGACGGCGGCGACGATGACCGTGTTGTAGAAGGGCGTCCGGGTGTCCTCGTACGCGTAGAAACCGCGCAGAACGACGTACTGCACGGAGTACGGGATGAGGCCGAGGGCGAAGGCCATCAGGATGAAGCCCATCGCCTGGGCGCCCTCGTGGCCGGTCGAGGCGAACAGCAGGGTGCACAGGGGAACGCCGAGCGCGAGGAACGTGAACGCGACCGGGACGATCGCGACGGCCGAATTGCGCAGGCCCTGCGAGATGTCGTCACGGACGGCGCCCGGGTCGTTGTCGGACGCGGCGCGGGAGATGCGGGGCAGCAGGGCGGCCATGACGGAGACCGTGATGATGGCCTGCGGCATGCCCCAGATCAGCTGGGCATTGGAGTAGGCGAGGATACCCGCGCCGTCCTTGCCCGATGCCTTGCCCGCCGCGGTGGCGAGCTGGGTGACGACGAGGACGCCGGCCTGGTTGGCGAGAACGAACAGGACCGTCCACTTGGCGAGCTTGACGGTCTTGCCGAGACCGTGGCCCTTCCAGTCGAAGCGCGGACGGAAGCGGAATCCCGTCTCGCGCAGGTACGGGATCATCGCCAAGGCCTGGACGGTGAGACCGAGCAGGGTACCGATGCCCAGCAGCTTCACGCCCTCGACCGGGATGGTCTCGACGCCCATGCGGGATTCGGCGGAAGTGCCGTAGACCCAGATGAACAGGCCGAATGTGGCGATCATGACGATGTTGTTGAGGACTGGAGTCCACATCATCGCGCCGAACTTGCCACGGGCGTTGAGGATCTGCCCCATGACCACATGCACACCCATGAAGAAGATGGTGGGCAGGCAGTAGCGGGCGAAGGTGACCGCGACGGTGTTGGCGGCCTCGTTGTCGGCGATCGGTACGGACATCAGGCGGATCAGCAGCGGAGCCGCGAAGACCGCGATGGTCACGATGATGCCGAGGGCGACCATGACGAGCGTCAGCAGGCGGTTCGCGAAGGCCTCACCGCCGTCGTCGTCGTTCTTCATCGCGCGCACCAGCTGCGGCACGAAGACCGAGTTGAGGCCGCCACCGACGGTGAGGATGTAGATCATCACCGGCAGGGTGTACGCCACGGTGAATGTGTCACCGAGCAGTGCCGCACCGAGTGCCGCGGTGATCACCAGGCTGCGTACGAAGCCCGTGAGACGGGACACGAGCGTGCCCGCGGCCATCAGGGCGCTCGACTTGAGCACGCTCGACGCGCGGCCGGCAGGCTTCTTGGGCGGCGGCGCCGGGGCGGGCTCGGGGGCGGCGGGCTCCGTGGACTGCCCCGGAGCCTGCTGGTCGCGGTAGAGATGCGCGAACGCGTCCTGCTCCGGAACCTGGTCGCTCGCCTGCGTGACCAGGTCGTCCACGCCCACGAACTGAGTGGTGGCGGCGTCGTCCCCGTACGGGAGATGGCGGGACGGCCCGTCCGGCTCAGGCGCCGGGGTCTGCGCCCACACCCGCGGGTCCGGCGCGTACTGCGGCGAGGAAGGCTGCTGGTAGAGCGGCTGTGGGTCCTGGTAGGTGCCAGGAGGCGGCGGGGGGTGCGAGGCGCGGTCGTAGAGCGCCTCCGTCACCGGGTCCTGGGCCGAGAGGTCCTGATGCCGGTAAGGATCGTTGGTGTAGGCATCGTGGACATACGGGTCCGGGGCGGACTCGGGCTCCTGCTGCTGCGGCACATGGCCTGCGTCAGAGGGCTCCGGCGGCTCCCCCCAGGAAGGCGCAGTGCCGCCCGTGCCCTGTCCACGGTCACCGTCGTACGGCGCGTTCACTGGTGCTCCCCTCGAGCTTCCTTTTCCGGCGAGCTGGGTCCTGCTGTGTTTTCGACCGGGAATCGGGCGGCTGTCCCCCGGAATGGCGCAGCATTCCGACCCCGGCTCATCGTCCCTCGCCTACCGGCCAAGGCGTCGCTCAACGGTCCACTTTCTCACCCGTGTCCCACGGGTCGCTGCTTTCCGGTCCGGTGTCCGGTGTCGGGTCACTCGGCTGCCCGGGCTCTTCGGCCTCCACGGCGGCCTGGCGGGCCGCGGCGCGCTTGCGCTGGGTGTACATCCTGACCCCGGCGAGAACAAGAAGCAGCACACCGCCGGCGATCACGAGCATCACCGTCGGGGTGAACTCGTCGACGTTCACCCTGAACTCCATGCGGCGGCCGTACGGCGTGCCGTCCTCCGTGTAGAGCTGCGCGAACACCGGAACCGGACCGTTGGCGTTCGCGGTGGCTGTGAACTTCACGGACTGACTGTGGCCGCCCGCGATTTTCACCGGCCGTTCGGCGACGGTCTTGTCACCGTCCAGCTTGAGGCGGGTCGGCTTGGTGGTCGTCAGACGCAGGACCAGGTTCTCAGTGCCCTGCAACAGCTTGTTCTGGACGGTCACCGGGACGGTGGCGCTGCGGCCCGAGAGCGTCGCGTCGGACTTCTGGATGAGCCGCACCTCGTCGGTGAGGCTCACCAGATAGCTCTGCACGCCGTCCCGGTACTGCTGGGCCTGCTGGTTCTTGCCGCGCCAGGAGGTCGACATCGCCCGGTTGATCGCGTTGCCGAAGGGGGTGATCACCCGGTCCGGTGCGGTGAGGATCACCTGGAAGTTGTCGAGCTTGCCCTGCGTGTCCTTGATGTCCTGGAACGCCTTGACCGGCAGCTCCTGCTCGCGCAGCGACTGAGGGTACGAGGACGGGTCGGGGATACGGGTCGTGGCGTTGGTGTCGGGCTTGGCCTTCGCCGCCTTTACCAGGTCCAGGGGCTGGGCCCAGCGCTGTTCGTCGAGAGCGCGCAGGGCGCCCGCCATCGACTGGGCCTGGCTCGCGGACGGCGTCCGCTGCGGGGCGACGACGACGCTGCGCTGCTTGTCCTCGTTCTGGAGAGTCACAGCGAGGGTCTGGGCGAGGAACTCCTGCACGGCGAGGGTGGAGTCCCCCGCCTTCGACATGTCCCCCTGGAACGCGGTGGAGAGCCGGGCATCGGCGACCACCGCCGTCGTTCCGCCGCCGATCGGCCGCGCAGCGGTGGGGGTGTACGGCAGACCGCCCGTTTCCCGGAGGCTGTCACTTCGGGCGATCACGTTGTGCGCACCGGCCGAAGTGGCGACGTCGACGATCGACGGGTCGAGGGCGCCGTCCACCGGCCAGGAGAAGTCCGTGGAGGGCTCCGTGTGCAGGATCGACTTCACGGTCGTGGCCGCGACCTCCGTCGCGGGCTGCAGATGGCTGAGGGAGCCCGGGACGTCCTTGCCGCGGTGTGCCAGGGACGCCAGATCGGGGTCGGCGAACGGCAGTGCGACAACCTTGCGGCCCTGCACCGCCTTCTGGAGATCACTCAGCCACCGGTTGGCGACGGCCTGGTTCTTTCCCGCGACGGTCGTCTCGCCGTCCTCGGACTTCACCTCGTAGCTCTCGGTCATCGCGTTGACGGTGGCGAGCAGATCGGGGTCGATGACCCAGGTCACCGGCAGCTCATTGCCGAGCGAGACGAGCTGCTGCAGACGTCCGCCGGGTGCGAGCTCGGCGCCGAGGTCGTCGTTCTCGAAGACCGGGGTCTGCTGCTCGTCCGAACCCGTCTCGGCGGTGAGACGGGTCGAGGAGATCAGCGGCCACAAATAGGTGAGCTGGGTCTTCTTGGCCGTCGCCGTCGGCTGCCAGGGCAGGAAGGTCCGCTCGATGCCCAGCACCTGCTCGAAGGGCAAGCTCGCGGTCCTTCCCGACAGGGATACGCCCAGCTGGTAGACGCCCGCGTCGTCGAGGCCGAGCTTGCCGACCGGGACCGAGATGCTGAATTCCTCGCTGATTCCGGCGGGAAGCCTCGCGAACTTCTTCGTGAACTTCCCACCGACCTCCGGGGGGTCGATCCCGTCGGTGTATCCGGTGCGCGTGGCGGCCGCGTCGATCCCGGTCCTGCCTGCCAGCTGCGAACCCAGACGCAGTCCGACATGGGCGCCGGTGACAGTCTCTCTGCCCCTGTTGGTGATCGTGCCGGAGACGGTGACCGTGTCACCCTTCGCCGGAGCGCCGGGAGTCAGTGTGTCGAGAGACACATCCACAGTGCGAGATCCGCCGGCGGTCTCGGCGGCATGCGCGGGGGCGGTGGCCGGTAGATACAGCAGACCGGCCACCAGCGGGGCGCCGGTGAGCAGCGCTGCTGTGCGCCGCAACCACCGGTGGGCAGGTGAGGGAGTCATCCCCTGAAAGTCTGCCGCCTCGGCCACGCGCCCGCCCGTCCCTCGTCATTGTGTGCTGCCGTTGGTGGTTGTAGGTTCCTGCGTCCACGCATGGTAACGAGGTGTGCTGTGGCGAAGTGCTGCGGACTGCTCCACATGATCGGAAGAGAGTTTCAGGCGGAAAGAAACGGGGCGCTGCGGGCGGTCGGGGCACGTACCCTTTTCTGTTGTGCCGAATGCCAACGAAGACAGCCCCCGTGCCCTGAGTCAGGTGCAGCAGCTTGCGGTCAGTGAGCTGCTGCGGGTCTCCCCCGTAGCCGACGACCTTGCCCGCCGCTTCCAAGAGGCGGGCTTCAGCCTTGCCCTGGTCGGTGGCTCGGTCAGGGATGCGCTCCTTGGCCGGCTCGGCAACGACCTGGACTTTACGACCGACGCCCGCCCCGAGGACGTACTGAAGATCGTCCGGCCATGGGCGGATTCGGTGTGGGAGGTCGGGATCGCCTTCGGCACGGTCGGCTGCCAGAAGGCGGGCTACCAGATCGAAGTCACGACATACCGGTCGGAGGCGTACGACAGGACCTCGCGCAAACCCGAGGTCTCCTATGGCGACTCCATTGAGGAAGACCTCGTCCGCCGCGATTTCACGGTCAACGCGATGGCCGTAGCGCTTCCGGAGAAGCAGTTCATCGACCCGCACGGCGGCCTCGACGACCTCGCGGCACGCCTCCTGCGGACCCCCGGCACCCCCGAGGAGTCGTTCTCCGACGATCCGCTGCGCATGATGCGCGCGGCTCGCTTCGCGGCGCAGTTGGACTTCGAAGTCGCCCCCGCGGTGATCGCCGCGATGACCTCGATGGCTGAGCGCATCGACATCGTCTCGGCCGAGCGGGTGCGCGAAGAGTTCAACAAGCTGGTTCTTTCCGCCAACCCCCGCAAGGGGCTGAGGCTCCTGGTGGACACCGGGCTCGCCGAGCGAGTGCTGCCGGAGCTGCCCGCCCTGCGCCTGGAGAGCGACGAGCACCACCGGCACAAAGATGTCTACGAGCACTCACTGACCGTGCTGGAACAGGCCATTGACCTGGAAGAGAGCGGGCCTGATCTGGTGCTGCGGCTCGCGGCCCTGCTGCATGACATCGGAAAGCCGAGGACGCGGCGCTTCGAGAAGGACGGCGGTGTCTCCTTCCATCACCACGAGGTGGTGGGCGCGAAGATGACCAAGAAGCGCATGACTGAACTCAAGTACTCCAATGACCTCGTCAGGGACGTATCGACTCTGGTGGAGCTGCACCTGCGCTTCCACGGCTACGGGACCGGGGAGTGGACCGACTCGGCGGTGCGCCGGTATGTGCGGGACGCGGGCCCGCTGCTGGACCGGTTGCACAAGCTGACCCGCTCGGACTGCACCACGCGCAACAAGCGCAAGGCGAGTGCTCTCTCTCGCGCCTATGACGGGCTGGAGGAGCGCATCGCGCAGCTCCAGGAGCAGGAGGAGCTGGACTCGATCCGCCCGGATCTGGACGGCAACCAGATCATGGAGGTATTGGGTATCGGCCCCGGCCCGGAGATCGGCAAGGCGTACAAGGTCCTGCTGGAGCTGCGGCTCGAGAACGGCCCGATGAAGCGCGAGGCGGCGATCACGGCGCTGAAGGAATGGTGGGCGACGCAGAGCTGACGTCATGTTTCACGTGAAACATGACGCGGGCGGGGTGCGTGAGACCACGTTCATGACCCGCGCGACCGATGGGGCGATGTTTCACGTGAAACATCGCCCCATCGGTGCGTCACTTTCCGGCACGCTCGCGGTTCCAGCGGCCCAGGGTGACGGCGACGATCGCGTAGAGGGCGGCGACCATGAGCACCAGGGCGATCGAGCGGCCGTCGGTGGGCAGCATCAGGGCGGCCACCGCGGCAGCACCCACGAACGCCACATTGAACAGCACGTCGTAGAGCGAGAAGATCCGGCCGCGGTAGGCGTCGTCGACCGAGGACTGCACCACCGTGTCCGTGGCGATCTTCGCGCCCTGTGTGGTGAGGCCGAGCACGAAGGCGGAGATCAGCACCGGCACGGGCGCGAAGGGCAGACCGAGAGCCGGTTCGAGCACGGCGGCCGCGCCCGCACAGGCAGCCATCCATCCGTATGGCCCGAGCCGCCCCACGGCCCACGGCGTCAGCACAGCCGCGACGAAGAATCCCGCTCCTGACACCCCGAGGGCCAGCCCGAGCAGGGCCAGGCCGTCCGATCCGCCGGCCGTGCGGTCCGACCAGGCGTACCGGCATAGCATCAGCACCATCACGGTCAGCGCCCCGTAGCAGAAGCGCATCACCGTCATGGCGGCCAACGAGCGGGCCGCGGCCCGGCGCTCCGCCAGATGGCGCACTCCGTCGGCCAGGCCGCGCACCGTGGACGACAGCGCGGCGCCGAGCCGGGGTTGCATCAACTCGGGATCAGGGCCGAGCAGTTCAGGGCTCATGCGCAGCGAGGCCAGTGCCGCGCAGAGATACAGCGCGGCCCCCAGCAGTACCACTGCCGCGTCGGAGTCCGGGCCCGCCAGACGCAGCGCGAGGGCGAGCCCGCCGCCCGCGGTGGCGGCGAGCGTGCCGGCAGTCGGCGAGAGGGAGTTGGCCACGACGAGCCGGTCGGCATCGACGACGCGCGGCAGGGCTGCTGAGAGCCCGGACAGCACGAAGCGGTTGACGGCCGTGACGGACAGGGCCGAGGCGTAGAAGAGCCAGTCGGGTACCGACGCGAGGATCAGCAGCGCCGTGCCACAGGCGAGGGCGGCCCGCAGGAGGTTGCCGTACAGGAAGACCTGGCGGCGCCGCCAGCGGTCGAGCAGGACGCCTGCGAAGGGGCCGACCAGCGAGTAGGGCAGTAGCAGTACGGCCATCGCCGAGGCGATCGCCGCGGGCGAGGTCTGCTTCTCCGGGGAGAAGACGACGTACGCGGCGAGCGCGACCTGGTAGACGCCGTCCGCCGACTGGGAGAGGAGGCGCACCGTCAGCAGGCGGCGGAAATTGGTCAGGCGCAGAAGTACGCGCAGGTCACCTACGGCGGGCATGCGAGCAAGGGTCACATACAAGGGCAGGGCGAACGAGGAGGGCCCCCGGGCGAATGCTTGGGTTCTAACGGTCCTCGCAACACCCATGATCTGTGGGAGTTGCGGGGACCGTGGGCGTTGAGCGTGGTGATCTTGCAGGGTTGAAGGCACGTTTCCTTGCGCGGCTGGATGTCGTGGGGAGCGTGACCGTGGTGGCGCGTGAGCTGGGCGTGAACCGCAACACGGCCTTCGGCTGGGCCCGGAAGGCCGGACGCGGGTCGGTGCGCCTGTCGCAGCGGCATCCTCGGCGCGACGAGTACGAGCGGCTTCGGGCCGCCGGAGTCGCACGCCGGGCAGCGGCCCGGCAGGTCGACGTGAACGAGCGCACGGCCAAGGACTGGGACTGGGGCGTCAAGAAGAGCGGCACCACACGCACCTACGCCGACGGTCGCCGTGTCGACTACACCACCGGGACCCTCACGATGGGTGGCGTGACCACAACGCCGGTGGGCCTGAAGGCCCTGGAGAAGCAGATTCACCCACGGTTCCTGACGCTCGCCGAGCGCGAGAAGATCCGCGATCTCCGCGCGGCGGGGCAGTCGCTGCGGGCGATCGGACGGGCCCTGGGGCGGCCGGCGAGCACGGTCAAGCGGGAGACCGACGCGAACTCGGGCCTTGAGGGCTATCAGCCCTACGCTGCCCACCGGGCGGCCGCCACGCGCAGACCCCGCCCCAAGGACCGCAAGCTGCTGCGCGAGGGCCGGCTGCGACGCTTCGTCCAGGACGGACTGCGCGGGCGCTGGTCGCCGGAGCAGATCTGTCACGCTCTGGGCAAGGAGTATCCCGACGACCGGAGCATGCGGGTGAGTGTGGAGACGATCTACCAGGCGCTGTATTTCCAGGCCCGCGGCGGCCTGAAACGGGAAGTCCAGGCCGCCGTCCGCTCCGGCCGGACCCGCCGCAAACCACGCCGGGACCCTCAGCGGCGCACCCCACGGTTCATCGACCCGATGGTGATGATCAGCGACCGCCCTGCCGCCGTCGAGGACCGGGCCGTGCCCGGCCACTGGGAAGGCGACCTGATCATCGGCGCCAACAGCCGCTCCGCGATTGCCACGCTGGTCGAGCGAAGCACCCGCTACACGATGCTGGTCCACCTGCCGGGCGGAGCCCACGACGCCGAAACCGTGCGCGACGGCCTCGTCGCCACGATCCAGACCCTGCCCGCACACCTGCGCGGCTCCCTCACCTGGGACCAGGGCAGCGAGATGGCACGCCACAAGCAGTTCACCATGGCCACCGGCATGCCCGTCTACTTCTGCGACCCCGCCTCACCCTGGCAACGCGGCTCGAACGAGAACACCAACGGACTCCTGCGCCAGTACTTCCCCAAAGGCACCGACCTCAGCGTCCACAGCCCCGAAGACCTCGAACACGTCGCCCAGGAACTCAACGGCCGCCCACGCAAGACGCTCGGCTGGAGTACTCCAGCCGAGCGTCTACGTGATCTACTCACCACCTGAAAACCAGGCGGTGTTGCAACGACCACTGGAACCCAAGATGCCCGGGGGCCCTCCTCGTGTGGCGGCGGCGGAGCTGTTTAGCGCTCGACCTCGCCCGCGATGAACTTCTCGACGTTGCGGTGTGCCTCGTCGTCGAAGTACTGAACCGGCGGGGACTTCATGAAGTACGAGGACGCGGAGAGGATCGGGCCGCCGATGCCGCGGTCCTTCGCGATCTTCGCGGCACGCACGGCGTCGATGATGACACCCGCGGAGTTCGGGGAGTCCCAGACCTCGAGCTTGTACTCAAGGTTCAGCGGGACATCGCCGAAGGCGCGGCCCTCAAGGCGGACGTACGCCCACTTGCGGTCGTCCAGCCAGGCCACGTAGTCCGAAGGACCGATGTGGACGTTGTCCGCACCCAGGTCGCGGTCGGGGATCTGCGAGGTGACGGCCTGCGTCTTCGAGATCTTCTTGGACTCCAGGCGCTCACGCTCGAGCATGTTCTTGAAGTCCATGTTGCCGCCGACGTTCAGCTGCATCGTGCGGTCCAGGACAACGCCCCGGTCCTCGAAGAGCTTCGCCATCACGCGGTGCGTGATGGTCGCGCCGACCTGCGACTTGATGTCGTCACCGATGATCGGGACGCCCGCCTCGGTGAACTTGTCCGCCCACTCCTTGGTGCCGGCGATGAAGACCGGAAGGGCGTTGACGAAGGCGACCTTGGCGTCGATGGCGCACTGCGCGTAGAACTTCGCAGCGGCCTCGGAACCGACGGGCAGGTAGCAGACGAGAACGTCGACCTGCTTGTCCTTGAGGACCTGGACGATGTCGACGGGCGCGTCGGCAGCCTCCTCGATGGTCTCGCGGTAGTACTTGCCCAGGCCGTCGAGAGTGTGACCGCGCTGAACGGTGACGCCCTTGTTCGGGACGTCGCAGATCTTGATGGTGTTGTTCTCGCTGGCGCCGATGGCGTCCGCGAGGTCGAGGCCGACCTTCTTGGCGTCGACATCAAAAGCAGCGACGAACTCGACGTCACTGACGTGGTACTCGCCGAAATTGACGTGCATGAGACCCGGGACCTTGCCCGCCGGGTCGGCATCCTTGTAGTACTCGACGCCCTGCACCAGCGAGGCGGCGCAGTTGCCCACGCCGACGATGGCTACGCGAACCGAACCCATTGGCGGTTGCTCCCTGTGTGTATGACGAGTCCCCGCGGAAGTGCCGGGACTCACTTGGTGGTGTCGTCGGACGGATCCGGCCGGGAGGGGTCCCGGTGCCGGGGCAGGCCGCCCGTCTCTTCCGATGTGGTGTCCTGCTGAGTCGAGCCGTCGGGGGTGGACCGCTTGTCCCGCCCCGCGCGCTCGCTCTCGATGAGCTCGTTCAGCCAGCGCACTTCGCGCTCCACGGACTCCATGCCGTGTCGCTGCAGCTCAAGCGTGTAGTCGTCCAGGCGCTCGCGGGTGCGGGTCAGGGAGGCGCTCATCTTCTCAAGACGCTCCTCCAGGCGGCTCCTGCGCCCTTCGAGCACCCGCATCCGCACCTCGCGCTCCGTCTGCCCGAAGAAGGCGAAACGAGCGGCGAAATGCTCGTCCTCCCAGGAGTCGGGGCCGGTGTGCGAGAGCAGCTCCTCGAAGTGCTCCTTACCGTCCGCCGTCAGCCGGTAGACGATCTTCGCCCGGCGTCCCGCGAGTGATGCGGCGAGCGCGTCCTCCGGGGCACTGCCCGGCTCCTCGATCAACCAGCCGCTGGCGACGAGCGTCTTGAGGCAGGGATAGAGGGTGCCGTAGCTGAAGGCCCGGAAGACCCCCAGCGAGGTGTTGAGGCGTTTACGCAGCTCGTAGCCGTGCATCGGGGACTCCCGCAGCAGGCCGAGCACGGCGAATTCGAGGATGCCTGAGCGTCTGCTCATCCTTCGCCTCCCCGGTCTCCGACGGCCCTTATGCCGAGCTGATGTATCGACTCGATACATCCAGACGATAGAACGGGAGTCCGTCCGCGGCAAGGGGAGCCATGGTGAACGGCGTCACATCACCAATTTGTAGGACCCAACTTGCCTGTTTTGGGGTGAACATCGGCACTGGGAGGGTTTTGACGGTGCGTAGTCTGTGCGGCATGCAAACCACCGGGAACCGCGTGACGCGAGGGGGCGTCATCATCCTGGACGCAATAGCCGTACGGATGAGCCGGGGGATGGGCTGGTCCGTACTTCGGGGGGACCGGAACTCAACTGCCGCTTCCAGGCGCTCTCGCCTGCCCGAGGAGTAGTCGTTCGATGAGCGAGCACCGTCGCAAACCGCCGCAGCCGCAAGGTGGTGGCGGTCGTGCCGCGGCCAGGCGAGCCGCCCAGCAGCCCTCAGGGCGCCGTGCGGCTCCCCCGCGGGACACCACAAGCACCGGGTCACCCTCCGGTTCGTACGAAGAGGAGCCGTCGTACAGCGGCAGGGCCGACGCCCGCCGGGCCGCGCAGCGCGGTTCGGCCGGTGGCGCGCGCCGTCGTGGCCCCGAGCCGGGAGGACCGACAGGTTCGGGCTCCGGCGGTCACGGTGGTGGCCGGCGCGGTAGCGGTGCCGGCGGGGCCGAGGGCTCCGGTCGGGGCCGCGGAGGCGCGCGCCCCAAGAAGAGGCTGATCGACTATCCGCGCGCCGAGAAGTACGGGTGGCGGCGCTTCGTACCGTCCTGGAAGCAGGTCACGGGAGTCTGCCTCGGCTTCTTCGGGATCCTGCTCATCGGGGCCGGAGCCGCTTTCGCCTGGGTGGACACCCCCAACCCGCAAAAGATGGCACAGGCGGAGAACAACGTCTTCTACTGGGACGACGGGAAGCAGCTCGCCGCTACCGGTGGCCAGCGCAACCGGCAGAACGTCGACATCGGCAGGATCCCGAAGTCCACCCAGGATGCGGTGATCGCGGCGGAGAACGCCTCGTTCGACACCGACAAGGGTGTCGACCCGGTGGGCATCGCGCGGGCCGTCGTCAATATGGCCAAGGGCGGCGACACCCAGGGTGGCTCGACCATCACTCAGCAGTACGTGAAGAACACGTTCCTGGGCCAGGAACAGACGATGAAGCGCAAGTTCACCGAGCTCTTCATCTCAATAAAGGTCGGCGCCAAGCAGGACAAGAAGAAGATCCTTGCCGGGTATCTGAACACCGCGTACTTCGGCCGCGACGCCTACGGCATCCAGGCCGCGGCGCAGGCATATTTCGGCAAGGACAGCGACAAGCTGGAGGCGGACGAGGGCGCCTTCCTCGCTTCGCTGCTCAAGGGCCCGAACCTCTTCAACCCGGACGGTGGCATCGGCGACAACGCCACCCCCGAGCTGAACACCAAGCGCGCCCAGGAGCGCTGGGGGTGGATCCTCGACCGTGAGGTCGAGGTGGGTCGCATGACCCCGCAGGATCGCGCCCAGTACACCAAGTTCCCCAAGCTCAGGGACTCGCAGGCAGCCACCGGCCTCAGTGGTCAAAAGGGCTACCTCGTCGAGACCGCCAAAAAGTACGTGCTCAAGCAGACCGACATCAAGCCGGAGGCCCTGGAGCGCGGCGGCTATCGCATCTATACGACCTTCAACAAGAAAAAGGTCGAGGCGATGGAGAGGGCGGTCAGCAAGACCCGCCGGGAATTCCTTAACCCCGAGAAACGCCCGGACACCGACAAATTCGTCCAGTTCGGCTCGTCCTCGGTCGATGTGAAGACCGGCAAGATCGTCGCGCTCTACGGTGGTGAAGGCTGGGACAAGAAGCACTTCACCAACAATGCCGACACTTCCGGCATCCCTGTCGGCTCGACCTGGAAGCCCTACGTTCTCGCCGCGGCGATGACACATGGCACCCAGAACACCGAGGACGGTGTGGGGCTTTCGCCGATGAGCAAGTACAACGGCAATGACCTCATCGTCATCAAGAACCGCAACGGCGATCCGATGCCGGGCAAGAACGGTCCGTTCCGGCAGAAGAACGAGAGCACCAAGGCATACGGCTTCGTCACGCTCAAGGAAGCCATGCAGGACTCCATCAACTCTCCCTTCGTGCAGCTGGGCATCGATGTCGGCCTGAGCAAGGTCTCGGACATGGCACAGAGGACCGGAATCCTGAAGGAGAGCATGGACACGCTGAACGCGTCCTTCTCCCTGGGTACTTCCACGCCGAGCGCGATTCGCATGGCCGACTCGTACGCGACCTTCGCCGCCTCCGGCGAACACCACGAGCCCTACTCCGTCACCAAGGTGCTCTACGAGCGCAAGCAGAAGGAAGGGTTCGACGCGCCCGAGGGCCAGGACGCGATGGAGAAGGACGTCGCGGACAATGTCACCAACGTCCTGGAGAACGTGGTCAAGAACGGCACGGCCAAGAAGGCCCTGGAGCTGGGTCGCCCGGCCGCGGGCAAGACCGGCACCACCGACAAGAACAAGTCGGCCTGGTTCGTCGGCTACACCCCGCAGTTGTCGACCTCGGTGACCCTGTTCCGTACGGACCCCGAGTCCCGCAAGCTGCTCTCCATGAACGGCACCGGCGGCGTCCCGTCCATCCACGGTGGTGACATCCCGACCGAGGTCTGGACGAACTACATGCGTGAGGCGCTCAAGGGCCAGCCCAAGACCGGGTTCCCCGAGGGCGGGCCGATCGGTGAGAAGGCCGACGCGAACGGCGCGCCGACCCCCACGCCGCCCCCCACGCCCAGCGACACGCCCAGTGAGACGCCCTCGGAGACTCCGTCCGAGACGCCCTCCGAAACCCCGTCAGAGACGCCTTCGGAGACACCGTCGTGTGAGCCGCTCGACTTGGAGTGCGGCGACGGTGGCGCCAACGGCGGAGGCGAGGACGCCGGGGGCACCGACAACGGCGGCACGGACGGCGGGCCGACCGGTACTCCGGACCCGGGGGATCCCGACGGCGGCACCACCGACGGGAACACGGGCACAACCAACGGCAGCGGCAGTAGCGGCAGTAGCGGCGGTAACGGCGGCAATGGCGGCCTCTTCGGAGGCGGCGGCTGACGCCACCAGCCGGCGGCTCACGTCGCCAACCCCGGCCGAGGGCCGTCGCACCCCGTGCGGCGGCCCTCGCCGCGTGTCCCGCCCCGTACGGCAGGATGACCCCATGACGAGCGTGCACGAGGACAGGCCCGTAGTACGGCCCACGCAGCAGGACGAAGTCGCCGCAGCCGGCAGCGAGCTCATCGGGGGGCCGATCGGCCGGTGGGCGAGACTGGGCACCGACCGGCTCACGCCCGTCCGCGTCATCGCCCTGGTCGCGATCGGGATGTTCGCACTTGGCATGGTGCAGAAGATGCCCTGTTACGAGTGGGCCTGGTTCCGCGGTATCAGTTCCCAGTACACGCACGCGTGTTACTCCGACATCCCGCACCTGTACAACGGACGGGGTTTCGCCGACGGTCTCGTGCCGTACTTCGACCGCCTGCCGTCCGGCGACATGGAGTTCCTCGAATACCCCGTGCTGACCGGCCTGTTCATGCAGGTCGCTGCCTGGCTGACGCTCCCCTTCGACGGCTCCGTGCAGGACCGTGAGCAGGCCTACTGGATGATCAACGCGGGCATGCTGATGATCTGCGCCGTCGTCGTCGCGGTCTGTGTCGCCCGTACACACCGCCGCCGCCCCTGGGACGCCCTGCTCGTCGCCCTGGCGCCCGCCCTCGCGCTCACCGCCACCATCAACTGGGACCTGCTGGCCGTCGCTCTCACCGCCGCGGCGATGCTCATGTGGTCCCGGGGGCGGACCGTGGCCTTCGGTGTCCTCATCGGGCTGGCGACGGCCGCCAAGCTCTATCCCGTGCTGCTGCTGGGGCCGCTGCTCGTGCTGTGCTGGCGGGCGGGCAGACGCCGGGAGTACGGAGCGGCCCTTCTCGGCGCCGCGGGGGCCTGGCTCCTGGTGAATCTGCCGATCATGGCCTTCGCGCCCGAGGGGTGGAAGAAGTTCTACACCTTCAGCCAGGAACGGTCCGTGGACTTCGGCTCCTTCTGGCTGGTCATCACCCAGCGCACCGGCCGCCCCCTCGACGTCGAAGCCGTCAACACGTACGCCACGCTCCTGATGATCCTGCTGTGCGCGGGCATCACCCTGCTGACCCTGACCGCTCCCCGACGGCCGCGCTTCGCCCAGCTCGCCTTCCTGGTCGTGGCGGCCTTCATCCTGACCAACAAGGTCTACTCGCCGCAGTACGTGTTGTGGCTGATCCCGCTCGCCGCCCTGGCCAGGCCGCGCTGGCGCGACTTCCTGATCTGGCAGGCCTGCGAGGTCATGTACTTCTTCGGGATCTGGCTGTACCTCGCGTACACGTCGAGCGACGACAAGCACCAGGGGCTTCCGCCGGAGGGATACCAACTGGCCATCGCCCTGCACCTGCTGGGGACGCTCTACCTGTGCGCCGTCGTCGTACGCGACATCCTCAAGCCCGAGCGCGACCCCGTACGGCGTGACGGCTCGGACGACCCGTCGGGCGGCGTCCTCGACGGTGTGGAGGACGTCTTCGTGCTGGGGCCGGCGGCTCATCCGCCGAGGCACGGCGTGCGGCACTACGAGGGGGTGCGCGTCGAGTGGGGCGTCACCACGTCGGACGCGTCCGGGGCCGACGGGACGGCCCGGACATGAGAAAGCCCCCCGGGTCACGGACCCGGGGGGCTTCTGCTTGCGGTTCGAGGGCCGCGGTACGCGTACCGCGGTTCGGGCGTCGGCGTCTAGCGGTCGACGATGCGGTCGAACTGCGTGGTCGTATGGCGCAGATGGGCCACCAGCTCTTCGCCCACGGTCGGCTCCTGGGCATCCGCGGGCACGAACAGGATCGACACCTGCATGTGCGGCGGCTCCGCGAACCAGCGCTGCTTGCCCGCCCACACGAACGGTGCGAGATTGCGGTTCACCGTGGCCAGACCGGCCCGCGCCACACCCTTCGCGCGCGGCATCACACCGTGCAGCGCCTTGGGCGCCTCCAGGCCCACACCGTGCGACGTACCGCCCGCGACCACGACCAGCCAGCCGTCCGACGCCGCCTTCTGCTGGCGGTAGCCGAAACGGTCACCCTTGGACACCCGGGTCACATCGAGCACCGAACCCCGGTACTCCGTCGCCTCGTGGTCACCCAGCCACAGCCGGGTACCGATGCGCGCACGGAAGCGGGTCTGCGGGAACTGCTGCTGCAGCCGCGACAGTTCGTCCGCCTTCAGATGGCTGACGAACATCGTGTGCAGCGGCAGCCTGGCCGACCGCAGCCGGTCCATCCAGGTGATGACCTCCTCGACGGCGTCCGAGCCGTCGAGCCGGTCCAGCGGGAGGTGCAGCGCGAAGCCTTCGAGGCGTACGTCCTCTATGGCCGCGTGGAGCTGCCCGAGCTCCTCCTCGCGGACACCGTGACGCTTCATCGAGCTCATGCACTCGATGACGACCCGCGCGCCGACCAGCGCGTGCACGCCGTCGACCGAGGACACGGAGCGGATCACCCGGTCCGGCAGCGGGACCGGCTCCTCGCCACGCCGGAACGGTGTGAGGACGAGCAGATCACCACCGAACCAGTCCTTGACACGGGCCGCTTCGTACGTGGTGCCGACGGCGAGGATGTCCGAGCCGAAGCGCGTGGCCTCGTCCGCGAGCCGCTCGTGGCCGAAGCCGTAGCCATTGCCCTTGCAGACCGGCACGATCCCGGGGAACTGATCGAGCACGGACTTCTGGTGCGCCCGCCAGCGCGCGGTGTCGACGTACAGAGTGAGCGCCATGGCCGGTCCGGAACCTTTCTCGGGTCTGCGGTGAATCAGGTGTGGAGAGGAATGAGAGGTCAGCGACGCGACATGTACATGTCGAGCGCCTTGTGCAGCACCTTGTTGAGCGGGAAGTCCCACTCGCCGACGTACTCGACGGCCTCGCCGCCGGTGCCCACCTTGAACTGGATCAGGCCGAAAAGGTGGTCGGTCTCGTCGAGCGAGTCGGAGATGCCCCGCAGGTCATAGACGGTCGCGCCCATCGCGTACGCGTCGCGCAGCATCCGCCACTGCATCGCGTTCGAGGGGCGGACCTCACGCTTGTGGTTCGCGGAAGCGCCGTAGGAGTACCAGACATGGCCGCCGACGATCAGCATCGTCGCGGCTGCCACGTTCTCGCCCTCGTGACGGGCGAAGTACAGCCGCATCCGGTTGGGGTCCTCGGTGTTCAGGACCGTCCACATGCGCTGGAAGTACGAGAGCGGGCGCGGCCGGAAATGATCGCGCTCAGCGGTGATCTCGTACAGCCGCTGCCACTCGGCGAGGTCGTCGTAGCCCGCCTGGACGACCTCGACACCGGCCTTCTCGGCCTTCTTGATATTGCGCCGCCAGAGCTGGTTGAAGCCCTTGAGGACGTCGTCCAGCGAGCGGTTGGCGAGCGGCACCTGGAAGACATAACGAGGCTGTACGTCGCCGAAGCCGGCGCCGCCGTCCTCCGCCTGCTGCCAGCCCATCTTCCGCAGCCGGTCCGACACTTCGAACGCGCGCGGCTCGATGTGCGAGGCCTCCACGTCACGGAGCCGCTTGACGTCCGGGTCCTGGATTCCCGATTTGATCGCGATCGCGTTCCAGCGGCGGATGACGACGGGCGGGCCCATCTTCACCGAGAACGCACCCTGCTGCTTGAGGTGCGCCAGCATCGGCCGCAGCCAGTCGTCCAGGTTCGGGGCGTACCAGTTGATCACCGGGCCCTCGGGAAGATAGGCGAGGTACCGCTTGATCTTGGGAAGCTGCCGGTACAGCACCAGTCCGGCGCCGACCTGCTGGTCGTCCTTGTCGAACCAACCGAGGCTTTCCGAACGCCATTCGGTCTTCACGTCGGCCCATGCCGGAACCTGGCAGTGACTCGCCGCAGGCAGGCTCTGGATGTACGCCAGATGCTGCTCTCGGCTGATGGTCCTCAGGGTCAGGCTCATGCGGGGCGCTCCTCGGCAGGCGTGTCTCGCGCCGAAGCCTACTGCGCGAAAGGAGCGCCCCGTCTGGCCCGGGGCGGAGCGGGCCTAGCCCAGCACTCCGCCGAACAGACCGCCATGTGCCATACCCAGGAAGAACCCGACGGCGGACGCCCCCAGTCCGACGATCAACAAGAAGCGCTCACGCGTCGTCGCCGAGATGAACTGGCCGTACGCACCCGTGAGGATCCCGACCAGTCCCGCCCATGAGCTGAGCAGATGCAGGTCGTGGAACATCGCGGAGACGAAAGCGATCAGGCCCAGCACCACCGTCACCGCGACCAGGGTGTCCTGGAGCGGATGCGGCTTGCCGTCCGTGGCGAAGAGAGAGATGGACGAGCTGCGGCGCACTGTCTGTGCCATGGAGCACCTCCTGTCGGAAGGCGGCGCACGGTAACGCCGCACACACCCGATGTGTACAAATTGTGGCCCCTCTCGGCCGGATTTCAACCGGAGGGGGGTGAGCAGGTAGTCTGTACGGTCTGCACCGGTTGTCTGCCCATGCCAGGAAACAGGCGCCTCTCTCGTAGAGGCCGACTGTCAGTGGCGGCCGATACCGTTGCGTACGCATCACGACCCTCCTGCCACGGATCGACCGTGGCCGCTGAGTCCAAAGGAGGTGGGTTCCACATGCGTCATTACGAAATGATGGTCATCCTCGACCCCGATCTCGAGGAGCGCGCTGTCTCCCCGTTGATCGAGAACTTCCTCTCCGTTGTCCGTGAGGGCAACGGAAAGGTCGAGAAGGTCGACACCTGGGGCCGTCGTCGCCTCTCCTACGAGATCAACAAGAAGCCCGAGGGTATCTACTCGGTCATCGACCTGCAGGCCGAGCCTGCGGTCGTCAAGGAGCTCGACCGACAGATGAACCTGAACGAGTCGGTCCTCCGGACCAAGGTCCTCCGCCCCGAAACCCACTGAGCCCAGTAGCTCAGCGGTAATCGGGTCCGAGTAGCAACAAGCAGCCAGCAGCAATCCCCGCCGAGAGGTTCCCCCATGGCAGGCGAGACCGTCATCACGGTCGTCGGCAATCTCGTCGACGACCCCGAGCTGCGCTTCACCCCGTCCGGTGCGGCGGTCGCGAAGTTCCGTGTCGCGTCCACACCCCGCATCTTCGACAAGCAGACCAATGAGTGGAAGGACGGCGATGGCCTGTTCCTCACCTGCTCGGTCTGGCGTCAGGCGGCGGAGAACGTCGCGGAGTCGCTTCAGCGAGGCATGCGCGTAGTCGTGCAGGGCCGGCTGAAGCAGCGGTCCTACGAGGACCGTGAGGGCGTCAAGCGCACGGTCTACGAGCTGGACGTCGAGGAAGTCGGCCCCAGCCTCAAGACCGCCACGGCCAAGGTCACCAAGACCACGGGCCGAGGCGGCCAGGGTGGATACGGCGCCGGTGGTGGCGGCGGTCAGCAGCAGGGCGGCGGCAGCTGGGGTGGAAACTCCGGCGGCGGCAGCCCGCAGCAGCAGGGCGGCGGCGCATCTGCCGCCGAGGACCCCTGGGCCACCAACGCACCGGCCGGCGGCGGTCAGCAGCAGGGCGGCGGCAGCTGGGGCGGAAGCTCCGGCGGAAGCTCCGGCGGTTCAGCCGGCGGCAGCGGCGGCTACTCGGACGAGCCCCCCTTCTAGGGCGGGTCCGTACCCCACTTCTTGATCACACAGGAGAGACACAATGGCGAAGCCGCCTGTGCGCAAGCCTAAGAAGAAGGTCTGCGCATTCTGCAAGGACAAGGTCACGTACGTGGACTACAAGGACACGAACATGCTGCGGAAGTTCATTTCCGACCGCGGTAAGATCCGTGCCCGCCGCGTGACCGGCAACTGCACTCAGCACCAGCGTGACGTCGCCACGGCTGTCAAGAACAGCCGTGAGATGGCGCTGCTGCCCTACACGTCCACCGCGCGATAAGGGAAGGGTGACCGAAAAATGAAGATCATCCTCACCCACGAGGTCACAGGCCTCGGTACCGCCGGAGACGTCGTTGACGTCAAGGACGGTTACGCTCGCAACTACCTGGTCCCGCGCGGTTTCGCGATCCGCTGGACCAAGGGTGGCGAGAAGGACGTGGCGCAGATCCGCCGCGCCCGCAAGATCCACGAGATCGCGACCATCGAGCAGGCCAACGAGATCAAGGCCAGGCTCGAAGGCGTGAAGGTCAGCCTGGCTGTTCGCTCCGGCGACGCCGGCCGCCTCTTCGGTTCCGTCACTCCGGCCGACGTCGCTTCGGCGATCAAGGCTGCCGGTGGCCCCGAGGTCGACAAGCGCCGCGTTGAGCTCGGCGCCCCGATCAAGACCCTTGGTTCGCACCAGGTCTCGGTGCGTCTGCACCCCGAGGTCGCCGCGAAGCTCGGTGTCGAGGTCGTCGCTGCCTAAGCACTGCGCATCGCAGGGCTTTGAGCGCTGAGAAGGGCCGCACCCCCCCCGGGGTGCGGCCCTTCTTCGTACGTTGTCCGCGGTGCGGCGTCCTGAGTTACGTCTTACGTCGTCGCGGACTACTTCGTGCGTTGTTCCGCCCGGTTTCACGTGAAACATCGCTCAGCGCGTGGCGCCCGTGACGATCCAGCGGCCCGAGCGGGCGCGCAGCCACAGAGTCACCAGCCGGACGACCATCATCAGCGCCATCGCCCACCACAGAGCTGTCAGCCCGCCGCCGAACCTGGGGACGAGCAGGGCGACCGGGGTGAATACCGCCAGCGTCGCCAGCATGGCCCAGGCCAGATACGGGCCGTCCCCTGCGCCCATCAGGACACCGTCCAGCACAAATACGATCCCCGAGACGGGCTGAATGACGGCGACCACCAGGAGTGCGGGCAGCAGCGTGTCCTGCACGACTCGATCGGTCGTGAACAGCTGGATGAACAACGGCCGCGACACCATGACGAGCACACCAAAGAGGACACCGGCGGCCACTCCCCACTCGACCATCCGTCGGCACGCAGCCCGCGCGCCCTTGGCGTCATCGGCACCCAGGTAGCGCCCGATGATCGCCTGACCGGCGATGGCGATGGCGTCGAGAGCGAAGGCCAGCAGACTCCACAGGGACAGGATGATCTGGTGGGCGGCGACTTCGGCGTCCCCGAGGCGGGCGGCCACCGCGGTGGCGATCATCAGGACGGCGCGCAGCGAGAGCGTACGGACCAGCAGGGGAGCGCCGGCCTGGGCGGAGGCCCTGATGCCGGCCAGGTCGGGACGCAGGGAGGCTCCGTGCCGACGCGCACCGCGGACCACCACCACGAGATAGACGGCGGCCATCCCGACCTGGGCGATCACGGTGCCCCAGGCGGAACCGGCGATGCCCAGCCCCGCGCCGTACACCAGACCCACATTGAGGGCCGCGTTGGCGGTGAAGCCGCCGATGGCGACATAGAGCGGTGTCCGGGTGTCGTGGAGGCCACGCAGCACCCCGGTGGCCGCGAGCACCACGAGCATCGCGGGGATGCCGAGGCTGGAGATGCGCAGATAGGTGATCGCGTACGGAGCGGCCGTGTCGGAGGCGCCGAAGATGTCGATGAGCCAGGGAGCGCCGGGCAGGACGATCGCGATGACGCCCGCGCCCAGGATGAGGGCGAGCCAGATGCCGTCCATCCCCTGGCGGATCGCGGACTGGAGGTCGCCCGCGCCCACCCGGCGCGCGACCGCCGCGGTGGTGGCGTAGGCGAGGAAGACGAAAATGCTCACGGCGGTGGTCAACAGGGCGGCCGCGATGGCGAGACCCGCGAGCTGCGGGGTGCCGAGATGGCCGACCACCGCGCTGTCGACCATCAGGAAGAGCGGCTCGGCGACCAGCGCACCGAAGGCGGGCAGGGCGAGCGCGAGGATTTCGCGGTCGTGTTGGCGGCGGCCGGTCTTGGATGCCGAGGGTGCCTGGCTCATGGGCTCAATCTAATCTTCCACAGGTAAGTGATGCAATGACTCTGGGACCCTTACTTGGAGCCCCTTTGGTGGTTCGGCTGTGCGCCGTTTGTTCTGATCTTGGGCCAAGGGGCAAAGTTTTTCTTCCCCACAGTCGGTGGATGAAGAAAGTCCAGGTCAGAGCGGTGCTCGCGAGGGTGCTATGAGTTTGTCCACAGTGCTGTCCCCCGGTCCGTGCACAGGTTCTGGAGGGTTCTCCACAGCAACTGCTCCTTCGTCCACATGGCCTGTGGATAACCAGATTGGCTGACGGTGCCCGCGGGCCTACCGTGGTCCGGCGCCCGCCTTCCGTTTCGGCCCTGGAATCTCGTTGAACTTGACGCGCCGGAACCGGAGTCGGGCGTCTCATTTGTCAGAGCCGTGCCGTAAGAAAGAGTGGCACAGCGAGGTCCGCGGAGCGGACGGGAGGAGGTGGCCCGGTGAGCACCCCCGAGCCATTGGACGACCCCTGGGCCGACAGCGGTCCCGGTGACCGTCTGCCTTCCCGCCGACGCCGCGGCGAGGGCAAGGGCCGCGACGAGCAGAGCGACGGGGGCCGCGAGGGCGGCGGCTGGGAGGGCGGCTCCCCCGGATTCGAGCGGGTTCCCCCGCAGGACCTCGACGCGGAGCAGTCCGTCCTTGGCGGCATGCTCCTTTCCAAGGACGCCATCGCCGACGTCGTGGAGGTCATCAAGGGCAACGACTTCTACCGGCCGGCCCACGAGACCGTCTACACGGCGATCCTCGATCTCTATGCCAAGGGCGAGCCCGCCGACCCCATCACGGTGGCCGCCGAACTGACCAGGCGTGGTGAGATCGCGAAGGTCGGCGGCGCATCGTATCTGCACACGCTGGTGCAGACCGTGCCGACCGCGGCGAACGCCGAGTACTACGCCGAGATCGTCCATGAGCGGGCGGTGCTGCGCAGGCTGGTCGAGGCGGGCACAAAGATCACGCAGATGGGATACGCGGCCGACGGCGACGTCGACGACATCGTGAACTCGGCGCAGGCCGAGATCTACGCGGTCACCGAGCAGCGCACCAGCGAGGACTATCTGCCGCTCGGCGACATCATGGAGGGCGCGCTCGACGAGATCGAGGCGATCGGTTCGCGCAGCGGCGAGATGACCGGTGTGCCCACCGGCTTCACGGACTTCGACTCGCTGACCAACGGCCTGCACCCCGGCCAGATGATCGTCATCGCCGCCCGTCCCGCCATGGGCAAGTCGACGCTCGCGCTGGACTTCGCGCGGGCCTGCTCGATCAAGGCCGGCCTGCCCAGCGTGATCTTCTCTCTCGAAATGGGACGCAACGAGATCGCCATGCGTTTGCTGTCGGCGGAGGCGCGGGTGGCACTGCACCACATGCGCTCCGGGACGATGACAGACGAGGACTGGACGCGGCTGGCACGACGTATGCCGGACGTGTCGGCGGCGCCGCTGTTCATCGACGACTCGCCGAACCTGTCGATGATGGAGATCCGGGCCAAGTGCCGGCGGCTGAAGCAGCGGCAGGACCTGAAGCTGGTGGTCATCGACTATCTGCAGCTGATGCAGTCCGGCGGTTCGAAGCGAGCGGAGAACCGCCAGCAGGAGGTCTCGGACATGTCCCGAAACCTCAAGCTGCTGGCGAAGGAGCTGGAGGTCCCGGTGATCGCGCTCTCGCAGCTGAACCGTGGTCCCGAGCAACGTACGGACAAGAAGCCGATGGTGTCCGACCTCCGTGAGTCGGGATCGATCGAGCAGGACGCGGACATGGTGATCCTGCTGCACCGCGAGGATGCGTACGAGAAGGAGTCACCGCGCGCGGGCGAGGCGGACCTGATCGTGGCCAAGCACCGAAATGGTCCGACGGCGACGATCACGGTGGCCTTCCAGGGCCACTACTCACGCTTCGTGGACATGGCCCAGACCTGATCCGACCCCTTGCGGGGTCTCCGATTTCGCGGCACAGTCTCAGCACCGATTTCCTGGTGAGTCACACGATCATCCGAGGACGAGCGGGAGTCTCGCGGCCAGCGCGCCCAGTTCGGCCTTCTCCGTGTCGGTCGGGGTGCGCCTCCCGGTGCCGACCAGCAGCGTGTCCTCGTCGGAGAACGTCGCGGGGAACACGGCCCCGGCGATCTCCTCCAGCATCTCGCGGCACTCGGCGAGCGCCTCCGCGGGCGGTTTGGCCGCGCCCGGAAGGTGCGCGACCAGGTCGAGGTGGTGCAGCGTCCACTCCATGACGTACGTGCGGAGGTACTCGCCCGCGGTGAGGACCAGGTCGCGGGTGCCGACCCAGAGGTCCGGGTCGGCGAGCTCGGCGGCGCGGCCGGCCGCGGAGCTGACGTCGTCGAGGTGGAACTTGAGCAGCCAAGGTTCCTGGTACGCGGCGGCCAGTCGGACGGTCAGTGCGTCGAGCGGTCGTCGCCGGTCGGCGGCGTTCCGGTGACATCCCAGTAGGTCAGCGCGTCGTGGGTCGGTTCCGTCTCGGCCGGCGTCACGAGGGTGATCAGGACATCTTGAGCGTCGATGATCAGATGGCACACCAGGTCGCGCACGAGCCAGCCGGTGCAGCCTGACGGCTGTGCGAAGTCCTCGTCCGGGAGTTCGGCGACCGCCGCGCGCAACGCTGCCCAGGAGCGTGAGAAGAGATCCACCTCGGCAAGGTAATCCGGTGCGGTGACGAGGGACAAACCCATTGAGGGCGGTCCCTTCTGTCCCGGTGTGCCGGCAAGTCGAGGATGTGCCACCGCTCGTGAGGCCGAAGCGT
Source organism: Streptomyces sp. A5-4 (assembly GCF_051131715.1). Lineage (NCBI taxonomy): Bacteria > Bacillati > Actinomycetota > Actinomycetes > Kitasatosporales > Streptomycetaceae > Streptomyces > Streptomyces sp. A5-4. The sequence continues at coordinate 3,864,542 of NZ_CP178591.1, read as the reverse complement.
GTGCCATCGCCGTGGGACGGCGGAGAAGTCGCTGGTCAGAAGCTCTGCTTGGGCCACGAGCAGCGAGGTCCCACACCCCCGCCCCACGGGGCGGTGCCGGCTGCCCGGTCTCAGATGCTCATCTTGAAGCCGACGTGGGAGGGCTCGAAGCCGAGCCGCTCGTAGAAGCGGTGGGCGTCGGTGCGGGTGGCGTCCGTGGTCAGCTGGACCAACTGGCAGTTCTGCCGCCGGGATTCGTCGATCGCCCACTCGATGAGCCGGGTACCGAGGCCGCTGCCGCGCTCGTCGGCGTGGATCCGTACGCCTTCGATGATCGAGCGGGTGGAGCCTCGCCGCGACAGACCGGGGACGATCGTCAGCTGCAGTGTGCCGACGACCTTCTCGGCGCCCGCGGCGGTGTCGGTGCCCACGCGGACGGCCACCACGAGGTGCTGGTTCGGGTCCGCGGCGAGCCGCTCGTAGGCGGCGGTGTACGGGGTCAGGTCGTCCGGGGACTCGCGCCGGGCGCCCAGCGCGTCGTCGGCCAGCATGGCGACGATCGCCGCGATGTCCTCGGGCGCCGCGGCACGTATCTCAAGATCACTCATGGGTGCCAGATTACGCGGGGACCCGCAGCTCCTCGACGGTCCTGACCAGGGGAGCCAGCTCGGGGTTCCTGGCGGCTTCGTCGAGGGCCTCGCGCAGCGCGGCGTCATTGGTGGGCCGGGCCTCGGCGAGCAGCGCGAGGCCGGCATCGGTGACGTCCGTGTAGATGCCGCGCCGGTCGGTGTCGCAGAGGTAGCGGGTCAGCAGACCGCGGTCCTCCAGGCGGGTCACCAGGCGGGTGGTGGCGCTCTGGCTCAGCACCACGGCGTCGGCGACCTGCTTCATCTGGAGGTGGCCGCCGGAACCGCTGTGCTGACGGCTGAGGACGTCGAGCAGCGAGTACTCGCGCATGCTCAGGCCGTGCTGCGTTTCGAGGGCCCTTTCGATGTGGGCCTCGATCTTCCCGTGGAGCAGGGAGAGGGCGCACCAGCTCTGCGAGAGGGCGGTCAGGGCGGGGTCTGTCGCGGTCATGGATCTCTCCTCGTCGGGAGCGGCTTGTCCTCAGGATAGACGACGTCCGCAATAGCCCGCGCTTGCATTAGTCAGCGCTTGCAATTATTGTCGACGCTTGTAAGGCGCTCACGCAATCTCTCTTGGGAAGGTTCACCCATGCCACTCGCGCTCCTCGCCCTCGCCATCGGGGCGTTCGGCATCGGCACCACTGAATTCGTGATCATGGGGCTGCTGCCGGAGGTCTCCGCCGACTACGGCGTCTCGATCCCCACGGCCGGCTACCTGGTCAGCGGATACGCCCTGGGCGTTGTGCTGGGCGCCCCGCTGATGTCCATCCTCGGGACGAGGATCTCCCGCAAGCGGATGCTGATGATCCTGATGGGCCTCTTCATCGCGGGCAATCTGATCTCCGCCCTCGCCCCCTCCTTCGGCGTGATGCTCACCGGCCGGGTGGTCGCCTCGCTCGCGCATGGCGCGTTCTTCGGCATCGGCTCGATCGTCGCGGCCGAACTGGTCGCCCCGGAGAAGAAGGCCGGCGCGATCGCCATGATGTTCACCGGTCTGACCGTCGCCAACGTCGTCGGCGTACCGCTCGGCACCTTCATCGGGCAGAACTTCGGCTGGCGCATCACCTTCTACGCCGTCGCCGCGCTCGGCGTCCTCGGCCTGGTGGGCGTTGCCAAGCTCGTCCCGGAGATGGCCAAGCCCGAGGGCGTACGACTGCGCCACGAGCTCGCCGCCTTCCGCAATGCGCAGGTCCTGCTCGCCATGGCGATGACGGTCCTCGGCTTCGGCGGAGTCTTCGCCGCCATCACCTACATCACCCCGATGATGACCGAGGTCGCCGGCTACTCCGCAAGCTCGGTCACCTGGCTGCTGGTCCTCTTCGGCCTCGGCATGGTCGGCGGCAACCTGATCGGCGGCAAGTTCGCCGACCGCCACCTGATGCCCCTGCTGTACGTGTCGCTGGGCGCCCTCGCGGTGGTCCTGGCCCTGTTCACGCTCACCGCGCACAACCAGATCACCGCGGCCGTCACCATCGTGCTGATCGGCGGACTGGGCTTCGCGACCGTACCGCCGCTCCAGAAGCGGGTGCTGGACCAGGCCGCCGGCGCCCCCACCCTGGCCTCCGCCGTCAACATCGGCGCGTTCAACCTCGGCAACGCGCTCTCCGCCTGGCTCGGCGGCCTCGTCATCGCGGCCGGCCTCGGCTACACCGCCCCGAACTGGGTCGGCGCCGTGCTCGCGGCCTCCGCCCTGGCGCTGGCTGTCCTGTCCAGCGGCCTGGAGCGCCGTACGGCCGCACGCGGCCCGGTGGTCGCGGGCGCCATGCCCGAGACGGCCACGGCGACGGCCACGGCGACGGCCACGGCGACGGCCGCCCAGCACTGAACTGTCACCTCCCCCCCCGAAAGCCCCAGAGAACCAGGGAGTAACCCCCTGAGCGCCACCGTTGTCACCGCTGTCGCCCCGCTGACCACTCAGGACGCGGAAGCCCTCATCGAGGCGGCCCGCGGCGCCGCCGAAGCGGCCGGGGTCACCGCCGCCGTCACCGTTCTGGACGCCGGTGGCCATCTGCTGGCCTTCCGGCGCGACGACCGGGCCGTCCTGATCACCGGCGAGACCAGCACCCGCAAGGCGTGCACCGCGCTCCAGCTCAATGCGCCGACCGCCGACCTGGGCGACGCCGTTCAGCCCGGAGGGCTCTTCCACACGTTGCCGACCGCGCTCGACCGTCCGCTCCTGTTCATCGCCGGTGGGGTCCCGCTCCACCGCGACAGCCGCCTTATCGGCGCCATCGGCGTCGGTGGCGGGGCGCCGGACCAGGACCACGGCTTCGCGTCCGCCGCCGTCGAGTCCCTCAACCGGTAGCCGGCCCGGCACAGCAGCAGTACGCGAACGCCCCAAGTACCCGGAACATCAGGGAACTTGGGGGCGTTCCTGCGATCGCGCCCGGCGCGGTGATCAGGCCGACTGACGTACCGACGGCTCCTCCTTCGCTTTACGGGTGGCGGTTGATGTGCGGGTGCCGCGCGCGGCGGTGGCGGCGGCCCGCAGGCGGCGACCTCGGCGCGTGAGACCCCATGGCTTGAGTACGGAGATCGCGGTCATGAAGAAGTAGGCGGCGGACGCGACCGTCGGCGCCGCGATCAGGCTGCTGTCCGGGATGCCCTCCAGCGCGGCCGCACTGATGCTCGGACGCAACGCGAAGATCGTCGCGGCTGCGGTGACGAGGGTGAGCCAGAACTTCGTCCAGACCCAGCGGTGCTTGGACAGGCCCCATGTGGTGCCGAGCGACAGCACCAGTCCGGTGACCAGGGACAGCAGCGCCAGGGGCACGAGCAACCAGTCGCCGAAGACCTTCATGGCGCTGTAGGTCGCCTGTGTAGTCGCTGCGGACTTGGTCGTATAGGCGGTGACGCCGAGCGCCAGCAGGCCGACAGTGAGTCCGAGCCAGCCGGCGGAGGCGGTGACATGGGCTACGAGGATGGCCCGGCGTGCCGGGCGTGGGAGTGGTTTCACGTGAAACACGGTGCCTGGCGAGGGGCCGGTAGGGCGTCTGACGGGGGGAGTAACCCCGCGTACTAGCCTCGGCGTACAAGTGAAGATCACAAACCGGCTCTGTGAAAAATTCGGGCCGCTGAGGAGTGATCGGGCCGTTTGCGGGGATTCGATGTCGGACACGAAGATCTTCGCCACGGTGCCGACTTCGGTGGCAGTCATTGCAGATCGCCACCCCTCGGCGCCTTCCCGCTCTCGCCTATGCGGATGGTGATATCCGCAAGACGTACGAACCGGTGCACCCCCGGCGGTAATTCTGGAATAGCCGCAGAACTGGCGCGCAATTCGTCGAGGGGCGGCGAAGACGGGGCTTGTATCCGGAGCTACCGGCGGTATGGTCGACTCCGGTTCGCTCTCGGTGCGGCTCCGGTGTAGGGCGCAGAGCAATCCAGCGTAACCGGAAAACGGGTGCCAGTGCCCGGACTTTCCAGTCTTTGTCCGATGTGGAAGGAGTACCTGTCAGGCTGCGACGACGGGAACTGCGGACAATGTCACACTTTTGTCTCCTGCACCCTAAATGGGGGCAGAGGCATGTTTAGTGTGGGCAGTCACCAGGCCTGACGCAGAGCAGAACTGAACGGGGAATTTCGAGCACGTTCCGGTCCCGGAAGTGCAGAGACCGACCGAATAATGTTCGAGGCGAGGCACAATTATGGACGCTCCGACCACCACGTCGGCCGACAACGGCACTTCCGGTGAGAGCGGAGGCGGCTGGTTCGCGCCGCGCAGGCAGCCGGCCGCGGGTACCCCGCAGCCGGGCCCGGACTCCGACCCCGGCGACCACCGGGACGGGGAGCAGAACCGGGACCCGATACCCGGCCCCAGCCGCCCTGTGACGCCGATACGCCCCGTGGGATCCGGCGCCTCGCGTGTGCGGCCCGCTTCGGACACCGCCCCGGCGCTGGCCGAAGCGGCGCGCACCCGGCAGGCCCCTGGCGGGCAGACCCCCGGCGCCGACACGGAAGCCCCGGCGGCCCACCCCCGGGAGAGCTACCCGGCCCCGGCTGCCCCGGCTTCGTCCTCGGCCCCGGTGCCTTCGGAGTCGGCCGGTGTCCCCCTCCCAGCCGCCGTCCCCGCCCCGGCGGCAGCCCCCAAGGCTCAGGTGTCGGCCCCGGCGGCAGCGGCCCCGCTACCGAACCTGGAGCACCCGGCACCCGCCCAGGAGCAGCCCCTGCCGAGCCCGTTCACGGGCTCCACGGCGACCGGCGGCCCAACTCCGCCCCCCACCGAGGCAGGCACCCCGCCGACCCCCACGCCGGCGCCCCCCGCCCCCGCGGCCCCCACCGCTCCCGTGTCCCCCGACGCGGCCCGCATCCGGCGGACCATGGCGGAGATCGGGCCCGTCGCGGACAAGGTCACGTCGTACTTCTACGCTCTGCTCTTCGTCCGCCACCCGGACCTGCGCGAGCTGTTCCCCGCGGCGATGGACACCCAGCGCGACCGCCTGCTCAAGGCGTTGCTCACCGCCGCCGAGCACATCGACAACAGCGCGGTGCTCACGGAGTACCTCCGCAACCTCGGCCGCGGCCACCGCAAGTACGGCACGCAGGCCGCCCACTACCCGGCCATCGGCGAGGCCCTTCTCGGTGCGCTGAGCCGCTACGCGACCGCCACCTGGGACAGCGAGACCGAAGCCGCCTGGATCCGGACGTACACCGCGATCTCCCAGATCATGATCGACGCGGCAGCGGAGAACGAGCGGCAGGCGCCGCCCTGGTGGCAGACCGAGGTCGTCTCGCACGATCTTCGCACCCCCGACATAGCCGTGATCACACTCCGCCCCGACCAGCCCTACCCCTTCCTCGCCGGGCAGTACACCAGCCTGGAAACGCCGTGGTGGCCCCGGATCTGGCGGCACTACTCCTTCGCTGCCGCCCCCCGCTCCGACGGGCTGCTCTCCTTCCACGTGAAGGCGGTCCCGGCCGGCTGGGTCTCCAACGCCCTCGTCCATCACGCCCGTCCCGGCGACGTCCTGCGCCTCGGCGCCCCGGCCGGCTCGATGGTGGTCGACCACTCCACCGACAACGGCCTGCTCTGTCTGGGCGGCGGCACCGGAATCGCGCCGATCAAGGCGCTCGTCGAGGATGTCGCCGAGCACGGCGAGCGGCGCCCCGTCGAGGTGTTCTACGGCGCGCGCACCGGGCACGATCTGTACGACATCGACACGATGCTGCGACTCCAGCAGTCGCACTCCTGGCTGTCGGTGCGCCCGGTGGTCGACGACCGGGCGCAGTTCCCCGACGCGGTGCGTGAGTACGGCCCGTGGACGTCGTACGACGCGTATCTCTCGGGGCCGCCCGGCATGATCCGCAGCGGCGTCGACGCGCTGCGGGGCCTGGGCATCCCCTTCGACCGTATCCGCCACGATTCGGTCGAAGAGCTGGTCGCGGCGGGCGACTGAGCCGCGCCCGGTCCACCCGCTCGGGAACAGTGGCCGGGTTATCCCAGGTCGGTGGCGTGCATCGCCCGTACGCCCTCGATGTTGCCGTCCAGGAAGTGTCGCAACGACAGCGGCACGAGGTGCACCGCGGCGATGCCGACCCGGCTGAAGGGGACCCGTACGGTCTCGTACTCACCGCACGGTTCGTCGATCTCCGGCCCGTGCCGGCGTGAGGGGTCCATCGACTCCAGTCGGCAGACGAAGAAGTGCTGCACCTTCACGCCGGTCACACCGCCGTGCGCGATGTGCTCGATGGTGTCGACGAAGCAGGGGACCACGTCGGTGATCTTCGCGCCGAGTTCCTCGTCGAGCTCCCGGTGCAGGGCGTCGACGACGGTGGCGTCCTCCGGCTCGACTCCGCCGCCGGGCGTGAGCCAGTACGGGGCGACGCCCGGTTTGGTGCGTTTGATGAGGATGAGGTCGTCGGCGTCGAGCAGGATGGCGCGTGCGGTGCGCTTGACCACGGGCCGTTCGGTCATGGCAGTTAATTGGCCCGTGCGGTCCGTTCTGAAACTCCCGTCCACTTCCCGGCTGTGTCCTGCCGGGCGGCTCCGGTGTCTCAGCACCAGTCGGTGGCGGCCCGCAGCAGCCATTCGTGCGCCCGCTCGATGTGGGTCAGCGTGAGTGTGCCGGTGCGCGCGGCCAGGAAATAGGTGCGCAGCGGTGGCATCGGAGGGTCGAAGAGGGCCACCACCTCGCCACGTTCCAGCGCCTCCTCGCACAGGTAGCGCGGCAGCACGGACAGTCCGGCGCCCGCGGCCGTGGCGTGCAGCACGGCCCGCAGGTCGGGCGCGACGACGGTGGCGGCGGCGGTCGGCCGGGTTTCGAAGACGGTGCTCCAGTAGGGGGTGACGAACGGCATCGACTCGTGCACCTCCACCACCGGCATCTGTTCCAGCGCCTCGGGCCCCTTGTGACGCAGCAGCCCCGGCGCGATCCGGCCGGCCCAGCGCGGAGCGGCGACCAGGACATGCTCCTCGTCGCACAGCGGGGTCGCGGTGAGCAGCCTGCCGCGCGGCCGGTCCGTGGAGATCGCCAGGTCGTGGTGGCCGGCGGCGAGCCCCTCCAGGGTCTCCTGGGCGTTCCCGAAGGCGATGCGCAGCACCAGGCCCCGCGCGATCAGCGGCGCGAGGGTGGGCAGCACGCGGAGGGAGGTGAATTCCGGTGGCCCGGCGAGGTGCAGGGTCCGCGCCCCCGACTCCTCGTGCAGTCCTGCCTCGGTGATCTCGACGAGCGCGTCCAGATGCGGCGCCGCGCGGTGCGCCAGCTCGTCGCCGATGGTCGTGGGGGTTACCCCGCGGGCCTGGCGCAGGAACAGGGGGCGGCCCAACTGCCGTTCCAAGGTGCGTATCTGGCTGGTCACGGCGGGCTGGGACAGCCCGAGGAGCGCGGCGGCACGGGTGAAGGATCCGGCCCGGTGCACCGTGACGAATGTACGCAGCAGGGCCAGGTCCATGGTGTGCCCTTCCGTCCGACAGGCTCCCCGCCCGGGCACAACTATAAATATGTCGATAGGTCGCTGTCGCTACCGTGATTGGACACTGACGCAGAGTCAACTAGCCTTGTGCGCGCGGTTCTTCGCGCATAGAACCGGGACGGTCCGAGCCAAGAGGGGGGAGGCTCGGACCGTCCGTTGTGCGTAGCGGGCGCGGTGCGCCGCAGGTGGGGGCAGGCGGTGCGCGATCAGGGCGTCTCGGAGCCGGTCCCCGGGGGCGCCGCCTCGTCGAGCGAGCGCAGTACGTCGGCCACCAGGTCCTCCGGGTCCTCGGCGCCGACGGAGAAGCGGATGAAGCCCTCCGGCACCGCGTCGCCGCCCCACCGGCCGCGCCGCTCCGCGGTGGAGCGCACGCTCCCGAAGCTCGTGGCGTCGTCGGCCAGCCGCAGCGCGTCCAGGAAGCGCTCCGCGTACCCCCGGTCCGGCAGCGTGAAGGAGACCACGCAGCCGAAGCGCCGCATCTGCCGCGAGGCGATGGCGTGCGAGGGGTCGCCGGGCAGCCCGGGGTGGCGCAGGTCGCTGACCGCACGGTGCCCGCGCAGCGCCTCGGCCAGCGTCAGCGCGGTCGCGCCCTGCCGGTCGGCGCGCAGCTGGAGGGTGGCCAGCGAGCGGTGCGCCAGCCAGGCCTCCATCGGCCCGGGGATCGCCCCGACGACCTTGCGCCAGCGCCGTACCCGAGCGGCCAGCTCCGGATCGCGGCAGGTCACATAGCCGAGCAGTACATCGCCGTGGCCGGTCAGCCCCTTGGTTCCGCTGGCCACGGAGAAGTCCGCGCCGAGCTCAAGGGGCCGCTGGCCGAGGGGGGTGGCGAGCGTATTGTCGACGGCGACCAGCGCGCCCGCGGCGTGCGCCGCGTCCGCGAGCCGACGGATGTCGCACACGTCGAGCCCGGGGTTGGACGGCGTCTCGATCCACAGCAGCCGCGCCCCTTCGAGCTCGCCGAGCTGGGCGTCGCCCGCGGTCGGCGCGGTGCGCACCACCACGTCGTACGCCGCCAGCTGCTCGCGCACCAGCGCCAGCGCCTGGTAGCCGTCGTCGGGCAGGACCACCGTGTCGCCGGAGCGCGCGTGCGAGAGGAGGACGGCCGAGATCGCGGCCATGCCGGAGGCGAAGACGACGGTCTCCACGTCCTCGTCGCCGGGCGCCTCCAGCTCGCCGATGGCGCGCTCCAGGTGCGTCCAGGTGGGGTTGCCGTCGCGGCCGTACGTGTACGGGCCGGTCGGCTCCCCGGGCAGGTGGAAGTGCGCGGCGAACACCGGCCCGGGGAGGGTCGGCTCGTACGCGACCGGGGTGGGCAGCCCGGCGCGTACCGCCCGGGTGCCGTCTCCTATACCCATGCGCGTCAGTCCTTGTCGGGCATGACGACGTTCAGCGCCCAGGAGACGACGCTGATGATCAGGCCGCCGAGCACGGCGGTCCAGAAGCCCTCCACGTGGAAGGCGAGGTCGAACTTGTCGGCCAACCAGGAGGTCAGCAGCAGCATCAGGGCGTTGATCACCAGCGTGATCAGACCGAGAGTGAGGATGAACAGCGGCAGCGTCAGCAGCTTCACGACCGGCTTGACGAGGAAGTTCACCAGGCCGAAGATCAGCGCCACGATGACCAGGGTGAGGGTCTTCTTGCCCGTGCTGTCGCCGGTCAGCGTGATGTCCGCGAGCAGCCAGATGGCCACGGCCAGGGCCGCCGCGTTGGCGATCGTCTTGACTAGGAAATTCATCATGTGTCTGATCGTGGCAGACATGATCGGCGCTGGACACCGGCGCACGGCGGCCGAGGGACGGACGGACGATGAAGGCATTCCGACTTGACGAGCTCGAGGCGGAGCGCGCGGCCAATGACGGCGCGTATCTGCAGTTCCTGTGGGAGAGGAACATGTCGGTCGGCCTGTACGCGCTGGACGCGGGCGACACCGACCCGCAAGCGCCGCACGGGCAGGACGAGGTGTACTTCGTCGTGAGCGGCCGGGCCTCCATCACGGTCGGGATGGAAACGACGCTGGTGGGGCGGGGGAGCGTCGTGTACGTACCGGCTTCCGTGCCGCACAAGTTCCATCACATCACCGAGGATCTGCGGGTGATGGTGGTCTTCTCTCCGCCCGAGAGCTGACCCGGACCCGCCGGATTCCCTAGGGGGACGGTCAGGGGTCTTCAAGGGCTCGGAGCGCCCCGTTGGCCCCCGGTGCGCGCCTAGCATCGGGACCAGGAAGTTCGGCTCGGAGCGAGTGCTCCGGACTACTGAGTGGGAAGAGGCAGGACGATGGCTGTACGGGAGATAATCGCGGGACTGCCGTGGTGGGTGAAGTGGGTCGCGCTGCCGGTCCTCGCCCTGGTCGTGTTCGGCGGCGCGATTCTGAGCGCGATCAGTGTGCTGATCTGGCTGCTCTTCAAAATCCTGATCTTCGTCGCCCTGGTCGGCGGTCTGATCTACGTCGTGCGGAAGTTCAAGGGGTCCTCCTCGTCGTCCTCGGACAGTGGCTGGTAGCCGGACGGTGGTGGTCGGCCGCGCCGTGGCGTCGGCCGGACGGTGCTGGGCGGCCCGTCCGTGCCCCGCACGGCCGTTAGCCCACTTGAGGGACCCGGGCCCGGGAAACCGCGTGCGGGCCCGGATTCGGCCGTTACAGTGACGAACCTCTGCTGCCTCCTGGGACCCATGGCCCGGCAACCCCGCTGACCAGCGGTACGTACCTCTCCGGTCGGCACCAGGTTCGCGGCGGGCTCGCGGGGGCGGCCCCCGCAGGGCGGGCACGTTGCCCGTCAGCACGCCTGGGGGTGCCTGTGGCCACGGCTCAAACCGCCGCTGTACCAACCCTGATCGGCTCGGTGCAGCGAGCCCTTCGGCTCCTCGAAGCCGTGGGTGCCCATCGGGACGGGGCCCCGGCGAAACAGCTCGCCCGGGAGGCCGGCCTCCCCCTCCCCACCGCCTACCACCTGCTGCGCACGCTGGTCCACGAGGGCTATCTGCGGCGCGAGAGCGGGGTGTTCGTGCTCGGTGACGCGGCCGGGCGGCTGGCGCGGGGCAGTGTGCAGCAGCGCCGCCGCGGCATGATCACGCAGTCGCTGGAGCACTGGCGGGACACCATCGGCGTCCCCGTCTACTTCGCGGTCTACCGCGACGGTGAGATCGACCTGGTCGCGGTCGCCCAGAGCCCCGCGCTCCCCGCCGTCGAGGAGTGGGCCGACTTCCGCGAGACCGGACACGCGCACGCGCTGGGCCAGTGCCTGCTGAGCCAGCTCGACGAAGCGGCCCGCCGGGACCACTTGGACCGCCACCCCGTCCGGCCGCTCACCCCGTACTCCGTGCAGGACCGGGACGCCCTGCTGGCGCGGCTGGCCGCGACGGAGCGGATGCGGCCGGTGGTGGAGCGTCAGGAGTACGCGCTCGGCGCCCTCTGCGCGGCCATTCCGATCACGGTGGGTGACACTGCTGCCGCTTTGGCCGTTTCCGTACCGGCAAGTCAAGAAGATCAGTTGCTACCCGCGATTGAGCAACTCCGCACTGCGGTAGGGGCGTTGCTCAACTCCCTCGCATTCTCTATCAGTATCTGAAAAATCACTCCTTGTGATCCGCTAGCGCTTCCAGCACGATTACGTCAATAGGGCCAGGAGGGACCATTCCTGGCCAGTTACACAAAGTGCGGGGTGAGTGATGCGCGAGTCGGTTCAGGCAGAGGTCATGATGAGCTTCCTTGTCTCCGAGGAGCTCTCCTTCCGGATCCCGGTGGAGCTCCAGTACGCGGCCAGAGATCCCTACGCGATCAGAATGACGTTCCACCTCCCCGGCGACGCCCCCGTCAGCTGGACCTTCGGCCGTGAGCTGCTTCTGGACGGCCTCAGCGAGGCGTGCGGCGAAGGCGATGTGCACATCGAGCCGAGCGATCTCGGGGACCTGCTGGACGTGCACCTCCGGCTCCGGGTCGGCGACGACTGCGCGCTGTTCCGGGCGAGCGCGGCGCCGCTCGTGGCCTTCCTCGACCGTACGGACAAGCTCGTGCCGCTGGGGCAGGAGCGCACCCTCGGGGACTTCGAGGGGAATCTGGAGGCGGCGCTCGGCCGGATCCTCGCGGAGGAGACCGCGGGCTGACGCCGCGGAGCCACCGGGCGAGCGCCCGCAAGCCCCGGGCGCCCACTGGCCGACGGCCGAGCGTCGCGGGGTCAGGGTTTGCGGCGCCTGCCCCGGCCGCGCCTGCCGCTCGATCCGCGCGCCGGGGACTCGGCGGGTGTCTGCGGGGAGCCGGCCGGTCCGGAGGGGGCGGCTGGCCCGACGGCGGCGGGGGCGCCCGACCGGTCGGCGGACACGACCAGCGCCGCCAGCGCCGTGGTCACCGGCACCGAGGCGACCAGACCGATCGAGCCGACCAGGGTCCGTACGATCTCTGCCGCCACCAGCTCGCTGTTCGCGACCGTGCCGACACTGCTCTGAGCGATCGAGAAGAGCAGCAACAGGGGCAGCGCCGCACCCGCGTAGGCCAGCACCAGCGTATTGACCACGGACGCGATGTGGTCGCGGCCGATGCGGATGCCCGCCCGGTAGAGGGCGCGGGGGCCCATCTTCGGATCCGCCTGGTGGAGTTCCCAGACGGCCGATGTCTGAGTGACCGTCACGTCGTCGAGCACGCCGAGCGATCCGATGATGACGCCGGCGAGCAGCAGACCGCTCATGTCGATGTCCGGGTAGAGGCCATGGATAAGGCCGGTGTTGTCGTCGGTGTTGCCGCTCAGGAACGCCCACCCGATGAAGAGCGAGCCGAGCAGCCCGATCAGCAGCAGTGAGATGAGCGTGCCGACCACCGCGACGGACGTGCGGGCCGTCAGTCCGTGGCAGGCGTAGAGCGCGATCAGCATGATGGCGCTCGCTCCGACGACCGCGACGACCAGCGGATTCGAGCCCTGCAGGATCGCGGGCAGGATGAACAGGGTCAGGATCGCGAAGGACACCGCGAGCGCGATCAGCGCCATCAGGCCCTTCATTCGGCCGACGACGATCACCGCGAGGGCGAAGATCCCGGCCAGCAGGGCCATCGGAACCTTGCGGTTCACATCGGTCACCGAGTACTGCAGGTCGCGGGGCGCGTCGGGCGCGTACGCCACCACCACGCCCTGGCCGTCGTTCAACTGCCGCGGTGCGTCCGGCTGGACGATCTCCGTGAAGGTTCTGTCCTTGTCCTTGCCGGAGGTGACTTCGACGGTCGCCTTCTTGCAGCTGCCCGTCGCGGCCTGCTGTGCCTCGCGGCCCTCGGGCGTGGAGGTGTCGCCGGTCGGCGGGACCTGGGCGGCGTTCACGTCCTTGCAGTCGACGCGCTGTACGGCGGTGACCTTGCCCTGGACCGTCTGCCGGTCGAAGCCGACACCCGTGCGCTCATGGGCAGGCGCACCGCCGGGCCAGAGCATGACAAGGCCGACGACGACCGCCGCCGCGAAGGGGATCAGCACCGCCGCGATCACCTTGCGCAGATGTTTGGAGACCGGTGCGGCGGGCCCGTGGCTGTGGGTGTGGCCGTGTTGTTCTGGAGTCGGCTGTGGGTGCGTCACCGACCGATCATCGCAAGAACGACGGGGGCCCTCTGTTCAGCGCGCCAGAGATGACGCTAGCGTGGGGGCACCTTTGCACACGCGGGAGCTCGGAGCACCGGGCTGAGAGGACGCTGACCTCCGTACGGAATGTCCGGCTCATGCCGGAACGCCGGATGCGGAAGCCGCTGCGTCGACCGCCGAACCTGTTACCGGGTAATGCCGGCGTAGGGAGTAGGTCTCATGACCATTCAGGATGCACGCACGCCTGCCGCCGATCAGGCGGAGCGCAAGCCGGGCTGGCACAAGGGATACGTCGAGGGCTCGCGCCCCGACCTCCGGGTGCCGGTCCGACAGGTGCACCTCACCAACGGGAAGGACGTGACGCTGTACGACACGTCCGGCCCGTACACCGACCCCACCATCGAGACGGACGTCCGCCGGGGGCTCGCGCCGCTGCGGGAGAACTGGATCATCGGTCGCGGCGACACCGAGGAGTACACGGGCCGCCCGCTCCGTCCGGAGGACGACGGGATCAAGCACACCTCGCCGCGCGGTGGACTGCGCAACCTCGACGCGGTGTTCCCCGGCCGGCCGCGGCTGCCCCGCAGGGGCCGTGACGGGCAGGCGGTGACGCAGCTCGCGTACGCCCGTCGCGGCGACGTCACCCCGGAGATGGAGTACATCGCCATCCGGGAGAACGTGTCCCCCGAGGTCGTGCGCGAGGAGATCGCCGCGGGCCGGGCGGTCATGCCGATGAACGTGAACCACCCCGAGATCGAGCCGATGATCATCGGGAAGCGGTTCCTGGTGAAGGTCAACGCCAACATCGGGAACTCCGCGGTCACCTCCTCCATCGAGGAGGAGGTCGACAAGATGACCTGGGCCACCAAGTGGGGCGCGGACACGGTCATGGACCTCTCGACCGGCCGCAACATCCACGCCACCCGCGAATGGGTGCTGCGCAACTCCCCCGTCCCGATCGGCACTGTCCCGCTCTACCAGGCGTTGGAAAAGGTGGACGGCAAGGCCGAGGAGCTGACCTGGGAGGTCTACAAGGACACCATCATCGAGCAGGCCGAGCAGGGCGTCGACTACATGACGGTCCATGCCGGTGTGCGCCTCCGGTATGTGCCGATGACCGCCCGCCGCAAGACCGGCATCGTCTCGCGCGGCGGCTCGATCATGGCGGCCTGGTGTCTGGCGCACCACAAGGAGTCGTTCCTCTACGAGAACTTCGAGGAGCTCTGCGACATCCTCGCGGCGTACGACGTGACGTACTCGCTCGGCGACGGCCTGCGGCCGGGCTCGATCGCGGACGCCAACGACGAGGCGCAGTTCGCCGAGCTGACGACCCTCGGCGAGCTCAACACGATCGCCAAGCGGCACAACGTACAGACCATGATCGAGGGCCCCGGGCACGTCCCGATGCACAAGATCAAGGAGAACATCGACCTCCAGCAGGAGATCTGCGAGGAGGCCCCGTTCTACACGCTCGGCCCGCTGACCACGGATGTGGCCCCGGCGTACGACCACATCACCTCCGGCATCGGCGCGGCGATGATCGCCTGGTGGGGGACGGCGATGCTCTGCTACGTCACGCCCAAGGAGCACCTGGGGCTGCCCAACCGGGACGACGTGAAGACCGGCGTCATCACGTACAAGATCGCCGCACATGCCGCGGACCTCGCCAAGGGGCACCCGGGGGCGCAGGACTGGGACGACGCGCTGTCGGACGCGCGCTTCGAGTTCCGCTGGGAGGACCAGTTCAATCTGGCCCTGGACCCGGACACGGCACGGGAGTTCCACGACGAGACGCTTCCCGCGGAGCAGGCGAAGACCGCGCACTTCTGCTCGATGTGCGGTCCGAAGTTCTGCTCGATGAAGATCAGTCACGACATCCGGCGCGACCACGGCGGTACGCAGGAGGAGGTCGAGGCGGGGATGGCGGAGAAGTCGGCGGAGTTCGCGGCGGCCGGCAACCGGGTGTACCTCCCGATCGCCGACTGATCATCCACGGTTGACGATCGGCCCGGACCACTTACTCCGGTTTGTGGTCCGGGCCGCCGTAGTCGGGACTGGAGAAGTCGGGGCTGGAGAAGCTCGGGCGCGGTCCGGGCGCGGTGTCGCCGTCGGGGCCGGGGCTGCCGAAGTCCGGCCGTGAGTAACCCAGATTGGGGATACGGCCCGCCGACCGCTGCGGCGTCGGGGCGCTCTGCCCGGCCTTCGGGTCGGCCAGGGCCTCCCGCAGGAACGGCACGACCCCGCGTTCGAGCAGGGCGTGCCGCCAGGCCTCCTTCGCCTGGCCGACCTCTCCGGTCGGCCCACCTCCAGGGCCGTCGCCGAACGCGGACGAGCCGTTGCGCAGGGCCGTCAGCAGCAGCCCGACGGCGGCGACCAGGATGCCCGCCGCTGTGATCGCCCCGAAGAGCCAGCCCGCCGTCAGCAGTGTTTCGGCGAAGGCCGGCTCGGGGGTGAGCATCTTCAGCAGATACCCGACGAGCAGGAAGATCGCGGCGGCCGTGCCCGCCAGTACCGGGGTCAGCACGGCGACGACGGCGACGGCGCCCGCGCCGGCCGCCTCGGGCTCGCCCATGGCGAGGACGGAGCTGCTGCCGCGGTCCGCGCCGCGGGGCGTGCGCAGTTCCTCGCGGGCCTTCACATAGTGGTCGTACTCGGCAGCCGCGGCGGCGCTGATGATCGCGCTGGCGTTCAGCGCCATGGTGCGCAGCTGTTCGGTGTTGAGGCGCTGTCCGACGGCGGCGAGGTCCGGGTGGTCGTGCGCGTTGCGCAGTGCTTCATCGAGGACGCGCTCATATTCCGGGCGGTCCTCGGCCAGCAGGTGCGGAGCGCTGTTCATGTGCATCCCCCGATGCTCCGTAGGGCCGGATCGCCCGCTTCGAACGGGCGATTGGGCGGAAACGGAGGAGAGCCTGCTACGGATAAGCCGATGGTAGAGCGCCTACGGCACGGGGTGACAGGGGGTTTCCAGAATTGGGCCCGGCGGTGAACACACTCTGTATGGTGCTTCGCCTTCCCGGTTATGCGCCTGTCATGCGTCAATCCTGCAAGGGGAGTTGCACCACGAGCAGCTTTCCGGCCATGGTGACGCCGCCGTCCATGGCGATGGCGAGCCCGTCGGCGTACACATGAGGGCCTTCCACGTTCGGGCCCGAACCGCCGTCGCCGTCCTCGGAACTCTCGTTGCCGACCTGGCCCAGCAGATACGGGATGGGGCTGTGACCGTGGACGATGCGCTCGCCGCCATAGGCTTCCAGCAGATCGCGCACCGCTTGTGAGCCGCCCTCGTCGCGGAAGGCGAAGCGCTTGGTCAGCTTGCGGAAGACATCCCAGCACTCGTCGGCGTCGTTGCGGGTGAGGATGGCGTGAATCGTGTCGTTCACGTCCTCGATGGTGGAGCCGTAATCGAGGTATGCCGTGGTGTCGGAGTGCGTCAGAAGATGCGAGTCCTCCAGCGCGACCGCGTCGAGGCGGGACATCCACTGCAGATGTACGTCCTGGAGGCGGTCCATGTCGGACTTCTGGCCGCCGTTGAGGAGCCAGGCGGCCTGGAAGGTGGCGGTGCCCGCCCCGGAGTTGACGGGGGTGTCGCCGAACCGCCTGGCGCCGATGAGGAGCAGCTCGTGGTTGCCCATCAGCGCCTTGCAGTAGCCACCGGCCGCCGCGGCCTGCGCCGAGAGCCGCATCACCAGGTCGATGACGCCGATGCCGTCGGGGCCGCGGTCGGTGAAGTCGCCGAGGAACCAGAGGCGGGCGTTGCCCGCCGCCCACTGGCCCTCCGCGTCGATGAGTCCCTGCTCGGCCAGCGCGTCGATCAGCTGGTCCAGATAGCCGTGCACGTCACCCACGACGAAGAGCGGGCCGAGGCCTTCGCCGTTCGCGAACCGCGGCTCGGGCTCCGTCTGCACCGTCACCTGAACGGTGTCTCCCGGGCCGCCGCGGCCGATGACCGGGAGGTCGCGCTGAGTGGGCGTGTACCCCTCCGGCTCCTCGTCGATTCCGTAGGCGCCCGCCTGCTCGGGAATGGGGGCCTGTGCGTACGGCGGTACGCGGAAATCCCGCAATGTAGCCGTCCGCACCGCGGGTCCCTGACCGGCCCCCTGAGTCATCGACCCCTCCACCACCGTCGCGCCGCCTACACCTGACGATCCCACCTGGTCTCGGGTGGTCCGCAGTGTCGTGCGCCCATCATAGGAATGACGCTCGTGCTGTGTGACGCACCAGGGGTGGTGAATCCGGCTGCACCTATGGTTCACCGGTTGTTTCGTCCGAATTGGGGAGGTCGGTCCCCAACGGTCGTCGGACTCGGCCCTCGGACTTGTTCCTCGGGCTCGGCCTCCGGCCCCCCTCCCGGGTCTCAGTCCCCGGCCGGCGAGCGGGGCGCGCTCACCGTCGTGCGCGGCGGCCTCCGCTGTGAGGACGTCCGGACGATGAGCTCCGTGGGTATGACCTGCTCGACGGGTCGGTCGGTGTTGAGGCCTTCGATCGCGTCGATGAGGAGCTGGACCACCGCGGTGCCGATCCTGCGTGGTTTCAGCGAGAGTGTGGTGATGGGCGGTTCGGTGACGGCGTACAAGGTGGATTCGCTGCAGCAGACCAGCAGCAGATCCTCGGGGACGCGCAGCCCGTAGCGGCGGGCGGCGGCGAGCAGATCGGTGCCGTTGGGGTCGAAGAGCCCGTAGACGGCGTCCGGCCTGTCCGGGCGGGCCAGCAGCCGGTCGGCGGCGACGGCGCCCGCACAGGGGTCGTGGGCCGGATAGGACTCGTAGACGGGGTCCTGGCCGACCCGCTCGCACCACTGCAGGTACGCGGCGGTGGAGAGGCGGGTGTAGGTGTCTGTGGTGTTCCCGGTGAGCAGCCCGATTCGGCGGGCACCGGCGTCGGCGAGATGGTCGAGCAGGCCGAGGACGGCGGCCTCGTGGTCGTTGTCGACCCAGGCCGTCACGGGCAGGCTGCCGGCCGGGCGGCCGTCGGAGACGACGGGAACGCCCTGGCGTACGAGTTCGGTGACGACCGCGTCCTGGTCGGACGGGTCGATGACGACGGTTCCGTCGAGGGCGACGTTCGACCAGACGTCGTGACGGGAGGTGGCGGGCAGGATGACCAGTGCGTAGCCGCGGGCGAGCGCGGCCGAGGTCGCGGCTCTGACCATCTCGGCGAAGTAGGCGAATTCAGTGAAGGTGAAAGGTTCATCCCCGTACGTGGTCACGGTCAGGCCGATGAGGCCCGACTTGCCGGTACGGAGGGTTCGGGCCGCCGCGGACGGGCGATAGCCCAGCCGTTCGGCGACCTCGCGGACATGGCTGCGGGTGGCGTCCGGGAGCCGGCCCTTGCCATTGAGCGCGTCGGAGACGGTCGTGATCGAGACGCCTGCGGCTGCGGCGACGTCTCTGATGCCCGCGCGTCCTGGCCGGGTGCTCCGCCGGGGTGGTTCCGTCCGGCTCACCTGATGCTTCCCTGCTGCTGTCATGGCGAGCCGATAGTAGGGCTCGGGCGGGCGGTTAGGGCGGGTGCATATGCACTCATTGACAGGCACGTTTCTGCATGGTGATGACCCGTCAATGACCTTGGAATGCAAGGGGATTATGGGGTTTGGGTGGGTGGCGGCGCCCATGGACCGGCGTGGGCGCGCCAAGTGTCCATGTCTCGAAGAGGTCTCAACTCACCTTCACGAGGGATGCGCGCCACGGCGTGGGCCACCGGCGTGCGCCAGGGCGGCGAGCGCCCCCCGCCCCTTCGGCCCTCCTCCCGTTCTTCTTCCCACCGCCCATTCGCAGCGGCGGCCAATCCTCATAAGGTGAGCAGCATTGGCGGTCGTACGGTCGAGGAGGACCCAGAGTGAGCGAGAAGAGCCCCAAGCTGCGCACGGCGCTGGACGGCATTCCCACCTACAAGCCGGGGCGGAGTGCGGCGGCGGCCGGGGAGCCGGTGGCGTACAAGCTGTCCTCCAACGAGAACCCGTATCCGCCGCTGCCCAGCGTGCTGGCGAGCACGGTCGCCGCCGCCGGTCATTTCAACCGTTACCCGGACATGGCCTGCACCGGTCTGATGAACGAGCTCGCCGACCGGTTCGGGGTGCCGCTGACGCACCTGGCCACCGGCACCGGGTCGGTCGGCGTCGCGCAGTCGCTGCTGCAGGCGACTTCGGGGCCCGGCGACGAGGTGATCTACGCCTGGCGCTCCTTCGAGGCCTACCCGATCATCACGCGCGTCAGCGGTGCCACCGCCGTGCAGGTGCCGCTCACGGCCGGCGATGTGCACGATCTGGACGCGATGGCCGACGCGATCACCGACAGGACCCGGCTGATCTTCGTCTGCAACCCGAACAACCCGACCGGCACCGCGGTACGCCGGGCCGAGCTGGAGCGCTTCTTGGACCGGGTGCCGTCCGACGTGCTGGTGGTGCTGGACGAGGCCTACCGGGAGTTCGTCCGGGACGCCGATGTCCCGGACGGCATCGAGCTCTACCGCGACCGGCCGAACGTGGCGGTGCTGCGGACCTTCTCCAAGGCGTACGGCCTGGCCGGGCTGCGGGTCGGGTTCGCCGTCGCGCACGAGCCGGTGGCGGCCGCGCTGCGCAAGACCGCGGTGCCCTTCGGTGTGAGCCAGCTGGCACAGGACGCGGCCGTCGCCTCGTTGCGGGCGGAGGACGAGCTGCTCGGCCGGGTCGGCTCGCTGGTCGCGGAGCGGGCGCGGGTGTACGACGGCCTGGTCGAGCAGGGCTGGACCGTGCCCGAGACCCAGGCGAACTTCGTCTGGCTGCGGCTGGGGGAGCGTACGACCGACTTCGCGGCGGCCTGCGAGAAGGCCGGCGTCGTGGTGCGGCCCTTCGCGGGCGAGGGTCTGCGGGTCACCATCGGCGAGACCGAGGCCAATGATGTCTTCCTGCATGCCGCGGAGGCGTTCCGCAAGGAGCCGTAGAGCGGCTCTCGCCCGGTGCTGCCCGTGCCCCCGCATGCCCTTTTGGCGTGCGGGGGCACAGTCGTACCCGAAAGTCGCACCCCCGGGGGATCCTGCCGAACAGCCGTGCGCCATAATAGCTAGTGAATGTGAACACGTTCACAAGCGAGTCTTGTTCCTCCCATGATCAGTGGGATTAAAGGACCAAACTGCCGATGTGACCCACGGCGATGTGAAGGAGAAGACGACGTGGACCTAGCTCTGGCGCCGGAGACCTTGGCGCGATGGCAGTTCGGCATTACCACCGTCTACCACTTCCTCTTCGTGCCCCTGACGATCTCGCTCGCCGCGCTCACCGCCGGCCTGCAGACCGCCTGGGTGCGCACGGAGAACGAGAAGTACCTCAGGGCCACCAAGTTCTGGGGCAAGCTCTTCCTGATCAACATCGCGATGGGCGTCGTCACCGGCATCGTGCAGGAATTCCAGTTCGGCATGAACTGGTCCGACTACTCGCGCTTCGTGGGTGACGTCTTCGGGGCTCCGCTGGCCTTCGAGGCCCTGATCGCGTTCTTCTTCGAGTCCACCTTCATCGGGCTGTGGATCTTCGGCTGGGACAAGCTGCCGAAGAAGATCCACCTCGCCTGCATCTGGATGGTCTCGATCGGCACGGTCCTGTCCGCGTACTTCATCCTCGCGGCCAACTCCTGGATGCAGCACCCGGTCGGCTACCGGATCAACGAGGAACGCGGCCGGGCCGAGCTCACCGACTTCTGGGCGGTGCTCACCCAGAACACCGCGCTCACCCAGTTCTTCCACACCATGACGGCGGCCTTCCTGGTCGGCGGCGCGTTCATGGTCGGCATCTCCGCCTTCCACCTGGCGCGCAAGAAGCACATCCCGGTGATGCGGACCTCACTGCGACTCGGCCTGATCACCGTGGTGATCGCCGGCCTGCTCACCGCCGTCAGCGGCGACCTGCTCGGCAAGGTCATGTTCAAGCAGCAGCCGATGAAGATGGCCGCGGCCGAGGCGCTGTGGGAGGGCGAGGCGCCCGCGCCCTTCTCGATCTTCGCGTACGGCGACGTCGACGCCGGCCACAACACCGTCGCCATCCAGATCCCCGGAATACTGTCCTTCCTCGCCAACGACGACTTCAGCTCGTACGTCCCGGGCATCAACGACGTCAACAAGGCCGAGCAGGAGAAGTTCGGGCCCGGCGACTACCGGCCCAACATCCCCGTCGCCTACTGGGGCTTCCGCTGGATGATCGGCTTCGGAATGGCGTCCTTCGGCCTCGGACTGCTCGGTCTGTGGCTGACCCGCAAGAAGTTCCTGCTGCCACCGGCGCTGCGGACCGGTGAGGACGAGGCGCCGAATCTGGTGCTCTTCCGGAACAAGGTGCTCGGCGCGCGATTCACCAAGTGGTACTGGCTTCTGGCGCTCTGGACGATGGGCTTCCCGCTGATCGCCAGCTCCTGGGGCTGGATCTTTACCGAGATGGGGCGCCAGCCCTGGGTCGTCTACGGCGTCCTGCGCACCCGTGACGCGGTCTCCCCCGGCGTCTCGCAGGCCGAGGTCATCACCTCGATGATCGTCTTCACCTCGCTCTACGCGGTGCTCGCCGTGATCGAGGTCAGGCTGCTCCTGAAGTACGTCAAGGCCGGACCGCCGGAACTCACGGAGGACGACCTCAACCCGCCCACCAAGATCGGCGGCGACGACCAAAACGCCGACCGGCCTATGGCCTTCTCGTACTGAGGAGCTGAGGTATGGAACTCCACGACGTCTGGTTCGTACTCATCGCCGTTCTGTGGATCGGCTACTTCTTCCTGGAAGGATTCGACTTCGGGATCGGTGTCCTGACGAAGCTGCTCGCCCGCGACCGCAAGGAGCGGCGAGTCCTCATCAACACCATCGGGCCCGTCTGGGACGGCAACGAGGTGTGGCTGCTGAGCGCGGGTGGTGCGACCTTCGCCGCCTTCCCCGAGTGGTACGCCACGCTCTTCTCGGGCTTCTATCTGCCGCTGCTGCTCATCCTGTTCTGCCTCATCGTCCGAGGCGTCGCCTTCGAGTACCGGGTGAAGCGCACCGAGGACCGCTGGCAGACCAACTGGGAGCACGCGATCTTCTGGACCTCGCTGCTGCCCGCCTTCCTGTGGGGTGTCGCCTTCGGCAACATCGTGCGCGGCGTGAAGATCGACGCGGACATGGAGTACGTCGGGACCCTGTGGGACCTGCTCAACCCGTACTCCCTCCTGGGCGGGCTCGTCACACTGAGCCTCTTCACCTTCCACGGTGCGGTGTTCGCCGGGCTCAAGACCCTCGGCGACATCCGGCAGCGGGCGCGCGGGCTGGCGCTCCGGCTCGGGGTCGTCACCGCGGTACTGGCCCTCGTTTTCCTGATCTGGACGCAGAAGGACAACGGTGACGGCGCGAGCCTCGTCGCGATGATCGTGGCGGTGCTCTCACTGGTCGTGGCCATCGGATTCACGGCGGCCGGACGCGAGGGATGGGCGTTCGGCCTGTCCGGCGTGACCATCGTGGCCGCGGTGACGATGCTCTTCCTGACGCTCTTCCCGAACGTCATGCCGTCCTCGCTGAACGACGCGTGGAGCCTCACCGTCACCAACGCCTCGTCCACGCCCTACACCCTGACGATCATGACCTGGTGCGCCGGGATCGCCACACCGGTGGTGCTGCTGTACCAGGGGTGGACGTACTGGGTGTTCCGTAAGCGCATCGGCACCCAGCACATCGCCGATGCCCACTAGTGGGGGATGTTTCACGTGAAACCGATCGACCCGCGTCTGCTCCGGTACGCCCGGGCCACCCGCTTCTTCCTGGGAGCGGTGGTGGTGCTCGGGCTGGCCGGGGCGGGCCTGGTCGTCGCCCAGGCGATGCTCATCGCCGAAGTGGTGGTGGGCTCCTTCCAGCGAGGCCTGGACGGCGCCGAGTTGCGCACCCCGCTGCTTCTGCTGGCGGCGGTCGCGCTGGGGCGGGGACTGGTGGCCTGGCTGACGGAGCTCGCCGCCCACCGGGCGAGCGCGGCGGTCAAGTCGGAGCTGCGGGGACGGCTGCTGGAGAGGGCCGTCGGTCTGGGGCCGGGGTGGCTGACCGGGCAGCGGGTCGGTTCGCTGGTCGCCCTCGCGACGCGGGGCGTCGATGCGCTGGACGACTACTTCTCCCGGTATCTGCCGCAGCTCGGCCTCGCGGTGGTCGTGCCGGTGGCGGTGCTCGCCCGGATCGTCACCGAGGACTGGGTCTCGGCCGCGGTCATCGTGGTGACCCTGCCGCTGATCCCGATCTTCATGATTCTCATCGGGTGGGCGACCCAGGCGCGGATGGACCGTCAGTGGCGGCTGCTGTCCCGGCTGTCCGGACACTTCCTGGACGTGGTCGCCGGGCTGTCGACGCTCAAGGTCTTCGGGCGGGCGAAGGCGCAGGCCGAGTCGATCCGCTCGATCACCGACGAGTACCGCCAGGCCACTCTGCGGACGTTGCGGATCGCCTTCCTGTCGTCCTTCGCGCTGGAACTGCTGGCAACCCTTTCGGTGGCGCTGGTGGCAGTCGGCATCGGCATGCGACTCGTGCACGGTGACCTGGACCTGTACACGGGCCTGGTCATCCTGGTGCTCGCGCCCGAGGCGTATCTGCCACTGCGGCAGGTCGGGGCGCAGTACCACGCGGCGGCCGAGGGGCTGTCCGCCGCGGAAGAGATCTTCGAAGTGCTGGAGACGCAGCCGCGGCCGGACGGCACGGCAGACGTTCCGGCCGGTGCGCTGCGGGTGGAAGGCGTGACGGTCCGGCACCCGGGGCGAAGCGAGGCCTCGCTCGACTTGGCCTCGCTGCTCGTCGGGGAGGGAGAGACGGTCGCGGTCGTCGGGCCGAGCGGGGTCGGCAAGACCACGCTGCTCAATGTGCTGCTGGGCTTCGCGCAGCCGGACGAGGGACGCGTACTTGTCGGGGACACAGACCTGGCCGACGTATCCATGGAGCGGTGGCGGGAGCGGATCGCCTGGGTGCCGCAACACCCGCACCTCTTCGCGGGAACAGTTGCGGAGAACGTACGGCTCGCGCGGCCGGACGCGGACGAGGCGGCCGTGATCGCCGCCCTGCGGGACGCGGGGGCATACGACTTCGTGGCCGCCCTCCCCCAGGGGGTGCGGACACGTCTCGGCGAGGACGGCGCGGGGATCTCGGCGGGGCAGCGGCAACGACTCGCCCTGGCAAGGGCGTTCCTGGCCGACCGGCCGCTGCTGTTGCTCGACGAACCGACGGCGAACCTCGACGGTGAGACGGAGGCGGGCATCGTCGATGCCGTGCGGCGGCTCGCGGCCGGACGCACCGTGGTGCTGGTCGTCCACCGTCCCGCGCTGCTCGCGGTGGCCGACCGGGTGGTCGAGCTGTCCCGCCCGGTAGCGGACAGCGGCGCCACCGTGCCCCTTCAGGCGCGGCAGCGGGTGGACGGTACGGCGCGCGGGACGGTCGAGGACGCCGTGGCGCCCGTCGCTGAGCCCCCGAACGGGGTCGTCGGCGTCGGCGTACTGGCCAGGGTCCGGGGGGCCGCCGGCGCCCTGCGCGGCCGGCTGGCCCTGGCCCTCCTGCTCGGGAGCCTCGCGCTGGGCTCGGCCGTGGGGCTCATGGCCGTGTCCGGCTGGCTGATCTCGCGGGCGTCCGAACAGCCGCCCGTGCTCTATCTGATGGTGGCGGTCACGGCGACCCGGGCCTTCGGCATCGGGCGGGCCGTGTTCCGCTACGCCGAGCGAATCGTGTCGCACGACGCCGTGCTGCGGATGCTCGCCGAGCTGAGGGCGGCGGTCTACGGCAGGCTGGAGCGGATCGCCCCGGCCGGGCTGCGCGAGACCAGGCGCGGCGATCTGCTCTCCCGGCTGGTCGCCGACGTGGACGCACTTCAGGACTACTGGCTGCGCTGGCTGCTGCCGGCCGGGGCGGCCGTGGCGGTGGGCGCCGGGGCAGTCGGGTTCACCGCGTGGCTGCTGCCGGAGGCGGGTGTCGTGCTGGCCGTCGGGCTGATCGTCGCCGGGGTCGGGGTGCCGCTGGTGAGCGGGGCGTGTGCCAGGCGGGCCGAGCGGCAACTGGCTCCCGCACGCGGGACGCTGGCCACACGCATCGCCGATCTGCTCGGCGGTACGGCCGAGTTGACCGTCGCCGGGGCGCTGAAGCGCCGGACCGGTGAGGTGAAGGAGGCCGACGGGGTGCTCACGCGGATCGCCTCGCGGGCCGCTGCCGCCACGGCGCTCGGCGGGGGGCTCTCGGCGCTGGTGTGCGGGCTCACGGTGGCGTGCGCCGCGTACGTCGGGGTGCAGGGCGTGCACGACGGGCGGCTGTCGGGGGTGTCCCTGGCGGTGGTGGTACTGACCCCGCTGGCCGCGTTCGAGGCGGTCACCGGGCTGCCGCTCGCCGTGCAGTACCGGCAGCGCGTCAAGCGCAGCGCGGAGCGGGTGTACGAGGTTCTGGACGCGCCGGTGCCGGTGCACGAGCCCGATGTTCCCGCCCGTGGGCCCCTTTCGCCGTTCCCGTTGGAGGTACGGGGGCTGAGCGCCCGGTACGCCGGGCAGGAGCGGGACGCGCTGACGGACTTCGACCTGACGCTGGAGGCGGGCAGCCGGATCGCCGTGGTCGGCCTCTCCGGATCCGGGAAGACGACTCTCGCGCAGGTGCTGCTGCGCTTCCTGGACGCTGAGGCGGGGACCTACACGCTCGGCGGTGCGGACACCTCGGAGCTGGCGGGGGACGACGTACGGCGGCTGGTCGGACTGTGCGCGCAGGACGCGCACCTCTTCGACAGCTCTGTACGGGAGAACCTCAGGCTGGCCCGTACGGACGCCACCGAGGACGAGCTGCGGCACGCACTGCGCGCCGCCCGGCTGCTGGCCTGGGTCGACGCGCTGCCCGACGGGCTCGACACGCTTGTCGGGGAACACGGCGCCCGCCTGTCCGGCGGCCAGCGCCAGCGCCTCGCACTGGCCCGCGCGCTCCTCGCGGACTTCCCCGTCCTGGTGCTCGACGAGCCGGCCGAGCATCTGGACCTGGCGACGGCGGACGCGCTGACGGCCGACCTGCTGAGGGCCACCGAGGGGCGTACGACGCTGCTCATCACCCACCGGCTGGAGGGCCTCGCCGCGGTGGACGAGGTGATCGTGCTGGACGAGGGGCGGGTCGTACAGCGGGGCGGGTACGCGGCGCTGGCGGAGGCCGAGGGGCCGCTGCGGCGGATGCTGGATCGCGAGCGGGAGGCCGGACCGGTCAGCACGTGGCAGCCCGTAGCGCACTGACAACGGGGCGCACCACGCTACGCAGGGGGCAGGCCGAACGCGCAAAAGGCCGAACCGCGTGTACGGGCGGCTGAATCGCTCGACAGCCGACTTTCCTCTTGAAATAGGACTAACTAGTCTCAAGGGCATGTCAGTGCCGGACGTGCCGCCCGCCCCGAGCGACCAGAGCGACCAGAGCGATCCCAGGGACAGCAAGGACCTCTGGGACGCCAAGGACACCGAGGACGAGCTCGAAGCCGCGTCGCAGGCGGCCCGCAGCCTGCAGGGCCTCTCCACCGAGCTCACCGCCCGTGTACCGCAGCTCCTTGAGGCCATGCGATCCGTCGGGACGGGGCTGGAGCTGCACTCCACCCTCGACCGGATCTGCGAGACCGCGGCGGAGCTCGCCGGCGCGCGGTACGCGGCGATCGGCGTGGTCGACGAGGAGGGCGACGGGCTGTCCGACTTCGTCACCTACGGAGTCACCGAGGAGTCGGCCGCCCGCATCGGCCGCCTGCCGGACGGTCGCAAGGGCCTCCTCGGCGCACTGATCAGGCACCCCGAGTCGGTGCGGCTCGCCGACCTGACGGCCGACCCGCGCTTCGCCGGATTTCCCGCCCACCACCCCCCGATGCGGACCTTTCTGGGGGTGCCCATTCGCGTACAGGGTGAGATCTTCGGCAACCTCTACTTGACCGAGAAGGTCGGCGGGGCGGAGTTCAACGACTACGACCTGCACATGGTCCGGGTGCTCGCCACCGAGGCCGGGATCGCCATCGGCAATGCCCGGTTGTACGAGGCGGCGCGCCAGCGTGAGCGCTGGATCGACGGCTCGGTCGCCGTCACCACTGCCCTGTTGTCGGGCGGCGACGCCGACGACGCACTGACGGTCGTCGCGGAACAGGCCCGCCATCTGGCGGCGTCGGCTGCCGGAATGGTGCTGCTGCCCGTCGCCGAGGGCGGCCTGGAGATTGTCGCGGTCTCTGCCGACGACCCGACCCAGTCGCTGGGTGTGATCATCCCGCCGGAGAGTCCCGTCATCGCGCAACTCCTCGACGGGGAGGCGGTGTTCGTCAATGACGCGGCGAGCGACCCGCGCGTGATCAGCAAGTTGGCGGCCAGATACGGACCGAGCATGCTGCTGCCGCTGCACAGCGGGGGCCGGGTGCTCGGCGCGCTCGTCACGCCACGCGCGCGTGGCGGGAAGCAGTTCACGGAGGCGGAGCGGACCCTGGCCACCCAGTTCGCCTCGCAGGCCGCACTCGCGCTGATGATGGCGGAGGCGCAGCGGGACCGGGAGCGGCTCGCGGTGTACGAGGACCGCGACCGGATCGCCCGCGACCTCCACGACCTGGTCATTCAGCGGCTGTTCGCCACCGGGATGATGCTGGAGAGCGCCCAGCGCACTTCGGCGGTGCCCGAGGTGCAGACCGGCGTGGGCAGGGCCGTGGACGAGCTGGACGTGACGATCCAGGAGATCCGTACTGCCATCTTCGCGCTCCAGCAGGGCCCGGCCGAGGCCCCTTCGGGGCTGCGCACGCGCGTGCTGCGGGAGATCAACATGGCCGCCGTGCCACTGGGCTTCAAACCCGCGTACCGCTTCGTCGGCGCGATCGACACGCTCGTGGGCGAGCTCACCGGCAAGAACCTGATCGCGGCCCTGCGCGAGGCGCTGTCCAATGCCTTCCGGCACGCGCGGGCGGCCCGGATCGAAGTCGTCGTCGACGCCACGGCGACGATGCCGGACGGGACCATCGGGGTGCGCCTTTCGGTCGCGGACGACGGGGTGGGCATACCGAAGGGCGGCCGGCGCAGTGGACTGCGCAACCTCAAACGGCGTGCGGAGTCGCTGGGCGGGTCGAGCGGCTGCGAGGCAGGGATCGGCGAGGGCGGCGGCGCGGGGACCACAGTGGTGTGGGAAGCCCCGCTGTAGAGGGCTCCCCGCGGGTCACGGTGGCGAGAGGCGCACCGGTGGGGAGCGGGCCTCCGAGGTGCCTGGCCGTCCGGCCGGGGCGCCCGTTGTAGGCCGGATGGCGGGACGACACCCGGCGGAGCGCCCCTCATGCGCGCATTCGTGCCGCGGCGGGGCCACGATCCGTTGATGCGCCCAGGACTGTGTCACCGGCCCCTCGTCCCGGTGCTGTGCCTGCTCCTGTGCCTCCTCGCATCCACACCGGCACGGGCCGGCGAGCGCGTCGCCCCGTCCGACGGGCCCACCATCGGGGCCGAGGTGGCGCGGCTGTACGAGGAGGCGGCGCTGGCCACCCAGACGTACGAGCACGGCAGGCACGCGGCGCAGGTCCAGCGGGCCAGGGCGGGCCGGCTGGAACGGCTGCTCACCGCGGAACGGCGTGGCATCAAGGCGCTGCACGCGAATCTCGGCCGGGTCGCCCGCGCCCAGTACCGGGTCGGCGGCGGAGGCATCGAGTACACCGCGCAGCTGCTCCTCGCCGACGACCCCGAGGAATTGATGGATGGTCAGCGGCTGGCCTGGCAGGCCGATCTCGCGGTCTCGCGCATGCTGGAGCGCGCCGAACGGGCCGAGCACAAACTCGCCGCGGACGAGAAGACGGCGTCCGCCGTGTGGCGGGACCTGGCCGGCCGCACCGAACGGCTGGCAGGGATCAAGCGGGGCATCCAGACGAAGCTCGAAGACGCCAGGTGGAAACTGCAGAGCGACGCGGACCGCAGCGTCGCCGCTGGGCGCTGCGCGGGCGCCGTACGGCTGGAGCAGCGGGAGCCGCCCGCCACGCCCGCGTGGGTGACGCCGGTCGAGACGTACGAGCTGTCCGCCGGGTTCGGCGGCTCGGGCGCGCGCTGGAGCAACCGGCACACCGGGCAGGACTTCGCCGTGGACATCGGCACACCGGTGCGCTCCGTCGGCGCCGGACGGGTCGTCTCGGTCTCCTGCGGCGGGGGCTTCGGCATCGAGGTGGTGGTCGGGCACCCGGGCGGCTACTACTCGCAGTACGCGCACCTCGCCGGGGTCACCGTCGACCAGGGCGAGAAGGTAGGAACGGGACAGTGGCTCGGGCAGGCCGGCACCACGGGCAACTCGTCAGGGCCGCACCTGCACTTCGAGGTGCGGCTCACCCCGTATCTGGGCTCGGGCGTCGACCCGGTCCGCTGGCTGCACGAGCACGGGGTGGAGCTCTGAACGTCCCCTGTCCGTTCCTCGGTCCTGTCGGGCCCGTGCGTGCAGGGGCCGGCCCGCGGCCGTACGGCCGCGGCCACCCGTTGCTGCCGGGCCCGTACGGAACACCGACGCCGTCCGTCGGGGACCGGCGCCGCCCGCGACTACAGGCCGCCGGCCAGGATTCGCTCGATGACGACCGCGACGCCGTCCTCATTGTTCGCGACGGTGCGTCCGGACGCCGCGGCGATCACGTCCGGGTGGGCGTTGCCCATCGCGTACGACGTCCCCGCCCAGCTCAGCATCTCCACATCGTTGGGCATGTCGCCGAAGGCCACGACCTCCGCGGGCGAGATGCCGCGCTCCGCACAGCACTGCGCGAGGGTGCTCGCCTTGGAGACGCCGGGGCCGCTGATCTCCAGCAGGGCGGTCGGGCTCGACCGGGTGATCGACGCACGCTCCCCGGCGGTCGCGCGGGCCAGGGTGAGGAAGGCGTCGGGTGCCAGGTCGGTGTGGTGGGCGAGCAGCTTGATGACCGGAGCCCCCGCGCCCGGGGTCGGCTCCTGGAGCAGCTTCTCGGCGGTGGCGACGGTCGCGCCCGGGTCGAGATGGAACGGCGGGTACGCCGGCTCGTAGTGGATGCCGGTGGTCAGCTCGACCGCGAAGGAGGTGCCGGGCGCGGCGGCGCGCAGGGCCTCGACGACATCGAGCGCGGTGCCGCGGGGCAGCGGGCGGACCTCGATCAGTTTGCCGTCGGCGTGCAGGTCGACAACGGCGGCGCCATTGGCGCAGATCGCCAGGCCGTGGCCGTGGACGTGGTCGCTGACGACGTCCATCCAGCGGGCCGGGCGGCCGGTGACGAAGAAGACCTCGACGCCGGCCTCCTCGGCGGCGGCGAGCGCGGCGATCGTACGGTCCGAGACGGACTTGTCGTCGCGCAGCAGGGTGCCGTCGAGGTCGGTGGCGATCAGCCGCGGCAGGGCGGTGGCCGGGGCCGGACGGGCGGGATGGGGGTCGGGTGCTGAGGTCACAGGTGCATCTTCGCGTATGAACACGCAGGTAGGTGTACGGACGTGCGAAGGGGTGCACATCTGAGAGGGGAACCACACCTCTGAGATGTGCGGGACCGCCGCCGCCGCGGGCCGATGGCGGACAGCGGATTCCTCCGGCAGGGTGCCTGTCGCTTTCTTCCCGGCAGGATGCCCGTCACTCGCGCAGCCCCGAGTGTCGCGCCGGCGCTGGACACCACTTCGTATTCGGGAATTCTGCCGCCCCCGGGGGCACGCCTCCTGCAGGCAGAGGCCGCCTTCGACCACAGGCCGACTTCGCTTCACGTCCGCTTCGTACGCCGCGCACCGCGGGCTCGGCGGCGCACGTCGGCCCCCGGCCGTCGCCGACACTGTGCGCCGCCACCCTGGACCGCCGTGCGCCGCTCGCGCCACGTAGGGTCGGAACATGCGCTTGAGCACCGTGATCCTTCCCATTTACCGCTGGTCGGACGGCGGCCGTGACGCATGGCAGCGAGCCGAGCAGCTCGGTTTCCACACCGCGTACACCTACGACCACCTGTCCTGGCGGACCTTCCGTGAGGGCCCGTGGTTCGGCGCGGTGCCGACCCTCACCGCAGCGGCAGCCGCCACCACACGGATGCGCCTCGGCACCCTCGTCACCTCGCCGAACTTCCGGCATCCGGTGACTCTCGCCAAGGACCTGATCACGCTGGACGACGTGTCCGGCGGGCGGGTCACGCTCGGCATCGGCGCCGGTGGCAACGGTTTCGACGCGACCGCGCTCGGCCAGGAGCCCTGGACCCCGCGTGAACGGGCCGACCGCTTCGGCGAGTTCGTCCCGCTCCTCGACCGGCTGCTCAGTGAGCCCGCCGTCACCCATGAGGGCGCCCACTACTCCGCCGTCGAGGCTCGGAACATCCCCGGCTGTGTGCAGCGGCCGAGGCTCCCCTTCGCCGTCGCCGCCACCGGGCCGCGTGGGCTGAAGCTCGCCGCCCGGCACGGTCAGGCGTGGGTGACGACCGGTGACCCGAAGCTTTTCGAGTCGGGCACGCCCGCCCAGTCGCAGGAAGCCCTCCGTGGCCAGATCGGCAAGCTGGGCGCCGCCTGCGCCGAGATCGACCGCGAGGTGAACGAGATCGACAAGGTCCTGCTCACCGGTTTCACCCCGGAGCGGAGCGGGCCGCTGGAGTCCCTGGACGCCTTCGTCGACTTCGCGGGCAAGCACTTCGCGCTCGGCTTCGACGAGATCGTGCTCCACGCCCCGATCCCCGATTCGGACTTCGCGGCGGACGTGAAGGTCTTCGAGAGGGTCGCCACCGAGGCGATGGCCCAGCTCACTCCCTGATTCGAACCCGATCCATAGGCTTGTTCCATGGACGGGGAAGCAGCACTGGTAGCCCTCAGGGCGGAATCACAACGTTTGTTCGAGAAAGTCGATGGCCTTCCTGAAGGGGAGTGGGACCGTCCGAGCCCGTGTGCGCCCTGGACCGTGCGCGAGGTGTTCGCGCATCTGACGACCGCTGTGGGGAGGGTCGACAGCATGCTGGCGGACCCAGCAGCGGAACCAGAAGCAGATGCAGGGGGAGGGGCAGAACCGGAAGCGGGCGCCTCGGAGATGCTGGTGACCGCTGCCGGGTACTACGCACGGAACGAGCGCTTCTCATCGACGGCCAATGGCGCGAGGGTCGATGCGGCCCAGGAATCCGCCGCCGGGTACGCCGACGGCCGGTCCCTCGCCGAAGACTTCGACGCCGTCTGGCGCTCGGCCGCCGCCTCCTGCGCGAAGGAGCCGCCCGAGCGGCGGATCCGGACCCGGCACGGCGACCCGATGCTGCTGAGCGACTTCCTTGTCACCAGGGTCGTCGAGGTGTGCGTGCACGGCTTTGATGTCGCGGCGGGGCTCGGTCATCAGCCGTGGCCGACGGCGGAGGCCGCGGAGGTGGTGGCCCGGCTATTGCTGGGCGGGCGCCCGTACGAGCCGGGCCACGCCGCGGGTGGGGGATACGCGGGGTCCGCGGCCGGAGTCGGCTGGGACCGTACGACGTTTCTGCGCAAGGCGACCGGGCGGCTCCCGATGACCGCGGCGGAACGCATGGCCGCGGAAGGGCACGGTCTGCACTGGCTGACACTGGGCTGAACCGACTGCCCGGGACGGAGAAGGCCGCGTCCGCCGCTGAGCCCATAGGTGTTTCACGTGAAACAGCGGGCCGGGTGGGAGGCCCAATCAGCGGGGGAAGCGCAGATACTCCGGCGGCACGGCCTCGGTGAGCCACACCCCGTTGGCGCTGACCCGGAAGGCGTGCCCGGCGCGATGCATGGAACCGGCGTCCACGCTGATGACGACCGGGCGTCCGCGCCGGGCGCCCACCCGGGTTGCCGTTTCCCGGTCGGGCGAGAGGTGGACGTCGTGCCGGGCCATCGCGCGCAGCCCTTCGGCGCGGATGGCTTCGAGACTGGCGGCGACAGTGCCGTGGTAGAGGTACGCGGGCGGCTCGGCCTCCGGGAGCCCGAGGTCGACCTCGATGGTGTGACCCTGGCTGGCGCGAATGAGGGGCCCCTTGATCGCGAAGCGCTGCTTGTCGTTGGAGGCGACGACAAGGTCCAGTTCCTCCCGGGTGAACCGGAAGCCGTGTTCTGCCGCCGCCAGGATCAGGGCGTCGATTTCCACCCAGCCGTTCGCGTCGGGTGAGATCCCGATCCGGTCGGGCTGGTGTCGCAGGTGCTTCGAGAGATATTTCGACACCTTTGTGGTGCGTCGTTCATGCATCTCGCCAGAGTGCCGGGGAGGCGAGCATCACGCCACTGAAATTCGTCGCGGAGGTTTGATCCACAGCCAAGTCGGGTTTTCCACAAGGGATTTGGCGATTCTGTGGACAACTGCCCAGTGATTTCAGGTGGTTTGACCAACTTGCCCCTGAGTCCTGCTATTTGCGGCAAGTGCGTCCAATGTCCGTGACTGCACCTCTCGTTCGGTTGCCGCGGCAATGAAGGCGGCCGCGTTGCCGGAACCAACCAGCTTATGGACGGCGCTCATTGTGTCCGGAGGCAAGGTCACAGCTGTGGGCCCGGCCTCGACGGCGAGCCCGGTTGTCTCGCCGAGGTGCTGCTGGAGGTGCCGAGTGGCGAACGTCTGCATCGCGCGGGCCAGTTCGGCGTCGACTGTCTGCTGCGCGAGCGGCCGGAGCTGTCGTACCAGCGCCGCCGCTTCCTCCGCGTCCGCGTCCGTGGGCGGGGTATGGCCGAGGTAGCGGGCGAAGACGTGCTCTGTCGTGAACTCCAGGAAACGCGTGGCAATGTGCTCCACCTGGCCGCGAAGTTCCCGCAGATGCGCGGAGATTGCCTGGAGCGGGACGCCAGCCGCGTGCAACTCGGCTGCCACTGCGAGCTCCTGCGGGGACGGTACGAGGAATTCGTCCGCGCGCCCGGGGATGCGTTCGAGCACACCCAGCTCGACTGCCTCGTCCACCGCCGTGTCGTCGGGCTGCCCGCCGAAGCGCTCGTCCAGCTCGACGCGCGAGATCCGGTCCGCCTTCTCGTCCGTCCACGGACCGTTGACCTCGGCGACGAGCCCCAGCACCCCGCCCAGCCCCCGGCCCGCGTCCCAGGCCTCCAGCAACTCCTTGATGCTGGCCAGGGTGTAACCGCGCTCAAGGAGGTCGGCGATGCGGTGGAGACGGGCCAGATGCGCGTCCCCGTACACATTGGACCGGCCCCTCCGCTCGGGCTTGGGCAGCAGTCCGCGGTCCTGATAGGCGCGGATCGTACGAACCGTGGCGCCGCTGTGGTGCGCGAGGTCCTCGATCCGGTACTCGGCTGCTGACTGCCCTGACACGCGTACTCCTACCGTCCGGGTCTACGACAAGCCGCTCGGCGATCGGGGCCATGGCTTCGTCGGCCGTGGCCCCGGTGACCACGGCTCCGGTGGCTACGACATGGCCGTCCGGCCCACCGCGCCCGCCGCGGTGCGGGCCGCCGGCGAGGTCGCGAGGTATTCGACGGCCTTGCGCAGCGAACCTTCCTGCGAGGGATGGTACGACCGCCGGAAGTAACGCGGTATCGCGGCGCCCAGCTCGCGCCACGTGGGCAGCAGGCCCTTGGTGACCGCCTTGTTGTGCTCGCGCAGCGAGTAGCGCTGCCGGCCCGCGAGCTGTGGGTCGTGCCGCATCAGATACGAGGCGCCCCATCCCCACAGCCACAGCAGGACCGGTGCGACCACCACCATGCCCTCGACGCGTCGGACGTACCGGGGCAGCCCGGAACCCGAGCAGTGCTGGTACATGTCGAAGGCCACCGCGCGGTGTTCGACCTCCTCGGCGCCGTGCCAGCGCAGCAGGTCGAGCATCACCGCGTCCGGGTCGGCGAGGTCGAGACCCTCCGCCCGCAGCACCCAGTCTCCGAGGACCGCGGTGAACTGTTCGATCGCGGCGACCAGCGACAGCCGGAAGCGCAGCCACTCCTGGGTGGGGATCGGCGCGCCGAACGGCGGCGCCTCACCGAGCAGTTTCTCGAAGAGGAAGTCCACATGCCTGGTGTACGGCTCGGTGTCCAGATTCTGCTCGGCCAGGTGGTTCAGCACGTACGAGTGCTGCACACTGTGCGTCGCCTCCTGCCCCATGAACCCTTTGACGTCCCGCAGCAGCTCGGGGTCGCGCACCAGAGGCAGAGCCTCCTTGAACACCTTGACGAACCACCGCTCGCCCGCCGGCAGCAGCAGGTGAAGCACATTGATGACATGGGTGGCGGTCGGCTCGTCCGGAATCCAGTGCAGCGGGGTCGCGCGCCAGTCGAACGAGACCCGGCGCGGCGCGATCGCGTAACGCCCCTCGCCCTCCCCGTGCCCGTCAGGGCCCCCGGGCTCATCGAACGTCCCGTACCCCTCGCGCCCTTCGTACGCTCCGGTGCTCACAGCGGCGGCTCCATCCGGGCGATCGCGCGCAGCGCCCTCGGCGCGAAGCGCGACATGAGGTGCGCGCCACGAGCCTCCGGTGTTACGGGGACGACCGCCTGATTGCGTACGACTGCCTTGAGCACCGCGTCCGCGACTTTCTCCGGCGGGTAGTTGCGCAGCCCGTACAGCCGGGACGTCCTCTTCTGCTTGCGCTTCTCCTCGTCCGCCGAGACTCCGGCGAACCGGGTGGTCGCGGTGATGTTGGTGTTGACGAAGCCCGGGCAGATCGCGCTGACCCCGATGTCCTGTCCCGCCAGCTCCGCCCGCAGACACTCGCTCAGCATCAGCACCGCCGCCTTCGACGTGCTGTACGCGGGCAGCGCCTTCGACGGCTGGTACGCAGCCGCGGAGGCGGTGTTGACGATGTGCCCGCCCTGGCCGCGCTCGGCCATCTGCTTCCCGAAGAGCCGGCAGCCGTGGATGACGCCCCACAGATTCACATCGAGGACCTTCTTCCAGTCCTCGGCGCTGGTCTCCAGGAAGGAGCCGGACAGGCCTATCCCGGCGTTGTTCACCAGGACGTCGACGACGCCGTACTCCATGGCGACCTTTTCGGCGAGCTTCTCCATGGCCTGCTCGTCACTGACGTCCACGGTCTCGCCCCAGGCCTGCGGCGCACCGATCAGCCGGGACATCTCCGCCGTCCTGGCGGCCCCCTCGGCGTCCCGGTCGACCGCGACGATCCGCGCGCCCGCCTCGGCGAACGCGAAGGCGGTGGCCCGCCCGATGCCGCTGGCCGCGCCCGTCACCAGCACGAGCTGTCCGCCGAACCGGTCGGCGTACCGGCCGCCCGCCACCACACCGGTGGCGGGCACCCCGGCCGCGCTGTCCTCGTTGGCGGCGACGAACTCGCTGATCCAGGAAGCCAGTTGGTCGGGCCGGGTGCGCGGCACCCAGTGCTTGCCGGGCAGGCTGCGCCGCACCAGGTCGGGTGCCCACACCTCCAGCTCGTCGTAGAGCCGCTCGGACAGGAAGATGTCACCGGTCGGCGTGATCAGCTGGACGGGCGCGTGGGCGTATGCGTCGGGGCGCGGCCTGCGCAGCCTGGACCGGATGTTGTCCCGGTACAGCCAGGCGCCGTGAGCCGCGTCCTGCGGCAGCGACGCGGTGGGGTAGTCCCCCGCGGGCACCTTCTCCAGCCGCTGGAGGATCTTCGGCCACTGCTTGCCGAGGGGCCCGCGCCAGGCCAGCTCCGGCAACACGGGCGTGTGCAGCATGTACACGTACCAGGACTTGGCGCCCTGGGAGAGCAACTGGGCCGCCCTGCGCGGCGTCGGCCGCGCCATGCGCTTCTTGATCCAGTGCCCGAAGTGGTCCAGGGACGGGCCGGACATCGAGGTGAAGGAGGCTATCCGCCCCTCGGTGCGCTTGACGGTGGTGAACTCCCAGGACTGCACGGATCCCCAGTCGTGCCCGACCAGATGCACCGGCCGGTCGGGGCTCACCGCGTCCGCGACCGCCAGGAAGTCGTCCGTCAGCTTCTCCAGGGTGAAGCCGCCGCGCAGCGGCGTCGGCGCCGTCGACCTGCCGTGCCCGCGTACGTCGTACAGCACGACGTGCCACCGCTCGGCGAGCCGGGACGCGACCTCCGTCCACACCTCTTTGCTGTCCGGGTAGCCGTGCACCAGCACCACCGTCGGCTGCGTGGCGTCGCCCAGCTCGGCGACGCACAACTCGACGCCACCGGTGCGCACCCAGCGCTCACGCGCTCCAGCGAGGCCCTTGTCCTTGGACCCGTCCATGCCGTTCACGAGGTCTTCTCCTCCGCCCAACGCCGCACATGCGGCAGATCGTCGTCCAGCCAGAAAGCGCTCTGCTCCGGATCCTGCGAGTCGGTGACCACCAGGATCTCCTCGAACTTCGCGCCCGTACCCCTGAATCCGAGGTGGGGTTCCACCGCCCACAGGCCCGGCTGCGGCGGGTGGTCGGAGAATTTGTACGGGCTCCACAGTGGCGACCAGCCCTCGCGGTGGCCGTGCAGCGCGTCACCGGCGAGGCCCTTCAGCGCCTGTGTGCCGAACCCGAAGACATGCGGTGACCAGCGACGCTCCTTGACCCGGTCGATCTTGTGGGCGATGACGCCGAAGGGATACGCGCGGTGCCGGTTGGCGTATCCCTGGCGGACCATGAGCCGCTCGACGTCCTCGTAGATCTCGCGCAGGGGCTGCCGTTCGCGCACCTCGCGCAACAACAGCTCACGGTGCGCCTCAAGATCGGAAAGGAGCTTGTCGTGCACGGGGTTGAGGCCGAGACACCCCGAGTACCCGATGTCCGCCGTACAGCCCTGGTAGACCGGGGCCATGTCGAGGATGAAGGGCATCCCCGGCTCCAGCCGCCGGTTCGTCGGGAAGAACTGCAGCGGCACCTTGAAGTTCACGAAGGCCGTACGGTCCCCGAACCAGGCGAACGGCAGATGGAACCAGTCGCGCACACCCCGCCCGTGCAGCCAGTCCCGCTGCATCCGGGCCGCCTCGCGCTCGGTGACCCCCGGCTTGAGCTGGGCCGCGACGGCTTCGGCGCATTCGTAGGCGAGGCGCTGCACCTCCCTGAACCCGCGCAGCTCCGCGGTCCGCTCCCGCTGCTCGCTCCGCACTGCTGAGGTCATGCCACCTGTCCGTCCCTGTTGCGGTACGCGTCCGTAACTTGACACTGATGAATGTGACAATGCTCGGCGGCTGCGTCAAGAGCTGCACGAAACCTGTGGAGAACTCCGCTCCTGTGGAGAACTCCGCCACCCGGCCCGCCAGCCCAGCAGCCCGCCCGGCCACCGCCCGACAGGCAGGCCCGCCCCACGCCGCCCACCCTGGGTACCGGCCCCCTACGGGTCCGTACGCCTGGAGTCGGACACGGAAGCAGCCGTCAGGTCTGACGCGTGATGTGGTGCGCGCCACTACCTTCGAAAACGTGACTGTGATCGCGACCGAAAGCCTGAGCAAGCGGTTCCCCAGGGTGACCGCACTTGAAGAGCTTTCCTTGGACATCGGACCCGGTGTGACCGGGCTGGTCGGTGCCAACGGGGCCGGCAAGTCCACCCTGATCAAAATCCTGCTGGGTCTGTCCCCCGCCACCGAAGGCCGGGCCGCGGTGCTCGGCATCGACGTCGCCACCGGCGGTGGCGCCATCCGTGAGCGGGTCGGCTACATGCCCGAGCACGACGCGCTGCCGCCGGACGTGTCGGCCACCGAGTTCGTCGTGCACATGGCGCGCATGTCGGGCCTGCCGCCCACCGCGGCCCGCGAGCGCACCGCCGACACCCTGCGCCACGTCGGACTGTACGAGGAGCGCTACCGGCCCATCGGCGGCTACTCGACCGGCATGAAACAGCGGGTGAAGCTGGCCCAGGCGCTCGTCCACGACCCGAAGCTGGTCCTCCTCGACGAGCCGACCAACGGCCTCGACCCGGTGGGCCGCGACGAGATGCTCGGGCTCATCCGCCGCATCTACACCGACTTCGGCATCTCGGTCCTGGTCACCTCGCACCTCCTCGGAGAGCTTGAGCGCACCTGCGACCACGTCGTCGTCATCGACGGCGGAAAGCTGCTGCGCTCCAGCTCCACCAGCGACTTCACCCAGACCATGGCCACCCTGGCCGTCGAGGTGACGGACACCGACACGTACCCCGACGGCACCCGCGCCCTGCGTGAGAAGCTCGCCGCCGCCGGAGCGACCCTCCACGCGGGCGTGGATGACGGTCTGCCCGGTGCGGGTCACATCCTGCTCGTCGAGGCCATCGGCGAGGAGACGTACGACCTCGTGCGGGACGCCGTGGCCGACCTCGGCCTCGGGCTCGTACGCATGGAACAGCGCCGCCACCACATCGCCGAGGTCTTCCGTGCGGACCACCAGCAGGAGACGGCCGCGCCACTGGCGGCGGCAACCGCCTCCGCTGTCCCCGCCGGTGCCACCGCCGCCGCCGACCCGAAGGGAGACGGCCGCGATGGCATCTGAGGCCGCCACACCGCTCACCCCGAGCGCCGACCCGACCCGTATCCACAACATCGGCTACCGGTCGTACGACGGACCGCGCCTGGGCCGTGCCTACGCGCGCCGCTCGCTCTTCTCGCAGTCCCTGCGCGGCGCCTACGGACTGGGCCGCAGCGCCAAGTCCAAGGTCCTGCCGATGATCCTGATGGGCGTGATGTGTCTGGTCGCGGCGATCATCGTCGCGGTCGCCGTCGCCACGCCGAACATGACGGACCTGCCGCTGAAGTACACCCGGTACGCGATCGTCATGCAGGCCGTCATCGGTCTCTATCTCGCGTCCCAGGCCCCGCAGTCGGTCTCCAGGGACCTGCGCTTCAAGACGGTCCCGCTGTACTTCTCGCGGCCCATCGAGCGCATCGACTACGTCCTCGCCAAGTACGCGGCGATGGCGTCGGCGCTGTTCATCCTCACCGCGGCGCCGCTGGTGATCCTCTACGCGGGCGCCCTGCTGGCCAAGTTCGACTTCGCGGACCAGACGAAGGGCTTCGCTCAGGGGCTCGTCTCCGTGGCGCTGCTCTCGCTGCTCTTCGGCGGCCTCGGCCTGGTGATGGCCGCGCTGACCCCGCGCCGCGGCTTCGGTGTCGCCGCCGTCATCGCCGTACTGACGATCTCCTACGGAGCGGTGTCCACCGTCCAGGCCATCGCCTGGAACCAGGGCGCGGCCGGGGCGGTCGAATGGCTCGGCCTGTTCTCGCCGGTCACCCTCATCGACGGCGTGCAGACCGCCTTCCTCGGCGCCGTTTCGGCCTTCCCCGGCGGGGAAGGCCCGTCGGCCGGCAGTGGAGCGGTCTACGTCCTCGTCGTCCTCGGCATCATCTTCGGCTCGTACGCCGTCCTGATGCGTCGCTACCGGAAGGTCGGGCTGTGACCACCATCGACATCACCAACACCTCGCGCTGGTTCGGCAATGTGGTGGCGGTCAACGACATCACGATGAAGGTGGGCCCCGGCGTGACCGGGCTGCTCGGCCCCAACGGCGCCGGCAAGTCCACGCTGATCAACATGATGGCCGGTTTCCTCGCGCCCTCCACCGGCGCCGTCACCCTCGACGGGAAGCCGGTCTGGCGCAACGAGTCGGTGTACAAGGAGATCGGGATCGTGCCCGAGAGGGAAGCGATGTACGACTTCCTCACGGGCAAGGAATTCGTCGTCGCCAACGCCGAGTTGCACGGTCTCGAAGCGGGCGCCGCGTACAAGGCGCTGGCGACCGTCGAGATGGAGTACGCGCAGGACCGCAAGATCGCGACGTACAGCAAGGGCATGCGGCAGCGCGTGAAGATGGCGTCCGCCCTGGTCCACGACCCGTCGGTGTTCCTCCTCGACGAGCCCTTCAACGGCATGGACCCGCGTCAGCGCATGCAACTGATGGAGCTGCTGCGGCGGATGGGCGCGGAGGGCCGCACGGTCCTCTTCTCCTCGCACATCCTGGAGGAGGTCGAGCAGCTCGCCTCGCACATCGAGGTGATCGTGGCCGGACGGCACGCCGCGTCCGGCGACTTCCGCAAGATCCGCCGGCTGATGACGGACCGCCCGCACCGCTATCTCGTACGGTCCAGCGACGACCGCGCGCTCGCCGCCGCACTGATCGCCGACCCGTCGACCACGGGCATCGAAGTGGACCTGACAGAGCGCGCACTGCGCATCGAGGCGGTCGACTTCATCCGGTTCACGGAACTGCTGCCGCAGGTCGCGCGTGCGCACGGCATCCGGTTGCTGACGGTCTCGCCCTCGGACGAGTCCCTCGAATCGGTCTTCTCCTACCTCGTAGCGGCCTGAAAGGAGCTTGCAGCGATGTACGAACCCACAGTCGCCCGGCTCACCTACCGGGCCCTCCTCGGCCGCCGCCGAGCCGCCATCCTCTTTGTGCTCCCGGCCCTGCTCATCCTCATCGCGGTGGCGGTACGCCTGCTCACCGGCGCGGACGACCAGGTCGCCGCCGATGTGCTGGGCGGTTTCGCGATCGCCACGATGATCCCGCTGATCGGCGTGATCGCCGGTACCGGCGCGATCGGCCCCGAGATCGACGACGGCTCGATCGTCTATCTGCTCGCCAAACCGGTGAAGCGGTCCACGATCATCTTCACCAAGCTGATCGTCGCGATCGCCGTGACGATGGCGTTCTCCGCGATCCCCACCTTCATCGCCGGCCTGATCCTCAACGGCAACGGCGGGCAGATCGCGATCGCCTACACGGTCGCGGCGCTGGTCGCCTCGATCGCGTACAGCGCGCTCTTCCTGCTGCTCGGCACGGTCACCCGGCACGCGGTGGTCCTCGGACTCGTCTACGCGCTGGTGTGGGAGACGCTCTTCGGCAGCCTGGTGCCCGGCGCGCGCACCCTCAGCGTCCAGCAGTGGTCGCTGTCCCTGGCGGAGCGGATCGGCGCGGACGGGATGATCAGCTCGGACGTCGGCCTGCCGACGGCCGTCACCCTGCTGGCCGTGGTCACGGTCGTCGCGACCTGGTACGCGGGGCAGAAGCTGCGCACGCTGAAGCTGGCGGGCGAGGAGTAGAGCGGACGCGCCACGCCCTTCGCGTACGTTCGTGCAGCTGTGAACCCCCGTCCGATGGATGGGGGTTCACGCGTAACTGTACGTTTATCGGTTCGTTGTTCAGGGTGCGTGGAGGCAACTGGAATCTGTGGCGTCGTAGCGTTCGTGAAATTGGGGATTGCCGGTACCGGATCGAAAGCCGGGCCGGTCATTGGGTGAGTAGCACCGTGAGCCGACCTCCGCCCCTGAAGCCCGGGGACAGGGCCGACCATGATCGGTTTCACGAACGGAAGGCATGCTCATGCCATCGGAAGTCACCCTGCTCGAATCGCGCACGCTGCGCGACGAAGCGATCGGGCGGGTCGAGGTCCTCGACAAGGTCAAGGCGCTTGTCATGCTCCCGGACGGAATTAACGTCTGCACAGAAGATGTGGCCCGGTACTTCGAGGTGTCCACAGAGGTCGTCAAGAAGGTGGTACAACGCCATCGCGTCGAACTCGACGAGAACGGGTTGCAAGTTCTGCGAGGCGATGACCTGCGCATCTTCCAGAGGGACATTCTGTCCCTCTGGAGCGACGGCCTGGGGACAAGTTATCCACAGGCGGCCACCAACCTCACCCTCTTCACCCGCCGGGCGGTCCTCAACATCGCGATGCTTCTTCGCGACAGCGACATCGCCCGGCGCGTCCGTACGTACCTCCTCGACGCCGAGGAGAACGGCTGGCGCGCGGGTTACGTCTCGCTGGACCGCCGGGTCACCACAGTCGAGTCGCACCTCGACACCGTGGGCCGTGCGCTCCAGGAGCTGGGGCCCGTCATCAACGGGATCACCATCCGGCTCGACCGGCTGGACCGGCGGCTCGACGCGACCAACCAGGTCGTCGGCGCGATCAGCAACCGGCTCTGCGATCTGTCCGAGAACATGCGCGGCATGGAGCACCGCATGGACCGCAGGTTCGACGCGGTCGACCGCCGGCTGAGCGCGCTGGAGCGCAGTCAGCGACGTAAGCGCCGCTGATCCACTCGCGGCCCGCGCCCGGCGCTCGCGCGCTACACCTTCAGGTCGCGGGCCGCGAACAGGCCCACCACCAGGGCCGCCGCACACACACCCAGCATCAGGGCGATCGACAGCGTCCAGCTGCCGGTCGCCTCGTACACCGCGCCCGCCGCCAACGGGCCCACCGCGGCCAGCAGATAGCCCACGGTCTGCGCCATCCCGGACAGCCTCGCCGCCGTCACCGCGTCGCCCGAGCGCAGCACGATCAGGGTCAGCGCGAGGCCCACCGCACCGCCCTGGCCGACGCCGAGCACCGCCGACCAGAGCCAGGCGCCGGCCACCGGGGCGACCATCAGGCCGACATAGCCGGTCGCCACGAGCGAGGTCACCAGCACGATCAGCGGGCGCTGGCCGCGCATCCGGCCGGCCAGCAGCGGCACACCGAAGGCGCCCGCGATCTGGATGAGGTTGTTGAAGGCGAAGACCACACCGGCGCCGGAGCGGCTCATGCCGTGGTCGGTGAAGATCGTCGGCATCCAGGCGATGAGGACGTACGACCAGAGCGACTGCAACCCCATGAAGAACGTGACCTGCCAGGCCAGCGGCGATCGCCAGACACTCTTCGCGCGGCCGGGGGCCGGGGCGACCCGTACCTCGTGGCCGGTACGCCCCCGGGCGATCAGCACCTGGGGGAGCCAGGCCACGGCGGCCACCACGGCGAGCAGCGACCAGAACGCCAGTGACGCCTGCCAGTTGTCGCCGAACGCCCGCTCCAGCGGGACCGAAGCAGCAGCCGCCACGGTCGCACCCGCGATCATCGCGCCGGTGTAGACGGAGGTCATGGCGGCGGCCCGGTCGGGGAAGTCACGCTTGATCAGGCCCGGCATCAGGACGTTGAGCAGGGCTATCGCGGTGCCGATCAGCAGGCTTCCGCCGTACAGGCCGGGCAGCGAGGGCAGCACCCGCACCACGATCCCCACGGCCAGCAGCAACAGCGCGGCGAACAGCACCCGTTCGGTGCCGTAGCGCCGGCCCAGCCAGGGTGCGACCATCGCGCCGACTCCGAGGAAGAGCACCGGCACCGAGGTCACCAGGCTGCTTCCGGTGGACGAAAGGCCGAACGCCTCGCCGATCTCGCTCACCAGTGGCGACACGCTCGCGAGGGCGGCCCGCATATTGAGCGAGGCCAGCACGATCCCGATCAGCAGCAC
Source organism: Streptomyces sp. A5-4 (assembly GCF_051131715.1). Taxonomy (NCBI): domain Bacteria; kingdom Bacillati; phylum Actinomycetota; class Actinomycetes; order Kitasatosporales; family Streptomycetaceae; genus Streptomyces; species Streptomyces sp. A5-4. The sequence continues at coordinate 3,820,531 of NZ_CP178591.1, read as the reverse complement.
CACGGGGTGGGCCAGCAGCGCCCGCCGGGCGGCCGCCCCTTGAGGCGTGGGCCGTACGTCGGCCTCCGCGTCGAGGAGGAGTTGATCGGAATCCGAGCGTGACACAGCGAGCACCTAACAGAGGAGACAGCGGAGAGGGAGAAGGGGGTAGGGGTCAGCGGTCGAGCAGTGCCCTGACCACATCGATCGGCACCTGGAGAACGGCCCGCGCCGCACGTTCCGCCGCCGCCGGGTCGCCCTCGCCGATGGCGTCGACCAGCGCGGCGTGCGCGGCCAGGTCGATCGGCGGCATCTCGTGATCACCCAGGGAGGCGGCCAGCGACTCGTGCACCTGGGCGGAGAAGAAGCGGTAGACCTCCGTGAACGCGGTGTTGTGGGTGGCCTCGATGATCGCGAGATGCAGGACCATGTCGGCGTCCGCGGCCCGGTCCCCCTGCGCGCGCAGCCCGTCCAACGCGGCCCGCAGCCGTTCCAGATCGATGGCGTCGCGGCGGGCGGCGGCCAGTCTGGCCGCCTCGGTCTCCAGCGCGACCCGCAGTTCGAGTACGTCCAGGGCCCCGGCGTGCCGCATGGAGCGCAGTACGGCGGCCGGGTCGGCGGTGGAGCGCACGAACGTGCCGTTCCCCTGCTGGGACTCCAGCAGCCCCGCGTGCACCAGCACGCGTACGGCCTCGCGCACCGTGTTGCGGCCGACGCCGAGCTGGTCGGCGAGCTCGTGCTCGGTGGGCAGCCGGTCGCCGACGGCCCACTCGCCGTCGGTCAGTTGGGCACGCAGCTGATCCACCACGGTGTCCACCAGGGACTGTCGTCCCGCCGCACGCAACGCCATGTGTAAGCCCCTGCCTCTATTCGCCCGGTTGCCCAGTCATCCTACAACTGCGGAAATTCGCTGGCGCATGGATATGCGGAAGGGGCACAGTAAGTGACGTAACCGACAGATCGAGAGATCTGGCCAGAAAGAGATCTGCCCCAGACCGGGGCGGAGCGCGGCGTTGAGCGGGATTTCAGGTCCTGGTCCGCCGCGCTCCCGCCGGGCGGCCGTCACTCGCCGCCCAGGGGGCGGCCGCTTCGAGCGCTTCGCGCGGGCCGCCCCCTCCCCAGGGCATTTTGGGGAGGAAGCGCGCCGGGGTTCCTCGGCTCAGTGCCGGGCGGCGAGCATCTGCTCCAGGACCACCGCGATGCCGTCGTCCTCGTTCGACGCCGTGATCTCGTGCGCCACGGCCTTCAGTTCCGCGTGCGCGTTGGCCATGGCCACGCCGTGCGCCGCCCAGCCGAACATCGGGATGTCGTTGGGCATGTCGCCGAAGGCGACCGTGTCCGAGGCCTTGAGCCCGAGCCGCCGCGCGGCCAGCGAAAGCCCCGTCGCCTTGGTCAGACCCAGCGGCAGGATCTCCACCACACCCGCGCCGGCCATCACGACGTCCACCAGGCTGCCGACCGTCTCGCGCGCGACCTTCGCCAGCGCGTCGTCGGACAGGCCCGGGTGCTGGATGTACACCTTGTTCAGCGGCGCGGACCAGAGATCCGCCGGGTCCGTGTACGGCAGATACGGAAGCGGGCCCTCCTGCACCTGGTAGCCGGGGCCGATCAGGACCGCGCCGTCCAGACCGTCGCGGCTCGCGGCCAGCGCCAGCGGGCCGATCTCCGCCTCGATCTTGGAGAGTGCGAGGCCGGCCAGCTGCCGGTCCAGCGTCACCGAGGTCAGCAGCCGGTGCTCACCGGCGTGGTAGACCTGCGCGCCCTGGCCACAGACGGCGAGGCCGTCGTAACCGAGGTCGTCGAGGATGTGCCGGGTCCACGGGACCGCGCGCCCGGTGACGATGATGTGGGCCGCGCCCGCCGCCGTAACGGCGGCGAGCGCATCGCGCGTGCGGGCCGAGACCGTGTCGTCGGAGCGCAGCAGCGTCCCGTCGAGGTCGGTCGCGATCAGCTTGTACGGCAAGGGGGGCGGGGCGGTGCTCACTTGGAGATGGGCTCCAGCCTGTTCTTCAATGGTTCAAGAATGGCTCGTCCCCCGAGGTACGGACGCAGCATTTCAGGTACGCGCACCGAACCGTCGGCGAGCTGGTGGTTCTCCAGGATCGCCACGATCGTGCGCGGTACGGCGCACAGCGTGCCGTTCAGCGTGGCGAGCGGCTGGAGCACCTTCTTGCCGTCACGGTTGTCGCGCATCCGGATCGACAGCCGGCGGGACTGGAACTCCAGGCAGTTCGACGCGGACGTCAGCTCGCGGTACTTGCCCTGCGTCGGAATCCACGCCTCGCAGTCGTACTTGCGCGAGGCCGAGGAACCCAGGTCGCCGGAGGCCACATCGATCACCTGGAACGGCAGCTCCAGCGACGACAGCCACTGCTTCTCCCAGCCCAGCAGGCGCTCCAGCTCCGCCTCGGCGTCCGCCGGGTCGATGTACGTGAACATCTCGACCTTGTCGAACTGGTGCACCCGGAAAATGCCCCGGGTGTCCTTCCCGTACGTACCGGCCTCGCGGCGGAAGCAGGGCGAGAAGCCCGCGTAGCGCAGCGGCAGCTTGTCCGCGTCGATGATCTCGTCCATGTGGTACGCGGCGAGCGGGACCTCGGAGGTGCCGACCAGGTAGTAGTCGTCCTTCTCCAGGTGGTAGACGTTCTCGGCGGCCTGGCCGAGGAAGCCGGTGCCTTCCATGGCGCGCGGGCGGACCAGCGCGGGGGTGAGCATCGGGATGAAGCCGGCCTCGGTCGCCTGCGCGATCGCGGCGTTGACGAGGGCGAGCTCCAAGAGCGCGCCGATGCCCGTCAGGTAGTAGAAGCGCGAGCCCGACACCTTGGCGCCGCGCTCCACGTCGATGGCGCCGAGCGATTCGCCGAGCTCCAGGTGGTCCTTGGGCTCGAAGCCCTCGGCCGCGAAGTCGCGCGGGGCGCCGATCGTCTCGCGTACGACGAAGTCCTCTTCGCCGCCCACCGGGACGTCGGGATGCACGATGTTGCCGAGCTGGAGCAGCAGCTTCTTGGCGTCGGCCGCGGCCTCGTCCTGATCGGCGTCGGCCTGCTTGACGGCGACGGAGAGCCGGCCGGCCTTCGCCAGCAGCTCGGCCTTCTCGTCGCCGGAGGCCTTGGGGATCAGCTTGCCGAGCTGCTTCTGCTCGGAACGGAGTTCGTCGAAGCGGCTGCCGGACGACCTGCGCCGCTCATCGGCGGAGAGGAGGGCGTCGACGAGCGCGACGTCCTCTCCACGGGCGCGCTGGGAGGCGCGAACACGGTCGGGGTCCTCACGGAGCAGGCGAAGGTCAATCACCCCACCAGGCTACCCGCGCTCGCTTCCCACGATCGACTGGATATTGCATTGCATGGCATTATGTCCAAATTGCCCGAGATTGAGAATGTGGATGAGTAACGGGACGGGCAATACGGGGAGAGCGGCGCGGTCGCGGGGAATCGCGGTGGGATGCGCATCGGCCGCGCGTCAATAAAACAGGCGCCATTCCCCGAAACAGGGCAATCGGCGTCGGCGGCTTGACGCTTCTCCCTTGTGGGGAGCGGGAGTTGGCCATGGGGTTGTCCACAGGAATGTGTGCGTCCGAAAAGTTATCCACAGGCTGTGTGGAAGATCTGTGGATGCCGGAAGTGATCGTTCCGAAAGCCTCATGAGGGGCGAAGGATTCCCCGCGCAAACCCGCCCCACACACTCATTCGGGTGGGAATGCCTCGCCCTAAAGAGTTGATCACTGGAATTGAGGTGACAGGGCGCGACCTACCACCCTGTGGACGGAAGGGGGCGCTCTAGGCAGATTTGTCGACGATGTCGGGTTGCGTTGTCGACTTGTCCCCAGGTCGAGACCATGCCCTGTGGATAACTTTCTGTGACCGGATAAGCAGCCCGGGTATCCACAGCTGGAACACCGGAAGACGCCGATCCGAGCGGTCAGGCCCGGCCGTCCTGGCAGCGCGCCAGCCAGTCCGACGCCGCCACGAACTCCGTGTCCGAGGTCCCCGCCCGCAGCGCGGGCACGTCCGCCGGCAGCACACCGGCCCGCGGATAGGACCCGAGGAACCGCACGTTCGGGCTGATCCGCTTGAGCCCCATCAGGGCCTCGCCCACCCGCCGGTCCGAGATGTGGCCCTCGGCGTCGACGGCGAAGCAGTAGTTCCCGATCCCCGCACCCGTCGGCCGCGACTGGATCAGCATCAGGTTGACCCCGCGCACCGCGAACTCCTGAAGCAGTTCGAGCAGCGCGCCCGGGTGGTCGTCACCCAGCCAGATCACCACCGAGGTCTTATCGGCGCCCGTCGGTGCGGCGGGCCGCGCCGGCCGCCCCACCAGGACGAAGCGCGTCTGCGCGTTCACCGCGTCGTGGATCTCGGTGACCAGCGGCACCAGGCCGTAGGTCGCCGCCGCGAACTCACCCGCGAAGGCCGCGTCGTAGCGCCCCTCCTGGACCAGCCGCGCGCCGTCCGCGTTGGACGCGGCCGACTCCCACGTCACCTCCGGCAGATTCGATGCCATCCAGTTGCGGACCTGCGGCTGGGCCGCCGGGTGCGCGGTGACCGTCTTGATGTCGGTGATCTTCGTGCCGGGTCGCACCAGCAGCGCGAAGGTGATGGAGAGCAGCACCTCGCGGTAGATCATCAGCGGTTCGCCGGACGCCAGCTCGTCGAGGGTCGCGGTGATGCCGCCCTCGACGGAGTTCTCGATCGGTACGAGCGCCGCCGCGGCTGCCCCGCTGCGCACCGCGTCCAGCGCGGCCGGCACGGACACCATCGGGACGAGCTCCCGGGTGGCGGCCTCCGGGAGGGTGCGGAGGGCGACCTCGGTGAAGGTGCCCTCGGGGCCGAGATAGGCGTAGCGCGTTGCCGACATACGGTCACCTTAATGGGCTCTGTCGCTGATCTTGTGACGGGGTGGGTCAGGGTGTGAGGAGCACCCGCTTGCGGAGGAAGTCGAGGTTGGCTCGTCCGTATCCTTGCCTTTTGAGGAATTTCACTCGTGTGACCTGGCCTTCGACCTGGCCTGAGCTCCAGGGGGTGGACAGGCCGGCGGTGACGGCGTCCTGGTCCCGGCGCAGGCCGTTGACCAGGGAGTGCAGGGCGGGCAGGTTGTCGGCGAGGACGCGTTCCATCCAGGCTGGCAGCTGGTCGCCGCGCAAGTCGCTCATCATGGCGGCGAAGTCGCGGACATGGTCGGTGACGGCGTCGAGTTCGGGGCAGTCGGCCCGGATCTCTTTGAGGTCGGCGGCGTCCACGGCTGCCAGGTTTCCGGGGGCGGTCATGATCCAGCGGACGATGCGGCGGGGCCGCGGAGCTGGACGGGGCACTGGCGGCGCGGTGGTGGAGGTCTTGAACGGGCGGAGGTAGCGGCGGACGGTCTGGATGCTTCCGGTGAACCCCCGGGCGACGATTTCCTGGTGGAGCTGGGCACTGTCGCGACAGCCCTCGTTCCATCGCTGGTGGAGGTAGGGCGTGTGCTCGTCCAGGAGGGTGGACCGGTTTGTCGCCTTGACCAGCAGTTCGTCGATGCTGGTGGCCCGGGCGAAGCGGCGCACGGTTTTGCGGCTCAGCCGCAGTGTCCGGCAGATCCCCTCCAGCGTGCTGCCGCCGTCCAGGAGTTCCCGCACTGCGGTGTAGCGTTCCCTGGTCCGGGTCACCAGACGGCGTTCGCGTCCGCAGACATCGAGCATCGCGTCAACCGGGGGCGGCGTCTGCCAGATGTCGTCGCTGGGCGGCGGCTTGGCCGGTACGGTGTTCTCGAACGCGGCCCGGGCGCAGGCGTGGTGGGCGGATACGGTCTTCTCCACCGCCTCGCCGAGGTTGTGCCACAAATGCCAGGCGTCTGCGACCTGGACCGCCTGCGGGGCGCCGCTGCGGGTGCCCTCGGCATACGCTCCGGCCCTGTCCCGGCACACGATCTCTATTTCCGGGTGGTTGCTCAGCCATGCGGCCAGTGGCTCGGCCTCACGGCCGGGCAGCACGTCGACCGGGCGCCGGGTCTCCAGGTCCACCAAGATCGTGGCGTACGTCGCACCCCTGCGGAGCGCGAAATCGTCGACACCGAGCACACGGATCTCTCCGACAGGCTCTTCCGGCACCGCACGGACCAGACGTAACAGAGTGTCCTTGGCGACGTCCAAGCCCAATACCCCGGCCAGGCGGGCCCCCGCGCGGCCGGCCAGCGCGAGAGCGATCGAGGTCAACTGGCCGCGCAGCAGCGGCGTATAGCGGGCATGCGGGCTGGTCAGCCCCGCGATCTGCTCAGCGAACGTCACCGCCCGGCACCCGGGGTTCAGGCACTTGAACCGCCGCACCAGCAACTCGATCACCACCCCGGCGCCGCTGGCCGCCGCGTCCGCGAGCCGCCGTACGTACCGTCCGTGCACCCGGCCCGACGCGCTACCGCAGTGCGGACACACCCCGCCCGACGACCGAGCACGCGCATGCATCGAGACCACACCGGACAACGACCGCTCGACCACCTCGACCACAACACCGGCCAGATGAGGGAACAACACCCCGAAACTCCGTGAAGTACACCTGGCTCATGATCACAGCCGCCACTGACACCACCCGCCCCGTCACAAGATCAGCGACAGAACCCCTTAATGGGCCGTACGGGAACGCTCTACGGGATCCTCACCCGTCCCGCAGGTCTCACCCGCCCCGCCGGACTCCACTGGCCCCACCGGGGCCCTCAGCCCTCCAGCAGCCGCTGCCCCACGTACTCCCCGTCCGGCGCACCGCCCGGCACCGCGAACAGCCCGCTCGCCTCGTGCCGGACGAACGGCGACAGCGCGTCCCCGCGGTCGAGCTTGCGCTGCACCGGGACGAAGCCGCGCAGCGGGTCCGCCTGCCAGCAGACGAAGAGCAGCCCGGCGTCCGGCTCACCGTTGCCGGAGATCCCGTCGTGGTACGAGAACGGCCTGCGCAGCATCGCCGCCCCGCCGTTCTGTTCGGGGGCGGAGATCCGGGCGTGCGCGTCGGAGGGGATGACGAGCCTGCCGTCGGCGCCGGTCTTGTCCAGCGCCAGTTCCGTGTGCTCGTCGCCGCCGGTGAGCGGCGCCCCGTCGGCCTTCCTGCGCCCGATGACCTTCTCCTGCTCGGCGCGCGCCAGCTTCTCCCAGTCGTCGAGGAGCATGCGGATACGGCGTACGACGGCGTACGAGCCGCCCGCCATCCACTGCGGATCCCCGCCGGCCGGCACAAAGATGCGCCGGTCGAAGTCGTCCTCGGACGGTTTGGGGTTGCCCGTGCCGTCGATCTGGCCCATCAGATTGCGGGCCGTCATCGGCTGCGCGGTCGCGCCCGGCGCACGGTTGAAGCCGTTCATCTGCCAGCGCACCTTGGCCGCGCCGCCCGCCTCCCGCTGGATCGCGCGCAGCGCGTGGAAGGCGACCAGCGAGTCGTCGGCGCCGATCTGCACCCACAGGTCACCGTTGCTGCGGCGGGCGTCCAGGTGGTCGGAGGAGAAGTCGGGCAGCGGGTCGAGCGCGGCCGGCCGTCGCCCGCCCAGGCCCGTACGGCCGAAGAAGCTGTGGCCGAAGCCGAAGGTGACGGTCAACGAGGACGGCCCCGCGTCCAGTGCGACGCCCGTGTCACCGTCCCCGGCAGGATCGCCCGCCATCAGTCCGCGCGCCACGGCCGACCAGCGCCGCAGCAGCGCCGCGGCCTCCTTGCGCCCGGCGCCCGGCGCCAGGTCGAAGGTGACGAGATGGCCGCGGGCCTGCAGGGGCGTGGTGATTCCGGCCTGATGGGCGCCGTGGAAGGCCACGGCCGTGGAGCCGACCGCCGTCAGGGCCGTGCCGGTGTCCGCCCCGGAGCCGGAGGCGACGGCGTAGCCGCCGGTCCCGCCCAACGCGAGCCCGGCGGCGCCCGCCGCGCCGGTGGCGGCGAGCAGCCGCCGCCGGGAGAAGCCATCGCTTCCCGTGCCGTTGTTGTCCACGTCAGTTTTTCCCACGTCTGTCAGCCGATCTTCACGTTCTTCTTCACGGTCACCTGATCGATGTCTGAGGTCCGGACCATCACTTCGAGCTCCCACGTGCCGGGCATCGGAATCTGCACGCCGCTCGCGCTCCAGTGTCCGGTGGCGACGCGGTCGGGGGCGGCGGGCAGCGGTCCGATCGCCTTCTTCTTCTCGGTGAACGCGACCGTCACCTCGGGGGCGTCCAGGGGCCGCCCGTTGGGCCGCTCCAGCCATACGTGCAGGCTGTTGGCGCCCGACCTGGCCGGGTCGAGCTCGACGCGCGCCGTGCCCTTGCCGTCCTCGCCGCCGGTGTCGAAGGGGATACGGACCTCGATGGGCTCCGCGGGGGCAGTGGGGGAGGTCTGGGTTCTGCCGACCTCCTTCTCCTGCGTACGTCCGGGCTCGGTGCTCGTCAGCACGGTCGTCACGGCCAGCAGCACCACGGCGACCCCGGCCTCCGCGAGGACCGACCGCCGCAGCCCCGTCCGCAGGGGGTCGGCGTCACGCTCGCGCTTGACGCGGGCGGTGGCCAGCGCGGCCTTCTGCCGGGAGAGCTGGGCGGAGCGCGCGGGATCCTCCGGGACGGTCACCCGCTCCTCGGCCTCGACTGCCTCCTCCTCGGCGGCCCCGGCCCCGTCCTCGGCCTTCGCGTCCGCCGCCGCGTCCCCGGCCAGCCGCGCCGTCCAGCGCCGCGAGATCCAGGCGATGCCGACCAGGACCACGACCAGGCCGACCTTGACGAGCAGCAGCTGCCCGTACGACGTACCGGTCAGCGCCGACCAGGAGCCGACCTGCCGCCAGGACTGGTAGATGCCGGTCGCGGCGAGCACGACGACGCTGATGAACGCGACCCGGGAGAAATTACGGACGGCGGCGCGCTCGATGCCCGGCGTCCGGTACAGGGCGACGAGCAGCGCGGCGAGGCCGCCCAGCCAGGTCGCCACGGCCAGCAGGTGCAGTACGTCGACGGGCATCGCGATACCCGGCTGGAGCCCCGTGGACGCGTGCTCGGCCAGCGCCCAGGTCGCCGCGATCCCGGCGGCCATGACCCCGCCGCCGAGGGCGAGCCCGAAGGTGAGGTCCTTCTTCTCCTTGGGGTCCTCGCGCTTCGCGTACGCCCCGAAGAGGACGGCGACGAACAGCGCCGCCGCGCCGAGCAGCAGCAGCCGCGAGACGAGCGACGCCCCGGTCTTGGTCTCCAGGACGGCCTTGAGGCCGCTGAGGTCGAAGGCGTCGGCGAGCTTGCCCGAGCCGGTGTACGGGGTGCGTAGCAGCAGCATCACCAGGGTGGAGGCGGTGAGCGTGATCCACCCCGTCACGACGAGGCGTTGCAGCGGACGCTCGCCCGCACCGCGCTGCCAGCAGGCCAGCACGAAGGCGGCGCCACCGACGAGCAGAATGAAGCCGGCGTACGCCGTGTAGCGCGCGATGTCGTAGAGCGCGCCCACCAGCCCGCCGCCCGCCGCCTGTTCGGGCACCTCGGCGGTGGTCTCGGAGGGGGCGCCGATGGAGAAGGTGAAGGCGCCGGAGATGGGGTGGCTGTCGGCGGAGACGGCCTGCCAGGCGACGGTGTACGTGCCGTCCGGCAGCCCGGCGTGCAGGTCGACGCCGTACCTGACGACGCCTCCGGCGGTCAGGTCGCGGACATCACCGGTGTCGGCGCGTTTGCCGCTGGGTTCCAGGACGCGGATGGAGTCGTCGCCCAGGGCGATCTGTTCGGAGAAGGTGAGGCTGACTTCCTTGGGCGCGGTGGCGACCACCGCCCCGTCCTTCGGGTCGCTCCCGGTGAGCGCGGCGTGCGCGGACGCGGGGGCGGCTCCTGCGAGCAGGGTGGCGAGGAGCGCCGTCGTGACGAGCAGCAGCCGTATGACAGAGGCTGCGAAGCGCGGGGCGGTGGCCGGCATGTGTCAGTCCCTCACTGCTTCTTCGGGTTGTGGGTGGTCTCCTCCACGGGGAAGTCGACCGTCATGGTGGCGGCCTTCTCGAAGTGCAGCTCCACGGCGACCTTCTCGCCCAGCTCGGGCTTCTTCTTGAGCTTGAGGAACATGATGTGGTTCCCGCCGCGCTCCAGATTCAGTTCGCCGTTCGCGGGGATGTCGAAGGATTGCACCTCCTGCATCTTCTGGTTCTTGGCCTCGTGGATCTGCACCTCGCCCGCGATGTCGCTGGTGAGAGAGGTGAGCCTGTCCGCGGTGGAGCCGGCGTTCTTGATGGTGAGGAAGCCCGCGGCCATGTCGTCCATGACGGGCTCGGGCATGAACGCCCCGCTGACCTTCAGCTCGGGCCCGCCGTCACCGCCGTCGGAGCAGCCCGCGAGGGTCAGTCCCGCGGTCAGCGCCACGGCGGTGACGAGGGTGGTGCGGCGGTTCACGGGTTCTCCCCCTTGAGCAGCTTGGGAAGATCCTTGGTGTAGTCGTCGGCCGTGGTGTCCTCGCCGTACAGCACGTAGCCGCCGTCGGTCTTCGGCGAGAACGCGATGACCTGCGCGCCGTGCATGGACACGACCGTGCCGTCCTTCTCCTTCTTGGGCGGGTCGATGCCGATGCCGAGCTGGCGGGCCCCGGCCTGGATGGTCGGGAAGTCGCCGCTGAGCCCGGTGAAGGCGGGGTCGCCCGCGCCCTTGAGCCACTTGCCGAGCGCCTCGGGGGTGTCCCGTTCCGGGTCGGTGGTGACGAAGACGACCCGGAGCTTGTCCCGGTCGGCCTGGGGCAGCTTCTTGTACGCGATGGCGATGTTGCTCATCGTCAGCGGGCAGACGTCGGGGCAGTTGGTGTAGCCGAAGTAGATGAGCGTCGACTTGCCCTTGGTCTGCTCACGCAGGTCGTACTTCTTGCCGTGGGTGTCGGTGAGGACGAGGTTCGGCTTGGTGAACGGCTTGTCGAGAACCGTCGCGGCCTTGGTGTTCATGTCGGCGGAGACATCGGTGACGGGCTTGGAGGTGTCGGCCTTGTCGGTGCCGCACGCGGACAGGGTGAGCGCGGCTGTGGCGACGAGCGCCACGGCCAGCGCGTTCTTCTTGCGCATGATGATGAATCCCGGTGCTTCGGAGGGGGTCAGGAGGCGCGGCGGCGGCCGGCGAGAACACCGAAGGCCACACCCGCCACACCCACGATGATGCCGATGACGCCGAGGGTGCGGGCCGTCGTGTCGCTGCTGTCGGCCGCGTTCTCGGACTTGTCGCTCTTGTCGGCCTTCTCGTCGTGCGACGCGGCCTCCGCCTTGCCGTCCTTCTCGTCGTCGGCGCCCTTGGCACCGGCGCCGTGGTGATCCTCACCGGAGGGCTCGGTCAGCTTGAGGACGGGGGCCGGGGACTTAGGCTCCTCCTCGCCCTCCTTGGGCTCCTCGATCCAGCGGACGACTTCCTTGTTGTCGTACGTCTGGATGGCCTTGAGGACCAACTGGTCGGCGTCCTCGGGCAGCTGGCCCAGCGACAGCGGGAACTGCTGGAACTGGCCGGGGGCGATCTTCCCACCGGTCCAGGTCACCTTGGAGACGGCCTCGGTGATCTCCTTGCCGTGCACCTTGAGCGGCTTGTCGAGCTTGGTCTTCTCGACCTTGACGGTCCAGCCGGGTACGGGCTGCGGCATCACGGACGACAGCGGGTGGTCGGTGGGGAAGGAGACCTCCAGCTTGGTGGTCGATGCGTTGTCCCGCTCGTTGGGCACCTTGACGTTGACGGTGGCGTAGCCGCCCTTCTCGGCGGCGCCGACGGGCTGCACGCCGACGTGCGCGAAGGCCGGTCCGGCGAGAAGCACGACGGTGGAGGCGGCGACGGCGCCGGCTGCGGAGATACGCGTGATGTTCATGGCTGGGAACACTCCGGGGAGACAGGGGTGAATGCTGCTCCGGCGCGCGGATGCGCGACGGCATCGCGACACCACTCCCTGGGGAGCGGGCCGCGTCAGGCTGCGAGTACGAGCGCCCCGGAGGGCGGCCCGCGCCTGATCACCATGTGCTGGAGTGCGTCCGCGGCCGGCCGAAGGGGCGTACGCAGTGGTGTGCGCAGCGCGCGCGGGCTCTGCGCGTGCGCCCGCGGAAGACCGGCGCGCATTGACCGTACGAGCGCGAGCGCGGCGCGCAGGCACCGCACGAGCGCGCCCTCCGCGACTCCGTGCGCCGAGATCCGGACCAGCCGGGAGAGCGCGACCTCGCCGCGCCGCAGCAGCCAGCCGGTCGCGACCGCGGCCAGGAGGTGGCCGAGCAGCATGGGGAGGGTGGGAAGCAGCCCGGCGGCCGATTCGGCCCCCGAGTGCTGCACCGTGTGTGCCGCGTGGTGCTGGGCGTCGTACACCGCGGCGGGGCTGATGCCCGCCTCGGTGACGACGCGCCGGGCCTCGATGGTGCTGAGCGGCAGGGCTCCCGCGCCGCACACCAGCTTCGCGGCCAGGGCTGTCAGCGAGGTGTCGGTGGCCGCGGACTGGATGGCCGGGCTGTGCTGGCCGATCCCGAACAGGGCGTGCAGGGCCAGCTGTCCGCAGGTCAGCGCGGTGGCGATGACGGGCATCGAGCGTGCGCGCCCCGCGAACGGTGCGACCGTGCCGAAGACGGCGGCGCAGCCGAGCACCATCGTCCACCAGGGAACGGTCGCGCAGGCGGCCACGACGTGTCCTGTCGCGGACAGCGCGACGCAGACCGCGGTGAACACCGCGGCCCGCAATAGCCGCAGACCGGCTCCGGCGCGTGCGACGGACGTAGACATGGCCCCGACATCATCGCACTGCGCCCACGCCGTTCCTACGGCAGGTCCGTGAGCCCATACACCGGCGTGAACGGTGCGCGCTTCGGCCGAATGAGCGCAATCACGTCAACTCTGTGCTTATTCGGCGGTGCTTACGGCAATAGGTAATCGTATGTCGAGCCGCAGCCTGGAGGCTGGAGCATGAGCATCTGGTGGTCTCTCCGCTTGCGACGTGAGGCGGCGAGCGTTCCGCTGGCACGCCGCCTACTGCTCGGCACCATGGAGACCGCGGGGGTGGATCCGGACGTCTCCTTCGACTTGTCGGTCGCGCTGAGCGAGGCCTGCGCGAACGCGGTCGAGCACGGCGGGGAGGTAGGGGCCGGGGTGTCGTCCTCCGCGGAATACCGCGTGACCGCTTATCTGGACGGCGAGAAGTGCCGTATCGAGGTCACCGACTCCGGGCCGGGTTTTCCCGTGTCACGAGGGCGCCGCGGGGCCCTGAGGTCCGTCCAGTGCACGGCGGAGGACGGCAGGGGGCTCGGTCTGATCGAGCAGCTCACCGACCATGTCCACTACCGGAACAGGCCGGGCCGTGGCGCCGTGGTCAGTTTCGACAAGATCCTGAAATGGCGTGAGGGCGCACTGCTCATGGCCTCCTGAAGGTGGGGTCCGAGCAGCACGCCCTCGTGGCGTACGCGGCTCTCGGCCGGTCACCGGCCGGCTGTGTGCCGTCGGTGCGTCAGGCCTGCTTGGTCGCGGCCATCCACGCCTCGACGTCCTCGGAGCGGCGCGGCAGGCCGGCCGACAGGTTCCGGTTGCCGTCCTCGGTGACGACGAGGTCGTCCTCGATCCGCACACCGATGCCGCGGTACTCCTCGGGCACGGTCAGGTCGTCGGCCTGGAAGTACAGACCGGGCTCGACGGTCAGGCACATGCCGGGCTCCAGCGTCCCGTCGGCATACGCCTCACGGCGGGCGGCGGCGCAGTCGTGGACGTCCATGCCGAGCATGTGACCGGTGCCGTGCAGCGTCCAGCGGCGCTGCAGGCCGAGCTCCAGGACCCGCTCGACCGGACCGTCCACGAGGCCCCACTCGACGAGCTTCTCGGCGAGGACGTGCTGCGAAGCGTCGTGGAAGTCGCGGTACTTGGCGCCGGGCCGCACAGCCGCGATGCCGGCTTCCTGGGACTCGTACACCGCGTCGTAGATCTTGCGCTGAAGGTCGGTGAAGCGGCCGTTGATCGGCAGTGTGCGCGTGACGTCGGCGGTGTAGAGGGTGTGGGTCTCCACGCCGGCGTCGAGCAGCAGCAGGTCGCCGGAGCGCACATCGCCGTCGTTGCGCACCCAGTGCAGGGTGGTGGCGTGCGGGCCCGCGGCGCAGATCGAGCCGTAGCCGATGTCGTTGCCCTCGACGCGGGCGCGCAGGAAGAACGTGCCCTCGATGTACCGCTCGCTGGTGGCCTCGGCCTTGTCGAGGACCTTCACGACGTCCTCGAAGCCGTGCACGGTCGCGTCGACGGCCTTCTGGAGCTCGCCGATCTCGAACTCGTCCTTCACCGCGCGGGCCTCGGAGAGGTACGTGCGCAGCTCATCGTCGCCCTCGGCGGTCGCCTTGTCGGTCAGCGCGGCCTCGATGCCGGCGTCGTGACCGCGCACGTTGCGCACCGGGCCGGTGGCCCCGGTCAGGGCGGCGGGCAGCTCACGGACGTCCTTCGCCGGGATCCCGAGCAGCTGCTCGGCCTCGGTGAGGGAGTGGCGGCGGCCGACCCACAGCTCGCCCTGGCCGTCCAGCCAGAACTCGCCGTTCTCCCGGTCGGAGCGCGGCAGGAGGTAGACCGTCGCGAGGTGACCGTCGTCCGCCGGCTCCAGCACGAGAACGCCGTCCTGCGTCTGGTCGCCGGTCAGGTACGCGTATTCGGTGGAGGCTCGGAAGGCGTACTCGGTGTCGTTGGAACGGGTCTTCAGATTGCCCGCGGGGATCACCAGACGCTGGCCCGGGAAGCGGGCGGAGAGCGCTGCGCGGCGGCGGGCGGTGTGCCCGGCCTGCGCGATGGGCGCCAGGTCGTGCAGCTCGGTGTCTGCCCAGCCGGACTTCATGCTTTCCGCGAGCTCGTCGGAAACGCCCGGATACAGGCCGTTCTTCCGCTGCTTGATCGGCTCGTTCTCAGTCTCCGGGGTCTCCGGATTGAGCTCCTCAGACACGACTTCTCCTTGATACGACACCTTGGGACGCCATTGGGCCGCCTTCCATCGTATGTGCGATGAGAAGACGGCCCGGAGACCTGTGGACAACTGTGAGAAATCAGTCGAAGCGCGCCGCGAGCAGCACGATGTCCTCCACCGGATCGCTGCTGTCGTGGCCCTCCGGAAGCATCGCGGCGAGCACGTGGTCCGCGATCGCTCCGGGGTCGTCCCGCACCGCCCTGGGCACGCTCGCCGCTGCCGCGTGCAGCCGGGCGAAGGCCCGGTCCATGGGGTCGCCGGTGCGGCGCAGCAGCCCGTCCGTGTAGAGCAGCACCGTCTCTCCCGGGTCCGGCGTGAACTCCACGCTCGGCGCCTCCCAGCAGGCCAGCATCCCCAGCGGCGCGGAGAGCGACGTCTCCACGTACTCGGTGCGCCGCTCGCCGACGAGGAGCGGCGGGCTGTGCCCGGCCCCGGCCAGCACGACCTTGCGGAGGGCCGGTTCGCAGTACGCGAAGAGGGCGGTCGCGGACCTGGCCGGTTCGGTCAGCCGCAGCAGCAGCTCCAGATCGGACAGTACGGCGACGGGGTCCTCGCCCTCCATGACGGCGTACGCCCGCAGGGAGGCCCGCAGCCTGCCCATCGCGGCCAGTGCGCTCGGGCCCGACCCGGAGACCGAGCCGACGGCGAGTCCGAGTGCGCCCTCCGGCAGCGGCAGCGCGTCGTACCAGTCGCTGCCGCCGCGCGGCCCGGTGTGGTGCCGGACGGCGAGCCGCACCCCGGCGACCCGCGGGAGTCTGCTGGGCAACAGGCCCTCGGTGATGGTCGCGACACGGGTGCGGGAGCGCTCCAGCTCCAGCAGCCTGGCCAGGTGTTCGGCGGCGTACCGCGCGTAGAGCCCGGCGAGGTGGCGGGCGCGCTCGGCCGGCTCGGCCGGCTCGTCGTAGAGCCAGACGGCCGCGCCGACGTGGCCGGTCTCCTCGGTGGCCAGCGGCAGCGCGTAGCTGGCGGCATAGCCGAGGCGGGCGGCGACTTCGCGGTGGCGCGGGTCGAGGGTCTTCTCGCTGAGCAGGTCGGGGTGCGCGATCTCGCTCGGGCGGCCGTTCTCCGTGAGCGTCTCCAGGCCGTCCAGGATCCGGCCGTAGGAGGTGGAACTGCGCGGCACGGTCTCGATGTGGCCGAGGTCGGCGTGGGCGAGGCCCAGGCCGACGGTGGCCACGGGGCCGAGCCCGTCGGCCGGGTCGAGCACGATGAGGCCGCGGCGGGCGCCCACCAGGGCGGCGCCGGCGCTCAGCAGCTCGTGCAGGGCCTCGTCGAGCGTGCCGGTGCGGACCAGGCGTTCGGTGAGCTCGTGCAGGGTGGTCAGGTCGGACACCCAGGTCGCGAGCCGGTCCTGGATCACCGACATGGCGGCCACGGGAGGGGCTGAGGGGGCAGCGTTGGAAGACTGGGGCGCGACAGTGTGCGCGGGGGCCGGAACCACTGGATCGATTCCAGCCACTTTCGGGACGTGCGGGGCGCTCATGACCGCGAGCTTTCCAGTTGGTGCTTTTTGCTCAATAGCATCGCAAACCCCCATGTCATTCTGCGCCGCTATCAATGCATCCACATGTACACGTACAGGTAAGGGGATGTCCAGCATTGCGGTCTTGGGACTCTTGGTGTCTGTGGGATCGGCAACTTGGCTTAAAAATGCCACCCTCAGCAATATTTTGCGGTCGACTGAGGGCGTTCAGGAGCGCGTCATATCAACCGTGTTGGGTAACTACTCGTTGATGGCCGGGGGTAGTTGGCTCTGTCCCGGAACCTGGCGGCGGGCTCAGGCGTCTTAACCGCCGTGGGCCGCGCCCCGTCCCCGAGTAGCGGGGAACGTTCCACCGGACCAGTAAGCGCCATGCGTGCGCCACCCTCCGCTACGTTCACGCTCGGCTCCGACGAGTGACCCGTGCCGCAGGCTGTTATCGCCACGATGCGCCATTTCGTAACCGAAGAGTACGCGCAGTGAAGTAACGCACACACGATGTGATGTGGACCTCGGCGTTCAACGGAAAGGACGAGCGCTCATGCGCGAGATCCCCGGAAGGCGACGCAGGCTCTGGTTCCGGCAAAGCGAGGAGCCCGCCCTGCTCGGCGCGGCCCTGACCTGTGCCACCGAGTGGCAGTGGCCCGTACTTCCCGGTGTGGGGCTGAAGGCGACCACGGGTCGCGACAGCCGCAGCGGCCAGGACCAGGGCTGTGCCTGCCCCGACCCCGAGTGCGTCGTGCCCGGCGCACACCCCTTCGACCCCGGCATCCTGGCGGCATCCACCGACGAACGCATGATCCGCTGGTGGTGGACCAACCGGCCGACCGCCCCGATCATGCTGGCCACCGGCGGCACCGCCCCCTGCGCGCTCAGCCTCTCCGCGATCGCCGGCGCCCGCGCGCTGACGGCCCTGGACGCGATGGGCATGCGGCTGGGCCCGGTCGTGGCGACCCCCACCCGCTGGTCGCTCCTGGTGGCGCCGTACTCCCTGGAGCGGCTCGGCGAGCTGCTGTACGCCAAGGACTGGGTGCCCAGCTCGCTGCGGTTCCACGGCGAGGGCGGCTATCTGGTGCTGCCGCCGTCGGAGACGGGCACGGGACAGGTGCGCTGGGAGCGGGCACCGGCCCAGGGCCCTCGGCTCCGCCCGGGCAGGGGAGGGCCCGTCGCCGCTTCCGTCGCGCCCTGGCTGCCGGACGTCGAGGCGGTCGTGGACGCGCTGGTGGTGGCGAGCAACGGCGCGCCGGACGGCGGCAGCAGGCTCACGTACTGACGGACCGTCGTCGCCGGCGGGCGGTCCATTCCGAGGATCTGTCCGGCGCCGGCGGTTCGTCCGTGGTGACGACCCGCCAGGCGCCGAGGGCCCCGGGTTCGGCTCGCCCGTCCTGACGGTTCATCGCGTACGGCCCCCCGGGTCTGGCGCGCCCCTACCCGCCGTCAGGGCCGTTCGGCCCAGGGGGAGTTACGGCGACACGCCGGGGGACTCACTCGTACGAGTGTGAGCAGGGGCCGAGTTCCGGGGAATTGGGCGCGCGGTTGCCCGAGTGCCTGCCATACGTCGATATCTTCGGGCCACCGCCAGGATTTCCCGGGCAGTTGACAGGTGGGACCCCCATGAACATCCGCACGATCGGGATCGTGGCCGTGGTGGTGCTCACCGTCCTGCTCCCGCTGGCCGGCGCATCCGCGGAGCCCGAGCCCGCCCCCGACGACGCCAAGGGCGCGCCCCGCACCCCGCCCTCGCCGAAGCCGTCGCCCGAGGCCTTGGCGGCGGCGGAGGGTGCGCGCGACGCCGGGGAACCTTCGGCCGGGGCAGGGGCGGGCGATGGCGCGCCCGGCGCACCCGGCACCACGCCCCGTACCGGCGCGCAGTGCGGCCCGGAACTGAGCTCGCCCGAGGGGATCGAGGCGCAGATGTGCGTACTGACCGAGGGCGAGAGCACCTGGGCGCGCGCGTACTACCGCAATGCGACGGGTGAGGAACTGCGCGCCGTACTCACTCTGATGGGGCCCGCCCACCGGACTGTGCAGATGCATTGCGCGGTGGGCGCGGAGGACGAGCCCGGGGTGTGTGAAACGCCGCGTGAACCCATCGGCGGAAAGGCCGCGCAATACACGGCGGTCTCGGAGTTCGCCGCATGGGGCGACGGGCCGCTGCTGTTGCGTTCGGGAAGCAACTCGGCGAGGCCCGCAAGCAGTTGAAAACCGGAGGTGATGGGCGGCCGGGCGGGAAAAACACCGGCGCCGACTCCGGAACGTCGAACGCCCGGCCGCTGGCGACGGGGGATGCACCAGCGACCGGGCTCCTAGAACCGTAACAAGAGATCTGCGGTTAGCAAATTCGATCCCAGTAATTCGGACAGGGATTTACCTGCCACCGCAGGGAGTTGTGACGGGTATCACCAATCGTCCGGCAGGAAACGTCCCCTGCGGGCCCGCCGTCACGGCGGGCCCGCAGGGGGCCGGGCGTTGGTCGGCGGGCCCGTGGGCCGGCCGGTCGGATCAGCTGAGAGTGACCTGGCGGTTGGTGAGCCCGCCACGTGCCCGGCGCTCTTCGGCGGTCAGCGGTGCGTCCGAGGCGAGCGCCGCGGTGAGCCGCTCCGCGAGCTGGGCCGCGGGCTTCTCGATGTCCTGCGCCGACATCCCGCTCGGCAGGTCCCAGACCGGGACGACCACCCCGTGCGCCCGGAAGGAGCCGACGAGCCGGGTGCCTTCGCCGAGCGAGGACGTACCGGCGGCGTGCAGCCGCGACAGCGCGTCGAGGAGCTGGTCCTCGGCGTACGGCATGACCCAGCGCAGGTGGTTCCGGTCCGGGGCCTCGCACCAGTAGGCGGCGTCGACGCCGGTCAGCCGGACCGTCGGGATCGCCGCCGCGTTGGCGCGCTCCAGGGAGGCGCCGACCTCGGGCGTCGCGTTCTCCGGGTCCGGCACCCAGAACTCGAAGCCGGAGTGCACGACCGGCTCGAAGGCCGCGCCGGGGTCGAGCAGGTCCTGCAGGCGCGGCCCGTCCGCCGGGGCGCGCTCGGCCACCACCGGATTGCCCGGCTCGGTGGTCAGCGCACGCCGGAGCGTGTCGGCGAGGTCGCGGCTGAGGTCGCCGGAGGGGGTGTCGTTCTGCAGGCCGAGCAGCACGGAGCCGTCGTCGCGGCGCAGCGCGGGCCAGGCCATCGGCAGAACGGTCGCCAGCGACACCGAGGGGACGCCGTCGGGCAGCCCGTCCTTGAGCGTCAGCGGCACGGTCGCGGCGGGCACCAGCTCGCGCAGCGCGACCCAGTCGGCCTCGCCCGTCAGTCCCTCGAAGGGGCGCTGCACCAGCTCGGTGACGGCGTGCGACGCGGCGCGGCCGTGGCAGGCCTTGTAGCGACGGCCGGAACCGCATGGGCAGGGTTCGCGGGCCCCGACCACCGGCACCTCCCCGCTGGTCACCTGAGGCTTGGCCTTGGTCTGGAGGCGCTTCTTGGCCATGCGTGGCTTCTCCCGTTCACGGCGGTGCTGTGTCGGGCGCGAGCCTAGCCGCTGCACCGGGTGGGAATCGTCCGTCGCCGGGCGAGGGGTCCCCGCGCCCGGCCCGGCGCCGGTCGTCCGGGACTCGCGTACCCCGTGCCCGTCCGGTCCTGTCGTTGCTCCATGGCGGTCGGTCCATGGTGGTCAGTCCAGGTCGTCGAGGACGTCGGCGAAGGTCAGATCAGGGACGGCGACGCGCGTCGCGAAATCCTCGCGCCGATTGCCCGCGCCGACCACCGCCCACACGGTGACCTCTCCGACCGCGTTGTCCTGTACCCCCCAGTCCCGCGCCAGCGCACTGATGATGTTGAGCCCACGACCGCCGCGCGCGGTGACCGACGGTGTGGCCGGAATCGGTCGGGTAGGGCCACCGCCGTCTGTCACTTCGACGGTCAGCGCACCTGCCGGGTCGACGCGCCACGCGGCGCGGATGTCGCCGTCCCCCACCTCTGCCTGTCCCAGCGGCCTGCCATGGCGGCAGGCATTGCTGAGCAGTTCGGAAAGGATCAGTACGGCATCGTCAATGACCGATTCGGTCATCCCATTTCCGTGCAATTCATCACGCATGCGACGTCTTGCATTGCCCACGCCCGCAGGGCCGTGGGGAACGGCCATGCTCGACGACGTGGGCACTTCCTGTGCCACCACAAACGCCACCCCCGAGACCTCCTTCGCCCCACGCCACCGAGTGAATGCCCCAATGGCCTGGACCGGAAACCGGCCAAGCGTTGAGCAGTGACGCACTCGTACGATCGAATACGGAACGAATGCGCCGGTGCACTCCCTGTAGCCGGTGTCAGAGGCGCCCGAGTTGCGACAACACCTGCTTTGGGCGATTGGTGATGATTGCGTCGACGCCGAGGCGGATGCACAGCTCGACGTCCTCCGGCTCGTTCACCGTCCACACGTGCACCCGGTGACCCGCGCGATGTAACCGGGGTGATTGCGGACAATGCGCATGCCGGGACCCGCGATGCGCGCACCGGCCGGAAGTCGCCCGTCGCGCAGCCGCGGCGAGACGAACTGCATCAGATAGACGGTCGGGATGGTGGGTGCGGCGGTTGCCACCCGGTGCAGGGAGCGGGCCGAGAAGCTCATGATGCGTACCGGCGAGGGCTCGTCCGCGGCGGGCGCGTCGAGGCCGAACTGCTTCAGCAGGAGGAGCAGCCGCTCCTCGACCTGGCCGGCCCAGCGGGTCGGGTGCTTGGTCTCGATGGCCAGCTCGATGCGGCGCCCGGCGTCCGAGACCAGTTCGAGCAGCCGCTCCAGGGTGAGTACGGAGGTGAGCTCACCCCGGCCGGGGTCCCAGTCCGGGGACTCCTCGCGATCCTTCCAGGAGCCGAAGTCGAGGGTGGCGAGATCGGCCAGTTCGAGGGCGGAGACGGCGCCGCGGCCGTTCGATGTGCGGTTCACCCGACGGTCGTGCACGCAGACGAGGTGTCCGTCCGCGGTGAGCCGTACATCGCATTCGAGGGCGTCCGCGCCGTCCTCGATCGCCTTCATGTACGCGGCCAGGGTGTGCTCGGGGGCGTCCTCGGAGGCGCCCCGGTGAGCGACGACTTGGGTGGTGTGCTGCCGTGCGTGGGTCACCGCGTCATGGTGTCACCGGGACGGGGTAGGCGCGCACCTGAGGGGCCCGGCGCAGGGGCCTGCCGGACGCCTCGAAGGTGCGCCGGTTTTGTCCGATATAAAGGATGATCAGTGGACGCACAGGAACTGCTTACCGCGCGCTGACGTCCGGTGGGAAAAGCTGACAGCGGACACTTGCACAGTTGGACGTTGACGATACTCAGACAAAGACTTCACACAGGGACATCGAGACCGAGCCTGATGTGGGACCGAGGAGAAGAGAGCTGTGAGCACCGAGAACGAGGGCACTGCGGTTCCGGCCGCCCCGTCTGCACCTCCCGCACCGGCCGCTCCCGAGCCCGACTCCGCGACTGCGGCACAGCAGCCCGGACATGGGGCCGGGCCCGCCCCGGCCGCCGAGCAGCGGCCGTCGGCGGCCACCGCGCCGGAGCAGCCCGCGCACGCCCCGCAGCCCGGCCCGGTGCCCGCCGGGGCGCCGTACACCCAGGCCGCGGGCGCCGGCTGGCCCCCGCCGCCGCCCGCCTACCCCTCGTACGGAGGAGGCGGCGCCGGTGACGACGGCATCGGCGGTCACAGCGGCGGCCCCGCCTGGGGCGCGCCCAGGGCACCCGTGCCCCCGGCCCCGAAGAAGCGCAATGGCGGCCTGGTGGCCGGGGTGCTGGCCGCCGCGCTGATCGCGGGCGGCGTCGGAGGCGGCTTCGGCTACTGGGCCGCCGAGCGCAACGACAACCCCACCGACTCGACCACCGTCTCCGCTGCCGGAGACCTCAAGGACTTCAAGCGCGAGCCGGGCACGGTCGCGGCGGTCGCGGGCAAGGCCCTGCCGAGCGTCGTCACCATCCAGGCGCGGGGCGGCGACGGCGAGGGCGGCACGGGCACCGGCTTCGTCTACGACAAGGAAGGCCACATCGTCACCAATAACCATGTGGTGGCTTCCGCGGCCGACAGCGGCGCGGTGTCCGTCACCTTCTCCAACGGCAAGAAGTACGACGCCGAGGTGGTCGGCCGGGCACAGGGCTACGACGTGGCCGTACTGAAGCTGAAGAACGCCCCGTCCGGCCTGGCCCCGCTGCCGCTGGGCGACTCGGACAAGGTCGCGGTCGGCGACTCGACGATCGCCATCGGCGCCCCCTTCGGCCTGTCGAACACGGTCACCACCGGCATCGTCAGCGCGAAGGACCGCCCGGTCGCCTCGGGCGATGGCCAGGGCAGCAAGGCCTCGTACATGAGCGCCCTGCAGACCGACGCGTCCATCAACCCGGGCAACTCCGGCGGCCCGCTGCTGGATTCGCGCGGCGCGGTCGTCGGCATCAACTCGGCCATCCAGTCCGGCGGCGGCTCCGGCGGCTTCGGCCAGTCCCAGGCGGGCTCCATCGGCCTGGGCTTCGCGATCCCGGTCAACCAGGCGCGGACCGTCGCCGAGCAGCTGATCAAGACGGGTGTGCCGGTCTACCCGGTGATCGGCGCGACGGTGGCCATGGACGAGAAGAGCACGGGCGGCGCCAAGGTCGCGGACAGCGGCGCGGGCAATACCCCGGCGGTCCTGCCGAACGGCCCGGCCGCCTCGGCGGGCCTCAAGGCGGGCGACGTCATCACCAAGCTCGACGACCGCGTGATCGAGAGCGGCCCGACCCTGATCAGCGAGATCTGGACCCACAAGCCGGACGACAAGGTCACGCTCACGTACGAGCGCGCCGGCAAGTCCTCCACGGTCGATGTCACCCTGGGCCAGCGCAAGGGCGACGACAGCTGACCGGCTAGGCCGATCCTCCGCACATAGCTGAATCGGATGAACTGATGAGTTGGCCGGTACTTCGATAAGTGCGGGTCGTTGTTCTGGACGTGCCGATATCTCGTTCGTGTCGTTCCCGGGTCCAGCGCCCCCGCATGTCGGTGGAGTTGGCGCCTGTGGTGGAGAGGCGTCTGGGTGCTCTGCCTGCCTCTGCCGAGTTTCTGCGCCGGCTGGACGTGGCCGGGATCATCGACGAGCTGTGTCCTGTCCGTGAGGTGGCTCATCTGACGCACGGGCAGGTCGTCGAGGCGCTGATCGCCAACCGGCTGTCCTCGCCGACCTCGATGGTGCGGGTGGAGGACTGGGCGCGGAAGTGGGCTGTCGAGGAGGTCTTCGGCATCGAGCCGGACCTGCTCAACGACGACCGTATCGCCCGCGCTCTGGACGCGATCGCCCCGCACCTGGAGGAGATCACCGGCTCGGTCGGCGCGCAGGCCATCGCGGAGTTCGGCATCGATACCGCTCAGATCCACTGGGACATGACGTCGATCTCCATGTTCGGCGCCTACCCGGACCAGGAAGAGGAGTACGCGCAAGTCAGATACGGTCACCCCAAGGACCGGCGGGTCGACCTGAAGCAGGTCCAGGCCGGGCTGGCCGTCACCCGCGACGGTGGCATCCCCGTCTTCCACCGTGCCTACGACGGCGGAGCGGGCGAGGTCGCCCAGGTCGTCGGCGCGATGAAGGCCCTGCGGAAGATCGCCGACCGCAAGGACTTCCTGCTCGTCGCGGACTCCAAACTGGTGTCCTACCCGAATGTCACCGCCCTGCTTGACGCCCGGGTCGGATTCGTCGCCCCCATACCCGCGGCCCAGGTCAAAGCCGGCTTCTACGCCACTGCCGACCTCGGGGCCGCCGAGCTGGTCGACTACGTCAACGACCGCGACCGCGAGCGGGAGACCCCCGCCGACCAGCGCGAGTCCTACCGGGTCCTGGAAGACGTCCACGCCATGGCAGGACCACGCAAGCGCGACCCGGTCCACCACCTGCGCCGGATCCTGGTCCACTCCACCGGCAACGCGGAGGGCCAGCGCAAAGCACGCGCCAAGCGTCTGGCCAGAGCCACCGAGGATCTGGAGAAACTGCAAAACTCGGCCGGCGGCCGGTACTACACCACCGCCGAGAAGGTCCAGGCCCGGATCGGGGTGATCACCAAGTCCCGCCGGGTCGCCAGCTGCCTGCGTACCACCGTCACCGCCGGCCCCGACGGGAAACCCACTCTGGCCTGGCACTTCGACGAGGACGTCCTGGCCGCCGAAGCCGCCGCCGACGGCTGGTACTCCCTGGTCACCGCTCTGACTCCGGAGCAGGCCGACACGGCCGAGGTCTTCCGGCGCTACAAAGGCCAGGGAGTGGTCGAACGCCGCTACGGCGAGTTCAAAGGCCCCCTGGCCGTCGCGCCGCTGTTCCTGGAGCACAACCGCCGCATCACGGCCTTGATCACCGTGATCTGCCTGGCCCTGCTGGTCTACTGCCTGATCGAACGCCAGGTCCGCCAGGCCCTGGGCCCCGAGCAGACCATGGCCGGCCTCTACCCCGACAACCGCAAGGTCCGACCCACCGGCCGCATGATCCTCTACCACCTCGACGGCCTCATGCTCCGCCCCGGCACCGCCACCGACCCACCCGTCATCCTCATCAGCCGAGGAGTCCAAGCACACCTACTCGAACTCCTCGGCATCGACGAAACCCGGCCCCGCTGGCTGGAGACCTAAAGCCCCATGTGCGAAGTCACCGGCTAGGCTGTCCCCGCGCCCACCGCACAGCGGTGGCGCGGGGTGGGTTGCCCGAGCGGCCTAAGGGAACGGTCTTGAAAACCGTCGTGGCAGCGATGTCACCGTGGGTTCAAATCCCACACCCACCGCGTAGTTCAAACAATGTGCAGTGCAGACGGGGCGCCTCCGGTTACGGGGGCGCCCCGTCTACTGTCGGCCTGCTGTATCGGCGCTGGTTCGGCGGGGCCGTGGGGCGGTGCTAGGCGGCCGTGTCCAGTGCGGCGAGGATCGCCGGCCAGGGGGTCTGCTGGTCGGCCGGGGCGCGGCGGGGTTCGTGGAGTGGCCAGACGTTCGGGCCGTGGATCAGGTGCACGCCCGCGCGGCGGAGCGCGGTGAGGTGGCCGTCCCAGGCCGGGTGGCGGGCATGGGCGGCGTTGATCCCCCACGTCCCCCACGTCCGCCATGGCGAACAGGGCCATCCTGCACGGCCTCCCCGGTTCAGGACGCCGTGGAGAGGCGGGCCGCGGAGGCGATGGTGGCTCGGGCCTCGCGTTCGGTGAGACCTGTGCGGACGGCCGCTTCGGTGAGGGGGTCGGTGAGGGCGGGGCCGAGGCCGTTCTCGTACGCACGGCACGCGGCCCAGAAAAGGCGGGTGTTGCGCTGGCCCTCGTGCGCCGCGAGGACGAAGTGGACCAGGCCGTGGCCGCGTCCGGGCGGTTCGGCGTGCGGGCCGGGCCGGTCCGTGGGGTGGTGAGGGCGTGCGGGGGGCGCAATCAGGCGCAGGAGTGCGCCGGGGCAGGGGGCCGGGGCGAGGTGCGCCGTGCCCGGCGCCGTGCGGTAGATGCCGCGCGTGGTGAGGGAGCCGGGGCCCACCAGGTAGCCGCCGGCGCCGCGGATGTCGATGCCCGGGGCCAGGCGGCTCGCGGAGTTGGGGACGACGACCTCGGGCGGCGCGGTCAGCCAGAGGTGGCGGCCACCGCTGGGGGTGAGGACCACGACGGTCTCTGGGATCGTGAAGAGGTGCTGGAGGGCGAGGTGGCGGAGGGCCGCGGTGCTGTCGGAGGCGGTGTTCGAGGTGGCGTCGGCGGATGCCCCGGTGCGTGAGGTGCCGGTGGTCGGGGCGAGGCGGGCGTACGCCTCGGGGTCAGGGGCCGATGCGGTGCCGGCGTACGCCTCGCCGCCCGGGGCGTAGGAAGGTCCTGGGTACTTCCCGGCGTCCGGGGCCGGTTTGGTGTCCAGGTCGATGCCCACGAGGTGGTGCGGGGCCCGGCCGCAGGCGATGCCGTAGCCGGTGGCCCAGGGGGCGGCGGCGAACAGGGCGCGGACGGTGGCGGGGTCGGCGCTGGCGTCGTGCACGCCGTGCCCCGGCTGCCCGCACTCGCCGCGGCACACGAGCGGATCGGGGGAGTCGCGGTGCGGCGAGCGCAGGGCGGGGAGCTTGGTCCGGGACAGGGGGATGACGGGGAGCCCGCGCTCGGCGGCGGAGAGAGCGTGGGCGAGGGCCAGGGTGGCGGCGCGCCGGTCGGTAGTGGCCATACGTTCATGTTCGTACAAGTGTTCGAAGAAGGGAAGGGGGAATGGGAATGGGTGGATTGGCCGAAAATGTGGCGGAACGCTTCTTCCCTTGCGGCGCCCGGGCCCGGGCGGCCCCGACCGGGGTGAGGTGGTGGTTTGGGGGCGTGAAGGGGGTTTATCGACATGTCCTCACACTTGAGGGGGAATTAGGCCGTCCGGGCTGGTTCGCCGGGGATTCGATAGGCAAGTCTGATCTCGCGACGTCGTGACCAACGCCGCGGTGGCCGGCCGGCCGCCCCGGAAATGGCCGTACTTACCAGTCCCAGTTCCTGGAGGAATTGACATGGCAACCACCCGTACCGCTCGCACCTTCGCCGTTCTCGCCGCGCTGCCCCTCGCGGCGGCCCTCTTCTCGGGTGTCGCGGTTGCCGACAACGGCTCCTTTGCGAACAACGGATCCAACGCGAGCGTGGCCACGGTCAACGGAAGCGGTGTCGGTCACGACAACAACGGAAACTCGACCACCACGCAGCAGGTGGCGACCGGTTCCGGCGCCTCCAACCAGAACAACACCGCGGCCGTGAACGGGTCCGGATTCACCGCGATCGACCAGTCGAACGAGAACGTCGCGGTGAACTTCACCAAGCTCTGGTGAGCTGCGGCCCTGTCGGGGCTTGTGCCGCGGGGTGAACGACTGCCTGCGCGACGGTGCTTCGGCGCCGTCGCGCAGGCAGTTCGCGTTGTGGCGGAGAGGCGGGGCGGTGCGGAAGTCCGGTGAGGCCCTCGGTGGCGGGATGGGTGAGTCCTCGACCTTGACAGCGCACGCTGACCTGACGGACAGTCAGAAATCCTGATCCGTAACGCCGTCGGAGGCCGCCGCCGTGCACCTCGCTCCCACCGCGCGTCAGCGGCAGCTGCGCGCAGAACTCCGCTCGTACTTCCGTGAGGTCATGCCGGAAGGGCGACGCGTCGAGGACCCGGCCGAGCAACGCGCCCTGGCCCGGCGGATCGGCGCAGACGGGATGCTCGGGCTCGGCTGGCCCGTCGAATACGGCGGCCAGGGGCGTGGGGCCGACGAGCAGTTCGTCTTCTTCGACGAGGCGTACCGGGCGGGCGCACCCGTTTCGATGGTCACGCTCAACACTGTCGGGCCGACCCTGATGAAGTACGGGACGGCCGGGCAGAAGGACTTCTTCCTGCCGCGCATCCTGCGGGGCGAGCTCGTTTTCGCGATCGGGTACACCGAGCCGTCGGCCGGTACGGACCTCGCCTCGCTGCGCACGCGCGCGTGCCGCGAAGGCGGCGACCTCGACGCTGAGGGGGGTGCGGGCGGTGAGTGGCTGATCGACGGACAGAAGATCTTCACCAGCAACGCCCAGAACGCCGACTGGATCTGGCTGGCCTGCCGTACGGACCCGGCGGCCCCCAAACACAAGGGCATCTCGATCATCCTGGTGCCGACGGACGCGCCCGGCTTCTCATGGACGCCGATCGAGACGGTCGGCGGGCTGACCACGACCGCCACGTACTACGACGGCATCCGGGTGCCCGTCACGAACCTGGTCGGCGAGGAGAACGCCGGCTGGGGGCTGATCACCAACCAGCTCAACCACGAGCGGGTGGCGCTCGCGGCGATCGGGATGCAGGCCGAGGGCTGTTACGACCAGGCGCTGGCGTACGCCGCCACCCCCGACCCGGACACCGGCGAGCGGCCGGCGGACCGGCCCTGGGTGCGGGCGCGGCTGGCGGAGGCGTACGCCCGCCTCGCGGCGATGCGGCTGCTCAACTGGCGGCTGGTCGGGGACGTGGGGGCGGACGCGCTGGCGCCGGGCGACGCGAGTGGCGTGAAGTTCATGGGAACGGAGGCCGCGGTCGCGGTGTACCGCATGTGCCAGGAGGTCACGGGTGAGGCCGGGTTGGTGCGGTCCGGTTCGCCGGGCGCCTTCGGGGACGGGGAGTTGGAGCGGATGAACCGGGCCGCGCAGATCAACACCTTCGGGGGCGGGGTCAGCGAGGTGCAGCGGGAGCTCGTCGCGACGATGCGGCTCGGCATGCGCAGACCGAAAAGGCAGCGGGCGAGGGCCACGGAGGGGGCGGGCGATGAGTGACGATCTTGATGAGCTCCAGAGGTTCCACACGCGGCTGAAGGCGTACGAGGGGCGGGCCGCCACCACCTCCGGGGTCGGCAAGGACCTGGTCAACGAGCCCATGATCAGGCACTGGTGCGAGGCGATGGGTGACGAGAGCCCGGCGTACGCGGGGCCGGGCGCGGTGGCGCCGCCGACGATGCTCCAGGCCTGGACGATGGGTGGGCTCTCGGGGCACACGGGGAGGTCGGGCGCGTACGAGGAGCTGTTCGAGCTGCTGGACGGAGCGGGGTGCACCTCGGTCGTCGCGACCGACTGCGAGCAGGAGTACCTGCGGGACCTGCGTCCCGGGGACCGCGTCACGTTCGACGCGGTGATCGAGTCGGTGTCCGGGCGCAAGACGACAAAGCTGGGCACCGGGCACTTCGTCACGACCAGGATGGACATCAGGGCCGGCGGAGAGCTCGCCGGTACGCACCGCTTCCGCATCCTCAAGTACGCGCCCGCCGAGGCCGGGAGAAAGACCGGGGAGGCGGCCGAGGCCGCGCGGCCCAGGCCGGTCGTGAACCGGGACAACGCCGGATTCTGGGCCGGGGTCGCCGAGCACCGACTGCTGATCCAACGCTGCGAGAGCTGCGCGACGCTGCGATTCCCCTGGCTCCCGGGGTGCAACGCCTGCGGGGGCGCCGCATGGGACACCGTCGAGGCGAGCGGCACGGGCACGGTCTTCTCGTACGTCGTCATGCACCGACCGGCGTTCCCGGCCTTCGCCCCGCCCTACGCGGTCGGGCTGATCGAACTCACCGAGGGTGTGCGCATGGTCAGCAACGTGGTCGGGGTGCCCTACGACAAGGTACGGATCGGCATGCCCGTACAGCTCGAATTCCTGCGCGTGGACGCGAAGTTGAAGCTGCCGGTCTTCAGAGGGGGCGCGGGCTGACATGGACTTCACACCCACCGAGGAGCAGACGGCGGCGCGGGACCTCGCGGCGCGAATATTCGGGGACCTGTCGACGCACGAGAGGCTGACCGCGGCCGGGACCGGCACGGACGCCGGTCTGTGGAAGGAGCTCTGCGCGGCGGGGCTGCCCGCGGCGGTCGAGGAGACGGGGCTGCTCGGCCTGGTGCTGCTCCTGGAGGAGCAGGGCCGGACCACGGCGCAGGTCCCGTTCGCGGCGACAGGTGTCTACGGGCTGCTGGCGGTGGCCGCGCACGGCACCCGGGAGCAGCGGGCCCGGCTGCTGCCCGCGATCGGTGCGGGCACGGCGGTGGTAACCGGGGCCTTCCCCGCCCGGGGAGCGATACGGGCCGACGCGTCCGGCGGGCCGGTCGGCGCGGCGGCTTGCGCCTCCCCGACCGGCCCGGAGTTCGCCACGGACCCGAACGGCAGGGCGCGCACCGCGCGACTGTCCGGCACCGCGCCCGTCGTGCCGTGGCTGCGGGAGGCCGCGTGGGTGCTGGTCCCCGACGCGGACCGGGGGCTCTGGCTCGTATCGACGGCGGACGCGACCGTGGGGGTCGAGCCGGTGGAGACCACCGCGCCCTGGTCCGCGGGCCGGCTCACGCTCACCGGGACACCGGGCGAACGGCTGGGTGGGCCGGGGCCCGGCGCGTACGAGCAGGTGCTGGCGGTGAGCCGGACGGCCTTCGCGGGGCTGCAGGCCGGGGTGTGCGCGGGGTCCCTCGCGCGGGCCGTCGCCCACACCTCCACGCGCGAGCAGTTCGGCCACCCGCTCGCCACCAACCAGGGCGTGCTGCTGCGGGCCGCCGACGCGTACATGGACACCGAGGCGATACGTGTCACGGCGTACGAGGCCGCCTGGCGCCACGACGCGGGCCTGCCGTTCGCCGAGCACGCGCTGACCGCGGCGTGGTGGGCGTCGGAGGCGGGGCAGCGGGTGGTGCACACCGGGCAGCATCTGCACGGCGGCGCGGGCGCGGACCTGGAACACCCCGTCCACCGGCACTTCCTTTGGGGCCGGCAGCTCGACGCCTACCTGGGTTGTGGCAGTGAACTGCTCGCGGAACTGGGCGGGTTGCTGGCGGATGCGGCGCCGGAAGGCATGGCGGGCCGGGAAGAGAGACAGGAGCGACCAGTGAAGCGGGACCAAGAGGAGTGGCCGGTATGAGAGTCGGCCACGAGCTGCCACCGCTGGAGATCCCGATCACCCGCACACTGATCGTCGCGGGCGCCGTCGCCTCCCGCGACTACCAGGACGTGCACCACGACGCCGAGGCCGCGCGGGAGAAGGGCTCCCCCGACATCTTTATGAACATCCTGACCACCAACGGCCTGGTCGGCCGGTACATCACCGACCACTTCGGTCCCGAGGCCCGGCTGCGCGCCGTGAAGATCCGCCTCGGGGCCCCCAATTACCCCGGCGACACCATGGTTCTCACGGGCACCGTGGTGGCGGTCGACAAGGACGGCACCACCGAGGTGCGGGTCGTCGGCGCCAACGGGGTCGGCAACCACGTCACCGGAACAGTGCGCGTCGCCCTGCCCGCCGCTTCGCAGACCACCCGGCCGGCCGTCCCGTCGGCCGTTCCATCTGCCGTCCCGGGAGGGGACCGATGAGCTTACGTGGCGCCGACACACTGGGTGGGAAGGCGGCGATCGTCGGCATCGGGGCGACCGAGTTCTCCAAGGACTCCGGGCGCAGCGAGCTGAAGCTGGCCGTCGAGGCGGTGCGGGCGGCCCTCGACGACGCCGGGCTCACGCCCGCCGATGTCGACGGCATGGTCACGTTCACCATGGACACCAACCCCGAGATCACCGTCGCCCAGGCGGCCGGCATCGGCGAGCTGTCCTTCTTCTCCCGCGTCCACTACGGCGGCGGCGCGGCCTGTGCCACCGTGCAGCAGGCCGCCCTCGCCGTGGCGAGCGGAGTCGCCGAAGTCGTCGTCTGCTACCGGGCGTTCAACGAGCGCTCAGGACGCCGGTTCGGCTCCGGGGTGCAGCACCGCGAGCCGTCCGCCGAGGGCGCCGCGCTCGGCTGGTCGCTGCCGTTCGGGCTGCTCACCCCGGCGTCCTGGGTCGCCATGGCCGCCCAGCGCTATCTCCATACGTACAACCTGACGCCCGAGGCCTTCGGCCATGTCGCCGTCACGGACCGTCGACATGCCGCGCGGAACCCGGCGGCGTACTTCTACGGCAAGCCCATCACCCTCGCCGACCATGCCGCGTCGCGCTGGATCGTCGAGCCGCTGCGGCTCCTCGACTGCTGTCAGGAGACCGACGGCGGGCAGGCGATCGTGGTGACGAGTGTGGAGCGTGCCAGGGACCTCGCGCAGCGGCCGGCCGTGATCACGGCGGCGGCGCAGGGCGCGGGCCGCCGTCAGGAGGCGATGACCAGCTTCTACCGCGACGGTCTCACGGGGCTGCCCGAGATGGATGTGGTCGCCCGTCAGCTCTGGCGCACGTCGGGCCTCGGCCCCTCCGACATCGATGTGGGCATCCTCTACGACCACTTCACACCGTTCGTGCTGATGCAGCTGGAGGAGTTCGGATTCTGCGGCCCCGGTGAAGCCGCGGACTTCGTCGCCGCGGACGGCCTGGCGCTCAACACGCACGGCGGTCAGCTCGGCGAGGCGTATCTGCACGGCATGAACGGCATCGCGGAGGCGGTCCGGCAACTGCGCGGTACTTCGGTGAACCAGGTGCCCGACGCGGCCACGACTCTGGTCACCGCGGGCACCGGGGTTCCCACGTCCGGGTTGATCTTGGGGGCGGATGGCTGAGGGTGGGGTGTGAGAGCCGCTCCGCGTGGGGGTGGGCACCTTAACTCTCCCTATGAACCTACGACTGTGGGCATTGCGCCTCCTCGGATACGCGCTCGTGCTGGCCGTCACGGTCGGCGTGCCGACCGCATCGGATCAGGCACGAGCGCAAACGCGACCGCAAGCAGGACCGGAAGCAGAGCCGCAAGCAGGGCCGGAATCAGCGGCACGGGGGCTCCGGACAGCGGCGGCACCCGCACCCGTACTCGGCAGGGCGCCCGCGCCCGCTCCCGCGCCCCCCATGCCCGCTCCCGCGCCCCTTGCCCCCGCCCCCGCGCTCCGCCCCCTGTACTTCCGTGGCTGGGCCTTCGACACCTGCACCGCTCCCACCCTCACGACCATGCGCGCCTGGCGTTCCTCCCGTTACCGGGCCGTCGGCGTCTACTACGCGGGCCGCGGCCGGGCCTGCCAGAAGCAGCCGAACCTCAGCAGGCGCTGGGTGTCGGCCGTGGACACGATGGGCTGGCGGATGCTGCCCATCTTCGTCGGCTCGCAGTCGCCCTGCGTACTGGCCAAGAACAAGAAGGCCGTCAGGATGGGCCGCGCCCCCTGGCGCCAGGGCAAGCGGGAGGGCGCGCACGCCGTCCGGCGCGCCAAGGCGTACGGCATGGACCGGGGCAGCGCCCTCTACCTCGACATGGAGGCGTACGACCTGCGCAACAGCCGATGCGCCCGCACCACCCTCGACTTCGTGCGCGGCTGGAACCGCACTGTGCGCCACTACGGATACGTCCCCGGCTTCTACAGCAGCGCCGATTCCGGAGTGCGCCATGTGGAGCGCGCCCGCAGGGCGGGGGTCAAGGACCTGCCGACGGTCATGTGGTTCGCCCGCTGGCGCACCTCGTCGTCCCTTTACCGGGAGCCGTCCCTGTCCCCGCGTGCCTGGCACCCGCACCGCCGGATCCACCAGTACGCGGGCAATGTGACGGAGAAGCACGGCGGCCGACGCATCAGCATCGATCGCAACAACGTGGACGCCCCGGTCGCCCTCATCCGCCGCTGACCTGCGAAGAAGGCCCGCCTGCCCCACGCGCCCCCGAGATCCGACCCTTACGGAAACGGGCGCTCCCTCCACCTTCAGGAGGTGGGGCAGGCCCCAGCACTACAACCTGAGGCGGACCCACCTTCGGGACCTGGGGCCGATCCGCAACGGTAGTGCCCACTCCTAGCTTGGACCTATGACCACGCTTGTCTGCACCAGCGCATCCAAGGCAGCGACGCCGACGCCCTACCCCTCGTTCTCCACGTACGTACGAGCCCGGGGGCCGGTCCTGCTGCGCACGGCCCGCTCGCTCACCGCGAACCCGTGCGACGCGGAGGATTTGCTGCAGACCGCGCTCACCAAGACCTATGTCGCCTGGGACCGCATCGAGGACCACCGGGCCCTCGACGGTTACGTCCGCCGCGCCCTGCTCAACACCCGCACCTCGCAGTGGCGCAAGCGCAAGGTCGACGAGTTCGCCTGCGAGGAACTGCCCGAGCCCGAGGCCGTCCCGGCCACCGACCCCGCCGAGCAGCAGGTGCTGCACGACGCGATGTGGCGTGCGGTCGTCAAGCTGCCGGAGCGACAGCGCGCGATGGTCGTCCTGCGTTACTACGAGGATCTGAGCGAGGCCCAGACGGCCGAGGTGCTCGGGGTGTCCGTCGGCACGGTCAAGAGTGCGGTGTCCCGGGCGCTCGGCAAGCTCCGCGAGGACCCGGAGCTGGCGACGGTCCGCTGATCGCCCGGGAATCACGGGATTCCCGCGCCCGCATCCCGCGCGGCATCGCACCCGCGCCGCGCCCGCATCGGGCTCGTACTCCCGAATTGCTCCCGAATTACTCCCGAAACTAGTGACATACCGAGCGGTACGTGCGCAGAATCAGCGGAACCTTACTGCCGCGTAGCGCCCACCGGGAGGACGCCGTGCTGAGCACCATGCAGGACGTACCACTGACCGTGACCCGCATTCTGAATCATGGGATGACGATCCACGGTCACTCACAGGTCACCACTTGGACCGGTGAGAGCGAGCCGCGTCGCCGCAGCTTCGCCGAGGTCGGCGAGCGGGCGGGCCGACTCGCGAACGCCCTGCGCGACGAACTCGGAGTCGTCGGCGACCAGCGCGTCGCGACACTGATGTGGAACAACGCCGAGCACGTGGAGGCGTATCTCGCGATCCCCTCCATGGGCGCCGTGCTCCACACCCTCAATCTGCGGCTGCCCGTCGAGCAGCTGATCTGGATCGTCAACCACGCGGCCGACCGCGTCGTCATCGCCAACGGCTCCCTGCTGCCGCTGCTCGCGCCGATCCTCCCGCACCTGCCGACCATCGAGCATGTGATCGTGTCGGGCCCCGGCGACCGTTCGCTCCTCGACGGTGTCGCGCCGAACGTGCGGGTGCACGAGTACGAGACGCTGATCGCGGACCGCCCCACCACGTACGACTGGCCCGAACTGGACGAGCGCACCGCCGCCGCCCTCTGCTACACCTCGGGCACCACCGGCGACCCCAAGGGCGTCGTCTACTCGCACCGGTCCATCTACCTGCACTCGATGCAGGTCAACATGGCCGAGTCGATGGGTCTGACGGACCGGGACACCACCCTCGTGGTCGTGCCCCAGTTCCACGTCAACGCCTGGGGCCTGCCGCACGCCACGTTCATGACCGGCGTCAACATGCTCATGCCGGACCGCTTCCTGCAGCCCGCCCCGCTGGCCGAGATGATCGAGCGCGAGAAGCCGACGCACGCGGCGGCCGTCCCCACGATCTGGCAGGGTCTGCTCGCCGAAGTCACCGCCAACCCGCGCGACCTCTCCTCGATGGCGACCGTGACCATCGGCGGCGCCGCCTGCCCGCCGGCCCTCATGGAGGCGTACGACAAGCTCGGTGTGCGGCTCTGTCAGGCCTGGGGCATGACGGAGACCTCACCGCTCGGCACCATGGCCAACCCGCCCGCCGGTCTCACCGCCGAGGAGGAGTGGCCGTACCGCGTCACCCAGGGCCGCTTCCCGGCCGGCGTCGAGGCCCGGCTGCGGGGCCCCGCGGGCGAGAGTCTCGCCTGGGACGGTGAGTCGGCCGGTGAGCTGGAGGTGCGCGGTGCATGGATCGCGGGCGCGTACTACGGCGGCGCGGGCGGCGAGGACTTCAAGCCCGCCGACAAGTTCAGCGAGGACGGCTGGCTCAAGACCGGCGACGTCGGCGTGATCAGCGCCGACGGCTTCCTCACCCTCACCGACCGGGCCAAGGACGTCATCAAGTCCGGCGGCGAGTGGATCTCCAGCGTCGAGCTGGAGAACGCGCTGATGGCCCACCCGGACGTCGCGGAGGCGGCGGTCGTCGCCGTGCCGGACGACAAGTGGGGCGAGCGGCCCCTGGCCACCGTGGTGCTGAAGGAAGGGGCGACGGCGGGCTACGAGGAGCTGAAATCGTTCCTGGGCGGCCGGATCGCGAAGTGGCAACTGCCGGAGCGCTGGGCGATCATCCAGGCGGTCCCGAAGACCAGCGTGGGCAAGTTCGACAAGAAGGTGATCCGCAAGCAGTACGCGGCGGGCGAGCTGGACGTCACGCAGCTCTGACCCCGCCCTCCGGGGGCGGACGCTGAACGAACGGCAGAAGGGCCCCGCGACGGTGCGGGGCCCTTCTGCCGTCTCGCGCGATGTCAACGTACCTACGGCTCAGTTGGTGCCGATCTTCGCCAACAGGTCCACGATGCGGCCCTGCACGTCACTGCTGGTGGAGCGCTCCGCGAGGAAGAGGACCGTCTCGCCGGAGGCGAGCCGGGGAAGCTCGTTCTCGCTGAGGCCGGCCGAGGTGTAGACGACCAGCGGGGTGCGGTTCAATTGCCCGTTCGCCCGCAGCCAGTCCACGATCCCGGCGCGCCTGCGGCGTACCTGCATCAGGTCCATCACCACCAGGTTCGGCCGCAGCTGCGTCGCCAGCGTGACCGCCTCGGTGTCGGTCGCCGCGCGTGCGACCTGCATGCCGCGCCGCTCCAGCGTCGCCGTCAGCGCGAGCGCGATCTCCTCGTGCTCCTCGATGAGCAGCACGCGCGGCGGGTGCTGCTCGCTGTCGCGCGGTGCGAGTGCCTTCAGCAGTACGGCGGGGTCGGCGCCGTACGCCGCTTCGCGCGTCGCCTGCCCGAGCCCGGCCGTGACCAGCACCGGGACCTCGGCGGCGACGGCCGCCCGGCGCAGGGACTGGAGCGCGGTACGGGTGATCGGCCCGGTCAGCGGGTCGACGAAGAGAGCCGCGGGGAAGGCGGCGATCTGTGCGTCGACCTCCTCACGGGAGTGCACGATCACCGGGCGGTAGCCGCGGTCGCTGAGCGCCTGCTGGGTGGAGACGTCGGGGGCCGGCCAGACCAGCAGACGGCGAGGGTTGTCGAGCGGCTCGGGGGGCAGTTCGTCGTCGACGGGCCGCGGCTGGGGCCGATTGGCCACCTCCACGGCGCCGTTGGGCCCGTCCAGCGGCTCGGGGCCCTCGGAGCCCTCGTCCGGTGCTCCTATGGCGTACGCCCGTCCCTCGGCCTGCGCCGGCAGCCGCTGGTGGGGCGGGCCCTGGGGCTGGGGGCGGGGGGCGGTGGGCTCGTCGTCCGGTGCGGGGGACTCGGCGGACGGGGACGGCTCCGCCTGCTGCCGCTCGGAGAGCTTGCGGCGACGACCGGAGCCGAGCGTCTGGTTCTGCTGCTGGGCGATCTGCTGCGCGAAGGGCATGCCCTGCCCGAGGGTGCGCACGCTGAACGCGCGCCCCTGCGTCGAGTCGGCGGGCTCCGGCGCGGGTGTGGACGCCTCGGCAGGCAGCGGCTGGGCCGGGGGCAACGGCTGTGCGGCGCGCGACTGCGGGTGCCCGGGGGCGGGGGTGGGCGTGGTGGCTGGGGCGAGCGGGTTGGGGTTCCCGCCGTTGTCGCCCTCGTCGTCGCCGTCCTCCTCGTCGTCCCCGTGCGCGTCCGCGCCCGCCGACGCGGGCCAGGTCTGTGTCGACCCGACCGCGGTGGTGGTTGCCCCGACGGGGGCCGTCCCGCCGGCTGCGGCCCAGCTCTGGGGCGCGGCGACAGCGGCGTCGTGGATGGGCGCGTCGGGTGCGTCCGGGGCCTCGCGCGGGTCCGGGGTGACATGTGCCGCCGGAGCAGCCGGCGTTGCCTGTGCGGGCTGTGCGGGCTGTGCGTTCTGCGGCGCGGCGTCGTCGGGGAGCTGCGGGGATTGTGCGGGCTGCTGCTGCCCGTCCTGCCGCGCCCTGCGCCGACCCGTCGGGTTGGTCACCGGATGCGGCTGCGGCGGGGTGTGGTCGGCGCCGTGGTCGGACCGCGCGGCGTCATGGCGACCCGGCAGCGAGGCGTCCGCCGCACCGGCCGTCGGCGGCACGCGGTCGGCCTCGGCCGGAGGCAGCGCGAACGCGATCCGCGCACCGCCCTGGGCCTGGCTCTGTCCTTCGCCGGACCGCTCCTGCGCCGGGGCGAGCGCCCTGCGGGCACGCCGTCCGGCTGCCTGCTGTTGCTGCGGGGTGTGCTGTTGCGGGGCCTGCTGCTGTGGGGCGTTGCTCCCGGCGGAGGGCGCGGCAGGGAGGGCGGGGAGCGCGTGAGGGCCGTCGTACGCCCCTTCCGCACCACGTCGTGCGCGGCGCCCTGTCGGGCTCGGGGCATCGGTGGGCACGCCCTGGGGCGGCACCGTCTCGCCGAGCGCCGCGCGCCCGGTGCCGTGCGCCCCCTCGGCGGCTGTCACGACCGAGCCCTCGGAAGGCGCCGGGACCCGGCCGGCGGGAGCGATGGCACGCAGCTCCACGTCACTGCCGACCCCGCCGGCGGCGCCCGTCGGCTCCTCGACCTGGCTGGGCCGGCCACGCCTGCGCCCGGTGCCGCCCGAGCCGGGCCCGGAACCCTCGCCCGAATTCTGGGCCGGAATGCGCTGCTGCTGACCGTCGGCGGACTCCTCCGGCGCATCGCGCCGCGCCCTGCGCCGACCGGTCGGCGGGACCTGCTCCCCATCGGCACCGGCAGCGGGGCTCTCGCCCGACCGCCCGTTCCGGCTGCTCTCTCCGCTTGTGTCGCTCGCGCCGCTCTCGTGCTGCTCGTTGCCGAGGAACGCGTCGGTGGAGGCCCGCCGGGCGCGCCGCCCGGCCCCGTCCGTACCCGTCTGCTGTCCCGGCAGGTGCGCCGAGACGGGCGCGTCGTCCCGGCCCGTGGGCTGCGGCACCGCGACGGCGACCGTCCCCGCACCGTCGCCGAGGGGGACTTCGAGTACGTACGCACTCCCGCCCATCCCCGGCACCTCGTG
Organism: Streptomyces sp. A5-4; assembly: GCF_051131715.1. NCBI lineage: Bacteria > Bacillati > Actinomycetota > Actinomycetes > Kitasatosporales > Streptomycetaceae > Streptomyces > Streptomyces sp. A5-4. Next base: position 3,781,990 of record NZ_CP178591.1, on the reverse strand, counting down.
CGTCTGCAGCACGCCACCGTGCGCCTGCACGATGCCCCGCACGATGGGCTCGTGCACCGGGTCTCCCCCGGCGTACGGCCCGCGCACCTCGATACGTACGACGTCGCCGCGCTGCGCCGCCGCCACCACGATCGTCGAGTCCAGGTAGCCGCCGCCGGCCGGCGCGGCGGGCGCCTTGCCCGTCGAGTCGACCCCGGCCACGTCGGCGACCAGATGCGCGAGAGCCTTCGCCAGCCGGACCGCGTCCACCTCGGCCTCTATCGGGGGCGCGTGCACCGCGAACTGCGCACGGCCCGGCCCGATCAGCTCGATGGCACCTTCCACACCGGCCGCCACGACCGCGTCGAGGAGCACCTTCTGCTTGTCCAGCCGCGCCGTGCCCGCCATGAGCCGCTGGAAGCCGAGCACATTGTCGACGAGGGTGGTCATCCGGGCGTATCCGGCGGCCAGGTGGTGCAGGATCTGGTTCGCCTCGGGCCACAGCTGGCCCGCCGGGTCGGCGGCGAGCGCCCCCAGCTCGCCGCGCAGCTCCTCCAGCGGCCCGCGCAGCGAGTCGCCCAGGACGGCGGTCAGCTGGGCCTGCCGACCGGCCATCTCCTCGTACCGCGAGGTCTCCTGGGCGAGCGCCTCGGCGTGCTTCTCGATCAGTTCGTCACGGATCTGAGTTTCCCGTGCGAGCGCTTCGGTGTGCTTTTCGACCAGTTCGTCGTGCAGCCGGGTTTCGCGTGCGAGCGCTTCGGCGTGCTCTTCGATCAGTTCGTCGTACGGGCGGCGGTCCGTGAAGGTCATCACCGCGCCGACGAGCTGGTCACCGTCGCGCACCGGAGCGGTCGTCAGGTCGACGGGAACGGCCTTGCCGTTCTTCGCCCACAGCACCTGCCCGCGCACCCGGTGCTTGCGCCCGGACTTGAGGGTGTCGGCGAGCGGTGACTCCTCGTACGTGAAGGGGGTGCCGTCGGCGCGCGAGTGCACGGCGAGCGGGTGCAGTTCCCTGCCACCCAGGTCGCTCGCCCGGTAGCCGAGGATCTGCGCGGCGGCCGGATTGACCAGGACGACCCGGCCGTCCGTGTCCGTACCGACCACACCTTCCGATGCGGCCCGCAGGATCATCTCGGTCTGGCGCTGCGAACGGGCCAGCTCCGCCTCGGTGTCCATGGCGCCCGACAGGTCCCGTACGACGAGCATCAGGAGCTCGTCGCCGGTGAAGCTCTGCCGGTCGTAGTGCGCGTCCCGGAAGGCGTCGCCGCCGTCCGCCAGATTCGCGCTGGTCACCTCGACCGGGAGCTCTGTCCCGTCGGTGCGCCGCGCCATCATCCTGGTGGGCTTCGTACGCCCCTGCTCGTCGGCGCCGTCCGCCCGCCGCATCGACCCCGGGATCAGCTTCGAGTCGAACCCCGGCAACAGATCGAGCAGCCCGCGCCCGACCAGTCCGGTGCCCGGCGACTCGAACGTCTCCAGAGCGATGGTGTTGGCGTTCACGACGGTGCCGTTGCAATTGACGAGCAACAGCCCGTCCGGGAGCGCGTCGAGTATCGCCGCGAGGCGAGCAGCGCCTCGGGATGGCCTGCTGCTCACGACGACTGTTCCTCCCTGACTACTGCACCTTGCCGACAGCCGCTCCCATCTTGCCCCTGGGTTCGCGTGCTGTCACTGGAGGGAGTCTAAAGGCAGGGGAAGGCCGCGTGACGGCGGATGAGGGGGAGCTCTCACCGAGGTTGTGTGCGCGCGGGCGCACAACTGGGCCCGTCGCACCCGTCGTGACCTGGTACGAGTCCCCTGTCACCGGGGCCGGAACCGCCGCCGGAAGGGCTGCCCGGACCGCTTTGAGTGTCCGTTCCTGCCCCCCTGTGTCTGTTCCTGCGCCCGTTCCTGGCAGGGGCGTCAGGAACGGACGCGGGAGCTGCGCACCGGGAGCCGCGCACTGGGCGCTGTGACGGCTACTGGGACAGGGCTTTCGGCAGGACCGGCGCGACGGGAAGCACCGGCAGCACCGGGGTCATGGAATTCCAGCGGGAGATCTCGCAGCCGTCGCCGCGGCCGAAGACGGCGTCGACGGGCCGCCCTTGCCAGATCCCGGTGACCCGGGCGGTGGCGGCCCCGCCGTACTGCTGCGTGCACATCTGCCCCTCGGGCGTCGGCGCGAAGGGGTCCCTGCCCTGCCCGGCCAGCTCCCCGAGCCGGTCACAGGCGGCCTGCGCCCGCGGGTGGCTGCCCCCGGCGGGCCCGCACTGAAGCTTGTACGTCGCGTCGGCTTCCGGGCTCCCGGTCTCGGATGTGGTCACGGTGAGCAGGTCCTCCCCGGCGTGGATCAGCGGCACGGGGAGGGGAGCGCCGACGGCGAGGGCGCCGGGCGCGGTGACGGACAGCGCGGCGACGGACGCGGCGGCGGTGAGAACGAGGCGGCGCAGCATGCGGGCTCCTAGGACGTGGGGGGTGCGCGGGAACACGAAGGAACGGGACTCCCTGCTCCCTCTAACGCGCCACAGCCCCCGGCGTTGCGCAACAGGAACGGTTTTGCTCTGCGGCAGGGCCGCCTAGTACCGTGGGCAGCGATTGGTGACAGCCCGCAAGGCTGTGACATCATCTGCACGCACCCACTCGCGCAGGCGAGAGAGTGTGCTGGAGGCGTCGCCTAGTCCGGTCTATGGCGCCGCACTGCTAATGCGGTTTGGGTCTTAAAGCCCATCGAGGGTTCAAATCCCTCCGCCTCCGCGTGTGATCACCGAAGCCCCGGTCCCCAGGACCGGGGCTTCGGCCGTCCACGGCCGTCCCTCGTCACCCAGGGCCGTTCGAGTGCTCTTCGAGGGCTCGCGCAAGGGGCGCCCAGAAGGCTGTTTCCGCAGCTCACATGGGGTGCGGGTAATGGATTTCGTATGGCGGCGCAGGTCATGTAATGTTGTTCTCGCAACGCAGACGGGGCAAGAAACGCCCCGAACGCCAAGCACTCGTAGCTTAACGGATAGAGCATCTGACTACGGATCAGAAGGTTGCAGGTTCGAATCCTGCCGAGTGCACAGCAGGTCAAAGCCCCCGCCGGGTCATCCGGGCGGGGGCTTTGTCGTAGCCGCGGTCGGTGAGGTGCGGCAACCGGGTCAGCCGGTGCCGTAGCGCTTGGCCGACTCGTCCTCCTGGGCCAGGCGTCGCAGGGCCAGCAGCGCGGGCTCCAGCAACACGGTCAGCAGTACGGCCCGTTCGGCCCGTTCGAGGGGGTCGGCGGTCTCGGTCAGTTGGTCGAGGTCCAGTGCCGCGGTGCGCTCGGCGAGGGCGGCGTAGGGGACGAGGGACCGCCAGTCGTAGTCCATGCCGAGGGAGCGCAGGGTCTCCAAGGTCGTCGCGACGACTTCCTTGGCGGGGGCGTGTTCCGAGACCGACCAGCCCATCTCCGTCAGCAGTGCGTCGGTGCCGATGTCGGCCGTGGTGGCGGTGGTGGTGTCGGGGTCGGGGTCGGGGTCGGGGTCGGCGTCGACGGCAACGGTTCCGGGTCCTGGCCCGGTGGCCGGCCTCGCGCCCAGGACCAGGCCGAGCAGTTGGTGGGTGTCGGTCTCGTTCTCCGACACCGCTCTCAGCAGTTCCTTGGTGGTGTCGACCGACAGTCCTCGAACGCCGATGAGTGCGCGGACCAGCCGGAGGCGGCGCAGGTGCGGCTCCCCGTACTCGGCCTGGGTCGCGGACGTCGCCCGGCCGGGGGGCAGCAGGCCTTCGCGCAGGTAGTGCTTGATGGTCGTGATCGGCACCCCGCTGCGGCGGCCCAGCTCGGAAATCCGCACCTGTTTCTCGCTCTCGTCTAGCAATTAGAGAGTGACACTCTCTAATATGGATACTGCCACTACCCAATCTACGAAGGTGAGAAGTGCGATGCCGACAGTGCCCTGGGTCACGCCCAACCCCGCCCCGCCGCACACCCGCGCCGTTGTCATGGCCTCCACCTTCGAGGTGCGGTCGCTCAAGGACGTACCGCGTTTCTTCCTCAAGTCGTTCGCCGCGTGGCGGCAGCTGCAGTCCGCGCCGGGAGTGTTCGGGGCTTCTCTCGTCGCGCGGCCGACGAAGCGCGTCTTCCGCACCTTGTCCGCGTGGGAGAGCCGGGACGCGATCCACGCGTACGCGCAGGCCGAGCCGCACCGCGGCATCATGACCGGGCTGCGCCCGACCATGCTCCGCTCGACGTTCACCTTCTGGGAGGTCCCGGTCGAGGAACTGCCGATCAGCTGGGACGAGGCCGAGCGCCGACTGGCGGACCAGGCGCGGACCGACGCCGCCGAGGGCCAGGCCTCCTGACCGTTCGCCGGGCTCGGTTCCGCCGCGGAATTGACGCTTCCTGTCACCCATCGAGTGAACTTCTTTTTGAACCGCGGGAGTTGCGTTCGCTCGTGCCTAGGTTCGAGGTGGAGGTGATGCTCGATCTACGAGCAGGACATGCGGACCCAGGTCAGTCGTAGCCAGGACTCGATGGCCCACGCGCTGCATCGCATCGCCGACTCGCTGGACCGGGTCGCCGACCGCTTCCAGCCCGTCGCCGCCGAGGCCGACGGGCCCGCGATGACGCCGCAGGAGCTGCTTGCTCTCTGGCAGGCGAAGACCCTGGTGGTCACCGAAGACGTCCACGCGGTGGCCGCGTACCTGGCCCCCGGCGCTCCTGCGGGGCGGGGCGCACTCTCGGCTGGAGGAGATCGCGGTGCGCACCGGGCTGCCGCAGGCCCGTGCCCATGACTGCGTGCGCATGCTGATCAAGCGCGGCCGCATGCGGCAGACCGGGTCCGACGCCGATGGCGCACCCGTCTACGTTCTTCCTTGGCCGAGGTGCTGAGAGGGGGTGCGGCTGTGGAGTGGCGAAGTGCGGGGCTCGGGTGGCCCGACGGGGTGCCTGTGCTGCGGTGGGACCGCGGGCGGGTGAGCCCGCTGTCGTACGGGAAGGAGATCGGCTTTCGGGTCGTGGGCGAGCGCCGCTGCGTGGGGGCGCGGGGAAATGCGTGTCCGCTCGGGACTGTGGTCGCGGGGCGGGCCTCGCAGGCGCGGTGTGCGGAGTGTGCGCGGCTGGACCGGGCGTTCTCGGTCGCGGCCGACGGGGTACCCGACGATCCGCGGACGTACCGGGTGTACCTGGCGTGGTTCGGGGCGGGGATGGCCAAGGTCGGGATCACCGCCGAGGAGCGCGGATCCGTACGCCTGTTGGAGCAGGGGGCCGTGGCGTTCAGCTGGCTCGGGCGGGGGCCTCTGATGGCGGCGCGGCGGACCGAGGAGCTGCTGCGGGCCGCGCTCGGGGTGCCCGACCGGATTCCGTACGCGAAGAAGCGGGCCGTGCGGCACGACCTGCCCGGGTGGCCCGAGCGGGTCGCGGAGATCGGGGAGTTGCATCGGCGGGCCGTGGCGCTGGACGGGTGGCCGGATTCGCTGGAGCGGGTGACGTTCGAGGCAGTGGACCACTCCGGGGCCTTCGCGCTGGCGGGGCTGGCGCCGCTGACGCGGGTGGTGAGCGAGCTGACCGCGGGCGGGGTCGTGGCGGGGCGGCTGGTGGCGGCGGCCGGGCCCGATCTGCATCTCGTGGAGACGACAGCCGGTACGGAGGGCGGGGTGCTTGTGCTGGACACGCGGCTCATGTCCGGGTGGGCGCTGACCGGCGGGGGCGGGGTGACTACCGTGCCGGTGCGGGAGGTTGAGGCCGCGGGTGACGGATCGGTGCAGGAAGGGCTCTTCTGACCCTCTTCCGAGAGGGGGACCGGGGGCAACGCGGGTGCCAGGAGTGCGGCCGGCCGGTCCGGCCGAGGCGTCTCGTCGGCTCGGCTGTGCGTCCCCGTGCGTCTTGTGGGTCCTGAGGGTGGACAGGGCGGTGCGGGGAGCCGAGGGTGAGTGTTATGAGCATGCAACCTGTCGCGGCGGAAGAACCGACCCCCTCGATCCGCGCCGAGCCTGCCGTCGTGCGGTTCTGGGAGCGGCTCGGGCTGCCGGGGATCATCGACGTACACACGCACTTCATGCCCGACCGCGTGCTCAAGAAGGTGTGGGCCTATTTCGACGCCGCCGGGCCGCTGACCGGCATGGCCTGGCCCATCACCTATCGCCACGAGGAGGACGAACGCGTCGCGCTGCTCCGGGAATTCGGGGTACGGCACTTCACCTCCATGGTCTATCCGCACAAGGCCGGGATGGCGCAATGGCTCAATGGGTGGGCGGCCGATTTCGCCGCCAGGACCCCCGAATGCCTGCATACGGCGACGCTCTTTCCGGAGGAAGGGGTGGAGGCGTACGTACGGGAGGCCGTCGAGCGTGGGGCGCGGGTCTTCAAGTCGCACATTCAGGTCGGGGCGTACGACGCGAACGACACGTTGCTCGATCCGGCCTGGGGGTTGTTGGCGGAGGCCGCGATCCCCGTGGTGACGCACTGCGGGTCCGGGCCCGCGCCCGGCAAGCACACCGGGCCGGAGCCGATCGGCCGGCTGTTGGCGCGGCATCCGCGGCTGCGGCTCGTGGTGGCTCATATGGGGATGCCGGAGTACACCGACTTCCTCGACCTCGCCGAGCGGTACGACGAGGTCAGGCTCGACACGACCATGGCCTTCACCGACTTCTCCGAGCGCTTCACGCCCTTTCCGGCGGGCGAGCGGGGGCGGCTGGCCGATCTGGGGGACCGGATTCTGCTCGGGACCGACTTTCCCAATATTCCGTACGCCTATGGGCACCAGCTGGAGGCGCTTGAGCGGCTGGGGCTGGGGGACGACTGGCTTCGGGCGGTCTGTTACCGGAACGCGGCGCGGTTGTTCGGACTGTGAGAGGGGCGCACCGCGGCGCGGTGTGACGTGGTGCGCGGCGTGCGTTTCTCAGGGGATTCACAGGAATGGGAAAGGGCGCTCTCAGAGGCCGGGCCCAGGCTGGCCGCATGCGTACCGAACTGCTCAGGCCCGGCGGCAGCCCCGTGCGGGTGCTCGTCGTGGACGATGAGGCGTCCCTCGCCGAGCTGCTGTCCATGGCCCTGCGTTACGAGGGGTGGGAGGTCCGCAGCGCCGGTGACGGGGCTGGGGCCGTGCGTTCGGCGCGCGACTTCCGGCCCGACGCGGTCGTACTCGACGTGATGCTGCCCGACATGGACGGGCTCGCCGTCCTCGGGCGGCTGCGCTGCGAACTGCCCGACGTACCCGTGCTGTTCCTGACGGCCAGGGATTCCGTGGAGGACCGGATCGCGGGGCTGACGGCGGGCGGCGACGACTACGTCACCAAGCCGTTCAGCCTGGAGGAGGTCGTGGCCCGGCTGCGCGGGCTGATCCGGCGGTCGGGGACCGCGGCGGCGGCCGTACGGAGCGAATCGGTGCTGACAGTGGGCGACTTGGCGCTCGACGAGGACAGCCACGAGGTCTCGCGGGGCGGCGACGGGATCCATCTCACCGCGACGGAGTTCGAGCTGTTGCGCTTCCTGATGCGCAATCCGCGCCGTGTCCTGAGCAAGGCGCAGATCCTCGACCGGGTGTGGAACTACGACTTCGGCGGCCATGCCAATGTCGTCGAGCTGTACATCTCGTATCTGCGCAGGAAGATCGATGCGGGCCGGGAGCCGATGATCCACACCCGGCGCGGCGCTGGGTATTTGATCAAACCGGGTATGTGAGTGGGAGTGAGGGTGGCCGTATCCCTCCGCACCCCACCCGCTCCCCGCTACTCCGTCGCGAGACGCGCCGGGAAGCCGCCCGTGGCGATTGGGCCCCAGCGCTCCGGTGTGATCCGGATGATCGACTTGCCCTGCTTGAGCATGGCGGCCCGGTACTCGTCCCAGTCCGGGTGTTCCCCCGAGATGTTCCTGAAGTACTCGACGAGCGGCTCCACCGAATCCGGGGTGTCGATGACCTCCGCCGATCCGTCGATCTGCACCCAGGGCCCGTTCCAGTCGTCCGACAGGACGATCACGCTCGCCCGCGGGTTCCGTTTGGCGTTGCGGGTCTTGGCGCGCTCGGGGTAGGTCGAGGCGACCAGCCGACCCGCGTCGTCCACGCCGCACGTCAACGGCGAGCCCTGCGGGGTGCCGTCCGCGCGGGTGGTGAGCAGGATCGCCCGGTGCCTGGGCCGTACGAACTCCAGCAACCGGTCGAGTTCCACTGCCGTATTGGTCGCGATGTTCGGTGTCATGGGGCGACCCTACGACTCGGTGCTCCGTGGTCCCGGGACCTCCCACGGCCTGCCCGTGACCGCCTCGGCCACGCTCGCGTAGGCCGGCACGTCCCGGCGCGGATTGGTCAGCGCCAGAATCCGCGCCACCTGCGGCTCGGTGACCGCGAGCCGCAGGTGGCGCGCCCCGCTTCCGGAGGCGCTCCTCGCTCGCGGTGATGAGTTCGACGCCCCGGGTGTCGATGAACGTCGTGTGCGTGAGGTCCAGGACCAGGACGTGCAGAGAACCGGTCCGCTCGTCGATGATCCGGGCGGGGTCCGCGTGCAGTTGGGGCGAGTTGCCGAGGTCGATCTCGCGCGGCAGCTTCACCAGGGTGCAGTGCGGAAGATCACAGGGGTTCAGGAGCATGGGAGGAGGCCTCACCCGACCGGCGTCCTCGTTGTGCGGATGTCGGCCGCTTCCTGACCCGGAGCTCCATTTCAGCACGGGTGAACCTGTTCGGTGGAGCGTGTGCCCTATTGCTTCGAGGCGGTCGGGAAGCGGATAGAATCTGTCCGTCCTTTGCTCGCAGTCGGGAATGTGCTGCGGAGCTCTCCAGCGCATGGCTTCATCCAGGCCGTGCTCGCCGAAGAGGTTCGTGGTGACTGCGTCCGACATTTCTGAAAATCAGCATGAATATGCCGATTCTTCTCCTGATTCCTCCGCCGCTTTCGTCGGCGCCGTCGACCTGGTCCTGGCCGACGCACTGACCGCCGCCGCGGTCGGCCTGCACGAGGCCAGGGGCCGGGACGACACGTTGCGTACCGCGGTACAGCTGGCCGAGAAGATCGTTCCCGGCGCCGACTGCGCGGGCATCTCCGTCGTCGAACGCACCGGCAGCGTCTCCACGGTCGCCTGGACCGACGAGACCGTACGGGTCATCGACGCCGACGCGTCGTACGGCAGTTGGGACGGGCTCCGGTCCGCGCCCGTCATGCGGATCGACGACACCACGGCGTGGGAGGGCTGCGGCCCGGCACTCGCCGCGGCCAACCTCCGGTCCGGCCTGTTCCTGCGTCTGCGCGGTCGCCAGCGCAGCTTCAGCGTGCTGACGCTCTACGCCCGCAAGCCGCAGGCCTTCGACGACCGGGCCGCGCACATCGCCCGGCTGCTGGCGGCGCACATCGGCATCGCGCTGGAGACCGCCGCCGTGCAGGAGCAGCTCGCCGAGGCCATGCACACCCGGGACGTCATCGGACAGGCCACCGGCATCCTCATGGGGCGGCTGAACATCGACGCGGCACAGGCCTTCGAGCATCTCGTACGGGCCTCGCAGCAGGGCAATGTGAAGCTGCGCGACATCGCGGCCCGCATCGTCGACGCGGCCACACCCGAGTGACGGCCGCCGCATCCGGAGGGCATCCCGGGTGAGTGACCCGATCCGGGGCACGCGAAGCGGATGAGGGACACGGCGGGTGCGACCGAGGCGGCCGGCAGGGCGGGTGCGACCGGGTGGAGCCACGGCTTCGACCTCGCCCCGCCGCACGGCGCCCTCTCCGACTGGCACGGCCTGGACGCCTTCCTCCAGGAGCTGACCGAGCTCGCCGTGCACGCGGTCGGCGGTACCGACTCGTGCAGCGTCACCATGCGGAGGCGCGGCAGGTTGGTCACCGCCGCCAGCAGCGACGGCCTGGCGCCGGCCCTCGACGGGCTGCAGTACGACGTCGAGGCGGGGCCGTGCGTGTGCAGCCTGGAGAACGGCGAGGAGGAGAGGGGCTAGGCCTGCGGCAGCTGCTCCCCCTGCACCGCCTGGATGTTCAGCTCGACCCGCAGCGTCGCGCCGATCGCCGAGATGCCCGCCTGGACCACCTGGTTGTAGTTGATGGCGAAGTCCTCGCGGCGCAGTTCGGCCGTCGCGCGGAAGGCCGCCCGTACGCCGCCCCACGGGTCCGGGCCCGTCCCCAGGTAGCTGAGGTCCAGCTCGACCGGGCGCGCGACCCCGTGCAGGGTCAGCTCGCCGTGCACGGTCCACCGGTCGGGCCCGGCCGGGGTGATGCCCGTACCGCTGTAGGTGATCTCGGGGAACTGCTCCACGTCCAGGAAGTCGGGCGACTTCAGGTGTCCGTCGCGCATGCCGTTGCCCGTGTCGATGCTCGCCGCGCCGATGACCGCGTCGACCCGTGACGTGCCCAGGTCCTCGGCGATCTCGATGCGCCCGCCGAATCCGGTGAACCGGCCGTGCACGCTGGAGATGCCCAGGTGCTGGGCGACCGCGGCCACCGAGGAGTGCGCCGGGTCGATGGTCCAGGGGCCCGGTGGCGGCAGCTCGACGCCGCCCTGACGGGCCAGCACGAAGGTGCCCGCGTCCGCCCGGCCGCTCGCCGTGACGAGCGCGGTCGAGGCGGCGGGGGCGTAACCGGCGGCCGTCACGACCACCGTGTAAGGACCGGAGGGCAAGGGGGCGTCGGTCCTTACCGCGCCCTCCCCGTCCGCGTCGGCCCGCAGCACCTGGGTGCCCGTCATGTCGGTCACGGTCACCACCGCGTGCTGTACGGCCCAACCGTCGCGGGTCCTTACCTGTGCGCGAAGTCCCATCCCGTTTTCTCTCCTTGCCGAAATGATGCGGGCCCCGGACGGGGCGGCGGGCCGTCCCCTGCCCGCCGCCGCTTCCGGGGCCCATTTCCACCCGCTCGGCCGGGGCCGCGCCTCCGCTCGGAGCGCGGCCCCGCCGAGGGGGGCCTGAGGGTGCCTGTGAGGGCTACTCGCCCGGGTGGGCGAGCTCGATGTCGTGGCCGTCGACGCCGCGGCCCGCGACCGTCAGCGCGCCCGCCACCGGCGGGTAGCCGGTCGCGACGACCGTGTACTCGCCCGAGTTCAGGTCGGCGAAGGCGTACGCCCCGTCGTCCCCGGTGGTCGACGTGGCGACGACGTTCCCGGCCGCGTCCATCAGCGTCACGCGGGCGTCGGCCAGCGGACGCCGGTCGGCGCCGCCGCGTACCGTGCCCTGGACCAGCGCGCCGGACTGCAGCGCGACCTCGATCCGGGTGACGCCCTGGCCGCCGATGTCCACCGGCAGTGCCATCGGCCGGAAACCGGCCGCGTTCACCGCGATGGTCACCGAGCCGGGGATCAGCTCACCGAAGGTGAACTCGCCCTGGCTGCCGGACTTTCCGGTGGCCAGCACATCGCCGCGCACATCGGTCACCACGACCATGGCGCCCTCGACGGGCAGCCCGCCGTCCGTGGTGCGCACGGTGCCGAGCAGTCCGCTCGTACCGGACAGCAGGATGTCGTACGCGACGGGCTCGTCGCCGACGACCACCGTGGACGCCTGCGGCTGGAAGCCGTCGGCGGAGGCGATCAGTACGTACGAACCGGCTGCCGGGGCGTCCAGCGCGTACCGGCCGTCCTGGGCCGCGGTGCGGCCCAACTGCCGTCCGGCCAGCGAGATCAGCGTGACCGCGGCGTGCGACACGGCTGTTCCCTCTGCGGTACGGACCGTGCCGTGCAGGGTCCTGCCGGTCGGCGGCGTGGCCGCGAACGACGCGGTGGAGTCCTGGGCCGGGTCGCGGACCTGGAATCCGGCCACTCCGGCGGCCTCTTCGCCAAGCAGCTCACCGGTGGTCTCACCGGCCGGGCCGTTGGCGGGCTCGGCGGGTGCGGCCGGGCCGTCGGACGACTTCAAGGCGACCTCCTTGACGAACATCACCAGGATCAGGCCGATCAGCGCGATCGGCGCCGCGTACAGGAAGAGGTCGGCGACCCCGTGCCCGTACGCGCTCTCCACGACGGTCCTGACCGGTGCGGGCAGGGCGTCCACGTCCGGGATGGTGTTGCCGCCACCGGCGCTGGGCTTGATGTGCAGGGCGGTGAGGCCGTCCTCCACGTAGTGGGCGATGCGGTTGGACAGCACCGCGCCGAGCGCGGAGACGCCGACCGCGCCACCGAGGGAGCGGGTGAAGGTGACCAGCGAGCTGGCCGCGCCGAGCTCGTGCGGCTCCACCTGGTTCTGCGAGGCGAGCACCAGGTTCTGCATCATCATGCCGAGACCGAGGCCGAGCACCGCCATGTAGATGGCGACCTGCCAGTAGTCGGTGTCGTACCTGATGGTGCTGAGCAGGCCGAGACCCGCGACGAGACCGACACCGCCGCCGACCAGGAATCCCTTCCAGCGGCCCGTCTTGGTGATGATCTGGCCGGAGACCGTCGAGGAGATGAAGAGACCGGCGATCATCGGGATCGTCATGACGCCGGACATCGTCGGCGACTTGTCCCGGGCCAGCTGGAAGTACTGGCTCAGGAAGACGGTCGAGCCGAACATCGCGACACCGACGAAGAGGCTCGCGAAGGACGTGAGCGCGATCGTGCGGTTACGGAAGAAGCGCAGCGGGATCAGCGGCTCCTTGGCCTTCGTCTCGACCAGGAGGAAGAGCAGGCCGAGCACGAGCGTGCCGCCGAGCATCGCGTACGTCTGCCAGGAGTTCCACTCGTACTTGTCGCCCGCGAGGGTCACCCAGATCATCAGCAGGGAGACGGAGGCGGCGAGGAAGAAGGCACCGAGCCAGTCGATCTTCACCTTGCGGCGGACGACCGGAAGCTTGAGGGTCTTCTGGAGGAGGACCAGGGCGATGGCCGCGAACGGCACACCGACGTAGAAGCACCAGCGCCAGCCGAGCCACTCGGTGTCGGTGATGACACCGCCGAGCAGCGGGCCGCCGACGGTGGCGACGGCGAAGGTGGCGCCGATGTAACCGGCGTACCTGCCGCGCTCACGCGGCGAGATCATCGCGGCGATCACGATCTGGGTGAGGGCGACCAGACCGCCGGTGCCGATGCCCTGGAGTACTCGGAAGGCGATCAGGGTGCCGGTGTTCTGTGACAGACCGGCGAGCGCCGATCCGATCACGAAGATGACCAGTGCTATCTGGACCAGCAGCTTCTTACTGAAGAGGTCGGCCAGCTTGCCCCACAGGGGGGTGGTCACGGTCATGGAGAGAAGTGCGGCGGTGACGACCCAGGTGTACGCGCTCTGGGTGCCGTCGAGATCCTTGATGATCTCGGGAAGGGCGTTCGACACGATGGTCGACGACAGCATCGCGACGAACATGCCGAGCAGCAGGCCGGTGAGGGCTTCCATGATCTGCCGGTGTGTCATCGGCGCGCCGTCGGAGGAGTGATGTGTCCCCTGCTTGGCGTGGCCGCCCCGCACACCGACTGGTGTGGTCGTAGCCATTGAATTCCTTTGCTTTACGCGGGTGTTGCGGGTGATGCAGGTGTTACGGGTACCGCGGGCTTCCGGGCCTCGGAGCCACCGTCCTGCTCGAAGTGGTGCGGGGCCCGTGCCCGGCAGTCGCCGAAGCTGTTGCGCAGGCGGGCCAGCATGATGTTGAGCTGGCCGACCTCGTCGTCGGACCAGTCGTCCAGGGCGCCGGCGAGCGTCGCGGTGTAGCGCTCGGAGAGTTCCTCCAGGAGCGCCCGGCCCGCCGGGCTCAGCCGCAGGATGCGCGAACGCCTGTCCCCCGGGTCGGGGGCCCGGTCGATCCAGCCGCGGTCCGCCACATGGGCGACGTGCCGGCTGGTTACCGACATGTCGACCGCGAGCAGCTCGGCCAGCCTGCTCATCCGCATCTCGCCATGACGGTCGAGAAGGGTGAGCACCGCGGCCGATCCTGCCGGGCAGTGTGCGGGGAGGATCTTGGCGAGATCGCGTTTGACGGCGCCGATGGCACTGAGCTGCCGGGCCAGTTCCGCGTACTGACTCTGCGCGGCCATCGGCACCTCCGTTCATCTTGTTGCTTAGGGCAACCATAGAAGCGGTTGGTTGCTACAGGCAAACTAATTCGGGACTCAGGGAGTAAAGGAACCCAAAAGCCTCCGTGCGGCGCGGGTCAACGGCGTCCGTACTGCCGGTAAAGCCGCAGATCGCGAGGGTCGGGGGGCCGGGGTGTGCGGGATGCCTCTTCTTCGCTAGGGTCCTGCCCCATGGCACACAACCCCCAAGCCCCCCAGGGTCCCGAGGGTCACAGCGACCCGGCGGGCAGCACTCAGATGTTCCGCGCCTTCGTCGACGAGGGTGAGCCGCAGCGGCAGCAGCCGGCCGCGGCGGTGTCCTCGGGCGGCCCGAAGACCGGACTGATCGTCGGCGTCGTCGCCGTCATCGTGGTCCTCGCGGCGGTCGCCTGGCTCGCGCTCGGCTGATCGTCCCGTCGGCCGCCCCGGTGGCCGCTGCGGGAGCGGGCCCGACGGCCGGCGCCCCGCAGCCGCCTCGGGGCGCTCCCGGCGTCACTCCTGGTCCGGGTGGCTCCCCGCGGCGCTCATGAGGCCAACGGCGGCGTCACTTCCAGTCGGCGGTGACGTCCTGGGTCTCCACGCGCATGCCCAGCGGCACCCGCCAGGCATCCACGCACACGGTGTACGTCCTGTTCACGGCCGCGCCCGCCGCGATCGGTCCGGGCAGCGGCTGCGCCGAATAACGGGTGCCCCAGTCGACGCCCAGCGCGCCGATGATGTGCGTCGCGAAGGTGACGCTGCCGGACCGCACCGGTGAGCCACCGGTATTACTGAACCGCACGGTCACCTTCTCGCACCACCGCTTCCCGGCGCCCGCGCGCGCGGGCTCGCCCACCTTGAGCGCGGCGGGCGCGGGCGGGGGCGGAGGCGTGGTGGCGGGCGGCGATCCGGGGCCGGTGCCCGGCGATCCCGTGCCGGGCGGCCCGGTGCCGGGTGAGCCGGTTCCCGGTGAGCCGGTTCCCGGTGAGCCGGGGGCGGTCTGACCGCCGGACGGGCCACTGCCACCGGCGCCGCCGCCCGTACGACCGGGGGCCGATCCACCGCTGCCCGGTGCGGCGGGCCTTCCGGAGCTGCCGGGTGCGTCCGGGGCCGCCGCTTTCCCGTCCGAGCCGCCGTCACCCGCGGCGCCGGGCGCGCCCTTGCCCGTACCGCCGGCCGTCGACCCGCCCGGGCCTTGGCCCTCGGCGGGGTGCTTGCCGCTGCCGCCGCCCCGAGCCCCGTCGTCGTCGAGGGGCACCAGCTCGACCTCGCCGTCGGGCGGTACGGCCCTGCCCGGCGCCCGCTCCGGTGACGGGCCCGCGGCGCCGACCGCCGCATAGCCGTTGTCGTCGCCCTCGCCACCGCACGCGGCCAGAACCCCGCCCAGACACAGCACAGCCACCGAGGCGCCCAGCGCGGCACCCCGGCGGCCGTATATCAGACCATGACGTCGCATCGCGCCAGTTTGTCTGACGCTCCGTCAATTGGAAACCCCGTCAGCAGGACTGACTGCCTGTCACTCGGGTCCCAGCGGTGAACCGTCCGCTCAGTCCGCGATGAGCCCTTCCCTGAGCTGGGCGAGCGTGCGGGTCAGCAGGCGTGAGACGTGCATCTGGGAGATGCCGACCTCTTCGCCGATCTGCGACTGGGTCATGTTGGCGAAGAACCGGAGCATGATGATCTGGCGCTCCCGAGGCTGCAGTTTGGCCAGCAGCGGCTTGAGGGACTCGCGGTACTCGACGCCTTCCAGCGCCGTGTCCTCGTATCCCAGCCGGTCGGCCAGCGACCCCTCGCCGCCGTCGTCCTCGATGGAGGGCGAGTCCAGCGAACTGGCGGTGTAGGCGTTGCCGACGGCGAGGCCGTCCACGACGTCCTCCTCCGACACCCCCAGCACCACGGCGAGTTCGGGGACGGTCGGCGAGCGGTCGAGCTTCTGCGCGAGCTCGTCACTGGCCCGGGTCAGCGCGAGCCGCAACTCCTGCAGCCTGCGCGGCACCCGCACCGACCAACTGGTGTCGCGGAAGAAGCGCTTGATCTCACCGACCACCGTCGGCATCGCGAACGTGGGGAATTCCACCCCGCGTTCGCAGTCGAACCGGTCGATCGCCTTGATCAGCCCGATCGTGCCGACCTGGACGATGTCCTCCATCGGCTCGTTCCGGCTGCGGAATCGGGCCGATGCATAGCGCACCAGGGGGAGGTTGAGCTCAATGAGGGTGTCTCGAACGTACGTATGCTCCGGGGTGTTCTTCTCAAGGGCGGCAAGCCGCAGGAAGAGGGAGCGGGACAGAGTGCGTGTGTCGATGACTTCCGGCTGCGACACGATTGCCGGCTTGGCCACGTGGTCGAGCACGGCGGGCACTGCTTTGGTGAGCACCTTTGAGCTGCCCTGTTCTGCGGACATGCCACCCCCTTGAGGTCGCGGACGGTAGCGGCGGGCGCTCCCGTTCGGAGGAAGCAGCCTCCACCTGAATACCGGTGGCGGAGCTGCGGCAAACGCGGTTCCAGCAGAATGTCACATGTCGGCAACACGCTGTAGCGCCAAGTCGACAAATCTGCGCAGGAAAGAGGGGGTGTGCGGCTTTTCGGCCATCCTGCGGGAGTGCCCGTTCTGCTTACGCTTCGATTCGATTTGCGGATCGAAGCCGCGCGAAGCTTCTGGCCAGCAGTCTCGACACGTGCATCTGGGACACACCCAATTCCGCGCTGATTTGCGATTGCGTCAGATTGCTGTAGTAGCGAAGCAGCAGAATCCGCTGCTCGCGTTCGGGCAGTTGTACGAGCAGATGCCGTACGAGGTCCCGGTGCTCGACGCCGGCCAGGGCCGGGTCCTCGTATCCGAGCCGGTCGAGCAGGCCCGGTAGGCCGTCGCCCTCCTGGGCCGCCTCCAGCGAGGTCGCGTGGTACGACCGGCCCGCCTCGATGCAGGCCAGTACCTCGCCCTCGGAGATGCGCAGGCGCTCGGCGATCTCGGCGGTCGTGGGGGACCGCCCGTGGGCCGTGGTGAGGTCCTCGGTGGCCCCGCTGACCTGGACCCACAGCTCGTGCAGCCGACGCGGCACGTGGACGGTCCTGACGTTGTCACGGAAGTACCGCTTGATCTCGCCGACGACGGTCGGCATCGCGAAGGTCGGGAACTGCACCCCGCGGTCCGGGTCGAACCGGTCGATGGCGTTGATCAGACCGATCGTGCCGACCTGGACGACGTCCTCCATCGGCTCGTTGCGGCTGCGGAAGCGGGCGGCGGCGTACCGCACGAGCGGCAGGTTCGCCTCGATGAGCGCCCCGCGCACCCGGCTGTGCTCGGGAGTCTCGGGGTCCAGCACCTTGAGCTCGCCGAACAGCACCTGGGTCAGTGCCCGGGTGTCGGCGCCGCGACTCCTGGCCGGGGCGGCGTCCGGGGCGGGGTCGGGGGCGGTCTCCGGGGGCAGCGGGGGGAGCTGGGAGCCCGGACGGCTCTGCTGGCCCTGTTGGCTGTGCTGGATCTGCTGGGGCGGAGCCTGAGGCGCTGTACTGGCAGGCACGGTCGCGCCACCCCTTTCCTCGGTCAACCACGGTCAACTCATCCGTCAAAAGCGGTCATAGCATCACAAGACATGTGCACTGTGTGCAAGCACCGTATATCGCCGTGTTGAGGGCAAGTTGGGGCGTAACTACGCATAAACCCCACACCAAAATGGTGTGGGGCAGGGTGCGGAGGGGGCTCAGAACTCGTAGTCGGCGATCACCCACGTGGCGAATTCGCGCCACTGTCCGGCGGCTGCCTGATGGGCCGGGTGTTCGACGTAGCGCTTCAGCGCATCGCGGTCCCGCACCGCCGAGTTGATGGCGAAGTCGTACGCGATGGGCCGGTCGGTGATGTTCCAGGCGCACTCCCAGAACTCCAGCTCGGGGACGACCCCGTCGAGCTCCTGGAAGGCCTTCACGCCGGCGGCGACACGCGGCTCTTCCCGCTGCACGCCGTCATTGAGCTTGAAGAGGACCAGATGGCGGATCAAGAAGCACTCCTTGGAGACGGAGGGCGTCCGGATCGGTCATCGGTCGGTCACTGGATCAGTTCGGACATGAACTCGCCGACGCCCTGAGCGGCACTGGCAATGCCTTCGAACCCTACCTGGACAAGATCGGCCGCCCGGCCGGGCGACGTGATGATCGTGTACAGCACGAAGACCACGATCACGTACAGCGCGAGCTTCTTGGTTTGCACCATGCGTGCGGCCTCCCCTGCCGGTCCCCTGTGCAGTCGGGAGAGTGTATCGGCAGAAACGGCGTGCCCAGGGGTCGCAGCGATCACTCACTCGGCCTTTAAGGACCTACGACCCGCCGATCCGGGCCCTTTGCCCGCCCGTCGCCCCGCTCGGGGGGCGCAGGATGGATCTGAGCCCGGCGGATCTGGCAGGAATCCGCAGGGCGAGGAACAGGACCTCACTGCGGGGTCCGGCCGCCGGCTTCCCCCCTGGTGCGGCCGGACTTGCAGGTCTTGTTCTCATCGGGGGGGAGCGGCTTGTCCCCCCGATACCGCTTCCCCCGTCCAACGCGAAGGCCCCGACCATCCCCCCGGTCGGGGCCTTCGGCTGTTCGCTGCCGTACCGAGAGCCCTTATCGGTAGCCCTTACCGAGAGCCCGCGGTGCCCGTGCAACGCGAAAGCCCCGGTTCAGTGAACCGGGGCTTTCGCTCAGAGCGGTAGCGGTGGGATTTGAACCCACGGAGAAGTTGCCCCCTCACACGCTTTCGAGGCGTGCTCCTTAGGCCGCTCGGACACGCTACCGAGACAGAGCTTAGCCCACGGTGGGCCGTGCTCCGAAATCCGTTCCGGCAGGTGACCCCGCGGCCCTGTCGGGACCGCCCGCGCCCCGCTTCCGGCCCGCCCTTCAGCGGTTCCGGAAGAAGGCGGTGAGCTGAGCCGAGCACTCCGCTTCGAGGACGCCGGCGACGACCTCGGGCCGGTGATTGAGCCGCCGGTCCCGTACGACGTCCCAGAGCGACCCGGCCGCGCCCGCCTTCTCGTCGAGCGCGCCGTAGACCACCCGGTCCACCCGGGACTGGACGAGCGCCCCCGCGCACATCGTGCACGGCTCCAGCGTCACGACCAGCGTGCAGCCGGTCAGACGCCAGCCGCCGAGCTTTCCGGCCGCCCTGCGGATGGCCAGGACCTCGGCGTGCGCCGTCGGGTCGCCCGTTGCCTCGCGCTCGTTGTGGCCCGCCGCGAGCAGCGAGCCGTCGGGAGCCAGCAGGACGGCGCCGACCGGCACATCGCCGGCCTCCGCCGCCCGTGCCGCCTCGTCCAGGGCGAGACGCATCGGCGCCTGCCAGGGATCACGTACCGGGTCGGGTACTGGGTCGGGTGGGGCATCGGTACCGGCACCGGGTCGTGGGCCGGGTGCCGGCCGATCAGGTACTGGATGAGCCGTGGCCACTACTGGACGGTCTCCAGTACGTCGGCGGCGCCCAGGACGTCGGCGATCTCGGCGAGCGCGTCCGTGTCGAGCGCCAGCAGTTCCTTCTCGGACAGACCGAGGTCCACCAGGACCCCCGCGTCGCCGAGCGGGCCCGCCGGTACGACAGCGCTGTCGCCCGGAGTGCTCTCCTCCCCGTCGTCCTCCACTTCCGTTTCCGGGTCCGGCTCGCCGTCCTCGGTCCCGTCGAGGTCGACGAGCTCTTCCAGGGCGTCCGGATCCTCGGGATCGCGGCCGAGCAATTCGTCGGTGAGCAGAATCTCCCCGTACGAGGAACGGGCGGCCGCGGCCGCGTCCGAGACGTAGATACGCGGATCCTCCTCGCCGTCCACCCGGACGAGGCCGAACCATGCGTCTTCCTGCTCGATGAAGACGATCACCGTGTCGTCGTCGACCGTGGCCTCGCGGGCCAGATCGGTCAGGTCGGACAGGGTCTCCACATCGTCGAGCTCCGTGTCGCTCGCTTTCCACCCGTCTTCGGTGCGCGCGAGCAGTGCGGCGAAGTACACCGTGACTCTCCCACTGGTCTCGAGAAGTGCCGGTTGGAAGTCCTCCCGGCCGGAGGGTGTAGCTGGGCGGGGGAAACCGTTTTGCAGCTCCTGGCCCCGCCCACTCGGAATCGTGGCAGAAACGAAGGCTGAGCGAGAGGTCTTCCGCTCTTGCGTCGTGTACCAGTCCTGACGGAGTCGTCTCCGGGCCTCTTCCGAGTCCTCCCGGATTCTCCTCGAAGCCCCCTCGGTTTCCCGAGTGCGGAGTCCCCTCATGGGCCGCTCGCCAGGCGCTCGGCAGGCGCCCGCCAGGCGCTCCGGACGGCTGCCCGGGGCCTCCGGGCCGCCGCTACCAGCGGAAGGTGCGCATCCGCATCTGCTGACGCATCCGCGCGGCGCGGGCCGTGCGCGGCTTCACCCGGTCGCGCAACTCCTTGGCCTCGTTCAGTTCGCGCAGGAAGTGGGCGCGTCGCCGCCTTCGGGCGGCCTCGCTCTCCGGCTTCGGCTGCTGGTCCCGCGTCTGCTCGGGCTCTTCCCCGTCCCGCATCGGCCACACCACCCCACGCTGGGTTCTCCTGCATCCCACCTTCCCCCTGGACAGGGGGTTGATGCCAGCGCAGTGGGCGCTGGAGCCCGGTTACTGTTGTGGGCATGCGCATCAATGTCGTCGACCACCCGCTGGTGGCGCACAAACTCACCACGTTGCGCGACAAGCGCACCGACTCTGCGACCTTCCGGCGCCTCGCCGACGAGCTGGTCACCCTGCTCGCGTACGAGGCCACCCGGGACGTGCGCACCGAGCAGGTCGACATCGACACCCCGGTGGCGAGGACGACGGGCGTGAAGCTGTCCTACCCGCGCCCCCTGGTCGTGCCGATCCTGCGGGCCGGTCTCGGCATGCTCGACGGAATGGTCCGGCTGCTGCCGACCGCCGAGGTGGGCTTCCTCGGGATGGTCCGCAACGAGGAGACCCTGGAGGCGTCCACCTACGCCACCCGGATGCCGGAGGACCTCTCCGGGCGCCAGGTGTACGTGCTGGACCCGATGCTGGCCACCGGCGGCACCCTCGTCGCGGCGATCCGCGAGCTGATCAAGCGCGGCGCGGACGATGTGACGGCCGTCGTGCTGCTGGCCGCGCCCGAGGGCGTGGAGATCATGGAGCGCGAGCTGGCCGGCACGCCGGTCACCGTGGTCACCGCCTCGGTGGACGAGCGGCTCAACGAGCACGGCTACATCGTCCCGGGCCTCGGTGACGCGGGCGACCGAATGTACGGCTCGGCCGAATAGCCGGTCCGGCACGCAGTAGTACGTCAGCGGTACTTCAGCAGTACGTCAGCACTTTGCGGAGGGCGCGGGGGCGGGGTTGGCCAGTGCGGCCAGGGCCGCGTCCGCGTCCTTCTTCGTGTCCAGCTTCTTGAAGGCCGTGCCGAGGATCATGTCGACCTCGGTGCCCGTGCGGGCGTCGGCCTTCTGCTCCGCCTTCTTCAGCTGCGTCCCGAGGACGGGCAGCACACCGGCCACGTCCTTGGGGGCGCCCAGCAGTATTCCGGTGCCCTTGACCTTCTTGTCGTACTCGGTCGGGGCGTTTCCGACCTTGCCGATGGCGAAGCCGCGCTTTTTCAGCTCGTCGGCCGTCTCCTTGGCGAGACCGCCGCGCGGCGTCGCGTTGTAGACGTTGACCTTGATCTTGCCCGGCTTGGGCAGGGCCTTGGCCGACGTGGTCGAGGTCGCGGGGGAGGCCTCGGGCGCGGAGGGCTTGCAGTCGTCCTTCTTGCGGCCGGACGCCGTGGTCTTCTTCTCACCGCCCGTGAAGACGTCGATGAGCTGCAGTGTCCCCCAGCCGACCAGGCCGAGGGCCAGGACCGAGGCCACCACTACGAGGACGATCCTGCGTCGGTGACGAGGGCGGCGCATACGCGGGAACTTGTCGCCCGTGATGCGGTACTTTCCGCCCATGCCGGGGGGAGTCAGCATGCTCATGGGCGCAGCGTAGTGCGCTCATGAGGTGATTCCTACTAAATGATCAACGACTGACCGGCACTCCAACCCAAAAGGCCCAATTAGGTGTTGACCGGACACACCGAACGGAGTACCGAGCGGGGCTGCGGCGGGTGCCCCGGCCGCTCGGTGGCGTGTCGGGCGGCGGGGTCAGATGCCGTCGAGTTCGAGGACGCGCGCGTGCAGCACCTGGCGCTGCTGGAGCGCGGCGCGGACCGCGCGGTGCAGTCCGTCCTCCAGATAGAGGTCGCCCTGCCACTTCACGACATGCGCGAAGAGGTCGCCGTAGAAGGTCGAGTCCTCGGCGAGCAGCGTTTCCAGGTCCAGCTGGCCCTTGGTGGTGACGAGCTGGTCGAGGCGGACCGGGCGCGGCGCGACATCCGCCCACTGGCGGGTGCTTTCCCGGCCGTGGTCGGGGTACGGCCGGCCGTTTCCGATGCGCTTGAAGATCACACGGAAAGCCTACCGGGCGAGCGCCTCCGGGCGCAGCCATGAGGCAGGGGTGCAAAGGTCGTATTCAGCGCCAGAACGGGAGCAAACATGAGCGGAAGTACCCCCTCCGGTGACTCCGGCGGTTCGGCTGACGAGGTGGCGGCCATTGCCACGGGTTACGCCTTCACCGGTCCGGCCCTCGAACTGGGCGCCCTGCTCTGGGAGGGCGAATGTCTGCCGGACACCCAGATCCGGATCCCCCTGGCCATGCTCAACCGGCACGGGCTCGTCGCGGGGGCCACCGGCACGGGCAAGACCAAGACGCTCCAGCTGATCGCCGAGCAGCTGTCGGCGCAGGGTGTCCCGGTCTTCCTGGCCGATGTGAAGGGCGATGTGTCGGGTATTTCCGCGCCAGGTGAGGACGGCGAGAAGGTACGCGAGCGGGCCTCCCAGGTCGGGCAGACCTGGGAGGCGACGGGCTTCCCCTGCGAGTTCTTCGCGCTGGGAGGGATCGGGCCCGGCATTCCGCTGCGGGCCACGGTCACCAGCTTCGGTCCGGTGCTGCTGTCGAAGGTGCTCCAGCTCAACCAGACGCAGGAGCAGTCGCTCGGCCTGATCTTCCACTACGCCGACTCCAAGGGCCTGGAGCTGGTGGATCTGAAGGACCTGCGGGCCGTGGTCGCCTTCCTGGTGTCGGACACGGGAAAGGCCGAGCTCAAGGGCATCGGCGGGCTCTCGTCGGTGACGGCCGGGGTGATCCTGCGGGCGCTGACGGCGTTCGAGCAGCAGGGCGCGAGCGACTTCTTCGGGGAGCCGGAGTTCGACACGAGCGAGTTCCTGCGGTCCGCGCCGGACGGGCGGGGGCTGGTCTCCGTACTGGAGCTGCCCGCCGTGCAGGGCAAGCCGCAGCTCTTCTCGACGTTCCTGATGTGGCTGCTCGCGGACCTCTTCCACGATCTGCCCGAGGTCGGCGACCTCGACCGGCCCAAGCTGGTCTTCTTCTTCGACGAGGCGCATCTGCTGTTCAACGGCGCCTCGAAGGCGTTCCTGGAGTCGATCACGCAGACGGTGCGGCTGATCCGTTCGAAGGGGATCGGGATCTTCTTCGTCACGCAGACGCCGAAGGACGTGCCCGGGGACGTCCTCGCGCAGCTCGGCAACCGGGTGCAGCACGCGCTGCGGGCCTTCACGCCCGACGACGCGAAGGCGCTGAAGGCGACCGTGCGAACTTTCCCCCATTCGGAGTACGACCTGGAGGAGTTGCTGACGGCGCTCGGCACCGGCGAAGCGGTGATCACCGTCCTGAGCGAGAAGGGCGCGCCGACCCCGGTCGCCGCGACCCGGCTGCGCGCGCCCGAATCGTTGATGGGCCCGGTCGAGGCGGCGGCGCTGGAGCAGGCGGTGAAGGCGTCGCCGCTCCACGGGCGGTACGCGGAGCCGATGGACCGCGAATCGGCGTACGAGAAGCTCACCGCGAACCAGCAGACCGCGGACGCGGAGGCGGTGCGGGTGGCGCTGGAGGCGGAGCAGGCGAAGGAGCGGGCCGACGCGGCGAGCCAGGCCTCGCGGCCCCAGAAGGCCCAGAAGGGGGATGCGTCGCTCGCCGAGCAGGTGGTGGGCAGCGGCGTCTTCAAGTCACTTGCACGGTCGATCGGGACCCAGCTGGGCCGCGAGATCTCCCGGTCGATCTTCGGCACGGCACGGCGGAGGCGGTGACCTATGGCGGGGTGGCGCGAGGCGCGGTTGCACAGGGCGCGGTTGGGTGGCCGCGAGGGGGGCGCGGGGCGCGGTGGCGCGGGGCGGGGCGGGCTTTCCCTCCGGTTGGAGCGCGCAGCGCCGTGTGTGGGCTTCCCCCGGTCGGAGCGCCAGCGCCATGCACGGTGGGCTTCACTTCCGGGTCGGAGCGCGCAGCGCCGTATGCGCGCTTCCCCCCCCGGTCGGAGCGCCAGCGCCGTGTGCGGGCTGGTCCGCAGGCTGTTCCACGCGCCCGGTTCGCGGCCTGCCGAAGGGGCTGTTCCACGGCCCGGTTCGCGGCCTGCCGCGCGGTCTATTCCGCGGCCTTCTTGGCCGCCTGCTTCGCTGCCTGCTTGAACGCGCGGACCTTGGCCAGCGACTCCGGGCCCGTGATGTCCGCCGCCGAGCGGTACGCGCCCGCGTCGCCGTACGCCCCGGCCGCCTCGCGCCAGCCCTTCGGCTTCACCCCGAGCTGCTTGCCGAGGAGTGCCAGGAAGATCTGGGACTTCTGCTTGCCGAAGCCGGGCAGCTCGTTCAGCCGCGCCAGCAGCTCCTGGCCGGTGGCGACATCGCGCCACACCGCGCTCGCATCGCCGTCGTAGTGCTCGACCAGGTACTGGCACAGCTGCTGCACGCGTTTGGCCATGGAGCCCGGGTAGCGGTGCACGGCGGGCTTGGCCGACAGGAGCGACGCGAAGGCCTCCGGGTCGTACGCGGCGATCTGATGCGCGTCCAGGTCGTCGCCGCCCACCCGCTGGGTGATCGTGTACGGGCCCGCGAACGCCCACTCCATCGGCACCTGCTGGTCCAGGAGCATGCCGACCAGGTCGGCGAGCGGGCTGCGGCCGAGCAGTTCGTCGGCCTCCGGCTGCTGGGAGATGCGCAAGACGGTGCTCATCCCCCCATGATCCCGCACAACCACCACCACCGGCCAGCGCAGAACCGCCGGTCGGGGATGACCCGGACCGTGCCGCTCGCACTCGGACGGCGTACCTCCGCAGGGCGTACGGGTGCGGGCGACCCATGCTCGAAGGGCGCACATCGTTCGCCCCTCCGCAGGGCGCGCAGGTGCCTCTGGAAGGACACCCGTTCATGTCGGACACGACCCCGCCGACCCACGAACCGCCCAACAGCGCCGGCGGGCCGCAGTGGGGCCCCCGGCCGCCGGGCCGCGGTGGTGGCCCGCCGCCCGGCTACCCGCCGCCCGATTACGGCTACCCGCCGCCTCCGAAGCGGCGTCGGGTCTGGCCCTGGGTCGTACTCGGTGTCGCTGTCCTCCTCGTCGGAGGCTGCACTGTCATCACGCTCGCCTTTGTCGGTGTGGTCGACGAGGAGTTCGAGCGGGCCGTGAAGGTGAAGTACGCGGTGACCGGCGACGCCAAGGACGTCACGATCAGCTACTCCGAGTGGAGCGACGGGAATCTGTCGACCAGTACCGCGTCCGACGCACGCCTCCCGTGGCGCAAGGAGGTCGATACCACCGGCTTCCTGAAAGGCGGTCATCTCACTGTCGTCACCGGGGCCGACGGCGGCACCGCCACCTGCACGGTTACCGTGGATGGCAAAAAACCACGGACCTCCACCGCCAGCGGCCCTTTCGCGACGGCCATCTGTGACGGCTTCTGAGCCGTCCCCCGTCATCCCCCCCCGGGTCACCCCGGCCGGCCGCTACCCGCCGACGTACTCCCGCAGGTGCTCCGCCGTCAGCGTTCGGCCGGTCGCGACCAGCTCGGCCGGGGTGCCGGTGAAGACGATCCGGCCGCCGTCGTGGCCCGCACCCGGGCCCATGTCGATGAGCCAGTCGGCGTGCGCCATGACCGCCTGGTGGTGCTCGATGACGATGACCGTGTTGCCGTCGTCGACCAACCGGTCGAGCAGCGCGAGCAGTTGGTCCACATCAGCCATGTGCAGGCCGGTCGTGGGCTCGTCCAGGACGTAGGTCGCGGACTTCTCCGCCATGTGGATGGCGAGCTTGACCCGCTGGCGCTCGCCGCCCGACAGCGTGTTGAGCGGCTGGCCGAGGCGGAGGTAGCCCAGGCCCACGTCGGCGAGCCGGTCGAGGATCGCGCGGGCCTGTCCGGACGGGAAGAAGTCGCGGGCCTCCGCCACCGCCATGCCGAGCACCTCACTGATGTTCTTGCCGCGCAGCTTGTACGTGAGCACCTCGGGTGTGAACCGCTTGCCCTCGCACTGCTCGCAGACGGATGCCACCCCGGCCATCATCGCCAGGTCGGTGTAGACGAGCCCGAGGCCGTTGCAGTTCGGGCAGGCGCCCTCCGAATTCGCGCTGAACAGCGCCGCCTTGACCCCATTCTCCTTGGCGAAGGCGGTACGGATCGGGCCGAGCAGCCCGGTGTACGTCGCCGGATTGGACCGGCGCGAGCCGCGGATCGGTGACTGGTCGGCCACGACCACCCCGTCACGGCCGGTCAGGTAGCCGTGGATCAGTGAGCTCTTTCCGGACCCGGCGACCCCGGTGACCACGGTCAGTACGCCCGTCGGGATGTCGACGGAGACGTCCTTCAGATTGTGCAGGCCGGCGCCGGTGATCGACAGCTTTCCGCGCGGCTCACGCACTGTCTCGCGCAGCCGCGCGCGATGCTCCAGGTGCTGCCCGGTGAGCGTCCCGGAGGTGCGCAGTCCGGGGACGTCGCCGCTGTAACAGATCTGCCCGCCGCCGGAGCCCGCGCCCGGCCCCAGGTCCACCACGTGGTCCGCGATGGAGATGACCTCGGGTTTGTGCTCGACCACGAGGACGGTGTTGCCCTTGTCGCGCAGGCGCAGCAGCAGGTCGTTCATCCGCTGGATGTCGTGCGGGTGCAGCCCGATGGTGGGCTCGTCGAAGACGTACGTCACATCGGTCAGGCTGGAGCCGAGGTGTCTGACCATCTTCACCCGCTGCGCCTCACCGCCGGAGAGCGTCGACGAGGTGCGGTCCAGGCTCAGATAGCCGAGGCCGATCTCGACCAGCGAGTCCAGGGTGTCGCGCAGGGTGGTGAGCAGTGGGGCGACGGACGGGTCCTCGATGGACCGTACGAAAGCGGCCAGGTCGCTGATCTGCATCGCCGAGCACTGGGCGATGTTCACCCCGTCGATCACCGAGGACAGCGCGGCGGCGCTCAGCCGGCTGCCGCCGCAGACGGAGCAGTCGGTGAAGACCACCGCGCGGTCGACGAAGGCCTTGATGTGGCCCTGCATCGACTCCCGGTCCTTGGAGAGGTAGACCCGCTGCACCTTGGTGACCAGGCCCTCGTAGGTGAGGTTGTTGCTACCGACCTTGATCTTCGTGGAGGGCTTGTGCAGCAGGTCCTCCCACTCGGCGGCGGTGAAGTCCGCGAGCCGGGTGTCCGGGTCGTAGAGCCCGGAGGCCGCCATGACCTGCCAGTACCAGGAGTCCACCGCGAAGCCGGGGACGGTGATCGCCCCTTCCTTCAGGGACAGTTCACGGTCGACCAGCTGATCGATGTCGATCTTCGAGACCTGGCCGATGCCCTCGCACTCGGGGCACATGCCCTCCGCGCTGTTGAAGCTGAAGGCGGTCGACGTACCGATGTGCGGTATGCCGAGGCGGCTGAAAATGATCCGCAGCATCGTGTACGCGTCGGTCGCCGTGCCCACCGTGGAACGGGAGTTGGCGCCCATCCGCTCCTGGTCGACGACGATGGCCGCGCTCAGATTGTGCAGCGAGTCGACGTCCGGGCGGCCCATGCTCGGCATGAACGACTGGATGAACGCCGTGTACGTCTCATTGATCAGGCGCTGCGACTCCGCGGCGATGGTCCCGAACACGAGTGAGGACTTGCCGGAGCCCGAGACGCCGGTGAAGACCGTGAGCCGGCGCTTGGGGAGATCCACCGATACGTTCGCCAGGTTGTTCTCCCGGGCGCCGCGGACCTGGATCACATGGTGGAGGTCGGCGGTGGTCGGTTCGGGGCTGGACGGATCGGGGGACATTCCGGCTCTCCTTGGATACCTCGAACAGCGTGGCGCGCCGCGTCGGCGGCGTCCGGCCCTTCATTCTGCCGCCCGGGTCCGACAGTCACCGAGGGTGATGATTTGGGGTGAGGTGCTGCCGTGCTCGCGCCGAGTCTCTCCTCGTTCTTCCGGCCGGTCTGCTGGCATTCCTACGGGCGAAGTTCGGACGTTCTTTGATTGCGCCCGGGTCGAACTCCCCGGCCGGGCCCGGAGTTTTCAGCCAATTTCTTCCGTTCCTGCCGATCCTGAAGTCGCTTACCAGCCGGTAGTACAACGCGGCGCATGCAAGGGGTGAGTGCGCGTGCGTATTCAGGCGCATCCTTGGCCCTGCGATCGCACTACCGGGGAGGGGTACAAGGTGGCCTTTGTGGGGCACGATGACGACATATCACTCTGTGCCGCCCCAGACCCCGGCGGCGCTTCGAGCAAGCTCCGTCAGCGGCTGTGGGCAGCGGCCGGTGACGCCTCAAGCCTGAGCAGAATGCCGGGGGTTGGCCATGAGTGTCGACGAGATCACTTTCCTTCTGCGGGACCGCACGGCAGGTGCGGTCCTGGTCATCGAGCTCCACGGTGAGCTGGACATCTGGGCGACGGTCGTGCTGAGCGAGCGGGCGGAGGCGATCTGTGACCGCTCCCGTCCGGATGTGGTGGTCGATCTGCGCTCCGTGAGCTTCCTGGACGCGGGTGGCCTGCGGCTGCTCCTGCGGATCCGGGCCCAAGTGGCCAGAAGGAGAGGCACCCTTCGGCTGGTGCGGCCCACCCCCCAGGTGTGGCGAGTGCTGCGGATCACGGGTCTGGACCAGGCGTTCACCGTCATCGACGTCCCGGAGGGCCGGCCGATCGTGTCGGCCGAAGCGGGCAGCCGGGACGACCACGGCCTGTCGGCCTGATCGGGCTCCCGCGCGCGGGAGTTCGTAGCCACGGTTCCGAGGGCGTACGAAGGTGGACGTGCGCCCTGTTTCCGCTGCGGGGAAGCCCCGTCGGCCGAGCCCTCAGCCGAGTGCGGTGCCCGCGTACGGGTCCCGGCCCTCCCGGATCGCCTCGACGAGCCCGGCCAGATGCTGCTGCACCGCGACGAAGAGGCCGGGGCCGAAGGTCACCCTGGCCACGCCCGCCGCCGCCAACTCCTCGAAGGACAGCGGGCTCCCGGGCCCGTACGCCACATTGACGGGCGCCCCGATGCCCTCCACCAGGGAGCGCACCGCCCGGTCGGACAGGCCGGAGACGGAGATCGGATAGACGCAGTCGGCGCCCGCCCCGGCGTACGCCCGGCCCCGGGCCACCGCCTCCGCCAGCCGCGACGCCTCGGCTCCGGATCCCGTCCCCTCGCCGGATCCGTGCAGGAAGGTGTCCACGCGCGCGTTGATCACCACATCGGGCGCCGCCTGCCGGAACGCGGCGAGGAAGTCGGCCTGTTCGCGTACGTCGAGCAGCTTGCCCGTGCGGGGGTCGGTGTCCTCCAGATTGCAGCCCACCGCGCCGCTCTCCGCCAGCCGCGCGGCCAGTTCGGCGGGCGCCAGGCCGTAGCCGCGCTCCAGGTCGGCGGTGACCGGCACATCCACGGCCCGCACGATGCGGGCCAGCGCGGCGAACATCTCGCCGGGCGGGGTCGCCTCGTGGTCCTCGTAGCCCAGCGCCGGGGCCATGGCCGCGCTGCCGGTGGCGACGGCCGGGAATCCGGCGGCGGCCACGGTACGGGCCGAGGCCGCGTCCCAGGCGTTGGGCAGCACGGCGGGTGTGCCGGGGACGTGCAGGGCCCGAAGCTCGGCCGCGAGGGATGCCCGGGGTGCCTGGCTGGTTCGGCGGTCGCTGTCGTGCGTCGTCCGATTCGTCATGCCTTCGACGTTAGGAGAGGCCCGGCCGTCCGCTCTGGTCCAATTCCACGCCGCGCGACTGGGCCAACCGTCCGGCGGAGACCCGCGGGCGCCACAGCCTTCGCCCCCGCACCCTCCGGCGCCAGGTCCTTCGACACCGCGAGCGCGCTGCGGGCGAACGCCCTGACCGCGTCGGTGTTGTCGCTGGCACGCCACACCAGGCCGTACCCGACCGGCCCCGCGTCCTCGAACGGGACGTAGGCGACACCGGGCCTGGCGAAGTACGTCGCGGTGTGCGCGGCCGACAACAGCGCGCCCCTGCCGCCCGCGACCAGCATGAGCGCCTCCTGCATGTTGGTGATGGCGGGGCCCCGGCCGATCGCCCTGCCGCCGGGCGTGCGCGTCGGGGCGTGGTGTTCCCGCCAGTAGTCCGGCACGTCACCGTCGATGGTCAGCAGCGGTACGTCGGCCAGATCCTCCAGCGACACCGAGGCGCGCGCGGACAGCGGATGCCCGGAGGCGATCACCAGCACGCGCTCCTCGGTGAGCAGGGCGGGCCCGTTGCCCAGATCCTCCTCGCGCACCGGGAACTCCGTGAGCTGTACGTCGTAACCGCCGTCGCGCAGTTTCCCGTACGGATCGGAGAGCGGCACCTCGCAGATCTCCGTGCTCAGCCCGGGGTGGTCCGCGCGCATCGCCTCCGCCGCCTTCAGCACGATCTCCCCGGCAGGTGGCCCAGAGAAGCCGACGAAGAGCACCCCGCCGATGCTCCGGGCGGTGGCGGTGGCCCGCACGACCGCGTCCGCGATGGCCGCGGTGGTGCGGTGCGAGGTCGTCGCGGAGCTGCCGGCCGAGGTCGGTGAGGGCGACGCGGCGGCTCGTACGGGCGAACAGCGGGGCGCCGATGCGGCGCTCCGTGCGCTGGACGAGCTGGCTCACCCGGGCACGGGACAGCCTCATCCGGTCGGCGGTGCGTCCGAAGTGCAGCTCCTCGGAAAGGATGAGAAAGCACTCCAGCTCGTCGTGCTCCATGACATCCCCCAGGGCGACGCGGATCGGTAAGCCTGGCTGAACGAACGTTGCGTTCTTCGCCGTTGTTCCCCCAACGGCGCTGATCGAGGGTGGTTGAGCAGACAACATCCCCTCACCACCGAGGAATTCACATGAGCACCAGCGTGCCGAGTGCGCCCAGTGCGCCAAGAACCCCGCGCAAGGATCACTGGGGCGTGCTGTTCGTCCTGTGCGGCGCGATCTTCCTGGAAGGCATCGATGTCGCGATGCTCAATATCGCCCTGCCGTCCATCCGGGCCGACCTCGACATGTCCACCGGCGAGCTCCAGTGGGTCATGAGCGCGTACGTCCTCGGTTACGGCGGTTTCATGCTGCTGGGCGGCCGGGCCGCCGACCTCTTCGGGCGCCGCCAGATGTTCGTCCTGTGGCTGACCGTGTTCCTGATCTTCTCCGGCCTGGGCGGTTTCGCGTCCGAGGGCTGGATGCTGATCGTCGCGCGGTTCGTCACCGGGGTCGCCGCGGCCTTCATGACCCCTGCGGGCCTGTCCATCATCACCACGAGCTTCGCCGAGGGCGAGGCGCGCAACAGGGCCCTGCTGATCTACTCCGGCACCGCCGCGGGCGGCTTCTCGATCGGCCTGGTCGTCGGCGGTCTGCTCGCCTCGGTCGGCTGGCGCTGGGTGTTCTTCGCGCCGGTCGTCCTGTCCTTCGTCATCCTGCTGGCCGCCCTGGCGTTCGTGCCCAGGTCACCGCGTCCGGACCGGACGGGCGAGGGCTTCGACGTGGCCGGCGGCGTGACCGTCACCGCCGCCATCGTGCTGCTCGTGCTCGGCGTCGAGCGCGCCAGTCACACGGGAATCGGCTGGACCCTGGGCACGCTCGCCGCGGGACTGGCCGTCCTCGCCGCCTTCGTGGCGATCGAACGCCGGGCGAGCTCCCCGCTCGTACGCCTCGGAATTCTCCGCAACGGTCCCCTGGTCCGCGCCAACATCGCCGGGCTGCTCTTCGCCGCCGGTTTCTTCGGCTTCCAGTTCCTGGTCGTCCTCTACCTCCAGGAACTGCGCGACTGGTCGACGCTCCAGACCAGCTTCGCGATGATCGTCATCGGCGTCGACGCGGTCCTCTCGCCCACCCTCACCCCCAGGCTGGTCGCCCGGTTCGGCAACGCCCGGGTGATCTTCGGCGGGCTGCTGCTCGCCGCGCTCGCGTACGGGCTGTTCCTGCCGGTCGGCGCGGACTGGACGTATCCGGCGATGTTCCCGAGCCTGATCGTCCTCGGCCTCGCCTTCGCGCTGGCGTACGGCCCGCTCACCATCGTCGCCACCGAGGGCATCGCGGAGAAGGAACAGGGCCTGGCGGGCGGGCTGCTCTACACGTCCTTCCAGTTCGGCGCGGCGCTCGGCCTGTCGACCGTCACCGCCGTCAACGTCGCGGCCACCGCGTCGAGTTCACCCACCGCGATGCTCGACGGCTACCACGCCGCTCTCGTGGTGCCGCTCACCGCGGCGCTGCTCGCGGCCTTCGTCAGCGCCTTCGGGCTGCGAACGGGGAGGAGCAGGACGGTGGCTGGTGCCGGCGCTGCCCAGGGGCTCGCCGAGGCCCACGTGGGTCACTGACCCCGGGCGGTGGACAGGTCCGCACCGGCCCGGGGCCGTACGCCGCCCTCGCTGCCCCGCCGCAGTACCACCGCCCCGGCCACGGTCGCCGCCGCCCCGCCGACCGCCGCCACCGCCGCGACGAGCGCGGCGCTCGCGAAGCCGAAGGTGCTGGAGAGCGCGCCGAAGGCGAAGGGGGCGACGGTGGCGCCCGCGTAGATGCCGACCTGGACCGTGTGTCCCGCGTTCTCGGCCCGGCCGGGGACCAGCCGCAGTGTGGTGGCGAGCAGGAGCCCCGTCCAGCCCCATCCGGCGGAGAAGGCCAGGACCGCGCCGATGACGAAGGCCGTGGGGGAGCCGACGGCGATCAGTGCGAGCCCGACGCCCCCGGTGAGCATCATCGCGGCGATCACCGCGGGGTTGCGCTGCGGCGCCCGATCGGTCAGGGCTCCCGCGCCGATCCGTACGGCGATGGCGATGAGCGCGCTCATCGACAGCAGGTTGCCCGCGACGGTGACGGCGAGCCCGGAGTCGGCGCCGAGCTGTACGAAGTACGAGGCCACCGCGTTGTTCCCGGCCGCGGACAGCGCCGCGGCGAGCGCCCAGAGCACCAGCACCCGGCGGACGGTGCGCGGGTCGTGGCTCTCGTCCGACGCCCGCTTCGGCGGCGGGCCACCGGGGACGCGGGCCAGTGGGGCGAGGGCGGCGGGGACCAGGGCGACGCCACCGGCGATCAGCATCGCCGTACGCCACCCGTAGGGCTCGACGACGAGCGCGACGAGCAGGCCCGGGACGAGGGTGGCCGCCCCCAGCGCCGCGCCGACCAGACCGGCGGCCAGGGAGCGCCGGTGCGCCGGGGCGCGCGCCGCGATCAGCCGGCCGGCGGCGGGCTGGACCAGGCCGCTGCTCAGCCCGCCCAGGACCAGCACCGCGGCCAGTGCCGCGAAGCCGGTCACCCGGGACGCCGTCAGGAGCACGGCCGACGCGACGAGCGAGGCGAAGGCGAGGGCCACGGGGACGGGCAGCCTGGCGGCGAGGCGCTTGGTGAGGGGGGAGCCGAGCGCGGTGGCGGCGTAGAAGGCGCTCATCGCGAGCCCGATACCGCTGCGGGAGATGCCGAGTTCGGCCTGGATCGAGGGTGCGAGGGCTCCGACGGTGAAGCCGGGCATCACGGTGGCGGTCGCGGTGAGGGCGACGGCGGCGATGCCGGGCCAGTGCCCGGTGGACGCGCCCCCGGCCTCGCCCCGGGGCGCGTCGCCCTTCCCCCGGCTCACGCGGAGACGGGTCGCCAGAAGTGCCCGCGCCCTTCCCCGTCGGGGTGGACCGCGGCCTGCCCGAACACCACGTCGGCGAAGTGGACGCCGTATCCCAGGGTGTCGGGCCGGGCCAGCTCGGCGACGAGGTCGCGGCGGAAGCCGGCCGACTGCTCCGCGTCGTGGTCGGAGACGGCGGACCACTCGGGGTGGGCGACCTGGATCGGCGAGTGCAGGGCGTCGCCGAAGGCGATCAGGCGCCGGCCGCCGGAGCTGATGACGTACGCGGTGTGCCCCGCCGTGTGACCCGGGGTGGGCAGCGCCCGTACGCCGGGAAAGATCTCCTCCCCGGCGGCGAAGGTGCGTACCTGCGGTTCGAGCGCGCTGAGCATCTCCTTGCTGGTGCCGTGCGCCTCGGTGAGGTGGCGCTGCGACCACTCGGCCTCGGCCACCAGATACGCGGCGCCGGTGAAGACGGGCCGGCCGGTCCCCGGGGCGGGGTGCCAGGCCCATCCGAGGTGGTCGAGGTGGAGGTGGGTGATGGCGACGGCCTCGATCTCCTCGGGCCTGCGGCCGGCCGCGGCCAGGTTGTCCAGGAGGGCGCCGCCTTGGATGGCGCCGTGCGGGTTGCCGGGCTCGGCGGGGAGGGACTGCGGGCCGAATCCGGCGTCGATCAGCAGGGCCCGCCCGTCGCGCTCCACCAGCAGCCCGCCGATGCTGCCCACCAAGTGGCCGGTCGTGTCGAGGTATTCGGGGTGCGCAGCCCACACCTTGTCGGTGGTGCCGGGAAGCCAGCGGCGCGGCACGAGCTGCACCGCCCCGTCGGGTATGTACGTCACTTTGGTCTCGCCCAGGTGCAGCGAGCGGAGGCCCGCGGGCCGTCGCAGTCGTTCGTCGTGGCTCATGGCCGGGAGCATATGCATCTAGCTTGAATGATTCAAGCTCGTAATATTCGTGCTTGATGGATTTGCTAGACTCGGCCCATGACCGAGCCGCAGCCCACCCCCGAAGCCGTAGCCGAGCGGGAGCTCTGTGGGCTGGTGAACGGGCTGGCGCGGCAGATCGGGGACCATGTGCGCGAGCGCGCCACGAAGCTTGAACTCACGGCCCCCCAGGCGACGGCCCTGCGCGAGATGACGGGTCCGATGACGATGCGGGACCTCGCCGAGCGCATGAGCTGCGAGCCCTCCAACGCCACCTTCGTCGTCGACAAGCTCGAAAGGCTCAGCCTGATCGAGCGCCGCCCGCACCCCACGGACCGCCGCGCCAAGCAGCTGGTCCTCACCCCCGAAGGCGTCGCGCTGCGGGAGCGTCTGATCGGCCTCCTGGTGCAGGACTCCCCGCTGGCGGGCCTGACCCAGCAGGAGCGGTCCACGCTGCACGACCTGCTGAAGCGGGCCGTGGTCCCCCGCTGATCAGGCCGGCCTCAGGGGCGCGGTCCCCCGCCGGTCACGTCGCCTGTTCGTGGACGGCCTGATCACTCAGGCCGTTCGCACCGACTGATCACGCGGGCTGTTGGCGCCGCCGTCAGGGGCCATGAGCGCCGCGGCCTGTTCGCGCGCCCGGTCCAGCCAGGCCGCACGCTCCGCGTCGGTGGAGTCGGTGACGGTACGGAAGACGACCCGGCGAATGTCCTCGACCCCGGTGTACGGCAGGACGCAGGCGGCCCAGATCCGCTGGAGCGGGTCGCCGAACTCGCTCCCCTCGCGGTCGCCGGGGGTGTCGGACGTGTTGAGCACCAGGGCCCGCCCGGCCTTCAGCAGCCCGGTGGGCTTCCCGGCGGCCGTTCCCAGCTTGTAGGCGACGCCGGGGACGAGCACGCGCTGCATCCACCCGGTGAGTACGGCGGGCGGCATGCCCCACCAGTTGGGGTGGACGAACACCATGGCGTCGAGCGCCGCCACCTCCGCCCGATGCCGGGCCACCTGCGAGTCCGGCGGAAGGAGGGCCGGGAGGACCGTGTCCGTCTCGTCGGCGGACAGCACCGGGTCGAAGCCTTCAGCGCAGAGGTCATGGGCGAAGACGCTCGCCCCGCGCCCGCGCAACTCCCCGACCACGGCGTCGAAGAGAGCGTGGTTGAAGCTGCCTGGACGCGGATGAGCGAGATAGACCGCGATACGCACCATGGTTCACTCTTCCCGGCTGTCTGCCTGTTCCCGGCTGTCGCGGCTGTCCCCGACTGATCATCATTGTCGGCGGGGCCGGGGTCCGGCTCGTACGGAGTCGGCTTGATCGGGTGCGCGACCGGTGAGTGATCGGGTGGGTGACCGGATGTGCGGTCAGGCGTGTCGGCCGCGTGCGGTGACGCGGATCTTGGACTGGCCGTGTGGGCGTGTCTCCCAGTCCTCCATGAAGCGTGCGGCGAGGCCGCGCTGTTCGGCCAGCCGGATCAGCGTTTCCGTACGGTAGTAGAAGTCCTCGCGCAGGACCTGGTGTTCCACGCCCTCGGTCCGGTCGAAGGTGAAGTCGCAACAGCCGCCGGGAGCCGGCACCCGCCCCACGCGCGCCCGGCACCCGCCCCACGCGCGCCCGGCACCCGCCCCACGCGCGCCCGGCACTCGTCGATGATCTCGATGGGCGAGTGCGAGAACACGCTGTGCGCGTGCACCACGTCGAAATGCCCGTCGGGCAGGAAGTCGAGGGTGAGGTCCCGCGTGATCGTCAGATACGGAAGCCGATCCTGGAGCGCGGACCTGGTCACCGTCTCCTTGGCCGACACCAGAATGTCCGGCGAGATGTCGATCCCGTAAGAGTGGCCGGGGGCCAGGTACTCGATGAAGTACCGCCCCGCACGCAGGTTGCCGCAGCCGATGTCCAGCATGCGGTGCTCGCTCCGGAGGCCGTGCTCCGTCAGGTAGTCGAACCGCATCTGCCCGAGAACCAGCCATCGGTCAGGGCTCTTGCTGCCCACGGCCGCCTCGGGATTACGGGCCGTGTCCGACGTCATCACGGCCCGGCAATAGGCGACATGGTCCGGGTGCTTGAGGCTCAGCCACCTGTCACGGGCCGAGCGCCGCAGATGGGGGGCGACCCGGGCGGGGTTGCGCAGGGCGTAACCGGCGCGGTGGGAGAGGGCGGAGCGATTGGCGGAAAGTGACGTGGCCGTCTTCTTCGGCATGGGCTTCCTTCGAGTGGCGAGAGGGTCGGGCAAGGGCGTGCGGCAACTGACGGGCGGCAACTGACGCTTGGCGCCCCAGGGTTGGCAGACCGCGCCCGGCCACGCCGTCGCCGGCGTCAGGAGCTGGGGGACGGTGACGAAGGTGTAGCCCCGTGCGTTGAGCGCGCTGATGATCCCCGGGACGGCCGGCACGGTCCGTCGTAGATGTCGTGGAGCAGGATGATGCCGTCGCGTTCGGAGGCATCGAGGACGCGCCGGGTGATGAGGTCCG
The DNA here is from genome assembly GCF_051131715.1 of Streptomyces sp. A5-4. NCBI lineage: Bacteria > Bacillati > Actinomycetota > Actinomycetes > Kitasatosporales > Streptomycetaceae > Streptomyces > Streptomyces sp. A5-4. Next base: position 3,745,007 of record NZ_CP178591.1, on the reverse strand, counting down.
AGTCGGTCGTGAAGAAGTCCTTCGGACACGGAGCAGCCTCGTACGGCAGGGCTGCCGGCCTGCTCGATCTGCTTCAGACGGCGAGCCGCCTTCGGCCCGGCGTCGGCCAAGGCGGCGGGCGGTTCATCGAGGGCGTCGGCCAAGTCCCGGCCCTTGGGGATGAGGCAGGCCGCTTGCGTCGGACGTGGATGCACCGAGGGCAGCGATCACTCCGCTGAGCTGGGCTTTTTGCGCTGGTTGGCAGTGAAGCGCGCCTTCTTCTGGCGATTCCCACACGTGTTCATGTCGCACCATTTGCGGGAGCGACTTTGGCTGGTGTCGAAGAAGGCGGCTTGGCAGCTTGGTGATGCGCACAAGGCCAATTTTCCGTCTCGTTCGCCCGCGATGATGCTGACCGCGTCGGCGGCGACCACGCTGAGGGCGTCTTCCACGCAGGAAGTCGAGCCGAGTCGCCATCGCCGATCGCCCTCGGGCGTCAGGATCGCTGCGGCCCGGCCCTGAGCGCTGCAGTCATTGATGACTTGGACAGCAGACGCGGGGAGAGCGTCCTGGATCGCGACCGCTGTCGCGGCGGCGTGAATCGACTCCCTCAGTTCCCGAGCCAGGTCGAGCTGGGCAGCGGTGCAGGAGTCCACGGCGAGGCCGTTCACTGCCAGCCAGTCGACGAGTCGGCAGGGCGTGGGAATGCGCTCCACAGCGTTGCCATGACGTTCCGACAGAGTCCCCGTGAAGCTGGTCGCCAGCACGCTACCGAGGCGGAAGTCCGGGAAATCAGCACGCATGGAACCACCTTAGCCGGTTGCCCGTCGGCACGGAGGCATGTTAGAACCGCCTTAGCCGGTTCGAGGTGGTCTTGGCCGGTTCCGCGACGGCCAGGAGGTCTCATGCCCCGTCCAACCAGCGACGTACAAGCATTCGAAGCCCACGCAACTGACGCCGACCTCGACGATCTGCGCGCGCGATTGGCCGCGGCGCGGCTGCCGGAAGCTGAGACGGTCCATCGCGCCGCGCGCGGCCCTCGCCGATGGGAACAGGGCGTTCCGCTCGCCGACCTTGTCGATGTCGTGAACTATTGGCGCACCGAGTACAACTGGCGGTCATTCGAAGCGCGCCTCAACCGGATCGGCCAGTTCCGCACGACCATTGATGATCTGGGAATCCACTTCCTGCACCGCCGATCCGCGCGCGCGGATGCCACTCCGCTGATCTTGACGCACGGCTGGCCGGGCAGCATTGCTGAGTTCATCGATGTTGTGGACGAGCTGGCAGATCCGAAAGACGCGGACGCGCCGGCGTTCCACGTCGTGGTCCCGTCGTTGCCAGGATTCGGGTACAGCGACAAGCCGGCCACCACCGGGTGGGGAATCGAAAAGATCGCGGCCGCCTGGGTGGAACTGATGGGAAGGCTCGGCTACAGCAAGTTCGTGGCTCACGGGGGCGACTGGGGAGGTGTGATCACCACGGTCCTCGGCGGCAGGTTCCCGGCGCACGTTCTCGGCATCCACACAACGACCGCGCAGGCACCACCCGGATTGACAACGGACGGGCTGACGGCTGCGGAGCGCGAATGGACCGAGGAAACCCGCGATTTCTGGAGCCGACACGCGGCGTACGCGAAGCAGCAGGCGACCCGGCCGCAGACCATCGGCTACTCGCTCGTCGACTCACCGGTCGGGCTTCTTGCCTGGATCCTCGACAAGTTCGCCGAGTGGTCGGACACCGAGGACAGCCCATTCGAGACGATTTCGATGGACAGAGTTCTTGACGACGTCACCCTTTATTGGCTGACGCGGACCGGCGCATCGGCAGCCCGCATTTACTACGAAAGCCACAACTCACTCGACCCCGAACTTCGGGTCGACGTACCGTCAGCAATCAGCGTGTATCCCCGCGACATCGAGAAGTGTCCGCGCGGCTGGGCCCAGGAGCGGTACCGACGGATCGTCCGATGGAGGTCGCCCGAAACCGGGGGGCATTTCCCGTCGCTGGAGGTTCCCGAGTATTTCGTCAAAGATCTACAAGAGGGCCTCGCGGCAGTGCTGGCCGCCCATCGGTGAACGCGGCTGGGCGCCGTCACTCGATCACCGCCCGATCCGGCTCAAGGCATTCTCCAAGCCGGTCCGGGAGGCCCGCGACAGTATCCGCGACCTGCCGTCGAACTGATGCCGAAGTCCTGGAGAGAAGAGACCATGACGACCATCGCGGTAACCGGGCACACGGACCTGACCGAGGGCAGTGTCCTGCTGGTCCGAGCCGCCTTGACCAAGCTACTGAAGCAGTACGACGCGGGCGATCTCGTCGGCGTCTCCTGTATCGCCAGGGGCGCCGACTCGCTGTTCGCCGAAGCGGTCCTCGCCGCCGGCGGACGCCTGGTAGTCGTCATCCCCTCCCAGGACTACCGCCGGAGCAAGGTCAAACCCGATCACGAACCCCTCTTCGACCGGCTCGTCGAGGCGGCCGACGAGCTCCTCGTCATGGACCACGAGACGGCGAACCGGCCGGCGTACGAGGCCGCCAACGCCGTACTCCTGGAGCGGGCCGACCGGCTCGTGGCCGTATGGAACGGAGAACCCCCAGGCGGTAAGGGGGGCGGCACGGCCGACGTGGTTGTGGAGGCGCGGGAGGCCGGCCTTCCCGTGGACGTGGTCTGGCCCGATGGCACGGCCCGCGTCGGCCGACGGCTGATTTCCCGGCCACCGGACTGAAGACCACCGCCGTCGCGATCGCGTCGCCTCCCGCCGCAGGACGGTCACCGCGACGGACGGAACGGAACGCCGTGGTTGCCGGTCAGCGGGGGACCGTCTCCTCACTCCCCGTTCTGCGACCAGGCCGCGGTGAGAGCCGCGACCGGGTCGGCGTCGGCCGGTGCCGCGGGCCACCATTCGCCTCCTTCGTCCTGGAGGCAGGGGTACCAGCGGGCGTCGGGGCCCAGGCGCAGCTGGATGCCGTGGTCGGTGAGGGTGAGGCGGTTGCGCCACGCTCTGAGGTGCACGGGGGAGTCGGTCATCTCGGTGAGGGCCGCGGTCAGGGCGGTACGGGCGGCTGTCATCACCGCCGGGTCGGGGGTGTGGGGCTGTTCGGCGACGGTTAGGCCGGTGGGGCCGCCGTGGCGCCAGGCGCGGGTGAGGCGGGCGAACGCGGTCGGTTTGGTGCCGGTGTTCTGGATCAGGTGGTGGAACCACTCGGGTCCGGGGGTGCTCGCGGCGATGCGGACCGCGTCCTGGTGCTGGGTCAGGTGCAGGCTGGTGGTGTCGCCCGTGAGGATCTGCGCGGCTCGCGCCGCGGCGTCGGTCATGAGGTGCTCCAGGTCCGCGGTGGTCAGGCCGGCTCCGGGGGGTGGGGCGACGGGGAGCGCGGCGGCGTGGGCGGCCGGTTCCGGGAGTTCGGGCAGGCGGGGAGTGTGCTCGGCCCAGTGGGCGTACGCGGCGGTGGCCGGGATGCCCGCCGGTGCCGGTGGGGCGGTGGTCTCCTGTGCTGCCGTGCGGCGAGCGCGCAATTGGGCGAAGACCTCTTCGCGGCCGCGGCCGCGCAGCGCGAAGAGCACGAACGGGTCGGTGTCGATGGTGGTGGCGATGGCGTAGCAGAGCGCGGCGGCGTGCTTGCAGGGGTATCCCCAGTCGGGGCAGGAGCACTCGGGATCGAGTTCGGTGGGCTGTGGGAGCAGGGGGATGTCTGCTTGCCGGGCGTCGTCGACGAGTTCGGCGGGCATCTCGTCGTCGAGTAGAGCCGCGAGATGCCCGGCGCGGGCCGCGATGGTGTCGAGCAGGGTGCCCCACTGTGGGGTGGTGAGGACAGGCAGGTGGACCGAGGAGCGGTACGGGCGCGGGCGGCTGCCCTGGACGGCGGCCTTGACCTGGCCCGGGGCGACGGTGATGGGGCCGACCATGCCTTTGCGGGCGTAGGTGCGTCCGCGCGCCAGGCGCCCCGCGTCCAGGGTGGAGTCCTCCAGGGCGGTCACCCATGCCTGGCCCCACCAGGTCGTGGCGAAGGCGCGCTTGCCGAGGGCGGGTGCGCGGCGCGGGCCGGGCAGGGAGGAGCTCATGACTGCCTTCCCAGGGCGACGAGTTCGACGAGATCGGCGTCGGACAGTTCAGTCAGTGCGGCCTCGCCGGAGCCGACGACGGATTCGGCGAGCGCGCGCTTTGCTGCGAGCAGCCGCGCCACCTTGTCCTCCACGGTTCCCTCCGCGATCAGCTTGTGTACTTGGACGGGCTGCTCCTGGCCGATGCGGTAGGCGCGGTCGGTGGCCTGGTCCTCGACGGCCGGGTTCCACCAGCGGTCGTAGTGCACGACGTGGGTGGCGCGGGTGAGGTTGAGTCCGGTGCCCGCCGCCTTCAACGACAGCAGGAACACCGGCACTTCACCGTTCTGGAAGCGGTCCACCATGTCCTCCCGTCGCGCGACGGGGGTGGCGCCGTGCAGGAAGAGGGTGGGGATGCCGCGTTCGGCGAGATGCTTTTCCAGGAGGGACGCCATCTGTTTGTACTGGGTGAAGACCAGCACGGATTCGCCCTCGGCGGTGATGGTGTCGAGAAGTTCGTCGAGCAGGTCGAGCTTGCCGGACCGACCCCGCAGGGGTGTGGCCTGGCGCAGGCTGTGCTCTTTCAAATACTGGGCGGGGTGGTTGCAGATCTGCTTCAGTGCGGTGAGCAGCTTCAGTACGAGGCCGCGCCGGGCGATGCCCTCGGACTCCTTGATCCTGGCCATGGTCTCGCGGACCACCGCCTCGTACAGGCTGGTCTGCTCGGCCGTCAGCGAGACGACGCGGTCGGTCTCGGTCTTGGGCGGCAGTTCGGGGGCGATGCCCGGGTCGGACTTCTTGCGGCGCAGCAGGAAGGGACGTACGAGACGGGACAGGCGCTCGGCGGCCTCGGGGTCCTCGCCCGACTCGATGGCACGGGCGTACCGGTCACGGAAGGCGGTGAGTGTGCCGAGGAGTCCGGGGGTGGTCCAGTCGAGGAGCGCCCACAGCTCGGAGAGGTTGTTCTCCACGGGGGTGCCGGTGAGGGCGACGCGGGCGCGGGCGGGCAGGGCGCGCAGTTCTCGGGCGGTGACGGCGTAGGGGTTCTTGACGTGCTGGGCCTCGTCGGCGGCCACGAGCGACCAGGCGGCCTCGGCGAGGACTTCGCGGTCTCGGCGCAGCACGCCGTAGGTGACCAGGACGATCTCGTCGTCGGCCAGGTCCTTGAGGTGGCGGTCACCGCCGTGGTAACGGCGCACGGGGGTGGCCGGCGCGAATCTGGCGGCCTCGCGCTCCCAGTTGCCGAGCAGCGAGGCGGGACAGACGACGAGGGTGGGGCCCGCGATGGCGGGGTCGCTCTGGCGGTGCAGATGCAGGGCGAGCAGGGTGATGGTCTTGCCCAGGCCCATGTCGTCGGCGAGGCAGCCGCCGAGGCCGAGTTCGCACATCTCGGCCAGCCAGGCAAGGCCCCGCTTCTGGTACTCGCGCAACGTGGCCTTGAGAGCGGCGGGCTGGGCAGCGGGAGTGCGGGACTCGGGGTCACGGATACGGGCGACGAGGTCGCCGAGCGTACCGACCGCTTCGCAGGCGAAGGTGTCCCCGGCCCGCTCCACCTCGCCGGTCAGCGCGGCGCTCAACGCCTCCATGGGCGTGAGCGGTTCCATCCGGCGGCGCCTGGCGCGGGCCACCAGCTTCGGGTCGGCGACCACCCACTGGTCGCGCAGCCGGACCAGAGGGCGCCGGGCCTCAGCCAGGGCGTTCATCTCGGCCTCGGTGAGCGGCTCGCCGCCGAGCGAGACCTGCCAGCGGAAGTCGAGGAGGGCGTCGGCGTCGAGCAGACCGCCCGCGCTGGAACCGGGGGCGGTGCGCTGCCCGATCTCCGCGGTCGCGGTGAGTGCCTTGACCAGTTCGCGCGGCCAGTGCACGTCGATACCGGCAGCGCGCAGCGCGTCGGTGGCGCCCCCCAGCAGCTCGAAGGCTTCGTCGTCGGTCAGCCGGAGCTGTTCGGGAGCGGCGTCCTTGAGGAGCCGCTGAAGCGGGGGCCAGACGCGGGCGCCGCGGCGTAGCGCGAGCAGGGTCTCGGTCTCGGCGCGCGGGCCGAGCAGCCGCTCCACCTCGCCGGGCTCGCTCCACAGCCGTGCGGTCTCGACGACGAGCGCCGGATCCGCCGCGGTGTGCAGTTGCAGGACGGCCCGGAACTGCCGGCGCCGCCCCTCGGGTACGTCGACGCGCAGCGAGACACTGACCTCGGCGGTGAGCGCCGCCTCGGTTTCCTCGGCCCACTCGCGCAGGGCGGGTACGGCACGCGTCTCGCGCCAGGCATACGGCAGCGCCCCCATGGCGAGCGGAGCGGCCGGAGTGCGGACCAGGTCGTCCGCGACCGCGTCACAGAACTGGCGTACCAGCGCGGCCGGTTCGGCGATCCGCACCGGAGCCGGGCCGGGCTCCGGCAGGCAATGGGCGTGCGGTGGGAAGGCGGTGGCGAGGGCGTCCAGCGCCTGACGCTGGGCGGCGGTGAACGGGCCCGCCCGCCAGCTGTCGTAGCCGGCCGGGGTGAGAGTGGGGTGGAGACGGCCATCGGCAAGCAGGCGCAGCGCGAAGCGGGCGGCGGCTTGCCAGGCGGCGGAAGAGGGATGCGTCGGCCCTGCTTCGACCAGGGCGGAGACAGCGAGGGCGATCGGCAGCGCGTAACCCTCGACCCTGCGCCGCCTGGCCGAGCGGCCGTGCGGCAGGACCAACTCCACCGCCTCGGTCTCGACGCCCGCGGGCGCCAGGCCGTCCTCGGAGGCCGCCCCGGCGGGCTTCCACAGCAGCAGCCGCCCGAGGCGGGCGGGCTCGCCGGGCAGGAACACCGCCGCCCAGCCGCCGTCGAGCAGCCGCCTCGCGAAAACGGACGCGTCTGGCGCGGCCGGCGGCGGCGCGCTCCTCGCGCCCGTACCCGGTTCTCGTACCACGACTCGTGTCACTCTCGCCCGCCCTGTCGCCCGCCGGGGCCCAGGCCCGTGCCCCGATCACCACCGAACCACACCAGGCACGGTCACCCACTGGCAAGTTCGGGCCTTGCCTTCACCGCCGGAAACGAGCCCTGTTCGCAGCGGATACGTAGCCTTTGAACACAAGGGCTGTCGCCCCTGCGGCGCAGCGCTACGGTGAGGCCATGAGCGCCTTGGACCCAGCCGCGCTGGAGACGTTGATCGAAGAGGCCACCGTCGACGCCTACGGTGAGGAGGAGCAGCTCAGCGGCCTCTTCGCGATGATCGAAGAGAACCTCGCCCTACCGTTCACCACGACTGTTCTCGGCGTCGAGGTGAACGTGATCGGTGTCGATCTGGCCGAGGGCGGGCACGTGATCGCCTGCTGTACCCGGGGGTCGGTCCGACAGAACATCGGGATTCTGGACCTGCCGCTGCCCGAGCCCGCCCCAGAAGGGTCGCGCTGGATCGAGGCGTACCGCCACTGGGCCCGCTGAAGTCATCTGGGACGGCGTCGAGTTGACGGATCGGGCCGACGAGGATCGACCGCAGAGGCGAGCAGGTACGCGGTGCGCATACTGGAGCATGCTTGCGCCTATGGCTGATACCACTCGCATCACGGTGACGCTCCCCGCCGAGCGGGTGGCGGAGCTGAAGAAGCTCACGGACAACGTCTCCGGTTACGTGGCCGAAGCGGTGGCCCGGCAGATCCGGCACCAGCTGCTCGGGTCCGACCTGCGCAGCCACACGGACGAGCACGGGGCCTTCAGCGAGGAGGAGCTGGCCGAGGCCCGAGCGCGGATCTTCGGCGCGACGCAGGCCGCGGGCGCCGTGTGAGCGGGCACATCGGGACCGTTGTCCTCGACAGCGAGGGGCTGTCGAGCTGGACGGCCCAGGACCGGAAGATTCTGGCGATGTTCCAGGTGTTCCACGACATGGGCGCAGACCTCGTCGTCAGTGCCAACACCATCGTGGAGGTGGGCCACTCCCGGGTGAACCTGCCCCGGATGCCATGGGCGCTGTCCCGGGCCAAGGTGGAGCCGGTCACGGAGGCGGCGGCCAAGGCGGCGGCACAGCCACTCAAGCCCACTGGTCTGCACGGGCACAAGTACGCGATCGACGCGACAGTCGCGGAAGCGGCCCTGCGCCAGCCCGGCCCGGTCGCCATCCTCACATCGGACGTCGATGACATGACCCGGCTGTGCGGCGGCAAGGTCCGGGTGATCGGGCTCTGACCGCGGCATCGTCCCGTCACCGTAGGCGGATCCGCAGAATCGCCGCGGGCCGGCCCGAGATGGGTGAACGATGCTTGGCCGATGCGGGGGCATGACTGCGTTCGATGCCAAAGCTCCTCAGGGGCGCAACGCCTGCTGGCGGCTCAGGGCGGCGACCACCGCGTCGTCGACGCCGTTGAGGGGACGGCCAACTCATCTATGGGGCCTGGCGGTCGGCAATCGCGGTGACGTATCCCGTCAGATGCCGTGACTCCGCCGCGCAGTCCGCGTCAGTCGCCCCATGGGGCGTGCGCCCTTCCCGCTTGAAGATATGTCCCAAACGTCGGCTATAAACGCAACCAAAACTGCAACCAGCGCACGCCGAAGAGTCGAGCCACAATCGCGGCTCGGCTCTTCGTTTCGCCTGGTCAGGCGGGTGCGGAGGATACGAGATTCGAACTCGTGAGGGGTTGCCCTCCACACGCTTTCCAAGTCTTCGTCTGGGGGTTCTGGGTCGTACGGGAATGTTCTGACCTGCGGTGCAGCCAGGTCGGGCGGCGCTTCTGGGCGGTGCTGTACGGCGGTGAACGCAACCAGAACCGCAACCACGGCCGACCTACTTGCCGCGCTCCGGGCCGTACCACTGGAGAGGTTGCCCGGTTACTGCGGCGATGCACTCGAAGTCGTGATCGCGATGGAGCAGGGTGAGCCCTTGCAACTCGGCCGTCGCGGCGACGACGAGGTCGACCGCCCCCGCACTGCGGTGCCTCCCCTGCTTGGTGAGGGCTTCCTGGACTTGGCAGGCGCGGTCGTAGGCGCGGTCGTCGACGGGAACCCAACCGAAGATCAGTCGCATCTCCTCGAAACCTAGTGCCCGGTCGGCAGCCGACCGGGCACTGTAGAAGAACTCCAGCTCTGTGATGGGGCAGGTGGCGATGAGTCCGGCGGCTGCCGCCTGGTCCCAGCCGTACTGCTCCGCGTCCGCGCGCAAGAAGCGTGCGAGCGCGCTGGTGTCGATCAGGAACTGCGCCGCGTTCACAGCCGGTAGTTCCCCTTGTTTTCGAACAACTCCAGATCGAATGCGCCTTCACCGGCCGCGGCCCGCAGGCGGGCGAGAGCCAGGGCGCGGCGTCGGCTTTCCAGCACCTCGCGAAGGGCGGTGTTGACCGTCTCCTTTTTGGTGCTCGTCCCGAGGGCTTTCGCCACATCGGCGACCAGCTCGTCGTCCAGATCGATAACGGTCCGAGTCATCTGCGCCTCCCTGATATCAGGTATGGGTCCAAGTATATCTCCAGAGGTGCATCGGGTCGCGGTCGGCTGCGAGGGCCCTACGCGGGCATAACGCCGTGGATCCGGGAGAGGGTGAAGACGCGTTCGGCTTCGCGCAGGTGGCACCAGGCGTCGAGGTAGGGCGGATCGAGAGCCACGCCGCTGAGGGTGCGCACGGTGCGGCTGCCCGAGGTGGCAACGTACTCGACCGTGATGGCTGCACCGGCATCGATGGCGTGGGCGAGCTGGCGGACGTCGCTGTAGGACAGATGCTTCGCGTATCCGGCAACGATCTCCTCGGTGTCCGTTCCGAAAGGGATCCCGCTGCCGAACGGGTCGGGTTCGGGTGCGGTCGGTGGGCTCTTCAGGAGCCGGGCGGCCAGGACGTCCATCCCGGCGGCGGTGGGTACTCGCGAGAGGGGGATGGCTGTGGTTCGGGTGCCGCGCCGCCCACCGTTCCTTTGTGCGGGCGGGACGGGAGCGGCGGCCCTCTGCGGCAGAGTCTTCTCGATGAGTACGGTTCCATCGGGGGTCTCGGCGACCGGGGCGTAGCCCTCGGCGCGGAGTGCGGTGAGGGTCTTGCCGAGTGGGCTGCGGCTGACCAGGACGGTCGGGGCGAGTTGCCGCAGGCCGAGCTTGGAGAGTTTGCGGTGGGCGGCGAGTTCGGCCAGGAGCGCGGGCTCGTCGCCGTGGATGACGCAGGCGGCGGGGGCGACGCGTACCCGTCCGTGGCCGCGCGCGGTGTCGGCGATGAGATAGGCCAGAGGCTGTGGCAAGGCCGTGGCGGCGCAGGCTGTCAGGTCGGCGCTGATGTCGTCCGGGGTGCGGCCGACGTCCAGGGCCCGGCGGACGCTGGCGGTGCTGAACCGCCACACCGACGCCGTGCCGCTGATCTCCCGGTCGGCGACGGAGTCCAGGAGTGTGGCGAGCCGCGCGGACGGAGTGCCGGTGACGACGGCCGTGAGGTCGGCGCCGATCCGGGCCCTCGTGGTGGCCGGGGGAAGGAGCCGTCGGGCCGTGGCGCTCAGCTCTTCCTCGGCATCGGCCAACAGGTGGGCTCCGAGGGGAGACAGCACGCCGCGAGCCAGCACGCCGAGCAGTTCGGCCTCTCTGATCACGGCGCCGAACGGGGTCGTGTCCTCGGGCGAGGCATCGTCGGCCAGCGGACGGTGCCAGGCCACGAGCGGCCCCAGATCCGAGGCAACCCCCATGCCTTGCCCTGCCGGGAGCTCCGCCGCCGCGGCGAGCAGTCCGTGGCGAGCCTGCAGACAGCCGCCGCAAGGAGGCGCACCCGCGAGTGCGGGGAGCGCCTTGTTGTCTTCGTCGCGGGCCCGGGTGGGGGTGAGCGGCAGGTTCCGCCATGCCTGAAGCAGTACGGCGAATCGTTCCGCGGGCTCCTGTTCAGCCCAGGCGTCGTATGCCTCGGTGGGAGAGACGTGATCGCCGTCGCGGGCCAGCATCCCGGCGACGTACGCGGTCTCCAGGGTGATGCGTACGACGGCGTCGTCGGCCTGGGCGGCCTTTCCGATCCGAGCCAGTTCACGTGCGCCGATGCCGCCCGACTTCAGCCGGGCCGGCGGAGCCGTCGCGCAGGTCGACAGGATCGAGGCGGTATGGGCTGCGAACGCGGTGGCGGCCACCGCGGTCTCCCGCTCCACCTCCGCGGAGGTGACGGGCACCAACTGTGCGACCGGCGGCAGAGGTTCGAACGGAGCGTGCCAGCAGGGGCCACGCAAGGCCAAGGCCGTCTCGACCGGCATGCGGGCGGGCCCGTACTGGTGACGGTCCTGGAGCAGAAGCCCGCGGTCAAGTGCCCATCGGGCGCCTGGCTGGAGGTCGCGGCCAGGAGCACCGAACACGACGAACAGTGACCGACCCTGCATGGACCGCGCGCTCTGTTCGAGCAACTTGCGTGTGGCCGTAGGCGCTTGCGCCACCACCGCGGTCACCCGTTCCGGGTCACTGTGGTGGTCCACCAGGACCGCGAGTCGCTGCTGCTTGGATCCGGGCGGCTTGATGCCCAGGGCCGCCAGCATGCCGCGCAGTTCCTCCGAGGTCGTGCCCGCCAGCAGCTCTTCCAGCGGGGCGTCGAGTCCCAGCGGAGCATCCCATGCCTGCCGCAATGGCGCGGGCGTGCGGAGCGTCCCGTTGCTGTCGGGCCAGACGAGCGCGTAATCGGACAATGCCTCCAGGGTCGTGTCCAGCGCATGTACCGCCGCTGCGGTCGTCGCGCCGAGCAGCTCCGCGAGGCTGTCCCGGGTCGCCCGGGCTCCCAGGGCTGCCAGCGCCTCGGCAGCCTGCAGGCACGGCAGTGTGAGTCGTGGCAGGGCAAGTGCCACGGACCCCGGGCGTTGGAGACGGTCTGCCAGTTCCCCCACCGAGCGTGGTTCCGGTGAGGAGGCAGCGTCCCCGCGCATGGAGAGCACGCGTGCCAGGCGGGAACCGTCGAGTTCGCACAGCCATGTCACAAGCGACGATCGGGACTTCATACGGGGGACACCTCGACAGGCCGGGAATATCATGGGCGGGCCGAAGCCGGTTCGGCGCAGAGCTCAAGGATGGCGCAGTTCCATGATCTGCGGATGCCGCACTGAGATTGATACGCGGGGAGATCTCGGTCAGCCTCCCGGCGCCGCGGTCCATGTCCGACGGGACGAGCCAAGCGGCAGCACAAGATCCGGCCACCCGTTCACCGAAATGCCCTAAATAAGCCGATATAAACGCAACCAAAACTGCAACCAGCGCACGCCGAAGAGCCGAGCCACAATCGCGGCTCGGCTCTTCGTTTCGCCTGTTCAGGCGGGTGCGGAGGATACGAGATTCGAACTCGTGAGGGGTTGCCCCCAACACGCTTTCCAAGTCTTCGTCCGGTAGTTCGGGGAGGATCAGGACCGTCCTGACCTGCGATGAAGTGCCTCGCATCCGATCATCTGAACGGCCCTGAACGTAGGCGAATGAGACCAGAACTGAGACCACAGATCGGCCGCGTCCTGCCCTGCTGGCCAGGGCCTACTCGGCGGACAGGTCTGGCCGCCACTCTCGGATGTCGTCGTCGAAGGCGCCGTCGCGTACGTCCTTCAGCGCTGTTGCGTATCCGATCTCGATGGCCTCGGCGATCAGTTGCTGCAGCTTCATCGGGGCGTACAAGAGCGAGTGGCCGGCGCCCGAGCAAAGATTGGCAGCGGCGTGCTCGGCTGCGCGGGCGTGGGTGCCAGGGACTGTCGCTAAGTGCATGTCCGAGATGGCCTGTGCGGCGTTCCTGATCTCTTCTTGCGAAGGCGAAGTCATGGCGGCCAGTATCCGCATGATGGCCAGTGGAAGGAATGCCGTCTGATGAACTGACTGTGGCCAGGAACGCAGCGAAACGCTCAGCTGGGGTTTCCCGCTGAGCGTCTCGCGTGGGTGGCTGTTCAGCTCGGCAGCGACGGACGTCCGGTCTTCGGGGGCATGGGTGGACAGGCCGGTGCCCTAGGGGAAGCACACATCAGTCTGATTTTGGAAGAGTCTCCGCAAAGGGGTGAGCCGGCCGGAAGCGACGCTTCTGCCCGTCTACTCCCCAGACTTCCGCGTAGTGCGTCTCCCTCAGCACTGTTTGCAGATCGGTGTGCTCGAAGAACCCCTTGCCTGCCAAGTGCGTGATCATGCCCATCAGCTCGCGGTACGTCTGCATACGGCCGGTCGCCCAGGCGTATCCGTCCCAGTGCTCCGACGGTCGGCACCGGTAGTGAAACACCCGCCACGGAGCAGGGGGCGGAACATCGCTCGGGTGGTAAGCAGCCGCCGCAAAGCTGTTCGGCTTGGCGGCGGCACGCTCTTCGCGCTTTCGGTCGAACATCTCGCGATCGTCCCGTGCCTGCTCGTGCTCGCGGCTGCTGAGCGACATCTCGCCCTCGCCCGGGGCGATCTCTTCGCCGCACTGCTGGCAGTAGGCCATGATCTCTGCTGCCAGTTGCCGACGGACTTCGCTATACGGCTGCCCCGTCTGTGCCATCCGGGATCGGATTTCCTGTTTACGGGCGCGACTTCTGGTCATCGTGTTTCCTCGCCGACGGCGCCCCACACGCACCGCCGCAACACGGCTGACTTGGATGCATGATGTCGTGCGAGTCGGTGACCCTTGTCCTCGTCGCTGCTGGCGGTGTGGGCGCCTCTGCAGCTAGGAAGCGGGCGCGCACGATGCGCCGCTATGAGAGTGGAGTGTAGCGACACACCGGGGGACTGCAGGCCAAGGACGTAGCCGGTGGGGCTGTCCGGACTAAGGGACATCAAGCGCTCTTGCTGGACGGGGCTCGCGCCGAAGTCGACCGAGGCCATGGCCACGGTTGCTGCGGTCACGGGTGAGTCGGGGTGCAGGGCGATGAACAGCGGGGAACAGCGGGCGACACCTACGGCTGCTTGAAATGGCGGCCGAGGCCGGTAGTTGTCGTGAATGCGGTCGTCGTCTGCCGGTTCGGTAGGTAGCGCGATCCACATTTCTGGAGCAGCTGGTGGACGTCATCCCTGTGGTTGGAGCGGTGCCATTGCAATGAAGTCTTCATGCGACTTCCATAGATGGCATGCCATCGCCGTTGCGCACAGTCGATCCGGTACGTCTGGCGGCTCGACGCGTCGAGCTGGGACTCTCCCGCGCCGCCCTAGCCGCCCTAGCTGGCGTTTCAGCTCGGATGATCTTCTTCTACGAGGAGGGCCGTCACACCCCCACTTCACCGCGCCTGGAGCAGTTGGCGACCGCGCTCGGATGCAAAGTAGAGGCTCTCACCGGTGCCCCGCGTGGTCAGGAGACACTGGTCGATCTCAGGTATGCCGCCGGGCTGACCTTGGAGCGCGTCGCCGAACTGCTCAAGACCACGCCAGCGGGGAGGGAGCTGCGCGTGTCCGCGCCGAAGGTCTCCGCGCTGGAGCGCGGGGGACAGGTCACCGGGCGGCACTGGCAGGACCCCGAGGCGACGGGGCGCCTAATCAGTCCCCTGGCCAGGGCGTACGGCGTTCCGGTACGCATGGTCCTTGACGCATGGCTGCGCACCAGGCCGGAAGATCCTGCTCCTGCGTTGTCGGATAAAGCCAAGCAGGCACCTTCGAGGGCAGCGCTGGCAACATGGGATTCGTTGAACGAGCGTCAGCAGGTCTACCTAGGGGAGATCATGCGGGACGACCGGATGACCGCGACCGAGATGTGGATGCGGCGGCTTCAGCGGCTGCCCGTGCCCAAGGCTGCTGAGTGGCGCCGACTGCCCCTGGCCCTGAGGGCCGCACCGTCCGTTGCCGGATATACCCGGTTGCAGGAGCGGCTTCGCCAGCGTGGCGTTCACGATCCCGGTGTGGGTTCGACGGTGCACGCTCTAGAGCGTCGGGGGCTGTTGGTGGTCAGTGAGGATTCCGTTGACCACCCGGCTGTTGGGGAGGTTGGACGGGTGCTGGTGGAAATCACCAGGCGTGGCCGGGCTGCTGCCCGTGCGGGGCTCGGTGAACTGCGCAAACCGGATCCTGCGCCCCACCTGCTTTCGGAGTGGCTATGGGGCGTCGTTGCCCGCGTTGCTTCCGCTGAGCCTGCTGGCCTGGAAGACGATCAACTAGCCGGCCGCTCTCTGTTCTTCATCGGAGTGGGCTACCGGGGCAGGTCCGGAGCGCAGCCGAGTCGTGGCTTCGTGGACTCCGTCCCGGTCATGGCACCGGGAGGGACACACGTCTCGGAGTACCGCTGGCGGCTGACCCAGCTCGGCCTACGTCATGTAGCGGAGTACCTACACGTCTACCGAGACCTATATCCGAGTGTCAATACCACAGGACTCGAAGCAATCTCGGGTGACGTGCCATAGTTCGCGTCTTTTTTCTTCGGGCGGCCCGATTGTCAGAGGCGCCGCTTACGCTCCATGGCTGTGACGAGTTCAACGGAGAACGGCACGCAAGAACTTGGCGATGTCCGGGTTCGCTACCTGGTGACCCGCGCCGCCCTGCGTGCGGCAAAGGCTGTGACTGAGCCTGGACTTGAGCCGCAGCAGCGGCTGGCAACCCTGATGGAATGCCACGGAACGCTGCATGCGGCGCGCGGCCCCGGGATACCTCTACCGTTCGGGGAGTTCCGCCGCGCGCTCGGAGAGAATCTGGCTGCCCTGCTGCCCGACGGTGTGGACCCGCTGGACTTGGAGGGGATGCTGGTCGTCGACCGGGATGGACAGGTGACGGAGGATGCCTTCGATCTCGATCTTGAGCAGCAGATGCTGCTGCACACGCTGCGGAAGCTCGACACGACCGCGGGCGTGGTGAGCGACAGGGAGCTTCAGTCGGAGATCGACCAGGAGACCGCGTTCACGCTGCTGTACAAGCAGGGTGACCAGGCCGTCTACGAAGCCGGGCGGTCGGACTTAATTCGTTCTCCTGCCGGTGCCGTGGACGACCTCTGCGAACTACGGCTGCCCCCGTTGGTCTCGGACTTCTACCGGGAGATTCCCTACAACTCACAGTTCGAGGGTTGGTGGTTCCCGTGCCCGGTATGCCGGTGGCCGATGCGGATCGTCCTACGTAAGAACAGCGGCGCTCTGGTAGGAGCAGTCCGTTGCTGGCACGCTCCGCACGCGGACATGGGGGCCTCCTACCTGTTTCGGCCGACCACGAATGCCAGTGCCCCCGAGTTGCTTCCTGAACCGTCGCCGGCGCGGCCGAGTGGCCGTGAGGCAGTCCTGTATCCGGACCTCGGGGACATCCCGCTGGCTGTGCCCGTCGCTGGGCACAAGGCCGTCAGCCGGGGGATTTGGCGGTACACGACCGTTCCCGGACTTCCTGAACTCTCGCTGTACGACCGGCTGGTCGATCGCGGCCTCAAAGTGAAGCTGTGGCCAGGACTCGATGCTTACGACCTGCTAGTCGAGGCCGGGCCCAAGCGGGCCAAGAAGGTGCCGTTCAAGGTTGACGTGAAGGACTACACCTCAGCGGCGACGCTGGCCAAGCTGATCCATGCCCAGGACGGCGACCGCGGCGGTGCCGAGTGGCTGGTGGTGCCCGACTACCGGGCCCGCCAGGTCCCGCTGCTGTCGGGGGTGTGCGAGAAGTACAGCATGCGGGTGGCGGCGGCCTCCGAATTCGGCGAGATGGTCTGCGAGAAGGCTGGGGTGAGCTGGACATGAGTGATGTGCCGATCGCAGAGACCGCCGTCTACACGGCGCTGGCCCTCGCGGCCCACTACTTTCCCAAGTCTGTCGACGGAGACTCCCGCACTGCGGCCCCGTTCGCCGAGGCGGCATCCCTGGTCTCGGGGAAATACCGGGCTTGGGACCGATGGAAGGAACTGCCTCACGACGAGAGGCAGCGCATCGCCATGGTCTGCTCCATCGCCCCCGGCGAACTCGCCGACGTCCGCACATTCTCGGTAGCGGCGCGCACCCTGTTGTCGCCGCTCACCGCGGACGCAACTAGCAGCGTCCCGGTGATGGGCCCATTCGAGCTCGTGGGCACTGACCCCTTCACGGCGGATTCCGCGTTCCCCAGGCTCGGCGGTGATCCTCTGGGCTACGTCGACCGCATGACCAGCCGGTTCCGACGCCCCAGCGCCCGTTCCAAGCCTCCGGAGTTCGCCGGGCCGGGGACGTGGCTTACCCGGGAGATCTTCGTCAAGAACGTGGGCCAGGTCCACGGCCGGCTGCAGATCCCCACCTACCCCCAGTTCACCGAGGCGCTCGGCCACGACAGTCTGCCCAGCGTCTCGACCGTGCCGTACCAGGCCGACTTGCGCATCTCCACGCCGGAACTGCTGCGCTTGGCAGAAGAGATCGACCTGCGCTTTCCGGAGGGCAAGCGCTACCTGCACAGCACTCTCGGGCAGTTGTTCAAGGTCCTGAAGACCTCGGACACGGTGTCCCCCGAGGAGGCTCTTTCACTGACTGCCGGCGGTATGGAGATCTTCAACGCACCCACCGGTACCGGCAAGAGTGTCCTGGTCCGCGTGATGGCTGCCTGGTTCGCTGCCAATGATCTGCGCATCGCCATCGTCCTGCCGGATATCAAGGCATGTCTGGCCATGACCTGGAATGTGCGCGAAGACCTGGATCACCTGCACCGTTCCGGGATCATCGAGCAGAAGCGTACGTGCGCGCACCTGATGTCGTCCTCCGGGATGCACGACCGCGCTCTCAAGCTCGCCTCGCTGATCAACGAGTCTGTGGACGCGCCGGGCGAGTGGGGCGAACGAGCCGAACGTGACGTCGATCCCCTGGCATATGGATGTGCCCAGAGGACGTTCCTCGAATCCACTGGCGACTACCCGCCCGGACGCGAACCGTGCCTGTCGCTGCATCGACAGGGCGTCGGGTCGGCAGCCTGCCCCTGGATCCCCACCTGCGGGAAGTACACCCCCGTCTACGAGGCGGCCACCGCCAACGTCGTCATCATGAACCACTACGTTTTCATGCAAGGCACCCTGAAGATCGGCATCAACCTGGACGGCCGACCCGTTCGCAGTATGACTGCAGCCGAGTTCGCCTTGCGGACCTGCCACGCGGTGGCGATCGACGAGGTCGACCAGTTCCAGTCCCGAGCCGTGGACAAATGTGCCAGTGAGATCGTCTTGCACTCACGCCGGCACTGGTCGGCAGCGCCCCAGGAGATGGACACCGACGCCAAGCGGCTGCGCATCGACGATGAGCACAGCCTGCTACCTGCCGTCAGCCATGTCCGGCTCATGGCCGAGTTCCTGCTGCTGAGCATCTGCAAGAACGCCCTCAGCCTGCACGCCACCGAGGACGACCGGGCCCAGGCACGCATCCCCGACCAGACCAGCACTCGCTGGCACCTGGCCCGCGGACGGGACCGCACCCTCCTGCGGCTGCTGTGGCCGGAAACCGCAGCAGCGGACGGGGCGGACATCCCCGTCGAATACTTCCAGCGGCTCAACGCACTCATGCCCGCCCGCTACCAGCGCCTCGACCCGCTCAGCGGACAACGGAGCCTGCTCGAACCCGACTGGCACGAGGTCAGGAGCGAACTCAGCGCGCTGGTGGCGCCCCGTGGCGAACACCTGCTGGATGCAGTCAAGCTCGAACTCCACCGAGTCCTCGCGGACACCGTCAAGGACCCACACCAGCGGACGCAGGCGATCAACCTGCTGGTCACCAGGACCGCCATGATCGAGCTGGATGAGGCACTCTCGGCACTCCAGGAGAAGGCTCACGGCTACCGCTCCTCCGGCCTGCGCTCGGCCCAGAGGATTTCGAAGGACCTGCAGTCCGGCGCCGTCGCCTCCGTCCTGCCACTAGGCATGCTGGGCCGAGCGATCACCGGCTACCGTGTCACCGGTCTGGACGACAAAGAGAAGAACGCCGCCTTGGTCGCCCAGACCATCGCCGGCGACCCGCATACCTTCACCGCCGAACTGGGCGGCATCGTCTCGCTCATCCTGGCCGGCGTCGAGCGGCCGGTGATGGGGCTGTCGGCCACCGCGTACTTCCCCCAGGCGGTACGTGAACACCTACATGCCCCGGTGCGCTGGTGGATGACCGACGCCCAGGCCAAGTCCATCCGAGCTCGGAAGCACCGCATCGACTACGGCGAGGGCCACCCTCTCTTCGGTGACCCCATCAAGGTCTCCGGCACCCACCCCAGCCGTAAGAAAGACGCACTCATCGAGCTGGGCAGCAACCTGTACGACCAGTACATCCACCGCGAGCTCGAACGCACCGCCGCCAAGGACCCGGACCGGGCACACGTCCTGGTCGTCGCCAACTCCTACGAACAGTGCGCCTGGCTCGCCCGCGGCATCGCCCGGGCCGGGCGCTACAACGGAGGGCTCTGCCTGGCGGTCAGAGCCGAAGACCTGCACAGCCCCAATCCCGAGCTACCCCGAGAGAACGTGGCCGTACGTCTGACCGCCGAGGAGTTCGAGGACTTCCCCCGGCACGGGAAGATCCTGGTCGTGCCGTTGTCGCTGATTGCCCGAGGACTCAACATCGTCAAGGGCACCCGCTCAGCAGTTCGCTCCGTCTACCTGTGTGTGCGCCCCCTCGCCCTGCTCAACGACCCCGCCGAGATGTACGGCAGCATCAACGCCGCCGGACTGCGAGCCCTGCCGACGGGCGGCAGCCCGCTACCCTCACAGGCCCTGACTGAGGCCAGGGACGCCGCCTGGGACCGTCTCGCACTACTACTACGTACCGCTCCCCAGTTCACGGCAATGCACAAATCTCTCCAGGAGGAGATCGTCGCTGGCATGATTGTCGACCTCATCCAGCTTGCTGGCCGCGCCCGCCGCGGCGGCACCGAAGCCGTTCTGCACATGGTCGATTACGCCTTCCACGAGGACACCTGGAGCGCCGACCTGGAAACCGTCCTCAAGCGCATCCACTCCCAATGGACGCCGCAGGTACGGCAGCGCATGAACGACCTGTACGGGGAGGCACTCAACGCCTTCCTCTCCTACGCCGGCATCGAACCCCACGACACCGGCCTCCCGGGCAACTGAGCGAGCAGAGACGGAAGAGGACACGTGACCCAGCAGGACCGTGAACCCGGCAAGTACCTGAACACCCTCGCCTTCCGCTGCACCCCTGAACTGGTCGGCGACGCCGCGGTCCACGTGCGTCACTTCGACGAGGCGACCTGGAAGCTCTGGGACGACTTCGACAGGCTCTGCAAGAAGAAGTTCAGGAACGACTCGGCCCAGGCCCCCTACTCCATCGCCACCACCGTCCTCAACATGACCAATGGCGGCTATGTCTACTTCGACCCCGACCGCCGCGCCCCGTTCCTCGCCTCCCTCCAACCCCTCGACGACAAGCTGCTCCGCCGCGTGTTCACCCTCGCCTATCACCTCGCCCTGGGCCAGGACGTCAGCACCATCGACCTCACCGCTCCTCCCGAGCTCGCGAAGCGGTTCGCCGACACCCCCGAACACAAGTACTCGCTAGCCACCTATCTCCAGACCACGAAGAACGCTCAGCCCAAGGCCCCCAACTGGCTCTACCGAACAGTTGCCTGGCAGCTCTCCCAGCAGCTCGCCACCGAGCCCTGGGCCATCTCCGACAGCCGGACCGTCAAGCTGCGGCCCGACACCACCGGCGGCCTGGCCGCCTTCAATGACCCCTGGACGAATGAGCAGGGCGGTCGCTACGCGCTCTCCCGAACAGCCCTCAACCTGAAGACGCTGCCCAACGTCGCCAACCCCGTACTGCTGCTGACATCACGGGTAACCCGGATCTCCTCCTCCCTGGTCTTCTCCAACACTGCCCTCGCCGAGCAGCCCGGCCAAAACCACCCACTCCTTGAGGTCATGCTCAACGGCCGTGGCGGTGCTCGCACCATCAACCGCCTGGCGCTGCAGGCCCTCGGCCGCCTGGAAGTGGACTACTCCGTCCTGCGCGCTATCGATAAGCGGTCGCAGGCGGAGCAGAAGCTGCTCGCGGAGGCGGCAAAGGCAAAAGCCGAGGGCAAGGAGCCGCCCCGCTTCCCCAGCGAGCACCCCGGCCAGGTGTGGCCCATCCTGCCGAAGAATTTCTCCTTCCCCGTCGGCACTGGTCCCGGCATGCAGCACCTGCGGCTCCTGCACCAGCACTTCACCAAGGTCTTCGACACCGAGGCTGTGCCGCTGGAGGCACGCGAAGTGCGGATGAGCCTGCCGCACCGGCCGACGGACCCCGAGAACATCTCGAAGACGGAATACCTCCGCCGCAAGGCCGAGCGGAAGGCACATCCGGAGCCGAAGACACTGGGCCCGATCCGCAAGCGCGGCACCCTGTTCCCCACCCCGGCATCCATCTTCGCCTCAGTCGAGGCCGCAGGCTTCAAGAAACTGCGCATCGTCTGCCTCTGGTATCGGGACGACGCCCGGCTGCGGATGCTTGACACCTTCTGCAAGAGCTTCGATCTCGATCCCGAAGGGCTCGACCGGGAGAACGGCGAGGAACTCCGGCTGCACGGCGATCAAATCGTCGCAGAGTTCCACCATGCCCCCGACTTCCTCAAGCCCGGCCCCTCCGGCGGACGCAGGGACGCACTGGCGGCCACCGGCGCGCCGATCCGCTCCCAGAACGGGGTGCTTGTCGCGGCATGGTGCGAGACCGAGATTCCCACGTCGGCCGTGGCCGAGGAGTATGCGGGGATCAGCTTGGACGATCTTGACGCCAAGCCGCAGACCAGGAACATCCTCGGAGACCTCGGCGTACCCAGCCAGTACCTCCGCGGCCAGGACGAGAAGGGTGTCGTCTTCAAGCCCAAGGCCAAGGACCACCCCGCCGAGATGGCCCTTCTCGACCTCTACCGGTCCCTCGGTATCGTCGATGACCGCATTGCGGACGCGCTACGGCCGGAGAAGGCGGGATACCCGGTCGACCGCATCGCGCACGTCGGCATCCACGTACGGCAGCAGAACCGGCGCAAGGGGGAGTTCGGCCAGCCCAAGGTCGTTATCACCGCGTCCGCCCTCGTGCCTCCGCAAGCCACCGGTGGCACGTGGACCATGCTCGGGTGGAGCTCTACCCGGCCCGAATGGCAGGCGTACCACTTTGCCCAGCCGGCCTTCCACGCCAGCGCCTACCCGGAGGGAACAGGCGACAAGAAGACCTACCGGCAGCGCTGGGACGACGCGGCCGAGACCGTCGAACGCGCTCTCGCCGACCTCGCCGACGAACTCGACGGCACTCCGTACGTGGTCACAGTGGACGAGCCGGCCTCCCGCCGGATGTGGGACGGGCTGCAGAACATGCGACAGGGAGGCTCGCCAGGTGACGGCAACAGCCGCTACTGGCTCCCCGGCATCACGCTGGACCGCGATGACAGGCCGCAGGCCGTCGTTCGCATCAACATCGACAGCGAAGCAGTGCCGCAGCCGGTGAGCACCACCCGTTTTGTCAAGGCCAAGGACAGCGAGCCGGTGGAGCAGGACACGGCGACCACGCTCTACCAGGTCACCCCCGACTTCGGCGCACCTGCATGGATCCTCTGCAACGTTCCGCGAGCCTTCGACGGCGACGGAGCGGGCCGGCTGGGATCGAAGTACACGCGTTGGGATGCCAAGGCATCCGTCTTTTCCGACAAGAAGGAGGACCGCCGCAAGGGGGAGATGCCGCAGAACTGGTACTCCATGACGGCCAGCGAAATCTACCCGCTCGCCTGCGCTGCCGGAGTGTCCGAGAAAGCCCTCGCCATCACCACGGCGAAGCTCTGCCACCAGAGCCAGTTCTGGGACGGCCGCTCCCGTTTCCCTGTCCCTCTGCACGCCGCGAAGCAGATGGATCTCGACCACCCGCAGTACCGACGCACGGCCGCGCCAGAGGAGAAGCTGAGCCTGGAACTGGGTCTCGGGGACGTTACTGCCGAGGGGACCGAGGAGCAGAAGCAATAGGGCTTGTAGGGGGCGGCTTCACCGAGTTCCGTGATATCGCCCCCCCTCGAACCCGTCGTCGCCTGGGTAGCCTCCCTCGGTGCGACACTCCTGCACGCTCATCAGCGTCGAGCCCGAGTCGTCAGCTGTGGCTGTGCCCGCGATGGGGGAGCCCACGGCCAGCAGCCCAGCGGGGTTGCCGAGGCCGGCTATCCGTCGAAGAACCAGGGCACCTCCTGGTGCGGTCGGAGGATCACCACGTGCGAGGCCGAACCACCCAGACGAGGGCAAAATATTACGAAATGCCCTGAACATCACCCGATCGACAGCATCAGCAGGGTTCAACGACAGGTGAGCAGCTATCCCAAATAGGGGTAGGTGCCGGCCAGGTAGTCGCCGATCTGCTGGCGCATGCTGGCGTGGATGTCGTACCCGTCGAGATCGGCAGGCTGGATGAAGCGGACGCCGTCGGCTTCGTCGTTGACGGTGGGTTCACCGCTGATGGGCGGCCGATGTAGGTGTTCTCGTACTGCTGGCGGATCTCACCGTCGGTGTAGGCAACGATGTGGTGCGGGTTCGTATAGACGCCGAGGAACCCGGTGATCTCGGCGACGATGCCGGTCTCTTCCTCGCATTCGCGGACGGCGCACTGGGCTGCGGTCTCGCCGATGTCCTGGGCGCCTCCGGGTAGGGCCCACTGGCCGGTGTCGCGACGTCGTTGAAGGAGGATCTCGCCTTCGTCGTTCACGACGAGCAGGTTGCTGGCAAGGATCAGGGTGTTGGCCTTGGGGGCCTTGGGGTCGTTGTAGTACTCGGTCCTGCCCACTGCGGTGGTGCTCCTGCCTGTTGAGCGCCCTGGGGCGCGCTGTCTTCCAGACCGCATCGAAGCCCGCGTCGTACCGAACGAACCAACGCGGTCGGCCTCGCCAACAGTGCAGTTGGCCCGTTAACTCTTGGCGACGGGCCTACTGGCGGTCTTCCTTAGCCTTGATCCACCGATTTGGTGCCTGTGGGTAACTTTTGGGAAAACGAAGAAGTGCCTTGTGACCTGCGATGATGGGAGTTCTTGAGGCTTCCAGCACACACAATCAGCAAGGCACTTCCGAGATGCAAGTTTCCCATACCCGGGCGGCGGTCTCCGCTGCGTTCGACGACGAGAATCTGATCGCGCATGCCGGGCTGGTCCCGGTGATGCGGCTGGCCGAGCGGTGCGGGCTTTCGCGCCTGGCGGCGGAGAAGGTGAAGCTGACGGGGGCGGCGAACGGCGCGGGCGCGTCGGCCGACGCCAAGGTCACCAGCATCGTGGCCGGGATGGCCGCCGGGGCGGACAGTATCGACGACCTCCACGTCCTGCGACACGGTGCGATGCCTGTCGTCTTCGCGGGCATCCGTGCCCCGTCCACCCTGGGCAGCTTCCTGCGCGCGTTCACCCACGGTCACGCACTCCAACTCCACGCCGTGCACCGGAAATTCCTTGCGGAGCTGGCCGCGCATACCCCGCTGCTGCCCGGCGCCGACGCGATGGCGTTCATCGATGTCGACTCCACCCACAAACGCGTCTACGGCCGGACCAAGCAGGGCGCCGAGTACGGACGGTTCAAGGGCATCCGCACCCTGCACCCCCTGCTGGCCACGATCTGCACCCCCCGGTCGAGGCCGGTGATCGCCGCGGTGCGAATGCGCCGCGGCAAAGCGGCCGACTCCCGGGGCGCCCCGAAGTTCGTGGCCGAGGCCCTGGCCACCGCCCGGGAAGCCGGCTGCACCGGCACCCGCATCCTGCGCGCGGACTCGCAGTTCTACAACGCCGGTGTGATCGCCGCCTGCCGCCGGGCCGGAGCCCACTTCTCGATCACCACCGGCATGAACCCCTCCATCAAACGGGCCGTCCACGCCATCCCCGACCACGACTGGCAGCAGATCACGTACCCGACCGCGGTACCCGACCCCGACACCGGTGAGCTCATCTCGGACGCCGAGGTCGCCGAGATACCCGCATACACCGCGTTCACCGGCCGCAAGAAGAGCGAGCACGTCACCGCCCGGCTGATCGTGCGCCGGGTCCGTGACCTGGCCAAACCCGCCGTCGTGGGCGAGCAGGGCGAACTGTTCCCCCTCTGGCGCTACCACCCCTTCTTCACCGACAACCCGGCCCAGACCCTTCAGGCCGAGCGGGAACACCGCCACCACGCCGTGGTCGAGCAGGTCATCGCGGACAGCAAAGCCGGAGCTCTGGCCCACCTGCCGTCTGGACACTTCAATGCCAACGCGGCCTGGCTGACCCTGTGGGCGATGACCTACAACCTGCTGCGGGCCACCGGTGCACTGACCTCGCCCTTCCACGCCAAAGCCACCACCGCCACCCTGCGCACCCACCTCGTCCACGTCCCCGCCAGGATCGCCCGCTCCGCACGACGCCTCACCCTGCACCTGCCACGCAACTGGCCCTGGCAGCAAGCCTGGACACACCTCTTCGACACCGTCCACGACCCACCCCCGCCAGCCTGATCCCCTGACCACCCCGCCCACCAGGGCCCAACCGGAACCGAACACGTGGAAACGCTGGGCAGACCAGCGGCTACAGGCTGCCCAACCTCAACGGACATCCCGAACCCGGCTCAGAAATCAGTCAGAAGATCACTTTCAGACCACGTCGGTGGATCAAGGCTTAGTCCGTACCCTGGCCACAATGCTCCGATCAGCGAGGGGAACTCGACGTGGGTGAGAACTTGATGCTGGGGGACCGGCTCCGGTCGGCACGCAAGACGCGGGGGCTGTCTGCTGCGCAGCTTGCCCAGCGGGTCGCGGTCTCCGCCAGCCTGATTCAGAAAATGGAGTCCGGTGCTCGGAAGGCGACGCCGAGTCTGGCATTGGCTCTGGCGCGGGCGCTGCACTTCGGCCCGGAGGTGCTGACCGGGCAGCCTTACTACGGGGAACCGGAGGCCGAGGACGGGGTGCACGCTGTCATTCCGGAGCTGCGGCGCATTCTGCTGTGCTTCGACACTCCCGACGAGCTGGAAGCCCGTCCGCGTGCGCTGCCGGTGCTGGCGTCGGAGGTAGACCAGATAGCGGCTCTCCGGCGTGACGCCCGGTACGTGCCGATGGGGCCGCTGCTGCCCCCAGTGATAACCGAACTGACCCACGTGGCGCTCGGCGCGAGCGGCGACGAGCGGCAGAAGGCGTTCTGGCACCTGGCCCGCGCCTACCGTGCGGTCAACAGCCTGGCCCACAAGATGGGGCACCACGACCTGGGCAACACAGCTCTGGAGCGGGTGCGGTGGTCCGCTGACCGTACCGGCGATCCGCTCATGCAGGTCACGGCCGGCTTCCTGGTGGCCGGGGCGATGCTCCGCCAGGGTGCCACCGAGTCGGCTCGTCGCAAACTCAGGGGGCTGCGCGCGGAACTGGAGCGGCTTCAGCCGGAACGGTCGTACAGCGACGACGCGTTGGCAGTCGACGGGGCGCTGCTGCTGAAGCTCGCGGTGGTGGATTCGCGGGAGAACAACCCCGAGGGGGCAGAGGAGCTGTTGCGGGAAGCCGGTCAGGTCGCGAGCATGGCGGGCAACCGAGACAGCCTCGCCTACGAGATGAGCTTCGGGCCGACGAACATCAAGATTCATTCGGTGCACGCGCTGATCGATACCGGGGATAACGAGCAGGCTCTGGCCCGGCTCGCGGATTGGGGCGAGGGCGGCACCGAGTGGGCGCCGCCTTCCTCGACAGTGGGCGAGCGATCCAGCCATCACCACATCGACGTCGCCTCGGCGCGTCTGGTGGAAGGCGACCGCGGGGGCGCGTTCGCCGAGTTGAAGCGGGCGAGGAAGATCGCCCCGAACCACACACGCTTCCACCCATCCGTCCGCGAAACGCTCGGTTCGCTGGTGCGCATGGACGCGCACCCCTCCGCAGAGCTCTCGGCATTCGGCACTTGGGCGGGCGTCGCTTAGCACAACGCGCTTGCTAGTGACGGCAGTTGGCCTGAATTGGGCGCGGACAGTTTGTCTGCGCAGGGCCACCTTGAGCGTGGAATGGTCCTCTCACACCCAGTTGTGAGGGGGCCTTTCCTATGTCGGACGCGATCCCGACCGCACGGCTGCCGAGATGGATGCCCATCGGCAGTGCGCCGGAGCTGTGTCCCGCCGGTACATGGTGGGACGCGATCCGGGTGCCTGAACAGGCAGGGCGCCGAGCCGTGGCGCTCATGGAGGAGGAAGGGCGGCGCGTAGGGCCGGTCATCCTCGACGAGGGCGGTCGCGAGCCGCGCATGTACTTCCTGACGCCGGTCGGCACCGCGGCACGGTGGGAGGAACTCGGCACCGTCGCGCTGGGGGCGACCTGCCACGTCGTGGTACCGCAGGCGGATAGGACCGTCAGCCCCGGACTGCACTGGCACCGGCTGCCCGCGGGGCCCCACGCTCTTACCGTGCCTGACGCACTACACCGTGCCTTGACCAAGGCAAGCAGGGAGCACGAAAGCTCCCCGTAGAACTCGCTCTGTGGCCCGCGTGCTCCGCTGGTCTGAGGGCCGGCGTCGGTGCGGTCGGTCACCGCAGAGCCGCCAAGCGCCGCCCCACCCACACTCCCCGGGCGGGGCGGTACCCGCTGAACTTCGGCGGATGCAAGGGGTTGTCACAGCACGTCCAACACAAAGAGAGGATCAGCCATGCCTCAAGCCAGGCGAGAGAAGAAGGACCATTTGATCTACGCGGACGTCGTGGACTCCAAGTCCAAGGCGGGCGTGTGGATGGGCGAGCGCGCCTCCTTCCAGGAGAAGCAGGGTCGCATCATCGAGGCGCTCAAGGAGCGGACCGACTGGGTCGAGCTGCAGAACGCCGTCATGGTCATCGGCACCGACCCGGCCGGCATCACGGTCATCGCACCCAACCCGACGCTGCCTGGTGTGATCGTCCTCGCCGACGGTGGTTCCCCGGCCGCCTCCGCGACGCTTCAGGCAGCCGCCGAGGAAAAGGTCCGCACGGTCATGGGCGAACTCGGGATCGCCGAAGAGGAAGCGACGGCCTGACCCCCATGGCCGTCCCCCAACTCTTGTGGGGGAAGTACTTCCAGTACGAGCGGAACGGGGAAGCAGTTCTCCTCGACCCAGTCACTCTGGACAGTGCCTTCATCGACCCCGGCGAGGTCCACGACCTCGCCGGGGTCCCCCCGACCGCGACCCATGAAGCCCTCGCAGGGCTCGGCTTCACCCCCGACGGCCCCCCGGCCGACCGGCGCGAAGCACTCCACGACCGCCTTCGACTCCTCGGCCTCGACGCCAGCCCCCGCAGCATCAGCGGCCTCCGCGTGGTCGTCACCGACCGCTGCAACATGTCCTGTACGTACTGCTTCGTCGACACGAATTCCGGCAAGCCGGACATGACGAAGGACGAACTCTCGGCGGGGTTGGAGTTCCTGTTCGAGCAGAACGCCGGACAGGAAGAGGTATCCATCTGTGAGCGATCACGAAATTCGGCTCTGTCGCTGATCTTGTGACGGGGTGGGTCAGGGTGTGAGGAGCACCCGCTTGCGGAGGAAGTCGAGGTTGGCTCGTCCGTATCCTTGCCTTTTGAGGAATTTCACTCGTGTGACCTGGCCTTCGACCTGGCCTGAGCTCCAGGGGGTGGACAGGCCGGCGGTGACGGCGTCCTGGTCCCGGCGCAGGCCGTTGACCAGGGAGTGCAGGGCGGGCAGGTTGTCGGCGAGGACGCGTTCCATCCAGGCTGGCAGCTGGTCGCCGCGCAAGTCGCTCATCATGGCGGCGAAGTCGCGGACATGGTCGGTGACGGCGTCGAGTTCGGGGCAGTCGGCCCGGATCTCTTTGAGGTCGGCGGCGTCCACGGCTGCCAGGTTTCCGGGGGCGGTCATGATCCAGCGGACGATGCGGCGGGGCCGCGGAGCTGGACGGGGCACTGGCGGCGCGGTGGTGGAGGTCTTGAACGGGCGGAGGTAGCGGCGGACGGTCTGGATGCTTCCGGTGAACCCCCGGGCGACGATTTCCTGGTGGAGCTGGGCACTGTCGCGACAGCCCTCGTTCCATCGCTGGTGGAGGTAGGGCGTGTGCTCGTCCAGGAGGGTGGACCGGTTTGTCGCCTTGACCAGCAGTTCGTCGATGCTGGTGGCCCGGGCGAAGCGGCGCACGGTTTTGCGGCTCAGCCGCAGTGTCCGGCAGATCCCCTCCAGCGTGCTGCCGCCGTCCAGGAGTTCCCGCACTGCGGTGTAGCGTTCCCTGGTCCGGGTCACCAGACGGCGTTCGCGTCCGCAGACATCGAGCATCGCGTCAACCGGGGGCGGCGTCTGCCAGATGTCGTCGCTGGGCGGCGGCTTGGCCGGTACGGTGTTCTCGAACGCGGCCCGGGCGCAGGCGTGGTGGGCGGATACGGTCTTCTCCACCGCCTCGCCGAGGTTGTGCCACAAATGCCAGGCGTCTGCGACCTGGACCGCCTGCGGGGCGCCGCTGCGGGTGCCCTCGGCATACGCTCCGGCCCTGTCCCGGCACACGATCTCTATTTCCGGGTGGTTGCTCAGCCATGCGGCCAGTGGCTCGGCCTCACGGCCGGGCAGCACGTCGACCGGGCGCCGGGTCTCCAGGTCCACCAAGATCGTGGCGTACGTCGCACCCCTGCGGAGCGCGAAATCGTCGACACCGAGCACACGGATCTCTCCGACAGGCTCTTCCGGCACCGCACGGACCAGACGTAACAGAGTGTCCTTGGCGACGTCCAAGCCCAATACCCCGGCCAGGCGGGCCCCCGCGCGGCCGGCCAGCGCGAGAGCGATCGAGGTCAACTGGCCGCGCAGCAGCGGCGTATAGCGGGCATGCGGGCTGGTCAGCCCCGCGATCTGCTCAGCGAACGTCACCGCCCGGCACCCGGGGTTCAGGCACTTGAACCGCCGCACCAGCAACTCGATCACCACCCCGGCGCCGCTGGCCGCCGCGTCCGCGAGCCGCCGTACGTACCGTCCGTGCACCCGGCCCGACGCGCTACCGCAGTGCGGACACACCCCGCCCGACGACCGAGCACGCGCATGCATCGAGACCACACCGGACAACGACCGCTCGACCACCTCGACCACAACACCGGCCAGATGAGGGAACAACACCCCGAAACTCCGTGAAGTACACCTGGCTCATGATCACAGCCGCCACTGACACCACCCGCCCCGTCACAAGATCAGCGACAGAACCGAATTACGTGATCGTTCACACCATCCAGTGGTTCGGCGGCGAGCCGACCATCCGCTTCGACCTCATGCAGTACGGCGACCAACTCGCCGACACACTCGCCACCCGCTACGGCGTGGCCAGGGTGCGGCGCACGGTCGTTACCAACGGTGCCCGTCTGACCGATGAAGCTCTCGACCATTTCGTCGCGTACGAGTACGGGGTCGGCATCTCCATCGACGGCCCGCCAGGCATCAACTCCGCGCACCGCCTCCTGCTCGGCGGCCAGCCCGCGGATGACCGCATCCGACGCAATGTCGCCCGGTTCGTCGAGGCAGAGGGCCTGCACGTGGGCTGCAACCTCACCCCGACGGCGGCGAATATCGGACGCCTCGCCGAGACGGTCCGGTGGATCATCGACGACCTTGGGCTGACGTTCATCTACGTCAACACGCCCATCCCGACCGCAGGCCAGTGGCAGGTCAACGGCAATGAGCTGGCCCGTGAGTTGTACGAGGCCCGCCTTGCCGCTCTCGGGCGAGGCGGCATGCTGTTCTCCGTTCTGGACCGCGCTTTCCAAGCCCTCGACACCCGTCGGCCGATGTTGTTCGACCACATTCAGGGCGACCGGAGTCTGAACGCCGCCCTCCTGCCCGGCAACCGGGTCAGCCTGTGCGACATCAACTTCACCGAGCCGTCCTTCCTGCATACCCTCGATGAGCTTCGGGCCGACCCCGGTCGCCTGGCCGGCGTGGCGAAGAAGGTCGCACCGATCCCCGAGTGCGGCGACTGCCCGGCGCTCGCCATTTGCGGCGGACCGTCTCGCAACGAGCAGGCACTCATCGGCGGGACCACTCCGGACCCCGAGATGTGCGCCTTCTACACGAGCACCGTAGAGATCGCCGTCTGGGACAACATGGGGGTGCAATGAGTACCCACGTCCGGACGGCGATGGTGTCCACGGCAGGGCACTGCAAGGTGGCCTGCGGGTTCTGCTTCCGAGCCGACCGAGCCCACGGCTTCCTCGACACCGCGACCTACACCCGCACCCTGTCGCGCCTCAAGGAGGCGGGGGTGGAGGGGGTGTGTCTGACCGGCGGCGAGCCGACCCACCACCCACAGCTCCGAGAGCTCGTCAGGCTGGCGCACCAGTTCGGCATGTCGGCGTCGTTGGTCACTTCGGCTCGCACTGTCGCCGAGGTCATCGCCCTCTCCCAGGTGGCGCATCTGCTGGCCAATGTGACCGTCTCCGCCGATTCGCAGGGCGCGATGCTGTTGGGACGTACCACGCGCACGGCGTCCTCGGGCATTGACACGCTGCGTGCCATCAGCACCGAGACGAAGGTCCTGCATGTCACCTGCTGGGGGCTGAACGACGAGGAGTGCCAGGAGCTGGCCGGCCTCGTGGCCGAGGCAGAAGTGGCGATCCAGTTCAGTCCCGTCGTCCTCGACGAGCGCGCCCTGCGCCGCGACGGCAGGTCGGTCCAGGACTATCTGGTGCAGCACCATCTCGACGCCGACCGGCTGGGCGGCTACTTCAACCTCTCCGACCGGTACCGGGATTATCTCGGGGAGCTGAAGGATCTGCAGTTACCCGAGTCCGGGGGCGAGCGGTGGCTGTGC
Source organism: Streptomyces sp. A5-4 (assembly GCF_051131715.1). Classification (NCBI taxonomy): domain Bacteria; kingdom Bacillati; phylum Actinomycetota; class Actinomycetes; order Kitasatosporales; family Streptomycetaceae; genus Streptomyces; species Streptomyces sp. A5-4. The sequence continues at coordinate 3,713,509 of NZ_CP178591.1, read as the reverse complement.
CGCTCGGCGACCGCGTACGTGTCCGCCGACGGTCACATACGGCGCTGCCCCTACGGTCAGGAATCAGTCAGCGCCCTCGCTCCCCGTTCCGCTATCAGACGGTTCCTGACTGCCGCGCCGCAGGACCGGGTGGCCCCGGACTGCGCCGCCATCTGTCGCCCCGCCGCCCTACCCGATGAGGCGAGCACGTCGTGCTCTGCGCAGGCGTGAGGCCGACTCGACGCATACAACCCCATGGACAGCTCTATGAAAATCACGACGCCCGAAGACTTCGCTCACCGCTGGCGCGAGCCGCCGAACTTCCCCCTGGAGGTCCTCTTCGAGCACACGTTCCTGCCCGCCGTCGACGTCCTCGACCATGTACGTAGGGACGAGGAAGCCCGGTTCACGATCCTCGGGGACGACGACTGGCAGGTGCGCATGGATCGCACCGCCGCGTTTCGCACCGCCCCGGTCGAGGAAGTCGTCACCTGGCCGTTCCGGCTGGTGCATTTCAATCTCAGCCGCTTCTACGACGATCTCCTGGGCGGCTTCCAGGACGAGGTCATGATCCCCTGGCGCACGCATCTGTCCGGCCAGGGCTTCACCTGGCAACGCCTGGCACCCATCTTGTTCCTGTCCACCGAGGGCGTGTCCTCGACCTACCACAACGACAATTCGCATGGTCTCGTCTGGCAGATCCACGGCACCAAAACCTTCCACAGCTACCTCGACCCCGACAAGCACCTGCCGGCCGACGCGGCAGTCGTGGGCGAGAGCACTGCCGAGGAGCCGCCTGAGCACGACGTGGCCGACCGTAACTCCGTCACCATGCGGCCCGGTGACCAGCTGTGGAGCCACGCACTGACACCCCACTGGGTCACGACCGAGTCGGCACTCGCCATGAGCGTCACCCTCTCCCATGGCGGCCTGTGTCACCAGGGCCGGTTCTCGGAGCGTGAGTTGGCGCTGCGGGCCTACTGGGACAAGAACCCCGGCGAGGCGTGGACGCATGACCTGCGCAATGTCCGCTACTGAGACCGCGCCCCACGACACGAGGCACTGGCCCGTGTCGTGGGGCGTGACCCGCGGCCGGTTACGGGGTGAGCCGGTTCGGCCCGCGGAAGAGGAACGTGGCCTCGCGGATCGACTCCAGGCCGAGGAGCACCATCAACACCCGACCCAGGCCCATGCCGAGCCCACCGTGCGGCGGGCACCCGAACCGGAACGCGTTCAGGTAGTCCTGCAGCGGCTCGGGGTTCATGCCCTTCTCCGCGGCCTGACTCAGCAGCACGTCGTACCGGTGCTCGCGCTGTGCCCCGGTGGTGACCTCCAGTCCCTTCCACAGCAGGTCGAAGCTCAAGGTCACGCTCGGGTCGTCGGCCGACCGCATGTGGTAGAAGGGCCGGATGCCGACCGGGTAGTGCGTGATGAACACGAAGTCGTGTCCAGTGGCCTGCTTGATGTGAGCCGAGATGCTCCGCTCGCCCTCCGGGTCCAGGTCCACCTTGTTTCCCTCCGGGTCCCAGCCGCCTTCGCGCAAGATCTTGTGCGCCTCGGCCATGGTGATGTGGGGGAAGGGGGTTGCGGGGACGGCGACTTCGACTCCGAAGTGCTCGGCGATCGCCTGGCCGTGCGCGTCGGCGACCTTGCTGATCGCGTGTGCGAGCATCTGCTCCTCGAACGCCATCACGTCCTCGACACCGTCGATCCAGGCCAGTTCCGCGTCGACGCCGGTGAACTCGGTGGCGTGCCGGGAGGTGAAAGACGGCTCCGCGCGGAAGACCGGCCCGATTTCGAAGACCTTGTCGATCCCGGCCGAGATCGCCATCTGCTTGTAGAACTGAGGCGATTGCGCCAGATAGGCGCTGCGGTCGAAGTAGCCCAGCTTGAAGACCTCCGCGCCGGACTCCGAGGCGGTGCCCATGAGCTTGGGGGTGTGCATTTCCGTGGCGCCCTGCGCGTAGGCGTACTCGCGCATGCCCTGCTCCAGGGTGGTCTGCACGGCGAACATCAGTTGGGTGGCGGGACGGCGGCGCACGTCCAGGAACCGCCAGTCGAGGCGCTGCTCCAGGCCGGTGTGCTCGTCGATCGGCAGCGGTGTGGCGGCCAGGTTCAGGATCTCGACCGTTTCGGGAACGATCTCCAGCCCGCCGAGCTTGACCTGGGCGGCGTCGACAACGCGGCCGGTGATGCGGACGGCGGACTCGGGAGTGAGGGCTTCGAGCTGGACCTCCAGCGGCCCGTCGTCGCGCTTGTGGGTCACCTGCACCATGCCGGTGCTGTCCCTCACGACGATGAACTGCATCTTGCGCTGCCGGCGGAGTGTGTTCACCCACCCGCAGACGGAAACCGTACGGCCGACATGTTCTCGCAGGTCAGAGACGTGTACGCGGCTTTGGATCATTGCGGTCCTCCGAAGGACATCGACATGATCCCTTGGGAGTGCGGGCGAGAAGGGAACTCGCGGTGCCACCGCACTTTCGCCGCCAGCAAGTGGCGGCCTCATTCGGGCCCTGTGACGGGGGCCGGCCGGCGGGGCATTGGACCACGGCGTGGTCATTCCTCCCCGCGCTCAGGAGGGTCTTCGCCTCGGGGCGCGAGGCCGCCTTCCCAGCTTCCGGCGGCTCTCTCAACTCGCGTGATCCGTGGCTACTCGTCTCCATCATCGCGTTGCCAAGCAGGATACGGACCTCGCGGGCACCGCCGCAATCAAGAACACACTCGTGATCGGGAGGATCTGTTGTGAGCGTGTCCGTGCGACGGGCGGTAGTCGCCGATGCCGGGGAGCTGGCCCGCCTGCGCCAGCTTTCGCTGACCTGCCCGGCTGTCCCTTGGACCAGGCCGAGGGAAGTACTGGACGGCCCATGGGTCGAGGAGTGCCAGGAGGCCATCGCCACTATGCTCCGCGACCAGAACGCGGTTGCCGCGTTCGTGGTCGATGTCGGACCGGGCCATATCGGGGCTTGCGCCATGGGGCTTCTTCTGCCCAGGCTTCCGGGCCCCAGTAGCGGCAAGCCGTTCAACGGCGACATCAGCACCGTCGCGACCGATCTGGAGTTCCGTGGTCGAGGTTACGCACGGGCCGTGGTGACAGCGCTCATGGACTGGATGGTCGCGAGCGGCTGCAAGGGCATCAGCCTTGCCTCCAGCCCCGAGGGTGAGCCCCTGTACGCGTCACTCGGGTTCGCTTACGACGACCCGCGAATGTCCTGGCGGGCTCGTTGATGGCGCGACAGAGTCACGACCGTAACCCTCTACTCGACCCGCATCCGGTTCGCGATGACGCGGCGCTGCGGCCAGTGGTGGAGGACGCGGCGATGGGGCGGTGGGAGAGTGCCCGGGATCTGCTGATCGCGACGGGCCCCGACTGGGACCGGAGGATCTTCCGCCTCCAGATCCTCGCCGAAGCGGGGGCGCGGCTCAGGTTCGCCGATACCTGGGCCAAGGCCGAGCCACAGTCACCGCACGCCCTCGCGCTCCTCGGGAACGTACAGGCCCTGCGCGCGATGATCGCCGGACGCGACACTGGCCGGTCGCTCATGGAGGAAGCCTGGGCCACCTGTCGCACCGCGCTGGACTCGTGGCCCCAAGACGTGGCGCCGCTGGTCGTCATGCTCGCGCTACTGCGTACCCATGCCCCCGACCGAGACACGCTCGGCCGCGTGTGGGAGGAGATCAAACAGCGCGATCCGTGGAACCGGGAGGCGCACCACGAGGTTGTCGCCTATCTGCTTCCGCGTTTTCACGGCGCACAGGGGGAGGCGGCTTGGTGGGCCGAGGAACAGGCTTCGATCGCTCCCCGAGGGCTGCCGATCGCCGTTCTGCCCTTGGTCGTCCTGGCGGAGGCACACCGATCCCGTCAAGAGCGGGACCAGAAGGCGTACGGGCTGACGATCCACCCCTGGGTCAGGTGCCCGCAGATTGATCCCGTGCTGGAGCAGTGGTGGCACTACCGCGCCCCACGGCCGCACGCCTGTTTCGCCGATGACGCCAACTATCTCGCCCACGCCCTGTCTTTCGCGAACCGCCACAACGAGGCCCTGGAGGTCTTCGACGCGATCGGCCCGTACGCCACCCAGGTCCCCTGGTCCTACTGCGGCCAGGCCGGCGACCTGTTCCTGCGGCACCGCTCCTGGGCCTACAGCCCACCACGGCGTCGGCACCACTGAGCCCCTTGACCCATCCCTTTCCTGCACGAAGGACGGAATCCCTGTGCCTCTCGATGTCTCCCGCGTTTCCGACGAGGAACGCCTCAAGCAACTCGGCTACCAGCAGACGCTGTCGCGCTCGATGTCCGGCCGCGCCAACTTCGGAGTCAGCTTCACGATCATCTCCATCCTGTCCGGCTGTATGACGATGTACGGCTACGGCATGAACACCGGCGGCCCGGCAGTCATCATCTGGGGATGGCTGTTCGTCGGCCTCATGACGCTCTCCGTCGGGCTGTCCATGGCCGAGGTCTGCTCTGCCTACCCGACCAGCGCGGGCCTGTACTTCTGGGCCCACCGCATGGCGCCGAAACGCTCGGCAGCGGCGTGGGCTTGGTTCACCGGCTGGTTCAACACACTGGGCCAGATAGCGGTGACCGCGGGCATCGACTTCGGCGCCGCCACCTTCCTCAACGCCTTACTGGACCTCCAGTTCGGCTACGGTGCCGCTCCTGGCCACACCGTCATCCTGTTCGGGATCATCCTCGTTCTGCACGGTGTGCTGAACACCTTCGGCGTGCGCATCGTCGCCGTCCTCAACGAGGTCTCCATCTGGTGGCACATCCTCGGCGTCCTCGTCATCTGCGGTGCCCTGGTGCTCGTTCCCAGCCATCATCAGTCGACCGGCTTCGTGTTCGGCGAGTTCGTCAACAACACCGGCTTCTCGTCCAGCATCTACGTGGTGCTGATCGGTTTGCTGATGGCGCAGTACACCTTCACCGGCTACGACGCCTCCGCCCACATGACTGAGGAGACCATCGACGCCTCCACCGCCGGCCCCAAGGGCATTGTCCGCTCGATCCTTGTCTCTCTCGCCGCCGGGTTCGTCCTCCTCTTCGGCTTCACCTACGGAATCCAGTCCTACGCCGGCTCCCTCGACTCGGGCACCGGAGTGCCCCCGGCACAGATCCTCATGGACGCCCTCGGCGCGGCGGCCGGCAAGTGGCTCCTCGTGGTCATCATCATTGCCCAACTGTTCTGCGGCATGGCCTCAGTGACCGCGAACTCTCGCATGATCTATGCCTTCTCGCGCGATGGCGCCCTGCCCTTTTCCCGGACGTGGCACAAGCTCAACCCGGCCACTCGCACTCCGGCCAATGCCGTCTGGCTGGCCACCGGAGGCGCGTTCGTCCTGGGCCTGCCCTACCTGTGGAACAGCACGGCCTACGCGGCCGTCACCTCGATTGCGACCATCGGCCTGTACATCGCCTACGTGATCCCCACCTTCCTGCGCCTGCGACAGGGGGACCAGTTCGAGCGTGGCCCGTGGCACCTGGGCTCTTGGTCCAACTTCGTCGGCACGATTGCCGTCGTGTGGGTGCTGGTGATCACGGTGCTGTTCATGCTGCCGCAGAGCTCACCCATCACCACGAAGACTTTCAACTACGCGCCGGTCGCGGTCGGCGTCGTCGTCGTCTTCTGCGGCGCTTGGTGGCTCGGCTCGGCTCGCAAGTGGTTCCTCAACCCTGCCCACCCCCGCAACTCCAGCCCCGGCCTCAAACGGGAAGCGGTGCGCTCGTAACGCGCGCTGGAAGGGGAACGGCTGAAGCCAGTCGGTCGAGCCACGAAAACACGCTAGTCGCCGGGGGAGTCGGGTAAGGCGCTTATCCGAGGCGAAACGGGCCTGAGCTGCGTCGACGTCGCATCTCGGGCCCATTTCGTTGCCAGTTGTCCGCTGTCATCGAATAGAGGCGTTTGACAGCGAATCCAGTCGCCTCGGCTTCCTTGCCAGCGAACCTAGTCGCGAGAGGGCCCTCGGCACAGAGCGGTCATCGCTTCCGGCGGTAGCGAAGGAAGACGGCAGCGATATCTGGCAGTTCCCTGGTGACGGCGACGATGTCGGTCCGGTCGGCACGGCTCAGGGCGACAAGACAGACGACTGTGGCGCAGATGAGGCCGAGCAGGAGTGCGAGCGGAAGAAGTAGCCATACTTCGATAGGCACGGTTGGTCTCCACGGTTGGTGGGCCGGGGGATGTCCCCTGCGGATGACGGACAGATCGGGGGAAGAAATCACCGTGCCTGTGGGTCCGCCCAGCCGATGGCGGAATCGGCCGTGGCGCGAGCTGCGGCGCGACGTTCTTCGGCCCGGACGGCGAGACGACGGGTCTTGCGACGGACTCGTTCACCGAACGCAGCCGGGTCAGAGGCGCCGGCGTGGGCAGCGGCCTCGGTCCAAGTTGCGCCGTCACCGGCGGCCAAGGCGATTACGACCAAGCGTTCCTCGGACGTCAGGTGCTGCACGATTCTTAGGAGGCGGTCGTCGTGGATGGCCGCGCCGAGGCGGGCGTCGGAGAGGTCGGCCCGGTCGGCGACGAGGTCATAGAGGCACAGGCCGTCGCCGAGCGGGGCGTCCAGAAGTAGCAGTCGGGAACGCCGTACGCGTCGGCGCCACAACGGGACGAGCTGGCGGTGGATGGTGTGAACCTCGGCGCGCAGCTGGCCAAGGACTTCTGATTGCAGACATCCGCGCTCGTCCAGTGACCTGGTCCAGTCACCCAGCAGGGCGGTGGAGACCGCCTCGTTCCAGCGTGTACTCCGGTTCACCCCCAGAACGCGCGCGGCGAAATTCTCTACCTTGTCCTGTCGGTTCTGGAGTGCATCGGCGCGTGCCTCCAGCGCCGCCATCAGGTCCGGCACGGGCCCTTCGGAGTCCTTGACCCAGTCCGTGTTGTAGCGGGCGTCCTCGCCAACACGCAGCCGCACTGTGACGCCCGGGAGGGCGATGGGGGACGCTGGTTCCAGGGCGGCCATGACGGCGTCCACCGCGGGCTCCCGGATGATGTCCCGCAGATGGCGCTGTGCGAGACCGCCGTCGTCAGTCTCGTACAGGAAGGCCCCCATGGGGAGGCCCGTCTCCTTGTGGATTCCGCCGGAGGTTGCGCGGATGCGAACTTCGTGGCTCTGGACATACCAGATCGGTGGGATCGGTGGGAGTACCAGCTTGGTGAGGACAGGTGCGGACGACGTAGCGGTGGTGGAGAGTTCGAGATCAAGCACGGTGGGCTCCTGGGTTCGGATCAGCGGCTTCACCTCTTCGGTCTCGGCAGATGCCTTGAGCGGCAATAAATCTTATATGGATTCGGCAGACGGTTGTTGGCCCATCACACGGTAGTTGCGGGCCGAGAGAGTTGCCTGCGATTCAAGGGGCGCGCTCTCGTTTCCCACGCCGCCGGGCGGCGCCTTGAGTCTGTACGGCCTGCTCAGCGGGCAGGAGGAACGAGCTGCGAGACCCTACAGCTTCCGGCTAGCCGCCACCGATGCAGGGTCACGACTCTCGGTGTCGGTGCGCATACGTAGGGTTCCAATATGATCAAGCATCTCTGATGCCACACTGCACCGGTTGAACACCGAGGTCCTAGAGGCTGGCGGCTGGCTGCCGTTCGGCGGGATGTTCGACATGATCAAGGAGTGGCCGGCCAGCCTCCCGACCAAAATCGGTGTCTACGTCTTCTTGATCGGCGGGGACGAGCCCATCACCTATCCGGTCGGCGAGTCCTCAATCGTCTACTTCGGCAAGGCCGAACAACAACGTGGAGTGCGGGGCCGGGTCAGCCAGCATCAAGGCACGATTATGAGAGGCCCTCGCAGGCGTTGGCCAGGGCACGCCGCGCACGAATGGCTGATGGCACGAGGTGGCTTCTGCATGTACTCCCTGGCTCCCGACCATGATCCCTTCAGCTCCGCATGGGTGGAACGCGAGCTGGTCTAGGCGTTCCAACGTCTGCATCGCACACGACCTGTGGGTAACGGAACCGCCGCCTGATGTAGGCGGCGCACTCCGTTCACGCTGCACGACTGGGTTCTGTGTCAATCGCCTTGATTGGTTGGCAAAGGACACCAGTTCGCTGGGGGCAGACGGGAAAGATCGTTGAATGACTGGTGCGCTGCCGGAAGGCATGTCAACGTACGACACCTTGCCGAGCACCACCCCCTTCCCCGAGCCCACGGAGGCGCCCCTGTACCCGCACCAGCCTATGGACCCCTCTCCCTCCGATTCGACGTATCCGGTGTACTGGGTCACCCCTCGCCACCTGGCCGGTGACGACGGCGCTCTTGCCGAGCGGATCGGCGACACCCTCGTCGGCCTCGGCTGGCGTATGTGGCCGAGCTCTCGCAACACCCTGCTGTATGTGAGTGAGGACGGGCTGTGTGGTGCCGAGTGGATACTCGCCAGCAACCCGTTCCAGCTCGGCGGCATGCCTGTTGCCTGGCAGCTGAGTGCCCGTGCGCATGACGGTTCCGCGATGACGGAGTGGAACGCCTATTTCACCTGCGGCGTCCCGTACGAAGCGCTCGCCGATCTCCTCATCGCGATCGACGCCCCGACGATGCCCGGCACCGGCTTCGCGGGCCCGGAGACCGTCCTCAAGGCGCTCGGCACCCAGGGCTGGTTCCGCGATGTTGATCGTCCGCGTACCACTGCGATGGACCCTGGGTTCTGCGCCAGTGTCTCGCTGGAGCTGCTGCCGCCGCTGGTCCTGGACGCCGATCCTCGCCCTGATCTGGTGGGCTGGCAGGCGTGGGCGGAGTCCTCGCCAGGTGCCCCGTATTTGTGGTGCTCGACGTTCAGCGCGAGCGTCCCGCACGACCTGGTCGCCGCGTTCGCCTCCTCGCTGGCCTCGCCGGTTCCTGTGCCGCGTCGCACGCTGCCTGAGAGCGTCGAGGGCCGGCTGACCGTCGTCCGCCGCAGCTGACACCCCGCATGGCTCGGCCGTACGTGTGCCGGTGCCGTCGTTGCCCGTGAGTTGCCTGTTTCCCGTGCCGCAGAAGACAGAGATGGAGCCTTCATGTTCCGACGACGTGCTCGCGCCGACCGTAAGTTCCGTGACGCCCAGCGTGCGGGCCAGGCAATGCTGGCCATGCACGGTGGGTGGCAGCCGCCAGACGGCTGCGGCCCGGCAGCCGTTGAGGTGCCGGCGGTGGTGGAGGCGGATTTCCTGCCGCCTGACTTCCGGGCGCCCTCCCGCCAGGACGTCTCGGGCTTCATGATGCGCTGGGAGAAACCGCTCGTCATCGACGGCGAGGTCCGTCAGTGCCCGGCATGCGGCTCTTACCGGGACTGGGTCGTCTTCTGCATGCGCGATGACTCGGTCTGGCTGCGCTGCAAGAGCGGCCACGAGACGAAGGAATCGGGCCTGGACGCGGCCTGGTACAACCGCAACTCCGGTCCGGCCGACCACTTTCACCCCACCCTCGAAGAGGGCCTGCGCCACCTCGGCCACTAACCCCGCGACACCCCTCCCCCACTCCTACGGATCGCCGGCGCCCGGAGGGCCGGCCTGGTCAGCCCATCCGCACCATCTTTGGGGTATCGCATGCGTCTTCACACCACCACCGCACTGGGCCTGAGCATCCTCACGGCCCTGACCCTGGTCGGCTGCTCAAAGAGCAGCCCTTCCATCAACGCCCCTGCCCCAGCCGCGTCTCCTTCTACGTCGGCGTCGCACGGCAGGAGCGCTTTGGTGACCGTGCCGTTGTCCTCGGCCGCGCTGCGCGGGTTGCTCCTCGATGAGGGTGATCTGGGCGAGGGCTACACCCGCGCGCCGGAGGTGGGCGGGCGGCACGACGACGTCGCGGTGATTGGCTGCCCGGCGCTGGAGGCGCTCGGTGACAGCGCCGCAGTCGGTGCCGGCTTCGCGTTCCCTCGTAGGGCGAAGGTGTCCTTCACCTACGCGGGCGGCACTGGTTCCAACGTCGCCGAGGAGGTGTACAGCTTGGGTTCAAGGAGTCGTCGCAACACTTCCGCTTTGTGTCGATAGTAGGTGACTGTCGAGAGTCTCGGCTGGGGTCCTCCAGCCAAGGGTCTTGCGAGGTCTGCTGTTAAGGGCGGCGGCGACGGCGGCGAGGTCTTCGCGGGTGTGCCTGCTGAGGTCGGTGCCCTTCGGGAAGTACTGCCGTAGCAGGCCGTTGGTATTCTCATTGGTTCCGCACTGCCAGGGGCTGTGCGGGTCGGCGAAGTAGATCTCCAGACCTGTGTCGATGCGGAGCAGGGCGTGCTGCGCCAGTTCCGAACCCTGGTCCCAGGTAAGGGACTTGCGGAGCTGGGAGGGAAGGTCGACGATCACTTCCGCGAGGGCTGCACGTACGGCCTCGGCTCCGTGACCGGCAAGCGCGGGGCCGTTCTTGGTCCGTGGGCCGCCGTGGCCGGGCATCGGCGGCAGGTGCAACAGCATCGTGAACCTGCTGCTGCGTTCCACCAGGGTGCCGATCGCGGAGCTGTTCAGGCCGATGATGAGGTCGCCCTCCCAGTGACCGGGGACCGCCCGGTCCTCCACCTCAGCCGGCCGCTGACTGATCAGCACCTCCTCGGTGACGAATTTCTTCCCCCGGCCAGCGGTGCGGGCCCGGGGCACTCGTAGGGCTCGGCCGGTACGCAGGCAGGCGACGAGTTCACGCTTCAGCCCGCCGCGGCCCTGGACGTAGAGCGCCTGGTAGACCGCCTCGTGCGAGATACGCATGGACTCATCATCGGGGAAGTCGACCCTCAGCCGGTTGGATATCTGCTGTGGGCTCCACGATGTGGCCCAACGGCGGTCCTGACGCCTCGGCTTGTTCCGTCCCTTCCACCGCGATACCGCGGGCCCCGGCGCAGGTGCACCGTCCTGGTAGCGGATCTCTCCGGCCAGGCGGTCCTGGACGTACTCGTGCAGCCGCTCGTTGCCGGCCAGCTTGGACAGTTTCGGCCGCTGCGCGGCCAGTTCGGCCTTCCACTGCGCGATCGACGCCCGGTAGGCGAGCTGTCCATTGCGGGTGGCGGCGTTGCGCCGCAGTTCCCGCGAAATCGTCGAAGGGGTCCTGCCCAGCCTGCGGGCGATCTCCCGGACCCCGGCGTCCTGAGCCTTCAGCAGAGCGATCTCTTCACGCTCTTCGAAGGAGAGATACCTGCCCGACACCGGGCTGTGAGCGATCACGAAATTCGGTTCTGTCGCTGATCTTGTGACGGGGCGGGTGGTGTCAGTGGCGGCTGTGATCATGAGCCAGGTGTACTTCACGGAGTTTCGGGGTGTTGTTCCCTCATCTGGCCGGTGTTGTGGTCGAGGTGGTCGAGCGGTCGTTGTCCGGTGTGGTCTCGATGCATGCGCGTGCTCGGTCGTCGGGCGGGGTGTGTCCGCACTGCGGTAGCGCGTCGGGCCGGGTGCACGGACGGTACGTACGGCGGCTCGCGGACGCGGCGGCCAGCGGCGCCGGGGTGGTGATCGAGTTGCTGGTGCGGCGGTTCAAGTGCCTGAACCCCGGGTGCCGGGCGGTGACGTTCGCTGAGCAGATCGCGGGGCTGACCAGCCCGCATGCCCGCTATACGCCGCTGCTGCGCGGCCAGTTGACCTCGATCGCTCTCGCGCTGGCCGGCCGCGCGGGGGCCCGCCTGGCCGGGGTATTGGGCTTGGACGTCGCCAAGGACACTCTGTTACGTCTGGTCCGTGCGGTGCCGGAAGAGCCTGTCGGAGAGATCCGTGTGCTCGGTGTCGACGATTTCGCGCTCCGCAGGGGTGCGACGTACGCCACGATCTTGGTGGACCTGGAGACCCGGCGCCCGGTCGACGTGCTGCCCGGCCGTGAGGCCGAGCCACTGGCCGCATGGCTGAGCAACCACCCGGAAATAGAGATCGTGTGCCGGGACAGGGCCGGAGCGTATGCCGAGGGCACCCGCAGCGGCGCCCCGCAGGCGGTCCAGGTCGCAGACGCCTGGCATTTGTGGCACAACCTCGGCGAGGCGGTGGAGAAGACCGTATCCGCCCACCACGCCTGCGCCCGGGCCGCGTTCGAGAACACCGTACCGGCCAAGCCGCCGCCCAGCGACGACATCTGGCAGACGCCGCCCCCGGTTGACGCGATGCTCGATGTCTGCGGACGCGAACGCCGTCTGGTGACCCGGACCAGGGAACGCTACACCGCAGTGCGGGAACTCCTGGACGGCGGCAGCACGCTGGAGGGGATCTGCCGGACACTGCGGCTGAGCCGCAAAACCGTGCGCCGCTTCGCCCGGGCCACCAGCATCGACGAACTGCTGGTCAAGGCGACAAACCGGTCCACCCTCCTGGACGAGCACACGCCCTACCTCCACCAGCGATGGAACGAGGGCTGTCGCGACAGTGCCCAGCTCCACCAGGAAATCGTCGCCCGGGGGTTCACCGGAAGCATCCAGACCGTCCGCCGCTACCTCCGCCCGTTCAAGACCTCCACCACCGCGCCGCCAGTGCCCCGTCCAGCTCCGCGGCCCCGCCGCATCGTCCGCTGGATCATGACCGCCCCCGGAAACCTGGCAGCCGTGGACGCCGCCGACCTCAAAGAGATCCGGGCCGACTGCCCCGAACTCGACGCCGTCACCGACCATGTCCGCGACTTCGCCGCCATGATGAGCGACTTGCGCGGCGACCAGCTGCCAGCCTGGATGGAACGCGTCCTCGCCGACAACCTGCCCGCCCTGCACTCCCTGGTCAACGGCCTGCGCCGGGACCAGGACGCCGTCACCGCCGGCCTGTCCACCCCCTGGAGCTCAGGCCAGGTCGAAGGCCAGGTCACACGAGTGAAATTCCTCAAAAGGCAAGGATACGGACGAGCCAACCTCGACTTCCTCCGCAAGCGGGTGCTCCTCACACCCTGACCCACCCCGTCACAAGATCAGCGACAGAGCCGAATTACGTGATCGTCCACAAAGCTGTCCACCGGTATCGGACGGATCTTCGACGCCATGACCGAATGCTCGAAATATCAGGTCGTCGCGGGCGGTGCCGCGGTGACGGTCACTACCCGCGTGCTGCCTGTACCCCCGCTGGGTGATGAGCGGTGGAGCCAGCTGATGACCTTCACCGCTGGCGGCCCCACCAGCGTGGTCAAGCAGACGGCCGTCCGTACAGGGCGGGTAGTCGTGGTCGTCTCGGGCTCGCCCGCACTGGTAGACGCCCAGGTGGAGAAGGCGGTGGAGAAAGCCCGAGTGGCGCACTGAGATGGCGACCCTATGCCGCAGGCCCGACCGGAGGTTTCCGGTCGGGCCTGCGGCATGTATGGGGGGACCGGGAACTACGCCCACGGGCTTGGGGGATTAGGGCCAGGTGAGAGCCGTTCGCTCAGTCCTGCGGGCGCCACGCGAGGTGGCAGCTCGGTCAGAAGGTGTTGGCCGTGAAGGGTCGGATCGGGTCAATGGAGAGTCCGAGCAGCCGGTCGAACTCGGTCCGTTCGGGGGTGGTCATGAGCTGGACGGCGTTGCCCAGGTTCTTCTGCGTGAGCTGTTCCATGAACGGGGCCAGGAAGCTCTGCAGGGTATTGGGGCTTTCTTCCTTCGTACGCAGGTACTCCATGTAGCGCTGGTGCTGTGCGCCGAACTCCTCGAACTCGGCCTTGGTGGCGGAGAGGGCCGTTGCTTGCTCCTCTTCGGTGAAGGGGCGTCCGGAGCTGTGGCTCCACGTGCTGGTGTCCGAGCGGAGCTCGAAGTCCGAGTGGCACAGGAGGGCGACGATGTGCGGTCGGATTTCAGTCGAGGGCATGTAGGGGGTTCCTTCCGGAGTTCGGGGTGGAGGCCCAAATGCTCCGGAGAATCGCCGGTTTGGCTAACCGGCGATCGTCGGCTATGTTGCGCCCGCTTCCCCCGTCCAGGCCGAAGGCCGGACCGCCTCGCTACCAGGACAAATTCCCTCTGCATGTGACATCTTGCGGATTGAAGGCTCCAGGGCAGAGACCGAGCTGCGGTCAGCGGCGGGTGCGGTGTGCGCCTGGTTGCGGTGCCTGTATCAGCGAGGGCGCTGTGGCCGGCGTTGTGGCGTGGGGGACTGTCGCTTGATGGGCGGAGCGCTGGATGCGCCAGACGAGGAGTCGCGCGGGGTGCCGTGCGTCATCCAGCGGGCGCTGGGCGACTGCCTCCCTGAGGGCCTCGGCGGGGTTGCGGCCGGAAGCGTCGGCGCGCGCGAGCATCGTCGCGAGGGCGGCCCAGTCCGAGCCGTCCAGGATTCGGTCGGCGTGCTCGGGCAGGGTGACGCGCACGATGTGTGCGTAGCGGAGCCGTACGGCGGGGCTGGTGGGTGCTGCCCGCTTCAGGCCGGCCAGCGGGGTGGCGGCGGCCCGGTCTGCGGCGGTCTGGAGATGGGTGAGGGTTTCGCGGGCTGCGGCGACTTGTTGGTCGTGGTGGTGGAGGTCGTGCCAGCGGGCCGCTGCGGTGACGGCCAGGACGAGGGTGTCGAGGAGCAGGGCGAAGAGGATGCCGTCCGAGCTGTGGGGCGGCGGCGTGCGGAGCATGCTCGTGACGGCTCCGCGCAGTTTGGCGGCGTGGTGGTGTTCGGCGTGGATGCGGGAGCGGGAGGCGCGTTCGAAGGTGATGGCCGCTTGCCGGAGTTCCTGCTGGTAGGGGGCGGGTGCGAGGAGGGGCAGGGTGTCGAGGGCTTCGGCGAGCGCAGCAACATGGGCCTGGGCGGCGGGTGCGTCGTTGTGTGCGAGGGCGGTGGGGATGTGTTCGGCGGCGGCGAGGGTGTCCTGCCAGGGGAGGCCGGCCTTGGCCGAGGAGGCGAGCCGGTCCTGGATCTTGGGGAGGGACAGGTCTGGGGAGAGCTCGGAGCCGGAGAACCAGATCGGCTCCTGCTTGCCGTTGACGTCGCCGTTCAGGGCGACGGTGTAGCCGCGCATGTCCCCGGAGGGGAAGTACTTGACGTTGACCAGGACGGTCTCGGTGTTCTCCAGCAGGCTGATGAACTCCTCCACGCTGGTGGAGGCAGCCACCGCGGTACGCACCGTGGTGCGCAGCCGTTCGCGGGCGGTGCGGTTGTGGCCGGCCCGCTTGGCCTTCTCCTGCTCGGCGCGAGTGGGGCGATTGGCAGCGGTTCGATCCCCGCGGACGACCTCGAACAGGCGGTACTCCTTCTCGACAGCGGCCAGTTCGCGATCCGCATTGAGGTAGTCGTTCCAGTGCCGGGCACCGCGCAGGTCGGCCCGGACTTTGGTGGCGGCGATGTGGATGTGGTCGGGCGCGTGCCGTACGGCAACCCACCGGCAGCCGTCGGGATCGCCTTCGGGGGCGATGCCGGTGGCGGCGACGACCCGGCGGGCGATGTTCCCCCATTCCTCGTCGGTGAGGTGCCGGTCGGTTGGGGCGGCGCGGATCGAGCAGTGCCACACATGCTGTTCGGGGGCGCGGCCGAGCCGCTCGGCCTGCTTGACGTGCAGGTCCAGATCGGCGACGAGGAGCTTCTTGGTCGCGTCGAAGTCCTCTGCGGTGCGCCCGGGGTCGGGGGTGAAGCCGTCGAAGGAGGCGACGAGGTGTGGGTCGGTGTGGTCCTTGGCCTTCTTCGTGTCGTACAGATACCGGACGAGGTCGGCGGTGCTCTTGCCGTTGCGGATCTTCGCGATCATCGGGCGGCCTTGCCGCTCAGTGCCTGGTTGGTGGCCGCCGCGATGTGCCCCACTGCCGCACCGACCGCGTCCAGGGTGCGATCGGTCTGGGCCAGCAGGGCGCTGTCCCCAGGGTGTGGATGGTCGCCGGAGTTGAGCTTCTTGGCGATCTGGTTGACGTTGTGGCCGATCTGGGCGACCTGCTGGCGCAGTGCGTTGAGCTCGTCGATGTAGTCGTCCAGTTGGGTGCGCTGGCCGGGCAGGGTGAGGTCGCCGTGGACGTGGGCCAGGGTGACGACGGCGACGTAGTGGGCGCCGCTGACGTTCAGCGCCTTGGCCTCGGCGAGGATGATCGACTTTTCTTCGGCGCTGTAGCGGGCATCGACGCGTTTCTTGCGCTGGCCGCCTGGGTCGGGCTTGCGCCGGCGGGCGACGCGCTGCAGGGCGGCGACTTCGGCGGCACGGGGCAGCGGCACAACAGCGGCGGCAGGGTCGACGGCGGCGGTGGTCTGTTCCCCCTCGGGTGCCCCCTGGCGCCCGAGAGTCTCCGCCACCCCCGGGGCGGAGGCTTCCCCGTGGGACCGGCCTGTGGACGGTCCAGCGGGATACCTTGCTGACGCAGTTGTGGCTGGTGGTGTCATCATCTCCATGCTGTTGGTGGGCAGTTCGGTGTCCTGGTTGCGCACGTCAAGATGTCCTTGCCTTGGCGGGTACGGTGCGGGGGTCGGGTGGTCTTAGGCGGTTCGCGGTCGTGTGTAAAGCTCGGCGAACTGTTCGGCGGCGAGGTCGAGCAGATCGACCTGCTGCCGGGAAGTGCGACGGGCGGCGGTGGCCAGGACCTTGTTGATACGCGGGTCGAGGGTGCTTACGGCGTCCAGTCCGGCGGCGCGGGCGACAACCAGACGCAGCTCGGCATCAAGCCAGGACCAGTCCTCGATGGGGGGCACTGGGGTGCCGTCATCGATCTGGCCCAGGGGGCCGACCATGAGCCGGCTCAGGTAGTCGCCGCCGGCGGACAAGATGTCAGGCAGGGGGATCTCGTCGCAGGCCATCCATCGGCCCTGTTCCAGCAAGGCGAGGATGGCGCAACGCAGCTCGCTCATATCGTCGCGCTCTGGGGAGTTGCAGATCGGGCAGGCGTCGAAGGAGCAGGTCCAGGCGGGTGCGGTCGAACGGGGCATTGCAGAAGGGCCTTTCAGCGATGGAGAGTTAGAGGTTGTCGGGGTAGCTGCGTTCAGTGGGGGTGACCTGAGGGAGAGGAGCCTTGGCGCTCGGCCTTGACGGCGTTGACGACGCTCTGGGCAAGGTCGGTGCCCACCTGGTGGCCGTCGGCGCGCACGGCTGCCTTGAGCGCGTCACGCGAGAGGCGCCCGGTCTCGCGGTAGATGTGCTCCGCGTACGCGACGAGGGCGTCCCTGGTCAGATCGGGCTTGCGACCCGGGCGCTTACGGTCCGGCTCCGGCTCCGTGTCCGGATCGTGGTCCGTTGCCCTGCCCGGAATCACCTCCGAGCTGGCGTCCTGCGGGAGTTGCGGTCGGGTGGCCGATTCCGGGCGGTCCGCGCTGTGCGGACCTTTATTGCCCGGATCCGGCACGGCTGCTGGTCGCGCGTCCTGTGTCCGCATCTGGGCGGCAGGGAGGAACTGGGAGGCGTGGGCATCGGGCGTCTCCCAGCGCGCGGGCAGTGGAAGCGAGGCCAGTCGCGTGACCTGCTGGCGGGTGGCGAGTTTGCGCAGGAGCAGCTCGTCCTGGAGCGGGTCGCCGTCGACGTCGGCCTGCTCCAGCGCCCGGTGCAGGCGACATCCCAGGCGTCGTGCCCGCCGAGTGCCACGCTTCTTGGTGGGTATGGCCTCGGCGCGCAGGATCAGGGTGACCGCTTCGCTCAGCGCCCGCTCGCGGATGAGCCGGGCAGCGTCCGCGTCCTGGTCGGCGATGCCCAACCGGGCAAGCAGCCGTTCGCGTGCCTGGCGGACGAGAACGGAGGCCAGGCTGCGGGAGGCGGCCTCGGGGGTGCGGTGGCGCAGCTCGATGCCCATGGCCAGGTGCCAGAGCATCGCTGCCATGACCGGTCCGATCACGGCCCGCATGGTGCCGCCCAGCAGCCCGAATTCGGCGTAGGCAGGAAGCAGCTGCACCGCGGTGATCACCCACACAAGGACACCGGGCACGCCCGGCGCCCGCGTCGGCCCGTTCAGGTTCTGGCGCGCCATCAGGGCGGTCGCGAACAGAGCCAGTTCAGCGATGGCGAACATGAAGGCGCGCTCGGTGGTGCTGGCCATGTCGAGGTAGTCGGCGGCGAAGCGCCAGCTGGTGTCCGCGCTGTAGGCCGTACAGCCGAGCGCGGCCACGGCCGCGACCCGTACCGCGGTGGTCGCCTGCCGCCGGCCGTGGCCAGTTTCCCGGAGCCGCTGCCGGCGGATCAGCCACGCGGCGAGCAGGACGAGAAGCGCGAGCAGGACGAGTAGCGCTGCTGTGAAGGCGGGGGAGACCGCCCAGCTGGGGAGGATCGAGGTGCCAACGTTCGGGGCGGCCTGGGGCACGGGGCCGATGGGGGGCATGCAGGGGTCTCCAGGGCAGGGGAGTGTGGTTTATGGGGTGGGAGTGAGAGGCGCTCACGGAGGGGGCGTACACGCGGGCCCCCTTCTAAAGGGGGGCCCGCGCGTGAACGGTGGGGTGCGTGTACGGCGTGAACGCTTCCGTGATCGTTTGACCTGCGGTTTTGCGTTGGGCGTGAACGCTGTGTGCGGTCCGTGGGGGTGTGTAAGGACGGGGGCCGCGTGAACGCTTCCGTGAACGCTTTTGCGCGGGGGGATCGCAGGTGGTCGCGGGGGTTCAGCCGACGGAGGTCAGGTGGCGGGCGGAGGCGTAGAAGCGGGTCTGCTGCCCGCCACCGGCTCCTCCGGCGATGCCGTCTGCCCTGGTTGCCAGGCCGCTGTCGACGAGGCGGGACAGGTGGCGCCGTGCCTTCTCCACGTCGGCGCGCTCGGGCTCGCCTCCGCCGATCAGGACGGTCGCCAGGTCGCGGGCGGTCATCCCGCCTGGTGCGTTGCGCAGGAGGACGGCGGGGTCCTTGGTGGGGTCGACCGTGGTGGTGCCGCGCACGTGGTCGTGGGTGACGTCCAGCGGGCCGATCTCGCCGGTGGGGGTCTTGAGGTGGTGCAGGGTGACGGCGGGGTCGCCGGCTTTGCCGGTGACGAACAGGACGCTTCCCGCGCCGGAGACGTACCAGGTGGAGCCGTAGACCTGGTCGAGGGTGGGGCGCTGGCCGCGCGGGGCGTCGGCGGTCGCCTTGCGCTGGTGGTGCAGTTCCAGGATTTCCACGCCACCCCGCAGGGCCCGGTTGCGGGCGTTGTGGAAGGCGACGGCGAGGCTGTCGTCGACCATGGTGCTGACCGCGTCCTTGAGGCTGTCGATCACGATCGTGTCGGCTTGGTGGGCTGCGGCGAGGTCGGCGAGGAGGTCGGGCTCCTTGTCCAGGGTGGCGGGCAGCGGCCCCTCCCAGACCACGAGCCGTTCGCGCAGGATCGTTTCGTCGGTGGGGAAGACGAGGCGCTTCATGGCCTTGGCGATCTGCTTGGGTCGGTCCATGGCCAGGTAGAGCACCCGCCTGCTGGGGGCGACTGGCATTTCCAGAGCAGTCGCCTGCAGGCCGAGGCGGGCGAAGATCACCTGGTGGGCCAGGGTGGTCTTCCCGACGCCCGGAGCGCCGACGATCATCAGGCTCTCGCCGGAGGCCCAGACGGTCTTCTCGCGGGTCCCCCACAGGGGTTCGGTGTCCGCGCCGGTCTCCTGGACGAAGGTCCAGCCGTTGGTGGCGAAGCGGTTGAGGCGTCCTTGGCCCGAGGCCAGTGCCCGCTCGCGCTCGGCGCGCACTTCCGTCTCGATCTCGCTGCGTATCGCCTGGGGATCCGCTCCCGGCTCTTGGGCGCTGGAGGGTGCGGATGGCGGAGGCGTGCAGCCGGCGGAGGTCCGCCTTCGCACGGATTATCTCCGCGTGGTGTTCCGCGTTGCCGGTGCCGTAGAGCAGGTTCGCCAGTTGGTGCACGTAGACGGGACCGCCGACGCGCTGCAGGTCGCCCTGCTGCTGGAGCAGCTCAGTGAGGACGATCGGGTCGGTTGGCCTGTCCTCACGGCGTTGGGCCAGCAGCGCGCGCCAGATGGTCTCGTGCGCGGGCCGGTAGAAGGCGTCGTCGCCCAGCACGGACCGGACCGTGTCGACGACGGTCCCGTCGTGCATGCAGGCACCGAGCACCGCGCATTCGGCCTCGTTGTTGAACTGAGCCTGCGCGGCATCGGGCGGCTCGGCACCCGCTACGGCGAGGGATGGCGAGTACGGGGGCAGGGGCGTACCCTGGTTCATGAAGCTCCTCTCCTGCAGGCCATAAGGGACGGCAATCCCGGCCAGGCAGGTTGATCGCTAGGGATGGCGGTTGTGAGGTTTGCGCTTTGAACCCCTCGGTGCACACCGAGGGGTTTTTTGTGCGTGGGCTCCTGTCGGTGGCGGGGCTGGGCTACAAGTATGCCACATGATCTGCAAAAGGCAACGCCTCTCTGCCATGTGCAGAGCGTGAAGCGGCGACTGCGTACTGTGCGATTAGCAGCACTCCTCTGCCGTATGCAGATTCCATGTTATTGTTGTAGCTCGACTGCAAGCCGCAGGAGAACCCTGCGACAGGAAGGAGGGGCGGATGGCGGACGACGAGACTCCCGAGGGAATCCTGCTCAGCGGCGAGGAGAACGCCGCTGTACGCATCAAGCTGGAACGCGACAAGCGCGGATGGAGCACGACCACGCTGTCGGAACGCCTGAACGAGGCCGGCTACGACATGAACCCGTCCGCGGTGTGGCGCATCGAGAACCGCAAGCGCCGCATCAACCTCGACGAAGCCATCGGATTCGCCGACGTCTTCGGCGTCGACCTCCAGAACTTCGCCGGCCCCCCGCGGCTCGCCGCGAAGGGCCGGGCCATGGAACTCATCGGCAAGGTCGTCGCAGCCCAGCAAGCGACCATGCGCGCCCAGCACGCCTTCGCCCAGGCTCGCGACGGCTTCGACGCCTACATCGCAGAGCACCCCGATATCCGCGAAGACGCGGAGGTGATGGTCTCCAACGCCATCGCCGAAAGCGTCATGCAAATGAATACGGAGATATTCGGACCTCCGCCCGGCCCGCCGGCCGAGGCCGAACACCCCGACACCACCTCTGACGAGTAGCTCGTCTCATCGCCCGGCCTGGGACCGCGAACCCCCAGGTACCGGAAGCACACCGCACTCATCCCGAGATCAACCGGCCAGGCCGGGGTTGCCGCCCCACCGCCAGCCAGGAGAAGGACTCCCCATGCCTGAAAACGACCTGCCCGTCGCCCAGATCGCCCAGCTCCTCGGCGTCCCCGAGGCGGCCTTGCGCACCCTGGTCGGCCAGCGCGACACCACCCATGGGGATGCGACCCTCGTCGGCCTCACCGTCGCCGAAGCAGCCCGACGGATCGGAATCGGCCGCACCAAGCTGTACGAGTACGTCGCCTCCGGCGAAATCACCTCCGTGAAGATCGGCCGACTGCGCCGCATCCCCGCCGAGGCGGTGAATGACTTTCTCACCAGGCTCCCCCGCGCAGCGGACTACACGACCGCGGCCTGAAGGGGACGACCATGGCCAAGCCCCCGAACTCCCGCCAGCCCAACGGCGCCTCCACCATCTACCACGGCAAAGACAGCCGCTGGCACGGCCGTGTCACCGTCGGTGTGAAGGACGATGGCACGCCCGACCGCCGCCATGTCAGCCGCAAGACCCGAGCCGAAGCCACCAAGGTTGTACGCGAGCTGGAAAAGCAGCGTGACTCCACCGGTGTGCGCAAGGCCGGCCAGTCCTGGACGGTCGAAACGTGGCTGAACCACTGGGTGGAGAACATCGCCGCATCGAGCGTCGCCGAGAACACCATCGACGGCTACCGCGTCGCGGTCTACCACCACCTCATACCCGGCCTGGGCGCCCACCGCCTGGAGAAACTGGAGCCCGAGCACCTGGAGCGCTTCTACAAGAAGATGCAGGCGAACGGCAGTTCCGCTGGCACCGCCCACCAGGTGCACCGCACCATGCGGACCGCGCTCAACGAGGCAAAGCGCCGCCGCCACCTCACCTCCAACCCCGCTTCGATCGCCAAGGCGCCGAAGCTGGAAGAAGAGGAGGTGGAGCCGTACTCCCTGGAGGAGGTCCAGAGCCTCCTCCTCGAAGCGAACAAGCACCGCAACACCGCCCGTTGGGTCATCGCCCTCGCGCTCGGCCTGCGCCAGGGCGAGGTCCTCGGCCTGCAGTGGAAGGACGTCGACTTCCAGGCAGGCGTGCTCCTCGTACGCCGTGGACGTCTGCGGCCCCGCTACCAGCACGGCTGCGGCGACAAGTGCGGTCGCAAGCCGGGCTATTGCCGACAGCGGATCAGCGTCCGCCGCGAAACGAAGGACACCAAGACGCGCGCGGGCAAGCGCCCCATCGGCGTGCCCGAGGAACTGGTGAAGCTGCTGCGCCTGCACAAGGAGCAGCAGGACCTTGAGCGGGCTCTTGCCCGCGATCTCTGGGTGGACAAGGAGTACGTCTTCACCTCGCCGACCGGCGAGCCGCTCAATCCCAACACCGACTACCACCGGTGGAAGGACCTGCTGAAGGCAGCAAAGGTCCGCGACGCTCGCCTCCACGATGCCCGCCACACCGCTGCCACGGTCTTGCTGATCCTCGATGTCCCCGACGCGGTCGTCGACCGGATGCTGGGCTGGGAACCCGGGAAGTCCGCCCGGATGCGCAGCCGCTACCAGCACCTCACCAGCCCCGTGCTCCAGCAGACGGCCGCCAAGATCAGCGGCCTGCTCTGGGGGAATACGCCGCAGACGCCCCCGCCGGCACTTGTAGCCTCCGAGCCTGTCCCGAGTCGGGACACGAACCTGGCCGGGGTGACGGTGTTCGTGGCTGTCCTCGACACTCGCCTCGTCCCCTTTCTGCACCGAGACCATGCGGATGCCGTGGTCTCACGGTGGGGCGCCGACGGCCCAGACCGCTTGGCGGAGGTCGAGGAATGGAAACAGGCGAAGTGGGAGCAGGAGGGCCCCGGCGGTTTGCCGGCCATCCGTGACCGAATGCCCGATCGTCGACTCGTTCACCACGCCCAGGCTGCGTTCCTGCCCGGCGGCGAACGGCTCAACACCGGCCGCCGGGAGCCATGGTCGGTGACGGCATGGGAGTTCGAGCCGCACCTCTACACCGACCTGCCAGTTCGTTGGCACACCGCGCGCCGCCTCGGACAGGAGGTCGAAGTCCACGTCCGCGGCGTCGACCAGGAGTCCGTTGCGGCCGCCCTGCGTGAGGCTTGCGCACAGGCCGTGGACAGGGCGAGGAATCCGGGAAAGTACGGAGACCTCGACGTCGGCTAGCTCGCCGTCAGGTGCGGCCCAAGGGATAGGCCGGAGATCGGGCAACGCTACGAAGCCCGGCAACCGTCATAGGTTGCCGGGCTTCACGCGTTCGTCAGTCGACGAGGTAGTGGGCCTGGATGTAAGCGACGGTCGAGCCATACGGCTCGCCCACCGGCTTCATCATGTACCGACGGAAAACCGCGGCGGTGGCGCGGCGGACGCCTCGATTGCGCGCGTCGGCGTTGTCCCATGATTGGGCGAGGGTGCGGGTGACCACCTGATCGATCTCCTCGGCTAGGTTCCGCTCGGTGACCGTGAGGCCGGACGGTGCGTGGTCGTGGATGATCCGCGAAAGTACACCTACATGATCGTCGTCCAGCACGATGACTTCGTCGGGGTGCTTTTCTGCGTTCACGATGGTGCGGGCGACGCGGAGCGCTTCGGCCAGGAACTCCAGGGCGTCCTGGGCGTTCTGGATGATTCGGTCCCGCAGTTGCCTGATTCGCTCTGCCAAGGCGGTGTACTTCGCGGACCCTGGTTCGACGCCCTTTTCGAGGGCGGCCTTGATGTTGTCCAGAATCTCGGCCGCAGACGGCGGCCTCTTGTCCTCGTCGTCCTTGTCGGACTTGGGGCGGACGAGGGCCAGCAACTCCTTGAGGATGAAGATGCCCTGGGCGTCCAGGACGAGGGCTTCCTCCTGTGAGGCAGCCACAGAGAAGGAGTGGACGTGGGCATTGATTATTTCCAGGACCATCGGTCCCAGCTCGCCCAACCGTTCCCTCCTCTCCTCGTCGGAGGACTTCTTGAACAGTGTCGCGTACGCGGACCCGAAGAGCCCGAAGCCGTCCTGGTACTTGGCGACCCGCTTGTCGGTATTGATGAGCGGGTACAGCCGGGCCAGTAGCCGGAAGTCCTTGGCGAACGCCTCGGCGGCGGCCGGGGTGGCGTCCAGGAAGGCGTTGATGGTTCGCACGGACTCGTAACCGTGGACCGTGAGGTCCAAGCCATCCACGTTAGCGAGTAGGTCTTCGATGCGGGCGAAGGTGGTGCGGAACTCGGCGACCAGATCGGTCAGGTCGGTGACGAACCCGCCCCCCTTGCCGGCGGACCCCTCTGAAGTGGGGTCGACGACGGCGCGCTGGACCTCTTCGCCCAGGCTGATGTAGTCCACTACAACGCCGGTGGTCTTCATGAATCCGGTGGTCGGGGACACCCAAGTGCGGTTCGGGCGGGTGATCGTCTGGAACAGGTTGTGGGCCTTCAGCGGCTTGTCCAGGTAGAGGACGCCCTCGTTGGGTGCGTCGAACCCGGTCATCAGCTTGGCCGTCACGACCAGGAAGCACAGAGGGTCGTCCGGGGCGAGGAATCGCCGCTTCTGGTCCTCTTCGTCGACATCCGAGAGCCGATACGGCTTCATGGCGGCGTCTTCGCTCTTGGCCTCCGAAACGTGGATGTTCACCTCTGCGGTGATCTGGTCATGCTTGCCGACCTCCGCGAGCACCCGCGACACCTCGAAGCCGGCCAGCAGCTCGTTGATCTTGTCCGTGTATGCCACGGCCAACTCACGGTTGTAAGCGACGACCTGGGCCTTGAGGCCGTTGCGGTACATGCCGGCCAGGTAATGGTCCACGATGTCCTGGCAGACCGTGTGTATGCGGTCGGGATTAGCGAAGACCGAGGTGAGACGCCCGAACTTGCGGGACAGGGTCTCACGGTCAGGGTCGTCGAGGTCGAATTGGTCGGCGAATTCGTCGAACTCGGCCTGCAACGCCTGGTCGTTCATCTCGAAGGTGACCGGGTGCGGGTCCAGCATGACCGGGACGGTCGCTTCGTCCTGCAGAGACCGGGACACCGAGTACCGGTGCAACACTCGTTCTGGGTCGGTCTCTTCGCCGAAAAGAGCGAAAGTGTCGGTTGCGAGGTTCCTGACGGGGGTTCCGGTCATGCCGAAGTACTTCGCGTTCGGCAGTGCTGCGCGCATCTGCCCGGCCAGGGACTTCGAATCGGAGGACTGGGTGCGATGTGCTTCGTCGACCAGCACGATGATGTTGCCGCGGGTCGATAGGTCCTTACCAGCTTCGGCGAACTTGTGGACGGTGGTGGAGATGACGCCGCGCACGTCATCGGCCAGCAGGGAACGTAAATCCGCGCTGAGGGCAGGTTGGTGGAAATAGGCGTCTCCCATCGCCGCGGTGAACACCCCGGAGGTCTGCCGGACGAGCTGGGTGCGGTCCGAGAGCAAGACGATCGTGGGCGACTCGGTCCGAGTGTCGGCCAGCAACAGTGAGGCGGCGAACACCATCAGCAGTGTCTTTCCGCTGCCCTGGTGGTGCCAGATCAGCCCCTTCTTGCCGTTGGCAAGGACTCGCCTGTGGATCAGATGGGCGGCTTCCATCTGCGGGTATCGGGGAAGGTACTTCCTGTCCGCCCCGCCCCCGGAGGTGTCGAAGAGGGCGAAATTGGCAAGCATGTCCAGGATCGTGGCCGGGTTGAGCAACAGCTCGACGGAGCGATGTACGTCGGCTGGCCCGGACAGGCTCTCGTCGTCGTCAGTGGATCGGAACGGCTGCCACAGATTCAGGGGCGAACCAGCGGCACCGAACCGCAACTTCAGCCCGTCGGAGGCGACAGCAAAGACGTTAGGAGTGAAGAACCACGGATATTCGGTGGCGTATATGTCGTTGATTTCGCGGGCTGCGTTGGCCCACCCGGACTTGGCGGTCGGTGACTTGACCTCCACGACAACGAGGGGCAGGCCGTTGACCCAGTAGATGAGATCGAAGCGGCGAGGAGACTTTCCGGGGACGGTAATGGTCACCTCGTCGGACACGACCAGCGCGTTGGCGGTCGGGTTCTCGAAATCGATGACCTTCAAGGCGTGCCACACGCCGTCGGCGCCTCGGAACTCCTTGCGCCCGCGAAGCAGGTGCAGCACCTGCTCGTTGGCCCGCACCAAGCCGCCGTCGACAGCGTTGACTGTGGCGACGATTTCCTCGACCACCCCGTCCACGTCGAACCCGTCGATCACCCCTGGGTTGAGCCGGACGATGGCATCCCGTAGCTGGCCGACGATCACCGTTTGTGTCGTCGCACGTTGCAGCAACCTGCCCGCTGTGAAACGCCAGCCCATCGGGAGGGACCACTGGACCATCAGGTTCTGGAACTCACGCTCTCGAATTCCTTTCGCCACGGCTCAAACCTCCATTTCGGCGGACTCGATGTCGATGGTGCCGTCCAGCAGCCCCGACAGCAGCCTCGCCCGGATTCCGCGGAGACGGGCGGCCTCCGTGCGGATCACACTGATCTGCCCCTCCACCGCATCCAGAACCTCCGCTGTCTGCTCCTGCTCAGGTCGGGACGGGATGGGAAGCGCCAATGACAGGAGTTGGTCGGGATTGAGGCGCTTACGGCGCTGCACGGTTCCGACGACCCTGCTCTGCATCTCCGCCCACAGCCGAGGTGTCCGACAGACGTGCTTCATCCACCCGGGGGCGAGGCCAGCGGCGAGAGTGAAGGTCGGGAACTCGCTGCTTGCCACGAAGCCGGCGAACTTGGCAGGAACCACGGTGATCGGCCCCTCCCAAGCCGTCAGCTTCCGCATCACCACTCGGTTCTCCCGAAGGACGTTCATCGCGGGGTACTCGGTATCCGCGCCGTCGAACGTATCTTTGTCAACAAGCCCTTTTCCCGCATTGAGTACTCCAGCGAGGCGGTAAGTCGTTCCCGCGTCCATCGGAGTCCGCACGACATCGAGGTGCATCACGTCGCCGAGGAACTGGGACTCCGCCTCTCCGCCCTCAGCGGTGCGCCAGAGCAGAGATGTTGCCGCTCGATACACACCCTCTAGCGCATCTGCTTCGTCCCTGAGTGCGACAATTTGATCGTCGACCGCGCCGACAACCTCAACGATCCGTTCTTGCATTCGCTGAGGGGGTACGGGAATCTCGATCCTGCCCAGGTTCGCACCCGAGATACGCACGACCTTCGTCTCGGATACGTACTTGATCTTCTGCGAATGGAACAGAGATGACGCGAAGAAGTATGAGACGTATGCAGGATTGAAATTGTGACGGAAGATGTAGCAGTCATCGTGAACTGCAACGTCGTCGTCGCCCAGCCATGCAACCGCTTTGCCGACGTCATCCACGTTCTCGCTGGTCGCGGCAATGACCAAATCTCCAGAGTGGGCAAGGCGCATTCGTGCACGAGAATCTTCAGCTAGGAATGTGAGGGGATCCCTCGCAGTAGCCTCAAAGTCAGTGTGGATCTGTGCGTAGTGGATACATCCAAGCCCAGACTCCACATAGTCGTTCTTCGTAAAACGGCGACCGCGGACCAAGTCTCCAACTTCTGAGAGCGTCTTTCGGGGCCATTCCCACTGCTCACTCATCGAATCCCTCGATTCCGGCGGACGCGAGGACCGCGAGCATGCGCTGCTCGACCTTCTGGCGCTCGGCGCGGGCGACGTTGTAGACGTCGATGAGGGTGCCGAGGTCTTCCTGCTCGGCAGCGGCATGTTTGATGTACCGGCCGATGTTGAGGTCGTACTCGTTCACCACGATTTCCGAATGTGGTGCAAATCGTGCGGCCAGACCGCCGGGGTGGGCGGGATGACCGTCGACATCAAAGGTGGAGTGGTAGGCGGCCACCACGTTGGCGATGTCAATGTCGGTGAGGATGTTTCGGTTGGTGGATTTAGTGAAGTGTGTGGAGGCGTCGATAAACAGCACGCCGTTTTGCCGCTCTGGGGCCTTGGTTCCGGGAGCACGGAAAACCAGAACACAGGTCGGGATGGTGGTGTTGTAGAAGAGGTTGGCCGGCAGCCCGATGACGGCTTCGAGGAGGTTCTCGTCCAGGACCCGCCGACGGATAGCTCCTTCTTCGCCGCCGCGGAAAAGGACGCCGTGGGGCAGGACGACTCCGGCGCGGCCCTTCTTGGGGTCCATGCTTGCGATCATGTGCTGAACGAACGCCCAGTCGGCCGACTTCGCGGGTGCGGTGCCGCCGAGGGCGCGCGGGTCATTGGCCCAGGGCTTCCACTTCAGGCTGTAGGGCGGGTTGGCGACGATTACGTCGAATTGCTTGACGGACCCGTCCGGCTTCTTGAAGCGCGGGTCCCTCAGGGTGTCGCCGATCTCGACCTTGAACTCGGTCAGGTTGTGCATGAAGAGGTTCATGCGGGCCACACCGGCGGTGTCCGTTACTGCTTCTTGCCCGTTCAGGTTGAGTGTGTACCCCCGCCCTCCATGGGACTTCAGGAGGCTTGCGGAGGCGATGAGCATGCCGCCTGACCCACAGGTCGGGTCATACACCGACTCGTGATTCTTGGGGGCCAGCAGTTCGATGATCAGCTCGACTACCTCGCGCGGGGTGAAGAACTGGCCAGCACGGGTACCGGACCCGTCGGAGAACCGCTTCAGTAGGTACTCGTAGGCTCCGCCGAGCACGTCGTGGGACATGTTGTCCTCGTGCATTTTGGGAGTGCGGTCCATCGCTCGCATGACCGACGCCAGCACTTCCCCCGGCAACACTGCTTCGGAGGTCCAGGTCATGGACCCGAACAGACGGGAGAACTTGTCAGGGTTGGCCGACTCGATGGCTTGGAGGGAAGCGCGAACCCGCTGGCCGAGGCCATGTTGGGCGACGGTGGCGAGGATGGACGACCAAGAGGCGCGCCGTTCCTGGACGGTGCCGGCGTGGATGGACGGAATCTCGAACGACTGGTGGTCGCGGTACTCGATCTCGTGGGCTTCCTCGGCGGAGAGGTTGTCCAGGTCCTTGTACTGGGCCAGGAACTCTTGGTGGTTGTATTCCCAGGTGTCCGACAGATACTTCCAGAACATCAGGGGGAAGACGACCGAGGAGTATTGCGCCTCGGGCATCGCCACGCGCAGCTCGTCGGCGGCGTCCCACAGCCGGCTCTGGATCTCCTGCTGGGTCACTGCCATCAGTTGGGGTCGTCCTTGCTCGTGTCCGGGTGGCGATCTAAAGGCCGTGGAGTCTCCGCTGGGCATCCTATTTAGTCCCTCTGATGGTGAGGGCGTGGTCGCCCTCTTCTGCTGGCCGGTTCACGAAGTCGACTCGGGCTGGTGCAGCCGCGCACACTGCTGCGAGCCTCGTGCTGGTCACCCAAAAAGGATCTTGGCCTCGATGTGGTCGACGATCACGACCTCGGTGAGCTGATCGATGGCAGGGAACAACTGAAGGCTGTCCGTCAGGGCCACGGCTGTCCGCCCAGCGCAACTGAGACCAAAACTGAGACCACGGAACGACGAAGGTCCCGGCCGCTGAGCGGTCGGGACCTTCGTCTGCCCTGGTGGGCGGGTGCGGAGGATACGAGATTCGAACTCGTGAGGGGTTGCCCCCAACACGCTTTCCAAGCGTGCGCCCTAGGCCACTAGGCGAATCCTCCGCCGCAAACAATACAAGACGTTGGGCAGTGCTCGCGAACACGATCCCGGGGGCCGGGGCCCGGCTCGTTTTCCGGGGTGGGCATCGGCTAGGGTGGGTGACAGCCCCTCACGTGGCGCTATCTCACCGAACTCCCCCAGGGCCGGAAGGCAGCAAGGGTAAGTGGGCTCTGGCGGGTGCGTGGGGGGCGTTTTCGTTTGCGCGGGAACAGTTGTCAGTGGGTCCCGATAACCTCGTATACGTGTCGTCCCTTGCGCTGTACCGCCGCTACCGTCCCGAGTCGTTCGCCGAGGTCATCGGGCAGGAGCATGTCACTGCCCCGCTCCAGCAGGCCCTGCGTAACAACCGGGTCAATCACGCGTACCTGTTCAGCGGGCCGCGCGGCTGTGGAAAGACGACCAGCGCGCGCATCCTGGCCCGCTGTCTGAACTGCGTGGAGGGGCCCACACCCACCCCCTGCGGCGTGTGCCAGTCCTGCCTCGATCTTGCTCGTACCGGGCCCGGATCCATCGATGTCATCGAGATCGACGCGGCTTCGCACGGTGGTGTGGACGACGCCCGTGACCTGCGGGAGAAGGCCTTCTTCGGCCCTGCGGGCAGCCGGTACAAGATCTACATCATCGATGAGGCGCACATGGTCACCCCGGCGGGCTTCAACGCCCTGCTGAAGGTGGTCGAGGAGCCGCCGGAGCATCTGAAGTTCATCTTCGCGACGACCGAGCCCGAGAAGGTCATCGGGACGATTCGGTCGAGGACCCACCACTACCCCTTCCGGCTGGTGCCGCCGGGGACGCTGCGCGAATACCTCGGCGAGGTGTGCGGCAAGGAGGGCATTCCCGTCGAGGACGGGGTGCTTCCGCTGGTCGTGCGGTCCGGGGCCGGGTCCGTGCGTGACTCGATGTCCGTCATGGACCAGTTGCTCGCCGGAGCGGCCGAGGATGGTGTGACATACGCCATGGCGACCGCCCTCCTCGGTTACACGGAGAGTTCCCTGCTCGACTCGGTCGTGGATGCCTTCGCGGCGGGCGACGGAGCCGCCGCGTTCGAAATCGTGGACCAGGTCATCGAGGGTGGCAACGATCCGCGCCGGTTCGTCGCCGACCTGCTGGAGCGGCTGCGGGACCTGGTGATCCTGGCCGCCGTGCCGGACGCGCGCGAGAAGGGCCTGATCGACGCGCCGTCGGACGTTGTGGAGCGCATGCAGGCGCAGGCCTCGGTGTTCGGCGCGGCCGAGCTGAGCCGCGCGGCGGACCTGGTCAACACGGGGCTCACCGAGATGCGCGGCGCGACGTCGCCGCGGCTCCAGCTGGAGCTGATCTGCGCCCGGGTGCTGCTGCCCGCCGCCTTCGACGACGAGCGTTCGTTGCAGGCGCGGCTGGACAGGCTGGAGCGCAATGGCGGCGCGTTCATGGCCGCGGCCCCCGGCCCCGCCATGGGGTACGTGCCCGGTCCCGAGGCGCAGGCGCACGCGGCGGTACCGGCGGACGCACCCCCGACCGCTGTCGCCCCGCCCGTGATGCCCGCGCCCGTGGCCCCGGCCGTCCCCACCCCCGTGATGCCCCAGGCTGCCGCCCCGGCGACCGCCGTCCCGCCGGCTGCCCCCGCTCCGCCGGCTGAGCCCGCGCGCCGCCCCGGTGGCTGGCCGACGGCCTCCGCGCCGGGACAGGGGCCCACGACACCGCCGCCCGCGCAGGCCGGGCCCGCTGCGACGGCCCCGGCAGGCGCGCCCGCCCCGGCCGTCGCTCCCACAACGGGCGGCCAGGGCATTTTGAACGTGCAGAGCATGTGGCCGGGCGTCCTGGAGGCCGTGAAGAACAAGCGCCGCTTCACCTGGATCCTGCTCAGTCAGAACGCCCAGGTGACCGGCTTCGACGGGACGACCCTGCAGATCGGCTTCATCAACGCCGGGGCGAGGGACAACTTCGCGAGCAGCGGCAGCGAGGACGTCCTGAAGGAGGCGCTCGCCGAGTCCTTCAACGTGAAGTGGAAGGTCGAGGCACTCGTCGACCCGACCGGCGGCGGCGCCCAGCCGTTGCCCGGCGGCGCCGGAGGCGGCTTCGCCGGACGGCCCCCCGCCCCGGCCCAGCCGCCCGTCCAGGCCCCGCGCCCCGCCCCGTCCGCCCCCCAGGGCCGGCCCGCCGCACCGCCGTCACAGGACAGGCAGGCCCAGCAGCCACCCCAGTCCCAGGGGCCGCCCCAGGGGCAGCAGGCACCGCAGGCGTCGGCGCCCGAGCCCTCCTACCGCTCGGACGCGCCGCCGCCGCCCCGGGTCGCGATCGAGGACGACGTACCGCAGGAGGACGACGCGGACCTCGTCGACTCCGCGCTGTCCGGCCACGACCTGATCATGCGGGAGCTGGGCGCGACGGTCGTCGAGGAGTTCAGCAACGAGTAGGGCCGGACCGCCGGGCGAGCTGCCCGGCAGGGGGACCCCGGCGCGCGGGCTAGGCTGCACCCCGTGAAGGTCCTCGTCATCGGCGGCGGCGCCCGCGAACACGCCCTGTGCCGCTCTTTGTCCCTCGATCCCGACGTCACCGCGCTGTACTGCGCCCCCGGCAACGCAGGAATCGCCGAGGTGGCCGAGCTGCGCCCGGTCGACGCCCTCGACGGTGCTGCCGTGGCCGGACTCGCCACCGAGCTGGGCGCCGGCCTCGTCGTCGTCGGCCCGGAGGCGCCCCTGGTCGCCGGGGTAGCCGATGCCGTGCGCACGGCCGGTATCCCCTGCTTCGGCCCGTCCGGGGAGGCCGCCCGACTTGAGGGTTCCAAGGCCTTCGCCAAGGACGTGATGGCCGCGGCGAACGTCCCCACCGCCCGCAGTTACGTCTGCACCACCCCCCAGGAGATCGACACTGCGCTCGACGCCTTCGGCGCCCCCTACGTCGTCAAGGACGACGGCCTCGCCGCAGGCAAGGGCGTTGTCGTCACCGACGACCTCGAAGAAGCCCGCGCACACGCGCTGGCCTGCGACAACGTGGTCATCGAAGAGTTCCTCGACGGCCCAGAGGTGTCGCTGTTCGCGATCACCGACGGAGTGACCGTCCTCCCGCTGACGCCCGCGCAGGACTTCAAGCGCGCCCGCGACGGCGACGAGGGCCCTAACACCGGCGGCATGGGCGCGTACTCCCCGCTCCCGTGGGCCGACCCCAAGCTGGTCGACGAGGTCATGCAGAGCGTCCTGCAGCCCACCGTCGACGAGCTGCGCCGCCGCGGCACGCCCTTCTCGGGGCTGCTGTACGCGGGCCTCGCGATCACCTCGCGCGGGGTGCGGGTCATCGAGTTCAACGCCCGGTTCGGCGACCCGGAGACCCAGGTCGTGCTGGCCCGGCTGAAGACCCCGCTCGCGCGGATCCTGCTGGGCTCGGCCAACGGCACGCTCGACACCGAGCCCCCGCTGAACTGGCGCGACGACGCGGCCGTGACCGTGGTCATCGCCTCGCACAACTACCCCGGTACGCCCCGCACCGGAGACCCGATCGAGGGCCTCGACGCGGTGGCGGCCCAGGACGCGCCCCATGCGTACGTCCTGCACGCCGGCACCAGGCAGGACGGCGACGCCGTCGTGAGCGCGGGCGGCCGGGTCCTTTCCGTGACGGCGACGGGAGCGGACCTGACGCAGGCCCGCGAGCGCGCGTACGCGGCGGTGGCCAGGATCCGGCTCGACGGTTCGCAGCACCGCACGGACATCGCGCAGAAGGCGGCCTCCGAGGCCTGAGTGCCGCCGCGGGGCCCGGGCTATGCCGGCCCCGTACTGCCGGGCCCGCACGACCTGGCTGGTACTGCCGGGCCCTCGCGTCGCCTGGCCCGGCCTCGCCCTCCCGACTCCGGCACCGCCCGACCCGGCACGACCGCATCCCGGTCGGGGCCGGGCCCTGACACGGCTGGGTCCTTTCCGCAACCCCGCCCGCGGCCCCCGCACGTCAGCACCTTTAGCCAAAGCCATTCCATCGAGTGACCGCTGGGCCATCCGGCTGACGCATGTCGAACCCCCAACTAGGGTGCGGCGAAAGCGTTCCGGCACATGGCCCACCGGCATTGCGATGTCAGTGGTCGGTGCCACAGTGGGGGAGTGAGCAAGCCGTCGCAGGGCGAAGGGGGTGACGTCCGGCTGTGTCCGGTACCGGTTTGAGTGTGGAGAAGGGCGTGCGGTCCGCGCGTTCCAGGGCGCTGTCCGTGGTGCGGATCCGCAGCACGGCCCTGGCCGTCGCTCTGCTGCCCGCGGCCGTCGCCGTCGTGCTGCTCGTGGGAGGCGCCACGGGCCATATCGGCGGCGGTAGTTGGGACGCGGCGCGTTGGGCGGTGACCGTCGGCGCGGTGCTGGTGCTGCTGGTCGCGGCTGCCATCGCGGTCGTGATCGTGCGGGCACGGCCGGCCGTCAGCCCGACGGTGGAGATCGCCGAGTCGTCCGCCCCCGATCTCTACCGGCTGGTGCGGGACCTGGCGGACCGCCTCGACGTGCCCGCGCCGTCCGCCGTGGCACTCACGCCCGATTGCGACAGCTGGCTGGAGGACCGCACGCATCCGGCTTCGGCGTCCCCGTCCGAGCCGGCCTCCGGCCGGCGCAGGTCGACGGCCGCGCCGGTGCTGGTCATCGGCTCGCCCTTCCTGTGGTGGATGCGGGTGGCCGAGCTGCGGGCGGTGCTCGCGCCGGTCGTCGCCGGTACGGGCCCCTCCGCGCACCCCGACATAGCCGCCGCCCGACGCTTCGTGCGCGGGCTCGACGCCGCGGTCGCGGTCTCCGCCCGGCCCGGACAGGGCGCGATACGCAAGCTCCCGCTCGCCTTCGTCGGCTGGGTGTCCCGGCTGCTGCTGCGCGCCTGCCGGGTGCACGCCGCGGAGATGGAGCGGGGCGTCGCCGCCGCCGCGTCCGAGCGGGCGCTGACCGTGGACTACGGGCTGCGGATCGTCGCGCAGGAGCAGGTCGGCCTCGCGTACGCGGGCTGGGACCGGCTGCTGACCCGGGTCGCGCTGCCCGCCTGGCGCATGGGCCGCTGGCCGTCCCGCCTCGACGCGGGCGTGGTCTCCGCCCTCACCGAGCTCTCCCGGCGCGACCGCCTCGCCGAGGGCTTCACCTCCCGGCTCGGCGAGCGCCCCGCGTGCGATCTGCTGGAGGAGCCCGGCGCGGTCGACGAGGCCACGTCGCTCCTCGCCGCCCGGCTCTTCCACGGCGGGCCCGCGGAGCCGGGCCCCGACTGGTCGCCGGTCGACTGGCAGCAGTATCCGGAAGAGGTCGTCGACCGGAAGTGGCGCGCGGACGCGGCACGGCTGCACCGGGTCCTGGACGAGATGGGCGTACGCCGCCCTCCG
The DNA here is from genome assembly GCF_051131715.1 of Streptomyces sp. A5-4. Taxonomy (NCBI): domain Bacteria; kingdom Bacillati; phylum Actinomycetota; class Actinomycetes; order Kitasatosporales; family Streptomycetaceae; genus Streptomyces; species Streptomyces sp. A5-4. The sequence continues at coordinate 3,678,891 of NZ_CP178591.1, read as the reverse complement.
GACCCGGCGGATCCGGTGGGCCCGACGCTGGCGCGGGTCATCGCACACCTGACGGTGGAGCGCGGCGCGGCCGATGGCCAGGACAGCGGTGACGACGCGGACGCGGAAGCCCTTGGGGCCAGCGGCGCGGAGGCCGGCGTGGGCAGCGATGCGGAAGCCGGCCGACGCGACGACGTGCAAGTCGGGGAGTACGACCACGCCGAAGCCGGAGAGTACGACCCCGCGGAATCCGGCGTGGGCAGCGACCTGGAAGAAGCCCTTGAGGGCATCGATACGAGGGCCGGTGAGGGCGGCGGATCGGAGGCGGGGGAGACGCTCGCCGCGTGCATCAGCGCCGAAGTGGCCCGCGAGGAGGCGGCGGCGCCGCCCGTCGCGCCGAGCGGCTTCACCGACGAGGACCTGTGGGACATGGGCCCCCTCCCGCTCTTCCCGCTCCAGCCGCCGCGTACGGGACGGGAGTTGCTCGCCGATCACGTCACGGCGATGGTCTGCTGCGCCGCTGTCGACACGGCGGGCGCGGCCCCCGGCCTGGACTGGCTCGACGGGCCGACGCTCCTCGTCGACGGTGAGCGTCGGGCGGATCTGGCGGGCCGGGTGCTGAGCCTGGTCGAGGGCGGGGACGCGGAGCCGCTGCGCGAGTGGCTGGCGTCGGTCGGCGTCCGGCCGGAGAAGCCGGTCCGGCTGGTCTGAGGGGCGGGCGGTCCGCCGCCGGATCGGGTCGCCGGGCGGATCCTCGCTGCCCGGGGCTGATCATCCCCCGCGCCCCAACCGCTCCTGCCCGAAACGGCGGGCAGATCCTCGGCCCCGGGCCTTTCGGGTAATCAGCCGTCCCGCACGCCCTAGCCGTCCCGGGCGCCCCGAGCCTCGCGGCACCTCGGCCGTCCCCGAGCCGCCCAGCCTTCAAGCCGTATCGGGCCTTCCGGCACCTCGGGCGCCCGTAGCCTCCCACCCGCTCCAGCCGTCCCACCCGCCCCAGCCACTCTGCGGACATGCTCCCCACCGCCACTCACTCACTCACTCACGCACCCCAGCCACTCCGCGGGCATGCTCCACACCGCCCGCCGCCAAGCGTGTTCCCCGCGCCAGCCGCCAGCCGCCAGCCGCCCACCCCCGTACCCCCAGCGGCGGCAAGCCAAATTCCGGCCCTCCCACTCCCCCGCCCTCGCTAGCTCGCGCCCCCAACCTCCGGACTCCAACGTTCCGTTCACGTCAATTCGCGACGAAGGGTGACGGAGTGCGTGCGTTATGTGATGTGCTGGGGCAAGTAGCTGACAGGTGGAGCACCACTGTTGCCCAGGGGGATCGAGGGAGGGAAGCGGCATGGGGGCGGAATACAGCCGGCGCTGGGAATCGGGGGCCCTCGCGCATGCCGTTTCGGATCCCTTCGGGCAGGGGCCGCTCCCCTGGCTGCGCGGGGGTGAGCACTACTTCGGCGACAGCGGGCAGGTGATCCCCTGGTACGCCGAGCAGCCGGAGTACGGCGACCACGTCGACCACATCGACCAGGCCACCGGGGCCAGGATCCCGCGCCCCCGCAACGCCACCTCCGGCTCCCCCCGCACCGCCGACGACGTACGCCAGCAGATCAAGGGCTTCGTGTCCCCCGGCGCCGCGGCGCCCGGCGAGGCGATCGACTTCCACATCACGGTGGACCCGCCGCAGCAGTTCTCTGTCGACATCTACCGCATCGGCCATTACAGCGGCGACGGCGCGGCCAAGATCACCACCAGCCCGCGGTTGTCCGGCATCGTCCAGCCGCCCCCGCTCACCGCCGACCGCACGGTGTCCTGCCACCACTGGTGGCTCTCCTGGCGGCTCCAGATCCCGACGTACTGGAACATCGGCGCGTACGTCGCCGTGCTCACCACCGCCGACGGCTACCGCTCGCACGTCCCCTTCACGGTCCGCGACGACCACCCCGCCGACCTGCTGCTGCTCATGCCGGACATCACCTGGCAGGCGTACAACCTCTACCCCGAGGACGGCCGCACGGGCGCCAGCCTTTACCACGCGTGGGACAGCATGGGCCGGCTCCTCGGCGAGGAGGACGCGGCGGTCACGGTTTCCTTCGACCGCCCCTACGCGGGCGCGGGCCTGCCCCTGCACGTCGGTCACGCGTACGACTTCATCCGCTGGGCCGAGCGCTACGGCTACGACGTGGCCTACGCCGACGCCAGCGATCTGCACGCGGGCCGCATCGACCCGACCCGCTACCGGGGCCTGGTCTTCCCGGGGCACGACGAGTACTGGTCGGTCCCGATGCGCCGCACCGCCGAGCTGGCCCGCGCCGCAGGCACCTCCCTCGTCTTCCTCTCCGCCAACACCATGTACTGGCAGGTGGAGCTGAGCCCGTCGCCGTCCGGCACCGCCGACCGCCTGCTCACCTGCCACAAACGCCACGGCCCCGGCAAGTCCGCCCTCTGGCGGGAGGCGGACCGTCCCGAGCAGCAGCTGATGGGCATCCAGTACGCCGGGAGAGTCCCCGAGCCGCGCCCCTTGGTCGTGCGGAACGCGGGCCACTGGCTGTGGGAGGCGACCGGCGCCGTCGAGAACGACGAGATCGACGGCCTGGTCGCGGGCGAGGCCGACCGGTACTTCCCACGCACCGCCCTTCCCGAGCACCAGGGCCGCATCCTGCTCGCCCACTCGCCGTACCGCGACGGTGCGGGCACCCGCCGCCACCAGGAGACTTCCCTCTACCGGGCCCCCAGCGGCGCCCTGGTCTTCGCCTCGGGCACCTTCGCCTGGTCCCCGGCCCTGGACCGCCCGGGACACGTCGATCCCCGGGTGCAGCGGGCGACGGCCAATCTGCTCGACCACATCTGCAAACGGGACTGAGAACCGCCCGAAGAGACAGGGCCGGAGCGACGGGGCCGAGGACCCGCCCGGACGGCCGCGGCCCGCATGCGGGAGAATCAGCAACGCTCCTGGATCAACCTACGCGGAGGAACCGTGTCCGGATTCGTAGAAAAGCCCGAGCCACTCCAGCTCCCGGGCCTGACCCACCTCCACACGGGCAAGGTGCGTGACCTCTACCAGAACGAGGCGGGCGACCTCGTGATGGTCGCCAGCGACCGCATCTCCGCGTACGACTGGGTGCTGCCCACGGAGATCCCCGACAAGGGGCGGGTGCTGACCCAGCTCTCCCTCTGGTGGTTCGACCAGCTCGCCGACATCGTCCCCAACCACGTCATCTCCGCGGAGCTACCGCCCGGCGCCCCGGCGGACTGGGCGGGGCGCACTCTCATCTGCAAGTCGCTGAAGATGGTGCCGGTCGAGTGCGTGGCCCGCGGCTACCTCACGGGTTCCGGCCTCGTCGAGTACCGGCAGACCCGCACGGTCTGCGGGCTCGCCCTGCCCGAGGGCCTGGTCGACGGCTCGGAGCTGCCCGCCCCGATCTTCACGCCCGCCACCAAGGCGGCCGTCGGTGACCACGACGAGAACGTGAGTTACGAGGAAGTCGCCCGCCAGGCCGGCGCCGAGACCGCCGCCCAGCTGCGTCAGGCGACCCTCGCCGTCTATGGCCGGGCCCGTGACATCGCCCGTGACCGCGGCATCATCCTCGCCGACACGAAGTTCGAGTTCGGGTTCGAGGGCGAGCAGCTGATCATCGCCGACGAGGTGCTGACGCCGGACTCCTCCCGGTTCTGGCCCGCCGCCACCTGGGAGCCCGGCCACGCGCAGCCGTCGTACGACAAGCAGTACGTCCGCGACTGGCTGACCTCGGACGCCTCCGGCTGGGACCGCAAGGCGGAGCTGCCGCCGCCGGCGCTCCCGCAGGAGGTCGTGGAAGCGACCCGGTCGAAGTACCTGGAGGCGTACGAGCTGCTCACCGGCATCTCCTGGAGCTGAGCAGGGGCCCGAGCGCACGAAGAAGGCCCCGGTCGCGTGGACCGGGGCCTTCTTGCTTCGCTGAGCGGACGACCAGGTTCGAACTGGCGACCTCAACCTTGGCAAGGTTGCGCTCTACCAACTGAGCTACGTCCGCGAGCACCCGAAGGCGCGGAGCTCACTATACCCAACCTCGCTCACGTGCGATGCGCACCGCTGTGTGCCGGTTCTCGGCCCCGATCTTCGACGCGGCCGACGACAGATAGTTGCGTACGGTCCCCGGCGAGAGCGCCGCCCGCTGCGCGATCTCCGCGACGGGCGCCCCGTCCGCTGCCAGTTCCAGCACCTCCGCCTCGCGCGCGGTCAGCGGCGAGTCCCCCGCGGAGATCGCGTCGGCCGCCAACTCCGGGTCCACATAACGGTTTCCGTCCCGCACGCTACGGATCAGCTCGGCCAGCCGCTGCGCGCTGACCGTCTTGGGTACGAATGCCCGCACCCCCGCCGCCAGCGCCCGCTTCAGCTGCCCCGGCCGGCCGTGGCTGGTCACGATCATGCAGCGGCAGTCGGGCAGCTCGACCCGGAGCGCTGTGGCGACACTCACACCGTCGGCGCCGGGCATCCGCAGGTCGAGCACGGCGACGTCGGGCCGGTACGCCATCGCCATCGCCAGCGCCTCGGGCCCGGTGGCCGCCTGCGCGACGACGATCAGATCGTCCTCCAGCGCGAGCAGCGCGGCGAGAGCGCCCCGGATCAGATGCTCGTCGTCGGCGAGCAGAATCCGTACGGGCACAACGCCGGGTACGGGCGGTACGGGCGGTACGGGCCGCTCGGCCGGCCCGGGGGGAGTGGTCATCGCGGCACCTCGCGGTTCAGCGGCGCCTGCGGGCCCGGGGCCACCTCACCGGCGCCGAGCGCCCGCGCGTCCGGCGCCACCTCGCGGACACCCGCCACCCTCTGCTCCAACGGCACCTCCCCGGCCTCCCGCGGATCGCACGCCTCCCGCGGATCGCGCGCTTCTCCGGCCTCCCGCGCTTCTCCGGCCTCCCGCGCCTCTCTGGCCTCCCCCGCCTCCCCCGCCTCCCCGGCCTCCTCCGGATCTCGCGCCTCCCGCACCTCTCCGGCCCCCCGCGCCTCCCGCATTTCCCCAGCCCCCCGAGCCTCCCGCACCTCTCCGGCCCCCCGCCCCAGCGGTACCTCCGCCGTCAGCCGGAAGCGGTCGCCGTCCCGTACGCCCGTGTTCAGCGTGCCGTCCAGCGCCGCCAGTCGCTCCCCGAGCCCTGCGAGCCCCGCGCCCCCGGAGCTGCCCGCAGCTTCGGAGCCGCCCACGCCGCCCAGGCCGCCCAGGCCGCCCGCGTCTCCAGTGCTCGGCGCGCTCTCCGCCCGCACCGCCACCCCGTCGTTCTCCACGATCAGCGTGGCCACTTCGCCCGTCGCCGCCAGCGAGATCACACAGATACTGGCGTCCCCGTGCCGCAGCACATTCGTCGTCGCCTCCCGCACGACCCACCCCAGCGCCGACTGCACGGCCGGCGGCAGGTGCTGCGTGCCTTCGTCGCCGCTCACTCGGCAGTCGATGCCCGCCGCCCTCAACACCCCACGCGCACCTTCCAGTTCGGCCCGTAGATCGGCCTCGCGGTAACCGCGCACCACATCCCTGATCTCGCGCTGCGCCTCCCGCGCGATCCGCTGCACGTCGGCCATCTGGTCCACCGCCTCCGGCTTGCCGCGCCGCGCCAGCTGTACGGCCAGCTCGCTCTTGAGCGCGATCACGGCCAGATTCCGGCCCATGACGTCATGCATGTCCCGCCCGAACCGCAGTCGTTCTTCCGCGACCGCCAGCCGCGCCTGCGCGCCCCGGGCCCGGTCGAGCTCCCAGATCAGCGACAGGAACCAGGCCGTGGGCCGCGCCGCGAGCAGCGCGACGAGCGCCATGATCAGGACCGCCAGCGCGCAACCCACGGCGAGTCCGGTGTCCTCCCCGACCGCGACGATCACCCCGGCGAGGGCCGCCACGAGCGCGACGGTCCAGAGAACGAGCCGTCGGACCGTCGACAGCATGTACACGGACAGGGCGGTGGGCACCAGGGCGAACGGCAGCATCTGGGCCAGGGCCGCCCCGTCACCGATGGCGCCGGACGACTGCAGGGCCACCGCCAGCCCTGTCACACAGGCACCCAGTGCCAGGGAGACGCCCGCCGAGAGGCGGGGAACGGGCGCCGCGTCCAGATAGTGCGCGAGTGCGCGTCGCATCGTGTCCATCGCCACCGCGCACTGGGCCACTCCGAGCACCAACAGGCTCTGCCCGAGGGCGACGGCGCCGGGCTCCCCGTCCAGGGAGACCGTGAGGGGGACGAGGAAGCCGGCCATGAACGACCACGGCAGTACGTACAGCGTCACGCGCATGTACAGGTCCAGCTGCTCGGCCTGGCTCCGCTTGCGCCAGATGCGCCTCATGCCCGCTCCCACACTCGTCCGCACGCTCCCGGCGCTAGCGCCTCGGCTCCCACCGGAAATACCTCTGCACGGCGAATCCTGACAGTACGGTCCACGCCACCGCCGTAGCGACGGCGCCCAGTGCCTCGTAGGCCCCCCGCTGTCCGGTCCAGCCGCCGCGTACCAGCTCCACTATCGGCGACAGCGGCAGCAGCTCACAGATCGAGGCCAGCTTGTCGGGCAGCATCTCCAGCGGCACGACCACTCCGGAGCCGGCCATCGACACCAGCATCATCGGCATGATCGTGAGCTGCGAACCCTCCGCGGACCTCGTGAGGATCGTGGTCGCCGCCGCCAGCGTGCCCGAGAGCACCATGCCGAGCAGGATCCCGACCACCACGAGGAGGGGGTTCTCCGGCATCTCCATGCCGAGGACGGCCGCCCCCGCGACGACCAGCACCGCGCACTGCGCGAGTCCGGCCGCGATCGTGGCGACCGCCGTGCCAGTCAGGATCTCCGCGTCCCCCGGCTCCCCGGTGCGCAGCCGCTTGAGCACCAGCTCATCGCGCCGCACCACATAGACGGTCACCAGCGCCGAGTACACCCCGAAGAGCAGCACGAACGCCACGGCCATCGGCATCACCGCCGACCCCATGGTCAGTCCGGCCTTCTCCAGGTCCATGTCGTCGAAGACCGGACGCATCGCGAAGGTCAGAGCGACCGGCAGCACCAGCGCGGTGAAGAGGACCGCCTTGTGCCGTACGAGCAGGGTCAGTTCGGCCCGGGTCAGCGCGGCCACCCGGCCCGTCGCGGTCGTGCGCACCCGGCTCGACCCGCCCTTCGTGCCCGCCGGATCCATCGTGGTCACTGTGCTCATCGTGCGGCCACCTCTTCGCGCTCCGCCGTTCCGGACGTACCCGTCTTCGCCTCCCGTGCGATGTGCAGGAAGGCCTCCTCCAGCGACGCGGACCGCACATCGAGCCCGCGCAGCTCGACCCCGGAGTCCGAGGCCCAGGCCAGCAGCCCGGTGGCGGTCCGCTGAAGCGTCGCGGTGTGCAGCCGCACCCTGCGGCCGCCCTTCAGTTCGTGTCCTGTGACGCCCAGTTCCCGCAGTGGCGGCAGGTCTCCGAGGTGGTAGGCGTCGGGGAGCTCGAAGGAGATCTGCGCGGGGTACGCGGCCACCACCTCGTCGACGCGGCCCTCGGCGGCGATCCGCCCCTCGTGCATGATCGCCAGCCGGTCGGCGAGCTGCTCCGCCTCCTCCAGGTAGTGCGTGGTGAGCAGGACGGTTGTTCCGTTGTCCCGCAGCTCGCGCACCAACTCCCAGGTGTCGCGCCGCCCTTCGGCGTCCAGGCCGGTCGTCGGCTCGTCCAGGAAGAGCACCTCGGGCCGGCCGATCAGCGCCATCGCCAGGTCGAGCCTGCGCCGCTCACCCCCGGACAGCTGCTTCACCCGTACGCCCGTCCGCCCGCCGAGCCCCACCAGGTCCAGCGCCTCGTCCACGGGCCGTGCGCCGCTGGTGCACCCCGCCCACATGCGCCCCGTCTCGCGCACGGTCAGCTCGGACGGGAAGCCGCCTTCCTGGAGCATCACGCCGATCCGGGGCCGGACCTCGGCGCGTTCGGTGTACGGGTCGTGGCCGAGCACCCGCACCCGGCCCGCGCTCGGCCGGGACAGGCCCTCGACCATTTCCAGGGTGGAGGTCTTGCCCGCGCCGTTGGTGCCGAGCAGCGCGAAGAGCTCACCGCGCGCCACGGAGAAGGAAAGGGAACGTACGGCTGCGAAACCGCCGGCGTAGGTGCGCCCGAGTTCCTCGGCCTCGATCACGTACTCATGGGTGGTCATGTCTCCAGACTTCCGCCCGGTGGCGGTCGGCAGCAGTGCGCGCTGTCATCGGAGCTCATGACAAATGTCATCGGGGCGGGCACACGAAGAAGGCCCCGGTCGCGTGGACCGGGGCCTTCTTGCTTCACTGAGCGGACGACCAGGTTCGAACTGGCGACCTCAACCTTGGCAAGGTTGCGCTCTACCAACTGAGCTACGTCCGCATTGCAACCGGCCCTGAACCTGAGGGCGGTGCGAGCATCATCCTACCGGATCCACCGGAGTGGTCGGTGAGCGATGCAGAGCGGGTGACAGGAATTGCACACTGCGCCTTCCCCCTGGAAGGGGGATGTTCTACTACTGAACTACACCCGCACGCTGCTTGGGGCCCGGCTTTTCGGCCTTGCCCTTCGGCGTGCTCCGAACTCTAGCCGACGTTCAGGGGTGCAATGCAAGTCGGTGCTTCGGCCACTCCCCGGCCGGGCGCCGGACGGCCCTCGGCCGGACCGCTGCCGGGCTCCCGCGCGACCTCGGTCCGTGAGTCGGCCGCGGTCACCGGTCCGGGGACCGCGGCCGACTCACGGACCTCAGACCGATGCCGCGGTGAAGGCCTCGTAGACCTTCTTCGGGATACGTCCGCGGGCCGGCACGTCCATCTGGTGCGAGCGGGCCCAGGCGCGGACCGCCGCCGGATCGGGAGCGACGTCGGTGTGCCGGTAGACCTTGCCGGACCTCGACTGCTTTCGGCCCGCCTCCAGGAACGGCTCCAGGGAGGTGCGCAGTTTCTTTGCATTGGCGGGATTCAGGTCGATCTCGTACGACTTCCCGTCCAGGCCGAACGTGACCGTTTCCGCTGCTTCCCCTCCGTCGATGTCGTCGGAGAGCGTGACCACGACGCGCTGAGCCACGGATATCGGTCCTTTCCTGCGGTAACACCGCGTCTGACGTGCGGCGACACCGGCCATCCGGCGGATTTTCGGCAATGCTGATTTTGTCGCTATTCCTTTGTACAACGACAAGCATTGCATTGTGAAGCCCAGTTAATTTCATCCGCGTGTCCGTGCGCAATCGGGTGCGCTCATTTTTTCCTCGATTTTCCCCCGGGTTGTCGCCGCCGATACCGGAACGTGATCGGAGTCAACCGATATCTACCCGCGTAGATTTTCTGGGCGGGTACGCTGACTGAACCGCCTTACGCACCACACCACCACCGGGAGTGCCCGTGGCACGCGTCGTAGTCGACGTCATGCTCAAGCCCGAGATTCTCGATCCGCAGGGCCAGGCGGTGCAGCGTGCACTGCCCCGGCTTGGCTTCGAGGGAATCGCGGACGTACGTCAGGGAAAGCGCTTCGAGCTGGAGGTCGAGGGGCCGGTCGATGCCGCCGCCCTCGCCCGCATCAATCAGATGGCCGAAACTTTCCTCGCCAACACCGTCATCGAGGACTTCACCGTGAAGGTGGAGGAGTCGAAGTGACCGCTCGCATCGGAGTCGTCACCTTCCCAGGGACGCTCGACGATCGGGACAGCCTGCGCGCCGTCCGGATCGCGGGCGCCGAGCCGGTCTCTCTGTGGCACCGCGACAAGGACCTCAAGCAGGTCGACGCGGTGGTGCTCGCGGGAGGCTTCTCCTACGGCGACTACCTGCGGGCCGGGGCGATTTCGCGCTTCTCGCCGGTGATGGAGACCGTCATCGAGCAGGCGAAGGCCGGTATGCCGGTCCTCGGAATCTGCAACGGTTTCCAGGTGCTGACCGAGTCGCACCTGCTGCCCGGCGCGATGCTTCGCAACAATCACCTGCACTTCATCTGCCGTGATCAGAAGCTGCGGGTGGAAAACGCGAAGACCGCCTGGACCGCCGATTACGCCGCCGGTCAGGAGATCTCCGTACCCCTCAAGAACATCGACGGCCGGTACGTCGCCGACGAGCACACGCTCGACGAGCTGGAGGCCGAGGGCCGGGTCGCCTTCCGCTACCTCGACGGAAACCCGAACGGCTCGCTGCGCGACATCGCCGGCATCAGCAACGCCGCGGGCAATGTCGTCGGCCTGATGCCGCACCCGGAGCACGCCGTGGACCCGCTGGTCGGCACCGGGCGCACCGACGGCCTCGGATTCTTCACCTCGATCCTCAAGAAGCTGGTCAACGCATGAGCCTCGACACGGTCAAGCACGCGACCGAGACCCCGGACGCCGAGCAGCCCTGGGCCGAACTCGGCCTGAAGCAGGACGAGTACGCGCGCATTCGCGAAATCCTTGAGCGCCGTCCGACCGGCGCCGAGCTCGCCATGTACTCCGTGATGTGGTCCGAGCACTGCTCGTACAAGAGCAGCAAGGTCCACCTCAAGCAGTTCAGCGAGAAGGTCCCGCCGAACGACGCGATGCTCGTCGGCATCGGCGAGAACGCCGGCGTGGTGGACATCGGCCAGGGTTACGCCGTCACCTTCAAGGTCGAGTCGCACAACCACCCCTCGTACATCGAGCCCTACCAGGGCGCGGCCACGGGCGTCGGCGGCATTGTCCGCGACATCCTGGCGATGGGCGCCCGCCCGGTCGCCGTCGTGGACCCGCTGCGTTTCGGCGCGGCCGACCACCCCGACACCAGGCGTGTGCTGCCCGGTGTCGTCTCCGGCATCGGCGGCTACGGCAACTGCCTCGGCCTGCCGAACATCGGCGGCGAGGTCGTCTTCGACGAGTGCTACCAGGGCAACCCGCTGGTCAACGCCGGCTGCATCGGCGTCATGAAGCACGAGGACATCCACCTCGCCAAGGCCAGCGGCCCCGGCAACAAGGTGATCCTGTACGGCGCCAGGACCGGCGGCGACGGCATCGGCGGCGTCTCGGTCCTCGCGTCCGAGACCTTCACGGATGCATCAGCGGCCGGCGCCGCGGGCGCGAAGCCCACCAAGCGTCCCGCCGTGCAGGTCGGCGACCCCTTCCAGGAGAAGCTCCTCATCGAGTGCACCCTGGAGATCTTCCGCGAGGACCTCGTGGACGGCATCCAGGACCTCGGCGGCGCGGGTCTGTCCTGCGCCACCTCGGAGCTGGCTTCGGCCGGGTCCGGCGGCATGCGCGTGGAGCTGGACACCGTTCCGCTGCGCGACTCCTCGCTCTCGCCCGAGGAAATCCTCATGAGCGAGTCGCAGGAGCGCATGTGCGCGATCGTGGAGCCCGCCAAGGTCGAGCGCTTTATGGAGATCTGCGAGAAGTGGGACGTCATCGCCACCGTCATCGGTGAGGTCACCGAGGGCACCCAGCTGGAGATCTTCTGGCACGGCGAGCAGATCGTCGACGTACCGCCGCGGTCCGTGGCCCACGAGGGCCCGACGTACCACCGGCCGTACGCCCGCCCGTCCTGGCAGGACGCTCTGCAGGCCGACGACGCCAACAGGCTGGCACGGCCCGCGAATTCGGCCGAGCTGCGCGAGCAGGTCCTCAAGCTGGTCGGCTCACCGAACCAGGCTTCGAAGTCCTGGATCACCGACCAGTACGACCGCTTCGTGCAGGGCAACACGGTGCTCGCCCAGCCCGAGGACGCCGGCATGGTCCGGGTCGACGAGGACACCAACCTCGGTGTCGCCATCGCGACGGACGGCAACGGCCGGTTCGCGAAGCTCGACCCGTACACCGGCGCGCAGCTCGCGCTGGCCGAGTCGTACCGCAATGTCGCCGCGTCCGGCGCCAAGCCGCTCGCCATCTCCGACTGCCTGAACTTCGGCTCCCCCGAGGACCCGGACGTCATGTGGCAGTTCGCCGAGGCGTGTCGTGGACTGGCCGACGGCTGCCAGCAGTTGGGCACCCCGGTGACCGGCGGCAATGTGTCGCTCTACAACCAGACCGGCGAGACCGCCATCCACCCGACACCCGTCGTCGCGGTGCTCGGCGTCATCGACGACGTGACGCGGCGCACCCCGGTCGCCTTCGCGGAAGAGGGCCAGCTCCTCTACCTGCTCGGCGACACCCACGAGGAACTGGGCGGCTCCGCCTGGTCCCAGGTCGTGCACAACCACCTCGGCGGCATGCCGCCCAAGGTCGACCTGGACCGCGAGAAGCTGCTTGGCGAGATCCTGATCTCGGGCTCGCGCGACGGCATGGTCGACGCGGCGCACGACCTGAGCGACGGCGGCCTGATCCAGGCCGTCACCGAGTCCTGCCTGCGGGGCGGGAAGGGGGCGCGGCTGGTCGTGCCGGACGGGCTGGACCCGTTCGTCTTCCTCTTCTCCGAGTCCGCGGGCCGGGCGATCGTGTCCGTGCCGCGCAGCGAGGAGCTCCGGTTCAACGACATGTGCGGGGCGCGTGGCCTGCCGGTCACCCGCATCGGTGTCGTGGACGGCGACGAGGTCGAGGTGCAGGGCGAGTTCAGCATTCCGCTGAGCGAGCTCCGGACGGCGCACGAGGAGACGATCCCGGGCCTGTTCGCCGACACCACCAGCGCCTGACCGTACGAGCGCAGTGCCCCCGCCCGGACCGTTCGGGCGGGGGCACTGTCGTCTCCCCCTTGTGCGGGATTACGTAATTACGTAAAATCGGCCTCATGGAGCTTGAGCAGCGCGTCGCGGAGCTGGAACGACGGATCGTGGCGCTGGAGAGCACGGACGGGGAAGCCGCCGGGAGCACCCCGGCGGTGGGCCTCGGCGACGAATTCTGGGCGCTCGAAGGGCTCAGGGCGCTGCTCGCCGGGGCCGGAGCCACCGACGGCGGTGTGCTGTTCACCGGGGCGGTGCGGCTGCCGACGGGGGAGCGCTACGAGTGGCAGGAGGGCGCGCTCACCGAAGGCGTCCTGGACACCGACTGGGCACCGGCCGCCGAATCCTTCGCCGCGCTCGGGAATCCGGTCCGGCTGCGGCTGCTGCGCGAGATCCTCGCCGGCCGTCGCACCGCGGCCGAGCTGACCGAGCTCGACGAGGTCGGCACGACCGGCCAGATCTACCACCACCTGCGCCAACTGACCGGCGCGGGCTGGCTGCATACGGCCACGCGAGGGCGCTGGGAGGTGCCCGCCGGCCGGGTGGTGCCGCTGCTGGTGATGCTGGCCGCGGCCTCCTGACGACCCCGCAACTCCGATAACCCTGCGATCAAGGGGGAACCGTGACTGCGGCACGTCTGTTCGCGAACCTGTACCGCTGCCTCGCGGTGGCGTTCTTCGCACTCGTCGTCGGAGCGGTATTCGTCGACTACCCGTTCGCCCTCGGGTGGGTGGCGCTGCCCCTGGTCGCGGCGTACGCCGTCACCCTCACCCGGGGCCGCATCGCCCACCGCCGCACAGCGGGCCGGGCCGCGCACCCGGTCGAGGTCGCGCCGCCGGTCACGGGCCGCTGGCCGGCGATCAACAGCCCGGCGGGCAAGACCCCGAGCCACGGCACGCACCAGTACGGCCAGACCTTCGCGATCGACATCGTGGCCGAGCCGGATCCCGGGTCCGGCTCCGCCACCCGCCCCGGCTTCGGTTGGCTCTGGCCGGTCGTCCGGCGGCCCGCCGCGTTCCCCGCCTTCGGTGCCCCGCTGCCGGCGGTGGCCGGGGGGACGGTCGTACGGGCCGCCGACCGTCAGCGTGACCACCTCAGCCGCAACTCGCTTCCGGCGGCGCTCTACCAACCTGTTTGCCGAGGGGGAGATGCGGGCCATGTACGCGCATCTCCAGCAGGGTTCACTGACCGTCGGCCCCGGCGACCGGGTCGAGCGCGGCCAGCTGTTGGCCCGGTGCGGCAACTCCGGCAACACCACCGAGCCCCATCCGCACTTCCAGCTGATGGACGGCCCCGACCCGGACACCTCCCACGGCATCCCGTTCACCTGGACCGGCGTCGGAGTCCCGCGCAACGGCGAGCATTTCACGGTGATCGGCGCCGGTGTCGGATCCAGCAGTTAATGTCGGCTCATGCCTCCGGCCCAGAAGCGCACGCGCCGTTACGACCCCGCGAAGACCCGCGCCGCCGTCCTCGCCCAGATCGACCATGTGCGGGAGGCGTTCCGGGCGCTGACGCCCGAGCAGCTCGCGCTGCCCACCCACCTGGGCGACTGGACGGTCCACGAGCTGGCGGCGCATCTCACCATGGTCGTGGGGACGATCAGCCGCAACATCGAGGGGCCGACCCCACTCAAGCAGGAACTGGCCCTGCTGGAATGGCCGTTCGCGACGGCCGAGCACGCCGGGGACATCTCCGAGGACACCAAGGGCATCGCCGCGTCGGCCCCGGACCCCGGTGCGCTGTCCGCGCTGCTCGACCGCACGGCGGCGCGGGTCGTCGAGCTGCTGGCCGCGACGCCGGACGACCGGCTCGTCGCGGCCCGGCCGGGCGCGATGCGCCTGGACGACTTCCTGGTCAGCCGCACCGTGGAGCTGACCGTCCACACGGACGACCTGAACCGGGCAGCGAGCCTGGCCGTCCCCCTCGACCGCCAGGCGCTGGCGGCCTGCACACGGCTGCTCGCCGACGCGCTCGCGGTGAAGGCACCGGGCGGCTCGGTGGAGGTCCGCATCCCGCCGTTCGCGGTGGTGCAGTGCGTGGAGGGCCCCCGGCACACGCGCGGCACCCCGCCGAACGTGGTCGAGACGGACCCGCTGACGTGGATCCGGCTGGCGACGGGCCGGCTGGGGTGGGCGGAGGCACGGGCCGAGGCGAAGGTCGGCGCGAGCGGAGAGCGGGCGGACCTCGCGCAGCTGCTGCCGCTCCTGGGCTAACGGGCCCGGCCCACGGCGGGCTGCGCCCTTCCCGGCCGCCACGCTCCGCTGCCGGGCCGGCCACGCGCGGCGCCCCCGGCCCCCAAGTGGAACCGGATCCACCACTCGCCCCGTCCCATCGCCATGGATATGTCACGCACATGCCTCCCCGCCACCGCCCTGGCCCTCCTCGCCCTGACCGCGACCGCCTGCGGAACGGACACCGGATCGGACGCCGGAAGCGACGGCACCGTAAAGCCGGATCTGGCCGTCACCGGGATCGACTGGGCCGTCGAGAGCGTGACCGTGGACGGCAAGAAGATGCCCGCGCCCGAAGGGGCGCGGGTCACGATCGACAAGGGCCGCGCCTCCGGCAACAGCGGCTGCAATTCCTTCGGAGCCGATGCCGCCGTCAAGGGCGACACGGTCACTGTCGGCACGGTCCAGTCCACGGAGATGGCCTGCGAGAAGGACATCCAGAAGTTCGAGGGAAGCCTGCAGGCCGCCTTCACCGGGAAGCTCAAGGGCAAGGTGGCCGACGACCGCCTGACGCTGACGACGCCGAAGGGCGACAGCATCGCGATGTCGGCCAAGCCCCCGGAGCCCAACGCCGAGCTCACCGGAACGAGGTGGAACGTGGAATCGCTGATCAAGGGCAAGAGCGTCACCTCGCTGCCCTCGGACACGGCGGGCAAGGCGGAGCTGACCTTCGACAAGGACGGTTCGGTGGGCGGCAGCACCAGCTGCAACAACCTCAGCGGCAAGGCGGCCGTCGCCGGGTCCACCATCACCTTCTCCAAGGTGGCGACGACCCGGAAGATGTGCGTGCCGGAGGCCATGCAGACCGAGCGGGCCCTGCTCAAGATCCTTGGCGGCAAGGCGGATTACGAGATCAAGGGATCCACCCTGTCACTCACCGCCGCGGGCGGCGAGGGCCTGCAGGCCAGGGCCGCTCAGCGGAAGTAGTGGCTCCGGGGGCCGGAGATCACCCGCTTCGCGGACCCTCCGGAATCACCTGGTGGCACTGAGTGCCGCGGCCCGACGGGCGCCCCGCGATACGCACCCACCCGCACCACCACCCCACCTCGCTCCCGCGGTACCCGCGCAAAGCGGGCGGTTCCGGCGCACACCCTGTCGTACTCCCGATCCGGACATTGCCCGGAACCGTCCGCTCCGCCCCAGGTGGGCGCCCGTCCGCGTCCCCAATTCGGACCAGTGGTCGATCTCGCCTACACTGGGTGCCGTGCCTCGTGGTGATGGACGACTCAACCACGACCTGCTCCCCGGAGAGAAAGGCCCCCAGGACGCTTGCGGCGTCTTCGGTGTCTGGGCTCCGGGCGAAGAGGTCGCCAAGCTCACCTATTTCGGACTGTATGCCCTGCAGCACCGTGGACAGGAGTCCGCGGGCATCGCAGTGAGCAACGGGTCCCAGATCCTCGTCTTCAAGGACATGGGACTGGTCTCGCAAGTCTTCGACGAAACATCTCTCAGCTCCCTCCTGGGTCATATCGCGGTGGGCCATGCCCGCTACTCCACCACCGGAGCCTCGGTGTGGGAGAACGCCCAGCCGACCTTCCGTGCCACCGCGCACGGATCGATCGCGCTGGGTCACAACGGCAACCTGGTCAATACGGCGCAGCTCGCCGAGATGGTCGCCGACCTCCCCAAGGAGAACGGTCGCGCGACGCAGGTCGCCGCCACCAACGACACCGATCTGGTCACCGCGCTGCTGGCCGGCCAGACGGACGACGACGGCAAGCCGCTCACCATTGAGGAAGCCGCCGCAAAGGTTCTCCCTCAGGTGATGGGCGCCTTCTCCCTCGTCTTCATGGACGAGGGCACGCTGTACGCGGCCAGGGACCCGCAGGGCATCCGCCCGCTCGTCCTGGGCCGTCTGGAGCGCGGCTGGGTGGTGGCCTCCGAGTCCGCCGCCCTGGACATCTGCGGCGCCTCCTACGTCCGTGAGGTCGAGCCCGGCGAGATGCTGGCCATCGACGAGAACGGACTGCGCACCTCCCGATTCGCGGAAGCGAAGCCCAAGGGGTGTGTCTTCGAGTACGTCTATCTGGCTCGTCCCGACACCGATATCGCCGGCCGGAACGTCTATCTCTCCCGGGTGGAGATGGGCCGCAAGCTCGCCAAGGAAGCACCGGCGGAAGCCGACCTGGTGATAGCGACGCCGGAATCCGGCACGCCGGCCGCCATCGGCTACGCGGAGGCCAGCGGAATCCCGTTCGGCGCCGGACTGGTCAAGAACGCCTATGTCGGCCGGACCTTCATCCAGCCGTCCCAGACGATCCGCCAGCTGGGCATCCGCCTCAAGCTCAACCCGCTCAAGGAAGTCATCCGCGGCAAGCGCCTGGTGGTCGTCGACGACTCGATCGTCCGCGGCAACACCCAGCGCGCCCTCGTCAAGATGCTCCGCGAGGCGGGCGCGGCCGAGATCCACATCCGGATCTCGTCCCCGCCGGTGAAGTGGCCCTGCTTCTTCGGCATCGACTTCGCCACCCGCGCGGAGCTGATCGCCAACGGCATGTCCGTCGACGAGATCGCCACCTCCATGGGTGCGGACTCCCTCTCGTACATCTCCCTCGAAGGGATGATCGAGTCGACCACCATCCCGAAGCCGAACCTCTGCTGTGCCTGCTTCGACGGTGAGTACCCGATGGACCTGCCCGACCCGGAGCTGCTCGGTAAGCAGCTCCTGGAGAGCGAGCTGGCCGCGGGCCCGGCCAACACGGCCGCAGCCGACGCGCTCCGCCGCCCGTAACGCCCCGTTTCACGACACGAAAGTTCCCAGCGCCATGCCTCCTGAATCTTCTGAGCATGCTCCGCAAGCGGGCAACAGTGCCAGCTATGCCTCCGCGGGCGTCGACATCGAAGCCGGCGACCGCGCCGTCGAGCTGATGAAGGAGTGGGTGAAGAAGACGCGGCGCCCCGAGGTCCTCGGCGGCCTCGGCGGTTTCGCCGGCCTCTTCGACGCCTCCGCGCTCAAGCGCTACGAGCGTCCGCTGCTCGCCTCCGCCACCGACGGCGTCGGCACGAAGGTCGATCTCGCCCGCAAGATGGGCGTGTACGACACGATCGGCCACGACCTCGTCGGCATGGTCGTGGACGACCTCGTCGTCTGTGGCGCCGAGCCGCTCTTCATGACCGACTACATCTGTGTCGGCAAGGTGCATCCCGAGCGTGTCGCGGCGATCGTCAAGGGCATCGCCGAGGGCTGTGTCCTCGCGGGCTGCGCCCTGGTCGGCGGGGAGACCGCCGAGCACCCGGGTCTGCTCGGCGAGGACGACTTCGATGTCGCGGGGGCCGGCACGGGAGTGGTGGAGTACGACCAGCTGCTGGGCGCGGACCGTATCCGTAAGGGGGACGCGGTGATCGCCATGGCGTCCTCCGGTCTTCACTCGAACGGGTACTCGCTGGTGCGGCATGTGGTCTTCGACCGGGCCGGCTGGTCGCTGGACCGCGAGGTCGAGGAGTTCGGCCGGACGCTCGGCGAGGAGCTGCTGGAGCCCACCAAGATCTACTCGCTGGACTGCCTGGCCGTCACGCGCACCACCCAGGTGCACGCTTTCAGCCACATCACGGGCGGCGGTCTCGCGAACAACCTCGGCCGGGTGATCCCCGAGCACCTGCACGCCACGGTGGACCGCTCGACCTGGACCCCCGGCGCGGTCTTCGACCTCGTCGGCAAGACGGGCAACGTCGAGCAGCTGGAGCTCGAGAAGACTCTCAACATGGGCGTCGGCATGATGGCCGTCGTCCCGGAGGAGTCGGTGGACGTGACCCTCTCGGTCCTCGCCGACCGCGGAGTGGACGCCTGGATCGCAGGAGAGATCACCGAGCGGGGCGAGCACCGCGAGGGTGCCACGCTGACCGGCACCTATTCACGCTGAGGACACCTTGCGGGCGGTTTGTCGGGGAGACCCCGACAAGCCGCTGAAGGGCACCGTGAACCATGTCCTCGCGGGGAAAGCACAGCCCCCGCGGGGAGCACAGAACCCGGTCCCGGGCTCGCGCCCCGGACCGGGTCAGGTGATGAAGCTGTACGACGTCAAGCGCCGCGACGTTGCGCCGAGGGGCCGGACTGGTCGTCCTCGTCCCCGTCGTCGTTGTACTGCGACGCGTACTGTGCGTACGGGTCGTCTTCTTCGTCGTCGTCCTCGAACGGCTCGCCATTCGGCGGCTGTTGCGAAGTCGAAGCGCCCAGCTCATTGGCCAGACGCGACAGATCTGTCCCGCCGCTGCTGTACTTCAGCTGGCGGGCGACCTTGGTCTGCTTGGCCTTTGCCCGGCCGCGCCCCATGGCTCGACCCCCTCGGTGACGGGGCTCGATGGCCCCAGAGTCTTGACACCCGTTCATGGTTGGGAACGGTCTCTCCTCGGAGAGGCCGGTCCGCAGGACTTCAACGGTACCTGCTTCCGCGGCCATACGGTACGCCGCCCGCATGACATGCCCCGGTGCAGAACCCGCGAGATGCCCTGTACTCGCTGGTCAACCGCGATTTTAACCTCTTCTGGAGGGCCGACCCGCCGAGCGGCGTGAGGCATCTCTCCCCGCCGTCGGGCCGGCCCCGCCGAATGTCAGCGTCCGCGTGCCTCGGACATCCGCTGTTCGGCGATCCTGTCGGCCGCCGCGGCCGGAGGAATGCCGTCACTCTTCGCACGTGCGAATATTGCCAGCGTGGTGTCGTAGATCTTCGCGGCCTTCGCCCTGCACCGGTCGAAGTCGAACCCGTGCAGCTCGTCGGCGACCTGGATCACGCCGCCGGCGTTCACCACGTAGTCGGGCGCGTAGAGGATCCCGCGGTCGGCGAGATCCTTCTCGACGCCCGGGTGTGCGAGCTGGTTGTTGGCAGCTCCGCACACGACCGTGGCGGTGAGCACCGGCACGCTCTCGTCGTTGAGCGCGCCGCCGAGGGCGCACGGCGCGTAGATGTCGAGGCCCTCGACCCTGATCAGTGCCTCGGTGTCGGCGACCGCGGTCACCTGCGGGTGCCGGTCGGTGAGGCGGCGTACGGACGCTTCCCGCACATCGGTGATCACGACCTCGGCGCCGTCCTCCAGGAGGTGCTCGACGAGGTGGTGCCCGACCTTGCCGACGCCGGCGACACCGACCTTGCGGCCGCGCAGCGTCGGGTCGCCCCACAGGTGCTGGGCGCTCGCCCGCATGCCCTGGAAGACGCCGAAGGCGGTCAGCACGGACGAGTCGCCCGCGCCGCCGTTCTCGGGGGAGCGACCGGTCGTCCACTGGCACTCGCGCGCCACGACGTCCATGTCCGCGACGTACGTGCCGACGTCGCACGCCGTCACGTACCGGCCACCGAGGGAGGCCACGCAGCGGCCGTAGGCCAGCAGCAGCTCTTCGCTCTTGACGGTGTCCGGGTCGCCGATGATCACGGCCTTGCCGCCGCCGTGGTCGAGGCCGGCCATGGCGTTCTTGTACGACATCCCGCGCGAGAGGTTCAGGGCGTCGGCGACGGCCTCTTCCTCGGACGCGTACGGGTAGAAGCGGGTGCCGCCGAGGGCCGGGCCCAGGGCGGTGGAGTGGATGGCGATGACGGCCTTGAGGCCGCTGGCTCGGTCCTGGCACAGCACGACCTGCTCGTGGCCGCCCTGTTCCGATCGGAACAGGGTGTGCAGTACGTCGACAGCGCTGCCGGTTGAGTCGGTCACGGTGGTGACTCCCAAATACGAAGCGGCGATGCCCTCCTGCGGGTGGGGAGGGCTGATGGGCAAGAGCGTAGAACCTGGCGGACCCCCTGATGACCGCAGTGCCCAGGATCACCCCCCGGCGCGGTGCCCGTGGGACGATTCCCCTCCGTCCGATCCGTCCGAGTGAGGAGCAGGCGTGGCCCAGGCGTCATCGGTGACCGTCCCGTACGTCTCGTATCTGCGGGTGTACGAACCGCTGGCGGCCTTCCCGGAGCCCGAGCGGGAGCACTGGGCGGGCTACGCGCGGCGCGGGCACCTGCCCACCGCCCAGGACGAGCTGCGGCGCTCCCTGGCCGACCTGCTGCCGACACCTCCGGTCGCGGTGCCGGTGCACGAGAGCGGGGACGCGTTCGTCGCCGAGCTGGACGGGGTGGTGTGTGTCTGCCCCTGGCGCACCCGTCTGCGGGGCTGGTTGGCCCTCCAGGAGCTTCCCGAGCTGTTTCCCGAGCCGATGTTGGACGCGGCGCTGCCGCCCGTCGTACGCCGTCAGGCGGCCGCGGACTTCGAGCGGTGGCTGGAGCGCAATCCGGACGCGCGGCCGTGGATCAGGAGCTCGGTGTGGCACGTGCCGGTGAGCTGGTTCGCGCTGTTCGCGGGCGAGGAGCGCACGTACACGAAGGCGCGGGAGGGCTCGGCGCCGACGCTGAGCTACCGGACGCCGATGGTGCAGGCGCGGCGGCGGGTGGCGCGGGCGCTGAAGGCGCTGCGGGAGCTGCTCGGCGAGGGCCGGGGCGACGGTGGTGCGGGCGACAGCGAGGGCGGCGTCGAGGTGCTGCTCATCGGGGGGCTGGTGGATCGCCTGGTGGATGTGGGGCGCTGGCTGGAGGAGTTCCATCCCCGGTCGCTGGTCGAGCTCGACTACGGCGGCCTGGTGCACACGCTTCCGGCGGAGCACCTCGCCGATGATGTGTCGGCGGCGGACGTCGCCGAGGGGATCGCGGCGCTGCGGGCGGGTGACGGCGCCGGGGCCGGCGAGGCGTACGAGCGGCTGATGGAGCGGTGGCGGACGGTGCGGGAGCGTCAGTTCGCGAACTGAGTGGCTCCGGGGAACGCGGCCGGCGGGCCGAAGGGCCGGGACGTAGGTCCTGATCCGGGCCTTTGACTCAAGCGTGACGGACAGCACTTAGCGGGCTCTTGCGCCCATCCCCCATCCTCATGCCAAAATAGGACAAGGAGTCCGGTAGGGGCTCCTTCCGTCCAAGTAAGGGCGGAAATCTCGGCATTGCGCGCTATGGGGGGTCTGGTGGCTCCTGATCGCTCTGTGACTGATCGTCACCGTGGTGTGACTGTCCGCTATGGCATGGTCCATCGGCTTCGTCGCTGATGAACACCTGGGAGGGCAATTCCATCGGTTTGGCCGACGTGGCTGGACGGATGGTGTAGTTGTAGTGCCGAGGACAAGCCGTTCGTCCTATAACCGACTCGGCCCGCGTCCGCCATTTCGGGCAACGCGGGTCAAGGTGCAGAATTTAGAGGAAAGAACCGTGATGGTTCGGTTCTCCCGAGGAGGCCGCTCATGACCGCTCGCACCCCTGACGCCGAGCCGCTGCTGACCCCGGCTGAGGTCGCCACGATGTTCCGCGTGGACCCTAAGACGGTCACTCGCTGGGCAAAGGCTGGCAAGCTCACGTCCATCCGCACGCTTGGTGGACACCGGCGTTACCGCGAGGCAGAGGTCCGCGCACTGCTTGCGGGTATTCCGCAGCAGCGCAGCGAGGCCTGAACAACCGCATGACCCGCACAACCCCGCATTAACGGGCATCTTCCGGGCCCCCCAACCCGGGAAGCCCACTTGAGCACCAAACGGCAGGAGTCCGCCCCAACGGGCTCCACATCCATGCAGCACGGGTGCGCCGTCGATCGCGCTGGACTCCGCCGGGTCCAGCGCGATCTTTTTTATGCCCTGAGCCATGCCCCCGGGCGGGCTGTCGGCCATGCCCTGGGAGCGCCCCGAGCGGCCGCGCTGTGACCTGCGGGGCGACCTCGCGCCGACCTGTTCCGGGGGTGCTGCGGGCGGCCCCGCGGCCACCTCGTGGCGGTCCCTGCCCCTCCCGCACTCGACCCTCGGGCGGCCTCCGCAGGGTGGTGCAATTGCACATATTAAATTGACCTGTTGTAGGAGGGGAGTAAGTTGACCCGTTCCCGAAACTCTTTCGGTGACTCCCGTCACACGGCAAAAGTCTTGCCAACTCCGAGCCTGCCACTGCCGAGTGAGGCTGTGCAGCGCCGTTGGTCATCGGGGCGGGGGACTTTCGTCCCGGGCCGGCTCGTGCTCCAGGGCGAGCCGCAGGAGCCGACGGCAGATCGGGCAGTGCCTGCCGAGATGTCGATACCCCGACGCGGCCGCCAGATGGGCACGCAGCAGCGCGCGCGCCCCATGTCTGACCCTGACTTCGGATGCCGCCATGCGCCACTTCCGGTGCGGGCCCCCCTGAGGCCCTGTCCTTCTGGGTACCGGTTGACCGCTGACGGCGTCAAGACGCAAGAAGGCCCGGATCCTTGCGGATCCGGGCCTTCCCTCACTGCTTCACTGCGGTCCTGACGGGATTTGAACCCGCGGCCTCCACCTTGACAGGGTGGCGAGCACTCCAAGCTGCTCCACAGGACCTTGATTCGCTTTGCCGTACTGCGCGGCGCTGCGAAGACAGACTGTACAGCAGGTCAGAGGGTGCGGTCGAACTCGCTCCCGGCGAAGGCTCCGTTACGGCGCCAGGGCGTCGATCACCTTCATGATCCGCTTGTCGGAGATGGTCTGCGCGGTGCCCAGAGCGTGCGCGAAGTAGCTCACCCGCAGCTCCTCGATCATCCAGCGGACGTCCAGCACCTCCCGGGGAACAGGCCTGCCCTGCGGCATCTGTTCCAGCAGCCAGGCGTACTCGTCCTGCATCTCGTGGACCTTCTCCATGCGCGTGGTGTCGCGCTGCACGGCCGTCGGCATCTGCTGGAGCCGGCGGTCCACCGCGACGAGATAGCGCATCAGGTCGGGCAGCCTGCGCAGCCCGGTCCGCGTGACGAAGCCGGGCGGCACGAGGGTCGCCAACTGGTCGCGTACGTCGCTGACGTTGTTGACCAGGACCAGGCTGGTCGAGGCCTTCAGACGGCGCTCACAGGCCTGCCAGGCGGCCAGGATCTGCTGCACCTGGTTCACCGTCCGCACGGTCGTGTCGACGAGGTCGGCACGCACCTTCTCGTACAGCTTCCGGAAGGACTCCTCGTCCCAGGCCGGACCGCCGTGGTCCGCGATCAGCTTGTCGGCGGCGGCCGTCGCGCAGTCCTCGAAGAGCGCCTGGATCGAGCCGTGCGGATTGCGGGACAGCGCCAGCTTGTGCTGGTTGGAGAGCTTGTCCGAGGCGAACTTGGCGGGGTTCACCGGGATGTTGAGCAGGATGAGTCTGCGGGTGCCCCGCCACATCGCCTGCTGCTGCTCGGCCTCGGTGTCGAAGAGGCGTACGGCGACGCTCTCGCCCTGGTCGACGAGGGCCGGATACGCCTTGACGGGCTGCCCGGCCCTGCGGGTCTCGAAGACGCGGCTCAGCGAGCCGATCGTCCAGTCCGTCAGGCCCGTACGTTCGACGGACTCGCCCGTCGGCCCGGGCGTCGCCGCCGCGGCTTGGGAGAGCGCCTTGCGGGCCTTGGGCCTGAGCGCCAGCCTGAGCGCTTCCAGGTCCTTGTCCTCGGCGAGCTTCTTGCGGCGCTCGTCGATGATCCGGAACGTGATCTTCAAGTGGTCCGGGACCCGGCCAAGATCGAAGTCCTCGGCGGAGACGGGCACCCCGACCATCCGCTTGAGCTCGCGCGCCAGCGTCAGCGGCAGCGGCTCCTGGAGTGGCACGGCCCGGTCCAGGAAGGCCCCCGAGTAGTTCGGCGCGGGCACGTAGTGGCGGCGGATCGGCTTGGGCAGGGAGCGGATCAGCTCGGTGACCACTTCCTCGCGCAGGCCGGGGATCTGCCAGTCGAAGCCGTCGGACGACACCTGGTTGAGGACCTGGAGCGGGATGTGGACGGTCACGCCGTCCGCGTCCGCGCCCGGCTCGAACTGGTAGGTCACCCGGAACTTGAGCTTCCCCTGGCGCCAGGAGTCCGGGTAGTCGTCCTTGGAGACGTCCCCGGCCTTCTCGTTGATGAGCATCGAGCGCTCGAAGTCGAGCGTGTCGGGCTCCTCGCGCCGCTTGGTCTTCCACCACGAGTCGAAGTGCGCGCCGGACACGATGTGTTCGGGGATGCGCTGGTCGTAGAAGTCGAAGAGCGTCTCGTCGTCCACCAGGATGTCGCGGCGCCGCGCGCGGTGCTCCAGCTCCTCGACCTCGGTCAGGAGCTTGCGGTTGTCGTGGAAGAACTGGTGCGTGGTGCGCCAGTCGCCCTCGACGAGCGCGTTGCGGATGAAGAGATCACGGCTCGTCTCCGCGTCGATCCGCCCGTAGTTGACCTTGCGCTGGGCGACGATCGGCACGCCGTACAGCGTGACCTTCTCGTACGCCATGACGGCCGCCTGGTCCTTCTCCCAGTGCGGCTCGCTGTAGGTGTGCTTGAGCAGGTGCCCGGCGATCGGCTCGATCCACTCCGGCTCGACCTTGGCGTTGACCCGCGCCCACAGGCGGGAGGTCTCGACCAGCTCGGCGGACATGATGAAGCGCGGCTGCTTCTTGAAGAGCGACGAGCCGGGGAAGATCGCGAACTTGGCGTTGCGGGCGCCCACGTACTCGTTCTTCTCGGTGTCCTTCAGCCCGACGTGCGACAGCAGACCGGCCAGCAGCGAGGTGTGGATGGCCTGCTCCGGCGCGCCCGGGGGCGGAGCCCCCTGATCGGACACAGCCTCGTTGACGTGGATGTCCATCTGCTTGGCGACCGTGCGCAGCTGCGCGTAGATGTCCTGCCATTCACGAATGCGCAGGAAGTTGAGGTACTCCGTCTTGCACATCCGGCGGAAGTTGGACGAACCGCGTTCCTTCTGCTGCTCGCGCACGTACTGCCACAGGTTGAGATAGGCGAGAAAGTCGCTCGTTTCGTCTTTGAAGCGGGCGTGCTGCTGGTCGGCCTGCTGCTGCTTCTCGGCAGGCCGCTCCCGCGGGTCCTGGATGGAGAGCGCGGCTGCGATCACCATGACTTCGCGTACGCAACCGTTCTTGTCGGCCTCGACGACCATCCGGGCCAGCCGCGGGTCGACCGGCAGCTGGGAGAGCTTGCGGCCGAGCCCGGTCAGCCGCTTCTTTGGATCCTTCTGCGTGGGATCCAGCGCGCCGAGCTCCTGGAGGAGCTGGATGCCGTCGCGGATGTTCCGGTGGTCCGGCGGGTCGATGAAGGGGAACTTCTCGATCTCGCCCAGGCCGGCCGCGGTCATCTGCAGGATGACCGAGGCCAGGTTCGTACGGAGGATCTCGGGGTCCGTGAACTCCGGGCGGGTGACGAAGTCGTCCTCCGAGTAGAGCCGGATGCAGATGCCGTCGGACGTACGGCCGCAGCGGCCCTTGCGCTGGTTGGCGCTGGCCTGGCTGACCCGCTCGATCGGCAGCCGCTGCACCTTCGTGCGATGGCTGTAGCGCGAGATGCGGGCGGTGCCGGGGTCGATCACGTACTTGATGCCGGGGACGGTCAGGGACGTCTCGGCCACATTGGTGGCGAGGACGATCCGGCGACCAGTGTGGCGCTGGAAGACGCGGTGCTGCTCGGCGTGCGAGAGGCGTGCGTACAGCGGGAGGACCTCGGTGTGGCGCAGGTTCCGCTTGTTGAGGGCGTCCGCGGTGTCGCGGATCTCGCGCTCACCGGAGAGGAAGACCAGGACGTCGCCGGGGCCCTCGTGCTGGAGCTCGTCGACGGCGTCCGCGATGGCGCTGATCTGGTCGCGGTCGACATCCTCGCTGTCGTCCTCCAGGAGCGGCCGATAGCGGACCTCGACCGGGTACGTACGACCGCTGACCTCGACGATCGGGGCGTCGCTGAAATGCCGGGAGAAGCGCTGCGGGTCGATCGTCGCCGAGGTGATGACGACCTTGAGGTCCGGGCGCTTGGGGAGCAGCCTGGCCAGATAGCCGAGCAGGAAGTCGATGTTCAGGGACCGCTCGTGGGCCTCGTCGATGATGATCGTGTCGTACGCGAGGAGCTCGCGGTCCGTCTGGATCTCGGCGAGCAGGATGCCGTCCGTCATCAGCTTGACGAAGGTCGCGTCCCGGTTGACCTGGTCGGTGAACCGCACCTTCCAGCCGACCGCCTCGCCGAGCGGTGTATCGAGCTCGTCCGCGATGCGCTCGGCGACGGTACGGGCGGCGATCCGGCGGGGCTGGGTGTGGCCGATCATGCCCTTCACCCCGCGCCCCAGCTCCATACAGATCTTGGGGATCTGCGTGGTCTTGCCGGAGCCGGTCTCGCCCGCGACGATCACGACCTGGTGGTCCCTGATCGCCGCCGCGATGTCGTCCTTGCGCTGGCTGACCGGCAGCTCTTCGGGATACGTGATCTTGGGCATGCGGGCAGCACGCTGCGCCAGCCGGGCCGCGGACTTAGCGGACTCGGCCGCGATTTCGTCCAGTGCGGCCTGCTGGGCCTCGGGGTTACGGATGCGACGGGCGCCGTCGAGACGGCGGCCGAGCCGGTGGGCGTCGCGGAGCGGCAGCCCTCCGAGCACGGTCTGGAGGTCGGCAAAGGAAGTAGACATACCTCACTGAGGATCTCACCCGTCGCTCGTGAGTGGCGAACCCATTTTTCCGGGTGGCCGTTTCGCGGCGGTTTGGACCCGGGAGATACGGCCGCCCGCGCAGCATCTAGTCTTTCGGGACGCGTACGCACCCGCGCACCCCGCGCGCCCACCGAGGAGAGGCCGAGCCCATGCCCCGTGCCGGCACTCCGCGGCGACGCGGCGCGGTCGCCGTGAGCGTGCTGCTGGGTGCGCTGCTCGCGCTGCTGATGTGCTCGGGGTCCGCGACGGCGGCCACGGGGCCCGCGACGGGGCTCGCGACGGGGCCCGCGACGGGGCCCGACGCGCGGCTCGCGGCGGCTGACGCGCGTGCGCCCGAGGCCGTGACTGTGGCCGGAGCGAGCGCGCCCGACGCCGGGCCGACCGCCCAGGCCCTCCCCGGAGCCGCGTTCGAGTCCGCGGCCGAGGCCGCCCCGGCCGCCGTCGGCGAACAGCGGGTGCCCGGCTGCGGCAAGAGCCCCGGGGGCGACAGCGGGACCGGTCCCGGCACCCCGGCGCGCGGTTCCCCTTCGTACGAGCTGCTGCACGCGCTCTACGACGCCCGCGCCGCCTCGGGCCCGTGGGGTACCGCCCCCGTGCTGCCGACCGTCGAACCCGACCGCGGGCCACCGCCGCTCGACCCGCCGTCCCCGATAGACCTCTCCGTCCTGCGCGTCTAGGCCTCGCCCGCCCCGGGCCCGCAGCAATGGGCCCACGCGGCCGTACGGGCCGACGTGCGAGCCGGTGCCACTCCGCGCCCGGCAGGTCCGGCGCGCGGACCGTCCGCACCTCCCCGTGACCGGCGCCGTGCCCGGCCCGCCCTGCGTGGCGCCGCCCGCCCGGCCGCCGCGCCCCGCCACTTCCCACGCCTCCGGCGCCCAGCGCGCCCACATCCTGTTCAGGAGTACCGGAACACCCATGAGCACCCCCGAGCGCAAGCCCACCCCCAAGACCGCCGCCAAGCCCGCCCCCAGGAAGACCTCCCGCCGCGGCCTCGCCATCGGCGCGGGCGTCGCCGCCGCCGCGGTCCTCCTCGGCGTGGCCTCGTACAGCGCCACCAAGCCCGAGGCCACCTCCTCGGCCGCCGCCGACGACTCCCCGGCCGCCGAGGTGTCCGCCGACCCGCAGGCCGGCGTCCATCCCGAACTGGCGAAGCTCGCCAGGCGCGACGCCAAGGACTCCCTCGCGCAGGGCCGGGCGGACGCGCCCGTCGTCCTCATCGAGTACGCCGACTTCAAGTGCGGCTACTGCGGGAAGTTCGCCCGCGACACCGAGCCCGACCTGGTGAAGAAGTACGTCGACGACGGCACCCTGCGCATCGAGTGGCGCAATTTCCCCATCTTCGGCAAGGAGTCGGACGCGGCGGCGCGCGGCGCCTGGGCCGCCGGGCAGCAGGACCGCTTCTGGCAGTTCCACGCCGCCGCGTACGCGGACGGCGCGAAGGAGAAGGGCTTCGGCGACGGCCGCCTCAAGGCGCTCGCCGAGGAGGCCGGGGTGCAGGATCTCGGCCGTTTCACCGAGGACACCGGGAGCGAGGCCGCCAAGTCGGCCGTGAAGGCGGACCAGGACGAAGCGTACCAACTGGGCGCCACCTCCACGCCGTCCTTCCTCGTCAACGGCAGGCCGATCGCCGGCGCCCAGCCCGCCGAGGTCTTCACCCAGGCCATCGAGGCGGCGGCGAAGGCGGCGAAGGGCGCCGGGCTGGAAAAGAAGGCGAAGGACGACAAGTGAGCCCGGACATCGGGTACTTGGCCGCCTTCCTCGGCGGCCTGCTCGCCCTGCTCAGCCCGTGCAGCGCCCTGCTCCTGCCCGCCTTCTTCGCGTACTCCATCGACTCCACGTCACGCCTGATGGCCAGGACGGGCATCTTCTACGCCGGCCTCGCCACCACCCTCGTGCCGCTGGGCGCGGCCGGCTCGTACGCCGGCCGGCTCTTCTACGGCCACCGCGACCAACTCGTGCTGTTCGGCGGCTGGCTGATCATCGTGCTCGGCGTCGCGCAGATCCTCGGCATGGGCTTCGCGTCACGCCGTATCGCCGCGCTCTCCGGGCGGATCCGGCCGACCACCGCGGTGTCCGTGTACGCCCTGGGGGCCGTCTACGGTCTCGCCGGTTTCTGCGCGGGCCCCATCCTCGGCAGCGTCCTCACCGTCGCGGCCGTCAGCGGCAGTCCGGTCTACGGCGGACTGCTGCTGGCCGTCTACGCGCTGGGCATGGCCGTACCGCTGTTCCTGCTCGCACTGCTCTGGGAGCGCTTCGACCTGGGCAAGCGGCAGTGGCTGCGCGGCCGGACGCTCACCCTGGGACGCTTCGAGCCGCACACCACCTCGCTGCTCTCCGGGCTCTTCTTCATCGTGCTCGGCACGCTCTTCCTCGTCTTCGACGGGACGACGGCCCTGCCGGGACTGCTCGACGTGGACGACTCGTTCGCGATCGAGGAGTGGGCCAACGGCCTCGGCGGGGCGGTGCCCGACGCGGCGCTGCTGGCCGGTGTGGTGGCCCTGGCCGGCCTGGTGCTCGCCCTGCGCGCCTGGCGGCGCAGGGCGCGGGAAGCGGTGGAGGAGGGGTGACGCGAAAGGCCCCGTCCACCGGACGGGGCCTTCGATGTGTAGTGGCTGGGGCCGGGATCGAACCGGCGACCTATCGCTTTTCAGGCGATCGCTCGTACCAACTGAGCTACCCAGCCACGCAGCCTTACGGTTGCAGCGGTCCTGACGGGATTTGAACCCGCGGCCTCCACCTTGACAGGGTGGCGAGCACTCCAAGCTGCTCCACAGGACCTGGCGTGGTGCGAGACTCAGTCTCGCACACGGTTTGTGCGTACCCCCAACGGGATTCGAACCCGTGCTACCGCCTTGAAAGGGCGGCGTCCTGGGCCACTAGACGATGAGGGCTAAGGGCCCACCTGCGCGCTTCACAGCGCGTCGGGGACTTGAGAAGCATATGGGATGTCGGGAGCTATCGCCAAAACGGTTTACGGAGCGTCGGACGGGGAGCCCGGAGAGGACTCCGGGGAGGCGTCGGGGGGCGGCTCGGCCCCCGGCCGGTTCTCCTCCGGGAGGTGGCGGCTGACCTCGGCCGTCGTCAGGCCCAGGCCGCCCAGCGTGATCTCGTCCCAGGCCTGCAGCCGCTTGGTCGTACGGTCCAGATAGAGCACCGACGTGCGGACCTTCTCCGGCTTGTCGTTCTGCAGCGCGCGCAGTCCGCCGCCGCCCGACGAGCCCTCGATCCTGAGCCGGGTGCCGTACTCCATGACCTCGTTCTTCCGGTTGTGCGTGTGCCCCGCCAGGACGAGCGGGACCTCGCCGTCGGTCTCGCGGGCCGCCACCGGGTTGTGCGCGACCGCGATGTCGACGGGGGTGCCGGCCCGCTCCTGGTCGCGCAGGGCGGAGGCGAGCCGGATGCCCGCCATGCGTTCCGCCGGGTCGCCCTCGGCCGCCACCGAGCGGTCCGGGGTGAACTGCGGATCGCCCGTGCCCGCCACTCGCAGACCGCCCACCGTGACGGCGCTGCCCTCGTCGAGTACGTGCACGCCCTTGAGGCCGCGCAGGTACCGCTGGGTGACCGCCGAGTCGTGGTTGCCGCGGACCCAGACGTACGGGGCGCCGAGGTCCGGGATCGGGTCCAGGAAGCTGTTCTCGGCGCCGGTGCCGTGGTCCATGGTGTCGCCGGAATCGATGATCACGTCGATGTCGTACTGCTCCACCAGCGAGCCGATGATGTGCCACGACGCGGGATTGAGATGGATGTCGGAGACGTGCAGCACCCGCGTCGTAGCGGGGTCCGGCTGGTACGTCGGGAGGGTCGAGGTCGCGTCGTAGAGCTTGGTCACATTGGTGACGAGCCGCGCCAGTTCCTTCTGATAGACGTCGAATTCGGCGACGATGCTGCGCGCGTTGCCGACGACGGAGGGCGCGGAGGAGAGCAACCCGGAGAACTTCGGCTCCAGGACCGACTTGGGATTCCAGGTCACGTACGCGCTGACGCCCGAGGCCGTGAGCAGGGCGAGCGCGAGGCCGCCCGCGGCGAGTGCCTTGCGCGGGCGGCGGTAGACGGCCAGCCCCAGCGCGGTGGCCCCGGAGACGACGGCGACGCAGGAGCGCACGGCCAGTTCGGTGGCGCCCGCGGAGACGTCACCGGTGACCTCGCCCTGCAGGCCGGAGAGGCGCTCGGGATGCTCGACCAGGGCCTGCGAGCGGACCGGGTCGAGCTGGTCGACGTCCACGTCGAGGCGGATCGGGGCGATGTGGGTGTTGAGTTCGAGCGCGCCGAGCGGAGAGACGTTGATCTTGGTGCCGCCGGACAGCGAAGGGCGCAGCGTCATGCTGGTGTCCATCGGGCCGACCGGCGTCCGGACGCTGCCGACGATCAGCAGCCCCAGCCAGGCGCCGAGCAGCACCACCGCCGTCAGGCCGAGCGCCCGCTCGTAGGGGTGCGGGGCGTGCACGAGGGCGCTGGTCGGGGAGGCGCGCTGGGAGCGGTAGTGGCGTCGTACGCGGACATACGTGGCACGGAAAGGGTCTCGGGCCATTGCTCCCGTATTCCCTTGCGGAAGGCTCCCTAAGCGGAAGTCGGCGACAATGGGCCCGTGCTGGAGATGACGCGTGAGGAGTTCGAAGAACTGGTCGCCGAGGCCCTCGACCGGATCCCGCCCGAGCTGATGCGGCTGATGGACAACGTCGCGATCTTCGTGGAGGACGAGCCGCCGAAGGACGAGCCCGAGCTGCTCGGGCTGTACGAGGGGACGCCCCTGACCGATCGCGGCGAGT
Source organism: Streptomyces sp. A5-4 (assembly GCF_051131715.1). Classification (NCBI taxonomy): domain Bacteria; kingdom Bacillati; phylum Actinomycetota; class Actinomycetes; order Kitasatosporales; family Streptomycetaceae; genus Streptomyces; species Streptomyces sp. A5-4. Next base: position 3,646,991 of record NZ_CP178591.1, on the reverse strand, counting down.
GGTACGCCGGTGTGCTGCCGGACCGGATCAGCATCTACCGGGGTCCGACGCTGCGGATGTGCACGTCGCGGGAGGAGATCGTCGCGGAGACCGAGATCACCGTGGTGCACGAGGTGGCACACCACTTCGGCATCGACGACGCGCGGCTGCACGCCCTGGGATACGGGTGAGCCGGTGAGCGCGGCGGGTGTCACGGGCGGGCGTCCGCGATGAGTGACGCGATCGATCCGGACGTCGATCTCCGGGTGCCCGCGCAGCGCGCCGAGACCAGCGGGCGCGGCAAGTGGCTGGTCCTCGGGGCGATCTCGGTGGGCGGCGCGCTCGGGGCGCTGGCCCGGTACGGCGCGGCGGTGCTGTGGCCGGGGAGCGTGTGGATCACGTTCGGCGTCAATGTGCTGGGCAGTGCGCTGATCGGCGTGCTGATGGTGCTGGTGAGCGAGCGGGGCCGGGGACACGCGCTGCTCCGGCCGTTCCTCGGGGTCGGCGTGCTGGGCGGCTTCACGACCTTCTCGACGTACGCCGTGGACGTGGCGCGGCTGCTGGAGGAGGGCGCGGCGGTCACCGCGATGGCGTACGCGGCCGGGACCTTCGTGGCCGCGCTGGGCGCGGTGTGGCTGGCGGCGTCGGTGACGCGGTCGGTCGTGACGCGGACGGCGGCCCGGTGAGGGCGCCGGCCGTGGCGCCGGAGGGGGGCGCATGACCTGGGTGCTGGTGGCGGTCGGGGCCGCGGTCGGCGCGCCCCTGCGGTATCTGACGGACCGTGCGGTGCAGGCCCGGCAGGACTCGGTGTTCCCGTGGGGGACGTTCGTGGTCAACACGGCGGCCTGCCTGGTCCTTGGGCTGCTGACCGGCGCGCTGATCTCCTCGGCCACGTACGCGCTGCTGGGGACCGGTCTGTGCGGGGCGCTGTCGACGTACTCGACCTTCTCGTACGAGACGCTGCGGTTGGCCGAACGCGGCCGGAAGCTGTTCGCGGCCGCGAACGCGACGGTGTCGCTGCTGGTGGGGCTCGGCGCGGTGTTTCTGGGCGTGGAGCTCGGGCGGTGGCTGCTGCGGTAGCGGGGCCGGGCCGCTCCCCGCGCGCCGTCGTGGGCTGCCGCCGTCGCCGCGTGCTGAGGCGGGCGGGTCGCTGTGGTGCCCGGCCGCTCCGGTCGTCGTGCGGGGCCGTGGCCGTCGAGCCGTGGTCTCCGCGCGCCCCGGGGAGTGACCCGTGCGGTAACCGATGGGCCCGGCGCGTGTCCCTTGCGGGTGAATGGGAGTTGGACAGGTGAACCCCGTTCGCCGTGCCCCGGAGGTGCCGCCCAGTGCGCCAGTTGAACATCCCTGTCCGATTGGCCGCCGCCGCGCTCGCGGTGGCGGCGTCCGCAGGCTGCATGAGTGTGGGCGACGAGGAGGGCAAGCCCTCGCCGACGCGTCCCGCGGCGCGGCAGGGGACGGTCGCCGAGGTGGACGCCGACTCCGGGTCGTCCGGCACCGAACAGGGGCGTACGGGCGGACACGGGGCCACCAGTGAGGGCGGCAAGGACGCCAAGGGCGGCAAGCACGGCAAGGGCGGCCCGCGGGACGAGGGCACGGACGCCGGGCCGGGCGCATCGACCGGGCCCACCGCCGACCCGCCGGACAAGGGCGCCGGGACCGGCGACGGCGTCACCCGGCCCAGGCCGCCGCGCCCCGGCACACCGACGCCGACGGGCGGCGGGCCCACCCCGCCCAAGCCGCCGGTGACGCAGGAGCCTCCGACCCCGGAGCCGCCGCCCGAGCCGACCCCCGAGCCGCCGACGACCTCGCCGGGACCCTCGGCTTCGCCGGCGGCCGACATGAGGGCCGCCGGGATGGGCGAACAGCGCTTCAGTTCACGCGAGCCGACCGCATCACCGCAGGTGGGACCGGTGTAGGAGGGCCGGTTTGCCATAACCGGGGGAGGGTGCGTATGGTTATAGATCGTTTGATCCCATTGCCCGGCGCCACTGAGTTCTCGCAAAAGACGAGAGCAAGAGCGCCCCGTGGCGCGTACTCTCCCTTGCCGTGCTTGACCGCATTGAGGCGGTCGAATTGCGATTCACGGAGTTTGGGCGCGTGCCGAGACTCCGGAAGGTTTCGCATTTCGTATGTCCATTTCCAGCACTGACCGCACCGCCATGCCCGAGAACGAGTCGGTCGACCAGACCGCCGACATCATCGAGGCTGTAGACACCACCGCGGACACCACTGCCGCGGACACCACCACCACCGACGCCGTCGTGGACGCAGCCGACGAGATCATCGAGGTTGTCGAGATCGCGGAGGCCGCCGAGGTCGTCGTGGAGGCCGACAAGGCCACCGACACCACCGGCAAGACCGAGGCCGTCCAGGCCGAGGCCACGGACGACGCGGACGCCGAACCGACCGTCACGTTCGGCAGCCTGGGTCTCCCCGACAGCATCGTGCGCAAGCTCGCTCAGAACGGCGTCACCGCGCCCTTCCCGATCCAGGCCGCGACCATCCCGGACGCCCTGGCCGGCAAGGACATCCTGGGCCGCGGTCGCACCGGCTCCGGCAAGACCCTCTCCTTCGGTCTGCCGCTGCTGACCACGCTGTCCGGTGGTCACACCGACAAGAAGAAGCCGCGCGGCATCATCCTCACGCCGACGCGTGAGCTCGCGATGCAGGTCGCGGACGCGCTCCAGCCGTACGGCGACGTGCTCGGCCTCAAGATGAAGGTCGTCTGCGGCGGTACGTCCATGAGCAACCAGATGTACGCCCTGGAGCGTGGCGTCGACGTCCTCGTCGCCACCCCGGGCCGTCTGCGCGACCTCATCAACCGCGGCGCCTGCTCGCTGGCGGACGTGCGGATCGCCGTTCTCGACGAGGCCGACCAGATGTCCGACCTGGGTTTCCTGCCCGAGGTCACCGAGCTGCTCGACCAGATCCCCGGCGGCGGCCAGCGGATGCTCTTCTCCGCCACCATGGAGAACGAGATCAGCACGCTGGTCAAGCGCTACCTGACGAACCCCGTCACGCACGAGGTCGACAGCGCGCAGGGCAACGTCACGACCATGACCCACCACGTCCTCGTCGTGAAGCCGAAGGACAAGGCGCCGGTCACGGCCGCGATCGCCGCCCGCAAGGGCCGCACGATCATCTTCGTCCGCACCCAGCTGGGCGCGGACCGCATCGCCGAGCAGCTGCGCGAGTCGGGCGTCAAGTCCGACGCACTGCACGGCGGCATGACGCAGGGCGCCCGTACCCGCGTTCTTGAGGACTTCAAGAAGGGCTACGTCAACGCCCTCGTCGCCACCGACGTCGCCGCTCGCGGCATCCACGTCGACGGCATCGACCTGGTCCTGAACGTGGACCCGGCCGGCGACCACAAGGACTACCTGCACCGCTCGGGCCGTACCGCCCGCGCCGGCAAGTCCGGCGTCGTCGTGTCGCTGTCCCTGCCGCACCAGCGCCGCCAGATCTTCCGCATGATGGAGGACGCGGGCGTCGAGGCCTCGCGCCACATCGTCGCCGGCGCCGGTGTCTTCGAGCCGGAGGTCGCCGAGATCACCGGCGCCCGTTCGCTCACCGAGGTCCAGGCCGACTCCGCGAACAACGCCGCCAAGCAGGCGGAGCGCGAGGTCAAGGACATGGGCCGCGAGCTGGAGCGCATCACCCGCCGCGCGACCGAGCTCCGCGAGGAGGCCGACCGTCTGGTCGCCCGTGCCGCGCGCGAGCGTGGCGAGGACCCGGACGAGGCCATCGCGGAGATGGCGAAGGCCGCCGAGGCGGAGAACGCCGCCGTGGCAGCGGCTGCCGCCGCTGTGCAGGAGCGCCAGGCCGCGGAGCGTCGCGACGAGCGCGGCAACTTCGAGCGTCGTGGCAACGACCGCGGTGGCTACAAGGGCAACAACGACCGCGGTGGCGACCGTGGCGGCTACAAGGGCCGTGACGACCGTGGTGGCAGCAGCAGCCGTCCGGCGTTCAACCGTGACGACCGTGGTGGCAGCAGCAGCCGTCCGGCGTTCAACCGTGACGACCGTGGTGGCAGCAGCAGCCGTCCGGCGTTCAACCGCGATGACCGTGGTGGCAGCAGCCGCCCCGCGTTCAACCGTGACGACCGCGGTGGCGAACGTCGTGACGACCGCGGTGGCAGCAGCCGTCCGGCGTTCAACCGTGACGACCGTGGCGGCGACCGTCGTGACGACCGCGGTGGCAGCAGCCGTCCGGCGTTCAACCGTGACGACCGTGGCGGCGACCGCGGCTCCCGTCCGGCCACCGGTGGCGGCTTCCGCGCCGGCGGCTCCGACCGCCCGTTCAACCGTGACGACCGCGCGGCCCGTCCGGCCACCGGCGGCGGTTTCCGCGCCGGCAGCTCGGACCGCCCGGCCAGCCGCCGCGACGACCACCGCGGCAGCAGCGGCACCGGCACCGGCTCCTTCGGCCGCCGCGACGAGAAGCCGCGCTGGAAGCGCAGCTGATCAGCAGCTGATCAAGCGGGCAGGCGGCGCGAACCGCCGGCCCACCAGGTTGCCGAATCACTGAAAGCGGGCCCGTTCTCCACGAACGGGCCCGCTTTTCTGTGCCCCCGAACACCGGTCAACCACCGCCCCCGGCCCGGTAGTTACCGGCCGTCCGCCGCAGCCCCACGGGTCCGCTCCGGGGTCGGCGGGAGCCGCGACGGGCCCGGCGACCGATACCCGATCGGCTGCCGGGCTCGGTGCGACTATGCTCAGGGGTGCCTTGCCGAGGGCCGTTAGCTCAATTGGCAGAGCAGCGGACTTTTAATCCGTTGGTTGTGGGTTCGAGTCCCACACGGCCTACCTGATGCAGGGCGGGGTTTACCCCCTCTGACCTGCTACTTAGCGCCTCGATCGGCTTCGGCCGGTCGAGGCGCTTCGTCGTTCCCGGCCTCTTGCGTGAGCGATGCGTGAGCGGACGGCCCGACAGCAGCCGCTACGGAGGGGGCCTTACGGGCACGTGGCACCAGGGCAGCGGCGGCTTCTGCCGCGGATTTGTCGACCTCCGGCAGCAGACTCGTGTACGTGTCCGAAGTCAGCGTGATGGTGGAGTGGCGCAGCGTCTCCTTGATCGTGTGCAGATCGCCGCCCCCGCCGTGGGTGAGAGTGGCCGCGACGTGACGCAGATCGCGCAAGGTGATCGGCGGGAGATCCGTGGTGGCGAGGATGCGTCGGAACGTCTCGGAGACCGTCTCAGGGTGCAGCCAGGAGCCGTCCTCGCGGGTGAAGACCTTGCCGGTCTCGTTCCAGGCGGCGCCCCACTTTTCCCTGGCGCTCAGCATCGCCTTGTGGTGCTCTCGCAGAAGGGCGACGTTGACGCTGTCCAACGCGATGGTGCTGGCACTGCCGTCGGTCTTGGGGGCGGACTCGTAGGGGTCCCAACCGTCGACGACGATCTCCTTGGCCGGGGTGATCAGGCCGGCGTCCAGGTCGACATCGGTCCAGTTCTGGCCAACGGCCTCGCCACGGCGGAGACCGCGAGTGCCCACGAGGTGGAAGAGCGCGTACAGCCGATCGGATTCAGCTGCGTCAAGGAAGGTTCCGAACTGCGTCGGCGTCCAGACCATCACTGGTGAAGGCAGTTCACTCGTGGCTCGCCAGCGCTCCACTCGCTGAGCAGTCCAGAGGAGGGGCTTCGGGCGTTTGCCGGACTCCAGCTCGACGTGGGAGGCCGGGTTGAAGGTGATGTACTGCTGGGCGATCGCCGAGTTCAGAGCCGCTCGCAGGGTGCGCCGGATGCTCTGCTGGGTGGCGGGGCCGGTGATCTTCCGGAACGGCTTCATCTCGGCGAGTTTTGCCCGCTCGACGGCGAGCCGTGCCCGTTCGGCTGCGACGGGGCGGCCGGGCTTGCTGGGCTTGCACCTGGCGATCTGCTCGCGCCGTTCGAGGTTCTCCGCCTGGATCACCTCGTTGGCGTCGGCTATGTCGTCGTACATCTCCACCAGGTGGCCGACGTTGAGGCGGTCGAGGCGGACATGGCCGATGCGCGGTTTCAGGTGGACGCGGATATGCGAGGCGTACCCGTTGAGCGTTGTCTTCCGTGACTTCTTCGCAGCGAGCCACTGATCGAGCCACTCACCCACCGTGCGCCGACCGATCAAGTCCAAGCCCGCCCGGAAGCGCCTGCGGGTGTCCTCGATGTCGGGCAGCGGAGCTTTCTCGTCGGCGACCTGTTCGAGCAGCCCCGCGATCCGGTCAAGGTCGTGATCATCGTCCGAGTCCGCGATGGCGACAAGGGCTCGTACGTGGTCCAGATCGACCTGCGCAGCCTTCAGCGTCTCGTAGCCGGCGCGGTTGAAGGATCGGCGGGTGCCGTCTTCGTGTGGCGGGAGCTCCTGGCGTATGGAGTAGGAGCCGTGCTTGCGGCTGGTGAGCTTGGGGCACTTCTTGCCGAGCGGCTTGCTGGTCTTGGGGTCGCGGCAGTAGCAGCGGCGGTGGGTGGAGCCCTTCAAGGGCGTTCCTCCGTGGTGGTATCGGGGGCCCATTCGGGCGGGTCGACGTCGTGGAGTGCGGGTGGGAGGTCGGGCGGGACGGCTCCGTCGTCGCGGAGGTCTCGGCGGAGGTAGCGGAGTTTGTACTTTGCGGAGACGGCTCGGTCGGCGTATGTGGTCCGCTTGCGTTCGGCTTCTTCCTGCTGGGCGCGGCTGGTCGCCGTCCTCGCCGCGAACCGGGCCTGCTCCTGTTCGTCGAGTGCGGCCAAGGCGGTGCGCACAAGGCTGGTGTGGGCTTCGAAGTCAGGCACGAGGCCCGGGTCGTGTCCGGGCACTTCCTGTTCTCCGTTGAAGCGGCGCAGGGCGTCCCAAGTCGGCACGAGGCTCTGGAATGGGAGTTCCTGGGTCCGGTCGACGTAGCCGACAGGGAAGACCAGGCAGGCCGGGTACGTCTCCAGGGCAGCCGCCAAGACGATGACGTCCACCAGCGGGAGGCCGGCCCGGCGCCCCGACTCCATGTTGGCGATCACGTTGCGCGGGATGGGATGCCCGAGCTCCTCGCACCGGTCGGCCAGTTCCTGCGCGCTCCACCCCATCTCCTTCCTTCTCCGGCGGACCTCACCGGCCACGTTTGCTTGGACCCGGTCCACCCACTCCGGGAAGTCGTCCTCTTCATTATCGAAACCACTTTGTGTCATGCAGACACATTAGCTTGAGGATGCTGATTGGTGGACGCCTGGAGACGGACGGGATGACCGTGTTCGCCGATGGCTGTACCGAAAGGGATGGCGCATGCGCGAGAACACCACAGAGGGGTCTCCGAAGGGGATGAGCCGTGAGGATCTGTTGGCCCTTCCGGTGGCTGTTGACCTCGAAACCAGCAACCGCGCCCTGGGGCTCGGGCGGAGCAAGGGGTATGAGCTGGCGAAGCGCGGTCAGTACCCGTGCAAGGTTCTGCGCCTGGGCAACGCGTACCGGGTGGTGACCGCGGACCTGTTGAACCTGTTGGGCCTGGCCGCATGAGAGGGCACGTCCATAGCAGACGGTTCTGCGCTGAGCTGACACAGAAACGCTGGACTGTGGACAGACGTGGACGTACTGTCCGTGTTCCCTCGCGGTGCCCAGACGCTCGCGAGAAGGGGGAGGGCCCCCGGCGATGCAACGCCGGAGGCCCCGAAACTCCCCAGCGATCCGATGCGAACCGACCCGGCGGCCAGGGCATACGAGCCCGCCACCGCCAGACAAGGAGCTGTCCGGTGCAACCGGAGAACCCCGAGCGCTATTCCACTTCCACCCTTGGTCAGGCGATCTGGCCCACCGCAGCCATCCCGGGCCAGCCGGGCACCCACCTGCTCGCCGCGCAGGCCGACGACGCCGATCCGAGCCAAGGCGGCGATGCATTTGCCAGCGGCGTCGAGGGGGAGGCGGCGGCGCCGACCGGCCTGGAGGCGATACCCGATGCGGAGGTGTCGTGCGGGTCGATGCTGCTGGATGAACTGCTTGCGCAGATCGCCACGTTCGTGATCCCGCCCTCGCCCCAGGCGCTGGATGCGATCACGTTGTGGGTGGTGGCGACGCATCTGCAGCCCGCTTGGCAGCACGCCCCGCGCCTGGCGGTGGTGGGACCGGCCAAGCGGTGCGGCAAGTCGCGGCTGCTGGATGTGCTGACCGAGACGGTCCACGAGCCGATGATCACCATCAACACCACACCGGCGGCGATCTTCCGCTCCATCGACGGCGAGGAGCCGCCCACGCTCCTGGTGGATGAGGCGGACACCATCTTCGGCCCGAAGGTGGCGGAGAAGAACGAGGAGACACGGGGCCTGCTCAACGCAGGTCACCAGCGCGGCCGTTATGTGACGCGGGTGGTCGGTAACGACCACACCCCGCACAAGTTCGCGACCTTCGCGATGGCGGCGATCGCGGGGATCGGTGACCTGCCCGACACGGTCATGGACCGGTCGGTGGTGATCCGTATGCGGCGTAGGGCCGGGGGGGAGGAGGTGAAGCCTTTCCGCTCGCGGCGCGATATCCCGGTTCTGCGCGAGCTGCGCGACCGCCTCCACTCATGGGCCCGCACGTTGCTGGAGGAGGCCGCCGACTTGGAGCCGGACATGCCGGTGGAGGACCGTGCCGCCGACACATGGGAGCCCCTGGTGGTCGTGGCCGACCTGGCTGGTGGCAGCTGGCCGCGCCGGGCCCGGGTGGCGTGCGCGTGGATGGTGGCCGCTGAAGTGGCGGCTGAGGAGGACCATCCCAGCGGGGCGCGGATCCTCGCCGACATCCGCCGGGTCTTCTTCGCCCAGCGCGAGGTCGACAGCCTGTCCACCGAGGACCTCCTGCACCACCTGCGCCAGGACCCCGAGGCCCCATGGGCCGAGTGGGGACGTAGGGGCCTCGATGCCCGTGAACTGGGCAACAGGCTGCGTGAATTCGACATCAGGCCCGGCAACGTGCGCATGGCCGACCGGACTCAGCGCAAGGGCTACATGCGCAACAAGTTCCTCGACGCCTGGCGCCGGTATTGCCCCACCGTCCACCCCGTCGACGCCGACCCCGTTCGCGGCGAGGGCTGAGCCCCCCGCCCCCGGTTGCCGTCCCTGCCGTCCCTGCCGTGATCTCGCAGGTCACACGGCATGCGTCCGAGACGGCAATCGGGCTCAAGACGGCAACACGATCATGACCGCGTGGTGCCCGTCCAAGACACCGCCCCCATCCGTCTTGCAGCGTCCCTGGCGTATCAGCGCAGGTCACAGCCCTGCTCGCCGAGACGGAAGACGCAACTTCACCGTCCCGGCCAGAAGGGCCACCCCCAGAGGGGGCTCAGGTACGACGAACCGTCTGAGCCTCCTCGTAGGGGGCCGAAGACGCCGGCAGCACCCCCAGGACGGCAGAGCGGGGCTACTGCCGTACCCGCCCTGACCTGCGCTTGCAACGGCCAAGACGGCCAAGACGCACCGCACCACTAGCCCCAGGAGGATCTAGCTTGACCGCCCTTCCCCTCTCCAATCCGCCGCACCATCAGCCGTCGGACGATCGGCCCAGTGATGGGCAGCCGAAGGAAAAGACCCATCGCGATGCCGAGCAGTACGTGCTTGGCGCGGCCGGCTTCGTCATCGTCGCCTTGACCGCCGGTGCGTTCTGGCTCTCCTACGCGCACCTGGCCGGCGTCGCCGGCCAGCACGGGCTCGGCAGCAGCCCGATCCGCCGCTGGGCGTGGCCCGCGACTCTGGACGCGTTCATCATCGCGGGCGAACTGCTCATGCTCCGGGCGGGACTGCGCCACGTCACCGACAGGTGGGCCATCGCCGTCACCGCCATCGGGTCGTCCGGCTCCATCGCGCTGAACGTCGCCGGGGTCAGCGGCACGGGCAACCCCAACGCTGTCCCGCTCCTGGACTATGTGGTCGCCGCGGTTCCTCCGGCCGCCGCGATGGTGGCCTTCGCCGTACTGATGCGGCAGATCCACCAGCTCGTCGAACACCCCACCGGTCACCCGAGCCCCAGTTCCGTGCAGGCGCCGGAACTACCGGTCACCGCACCCCGCCGGCCCGCCGAGCCACCGGCCGAACCTGTCGAGCTCGCGGAGCCACTGGCCGCCGTGTCCGCCCGATCGCCGGAACCACCGGCCGAGGTTGCGGAGAGCAAGCCGCGCGGTGGTCGCCCGCCCGGCGCTCCGCTCGAACAACTGGTGGAGATCGGCAGGGCAGCTGCCGCTGAGAAGGGAAAGCTGACCCGGGCCATTGTCCGAAAGGCAGTTGAGGACAAGGAACTGACCATCGGCAGTGAGCGGCTGACCGAGGTGACGGGCATCCTGCGGGCCGAACTCGAAGCCGCCGCAGCGAGCGGTCCGGCCAGCACCTGACCAGCTCCTACTGGGTGACCGGAACCTCCTTCCGGTCACCCGGACAGGCGGCCGCTGCCCTACGTGCCACCTGCTCATCCACACCTGTGGACAGAACGGAGGTCACCCGCACTCCGTCTGCTTTACCCGCCTCTTCCGGAGACCTGCCCATGGATCACGACCCGCACTACCGCGAAGACACCTCTGAAGAGCCGATGCAGCTGACGAAGTCCTCGACACTGGTGGGACGCCTGATAAAGGCGTTCGGAAAGACAGCTCCTGGCGGAGCCAGTAGTACCCCGAGTCCGACTCAAGGCCGGATTGGGGGGTTCTCCGCCCCGGGGGTGGCGGAGACGGTCCGGCGCCAGGGGGCGCCGGGCCAGGAGGTCGGGGCCGAGGGCGGCCCCGACCCGGACAATCTCCACACCGTGCAGCAGCAGATCCTGCGCCCCGCACGCGAAGACCAGCCCGCCGCCGACGAACCCGCCGCGCAGAGTGTTCAGCCCACGATCCGCCGCTTCACGGGCAACAAGCGCACCGACCGCGTCGGCCCCCTGCGCTTCACCGACGCCGAGCGTCTCCGCCTTCAGGAGACCGCTACCGAGCACGGCTACAAAGGCGAATCCGGTTTCGCCGCCGACATCGTCCTCGCCTTCGTCGCCGGACGGTTCACCGCCAACCTCCCCCTGTCCGAGGACCGTCGCCGCACGCACATGTTCCGCGCCCAGGTCCTGCGTCAGCTCAACCGCATCGGCGTCAACGTCAACCAGATCGCCCGTGCCCTCAACAGCGACTACACCCCGCCCGACATACGCCAGCGCCTCGACGAACTCCACTACCTGCTCACCCTGATCGCCGAAGCCCTGCGCCAACCGACCGACCGACCCGACGGAGGCGTGAGGCCGTGATCGCAGCTATCAAGCCTTCCGGGTCCAACACCCGCGGTCTGCTCGCCTACCTCTACGGCCGTGGAACCCACGACGAACACCTCGACCCGCACATCGTGGCCGGCTTCGCCATGCTCGGCATGCCCGACCCCGGCCGGAACGAGAACGCGACCCTCACCGAACTGGGCCGGTACCTCGATGAACCTGTCGGCCTGCGAAATGGCGAGTTCGGCAAGCCGGTCACTGACCACGTCTGGCACTGTCCCGTACGCGCCGCCCCCGAGGACCGCTACCTCTCCGATGCCGAGTGGGACGAGATCGCCCAGCGCATCGTCGCCGCCGCTGGCATTGCCCCCGCCGGTGACGACCTGGCGTGCCGCTGGATCGCCGTACGCCACGCGGAGGACCACATCCACATCATCGCCACCACCGTCCGCGAGGACGGGCGCCGCCCCAAACTCCACGACAGCGGCATCCGCGTCGGCGACGCGTGCCGTCAGATCGAGAAGGACTACGGCCTGCGGCAGCTGAGGAAGGGCGACCGCACCGGCACCCGCCGCCCCACTCAGAGTGAGATGCACAAGGCCGAACGCCTCGGCTGGGAACAGACCAGCCGCGAGTGGCTCCAGGACCGCATCCGCGCCGCCATCCCGCACGCCACCAGCGCCGAGGAACTCGTCGCGTACCTCGAAGCCGGCGACGTCCAGGTCAAGGCACGCCGCGGCCCTTCCGGAGACCTCCTCGGCTACGCGGTCGGCCGCCCCGGCGACCTCAACAAGGACGGCGAGCAGATCTTCCACCCCGGCGGAAAGATCGCCCCCGACCTGTCACTGCCCAAACTCAAAGCCCGCCTGGAAACCACCGTGCCGGAGGAGCACCCCACCGCCCGCCGCAACCGGCCCACCACCCCCTGGCAGCGGGCCACCGAAGCCCTCGACACCCTCCACACCGAGATCACCGACACCAGCACCGGCGACAGCGGTGACGCCCGGGCCCAGGCACACATCACCGCCCTGGGTGAACTGATGGAAGCCACTGCCCAGAAGGCTCCCGCGGACCTACGCGGCCAACTGCAAGCGGCCAGCAAGGCATTCGGCCGTGCACAGCGCTCACAGATCCGGGCAGAAGACCGCGCCGCCCACGCCCTGCGGACCGCAGCCCGCGACATCGCCAACACCGCCACCGGCCCCGACGGCAGCACCCTCGCCGCCCTCGTCGCTGCCATGGTCTGGGCCGCCCTCCTCGCAGGACGCTGGCACGAAGCCAAGGGCCACGCCCACCAGACCGACGCCGCCCGACAGGCCCTCCAGCATCTCCAGACCGCCGCCGACAACGCCCTCACTCCCACGCTCACCGGACTCGAAGCCCGCCGACCTAACGAGGAGACCCGTCGCACCCTGGCCAGCGACGTACGCGCCGCCGTTCCTGAACACGCTGACCGGATCCTTGCCGACCCCGGCTGGCCCGCCCTCGCCACCGTGCTCGCCGATGCCGAAGCCGGCGGCCACAAGCCCCACCAGCTCCTCAAGGAAGCCGCCGCCAGGCGCGAACTGACCACCGCCCGCCAACCCGCCCGCGTCCTGATCACCCGCATCCAGCACACCAGCCGAAACCCCGCCCCCAACCGCCGCGCCGAAGCCGCCCGTCAACGCACCACCATGACCTACAACGCCACCCAGCAGGCCCGAAGCTCACAACCGGCTGTGATACGTCCCGTGGGCATTGACCAGCCCCACCGTCACCGCCAATAGAACCACCAAGTAACAGGGCGGCCGAGAGCCCCGAACACCACGCGCCCGGGGCGGCGGACGCAGTGTTCGGGGCTACCGAGTTCATCCACACCCGGCTCCGCACCATGACAGGGAGCGAAGCCCGGCAGCGGTGAAACGCACCAGCATCAACGACAGACCGCCCGAGCGGACACGCACTGCCGTCGCGGGGTTGTGGTGGCTGGAGCGGCCGGATGAAGAGGCCATCCACCTGTTCGGGCTGGGGCCGCGTAGGAGGGGCAAAGGCAAACGGCGGGGCGACTCGTTCGAATTCCGGGCAGAGGCAAAGCCTGCCCGAGTTGCCGGATCGGCGTACGGCTTCCTGACCGTGCCCGAGCCCAACCCGAACCGGGCACCGGCCAAAGCCGTTCACGCCCGCCGCCCCAGAAGAGCGCCCCAAAATGGGCGCACAAAACGCACTCGATGTGCACACGGCCTTGCTTGACGATCTATCAGGAGCAACACAACGATGGGAATTAAGTGCCCATCGACCACAGACCAACAGGGCAGCGTAATCAATGAATCTCGGGGAACTCATGCGTACTCTCTTGCGGCGTCGTACCGCCACGGCAGCTACCGTGGCCGCCTTGTGTCTTTTCGGAGCAGCAGCCGTACCGGCCCAGGCCGCGGCGAACCCCAACCCGATCGACTGGAAGGTGTACTCCACTCACTTCGGTCCGGATGGTGAGGACCTCCCGCTCCGCGTTGGGCAGAAGGATGCCGGAAGCATCGACGGGTTTGGCAAGCGGCACATCGAGTCGGGCCACGGGGATGAGATTTCGAGCTGGACCAACATGAAGAAGGACATCGACAAGACGCTGGATCGCGGCAAGTGCGTACCCAACGGCAGCAAGACGAACTGCACCTTGAAGAGCAACACCTTCTCCAACACCCGAGCCGGTGCGATGAAGGTTGTATTCACCGAGCGAGTGGACTCCAAGTCCAAGGATCACCGGCCCGTAGGCATCATCACGGCCTACTATTACGACTGTGGATGCTAAGGACAACGTGCCAACGGTCGCCATGTACCAGCAGTACCTCGAAGAGTTCCGCTCCGAGGTAGCCGACAGCCTGCCCTCCGAGCTAGCCCAGCACGGCGCGACGCTGACTGCACTCTCGTTCTTCGACAATGAGGACGGCGTCTGGGTCGCAGCCAAAGTCGAGCTACCGGGCCAGCAAGAGCCTTGGACCCGAAGCCGACTGATCATCCCGGAACAGGGACCGGACAAGGACGCCTGGCTAGCCGGAACGATCTTCTCCTCAGCACTGATCAAGGAACTGGACACACGGTAGAACCACGGGAGCAAGATGCCTCGGCTATCCGCGTAGGCGGATAGCCGGGGCTTTCCTCGTGACCAAGGCGACTCCGGCTGTCAGCCCGACGCTCCGCGCGGGTCAGTCGGCGGTGTGGATGCTGTTGTGATCGACCTGGACAGACGTGTCGCCTCTCGCGCAGTGGGGCGGCCGTGAGGCACCAGGGGCGCGGTAGCAGGCCGAGGACGGCGAGTCCGGCCAGAACCAGCAGGGTGGCGCCCGTCGCCGGGGCGGGGGTTGCCGGGGTCGCGATCGCTGGCAGGGGCCCAACGCTGGACGACCTTGGCAGGATCATCCTGGCGGTGATGGCACTACCGAAGGTCGGACCGACGTTCATGGCGGTCTGCTTGAGCCCGCCAACGACCCCGGCGTGCCCGGGCACGGGTGTCACCCACGACGGTCCCGGTGGCGGTGACCATCACGCTGGCGAACCCTGCGCCGAGGACGACGAGGACGACACCGGCGATCGCGATTCGGCGCGGTCCGTACCTGCGTAGCGCGGCGCCGGCGACGAGGGCGCCGAGGACCATGAGCGCGGTCAATGGAATGCCTGGGCGGAGGGACGGTCCATCAAGCTGCGCCGACGGAACAGGCATCCACATTTACACGGGCGCGCGGCACGAGCCGGGCTGCGGCCTCGCCAATCGCCGCTTGGGAAGCAGGGTCGTGTACGTGTCCGCCGTGATGGTGATCGAGGAGTGGTCGAGCATCTGCTGGTTCCCACAGGGCTGTGGGACGTCCAGCCGCTTCGTCCGATCGCCGGCTCACGGGGCGACGGTAGGAGCATGCACAGCGAAGGCGTCGTTGTGCCAGGTCGACACGTACTTTGGCCGGAAGAGCATTGCTGCTGCAACCAGCGGGCTGATACTCATGAAGATCCTGTTGTCAGTGGTCTGAGCGATGCTGAGCCCAGCTGCAGGTACGTATCTGCCAAGAGATGCACGGGGGTTGCTGTGACGGGGTGGGACATCGCGCCTGCGGGGGTGCAGTCAGTGATCTCTCAGGTGAGAGAGGCTGCCGACGGCATGAGCGCCGGGATCCGGCTGTACGGGGCAAGCGTTCAGGCGGCGATGGAGTCGGCGGGCACGCTGGCGTTCGGTGGAGAGAGTGCCGGAAGCGGTGGCCCGGCGACCGGGCTGGTGGCGGTGGCGCTGGGGCAGTTCGTCCAGGGGACGGAGACTGACGTGGCGTTCTTGCCGCTGCGTGCCAGGAACTCGGCGAACGGCGCCATCGAGGCGACCAATGCGTACCTCGCCGGGAGTCTGGAGCAGGCGTGGAACGCCCAGCGGCAGGCGGTGTTGGCGCCTGACGTGACGGCGTTTCTGGAGGCGGCCCGCAGGCGGGCGGGCGAGAGGTGATCAGTCCGGAGAAGATACCCACCTTCACCGGTGACCTGGTCGAGCTGCAGCGGGAGATCACCGCTCTGCGGCGAGCGGCGAATGCGATCAGCGAGCACGGCAGCGATGTCCACACCCGCTTCCAGCACCTGAACGCCTCGTACAAGGCTCCTGAGGCGGGGCAGCTGCTTGCCACCACGCAGGCGGTGCAGGACACCTCCGGCACCTTCGCCGGCCGGCTGGAGACGGTGGCCGGGGCGCTCGAGACGTACACGCTCGAAGTCGCCGGACTCATCAAGCAGCTGGAGATGCTGCGTCGGCGGGCGGCGGTGTTCGTGGAGTCGGTCAAGGACGACGAGGGCCCGTTTGAGAGCTGGCGGAAGGACGAGGACAAGGTTGCCGAGCACCAGGCGATCTGGGACGGGGTGAACGCGGCGACCGCCGCGTTCCAGCAAGCCGAGGTGACCTGCGCCGACAAGATCACCGCATTGGTGGACGGCACCCAGTGGCACATCAACGACGGCAGTCCCAAGCAGAAGGACGCCTACGGCTTCAACGCCGAGCAGCTGGCCCAGGCCGATTCCCTTCCGTGGGGCAGTCCGGAGCACCGCGAGATGCTGCCGTTCGGGATCGACTACCACCTGGAGCAGGTGGGGATCAGCGTGTGGGACAACGCTGTCGGCTCGGTCGAGGGGCTGATCGATCTCTTCAGTTCCGGTGAGGAGGGAGGTGCTGCCCGCGAGGGACTGTTCCGGGTGATTGTCGGCGCTGAGGGCTATCTCCTCGACCCGCACGGCGACCGGAAGGACCTCTCGCCGTTCATGAAGAAGCTGATGGACGACAGCAAGCCGCATGCCAAGGAGTTCGGCAAGTCGTTCGTCGCCTGGGACGACTGGGGCACCAACTCCGGCAAGGCAGTGGGCACGATCATCTTCAACGGCCTCACCCTGGGCGCCGGACCATTGGGCGCGGCCTCGAAGGTCGGCTCGGCAGCTGGCAAGGCGGGCGCGGCTTCCCGCGTGGCCGGCACCCTGGCCAGGGTCGGCGAGGTCCTGGACCCGATCGGCGCGGCAGCCAAGACGGTCGGCGTCGCCGCTCGCACCCTGCCCAGGGTCGCCGACCTCACCGCAGGGGTCCGCGCCGCCACCGCAACCGCGGGCAAGACGCACAGTGTCATCGAGTTCCCTGACGGCTCCCAGCTCCGCGTCGAGGACGGCCAGTTCACGCCCGGCAGGAAGGGAGTGCCCGACACCACGCCAGCTCCCCACGAACCGGCCGCCGCCACCCGCACGCCTTCGAGTGAGGCTCCCCGTCGGCACGAACTGGTCGGCGCGGGCGCGCGCGCACCCGAAGCCACCGGGCATACGGGCGACAACCTGCCACCCAACGCTAGCCATGATGTGTCCAGCGGGGCTGGTTCTCACGACAGCCCCTCGACCCACAGCGGTCACGCGGGCGTAGGTGACCAGCACGGACGTCGCGAAGCCGGGGCAGGGTCATCTTCCGGTGGCGGCCACGGAGCCGATACCCCGGATTCCGGCTCTTCGGCGCACTCAGACGCCACACCCCCTGCGGATGGCGGCGATGGCACCGGGCATGCCAATGACGGCCACGGCGGCGGCGAGAACCCTGGCCCTACACCCTCAGGCCCCATGGATCGAGGGGGCGATGCCGAGCACCAGCTACGCGAGGGAATCCGCAGCATTCCCAAGAACACCATGAAGCCCAAAGTGATCGAGAAGATCGTGGAAAGGCTGGGGGAGTCCCCTTCGGGGCGTGAAATCGCTGACATCATCAGTTCCGGCCATCTGTCCCAGTCCCCCGGTTTTAGGGACACCGTCTCCATGTTGGGTTCCGGCCGCCCTGACCAATTTCCTCGGGCCGTGGACCAGCTCCGGCTTGGCGACCAGTTCTACAGAAGCGGCCTGCACCACATCGAGTTCGAAGTCAAGAATCCTGCGATCAAGGCGGACATCGATGTGCGGGTGACAGATGACACAGGAAACAGCTTCGGCTACCAGATGAAGCGGCTCAACAATCCCAAGAACCCATTTGACTCGATTGCCAAGCCGGACAACCTGGGGCAATTGTCAAAGTCTGTGGCCGACCATAAAGTCATGCTCATCGACGGCCAGGGATCAGTCGCCGAGTGGGAAGCTCGAGGGATTCCGGAAGAACTCCTGCAAGTACACAGAGGCGAGCACCCGTTCAAGAGTGAGAAGGGGCGTGGCATCCTGTTCGTACTCCGGCTCGACGACGGTACGATCATTATCCCGCCGGGCTCCAAGGTCGACCCACGAGGTGTTCTGTGATTACGACGACCCCTGTCGGAAGCTGGTCCTGGGAGACCAAAACGCAGACCTCCGACGATGACCTTGCGACACGGTGCACACAAGGGGTTCTCAACGCCTGGATCGTCCTGCGCGCACGCGGTCTCGCCGAAGGCAACGCGCGCGCCGACCTCACCGTCCGAGCCAAGGATGATGACACCGTCCTGCTCGGCCTGAAGAGAGTGCACGTAGACCTACAGAGCGCTCTCTCCGGGAATCAGTTCTTCAGCAACCTGCCGACCGTCGACTGGAATCGTGTTGGCGTGGTGACGATCGACCTCTCAACGCCTGGCGCCAGCCTCCGAGCCGGCCAGCCGCGTCACGTCGAAAAGCTCTTCACGATCACTGTTGACGCGTGGGCGAGCGGTGCGGGAACTCTGACACTTCACACGTTTTCCGATGCCTGGATGTCCCACGACCTTCGCGGTCACAAGCAGCCCGAGGTGCAGGAGGAGAACGCTCCACGCCTTAAGTCCGCTCTCGCTGCCATCGAGCAGCTGACGGAGGCTGAGACCATTCCCTCGGACCCCACTTCGTACGGCATCCCAACCGAGGACGGTTTCGAAGACCTTCCGGACGAAGACCCGGACCTGCTGGATTCCTGGTACATGTTTGAGGTCCCGCGCCGAACTGAGCAGATTCAGGCGAAGCTTCCACGGACCGCGGTGTCATTCAGAATGGAGACCAACTCGCCCGTCGAGTTTTTCGAAGTGGCTGTCGGCGGTCGCATTGTCGGTTACCTGTGGGCAGCTGACGGCGACGACGCCGCAGGGTACGAGCCGCGTACCCCTGCTGGCGATGAGGCGCTCGACACCGGACCCTCATGGCTGGCACGCCTGAGCGAGGCAAAGAAGCGCGGGCTTTCTCCGTCCCAGGCGTTGCGTGACCTGTCAGCGTGGCCCGGCGACTCACAGGCCGGGACCATCGTGTCCGCCTCACTGCGAGAAGCCTCCTCACTGGAGGATCTGCAGGAACTCTCGGGACGCGAGTGACCACCCGCCGAATGGCCAAAGCAGTGAGCGCGAAGAGCAGGACGTCATCGCCCTCACCCCGGAGATGCCGGATGCCCGCAGTGTGCTTGCCGGGCTGTTCGCCGGTGGCCCCGATCTTCGGGTAAGCAGCAGCGCCGACGGGGCTGTCATCCAACTGCGCACGCCGAACGGACCCACATTCCCGTAAGGAAAACCATGTCGAAATTTGATGCGTGCGCCGCGGGAATGCGGTTCCTGGTTCTGGGACCTCTACAAAGTTGCCGCACCGGGTCTGGATTCAGCGCTTTCGACGGTGGCACGGATGAATGAAGTGCTTGTTCGGCTTGGGCTTCTCGTTCCCGCCAAACTTGAGTACCGCTGGCACGTCTTGGGCGTCGGCACAAGCGGCATCACAAGCAGTCTCGAGCTCACTAAACCTCTGGGAGACCCAAGCATTCCGGAACGACTGCTCGGCATGCGCCCCATCGGGTTTCCCACCGCGGAAATCGGTGACATTCACGTCATTGGCGCAGGGACATGGCTTGACGCGACAGGAAAGCCTCAAAAAGAGATGCAGCTGCTCAATTTGTCCGTATCTCCGGCTCCTGTCGGCCTCTCGGCCGAACTGTCCGTGCATCACGACATTTAGGGCTGGTACGACCTCTCGGGCCGTCTGCATCCTGAGGTCTACCGCTACAACGCACCACGGCTCGCGGCAGCCTTGAAGGAGCTCGGCAGTCTGCTCGGCGTGCCCCCCGAACCGGGCGAGCCCACCTACTTCGGCACCGCCACGCCTGAAGGGCTGGCAACGCCGAATGCGTACGACGATGGCTTGGGACCCAATCTCACAGGCAGACTCTGATTCGACCAAGCCGACTCCCTCTGACGCTGACGGCAGTCGACCACCGCTGAAGGATTTTCGTGACACAGGACGTCATTGCCCTCACCCCGGAGATGCCGGATGCCCGCAGTGTGCTTGCCGGGCTGTTCGCCGGTGGCCCCGATCTTCGGGTGAGCAGCAGCGCCGAGGGGGCTGTCGTCCATCTGCGTACGCAGGATGGGCGTTCCGTCGTGACGGTCGAGGTTCCGCTGTTCGTGCAAGTGCCGGGTGAGGTGCGCCGGTTGCTCGGTGCGGGGGCAGGAGCCGAAGCGCCGGTGTGGTGGACCGAGGTGCGGGCGACCACTGCGGTCGCGGAAGCCGAGCGGCTGGCCGGATCGATAGCCGGGCGGCTGGCCGCTCGGCTGGGCGGGTCCACCTGGCCGGCCGACGCAGCGCACACCGGCGTCGTCGCCGTTCCCTCCGAGGACGGTGGCAACGCCGTCGACAGCCCGCTTGCCGTCGACGTCCTCACGCCCCAGGCCGCCGTGATCCTCCAGGACCGTCCGGTGGTCGCCGCGACCACCTGGCTCACCGACCTGATACAAACCAGCATCCCGTCGGGACGCGAAGTGCAGATCGTCACCCCGCCCGGCACGCGGCTGACCCTGCCCGTCCGCACCCTGCTGACCAAGGTCCCGGCCCGCTGGATCGTCCGGGACCCCGACTGCGGCTACTACGACGGTCTCACCGGTGCCGTACTCCACTGGCACGAAGGCCGCTTCACCCAGGCCCTCACGTCGGACGGCCGCACTCCGATCTCGGACGCGTTCCACTCCGGCGCCGGCGGGCAAGACGAACAGCAGCTTCACCTCTCCATCCGCACCACCCACCCCGCCGTCGAAGAACTCCTCCTCGGCAGCGCCTTGGAAGCCGCCTGGCAGGCCCTCACCGGCAACCCACCCGCCGGATGGTCAACCGCCGAGCCCGTCAACCAGCCCTGGTCACCGAGACAACTCACCGAACTGGCCCGCACCCGAGCCAAGAAGGCCGCCCCCACCTGGCTGGTCGCCGTCGGAACCCCCGACAGCCCGGCGATCGCCACCTGCCGCATCATCCGCACCCCGGCCGGAGTCGAGGAACACATCACCCTCGCCGTCGGCCACACCCCAGACCGGCCCCCGCCCCTCGACACCCTTCCCGTACTGGCCGAGACCCTCGCCGCCCGGCACAACCTCACCTCAATGCTCACGCACCTGCGCCCCGGCCGCGCCGACCTGACCACCCCGCCCCACCACGAGCCGCCCCCGGTCCCGCTCTCCTTCACCCTCGGCCCCGACGCCGTACACACCGTCGGCCGCACCCACGCCGAATCCTTCCAGCGCCCGCGCCCGACGCGCCTCGGCCCCGCAACGCGCTCCGCTCTGCACTACACCCTCGGCAACGGCACCGACCCCACCGCCTGGCAACATCTCCAGGACCTCAACAACCACCTGAAAAGCCGCCAGTGAAATTCCGGCTGAGCCGGCGCGGCACGGACAGGTGTCGCAAGATCGGGGCCGATTGCCGGTCAACGGAGCAACCGGGACTCAGCACTCACCCGTCTCACGCCATCGGTCGCAGTCATGCCCCGGTTTCATAAGCGCATTCTGCGCTCCTCGTCGGCCCTGAGCCGGCCGGTCACCCACAGCCGTGTACCGGGCAGATCCTTCAGCGAGCTGCCCAGAGCAACGGTGAGAAGAACCGATGCTGCCCGCCGCTCAGGCGTCCTGCCTCCGCAGGTGGGCTAGGACGTCTGCGACCTCTAGGTCGGACTGGTCCTTGTCCCCTTCCCAGCGGGACATGACCGCGACCGCAGCCTCGGCCATGTCCGCAGGGAGCCCGGCCGCACGCAACGTCTCGGCGATGTCCTGCATCTCGGGGGCCCAGCGCCAGGCCCGTGCCGCCACGCTGGGCAGGTAGGCGGGGTCGGACAGGATGTTGGACGCCATGATCTCGGCCTCCGCCGTGAGCTGGTCGCCGACGCCATGCGCGTCAGCGAGTGCGTGAGCGACTCCGGCGAGCGTTCGGGCGGCCTTCTGGTAGCTGGCGAAGGCCATTTTCAATGCGGAGGCGGAGCCAATGTTGCCGCTCGCACGGCGGATGTGCAGGCAGGTGTCCTTGAACAGGGTGTCCACGAAGTCGGCGGAGTGGCTGTCTCCGGCGAGGTAGAGACGCGCGCTCCGCTGACCGCCGGGTGGCGGACCGAAGATCGCTCCGTCGAGGACGGTGCGCCCGGGCCGAATCCGCTCTGCGATGTGCTGCATCCGCTGCGGGTTGATCGCGTTGGCATCGACGTACACCCCGCTGAAGGCACGGTCGGCGACGCTCGCCGCCACATCCTCCGCGGCCTGCGGCGGGCAGACCGAAAGGACGACGTCGCTTCTCTCCAGCGCCTCGCCGAGAGAGTCGCATGCAATAGCGCCGGCTTCCATCGCCCGGCGCCGCGTCGCCTCGCTTCGGTCATCCGGCACCCAAAGCACCTCGTGGCCTGCCTCGACCGCTTGGGCAGCGACGGCGGCACCCATGGAGCCGGGGTGCAAGAGGGTAACGGTGGTCACTGGCTGCCTCCGGGAGGGAGCTGGGCGGGCGAGCGTTCCTGATGAGCAATGATCGACTCTCGAAGTCCGATCGCGGAAGGCGACCCCGCTCCTGGGTGCAGCGCGAGCTGACGACTGAAGTGACCGATCCGGCGATCGACGCTCTCAGTGCGGCGTCGCTCATTAACGCCGAGGACGGGGTGGATCTGAGTCGCGGCGCCCTCGATGTCGCCTCGGCCCAGCCGGGCCATGGCCAGGTCCATGCGGGCCAGGGACATCTCCCCCAGCCGTTCCTGTCCCGGCGGTGCAGCCTGGAACATCTCCACCGCTTCGTCGGCGCGAGCCTCGGCGTCGCTGAGATGCTGGTTACCGGCGAGCCAGAGGTGGGTGCTGCTGGCGTAGAAGAGCTGCTTCTCGACCGGGAAGGCCATCATCCCGCCGGGCAGTTCATCGCCTTGGCTGAGACGTTCACGCAGACGGTCAGCGGCGCTGAGGGCAGCAAGGGCGTCGCTGCCCCGGTTCAGCTGGCCGTACGCGCGTGCCTTAATGCTCTCCAGCCGGATCTGAGCCGTGCCGGACTCCGGCGTAAAAGCGCTTCCGACTTCGGCCAGGCGTACGGCGTCGGCCGGACGACCGTCCCAGTACGAGATCAGGGCCTGAAGCCCGCGCACCCAGGAGCGCAGGCCGTTATGCCCGGCCAGTTCCCCGAACAGGAAAGCCGTGCGGGCCTGCGTCTCGGCTGCGTCGTAGCGGCCCAGGTCGAAGCTGGCGTTCGCCAGTACGCCGCACAGGACGCCGGCGCCCACGTAGAGGTCACAGGTGTACTGCGGTGGCTGACGCCCTTCGAGGAGTTCGAAGGCGTGGTCACGCAGGGTGCGTACTTCGCGGAAGAGTGGCCCGACGGGCCGGTTGGGGTACGAAACGACGATGCGGCGGATGTCAGCTTCCAGCTGCTCCAGCGTGTGCGGTCCCACATTGCTGCTCTCTGCCTTGGCCGCGAACTGCGCCGACTCGCTGGCCGCCGCCATGACCACGTCTTCAAGGCCGTACTCGGACGGATCCCCTGCCTGTCCCCCGCCAGCCGCTGAATGAAGCGGCGAAGGCGCTGGCCCGGACGACACGGGCCCGAGGAGCCGGGCGGCCGGGATGCCCGGGAACATGAACTCCAGGACGCGACGAGCGACCGTCTGCGGGGTGCGCACCTCTCCGTGCGCGTATCGGAAGAACTGCCGCTTCTCGATCGTCGCGGTCGAGATCGAGCGAGGGCCTTCCAACTCCGCTAACTGCTTGGCCGCTTGTTCGTATCGCGTCTTGAAGACCTGGTGGTCCTGCCAGCCCCGCTGATTGATCAGGGTCTGGAAGAGGGTCGGTCCCGATTGCTCCACAGCCGCTCCCTCGCGCCGGCGCCTTCCTCTGGCCACCACGCTAGACATCAACTGCGCTCAGGTGCAGTCCCGTTAGGAAGAAACCGCGGACGCACGGCCAATAGACATTGGTTCGGCACGAAGGGACCACGTTAGTCATCGCTTAGGGGCTCGTTCAGGCACGAACGGTGGAGCACACTGCGGTCTTCGCCACGGCAACACGCAGACCCTTCGAGATCACGTTCCCCGCCGTGGGTACGCAAGGCCAGGCAGCTCAGGAGGCCCGCTCATGGCAGCGCACCACCAGCTCGCATTCCCCGTCGCCCAAACGGCAGCCGCCGCCCAGCAGGCACGACACCGCGTCGTGACCGCCGTTCGTTCCTGGGACATACAGCTCGGCGAGGACGAACTGGACGGAATCGAGCTGGTCGCCGCTGAACTGGTTACCAACGCCGTGCTGCATGCAACGTCGGGCCCCGTCACGGTCGGGGTCCACCGAAACGGTGCTGCGCTAGTCGTCGAGGTCCATGACACCGCGAAGGCGCTCCCGGAAACGGGCCCCGTGGACGTGAATGCCGAGTCCGGGCGGGGACTGCACCTCGTGTCCGCACTCGCCGACCGCCATGGAACCGATCTCACCCCGACTGGCAAACGCTGCTGGGCCGAGTTCGACGTACCCAGCGGGGCCCTGGATCAGACGACGGACCAGGACAGCGGCCGAGAGCTGCACCTGGTCTCCTACTCACCGAGGAAACCGGAGGTCAAAGCGGCGCGGAGGTCTCGTCCACCGTCGGTGCAGCAGTCCTCCTCACACATGCAGGCGACGGAAGGGCCCCGGCAGTGGCCGAGTGGAGGGCCTGGCGGCGCAAGGAACGCCAACAAGCCATCCCATCGACTGAATAGTGCCGATTTGACAGGCAGTTGGGAGCCTAGACTCGTGCGCTTCCCCGAGGCCCCACTCCCAGCACGGGTCGGCCTCGGGACATCCCAGCACGGGGCGAGGGCCACGGCTCTGCCCATTCCCGACCAAGTGGAGGTTGTTGTGCCTGAGAAGGTCACGAAGGAAAAGGTCCTCGTCTACGTCGTACGCGACGGGCGGCTGCTGGTGTTCCGCCACACCGACTACACCTACGAGGAGGTCGGCATCCAGGTCCCGGCGGGCAGCATCCGCCCCGGCGAGACCCCGGAGGCAGCCGCTCTGCGCGAGGCCCGTGAGGAGACCGGCCTGTCCGACTTCAAGATCGTGCGCAAGCTCGGTGAGACCGAGTACGACATCAGCCCGTACCGGTTCGAGATCCAGCACCGGCACGTCTTCCACCTGGAGCTCACCGAGCCGACCCCCGAGCGGTGGATGAGCCAGGAGGACCACGACGGCGAGCAGGAACCTACTCACTTCGAGTGCTTCTGGATCCCGCTGGAGGCCGCCCACATCCTCCAGTCCGGCCAGGGCGCCCTGCTGGGGCGCCTGTCCGACTAGCCACCTGTCCGGTCACGGCAGCATGGGAGAGGCAGCCGATGAACCTCAGCACAGAACAGCGCCATCCGATCGAGGGGCTCTACCGGGGCCTGGACGTCGACGACACCGGCACCGCGGTGTCGGTCATCGTCAAGACACGCGGTGAGACGTGCGACATCGACTGCCTCTACTGCTACGAGAAGCGCAAAGAGGCTCCCGGAGGGGCACGGGTGGGCGCCGGCCAGGTCAGGCGCCTGGCCGACCTCTTCAGGGGCCGGCCGCTCGCTGTCGAACTGCACGGTGGCGAGCCGCTGACCGCAGGCCGCGACCACATCGCCGAGATCCTCACGGAGCTGGCCGGCCTGCCTCAGGTCGTCTGCGTTAGCCTGCAGACCAACGGTGTCCTGCTCGACGCGGACTGGCTCGAGATGTTCGACGACCTCTGTCCGGATTTGCAGATCGGCATTTCCCTCGACGGGGACGCCCAGGGCAACGCCTGGCGGGTCGGTTACGACGGGAAGCCCGTCTACCCGCGCGTCGCCGCGTCCCTGGATCTCCTGGCAGAACGGGGCCGCAGCGTTGGCGTGATCGCCGCGGTGACCCCAGTGGTGCTGGGTCGCGCCGAGCAGGTCCTGGATCATCTCGCCGGCTTTGGTTCCGTCAACGCGATCAGCTTCGTTCCCTGCTTCGACTCCACGATCCGCCGCTCCACCGCCCTGCCAGGACGGCGCAAGACAGCCAGCCGCTTACTCCAGCAGACCGCAGTGAACGACACCGACGGCCCCGCCTGGGCGGTCCACCCCGACGAGTACGCACAGTTCGTCCTCGCCGCCACCGCCCACTGGATCACCGCCGGGCACTTCGCCCGCATCAAGCTCGAACCAGCCGTTTCCACGATCCGGCGGTTACGGGGCCTACAGACGGGCTTCTGCCACTTCTCCGACCTCAAGTGCGACCACGTCTTCACCCTGTATCCCGACGGCCGTCTCGGCAGCTGCGACGAACTGCCCTGGCCACAGGCCCGCCTGCTTCAGCTTGAAACAGCCAACGGCCAGCACGAAGTAATTCGCGCCCAGCAGGGCTCCCTCCTGCTGAACCAGGGCAAGGCCCTGATGGACAAATGCACCACCTGCGATTACCGCGACACGTGCGGCGGTGGCTGCGTCGCCACCCGCTGGCGTATGGACCCAGCCGACGATCACGACGCGTACTGCGACTACCGGATGCGGATGATCGACGGCATCTCGGCCTTGCTCGTCCAGCCGGCGCACCCCGAAGGCACCTGGTGCCAGAGCCTGCGCTGGCATCCGCGGACCCCCAACAGCATGCGCGACGTGAATGCCTTCCTTACCCGCTGGGACAGCCCGGCCGTCGCCCGCAGGGAGGTGCGGCTGCACACCAGCGAGCACGGCAACATCAACACCGTCGGGCTCGCCGGCGTCCACGAGGCCGACGACCTCGACCCTGCCCACCCCATGTGGCGGGCGTCCATCGAGCCGGGCGTCTGGCCGCTGGTCGACGCCGTCACCCGCGCCTGGGGCCTAATCACATACGACAGCTGCCAGGGCCACCAGTACGCGGACCTGGACCTTCCCCCTGCCGGCCTGCGCGTCGGCATCCTCGCCCGCGACCGCGAGGAGTACGCCCGCACGGCTGCGGCTCTGTGCCGGGCTGCCACCGCCGCGATGCTGGACCTGCCCGAAGGCATCGAGGTCAGCGTCGGCCGCTCGGAACTCACCTGTGAGAGTTCGGGCACCACGACCCCGGTCCTCGACCTGAGCCTGGCCCCCCACCCGGGCCAGGGGTGGGACACCCACTTCGCCCACCTGGTCAAGGCCGCTGCCGTGCTGGCCGAAGCCCTCACCGCTGAGCACCCAGACATGGGCACCACGTGCGCCTGTCCGCTTCCGGTGCCGGCCACCGAGGTGGAGGCGGTGCTGCGGTGAAGCCCGGCGACGAGGTGACCGTCCACCAGTTACTGGGACGCATCGTCTACTTCCACACCCTGTTCATCGAACCCGCCCTCACCTCGGTCGGCCAGCCTGGCACAGGCAAGGCGTGCTGCAACCACCAGGACACCGCGGCGCCCGGACAGCCCGACGTCGGCACGATGCTGGCCGATACCGCGTGGACGGTCCTCGACGAGATTGCCCGCACCCTTGGCGAACACGTGCTGCCTTGCCCCAAGTTCGACCGTCACTGCTGTGCGACCTGCCAGATCGCCGCCTCGGGCGCTGCCATCGGGCAGGCGTGGACGATCACCGAGCACCGCGCCTACCGCCGTCCCCCGCCCACCGACCGGCTCCGGCAGGCAAGCCGCACCACGGCCGCCACCCGCCTCGCCCGCGTCTTCGCCTGGCAGTACGGCGCCGACTGCCCCGTCCTTGCCATGGCCGAGGCCAGTTTGCTGCCCGTCAGCGACGAGCTGCCGCTGACGGGAGAGCTCCTCGCGCTGTGGCAAGACCCGCTGGCCCCGACCAGCAGCCCGGTCGTCACCTGGCTCAACCACTGCACGGACCTCAACGACATCCACCGCGTGCTCCAGCAGAGGGGGACCACGAAGTGATCCACATAGCCGAGACCGTCGGCGTCGGCAGCATTGAGAATTTCCTCAGCGCCGACGAGCGAGCCCAACTCGCCAGCCTGATGAACGAGTTCCTTATCGCCGAGGACGCCGCCCGCTTCGGCGGTGATCGCCGTACCTCTATCCACGAGATCCCCGGCCACAGCACCGAACAGGCCATGGCCGTCTACGAGCCCGCCGGACGCATCGAGATCCCCACCATCCCCGAGGCAGCCGAAAAGCTCCTGTACGCCGCCTTCGAACGCGCCCGCCCGGCCCTGTCCCGCGTCATGCCCTCCATCGCTTTGTGCCGCCCTTGGACGTACGTGGAGTACGGGGTGGGCCAGCACATCACCAGCCACCTCGACGGCATCGCCCCCGAGCCGCTTGCCTGGCCCCGCCAGATCGCCGGCATCAGCGTTGTGATCACCCAGGCCGACGCCGGAGGCGACTTCTACGTCGAGACCGCCTCCAGCGACCGCCTATGGCATGGGCAGGCACCGGATGCCACCGCGCACGGCTACGCGGAGGGCATGTGGCTGGCCCGCGACGGAGCCGACAACTCCGCCACCTGGTTCCAGCAGATGCCCCGCACCCGCTGGAGCGTTGCTCCGGATCCCGGCACCGCCCTGCTGTATGGCTCCCAGCTCGCACACGGCACCCTCCCGATCACCGCTGGCAGGGTCGCCAAGTTCATCAGCTGGTTGATCGCCGAACCCACCACGGCGGAGTGAGCGCGTGCTCCTGGCCCTGGAAGGCATAGCCGGCGCCGGAAAGAGCACCCTCCGAGACCGGCTCCTGGCAGACGCCCGCACCACGGGCATCGCCCTCAGCCACGTCGGCCAGTTCTCCTGGCTCTCCCATCCCTCCACCCGCACCCTGATCCGCCTGCGGGCCGGACACGCGGGCGACCCCGACGAGGCCATCGAGGCCGCTTGCCAGGACCTGACCCTCCACTCCCGCTTCAACCTCGCCCCCGCCCTCGCCCAAGGCCCGGTCCTCGCCGACCGGCTCACGCTCTCCACCGCCTGCCTGCTCGCTCTACTCCACCAGCAGTCCGTCGACGAGTACGTCGAACGCCTCGCCGAACAAGGGTCAGCCCGCCCGCAGCTGACCGTTCTGCTGACCACCGAGGCCGACATCTGCCACGCCCGCATCACCAGACGGGCGACCGCCCGGCGCTTCACCGAGCACCCCGAGGCCGCCGCCCGGCTGGCCGACCTATACCAGGAGGCCGCCAACGCCTGGGCCAAGATCACCGGCCTGCCGGTGCTGCACCACCCTTGCACGACCCGCGCCGACCTCGACGCCCTGACCGCTGCCTGCATGGACCAGCTCCGCGCGGCCAGCCGCTCTACACCTCCGACCACGGAAGCGAACAGATGAGCCTGCACCCGATGCATCCCGCAGCCTGGGTCCTCGATCAGCTCCAGACGGACGGCTGGCACGTCAGCGGCCTCCTCGCGTTCACCCGCGCCAGCACGCTGGTCAAGGCCAGCCGCCCCGGCCAAGACGACGTCGTCGTGAAGGCCGGCTTCGGCAGCAACCACGTCCTGAGCGAACTCGAGCCCACCGAGCGGCCCGCCGCGTACGGCTTCTACTGGTACGCGCAGATGACCGAGGCGGAACGAGCCCTGGCCCGCGAGGACTTCCGCCACGAAGCGGAACTCACCACCGCCGCCGCCGGAACCGACCACGTCGTCCCCTTGCTGGAACAAGGCAGCTCGGAGCGGTTCGACTGGTTCACCATGCCGCACTGCGACGACGGGAACTTTCGGGCCTTCATGGCCTCCTCGAAGGACACCAGCAAGGGCCTGAACATCCTCGCCGACGTCGCCGACGGGTTGGGAAGCCTTCACCAGCGCGGCATCGTCCACCGCGACGTCTACCAGGAGAACATCCTCATCGACCAGGGCCGGGGTCTGATCACCGATCTGGGGGCTGCCCGTCGCATCACAACCCCGCGCGGGCCGGACCACCGCGGCCCCGAGGTTCACTGGCCGCCCGAGTACTTGACCGGCTACCACGAAGCCACCCCGGCCGCCGACGTCTTCAGCCTCGGCGTCCTGGTCTACCGCTACCTGTGCGCGGACATCCCTCGCCTCGGCGGTCACACGAACTTCACTGTCATCCCTGATCCGTTGCGATCCCTCGTCGCCGCCGCGCTCTCCGCCCAGGCTGCCGATCGCCCCCGTATGGGCGACCTACGTGACGCGCTCCGCACCGCCGCCAGGTCCCTCAGCACTGACTGACGCCAGGGAGGCCCGCACATGCACATGCCCAGGGCGAGATCACCGCCGCACTCCTAGGCCAAACACCAGAGCCCAGGGAACAACCCGAAGCCACGAGACCGAAGGCGGAACAACCCATGAGCAACGATCGCATCGCCGACTTCCTCGCCGACGTCGAGGACCTGCGGGGCGAGGACGACACCGTCCGTACCACCGCCCACACTTCCAGCGTCTCGGCCGAGGGCTGGCCGGCCGCCGAAGCGGACACCACCACGACCGTCGCCTGAACGCTCACAGCCGCCCGGCGCTCTGAGCGCCGCCGGTGAACACACCTGGGGCCGGGCCGCCAGCATGCGCGCCCCGGCCCCAGGCCCGACCACCGAACAGGAGCCCTTTCGTGGACACCCTCGGCGCCCTCTTCGACTTCCCGCCGATCACCCGCCTCCACCACGACCGCACCCGTCGCATCCACGCAGTCATCCGCCCCGACACACAGCCGCCTCACACCGGCATGAACCCGGCCACTGACTATTGCCTCGCCCACCACGCCCTCGAAGGAGCTGAAGCCGCCGCCCGCGCGGGCAACAACACCACCTTCGACTGGTACACCGGCCACCCCGACGCGGACGCCTCCACCAACTCCACGCCTACCGCCGTCGGAGCTCGCGTCGTCATCAGCCCGGACCTCACCGACCTGCCCCGATCTCCGATCTCCGAGACCCCCTATTACGTGCTCGGTCCCAACACCGAACCTGCCCCGCCGCAGCTACGCGACCTCGCGGCCGTCGCGTACACCGCCGCCATGGACGCGGGCTTCGGCGACCTGCTCGCCGCGCACGCCGTCGTCCTGTGCCTGCTGCGCACCAAGAGCCTCGGCGACACCCTCGATAGCTGGACCATCACGCGCCTGCCCGGCACCGTCTTCATGGACCACGTCGGGGACCCGGTTGTCCTGGCCCGTGACCTCATCCACGAGGCCGGCCACAACTGGATCAACGACGCCCTCTCCGCCACCGGTTGCAAGATCGACGATCAGGCGCACTTCCACTCCCCTTGGAAGAAGACGATGAGGCCCGCCTTCGGCTTCCTCCACGCCTGCTGGGCTTTCCCCCTCACAATGCTCTACACGGCCCACGCGCTGAATGGCACCACAGGAGACCTGCACCGCTTCCTGGCCGCCTACCTCGACCAGCAGCGAAGCCTCCTCGCAGGCACCGCCGCCGACCACCCCCGCGCCCTGGAACTGATCAGCGACGACGCCCTCTGCCTCCGCCTGGCTGCCGTCTACCAGCAGGCGCTTGCCCTGTGAACGCCGACCGCCACGAGGCCCCGGGCCTGTCCCTGCTGGTCGATAGGCCCGGCGAAGACCCCGTCCTCCTACAGACCGGCCTGGCCAGCCTCGAACACGGAGTGCCCATCAGACCGAACACCACGTTCAATACCGGCTCCGTCGCCAAACAGATCACCGCCCACCTGGTCCTGCTCGCCGCCCGAGACAACCTGTTCCATGTCAACCAGAAGGCCGCGGACCTACTGCCCAGACTCAAGATCAGCGACGTCACCATCGCGGACCTGGTAACCCACCAATCGGGCATCCGCGACGCCGAGTCCCTGCTCTCGCTCACCGGCTTCCGCGACCTCGACCACTACACCGCCGACGACCTACGAACCCTCGCCTACCGCCAGCACCGGCGCGCCGTCACCGAGGGCCATTTCCTCTACAGCAACACCAACTATCTCCTTCTCGCCGAGATCCTCGAATCGGTCCACCGCACCACACTGGCCCACCTCGCCCGGCGCCACCTGTTCGACCCGCTCGGCATGAACGACACCCACTTCAAGGCCGACCCCCGCCACGTCATCCCCAAAGCCGCAGCCGCCTACCAGGCCACCCCTCACGGCTGGCAGCACGCCGAAACGCCGGTCACGCTGCCCGGGCCCGGAACCCTGTGGACCACCGTCGGCGACCTCGATCGATGGCTCGCGCATCTCCACCAGGAATGGCAGCACGAACACCGGCTCCCCAGGGAGGACGCCCTCAGCTACCAGCCCAGCGACCACCGGCCCTACCTCTACGGACCCGGCCTCTACGCCGACGCGCGCCCCGGACGCACCGCCGTGTTCCACTATGGCCACGAACAGGGCTTCTCCGCAGCGACCCACCTGGACGCCGCGGGACTGCGACTGGTCTGCCTGTCCAACAACGCCAACATCGCAGCCGACCAGGTCACCGCCGCACTCCTGCGGGAACTGCGTGAACACCCGGACCGGAATCAATCGGACCTCCTCCGCCGGGCAGCAGCGCGCCAGCGAACGCCCAAGGTTGCCGTCGGCACCCGGCCCCCGCTCGGCGACCACAGCCCGCACATCGAGCTCGGTACCTTCACCTGCGACCAGGCCCCCGGCACCCTGCGGCTCACCCACTACGCGGGCACCCTCCACCTGTGGCGCCGAGGGGCCAGGGACCAGCTCACCCAAGCGGGGCCGAGGGCGTACACCGGCAACGGCTACACCCTCACCTTGAACGGCGACACGGAGCAGGCGGACCGCTTCACCCTCGACCTCGACCGGGCGCCCGGTCTCACATACGTCCGCCAGTAGCCGTCGTCCACGAAGCCGCTCCCAACGGCGCACAGTCCCGACCGAGGGCAAAGCACGGTGCACACAGATGTTGGCGTGCCTCGACGACGGGAGTGTCATGAATCAGGTGTGGGTCTCCCCGAAGGAGTGAGCCTGATGAGTACGACGACTGATCACCTGATCGAGGGCGTCGACGGCGTGTCACTTGCCGAGGTCGGCGATGGCGCTCAGGGTGCCGACGTGAAGTCGATGCCGGTATCGCACAACGGTCTGTCCAGCGAGCTGCTGGAGGAGCTGGCCGCGCTCGCGGCCGAGAAGGTCCGCGGCGGGGGACTGCGGCTGATGGGCGAGGGCGGCCTGTTGCCGGAGCTGGCCCAGCACCTGATGCAGTCCGCTCTGGAAGCCGAGATGGACGAGCATCTGGCCGTGGAGGCCGGCCGGGTCGGTGGACGCGGGTCGCGCTCGGGTGGCAACACCCGTAACGGGTACCGGGCCAAGAAGGTGATGACGGAGGTCGGTGCTGTCACGGTGCAGGTCCCCAGAGACCGGCTGGGTACCTTCCAGCCCCGGATGCTGCCCAAGTACGCCCGCCGCACCGGCGCGTTGGACGACCTGGTGCTCTCGCTGACCGCGAAGGGACTGACCTCCGGTGAAATCGTCTCCCATCTCGCCCAGACGTACGGGATGACGACGACAAAGGAGACCATCTCCACGATCACCGACAAGGCCCTGGAATCGATGGCAGAGTGGCGCACGAGGCCGCTGGACTCGGTCTACCCGGTCATCTTCATCGACGCCGTGCACGTGAAGATCCGGGACGGCTCTGTCGCCAACCGGCCCATCTACGTGGCCGTCGCGGTCACCGCCGACGGCTATCGCGAGATCCTCGGGCTGTGGGCCGGGGACGGCGGCGAGGGCGCCAAATACTGGCAGACGGTGCTGACCGAGATCAAGAACAGAGGCGTCCGTGACGTGCTGATGCTGGTCTGCGACGGGCTCAGCGCCCTGCCTGACGCAGTGAACGCAGTCTGGCCCCAGACCGTGGTCCAGACCTGCGTGGTGCACCTCCTGCGTGCCAGCCTGCGTTATGCCTCGCGCCGCGACTGGGCCGAAGTCGCCCGCGACCTCAAGCCCGTCTACACCGCCGTCAACGAGGACGAGGCCCGGACACGGCTGACGGACTTCGACGACAAGTGGGGCAAGCGCTACCCCTCGATCGCCGGGACCTGGGAGCGGGCCTGGAGCGAGTTCGTGCCCTTCCTCGGCCTTCCCGACGCCATCCGGCAGGTCGTCTACACCACCAACGCGATCGAGTCCCTCAACGCCCGCTACCGGCGCGCGGCCCAGGCCTGCGGACACTTCCCCAACGAGACCGCCGCCCTCAAGCGCCTCTACCTCGCCACCCTCGCCCTGGACCCCACCGGCCGCGGCCGCCAGCGCTGGAACAACCGCTGGAAGTCGGCGTTGAACGAGTTCGACGTCCTCTTCGACGGCCGCCTCACCGCCGGACGGGTGTAGACCGAACAGCCCACCGAAAAACCTGTAGGCCAAACAGACGAACCACACCTGAATCCTGATAGACCCTCGACGACCTGACCACCTTCGACCGGTGGTGAATCGAACTGGAGAGATGCTCGGTGCTTGACCGCATGGTGATTCCTGGGATCGCTGAGTTCGCGCGAGGAGGTCTGACCGCGCCCCCGCAGACCGATGACCGGAACCCCTGGGTGAGCGGGGTCTGCTGGCTGTACTGCGGCCAGCGCTGGACACGCGTCTTATGGATCGGGCCAGCAAGCGTCGCGGGCATACAAGCCCCGATGTTCGCGTGCAGCCCCTGCATCGCCGAACTGCACGAGCGGGTGTGGCAGTCCGTGCTCCTCGGCGACGAGCCGGACAACGAGCCTCCAACGAAGCTCGTCACAAATGACGAGCACAACGGACGACGCGGAGGTCGCCATCGAGGCCGCAGTAGGTTCCTGCGCTCTCGAACACGATGAAGGTCCTGATGACGTTATCCACAGGCCCGTCGGGAAGCGGAATCCCCTGGCTAGGCTGTCCCCATGGCAACAGAAGCACCAGCAGTGGCAATGGATCTTGTGCTCCGGACGGAAGCGCGAAGGCAGGAGTCGTCTTCGGCGCTTGACCCCAAGCAGCGCGCGAAGCTGGGCCAGTACTTCACCCCTGCCCCTGCCGCGGACTTCATTGCCTCGCTGGCCAGACTGGAAGCGCCGGACACGATCCGCATCCTGGATCCGGGTGCCGGAGCCGGCTCCCTCACAGCGTCCCTCGTGATGCGCATCCTTCGCGAACGGCCTGGAACGCGGATCAGCGTCACGGCCTGCGAGGTCGACCCCCAAGTACACGAGACCTTGGCGGCCACGCTCGCGGATTGCGTCAATACGGCGCGCGCCGTCGACAGCCACGTTGAGGTGAGCCTTGTACAAGGCGACTTCATTGCATGGGCGACTGCGGATGAGGTCTTGGGCGCCCAGGGCCGAGGCCCCTTCGACCTCGTGATCATGAACCCTCCGTACAAGAAGCTCGCCGCGAACTCTCGCGAACGCAGGGCAGTGACGGCGGCATGTACTGAGACATCGAACCTCTATTCGGCGTTCATGGCGCTCGGCGTCCACCTTCTCGCGCCTGGCGGGCAGCTGGTGGCGATTACGCCTCGCAGCTTCGCCAACGGCCCATACTTCCGGCCGTTTCGTAGGTACTTCCTGGATCACATGCACATTGACCACGTGCATGTATTCGAATCCCGGAACAAGGTATTCGCTGACACGGACGTACTCCAAGAGAACGTGATTTTCTCGGCGACCCGCACGCATTCCCCGGAACGCCGCCCGGTCACGGTATCGACCAGTCAGAGCTATTCAAGCGATATCCGCAGCCGATCTGTTCGATACGAAGAGATGGTGCACCCGGCGGATCCCGAGTACTTTATTCACATCAGCGCCGACGAGGGAGACGTCCAGCTCGCCGCAGTACACGCAAGCATGCCGGCCGCCCTCCCCGAGATCAGCTGCCAGGTTTCCACGGGACGGGTAGTCGACTTCCGGAGTAAGGAACATCTGCGCCCCGATCCGGCCGAGGGGGCAGTTCCGCTGATCTACCCCCTCCACATGCGGGAAGGGGCGATTATTTGGCCAGTTCCCGGAGCGAAAAAGAACAACGCTATCATGCTCAACGGCGACACTGAGAAGATGACGTTCCCTTCCGGTTACTACGTCGTCGTGAAGCGCCTCTCCTCCAAGGAAGAGAAGCGCCGTGTCGTTGCCTCCGTATTCGATCCGGATGAGACACCGTGTGATCGGATCGGCTTCGAGAACCACGTAAATGTATTCCACAATGGCGGCGAAGGAATCGCGAGGGAGGTCGCACGCGGCCTCTGTCTTTGGCTAAACTCCACCCTTCTGGACCGCTTCATCAGACGATTCAGCGGCCACACACAGGTCAACGCCACTGATCTGAGGAATCTTCGCTATCCCAGCAAATTGCAGTTGGACGCCATGGGCCGAGACTGGCCGCAGGGTGCGTTGCCCGATCAGGAGAAGATCGATGACCTGGTCGAGCGCCACTTGTGACGGTCCGGTCCATCCTGCTCCTTGACGGTTAGTGTGGATTGCCGGAGTACGCGGAATGGCTGATTCTGTGCACGTTGGCGGAATCCCGTCGGTCCCTGTGGCTCGGGCTGGTCGGTGACCTCACGCCCCTGTCTGAGTTGCCCTGTAGTGTGACCCCCGCTTATTGCACCGGCACATCTGGGGAGGGCTAGCGAGTGACAGAAGCGCAGCAAGAGAAGAAGCTTGAGGAAGCGAAGGAAATTCTTGCGGCGATAGGGATGCCCCTAAAGCAGCAGAACACCCGAACTGCCCTGGTGCTGCTCTCGATGTTCGACCTCCGCCCAGCGCAGGGCTGGTCAGAGGCCAAGGTAAATACCCTCGGGATCACCGAATGCATGGACTGGATGGCTGATCACTATCCGGACATCCCGAAGGGGACGAAGGACCCGATCAGGTATGCGCCAAACAGTCGAGAGTCGGTCCGTAAGGAATCCGTGCATCAGCTCGTGTCCGCCGGTGTCCTCTTCAAGAATTCCGATGCACCGGGCAGGGCCACGAACGACAAGAACAACCGCTATCACCCGAGCCCTCTGGCCGTGAAGGCACTCGCATCCTTTGGGACACCCACATGGGATATCGCGCTGGAAGAGTTCCATAAGGAGTGGGGGAAGCTGCGCGATAAGTGGGCTGCCGAACGGGCGGCCCACCGCGTCCCTGTAGTGCTTCCCGATGGAACCGTCACGTCCCTGAGTTCCGGCGATCACAGCGACCTCATCAGAGACATCGTCGAGTCCTTTGCGCCGCAATTCACTCCCGGCGGCACGGTCGTCTATCTAGGCGACACCGGATCCAAGTGGATCGTGGAGAAACCGGAGTACCTGGCAGAGCTGGGCGTCGTGGTGGACCCGCACGGCAAGATGCCGGACGTAGTGATCCACTACACCGAGAAGGACTGGCTGGTGCTGGTGGAGGCAGTCACCTCAACTGGGCCGGTCAACGGCAAGCGGGTCGACGAGCTCAAGGAACTCTTCAAGGGTGCTCGCCCGGGTCTGGTGTTCGTCACGGCATTCCAGACGAAGAAAAAATTCCGTCAGTTCGCGGCCGACATCGCCTGGGAGACGGAAGTCTGGGTCGCAGAAGACAGCACGCACATGGTGCACTTCAACGGCGAGCGTTTCCTGGGGCCGTACGACCAGCATCAGTGAAACGACGAGGGCCGCCCCGCAAAGCGGAGCGGCCCTCAAGAAGATATCGGCGACGACCTACTCTCCCACGAGGTCCCCCTCGCAGTACCATCGGCGCTGGCAGGCTTAGCTTCCGGGTTCGGAATGTTGCCGGGCGTTTCCCCACCGCTGTGGTCACCGAAAATCATTACGCAACCCCTAGGGCTGAGCGTTTTCGTGCGATCAGTATACAGGTGGATGGATGGCGGAGGGCGTCCCGCCCCAGCAGGCCGGGTGTCCCAGCCGACAGAAGCCCCGAGTGCAGGGAACTGAGCTGGCGACCCTTGGGCTGCCTGTCGCCGATGGGCGAGAATCAGCCAAGTGCGCAACGTGGCAAGGGAGTTATCTAGCCACTGGCCATGCGTTGTGCTTGCGGGTGGCTACGCTGCGTGCCTCCAGAGATCTCCTGACGTGGGCGGATCCGACCCAAGGAGAGACGCTTGAGCACTCATCTGCGCTTTGCACCCGAGATCCTGATCCGCCTGGGCGAGGAGTTGATCCCGCACCCAGACCTCGGGGTGATCGAACTGGTCCGTAATGCGTACGACGCGGATGCGACAAAGAGCATCGTCCAGCTCCACAACGCCACTCAGCCCGGCGGCACACTTGTGGTCGAGGATGACGGCGACGGCATGACGGCCGAGGACATCCGCGAGGGCTTCCTCCTTATCGGGAGGTCGTCGAAGTCTGGCGCACCAGATAGCAGCCGCTCCAACCGCCGTCGAATCGGAGAGAAGGGCCTGGGCCGGCTGGCGGCGCTGCGCCTTGGGCGCCGGGTGGAGTTGTTGTCGCGCCCGCGTGGTGAGCCTGGCGTGGAGCACAAGCTCGTCATCGACTGGTCTGACTATGACTCGGTTCGCTCGGTCGAGGAGGTCGAACTCGCGATTGTCAGCCAACCAACGTCGAAGGCCCCCGGCACTTCGTTGACTGTGCATCAGTTGCGACAGGGTTTCGACAAAGAGCAGATGGAGCGGCTTGCCCGTGCCATGCGACTGCTCACCGGGTTCTTCGATGACGAGGACACGGGTTTCACTGCGACGCTCATCGCCCCGCAGTTCGATCAGGTCTCCGACGCTGTAAATCGAAGCTTCTTCAATGAATACGAATACAAACTCGAAGCTGATCTAGACGAGCAGGGGTACGCAAGTACCGTGCTCTACGACTGGAAAGGGCGCGTAATTACCCGAGGGGAGCACATCGACGTCGCGCCGGACAGCCGTGGGAGTCGCTTGCAACCCCCTCTGCGATATCAGGCGCCGGCTGCCTCCTTCGAGCTGTGGATGTTCCTGCTGGATAAGCGTTCGTTCGAACGGCGCGCGTCGAAGGTCAAGTTCGCAGAGCTGCGTCCTTGGCTGCGGGTCGTGGGGGGTGTTCACCTGTTCCACCGAGGGCTGCGCGTGCATCCTTATGGGGACCAGGGTTTCGATTGGCTAGACCTGAACCTCCTTCGGGCCCGCAACCCGCAGCTGCGCCCCTCCACCAACAACAGCATCGGGCGGGTGTCGGTAGACGACCCAGATGGTCTCCTAATCCCCAAAACGGACCGAATGGGGTTCCAGGAGAATGCCGCCTTCATTGAACTTCGTGAATTCTCCCGAAGTGCCACAGAGTGGGCAGCGAGGGAACGGAAGAGGATCCGTGAGGGTGAGCGGCTAGGAATGACTCCGCCCGTTCGCCACGCCGAGCCCGCCCCTATCGACGACCGCCGCGAGGCGCCCAGGGCTTCCGCAGGCGGCCGTGGGGCTTTGGAGACTGCGTCGCAGCCAGAACTGTTGACATTGTCGCCAAGCCTCCCTGTTCAGCGTCAAGAGACCAGCTTGCCGACGATACGACGAGAGCACCTGCTGTATCGCTCCCTTGCCACGGCCGGGATCCTTACTGTCGCGTTCGCGCATGAGACAGCAGCTGAAAGCGACGTCGGCGAGGCTGGTCTCGGGGCAGTCGGACTTGCGGGAATCGCTAGGCGAGCGGCCCGGTCGGACAGCTTCCGTGTCGAGGTCCTCGACCTAAATGAGGTGGTCAAGCATGCCTTGAGTGCGGTGCGCCCCCAGTTGGAGCGGCGTGGAATCGCCCTCAACGAGGAGTTCTGGGACGAGTCGATCCCTGTTGCGGGTTCAGTTTCGGACCTGGAAGCGATCGTCTTCAACCTGGCCGCCAACGCTATGAGCTCATTCGCTCGCGCCGGTGATCTGTTGGGAGAACGCGCGGTAGTGGTTCGCACTCGGGTTGCGGACGGCCACGCGGTTGTCCACTTCTCGGATTCAGGCCCGGGCATTGTCGACGTCGACTTCGTAGAGATGTGGCGTCCGGGCGTGACCGGCGGCGGGTCCGAGAGCGCCGGACTCGGACTGACGATTGTCCGGGATGCCGTGGCTGACATGTGCGGCACGCGGTCTGTGGTTGAGGAGGGGGCCCTGTCGGCTGACGCGTACGGGGAGCTGGGGGGCGCGTCCTTCCATATCCGCCTGCCGATGCGGGCTGTCGGCGAGTAGCGAGAGCAGATCCAGGACGCGCTCCCGCCAGTGTGCGTCAGCAAAGCGTGACCGGGCGGGGTTGGCACAAGGTGTACGGGGCGGCAGATCGACAGAGAGCGATGTGGCTCTGCCCCCCAGGGACGTCGGGACCGGGTGTGATCACCGGTCCCGGCGTCATGATTTTGTGGGGCCTCGTAGTGCATAGATCTTGGGTCGAACTCCGGAGGCGACGGCCTCGCAGTCGACACAGCTGCGAACGGGGCGCTGACCTCGCAGAACCACCGGAGTCATGGTTGCAGTCCTGGTTGCATTCAATTACGTACAGCACCGTTCACAGAGCCCGCTCCCACACACTCCGCCCGCAGGTCAGAACACTCCCGCGCATCGTCGAACCCCCGGACGAACATTTGGAAAGCGTGTTGCCCCGGCCTTCTTCAACGGAGACCTGGCTGCGTGAGCGATGCGTGAGCGGACGTGCTGACACGGCACGCATAGTTCTGGACCGGACAGCAAGCGACACGTCTCTGACCAGGTATTTCTGGACCAGCGCGGAAGCTTACGGAAGGCCCGGCAGGATCCTGCCGGGACTTTTAATCCGTTGGTTGTGGGTTCGAGTCCCACACGGCCTACCTGATGCAGGGAGGGGTTTACCCCCTCTGACCTGCTACTTAGCGCCTCGATCGGCTTCGGCCGGTCGAGGCGCTTCGTCTTTCTCGCCCTCATGCGTGAGCGATGCATGAGCGGACGGCCCGACAGCAGGCGCTACTGATGCGGTTCTGCGGAGCCTGTCGGCTGTGAGAACGCTGGCCGGTGGCTGGGGCGCGCACAGCCCAGCCAGTCGGCTATGGAGCTGCCAGCGCCTCTTCAATGGCATCTACGGCTTCGGCAAGGTGGCGGTAGACCTGCGTCTTCAGCCCCATGCGCCTAAGACCGTGAGTCAGGGGATCGCGCATGTGCCGTTCGCACACGACGAAGTCGGCGTAACCCGCTGCGCAAGACAGGTAGACCATGTCCGTAAGATCGTTTGGGCGCCACTTGGTGCCTTTGTTGAGATGCCGGTTGTGGAGCATCTCGCGGAAGAGCCCCAGCGCCGGGAAACTGCGGATGTCATCGGCTGCCTCGTTCAGTATCCAGCGATGGAAATCGTCGACGGGGAGGGCTGCCGCATGAGCCTCCTCGGCCAGTTCCGCACTGATGTCCGACAGTAAGAAGGCATCGATGGCCTTCCGCTTCTGCTGGGAGTCGAGATCCTGTTCGTCGAGCCAGTCGCTGAAACGTTGATTCGAATCGGCCCAGCCTGTGTCCGGCCCCGGCTCGATGCGCTCGGTGTCCAGCATGGTGTCGATCGATACCGTCGCGGAGACCAAAGCCTCCGTCGCGAAGGCTTGAGCTGGCTCGAAGGTTGTTGGCGCCGCATAGTGCTGCATGCCGCGCGCAGTGGATGAGTACAAGGCGTCCGGGGACAGCGTAAAAACGGGGGCTGAGCGGACTTTCGTGAGCTGCCCCGACCGCTGGCAAAACCCGTCATGGATTTCGTCGCGCCGCGTCTGCAGGGCATCTCGCATCTGCCAGCCTCGGCTGTGCTTCAAGACCGTCAAGCCGAGGCTGTATCGCTTGGTGGTGTCGAAACGCTTCGTGGTTTCGGAGTAGTGGCCGGCGGATGCAGGCAGGACGATGCCTCCCTCTACCACCCACTGCACCAGCTTTTCAGCGGCACTACGGCTGGCCTCGCTCACCTTTGACGGCGTGTGGAAGGCATTGCTGATCTCGCTCCACTTGTTCTGGTCGAGATACACGACGAGGCGTCCGGCCAGTTGATCTTGTGCGCCGTCGCGCCGAGGCAGCTCAAAGAGAATGTCGTCGCCTGCACGTGTGACGGCCAGCAGCACGTTGAGAGACGGAGTGACATGCAGTCTCGACAGTGTGCTGCTGGCCTCGAACGGCGAAGATTCCATGGGAAACCGCGCCTCCTTGCCATCAGAGCGCGCCTCCAGTCCGCAGCCGACGACGCGCTCACTCAGACGCTCACCGAACTTGAAGCCCGCCGTCCCAAGGAGGAAGCCCGTCGCACCCTGGCCAACGACGTACGCGCCGCCGTTCCCGAACACGCCGAGCGGATCCTCGCCGACCCCGGATGGCCAGCCCTCGCCACCGTCCTCGCCGACGCCGAAGCAGGCGGCCACAAACCCCACCAACTCCTCAAGGAAGCCGCCGCCCGCCGAGAGCTCGGCACCGCCCACAGGGCCGCCCGCGTCCTGATCACCCGCATCCAGCACACCAGCCGCGACCCCGCCCCCAACCGCCGTGCCGAAGCAGCCCGCCGCCGTACCACGACACAGGCCACCGGGCTGCAAGCCTCAAGGCCAGAACCCGCTTCAAAGGCCCCTGCCGCACCAGCAGACCGACAGCACCGTCATCGTCGTTAGAAGCCACCGTCGAGGCGAAGGCACCTGAGCAACAACGGCTGCTGGGCAGGTCACCAGGCGCGGTGACCGGCCCAGCAGCCGGAGCACTCCTATGCGCGCGGAGCTTTCGCTGTGAAGAGGTGTCACAGGCTCCCTGGGATCCGCCTTCGGCCTCATCCACGACGCAACAGGCCGCCCCGCGCGCGATGCTTCCCAACGTGGCGTCCGCCGGGCTGCTCGGCCGTCGTCAGCGTGCTCGGCGGGGCCAGACGGGTCGGTTCATCGCGAAGGAGTATGGACTGCCAGACCTGATCCTGTAGGGCTCGGATGCACGGGCCACACGCGTACATCGCTGCCTGGGCTCCGGCCATGGTCACGGGACCGATCCACAGGACGCGGGTCCAGCTACGGCCGCAGTAGAGCCAGCAGTAGCCGTCAATCCACGTGTTGCCGTCGTCGGTATCCGCTGCTGCGGGCAGTCCCCCGCGGGCGAATTCAGCGATGCCGGGTATGACCTGGGGCGTCGTGGCCATGTCCATAAACACAACTCAACCCTCGCGATCACTCGCTCGGGGCGGCTGCCCTGGCTGACTCCTGCTTGTCGATATCGGCGAACAGGAGGGTGGGTTCGGCCAGGATGTCGCGGCCGGATTCGCTCTTGTAGATCTCGTCGACGCTGCCGAACCGGGCCTTCGAGTAGTCGAGGTCGAGGAGGTCTGCCGCCTGTCGGACCGATGCCTCGTCGGGACCTTCGATCTCGACGAATGTGGGGAGGTCCGGCCAGGTGTCGAAGTCGAAGGCGACCTCACCCAGGCGCCATTCCTCGCGGTAGTTCTCCTGGTAGCGGACTTCACGCAAGCCGACGCTGCGGAGAATCTCAGCCATGGCGTGCAGGTCCGAGACCTCCGTCTCGATTTCGGTGGTGCCGTCGATCGTCGTGGGGTCGGTGACCTGCTTCAGCGTGAGCGTGGAGCGAGTGGCCTCATCCCTCAGGCGAATCCAGGCGCCACCTTCAAGGGCGTCGTTCTCGAAGATCTTCCGCGTGAGGAGGGTGCGTGGGAACGCCTGGACGGCTCCGAGAGCGGTCAGCTTGGCCTGGAGGTCGGCGACGTCGATGGCGAGGAACTTCGCCTCGTACTCGTGCTTCATGTGTCCTTCTTCCCGTGGCTCTAGGAGGGGGTGGATGCGCGGGCAGCGAGGAGAAGGCCCATGCGATGGGTGTGGTCCTGCAACTGTCCGACGTGCGCCTGCTCGGTGAATTCGTTGGTCCGCAGAGTGAGCAGAACGTCCCAGTCACCGATGAAGAACTGCCGGAGCCTCTCCGGGGACGTGTAGTGCTCAAGCCTGTGGTGGCGCTGCTCGATGGGCATCATGAACTCCGCGCCGAACAGACCGCCAGGCCGGACCAGACGCTGCATGCGGTCGACGAACTCGCCCAACGGGCGGTGGTGGTTGGCACTGTAATGCCACGAGCAGCTTGTCCAGACTGCGTCGCAGCGGTCGGTCACAGGCTCCGCTGCGAGGAAGTCCTCCTCTACGACCTGCACGCGGTCGTGGAGCCCTTCGTGCCTCAGCCGGTCGATCAGCCCCATCGCGTGACCGGTCTTGTCACCCGGAAGTTGGATCTCGCCGCCGTGAAGGGCGAGCGGGTCGCGTTCGATGGCGATGACGCGGTAGCCGGCCGCAGCCAGGGGCAGGACGAGCCTTCCGTCGCTCGCACCGATGACCGCCACAGTGGAGTCAGGCCCGGCACGCTCCTCCAGCATGGCGAGGAACTGCGGGAAGAAGGTAAGGGTGTGCCGCCACATGCTCGGTGTCTGCACTGGCTTGCTCTCCTTGCGGGTTGGCGGTCAGGACGGCCTGGAGCACCTTGCCGGGGGTGAGTCCGGTGGTGTCCACGTGGTGCATCGGGAACGAGGTGTAGGCGTCAGTGATCTGATCTGCTGTGATCTCCGCGAGGGCATCCCAACGGGAAACGGGCTTCTCGCGCCTGGCGAGGCGGCGCTGACGCTCACCCTCCGCGCAGACGAGGTAGTAGGTGACGGGCTGCGGCAGGTCAGTCGGCAGCGCCACGGAGAGATCGGCCCCGAAGGCAAGGTGATTGGCCAGGCAACGGGCGAAGTAGCTTTCGACGACGACCGGTGTGCCGGCGGACAGGTACCGCTGGATCTGAACAGCCGCGGTGAACAGGGCTGAGAGGTAGAAGCACATTCGGGCCTCGACGTTCCCCAGCCGGTCCACCTCCTGCCGCAAGGCTTGGTGGGTGAGCGGCACGGTCGGGACCAGGACGGCACCACGGGCGACCGCAAGCATGGGCGCGAGAGTCGATTTGCCAGTTCCGCGGAGACCTTCGAGGCACTCGAACGGCGCTTGGTC
Organism: Streptomyces sp. A5-4; assembly: GCF_051131715.1. NCBI lineage: Bacteria > Bacillati > Actinomycetota > Actinomycetes > Kitasatosporales > Streptomycetaceae > Streptomyces > Streptomyces sp. A5-4. Next base: position 3,602,493 of record NZ_CP178591.1, on the reverse strand, counting down.
AGACACGTCCGTACACCACGTCCGGAACCGCGAGGGTGAGTTCGTCGGTGGCGGACGGCCGGTGGTCGATGTGGCCGGCGAGCTTGTCGTACCAGAAGGCGTGTGAGTCCTTGCCTACGGCCTTGCAGGACATGGTCAGTGCGCCACGCGGGTCGGCTTCGATCCGTTCGATGGCCTTGGGGCCTCCCTCAGGAGCGCAGAGCTCCGGGGCGCCGTGCTCGGACAAGTCCTCGTCGACGATCACCTCGATGGTCAGCTCGGCTGCTGCGAGTTCGCTTCGAAGGCGGTTGTAGGCCGTGGGGTCGGTGACCAGCAGCTCGGGATGAGCGGCTGCGTTGCCAACCGGACGGAGGTGGTGGAGTTTCAACTGCTCTGCCCCGTAGTACTGCAGGGTTCGGGCAAGCGGCAGCACCTCGTCGATGTTGCGCGAGGTGACCGTCATGGTCGCACCGGTGCGGACACTGAGCCCGCGGGCGGTGTCGAGGGCGCTAAGCGCACTCTGGTAGCTCCCGTGCTTGCGGATGTGGTCGTTGGTCGAGCCGACGCCCTCCAGCGAGACACGCAGCAGGTCCAGGTCGGGGGCGATCTCCGTCAGCTGGCGCACGATCCGGTAGCCGTTGGTGCAGATCTCCACCTGCATGCCCAGTTCCTGCTTGGCATACCGGACGACCGGGGTGAGGTCTCTGTAGACGAACGGCTCGCCGCCCAGCAAGGTGACAGCCTCGGTGGCGTACTGATCGCGCATGAGGGTGAGGAGGTTGATTGCCTCGTCCGCGGTGAAGGCATCGGCGTGCTGGAGCCTCTTGCCGTGGAAGCAGTGCAGGCACTCGAAGTTGCAGCGGTAGAGCAGCTGTAGGTACAGCATCCGGATCCTGCGAATCCCGGTGACTTCCCCGATCATGTGCGTCTCCTTGGGGCAGTTGCCTGGTGGGAGACCTGATGCTGACGGAATGACACCGGACCGCATCACCGCGTATCCGGACGATCCGAGGACGTCCTGGGACGTTTTCAGTGTGCCGCGAAGCTCTCCAGGGCCCGGAGAACATGCGGGGTGTCCGTCAGATCCGGTAGCACCACAGAGGCGCCGGCGGCTGCCAGTTCCTCGGGACTGTGGACGCCAGAAGCGACCGCGATGATTCCAGAGCCTGTGACGAGTGCAGCCTCGACATCTCTCGGCGTGTCCCCTACGAGCACGACAGGGACGTCTTCCCGTACGCCTCGAAGCCTCTGGGCGCGCTCTCGGGCGACGGCTACGAGGCCGGGACGCTGGAGGGCATCGGCGCCGTAAGCGCCGACAGCCAGATCGAGCAAGGGGGCAAGGTCAAAGGCCGATACCTTCACGTGCGCATTGGCCGCGATATTGCCGGTCAGAACAGATGAGACCCAATTCTCCTGCACCGAGACGGCCTTGAGGGCATCGCGTACACCCGGCAGGGCCGTTCCGCGCCTACTGAGATCGTGTGCACGTTGCGCTCCAGCGTGGGCAAGGGCAGCCTCGACTGCTGCCCAGTCCGGTTCGGGCAGCCCATTTCGCTGGAACATGTCGCGCATGATCAGACGGTCCGTGCGGCCCTCTGTCCGCGCCGAACCAGCCGGCTCGGCGCCCGCCAGCGCCGCGAACGCAGCAGCGTAGATCTCCTTGCTCACGCCTGAGTTGTCGATGAGCGTGTGGTCGATGTCCCACAGGACGATGAGCTCCATACCGACAGCGTAAATAACCCAAGCGCGGCGCCAGCTCTTCGGGAACGTTACGTAGCGTCCTTGCCCGCCACCGGCCGTCTCGGCTTGTATGGCGCTGTGAACGAGCGACTGCACTCCGTACTCGCACAACGAGGCGTATCACCAGAGTCGCTCGCCGAAGCCTGCGAGGTAGACCCGAAGACCGTCGGTCGCTGGCTCGGCGGACGCGTCCCACACCCACGCCACCGATTCCGTGCCGCTCAACACTTAAGGGTGGAGGAGACGTTCCTCTGGCCCGCTCTGCTGTCGAACGCGGGCCAACCTGCTGTCGGCTTGGACATCGAGCTCGTCGGCACCTATCAAAACCGCGCCAGCGTTCCTCGGGACACGTGGCTCTCTCTGCTGAAGGGAGCCCAGGAGCAGATCAGCGTGCTCGTCTTCTCCGGCACGTTCTTCGCCCAGTCCAACCCGCACGTCGCCAAGATGCTCGCCGAGCGCGCGGCCGAGGGCGTCCAAATTCGCTTGTGCTTCGGCAGATCGAACGGTCAGGCCGCAGCCATCCGTGGCCGCGAGGAAGGCATCGGCGACACCCTCGCCGCCAAGATCCGCGCCTCCCTGACCTACTACCGCCCCCTGCTGTCCGAGGCGGGCTGCCAGATCCGGCTGCATGACACCACGCTCTACACCTCCCTGTTCCGCTACGACGACCAACTGCTGGTCAACCCGCATGTCTGGGGTCAGCCAGCCAGCGCCAATCCGCTACTGCATCTCAAAAGAGTCGACGCCACGGGGTGGTTCGACAACTACGCTCAGAGCTTCGAAGCAGTCTGGGCCAACGCACGGTCCTGGACGCCGGACCAGGAGGGGACCTCTTCACGTGGGCAGGACTGAGTACTACAACGATCCCAAGGCGCCCAAGGCGAATACCCTCGTCCCGGCCAATAACCTGCTCGTAGTCGACGACAAGGGCGCCATCCTGCTCCAGCGCCGGCGCGACACGGGCCAGTGGGCCCTACCGGGTGGCGCTCAGGACATCGGCGAGACCGCCGCACAGTGCGCGGTACGGGAATGCCTGGAAGAGACCGGCATCATCGCCGAGATCACCGACTTCCTGGGCGTCTACACCAACCCGAACCACATCGTCGCCTACACCGACGGCGAGATCCGCCAGCAGTACGAGAACACGTACATCGGCCGCCCCGTCGGAGGCGAGCCCACCATCAACGACGAGGCAGACGGCGTTCGCTTCGTCCTGCCCGCCGACCTCGACCAGTACGACATCCACCGCAGCATGCGCCAGCAGATAGGCGACTACCTCGCGGGTACGTACCCCTACCTGGGCTGAGCCGCCAGCGCCGCTTCCACCCGCCCGGCAGCAGCAAGAATCTCCGGCGATGCCCTACGGATGAACCGCCCCACCAGACTGCCCGCTCCGTAGCGGTCCATGATCTCCGCCAGCCGGGCCTCAGCAGACGTGCGTTCCCCATCGGGCGTCGTCGTCATGTCGCAGTACACCAACGCGTCCACGAGCCGCTGGTCGTCGAGCAGCGGAAACTCGGCTTCCAGCACGCCCCGCAGCCCCCGCTCCTCAGCTTCCAGAAACGCCAGCGAGTGGTTCGCCACCAACCGCACCAGCCGCTCATCCGCAGCATGGACGTCACGGAGGAACCGGGCGCCATCCAGCGAATGAAAGCCGGTCACGGCCAGCCGCGGGGCGTAGCCCACATCGTGAAGCACAGCGGCAGACGCCAGCAGGTCTGCGTCATCGCCCAGGACCTTCGCCAATTCGGCCGCGCGACGCGCGACGCCTTGCGAGTGTGCCCACCGACGAGGAAGCGGCTCACTCAGCTCCGCTTCGGCTACCTGACACGCCCAAATTGCCAGCGCTTCGTTCATGGCTTGGACCTTCCCGGATACAGGGCCGCACATTCCGAAGCGTGCAAAGCAGCACGTCGTACGGGCGTCCAGGGTGCCATGGGTATCGGCTGGCCGGGCGCAGAGCAAGGACGTACGCGTCTCACCAGGAGCTGCGTGCGCCTGTCTACCCCGCGATCCATTTCCCATGGAGAGTAATATTTCTTCTCGGAAACCAACTGTAAGGGATCGTTAAATTTCGATCATGGCCTGTATCTAACCTCGATGAAAATCATGCCTGTTGGGATGGGTTATTTCTTGCCATAGAGATCTTGGCGTGATTCTTCCGTGTAGTAATGGATCGTAAGTCGCTCTTGCCCGTTTGAGGGGCCAGTTTTACGATCGCCCACTTGTGTCGCTGAAAGCTGCGGGCTTTCAGTTGCCACTGGGGTGGTTGGAACTAGGTGGGGGCTGCGAGTGAGTCAGGGAAGTATTGAGCCGAATAGCATCTCTGAGGCAGATGAGGCTCGGCGGCAGGAAGAATACCGAAGTAGCGTCAAGAAATTTGACGAGATAGAAGATGACCTGAGGACCTCGCGGACCTTCCAGAGAATCTATGTTCTGTGTCTGCTGGGCGGGGTCGTACTTACCTTCCTCCTCGGTTACACAGTTATCGTGGGGCTGTGGAAGACGCAGCCTGTGTTCACTCGCTGGGCTGGCCTCATCATCGTCAACTGTCTTTGGATATTGATGGGGTGGGCACTATGGAAGAACCGCAAGAAGGTTGTCGACCGAACGGGTGCGCTGCGCAATGCCCTCCAGGATCGACAGACTGCCGCCGCCAAGCTACCTCTTGACTCACCTTCCGGGCTTCGTATCTATCGCGAAGCCTCGCTTGATCTGATTGATCAATATCGGAAATCAGCGAACAAGAATCGACAGATTAATAACTTCTTCCAGGGCGTCATCATCACTGGGTCAATCGTCACCTCGACGCTTGCGGCGATGAATGAGGGAAGTAGTCAGGTGTTGCGCATTTCTGCAGCTTCCCTCAGTGCGTTTGTCGGAATTTCGGCAGGGGTGACCGGCTATTTCAAATTTCGCGAGCGTGGATACAATCTTCAATCCACAGCAGATGATATCGAGAAGCACTACAATGCCTCGCAATTCATGCTCGACGAATACGCTGGCCGTGATGGCGAGCCGCCACTTCCTGAGGCTGAACGGCTTAGGATGTTTGCGCGTTATGTGGAACGGCTGAAGGAAGAGCAGCGGAAGCGCGAGCTTCAGCTTGAAACATCCAGCTCCGGGAATGAGGAGCGTGCGAGCTGATGTTCGTTCAGTGTGCTTCGGCTCATTCCACTGCGGTCAGACGTTTGGCGTGGCTTTCTGGGGATCGGAAGTGAGGCCGCGACGGGCCAGATGGCTCCTCGCCCCACTCTGGCAGTGGAGGGCTCGACGTCTCATGGCTGCGCACGGTGCGTCTATGTCCGACTCGACTGCCTGGTGCCTTGTTGCTCTTGCGCGGGACCCGGTGGAATACATGCCGCTCGTGCGGCACGTCGTGGTTCAGCGATCGCAGGGTGCATCGCTAGAGCCCGGGGTAGCCCTTGATTCGTGGCGGGACCTTGAGCCGCGTGAGCAGGCGAGACGCATCGCCTGGCTCGACCGGCATGGAGCCACGCCTCTGCACCGGTTGGGTGTGCCCGAGGAGATCATCGAGTTGGCCGGCCTGCACGTAGTTGAGTGGCGGCTCCCGCCGGGACGAGACGCGGCTTCCATCGTTGCTCAGAACCGCCCCCGCTCCTCGGGGGACATCTCGTAGTTCCGCAGCTATGTAGCGATCTGCCGGGGGCTTCTTCCTCACCGGCGGCTCGGACACCCGAAGCTTCTACGGGATGGAATAGATCAAGAAGCCCAACAGGTAGTCACCCTGTTCTACAACAGCGGTGCGAGCCAAGGCAGGCAGAGCAGGTGGGCGGCCATCACGGCGGCCCCCTCAACGGGAGGGCAAGCGCCCACCCTCTGAGCCGCACTCTCGCCAACCGGCGCGCCTGAAGGCCGCTCAGAACGGTTGAGTAGACCAGCGCTTTTGCCCTTGGCACCGTGCGGGACTTTCCGAGCGTCTGAACGGCACGTGATTTCCCTCAAGGTGGCTACACGGAGACATGGAGTGATGACGGTCCCGACATCGATTCGGGTGCCATCATTGCCAAGATTGAATGGGAGGAGGCGCCGGGATTCGATCGACTCCACTCAAGGAGTACTTCGCCGACGCCCCGGCGACAATCGAAGAGCTTGTGGCGTTTCGGCACATCGAGACCGAGGAAGTCGATGAGTTTCAAGTGCATCACGTGGGCTTCAGTGAGCCTTTGGAACAGGTTCTCCGCAAGATTCGTGCTCGGCGAACGGCACCGTGCGCCTCGGAGCGCCGCAGGGCATGAGTGGACTGCCTCACGGTCCGTTCCCAGCTGAACCACTCAGCAGTCGGGCCTCATCTGGCTACCTTCGCCGTGGTCTCAGTTTGCTTACTTGTGACACAAAGGTGCGCTGGTCGGAAAGGCTGGATGCGTGAGCGGACGCGCTGGCACCCTCCGATCATCGGCTGGACTGGCCGACAAGGCGAACTTCGCTGACCCAGGGAAACAGGACAGAAGGGGTGCGGTCGATACCACCCAGCATGATTCTTCCTGGACTTTAATCCGTTGGTTGTGGGTTCGAGTCCCACACGGCCTACCGCTCAGCCCCAGGTCAGGGAGCATCTGATCTGGGGTTGATTCTGTTTCACGGGCCACGCCCCGCCCATGCCCCGTGGGCTGCCCCGGCGGTCGCTCCCCAAATCACCGCCCTGCGGCACGGTGGCGCGGCGCCCCGGGGAAAGTGGTGGAGCGGTGCTCCACGGATGGCGTAGAGTCAGGTTTACCGACGCGGGGTGGAGCAGCTCGGTAGCTCGCTGGGCTCATAACCCAGAGGTCGTAGGTTCAAATCCTGCCCCCGCTACTGAAGTAGTGGATGAAGGCCCGGACTCAATGAGTCCGGGCCTTTGTCGTGCCCCGGTACGCCCCCACTGCCAGTCCGTCCCCCAATTGGCCGACCTCGGTTAGCCGTCCGGCGCGGCTGCGGCCAGCCTGGGTGGGGCGCGGTACCGTCCGCAACCGGGCGCGGACTGGCAGGAGACCACAGGTGGGGAAGCAAGGCACAGCGGGTGGGGCGGGTGCCCGTACGACCCGGCGGTTCGTCCGGGCTATGCCCGCACTGCTGATCGTCGGCGGTTTGTTCTTCGACCTCATGACCCCGTCGAACTTCACGGCGTCGCCCCTCTTCGCCGCCGCCCCGCTGATCGCCGCCCCGCTCTTCTCCCTCAGCAACACCGTGCTGACCGGGATCGCCTCGACCCTGGCCATCGCCGGGCTGCACGTTCGTACGCAGACCGCGACACAGGTCGAGGCCGCCACCGAGCTGGTCACCGTGGTCACCGTGGCCGCCCTCGCGGTGGTCATCAACCGTGTCGTGCGGCGCAGCGACCGCGAGCTGGCCTCCGCCCGGGAGATCGCCGAGGCGGCCCAGCGTGCCGTGCTGCCCACGCCCGCCGACCGGATCGCCGGGCTGTACGTCGCGGCGCGCTACGAGGCGGCGCAGGCGGACGCCTTCATCGGCGGCGACCTCTTCGCCGTGCAGGAAACGCCGTACGGCGTGCGCCTGGTGGTGGGGGACGTCCGGGGCAAGGGGATGGACGCCGTGGAGGCCGTCGCGGTGGTCATCGGAGCCTTTCGCGAGGCCGCCGAGCAGGAGTCCTCGCTGGAGGGCGTCGCGCAGCGGCTGGAGCGGGCGCTGGCGCGCGAAGGGACCCGGCGCGACGGCCTCGACGCGTTCGAGGGCTTCACCACCGCCGTGCTCGCCGAGATCTCTCGGGACCGTGGAGTCCTACGGCTGGTCAACCGCGGCCACCCCGAGCCGTTGCTGCTGTACGCCGACGGGGCGTTGGACGTCATCGAGCCGGTCGAGCCCGCGCTGCCGCTGGGGATGGCCGAGCTGGGGGCCTGGCCGGACCGGGCGCAGGAGCACCCCTACCCGGCGGGGGCCACGCTGCTCCTCTACACGGACGGCCTGTCCGAGGCCCGCGACGCGGCGGGCGTCTTCTACGACCCGCAGGCGCGGCTGCGCGGCCGGATCTTTCCCGGGCCCGAGGAGCTGCTGGGCGCGCTCATCGACGACGTACGGCTGCACACCGGTGGCGGGTCCACGGACGACATGGCGCTGCTGGCGGTCGGGCGGCCCTCCGAGGGGCAGCAGGACCGGCGCAGGACCGTGGAGATCGTCAGGCGGGCCGAGCGGCAGAGACCGGCGGCAGCGGGCGGGCCGGGGCGCGGGGCAGGGGCAGGAGGCGCGGCAGCGGGCGCGCCCGACGGCGGGCCACCCCGTGCGGCGCCCGGCAGTGGGTTCGGCGATGAATCCGGCGATGGATCCGGGACGCGCTCCGGTCCCTGAGGACGCTGGAAAGGTCGCGTTCCGCCTTGCTGCGACGCTCCGTAGTCGTAGCGCACCGCTGCGCGTAACAATTGACGAACCGTCAAGAAATCGATGTTTGCTGAGTGTCGATCAACTCGACCCGTTGTGACCGATTGTGTCCCGCTAAGTCTGTGGCGAAGACGTTAACGATCACCAGGAACAGCTTGGAACCGGACCGGGTCTCTATTAACGTTCGATAACGCAGCGCGGTTGTCCCAGTCGTCGCAAGAGGCGACACCGTGTGCATGCGCCGAATTCCGCAAGGGAACCGGGGAACCATGTTCCTTGGGGTGAATCGGGCCGAACCTGGCCCGTAGGAGACCTTCCTGCTCCGAACCCGTCAGCTAACCCGGTAGGCGAGAAGGAAGGAAAGGAGCACGCCTCCGTGGCGTCCAACACCCCTGCCCCCGTGGCCCCCCTGCCCCCCTACGGGGTGCCGAACGACCCCGCCGACCTCATTCGCGGGGAGGGTACTTGGGAAGAGTGGAATCCCACCGAGGACTCCATTCGTCCCGTGCGCGGCAAGCACCGCGTGGCCAAGCAGCGCGGTGGCATCGCCCGCAGCTCCACGGTTCTGGGTGTCGGAGTCATCGCCGCCGTCGGCGCGGGCGGCATCGCCACCGCGCAGGACAAGCCGGCCGTCTCGATCTCCCTTCCGGACGCCATCACCGACTCGCTGCCCGACGCCAAGTCCCTTCCCGGCGTAGGCGCCCTGTTCTCCGGCGACGCGAAAGACTCCGGCGTCACCACGGGCGAAGCGGTCGTCGCCGCCACCCCGCTCACCACCGCCGGTATCAGCACCGCCGACGCGCAGCAGGGCACCACCGACGCCGGCGAGTTGCTCCGCGCCCGCATACTCCAGCAGGCCGACCAGCAGCAGGCCGCCGCGGACGCCGACGTCGCGCAGGCCGCCGAGTCGGCCGCCGCCGAGCAGGCCGCGGCGGATGCGAAGTCCCAGCAGGACGAGGCGAAGGCCGACGCCGCCGAGAAGGAGCGCAAGGCGGAGGAAGCGGCCAAGGCCAAGGCCGAGGCGAAGCGGCTCGCGAAGCTGGCCGCCAGCTACTCCCTGCCGACCTCCTCGTACACGCTCACCTCCACCTACGGCCAGTCCGGCTCGATGTGGTCCTCCGGTCAGCACACCGGGCTCGACTTCGCTGCCCCGACGGGCACGCCGGTCAAGGCCGTGCACGGCGGGACCATCAAGTCGGCGGGCTGGTCGGGCTCCTACGGCTACCGCATCGTCCTCGAACTCGATGACGGTACGGAGATCTGGTACTGCCACCTCTCCTCGATGAGCGTCACCTCGGGCGACGTCGGCACGGGCGACACCATCGGCAACGTCGGCGCCACCGGCAATGTGACGGGCCCGCACCTGCACCTCGAAGTGCACACACCCGGCGGCGACGGCGTCGACCCCGCGTCCTGGCTGCGCGGCAAGGGCCTCAACGTCTGAGACCTCGGGCCGGCTGCGGGAGTCCCGGAGCCGGCCGGGGAATGCATGTGCCCGCCATGCGGTTGATCAACCCATGACTTCTCTCCGCAAGCTGGGCAGCTCCGAGCTCGCCGTCTTCCCGCTCGCCCTCGGTGGCAACGTCTTCGGCTGGACCGCCGACGAGGCGCAGTCCTTCGCCGTCCTCGACGCGTACGTCGCCGGGGGCGGCAACTTCGTCGACAGCGCCGACTCCTATTCGGCCTGGGCCCCGGGCAACGAGGGCGGCGAGTCCGAGCGCGTCCTCGGCCGCTGGCTCGCCTCGCGAGGCAACCGCTCCGAGGTCGTCGTCGCCACCAAGGTCGGCGCCCACCCCTCGTACAAGGGGCTGGCCGGTACGAACATCAAGGCCGCCGCCGACGAGTCGCTGCGTCGGCTCGGCACCGACCACATCGACCTCTACTACACGCACTTCGACGACGAGACCGTGCCCGTCGAGGAGATCATCACCGCTCTCGACCAGCTGGTGAAGGACGGCAAGGTCCGCGCGATCGCCGCCTCCAACATCAGCGCCGAACGCCTCCGGGCGTCCCTGGCCTTCTCGGAGCAGGAAGGGCTGGCGCGCTATGTCGCCCTCCAGCCGCACTACAACCTCGTCTCGCGCGACACCTACGAGGGCGAACTCCAGGACACCGCCGCCGCCGCTGGCCTGTCCGCCGTCCCGTACTTCGCACTCGCCTCGGGCTTCCTCACCGGCAAGTACCGGCCCGGCGCGACCGTCGACAGCGCACGCGCCACCGGTGCGGCCAAGCACCTGGAGACGGAACGCGGGCAGAAGGTGCTCGTGGCGCTCGACTCGGTGGCCACGGCGCACGGCGCCGAGGTCGCGACCGTCGCGCTGGCCTGGCTGGCGGCGCAACCGACCGTGGTGGCGCCGCTGGCCAGTGCCCGGACGGTCGAGCAGCTGCCGGCCCTGCTGGCTTCGGCCGAGCTGAAGCTGTCGGACACCGAGCTGTCCCAGCTCACGGCCGCTTCGGCCTGACCGACGCCGACCCGCCGTCCGTCCGCCGTCCGTCCGCCGTCCGTCCGTCCGCGTGAGGCGGCCCGTTGGCGGCTACTGCTGCCGATACGGGTTGTACGCCGCGTAGTCCTGGTGGGGGGCATGGCCCGGCCCCGGCGCGGGCCGCTGCGGCGGAACGGGCCGGTAGGCAGGCGTGGGCCGGTACGGAGGAGGCGCGGGCCGATACGGCGGCGCGGCGTGGTGGGGCGCGGCGGGGTGGAACGGCGCCCTCGGCGGCGCCGCCCACACCCGGCCCGTCGCCCGCGCCGCGTACTCCAGCGCGGGCCCGGCCACATCCTTCCGCTGCCACAGGTGGTGCAGCAGCTCCTGCTCGCGCGCCGCGAAGTCCGCGCCCACCCGACCGCGCCGGGCCCGGTGGCGCAGAAAGGCCAGGGAGGTCGCGAAGGCCTCGTACTCGGCGACCGTACGAGCCGCCGCCCGGCCACCGTGCACCCGGGCAGCGGCGTCGCGCGCCACCGAGCGGGCCCGCATGGAGGACAGCGCGAGCGGCTCGTGGGCGCCCAGCCAGCCCGCGCGCGCGTAGGCGGGCAGCGCGGCGGAGACGGTGTGCAGCTCGCGCTGGCGCGTCCACACCGCCAGCCAGGTGAGCAGACCGAAGGCGGGGACCATGAAAATGGCGTACACCGCGTAGAAGCCGTACTCACCGAAGGTCCCCGAACCGTTCCACAGGGCGTGCATGCCCATCGCGAAGGCCAGGCCGAGCAGGGGCAGCGCGATACGGCGGACCCGCCCCCGGTGCGGCGCGAGCGCGGCGAGGCCGAAGCCTATGCCCGTGAGCACGGTGAACAGCGGGTGCGCGAACGGTGACATGACGATGCGTACGAAGAAGGTCGCCGCCGTCACCGACGCGAAGCCCGAGGCGCCCATCTCCTGGTCCTGACCGAAGGCGTTGCCGAGATAGAGGATGTTCTCGGTGAAGGCGAAGCCCGTCGCGGTGAAGCCCGCGACGACCACTCCGTCGACGATCCCGTTGAAGTCGCGTCTGCGGAAAAGGAAGATCAGCAGGAGCGCCGCCGCCTTCGCGCTCTCCTCCACGACCGGGGCTATCACCGTGGCGCCGAGGGTGTCGGCGCCGGCCGGATCCGCGGTGGCGGTCGCTATCCAGCGGGTCGCGAAACTGTTCGCGATGATCGCGACGAGAGCGGCGGCGAACGCGCCCCAGGCGAAGGCGAAGAACAGATTCCGCCAGGGGCCAGGCTCCACCCGGCCCAGCCAGCGGAACGCCGTGATCAGCAACGGCACCGGCAGCACGGCCAGGCCGAGACCGACCAGGAAGCCCTGGGTGCCCGTCTGGTCGCGGACGATGGCCAGGATCACCAGGGCGCAGAGCGCGAGCAGCGTGATCACCCCGCCCGCGCGCACCGCCTTCCTGTGCCAGAAGGAGCGGCGGGGCTTATAACGCCAGTGCGCACGCGACGGTACGGCGGCGAACTGCGGCTGCTGCTCACAGTCCGGGACCGCCGGATCCTGCCGGGGGCGCGGAGGCGACTCGTACACCCGTCGACCCTAACGAGCGGCACTGACACCTGGCGATGCCGCCCTGAGCCCCGGCGGGGCCTACACGCGGCGGAACAGCAGGTCGTGCACGGCGTGGCCCTTGTCGAGACCCTGGCCCTCGAACCGGGTAAGTGGCCGAAAGGCGGGCCGTGGCGCGTAATCGCCGTCCGGCCGGGTGTTCTCGAACTCGGGGTGCGCGGTGAGCACTTCGAGCATCTGCTCGGCGTACGGCTCCCAGTCGGTCGCACAGTGGAGCACCGCGCCGGGCGCGAGGCGGGTGGCCGCCAGGTCCAGGAACTCCGGCTGGATGAGGCGCCGCTTGTGGTGGCGCTTCTTCGGCCAGGGGTCGGGGAAGTAGACGCGCAATCCGGCCAGGGAGGCGGGCGGAAGCATCTCGCGGAGCAGGATGATCGCGTCGCCGTTCGCCACCCGGAGGTTGGTCAGTTCGGCGCGCTCGGCGAGGGCGAGCAGGTTGCCCTGGCCCGGGGTGTGCACGTCGACGGCGAGGATGCCGGTGGCGGGGTCGTCGGTGGCCATCTGCGCGGTGGCCTCGCCCATCCCGAACCCGATCTCCAGGACCACGGGCAGCCCGCCGCCCCCGAAGAGCTTGTCCAGGTCGAGGACGTCCAGCCCGTCGATGTCCAGCCCCCACCGGGCCCACAGCCGCTCCAGCGCGTCGACCTGCCCGGCGGTGACCCGGCTGCGCCGCGGCTGGAAACTACGAATCCGCCGCTCATGGTGAGACCCGGCGGGGTCGGGCGCGGGGCCACCGGGAAAGCGGGGCTCACCCTTGGGCCGGTGAAGGGCTGCGGGGAGCGCGGTGGGCGCGGCGGGGCGCGTATCGGGAGACTCAGACACAATGCGTCGATTCTACGGGGGCGGGGTACGGGGGTGCGGGTGCGCCTGCGGCGGGCTGTTCCCCCTACCCGCCCTTTCCCGAAACTGGGGACCGAACCGACCCGCACACCCAGCCGCCTCCTACCCCACCCCCAAAACCCCCAGCGCCCGGCGGGCCACCTGCCGCCCGATCGGCAGCGCCGCCGTCGCCGCGGGGGAAGGCGCGTTCAGGACGTGGATCGTTCTCGGCGCCTGGCGGATCAGGAAGTCGTCGACCAGCGTCCCGTCCCGCAGCACCGCCTGCGCCCGTACCCCCGCCGGGGCCACCCGCAGGTCCGCCTCGGTCGCGGCCGGCAGCAGCCTGCGCACCGCCTCGGTGAAGGCCCGCTTCGACAAGGAGCGGTGCAGCTCGCCCGCGCCGTAGCGCCAGTGCCGCCGGGCTATCCGCCAGGATCCGGGCCAGCCCAGCGTGCCTGCCAGCTCCCGCGGCCGGATCGACGACCAGGCGTACCCTTCACGGGCCAGCGCGGGCACCGCGTTCGGCCCGACGTGGACGCTTCCTCCGATGCCCCGGGTCAGATGCACCCCGAGGAACGGGAACGCCGGATCCGGCACCGGATACACCAGGCCCCGGACCAGCTCGGGCCGGGCCAGCTCGTAGTACTCCCCCCGGAACGGCACGATCCGCATCCCCGGATCGTCGCCCGCGAGCCGCGCCACCCGGTCGCAGTGCAGCCCCGCGCAGTTCACCAGGACCCGCGCCCGCAGCACCGCGCCGTCCGATGTGCGCACCGCGACGCCCCAGGGGCGCCGGTCGACGGCGGTGACCTCCGCGCCGTAACGGATCTCCGCACCCGACGCGCACACACTCTCCGCGAGCTGCGCGGCGACCGCCCCGAAGTCGCACACCCCGGTCGAGCCCACCCGGATCGCGGCCAGGCCCCGCACCTCCGGCTCGTACTCCGCGATCTGCGCCGGGCCGAGCTCCCGCACCGGAATCCCGTTCTCCCGGCCGCGCTGCACCAGCGCGTGCAGCCTCGGCAGCTCCGCGCGCCCGGTGGCGACGATCAGCTTGCCGGTGATCTCGTGCGCGATGCCGTGCTCCGCGCAGAACTTGACCATCTCCGCCGCGCCCCGCACCGCGTATCTCGCCTTCAGCGAGCCCGGCCGGTAATAGATGCCGCTGTGGATGACCCCACTGTTGCGCCCGGTCTGGTGCAAGGCGGGGCCCCGCTCCTTCTCCAGCACCACCACGCGCGTGCCCGGCGCGGCGCGCGTGATCGCGTACGCGGAGGAGAGCCCGACGATGCCGCCGCCGACGACCAGCACATCGCAGTCGTAGCGGCCGTACCTGTCGCGTCCCTCGTGCGTCATCGGAATCACCTCCCACCCCGGCCGTGTACCCCGAGAAGCGCAGGGAGCGCGCCCCGGACTACCGATGATGCACCGGCCCACTGACAATGCCCTCGAACCGGGACCGGGCGGCCTCCGCCACGGGAGGCGGAGGCCGCCCGGCCCCGGCCCGAGGCCCTACGCGGGTGCCACCAGCAGTGGCCGCGCCCGCTCCCGCAGTTCCGCGACCCGTGGCTCGTCGCCGTACGGCTCCAGCCGGTGCAGCAGGTCCCGTACGTACTCCGTGGTCCGCGCCGACGAGATCCGCCCCGCGACTTCCACCGCCCGCGTCCCCGCCGCGCACGCCGCGTCCAGGTTTCCCGACTCCAGCTCGGCGACGGCCGACACCACGAGACGCAGCCCGTGCGAGCGCACGAATTCCTCCGTCGGCCGCGACAGCGCCTGCTCCGTGAAGCGGCGCACCTGGCGCGGCGCCTTCAGGTCGCGGTAGCACTCGGCGGCATCGGCCGCGAACCGGTCGTAGGAGTAGAAGCCCAGCCACGTCGGATCGGGATCGCCGTCCCGCGAGCGCTCCAGCCAGCCCTCCGCCGCCTTCAGCGCGGCGCCGGCCGCCTGCGCGTCGCTCGCCTTCGCGTGGGCGCGCGCCTCGACCAGCCGGAAGAAGCTCATGGTGCGGGCGGTGGCGAGCCCCCGGTTGCGCTCGACGGCCGCCTGCGCCAGGTCCACGCCCTCGTCGGCGAAGCCCCGGTACGTCGCCTGGAGCGACATCGACGCCAGGATGTACCCGCCGAGCGGCACATCGGCCGCCGCCCGCGCGAGCCGCAGCGCCTGGATGTAGTAGCGCTGGGCGGCCTCCTGCTGACCGGTGTCGAAGGCCATCCACCCGGCCAGCCTGGTCAGTTCGGACGTCGCCCCGAACAGCGAGCGGCCCACCTCGTCGCTGTAGGAGCCGAGTAACAAGGGCGCCGCGTCAACACGCAGGCACTCCGGGACCATGGACGAACGCCAGTCCCCTCCGCCATATTTGGAGTCCCAGCGCCGTGCGTCCTCGGCCGCTTCCCGCAGCTTCACCACATCGCTGTGCCCGACCCGCAGCGGCGTCGCGTCCGACGCGCTCTCGGCGGCGGTGGAGTCCCGCGCGACCGACGAGTCGGCCGGGGTTATCAGCCAGCGCGACGCGGGGGTGGCGTACGCACTGACCGCGAAGGAGCCGGCCAGGGACTGCCAGATTCCGCCGCTGCCCGCCCGCCTGCCAGCCAGATCCAGCCGGTACAGCTCGGTCGCCGAACGCACCGCCGCCGACACGTCACGCGGGAAGGCGAGCCCGACCTCGGGCGCCGGATCGGCGTCCGCGAGGCCGATTTCGTGCAGCGGCACGGGACGCCCGAGCTTGGCGCCGATCGCCGCGGCGATCAGATGGGGCGCGGCGCCCTGCGGCACCATGCCCTTGGAGACCCACCGGGCCACCGAAGTCTTGTCGTACCGCAGTGTCAGGCCACGCTGGGACCCGAGGTCGTTGACCCGCCTCGCCAGGCCTGCGTTGCTGATTCCCGCGAGGGCGAGAACCGTGCCGAGCTTTTCGTTCGGCCCGCGTTGCTCCCTGGACATGCGCCACCCCTCGACACAGACGGCCGTCCGGCGGGACATTCCCGGCTTTCCCGCCCGCACAACCACGCGGCCAGCCCAGCCGGAATATGCGCCCCGCGCAGGACATCAGTTGCACCCAGCGTAGTTCTCCGCATCCCGACCGTTAAGAGGCGGCGTTCCGGATGGCGAGATTGTTGTTCGGGAGGAAGCTCCCAGGACGCGTCCCGTGCTCCGTGTGTGTGGCAGTGCGCCCGGCCTGCGCTCTCCTCGGGGCGGGACGGGAGCGCTTCCATGGAAGTCGCGTGGGTCGGCCCGCTGCACTGGATCCAGTGGGCTGGGGGACTCCGCCGCCTACATCCCCGCGGGCGGCGGACCGGTCCGGGAGGCGAACACCGCCTCCCGGACTGTGCGTTCACCCATGGCCTTCGCCTGCCGTGAGAATGGCTGAATCACGACTGTCGTCCGGTGCCGTTCCAGGCCGGTCCCGGAGCCGTTTCGCGGCCCGCGCAGTCGGCACAACTGTCGTCCCGTCACTTGAGCCCCAACGCCGGTCGACACACGGATGTTTGTGGCGATTCGCTCAAGCGTCGCGCGCAGAGGCCCCATTGACTTGCCCGCGCGCATCCCGTAGCCCCTCCAGTACGCCGTTGTCGTGGCAGCATGGTCCCCAAGCGACTTCGATGCGTGCGGTTTGGTTTTTCCACAGCCTGTGGAGGCGGCGATGCGGTGGTTGGTGGGGTGGAGCAGTATCGCCGCGAACTTCGGAACGGTCGGGCAGGTCGGATCGGTCGGCGCGGTCGGGACAGCAGGCGTGGTGGGCCCGGCCGGCGGACCCGACGAAGAGGCACGCACCGTGCACCCCGTCGGCTCCCAACTCCTCTGGGGCGACCCCGACCCACTGTGGGCGGTCGGTGACTGGCGCCCCGACGAGGTCCGCACCATCACCGTCGACACCTTCACCCGCCTTGCCGTCCTCGGCTGTTGTGGAGCATCGGACGAACAACTGCGCGTCGGCCTCTTCGCGGCGCGCGGCGGCGCACTGCGGCACCTCACCGCGTGGTCCGGCAGTTATACGGTCGTCGTCCAGGTCGGCAGACGGATCACCGTCGTCGGTGACCTGGCAGGAGCCCGCCCCGTCTTCTACACGCCCTGGGCCAATGGCACCGCGTACGCCACCGCCGCGCTTCCACTCGCCGACCTCATCGAGGCACAGCTGGACATCGGCCACCTCGCGGCGCTGCTCGCCTGCCCCGACGTGCCCGAGGCCCTGCGCGACGGCACCCCGTACGCGGGTGTGCGGCGCATCCCGCCCGGCCACGCCCTCGTCCTGCGCGAGGGCTCCCGCGAGATCACCGGCTACGAACAGGTGGCGTCCCTGGCCGTCGCCGCGCCCCAACTCGACCCCGAGCGCGCGGTGGACCTGGTGCGCGACGCGCTCGTCGAAGCGGTACGGGCCAGGCTCACCGCACCCCGGCACGCCCCGGAGACCATGGCGCCCGACCCGGGCCCGGTGCCCGGCATGGGGCCCGCGGAACGCCGCGCGGCCCGCGGCGCACCCGTCCCCGGCATCGGCGCCGACCTCTCCGGCGGCAGCGCGTCGGCGACCCTCGCGCTCCTCGCCGCGGGCCTCCCCGGTATGCCCGGCACGGTCCTGGGCCACGGCACGGGCGCGGGGGAGCGTCTCCTCGCCGTCACGTTCAACGACCTGGCCTCCGACCCGCACGGCCGCGAAGCCGAGCTGGAACGGGCCGGCGCCATCGCCGCCAACCCCCGGCTGCACCACGTCGTCGTCGCAGGGGGCGAAGAGGCCCTCCCGTACGCCGACCTGGACAGCGGTCCCCTCACCGACGAGCCCGGCCCGTCCCTGGTCACGGCCGAGCGGCACCGCCGCCGACTCGCCGCGGGCAGCGCCGACCACTTCACCGGGCACGGCGCCCGTCAGGTCCTCGACGCACACCCCGCCCGCCTCGCCGATCTCCTCATGGACCGCCGCCGCCGTGACCTGCTGCGCCCGGTCGCGGCGCTCGCCAAGGTCGAAGGGCCCTCCGCGCACTCGCTGTTCCTCCCGCTGACCGTCTACCGCGCGGCCCGCCGCCTCGCCCGTACGCCGTACCGCACCGGCATCGAGGAGGCGGCCACCCGCCTGATGGAACGCCGCTTCGACGAGCCGGGCGCGTGGGGCGCGGGCAACGGCGCGGGCGCGCTCGACGCGTCGCTCGCCGCGCTCGCCTGGAGCCGTCCCGGCCCGGCCGCGCGCTGGCTGACCGGCGAGGCGCTCGCTGAAGTATCGGTTCGCCTCCAGGGCTCCGCGGCGCGCCCCTCGTCGATACAGCGACCCGGCGAGGCACGCGCGCGTGGCGCGCTGACCCGCGCCGCGTCCGATCACCGGGTGTTCGAGCAGGCCGCGGAGGTCCGCAGCCAGCGGCTGCACGCGCCCTTCCTCGACAACCAGGTCGTACGGGCCGCCCGCACCCTCCCCGAAGCCCTCCGCGTCCAGCCGGGCGCACGCGCCGCGATCCTGCGTACGGTCCTGTCCGGCGCGGGTGTCCAGGACCTGCCCGCGGGCTGGGGCGCCACCTCGCACGCCTCGTCGGCGGCGGCCGACCGGGTCGGACTGCGGGCGGCGGTGGATGACTTGATCGCGCTGTTCGACGCACCACTGCTGGCCGACGCGGGCATCGTCGAGGCACGCGTCGTGCGCAAGGCGCTGAGAGCGGCGGCGGAGGGCGAACGGGTCCCGCTCGACGGCCTGGCCGACCTGGTCTCCACGGAGCTGTGGCTACGCCGCCTGGTCTCACGGCGAGGCACCTGCTGGACAGGCACGGCGGCCCCACGCCAGCGAGCAGTAGCAGGCGGAGTCCCACCACGGCGAAGCCTGTAACCCGGACCCACGCCCTGCGGCGCGACCCTCGGCCTTGCAGTTCTTCGCCGTGCGGCGGTGGGTGGGGCGGGTCTTCGCCGCGCGGCGGTGGGTGGGGCGGGGGTGCATGCGCGATTGGTGTCGGGACCTGTGTTTTTCCGCCGCGTCGCAGCTGGTGCGTCGGGCGTGCGCGCGCGGTGCTGTCCCCGACCTGCGCTTCCTGCCGCGCTCCGGCCTGCGGGCCGGGCGAGGCGGGGCGGCCGCCTGCGGCGCGGGTTGTCGGATGCCGGATGGCGCGCCATGTCAGCGATGCCGCGCGATTTCAGCCCGTCCGGCGCTTGCGGACCCGCACCGGGGCGTGACGCCGCCGCCCGCTCCCTCACCCCGTCATTTCAGCCGTCCGGCGTTTGAGGACCGGGGTCTGGGGCGGAGCCCCAGTTTCGGGAAGGGCGGGTAGGGGACAAGCCCCGCACCCCACCTACTCCCCGCAGCTGATCCGCGCTTGGGCCCAGTCCGAAAGCACCACCGAGCTGAACGGGTCGTCCGGCTCGACCACGAGCCGAACCGTCTCGCGCCCGGACACATCCGCATGCACCGGCACCGCCGCGCCATCCCCCCGCACCACCTTCGACTTCCACAGCAGCGCCCCGTCCCCGTACACGGAGAACCGCACCGCCCCGAGCCCCATCGTCATGTCGTCGACACCGGCCACCGCGTCGTACGTCGTGCAACGGCGATTGAGGTCGATGGTCACCGAGGACGCCCCGTGCACGGTCACGCCGTGCCCGTACTGCTTCCCGCCGATCGACATGCCGTCCCGCTGCCACAGCCAACTGCTCTCGGCGATCCGCACCTCGGGCTTGGTGTGATCGCCGAACACCCCGTAATCCAGCCGGTTCACCTGGTAGACGACCGGCGCGATCGGTGGCGGCGGCGGCGGAGGAGGAGGTGGCGGGGCCGGCTTCGGCGGGGGAGTGGTCTTCACCGGCGGCTCCGGCGGAGGCGGTGGCGGAGGCTTCGGCGCGGGCGGCTTGGGCGCGGGCGTCGGCTTCGCCTTCGGAGGCGTCGGCTTCGGCGTGGGAGACGGCTTCGCGACCGGCACCACCGGCGGCTCCGGCGCCGGCGGCTTCGGCTCGGGCTTCGGCTTCTGCGGTACGACGGGCTGCGCGACCGGCGGTTTGGCCACCGGCGGCTTCGGCTCGGGCTTCGGCTCGTCCCCGGCGAGGGCGAACACCACGCCCGCGGCCACCGCGACAGCCACCGCCGCCGCGATCGCCGCCTTCGCGGGCGCACCCATCGCCTCCGCCCCGGCGGCCCCGGCGGCCCCACCGGACGCGCTCCCGCCACTCGCGGCGGCAGCCGCCCCCGCACCCGCCGCACCTGCCGCGCCACCCGCCACCAGGCCGGCGGCCTTGAGCGTGAACCCACCGGCGATCCAGCCGATGACCGCGACCGGAAGCAGCGCGGGAATCCCGGCATTGACGTCGTTCAACTCACCGGCGGCGACCCGGCACTTCGCGCAATCCTCCAGATGCTTGCGCAGCCCCCGCTCGGCCCGCATGCGCAGACCGCCGCGGGCGTACGCGCCGAGGCGGTCTGCGTAGTGCGCGCAGTCACCACCCGCTGTCAGGGCGGAGCTCACATGCGCCTGCAGATAGGCCTGCTTGAGCCCCTCGCGGGCTCTGCTGGCCAGCACCGCCGTGGCGTTGGGCGTCAGCCCGAACAGCGGCGCGACCTCGCTCGGCGACTCCTCCTCGACCGTGGTGTGCCAGAGCACGGCCTGCCAGCGCTCGGGCAGACTGCGAAAGGCCTGCATGGCCAGCGTCTGCTCGGCCTCGTGCATGGCCCGTACGTCGGCTCCCAGATCCAGGGTGTCCTCGTTCGACCCGTCCGACGGCCGGGCGGACTCGGCGGCGAACAGCGCGAAGTCCTCGACCAGTTGCTCGCGCTTGGCCGTCTTTGTCCAGGCCGCGGCGACGCGTCGTACGGTCGTCAGCAGATAGGCCCGCACGGCCTGCTCGGGACCAGCGCCTCCGCGCACCGCCTGCAGCGTGCGCGCGAAGACCTCGGCCGTCAGATCGTCCGCGGTGTGCGCGTCCCGGCAGCAGGTACGCGCATACCGGCGCACGGCTTCCGAGTGCCGCCGGTAGAGCGCTTCGTACGCGCTGTCGTCACCCGCCCGCATCCGCTGGATCAGCGCCGCGTCGGAGGCCGTCAGGGCCTCGGCGGAAGGCGACTGCGGCGGCTGGGCCGATTCCGTCAGCGGCGCGCTGCCACCCTCGCGCTGCAACGGGACGCCCGCGTCCTCGGCATCCGCAGGCGGCCACGGCCCGGGAAGCACGGTCCCGCCCTCGGCGTCACCGCTCGTGCGGCCCGGCCCGCCCTGGCTGGGCACCTGCCGCGCGGGCAGACCACCGACCTCCGGGCCGCCGCCGACCTGCCCGGCACCGCCAGGACTCTCAAGCGATTCGTCCCGCCCCTCAACACCCATAGCGGAAGCCCCCGTAAGCACCCTCAGACCGCAACACCGGGCAAGAGTCGCACAGGGTGAACCACGGACCGCCACTCACGACCGGCAACCACTCGTCCGGGGTGTTTTACCGGATGCGAGCGCTAGCCTTCACCCCATCGGGGAAGGCTCAATCGCCCTCACGAGCCCACGACTTCGGCGCGTGATGACCCCCGGCCGGCCTCGCCGGGCCCCTTCGGGCCCGCCAAGGGAGGGCCGACCGGCCGCCGGGCGGAACGGCGACCGGGTCGGTCGTACCCCGGCACGGGCAAGGAGTCGCGCCCCTTACACATGCAAGAGGCAGCCGCAGGAAACCGCCGCCCGACTCACACGGGCCTGGACCGCAGCCCCTCCAGCAGGATGTCCAGCAGCCGCGTGGAAGCCGCCGCCTGCTGCGCCGCGTCCGGCAGCGAAGGCGCAGCCGTGGCTATCACCAGCAGCACATCGGCCACCGTCACATCGCCACGCAGCTCACCGGCCGCACGCGCCCGGTCCACCAGCTGCCCCACGACCGCGAGCAGGGTCGCCGCGCCCGCGTCGATGCTGTCGCCGTCGTCCAGGCCGTCAAGACCGAAGTCGGACGTCCGCTGCTCCGGCCGCTGCTCGACCAGCCGCAGCTCCGGCCCCGCCGGGAGACCGGACTGCCGCTGCTGCGGCACCCGTGCCTCACCCTGCTCCGCCGTCGGCTCGTCGACGTCCACGCCGACCCGCAGCACCTGGGGCGGAAGCAGCCGGCCCGCGCCGGAAGCCACCGACGTACGCAGGAAGCGCGACAGCGCCGACCACGGCTCTTCCTCCTGGCCCAGGGCAGTGCGCGCCTGGTCGGTCAGCCGGGAGGTCTCCTCGTCGGCTATCCGGCGCACCAGCACGTCCTTGCTCGGGAACCGCCGGTAGACGGTCCCGACCCCGACCCTTGCCCGGCGCGCGACGTCCTCCATCGGCGCCCCGTAGCCCAGCTCGCCAAAGACCTCGCGAGCCGCTCTCAACACATGTTCAAGATTGCGCTGTGCATCAACGCGCAGCGGCGCGGCACGGGATCCACCCGCCACCACCCGCCCGTTGCTGTCTGTGGCGACAGCAGTCTGCCAATGAGAGTCCTGAATGCGCATCAGCGTTCCCCCGGTAATGATGTCTCCCCCCGGAGACTCCCCGCCCTGACTGTCAGGAGCGCAAATCTGGTCGCTCCGACGAGATACGAACATAGTTGAGCCGGAGTGGATTCAGAAGGGGGTAGTTCCGCACGGAGCGCCCGCCCGATCGGAGTAGGGACCGAAACCTTCCTGATTCGGCCGCTGCCTACCCTCCATCCCCATGCCCTGACCTGCGAACCTTCCAAAACAGCCGGGAATTTCCGCACCCCATACCCCCCATGACCTCCGATCACACAATTTGCTGGGCCTGTGGACAAAGTCCTGATGCCGTTGCGTCATGGGGTGGTGAAAGCTCATAACTCACCGGGGTCGAACCCCGGATCCCCGCCCCGTACCCGGATTCTCGTGGTCGGCGGCGGCTATGTCGGGATGTATACCGCGCTGCGCCTCCAGCGGAAGCTGAAGAGCGACGAGGCCGAGATCGTCGTGGTGACGCCCGACCCCTATATGACGTATCAACCTTTCCTCCCCGAGGCCGCGGCCGGCTCCATCTCGCCGCGTCACGTCGTCGTGCCGCTGCGCCGTGTGCTCGTCGGGTGCAAGATCGTCATTGGCGAGGCCCGGTCGATCGACCACGCCAAGCGCATCGCGACCGTCGCCACCCTCGCCACCGAGGAGGAGGGCGCAGGACCCATCGAGATGCCCTACGACGAGCTGGTCCTCGCCCCCGGTTCGGTCTCCCGCACACTTCCGATCCCCGGCCTCGCCGACCTCGGCATCGGCTTCAAGACCGTGGAAGAGGCCATCGGTCTGCGCAATCACGTCATCGAGCAGATGGACATCGCCTCCGCCACCCGTGACCCGGCGCTGCGCGACGCGGCACTCACCTTCGTCTTCGTCGGCGGCGGCTACGCGGGCGTCGAAGCGCTCGGCGAGCTGGAGGACATGGCCAGGTACGCCGCCCGCTACTACCACAACATCAAGGCCGAGGACATGAAGTGGATCCTCGTCGAGGCGTCCGGCCGCATCCTCCCCGAAGTGGGCGAGGAGATGGGCC
Source organism: Streptomyces sp. A5-4 (assembly GCF_051131715.1). Classification (NCBI taxonomy): domain Bacteria; kingdom Bacillati; phylum Actinomycetota; class Actinomycetes; order Kitasatosporales; family Streptomycetaceae; genus Streptomyces; species Streptomyces sp. A5-4. The sequence continues at coordinate 3,579,149 of NZ_CP178591.1, read as the reverse complement.
AGTACGCGATCCGTGAGCTGCGACGACGCAATATCGACGTACGGCTGGAGACCCGCCTCGACTCCTGCGCGGACCGCGTCGCCGTGCTGGACGACGGCTCCCGCTTCCCCAACCGGACGCTCGTATGGACCGCCGGCGTCAAACCGCACCCCGTCCTCGCCGCCAGCGACCTCCCGCTGAACGAACGCGGCCGGCTCGCCTGCACCGCCGAGCTCAGGATCGACGGCGCCGAGCACGCCTGGGCGGCCGGTGACGCCGCCGCCGTACCCGACCTCACCGCGGACGAGAAGGGCAAGGAGTGCGCGCCCAACGCCCAGCACGCGGTACGCCAGGCCAAGGTCCTCGCCGAGAACATCGTGGCCTCGCTGCGCGGCGAACCGCTCAAGAACTACGAGCACTCCTACGTCGGATCCGTCGCCTCGCTCGGCCTCCACAAGGGCGTCGCGCATGTCTACGGCCGGAAACTCAAGGGCTATCCGGCCTGGTTGATGCACCGTGCCTATCACCTCAGCCGCGTGCCGACCTTCAACCGCAAGGCACGGGTCCTCGCCGAATGGACGCTCTCCGGGCTTTTCAAACGCGAGATCGTCTCGCTCGGCTCACTGGAACATCCGCGCGCCGAGTTCGAACTGGCGGCCGGTGGGCATCCGCCCAAGACGCCCTGACGACTGTCAGTGCGGTCGGTCACAATGGACGTGTGACCATAGGTGGGCTCACACCTGCACAGAGTGACCCGCTGTCGCCGCCCGGCGGCGCCCCCGAAGCGACACCCGGCAGGGCAGCAAGCCCCGACCATGCCGGCCGGACAACACCATGAGGCCTGAACGTCAGTGAACTTCACGCGCTGGAGCGCCCGTCTCCCCGGAACGCAGCGCCGCGCCGCAGCGCGGACCGACCGTGGCTCCGTGCCGGCAGCCCGCGGTGAGTACGCCCGGCGGACCGGGCACGATTCCGACGCGCCGGGGGGCGACTCCCTGGACGCCGCGCCTGCTCTGGACGAGCTCTCCGTCCGCGAGGTCCTCGGCAGACTTCCCGCGCTCGTCGCCCTCGTATACGGGCCCGAGCACCGCGTCGCGTACGTCAACGACGCCTACGCCACCGCCTTCGGCCCCCGCGAGCCCGGCGCCCCGGCGGCCGTCGCGCTGCCCGAGCTGGAGGAGCTCGGACTGCTCCCCCTCATGGATCAGGTCCTGCGCGGCGGCACGCCGCGCACGGTCAAGTCCCGCAAGATCCCCAAGGGCGGGTCGTACACGATCACCTGCACGCCCATCGAGACCCCGGGCCGTGGCGGGGGCGAGGGCGGCGTCCTCGTCTTCGCGGCCGACGTCACCGACCACGCGGAGGCCGCCGAGCGGCTGCGCGCCAGCGAGCGCCTGCTCCGCGAGACGGCCGTCACCCTCCAGCGCTCGCTGCTGCCGCAGGAGCTGGAGCAGCCCGACGACCTGCGTATCGCCGCCACGTATCAGCCGGGCGGCACGGAAGCGGCGGTCGGCGGCGACTGGTACGACGTGATCACCCTCGGCGCCGGCCGTACGGCCCTGGTCATCGGTGACGTGATGGGCCGCGGCGTGCGCGCGGCGGCCGTCATGGGCCAGCTCCGCACAGCGGTCAGGGCGTACGCCCGGCTGGATCTCCCGCCGCACGAGGTGCTCCAACTGCTCGACGGCCTCGCCGCCGAGATCGACGCCAGCCAGATCGCCACCTGCGCGTACGCCGTGCACGATCCCAACGAGAGCCGTCTCGTCTACGCGTCGGCGGGCCACCTCCCGATCCTCGTCCGTGACGAGGACGGCACGGTCCGCCGCGCCGAGGACCACACGGGCCCCCCGCTCGGCACCGGCGGCTGGATGCACACCTCGGGCACGATCGGCCTGCCGCCCGGCTCCACGGCCGTCCTCTACACGGACGGTCTGGTGGAGCGCCGCGGCGAGGACATCGACGAGGGCGTGGACCGCCTGGAGACGGCAGTGGCCGGCGCGACCGGCGCCCCGCAGGTCGTCTGCGACCGGCTGATCCGCGCTCTGGGTGTCACCGCGGAGCACGACGACGACGTCGCGGTCCTCGTCGTCCAGCACCCCGCCCGCACCGGCCACAACGCGGAGCTCTTCCACAACGCGGCCCTCGAACTGCTCGGCGGCATCGAAGCGGCCCCGCGCGCGAGGGCCTTCGCCTCGGGCGTCCTCGCGTCCTGGCGTTTCCCGGTCGAGCTGTGCGACCTCGGTGTCCTGGCGGCCAGCGAGCTCGTGGCGAACTCGCTGCAGCACGGCACCCCGCCCATGCGCCTGCGGCTCCGCAGAACGGACCGCCGCCTGATCATCGAGGTGACGGACGGCGACGACCACCTGCCGCGCCGCCGCCGGGCCGACCCGGCGGACGAAGCGGGCCGCGGCATCTCGATCGTCGCGACGATCGCCTCGTCCTGGGGCAGCCGCCGCACGCCGGGAGGCGGCAAGGCGGTCTGGTGCGAATTCGCCCTGCCTGAGCCGGCGGCCTGAGCCGGCCGGCTCAGGCGACCGGCTCGGCCTGCCGTTCCGCCTGCCGCGCCTCGGGTACGGAGGAGGCCACCACGAGCGACTTGACCGGCAGCGGCCGGTCCTGCGCAGGGGTGAGCCGCTCGCCGAGCCGCAGCGCCAGCACGCTGATGCCGAGCGAGAAGACAATGAAGGTCACGATGTACGGCGCGTGCAGCGAGGCACCCATGGGCCCGCCCACCGCCGGACCGAGGGCCAGCGCGAGCTGCTTGACCAATGCGAAGGCCGAGTTGTACTGCCCGACCATCGACTCCGGCGCCAGGTCCACGACCAGCGGCGCGACGGTCGGCGACAGCATGGCCTCACCGAGTCCGAAGAGCGCGTACGTCGAGATGAACGCGGCCGTCGCCATGGTCTGGCTGCCGTGCCCGAGCCCCGCGTATCCGGCGACGATCCAGGCGAAGGCCCAGATCAGCCCGACGAGCGCGATGACCCGTGAGCGCCGACGGTGCTCGACGAGCCGCAGCACGACGAATTGCGCGACCACGATGACCGCCGTGTTGGCGGCGAGCGCGAGCCCGAGGGTCGACGGGTCAATGCCGGCAGCCTCGGTCCCGTACGCCGCGAGCCCCGACTCGAACTGCCCGTAACAGGCGAAGAACAGTACGAACCCGAGCACGCACACCCGCACCATGGCCTTGTGCCGCATCAGCACCCGGAAGCCGCCCTGCGGGACCGCGTCGTTCTTCGGCACGGCGCCCGGGACGGCCGCCGCACGCGGGAGTTTCACGCCCGCCACGATGACCGCCAGCACCAGGAACATCACCGCTTCGACGGCGAAGAGCAGCAAAAAGCTGTCGGGCCGGCTCTTGTCGACGATCTGGCCGCCGATCAGCCCGCCGATGCCGAGGCCGAGGTTCTGCAGGAAGAACTGGGTGGCGAAGGCGCGGGTACGGGTGGCGGCGGTGGAGGACCACACGATCATGGTCGCGAGGGCCGGCTGCATGACCGCGGTGCCCGCACCGAGCAGGGCCGCCGAGAACACGGCCATCTGCACATTGCCGGCCAGCCCCATGGACAGGGCGCCGATCGAGGCGGTGACCGCGCCGGTCAGCAGGACGGGCAGCGGTCCGCGCCGGTCGATGATCCGGCCGGTGAACGGCAGGACGAGGAGCGCGGCCACGGCAAAGACGGCGAGCACCACGCCCGCCGTAACCGAACCCAGATCCCGCACTTGAGCCACATACACGTACAGATACGGAACGGTGAAGCCGATACCGAACGCGCTCAGTGCGTTCCCCGTCTGTATCCGGCGCATCGCAGCGCCCATCGCCCTGGTCACACTCACCTGCCTCGAGGTCTTGTAGGAGAGATGAAGTCTGAAGACTTCAAAGCTAAAGTTAGAACCTCAACACTACACATGCAAGGACTTAATGGCGAACGGCAGTCGTGTCATACTGCGCGGCATGCCTGAGACCCCCACGTCGTCCGGCCCGCAGGAGCCGAGCCTCGACGAGCAGATCGCCGCCTATCAGCGCGAGTACGGCGATCTGGACCCCCAGGTCGAGAAGGTCGTCTCGGCCCTCGGCCGCCTCAACCGCCGGATGAACGTCGCCTACGGCCGCCAGGTCGCGACCCTCGGGATCAGCAATACGGAATGGGAAGTCCTCAAGACCCT
>NZ_CP178591.1:2937500-3570000 GCF_051131715.1 Streptomyces sp. A5-4 | reverse complement strand
TAAGTTCCGACCTGCACGAATGGCGTAACGACTTCTCGACTGTCTCAACCATAGGCCCGGTGAAATTGCACTACGAGTAAAGATGCTCGTTTCGCGCAGAAGGACGGAAAGACCCCGGGACCTTTACTATAGTTTGATATTGGTGTTCGGTTCGGCTTGTGTAGGATAGGTGGGAGACGTTGAAGCATGCACGCCAGTGTGTGTGGAGTCAATCTTGAAATACCACTCTGGTCGTGCTGGATGTCTAACCTCGGTCCGTGATCCGGATCAGGGACAGTGTCTGATGGGTAGTTTAACTGGGGCGGTTGCCTCCTAAAGAGTAACGGAGGCGCCCAAAGGTTCCCTCAGCCTGGTTGGCAATCAGGTGTTGAGTGTAAGTGCACAAGGGAGCTTGACTGTGAGACCGACGGGTCGAGCAGGGACGAAAGTCGGGACTAGTGATCCGGCAGTGGCTTGTGGAAGCGCTGTCGCTCAACGGATAAAAGGTACCCCGGGGATAACAGGCTGATCTTCCCCAAGAGTCCATATCGACGGGATGGTTTGGCACCTCGATGTCGGCTCGTCGCATCCTGGGGCTGGAGTCGGTCCCAAGGGTTGGGCTGTTCGCCCATTAAAGCGGTACGCGAGCTGGGTTTAGAACGTCGTGAGACAGTTCGGTCCCTATCCTCTGCGCGCGTAGGAATATTGAGAAGGGCTGTCCCTAGTACGAGAGGACCGGGACGGACGAACCTCTGGTGTGCCAGTTGTCCTGCCAAGGGCACGGCTGGTTGGCTACGTTCGGAAAGGATAACCGCTGAAAGCATCTAAGCGGGAAGCCTGCTTCGAGATGAGTATTCCCACCACCTTGAGTGGTTAAGGCTCCCAGTAGACGACTGGGTTGATAGGCCAGATGTGGAAGCCCGGTAACGGGTGGAGCTGACTGGTACTAATAGGCCGAGGGCTTGTCCTCAGTTGCTCGCGTCCACTGTGTTAGTTCTGAAGTAACGAACTGTGCATACACCGGTTTGGTTAACTTCATAGAGTTTCGGTGGTCATAGCGTTAGGGAAACGCCCGGTTACATTTCGAACCCGGAAGCTAAGCCTTTCAGCGCCGATGGTACTGCAGGGGGGACCCTGTGGGAGAGTAGGACGCCGCCGAACAATTATTGTGGGAAAGCCCCGCACCTTATGGTGCGGGGCTTTTCTGCGTTCTGAGCCGGATTGAACGCTGGAGGACGATTCTCCGTACGGATGTACGGACCCTCGTGCAGGGGTCGGGGTCGCCGCAGTCCGGCGGGGCCCCCTTGATCTGGTGGCGCAGTGAGGATCGGCTCATGGATGACGACAGCAGGCTTCCCGTGCGGGCACTCCCGGACGGCACCGCGGAGCTGCGGCTGGTGGTTCGGCTGGACTGGCAGGACGTCGCGGCCCTGGGGCAGGAGGCGGCCCGGTTGGCCGCGCAGGATCAACGGCCCGTCACTCTCGACGAGGCGGCCGGCCGGCGGCTGCGTACCCGCGCCTCGGTCCCCGCGCGATCGGCGTCGGAGCAGTCCTCGGCCGTCGGCGGGCCGTCGGTGACGGCGGGGGCGGGCTCATCGGTGTCCGCGATCTCCGGTCGGTCACCGTCGGAGCAGGCCAGGCACGCCATCGAGAAGCTCAACGAACCGCTGGGGGACTCTGGTCCCGGCAAGGCGCCGATGCCTCCGGCGTCGGCCCCGGCCACCCCCGTGAGTCCCGTGGCGGTGTCGTCGCTCGACGGCCGGACGAGTCAGGCGGCGGCGGCCGCGGGCCGGTGAGGGCGGGGTGAGGACGGCAAGGCGCCGCTGCGTTCAGCAGCACCTTGCCGTCCTCACCACCGTCGGGCCCTGCGGGGGCTCGCTCCTGGACGCTGCATTCGCGACCGCTGCCAGCAGTCGGGCCCGCTCCTGGCCCCCGATGAACCTGCCGGCCGAGACCACCGCGTCGATCCGCCGCGTATGCCGGATGTCCCGCAGCGGGTTCGGGTCCAGGATCACCAGGTCCGCCGCGTCCCGGGGCAGGCCCAGTAGCCGGGTGGGGTTCGCTGTGGCCGTGCGCAGGACGTCGTACGGGGAGAGGCCTGCCTCGGCGAGCAGTTCCAGCTCTCCGTGGAGCGAGAACCCTGGGACCAGATAGCCCGTGCCGGTGTCGGTGCCGGCCATCAACCGCACTCCCGCGCGGTGCAGTTCGGTCACCAGGTGCAGACGGTGCCGGTAGATCTCGTGGATGCGCTCGGTGTCCCGCGTCGTACGGGAGCCCGTCAGTGCCTGCCAGATCAGCGGCCAGCTCCGGACCTGCCAGGCCGGGAGGTACTTCCACTCCTCGGCGGTGGCGGGCAGTTGGTCCGTACGCTCCAGGGCGTGGTGCACGCTGAGCGTCGGGACGACACGCGTGCCTTTCGCGGCGAGCAGGTCGAACAGGGCGTGGGCCCGCCCGGCGTCGTACGCGCGTACCGCTTCCCACTCCAGTGCTTGGATCCGGCGGAACCAACTCGCGTACCGGGCAAGGCTCGACGGCTCCTTCGGGTCCACCTGGATGCGGAGCAGGGCCTGCCTGAGCTCTCTCTCCTTCTCGCGTGACGCGGTGACGCGGTGACGCGGTGACGCGGTGACGCGGTGGCGAGGACGAGCGCGTGCAGATGCTCGATGGTCTGCTGGCCCGCGGCGCTCGCCTGCGCGACCGTCACCTGGTCGGGACAGTGGCCCGCGTACGGGATGTTCTGGAGGCGTGCCTCGTCGGCGACGGCGGAGTACGCCGCGAAAGTCAGCCGGGAATAGACCTTGACGAAGTCCGCGCCCTCCCGCTTCACCCTGCGGACGGCCCGGCGCGCCGCCATCGCGTCCGCCACCTCGATCAACTCCTGGCCGGTGTCGTCGGTCCACAGTGAGGGCGCGCCGTCGAGCATCACCCCGGCGATGACCATGCGGGGGCCCAGCAGCCTCCCGGCGCTGATCTCTTCGCGCCAGCGGTGATGCAGGGGCAGGCCCCACATCTGGCGGGTCGCGGTGACGCCGTTGAGCGGGAAGAGCGGCGACTCCACAGTCGCGGAGCCGGTGGAATGGACATGCGACTCGACGAGGCCCGGGATGACGTACTTGCCGGTCAGATCGATGGTCCGGGCCCCGCGCGGCACGGGCAGTTGGGCGCTGGGGCCCGTACAGGTGATGCGGCCGTCGCTGATCAGCAGCGTGCGGTCCTCGGCGGCGGCGCGGGAGGCGGCGCCGTCGGTGTACGGGTCGATGAGGGTGGCGTGGGTCAGGGCCAGGACGGGGGACGGGTGCGGGCCCGTTTCGTCGTGCGGGAAGGGGGCGCTGTCGGTTCGTGCCGTTGCCGTGGCGAACGCTTCGCGTCGAGTGGGCATGATGGCTCCCGGGTCGAGGGTGCGGACAGCACACACGTACGACAGTGGTCCTGCGCAGAGCATCAAGCAGTGGGCGCTACCGGCCAATTGGGGGTGGGTCCGCTGCTCTTCCGGGCCGACGCGCGGGTCAGTCGGTGAGGGTGTGGTCCGGCCATCGGGCCCGCCCCTGCTCCGGCGAGCGGAGCAGGACGAGGATCGGCAGTCCCTGGTCCCGGCCGTTCGACAGCAGCTCAGGGAGCCGGGGAAGGGGAGCCACCGCCGCGACATCGTCGAGGACGAGCGTCATTGGTGGGTCGAGCCGACCGTCGGATGACCGTGCGGCCATGCGGCGGCCGTGCTCGACCACGTCTGCTGCGAGTGCGGTGAGCAGAGGCATGGCCCCGGGTCGCGACCGGGGGTCCTCGATTGCTTCACCCACCACATAAAGGGTGCCCCCTTCATCGGCGAATGATTCCAGCGTGAGCGAATCGGTTCGATTCTGGGTGCAGGCCTCGCGGATGTGGATCGAGGAGAGCGCGGCCAGGGCTCGGGCCGTCAACTCCTGGGCGATCTCGCGGCGTTCGGGATGCGCGGTGAGAGCGGATTCGAGGAGGCCCGCAGCGCCGCTGGACGCTTTCGGGTGGGTGCGGAGGATACGTACCGCCTCGTGCGCGCTGTGGCCCTGTGCCCAGCGGTGCACCTGCCGGAACGGGCGCCCGTCGACGGCGGCGGCGTGCAGCCAACTGCTCAGGAGCGTCTCGGCGGTGTCGGCCATCGCGGTGTCGAGGCGTGCCTGTGGCCGTACGGGTGCGAGCAGTGCGACGGCGCGGGCGGCGGCCACGTCGGCCTTCTCGCAGCCGGCGGTGGGCGACCAGTGGAGGCGGGCCGGGGTGTCGCAGAGATGCCCGGGGTCGTACACGAGGACGGGCCCCAGCTTGGCGCGGGCGTCCTTCGTCTCGGCCCACACGCTGGGGTCGGACGTGACGACGAGGACGGGCCCTTCGGCGTCCAGGACGGCCTGGACGGTGGTGGGCCGCCGGGTCTCGGGGCTGCCGTAAAGGACGCGGGGGGCGCGGGGCGCGGGCACGGCGGGGGTGCCCCACGCGTCGGTCGCACCCGGAGAGGGGGACGCGTACGGGGGCGGGGTGGTGCCGGGCGGCGTCGCGACGGGCGGGGCGCCGGAGGTGGCTCCCGGCAAGTGCAGTACTGCGTCCGGCCCTTGGGGGCCGCCGGTGCCTGGCGCGGCTCCGGCGAAGGCGTCGGCCGCTGCTGCGTGCGTACCGGTCGCCGGTGCTCCCGGCCCCGGGTGGCTCGCGCTCGCAGCGGGGTTTGCCGCGTCCCCGCCGGGGAGCCCCGCGTCCGCCGTGTGGGCGAAGTGCGGTCCCGGGCCGGCCCCTTGGGGGGCGACCGGTCCCCATCCTGCTCCGGCGCTCGGGGCCGCGCCTCCAGGGACTGCGCCGCCCGCCGGGAAGTACGCGTTCTGGGCAGGTGGCCCACCGGCGCCCGCGATCGGACCCGGCCCGGGGCCCGGTCCCGCCGGGGGCAGGCCACCGGCCGGGTAGCCGTAGGCGCGGCCGGCCCCGCCGTCCGCGTCCGTGCCGTGCGCACCGCCGTATTCGTGACCGACCCCGGCACCCGTACCGCCATCACGACGCTCACCGCCACCGCGTCCCGCACCGGCAGCCTCGGCGCCACGCGCACCGGGACCCGTCCTTCCCCGGCCGCCAGCTCCCCGTACCGCCCTCCACCGCGCCAGCGTGCCCAGGGCGAAGATGGTCAGGACGACCAGGACCATGAGCTCGCCGATCAACAGGCCCCAGAACAGGCCGTATCCCGAGAGTTGGTCCGCCGGGGTGTCCGGCCAGGCCGCCGGGAGGTCCTGGGGGCCGCCGAGGAGGTGGCGCAGGGCGAGCGGCGTACGCGTGAAGGTGACGCCCTCCGGCCACGCGCCGTGGGCGAACAGGCCCGACAGGCCCGTCGCCAGCCACGCCAGGATCGTCAGGCCGAACAGGAAGGCCAGCAGGCCGACCAGCAGCCCGTCCGGGATGCCGCGTTCCGTCGGGCCGCCGCCCTGCCCGTGGCCCGTCCCCGGGCCTCCCCCGTGCGCCATTTCAGGCGACCGTCGATTCGGAGGACTCGTTCATCTGCTGCTCTATGAACGTGGCCCTCTCCTCCGCCTCCAGCTCGGCCGCGTGCATGTCGTCGGACATCATCTGCGCCGACGACTCCGTCATCGCGCGGTCGGTGAAGACCAGCGGCCGTTCGGCCTCGGTGATGAGGTGCTTGACGACCTGGACATTGCCGTTGACGTCCCACACCGCGATGCCCGGCGTCAGCGTCGGGATGATCTCGACCGCCCAGCGGGGCAGCCCGAGGACCAGGCCCGTCGCTCTCGCCTCGTCCGCCTTCTGGGCGTAGATCGTCCGCGTCGATGCCATCTTCAGGATCGCCGCGGCCTCCCGGGCCGCGGCTCCGTCCACCACGTCGGACAGGTGGTGGACCACCGCCACGAACGACAGACCGAGCCGACGCCCGAACTTGAGCAGCCGCTGGAACAGCTGCGCCACGAAAGGCGAGTTGATGATGTGCCACGCCTCTTCCACCAGGAAGATGCGCTTCTTGCGGTCGGGCCTGATCCAGGTGTGTTCCAGCCAGACGCCCACGATCGCCATCAGGATCGGCATCGCGATGGAGTTCCGGTCGATGTGCGACAGGTCGAAGACGATCAGCGGCGCGTCGAGGTCGATGCCGACGGTCGTCGGCCCGTCGAACATGCCCCGCAGGTCACCGTCGACGAGCCGGTCGATGACCAGGGCCACGTCCAGGCCCCAGGCCCGTACGTCGTCCAGGTCGACATTCATCGCGAGCGCCGACTCCGGTTTCGGGTGGCGCAGTTGCTCGACGATGTCGGTGAGGACGGGCTGGCGCTCGACGACCGTCTCGTGCACATACGCGTGCGCGACCTTGAGCGCGAAGCCGGACCGCTCGTCGAGCCCGTGCCCCATCGCGACCTCGATGATCGTACGGAGCAGGGCCAGCTGGCCCGTCGTGGTGATCGCCGGATCCAGCGGGTTGAGCTTGATCCCGCCGTCGAGCGCGGCCATCGGGTCGAGCCGGATGGGGGTTATGCCCAGCTCCTGGGCGATGAGGTTCCACTCGCCGACGCCGTCCTCGCCCTGCGCGTCGAGGACCACCACCTGGCGGTCCCGGAAGCGCAACTGGCGTAGTACGTAAGTCTTTTCCAGCGCCGACTTGCCGTTGCCGGACTCGCCGAGCACCAGCCAGTGCGGCGCGGGGAGCTGCTGTCCGTACAGCTGGAAGGGGTCGTAAATATACCCCTTGCCGCTGTACACCTCACGGCCGATGATCACGCCCGAGTCGCCGAGGCCGGGAGCCGCGGTCGGCAGATAGACGGCCTGGGCCTGCCCCGTCGACGTACGGACGGGGAGTCTGGTCGTCTCGACCTTCCCGAACAGGAAGCTGGTGAAGGCATCCGTGGCGGCGGCCAGGGGATCTCGCATGCGGGGTTGCCCTCTCGGCTAGCGGCGGATACCTGTGGCGAACGGCAACGTGTTGACGAAGGCGCGGTGATGCTCGCGGTCGCACCACTCCAGCTTCAGATACGACTTGCCGGCCGAGGCTCTGATGGTCCGCTTGTCGCGGGCCAGCGCCTCGGGCGAACGTGACGACACAGTGATGTACCCGACGAGGTTCACCCCCGCAGCACCGCTGGCGAGATCTTCACCCCGCTGGTCCATCCGGCCGTGTGCCGCGATGTCGCGCGGGTCGACGGTCCTGTTCATCTTCATGGCGCGGCTCGCGTCCGCGTCGTCGTTGGTCTTCTCCGTCAGCATCCGCTCGATGGCGACCTCGGTGGGTTCGAGATCCATGGTGACCGCGACCGTGCGGATCACATCGGGGGTGTGGACGAGCAGCGGGGCCAGGAAGTTGACGCCGACGGGCGTCATGGGCCATTCCTTCACCCAGGCGGTGGCGTGGCACCAGGGCGCACGCGTCGAGGACTCACGCGTCTTGGCCTGCAGGTACGTGGCTTCCATCGCATCCAGCTCGGCCGGCCAGGCATTGCGCTTCGTCATCGCCTGAATGTGGTCCATCGGGTGGTCCGGGTCGTACATCGAGTGCACGAGGGACGCCAGGCGCCCCTGTCCCAGCGGCTGGCGCACCCGGATGTCGGCCTCCGCGAGGCGCGCGCAGATGTCGGTGAGCTCGCGGGCCATGACGACGGCCAGACCGGCGTCCCGGTCGAGCTTGCGCCCGCCGTGCGGGCGGGCGGCGCGGGCCATGGTCTGCGCCTCGGCGGCCAGCTCGCGGGAGTAGTGCATGCAGGCGACGAGGTACGCGCGGTGCTGCTCGCTGGAGGTCGACACCATCGACTGGAGCTGCTCGTACGACTCCTGGAGCCATCCGGGTGCCTTGGTGTCGCCGCGCTGGGACACGTCCTTGGCGTGCGCGTCCGGGTCGGCGGGGAGCGTGCGCGCGAGCATCTGAAGGCGCGTCACATAGCCGTCACCGTTGGCGACATGCTTGAGCAGCGTGCCGAACCGGTCGACCAGTGCCTCCTGGTCCTCGCTGTCGCGCAGGCCGACGCCCGGACCCTCGATCTCGATGGCGGCGGTGACCGTGCGCCGGTCGGCGTGCAGCAGGACGGCGATCTCGTCCGGGCCGAAGGGCGCCGCGAGCCAGTTGATCCGCCCGATGCCGGGCGGCGGGCCGATCTCGACCTCGCGGCCGTCGCCGGTCACGCCCGCCTCCATTGCGGTGGAGCGGTACGCCGTGTTGCTGCGCAGGGTGCGCTTATAACTGCGGTTGATCTCGAACCACTTATAGAACGTGCGGTGCTTGTAGGGGACGTACACCGCCATCAGTGCGATGAGCGGGCAGCCCATCAGCAGGACGATCCGCAGGGAGAGGACGGGGACGAGCAGGCCGCTCATCATTCCGAGGAACGCACCGACGATGATCAGTGCGATCTCGCCGGTCTCGCGGTTCTTGCCGACGATCGCGTTCGGCCGGGCGCGGCCGATCAGATACGTGCGGCGGGGCGCGATCGGCTGGGACTGGGTCGTCAACGCCCTCCACCTCCACTGCTGTTGGTGCCGGAACCCTTGTTGCCGCCGGGGGCGCGGTGGCTGTGGGTGCTGGTGCTACGGGCCGAGGGCGCGGCGGAGGGAACGGCTCCGCCACCTCCTCCGGAGCTTCCGCCGCTGCTTCCGCCGCCGCCCGAAGGCCGGGAGCTGTGGGCCGCGACGCCGCCGCTGGCGGGGTTGGACTGGCGGGGTGGCGAGCTGCTCTGCCCGCCTCCGCCGCCGCGGCTGCTGTGGGTCTTGATGCCCTGCGAGACGAGGGCGGCGGGGGAGCTCATGACGGCGGCGGCCTGGGAGCCGTCGGTCGCCTTGTTGCGGGTGGTGCGGGCGGACGCGATCTCGTCGCCGAAGCCGGGGACGAAGCGGTAGATCATGGCGGAGGCGAAGATCGCGAGCAGGATGATGGCGAGGCCGGAGACGACCGCGGAGAACGCGTTCGGCCCCTCGTCCGCGGACAGGGCGCCGGCCAGGCCGAGCACGACCACGATGACGGGCTTGATCATGATCACCGCGATCATGATGCCTGCCCAGCGGCGCACGTGCCCCCACATGTTCTTGTCGACCAGCCCGGCGTACACGACGGTGCCGAGCAGCGCGCCGACGTACAGCAGGGCGGCCCTGATGACCAGCTCCAGCCACAGCACACCGGCGGCGAGCACGGTGACGAGGGAGATGACGATCAGCATGATCGGCCCGCCCCCGATGTCCTCGCCCTTCTTGAGCGCCTCGGCGAACGACCCGAAGAACACATCGGTCTGGCCGCCGGTGCCGGCCGCGATGACCTCGGTGATGCCGTCGGTGGCCGATACGACGGTGTAGAGGATCAGCGGCGTGAACGCGGACGCCAGCACGGTGAGCCACAGGAACCCGATGGCTTCGGACATGGCCGTGGCGAGCGGCACGCCCCGGATGGCGCGCTTGGCGACGGCCAGCAGCCACAGGACGATCGTGAGGACCGTGGACGCGGCGAATACGACGGCGTACTGCTGGAGGAATTTGGGGTTCGTGAAGTCGACATTGGCGGTCGACTTCACGGCTTCGGACAGCTTCCCGACGATCCACGCGGCGGCGTCGGCGCAGCCGCTGGCGAGGGAGGAGAGGGGGTCCAGGGAGTCGGCGGGGTCGGTGGGGGCGTTACGGGCGGCGCCGCCGCCGTCGCCGCCTTCGCAGTAGTCCTTTGCGGGGCCCCGGATGAGATCACAGGCGTCGTTGCTCTTGTCGGGATTGGGGGGCGGGGTGGGCGCTGCGAATGCACTGCCGGCCATCAGTACGACCGTGGTCTGTACAGCGGTGACGCCTGCCGTGAATGAGCAGACACGGTGAGCACGCTTACCGGGCATAGGTGAACCCTCCGAACTGCTCGACGGCGTCAGCCATGTCCTCGGCGGAGGAGGCAGTCTGGTCACGTCCCACCGGTGCGGGCCCCTCCTTCTGAGTGAAGTCGATGACCTTCCAGTCCCCGTTGACCCACTTCAGCTCGAAGGTGTTCGTGTACCAGCTCTCGGCCACGGGATTCTTGGAACTTTCGCCAGCCAACCCGAAAAGTGCCGAGTACCAGACGGAGACGCTTGCGGTTTCGGCGCCGAATTTTTCCGTCTTCGCGCCCACCGGGCTGAAACGCGAGATGAATGTCAGACCGTTGGGCGCGGTGCCATCTGGATTGAGCCCGATGCTGGCGAGGAACTTCTCACCGGAGTAGGCCTTGTCGAGATCGGTTTGCTGCGTGGCGGCCACTGGGGGGGCGTAGACGGTGTTCACGATCTCGTGACGTCGTTCCTTGCTGTACATACCGTCAGAGCCGAGTGCCACCAGGTAGTTCGTTGCAGCCGACTGCGCCCCCTGCTCGCTCTGCGAGAATCCGGCCGCGATCGCGCCGTTCTTGCCCTCCACGGGCCGGATGCCCGTCGCCGCCGTCGGCTCCGCGCCGCTGCCCTGCTTGGCTTTCGGGTCGGGGCTGCCTTCGCCGCCGCCGCGGTTGGCGAACGCGATGGCCGCGATGAGCAGGACCACCACGCCCATCACCGTGATCAGGGACCGTGAGGTCCGTACGGGCCGTCGCGCGCCTCCGTACACGTCGCTGCCACCGCCCTCGGGGAGGCGTGTGCGGGTCTGGCCGGAGCCGCCGACACGGTCCGAACGACCCGTGTCGCCGCCGTAGCCGTGCTCGTCACCGAGACTCATGCCGCGTACGCCCCCTCAACCGATTGCATATCCGCGTAGTACGACGGTAGCCGTGCTGGTTCCCGCGCGGGCGCGGTGTGGTGACTCGACATCAGGGAGACGCAACCTCAGCCGGTGGGCACGACGGGTAGGTGGGGTAGAGAGCGGGATGGCGGCCGGGCGGGCCCGGAAATGACTGAAGGTGGGCTAAACAGCCATCCCGTACACGATGGTGAAGAGCGTGCCGAGTGAGCCGATGATGAAGACGCCGGTGAGCCCGGCGACGATCAGGCCCTTGCCCTGCTCCGCGCTGAACGTGTCCCTCAGCGCCGTCGCGCCGATCCGCTGCTTTGCCGCACCCCAGATCGCGATGCCGAGGCACAGCAGGATGGCGATGGCCATCACGACCTCGATCATGATGCGGGCTTCGTTCCCCAGGGTCCCGAACGGACCCCAGTTGGGGGCGATTCCGCCAATGATGGTGGTGATGTCGCCCTTTTCGGCTGCCAGGTTCATGTAAGTCACCGCCCCTGTCGGGTAGTTCGCTGCCCCTGCCGCACGGCACGGGTCGAGGTCTATCTTCGCTGATGAAACCGGGCTGGTATGTCGACTTGGCGGCCCTCTTTACCCGACCTCCGCACGTATTGCCGGTCCTACCGCGCTGACCTGCGGTGGCGACCGGTTGTGGGCGGAAACCCGTATGGTCACTCTGTGTATCACGAGGGGTGACTCCGGGCAATGATTGGCGTTATGCACCTTTGGCCGGACAGTCGGTGCGGGTTCGCCGCGGCGGCCTTCCAGGGTCCTTTCGGGGGGCCGCTGGGGGAGGGTGCGGACCGAGTCCCGGCCGCTATCGCCCTGACAGGACACGCACCCTGACGGTGTCTCAGAGGACGTTCGCTCCCGATTTGTTCCGTCCAATTTCGGCCGTATTTTTACGATTTTCCGTGGTCTGCGCGGGTGAAATATGGGGCTGCTGACCTGTCGCCGAGCGACTGTATCGGACGAATCGGCGCATCTTCGAACGGGACGAGAGCTTCCCAGCCATAGCTGGGCATACTGACCGGTGAACAGGTCGCCACCACCAGCCCATAGTTGGTCTAACTTGCGCAATAGGGATAGTCCAGGCGGTGCGCATATCGGATTTTTTGCTACAGAACGGGAGCGAACGTCCTCTCAGTCGCCGTTTTGTCGGTGGCTGCCCGTAAATTACTGATGGTGCGGTATGCGCGCGGTGAGTGGTTCCGTTACGGATCGAGGTATCGGGTGGCGGTACGGGACGGGAGGCGGGCCCGTGGGGACGGGGACGGCGTCCAGGTGCGGCGGCCCGCAGCGCGTCGAGCCCATTCCCCGGCCGCCTCGCCCTCACCCATACTGGCCCGCATGCCCTTGGCCCTGCACCACATTGTCGTCGACACCCACGACCTGCCACGGCTCGCCCGGTTCTGGGCGGAGGCGCTCCGCTGGCGCGTGCTCTCCGAGCGCGAGCGCGAGGTCGTCATCGGGCCGGACGAGTCCGCGCCCGTCGGGATGTGCTTCATGCCGGTGACGGACCCCAAGGCCGTCAAGAACCGCCTCCACCTCGACCTGACCACCACCGCCGAGGACCGTGACGCCGAGATCGACCGCCTCCTCACGCTCGGTGCGCGGCGAGTGGACGTCGGGCAGACCGGCGAGGAGTCGTGGACGGTGCTGGCGGACCCCAACACTCCTGACTACCAGTTCTGAGGATACGCGCACGTCAGCGCCAACGACAGAGCCCCGCACGGCACTTGGCCGAACGGGGCGTTTTGCTGTCTGTGCGCTTGCCTACCGGGCGGGTAGCTCGTCCTCGGGGGTCGGTCCCGCGCCGAGCGTCACGGCGTGCGTCGGGCAGGCGTACAGGGTGGTTCCGGGGCCGCTGGTGCTCTGTATCCATCGGACCGGGATCGGTGCGCGCGTGATGGTCTTGCACTCGACACAGAGCGCGACGAATCCCGCGAGGACGACCGGGAACAGTTCTTCGGCGGTCATGCGGACACCCCCGCAGCAGCGAACGCGGACCGGGGGAACGGGGCACCCTCGTATGTGTATGGGTAGTCCACGCCTTCCGTAGCAAGTACAGCAGCGCGCCGACGTTCCCGGATCACGTGCAGCTCTAGCGTCCGCTCCGCTTCCCGCACCAGTAGCCACGGCCCTATGCGGTGGTGCCATGGGGACGGAATGGAGCGAGCGAGGACGTGCGCGGGAATCGGGGTCGTGGGGGCGCAGATCACGAGGGGCAGGGGTGCGGGGGCAGGGGCGGGGACTGCCGCGTGTCGTCCACGGGCGGGCAGCAGTATCCGCAGCACCCAAAGCAGTGCATGGGCGATAGAATCGCGCATGTCGTTTCAGCTCCCTAAAGCTGTTTCGGCGGAGCCCCGGCGGACCGATACCAGCGGTCTTCCGGGGCGCTTTCGTATGCGGAGAATCACGCTAAGCCAACTCGTCTAACTCGTCTACCTGTCTAACTCGCCTATCTTTGGCCCGTTGTCTACGCTCTCCCCATGCCTGAGCACTCGCCCGACCCGTACGCGCCGCACGCTCCGTATATGCGGGTGCTGGACGCGCTCACGGCAGATATCAAGGCGGGCAGGCTCGGGCCGGGCGACCGCATCCCTTCCGAAGCTGATCTGTGCGAGCGGCACAAGGTAGCTCGGGAGACTGCCCGCCGAGCCGTGAGGATTCTCCGGGAACGCGGAGTCATCCGGACCGAATGGGGGCGGGGGTCGTTCGTCGCCGAGCGTGCCACCGAGGACGAGCGCCAGGGCGACGCGTAGGGCCCTTCCGGGGGCTCGCTGTCTCTCATGACGCTTGCACCAGGTCGGGGGGAAGGTCTGCGGGGTCCACTACGGTCACGCCCCGGAGCTTGCGATACAGCCGTTGCGCGAGCATCCCGGGGCAGCGTGGCTTGGTGAAGCTGGAATACGCGTCGCTGTCGGACGGAATCCAGGTCCGCAGATCATCGGCGACGCGGTAGAGAGTTCCGGATACTCCACTCAGCACCGACTTACGGGCGAGCAGCACCACAGCGGTTCTGTCGTCCCGTAGGAACGGGCACGCCAGGAACGCCAACGGGAGGCACGTCAGGCATACAGGGGGCGCGTCGGTCGTGATCCGGTTGAGCGGTGTCGGTTCCTCCCCCGGCCGCTCCCACTCCACGAACAGCGCGCCCGTGTCGGTCTCGGCCGGTTTCGCGCATACCTGGCACAGCAGCCCTTCCATGCACTCGCGCTGTCGCAGCGGGTCCATGGAAGCCCACATGACGCGCCCGCGCTCGCTCTCGGGCGGACGGGTCATGCGGGCCCACAGATTGCCGTGCGCGTCCCGGTCGTCCGGGCGAGGGTGTGTATACGCGATGTGGGGAACGCCGTTGCGCGGTACCTCCAAGCACATGTCGGACTCACGGGGGCCAAGCTCGTTGCTGTAGGCGGCGACGTAGGGAACGAGAGCGGGCACGGCTGAACTCTCTGCGTGAGGGCGGAAAGGGACGCCCCGCCCATGTGCCACCAGGGCAGTACACGAGCGGGGCGGCGGAACCTTGCACAGTGCGCACCGTGGGTTGGTCCCTCATCCGTTGCTGAACACGCCCAGCGGCCCCGCAACGGGTCTTGCAACCCGCTTGCGCCGCTCGTCCCCCGTGAGGGGGCGGTGCGGTCGGAACGGGCGTCTGTGGGGCTGGTGAGGGCTAGGCTCCGGTCATGCCCGAGCCTTTCGTGAACGGCGACGTACACCACCGCGCGTGCGGCATCTGTCCGTCCCGCGTCCACGCTGTTGGAGAGTTCGACGTGTTCGAGCGCCCGACTGCGGAATGCCCGTTCAACAAGGCTGACGGGCACCGGTACTTGAGCGACGGGACACCGGTCTGTGTCCACCCCGAAAAGGTCGGGCTGCCCGCGAGGCGCTACAAGAGCGAGAACGCCCCGCTGACTGTCGAGCTGCAACTACCGCCCGACCCTTCCGCGGTGGTGCCGTACTTGCATGACGTGCTGTACGGCGCGGCCCCGGTCCTGCTGGACGACCTGATCTCTCAGGCACAGCAGCAGATCCGGCAGCACTTCCCGGAGTTGGACCCGCTCGCGGTCATGCGGCAGGCACTCAGCTAGCCGCTACGCGGGGACGGGCTCGAACGTGATGCTGTGCGCGAGGCCCATCCGGCGGAAGCCCGCCGCCTCGTACTTCGCCCGCAGGATGCCGAGCCGGCGAGCAACCTCGGCGTGCGTGATCCAGTACCGGGCGGGCGGCTCGCCCCACGCGGCGCGGTACGCCTGGTGGGTGTAGTCGTCCCGCGTCCAGTCGGTGTGTTCCTGGTCGGTCTGGTGGATGATCTGCGCGCCGACCCTGGCCGTGATCCGGGCGAGGATCTGCGGCTGAGCGATCATCGCGTGTGTCATCTCGTCCACGGGCACGGCGACGGGGATTTCCGCCGCGCGCTCGTCGCCGGTCGCCTCGAACACTGCGGCCTTGAGGCAGAGCGCCCGCAGACCCTCGGTGAACAGCGGGGCCGCGTCGTCGGCCTGGTCGTACTCACTGATGACCGGACCGCCGGAAAAGCACGTCCAGTCTTCGTCATAGCGCAGGCTCGCGGCCCTGAACGCGGCGAACTCCGGATCGGCCGCAACGGCCGTCAGGATTTCGCGTGCGCGCTCTGCGGTGCGCTCGGCATGGGGAAGGGTGTTCACGACTGTTCTCCTTCGGTCATGGTGCGCGGTTGGACTCGGTGTCGAGCGGCCCGCCCTGATCACAGAAAGGGAATGAGCCAACCCGACGTGCGACGGGCCTTCCTGTGGCTCGTGTGACCAGGGCGGGGGTTTGTGGACTGTCCGTCATCGGCGGGCAGTGTCGGGCTGGACTCAGGCGGGGGCACAGCCACGGGCCACACGGTCAAGGTGAAGCGGCACCCCCTGTCAGGAATGACCACAGACAGGGGTGCGCCGTCCTTGAGCTGGTCCCGCGCGGCCTGGTGCTCCTCGGGGTCCTCGGCCCAGAAGCGCAGTTCCGTGGGGCAGTCGGGCACGGGCACGGTGTCCACCCGCATCCACGGCATGACCCACGCGGAGCGCCCGGGGTCGGGGTCGAGCCGGTCCGCGATGCGCTCGGCCTCGCCCTGTAACCACCGCAGCGCGAATTTCGGCGAGATCGTTCGGAAGGTGCCGAGCACGTACGCGACCGTTTCGCGCGTCCCGTACACCTCGCCTTCCGCGAGCACTTCGCACCAGTAGGCCCGAACCGGTATCCCCGTGGCGGACCGCTCGGGGTTCCCCGTTGCCGTTCGTGCGTGCGTCTCCATGTTCGGGCCCTCCTCGCGGTGTCATCCCTTGCGGTGGTGCTTGCTCGCACTAGGCAACCGTCTGACCACACACAGCGGTACCGTTGGGAAGAGGGCAGGAGTTAAGAGCGTTAAGCGGTGAGAGCACGGGAGTTGGGGCCAGTGACGACACGACAGCCGAACACCGGACTTGAGCGGCTGTACCGCGAGAGCGGGTGGACCCTGCGGCAGTTCGCCCAAGAGGTCAACCGCATCGGAACCGAACGCGGAACCCCGCTGAAGTACCAACAGCCCTCAGTTCACCAGTGGTTGAGCGGACACCTGCCGAAGGAGTCTGTCCGGCCGCTGATTCTGGAAGCGCTAGCCCGGAGACTGCTCCGCCCCATCACTCACGCCGAAGTGGGATTCCCCGCGCCCCCGAAAACGTCGAACAGCCACCCGACTACCGTGGAAGGGCTGATCGACCTCGGGAGGCAAGACATGGACCCATCACGCCGAAGCGTTCTGAGTGCAGGGCTGTTCTCTGTCGCGCTGACCGTTCCCGGATGGCCGGATGTAGTGGGCCGCATGGAAGCGGTTCAGGCTGGAAAGGTCCAGCGGATAGGAATGGCCGAAGTGAATATGGTCATCTCCATGACAGAGCGCGTATCTGACTTGGATGACCAATTCGGGGGGAGGCACGCTCGGCCGATGGCAGCCGCATTCCTCGTGAATACGGTGGCCCCGTACCTTCGAGCTGACGCTAAAGACGATGCACGCAAGGCCATGATGTCGGCTGCTTCCGATCTGTGTTACCTCACCGGATATATGGCGGTTGATGAGGGAATTCATGGCCTGGCGCAGCAGTACTACTTGAAAGCGCTGGAACTGGCAGGGTCCTCGGAAGATCACCTCACCTACTGCACGACGTTGCGGGGCATGAGCGTCCAAGCCGTTGACCTACGGCACGGAAAGGCAGCCATGCGTCTTGCGGACGCCGCTGCCTCCGCCTCTCCGCAGGCAGGGCCCCGCATGCGGGCATTCTTGGCCGGTCAGCAAGCGCACGCAGCTGCGCAACTTGGCGAGCGAACGAAAGCGCTCATGTACCTTCGTGAGGCAGAGGTAGCGATGGAGAAAGCCGAGTCTCAGTCATCGACTTTTGGTTCATACAATCCCTCATCGCTTACTTATCATGCAGGTCAGGTTCGCTACGAACTGGGAGACGTTCGCGGATCAGTCAAAGAACTTGAGGAGTCCGATAAGCTGCGACACGGCTCCTTCAAAAGGAACCGAATTCGCTATCTCTCAATGCTTGCTGAACGTCAACTTGAGATCGGTCACCTTGAAAGTGCGTGCGCCACATGGAGCAAAGTCGTGGAAATCTATCCGCACGTACAATCGGGGCAATGCGATCAGAGCATTTCCGCAATGCAGGCTCGGATTCGCCCATATCTGAACAATCAAGACGCACGGTCCCTCTATGAGCGTGCACGTCTTGTTGCCCCTGTGTCGGTAACTGTTTGAGCCGGAATAGGAAAAGCCCCCGCACGCGTCGCCCTGGTGTGGGTGACGAGCACGGGGGCTCTCTATCACTTCGGGTCAGTCCCAAACGTCAGCGTCGGGCTCGGGGCAAGGCAGTAATACGCATTCTCACGCCCACCGAAACGGCCTAATGAGCCACGCGAGTCTTTTGCCTCCCTGCCGCTCTGGAACGTGAGGGATCGGGAGTACCCCCCTGGCTCAGAACGGCGGACGCTCGGACGCCTCACGCCGTGAACGTGCTTCGGCAGCGAATCCGCCCGGCTGATTGCGTGCTGTCTCGCGGTTATGGCAAGCCGAACACAAAGGCCGAAGGTGCTTCGCAGCATCCGGATTCTTCTCGCCTCGCGCGATCAACTCACGCCGACTTAAAGGGAAATGGTCCGCCACATTCGCGGACTGGCCACACAGTACGCACCATGGGTTCGCGTACAGGTAAGCCTTGCGGATGCGCTGCCACTGCGTGGTGTATACAGCGCCACCGCGTGAGGCACGGTCCTTATTCGCCTGCCGCTGGTGTGCCTTGCAGCGGCCCCCTGCCGTCAGCTCGGGACACCCGGGTATCGGGCAGGGGGTGCGGGGCTTACGCGGCATGGGGGGTATCCGGCGGGATAACCGGGGGGTCGATTACGGACCCGTCCTGAAGGCGGGGTGTGATATCCAGGAACGTGAGCCGGCGAGGGTCGCCCGGGTCGCGCATGTACTGAATCCCGCGTGGCATGGCGGTCCCGCCTTCGGGGTTTCCGCTCGGCGAATCGGACCACACGGGGCGGCCCTCAATGGCCATGAGTTAGATCGGGTCGGGTGTCAGTGTGTGGAGCACGATGGTGCGGGTGACGCGGCGGGTTCCGGGGTCGGTTGAGCTGCGGGTTTGGTAGCTGAGATGGGGGCGTTTCGTGGTGCGGGGCGTGGTGCGGGTGGGGCGGTCTCGGATGTGCATGCCGGGGAGGTCGGCTATGAGGAAGTGCAGGGCCTTCGCGAGCTGGTCAGGGGGAAAAAGCCGTCCTGAGGGAGCTTTTGACGGCGTCCAGGACGGGCGGAAAGCTGATGCGGGCGGGGTCGATGCCCGCGATCACGGCGGCCCTGGCGATCAGGGTGCGCAGGGCCTGGTAGACGCAGAGTAGCGCCCACAGTTCTTGTCGTACTCCCTCGGGTTTGCCCGAGCGCAGGATGCCGCCACTTTGCCGCAGGTCGACCTTGAGCAGTTTGAAGAGCACTTCCACCGACCAGCGTTCGGCGTAGTTGCGGGCCAGCTCCAAAGCGGGCGCGTGCTCAGGGTCCAGCAGGGTGGTGATGAGGCAGAAGACCTCGCTGATTCCGCCGTCGTCGGCGACGGAGTACTCGATGACTCGTACCGTGACCCGCTGCGACTTCCGCTCGCCGCGCAGTTCGGACAGGTACGTGCCGTCGGCCAGCCGTTTCTTGACGGGCAGGGTGAAGGAAGCCGAGACGCGCCACAGCAGTTGTGCGCCCGTCGCGGCGGCAGCCCGGTACAGGCCGAACGAGGGGAAGCCGCGGTCGGCCAGCAGCAGCATGCCGGGCGCCAACCGGTCCAACAGGCGGGTGAACAGGGTGCGTTCACCGACCGCGATGGAGTCGAAGGCCGCCCCGGTCAGGGCCAGCGTGCCGCACTCGGCCAGCGCCACCAGGCGGACCTGCGGCCGGCTTCCACCGGCCGGAACCGCGAACGCCGCCTCGTTCCGCTTCCCCGAGGGCACATCGAAGACCGTGCCGTCCACCGCCATCAACCGCAGCCCCCGCCAGAACGCCTCCGGGGTGCGCTCATCGGCCACCGGGGCTGCGACCTCGTCGAACAGGTTCCGCAACGGCGCCTCACCCAACCGGTAACGGGCCAGCGAGATCGCCCCGTCACTGGGCACCCGGTATTCGCCCCAGCCGCCCCGCGACCACCGCAGCCCCTCCAGCAGGCCCCGCAGGGTGCGCACGTACCCCTTGCCCGGCTCCAACCACAACGCCAGCGACAAATACATCATCAACTTCGCCGGCAACGACCGCGTTCGCTCCTCACGCGCCCCCGCCTCATCGATCGCCGCCCGCACGGCCTCCTCCGGGAACACCGCCGCCAGCAACCCGATCGACACGTCATCCGTCAGCCGCCCCGCGGCCACACCCTCAATCCGCTCCACCCCAAGATCATCGCACCCCGGGCAGCTAACTCAGGACCATTGGGGCGGCCCTCGGCATCGCGCGGAAAGTACGGGTAATCCCCATTCGGTCCGGGGTCGAGTGCGTCAGTCGCCATGGTCAGTTCGTTCCCGAAATGTAGGTGTCGCGCTTGTCTGTCAGTTCCTGGTCGAACTCGGCACCGAGTTCGGCAGCCTTTCGGTCTGCGTGCGACACCATGTCTTCCAGCAACATCGCGTCATACCAGCGCTGTTCGGGAACGGTCTGCACCTCACCCAATGCTGTCTGCGCACGCTGCGCCTCAGTCAGTACGTGCCCGCGCTTGTGGCGGGCTGCCCGGTATTCGACGTATGCCGCGAACCAGGGCTCTGCGGAAAGGGCAGCGAGGAAGGTTTCCCGCGCGGTGTCACCGGAGTTGGTTGCATCGTCGGCGCGCTCGCGCCACGTCTCAACAACCTCACGGTTGTACTCTGCGGCGCGTTCCGCACGCCGTGCCGATTCCGCTTCCTGCGCTGCCCGCAACTGTGCTTCAGCGTCCGCAAGTGGGGCGGAAGCCTTCTCTGCCTGTGCCCGCAGCTTCGCGACTCGCTCGGCTGCCTTCTGAATGTCGGTCGTCATAATCAGTTGTTCCCCTTCGTCACGTCGCGGCCGTGCTCGGTTGCAATCTTCTTGTCGTTCTCGTAGTAGCCAAGGCTCATCCGTACGGAAGTTCCCATCGTCTCGAATACCTCGGGGTTAGAGTCGCGCAGTTCGGCGAGCGCTTCCATGCGCTCATCGCGCTTGAATGCATCGGTGCGAATCTTGCTCTTATCCCGCTTTCCGTCCAGGAATTCGACCTGTCCGAGAAATTCACTCATGGTTGCTTCCTTACTGTATGTTCGGGCATGAAAAAGCCCCTGCGTATGGAACGGCAGGGGTTCGTGGTTGGAACTCTGAATTACGCTGGAACTCTTTCCGGCGCGCCGATTAGCGCCCGCGCAGCCATCTGCGTGGCCTGGTACACGTCCGTGCGGCAATCCGCCGAGCAGTAGAGCGGGCGACGCCCCCGCCCGACGTAGTGCAGTTTGTTCGAGCAGTTCGGGTGCGCGCAGCCGGAACCCGTGTCCTCGGCGCGCTGCCGTGCGTCGGCCACGAGAGCAAGAGTTGTGCGCGCGGCGGCCTGGTCGCCGTTCAGTGCGTCCCGTGCGGCGCTTTCAGCGCGTCGCAGCAGCGCGCAGACCTCTATGTGTCGTGTGGTGTCCATCGTTCCTCACTGAGGCAGGGAGAGCGCCGTACAGGCACTCTCAGGGGTTGGGGGAGCGGAGACCGCCCCCCGTGTCGGCGGTCCGCGAACATGGGCCGCTTCCTGGTTCCCCGGTAGTAGGGACCGAGGAGTTCCCGCAAATTTATTCAAGGCGGGCGAATCGGACACCAAGTGTGATGCACGCAACATTTCAATGCCTTCGAATCGTTGAAACAGCACAAACAGCAGTGGCTAGCGGCGGAGGGGTGTTGCGATGACGAGATGACCCCGCTTCTCTCTTCTCTCTAGGTTTTTCTTGGCTATCCCAAAAACTGTCGAAGTTCGACACCCTCAACACCTTTTCGCCTCTCGCTGTCCAGCGGCCCCGCCAAAGGCGAGCCAGCAAGAGAAACCACGTGCGCCCGTTGGCGGGCACGTCAGAGCCCCGGCAGACCCGAGGACCGTCCGGGGCTCTGGAGGGGCGTAGGAGGCGTTCTGGGGCTATGCGGCCACCAGTTCGCGAGCGGGCTCGGCCCCGGTGGCGGGCTCGACCAGACGCACGCTCGCGCCCGGGGTCGGGGAGTCTCCGCGCACTTCGGACGCAAGCTCGGTGACCTCTCCCGCGAGTGCTTCCGCTGCGGGGTCCAGCTCACCGGACATGGTGAAGTCCACGCGCCGTACGTCGAGCTTGCGCCAA
This sequence comes from Streptomyces sp. A5-4, assembly GCF_051131715.1. NCBI lineage: Bacteria > Bacillati > Actinomycetota > Actinomycetes > Kitasatosporales > Streptomycetaceae > Streptomyces > Streptomyces sp. A5-4. The sequence goes on along the minus strand of NZ_CP178591.1, from coordinate 3,548,529 downwards.
CCGCCACGGACACCGCGCCGCACGTCGAGCCGAATACCTGCTTCGTTCAGCATCGCGCGCCGTCCCGCCGTGTCCTTCTCCGCCCACTCGTCCGCGAACGTCCGTCCCGTATTCGTGACGATGCGCTGCGGCTCGACCTTTTCGGCTGCCTCCAGCGTGGCTATGCGGTTGTCGAGCGCGTCCGCACGCTTCTGCCACTCGGCCGCAGCGTGCTTGGACTTCTGGCGTCCCTCTTGCTCCTGGTGCTCCGCGAACTCCGCGATCGTGGCGAGTAGTTCGGGTTCGGGGTCGTACCCGGGAATCTCGACTACGTGTGTCGTCTGGACCGGACCGACCACCCGCAGGAACTCGGCTTCAACGTACTCATCCACCCACGATGCCCGGATGTTCGCGGGCAGCGCGCACAGGTCGCCCCGCGCGTGGCTGTTGCACTTGTAGAACGGGTTCACGCTCGCGCCGTTCTTCGTGGGCTTGGACATGTACATACGGCCCCCGCACGAGTCGCAGTGGATCACGCGCAACAGCAGCGCGTCCGTGTCCTTGCGCTCCCCGTTCTCGATGCTGCGGGAGTCGAGCAACGCGCCGATGCGGTCGAACTCGGTACGCGTCATGATCGGCGTTTCCGTGCTCATGATCGGGTCGCCCTCGGCATCGCGCACGGGCTTGCCCTTGTGCATCTTCCAGCCGAGCAACGTCGGGTTGCGGAGCATCCGAGAGATAACGGCGGGGGTCCACTTAAACACGTCACGCACAACGTGCGACCCCTTGGCCCCGCCGGTCTTCCCGCCCTTGTCGCGCTCCATCTTCACGGCCCAGTGATCACGCGGACTCGCCTTACCGTCCACGTTGAGACCGGCAGCCACCGCCGATACGGTCGCCCCCTCCAACAGCTCTCGGGCGATTCGTTCAATGACCTTCACTGCGTCCGGGTCGGGGACGAGCGTCCAGCCGATACCGCCGTGTTCCTTGGGCATGGGGGCGGGCATGTAGCCGTACGGCGGGCGACCACCACCACGCCACCGAAGCACCATCTTTCGGATGGCAGCCATAGCGCCGGTAACGCGGTCACTGATGCTCTGCGATTCGACCTGTGCCGCAAAGGCAAAAAAGGTCATCATCAGTTCAGAGACAGGGTCCATGGGGTTGCGGAAGTCAAAGACCAACTTGCCCCCGCCGATGCCCTCGGCAAAGACCAACATCTTTCGGTGCTGCTTCGCCCACTTCGCAAGGTCGTGCATGTCGCTCATGGACCGGATAGCACGGTCAAAGCGCCACCAGACAAGCGCGTCGTACTCGTCCGGGCGGGCAAGCCACGAGCCGAGCGCCGGACGGTCGAACGGGGCAACCTTGGACGCGCTCACGTCCAGGTCTACGGCCTCGCGGAGCGCGTCACCGGACCCAAAGTCGATGTTGAGTTCTGCGGCTATCGCGTCGTCGGCCTCGCGCTGCCGCTCGGGGCTGGTGGTCTCGTCGGTGAGCACGGAGAGGCGTACGCACCGCACACCCCGGAGGGTCCGCGTTTCGGAGACCGTGCCCGCGAGAGAGCTCCGGGGGTCGTGCCTTGGTTCCATATTCTTTGTGGGGAGCGGAGGTTGCTTCATCCCCCCTTTAGGGGCCGAGACATTCCCGCTACCAGGCTTGACCAGGGGCGATGCCACCATGCCGACACTCCAGAACCTCTAGTTCTGAGTGTTGGGAGATCCGGAGGGCAACGAATTCTGCGTCGTACGCCCGAAGACGACGCTCGTCGGCTGAGCCGCGGGGTTTCCACGGCCGCGCGGCTCGGGCTGGTCCTGCGCGGGGGCCGGTGCGCCCGACGCGTTCCGGGCCGCCCGAACGGCACGCGGCGCAGTGTCCGCGTCCCGCCCGTCCTGCTGGTCCTCGGCGCGCTCGGGCGGGTTGACCGGCCCTGCCGGGCCACCGACATACTGTTCGAATGCCCGCCCCCGCCGCCTCCCCTTCCTCCGCCGCGCCGTTACCCCGCACCCGCGTGGTCGTCATCGGCGCAGGTCCCGCAGGGCTCACCGTCGCCAACATCCTGCGCGCCGCCTCCGTCGACTGTGTCGTCCTGGAGGCGCAGAGCCGGGAGTTCATCGAACAGCGGCCCCGCGCCGGCTTCATCGAGGAGTGGGCGGTACGCGCCCTGGCCGCACGTGGGCTCGCGGACCGGCTGCTGGCGAACGCGCCGACCCACACCGAGTGCGAGTTCCGCTTCGAGGGCGAGCGTCACAGATTCCCGTACGCCGAACTGTCCGGCCGACGCCACTTCGTCTACCCGCAGCCGCTGTTGGTGACGGACCTGGTGGCCAAGTACGCCGACGAGGCGGCCGGGGACATCCGCTTCGGCGTACGCGACGTGCGGCTGCACCATGTGGACACCGAGCACCCCGCCGTCTCCTACACGGACCCGGCGACGCGGGAGCGTCGACGTATCGAATGCGAGGTGATCGCGGGCTGCGACGGTGCGCGTGGCGTCACGCGCGCGTGCTTGCCGCCCGAGCGCACCACCGTCGCCCGGCACGACTTCGGCATCGGCTGGCTCGCGCTCCTCGCCGAGGCGCCGCCGTCCTCCGACTGCGTCGTCTTCGGCATCCACCCGCGTGGCTTCGCCGCCCACATGGCGCGCACGCCTCAGGTCACCCGCTACTACCTGGAGTGCCCGCCCGGCGACTCCCCGGACAACTGGCCGCACGACCGGGTCTGGTCCGAGCTCCGCGCACGCCTGAGGGTCGACGGCGGGCAGCCGCTCGCCGAGGGCCGGCTGATCGAGAAGCGCGTGCTGGACATGCACAACCACGTGGTGGCGCCGATGGCCTACGGGCGCCTGTACTTGGCCGGTGACGCCGCCCACCTCGCGGCCCCGATCGCGGCCAAGGGCATGAACCTCGCGCTGCACGACGCCCTGTTGCTCGGCGACGCGCTGGTCGCCTACTGCGGCAAGGGCGACGGCGACGGCCTGAGCGGGTACTCGGAGGCGTGCCTGCGGCGGGTGTGGCAGTACGAGGAGTTCTCGCAGTGGCTGTCGGAGTTGCTGCACGGCGCGTCGTCGGGCGATCCGTTCCGGGCGGGCACCGCCGGTGCGCGGTTGCGGCGCCTCCTCGGGTCACCGGCCGCGGCGTCGGCGTTCGCCGAGATGTACATCGGCAAGGACGTTGACCACTGAGGCGGGTCGATCGGCGGCGGCAGGGGTGGCTTGGGTCTTTCGCGGGCCGTGGTGCGCGGCTGCGCCGGCATTCGCTTGCTCCGGGTTCCGCGCGGAGTGGTCCGAACTGATGGAAGAGACAGCGGGCGCGCGGGTCAAAACAGCAGTGAACCCGGCTTCGATGGGGGAGGGTTGAGGGGTGCGCAAAGTCTGGTTGGCCTCCGGTATAGGGATCGGGCTCTGCCTGAGCTTCGTCGCGCTGCTCGTCGTCGGGACCTTCTCCGCGGCCGCGGGGCTGGCCAGTGGTGCGGGCGGCGGCAGGGCCGTCGGGCTGGCCAAGGGCGCCGTGCCCGCGCTCTATCAGCCGATCGTGCAGAAGTGGGGCAATCTGTGCCCCGCGATCAACCCGGCGCTGCTCGCCGCGCAGCTGTACCAGGAGAGTGGTTGGGACCCGACGGCGAAGAGCCCGGCCGACGCGCGTGGCATCGCGCAGTTCATCCCCGGTACGTGGGCGGCCCACGGCGTCGACGGGGACAAGGACGGCGACCGGGACATCTGGGACCCCGCCGACGCGATCCCGTCCGCGGCGACGTACGACTGTGAATTGGCTGGATACGTCAAGAAGGTGCCCGGCGATCAGACCAAGAACATGCTCGCCGCGTACAACGCCGGGTCGTACGCCGTCATCAAGTACGGAGGCGTTCCGCCGTACCGTGAGACCCAGAACTACGTGAAGATCATCACGACTCTGGAGCAGAGCTTCGCCAAGCCCGTCGGCCGGGTGCAGCCGTCGCGGCAGGCCGCCGGGGCCATCTACTTCGCGCAGAAGAAGCTCGGCACGAAGTACCTGTGGGGCGGAAACGGAACCCCTGATCAGGGCGGTCGCTTCGACTGCTCCGGGCTGACCCAAGCGGCGTACCGGACCGTGGAGATCGAGCTGCCGCGCGTCGCCAACGACCAGTACAACGCCGGGCCGCATCCCTCGCGCGAGGAGCTGCTGCCCGGGGACCTCGTCTTCTTCTCGGACGACCTCACCAACTCGCGCACGATCCGGCACGTCGGGCTGTACGTCGGCGGTGGGTACATGATCAACGCGCCGTACACCGGCGCGGTGATCCGCTTCGACAAGATCGACACCCCGGACTACTTCGGCGCCACGCGGGTCACCGAGGATGGCGCGAAAGCACTGCCGAAGCGGCGGGCGGGCGAGCCGGGTGGAGCGTGAAATCAGGCGTAACGTGGCTGGAACTCTCCGTTAAGAGCAGGCCCTGAGCTGCGGCTATGTGTCTCTCTTCGATAACGTGATGGTGATCTTTCCGTGGAGAGTGGAACGGCCGGAGGCAGTGGCGCGTTTCCTTGGAGTGGGACAGCCGTCGTGAAGTCTTCGGGCCGTGCGCTGTTCCGACACGCTGACCACGGCATCGGTTGTGACGGACCAACGGGGGTTCGCAGGAGCGGCACGCACCCCGTGTGTCGCGGAGCAGGTAACAAGGCAAGGGGCCGCGGCAGATGGCTGGACTCGCACTGGACAGGGCGAACCCCGATGTCAGTCTGCTCTACGACATCAACGGGCTCGCCACGGACGCACCGGGCTGGCTCGACCGGGTCATGGAGTTCGTCGGTGAGTACGGGATCATGCTCGGGCTCGTCGTCGTGGCCCTCTGGGCGTGGTGGAGCGTGCGCAGGCGCGAGGACGCGGTCGTGTCCGTGGCCGGGCTCGTCTGGGCGCCGCTGGCGGCCGGTCTCGCGCTGCTGATCAACATCCCGATCCGCGGGTTCGTGGAGCGGCCCAGACCCTTCCTGGACCACAAGGGCCTTGAGGTCCTGGTGGCCGGCAAGACGGACTACTCGTTCGTCAGCGACCACGCGACGATGGCCATGGCCATCGGGGTCGGGGTCTTTGTCGCCAACCGGAAGTTCGGGCTGGCCGCGATCGGCTTCGCCGTGGCCGAAGGCTTCTGCCGGGTCTACATGGGCGTCCACTACCCGACCGACGTGATCGGCGGATTCGCCCTCGGGACGGCGGTGGCGCTGCTGCTGGCGCCGCTCGCGATGATGCTGCTGACGCCTCTCGTGACGGCGATCTCCCGTTCGGAGAAGGCCGGTTGGCTCGTACGGTCCAAGGAGTCGGTGGCGGCTGCGGCGGCCTCCGCGCAGGCCGCCGCAGCCGGTGCCGCCCCTGCTGTCCCCGGGCCGCGGGCCGAGGACAGCGCGCGCAGCAACGATCTCGCCGCGTGAGGTGACACGGGTTGACGGGCGCCCGGCGGGGCGTGCCCGCCCCTACAGCGCCTGCGGGAAGTCGAAGAGCCTGTCCGGGTCGTAGCGCTTCTTCAGCTGGGTGAGGCGGTCCGCCGCAGCGCCGTAGTAGGCCTTGCGCCAGTCGGTCAGGGTCGCGTCCGTGTAGTTCTGGTAGGCGGCCCCCGAGGCGTGGCGGCGCATCGCCCCGTGCGCGGTTTTCAGCCAGGCCTGCTGCGCCGTGCCGGATGTGCCCGCGCGCCAGGAGCCGATGTACTGGGCCAGCATCCGGGAGCGGCGGTGCACAAAAGCCGTCGCGAGCGGGTCGACCCGGTTGACCGCCCCGCCGAGCGCGGTCAGCGCGACGCTGCCGCCGCCACCGCCCTGCGCCGCGGTGACGCGCGTGAAGGCCTCCGTCTGGGAGAGCAGCGCGCGGATCCCGGCGGGCGAGAGCGAGCGGTCGAAGAAGTCCGAGCGGGCGGCGTACGTCTCCCGCCCCAGCGCGCCCGTGCCGGTGCGGCCGGGTGTGTTGCCGGGGAGGTGGCACTGGGCGTCGCTCAGGCCCGAGCAGCCCGCGTAGATGAGCATCGCCTCCTGGTACGTGCGTCGCCGCAGCGAGACGGAGCGGGCCGGGGCGCCGACCTTGTCGGCGAGGCGGTCCACGGCGTTCTGGAGATCACCGTACGTCCCCAGTGAGAAGGCCGAGACGGACACGGTGGGCGTCCCGCCGCCCGCGCCGGCGGCGAGATGCGCCGACGACCAGATCTCGTCGGGCTGGCCCGGGCCCCATTCCTGCCAGGCCGCGAGGACGGCCTGGGCCTTCGACCAGGGCCAGGACAGGTACGCCGTGACCGCGGCCGGGGCGGGGTGGGTGCGGAAGGTGAGGCTGGTGACGACGCCGAAGTTGCCGTTGCCGGCACCGCGCAGGGCCCAGAAGAGGTCGGCGTTCTCGGTGGCCGTGCAGTTCAGGCGCTTGCCCGCGGCGGTGATCAGCGTCGCGGAGGTGAGGCTGTCGCAGGTCAGGCCGTATGCGCGGGAGACGACGCCGTGGCCGCCGCCGAGGGTGAGACCGGAGATGCCGACGGTGGGGCAGGAGCCGGCGGGGATGGTGCGGCGGTGGCGGGCGAGGCCCTGGTAGACGTCTATGAGCTTGGCGCCGGCGCCTATCGTGCCGTCCGCCTTGACCTGGGCGAGCTTCGATACGTCGATGACCAGGCGGCCGTTGCCGCTGGACCAGCCCGCGTAGGAGTGGCCGCCGTTACGGATGGCCACGGGGGTGCGGTGCGCTCGGGCGAAGGCGAGGCACTCCTGAATGTCGGTCTCGTTCGACACATAGGCGACGGCGGCGGGCTTCAGCGTGTCGAAGCGGGTGTTGTAGAGCTGCCGGGCCGTCTTGTACGTGGCGTCGGTGGGGCGGACGAGTGTGCCGTCGAGGCCTCGGGTCAGAGCGGTCCAGTTGGCTGCGGCGGCGGGGGCGCGACTGGGTCGGGCGGTGGTCGCGTTGGCCGCGGTCGCTGTGGTGGGGGTGCTGGTGCTGCTGCTGGGACTGCTGCGTTCCTTGCTGCCTGTGCAGGCGGTGGCTGCGGTTGCGGCGAGGGCGGTTGCCGCGGTGAGAAGTGTGCGCCGGTGCATGTGGCCTCCTGGGGGACGAGACGACACTGCGGGGCGGTGGGTTCCGGTGCGGTGGGTCTTTTCCCCGCCGCCGTCCCCGCCCCCGCCGCCGTCCCCGCCCTTTTCCGGAACCTGGGGGCCGCCCCTCGCGGCGGGGCGTTTGCCGCCGGGTGGCCGGATGTGTGCGCGGGGGAGGGGCGGGTGCCCCGGCTGGGGCTCCGGAGGCGTACGCCCTGGCGCGGTAGGGGGTGCTTGGCGCCGGAGGCGGGGGTGGGAGCCGTGGGGTCGGGGCGCCTCGCGCCGGGTCCCGGGAGCCATGTCTCGTGGGGTGGGGGCGTCGCGCCGGGGTCAGAAGGCTGCCGCGTGCGACTCCGCGTCCTTGCGGGCCAGGTCCCGGGAACGACGTGCCGGGCCGCGCCAGCCGCAGGTGCAGTGCGCGACGCAGAAGGAACCGCGGTCAGTGGTGTCGGTTCGGTGGGGGTGGGCTTCCGGTGGGGCTTGTTGGAGCACTCGTTCACCGTACTGGGGTGACGGTGCCCGCGAACAGCCAATGGGGGGTCGGTTGTCGTCGGCCGACGGTTCTCGGCCGCTGGTCGCCGAAGCCCGGAGGATCGGGGCCAAGGGGGCGAGGCCCGCGTGCAGAGGGAGCTCGGGCGGTCGGGGGTCGGAGGCCGCCGCAGCGCGCCGAAGCCCAGGAGGCCCCCGGGGCCGAGGGGCGCGAGGGGTGTGTCAAGAAGGGGAGCGGCGCCGACACGCGGTGCGCGTCGGGTACGCGTGACCGGGGGGCCGCCGTGGTCGTTAGGCGGGGCGGACACAGTGCGCGGTACGGCGTGGGGGGATGGGCGGCCATGGTGGGGCAGCAGCACAGGCTCAGGGGTGGGGCAGTCGCAGTCACAGCCGTGGCGGGGCTGATGGTGAGCACCGCCGGGTGCTCCGGCGGTGGTGGCGCCGTCGCCGAGGACCGGCAGGGCGGTGATCCCGTCGATGTCGTGCACCGCGCCGCCGAGGTGCTGGCCGGGGCCGGGAGCTCCAGGACCCGTACGTCCATGGAGATGGCCGCGGGCGGGACCCGGGTCACCATCCGGGGCGAGGGGGCGTACAACTTCCGCAAGCGGATGGGGCAGCTGAAGGTCCGGCTGCCGAAGGACTCCGCGGGCGTCGACGAGCACCGGCCCATCACCGAGCTGCTCTCGCCCGGCGCGCTGTACATGAAGAACCGCGGCGCCGGCGTCCCCGTCGACAAGTGGGTGCGGATCGACGCGGCGGCCCTCGACGACGGGAACCTCGTCACTGGCGGGGCGACCGATCCGCTCGTCGCCGCCGAACTGCTGCGCGGGGCAAGGACGGTGACGTACGAGGGCCGGACGGAACTGGACGGCCGGCGCGCGCGCCACTATCGCGGTGTCGCCGACATCGGGCGGGCCGCGGCGGCCGCTTCGCCGCAGGTGCGTGGGGCGCTCGCGGCGGCGGCGAAAGGATTCGCCAAGGATGCCGTCCCCTTCGACGCGTACCTCGACGACCAGGGGCGGCTGCTCAAGGTCCGGCACCGCTTCAGCTACGTCAACTCTGGCCGCGCGGTCGCGGTCGCCTCTACGACGGTGCTGTACGCGTTCGGGACGCCGATCCAGGTACGGCTCCCCGAGGAGGGGGACATTTTCGCCGGGAAGATTCGGTCATAGCCCTTGCGCCCCGGCCGAAATGGTCCGTCCGTGCCATGCGCATCAAGTGTCGCGCTGCCTACCCTGGGAAGCCGACGACGGCAGGAAGAGGTGATGCACGTGGCCCCGATGCGCAGCATGGCCGTCCAGGACCACATCGCCCTCGCCGAGATCGAGCTGTGTGGTGAGTTGATGATCGCGGCGTCGGCCGCGGACGGAGAGCGGCTCAGCCCGGACCGTATCGACGAGGTGCTGGAAGTCGCAGCGGCCGGGGGAGCGGGAGCCGGGGCAGCGGGAGTGAGAGGGCCGGCGGTCGCGGGACCAGGAGTGGCCGGAGCGTCGGGCGGGAGCGTGGGAGTCCCCGGGCCGCCGCGCGGCTGACCGGGGCGGGGCGCGGGGGTTTCGCGCCCCCCGGGGATCACGTCCGCAGCAGGCGGGCGATGGCCTTCGTCGCCTCTTCGATCTTCTCGTCGATCTCCTTGCCGCCCTTGAGCGCGGCGTCCGCGACGCAGTGCCGCAGGTGCTCCTCCAGCAGTTGCAGCGCGAAGGACTGGAGCGCCTTCGTGCTCGCGGAGACCTGGGTGAGTATGTCGATGCAGTAGACGTCCTCGTCCACCAGCCGCTGCAGCCCGCGGACCTGGCCCTCGATCCGGCGCAGCCGCTTGAGGTGCTCGTCCTTCTGCTTGTGGTATCCGTGCACCCCGCGGTCGTGATCGGTGACCACTTCCGGAGCCGATGCGGCAGATGCGGCAGATGTGAAGGAAGCGGCTGATTCAGGGCTTTCGGAGGGCGCTTTGGCCGTCCCCGCGCCAGTCGTCGTGCCGGCCGCCTCGGTGGTCGTCATCGCGTCCTCCCGTTGTCCTGAAAGGGGTTTTATACCCCTGATGGGTATATGGTAACGAACTTTGCGGGTAGGGGCCCGGGGCCCTGTGCTGATCACTGTGCCTGATGCGCGACACTGAAGAACGCCGGTTAGCCGTGGCCGGATGATGCGCCTAGCATCACCCTGACCGATCCCAATGCACCCCGAGGACCCCACGTGCGCTTTCGTCTGACCCCCAGGGAGACGAGCTTCTACGACATGTTCTCCGCATCTGCGGACAACATCGTCACGGGCTCCAAGCTCCTGATGGAACTGCTCGGAGCGGATTCCTCCGCCCGGGTCGAGATCTCGGAGCGGATGCGGGCAGCGGAGCACGCGGGGGACGATGCCACCCACGCGATCTTCCACCAGCTGAACTCCTCGTTCATCACTCCGTTCGACCGCGAGGACATCTACAACCTCGCCTCGTCGCTCGACGACTGTATGGACTACATGGAGGAGGCCGTCGACCTGGTCGTTCTCTACCAGATCGAGGAGCTCCCGAAGGGCGTGGAGCAGCAGATCGAGGTGCTGGTCCGGGCGGCCGAGCTGACCGCCGAGGCCATGCCGCACCTGCGGACCATGACCAACCTCACCGAGTACTGGATCGAGGTCAACCGCCTGGAGAACCAGGCCGACCAGGTCCACCGCAAGCTGCTCGCGCAGCTGTTCAACGGCAAGTACGAAGCCATGGACGTACTGAAGCTGAAGCAGATCGTGGATGTGCTGGAAGAGGCGGCCGACGCTTTCGAGCACGTCGCCAACACGGTCGAGACCATCGCCGTCAAGGAGTCCTGACCCCCGGTGGACACGTTTGCGCTCATCGTGACCATCGGGGTCGCGCTCGGATTCACCTACACCAACGGCTTTCACGACTCCGCGAACGCCATCGCGACTTCTGTCTCCACCCGGGCGCTGACTCCGCGCGCGGCCCTTGCCATGGCCGCCGTGATGAACCTCGCCGGTGCCTTCCTCGGCAGCGGCGTCGCCAAGACCGTCAGCGAAGGTCTGATCGACACCCCGCACGGCTCCAAGGGGATGGGGATCCTGTTCGCGGCGCTGGTCGGCGCGATCGTGTGGAACCTGGTGACCTGGTATTACGGGCTGCCGTCCTCGTCCTCCCATGCCCTGTTCGGCGGCATGGTGGGTGCGGCACTCGCGGGTGGCACCCAGGTCATCTGGGACGGCGTCCTGGAGAAGGTCGTCATCCCGATGTTCCTCTCACCGTTCGTCGGGCTGATCCTCGGCTATCTGGTGATGGTCGCGATCCTGTGGATGTTCCGCAGGTCCAACCCGCACAAGGCCAAGCGCGGCTTCCGTATCGCGCAGACCGTCTCGGCCGCCGCGATGGCGCTCGGTCACGGTTTGCAGGACGCGCAGAAGACCATGGGCATCGTGGTGATGGCCCTGGTCATCGCCGATGTCGAGGGCCAGGGCGACGACATCCCGGTCTGGGTCAAGATCGCGTGTGCGCTGACGCTGTCGCTCGGTACGTACGCGGGCGGCTGGCGCATCATGCGCACGCTGGGCCGCCGGATCATCGAGCTGGACCCGCCGCAGGGTTTCGCGGCGGAGACCACGGCGGCGTCCGTGATGTACACGGCGTCGTTCATGTTCCACGCGCCGATCTCCACCACGCATGTCATCACCTCCGCGATCATGGGCGTGGGCTCCACCAAGGGCTCACGCGCGGTGCGCTGGGGTGTCGCCAAGAACATCGTCCTCGGCTGGTTCATCACCATGCCGGCCGCGGGACTCGTGGCGGCGCTGAGCTACTGGCTCGTCCTGCTGGTCTTCGGATAGCCGACCCCGGGCCCTTTGCCTTGCGGAGGCACCGCCATGCAGCACCGCAGGCAAGTGCGGGGTGGGCCGGTCTAGCCGAAGCGGCCCGAGATGTAGTCCTCGGTGGCCTGCACGGACGGGTTGGAGAAGATCCGCTCCGTGTCGTCTATCTCGACGAGCTTGCCGGGCTGGCCGACCGCCGAGAGGTTGAAGAAGGCCGTACGGTCCGAGACGCGCGCCGCCTGCTGCATGTTGTGCGTCACGATGACGATCGTGAAGCGCTCCTTCAGCTCGCCGATCAGGTCCTCGATCGCGAGGGTCGAGATCGGGTCCAGCGCCGAGCACGGCTCGTCCATCAGCAGGACCTGCGGCTCGACCGCGATGGCGCGGGCGATGCACAGGCGCTGCTGCTGGCCGCCGGAGAGGCCGGAGCCGGGCTTGTTCAGGCGGTCCTTGACCTCGTTCCAGAGGTTGGCGCCCTTGAGGGACTTCTCGACGACGTCGGCCAGGGCGTTCTTCCGGTACGAGCCGTTGAGGCGCAGGCCGGCCGCGACATTGTCGAAGATCGACATCGTTGGGAACGGGTTGGGGCGCTGGAAGACCATGCCGACCGTACGGCGCACGGCGACCGGGTCGACGTCCTTGCCGTACAGGTCCTCGTCGTCCAGGAGGACCTTGCCCTCGACCCGGCCGCCCGGGGTGACCTCGTGCATGCGGTTGAGGGTGCGCAGGTAGGTGGACTTGCCGCAGCCCGAGGGGCCGATGAAGGCGGTCACCGAGCGGGGCTCGACGGTCATGGAGATGTCGTCGATCGCCTTGTGGGCGCCGTAGTAGGCGCTGAGGCCGCTGATGTCGATTCGCTTTGCCATCGTGGTCACTTCGCTTTCGGTTGGTCGCGTCAGCGACCGGACTTGGGAGCCTTCCAGCGGGCGATGCCGCGAGCCACCAGATTGAGGATCATGACGAAGGCGATCAGGACCAGGGCGGCGGCCCAGGCGCGGTCGTACGACGCCTCGCTGCCGACCCGGTACTGCTCCCAGATGTAGAAGGGGAGCGAGGACTGGGCGCCGTCGAAGGGGTTCGGGTTGATCAGCTGGCTGCCGAAGACCAGCAGCATGATCGGCGCGGTCTCACCGGCGATACGGGCGATGGCGAGCATCACACCGGTGGTGATTCCGCCGACCGCGGTCGGCAGGACGACCTTCAGGATCGTGCGCCACTTCGGTACGCCCAGGGCGAGGGAGGCCTCGCGCAGCTCGTTCGGTACGAGCTTGAGCATCTCCTCGGTGGAGCGGACCACGACCGGGACCATCAGGATCGTCAGGGCCAGGGCTCCCATCAGGCCCGACGGCTTGAGCTCGGCCATCAGCATGATCGACAGGATGAACAGGCCCGCCACGATGGACGGGATGCCGGTCATGACGTCCACGAAGAACGTCACCGCCTTGGCCAGCTTGCCCTTCCCGTACTCCACCAGGTAGATCGCGGTGAGCAGGCCGAGCGGGGCGGCGATGACGGTGGCCAGGCCGACCTGCTCCAGCGTGCCGATCAGCGCGTGATAGACACCGCCGCCGGTCTCGAAGCCGGGAACACCGGCCATCGAGTGGCTGAGGAAGTACCCGTCCATGACCTTCATGCCGCGGCTGGCCGTGACCCAGATCAGGGAGAACAGCGGGATGATCGCGAGGAGGAAGCAGACCCATACGACGCTGGTGGCGACCCGGTCCCTGGCCTGGCGCCGGCCCTCGACCGCCGAGGAGATCGAGTACGTGAGCACGACGAAGAACAGGGCCGAGACCATGCCCCACTGGACGCGGCTCTGCCAGCCCGCGACGTAACCCAGGCCGCAGCCCAGGACGACGGCGGCGGCGGCGAAGGCGGTGGGTGCCCAGCGGGGGAGGCCCTTGCGGGACAGGCTGACCGTCCGCACGTGGGGCGTGGGGCGCTTGTCCTGGATGGTTGCGTTGCTCATGCGTTGGCCCCCGAGTACTCCTTGCGGCGGGCGATGATCAGGCGGGCCGCGCCGTTGACCAGCAGGGTGAGGAGGAAGAGCACCAGGCCCGACGCGATCAGGGCGTCACGCCCGTACTCGTTGGCCTCGTCGAACTTCGCGGCGATGTTCTGCGCGAACGTGCCGCCGCCCGGATCCAGCAGATGGCCGGAGATCAGGAAGCTCGGGGACAGGACCGTGGCCACGGCCATCGTCTCGCCCAGTGCGCGGCCCAGGCCCAGCATCGAGGCGCTGATCACGCCCGAGCGGCCGAAGGGCAGCACCGAGATGCGGATGACTTCCCAGCGGGTCGCACCGAGCGCGAGCGCGGCCTCCTCGTTCATCTTCGGAACCTGCAGGAAGACTTCGCGGCTCACGCTGGTGACGATCGGCAGAATCATGATCGCGAGCAGGATGCCGACGGTGAAGAGGTTGCGGGCCGCGCCCAGCTCCGTCTTCTCGAAGAGGTACGTCCAGCCCAGGTACTCGTCCAGCCAGGAGTTCAGGCCGCCGAGGTAGGGGACGAGGAAGAGGGCGCCCCAGATGCCGTAGATGATGCTCGGCACGGCGGCCAGCAGGTCCACGACGTACGCGAGGGGCGAGGCGAGCTTGCGCGGCGCGTAGTGCGAGATGAACAGGGCGATGCCGACAGCGATCGGAACCGCGATGACCATCGCGATGATCGAGCTGACGACGGTGCCGTAGAGCAGGACCGCGATGCCGAAGACCGGCGGGTCGCCGGCCGGGTTCCAGTCGAAGGTGGTGAGGAAGTTGCCCTCGTCCTTCGAGATGGCGAGTACGGCGCGGTAGGTCAGGAAGGCGGCGATCGACGCCATGACCACCAGGAGCAGGATGCCCGAGCCGCGGGACATGGCCAGGAAGACCTTGTCGCCCGCGCGGCCCGTGGACGTACCGCTCGCTTCTATGACTGGTGGAGGCTGTGGCGCCTGCGGGGTGGCCGTGGGTGTGAATGCCATGCGTCTTTCCGGTCTGTGTGGGGGAGCGGACTCCCCTGGCGGCGGTGCACCGGATGGAGGGTGGCGGCCGGCCCGGTGAGGTGCGCCGGGCCGGCCGCCGGTGGCTCTGTGGGTCAGTTCAGGGAGGTGACCGTCTCGCGGACCTTGGCGTTGATCTCCGCCGGGATCGGGGCGTAGCCGGCGTCCGAGAGCAGCTTCTGGCCGTCGGCGCCCGCGGCGTAGGTCAGGAAGGACTTGACCGTGCCCAGCGTCTCGGGGGTGTTGCCCTTGTCGCAGACGACCTCGTACGTCACCAGGACGATCGGGTAGGCGCCCTCGGCCTTGGTCGCGTAGTCGAGCTTCAGCGCGAGGTCCTTGCCCTGGCCCGCGACCTTGGCGGCGGCGATGGCCTTCGAGGCGTTCTCGGAAGTGGCCTCGACCGGCGTGGCCGCACCGGTGTCGATCTTGAGGGTAGAGATGTCCTGCGAGGCGGCGTACGACAGCTCGAAGTAGCCGATCGCGCCGTCCTCCTGCTTGACCTGCGCGGCGACACCGGCGGAGCCGGACGCGGCCTGGCCGCCCGGGGCCGGCCACTTCTTCTCGGCCTCGTAGGGCCAGTCGGCCTTGGCGGTGGCGCTCAGGTACTTGCCCAGGTTCTGGGTGGTGCCGGAGTCCTCGGAGCGGTGGAAGGCCTGGATCGGCTTGTCCGGGAGCTTGGCGTCCGGGTTGAGCTTGGCGATCGCCTCGTCGTTCCAGTTCTTGATCTTGTTGTTGAAGATCTTGGCGATCGTGGAGGCGTCCAGCTTCAGGTCGTCGACGCCGTCCAGGTTGTAACCGAGGGCCACCGGGCCGCCGACCATCGGCAGGTTGATGCCCTGGCCGCCCTTGCAGATCTTCTTCGAGTCCTCGACCTCGTCGGGCTTGAGCGCCGAGTCGGAGCCGGCGAAGCCGACCGTGCCCTGGTTGAACGCGACGATGCCTTCGCCCGAGGAGGAGGACTTGTAGTTGATCTCCACGCCCGTGCAGCCGGCCATGTAGTTCTTGACCCAGAGGTCCATGGCGTTCTTCTGCGCGCTCGAACCCGAGGCGAGCAGCTTGCCCTCGGCGTCGTCACACTTGATGGTCTTGCCGGCCGTCGTCTTCTCGCCGGAGCCGCCCGTGGAGCCGCTGTTGTTGTCCGAGCCGCACGCCGTGAGGACCAGGGCGCCGGAGACGGCGAGTGCGCCGAGCGCGGTGGCGCGAAGCCGGTTCTTGCTCTGAAGCTTCACTTTCGGGTGTTCCTTCCAGGAGCCGCCGGGTCTCGTGTCGTGGCGGCGTGCGAGGTGGTTCGGACGTTTCAGCTACGCAGTCGGGCGAGCATCTCGCGATGTGCCGCGCACTGTGTAAGTCCGAAATTAGGCAGAACAGGTGAAGCGACCAACGGGGGAGGGTGAACGGGAGGTGAACCGTGACGGTCGGACCGGGGTGGCCGCCCCGGGCGGGTCCGGTCGTCCTTCGGGCCGGGGCCCGGGGCGGCCCGGTCAGGTCGCGTGCAGCGACTCCAGGAGCGCTGCCAGCAGCTCGCGGTCGCGGGGCTGCGTCAGGCGCTGGGTCGCCGCTGTGGGGGAGAGCCACAGGACGCGGTCGACCTCGTTGTTCGGGACGAAGGTGCCTGCCGTCGCCTCCGCTGCCCAGTAGTCGACCCGCTTGGGGCGGCCGTTCGCGAGGTAGTGGGTGGTGGGGAGGCGGGGGCCCGGTGTGGCGGCGTGGCCGGTTTCCTCCAGGACCTCGCGCAGGGCGCCTCGGAGCGCGTCCTCGTCGCGCTTGAGTTTGCCTTTCGGGTGGGACCAGTCGTCGTATTTCGGTCGGTGTACGAGGCAGATCTGGAGGCCGACGGCGGAGGTGCGGCGCCAGAGCACGCAGCCCGCGGCCAGGACGGCGGGCTCGTGGGCCGGGTTCGCGGTGGTCACGGCGCGGGCCAGACCTGCTGGAACGCGAAGCGGGCCGCCTCCACCTCGTGGCGCTGGTCCGCGTGCAGCACGCCCAGGGCGTACGCCGTCGCCGGGGCGATGCGCGGGGTGCGGGCCGCCGAAGCCGCCGCTGCCGCGGCCTCCGCCGCGTCCCGGTGGCGGTTCAGGGCGTGGGCCGCGGGGAGGGTGTCGGCTGCCGGGGACCGTACGACGTCCTGCGCGTAGCGGTGCAGGCGCAGGAGGAGACGGACCTGGTGCCAGGGGGCGTCCTGTGCCTCGGCGGTCGGTGTGGCGGCCAGGCCGTGGATCAGCGCCTCCGCGTTGTACGGGTGCGCCGCGCGGTTCAGCGGGAGTGTGGCCACCGCGTCGGTCAGGCGCTGCCGGGCCGCGTCGGCGAGCGGGACCAGGACCTCGTCGGCGGGCGCCGCGGCGGCCGGGCCCAGCGGGGCGTCGGACGCGAGGAGGGCCACGGCGTCGGCGACCGCGTGGAAGCGCGAGGAGCCCAGGGCCTGGAGTGCGGCGGAGTGCGCGCGTGTCCTGGCCAGGGTCAGTTGGCGGTCGAGGAGGGCTCCGGCGCGCGCGGCCCCGACGGTCAGGGCTCCGGCGGGCTGCGCGGTGCCTCGTGCGGCCGGTACCGGGGTCGTGCCGGAGAGGCGGTTCAGGGCGTCGAGGAGCCGGCTCTGGCGGGCCGCGCAGGAGTGCTCGCGGGCCAGGGTGCCCGACAGCCAGGACAGCTCCGCGCGCAGCGGGTCGGCCCAGTGGGTGTCGGTCAGCGGGCGGAACGTGTGCAGTGCCCCGCCGATCCGGCGTGCCGAGCGGCGCAGCGCGCCGGCCGCCTCGGCGGCCGCGGTCCCCTGCGGGTCCTGGCCGCTCTCGCGGTGCATGCGCAGGCTGCGCAGGAAGTCCGCGGCCCGGTCGTGCAGATACGGCGAGAGGACCTCACCGGCGGGCCGGTGACCGGTGAACGGGCGGGCCGCCGCGTTCCTTGATGCGGTGTCATGGTGTTGCACGCCGGCGCCTCCGGGCGTCTATGAGCATCTCCTGGACGTTCCGCAGCGGCGAGCCGTCCGCGTCCGTCGCGTGCCGTGTCCAGTTGCCGTCGGCACTGAGGTGCCACGAGGACGTGGCGTCGGACATGCCGGTTTCGAGGAACCGGGTCAGGGCCGCGCGGTGGGACGGGTCGGTCACCCGGACCAGTGCTTCGATGCGGCGGTCGAGGTTGCGGTGCATCATGTCGGCGCTGCCGAACCAGACTTCGGGCTCGCCGCCGTTGCCGAAGGAGAAGATCCGCGAGTGTTCGAGGAAGCGGCCGAGGATGGAGCGGACCCGGATGTTCTCCGAGAGTCCGGTGACCCCTGGGCGGATCGCGCAGATCCCGCGTACCCAGATGTCGATCGGCACGCCTGCTCTGGACGCCCGGTAGCAGGCGTCGATGATGGCCTCGTCGACCATCGAGTTGACCTTGATGCGTACGTACGCGGGACGCCCCGCCCGGTGGTGCGCCACTTCTTTGTTGATGCGGGCGACCAGGCCGTCCCGCAGCGACTTGGGGGCGACGAGGAGGCGGCGGTACGTCTCGCGGCGGGAGTAGCCGGAGAGCCGGTTGAAGAGGTCGGAGAGGTCCGCGCCGACCTGCGGGTCCGCGGTGAGCAGGCCCAGGTCCTCGTAGAGGCGGGCCGTCTTGGGGTGGTAGTTGCCGGTGCCGACATGGCTGTAGCGCCGTAGCGTCTCGCCCTCCTGACGGACCACCAGGGACAGCTTGCAGTGGGTCTTCAGGCCAACCAGGCCGTAGACGACATGGCAGCCGGACTCCTCCAGCTTGCGCGCCCACTTGATGTTCGCCTGCTCGTCGAAGCGGGCCTTGATCTCGACCAGGACCAGCACCTGCTTGCCCGACTCGGCCGCGTCGATCAGCGCGTCCACTATCGGGGAGTCGCCCGAGGTGCGGTACAGCGTCTGCTTGATCGCCAGGACGTCCGGGTCGCCCGCGGCCTGCTCCAGGAAGGCCTGGACGGAGGTCGAGAACGAGTCGTAGGGGTGGTGGAGGAGTACGTCGCGTTCGCGCAGGGCCGCGAAGATGTCGGGCGCCGACGCCGACTCGACCTCGGCCAGGTCACGGTGGGTGCCGGCGATGAACTTCGGGAACTTCAGCTCGGGGCGGTCGAGCGCCGCTATGCCGAACAGCCCGGTCAGGTCGAGGGGGCCGGGCAGCGGGTACACCTCGGCGTCGGACATCTTCAGCTCGCGGACCAGCAGGTCCAGGACGTACGGGTCGATGGACTCCTCGACCTCCAGGCGCACCGGCGGCCCGAAGCGGCGCCGCATCAGCTCCTTCTCCAGCGCCTGGAGGAGGTTCTCGGTGTCGTCCTCCTCGACTTCGAGGTCCTCGTTGCGGGTCACCCGGAACATGTGGTGCGCGAGGACCTCCATGCCGGGGAAGAGCTCTTCGAGGTGCGCCGCTATGACGTCCTCAAGGGGCACGTAACGCTGCGGGGAGGCCTCCAGGAACCGGGAGAGCAGCGGCGGGACCTTGACGCGGGCGAAGTGCCGATGGCCGCTGACCGGGTTGCGGACGACCACCGCGAGGTTCAGGGACAGCCCCGAGATGTACGGGAAGGGGTGCGCCGGGTCGACCGCGAGGGGGGTCAGCACCGGGAAGATCTGCTGCCGGAAGAGCGTGAAGAGCCGGGCCTGCTCCTTCTCGGTCAGCTCGGGCCAGCGGATGAGGTGGATGCTCGCGTCGGCGAGGGCCGGGGCGACATCCTGCTGGTAGCAGGCCGCGTGCCGGGCCATGAGCTCACGGGAGCGGGTCCAGATCAGGTCCAGGACCTCGCGGGGCTGGAGGCCGGACGCGGAGCGGGTCGCCACGCCGGTCGCGATGCGGCGCTTCAGGCCGGCGACCCGGACCATGAAGAACTCGTCGAGGTTCGAGGCGAAGATGGCGAGGAAATTAGCCCGTTCGAGGAGGGGCGTGCCGGGGTCCTCGGCCAGTTCGAGCACCCGCTCGTTGAACGCCAGCCAGCTGCGCTCGCGGTCCAGGAAGCGGCCCTGCGGCAGTTCCTCGTCGCCGTCGGGGTCCTCGACGTACGTATCCAGGTCGGCGTCGATGTCGGGGTCCAGCGGCACCGGCGACGCGGCCACGGTGTGCGGGCGGTGCGCGGCGATGGAACCGACGGACGGCTGAGCATGCTGGACGGGGACATCGGCGCTCGGCTGCTGGCTCATGGCCCCATTCTTCCGCTTCCGGGTGCCTACGGGCGCGCCGAAGGGGGCGGATACGACGGGCGCTCTCCCGTTGGGGGCGGGTGGCTCGGCGGGCTGCATTCCGTGAGGGTCGCAAGCGTGTCTGAATAGCCGGTAACGGGGACATGACGTCCGGGCGCGGGTGGGCGGGCGGACGGGAAGCGGTGCGGGCGCGTGTGGGCGGGGCTTGTCCCCTGCCTGCCCCTCCCGCAGCCGGGGCCGCAGCCGGGGCGGCCAGGGCCGCGAGAAGGGGCGGTGTCGATCGACGCCGCCCCCGGGGTGTTGCTGCGCGCGGTGCTGTCCTAGGACTCCGTGCGGTACATCAGGTCCACTCCGTGCGTGGTGAAGCCGAGTCGCTCGTACACCGTGACCGCCGCCGCGTTGTCCGCGTCGACGTACAGCATCGCGGTCGGCAGGCCCGCCGCCGCGAGGTGCCGCAGGCCGGTCGCGGTCAGTGCCTTGCCGAGGCCGCCGCCCTGGGCGTCCGGGCGGATCCCGACGACGTACACCTCGCCGAGCCGCTCTTCGGCGTGCACCTTCGTCCAGTGGAAACCGATCAGCTCGCCGTCGCGCTCGGCCAGGAAGAAGCCCTTGGGGTCGAACCACGACTCGGCCTCGCGGTCGGCCAGGTCGCGCTGTGTCAGCGAACCCTGCTCGGGGTGGTGCGCGAACGCCGCCGCGTTCACGGCGAGCCAGGCCGTGTCGTCCCGGCCGGACACGAAGGTGCGGATGCTCACACCCTCGGGAAGGACCGGCTCGGGGATGTCCAGCGGGCTCAACGGGCGGCGCAGTTGCCGCAGTTCGCGGAAGAGGGTCAGCCCGAGCACCTGCGCGAGGTGCCGCGCCGCGGACCTTCCGCCGTGCGCCCACACCCGCAGCCGCTTTCCCGAGGCGTTCAGCACGGCCGATCCGAGCGCCCGCCCGTGACCCTGCCCGCGATGCGAGGGATGTACGACCAGCTCGGCGGCCGGGGCCTCGACGGGGTCGGTGTCCTCCAGCTGCGCGTAACCGAGCAGCATCCCGTCGGCCCGCGACAGCAGGAAGTGCCGGATGCCCGCACGGTGCCCGCCCCGGAGCTGCAGCCTGCCCTGCTCGGACACGGCGTGTACGCCGTCCTCGCGGGCGGCGTCGGTCAGCAGGCCGATGACCTGTCGCGCCTGCTCGTCGGTGAGCTCGTCGAGGGTCTGGATCCGGCGGTCGGGGGCGGGGGCTACGGGGTCAGTCGTCATGGGTACGAGCGTACGGCGGTGATGGCGCGACAGGCTGCTGGGCAAATCGGTCGAGAGGTAGCCGATGGCCGGGTGCCGCACTTCTCGCGGCGCTGCCGCGCCGGGATCGTCCGATCTCCCGGCCGGCCCGGAGCGTCTCGGCGCTGGCCCCGGGCCGACCGCGCAGGCGCGCGCCCCGCCCGATCGACTTGATGACGTCGGCCAACTCGCGGATGAAAAACGGCAGTTACGGGCCGGGCGGGTGCGGTGGCCCTCGGAGGGGTCTCGTTCTTCTTGCCGTGCACACCGCGGCGCTCGCGCGTGCGACGACGTTACTGCGCGTACATGTCCGGCATGCGAGCGATACGCACTGAATGCCCCGTTGACGAAATGATGGCAACCAGCTCGTAACCCGGGACCCCTGTCGCTCTACGCGCGTTGACTTTAAGCTGCCGCGTCAAGCCACGTTCACACCCAGCTCACCACGCTGAACTCACAAGGGGACAGATGTCAGCGAACCCCCGCTCCACCCGTACGCAGCGGACCTCGCGCAGCGGTCGCGCGACCCGGCGGATCCTCGCGTCCGCCGCCGGTCTCGCCACCGTCGGCGCGCTCGTCGCCGCGATGCCGGCCGGCGCCCAGGACGGCGGGCGGCACCACAAGCCGAAGCCGTCGCGGACCGTCGATGTGCAGTTGCTGTCCTTCAACGACCTGCACGGGAACCTGGAGCCCCCGGCGGGCTCGGCCGGCACGGTCAACGAGACGCAGCCCGACGGGACGACGAAGGCCATCCCGGCCGGTGGCGTGGAGTACCTGGCGACCTCGCTGCGCGACGCGCGCGAAGGCAACCGGTACTCCGTCACCGCGGCCGCCGGCGACCTGGTCGGCGGCAGCCCCCTCATGTCCGGGCTGTTCCACGACGAGCCGACCATCGAGGCGCTGAACAAGCTCGACCTCGACGTGTCCGCCGTCGGCAACCACGAGTTCGACGAGGGCTCCGCCGAGCTGGGGCGCCTGCAGAACGGCGGCTGCCACCCGGTCGAGGGCTGCTTCGAGAAGGGCAAGAAGTTCAAGGGCGCGGACTTCCCGTACCTCGCCGCGAACGTCACCCGCGAGAAGACCGGCAAGCCGATCCTCAAGCCGTACACGGTGTGGAAGAAGAACGGCGTCAAGATCGGCTTCATCGGGGTCACCCTCGAAGGCACCCCGGACATCGTCACGGCCAACGGCGTCAAGGGACTGAAGTTCCACGATGAGGTCGAGACCGTCAACAAGTACGCCAAGGAACTCGACCGCCAGGGCGTCAAGTCGATCGTCGCGCTGATCCACGAGGGCGGCTCGCCGGCCGGCAGTTCGTACAACTACGACTGCGACTCCCCGGGCGCCGGTGACGGCATCTCAGGACCGATCACCGACATCGCCAAGGGCATCACGCCCAAGGTCGACGCGCTGGTCACCGGGCACACCCACCAGGCGTACGTGTGCACCATCCCGGACCCGGCGGGCAAGCCGCGCATGGTCACCTCGGCGTCCTCGTTCGGCAAGGTCTACACCGACACCACGCTCACCTACGACCGCAGGACCAAGGACATCGTCCGTACGTCGGTGAAGTCGTCCCAGTCGGCGAAGTCCGCTGATTCTGTGAAGTCCGTGAACCACATCGTCAGCCGTGACCAGGCCAAGGCCGCGGACATGACCTCGCTCATCGGCCGCTGGAACATCCTCGCCGCGCCCGTCGCCAACAGGCCGCAGGGCTTCATCTCCGCCGACATCAACGGCCGCGGTTCCACCGCCCCCGAGAAGCCGCTCGGCGACCTGATCGCCGACGCGCAGCTGGAGGGCCTGGCCCCGGCCGACAGGGGCGGGGCGCAGATCGCCTTCATGAACCCGGGCGGGATCCGTTCCGACCTGGTCTTCAAGGCGAGCGGCAGCGAGGGCGACGGGGTGGTGACGTACGGCGAGGCGTTCACCGTCCAGCCGTTCACCAACATGATGAACGTCGTCGACCTGACCGGCGCCCAGCTGATCACCGCGCTCCAGCAGCAGGTCAGCGGCGGCAACGACGCCTCCCCGAAGGTGCTTCAGGTGTCCAGGGGCTTCACGTACACCCTGGACATGACCAAGCAGGGCGCGTCCCGTATCGTCGTCGCCTCGGTACGGCTGAACGGCGTCGCGCTCGACCCGGCGAAGACCTACCGCGTCGCGATGAACGAGTTCCTCGCAGGGGGCGGCGACGGCTTCGCGGTCTTCAAGGACCACAAGAACAAGCTGGTCGGCGCCTCCGACCTGGACCTCTTCAACGCCCACCTGGCGGCGAACTCCAGCGCGGCCGAGCCGATCGCACCGCCGGCCGCCGACCGAATCACGGTCGTGAAGTAGGACAGCACCCCCCGCAGCGCATGCGAACGGCCGCGCCCCCACGGGAAACCGTGGGGGCGCGGCCGTTCGACGACGGCGCGGAGCCGTCAGTCGTTTCAGCTGCCGTGGTGACCGAAGGCCGACTCCCACTGGAAGGCAGACTTCGAGCCGCGGGTTCCGGTGATGCCGTAGGGCCCACCGACGTTGTGGTGCTCGAACCTGGCCTTCATGCCCTCGCCGCGGTGCCCGCCGGAGAGGTCGTAGCCGCGGTCGTGGTCGTAGCCGCGGTCGTGACCGCCGAAGAACGACTCGCTCTCGTATCCGGCCTTCGCTCCACGGGCCGTGGTGATGCCGTACGGGCCGCCGACGTTGTAGTACTCGAACCCGGCCGACATGCCGCCGCTCCGGTGGGCGGGGCCATCGTCGCCGCCCATCGTTGCGGCGGTGGCGGGGCCGGCCGCCATGAATCCGGCAGTGGCGATGGCGGCGACGGTGATGGCGAGGCGACGAAGCATGAGAATTCCTCCAGAACGTGAGGGCTGATTACCTGACCTCATCGCAATCTGGTGCGCCGGAACGCGCCACACGCCCGGAGGGGACGTAAACAGGCGCGGACTGTACCCGATTGGCGGGCGCACCGCAGGCGGGGCTGGGCCATCGGGGTGGCCCAGCGAGTGGGCGCGGTCGCCGGCGACGCACACCGCGTCGAGCCCGGCGGCGCCGGCTCCAAGGACCCGCCTCACATCACGTCGGCCGGTGGCGGTGTGGGCGCCCCCGGCAGGCCGATCAGGGCCTCCGTGCCGCCGCCCCCGTCCGGCGGGCGCCGCAGCTCGATCGTGCCGCCCGCGTGCTGGACCGTACGGGCCACGATCGACAGGCCCAGGCCCGAGCCCGGCAGGGCGCGGGCGGACGGGGAGCGCCAGAAGCGGTCGAAGACGAGGGGGAGTTCGTCGGCGGGGATGCCGGGGCCGTGGTCGCGGACGGACAGCCTGCCCCGGCGCAGCACCACCTCGACGGCGCCGCCCGGTGGGCTGAACTTCACCGCGTTGTCCAGAACGTTGACCAGCGCCCGCTCCAGCGTGGCGGGCTCGGCGCGCACGTACCAGGGCGCGAGGTCGGAGGCGATCGTCAGCTCGGGGCCGCGCAGCCGCGCCCGCTCCAGGGCCGCCGCCGCGATCTCGTGCAGCGCGACGACCCGCGCCGGACTGTCGTGCATGGCCGTGTCCGGCCTCGCCAACTCCTGCAAGTCGCCGATGAGAGCGGCCAGTTCGGTCATCTGAGCCTTGACCGAAGCCATCAGCGCCGCCCGGTCGGTGGGCGGAATGGCCCGGCCCGTCTCGTCACTGCGGGCCAGCAGCTCCACGTTGGTGCGCAGCGAGGTCAGCGGCGTACGCAGCTCGTGCCCCGCGTCGGCGATCAGTTGCGCCTGGCGGTCGCGGGAGCTGGCCAGGGCGGTGGTCATCGCGTTGAACGACAGCGAGAGGCGGGCGATCTCGTCCTCGCCCTCGACCGGGATGCGTACGGTCAGGTCCTCGGTGCGCGCCACATGCTCGACCGCGTCGGCCAGCCGGTCCACGGGCCGCAGCCCGGTCCTCGCCACCCACAGTCCCGCGGCGCCCGCGCCGAGCACCCCGAGGCCGGCGACGGCGAGCAGGACGAGCGCGAGCTGGTTCAGCGCGCCGTCGACCTCCGCGAGGGGGCGGGAGAACGACACGGTGAGCCCGGTGCCGCTGTCCTGGTGGGTGAAGACGCGGACCGCCTCGCCGGTGTCGGTGACCCCGTCGCGCCAGGCCTGATCGGCGAGGTGCCTGGCGACGTGGGTGTCGGCCTGCTGGACCTTGACGGGGGTCGACCCCGGGCCGACACAGCGACCGCCGTCGAGGCGTACCAGCTGTACGTATGTGGTGCTGGGCGGGGCGTCCTTGCTGGGCGCCGGGCCCGACTCCTGGCAGTTCGACGCGGCCAGCTCCAGGTATCCGCGCGACACGGACAGGCTCTCCAGGGAGGAGTCCAGCTGGGAGCGCAGCTGGCTCTCGGTGAGCAGCCAGCAGGCCACCGCGGCCAGCGCGACCGCGACGGTCACCGCGGTGGTGACGAGCAGCGCGAGGCGGGAGCGCAGCGGCAGCGAGGCCAGCCGGCGCAGCGGGCCGCGCCTGCCGGGCTCCGGGGCGGGGGCCTCCGGGTCGTCGGCGCCGTCCGTGGGGTGCGGGGCGTCGTGCGGGACGTGCGTGGTGGTCACTCCGTACCGCCGCCCGTGCGCAGCGCGTACCCCACTCCCCGCACCGTGTGCACGAGGCGCGGCTCGCCGGCCGCCTCCGTCTTGCGGCGCAGGTACATCACGTACACGTCGAGCGAATTCGAGCTCGGCTCGAAGTCGAAGCCCCAGACCGCCTTGAGGATCTGCTCGCGCGTCAGGACCTGGCGCGGGTGCGCGAGGAACATCTCCAGGAGCGTGAACTCAGTCCGGGTCAGCTCCACTTGGCGGCTTCCGCGGGTGACCTCGCGGGTCGCGAGGTCCATTCGCAGATCGGCGAAGGACAGCACATGGCCGGGCGGCTCCTCGCCGCCCGCGCCCTGGGTCGCCGCGTACGAACTGCGCCGCAGCAGGGCCCTGATGCGGGCGAACAGTTCGTCCAGCTCGAACGGTTTCACCAGGTAGTCGTCGGCGCCCGCGTCGAGTCCGGTCACGCGGTCGCCGACCGTGTCGCGGGCGGTCAGCATCAGGATCGGGATGGTGTCGCCGGACGACCGGATGCGGCGGGCGGCGGTCAGGCCGTCCATCCGGGGCATCTGGATGTCGAGCACGATCAGATCCGGCTCGTATGCGGCGGTCTTGGCGAGCGCGTCGACGCCGTCGACCGCGACCTCCGTGCCGTAGCCCTCGAAGGCGAGGCTGCGCTGGAGCGCCTCGCGCACGGCGGGTTCGTCGTCGACGATCAGGATGCGCTCGGCGGGGCTGGTCATCGGGGGTCCTCGGCGGTGGTGGGTGACGTGGTGGGGGCGGCCTTCAGCGTCGCACGGAGGGAGGCGGGGGCGCCTGCGGCGGGCTGTTCCCCTGGAAAGGTCTCCTCAGCCACCGCTCCGCAGCTTCGCCAGGTCCGCCTTGACCGTGTCCACCGGGATCGCGAAGCCGAGGCCCACGCTGCCCGTCGTGGAGCCCGTTGCGCCGCTCGGGGCGTACATCGCCGAGTTGATGCCGATGATCTCGCCGTTCATGTTGATGAGCGCGCCGCCGGAGTTGCCGGGGTTGAGGGACGCGTCCGTCTGGAGCGCCTTGTACGTCGTCTTGGCCGAGCCCGTCTCCCCGTTGAACTGCTTTCCGCCGAACTCGAACGGCCACTGACCCTGCTGATCGCCCTGGCCCTGGCCCTGGCCCTCGTCCTGGTCCTTCGCGACCGTCACGTCACGGTCGAGCGCGGAGACGATTCCGCTGGTCACGGTCCCCGTCAGGCCCTCGGGCGAACCGATCGCCACCACCTCGTCGCCGACCTTCACCTGGTCGGAGTTGCCGAGGGAAGCCGTCTTGAGCCCGCTCGCGCCCTCCAGCTTGATGAGCGCGAGGTCCTTGTCCGCGTCGGTGCCGACGACCTTCGCCGTGTACGTCTTGCCGTCGCTCAGCTTGACCTTGATGCTCGAGGCGCCCGCGACGACGTGGTTGTTGGTGATGATCTCGCCGTCGGCGGTGATGACCACACCGGAGCCCGTGGAGTCTCCCGCCGAGGACGTCGCGCCGATCTCGACGATGCTCGGGCTGACGGCCTGCGCGACCCCGGCGACGGTGCCCTTGCTGCTCTGCGCGACGTTGGTGCCGGTGACGCCGGTGCCGACGCCCGGGTCGCTCTTCGGCAGGTTCTGGACGAGCGCGCCCGTGCCGCCGCCTATCGCGGCGGCGGCGAGGGCGACCGCGGCCAGCATCGCCACGGGCCGCTTGGCCCGCCTGCGGTGCGGCGGGTGCGGGTGCGGCGGCGGCCAGGCAGCCCCGGCCGCGTTCGCCGCCACCGGCTGCGCGGGCTCGTGGGCGGGCGGCGGCGGATACGCGGCGGAGAACGCCTGCGCGTCCCGCTCCGCCTCGTTCCTGGCCCGCTGCCAGGCCTCGTCCGGGTAGGGCTGCTGGTGCTCGGGCTCCGGGTTCTCGCCGCTGCGGCGGTGGCTGTCGGTCATGTCTCAGAGCTTGGCCACCGGTTATGAGAACCGTCTGAGGAGGTGGTGAGAAGCCGCACAGAAGCGCGTATGCCGGACATAAAGAGGTGCGTTACGCGCCGTGGCACCCGCACGAGCGGCGTACCACCAGTGCCGAGGGGAACTGCTTCAGGCGCTCGCGCCGCGACCCCGCCACCCGCAGCGCGTCGTCGAGGACCAGGTCCACCGCCGCCCGCGCCATCGCCGGCCGGTCGGAGGAGACCGTCGTCAGCGGCGGGTCGGTCAGCGCGGCCTCCTTGACGTCGTCGAAGCCGGCCACCGCCAGCTCGCCCGGTACGTCGATGCGCAGCTCGCGCGCCGCCCGCAGCACGCCGATCGCCTGGTCGTCGGTGGCGCAGAAGATCGCCGGGGGTCTGTCGGGGCCGGCCAGCAGCCCGAGGGCCACCTGGTACGCGTCGTAGCGGTTGTACGGGGCCTGGAAGAGGCGGCCCTCGGTGGAGCGTCCGGATTCCTGCATCGCGCGGCGCCAGCCCTCGACGTGGTCGGCCACCGGGTCGCCGACCGCCGGGGTGGACTCCACGCCGCCCAGGCACGCCACGTACGCGTACCCGTGCTCCAGCAGGTGACGGGTGGCGAGCTGGGCGCCGCCGACGTCGTCCGTCACCACTGCCACGTCGTCGATCGCCTCGGGCCGCTCGTGCAGCAGCACCACTCGCGCGTCCCAGGCCTCGATCTCGGCGGCGGCGTGCTCGCTCGGGCCCTGGCTGACCAGAATCAGCCCGGAGACCCGCATGCCGAGGAAGGCCCGCAGATAGTGGACCTCGCGCTCGTCGCGGTAGTCGGAGTTGCCGACGAGGACCATTTTTCCGCGCTCGGCGGCGGCCTGCTCGACGGCGTGCGCCATCTCGGCGAAGAAGGGCTGCCTGGCGTCGGGGACGATCATTCCTATGAGGTCCGTGCGCCGCGAGGCCATCGCCTGGGCCACCCGGTCGGGCCGGTACCCCAGCTCCTTGATCGCGACGAGCACCCGCTCGCGCGTGGCCGGGGCGACCGGCCGCGGTCCGTTGTTGATGACGTAACTGACGACCGCGGTCGACGTCCCCGCCAGTCGTGCCACATCGTCCCGCGTCACCTTGGCCACGCGCGGCAGTCTACGCGTGGTGACTACCGGCCGGGAGGCTCTGCGCCCACCGGCCGGCAAGCCCCGCGACTAGCGCTCGGCAGCCCGTGCGGCCGACCCGACGGGAGCCTCGTCCCGGGGGTCGGTGTCCGCCGGCCGGGCCGCCGGCGAAACCGGTGGAGCGGCCTTTCCGCGGGGGCCCCCGCCTCCCCGGTCCGCCTTCTCCGGCGTCACGAAGCGGTAGCCGACGTTGCGGACAGTGCCGATCAGCGCCTCGTGCTCGGGCCCGAGCTTCGCCCGCAGCCGCCGCACATGGACGTCGACCGTGCGCGTACCGCCGAAGTAGTCGTAACCCCACACTTCCTGGAGCAACTGCGCGCGGGTGAAGACCCGGCCCGGGTGCTGCGCCAGGTACTTGA
Organism: Streptomyces sp. A5-4; assembly: GCF_051131715.1. Lineage (NCBI taxonomy): Bacteria > Bacillati > Actinomycetota > Actinomycetes > Kitasatosporales > Streptomycetaceae > Streptomyces > Streptomyces sp. A5-4. The sequence goes on along the minus strand of NZ_CP178591.1, from coordinate 3,519,856 downwards.
TCAGCTCGAACTCCTTGAAGGTCAGGTCCAGGACCCGGCCCTTGAGCTTCGCGCTGTAGGTCGCCTCGTCGACCGAGAGGTCGCCGTTGCGGATCTCCATCGGGCTGTCGTCCGAAGCGATCTGCCGGCGGCCCGTCGCGAGGCGCAGCCGCGCCTCGACCTCGGCGGGTCCGGCGGTGTCGAGCAGTACGTCGTCGATGCCCCAGTCGGCGGTGACGGCCGCGAGGCCGCCCTCCGTGACGACGAGGATCAGCGGACAGCCGGGGCCGGTGGACCGCAGCAGCTGGCACAGCGACCTGACCTGCGGAAGGTCACGGCGGCCGTCGATCAGGATGATGTCGGCACCAGGGGTGTCGACGAGGGCCGGGCCCTCGGCGGGAGCCACCCGCACACTGTGCAGAAGCAGGCCGAGGGCGGGGAGCACCTCCGTCGAGGGCTGAAGGGCATTGGTCAGGAGCAGCAGAGAGCTCATCGTCCGCCACCTGCCTTGTTCGGACTGTCATGCACGGTTCGCTCGCCCATTACGTCGGTTCCTCCTCGGTCCCTGCGAGGACGTATGCGGCACTGCTTCGTACGTACGGACCTTCGCGCCCTGAGGTCCGTCTGTCGTGTCGCGTCTGTCGTGTCTTCCGTCCGCCATAACGGCCAGAAAGCACAAAAGGACCCGGGGGCAACATTGCCCAGGTCCTCTGCCCAGCAGAATAGCCCACCCTGCTTCCGGGCCAGAGGGACAATTCCGGAGATCATTTGTCTCCTTGGTCACGCTGCGGACACCAAGCACACCCTCAACAGCACCCATCTGTGCAGGTCGCGGCCATGATCGCGACCTGATTCCGGTGGCGCGCGGGCCTCGTGTCGCCGTTGCACGGGGGGCGCACGGAAGCGCGTGCGACTGAGATGGCCGCCGTGAGCGCCCCTCGGGCGTAGGGGCCCGGGGGCGGAGGCGTCATCATGGAGGCGGTAATTCAACGAAAGGAGCGCCGCCATGGCAGCGGTCACCATCCGCTACTGGGCCGCGGCCAAGGCCGCGGCCGGGGTCGCGGAGGAGCCGTACACGGCCCGGACGCTCGCCGAAGCGCTCGACGCGGTGCGCGAGCGGCACCCCGGGGAGCTGACCCGCGTACTCCAGCGGTGTGCGTTCCTCATCGACGGAGACCCCGTCGGGACCCGCGGTCATGAGACCGTACGGCTGGCCGAGGGCGGCACGGTCGAGGTGCTCCCGCCGTTCGCAGGAGGATGACCCCCAGACCATGAGCAACCAGCAGCCTTACCCGTACGAGGGTCAAGAGGGGCCGGAGGGGCGCGAGGGGCGCGACGGTCACCAGGACCCGTCCTACGGGCAGCAGCAACCCCCGTACGCCCCGCAGCAGCCTCCCTACGCGCAGGAGCCCTACACCCAGACCTGGGAGGGGCGGACCTGGGACACCCAGTACCAGCCGGTCCAGCCGCAGCAGCAGTACCAGCCGCAGCAGGACCGGCAGGAGCCGTACGCCCAGCCGTACCCGCAGCCGGACCCGTACGGGCAGCAGCACCGGCCGCAGGCGCCCGCTCCGGCCGCCGCCGACACCGCGTACCTGCCGCCGCGGAACGCCGCCCACCCGCCGCCGCACGAGGCCCCCGGCCCCGCGGCGTACGAGCCCGCGCAGGCCGCGTACGAGCCGCCCCCGGCCCCCGCGCCGTACGAGCCGCCCGCCACCGACGCCACCTGCAACTCACCCACCACCATGGGTGATACGCACGTCACCGACGCCCAGCGCGCCCGCGCCGAGGGCCGGTCGCCGGTGATCGCGCCGGGGATGCAGCCCGCCGTCCTGACCGCCGCCCTGGCCCTGCTGATGGCCGTCGCCGCCGGGCTCGGCCCGTACGCGCTGGCCGTGCCGCTCGTGCTGCTGCAGGCCGTCACCGCCGCCGGCTGGTTCCGGCTCAACGGCATGTGGCCCGCCAGGCAGGGCATCATGCTCGCCTTCCTGGGCGGCGTCACCGCCGACATCGCGCTGCTGGCCGTCGACGCGGCGCACGCGCCCGCCGCGATCATCGGCACGCTCGGCGTCTGGGTGCTGCTCACGCTCGTGCTCCAGCTGCGCAACCGGGCACCCGCCGACGAGCGGATGTACGGGCTGACGGCCACCGTCACCTCGGCCGCGCTCGCCGTGGTCGCGGCCGGGCACCTCGCCGCGGCTCCGGAGGCCGTGGCCATCGGCGGCGTCGCCGTCGCCGTGGCGGTGCTGGCCCGCGCGGTGCCGCTGGGGGCCGTTCCCTCGGTGATCGTGTCGCTGCTCGCCGCGGCGGGCGCCGGGATCGCGGCCGGCCAGCTGACGGACGTCGGCTCCAAGGGGGCGCTGCTCGGGCTCGCGGCCGGGGTGTGCGCGCTGATCGGCCTGCGGGTGGCCAGCTACGACTACCCGTCCCGGTTCGTCCACATGACGGCCGGGGTGGCCCTGCCGCTGACCGTCGCGGCCCCTGCCGTCTATCTGATCGGCCGGGCCATCGTCTGATCGTCCGCCGATCGCGGGCAGTAGGCTCGCGTCGTCAGGGGGCTTGACGACGTTTTGACGACTACTCAGGCGATACAGGTGGGGGACCCAGAGCAATGCGCGCACTGCGAATACTGCTGATCTTCGCTGTGGTCCTCGGCGGCATTTTTGTCGCCGTGGACCGCATCGCGGTCAACATGGCCGAGTCGGAAGTGGCCGACCGGGTCCAGAACCAGCAGGGGCTCGGCGGGGGAGCCGAAGTCTCGATCAAGGGTTTTCCCTTTCTGACCCAGGTCGCGGCCAAGCGGCTCGACCAGGTCGACGTCACGCTCAAGGACGTCGAGGCGAGCGCGGCAGGACGCAAGGTCCGGGTCGGCGAGCTCGCCGCGGAACTGCACGACGTGAAGCTGCAGGGCAGCCTCACCGGCTTCACCAGCGCGAAGGCGGCCCGTGCCACCGGCACGGCCACCGTCTCGTACGCGGACCTGACCCGGGCGTCCGAGGAGGGCGTGCGTGTCTCCTACGGCGGCAACGGCAAGGTGAAGGTGACCGGCTCCATCGGCATCCTCGGCCGTACGGTCACGCGCAGCGTGCTCTCCACCGTGAGCATGGTCGACGGCAACACGATCCGGGTGCGGGCGGACGAGGTTCCGGGTGAGGGCATCCCCGGCCTGGAGGGCCTGATTCGTAAGAGGACCGACTTCGACCGGCAGATCGGCGGGCTGCCGGACGGGCTGAAGCTCGAAAAGATCGAGGCGCGCGAGGGCGGCGCGGAGATCTCCGTCACGGGAACGGACGTGGAGCTCGCCGGCTGAGCGACCCGCACGGCCTCCGGCCGGATCGTGAGACATGGACGTCCGCCCCTCAGGAGAGGGGCGGACGTCGTGCGTCCGGGGAGGGGCGCCGAGCACCTCCGGCCGACTCGCATCCCAATATTCGGACGATCTCGTCTCACGATATGACACGTCGGTGACATGGCGGACGTAACGTCCCTACGATCGGTCCCATGCAGGAGCGACAGGCGGACCTCACGAAGCGGCGGGCAGTGGACCTGTGCCGCGTTTCCGCCATGCTCTGTCGAACTCTCTGAGCGGGTCCCGCACCCGCCTCCGCCCGGCCCTTCCCGACTCGATCGCAGTCGAAGTCAGGCCACCCCGTGCCGCCGAACGCCGGTACCGCCCGCGTATCCACAGCGGCCGGCACACCCCCCTCGCGCATAACCCCCGCATCCTGCCCCGGAGGAGAACAGCATGAGCCGCAGCGACGTCCTGGTAGACGCAGACTGGGTCGAGGCCCACATCGAGGACCCGAAGGTGGCCATCGTCGAGGTCGACGAGGACACCTCCGCGTACGAGAAGAACCACATCCGCAACGCCATCCGGATCGACTGGACCAAGGACCTCCAGGACCCGGTACGCCGCGACTTCATCGACCAGGCCGGCTTCGAGAAGCTCCTGTCGGAGAAGGGCATCGGCAACGACACGACGGTCGTTCTCTACGGCGGCAACAACAACTGGTTCGCCTCGTACGCCTTCTGGTACTTCAAGCTCTACGGCCACAGCGACGTCCGTCTCCTCGACGGCGGCCGCAAGAAGTGGGAGCTCGACTCCCGCGACCTGGTGGACACCGTGCCCGAGCGCACCGCCACCTCGTACAAGGCCCAGCCCCAGGACAAGTCGATCCGCGCCTTCCGCGACGACGTGGCCGCGGCGATCGGCAACCAGAACCTGGTCGACGTGCGCTCGCCCGACGAGTTCAGCGGCAAGCTGCTCGCCCCGGCGCACCTGCCGCAGGAGCAGTCGCAGCGCCCCGGCCACGTGCCGAGCGCCCGCAACATCCCGTGGTCGAAGAACGCCAACGACGACGGCACCTTCAAGTCGGACGAAGAGCTCAAGGCGCTCTACGAGGACGAGCAGGTCGATCTGGCGAAGGACACCATCGCCTACTGCCGCATCGGTGAGCGCTCCGCGCTCACCTGGTTCGTGCTGCACGAGCTGCTCGGCCAGAAGAACGTCAAGAACTACGACGGTTCGTGGACCGAGTACGGCTCCCTGGTGGGCGTGCCGATCGAGCTCGGCGCCAACAAGTAATCAGGCCGCCGACTCAACTGCTGCCTACGACCAGACGACTTGAAGGACGGTTCAACATGTGTGGAGCACAGGCCGGTGGCCCCGACGCTTCGACGATCAAGCCCGGTGAGACGACGATCCAGGGCAACGTGACCCGCGACGGCGAGCCCGTCACCGGTTACGTGCGCCTGCTGGACTCGACCGGCGAGTTCACCGCGGAGGTCCCGACCTCGGCGACCGGACAGTTCCGCTTCTACGCCGCCGAGGGCACCTGGACGCTGCGCGCCCTGGTCCCGGGCGGCACGGCCGACCGCACGGTCGTCGCGCAGACCGGTGGGCTCTCCGAGGTCGCGATCGCGGTCTGAGCCCGCTTCTTCACCGGCCGTAGGGCCGCACCCCAGGGGGTTGGACGCCACTGGAACGGGGTGCGGCCCATCGGTCTGTCCGGAGCCGGTTCACCGGTCAGTCGGGAGCCGCACGGGCCGGCTGGTCGTACGCTGGGGGTATGTATACGCGGCGCCGTCGCGGCTATTTTCTGCTCATGGGCGGATGCATCGTCCTTTTCGTCTCCGCCTGGTCCTTCGTGCGTCTGTGGTCCATGCCGGTGGCCGTCGGGATGTGCGTCGTCGCCATGGTGATCCCGCCGGTCGCGGCGATGTTCGCGAACCGCCGGGGGCCCGACGACCGCTGGTGGGACGACCCGTCCGGCGATCCGAAGTCCGACGACTGGTGGTCCGAGCTGGACGGCAAGAAGCACCCGCACGAGTAGCGGCCCCCGGGCCGAGCGCGGGAGTGGCGGCCCCCGGCCCCCGCCCCTACGATCCGCCGCGCAGCGCGTCGACGGCGATGGCCGCTGTGGTGCCGATGACGGCGTCCGCCCGCGGCAGGTTGGCCGCGGTGCTCGCGGCGCGGGTGAAGACGGCGACGGCGTAGCGGCCCCCGTCCGGGTATTCGATGACGCCCACCTCGTTGCGTACGGTCGGCAGGCTGCCGGTCTTGCCCGCGACGTGGATGTCGTCGAAGGGGAAGCCGGACGCCATGCGGTGGGGCCACACCTGCAGGCCGAGGAGTCGGCGCAGCGCCGCCCCGTGCTCGGGCGGGCAGGCCTCGTCGCGCCACACGGAGCCGAGCAGACGGGTCATGTCGCGTGCGGTGGAACGGTTGGTGCGGGCGGGGTCCAGTGCCCGCAGGCGGGCGATGACGTACGGGTCGGCCAGCGCCTGCGCGCCGCCGGGGCCCGCGTCCTCCTTGATGGTGGCGAGGAACTCCCCGAAGGTGTGCACGGCGTACGTGTGGGTCAGGCCGAGGCCGGCCGTCGTGTCGTTGACGGCGTCCAGGCCGACGCGTGCCAGCAGGACGTCGGCGGCGCCGTTGTCGCTGACCGCCATCATCAGATAGGCCGCGTCGCGCAGTGACATCCGGACGGGGTCGAGCATGGCGCCAAGCCCGGTGGGGCCGGACGTGCGGCCGGCCGGCGCGCACTCCGTCTGCTCCGTGAGGTCCAGGCGCCCTTCGGCGGCGTGCTGGTGGAGCGTCACGAGCAGGCAGAGCTTGTGCACGCTGGCCGTGACGACGGGCTGGTCCCCGCCGAAGCTGATCTCCGCGCCGGAGTCGATGTCGACGGCGTGCAGCCGGCCGGTGACGCCGGCGCCGTCGAAGGCGGCCCGGATGCGGGCGAGGGCAGTGGTCACAGCCAGTACTCCGCCGCCGGGCGCAGGTGGAGCGGGTGCGCGGGCGGGTCGGCGCTCAGCGCGTCACTGCTCCGCAGCGCGCGCGTGGCCGCTTCGGCGAAGGCGCCGACCGCGGTGTCGCTGCGGCCCTTGGGCCAGGCCACGGAGTGGCGCCAGGCCAGCGGGGCGCCGACGAGGGGGCGCCACACGAGGTCCGGGTCCCGGTCGGCGGTGTCCGTGGCGTGGACGTCCCTGGGGCTGAAGGCGACGGCGTTCGCCGAGAGGATCAGGCCGCGGATGAAGCTGGCGCCTGGCCGTGCCGGACGGCGGCGGGCGTGTAGCCGTTGCGGGCGCAGGTGGTCAGTACGTCGTCGTGCAGCGCGGGGGCTCCGACGCGGTGGAAGAGGATCAGGTCGTAGCCGCCGAGGGCGGCGAGCGGCACCTCGTCGAGCGCCGCCGCCGGGGCAGCGCGCGGCAGCAGCACGCCCACCTCGCGGCGCAGGACGGGTCCCAGTTCCAGGCCGGACACGTCGCACGGGTGGTGGATGAGCCCCACGTCCAGGTCGTGCGAGGCGAACTGGGCCAGCTGCTGCGCGGTGGACAGCTCACGCAGCTCCAGCTCCACTCCGGCATGGCGCTGCCGGAAGTCCGCCAGGATCGCGGCGACGCTCTCGCCCGCGATGTCCGGCGGGAGGGCGGCGCGCAGCAGCCCGACATCGCCGTCCCGGATGCGGCGGGCGGCGGCCATCAGGGCGTCCGAGCGGATCAGCAGTTCACGGGCCTCGTCCAGGAGCAGGGTGCCGGCCTTGGTGATCGTCACGTGTCGGCTGGTGCGCTCGAAGAGCCGCACCCCCAGCTCGCGCTCCAGGCGCTGGATGCGCTGCGAAAGGGGTGGCTGGGCCATGCCGAGGCGCTGTGCGGCGCGGCCGAAGTGTGACTCTTCTGCAACAGCCACAAAGCACTCCAAGTGCCGCATCAGGTCCACAGCCAGCAACGATATCTTGAATTGATCAATCCGAGAACGATATCGGACTTGGACATCGGGCAAACCGCCCTGTTTTTCTCGGGTCATGACCTTGCTTCCTACGTCGTGGCGCGATCGCCGTCGAGGCCGCACCGGATCCACGCGCTCCCGCCACGGCGCCCTGCTGCTTGGCGTCCTTCTCGTCGCCGGCCCGGTCGGCTGCACCGGGGCGGCCGAACCGTCCGGCCCACCGGCTTCGGCCTCGCCCGGCGCCTCGCCCGGCGCCTCGCGGGACGCCGGCCGCCCGGCCGCCGCCGCCGACTCACGGGAGTGGCTGCGGGTGGACGGCGGCACCCGGGAGTACCTGCTGCACCGCCCCGCCGGGGGCGCCGGTCCCAGGCCGCTCGTCGTCGCCTTCCACGGACGTGGCTCGGACGCCGAGGAGCTGCGTGGGGTGAGCCGCCTGGAGAAGGCGGCCGCGGCGCGCGGCATGCTCGTCGCGTACCCCGAGGGCCTTCGCGACGCGTGGGGCGCGGGCAGCGCGGCCACGAAGGAGCGCCCGGACCCGGATGCCGATGTGCGCTTCGCCGAGGCGCTGGTCGGCGAGCTGGTGCGGGCCGGGCGGGCGGACCCCGAGCGGGTGTACGCCGCCGGGTTCTCCAACGGGGGCGCGATGGCGTTGCGGGTGGCGGCCCAGCGGCCCGGCCTGATCGCCGGAGCCGCCGCCGTCTCGGGCCAGCTGCCCGCCGGTCGCGCGGTGGTCAGGCCCACCGGAGCGGTGCCAGTGATGATCATCTACGGGGAGAAGGACCCCGTACGCCCCCTGGGGGGTCTGCTCCGGCCCGGCCCGGCGCCTGCCGGGGAGGAGCCGATCACGCCGACCATGTCGGCCCGTGACAGCGTGGCGGCGTTCGCCGACGCGGGAGGGGCGCGCGGTCCGGTGACGAAGTCCGCAGCGGGCTACGACCGCACGGTGTGGGGCCCCGGGCCCGCCGGCGCCGCCGTCGAGCTCCTCGTCATGCACGGCGCGGGCCACACCTGGCCGGGCTCGACGATCACCCCGCCCAAGGGCTTCGGCCGGATCAGCACCGCTCTGAACGCCGCCGACACCATCGTCGACTTCTTCGCGGCCCAGCGATGACGGGCGCACCCGGGTCCAGCGCATACGAACGCAGCGAACACAGGGGGACTCCGATGTCCGAAGCCGGATATTCCACAGCCGGACACGCCTCCACCGGGCGCCGCAAGCCACGCGGGGCGGCCCGCTCGGCCGCAGCGGTGGCCGTCGTCCTGGGCCTCGCGGCAGGCGGGGCGTACGCCGCCGGGCTCGGCCCCTTCGCCGACGCGGCGGAGGCTCCCGACCCCGCGGCCACGACTCAGGCCCGCGCGTTCCTGGCGGACTGGGCCGGCGGCCGGCTGCCGGGGGCCGGGGCACGCACCACCAGCCCCGAGCGGGCGGCGGAGGTGCTGCGCAATTTCACCGCCGGGCTCGACATCGGCAGACCGGCCCTGACCCCGGCGGCGGCCACGGTGGACGAGGACGGCGCCGTCACGGTCCCCTTCACCGCCAGGATGCCCGTCGAGGGCCTGGGCACCTGGACCTACGCGTCGAAGCTGCCGCTGCGCAAGCAGCAGGACGGCAGCTGGAAGGTGGAGTGGGACCTGTCCCTGGTCCACCCGAAGCTGAGCAGCACCGAGAAGTTCCGCCTGGAGCGCGAGGAGGCCGCCGAAGCCCGTGCGGTCACCGACCGGGAGGGCGCCCCGCTCTCGGGCGCCGCGACCCCTTCCCTGGGGCCGGTCGTCACCCGGCTCGCCGGGGGCGCGGGGGGCGGTCCGCGGGGGGCGATCCAACGGGTCGACCGGGACACCGGCGAGGTCAGCGGCACCGAAGCCGACTTCGGCAAGAAGTCCGCCCAGCCCGTCGAGGGACCCGTACGCACCACCATCGACTCCGGCTGGCAGGCCGCCGCCGAGAAGGCCCTGACCGCCGGGGCCGACGGCAAGGACGCCGCGGTGGTCGCCCTGCGGGTCGACAACGGGCAGATCCTGGCCCTGGCCAACTCCCCGTCCGCGGGGTTCAACCGGGCGGTCTCCGGCACCTACGCGCCCGGCTCCACCTGGAAGCTCGTCACCACGGGCGCGCTGCTACTCAAGGGCGCCGTCGCGCCCGAGGACGTCGTGGACTGCCCCAAGTACCTCACCGTGGGCAAGCGGTTCCACAACGTCGAGACCTCCGAACACCGCGGCGCCACCTTCCTCAAGGACTTCGCCGAGTCGTGCAACACCGCGTTCATCAGCCTGCGCGGCAAGCTCGGCGAGGAGGAGATGGGCGAGGTCGCGGGCAAGTACTTCGGCATCGGCCAGCGGTGGCACGTCGGCATACCGTCGTTCGACGGGTCGGTTCCGGCGCCGCGGGACGAGACCGAGAAGGCCGCGTCGATGATCGGGCAGGGCCGGGTGCTGGGCAACCCGCTGACCATGGCGTCCGTCACCGCGACCGCCGTCTCCGGCACGTTCCACCAGCCCACGATCACCAGCGGGACCAAGGACACGACGACCACCACGGCGCTCCCCGGCAACGTGGTCGGCCAACTGCGCACGATGATGCGCGCCACCGTGACCTCGGGCACCGCCCGGGGCCTGGCGGACCTGCCCGGCGACATCGGCGCGAAGACCGGTACCGCCGAGGTCTCCGAGGAGGCCCCCAACAACGGCTGGCTGGTCGCGCACCGCGGCAATGTCGTCATCGCCTGCGTCGTCGAGGGCGGGATCACCGGCGGCTCGTCCGCGCTGCCCGTCATCCACGACATGCTGGCGGAGGTCCCCGGCGACCCGTCATGACCCCCAGGGCCGGCACCGGGAGCCCGAATGGGGGAGGGCGGTGACTCAGTACACGAGCGCCTGCGCACCGTCCGCCATGATCTCGCTGACGAAGACCTGGGCCCCCGCGATCCGCACGCCCTCGATCACGTCCTTCTCGCCGATGTCCCGGCGGGCCGCGCACTGCGTGCACAGGGTGACCAGCCCCGCCCCCAGGATCGAGTCGATCAGCTCGGGCAGCGGCGCCGCGTGCGGCAGTTCGAACTCCGCGGCCCGTCCGGGCAGCGCGAACCACGCCGATTCCCCGGTCAGCCAGAGCGAGACCTCCACCCCACTGGCCACGGCGACCGCCGCCACCGTGAAGGCCTGCGAGCAGCGCTCCGGGGCATCGGCCCCGGCGGTCACCTTGATCACGAGCTTCTTCGCCATGCCCGAACTGTAATCCGCGGCCGGGGCGACCTCACAGAGAGCGCCGGGCGCGGGCCGACTAAGCTGGTGCCCGGCCCCGTACTGCCCACCGTTCGTGCAAGGAGCAACCCCGTGCTGACGATTTTCTTCGAAGCCCTGCTGGTGCTGGTCTGCGTCGGTGTCCTGGCCTTCACCGGCCTGGCCGTGAAGAAGCTCTACCAGGGCCAGCGCTGACCCAGCCCGGCCCACCCCGTCTCCTCACAGATCGCCTGAGCAGCTCATGATCGAGATCCCGTCCGACCTTCACCCGGACCTTGTCCCCCTCTTCTTCCTCCTCGGAAACTGGGAGGGCGCGGGCGTCGCCGACTTCCCCGGTGCCGAGAAGTGCAACTTCGGCCAGGAAGTGACCTTCACCCACGACGGCCGGGACTTCCTGGAGTACGTCTCGCACACCTGGGTGCTCGACAACGAGGGCAAGAAGGTCAGGCCCCTGGAGAGCGAGTCCGGTTACTGGCGCGTCGACAAGGACCGCAAGGTCGAGGTCGTCATGATCCGTGACCAGGGCGTCGTCGAGATCTGGTACGGCGAGCTGGCCGCCCAGAAGCCGCAGATCGACCTGGTCACCGACGCCGTGGCCCGCACCGCGGCCTCCGGCCCGTACACCGGTGGCAAGCGTCTCTACGGCTATGTGAAGAGCGATCTGATGTGGGTCGGCGAGAAGGCCACCCCCGATGTCGAGCTCCGGCCGTACATGTCGGCGCACCTGAAGAAGGTCGTCGACCCGAGCGAGTGGGCGAAGGACCTCAAGGACCTGCCCGACGACGGCATCGCGTTCTTCAAGTAGGCCGGACAAGCGACGGACGAACGTACGGTCAGGTGCTTGCCCCACTGCCTACACTGGGCGTGTGGTGAGCACCGACTGGAAAACCGACCTGCGGCAGCGCGGCTACCGGCTGACGCCCCAGCGCCAGCTCGTTCTCGAAGCTGTCGACGCCCTGGAGCACGCGACACCCGACGGCATCCTCGTCGAGGTGCGCCGGACGGCGTCCGGGATCAACATCTCCACCGTGTACCGGACCCTTGAGCTCCTGGAGGAGCTGGATCTGGTCAGTCACGCGCATCTGGGGCACGGCGCCCCCACGTACCACCTGGCGGACCGCCACCACCACATCCATCTGGTCTGCCGCGACTGCACGAGCGTGATCGAGGCCGATGTCGAGATCGCCGCCGAGTTCACCGCGAAGCTGCGCGAGACCTTCGGATTCACCACGGACATGAAGCATTTCGCCATCTTCGGCAGCTGTGCGAAGTGCGCCGCGGAGGCGACCTCCGAAGGATCAGCCGCCAAGTCGTAGGCTTGCGGACATGAAGAGCCCTCTGCTGTCCCTGCCCGGCGCCGTCCCCGCCGAAGGGCGTGACGAAGGTGTCGCCGCGCACTACGGTGACCTTTTCCGTGAGCAGCGCGCTCTCGCCGACGGCTCCGGCTTCGTCGACCTCTCGCACCGCGGTGTCATCGCCGTCACCGGCGACGACCGGCTGAGCTGGCTGCACCTGCTGATCACCCAGCACGTCAGCGAACTTCCGGTCGGCCGGGCCACCGAGGCGCTGGTCCTCACCGCGAACGGCCACGTCGAGCACGCGCTCTACCTCGTCGACGACGGCGCGACGACCTGGATCCACGTCGAGCCCGGGACGCAGGGCGACCTGCTCGCGTACCTGGAGTCGATGAAGTTCTTCTACCGCGTCGAGGCCGCCGACCGCACCGACGACTTCGCCGTCGTGTACCTCCCGGCCGGCTCGATCGCCGAGGTGCCCGACGGGGCGGCCGTGCGGGAGACGCCGCAGGGCCGCGACCTGTTCCTGCCGCGCGCAGACCTGGAGTCGTACGCCGCCGCGCACGGCCCCGCGGTCGGCATGCTCGGTTACGAGGCGCTGCGCGTCGAGGCCCACCGGCCCCGCCTCGGCTTCGAGACCGACCACCGCACCATCCCGCACGAGCTGGGCTGGATCGGCAGCGCCGTGCACCTCCAGAAGGGCTGCTACCGGGGCCAGGAGACGGTCGCCCGCGTCCAGAACCTGGGGAAGCCGCCGCGCCGCCTGGTCTTCCTGCACCTCGACGGCAGCGAGGTGCTGCTGCCGGGCCACGGGACCCCGGTGCGGCTCGCCTCGGACGGCGAGGAGGGCCGCCAGCTCGGCTTCATCACCACCTCGGCCCGCCACCACGAGCTGGGCCCGATCGCGCTGGCGCTGATCAAGCGCAATGTGCCGCTGGACGCCGAGCTGATGGTCGGGACGACCGCCGCCGCCCAGGAGGTCGTCGTAGAGCCGTAGCGGCATCCGGGGGCCCGAGGCGCCTTCAGACCTCCAGGAACACCGTGAACGGGCCGTCGTTCGTGAGCGAGACACGCATGTCCGCTCCGAACCGGCCCGTCTCCACGTGCGCGCCCAGCGCCCGCAGCCGCGTCACCACCTCGTCGACCAGTGGTTCGGCCACTTCGCCGGGCGCCGCGGCGTTCCAGGTGGGGCGGCGACCCTTGCGGGCGTCCCCGTAGAGAGTGAACTGTGAAATGACCAGAAGTGGCGCATTCACGTCGGAGCAGGACTTCTCGCCCGCAAGGATGCGAACCGACCACAGCTTACGGGCGAGCTGTGCCGCCTTGTCCGTTGTGTCCCCATGGGTCACTCCCACCAGCACACACAGTCCCTCGCCGACGATCTCGCCGATTTTTTCGCCCGCCACGACGACGCTCGCGCCGTCGACTCTCTGCACCACTGCACGCATGCGGACCAACCTATCGGGGGCCGAACGGGGGCAGAGCGCCTGCGTAGCCGTGGCCATGAGTGGCACGATGCTCGCAGGCGGTGCGCGCCGCACCGGTCCGAGGGGACGGAAATCCATGAGCACACCAGGCGCCGGGCACCCGCCCGGCCCCGCACATCTGCCGCTGATTCACCCGATCTCTGCCGCTGCCTCCGTACGGCCACCCGCCCAGCGGGCCGACGGCGGTGTGGCCGGTGCCGTCGCGGAACGCGATCCGCGGGACCTGCCTGTGCTCCGGCTGCCCGCGCTGCGCGAGCTGCGCCGCGATTCGCAGCGCGACGAGGCGGACCTCAGTTACGTACGGCGTCTGCTGCACGGGCGGATCGACATTCTGCGGGCCGAGCTGTCCCGGCGTACGGGCCCCGACTCGCCGGTCGTCGACCGGCTCTCCGAGATCCTCGCGGACGCCCCGTCGCTGCACCGGTCCTCCGCCCGGCACGTCACGCTGTCCACGCCGCACAGCGAGGAGTACCGGCTGCTCGCCGCCGAGATGCTGGCCGAGGTCGAACTCTCCGACCTCGACGCCCGGACGGACGAAGAGCTGCACGCGGCGATGGGGCGCCTGGTCCGCTACGAGCAGCGGGTCTCCAGCCGCCGGCACCGCCTCCAGCGGACGGCCGACGATTGCAGCGCGGAGATCGCCCGCAGGTACCGTGATGGCGAAGCTCAAGTGGACGATCTGCTGACCTGAGGCCGTGACCCGGCCCGAGGGAGGCGGCTCGTCCCCCTCGGATCTCCGGAAGGCCGACGATGTCCTCCAGCACCACCGCCATATCCCCGGTCCTCGCCGAAGTCATACGTTCCGGTTTCGTCGAGGGCCACCACCGGGGATCGCTCGTCGTGCTGGCGGCGGACGGCAGTGTGGACACCGCGGTCGGCGACCCGTCCGCCCCGGTCTTCCCGCGCTCCAGCAACAAGCCGATGCAGGCCGCGGCGGTGCTGCGGGCCGGGCTCGACCTGTCGGGGCAGCGGCTGGCGCTGGCGTCGGCGAGCCACTCCGGGGAGCGCTTCCACCTCGATCTCGTACGCAAGATGCTGGCGGAGGCCGGGCTCGCGGAGACGGACCTGCAGACCCCGCCGGACCTGCCGCTCGACCCGGTGGAGGCGGAGGCCTATCTCGCCGCCGGCGGGGTGCGTGAGCGCATCACCATGAACTGCTCGGGCAAGCACGCCGCGATGCTGGCCGTCTGCGACCTCAACGGCTGGGACCGGCAGTCCTACCTGGACCCGGCCCACCCCCTCCAGCGGCTCGTCCTGTCCGTGGTCGAGGAGGCGAGCGGCGAGAGCGTGCCGGTGGTCGGCACGGACGGCTGTGGCGCCCCCCTGATGGCGATCAGCCTCACCGGCCTCGCCCGCGCCTTCCGCCACTTCGTCCTCGCCGAGCCCGGCACGGCGGAGCGCCGGGTCGCGGACGCCATGCGCGCCCACCCCGAGTACGTCGCGGGTACCCGCCGCCCCGACACCTGGCTGATGCGCGAGGTGCCCGGCGCGCTGTCGAAGATGGGCGCCGAGGCGGTCCAGGCGGTGGCCCTGCCGGACGGCCGCGCCCTCGCCTTCAAGATCGACGACGGCGCCACCAGGGCGCTCGGCCCGGTGCTGGCCCGGGTGCTGCGCCAGCTGGGCGTGGAGGGCCCCGTGGTGGACCGGATCGGGTTCGCTCCGCTGCTCGGCGGCGCCGCCGAGGTCGGGGAGATACGCGCGGTGTTCTGACCGGCCCGGCAGGGCGGCGCGGGGGCGGCGCGGGGGCGGCGGAAAATCATGCGACAGGGCGCGCGGCCCGTGCCTAGCGTGTGCGCATGAGCGTAGACGTCCGCCTGATCACCGAATCCGAGTTCCCCGACTGGCTGCGTGCCCTGGCCACCGGTTTCTTGCGGTCCCCCGTGATCCCGGCGGAGGACGTCGCGCGGGGCCGGGAGCACAAGGACCTGACGCGGATCCGGGGCGCCTTCGACGAGGGCCGCTGTGTCGCGACGTTCCGCTCCTTCGCGCAGGAGCTCACGGCGGTCGGCGGGGCCCCGGTCCCGGCGAGCGCCGTGTCCAATGTGACCGTGTCGCCCACGCACCGCCGCCGCGGTCTGCTCAGCCGGATGATGGACGCGGACCTGCGGGAGGCGAAGGAGCGCGGCGACGTCCTGTCGACGCTGATCGCCGCCGAGTACCCGATCTACGGGCGGTTCGGGTACGGGCCCGCCGCCTCCACCACCGAGTGGGAGATCGAAGTACCGCGCGCCGGGCTGGATCCCCGCCGGTCGGGTCCCGACGACGGCGGCCGGGTCGACCTGGTCGACGGGGCCGATGCGCGCAAGCTCGGTCCCGAACTGCACGAACGGCTCCGGGCCGCGCAGCACGGTGCGATCGGCCGGGACGCGTACTGGTGGCAGATCAGCACCGGGCAGATCGCGCTGGACCACGCGCCGTGGAGCGAGCCGTACTACGCGGTGTACCGCTCGGCGCTCGGTGAGGTCGAAGGGATGATCGTCTACAAGGCGGACGACAACTGGGGCGACGCCAAGCAGCCGCTCAACAGGGCGACCGTGCGCGACATGATCGCGGTGACGCCGGCGGCGGAGCGCGCGCTGTGGCACTTCGTCTGCTCGGTCGACTGGATCACGACGGTCCGGTCCGGCCTTCGCGCGAGCGACGATCTGCTTCCCCTCCTGCTCCCGGATCCCCGGGCTGCCAGGATCGTCACTCAGGCCGATTTCCTCTGGGTGCGGCTGCTGGACGTCGTACGGGCCCTGGAGGCTCGTACGTATGCGGTGCCCGCCTCGCTGGTGCTGGAGGTGCATGACGCGGCGGGCCTGGCCGGTGGGCGTTTTCGGCTGGCCGCCTCACCGGATGGCGCGGTCTGTGCGCCGTCGAGCGATTCGGCTGATCTGGCTCTGGACGTACGGGAGTTGGGCGCGCTGTACCTGGGTGGGGAATCCGCGGTGCGGCTGCTGGCGCTGGGCCGCGTGGCGGAGGGGTCCGTGGGCGCCGCCGCCGTTGCCGACGCCCTGTTTCGTACCCCCAGGCGCCCTTGGTGCCCGGACGTCTTCTGACGACCGCCTCCCCCCTGATGCTCTCCTTCAGCCGATGACCGGTTGGAGGAGCAGGACGAGGACGATGGCGCCCACGCTCAGGCAGGCGGTGTTCTTCGCCTTGACGCCGATGGACAACAGGGCGACGGCGGCCAGGCCCATGATGCCGAACTGGCCCTGGATGAGCTCTTCGATCACGAAGAAGAGTGCTGCGAGGAGGATGGCGATGAGCGGCATTACGGGTCCCTCCCTGAGTCGGTCCCACTTGGCAGCTGATCCGCCAACCCCTGATGGCTGTCGCGTACTCCCGCCATGTTGTTCAAGTTGGCCGCCAACTGTAAGTGAGTTGTCCCCTACTTGGGCTGTGAAATAACCACCCAGCACGCAACTCCCGTTAGATGGCAAGAAGTTGTAGTGTTGGTGTGTGAGCACAGCAGGCTCTCCGTGAACGGGCGGAAGCGGTCCCACCAGGAGGTGGCCGAGGAGCTGCGGGCCCGGATCAGGACCGGGCACCTGCGGCCCGGCGACCGCATGCCGACGCAGGCGCGGCTGGCCGACGAGTTCGGTGTGGAGCGGGGCGCCGTCCGGCTGGCGCTGCGGGCCCTCCAGGAGGAAGACCTGCTCACCAACGTGACCAAAGGCTCTCCCGCGATCGTGGCCGAGACCGCCCCCGTCGCGCTCACCCCCCGGGAAGCGCGGCCGCAGACGACGATGGTCGCCCTGGCGCCGCGCATCTCCGTGGCCTTCACCGCCCCGCACGTGCGGATCGACGCCCTGTGTCTCACCTCGGTGTCGCTGACCCTGGCCCTCGGGGAGCCGCTCAGGCTGGTCCACAGCGGGGGTATCAAACCGGCCAAGGTCGACGTACGCGTCCTGCTGCCGAGCCGCGACATCGATCTCGCCTTCCCCACCCTGGTGGCGGACGGTGGTGACACCCGGCCGCAGCGGCGGTGGCTGACGCAGCGCAACGCGCAGGGGCAGGTGCTGAGCCACAACCTCCTCGCACTGCGCCGCTCGCACGGCATTGACGTGCGGGTTTCCTTCCGGGCGCTGCCGTTCACCCCGCCGGTCGAGCTCTACCTCCTGAACGGCTCCGAGGCGTTGCTGGCGTACTACATGATCAGCAGGCAGCAGGAGGAGATCGACCACGAGTCGTTGGAGATGTACGACACCCAGGGCACGCAGTCGATGCTCTTCTCGTTCACGCACAGTGGCGAGGGGCAGCGGCAGCGGGACACGACGTTCGTCGAGCAGTCGCAGCTCTGGTTCAACGCGATTTGGGGCACGATCAGTTCGGAGCTGACGCTGGCCGACTGACCGCGGCTCCGGGCGCCGTGGCGATGGCGGTCCGGGGGCGGTCAGAGCGCAGGGGCGGTCAGTTGCATGGCGATGACGGTGACCCCGACGCCTACGCAGGCGGGGCTCTTGGCCCTGACGCCGATGGCGATCAGCAGGGCGCCGACGGCGCAGAGGGGGCCGTAACGCCACTCTGCCAACTTCTCGAACCCCACCACGACAACGGCGGTGATGAGCAGGAGTGCGGGCATCCTGGTTCCTCCTTCGATGCGGGTGGGTAGATGGAGGGCACCGCGCCAAGTGCGGTCAGTTGGTGCCAACTCTTGCCAAGATTGTCCCACTTGGTCGCGATCAATAAACAACTTCCAAACAACTCACGCTAGATGGTGAAGAGTTGTAGCGTCGATGTGTGACTCAGGAGAACATCGCAGTGAACGGCAGGAAGCTTTCGTACCGGGAAGTGGCGGCCAGCCTGCGCGAGCGGATCCGCAAGGGTGACCTCAGGGCCGGGGACCACATGCCGACCCAGTCCCGGCTGGCCGAGGACTTCGGGGTCGAGCGGGGCGCGATACGCCAGGCGCTGCGGGTCCTTCAGGAGGAGGGGCTGCTCACCGATGTCACGCGGGGAGCGCCGGCCCGTATCGCCGACGCGCCGACGAGCGCACCCTCCGCCCCCCAGGGGGCACAGGCGACCATGGTCAGCCTGGCACCGCGCATCACCACCGCCTTCGCGGCCCCGCACGTCTGCATCGACGCCCTCAGTCTCACCTCGGAGTCACTGACGCTCGCGCTCGGCGAGCCGCTGCGTCTGATCCACGAGGGCCGGATCAGGCCCGAGACCGTGGAGGTACGCATCCTGCTGCCCGGCCGGGGCATCTCGCTGGCCTTCCCCATCTCCGTCGAGGAGCCGAAGGACGACAGCCCGGTGCACCAGCGCTGGCTGGCCCAGCGCAATTCGCAGGGTCAGGTGCTGCGCCACAACCTCCTCGCGCTGCGCCGCTCGCACGGTATTGACGTCAAGGTCACCTTCAGGGCGCTCCCCTTCACGCCGCCGGTGAAGCTGTATCTCCTGAACGACTCGGAGGCGCTGTTCGGGTACTACATGATCACCAAGCGGGAGGAGGAGATCAACGACGTGCCCACGGAGATGTACGACACCCTCGGGCTGCGGTCGCTGCTGTTCTCCTTCAGTGCGGGCGAAGAGGCGCGGGACGCCACCTTCGTGAACCAGTCGCAGACCTGGTTCGACGCGCTGTGGACCACCATTTCCTCGGAGCTGATCCTGACGTAGAGCCACGTGGGGCGGGCTCCCGCGCTCCGAGTGGCGCCGGCTCAGGGAAGCCGCGCCGCCGGCCGGTCCGGCAACAGTGCGCGGAACCGTTCGTGCGGCGGATCCAGGAGGGAGGATGGAACAGCAGGCGCGCCCCCTCTCTCGTGTCGCAGGGTTACAGGGCCTCCGAAAGAGGGAACGTCGTGCCTGCCTGCCCTGCTGCACGTACGTATGTGGACCCACTGCTTCTATTGGCGGACGGCTTCGTGACTTCTGACGCGACTCACACCGAACAGGTGGCACCGGTGCTCGGGAATCTCAAAGGCTTGATCACGGCTGCTGACTACGTTCTGTTCGACTTCGACGGCCCCATCTGCCGGCTCTTCGCGGGCCATCAGGCGCACAAGGTCGCCGCCAGCCTGATCGACTGGCTGGAGGAACGCGGCAGGCATGTGCTGCTGACCAAGGACGAGCTGGCCTCGGACGACCCGCATGCCGTCCTGCGGGCGGTGGGCCGGAGCAGCGCGGGCGACGGCCTGGTCGTGGCGCTGGAAGAGGAGCTCACCCGCGAGGAGCTGCGGGCCGCGGCCACCGCCCGGCCCACCCCGTGGGCCGATCCGCTGATCCGCACTTGGCGGGCGGTGGTCGGCAGTCGGCTGGCGATCACCACGAACAACTCCCCGCAGGTCGCGCGGCAGTACCTGACCGGCCGCGGCCTTGCGGAGTGTTTCCTCCCGCACATCTACGGCCGCACCACCGACCTGAGCCTGCTGAAGCCCGACCCGGACTGTCTGAACCGGGCGCTGACCGGCCTCGGCGCCCGGCCGTCCGAGGCACTGATGATCGGTGACACACCGTCGGACCTGCACGCCGCGCAGCGGGCGGACGTACCGTTCCTCGGCTACGCACGCGACGAGGGGCGCCGGGAGCGGCTGCGTGCGGCGGGTGCGGAGGTGGTCGTGGAGGACCTGGAGCAGGTGCTCGACCTCGTGCGGAGCGCCGCGCGGACGTGATCGCTCCGGCCGGGCCGTGCGGGGGCCCGGCCGGTGTCCGGTGCTGGTCCGGCTTTTCAGGCCTGCACCATCGGCAGTACGAGGATGACGGCGCCCAGGGCCGTGCAGTTGGCGTTACGTGCTTTGAACCCCACGGCCAGCAGCGCCAGGGCGACGGCCCCCGGGACGCCGTACCGCCACTGCACGAACTGCTCCAGCCTCGCGACGAAGAGCGCGCCCAATAGAACGAACAAGCCCATCATGGTCGCCCCCTGGGTCACCTTTAGCCATTCGATTACGTGAAGGACCAAGAGGTCGAATCGCAGGGTTCCCTCTTCGTCGACGCCGCCCGGGCGTGGTTCGCGTCGCACTGGGACCTGCTCAGCACCTGACGGCGTACACGATCGAACACCACGACACGATCGGGAAAACGTCACTCGCATGGGCCTAAGGGAAGCCCAACTGCCGCGAGAAACACTTCGGTTGGTGACTACTCTGTGCGCATCACCTTTGATGGCCCCGCGCAACCATCCAGGAGCGACCCGTGGGCAGTCCCCCTACGGCCGTGTTCCACGCATCGAATCCCACCGCTCACGAGGTGTACAACGACTTTGTGTCCGAGGCCGTCCGCCACGGCGAGATGACCCGCGGGTACCACAACCGCAACTTCCGGGTCCCGCTGACGGAAGCCATGGCACGTCTGGTGAAGCGCGAGCCCGGTGTGTCCGTCACGGTGCGTCTGCGCGCCCCGGAAGTGCTGCCGGTCGTCGTCCGGACCTGGCACGACGAGTCGGAGATCCTCGGCGCGGTCCACGGAGCGCTGCCCCATGTGCCCGAGTGCCTGGCCAAGCGGCAGGGCACCGCTGTGCATAGTTATGTGGAGGGGGTGCCGCTGTCCAGCGTCTGCCAGAACGGCGAACCGGTCGACCCGCGGTTGATCCGGGCCCTGGCGGGGCTGCTCACCAAGCTGGTCGCCATACGTCGCGAAGACCTGCCGAAGCTGCCGTCGGACTGGCCCCGCGACGGGCACAGCCGGGACTTCCTGCGCAGGCTCGCACGGCTCACCGACGAGCAGGTACGCCAGCCCAACTGGGCTGAATTCGGTGGGCTGTTCGCTGCGCTCGGCGTCCATGACGACGCGATGGCGGGCTTCGCCGAGCGGGTGCCGACCATGGTCCGCCGCCCGTTCAGCCTCCTGCACACCGATCTGCACCGCGACAACCTGATCGTCACGTACGGCGGCACCCCGCCCCTGGTCTGCGTCGACTGGGAACTGGCCACCTACGGTGATCCGCTGCACGATCTCGCCACGCACCTGGTGCGGATGCAGTATCCGCCCTCCCAGCAGCAGGAGGTGGAGCAGGCCTGGCACCGGGAGATGTCCCGGATCCGGCCGGAAGGGGCCAACGGTCTGGCCTCCGACCTGCGGCACTACCTGGACTTCGAGCGCGCGCAGTCCGTCTACCCGGACGTGATGCGCGCTGCCCGGTCGCTGGGGGACGGGGAAAAGCCGGTGGGACTGGATGCGGCGACGGCGTCGGTGCGGTGCGCACTGCACGCGGCGCGAAGGCCGTTGAGGCTGGCCGGTGTGCCGGGCCGGCAGGAGATCAAGAGGATCCTCTACCGTTGGCACGCGGCGCACGGCGGCCGTTCGGCCGAGGCTCCGCATGCCTGGCCGGTCAGATTCTGGACGCTGGACGGCGAGCTGTCGGCCGGTGGCCGACTCCCCGACCGCGCGGTGGCCGAGGCGCTGGCCGCGGAGGGCGCCGCATCGGCCGAGCGGGTCTTCAAGGGGACGGGCCACCTCAACACCGTGGTGCAGGTGGGCAAGGACCGTTCGACGGTCGTGGTGCGCCGCAAGCTCGGCGGCGGAAATCGCAGGGAGCCGTGCTTCCTCGACGAGCATGTTGTCCTGCGGGCCGTGGAGGGGCTGGGCGGCGCGGTGCGGGCGCCGAGGGTCCTCGCGATGGGGGTGAGCGAACTGTCCGACGGGTTCGCGGTGCACTCCTACGAAGGCCCCGCGGGTGGGCTGCGGCCCCCGAATCACCCGGTGCACGGGCTGCTGCCGCTGGAAGCGGACGATCTCGTCGACCAGCTCGGCGCGCTCGTCGACCTGGACGCGGCGGCGCTCGATCCGACGATGGGCCACAGCGGCTTCTACCCGTGGCTGAGCGACCGTCTGGTGGAGATGGTCGGGAGCCTGCCGAAGGAATCGCTCCAATTGGCCAGGGTTCTGGGGCTGCCCGGCGCGCAACGGCTGAAGGAGATCCTGGCCAGGCACGCCGTCACCCCACGCAAACCGGTTCTCCTGCACGGCGATCTGAACCCGTGGAACCTGGTGCGGGGCGCGGGCACCGGCGAACTGATCATCATCGACTGGGAGATGGCAATGGTGGGCGACCCGCTGTACGACTTGGTGCGCCATCTGCATCTGACCCCGCACCGGCCGGAGATCCGGCGGCGCATGGTCGAGCGGTGGAAGCGGGAGCTGGGCAGGCGCGGCGCCGATTACGTCGAGGGTGTCACGCGTGACGCGGACATCTACCGGTGGATCGAGTCGGTCCGGTCTGCCTATGTCGACCTCGACCGCCTGCTCACCGGGGAGAGCCTGGAGGCGCCGAATGTGCGCAGGGCGGTGGCCTCGTACTCGATGACACTGCAGGCGGCGACGGGGTCGCTCGGACTCCGCGGCGACCGGATGAGGAACCCCTACCTCGCGCTGGCGCTGCCGCTGGGCGACTACGTGGAGCCGTGGCAGGGACCTGGGGGAGCCACGCGGGGGGCCCAATAGACTGTCCGGTCCGGACTCTCTATTGGGCCCCCGACCGCCCGCATGGCCATCCTGGGCGAGCGGCGCCTGAGGGGCGAGCGGTCCGCCCGGCCATCCCGGGCGAGCGGCGCCTGAGGGCCGAGCGGTCCGCCCGGCCATCCTGGGCGAGCGGCCCGCCCGGCCACCCCCGGTGAGCGGGCCCGCGCGGCCATCCCGGCAGGGGCCCTGCGCCCCCCCGCCCCGGGCGCTCAGCCCACCGTGAGCAGCGCCTTGCCGACCACGGACCTGGCTTCGATCGCCCGGTGCGCGTCCGCCGCCCGCGCCAGCGGGAACGTCTCGGCGATGACCGGCCGCAGCCGTCCCGCCGCCGCCTCCGCGAGCGCCACGGACATCAGCCGCGTGACGGCGTCCGCCTCGAACTGCACCTCGGCGATGCCCCGCAGCGTGATCCCCCGGCGCCGCGCCTCCGCCGCGTCGATGGGGGAGAAGCCGCCGCTGGGCGCCCCGTGCGCCGAGACCCGCCCGCCGTCGGCGGTCAACCCGAAGGCGGCCAGGCCCAGTTCGCCGCCCACGCCGTCGAGCACCACGTCCGCGCCCGCCCCGCCGAGCGCTTCGCGCGCCCGGTCGACCCAGCCGTCCTGGGAGTAGTCGACGACGGCGTCGGCGCCCAACTCCCGTACGAGATCCAGCTTCCGCTCGCCCCGCGCGGCTCCGACGACCCGCGCCCCCGCCGCGTGCGCCAGCTGCACCAGCAGGGTGCCCATGCCGCCCGACGCCCCCAGGATGAGCACCCGCTCGCCGGGCCGGATCCGCGCCGCCTGTGTGATGCCGGTGCCGGTGACCCCGTCGTGGGCGAGCGCGGCGGCCTCGCGCAGGCCGAGGCCGTCCGGGACGGGGGTGAGCCGGTCGACGGGGGCGACGAGCTGTTCGGCGTACGACCCCTGGATTCCCGGCCCCGCCACCACCCGGCGCCCCGTCCACGACGGGTCCACGCCCTCGCCGACGGAGAGCACGATGCCGGCCGCCGCGCCGCCCGGCACGTACGGCGGGGTGATGCCGAACCGCGGGCCCCAGCTCTCGCGGATCTGCGTCTCCAGGAAGATGGTGTCCACCACGGCCACCCCGACGACCACTTCGCCGGGCCCGGCCACCGGGTCGGGCAGCTCGGTCTCCACCAGGACCTCCGGACCGCCGAACTCCGTCACCTGAATCGCACGCATGATGTCCACTCCCCGCTCGTTGTCGCCCGTACGAGGAGTCTCAGACATCAAGGATGGTTGAGGTCAAGGGCTCCCCGTACGCTTCTGGACCATGAGCGGTGGAACGGGCGGCAGTGGCGGCGGCATGGGGCTGCGCGAGCGCAAGAAGCAGCGGACGTACCGGGCGATCTCCGACGCCGCGATCGGCCTCTTCCTGGCCAAGGGCTTCGACAAGGTCTCCGTCGCGGAGGTGGCCGCCGCCGCCGAGATCTCCAAGCCGACCCTCTTCCGCTACTTCCCGGCCAAGGAGGACCTGGCGCTGCACCGGTTCGCCGATCACGAGGACGAGGCGGCGCGAGTGGTGTCCGGCCGGCCGGCCGGCCTCTCGCCGCTGGACGCGCTGCACCGGCACTTCTTGGCGGGCCTCGAACGGCGCGACCCGGTGAGCGGGCTCAGCGACGAACCGGCGGTGCTCGCCTTCCACCGGCTGCTGTACGGGACGCCGAGCCTGGTGGCCAGGCTGCTCGCGTACGTGACCCGCTCCGAGGAGGCGCTGACCGCCGCCCTCGGCGGGCCCGACCGGCTCGGGGCGCGGCTCGCGGCCGGGCAGATCGTCGCGGTGCAGCGGATCCTCGCCGAGGAGAACTGGCGGCGGATCGAGGCGGGGGAGGATGCGGACGCCGTCCTGCCGGGGGCGGTGGCGGCGGCTGACCTGGCGTTCGGGCAGCTGCGGACGGGACTGGCCGCCCACTTCTGAGCCGGCGCTTCCGAGCCGGCCACTCCTCCGGCGCCGACCGCTCACCCGGATATAGATCTGCGGTTAAATTCGTTACTCGGTTACGTTATCTTGGGCGGATGACGTCACTCGACCATGAGCTCAACCGGGAACGGACCTTCCACGACACCTGCCGCGCCGCCCTGACCCGCATGGTCGAAGGCGCCGACGCACAGGTCGTCACCGGCGAGGACGTCTCCGCGTCCGGAGCGGACGCCGAGTCGCTCGGATTCCATCTGCGCGGCTACGCCAAGCAGTTGGGGGAGGAGCCCGAGAGCCCGCTCTTCTTCGGCCGCCTCGACCTGGCCGACGGCCGCAGCCACCACATCGGGCGCCGCCGCATCAGCGAGCACCCCGCCGAGCCGCCCCTGGTCATCGACTGGCGCGCACCCGTCTCCCGCGCCTTCTACCAGGCGAGCGCCCATGACCCGCAGGGCGTCGCGGTCCGCCGCCGCTTCGGCTGGGCGCCCTGGAGCAAGGGCGCGTCCGAGGACCTGACCGGCCTGGAGGACGAGCCGCTGGTCTCCGCGGCCCAGGGCCCCGCCGCGGTCAGCCACATCCTGGCCGGGGAGATCGAGCGCCCCCGCGTCGGCCCGATGCGCGACATCGCCGCCACCATCCAGCCCGAACAGGACACGCTCGTACGGGCGGAGCTGACCCGGTCCGTCTGTGTGCAGGGCGCCCCCGGCACCGGCAAGACCGCGGTCGGCCTGCACCGCGCCGCGTACCTGCTCTACACCCATCCGCAGCGACTGGTCCGCAGTGGCCTGCTGATCCTCGGCCCCAACCGCACCTTCCTCTCCTACATCGCCGAGGTGCTGCCCGCACTCGGCGAAGGCGGCGTCAGGCAGTCCACGGTCGACGACGAACTGGCCCGCCACCCGGTGCGCGCCCTGGACACCCCGGCGGCGGCGGCCGTCAAGCACGGTGCCCCGATGGCGGCCGTGCTGCACCGCGCGCTCTACGGCCGGGTGTCGGCCCCCACCGCATCGCTCGCCGTCCCCAACGGCTCGTACACCTGGCGCGTCCCCCTCGACGAGCTGGAGCGGATCGTCGACGAGGTGCTGACCGAGGCGCCCCCGTACGCCGTCGGCCGCGAGCGCGTGCGCACCCGCGCCGTACGCGTCCTGCAGCTCCAGGCCGAGCGGCGTGCGGGTCCGCCCGACAACGAGTGGCTGCGCAGGATGGGCCGGGCCAGGCCGGTATCCGCGTTCGTCGACTCGGTGTGGCCCACGGTCCGGCCGGAGGAGATCGTGGCCGAGGTGCTCACCGCCGCCGACGATCCGGGCCTGACCGAGGACGAGCGGCGGGCGATCCGCTGGGCGAAGCCGCCGCGGTCCTTCAAGAGCGCGAAGTGGTCCGCCGCCGACCTGGTGCTGATCGACGAGGTCGCGGGTCTCGTCGAACGCCCGGCGGGCTATGGCCATGTCGTCGTCGACGAGGCGCAGGACCTGTCCCCGATGCAGTGCCGGGCCATCGCCCGCCGCGTCGACTTCGGCTCGGTGACGGTACTGGGCGACCTCGCGCAGGGCACCACACCGTGGGCGGCCCGCAGTTGGCCCGAACTCCTCGCCCACCTCGGCAAGGTCACGGCCGCCGTCGTCCCGCTGACCAAGGGGTTCCGCGTCCCCGCGGTGATCGTGGAGCTGGCGAACCGGCTGCTCGGGGCGCTGGACGTCGACGTACCGCCGGGGCTTTCGATGCGGACGGACGGGGAGTTGGCGGTCCGCGAGGTGCGAGATCTGGCAGCGGCGACGGTCGAGGCGGTACGGGCCGCACTGACCCGGGAGGGATCGGTGGGCGTCATCGCGGACGAGGCGCAGGTGCCCGCGCTGCGCGAGGCGCTGGCCGCGGCCGGCATCGAGGGCTTCGCGGGCGGTGTCGGCGGCGACCCGGCGCTCGCGGGCGGTGCGTCGCGGGTGTCCGTCCTGCCCGCCGCGCTCGCCAAGGGCCTCGAATACGACCATGTCGTCGCGGTGGAACCCGCCGCGATCGTCGGCGCCGAGCCGCGCGGCCTGCACCGGCTCTATGTGGTGCTCACCCGCGCCGTCAGCCGCCTCGACGTCCTGCACTGCCGCCCGCTTCCGGCGGAGATGCTGGCGGACAGTGGCTGCGGGCCGTCGTCGTCACGCGGCACCGCACGCCGGTAACTCAGCACCGTGCGACGTCTTTTGGCGCCGATCGGTCGTGCGAGCCACGCCCGCCCCGGCGCGGACCTGCCCTTCGCCGAGACCGGCGACCACTCGCCCCCGAGGCCCCGCCGGCTCCCCAGGCCCGACCCCTGTACGGGCCTGGGGCTCGGCCGGGACTCGGCCGCCCGTCGACGCCAGGCCGCCGGGGCGCACGGTCGGTTTCCCGCCCCTGCGCCCCTGATCCGACGGTGTACACCGCGCCGACGGCGTACACCGCTTCGACGGGCCGCGACGGGAGGATGTGACATCAGACCTGGACGAGGATGGCGGCATCGTCGGCCGGAGTCGTGGTGGCGGGCCGGCGCAGCATGGTGAATGCGATCACCAGGGCGGCGATCAGCAGCCCGGCGCCGACGGTGAAGGCCAGCCGGTAGCCGTCGGTCAGCGCCTCGGCCCGGCTGCTGCCTGCTGTGAGGAGGCGGTCGGTGCGGGAGGCCGCCAGCGTGGAGAGCACCGCGACTCCCAGGGCCATGCCGATCTGCTGGGTGGTGTTGAACAGGCCGGACACGAGCCCGGCGTCCTCGTCCTTCGCGCCGGACATCCCGAGCGTGGTCAGCGCGGGGAGCGCGAGCCCGAAGCCGGCCGCGAGCAGCATCACGGGGAGCAGGTCGGTGACGTAGTTCGCGTCGGCCGGCAGGCGGGTGAGCAGTCCGAGTACCGCGATGAGGAGTACGAGCCCGGCCAGGAGGACATTGCGCTCACCGAAGCGGGTGTTGAGGCGGGCGGAGACTCCCAGCGACACGGCTCCGATGACCGCCGCCGCCGGGAGCATGGCCAGGCCGGTCTTGGCCGCGCCGTATCCGAGCACCTGCTGGAGGTAGAGGGCGACGAGGATCTGGAAGGAGAAGAGCGCGGCCACCATGAGCATCTGGATCAGGTTGGCGGCCGAGACGGCGCGTGACCGGAAGATGCGCAGCGGCATGAGGGGGGCCCCGGCGGTGGCCTGGCGGACGAGGAACGCGGCGAGCAGGCCGGCGGCGACCGCGCCGAGACCAAGGGCGTGGGCCGAGACCCAGCCGTACTCCTCGACCTTGACGACCGTGTAGATCCCCAGCATCAGCCCGGCCGTGACCAGCAGGGCGCCCACGGCGTCCGCTCCTGCCCGCAGGCCGATCCCGCGGTCGGCGGGCAGTGCCGGCAGGGCGAACGCGAGGGTCGCGAGCCCGATCGGCAGGTTGATGAAGAAGATCCAGTGCCAGTCGAGTGCGTCGGTGAGTACGCCGCCGAGCACCTGGCCGATCGACGCGCCGGCCGCACCGGTGAAGCTGAACACGGCGATGGCCTTGGCGCGTTCCCTGGGGTCGGTGAACAGCGTCACGAGGATGCCGAGGCCGACGGCCGCGGCCATCGCGCTGCCGATTCCCTGCAAGAAGCGGGCGGCTATCAGCAGCGCGGGGGATGCGGCGAAGCCCGCCAGGAGCGAGGCGGCGGTGAAGACGACCGTACCGGCGAGGAACATGCGCTTGCGGCCGATCAGGTCCCCGAGCCGCCCGGCGAGCAGGAGCAGACTGCCGAACGCGATCAGGTAGGCGTTCACGACCCAGCTGAGTCCCGCGGGGGAGAAGCCCAGGTCGTCCTGGATGGCGGGCATCGCCACGGTGACGATGCTGCCGTCCAGGATGGTCATCAGCAGCCCGGTGGCGATGACACCGAGGGCCGCCCAGCGTGACCGGAGACCGGCGGAAGGGGGAACGGGTACGGCGTGCGGGACGGGCATGGCGGGACTCCCCTGTCGAAGAAGGCGATAAGAGAGACCGTAGCAGATAGTTCCGTTGTAGACTATCTTTTACGGTCCCGCTTCCCGCTTCCCGCTTCCCGCTTCCCGCGTCCGCCCCTCCGTTCGTACGGAGTCCCTGCCGCCTCTCCCTACTGCCGGGGCCGCCTGGCCGGCCGGGAGGTCTCGGCCGGGCTGGCCAGGTGCACGTCGACCAGTCGCTTCAAGCCGTCCAGCAGCGCCTTCCACTCCCGCTCGGGGAGGGCCGTCAGGGCTTCCTCGTGCACACGGTCGACGATCTGCTGGCTCTGCGCGGCGGCGCGGGCCCCCGCGTCGGAGACGACGATGATCCGCGCCCGCCGGTCCTGGGCGGACGGTCGCCGCTCGGCGAGACCGGCCTTCTCCAGGGCGTCCACCGTCACGACCATGGTGGTCTTGTCCATGTCCCCGATCTCCGCGAGCTGCGCCTGGGTGCGCTCCTCCTCCAGTGCGTGGACCAGCACGCAGTGCATGCGCGCGGTGAGCCCGATCTCGGCGAGCGCGGCCGACATCCGGGTGCGCAGGACATGGCTGGTGTGGTCGAGGAGGAAGGACAGGTCCGGTTCGGTTCGGGTGGGCGTCATGGCAGTCATACCTCCCAGCGTAACAATTGCTCCCGTGATGGATGATCCGGAAGAGAACGTCTATCGAGGGCGGGCGCTCTTGTCGGGCACTCAGCGCACGGCCTGCGACTCCTCCGCCTCCGGGCGTTCGAACTGCGTGCGGTACAGCTCCTCGTACCGGCCACCGACCGCCAACAGCTCCGTGTGGGTGCCGCGTTCCACGACCCGGCCGTCCTCGACGACCAGGATCAGGTCCGCGGCCCGTACGGTCGACAGCCGGTGCGCGATCACCACGGCGGTCCGGCCCTCCAGTGCCTCCGCCAGGGCCTCCTGGACGGCTGCCTCGGAGGTGGAGTCGAGGTGCGCGGTCGCCTCGTCGAGGATGACGACCCGCTGGCGGGCCAGCAGCAGCCGGGCGATGGTCAGCCGCTGCCTTTCACCGCCGGAGAAGCGGTAGCCGCGTTCGCCGACGACGGTGTCCAGGCCGTCGGGCAGCGCGGCCACCAGGCCGTCGAGGCGGGAGCGCCGCAGGGCGTCCCAGATGTCCTCCTCGGTGGCGCCGGGCCGGGCGAGGAGCAGGTTGGCGCGGACCGACTCGTGGAAGAGGTGCCCGTCCTGGGTGACCATGCCGAGGGTCTCGCGGATCGAGTCGGCGCTCAGATCGCGCACATCGACGCCGTTCAGCCGCACCGACCCGGCGTCGGCGTCGTACAGGCGCGGCAGGAGCTGCGCGATCGTCGACTTGCCCGCGCCGGACGAGCCGACCAGGGCGACCATCTTGCCGGGCTCGGCGCGGAAAGAGATGCCATGCAGAACCTCGGTGCCGCCGCGGGCGTCCAGCGTCGCGACATCCTCCAGGGAGGCGAGGGAGACCTTGTCGGCGGACGGGTAGGCGAAGGAGACCTGGTCGAACTCCACGGACACCGGCCCGTCCGGCACCCGGCGGGCGTCCGGCTTCTCGGCGATCAGCGGCTTCAGGCCGAGGATCTCGAAGACCCGCTCGAAGCTCACCAGGGCGCTCATCACCTCGACCCGGGCGCCGGCCAGTGCGGTCAGCGGGGCGTACAGGCGGGTGAGGAGCAGGGCGAGGGCGACGACCGCGCCCGGTTCGAGGCTGCCGCGCAGGGCGTAGAAGCCGCCGAGGCCGTAGACCAGGGCGAGCGCCAGGGCGGACACCAGGGTGAGCGCGGTGATGAAGGTGGACTGCGCCATGGCCGTACGGATGCCGATGTCGCGCACCCGCCTGGCGCGGGCCGCGAACTCGGCGGACTCGTCGGCGGGCCGCCCGAAGAGCTTGACGAGGGTCGCGCCGGGGGCGGAGAACCGCTCGGTCATCTGCGTGCCCATGGCCGCGTTGAGATTGGCGGCCTCGCGCTGGAGCTTCGCCATCCGGGCGCCCATCCGGCGGGCGGGAATGACGAACACCGGCAGCAGGACCAGCGCGAGCAGGGTGATCTGCCAGGAGATGCTGAGCATCACGGCGAGGGTCAGCAGCAGGGTGACGAGGTTGGAGACGACGCCGGACAGGGTGTTGCTGAAGGCCCGTTGAGCGCCGATGACGTCATTGTTGAGCCGACTGACGAGCGCGCCGGTGCGGGTACGGGTGAAGAAGGCGACCGGCATCCGCTGGACGTGGTCGAACACCGCCGTGCGCAGATCGAGGATCAGCCCTTCGCCGAGGGTGGCCGACAGCCGGCGGGTGAGCAGGCCGAGCCCCGCCTCGGCCACGGCGATGACGGCGATGAGCAGTGCGATCCGGGTGACTGTGCCGGACTCCTTGCCCTGGACGATCGCGTCCACGACGCGTCCGGCGAGCACCGGAGTGGCCACCGCGAGCAGGGCGGTGATCACGCTGAGCACGAGGAATTGGTAGAGCTGCCGACGGTGCGGACGGGCGAAGGAAGCGATGCGGTGCAGAGTCGCCCGGGAGAAGGGCCTGCGGTCCTGCTGGGCGTTCATCGCGCTGTGCAGCGATGTCCACGCGGTGACTTCCATGTCCATGGGGTGCCTCCGGAATCTGGTGGGCCGACGCGGTGCCCGTCGGCCGGTGTGGCCCGGGGCGCACACAGCACGCTAGAACCTCAACCAATCTTGAGGTCAAACCCTTCCCCGGGTCCCGTCCGAACGAGTGACCGGCGCCCGGGCCGGGCCGCCCAGGACACCGTCCGACTGCTCAGGATGTCCTACGTGCGCGTCGGCCGCCGACGATCCCGGGTTCAGGGCGTCGTACGTACACGCTCGCCCGGAAAGCCATGGGTGCGGGCGCCCACGACCACGGCCAGCACCGGGGCCAGCAGCGCCAGCACGGTCCAGGGGAAGGAGGTGGCGCCGAGGCGGTCGAGGAGGACCCCGCCGACGACTCCGCCGCCCGCCATCGCCGCGTTCCACAGGGTCACGAGCATGGCCTGCGCGGCGTCCGCGGACTCGCCGCCGGCATCCGCCACGGCGGTCTGGAGCAGGGTGGGGGCGCCGCCGAACCCGAGCCCCCACAGCGTCACCGCGGCGTAGACCAGGGCGGGGCTGTCGGCGAACACCGCCAGGATCGTGGCCGCCACGGCGAACAAGGCCGTGCCGGCGATGGTGAGCGCGCGCAGCCGGCGGTCGATGTGCGCGCCCACGACCCAGATGCCGGCCATGGACGCGAGGCCGAAGACCAGCAGGACGAGCCCGGTCGAGCCGCCCATCCCGAGGCCGTCGAGGAACGGCGCGATGTACGCGTAGAGGATGGTGTGGGCCAGCACGAAGACCAGGGTGACGAACAGGACGGGTGCCACGCCGGGCAGGGCGAGGGCCCGCAACATCGGCGTCCGGGCCCCGGCCCGCTGCCCGGGTCGGTCGGGGACCGCGGCCCCGATCCAGCCGATCACGACCACGGCGATCACGGTCATCAGCGCGAACGTCACCCGCCAGCCGAGGGCCTCGCCCAGGAAGGTGCCCGCGGGCACGCCCAGCGCCAGAGCGACCGGTATACCGCTCATGACGACGGCGATCGCCTTGCCCTGGAGGTGCACGGGGGCCATGCGGCGGGCGTATCCGGCCAGCATCGCCCAGGCCAGGCCCGCGGCGACTCCGGCGACGAATCGGGCGGCCATGGTGAGGGGGTAGGTGTCGGAGGCCGCGGTGACCGCGTTGGCGACGGCGAAGGCCGCCATCGCCGTCACCAGCAGCCGCTTGCGCCGCCATCCCGCGGTGGCCGCGGACAGCGGAATCGCGGTGAGCGCGGTCCCGACCGCGTAGACCGTCACCGACTGCCCCATCGCGGACTCGCCGACCGCCAGATCGGCGCTCATGGCGGGGAGCACGCCGGCGGGCAGCGTCTCGGTCAGGCTGGTGAGGAACACGGCCACGGTCAGCGCCAACAGGGCGGCCATGGGCAGCTTTTGGGGCTCGGTCCGGGTGTTCTGGGCGGGGGGTCCGGCGATTCGTGTGGTGTGGTTTCGCATGCGGCCTATGCTCGAACCCTCACATTGATGTGAAGGTCAAGCGGCGAAATTCGGGCGCCGGGATGCGAGGACGTCACATGCGGATCGGCGAGCTTTCGGAGCGTACGGGGACCCCCCGGCGGCTGCTGCGCTACTACGAGGAGCAGGGACTGATCGTCTCCGACCGCTCCCCGAACGGCTACCGCGCCTACGACGAGGCCTTCGTCGACCGGGTCCTGCAGATCAGGGGGCTGCTCGACGCGGGCCTGCCGACCCGGATCATTAAGCAGATCCTCCCGTGCCTCAACAAGCCCCGGATCATCCACTTCCCCGACGCGACACCCGAGATGCTTGCCACGCTGACCCGCGAACGCGACCGGATGACCGAGCGCATCGAGTGCCTGACCCGCAACAGGGACGCGATGGCGGAGTACTTGGACGCGGTGCGCGGAAACCAGCACACGGACGCCGAGGGCGAGGTGGCTGTCCGTCGGTAGTGTGTCGGCAGCGAGCGAATAGGCGAACGAACGAGCGCGGGCGAAAAGGGCAGGGGCGGGGGCATGGGCGGGAACGACGCGACCGCGGCAGGCAGGATCCCGCCCGAGGCCACGCCGGCTCCCCGCCCGCAAGTCCCCCCAACGCCGATATCGGGGACCCGTAAATTCCTGAACTCCCTGACGTGGGCCGTGTTCCTCCCGGGACTGATGGTCCTGGGCTCCGGGATCGGCCGGCGCGGTCGCGGGAACTCGGCGCGGAGGTGCGGGGGTGCGGGGGCGCGTGCCGCCGAACCGCGCGGGGCGGCCGGCCGAACTCCAATCTCGTTGAATGGGCGTTCTGATGATTGACGTGATCGTGGCCGGCGGCGGGCCGACCGGCTTGATGCTGGCCTGCGAGCTGCGGCTGGCCGGAGTGCACGTGGTCGTGCTGGAGAAGCTGACCGAGCCGACCGAACAGTCCCGCGGGCAGGGCCTGCACGCGCGCAGTGTCGAGGTGATGGACCAGCGCGGACTGCTGGACCGGTTCCTCGCGGTCAGTGAGAAGTTCCAGGTCGGAGGCCTCTTCGGCGGCATCGTGAAGCCGTGGCCGGACCGGTTGGACACGGCCCACCCGTACGGCGTCGCCACCCCGCAGCCGCTCACCGAACGGCTGCTCCACGAGCGCGCCGTCGAGCTCGGTACCGACATCCGGCGCGGCTGCGAAGTGGTCGGGCTGAGCCAGTCCGGCGCGGACGGGGTGACCGTCGAGCTGGCGGACGGTACGAGCCTGCGCTCGCGCTACCTCGTCGGCTGCGAGGGCGGGCGCAGTGTGGTGCGCAAGCTGCTCGGCGTCGGTTTCCCCGGCGAGCCCGCCAAGGTCGAGACGCTACTTGGCGAGATGGAGGTGACCGAGGATCCGGCAAAGATCGCCGCCGTCGTCGAGGAGGTGCGCAGGACCCAACTGCGGTTCGGGGTCGCCCCCGGCGAGGACGGAGTGTGCCGCGTCGTCGTGCCCGCCGACGGGGTGGCCGAGGACCGTGCGGCCGGGCCGACCCTCGACGATTTCAAGCAGCAGCTGCGGGCCCACGCGGGCACCGACTTCGGCGTGCACTCGCCGCGTTGGCTCTCCCGGTTCGGCGACGCCACCCGGCAGGCCGAGCGCTACCGGGTCGGCCGGGTGCTGCTGGCCGGCGACGCTGCGCACATCCACCCGCCGACCGGCGGACAGGGACTCAACCTCGGCGTGCAGGACGCGTTCAACCTCGGCTGGAAGCTGGCCGCCGAGGTCAACGGCTGGGCGCCGGAAGGTCTCCTCGACAGCTACCACAGTGAACGCCACCCGGTGGGCGCGCGCGTGCTGAACAACACCCGCGCGCAGATCACACTGCTGGGTACCGACCCGGGGGCGACCGCGCTGCGGGAGCTGTTCTCGACGCTGATGGATTTCGAGGAGGTGAACCGGTACGTGACCGGGATGATCACCGCGGTCGGGATCCGCTACGACTTCGGCGAGGGCCACGAACTGCTCGGCCGGCGGATGCGGGACACGCAGCTGAAGCAGGGGCGCCTGTACGAGCTGATGCGCGCCGGCCGCGGTCTGCTGCTGGACCGGACCGGCCGGCTCTCGGTGACGGGCTGGGCGGACCGGGTCGACCACGTCGTCGACGTCGGCGAGGAACGGGACGCGCCCTCGGTGCTGCTGCGCCCGGACGGCCATGTGGCCTGGGTCGGCGAGGATCAGCGGGATCTGCTCGGCCAACTGCCCAAGTGGTTCGGCACTCCCGCCGGCTGAGCGGGCATCGGGACCGGTGTCCTGTCGCAGACAACTGTGGGCAGGGGGAGGCTCTGACCTGCGGTGCCTACGGTTGAGTGGGACAGGTTGCCGGTCGGTTTCCCGCTCAGCCGTAGGCAGTTGGTTCGAGGGTGTTCATCGCGGAAGCCCACCGATCGGTTCGGCGATGCCATGCCCATGCAGATGAAATTGTTTGCGATAACGCTCGATCGCCCTGCGCCGCTACTTCAAGCCATCGCCGAACTCACCAGCCTGCTCGCACCCGGCGACACACGACGAGGCGGCGGCACGTGACCGAGCCGGCCGACCCGTCGATCCTGATCATCCCGACCGACCCGAAACCACCGAGCCTGGAGTTGACATGGCTGACCTGATCGTGCCCGACCCCGTCACGCGCGACATTCTCGCGATCTTCGAAAACGTGCGATTCCGGCTGTTCGAGCGCCTGGAGGGCCTGACCGACGCCGAGTACCACTGGGAGCCGGTCAGCGACTGCATCAGCATCCGCCCCGGCGACGACGGCGTCTTCCGCGTCGCCACGCTATTTCCGGAATCGAGTCCGGAGGCACCGGACCCCTTTACGACGATCGCCTGGCGCATCTGGCACATCGGCAGCCTCTGCCTGCGCGGCTATGTGATCCACTTCTTCGAGGACGTTCCCGAGTTCGGCGACCGCCACGAGTGGCCGGGCACCGCGAAAGAGGGCGTCCAGGCGCTCGCCGAGGACTGGGAGCACTTCATCTCCCGTATCGCAGCCCTCGGCGACAAACGCCTGTTGGCGCCGATAGGCATGGGCCCAGGCGGTTGGGCCGATGAGACCTATCTGAAGCTCGCGCTGCATGCTCTGAAAGAGGTCACACATCACGGCGGCGAGATCGGCCTGCTGCGTGACCTGTACCTGCGCGAAGCCGTCTGATTTCGGCGGTGGGCGACCTTGTCCGGCAGCCGTGTGCTGCCAGACAACGGCCGGGGTCGGCGGTTATCTCCTTTCTCCGGGTCTACTCATCGGCCGCGTCTGGGTCACGCAGGGGCCTCATACAGGGTGAGCAATCAGGCCCCCGAACAGGCCGAACAGTGCGCGCGCAGGCTCTCCCGGACAAGATCTCGTCATCCCGACACACCGAGCAAGATCACACGATGGGTGGGGAGATCCACAGAGCAGGTTTGCCCCACCCCCGAGTGCCAGGTGGCCGCTTTCAGGGAGCGTCATCACCTCGAAGCCGGCAGACGACAACAGATGTGCCAAGAGCACCACACTCGGCGACTGCCTCTCATCGACGAGGCGGACCGCAGTCCCCTCAAAAGCCGCCACCATGTGCAGACGGCCGTCAAACAAGGGCTGCGAGGAGACCGCCGTCACCCGCGGGTTGAAGTCGAGCAGCATCAGATGGTCGCGCTCCAGCCACGACTCGTAGCCGACGTGCCCGCAGCAGGTCGCCGACCAGTACCAACCGGAACAGCGGGACTGCCCACACATCGCTGGGACCGGACAATCGGGACCGGGCCCAGCCGGCGATCAGGTGGCATGGAACACTTTTGCAAGCATGTGCTTGCAAAAGTTAGCACTCGTGGCGCACCATCGAGTCATGGCATCACTCAACGTCGGAAATCTCGGCGAGTACCTGCGCGAGCAGCGGCGTACCGCGCAGCTGTCGTTGCGGCAGCTTGCCGAAGCCGCCGGGGTGTCCAATCCGTACCTCAGTCAGATCGAACGCGGCCTGCGCAAGCCGAGCGCGGACATCTTGCAGCAGCTTGCGAAGGCGCTGCGGATCTCCGCCGAGACGTTGTACGTGCAGGCAGGGATCCTCGATGAGCGGGAGCGGGACGAGC
Organism: Streptomyces sp. A5-4; assembly: GCF_051131715.1. Taxonomy (NCBI): domain Bacteria; kingdom Bacillati; phylum Actinomycetota; class Actinomycetes; order Kitasatosporales; family Streptomycetaceae; genus Streptomyces; species Streptomyces sp. A5-4. The sequence continues at coordinate 3,483,280 of NZ_CP178591.1, read as the reverse complement.
TGGAGACGCGAGCCGTCATCCTGGCCGACCCCTCGATCAACGAGCGGCAGAAGCAGGTGCTGCTGCAGATCTACGAGTCTTTCCGCAAGGAAAACGGACTGGACGGCCCGGACACGACCGGTGCCGACGGCAGTGAAGCCGACTCACCCTCACACTGAACTGATCCGGGAGGACCACAGTCATGGCCATCACCGATGACCTGCGTAAGACCTTCACCGATCCGACCCCCTTCTACTTCGTGGCCGGCACCGCCGACAACGCCGTACAGCAGGCGAAGAAGGTTCCCGCGCTGATCGATCAGCTGCGCACCGAGGTCCCGTCCCGTATCGAGTCCGTACGCAACACCGACCCCAAGGTCGTGCAGGACAAGGTGGTCAGCCAGGCCAAGGAGGCCCAGGCGAAGGTCACCGAGGTGCTCGGCGGCTTCGACACCGACCTGAAGAAGCTGGGCGAGTCGGCCCAGGACATCGCGCTGCGGGGCGTCGGCTACGCCGCCGAGGCCGCGGTCAAGGTGCGCGAGACGTACGAGCGGGTCGCCGAGCACGGCGAGCAGACCGTGAAGATGTGGCGCGGCGAGGCGGCCGAGGAGATCAACGAGATCGCGGTCGCCGTCGAGCCCGACCCGGAGACCCGGACCGCCGCCGACACGGAGACGGGCACGGCCACGGAGGCCAAGAGCGCCGACTCCGGTGCCGCTCCGGCGAAGAAGGCCACCCCGCGCAAGTCGACGGCCAAGAAGGCCACGCCGACAGCGGAGAAGTAGGCACGAACCGATCGGCGCGGGCGCATCGGCACAGGCACGTATGCGCGCGTGCACAAGCACGCAGTACATGGCAGGCGGGCCGGGCACCTTATGGGTGTCCGGCCCGTTGTCCAGGTACCTTGGCCGCGAGGCGCTCACCCACTCTCTAGGCGGTGCACAGCATGTTGCTTTCGGGATTCGGCACTCTGATGTCGTTGCTCAACCTCGCCATGCTCGTCCTCGCCGTGGTGGCGCTGTTCTTCGCCGCGACGGCCCGTGAGGACGCCTACCGCGCCGCCGACAAGAAGACCAAGGTCTTCTGGCTGGTGCTCCTCGGCGTCACGGTGGCCGTGAACCTCTTTGTCCCGATGCTGTTCCTGCAGATCGCCGGACTCGTCGCCACGATCGTCTTCATGGTGGACGTACGTCCCGCGATCAAGGAGGTCTCGGGCGGCGGCCGTGGCGGTGGCGGCCGTAAGGGCGGCAGCAGCAGCGACGGTCCGTATGGGCCGTACAACGGCGGTCGCTGAGCCCCCTGGACCGCCTGGACCCCCCGGGCCCATGAGGGCCCGGTCCCGACCGTGGCCGCAGGCGCAGCCGGCTCGCCGGGCTCCTGCCCGTCCCTCCGGGTTTCGGGTGCCAGGCGTCGGAGTCAGGGCCGGTTGCGGTCCAGGAGCAGTACGGCCACGTCGTCGGTCAGCTCCCCGCCGTTCAGGTCCCGCACCTCGGTGACCGCGGCCTCCAGCAGCTCCTCGCCGCTCAGGCCGGCCGCCAGCTGGCGGTTGATCATCTCGACCATGCCGTCCTGGCCCAGCCGCTGCTTCGTGCCTGGCGGGCCGACGCGACCCTCGATGAGCCCGTCCGTGTACATCATCAGGCTCCAGGAGCCGCCCAGCTCCACCTGTCGGCGTGGCCAGCGTGCGCGCGGCAGCAGGCCGAGGGCGGGGCCCCCGTTCTCGTACGGAAGCAGCTTGGCGGCCTCGCCGCTGCGGGCGATCAGCGGCGCCGGGTGCCCGGCCAGGCACAGGCCCGCCCGTCGGCCGTCCGGCGCGATGTCGACCGTGCACAGGGTCGCGAAGATTTCCTCGCTCGCGCGCTCGTGCTCCAGCACCTGCTGGAGGGTGGAGAGCAGCTCGTCGCCGCACAGGCCGGCGAAGGTCAACGCGCGCCAGGCTATGCGCAGTTCCACGCCGAGCGCGGCCTCGTCCGGGCCGTGGCCGCAGACGTCGCCGATCATCGCGTGGACCGTGCCGTCGGAGGTGCGGACGGTGTCGTAGAAGTCCCCGCCGAGCAGCGCGCGCGAGCGCCCCGGCCGGTAGCGCGAGGCGAAGCGCAGGTTCGAGCCTTCGAGCAGCGGCTTCGGCAGCAGGCCGCGCTCCAGGCGGGCGTTCTCCTGGGCACGCAGCCGTGACTCGGCGAGCTTGTGCTGCGCGGTGTCGGCGCGCTTGCGCTCCACCGCGTACCGGATGGCGCGGCTGAGCTGGCGCCCGTCCAGCTCGTCGCGGAAGAGATAGTCCTGGGCGCCGACCCGTACCGCCTCCGAGGCGCGCTCGGTGTCGGTCTCGGCGGTCAGCGCCAGCACGGCGTGACGCGGCGCGAGCCGCAGTACGCGCCGCAGCGTGGCCAGCTCGTCGTCCGAGCCCTCGGGAGCGGGCAGGTCGAGGTCGAGCAGGATGCAGTGGACGTCGTCCGTGAGCAGCCGCTCGGCCTCGGTGAGGTTGCGAGCGGTGCGGATACGGACCCGGGTACCGGCCGCGTCGAGCAGTGAGGGCACGGTGAACGTCCCCGCCGGGCCGTCCTCGATCACCAGCAGCGTCAGGTCGGTGCCGTATGCGGACGGCGCGGACGGTGCGGGCACGGAGACGGGCGCGGGCGCGCCGGACGGCGCGGTCCCGGTCGGGTGCTGCGGCGGACCGGCCTGACCGTTCTCCACGGCCGGGCTCGCTCGCTGCCGCGGTATGGGTACGGGCATCGGTTGGATTCCTTCCCTCCCCCCGAGGGCGCGGCGGCACGACGATCGACGTTCCGCCAAACGGGGACCTTAGCGTTACCCGGCGCCGCAACGGAATGGCCCGAGGGGAACCGTCATCGTCATATGCCGCTTCCCACAACGCATTCGACGGGGTGGGAGGGGCAGGCACCCATGACGAACATCACGCCGAGCGCGCCGCCCGGAGAGCATTTCACGGGCCCTGCGAAGCCCACCTGTGGAGGGCCCGCCCGGACCCGCCCAGGAGGCGAACCGGTGACGCCCCGGAATCGCCCCGAGACCGTCCCGGAGCCACCGGTCAGGACCGAACCCGGAAACCGGCCGACGGCCCGCACCCGAGGCCGACCGACGCCGCACCCGGGCTTCTGACGCGGGCCGCCCCGCCGGGGTTCCGGTCAGGGCGGTAGAGGAGGCGGAGGAGGCCGTCGGAGGCCGCCCGGGGGAGCCGGGCCGAGGCTGTCCTGCCGCGCCTGCCGCGACCGTGGTCCGTGCCCGGCGCCTGCCGCGCCCGCCCGTGCTCCGCGCCGCCGCCTGCCGCGCCTGCCGCGACCGTGGTCCGTGCCCGGCGCCTGCCGCGCCCGCCCGTGCTCCGCGCCGCCGCCTGCCGCGCCTGCTGTGCCCGTGCTCCGCACCGTCGCCGGCCGCCGCACGCCGTGCCCGTGCCGTGCCGCCGTCCGCTAGTTCCCCGGTCGTACGACCCCGAGTATCGGCATCGAGCCCGCGCCCGCGATCGTCACGTCCCGGCCCGGGCGCGGTGCGTGCACGATGGCGCCGTCGCCGATGTACATCCCGACATGGCTCGCGTCGCCGAAGTAGATGATCAGGTCGCCCGGCAGCATGTCCTTCGTGGCGACCCGCGGCAGCTGCTTCCACTGCTCCTGCGAGGTGCGCGGGATGCCACGTCCGGCCGCGAGCCACGCCTGTGACGTCAGGCCGGAGCAGTCGAAGGACCCCGGGCCCTCCGCGCCCCAGACGTACGGCTTGCCCATCTGCGCGGTCGCGTACGCGACGGCGGTCTTGCCCGCGGCCGTCGCCTTGCCGCCGATGGCCTTGAGCGCGCCGGAGTCGAGCCAGGCGGTCTGCGCCTTCTGCTCGGCCTCCTGTTCCATTGCGAGGAGCCGGGCCTGCTCCTCCTTCTCCAGCGTCGATTCGAGCTTCTCGGCGGCGGCGAGCTGCTTCTTGACTTCCTTCTTCGCCGCTTCCTTCTTCTTGCGGTTGGACTCCAGCTTCTTCCACTGGTCCGTCGCGTCCTGCGTGTAGATCTTCAAGTCGGCCTGGGTGCGGGACAGTTCACCCAGCAGCCCCTTGGTCGCCTGCTGGCCCTCGCGGAAGCGGCCCGCGCCGTCCAGGAAAAGCTGCGGGTCGCCGCTGAGCATCAGCCGCGCCTCGGCAGGCAGGCCGCCGCCGCGGTACTGGGCGCGGGCCTCGGCCCCGACCCGCTTCTTCAGCCGGTCGATTTTGTTCTGCCCTTTGACGATCTCCTGGGCCAGCTTCACGATCTCCGACGACTGCTTGTCGGCCCGCTCCTCGGCGAGATTGAAGGAGTCGGTGGCGAGCGCGGCCTTTCTGTAGAGGCCGTCGATCTCGCTGCGGACCTCCTGGAGCTTCTGCTCGCTCCTGGGCGGCTTGGGGTCGGCGTACGCCGTGCCCGGCACCGCGAGCACCGAAAGCACCGCCAAGGCGCAGGTCAGCGCGGCTGCTGTCGCGGCGCTGCGACGTCCGTTCACGAGTTCCCCCCAGATCCATATCTGATTTACCGTCAGTAACTTAGGTGTGCTGCGGTGATGCTGCCATGCCGTCCGCGAAAGTGACAGAGGCCCCACCCGCCCGTTTCGAACGCCCCTCACCCACCAGGTTCGAACGTCCCTCTCACACGTTTCAGACGATCAGCCCGAGCCCCACGTTCCCTGATTCCGCCGGGCGTTGAAGATGATCCCGAAGTGGTTTCAGGAGGTACGCGGCTGGAGAGCGGCCCAGTTCACCGTCACTTCACCCTGCCGCCACCGTCGTTGCCCGTCCGTCAGCGGCCAGTCGGCGGACAGTGCGCGCACCGCGTTGATCCAGCGCTGCCGGGCGCCCAGCGAGGCGTACGGCGCCGCCGCGGCCCACGCCCGGTCGAAGTCGCGCAGGAACGCGTGCACCGGTTCGCCCGGCACATTGCGATGGATGAGCGCCTTGGGCAGCCGCTCCGCCAGGTCCGACGGGCGGTCCAGCGACCCGAGCCGGGTCGCGAAGGTGACCGTGCGCGGACCCTCGGGCCCGAGCGCGACCCACACGTGCCGCCGCCCGATCTCATCGCACGTCCCCTCGACCAGCAGGCCGCCAGGCGCCAGCCGCCCGCACAGCCGCGCCCAGACGGCGGCGACCTCCCCCTCGTCGTACTGCCGCAACACATTCGCCGCCCGGATCAGGGCGGGGCGCCGCGCGTCCGGCAGCGGCACCTCGAAGCCGCCGTGGCGGAAGGTGAGGCCCGCCCGCTCGTACGGCTTCGCGCCCGCCACCCGGGCCGGTTCGATCTCGATGCCCACCACCTCGACGGCGGGGGCGACGGTACGCAGCCGGCCGAGCAGCTCGACGGCGGTCCACGGCGCGGCCCCGTACCCCAGGTCGACCGCCACCGGATCCGCGCCACGACGCAGCTCGTGGCCGTGGACGGCGGCGATCCAGCGGTCCATTCGACGCAGCCGGTTGGGGTTGGTGGTCCCGCGGGTCACGGCGCCCACCGGGCGCGAGGAGGACGTGCGGGAAGCCATGAGGTGAGCCTAAGCGCCCGTGAACAGTGCGGGCGATCGTCCGTAAAGGTTGAGGAACCCCGGGTAATGATTTGGCAAATCGGAAATGGGAGAGCGCGTTCCACTGTTTGCGCCTCTTGCAGGGGTTCTCGTGCCCCCGCCCTGCCATGCCCCCAGCGAAGAGGACCGTCGCGTGAGCCAGTACGTCTCCCGACTCGCCGGTACACTGGCGGCGCCACCCCGCCTGCGGTTGCCCGGCGGCCATCGCAAGCCGCGTCGTATCGCCATGCTCAGCGTCCACACCTCCCCGCTGCACCAGCCGGGGACGGGCGACGCGGGCGGCATGAACGTCTACATCGTCGAGCTCGCCAAGCGCCTCGCCGCGATCAACATAGAGGTCGAGATCTTCACCCGGTCCACCACCGGCGGCCTCCCGGCGTCCGTGGAGCTCGCTCCCGGGGTGCTCGTGCGGCACATCGACGCCGGGCCGTACGAGGGACTGGCCAAGGAGGAGCTGCCCGCGCAGCTGTGCGCCTTCACGCACGGCGTGATGCAGGCCTGGGCCGGACAGCGGCCCGGCTACTACGACCTCGTGCACTCCCACTACTGGCTCTCCGGGCACGTCGGCTGGCTCGCCGCCGAGCGCTGGGGCGTCCCGCTGGTGCACGCCATGCACACCATGGCCAAGGTCAAGAACGCCTCGCTCGCCGAGGGCGACACCCCCGAGCCCGCCGCCCGCGTCATCGGCGAGACCCAGATCGTGCGCGCCGCCGACCGCCTCATCGCCAATACGGCGGAGGAGGCGGACGAGCTGATCCGTTTCTACGAGTCCGACCCCGGCAAGGTCGCGGTCGTCCACCCCGGCGTGAATCTCGACCGCTTCCGCCCGGCGGACGGGCGGGCCGCGGCGCGCGCCCGGCTCGGCCTGCCGCAGGACGCGTTCATCCCGCTGTTCGCCGGGCGCATCCAGCCCCTGAAGGCGCCGGACATCCTGCTGCGCGCGGTCGCGGTGCTGCTCGACGCGGACCCCTCGCTCCGTAAGAAGATCGTCGTCCCGGTCGTCGGCGGCCCGAGCGGCAGCGGCCTCGCCAAGCCCGAGGGGCTGCAGAAGCTCGCCGCACGCCTCGGCGTGGCCGATGTGGTCCGGTTCTGTCCGCCGGTCGGGCAGGACCGGCTCGCGGACTGGTTCCGGGCGGCGTCGGTGCTGGTCATGCCGTCGTACAGCGAGTCGTTCGGCCTCGTGGCCCTGGAGGCGGAAGCGGTCGGCACCCCCGTCGTGGCGGCGGCGGTCGGCGGCCTGCCGGTGGCCGTGCGCGACGGGGTCACCGGCGTCCTGGTCCAGGGCCACGACCCGGCCGGTTACGCCCACGCGCTGCGTCGTTTCATCGACGACCCTGGTCTGGTGGACCGCATGGGCGGGGCCGCCGCCCGGCACGCGCAGTCCTTCGGCTGGGGCACGGCGGCCTCGGCGACGGCCGATGTGTACACGGCCGCGATGCACGAGTACCGGCGCGGCGAACACACCCACCACGGCTGACCCTGCGCCGAGCTCCGCCTCCGCCACTCGCGTACGCTCGCGGCATGGCTGACGCTGACGCGCGACAGGTGGTCGAAGCGACCCTCAAGGACGCCGAACTGGAGTGGGAGAGCACTGCTCCGGGCTCCTACGTCGTCAAGCTCCCCGGCACCCGCAAGCTGTCCACGACGGTCTCGCTGATCGTCGGGCGGCACGCGCTGTCCATCAACGCGTTCGTGATCCGCCACCCCGACGAGAACGAGGCGGGGGTGCACCGCTGGCTCCTGGAGCGCAACCTCCGCCTCTACGGCGTGAGTTACGCGGTCGACCGGCTGGGCGACATCTACCTCGCAGGCAAACTCCCGCTCGCGGCGGTCACCCCGGAGGAGCTGGACCGGCTGCTCGGCACGGTCCTGGAAGCGGCGGACGGCAGCTTCAACACGCTGCTGGAGCTGGGATTCGCGAGTGCGATCCGCAAGGAGTACGCGTGGCGGGTATCGCGCGGCGAGTCCACGCGAAACCTGGACGCGTTCACGAACCTGACCCGGGACGAGCGAGCGCTCTGACCTCGCACGGCTGCTGCCGCATGTCCGCAATCACCGGACGGGCTGTCTTCTGCACGGCCGCCGCCCCCTGCCCCACTTGAGCGCTGAGCCCGCGTATCCGGGTTTTGGGCGCCGCGCCGACCCCTACTTGGGCGCTGAGCCCGCCCCTTGGCCCGCGCCCGCCTTGGCCCGCGCATCTACACCTTGGGCGCCGCACCCACTCCCACTCCCGCGCCCACTCCCGCGCCCACTCCCACTTGGGCGCCGCGCCCACCTCCACCTCGCCCGCTTCCCGCGCTTCCCCCGCACCCCTTCCCCACGCCCCCACCCCGTGGCATGCTCGCGCCCAACTCTCACCTGAACGTCGTTTGCATACATGGAGACGGCTCATGGTTAACCCGCAGCGCGACCTGACCCGCGCCCTCACCCGCACCCTCAGCAGACGCACCCTCCTCACCACGGCGACAGCCGTCGCGGCAGCGAGCGCAACCCCCGCACTCGCCGCAGGCCCGGCCGCCGCGGCCACCCCACCCATCTCCCCGCACCACTCCACCTCCGACCTCCCGCCTCTGGGCCGAGTTCTCCAAAGCCCCCTACACCCACCCCCAAATCCCATACGTAGGCCGGGCAGGCGCCCACGGAGGCGCCACCCGCGCCCCCCGCCACCCCGTCGTGGCCAACGTCCTGCGCTACGGTGCCAAGCCGGACGGCTCCGCCGACTCCGCGCCCGCGATCAACCGCGCCATCGCCGCCGCAGGCGAACGTGGCGGCGGCACGGTCCTCGTCCCGCCCGGCACGTACCGCATCGACGACGTCATCCGCATCGGCCACAGCAACGTCGTCCTGCGCGGCGCCGGCAGCGCCCGGACCAAGCTGGTCGCCACCCGCAGCCTCACCGAGCTGATCGGCTCGTACGGCAGCCGATACGGCGGCGACAAGTCCAGCTGGTCCTGGGGCGGCGGCCTCATCTGGCTCTGCCCACAGGGGCGTTACGAGTCCCTCACCGCGGCCATCAGGGCGAAGACATGGCCCTTCGAGGGCTGGACGGGCAACGCGCGCGACGAGTGGCGCACCCTCACCACCGTCGCCCCCGCGCACCGAGGCGACCGCACCCTCACCGTCCACGACCCGTTCCGCCTCAAGCGCGGCCAACTCGTCCTGCTGCGCCTCGCCGACGACGCCGCTCACACCCTCCTGGAGCACATGGCGGGCGACGGCGCGGGCCCCGAGGCGTACAAGTGGGACGACAAGACGAAGCTGACCTCGTACGTGCCGTACGAGTGGCCGGTGCGCATCAGCGCCATCAAGGGGCGCAGGGTCACCTTTGAGCGCCCCTTGCCCCTCGACGTACGCCCCGAATGGGACCCCCGCATCACCACGCACGTGGAGGCACTCACGGGCTCCGGCGTGGAGGGCCTGACCCTCGAAGCGGTCGAGACTCCGCAGTCGCAGCACCTGCTCGACAAGGGCTACAACGGCGTCACGTTCCAGTGCGCGTACGACTGCTGGGCCGAGGACATCACCGTCCGGCACGTCGACAACGGCTTCGGCCTGGTCGCCGCCTCCGCCTGCACCCTGCGCCGCACCCGCGTCGAGGGCCGCGGCTCGCACCACCCGTACTTCTGCCGCGAGGGCGCGCACGACAACCTCATCGAGGACTTCGCCATCGCCGAGCGCACCGTCCCGGCCCCGGTCGGCACCCAGCTGCACGGCATCAACGTCGAGGGCCTGTCCAGCTACAACGTCTGGTCGCGCGGCGACATGGCGATGGGCACCTTCGACACCCACCGCGGCATGCCCTTCGCCAACGTCCGCACCGAGATCACGCTCAACAACAACGGCCGCCACGGCGGCGACGCCAGCGCGGGCCCGCTCTACGGCGCCCGCTTCACCCACTGGAACGTCACGGTCACCAACGCCCGCGCCGGGCTGGTGAAAATCGACACCATCGCGCCGTACAGCGCCACGGTCGGCATCTCCACGGTCAGCGAGTTCGATCAGATCGACACCCCGGACTTCACCGGTGGTCTGGGCTCACGCCTGGAGGCGTACGGCGCCCCCGACGCCGTACGCCCCCGGAACCTGTACGAGGCCCAGCGCGCCCTCAGACGCTGACCCCGGCCCTGCCCTTCTTCTTGCGCACCGTGACGACGGCGGGGGAGGCCACCACCGCCTCCTCCGCCGGAAGCCCCCGCATCAGCAGCCAGTACCCACCCGCCGCCACCGTGCCGAGCACCGCGCAGGCGCCCCACAGCCACTCCGCGCCGTACCGGTCGATCAGGAAGCCCGCCATCAGCGGGGCGACCAGCGCCGCCGCGGACCAGGACATCGTGTACATCCCCTGGTAGCGCCCGCGCCCGTGCACCGGGGAGAGCCGCACCACTAGGCCCGTCTGGGTCGGCGCGTTGACAATCTCCGCCAGCGTCCACACGCACACGGTCATCGCGTACACCGCGATCGACCCGGCGAAGGCGGTGAGCCCGAAGCCGTACCCCGCGAGCAGCGAGGAGATGATCAGCAGCCGCCGCGGATCCCGGTGCTCGATGTAGCGCGTCACGGGGATCTGCAGCGCGACGATCAGCACGCCGTTGATGGCGATGGCCAGACCGAAGTCCGCGCTGGTGAAACCGTCCGTACCCATCGCCACCGGCAGGCCGACGGACCCCTGCTGGAAGATCAGCGCGACGACGAACGACAGCCCGACCAGGCTCATGAAGCGCCCGTCGCGCAGTACGGTCCCCATGCCGACCTGTGGCTCCGTCGACCTGCCCGCCGCGTCCCTGGCCTGGGTGGGCCGGGACTCGGGCAGCTTCAGGAAGACCACCACCGCGCACGCCAGCGTCATCACGGCCTCACCGAGGAAGCCCGCCAGATAGCTGTATTCGGCGATGAATCCCGCGGCCGTCGAGGAGATCGCGAAGCCGAGGTTGATCGCCCAGTAGTTCAGCGAGAACGCCCGCACCCGGTCCTCGGGCTTCACGATGTCCGCCATCATCGCCTGCACGGCGGGCCGCGAGGCGTTGCTCGCCATCCCCACCAGGAAGGCCACCCCCGCGATGGCCACCGGGTGGTGCATGAAGCCGAGCAGCGCGACCGAGGCCGCCGTGGCGCTCTGCGAGATCAACAGGGTGGGGCGCCGCCCGAGCCGGTCCGCCATGATGCCCGCGCCCAGCGAGGACACGACCCCGCCGAGCCCGTGCAGGGAGGCGACCAGACCGGCGTACGAGGCGGAGTAGCCGCGGTCCAGCGTCAGATACAGCGCCATGAAGGTCGCCACGAACGCCCCGAGCCGATTGACCAGCGTGCTGGTCCAGAGCCACCAGAACTCCCGGGGGAGCCCCGAGACGCTCTCGCGCGTGGCCCGTCGAATACTCGCGACCGACATGTACTTCCCCCCGTGGCGTAAGCGTCCTTGCTGCTGCTCGCAACTTACAAGTGGGCTGCTCAGGCGGGCGAGTCATTTGACGGCGAGCGTCAATCCGGGAGCGTGGATTAGGGTCGTACGCATGGCCGACGCACCGTACAAGCTGATCCTCCTCCGCCACGGCGAGAGCGACTGGAACGCGAAGAACCTGTTCACCGGATGGGTGGACGTCAACCTCACAGAGAAGGGCGAGAAGGAGGCGGTACGCGGCGGTGAGCTGCTCAAGGACGCCGGCCTGCTGCCCGACGTACTGCACACCTCCCTCCAGCGCCGCGCGATCCGCACCGCCCAGCTCGCGCTGGACTCCGCGGACCGCCACTGGATCCCCGTCCACCGCTCCTGGCGCCTGAACGAGCGGCACTACGGCGCGCTCCAGGGCAAGGACAAGGCGCAGACCCTCGCGGAGTTCGGCGAGGAGCAGTTCATGCTGTGGCGCCGCTCCTACGACACCCCGCCGCCGGTGCTCGAAGACGGCACCGAGTTCTCGCAGAGCGACGACCCGCGCTACGCGACGATCCCCAGCGAGCTGCGCCCGCGCACCGAGTGCCTCAAGGACGTCGTCGAGCGGATGCTGCCGTACTGGTACGACGGCATCGTCCCGGACCTCCTGGCCGGCCGCACGGTCCTGGTCGCCGCCCACGGCAACTCCCTGCGCGGCCTGGTCAAGCACCTCGACGGCGTCTCCGACGAGGACATCACGGGCCTGAACATTCCGACGGGCATCCCGCTCGCCTACGAGCTGGACGCGAACTTCCGCCCCCTCAAGAAGGGCGGCACGTACCTGGACCCGGAGGCCGCGAAGGCGGCCATCGAGGCTGTGAAGAACCAGGGCAAGAAGAAGTAACCAGAGCCGAAAAGGCCCCTGACCCGCCCCTAAGTCGCGGATCAGGGGCTTTAGTTCGCCCTGAGCCCGCCCCCGGCCCCTCTGGAACCCTCCGGGCCCCGGCCCCTCAGCGCCGAGGTTCGAGCGCCCGCCAAACGCAGGGTCTTGCAGGGGGAGCCCTCCGCGCGCGGTCGCGGCTGCTCGGCCTCACAGATGTCTTCGTACCTCCCCGCGCGATCTCCTGCCCGCACCCGCACCCGCACCCGCACCCGCACCCGCACCCGCACCCGCACCCGCACCCGCACCCGCACCCGCACCCGCACCCGCGTGCGCCTGGTCGTTCCCATGGCGCCGGTAGTGCGCTCTGGCCCGTCCCTGCGCGGTGGCACACGCTGTTGCTCTGTGCGGGCACGGGCTACCGAGGGGTGGGCGGTGGGTGTGTGGAGGCAAGGGAAATGCGGCTGGCCCACTGCGGCCGGAGGTCGCTGTGCCAATAAAACGATGAAGGGCACCTCGCGCTGCCACCTCCATCAAGGTGAGTGGACGAAACGCGGGCAGAGCCGGCTGAGGAAGAGGGCGGCCAAGCGCCGTAACAAGTGAGCTGCTGCTGTCTGTTGAGTGCGTGCGAGGCGCGGGGCGCTCGGCGGCCGGCCGGGTGATCGGCGCGTGCGGTCCGCAAGAGGGGGCGCGGGACAGCAAGTCGCGCCACCGAAGGCGATACGAAGGGGCCCCGTCCTGACCAGGACGGGGCCCCTTCGTATCGCCTTCACGGGTGGTCGGCCGCTGCTAGCCGCAGCCGCCGCACTGGCACGGCCCGCCGGACTGGCAGCCGCAGGAGCAGCCCGAGCCGCAGCCGCAGGCGCCGAGGACGGGGGTGGTGGGCAGGTGCGCGCGGTCGGACCGCGCGTCCTGCTGGGAGACGGGTGTGGGGGAATCGGCCATGAGGTTCCTCCTCGAAGGGGTACGTGGCGTACTCCTGCTGCCCATCTCATGCCCACCGGGGCGGGCGCATCAACCGCGCACGCGCGCAGTCACCCCGTGCGCTCGCTCCGGATCGCGCGCCCTACACGCCCTCGACCGGCGCCGCCGTCGGTGCCGCCGCCGCGTTCGCCGCCTGGAGTTCGTCCGCGTGCTCGCCCGTCACCAGGTACACGACCCGCTTGGCGACCGACACCGCGTGGTCCGCGAAGCGCTCGTAGTAGCGGCCGAGGAGCGTCACGTCGACCGCCGTCTCGATGCCGTGCTTCCAGCGGTCGTCCATCAGGTGCTGGAACAGCGTGCGGTGCAGCAGGTCCATCTCGTCGTCGTCCTGCTCCAGCTGGAGCGCCAGGTCGACGTCCTTGGTGATGATGACCTCCGCCGCCTTCGCCATCAGGCGCTGCGCGAGCTGGCCCATCTCCAGGATGGTCGCGTGCAGGTCGTGCGGCACGGCGGCGGCCGGGAAGCGCAGCCGGGCGAGCTTGGCCACGTGCTGGGCCAGGTCTCCCGAGCGCTCCAGGTCGGCGCTCATCCGCAGCGAGGTGACGACGATCCGCAGGTCCGTGGCGACGGGCTGCTGGCGGGCCAGCAGGGCTATGGCTCGTGCCTCCAGGTCGTGCTGGAGATCGTCGACCTTCTGGTCGGCGGCGATCACGCTCTCGGCGAGCTTGAGGTCCGCGTCGAGCATGGACGTGGTCGCCCGACCGATCGCCGAGCCGACCAGCCGGGCCATCTCGACCAGGTCTTCGCCGATCGAGTCAAGTTCCTCGTGGTACGCGTCGCGCATGAAAGTCCCTCTCTAGTGCTCCGGGAGGCCTCTGCACCCCACGCTCCCACGTTCCGTCCGTCACGCATCCGTTTCCGGCACCCCGAGTGAACCGGCACCGTCTCCCGGGTGAACTCTGGGATTCGGAGATCTACCCACGGCCGGATCCGGACGGTCGAAGTGAACCAGCGCGGTCCCCTCGGTGAACTCTGAGCGACGACTGTTCGAGTAGCCACCCATTTGGCTGGGGAAGTCTCCTTACACCCGCTTAACCTGGGTGCATGGACGTGGACGCGGCAGTCGCCGCAGCAGCATCGATCGCCGGACTGTGCACCGGTGTGATCGCCATGCTGGCGTTCCGCTGGAGCGAGCGCGACCAGGCCAGGCCCACCCGGTCCTCCATGCGGCCCGATGTGAACGCCGTACTGCCGCCGGGCGTGGACACCGTGCTCTCCGTGCTCCGCTCCTCCGCCGTCGTGCTCGACGAGAGCGACAACGTGGTCAAGGCCAGCTCGGCGGCGTACGCCCTCGGGCTCGTCCGGGGCGGAAAGCTGTCCGTCGATCCCATGCTGCACATGGCCAGGGACACCCGGCGCGACGGCGAGATACGCCAGGTCGAGCTGGACCTGCCCCGCCGGGGCACCGGCCGGGGCGAGGCACTCGCGGTCTCCGCCCGCGTCGCCCCGCTCGGCTCCCGCCTAGTCCTCCTGCTGGTCGAGGACCTCACCGAGGCCCGCCGCATCGAAGCGGTACGTCGCGACTTCGTCGCGAACGTCAGCCACGAGCTCAAGACCCCGACCGGCGCCCTCTCCCTGCTCTCCGAGGCCGTCATGGACGCCTCGGACGACCCCGAGGCGGTGACCCGTTTCGCCGGCCGGATGCAGATCGAGGCGACCCGCCTCACCAATCTGGTCCAAGAGCTCATTGATCTTTCCCGGGTCCAGAACGACGACCCGCTGGAGGACGCCGAGCCGGTCCGGGTCGACGAACTGGTCGCCGAGGCCATCGACCGCAGCCGTCACGCCGCGTCCACCAAGCAGATCACCATGGCCGCCGGCGGCGCCGCCGGCCTGCGCATCTGGGGAAACCGCGGCCAGCTCGCCGCCGCCCTCGGCAACCTCGTCGAGAACGCGGTCAACTACAGCGCCGCCCGGACCCGCGTCGGCATAGCGGGCCGCAGGGTGTCCGCACCCGGCGGCGACCTGATCGAGATCGCCGTCACCGACCAGGGGATCGGCATTTCGGAGAGGGACCGCGAGCGCGTCTTCGAGCGCTTCTACCGGGTCGACCCGGCCCGCTCCCGTGCCACCGGCGGTACGGGCCTGGGCCTGGCCATCGTCAAGCACGTGGCCGCGTCGCACGGCGGGGAAGTCACCGTGTGGAGCTCGGAGGGCCAGGGCTCCACCTTCACCCTGCGGCTGCCCGAGGCAGCCGCACAGCGGGTCCGGAAACCGGCGACGGGCCCCTACGAGACCACTCAGACCGTTGAGACCACTGCTCGCGAACCCATTCCTGCCCCGGAGGTCCTTCCGTGACCCGAGTGCTCGTCGTCGAGGATGAGGAATCCTTCAGCGACGTCCTGTCGTACATGCTCCGCAAGGAAGGCTTCGAGGTCGCCATCGCGGCCACCGGCCCCGACGGACTCGACGAGTTCGAGCGCAACGGCGCCGACCTCGTCCTTCTCGACCTGATGCTCCCCGGCCTGCCCGGCACCGAGGTCTGCCGCCAGCTGCGCAGCCGTTCCAATGTCCCGGTCATCATGGTGACGGCCAAGGACAGCGAGATCGACAAGGTCGTCGGTCTGGAAATAGGGGCCGACGACTACGTCACCAAGCCCTTCTCCTCCCGGGAGCTGGTCGCCCGTATCCGCGCGGTCCTGCGCCGCCGCGGCGAGCCGGAGGAGGCCTCCCCGGCGGCCCTGGAGGCCGGTCCCGTCCGGATGGACGTCGACCGTCACGTGGTCACCGTCTCGGGCGGCAAGGTCGACCTGCCGCTGAAGGAGTTCGACCTGCTGGAGATGCTGCTGAGGAACGCGGGCCGCGTGCTGACCCGTATGCAGCTGATCGACCGGGTCTGGGGCGCGGACTACGTGGGCGACACCAAGACGCTCGACGTACATGTGAAGCGCCTGCGCGCCAAGATCGAGCCGGACCCGGGCGCGCCCAGGTACCTGGTGACGGTGCGCGGCCTGGGCTACAAGTTCGAGCCGTAAAGAGCGCTGATACGCGACGCGCCGCGAAGAGCGGCCGTACGCGACGCACAGGGGCGCCCCGCCGGAATCTCCCGGCGGGGCGCCCCTGTGCGTACCGCTGTCGGTGGTGACCCGCGTCAGTGACCCGCGTCCGCTTCGTGCGACGCGGAGACCCCGTCCGACGGGTTGGTGGTCGCCGAGGCGCCTGCCGCGCCGGACGCGCCCTCCGAGGGCGATCCGGACGGCGAGCCCGAGGGGCTGCCCGACGGGCTTGTCGTCGCCGAGCCGGACGGCTTCGTGGCGGGTGCCTTGGGGGGCGCGGACGGGCCGACGCCCTTGAAGTCGTGCTTCGCCGGCACCACGAACGCCCGCATCTTCACCGAGCCGGTGTCGCTGAGCTCGAAGACGATGGGCTGCGCGGCGCCGTTCTTCGCGGCCTCGTTGCCCTTGTCGATGACGGCGGAGGCGTTGCCCTTGCCGCCGAACACGACCGAGCCGCCGGCCGGTACGGACACCGGGCCCGCGCCCTTGGCCGGCTTGAGCTTCACCGTGGCGCTGGTGCCCGGCAGGCTGATCGACTCCAGGGTCTCGGCCTCGGCGCCGTTGTTGAAGATCGTCACGACGACGACTGCGGGGCCCGCGGCCCCGGGCTCCGGCTGCGTGACGATCGTGGCGTTCTGGATCTTGATGTCGTCGACGGCGGTCGCCGCGTTGTCCGGCTTGACCCCCAGCGTCTGCGCGTCGTTGCCCGCACCGCAGGCGGCGAGCGAGGCGATCGAGAACACGACGGCGGTCGCGGTGATGACACCGCGTCGAAGGCTGCGGCTCACGGCGGCGGCATCTCCTCTTAGGCATTCGGACGTACTGAGGACGGGGGACCGATCAGGGGGCGCGGTGCGAAGCCGCCCCGAGGGTGTGTCAGCGCGCTTAGGTTACCGAGCCGTCGACCCGCGCCTGCACCCGACCCGCCCCCTCCCCGCCGCCCGCACCGCGCAGGTCGGCCCGGCTCGCCGCTTTGTACGCCGTTCACATATCCGGGGGGTGGCAAGAGCGCGACCCGAGTGCGGATTATCCGTAAGGAATGTATGGCGGTACGGAACCCGGACTCCAAGCCAACCGGAAGAGCGTGTGAAGGCCGCATGAAGGCGGACGGGAAGCCGTCGCGGAGCCGGTCCGGGGAATTGATCACCCCATCGGTGATCGATTATGGATTCGGGTCGTACGGGTGACCGATCTCCGAACGGAGTAGTCGAAGTTCACCGTTCCGAACCAGGCAAAACGGGACGTTAGTCCTTCGTGGAGGGGTCTGCGGTGCGTGTACGGTACGCGTTTCTCTCCCCCCGTACAGCCGCTCCGACCTGCGAATACCCGCTTCCGGAAGCCTTCCGCAGCACGTTCCTGTTGCTGTTGTCAAGCCCTGAGATATGCCCTGACCTGCGAAAACGTCATTCAGAAGAAGCCTCATCCGTGTTACTCTGGATAGCCACGGAAGGGGTACCTGTCACATGACGTTCAAGGTTGGCGACACCGTGGTCTATCCCCATCACGGGGCCGCGCTGATCGAGGCTATCGAAACTCGCCAGATCAAAGGCGTGGACAAGACCTACTTGGTGCTCAAGGTCGCTCAGGGCGACTTGACCGTTCGTGTGCCTGCGGACAATGCGGAGTTCGTGGGCGTACGCGATGTGGTCGGCCAGGAAGGGCTCGAGCGGGTCTTCGAGGTGCTTCGCGCACCGTTTGCCGAAGAGCCGACGAACTGGTCCCGGCGTTACAAGGCAAATCTCGAAAAGCTTGCCTCCGGTGATGTCATCAAGGTCGCCGAAGTCGTGCGCGACCTGTGGCGCCGTGAGCGTGAGCGTGGGCTTTCCGCAGGTGAGAAGCGCATGCTCGCCAAGGCGCGACAGATCCTGGTGAGTGAGCTCGCACTCGCGGAGAATACCAATGAAGACAAGGCCGAGGCTCTGCTCGACGAGGTCCTCGCGTCCTGACCCGAGCTCAGGAGGTTGCTCCTTCTGAGCTCAGCAATGCCGCGGTGCCCGCTGACAAGGCCGACCAGCCCTTGTTGCCGGGCGCTGCGGCATGTTCATTACTATCCGTACCCCACATCCCCTGGATTTTTCTGGTGTGCCGGGCCCGGGCAGCTGCCTCGACCGGTCGTCACGGAAGGGGCCGGTCAAGGCGTCGCGCCCGGCACGCTTGTGGCCATACCCACGTCGGCCGCGAACACAAACCTGGCTGACCCAAACCTGTCCAAGCCAGTCCGGGGGACGAGACGCCACCGGCCCCGGAGCTATCGATGACAGACGAATCGCTGGACGAATCGCGCCCCACCACGGGCCGTGACACCGGTCGCCGCACCGCTGCCGTGATCCCCGCCGCAGGCCGCGGCGTACGGCTCGGCCCCGGCGCCCCCAAGGCGCTGCGCGCGCTGAGCGGCACTCCCATGCTGATCCACGCGGTGAGGGCGATGGCCGATTCCAGGGCCGTCTCCCTCGTCGTCGTGGTCGCCCCGGCGGACGACGCCACCGCCGTCAAGAACCTCCTCGACGAGCACGCGCTCCCCGAACGCACCGACTTCGTCGTGGTGTCGGGTGGCGAGACCCGCCAGGAGTCCGTACGGCTGGGGCTCGACGCGCTGCCCGCCGACATCACCACCGTCCTGGTGCACGACGCGGCCCGCCCCCTGGTGCCCGTCGACACCGTCGACGCGGTCATTGAAGCGGTACGGGACGGGGCGCCCGCCGTGGTGCCCGCGCTGCCGCTGGCCGACACGGTCAAGCAGGTCGAGCCCCGCGAGACGGGTGAGCCGGAGCCCGTCGTGGCCACCCCCGACCGCTCCCTGCTGCGCGCCGTGCAGACCCCGCAGGGCTTCGACCGGGCCACGCTCGTCCGCGCCCACGAGACGTTCGCGGCCGGCCGCGAGGGCGCGGCGCCCGGCGACGGTGCCACGGACTGCGCCGGGATGGTCGAACAGCTCGGCGTCCGGGTCGTGGTCGTTCCCGGCCACGAAGAGGCGTTCAAGGTGACCCGGCCGCTGGACCTGGTCCTGGCCGAGGCGGTACTCGCCCGCAGGAGGGCCAACGATGTCTTCTGATTCTGCCTCCGCCCGTCCTGTTGTCCCCGCGCTGCCGCAGGTGGGGATCGGCACCGACATCCACGCCTTCGAAGAGGGCCGTGAGCTGTGGTGCGCGGGCCTGCTGTGGGAGGGCGAGGGGCCCGGCCTGGCCGGGCACTCGGACGCCGACGTCGTCGCGCACGCAGCCTGCAACGCGCTGTTCTCCGCCGCCGGACTCGGCGACCTGGGTCAGCACTTCGGCACCGGCCGCCCCGAGTGGTCCGGCGCGTCCGGCATCACCCTGCTCACCGAGGCCGCACGGATCGTGCGCGCCGGGGGCTTCGGCATCGGCAATGTCGCCGTGCAGGTCGTCGGCACCCGGCCGAAGGTCGGCAAGCGGCGCGAGGAGGCGCAGAAGGTCCTCTCGGCCGCGGTCGGCGCGCCCGTTTCGCTGTCCGCCGCCACCACCGACGGGCTCGGGTTCACCGGCAGGGGCGAGGGGCTCGCGGCGATCGCCACGGCTCTGGTGGTCCGTACGGACTGAGTGGAGTTCAACCCGTCGTCGGTCAACGACAGCGAGCGGGTGGTCGTCCGGGTGAGCGCGCGCAAGATCGTCGGCAGCATCTGAGCGGCCTCGGCCGAAATCCCGTTCCCCGCGGCTCGCAAAGAGTCGCGGGGCACTGTGGTGGGCGCACTACCCTGGTGTGGTGACTCTTCGCCTGTACGACACCAGCGCCCGGCAGACTCGCGACTTCGCCCCGCTCACACCGGGCTGTGTCTCGATCTACCTCTGTGGCGCCACGGTGCAGGCCGCCCCGCACATCGGGCACATCAGGTCCGGGCTGAACTTCGACATCATGCGCCGCTGGTTCGAGTACCGCGGGTACGACGTGACCTTCATCCGCAATGTCACGGACATCGACGACAAGATCATCGTGAAGTCGGCGGAGCTGGACCGCCCCTGGTGGGCCATCGGGTACGAGAACGAGCGCGCGTTCAACGACGGCTACGACGCGCTGGGCTGCCTCCCGCCCACCTACGAGCCGCGCGCCACCGGGCACATCCCCGAGATGATCGAGATGATGCGCGGCCTCATCGAGCGCGGGCACGCCTACGCGGCCGACGGGAACGTCTACTTCGACGTGCGGTCCTACGACGGTTATCTGGAGCTCTCCAACCAGGACCTGGACGACCTGCGCCAGCCGTCCGGCGAGGGCGAGACCGGCAAGCGCGACCAGCGCGACTTCGCGATGTGGAAGAGCGCCAAGCCGGGCGAGCCGAGCTGGGAGACGCCGTGGGGGCGCGGCCGTCCCGGCTGGCACCTGGAGTGCTCGGCCATGGCCCACAAGTACCTGGGCGAGGCCTTCGACATCCACGGCGGCGGGATCGACCTGATCTTCCCTCACCACGAGAACGAGATCGCCCAGGCCAAGGCCTTCGGTGACGACTTCGCGAAGTACTGGGTGCACAACCACTGGGTCACCATGGCCGGCGAGAAGATGTCGAAGTCCCTGGGCAACTCGGTCCTCGTGTCCGAGATGGTCAAGAACTGGCGCCCCATCGTCCTGCGCTACTACCTCGGTACGCCGCACTACCGCTCGACCATCGAGTACAGCGAGGAGGCCCTGCGCGAGGCGGAGTCCGCCTTCGCGCGTATCGAGGGCTTCGTCCAGCGCGTGGTGGAGAAGGCCGGGGGAGTCGTGGAGCCCGCCGAGCAGGTCCCGCCGGCCTTCGCCGACGCGATGGACGACGACCTGGGCGTCCCGCAGGCGCTCGCGATGATCCACACGACGGTGCGGCAGGGCAATTCCGCACTGGCCGCCGACGACAAGGAAGCGGCGATCGCCCGGCTGGCGGAGGTGCGGGCCATGCTCGGCGTCCTCGGCCTGGACCCGCTCGACGACCGTTGGGCGGGCGCGTCGGGCGAGCAGAGCGAGGATCTGCACGGGGTGGTGGACACGCTCGTACGGCTCGTCCTGGACCAGCGCCAGTCCGCCCGCGACCGCAAGGACTGGGCGGCGGCCGACGCGATCCGCGATCAGCTGCAGCAGTCCGGTCTGGTCATCGAGGACGGCCCGACGGGACCGCGCTGGACGCTGGGACCGCGCTGAGACCCCGCTCACGGAGTACAGCATGTGCCGCCCGGCCTGCCGGGCGGCACACTTTCACTTACGCATACATACGCACGCACGCATCGAAGCTTCAGGAAACAGGTAGGTCATGGCCGGGAACAGCCAGCGCAAGAACCGCCGCACGTCCAACAAGAAGGGCCCGCAGATCGGCAGCGGTGGCCAGCGGCGCAGGGGCCTCGAAGGCAAGGGTCCGACCCCGCCCGCCGCGGACCGCAAGGGCCACAAGAAGAACCGTGTCGCCAAGGCGGTGGCCAAGACGAACACCAAGGCCACCCGGCGTCCCACCACGAGGCGCGGCGCCAAGGGCACGTCCGAGATGGTCGTCGGCCGCAACCCGGTCTTCGAGGCGCTGCGCGACGGTGTCCCGGCGACCACGCTGTACGTACAGCAGTACATCGACAACGACGAGCGCGTCCGTGAGGCGCTCCAGCTCGCGGGCGAGCGCGGCGGCATCCACCTGATGGAGGCCCCGCGGCCCGAGCTGGACCGGATGACGAACGGCCTGAACCACCAGGGCCTCGTCCTCCAGGTCCCGCCGTACGAGTACGCGCACGCCGAGGACCTCGCGGTCAAGGCCCAGGACGCCGGCCAGGACCCGCTGATCGTCGCTCTCGACGGCATCACCGACCCGCGGAACCTGGGCGCGATCGTCCGCTCCGTCACCGCCTTCGGAGGTCACGGCGTGGTCGTCCCCGAGCGGCGCGCCGCCGGTATGACGGCGGGCGCCTGGAAGTCCTCGGCCGGTACGGCGGCCCGTACGCCGGTGGCCCAGGTGACCAACCTGACGCGCGCCTTGGAGGCGTACAAGAAGGCAGGCATCGCGATCGTCGGCCTCGCGGCGGACGGCGAGAGTGAGGTCCAGGAGCTCGATGCGCTGAGCGGCCCGGTCGTCATCGTCATCGGCAGCGAGGGCAAGGGCCTGTCCCGACTCGTCGGCGAGACGTGCGACTTCCTGGTGCGGATCCCGATGTCGGGCGCGGCGGAGTCCCTGAACGCGGGCGTCGCGGCGGGCGTTGTGCTCTACGAGGCGGCGAAGCGCAGGGCGTAGGGCAGACGCGGCGGGCCCCACCTGGCGTGGGGCCGTGCGCGGCGTATTCGTACGCGGCGTTCGGTCGTACGCGATGTGAGACGCGCCACGCAGGAGTGATGGGCGTGCGGCGGTCGGCGCAACGCGGGACGGGCACCTGGCGTAAGGCCGTGCGGTGCCCGGCCCGGCGGCGGTGCGGCGACCGGGCGACGCGTCGGCCCGGCGCCGGGCCACAGCTGGGCGTTTTGCCCGGTAAGGGAGTCTTGACGGGTCTCGGACAGATCGGCTGCGTCAAGGCAGTGTCCTAAACACACATCACTCGGTTAGATGAGTGTGGACACCAGAACACCCGGGTTCGACGATCAGCCCGCCCTGAGCATGGTCAAGGTGCCTTGCGACCCAGCGCAGGTCATCGTCAACCACGCCAGTTTCCGCGTGCAGCTCGCCCCGAGTCGGCGCCCCGCCCCGCTTTACGCGGGTGCGCGCGGCGCGGGCAGTGGGATGGCGGACACGGCGTTGCTCGCCGCCGGTGGCGCGGCCGGCCTACGCCGCCGAGCGCCGGTCGTGTGGAGCGGCAGATCCGAACCGGGGGATCCCGGCGCGACCGGACTGCTCCAGGCCGTACGCAACACCGCCGAGGCGCGCGCCGATGGTCGCGACGCGGGCGCCACGCAGGTCATCCCCCGGATCGCCGTGGGCGAGGACACCGAGGCGATCCCGTCCGTCGTCGGCCCGCGCGGCTCCGAACCGCCCAGGACGGCGATGCTGCCCAGGACGCGGCAGGCCGTCGGCGCGTACGACGACTCCGACGCGTACGGTGAAGAGCCCTACGAGGACGAGGAGTTCGACGAGGACGGCCGGGCGGGCGGTCAGCGGCACGGCGCCGACGCGGTCCGGCACGCCTACTACCCCGGGCGGCGGATAAACCTTGGAGTGGTGCTGCTGCCGCTCCGGGTGTTCCTCGGCTTCATCACCATCTACGCCGGCATGGGCAAGCTCTGCGACCCCGTGTACTTCGACGGCGGCAAGCGCGGCTCGATGGTCAAGTGGCTCACGTCGCTGGACCCGTGGACCATCGCGGGGCCGCTGCGGGACTTCGCGGTGAGCCACCCGGTGGGCTCCGGCCTGACCGTCGCGTTCCTCCAGGTCGTCGTCGGTGTGCTGACGGTGCTCGGCCTGTGGCAGCGGGTCGCCGCGTGCGTCGGGACACTGCTCTCGGTCGCGCTGGTCGTGACGGTGAGCTGGAAGACCGTTCCCGCGTACGACGCCCCCGACATCATCTACCTCGCCGCCTGGAGCCCGCTGATCATCGCGGGTGCGCCGGTCTACTCGGTCGACGGGCGGCTCGCGGGCGAGGCCTGGCGCAAGCTCGGTCCGCGCTCGGAGCTGTGGGAGCTGCGGCGGCGCGTCCTGCGGCGCGGCACGATCGTCGCCGCTCTGGTCGTCGGTGTGACGCTGCTGGTCGGCTCGATGCTCGGTGGCGCCGTCCGGTCCTCGGACATGGTGACCGTGCCAGGCCCGAACGACGACCCGACCAACTACCTGCCGGGCGCCCCGCTTCCGCGGGAATCCGGCTCCCAAGTCTCTTCACGGGCCCCCGGCGGCAGCAGGCCGGCGCCGACCGCCAGCGGCTCCGCGGTCCCGCCGGTCAAGGGCACGACGCCCGGGGCGGCGCGAGAGACCGCCCCGGGAGCTGCCACCGACCCCCGGCGGCAGCCGAGCCAGACCCAGGGCAGCACGGTGGGCCAGGCGCCTCCGCCGCCGCAGCGACAGCTCGCCCCGCCGCAGCAGGCGCCCACCACCAGCGCGGGCCCGACGTCGAGCGGCGGCACGGGCAGCGGTGGGACGACCGGCGGGACCACCGGCGGTGGCACCACCGGCGGCGGCTCCGGCGGCGGCAGCAGCAGCACCGGCGGCAGCGGCGGTGGTGGTACCGGCAGCGGCGGCCAGAGGGTCATCGGCGGCCTGCTCGGCTGACCTCCTGTACCCCGCAGAACGGGAGAGGGCCCGGCGCGCACCACGCGCGCCGGGCCCTCTCCCGTTGCCTTTTGCCGCTCACGCGCCGGGTGTTCCGCGTCCGTACCGCGTCCGTGCCGGGTGCGTAGATACGTAAATCCCTCAACCGCGGGCCGCTGCCAGCTCCTTGGCCGCCTCGGTGAGGTCCTTCGCGGTGTCGATGGCCCGCCAGTACGCCCCGTGCGGCAGCGGGAAGCCCGCCAGGCGGCGCTCTCGGGCCAGCCGGGGGAACGTGGTGCGTTCGTGGTCCCCGAGGTCGGGGAGGAGCGCTGTGAAGGCCGCTGAGAAGACGTAAACGCCCGCGTTGATGAGGTAGGGCGAGGGCGGCGACTCGATGAAGTCGGTGATGTGGCCGAAGGCGTCCGTCTCCACGGCGCCCCACGGGATACGGGGGCGGGCGAGGGCCAGGGTGGCGGTGGCGTCGCGCTCGGCGTGGAAGGCGGCCATCTCGCGCAGGGAGAAGCGCGTCCAGATGTCGCCGTTGGTCGCGTACCAGGACTGCTCGGGGTGCGGGAGGCGCGCGGCGGCGTACTTGAGGCCACCGCCGCGGCCCAGCGGTTCGTTCTCCACCACGGTGGTGACACGCAGCGGGAGCTCGGTGCCGTCCAGCCATTCCTGGAGTACGTCGGCGAGGTGGCCGCAGGAGACGACCGCGTCGGTCACGCCCTCGGCGGCCAGCCAGGCGAGCTGATGGCCGATGATCGGGGTCCCTGTTCCGGGGATCTCGACCATCGGCTTGGGGCGGTCGTCGGTGTACGGGCGCAGCCGCGAGCCCTGGCCGCCTGCCAGGATCACGGCCTGCGTCGGATACGTAGTCATACGGGGCACGATATGCGGAGGGTGCCCCGGTGCACGGATCGGCTGCTCGCTCGGTCGGTGGCCGTGCCCGGTCAGCCGGCCTGGTGTGCCACGCCCGAGGCGAACGAGGTGTCGCAGACGGGGCGGGAGAACTTCTGCGCGCGGGTGGGACCGTAGTGGCCGACGGCGGCACGGCCGAGGGCGCGGGCGATCGACACGCAGTGCTCGGTGAGCGAGGGTCGGCGCTCGACCTCGCGCTGCAGGTGCGTGAGGGCGACCGCGGGGTCCTTCTCCTGGAGTTCCAGGAGAAGCTTGTCGCGCAGTACGTCCTGCGGGGCGCGGGACTTGGCGCGTACGTTGACCTCCTCGGAGGAGGCGGTCAGGATCTGCGTCTCGGATCCACTCGTGGACCACGGGACGCGGGTGACCGCCAGGGTCCCGGAGAGGACCAGGACGACGGGCAGGACGAGAGCGAGAGTTCGGCCGATTCGGCGGGCTGTGTGGGTCACGCGAGTGAGCGTAGCGGCCCGTAATGATTTGGCGACATTTAGTCACTCTCGTGGGCGATGGTTCGATGTCTCTTTTCGAATCCGGTGTTGACGCACACTGCTCGAATTGACCGGTCTGTCGGGGTATTTGGCTTCACACGCGAAGGGCCCCGCACGAGGTGCGGGGCCCTTCGGAGCCGTTGTCGCCACCGGAGCGGCGTGAGCTGTGGTCAGTCGCTGAGGCGCTCGCCCGTCGAGGTCGAGAAGACGTGGGTCTCGCCCGGACGCGGGACGACGTGCAGCACGGCGCCCTTGCCGGGGACGGCTCGGCCGTCGACGCGGACCACCAGGTCCTTGTGCTCGCCGTTGACCTCGGCGCTGCCGTAGACGTAACCGTCGGCGCCGAGCTCCTCGACGACGTTGACGGTGACGGCCAGACCGGCCAGACCGGCCGGGGCGTCCGAGGACTCCTTGGAGAGCGTCTTGGCCGCGGCGCCGCCCTGCTCGACGATGTCGAAGTGCTCGGGGCGGACGCCGACCGTGACGGTGGTGTCGCCCTTGTCGGCCGCGGCGGACAGCGCGTCACGGGAGACCGGCACCACGCTGTTGCCGAACTTCACACCGCCGTCGGTGATCGGGACCTCGACCAGGTTCATCGCGGGGGAGCCGATGAAGCCGGCGACGAAGAGGTTGTTGGGGCGGTCGTACATGTTGCGCGGTGAGTCGACCTGCTGGAGCAGACCGTCCTTGAGGACCGCGACCCGGTCGCCCATGGTCATGGCCTCGACCTGGTCGTGCGTGACGTACACCGTGGTGATGCCGAGGCGGCGCTGGAGCGACGCGATCTGCGTACGGGTCGAGACACGGAGCTTGGCGTCGAGGTTCGACAGCGGCTCGTCCATGAGGAAGACCTGCGGCTCACGCACGATGGCGCGGCCCATCGCGACGCGCTGACGCTGACCGCCGGAGAGCGCCTTCGGCTTGCGGTCGAGGTAGTCCGTGAGGTCGAGGATCTTCGCGGCCTCCTCGACCTTCTTGCGGATCTCGGCCTTGTTGATGCCGGCGATCTTGAGCGCGAACCCCATGTTGTCGGCGACCGACATGTGCGGGTACAGCGCGTAGTTCTGGAACACCATGGCGATGTCCCGGTCCTTCGGCGGCAGATGCGTGACATCGCGGTCACCGATGCGGATGGCGCCGCCGTTGACGTCCTCAAGACCCGCGAGCATGCGCAGGGAGGTGGACTTGCCGCAGCCGGAGGGGCCGACGAGGACGAGGAACTCGCCGTCCTCCACGTGCAGCTCCAGCGCGTCGACCGCGGGCTTGGTGGAGCCCGGGTAGACCCGGGTTGCCTTGTCGAAAGAGACAGTGGCCATGGTGATTGATCCCTTCTACCGGCAGGAACGTGCCGGACGATCCGAGTGGAAGGAGAATGGGTCTAGTCCACCGAAGTGGGCTGTCCGTGACGCTACCTGGCCTTTTGGCTCCTGTCAGCAGTCCGGAGTCGGTGAAATATTCGAAGAACGCCGGATCGTGTTGGTTACACTGCTCCGGTACGCCTCCTTAGCTCAGCTGGCCAGAGCAACGCACTTGTAATGCGTAGGTCGTCGGTTCGAATCCGACAGGGGGCTCCGGTAGACCCCAGGCCAGGTATCCCCTGGCCTGGGGTTTTTTCATCTGCGGACGCCTTGCTCGCCTCTGCGGGCCGGGGTCCGGCCTCGCGGACACGGGGCGCGTTCGGCGATCGGGTCGACCCGCTCAGTCCCTCGCGTCAGTCTTCGCTACGTGGCCCACGAGGCCCCGCCCCGGTCCGTCCGGTCGCCTCGCCCTCCGGTTTGTGCGCCGCGTCGGCCGGTGCGGCGTCCCCGCTCCCGGGCGCCGGACTGTGCGCGGTGAAGGTGGCCTGTGCGTAGTCGGTGTGCCGGCGGCGGAACAGGTCGGCGAGGTGGTGCTGGAGCCTGCTGTGGCGGAACTGGTAGACCGCACCGGCCTGGCGCAGCACTCCGCGCCGGTAGGCGTCGTCCAGGAAGACGGCGGTGTTCCAGGGGAGTCTGCCGGTCAGTGGCAGCCACACACGGGTGAAGATCACCCACTGCCCCCAGGCCGTGAAGCCGAGGGCGTACGAGAGCGCACCGCCGAGACCGCCGACCGCTCCGATGAAGAACCCGTCCGACAGGTCCCAGTTGAGCGGGCCGAGGAAGTTCTCCAGCAGGTCGACGATCAGGCGTCCGCCGAGTGCGATCGCGACGGTGATCGCCGGTACGAGCACGAGGAGCTGTCGGATCACCGCCTGGCGGTTCGCCGAAAGCAGCCCGGCGGGTGTGGCCGCGGTGGCGATGTCCAGGGGCGCTTCGAGTGCGGCGACGAGCCCGAAGAGCAGGCCGATCACCGAGCCGAAGATCAGTCCGAAGCCCAGCATGTTGACGAACGCGCCCTCGATCACCGCGGCGTCGACGAGCGGGGCGCCGTGGTACAGGGCGCGCTCCAGCGCGAGGGTGCACGCGTATCCGACACCCGTCACGAAGCCGCCCAGCAGCCCGGTCCAGGACCTGGAGGCGAAGGTGCGCAACGGACTGCGGCCGATGCGGGGGGAGCCCGGGTTACGGATCCCGGGGAGCCGCAACCGTACGTGGGACGGCTCGAAGGCGGTGCCGCCGGGCCTGGCCATGATCCAGTACACGGATCCGAACGTGATCCCCATGACCGGCCCGAACAGGACCCCGTCCAGGAGGATCGCGCCGAGGCCCACCGCGACCGTGCTGGAGCCGAAGGGGAGGGCCAGGAGGCCGACGAACCAGGCGGACCCCGTGAGGGCCAGCGCGCAGGCCAGCATGACGGTGAGGGTGCGCCTGGAGCGCGGCAGCGATTCACCGAGGCGCCACCAGGCGAGGTCCTGCTGATCACGGTCCTCGAGCCGGCCCATGTGGTGGGCGAGGTGGCCGAGCCAGCGCAGGACGTCTTCGGGGTCGTGGGTTCGCCCCCGGCCCGGAGAGCCGCCGGATGCCCGTGCGGCGGCGCGGCGTCGGTAGACCGTCGGGACGAAGCCCGCCAGCAGGTGCTCCTCCAGGGCGTGCTCGGTGGGGAAGCGGGTGGTGTCGAGGAGCTCCGCCGGGTCCGTGCCGGCCGTCTCGCTGTACATCGTCCGCGCCAGGACGACCATCAGCGGCGTGCTCAGGACCCTGCTGAGGTTGCCGCTGGCCCGGGTGTCCTGGCGGTGCAGCTCCGCCATGACGAGGTCCCACACCCGGCCGTCCCGCTCCTGGACGGTGACGGGCCGGGAGGTGCGGGGGAGATAGTCGCCGACCTCGCGGGGTGTGAGGTCGACGAGCTCGACGGCCTCGGCCCAGACCAGCGGGGTGCCTCCCGTATGGACCGCCTCGGCGAACTCCGCACGGCGGCTGGTCAGGACGAGCGGCAGCGAGGTGGCGTTGAGGGCTTCGAGGGCGGCGGGGCGCAGTCCCTCCGCGATCTCGTCGAACCCGTCCAGCACCGGTAGCACCAGGTCGGCGTCGACCAGCGCGTCCGCGAGCGTCGCCCCGCCGGGGACCCGCCGGATCAGGTGGGCGTGGTCGCGCAGCAACAGGTCGGTCAGCCAGTCGCGCAAAGCGGTGGCCGTCGGGTCCCAGGACCCAAGGCTGAAGATCACCGGCACCCGGCCGGAGACGGTCGGGGAGCCGGCCGCCGGGGCCTCCAAGAGGTCGAGGACGAGTCGGATCGCCAGGATCGACTTGCCCGACCCGGCGCGGCCAAGGACCACCAGCCGACGGGACTCGATACCCAGGTAGGTCCGGGCGATGTCCCGCAGGTCACCGCTCAGGTCCGCCCGGCTCCCGGCCTCGGCGCCCGGCTGGAGGCGCTGGATGTTCTCCGGATGGTCCGTCAGCCCGGCGGGGGCCCGGTGCCAGCTCACCGGCAGCGGAAACGGGTCGTGGACCCTGCGTTGCCCCTCCTCGATCTTCCAGCGACGCCGGACCTCCCGCGCCAGCTCCTCGGCCGCGTCGGTGAGCACGCCGGACATGCGCGCGGCGGAACCGCGTGCGGAGGGCAAGGGGAAACGCGCTGCACCATCCATCGGTTCGGAAGTCGGCCCGGGAAGTGCCGGATCAGGAAGGCCCGGTTCGGGTACCGGCGCGGTAAATGCTCCTGCCGAAGCGGGAATTGACTCTGGTGATGCCTTCGCGAGGGTGGCCGCCAGGCGCAGACGGTCCTCCGGTCCGGCTCCCAGCGCGTCCGCCAGCAGATTCACCGTGCCCATTCGATGGTCGGTGGACCTGTTGTTCTCCAGTCTCCGGATGGTGCTCACACTCACCCCGGACTTGGCGGCCACCTGCTCCTGGGTCAGTCGCGCCTGCCGGCGGAGGTCACGCAGGATGGCGCCGAGCTCTTCCGCCACTTCGAACCCTTTTCCACCGGTGGGCACGGCCGGCGGCGAGCCTATCGTGACGGCTCAACAGAGGTAGTGCGAGCGTGACGAGTTGGCTGGTATCCGAGCCCGCCGATCCGTCCCGCGAGTGGCCATCCGTGGGTTACCGCAGGTCAACCGGCCCGGTCGGCGGCTCTGCGCGCACCGGCCACAGGTGACCGGTGGCATGGCCTGTTCGTCGGTGGGCGCGAACAGCAGCATCAGTGGTGTCCGGCGGCAACCCGCCCCGGGACGGCGTACGGCGGGCGTCGCAGCCGGCACCCGGCACCCGGCGCAGCGGGCCCGACCCGGGCCGCCCACCGGACAGTCCCCGACCGGGCCTGCCGTAATGCCCGGCCCGACCAACCACCCCACCCGCCCAGCAGTGCCGTGAACGCCGGAGCAGCTCGACGGGACGCGCCGACCCTGCTTTACCGAACGGCCCGAAACAGGCGTACGAGGAGTCGACATGGCATATCGCCACTGGTGCGGTGAGTGCGGTTACAAGACGGCGTGGCTCAGCGAACCGCGCGGCGAGGAGCTGCAATTCCAGCACTACATCAAGCAACACCCCGGAATTCCTCCGGGCGGCAGTGTCGAGGTCAACCGGGGAAAGCCGAATGGCGTCCTCGGGTGTCTTTCCCTCCTGGGAATCCTGCTCCTGCTGCTGATCCTCACCACGCCGTGGCGCTGATCCTCACCACGCCCGGCCGGCACTTCACCCCGGCCGACACGCCTCAACCGGGCTCGTCAGCACCTCGCGGCCGTAGCCGCGGCCGTCACCCGTACCCCACAGGAAGGGATCCCATGATCCGCGCAATACGTACGCTAGGCCTCGCCGTCACCCTGGCGGCCCTGTCCCTCGCCACCGCCCCCTCCGCCGGAGCGACCGCA
Source organism: Streptomyces sp. A5-4 (assembly GCF_051131715.1). Taxonomy (NCBI): domain Bacteria; kingdom Bacillati; phylum Actinomycetota; class Actinomycetes; order Kitasatosporales; family Streptomycetaceae; genus Streptomyces; species Streptomyces sp. A5-4. The sequence goes on along the minus strand of NZ_CP178591.1, from coordinate 3,452,761 downwards.
CCGGCGAACACCACAACCACCACCGCCTCTTCCGGCGCCACCGAGCGCACTCCCATCGGCGGGGGCACCGGCATCATCTTCCGGATGGCGCCGAGCCCGGAGGACTACCAGAGCTTCTACGTCTGCACCCTCACCGCCGTCGGCCGCGACGAAGGCGGCAATCTGGTGGGCCTGACCAACGCCCACTGCTTCTACGACGCCGACGGCAACAAGCTCGTCGGCGCGAAGGTCTACCGGGACACCTCCCCCGCGGGAACGGCCTTCGCGCCGGCCCCGCTCGCCGACTCCCGTCCCGACCTGGCGACGGGGCCCATCGGCGAGGTGACCTACGTCGGCACGCCCAACAACCTGCTCAGCAACGGCCCCAAGGGCCTCGACTACGCCGTGATCAAGCTCGACGAGACCCGGGTGCAGGCCACCGCCACCGTTGGCGGCGTCACCATCAAGTCGATCGGCGCCCCGCCCGCCACCGGAACCCGTATGTGCAAGCAGGGCCACCGCACGGGCCTCACCTGCGGCATGCGGCTCGGCACCAACGGGATCTGGTTCACCCACCTGATCTGGCTCGACGGCGGCGACTCCGGCTCACCCGTCGTCTCCGGCACGACGCTGGTGGGCAACGCCTGGGGCGCACAGCACAGTTCGTCGATCCAGGACATCATCCGCGAGCTGAACGCGCTGGGAGGCGTCGGCGCGGGCTTCCGCCTGACGACCTGAGGGCCTGACGAGCTGCCGCGCGACCGTCCGACCGCGCGACGACAACGGCCGGTCGACCTGCCTCGGCAGCAGGCCTGCCCGGGGCCCGGGGGTGTCCACCGCCCCCGGGCCCGGGCGCGGTGTCCACCGCCCCCGGGCCCGGGCGGGCCGTGTGCGCCGATGCGCGAGGCCCCCTCCACAGCACCGGCGTACGGGACGCGGCGAGAGCGATCGCGCCGCCCCGGCGCTGCCTTGGCCCTCAACGCCTCAGCACCCCATGAGAGAAGCAGGCGAATGAACCCAGACATCAGCAGGTGGCGACGCACTCCCGTCGCCGGCCCCTCCACCGGTCCTGTGCCCGGTCCCGCGCCGGGCGGGGCCACCACCGCGGTCGCGGTCCCCGGCCGGGCGCGGTTTCGGCCGGCTCATGACCGCGCCGCGATCCGGACGGCGCTCAACGCCTATCAGGCGGAGACCGGCCCGGGGGCGGGGCTGTACGCGGGAGACAGCAGCGGTGCCTGGACCGTCACGGCGGGCACCGGCACGGTGGACGCCTGCCGGCCCGTCCGGTCGACGGACCACGTCCGTATCGGCGGCCAGACCAAGACCTTCACCGCGGCCGTGGTGCTGCAACTCGTGGACGAGCGCCGGGTTGTGCTCGATTCCCCGGTCGGGCGATATCTGCCCGGCGTGATCGACGGGAACGGGCACAAGGGCGACGTCATCACCGTCCGCCAGCTCCTGCAGCACACCAGCGGGGCAGCGGTCCAGGAGCACCCACCGTTCCCGGAGGCCGGCCGGGACGGCGGCTACACCTTGGCCGCGCTGGTGCGCGCCGGGCTGAGCCGACCTCCGGTGTCCGCGCCGGGCGGCGCCTTCCAGTACTCCCACACCAATTACGCGATCCTCGGCATGCTCATCGAGCGCGTCACCGGGGTCTCGGCCGCCGCGGCGATCACCGGCCGGATCATCGAACCGCTGGGCCTGACCCGGACGGCGTTCCCCGCCGCGGGAGACCGTTCCGTACCGGCCCCGGCCGTCCAGGGGTACATCGGCGCGCGGCTCGGCACGTCCTTCTTCTGGACGGATGTGCTCACCTCCGTCGAACCCTCGCTCCTCGGCACCGCCGGAGCGATGATCTCGACCCAGCGGGACGTAACCGCCTTCTACCGGGCGCTGCTGGCCGGCGGGGTGGTGTCGCACGCGGCCCTGGCCGAAATGCAGCGGGCGATACCGGTGGGGCCGCTCACCTCCTACGGTCTCGGGCTGACCGGGTTCACCCTGTCCTGCGGCGCCACGGCGTGGGGGCACGGCGGCTGCCTGGCCGGTCACCTCACCACCACCATGGTCACCGCGGACGGCCGCCACGCCTCCACCGTGACGAACGCCGCGATCGACTCCCCGAAGCTGATGCACGTCATCGACGCCGCCCTCTGCGGCTGAGACACACCCTCCCGGGGTGTTTGTCGTACCGCTGTTGTACGTTCAGCGCGCGCCGTGGGGGGATACCCGGCGCTGTCGCGGCAGCACAGTGCCGCCTTTCATCATGGGGAACATCGCATGCGCACATTCTTCAGCCGGGGCGGCAGACGCCTGGGTGTCATCGGGGGAACGGCGGCCCTGCTGGCCACCGGAGCCGTCGGCGCGGCCGGACCGGCGTTCGCCGACGACCCGTACGGTTTCGACGACGTACGCAACTTCGTCCTGGAGCCCGGCGAGGGATCGTCCGAGCTCAACCCGCTGACCTCGTACGGGATACCCGACGGCACCCTCGTCTACGCGCTGAGCAAGAAGCCGCTCACCGACCCGGCCTGGACCGCCGCGGGCCTGCCCGCGGGGATGAAGGTGCAGATCGACGACGGCTGCCGGGCCGCGACCGGCAGCAACGCCACGTACGTGTACGTCTGCCCGGTGAACCAGGACTCGGGCTTCCCCGGGCCTCGGGTCTCGGCCGCCGCGTCGGCCGCGTCCGGCAGCACCCTGCACTACGGGCTCACCTACGCGCCCAGGGGCACCGACATCAACAAGGCCGTCAAGGCCGCGCAGACCGTCGGCTCCGTGCCGGACGACACCCGGCACGCCGCGCGCACGGTGAAGCTCAGGACGGCCGCCGAGGTCGCCAAGAACACCATGAAGCTCAGCACCCCGGGCCTCCCGGCCGGCGGGAGCGTGACGCAGTCCGTCACCGTGCATGCCGTCGACGCCGGGCGGCTCTCGCTGACCTTCGAGCCCTCGGCGGGACAACGCCGCTGGGACGAGGACGAGGCGGCGATCGAGATCACCGGCGTCACCGGCGGCGCCAACGCGTCCTGCGACCACACCGTGGGCGACAGCCTCGCGTGGGGCGAGGTGCGGTGCGATGTCACCCCCGGCGACATCACGGTCACGTACACCCTGAAGGGCGCCGCGGACCTGGCCGCCTGGCGCGTCGACACCAACGCGGTCTACGAGGTCTTCACCTGGGGCACGCACAACCCCGAGGCGCGCAGCGCCTTCCAGGTGCAGAGCACGCTTCCGGTGCGGGAGCGCTTCTCGCTGTTCGCGCGCACCAAGAGCGGCGAGGTGTACGAGTACCAGGGCACCGGCAAGGCGTCCGCCCCGTTCGGCCACCGCGAGTCCATCGGGTCGGGCTGGCAGACGTACAACCGCCTCACCAAGCTGTCCCCGGTGACCAGTCACCGCACCGGCGGCGGAGTCGTCGGGCAGGACAAGGCGGGCGTGCTCTGGCACTACCGCACCACCGACAACTGGACGGTTTTCGCGCCGCGCACCAAGGTCGGCAGCGGTTGGGGCCGCTTCAACTCCCTGGTCGGTACCGGCGATGCGACCGGTGACGGCAAACCGGACATGATCGCCCGTGACGCGGACGGCGTGCTGTACCTCTACAAGGGATCCGGAGACAACGCGGCGCCGTTCGCGCCCCGCACCACGGTCGGCAGCGGCTGGGGCAAGTTCAACGCGCTCACCGCGGTTGGCGACGCGACCGGCGACGGCAAGGCGGACCTCATCGCCCGCGACGCCGCGGGCACGCTGTACCTCTACAAGGGGACGGGCAACGCCGCCGCCCCCTTCGCCTCGCGGACGACGGTCGGCACGGGCTGGGGCAAGTTCAACACCCTGGCCGGTCTCGGCGACCTGAACTCCGACGGCAGGGCCGACCTGATCGCCAGGGACGGCGACGGGGTGCTGCACCTGTACAAGGGCACGGGGGACGCCGCGGCGCCCTTCGCTTCGCGGACGAAGATCGGCACGGGCTGGGGACAGTTCGACGCGATCTTCTGACCGGGCGCGAACGCCGGATGCGCTCTTGATCTCAAGTGGACTTGAGGGGTGAGAGTGGGGGCTCCAACCCCGCCTCACGGCGACCGAGTCAGGAGCGCATCCCATGCACGCGATACGGCTGTACGCCACAGGTCCCGCCGAGAATCTGACCTACGAAGAGGTCCCGGACCCGGTGCCCGCCGAGGGCCAGGTGCGGATCGACGTGCGGGCGAGCGGCGTACACCTGATGGAGACGATGCTGCGGCGGGGCATCACCGTGGGCCCGCACGCCCCGCCCGAGCTGCCTGCCACACCCGGCGCGGAAGTCGCCGGGGTGGTGGCGGCCCTGGGGCCGGGCGTGGAGGCGGGGTGGCTCGGGCGCCGGGTCGTGGCGCAGCTCGACGGGAACGACGGCGGGTACGCCGAGCAGGCCGTCACGGGCGTCGACTCGCTCCACCCGCTGCCGGACGGGCTCGACGACGACCTCGCGGTGGCGGCCGTCACCACCGGGGCCACCGCGCAGGGGATCCTGCGGGTCGCCGGGATCACCGCCGGTGACACCGTCCTGGTGATGGCGGCGGCCGGTGGGCTCGGCAGCATCTTCGTGCAGGCCGCGCGCGGCGCCGGTGCCTTCGTGGTGGCGGTGGCCGGGGGGCCCGCGAAAGTGGCGCTGGTGCTGGGGCTCGGGGCCGATGTGGCGGTGGACAACCGGGACGCCGACTGGCCCGCGCAGGTCCGCGGGGCGCTGGGGGAGCGTGCGGTGAGTGTGGTCCTCGACGGCGTTGGGGGCGGCCCCGGGCGCCGGGCGCTGGAACTGCTCGGTCCCGGTGGGCGCTTCCTGCTGTACGGGTGGGCCACCGGGGAGCCGACGGAGATCAGCACCAAGGACCTCGTCGAGCGGCAGCTGACCGCGACCTGGGCGATCGGGCCGAACATGGTGCCGGCCGGCGGCCCGCGCGAGCTGGCGGAGCGGGCGCTGGCGGCGGCGGCCGACGGCACGCTCGTCCCGCTGGTCACGCGTTTCCCGCTGGAGCGGGCCGCCGACGCGCACACCGCGCTGGAGGCGCGCGCGACCGAGGGCAAAGTGGTCCTGACGGTGTAGGGCCGGTCCGGCCCCGGTCACCGGACAGGCTCAAGCGGCGGGCCCCGCCCGCCCGTCGAAACGGCCGGGCAGGGCCCCGGCGGCGGGCCCCGGCGGTCCGTCGCCGCGGCTGGGGCCCGCCGCTGCTCAGTGGCGGCCCGAGATCCGGTCCGCGATGCGGGCGACGCGGTCCGTACGGGTGTCGTGCCCCGCGCTCTCGCGGCGGTCGGCGCCGCGGTAGGCGGCGTACATGCCCTGGACGCCCAGCCAGCGCAGCGGTTCCGGCTCCCACTTGCGCACCTTGTGGTCGACCCAGGGCAGCGTGGTGAGGTCGGTCGGTCCGCTCTGGCCCGAGTCCTGCTGGATCAGGTCGCGGAGCGTACGGGCCGCGAGGTTGGTCGTCGCGACGCCACTGCCGACGTAACCGCCCGCCCAGCCGAGGCCGGTGGAGCGGTCGAGGGTGACTGTGGAGCACCAGTCGCGGGGCACGCCGAGCACGCCCGACCAGGCGTGGTCGATGTGGACGCCGGCCGTGGTGGGGAAGAAGCGGACCAGGATCTCGCGCAGCGCCTCGATGGTCGCGGGCTGGGTGCGGCCGTCGTTGTCCGTCTTCGAGCCGAAGCGGTAGGGGACGCCCCGCCCGCCCAGGGCGATGCGGTCGTCGGCGGTGCGCTGCGCGTACATGTACGCGTGAGCCATGTCGCCGAGGTTCTCCCGGCCCTCCCAGCCGATGGTGTCCCAGACGGACTGGGGGAGCGGCTCGGTGACGATCATGGAGGAGTTCAGCGGGAGCCAGGAGCGCTTCTGGCCCTTGATGTTCGCGGTGAAGCCCTCGGTGCAGCGCAGGATGTAGGGGGCGCGGACCGTGCCGTAAGGGGTGATGGCGTGCTTGGGCTTGATCTCGGTGACCGGCGTCGACTCGTGGATGGTGACGCCGAGTGCCTCGACGGCGGCCGAGAGTCCCTTGAGTAGCTTCACCGGGTGCAGTCGCGCGCCGTGCGGGGTCCAGGCCGAGCCGACGGCGCCGGTGACCCGGATCCGCTCGGCCGTGTCACGGGCGCCGAGCAGCAGGCGGTCCTTCTCGCCGAAGGCGGCCTCGACGGCGTGGAAGGTCTTGAGCCGGGCCAACTGGGCTGGTGTGTAGGCGACTTCGAGTACGCCGCCCTGGTGGATGTTGGCGTCGATGCCCTCTTCTGCGGCGACCCGTACGACCTCGTCGACGGTGTCGTTCATGGCCTGCTGGAGGCGCACGGCCGCGTCGTGGCCGTGCAGCTTCGCGTACCGGTCGCGGCCCGCGATGCCGTTGTACAGCCAGCCGCCGTTGCGCCCGGAGGCGCCGTAGCCGCAGAACTTGGCCTCCAGAACGGTGATGTTGAGGAAGGGGACGGCCTTCTTGAGGTAGTACGCCGTCCACAGCCCTGTGTATCCGCCGCCGACGATGCAGACGTCGGCCGTCGCGTCTGCGGGCAGCGGCTCGCGTGGGGCGGGTATGCCCTCGTTCGCGTACCAGTAGGAGATGCCGCCGTTGACGGTGCTCATGATGTCCCTGCGTTCGGTTTCTGCTCAGCTGCTGATCAGCGGTGGTGCGGGGACGCTAGCGGGCGGAGGCGGGGTGCGGCAATGCCGGGGTGGTGGTCAGGTGCGGTGGGTGGGGGCGCGCAGCCGGGTGGCCGGGTTCCAGGTGGCCTCCCGGTCGCCGCCGCGGGTGAGCGGGTAGCAGGCGAGCCCGATCAGCGCGGCTGTGAAGTGCCCGAGGTCGGTGAAGGTCCTGCCGGTGATCAGCGGTGTGCCGTACACGGCCAGCACGACCACCAGGTAGGCGTACCGCCAGGGCGGCGCGATCCGGTAGGTGAGGACGGCGACGACGCCCGCGAGCGCGTAACTCACCCCCACGTCAAGGGTGTTCGCGGACGACTGCGGTGCGAGGTCGTGGCGGATCGCCCACAGCAGCACGCTCTGGCTGACGAGCGTCGCCCCGACGTGCGCGCCGCCGGCGACGGCCAGCCAGCGCAGGGTCCCGAGCCGGCGTTCCGCCTGGGCGTGGAAGACCGTGTACAGCGCGGCGTACGGAAGCCACCCGCCGCCGTCGATCCACAGGGCGCTGGAGAGGAGGACGCGGCGCGGATTGTCCGACAGCTCGTGCAGATTCGTCGACCGCTGCCGCAGGAACTCCTCCTCGAAGGCCGGCGACATCCAGTGCATGGCGAAGACCGTGACGAAAAGGATCGCGAGCCAGCTGTAGGTGCCTGGGGCGCTCCGGACGTAGGCCCGGACATGGGCCCGGGCGCGGGCCGGGGCCGTCACGGAAATACGCATGTGCCGATTGACGCACGTCCGTAGGATCTCCCGCGTGATCGACATTACCGATGTTCCCGACGAGTTGGCGCAGTCCCAGGCCGACGCGAACGGTGCTGCCGGGCGCGACTGGATCGCGGGGCTCCCCGAGCAGACGAACGCGTATCTGGAGCGGTGGCGGCTGCGGCGCACCGGCTCCCCGATGCACGGCATGACGGCGCTCGTCCTCCCGGTGGAGCGGGCCGACGGGACGTCCGCCGCCCTGAAGCTCCAGCTCCTCGACGAGGAGAGCGCGGGCGAGCCCGTCGCGCTGAAGCTGTGGGGCGGCGCCGGCGCCGTACGGGTCCTGGAGCACGACGAGGCGAGTGGCGCGCTGCTCCTTGAGGGGCTGGACGCGAGCCGGCAGCTGTCGGCGCTGCCCGACCCCATGGACTCCGTGCGGATAATCGCGGAGCTGCTGGCCGGGCTGACCGCCGTGACCGCCCCCGAGGGGATGCGCGGCCTCGGTGACATCGCGGGCGCGATGCTCGACGACGTACCGCGCGCGCTGCGGGGGCTGGCGGACCCGGCGGACCGGCGGCTGCTTGAGTGGTGCGCGGGCGCGGTGCGGGAAGTGGCGGGGGAGCCCGGCGACCGGCTGCTCCACTGGGACCTGCACGAGAACAATGTGCTGGCCCCGCTGCCCGGCTCCGGGCGCGAGCCGTGGATCGCCATCGACCCCAAGCCCCTCGCGGGCGACCCGGGCTTCGACCTGTGGCCCGCGCTCGACAACCGTTTCGACGCCGCGCAGGTGTTGCCGCGCTTCGACCTGATGACGGAGGTGCTGGGGCTCGACCGGGACCGGGCGCGGGCCTGGACGCTCGGGCGGCTGCTGCAGAACGGGCTGTGGGACGTGGAGGACGGCGAGAGCAGGCTTCAGGAGGAGCAGGTGGTGATCGGGGAGACCTTGCTCGGGGGCCACTCCCGGAGTTCCCTTAGGGTGCGGTCATGATTCGTACCGCCACGGCCGCCGATGTCCCCGTCATTCACGAGATGGTCCGCGAGCTCGCAGACTACGAGAAGGCGCTGCACGAGGTGCGCGCCACCGAGGCCCAGCTGACCGAGGCACTCTTCGGCGAGCGCCCGGCGGCGTACGCGCACATCGCGGAGACGGAATCGGGTGAGGTCGCGGGCTTCGCGCTGTGGTTCCTCAACTTCTCGACGTGGCGCGGGGTGCACGGCATCTACCTGGAGGACCTGTACGTACGCCCGGCTGTGCGGGGCGGCGGCCACGGGAAGGCGCTGCTGACCGAGCTGGCGCGGATCTGTGTCGAGCGGGGGTACGAGCGGCTGGAGTGGTCCGTCCTGGACTGGAACCAGCCGTCCATCGACTTCTACCGCGCGCTGGGCGCGCAGCCGCAGGACGAGTGGACCGTCTACCGGCTCACGGACGGGGCGCTGGCCGAGCTGGGCGGCTGAGGGCCTGCCGTTCGCGGTGTGCCGATGGCCGCGTGCAGCAGGACCGTGGCCGCCGCGCGGGCCTGCCGGGACGGCTCCGCGGAGCCGGTGATGCCCGCGGTGGCCATCGCGCCGTTGGCCAGGATGGCCAGCTGGGCGGCGAGTGGGGCGGCCTGTCCCGGCGCGGCGCCGGCCGCCGTGACCAGGTCGGTGAAGTGGTCCAGGAGCGACTGCTTGTTGGCGCGGGCGACCTTGGCGACGTTTTCGGAGACCCCGCCCATCTCGCCGTACGCGTTGATGAACACGCAGCCCCTGAAGGTGGGCTCGGCGAACCACGCGTCGAGGTAGTCGAAGACCGCGAGCACCCGCTCGCGCGGGGTCCCGGCGGCGGCGGTGAGCTGCTCGATCCCGCTGCGTACGGCGTCGTCGCGGCGGCGCAGAACCGCCTCCAGCAGGTCGTCCTTGGACGGGAACAGCTGGTAGAGGCGCTTGAGGGAGACCCCGGACGCGGCGCGGATCGCGTCCATGCCGACGGCCTGCACGCCCCGCTCGTTGAAGAGCTTCGCGGCGGCTTCCAGCAGCCGGGCCTCGGCCGTCTCGGCGTCCATTCGCTCAGTACCCCTTGCGTTGAGAACCATCGTTCTCGTACTCTACATCGCAGCGGGAGAACGGTCGTTCTCCCTGGTTTCCGCGCTGCCTGGAGGTCGCCATGAGTGTGTTCGACACCCGATACCGGACCGCCGTCGTCGATGGACTCGAAGTCTTCTACCGCGAGGCGGGCGACCCGACGCGCCCCACCCTCGTGCTCCTGCACGGCTTCCCGAGCAGCTCGCACATGTACCGCGCGCTGATCGCCGAGCTCGCCGACGAGTTCCACCTGATCGCGCCCGACCACATCGGCTTCGGCCGCTCGGCGGCCCCGGACGTCGACGAATTCCCGTACAGCTTCGAGAAGTTGACCGAGATCACGCTCGGTCTCCTCGACGCGATCGGGGTCGACCGGTTCGCGGTGTACATCCATGACTACGGCGCACCGATCGGGCTGCGGATCGCCAGTCGCCACCCGGCGCGGGTGACCGCGGTGATCAGCCAGAACGGCAACGCGTACACGGACGGCTTCACGCCGTTCTGGGACGTGCTGTTCGCGCACGCCAAGGACCGCGAGGCGAACGAACAGGAGGTGCGCGGGCAGTTGACCGTTGAGGCGACGCGGTGGCAGTACGAGCACGGCGTGCCCGCCGACCGGCTGGACCGGATCGGGCCCGAGAGCTGGCTGCTCGACCAGGCGGGGCTCGACCGGCCGGGGAACGCGGAGGTCCAGCTCCAGCTCTTCTGGGACTACCAGTTCAACCTCGACGCCTACCCGGTCTTCCAGGACTACTTCCGCACCCACCGGCCGCCGGCCCTCGTCGTGTGGGGCAGGAACGACGAGATCTTCGGCGTGGCCGGCGCGACCGCGTTCGCGCGCGACCTGCCCGACGCGGAGATCCATCTGCTCGACGCCGGACACTTCGCCCTGGAGACGCACGGAGAGGAAATCACCGCTCTCGTACGGGAGTTCATGCGTCGGGTGAGTGAGCGCGGGGACGCGGGCGCGGAACGCTGAGGGGTGCGGTCGCGGATGCGCCACGGACGCGATCGCGATCGGCCGGCTCCTCGGCGGTGAAGGGGTCGCAGACCTGGGAATCCGTGTGTCCTCGTGGTCCGGTGGTGGCTTGCTCCGATCGCTCCGATCCCTCAGAAGAGGTCGAGGGCAAGGGGCGTGACCGAGCCTGTCGCGCCGGGCGCCGGGCCTCCTTCAGTGCGAGCGTCGCCGCCGCCAGGGCGGAGTTGAACGACACCTCGGCGAGCAGACCGGGCGCCGCGACCTGGTCGCCCGCCAGGTGGACGCCGTCGCCCCGGTCGATCGCGGGCCGGTCGCGCCAGGTGCTGCCCGGCCGGTCCAGCGCGCCCGTACGGCCGGTGGCGAGGGCCTCGCGCCGCCAGGTGGTGCGCTCGCGGTGACGGCCGCGGTGAGCCCGGCGCTGCCGCCCCCGATGACGGTGATGTGGTGCATGCGCGTGTCCCCCTGGAACCTCGGTGGTCAGAACGTCGGTGGTCCGAACCCTGGTGGTCCGAACGTCGCTGGTCCGAACGTCGGTGATCGCTCTCACCGGTGTGACGGGCGCGGGGTGCGCGGATGTGACATGGCCGAGAAGGCTGAGGCGGCGGATCCGGTTCGCGGGCCGGGCTCGGTGCGGCTTGTCAGTGCCATGGTCCACAGTGGGTGGATGGCGATGGCACGGAAGACGAGCACCAACGGCGCGGGGACGAAGAGCGGCACGGCCAAAAAGGCCCTGGTGGTGCGGCCCGTGCGGCGCGCCGATGTGCGGTTGCCGTCGCTCGCGCCGTTCGAGGGCGGCGCGTTGGAATCGGAGGGAGACTACGACGGAATCGAGTTCCGGGATCTCGACCTGGTGGGCCAGGAGGGCCGGGGCGCCCGCTTCATGGACTGCGGCCTGTACGGCGTCGCGCTGGACGAGACCAGGCTGAGCAGGGCCCGCATCATGGACTCGGTCCTCGACGGGGTGCGGGGTGTGGGCACCGACCTGGCCGAGGCGTCGCTGCGGGACGTGGAGCTGATCGACGCCAGGCTGGGCGGGGTCCAGCTGCACGCGTCGGTGCTGGAGCGGGTGCTGGTGCGCGGCGGGAAGATCGACTACTTGAACCTGCGTACGGCGCGGCTGAAGGACGTCGTGTTCGAGAGCTGCGTGCTGGTCGAGCCGGACTTCGGCGGCGCGCGCCTGGAGCGGGTCGAGTTCCGTGACTGTGTGATCCGGCGCGCGGACTTCTCCGCCGCCACGCTGCTGGACGTCGACCTGCGTACGGTCGCGGAGCTGGACATCGCCCGGGGCCTCGACCGGCTGACGGGCTCGGTGATCAGCCCGTCCCAACTGCTCGATCTGGCACCGGCGTTCGCGGCGCAGATGGGGGTGAAGGTGGCGAGTCCCGGCGCGTGACCCGAGCCCCTGGACGTCAGGAGGGGATGCGGGGGAAGCGGGCCTGGAGGGACCAGATCGCCGGGTTGTCGGCGAGGCCGTCGTGCAGGTCGGTCAGATCGGCGATCAGGTCGTGCAGGAAGTCGCGGGCCTCGCGGCGCAGCAGCCGGTGGCCGAAGGTGATCGGGGGCTCGTCGGTCGTCATCCAGTCGGCCGCGATGTCGACCCACCCGAAGCGCCGCTCGAAGAACATGTGGTCCGAGGACTCGGTGAAGTCCAGCTCGGCGAACTGCGGCTTGTTGGAGCGGCTGCCGCGCGGGTCCTGGTCGAGCTGCTCGACGATGTCGCACAGGGCCCACGCGAAGTCGAGTACGGGCACCCATCCCCAGGCTGTGGATACTTCGCGGTCCGCCCTGGTGTCCGCGAGGTACACGTCACCGCAGAACAGGTCGTGCCGCAGGTCACGGACGTCCGCGCGCCGGTAGTCGGTCTGCGGGGGGTCCGGGAAGCGGCGGGAGAGGGAGTAGCCGATGTCGAGCACGGATCGATGGTGTCACGGTGCCGGGGCGGGTCCCGCCATACGCCCCTGACCTGGGCAAACGCCTCCGGTCATGACAGCAGTCGCTGCTCCTTCGCCACCGACACCGCGCCCGCCCGCGTATCGACGCCCAGCTTGTCGTAGATCCGGCCCAGGTGGGTCTTGACCGTGGCCTCGCTGATGAACAGCGCGCGGGCGATCTCCCGGTTGCCCAGGCCGTGCGCGAGCTGCCCCAGGATGTCCAGCTCCCGCTCCGTCAGGGTCGGCGGCCGGGAGCCGCGCATCCGGGCCATCACCCGGCTGGCGACCGGCGCCGAGAGCGTGGTGCGGCCCTGCGCGGCGGAGCGGATCGCCGCGAAGAGCTCCTCGGGCCGCTCCGCCTTCAGCAGATAGCCGGTCGCGCCCGCGCCGATGGCCCGGGTGATGTCGGCGTCCGTGTCGTACGTGGTCAGGACGAGCACGTGCGGGCCGCCGACGGGCATCGCCGCGATGCGGCGGGTGGCTTCCACGCCGTCGATACCCTCGCCCAGTTGCAGGTCCATCAGGACGACGTGGGGCTTGAGCTTGGCGGCCATGGCGACCGCCTCCTCACCGTTGCCCGCCTCGCCGACGACCTCGATGTCCGGTTCACTGCCGAGGAGGGCGAGCAGCCCGGCGCGTACGACCACGTGGTCGTCGCAGACCAGGATGCGTACGGGGTGCGTGGGGTTCGTGGGGTGCTCGGACGTCACGGCGTGTGCTCCAGGGGGATCGCGGCGGACAGGACGGTGCCCTCGCCGGGGGCGGATTCGATGGTCAGGGTGCCGCCCAGCTGCTGCACACGGGCGCGCATCGCGGGCAGGCCGTGCCCCCGGACGCCGCCGTCGGGGGCGCCGCGGTCCGGTGCGAAGCCGCGGCCGTCGTCGGCGATGTCGAGGACGACCTGGTCGCCGAGGTAGGTGAGGGTCAGCGCGGCGGCCTGCGCGCCCGCGTGTTCCCGTACGTTCGCCAGCGCGCCCTGCGCGATCCGCAGCAGCGCCGACTGCACCCGGTCCGGCAGGGCGACCGACGCCCCGTCGACCCGGAAGGCAGCCGACTCGCGGCCGGCGAGTCTGCGCAGCGCCTCCTCCAGTCCGCCGCCCTCCGCCAGGTCGGCGGGGGCCAGGTCGTGGACGAAGCGGCGGGCCTCGGCGAGGTTGCGCTCGGCGATGCTCTCGGCCGTACGGACATGGCGGCGGGCGGTGTCCGGGTCGGTGCTCCAGGTGCGGTCCGCCGCCTGGAGCAGCATCTGCTGGCTGGACAGGCCCTGCGCGAGGGTGTCGTGGATCTCCATGGAGAGCCGCTGCCGCTCGGCGAGGGTGCCCTCGCGCCGCTCGGTGGCGGCCAGTTCGCGCCGGGTGCGGATCAGGTCGTCGATGAGGGTGCGCTGGCGGGCGTCCTGGCGCTGCATGTAGAGGAAGACGGCGGTCGCGACGGCGGCCACCGCGGGTGGAGCGAGCAGCAGGTTCGGGTCGAAGCCGCCGCCCGCCAGCTGGAGCTGCGCGGTGACCACGAAGACGGTGAGCAGCGTGACGAGTGCCAGGGCCGCGCGGGGCGGGAGCGTACGCAGCCCGGTGTAGAACAGGGGCACCGCGCACCAGGCGAAGCTCGGCGCGAGCACCACCAGCACCATCCACACCGCCACCACCGCGGAGAGCCATACGAGCCGCCGCGGTGCGGGACGGGCGGCGCCGGGCGCGGCGGGCCCCAGGGCCGGGCCGAGCACGGGCCCGAGGACGTACAGCAGGGCCAGCGCGATGCTCAGCGCGATGATCCACGGGGTGCGGGCCTCGCCGGGGTGGCGCAACAGGAACCGGGCGAGCGAGGCGCCGAGCAGCAGGAAGAACGCCATGTGCATCACGGGGGCGAGCCAGCGCGCGTCGGGGTCCCGGTGCTCCTGCCGTGTCTGCCGCACCCTCGCCCCGCTCCTCGCTCGTGTCCGTGTGCCTGTCCCTGAGGCCCTGTGCCGGTGCGCTCGCGGCTGCGGTGAACCCTTGCCGACCTGCGCGTACGTCCATCTCGGGACGCGCCCTCGTCCCCATGGTGACCCGGGGGGACCGGCCCCGCATCAACCGATCGGCCGACGGGGACATCGGCCGTCCCGCATCCCGGGTGCAGCCGGTACGCCGACGGGACGGGCCCGGAACCGGCCGGAGGATCGATGGCAGAGCAACACACACCCCGCTCGACCGATCCGAGGAGCCACCATGAAGAAGCTTTCGCCGCGTACCCGAGTCCTGACCGGCGCCGTCGCCGCTGCCGCCCTCGGCGCGGGCACCTTCGGCGCCGTGTCAGCGAGCGCCGCCGCGCCGGCCGCCGCCCCCGCCGCCGCGGTCAAGGCCGACACCGCCAACCGGAACCTCACCCAGTCCACCCACCTGACCGTGGCCGCCGCGACCAAGGCCGCGCAGGCCTCGCTCGACGCCGCGAAGAAGGAGAACCAGCGCGTCAGCGTCGCCGTCGTCGACCGCGACGGCAGGACCGTGGTGACGCTGCGCGGCGACGGCGCCGGCCCGCAGTCCTACGAGTCCGCCGAGAAGAAGGCGTACACCGCCGTCTCCTGGAACGCCCCGACGTCCGAGCTGGCCAAGCGCCTCGCCCAGGCACCGAACCTGAAGGACATCCCCGGCACGCTGTTCCTCGCGGGCGGCGCCCCGGTACAGGCCAAGGGCGCCCCGATCGCGGGCGTCGGGGTCGCGGGCGCGCCCAGCGGCGACCTGGACGAGAAGTTCGCGCGGGCGGGCGTCGCCGCGCTGGGCAAGTGAGGCGATAGCCCGTCCGGTACCGGCCCCACGACCGGCTCATTGCACACATAGGATCATCTGTGTGGATCAATGGACGCTTGTACGCCGCACCGCACCCGCCGCCGCTGTCGCCCTGCTCCTGCTCACGTCCTGCACGAGCGGTGGCGTCAGCGGTGAGCCGGGCGCCTCGGGCGTACGCGATCCGTATTTCCCCAAGCTCGGCAACGGCGGTTACGACGTCGAGCACTACGGCCTGACCCTCGACTACGACCCGAAGTCCGGCCGTCTCCGAGGCACCGCGGAGATCACCGCCCGCGCCACCCAGGACCTCAGCGCCTTCAACCTCGACTTCCACGGCATGCGCGTCGACGCCGCGAGGGTCGAGGGCGAGAAGGCGGCCGTCAGCCGGGCCGGCGACGAGCTGACACTGCGCCCGGCGGCCGACCTCAACGACGGCGAGACCTTCCACACGGTCGTCCGCTACTCCGGGGAGCCGGCCACGATCACCGACGACGACGAGTCCGAGGAGGGCTGGCTGCCCACCGAGGACGGCGCCCTCGCGCTCGGCGAGCCGACCGGCTCCATGGCGTGGTTCCCCGGCAACAACCACCCGCGGGACAAGGCGTCGTACGACATCACGGTCACCGTCCCCAAGGGCCTGAAGGCCGTCTCCAACGGTGAGCTGAAGAGCGAGCGCACCCGCGGCGATCGCACCACTTTCCACTGGAACTCGGCCGAGCCGATGGCCAGTTACCTCGCGACAGTCGCCATCGGGAAGTACCGGACGAAGACCGCGCGCACCAAGTCGGGCCTGCCGGTCCTCACGGCCGTCGACCCGACCGTGGCCAAGGACAGCGCGAAGGTGTTGGCGAGGATTCCCGAGATCGTGGAGTGGGGCACCGAGAACTTCGGTCCCTACCCGTTCTCCTCCGCCGGGGCGATCGTCGAGCGCGAGGACGACGCCGGGTACGCCCTGGAGACCCAGACCAAGCCGGTCTTCCCCGGTGCGCCCGACGAGGGAACGCTCGTCCACGAGCTGGCCCACCAGTGGTTCGGCGACTCGGTGACGCCCAGGACCTGGAAGGACATGTGGCTCAACGAGGGCTTCGCTTCGTACGCGGAGTGGCTCTGGGAGGAGGACATGTACGAGGGCGGCTCCACCGACGAGAGCTTCAAGAAGGCCTTCGACGACAAGGCCAACTGGGCTTTCCCGCCCGCCGATCCGCCCACCGCGGCGGACATCTCGTCGGCTCCCGTCTACGGGCGGGGCGCCATGGTGATCCACAAGATCCGGGCGGCGGTGGGCGACGACGCCTTCTACGACATCGTGCGGGGCTGGGTCGCCACCCACCGTCACGGCAATGCGTCCACGGACGACTTCACGGCATACGTCGAGAAGAAGTCCGGCAAGGATCTGACGGGCCTGTGGGACACCTGGCTCTACGGCCAGGACAAGCCCGCCTCTCCCTGAAGCGCTGCGCGCCCGACTACTTCACGTTGACGCCGGTCCAGGCGGCGGCGACGGCCTTGGCCTCCGCGCCGTCCGCGCCGTACAGCTCGCCCGCGGCCTTCAGGGTCGCGGCCCGCGCGGCCTTGTAGTCGGTCGTCGACGTCATGTGGACCGAGAGCGCCTTGTACCAGATCTGGTACGCCTTCTCCCGCCCGATGCCGGTGAGCTTGGAGCCGTCCGACGTCGGGGAGTCGTAGGCGACACCGTTGATCGTCTTCTTGCCGCTGCCCTCGGACAGCAGGTAGAAGAAGTGGTTGGCGACGCCGGACGAGTGGTGGACGTCCAGGTTGGCGGTCTTGCTGTCCCAGCTGTCGACGGAGCTGCCGTCCTTGCTGGGCTTGTCCATGTAACGCAGCGGCGTGCCATCGCCGTTGATGTCGATCTCCTCGCCGACGAGATAGTCGCCGACGTCCTCCTTGTTGTTCGCGAAGAACTCGACCGAGCTGCCGATGATGTCGCTGGTCGCCTCGTTGAGCCCGCCGGACTCCCCGCTGTAGACGAGGCCCGCGGTGGCCGAGGTCAGACCGTGGGTCATCTCGTGCCCGGCGACGTCGATCGATGTCAGGGGCTTGGTGTTGCCCTCGCCATCGCCGTACGTCATGCAGAAGCAGGAGTCGTCCCAGAACGCGTTGACGTACGCGTTGCCGTAGTGGACCCGCGAGTAGGCGGCCTTGCCGTCGCCCGCGATGCCGTTGCGCTTGAAGGCGTCCTTGTAGAAGTCCCAGGTCAGCGAGGCGCCGTAGGCGGCGTCGACGGCGGCGGTCTGCTGGTCCGCCGCGGTGCCGTTGCCCCACTTGTCGTCGGCGTCGTTGAAGAGGGTGCCGGTGCCGCTCTGACCGTGCTTCAGGTCGTACGTCTTATGGCCGCCGCGCGCGCCGTCGGTCAGATCGAACGTGGCGCCCTTCTTGGTCGACCCGACGGTGACGCTGCCGCTGTACTGGCTGCTGCCGGTGCCGGTCTCGACGGCCTCGTACGCGTACAGCTCCTTGCCCGACTTCGCGTCGGTGATGAGGTGGCGCTTGCTGGGCGTGCCGTCGTGCCGCGTGCCGCCTCCGACGGTCTCGAAGGCGAGGACGGGCTTGCCGCTCGCGGCCCAGATCACCTTGCGCGCACCGGCCTTGGCGGCCTTCGGTGCCTGGGTGGAGGCCACGGCTATTCGGGCCTTGGTGGCCTTCTCGACGCCCTTGACGTCGCTGTTCTTCGCGGTGTGCGTGACGAGGTCGCCGCCGAGGACGGGCAGGCCGTCGTAGGTGCGCTCGTAGCGGGTGTGCACGGTGCCGTCGGCGTCCTTGACGACGTCGCGCACCACCAGCTTCTCCTTCGCGCCGAGCCCGATCTCGGTGGCCGCGGCGGCGGCGCCGGAGCGGGCCTCGTCGATGGCGGCGGTGCGCTGGGAGGCGTTCATCGGTGCGGCGGTCGCTCCGGGCGTACGGTCCGCCTCGGTGTCGGCACTGGCCGACCCGGTCTGTACGGCTACGACGACCATGGCGGCCGTGGCGGCGAGGGCGGCGGCACGCAGGCCGGTCTTGCGCTGAGCAGGGGACTGCGAAGTCATTCGGTCTCCAACACTCGTTCCGTGGGGGGTTGGCGGAGAGAGTGCCATCGAATGATCAGCGCTGTCAGTACACGGCCAAGTTTTTGACCATCTATTGTCCGACTGGGGCGTGTTGATGTCCGTTATTCGACCGACTCTGGTGACTGTGTCCTTGGAGCCGTCAGTTGGACAATCCCGACATGGAGGCCCGGACATGTGAACCGGGGCGTGTGAACCCGGGCGTGTGAACCCGGGCGTGTGAACCCGGGCGTGTGGACCCGGACGTGCGGAAGGGCCCCGGCCGAAGCCGGAGCCCTTCGCGACGAGCCCTGTTCAGCAGGGCCTGTTCAACAAGCCCTGTTCATCACCCGCGTGTGAGGCGTCGGAGTCAGAGGTTGACGCCGAAGTCCTGGGCGATGCCCGTCAGGCCGGACGCGTAGCCCTGGCCGACCGCGCGGAACTTCCACTCCGCGCCGCTGCGGTACAGCTCGCCGAAGACCATGGCGGTCTCGGTGGCGGCGTCCTCGCTCAGGTCGTAGCGGGCGATCTCGGTACCGCCGGCCTGGTTCAGCA
The DNA here is from genome assembly GCF_051131715.1 of Streptomyces sp. A5-4. Lineage (NCBI taxonomy): Bacteria > Bacillati > Actinomycetota > Actinomycetes > Kitasatosporales > Streptomycetaceae > Streptomyces > Streptomyces sp. A5-4. Next base: position 3,434,096 of record NZ_CP178591.1, on the reverse strand, counting down.
CGCGGATGTACGCGTTGCGCACCTGGCCGAAGTTCTGCGAGCGGGCCTCCGCGTCGTAGACCGAGACCGGGAAGACGATCTTGTCGACATCGGCCGGCAGACCGGCCAGGTTGACGTTGATCGCCTCGTCGTCGCCCGCGCCCTCGCCACTGCGGTTGTCACCGGTGTGGACGATGGTCTGGTCCGGCGTCGACTTGTTGTTGAAGAAGACGAAGTGACCGTCCGAGACGACCTTGCCCGTCGCGTTGACCGCGATGGCGGACGCGTCGAGGTCGAAGTCAGTACCCGTGGTCGTACGGACGTCCCAGCCGAGGCCCACTGTGACGGCGGTCAGGCCCGGGGCTTCCTTGGTGAGCGAGACATTGCCGCCCTTGCTGAGGCTGACTGCCATGGGGAGGTCCCTTTCCTAGTGCTGGAGGTCGTGGGGGCTTCGGATCCGAAGCTACCGTCACCCGTCCTAACGCCAACAGCCCACCGCTGGGTTCCAGGTCTCTTTGCTTTCTTTACCGAACACCCGACCCGGCGCCGGGTCGCCACCGGTAAAACGGGTGACGAAAGGGCCCGGAACGCGGGATCATAGGACTCATGTCCGGTCCCCATGTCATCAGCGGCTCCGTCCTCCTGCCGGAGGCCGAGCTCATGTGGCGTTTCTCCCGGTCGTCCGGACCCGGTGGCCAGCACGTCAACACCACCGACTCCCAGGTGGAGCTGCGCTTCGACCTGGCCAGGACGGAGGCGCTGCCCCCGGTCTGGAAGGAGCGGGCGCTGGAGCGCCTCGCACCCCGGCTGGTGGGAGGCGTCGTATCCGTACGCTCCTCCGAGCACCGCTCGCAGTGGCGCAACCGCGAGACCGCGCTGGTGCGGATGGCGGCCCTGCTCGCCGAGGCGAGCGCCCCGCCGCCCAAGGCGCGCAAGGCGAAGAAGATCCCCCGCGGCATCAACGAGCGGCGCCTGCGCAACAAGAAGGCGCGCAGCGAGACGAAGCGCGGCCGTACCGGGCAGGGCTGGGGCTGAGCCCCGAACGACGCCCGTGCTAGCCCAGCTTGCGGTAACTGCCCTTGAAGTACGTCAGCGGGGAGCCGTCCTCGCCCGGCAGCCCGACCTTCAACACCCGCCCGATCACCAGCGTGTGGTCCCCGGCCTCCACCCGCTGCTCGGTCCGGCACTCCAGCGTCGCGAGCGCGCCGCCCACGAGTGGGGACCCGGAGACGGCGCCGCGGGTCCAGGGGATCTCCGCGAACAGCAGCCGGTCACTGAGCCGGGCCTTCATCGAGAACCGGCCCGCGATCTGGCGCTGATCCTCCGACAGCAGCGAGACGGCCCACATCGGCTGCTCGGCCAGCAGGTCGTCCATCCGTGAGCCGTTGCGGACGCTCACCATCACCAGCGGCGGGTCCAGCGAGACCGACATGAAGGCCGTCGCGGTCATCCCGACGTCCTCGCCGCGCGGGCCGCCGTCGGCGTCGTGCGCGGTCACCAGGGTCACACCCGCGGTGAGACGGGACATGGCCGCGCGGAATTCGTCATTGCTCACCCCCTCAGGATGGGGGTTCGGCTCGTCGCGCGGTGCGGTGGCTGGGGCCTGGGTGGCTGAGGTTGTCTGTGGCACAGGTCGAACGCTAGTCCCACGCACTCCGTGCCGCGTCGGGCACGGGGACCAACCGGGGACCAACCGGGTCCTAGGACGTGTTTGAGATGTGGTCATAGCGACTGTCGTATCAAGGCGAGTTGGACGGTGGCTTCGTAGCGGACGGCGAGTTTGTCGTATCTCGTGGCGACGCCACGGGCTTGCTTCAGCAGGGCGAATCGGCACTCGACTTTGTGCCTGCGTTTGTACATCTCGCGGTCGAAGGCAGGTGGGCGTCCGCCTGCCGAACCTCGTCGGAGGCGGTGTCCTGCCTGGTCACGCTTCTCCGGGATGGTGTGCGGGATCTGGCGTTTGCGCAGGTAGGAGCGGATGGCGCGGGAGGAGTAGGCCCGGTCGGCAAGCACGTGGACGGGCCGGGTCCGTGGGCGCCCACCACCGGTCCGGGGGACACGGATCCGGGCCATCACCTGCTCGAAGGCCGGTGCGTCACCCTTCTGTCCGGCGGTGATGACAGCGGCCAGGACGTGGAAGGAAGCGTCGACGGCGAGGTGAATCTTGGTGGTCAACCCGCCGCGCGAACGTCCGAGACCGTGGTCGTCCGGCTCGGCCGCCAGGCCGTCCTCGCGCGGCCGGCCCGGATCGTCAGCCCCTTTTTGCGGGCCCCGGCGGCATGCTGATGTGCGCGGCACACGGTGGAGTCGACCGAGACCTCCCACTCGATGATCCCGTCGGCATCCGCTTTGACCTGCAACTTCGTCAGGATCCGGGTCCAGGTCGCGTCGACCTGCCAGCGCCGGAACACCGCATATGCCGTCTCCCAGGGCCCGTACCGCTCGGGCAGATCCCGCCAGGGCGAGCCGGTCCGGGCCCGCCACCAGATCCCGTCGAACACCTGCCGCCGATCCCTCGGAGGCCGGCCCATCTTCGGTATCGGAGGCAACAGCGGCTCCAGCCGATCCCACTGCGCGTCCGTCAGGTCACCACGAGACATCCCAAGATCATTTCATAACCTTGATCAACATCTCAAACACGTCCTAGGACCCAGGACCGACTTTCCCCCGGGCGCGGGCGGGGTCGGGAGGACGTGTCCGTGAGCGCGCCCGTGAGCGTGTCCGTATTTGCGTTTTTGCGATCAAAAAATACCTGGAGCGCTCCCACGCCCCTCTTCACTCCCTTTCACATCTGATGTGACTTGACTCACAGAGCCCAATATTTGTTGACCCTGTGTACCGAGTGGACAGCTCGCTGTGATTCAGTGGCCGTGATAGTGCAACAAGTGTGGCGATGAGAATCCTGGAGTTGCTGTCGAGGTCTCGGGGAGAGCGAACAATGGAGGCCGAGTCGGAGCCGTACGTGCGTCTGGCGACGCTGCGGCAGCTGCATCAGGTGGTGGCGGACCTCAACACCGCCCGTAGCCTGGCGGACACCCTGCAGGCCGTGGCCGACGGAATTGTCACCGGCCTGGGCTACGAGCTGGGCTGCGTGAACCTCGTGCGCCCCGACGGCGATCTGGTGATCGCCGGATTCGCGGGCAATCCGGCGGCGGAAGCCCTGATCACCGGCCGGGTCGGCTCGCGTTCCTCCTGGGAGCGCAGGCTCTCGATGGGCGAGGCCTGGGGCGCGCTGCGCTTCATACCGCACACCGAGGGCTGGGTGCTCCTCGACGACGACGTACCCCAGTGGCACACCGAGGGCCCCGAGCCCCGCTTCGCCGACGAATGGCATCCGCAGGACCGCCTCTACGCCCCGATGCACGCCTCGGGCGGCGGGCAGGAGCTCCTCGGCGTCATTTCGGTCGACCGCCCGCGCAACGGCAGGCACCCCGGCGCATGGGGTCAGGAAGCGCTCCAGATGTACGCGTCCCAGGCGGCGATTGCCATCAGCAACGCCCGGCTGCGAGCAAATATGCAGCGCGCCCTGGTACGCCTCGAACGGGAGCAGCAGGCCCTGCGGGCCAGTGAGGAAAGCTTTCGCCAGGCGTTCGAATACGCCCCGAGCGGGATGGCCATCGCCGAGATGGGCGGCGACCAGCACGGCCGCCTGCTGCGCACCAACGACGCGCTCTGCCGTCTCCTCGGCCGCCCCGCCTCCGCGATGCGCCGCTACTCCTTCGCCGACCTGGTGCACCCCGAGGACATCGGCACCCTGCTGCGCACCTCCGCCGAGGGCGGTCGGGCCGAGCTGAGGCTGGTCCGCCGCGACGGTACGTACGTCTGGGTCTCCCTGCGCAACTCCGTGGTGGCCGACACCGCCGACGGGCCGCGTTTCCTGCTCACCCACGTCGAGGACGTGGAGGAGCGCAAGCGCCACGAACTCCAGCTCGCGCACCGCGCCTCGCACGACTCGCTCACCGGCCTGCCCAACAGCGCGGAGCTGCGATCGCGGCTCAGCGCCCGGCTCTGTCGCCGCCCGCACTCGGTGCGGGCCACGGCGGTGGAGACGCTGGACGCGGCCTTCGAGCCGGCCGCGCCGGGGACGGTCATCCCCGAGCACGGCTTCGACTTCGACCCGCACGTCGACGCGGGCGCCCACGACCACCACGTGCACATGATCGCGCCGCCGGCCGACAGCGGCGCCGCGGACGACGGCACGAAGGGCCTCGCCGTCCTCTTCTGCGACCTGGACGGCTTCAAGTCGATCAACGACCGGTTCGGGCACAACACCGGTGACGCGGTCCTCGTCGAAGTCGCGCGGCGGCTCACGACCTGTGTCCGCGACGGCGATACGGTCGCCCGCCTGGGAGGTGACGAATTCGTCGTCCTGGCCGACGGCCTCGGCAGCGCGGACGCGGCCGACCTCGCCGTACGGTTGCGGAACGCAATCATTCCGCCGATCCGGGTGGACGGCCGGGCGGTCCGGGTCGGGGCCAGTTTCGGCATCGGCTGGGCGAGCTGCGGGATGTCCGTCGACGAGGTGCTGAGCTCCGCCGACCAGCGGATGTACATCGAGAAGCGCTCGCGGGCGAAGGTCCACCGCCGGGCGGGCTAGGCCCTCCCGGGTTCCCCGCGGAACTCCGAGTACTACCGCGCCGTGGTCTGCGCCAAACCTTCGACTTGCCCGTTCGGGGTAGGCTCGCCCGGTCGGCGACGGCTGGCGAACATGGTGAGGAGTGACCAGGGATGACGGCCGGGAACAACGGCACGAACAAGCCTGAGGACGACGATCCGTTCGGCTACCTCTACGAGGACGGCAAGGCGGCAGGCGCCACCCCGCCCGGCTCGGGCGGCGGCTACGGCTACCCGGGTCCCGCCTCGCAGCCCGGGGTGCCCAGAACTTCGTACAACCAGGTGCGGACGGTCGGCGAGCGCCAGTACGGGCAGCAGCAGCAGTACGGCCAGCCGCCCCAGCAGCAGTACGGGCAGCAGGTGCCCCCGCAGCAGCAGTACGGCCAGCAGAACTACAGCCAGCCGAACGCGCACTACGCGGCCCCCGAGCAGCACCGTTCCGGCGCTCCCACCGGCCGGATGCAGGCGCAGGGCGACGGCGGCCGTGGTCCCAACACCAAGGGCCTGCTGGTCGGCGCGGTGGCGGTGGTCGCGGTCGTGGTCATCGGCATCGGCGCGGCGCTGGCATTCGGCGGCGGCGACGACGACAAGGACAAGGGCTCCGAGGCCGGAGCGACGGGCGGCGGCTCGTCCAGCAGCGAGTCCGTCGAGCCGAGCAAGGACCCGACGAAGAAGCCGAACGAGCCCGTTGACCTGCCCAAGCAGGACGCGGCTTCGCTGAAGCTCACCGGTGTGTCCACGGACACAGCGATCCCCGGCGCCAAGTCTTCGAGCGGGGCGTACGTCCCGCTGAACACGCCGGGGGCCGCCGTCACGTGGACGGCGAAGGTGCCCAAGGCCGGTGCCTATTCGCTGTCCATCAACTACGGCGTGCCCGGTAAGGACGCCAAGATGTCGCTCACGGTCAACGGCAAGGACTCCGGCCGCAAGCTCAACCTGGGGAACTTCGCGAACGCGGCGGAAGGCGCCTGGGACAAGGGCTGGACCAACACCTACGCGTACGTGAACCTCCCCCAGGGGGAGACCACCTTCGTGATCTCCTGCGGTGACGGCGACTCGTGCGAGGCCAACCTCGACCAGGTCGAACTGAAGGCCGGCCACATCAAGTGAGCCCTGCCCGCAAGGGCTAGCCCCGCACCAGCCCCAAGAAGTGCGCCACCGTCCCGGCCATCGCCTCGCGAGCCGGGACGAGGTACTTCCGGGGGTCGACCGTGGTCGGGTTCGCCGTGAGGTGGGCCCGGACCGCGCCGGTGAACGCCGTGTTCAGGGCCGTGCCCACGTTGATCTTGACCATGCCGGCCGCGACCGCCCGGCGGATCTCCTCGTCCGGTACGCCCGACGAGCCGTGCAGCACCAGCGGCACCGGGACCGCGTCGCGCAGGGCGGCGATCAGTTCGTGGTCCAGGGCCGCCGTGCGGTCCGTCATCGCGTGCGAGGAGCCGACCGCGACGGCCAGCGCGTCCACGCCGGTGTCGGCCACATAGCCCTCCGCCTCCGCCGGGTCCGTGCGGACGCCCGGCGCGTGTGCGTCCAGCGGGGGCTCGCCGTCCTTGCCGCCGACCTTGCCGAGCTCCGCCTCGATCCAGATGCCGCGCTCGTGGCCCCAGCGGGCGGCTTCGGCGGTGGCCCGCACGTTCTCCTCGTAACTCAGCTTCGACGCGTCGAACATCGCCGAGCTGAAGCCCGCCGAATGCGCGGCGTGCAGCAGCTCGACCGACTCCACGTGGTCGAGGTGGAGCGAGAGGGGGGCGGACGAGGCGCGGGCGACGGCCGCGGCAGCGGCGGCGACGGGGGCGAGGTCGCCGCCGTGGAATTTCACCGCGTTCTCCGATATCTGGAGGATGGCCGGTGCCCCGGCCCGCTCCGCCCCGGCGGCGATCGCCTCCGCGTGCTCCAGCGTGATCACGTTGAAGGCGGCGAGGCCGTGGCCGGCGGTGCGGGCGGCGGTGACGAGTTCGCCGGTGCTGACGAGTGGCATGGGATCCCCTGGGGTCGGTGCTGGTGCTGGTGCTGGTGCTGGTGCTGGTGCTGGTGCTGGTGCGGGTCAGGTCACGTTCGGGTGCGTGGTCACCTCGACCCGCGGCAGCAGGTCTTCGTACGTCTTCGGGTCGAATTCGCCCGCCGCCGGTGCCAGCACGGTCGCCGCCGACAGGGCCACCGCGCGGGCCAGCCGCTGCGGCCACGGGAGCCGTTCGACGAGGCCGGAGAGCAGCCCGGCGACCGCCGAGTCGCCCGCGCCGGTCGGGTTGCCCTTGACCCTGGCGGGCGGGGCCGCGCGCCACCAGCCGTCGGAGGTGGCCGCGAGCAGGCCCGCCGGGCCCAGCGACGCCACCACGGAGCGTGCGCCGCGGCGTCGCGCGTCGGCGGTGGCGCGCAGCGGGTCGTGGTCGCCGGTGAGCTGTGCGAGTTCCTCGGCGTTGGGCTTGATCAGGTCGGGGCGGGCGGCGATGCCCCGGCGCAGGGGCTCGCCGCTGGTGTCCAGGAGCGTGGGGACGCCGGCGGCCTTGGCCCGGCGGATCAGTTCGGCGTACGCGCCGACCTGGATGCCGGACGGCAGGCTGCCGCACAGGGCCACCGCTTCCGCTTCGCGCAGCAGTGCGTCGTACGAGGTCAGGAACGCGGCCCACTCCTCGGGCGTGACGACGGGGCCCGGCTCGTTGAGCTGGGTGGTGTCGCCGGTGGCGGCGTCGACGACGGCGATGGTGCGCCGGGTGTTCCCGGCCACCGCCACCAGCGCGTCGACGGGCGGGAAGCCGGCCAGCAGGCGGCGCACGTCCGCGCCGGCCGACCCGCCCACGAAGCCCGTCACGACACTCTCGTGGCCCAGCGCCGCCAGCACCCGCGCCACGTTGAGGCCCTTGCCGCCGGGGCGCTCCGCGACGTCGGTCACCCGGTGCGAGCCGTGCCGTGTGAGGGCGGGGACGCGGTAGGTGAGGTCGAGCGCGGTGTTCAGCGTGACGGTGAGGATCACCCGAATCGCCTCCGGAGGGCCGATGGGAAGCGCGCGTTCTCGGGTCGGCGCCTGTCGGGGCGATCATGCCAAAGAGATGGCGGTCGGCCCATAGCCATCGGCCGGCCGCCTGGTCTCACGCTGATCTCGTTCGCTGGTGCGACCTGTGGGGCGCGGCTTGTGCGGCTTGTGCGGCGCGACGCGACGTGTGCGGCAGGTGTGGTCCGTGTGGCATGTGCGGTCCGTGCGGCCTGTGTGGTTGGTCTGTGCGGTCCATACGGCCTGTGTGGTCCGTGCGGTCCGTCGAACGCGTGCGGTCCGTGGGATCAGCCCATCTTGGGCTCGATCACCCAGGCGCCCTTGTGCATGACGCCCCTGAGCCGGAAGTCCGCGTCCAGCACGACCAGGTCCGCGTCCTTGCCGGGCTCCAGCGAGCCGACCCGGTCGTCCACACCGAGCAGCCGGGCCGGGTTGGCGGAGATGGACCGTACGACGTCGTCGACCGGCAGCCTGTCGACGGTCACCGCGCGCCGGAACGCCGTGTCGAGCGTGAGCGTGGAGCCCGCGATCGACCCGCCGTCGACCAGGCGCGCGACCCCGTCCTTGACCTCGACGGCGAGCGGCCCGAGGTCGTACATGCCGTCACCGAAACCGGCCGCGTCCATCGCGTCCGTGATGAACGCGACCCGGGACGCGCCCGCGTGGTGGTACGCCAGCTGGAGCGAGGCGGGGTGCAGATGTGTGCCGTCGTTGATCAGCTCGACGGTGACCCGCTCGTCCTCCAGGAGCGCGGCGATGGGACCCGGCGTGCGATGGCCCAGCGGCGGCATCGCGTTGAAGAGGTGCGTGGCCACGGTCGCGCCCGCGTCGATGGCCTCCACCGTCTGCTCGTACGTCGCGTCCGTGTGGCCGATCGCGGCGATCACCCCGTGCTCGGCGAGCAGCCGCACGGAGTCGATGCCGCCGGGCAGCTCGGTGGCCAGCGTGAACATCTTCGCCGTGCCGTGCGCGGCGTCGATCAGCTTGCGGACCTCCGCCGGGTCGGGATCGCGCAGCAGGCCCTCGCTGTGCGCGCCCTTGCGGCACGGCGAGATGAACGGGCCCTCGAAGTGAATGCCCGCCAGATCGCCCTGCTCGACCAGCTCGGAGAGCAGCGCGGCCTGCTTGGCGAGCACGTTCATCTCGCCGGTCACGGTCGAAGCGGCGATGGTGGTGGTGCCGTGCTCGCGGTGCGTCTGTACGCCCTTGAGCACGTCGTCGGCGGTGCCCGAGGTGAACGACGCGCCGCCGCCCCCGTGCACGTGCATGTCGACGAAGCCCGGGACGATCCAGTGCCCCGACAGGTCGAGGGAGGGCGCGTCGTCCGGGGCGACGCCGACGATGCGGTCGCCCTCGACGATGACCCGGCCGTTCTCGACGGTCCCGGTCGGAAGCACCACCCTGGCGCCGGAGAGAACCTTGCTTGCAGCGCGTCCGGCCATCAGGCGGATACCTCCGTGGATTCCATGGATTGCGAGTCGAGCAGGTCCCAGGCGAGCAGCCCCGCGCCCAGGCACCCGGCGGTGTCCCCGAGGGCGGCCGGCACGATGTGGGGGAGCTTTTGGAACGTGACGCGTCGCGCGACGGCCGCCCGCAGGGGTATGAACAAGGTTTCCCCCGCCTCGGCCAGTCCGCCACCGATGATCAGGGTGCCGGGGTCGAGGAGGGTGAGGGCGGTGATCAGCCCGTCGGCGAGCGCGTCGATCGCCGTCCGCCAGACCAGACAGGCCGCCGGATCGCCCGACTCGACGGCCTTCGCGCAGTCGGCGGCGTCGGCCCCGGGGTCGCCGGACGCGGCGGCCCAGGCGGCGGAGACGGCGGACGCGGAGGCCAGTCGCTCCAGGCAGCCGCGCTGGCCGCAGCCGCACGGGGGTCCTTCGGGGCGTACGACGATGTGCCCGATCTCGCCCGCGTTCCCGTGGGCGCCCGCCTCGATCCTGCCGTCGATCCCGATGGCCCCGGCGATCCCGGTGCCGAGCGGTACGAACAGGAACCGGTCGGTGCCCTTGCCCGCGCCGATCCGGCCCTCGGCCAGGCCCCCGGTGCGGACGTCGTGGCCGAGGGCGACGGGGGTGCCGTGCAGCCTGCGGCTGAGGAGCTCGCGCAGCGGTACGTCGCGCCAGCCGAGGTTGGCGGCGTAGACGGCGATGCCGTTCTCGGCGTCGACGATGCCGGGGACGGCCACGCCCGCCGCGGCGGCGCTCTCGCCGAGATGCTCCTCGCCGTACGCGCGCAGCTCGGCGGCGAAGCCGACGATCGACTCGACGACGGCCTCGGGCCCCCGCTCCCTGGCGGTGGCCCGGCGCGCCTCGTGGAGCAGCGCGCCGTCGGCTCCGACCAGCGCGGCCTTCATTCCGGTGCCGCCCACATCGAGGGCGATGACGTGTCTCACGAGGGACAGTGTCGCGCGTCGACCGCAGAAAGGTCTAGTCCACTTACGTGTGATGGTTGCGCGGGGCGACGATTTTTTCGCCGGACGGGCCAGGGGACACGGCACGGCGGGGCCGGGCGGGCCGAAGTCCGGCCCGCCCGGCCCCGCCGATCGGCCTAAGCCTCTGTCAGGATCACGCTGCGCGAGAGGTTCCGCGGACGGTCCGGGTCGTAGCCCTTCGCCTCCGCCAGGACCACCGCGAGGCGCTGCGCGCGGATCAGGTCCGCCATCGGGTCCGCAGACGCGCGGTTGACCACCGTGCCGCCGACCCGGGCCACGTCACCGGCGAGCCCCTCCGGCAGCGTGCCGAAGACCCACGCCACCCGGCCGGGGCCGGTGATCGCGATCGGACCGTGCCGGTACTCCATCGAGGGGTACGACTCCGTCCACGCGCCCGCCGCCTCGCGCATCTTCAGCCCGGCCTCCTGGGCCAGCCCGTACGTCCAGCCGCGCCCCAGGAACGTCCACTGCTCCGCCGAGACGGCCGCCTCGGGCAGCGGCTCGGTGACCGCGAGCTCCGCGTCCACCGCGGCTTCGGCCACCGTCTTCACCCCGGCGGGCAGTGGTCCGGACACCTCCAGGCCCGCCCGCAGGAACGCCAGCGCCGTGGTGGCGAAGCGGGTCTGGACGACCGACTCCTCGTCCGCCCAGTCGAGCACCGCGACGGTGTCCGCAGCGTCCATCACCGGCGTCTTGGGGTCGGCGGTCAGCGCGAGCGTGGCGATCTTGCCGCGCAGCGCGCCGAGCAGTTCCAGCACCTCGGTCGTGGTGCCCGAGCGGGTGATGGCCACGACCCGGTCGTAGGACCGGCCCACCGGGAACTCCGAGGAGGCGAAGGCGTCCGTCTCGCCCTGCCCCGACGCCTCCCGCAGCGCCGCGTACGCCATGGCCATGAACCATGACGTTCCGCAGCCCGTGACGGCGACCCGCTCGCCCGGCTGCGGCAGTCCGTCGAACGCCGCGGCGGCCTCGGCCGCGCGTCGCCAGCAGGTGGGCTGGGTGGCTATCTCTGTCGCGGTACGGGACATCTGGTGCGGCTCCTCGTGGTCTGGCGGTGCGAGATGACGTAGCTGTGCGGCAAGGCGTAACTCTGGGGCGAACAGTCGACGGGACGTGCATAGCAGCCCGGGTGCCTGTCGCGAAAGGTGTTGCAGAAGCGAGACCGGGGTGGTGTAGACCTCATTACCCGCAGTAGGTGAACATTGCAGCTCATACACTTGTCCGACATGCGTGGGGATCGTCTCGGGCAACGAATTCGAGGGTGGGAAAAGGGCTGTGCATCGGCGCTTCTTGGGCCTGACCGCGACAGCGGCAGCACTGGGCATGACAGTGGCGCTGGGCGGGTGCGGTAGCAGCGGCTCCGGCGGCGACGTCACCCTCAAACTCGTCGCCGCGGACTACGACCTCGACGGCGGGGACACCACCCAGCAGTACTGGGACGGTGTCGCCACCGACTTCGAGGCCGCCCACGAGGACATCAAGGTCGACGTCGAGGTCATCAGCTGGACGGACGTCGACCGCAAGGTCGCCGAGATGGTCGCGGCCGGCAAGGCCCCCGACATCGCGCAGATCGGTGCGTACGCCGACTACGCGGCCCAGGACAAGCTCTACTCGGTGGACGACCTGCTCTCCATCCCCACCCAGGCCAACTTCCTGGCGCCGCTCGCCGACGCGGGCGAGGTCAGCAGGGTCGCGTACGGCATGCCGTTCGTCGCCAGCACCCGGCTGCTCTTCTACAACGAGACGCTGTTCTCGCAGGCCGGCCTGAAGGCCCCCAAGACCTGGGACGACATCGAGAGTTCGGCCAAGACGCTCAAGGCGCGGGGCGTGAAGTTCCCCTTCGCGCTGCCGCTCGGCAGCGAAGAGGCGCAGGCCGAGACCATGAACTGGATGCTCAGCGGCGGCGGCGGCTACACCGACTCGGTCGGTTCGTACACCGTCGACTCCGAGCAGAACGTCGCGGCGTTCCGCTGGCTGAAGGACAACCTCGTCGGCGAGGGCCTGACCGGCCCCGTCGCCCCCGGCAAGCTCAACCGCAAGGACGCCTTCGCGGCGTTCTCCGGCGGCCAGGTCGGCATGCTCAACGGCCACCCCTCGCTCATGCAGCAGGCCAAGGGCAAGGGCGTGAAGTTCGGCATGGTGCCGCTGCCCGGCCCCGACGGCAAGGCCAAATCGAGCATGGGCGTGGCCGACTGGGTGATGGGCTTCAAGCAGAACGGTCACCGCAAGGAGATCGGCACCTTCCTCGACTTCGCGTACAGCGACGACAACGTCCTCGAATTCGCCGACAAGAACGACATCCTGCCGGTCACCGTCTCCGCCTCCGAGTCGATGGGCAAGGACCCGGCGCACAAGGACCTGTGGCAGTTCCTGGACGCCCTGCCGGACTCGACCCTGCCGCCGGTCGGCAAGACGTCCTGGGCGAAGGTCAGCGAGAGCGTCAAGAAGCAGATCGGTTCGACGGTGGAGTCGGACGGCGACCCGGCCAGCGTGCTGGGGGCGATCGGGCGCGAGGCCGCGGCGACGGAGAACGCGGAGTAGCGCGCAGCGCTGGAGCCGGTGGCAGGCACCGGCCTAAACTGGCCGGATGCCTGCCCCTCACCCCGACGACGACGCGGACGTATACGGACCCGAGCTCCCGGAGCGCGACCGTGCGGTGCTCGCCGTCGAGCGGCAGTCCTGGGCCGGGCCCGGCAGCAAGGAACGGGCCATAAGGGAGCAGCTCGGCATTTCGCCGACCCGCTTCTACCAGCTCCTCAACGCCCTCCTCGACGACGAGCGCGCGCTGGCGCACGACCCCGTCACGGTCAACCGGCTGCGCCGGGTGCGCGACGCCCGTCGCGAGCGGCGCTGAGCGCGCCGGAACTCCTGCCCGGCCCTCTGGCGGACGCCCCCCGCGCCGGTAGGGTCGGGAGTATGGGCAGCCAACCGCATTCCCTGCCGACCGACTTCATCCCGGCCACGCCCGGCGGCCGTGACGGCCTCGCCGCGCTGCTGGCCGAGCCCGGACGGGCCGTCGTCGGGCTCGACTTCGACGGCACGCTCGCCGAGATCGTCGCCGACCCTGAGCAGGCCCGCGCGCATCCCGGCGCGGTGCCGGCGCTCGCCGCGCTCGCGCCGCGGGTCGGGTCGGTCGCCGTGATCACCGGGCGCCCGGCGGGTGTCGCGGTCCGCTACGGGGGCTTCGCCGGGGTGCCCGGCCTGGAGCACCTCGTGGTGCTCGGCCACTACGGGGCGGAGCGCTGGGACGCGGTGTCCGGCACGGTGCACGCCCCCGCCCCGCACCCCGGTGTGCGGGCCGCACGGGCCGAGCTGCCCGGCTTCCTCGACGGCATCGGCGCGTGGCGGGGCTCCTGGATAGAGGAGAAAGGGCAGGCCGTCGCGGTGCACACCCGGCGTGCGGCCGACCCGCAGGCGGCGTTCGAAGCGCTGCGCGGGCCCCTCGCGGAGCTGGCCGCGCGACACGGCCTCATCGTCGAACCGGGGCGCCTGGTCCTTGAGTTGCGCCCGCCGGGCGTGGACAAGGGTGTGGCGCTGGGGGAGTACGTGCACGAGGTGGACGCGTCGTGCGTGCTCTACGCCGGGGACGACCTCGGCGACCTGGCGGCGTTCGCGGCGGTGGAGAAGCTGCGGGCGGAGGGGATCCCGGGCCTGCTGGTGTGCAGCGGCACGGAGGTCCCGGAGCTGGCGGAACGGGCGGACCTGGTGCTGCCGGGGCCGGCGGCGGTGGTGGAGCTTTTGGGGGAGCTGGCGAGGGTGACGAGCTAGGCAGAGGGTGCGGGTGCTGCGGCGCTGTTCCCCTACCCCGCCCCCTTCCCGAAGCTGGGGACGAGCCCCCAGCCCCCGGAACGCCCTTCGGGCGTGTCCTCAAGCGCCGGACGGGCCAATTTTTCCGCGGCTGCGCTCGCAGGGTGCAACAGGTCTTCAGCTGTGCGGCAACCATTCAGCCCGTGCGGCGCTTGAGGTCCGGGACCGGGGCCCGTAGCCACCCCGCGCTTCCCCGCCCCGCCCACCTGTCCAGCCCGTCCGGCGTTGGAGGACTTCGGGAAGGGGCGGGTAGGGGAAAGCCCGCGCAGCGGGCCCACCCGCACCCGCCTCAGTCGCGACTTCGAACCGCCTCCAGCTGGTCCAGGAACCACTGTTGCGGCGGGAGCGCCGTCGCCGCCGCGGACAGGCGCTTCGTCCGCTCCGCGCGCTCGTCCGCCCCCATGGACAGCCCCGCGTGCAACGCGTCCGCGGTCGCCAGCACGTCGTACGGGTTGACCACCAGCGCGTCCTGGCCCAGCTCCTCGAACGCCCCCGCCTCCCGCGAGAGCACCAGCGCGCAGCCCTCGTCCGAGACGACCGGGACCTCCTTCGCGACGAGGTTCATGCCATCGCGGATCGGGTTGACCAGGGCCACGTCCGCCAGCCGGTACGCCGCCAGGGAGCGGGCGAAGTCGTCCTTGACGTGGAGGATCACCGGGGTCCAACTCTCCGTACCGAACTCGGAGTTGACCGCGTCCGCGGTCCGCTGGACCTCCGCGGTGTACTCGCGGTAGATCGCCAGGTCCTGCCGCGACGGGTACGCGAAGGCGACATGCACCACTTTCTCGCGCCACTCGGGCCGGTCCCGCAGCAACTGCCGGTACGCCAGCAGCCCGCGCACGATGTTCTTCGACAGCTCCGTGCGGTCCACCCGCACCACCGTCTTGCGACCCGCACCGATCTGCTCGCGCAGCGCCGCCATCCGCTCCGCCACGTCGGGCCGGTGCGAGCGCTCCCGCAGGAAGTCCGCGTCGGCGCCCAGGCCGTGCACCCCCAGCTCCGTCGAGGCGAGCGCGTCGGCGCCGAGCAGCTCCGTGCAGCAGGCCGCGAACGCGTCCGCCCAGCGCCGGGTCAGGAACGCCGCCCGGTCCGCGCCGAGGATGCCGCGCAGCAGCTGCGCGGCGATGTCGTCGGGCAGCATCCGGAAGTAGTCGACCGGCGCCCACGGGGTGTGCGAGAAGTGGCCGATCCGCAGATCGGGCCGCAGCTCGCGCAGCAGCCCGGGGACCAGCGCCAGGTGGTAGTCCTGGACCAGCACGGCCGCGCCCTCGGCCGCCGACTCGGCCAGCGCCTCCGCGAACGCCGCGTTGTACTTCTCGTACGACGCCCAGCGCGCCCGGAACTCCGCACCGAAGACGGGCTCCAGCGGCGTCTGGTACAGCAGATGGTGGACGAACCACAGCGTCGAGTTGGCGATCTCGTTGTACGCGTCGGCGTAGACCTCCTGGTCGATTCCGAGCATCCGTACCCGCTGCCCGCCGGTCTCCGCCGGGTCGAGCATGCCGCCGGTGCGCCGTACCGCCTCGCGGTCGCCGTCGCCGAGCGCCGCGCACACCCACACGGCGTCCGTGTCGGGGCCGATCGCCGACAGGCCGGAGACCAGACCACCCCCGCCCCGGCTGGCCGTGAGCGAGCCGTCCTCGGCGAGCGCGTACGAAACGGGGCCGCGGTTGGACGCGACGAGGACCTGAGCACCGGGCTGGGAAACCATGTCGCGAACCTAGCCCGTCCTGGAAACGCTCAAACGTACGACCGGGCCCCGTCGTGCTGTGCGATCAGGCCGCGCGCCGCTCCTGGTACTCCTCGATCTCCCGCATCGGCGGCCGTTCCTCGGTGTCCACGGCCGTGGTGCGCGGTACGAAGCCCTCCGCGCCGCGCTCGAACTGGGTGAGCGCGGGCCGCACCAGGTGCCCCCGGGAAAGCCTCAGCTGGGCCGTCCGGTAGATCGCCGCCGCCATCCGCCCCAGCGCCTGCCCGTCCTGGTGGCGGTGCTTGCGTACGCCCACGTCGACCTGGGCCAGCGCGTCCAGACCCACGGTGTGCAGCGAGTCGACGAGCAGTCCCAGCTCCACTCCGTAACCGACGGGGAAGGGCAGCCGCTCCAGGAGCGAGCGCCGCGCCGCGTACTCGCCGCCCAGTGGCTGGACGAATCCGGCCAGCTGCGGCCAGTGCAGATTGAGCAGCGGCCGGGCCACCAGCTCCGTGACCCGCCCGCCCTGGCCTGCGGCCTCGCCGAGCGGGCGGTCGTACATCGCCTTCACGAACTGCACATCGGGATCGGTGAGCAGCGGCCCGACGACGCCGGAGACGAAGGAGGCGGAGAAGTCCCTGAGGTCCGCGTCGATGAAGCAGACGATGTCACCACTGGTCACCAGCAGTGACCGCCACAGCACCTCGCCCTTGCCCGGCACGGCGGGCACCCTCGGCAGTATCGCGTCGCGGTGCACCACCCGGGCGCCCGCCGCCGCGGCCACCTCCGCCGTGCCGTCCGAGGAGCCGGAGTCGATCACCACCAGCTCGTCGACGAGCGGCACGGCCGCCATCAGCTCACGCCGGATCGTGGCGACGATCGCGCCGACCGTGGCCTCCTCGTCGAGGGCCGGCAGGACGACACTGATGGTGGCGCCGCGCCGCTTTTTGGCCGCCATCAGCTGGTCGAGCGGGCGGTCCGCCGCAGACCAGGACCGCCGGGACAGCCAGCGCTCCACCTCTTCCAGCACGTGCGTTCTCCCTGCTGTGTGACTGCCGTGTGATCCATCTCGCGGTGCGGACGACTACCTCGACCCTCCGGGGGTTCGGTTACAGTCTTGAACAACGCGGATGACCGTCGCATGTCGGGGGCCACCACGCGGACAAATGCCCGGACCCCGGTCCGGTGCCATAGCGCTCATCCAGAGGGACTGAGGGAACGGCCCGTTGAAGTCCCGGCAACCACCCAGCCGACCGAGAGGTCACGGCGGGGAAGGTGCCAATTCCGTCTCGTGGCGAAATTCGTCGCGGGGAAGATGAGGAGAAAGGGCCTCGCCATTATGGCTTCGCAGACCGTCGCCGCTGAAGCAAGCACCACCGCTGAAGCGCACACCGTAAAAGCCGCAGTAGACCTCGGACCCGCCACGGCGCTTTCCTGTCGTGAGTGCGGAGAGCGTTTTGAACTCGGCCCGATCTTCGCCTGTTCTTCCTGTTTCGGTCCCCTTGAGATCGCATACGACCTTCCGCTCGGTGACGCGGAATCCCTGCGCAAGCAGATCGAGGCCGGCCCGGAGAACATCTGGCGCTACGCCCCCCTGCTGCCCGTCCCCGCCGACGTGGCGTCGAAGCCGAGCCTGAACCCCGGCTTCACCAAGCTCGTCAAGGCCGACAACCTCGCCCGTGAGCTGGGCGTCACCGGCGGCCTGTACGTCAAGGACGACTCGGGCAACCCGACGCACTCCTTCAAGGACCGCGTCGTCGCCATCGCCGTCGAGGCCGCCCGCGCCTTCGGTTTCACCACCCTCTCCTGCTCCTCCACCGGCAACCTGGCGGGCGCGGTCGGCGCCGCCGCCGCCAAGGCCGGCTTCCGGTCCTGCGTGTTCATCCCGCACGACCTGGAGCAGGGCAAGGTCATCATGGCCTCGGTGTACGGCGGCGACCTGGTCGGCATCGAGGGCAACTACGACGATGTGAACCGGTTCTGCTCCGAGCTCATCGGCGACCCGCTGGGCGAGGGCTGGGGCTTCGTCAACGTCAACCTGCGCCCGTACTACGGCGAGGGTTCCAAGACGCTGGCGTACGAGATCTGCGAGCAGCTCGGCTGGCAGCTGCCCGACCAGATCGTCATCCCGATCGCCTCGGGATCGCAGCTCACCAAGATCGACAAGGGGCTCAAGGAGCTCATCGCGCTCGGTCTGGTCGAGGACAAGCCGTACAAGATCTTCGGCGCCCAGGCCGAGGGCTGCTCGCCGGTGTCGACGGCCTTCAAGGCCGGGCACGACGTCGTACGGCCGCAGAAGCCCAACACCATCGCCAAGTCGCTGGCCATCGGCAACCCGGCGGACGGGCCCTACGTCCTGGACATCGCCCGCCGCACCGGCGGCGCGGTCGAGGACGTCAATGACGAGCAGGTGGTGGACGCCATCAAACTGCTCGCCCGTACCGAGGGCATCTTCGCGGAGACCGCGGGTGGTGTGACCGTCGGCGTGACGAAGAAGCTGATCGACGCCGGTCTGCTCGACCCGGCCCTGACCACGGTCGTGCTCAACACGGGCGACGGCCTGAAGACCCTTGAGGCGGTGGCCCCGACCACGGGCCAGTCCGCCGTCATCCGCCCCAACCTGGACTCTTTCCGAGAGGCTGGCCTCGTATGAGCGTCAAAGTTCGCATCCCGACCATTCTTCGTCCGTACACCGGCGGCCAGGCCGAGGTGGCGGCCGAGGGCGCGACCCTCTCCGAGGTCATCGCCGACCTGGAGAAGAACCACACGGGCATCGCGGCCCGCGTGCTGGACGACCAGGGCAAGCTGCGCCGCTTCGTGAACGTCTACGTGAACGACGACGACGTGCGCTTCGAGAGCGGTCTGGAGACCGCCACTCCGGACGGCGTCGGCGTCTCGATCATCCCGGCGGTCGCCGGCGGCTGATCCACGGCCGGTCCGCGGGCCGGCCGGCCACCCGGAGTCAACACAATTGCCCTCTCCGCGACAGAAGCGGAGGGGGCAATTCTCTATGGTTGAGCGCGGTACAGTTGGGGAAGCCCCCTCCGCTGCTTGTGCCCGGCGCATATGAGAATGCGATCCCGCGCGACAAGAAACAGCCAAAGTGTTCGAGCGAATTGCCGCTGAAGCACGCTTTGTCCGGCCCGACTTGCCCTGGAATCCAGTGAATTCCCCGCATTCGGGCGTTCGGTCGTGCCCAGAATTCTCGTCCGATTGACCTGTTGCAGAGGGCAGTTGGGCGGATACATTCAGCCGCGGTCGACGCGTTCCGGCGCACACCCTCTCCTGCTTCTTTCGAGGGCTGCTGGGGGTGAGGTCTGACCCGGGTTCCGCGAAGTGCGGGCCTGTGCAAGGGCCAGTAATAGGGGAGTTAGGCATGGCTCAGGGCACCGTCAAGTGGTTCAACGCGGAGAAGGGGTACGGCTTCATCGCGGTCGACGGTGGTGCGGATGTTTTCGTCCACTACAGCGCGATCCAGATGGACGGTTACCGCACCCTTGAAGAAGGTCAGCGAGTTGAGTTCGAGATCTCGCAGGGCCAGAAGGGTCCGCAGGCGGACATGGTCAAGCTCGCCGTCTGATCTCGGCGCGATCGACCACCGACACAACTCACGCACGAAGGGCCTGTATCCCATACCGGGTGCGGGCCCTTCGCGCGTCCGGCGCGCGTCCGGCGCGCGCCCGGTATGTGTGGGACGGCCTTGCACTCGAAGGGGCCGAGTGCTAATCATTGGCGTTAGCACTCTCCTAGTGAGAGTGACAGAAGGACTGGGTCGGCGAGGCCCGCAAGCCGGGTGGGGCAAGGAACCACGAGGCAGGCAGGCCGTCCGTCGCGGGCGCCATTCAGTCCATCGCTCTCCACCCCAGTCCGGGAGGACCACTTCACATGGCTAAGATCATCGCGTTCAATGAGGAGGCGCGGCGCGGTCTCGAGCGCGGGATGAACCAGCTCGCCGACGCCGTCAAGGTAACCCTCGGCCCCAAGGGCCGTAACGTCGTGCTTGAGAAGAAGTGGGGCGCCCCCACGATCACCAACGATGGTGTTTCCATCGCCAAGGAGATCGAGCTCGAGGACCCGTACGAGAAGATCGGCGCCGAGCTGGTCAAGGAAGTCGCGAAGAAGACCGACGACGTTGCCGGTGACGGCACGACGACCGCGACTGTCCTCGCCCAGGCTCTGGTCCGCGAGGGCCTGCGCAATGTCGCCGCAGGCGCCAACCCCATGGCCCTCAAGCGTGGCATCGAGAAGGCCGTCGAGGCCGTCTCCGCCGCGCTCCTTGAGCAGGCCAAGGATGTGGAGACCAAGGAGCAGATTGCCTCCACGGCCTCCATCTCCGCCGCCGACACCCAGATCGGCGAGCTCATCGCCGAGGCGATGGACAAGGTCGGCAAGGAAGGCGTCATCACCGTCGAGGAGTCGCAGACCTTCGGGCTCGAGCTTGAGCTCACCGAGGGCATGCGCTTCGACAAGGGCTACATCTCGGCGTACTTCGCCACCGACATGGAGCGCATGGAGTCGTCGCTCGACGACCCGTACATCCTGATCGTCAACTCCAAGATCAGCAACGTGAAGGACCTCCTTCCGCTGCTTGAGAAGGTCATGCAGTCGGGCAAGCCCCTGCTGATCATCGCGGAGGACGTCGAGGGCGAGGCACTGTCCACGCTCGTCGTCAACAAGATCCGTGGCACCTTCAAGTCCGTGGCCGTCAAGGCTCCTGGCTTCGGTGACCGCCGCAAGGCCATGCTCGGCGACATCGCCATCCTCACCGGTGGCACCGTCGTCTCCGAGGAGGTCGGCCTCAAGCTTGAGAACGCCGGTCTCGACCTGCTCGGCCGTGCCCGCAAGGTCGTCATCACCAAGGACGAGACCACGATCGTCGACGGCTCCGGTGAGAGCGACCAGGTCCAGGGTCGCGTCAACCAGATCCGCGCCGAGATCGAGAACTCCGACTCGGACTACGACCGCGAGAAGCTCCAGGAGCGCCTGGCGAAGCTCGCGGGCGGCGTGGCCGTCATCAAGGCCGGCGCCGCGACCGAGGTCGAGCTCAAGGAGCGCAAGCACCGCATCGAGGACGCCGTTCGCAACGCGAAGGCGGCCGTCGAAGAGGGCATCGTCGCCGGTGGCGGCGTGGCGCTTCTCCAGGCCTCGGCGGTCTTCGACAAGCTCGAGCTCACGGGTGACGAGGCGACCGGCGCGAACGCCGTGAAGCTCGCCCTGGAGGCCCCGCTCAAGCAGATCGCCGTCAACGGTGGTCTTGAGGGTGGCGTCATCGTCGAGAAGGTGCGCAACCTGCCCATCGGTCACGGCCTGAACGCCGCGACGGGTGAGTACGTCGACATGATCGCCGAGGGCATCATCGACCCGGCGAAGGTCACGCGCTCCGCCCTGCAGAACGCCGCGTCCATCGCTGCGCTCTTCCTCACCACCGAAGCGGTCATCGCCGACAAGCCGGAGAAGTCTTCCGCGCCTGCCGGTGGCGGCATGCCCGGCGGTGACATGGACTTCTGAGCCACGGCTCAGCGGTACATGGCTGTACGGATCCGAGGGCGGCACCTTCCACGCGGAGGTGCCGCCCTCGGGCGTTTCCGGGTACGGGCGCGCGCCGGACGGGTGCGTCAGGCGAACGGGTGCGTCAGGCGGCCGGGTGGGCGACGAACACGACTTCCTCGCGGTCGTCGTCCAGGGCGATGTTCAGGGAGGCGTCCAGTGCTCCGGTCAGGCGCCGCAGCAGAACGAGCGTCGGTACGGCGTCGGCGCCCTCGATGCGGGAGATCTTCGCCTGGGTGAGCCCGGCTCGTTCGGCCCCGTCCAACATCCTGCTGATCCAGAACGAGCGCGACCCGTCCACCCCGCTCGCCGGTGCGCTGAAGCTGCGCGCGGCGCTGGGGGTTCGGGCCAGGATGGTCACCGTGGACGCGGCGGGCCACGGCGCGTACGTCGCGAACGGCAACGCGTGCGGCGACCGGGCGGTGACGGACTACCTGGTCACTGGCGACCGCCCGGCACGTGACCGGTTCTGCGCCGGGTCCTAGGTCACCGGCTCGGCGAGAGTGGCCCGGGCCGCCGCTCTGACCTCGGCCGCGCGGGTGCGGACCTCGGCCGGGGAGAGGCCGCCGGTGTCGCGTACGAGGGCGGGCTCGCCCCGGCATTCGGCGCAGGCGCCGCCGCGCAGGGCCTCCGGGCGGCCGGGTACGCCGCACTTCGCGCACTCCAGGACGCGCAGCGCCGGGCGGGGCGGGGCCTGCGGCGTGCGGTCCGGCGGCAGCTTGGCGGTCAGGCGGATTCGGGCCAGCGCGGCCGGGCTGTGCACGGGGGCGGGGAGCCCCGAGGTGAGCGCCCGCAGCACGTCCTGCTCGGTGGCACCCCGGCTGAACCACTCGTCCGCCAGCGGCTCCAGCGCCGCGCAGTCGGCGGCCGACAGCGACATCACGGAGGCACTGCGCCCCAGCGCCGCGAGCAGGACGTACGCCCGGGAGCGGGTGGGGCGCGGGGACGGTTCCGTCGGTACGTCCCCCCGGCTGAAGGCCGCCCACCACGCGTCGTCACGTGCCGTACGCGTGAACCACGTACGGGTCACCCAGTGCGCGCTGCCCGAGCCGATGACGTGCTCGCTGCCTCTACGCAAGTGCCCGGCGCGCTGCAGGCAGTTGAGGGCCGTGCGGAGCGCGCACTGGCCGTACGGGAGCACCTTGGCCAGCGTCTTCACGGAGATGTCCGTGCCGTCCGGGACCCGGTCGAGATACGCCGCGATGGCGGCCTCCCGGCGCGGAAGGTGCGCGAAATCGTCTGCTGTACGGGCGAGTTGGTCGGGCGTCGACCGTTTGCCGTAGCCCGGCTTGGCCATCTGATGCGGGGCAGGATTAAGCTGGCTGTACGCCATGGGATCGCTCGTTTCGATCTTGTTGGTTAGACCCTCGTCGGTGGTTGCACACCGGCGGGGGTTGTTCGTTATTCGGGCACGTTAGAGCCTGATCACTCTCCGTGGCAAGCCGGACGCGGAAAGCCAACTGATCAGGGAGGGTGGGTGGGTTGAGACCCTCCACCCCTTCCTTGTTAAGAGCGCTCGGAGCCCGGAGCTTGAGCCCCGGGCCGACCGGCGACTAGCGCTGCTTGAGATCCGCGACGAACGCGGACCAGGCGGCGGCCCGGAACACGAGCGCCGGGGCGTCGGGGGTTTTTGAGTCCCGGACGGGGACGAGGCTGGGGTGGTGGTCGGAGACTTCGAGGCAGTTGCCGCCCTCGCCGCCGCTGTAGGTGGACTTACGCCAGGTGGCGACCTCCAGGCAGCTGCCGCCGTCACCGCCGCTGTGCGTGGACTTGCGCCACTCCGCGCCGCTCAGGTTGTACTCAGGGCTGGTCTTCATGCACGTAATCCTCCGCCACTGATTCGATCAAGGCCAGGGAGGCTTCCGGCGACAGCGCGCAGGCCCCGACCAAATCGTAAGACAGTTCGTATCGGGCGACGGTAGCTGGATAGTCCTGTAGCTGGCCCGCGCCCAGGACTTCGAGATAGGCGAGCGGAGGGGCGTCCTCGAACGTCATCAGCTTGAGTGCGCCGTTCAGGGCGGCGTGCGCTCCCGCCGCGAACGGCAGCACCTGCATGATGATCCGGTGGCTCCGAGTCAGTGCTGCCACATGCCCCAGCGCCGCCCCCATCACCGCAGCTCCGCCAACCCGTCGACGTAACACAGCCTCGTCCAGGACCGCCCACAACAACGGCGTTGTTGGATCGTCGAGGAGATGTGCGCGGTCGAGCCGGGCAGCCACCAGCTCGTCGATGACGGCCTCGGTCGCTGTCGGCTGATACGCGCGAAAAACCGCTCGCGCATACGCCTCCGTCTGCAACAGCCCCGGAATCAGCAGAGGCGCGTACTCCCTGATGGCCGTCGCGACTGCTTCCGCCTCCGCCGCCTCGGCGAAGTGGTCGGGATACCGCGACTTGTTGGACGCCTTGCAGTTGCGTGTGAAGAAGCCGTCCGTGTCCAGGATCTCGTCTATCCGGTGCGCGTACTCCGGCTGCATTCGCCGTGTTCCCGCCTCCAGTTGGCCGATGAACGAGCCGCTCACGAACAGCGGCCTGCCCAGCTCGTCCTGGGAGAGCCCCGTCTTCTCGCGCGCGTGACGCAACTCCGCGCCGAGCAGGGCTCTCGGTGACGATGACGGGTCCAGATCCTTTGGTCCGGGCACGCTAACCCCCTGTCGTACACGTGGCGTTGTTGGATCGCCACCTCTGGTCAGGCTAGACCGGGACCGGCCACGCTGTGTGAGGAAAGCGAACACTCAGCGTGGAGGTACCTGGTCATGGTGGTGCGATCGGCGGAGCGGCTGCGGCTGGCCGAAGAGGTGGTGGCCCAGTTGCGGGACGGGCTGGGGGTGGTGGCGGTAAGGCTGCCGTCGCTGCGGGTGGACCTGATGTCGATGGCGAGCGAGGACCCGGATCCGCTGGTGGATCTCGGGCGCTGCAACCTGGACACGGCGATGAGGCTGGCCATCGCGCTCCAGGGGCTCAAGCAGTGACGGGCGAGGGGCCGCCGGAGGTGGGGGAGTACGCCGTCGACGTGCGGGACGGGCGCGTGGGCCGGGTCATGGGGTGCGTGGGCCCGTACGTACAGCTCCGGCCGGCGGGTGGGGGCGCGGAGTGGGACTGTCCGCCGGAGGACATCCGGCGGACCGGGCTGGCTGAGGCGCTGCGGGATCGGGTGCGGGAGATCAACGCGGAGGGACGGCTGCGGTGAGGCAGTTCGTCTTGTGTGCGGGAGAGGACATTGCCCGTGCCTCACGTCGGGCGCAGCGTGTCCGTTCCCGTACACAAGACAACAAGACACCCGTCAGACGCGGACGGGGGTCGGCTCCTGTTCCGGCTCGGACGTCGATGGGGGTGTGGACGACGCCACCGGCGGCCGCGTCGCCTCCGTCGCCGGGGTCACGTTGAACTCCTCCAGCATCGGCTTGGTGAAGCCGAAGAAGTACGTCGCGAGGAAGCCCGACAGGTAGCCGACGAGCAGGCCGCCCGCGTAGATCGCGATCGTCGCGCCCAGGCCCTTGTTGCCGTCCATCAGGGGGAACAGGGCCCAGCCGGACGGGCCGATCGCCGTCGAGCCGACCTGGTCGCCGAGCTGGTTGAACAGGCCCACGAAGCCGCCGCCGAACGCGCCGCCCACGCACGCCGTGACGAACGGGCGGCCCAGCGGAAGCGAGACGCCGTAGATCAGCGGTTCGCCCACGCCGAGGAAGCCCGCCGGGAGCGCGGACCTGATGGTGCGGCGGATCGAGGTGTTGCGGGGGAGGCGGAGGTAGACCGCTGCCGCCGCGCCGACCTGGCCCGCGCCCGCCATCGCCAGGATCGGCAGCAGGACCGTGAAGCCCTGCTGCTCGATGAGAGTCGTGTGGATGGGGATGAGGGCCTGGTGCAGGCCCAGCATGACCAGTGGCAGGAACAGGCCGCCCAGCACGAAGCCCGCGCCCGCGCCGCCGTTGGCCAGCAGCCAGTTGGCGAAGTCGCCGATGGCCGTGGAGATCTCACCGGCCAGGAACATCAGGCCGAAGATCGTCACCAGGCCGGAGACCAGGACGGTCAGGGTGGGTGTGACGAGGACGTCGAGGGACTCAGGGACCCAGCGGCGGCACCACTTCTCGACGTACACCGCGAGGACCGCCGCCCCCAGCGCGCCCAGCACACCGCCCTGGCCGGGCGACAGCTTCTGGCCGAACGCCTCGATGTTCGCGACGCCGGGGAAGACGATGATCGCGGCCACCGCGCCGCCCAGGATCGGCGTACCGCCGAACTCCTTCGCCGTGTTGAAGCCGACGAAGACCGCGATCAGCGCCATGAAGCCGGACGCGATCGAGGCGAGCGCGGGGGTCACGGCGGGCAGCCAACCCAGGTTGATCATCAGGCCGTTGAGGCCGGCGATGATGCCGCAGCCGATGAGGGCCGGGATCAGCGGCACGAAGATGTTCGCGATGCGGCGCAGGAAGAGCTTGAAGGGCGTGGCGTTCCTCGCCTTGCGCTCGGCTTTCAGGTCGGCGCCCTGCGCTGCCAGGTCCTCCGCCGTGACGGCGGATGCGGCGGATCCGGCGGGGACGGCGGCTGTGGCGGTGACGGCGGCTGCGGTGGGCGCGGTCTCCCGTTCCTCCGCGACCAGTTGCTCGAACTCCGGGGTGACGCGGGCGACCGTGCCGGGGCCGAGCACGATCTGATACGTGTCGTCCTCGACCACCCCCAGCACGGCCGGCAGCGCCTTCAGCTGCTCGTCCTGGACGAGCGAGCGGTCGCGCAGGCCCAGCCGGAGCCGGGTCATGCAGTGGACGATCGACGTGATGTTCCCGGCGCCTCCGACCAGCGGAAGGATCGCGGCGGCGGTGGCGCGGTTCTTGTTCTCGGTCATGGTGCGTAGTGCCTTGCTGTGCGGGGGGAGAGCGCGGGTCAGGTGGTGCGCGGGGTGGCCGCTGCCGCGAGTGCGGCGCGCAGATGGCCTGCGGAATCCGTCAGGAGGGCGGCCGCCGTGGGGGCGTCCACCGCGCCGAGGACGACGAGGATGGCGCTCTTGACCTCGCCGTCGGTCGCGGCCAGCGCCGCCTCGATCTCCGCGTCCTTCGCCCCGGTGGCGAGCGCGACGATGCGGCGCGAGCGGGCCCGCAGCTTCTCGTTGGATGCGCGTACGTCGACCATCAGGTTCCCGTAGGTCTTGCCGAGCCGGATCATCGTGATCGTCGAGATCATGTTGAGGACGAGCTTCTGCGCCGTGCCCGCCTTCAACCGGGTTGATCCGGTGAGGAGTTCGGGCCCGACGACCACTTCGAGACCGTGCTCGGCGGCGGACGCCAGCGCGCTGTCCGCGTTGCAGGACAGGCCGATGGTGAGCGCGCCGCGCGTACGGGCGTGCTCGACCGCGCCGATCGCGTACGGAGTGCGGCCGGAGGCCGAGATGCCGATGACCGTGTCGTTCTCGGTGAGACCGAGCCCGTCCAGGTCCTCGGCGGCGAGCGCCTTGGAGTCCTCCGCGCCCTCGACCGCCTTGACCATCGCGGACGGACCGCCCGCGATCAGGCCGACGACCTCGGACGGGTCGGTGTTGAAAGTGGGCGGGCATTCGCTGGCGTCCAGCACGCCGAGCCGCCCCGCCGTGCCCGCGCCCGCGTAGATCAGCCGGCCGCCACGGGCCATCCGCTCGGCGGTGGCGTCGATCGCGGCGGCGATCTGCGGGAGCCGGGCGGCGACGGCGTCGGGGACGGTACGGTCCTCGTCGTTCATGATGCGGGCGATCTCGGCCGTCGGGAGCTGGTCGATCTCGGCGAGCTCGGGGCGGAACGCCTCGGTGGTGAGCGTGGCGAGCTCGGCGCGCAGATCGCCGTAGGTGCTGTCGTCCGTGTGGGTGCCGGTGGAGGTCATGGGGGGTGCGGCTCTTTCTCGTATCGCCCGGACGGGCCTATCGGCTGCTGCGGGGGCTGTGGCGGTGGGCGAGCGCTTCGTAGGAGGCGGCGAGCGCGGGGGCGGCCGTCTCGTACGTGCGCTGCGCGACGCCTATGAACAGGCAGTCCACGACGAGCAGTTGGCTCGTACGACTGGACATCGCGGCGGGGCGCAGCTCGCTCTCGCGGGCGGTGGAGGTGGTCAGGATGTGGTCCGCGTACTGGGAGACGGGCCCGTCCGGGCGGCCCGTGATCGCGACTGTCGTCGCCCCGTGGTCGAAGGCGACGCGCAGCGGCTCGATGACGTCCCCGGTGGAGCCGGAGTGCGTGATCGCGATCGCCACGTCACCGGACCGCAGCTGCACGGCATTGGTGACGGCGAGGTGCGGGTCGCTGTGCGCGTGCGCGATCAGGCCGATGCGCAGCAGCTTCTGGGCGAGGTCCATGCCGACGAGGGAGGACGCTCCCACGCCGTAGATGTCGATGCGCCGCGCCCCGGCGAGGGCGGCGACCGAGGCGCCGAGCTGCACGGTGTCCAGGCCGGCCGCAGTGTCGGCGAGGGTCTGCTGCTCGTCGTACGCCAGCTTGGTCACCACGTCCGCGATCGGGTCGTCGACCGCGATGTCGGCGGTCACCGCGGGGGCCCGGCCCGACTGCTGCTGGGCGGCGAGCCCGGCGAGCGCGAGGCGCAGGTCGCGGTAGCCGGGGTAGCCCAGCAGGCGCGCGGTGCGGACCACGGTGGCTTCGCTGGTGCCGGTGAGCTCGCCGAGGCCGGTGACGGTGAGCGCCGCGCAGCCGGCCGGGTCGGCGGCCACGGCTTCGGCGACGCGCTGCATGGAGCGGGTCATGGACGGCGCGAGGGTCCGCACCTTCGCGGCGAGGGCGGCCGGGGCGGGCGGAGCGGGCGGCGCCGAACCACTCGTGAAAATTTCCTTCACTTCATTGGTCACTCCTGAAAGATATTTTCGCGACGGTAGGTCGTCAACCCCCCATTGGTCCACTTTTTGACACTGATCGTCGGCGGATTTCGGCCGTCCGCGCCGCGCGCGACAATGGGGGCATGGACCAGACACCCTCCTCTCTCGAACAGGCACTGCACGCCGCCCGCGCCTTGGTGATGGCCGACCTCGCGGCGCGCGACGTGGCCGAGGCCGACGTCGTGTCGCTGGTCGAGGACGCGGTGGTGCACCGCCGCTGGTGGGTGGAGCAGTGGCCCGCCGGGGTCGATTTCGTGGCGGGGCTCGTGGCCCAGGACGTACAGGACGCGCTGCTTGAGCAGCACGGGCGCTGGCCGCTGTGCCCGGTGTGCGGCGACGAGGACCCGCATGCCCTGGACATCGAGCCGGAGCTGGGCACCGACCCGCACTGGGTCTGCCCGAAGGCCGCCGTGATCGTCGCGCCGGTGGGCGGCCTGCGGTGACGGTGTACATCGACCCGCCGACCTGGCCCGGCCACGGCCGGATGTGGTCGCACCTGGTCAGCGACGCGTCGTACGAGGAACTGCACACCTTCGCGGCAGGTATCGGCTGCCCGCCCAGGGCCTTCGAGCGGGACCACTACGACGTGCCGGAGGTGCGGTACGTCGACGCGGTGGGCGCGGGCGCGGTGGAGATCGGCTCGAAGGAGCTCGTCCGCAGACTCACGGCGGCGGGTCTGCGCCGGCCGAAGGGCCGCCCGGCGTGAGCGGGGCCCGGTGGCCCCGGTGTGTTGTCCGGGGGAACCCGCGGCGTCCGGCGCGCGTCTAGCGGGACATGACAGCGGACACGCACGGGCCGACTGGATCAGCTGGGCCGACCGGATCAGCTGGAGCGTCCGGATCGACGACCTGGCTGGCCGTGTCGCTGGTGGCAGGGGCGGTGATCGGGCTGCTTGCCGCCGGGTGCGAGCCGAACGCACCGGACGTGACCCCCGAGTCGCGCAGCGCCCGGCTTGATGCGCCCGGCTCGACGCGCCCGGCTTGAGGCACTCGCTCGAACCGCCCGGCTCAGGGGCAGCGCGCAGCAGCCGAATCCGGAGCCGCCGCCTTCGCGGCATCCGCCGCCGACCCGACGACGACCCGCGAGCCGCCGCCGCGCCGCACCCGCAGCGAGACGGTCACCGTCAGCAGCGCCAGAGCCGTCATCGCCGCGCCCGCCCACGCCGTCGAGGCGAAGCCGAAGCCCGCGTCGATGACCGTGCCGCCGAGCCAGGGGCCGCCCGTATTGCCCAGGTTGAAGGCGGCGGTGGTGGTCGCGCCCGCCAGGGTGGGGGCCGCGCCCGCGACGTTGAACACGCGGGCGTTGAGCGCCGGCCCCGTGTAGAAGGCCGAGACGCCGAGCAGGAAGGCCAGGGCGACGGCGAGCCACGCGGTGGAGGCGAAGAGCGCGAGGGCCACCAGGAAGACGGTGGACGCCGCGATGCCGCTGAGCAGAACGCCGAAGAGGTGCGCGTCGGCGACCCGTCCGCCGATGGCCGTCCCGATCAGGGCGCCGACACCGAAGAGCCCGAGAACGGTCGGCACCCAGCCCGCGTCCAGCCCCGCCACGTCCGTGAGCAGCGGCGCGAGATAGCTGAACGCGCAGAAGACTCCGCCCGCCGCGAGCGCCGTCATGACGACGGCCAGCCAGACCTGCCGGTCGCGGTAGATCCCCAGCTCCCGCTTGAGCCGGGGCTTCTCCTCGGGCAGCGGAATGCGCGGAATGAGCGTGGCCACGCCCACCAGCGCCAGGGCCGAGGCCGCCGCCACCGCCCAGAACGCCGAACGCCACCCGAAGCTGTCGCCGAGGAACGCCCCGAGCGGCACGCCCAGGACGTTCGCGATGCTCAGCCCGCCGAGCATGACGGCCATGGCGCGGGCCCGCGAGGTCACCGGCACCATGGCGATGGCGACGGCCGCCCCCACCGCCCAGAACCCGGCGCAGGCGAGGGCGCTCACGACGCGGGAGACGAAGAGCAGCTCGTAGGTGGGAGCCAGCGCACCGGCGATCTGGCCGAGGCCGAAGATCGTGATCAGGGCGATCAGGGTGGTACGCCGGGGGAGCCGCAGGGTGGCCACGGCCAGCAGGGGCGCGCCGATCACCATGCCGATCGCGAAGGCGGAGATCAGCAGCCCGGCCTTCGGGATGGACACGCCCATGTCGTCGGCGATGGGCGGCAGCAGGCCGGACAGCATGAACTCGCTGGTTCCGAGAGCGAAGACCGCCAGGCCGAGTATGTATACGGCGAGCGGCATGCGCGTGCGGGAGGCGGCGGAGTTCGGCATGACAGTTGTCAACGTTCTGGGTGGCCATGACATTCCCGGCGCGGCGCGCCCCCGGAAACCAGAGGCAAGCGGGCTCCGGCCGCCGGTGACCCGGAGTCCGCTGTCGAGCCGCCCCATGTCGGGAAGCGGGCGGTCGGGGGGGAACAGCGCGGCCGCGCCCACTACCCCGCCAGCAACTCCAGCTCCGTGGCCAGATTGTGCCGAGCCCGCTCCTGCCACTCAGCCCGCCCGTGCGGCGTACGGAACAGCGTTGGCAGCTCAAGGAGTTGGCGCAGCACCGCCGCGCGGCCGGACCTGAACGCCTCGTCCGGCACGAAGCCGTATTCCCGCCGCACCGCCGCCGCGTACTGAGCGTACGGCGTCGGGCCCGCCGCCAGGATCGCCAGGTCCGCGTCGCACAGGGCCTCGCCGTTCGTGTCGCCCGGCTCGGGGGCGTGCGTGACGGTGAGGCGGACCAGGCGCGCGACCTCCGCGGTGCGCGCCTCGTCGAGGCCCAGCTCCGCCAGCGCCCGCTCCGCGAGAACCGCGCTGCGCTCCTCGTTCTCCGACCGGTCCGGGCGGTAGACCGCATCGTGGAACCAGGCTGCCAGCCGCACGAGATCCGGCTCGTCCGCGTGCCCGGCGAGTACGTCGATGTGGTCGAGGACCGCGATCAGGTGGTCGGTGGTGTGGTACTTCCGCTGCGGCTCCGCCCAGCGCGCGAGGAGGTTCTCCCCGTACGGGCGCGGGTCCGGCGCACCGGCGGCTCCGGCGGGCACGGCGGCGGCCCAGCGGCGTAGCAGGTCCTCGTGCGCGGGGTGCTGTGGGGTGTCGGCCATGGTGCTCATTCTGCTCGGTCGGCGGCGCGGCCGGCCCAGGGCTGCCGCACACCTCCCGCGCACCCTCTTACATACCCCCGAGGGGTATGTTAATGTCCATCGTCGTAGGTACCCCCTAGGGGTATGCCGGAGAGAGGGGTAGGGTCATGACAACCGTCAATCCCAAGCGCTGGTGGGCACTGGCCGTGCTCGCCACAGCGCAGTTCATGGTGATCATGGACACGTCGATCATCGGGGTCGCGCTCCCCGAGATGCAGAAGGATCTCGGCTTCTCGCAGGGCGAGTTGCAGTGGGTGTTCAACGCCTACGTGATCGCGTTCGGCGGTCTGCTGCTGCTCGGCGGCAGGCTGTCCGACCTGATCGGCGCGCGAAAGATCTTCGTGGCCGGCTGGGTGGTCATGATCGGCGGCTCGGTCGTCGCCGCAGCCGCCACCACCGCCTGGGTCGAGGTCGCAGGCCGCGGTATCCAGGGCATCGGCGGCGCACTGATCACGCCCTCCGCGATGACGCTGCTGATGATGCTCTTCGGGCACAACCCGAAGGAACTCGGCAAGGCCATGGCCTTCTACGGCGCGGCGGCCCCCGCGGGCGGCACCGCCGGAGTCTTCCTGGGTGGCGTGTTCACCGAGTGGCTGAGCTGGCCCTGGGTCTTCATCATCTACATCCCGATCGGTCTCGCCACGCTCGCCGCGGTCAAGCTGCTGCCCGCGGTCGAGAGCCGCCGGGGCTCCGTCGACGTGCTCGGCGCGGTCGCCGTCACCGCCGGTCTCGCGCTCGCCGTGTTCGCCGTCGTCAGGGCGCCCGAGGTCGGCTGGGGCTCGACCGGGACCGTCCTCCAGCTGATCGGCGCCGCCGCCCTGCTGGCGCTCTTCCTGCTGATCCAGAAGTCCATCCGCGAGCCGCTGATGCCGCTCGGCGTGTGGCGCGTGCCGCGCCTCGGCTCCGCCAACCTGTCGATGATGCTGCTCGGCGCCGCGTGGATCCCGATGTGGTACTTCCTCAATCTCTACCTCCAGCAGGTGCTGGGTTACGGGGCGTTCGCGTCCGGCGCCGCGCTGCTCCCGATGACCGTGCTCCTGATGATCTTCATGACGATGATCACCGCACGGCTGATGGCCAAGTTCGGTGCCAAGCCGCTGATCGGCGGCGGCCTGCTGGTCCTGGCCCTCGGGCTGCTGTGGCTCTCGGCCGTCGAGCCGACGGGCAGCTTCCTGATCGACGTACTGCCCGCTTCGCTGGTCGCCGCGCTCGGCATGTCCCTGGCGTACATCCCGGCGATGATGACCGCGATGTCCGGCGCCCCGCAGGAGCAGGCGGGCCTGGCCTCCGGCATCGTCAACACCACCTACCAGGTGGGCTCGGCGCTCGGTCTGGCCGCGCTGACCGCACTCGCCACCTCGCAGGGCGCGGGGGAGCTGGGCAATCTGCCGGCCCTGACCGACGGGTTCAGCTCGGCGTTCATCGGCGCCGCCGGTGTGGCCGCGCTCGGTGGCGTCATCACGCTGCTGGTGATGCGCGGCGACAAGTCGGCCGCCGCCGCGGCGGCCGACCGGCAGGCCGCGCCGCAGGGCGAGCAGATCGGCGTATAGCCGATGGGCTGCCGCGCAGCCGAAGCGGAAGAACGTCAGCCACGGGGCCGCCCGATGTCTCTCCACCGGACATCGGGCGGCCCCGTTCCTGTGTGTGTGCGTGCGTGCGTGCGTGCGCGTGCGGAAGGAGCAAGTTCCATGGATTTCCCGACAGAGGTGTCGATGGATGTGCGGACCCGCGCCGTGCATGTGGTCAACGAACCGCTGGGAGAGGGGAGTCGGCCGCTCAGTGTGCCCCTCGTGCAGTCGTCCGCCTTCGCCTTCGACTCGGCCGACGAACTCGCGCGGGCCATGGCCGGCCCCGACGGCGAGGCCGTCTACAGCCGCCGGGGCAATCCGACGGTCCGGGCACTGGAGCGGACCCTGGCCGGCCTGGAGGGCGGGGCGGCGGCGATGGCCACCGCGTCGGGGATGGGTGCGATCAGCGGGGTGCTGTTCGCGCTGCTGAAGCCCGGCGACCATGTGCTGGCGCAGCGCTGCCTGTACGGCGGTACGTACTCGGTGCTGGCCGACCTCGCCGGGCGCTTCGGGGTCGAGGTCCAGTACCTGGGCGGCGACGACGTGGGGGAGTTCGAGCGCGCCGTGCGGGGCACGACGCGCCTCCTCCTCCTGGAGACCATCGCCAATCCGACCGGCGAAGTGGCCGATCTGCCGGGGCTGTTGGCGGCGGCACGGCGGTCGGGGGTGGTGGGCATGGTGGACAACTCCCTCGCCTCGCCCGTGCTGTGCCGGCCGCTCGAACTCGGCGCCGACATCGTCGTGCACTCGACCACGAAGTACCTGGGCGGCCACTCCGACGTGCTCGGCGGTGCGGCCGTCTTCGCGGACCCCGCGCTGCACCGCCACGTGTGGACGCGGGCCGTCGAACTGGGCGCCACCGCCGATCCGTTCGCGGCCTGGCTGACCCTGCGCGGCATCCAGACCCTGCCGCTGCGGATGGCGCAGCACTGCCTCAACGCGGAGGCCGTCGCCCGCCGGCTGGCCGCGCATCCGGCGGTGGCGACGGTGCACTGGCCGTGGCTGGAGAGCCATCCCTCGTACGGTCTCGCCCGCAAGGTCCTCTCGGGCGGCGGCGGGATGGTCTCCTTCGAGCTCGCCGGGGGGCGGGCGGCGGGCCGCGCCTTCGTCGAACGGGTGCGTCTCGCCCGGCTCGCTCTCTCGCTGGGTGGCGTGGAGACCCTGGTCACCCACCCCGCGTCCACCTCGCACCGCGAGCTGGGCGGGCCCGCGCTGGCCGCCGCCGGGATTGGCGCGGGGACGGTCCGGATGTCCGTCGGTATCGAGTACGTCGAAGACCTCTGGGCCGACATCTCGCAGGCGCTGGACGGGAGTTGACGTGCTACGGCATGGGTCGCGGAAACCGGCTGACGGAGTGCTAGATTTGGGTTGACAAAATAAATGGTTGATTCGTACATTGGTGGAGCTAGGGAAAACAACTCCTGAGCCCAAGGGGGCGCGATGCGCTACTTCGAGGACTTCCGTACCGGTGACGTCCATGAACTGGGCACCGTGACCGTGAGCGAGGAAGAGGTGCTCGACTTCGGCCGGCGCTTCGACCCGCAGCCCTTCCACACCGATCCGCGACTGGCCGCGCAGACGCCCTTCGGCGGACTGATCGCCAGTGGCTGGCACACCGCGTCGATGTTCATGCGGCGCTACGTCGACGGCATGCTCGCCTACAGCTCCTGTACGGGCTCGCCGGGCGTCGACGAGATCCGCTATCACCGGCCCGTACGCCCCGGGGACGTGCTCACCGCGAGGGTCGAAATCCTCGGTGGGTCACCCTCGTTCGGCAACCCCGCCACCGGCATCGTGCGGCCCCGCTGCCAGCTGGTCGCCGCGGACGGGACGGTCGTGTTCAGCATGATCCTGCACAGCATCTTCCGGCGGCGTCCCGCCGACTCCTCCGCCGCCTTCCCCGCGTCGATGTCCGCGGCGGAGGACCCGGTCCCGTGCGTGCGGCGCTGACCGCCCGGACACGGCCGTCCGCACCACCCGCAGTACCCGCGGCGAAGCACCGCGGCGAATCGTCCGCACCGAATCATCCGAAGTGAAGGGGGACCTCCCGTGGAGGCCGTATCCCGCACCGCCCAGTGGACCGCCGCCGCGCGGGCCCTGGAGACCGAGCGTGAGGACCGGCTGTTCGCCGACCCGTACGCGCGCACCGTCGCCGACGGCATCGGCTTCGAGCTCCTGGAGCGCTACGCGGGGGCCGGCACCGTGCCGTTCCTCGCGATCCGGACCACCTACCTGGACCGGGCGATCGTGCGCACGGTCGAGGAGCGATCCATCCGCCAGGTCGTGTTCCTCGCCGCCGGCATGGACACCCGCTTCTACCGGCTGCCGTGGCCGGACGGCGTCACCGTGTACGAGCTCGACCGGCCCGCGCTCCTCGACGCCAAGGCCACGATGCTCGTCGGCGAGCCGCAGCCGGCCGGGCGTGAGCGGCGTACCGTGCCCGTCGACCTCACCCAGGACTGGACCGGCCCGCTGAAGGAAGCCGGCTGGCGCTCCGACGAGCCCGTCCTGTGGGTGGTGGAAGGGCTGCTGTTCTTCCTGCCCGAGGACGCCGTACGCACCCTGATCTCAACCCTCTCGGCGCACAGCGCCCCCGGCTCCGTCCTGGTCGGGGACGTCATCAGCAGGTCGGCGCTGACCAACCCGCTGTCCCGGCCGTTCCTCAACTGCCTCAAGGAGGACGGCAATCCGTGGCTGTTCGGGACGGAGAGCCCCGAGGAGCTGCTGACCGAGTGCGGCTGGGACGTGCGCGAGGTGAAGCAGCCGGGCGAGGAGGGCGCGGACTTCGGGCGCTGGCCCTACCAGGTCGCGGCGCGCGAGGTACCGAGAGTACCGAGGTCGTTCCTGTTCACCTGTGATGTGCCGGCCGCGGAAGGGGACACCCGATGACCGGGACCACCGACTTTCATCAGCGCGTCATCGGCGACGCCGCCGCCGCCGTGCGCGGCCTGACCGTCGCGCTGGGCGAGCGCCTCGGCCTCTACCGGGCGCTCGCCGAGCACGGCCCGCTCACCCCGGCCGACCTGGCCGCACGTACGGGCATCACCGCCCGGTACGCCGAGGAGTGGCTGCACGCCCAGCTCAGCGCCCAGTACGTCGAGCGGCACCCCAGCGCCGGGACGTACACGCTGCCCGCCGCCCACGCGCCCGTCCTCGCCGACCCGGCCGCCGTGACCTACGCGGCAGGGTTCTTCACGGCGCTCAAGG
This sequence comes from Streptomyces sp. A5-4, assembly GCF_051131715.1. Lineage (NCBI taxonomy): Bacteria > Bacillati > Actinomycetota > Actinomycetes > Kitasatosporales > Streptomycetaceae > Streptomyces > Streptomyces sp. A5-4. The sequence continues at coordinate 3,398,301 of NZ_CP178591.1, read as the reverse complement.
CGCTGTACGCCACCGAGGACCTGCTGGTCGACGCCTACCGGACCGGCGACGGCGTTGGCTGGGCCGAGCACGACGCGGCGCTCGACACCGGCATGGGCAGCTTTTTCGAGCCCACCTACCAGCACAAACTCATCCCCGACTGGCTGCCCGCCCTGCACGGGGTGACCGACAAGCTGAAGGCCGGCGGCACCGTCGCCGACGTCGGCTGCGGCGTCGGACACACCACCCTCCTCATCGCCCGTGCCTTCCCCGAGGCGACCGTGCACGGCTTCGACTACTCCGAGGAAGCCATCGCCATCGCCCGCCAGCTCGCCGAGGAGGCGGGGCTCAGCGACCGGGTGGTCTTCGACACCGCGTCCGCCGACGACTACCCCGGCTCCGGCTACGACCTCGTCACCTTCTTCAACTGCCTGCACGACATGGGCGATCCGGTCGCCGCCGCCCAGCACGTCCACAAGTCGCTGGACGCCGACGGCACCTGGATGCTCGTCGAGTCGAACGTCTCCCCGCAGGACGTGGAGGCCGGCACCCCGGCCGCGCAGATGTTCATGAGCCTGTCGGCCGTGATGTGCCTGCCGGTCGCCGTCGCCCAGCGCGGACCGCACGCCCTCGGCAACCACTCGGGCGAGAAGGCCTTCGGCGCCATCGCCGAGGAGGCCGGCTTCACCCGCTGGCGGCGGGCCACCGAGACGCCGGTCAACGCCGTGTACGAGGTCAGGCCCTGACGGCACGCACGTCCTGACCGTACGCACGCCCGCGCATCACGCGCCGACCGCGCACCCGCTTCCGCACCCACTCGCCAGGAGACCCCATGGCCACCTCCGCCCTGCCCAGAAGCGACCGCTTCGAGGAAGTTCTCACCCGGCTCAGCGCGAAGTCCGTCGAGGACTACTACAACCCGTACCAGCAGTTCGACTGGCCCGAGAAGCTCGAAGACAACCGGATGTGGATGAGCCCCGAACTGCTCACCCCGTACGGGACGGCCCACTTCGACGAGCTCGGCGAGGAGGCCCTCCAGCGGCTCTCCAAGTGGGAGAGCATCAACTTCTACAGCCTCAATGTGCACGGCATCCGCGAGCTGCTCATCGAGGTCGTCGGCCGGATCCACATGCCCGGCTTCGAAGTCCCCTCGGACTTCTTCCACCACTTCATCGGCGAAGAGAACGAACACATGTGGTTCTTCGCCGAGTTCTGCCGCCGCTACGGCAACAAGATCTACGGATCCACGGCCATGCGGGCCGACTCCGCCTGGGAGTTCGAGGTCGAGAACTTCCTCGTCTTCGCCCGGATCCTCTTCTTCGAGGAGCTCGTCGACTACTACAACATGCGGATGGCGCAGGACGAGACGCTCTGCGACACCATCCGCCAGGTCAACCGCATCCACCACCAGGACGAGTCCCGGCACATCGCCTTCGGCCGCGAACTCGTGTCGCTGCTGCACACCCGGATGGTCGAGACCGTCAGCGAGGACCGGCTGCGCGAGGTCGAGGCGTATCTCAAGCGGTACGTCGTCTTCAGCGTCAACTCCCTCTACAACCCGCACGTCTACCGCGACGCCGGCATCAAGGACCCGCTGGCCCTGCGCAACGCGCTGGTCGCCGACGAGCTGCGCCGCCCGCACGAGCGCAGGGCGATCCGCAAGCCGCTCGCCTTCTTCCTCAAGACCGGCATCTTCTCCGACGACGTGCTCCCGCTCATCTGACCACCGCCCCTTCCGCTCCGACCCGGCCTCCCACTGAGAGGTGGCTCATGTACGTGACACCGACCATCACGACCGGCCCGACATCCGGCTCACCCGGCGAGCAGTCCGGGCTCCCGTCCCTCGGCCCCGAGGGCACCGCCCTGCTCCGGCTGCTCGACGACACCTTCGAGAGCTGGGGCGTGGCGGCGGGCGCGAGCCCGATGACCATGCCACCGCTCCTGCCGGCCGCGGACCTGGCGCGGCTCGACTACTACGAGAACTTCCCGCACCAGGCCGTCGTCGCGGCCCCCCTCGACATGGACCGCCGCGAGGACTCGACCTTCTGCGGCGAGACCGGCTGCTTCCCGTGCGACGCCCTGCAACCCGCCGCGCTCGGCCTGCCGTCCGCGTCCTGTTACGCCGTCTACCTCGACCACGAGGGCCGGCAGGTGCAGGACACCACCCTGGTGACGGTCGTCGGCTGGTGCTTCCGCAAGGAGCGCGTGTACGAGGGCCTGCGCCGCCAACTCGGCTTCCGTATGCGGGAGATCGTGGCCATCGGCAGCCGCGAGCACGCCGAGGAACACCTGTGCGCCTTCACCGACCGCATCACCGCGTTCGCCCGCGCCCTGGACCTGCCGCTGCGCAAGGAGGCGGCCAGCGACCCGTTCTTCGACAAGGGAGGTTCCAAGGCGGTCCTCCAGCGCCTCTCGCCGGTGAAGCACGAGTTCCTCTACGAGGACCTGGCCATCGCGTCGGTCAACACCCACCGGAACTTCTTCGGTGACCGGTGCAACATCTCGCTCGCCTCCACCGGCGGCCCCGCGTTCACCAGCTGCGTCGCCTTCGGCCTGGAGCGCTGGCTCTCGGCCCTCACCCGGCGGCACGGTGGCTGGGACGCCGCGACCCACGCGGTCCTGAAGGCGATCTCCGCCACGGACACCACCAGCACGTCCGCACGGGCGTCGCACGGCGGGCCGGCCAGGCCGGTGGTCTGACATGCCGGCCCGTCCTGTGGCGCCCTCAGCGGGCGGCCTGGGCTGGGCGAACCTCGGTATGGACATCGTGTCCGCCCACCGCGTCCGCAAGCTGCTCGCCGAGCACGGCGAGGAGTTCTTCACCCGGATGCTGGGCCCCGGCGAACTCGCCGACTGCCGCACCTCCACCGGGCTCGACGTACTCGGCCTCTGCGGTCGCATCGCCGCCAAGGAAGCGGCGTTCAAGACCCTGCGGGTGCGCAACCGGTTCCTGCCCTGGCTGGACATCGTCATCCGTCGCGCCGACGGCGGCTGGCCGCTGGTCGAACTGCGCCGCTCGGCAGCCGTCATGGCGGCCGATTCCGGCATCACCGGGATCACCGTGAGCATCAGCCATGACGTGGAGTACGCGGTGGCGGTGGCCGCGCCCATCACCGGCGACACCACGGGCCCCGGGTCCCGTCCCGAGCCCACCACCCACTCGCCGCCCCTTCGAGGCGTTCTCGCGCGGAGCGCCGTCCGAAGCCCGCTCCACATCCCCCTCGTACACAGCACTGTTAGGAGACCACCCATGTCCGACGGCCTGCAGCAGATCAAGGACTGGATCCTCAAGCGGCACACCGACCGCGAGGACATCGCCACCGACCTCGACCTCATCGAGAACCGGCTGATCGACTCGCTGTCCTTCGTCGAGTTCGTCTTCCTGCTGGAACAGCTCAGCGGCCGGTCCATCGAGATGGAGACACTCGAAGTCGACGCGATCCGCACCCTCGGCGCCATCGAGAGCAACTTCTTCTGTGCGGAGGTGAAGTGACATGACGCGTCGGCTCTTCACCTCGGAGTCGGTCACCGAGGGACACCCCGACAAGATCGCCGACCGGATCAGCGACACGATCCTCGACGCGCTCCTCACCCAGGACCCGCACGCCAGAGTCGCCGTCGAGACCCTGATCACCACCGGTCTGGTGCAGATCGCCGGCGAGGTCACCACCCGGGCGTACGCGCCGATCGCCTCGCTGGTGCGCGAAGCGATACTCGACATCGGCTACGACTCATCGACGAAGGGCTTCGACGGCGCGTCCTGCGGCGTCTCCGTCGCGATCGGCGCGCAGTCGCCCGACATCGCACAGGGTGTGGACGCGGCGGGCAAGTCGGGCGACGCGCTCGACCTCCAGGGCGCGGGCGACCAGGGCCTGATGTTCGGCTACGCCTGCGACGACACCCCCGAGCTCATGCCGCTGCCCATCCAGCTGGCGCACCGTCTCGCCCGCCGCCTCACCGACGTCCGCAAGGACGGCACCGTGCCGTACCTGCGGCCGGACGGCAAGACGCAGGTCACCATCGAATACGACGGTGAGCACCCGGCCCGTCTCGACACCGTCGTGGTCTCCACGCAGCACGCCGCCGACATCAGCCTGGAGTCGCTACTGGCCCCGGACATCCGGGAGTTCGTGGTCGAGCCGGTGCTCAAGGCACTCGCCGAGCAGGGGGTGAACCTGGAGTGCGACGGCTACCGGCTGCTCGTCAACCCGACCGGACGCTTCGAGGTCGGTGGCCCGATGGGCGACGCGGGCCTCACCGGGCGCAAGATCATCATCGACACGTACGGGGGCATGGCCCGGCACGGCGGCGGCGCCTTCTCCGGCAAGGACCCCTCCAAGGTGGACCGCAGCGCCGCGTACGCGATGCGGTGGGTGGCGAAGAACGTCGTCGCCGCCGGTCTCGCCCGCCGCTGCGAGGTGCAGGTGGCGTACGCGATCGGCAAGGCCGAGCCCGTCGGCCTGTTCGTGGAGACGTACGGCACCGAGAGCGTGCCCGTCGAGCGGATCCAGTCCGCCATCACCGAGGTCTTCGACCTGCGTCCGGCCGCCATCATCCGCGACCTGGACCTGCTGCGGCCGGTGTACGCCGCCACCTCCGCGTACGGCCACTTCGGCCGTGAACTGCCCGAATTCACCTGGGAGCGCACCGACCGCGTCGATGCGCTGCGTCACTCCGCAGGGGTATGAGATGCGTATCGCTGTCACGGGCTCCATCGCCACCGACCACCTGATGACCTTCCCCGGGTCCATCACCGACCAGCTGCTGGCCGACCGGCTGGACCGGGTCTCCCTGTCGTTCCTCGCCGACGACCTCGACATACGACGCGGGGGCGTGGCAGCGAACATCTCCTTCGGCCTGGGGCTGCTCGGGCTGCGCCCGGTACTGGTGGGCGCGGTCGGGGCCGACTTCGAGCCCTACCGCGTGCACCTCAAGGAACACGGCGTCGACACCGAATCGGTGCGGGTCAGCGACACCCGGCACACCGCCCGGTACGTCTGCACGACCGACCGCAGACAGAACCAGATCGCCACCTTCTACGCCGGCGCCATGGCCGAGGCGCGCGAGATCGACCTGTGCGACGTGATCACCCGCGGCGGCCGGCTCGACCTGGTGATGGTCTCCCCGGACGACCCGGCGGCCATGCTCCGGCACACCCGCACCTGCCGCGGCCTGGGCATCCCGTTCGCCGCCGACCCCTCGCAGCAACTGGCCCGGCTGGCGCGCGAGGACGTACTGGAACTGGTGGACGGCGCCCGCAGGCTCTTCACCAACGCCTACGAGACGGCCCTGCTCCTGGAGCGGACCGGCCTGACCGAGGACGAGGTGCTGCGCCGTGTCGGGAGCTGGATCACCACCCACGGCGAGGACGGGGTACGGATCAGGCGCGCCGGACGCCCCACGATCGTGGTCCCCGCGGTGCCGGTGACGGGGGTCGTCGACCCGACCGGGGTCGGCGACGGCTTCCGCGCCGGCTTCCTCGCCGGGACGGCGTGGGGCCTGCCGGAGGTGTGCGCGGCGCAGCTGGGCTGCGCGGTGGCCGCGACCGTACTGGACTACGTGGGGACCCAGGAGTACCGCCTGTACCGGGGCTCGCTCCTCGCGAGGATCAGGACGGCGTACGGCCCCGAGTCCGTGGCCCGTGTCGTACCGCATCTGCGGGAACTGTCGTGAGCGCCCGGCGGATCGAGCTCCTGCGTGCTGCGCTTGCCTCGCGTGTGGTGGTGGCGGATGGTGCGATGGGGACGATGTTGCAGGCGCAGGATCCGACCATGGAGGACTTCGAGCAGCTGGAGGGCTGTAACGAGATCCTGAATGTCACCCGGCCGGACATTGTGCGTTCGGTGCATGAGGAGTATTTCGCGGTCGGTGTGGACTGTGTGGAGACGAATACCTTCGGGACGAATTACGCGGCGTTGGCCGAGTACGACATCGCGGAGCGGGTCTTCGAGCTGTCGGAGGCGGGGGCGCGGATCGCGCGTGAGGTGGCGGACGAGTTCACGGTGTCGACCGGGCAGCAGCGTTGGGTGCTGGGTTCGATGGGTCCGGGGACGAAGCTGCCGACGCTGGGGCATGCCCCGTATGTGACGTTGCGGGACGCGTATCAGCAGAACGCCGAGGGGATGATCGCCGGTGGCGCGGACGCGCTGCTGGTGGAGACGACGCAGGACCTGCTCCAGACGAAGTCCGCGATCATTGGCGCCCGGCGCGCGATGGAGGTCGCGGGTGTCAGCCTCCCGCTGATCTGCTCGGTGACCGTGGAGGCGACGGGCACGATGCTCCTTGGTTCGGAGATCGGCGCCGCCCTCACCGCCCTGGAACCTCTGGGCATCGACATGATCGGGCTGAACTGCGCGACGGGCCCGGCCGAGATGAGCGAGCACCTGCGCCATCTGGCGAGGCACTCACGCGTCCCCCTCTCCTGCATGCCGAACGCGGGGCTGCCCGTGCTGGGGTCGAACGGGGCCCACTATCCGCTCTCGGCAGGGGAGTTGGCCGACGCGCAGGAGGGCTTCGTACGCGACTACGGACTTTCGCTGGTCGGTGGCTGCTGCGGTACGACGCCCGAGCACCTGCGCCAGGTCGTCGAGCGGGTGCGCGGGGTGCCGCTGACCGCGCGCGAGCCGCGTCCCGAGCCGGGAGCCGCTTCGCTGTACCAGGCCGTTCCCTTCCGGCAGGACACTTCGTTCCTGGCGATCGGGGAGCGTACGAACGCCAATGGGTCGAAGAAGTTCCGTGAGGCGATGCTGGAGGCCCGCTGGGACGACTGTGTGGAGATGGTCCGTGACCAGATCCGTGAGGGCGCGCACATGCTCGACCTGTGTGTGGACTACGTCGGCCGTGACGGGGTCGCGGACATGCGGGAGCTGGCCGGCCGGTTCGCCACCGCCTCCACCCTGCCCATCGTGCTCGACTCCACCGAAGTCGACGTACTGCGGGCCGGGTTGGAGAAGCTCGGTGGGCGGGCCGTCATCAACTCGGTCAACTACGAGGACGGCGACGGCCCCGAATCGCGCTTCGCGAAGGTCACCGCACTCGCGACGGAACACGGCGCCGCGCTGATCGCACTGACCATCGACGAGGCCGGGCAGGCCCGTACCGTCGAAACGAAAGTGGGGATCGCCGAACGGCTGATCACGGACCTGACGGACAACTGGGGGGTCCATGAATCGGACATCCTCATCGACGCCCTCACCTTCACCATCTGCACCGGGCAGGAGGAGTCCCGCAAGGACGGCATCGCGACGATCGAGGCGATTCGGGAGCTGAAGCGCCGCCGCCCCGATGTGCAGACCACACTGGGCCTGTCCAACATCTCCTTCGGCCTGAACCCGGCGGCGCGCGTTGTCCTCAACTCGGTGTTCCTGGACGAGTGTGTGAAGGCGGGACTGGACTCGGCGATCGTGCACGCGTCGAAGATCCTGCCGCTCGCCCGGCTGGGCGAGGAGCAGGTCTCCGTCGCCCTGGATCTGATTTACGACCGCCGCAGCGAGGGGTACGACCCGCTGTCCCGTTTCCTCGAACTCTTCGACGGTGTCGACACGAAGTCGATGAAGGAGGGCAAGGCCGAGGAGCTGCTCGCGCTGCCGTTGGGTGAGCGTCTGCAGCGGCGGATCATCGACGGGGAGAAGAAGGGCCTGGAGGCGGATCTCGACGAGGCGCTGGAGAGCCGTCCGGCGTTGGAGATCGTCAACGAGACGCTGCTTGAGGGCATGAAGACGGTCGGTGAGCTGTTCGGCTCCGGTCAGATGCAGCTGCCGTTCGTGCTCCAGTCCGCCGAGGTGATGAAGACCGCGGTGGCGCATCTGGAGCCGCACATGGAGAAGACCGACGACGACGGCAAGGGCACCATCGTGCTGGCCACCGTGCGCGGTGACGTCCATGACATCGGCAAGAACCTGGTCGACATCATTTTGTCGAACAACGGCTACAACGTCGTCAACCTCGGGATCAAGCAGCCCGTCTCCGCGATCCTGGAGGCCGCCGAGGAACACCGCGCCGATGTCATCGGCATGTCGGGGCTGCTGGTCAAGTCCACAGTGATCATGAAGGAGAACCTCCAGGAGCTCAACCAGCGCAAGATGGCAGCCGATTTCCCGGTGATCCTCGGCGGCGCCGCACTCACCCGGGCCTATGTCGAGCAGGACCTGCACGAGATCTACGAGGGCGAAGTCCGCTACGCACGCGACGCCTTCGAAGGCCTGCGCCTGATGGACGCGCTCATCGCGGTCAAACGCGGCGTCCCCGGCGCGACCCTTCCCCCACTCAAGCAGCGCAGAGTCGTTGCCCGCCCCGCCGCCGCGACCCCTGCCCCGGCCGAGGGGCCCGCACGTTCCGACGTCGCCACCGACACCGCCGTCCCGACACCGCCGTTCTGGGGCACCCGGGTCGTCAAGGGCATCCAGCTCGCCGACTACGCGACCTGGCTCGACGAACGGGCCACCTTCATGGGGCAGTGGGGCCTCAAGTCGGGCCGCGGGAGCGGCCCTTCGTACGAAGAGCTGGTCGAGACCGAGGGCCGGCCCCGGCTGCGGCAGTGGATGGACCGCCTCCAGACCGACGGGCTCCTCGAAGCGGCGGTCGTGCACGGCTACTTCCCCTGCGTGTCCAAGGGCGACGACCTGATCATCCTGGACGAGCGGGGCAGCGAGCGCACCCGCTTCACCTTCCCGCGCCAGCAGCGCGACCGGCACCTGTGCCTGGCCGACTTCTTCCGGCCGGAGGAGTCGGGGGAGACGGACGTGGTGGGGCTGCAGATCGTCACCGTGGGAAACAGGATCGGGGAGGCGACCGCCGAACTGTTCGCCGCCGACTCCTACCGCGACTACCTCGAACTGCACGGCCTGTCCGTGCAGTTGGCCGAGGCCCTCGCCGAGTACTGGCACGGGCGCGTACGGGCCGAACTCGGCATCGCGGGCCGCGAGCCCGACTCCCTCGACGGGATGCTGCGCACCGAGTACCAGGGCTGCCGCTACTCCCTCGGCTACCCGGCCTGCCCCGACCTGGAGGACCGCGCCAAGATCGCCGACCTGCTGAAGCCCGAGCGGATCGGCGTACACCTCTCCGAGGAGTTCCAGCTGCACCCCGAGCAGTCCACCGACGCGATCGTCGTGCACCACCCGGAAGCGAGCTACTTCAAGGCCGGCGGGGGGCCAGGATGAGCTTCTCCTTCGAGTTCTTCCCACCGAAGACGCGGGCGGGCGAGCGCGCCCTGTGGGAGGCGATCCGCCGTGTCGAGCCCCTCGCGCCCGACTTCGTCTCCGTGACGTACGGCGCGGGCGGCTCGTCCAGGGACCGCACGGTCGCCGTCACCCGGCGGATCGCCGCCGAGACGACACTGCGGCCCGTCGCCCACCTCACCGCCGTCGGCCACTCGGTGGCCGAGCTGCGCGCGATCATCGGGCAGTACGCGGACGCCGGGATCCGGGACGTCCTCGTCCTGCGCGGGGACCCGCCGGGCGACCCGCGCGGGCCCTGGACCCCGCATCCGCGGGGCTTCACGTACGCCTTCGAGCTCGTCGAACTCGTCCGCAGCCTGGGCGACTTCAGCGTCGGCGTCGCCGCCTTCCCGGAAGGGCACACACGCTCGCTCTCCCCGGAGAGCGACCTCGCGCACTTCATCGCCAAGTGCCGGGCCGGTGCGGACTACGCCATCACCCAGATGTTCTTCGACGCGGACGACTACCTCCGCCTCCGGGACCGGCTGGTGGCGGCCGGCTGCGACACCCCCGTCGTCCCGGAGATCATGCCGGCCACCGACGTACGCCAGATCCGCCGCTTCGCGGAGCTCAGCGACGCGGCGTTCCCCGAGGACCTGGCGCACCGGCTGGAGGCGGCCCGGGACGACCCCTCGGCCTCGTACCGCATCGGCGTCGAGCACGCGACCGCGATGGGCCGCCGCCTCCTCGACGAAGGGGCGCCAGGACTGCACTACATCACCCTCAACCGGTCCACGGCCGCCCTCGAAATCCACCGCGACATCCAGCACACCCACCCCTCCAGAGACGCTAGGAGCGCTCATGCCGTCTGAGTTCACGGACTTCAAGGTCGCGGACCTCTCCCTCGCCGCCTTCGGGCGCAAGGAGATCACCCTCGCCGAGCACGAGATGCCCGGCCTGATGTCGATCCGCCGCGAATACGCCGCCGCCAGGCCGCTCGCCGGGGCCCGCGTCACCGGCTCGCTGCACATGACGGTGCAGACGGCCGTGCTGATCGAGACGCTGGTGGCGCTCGGCGCGGAGGTCCGCTGGGCCTCCTGCAACATCTTCTCCACCCAGGACCACGCGGCGGCGGCGATCGCGGTCGCGGGCATCCCGGTCTTCGCCTGGAAGGGCGAGACGTACGACGAGTACTGGTGGTGCACGGAACAGGCACTGACCTGGGAGAACCACCCGGGCCCCAACATGATCCTGGACGACGGCGGCGACGCCACCCTGCTCATCCACCGGGGTGTGGAGTACGAGAAGACGGGGGCGGTGCCCGACCCGTCCACGGCCGAGTCCACCGAGTTCCGCGTGGTGCTCGAACTGCTGGGCCGCACGCTGCGGGAGACGCCGCGCCGCTGGACCGAAATGGCCGCCGAGGTGCGGGGCGTGACCGAGGAGACCACGACGGGCGTGCACCGGCTGGTCGCCATGCACCGTGACGGCGCGCTGCTGTTCCCGGCGATCAATGTGAACGACGCGGTGACGAAGTCGAAGTTCGACAACAAGTACGGCTGCCGGCACTCGTTGATCGACGGCATCAACCGGGCCACCGATGTTCTGATCGGTGGCAAGGTCGCGGTCGTCTGTGGTTACGGCGATGTGGGCAAGGGGTGCGCGGAGTCGCTGCGCGGCCAGGGCGCCCGCGTGATCATCACCGAGATCGACCCGATCTGCGCACTCCAGGCCGCGATGGACGGCTACCAGGTGACCACCCTCGACGAGGTCGTCACCACGGCGGACATCTTCATCACCACCACCGGCAACAAGGACATCATCCTCGCCGCCGACATCGCCAGGATGAAGCACCAGGCGATCGTCGGGAACATCGGTCACTTCGACAACGAGATCGACATGGCCGGTCTCGCGGCCATCCCCGGCGTCGTCAAGGACGAGGTCAAGCCCCAGGTCCACACCTGGACCTTCCCGGACGGCCGGACGGTCATCGTCCTGTCCGAGGGCCGACTGCTGAACCTGGGCAACGCGACCGGCCACCCGTCGTTCGTGATGTCCAACTCCTTCGCGAACCAGACCATCGCGCAGATCGAGCTGTACACGAAGCCGCAGGACTACCCGACGGATGTCTACGTGCTGCCCAAGCACCTCGACGAGAAGGTCGCCCGGCTCCATCTCGGGGCGCTGGGGGTGCGGTTGACGAAGCTGCGTCCCGAGCAGGCCGCGTACATCGGTGTCCCCGAGGAGGGCCCGTACAAGCCCGAGCACTACCGGTACTGAGGGCGAGCCATGTCCGACATCCGTGACCCGGAGCTGCCCGGCCGGCTCCTGCGCACCGAGCGCGACGCCCTGCTGCCCCTGTTGCGGGCGCTGCCGCCCGAGTGCTTCGAACTCCGCACGGCCTGCCCCGGCTGGACCGTGCGCCAGGTCCTCGCCCACTGCGGGGCGGCGCTGGTCCGTATCGTCGATGGCCGCCTCGAAGAGGGCGTCTTTCTGCCGGAGGCCAATGCCGCCGATGTCGCGCAACGCGAACACTGGCCGCTGTCGCGGATCCTGGACGAGCTGGAGCGCGGCTTCACCGAGGCGGGCCCGGTGATCGCGGCGGGCGACGGCGAGCTGGACACGGTCGCGCTCGGGGAGTGGGTACACGCGGGCGATGTGCGCGAGGCGTGCGGCCGGCCCGGTGCGTACGCCGGTGACGGCACGACGTACGCCCTGCCGCTCCTCGCCAGGGCAAGCCGCAGACGCGATACGCCGCTGCTGCACGCCACGCTCACGGGCCGCCCGGAGCCGCTGATCCTGGGCAACGCCGCCGACGGCCGCCCGGCCGCCCGCTTCCACGGCGACGCGGCGACCTTGATCCGCATCTATGCCGGCCGCCCGCTCGTCGCCACCCGTTACCGGTTGAGCGGGGCGACGGAGCAGGAGCTGCTCATCTATCGGTGAGCAGGGGCGAGCCCCCGGACTCCGGGACACCCTTCGGGGGACCGGGGTTCGGGGGCGGATCCCCGGTGCGGGAAGGGGCAGGCAGCGGAACAGCGCCGCAGCAACCCACGCCCATGCGACCACCACCCGCGCGGCCACCACCCATGCGGCCACCACCCACGTGACCCGCCGCCCCTACCCGCCGTCCACGATCTGGAACGCCTCTGCCAACCGCCCGGCGGGCAACCCCGCCGCCCTCCCGTGCTCCGCCAGCCACTTCCGCAACAGGCCTGCCAGGTCGTCGAAGTGGGCCGTCTGGGACGTGTGCAGGCGCAGTGCTTCGACCTTGCGGGCGAAGACCGCCGTGACGTCCACGTACTGGTTCGGCGTCGGGCCAGTCATCAGCCACAGCTCCGGCACGATCCACGGCTCCAGGCCCTCCTGCTTGAGGAGTTCGGGGTGCGCGAAGGGGTTGCGGGCCTCCGGGTAGACCGCCCGGAGCGCCGCGTCGCCGACCGCGCGGTGGTCCGGGTGGAGGTCCGCGAGGCGCCCCCAGTTGATCTCCGGGCTGGGGATGATCGCCCGCTGCGGTCGTACCTGCCGGATCACCCGGCACAGGTCGCGCCGCAGCTCCACGCTCGGCTCGACGAAGCTGTCGGGGTGGCCGAGGAAGCGCACGTCCCGCACCCCGCTGAGCTTCGCGGAGTGCGTCTGCTCGGCGCGGCGCAGATCCGCCATGGCCTGCCGGGGCAGTTTCTCGTCGTATCCGCCCGCACCGCCGTCCGTGACGATGCAGTACGTCACTGACGTGCCGCGCGCGATCCAGTTCATCACCGTGCCGCTGACGCAGAACTCGATGTCGTCCGGGTGCGCGGCCACCACCAGCAGGCTTTCCGGCGCGCTGCGGTCTGCTCGGCCGGTCCCTGGGGCGGTCGCCGGTGCGGTCGCGAAGTCGGTCATGGGGACAGCCTGTTGGGCTCGGGAGCCCGTCGGCAAGACGGTGGCGGTGGCGTGATCTGGACATGGCACTTACGCGCCAGCAAAATAATTGGTAGCTTCAAATTATTGGGCCCGTCCAGTAATGGTAGGAATCGGAGGCTTCCGTCATGTGCAGAATCTTCGGCTCCTTCGCCACCCGGGTGACCCGCCCCGAACTGGCGGAGGTCTCGGCGCGACAGCGGCACGGCGGGCCCGACGAGCACGGCACGCTGGTCGGCCCCGGCTGGTCGCTGGGGTGCGACCGGCTCGCCGTCACCGACCCGGCGCACGGCCGCCAGCCCTACCGGCTCGCCTCGGTGCCCGGAGTCCTCGTCGTACTCAACGGCGAGATCTACAACCACCACGAGCTGCGCCGCCGCATGGCCGCGCGCGGGCACCGCATACCGGGCGCCTGCGACGGCCAGGTGCTGCCCGCGCTGTACGCCGAGTACGGCGCCGACTTCGCCGCGCAGCTGGACGGCATGTTCGCCGTCGCCGTCGTCGATGTGCGCCCCGGAGGGCCGCCCCAACTGGTCCTGGCCGTCGACGACATGGGGATGAAGGGCATCTACTACCACTCCGGAAGCGGCGGAAGTGGAAGCGGTGGCGGAGTGCGGTTCGCCTCCGAGCTGCCCGCGCTGCTCGCCTTCCGTGACGTGCCCGCCGACCCGCGCGAAGAGGCCCTCGACAGCGTCCTGGCGACCAGGACCCCGCTCGGCGAGGCCACCGCCCTGCGCGGCGTGCGGACGCTGCCGCCCGGTGTCACGGCGGTGGCCACCGGGGCGTACGGGCTGAGGGTCCACCGGCGTACGCCCAGGGCGCCCGCCCCGCGCGGTGACGCCCGCACCGTCCTACGGCGCGAAGTGCGGCGGCTCGCCCGCGCCGATGTGCCGCTGTGCGCCATCACCAGCGGAGGCCTGGACTCCGGGCTGGTCACCGCGCTGGCCGCCGAGCACGCACGGGCCGTCGGCGCGCCCCCGCCGCACAGCTTCCACCTCACCTACCGGGGGCGCTGGCCGGGAGCCGAGCACGGGTACGCCCGCGCCGTGGCCCGGCGGGCCGGCACCGTCCATCACCAGGTCGAGCTGGATCCGGCCGAGTTCGCGGAGCTGCTACCGCGCGCCGTCCAGCACCTCGGCCAGCCCAACGCCGACCCGATCACCCTCTCTACGTACGCCCTCTTCCGCGCCGTCCGCGAGGCCGGCTTCACGGTGGCGCTGACGGGGGACGGCGCGGACGAGCTGTTCGGCGGATACGACCGGGTGCGCGCCGCGCTGGCCGCACCGCCCGGCGCGGACTGGGTGAGCCCGTACGTCGAGGCACTCGCCGCCGTGCCGCGCCCGCTGCGGGAGTGGCTCTACACCCCGGCGTACCGGGCGCTCATCGCCGACCGCGGCTCCGACAGCGAGCGGATCGCGGCGGACCTCCGGGCCGCGCCGACCGCCCGGATCGACACGGTCACCGGCTTCGAGACCCGCCACCGGTTGCCCGCGTACCACCTGCGGCGCGTCGACCACCTGAGCATGGCGTGGGCGGTCGAGGCCCGGATGCCGTTCTGCCAGCCCGCGATGGCCGCACTCGCCGGGCGGCTGCCGGCCGCGGCGAGGACCGGCAAGCGCGCGCTGTACGCGGCGGGCCGCGGCCTGGTACCCGAAGCGGTACTGCGCCGCCCCAAGCAGCCGTTCACCCTGCCGCTCGGCGCGATGCTCACCGCGGGCAGCCCGCTGATGGAGCTGGCCCGCGACACCCTGTCCCCGGGCCGCGTCCACCACGACGGCCGGTTGCGGGCGGACCGCGTCCAGGCGCTGCTGGCGCGACAGGCCGCCCGGCCCACGGACACCACTGCGCTCGCCGTGTGGGCGCTGCTGGTCCATGAGCTGTGGAGAGGGCAGCCGGCCGCCGGATCCGTGCCGGTGCGCGTCGCCGCGTGATCGCCGATGCGGCGCGGGCGGACGCGGTGCGGGCCGGTGCGGTGCGGGCCCGTGTGGGACGGCAGGGCCCTGTGCGGGCCGGTGTCGCACGGGCGGGTCTCGTGCGGGCCGACGTCGTACGGGCCGAGGGTGCGCCCGGACCCACCCTCGTCATCAACCGCGACCACCTCCCCGCCGGGGCACTCGCCCTGCGCGCCGAGCTGACCGCCGTGCGCCAGTGGCTGGAGAGCAGCGGACGCGGCGCGATCCGGAAGATCGCCCTGTACGGGACTTCCGCCGACCCCGCCCACGACCTCGACTACCGCTTCGTGCAGTGCCTGCCCGACGGCGGCTTCGACTTCCGCAGCGGCTGCGGGCACTCGGTGCTCGCCTGCGTCGTCGGCGCGCGGCGCGGCGTCGGGGCGACCCGGGTGCGGGTGGCGAACACGGGCAACGGCGGGGACACCGTCGTGTGCGAACCCGCCGCAGACGGTTCGTACACCGTCCACTTCGACCGGTCGCCCGCGCTGCCGCTCGCCGGCCTGCTGCCGACCGGCACCCCGGTCCAGCGGATCGGCGCGGACCCGGCGTCGGTGTCAGTGGTGAGCCTGGGCAACCCCTATGTCTTCGTCGACGCGGCGGAGTTGGGACTGCGGAGCCGCGACGAGCTGTTCGACGCCGGGACCGAGGACTTCGTGCGGCTGCTGCGGCTGCGCGCCGCCGCCGCCCGGCTGCTCGGGCATCCGCCGCGCGGCGCCCTGCCGAAGATCGCGGCCGTCGGGGCGTACCGGGACGGACGGCTGGCGGTGCGCGCGCCGACCGTCCCCGGCTGGCACCCCGCACTGGCCCTCACCGGCGCCGTATGTCTCGCGGCGGCGACCACCGTGCCCGGGACCCTACCCAACAGGCTCGCGCGGACAGCTGGTTGTGCGACCGGAGCGCTGCACATCGAAACGCCCGGCGGCGCCGTCGTCGCCGCAGCCACGCCCACCGCCGACGGCGCCGCGCTGCGCCGCGTCAGTGTGTACGGCAAGCGCGCCCACGTCGTCGAACGGGCCGTCGCGCTGCCGTGGCGTATCCACGTCACGGCGTGAATGCGCACCTCGATTCCGGGGCTCCGCCGTTCTTCCTCTGCCACTCTGGTGGGGAGCCTTCCGCCGGTAATTCCCTTGGGCGCGGCTGGAATTCACTCGCTTTCGGATCCTGACCGGGGAGTAGAAGAGGATGAAATTCGAGAACCTACGGGTCGTGATGACCGGGGCGTCCCGTGATTTCGGCCGGGCACTCGCCATCGGATTCGCCCACCTGGGGGCCGAGGTATATGTCTCGGCCCGTACCGTGGAAGCGGCGGAACGGACCCGCACCGAAGTGCTGGGGGCCGCCCGGGACCGTATCCACGCCTTCGGCTGCGACCTGAGCGACCCGGCCGAGATACGGGCCTTCGCCCGGCAGGTCGGCGAGCACACCGACCGGGTGGACCTGCTGGTCAACAATGGTGCGCGCTGGCTGGACGGGATGGAGCTGGAGGAGGCGTCGGACGCCCAGATCGTCGAGACGATCGAGTCGACGGCCGGCGGGACCGTGCTGATGGTCAAGCACTTCCTGCCTCTGCTGCGGCTCTCCTCGCGGCCCGACATCGTCAATATGGTCGCGGTCCAGGGAATGGGCGGCGGTGGCGCGCCCGCCGTGCACGAGGCCTTCTACGCGGCCAAGAGCGCCCAGGCCGGATTCGCCGACATTCTCTCCCGCCGGCTGCGCCCCTCCGGCGTCCGGGTCTTCTCGCTCTTCCCGCCGGACTTCGCCACGTCCGATCCGCGCTCCGCGGAATGGGAGGGCATAGGCAGGGACACCGGGGAAATACCGTGCCCCGACGAGAAACTCACGACCCAGGCGCTCTTCGAATGCATCGCCTACGCCGTCGAACAGCCGCGTGACTGCTACATCCGCTCCTTCCACTTCGAGCCCCGCTGATTGAGCCCCGCACAACAGCGTCAAGGAGGTCCGTCCATGAGTACACCTCTCTGGATCACCGCGACCCCGCCCGCCACCCACGGTGAGCTCCACGTCGGTCATCTGGCAGGCCCCTACGTCGCCGCCGACGTGCTCAGCCGTTTCCTGCGCGCCGACGGGCAGCCCGTCCTGTTCACCGCGGGCACCGCCGACCACGCCACCTCGGTCGAACTCCGGGCCCTGCGCGCCGGGCGCAAGCCCGAAGAGGTCGCCGAGGGCTACTACGCGGCGATCGCCGCCGACTGGCTGCGCTCCGGCGTGGAGTTCGACCACATCGTGAGGCCCCGGCGCGACCGCGGGTACAGCCGCTGGATGCAGGACCTCTTCGGCCGCCTGTACGCCGACGGGGTCATCGCCGCCCGGACCCGTCTGCTGCCCCACTGCGAGCCCTGCGACCGCTGGCTGCACGGCGCGCACGTCACCGGCGGCTGCCCGCACTGCGGCGCCGTCAGCGACGGCGGGATGTGCCGCGAGTGCGCCCGGCCCAACGACTGTGGCGACCTCATCGCGCCCACCTGCGCGCTGTGCGGGACCGTGCCGAGGCTGCGCCGCTGCCGGCGGCTCTACCTGCCTCTTGAGCCCTTCAGGGAGCGGCTGGCCGACCACTGGGCGGCGGCCGAACTGCCGCCGAGACTCGCCGCGTTGTGCGAGAGCCTCGTCGAGGACGGGCTGCCCGACGTGGCGGTGGGCCACCCGGGCGACTGGGGCGTCCCGGTGCCCGACGTGTCCGGCAACGGATTCCCCGGCCACCGCATCGACGCCTGCTTCGAGGCCGCCGCCATGCACCTCTTCGGGTACGGCTTCGACAAGAAGCCGCTGCCCGAGCAGACCATGCACTTCTGCGGCTTCGGACACGCCTTCTGTCACGCGGTGCTGCTGCCCGCGATCCTCCTCGCGCGGGGCGTGAAGCTGCCGCAGGACTTCTGTGTCAACGAGTCCTACCGGATCGGCGGTGAGAGCGTCACCAACGGCAAGCGGCACGCCGTGTGGGCGCTGGACCTGCTCACCGAGTACGGCTCCGACACCGTGCGCCGGCACGTCATCGGGGCGCGCCCGCAGGGCCGCAGCACCGACTTCGACCGCGACCGGCTCGCCGTCGCCCGCCATGTCCTGGACGACACCTGGAACAGCTGGCTGTCGGGGCTGTTCGCCGCCGTGCGCGAGGAGTGCGCCGGTCTGGTCCCGGCGGCCCTGCCCGGGGGCGCCGGCTGGGAGGTGCAGCGGCGCAGGCTGGCGCGGGCCGTGCAGGAACTGCGCGAGGCGTACGGGCCCGAGTCCTTCGACCCGCGCCGGGCCGTGGCGGTACTCGACGAAGTCGTGCGCTCAACGGCAGACTTCGGCCACGTCAACAGTCACGAGGGGCGCCGTCCGGGCGGCAGCGGGCGCCATCTGCCGCCGCTGGTCGCGCAGTTGACCGTAGCTTGCGCCCTGGCTGCCTGGGCCGGTCCGGTGATGCCCGAGGGCGCGGACCGGCTGGCGGACGCGCTGGGCGTCGCGCGAGGCCGGGCGGTCGACCTGGACGCGCTCGGGGCGCCCGCACCCGGCACCCGGCTGGCGCCCCCCACCGGCCCGGTCTTCGGCTTCTGACCCGCCCACCCGGGGGGTCCACCCGCTCCCTCGCCCGAACCGCACTCCCCATATACCCGCACCACCCCATCGGCCCGCACCACCCGTCCGACCCGCACCACCCATCCGTACGAACCCGCCGCGTGGTCGGGCGTCGGTACCCGCGGCAGTGGATACCCGCGCGGCGGGGCACGTGGCCCACCCACCCGGGAGAGCCCACGTGCCTTCGCCCCTGCGCGTCGCCCTGCTCAGCGTCCACACCTCGCCGCTCCATCAGCCCGGTACGGGCGATGCGGGCGGCATGAACGTCTACTTGGTCCAACTCTCCCGCGCCCTGGCCGAACTGGGCGCCGAGGTCGACCTGTTCACCCGCTGCCGGGGCGAGGGACACCCGCCCCAGGTACCGCTCGCCCCCGGAGTCCGGGTACGGCACCTGCGGGCGGGCCCGCGCCGGGCGTTGCCCAAGGAGGAAATGCCGGGCCGGCTGGTGGAGTTCGCCCTCGCCCTGCTGCGCGCCGAGTCCGGCCGCGCGGGCCGCCCGTACGACCTGCTGCACTCGCACTACTGGCTCTCCGGGCAGGTCGGCCTGCTGGCCGCCGCGCACTGGCGGATCCCGCTCGTCCACACCATGCACACCCTCGCGCGGGTGAAGAACGCGGCGCTCGCCGCCGGGGACGTCCCCGAGCCGGAGCTGCGGATACGCGGTGAGGAACAAGTGGTGGGCGGAGCCGACCGGTTGATCGCCAACACCGCCGACGAGGCGAACGCGCTCCGTGGCCTGTACGGCGCGACCCCGGTCCGTACCGACGTGGTGCGTCCCGGCGTGGACACCCTGACCTTCTGCCCCGCCGACGGCAGGCAGGCGGCGCGGGCCCGCCTGGGCCTTCCCCGGGACGCCTTCGTGCCGCTCTTCGTCGGCCGGATCCAGCCACTGAAGGCCCCCGACGTGCTGGTGCGGGCGGTCGCCGAGCTGCTGCGGATGGCACCCGGGCTGCGCCGCCGGCTGGTGGTGCCGGTGGTCGGTGGTCTCAGCGGGCCCGGGGCCGACCGGCCGGGGAGCCTGCCGGCGCTCTGCTCCGAGCTGGGCGTGCTGGACGCCGTACGCTTCGAACCCGCCAAGCCTCAGACGGAGTTGGCGGACTGGTACCGGGCGGCCGATGTGCTGGTGGTGCCCTCCCGCAGCGAGTCGTTCGGCCTGGTCGCCCTGGAGGCGCAGGCCTGCGGCACACCCGTGCTCGCGGCCGCGGTCGGCGGCCTGCCGACGGCGGTGCGGGACGGGGTCACGGGCCTGCTGGTCGACGGCCACGACCCTGCGGCGTACGCGCGCCGGCTGCTGTGGTTCGCCCAGCGGCCCGCTGCCGGTGCGCAGCTGGGTCTGGCGGGTGTACGTCATGCGCGCGGCCTGAGTTGGCAGTCCGCGGCGGCCGAGACGCTCGCCGTCTACGAGCGCGCGGCTCGGGCCCCTCGGGCGGGAAGGAAGGGTGGGGCAGGCACGGCGGCACGTCCCTGCCCCGTCGGCCGCCCCGTCCTGGAGGAGCAGGAGAGCCGAGGCGCCAGCCTAGCACGTCTTTTGGTTTGACCAAAAGAGCGGGGTTCCCCAATACGTAGTGGCGGGAATGTAATTCCGTTTCTCCCGGGCGCAGATGACGCACTTACGTCATGGCAAGTCCACGCCTCGCGTAACGCTGGTGTCCGTCACCCGGGCGGGGGAGTATTCAACTGTCTTCACCGCAGCACCCGGCGGCACGGGTCAGGGGAAGACGGAATATCCATTCTCTTCCTGGAGGAATCATGTCTGCTTTCACACCCACCACCGGCATACGCACCGTCGTTCGTCAGCTGGCGGTCGCGGCGACCCTCTGTGCGGCCGTCGCGGCTCCCGCGGCCTTCGCGGCGGACAGCTCATCGGTCGCATCCGCGACGGTGTCCTCCGCCGAGGACAACGTCTGGCCGGCCCCGTCGCCGAAGCCGGTCCTCCCGCTCAACTGACCTGATCAGACGGGCAATCACACGCCGAAGGGCCCCGGGCCCCACCCGGACAGGGGTGGGGCCCGGGGCCCTTCGGCGCGGTAGGTGTCAGGCGGTGCGGCACTCGGGGCAGCGGCCCCTGAACACGATGTCCGCACTCGTCATCCGCCAGTCCGTCAGGCCTTTCTTCGGCGGACTCGGGGCCTTGGCCTCGACATTCTCGACCCGCCCGCAGTCGACACACAGGGCGTGCTGATGCGGCTCGCCCATGACTTCGAATACGGCGGGCCATCCGGGTCGCTCGAATTTCGTGACCAGGCCCGTTTCCAGGAAATGCCGGAGCATTTCGTAGACGGCCTGGCTGGTGAGTGTGCCCAGCCTTTCGCGGGCCGCGGCGGTAATCGCCTCGACATCCAGGTGTCCGCCTGCGGCGAGCACCTGGAGCACCTCCATGCGGGGGCCCGTGACGCGCAGTCCTACGTCACGGAGTCGCTGGATCACCGCTTCGCGGTCGGTCAGCAATTCGTCGAGTGCCATGACTCCCGCCACCATCTGGTCAGCCCAAAACTTTGCGGGCATCGTACCTCTTGTCGGACCAGAAGGGACTTGGCGCAGCAGAAGGGACTCGGCGGAAGGCTTCGGCCGGGGCGAAGGAGAGGGCCGACGGGCCGGGCGGAACGGGCTCAGTCCAGCCAGCCGAGCCGGGTCGCCCTGACGCCCGCCTCGAAGCGGCTGGAGGCGCCGAGCTCCTGCATGACCTCGGAAAGCAGCCGGCTCACGGTGCGCAGGGAGACGCCGAGACTGCGGGCGATCTTCTCGTCCTTCATCCCGGTGGCGAGCATGCGCAGGGCGGCCTGCTGTTGTTCGGTCAGGCCGTCACCGCCCTGCTCGGTGGACGCGGAATCCCCATAGGGGGTGGCGGTGTGCCAGCAGTATTCATACAGCGCGATATAGGAACGCACGAGAGCGGGACCGCGGGCGACAATGGCACCGACCGAGGGATTCTCCGGATCCAGCGGGATCAGCGCGATGTCCTGGTCCGCGATAATCATGTTCATCGGGACCACGGGGGAGAGGCGCAACTCGACGCCGGACTCCGCCTTCAGGCGAAAGAACTCGGCCATTTCGGGGACCGCCGTGAACCGCTGATTGTGGATGCACCGCACCCGTACGCCCTTGTTCACCTGGCTGCGGTCGCGATCCAGGGCGCGCTCCGGAATCTCCCGCTGCAGCGAGCCCGGGACCATGGAGAGCGAATCGTGGCGCATGGTGTCCGACATGTCTGCCAGCACCTGCTGGATGCGGCGGTAGTCGGTGACCACTTCGACCTCGACCTCGGACTGGGTCAGGGCGCCGCCGTGCAGAAAGCGGTCGGCCAGGGTGTCGAGCACACCGTAGGTGCGGTCGGCCTCCGCCAAGTGGTCCTTCAGGCGGCGCTGTTCGCGGCGCAGCAGCCGCAGCAGAGCGGTTTCGGGGGCGACGACGGTGACCGTGTCGGATTCCGACTCGGGGCGTTCGCCGCTCTTGAGCGCCAGGCTGCTGTCGTGGTTCGAACCGGTGGCGACCATGAGCCCCAGCGACGTCAGTTCGTCACGACATCGCTCACGCTCGGCCGGGGCCAGATCCAGTTCACCGGCCACCTCGTCGAAGCTGGAGGCGCCACGGAGGCGCAGTTCCTGATAGAGGAAGAGGGTGGGATCGTCCGCGCGTGAATGTGTCCTGGCATCGTTTCTGCCCACAGCGCAGCAACCCCCCTCATCAACAGTCGCACCCCCGCCTGACCCTGCCACAGCTTCGTCCGGCCTTCGCCTGGCTTGATCCGCGTGTGACGCGCATCACGTACGACGTGTGCGCGGCCCACCGACGACTCTCGCACGCCGCACCCGCCTCACGCGCGGCAGATCAGCAGCACGCTCTGGGTCCGCTCGTCGATCCGCTGCTGGTGGCGGTCGCTGATGTGCAGGCCCGCCGCGCCCAACTCCGAGGCCAGCGCCGCCGGGTCGACGATCCACTTGTCGGTGTGCAGCACCACCCGGTGTGTCGAGGACTTGCCGGTCCTCGACGAGTGGTACGTGATGCGCTCGCTCATGGCGCACAGGTCAAAGCTCTGCCGGGCGATCACCCACTCCTCCACCCCGTCGAACCGGGGCACCTGGAACGCCCAGCTCCGCTGCGGGTGTTCGGCCAGGGCGGCGGGCTCGTGCGCGGTGTAGTCGAGGGCCAGCGCGCCGCCCGCGCCCAGATGCGCGGCGATCTCCCGCAGCATCGCGGGGCGGCTGTGCGGCGGTACGGCCGCGACCATGGCCCCGGCCAGCAGCGCGAGTTGATACTCGTCCCGCAGTCGCAGTCGCAGCAGGTCGGCGCGGGTCGTCCGGATCAACCCGTGTACCCGGGGCCCGATGCGCCCCGCCCAGGCGCGCAGCGCGGTCAGCGACGGCTGGTCGCGGTCCACGGCCTCCACCGCGAAGCCGTGCCGGGCGAAGGGCACCGAGAGCCGCCCGGAGCCGGACCCCAGGTCGAGCACCGGGCCGCCGGTGGCCCTGGCCAGGCTCAGATACGGGACGATGTCGGCGCTGTGCGGGCCGAGGAGGCAGTCGTGCAGCCAGCCGGAGCCGGCGTCGTGCGGGGCCACGGACTCCAGTCCGGGCAGGTGGGGCGCGGTGCCCGGGACGGGGAGGCCCCGGGACGGCAGGGTGGACGTGAGCCCGGCGGGCACGGTTGGCGCGGACATGCTGGCCTGTGTGTGCATCGCTCCTCCAGGTGGCTCGGTCTTCCCTGCCGTCCGGGCGGGCACCCGTGCCGCCGGGGCCGCGCCGCTGGACAAAGCGTGTCCTGCCGGACGGCCGCCGGGCCAGCTCCGGGCGCTGCGTGTCCACGCGTTGGCGTGGATCTGCCAGGGGAGGGCGGGCAGCGGGGCGGCGCACGGGCGGCGTCGTGGCGGAGCGCGTCGTAGGAGGGCGTACGGATCGGGGCGTACGGATCAGGGCGCGCGGATCGGGGCGGCGGGGGAGGGCGCGCGGATCAGGGGGTGCGGATCAGGGGGTGCGGGGCGGTCGCAGCGTGCGGGCCAGCCTGGTCCCGTCGCCGGTGAAGCCGTGCCGCTCGTAGAACGGCAGCGCGGGGTCCTTCGTGGTGGGCAGTGAGATCGACTGCCGCTCGGCCTGGTGGGCGCGCATCCGGTCGGTCGCCGCGGCCAGCAGCGTGGATCCGATGCCCTCGTGGCGACGGGACGGCAGCATGCACAGTGCGTACAACTCGCCGTGCCCTGCCAGGGGTACGCCGCCCGCCGCCGTGCCGAGCACCGTGCCGTCCGCGTCGACGGCGACCAGCCAGCCGAGCCAGCCGGGCGCACCGCCGCGAATTCCGATTTCCGCATTGATGCGGGTGAGCGGGCAATGGCGGCTCACCAGTCGCTCCACATCCGTACTTCCGAGAAGTCCGGTATAGCTGTCGCGTATCGCGGTGGCGAGCAGCCGGGAAATTGCGGACGCCTCGGCCGAAACCGCGGGCCGCACCTCCACGGAGTGCATAGATTCCGTACCTTCCCGGCGGGCAGGATCGCCCCAACCGCCCCAACACTAGCGGTCAATTCGAGGCACCGAGGCCCCGAATGCAATCTGCCGCAATCTACGAATTTACTTAGTAATTCAGTAGTGGGGGGTGAGTGGTGGGGATTATCCGGGAATGGAGCAGCAGGCCATGACCAGGGGGGCGATCGCGCCCACCGCGCCGGACACGGTGAGCAGTCCGCGCAGCACGGGATGGCCCGCGCGGTTCGGTAACAGGATGCGCCGCATGCGGACCACCGCGGAGGGGCCGCCCGCCGCGAACGCCGCGCGCGGCACCTGTCCGGCCGCCATCGCGTACAGCGCCGTCGCCAGTGCGTCGCGTGAACAGCGGCGCAGCGCGCGGTCGTCGGCGGCCATCTCCAGGAGCAGGGGCAGCTCGCTGCCCACCCGCCGGGCCAGCGGCAGCCCGCGGAACACGGTGGAGAACGCCTCGGCCGCGGCCACCAAGAGGTGGTGCCGGCCCGTGATGTGCGCGCGCTCGTGTGCCAGCGCCGCCGCCAACTGCGCGTCGGTCAGGGTGTGCAGGGCGCCCGAGCTGACCACGACCTGCGAGCAGCGGCCCGGCAGGCAGTAGACGACGGGCGTCTCGTGCGCCAGGACCGTGGCCCGCAGCCGGGGTTCCGGGCTGCCGACCAGCCGCAGCAGCTCGGCGTGGCGTGAGCGCGACCTGTGTGAGCGCAGCAACTCCCGGGCGAGCGCGGAGACGGGCAGCAGCGGGACGGCCGCGGCGGCCAGCGCGGCGGCGGTCTCCACCGTACTGAGGTTCAACAGGCCCGCACGGGTGCGGAGATGGAAAGCGACCCCGTTCCAGGGGACGGCCGACTCCACCAGGTCGAGCAGCTGGTGGCTGGACTCCTTGGGCAGGATCAGCTGGGCCATCAGCAGGGCCACCCCGCCGGTGAACGTCACCGCGAGCGCGCCCCACACCCCGACCGCGAGCCGCGGCGCCTGATGCGTCCAGTGGGCGCGCCCCAGCAGGTGGGGCAGCAGGATCCCGGCGAGCAGGACGACGCCGAGCGGCGGGAGGACGTGGTGGTTCATGAGGGGCCGCCGGTGCCCGGACGGGCCACGGAGCGCAGTGCCGCGTCGAGTGCGGCCACGTCCTCGTGGGACATGTGCTCGACGAAGCGCAGCAGGGCGGCCTGCCGGTCCTGGCTGTTGCCCAGGGCGTCCTGCATCATGCCCGCGGTGTACTCCTCGCGGCTGCGCACCGGTTCGTACACCCAGGCCCTGGAGACCTTCTCGCGGTTCAGCCAGCCCTTGCGGTGCAGGATGTCCGCGACCGTCATCACCGTGGTGTAGGCGACGGGCCTGCTGAGATTGATGTCGTCGACGACCTCGCGGACCGTGGCGGGCCGCCGCCATCGCCACAGCCGGTCCATTATTTCGGCTTCGAGTTCGCCCAGCCGTCGCACGGTCTCTCCCTCGTCGGGCCTTGCCGGTTCGGAACGGCCACATCGTACGGCCGGTCAGGCCCGAGTGACAGGTACCCCCGGAGGGTATCTTGGTGTGATGTTCTCTTTCACGAAGGAAATCGCGGCCCACGGAGCCGGGTACGGACAGGGCCGCCCCTGCGCGAAGGTCTGCGGAGTGGGAGCGGCCGAGGTGGTGCTGCTCCGCCAGGTGCTCGGGCTGTGTCTGCGCCTGAGCGTCCGGCTGTCCGGTGACTGTCCTTCGTACAAGGGCGGCTGATCCTGCCCGTCCGCGTCCGCTGTCGTGCGGGCTATGTCCGCAGCAGCCGGGCGATGGCCTTGGAGGCCTCGCCGACCTTGGTCCTCGCCTGGTCCCCGCCCTGCACGATGGCCTCCGACACACAGCAGTTGAGGTGCTCGTCGAGCAGGACCACGGCGCAGGACTGGAGTGCTGCATTGGTCGCGGACACCTGGGTGAGTACGTCGATGCAGTACGTGTCCTGCTCGACCATCCGCTGAAGCCCCCGCACCTGGCCCTCGATGCGGCGCAGGCGTCTGACGATGTCGTCCTTCTTCGGTTCGTAGCCGGCCACTGTGGGTCTCCGTCTCCTCCGTCGTCCACCCGGTCCGTCGTCCGCCCGGTCGGGGCGGTTCAGCTCTTGGCGGCCTTGAAGCCGCGCAGCCGCAGGGAGTTGCCGACGACGAAGACCGAGGAGAAGGCCATGGCCGCTCCGGCGATCATCGGGTTGAGCAGGCCGGCCGCCGCGAGCGGCAGAGCGCCCACGTTGTAGGCGAAGGCCCAGAAGAGGTTCGACCTGATGGTGCCGAGCGTCTTGCGGGACAGCCGGATGGCGTCCGCGGCGGCGAGCAGATCACCTCGTACGAGCGTGAGGTCGCCCGCCTCGATCGCGGCGTCCGTGCCGGTGCCCATGGCCAGCCCCAGGTCGGCCTGGGCGAGCGCGGCGGCGTCGTTGACGCCGTCCCCGACCATCGCCACGCTGCGGCCCTGCGCCTGGAGCTTCTTGACCACGTCGACCTTGTCCTCCGGCATGACCTCCGCGAAGACCTGGTCGATGCCGACCTCCTTGGCGACCGACTCCGCGACGGCCTTGTTGTCGCCGGTCAGCAGGATCGGGGTCAGGCCCAGGGCGCGCAGCCTGCGGATCGCCTCGGCGCTGGTCTCCTTGACCGCGTCCGCGACCTCCAGGACCGCCCTGGCCTCGCCGTCCCAGGCCACCGCGATCGCGGTACGCCCCTGGGCCTCGGCCGCCGCCTTGGCCCGCTCCAGCTCCACGGGCAGGCTCATCGCCCACTCCGTGAGCAGCCGGTCCCGGCCGACCAGGACGGCGTGGCCCTCCACGATGCCCTGGACGCCCAGGCCGGGGATGTTCGCGAAGTCCTCGGGGGTGGGCAGTGTGCCGAGCCGGTCGGCGGCGCCCGCCGCGACGGCCTGTGCGATCGGGTGCTCGGACGCGTGCTCCAACGCCCCTGCCAGGCGCAGCACTTCGGACTCGTCGGTGGTGTCGGCGGTGTGCACGGCGAGCAGCGTCATCCGACCGGTGGTGACGGTGCCGGTCTTGTCGAGGACGATCGTGTCGACCTTGCGGGTGGTCTCCAGGACTTCCGGGCCCTTGATGAGGATGCCGAGCTGGGCGCCGCGGCCCGTACCGACCATGAGTGCGGTCGGCGTGGCCAGGCCCAGCGCGCAGGGGCAGGCGATGATCAGGACGGCGACGGCCGCGGTGAACGCGGCGGTCAGGCCCGAGCCGTTGCCGAGCCAGAAGCCGAGGGTGCCGAGCGCGAGCGCGATGACGACGGGTACGAAGACGGCGGAGATCTTGTCGGCGAGCCGCTGGGCCGCGGCCTTGCCGTTCTGCGCGTCCTCGACGAGCTTGGCCATCCTGGCGAGCTGGGTGTCCGCGCCGACCCGGGTGGCCTCGACGACGAGCCGGCCGCCGGCGTTCAGGGTCGCGCCGGTGACGGAGTCGCCGGGCCCGACCTCGACCGGGACGGACTCGCCGGTGAGCATGGCGGCGTCGACGGCGGAGGTGCCCTCGACGACCGAGCCGTCGGTGGCGATCTTCTCGCCGGGGCGTACGACGAAGTGGTCGCCGACGGCCAGGTCGGCCGTGGGCACGGTCTCCTCGCGGCCGTCGCGCAGCACGGTGACGCTCTTGGCGCCGAGTTCCAGCAGGGCCTTGAGCGCGGCGCCCGCCTTCCTCTTGGAGCGGGCCTCGAAGTAGCGCCCGGCGAGGATGAACGCGGTGACGCCCGCGGCCGCCTCCAGGTAGATGTTCCCGGCGCCGTCGCTGCGCGAGATCGTCAGCTCGAAGGGGTGCGTCATGCCGGGCGTGCCGGCGGTGCCGAAGAACAGCGCCCACAGCGACCACAGGAACGCCGCCGAGGTGCCGACCGAGATCAGGGTGTCCATCGTCGCCGCGCCGTGCTTGGCGTTGGTCCAGGCGGCGCGGTGGAAGGGCCAGGCGGCGTACGTGACGACCGGGGCGGTCAGTGTCAGGGACAGCCACTGCCAGAAGTTGATCTGGAGGGCCGGGACCATCGCCATCGCGATGACGGGGACGGCGAGGACGGTGGCGGTGATCAGCCGCTGCCGCAGCGGGCGCAGCTCGTCGGCCTCCGCGGCGTCACCCTCGGCCTCCGTCGGGGTGCTGCCCGCCGTACGCGGCGGGGCGGGCTCCTTCGCGCTGTACCCGGTGGCCTCGACGGTGGCGATCAGGTCCGCCACGGAGATGTCCTCGCCCCGGTAGCTGACCTTGGCCTTCTCGGTGGAGTAGTTGACGGTGGCCTCGACGCCGTCCATGCGGTTGAGCTTCTTCTCGATCCTGGCGGCGCAGGAGGCGCAGGTCATGCCGCCGATGGCGAGTTCGACCTCGGCTCCTGCGCCGGTCGTCGTGGTGGTCACGTCTGCTCCTCGTGGTGGGCGGGGCGGTGGCTGGGGCGTCGGGCCTGTCATGCCATTTTATACCCCCTGGGGGTATCGTGTTCGCTGGGTCCATGTATACCCCCCGCCCCTATCCGACGCAAGTGTCGGAACGGACTTGACGGGATACCCCTGGGGGGTATTGTCGAAGTGCACGGACAGCCTGTCGCACCGCACACCGCTTCACCCCGTCCCGCTTCACCGTCACCGCCGATGAGGCGTCGCCCACCCGAGGAGACCGTCATGAACACCGGAGTGAAGATCGCTGCCTTCGCCACCGCGCTCGCCGCCACGTTCGGCACCGCGTACGGGGTGGGGCAGGGGGTCGGCCCCGTGGTCGCGGAGGAGCGGCCCGCGGCGGAGCACGGCGAGCACGAGGGCGCGAAGCCGGAGAAGGGGGAGAAGCGGTCGGCGGAGAAGGCGGACGCCGCCGCACCCGAGACCCCGGGCGGCCTCCAGGTCTCCACGGGCGGTTACGCCCTCGCGCTCGAAACCCCGCGCGTCAAGGCCGGTGACCGCACCGAACTGCGCTTCTCCGTCAAGGACGACGCCGGGCGCAACGTCACGGCGTACCGGCGCGAGCACGGCAAGGAGCTCCACTTCATCGTCGCCTCCCGCGATCTGACCGTCTACCGCCACCTGCACCCGACACGCGCCGCCGACGGCACCTGGAGCACGCCCGCCGAGCTGCCCGCCGCCGGCGGCTACCGCGTCTTCGCCGACTTCAAGCCCTCGAAGCAGGGCGCCGATGGGGTGACTCTCGGCGCCGACCTGGCCGTGGGGGGCGACTTCGAGCCCGCCGCGCTGCCGCCGGTGAAGGCCACCGCCGAGGTGGACGGGTACGAGGTCACTCTCGCGGGCGGGCTGCGGTCCGGCGCCGCGCGGGAGCTCAAGCTGTCCGTGGCCAAGGACGGCAAGGCCGTCACCGACCTCCAGCCCTACCTGGGTGCGTACGGCCACCTGGTCGCCCTGCGCTCCGGTGACCTCGCGTACCTGCACGTCCACCCGAACGGCGAGCCGGGCGACGGTGTCACCGAGCCGGGCCCGGAGGTGTCCTTCACCGCGACGGCGCCGAGCTCTGGTGCGTACCGGCTCTTCCTCGACTTCCGGCACGAGGGCAAGGTGCGGAACGTGGCCTTCACGGTGCACGCGAGTGGCGCGGACGGCGCGGCCGAGCCGGACAAGGCTCCGGACAAGGCGGAGAAGGGTGGGAAGGGTGAGAGTGGCGACCACGCTCACTGAGACGCCGCCCCGCCTGTGCTCTGATGCGCAGGTGGGGGCCTGCCCCGTAGGCTGCCTATTGGACTAGACCTGTAGTGGTCTTCTTGGCGAATGGAATGGGGTCACATGAGCAACCGTGCAGTCCTGGAGGTTATCGCTCTCGACGCGGAGGACGCGGTCGCGGCCCAGTCCGGAGGGGCTGATCGCCTGGAGCTGATCACCGACATGGCGGCGGACGGCCTGACCCCGTCCCGCGAGACCTTCGGGCGGATCCGGGCGGCCGTGGACATCCGGCTGCGGGTGATGCTGCGCCTCGCCGACGGATTCGCCGCGGGGGACATCGACGCACTGGTCGAGGCCGCGCGCGGGATGCGGGCCGAGGGGGCGGACGAGTTCGTCCTCGGCTTCCTGGACCCGGACGGCAGCCCCGACCTGGTCGCCGTCGAGCGGGTTGTCGCGGAGATCGAGGGATGCCCGTGGACGTTCCACCGGGCGATCGACCGGGCGGCCGACCGCGACGCGGCCCGCAAGCAACTCGCGGAGCTGCCCGGCCTCGACACCTACCTGACCGCGGGCTCCGCGGACGGCGTCGACGCGGGCCTGCCGACGCTGCTGGCCGAGGCGGCGGCATCGGAGCGGAGCGAGCCGGGCTACGGAGCGCGGCTCCTGGTCGGCGGCGGGCTGCGGCTCGAACATGTGCCGGAGCTGCGGGCGGCGGGGATCACCGGCTTCCACATCGGCGGCGCGGCCCGGCCGGGCGGCTGGTCGAAGCCGGTGGAGGCGGCGGCGGTACGGGAGTGGCGGGGGTTGCTGGACGCGTAACGCCTCCGGCGGGGGTACGGGTGAGGTCCTGGCCCCGGGTGCGGGCGGCGGGAGCGCCGGGTCGCGGTGCGTGCAGCCGGAGGCGGGGGCGGGTGTGCGCGGCCCCGGAGGCGGGTGTGTGCGGCGGGGTGCTGGTGCGGGTTGCCTGCGCCGCCGCCCCCTGCCCGCCCCTTACCGGAGGCGGGGCCGGGCCCCCAGGGGCCCGGGGCGCCTTGCGGGCGGGTCCTCAACCGCCGGGCGGGCTGAAAGTCGGCCGTTCGCTCACGGCACCCAGACACCCAGACACCCAGCGCACGCACGAGTGCGTCCACTTCCTCCGCCGCGCGCAGGACGTGCTCGATGTCCTAGGACGCGGTCCAGACAACGACGTCCGCCCCGCGCTCCTCGTCCCGCCACGCGTACCGGACGCAGGCCAGCGTGTGGGGCGAGTCCTCCTGAGGGATGTAGCGAAAGGTGGACATGCCCGTGCCCAGGGTTTGCGACTGGACGGACTTGACGACGGGGGGGCTCGACTGCGTTCGGGTCCTCCGCCTCGGTGAGGGCGCGGAGGGTCGCCTCGTGCTCACCCGTGGCGGGGCCGACCGCCACCAGGACCGGAAGCGGAGTTTCAGCGGGGTGGTCGACGCGGCGTCGGCCACGTGCTCGCGGCGCACGGCCAGGGCGCCGTCGATCTCGCCCGAGCTCAGGTCCGCCCCCTCCACCCCGTCCCTGGACAACAGTTGGACCGCCACACCGGTCGGTTCTACGGCGCCCTGCGGCCGGCCGGGGCGCCGGGGCACGACGGACTCGGAGACGAGGATCGAGGCCCCGACGCTGACGCCGTCCATGGGCTTCACCGGCAGGTAGAGGTCCAACGCCTTGCTCTGCCGGGCCTCGGCGACGGCCGCGCGGAAGCGGCGCTCCAGCTCGCGTTTGTACGGACCGACACTGTTCGGCGGCACGTTGGCGGGTATACGGGCCATTGCGGATCGACCTTCAGGTCCGAGTTGGACATGCTCCCCCGTTCCGTTGCTGCTCTCCCGCAGTCCGGCCGCGCGTGAATGCGGGAGAGCAGCACGATACCTGGAGAGAGAAAAGGGAGTGCGTGCCGGTGGCGAAGGTGAGCGGCGTTCGCGGACCCTCGGGGCTACACCCCCAGCGCCCCCGGCAGCGGCTCCGCGTGCAGGATCGTCAGGCCTGATACCGCTCGGGTCAGTGATACGTACAGCCGGCGCAGGCCCGTGCGCTCGTCCGGCTCTGCCGAGACCACTGCCGCCGGCTCGTCCAGGACCACGTAGTCGTACTCCAGGCCCTTGGCCAGCGATGCCGGGACCAGGGTCAGGCGGGCGTCCGCCGTGGTTTCCTCCCCGGGGGCGAGGTATGCGTGGCCCGCCGCCGTCAGGGCCGCGGCCAGCGTCGGGATGCGGGCGTCGGCCGCGATCAGGCCGGTTGAGCCCTCGTGGCGCAGCGAGTCCTCGCAGGCCGCCACCACCGCCGACGGCAGTTTCTCCGCGGCCTCGACCGGGACGACCGCCAGTGAGCCGGGGCTCTCCCGCACCGACGAGACCGGGGCCAGGCCCGGCGAGATCACGGGGAGGAGCAGCGACGCGTACGCGATGACGTCGCGCGGCACGCGGAAGCCGGCCGTCAGCTCCTCGATCACGGCGTCCGCCTTGCCCAGGTGCCGCAGCGCCTCGGGCCAATTCGCCGTGGCCCACGGCGTCGTGCCCTGCGCCAGGTCGCCGAGGACCGTCGCCGAGCCCGTCGTGCAGCGCCGCCCCACCGCCCGGTACTGCATGGGCGAGAGGTCCTGCGCCTCGTCGAGCACCACATGGCCCAGCGAGTGTGTACGGGAGACCAGGTCCGACGCCTCGTCGATGAGCACCGTGTCCGCCGCCGACCACTTCGCCGACTTCACGCTCCGGGCCGGCTTCGCCCAGCGGATCGTCTCCTGCTCCCGCGCCGAGAGGATGTCCCGCGCCTGCTCGGCCAGGAAGTCCGCGTCGGAGAGCAGCCGCAGGACGAGCTTCGCCGGGTCCACGGCCGGCCAGATCGCCTTGACGGCCGCCTTCACCGCCGGATTGCGGGCCACCGCGTCCTGCACCCGGTCGTCCGGCGCCTCGCCCGACTCCTCCATGCGTACCAGCACCGCGTGCGCGATGCGCTGCGGCAGCGCGTCGTGCGCCGCGCCGTAGCGGATGTCCCGGGCCAGCAACTCCCGTACGGTCTCTTCGAGTTCGTACGCCGGAATCCGCCAGCGGCGTGACCCGCGCATCACCATGACCGGCTCGGTGGGCATCGTGACGTGCGAACGGATCGCCCGCCGCAGTACCTCCGCCATCCGTGCGTCGCCCTTGATGATCGCCGCGTCGGCCTCGTCGGTGCCGCGCACCTCCACCTGCGCGACGCGCGCCACCAGGTCGTCGACGGTCGCCTGCTTGACCTCCAACTCGCCGAGCGCGGGCAGCACCTGCTCGATGTAGTGGAGGAAGGACTTGTTCGGCCCGATGACGAGCGTGCCGGTCCTGGCGAGCCGCTCGCGGTGCGCGTAGAGGAGGTACGCGACCCGGTGCAGGCCCACCGCCGTCTTGCCGGTGCCGGGGCCGCCCTGTACACAGACCGTGCCGCCGAGCCCGGACCGTACGATCTCGTCCTGCTCCGGCTGGATCGTCGCGACGATGTCCCGCATCGGGCCGACGCGCGGCCGTTCGATCTCCGCCTGGAGCAGCTTGCTGGTGCGCGCGGCCTCGGTGGGGTCGGACAGGTGCTCGTCCTCGTACGCGGTGAGTTCGCCGCCGGTGTAACCGAAGCGGCGGCGCAGCCCGACGTCGAGCGGGTCCTTCTTCGACGCCCGGTAGAAGGGCTGCGAGACGGGCGCGCGCCAGTCGACGACCATCGGATCGCCTTCGGTGTCGTGGACGTGCCGGCGGCCGATGTAGAAGCGCTCGCCCTCCGCGCCCTCGGCCCGGTCCGAGCCGACCCTGTGCAGATAGTCGAGGCGGCCGAAGAACAGCGGGGTGTGCGCGAGGTCGGCGAGGGCCCGGATGCGTTCCTCGATCTGGGCGCCGAGAACGGCGGCGTTCACCCAGTTCGCGGTGACGTCACGGATGTCGAGGGACTTGACGTCCTCCCGCATGGCCCGCAGCGCGGTGCGCGAGGATGCGAGGTGGGCGCCCTCCCGGGCCAGGGGGTCGTCGAGGGCGGAGCTGGGGTCGGATGCGTGCGCGGGCACGGTGTTGCCTCCGGTGGTACGCAGGCCTGCGGGCCGCGACCCGAGTGGTGCGTGGGGCGCGGTGGTCCGGTCGGCGGTGGGTCACGGCATGGCTGCCGTCCGGTTTCCGTCCGGGCGGCGGCGCTCCACGGAGGGAGGCGGCAGACCGAGGAGTGTAGCCGCGGGGTTCGGCGCGGGCGAACGATTAACGCCGGGGGAGCGCCCCTGAGACGGGTCTCAGGGGCGGCGTACGACCCCAGGGGGAGCAGGGGGGCGTGGGAGTTCCGTCTGCGGAGCGATGTGCCGGGCGGGCCCGAAAACCATGATGGAGACATGAGTACAGCGACGTTCACCCCAGGTCCCTCGGTCCGCCGCAGCCGGCCCCTCGCGGGCGCGACCGCACTCGGCGTCACCGGCCACCGCCCGCACCCGGTCGGCGCCGCCCTGCGCGCCGTCAAGGTCTTCGCGAGCGCCGCGTTCAGCGTGGCCGTGCTCGGGGAGTACGCGGAGGAGGCGGGCGTGAAGCGCCGCTGAGCCCGTGTGCGGCAGGTGCGTGAGCCCATGTCCGGCGGGACGCCTCGCGCGGCCGGCAGGTGCGTGAGCCCCGTTCGACAGACCGTGCCCCGCGCGTGCGGCAGGTGCGTGAGCCCCGTCCGGCGGGACGCCCCGCGCGTCCCACAAGTGCGTGAGCCCCGTCCGGCGGGTACGCCCCGCGCGTTCGGCAGGCGCGTGAGCGCAGGTCAGCCAGGGCACGCACCGCGCGTCCGGCAGGGCATGCCCCCGCGAGTCCGGCAGGCACGTGCCCCCGTCCGACAGGCACGCGGAATCGGGCCGTCCGACCCGCTGGTTTGCAGGGACCCCCTCGCTGATCCACTAGGGTCGCGGCCGTGGAAGACCGCAGCGTGATGACCCCCCGTTCGACGGCCGTCGCGGGCATTCTGCTCGCCGTGTCGCTGGTCGCGCTGACCGCGCTCTGCCTGTTCCAGCACATCCCGATGGCCGACACGCTCGTGTACCGGGCGGAAGGCGCAGCCGTCGCGAACGGCACCGATCTGTACGGCTTCACGGTCACCGAGTGGCAACTGCCCGCCACCTACCCGCCGTTCGCCGCGATCCTCTTCGTACCGACGACCTGGCTGCCACTGGACGTCCTCAAGGTCGTCTTCGCCGTGGGCAACGCCGCGCTCCTCGCGCTGCTGGTTCACCTCTCCTGCCGGTTCGCCCGGCTGCCGGTCCGGCCCGCGCTCGTTCTCGCGGGCACCGCCGTGGGGCTGTGGCTCGAACCCGTCTTCCAGACCATCCTTTTCGGGCAGATCAACCTCGTCCTCGTCTGCCTCGTCCTGTGGGACCTCTCCCGTACGGACGACGCCATCGGCAAGGGCTTCGGCCTCGGCATCGCGGCGGGCGTCAAGCTCACCCCCGCGATCTTCATCGTCTATCTGCTGCTCACCGGGCGGGTACGGGCCGGGCTCACCGCTCTCGCCTCGTTCATCGGCACGGTGCTGCTCGGGGCGCTCGTCCTGCCGACGGCCAGCATCGACTTCTGGACCCGGCGGATCTTCGAGACCGGGCGGGTCGGCAAGGCGTGGATCGTCGACAACCAGTCGCTCCAGGGCCTGTTCGCGCGCGTGCTGCACACCGAGGAGCCCGGCGCCGTATGGGCGGTCGCCGCGGTGCTCACCGGCGTCGCGGGGCTGTGGACCGCGCGCCGCGCGGCGGTCGGGGCGGGCCGCGAGACCTGGGGCGTGCTGGCCACCGCGGCGACGGCGCTGCTCGTCTCGCCGATCAGCTGGTCGCACCACTGGGTGTGGTGCGTGCCGCTGCTCGCCGTGCTGGTCGCGGAGGGCCGGGGCCGGATCGCCGTGGCGGTGGGTGCGGTGTTCCTCGGGCGCAGCCTGTGGCTGGTGCCGCACCAGGGGGAGCTCGATCTGCGGCTGGCGTGGTGGCAGCAGCCGGCGGCCTCGCCGTACGCGATGGTGGCGTGCGCGCTGCTGGTGTGCGTGGCCTGGCGGCTGCGGACCCGTCGGGCGGCAGCGGCCGCCGGCCTGCCGTCCCCGCGCACCGCGCCGAAGGCGGCCCCGCTGAGCCGTACGCCCGGGGCGGGCAAGGACTGACCGGCCCGCCGGGCTCCGGCGGAGGCGGGCCGCAGGGGGGTTACTTGCCGCCGTCCGCCATCAGTTCGTCCGCGTCCACGATGCGGTACGCGTAGCCCTGCTCGGCCAGGAAGCGCTGGCGGTGGGCCGCGAAGTCCTGGTCGATCGTGTCGCGCGCGACCACCGAGTAGAAGCGGGCCTCGTGCCCGTCCGCCTTCGGGCGCAGCACCCGGCCGAGGCGCTGTGCCTCCTCCTGGCGGGAGCCGAAGGTGCCCGACACCTGGATGGCGACCGTCGCCTCGGGCAGGTCGATCGAGAAGTTCGCGACCTTCGACACCACGAGCACACTGATCTCGCCCTGCCGGAACGACTCGAAGAGCTTCTCGCGCTGCGCGTTGGACGTCTCGCCCTTGATGACCGGGGCGTCCAGGTGCTCACCCAGCTCGTCGAGCTGGTCGATGTACTGGCCGATGACCAAGGTCTGCTCACCCGCGTGCTTGGCGACCAGCGCTTCCGTCACCTTCCGCTTCGTCGCGGTCGTCGCGCAGAAGCGGTACTTCTCCTCGGGCTCGGCCGTCGCGTACGCGAGCCGTTCGCTCTCCGTCAGATTGACGCGGACCTCGACACAGTCGGCGGGCGCGATGTACCCCTGTGCCTCGATCTCCTTCCACGGCGCGTCGAACCGCTTCGGACCGATGAGGGAGAAGACGTCCGACTCGCGGCCGTCCTCACGCACCAGCGTCGCGGTCAGACCGAGCCGTCGGCGCGCCTGCAGGTCCGCGGTGAACTTGAAGACGGGCGCGGGCAGCAGGTGGACCTCGTCGTAGATGATCAGGCCCCAGTCGCGCGAGTCGAAGAGCTCCAGGTGCGCGTAGACGCCCTTCCGCTTCGTGGTGAGGACCTGGTACGTCGCGATGGTCACCGGGCGGATCTCCTTGCGCGTACCGCTGTACTCGCCGATCTCCTCCTCGGTCAGCGATGTCCGCTTGACCAGCTCGTGCTTCCACTGGCGGGCCGAGACGGTGTTGGTGACGAGGATCAGGGTGGTGGCCTTGGCGACCGCCATGGCGCCAGCGCCCACCAGCGTCTTGCCCGCGCCGCAGGGCAGCACGACCACTCCGGAGCCACCGTGCCAGAAGCCCTCGACGGCCTGCTGCTGGTACGGGCGCAGGGCCCAGCCGTTCTCGGCCAGCGCGATGTCGTGGGCCTCACCGTCGACGTAACCCGCGAGGTCCTCGGCGGGCCAGCCCAGCTTCAGCAGCGTCTGCTTGATCTGGCCGCGCTCGGAGGGGTGGACGGCGACCGTGTCCCCGTCGATCCGGTTGCCGACGAGCGGCTGGACCTTCTTCGAGCGGAGGATCTCCTCCAGTACGGGGCGGTCGGTGGAGGTCAGGACCAGGCCGTGCGTGGGGTGCTTGGAGAGGGTGAGGCGGCCGTAGCGGGACATCGTCTCGGCGATGTCGACGAGGAGCGCGTGCGGGACGGGGTAGCGGGAGTACTCGACGAGCGCGTCGACGACCTGCTCCGCGTCGTGGCCCGCGGCGCGTGCGTTCCACAGGCCGAGCGGGGTCAGCCGGTAGGTGTGGATGTGCTCGGGCGCGCGCTCCAGCTCGGCGAAGGGCGCGATGGCCCGGCGGCAGGCGCCGGACTGCTCGTGCTCGACTTCCAGCAGGAGGGTCTTGTCGCTCTGGACGATGAGGGGTCCTGAATTCACGCGCGCCTCGGCCCTTTCTGCGGTGGTTCGGCCTGAGCGGCCAAACGTCCAGTGTGCCGTACCGCGTGCGATGTGGGTCGCGTGTGCGTGCCGCATACGGCTCGGGCCGACCCGAGTGACCCGGCCGGGCCGGGGTACGTGGAACGCCATGACATCCGAAGTCGGTACTCGTGCCACCTGGGGTCAGGCCATGCTGCGGGCGCTCGCCGTGGCGTTGGCTTTCCTTGGACTGGTTCTTTTCTCGGCGGCTCTGGCGCGGCTCACGCTCGCCCCGTCGCACGCCTCCGAAAGCCTTGTCACCACCAACTTGCGCCCTGGTGCGTCGTTGCGGCAGTACGCGGAGGACTACACGTTCCTCGCGGCCTGCAAGCAGATCGGCGGCAACCTGGTGCTCGGCATGCCCTTCGGCATGCTGCTGCCGGTCCTGGTGCCGCGCTCGCTGCGGCTGATCCGGGTGGTCGTTTTCACCGTGGTGGTGATGATCCTCGTGGAGCTGGCACAGGGCGCGATCGTGGCGGGCCGTGCCTTCGACATCGACGACGTGATCCTGAACACGACGGGCGCGTTGATCGGTTATGTGCTGCTCGGGCGGCGGCTGGGGCGGATCGCCCGGACGCGCCGGGGCGGGACGAAGCCGGTGGCCGGGACGGAGCCGGACGAGCGGAAGCCGGGCGAGAAGAAGCCGGGGGAGAAGCCGAGGACGGGGAAGCCCGGCACGAAGATGCCGTGGGCGAGGAAGCCCTGGGGGAAGAAGCCCTGGGCGAGGAAGCCCGGCGCGAAGGTGGGCGCGAAGGTGGGCGCGAAGGTTCGGGCGGACAAGGCTTAGCCGCTGCGCGGGGCTGTTCCCCGCCCCGCCGGGGGCGCCCCCGCCCCGGTCCGGTCTACGGCACGTCCGCCAGCTCCGCCACACCCGTGATCCGGTGCAGCGGATACGTGCGGACCTCGTCCGCGGTGTGGTCGTACGCCGTCACGAACCCGCCCTCGACCCGCACCGGAGCGATGACCCGCTGACTCGCAGCCCCGTCCGCGTTGACGTAGCCGATCCACACCGCGGACCCGGTGAGCGCCGCCGCCTGGACGGTGGCCAGGGTCTCGGCGGACGTGGTGCGGGGCAGGACTCCGCCGCCCGTGGCGGCGCCGATGTCGGGGCTGCCCGTGCCCGCTTCGGCCGCCACCGCCGGGCTGACCTTGCGTACCGCGGTCGACGCCATGTCCCCGGCCCGGATCGCCCGCAGCGCGGCGCCCAGCAGCGTGTCGTCGGGGGTCGGCGGGCCCTCGGGGACGGGCACCGGCGCCGTGCGCGGCGGGGTGCGGTACGCGTCGGCGCGGGTGATCATCACGTCGCCGGACACGGACTCCGCGGCGGGCGCGAAGCCCATCGCGCGCAGACCGTCGAGGAGCGTCACCGGGTCGGTCTGCGCGGCCAGCACGGTGGGGGCGAGCCGGCGCAGCCCCAGCGGCTGCGACCGCTTGTCGGCGAGGATCTCGCCCAGCATCGCGTCGTCGTCGCAGCGCACATACGCGCAGGCCGAACCGACCCGCAGATGCCCATGCTTCCTCGCCACGTCGTCGATGAGGTAGCTGAGCGGCTGCGGCACCGGCGTACGGCTGTGGTCGGTCAGGAAGGTGTGCAGGTCGGACGCGGTCAGCCCGGCGTCGAGCGCACGGCGTACGGACGCGGGCGTGAACCGGTAGACGGTCGCCCCGCCCTTCGACTCGACGTCCGCGAGCACCCCGAGCGTCTCGGCCAGCGGCCGTTGGAGGGGGCCGGGCGCGACGGCGGTGAGGTCGGCCTGCAGGAGTACGTGGTCCAGCGGCATGGGGATGAGCGGCGCGAGGAGATCGGCGGCGCGTACGGCCGCCGCGGCGGTCT
Organism: Streptomyces sp. A5-4; assembly: GCF_051131715.1. NCBI lineage: Bacteria > Bacillati > Actinomycetota > Actinomycetes > Kitasatosporales > Streptomycetaceae > Streptomyces > Streptomyces sp. A5-4. Next base: position 3,358,972 of record NZ_CP178591.1, on the reverse strand, counting down.
CGGCCGCGGAGTTCTGCGCGGGTGTTCGCGCGGCGGCGCCCGCCTGCCCGAGTGCCTGCCCGACGGACTGAGCCGGGGGGCGGCCGGTGGACTGGGCGGGGGCGCGACCGGCGGCCCGCACCGCACCCCGCGCCGCGGCACCCGGCGCGGCGCCCTCGGCCGTGGTGGCATGTCCGAGCAGCGCACGGCCGTGGCCGGACAGCGCGCCGCGGCCCGTGAAGCCGATGAGCTCGGCCTCGTTGAGGGTCCACAGCGCCATCCGGGAGCGCAGGTCGCCGCTGGTGTTCGCGGACACGCCGCCCTGGGCCGACTGCGCGTTCGCGGCCCGCAGCGGACGCTCCCAGCGCAGCCGGGCCAGCACCGTCTCGGGCGCGGGCGCGGCGGCCTCGGGGAGCGAGGCGAGCAGGTCGAGCACACGGCGGCGCACCTCGGGGGCCGCCGAACGGTCCAGCTCGGGGCCGAGCGCGGCGAGCGCGCGGCCCTTCGCGTCCTGGCCGCCGATCAGACCCGCGGTGCGGGTCGCGTACAGCCAGGCCGATGCGATGCGCGTCCAGCGGTCCTGCGGAGGGAGGCCGAGCCACTCGTCGTACGCGGGGGTCGCGGCGTACCGTTCGTCGGCCTCGCCGTCGGGGGCCAACAAGCCCGCCGCGTAGGCGAGTTCGACCCAGAAGGCGGCCATCGGCTCCGGCATGGACAGCGCTGCGGCGGTCCGCTTGAGGTCGCGGACGCTCAGGCCGCCGGAGCGCATGACGGCGGGGCCGCCCTCGTTCCAGTCCTTGAGCAGGTCCTCGACGGTCGACAGCGCGGCGTACGCCTGACCGGCGGCCGTGCCGTCCACAACCTGTGGACGGTATGCGGCGGCGGCCACCACGGCGGGCGGCGCGGGCTCGGCCGAGCGGTGCGCGCGCCCGCCCCGCATGTGCAGCGCGGCCTCGCGCGGCAGAACGACCGTGCGCGGGCTGGTGGGCAGCAGCAGACCCCGGTCGCGCAGCCACCGTACGGGCGGCGTCGGGTCGGAGGTGACCTCGCCGTACGGCGGGCCCCAGACCAGCCGCTCCAGCACCATCAGGGCCTCGGGCGGCGCCGTGTCGAGCAGCGCCGACATCCGGTCCCGGTCGGTGAACAGCGAGGTCAGGGCGCTGATCGCGGACACCGGGTCATGCGTGGTGGGCAGCCCGGCGGCGGCCATGATCTCCTGCAGCCGGGTCGGCGACATGCCCGTCCCCGCGGTCGCCTCGGCGACGGTCGGGCCCAGACCGGTGGGGGACGGGTGCGTCGGCGACGGCGCGAGGAGTTCGCGGGCGGTACGCACCAGCCGCAGCCGGTCGTTCGCCCCCCACAACAGTGCCTGCTCACGCAGCGTGGCCACCGCGACCGGCACCGCGTCGGCGATCCGGGGATCGCCCTCGTCGCCGGTCATCAAGTCGCGGAGGGTCTCGTACGGGGCCGGGTCAGGGGACACGGCGAGCGCCTCGGCGGTCTGCAGCGTGAACCGGTCGAGCCGCTCCAGGGCACGCACCACGGAGGCGCGGGTGGCGGCCCGGGTGGCGAGCTGGCTCAGGTCGTTCGGTACCGGCGACAGCAGGTCCGGGCGGGCCCGCAGCAGCGCGGCGAGGGAAGCGTCGGAGCGGGGGCGCAGGGCTTCCGCGAGAGTGCGGGGTGCCGAGACGGGTGCGGAAGTGGGCATGGGCGTGGCAGTACCTTGCGTAGTGCTGGTCGCGCCGGCGCCGGACTTCGGGGCCTCCGCGCGGCTGCGTGGTGGCGTAGTGCCTGTTCCTTCGGACACGTGCGCCTCCCGGTTGCGCTCGCTGGTCCCCATCCGCCCCACGTTAGCCGGTGTGGCGCTACGGTCGGTGCAGGGCAGATGGAGGGTGAGGGGACGGACCGCCGGTGGGGATCGAGAGCGATCAGCTCGTCTACGACTTTCTGAGCCGGGTCGGCGACCTGGCGCAGCAACATCAGCTGCCCTCGGGGACACGGATGCGGTTGGTGGCGACCCTGCGTGACCAGATCGACCACCAGCGCTCGAAGCATGGCACGGACAACCCCGCCACGGTGCGGCGGATCATCGGCAGAATGGGATCCCCCGGCGAGCTCGTGCAGGCCGCGTCGTCCGGGACCCTGCCCGGACCTGCGACGAAGCCGGTCGCGCTGCCGGAGCAGCGGGACAAGCAGTCGGGCCGGGCGGGGCGTGTTGGACGGCCACGCCGGATTCCCCGGCCGCGGGGGACGGCGGACACGGACCGGCCCGTGGAGTCGGCGCCGTCGACCGCCGCTTCGCCGCCGCACCTCGCAGGCACCGACGAGCTCGGCCCGCAGGGCAGCGAGCCCGACTGGTGGCGGGTCGAACCGGGTCCGTTCGGAGCGGGCATCTCGGTGCCCGGATTCGTTGGCGGCGTGGAGATCCCCGAAATACTCAAGCCGCCGCCCGAAGAGGACGACGAGGGCGATGAGGACGCGGACGGCGACCCCGAGGACGAGGACGACGCAGCGGACGCGGACGACGTCCCGCGCCGCCGTCCGAGGTTCCGGCGCCGCAGGGCCGTGGTCGTCACCGACGCCGAGGTGCTGCGCCCGCGCGCGAACGTCCTGCTCCTGACGGCCGCCGCCCTGCTCGTCGTCGGCGCCGCCATCGGCAACCCGATCGTGCTCGGCGGCGGCTGGCTGCTCGCCTACGCCTCGCGCAGGATCAGCCGCGCCGAGGCGAAGTGGATCGTGCTCGGCCTGCCGGGCCTGGTCGCCGCGGGCGGTGTGCTCTGGCTGTGGGGCCGGTTCGACGGGCGGTGGGGCGAGCCGATCGCCAAGGACGCGATGGGCGCGGCGCTTTCGGAGACGTGGCCGGTGGTCCTGCGGGCCGCGGCGGTCGCCTCCGCGCTGTACCTGGTGTGGCGGGCGCGGAGGCGGTAGCGGGGAGCGGGTCGCCTGCGGCGCTGTCCCCTGCCCGCCCCTTCCTGAAGCTGGGGCTCCGCCCCAGACCCCCGGTCCTCCGCCCCAGACCCCGACTTCGGTCGGCGGGATGGTCCGCGCCCCGACGGTGAGGCTCAGCAGGACCGAGAGCAGCAGGGCCACCACGGCCACGGCGGTCCAGCCGGTGCGACGGGTCACCAGAGTGCGTCGGGGGTGGGTGGCGGCTTGCATCTGACCCAACCCGAAGGGTGGTGGGCTTGGCTAAGTCTACGGGCGGGGGGCCGGTCGCCAGGGTCGGCACAATAACTCTCATGGTTCCCAGGACAACGCTTCCCGCGACGGTCGGATTCGACCTCGACATGACACTGATCGACTCCCGGCCCGGCATCAGGGCCGCCTACCTGGCACTCTCCGAGGAGACCGGGGTGCACATCGACGCGGATCTCGCGGTCACCCGGCTCGGGCCGCCGCTGGAGCAGGAGATGGCGCACTGGTTCCCCAACGAGCGGATCCCGGAGATGGTCGAGCGCTACCGCGAGATCTACCCGGCGTACGCGATCGCGCCGACCCCCGCGATGGCGGGCGCGCGGGAGGCGGTGGCGGCGGTGCGGGCCTCGGGCGGGCGGGCGATCGTCGTCACGGCGAAGCACGAGCCGAACGCCAAGCTCCACCTGGAGCACCTGGGCATCGAGCCGGACGCGGTCGTCGGCTGGCTGTGGGCGGAGGCCAAGGCGGAGGCGCTGCGCGAGCACGGCGCTTCCGTGTACGTCGGCGACCACACGGGGGACGTGCGCGGGGCGCACACGGCGGACGCGCTGGCGGTGGCGGTACCGACCGGGCCCTGCACGGCGGACGAACTGCGCGCGGCGGGCGCGGACGTGGTCCTGCCGGACCTCGTGGCGTTCCCGGCCTGGCTGCGCGGCCACGGCGCGGCTTAACGCACGTCCTGCTCCGCGTCCTACTGCACGGCGCGGGCCTGACGCCGCTGCACGGAGATCGACCGCAGCACCCCGGCCGCGGCGATGACGAAGCCGAGACCCATCAGCATGCACACGGCGTACGCGACGGGCGGGAACGGGTCCGTGCCCAGGAACAGCGGGGCCACTGTGACCAGTGTGGCCAGTGCGCCGATGAAGAAAACGATCGCGCCGACCCGGACCAGCCGGTCGCCTGAGTCGGCCTTGGCCGACGGGGTTTCATTACTCACCCGGCCAGGGTAGTTCCCTGCCCGGAGGAACAATCCGGCGACGTCTTGTCACCGGCCTCCGGACCATTAGCCTTGGTGGGAGCGGGTCTTGCGACCCGCTGTACTGCTATCCAGAGCCGTTTTCCCGTTTCCCGGTTCGGCCGGGACCCGACGAGTACGAGGACGAGGACAGACGTGCCTAGCGGCAAGGTCAAGTGGTTCAACAGCGAGAAGGGCTTCGGCTTCCTCTCCCGCGACGACGGCGGCGACGTCTTCGTCCACTCGTCGGTGCTCCCTGCCGGAGTCGACGCCCTGAAGCCCGGCCAGCGCGTCGAATTCGGCGTCGTGGCGGGCCAGCGCGGTGACCAGGCGCTATCGGTCTCGATCCTCGACCCGACCCCTTCGGTCGCCGCGGCCCAGCGCCGCAAGCCGGACGAGCTGGCGTCGATCGTGCAGGACCTGACGACGCTCTTGGAGAACATCACGCCGATGCTGGAGCGCGGCCGATACCCGGACAAGGCGGCGGGCAAGCAGATCGCGGGCCTGCTGAGAGCGGTGGCGGACCAGCTGGACGTGTGACGCCGGGTCCTCCCGCGCCGGCCCGGCGCGGCGCGGGAAATCAGCGGTGGATGCCGTCCCCCATGGGGGACACGATCGCCTCCGGCCGGTGCGTCCAGGTGTGCTGACCCCGGGGTGTGACGGTGAGGCCGAAACTTCCGGCGTCGGGGCTGCCGATGGCGACGTACTCGCGATGTACGACCTCGATCTCCGTCCACAGGTCGCGCGGACCGTACTGCCAGACGTTTTCGCCCGTCGCGGTGGACGTCGCGGACCCGTCCTGGCCGCGTGCCCACACGTGAACGGTGCCGTCGGTCCGGGTGTGCCGCATCCAGACACCCGGCAGGCGGGCCCCGGCGTACAGGGCGAAACCCAGAGACAGCAGTTCCTCGGGGTCCAGGCCGGCGCTACGGGAGCGCGCTGTGGAGGAGTCGACCTCTACGGCTGCCGCCGTCCGCTGAGAGCGCATCGGCATGTACGAGGCCCCGCCCTGGAAGCGCCCCCGTGCCCGTCCGTCCGCCTGGACGGTGAGCTGGACCAGGGCGCCGCTCCAGAAGTCGCGGTACAGCGGGGCCACGATGGTGCCGCCGGGCCGGACCTGCTCCACGAACGCGTACGGCACATGCCGGAGTGAGCAGGTGGAGATGAGCCGGTCGAAGGGTGCCTTCTGCGGCCAGCCCTCCTCTCCGTCACCGAGCCGGAGGTTCGGCGCGTACCCGATCGCGCGCAGGTGCTCGGCCGCCATGGCAGCCATGAACGGGTCGATCTCGACGCTGTGGACGTTGTGATCCCCGAGGCGCTCGGCCAGCAGAGCCGCCACGTGCCCTGATGCCGTGCCGATCTCCAGAACCCGGTCATCGTGCTCGACCTGGAGAAGGTCGAGCATTTTGGCGACCATGGACGGCATCGAGTTGGACGAGGTGGCCACGCCCGGCCCGTCCTCCTTCCCGTCGTCCACCTGAATGACCACCGGCTCGTCACTACTGACGAGGTCACACCAGTCGTCGTACGTCTCGACGGGCTCGCACCGTTCCGGGCCCTGCCGCCAGATCTCGCGCGGCACGAAGCGGTGACGCGGCAGCTTCTCCCACACCTGCCGCCAGGGCGGGGGCAGGAGGCCGCGCTCGTCCAGTGACCGGACGAGGGAGGCGTGACCTTCCTGTGCTCGCGGAGGGATCACTTCTTGGGCCCCGACCCGTCAGGACTCGGCTCGGATGGGCTCGGTGGAGTCCACGGCTTGTCGGAGGGCGGACCACTGTGCTTTCCGCTGTCGGTCATGGGAAGTCTCCTTCGCTGGTGCGGTTATGGGTTACCCCTCGCGAGGGACGGGAGTCAGGGCGGGCCGTCGCACTTCAACTCGCCCCAGACCTGCTTGCCCCAGCGGTGCAGGTCCGTCCCCCACCGCTCGGTCAGGGCGTCGACCATCAGAAGCCCCCGGCCCCGGAGTTGGTAGCCGTCGGAGTCCGTCCGCATGTGCGGGATGGCGCGGGAACGATCCATGACACCGATGTGGATGTACTCGTCGGAAGGCCGCGAGACGATGACCCTGATCGAGCCGAAACCGGCGTGGTCGACCGCGTTGGAAACCAGCTCGGTGATGATCAGCACGGCGTCCTCGACGAGCCCGTCCTGGCCCCAGGCAGCCAGTGCGTTACGCGCCAACCGACGGGCCACTCCCGCACTCTCGGGCTCACGAGGCAGCGTCTGGGAGTAACCGGGGTGGCCTGTGGGGCGTGGCGTAGCAGTAAGGGCATCGCGCTGACTGACCTCTTTGGGCATGGTGTCCCCTGGGGCTACTGTCGGCGTTCCCCACGGAACGCTCCGTAGCGGAATGGTCCACCGGTGGACCAGTCAGGTCAAGAGGTATACACGAAAGAGCCCCCGCCAACGGTGGGGGCTCATGCGGGAGTTGACGGACGTTCAGCTGGTCATCGAATATTCTTCCGTCCGCGACCAGCGGCCTGACGGGGTGATGCCGACCTCGTACGTCAGTGCACGGCCCTCGGCGTCGTAGGCCACGTGACGAGCCTCGGCGACGGCAGCCGGCCCGTCCAGCCGCAACAACCCCAGCTCCTCGTCCGTGGCCAGTCGGGAAGTCCACCAGTCGCGGCCGGTGTGCGGACGCCGCTGGGTCTGCAATTCCACGTAACGTGTGGTGCCCTCACGAATCCGCTCACGCCGGAGCAGCCGGGGAGCCGCTTCCGCGACATCGGCGGCGAACCACGAGAATGAGGTGGCGGTGGGCGTCTCGCCCTCGAAGGTGACGCGGTGGCGCCGGACGACGTTCTCGCCCACCTCGATGCCGAGCCCCGTGGCCACTTCCTGCGGAGCAGCGACCATCTCGGCGGACACGATCTCCGCGTACTCGCCAGCCGTGTAGATGTTGCCGGTGGCGATCGAGGTCGCGTACCGCTCGCCTGCCGTACGGGCCAGCGGAGTCCGCTCCTTGACGATGGAGCCCGTACCTTGCCGGGTCTCCACGAGCCCTTCCTGGCGGAGGACGTCCAGCGCCTTGACGACGGTGCTGCGCGAGACGTTCCAGCGCTCCGTCAGCTCCCGCTCGGAAGGCAAGCTCTGTCCCGCCGCGAGTTCGCCGCGCACCATCCTGCCGCGCAAGTCACCTGCGATCTGGTCGTACTTGGGCAGTGCCATTGCTTCTTCCCCTGACTAGTGGACTGGTCCAGTAGTCATGCTGGGGGCGGCGCCGCCAGAGGTCAACCCGAAACGCGAAAGAGTGCTCGCGTCTGTGTCCTGCCAAAATGCTGGGAGGTTCTGACCGCCAATCACGCCGGTGCTTATGCGGACGCGATGGATGACGAGTTCAACCAGCGCTTCCCCTGGTTCGTCGACCACTGGGGTGGGAGCCCGGACTTCGCCTGTGTGATCGCCTACGACGGTGACGAAGCCGTGGGCTTCGCGTACGGAGCCCCGGCGACTCCCCAGCGCGAGTGGTGGCGCGAGCACCTCGCCGCCGCGCCGGACAACAGCCGGACGTTCGCCTACTCCGAGCTGGCGGTCTGTACGAAGTGGCGGAAGACCGGAACGGCCGAGCGGCTCACCCGAGCGCTGCTCGACCGCCGGGCCGAGGACCTCGCCGTCCTCCTGGTCGACACGGAGCACCCCAGGGTGCGGGCCCTGTATGAGTCGTGGGGGTTCCACAAGGTGGGCGGGCGTCAGCCCTTCCCGGACTCTCCGGTGTTCGCCGTGATGCTGGCCGAACTGCCACTGCGCCGAGCTGGAGAGACCATGAGGGACGGGTAAGTGCTGGTGCACGCGCCCCCGGTCCTGAAAACGACCCGCCTAGACGAAGGCCAGCGCGGCAGGACCCAGCGCCGGGACCAGGCCTTCGGCCGCCGCCCGTGTCAGCAGTCCGCGCACCGCCGCGTAGCCGTCCTCGCCGAGATCCGCCGTGAACTCGTTGACGTACAGCCCGATGTGCTGGTCGGCCACGGCCGGGTCCATCTCCTGGGCGTGCCCCAGGACGTACGGGCGTGACGCCTCCGGGTTCTCCCAGGCCATTCGCACCGAGGTACGTACGGATTCGGCCAAAGTCCGCAGGCGTTCCGTGCCCAGGGACCGCTTGGCGATGATCGCGCCGAGCGGGATCGGCAGGCCGGTGGTGGCCTCCCAGTGCTCACCCATGTCGGCGAGCGAGTGCAGCCCGTACTCCTGGTAGGTGAAGCGCGCCTCGTGGATGACCAGGCCCGCGTCGATCCTGCCGTCGCGGACCGCGGGCATGATCTCGTGGAAGGGCATGACGACGATCTCGCCGACGCCGCCGGGCACCGCCTCCGCCGCCCACAGCCGGAACAGCAGATACGCCGTCGAGCGTTCGCTCGGCACGGCGACCCGCTTGTCCGTCAGGTCGACGCCGGGCTCGCGGGTCAGGACCAGCGGCCCGCAGCCGCGCCCGAGCGCCCCGCCGCAGGGCAGCAGCGCGTACTCCTCAAGGACCCACGGCAGCACCGCGTACGACACCTTCAGCACGTCGAACTCGCCGCGTTCCGCCATGCCGTTGGTGATGTCGATGTCCGCGAAGGTCACATCCAGCGCGGGCGCGCCCGGCACCCGGCCGTGCGCCAGGGCGTCGAAGGCGAAGGTGTCGTTGGGGCAGGGGGAGTAGGCGATCTGCAACGCGTCAGTCATGGTCTTCCCAACGTTCGAGTACGGGCACGAGCTTCCCGAACGCCGCGCCGAGCGCGGCCAGGGCCGGCCCGATGCGCCAGGCCGCCCGGTCGCGCGGCCCCACGGCGTTGGACACCGCGCGGATCTCCAGGACGGGCACCCCGTGCAGTGCGGCGGCCTCGGCGACCCCGAAGCCCTCCATCGCCTCGACGGCGGCGCGCGGGTGCCTGGCGCGCAGTTCGGCGGTGCGGGCGGCGGAGCCGGTCACGGTGGAGACGGTCAGTACCGTGCCGGTGATCGCGCCGGTGACATCGGCCACCGCCCGTACCAGCGCGGCCGGTGGCAGGTGCTCCACGGTCCCGAAGCCGAGCCCGGTCACCGGGACGTAGCCCTCGGGGGTCTCGGCGCCCAGATCGGCCGCCACGATCGCGTCCGCGACCACGACGGAGCCGAGCGGCGCCACGGCCGGGAACCCGCCGCCGATACCGGCGGAGATCACCAGCGCGTACGCGTGCCTGGTCAGCGCGGTCGCGGCTCCGGCGGCAGCCGCCGCGGGCCCGACACCCGCGGCGATCACATCGAGCAGGACGTCACCGGCCACGACGGGCGTGGGCGCGTCGGGCGCGGTGGCATCGATCGGGGTGGCATCCGGCGCCGCATCGGGGCGCCACGCGCGCGTGACCGCGTCCCGCTCGGCGGGGACCGCGGTCACGACAAGTACACGCATCAGGGGGTGCTCCCGGTCAGGAGGACTTCTCCAGCTTGAAGTGCCAGATGCCGGTGAGCTTCTTGCCCGACGTCTCGACGACGCTGACCTGGGCGTCCTTGGGCGCCGGCGGCATCGGGGCACCCGGCTGGGCCTGCTGCTGCGGGGTGAAGAAGGCGCTGCCCGGGATGGTCCGGTAGCTGTTCTTGTACGGCTCCTGCTCGGCGGGCTGGCCGTTGATGAAGAGCGTCCAGCCGTGGTCGGCGATGTCCGGGTCGACGCCGAAGCGGACCTTGTCGTCCATGCCGACCTTGATGGTCTTCTCGGCCTTCTTGGTCAAGCAGCCCTGGAGCAGGGACTCCTTGACCGCGTCGCCGTCGTTGTAGCAGTTCGCCTCGGTATTCACCGAGTTGGAGCCGACCGTCACGGTCGCGATCGGCGTCGGCTTGTCGCAGGCGGACAGGACAAGGAGTCCGGCGGAAACGGCACCGAGGACGGCGGCGGTGCGGCGGCCCTTACCGGAAAGAAGCGCAACGGTCATGGGCCGAAGGCTATCGGGCGGCCGTGCTCTCGCGACGCGGGGGTGCGGCGTGCCGCGCCGCGCTGTACGAATCCGCCCCACCCGCGCGCTCCGGAGCGCCGCCCGCCGTCTCACGCGACGCGGGGCCGCGCCTGACCGCGGCTGGCGGCGGACAGCAGCCCACGTACGGACAGCGCCGCCCCTGTCGCGATCAGCCCCGCCGCGACCGACATGCCCAGGACGCCGTTGAGCGGCAGCGCGATGCCGATGGCACCGCCCACCACCCAGGCCATCTGGAGCAGCGTCTCCGACCTGGCGAACGCGGACGTACGCACCTCCTCGGGCACGTCGCGCTGGATCAGCGCGTCCAGCGAGAGCTTCGCCAGCGCCTGGCACAGGCCCGCCGTCGCGCCGAGCACCGCCACCATCAGCCCACCGAAGAGCAGCGCCGCGCAGATGGCCACGCCCAGCGTCACCGCCAGCACGGTCGCGATGATCAGCTCGGGGCCACGGGACTTGAGCCCGGCACCTATGGCCGTGCCGCAGGCGTTGCCCACGCCCGCCGAGACGCCGACGACCGCCAGGGACACGGCGGCGCTCTGCCCGGACAGCGGATGCTGGCGCAGCAGGAACGCCAGGAAGAAGATCAGGAACCCGGAGAGGCCGCGCAGCGCCGCGTTCGCCTGCAGCCCGTGCAGTACGGAGGGCCCCACGGTGCGCAGGCCGGGCCGGCGCGGCGCGTGCCCGTGCTCCAGGAGCATCGCCTTGCGCTCGCCCTTCGACGAGTCGACCTTGTGCGGCATGGTGAACGCCAGGAACGTACCCACTATGAACAGGGCGAACGCCCCGTACAGCGGCCACGCGGGCCCGAGCTGCTGGAGCCCGATGCCGACGGGCGCCGCCGCGCCCGTCGCCAGCAGCCCGGCGAGGGTCACCCGGGAATTCGCCTTCACCAGGGAGAACCGTGGTGGCAGGAGGCGCGGTACGACGGCGCTGCGCACCACGCCGTACGCCTTCGACGACACCAGGACGCCCAGCGCCGCCGGATAGAGCTCCAGGCCGCCCGTCGCCACCGCGCCCGACATCGTCAGCGCGAGCAGCGCGCGCGCCAGCATCGCCCCGGCCATCGCCGCCCTGCGGCCGTGCGGGATGCGGTCCAGGAGGGGGCCGATCACCGGGGCGAGCAGAGCGAAGGGCGCCATGGTGACGGCGAGGTAGAGCGCGACGCGGCCGCGTGCCTCGTCCGTGGGTACGGAGAAGAAGACGGTGGACGCCAGGGCGATGGTGATCATGACGTCGCCCGCGCCGTTCACGGCGTGCAGCTCGATCAGTTTTCCGAGACCCGACTCGCCCGCGCCGTGCGCGTGCGTCGCCCGGCGCAGCCCCTTCGCCGTACCGGTGAAGGGCAGGTGCAGGACACGACCCACCGACCGGCCCGCTCGGCGCAGTGGACCGGATCCGTCGGACCGATTTGCGGCAACCACTCCGTCATAGTGCCCCAAGCTCCCCGGCATGAACGGCAATACGGCGCACCGGATGCGGCGAGCCGGACGCACTGCCCCGAATGCGCGACCGCTGGGCCGGGCCGCGGAAGTCGCCCAAGCGGCGCAATGGCGCAAAATCGTCTGTTCCGGGCCCGGCGGTCGGGCGTCTTTCGGTTTTTCGTCGTGCTGTCGGCGAGGTGTTCGGACGGGGGTTTCGTCCGGGCATTCCGGGCACTCGCGGGCTTTCCTGGGCCCGATGTCCGGTAATGGCGGCGTGCGTGTGGGCGGCGGGCGGCGGAGGGGGTAGCGTGCGTAGCGCGCCACCGGCGGTTGTCCTCGGCCGCGCGCCTCTCCGTCATCCCGCAGAATGGGTGACAGAAAGTGCGCCCGAGACCGAGACAGGTCGGGCGCGGACGTCGACGCGGCCCTCCGGTCCGCTCCGCCCGCGGCCCGCACCTCGTATCTCGTACCTCGTACGGGCATCCGTTGGCGCACCCGTGAGACGGCGTAGGAGAGAAGCGAGACCTGTGAGTGCTGCGACGACGCGAAGCCGAACCCCTGACCGCCTGTGCGCCGAGGCGGTAGACCTCGCCCGTGAGGCCGCCGAGGAGGCTGCCTTCCCCGGTGTGGTGGGCGAGCACCTCTCCTTCCTCGCGGAGGGTGACCGGGTCGTCACCCACCTCTTCGAGGCAAAGGAACCGGGATACCGGGGCTGGCACTGGGCGGTGACCGTGGCCCGCGCGTCCCGCGCGAAGCTCGTCACCGTCAATGAGTCCGTCCTGCTGCCCGGCACCGACTCCCTCCTCGCCCCCGAGTGGGTGCCGTGGAGCGAGCGGCTGCGGCCCGGCGACATGGGCCCCGGCGATCTGCTGCCCACCGAGGCGGAGGATCTGCGCCTGGAGCCCGGTTACACGGGCGACGACGCCCCGCCGCCGGACTCGCCCGTCTCCGAGGAGATGGCCGAGCTCGTCGAGGCGGAGGACGCCGAGGTCGAGGGCGGTTCACCCGCCACCCTGCCGCTGGTGCCGACCCGTGGCTCCATCGCGGCGGTCGCCGAAGAGCTGGGGATGCGGCGCGCCCGCGTCCTGTCGCGCTACGGGCTGCACATCGCGGCCGACCGCTGGGAAGAGGCGTACGGCGCGAAGACGCCGATGGCGCAGGCCGCGCCCGCGACGTGTGTGTCGTGTGCGTTCCTGGTGCCGCTGGCCGGGTCGTTGCGGCAGGCGTTCGGGGTGTGCGCGAACGAGTTCTCGCCGGCGGACGGGCGAGTGGTGTCCCTGGCGTACGGCTGCGGGGGGCACTCGGAGGCCGCGGTCATGCCGACGCCGCTGCGGCCGGTGCATGTGCTGGACTCGATGGGGGCGGACGCGTTCACGCTCCGCCCGGACCCGGAGGGCGGTTCGGTGTCCGAGACCCCGGACGCGCCTTCGGAGGAGCTGGGCCACTCCTGAGGGTGTAGGTGGGGCGAGGCTGTTCCCCTGCCCGCCCCTCTTCGAAGTCCTCGAACGCCGGACGGGCTGATGTATTCAGCCCGTCCGGCGTTGAGGACGCGCCCGCAGGGCGTCCCGGCGCTCGCCCTCAGTTTCGGGACGGGGCGAGGTGGGGAGCAGCGCCGCAGGCAACCCGCACCCGCCCGCGTGTCCGCACCCCAGCCCCACCCCCACCCCGCGCGATACGTTCGGGCGCACATCGTGAACCGGCAGCAGAAGCGGAGACAAACGTGAGCGTCAGGGCGACCGACGAAGCCGACCCCTTCGGGACGGCACGGCTGCGACGCGGGGTACTCGACGCGTGGAGCGCCAGCCCCGCCCGTTTCCGCGAGGACGCCAACGCCGAGGAGGACCTCGCCCTCGGCGGCTACCGCGACCGCCTCGTGGTCGAGTTGGCCCAGAACGCCGCCGACGCCGCGGCCCGCGCCGGCGTCACCGGCCGCCTCCGGCTCACCCTGCGCCCCGCCACCGCCGACGACCCGGCGATCCTCGCCGCGGCCAACACCGGCGCCCCCCTCGACGCGATCGGCGTGGAGTCCCTCAGCACCCTGCGCGCGTCCGCGAAGCGCGAGGACACCAGCGGCGCGTCGGTCGGCCGTTTCGGCGTCGGGTTCGCCGCGGTGCTGGCCGTCAGCGACGAGCCCGCCGTCCTCGGGCGGCACGGCGGAGTCCGCTGGTCCCTCGCGGAGGCCCGCGAGTTGGCCCAGGAAGCGGCCCTCGCCGCGGGCAACGGCCTCGCCGACGAGCTGCGGCGCCGCGACGGTCACGTACCCCTGCTGCGGCTGCCGCTGCCCGCCGAGGGCACCGCTCCCGACGGGTACGACACCGTCGTGGTCCTGCCGCTGCGCGACGGCGCCGCCGTCGACCTCGCCGAGCGGCTGCTCGCCGGCATCGACGACGCACTGCTCCTGACCCTGCCCGGCCTCGCCGACGTGGTGGTCGAAACGCCCGAGGGCACCCGGACGTTGGCCCGGTCCACCCCGGACGCGTACGTCCACATCGAGGACTCCGGCGGCACGGAAACGGCCCGCATCACGCGCTGGCGCACCGTCACCCGCACCGGGCCCCTGGAGGCCGCCCTGCTGGCCGACCGGCCCGTCGAGGAGCGCCTGCGCCCCCACTGGTCGGTCACCTGGGCCGTCCCGGTGGACGGCGAAGGCTCACCGGAGCGCCCCCGTACCGCGCCCGTCGTGCACGCACCGACGCCCACCGACGAACCCCTGGGCGTACCGGCCCTGTTGATCGCCTCCCTGCCGCTGGACACCGCCCGCCGGCATCCCGCGCCGGGCCCGCTGACCGACTTCCTCGTGCAGCGCGCGGCCGACGCGTACGCCGAACTGCTCGCCGCCTGGCAGCCCGTGTCCGTCGCCACCGTCGACCTCGTCCCAGGGCCGCTCGGCAAGGGCGAGCTGGACGGCGCACTGCGGGCCGCCGTCATCGACCGGCTGCCGCGCGTCGCGTTCCTCGCCCCGGCCGCCCCCTCCGACGAACTCCTCGCGCTGCGCCCCTTCGAGGCGGAGGTCCTGGTGGGCGCGGGCGCCGACACCGTGCGCGTGCTGGCCGAGGTCCTGCCGACCCTGCTGCCCGCCGGCCTTGAGCGCCGCGCCGAGCTGCGCACCCTCGGCGTCGGCCGGCTGCCGCTGGGTGACGCCATCGAGCGCATCGCGGGCGCCGAGCGCGAACCGTCCTGGTGGCGCCGGCTGTACGAGTCCCTGGCCGGCGTCGACCCGGACCACCTGTCCGGGCTGCCGGTACCGCTCGCCGGCGGCCGTACGGTGATGGGCCCCCGCCAGGTCCTGCTCCCGCTGCCCGGCTCCGGCGCGGACGAGGGCCGCACAGCGGGCGCCGAGCAGCTCGGCCGCCTCGGCCTGAAGGTGGCCCACCCCGACGCCGTCCACCCGCTCCTGGAGAAGCTCGGCGCGCTGCCCGCGACCCCGCGCGCCGTCCTGACGACCCCGCAGGTGCGGGCCGCCGTGGCCGCCTCGCTGGACGACGACCACGCGGTGTGGGACGAGGACGCCCCGGACGCGGAGGAGCTGGCCGAGACCGTGCTCGCGCTCGTACGGGACGCCGGCCTCGCCCCCGGCGACGAGCCGTGGCTGGGCGCGCTGGCCCTCCCCGACGAGGACGGCGAGCTGTCACCCGCCGGTGAACTCGTGCTCCCGGGAAGCCCGTTCGCCGACATCATGCGCCAGGGCGAGCTGGCCCTGTGCGACACCGGGCTCGCCGACCGCTGGGGCGAGCAGCCGCTGACCGCCTGTGGTGTCCTGGCGACCTTCGCGCTCGTACGCACCACGGACGTCGTCCTCGACCCCGACGAGTTCGAGCCGCGCGACGGCGACTTCGCCGAGCCCGACGACGCGGGTCTGCTGGACGCCGTCGACGTGTGGTGCGAGGACGTCGTCGACCAGCTGCCCGAGACGCCCGTGCCGCCGGTCGTCACCGAGCTCGTCGCCGTGCGGGACCTGGACATGGTCGACGACGAGGCCTGGCCGCAGGCCCTGGCGCTGCTCGCCGAGCCGCCGCTGCGGGACGCGCTGACCCAGCCCGTGCGCGTCCTGCTGCCGGACGGCACGACGCGGACCGTACGCCCGTACACCGCCTGGTGGCTGCGCGACCACCCGGTGCTCGGCGGGCGTCGTCCCGCGGGGCTGCGCGCGGCGGGCAGCGACCCGCTGCTCGACGGGCTCTACACCGCCGCGGACGCGACCGGTTTCGACGACGAGCAGGTCCTGCGGGCCCTCGGCGTACGGACCACCGTCGCCGCACTCCTCGACGAGCCGGGCGGCGCGGCCGAGCTCCTGGGCCGCCTCGCCGACCCGGACCGCACGGTCACCCCGCGCCAACTGCACGCCCTGTACGGCGCCCTGGCCGACCTCGACCCCGACCAGGTGACGCTCCCGGACGAGCTGCGTGCCGTGGTGGACGGCGAGCTGCGGGTGGTCGACGCGGCGGACGCGGTCGTCGCCGACGCCCCCGACCTGCTGCCGCTGACCATGGGCCTGGCGCTGCTCCCGGTGGCCCCGGCCCGCGCGGCCGACCTGGCCGAGCTCTTCCAGGTGCGCAGGCTGAGCGAGTCGGCGGACGCGGCGGTGACCTCGCAGGGCACGGTGCGCGAGGTCCCCGAAGCGGTGCTGACACTGCTCGGCGCCGGCACCCCGGCCACGTACCTCGAACACGAGGAACTGCTCGCCGGCGGCGTCGAGTTGGACTGGCGCCGCACTCCGGACGGTGTGGTCCACGCGGCCACGCTCGAAGGTGTGGCCGCGGGCCTCGCTTGGTCGGCCGGGCAGTGGCCGCGCCGCTTCGAGGTGGCGGCGCTCCTTGAGGACTCGTCGCGCACGGCCGAGATGGAACAGGACCGCTGGTTCGACTGAGGTTCCGCCCGAAGAACTCGGTTTACTGTCTCTCCACATCTTCCATACACTTTGGTCAACATTCCAAGATCCCGCCGGGGGGAACGCGGTGGGATCGCTTCCATGTGGGGAAATACATTGCGCATACGCGCCACTGTGGCCGCCGTGACCGGCGCCCTGGCTCTGACCGCTCTTGCCGTACCGGCCGCGCAGGCGGACGAGGCACCGAAGGCCGAGGTGTCGGCTTTCACCGCTCAGGCCCCGGCTGACGAGGACGAGTCGTCCGGCGACACCCGGATCACGAAGGTGGTCGTCAACGGAGGCAAGAGCCTTTCGCTCGGCACCACCGCGAAGAAGACGATCACGGCGGAGGTGACGGCCACCGACCCCGAGGGGATGTACGAGACCGACTCGTTCCTCTGGAACGGTCCGGGCGCCGACGCCGCGAACAACGCCATCGGCTTCGCCGGGCCGACGAGCCCGACCGGTAGCTGCACCGAGGTGAACGCCACCACGACGACCTGCAAGTACAGCATCGTGATCGACCCCGCAGTCGTCTACAACAACACAGCCGGCACCTGGAAGCTGTGGGTCTCGGCCGTCGGCGCCGACGGTGACTTCGTCACCAAGAACGTCGCGGGCACCACCAAGATCCTGCGTGCCTCCACGCTGACGGCCAACGCCGCCCCGGAGCCCGTCAAGAAGGGCAAGCCGATCACGGTCACGGGCAAGCTGGCCCGTGCCAACTGGGACACGCTCCAGTACGCCGGTTACAGCGCGCAGCCGGTGCAGCTCCAGTTCCGCGCCGCGGGTACGAGCACGTACTCCACCGTCAAGACGGTGAAGACGAACGCCTCGGGCAACCTGTCGACCACCGTCACGTCCGTCAAGGACGGCTACTGGCGCTGGAACTTCACGGGCTCGTCCACGTCGACTCCGGTTGCCGCCGCGGGCGACTTCCTCGACGTCCGCTAGTCGAGAAGCCACCACCGAACCACCCCCGCTACGCGGGAAAGCGGCGGCCGACCCAGCGCCACACCAGCTCCAGGCCGGCCGCCGCCACCGCCGCGATGGCCACTGCCGCCCACGGCATCGTCGTGCCCACCAGCTTCAGCGCGAAGAAGTCCTGCAGCCACGGCACGACCAGCACGATCAGGAAGCCCAGGCTCATCGCGGCGACCATGCCGACGCGCCACCACGTGTACGGGCGGGCGATGATCGCCAGGACCCAGATGGAGACCAGGAAGAGCGTGAGGGTCGCCGCGCTCGTCTCCGCGGCCAGGGCGTCCTGGCCCGAGTAGTGCGAGCGGGCCAGCAGGTACGTACAGAACGTCGCCGTCGCCGCGATGGCGCCGCTGGGGATCGCGTACCGCATCACCCTGCGCACGAAGTGCGGCTGTGCGCGTTCCGTGTTGGGGGCCAGCGCGAGGAAGAACGCCGGGACGCCGATCGTCAGCGTCGACAGCAGCGTCAGGTGCCGGGGCAGGAACGGGTACTCCACTTGGGAGCAGACCACCAGGATCGCGAGCAGCACCGAGTAGACCGTCTTCGTCAGGAAGAGGGTGGCGACCCGGGTGATGTTGCCGATGACCCGGCGCCCCTCGGCGACCACCGAAGGCAGCGTCGCGAAGCTGTTGTTGAGCAGCACGATCTGCGCCACGGCCCGTGTCGCCTCCGAGCCCGCGCCCATCGCGACCCCGATGTCCGCGTCCTTGAGCGCCAGTACGTCGTTGACTCCGTCGCCCGTCATCGCGACCGTGTGGCCCTTGGACTGGAGGGCGGCGACCATGTCGCGCTTCTGCTGCGGGGTGACCCGGCCGAACACCGAGTTGCCCTCCAGCACCTCCGCCATCTCGGCCCGGTCGGCGGGCAGCGTACGGGCATCGACGGTGTTCTCGGCGCCCGGCAGGTCGAGCTTGGCGGCGACCGCGCCCACCGACACCGCGTTGTCGCCCGAGATGACCTTGGTGATGACGTTCTGGTCGGCGAAGTACCGCAGGGTGTCGGCGGCATCGGGGCGCAACCGCTGCTCCAGGACGACCAGGGCGGTGGCACGCGTCCCGTCCGTCAGGCGCGGGTCGTCCAGTTCCTTCGTGGCGCGGGCGAGGAGCAGGACACGCAGGCCCTGCCGGTTGAGCTGCTCGATCTCGTCGAGCGCAGGGCCGCCCTCGGGCAGCAGTACGTCGGGTGCGCCGAGCAGCCAGGTGCTGGTGGGGCCTTCGGGTTCTTCGAAGCTCGCACCGCTGTACTTGCGGGCGGAGGAGAAGGGCAGCGAATCGGCGCAGCGCCACTTCGCCTCGTCCGGGTACGCGTTCTTGATCGCCTGGAGGCTGGCGTTCGGCCGCGGATCGGACGTGCCGAGGGCCCCGAGCACGGTGTGCACGTACGCCTCCCGCACCCCGGAATCCGCCACTATCCGCGTCTCGGTGACGTCCATGCCGCCCTCGGTGAGGGTGCCCGTCTTGTCGAGGCATACGACGTCCACGCGCGCGAGGCCCTCGATGGCGGGCAGCTCCTGCACGAGGCACTGCTTGCGGCCGAGCCGGATCACGCCGACGGCGAAGGCGACCGAGGTGAGCAGCACGAGCCCCTCGGGGATCATCGGCACGATGCCGCCCACGGTCCGTGCGATCGAGTTCTTGAAGTCGTTGTCCTTCACGACGAGCTGGCTGATGATCAAGCCGATCGAGGTCGGGATCATCAGCCACATGACGTACTTGAGGATGGTGTTGATGCCGCTGCGCAGCTCGGAGTGGACGAGCGTGAAGCGGGAAGCCTCCTCGGCGAGCTGCGTGGCGTAGGCCTCGCGACCGACCCTGGTGGCGGTGAACGCGCCGCCGCCCGCGACGATGAAGCTGCCGGACATCATCTGGTCGCCGGGCCGCTTGAGCACCGGGTCGGCCTCGCCGGTGAGCAGCGACTCGTCGACCTCCAGGCCGTCGACCTCGATGACCTCGCCGTCCACGACGACCTTGTCGCCGGGGCCCAGCTCGATGAGGTCGCCCAGGACGATCTCGGAGGTGGAGATCCGGGCGGTCGCGCCGTCGCGGCGGACGGTCGGTTTGGCCTCGCCCAGCACCGCGAGCCCGTCGAGGGTCTTCTTCGCGCGCAGCTCCTGGACGATGCCGATGCCGGTGTTGGCGACGATCACGAAGCCGAAGAGGCTGTCCTGGATCGGTGCGACGAAGAGCATGATCACCCAGAGCACGCCGATGATCGCGTTGAAGCGGGTGAAGACATTGGCCCGGACGATCTCGGTGAAGTTGCGCGAGCTGCGCACCGGCACGTCGTTGACCTCGCCCCGGGCGACCCGCTCGGCGACCTCGGCGGTGGTCAGCCCGCCCGGCGCGGCCGGTGGGCGGTGGTGGGCGGAGGGGGGCAGGGGCGCGGGGTGCACGGGGTCGAGTTCGGCGCCCGCGTCGATCAGGGGGCCGCTCGCCCCGCTGCTGTCCGTGTCGGTCTTCGCCCGCTGGTCCATGGGTTCGACGGTACGGCGGGATGTACGGATCTACCCGTTGAGCGGGGTGGATTGGGGGGCCGCGGGGCGGAAGATCGGCCCGAGGCAGGAGGGGGTCGTCCGGCGGTTGTGCGACGTCCGCGGAGCCGTGGGCGCCCGTCCCACGCGCCCGGAGCCTACGGTGCCCGGCCGGCCCGGGGCCGGGGCTGCCCGCCCTACGCGTCCGGCAGCCCCTCGGCCTCGGCCTTCGCTTCGGCGGCCCTCCGCAGCGCGGCCTCACGCCCCCGTACGTACCAGATCCCGTACAACCCGAGCCCGGCCCCGGCCAGGCAGCACCACACCCACCAGGTCCACCCACGGTCGTCGAACCAGCCATAGAACGGCAGCTGGACCAGGAAGAGGACGAACCAGAGGATCGTTCCGCCGACGACGGTGCTGACAACGGGCCCCTCAAGGGCCTCGGGTGCCTCGTGCTTGGGGGTCCACTTCGCCATGGGGACAGTGTAGGCGGCGCCTCCGCGCGGCCCCTCGGGTCAGGTGGCCCATGGGTCTACGCGCGGAGATAGCGATCTTTGCCTTATGTATTCATACTGAAACGGTTTGCATCTGACTGAATTTGTTCGTCAGAACATCCAAGGAAATGCATCCAGGACGGCTCCGTATCCCCCGTATTCCCCTGTGTTTCCCTTCTCCCCGCATGAGGTCACGCATGTCCCCCTCGGCCACGGCTCCGGCCGACGCCAAGCAGCCGCCGTCTCCTCCGGAGCCGTCCGGCGGTCTCGACCGCTACTTCAAGATCACCGAGCGGGGCTCCACCGTCCCGCGTGAGATCCGCGGCGGTCTGGCGACCTTCTTCGCGATGGCGTACATCATCGTGCTGAACCCGATCATCCTGGGCAGCGCGAAGGACATGTACGGCCATCAGCTCGACGGTGGCCAGCTGGTCACCGCCACCGTGCTGACCGCGGCCTTCTCCACGCTGCTGATGGGCGTCATCGGCAATGTGCCGATCGCCCTCGCCGCCGGCCTCGGCGTCAACACCGTCGTCGCGCTCCAGCTCGCACCCCGGATGAGCTGGCCCGACGCGATGGGCATGGTCGTCCTGGCCGGCTTCGTCGTGATGCTGCTCGTCGCGACCGGACTGCGTGAGCGCGTGATGAGCGCGGTGCCGCTCGGCCTGCGCAAGGGCATCGCGATCGGCATCGGCCTGTTCATCATGCTGATCGGCCTGGTCGACTCGGGCTTCGTCTCGCGCATCCCGGACGTCGCGCACACCACCGTCCCGCTGCAGCTCGGCGGCGACGGTCACCTCAACGGCTGGCCGGTCCTCGTCTTCGTCCTCGGCACGCTGCTCACGCTCGCCCTGCTGGTGCGCAAGGTGCCCGGCGCGATCCTCATCTCCATCGTGGCGATGACCGTGCTCGCGCTGATCGTCAACGCGGTCGCGGACGTCGAGTCCTGGGGGCTGACCACCCCGGAGTGGCCCGGCAACCCGGTTGCCAGCCCGGACTTCGGCCTCGTCGGCGAGCTCAGCCTGTTCGGCGGCTTCGAGAAGGTCGGCCTGCTGACCGGCATCCTCTTCGTCTTCACCGTGCTGCTGTCCAGCTTCTTCGACGCGATGGGCACCATCCTCGGCGTCAGTGACGAGGCGAAGCTGCTGGACGAGAAGGGCAACCTGCCGGGCGTCAGCAGGGTGCTGTTCGTCGACGGCATCGCCGTCGCCGCGGGCGGCGCGACCTCCAGCTCCGCGACCACCTGCTTCGTGGAGTCCACCGCCGGTGTCGGCGAGGGCGCGCGCACCGGCCTCGCGAACGTCGTCACCGGCGGCCTGTTCGCCGTAGGCCTCTTCCTGACACCCCTGGTCACCATGGTCCCGTCACAGGCGGCCACCCCGGCGCTGGTCGCGGTGGGCTTCCTGATCATGTCCGGCTCGATCCGGGCGATCGACTGGGACGATCACACGGTCGCGATCCCGGCGTTCCTGACCATGGTGATGATGCCGTTCACGTACTCGATCACGAACGGCATCGGTATCGGCTTCGTCGCCTTCTGCGTGCTGCGGGTGGTGGCCGGGCGCGGGCGCGAGGTGCCGGTAGCGATGTACGCCGTATCGGCGGTGTTCGCGTTCTACTACCTGCTGCCGGCGCTGGGCCTGACGTAGCAGCCGCCTGATACCGGGCACCGGGCCTGACCCCCGGCAGCCGCCCGAGGCCGGCACGGGGCCTGACGCAACAGTCGGCCGATACGGACACCTCAGGCGGCCCCGTAGAACTTCTCCGTCTCGTCGACCGCTGTTTTGAAGCGTTCGTCGAAGTCGTCGCGAATGAGTGTTCGGACCACATAGTCCTGGACGCTCATTCCGCGTTTGGCGGCATGGTCCCGGAGGCGGCCGAGCAACTCGCCGTCTATCCGCAGGCTGAGCACTGTCGATCCCATGCAGAACAGGGTCGCGGGAGGGGCCCCGGCGGGGCGTCACTTTTCGGAGCGAACTCACTCGTACGGGTGATGATTCATGCCTCACTGTAAACGGGTAGTATTTAGCATGGGT
This sequence comes from Streptomyces sp. A5-4, assembly GCF_051131715.1. NCBI lineage: Bacteria > Bacillati > Actinomycetota > Actinomycetes > Kitasatosporales > Streptomycetaceae > Streptomyces > Streptomyces sp. A5-4. Next base: position 3,336,635 of record NZ_CP178591.1, on the reverse strand, counting down.
AATGAGTTAGGCTAACGAACATGCCTGACCTGCCCCACGACGGCAATGCTGCCGCTGTGAACTCCCTGCGCTCCGCCGTCATGCGGCTGGGCCGACGCCTGAAGCATCAGCGCGTCGACGAATCGCTGAGCCCGACCGAGATGTCGGTCCTCGGCACCCTGGCCCGCTGCGGCTCGGCCACCCCCGGTGAGCTGGCTCGCAAGGAGCACGTACAGCCGCCGTCGATGACCCGGATCGTGGCACTGCTCGAAGCCAAGGGGCTGGTCAGACTGGAGCCGCACCCCGACGACCGCCGGCAGAAGGTGGTCAGCCAGACCGAGACCGCCGAGGCGATGCTCGAAGAGAGCCGCCGCAAGCGGAACGCCTGGCTGGCCGGACTCACCAGCGGTCTGGACGAGGACGAATGGGCGAAGCTGCGCGCTGCGGCCCCCGTCCTGGAGAAGCTCGCGCATCTCTGACAGCACCCCGCTGACCGCATACGACCCCGCGCGCCGCCAAGGAGGCGAACCCACTTTGAGTACGGGATCCGGAGCAGACTCCGCCCCCGCACCGAACAACCACCACGACACGGATTCCACCCCGTCCGAGCATGCGTCCAAGCCCAAAGGGACCAAGCCCAAAGGGACCGGGACCTTCTCGTCCCTGAAGATCCGCAACTATCGGCTGTTCGCCACCGGCGCCGTCGTGTCCAACACCGGTACGTGGATGTCCCGCATCACCCAGGACTGGCTGGTCCTCGACCTCACCGGGTCGGCGGCGGCCGTCGGCATCACGACGGCCCTGCAGTTCCTGCCCATGCTGCTCTTCGGCCTGTACGGCGGAGTCATCGCCGACCGCTGCCCCAAGCGCCTGCTGCTGCTCTTCAGCCAGGCCGCTCTCGGCCTGTGCGGTGTCGCCCTCGCGACCCTCACGCTCACCGGGCACGTCCAGGTCTGGCACGTCTACCTGATCGCGTTCCTGCTCGGCATGGTCACCGTGATCGACAATCCGGCGCGGCAGTCCTTCGTGTCCGAGATGGTCGGCCCCGACCAGCTGCGCAACGCCGTCAGCCTCAATTCGGCCAACTTCCAGTCCGCCCGGCTGATCGGCCCCGCCGTCGCCGGTGTGCTCATCACGACCGTCGGCAGCGGCTGGTCCTTCATGCTCAACGGGCTGTCGTTCCTGGCCCCGATCGTCGGCCTGCTGCTGATGCGTACGAGCGAGCTGCACAAGGTCGAACGGGTGCAGCGCGGCAAGGGCCAGCTCAGGGAGGGCCTGCACTACGTCGCGGGCCGCCCCGACCTGCTCTGGCCGATCGCCCTGGTCGGCTTCGTCGGCACCTTCGGCTTCAACTTCCCGATCTGGCTCAGCGCCTTCGCCGACGGGGTCTTCCACGGCGGCGCCGGGCTGTACTCGTTCTTCAACATTCTGATGGCGGCCGGTTCGCTGGCCGGCGCACTGCTCTCCGCCCGCCGTCGCTCCTCGCGGCTGCGGATGCTGGTGGCGGCCGCGATGGCCTTCGGCCTGCTGGAGATCGCCGCTTCGCTCTCGACGTCGCTGTGGCTGTTCTCGCTGCTGCTCGTGCCGATCGGCATGATCGGCCTGACGGTCAACATCACCGCCAACACGAGCGTCCAGATGGCGACCGACGCGGCCATGCGCGGCCGGGTGATGAGCCTCTACATGATGGTCTTCGTCGGCGGTACGCCGGTGGGCGCCCCGCTGCTCGGCTGGGTCACCGACACGTACGGCGCCCGGATCGGCTTCGCCACCGGCGGCCTGATCTCGCTGACGGCGGGCCTGGTCATCGCGATCGTGCTGGCCCGGCTCGGCGGTCTGCGCCTGAAGATCGACCTGCGGCGCGGTCACCAGCACGTGAACGTGGTGCGGCGCGAGGGCGTACGCCGCAAGGAACTCGCGACGGTGGCCTGACACCGATGAGCGGGGCGGGACAGGGCCCGGACGCACCCGCATCCGGGCCCCCCCGCACGCCCGAACCCGAAACCCGCGAGCCCGATCCCTGAAACTGTTCGCATGAGACTCTTCGCCGCCGTACTGCCGCCCGCCGGAGCCGCCGTCGAACTCGGCCTGGCCGTGGACCACTTGCGGACCCTGCCCGGCGCGGACGAGCTGCGCTGGACCGCGCGCGCCGGGTGGCACTTCACCCTCGCCTTCCTCGGCGAGGTGGACGACACGCTGCTCCCCGGCATCAAGGAGCACCTCGGCCTGGCCGCCGCCCGCCACGAGGCCTTCCCGCTGCGCATCGACTCCGGCGGCCACTTCGGGCAGCGCGCGCTGTGGGCCGGCGCCTCGGGCGGCCTCGATCCAATGCGCCGCCTCGCGGAGCGCACGGACGCGGCGGCGCGGCGGGCCGGCGTGCCGATGGAGGAGCACCGCGCGTACCGGGCGCACCTGACGCTCGCCCGCAGCCGGACGGGGGAGACCGACCTGCGGCCGTACGTCGAGGCCCTCGGCGGGTTCGAGGGCGCCGGGTGGACGGCGGGTGAGCTGGCGCTCGTACGCAGCAACCTGCCGGTCGTCGGGGTGCGCGGCGAGGAGTCCAGGTACGAGACGGTGGCGGCCTGGGCGCTGGGGCGCTGACCGAGGCCGTTAGGCTCGACGGGTGGACCCGAAAATCAGAAACCAGGTCATGGCCGGCGTGCTCGTACTGCTCTTCGTCGTCGTCGCGGTGGCGGCCGCGGTCGGCGGCTGACCGGCCGGGGCCGCCGACCGCAGGTGACGTACGGCGGGTGACGTACCGCGTGCGGGCCCGTCCTACCAGGCGAACGCCTCGGGGGACGGTCCGGGACCCGGGAAGATCTCGTCCAACGACTTCAGCATCTCCTCGGGCAGCCCCAGCTCGATCGCGCGCAGCGCCGAAGCCAGCTGGTCCGACGTGCGCGGGCCGACGATCGGTCCGGTGATGCCGGGCCGGGTGAGCAGCCAGGCCAGGGCCACCTCGCCGGGCTCCAGGCCGTGCTTGGCGACGAGGTCCTCGTACGACTGGATCTGTGCGCGCACGTCGGTGTTGGCGAGTGCCTCCGCCGACCGGCCGGTCGCCGCGCGGGCCGAACCGCCCTCGGTCTCCTTGCGGATCACACCGCCCAGCAGACCGCCGTGCAGCGGCGACCACGGGATGACCCCCAGGCCGTACTCCTGCGCGGCCGGGACGACCTCCATCTCGGCGCGGCGCTCGGCGAGGTTGAACAGGCACTGCTCGCTGACCAGGCCGTACGAGCCGAGCCTTCGGGCCGCCTCGTTGGCCTGGGCGATCTTCCAGCCGGGGAAGTTCGACGAGCCCGTGTAGAGGACCTTGCCCTGTGCGACCAGGACGTCGATCGCCTGCCAGATCTCCTCGACGGGGGTGTGCCGGTCGATGTGGTGGAACTGGTACAGGTCGATGTGGTCGGTCTGCAGCCGCTTGAGGCTGGCGTCGACCGCACGCCGGATGTTGAGGGCGGACAGCCGGTCGTGGTTGGGCCACGGGTCGCCCTCGGCCATGTTGGCGAACACCTTGGTGCCCAGGACGACCTTGTCGCGGCGCCCGTCGCCCTTGGCGAACCAGGAGCCGATGATCTCCTCGGTGCGGCCCTTGTCGGCGCCCCAGCCGTAGACGTTGGCGGTGTCGAAGAAGTTGACGCCCGCGGCGAGTGCGGCGTCCATGATCGTGTGGCTGTCGGCCTCGCTGGTCTGGGGGCCGAAGTTCATCGTGCCGAGGACGAGTCGGCTGACCTTGAGGCCCGTGCGTCCGAGCTGTGTGTACTTCATGGGCATACAGCCAATGCCTTCGAGTGCGCTCGAAGCAAGGACCAACCTGCCCGGAACGAGCGGGCGTCCGGACGCGCCGGCCCGGCCGGAGTGCCTCGTCGGGGCCGAAGCGGTGGCGGCCGTCCCGGAGCAGGCGTGGCGAGCGGGCCCTAGACCAGGGCCCCCGCTGTCCCGTACCGCACGCCGACCCCCCACGCCTGGTGCATCGCGTCCGCGAACGCCGCCGCGAGTTTGTGCTCGCCGGTCGGGCCCGGGTGCGTGCCGTCGTAGGTGTCGGTGTGGATGTCGTACGCCGTCGGGTGTGACGCCAGGAGCACCGGCGAGGCGGCGGTGTCGAGGTCGGCGACGGCCTTTGCCAGCAGTTCGTTGAAGCGCTCGCACTCGGCGGCGAACGCGGGGTCGGTCTCGGCGCGGATGTTGGGTATGACCGGCAGGAGCACCGCGCGGATGTGCGGGTTCGCCGCGCGGGCCTCCGCGATGAAGTGCCGGGCGTTGCGCGCGGTCTGAGCGGCGTCCGTGTAGAAGCCGAGGTCGATCAGGCCGAGCGAGACGAGCAGGACGTCCGGGCGGGTGGCGGTCACCGTCTCGCGGATCAGCGGCGCCATGTGCAGCCACCCCTCGCCCCAGCCCGCCAGGTGCTTGTGGGCCTTGGGCGGGAACGCGGGGTCGCCGTACGCGGACGAGACCGGGGCGTTCGCGAGGGTGTCGTACACCTCGGTGCGGGGGCCGACGATGCGGAACGGGCCGCCGAAGGAGGTCGCCAGGTGCTGCCACATGCGAAAGCGCCATGTGAAGTCGCCGGCGCGCCCGATGGTCATGGAGTCGCCGACGAACAGGAAGCGCATCGCGTCATTGTCGCGGATCTCTGCGGTGACCTGCGACGTGATGCTCGACACTTGGGTCATGCGTTCGCTCTTGTACGTCGTGCCCGGTGCCGCCGCCCTGTCCGCCCTCGTCCTGTTCGGGGCCGGTACGGCCGTCGCCGACGACGGTGACTTCACGATCAAGGATCCACGGATCACCGAGTCCAGCGGACTGGCCGCCAGCCGCGCGCACCCCGGCGTGTACTGGACCCACAACGACCAGGACAAGCCGTACATCTACGGGATCGACTCCAAAACCGGCGAGACCGTCGCGACGATCACCCTGCGCGGGGTGGGGGCGCCCCGCGACATGGAGGCGATCTCGGTGGGGTCCGACGGCAATGTGTACGTCGGCGACATCGGCGACAACCTCAACGGGAGCTGGAGCCATGTGTGGATCTACCGCTTCCCGGAGCCGAAGCAGCTGAAGGACGCGACGGTCGACGCGACCCAGTTCACGGTGAAGTACGCGGACGGGGCCCGCGACGCGGAGGCGCTGATGGTGCATCCGAAGACCGGACGGGTCTACATCGCCAGCAAGAACGAGGACGGTGGCGGGCTCTACGAGGGCCCGGCGCAGCTGTCCGCGGGGGGCACGAACACCTTCCGGCGGGTCGGGGAGGTGCCGTGGGTGACGGACGGGGCGTTCTCGCCGGACGGCAGCCGACTGGTGCTGCGCTCGTACTTCAGCGCGCGTGAGTACGCGTGGAAGAACGGGCGCCCGGGGGAGGACAGTTCGGTCGGCGCGCCGTTCCAGGGGCAGGCTGAGTCGGTGACGTACACCGTGGACGGCTCGGCGCTGATGTTCGGCTCGGAGGGCGTCGGGAGCGAGGTGCGCGAGGTCGACGTGAAGGAGCCGGAGGGCGGCGGCGGGAACGCGGACTCCGGGTCCGATTCGCCTTCCCGTGCGGGCGGTTCGGGGGATGGGGGCGGCGGCTCGGACAACAAGGTCGTGCTTGGCCTCGGCGGATTCGCGGTGGTGGCCGTGCTGTTCCTGGGGCTGCGGCGGATGACGCGGCGCGGCTAGGTCCCATCGTGAGCCCGGGTGCCGGGTGCCGGGTGCCGGGTGTCGGGCGGTGTCCGGGCTCAGAGGGGGCGTGGGTCACCCCTCGGGGTGCTTCCCGGCGTTCTCCCCGGCGTTCTCCTCCGCGCGCTGCCTCACCAGGGTCTCGAAGCCGTCGATCAGTCGCCGCAGGCCGAATGCCAAGTGGTCGAAGCCGGTGGCGAAGGTGTCCTCGGACAGGGCCGCCATGCGCGGGAAATCGCCGCTCAGCATGGCCCGTTCGAGATAGGGCTGCTGGCCCTCCCAGAACGCCTCGTGGCTCAGGCCGGTCTCCCGCACCGCCTCGGCGGTCTGGATCTCGGTGCGCGCGGTGCCGGTGACGTAACTCTGGATCGTGATGATCACGGCGATCAGCTCGGGGTCGGTGAGCCCCATGCCCTTGAGGGCGCCCACGGCCGCTTCGAGCCCGCGTACGGCGCTCGGTCCCAGGACGGTACGGGCCTGGTTGACCTTGAGCAGCCACGGGTGGCGGCGGAACAGGTCGAGGTCGCCGCGCGCCATGCCCTCGACGGCCCCCTGCCAGTCGGCCCCCTCGTGCGGACCTGCGGCGTCGAGCGTTTCGCCCCGCACCCGGTCGAGCATCAGGTCGAGCAGCTCGACCTTGCTCGGGACGTAGCGGCACAGGGACATGGTGCCCGTGCCGAGGTCGGTCGACAGCCGTCGCATCGAGACGGCGTCCAGGCCCTCGGCGTCCGCGATCCCGATGGCCGTGGCGACGATCCGGTCGAGGGTGAGGCCGGGCTTGGGGCCCCGGCTGGGTCGCTCGCCGGTGCCCCAGAGGAGCTCCAGGCTGCGGCGGATGTCGCCGCTTCCGCCCCCTCGGCCGTGGTGACGGGCCGGGGCGTCAACGATCTGATCGTGGCCTGCGCGGAGTTGACCATCCTGGCGATGACGGCGTACGCGATGGGCTGGCGCTCCGACGGCGGCTTCGCGGCGGCGTCGGCCGCCTTCGCCCTGCTGCTGCTCCTGCGGTTCTGCCTGATCTGGGTGGGCGTCCTGCTCGGCCTGCTGGTGCCGAGCGCGGAGGCGGCCGGCGGGCTCTACGTGGTCGCCTTCCCGGTCACCATGGTCTCCAGCGTCTTCGTGCCGCCGTCGACGATGCCGGACTGGCTGGGCACGGTCGCCGCCTGGAACCCGATCTCATCGACGGCCGCGGCGACCCGCGAGCTTGTTCGGCAACCCGGTGGCGAGCGACGGCAGCTGGATCCAGGAGAACGCGCTGCTGATGGCGATGGTGTGGCCGGTGGTCATCACGGCCGTGTTCCTGCCGCTGGCGGTGCGGCGGTTCCAGCGGTTGAGCCGGTGAGGACGCCCCTCAGGCTTCGGGAGTCTGCCTGCGGGCCCCGGCGTTGAGGATCTCCGCGACGTCGAGGTTGACCTTGGCGCCGATGGACTCCGGGAGGGTGACCTGCTGGCCGGGGGCGTAGACGCGGTGGCTGTCGTATTCGCCTGCGACGGGGTCGGTGAGCACGTGGATACGGCCGTGCTTACGGTCGACGATCACGTAGACCGGGATCTTGGCTTCGGCGTAGGCGGCCACCTTGTTGCGCAGGTCGTTGTCGTAATTGCTGGCGGTGACCTCCAGGACGAGGCGGAAGACCGCCGGGTCGTAGCAGTTGTTGTCGAGTTCGTGTTCGTCGAGGTCGGCGTCGACGATCGCGAGGTCGGGGATGGCGTAGTCCGCCGGGCCGCTGGGCAGCCATACGCCGACGGCCTGGAGGACTCCGGTCTCGTCATCGTCCAGACCGGCCATGATGAACGGGCGCATGAGCTTGGTCAGCGCTCGCGCGTGGGGGCCGTCTGCCGATGGGGTCACGGTGATGACGCCTCCGATGATCTCGACGCGGTAGCCGGGGAGCTGCTCCATGAGCCGGTTGGCCGCTTCGAGCAGCGATTCCGGCTCGCCGTCGCAGGAGTGCTCGACTGCTGCTGCAGACATCGCGGGCCTCCTGATGGGCTTGGTCGAGGACATCATCGTAGGCCGGAGAGCCGCCGTGTGTCCTGTATGTACCCCTTCACCCCGTCGAGTGAGCGTGAAGGGCCCCGGCGCACAACTCGGCGCCGGGGCCCTTCACGTACAGCGTGCGGGGTGCTGTTAAAGCTTCTCGATCACGTAGTCGATGCACGTCGTGAGCGCTGCCACGTCCGCCGGGTCGACCGCCGGGAACATCGCGACGCGCAACTGGTTGCGGCCCAGCTTGCGGTACGGCTCGGTGTCCACGATGCCGTTCGCGCGCAGCACCTTGGCGACCGCGGCCGCGTCGATCTCGTCCGTGAAGTCGATCGTGCCGATGACCTGCGAGCGCTTGGCCGCGTCGACGACGAACGGCGTCGCGTGCTTCGACTCCTCGGCCCAGCCGTACAGGTTGCGCGCGGAGGTCGCCGTGCGCTCGACCGCCCAGTCGAGGCCACCCTGGCCGTTGAGCCACTTCAGCTGCTCGTTGAGCAGGAAGAGGGTGGAGAGGGCGGGCGTGTTGTACGTCTGGTTCTTCAGCGAGTTGTCGATCGCCGTCGGCAGGCTGAAGAACTCCGGGATGTGCCTGCCGGACGCGTGGATGCGCGCCGCGCGCTCCAGGGCCGCCGGGGAGAACGCCGCGATCCACAGGCCGCCGTCGGAGGCGAATGACTTCTGCGGGGCGAAGTAGTAGACGTCGGTCTCGGCGATGTCGACCGGGAGGCCGCCCGCGCCGGAGGTGGCGTCCACCAGGACGAGGGAGCCCGCGTCGGCGCCGGGGACGCGCTTGATCGGGGCCGCGACGCCGGTGGAGGTTTCGTTGTGGGTGAACGCGTAGACGTCCACGCCCTCCTCGGCCACCGGGTCCGGGTGCGTGCCCGGGTCGGCGGACAGGACGGTCGGGGCGGCCAGCCACGGTGCGAGCTTGGCGGCCTTCGCGAACTTCGACGAGAACTCACCGAAGGTGAGGTGCTGCGACTTGTTCTCGATCAGACCGTGGGTCGCGATGTCCCAGAAGGCGGTGGAGCCGCCGTTGCCCAGGATCACCTCGTAGCCCTCGGGGAGCTGGAAGAGGTCACGTACGCCGTCGCGCACCGCGCCGACCAGGTTCTTGACCGGGGCCTGGCGGTGGGACGTACCGAGCAGTGAGGTTCCGGTGGCGGCGAGGGCGTCCAGCGCCTCCGTACGCACCTTGGAGGGGCCCGCGCCGAATCGTCCGTCGGCGGGCTTGATGTCAGCGGGAATCTGGATCTCAGCCACGGGTGGAGCGTAGTCGCTCCGTGGTGGGGTGAGAGAGCCGTGTCCGGCGGTTGAGATGTGGGGTGCGGGTGCGGGGGCGTGCGGGTGGGGCGCCTGCGGCGGGCTGTTCCCCTATCCGCCCCTTCCCGCAACCGGCCCGGCCCCGGGCCCCCGGACGCCCTTCGGGCGTGTCCTCAAACGCCGGACGGGCTGGACGTTTCCCGGATGCCGCGCATATTCAGCCCGTCCGGCGTTTGGGCACCGGGGCCGGGGAGGGAGCCCCGGTTCGGGAAGGGGCGGGCAGGGGACAGTGCCGCGCAGCGGCCCGGCCCCCCGCCCCGCTCAGCCCAGCCGGACCGGCAGGTCGTACAGGTCGTTCTGGGTCACCACCGGCTTGTTGCGGAGCTCCGCCGCGGGGACCGCGAGCTCAAGGCCGGGGAAGCGCGCGTACAGCGCCGGCAGCGCCACCCCCGCCTCCAGGCGGGACAGCGCCGCGCCGGGGCAGACGTGCGGGCCGTGGCCGAAGGAGATGTGGCGGTTCGGCGTGCGCGTGACGTCGAAGTCGCCCGCCGTCGGACCGTGCTGCTCCTCGTCGCGGCCGATCGCCCCGAAGGAGACGATCAGCGCCTCGCCCGCCGGCAGCACCGCACCCGAGTCCCCGACCGCGATGTCCTCCGTGGCGAAGCGGAAGAGGACGTGCGAGGTCGGCGTGGACCAGCGCAGGGTCTCCTCGATGACGTTCTCCCACGGGACCTCGCCGGACAGCACGAGCGCGCGCTGCTCGGGGTGCGTCTGGAGGGCGACCACCGCGTTGACGATCAGGCTGATCGTCGTCTCGTGACCCGCTGCGACCATCAGCTGGAGCGTGTTGCGGATCTCCTCGTCGGTGAGGTGGTCACCGTCCTCGGAGGCGGCGATCAGCGCGCTGGTGAGGTCGTCGCCGGGATCCGCCCGCTTCGCGTCGACGACCCGGGTGAACAGCTCCCCGAGGTCCGCCATCATCTGCGGGACCTCCTCCGGGGGCGTCTGCGAGGAGAAGAACCGGTCGAAGAGCGCCTTGAGACGGGGATGGTCGGCCGCCTCCACGCCCATCAGCTCACCGACGACGTTCATCGGGAGGGGGTACGCGAACTCCGCCTTCAGGTCCACCACTTCACCCGTGGGGCGCGCCGCCAGGCCGTCCAGCATGCCGGTGGTGAGTTGCTCGATACCGGCGCGCAGGAGCTCGACCCGGCGCACGGTCAGCGCCTGCGCGACCAGCGTGCGCAGCCGCCGGTGCTCCGCGCCGTCGACGGTGAGCATGGAGCGGCCCGGATTGGCGAGACCGATCAGCGGCCAGTCCAGGGGTATCTCGCCGCGCTGCCACGCGCCCCACGCGTTGATGTCCTTCACCAGACGGGCATCCGTGAGCAGCTGACGGGCCGCCGCGTGATGGGTCACGGAGTAGCAGGCCACCCCGCCCGGCAGCGCCACCCGGGCGAGCGGGCCCGCCGCGCGCAGCACGGCGCTCTCGGCGTCCAGATCGGCGACGAACGGGTCCAGAGTGATGGTGTCGCCTGCGGCAGCGGAGTGCGGGCAGGTCGTCATCTGGGGCCTCCGAGAGCGGGTGTTCCGAGTGAAGGGGTCGGGGTGAAGCGCACCGGTAGCACCGACAGGCCGCGCAGCCACGGCGACGGGCGCCGTTCGAGCGCGTCGGCCGGGACCGAGAGATCGAGGTCGGGCAGCCGGTCGAGGAGCACCTCGATGCCCGTGCGCGCGATGACCTCGGCCATCTCCTGCGCCGGGAACGGGCAGCGGTGCTCGCCGTGACCGAAGGAGAAGAACGCGTTGTTCCCGCCGGTCAGCGCCGTGCCGTCGATGTGCACCTGCGGGTCCGCGTTGGCGGCGCCGATGCCCAGCAGCAGCAGGTCGCCGCGGCGGATGTGGCGGCCCCCGAGGTGGGTGTCGCGGGACGCCCAGCGGCCCGCGACGTTCTGGGTCGGGGTGTCCTCCCACAGGACCTCGTTCATGGCCTCGGCGACGCTGTGCCGGCCGCCGGACAGGGACGCGGCGAACCGGTCGTCGGTGAGCATCAGCCGCAGGGAGTTGCCGATCCAGTCGGCGGTCGGCTGGTGGCCGGCCGCCAGCATGACCATCAGGTCCTGGCCGATCTCCTCGTGGGTGAAGCCGTCCGCCAGGCCCGACTGCCCAGTGATCATGCGGGAGGCCACGTCGGCCCCCGGATCGGCGCTCTTGTCGGCGATCAGCCGCAGCATGGACGTCCCGAGGTGGGCCTGGCCCGCGAGGGCGTCCGTACTTCCGTCGATCATGTCGTTCATGGCTGTGGCGAGACCGGGACCCTGGGCGTCCGTGAAGCCGTAACAGCGGGCGAGCACCAGGATCGGGAGCAGCGTGGCATACCGCCCGATGAGCTCGGTCTCGCCGCTCCCGCAGAACGCGTCGATGAGGGCGTCCGCGAACTGCTCGGCGTGCCGCCGCAGTTCGAAGGGGTCGACGGCCTCCAGCGCGTCGCCGATCATCGCTGCCCGCCGCTGGTGGCGCTCGCCGACGGTGTAGAGGATCGACGGCTGCTTGCGGCCGATCATCGGCAGCATCGGCCAGTCGTCGGGGATGTGCTCCCACTGGTTCCACAGGTCGGAGTCGCGGCTGAAGAGGACCGGGTCGCTGGTGAGCTGGTGCAGCTCGCGGTACCCGATGACCAGCCACGCCGGTATGTCGCCGGCCAGCAGCACCGGGCTGACGGAGCCGTGGTCGCGGCGCATCTCCCGGTAGAGGGCGCCCGGATCGGAGTGGAAGCGGTCCCCGCTCAGCGGCACGGCGGAGGTGTGGGTGTCGGGCACCGGGATGTGGGCCGGGCACTGGGGCGGTGGCGGGGTGGACGTCACGGTGTGGTGGTCTCCGGAATCGGTGTCGTGTCCCGAGTCGGCGCGGTGTCCCGAGCCGCCGGCATGTCCCCGCGGGCGGCGGAGGTGCTCGGGCGGCTCCGGAGACTCTGCAGGTGCTCGACGAGCGTGATGAGCACGTCCTTGCTCGACGTACGGGACCGTGCGTCGCAGTCGATCATCGGTACGTCGTCGGGCAGATCCAGCGCCTCGCGGACCTGCTGCTCGCTGTGGACCGGGCCGCCGAAGTCGTTGCGGGCGACGACGAACGGCGTCCCGTGGTGCTCCAGGCGGTCGATGGCGTACCAGGAGTCGGCGAGACGGCGGGTGTCGACGAGGACGACCGCGCCCAGGGTGCCGGAGAACAGCCGGTCCCACAGGAACCAGAAGCGTTCCTGGCCGGGCGCGCCGAACAGGTAGAGGACCGTACGGTCGTCGATCGAGATCCGGCCGAAGTCGAAGGCGACGGTGGTCGCGGACTTGGTCCGTACGCCGCTGAGGTCGTCCAGGACGTCGACGGACTCGCCCGCCTTGGTCATCGTCTCCTCGGTGTTCAGCGGACGGATCTCGCTGACCGAGCGGACCATGGTCGTCTTGCCGACGCCGAAGCCACCGACAATGACGATCTTGAGACCGTTGTCGGCGGTGCGCGCGAGAGCGCGGCGGCCCGGCTCGCGGCCGGACGTTCGGTCAGAGATTGCGGAGTCCAACGAGCACCTGCTCCAGGAGGTCGTGGTCGGGCAGTTCGGCCGAGGACGGCGCCGCGCGCGGGTGGCGGGCGCTGATCCGGCCGGTGTCGAGCAGGTCGCTCAACAGGATGCGGACGATGCTCACGGGCAGGTTGAGCTCGGCGGCGATCTCCACCACGGCGATCGGGAAGCTGCACATCCGCAGGATCGCGGCGTGCTCCGACTGCATTCCGGGCGTCGGCTCGCACTCGCCGACGACCAGGGTCACCAGGTCGAAGGCGTCCGATCCCGACCGGCTGCGCCCCTGCGTGAGGGTGTACAGCCGGTCCGGGTCGTCGTTGCGGCTGAACCGGGACCTCCCCGCCGGAGGCAGGGGAGGGGTCACGGCTGCAGGTCGGCGTCGGGCCGGCCCGTTTCGCCCGGTTCCTGCCGTGGTTCCGCGCTGAGGTATTCGCCCAGCTGCTCCACGAGTTCGCTCATGTTGTGGCCGATGAGGCCGACGTCGGAGTCCTCGCCCGCCACGACCGCGAGATGCGCGCCCGAGCCGGCCTCGACGATGAACAGGATGCCGCCGTAGAACTCGGCCATCGCCTGGCGTACGCCGCCGCTGCCGTCGCCGAACTCCATCGAGGCGCCGTGCGAGAGGCTCTGGATGCCCGCGGAGATGGCGGCCAGCTGGTCGGCCTGGTCGACGGAGAGTTCGGGAGTGCGGCAGAGCCGGAGGCCGTCCCGGGACAGGACGAGTGCGTGCCGGGCGCCGGGGGTGCGCTCCAGCAGGCTCTCCAGCAGCCAGTTGAGCTTCTCGTCGGTGGTGGCGGTCATGGGGTGTTGCCCTCCGGGTGAGACGAAGACGGTGACGCGCTCCGGCCCTGTACGGCGCGGCGGAAGGTGCTGAACCGCTCCGCCCTGGCCGTCTGGTCCGGCGGCGGTGAGGCCGGGGTGGTGCCGGGGGTGCGGACCTGCGGGGTTTCGGCGTGTGTGGCGGCGAGGGTCCGGCCCCGGCGGCGCTTGGGGAGGCCGCTGTCGCCGAACTGGGGCAGACCGGCGGTGGTTTCCGCCGATGGGGATGCCGATGCGGATGCGGGTGCCGGTGACTCGGTGGCGGGCCGGGCGGGCGTGGACGGCTGCCCGGGAGCCTGCGCTGCCTCTGCCGTGGTGGCCGGAGGCCGTGCTGCCGGTGCGGGTACGGGCTCGGGCGCCGGGTCCACTTCGGGGCGCGGGCGGGCGACGAGCTCCTGAGGGAGCATCATCAGCGCGCCCGTGCCGCCGCGCGCGGACGGGCGGAAGGAGACCGTCAGCCCGTGCTTGCGGGCCAGGCAGCCCACCACGGCCAGGCCGAGGCGGGTGCCCGACAGGGTGGTCAGGTCCAGTGCCGCCGCGGACACGGCCCGTTCGGCGCGGCGCAGTTGCACATCGCTCATCACCAGACCGCTGTCCTCGACGGTGATGATGATCCCGGCCGGGACCTCTTCGACGTACACATGGACTTCGGCGGTGGGCGGCGAGAAGTTGGCCGCGTTGTCGAGCAGTTCGGCGAGGGCGTGCATGACGCCCTCGGCGGCGTGTCCCGCGACCGCGACCTCGCTGGTGGAGTGCAGCCGCACCCGCTGGTAGCCGCTGATCCGGCCCATCGCGCCGCGCAGGATCGACTCCATGACGATGGGCTTCGCCCAGCGCCGACCGGAGCGCGCCCCGGTCAGTACGGCGACACTGTCGGCCAGCCGGCCCGCCTGCGCGGTGCGGTGGTCCAGGTGCATCAGGTCGCCGAGGACGCTCTCGTCGGTGTGCCGGTGCTCCATCTCGCGCAGGTCGGCGGCCATGCTGGTGGCCAGGGCCTGCATGCGGCCGGCGGCGTTGGCGCAGGCCGACATGGCGGCGGAGCGCGACGACTCGCCGCGGGCGACCTCCTGGGCGAGCGTGGCCAGGACGCGGCGCGCGGCGCCGTCGTCGCTGGCCGGCAGCGGGGTCGCGGCCAGGGCGGTCGCGGCGGAGGCACCCTCGCGCAGACGCGTCACCAGGGCGGGCACCGTCCGGTCGGCGAACCGGTCGCTGTCGGCCTCGGTCCCGGCGATCCGCTCACGCAGCAGACGTACCGACCCGAGGGCGTACGTGGCGACCGTGACGGCCGCGCTGAGCGCTACGGCGGCTGCGCCCGCGCCCCAGGCGAGCGGGACTTGCGCCCGGTCCGGGGCGACGGCCACCGCCCAGACGAAGAGCAGGGCGGTGACGGCGACCGACAGGAGGAGAGCCGTGGCGGCGGGCCGCAGGTGTGGGCGCTCCGTCCGGCGTTGCGCGAGGTGGGTGTGCGCTGACATCAATCGTGGCCTCGTGGACGTCATGGACGGGAGGAAGTCGGGCTCACTATAAGAGAGTTCTTGATCACTTTGGGAAGTTCTTGTTGGGATTCTTGCTACTTGTGCTCGGCAACTCGCCCTGGAAGTACCGATACGGGGTGTGAGATGCGACACGGGATGCCGGGGCATCCTTGATTGCATGGCTGAACAGCAGGACGGGACGACGATCCGGGCGCGTGACACCACGGCGCTGGTGCGCGAGTTGAAGTCGGCCGTGCGCGGAGAGGTCGCCTTCGACGCGGCGGCCCGCGCCCTCATGACGATGGACGCCTCCAACTACCGCCGCGTGCCCCTCGGAGTCGTCGCCCCGCGCGACGCCGACGACATGGCCGCCGCGCTCGCCGTCTGCCGGGCGCACGCGGTGCCCGTCGTGCCGCGCGGCGGTGGCACGTCGATCGCGGGACAGGCCACCGGCACCGGAGTCGTCCTCGACCTCACCCGCCACCTGCGGGCCATCACCGACCTCGACCCCGAGGCCCGCACCGCCGTGGTGCAGCCGGGCGTCGTACTCGACGATCTGCGGGCGGCGGCGGGCGCGCACGGACTGACCTTCGGCCCCGACCCCTCCACGCACAGCCGCTGCACCATCGGCGGCATGATCGGCAACAACTCCTGCGGCTCGCACTCGGTGGCCTGGGGCACCACCGCCGACAACATCCACCAGCTGTCGGTCGTCGGATACGGCGGCGAGGTGCGGCACATCGGGCAGGGCTGGCAGGGGGCGCCCGAAGGGCTGCGCGCGCTGGTGGACACCAACCTCGCGCTCCTGCGCACCGGATTCCCCCAACTGCCCCGCCGCATCTCCGGATACGCCCTGGACGCGCTGCTCCCGGAGAAGGGCCTGGACCTGGCGCGCGCGTTCTGCGGGAGCGAAGGCACGCTCGGGGTGGTGAGCGCGGCGACCGTGCGCCTGGTGGAGGCGCCCCGCGCGCGGGCGCTCGCGATCCTCGGGTACGCCGGGGAGAGCGCCGCCGCCGAAGCCGCGTCCGCCCTGCTGCCGTACGGGCCGCTGACCGTCGAGGGCATGGCCGAGGACCTGGTCCCCGCGCCGGAGCGGGCCCTGCTGCCGCGCGGCTCCGCCTGGCTGTTCGTGGAAATGGGCGGCAGCAGCCCCGCCGAGGCCCGCTCGCACGCCGAGGCGCTGGTGAAGGCGGCCCAGGCCCTGGATGGCGCGGTCGTCACGGACGCGGCCGGACAGCGCG
Organism: Streptomyces sp. A5-4; assembly: GCF_051131715.1. NCBI lineage: Bacteria > Bacillati > Actinomycetota > Actinomycetes > Kitasatosporales > Streptomycetaceae > Streptomyces > Streptomyces sp. A5-4. The sequence goes on along the minus strand of NZ_CP178591.1, from coordinate 3,320,642 downwards.
CCCTGTGGCGCATCCGCGAGGACGCCAGCGGCACGGCGACGAGGATGCCCGACGGGAGCGAGGCCTGGCCCGGCTGGGAGGACTGCGCGGTCCCGCCCGCCCGGCTCGGCGGGTACCTGCGGGACTTCAGGGCGCTCCTCGGCCAACACGGACTGCGCGGCACGCCCTACGGCCACTTCGGCGACGGCTGCATCCATGTGCGGATCGACTTCGACCTGCTGAGCGAGGACGGCGTACGCCGGTTCCGTCGGTACTCCGAGGATCAGGCGCAACTCGTCGTCGCACACGGCGGCTCACTCTCCGGCGAGCACGGCGACGGCCAGGCCCGCGCCGAACTGCTCCCGAAGATGTACGGCGACGAGCTCGTCGCGCTCTTCGGCCGGGTCAAGGACGTGTGGGACCCGGCGGGCGGCATGAACCCGGGCATCCTGGTCCGCCCCGCCCGTCTCGACGAGAACCTCCGCTTCGCCGTGCTGCCCAAGGACCGGGTTGACGTCGCCTTCGCCTACCCGCACGACGGCGGCGACTTCTCGGCCGCCGTACGCCGCTGCGTGGGCGTCGCCAAGTGCCGCACCGAGGCGCCCCCGGGGGCCGCCGTCATGTGCCCCTCCTTCCGGGCCACCGGCGACGAACAGCACTCCACGCGCGGGCGCGCGCGACTGCTGCACGAAATGCTCGCAGGAGAGGTCGTCACGGACGGCTGGCGCTCCACGGAGGTGCGCGACGCGCTCGACCTGTGCCTGTCCTGCAAGGGGTGCAGGACCGACTGCCCGGTGGGCGTCGACATGGCCACGTACAAGGCGGAGTTCCTGCACCACCACTACAAGGGGCGGCTGCGCCCCGCCGCGCACTACGCCATGGGCCGACTGCCCCGGTGGCTGCGGCTGGTGTCCCGGCTGCGGCTGGCACGGGCGGCGAACGCGGCGGTACGAGTGCGTCCACTGGCCGCCCTCGCGAAGCGGCTCGGCGGGATCGCTCCGGAGCGGAGCATCCCCCGGCTGGCCACCGAGACGTTCAGCAGCTGGTGGCACCGGCGGCTGAAGGAGCGGATGCGGGACGGCCGGCAGCTGCGGGAGGACGGGCGGCCGGGCGGTGGGCCGACCGTCGTCGTATGGCCCGACACCTTCACCAACTACCTGTCGCCGTCGGTGGGACAGGCCGCCGTACGGGTCCTGGAGGCGGCCGGGCTGACGACCGTGCTCCCACCCGCGATTGTCGTCCCTGTCCCCGACGAGGGGGACGGCGAGGTGGCGCGGAAGGGAGCCCACGCCTTCAGCGCACGCCGCCGGGGGGTCTGTTGCGGGCTCACCTACGTATCGACGGGCCAGCTCGACCGGGCCCGCGAGGTCATGCGGCGCACACTGGACCTGCTGACACCGCTGCTCGCCGGGGGTGCGCGGCTCGTCGTACTGGAACCGAGCTGCGCGGCCGCACTCAAGTCCGACCTGCCGGAGCTTCTGCCCGACGACCCGCGCGCCGCCGCCCTCGCCTCGTCGGTACGGACCTTCGCCGAGGCCATCGAGGAGTGCGCCCCGAACTGGCAACCGCCCCTCGTCGACCGCCCCGCAGTCGGCCAGACGCACTGCCACCAGCACGCCATCCTCGGCGACGCGGCGGAACGCCGACTGCGCGAACGGGCGGGGCTGACGGGCGAACTCAGCGGCGGATGCTGCGGTCTCGCCGGGAACTTCGGCTTCGAGCGCGGGCACTACGAGGTGTCGGTGGCGTGCGCGGAGGAACAACTGCTGCCGGCGGTGCGGAAGGCGACGGCTGATGACGCTGGGGGAACGGTCGTCCTCGCGGACGGTTACTCCTGCCGCACGCAGCTGGAACAGCTGGCCGGCCGGCGGGCCAGGCACCTGGCGGAGGTCCTCGCGGAGGGGCTGGGGGAGGGGGCGTAGGGGCGGTCTTCTGTACGTGCTCATGGAAGAAGCGGTCCGCTGACTCACGCGGGCAGCACTTCCCGCAACCGCGCCTCGAAGGCCATGGCGTGTCCGGCCGGCCCGACTTCACGCGGTTCGGGCTCACCGTCGCGGCGGAGGGGCAGACCGCTTGGCTCGATGCCCCGGAGTATCCGGTGCCGGTGGTGGGCTGACCGCCGGGCGCGCTCTCGGGGGCCTCGCGAAGCCCCGGCCGTCCGCGCTGTCGGCAGGTCAGGGCGTGTGGCCGCCGGGCATCCCGTTCCCGCCCCCCGCCCCCCTCGCGCCCCGGGTAAGGGGTGTGGGCGGCGCATGGTCCTGTTCCCCTTACCGTGGAGCTATGGACCAGCCCACCTCTGCCGACCTCGGCCACGCACCCGCCCCGGAGATATCCGGATTGCTTTCCGCCGCCGGGGCCGCCGACGCCTCCGCCACCCCCGCCGCGCCCGGTCCGGGCAACCGCGCCAGGCTGGTGCCGGTCGCGATGGTGGTGGCGGGCGGGCTGTCCGTGCAGTTCGGGTCCGCCGTCGCCGTGACGCTGATGCCGAGCACGGGCGCGGCCGGTGTCGTCGCCGTGCGGCTGACCTTCGCGGCCCTGATGCTGCTGGTCGTGTGCCGCCCGCGTGTACGCGGGTACGCACGTGCCGACTGGGGGACCATCGCCGCGTTCGGCGTGGCCATGGCAGGCATGAACGGGCTCTTCTACCAGGCGGTGGACCGCATCCCGCTGGGCGTCGCAGTCACCCTTGAGGTGCTGGGCCCGCTCGCCCTGTCCGTGTTCGCGTCCCGCCGCGCGATGAACGCGGTGTGGGCCGGGCTCGCGCTCGCCGGGGTCGCACTGCTCAGCGGCGGCGGCTTCGGCCGCCTCGACCTGGTCGGTGTGGCCTACGCGCTCGGCGCCGGGGCGTGCTGGGCGGCGTACATTCTCTTCAGTGCCCGCACCGGACGCCGCTTCCCGCAGGCCGACGGGCTCGCGCTCGCGATGGGGGTGGCGGCGCTGCTCAGCCTGCCGCTCGGGCTGGCCGAGGCGGGCAGCAAGCTGCTGGAGCCAAGGACACTGCTCCTCGGCGCCGCTGTCGCGCTGATGTCGTCCGTGCTGCCGTACACGCTGGAGCTGGTGGCGCTGCGCCGGCTGCCCGCCGCGACCTTCGCGGTCCTGATGAGCCTGGAGCCGGCCATCGCGGCGGTCGCCGGATTCCTGGTGCTGCACCAAGCCCTGTCCACGACCGACGCGTTGGCGATCGCGCTGGTCATCGGGGCGAGCATGGGCGCGGTACGGAGCCAGACGCGGCAGGGGCGGCGGAAGGCCGCCGCGTAGGGCCCTCGGACCCGGCACGGAAATAATGCAAGCACGCTTGCTTGTTTCTGTGCGGGCTGCCATGCTCCGGGACACACCGCCCACCCTTGAGGGGAGCGCACCGTGTCCGATCCGTCAGCCGTGCTCGACGATCTCCGTGCCGAAGGGGACGCGCTCGACCAGTTGGTCGGGGGCCTGAGCGAGCAGCAGTGGTCGCTGGCCACCCCCGCGCCACGCTGGAGCATCGCGCACCAGGTCGCGCATCTCGCCTGGACGGACACGGCGGCCCTGCTGTCCGTGACCGACCCGGAAGCCTTCGCGGAGGAGACCAGGAAGGCGCTCGAATCCCCCGGCACCTTCGTGGACGAGGGTGCGGAGGCGGGCGCCGAGCTGCCGGTCGACGAGCTGCTCGCGTGGTGGCGCGACGGGCGCGAACAGTTGCAGCGCGCGGTGCGGGCGGCCCCGGCCGGGGCGCGTTTCCCCTGGTACGGGCCCCCGATGAGCGCCGCTTCCCTGGCGACGGGCCGGCTGATGGAGACCTGGGCGCACGGCCAGGACATCGCGGACGCGGTGGGCGTACGCCGCGCACCGACCGCCCGGCTGCGGCACGTGGCGCGGATCGGTGTGCGGGCGCGCGACTACGCCTACTTCGTACGGGGCCTGGCCGCGCCCACCGAGGAGTTCCGGGTGGAGCTGACGGCGCCGGACGGGTCCGGCCTGTGGGCGTACGGGCCCGAGGACGCCCCGCAGCGGGTGACCGGACCCGCGCTGGACTTCTGCCTTCTGGTCACCCAGCGGGCGCACCGCGCGGATGTCGCCGTACGCGCGGAGGGCGCCGACGCGGACCGGTGGCTGGACATCGCGCAGGCCTTCGCGGGCCCCGCGGGTGACGGGCGCCCGGCGTCGGCGGAGACCGCGGCACCGCCGGGAGAGGGTGCGGGCGCGTGACCCCGGCGCCGCGACGGCCGCTGCGGATCGGCAACGCGTCCGGGTTCTACGGCGACCGGTTCGACGCCGTGCGCGAGATGCTCACCGGCGGCGAACTGGACGTACTGACCGGCGACTACCTCGCCGAACTGACCATGCTCATTCTCGGCCGGGACCGGCTGAAGGACCCCACGCGCGGCTACGCCAAGACGTTCCTCCGGCAGCTGGAGGACGGGCTGGGTCTCGCCCGGGAGCGCGGCGTGAAGATCGTCGCGAACGCGGGCGGGCTGAATCCGGCCGGACTCGCCGACGCTGTACGGGAGTTGGCCGACCGGGTCGGTGTGCCGGTATCGGTGGCCCAGGTGGAGGGCGACGACCTGCTGGCTCGCGGCGGCTGGGGCGAGGGCGTACTGACCGCCAACGCGTATCTGGGCGGAGGCGGCATCGCCGCCTGTCTGGACGCGGGCGCGGATGTGGTGGTGACGGGCCGGGTCACGGACGCGGCACTGGTCACCGGGCCCGCGGCGCACTGGTTCGGGTGGGGCGCGAGGAGCGCCGAGGACCTGGACGCGCTCGCCGGGGCGGTGGTCGCCGGGCATGTACTGGAGTGCGGGACACAGGCGACCGGCGGGAACTACTCCTTCTTCGGCGGGCTCGACGTGCGGCGGCCGGGCTTTCCGGTGGCGGAGATCCACTCCGACGGCTCCTCGGTCATCACCAAGCACGAAGGCACGGGCGGGGCCGTCGACTTGGGGACGGTCACCGCGCAACTGCTGTACGAGACGGGGGGAGCCCGCTACGCGGGGCCCGATGTCACGGCGCGGCTCGACACCGTGCGGCTGGCCCAGGACGGGCCCGACCGGGTGCGGATCTCGGGTGTACGGGGCGAGGCGCCGCCGCCCACCCTCAAGGCAGGGCTGACCCGGATCGGCGGGTGGCGCAACGAGGTCGTGTTCGTCCTGACCGGGCTGGACATCGACGCCAAGGCCGCGCTGGTGCGCGGCCAGGTGGAGGACGCCCTGGCCGCGACGGAGCGGCGCCCGGCGCAGGTGCGCTGGGAGCTGTCCCGCACGGATCACGCGGACGCCCCGACGGAGGAGCGCGCGAGCGCGCTGCTGCGGCTGGTGGTCCGAGGCAGTGACCCGGAGGCGGTCGGCCGGGTGGTGAGCGGCGCGGCGATCGAGCTCGCGCTGGGCAGTTACCCCGGCTTCCACGTGACGGCGCCGCCGGGCAAGGGGACGCCGTACGGGGTCTTCGAAGCGGCGGCGGTGGACGCGGCGGGCGTTGAGCATGTCGCGGTGCTGCCGGACGGGGCGCGGGTGCGCGTGCCGGCCGCCGCGCTGACCCGGGTGCTGGAACCGGTGGACGCGCCCCCGCTGCCCCCGCCGCCGGCGCCCGGCCCCACCCGGTGGGCCCCGCTGGGGCTGGTCGCGGGGGCGCGGAGCGGTGACAAGGGCGGGGACGCGAATGTCGGGGTGTGGGTGCGCTCGGAGGAGGCGTGGCGGTGGCTGGCGCACGAGCTGACGGTGAAGCGCTTCGGTGAACTGCTCCCGGAGACGCAGAAGTTGACCGTCACCCGGCATGTGCTGCCGAACCTTTGGGCGCTGAACTTCGTGGTGGAGGGGTTGTTGGGTGAGGGGGTCGCGGCACAGGCGCGGTTCGACCCGCAGGCGAAGGGGGTGGGGGAGTGGTTGCGCTCCCGGCACGTGGAGATACCGGAGGGGTTGCTGTGAGTGGTGGGTGCGCGGGGGCGGGTAGGGGAACAGCCCCGCACCGCGCCACCGCGCACCGCGCACCCCGCACCCGCACCGCGCCACCGCGCACCCCGCACCCGCACCGCGCCACCGCGCACCCCGCACCCGCACCGCGCCACCGCGCACCCCGCACCCGCACCGCGCCACCGCGCACCCCGCACCCGCACCGCGCCACCGCGCCACCCCGCACCGCGCCACCGCGCACCCGCAACCCGCGCACCCATACCGCGCCCTTGCTCCCACTCTCGTCCGCGCCCCCTCCCCTCCCCTCCCCTCCCCTCCCCTCCCCTCCCCTCCCCTCCCCTCCCCACCCCACAGAGGTGACCCCGTGACCACGCTCGCCTCCGCCCTCGACCCCCGCTCCCCCGAGTACGCCGCCAATCGCGCCACCACCCTCGCCGGCCTCGCCGAGCTCGACGAAGAGCACGCCAAAGCCCTTGCCGGCGGCGGCGAGAAGTACGTTGCCCGGCATCGCAAGCGCGGCAAGCTCCTCGCCCGTGAGCGCATCGAGCTGCTGCTCGACCCCGACACCCCGTTCCTGGAGCTGTCGCCGCTCGCCGCGTGGGGGAGCGACTACCAGGTCGGCGCCTCGATGGTCACCGGCATCGGTGTCGTCGAGGGCGTCGAGTGCCTGATCACCGCCAACGACCCCACCGTGCGCGGCGGAGCCAGCAATCCCTGGACGCTGAAGAAGGCACTGCGGGCCAACGAGATCGCGTACGCGAACCGCCTGCCCTGCATCAGCCTCGTCGAGTCCGGCGGCGCCGATCTCCCCTCCCAGAAGGAGATCTTCATCCCCGGTGGTGCCCTCTTCCGGGACATCACCCGGCTGTCCGCCGCCGGCATCCCGACCATCGCGGTCGTCTTCGGCAACTCCACGGCGGGCGGCGCGTACGTACCCGGCATGTCCGACCACACGATCATGATCAAGGAGCGGTCGAAGGTCTTCCTCGGTGGTCCGCCGCTGGTGAAGATGGCCACCGGCGAGGAGAGCGACGACGAGTCGCTGGGCGGCGCCGAGATGCACGCCCGCACCTCCGGCCTCGCCGACCACTTCGCCGTCGACGAGCCCGACGCCCTGCGCCAGGCCCGCCGGGTCGTCGCCCGCCTCAACTGGCGCAAGGCGCACCCCGACCCGGCGTCGACCGCCGAGCCGCCCAAGTACGACGAGGACGAGCTGGCGGGCATCGTGCCGGGCGACCTCAAGGTCCCCTTCGACCCCCGCGAGGTCGTCGCGCGCATCGTCGACGGCTCGGACTTCGACGAGTTCAAACCGCTGTACGGGGCCAGCCTGGTCACCGGCTGGGCCCGGCTGCACGGCTATCCGGTCGGCATCCTCGCCAACGCGCAGGGCGTGCTGTTCAGCGAGGAGTCGCAGAAGGCCGCCCAGTTCATCCAGCTCGCGAACCAGCGCGACATCCCGCTGCTCTTCCTCCACAACACCACCGGCTACATGGTCGGCAAGGAGTACGAGCAGGGCGGCATCATCAAGCACGGCGCGATGATGATCAACGCGGTGTCCAACTCCAAGGTCCCGCACCTGTCCGTCCTGATGGGCGCGTCGTACGGCGCGGGGCACTACGGCATGTGCGGGCGCGCGTACGACCCGCGTTTCCTCTTCGCCTGGCCGAGCTCCAAGTCCGCGGTCATGGGCCCCCAGCAGCTCGCCGGGGTGCTGTCGATCGTGGCGCGCGCGTCCGCCGCCGCGAAGGGGCAGCCGTACGACGACGAGGCCGACGCGGGACTGCGCGCCATGGTCGAGCAGCAGATCGAGTCGGAGTCCCTGCCGATGTTCCTGTCCGGGCGGCTGTACGACGACGGGGTCATCGACCCGCGCGACACCAGGACCGTCCTCGGCCTGTGCCTGTCGGCCATCCACACCGCCCCCGTCGAAGGCGCCCGCGGCGGCTTCGGCATCTTCCGGATGTGAGTCGGACATGACGAACAGCTCCGCACCGACCAACAGCTCCGCACCGACCAACAACGCCACCCTGGCCATCAACTCCGTCCTCGTCGCCAACCGGGGCGAGATCGCCTGCCGGATCTTCCGCACCTGCGCCGAACTCGGCATCTCCACCGTCGCCGTGTACTCCGACGCGGATGCCGACGCGCTGCACGCGCGCGTGGCCGACTCGGCGGTGCGCCTGCCGGGCGCCGCCCCGACCGACACCTACCTGCGGGGCGACCTGGTGGTGAAGGCGGCGCTCGCGGCATGCGCGGACGCCGTGCATCCCGGGTACGGCTTCCTCTCCGAGAACGCGGGCTTCGCGCGCGCCGTACTGGACGCCGGCCTCGTATGGATCGGGCCACCGCCCGAGGCGATCGAGGCCATGGCGTCCAAGACGCGGGCCAAGGAACTGATGGCGAAGGCGGGGGTGCCGCTGCTCGCGCCGGTGGAGGAAGTGACCGCCGCGGACCTGCCCGTGCTCATCAAGGCGGCGTCCGGGGGCGGCGGTCGCGGCATGCGGGTCGTAAGAGAACTTGCGGACTTCAGCGGCGAGTTGGAGGTGGCCCGTGCCGAGGCGCTGTCCGCGTTCGGGGACGGCGAGGTGTTCGTCGAGCCGTACATTGAGCGTGGCCGGCATGTGGAGGTGCAGATCCTCGCTGACCACCAGGGCACGGTGTGGGCGCTGGGCACCCGCGACTGCTCCCTCCAGCGCCGCCACCAGAAGGTCGTCGAGGAGGCGCCCGCCCCCCTCCTGCCCGCCGGGCTGGCCGAGACCCTGTACGCCGCGGCCGTCCAGGCGGCGAAGGCCGTCGGCTACCGGGGCGCGGGCACGGTCGAGTTCCTGGTCTCCGGCGACCAGGCGTACTTCCTGGAGATGAACACCCGCCTCCAGGTCGAACACCCGGTGACGGAGGCGGTGTTCGGCCTCGACCTGGTCGCGCTCCAACTGCGCGTCGCAGAGGGCGAGTCGCTGCCGCCCGAGCCCCCGGCCCCGCACGGGCACGCGGTGGAGGCACGGCTGTACGCGGAGGACCCGGCCCGCGACTGGCAGCCCCAGACCGGGCCACTGCACGCCCTGCGGTTCGCCGAAGCGCCCGGACTGCGGGTCGACAGCGGATACGCGGACGGCGACGGGATCGGGGTGCACTACGACCCGATGCTGGCCAAGGTCGTCGCCCACGCGCCCACCCGCGCCGAAGCGGTCCGCAAGCTGGCGCACGCCCTGGAGCGGGCCCGTATCCACGGACCCGTCACCAACCGCGAGTTGCTCGTACGCTCCCTGCGCCATCCGGACTTCGTCGCCGGACGGCTCGACACCGGCTTCTACGACCGGCACCTGGAGACCCTGACCGGCGCGGCCCCCGGAGCGGCGCCCGCCCTGGCCGCCCTCGCCGCCGCGCTCGCCGACGCCGCGACCCGGCGGGCGGCGACCGGGACCCTCGCGGCCCGCATCGGCGGGTGGCGCAATGTGGCCTCTCAGGGGCAGGCGAAGACCTACCGCTGCGAACCCGACGGCGTCGAGCACGAGGTCCGCTACCGGGCCACCCGCGACGGCTTCACCGCCGAAGGCGCCCCCGGCGTACGGGTCCATGCCGCGCGCCCCGACCGGGTCACGCTCGAAGTCGACGGCGTACTGCGCCACTTCGACGTCACCGCGTACAGGGACGAGCGCGGCGACAAGGTGTACGTCGACAGCGCCACCGGCGCGCACACCCTCACCGCACTGCCCCGCTTCCCCGACCCCACGGCCCCCACCGAGCCCGGCTCCCTGCTCGCCCCCATGCCCGGCACGGTGGTGCGCGTCGCCGAAGGGCTCGCGGAGGGCGCGCATGTCACCGCCGGGCAGCCCCTGCTCTGGCTGGAGGCCATGAAGATGGAGCACCGCGTCACCGCGCCCGCCTCCGGCATCCTCACCGCGCTGCACGCCGTCACCGGCCGCCAGGTCGAGGTGGGCGCCCTGCTCGCCGTCGTACAGGCCGAAGAACCCCCGGCAGCAGCCGAATAGGAACCCGCACCTGCCGCGCACGGCACCCGTCCGACCGCACCCGCGCGAGCCGCCGCACCCGCACCCGTACCCGTACAGACCGAAGAAGCACCCGCAACGGTCCAGGAGGCACAGCACTCATGAGCATCGCCACCGCAGTCGTCGAAACCGAAGAGCACAAAGCACTCCGCTCCGCCGTCGCCGCCCTCGGGCGCCGCTACGGGCGCGACTACCTCACCACCGTCGTACGCGAAGGACGCCACCCCGACGACCTCTGGGCGGATGCCGCCAAGCTCGGCTACCTCGGCGTGAACCTCCCCGAGGAGTACGGCGGGGGCGGTGGCGGCATAGCCGAACTCTCCATCGTCCTGGAGGAACTGGGCGCCGCGGGCTGCCCGTTGCTCATGATGGTCGTCTCGCCCGCCATCTGCGGCACCGTCATCGCCCGCTTCGGCACCGACCGGCAGAAGGCCGCCTGGCTGCCCGGCCTGGCCGACGGCAGCCTCACCATGGCCTTCGGCATCACCGAACCCGACGCGGGCTCCAACTCCCACCGCATCACCACCACCGCGCGGCGCGACGGCGCCGACTGGCTGCTCACCGGGCGCAAGGTCTTCGTCTCCGGCGTCGACATCGCCGACGCGACCCTCATCGTCGGCCGCACCGAGGACGCGCGCACCGGCAGCCTCAAGCCGTGCCTGTTCATCGTCCCGCGCGAGACCCCCGGCTTCCAGCGCTCGCAGATCGACATGGAACTCCAGGCGCCGGAGAAGCAGTTCGAGCTGGTCCTCGACGACGTACGGCTGCCCGCCGACGCACTCGTCGGCGACGAGGACGCGGGCCTCCTCCAGCTCTTCGCCGGCCTCAACCCCGAGCGCGTCATGACCGCCGCCTTCGCCGTCGGCATGGGCCGCTACGCGCTGGGAAGGGCCGTCGAGTACGCCAAGGAGCGCACGGTGTGGAAGGCCCCCATCGGCGCCCACCAGGCTATTGCCCACCCCCTCGCGCAGGCGCACATCGAGCTCGAACTGGCCCGCCTGATGATGCAGAAGGCCGCCCACCTCTACGACGCGGGCGACGACCTCGGCGCCGGAGAGGCCGCCAATATGGCGAAGTACGCCGCCGCCGAGGCCTGCGTGAAGGCCGTGGACCAGGCCGTCCACACCCTCGGCGGCAACGGCCTCACCCGCGAGTACGGCCTCGCCTCCCTGATCACGGCGGCGCGGGTGGCCCGTATCGCCCCCGTCAGCCGGGAAATGATCCTGAACTTCGTTTCCCACCAGTCCCTGGGTCTCCCCAAGTCGTACTAGGAGGCGCGATTCTGGCCACCACCCATTCAGTTGCGGGAGGGAATCGTCATGGTGTTCCACAGCGAGTACGCACCGGTACAGCCCGTCGATATGCCCATCCACGAGGCGGTGCTGGGCCACGCGGCCGACTACGGCGAGACACCCGCCCTCATCGACGGTGCCAAGGGCGACACGATCACCTACGCCCAACTGGACGCCTTCCACCGCCGCATCGCCGCGGCGCTCACCGAGGCGGGGGTGCGTAAAGGCGACGTACTCGCTCTGCACAGCCCCAACACCATCGCCTACCCGGCGGTCTTCTACGCCGCCACGCGCGCGGGGGCCTCGGTCACGACCGTCCATCCGCTCTGCACGGCGGAGGAGTTCGCCAAACAGCTCCAGGACTCCTCCGCCCGCTGGATCGTCAGCGTCTCACCGCTCCTCGGTGTGGCACGCAGGGCCGCCGAGCTCGTCGGCGGGGTCGAGGAGATCTTCGTCTGCGACAGCGCGGAGGGGCACCGCTCGGTCCTCGACATGCTCGGCTCGACCGCCCCCGAGCCGAACATCACCATCGACGCGGCCGAGGACATCGCCGTACTGCCGTACTCGTCGGGCACCACCGGCGTCCCCAAGGGCGTGATGCTCACGCACCGCAGCATCGCCACCAACCTGGCGCAGCTGCACCCCTTCATCCCCATGGGCCCCGGCGACCGTATCCTCGCCGCACTGCCCTTCTTCCACATCTACGGGCTCACCGCGCTCATGAACGCGCCGCTGCGCAACGGCGCGACGGTCGTCGTGCTGCCGCGCTTCGACCTCGACCAGTTCCTCGCGGCGATCGAGAAGTACCGCATCAACGGGTTGTACGTCGCCCCGCCGATCGTCCTGGCCCTCGCCAAGCACCCGTCCGTCGCCACCTACGACCTGTCCTCGCTGGAGTACATCGTCAGCGCGGCGGCCCCGCTCGACGCCAAGCTGGCCCAGGCCTGTTCGAGCCGCCTCGGCCTGCCGCCCGTACTCCAGGCGTACGGCATGACGGAACTGTCCCCCGGCACCCACGTCGTCCCGCTGGACGCGCACCACCCGCCGCCCGGGGCCGTCGGCAAGCTGCTGCCCGGCACCGAGATGCGCATCCTGTCGCTCGACGACCCCGGCAGGGACCTGGGCGTCGAGGAGGAGGGCGAGATCGCCATCCGCGGCCCGCAGGTCATGAAGGGCTACCTCGGCCGCCCCGACGCCACCGCCGACATGATCGACGAGGACGGCTGGGTGCACACCGGCGACGTCGGCAGGACCGACGCGGACGGCTGGCTGTTCGTCGTCGACCGGGTGAAGGAACTCATCAAGTACAAGGGTTTCCAGGTGGCACCGGCCGAACTGGAGGCGCTCCTGCTCACCCACGACGGCATCGCCGACGCGGCGGTCATCGGCGTGTACGACGACGACGGCAACGAGGTGCCGAAGGCGTACGTCGTCCGGCAGCCGCGCCCGGGGTTCATCGACGGGATTTCCGAGGGACTCGGGGAAGGGCTGACGATGGCGGACGTGATCGCGTTCGTGGCGGAACACGTGGCGCCGTACAAGAAGGTGCGGCGGGTGGAGTTCATCGGTGGCATCCCGAGGGCGGCATCCGGCAAGATCCTCCGGCGCGAACTGCGCGACCGGGAGCGCGCGTAGACCACCGGACACTCAGGGGCCATAGGGACCACAGGAACGGCAACACACACCAGAGCTGTCAGAACGACAGGAAGAGGCCCGCCATGACGCCCGTATCCCCGCTCGTACGGGCCGCGCACGACCGGGGCATCACCACCCTCACCCTGGACTCGCCGGCCAACCGCAACGCGCTCTCCGCGCGACTGGTCGGCGAGCTGGGTGACGCCCTGGCCGCGTGCGCCAAGGAACCCACCGTGCGGGCCGTGCTGCTCACCCACACCGGCAACACGTTCTGCGCGGGCGCCGACCTCAAATCGCCGGCCGACCCGCACGCCTTCGTCCGGCTCATGCGGGCCGTCGTCGAGCTGCCCAAGCCCGTCCTGGCCCGGGTGACCGGGCACGTAAGGGCCGGGGGGCTCGGGCTGCTCGGCGCGTGCGACATCTCCGTGGCCGGGCCCGGCGCGAGCTTCGCGTTCACCGAGTCCCGGCTGGGGCTCGCACCCGCCGTCATCTCGATGCCGCTGCTGCCCCGCATGGACGGCCGGGCAGCAGCCCGCTACTACCTGACGGGGGAGCGGTTCGACGCGGCGGAGGCGGCCCGTGCCGGGCTGATCACTCTCCCGGCCGACGGGGCGGCGGACAACGCCGTCGACGAGGCGCTGGCGCCCGTGCTCGACGGGCTGCGCAGGGCGTCCCCGCAGGGGCTGGCGGAGTCCAAGCGCCTGGTCACAGCTACAGTGCTGGCAGCTTTCGACCGGGACGCCGCCGAGCTCGTCGAGCGGTCGGCGGGCCTGTTCACCTCACGGGAGGCGGCCGAAGGCGTGACGGCATTCCTCGAACGACGGGACCCCGCATGGGTGCTGTGACCCCGCCCCCGGCCACAGACGAAGCAACGGGCAGGGCCCCCGGCCACGCCCCCAAGCAGGACCGCTCCCGGGCCACCCGGCAGCGCCTCCTGGAGGCCGCCGTGTCCTGCCTGGCCGAACGCGGCTGGGCGGGCTCCACGGTGTCCGTCGTCGCGGAACGGGCCGGCGTTTCGCGAGGCGCGGCGCAGCACCACTTCCCGACCCGGGAGGACCTGTTCACGGCGGCCGTCGAGTACGTCGCCGAGGAGCGCTCCACGGCCCTGCGCGCCCTCTTCCCGGAGGGCCCGGCGCACCGCGCGGCCGTCGTCGGCGCCCTCGTCGACCTCTATACGGGCCCGCTCTTCCGGGCGGCCCTGCACCTGTGGGTCGCCGCGTCCAACGAGCACCAGCTGGGTACCCGCGTCACCGAACTCGAAGCCCGCGTCGGCCGCGAGACCCACCGGATAGCCGTGGACCTGCTCGGCGCCGACGAATCGGTCCCCGGCGTGCGCGAAACGGTCCAGGGCCTGCTCGACATGGCCCGCGGCCTGGGCCTGGCCAACCTCCTCACCGACGACGCGACCCGGCGCGACCGGGTGGTGGCCCAGTGGGCCAAGCACCTGGACGAGGCGCTGGGGTGAGTGCGTGACGAACGCCGGGCGGCCCACTCCGCGAGGAAGTGGGCCGCCCGGCGCGTCGTACGGTCCGCCCGGCGTGCGATGCCGCCTCAGCGTGCGATGTCGTCGAACCCCGTGACCTCGCGCGGATTGCGCGTCGCCGGGCCGATATAACGCGCGGAGGGGCGCACCAGGCGGCCGGTGCGCTTCTGCTCCAGGATGTGCGCGCTCCAGCCCGCCGTGCGCGCACAGGTGAACATCGACGTGAACATGTGCGCCGGGACCTCGGCGAAGTCGAGCACGATCGCCGCCCAGAATTCGACGTTCGTCGCCAGCACCCGGTCGGGGCGCCGCGCGTGGAGCTCCTCCAGGGCCGCCTTCTCCAGCGCCTCGGCGACCTCGAAGCGCGGCGCCAAGAGTTCCTTCGCCGTACGCCGCAGGACGCGCGCCCGGGGGTCCTCGGCGCGGTAGACGCGGTGGCCGAAGCCCATCAGGCGCTCGCCCTTGTCCAGGGCCTGCTTGACGTACGCGGTCGCGTCGCCGGTGCGCTCGATGTCCTCGATCATGCCGAGGACGCGCGACGGCGCACCGCCGTGCAGCGGCCCCGACATGGCGCCGACCGCGCCCGACAGCGCCGCGGCGACGTCCGCGCCCGTCGAGGCGATGACCCGTGCCGTGAAGGTGGAGGCGTTCATTCCGTGCTCGGCGGCCGACGTCCAGTACGCGTCGACGGCCTTGACGTGCTTGGGGTCCGGGTCGCCGCGCCAGCGCTTCATGAAGCGCTCGACGACGGTGTCCGCCTTGTCGATCTCCTTCTGCGGCACCATCGGCAGGCCCTGCCCGCGCGCCGACTGGGCGACGTACGACAGAGCCATCACGGCGGCGCGCGCGAGGTCGTCGCGCGCCGTCCGCTCGTCGATGTCGAGCAGCGGCTTCAGGCCCCACACCGGCGCGAGCATCGCCAGCGCGGACTGCACGTCGACGCGGATGTCACCGGAGTGCACCGGGATGGGGAAGGGCTCGGCGGGCGGCAGACCGGGGTTGAACGCGCCGTCGACCAACAGGCCCCACACGTTCCCGAAGGACACGTGCCCGACCAGGTCTTCGATGTCGACACCCCGGTAACGGAGGGCCCCGCCCTCCTTGTCCGGTTCTGCGATCTCCGTTTCGAACGCGACAACTCCCTCAAGTCCGGGTACGAAGTCGGACATCAGGCGGCTCCTCATGAGGTGTGCGGAATCAGCAGAGTCAGCAGATTCAAGTGTCAATTTCCGTCAGCGCCGGGCAGGTTCCGCGGCCTTCTGTGCAGGCATGTGTTCATACGTGCACGACTCGCGGTCCTTGTCGGTCACTCCGGTGATGCCCCGCGCGGCCGGTGCTCACCCAACCGCGCAGGAAGCAGGCACGATATCCCCTGCTGTGCGGAGGCCACAGTGCCCAGGGAGAAGATTTTGGCGGGTTCCGCCGATGCGGGGAAGCGTGACATCCGGCACACTGCCCCATCCGTGCCCGGGAGGATTGACGGCACCGCGTGCCGGGCAAACTGCGTCCCTGCGGCAGGATGACACTGTGCCGAACCGAGATTTCGACCCCGCCGCCATGCGCGCGCAGTACCGCACCGAAGCCTTCACGGAGGCGGACCTCGCCGCCGGCCCGATGGATCAGTTCGCCCGCTGGTTCCGGCAGGTCGCCCACAGCGGCCTGCACGAGCCGAACGCCATGGTCGTCTCCACGGCCACCCCCGAAGGCCGCCCCTCCTCACGCACCGTGCTGCTCAAGCACTACGACGAGAAGGGCTTCGTCTTCTTCACGAACTACGCCTCCCGCAAGGGCCTGGAGATCGAGGCCAACCAGTACGTGGCCCTGCTCTTCCCCTGGCACCAACTGGCCCGCCAGATCACCGTCACCGGCACGGCGACCCGTATCGGCCGCGACGAGACGGCGGCCTATTTCCGGACCCGCCCGCACGGCTCGCAGCTGGGCGCCTGGGCGAGCGCCCAGTCGTCGGTGATCGCCTCGCGCGAGGAACTGCTGCACAGGTACGAGGAGCTGGCCGCCCGCTACCCGGAGAGCGAGCGCGTCCCGGTGCCGCCGCAGTGGGGCGGATTCAGGGTCGCGCCCGAGACCGTGGAGTTCTGGCAGGGCCACGAGAACCGCCTGCACGACCGGCTGCGGTACGTCGCCGACGAGGGCGCGTGGCGCGTCGAGCGCCTCTGCCCGTAGGTCCGCGGCGGCGGGAACGGCGGGAACGGCGGGAACGCAGAGACCCGCGGGCTCTGGTTCCTCCGGAGAGGAGCCGGCCGGACGTACCGGCGAGCCCGCGGGTCGGTGACTGCTTGGGATTGGGCCGGCGACGCCGGCACCGCACATCATGCGACGACGGGCGTCAGCCCGCAGTCACCTCACGCGTCCGGTTTCCATACATCGGCCGAACCACCTCCCTTCGTGTGTGCTCCACACGATAGGAAACCCGCCCGCACGGCTCAACCCATTTACGGAAGCCCGGCCGGGGCCACCTATTTCCGCGAACTCGCTGTGGGCTGGGTCACGTTCGAGTTGAATGATCCCCAGTGCAAGGCGACATCTGCAGGGGGTGCCAGGTGAGTGCTTCCCGAAGTAGCAAGACCACCGACGCGCCGGGGCCCGGCGAGCCGGGACCGGGCTCCGACGAACTCCTGGCCGCGCTTCTCGACGGCATGGACGCGGCGCTCTGCGCCTTCGACGCGGACGGGGTGATCACCCACTGGAACCGCGAGGCCGAGCGCATCCTCGGCTGGAGCTCCGCCGAGGCCGTGGGGCGGTCCGGGTTCGCGGGCTGGGCGGTGCGGACGGCGGACGCGGACGACGTGCAGGGCCGACTGATGTCGGTGATGCACGCACCGGGCCGCCAGGTGCACGAGTTCGCGCTGGTGCGCAAGGACGGCGGGCGGGTGCTCGTACGGACCCAGTCCGCCGGGGTGCGGAGCGCGGAGGGCAAGCCGGCCGGGGTGTACTGCGCGTTCAGTGAGGTCCATGCGCAGATCGACCTGGAGCGGGCCATCGCGCTGAGCGAGGCCCTCTTCGAGGACGCGGCCTGGGGTGTCGTCCTGGTGGACGTCGACCTGCGCCCCACCGTCGTCAACGCCCATGCGGCGCGCGCACTCGGCGCGGGGCGCACGACACTGCTCGGGCGCCCCCTGGGGGAGCTGATCGTCCGGGGCGTGGAGGAGCTGGAGGGCGCCCTCCAGCACGTACTGGCGGAAGGCGCGCCGCCCGCGCCCGCCGAGCTGTGGGTGACGCTGCGCACGCCGGAGCAGGGCGGCAAGGGGGAGCGCAGGCGGTGCTGGCGAAGCGGCTTCCTGCGGCTCGCGTCGCCGCTCGCGGAGGAACCGGTGCCGCTGGGGGTCGGCTGGCTGTTCCAGGACATCACCGAGGCGAAGCTGGCCGCACAGGACGCCTCCCAGCTGCGTTTTCGCGGCAATCAACTGCACCGCGCCGGGCGGACCGCCGCGGAGTGCGAGGACCCCATGGAGGCCGCGACGTCGTACGTCGACTTCGCCCTCGCCGGGTTCGCCGACCACGCCCTGATCGACCTGACGGTGGGCGACCAACCGGCCCGCCTGGTCCGGGCGGCGGCGACGCCCGCCGGCTCGCCGGGCCCGTGCCTGGCGGCGGCCGATTCGGCGGAGATCCCGGTCCGCTACGCGCAGGGCCACCCGGCCCTCCAGTGCCTGGACCGGCGCGGCCCGGTCCGAGCGAGCGCGAGTGCGTCGGGAACCCCGACGCCCCAGGAATGGGCGGCGCACCGCCAGTGGCCGCAGGACACCGTCCACGCCCTGTGCACAGTGCTGCGCAGCCGGGGCCGGACGCTGGGCGTGGCCACGTTCCTGCGCGGCCCGAGCCGCAACGCGTTCGAACGACCGGACGCGGCGTACGCGGAGAACATAGCGGTACGGGTAGCGGCGGCGATCGACCTGGCACGAGCACTGCGGGGCCAGCGATAGGCGCCGCCACCCCCGTCCCTGCCATTTCAGCCGCCCGGCGTTTGAGGACCGGGCCCGGAAGGTGAAGCTGCCCGCGCCTGCCCACCCCGCCCATGTCAGCCGTCCGGGGACCGGGTTGCGGGGCGGCCCCGCGTTCTCCCACCCCGCCACTTCAGCCCGTCCGGCGTGCGAGGACCGGGACCGGGGCGTGGGGCGGCCCCCGCGTTCTCCCACCCTGCCCATGTCAGCCGTCCGGCGTTTGAGGACCGGGGTCTGGGGCGGAGCCCCAGTTTCGGGAAGGGGCGGGTAGGGGGCTGCGCCGCACCCGCGCCGACCCGCACCCGCGCCGACCCGCACCCGCGCCGACCCGCACCCGCGCCGACCCGCACCCGCGCCGACCCGCACCCGCGCCGACCCGCACCCGCGCCGACCCGCACCCGCACGCCGCGCCCGCACCCCACTCCCGCGCCGCAGGCAACCCGCACCCCGCCCCACCCCTACGCCGCGTGCAACGCCAACGTCGGCGACAGTCGCGCGGCCCGCACCGCCGGGTACAGCCCCGCCACCGTCCCGATCACCAGCGTCGCCCCGAATCCGCCGACGACCGCCCAGGCCGGCACCACCCACGGCAGCCCGCCCGATGTCGCGTAGATCCAGGTCGCGACCGACCCCATGGCGACCCCGGCCAGCCCGCCGAGTCCGGAGAGCATCAGGGACTCCGTGACGAACTGGATGCGGATCTGACCCCGCGTCGCGCCCAGGGACCGCCTGAGCCCGATCTCGTAACGCCGCTCAAGCACCGAGATGATCATGGTGTTGGCGACCCCCACCCCACCCACCAGGAGCGCGATTCCGCCGAGCCCGAGCAGCAGGCTGCTGAACGCGCCCTCCGACGCGGCCTTCGCCTGGAGTGCCGACGACGGGTCGGTGACCCGCACGTTCTGCGGGTTCCGCGGATCGACGGTCGGCGCGATCAGCTTGCGCACCGCAGCCACGGACGCCTCCGTCGAGCGCTCGTACAGCGATGTCGGATGGCCGTCGAAGCCGAGCAGCTTCTGCGCGGCCTCCCAGCCGACCAGCGCGGAACGTTCGATCTCGGGCGACAGCGGCAGCGGAGCGAGGATGCCGACGACGGTGAAGTACCGGTCGCCGATGTAGACCTGCTGGCCCGGCGAGGTGATGCCGAGGCGCTGCGCGGAGACATGGCCGAGCACGACCGAGGGGTAGCGGCCGTTGGCCTTGTTCAGCCAAGTGCCCCTGGCGGCCTTGCCGCGCAGCACCTTGAGCAGTTCCTCCGTGCTCGCCTTGACGGCGATACCGCCCGTCTCGTCGTCGGAGATCTTCTCGCTGCGCCGCACCGCCTCTTTGACGTCCCCGGTCGCGGCGGCCTCCTCGATCCCTTCGATGCGCCCCAGCATGCCGAGTGAGCCCTTGGGCAGCTTGACATCCTCGCCGGAGAACATCCCCTCGCCCGGGGTGGCCACGAGCATGCTCGTGCCCAGCTTGTCGAGGCGTTCCATCAGCTGGGCCTTGCTGGAGGCGGAGATGCCGACCACCGAGATCATGGTCGCGATCCCGATGGCGATGCCCAGCGCGGAGAGGATGACCCGCATGGGCCGGCTGCGCAGCCCCGCCGAGCCGACGTGCAGGACGTCGCGGGGGCCGAGCCTGGCGGCCTTCAGTCGTGTACGGGCCATCAGATGCCGTTCCTCATGTCCATGTCCGCGACGACCAGGGTGTCGCTCAGGGCGTCGTTCGGCGGGTCGTCGCGGCCTTCGTCGGTCAGGTCCGCGACCACCAGGCCGTCACGGAGCCGGACCTGCCGCGGCAGCCGCTCGGCGATCTCCGTGTCGTGGGTGATGACGGCGATCGTCGCCCCTTCCCTGTTGAGGTCGTGGAGCAGCTCCATCACGGCCTCGCCGGAAGCGGAGTCGAGCGCCCCGGTCGGCTCGTCGGCGAGCAGCAGATCCGGTTCGCCGACGACGGCGCGGGCGATGGCGACCCGTTGTTTCTGCCCGCCGGACAGCTCGTGCGGCCGGTGGCCCATCCGGTCCGAGAGCCCCACCCGGGCCAGCGCGTCCGCCGCCCGCCGCCGCCGCTGGGCGCGGGAGAGCCCGGAGTAGAGCAGCCCCTCGGCCACGTTGTCCCGGGCGCTGATGCCCGGCACCAGGTGGAACGCCTGGAAGACGAAGCCGACGTGCTGGGCGCGCAGCGCGGACAGTCTGCGGTCGGTGAGCGAGGCGACGTCGTACCCGGCGATGGCGACCGTGCCCGCCGTCGGCCGGTCCAGGGTGCCGATGATGTGCAGCAGGGTGGACTTGCCGGAGCCGGACGGGCCGACGATGCCGAGCAGTTCGCCCTCCTCGACGGTGAGGTCCACGCCGCGCAGGGCGGCGACACCGCCGGGGTACTCCTTGGTGACCCCGGCCAGCTCGACGACGGTGCTCATATCTTCGGCACCCCGACCTTCATGCCCTCGCGCAGCCCGCCGCCGCTGATCTCGACGCGGCCCTGGCCGAACATGCCGAGCTCGACCTTCACCTCGCGCGAGGCGCCGTTCTCGACGACCTCGACGCCGAAGCCGCCCTTGGGCAGGGCGAGCAGGGAGTTGACGGGCACGGACAGGACGCCCTGGCGGGTCTCGCCGGTGAGGGAGACCGTCACGGGGGCCTGGTCGACGGCGTCGACCTTGTCCGGCTTGTCGAAGGAGACCGTCACCCCGATCTTGGGGGTCTGGTCGTCCGGGCTGTCGCCCGCCTTGGCGGTCTTGGAGATGGAGGAGATGCTGCCCTCGGCGCTGGAGCCGTCCGGCAGCCCCACACCGACCTTGTCCCCGACCTTGGCGATCTTGCTGTCGGAGACCTCCAGTTGGAAGGTGACGACCCGTTCGGAGCCGGTGCTGGTGAAGACGGGCCGGCCGGGCGCGATCTGGTCGCCGACCGCGGAGTCCGCGCTCTTCACGCGGATCGCGCCGGAAGCGAAGGTGATCTGCTCCGGGCCCACCGTGCCGGTCTGCTTGAGGTCGTGCGCCTTCTGCCAGCGCTTGACGGCCTTCGCGGTCAGTGACGTGTACTCGTCGTCGACGGTGAAGCCCGGGTAGCCCAGAGCCGCGAGGTTCTGTTCCAGTTGCTCGACGTCGCGGCCCTCGTCACCGGTCTTCAGCGTCCGGTACATCGGCCCCGAGCCGTACATCAGGCGGACCGGCTTCCCGTTGATCTCGTACAGCCTGCCGTCGCGCCGCACCTCGGAGCCCGTGCCCGCGGCCCAGGTCAGGGTGCCCACCGCGCCCGCGTTGAGCTTGCGCTCCTTGCCGTAGCCGAGTTTCCCGTCGATCTGGGTGCTGTCGCTGAGGTCACCGCGCTCGATGGGGGCGGTGGCGGGCGGCAGGGCGGAGTCCTGGGTGGACTCCTCCTTGTCGGGGGTGGCCAGGGCGGTGGCGGCGACTCCGCCGCCCGCCACGGCGATCACCACCAGGGCGGCGACGACGATCCTGCGCGCCTTCATCGCATGATGCTTTCGCAGGCCTTGTTGGCCTTCTCGAACTTCTTCATCTCCGCGCCCTGCGGAATCTTCTGCGCCTGTGCCATCCCGCCCTTTCCGAAGTCCGGGTCGGGCATGTTGAACCCGTTCTTGCGCATGCACTGGGCGAGCTTGAGCATCTTGTCCTTGTCCGCCTGGGTCATGCCGCCGCCCGCCGAGCCGGGCCCGCCCTTTCCGGCGCAGGCCTTCATGGCCTTCTCCATTTTTTCCTTGCTCATGCCGTCGCCGCTGATGGTCATGCCGCGCTCGTCCTCGCCCGGCTTGGGGTCGGGCACGTCCATCCCGTTGTCCCGCAGGCACTTGCGGTGCTTGGCCGCGTCGTCGCTGGCCTTGCCCGCGTTGTTGCCGGTGTCCTTCGAGGTGTCGCCGGCCTTGTCGCTCCCGCCGTCTGAACCGCAGGCCGAGGCGAACAGGGCGAGTGCGGCGAATCCCGAAGCGAATACCGCCGAGCGGGTACGGGTCCTGGTCCTCATGGTGTGTCTCCTCCTGGAGGGCATCGCGAAAGGCGAAGAGGCCGTATTCGGGCCGCGGAGGGAGCGTGCCAAGGACCGGCATTTCGTTTCTCTCAGCGCAGTCGCTTACATCGGCGAAAGGTCCACTTCAGGTACACAGAGCACATGCGTGTGCTGGTGGTGGAGGACGAGGAATTCCTGGCCGAGATGATCGCCGAGGGCTTGCGCCGCGACGCGATCGCCGTGGACGTGGCGCCCGACGGCCTGACGGCCCTGCGCAAACTCCAGCTGGGCGAGTACGACGTCATGGTCCTGGACCGGGACCTGCCGGGCGTGCACGGCGACGACGTGTGCCGCAAGGTCGTCACGCAGCGGCTGCTGACCCGCGTCCTGATGCTGACGGCCGCCGGCACGGTACGGGACCGGGTCGACGGCCTCGGCCTGGGCGCCGACGACTACCTGACCAAACCCTTCGCGTACGACGAGCTGCTCGCCCGCGTCCTGGCCCTCGGCCGCCGGGCCCGCCCCGCGCTGCCCCCGGTGCTCGAACGCGCGGGCCTGGTCCTGGACACCGCCCGCAGGCAGGTCAGCAGGGACGGCCGCTACCTCGCGCTGTCGCGCAAGGAGTTCGCCGTGCTTGAGGCCCTGCTGCGCGCCGAAGGGGCGGTGGTCAGTGGCGACGACCTGATCGAACAGGTCTGGGAGGAGGACACCAGCTACCGCACCAACGCGGTCCGGGTCACCCTCAGCAAACTGCGCGCCAAGCTGGGCGAGCCGACCGTGATCGAGACGGTCCCGGGCGTGGGCTACCGCGTCGGGGGCGATTCATGACGGGCGTACGGGACATCCGCGGACGGGTGAGAGCCCGGTACGGCGGCCCGCCGGGCCGGTGGCTGCAGGGAAGGTGGCCGGCCGCCCCGTGGCCCGCGGGCTGGCGGTGGGGCATGACCAGTGAGCGCGGCCGGCTCACCGCGCTCTACGGCGGTCTGCTCGTGCTGGCCGGTGTCCTGCTCATCGGCCTGATCTACCTCCTGGTCAGGGACGCCCTGTACTCCAGCATCAGCTCGGCGCTCACCACCGTGGTGCCGACCTCGGGCGTCACCGGCGTCCAGGACTGGCAGACCGTGGCCCCCGCACAGCCGGTGGTCCCCGACTACGCACAGGCCGGCGTCGCGGAGCCGGCGGCGAAGTACGCGGCGACGCGGCGGCTGTCCACCGCGGCCGAGGACGCCGCCCTGGACAGCCTGTTCGCGGTGTCCGGAGTGGCACTCGCCCTCTTCTCGACCGCCTCCATGGCACTGGCCTGGTGGATGGCGGGCCGGGTGCTGCGCCCGGTTGGCGTGATCACCGCACGGGCCCGCCGCTTGTCGGGCGAGAACCTGCACGAGCGGCTCTCGCTGAAGGCGCCGCCCGGTGAGCTCAAGGAGCTCGCCGACACCTTCGACGGGATGCTCGACCGGATCGAGCAGCTTGTCTCGGCCCAGCAGCGGTTCGCCGCCAACGCCGCCCATGAGCTGCGTACCTCGCTCGCCGTGCAGCGGGCCGCCGCAGAGATCGGCCTGGCCGACGAACCGTCCCCGCGGAAGGTGGCCCGGATCCGCGAGAAGCTGATCGAGACGGCAGGGGAGAGCGAGCGGCTGATCGAGGGCCTGCTGCTGCTCGCGGTCTGCGACCAGGGGATCCAGCGCCGCGAACCGGCCGCGCTGGACACGATCGTCACCACGGTGGCCGCCGCGCTCGGGGAGGAGGCGGAGCGCCGGGACGTCACCGTGGAGACCGTGGCCAAGCCGCTGACGGTCCAGGGCGACACGGTCCTGCTCGACCACCTCGTGCACAATCTGGTCGCCAACGCGATCCGCCACAACCACCCCGGCGGCACCGTCCGGGTCCGCGTCGGCGCGAACACCCTGCAGGTCACCAACACCGGACCGGTGGTCGCGCCCAAGGCGGTGCCGCGGCTGTTCGAACCCTTCCGGCGGGCCAAGGAGCGCCGTCACGCACCCGGCGAGGGCGTGGGCCTCGGCCTGTCCATCGTGGCGTCGATCGCCCGCGCCCACGGCGCCACGGCGACGGCGACGGCCAATACCGGGGGCGGCCTGACGGTACGGGTGACCTTTCGGCGGAACCCGTGACGGGCTCCGCGCGGCTTCCGGTGCCGGTGCCGGGAGGGCCGCTGCCGAAGGGGTCAGTGCCGGGAGGGCCGCTGCCGGAAGGGTCAGTGCCGGAAGAAGATCCGGTCGCCGTACTCCGTCATGATCCGGCCGTTCCAGTCGTGACCGCCGTCGACATTGCCCGAGCGCAGCAGCGGCGGCTCGATGCCGCGCTCCGCCAGGCTGCCCGCGGCCGTGGCCATCACGGCCTGCATCAGCGCGCTGGTGACCACCGTCGACGCGGGCGCGAAGGGCGCCTCGATGCCCTCGGCGGTGAGCTCCGCGTCCCCCACCGCGATATGGCTGTCGAGGACGATGTCGCAGTGGTCCTTGAGATATGTGCCCGACTTGTGCCGGGACTTCGTCTCCTCGGCGTAGGCCACCGAGGTCACCCCGATGACCGTCAGGCCCAGCGCGCGGGCGTTCATCGCCATCTCCACGGGCAGCGCGTTGCGCCCGGACAGCGAGATCACGACCAGCACATCGCCCGAGGTGGCGGGGGAGGAGTCGAGCACCGCACTCGCCAGACCGTCGACGCGCTCCAGCGCGGAGCCCAGGGTGGCGGGCATCACATCGACCCCGACGGCGCCCGGCACGGCGAGCAGATTCATCAGGGCGAGGCCGCCGGCCCGGTAGACGACGTCCTGGGCGGCGAGCGAGGAGTGGCCCGCGCCGAACGCGAAGAGCCGGCCACCCGCGGCGACGGCGTCCGCGACGGCGGTGCCGGCCGCCGTGATGTTGTCCGCCTCCTCGTCGCGCACCCGGTGCAGCAGCCCGATCGCGGCGTCGAAGAACTGACCGGCCAGTTTGCTTTCGCTCATCGCGTCCGAGCCCCTTTCAGCGGTACGTCGTACCTACGTCGTGCGGTGTGCGCCCCCGGCGGAACCGGTGGTGGCGCGGATCACGTTGCGGTCTGGACCAGTGCCCTGTCAATACGGCTTCCTCCGGCCGCGACACGGTTGTCGGTGCTATCCGGCAGAATTGGGTCAGGGCCAGCGCACGAGCAATCGAGGGGCACGTATGTCCGGACTGATCGACACAACGGAGATGTATCTCCGCACCATCCTCGAGCTCGAGGAAGAAGGCGTGGTCCCCATGCGCGCCCGTATCGCCGAGCGCCTGGACCAGAGCGGCCCCACGGTCAGCCAGACCGTGGCCCGCATGGAGCGCGACGGCCTGGTGACGGTCGCAGGCGACCGGCACCTGGAATTCACCGACGAGGGCCGCAAGCTCGCCACCCGGGTGATGCGAAAGCACCGGCTGGCGGAGTGTCTGCTTGTCGATGTGATCGGCCTGGAGTGGGAGCAGGTCCACGCGGAGGCATGTCGCTGGGAGCATGTGATGAGCGAGGCGGTGGAGCGGCGCGTTCTGGAGCTGCTGCGCCACCCGACGGAGTCTCCGTACGGGAATCCGATCCCGGGTCTGGAGGAGCTGGGCGAGAAGGCCGAGGCCGATCCGTTCCTGGACGAGAGCATGGTCAGCCTGGCCGATCTGGCGCCGGGCCCGGAGGGCAAGACGGTGGTCGTGCGGCGGATTGGCGAGCCGATCCAGACGGACGCCCAGCTGATGTACACGCTGCGGAGGGCGGGCGTGCAGCCCGGCTCCGTGGTGAGCGTGACGGAGTCGCCCGGCGGGGTGCTGGTCGGCAGCAGCGGCGAGGCCGCCGAGCTCAACGCGGAGGTGGCCTCGCACGTCTTTGTCGCCAAGCGCTGACGGCGCGCGGCCCGCAGGCAACAGCGTGCGTCCGCAAGGCAGTTGGCACCCCTCGGCGATCCCGCGGAATCCCAGCGACCGGGCGGATCGCGTGCGAGGGTGTGACAGAGGCACAGGACGTGAGGGCCGCCGGACGGAACTGCCCGTCCGGTCGGGGAGGGGGGCAGGGGATGCGCCCGTCGCACAGGCGCCGAGCCGGTGCCGTTGGGGTGCGTACGGCTGATGCCGTCCGCGCGTTCCGTACTGCCCGTACGCCGTGTGTGATCCGTATGGACTGTGAGGTCCGGGCCGATGGCTCTGTCCGTCCCGCACGGTCCCTACGCCCCACGCGGTGCGGGTGTTCTTTTCCATGTGGGTGCCCCCTGCGGCGCGGGCGCTACGCGCCCTGCGCGCCGGCCCCCACTCACACAGAGGGCTCCGGCGCCCTGAGGCGCCGGAGCCTGTCCTCCCCTGTGCTGACCCGGAGCCCCGAGCTCCCAGGGTCAATCCCCTCGGACCGTCTTCCCCGATCGGCCCGCCCCCCGCAGAAGATCTCCCCTCGGCAGCGAGCATCAATCCTTGAGCGCTGTCACACGAACGAGGGGTGTTGCGCGCGAGAACCCTGTTTTCGAATACAAGTTCGATAGTCTGGCGTGGCTCGACCACTCATGGATGAACCACCCGGGGGATGAAGGGGGTGCCAGGACAAATGGTGCGACGCATCGACGTGACCGGAGCCGACGGCGTACGCCTTGCGGCCTGGGAGTTCGCCGACCCGCCCAAGGTGGGCGGGGAGGCCGAGCGGGCCACCGGGGTATTACTGCTCCACGGCCTGATGGGCCGCGCCTCGCACTGGGCGGGCACCGCGCGCTGGCTTTCCGAGCGGCACCGGGCCGTCGCGCTCGACCAGCGCGGCCACGGCCGCAGCGACAAGCCGCCCGAAGGGCCGTACACCCGGGACGCGTACGTCGCGGACGCCGAGGCAGCGGTCGAGCAGCTCGACCTCGGTCCCGTCACGCTTATCGGGCACTCCATGGGCGCCCTCACCGCCTGGCAGCTCGCCGCCAAGCGCCCGGACCTCGTCCGGGCAGTGATCATCTGCGATATGCGGGCCTCCGCGCTCGGCGCGGCCTCGCAGCGCGAGTGGGACGACTGGTTCGGGTCCTGGCCGGTGCCCTTCGCGACCCTGGCCGACGTCCGCAAGTGGTTCGGCGAGGACGACCCCTGGGTGGAGCGGCCGAGTCCGGCGCGCGGTGAGTTCTTCGCCGAGGTGATGGCCGAGCGCGCGGACGGCTGGCGCCCGGTCTTCTCGCGCCGCCAGATGCTCACCGCCCGCGAGACCTGGGTCCACGACGCGCACTGGGAGGAGCTGGCACTGGTCCAGTGCCCCACGCTGGTGGTCCGCGGCCTGGACGGCGAGCTGGGCCGCGCGGAGGCCCAGGAAATGGTCCGGGTGCTGCCGCGCGGGCAGTACGGCGAGGTGGTGGACGCGGGCCATCTGGTCCACTACGACCAGCCGGAGGGCTGGCGCGACGCGATACAGCCATTCCTGGAGGAGACGGCGGACGAGCCGGTGCCGTCCTGAGCGGGGGTACGCGCCGAGGTACGAGCCCGAGCCGCCTTGAGCCGCGCCCGCCCGGCTGCGCGGGCCGCTGAGCCGACCCCGGCGCCGCGCGAGCCGCGTCGCCGACCGTCCCGGCATCGCGTCCGGCGCCGATGCCGCCTGCGCGGGCTCACCGCGAGCGCGGCGCGGGCCGGGCGCGGTCAGCCCTTGCTTACCGCCGCCAGGATCTCCGGCAGTCGCGCTGCCGTCTGCGGGGCCGCGAAGCGGACCCCGGCCCAGGAGATCAGAGCGCCGTACGCCGCACCCAGCGGCAGCACGATCCACGACCAGCTCTGCGCGCTCGCCACATGCAGCCAGATCGTCAGCGTGAGCAGGGGGGCGCACAGCAGGGCCGCCGCGATCATGCCGCCGAGGATGGAGATCCAGGCGAGGCCCGCCTGCCCGGGGGCGACGTTCTTGTGGGCGCTGTTCTGCGGGATCGAGTACGGGAAGCGGGCCGAGGCCACCGCGCCCGTCGCCAGCATCGCGCCCAGCAGCCCGAAGGACAGTCCCAGCGCCTCGGGCAGGGCCGCCCAGTTGTCCACCAGGGCCGCGGTGACCACGGTGACCAACGCGCTGTACGGCAGCGTGATCAGCAGCAGGGCCAACGCCCGCGCGCGCAGCTCGGCGTACGCGTCACGGGTCGTGGAGATCGTCATCGCGACCATCCAGAAGGCCGAGGTGTCCTGGCCGAACTGGTTGTACATCTGGATGCCGAGCATCCCGGCCGCGAAGCACGCGAAGTAGATCGTGCCGGAGCCCTGGATCGCGTTGAACACCGGCACGATCAGACCGATCGCCAGCGAAGTCACCCACGCGGCCTTGGTCTTCGGGTCCCGCCACACGTATCGCAGGCTGCGCAAGATCACCGTGCCCGTGCGCCCCTCGGGCAGGAATCGCCCGCCGAGCCCGGCCGAGGACTCCTTGCGGGCCGGCTCCGAGGCAGCCAGCGTCGAGCCGTCCGGTGAGGTCATCAGCTTCACCAGGCTGCGCTCCCAGGACCACAGCAGGGCCACCAGGGCCGCCACCGCGAGCAGCGACTGGGCCGCGCCCCGGACGTACGCCCCGTCGCTCACCGCGTCCACCGCGCCGATCGCCGAAGCGGGCGGCAGCCAGCTCAGCACGTCAGCGACGGGGTCGAGCCGTCCGAGGCCGCCCGCGCTGCTGAGCCGCTGCGCGCCGAAGTTCACCACCTGGATGCCGACCGCGATCACCAGGCCGCTCAGCACCGCCAGATCGCGGCCCTTGCGGCTGGTCAGCAGCCGGACATTGGCGCCGGCCACCGCCCGCGCCAGCGCCACGCACAGCAGCAGGGTCAGCGCCACGGCGAAGACGCCGACGACGGCCGCCGCCGCGCTGTGCGCCACCGCGATCACCGAGCCGAGCGCCAGGCAGAACGTGAACAGTGGCCCGATTCCCACCAGCGAAGCCGCCAGCAACGCCCGGACCAGCGCCCGGGGCCGCAGCGGGAGCATCACCAGACGGGTCGGGTCGAGCGTCTCGTCGCCGCTGGGAAAGAACAGCGGCATCACGGCCCAGCCGAGCCCCAGCACGGCGGCCAGCAGCACCACGACCGTCGCCGCGTGCTCACTGCCGCGCAGCGCGATCAGCCCGACCAGCTGGAGCGCGCCGAACAGCAGCGCGATCACGCCGGAGGCGATGTACGCGGCCTTGCGCTTGGCGGACTGCCGCAGCCCGTTGCGCAGCAGGGCGAGCTTGAGCCGTACGAAAACAGCAGTGGTCCCCGGCACGGGGGCGGCGGCAGTGGTGGGCGCGCCCGCGGTCATCGGGCGCCGCCGCCCAGCCAGTCCAGGTCCTGCCCGGCGGCGCGTTCGTTCGCGCCGACCAGTTCGAGGAAGGCGCTCTGCAGGGTGGGCGCGTCGCCGCGCACTTCCGCCAGCGTGCCCTGCGCGCGGATGCGGCCCGCGGCCATCACCGCGACCCAGTCGCACAGCGACTCGACGAGCTCCATCACATGGCTGGAGAAGACGACGGTCGCGCCCGAGACCGTGTAGCGCTCAAGGACGCCGCGGATCGTCTGCGCCGAGACCGGGTCGACGCCCTCGAACGGCTC
Organism: Streptomyces sp. A5-4; assembly: GCF_051131715.1. Lineage (NCBI taxonomy): Bacteria > Bacillati > Actinomycetota > Actinomycetes > Kitasatosporales > Streptomycetaceae > Streptomyces > Streptomyces sp. A5-4. The sequence continues at coordinate 3,290,933 of NZ_CP178591.1, read as the reverse complement.
GTCCAGGAAGAGGATTTCGGGGTTGTGGAGCAGCGCCGCCGCCAGGCCGATCTTCTTGCGCATGCCGGTCGAGTAGTCGACCACCAGCTTGTGCTGCGCGCCCGCCAGATCCAGTACGTCGAGGAGCTGCGTGGCCCGCTTGTCGACCTCTTCGCCCGGCATCCCGCGCAGCCGCCCGGTGTAGGCCAGCAGCTCACGCCCCGACAGCCGCTCGAAGAGCCGCAGCCCCTCGGGCAGTACGCCGATCCGTGCCTTGACCGCGACCGGGTCCCGCCATACGTCGTGGCCGCCGACCAGGACGGTCCCCTGGTCGGGGCGGAGGAGGCCGGTCACCATCGACAGCGTGGTGGTCTTGCCCGCGCCGTTCGGCCCCACCAGGCCGATGAACTGCCCCGCGGGCAGCTCCAGGTCGATGCCCGCGACGGCGACCTGTTCCCCGAAGCGCTTCCACAGGCCCTCTACACGTACGGCGGCGGGCGGCGCGTCGTGCGCTCCGCCCGCCTCTTCTGTCCCCACTGCCTGGTCCGGCATGTCGCACAGCCTCTCGGAGTCCCCGTCCTACGGGGGACACCCTACGGTCGGCGTGCGCGCTCCGCGGCTGCCTCGCGCCCGCAGGCGTAGGCCAGCGGACTGATCAGCTCCTCCGCGTCCGGGAGCCACCGGTTGGCAGGCGTGGGGCGGCGCGCCCACTGCACCGCGCCCATGCCTCCGAGCCGGGTCGGCGGCGCCGCGACGTAGTCGCCCTCGCCCCTCGCGACCAGGTCGATCGAAGTCGGTGCCCAGCCCAGTTTCCGTACCAGATCAGGCACCTTGGCGCCCGCGCCCGGCAGCACGAAGAACAGCATCCTGCGGTCGGGTGTGCAGGTGACCGGGCCGAGCGTGAGCTCCATGCGCTCCATCCGTGCCAGCGCCAGGAACCCGGCGGACTCGGGCACGTCGAGGGCGTCGAAGGTGCGGCCGGTGGGCAGCAGGATCGACGCCTTGGGCTGTTTCGACCACAGGCGGCGCGCCACCGTGACGCTGCCTGTCGCCTGTTCCGCCCAGTCGGGACGGGCGTGGTGCGCGCCCGGGGAGTCGCAGGCAGCACCGCACGAGCAGCGTTCCACCCCCTCGTGCGCTTCCAGCCAGGTGCCGGGAAACACGTCCCAGTGCCGTTCTTCCGCGTAACGCACGGCGCTGTCGAGCAGTTGATCGCCGCGCTGCTTGGGGATCTGGGCGGCGTCCGTGACTCCGATGGTCTCTTCCACGAACAGCTCAACTCCCGGCATCACCTGGGGTTACGGGCGGGCCCCGACCGGCAGAGGAGCATCGATCCTGCACGCGGGGCGCATGGAGGCATGGGCGGGGGCGCGCATGGGGCCGGGGGCCGGTGCGCGGGTAGCAAGAGAGGGGAGCGTGGGAATGCCGGTCATAGTGCCGTCAATCCCACTGTCTTCCGGCATATTCCGCATTCTCTGTATATCCGCCGGGCATTGATCAGCAGTGATCGGTGGTCGAACCGCTGATCACATCACTGATCACTGCGCCACCAGGGGGTAGTCATGGCAGCCAGGCCTCTCGTCGCCCGCCAGCCGAACGAACGGTTGCAGGCGCTCATTCAGGAAGCCGGATGCTCCAACGCGGGACTGGCCCGTCGCGTCAATATGTGCGGCGCCGAACACGGGCTCGACCTGCGGTACGACAAGACATCGGTGGCCCGCTGGCTGCGTGGTCAGCAGCCTCGCGGGAGGGCGCCCGGCATCATCGCGGAAGCGATCGGGCGCAAACTCGGCCGCACGGTGACGATCGACGAGATCGGCATGGCCAACGGCAAGAACCTGGCCTCCGGGATCGGTCTCCAGTTCTCGCCGACCGTGCTGGGCGCGATCGAGCAGGTCTGCGAGCTGTGGCGCAGCGACGTGGGGCGCCGCGACTTCCTGTCGGGCTCCACGGTCGCCGCTTCGGCGCTGGTCGAGCCGAGCCGCGACTGGCTGATCACGGGCGCGGACAGCCAGGTGGCCAGGACCGCGGGCGGCGGGCGGGTCGGCGCGTCCGACGTCGAGGCGGTACGGGCGACCACCAGCGCCCTCGTCGACCTCGACCACCGCTTCGGCAGCGGGCACGTACGGCCGATCGTCGTGCACTACCTCAACAGCGTGGTGTCCGGGCTGCTGTCCGGCTCGTACCGCGAGTCCGTCGGGCGGTCGCTGTTCGCGGCGGTGGCGCGGCTCACCGAGCTCGCCGGGTACATGGCCGTCGACACGGGCCAGCCGGGGCTCGCCCAGCGCTACTACATCCAGGCGCTGCGGCTCGCCCAGGCGGCGGGCGACCGCGGTTACGGCGGGTACGTACTGGCCGCTTCCATGAGCCACCTGGCGGCGCAGCTCGGCACTCCGCGGGAGATCGCGCAGCTGGCGCGGGCCGCCCAGGAGGGCGCGCGAGGGCGGGTCACCCCACGGGCCGAGTCGATGTTCTGGGCGGCCGAGGCCCGCGGGCACGCGCTGCTCGGCGACGCGCGGTCCTGCAACATGGTGGCGGGCAAGGCGCTCGGCGCGATGGAGCGGGCGCAGGACGAGGGCGACACGGGCGACGACCCGGTGTGGATCAAACACTTCGACCACGCCTATCTGGCCGACGAGTTGGCGCACTGCCACCGCGACCTCGGCCAGGCGGAGGCGGCGGCGCGGCGGGCCCAGGAGGCGCTGGACGGCCACCCGGACACGCGGGCGCGGCGCCGGGCGATCGGGCTGGTCCTGCTGGCCACCGCGCAGGTCCAGCAGCGCGAGGTCGAGCAGGCCTGCCACACGGGCACGCGCGCGGTGGAACTGCTCGGCACACTGCGGTCGAACCGGGGCGCGGAGTACCTGGAGGACTTCCAGCTGCGGCTGGATCCGTTCCGCGACGAGCCCTCGGTGCGGGAATTCGGCGCCCGGATGGAGATTCAGGCGGCGTAGCGAGCGCCTGACGTGCGGGTGGGCCGTGGCAGCGCCCCGGGGCGCGGGTGCTGCCGGCCACCTGCGTGGATGTGTGGGGAGAGTGGGTACGTGGCAGTGGCGTGTTGTCACCCGGTAGCGTGAACCGTCGGTGCCGTAGGTCCACACGTCAAACCCCACGCAAATCCACATGCACGTTCACACGTAGGAGTCCCGGTGACACAGAGCGGACAGGGTGACGAGTCGCGGCTTCCCGCTGCGCAGCCGCCCGCGCACGAAGGTGTCGTGCTGCCCGCCGATGGCAGCGGGCCCTGGATCCCCGGGGCCGCGGCCGCCGACGAGCAGGCCACTCCGACGGGTGGACAGCCATGGGGACAGCCCTGGGGACCCCAGTCCGAGCCGGCGCAACAGCAGCCCCCGCAGGGGCAGCTGCCGCAGCAGCCGGGCGGGCAGGTGCCGCGCCCGCAGCCGGGCCAGATGGAGCCGCTCCAGCAGGTGCCGCAGGCCGCACAGACGCCGCGGCCCCCTCAGGGGCAGTACGGGCAGCAGGGCCCGCAGGGACAACTGCCGCCGTCGCACCAGCAGATGCCGCAGCAGGGGCAGTCGGGCGGGCAGCTGCCGGACCAGCAGATGTACCCGCGGCAGGGCGGAGCGCAGCCGGGCGGGTCGGCGCGGCTTCCGCAGATGCAGTCGTATCCGGGGCAGTTGCCGCCGCAGCAGGCCCAACAGCCCTACCCGCAGCACCCGCAGCATGCCGGGCAGCTGCCGGAGCCGCAGTACCCCGGGCAGGCCTGGGGGCAGCAGTACCCGCCGGCGCCGGAGCAGCAGTACCCGCCCGTGCAGGAGCAGCCCCAGGCATACCCCTCGGCGTACCCCCAGGGGCAGGGCCAGGACCAGGGCCTGCCGCAGGCCTACGCGCAGCCCCTGCCGCCGGAGAACGCCGGAGTGGGTGGCGGCGATGCCGACGCCACGCAGTACATAGCGGCGTACGTCCCTCCGGTGGCTCCCGTCGGCCCCGGCGCGCTGCCGCCCGAAAACCCCGCGGAGTCCACGCAGCTCCTGGGCCACAGGCAGGACATGCCCGCCGCGGCCGCGCCCGTGTCGGGCGCCGACGCGGAGTCCACGCAGTTCCTGCCGCCCGTGCCCGCCGGGCAGAGCCCACCCACCCCGCCGCCCGGCGGGCCGTACGGCATCAGGCCGGGCGCGCCCGAGGACCGGCAGCCGCCGGCCGAGTTCGACAGCCTCTTCCGGGCCGATGCCGCGCCCGAAGCGCCGGACTCCACACAGCAGATGCCGCGCTTCGACGCGCGGCAGCAGGCCGGTCAGTCGCAGCCCGGACACCAGGCGTCCGGCCAGCCGCAGTTCGCGCAGCAGCAGGGGAGGGCCGCGCGCCGCAACGCCGCCGCGCCCGGCCGGGCCGCCCCGAGCGCCTACCCCGAGCCCGCCGCGCCGCGTCGGCGCTCCTCACGCGCGCCGCTGATCGCCGCCGTGGTGGTCGGCTGTGCGGTCGTCGGCCTCGGCGCGGGGTGGCTGATGAGCGGGGGCGACGAGGACAGCTCCAAGGGCGATCAGCCCGTCGCCGCGGCGAGCACCCCCGGCGACGCCAACTCGCCGAAGGCCGCCGAGGATCCGGCCAAGCCGCAGGCCGAGTCGCTGGACGCGCTGCTCGCCGACAGCAACAACAGCCGTGACTCCGTGATCAGCGCGGTCGCCGCGATCGGGACCTGCAAGAACCTGCCCAAGGCGGCGAGCGATCTGCGCGCCGCGGCGAAGCAGCGCAATGAGCTGGTGACCCGCCTCCAGGGGCTGACCATCGACAAGCTGCCGGACAACGCGCAGTTGTCGGCCTCCCTCACCACCGCGTGGAAGGCCTCGGCCGCGGCCGACAACCACTACGCGGCCTGGGCCGGCCAGGTCGGTGGCAAGAAGGGCTGCCCGAAGGGCCACGCGCGCTCGACCCCGCAGCAGCAGGCGGGCAATCGGCAGAGCGGCAACGCGTCCAAGGCGAAGAAGGAAGCGGTCGGGGTGTGGAACGCGATCGCTGAGAAGCACGGGTTGACGAAGCGGGACGCTACGCAGCTCTAGGCCGGTTGGGGACACGCCCGAAGGGCGTCCGGGGGCCGGTGCCTGCCCCGGCTCCGGGACGCCGCAGGCGCCCCATGCCCGCCGCCCACGCGCTCACCCCGCGGAAGGCGCCCGTACCAGCGTTTCGCCCACATCGACGAAGTCCCTCTTCAGCTGCACCAGCCGCCCCTGCCGCACCACCTGGAACGTCACGTCCCGGTTGACGATCCGGGGGAAGTCCCGCGAGGACAGCATGTCTTCGAAGCGCCAGCTGAGGCGCGGCGTGAGCCCGCCGGTCAGTACGCCGTCGCCCTGGTTCAGCGTCCGGAAGACATCGGCCGCCGAGATGTCCGCCTCGTCGCCTCCCCCGATCGCCTCCACCGTCGCCTTCAGCACGGTGTAGGCGATCCAGGTGGTCTGCACGCCGGGCTCGGCCGGGTCGATCCGGTTGTCCGCGAACGCGTGCTCGCGGATCACCTTGCGCATCGGGTCCCACCGCGGATCGCTCGCCACCGGGTACCAGCCCGTGACGTACGCGCCCTCGAAGGGGCCGTTCCGGCCGCCCGTGCGGTCGAGGAGCGGCTGCGCGACGCTGCCCAGCACCGACGCGACGGCGACCTTCGCGCCGGTCTCGGACTCCACGCGCCGGAACGAGTCGAAGAACGTCTCCGTACGGTCTCCCAGCACCGCCGTGACGCAGCCCTTCCCGGCCCCGGCGAGGGACGCCGGCCGCGCGCTCCTCAGCGACTGCCGCGCCGCCGCCGTGTAGTCGCTCGCGTCCTCCGCCGCCCTGACGTCCGTGGCCGGACGCCGGCCGCCCTCCGCGAGGCCCGAGCCGAGGAGTGCGGGCAGGTCGTCACCGGCGATGGTGTCGGGCCGCACCAGGGCGACGCGGGAGCAGCCGCCGGCGAGCTGCCGTCCGTTGCCGGCCAGCAGGGCCGCCTGGCCGCCGTTGACGGGGTACGAGAACGGGCTGACGAACTCCTCGTCGGACGCGCCGTAGCCGCCGATGTACGGGATCCCCGCGACCTCCAGCGGTGTCATGAAGGCCCGGCCGTGCTGGCTGTACGAGCCGACGACGGCGATCGCGCCCGCCCGTACCGCCTGCCGCGCGCAGGCCGCCGCGCCGAATGTGGTGTTGCGCTCGTTGCAGGTGATGACCTTGAGTTCGTGGCCCGCCAGGCCGCCCTTGGTGTTGACCCAGCGCGCGTACGCCTTCGCCATCGCCGGCATGCCGGGCATATTGGTCGCCTTGGTGCCTTCGGGCGCCCACGTCATCACGGTCACGGGCTCCCTGGCGCCCCCCGATCCGCCGGTGAGTGCCCCGCAACCGGCGAGCAGCGAAGCCCCGACCGCCGCTGCCGTACACGCGGCGAAGAGCTTCGCGGTCCTGGTCGGGCGTGGGCGGGGGGAGGAAGGGCCTTGCCGTCCGGTCATGTGCATGCACACTTCCGCGCCCTGGGTAACGGCGGAGTGAGTGCCGGTCGACACTCGGTGACATCGAGGTGAATTACGGGGGCCTGTATGCCCGCCGAGTCGGGGAACGTACGATCTGCAATCGTGCAAGGTTCGGTGAACTCTTCCCGTCGCGGCCGTCGCTCCCCCACCATGGGCGGCATGCCGCTCAATGACATGCCGTGGTGGCGCTGGCGCACGAACGTGCGTTCCGCGCTGCACATGCTCTCCGCCCCCGCCTTCCAGCAGCAGTGCTGGCTGGCCGGTCTTGAGGGCTATGGGGACGTGACCGACGCCGTGTACCGGCTGGTCGAAGACACCTGGCTGGACAACTGGTCGGCCGAGAAATACGTCGGCACGATCTTCCGGGACGCCCAGGAGGCGTCGCTGGTCGATCTCGCCGTCCTGCGGGTGCTGAAGATCATGCACCAGGTGGGGGCGGACGCGCCGGTGTCGGCGTATCTGGAGCACCACGCCTGGCCGGAGGCGGTGCGGGCGGCGCGCGAGGCGCACGCACGGCTGGCGGCGAACGACGGTGAGGACCCGGACGTCGAGCCGCGCTCCCTGGACGTCATACGCAACCTGACCCGCTCGGCATGACCCGGTCCGGCTGACCCCGCGGGCCCCCGGCGGGTGCCATCCGCATGGTGACCGGGGCGGACCCGCACGTGCCCGGTGTGGAATCCTCTGGGGTCATGAGCGTCACGCAGCCCGTCCCCGTTCCCGCACCCGTGTCCGACCTGCCCGATCAGTACGTCCTGACGCTGTCCTGCCCGGACAAACAGGGCATCGTGCACGCCGTGTCGAGTTATCTCTTCATCACCGGATGCAATATCGAGGACAGCCAGCAGTTCGGCGACCACGACACGGGGCTCTTCTTCATGCGGGTCCACTTCTCGGCGAAGGCGCCGGTGACCGTGGAGAAGCTGCGGGCGAGCTTCGCGGCGGTGGGCGACTCCTTCCGGATGGACTGGCAGATCCACCGCCCCGAGGAGCGGATGCGGATCGTCCTGATGGTCAGCAGGTTCGGGCACTGCCTGAACGACCTGCTGTTCCGCTCGCGCAGTGGCGCCCTGCCGGTGGAGATCGCCGCGGTCGTCTCCAACCACACGGACTTCGCGGAACTGGTCGCCTCGTACGATGTCCCCTTCCACCACATCGTGGTGACGCGGGACAACAAGGCGGCGGCCGAGGCGCAGCTGCTTGAGCTGATCCGCGCGGAGGACGTCGAGCTGGTCGTACTCGCCCGCTACATGCAGGTCCTCTCCGACGACCTGTGCAAGCAGCTGAACGGCCGGATCATCAATATCCACCACTCGTTCCTGCCGAGCTTCAAGGGCGCGAAGCCTTACCACCAGGCGCACGCGCGCGGTGTGAAGCTGATCGGCGCGACCGCGCACTATGTGACGGCGGACCTCGACGAGGGCCCGATCATCGAGCAGGAGGTCGAGCGGGTGGGCCATGGCGTGACGCCGGAGCAGTTGGTGGCGATCGGCCGCGACGTGGAGTGCCAGGCGCTGGCGCGCGCGGTGAAGTGGCACAGCGAGCACCGGGTCCTGCTGAACGGCCGCCGCACGGTCATCTTCGCGTAGCCCGCCCGCCCGTGGGACGGCGCCGCACAGCCGGCTCCGGGCGGCCGCGGTGCGTGGGCGCCGTCTAGAGGCGGCTCAGGGACGCCGCCGTGAACAGGACGTCCCGGATCGCGTCCCGGTCTCCCCGCTGGCCCGCCGCCGCTTCCTGGGGTGGGATGTGGCCCGAGGTCAGTTGGCAGAATTCGACGCCGTCCAGGGCCACATGGGCCACCTCGTGGTCGGGGGAACCGACCGCGGCCGGGGAGTCCAGGGCGATGTACCAGTCGCCGCCGCCCACGCCCTCGATCTCCAGGTGCAGGGAGCGGCCGGGTGAGCCGGCCTTCACCAGGCGGCCCGACGGGGACGCCAGGCCCGCGCCGCGGCGGGCGGCCAGGGCTGCGGGAAGCAGGCGTGCCGCCAGGTCGATCATGCGGTTCAGATGGACCGCTGACGGCGGCTCGTACGGGTAGTCCACCGCATCCGCGATGTCCCCCGCGTGCACCCAGCACTCGAAGGCCCGGTCGAGCAGCGCGTCGCGCAACGGCAGGCCGAAGTCGCCGTACGAAACGGAGAGTTCGGAGACGCCGCGGCCCGCGAAGGACGCCGTGCGGATCAGGTCGTGGCTCTGCTCGCGCCACGGCTCGCGGACGCTGCGGGTGGGCGGCCGGGCGTAACTGCGCCAGTACCGCTCGGTGCGCGCCGTCGGGGATGCCGGGCCGCCGGCCACCCGATCCGGTGGGTCCGCCAGTGGGTCGACGAGGCCGAGGGCCGTCGCGACCAGGCCGTCGACGGTCATCAGGTGCCCGATGACCCCGGCGACGGTCGTCTTGCGGCTCACCGCGGCCTCGCCCTCGAACCACCGCAGCCGGACCGGCGCGTGCCACTCGGAGTCGCCGATGTCCTTCAACAGGGCGTCGAGCCGCGCCGTTTCCGCGTCGTACGGCGTGACCCAGCCCGGGACGGGGACGCGTGCGGGGCGGCGGCCCAGGCAGCCGTCGAGCACCCGGTTGCGCAGGAGCGGGTCCAGGTCGAGGCTGCGCTCGGTCTGGAGCAGGCCGACCGCGTCCCGCAGTCGAAGCGCCTCGTCCGCGCACGGGGCGCACTCGGTCAGATGCTCCTCGACGGCCCTGGTCTCCTCCGGGGAGCACGCGGCCAGCGCCCACGCGCCCAGCAGCGACTTGAGCACCTCGTGCGACGGGGACGGCAGCGGATACGGCAGCGGCGGCGTCGACGGTGGCACCGGCAGCGCGGTGGCCGGGGGCGGCGTCCCCAGCGACTCGCGGTCGTCCGCCGCCGCCCGCGGTCCCGGTATGCGCGGAGCCTGCCTGCCGAGCCACCCCTCGGGTCTGTCGGGCTCGTGCCCGTCGTGCTCCTGACCGTCCCCGTCGCCGGGCCCGCGCGACCCGGTCACCGCGCCTGCCCGAAGTCGGAGGCCCCTGGCGGGCGCGGGTTGGCGGTGGACAGCAGTTGCAGGCCGAGCCTCAGCCGCCGACGCGCCTCGTCCTCGGTGACGCCCAGGTCGGCGGCGGTCTGCCGGTAGTCCCTGCGCTGGAAGTACGCGAGCTCCAGCGCGGCCCGCAGCGGCGCCGGCATCGACGTCACGATGTAGTCCGCGCGGGCCGCCGCCGAGGCCCTGCGGACCTGCTGCTCCAGCTCTTCCGTGGTGTTGTCGCTTCCGTCGGCTATGGCCGCCGCGCCGGTGCGGCGCAGCCGGTCGACGGCCTGGCGGTGTGTGATTTTGGCCACCCAGGCGCGCATCGAGCCCTGCTTGGGGTCGTACCCGTCGGGGTGCTCCCAGACATGGCCGAAGACCTCACGCGTGACCTGGTCGGCTGCTTCGTTGTCGTCGAGCACGCGGTGGGCCAGGCTGTGCACGAGCGAGGCGAACCGGTCGTACAGCTCTCCGAGCGCCGCCGCCTCGCCGTGTGCGAGCCGCTGCTGCATCCTGCGGTCCCAGCGAGGTGGTGCGTCCTTCGCCATGCTGCCCCCAGCCTGTGCCCCTGTGCGTGTACCCCTGCCGGCCCCTGTGCCCCTCGCCACTTCCTTCGAATGTAGTGCGGGCCACCGACAACGCACGCTCCTTTGGCGCAAGTGCGCCCTTGTCACGTTCAGGATGATAATGATCCAGTCCTTCTGCGGCAGTTGTGTTTCGAGTGGGAGCCGCTGGGCAGTCGCGAGGTGGAAGGGCAACCTCCGCATCAGCAGCCCGTACCGGCAGAAAAGACCGAAACCGAAACAGCAGCCAGCAGAACGAAAGGTCCAGTCGCGTGACGCTGAAGGTGATCGAGGCCGACGAGAACGCCTGGGCCGTGCTCCATGTCTCCGGGGAGCTGGATCTGGTGACGTCACCAGCGGTCCGCCAGCATGTCCACGACGCCGTGGCCGAGGGCCGCCACCGGGTGGTTCTCGACCTTTCCGAGGTCTTCTTCTGCGACTCCAGCGGGGTCGGCGTACTCATCGCCGCCCGTCGGCTGATGCATTCCTGCGGCGGGTATCTGCGGCTGATCCTGCCCGCGCACGGCACGGAGGACGGCTCGCACGTCAACCGGGTGCTGGCCGCGCTGGGTGTACGTCGCCTGTTCGAGGTCTACCCGGACGTCGAGACCGCCGCCGACGACGAGGCGCAGGCGCTCTCCGCCTGAGCCGTCGCCCTTCCGAGTTCGAGCAGGCCGAGCGCGGCAACAAGCCGTTCGGGCCACCCGTTCCGAGGAGGTTCGATGCGAGAACCGGTCACGACCCACCCGCCCACGTCGTACGCTCCGCACATGGACAGCGCAGAGTACGAGCGCAAGACGGCCGCCCGTTTCGCCACCTTCGACCAGGACGGCAACGGCTACATCGACCGCGAGGACTTCAGTGCCGCGGCCGCGGCCCTGCTCGCAGAGTTCGGCACGAAGGCCCGTTCCGACAAGGGACAGGCGCTCTACATGGGGGCGGAAGCCTTCTGGCAGGGCATGGCAGGCATCGCCGATGTGGACGGCGACCAACGGGTCACCCGCGAGGAGTTCATCACGGGTGCGGTGAAGCGCCTGCGGGACAACCCGAAGCGATTCGCCGAGATCGCCCGCCCCTTTCTGCACGCCGTGATCGCCGTCGCCGCCGAGGGCAAGAACACGGGCGTCGCGCCGCAGGCCGCCGAACGCGTCCTGCGCGTGCTGGGTGTCGAGAGTGAGATCGCGGGCCGGGTCGCGGGCGCTCTGGAGACGGACGAGGACGGGCTGATCAGTGAGGACCGGATCCTCACCGGCTTCGCGGCCTACTACACGACGGCGGACCCGGACACCCCGTAGCCGCAGGGCTGTTACGGACTGTCCGGCGCGTACCGCTCGCGCAGCTTGTACTTGAGCACCTTGCGCAGCGCCTCGTTGCGCGGCAGCGCGGCCACGATCTCAAGACGCTCGGGCAGCTTGTGCACGGACAGTCCCGCCGCCCGCAGCTGGGCGGTGACCGCCTCCAGGGTCAACGGGCGCGCGCCCGCAGGTTGTTCCACGACGGCGCACACCAGCTCGCCGCGCACCGGGTCGGGCAGCCCGACGACCGCCGCGTCGCCCACGTCCGGGTGCTGGTGGAGGAGGTCCTCGATCTCCTTGGCCGAGATGTTCTCGCCCTTGCGGATGATGACGTCCTTGAGTCGCCCGGTGAGCACCAGATGGCCACTGGCGGTGAGGTGCCCGAGGTCGCCGGTGATCAGGAAGCCGTCGCTGTCGAAGGCCTCGGCGGTCTGGGCCGGCTCCAGATAGCCGCGGCAGACCGCCTCGCCGCGCAGCCGCACCTCGCCGTCGGCGCCGGCCGGCAGCGGCTTGCCGTCGTCGGCGGTGATCCGTATCTCCATGCCCTCCGGCGGCCTGCCTTCGGTGGTGGCCAGGTTCTCCGCGGCGTCGTCGGGCGCCCCCATGGTGATCATCGGGACCTCGGTCATGCCGTAGCCGTGGGTCAGTTGGCAGCCCAGCTCGCGCACGACGGCGTGGTAGATCTCCGGGGGCTTGGGCGCCCCGCCGCCCGCCAGCAGTCGCAGAGTGGGGATGAGCTTCTCCTCCGGCCGCTCGCGCTGGGCGGTCAGGAACATCGAGTAGAAGGCGGTCGATCCGCCCGCGACCGTGACGCCGTGCCTGCGGTAGCCGTCGAGCGCGGCGGGCAGCGCGAAGTGCTCGAAGAGGACGGCGGGGAAGCCGTACAGCAACAGCATCACCAGGTAGTCCGGGCCGCCGATGTGCGCGTACGGAAAGGCGATCGAGCCGACGTCATCCGGTTCCAGGTGGAGCGCGTGCGCCAGGCAGGAGCCGCCCGCGAGCAGCGAACGGTCCGTGTGCAGGACGCCCTTGGGGTCCGACGTGGTGCCGGAGGTCCAGTAGATCCAGTGGATCGCCGTGCCGTCGTCTGCGGCGGGGGGCGGCGGCAGGATCGAGGGATCGCCGTCCGGCAGGTTCTCGTACGCCTCGAAGACCATGACGGGGTCCGGGAGTTCTAGTGCGAGCCGGTGGGCCATCGCCGCGTGGTCGAAGCCGCGCCACTCGCCGGGGACTGCGAAGAACTCCGCCTTCGACGCGCGCAGCGCGAAGCCGACCTCGCGGTCGCGGTAGAACGGGATGACCGGTGACTGTACGGCGCCGAGCCTGGCCAGGGCCACCGAGAGCAGCACCGTCTCGATCCGGGTCGGCAGCTGCCAGGCGACGACGCTGCCGGGGCGCACGCCGAGTCCGTACAGCCCGGCCGCGACCCGTTCGGCGCGCTCGCGCAGTGCGCCGAAGGTGAGGGTGCGGTCGTCCTGGAGCAGCGCGGCCCTGTCCCCGCTGAGCGCCGCGCGTCGGGTGACGAGTTCCCACAGGGTGCGCGAGGCGCCCAGCTGGTACGGCGTATCGGTCATGGTCCGGGCTCCCTGGCGACTTTGGGCAACTGACGGACAGTCAGATCGTGCCGAGAGTGTAGGGCTCAGCGCCTTGTCGGTCCAGAGGCGCGGGGCTAGCCTGATATCTGACGGGTCATCAGAAACGCCGAAGGGGACACACCCATGGAACTGCCTCGGATCATCAGCGTCGACGACCATGTGATCGAACCGGCGCACCTCTTCGACACCTGGCTGCCCGCGAAGTACCGCGAACGCGGGCCGCAGCCGCTGACCGCCGGGATCGGTGAACTGGCCTACGTCGCGGGCAAGTACCGCATTACCATGGACCCGGACGGGCCGCCGACCGACTGGTGGATCTACGAGGACCTCAAGTTCCCGTACAAGCGCAATATCGCCGCCGTCGGCTTCGACCGCGACGACATGACCCTGGAGGGCATCACCCGCGCGGAGATGCGGCGCGGCTGCTGGGACCCCAAGGCCAGGCTCGCGGACATGGACATCAACCATGTCGAGGCGTCGCTCTGCTTCCCCACCTTCCCGCGCTTCTGCGGGCAGACCTTCGCCGAGGCGCGCGACAAGGAAGTCGCCCTGGCCTGTGTGCGCGCGTACAACGACTGGATGGTCGAGGAGTGGTGCGGCGACAGCGGCGGCCGGCTGATCCCGCTGTGCGTCATCCCGCTGTGGGACATCGACCTCGCCGTCGCCGAGATCAAGCACAACGCGGCGCGTGGCGTGAAGGCCGTGACCTTCAGCGAGATCCCCACCCACCTCGGTCTGCCGTCCATCCACTCCGGCTACTGGGACCCCTTCTTCGCGATCTGCGAGGAGACCGGCACCGTCGTCAACATGCACATCGGCTCGTCGTCGCAGATGCCCGCCGCCTCGCCCGACGCCCCGCCCGCCGTCCAGGCCTCGCTCAGCTTCAACAACGCGATGGCCTCGATGATGGACTTCCTCTTCAGCGGCGTCCTCGTGAAGTTCCCCCGCCTCAAACTCGCCTACAGCGAAGGCCAGATGGGCTGGATCCCGTACGCCCTGGAGCGCGCCGACGACGTGTGGGAGGAGCACCGGGCCTGGGGCGGGGTCAAGGACCTCGTCCCCGAGCCCCCGTCGACGTACTACTACCGGCAGATGTTCTGCTGCTTCTTCCGCGACAAGCACGGCGTCGCCTCGCTGGACGTCGTCGGCCGCGACAACGCGACCTTCGAGACCGACTATCCGCACGTCGACTCGACCTTCCCGCACACCAAGGAGGTCGCGCTCGACCACATGGTGGGCCTCGACGACGAGACCGTGTACAAGCTGATGCGCGGCAACGCGATCCGCATGCTCGACCTGGACGTCCGGCAGTTCGGCACGTTCGACAAGCCGGGCCGCTGATGGATCTCACCTACACGCCGGAGGAGCAGGACTTCGGGGAGCGGCTGCGGGAGTGGCTGGCCAAGACCCTGCCCGATCTCGGCCCGCGCCCCGACCCCATGGACTGGCCGGGCAGACGCGCGTACGACACGGACTGGCAGCGCAGGCTGTACGACGCCGGGTACGCGGGACTGCACTGGCCCGCCGACGCGGGCGGGCGCGGCGCGACCCCCACCCAGCACCTGATCTTCCTGGAGGAGACCGAGCGGGCCGGGGCGCCCTACGTCGGCGCGAACTTCGTGGGGCTGCTGCACGCGGGCCCCACCGTCGCCGCCGAGGGGACGGCGGAGCAGCGGGCGCGCTGGCTGCCGCCCGTCCTGCGCGGCGACGAGGTGTGGTGCCAGGGGTTCAGCGAGCCGGGCGCGGGCTCCGACCTCGCCTCGCTGCGGACCCGCGCGGTGCGCGATGGCGACCACTACGTGGTCAACGGGTCCAAGATCTGGACCTCGCACGCGGAGGTCGCCGACTGGTGCGAGCTCCTGGTCCGCACCGATCCGACGGCACCCAAGCACCGCGGGATCTCCTGGCTGGCGATGCCGATGGACGCGCCGGGCGTCACCGTCCGGCCGCTGCGCACCCTCGCCGGGTCGACGGAGTTCGCCGAGATGTTCCTCGACGACGTACGGATCCCGGTGCGCAACCGGGTCGGCGAGGAGAACGACGGCTGGCGCGTCACCATGGTCACGCTCTCCTTCGAGCGCGGCACGGCCTTCGTCGGCGAGGTCGTCGCCTGCCGCCGCACCCTGGGCGAACTCGCCGCCGCCGCGCGGGCGAACGGCCGCTGGGAGGACCAGGCCCTGCGGCGCGGACTCGGGCGGCTGAACGCCGAGTTCACCGCGCTGTGGCGGCTCACCCAGTGGAACGTGACCGAGGCCGAACGCACCGGCGGCGTGCCGGGCGCCGGAGGCTCTGTCTTCAAGCTCCGCTACTCGCAGGCCCGTCAGGAGCTGTACGACGCGGCGGCCGAGGTGCTGGGGCCCGACTCCCTCGACCTGTCGCACGACTGGACCCTGGACCGGCTCTCGTCCCTCTCGTACACGATCGCGGCCGGTACGTCCCAGATCCAGCAGAACATCGTCGCCGAGCGCATCCTCGGCCTGCCGAAGGGACGTTGATGGATTTCCGGCCGACGGACGACCAACGGGCGTTGCAGGCGGGGATGCGGGAGCTGCTGGCGGGCCGTTTCGGGCGCGAACGGCTGCGGGCGGCCGTCGACGAGGCCGACGGGGGCGCGCCCGCCGTCGACCGGGCGCTGTGGCGCGAGCTGGGCGACGCCGGGTTCTTCGCGCTGCGGCTGCCCGAGAAGGACGGTGGGGTGGGCCTGGGGCTGCCCGAGGCGGTCCTGCTCTTCGAGGAGGCGGGGCGGGCGCTGCTGCCCGGCCCGCTCGTCACGACCCACCTGACCGCGGGTTCCGTGCCGGGCGCGGCCACCGGCGAGACCGTGGTGACCCGGGTGGACCGCGGCCTGGTGGAGTGGCTGGACGCCGCCGACCAGGTCCTCGGCGACGCCTCGGGGGCCACGCCGGTGCGGTCGGTGGACCCGCTGACGCCACTGCACCGGGTGCCGGGGGACCCCGGCGCCCCCGACCGCCGGCCCGAGGCGGCGCTGCTCACCGCTGCCGAGCAGGTCGGCAGCGCCTCGCGCACCACGGAGCTGGCCGTCTCGTACGCGCGCCAACGCGAACAGTTCGGGCAGCCCATCGGCGCCTTCCAGGCGGTCAAGCATCTGTGCGCGCGGATGCTGGTACGGGCGGAGGTGTGCCGTGTCGCCGTGTACGCGGCAGCCGTGACGGGTGACCCGGTGGAGATCGCCGGCGCCGGACTGCTGGCCGAGGAGGCGGCCGTACGCAACGCGAGGGACTGTCTCCAGGTGCACGGCGGAATGGGCTTCACCTGGGAGGCGGACGTCCACCTCCACCTCAAGCGGGCCTGGGTGCGGGCCGGGCGCGGGCCGTCGGCGGGCGAGACGGCGGAGGCGCTGGCCGCCGCGTTGTGAACAGGTGTGGCCGCATGTGACTGGATGTGACCGGGCGGGTACACATGCGCGGGGATGGGGCGGGCCGTTCGTCCGTACGTTCCGTACAGAGGCGCTCTGTCACGAACTTTGAGCGATTACCGAGCGTCGATATCGGGTTGTGTCCTATGCGTGACTCGTCACGGGGTGGAGTCGGCGCTGCGCTCCGGTACGCTCCGTGGGATGCGAGCGGTGATGAATCACAGCTGTCCCGGTGTTGCCAGTGCGGCGACTCCGGGTGCCGGTGTGTGCGCCGTTCGCGCCGTGCGGTGGCGCCGTGTGCGCCCCTGTTCGACTCTCCGCAGCGTGCGTCGCACAGTATGCAGCACGCGTACTCCTTCGCGCTGGAATATGCCCGAAGCGCTTGTTGCGGTGACTGTACGTCAACCATGCTGTCCCATAAGGGAGTCACGTTCCGTGACCCTGTGGAGACGCGAGGCGATGTGTCCGCCGGTTCGGATGGTGTGAGCGGTGCAGGTGCTTCAGGTGCAATTGGAGGTTGGGCCCGATCCCGCGGAGGTGGGGCGGGCTCGGAGGTGGGCGCGCTCGCGACTCGTCGGGTCGGGGATAAAGGCCGATGAGCCGCTTGCCGAGACGCTGATCCTGCTCATCTCGGAACTCGTCACCAACGCTGTGGTGCACACGGGCTGTCCCGCCGTGCTACGCATGCTCTTCGGCACAGCCGACGACGGCACGGTGCGGGTCGAGGTCGCGGACTCCAGCGCACGGCCGCCGCAGCAGCGGCACGCCGAGGGCGGCGACTGCAACGGGCGCGGCCTTGAGCTCGTCGACGGGCTCGCGGACCGCTGGGGCTGGCAGTCCGAGGGTGCGGGCAAACGGATCTGGTGCGAGGTCGACCGGTGCGAGGCGACTGCTGCCGAGGCGGCGGACGCGGGCAACCGGGGAGCGCCCGAGGGAGCGCCGGTGACGTACGGAACGGGGGCGTACGAGCCGTCGTGCGCCGTCATTAATCGGGTCTGACGCGCAAATCGCCGCCCCGGTGTTGACGGGTCGTGGTGGCCTGATCACCCTGGGGTGTGGCGATTCGTCGTGAGGGGACGCCGAGGGGCTGAGGCGCCTCGGCGAGCGCGGATCGCGGTTCGGCGCCGGCAGGGCCCGTGCGCCGGAACCGGGTGGCGGCCGCCGTGCAGAGTTTCGGGGCGTGCAAGGGCGCGCCGCCACCCAAAGACCCGGTCGGCCGCCGGGAGTGGCTCCTCCGGGGGCCTGGGTGGCCGGTGCGGCTTCAGAGGATGGCCACCGGGGCGACGGGGCTGCCCGTGCCGCCGACGAACGGCTCCGGCGTCGCGGAGAGCAGGAACGCGTACCGCTTCTCTTCCGCACAGGCTGTGGACAACTCTTCGAGATTCCAGTTCTGCCCCTGGAGCATGCCCAGCTCGACCAGGTCGAGCGCGTGCACCGGCAGCCACAGGTTCTCGACCTCCGGCGGGAAGATCTCGAAGGTCAGGGTGTCGTTCGCGACCGCCGCGACGTCGCGGGCGTGGAACCACTCGGGCGTACGCAGGGACAGACCGGGCGACGGGTACGCGTAGCCGTGCTTGTCGCCCGCGAGGTAGATCTGGATCTGCCCGGTCCGTACGAGCACGATGTCGCCGCCCCCGACCCGGGTGCCCGCCAGCTCCTCCGCGGCTTCGAGATCCTCGGGCGTCACCGCGTGATCGCCCGCCAGCCGGTCGACGCCCTTCGCGCGGGCCACGTCGAGCAGCACCCCGCGCGAGACGATGTGGCGGGCCTTCTCGATGCCGCTGAACCGGGCGCGGGTCTGCGCGGTGACGGTGTCGGCCGGGCGGCCGTTGTAGATCTTTCCCGAGTGCGAGGCGTGGGTGAGGGCGTCCCAGTGGGTGGCCGTCTGCAGGCCCAACGTCACGACGTCGTCGCTGGTGGCGACCGTTCCCGGGCCGAAGAGCTCCTGGTTGATCTGGACCATGGCGTGGAGCGGGTTGACCCGGCCGGGGATCATGCCCGTCTGTACGCCGTCCTGTTGCAGGGGCAGCGCGAGAGGGATGCGGCGGCCGGTACGGACAGCGGTGGCCGCGGCGGTGCGTACGACCTCGTCGGTGATGAGGTTGAGGGTGCCGATCTCGTCGTCCGCGCCCCAACGCCCCCAGTTGTTCACGCGCTTGGCGATGTCGTGGAACTCGGCGGGCAATGACATGGGGCTCCCTCGGGTCTTGTGTTCGGGCCGCTGCGTACCCATAAAATCTAACGGTCCGTCAGAAACCGTGGGAAGGGGCCGGACATGGGGAACTTCTTGGCAGGCAAGGTCATCGCCGTCACAGGTGCCGGGCGAGGCATCGGCCGCGCGATCGCCCTGGCCTGCGCGGCCGAGGGCGCGCGGGTGGTCGTCAACGACTACGGCGTGTCCATGGAAGGCGCCGAGCCGACCAGCGAGGTCGCCGAGGCGGTGGTGAAGGAGATCATGGCGGCGGGCGGTGAGGCCGTCGCGGTCGCGGACGACATCTCGACGATGGCGGGCGGGCAGCGGATCGTCGACGTCGCGCTGGCGCGGTTCGGCCGGGTGGACGGGGTGGTGTGCGTCGCGGGCATCCTCCGCGAGCGGATGCTGTTCAACATGACCGAGGAGGAGTGGGACCCGGTCGTCGCCACACACCTCAAGGGCACGTTCACCGTCTTCCGGGCGGCGTCCGCGGTGATGCGGCGCCAGGGCACGGGGACGCTGATCGGGTTCACCAGCGGCAACCATCAGGGCAGCGTGGCGCAGGCCAACTACAGCGCGGCCAAGGGCGGAATCATCTCGCTGGTGCGGAGCGCGGCGCTCGGGCTCCACAAGTACGGCGTGACGGCGAACGCGGTGGCGCCGGTGGCGCGGACGCGGATGTCGGCGAACGTACCCATGGAGCTGAAGGAGATCGGCGAGCCCGAGGACGTGGCGGCGCTCGTCGTCTATCTGCTCAGCGAGCGCGCCCGGGACGAGCGGATCACCGGGCAGGTCTATACGATCGCCGGCCCGAAGATCGCGGTCTGGGCCCAGCCGAGGGAACTGCGCGCGGGCTACGCGGAGGGCGGCGCGTGGACGCCGGAGCGGATCGCGGACTTCCTGCCGGGGACGGTGGGAGTGGATCCGATGCCGTTGCTGGCACAGGTGGAGGAAATGGCGGCGGCGGCTGCGGTGAAGGGGCGGCCCAATGCGTGAGGGGGGGGGTGGTGCGGGTGCGTGGGCCGGTGCGGGAGTGGGTGCGGGTGCGTGGGCCGGTGCGGGTTGCCTGCGGCGCTGTTCCCCTACCCGCCCCTTCCCGAAGCTGGGGCTCCGCCCCAGACCCCGGTCCTCAAACGTCGGACGGCTGAGGTGGATGGGGTGGGAGTGAGAGGGAGTGGCTCTGCGTTCCGGTCCTGGTCCTCAAGCGCCGGACGGGCTGAGGTGGGTGGGGTGGAAGCGTGCCGCGAGTCTGACGGTCTGGTGCTCGCTGCAAGCAGAGCCGCAGAAAATCCAGCCCGTCCGGCGTTTGAGGACACGCCCGTAGGGCGTCCGGGGGCCGGGGGCTCGCCCCCGGTTCTGGGAAGGGGCGGGTAGGGGACAAGCCCCGCGCAGCGGCCCACCCACCCGCACCCGCAAACCCACCCCGCACCGGGACCCCCCACCCCACACCCGCAGCAACACAGGAGGCGCACGGTGGACTTCGGCTTCGGCGCAGACGACGACGCGTTCCGGGCAGAGGCCCGCGCCTGGCTCCAGGCGCACCTGGTCGGGGACTTCGCCGCAGCCGCCGGCCAGGGCGGGCCGGGCAGCGAGCACGAGGGGAACGCCGTTCGGCGCCGATGGGAGCGCGAGCTCGGCCGCGGCGGCTGGATCGGGCTCGGCTGGGCCGGGCCGTCGGACGCCCCGGGGCCTGTACCGGGCTGCGGGCGGCTCGGCTCGGGTGACGGACCGCACGCCCCGCCGGGCGACCCGGGGCCAGCGCCGGGCAGCGGACCGCACGCCCCGCCGGACCACGCCCGGCCCGTGCCCGGAGCCGGGATCGCCCGAGCCTCGGGCAACGCCCCTGGCCCGTACGGGAATCGGCGTGCGTCCCTGACCCAGCAGGTCGTCTGGGCCGAGGAGTACGCCCGTGTCCAGGCACCCGCCCGGGTCGGGCACATCGGCGAGAACCTCCTCGCCCCGACCCTCCTCGCCTACGGCACCGACGCGCAGCGGGCCCGTTTCCTGGCCCCCGTCGCCGCCGGTGAGGAGCTCTGGTGTCAGGGGTACAGCGAGCCCGGTGCCGGGTCCGATCTGGCCGCCGTGCGTACCGTCGCCGTGCGGGAAGGGGGCGTGGGGCCGTACCGCGTCAGTGGGCAGAAGGTGTGGACCTCCCTCGCCCAGGAGGCCGACTGGTGCTTCGTGCTGGCGCGCACCGAAGCGGGGTCGGCCCGGCATCGCGGGCTGTCGTTCCTGCTGGTGCCGATGGATCAGCCGGGGCGTATCGACGTACGCCCCATTCAGCAGTTGTCGGGGACGAGCGAGTTCAACGAGGTCTTCTTCGACGGGGCCGAAGCCGCGGCCGAGCATGTCGTCGGGGGCGAGGGCAACGGGTGGCGCGTCGCGATGGGGCTGCTCGCACTGGAGCGCGGGGTGTCGACCCTGGTCCAACAGATCGGTTTCGAGGACGAGTTGGCGAGAGTGGTCGCAGTCGCCCGGGAATCGGGCGCCCTCGGCGACCCCGTGCTGCGCGACCGCCTCGTACGGCAGTGGGCCGAGCTGCGCACCATGCGGTGGAACGCCCTGCGGACCCTGGGCCGCACCGACGACCCCGGCGCCCCGAGCGTGGCCAAACTGTTGTGGGGCGGCTGGCACCAGCGGCTCGGTGAGCTGGCGATGCAGGTGCGGGGCGCGTCCGCCGCGGTCGGACCGAAGCCGTGGGACGAGGAGCGACCGTACGAACTGGACTTCCTGCAACGGCTGTTCCTCTTCAGCCGCGCCGACACCATCTACGGCGGCTCCGACGAAATCCAGCGCAACATCATCGCCGAGCGCGTACTCGGCCTCCCGAAGGACCGGAAGGAGTCGTTGTGAGAGGTGTCATTTTCGACGGCAAGCAGGCCCGGGTGGTCGACGACCTGGAGATACGGGACCCCGGTCCGGGCGAGGTCCTGGTGGACGTGGCCGCGGCCGGGCTGTGTCACAGCGACCTGTCGGTCATCGACGGGACGATCCCGTTTCCGCTGCCGGCCGTCCTGGGGCATGAGGGCGCGGGCGTCGTCGCGGACGTCGGTCCCGGTGTCACCCATGTGGTGCCCGGTGACCATGTGGCACTGTCCACCCTCGCCAACTGCGGTACCTGCGACCAGTGCGACCGGGGTCGGCCGACCATGTGCCGCAAGGCGATCGGCATGCCGGGGCAGCCCTTCTCCCGCGCGGGGGAACCCCTCTACCAGTTCGCCTCCAACTCCTCCTTCGCCGAGCGCACGGTCGTCAAGGCCGTGCAGGCCGTGAAGATCCCGTCCGACATCCCGCTGACCTCGGCCGCGTTGATCGGCTGCGGTGTGCTGACGGGCATCGGGGCGGTGCTCAACCGTGCGAAGGTCGACCGCGGGGAGAGCGTCGTTGTCATCGGCGCGGGCGGAATCGGGCTCAATGTCGTCCAGGGCGCGCGGATCGCGGGCGCGCTCACCATCGTGGCCGTCGACGCGAACCCGGCCAAGGAGGCGCCGGCCCGGCAGTTCGGCGCGACGCACTTCGTCGAGTCCGCCGCCGCGGTCCGCGAGATCCTGCCGACCGGTGCCGACCACGCCTTCGAGTGCGTCGGAAACACGAGCCTCATCCGGCAGGCCGTCGACCTCCTCGACCGGCGCGGCCAGGCGATCCTGCTCGGGGTGCCCGCGGCGAGCGCCGAGGCGTCGTTCCTGGTCTCGTCGATGTACCTGGACAAGTCGATTCTGGGATGCAGGTACGGGTCGTCACGGCCGCAGCGCGACATCGTGCTGTACGCCGATCTGTACCGCCAAGGGCGGTTGCTGCTCGATGAGTTGGTAACCGAGACCTATCCGGTCGAGGATTTTGCCAAGGCGGCGGACGACGCGCTGCACGGGCGGGTGGCGCGGGGGGTGCTGACGTTCTGACCGAGGGGCGGAAGGCGGCCTGACCGATGGGTCGTCCGTCCGTCCGTCCGACCGCCCGACCGTCGCTCAGGCTCGCGCACCCGCACCCGTGCGGAACGTGCGCCGGTAGACGGTCGGCGGCACGCCCAGCGCGGACTGCAGGTGCTGGCGCATCGACTGGGCCGTGCCGAAGCCCGAGTCCCGCGCCACCTGGTCGACGGACAGGTCCGAGGACTCCAGCAGATGCCGGGCTCGCTCCACGCGCTGCTGTGTCAGCCACTGGCCCGGACTGATGCCGACCTCCTCGCGGAATCGGCGGGTGAAGGTCCGTACGGACATGGATTCCTGCTCGGCCATGTCCCGCAGCTGGATCGGGTCGTGCAGACGGCCGATCGCCCAGGCGCGGGCCGCCGTCGTGGTGGCCAACTGGGGCTCCGGCAACGGGCGTTGGATGTACTGGGCCTGCCCGCCGTCCCGGTGCGGCGGTACGACCGTACGGCGCGCCACATCATTGGCGATCGCCGTGCCGTGGTCGCGCCGCACCATGTGCAGGCACAGGTCGAGCCCGGCGGCGACCCCCGCCGACGTCAGTACGTCGCCGTCGTCGATGAAGAGGACCTCCGCGTCGACCTTGATCAGCGGAAAGAGGGCCTGGAAGTGTTCGGCGGACGACCAGTGCGTGGTGGCGGGGCGGCCGTCGAGGAAGCCGGCGGCGGCCAGGACGTAGCCGCCGGTGCAGATGGCCACCAGCCGGGTGCCCGGCCTGATGTGAGTGAAGGCGGCGGCGAGTTCGTCACTGAGCCGGCCCTCGGTGTAGACGCTGCCCAGTTCGTACGAGGCGGGGACGATGATCGTGTCGGCGGTGGCCAGAAGCTCGGCGCCGTGCTCGACCTGGATGGCGAAGTCCGCGTCGGTGTGGACGGGGCCCGCCTCGATACCGCAGGTCACGACCTCGTACAGCGGCCGTCCCGCGCTGTCCTTGGCGCGGCCGAAGATCCGGTGGGGGATGCCCAGCTCGAAGGGGAGGATTCCGGCCAGGGCGAGCACGACGATGCGGTGCGGGGCGGCGCGTCCGTCGGCGTGGCCCTCCTGCTCGTCGTCGCCCGTGGTCATGGCGTGCTCCCGGATCCGTGATCGGCGGCGTTAATCATTGGTGGTCCAGACCAATTCCTGGTATCTCTCCCCACTGTGACTGATAAGCGTGCGCCGAGCCGGACCATTCCCCCGCCCGTGAAGATGCCGGTGAGCGGCCTGTGGAGTCGCGACTTCCAGCTGTTCTTCGCCGCCCGGACCGTCGCCCGCTTCGGTGACGGCATGGTGCCGGTCGCGCTCGCCGCCGGGTTGCTCGCCACGGGGCGCGGCGCTTCGGCCGTCAGCTTCGCGCTCGGCGCGTGGATGGTGTGCTTCGCCGGGTTCGTGCTGTTCGGCGGCGTACTCGCGGACCGGTTCACGCCGCGTCGCATGATGGTGCTCGCCGACGCGATGCGGCTGGCCGCGGCAGGGGTGCTCGCCCTGGTCTTCGCCCTGGGCGCGCCCGATCTGTGGCTCGTGTACGGACTGAGCGCCCTCAGCGGGCTCGGCGCGGCCCTCTTCCAGCCGGGCGTGGCCAGCATGATCCCGCAGCTGTCGTCCGATGTGCACCGGGCCAACGCGGTGCTCAGGATCGCCGAGTCGCTGGCCGCGATGGCGGGCCCGGCGGTCGCGGGCGTGCTCGCGGGACTCGGCGGCTCCGGCGGCTCCGGGCTGATCTTCGCGGCCAACGCGGCCACCTTCGGGATCAGCGGAGTGTGCCTCTTCCTGATCCGGATCACGCCGATGCCGGGCGCGGGCGGCGGCGGCTCGATGCTGGCCGAACTCATCGGTGGCTGGAACGAGTTCAGGGCGCGGAGCTGGCTGTGGGGCGTCATAGCGATCTGGACCGTGTACGGCGTGACCGTGCTCGGCCCGCTCATCCCCCTGGAGGCGGTTGTCGTCACCGAGCGGCACGGCTCGACGGTGTTCGGGATCATGATGGCCGTCAACGGCGCGGGCAACGCGGTGGGCGGACTGCTCGCGATGCGGCTGAAGCCGCGA
This sequence comes from Streptomyces sp. A5-4, assembly GCF_051131715.1. Classification (NCBI taxonomy): domain Bacteria; kingdom Bacillati; phylum Actinomycetota; class Actinomycetes; order Kitasatosporales; family Streptomycetaceae; genus Streptomyces; species Streptomyces sp. A5-4. The sequence continues at coordinate 3,266,525 of NZ_CP178591.1, read as the reverse complement.
AGGCCCCTGTTCGCGGGGGCCTTCGCGCTGTTCGGCGTGACGGCGAACCTGCTGGTGCTCGGTTTCGACGTACCCATGGGGCTGCTCGCGGCGGGGTTCTTCGCGGGGGGTGTCGCCTTCGCGTTCTGGCTGGTCATGTGGTCCACGACCGTGCAGACGCACGTGCCGCCCGAGGCGCTCAACCGCCTGCACGCATACGACGTGGCGGGCTCGCTGATCATGCTCTCGGTGGGGCGCGCACTGGCCGGGCCGGTCGCCGAACGGGTGGGGGCGCGGGAGGTCGTGTTCGCGGGGGTGGTGATGAATGTGCTGGTGTGCGGGGCGCTGCTCTCGGTGCGGGCGATCCGGGGGCTGAAGCGGATCGGATGATCACCGGGCCAGTGCGTCATGGCCCGATCGTATCGAACACTGACCTTTGGGCCACTCGTTGGCGGCGATCGCAGACCGGATGCTGGGCCACGTGACGCAGACAACCGACGACTCAGCTGCCAGTACGACGCCGGACACAGCACCCGCGGCTACGAGTCCGACCGACGCGGCGGGTCGGACCGACCCGGCCGCTCCGCTCGACCCCACCGGCCCCCTCGGCCCGACCGGTCCGCTCGACGCGGGTGTGCGCCCGGGCCGGCGACCGCGCAAGATCCACCGGGCCTGGTTCGTCGCGGCGGTCACCTTTGTGACGATCATCGGCGGGGCCGCCTTCAACTCGCTGCCCGGCCTGCTCATCAACCCGCTCCACCAGGAGTTCGGCTGGTCACGCGGCGAGATCGGTGTCGCCGTCTCCATCGACATGGCGCTGTACGGTCTCACCGCGCCGTTCGCCGCGGCCCTCATGGACCGCTTCGGCATCCGCCGGGTCGTGGTCGTGGCGCTGAGCATGGTCGCCGGGGGCGCGCTCCTCAGCGTCTGGATGACGGCCAGCTGGCAGCTGATGCTCTACTGGGGCCTGCTCGTCGGCCTCGGCACCGGCTCGATGGCGATGGCCTTCTCGGCGACGGTCACCAATCGCTGGTTCGTGGCGCACCGCGGCCTCGTCACCGGCGTCCTCACCGCGGCCGGCGCCTCCGGCCAGCTGGTGTTCCTCCCGCTCTGCGCCTGGATCGTGGAGAACCACGGCTGGCGCCCCGCCTCCATCACCGTCGCCCTCGCCGCGCTGGCCGTCGTACCATTCGTCTGGCTGCTGATGCGGGACCACCCCGCGGACGTCGGACTCGCCCCCTACGGCGGGGAGTTCGTCCCCAAGCCCGCACCGCAGCGTGGCGCGGCGACCCGCGCGGTGAAGGTGCTCTTCAAGGCCGCGCGGACAGGCCCGTTCTGGCTGCTGGCCGGCACCTTCGCGATCTGCGGCGCCTCGACGAACGGCCTGATCCGCACCCACTTCGTGCCCGCGGCGCACGACCACGGCATGCAGATCACGGCGGCGGCGGGACTGCTCGCGATGATCGGCGTCTTCGACATCATCGGCACGATCGCGTCCGGCTGGTTCACCGACCGCTTCGACTCCCGCCGCCTGCTTGCCATTTACTACGCCTTGCGCGGGATCTCATTGCTCTTCCTGCCGATGCTGCTCGCCCCGTCCGTACATCCGCCGATGATTTTCTTCATCGTCTTCTACGGCCTGGACTGGGTCGCCACTGTCCCGCCGACCATCGCCCTGTGCCGCGAGCAGTTCGGTGAGGACAGCGCGATCGTCTTCGGCTGGGTCCTCGCGTCGCACCAGGTGGGGGCCGCGCTGGTCGCTTTCGCGGGCGGTGTGGCGCGCGATGTCTTCGGCAACTACGACATGGTCTGGTACGCCTCGGGCGCGCTGTGCGCGATGGCGGCGCTGATGGCCCTGGTGATCCGGCGCCGGCCGGTGAAGCCGGCCGCGGTGCCGGCGTAGACGCTGGATGCTCAGGATTCGAAGCGGCCGAACTTCCCTCGGTGGAAGAGGAGCGGCTCACCGCTGATGCCGTCGTCGTCGGTCGCGTCGCCCAGCGCGTCGACCCGGCCGACGACGATCAGGTGGTCGCCGCCGGTGTGCACGGTCTGGATCGTGCAGTCGATCCAGGCGGGTACGCCGTCGAGGAGCGGCGACCCGCTCTCCGGGGCCCCCTCGTAGGCCACCCCGGCGAACTTGTCCGCCCCGCTCTTCGCGAATCCGAGGCACAGTGCGCCCTGGTCGGCGCCCAGGATGTTGACGCAGAAGACCCCGGCGCGGGCGATGCGCGGCCAGGTCGTCGACGTACGGGCGACCATGAAGGCCACCAGGGGCGGGTCGAGCGAGAGCGAGGCGAAGGACTGGCAGGCGAAACCGGCCGGGCCGGGCTCGCCGTCCACGGCGGGCGCGGTCACCACGGTGACGCCACTCGCGAACTGGCCCAGTACGCGCCGGAATTGGGCCGGATCGACCGGCAGTCGCTCGTCCTCGCCGACGGCCCGCAGGTCGGGGCGCGGTAGCGCGTCGAAGGGCTCGGTGGCGGTGGCCGCCCCGACGGACCTGAGGTATCGGACGGCGGTGGCCGCCATCCCTGCGTGTCCCATCACACTCGCCATTGAAGCTGACGGGCCGTCAGAAGTGAAGGGAGAATGGGGCGTTCAGAGCCCCCGGTATTTCGGTGTGCGCCGCTCGACGAAGCTCGCCACCCCCTCGTTCGCGTCCGCCGTCGTCATGTTGACCTCCTGCGCGGCGGCCTCCGCGGCGAAGGCGCCGGCGCGGTCGGAGTCGAGGGAGGCGTTCACCAGCTGTTTGGTGAGGGCGAGGGCCCGTGTGGGACCACCGGCGAGCCGCTCGGCCCAGGCGCGGGCGGTGTCCGCGAGCTCCTCGGCGGGGACGACCCGGTTGACCAGCCCCATCCGGTGCGCCTCCGCGGCCGGGAGCGAGTCGCCGAAGAACATCAGCTCCTTCGCCCGCTGCGGACCGACCAACCGGGGGAGGAGATAGGCCCCGCCGCCGTCGGGGACGAGTCCACGGCGTACGAAGACTTCGATGAACTTGGCCGATTCGGCGGCCAGTACGAGATCGCAGGCGAGCGCGAGATGCGCGCCGAGCCCCGCTGCGGTGCCGTTGACGGCGGCGATCACCGGCTTCTCGCAGTCCAGGACCGCGCCGATGAGCCGCTGCGCGCCGAGCCGGATCGTACGGGCCACATCCCCGGCGACCCGCTCGGTGGACCCGACGGCACCGCTGCGCAGGTCCGCCCCGGCGCAGAATCCCTTGCCGGTCGCGGTGATGACGACGGCGCGGACGGCGGGGTCGGCGGAGGCGTCGCCGAGCAGCGAGATCACCCGCTCGCGCTGGTCCCGGGTGACGGCGTTCATGGCTTCGGGGCGGTTGAGGGTGATCCATGAGACGCCGTTGTCAGTGGCGTGCAGTACCAATGAATCAAGAGTTTCCACTGATTCTTCGACGACTTCACGGGGGGAGTCGGTCATGATCTTGCTCCTGTCCAGGAAAGTTCAGCGGTTCCGGTGCTTCCTGCCCGCCCTGGGGGTCCGGCGTATTCAGCCCGTCCGGCGCAGCCGGCTCGTCCGGCGTCTGATGGCAAGGGTGGTCCGGGGGCGTGTCCCCGGTTTCGGGAAGGGGCGGGTGGGCGACGGCGCGGCAAGCACTCCGCGCCGCGCCCCGGGCACTCCGCGCATCGCCACAGGCACCCCGCACCACGGGCGCGCCCGCACCCGCCCCGGAGCGACGGCCGCCGTCACCTCACCGGCACACCGCGAGCGCGTCCAACGCCACCGCCCCCTGCCCCCGAGGCAGCACCATCAGCGGATTGATGTCGAGCTCGGACAGGTCGTCGCCCAGCTCCAGCGCCATCCGCTGGACCCGCAGCACGACCTCGACCAGCGCGTCCACATCCGCCGGGGGCGCGCCCCTGATGCCTTCGAGGAGTGCGTGGCCGCGCAGTTCGCCGAGCATGGCCCGTGCCTGGTCCTCGCCGAACGGCGGCACCCGCACGCTCGCGTCGCCGAGCACCTCGACCAGGACACCGCCGAGCCCCACGGTCACCGTCGGGCCGAACAGCGCGTCCTGGGTCACGCCCACGACCATCTCGACCCCGCGCTCGATCATCTGGCAGACCAGCACGCCGTCCAGCTCGACCCCCTCATACCGGGCGATGTCCGTCAGCTCGCGATAGGCGTCGCGGATCTGGCTGGCGGAGGTCAGCGCGACCTTCACCAGGCCCAGTTCGGTCTTGTGGGCGAGCTGGGGCCCGGACGCCTTCATGACGACCGGGTATCCGACGAGCCCCGCCGCCCGTACGGCCGCCGCCGCGCTGGTCACCAACTGCTCACGCGGTACGCGGATTCCGTACGCCCGCAGGAGCTGCTTCGCCGCGTGCTCGCTCAGCTGCCGGCCCGGCCGCATCAGAGCCTGCGCCTTGCGGAAGGAGGGGGAGTGGGTGCGCGGCGCCTCGTCGAACGGGGAGCGGTACCCGGTGGTGAAGCGGTGATGGCCGAGATAGGCGTGTACGGCGGTGATGCAGTTGCCGAAGGTGCGGAAGGTGGCGGCGCGCGAAGAGCCGAGGAGCGTCGTGCGGTAGGCGTCCTCGGTGCCCACGGGGGAGCCCCAGACGACGCACACCAGCTTGTCCGTGGCTTCCGCCGCGTCCACCAGGTCCTGTGCCAGCTTGTCGCTCATCGGTGGGAACGGGCCGGTGATCGGGCAGATCAGCACGCCCACCGACGGGTCCGCCAGGATCGCCTCGATGATCTTTGGCCCGCGCCAGTCGCCGACCGGGTGGCCGCCGTTGTCGACGGGGTTGGCGACGCTCAGAAAGTCGGGTATCCAGGTGTGCAGCTCGGCCTGTTTGGCTGCCGAGAGCTCCGGCAGTCGCAGTCCCGCCGCCGTGGCCAGGTCCGAGAAGTGCGCGCCCGTGCCGCCCGAGATCGAATAGACGACGACCCCGTCGGCCACCGGCTTCCTGGCGCGCGCCAGTAGGGCCGCGGTGTCCTGGAGTTCGTCGAGCCCATCCACCCGGATCACCCCGAACTGCCGCATCGCCGCGTCCACGACCTGGTCGGCGCCGGTCAGCTTGCCGGTGTGCGACGCGGCCATCCGGGCGCCCGTCTCCGTGCGGCCCACCTTGACCGCGACCACCGGCACACCCGCCCGTGCGGCCCGGTCGGCGGCGAGCAGGAAGGAGCGACCGTCCTTCAGGCCCTCGACGTAACAGGCGATGGCCCCGACCTCGGGCTGTTGGGCGAAGTACGAGATGAAGTCGGCGGTTTCCAGGTCGGCCTCGTTGCCGGTCGGCGCCCAGTGGGAGAGCCGGATGCCCAGCTCCTGAAGCGCGTAGACCGGACGGCCCTGGTGGCCGGACTGGGTGATCAGTGCGATGGCGGGCCCTTCGAGGTCCTCGCGGAATTCCTCGAAGGCGTTGAGGTTGGTGTTGGGTCCGAGCAGCCGCAGCCCGGACCGTTCCACCGCGGCGGCCAGCCGTGCCTGAGCGGCGGCGCCCTCCTCGCCGGCCTCCGCGAAGCCGGACGCGAAGGCCACCGCGAACTTGACCTTGGCCTCGGCCAGTTCCCCGATGACCGGGAGGGGGTCAGCTACGAGCAGTGCGGCCAGATCGACCTGCTCGGGCAGGTCCCCGACGGAGGGAAGACAACGCAGACCGAACACGGACGTACGGGTGGGGTGGACCGGATACAGCCGGGCACCGACCCGCTCGGCCCAGGCGATGAGCTGGCGGGTGATGCCGGTGTTGGGCCTGCCTTCGGTGTCGGAGGCGCCGATGACAGCCACCGATTCGGGTCGGAAGAAGCGGTCGAGGTCGGGGACTGGGGCGTGCAGCGGTCGGCTGCTGACATCCAGGTCGCCCGCCGCAGCGCCGGTTCCTGCGGAGGTGCTGCCGTGGACGGCATCGGGTCGGGGCTGCTCTCCGCAGGCCACAACGCGGGCGCGGAGATCTGTGGTGAGGGTGCCGTGGGTAGATCCAAGCATCGTTTCAGCCCGCTCCTGCTCGTCGGCCAACAGAACTGACGCATAGTCAGGTTACTGAACTGACGGCTCGTCAGGAATAGTTGGGCAGGCAAAGCCTGACGGGAGACTTCGGGAGAGTCCCCGGGCGGCCCCGAGGAAGGCCCCGGTGCGCACGCTGTTCTGCGCCGGAGTGCGTTGTCTCCAGCGGGCCGGACGCGGCATCCGCACCATGCGCGCTCCGGCCCCGCACGCTCTCACGCGCCCGGCCGCCGGACCAGAAGGCCCGGCGGCTTCCGGCCACGGACGCGAGGGGCGGCACGGGCGGCCTGGGCGGCACGGGCGGGCGGCGCCCGGTCGACAGACCTCATGGTCGATGTCGATGCCGATGCCGATGCCGATGTCGATGCCGACGCGGGGGCGGGGCGTCCGGGCGTCTGTGATGCCCCGACGCCTCGGCGGCTCGCGGCCGGCGGCGGGACTTGGCCCGCGGGGCCGCCTGCCCGCCTGTCGGCGGTGGCGCCTGCCCGCGAGGCCGCCTGTCGGCGGTGGCGCGGGGTCGGGTGGGGCGGCGCTCCCGGTCGAGGCGCCCGGTCAGTGGGACTTCGTACGTGCCGCCACCGCTCGGGCGACCTTCCGCGCGTCCCTCGCCATCTCGCGGAGCATTCCGCTGATCGGGTTCGTGTACCCGATGAAGTAGAGCCCCGCGGCCTTCGCGGGCGTGCGGGCGCCATGGGCGTGCGGGCGCCCGCGGTCGTCGAGGACGCCCAGGTGGCCGACCAGGTCTTCCAGGGCACGGCGGTAGCCCGTCGCGGCGATCACCGTGTCGGGCGTGATCCGGGAGCCGTCCGCGAGGATCACCTTGCCGTCCTCGAAGGACTCGACGGCCGCGACCGGTTCGACCTTCCCGCGTCGTACGGCGTCGATCAGGCCCACGTCCTGGACGGGGATCGCTCCTTGGCGGACCCGGGAGTACAGGCCGCCCGCCGGGCGCCGCAGGCCGTGCGCCGACAGGTCGGGGACGGAGATGCGGCCCAGTACGTCACCCGCCCGGTCCACCAGGCCGACCGGCAGCCGTCGCACCAGGATGCCGGTGCGCTGGGCGGGCCAGCCCGCGGTCGAACGGCGCAGGATGTACGGAGGCGTACGCACCGCGAGCCGCACCCGCGAGGCCCCGCCCTCCACCAGGTCGACGGCAATCTCCGCGCCCGTGTTGCCGGTTCCGACGACGAGGACGTCCTGGCCCGCGTAGGGCGCGGCGTTGCGGTAGGTGCCCGCGTGCAGCAGTTCGCCGCGGTAGGTGTTCCGGCCGGGCCAGTCGGGGACGCGCGGGGTGTGGTTGTAACCGGTGGCGACGACCACGGCCGAGCCGGTCAGCTCCCTGCCGCCGGTGGCGTGCAGCACCCAGCCGGCGCCGTCGGGCGCGGCGGTGACGCGCGAGACCTCGACGCCCGTGACGACCTCCAACTGGTGGAATTCGACGTACTTGTCCAAGTAGCGGACGACGTTGTCGCGGGAGACCCAGCGCCCGAACGAGCGCGGTATCGGCAACCCCGGCAGGGCGGACAGCCGACGCGTGGTGTGCAGGCGCAGCCGGTCGTAGTGGCCGCGCCAAGACGCGCCCACGGTGTCGGACTTTTCCAGCACGACGGCTCGTACGCCCTGTCGGCGCAGTGCCGCGGCGGCGGCGAGTCCGCCCGGCCCGCCGCCGATGACGTAAACGGGTCGGTCGTTCGTGGTGTCGGCCATGAGTTGTGAGCGTAATGGCGGCATTTCTTGATAGGTCTCGGTCAAGACCGAAATCGGTTGCGAATCGATCACGGTCCGTCGCCAGTTGGCACCTCACTGTCCCGGCCGACCGTCCCCGGCGGTCCTGCCTCTTGCGCGCGACGCCCCGATCGGTTGAACTGACGTACCGTCAGGTTTGTGCGGGGCAGAGAGGTGGACCGGGATGCAGACCGTCTGGCTCGGCGGCGCCGAGTGGCTTGCCGTGCTGCGCATAGGGCTGGGCCTGTGGTGGCTGGAGAGCTGGCGCCACAAGGACAAGAAGGGGTGGTTCGAGCGCGGTACGGGCATCGCCTGGGCGGCGGACGTCGCCGGCGAACACAAGTGGCCCGCGGTGAACACCGGCTTCCGGACGGTGGTCGCGCCCCGCCCCAAGGTCATGGCGTACGTCGTCGTCTACGCCGAACTCGCCATCGGCCTCGGCCTGGTGGTCGGCTTCCTGACCCCGATCGCTCTCGTCGGCGCCCTGCTGCTCAATCTGCTCTATCTGATCCTCATGATTCACGACTGGGCCGAGCAGGGGCAGAACGCCGTCATGGCGCTGGCCACCCTCGTCGCGCTCTTCGCCATGTCCTGGCAGAGCTGGTCCCTCGACAGCGCGATCGGACTGTTCTGATGCCCGCGACTCCGACTCCGACTCCGACCGCGATTGCGACTTTCGCGACCGCGACTCCCGCGACCGCGAGTCCGACGAGTCGAACGACCGCTGCCGCGCCCGACGTCGATGCCTTCACCCGCCCGTACTGGGAGGCGGCGGCGCGGGGGAGCCTATTGCTGCGCCGCTGCCTGGCGTGCGCGAAGGCGCATCACTACCCGCGGGAGTTCTGCCCGTACTGCTGGAGCGAGGACGTCGGCTGGGAGCCGGCGAGCGGTCGCGCCACGCTCTATACCTGGTCCGTCGTGCACCGCAACGACCTGCCGCCCTTCGGTGAGCGCGTCCCGTACGTCGCCGCGGTGGTCGATCTCGCGGAGGGGCCGCGGATGATGACCGAGGTCGTCGACTGCGAGGAGGCGGAGCTGCGGATCGGGATGGCGCTGGAGGTCACGTTCCGGGACGGGGAGGCGGAGGGGTACGCGGTTCCCGTCTTCCGGGAGGCCCAGGAGGCCCGGGCCTCCTGGGGCGCTCGGGTCGGCGGATAGCAGCGCGTCTGGATCCGCGTCTGGATCCGCGTCTGGATCCGCGTCTGGATCCGCGTCCGGATCCGCGTCCGGGCCCGCGTCCGGATCCGCGTCCGGGCCCGCGTCCACGTCCGCGTCGGGTCCGGGTCCGCGTCCGAGGCCCGGTGGGGCAGTGCTTCGGTCACGGCCAGAGCAGTTCCCTGGTCCAGTCGCCGGCGCCGGCGCCACTGGCTCCCCGGCGGTAGCGGAGCCGTACGTGGCGGCGGCGCTCGTCCCCCTGGAAGAACTCCACCTCGGCCGGCTCGACGACGTACAGCGTCCAGGACGGTACGTCGGCCCCGGGATCGGCCTGCGCCTGGCCCCACGCGGCCTGTGAGGCCCGCAGCAAGTGCCCGTACTGCGGCAGGACTTCACTCTGGTGACCGACGAGCGCGGAGGCGAGTGCGCCCGTCGACCGCGCGTGCAGATCGGCCCGGCTCTCCTCGGGTGTTCCGACGGTCACCGGCCCCCTGACCCGTACTTGGCGCCCCTGCGCCGCCCAGTAGAAGCCGAGCGCGGCCTGCGGTGCGGCGGCCAGCTGGCGGCCCTTGGCGCTGGTGGCGTGCGAAGCGAAGTGCCAGCCGCGCTCGTCGGCGTCGTGCAGCATCAACGTCCGTACGTCGGGGAGCCCCTCCCGGTCCACGGTCGCCAGGCTCATCGTGTGCGGCTCGCTCTGACCGGCCTCCACCGCCTCGGCGAACCACCGGTGGAAGAGCGCGAGCGGCTCGCGGGGCGCTGCGGACGTGTCGAACGCCGGCAGCTTCGTGTCCCATACGCGCTGGGAGCGGAGCAGGTCGTGGAAGCCGTCGGCTTCCGGCTGGTGCGGACGCTGCTGCGGATGCGGATTACTCATCCCGTCATCTCACACCATGGGCGTTACGGGACGAATACGCGGCCCGGTTGAAATGGCCGGTCCCGGCGGGGGCGGCCCCGGGTCAGCCGCGCCCCAGCACCACCGTCCCCGACGAGCAGAACCAGCCGCCGGTCCCCGAGGCCACCGCCAGCTCGGGCAACCGTCCGCCCGCTTTGCGCACCTGCCCGTCGCCCGCCTCGCCGCGGAGCTGGCGCACGGCTTCGACCAGGAGGAACAGGCCACGCATGCCCGGATGGCAGGCGGACAGGCCACCGCCGTCGGTGTTGACCGGCAGCCCGCCGTCCCGCAGCAGGCGGCCCTTCTCGACGAACGCGCCGCCCTCGCCCTTCGCGCAGAAGCCGAGGTCCTCCAGCGTCACCAGCGTCATATAGGTGAAGGCGTCGTAGATCTCGGCGAAGTCCATGTCGGCGGGGCCCACCCCGGCCCGCTCGAAGGCCAGGCGCCCGGAGACCGCGGCGGGGGAGACGGTGAAGTCCTCCCACTGGGACATGGCGGTGTGCGAGACGGCCGTCCCGGACCCCAGTACCCACACCGGGGCCTTCGCCATGTCCGGTACGTAGTCCTCCGCGACCAGCAGTACCGCGCAACCGCCGTCGCTGCGGATGCAGCAGTGCAGCTTGGTGAACGGGTCGGCGATCATCGGCCCCGCGAGTACGTCGTCCACCGTCACCGGGTCGCGGAACATCGCGTCCGGGTTGGTCGCGGCGTTCGCCCTTGCCTGGACGGCGACTTCGGCGAGCTGCTCCAAGGTCGTGCCGTACTCGTGCATGTGGCGGCGGGCGGCCATCGCGTACTTGGCGACCAGGGTGTGCCCGTACGGCACCTCGAACTGGAGCGGGCCACGGGCTCCGAAGGAGAGATTCGACGTCCTGCGGCCCGACTTGATGTCGGCGCGGGCTGTCGATCCGTACACCAGGAGTACGGCGTTGGCGTGCCCGGCGGCGATGGCGTCCGCGGCATGCGCGGCCATGACCTCCCAGGTGGAGCCGCCGACGCCGGTGGAGTCGACCCAGGTGGGGCGCAGTCCGAGGTACTCGGCGACCTCGACGGGGGCGAGGGTGCCGAGGCCGGCCGACGCGAAGCCGTCGATGACGGACCGGTCGAGGCCGGAGTCGGCGAGTGCGCGGCGGGCGGCCTGGGCGTGCAGGGCGTAGGGGGTGGCCTCGTCGACGCGTCCGCAGTCCGAGAGGGCTGTGCCGGCTACGGCGACCTTGCGGGGGAGGCGGGATGGAGAAGGCATGAATCTGACGGTACATCAGATGTGGAGTGGGTGCGGGTGGGTGGAAAGGCCTGCACGCCACCCGCCCGCACCCCTGTCCATCTCCCCCGCCCGGCTCTAACATGACGGCCCGTCGGAAATGGAGGGGAGCCCATGGACGCCGCCTTCACCGCGGAACAGGACGAGATCCGCCGCACCCTGCGCGAACTACTGGCCAAGCGATGCGGGCCCGACGAGGTGAAAGCCGCCGTCAGGACCGCCGCCGGGTACGACAGGGAGCTCTGGAAGCAGCTCGCCGAACGGCTCGGCCTGCCGGGCCTCTCCCTTCCCGCCGCGTACGGGGGAGTCGGCTGCGGCTCCGCCGAACTCGCCCTCGCCTGCGAGGAGACGGGCCGCACCCTGCTGCCCTCCCCGCTGCTCGCCACCGCCGCACTCGTCGCACCGCTGATCACCGCCCTGGGGACGGAAGCCCAGCGCACCGCCCTGCTGCCGGCCGTCGCCGGAGGCACCCTGACCGCCACCCTCGCCGTACCCGGCGGCAGCCTCAGCGCCGCGCTCGCCCTGACCGGGGACAACACGGGCGGTGAGTGGGCCGGGGGCGGCCGGGCCGGCGGGGTGCAGGCGCGACGTACCGATGACGGCTGGCGGCTCTACGGGGAGGCCGGGCAGGTTCTCGACGGGCACAGCGCCGGACTGCTCCTGGTCGCGGCGCACACCGGCGGGTTCGCCCGCAGCCGCGTCCTGCTGTTCCTCGTCACCGCGGGCGCCCCGGGGCTCTCGTGCGTCCGTGAGGTGGCGCTGGACGAGACCCGGCCGCAGGCCCGCGTCGAACTGCGCGAGGTCGCCGCCGAGTTGCTCGGCTCCGAGGAGAGCGCCGAAACGGCGGACGTGCCGGGCACCCTGGCCGCCGTGGGGCGTACCGTCGCCGCGGTTCTCGCGGCCGAGGCGGTCGGCGCTGCCTCGCATTCGCTGGAGCGGACCGTCGAATACGTCGGCGCACGCGAGCAGTTCGGGAGGCCGATCGGTTCGTTCCAGGCGGTCAAGCACCGGCTGGCCGATCTGTACGTACAGGTCCAGGCGGCCCGCTCGGCGGCGTACTACGCCGCCTGGGACCCCGCGGCAGGCGCCCTCGCCCTCGCCCAGGCGCTCGAAGCGCTTCGCACCACCGCGGGCGAGGCTGTCCAACTGCACGGCGGGATCGGTTTCACCTGGGAACACGATGCGCATCTCTACTTCAAGCGGGCCGCGTCGGACGAGCTGCTCTTCGGCCCGGTCCACCGGCTCCGCGCCCGCGCCGCCGAGGTCGCGGACCTCTTCGAACCGAAGGAGCCGGCCGTCTGATGCCGCCCGGAGTCCGGCTGATCCAGAAGGTGTCGTCGACCCGCGCCTTCGCCAGGATCGCCCCCCACTGCATCCCGGCCATGGACCGCGCGGTCCACCGGCTGACCCGCGGCAAGGTGCTGCTGAGCGCCCAGATGCTGCCGGGCGTCATCCTCACCGCCAAGGGGGCCAAGAGCGGCCTGCCGCGCATCACACCCCTCGCGTGCATGCCGGAGGAGGGCGGCGGCTGGGTCTTGATCGGCAGCAACTTCGGCAGGCCGGGACACCCCGCCTGGACGGCCAACCTGCTGGCCCACCCGGATGTGCTGATCAACTGGCGCGGCCGGGACGTCCCGGTCACGGCGCGGCTGCTGGAGGGCGCCGAGCGGGACGAGGTGTGGCAGGCGGCGGTGAAGTTCTGGCCGCCGTACACGACGTATCAGGCGAGGGTGGAGCGGCAGATCCGACTGTTCCGGCTGGCGGAGCGGTCGGCGGAAGCGGCCTGAGCCGTACGTCGTCGTCTGGCGTCGCACGGCGTCGTGCATCGTCGTCCGGCGCCGTCCGGTCTTCGCACGACGGTGTACTGCGGCGGCGTACGCCGTGCGGACAAAACGTGCCTGTACATGCCTGCGGCGGACCACCCGGGTGAGGGGGGTCCGCCGCCGACGTGACAGGACCGGGGCCGGCGGTGAAGCCGCCGGTGCACCTCGTTCGCTACTCGCTGTCCGATATCTGCTATCCGCTACCCACTAATCGCCGTCTGCTCGCTGATCGCGCATCGCTGCTTGCTCGTCGGTCGTCCGTCGTGGACCGGGTCCGCCCGGTCCAGCCGGTCGATCGGCTGCCTTCGGCCACTTCGGCAGCTACTTCGCCGACTACTTCGCCGACTACTTCGCCGACTACTTCGCCGACTACTTCGTCGGCTTCTTGCCGGTGATGCCGAGATGGACCAACAGCGCGAGATTGGGCTTGAGTTCGGACTGCTTCACACCCCAGGTCGTGAAACCCTTCTGGTGCGAGGCGACCGCGGCCAGCATCGCGACCAGTGAGCCGGCGATCGCCGCGGGGCTGACGTCCTTGTCGACCTTGCCCTTGGACTGGAGGTCCTTCATCGAGTCCGTAAGGGAATTGGTCACCGAGTTCAGAATCTTCATGCGGATCTTGTAGAACCGCTTGTCGCCCTCGGCCGCGCCCAGGTCGACCACGCGCAGAATCGCGTCGTTCCTGCGCCAGAATTCGAGGAAGCCCTCGACGAGTTCCTCCGCGGTGGCCCAGCCCGCTTTGCCCACCCAGGAACGGGCGGAGACGAGCTCGGTCAACCCGGCTCCCTCCTTGGCCATTTCTTCCGCGATTTCGAGGACAGCGCCCTCTACGTCCGGAAAGTACTGGTAGAACGTCGCGGGTGAAGTCCCCGCCTTGCGGGCCACGTCGATGACTTTGACGTCCCGGTAGGGCGAAGAGCTGAGCATTTCGCTGAGGCAGTCGAGCAGCTTCTGCCGCGTCGCCTGGCCGCGTCGTCCGGCTACGCGGCCGTCGACGGTGCGTACTTGTCCTGTCATGCCGTCAGCTTACCGAGGGGTGATCGGAGCGCGATTCGGCCGACTGCAAATGGGGAAGAGGGCGTGCGCCGGGCGGGGACCGGGCGTCACCCGTACGTACCGCCGGTCCGGCCCCGGACACCCGGTGGCCGGATTCTCGAAGCCCCCCGTGGCCGGATCCCGAGGGTCGCGGCGAGCCCGTCCCGGTCGCCTCTCGGCGGCCCTTTCTCGCGGACCCCTGACATGGATGTCCGGCCACTCCGCCACGAATAGTCTTATCAACAGCCTGTGGACAACTTCGGTGGACAACCCATGGGAGGCATGGGTAATGGCCCGATATTGAATCAATTGTTCGATTCCTTTCGGCTGCGCGGGGCGGGTGCGCTGGCTACTTTGGCCCCATGGCCGTATTCGCAGAAGGCACGCCCTGCTGGGTGGACGTGACGCTCGACGACCTCGAAGCGGGCAAGCGCTTCTACGGTTCACTCTTCGGGTGGACGTTCGCCGATGGGGGCGGCGCCGCGCGGAGCCCGTTCGTGAACGCGCTCAGTGACGGCAGGAAGGTCGCCGCCCTGGCGCCCAAGAGTGACGGCCGCATGCCCACCGCCTGGGGTGTCTACTTCGCCGCCGACGACGTCGTCGCCCTCGCCGCGAAGGTCCGGGCGGCGGGCGGCCAGCTGCTGACCGACCCGGTCGCCGTCCCGCCGCTCGGCACGATGGCGGTGGCCGCCGACCCCAACGGTGGTGTCTTCGGGCTCTGGCAGGCGGGCACGCACAGTGGCTTCGAGAAGCGGGACGAGCCGGGCTCCTTCTGCTGGACCGAGGTCTACACGCACGACAAGGAGCTGATCGACCCGTTCTACGAGACGGTCTTCGGCTTCGAAGGACACGACCAGGGCGACGCGGGCGTCGATTTCCGCGCCTGGTCCCCGGCCGGCACCGAGCCGGGGCCCGAGACCGCGATCACGGGCCGCAGCGTCATGAGCGAGGCCTTCCCCGTCGAGATGCCCGACCACTTCCTGGTCTACTTCGTCGTCGAGTCCTGCGACGGAACCGTGGCGGCGGCCCAGCGCCTCGGCGGGCGCGTCCAGCTGCCGCCGGTCGACACCCCGTTCGGGCGGATCGCGGTGCTCGTCGACAATCAGGGCGCGACTTTCGCCATTCTGGCGGAGCCGGAGACGATCTGAGAACGGATTCGGCACGTCCGATCGGGCCCGGTCGGCGTGTCCGCGCGGCCTGAACCGCCAGGCATTACGCGTAAATACGGGCAAAGTGCGCAAACTGCACCTGTGTGATGTGTCCGAATCGAGGTGAGACACCCCGGTCCGGCCCTGGGTTCGCCTCCACCGGCTCCGACAGGAAGAATCAGGGTGCGCACCGCTGGGTGGTGCCCAGTGGTGAGACGCTGCATGGGGCTGTGTTCGCGGCCTTGTAGGGGGAGGTGGCAGGCAAGTGATGGAGCAGCTGACGCAGCACGACCCGCGGCGGATCGGCCCGTTCGAGGTGCTGAGCCGGCTCGGGGCCGGCGGCATGGGGCTGGTCTATCTCGCGCGCTCGGCGTCGGGCCGACGAGTGGCGATCAAGACGGTAAGGACCGAGCTCGCCGAGGACCAGCTGTTCCGCGTCCGCTTCACGCGTGAGGTGGAGGCGGCACGGGCCGTCAGTGGGTTCTACACGGCGGCCGTCGTGGACGCCGATCCGCGGGCGGCGGTGCCGTGGCTCGCCACGGCGTACGTCCCCGCTCCCTCCCTCGAGGAAATAGTGAATGAGTGCGGGCCGATGCCCGCCCAGGCGGTGCGCTGGCTGGCCGCCGGTATCGCCGAGGCCCTGCAGTCGATCCACGGCGCGGGCCTGGTCCACCGCGACCTCAAGCCGTCGAACGTCCTGGTGGTGGAGGACGGTCCGCGCGTCATCGACTTCGGTATCGCGTCGGGGGTCTCCAACACCCGGCTGACCATGACCAACGTGGCCGTGGGCACGCCCGCGTACATGTCGCCCGAGCAGGCGCGGGACTCGCGCAGCGTGACGGGTGCCAGTGACGTCTTCTCGCTCGGGTCGACGCTGGTCTTCGCGGCGACCGGGCATGCGCCCTTCCACGGTGCCAACCCGGTCGAGACCGTCTTCATGCTGCTGCGGGAGGGCCCCAACTTGGAGGGCCTGCCCGACGAACTGCGACCGCTGATCAAGTCATGCATGGGGTTGGAAGCGCCACTGCGGCCCAGCCCGGCCGACCTCCAGTCGCAGCTCGCGCCGCACCTCTTCGCCTCGGGCCAGGACGACAGCGGTACGGCGTCCGCCTGGCTGCCGCCGCGCGCCACCGCGATGATCGAGCAGCGCCGGGGCGGGCGCACGTCCGTGCCGAGCGCGCCCCCGGTCCGGGCTCAGGCCACGACACCACCGCGCCCGCCGGGCCCGCCGACGGCCCCGCCGCCCTCGTACGCGCAGCCACCGGGCCAGGGTCAGGGTGTTCAGCTGCGATCCGCGCACGCCGCCCAGGGCGCACCGGCCGCGCAGGGGGCCCGCGGCGCGGGCGCCCACGCGGCGCAGGCCCCGCAGCACGCCGTGCGGCTGCCCGGGGTGAAGGTGCCGATCGGACCGGGCCCACGGGTCGCCGAGGCGCACGCCGGGGCCGCGCCGGCCCAGGCGGGTCAGGCCACCGGCTGGATCAGGCCGCCCGCCGGGATGACGGTGGCCCCGGTTAACGGTGCGGACGCGCCGACCGGTGTCGTGCCGCGGCACGCGTCGGCCCTCTCGTCGTCCCCGTACGCACCCTCCCAGCACTTGCGGCCCCCGTCCGTACCGGCGCCCGCACCTCCGGCCGACGGCGCGGGGCCGTCCGGGGCATGGCGGCCCTGGCGGTTCCGGATGTCCAACGATGTGTGGGGCACCCCGGCGGTCGCGGGCGGCCTCGTCTACGTCACCTCCTTCGAGGTGCACGCCCTCGACGTGGCCAGCGGCCGGCGGCAGTTCAAGACGAGTGACGTCGCCTGGGCGATGGCGGTCGCGGGCGGTCGTATACACGCCTCCGACGGCCCCACCCTGTACGCGCTCGACGCCGCCGACGGCGCGGAGCGGTGGCGGCTGCAGACCGACGCCTGGGTGTACTCGCTCAAGGCGGGCCGCGGCACGGTGGTCACCGGTACCCGCGGCGGCGGGGTCCAGGCCTGGGAGGCCGCGAACGGCCAGAAGCTGTGGGAACTCAGCGGCGCGCAGACCGACTTCGAGACCCCGGAGGCGGGCCCCGCGCTGCACGACGACGCGGTGTACGTGTGGCAGGACGCGCGGCTGCGCTCCCTCGACGCCCGTACGGGCAGCGAGCGTTGGTCGTACCCGATCGGCGACGCGGCCTCCTGCGGCGGGGTCCCGGTGCGGGTGACGCCGGCGCCCGACGGCTATGTGTATGTCTCCGCCGGTACGCGCGTGCTCGCCATCGACACCGTCAGCGGCCGGGTGCGCTGGCACTTCGAGGCCCCGGCGGTCTTCCTCAGCGCGCCCGCCTTCGCGCCGGGGCCGGCCGTCACCGGCGGCGGTGTCTACCTCGCCGACTACCTCGGCACGGTGTACGCCCTCGACGCGTCCACCGGCAAGGACCGCTGGCGGATCGCGACCGAGTCCCGCCAGTCCATCGAACCGGTCCTGGTCGCCGCGGGCAACGTCCATGTGGGCAGCGGCAGTGCGCTCTACACCCTGGACGCGGTCACCGGCACGCCCAAGTGGCGCTTCGCGGCGGGCGGCGAGGTCGTCGGCGCGCCGGTGGTCGCCGACGGCCGGGTCCACTTCGGCTCCGCGGACCACTGCCTCTACACACTGGACGCGAGCGGCGGCCAGTTGCGCTGGAAGCTGGCGACCGGCGGCGAGATCACCGGGTCCCTGGTGGCGCAGGACGGCGTCATCTACGCGTGCAGCAAGGACCGTTGTGTGTACGCGCTGGACGCGGTGAAGGGTACGGCGACGGGCCGTTCCGGGGCCGCGAACGCCTGACGGGCGTGGCCGCTATGCCCTCGGGTACGGCGGCTGCGACTCGTCCGGCGCCGGATACCAGGGGCGGGGCTCCTCCTCCGCCGGGTCCGCCGGGGCGGCCCCTGCGCCGCCCCCGCGACGGCCGCGCAGGACGCCGGCGGCCAGCAGCAGGAGCAGGCCGCCGCCGAGCGCGTACGCGACGCCGAGCTTCAGGCCCGTACCGTCGGAGTTCACCGCGAGGCCGCCCTCGGCCATGCCCGTGCGGACCATCCACAGGATGGTGAACCCGAGCACGACCGTCCCGGCGAGCGCGACCAGCGGCCTGGACCGCAGCAACAGGCCGATCAGGGTCACCACGGCCGCGAACGCGAACGGCAGAATGATCGAGCCGACCAGCTGCGCATGGGTGCCGGTGATGCCGTTGAACAGATCCTCGATGCGGTAGTCACGACCGCGCCGATCGCCCAACCAGGCGTGGCAGGTGCTCAGTACGGCTGCCGTCGCTCCCACGAGAGCGAGGATCCAGCCGAGGAAGCTGCGGACCATCACCCACCTCTTTCGGGCGGCTCTCGGGCGCTCGATCACGACGCCACGCCCGTCGTGCGGAGGCGATCGGCCACGGGCCGGCCGCTGCTTGAAGACGTGCGTTTGCCAGTGCGTCCGACCGCGCTCTACTGTGACGCGCGCCCGTCAACCGGGCGCCAAACATAACGATTTCAACGGGGGTTGAAGCGTGCAGCTTCGTCATGTCCGCGCGGTCGCCATCTGCGGTATCGCTGTCGTCGCACTGACCGGGGCCCGTGGCTCCCACGGTGGCAGCTGCGGCAGCAACAGCAGTGGCAGTAGCGGCAGTTCGAGCAGTAGCAGCAGCGGCGGGTCGAGCTACGACGACGACTCGACATCGGGCGGCTCCTCCTCCTCCTCCTCCTCCTCCTCCTCCACCACCGGCGGCACGACCTCCTCGGGCACCACGGGTTCGGTCTCCGGCAGCAGTGGCAACAAGGGCGCCAACGACGTCCGGATCGACACCTGCGAGTACGACTCCGCCCGGGGCATCGTCGCCTCGGTCAGGGCGACGAACAGCAGCGCGTCGGAGACGTACACGTACTCCTTCACGGTGTCCTTCACCGACCCGAGCGGCGCGACCGTTGGCGAGCGCGACCCCAGCATCCCGATGGTCCTCGCGGGTCAGACGGACACGCTCGATGTCGCCACGCCGTACGTGCCCAAGGAGGGCGCGACCTCGGGTGGCAGGTGCACGCTGAAGAACGTGCAGCGGACGGCTTCCTGACGCCAGAACTCGGCGTATTCGCGCAGGTCGCGACCGGGACCCGGCAGAGCGCGTCCCGGTCGGCCGCGCCACTCCTTGAGGAACCGGGAGAAGGAACCACCTGCCCGCCCCTCCAACTCCCCACGTCACGTGATCGGGTGCCGAGGCGTCCGGAGGCCGGAGGGGCGCGGTACGGCCGACGCGGCCACCGCGGGCCGCCCCGGCGAGGGTTCCGTGGCCGACCCGGGGCCCGAGAGCGGGGCCGGGTTTCGGCTACCGCTTGGCGTAGTCGCTGAACCCCGACCAGTCGACGACGACACACGCCTCATCGCCGAGGGTCCAGGCATCGTGACCCGGCGGGCAGATCATGACGTCGCCCGGGCCGAACTCATCGGCTCCGCCGTCATCCATGACGATCTTCATGCGGCCCGAGATCACATAGCCCGAGTGGGCGGCTTGGCAGCTCTCGGTCTTGGCGATCGGCTTGACGTGCTTGGACCACTGCCAACCGGCTTCGAAGGTCGCCCGTCCCACCGGGCCCGCTTCGCAGTTGACGAGTTCGAGTTTCCCCTTTTTCTCTTCGAAGGGGCGGGTTTCGTCGGGTGAACCGAGGCTCTTGCGGACGAGGCCGGACATGACGTCCTCCAGGGGCGGAGTAGCAGTCGCCTAGGAGCGCCTCGGGAAGGCGACGCTGAGGCGATTTGTGGCAATTGTACCTCCACGATGTCGTGGTCGCCGTGCGGCGGACCCGCGACGCAACCGCCCACCTAGCGCACCCGAAAGCCGCCACCTCGGCTGCCGAACAACTCCGCCTGTCGCTCCGGCGGCAGATTCCCGAGCGCGATCAGCTGGGGCGCCTGGGCCAACGCCGCGCTCCGGGCGCCCTCCTTCGCCGCCCAGACCGCACGCACCGTCCCCTGCACCGCCCCGGTCGGGTACGAAGCGATCACCTCGGCCGAGCGCACCGCTGCCGCCACTTCCTCGCCGGGCGGGGTCAGCTCGGACACCAGGCCGATCTCGTGGGCCCGGCGCGCCGAGAGCCGTTCCGCCGTCCCCATCAGGGACATCCGGGCGACCTCCCCGAACGGCATCCGCTGCGCCATGTAGATCGCCTCGTACGCGCTGACCATCCCGTACGTCGTATGCGGATCGAAGAACGTCGCGTCGTCCGCGGCGACCACGAACTCCGCCTCGCCCAGCAGATAGAACGCCCCGCCGCACGCCATCCCCCGGACCGCCGCGACGACCGGCTTCCAGAGGTCGTTCGCCTTGGGCCCGATGGAGATCAGCGGATCGTCGATCGAGTACGGCGAGGGCGGCTGCGGGACGTCGACCCCCCGGTCGATCCCCGTGCAGAAGGCCTTCGAGCCCGCACCTGTCACGACGACCGCCCGGACGCTCTCGTCGAAGCGGAACTCCCGCCAGACTGCGGCCAGTTCGGCCGCCGTCGCCAAGTCGATCGCGTTGTGCTTCGCCTCGCGGTCCAGGGTGACGACCGCGACCCCGCTCACCTTGTCCCGCTCGACCCGGATGCTCATGGCCGCTCCAGCAGCCAGCGCGGCACCGCCATGCCGTCACCGGTGTCCGTGAAGGCCACCTGCACCCGGGCCCCGATGCGCAGGCGCGCCGGATCGACCGAGTCGAGCGCGGCGCCGGGTGCGGTGACCACGTTGCCGACGAGCCGGATGTGCGGGGCGTCCGTCAGCTCGACGATCACCGCGTTGTACGGGGCCTGCGCCGCGTACGCGGGCAGCAGCGGGGGGTGCGGCAGCACGTACGACCAGATCCGGCCCTTGCCGCTCATCAGGCGCCACTCACTGTCGAAGGACCGGCAGTGCGGGCAGCAGGGTCGCGGCGGGAAGCGCAGCTCTTCGCACGAGGCACAGGCCTGGACGCGCAGCTCGCCCCGGGCGGCGTACTCCCAGAAGGGCGCGCCGTCCTCGTCGATCACGGGGGTCAGCAGGGCCGGGGGCGCCGGGCTCTCGCTCATCGCATCTCAACTCCTCAACAGGATCGCGGAGGTGGGCACGCCCTCGCCCGCTGTAACCAGGCAGGTGGCGGCGCCGGGGACCTGCGCGGTGCTGGTGCCGCGCAGTTGCCTGACGCCCTCGGTGATGAGGTTGAAGCCGTGGACGTACGCCTCGGACAGCCCCCCGCCGCCGGTGTTGATCGGCAGCCGTCCGCCGCTCTCCAGCGCGCCGCCTTCGGTGAACGCGGCGCCCTCGCCCCGCCCGCAGAAGCCGTAGCCCTCAAGGGAGAGCGGGATCAGCGGCGTGAAGGCGTCGTAGATCTGCGCGACATCGACGTCGTCGGGGCCGAAGTCGGCCTGCTTCCACAGATGTCGGGCGGCAGCCCAGGAGGGGCCGGTCAGCGGGTCGTCGTTCCAGTAGTTGACCATCCCGTGGTGCTGGGTGGGCAGGCCCTGCGCGGCGGAGTGCACGTACACCGGCTTCTGCCGGCAGTCGCGGGCCCGCTCGGCGGAGACGATGACGCAGGCCAGCGCGCCGTCGGTCTCCAGGCAGTTGTCGAAGAGGCACAGCGGGTCGCTGATCCAGCGGGACGTCATGTACATCTCGCGGGTCAGCGGGCGCTCGTACATCATCGCGGCCGGGTTCTGATTGGCCCGGTTCCGGCAGGCCAGGGCGACATTGAAGAGGTGGTCGCGCGTGGCGCCGTACTCGTGCATGTATCTGCGCGCCAGCATCCCGATCTCGTCGGCGGGCCGCAGTAGGCCGAAGGGGCGGGTCCACTGGGCGGGGGTGGGCAGTTGGACGGCGGTGTTCTTCCACGGGCGCGGGCCCGATCCGCGTTTGCGTGAGCGCCAGGCCACGCCCACGCTCGCCTGGCCGGTGGTGATGGCCGCGGCGAGGTGGGCGACGGTGGCGCAGGAACCGCCGCCGCCGTAACCGGCCTTGGAGAAGAAGGTGATGTCCCCGGCGCCGATGGACTTCGCCACCTCGACCTCGTCGGTCTCCTCCATCGTGTACGAGGCCATGCCGTCCACCTCGGAGGGGTCGATCCCGGCGTCGGCGAGCGCGGAGAGGATGGCCTGACAGGCCAGGGTCTTCTCGGAATAGGGGAGTTGCTTGGCGAAGGGCGTCTGGCCCGTGCCGACTATCGCTGTCGCATCCTTGAGCGTCGCCATGGGCCCTCCGCGATGGTCGCGACTACTGACAGCGCGTCAGGCTACCGCTAATCTGACGGATAGTCAGCTACTGCTGTGGGAGGGCTTGTTATGGGCGCGGACGTCGAATGGGACAGCATCCCGGAGCTGGTGCGCAGCGCCGCCGAACGGTACGGCGAGCGCGAGGCCGTGGTCGACGGCCGCACCCGTGTCTCGTACGCCGAGCTGGGCGAGCGCGTCGAACGGGCCGCCGCGGCCTGCATGGCGCGCGGCGTCGAGCCAGGCGACCGGGTCGCCGTCTGGGCGCCCAACACCCTGGACTGGATCGTCTGCGCGCTCGGGGCGGTGACGGCGGGGGCGGTCCTGGTCCCGCTCAACACCCGCTTCAAGGGCGCGGAAGCGGCGTATGTCCTGGCCGGCAGCCGCGCCAAACTGCTCTTCGTGACCGGCGCCTTCCTCGGCACGTCGTACGTCGCCTCGCTGCGCAGGGCGACGACGGAGGGCTCCGGCACGGGCCCGCTCCCGTCCCTCCCGCACCTTCAGGAGGTGGTGGTCCTCGCCGACGACGCACCGGAGAACTTCCGTACCTGGAAGGATTTCCTGGCCTCCGGCGAGGTGGTGTCGTCCGCCGAGGTCCGCGCCCGCGCCGACACGATCGACGCCGCGTCCCCGTCCGACATCATCTTCACCTCGGGCACGACGGGCCGCCCCCGGGGCGCGGTGATCACCCATGAGCAGACCCTGCGCGGCTACGACATCTGGTGCGATCTGGCAGGCCTGCGCGAGGGCGACCGCTACCTGATCGTCAACCCGTTCTTCCACACCTTCGGCTACAAGGCCGGCATCATCGCCTGTCTGATGCGCGGCGCGACGATGATCCCGCAGCCGGTCTTCAACGTCGACACGGTGCTGGCGAACATCGCCGCCGAACGCATCTCGGTCCTGCCGGGCCCGCCCACGCTCCACCAGTCGCTCCTGGACCACCCGGCCCGCGACGACCACGACCTGTCGGCCCTGCGCCTGGTGGTGACGGGCGCCGCGGTCGTCCCGCTGCAGCTCGTCGAACGCCTCCGCACCGAGCTGCACATCACGACGGTCCTCACGGCGTACGGCCTCTCGGAGGCGTCCGGCATCGTGACCATGTGCCGGCGCGGCGACCCGCCGGAGACCATCGCGGCCACCTCGGGCCGGGCCATCCCGGGCACGGAGGTCAAGGTCGCGGGGAAACCGGGTGCACCCGGCGAGGTCCTGGTGCGGGGCTTCAACGTCATGCGGGGCTACTTCGAGGACCCGGCCGGCACGGCGGACGCGTTCACCCCGGACGGTTGGCTGCGCACCGGCGACGTCGGCGTGCTGGACGCGGCGGGCAATCTGCGGATCACCGACCGGATCAAGGACATGTTCATCGTCGGCGGCTTCAACGCGTATCCGGCGGAGATCGAGCAACTCCTCGGCCTGCACCCGGACATCGCCGAAGTCGCGGTGGTCGGCATCCCCGACCCGCGGCTGGGCGAGACGGGCAAGGCGTACGCGGTCCGCCGCCCGGGGGCGACGCTCACGGCGCACGACCTGATCGCCTGGTCACGCCGCGAGATGGCGAACTACAAGGTGCCCAGGGAGATCGAGTTCGTGACGGAGCTGCCGCGCAACGCGAGCGGCAAGGTGCTGAAGATGGAGCTGCGGTCACCGGCCGGGTGACGCACCCCGCGCAGCGGTGACACGGTGACGCGGGCACGGGGGAGCGCCGGGCTCCGGCGCTCCGGCCTCGCGCATACGGTGCCCGCGCCCCCGGCCTCCGGCGCCCGCCCGCCCGGACACGCGGGCCCGTGTGTCCGGACGTGCGGCGACCGCGGTGGCATCCCCTCCGCGCCACCGCGGTCGTTCCCGCCCCCCGTTCGGTCCGAAGCCTCAGGCTCCTTCGGACCCCGCGTGGTTGTCCTGTGTGGTGATCGTGCCCGCACCCTCGGACCCGGCGTGGTTGTCCAGGGTGGTGATCTTGGGCTTGCCCGCGCCCGGCGTCCCGGCGTGGTTGTCCTCGGTGGTGATCTCTTCGCTCTTCTTGGCGTCGCTCATGCTCGTCTCCCGTTGTGTGGCAGTTCTCGCGTCGGCGGACGCCCGTTCGACAACTCCCCCGGGGTCGTCGAACGGGCGTTCTGGGGTCGTTCACCTTACGGTGAAACCCTCGGCGAACCGTCTGCCCCCCGGCGTGACAGCTCGTTAACCTGGAGAATGCCGGGCCCCGATAAACAATCGATGAACGACCCGGTGAACGGCCTCAGGCAGCCGACAGGGGCGTCAGGAGGGCCTGTACTTCGTCGGCCTCCGCGGCGCCGGTCACCTCGTAGATGCTCAGCGCCTCCCGCCAGCAGGCCCGTGCCCGGTCCACCTGGCCGAGCCGGTCGAGGGCCCGCCCCAGAGTGGTCAGGACATTGCCGCGCATCCAGTCGCCGCCGATGCAGTGCAGGGCGAGAGCCTGCTCCGCGTGCTGCGCCGCCTGTGCGGGGCGCTGTGCGGTGAGGTGGGCCTGGGCGATGCGGAAGTGGGTGGTGCCCTCCCACAGACGCTGGCGGTTGTCCCGGAAGACGAGCAGCGACTCGCCGAGCTCGTCGAGTGCCTCGTCGGGGCGGCCCGCCGCGGTCAGGGCGATGCCCAAGGCGAACCGGCCGTTGGCGAGGCGCAGGGTCAGGCCGAGTTCGTCGTAGATCGCGATGCCCTGTTCGGCGAGTTCGACCGCGCTGGACGTCCGGTTCATGGAGACGTGGATACGGGAGAGATTGCACAGGGCGCTGGCCTCGCCGGGGCGGCTGCCGCAGGCGCGGAAGTTGTCGATGGCGTCGCGCAGGTAGTGCTCGCCGTCCGCGTGCCGGTTCTGGTAGAGCGCGATGATGCCGCGGTCGTTGGACGCCCACGCGACGGGCACGGGGTCCCCGGCCGCGCGAGCCTGCACGGTCGCGAGCCTGGCTTCCTCGTCCGCCGCGTCGAAGCGGCCCGACACGAGGAGCGCGTTGGTCAGCGTCGTGCGGGCGCGGCCCTCCGCCCGGGTGTCTCCGGCGGCGTGCGCGGCGTCGCGGGCGGCCACCGCGGTCGTCTCGTACTCGTGGGAGTTGGCGCCCGATTCGGCGAGGTCCTTCGCGGCCCAGAGCAGATCGACGGCGCGCCTGAGGGTGTGGCCCGAGCTGCTCTGCCGGACGCAGGCCAGCAGGCAGTTGGCCTCGATGTACAGCCAGTCGACGGCCGCGTGCCCGTCGGTGAAGTGCAGGCCCGGGTAGTGGGCGGGCTCCAGGTGGTCCACCAGCCGGTCTCCCGGCCGCTCCAGCGCGTACACCGTCGCCGCCGTCGCCAGGTAGAAGTCGAGCAGCCGGGACATCGCCGCGTCCCGCCCGCCCGGCGTCGGCTCGTCGCGTTCCGCGCAGGAACGCGCGTAGAGCCGTACGAGGTCGTGGTAGCGGTAGCGCCCGGGTGCCGCCGACTCCAGCAGGGACGTGTCGACGAGGGATTCGAGGAGGTCCTCGGTGTCCTGGAAGGACCGGTCGAGTACGGCCGCTGCCGCCGCCAGTGACATGTCCGGGCCGTCCGCCAGGCCGAGTAGGCGGAACGCGCGCGCCTGCTGCGGCTCCAGCTGGCCGTAGCCCAGCTCGAAGGTGGCCTTGACGGCCAGGTCGCCCGCCTGGAGCTCGTCGAGGCGACGGCGCTCGTCCGCGAGCTTCGCCGCCAGCACCGAGACCGTCCAGGTGCGGCGGGCCGCCAGCCGGGAGGCGGCGATGCGGATGGCCAGCGGGAGGAAGCCGCAGGCGCCCACGACGTCGAGGGCGGCCTCGCGCTCGGACCGGACGCGCTCCGCGCCGACGATCTTCGTGAAGAGCTGGAGGGCTTCGTCGGGGGACATCACATCGAGGTCGATGAGGTGCGCCCCGGCCAGGTCGACCATCCGGGTCCGGCTCGTCACCAGGGCCGCCGAGCCGGTCGTGCCGGGCAGCAGCGGGCGGATCTGGGCGGCGTCGCGGGCGTTGTCGAGCAGGACCAGGATCCGGCGGCCGTCCAGCGTCGAGCGGTAGAGGGCGGCGCGCTCGTCGAGGGTGTCGGGGATGGCCGGGTCGGGCGTGCCCAGCGCGCGCAGGAACGAGCCGAGGACGGTGGCGGGCTCGGCCGAGCGCGAGCCCGCGCCCTGCAGGTCGACGTACAGCTGGCCGTCGGGGAAGTGCGGGCGGGCCGCGTGCGCGACATGCACCGCGAGGGTCGTCTTGCCCACACCGCCGATGCCGGCCAGGGCGGAGACCGCCATGACGCTGGACTCCGCGGCGGCGAGCCGGTTGCCGAGCTCGCTGACGAACGAGGCCCGGCCGGTGAAGTCGGGGACGGTAGCGGGCAGTTGGGCGGGCCGCACGACGGTGGGGGCCGCGGATGGCGGCGGTTCCACCGGGCGGGCCAGGTCGGCGTCGGCCTCCAGGATGCGCTGCTGGAGCGCGGCCAGCTCCGGGCGGGGGTCCACGCCCAGCTCGTCGGCCAGCAGGCGGCGTGTGTCGGCGTACGCCGCCAGGGCCTCGGCCTGCCGGCCGCTGCGGTACAGCGCGAGCATCAGCAGTTCGCGCAGGCGCTCGCGCAGCGGGTGCGCGGCGGTCAGCGCGGTCAGCTCCGAGATCGCCTCCGCGTGGTGGCCGACCTCCAGGTCCAGGTCGAGGCGGGTCTCGACGAGCTGCAGGCGCCACTCGTCGAGCCGGGTGCGCTGCGTCTCGGCGTACGGCCCCGGGACCGAGGCGAGCGGCTCGCCGTCCCACAGCGCCAGGGCCTCGTTGATCAGAGTGCGGGCGCCGAACCGGTCGCCGGAGTTGCGGGCCTTCTCGGCCCCGGCGGCCAGTTCCTGCGCGACCGCCAGGTCCAGGGTCTCGGCGTCCGCCCGTATCGCGTACCCGCCGGACTCGCTGACCAGCACCCCCGGATCCAGCGCCTTGCGCAGCCGCGAGGCGTATGTCCGTACCGCGGCCAGCGCCTGCGACGGCGGGTCCTCGCCCCACAGCGCGTCGATCAGCTCGGCGGCCGTCGCGGTCCGTCCCTCGCGCAGCAGCAGGGCCGCGAGCAGCGCGCGCTGCTGCGGTGAACCGGTGTTGAGCAGTTCCTCGCCCCGCCAGGCGCGGACCGGTCCCAGTACGCCGAAGCGCAGGGCGGATCCCGTCCCGGTGCCTCCCGTGCCGGTCCGTCGGCCGGGGTCGGGACTTCGCTTCCCCGGTGTCCGAGGTATGTCGTCCATAGCGCTCCCCCTGCCGTTACCGCCCGGTCGCAAGGGTCAGTTTGCCTTGTCCGTGGCGGTTGCGTCAGCACCGGAACCGAGCTGTCCGCCATCAGGGAGCTGACGGATCGTCAGATCGGCGCTACCGTGGTTCACATGGAGACCTTCCCGAAGATAATCTCGGTGGACGACCACACGGTTGAGCCCCCCAACGTCTGGCGGGACCGGCTCCCGTCCAAGTACAAGGACATCGCCCCGAGGGTGGTTCGTGCGCCTTTGAAGGAAATGACCTTCATGGGGGGAAAGTTCGCCCCGGTGATGGGGGCGAAGGGCGACGACGGGCCGATGGGCGACTGGTGGGTGTACGAGGACCTGCACCGGCCGCTCACCCGCCTCGACACCGCGGTCGGCTACGACCGGGACGAGATCAAGCTCGAAGTCATCACCTTCGAGCAGATGCGGCGGGGATCCTTCTCGGTCCCCGAGCGCCTCGACGACATGGACGTGAACCACGTCCAGTCCGCCCTGTGCTTCCCGACCTTCCCGCGCTTCTGCGGCCAGACCTTCACCGAGGCCAAGGACCGCGAACTGGGCCTGCTCGGGGTGCGGGCGTACAACGACTGGATGGTCGACGAGTGGTGCGGCCCCGACGCGCACGGCCGGCTGATCCCGCTCACCCTGGTCCCGCTGTGGGACGCGGAGCTCGCGGCGGCCGAGGTGCGCAGGAACGCGGCGCGCGGGGTACGGGCGGTCGCGTTCTCCGAGATCCCCCCGCACCTGGGGCTGCCCTCCATCCACACCGACGAGTGGGACCCGTTCCTGCGGGCGTGCGACGAGACCGGCACGGTGATCGCCATGCACATCGGGTCCTCGTCGAAGATGCCGTCGACCTCGGCCGACGCGCCGCCCGCGGTGGGCTCCACGATCACCTTCGCCAACTGCTGCTTCTCGATGGTCGACTGGCTGATGAGCGGCAAGTTCGAGCGCTTCCCCCGTCTGCGGATCATGTACGCGGAGGGGCAGATCGGCTGGATCCCGTACATCCTGGAGCGCGCGGACGTGGTGTGGGAGGAGAACCGCGGCTGGGGCGGGGTGGCGGACAAGGTGCTGCGACCGCCGTCGGAGCTGTTCGCGGGGCATGTGTACGGCTGCTTCTTCGACGACGCGTTCGGCCTGAAGAACCTCGACTCGATCGGCGTCGGCAACGTCCTGTACGAGACGGACTACCCGCACTCCGACTCCACCTGGCCCAAGTCCAAGGAGGTCGGCGAGGAGCAGATGGGACACCTGGACGCGGACGTGGTGGACCGGATCGTGCGCGGCAACGCGATCGACCTGCTCGGGCTCACGAGCGACGGACTCTGGGCGGGCCCCGGCGCCTAGGGGGTGTCCGCCGGCCGCGCGCACCTCCCTACCCCTTGTCTGATGAATCGTCAGGTATGACGATGAGCCCGTCCATCACGGTCGAGCCGTCACGGTCGGCCCATCGGTCGAGGGGAAGGAGGCGGCCCGGTGCGGATACTTCCCACAGGACGTCTGTCGTACGGGATGCAGCTCCCGATCCAGTCGCAGAGCACCATGTACGCCGAGGCCTGGGAGGGGGAGGCGGGCCCCGAGGACCTCGTGGAGATCGCCCGCACCGCCGACCGCGCGGGCTTCGCCTACATCGCGAGCTGCGAGCACGTCGCGATCCCGCGCCGCCTCGCCGACGCGATGAGCACGGTCTGGTACGACCCCGTCGCCACCCTCTCCTACCTCGCCGCGGCCACCGAGCGGGTCCTGCTGCTCAGCCATGTCGCCGTGGTCGGGCTGCGCCACCCGCTCGCCTCCGCCAAGCAGTACGCCACGCTCGACCACCTCTCCGGCGGCCGGCTGGTCCTCGGGGTCGGGGCCGGGCATGTCCAGGAGGAATTCGCGGCGCTCGGGGCAGACTTCCCCGGCCGCGGTGGCGTACTGGACGAGACGATCGACGCGCTCCGGGTCGCACTGGGACCCGACGAGTACCCGGAGTTCGCCGGGGAGCGGTTCTCCTTCAGCGGGCTCGGGCAGAAGCCCAGGCCCGCGCAGGCGCGTATCCCGGTGTGGGTCGGCGGCTCCTCGCCGGCCGCCGTGCGCCGGGCCGCAGTGCGGGGTGACGGCTGGCTCCCGCAGGGCGACTCGCGGGCCAAGCTGCCCGACCAGATCGCCAGGCTCAAGCGGCTGCGCTCCGAGGCCGGGGTGGAGGACCCGATCACCGTCGGCGCGATCACCGAGCCGCTGTACGTCGGCGAGGCGTCCTGGCCGATCGGGCGCCGCACGCTGACCGGGAAGCCCGACGCCGTGGCGGAATCGCTGCGCGCGTACGGCGCGATGGGCGTGGACCAGATCCAGGTGCGGTTCCGCAGCCGCGACCGCGCCGAACTGACCGACCAGATAGCCGCGTTCGGCGCCGAAGTGGCTCCGCACCTCAATACCTAAGGAGTACGGCATGGGGAAGCTGGAAGGGCGCGTCGTCGTCATCTCGGGCGCCGCGCGCGGGCAGGGCGAGCACGAGGCCAGGCTGTTCGCCGCCGAGGGTGCGAAGGTGCTGCTCGGTGATGTGCTCGACGACCAGGGCGAGGCCCTCGCCAAGGAGCTCGGCCCCGAGACCGCGAAATACGTCCACCTGGATGTGAGCCAGGAGGCGGACTGGGCGGCGGCCGTCGAGGCCGGGAAGAGCGCCTTCGGGAAGATCGACGGCCTGATCAACAACGCGGGGATCCTGCGCTTCAACGAGCTGCTCTCTACACCGCTGGCGGAGTTCATGCAGATCGTCCAGGTCAACCAGGTCGGCACATTCCTCGGCATCAAGACCGTGGCCCCCGAGATCGCGGCGGCCGGCGGCGGCACGATCGTCAACACCGCCTCGTACACGGCGCTCACCGGCATGGCCTTCGTCGGCGCGTACGCCGCGACCAAGCACGCCATCCTGGGGCTGACCCGGGTGGCGGCGGTGGAGCTGGCGGGCAGCGGGATCCGGGTCAACGCCGTGTGCCCCGGGGCGGTGGACACCGCGATGAGCAATCCGGCCCTGCTCGACCCCACGGCCGACCCCGCAGAATCGGCCGCCGGGCTCGAGAAGCTGTACAAGAAGCTGGTGCCGCTGGGGCGGGTCGGGCAGCCGCAGGAGGTCGCGGCGCTGGCGCTGTTCCTGACCAGTGACGACTCCTCGTACATCACGGGCCAGCCCTTCGTCATCGACGGCGGCTGGCTGGCCGGAGTGAGTGCTTTCTGACCGCTCCTGACGAAGCGTCAGCTATTGACGGTCCGCACGGGCAGTGGAACAGTCGACCCCATCGTAATCTGACGATCCGTCAGGCCAGCGCGGCGCCGACGGTCGTCGGACCAACTGAGGGATGGTGAATCTCCTTGGAATTCGGGCTCTTTGTGCAGGGGTACGTGCCCGCCGCACGTGCCAAGGTCGACCCCGAGGCGGAGCACAAGGCTCTGATCGAGGAGACCGAGTACGTCATCGAGGCGGACAAGTCCGGCTTCAAGTACGCCTGGGCGTCCGAGCACCACTTCCTGGAGGAGTACTCCCACCTCTCGGCGAACGACGTGTTCCTCGGATACCTCGCGCACGCCACCGACCGCATCCACCTGGGCTCCGGCATCTTCAACCCGCTCGCCCCCGTCAACCACCCCGTGAAGGTGGCCGAGAAGGTCGCCATGCTCGACCATCTCTCCGAGGGACGCTTCGAGTTCGGCTCGGGCCGCGGTGCGGGCAGCCACGAGATCCTTGGCTTCATGCCGGGCATGACCGACATGAACGGCACCAAGGAGATCTGGGAAGAGACGATCGCCGAGTTCCCCAAGATGTGGCTCCAGGACGAGTACGTCGGCTTCCAGGGCAAGCACTGGTCGCTGCCGCCGCGCAAGGTCCTGCCCAAGCCGTACGGGAAGTCGCACCCGGGCATGTGGTACGCCGCCGGGTCGCCCTCCTCGTACGCGATGGCCGGGAAGAAGGGCCTGGGGGTCCTCGGCTTCAGCGTGCAGAAGGTCTCCGACATGGAGTGGGTCGTCGAGTCGTACAAGAACGCGGTCAAGGACGCGGAGCCGATCGGTGACTTCGTCAACGACAACGTGATGGTGACGTCCACGGCGATCTGCGCGGAGACGCACAAGAAGGCGGTCGAGATCGCGGTCGGCGGCGGCCTCAACTACCTCCAGTCGCTGCTCTTCCGCTACCACGACACCTTCCCGCGGCCCGAGGGCGTTCCGCAGTGGCCCGAACTGCTGCCGGAGTACAGCGAGGAGATCATCGAGCTGCTCATCGCCGAGGAGCTGATGATCTGCGGAGACCCCGACGAGGTGCACCAGCAGTGCAAGCGCTGGGAGCAGGCGGGCGCGGATCAGCTGTCGTTCGGGCTGCCGATCGGGGTGTCGCCCGAGGACACGAAGAATACGATCCGGCTGATCGGGGAGCACGTCATCCCGAGGATCGACACGGACCCGGTGCACCGCACGACGCGGTTCCGGCAGGCGGCGGGCAGCTGAGCCGGGGGCGCGGGGGCGCCTGCGGCGGGCTTGTTTCCGACCCGCCCCTTCCCGCTGTGACATTTTGCGGCTGCCGCCGCGTGGGGGCTCCGCCCCGGGCCCCGGTCCTCAAGCGCCGGACGGGCTGAATTCCAGCCCGTCCGGCGCTTGAGGACACGCCCGTAGGGCGTCCCGGGGGACCGGGGTCTCCCCGGTTTCGGGAAGGGGCGGGTAGGGGGACCAGCGCCGCAGGCAAACCCGCACCGCCCCACGCACCCGCACCACACCGGCACCGGCACCCGCACCGGCACCCGCACCCGCGTATCGCAGAAGGGACCCACCCCATGCTCGACCACCTCATACGCTCGGCGACCGTCGTCGACGGCACCGGTGGCCCCCGGTACGTCGCGGACCTCGGCATACGCGACGGCCGCATCGCCGTCATCGCCCCCGAAGGCACCCTCACCGAACCCGCCCGCACCACCGAGGACGCCACCGGGCTGATCCTCGCCCCCGGCTTCGTGGACCCGCACACGCACTACGACGCCCAGCTCTTCTGGGACCCGTACGCCACCCCGTCCCTCAACCACGGCGTCACCACCGTCGTCGGCGGCAACTGCGGCTTCACCCTCGCGCCGCTCAACCCGGACCGGCCCGAGGACGCCGACTACACGCGCCGCATGATGAGCAAGGTCGAGGGCATGTCCCTCGTCGCGCTCGAAGAGGGCGCGCCCTGGAACTGGCACACCTTCGGCGAATACCTCGACGCCCTCGACGGCCGCATCGCCGTCAACGCGGGCTTCATGGTCGGCCACTGCGCCCTGCGCCGTCATGTCATGGGCGCCGACGCCGTCGGCGGACAGCCCACCGAGCAGCAAATGGCGTACATGCTGCGGCTGTTCCACGACGCGATGGCCGCGGGGGCCTGGGGGCTGTCCACCACGCAGTCCTCCACCCACTCCGACGGCGACGGGCAGCCCGTCGCCTCCCGGCACGCCAAGCCCGAGGAACTGCTCGCCCTGTCCCGCGCCGTCGCCGAACACGAGGGCACCCAGCTCGAAGCGATCGTCGCGGGCTGCCTCGACCAGTTCGACGACGAGGAGATCGACCTCTTCGTGGAGATGAGCGCCGCGGCCGGCCGTCCCCTCAACTGGAACGTCCTGACCATCGACGCGTCCGTGCCCGAGCGGGTGCCGCGCCAGCTCATTCCGAGCGAACGGGCCCGTAAGGCCGGCGGGCGCATCGTCGCCCTCACCATGCCCATCCTCACCCCCATGAACATGTCCCTCGGCACCTTCTGCGCCCTCAACCTGATCCCCGGCTGGGGCGACATCCTGAGCCTGCCCGTGCCGCAGCGGATCGAGAAGCTGCGGGACGCCGACACCCGCGCCGAGATGCTGCGCCGAGCCAACAGCAAGGAAGCCGGCGTCTTCAGGCGGCTGGCCAACTTCGGGCGGTACGTCGTCGGGGACACGTACTCCAAGGAGAACGAGGGCCTCAGCGGCCGGGTGGTCAACGACATCGCCGCCGAACGCGGCCAGGACCCCTTCTACTGCCTCATCGAGATCTGCGCCAACGACGAGTTGCGTACGGTCCTGTGGCCGATGCCCACGGACAACGACCCCGCGTCCTGGGAACTGCGCCGCGAGACCTGGGGACACGAGGACGTGCTGCTCGGCGGCTCCGACGCGGGCGCGCATCTGGACCGGATGTGCGGGGCGCCCTACACCACCCGATTCCTCGGCGACTGTCTGCGCGGGCGAAAGCTGGTGACGCTGGAGCAGGCCGTGAAGATGCTGACCGACGACCCGGCGCAGCTCTTCGGGCTGCGGGAGCGCGGCCGGATCGTGGAGGGCTTCCACGCCGACCTCGTCCTCTTCGACCCTGAGCGGATCGAAGCGGGCCCGGCCACACTCGTGCACGACCTGCCGGGCGACAGCCCCCGGCTGGACGCGAAGGCGATCGGCGTGGTGTCGGTACGCGTCAACGGCGTGGAGACGATCCGCGACGACCAGGTGACGGGCGCGGTGCCCGGCACGGTCCTGCGCTCGGGCCGCGACACCCGGACGGTGAGCACCAAGTGAGCGCGGGGGGAGCGGGAGGCCAAGTGGGCTCAGATCAGCGGCTGTTCATCGGTGGTGAGTGGGTGGAGCCGGGCGGCGGCCACTACGAGGTGATCGACCCGGCCACCGAGGAGACCGTCGGCCCGGCCCCCGAGGCGAGCCGCGAGCAGGTGTACGCGGCCACGGCCTGCGCCCGGGACGCCTTCGCCGGCTGGTCGCGTACGACACCGGAGGAGCGGGCCGCGATCCTCGACCGGGCCGCCGATCTGATGCGGCGGGAGTTCGAGCCGTACGCGCGCCTGGCCCAGCGGGAGAGCGGCGCACCGACCGGTATCGCCCGCGGCATGCAGGTCGGGGTGGGCATCGCCCGCTTCCGGCGGTACGCGCGCGGAGCCCTTGAGCCCGTCGAGACACCGCTGGGGCCGCAGATCAACGAGGCGGGCCCGATGGGCAGGGCGGGTGTGCTGGGGGCCGTGGCGGTGCGCCGCCCGGTGGGCGTGGTCACCTGCATCACCTCCTACAACAACCCTTGGGCCAACCCGGCGGGCAAGGTCGCGCCCGCGCTGGCCATGGGCAACACCGTGGTGGTGAAGCCCGCCCCGCAGGACCCGCTGTCGGTCTACCGGATGGCGGAGGCGCTGGCGGAGGCCGGGGTGCCGGCGGGTGTGGTGAATGTGGTGTCGGGCTCCGCGCCGGCCGTCGGCGAGGCCGCCGTCGACTCCCCGGACGTGGACATGGTCAGCTTCACCGGCTCCACGGCGGTCGGCCGGCGCATCGCGGAGGTCTGCGGGCGCGGCATGAAGCGGCAGCTGATGGAGCTGGGCGGCAAGGGCGCCGCGGTCGTCTTCGACGACGCGGACCTGGACTCGGCGGTCCTGGGCATCGGTACGACGTTCTCCTTCTACAGCGGCCAGATCTGCACCGCCCCGACGCGGGTGATCGCACAGCGCGGCATCTACGACCGGCTGGTCGAGAAGCTCACCGCATACCTCGGCCACCTCACGGTCGGCGACCCGACGGAGCGGGGCACGGTGGTCGGCCCGGTCATCTCGGCGGCCCACCGCGACCGCATCGAGTCGTACGTCGAGCTGGGGAAGAAGGAGGGCGCCAGACTGGTCGCGGGCGGCGAGCGCCCCGCACTCGACCGGGGCTTCTATGTCGCCCCGACCCTGTTCGCGGACTGTACGAACGACATGCGCGTCGTCCGCGAGGAGATCTTCGGCCCGGTCGTGGTCCTCGTCCCCTTCGACGACGAGGAGGAGGGCATCGCCCTGGCCGAGGACAGCGAGTACGGGCTGCTCGACTATGTCTGGTCGGGGGATGTGGCGAGAGCGTTCCGGGTGGCGGGGCGGCTGCGCGCGGGCGGGGTCGGGATCAACACCATCGGGCGCAACATGGAGGCGCCGTTCGGCGGCTTCAAGCAGAGTGGTGTGGGGCGCGACGTCGGCTCGTACGCACTGCACGCGTACAGCGAGATCCAGTCTCTCGTCTGGCCCGGCTGACCCGCCGCAGATCGGTACGGGAAACTTTTAAAACGGGCATAACGGACAGTGTTGCGATTTCCGCACTTCGGAAGTTTCCTTCATGGCCTGGTAATGCTCGCCTCCAATTCGATCTAGGCCTTCAATCCAAGCAGAACAGGCGATGAATTACCGGCCAATGCAAGGATCTTCCGGTGGAGCGTCGGCCTCCGGATGTGGAAAACGCACCCGTTAACGTCGCGTTCATGACTCAGCTGGAAGCCCGGCCCCAGGCCGGGGACAAGGTAAGGGGCGTCGACGTCACGGGCGACGCCGGCGGCGTACGCGACAAGGGCCTCGGCGGCGACAGTGTCGGCCTGATGGGCAGCGCGGTCATCGGTATCTCCACCGTGGCCCCCGTCTACTGCCTGACCTCGACCCTCGGCTCCACGGCCGGCGAGGTCGGCGTGCAGATGCCCGCGGTCTTCCTGGCCGGCTTCCTGCCGATGCTGCTGGTCGCCTTCGCCTACCGCGAGCTCAACCGCGCCATGCCGGACTGCGGCACCTCCTTCACCTGGACGGTGAAGGCGTTCGGCCCGCGGCTCGGCTGGATGTGCGGGTGGGGTCTGGTCATCGCGACGATCATCGTCCTGTCGAACCTCGCGGGTGTGGCCACTTCGTACTTCTGGCTGCTGGCGGGTGAGGTCAGCGGCAACGCCTCGATCACCGCCCTGGACGACAACAAGGCCGTCCATATCATCACCTGCCTCGCCCTGATCGCCGCTGCCACCGCGATCAGCTACCGCGGCATGACCGCGACGAAGGGCGTGCAATACGCGCTGGTGGGACTCCAGTTGGTGGTCCTGGCCGTCTTCGTGACGATGGCTTTCCAGCAGGTCGGCAGCGGCGACTTCGCCGCGACCTCGCTCGACTTCTCCTGGTCCTGGCTGAACCCGTTCGCGGTCCAGTCCTTCTCGGCCTTCACCGCCGGACTCTCGCTGGCGATCTTCGTCTACTGGGGCTGGGACGCCTGCCTGACGGCCAACGAGGAGACCACGGGCAGCGCCAAGACGCCCGGCCGCGCCGCGCTCGTCACCATGGCCGTGCTCGTCGGCACCTACCTGGCCACCGCCATCGCGGCCCAGATGGTCGTCGGCTCCGGCGACAGCGGTCTCGGCCTCGCCAACCCGGAGACCTCGGACAATGTGTTCGCCGCGCTGGCCGGCCCGGTGATGGGCCCCGGGCTCGGCATCCTGCTCTTCGTCGCGGTCCTCGCCTCGGCCGTGGCCAGCCTCCAGACGACGTTCATCCCGGTGGCCCGCACGGTCCTGGCGATGTCGGCGTACGAGGCCCTGCCGAGCTCCTTCTCACGGGTGCACCCGCGCTTCAAGACCCCCGGCCTCGCCACGGTCGTCGCGGGCGTCGCGACCGGCGTCTTCTACACGGTGATGACCCTGGTCAGCGAGCACGTCCTGGTCGACACGATCTACGCGCTCGGCCTCATGATCTGCTTCTACTACGCGCTGACGGCGTTCGCCTGTGTCTGGTACTTCCGGCACGAGCTGCTGCTCTCGGCCCGTGACCTCGTCTTCAAGGGCCTGTGCCCGGCCCTCGGCGGCACGCTCCTCACCGCGGTGTTCGGCAAGACGCTGTACGACATGTGGGACCCGGCCTACGGCAGCGGCTCCGCGGTCTTCGGCGTCGGCTCGGTCTTCGTCATCGCGGTGGGTCTGCTGCTGCTCGGCGTCCTGATCATGCTGGCGATGCAGCGCCGCAGCCCGGCGTTCTTCCGCGGCGAGGTCCTGACGAAGGAGACCCCGGCGCTGGTCGTCGCGGACTGAGCCGTCCGCCCGGGGGGCCCGGCTACCGTGCGAAGGCGGCGTGGACCGTCTTGCCGGGGGCCGGGCCCGCGGTGATCCACACCGTGCGGGCGATCCGGCGGACCATGTGCCAGCCGAAGCCTCCGCCGCCGCCGTCCAGGTCCGGGGTGCGCTCGCGGGGGTGAGTGGGGCTGGGGTCGCTGACCGCGACGATCACCACATGGGGGCTCGCGGACATTTCGAGGCGGTAGCGCCCGCCGCCGTGCCGCAGGGCGTTGGTGACCAGCTCGGACACCACCAGGACGAGGTTGTCCGCCATGCAGGAGTCCGGCGCCAGGCCGAGACCGTCCGCGAAGGTGTGGGCCGTGTCGCGGGCCCGGCTGATGTCGGACGCGTCGGATCCCTTGGACTTCGCCCGATGAGGGGCGAACGCGTTAGTGATCTTGGTGCCGTTCATACGTCTACACCCCACCTGTATCGGTTGTCACGGTTTGCAGAACTGGGATTCTGCCCCCTCAAGCGGCGTTCAGACACTCGACGGCACATTGCCGGTGGGCTTTCTGCTCGCACGCGTGCCGGATTCCGGCGTCTCCGGGCGTCAGACCTCCGGTGTCTGGGCGTGAAAGAAATCTGCCATGGCTGTTGTAGACATCGCCGATTCTTGGGGTTAGGGTTTTGCTCGTAGCCAAGACAGCAAGTGAGGCGCGGCGGGGACGAGCAGGTGTGAACTGCCGCGCATGCAGGTTCAAGCGAGTTGTGGCACGGCAGCGGAGCGTCAGGGCCGGAGTACGCAGGGGTCCTCACGCTGGTTGCCGGGCCGGACGGCCCACAGGGGCGGATTGTGGCACGGCAGTGGAGTGGCAGGGCCGGACGCATGCAGGGGTCCTGGCGCTGGTTGCCGGGCCGGCGGCTCACAGGGGCCGCGAGCAGTCCCGCAGTTCCAGCAGTACGACAGATTGTTGATCAGGAGCAGGAGCAAGGAGGCAGACGCCATCAGGATCGC
Organism: Streptomyces sp. A5-4; assembly: GCF_051131715.1. Classification (NCBI taxonomy): domain Bacteria; kingdom Bacillati; phylum Actinomycetota; class Actinomycetes; order Kitasatosporales; family Streptomycetaceae; genus Streptomyces; species Streptomyces sp. A5-4. Next base: position 3,228,311 of record NZ_CP178591.1, on the reverse strand, counting down.
CCGAGCGACGAGCAGTCCGCTCGGGTACCGCAGGCCCCGGATTGGAAGGTGGTCCCCGGTTACGCATTCGCGATCCCCGCATCCCCGTCCAGCTGGGCGAAGACGCGGAAACAAAGGACCGGCGCAGCATTAGCCGGTAGATGGTGTTGATTCCTCGGGACCCTGGTGCCATGCGGCGCCAGGGTCCCTCGATGCGTTCAGTCAGGCAGTTGGAGGACCAGGTTGACGAGGTGGCAGTGACCGTAGAAAAACACTCCAGTCCGCAAGCACGTTTCGACGACGACGACTACCCCGCCTACACCATGGGCCGGGCCGCCGAGATGCTCGGCACGACCCCCGCTTTTCTGCGCGCCATCGGTGAGGCACGGCTCATCACCCCGTTGCGCTCGGAGGGCGGCCACCGCCGATACTCCCGCTACCAGCTGCGTATCGCCGCCCGCGCCCGCGAGCTCGTCGACGGGGGCACCCCGGTCGATGCGGCCTGCCGCATCGTCATCCTGGAAGACCAGCTCGAAGAGGCCCTGCGCATGAACGAGCAGCTGCGCGATTCCACGAGCAGGTCACCTTCGCAGGCCCCGCCCCAGCCCAAGGCAGATGCTTGAGCCGGTCCTTGTTTCTTATGCAGGTGTGCGAGGGGTGAGTTCGGTCATGGCCGACCAGCCGTCCTGACCGGGGATCTCGACATTGATGATCTCCGGCGTACGGGCGACGGCGTCGGCCATCGACTCGATACCCGCCTTGAAATGGTCCGACTTCACGTGGCGCTCGCCCGCTGCCGCGTCGGCGAACGCCTCGATCAGCACGAACTGGTTGGGGTCGTCCACGCTGCGCGACCACGCGTAGAAGAGGTTGCCCGCCTCGGCGCGGGTGGCCCGCGTGAAGTCGTCGACCAACGTGAGCCAGTCGTCCGCGCGGTCGGGGCGGACGGTGAACTTGACGGCAATGAAGATCATCATGAGCAGCCGGGCATTTCGGCGGAGGGGGTCGGGCGCGCGCCGGCCTCGTGGCGCGGCGCCTCACCACCGTACCCAGAGGTCAGCCACGCCGCCGGGCCCGGCGGGCCGGCCCACCGTCCGCCGGATCCGTGGCTCAGTTCCCCCGGCCCGACCCCAGGAACACCGGATTCGTCATGGCCGCCAGCGCCCCAGGGAGCCCCGGGACCGTCGCCGGATGCCGGACCTCCGCCCGTACGTACGTCGCGTACGAAGGCGTCGTGCGCCACTCCACCGTGCCCGTCCCGGACGCCGGGAGCGTCGTGGTGTGGAGCGTGCCCTGGTCGGTGACGAAGTGCGTGGTGCAGCCGGGCGCCCCGGTGACCTCCAGGCGGATCGTGACCGGGGAGTCGGAGTCGGCCCGCAGGCGCTCGCCGATGCCCGCGTGCCCGCCGCGCCCGCTCGCGGCCGAGAAGCTCACGGACACCGCCGAGGACTCCGCGACGTAGCTGTGGCCGGCCCGGATGCCGTCGAGGATCGCCTCCCGCGTCAGATCGTCGGCGAGTACGACGGTCTGCGGGAGCCCGATCGCCTGCGGCGCCCGATGCGCGTCGCTGTTGCCCATCGCCGGGGTCCAGGCGTGGCCCGAACGGGCCGAGGCGACCAGGGCGTTGTCCCAGGAGGCCAGCGAGATCTCGTCCTCGGGGGTGTACGGCCCGTTCCACACCTCCACCGCGTCCGCCTCGCCGAAGCCGAACTTCCAGTGGCAGCCGATGCAGGTGGCGTGCGGGTGGGCCGGGACGACGAGGCCGCCCGCGCGGCGGATCTCCCGGGCGTAGTGGCCGAAACGGTTGTCGCGGGCCCGGTAGCGCCAGTCGATGAAGGTGCCCGGCTCCACGGAGACCGCCAGTACATGGCCGTTGCGGGTGGTGACCTCCTCGCCGGTCAGGATCAGCAGGTCGTCGCCCCACAGCCCGTCCCAGGCGCGGTGCGCCGAATGCGTGTTGTGGTCGCTGGAGTTGATGAAGTCGAGCCCCGCGGCACGGGCCGCGCCGGCGATCTCGGCGGGCGTGCGCGCACCGTCGGAGTGCACGGAGTGCAGATGGCAGTCACCCCGGTACCAGGCCCGGCCCCGCCCCTTGGCCCGCTCGGGCGGGTAGACCCCCTCGGGGGTCCGGCCGGGCGCGCCGTACCGCAGGGTGATGGTGACGACGTACGGCAGCCCCTCGGGCGCGACCGTGTACGGGCCCAGCGCGATGTTCCAGGTGCCGGCGCGCACGGGCCCCCGGATGTAGCCGGGGCTCGCGTCGTCGGCGCGGATGAAGAACTCCGTGCGGGCGCCGCCCGACCAGCCCCGGAATCCCCGGCCGCCCAGGTCGGTGCCGCGCTCGTCGAAGACGCCGATGTCCAGCGCGTTGCCCTGGGTGCCGGGCGGCACGGGCGTTCTCTCGTACGCGTACGAGACGGCTATCTCCCTTACCCCGCGCGGGACTTCGACCGGTAGATACACGAAGTCGGGGGCGCCGGGCGGCAGCGTGCCGCGCACGGTACTGGTTTCCTCGCCGCTGCTGGGCGGCGCGGCGTTCGCGAAGCTCACAGTTCCCAACGTAAGGGCGGCAGCCGCGCCCGTCACGAACAGTCCACGCCTACCGATCGATCTGCCCGCGCTCGGTCCGGAGGTTTCAGTCATGCCGACGGCTCCCAGGGAGTTGAGAGGACAGTGGTGCGCACTGAGACCCTGGTATTGAGCCGTGAACTCCCGTGCAAGGGAAGGGGGCCGGTGGATGTCGGTCCGCTTGAGAGGTCCTGTTTCCGCCTTGCCGGGACGCCCCTGCTAGCTCTTGCCCCGGCGGGACTTCGTCACCATGAACACGATGACCAGCAGCACCAGGATCACCAGGACGAGCGCGATCACCACACCCGAAGAGCCGCTCTTCTTCTTCTTCTTCTTTTTCTTCTTCTTGCGGTCCTTGGAGACCGTCGAATCGGCCGCGGTGGCCGTCTTGTTCTCGTGCACGGTCCGCACGGCGGACCCCGCGCCCTGAGCGGCGTCGGCCGACACGGTCGCGGTCGTGACGCGCGGTGACGCGATCGCTGTCGCGGATACGGCCGGTGCGCCCAGCAGGGCTCCGACAAGCAGAAGAGTGGTGGCGATACGCACGGTTCGTCCTCCCCCGGGATGGCCGAAACGCTCGGCCCAGGGCACCGTACGACATACGTTTGCCGCCGACCAGCCGCAGCGCTGGGCAAGAAAAAGGGGATTGCACATGCGGATCGCCACGACGATCTTCCTCACCGACGAGACGATCACCCCGGTACGGCTCGCACGTGAGCTGGAGCAGCGCGGGTTCGACGGCCTGTATCTGCCCGAGCACACCCACATCCCGGTCTCCCGCGACACCCCGTACCCGGCGGGCGGTGAACTGCCCCGCGAGTACGGCCGCACGCTCGACCCCTTCGTCGCCCTCGGCCAGGCCGCCGCCGTCACCGAACGCCTCGGCCTTGGCACCGGCATCACCCTCGTCGCCCAGCGCGACCCCATCGACCTCGCCAAGCAGGCGGCGACTCTGGACCATCTCTCCGGCGGGCGCTTCACGCTCGGCGTCGGCTTCGGCTGGAACGTCGAGGAGGCCGCCGACCACGGCGTGGAATGGCGTACCAGGCGTGACCTCGGCCGGGACCGGATGGCGCTGATGAGGGCCCTGTGGTCGGCCGAACCGACCGCGTACGAGGGTGAGTTCGAGTCGGTGCGCGCGAGCCACGCACACCCCAAGCCGGCCCAGAAGCCGCGCGGCCCGGTGGTCGGACCCCGCACCCTGGTCGGTGGCGCCGCCGGGCCGAAGCTGTTCGCGCACATCGCGGAGTACGCGGACGGCTGGCTGCCGATCGGCGGACGCGGCCTCACCGAGTCGGTGCCGGCGCTGCGCACGGTCTGGGAGGCGGCGGGCCGCGACCCCGAGGGGCTTCAGATCGTGCCGTACGCCGTCCTGCCGAGCGCGGGCAAGTTGGCGCACTACGCGGAGCTGGGCGTCGAGGAGGTCGTACTCCAACTGCCTCCGGCCGTCGAGCCGGAGGTGCTGCGCACTCTGGACGCGTACGCCGAATACCTCTGATCGCGACCCGAGGTTCCGTAATCCCCTGTTCGGGGCGGCCTGCCGCCGCTACCTTGTCCTCTTGTCGTAACGGCGGCGCGCCGCGCCGGCGAGGTCATCGGGGGAGAGGCAACGCACGTGCAGAAAAGCCCATTGAGTATCGTCGCGATAGTTTTCGGTGTGGTCGCGCTGTTCTTCTGCCCACCGCTCTTCGGCATCCTCGGCCTGGTGTTCGGCGGAATCGCCAAGTCCAAGGACGAGCCGCTGGCGGTCACCGGCCTGATCGTCGCGGGGGTCGGTCTGGTCCTCGGGATGCTGCTGGGAGTCATGGTCTTCAGCTCGATGTCCACGCCCTGACCCCGCATTGGTCGCTCCGGCGGGACGGAGTCCGCGCGACCCCGGACCTCGTCCGCCTGCCCGTTGTGGTGAGGGCGGACGAGGCCGGTGCAGCCGCGTCGTTCCGCGCCCGGCTGTTCGGCCGGTGAGTGCCCCCTGGCGATGTTCGCTCGTATGCTCGGACGCATGACCACGAGTGCGCCGCAGGAGTCCGGACGACCGACCGCCAATTCCATGCGGCGGGCCCTCAAACGCGCGCGGGACGGGGTGGCCCTCGATACCGCCGAGGCCGCCGTCCTTCTGCAGGCGCGGGGCGACGACCTCAAGGACCTCTCCGCCTCGGCCGCGCGGGTGCGCGACGCCGGGCTCGCGGCGGCGGGGCGGCCAGGCGTCATCACGTACTCACGCAGCGTCTTCATCCCCCTGACCAAGCTGTGCCGTGACAAGTGCCACTACTGCACCTTCGCCACCGTCCCCGGCAAGCTGCGCCGGGCCGGTCACGGGATGTTCATGTCTCCCGACGAGGTGCTGGACATCGCGCGACGCGGTGCCGAAATGGGCTGCAAGGAAGCGCTGATCACCCTCGGGGACAAGCCCGAGGACCGCTGGCCCGAGGCGCGGGAGTGGCTGGAGGCCGAGGGATACGACGACACCATCGCCTACGTACGGGCGATGGCGATCCGCATCCTGGAGGAGACCGGGCTGCTGCCGCACCTCAACCCCGGGGTGATGTCCTGGACCGATTTCCAGCGGCTCAAGCCCGTCGCGCCCTCCATGGGCATGATGCTGGAGACCACCGCCGAGCGGCTGTGGAGCGAGCCGGGCGGGCCGCACTACGGCTCCCCGGACAAGGAGCCCGCCGTCCGGCTGCGGGTGCTTGAGGACGCCGGGCGCAGTTCGGTGCCGTTCACCAGCGGGCTGTTGATCGGGATCGGGGAGAACCACGAGGAGCGCGCGGACTCGCTGTTCGCGCTGCGCCGGGTCGCCCGCTCGTACCACGGCATTCAGGAGCTGATCATCCAAAACTTCCGCGCCAAGCCGGACACGGCGATGCGCGGGATGCCGGACGCGGAGCTGGACGACCTGGTCGCCACGGTCGCCGTCGCCCGGCTGATCATGGGCCCGTCGGGCTGCCTGCAGGCCCCGCCGAACCTGGTGGACGCGGAGTACGCGCGGCTCATCGGCGCCGGCATCGACGACTGGGGCGGCGTCTCGCCGCTGACGCCGGACCACGTCAACCCCGAGCGGCCCTGGCCGCAGATCGAGGAGCTGGCCGAGCGCTCCGCCGCCGAGGGCTTCGAGCTGAAGGAACGCCTCGCGGTCTACCCCGAGTTCATCCAGCGCGGCGAGCCCTGGCTCGACCCCCGGCTCGTCCCGCACGTCCGGGCGCTCGCCGACCCGGAGACCGGGCTCGCACTTCCGGACGCGAAGCCGGTCGGGCTGCCCTGGCAGGAGCCCGACGAGGGGTTCACCGCGTCCGGGCGGACCGACCTGCATCGCACCATCGACACCGAGGGCCGTACCGGCGACCGGCGCGACGACTTCGACGAGGTGTACGGCGACTGGGAGGCGCTGCGCGAGGCCGCCGTGCCCGGCATGGTGCCGTCCCGCATCGACGGCGACGTACGGCAGGCGCTGTCCCAGGCCGCCGCCGACCCCACCAAGCTCACCGACGAAGAGGCGCTGGCCCTGCTGCACGCCGACGGGTCCGCGCTCGACGCGCTGTGCCGGATCGCGGACGAGCTGCGCCGGGACGTGGTGGGCGACGACGTGTCGTACATCGTCACGCGCAACATCAACTTCACCAACGTCTGCTACACCGGCTGCCGTTTCTGCGCCTTCGCGCAGCGGCGCACCGACGCCGACGCGTACACGCTCTCGCTCAGCCAGGTCGCCGACCGGGCCGAGCAGGCGTGGGACGTCGGCGCGGTCGAGGTGTGCATGCAGGGCGGCATCCACCCCGACCTGCCCGGCACGGCGTACTTCGACATCGCGCGGGCGGTCAAGGAGCGCGTGCCAGGTATGCATGTGCACGCCTTCTCGCCGATGGAGGTCGTCAACGGCGCGACGCGCACCGGCATGTCCATCCGGGAGTGGCTGTCGGCGGCCCAGGAGGCGGGCCTCGACTCGATCCCGGGCACGGCCGCCGAGATCCTCGACGACGAGGTGCGCTGGATCCTCACCAAGGGCAAGCTGCCCACGGCCACGTGGATCGAGGTCGTGCAGACGGCGCACGAGCTGGGCATCCGCTCCAGCTCCACCATGATGTACGGGCACGTGGACCAACCCAGGCACTGGCTCGGTCACTTCCGCACGCTGGCGCGGATGCAGCAGGAGGCCGAGGCGAAGAACGTGGCGGGGTTCACGGAGTTCGTGACGTTGCCCTTCATCCACACCAACGCACCCGTCTACCTCGCCGGGATCGCTCGGCCGGGCCCGACGGCCCGCGACAACCGGGCCGTCACCGCGATGGCCCGACTGCTGCTGCACCCGCACATCACCAACATCCAGACCAGCTGGGTGAAGCTGGGTGCGGAGGGCGCGGCGGAGATGTTGCGCTCCGGGGCCAACGACCTCGGCGGCACGCTGATGGAGGAGACCATCTCCCGGATGGCGGGCTCCAGCTACGGCTCGTACCGCTCGGTGCAGGACCTGGTCGCGATCGCGGACCTGGCCGGGCGCCCGTCCCGGGCCCGGACCACGCTGTACGGCGAGGTGCCCGAGGAGCGCCGGCGGTCCGCCGCCGCGTCCGACGGTCACCTTCCGGAGCTGCTGCCCGTCCTGGAGTGAGGACGGCTGCGGGGTCGGAGTGAAGCGGCATGAGGAACGCTAAACATTGCCGGAAACCGGCAATGTTTCCGACCGGTCTGCGTGAGACGATCCTTCTTGTTCAATGATTGCTCCAGAGATCGGCGAACACGGGGGAGTGTGAGCGGATGACGGTTTTTCTCGGTCTCGGCATTGCGGGGATCGCGCTGCTTGCCTTCGCGCTGATCTTCGACGGCATCTTCGAGGGGCTCTTCGGCGGAGTGCTCGACGGGTTCTTCGACGGCCTGCTGTCGCTCCCGGTGGTCGCCGGCTTCGTGTCGATGTTCGGCTTCGGCAGCGCGATCGTGCTGGGCAGTACGGGCCTGGGGACCGGGGTGGCCGCCGGGGTCGGCGCGGCGGCGGGCATCGCCACGGCCTGGCTCGCCTGGCGGTTCAGCCGGGCCCTGATGCGTGACCAGACCGATGCGACGCCGCGCGGCGACGACCTGATCGGAACCCCCGGGTCAGTCGTGACGGCCATTCCCGCCGACGGGTACGGCGAGGTACTGCTGCGGCTCGGCGGCCATCTGGTGAAACTGTCGGCGAAGAGCGCGGAGCCAGTGGCGCGGGGCGCGGAGATCTGGGTGGAGGCGGCCCTGACGAGTACCTCGGTGGCCGTCCGGCCGGTCGAGCGCTGACTCCGTACCTGCCCCTGCCGGCCCACCCTCCCGACCCACCCTCCCGACCCACCCTCCCGACCCACCCTTCCTGATCAATTCGACTGACCAATAAGACCAATTCGAACTGCCGTCCCCCGGGAAGGCAGGGGGGACATGTTCATGAGCCCAGTTGTCATCGCTGTTGCGGGAGTCGTCGTTCTCCTGGCCCTGCTGGCCCTCGCCGTAGTGACGCGCTACAAGGTCGCGGGCCCCAGCCAGGCCTTCATCATCACCGGCCGGCGCGGCAAGAAGTCCGTCGACCCGGTCACCGGCAAGACCTCGACCGACCAGAGCGGCCAGAAGGTCGTCGTCGGCGGCGGCGTCTTCGTCGTGCCGTTCGTCCAGCAGAAGTTCACCCTCGACCTGTCCAGCCGGCACATCCCGATCGCCGTCCGCGGCGCCGTCACGCTGCGCGGGGTGAAGGCCAACCTCGAAGGCGTCGCGATCGTCAAGGTCGGCGGCAGCGAGGACTCGATCCGGGCGGCGGCCCAGCGATTCCTCCAGCAGCAGGGCAGCATCGTCAGCTTCACCCAGGAAGTGCTGTCGGGCGCCCTGCGCGCCATCGTCGGCCGGATGTCGGTCGAGGACATCATCCGCGACCGGGCCGCGTTCGCCGGGCAGGTCGCCGAGGAGGCCGAGGCCAGCCTCTCCGGGCAGGGCCTGGTGCTCGACGCGTTCCAGATCCACGACATCACCACCGAGGGCTCCTACCTGGAGGACCTGGGCCGGCCCGAGGCCGCCCGCGCCAAGCAGGAGGCCGACATCGCCGAGGCGATCGCCAAGCGCGCCTCGGAGCAGGCCCGGCTGAAGGCGGCCGAGGAGATCGCCATCGCCGAGCGGACGTACTACCTCAAGCAGGCCGAGATCCGCGTCGAGACCGAGGCCGCGGCCGCCCAGGCCAACGCGGCGGGCCCGCTCGCCGAGGCCGCGCGCCAGCAGGAGGTCCTCGCCGAGCAGGAGAAGGTCGCCGAGCGCCAGGCGGCGCTGACCGACCGCGAGCTGGACACGAAGGTCCGCAAGCCGGCCGACGCGGCCCGCTACCAGGCGGAGCAGGAGGCGGAGGCCCGACGCGTCTCGCAGGTCAAGGCGGCCGAGGCCGACGCCGAGCGGTCCCGGCTGACCGGTGAGGGCGAGAAGCTGCACCGCTCCGCGCTCGCCGCGGCCGTACGGATCGAGGGTGACGCCAACGCGGCGGCCATCGCGGCGAAGGGCTCGGCGGAGGCCGAGGCGATGCGGAAGAAGGCCGACGCGTTCGCCCAGTACGGCGACGCCGCCGTCCTCCAGATGCTCGTCGAGGTGCTGCCGCAGGTCGTCGCCAAGGCGGCCGAGCCGCTGAGCGCCATCGACAAGCTGACCGTGATCTCCACGGACGGCGCGAGCCAGCTGTCCCGTACGGTCGCGGACAACGTCGCGCAGGGCATCGAACTGCTCAACTCCACCACGGGAGTCGACCTCGCCGAGATGCTCAAGGGCATCACGCAGCGCGGCACGCTCCCCAAGGCCGCGGCGCCCGCCACGGATTCGGCGTCCGACAGCCGGAAGATCCCGATCAACGACTGAGCGCGGTGGGCGAAAGGGCCCGGGGGAATACGCCCCCGGGCCCTTTCGCCGGTGTCAGACTGCTCGTCATGACTCAAGCGCGACCGTCGATGCAGGAGCTGATACGCCGTCGCAGGCGCGCCGGGTTCGTCGGACGCCGCGACGAACTCGCCTCGTACCGCGCCAACTTCGGCACCACGCCGGACGACGAACGGCACCGGTTCATTTTCCACGTCCACGGCAACGCGGGCGTCGGCAAGACCTCACTGGTGCGCGAACTGGAGCACACCGCGCGCGAGCGCGAGGCGCTGACGGCGTACGTCGACGAGAACGTGAACAGTGTGCCCGAGGCGATGGCCGCCATCAGCGCCCAGTTCGCGCAGCAGGGAAGCGTGTTCAAGACCCTGGACCGGCTCCTCGCGACATACCGCCAGCGCCGCCACGAGGCGGAGTCCGCGTCGATGGCGGTGCCCGACCCGCAGCAGGACGCAGGGGCCTGTGCCGGGAACCCGCCCCCGTCGGCGGGCAGCCTGGCCGTCGCGCAGGCGGGGCTGGTCGGTCTCGGCATGGTGCCGGGCATCGGCGCTTTCACCGGGGCCGTCGATCCGGCCCAAGTGGCGCAGGGCACCGACCGGTTGCGGGCGGCGCTCAGTGCGCGCTTCGGTAAACAGGAGGACGTCGCGCTGGTCCTCGACCCGCTCCAGGTCCTCACCCCCGTGCTGGTGGCGGAGGTGGAGCGGGCCGCCGCCGACGCGCCGTGGATCGCCCTCTTCTTCGACACGTACGAGCGGACCGGCCCCTTCCTCGACACCTGGCTCCGCGATCTGCTCACCACGGAGCGGTACGGCGCCCTGCCCGCCCACACGGTCGTCACCCTGGCCGGGCAGCCACGCCTGGACCCGCGCTGCTGGGCGGATTACATCGACTTCGTGGAGGACCTCCCGCTGGAGCCCTTCACGGAGTCCGAGGCCCGCCAACTCCTGTCCGCGAAAGGGGTGGTGGAGGAGGCCGTGGTCCAGGACGTGCTGCGCCTCTCGGGGCGGCTGCCGGTGCTCGTCTCGACCCTCGCGGAGAACCCGGGCGAGGTGAACGCCCCCAGCGCGACCGCCGTGGACCGGTTCCTGAAGTGGGAGCAGGACCCGGTGCGTCGGGCCGCGGCGCTGGCGTGCGCGCTGCCCCGGCGGCTGAACGAGGACATCTTCGCCGAGGCCGTGGAGGAGGAGGCGGCCGGGCTGTTCGGCTGGCTGGGGTCGCTGCCGTTCGTGACCGACCGCGGGGGCGGCGCGCAGTACCACGACGTGGTGCGCGCCCCGATGCTCAGACTCCAGCGCACCAGTTCACCGCAGCGCTGGACCGCACGGCACACCCGGCTCGCGGAGGCGTTCGCACGGTGGCGTGCGGCGGCGGCGCAGGGCGTGGAGCCCGACGAGCTGTGGGAGCACGAGGGCTGGCGCGAGCTGCGCCTCCAGGAGGTCTACCACCTGCTGTGCGCCCAGCCGCAGTCCGCGTTGCCCGGTGTCCTGCGGGACGGCGTGGATGCCTGCGACGAGGGCCAGGCGGTGGCCCGCCGGTGGGCGCGCACGGTCGCGGAGGCGGGCGAGGACGCGGACGCCCAGATACTGCGGAAGTGGGGCCAGGACTGCCTGGACGCCCTGTCCGACGAACAGGGCGGCTCGATCAGGGTGCTGGGCCTGCTGCTCGACCGCGCGGGATTCGACAGCGAGAGGTCGGCGAGGGCGCTGGTGGTCCGGGGCCACGACCACTGGCGGGCCAAGCAGTTCCCGGCGTCGATGGCGGACTACGACCGGGCCGTCACCCTCGATCCGGCCAACGCGCGGGCCTACTTCGGGCGTGGGCTCACCCACCGGGCGGCCGAGGACTACGGCCGGGCGCTGGCCGACCTCGACCGGGCCGACGCGCTGGAGCCGGATACCTCATGGATCATCGAGCAGCGTGGGGAGACCCTCCGGCACGCCGAGCGGTTCGAGGAGGCCGTCGTGGAATTCGACCGGGCGGTCGAGCTGGACCCGGCCAACTCCCGGGCCCTCGCCAGCCGAGGCCAGTGCCATCACCAGCGCGGCCGGTACGCGCGGGCGCTGGCCGACTTCGACCGGGCGATAGAGCTGGACCCGGAGTACGTGTGGGCACTGGTGAGGCGTGCGCATGTGCGGCGTGAGCACGGGGACGTCGCCGGGGCGCTCGCCGACCTGGAACTGGCGACCGCCGTAAGCCCGGAGGACGCCTGGGTGTGCGGCGAGCGCGCCGTGGTGCACGAGCTGGCGGGCCACACCGACGAGGCGCTGGCGGCGTACGGCCGCGCGATCGAGCTGGACCCCGAATACGACTGGGCCTACGCCGGCAGGGGCCTGATCCTGCACGGGCAGGGCCGGTCGGCGGAGGCGCTCGCGGACCTGGACCGGGCGATCGAGCTGGACGCCGACTACGTCTGGGCGCTGATCCGCAGGTCCGAGGTCCGGCGCGCCCTCGGGGACGAGGAGGGCGGGCGCGCCGACATGGACCGATCCATGCGGGTCGAGCCGCCGAACGGCTGGGTGTACGCGCTGCGCGGCGAAGAGCTGAGGCTCACCGGCCGGAACGAGGAGGCCCTCGTCGACTTCGACCGGGCCGTCGCGCTCAAGGCCGACTACGGGTGGGCGGTCGGCAGCCGAGGGCAGGCGCTGTACGCCCTCGGCCGCTACCCGGAGGCGCTGGCCGACCTCGACCGGGCCGCCGAACTGCTGCCGTCCGACGCGTGGGTCCTCGCCTTCCGGGGCGCGCTGCACCTGGTCGAGGGGCGCCAGGACCTGGCGGTACGGGACCTGGACCGGGCGATCGCCCTCGACCCCGAGTACGGCTGGGCCCTGGAACGGCGGGCGCGGGCAGCGCTGACCACCGGACGCCCCGAAGCCGCGCTCGGCTACCTGGAGCGGTGCCTGGAGCTGGAGTGCGACGCCCTCGGGACGCACACCCGCCGCGCGGAGGCGTACCTGTACCTCCGCCGGCCCGCTGAGGCGCTGGAGGCGCTCGCCGCCGCGGAGCGTGCCGGGCCGCTCCGGATACTCGGCCTGCACCTGTTGGCCGAGGCCCACCGGGCAGCCGGCCACTTCGCCGCCGCCGCCGGGGTGGCGGAGCGTCTGCGCGCCGAGGACCCGGGGACCGCGGCGTTCCACGACGCCGTGCTGGCCTCCCGCATCGAGGGCCTGGAGCGCGCCCGGGACGCATGGCGGGCCGCGGAACGCCTCTACCCGTACGAGGTCCCGGGCACCCCGACCCGCGCCGAGACCGGTGAGCTCGCCATGGTGGCCTGCGCGCTGGGCGAGTGGCGGCGGGCGGCCGAGCTCCTGGACGCGTTCCTGGCGGGGTGTCCGCCCTGGGACGAGCTGGCGGACACCGAGGGCGATCTGGCCGAGCTGCTGCTGTGCCCCGGCGCAGACACCGCCCGTCTGGAGCCGATGCGTGGTCGTCTCGCCGCCGCCATGGAGGCCCGTGCGGCCGGCTAGTCCACACGGCGGTCCGCCGTCGTACGTCCGCTGGACACTGCGCAAAGCGGACTCGGAGTGCGACTGTTCACATACCGTTCTCGCCCCCTGAACAGCGCGTTCCGGGTCGATTACAGTGCTGCGCCAGACGTCGTACGCGAAGGGCAGAAGCGGTGAGCGCAGCAGTCACAGCCGTGTGGGGCCGCACGGAGCAGCAGGACTTCCGCAGCAGGGTCCGCGGCTGTCTGCTCGGCGGCGCCGTCGGTGACGCGCTCGGTGCGGGCGTGGCCGCGCTCTCCCTCGACGAGATCAGGGCGGTCCACGGCTCCGACGCCGTCACCGGCCTCGTGCCCGCGTACGGCAGACGCGGCGCGGTCACCGCGGGCACCCAGCTGACCCTGTTCACCGTGGACGGGCTCATACGGGCGCAGGTGCGCCGCGATACCGGTGCCTGGCACCCGCCCACCGACGTGCACCGCGCGCACCTGCGCTGGGCGGCCACCCAGAGCGACTGGGGCCCCGACGAGCGGCGCAAGGACAACGGGTGGCTCGCGTGCGAGGAGTGGCTGTACGTACGCCGTGACCCCTCCCGCGAGTGCCTCACCGGCCTCGCCGACGACGTCATGGGGACGCTGGAGAAGCCCAAGAACCCGACCGCCCGTGATTCGGGCGCCCTCACCCGCTCGGCGCCGTTCGGGCTCCTGGTGGGCTGGGAGCCGCAGCTGGTCTTCCAGCTCGCCGTCGAATGCGCGGCGCAGACCCACGGCCACCCCACGGCCTATCTCTCGGCCGGGGCACTGGCCGTCATCGTGCACGGCCTGGCGCGCGGCGAGTCCCTCGACGCGTCCGTGCAGCGCTCGCTCGCCCAGCTGGCCGCGCGCCCCGGCCACCAGCCCGTCACCGACGCCCTCAAGCACGCGCTGGGCGCCGTACGCCAGGGCCTGCCCGCGCCGGCCCGCGTCGAGTCGCTGGGGGACGGCCGGACGGCCGAGGACGTCCTGGCGGTCGCCGTGTACTGCGCGCTCGTCGGCGAGGACATCCGCCACGGCCTGCGCCTGGCCGTCAACCACGGCGGCGCCTCCGCGGAGACCGGCGCGCTGTGCGGCAGCCTGCTCGGGGCGCTGCACGGGGAGACGGCGCTGCCGCCCGCCTGGCTCGCGGAGATCGAGGGGCGCGGTACGGCGCTGGAACTCGCCGACGACTTCGCGATGGAGATGACCCAGGGCCCGGCGCTGCACGGCCCGGCGATCGCGAACCCGGGCTGGCTGACGCGGTACCCGCGGGGCTGACCCGGGTCGGCCGACGCGCTGTCCGCGGGGCTGCAGAGCCCGATCGCCGGGCCCGCTCAAGGATCGGGCGGGCCCGGCGGTCGTGGCCGTGCGTTCTTCGGCGTGGGCCGGGTGTCAGTCCTTGGCGCCCTCGCGCCCCAGCACCTTCGCGTCACCCGCCCCCGCCGGTGCGGGCACCGTGGCGGCGGCGCCGGCCGAGTCCGGGCCGTCTCCGTCACCATCGGTGTTGATCATGAGGAGTACCGCGTCGCGCTCCGGGGGCCACACCAGCCACAGGGCCGCGGAGAGGCGGGCCGAGCGGGTGGCTTCGCGTGCGTTCTTCGTGGCCATGTAGCGCTGGGCCTGGTTCCACATGCCGCCGGAGTACTCGAACGTCTTGATGAACAGATACGCCAGCAGGAACATCATGGTGAAATCGCCGGTCAGCGGGTCGTTGTGGTTCTCCGGGAGCTTGTCCCAGACGGTCCACAGCGAGCTGAAGCCGCCCAGTTCGCCCATCACGGCGATCAGCGTCGCGCTACCGGCGAAGAGCTGGATGATGAACTGCCCCAGCTCGGTGAGGGCATCCGCCCACAGCCCGCCGACCGTGCAGTAGACGCCGGTGATCAGGATGCCCTGGTTGAGCGACATGCCGGTGAAGACGGACAGCAGGGTGGCGATGGCGGCCCATGTGGCGCCGACGTCGACGATCTTCAGCAGGACGCCGGACCAGGCGAGTGCCTGCTGTGTCTGGATGTTGTAGCGGTTTTTCAGGTACTCCAGCGGCGAGGAGACGTGCAGCCGCGAGCGGAGCCGGTTGAGCCGGGGTGCGAAGAGATTTCCGCCGATCATGATGCCGATGCCGATGCCGATCGGCGCCTTCGGCGGTCACGAATGTGAACGCAGGTCAGAAAGAGGAACGTCTTTACTCTTCCTTGACCCGCCTGGACATTGTCGTGAACGTGACGACGGCCACACGATGGGCGGGCGCTTCGTCAGACGCCGAGCACGCAGAAAGGCCGCACGGGATGCGGGTCCCGTGCGGCCGAGAAGAGGAGAGAGAGCTGCCTTGACCACTTCACATGTCAGCGCATGAGTTCACCGGCGTTGACGAGCAGCGACTGACCGGTGATGGAACGGGCGCGGTCGCAGGCCAGGAAGATCGCGGCCTGCGCCACATCCCCGTCCGTGGCAAGCTCGGGCAGCGCCATGCGTTCGGTCAGCCGGCCGAGTACCTCCGGCTCCGGCACCCCCTCGGTGTGCGCGGCGAACTGGACGTACGCCTGCACCGGCGGGCCCCACATCCAGCCGGGCAGCACCGTGTTCACCCGGATCCGGTGCGGCCCGAGCTCGCGGGCCATCGAGTACATCGCCGAGGTGAGCGCGCCCTTCGACGCCGCGTACGCCGCCTGCTCCACCTGGGACGGTGCGGAGATCGCGGACTGCGTCCCGATGATGACGACCGACCCGCCGTGCGCCTTGAGGCCGGGCAGGCAGGCGCGGGTCATGCGCAGGGTGCCGAGCAGGTTGACGTCGATGACCTGCTGCCAGGTCGCGAAGTCCGCGTCCTGGAGGCCGCCGAAGTAGCCGTCCCAGGCGGCGACATGGACCACCGCGTCGATGCCGCCGAACCTCTCGTGGGCGAGCGCGGCAAGCGCCTCGCACTGCGCCTCGTCGGTGATGTCCGTCGAGCGCCAGGCGGTGTGGCCGCCGTCCGGGTCGATCTCGGCGGCGGACTTGGCGAGGCTCGCCTCGGTGCGGGCCCCGAGCACGGCGTTGCCCCCGTCCCGGACGACAGCGGCGGCGACCTGATGGCCGAGCCCGGCGCCGACCCCCGACACGATGACGGTCTTCCCCTGAAGCAACATGCTCGCCTCCGGCCCCTGGCAGTTTGTCTGGCGGGCCGTCAGGGTAGGTGCGTCCGTCGCCGGAAGGAAGGGAAGGGGAGCCGCGATGAGTGAGCAGACCCGCAGTGAGGTGTACGCCGAACTGGCCTCGGTCGGCCCGTACGGCGTCCACCCCGGCCATGCGCTGATCACCATGGTCGAGCCGCATCCGGGCCACGAGCACGCGTACAACCGCTGGTACGAGGACGACCACTTCATCGCGGGTGCGATGGCCATGCCCTGGATGTACGCGGGCCGCCGCTGGGTCGCCACCCGCGACCTCCAACTCCTCCGCCACCCGGCGGAGTCGGCGGTGGCCGACCCGGTGACCGCCGGGTGCTACCTCTCCACGTACTGGATCACCGAGGGCCGCTACGACGAGCACATGAAGTGGACCGTCGGCATCAACAAGCGGCTGAACAGGGACGGGCGGGTCCACCAGGACCGTACGCACATCTTCACGGCCTTCCAGGACCGCGAGGTCACGGTCTACCGCGACGGAGCCGACGGCCCCCGCGACTTCCACGCCCTCGACCACCCCTACCGGGGCCTGGTCCTTGAGGTCATCGACACGGAGAGCCCCGAACAGCGGGCGGAGCTGCTCGACTGGCTGCGCTCGAAGCACCTGCCGGAGCGGCTGGCGGGCTCACCGACGGCACTGGTGACGGTCTTCCGCCCGACGCCGCTGCCGGGCGACCGGATGACGTACGTGAAGCAGGTCGAGGGCGTCGACACCCGGCTGACCCTGCTCTGGTTCCTGGAGGCGGACCCGCGCGAGGAATGGGAGGAGCGCTTCGGCGGCCTCGGCGACGAGGTGGCGGCGGCGGGGCTCGGGCGGGTGGAACTGGTGGCGCCGTTCATTCCGACCCTGGTGGGGACGGACCGGTACGTCGACCAGTTGCGCTGATGCGCCGGCTGCATCCGGGTAATTCGGTGCGGTCGGCAGGTGGCCAGGACCACCTGACAGCGACCTCCCCCGCACTTAGTGTGGTCGTTCGGCCCGGCTGTCGACGGGTACCGACTGAGTGGGGGATGTAGATGGAAGCGCAGCTGATCGACCTTGCGCGCGCTGCGGGTGCCGCAGTGGTCACGCTCATGGCCACGGACGCATGGGAGAGGACACGGGACGGGGTTGTCGCGCTGTGGCGCAGGGCAAGTCCAGCACGCGCAGACGGAGTTCGGATCGAACTTGACGCGGCTCGGGACGATCTGCTCGCCTCCGGCGAGGACGGCGCCGACGATTTGACCGAACAGGAGCTTTGCGCGGAGTGGACCGGTCGCGTGCGACGACTCCTCGGTGAACGTCCCGAAGTCGCCGCGGAGCTGCGTGCACTCCTCGCGGATCTGGATACCGAGGTTCGGGACAACGCCCCCCACAGTGTGCAGATGCGTGCAGAGGCATCCGGCAGCGGTCGTGTCTACCAAGCGGGTCGAGACCAGAAGATCAACGAGCGGTGAGTGGGTACGAACGCGACGCGGAGCATCAGGTGCATGGCCGTGCCTCGGGGCATGGCCGCGTGTATCAGGCCACCGGTGACCAGTACCTGACGGAGCACCATCATCACTACCCGGCGGAAGAGCCCTCTTCCCTCTTCGGGCCGTCCATGCAGCGAACGGTGGTACGGGCCTCACGCAACCAGCGTTACGACTGGCCGGCGCCGGACTCCGTCCGTACCGCACTGGTCGGTCGAACGCCCCTGGTCCTACGGGACCGGGAGGGCCTCACCCGGAGGCTGCTGTGTGCTGCACAGGACGAACGGGGCGGAATCCATGTGCTCCACGGACTCGGCGGCTGCGGCAAGACGGCCGTTGCTCAAGCGGTGTTCAACTCGGCCACGCGCCAGAGCGGTCGTATCGGGCTGTGGGTCAACGCGTCCGAACGAGCCACGCTGAGGTCGGGAATGCTGGCGGTCGCCGCCGACCGGGGCGCGGAGGCGGGCGAGCTGGCAGCTGCCTACGACGGTCATCGTGCCTCGGCCGACCTTGTCTGGCACCACCTGCACTACTCGTCCCAGCCTTGGGTTCTAGTTCTGGACAATGCGGATGATCCCGAGGCCCTTGGGGAAGGCGCGTGGCTCAGGGCGAGTCCCCAAGGCACGGTCATCGTTACCACGAGACACGCCAGTTCGCAGGTATGGAGTGGAGCTGAGCTCCACAGGGTGGGAGTACTTCCTGTGGAGGACGCCGCGCTGCTGCTGCGTGACCTCGCACCACGGGCCGGTACGGCCAACGAGGCGGCGAAAGTAGCCAGCAGGCTTGACTGTCTGCCTCTTGCGTTGACCTTGGCCGGATCATTCCTGTCCAGTCAACTACTGGAGAGTTGGACCATGAACGACTATCGACGGCGCTTGGACGACGACCCCATTGAATTGCTCGACCGGGGCGCGGTTCCGGGCAGTTCGGAGAGGAATGCCCGGCAACTCGTCGGCCGAACCTGGGGAATTTCGCTCGATGCTCTCGACAGAGAGGGCATCCCTGAGTGCGTGACGTTGCTGCGCCTGATCTCCTGCTGGAGTTCGGACCCGCTGCCGCTCTCCTTGCTGCTTCCCGCGGAGGTCGAAACATCGGGATTGGGCGCGGCCGATCCGCCCTTGCCGGGGCAGAGAGTGGAGGCCGCTCTTCGGGGGTTGCTGGAGCATTCGATGGTTTCGATCGTCGAATCCGAGGAGAGCGGCGAGGTGGTTCGCTGCGTCAAGGCGCACGGAGTAGTGCTGGACAGCGTGGCAGCCGCAGTCCCGGCCGCTCAGCGGCCGCTTCTTCTTGACGCGGCCGTACTGTTGATCGGTCGTGAAGTCCCGGCCGACAGCCGCGGAGAGCAGGCGGCGGGTCGCATTCGGCGGCTCGTACCGCATGTGGCCAACATGCTTCGCCGCGTGGAGGACCCAGCCCCTGCCCCTGGCGTCATCGATGTCGCGACCCGGGTATCGCGAATGGTTTTTGACAGCGGCGACTATCAGGCATCCCTGTCACTCGCTCAGGCAGCCGCGGAAGCGGCGGAGCGCATTCTGGGCGCACTGCACCCTGCGACCCTGCGAGCCGGCCATCGTTCGGCGAAGGCACTGTTCAGGCTGGGTCGTTTCGAAGAGTCTGAGGCCTTGCACCGAGAAGTTCTCAATCGTCGGGAGAGCGTGCTGGGTTCGGAGGACCCGGAGACGTTGGAGAGTTTTCTGGACATTCATGAGCCACTGGCTCAGCTGGGCAGGCTCGATGAGTGCCTGGCGTCTCTTCGGCGAACAGAGCAGCTGCACAGCCGAGTTCTGGGGCGCGCCCACCCGGACACCCTGCATGTCCAGGCGCTGCTCATAGAGTATGTGGCTGAGGTCAACGACATTGAGGAATTCGACAGAATCGCGTCGGCCACTGTCGCCACCTGCGAGGAGATGCTTGGCGCCGAGTCATTGGCCACTGTGACTGCTCGTCACAATATGGCGTACGGCCTCTACCGATTCGAACGATGGGAGCAGGCCGAGGTATTGGCTCGGCAGGTGCTGTCGGACCGTGAGCGTCTGCAGGGCTCGGATCACGCGTTGACTCTGTCCGCGACAGTCTTGTTGAGCTGGGTCCTTGCCGAGCGCGGTGCGCTGGCGGAAGCCATCTCCCTTGGGCGACTTGTGGTTGTGGGACAGGAGCGGGTACTGGGAACCGAGCACCCGTATCTGCTCGCGAATCGCACGAGGCTGGCAGGTTTTCTGGCGACTGCCGGGGAGCGGGCCGAGGCGCGAGCTTTGGCAGAACAGAATCTGCCGCTGTGCGAGCGCGTGCTGGGGGCGGACGACTCCGTAACGGTGGAGACCCGCAGCCTGCTGGTTGGCCGGTAGAGCGGCGTCCAGCCCCCTCGGCCAGGACGGCGGGCCGGTCGAGAGGGAGTGCTTCAGGCTGCGGTTCAGACTGGTAGGTCGGTAGATGCCTCTCCGGTCAGGCGCGCCGCTGTGTGGATCGGCCGACATCCAGGATGAACGCCGACCACGTCCCCTCCGTGAAGCCGAGGGTTCCGCAGTCGGGGGCCTTCGAGTCGCGGACGGCAACGGCGCCTCGGCTCGCTGTCTTGATCTCCACGCAATCCCCATTGACGGCGGAGTAGGACGACTTGGTCCATTCCGTCAGCTCGTCATGCCGAATTCGCATAGTGACTCCGATGGTTGTGCCAGTTGTAGCGCCTGGTTCGCGCCCAGCCGCTGAGGGTCAGCGGCTCTACGGGCGACGCTACGCCGCAACATCACTGGAGGTAGGCGACGTTCACCCGTCCGGATGGCATATCCCCTTGAGATCTTCTCCGCGGAGGGGTCGCAGGTGTAGGGTGCGCGACCCAACGAATTCGTTCTATCGCGAGGTGGTATTTCCCGCGACCTTGAGAATGAACTCGCGAGATTGCTCGGCACTGAGCGCCTTGGCGCGCAGGTGCTCGTACATCACGCTGTAGCTCTGCACGTCGGCTGTCTTCTCGAGGTACAGGTCGCTGGTAACACCCTCCAGGTAGACAACGCTGGCATCCATGGTCTCCTGGAACTCAAGGATGGCGAACTTTCCGTACATGCCGGGATGTGCCCCGACGTCGTACGGCAGGACTTGCAGAGTGACGTGCGGCTGTTCGCTCAACTCGGCGAGGTGGTTGAGCTGATCAGCCATGACCTGGTGGTTCCCGACAACGCGTCGCAGCAGTGCCTCGTCGATCACTGCCCAGAACCGGAGGGGATTCGCCGGGTCGGTGAGGCGGTCCTGGCGCTTGAGGCGGATCTGAATGCGTTTGTCGATCTCGTTCTGTGTGGCCTCGGGCCACATCCCTTCGATTACCGCTTGCGCGTACTCCCGCGTCTGCAGCAGGCCGGGAACAATCAACGATTCGTACACGCGCAGTGAGGCCGCGTCCGTCTCCAGGCCGATGTAGACGCTGTACGGGATGTCGCCGAAGGCGTGCCACCAGCCCTGCTGGCGGGAGTCCTTGGCCATTTGCATCAGCGAGTCGACGATCCGGTGGTCCTCGACGTCGTACACACCGCAGAGATCGCGTACGTCGCGCTGGCTGATGGAACGCCGGCCGTTCTCCAGGCGGCTGATCTTCGACTGGGACACGAGCAGGCGCTCGGCCACTTCCTCGGCCGTCATGCCCTTGAGTTCGCGCAGCCGGCGCAACTCCTGGCCCAATCGACGTCGCCTGACAGTGGGGTTGACGTTGGCCGCCACGGAAACTGCACCTCCGGCTGAGTGCGCTTGTGCGTTTGTCCTGCTTGCACGCTCTAATGCTCAGCAGACTGCCACCATTGTTCCTGGCCGCGCTGGAAAATGGCCACACGCGGTGCCTACGCGAACGCGCGGGGTGGCGGCCAGGCCCTCGTCCAGACGGGCCGGTCCACTACCCCGCGCGTTTAGGTGCGGCTCCCGAACCGGGTCATGGGGACGTCGGTGCGGCGGTGGTTCATGGGTGTTGTGTGGTGGGTGTCGGGTGTTGGTTTCGCTGTCCTCAGTGGGCTGCGACGTGCGCCATGCCACCGTGGCGTGACTGTGCGTGCGGTTGCATCGGTACGGCCGGTTGTGGCCGGCCGCCCGTTGCCGGAGCACGGCGCGGCTGTGCGGCCACACCGTTCTGGACGTCCATCACGGCGTGCGCCACGAGACCGCCCATCGGGTCGTGCCTGATCAGGTCCCGGAGACGGGAGCGCGATGAACGCCCCTCGTTGCCGGGATACAGGTGCTTGCCGAGTCCGACCGCGTGGGCCAGCGCGGCAAGCGCCGCGGTCCGCGGGTCCGGCGGTACGCCGGTGCGGATCGCACTGTCCAGCCGAGACCTGATCTCCCGGCTGATCGCTGACTGCGTCGCCTGGTAGCGAGTCGTCGGCAGCACTCCGCACATCTGTCCCGCCACGGCATGCACCATGCCGCACCGCTCCAGATGCGAGAGGTAAGTCTGGCGAAGCCCCAGTCGGGGTCCGCCGATCCAGTGGACAGCCCGAACCGGGCTGCCACGCCTGCGCAGCAGCTCCAGTGCGGAGTCCAAGGTCGGATCTCCTGTCGGCCGTGCCATCACCACGGCGATACGATCCCCATCTGGGGCTATCCGTCCTGCCAGGGCCAGCTCTACTAGCTGGGCCCCGGCGAGGCCGAGGTCGAGCGACTGCGGCTGCGCTGTGGTACCCGTGGTCGGGTCCAGAGCGAGCAGCAAAAGCTCTTCCGGAAGTGATCTGCGGCTCTTGCCCATCCATGCCTCCCCGCGTGGATGATTGACAGGGTGACCCCTCTCACATTCATCTGTCGAGGGCGCGTGGGTGCTTTGTGATGGAACCAGAAGGTATGTCGTTCTCGTCTAGCGAGGCGGCCGGGGGTTCAGACAGGACACTGGTACATGGTTCGGACAGTGTCCGTATGCGCGGGCGCGTAATGAGGAGGCATCGGTGGCGGGCGAGTCCCCCGACAAGTCGGAGCAGCGGAAGTCGTCGGGGGAGACGGCTGGAAGCGAGCGCGACCCGAGGCTTGCAGTTTTCCGGGAACCGGCCCCTCGGCCGAAGCCGGAAGACCGCGTTGATCAGCCGACGGCGATTTTCAAGATGCCATCGATTCCCGAGGAGCCCGAGAGCTCCCCTGGCGGCGACGCACGGCTGCGAGCCGCGGTGGCGGCCTGGGTCGCCACCGCGGACGAGCCGGCCGGGCCGGACGAGCGGGTGGGTGACGTGGACGGTGACGGTGACGGTGCGGAGGCGGGTGCGGAGGCCGAGGGCGGCTCCGCGGGCGGTCGCGGGGATGCCGGTGGCGATGAGCCGCCGGCCGCCGACGCGGCCGTCGAGCCCGACGACGAGCCGGCCGATGCCGACCCGGCCCAGGTCGCGGACGTCGACTCCGGCCCGGTCGTGAGCTCGGACGTCGACGCCGACTCCGGAACCGACTTGGCCTCCGAAGCGGACTCCGACGCGGACTCGGAGGTCGCGTCGGAGGCAGTGCCGGATGCGGATGCCGGTGCCGGTGCCGACGCGGATGCGGACGGAGCACCGAAGACGGACGGCGACGGGACGGCTGGTCCTGGCGCGGGTCCGGACGCCGAACAGGCCGGTAACGACGTTGCCGATGGCCCCGATGGCCCCGATGGCCCCGAGGGTGCCGCCGGCGCCGCCGAGGGCGACCCCGGGAGCAGCCCGGCGGCTGCCGATGCCGACGGGCCGAAGGCCGCCGCTGTGACGGCCGCCGGGACGGCTGTTGAGCCCAACGGGTCCGGTGGGTCCGGTGAGTCGGCCGGTGCCGACTCGGCCCCGGTCGCCGAGGGCGAGGGCGGCCGGGCTGCGGCCGACGCCGACGCGCCGTCCGACGCGCCGTCCGGCTCGGGTGCCGACGCGACTCCGGATCCCGAAGCCGAAGCCGACGAAGCGCCGAAGGCCGGTTCGGACTCCGGTGCCGGATCCGAGCGCCCCGAGCCGGGCGTGGATCAGCACACCGCCGTGTTCCGGGCCGTGCGGCCGGGCAGGACGGTGGATCAGCCGACCACCTCGCTGACCGTCAGGCCCGCCGCGCCCGTGGAGCCGCCGGAGTCCGCCGTCGAGCGCACCAGCACCTTCGTACCGCTGAGGCCCGATGGCGTACGACCGGCTCCGGTGAGGAAGCCCGAGCAGAAGCCGGCGGGGTCCGCCCCGGCGGCCCCCTCGGCTCGGCCCGCGCCTCCGGCGGCTCCGCCCGCGCGACCCGCCTCCGTGCCCGTCGCAGCCGCGCCCGCCGCGTCCCAGGCGATCCCGGAGGCCGAGCGGACCCGGCAGCAGCCGATGCCGCCCAGGCCGCCGCTCGACATGCTCGCCGAGCTCACGAACAAGCCCGCGCCGCCGGAGACGCCGACGCGGACCGCTGTGCGGCGGGTCAAGATCTGGACGCCGCTGCTGCTGCTCGTCGTGGTTCTCTTTGCGGTCGCACAGTTCCTGCGACCGCTGCCCGCACCCGCGCTCGCACTGACCGCGGACCCGTCGTACACCTTCAAGGGCGGCTCGCTCGACATGCCGTGGCCCGAGACCGGCCAGTCGGCCGTCGAGGTGCAGGGCGTCGGGAGCATTGGTACGCACGGGGCGCAGGAATCCTCCCCGATCGCCAGTGTCGCCAAGGTCATGACGGCGTACGTGATCCTCAAGGAGCACCCGCTCAAGGGCAGGGAAGTCGGCCCGAAGATCACGGTGGACGCGCTCGCCGAGGAGCAGTCGAAGTCCCCCGACGAGTCCACCGCTTCGATCAAGGAAGGCCAGGAGTTCACCGAGAAGCAGATGCTTCAGTTGCTCATGATCCCTTCCGGGAACAACGCGGCGCGGCTGCTGGCCCGCTGGGACGCCAAGTCGGAGGACGCGTTCGTCAAGAAGATGAACGACGCCGCCAAGGACCTCGGCATGAAGAACTCGACGTACACCGACCCGAGCGGCTTCGAGAAGACGACGGTGAGCACCGCGACCGACCAGCTGAAGCTGGCCAAGGCGGTCATGCAGTACGACGTGTTCCGCGGCATCGTCGATCTGCCCGAGGTCGAGATCCCCGGCATCGACGGCAAGATCTACAACAACAACAACATCCTGCTGAATCCGGGCGTGAGCGGCATCAAGACCGGCTCCACGACCCCGGCGGGCGGCAATCTCGTCTGGGCCGCCGACACGATCATCGACGGCAAGAAGCGCCGGATCGTCGGCGCGGTCATGGGCCAGCAGACCGAGGGCACCCTCGACGCCAAGCTCCAACTGGCGCTCACCAACAGCCTGAAGCTGATCCAGGCCGCCCAGCGGGACGTCACCTCGGCCACGGTCGTGAAGAAGGGCGACGTCGTCGGGTACATCGACGACGGGCTCGGCGGCCGGACGCCGGTCGTCGCGACCAAGGACCTGAAGGCGGTCGGCTGGCCGGGGCTCAAGGTGGAACTGGCCATCTCCGACGGCGGGAAGACGCCGCCGCACGCCGCGAAGGCGGGCACAGAGGTCGGACAGCTGACCGTCGGCACCGGACCCGGCCAGGTCAAGGCGCCGGTCGCGCTCCAGAACGACCTCGTGGAGCCGGCCTTCGGCGACAAGCTGACCCGGATCGGCTGACCCGCCATGGCGACCGCGGGCCCTCGGAGCACACCGCCCCGGGGGTCCGCGCTCGTACGCTCGCCCCTTACTGTGGAGCGCCCCGCCGCACTCCATGACACGTGCGGAACCCGCGCCGCGCAGACAGCGGAAGCCGCCCCTCCCAGGAGTCCGTCATAGGTACCACGGTGAACGTCTCCGAGGCCGTCGTCGCCGAACGTCGTGTGTGGACGTCCAGGACCGTGGCGGTGATGGCGCCGCTGACGCTGACGCTCGCCCTCGGACTCTGGGGCATCAGCAGGCAGGGCAGCGTCTGGCGGGACGAGGTCGTCACGTACGACATGGCGCACCGCACGCTGCCCGAGCTGTGGCACACCCTGCAGAACTTCGACGCCGTGCACGGCCTGTACTACCTGTTCATGCACGGTCTGTTCGCCGTGTTCGGCGGGGACACGACCACCCTGCGGCTGCCGTCCGTGCTGGCGACGGCCGCCGCCGCCGCGGGGATCGGGCTGCTCGGGCACCGGTTCGCCGGGCCGCGGGCCGGCCTGTTCGCCGGGCTCGTCTTCCCGATGATCCCGGCGGTGCAGCAGTACGCGCAGGAGGGGCGCTCCTACGCGCTGGTGTGCGCGATGGTCACCTGGGCCACCTATCTCCTGGTGAACGCCGCTTCGCACCCCACCCGGCGGCGCTGGATCGCCTACACGCTGGTGGCGCTCACGGCGTGCCTGCTGCACGAGTTCGCGGTACTGATGTTGACGGCGCACGGCGCGACGATGCTGCTCTCGGACGTGCCGCGCGAGGTGAAGCGGTCCTGGAGCGTGGCGGCGGCCTGCGTCGTCGCCGGGCTGGCCCCGCTCGCAGTCTTCAGCATGGGGCAGACGGAGCAGGTCCGTTGGATCATGTGGCCAGACCCCGTACAGCTGGTCAGTTTCGTGATCCTCGCCGCCGTCGGACTGCGCTGCGCGCGGGCCCCGGTGCGCGTCGGCGGCCCGATCCGGCTGCGGACGATCGCGGTGCCGCTGCTGATCCTGCCGACGGTCGCCCTGCTCCTGGCGTCCCAGCTCAAGCCGATGTACGTCGACCGGTACGTCCTGTATTACGTCATCGGGTTCGCGCTGCTCGTCGGGGCGGCGCTGGACCGGGCGTTCCGCCGCCCGCCCGAGGGGCACGCCCGGCTGCTGCGGCGCCGGATCTGGCTGCGTGCGCTGACCGTGGTGGCCGTCCTGGTGGCGGTGCTGCCGGTGGGGATGCACCTGCGGAGCCCGGAGAGCCGCGCGGACGACGCGACGGCGGTGACGCTGGCGGTGCGGGAGGCCGCGAAGCCCGGCGACGGACTGCTCTTCACGCCGGCCCGGCGGCGGGTGTGGACGCTGGCGGACCCGGCGAAGTTCCGGGCGTTCCCCGATCTGGCGCTGGCGAAGGTGGTGGACGCGTCGGACTCGCTGTACGGCGAGGAGATCTCCGCGCCCCGGATCCGGGCCCGGATGCTGGCCACCGAGCGCATCGTCGTGCTCGGTGACCCGGACGGGGATCCGGTGGACGAGACCCCGCAGGAGGTCGTCAAGCGGACGACGTTGCGGGACCACTTCGAGCAGTGCGGCAGCCGGGACGTCACCGGGGCGCGCGTCATGATTTACGCGCGGCCGGGGCACTGCTGAGGGGTGCGGGCGCGCGGCGGTGCGGGTGCGTGCGGCGCGTGGGTGCGGGCGCCCTGCGGGTGCGGGACAGCCCCGCGCCGGTTCACAGCGCCGCGCATACCGACGGGACATGGGGCGCCGCCCGTTCGTGCCGGCGTTCCCGCTCCAGCTCCAGCTGCTCCAGCAGGCCGCCAAGCGGCGACGCCCGGTCCCTCGGATCGTCCAGGTAGTCCAAGTACTCCAGCACCGCCCGGTGGAACGCACCCACCAGATTCGGCGGCATCGCGTCCGACGCGTCCACGCACAGTTGTGTCGCCCCGCGCAGCGTCCGGCCGACCGCCTGGTTGCCCCACTCTTCGAGGTAGGTCCCGGCGGAGGCGGGGAAGAACGGCCGGTTGCGCTCGCCGGTCTTGTCCGGCCAGGCCGTACGGGCGTCCTTCCCGGTGAGGAAGGTGAGCAGTTCCCGCGCCCCCGCGCTGTCGCGGAACATCGCGGCCATGTCCCCGGCCACCTCGTACGCGCCTCTGTCGTTGGCGAGTTCCGCGACGGCGTCTGCGGTGGGGGTGAAGCGGACCTCCGGGCCGTACAGGCGGCGGATGAAGCTGCCCTGGTGCTCGCGCGCGCAGCCGCCGGCGGCCGGTGGCTTCAGCAGGCCCTTGCGGTCGTTGGCCTCGAAGTAGTTGGACAGCGCGGCATCGGCCTGGCCACTACCGCCCGCGGTGATGATCCGGCCCCAGGTCTCCCAGGCGCGGCGTACGGCCGGGGCCTGCCAGGACAGGGCGCCCGTCGCCCAGACCTCGTACACATGGGGGCCCGACTGCTGGAGCAGGATGTCCTCGATCCAGTCACTGCCGGGCCAGCCCGAGGTCCCGCCGGAGCCCATGCCCAGACACCAGGGCCCCTTTCCCGCGGGGCGCTTCGGGTAGTGCCACACGATGCTCTTGAGGTCGACCTTGACCGGGGTCCAGTAGGTGTCCGTGCGGCCGTCGATGCGGAGCCCGGGAGACCAGGGTGCGGCGGAGCGCTCCCGTAACTCCCTTGGCAGGGGCACCAGTTCGCCGTCGTACGCGTACTCGGTGAGCTCGCCGAGGCTCGGCAGGATGGCGATGTCGGGCGGCGAGCCGGCCTGCACCTGGGCGAAGAGGGTCTCGCGGCGCGAGGTGGTGCCCTGGTAGTCGACGCTGATGTGGTACTCCGAGCGGAACAGGTCGAGCACCTTCTCGAAGCTTTCCTCCTCGTCGCCCGACCAGGGGCCGAGGATGTGGATCGTCGGTGCGGTCTCCTTCGTGCAGGCGGCCGACGACAGGCCGAGACCGGCCAGCAGCGACCCGGCGAGGGCGAGGCGCACCCAGCGCCCGGGACCGTTCATCGGCGGCCACCTCCCGGCTTGCGCGGATACGTGTACTCGGCGAGATGGGACCGGAGTGTCCACAGGACGACCCCCGCCATCAGGACGCCCGCGAGCGGGACGAACAGGGTGACCCGCGCCCACTCCCCGGCGTTGCCCCGGGCCAAGGTCTCGTGCATGTCGCTCTCCACCTCGTCGATCGTGTCCTGGGCCGTCGGACGCCCGGCGGGCTCCAGCCGGGCGGCGATGTCCCGGACCTCGGCCTGACAGTCGTGTGCCTGCCAGGTGCCGTAGGCGAGCACCGGCAGCGCGGCCAGCAGCAGCGTCACCGCCGCCAGCGGGATGCTCAGCCGCAGCCGGAAGCGCCGCCGCAGGAAGAACTGGATGCCCACCAGCCGTACGCCGAGCAGCAGACAACTCAGCGCGGCGACCGGCCAGGTCAGCCGTGGCGCGATCCCCCACTCCTGCTGCCGGTCCAGCGCGGCGCCCTGCTTGCTCTGGAGGTCGGCGAGCCGCCTCAGCACGCCGGACGGCTTCTCGTACATCATCGTCGTCGCGTAACCGAGGTTCGCGCGGCTCAACTTCGGTCTGTCGTACTGCTTCCACGCCCCGTCGATGCGCTTGACGTAGCCGTCGACGAGCCCGGACACGATGCGCAGCGACTGCCGGTCCTCGCGGTTCAGGGCGTTGGTCCGGTCCGCCCGGTCCAGGCTCTGGCGGGCCTCGGTGAGCAGGCTCGTGTACTCCTCGCCGAAGCTCAGGATGTCGGGTCGGTCCGGGTGCTGCGTCAGGTTCGCGAGGTGTTGGGCGGCCGTCGCGTGCGCCAGCCGCAGGGCGGTGTGCGCCCTGGCCAGTTCGACGACGGCAGGCCCGGTGCGGTCGCTGATCGCCGCGGTGTCGCGGTGCACCTCGTGGTAGGCGCTGAACAGCGCGGAGACGGCCAGCGCGGTCAGGGCCAGCAGCCACACCAGCTGGCGGCGCAGATAGCCGGCGGTACTGGCGCTGTCGACGCCGGTGGCCGAGCGCCAGAACCGCAGGAGCGACCGCCCAAGAGCCCGGCGGGTCGATTGCCGGATCAACTGGGCTCCCGCGGGGACTTGTCCGGCGGCAGGAGCGTGCTGTGGGCGCGCAGCACCATGGCCGAGTTGATGTCCAGGGGCCTGATGTCGGGGCGGATCTCCACCTCGCCGCGCTCCGCGTCGATGATCCGTACGACATCGGCGAGGCGTTGCAGCATGGGCTGGTTGCCCATGGCGTGGGCGCGGCGCACGGCCTCGCCCCAGGCGCGGCGCGCGCGTGCCGGGTCACCGGCGCGGTGGGCGGCGCGGCCCTCTTCGAGGCCGCGGACGAGGGCGTCGTGATGGGCGTAGTGCAGCACCTTGGGGTTGTACTGGCTGTAGAGGTCGTGCCGGCGCGTCCACCGGACCAGGAGCGGTCGCGCGGACGGCAGTTGGAGCCCGTCACCGGGGTCCGGGTCGCGCACCACCTTGACGTCGGCCAACCACAGGGCCCGGTCGACGGGCTCCTCGGGCGTACGGGAGGCCGCGACGCACAGGAGGTACTCGCGGGTCTCGGCGCGCCACGGCGGCGTACGGAACTCCCAACACCGCTCGCCCGCCGCCGTACCGCCCGCGAGGAGGTCGCGGCGCGTGGGGTGGACCTGCTGGACGGTCAGCGGGGCGCTGCCCGCGCGGTGGGTGATGCGCAGCCGCAGGCCGGTGACGCGGCGGGCCGCCGACTCGGCGGTGACGGCGAGGAATTCGCCTGGCAGGGCGTCGAGATCGCGTACCGCGTCGGCCTTGCCGTCCAGGCTCTCGGAGACCAGCTGGAGCTCGTCGGGGTCCCAGTCCTCGCCCATGCCACGGGTGTCGCACGTGAACAGCCCCGCGCAGGCGGCGAGTTCGGCTTCGAGCGTCTGGTGCCTCTCGTGCTCGTTGCGGCCGTCGCTGAGCATCAGGGTGTGCCGGACCGCGGTCTCGGGCCCGTTGCCGAACAGCTCGCGGGCCAGGGCGAGCCAGCTGCCGATGGCCGTGCCGCCGCCGGGCACCAGCCGGCCGACCGCGTCCCTGGCCTGCTGCCGGGTGGCGGCGGAGGCGAGCGCGAGCGTGGCGGGCCCGGCGGACTCCGGCGGGTACAGCAACTCCGCGGTATGGCGCCCGGCGACAATCGCGAAGTGGGTCCCGTCGGGCAGCGCGTCGACGGCCGCCGCCACCGCGTCCTGGGCGGCCCAGAGCTTGTCGCGCGGATAGCCCATCGACGCCGAGCAGTCGAGGAGGAACACCTCGGCCCTGGCCGGGGGTACGGACACCTGGGCAGCCAAGTGGGCGGTGGCAACGCCCCCTTGAGCTCTTCCTTGCGCGTGCGCCGTCCGGACCTTCGCCGGTCCCACGGTCACCGTCACCACCGCGCACACGCGGGTGCCGCCCTCGGCGCCGCGGTCCGCCGACACGTCGGGCTGCTGGCTCACTTCGAGGGAGACAGCGCCCGGCGGATCTTCTGTGTCGTCCTGAGCCATGTGTGCTCCTTGTGCGTCCACCGCAGGGGGCGGATCTCATTGGCCAGATCGAGGAGTGCCCCGTGCGTCCTCGCGTCGTCGGCCTGCTCGGAGAGGGACCGGTACGACTCCTCCAGGCGTCTGCGCAACCGGTCCTCGGTGAGTTCCCGGTCCTGTATCCGCTCTCTCAGCTCGGCGAGCCGCTGCTCCTGTCTCCGGCCGTCGTCGCCCCCGCCGCCCGGTTCGCAGAGCCAGTCGAGGACGACCTCCCGGATGTGTGTCTCCAGGCGCAGCACGGCGTGCCGGTCGGTCAGCCCTTCCTCCTCGTGCAGCCGCAGGACCTGGGCGAGCGCGGTGGTGATGGACTCCAGCGGCGGTGGGGTGTTCTCCGGTCCGCGTAGGCCCGCCATGATGCGGACGATCGCGGTCCGCGCGGCGGTGCGATGCCGTGAGTCCTTCGGTACGTGGTTGAGGATGGTCAGGGCCTTGTCCCGTTCGTCGCGGGCCAGGTGTATGCGGGCGAGGCCGAACGCGGCGCTGCCCATCGAGTGGTTGCGCAGCCACACCGCCTCGTAGAAGCGCATCGCGCGGTCCGTGTCGCCCAGTTGCTCGTGGCAGTAGCCGAGGGCGAGCTTGGGGCCGTACTCACCGGGCAGCGCGCTGTAGACCGCGTCGAACTCCGTGCGGGCATCGGTGACCCGGCCCGCGGCGAGGTGCAGCAGGCCGCCGTGCCAGTTGAGCCGCCAGTCGTGACGGGCCATGGGGCCGAGCAGGGTGCGGGCGCGTTCGAGCTCGGTGCGGGCCGCTTCGCGGTGGCCCGTTCCGGGTGCGGCTTCCGCGGGGGGCCCCGGCCGGCGCCGGGACTGCTGGGGGTCCCGCGTGGCGCGGCGGGCGAGGTCGAGGTGCAAACGGCAGCGCAGCAGGTGCAGTTCGGTGGATGGCGTCCAGTCGGCGAGCAGCTGCAGCAGGCCCGGAGCGTCGTGCGCGGTCCGCGCCAGGGAGTGCGCGTGCGGATCGTCCGGATCCGTCCTGGGCACCGGCAGGCCCACCGCGACCTCGTCGGGCGGCGGCGCCGCCGCGGTCAGCGCGAGGCGGTGTGTGCCGTACGTCCAGGACTCCAGAGCGGGGGCCTCGCCGAGCGTGCCGTCGAGCGCGGCCGGTCCCGGCTCGAACAGCCGGGACGGCTCGAAGGTCTCCTTGCCGAGCCGCAGCGAGCGCAACTCACGGATCACACCGCGCAGTTGCACCGACATCTCCTCGGCCGTCGCGAACCTGGCCCTGGGGTCGTCCGCCGTGGCCCGCCGCAACACCCGCTCCAGGGACTCCGCGCCGAGTCCGGGCGCGGGGTGGTGGGCGGCGTCGGCCAGCTCCCGCAGGGTCATGCCGACGCTGTAGAGGTCGGACTGGGGGTGTGCCCGGCCGTCCGGGGGGACCTCCGGGCCCTTGTAGAAGTCGGTGTACGGGCCGGGCGCGCCGAACTCCCGCACCCCACCGACATCGATGATTTTGATGCCGTCCCCGCAGTGGATGACGTTGTCCGGCTTCATGTCGCCGTAGATCTTGTGCTCGTGCGCATGGAGATAGCCGAGCGCGTCCAGTATCCGGATCCCGTAACTCAGCACGAACTCGTGCACCCGGGTGCCGCAGAAGGGTGCCTCGTCGCGTGCGATGCGCTCCGCGATGCGGTGCAGCGCCATCCCGCCGGCGAACTCCATCACGATGTAGTCGGTGCCCGAGGGGCGGTGGGTCGCGTAGTTGATGACGCGGATGATGTCCTTGTGGTTGAGGTCCGTGAGATGGCGCCGCTCGTGCAGCGCGACCTCACGGGCCAGTTGGCTGTGCGGATTGCGCAAACCCTTGAGCGCCACCGGGCGGTTGTACAGCTGGGCGTCCTCGGCGAGATAGACCCAGCCCAAGCCGCCGTGGGCGATGGGCCCGATCACCTGGTACTGGTCGGCGAGCACGTCGTCGGCGGACAGCTGGGGCCGCAGCGTGTACGGCGTACCGCAGCTGCACTGGCCCTCGGTGGCCACCACCCCGATCAGCTCCCCGCAGTCCGGGTTGCCGCAGCGCATGACGTGCGAGGAGGGCAGCTCGTCGACCGGCTCGACGAGCAGAGCCGGCTCGGGGACCTCGACGAGGGGCAGGTCCATCAGCCCGTCCTCGGCGCCGGATACCACGAACTGCGCCGCCCCCCAGGTGACTTCGGCGGAAGGCTCCGATGCGGCGCCCGCTCCCGCGTCCTCGTCGACGGGCAGGCCGGTGCGGTCGCAGAAGCCGGTCTCGGTGACCCGGCCGGTGCAGCCGGGGTGCGGACATGGCCTCACCGCCGCGCCTCCTCGGGCCCGCCGGGCAGCTCTTCAAGTGCCGTACGGGCGGCCCGTACGAACCGGTCGACCGCCCGCTCGGCCTCCGCCGGCTCGCAGGGGCCGCCGGTCAGCAGCCGCTGCGCCTCGCGCTGTTCCTGCGCCACCGCCTCGGAGATGCGATGGGCGGCGAGCCGGGCCCCGTACGCGTCGAGGAGTCCGCGCAGTTCCTGGTGGCGGGCGAGCTGCCGGGCGAGCGTGCGGTGGCCGGTCTCCGCCTCCAGCAGGGCGGCCTCCACCGTCCTTTCGACGTAACTCAGCTTGACGAGGAAGCTCGTGGCGCCGCGCTCGGGATCCGCGGCCAGCCGGACGGCCTTGAGCTCCAGGTCCGGTGCGTAGCGCGATACCGAAGGCAGGGGGCGCACACAGGACCGCGCGCGCCTGCGCAAGTCCCTGGCGTGCTCCTCGGTGCGGGCGAGCAGGCCGATGCGCAGGCCGATCCGCTCCAGCCGGCGCTCGGGGTGGTCGGGATCGAGGAGGAGCTCGCGGGTGCGGTCCAGGGCGGGGGAGTCGTGCCGGCGGAAGACCAGCAGCAGCCGCCCGCCGTGCCGGGCCAGCGTGTGCAGCAACTCGACGGTCTCCACCGGCCGCACGGCCTCGTCCACGCCCTCGATGACGGTGGTCAGCGGCAGGGCGTCGGCCGCTATGCGCTCCGGCACGGGCTGCGGCCCCGGCCCGTCCAGGCCCATGCCCTCCGCGATCTCGTCGGCGACCTGCGCCGGGGTCTTGCCGCGGACGTCGACGGCCAGGTCGAGGCTGCCGGCGCGCGGCACCCCGCCGTCGCCGTTGGGGGCGGGCCCGGCGACCGAGGTGCGGGGGGAGCGCTCGCGGTCGGCGAGGGTGAGGGTGGTGTGCAGGGCGAGTGCCGCGTCCTTGTCGGCCTCCCGTACGAACGCGATCTCGACGTCGGCCATGGTCTCGTCGCCCGCCAGCCAGCGGGTCAGCCAGCGCGCGAAGCCGCGGTCGGGGCCGGGGGTGGCGGGGTCGGCGGTGAGCGTGGCCGGGACGACCTGGCGGCCGGTCGCATGGCGGTCGCGGACCAGGGGGAGGTGCTTGATGACGGTGGCGGTCGGGATCATGTATCCGTGCCGGTAGTGGGCGCCGTCCCGCTCGGAGTCGAGCTTGCTGACGACGATGCCGATGACCCGGCCGGTGCGGTTGTCGACGACCCCAGCGCCGCTGAAGCGCCGCATCAGGGTGTCCGCCTCGACGATCGGGTCGATCTGCACCCATTCGTCCCCGGGTCCGCCGTTGCCCTTGATGAGCGCCTCCGACCACTTGCCGCCGGTGATGCGCGAGGGGTAACCGGCGAAGTGCACCCGGCGGTTCCAGATGGCCGGCAGCCGGTGGAGGGTGGTGGCGCTTGCGGCGTCCGGCGGTGGTCCGGCCAGCCGCAGCAGGGCGAGATCGCCGCTGTGGTCGTCGGCGCGGGGCACCCAGTGGTGCGGCTCGACGACGGCCCGCAGCCCGGTCCCGGCGGCGCCGCCGGTGCCCGGGAACTCCACGGTCACGGACGGCAGATGCTCATCGGTGCCGGGGATCCGGATGACATGCGCGCAGGTCAGCACCAGCCCGTCACCGAGCAGCACTCCGGCCCCCAGCACCTGCTTGGCGCAGGCGGCGCTGCGTAATCGAACACGCCAAGTTTCTTGATCTGTACGGAAGTTGGCCTCCGCGTGCGACTCCCCCATGCTGTACCAGCATAGTCGCGGTGGGTGACAATGGGGCCTCGGCGTCAGCGGGGGGATGTGGGCACGGTGAACACGAACGGCACTGCGGACACGGGGAACGACACGGTGGCCGGAGCGGGCCTGGCGGATGTGATCAGCCAGGTGCGTGCGGAGCTGGAGGAGGCCCAACGCCGCGGCAGCGCGAGCGGAATGCGCTTCCGGGTGCAGAAGGTGCACCTGGAATTCGCCGTGCAGGTACGCCGCGAGGGCAGCGGCAAGGGCGGCCTGCGCATCGGCGTGGTCACCGCGGAGCTGGGTGCCACGGCCTCCAAGGACACCACCCACCGCATCCAGGTCGAATTGGAACCCCGAGGACCGGGCGGCGAGGGCCCGCTCGACATGGGCGGGCCGGGGAGGGGCGAGGAGGACTGAGGCCTGGTCCGGGCCAAGATCAATCGTGTGTTCCCTGTCTCGGAGTGGCCGCCTCGTGCATAGTTGGCCCACTTGGCTACTGGCCGACCGGTCAGGATGTTGATCGTTGAAGTACGGCGCGAGAAGGTCCTCATGGTGTGCGAACGGTGCGGCGGTGGTCGCAGAGGTGTGTTGCCCGGCATGGTCTGCCCGGAGTGCGGGGCGGGTGCGGACGGGGGGCGGGCCGCGGACGGGCGCTGGGTCGCCCGGGAGACGATGTTCGGCCGGTTCTCCACCCTCACCCGGGCGCGAAAGGTGTGGGTGGCCACGGGGCTCGGGGTCGCACTGGCCGTCCTGGTCGTGTCGGCGACGCTGCTGACGGACTCCGACTCCGACGGCGGCGGTACGGACGGCCCCGTGGGCAACGCGGACGACGCGCCCGGCGGGGCGCCGACCCGGATCGGCCCGACCGGGCAGGAGTCCGCCGATCCGGCCGGGACCCCGACCCCCACCTCCCGGCCCCCGAAGGCACCCGCCAAGCCGCCGCCGCCCGCGCGCGGCCCGTCGTTCACGGCGTGGGCGGGGCCCGGCTGTCCCGGCGGGAGCTACCGCGAGTTCGGACGTTTCGAGAACGGCATCGCGGCCTGGTACACCGTCAAGTCCGGTGGTTCGACGGCGGGTTCATGCGAAGGGAGTTTCAGTGCCGTCCCCATGTCCGGCGCTCCCGACAAGGACCGGGGCAGCAGCGCCGTCTGGTCCTGGGATGTCGGCAAGGGGTTCGACAAGTGCGGGCTCGCGGTGTTCGTCCCCAAGAGTGACCGTGACAACGATGTCGCGGGCAACCCCACGTTCTACCGGGTGCTCGCCGACCCCAACGAGGAGAAGTCGTCGTACGAGGCGTTCGCCGTGCGCCAGACGGTGCATCGCGGCGCCCTGGTGCCGGTCGGGAGTTACGCGGTCAAGGGCGGCCGGATCGCGATCCAGCTGATCGACCGGGGGCGGGACTGGGGCGACGCGGCGCTGGTGGGGGCGCATCACGCGGCGGCGCAGATGAAGTTGACGTGCCGGCAGTGAGCGCGGGGCCCGAGCGCTCGCCGTCTTCCTGAGCCCGAGCCCGTAGGCCCCGCTTCCCACGCCCCGCACGATCCCGTAGAAGAAGGAAGCCGGGGGGCGTGGGAGACGGTCCGTGCGGGGCCTCGATCCGGTGGTGCCCGCCGGCCACCGCGACCTGATGCGGTGCGGCCCACCGGCGGTGCCGGTCCGGTACGGGGTTACGTCGTCGGCTGCGCCGGGGCCGGACCTGTCGCCACCGGAGCGAGGTAGCCCCGGTCGAGCAGCCACTTCACATTGAGCGCCTGGCCCTGCCCCGGGTCGAGGAACGCCGGGTCCAGCTTGATCTGCTGCCCACGGCCGGGCTGCTCGAACCAGGGCGCGATGCCGCCCTGCCACACGGTGAACGACTTGGCGACCTGATACACGCGATAGTTGCAAGGGACGGCTGGGTCAAAGGTGTTGAGACTCTGCGGAGGCAGCGCCCGCTTCGCGTAGGCGTCACCGGCCGGGGCCAGGTACGAGCCGTACTCGGACCCGAAGCGGTCGAGCTTCTGCCCGCGCGCGAGCCGCTGCGGGTGCTTGTCCACTTCCCCGTTGACGTCACCGAAGCCGTCGTTGGGCGGGTACTTCCAGCCGCCCGATTCGGCCGGGCCTTCCCAGTACTTCTTCAGGAAGTCCTGCGACGACAGCTTCCCGGTCCGGTGGTACCGATTGAGGAGCGGCCCCACGGGCTTCTGCCACTTCTTCGGCAACCGCTCGGGCCCCAGCCGCGCGTCCCCCTGGAACTTCCCGGTGCAGACCTCGGGCTGGTCTGCCGCCGAGGCGGCCCGAAGGGCCCCCCGC
Source organism: Streptomyces sp. A5-4 (assembly GCF_051131715.1). Taxonomy (NCBI): domain Bacteria; kingdom Bacillati; phylum Actinomycetota; class Actinomycetes; order Kitasatosporales; family Streptomycetaceae; genus Streptomyces; species Streptomyces sp. A5-4. The sequence continues at coordinate 3,191,476 of NZ_CP178591.1, read as the reverse complement.
TCGTCGGCAGCCTGGGCAGGCGCGGCGGTGGCGGCCTGCGTGCCGGGACCTGCCACGATCACGGCAACGGCGCCAAGTGCGGCAAGAGCACTGCTGATACGGCCCACTCGGGGTCTCCTCACGTGTCAACGACGTACGGACTGGCGTACTGACTGACGTACTGACTTCACGGAAGGTATCCGGTTGGTGGCAGAAAGTGAATGACCCCTGGGCGGCACGGCCGTTCGGCGACCACGAACACCGCCTGGAACCATAAAAATTGGCCGTTGCGAAAGTCGGGGCTATTGCTGTGACTCGCCCAGGGCGGTGCGCAGCCAGTCGATCGGGCCCTGCGACAGCAACTCGTCAGCCAACCGGTTCGCGGTCTCGGTGACGAGGCGCCCACGACTGTCGTCAATCCACCGCTGAACGTTCTCGTAGCCCTGCGCCTTGTACTCGATGCCCTGAAGCAGGCACTCCAGCTTGTCCGCGTCGCGGGCACAGATCGCCACGGGCGACTCTTTGGCCTCGGACGCTCTGCTCCGCACCCGGCAGGCGATCCAGGCCGCCGGGTGCAGGCCGCGTCCGGAGATGTGGGGCGGCCCCACCGACACCGGCATCCCGGTCGCGGCATCGTGCCAGCACTCGGGCGACCAGGGCGGCCCCATCGTCATCATCCCCAAGCCCAAGGGCTGACCGAGCCCCTACGCTGCGATCGGAATCAGGAGGGAGACCGCATGGCCCAGCAGTGAATTGACCCGAGGTACGCGTGGCTCATCGGGCAGTGGAGGGTGGCGCGGGCGCCGGACACTCGCGATCCTCAGCCCCCGCCGACACGGGCGTTCATCGTCCCCGCGCCCAAGGCTTGACCTCAACGGCGCCCTTCGCCACCCCAGGGCGCCGCGCAGGGCGACTGCGGCAAAGAAGCGGCGCCTCGAACGGGTGACGCGAACGCCTTGATCATCCGGGGGAGTGGCGGCTGTGTGGCACTTGAACGAGGAAGGGCCCCCTCGTTCGAATGAACGAGGGGGCCCTTCCTCGTGCTGACCTGCTGACTGACGTGTGCCCCCGGCAGGATTCGAACCTGCGGCACCCGCTTTAGGAGAGCGGTGCTCTATCCCCTGAGCTACGGAGGCGGGGAAGTGACCGACCGCTGGTGTCGCGGCCGGGGGTAAGCCTACCGGGTTGAGTGGTGGGTTGTGGAACAGGTTACGGAGGTGCCTCGGTTGCGCTGCCGACGGTCGCTGTCGACCCGGCCGCCGTCGACCCGGTGCGTGGTGGCCGTCGGGTCGGGGGAGGGCGTCGATGGCTTCCATCGCCGCGTCGAGCAGCAGCGAGCGGGTGCTCGCGGCGCCGGTGCCGAAGGCCGTGGCGAGGAGGTAGCCGACTGCCGCGTCCTCGGGGCGGGGGGCCGCGCCGTCCTCCGGGCGCCGGATCGCGGCCGACTGGCTGTTGCCGGCCCAGATGAACAGGGCCACCTGCCGGCCGTCGCGCCGCAGCACGCTGCGGTGCCTGCCGGTCGGCTCGAAGGTGTAGGTCAGGCCGGCGAGGTCCACGGCGGCCCGGAACGAGGACCGCTTCAACCGTCCCGTGCCCAGCGCGAGCGTGGCCGGGTCGCCGCCGATCGTCAGCGTCAGCCGGTCGGCGTCCCGGGTCCCGATGGGGGCCTGTCGGTGGAGGTCGAACCGGCAGGTCGGACCGGCAGGTCGGACCGGCAGGTCGGACCGGCAGGTCGGAGAGACCGCGCGGCTCGTCCCTGGGCGCGGCGCCCTTCGTACGCCGGTACACCGATGAGGCCTCGTACGCCTCGCGCCTCGTACGCCTCGCGACACCAGCGGCTCGCGCGTGGTGGGCACGCGCGCGTCGGGGGCGTGGCGGCTTGGGCCGATGTTGACGGCGTCCCGGTGCGGGCATAGCGTCCAAGGGTCTGAGCAAGCGCTTAGGAAGGGCTGGCCCGCCGTGCCGCACAATGATCCGTCGCGCGCCGACGAAGCCGCGCTGACCGCCCCCGGGGCGCCGTTCGCCGTTGTACGGGCGGAGGACGGGAGCCCGCTCTACGCGGGAGGTCCACGGACGCTGCGGGAATTCGTCGAGGCGACCTGGGCCTTCGGCGACCGGACGTTCCTTGTGGGGGACGCCAGGACCTATACGTATGGGGAGTTCTTCGCCGCCGCCTCCGCGCTCGCCCGGCGGTTCGTCGAGGTGTACGGGCTGAAGCCGGGCGACCGGGCCGTGGTCGCGATGCGCAATCACCCCGAGTGGCAGATCGCGTTCTGGGCGGCCCAGCTGGCCGGGCTCGTGGCCGTGCCGCTGAACGCCTGGTGGACCGAGGCGGAGTTCACGTACGCCCTCGACGACTGCGCGCCGGGCGTGCTGCTCGTCGACGGGGAGCGCCTCGCGCGCGTGCGGGGGTGGACGGGCGCCCATCCTTCGGCGCGGTGCGTCGTCTTCCATCATGAGGACGCCGCCGAGCCGGTCGTGGGGGAGCGGACCGAGCTGTACGCCGACCTGCCCGAGGCCGACCCCAGGGACGCGCCGCCGGACGTCGAGGTGCGGGCCGAGGACGACGCCACCATCATCTATACGTCGGGGACGACCGGGCGGCCCAAGGGCGCCGTCGCCACCCACCTCGCGCAGGCCGGCGCCGCCATGAATCCGCTGTACCACGCCTCGCTGTCCGCGCTCGGGCGCGGACAGATCCCCGGGCAGGGGCCCACGCCCGTGTCGCTCATGACGTTCCCGTTCTTCCACGTCGCCGCTTTCACCGGGCTGTACGCGGCGATGGCGGCCGGCGGCACGCTCGTGCTGATGCGCAAGTGGGACGCGGACAAGGCGCTCGGGCTCATCCGGCAGCACGGCGTGACGCACTACGCGGGTGTGCCCTCCACCGCCTTGCAGTTGCTGGACGCGGCGGTGGCCGCCGGGGACGGCCTCGGCTCGCTCGGCATGCTCAACACCGGCGGGGCCGCCGCCCCGCCCGACCTGGTGGCGCGGCTGACCGCGCTCCACGGCGAGCGCATCGAGCCGCGCAACGGTTACGGGCTGACCGAGACCAGCGGTGGCGTCCTGGCGAACTTCGGGGCGCGGTACCGCGCCGACCCGGGCAGTGTCGGTCGGCCCACCCCGGCCACCGAGGTATGGATCGTGGGGCCGGGCGGCGAGGTGCTCGACGAGGGCGAGGTGGGCGAGCTCTGGTTGCGCGGGCAGTCGCTCGCCCGCGGGTACTGGCAGGACGCGGCGGCCACCGCGGAGGCGTTCACGGAGGGCGGCTGGTTCAGGACCGGGGACCTCGCGACCGCCCGCGACGGGTACGTCAGCGTCGTCGACCGCATCAAGGACATGGTCATCCGCGGCGGCGAGAACGTGTATTGCGTCGAGGTGGAGGCCGTCCTGCACGACCACCCCGATGTGCTGGACGCGGCCGTGCTCGGCGTGCCGCATCCGGTGCTGGGCGAGGAGGTCGCCGCCGTGGTGCAGCTGCGGCCCGGCGCCGCGGCCGGCCCCGACGAGCTGCGCGCCCACGTCCGCGGCAGCCTCGCCTCCTTCAAGGTGCCCGCCCATGTCCTCGTACGGGACGGGGCGTTGCCCCGCAACGCGACCGGGAAGATCCTGAAGCGCGAGCTGCGCGGAAGCGTCCGGGAACAGCTCCTCGGCAAGGAGTAGTGCCCGGCAGCACCCGTCGTGCTCAGTGGTGGGTGCTCGGAGGGGCCCTCAGGGGCGGGTGACGCGGACCCGGTAGTTGCCGCCCGCGTCCTCGCCGGTCACCGAGATCCGCAGTCCGTACTGCCGGTCCTTGAAGGTCTCGCCCACCCCGAACGGCGCGTCCGACAGCTCCGCGTGCACGTTGGGCCGCCGCGTGCAGCCGCCGCTGTCGCGTTCGCTGTCGGCGACCGTCACGGGCCCGTGGCCGGTGTCGACGTCCGCGTCGACCCGGTAGATCAGCACGCCCGGCTTGCACACGGCCTCGTCGTTGCCCGCCCGGGTGCGTACCTCCACGGCGTAACCGGTCTTCTCCGTGAGCGGCACGAACGCCAGCTTGGTGCCGGTGCCGGGCGCCCCGAGCGGGGCCAGGTCGTGCTCACTGCTGCCGGGCCGGGTCGCGCAGCTGATCTGCGCGTTGTCCAGCCAGCCCAGCTTCCACTTGTGCCAGCCCAGGAGGTCGTTGTTGGCGCCCCAGTCCTCGGACATGATGTCCCAGTGCCCGACCGAGCCGCCGCCGTCCACGGTGTAGAGGTCCGGCAGCCCGAAGACATGGCCGTTCTCGTGCGGCAGCACCCGAAAGCCGGTCTCGCCGTACGATCCCGAGCCGTCGTCCTGGCGGCTGTAGACGAACGACGTGTTGGCGAGCGGTACCCCGTCGGCGCGTGGGGCGTCGTCGTTCCCGGAGAAGGTCACGGACAGCACGGTGTCCAGGGCGGAAGGACCCGCGTTCGGCGTGATGAGGATGTTGATCAGGTCGTACGCCGTGAAGTCCACCCGGGAGTCGGCGGTGGCGGCGATGTCCTCGACGAGACCCCGGTAGCCCGGTTCGTACGGTGAGCCGCGGTCGATCCCGTACGCGGCGAACGGCTTCGGCATCCGCAGCCACTCGGTGAACGGTGTCGCGGGCCGGTAGCGCAGCCGGCCGTAGGAGCTCGTGCTGAACCACTGCGAGGTCTGCGGGAAGAACTCTGCGAACCGGTCGAGCGCACGGCCCTCGCCGGGCGCGTCCGGGAAGTCGATCATGAGGGTGAGGGCGCGGACGTCACCCGTGGAGCGCGAGTAGCCGGACGGGGTCGGTATGCCCTCGGACATCTGCACGCCCATCGCGCCCGTCAGCCGGCAAGGGCTGATCGCCGACGCGTCCTCCTCGGCCTGGGCCGCCGTGCGCTGCGCGGTGGCGCTCGGGCCCGCCGATGCCCGGGTGGGGTCGGCGAGCGGGGAGCCCGCCGAGGTGACGACCGCGAGGGAGAGGCAGGTGAAGGCGGCGACGCCGACCGCTCGGCGGGAGGTGCGTATCCGTGGGCGGGTCTCCCGCATAGAACGCCTCGCATTCGCCGTCCGCGGCAGTCTCCGGTGCCTGACTGCTCTCGTCCGCTCACCCTGTGTCGGGGCCCGCGCGGGCGCTCGCTGGGTGGGCCGATCGTGGGAACAATCGGTGATCCAGGTCACATCGGGTTGAGGAAATAACCGGGGACCCCTTCCCCGTTTGCATCTGTGTCCGCCGAAGTGGGGAAGTCCTCCCCGCTTAGGCGGGCCGAGCCCGGAGCCGGACACCCGGCCGACGCAGGGCCTACGTACGAGAGGGAGTGCCGTGGTGACCACCACCGAGACCGCGCAGCGACGAGTCCCGCGCCCGCGGGCCGACGCGCTGCGCAACCGGGAGCGGATCATCGCGGCGGCGCGCGAGATGTTCGTCGAGTTCGGCCCCGAGGTGCCGCTCGACGAGATCGCCCGCCGCGCGGGCATCGGCAACGCGACGCTCTACCGGCACTTCCCGGACCGCGCCGGGCTGATTCACGAGGTCGTGCTGTCCGTCATGTCCCGCACCGTGGATCAGGCGCTGACGGCGTCCGCCGAGGTGGCCGACCCCTTCGAAGCCCTGCGTCGCTTCGTGCACGCGGCCGCCGACGAGCGGATCGGGGCGCTCTGCCCGATGCTCACCGACGGCTTCGACGCGGCCCACTCGGACCTGCTGGCCCAGCGCGAGCGCCTCGAAGAGGTCGTCAACGGCCTCATGGGACGCGCGCGACAGGCGGGACGGCTGCGCGCCGATGTGGCCGTCGGCGACCTGATGGTCGCCCTGTCCCAGCTCACCCGACCACTGCCGGGCAGCGCGTGCCTGAACTTCGATCAGTTCGTGCACCGGCATCTGCAACTGTTCCTGGACGGCCTGGAGGCGCCGGCGCGCTCAGTCCTTCCTGGCTCTCCCGCGACCTTGGGGGACCTGCGCCGGGAGTCGTAACTCCCGCCCCTGCACCTGAAGTTACGTACCTTTTTCGCCTCTTCACACCCTTAGGTGGATACCTCCATGCCAAAAACATCCGAATCAAGAGCAGTCGGCACCCCGTTGCCCGACCCCCGGCGCTGGAAAGCCCTGATCTTCATCGCCCTCGCCCAGCTCATGGTGGTGCTCGACGCGACCATCGTGAACATCGCCCTGCCGTCCGCCCAGCAGGACCTGGGAATCTCGGACGCCAACCGGCAGTGGGTCATCACCGCCTACGCCCTGGCCTTCGGCGGTCTGCTGCTCTTCGGTGGCCGCATAGCCGACCTGTGGGGACGCAAGCGCACCTTTGTCGTCGGACTCATCGGCTTCGCCGCGGCCTCCGCGCTCGGTGGCGCCGCGGCCAACGAGGCCATGATGCTGGGCTCGCGCGCCCTGCAGGGTGCCTTCGGCGCACTGCTCGCGCCGGCCGCGCTCTCGCTGCTCGCGGTGACGTTCACCGACGTACGTGAGCGCGCCAAGGCGTTCGGCATTTACGGTGCGATCGCCGGTGGCGGTGGCGCGGTCGGCCTGATCCTGGGCGGCTTCCTCACCGAGTACCTGAACTGGCGCTGGACCTTCTTCGTCAACATCCCCTTCGCCGTCGTGGCCGCGATCGGCGCGTACTTCGTGATCCGTGAGCCGGCCGGCGGCCGCAACCGCTCGCCGCTCGACATCCCGGGTGTGGTGCTCTCCACGCTGGGTCTGGTCTCGCTGGTGTACGGCTTCACCCGCGCCGAGTCGGACGGCTGGGCGTCGGGCGTGACGATCGGCCTGTTCGTGGCCTCCGCCGTGCTGCTGGCCTCCTTCGTGCTCGTCGAGTCGAAGGTCAAGTCGCCGCTGCTGCCGCTGCGCGTCCTGCTGGAGCGCAACCGCGGCGGGGTGTACCTCTCGCTGGGTCTCGCCGTCATCGCGATGTTCGGTCTGTTCCTCTTCCTGACGTACTACCTCCAGATCGTGAAGGGCTTCTCGCCGGTCAAGACCGGCTTCGCCTTCCTGCCGATGATGGCGGGCATGATCACGGGCTCGACCCAGATCGGCGCCCGGCTGATGACGCGGGTCGCACCGCGCTGGCTGATGGGTCCGGGCTTCCTGGTCGCGGCGGTCGGCATGCTGCTGCTGACGCAGCTGGAGATCGGCTCCTCGTACGCCGGACTGATCCTCCCGGGTCAGCTGCTGCTCGGCCTCGGTATGGGTACGGCGTTCATGCCGGCCATGTCCATGGCGACGCACGGCATCGAGCCGCGGGACGCGGGCGTGGCCTCGGCCATGGTCAACACCTCGCAGCAGGTGGGCGGCGCGATCGGTACGGCGCTGCTGAACACGATCGCCGCCAGCGCCACCACCGCGTACCTCGTGGACAACGCGGCCGGCGCCACCAACGCGCAGCTGCTCCAGGCGCAGGCCATGGTGCACGGCTACGCGAGCGCCATCTGGTGGGCGGTCGGCATCCTGGTGGTCTCCGCGACGATCGCGTTCACGCTGATCACCACGGGCCGTCCGAATACGACCGTCGTCGCTTCGAGCGACGGCGAGAGTGTCGAGGACGAGCTGAAGATCCCCGTCATCGCGCACTGACGTATCGCGCGCTCACATATCGCGCGCCGACGCCGAAGGCACCACCCACCGGGCCTGCCCTGGTTCCGCTTCTTCAGCGGAGCCAGGGCAGGTCCGCGTTCGCGTCCGAGGGCTGCAGGCCCTCCGCGACGACGCGCATGATCTCGCCGAGCTGGCCCACCTGCTCGGGCGTCAACCGGTCGAACATCGCCTGGCGGACGGTGCGGACATGGCTCGGCGCGGTCCGCTCCAGTACGGCGTAGCCCCCGTCGGTGAGTACGGCGTTCTGTCCGCGGCGGTCGGACGGGCAGTCCTCGCGGCGCACCCAGCCGTTGCGCTCCAGCCGGGCGACGGCGTGCGAGAGCCGGGACCGGGTGATTTTCGCGATCCGGGCCAGCTCGGTCATCCGCAGCCGCCGCCCGGGTGCCTCGCCGAGCTGCACGAGCAGGCCGTAGTAGACGTGCGGCATCCCGGCGTCGCGCTGCAACTGGCGGTCGAGATGGTCCTCCAGGAGTGTCGTGGCCTGGCGGTACGCGCGCCACGTGCGCTGTTCCTCGTCGCTGAGCCATCGGGGTGCCGTCGTCATGAGGACCACTCTACGACCTCATCCTTGAAACTTAAACTAGCTGGGGCTAGGCTTGACAGTGACTGGAGCTTGAACTTTAAAGCACATAGTGCCCAAGAAAGGATGAGGCCCGTGGAGCGCATGCCCGCCCTCTATCTGAGCCACGGAGCCCCGCCGCTGGCCGACGACCCGCTCTGGCCGGCGGAGCTGGCCGCCTGGTCCGCCACGCTGCCGAGGCCCCGGGCGATCCTGATGGTCTCCGCGCACTGGGAGGAGGCCCCGCTCGCGCTCGGCGCGACCGAGAGCGCGCCGCTGGTGTACGACTTCTGGGGCTTCTCCGAGCACTACTACCAGGTGCGGTACGCCGCCCCGGGCGCCCCCCTGCTCGCCGAGTCCGTGCGCAAGCTGCTGCGCGGCGCGGGGACGCCGGTGCAGGACATCGCGGACCGGGGTCTCGACCACGGGGCGTACGTCCCGCTGGTGGAGATGTTCCCGGCGGCCGACATCCCCGTCCTCCAGATCTCCATGCCCACGCTCGACCCGCGGAAGCTGATGGACATCGGGCGCAAGCTCGCGCCGCTGCGGGACGAGGGCGTACTGATCGTCGGCAGCGGCTTCTTCACCCACAACCTGGCGGCCCTGCGGCACCCGGGGCCGGGCGTCCCGGGCTGGTCGGCGGAGTTCGACGCATGGGGGCGGGAGGCGCTGGCGGCGGCGGACGTGGACGCGCTCCTGGACTTCGAGCACAAGGCCCCGTCCGGACGGCTCGCCCACCCGCGCACGGAGCACTTCGCGCCGCTGTTCGTGACGCTGGGGGCGGGGGAGGGGGAGCTGGGCACGCAGCGCGAGGTGATCGACGGCTTCTGGATGGGCCTGTCGAAGCGCTCGGTCCAGGTGGGATGACGGGGCCCGGTATCCGGCCGGACCGGACATCCCGAGCAACCTGAAGGCGGTGTGGGCCGTCTTCAGGGGTGGGAGCGCCACCACGGGCGGCGCTGCTCGGGCGGGAGAACGGACGCGTCACATGTGATGGCCGTCTCACGCGCGTAGTGGTCGCAGTGGTCGGTGAGGACGCTGAGGTCGGCCTCCGTGCCCGCCCTGACCTGCGCTTCGAGTGTTCCTGCGCCATCCGGCCCGCCTCGGCGGCCAACAGGGTACTGCAAGATCACGAAAATGAAGGCACGGCATGGGAATTCTGTCCGGATTCCAGTCGTTGTTTCCATCGGAGGCAGGGCACACGAAAGGTGTCCGGCAGCCACACCATCGCGACCTACTCACGCAAGGGAGCAAGCATGGCAACCCGTGCCGTCGCCCGTCGTCAGACCGCCACCAGCGGGTCCGCGGGCGTACGCAGCGTTCGCGCCGCCACCGGGGAGATCGCCGACCGCGACCTGGTCGGCATGTACCTCGACGAAATCGCACGGACGCCTCTGCTCGACGCCGCCAAAGAAGTCGACCTGTCCCAGACCATCGAGGCAGGCGTCTACGCGCAGCGGATCCTCGACAAGACCGTGACATCGGCCCTTGCCACGGCGGGGGAGAGTGAAGCGGGCGGAGCCTCGCGCGAGGAGCTGGAGGCGCTGGTCGCCGACGGCGAGCGCGCCAAGGACCTCTTCATCCGTGCCAACCTCCGCCTGGTCGTGGCGGTCGCCCGCCGGTACCCCCGCAGCGGCCTCCCCCTGCTCGACCTGGTCCAGGAGGGGAACGCCGGCCTGGTGCGCGCGGTCGAGAAGTTCGACTACGCGAAGGGCTTCAAGTTCTCCACGTACGCGACCTGGTGGATCCGTCAGGCGATCACCCGGTCCATAGCGGACCAGTCCCGTACCATCCGGCTCCCCGTCCACCTGGTCGAAGAGCTCGGCCGAATCCGGCGCGTACAGCGCGAGTTCAACCGTGAGCACGGGCGCGACCCGGAGCACACGGAGATCGCCGCCGAGCTGGAGACCAAGCCGCAGCGCGTCAGTGACGTGCTGGACTGGGCGCGGGACCCCGTCTCGCTGAACATGCCGGTGGACGACGCCGGTGAGACACAGTTCGGTGACCTGATCGAGGACGGCTCGGCGGTCTCGCCCGAGCAGTCGGTGCTCTCGCTGCTGCGCAGCGAAGAGCTTGAGGACCTGATAGCCAAGCTCGACGAGCGCACGGCCTCGATCATCCGCATGCGGTACGGCATCGAGGACGGCCGGGAGCGGACGCTGACCGAGGTCGGCAAGCAGCACGGACTCACGCGTGAGCGGATCAGGCAGATCGAGAAGCACGCCCTGCTGGAGCTCAAGCGCATGGCCCACGACACGGGGTTCGAATCGGCGGCGTAACCGCCTGCCGTATCAAGGACCGTGTCTTCCCAGGGCAGGGCCCCGGCGCGCTCCCCCCGGCGCCGGGGCTCCCCGTATCCGTCCCTTCAGTGCTGTCCCGTCGGCTCTTTCCATTCGGCTGCCGAGTTGTCAGGGCCCACCGATGTCTCCGGGTCCACCGGGTCCGCGGTCGGGGTCACCGCGCGGCTGATCCTGCCGCCGAGATCGGCCAGGCAGTCCACCAGGTCCTGCGGCTCGTGCACCTTGAACTCGCAGTCCACCAGCGCCAGTCGAACCGCCAGCCACTCCCGCGAGTCGGTGGCCATGGTCTGCAGTCGGCAGCTGTCCGCGTCGATCGGCTCGGGTGTGCCGAGCGAGGCGGGCAATCGCGCCGCCACGAATTCGGCGGGCGCCTGGAAGGTCGCCACCACCCGGTACCCCGACTGGAACCCGCCCAGCGAATGCCGGATGAACTCGGCGGCGCCCCCGCTCGGCAGCGCGCGCGGCGTGAAGCGCGCCGCCGTGGGGAACGGCTCACTGACCCGGTCCACGCGGAACGTGCGCCACGCCTCCCGGTCCAGGTCGTACGCGACCAGGTACCAGCGCCGTCCGGTGCTCACCAGCCGGTACGGCTCCACCAGGCGCTTGCTCGCCGAGCCGTCCCTCGACCGGTAGGCGAACCGCAGCCGCTCCTGCCCGGTGGCGGCGCCGGCGATCGCGGTGAGCGTATGGGGGTCGATGGTCGCGCCGTCGCCGCTGGTCAGCGGGATCGTCGCGGCCTGGAGGCTGGAGACCTGACGCCGCAGCCTGGACGGCAGCACCTGTTCAAGCTTGGCCAGCGCGCGCACGGAGGCCTCCTCGATGCCCTCGACCGCGTGGCCCGCCCCGGCCCGCAGCCCCACCGCGATGGCGACCGCCTCCTCGTCGTCGAGGAGCAGCGGCGGCATGGCCTTGCCCGCCACGAGCCGGTAGCCGCCGTCCGCGCCCATCGTGGCCTGTACGGGATAGCCGAGGTCGCGCAGCCGGTCGATGTCGCGCCTTACGGTGCGACGGCTCACGTGCAGGCGCTCGGCGATCTCGCTGCCGGGCCAGTCGCGGGGCGTCTGGAGGAGCGAGAGCAGTCGCAGCAGGCGTACCGGAGTGTCCGTCGTCGTCATGGTTCCAGGATGCCGGGTAAGTAGGCCGCCTTTTGTCCTACATCCCGTCTAACTTCTTCTCATGACTTCCACATCTCTGCCGCCCGAGCAGACCGACCGTCGCAGGTGGTTCGCTCTCGCCATCGTGATGACCGCGGCCTTCATGGACCTGGTCGACGTCACCATCGTCAACATCGCGATCCCGAGCATCCAGGAGGGCCTGGACGCGACGTTCAGCTCGATCCAGTGGATCACCGCGGGGTACGCCCTGGCGTTCGCGGCGGGCCTCATCACCGGCGGCAGGCTCGGTGACATCTACGGGCGCAAGCGGCTCTTCCTGATCGGCATCGGCGGCTTCACGCTCGCCTCGGCGCTCTGTGGCTTCGCCGCGAACCCGGAGATGCTCGTCGCCTCCCGCATCCTGCAGGGCGCGACGGCGGCCCTGATGGTGCCGCAGGTCCTGTCGATCGTCCACGCCACCTTCCCTGCCCACGAGCGCGGCAAGGTCTTCGGCCTGTTCGGCGCGATCGTCGGCCTCGGCGCGGTGTCGGGCCCGCTGCTCGGCGCGCTGCTCACCGAGTGGAACCTGTTCGGTCTGGAATGGCGGCCGATCTTCCTCATCAACCTGCCGGTCGGCATCGCCGGTCTGATTCTCGGAAGCCGCTACATCAGCGAGTCCAAGGCCCCCAAGGCGCTGCGCCTCGACCTGGTCGGTGTGGCGCTCGCGACGCTCGGCCTGCTGATGTTGATATACCCCCTGACGCGCGGCGAGGAGCTCAACTGGCCGCTGTGGGGCCACCTCCTGATGGTCGGCAGCCTCGGCGTCTTCGCGATCTTCGTGGTGTACGAGCGGTACAAGGCCCGCAAGGACGGCTCGCCGCTCGTCGAGCTCTCGCTGTTCAAGGTGAAGAGCTTCGCCGCGGGCACCGCCGTGCAGCTGACCTTCGGTGTCGCCCTGGGCATCTTCTTCCTGGTCTGGACGCTGTACATGCAGGTCGGACTCGGCTGGAGCGCGCTGCGGGCGGGCACCACCGGCATCCCGTTCTCCATCGCCGTGTCCGTGGCGGCGGGCATTTCCGTACAGAAGCTCGTTCCGCGCTTCGGCCGCAAGGTGCTCCAGGCGGGCGCGCTGACGATGGCGGCGGGGCTGCTCATCTACATCTGGGAGGCCGACCGGTACGGCACGGCCATCCACTCCTGGCAGATGGTGCTCCCGCTGGTCGTCATGGGCGTCGGCATGGGCCTGATCGTGGCGCCGCTGACCGAGGCCGTGCTGTCGGAGGTGCCGCGCGGTCACTCCGGTTCCGCGTCCGGGCTGATCAACACCATGCAGCAGACGGGCAACGCGCTGGGCCTCGGCCTGGTGTCGGTCGTCTTCTTCGGGGTCATCGACGACGGGCTCGCGCCGAGTGAGATGGGGATGGCCTTCGTCGACGCGTTCCAGAACGCGCTGTGGTGGGCGGTGGGTGTCCTGGTGATCATCTTCGGCCTGATGTTCGCGCTGCCGGCGCACTCGCGGGCAGCGGTCGAGGACGAGATCGAGGACGGGGACGACGCTCCGGCGTCGTCGGCTCCGGCGAAGGAGCCGGCGTTCACCCCCTGACCCACCCCGGTCCGCTCCGGCCCACGACGGCGCCCGTGCCCACCGGCACGGGCGCCGTCGTCGTCGCCGGGCCCGCGCCCGCGAGGACCGAAAGCCCGAATGTGCCCACTTGAAGTCCGAATTTGTTTACGCACTGGGAATCCGGGCGTAACCTGGCGCAGAAACCACAGGTTCGGGCATCGAACGGATACAGACCCACATGTACGCACCGGAGCGCCAGCAGGAAATCCTTCGCCTCGCCCGTGAGGGCGGGCGGGTGGACGTCCTCTCCCTGGCCGAGGCCTTCCAGGTCACCGCCGAGACCGTCCGCCGCGACCTCAAGGCCCTGGACCGGGCCGGACTCGTCCGCCGCGTGCACGGTGGCGCCATCCCTGCAGGGCGCCTCGACTTCGAGCCCGACCTCGCCGAGCGCGAGTCCACCGCGGCCGACGAGAAGGACCGCATCGCGCGGGCCGCCCTGGCCGAGCTGCCGGACGGCGGCAGCATCGTCCTCGACGCCGGATCGACCATCGCCAGGCTCGCCGCCGACATCCCGCTGGAGTGCGGCCTCACCGTCGTCACCCACGCGCTGCCGGTCGCCGCACGCCTGGCCGACCACCCCGGCATCGACCTGCACCTGGTCGGCGGGCGCGTCCGGCACCGCACGCGCGCCGCCGTCGACGCCTGGGCGCTGCGCGCGTACGGCGAGATCCGCGCCGATGTCGCCTTCGTCGCCACCAACGGCTTCTCGCCCGGCGGCGGCCTGACCACCCCCGACCTCGCCGAGGCCGCCGTCAAACGGGCGGTCGTCGCGGCAGCCCGCCGGGTCGTGCTCCTCGCCGACTCCGCCAAGTACGGCCAGGAACACTTCGCCCGCTTCGGCGGCCTCGCCGAGGTCGACCTGCTCATCACCGACACCGGGCTCAGCCCCGAAGACGCCGCCGCCATCGAGGCCGCGGGAACCGAGGTCGTACGCGCATGATCGTCACCGTCACGCCCAACCCCAGCCTGGACCGCACATACGAGGTGCCCGCCCTCGACCGCGGCGAGGTCATCCGCGCCACCACCGACCGGATGGACCCGGGGGGCAAGGGCGTCAACGTCTCGCGCGCCGTCGCCTCGGCCGGACACCGCACCCTCGCCGTCATGCCGCTGGGCGGGGCGCCGGGCGCGCTCGTCGCCGAACTCCTCGGCGCGGACGGCATCGAGGTCGCCCCAGTGCCGGTCGTCGGCCACACCCGGTCCAACATCTCCGTCGTGGAGCCCGACGGCACCCTGACGAAGATCAACGCGCCGGGCCCCGAACTCACCGGCGCCGAGGCCGAATCGCTCCTGGGGACCGTACGGGCCCGATCGGCCGGCGCCGACTGGATCGCCTGCTGCGGCAGCCTGCCGCGCGGCCTCGCCCCCGAGTGGTACGCCGAGTTGGTGGCCCGCGCGCACGGGGCGGGCGCCCGCATCGCGCTCGACACCTCGGGCCCCTCGCTGCTCGCGGCGCTGCGCGAGCGGCCCGAGGTGGTCAAGCCCAACGCCGAGGAGCTGGCCCGGGCGGTCGGCCGCCCGCTGACCACCGTCGGCGACGCGGTCAAGGCCGCGCAGGAGCTGCGGGACGCGGGCGCGCGAACGGTGCTGGCCAGCCTGGGCGCCGACGGACAGCTGCTCGTCGGGGCGTCGGGCACGTACTTCGCCGGCGCGCGCGTCAGCGTCGTCCGCAGCAACGTCGGCGCGGGCGACGCCTCACTCGCCGGGTTCCTGGCGGCGGGCGGCGAAGGACCCGACGCGCTGGCGGCGGCGGTCGCGCACGGCGCGGCGGCGGTGCAACTGCCCGGCAGCGTCATGCCGACGCCCGCCGACCTGGACCCCGCGGCGGTCACCGTGACCACCGAGATCCCGCTGGACCGCGCACTGACGGAACCGGCGTCATGAACCCCCGCCCCCCAGCCCCCGTATCTGCGAAGGAGCCCGCCGCGATGAGCCAGATGATCACCGCGGACCTGGTCGATCTCGACCTGGTCGCCCCCACGAAGGAAGAGGCGGCGCGTTCGCTCGCCGAGCGCATGGTGGCCCTCGGCCGCGTGAGCGACCTCGACGGCTTCCTCGCCGATGTCGCGGCGCGCGAGGCACAGATGCCGACCGGCCTGGACGGCGGCATCGGCATCCCGCACTGCCGCAGCGAGCACGTCACCGAGCCGACCCTGGGCTTCGGCCGCAGCGCGGCGGGCATCGACTTCGGCGCCCCTGACGGCCCGGCTGACCTGGTCTTCCTCATCGCGGCCCCGGCGGGCGCGGACGACGCGCACCTGTCGATCCTCTCCGCTCTGGCCCGCCACCTGATGGACGAGGAGTTCACGCGGGCGCTGCGCGCGGTCACGGACCCGGCGGAGGCGGCGGCCCTGATCCGGGGCGACGAGCCGGTGGTCGCGGAGCCGGCCGTCGCGGGGCCAACCGATGCGGTGCCCGATGCCGCGGGGCCCGGGACGGGCGCCCCGACGGCTGCTGAGCCTGCGGGGGCTGCGGCGGTGGCCGCTGCCGAGCCGGTGGCCGAAGCCGGCGTGCCCGGCGAGGGAGTGGCCGAAGGGCGGCCGTTCCGTATCGTCGCCGTCACCTCCTGCCCCACCGGCATCGCGCACACCTATATGGCGGCCGAGGCCCTCGAACAGGCCGGGAACGGCGACGGGTTGGAGCTGGCCGTCGAGACGCAGGGCTCCGCCGGATTCACCCGGCTCGACCCGGCCGTCATCGCCGCCGCAGACGGCGTGATCTTCGCGCACGACGTGCCCGTCCGGGAGAAGGAACGCTTCGCCGGGAAGCCCACCGTCGATGTCGGCGTCAAGGCGGGCATCAACCGCCCCGCCGAACTGATCGCCGAGGTCCGCGGCAAGGCCGAGCGCGGCGAGCGCACCTCGGCCGCAGGCCGGGGCACCCCGGTCGACGAGGCCGGCGAGCCGGGCGAGGGGTACGGCACCAAGCTGCGCAAGTGGCTGATGTCCGGCGTGAGTTACATGGTGCCGTTCGTCGCCGCGGGTGGGCTGCTCATCGCACTCGGCTTCGCCATCGGCGGCTACACGGTCGACAAGGCGCCGTCCGTCATGGAGCACTTCGTATGGACGGAGTCCATGAGCTGGGCCGCGCTGATGTTCCAGATCGGCGGCCTCGCGTTCGCCTTCCTGGTGCCCGTGCTGGCCGGCTACATCGCGTACGGCATGGCCGACCGGCCGGGTCTGGTGCCCGGCTTCGTCGGCGGCTCGATCGCCGTCGCGATCAAGGCCGGGTTCCTCGGCGGCCTGATCGCCGGTCTCATCGCGGGCGCCGTGGTGCTGG
This sequence comes from Streptomyces sp. A5-4, assembly GCF_051131715.1. Taxonomy (NCBI): domain Bacteria; kingdom Bacillati; phylum Actinomycetota; class Actinomycetes; order Kitasatosporales; family Streptomycetaceae; genus Streptomyces; species Streptomyces sp. A5-4. The sequence continues at coordinate 3,175,077 of NZ_CP178591.1, read as the reverse complement.
CGATCCAACGGGTCAAGGTGCCCGCGCCGCTTCGCGGCATCATGCCGGTCGTCGTCATCCCGCTGATCTCGACAGTGATCGTCGGCTTCCTGATGTTCCTGGTCATCGGTGAGCCGATCGCCGGGCTGCAGAGCGCCCTCACCGACTGGCTGTCCGGCCTCTCCGGCGCCAACGCGGTCATCCTGGGCGTCATCCTCGGCCTGATGATGTGCTTCGACCTGGGCGGCCCGCTCAACAAGGTCGCGTACGCCTTCGCCGTCGGCGGGCTCGCCAACCCCAACGAGGGCAGCCTGAAGGTGATGGCGGCCGTGATGGCCGCGGGCATGGTCCCGCCGCTCGCGATGGCACTGGCCACGGTCGTCCGCGCCAAGCTCTTCACCAGGACGGAGCGCGAGAACGGCAAGGCGGCCTGGGTGCTCGGCGCGTCGTTCATCACCGAGGGCGCGATCCCGTTCGCGGCGGCCGACCCGCTGCGGGTGATCCCGGCGGCGATGGCGGGCGGCGCGGTCACCGGCGCCCTGTCCATGGCCTTCGAGTGCACCCTGCGGGCCCCGCACGGCGGCATCTTCGTGGTCCCGCTGATCGGCAACCCGTTCCTCTACCTGCTGGCGATCCTGGCCGGTACGGCGGTCTCGGCGGGCCTGGTCATCCTCCTCAAGGGGATGCGCAAAACCGGGGCGCCAGCGCAGGCGGCTGCGCGGGCCGAGGAGACCAAGGTGGCGGTGGCCGCCTGACGCCGACGGACGTCAGGCGGCGAGCAGCCGGTGCCTGACGCCCTTCGACGGACGTCACGTCTGGACTCGTTCGGAGCCGGGCCCGGCGCCGGCGTTGTTGTCGGACCCGGACCCGGGATCGCAGCCGAAGCGGGAGCAGAAGCCGACGCGGGAGTTGGAGTCGGAGCCGTAGCCCCCCGGCGACGGCTCCGACCCCGCCACTCCCTCAGCGCACCCGTGCCCGGAGCTCCATCGCTTCGCGCGCCGCGTGCTCGGTCTCGTACACCTCGCACATGTGGCGGCCGTCGGGGGTCGCCGTGTGCTCGACCTCCCAGATGCTGACCTCGCTGCCGTCGAGCAGCAGGAAGGCGTGCTCGTAGAGCGTGAAGCCGGCGTCCCGGCCCTCCACATTGCACTGGCGGCCGAAGGCCTGGGTGATCTGGTGGGCGAGCGCGCCGCGCAGTACACGCGCGGTGTCCTCGCCCGGCCGGTCGCCGTTCTCCGCGCGGCGGAGCACGCGGCGCGCGTGGTCCGCCGAGTTGTCCGGGGCGTAGATGCGCGGAGCGGCGGGCGGATGGGTGGCCATGAGCGCGGCGAGGATCTCCAGGTCCGCGTCCAGGTCGGCGTCCAGGTCGGTGTCGAAGTCCGCGTCCCGGCCGTCGGCGCCGCCGCCCTGCCCGGCCCCCGCGGTCGTGCGGGACTCGGCTCCGCGCGGATGCGGCAGCCTCGACGCGGCGAGGCGGGCCTCGCCCTGCTCCAGATACAACTCGTGCTGGGTGGCGCCGTCCCTGCCCACGTTGTGCACCAGCTCCCACAGCATCAGCGAGCTGCCGTCGATGAGCAGGAAGGCGTGCTTGAACGTTTCACGGTGCAGGCCCGAGCTGTGGTGCGAGGAGTGCAGGGCCGTGCTGTGCGCCAGCGCCGTACCGAGCCGCTCGACGGTCGGGTCCGGCAGGTCGAACGAGTTCAGTGCACGCCGCAGGAGCCTTTCGAGGAGCTCCTCGGTTGTCTCGTACGGATCGCTCAAGGGGGTCTCCAGGCCGTCGCCGCTTGTTACTTGGTGTGTGCTCAACGTAGCCCCTGGGTCTGACAACGCGACCTGGCTTGGGGAAAACGAGGGGGACGCGGACATCATTCCCGCGACCCTGGAGCAACTCGACCCGCCGGTACGTCAGTAGAGATCCCGGTACGCCGGGTAATCCCCGCCGGGGCCGTCCACGCCCTCGGCCGCCAGCACGGCCTTCGTCACGGCGCGGGTCAACGCGTCCGCACCGGCCGCGAGGACCTCGTTCAGCGCGGCGGCGGCCAGTTGCACCGCGAAAGCCGGATCGGGCGCCTCGTGGAGCACCGGCCGCGCCCCCGTTGACAAGGCGAAGACGGTGTCGCCGTCGGTGAGCAGATGCACCGGGCGCACGGCGCGCGCGAGGCCGTCGTGCGCCGTGCCCGCGAGCTTCTGCGCCTGTGCGCGGGTCAGTTCCACATCGGTGGCGACGACCGCGAGGGTGGTGTTGAGCGGGGGGCGTGCGGAGGCCGCCGAGCGCCGCGCCGATTCCTCGCGCGCCTCGGCCAGCCGACGCTGGGCGGCCGTGTGCACCTCCGCCGCCGGATGGCAGGGCGTCCCGTCCCGCCCGTCGAAGTAGCGCCCGTACGCCACGCCTGTCAGCGGGTCGACCGCGAGGCCGGAGGCGTTGACAACGGCGAGGGCGGCCACGGTGACGCCCGAGCCGAGGAGGATGCTCGCGGTGCCGACCCCGCCCTTCATCCCGCCGATGACCGCGCCCGTGCCCGCCCCCACATTGCCCTCGGCGACGGTCGCACCGTCCTCGGTACGGGCGGCGGCCTCGGCGGCGGCCCGCCCGGTCGTGGCGTCCGGCCTGGCCCGCCAGTCGCCGCCGCGCCCCAGGTCGAAGAGGCAGGCGGCCGGGACGACCGGCACCACCTGCGCCGGGTCGGGCCCGACCTGGAAGCCGCGCCCCTGCTCCTCCAGCCAGGCCATCACCCCGGAGGCGGCGTCCAGCCCGTAGGCGCTGCCGCCCGTCAGCACGACGGCGTCGATGCGCTGCACCAGATTGCGCGGGTCGAGGGCGTCGGTCTCGCGGGTGCCGGGGCCCCCGCCCCGTACGTCGACGGCGGCTACCGCCCCGCCCTCCGGGGCGAGAATTACCGTGGTGCCGCTCAGGGCGCGATCGCCGGCCACGCGCGCGTGGCCGACCCGAAGGCCGGCCACGTCCGTCAAGGAATCTCTTCTTGTGGTCTGTCCCATGCAGTCGTGCGTATCACGGGAGTTGGGCGCCGGGCCCCTGGCGCGACGCGGGATCGCGGGCGGAGAGCGTCACACCCAGCGCCACCGTCAGCGCCGCCACCAGCCCCGCCGCGAGTACCGCCCACTGGCCGGCGAACGTACAGGCGAGCACCGCCAGGGCGGACACGGGCAGGACCAGCTGCTGCGCCGTTCCGCGCTTGGAGTGACGCGAGTGCAGAAGCCACACCGTCAGGAGATAGAGCGCGGCCGGGACTGTGACGGCGGCGGACGCGGCGAGCGTCGAGATGTGTGCCTTGCCGATGGACTGCTCCACCGCCACCTCCAGGCCCGCGCCGATCGCGGCGGCCGAACCGAAGATCAACAGATGGCCGTAACCCCAGGTCAGTGACGCCCGCATGGAGGTGAGTCGGTCCGCGACGGGCGCGGCGAAGTAGATCCACCAGGCGGCGAACACGAGCAGCAGACCGCCCCCGGCGATGGGCAGCAGATGCGCCAGGCCGTCGTGCTCGGTGAAGCCCTCCTGCACCGCGACGGTGGCGGCTGCGACGGACTCGCCGAGCACGATGATGGTGAGCAGCCCGTAGCGCTCGACGATGTGGTGCGGGTGCCAGCTCGTCTTGTACCCGCTCTCCGCGAGGGCGGGTACGGAGAGCTCGGCGAGGGCAACGGCGAGGAAGCACCAGACGCGTACGCCGTCGGGCACGAAGAGGACGCCGATCCACAGCAGTTGGCAGACCGTCACTCCGGCGGCGTACAGCCGGGCGGTCCTGCGTTCGGGGCCGGTGGTGGCGTGCGCGGCCCGCAGCCACTGACTGGTCAGGGCGAGGCGCATCACCACGTAGCCGATGACGCAGACGGTCCAGTTGTTGTCGTCGAACGCCTGCGGGATGCCGGCCGCCATGACCAGCACACCGGCGATCTGCACGAGGGTGACGACGCGGTACAGCGCGTCGTCCGTGTCGTAGGCGGAGGCGAACCAGGTGAAGTTCATCCAGGCCCACCAGATGGCGAAGAACACGAGGGTGTAGCCCAGGAGTCCGGTGGCGACGTGCCCCTCGGCGAGCGCGTGCACCAGCCGGGCACCGGCCTGGGCGACCGCGACGACGAAGCACAGGTCGAAGAAGAGCTCCAGCGGGGTCGCGGCGCGGTGCTCCTCGTCGCGGTTCCGGGAGGCCATCCGGCGTACGGCGCCGGCCGCGGGTGGGGTCGTGGATGTCATGCGTCCCCATAGTGCGGCTCCGGCGGGAGCGCGACAGCCGACCCGCGCGGAAGGGGCACCCACTTTCCTCGCGGGCACCGCCGCACCCGGCCGATCGGGCGGGCGTCGACCGGGTGTCGCGCCCGCCACGACGGCCGCTCCGGGAATCCCCGCCATCCCGAACAGGGCGAACGGCCGCTCCGCAGAGGCCGCAAGACCCCCTCATACAGGGCTTTTACGGTCCGGATCGGCGCCCGTGCGCGCCTAACGTCGAATGCGTACGCAGAGCTGCGTACAGATGTGCCGAGCAGAGCGAGGGAACCGATGAGTTCAGCACTGCAGGAAGCGCCGGTCCGTCCGGCAGAGGGATCCGGCGGTCCGGCGCCCGACCCCGACCAGTACCGGCCGGGGCGGACGATCACCGACTGGGAGCCGGAGAACGAACACTTCTGGCGGACCACGGGCAAGCGAGTGGCGACCCGCAACCTGTGGATCGCGGTGCCGGCCCTGCTGGTCGCCTTCGTGGTGTGGCAGGTGTGGAGCATCACCGCCACCAACCTGGCGGACGTGGGCTTCGCCTTCAGCAAGTCCCAGCTGTTCTGGCTGACCGCCATACCGGGCCTGACGGGCGGCACCGCCCGCATCCTCTACACCTTCCTCGGCCCGCGCATCGGCCAGCGGACCTTCACCGCGCTCTCCACGATCGTGCTGGTCATTCCGCTGATCTGGCTCGGCATCGCGATCCAGGATCCGGCCACCCCGTACAGCGTCATGATCATCATCGCGGCCCTGTGCGGCATCGGCGGCGCGAACTTCTCGTCCTCGCTCGCCAACATCGGCTTCTTCTTCCCCAAGAAGGCCAAGGGCAACGCGACGGGCATCAACGGCGGTCTGGGCAACCTCGGTGTCTCCGTGGTCCAGCTGGTCACCCCGATCGTCATCACCAGCTCGGTGATCGCCATCGGCTCGGCGCAGCACAAGGCGGACGGCTCACCGGTCCATCTGCAGAGCGCCGCGTTCCTGTGGGTGCCCGTGCTCGTGATCCTGGCGGCCGTCGCCTGGTTCGGGCAGAACGACCTGAAGGTCGCCTCCACCCCCTTCAGCAGCCAGAAGGTCATCTTCAGGCGCAAGCACACCTGGCTGATGACCTGGCTGTACGTCGGCACCTTCGGCTCCTTCATCGGGTTCGCCGCGGCCCTGCCGATGCTCATCAAGACCACCTTCACGCCGCTCGACCCGGCCTACTCGGCGGCGACGTACGCCTGGATCGGGCCGGCCGTGGGCGCGCTGGCGCGCTGGGCGGGCGGCTGGATGGGTGACCGGATAGGCGGCGCGCGCTGCACGATCGTCTCCTTCGCGGGCATGGCGGTCTCCATCGTCGGCGTGATCGCCTTCCTGCCGACCGGCGGTGACCGGGGCTCCTTCTGGGGTTTCCTGATCTCCTTCCTGTTCGCCTTCTTCTTCTCCGGACTGGGCAACGGCTCGACGTTCCGCCAGATCCCGGTGATCTTCCGCAGCCGTCATCTGAAGGGCCTGACGGAGGGCACCCCGGAGTACGGCGCGGCGCTCAAGCAGGCCGAGATGGAATCCGGGGCGGTCACCGGCTTCACGGCCGCGATCGCGGCGTACGGCTTCTTCTTCATCCCGGCGCTGTTCGGCTCGATCGAGGTGACGCACGCGATGTGGGGCTTCGTCGGCTTCTACCTCAGCTGCATCGCTGTGACCTGGTGGTACTACGCCCGCAAGGGCGCGGAATCCCCTTCCTGAGCGCTGGGCGGCATTTTTTACGGCCCTTCTTGTGAATGCGTTCACAAGAAGGGACCTTTGGGCCCCTGTCCGGGACCAATGCGGCCACTCGGGCGCCCCGGGAGGGAGTGGAATGAAGACGCAGGGAAAGACGGGCGGGCGAATCGGAAGGTGCGGGTCATGACGACAGCTCCGGCAGACACAGCGGCGGCAGCGGTGACAGCTCCGGCAGACGCGGCGGCGGCAGCGGTGACAGCTCCAGCAGACGCGGTGGATCTGACAGCGACGGGTGACGCGACGGCGGCAGGCATCGCGGACAGCACGGCGGCGGAGGCGACGGCGGCGGACGGTTTCGAAGCCTGGGACGGTTTCGCCGGCGGACTGTGGCGCGACGCCATCAATGTCCGGGACTTCATTCAGCACAACTACACGCCCTACGAGGGCGATGCCTCCTTCCTGGCCGGCCCGACCGAGCGCACCACCGCCGTATGGCGCCGGCTCCTGGAGATGTTCCCGGCGGAGATCGCCAACGGCGTCCACGACGTCGATGTACGGACCCCGTCCCGCATCGACGCCTTCGCGCCCGGCCATGTCGACCCGGACCGCGACCTGATCGTCGGCCTCCAGACCGACGCGGCACTCAAGCGCGCCATCATGCCCAACGGCGGCTGGCGCATGGTCGAGACGGCCCTCGACGCGTACGGCTACCGGGCCGACCCCGAGGTCCGGGACATCTACACCCACCTCCGCAAGACCCACAACGAGGGCGTGTTCGACGCGTACACCCCGGAGATCCGTGCCTGCCGCTCAGCGGGCATCATCACCGGCCTGCCCGACGCCTACGGTCGCGGCCGCATCATCGGCGACTATCGCCGTGTCGCGCTCTACGGCGTCGACCGTCTGATCGCCGGCAAGCAGGCGGACAAGGCCCGGCTGGGCGACGAGTGGCCGACCGAGAGCGTCATCCGCGACCGCGAGGAGATCTCCGAGCAGATCAAGGCGCTGGGCGAGCTCAAGGCGATGGCGCAGTCGTACGGCTACGACATCTCCGGCCCCGCACGGACCGGCCGCGAGGCCGTCCAGTGGCTGTACTTCGGGTACCTCGCCGCGGTCAAGGAGCAGAACGGCGCGGCCATGTCGATCGGCCGCATCGACAACTTCCTCGACATCTACCTTCAGCGCGACATCGAGGCCGGCCGCCTCACCGAGGCGCGAGCCCAGGAGTTCATCGACGACTTCGTCGTCAAGCTCCGCATCGTCCGCTTCCTGCGCACCCCCGAGTACAACGAGCTGTACTCCGGCGACCCGACCTGGGTGACCTGGTCGATGGCGGGCATCGGCGACGACGGCCGCCCGCTCGTCTCCCGTACGACCTTCCGCGCCCTGCAGACCCTCTACAACCTGGGCCCGGCCCCCGAGCCGAACCTCACCGTCTTCTGGTCGCCCCAACTGCCCAGGGGGTTCAAGGACTTCGCCGCCAAGGTCGCCGTCGAAACCAGCGCTATCCAGTTCGAGTCGGACGACCTGATGCGCCCGAAGTACGGCGACGACACCGCCATCGCGTGCTGCGTCTCCGCGATGGCCGTCGGCAAGCAGATGCAGTTCTTCGGCGCCCGTGTCAACGTCGCGAAGGCGCTGCTGTACGCGATCAACGGCGGCCGGGACGAGAAGACCGGCAGGACCGTTGTCGACGGCTTCGAGCCGCTGACCGGCGAATACCTGGACTACGACACGGTCGCGCGGCAGTACGGCGCGATGCTGGACTGGCTGGCCAAGACGTACGTGCACGCGCTGAATGTCATCCACTACATGCACGACAAGTACGCGTACGAGCGCATCGAAATGGCCCTGCACGACCAGCGGATCCTGCGCACGATGGCGTGCGGCATCGCGGGCCTGTCGGTCGCCGCCGACTCGCTCTCCGCCATCAAGCACGCCAAGGTCAGGGTGATCCGCGACGAGACCGGCCTCGCCGTCGACTACGAGACCGAGGGCGACTACCCGGCGTACGGGAACAACGACGACCGGGCGGACACCATCGCCCAGGGCGTCGTCCGGGACTTCATGGCGAAGATCCGCACCTACCCGACGTACCGCGACGCGGTGCACACCCAGTCGGTGCTGACGATCACCTCGAATGTCGTCTACGGCAAGAAGACCGGCAACACCCCGGACGGCCGCCGCGCGGGCGCCCCGTTCGCGCCGGGCGCCAACCCGATGAACGGGCGTGACGAGCACGGCTACATCGCCTCCGCACTGTCGGTCGCGAAGCTGCCGTACGACGACGCCGAGGACGGCATCTCGCTGACCAACACGATCACCCCGGACGCGCTCGGCCGGACGCCCGACGAGCGGATCGGGAACCTGAGCGGTGTGCTGGACGGCTTCGTGGCGAGCGGCGGCTTCCACATGAACGTCAACGTCGTCGACCGGGCGACGCTCCGGCGCGCCATGGAGCACCCGGAGGACTATCCGCAACTGACCGTCCGGGTCTCCGGATACGCGGTCAACTTCGTGCGGCTGACCCCCGAGCAGCAACTCGACGTCATCAACCGCACTTTCCACGGTTCGCTCTGACACGGCCTGTTCTCCCCCTTCGGCCCATCCACCTCGGTCGGCGCCGCCCGAGGCGACCTGGCTGCCCGACCTGACCTGACCTGCACCGACTCGGCCTGCACCGACTCGGCCTGCACCGCCCTGACCTGCACCGCCCTGACCTGCACCGCCCCTGACCTGCACCGCCCCTGACCTGCCCCACCTGAGCTGCACTGACTCGGCCTGCATCGGGCCGGGCCAGGCTGCCCCAATTCGGCCCGCCCGACCTGCGCCGATCCGGCCCGGCCGTCCCAATCCGGCCCTGCCCGGTCCTTCCGGACCGGCCACTTCCCCCCTCCCTAGGGACCCGCCATGACCGCAGCGCTCGGCTCCGCGACCCACGCCACCCCCGCGGGGGCGGCGACCCGCCGCCCCGTCTCCGGGACGGTGCACTCCTGGGACCTGGCGACCGGGGTCGACGGCCCCGGCACCCGCTTCGTCACCTTTCTCTCCGGCTGCCCACTGAGCTGCCTCTACTGCCACAACCCCGACACCATGCGGATGCGCAACGGCAAGCGGGTCTCCGCCGACGAGATCGTGGCGGAGGCCGCCAAATACACGACGTTCATCCGGGCGGCCGGCGGCGGCGCCACCATCAGCGGCGGCGAACCGCTGATCCAGCCGGTGTTCGCCGGTGAACTCCTCAGCCGCTACAAGCGCGATCTCGGCCTGCACACCGCGTTGGACACCTCCGGCTTTCTCGGCGCCCGCGCCACCGACGCGCTGCTGCGCGACGTCGACCTGGTGCTGCTCGACATCAAGTCCTGGGACCGCGCGATCTACCGCCGGGTGACCGGCCGCGAGCTCGAACCCACCCTGGACTTCGCCCGGCGGCTGGCCGCCCTCGACAAGGAGGTCCATCTGCGGTTCGTCCTGGTCCCCGGCCTGACCGACGCCCCCGCCAATGTCGAGGGCGTCGCCGCCTTCGCCGCCTCCCTCGGCAACGTTTCGCGCGTCGACGTGCTGCCCTTCCACAAACTGGGCGAGGCGAAATGGGATGCGCTCGGCAAGGACTTCACGCTGCGCGACACCCCTTCCCCGGACTCGGAGCAGGTGGCCGCGGCCCGCGAGATCTTCGCCGCGCACGGCCTGAAGGCCGTCTGAGCCATCTGGCTGACGCCCTTCCGCACCGGGCTCCGAGAAGGGGCGAAAAGTACATAACGGCACTAATTTTGGCCGAGTGCCCCAGCCACCAGAAGCGCCCCCGGCCCCCGAAGCGCCCGCCGAGCCACCGCCCGTACCGGCCCCGGCCCGCCGGGCGTCACCGGGTTCCGTCACCCAACGCGCGACGCTGGCCGGCATCGTCGTCTCCGTCCTGCTGATCCTGGCCATCGTGCTGGGCAGCCGCATGCTGCGGGACTTCGACTCGGCCCTGCTCCCGTACGCCGTCGCCACCGTCTTCCTCGCCTTCGGTGTCGCCTACCGCTACACCGTCTGGGTCTCGGCCCCCGGTGCCCGCCACCTCTTCAAGCGGGGGTGGGGCAGCTTCTTCTCCGTCGAGAACTTCCGCAGGGCGCCCACCGCCCTGCCCAAGATGATCGCCACCTACCTCGGCTTCCAGAAGTTCCTCGGCGCGCGCTCGCACACCCGCTGGGCCGCGCACCAGCTGATCTTCTGGGGCTGCATCCTCGCCGCGATGATCACCTTCCCGCTGACCTGGGGCTGGTTCACGTTCACCTCGGGCAGCGGCTCGGGCCCCGGCTACGAGATGCGGATCTGGGGCATCAAGGTGCTCGGCTTCGACTCGGCGAACATCATCGGCTGGCTGCTGTTCCACGGCCTGGACATCGCGGCCGTGCTCGTCATCCCCGGCGCGTCCTACTTCCTGTGGCGCCGGATGAAGGACCGCGGCGCCATGACCGGCCAGCGCTTCGCGTACGACCTGGTGCCGCTCATCGCCCTGATCGTCATCTCCGTGACGGGCCTGCTGCTCACCTTCTCGTCGATCTTCCTGCACGGCGGCGGCTACGAGTTCCTGGCGATCCTCCACATGGTCTCGGTCGTCCTCACCCTGATCTACATCCCGTTCGGGAAGTTCTTCCACATCGTTCAGCGCCCGGCCGCCGTCGGCATGCAGTTGTTCAAGTACACGGCGAGGCAGAAGGACGAGATCTTCCACTGCCGCCGCTGCGGGACGCCGATCGACACCGCGCCGTACGTCGAGAACCTCGAAGCCACCATGCGCGACCTGAAGCTCGACTTCGCGACCTGGACCGAATACTGCCCACGCTGCAAGCGGGAACTGCGCGGCAACGCCTATCTCTCCCAAGTCAAGAAGGGCTTCAAGTGACGCAGCAGTTCATCCCGCTGGACCCGTCGATCGCCCCTCCCGGCACCCGCAACTTCCGCGACGCGGGCGGCATCCCCGCCGACCAGTGGCACGCCGACCAGAACGGCGAGACCCTCGTCCCCACCCACTGCTGCTTCTGCGGGGTGCAGTGCGGCATGTACCTGCGGGTCGACAAGGGCGGCAAGGTCTTCGGCGTCGAGCCCCGCAACCACGACATCAACCGGATGCGGCTGTGCCCCAAGGGCATCAACGCGTATCAGCAGGTCAACCACCCCGACCGGCTCACCGCCCCGCTAATGCGCCGCTCCCGCGACGAGGAGTTCCGCGAGGCGTCCTGGGACGAGGCCCTGGACTTCACGGTCTCCGAGATCAGACGCATCCAGGAGGCGTACGGACATGACGCGTTCGGCCTGCTCGGTGGGGCCAGCCTGTTCTCCGAGAAGACCTACCTGGTCGGCAAGTTCGGCCGGGTCGCCCTCAAGACCCGGCACGTCGACTACAACGGCCGGCTCTGCATGGTCAGCGCCGCGGGCGCCAACAAGCTGGCCTTCGGCATCGACCGCGCGGGCAACCCCTTCTCCGACATCCTCCTCTCCGACTGCCTCCTGATCGCCGGCTCCAACGTCGGCGAGTGCTTCCCCGTGATGACCCAGTACCTGTGGGGCGCCAGGGACCGCGGCGCGAGCCTCATCGTCATCGACCCGCGCGAGACCGCCGTGGCCCGCACCGCCGACATCCATGTCGCCCTCAAGCCCGGCACCGACTCGGCGTTCTTCAACGCCGTGCTCAACGTCGTCATCACCGAGGGCCTCACCGACGAGACCTACCTCGCCGAGCACACCACCGGCTGGGACGAGGTCCGCGCCAAGGCCCTCGAATACCCGCCGTCCCGCGCCGCCGAGATCTGCGGCATCCCCGCCGACCAGGTCGTCCAGGTGGCCCGTACGTTCGCCCGCGCCCCCAAGGCCATGGCCTGGCACGCCCGTGGCATCGAGCACCACTCGCAGGGCGTCGAGAACTGCCTCTCCGTCATCAACCTCTGTGTCGCCACCGGCCACATCGGCAAGCCCGGATCCGGTTACGGCACCATCACCGGCCAGGGCAACGGCCAGGGCGGCCGCGAACACGGCCAGAAGTCCGACCTCCTCCCCGGCGGCCGCTCGATCATGAACGACGAGCACCGCCGTCAGATCTGTGAGATCTGGGGCATCGAGGAGTCCGACCTCCCGCTCGCCGGCACCTCGATGATGGAAATGGTCTGGCAGATGCAACGCGGCGAGATCCGCGGCCTGATCGGCATCTGCAACAACCCGTTCGTCTCCCTTCCCAACTACAAGGTCACCAAAGAGGGTTACGACGCGACCGAGTTCCACGCCCAGTTCGACTTCTTCCTCTCCGAGACCGCGGCCAACGCCCATGTGGTATTCCCCGTCACCACCTGGGCCGAGGACGAGGGCGTGATGGCCAACGCCGAGGCCCGGGTGGTCAAGCACAACAAGGCCCAGGAACCGCCCGCCGGCGTACGCACCGACACCTGGGTGATGTGCGAGCTGGCCCGCCGCCTCGGGGTCGGCGACAAGTTCTCCTACCCCGGCGGCTCCCGCGAGGTGTTCGAGGAGCTGCGCGTGGCCTCCGCCGGCACGATCAACGACTACTACGGCATCACCTACGAACGCCTGGAGGAGACCGGCGGCATCGCCTGGCCCTGCCCCTCCACCGATCACCCCGGCACCCCCCGCCTCTTCGAGGACGGCAAGAGCTACCACGCAGACGGCAAGATCCACCTCCAGGTCGTCGAATGGCACCTCCCGATGGACCCGTACAGCGACGAATACCCCCTCTCCCTTACCACCGGCCGTACCGTCGCCCACTTCCTCTCCGGCAACCAGACCCGCCGCCTGGGCGCCCTCGTCGAACAGACCCCACGCCCCTGGGTCGAGGTCCACCCCTCACACGGCTTTCGCAGCGGCGACCCGGTCCGCGTCGTCACCCGGCGCGGCAGCGAGGTCTTCCCCGCCCTGGTCACCGAGGCCATCCGCCCCGACACCGTCTTCATCCCATACCACTGGCCGGTCCCCACGGCCGCCAACGCACTCACCATCGACGCACTCGACCCCCGTTCCAAGATTCCCGAGTACAAGGTCTGCGCCGCCCGGATCGAGGCAGCCGAACGGATCGACGAGGTGCCCGCGCCCCCGGTGGCTCCCGGCCACGTCGCCTACCCGGAAGCCCAGGCCTCCCGCACCGACCCCCTGCCGCCCACGGCCCCGCAGGGCCGGTCGACGTCGGAGGACCGATCGCTGACGGACGAGCGTCCCCTGCTCGACGTCCAGCCCATGTCCGACGCACGGCCCATGCCCGACGAGAGGAGTTGACCCCGCCATGATGGGTAAAACGATCTTCATCGACCCGGGGCGCTGCATCGGCTGCCAGGCCTGTGTCTCCGCCTGCCGCGAATGCGATTCGCACCGCGGCAAGTCGATGATCCACCTTGACTACACCGACCCCGGCCAGTCCGTCGCCTCCCTTCCCACGGTCTGTATGCACTGCGAGGACCCGGTCGCCCCATGCGCCGAGGTCTGCCCGGCCGACGCGATCCTGGTCACCGCCGACGGAGTGGTGCAGCAGGCCGACGCCACCCGCTGCATCGGCTGCTCCAACTGCGTCAACGCCTGCCCCTTCGGCGTCCCGAAGATCGACCTCCAGGCGAAACTGCAGATGAAGTGCAACCTCTGCTACGACCGCACCGCCTACGGTCTCGCCCCCATGTGCGCCACCGTCTGCCCCACCGGAGCGCTCTTCTACGGCACCCTCGAAGAGCTCCAGGCCGAACGCCCCGGCGTCCAGGTCGCCGATTCCTTCACCTTCGGCGATGTCGTCGTCAGCACAGGAGTGGCGATGGTCGTCCCCGCCGACAAGGTCAAGTGGCCGGTGCCCGGGGGGCTCCCGATCGTCGAGGTGAACGGAGTGGACGTCCGATGAGCGTCACCGAACAGCCGGCCCCGCCCCCGCCCGGCGGCCCCGACGCGGACCCCGCACAGGCGGCCCTGCACGACCGGATCAGCGCAGACTCCCTCACCACCCGCCGCGACTACCTGCGCATCGTCGTCACCGTCTCGGGCGGCCTCGCGGTCGGCGGCCTAGCCGTCGCCGGGGGCGTGCTCCACCGTCACGGGGACAGCGAGGACGCACCCGCCCCGAAGCGGATCGCCGACCAACTGCTCCCCGGCGAGTCCCTCGCTTTCCGGTATCCGGGGGACGAGGACCGGGCCGTCGCCGTACGTCTGAAGGACGGCTCCCTGGTCGGCTACTCCGCGGTCTGTACCCATCTGGCCTGCGCGGTCCTGTGGCGCAAGGAGCGGGGCACCGAGGGCGAGCTCTACTGCCCCTGCCACGAGGGCATCTTCGACGCCCGTACCGGCGAGGTCACAGCCGGGCCGCCACCTCGCGCACTGCCCAAGGTCGTCATCGTCGAGGAGGGTGACGGCAGCGTGTGGGCGATCGGCACCACCCGCTCCGGCGAGAGCATCGAGAAGGGGCTGTGCCGGCAGATCGTCGACGCGCGCCCGGAGATTGCCGCCGACCTCGGATGCCCCGGAGCACAGGCACCGGGGAGGCAGGCATGACCGAGCCGCAGCTTCCGCCCAGCCCTGACTACCGTCCCGGCAGCGCCGACCCCCGGCTGAACAGGCCCGTGAGCGAGCGGTACCCGCAGATCCGCCCCACCAGTGGGTACGGCGATCCGCGGATCCGCCACACCGGGCCGGGACCCGGCGCCGGCACCGAGCAGGAGCCCGAGCGGTCGGCGAAACTGACAGCCCGCCTGACCCTGGCCGTCACGGTGGTCATCGGCCAGCTCTGGGCCCTGACCGTCACCGTCAACGAGTGGATGAAGGGTGACACCGGCACCGCCTGGTGGGGAGCGGGCTTCCTCTGCCTGTCGTTCCTGGCGGTCCTCGTCCTGTGGCTCATCGACCCGAAGGACCGATGAGGCCGCGGCCCCGCTGCGAGGCCGGGGCCGCGAGCCACCGTCCCGCCGTACCCTTGAGGCATGAGCACCGCCCCCGCCCACGGACCGCGCGATCCGGAGTCCGAGCCCGACCAGAACCCGGAGCCCGCGCCCGCGCCCGCACCCGGGCGGAAGCCCGAGCCCGGACACCAGCCCCGGCCCAAGCCGACGCTGGACTTCGGCGATCCGATGGACCAGCAGTCCTCGGACGACACGGACCGTGGGTGGGGAGAGCGGCCCTCCGTCGGTGGCAGTGCGGCCGACCTCGCCCGCTTCCTCGACGAGAAGCCGCCCCACCACCTCTGAGCGGCCGCTACGGGGTGGTGTTGTCCGAGCCGCGCTGGGCGACCAGGGCGTCCCTGATCTCCTTCAGCAGCTCGACCTCGGTGGCCTCCATGACCTCGGCCGTGGCTTCCTTCGCCTTCCTCCGCCTGGCCTGCTTGGCCAGGTACTTGGACATGGGCAGCACCATGAGGAAGTAGACGACCGCTGCGGTGATCAGGAAGCTGAGCACCGCGCTGAGGATCGATCCCCACAGGATCGGGATGCCCTGCATCACGCCGGCCGAGTCGGCCTTGCACGGGTCTTTCAGGCAGGAGCTGTAGCTCTCCAGATCCTGGGTGCCGAAGGCGCCGACCAGTGGGTTGATCACGCCCTTGACGATCGAGTTCACGACATTGGTGAACGCGGCGCCAATGACCACCGCGACCGCCAGGTCGATCACATTGCCGCGCATCAGGAAGGTCTTGAAGCCTTCGAGAACGCTTGTCTTCTCCTCGCTCACGGGTGAGCCTCTTTTCGCATGTGGCGCATGTTTCGCATGTGCAGGGGGCGGAGCAAGCTGATCCGCAACCTACGGCAGCACGTGACGGGGCTGTCCAATCGGTGCTCACGAACCAGTGACATGACAGGGCGTCAGTTCTAGTCGGCGCAGAGCTCGTCAGCACAGTGTCACCGCCAGCCGTGCGGTCGTGCCCGCGCCGGCCAGTGCTGCCGCCGAGGCCCGGGGGACGGACAGGACGACCAGGGCGCCGCCGTCTCCGGCGGTCACCAGGGACTTCGGCACGGTGGCCACCCGAGCGCCCCTCGCCACCACTCGTGCGTCGGGGTCCCGGCCGCCCATCGCGGAGTCGGCCGTGGCGATCACATCGACGCGGTCCCCGCGCCGCAGCAGCCGTACCGTCTCCGCATCGGCGATACGCACCGGCGCCGACACCATCTCCACGGACTGCCGCGCCCGCGGCGGCGCCGAGGCCGCCTCCGCGTGAACCCCGCCCGCATGCCCCGCGTCGCGCACCCCCGCGGTGGCCAGCGCGGCAGCCGTCACCGCGAGCCCGGCCGCCACCGCCCGCCGCCGACGCCGGACCGCGCGCCGCAACCGATGGCTGCCGCCGCGCACCCGCACCGGGGCGAACGCGGGAACGCCGCCGGGCTCCGGCCCGGGGACGGACGCGTCAGGAACAGTGGGAGTGAGGGACAGGGGAGTGAGTGACGAGGGCGTATGAGACCTGAGGGACATAGCGAGTACCGCCTGCCATGAGGAGCCTGGTTCCGCGTGCTGCGTTCTTCTCGAACGCCCCTCACGATCCAAGATCCGGCCGGATCTCGCAGAGCCCTGTGGACGTCCACCGAGTTGTGGACAACTCGCTCACCCATGAGGGCGGTCGGGCCGCTCGGCCCGGTTCAGGCAGGCAGCTCGATCCCGATGTCGACCCCGTCCAGAGCGTGCGCGCACAGGCAGTCGCGTGTCTCGCTCGCGGGCAGCGCGGCCACCGCGTCGAAGAGCACCGCACGCAGCCGGCCGACGTTGGCCCCGAAGACCCTCAGCACCTCTTCATGGGAGACGCCCTCGCCTGTCTCGGCGCCCGCGTCCAGGTCCGTCACGAGCGTCAGTGACGTGTAGCAGAGCCCCAACTCCCGGGCGAGCACCGCCTCCGGGTGCCCGGTCATGCCGACCACCGACCAGCCGTTCGCCGCATGCCACCGCGACTCGGCGCGCGTCGAGAAGCGCGGCCCCTCGACGACCACCAGCGTCCCGCCGTCCACCGGCTCCCACTCACGCCCGCGCGCCGCCGCGAGCGCGACCTTGCGCCCCTCGGGGCAGTACGGGTCGGCGAACGTCGGGTGCACCACGTTCGGCAGCTTTCCATTGACCGGCGTCTCACCGTCGTAGAAGGTCTGCGCCCGCGCCTTCGTGCGGTCCACCAGCTGGTCAGGTACGAGGAGCGTGCCGGGACCGTACTCCGCACGCAGCCCGCCCACCGCGCACGGGCCGAGTACCTGGCGCGCGCCGACGGAGCGCAGCGCCCACAGGTTGGCGCGGTAGTTGATGCGGTGCGGCGGCAGATGGTGACCGCGTCCGTGGCGGGGGAGGAACGCGACCCGCCGTCCGCCGAGCTCGCCGAGGAACAGGGAGTCGCTCGGTTTCCCGTAAGGGGTGTCCACCTGGACCTCGGTCACGTCCTCCAAGAAGGAGTAGAAGCCCGAGCCGCCGATTACGCCGATCTCTGCGTTCACCATGGCGATCACACTAGTCGGGCGTCTCCGCGCGGAGACGGCGAGGCCGTCCCCGGCGTATCCGCACCGACGGGTCCCTCGGCCCCCGGGCGCGGACATGCAGAGGTCCCCGCCGTACGGATACGGAGGGGACCTGCTGAGGCGTGCGAAAGGCGGTGGGTCAGGCGGCCGAGGAGCTGCTGGAAGAGCTCGACGAGCCCGAAGAGCTGCTGGAGCTCGACGAGGAGCCCGCGTTCGACGAGGACGACTTCGACTCGGAGCCCGATCCGGAAGAACCGGAACCGGAAGAACCGGACGAGTTCGACGAGGACGACGCGGCCGTCTTCGCGGGCGACGTCGGCGCGGTGCTGCTCGACGAGGAGCCACGGCTGTCGTTCCGGTAGAAGCCGGAACCCTTGAAGACAATGCCGACCGCCGAGAACACCTTCTTCAGGCGTCCTTCGCAGCTCGGGCACACGGTCAAGGCGTCATCGGTGAACTTCTGCACCGCCTCAAGGCCCTCGCCGCATTCGGTGCACTGATACTGATAGGTCGGCACTTGCTCCTCCTGGCACTCTCACTCGATGAGTGCTAACGACGGTCCATAGTGACGTATTCCGCTGGATCAGTCCACCGTGACCGGCACTCGGTGACTCATGCCACGTGCCGCCACCCGCCCCGAGGACTTCGGCAGCAGCCGCGAGCGCAGTGCCACCAGGGTGCTGAAGGCGAGCACGGTACCGGCCAGCGGCACCAGGAATCCGGCGCTGGCGCCGTTCGCGTCCGCCAGTTGTCCGGCGACCGTGACGGCCGCGGCTTGGCCCAGCGCGACGGCGCCGGTCAGCCAGGTGAAGGCCTCGGTGCGAGCCGTGGCCGGCACCAGGGTCTCGACCATCGTGTAGCCGGTGATCAGCGCGGGCGCGATGCACAGGCCGACCAGCAGGCCCAGTCCCGCGAGCAGTGGCACGGAGTGCACCGCCCACAGTCCGGACGCGGCCAGCGTCAGACCGGCGTACCCGAACATCAGCCGGCGGCGGGGCCCGACCTTCCAGGCGATGGCGCCGCACGCGATGCCCGCGAGCATGTTGCCCGCGGCGAAGACGCCGTACAGCAGGCCGTTCACACCGGGACGGCCGATCTCCTCGGAGAAGGCGGTCAGTGAGACCTGCATGCCGCCGAAGACAGCGCCGATGCCGAGGAAGGCCACGGCCAGCACCCGTACGCCGGGCACGGACAGTGCGGAGACACGGCGCCCGTCGGCTGCGGTCACGCGTCCGATCTTGGGCTGCGTGCCGCGCTGGAGCGCGAAGAACAGGCCGCCGACCAGGGTCAGTGTGGCCTCGGCGATCAGGCCGGCCGCGGGGTGCACACCGGTGCACAGTGCGGTCGCGAGGACCGGTCCGACGACGAAGGTGAACTCGTCCGTCACTGACTCGAAGGCCGCCGCGGTGGACATCAGCGGCGAACCCTCCAGCTTCGCGGCCCAGCGGGCCCGGACCATCGGGCCGATCTGCGGCACGGAAGCACCGGTGGGGACGGCCGCGACGAACAGCGCCCACAGGGGCGCGTCCGCGAGCGCGAGCGCCGTCAGTGTGACGACGGACGCCGTGTGCACCAGGATGCCCGGGATCAGGACGGCGCTCTGGCCGAAACGGTCGGCCAGTTTGCCGCTCTGCGGCGCGAACAGTGCCATGGAAACGCCGGTGACGGCGGCGACGATGCCTGCCGTTCCGTATGAGCCGGTGGTGTGCTGCACCAGCAGCACGATGCCGATCGTCAGCATCGCGAAGGGCTGTCGTGCCAGGAAGCCGGGGAGCAGGTACGTCCATGCCCCCGGTGTGCGCAGCAGCTGCCCGTAGCCGGGACGGCTCGCGGTGACCGTGGATGCCACGGTCCTTGCCTTTCTGCCACCTGGTGACGCTCCCCTTGTGCCGCACATTGTGCGAGTGCACGCGAATGTACGAGCGTGCGGGAGCCGCCGAGAGCTGTCCTCTTGCGCAGGACCTGCGGTAGATACCAGGACACCCACTGCGAGGGGGGCCGGCCGCCGTGCGGTCGCGCCAGCTCTGCGTCAGGCAGAGTTGGTAAATCAGTACGCCTTCAGGCTACAGGCAATCTTCCCTGCCGTGCCTGCGATTGCGTATGAGAGCTGTCACGCGGCCTTGGAACCTGCGATCAACCGGATTTTCCCCCTCCGGTTCCCAACCAGTCGGCCAGCTTGCCGCCCTGCCCGACGGCGCGCAGCCGTCGCTCAGCCGCGTCGCGTACCGGATCGGTCGCCACCACGAGCAGCTCGTCACCCCGCCGCAGCACGGTCGTCGGCAGCGGCACGAAGCTGGTTCCGTCGCGGACGACCAGGGTCACCGCGGCTCCGTGCGGCAGCCGCAGCTCGGCCACCTCGACCCCGTGCATCCGCGACTTCGCGGGGATCGCGACCGAGAGCAGATGGCCGCGCAGTCGCTCCAGGGGCGCGGACTCGATGCCCAGGTCGGCGGCGCCCGGCTCGGTGTCGCCGAGCCGCAGCCGGGTCGCCAGCCAGGGCAGGGTCGGCCCCTGGACGAGGGTGTAGACGACGACCAGCACGAAGACGATGTTGAAGATCTGGTCGCTGCCTTCGACGCCCGCCACCATCGGGATGGTGGCCAGCACGATGGGCACGGCCCCGCGCAGCCCCGCCCAGGAGACCAGCACCTGCTCCCGCCACGGCTGCCGGAAGGGCAGCATGCTGAGCATGACGGACAGCGGGCGGGCCACCATCGTCAGTACCAGGCCGACGATCATGGCGGGCCAGAAGTCGTCCAGCAGCTCGTGCGGTGTGACCAGCAGGCCGAGCAGGACGAACATGCCGATCTGCGCGATCCAGCCGAGCCCGTCGGCGAACCCCCGCGTCGCGGGCCAGTGCGGCAGCTTGGCGTTGCCCAGCACCATCGCGGCGAGGTAGACGGCGAGGAAGCCACTGCCGTGCGCCATGGCGCCGGCTGCGTACGCCGCCACCGCGATCGCCATGACCGCGATCGGGTAGAGGCCGGAGGCGGGCAGGGCCACCCGTCGCATGCAGTACGCGCCCAGCCAGCCCACTGTGAGCCCGATGGCCGCGCCGATCGCCAGCTCCAGAGTGATCTCGCCGACCAGGACGTACCAGGCGTCCACCGGCCCCGCGGTCGAGAACGCCACCACCAGGATCACCACGGGGGCGTCATTGAAGCCCGACTCGGCTTCCAGCACACCGGTCAGCCGGGAGGGCAGCGGGACCTTGCGCAGCACGGAGAAGACGGCCGCCGCGTCCGTCGACGAGACCACCGCGCCGATGATCAAGGACTGGCGCCAGTCGAGTCCGACCAGACAGTGCGCCGCCGCGGCGGTGACGCCCACGCTCACCGCGACGCCGAAGGTCGACATCACGACGGCGGAAGGAAGGGCCGGCTTGATCTCTCTCCACTTCGTGCCCAGTCCGCCCTCGGCCAGGATCACCACGAGTGCGGCGTAACCGATCACCTGTGTGAGTTCGGCGTTGTCGAACTTGACGTTGAAGATCCCGTCCTGCCCTATCGCGACACCGATGCCGAGATAAATGAGCAGGCTGGGGAGGCCGCTGCGGGAGGACAGGCGCACGGCGGCGACGGCGAACAGCAGGACGAGCGAGCAGATGAGCAGGAGTTCATTGAGCTGATGGACAGTCAGTGGACGTTCCTTCCCTCGCACGCCTGCCGGATCGTTCCTCCGGCGGCCGGTACTTCGTTACCTTACCTAATCTTTAACGTTTCCTTGACGCCCTCGATCATCCGTACGATCACAGTTGGAGGCACCGCGTCGGGAGCGTAGGAGCGCTACGCCTATGGTTGCTCCAGCACTCCAGGACCACCCTGCCCCTCGAAGGACAGCGATGCCCGCCAACACCACCGCCTCTTCCGGCAAGAAGAAGAAGGGGCGTCGCGCCCGCCTGATTGTGATCGTGCTGGTGTTGGCGCTTGTTGCGGGTGTCGGCTATGGCACGTTCTGGAGCATCAGCACGGTGCGCGCGTCCTTCCCGCAGACCACCGGCTCGATCGAAGTCGAAGGCCTCTCCGGGCCCGTCGACGTCAAACGCGACAGCTACGGCATTCCGCAGATCTACGCGGACTCCGACGAAGACCTGTTCCGTGCCCAGGGCTTCGTCCAGGCGCAGGACCGTTTCTACGAGATGGACGTCCGCCGTCACATGACGTCGGGCCGCCTCTCGGAGATGTTCGGCTCCGGCCAGGTCGAGACCGACACCTTCCTGCGCACGCTCGGCTGGCGTCAGGTCGCGCAGCAGGAGTACGACACCAAGCTGTCGCCGGAGACCAAGAAGTACCTCCAGTCGTACGCCGCCGGGGTCAACTCGTACCTCGAAGGCCGCGACGGCAAGGAAATCTCGGTCGAGTACGCCGCTCTGGGCCTCACCAACGACTACAAGCCCGAGAAGTGGACGCCCGTCGACTCGGTCGCCTGGCTCAAGGCCATGGCCTGGGACCTGCGCGGCAACATGCAGGAGGAGATCGACCGTTCGCTGATGACGAGCCGGTTGACCACGAAGCAGATCAAGGACCTCTACCCGGGCTATCCCTTCGACCGCAACAAGCCGGTCGTCCAGGAGGGCACGGTCGACGAGGTCACGAAGAAGTTCGACCCGAAGGCCACCGCCACCACGAACAGCTCGGGTGCGGGCGCCGGGGCCGGTTCAGGTACCGGCGGCGCAGGCGGCACCGCGTCGAACGGCACCCAGGGTTTCCAGAGTCAGCTCTCCCGGGTCTCCGACGCCCTGGACGAGATCCCCGCGCTGCTCGGCCCGAACGGCAGCGGGATCGGCTCCAACTCCTGGGTCGTCTCCGGCAAGTACACGACCACCGGAAAGCCCCTGCTCGCCAACGACCCGCACCTGGCACCCCAGCTGCCGTCGACCTGGTACCAGATGGGTCTGCACTGCCGCAGCATCACCGCGAAGTGCAAGTACGACGTCGCCGGCAACACCTTCGCCGGTCTGCCAGGCGTGATCATCGGTCACAACAAGGACATCGCCTGGGGCTTCACGAACCTGGGTGCCGATGTCACCGATCTCTACCTGGAGAAGATCACCGGCGAGAGCTACCTCTACGACGGCAGGCAGAAGCCCTTCACGACCCGCGAGGAGACCATCAAGGTCGCCGGCGGCAAGTCGAAGAAAATCACCGTCCGCTCCACCAACAACGGCCCACTGGTCTCCGACCGCAGCGACGAGCTGGAGAAGGTCGGCGAGAAGGCACCGGTCGCCAACGCCGCGCCCGATCGCGGTGACGGCTACGCCATCTCCCTCAAGTGGACCGCGCTGATGCCCGGCAAGTCGATGGACGCCGTGTTCGAGCTGAACCGCGCCAAGGACTTCAACAGCTTCCGTGCGGCGGCAGGCCACTTCGAGGTCCCCTCGCAGAACCTGATCTACGCCGACACCAAGGGCAACATCGGCTACCAGGCCCCGGGCCGCATCCCGATCAGGGCCGCGGGCGACGGCACATTGCCCGCCGCGGGCTGGGACCGCCGTTACCGCTGGTCCGGGTTCATCCCGCAGGACGAGCTGCCGTACGAGTACAACCCAAAGCGCGGCTACATCGTCACCGCCAACCAGGCCGTGATCGACCAGAAGAAGTACCCGTACCTGCTCACCAAGGACTGGGGCTACGGCGCGCGCAGCCAGCGGATCAACGACCTCATCGAGTCGAAGATCAACGACGGCGTCAAGATCTCGACCGAGGACATGCGCACCATGCAGGGGGACAACAGCAGCGAGATCGCCAAGCTGCTCACGCCCTACCTGCTGAAGATCGATGTCTCGGATCCGAACGTCCGTGAGACGCAGAAGCTGCTCGAAGGCTGGGACTACACGCAGGAGCCGGACTCCGCCGCCGCCGCGTACTTCAACTCCGTGTGGCGTAACGTCCTCATGCTCGCCTTCGGCAACAAGATGCCCAAGGAACTGCGGGTCAAGGGGCAGTGTCTGATCGTCCGCCCCGCCGACAGCTCGGGCCCGGTCGACGACGCCGATGAACGGGTGCGCGAGTGCGGTCAGCGCGACCCGGACACGGCGCAGCCGGACGGCGGCGACCGCTGGTACGAGGTCGTCCGCAAGATGCTGACGGACGAGAACAACGCGTGGTGGCAGGCGCCGAGCAACCGTCTCGACAAGGCGACCGACACCCGTGACGAGCTGCTCGACCGTGCCATGAAGGACGCCCGCTGGGAGCTCACGGCGAAGCTCGGCAAGGACGTCGACACCTGGAGCTGGGGCCGGCTGCACCAGCTGACGCTGAAGAACCAGACGCTGGGCATCGAAGGCCCCGGCGTGCTGCGGTGGATGCTGAACCGCGGCCCGTGGAACCTGGGCGGCGGCGAGGCCGCGGTCAACGCCACCGGCTGGAACGCGGCGGGCGGCTACGAGGTCCTGTGGGTGCCCTCCATGCGGATGGTGGTGAACCTGAAGGACCTCGACAAGTCCCGCTGGATCAACCTCACCGGTGCGTCGGGGCACGCCTACAGCGCGCACTACACCGACCAGACGGACAAGTGGGCCAAGGGGCAGCTGCTCGACTGGGCGTTCACCGATGACGCCGTGGAGAAGAGCACCTCCGACAAGCTGGTGCTCAGGCCGTAAAGCGCCTGACTCCACTCGGCGTGACCACGGCGCGTACGGGGTGGTCGTGCGGCTCCTTCGGGACCCGCGGGACCACCTCGTTGTCGTACAGGAGCACCACCAGGTACGGCGCCACGCCGGCCGCGTCCAGCCGGGCGAGCACCCGGTCGTAACTGCCGCCGCCCCGCCCCAGACGCGTCCCGCGGCTGTCCACGGCGAGGCCGGGCAGCAGCACGGCGTCCGCGTCGAGGACGGCGTGCACGCCGAGCCGCGCGCCCCCCGGTTCCAGCAGCCCGAGCCGGGCGCGCACGAGCCGGTCCGCGCCCCGGTACTCGGCCCAGTCCAGATCGTTGTCCGCCAGGAGCACCGGAAGCAGCACTCGCACGCCCCGCGCGCGCAGCGCGTCAAGGAGCGCATGGGTGCCCGGTTCGCGCCCAATGGATACATATGCGGCCACGGTTCTGGCGTCGACGAGCTCCGGCAGCAGCAGCGCCCGCCGGGCCAGAGTGGCATCCGTCTCCTGGACGTCATCCCTGGTCAACCGGTTCCTCATGTCGACGAGTTCTCTTCGCAACCCGGCCTTGTCAGGCTCGTCACACAGCACAGCGGCTTCACAAACCCCTCGTATGAGAATTTATTGACCGGAGCCTAATCTTCCGCCCATACGCAACGGATATCGTTCTGCCCATGACTCAGTCCCACCCCAGGATCAGCAAGGCTGTCATCCCCGCCGCCGGTCTCGGAACCCGATTCCTGCCGGCGACGAAGGCCACTCCCAAAGAGATGCTGCCCGTCGTGGACAAGCCGGCCATCCAATACGTGGTCGAGGAGGCCGCGGCCTCCGGTCTCTCCGACGTTCTCATGGTGACCGGCCGCAACAAACGCCCCCTTGAGGACCACTTCGACCGTAACTACGAGCTGGAGTCGGCTCTGGGGCGCAAGGGCGATGCCGAACGCCTCGCGAGGGTGCAGGAGTCGAGTGACCTCGCCACCATGCACTACGTCCGCCAGGGCGACCCCAAGGGCCTGGGCCACGCGGTGCTGTGCGCCGCGCCGCACGTCGGCGACCAGCCCTTCGCCGTACTCCTCGGTGACGACCTGATCGACCCGCGCGACCCCCTGCTGTCCCGGATGATCCAGGTCCAGGAGGAGCACGGCGGCAGCGTGATCGCCCTCATGGAGGTCGACCGCGAGCAGATCCACCTCTACGGCTCCGCGGCCGTCGCGGGGACCGAGGACGCCGACGTCGTACGGATCACCGGTCTCGTCGAGAAGCCCGACCCGGCCGACGCGCCCAGCAACTACGCGATCATCGGCCGCTATGTCCTGGACCCCGGCGTCTTCGAAATACTGCGCAAGACCGAGCCCGGCCGCGGCGGCGAGATCCAGCTCACCGACGCCCTCCAGGCGCTGGCCCAGGACGAGACGGTCGGCGGCCCGGTGCACGGCGTCGTCTTCAAGGGCCGGCGCTATGACACCGGTGACCGCGGCGACTATCTGCGTGCCATTGTCAGACTCGCGTGCGAACGTGAAGACCTGGGCCCGGACTTCCGGACCTGGCTTCGCAGTTACGTCACCGAGGAGATGTAGCACCTTGAGCAGCACCACAGCGTCGCCGGCAGCGTCCACCGGACAGGACGGCCACATCTGGTCGGTGGACGAGCACCTGGAGGACATCCTCGGCGCGATCCGCCCGCTCGAACCCATCGAGCTGCAACTGCCGGACGCCCAGGGCTGTGTCCTCACCGAGGACGTGACGGTGCCCGTCGCGCTGCCCCCCTTCGACAACAGCTCGATGGACGGGTACGCGGTGCGCACCGCCGATGTGGCGGGCGCGAGCGAGGAGTTCCCCGCAGTCCTCACGGTGATCGGTGACGTGGCGGCCGGCAGCGGCGAGCTGCTCACCGTCGGCCCAGGCGAGGCCGCCCGCATCATGACCGGAGCCCCGCTGCCGCCCGGCGCCGAGGCCGTCGTCCCCGTCGAATGGACCGACGGCGGTACGGGCGGCGGTCCCGCCGCCACGATGCGCGCGCACAGCGCGTCGCCCGAGGACGCCTCGGGCGAAGTCCGTGTCCACCGCCCCGTCGAGGCCCGTGCCCATGTGCGTGCCCGTGGCAGCGACGTCCAGGCCGGTGACCTCGCTCTGGAGGCCGGCGCGATCGTGGGCCCGCCGCAGATCGGACTGCTGGCGGCCATCGGCCGCGCCACCGTCATGGTCCGCCCGCGTCCCCGCGTCGTCGTCCTGTCGACCGGCAGCGAGCTGGTCCAGCCCGGCGAGGAGCTGGGCCCGGGGCAGATCTACGACTCCAACAGTTACGCGCTGACCGCCGCCGCCCGGGACGCAGGAGCCATCGCCTACCGCGTCGGCGCAGTCACCGACGACGCCGAGACACTCCGCGCCACCATCGAGGACCAGCTGATCCGGGCCGACATGGTCGTCACCACCGGCGGCGTCAGCGTCGGCGCGTACGACGTGGTCAAGGAGGCGCTCTCGTCCGTCGGCGACGAGGACGAGCCGGGCAGCGGCATCGACTTCCGCAAGCTCGCCATGCAGCCCGGCAAGCCCCAGGGCTTCGGCTCCATCGGCCCCGACCACACCCCGCTGCTGGCGCTCCCCGGCAATCCGGTCTCGTCGTACGTCTCCTTCGAGCTCTTCGTGCGCCCCGCGATCCGCGCCCTGATGGGCCTCAAGGACGTCCACCGCCCCACGGCCCGCGCGACGCTGCGCGCCGACAAGCCGCTCGGCTCCCCGGCGGGCAAACGCCAGTTCCTGCGCGGCACGTACGACGAGGAGTCGGGCACCGTCACGCCCGTCGGCGGCGCCGGATCGCACCTGGTCGCGGCCCTGGCCCTGGCCGACGCACTGATCACTGTTCCCGAGGAGACCACCTCGCTGGAGCCCGGCGCGGAGGTCGTTGTGGTCCTGCTCGGGTGACAGGGGTCCGGTGGGGGTAGCGTGTCTGCCCTCACAGGCCCTGACCGGGAGCGCCACACGTAATGAGTACGCAGGAACGGCTCACCCACATCGACGAGGCGGGCGCGGCCCGCATGGTCGACGTATCGGCCAAGGACGTCACCGCGCGCACCGCCCGTGCCACCGGACGCGTCCTCGTCTCGCCGCGCGTCGTCGAGCTGCTGCGTGGTGAGGGCGTACCCAAGGGCGATGCGCTCGCCACGGCACGCATCGCGGGCATCATGGGCGCCAAGCGCACGCCCGACCTGATCCCGCTGTGCCACCCACTGGCGCTCTCCGGCGTGAAGCTCGACCTGTCCGTCGCCGACGACGCCGTGGAGATCGCCGCCACGGTGCGCACGACCGACCGCACGGGCGTCGAGATGGAGGCGCTGACCGCTGTCACGGTCGCCGCGCTCACCGTGATCGACATGGTGAAGGCGGTCGACAAGGGCGCGGTCATCACCGACGTCCAGGTCGAGGAGAAGACGGGCGGCAAGTCCGGCGACTGGAGCCGTTCATGACCGCCGCCGACCGAGCACCCCTCAGAGCCCTCGTCGTCACCGCGTCCAACCGGGCGTCCGCCGGTGTCTACGCCGACCGGGGCGGCCCGCTGATCGCCGATGCCCTGACCGCGCTGGGCTTCGAGGTCGCGGGTCCCGAGGTCGTCCCGGACGGCGACCCGGTGGAGGCGGCCCTGCGTGCGGGCGTCGCCACCGCGTGCGACGTCATCGTCACCACCGGCGGCACCGGCATCTCGCCCACCGACCGGACCCCCGAGGCCACCCGCCGCGTCATCGACTACGAGATCCCCGGCATCCCCGAGGCGATTCGGGCCGAGGGGCTGGCGAAGGTCCCGACCGCCGCACTCTCCCGGGGCCTCGCGGGTGTCGCCGGCCGGACCCTGATCGTCAACCTGCCCGGTTCCACCGGCGGGGTGCGTGACGGCCTGGCCGTTCTGGACCGGCTCCTGACGCACGCCGTCGACCAGCTCAGGGGCGGCGACCACCCCGGCACCCCACGACTCGGGAGCCCGAGCTGAACGGTTCACCCTGGCCCGTCGACCTCGCGGACGGCGATGTCGTCCTCCGCCCGATAAGGCTGCGCGACCAGCGCAACTGGCGTGACGTCAACCGGCGCAACCGCGACTGGCTGCGCCCCTGGGAGGCGACGATCCCGCCGCCCGCCCCCGCGGGCCCGGTCGCCCTGCGCCCCACCTACCGGCAGATGGTCCGTCATCTGCGCGCCGAGGCCAACGCCGGCCGGATGCTGCCCTTCGTCATCGAGTACCGGGGCCAGCTGGCGGGCCAGTTGACGGTCGCCGGGGTCACCTGGGGGTCGATGTGCTCGGGGCACATCGGCTACTGGGTCGACCGTGACGTGGCGGGCCGCGGCGTGATGCCCACGGCCGTCGCCCTCGCCGTCGACCACTGCTTCCGGACGGTCGGTCTGCACCGCATCGAGGTCTGCATTCGCCCCGAGAACGTCCCCAGCCGCAGGGTCGTGGAAAAGCTCGGATTCCGTGAGGAGGGCCTGCGCCCCCGTTATCTCCACATCGACGGTGGATGGCGTGACCATCTGGTCTTCGCACTCACGGCGGAAGAGGTGCCGGAAGGGTTGCTGTCCCGCTGGCGGCGAGCACGGCCGGGAACGCCCCGGAAATAAAATAAGTGTTCGAAATTGATCACCTACTGACCGTATGTGGACCCACAAAGCAGCCTGCTGATCCGATCAATCACAAAAAAAGTTCGAGTTATCAGCCAGATCGTGCGACACACCGGGCCAATTGGCGGATGGCCCAGCGCAGACCCCTCTACGGTGTGGGGTGTGAGTAGCAGTGGCCTCATCTACGCAGTCATCGTCGGGGCCTGGGCCGCCTACTTGGTGCCGATGTGGCTCCGCAGGCAGGACGAGCTCAATGAGGCCCGTCCGACGGAACGCTTCAGCACCGCCATCCGGTTGCTGTCCGGACGGGCGGCCATGGAGCGCCGATACGCCAAGGAGCTGCAGGACCGCACCGCTGGTGAGGCGCAGCCCGACGTGGACCCGGATGCCGTCACGGACCGAATGAGTTCCGTCGACGTCCGGGCCTTTGTCGCGCCCCCGTTGCAGACCGAACGCCCCGACGCGCGGGAGGCGCGCGAAAAGGCTCGGGAAGCACGGCAGGAGGCGCGCGAAGAAGCGCGAGAAGAAGCACGGGAGGAAGACGCGCGGGAGCACGCGCGCGACGAGGCGCGGGAGAACGCGCGGCAGAGTGCGCTGCAGAACGCACGAGACGGACGGCGCGCGCGCACTACGGGCGCAGCCGCCGAACGCGCCCGGCGCTCGAAGGTCCTCGCGCGCCGTCGGCGCACCATCATGGTCCTCTTCGTCGTCTTCACCGTGGGCGCGATCGTCGCGGCGGTCGGCGGTCTGCGCGCGCTGTGGGCACCGGCGATCCCCGCGTTCCTGCTGAGCATGTACATCGTGCACCTGCGGACGCGGGAGCGGCGGCGCTTCGCCTTCACCATGGACCGGCGCAGGGCCGAAGTGGCGGCGCAGCGGCTGCGCGAGCGCCGCCCGCACCAGGGGCGGCGCTCGGCCGGCGCGGAGCCGGACGAGGAGCCTGCCGTACGGCCGGAACCGGAACCGGCGCCCGCGGTCTCCCCGCAGGAGGCGGGCCGTCGCGCCCTGGTGGAGCAGACGGACCACGCGGAGTGGGTCGACCAGCAGCGCGAGCGCGAGCGGGGCTCGGCGCGTGGCGAGAGCTGGGACCCGGTGCCGGTCCCGCTGCCGACGTACGTCACCGCCCCGGTCGCGCCGCGCGCCACGGGCAGTGTGGACTTCGGCGACCCGAACACCTGGAGCTCGGCCCGGTCGAGTACCGCCGAACCGACTCCGGAGGCGGAGCCGCCGCCCGCCGCCGAGCAGCCCCCTCGTCAGCGCACAGCGCCACCGCGGCGCAATCGCGACCGGGGCCGCACCCCGCTCTTCGACCAGTACGCGGACGACGACCGACCGCGCGCGGTCAACGAGTGACCTGCGAGGAACGGATTTCCAAGCACCCCGATCGGAGTGCTAGAGTTTCTCTCGTTGCAAGGGCCTGTGGCGCAGTCTGGTAGCGCACCTCGTTCGCATCGAGGGGGTCTGGGGTTCAAATCCCCACAGGTCCACCGCAGCAGTTGATGAGCTCCCGTCCGATCGTTCAGATCGGGCGGGAGCTCATTTTTTTGTGCCCCGGGCCTGTTGGGCCGTCAGTTCCGTCCCGGCCGTACGGGCCGCCCGCGCCGCCCCCGCCATCCGCTTCCTGAAACCGGAGCGTCCCCGGCCAGAAATAGCTTAGCGGTAAGGTATATTGCTTAGCGCTAAGCAATCCATGGGTGAAGACGCAGAAGAGGAGCGCGAGCCATGCGCATCACCGTGTTCGGGGCGGCCGGAAATCTGGGGAGTCGAGTGGTGGCCGAGGCGCTGTCGCGCGGGCACGAGGTCACCGCCGTGGTGCGTGACCCGGCCCGCTTTCGCGAGCTGGACGCCGCCGCCACCGCCAAGGCCGGCGACGCGGCCGACGCCGAGGACGTGGCCGCGCTGAGCGCGGGCCAGGACCTCGTGATCACCGCGACCCGGCCGGCCCCGGGCCGCGAGGGTGAACTCCGGTCGACCACCGAGGCGCTGCTGGCCGGAGTCGCCCGCAGCGGCGTCCGGCTGCTGGTCGTCGGTGGTGCGGGCAGCCTGACGCTGCCCGGCGCCGACGGTGCCACCGTGATCGAAGGACCCGGCTTCCCCGCGTCCTGGCGCCCCATCGCGCTGGCGTGCAACGAGCAGCTGGAAGTGGTCCGCGCCGCCGCCCCCGGGGTGGACTGGGTCTATCTGAGCCCGGCCGCGCTGCTGGAGCCGGGGGAGCGCACCGGCGCGTACCGGCTGGGCGCCGACGAGCTGCTGGTCGATGCCGAGGGCAACTCGGCGATCTCCATGGAGGATCTCGCGGTGGTGCTGCTGGACGAGGCGGAGCGGCCCAAGCATCACCGGACCAGGTTCACCGCGGCGTACTAGGCCGCGCCGGGGCCTGTGCGGGGGGCGTTACGGCGTGAGCGGCTTGGCGAAGCAGCGGCTGTCCTCGTACTCGCGGAAGTGGCCGAACTTCGGCGTCGGGAGATAGTCGCTCGACGTGTAAAGGGCGATGGCCTCGGGCTGCTGGGTGCCCGTCTCCAGCACCATCCGGGTGCGGCCGGCCGCGAGGGCGTCCGCCTCCAGGAGGGCGAGGATGCGCCGCGCGAGCCCCAGGCCGCGGCAGTCGGGTATCACGTACATGCGCTTGATCTCGGCGTCGCCTGCCGCGTAGCCCTCGCCGTTCTCCTCCTGGGAGCGCCAGGCGCCGGTGGCGACGGGGCGGTGCCGGTCGTCGTACGCGATGAGGTAGATGCCCCGTGGTGGCTCGAACATGGAGGGATCGAGCGGCGTACTGTCGCCCTCGCCGTCGTCGTAGCGCAGCATGTATTCCTGCTGCACCTGGGCTTCGAGCTTGACCGCGTCGGGGTGGTCGTAGGCGCAAATCTGGATATTCATACGGGCGATCGTACAGCTATGCATTGCCGGGGTCGACCGTGCTTCGATGTCGGTATTGTGCCCGGATGCTCACTGTGACCAGCGTAAATGTGAACGGGCTGCGCGCCGCCGCGAAAAAGGGTTTTGTGCCCTGGCTGGCGGAGACCTCGGCCGATGTGATCTGTCTCCAGGAGGTACGGGCCGAGCCGCACCAGCTCCCGGACGAGGTGCGCGAACCGGCGGGCTGGCATGTCGTGCACGCCCCCGCTGCCGCCAAGGGGCGCGCGGGCGTCTCGCTCTATACACGGCGGGCGCCGGAGCGCACGCAGGTCGGTTTCGGCAGCGCCGAGTTCGACGGGAGCGGGCGGTACGTCGAGGTGGACCTCCCCGGCGTCACGGTCGCCAGCCTCTACCTGCCCTCCGGCGAGGTCGGCACGGAGCGGCAGGACGAGAAGGTCCGGTTCATGGCGGAATTCCTGCCGTACCTCCAGGGGCTGAAGGAGCGCGCCGCGGCCGACGGGCGCGAGGTGCTGGTGTGCGGCGACTGGAACATCGCCCACCAGGAGGCCGACCTCAAGAACTGGAAGGCGAACAAGAAGAACTCCGGGTTCCTGCCCGAGGAGCGGGCCTGGCTCACGCGGGTCTTCGACGAGGCGGCGTACGTCGACGTGGTGCGCGCGCTGCACCCGGACCAGGAGGGCCCGTACTCCTGGTGGTCCTATCGCGGCAGGGCCTTCGACAACGACTCGGGCTGGCGCATCGACTACCTGGTGGCGACCGGCCGGCTCGCCGGGCGGGCCGTCAAGGCATACGTGGAACGGGCGGCCGCACACGACCTCCGCTGGTCGGACCATGCGCCGGTGACCGTCGTATTCGATCTGTAACGCCGTGGCCCCGACCGGCACTTGAGGCTTCGTACACAGAAGCTATTACTCACCGCATTGAGCGAACGATGTAAGAGACCGTCCGAGTGAGCGCGTATAAAGGTTGCCGTTCAACTCAGCCAGATTCGCCGACACGTACGCACCAACATGCGGTTGGCAACATCGTGTACGAATGCGAAGGAGTGCCGAATGGTGAGTGCGGCAGAAGAAGTCAGCACGCTCATGGTGCAGAAATTCGGAGTCGACCCCGCAGCCGTCCAGCCCGAGGTGTCGCTCCATCAACTGCACATGGACTCCCTGGCCCTGGAGGAATTCCGGCTCCTCATCGAGGACCGTCTGGAGATCGACCTCGGGGACGCCGCACTGACCTCGCGGGACACCGTCGGTCAGCTCGTCGAGCTCGTACACAGCAAGATCCTCGTGTGACGGCGCCCACGCAGAAGCCCTTCAGCGCGGCGGTGACGGGGCTGGGCCTGGTCACCGCCGCGGGGGTCGGGGTCAAGGCCGCGTGGCACGGCGTCACCGAGGGCGCCGCACCCACCTCCGTGTCCCACCGCGAGGAGCTCCGCGACCTGCCGTGCGACTTCATGTACGGCGTCGACGACCTCGACACCGCGCTGATCCTCGGTGTCGCGGCGCAGCGGCTGATGGACCGGTTCTCCCAGCTCGCCGTGGTGGCCGCGCGTGAGGCCGTCGCCGACGCGGGGCTCGACGCCTCCGTGTGGGACGGCGGCCGGGTCGCGGTCGTCATCGGGTCGGCCCACGGCGGACTGCCCTTCTACGACGAGCAGTCCGCCGTACTCGCCGCGAAGGGCCCGCGCCGCGTCTCGCCCAAGCTCGCTCCGCTGACCGTCGTCAACAGCGCGGCCAGCAGCGTCTGCATGGACATCGGCGCGCGCGGACCGAGCCTCGCGGTGTCCACCGCCTGCTCCTCGGGCACCGTGGCGATCGGCACCGCGCACCAGCTGCTGCGCACGGGCGCCTGCGACATCGTCGTCGCCGGCGGCGCGGAGTCCGTCCGCTCGCGGCTGCTGATCGCCAGTGCCTGCCAGATGAAGGCCGTCTCCACCCGGCGGGAGAACCCGGCGGCGGCCTGTCGGCCGTTCGACGCGGACCGGGACGGGTTCGTGGTCGGCGAGGGCGCCGGTCTGCTCGTGATGGAACGCCCGGAGCACGCCAGGGCACGCGGCGCCCGTATCCGGGCCCACGTCGCCGGATACGGGGCCTCCAGTGACGCGTACTCGGCCGTGGCGCCGGATCCCGGGGGCCGGGGCATCGAGAGCGCGCTGCGCACCGCGATGGCCGACGCGGGCGTCGCCGCGTCCGAGATCGGCCACGTCAACGCGCACGGCACCTCGACCGTATTCAACGACCTGATCGAAGCGACCATGTTGCACCGAACCCTGGGCACGCATCCGCTCGTTACGTCGACGAAGGCAATGACGGGCCACACGCTGGGCGCGGCCGGCGGCATCGAGACCGCGCTGACCGTGCTCGCCCTGGAGCACCAACTCGTCCCCCCGACCGTCAATCTGGACACGCCCGACCCGCAGATCCCGATCGAGGTCGTCAGCGGCGCCGCCAGGCCCGCGGCGTTCGACTGCGCGGTCAAGACATCGCTCGGCTTCGGCGGCCACAACGCCGCACTTGTCCTCACCCGGGCCTAGACCAGCTAGACCACCAGAAGGAAGAGGCGCATGCCCGAGGAAGTCGTCCGATCCCTGTCGGTGAACGGGCTGCCTTACGCCTACCGCGTGCTGCGGCAGGCCGATGCGCTCACCGAGCCGGTCCTGGTCCTCGGAGGTGCGTTGCAGGGCATGCTCGGCTGGCCCCAGTTGGAGGACCGGCTGGGGCCGATGGCGACCATCGTGACCGCGGACCTGCCGGGCATGGGCACCGCGGCCCCGCTGCCACCCGGCCCCAGCGCGGAGCTCCTGTGCACTGCCGTCACCCAGATCATCGAGGATCTCGACGTACCGCGGGTCAACCTGTTCGGCTTCTCCTACGGCGCCGCACTGGCCTTCGGCTGCGCGCAGCGCAATCCGCGGCGCATCGCCCGGCTGATCCTCGGCGGCGTACCGACGTACATCAGCGACGAGCAGCGGGCCCACTGGCGGCGGGCCACCGGCCGGCTTGCCGCGGGGGACACCGAGGGCTTCGCCACGCTGGTGGCCGAGGCGCTCATGTGCGTCGACCCGGACCGTCATGTGACCCGCAGGGATCTCGCCTTCCGGTACGTCAGGCGGTCCATGCTGCATGCCGTCGCGCACTCGCCGCACGCCGCGGACTCGCTGGAGCGCTCGCTGGGGGACCGGCCCGATTTCTCCGGCGGCCTGTCCGGTGTCCCGACGCTGGTCTTCACCGGCGAACACGACACGGTGACCTCCGCCGAACGCCAGCGCGCCTTCGCGGCGACCATCCAGAGCAGCCGTTTCACCACCATCCGGGACGCCGACCACTGGGTCGTCCTGGAACGAGCCGACGAGGTGGCGGACTTGGCGGCACGGTTCTTCACGGACCAGCCGCTGGAGACGGCCAACTACCTGAGGTCGGTGCCCCGCCAGGCCCGATCGGTCTCCGAAGCGGTGCTCGGCGTCGTTTCCTGAGAGGACGCGAGGGCGCCGCGACCCCGGCCGCGGACGGGCGCCGTACCCACCGCGTCGGCGTTGTCTTTTGATATGTCCGTGACTTGTGGGCGCGTCCGCCGTTGGCAGGACATGAAGAAACGAAGCATGGCCGCTGTCGCATCCCTCGCAGCCGGAGTGGTCGCGGCTCTCATCACCCCCCCGCCCTCCGCCCAGGCCGACTCGACGGACCACCCGTTGGGGCTCCCCATCTCCGTTCCGGACCTGGTCGCGGAGGGGAGTTTCGAGGACGTGGACAAGCTCACCGGAGCCGAATAGCGCGGCCCGTCCCCGTCACACCGCACCCGCCGAGAGGCACAGCCCGTGAGGTGCTCCTGTGTAGTGCAGGGGCACCTCACGGCGTCCACGTCACACAGGCACCTTCACCTCAGGACGGAGTAGCCCATGCCGATGCAGAAGCGTCGTAAGCAGAAGGGCCGTCGCCACCGCCGGGTCAACCGCACCCCGCGCCCGGTCGCCAGGAGCAGAGCGGTCGAGGGCTCAGGGCGCGCGGAGAGCGCCGGCGGTACGAACAGCGCCGGGCCCGCGCAGACCACCGGACCGGTGCAAAGCGGCGAGCCTCCGCAGGGCACCGGCACCGAGGCGGCGGCCGTTGACGAAACGATCGTCTTCAGGCCCGTCCAGGCGGGTGGCATCGGGCGCCCCGCCGAGCGCACCTGGCAGCACTTGCGCACCTGCGGGGACGCCGGAGCGAGCGTTGACGAGCTGAGCGGCGTCGTCGGCTACCAGTCGGCCACGATCAACCGGCACGTGGACGGCCTCGCCGCCCATCACCTCGCCCAACAGCGCGACGGCCGTTGGTACGCCGCCCGGGCCGCGGCCCGCTGATTTCCGCGCCCCGCCATCTGCCCCGTGCCGTACGACAATCGTCAACCGATTCCCTCTTGCCCCGGCTCGGGCCGGCCCCGTTTGCCGGAGCTCCGACGGGCCGATCGTGTGGCGTTCGGGTGATAGCGCAAAGATAGGTTCATTTATTGAGTTTCCTCGGCGGAATCGGATCGTTACCGATGTCGACGGCGACGCTACGGGCGTGAGGAACAGACTCGTGCAGCGCGAAGGACGTGGCTGTGTAGGGCGTCGTCGCCGGAAAGGTTCAAAAACAATGAAGTACCTGAAGACCGCCGCCTTCATCGCCGGATCGCTCATGGCTGTCGGTGTCGCTTCCCCGGCCCTTGCGGACAGCGAAGCAAAGGGCATCACCAGCCACTCCCCGGGTGTCCTGTCGGGCAACAGCGTGCAGGTCCCCGTGCACGTGCCGGTGAACCTGTGCGGCAACACCATCTCTGTGATCGGCCTGCTGAACCCCGCGTTCGGCAACGTCTGCATCAACAAGTAACACCCGGCTTCACCGTTAAGTGGTGGGACCCAGTTGGCCCCCGAGCGCACGCCATGTGCTCGGGGGCCAGCTGAAAATCCTCGTGTGTGAGCAACGGGCTCGCCCGCAAGCATGGAAGACAGGGAACGGCATAGTGCGACAGGTATTGAGCAAGGGGGTCGTCGTCGCGGCGGCTGCCTCCGGGGTCCTCGCAATGTCCGGTGGCTACGCCCACGCGGATGCCGATGCCAGCGGGGCGACCACGCACTCGCCGGGGGTGCTCTCCGGAAACAGTGTGCAGGCTCCGGTCCATGTGCCGGTGAACGCGTGCGGCAACACCGTCGACGTCGTCGGGGCCCTCAACCCGGCCTTCGGCAACAAGTGCGCCAATGTCTCGTCCGGTCGTCACGGCAACCCCGGCCACCACGGAAATTCAGGCCACCAGGGCAGCCCCGGTCACCATGGAGACTCCTCCGGTCATGACAACGGCTACGGCGACGAGGGCGGCTCCGGTCACCACGGTGCCCCCGGTCACCACGGTGGCGGCAGCCCGAGCGGCTCGGCCGCGCACTCGGAGACGAGTCACTCGCCGGGCGTCCTGTCCGGCAACGCCGCCCAGGTTCCGCTCGACGTGCCGGTGAACGTCTGCGGTAACTCCGTCGACGTCGTCGGGCTGCTCAACCCGGCGTTCGGCAACGAGTGCGCCAACGGCGCCTCCACGATGCCCAGGGACAAGCCCCCGTCCGAGGAGCCGCCCGCGGAGGAGCCCCCGTCCGAGGAGCCGCCCGCGGAGGAGCCCCCGTCCGAGGAGCCGGTCACGGAGGAGCCCCCGTCCGAGGAGCCGCGGGCCAACGAGCCGCACGCGGACAACAAGCCGCAGGAGCACGGTCTCCAGGCGGACGCCGAGGCACCGGCCCTGGCCGAGACGGGCGCCGGCCAGGTCGGCACCGCCGTGGCGATCGGTGCCGCGCTGCTCGGTGGAGGATTCCTGCTGGCCCGTCGTGGCCGGGTGACGCAGAGCTGAAGTACCCGGCTGACGCGCTCGCGGCGCCCGGCGCCCGGACGAGCAGTCTGCACTCGACGAGGGAGCGGATCCACGGATCCGCTCCCTCGCGCGTTTGTTCCGGGCATTCGAGTGAATCGGCAAGAAGGCCGGTCGCTTCAGTTTCTCGGCGTGCGGGGATTCGTTAGCCATGGTGTCGGTGACATGGAAGAGCAGCATCAGCGTGTCACGGGATGCCAAGGTCGCGGATTACGCCACCACAAAAAGGGATTAATAAGAATGAAGTACATGAAGGCCGCATCGGCCCTTGCTGTTTCGGTGATCGCCGCGGGAGCGGCCGCGGGATCTGTCTCCCCGGCCATGGCTGCCCCCGAGGGGTCCATGAGTCTGAACTCCGGCGTCAAGACCCTGACGGACGCCATGAACACTGACCGGCCGCTGGACGGACCGGTCGCGAAGCCGCTGTTGAGCACTGTGACGAAGACCGCGCACGACGTGCACCAGGCCAAGGACGGCAAGCCCGCGGACCTGCTGAAGAGTGCCGCCAAGTCGGCTCCGCTGCTCGGCGGTCAGCCTCTCGGCGGCTGACCCGGGCGGCGCCTCGTGGCGCCGAGAGCATGGCCACAAGGCCGGCATGTGCGCCAGGAGCGCGTACGCCGGCCTTTTGGCGTGCAGGGTGCGTGCGCCCTCACCGGACTCGTGTGCCCCCGGCGGGTGCGTGGTCGGCCCCGGCTCCGAAAACGAGGGGCCCCGCGGACTCACGTCCGCGGGGCCCCTCGGGTGATTCCGGCGACTCAGGCGTTGGTCGCCTCGTTGCCGAACGCCGGGTTCAGGAGGCCAATGACGTTCACGGTGTTGCCGCTGACGTTGACGGGCACGTGAACCGGGATCTGAATCAGGTTGCCGGACAGGACGCTCGGCGAGTGGGTCGCGACGCCCGCGGCCTCGCTGTCGGCGGCGGCGGAGCCAGCGGCGAGACCCGCGGTGGCGATGACGAGAGCGGCCTTTTCGGCGATGCTGGCATACGGCGCTGAAGAATGCTTCGCAGCACGCCCGCCGACAGGGGAAGTTCATACCGACGGCTCAATAGTAATTAATATGGTGCCGATGACGTGCGGACAGGTTCGGGCAACAGTGCTTTTCGGGAAATGGCGGCGCGCCCCTGACCAGATCGATCAGGGGCGCGTAGACCCTGGCCCCGGGTGGAGACTTCCGGGGCCAGGGTCAGCGCACTGGACGCGCTAGAGGCGTCAGCCGTTCGAGGCGCCGTTGCCGGCGATGGCGTTGTCCAGGACGTGCGACAGCGTCTCGTCACCCTTGACCTGGCTCGAGTTCTCAACGCACTGCTGCTCCTGCGGGTTGGACAGGATGTCCTGAACACCGACGTTGACCAGCGCGACGAGCGTCTGGATGTTCCGCACCGGGACCGCGACACACGGCTTGTTGAGCGTGCCCTGGATGATCGACAGCGACGGGCTCTGGTTACCGTGGATGGTCGAGTTGCCGTAGGACTGCAGCGACCCGTTGCCGCTGGCGGTCTGGGTGGTCCGGTCGTCGCCAGCTGCGTTCGCCTGGCCGGCGCCTGCCACGCCGAGCCCGGCAACGGAAGCGGCAACAGCGGCCGTGGCCATCATCTTCTTGAGCATTTGATTTCCTTGTTAGTCCGGTACGCAGGATTCTGCGTCAGGCTCAACTTTCGTCACGAGGATTGGTTGCGCCCGTTCACCCGAATGGTATTTGGATTACAAATCCGCACCGCCGAATGGGTGGTGCAGGGTGACTTAACCGCTGATGCGAAGTTGCTCATGGTGCCTCAACTCGGGGTATGACATGGGAAAGAGGAAAACAGTGATCAAGAAGGTCATGGCTACTGCTGCCGTCGCCGCTTCCGTCATGGGCCTTGGTGTCGCGGCCGCTCCGCAGGCGCTGGCGGCCGGCGACGACCGGGCCACCGAGACCGCGAGTGGCAACGGGTCGATGCAGTCCTACGGCAACTCCTCCACCCACGGCGACATGAGTCCCCAGATGTCGCTCATCCAGGGCTCGTTCAACAAGCCGTGTGTCGCGATCCCGGTGCGGAACATCCAGTCGGTCGTCGGCCTCGTCAATGTCGGGGTCCAGGACATTCTGTCCAACCCGCAGAGCCAGCAGTGCGTTGAGAACTCGAGCCAGGTCAAGGGTGACGAGACGCTGTCGCACTTCCTGGACAACTTCCTCTCGGGCAACGGCGCGACGAACGACTGATCCCTCATTGACAGCTCGGGCGCCCCGCAGGGTTCTGTGCGGTTGCCCGGGCCTGGTGAGTGGCGCGTAAGGGAAGACCAGCCGCTTCCCTTGCCCCACCGCAGCGGTCAGGCCCCCCAGATGGAAGTCATCTGGGGGGCCTGACCGCTGCGGTGGCAGTTTCGCGGAACCGGGTGTGGTCACTTGCGCAGAGTTGTCACCGGGACGACGCAGTGCGCGGAGGCCGCGAGCACCTCCTCGTCGCCGATGAACGCCTTCAGGTCCTCTGCCGTGACGTCGGTGCCGGGGGCGCCCTGCGGCCACGGGCGGGTGGTGAACAGGAAGTGCACATGCTTCCGCTTGAGGGCCGCCTGGGTCCACTGCTCGGGAACGAGGCACTGCGCCTTGAGGCTCGGCATGGTCACCGACGCGCTGCCGCTCTCAAGGAGTACCGAAACCGGCGAGTTGGTCCGGGAGACCTCGAACACGCCGCCGCCGACCGGCAGCCCGGTCTGTTCGAGGAGAAGGCGGACGGCCTGCTCGCCGGCCTCGGGGCCGCCTTCGCCGTCGCCCAGCGAGTAGGCGAGCAGGAAGGGCAGGTCGCGGCCGTCATCGATGTTCTCGCCTGCCCAGCCGATCACCGTGATGGTGCCCAAGTCGGCGGGGTTCAGGCGGGTTTCAGCGGTCTCTGTTGAGGTCATAGCCCCGGACCTTAATTGCCCCGGGTACCGGGGCAGGTGCCCGATTCACCCGGCCGGGCTAAGCGGACGGGGCTCAATACCCCGTACGTGGAAGCTTCTCCGGTGAGTCGGTCGCGCGTTCTTCCGCTTTGGCCCGCGCGGTCCGGATGAGACGGTCCAGGGCCATCGACAGCTCGGCGTCGACGACGCTCTTCGCGAGCGGGCGCAGCCGCTCCAGCGACGCGGCCGGATCGCCGGCCGCCTCCGGTCCCATGTGGTCGCGGACCAGGCCGGTGAAGAGCCCGGCC
Source organism: Streptomyces sp. A5-4 (assembly GCF_051131715.1). NCBI lineage: Bacteria > Bacillati > Actinomycetota > Actinomycetes > Kitasatosporales > Streptomycetaceae > Streptomyces > Streptomyces sp. A5-4. Next base: position 3,134,613 of record NZ_CP178591.1, on the reverse strand, counting down.
ATCGCCTCCGTGTGCTTGCGCACCTCGCGCCCCGCCCCCAGGACGGCGGCGAGCGGTACGCCCTCGCGGACCAGGGCAGCCGACACGTCGAGGAGGCGCCGGCTGATGTGGACGATTTCGTCGCCGTCGGTGCCCAGGTAGCCGAGGTCGAGCGCCGCCGCGAGATTCTCCGCGGTGACCTGGCCGGCGAAGTAGTCGGCGAGCGCCTCCGGGGTGAGGCGGACCGGGGTCTCCTCGCTCCAGGTGACGGGGTCGGCGTCCTCGCCGAGGCCGAGCAGTTCGCCGACGTCACGGCCGCTCTCGAAGGTGGCGGCGAGGTCGGCGATCCCGGTGAGGGTGTGGCCGCGCTCCAGGAGGGCGGCGATGGTGCGCAGCCGGGCCAGGTGGTGGTCGTCGTACCAGGCGATACGGCCCTCGCGGCGCGGTGGCGGGAGCAGTTTGCGCTCCCGGTAGAAGCGCAGGGTGCGCACCGTGATGCCGGCCGCCCTGGCCAGCTCCTCCATGCGGTACTCGCGTGCTGCTGCTCCTGATGCCACCAGGGAAGCCTATGCACTACCGCCGGTAACTTCTCTGGCCGGACCCCTACCCATCAGTACGCAGCTGTTCTACGCTCCCAACCATGCCAGTGATTGCTGGCAGAGTCGCGGAGCGCGGGAGGCGTCGGCATGGCCGAGCACGAGCACGTACGAGTGGCGGTGATCGGATCCGGATTCGGTGGCCTCGGGGCGGCCGTCCGGCTGCGCCGCGAGGGGATCACCGACTTCGTCGTCCTGGAGCGGGCCGAATCGGTCGGCGGCACCTGGCGGGACAACAGCTATCCGGGTTGCGCCTGCGACGTACCGTCGCACCTCTACTCGTTCTCCTTCGCGCCCAACCCGGACTGGCCGCGCACCTTCTCCGGACAGCGGCACATCCGCGCGTACCTGGACCATGTCGCGGACACCTTCGGGCTGCGCCCGCACATCAGGCTCAACCACGAAGTGACGATGATGCGCTGGGACAACGACGAGCTGCGCTGGGAGATCGAGACCGCGGGCGGGGTGCTGACCGCCGATGTGGTCGTCTCGGCCACCGGGCCGTTGTCGGACCCGAAGACCCCCGACGTGCCGGGGCTCGCCGGATTCCCCGGCAAGGTCTTCCACTCGGCGCGCTGGGACCATGACTACGACGTGCGCGGAAAGCGCGTCGCGATGATCGGGACGGGGGCGTCGGCGATCCAGATCGTGCCGGCGATCCAGCCCGACGTCGCGAAGCTGACGCTGTTCCAGCGGACGCCGCCATGGGTGATGCCGCGGATGGACCGGGCCATCACCGGGCCCGAGCGCTGGCTGCACCGGAACGTGCCGTTCACCGGGAAGGCGCGGCGCGGGGTCCTGTTCGGGCTGCGGGAGCTTCAGGTCACGGCGTTCACCAAGCACCCGGGGCAGCTGGGCGCCGTCGAGTCCATAGCCAAGGCCAATATGGCCAAGGCCATCAAGGACCCGGCGCTGCGGGCCAAGCTGACACCGTCGTACCGGATCGGCTGCAAGCGCATCCTGCTGTCCAGCTCGTACTACCCGGCGCTCGCCCAGCACAACGTGGACGTGGTGGCCTCCGGGCTCAAGGAGGTGCGCGGCTCCACGGTCGTCGCGGCCGACGGGACCGAGACCGAGGTCGACGCGATCATCTTCGGTACGGGTTTCCATGTCACCGACATGCCGATCGCGGAGCGGGTGGTCGGCGCCGACGGCATCACGCTCGCCGAGGCGTGGAAGGACGGGATGGAGTCGCTGCGCGGGGCGACCGCGGCCGGCTTCCCCAACTGGATGACGATCATCGGCCCCAATACGGGCCTCGGGAACAGCTCGATGATCCTGATGATCGAGTCCCAGCTGAACTATCTGGCCGACTACATGCGGCAGTTGTCCGTCCTGGGCGGCAAGGTCGCACTGGGTGCCCGTGCCTCCGCCGTGCACGCGTGGAACCGGCGAGTGCAGGACAGGATGAAGCGCACGGTGTGGAACACCGGCGGGTGCGACAGCTGGTACCTGGATGCCAATGGGCGCAACACCACGATCTGGCCGGGCACGCCGAGCGAGTTCCGGCGGGCCACTCGGGAAGTGAATCTCGCGGAGTACGAGGTCGTGCGGGTGCGTGCGGCGGAGTCCGTGGGCGTTTCGGCCGCCTCGGAAGTCATGAGTCCCGCCCGGGGCGCCAAGGGTTCCGGCAAGGCCTTGGGCCAGTCTGACAAGGAGGCGGTGGCATGAGCCGGCTCTTGACCACGGGGGGCAGCGGGGTGCTGGTGCCCTCGCGCGAGTTGACCGCGACGTCCGCCGACGGATCCCGGCTGCATGTGGAGGTGCATGGGCCCGACGGTTCGCCCGCCATCGTGCTCGCGCACGGGTGGACGTGCTCGACGCTCTTCTGGGACGCGCAGATCAGGGCGCTGGCCGGTGAGTACCGGGTGATCGTGTACGACCAGCGCGGGCACGGGCGTACCCCTGCCGTGGCGCACGGCGGCTACACCACGGACGCCCTGGCCGACGACCTCGAAGCGGTACTCGCCGTCGCGCTCGCCCCCGGTGAGAAGGCCCTGCTCGCGGGGCACTCCATGGGCGGGATGACGATGATGGCCGCCGCACGGAGGCCCAAGTTCGAGGAGCACGCCGCGGCCGTTCTGCTGTGCAGTACGGGCAGTTCGCGGCTGGTGGGGGAGTCGCTCATCCTGCCGATGCGTGCCGGGGGCGTGCGCACGCGCATCACCCGGGCGATTCTGGGGGCGCGCGCTCCCCTCGGGCCGGTCACGCCGCTCTCCAGGAAGATCCTCAAATACGGGACCATGGGCCCCGGTACGGCGCCGGAGCGGGTCGCGCGGTGCGCCCGTATCGTGCACGCCTGCCCTCGGGCCGCGCGGGTGGCCTGGTCGCACGTGCTGGGGGAGCTCGATCTCGAAGCCGGGGTACGGGACTTGCGGGTGCCCACCGCGATCGTCGCGGGCACCGCGGACCGGCTCACCCCGCCCGTGCATGCGCGGGCCATCGCCGATGCGCTGCCGCAGTCGTTGGGGATCACGGAGCTGACCGGCGTCGGGCACATGACGCCGGTGGAGGCCCCGGAGGCCGTCACCGCGAAGCTCCGCGAGCTCGTCGTGACGTACGTCGATGTCAGTGGTGCCGGCCGTGTCGGCAGTGACGGTGCCCGAAGCGAGAAGGAGGACGTCGTATGAGCAGGCAGAGTCTTGAAGGTCAGGTCGCGGTCGTCACGGGGGCGGCGCGGGGCGTGGGCGAGCAGTTGGCCCGCAAACTGTCGGCGCGCGGGGCGAATGTGGCGCTGGTCGGGCTGGAGCCGGAAGAGCTCAAGAGGGTCTCGGATCGGCTGCACAGCGAGAGCGACTACTGGTACGCGGACGTCACCGACCACGTGGCGATGGCGCGGGTCGCGCAGGAGGTGAAGGAGCGCTTCGGCAAGGTGGACATCGTGGTCGCCAACGCGGGAGTCGCCTCGGGCGGGCCGTTCATCGACTCCGACCCGGACGCGTGGCGACGGGTCATCGAGGTCAATCTGATCGGCGGGGCGGTCACGGGGCGGGCGTTCCTGCCCGTGCTCATGGAGAGCCGGGGGTACTTCCTCCAGATCGCGTCGCTGGCCGCGATCACGCCGGCGCCGATGATGACGGCGTACTGCGCGTCGAAGTCGGGGGTCGAGGCGTTCGCGCACTGCCTCCGGGCGGAGGTCGGTTACCGGGGTGTGCGGGTCGGGGTCGGCTATCTGTCGTGGACCGACACGGACATGGTGCGGGGCGCGGACCAGGACGATGTGATGCGGGAGTTGCGGCAGCGGCTGCCGTGGCCCTCGAACCGGACCTACCCCCTGGGCCCCGCGGTGGACCGGATCGTCGCGGGCATCGAACGCCGGTCCTCGCACGTGTACGCGCAGTGGTGGCTGCGGGGGATGCAGTCCGTACGCGGCTACCTGCCCGCCGTCATCGGGGCGGTGGGCCAGCGCGAGATGAAGCGGTTCGAGCCGCGGCTGGCCAGTGTCAGCAGGGGGCTCGTGGGGGCGGGCGGCGAGGCGGACGAGAAGGCGCGTACGCAGCGTTATTGATCGAAATGCGGAGAATGTCGGGGCGTGTCAGTCTGGTCGAGGCCCGAGGCAGGGGCGATGCGTTCGCCCCTGCCTCCGGCCGTCCCTGTACCCCTTCACCCCGTCTAGGAGTGCACGTCATGGGCATGGCAGACCAGTTCAAGGACAAGGCGCAAGAGCTCGCGGACCAGGCCAAGAAGGCTGCGGGCGGCGCGAAGGACGAGGCGTCCGAGCGTGGCAGTGAGGCGCAGGACAAGCAGGAGAAGATGCGCGAGGAAGGGGAGCGGGCGCGGGACGAGGGGCAGGACGGCTTCAAGGGATAGTGCGTGTGGAGGGGGCGTGCCCGTCGTTTCTGGGTGCGCCCCCTTTGGTGTGGGGTGCGCCGCCTTGGTGTGGGGGCGCGGGGGTGCGGGTCGGCCAGGGGTGCGGGTTGCCTGCGCCGCTATCCCCTACCCGCCCCTTCCCGAAACCGGGGCTCCGCCCCGGGCCCCGGTCCTCAAGCGCCGGAGGGGCTGGGTGGCGGGGTGGTGTGGGTGCGGGGGGTTTTCGGGCACCGGTCCCGGTCCTCAAGCGCCGGAGGGGCTGGGTGGCGGGGTGGTGTGGGTGCGGGGGGTTTTCGGGCACCGGTCCCGGTCCTCAAGCGCCGGACGGGCTGGGTGGCGGGGTGGTGTGGGTGCCGGGGGCCCGTGTTGCCGGGCTGGCTGGAACGGAGTGGTGGGGCGAGGGGGTGGGGGTGTTGGGCAGCGGTCCCGGTCCTCACCCGCCGGACCGGGTGACATGGCGGTGGTTGGGGGTTGATCGAGTGGATCCCGGGTCCCCTCCCACGCTGCCGGGAGGGGACGTGGCGGGGCGCTCCCCGCAGGGTGTCGGACGCAACCACCGCGAACCTCACGCAGCAGTGCCCGAACGTTCGGCACCCGAGGAGACGCTCCGCCGCGGCACCGACCCCGCCGCGGCACCGACCCCGCCGCGGCACCGACCCCGCCGCGGCACCGACCCCGCCGCGGCACCGACCCCCGCCGCGGCACCGACCCCGGGACCCCGCCCCGCCCGGCCGAGCGGTCACCGCCTTGGCGGCAGTTGTGGGCGGCGTTTGTTCGGGACGTTCTGGTAGCCGGGCGGGGTGGACGCCGGGTGGGTCTCCAGGAGGTCCAGGGCCACCCTGACCGCGTCGTCCAGTTGGGCGTGGCGGCCCTCTGCCCAGTCCAGGGGGGTGCGCAGGGCCTCGATGTCCGGTTCCACTCCGTGGTTCTCCACCGACCAGCCGTACTCGTCGAACCAGGCCGCGTTCATCGGGACAGTGATCACCGTTCCGTCACCCAGCGTGTGCCGGCCCGTCATGCCGACCACGCCGCCCCAGGTGCGGCGGCCCACCACCGGGCCGAGTTCCAGGAGCTTGAAGGCCGCCGTGATCATGTCGCCGTCCGACGACGTCGCTTCGTCCGCCAGGGCCACCACCGGGCCGCGTGGTGCGTTCGAGGCGTACGAGACGGGTTGGGCGTTCCGGGTGAGGTCCCAGCCGACGATGGTCCTGGTCAGCTTCTCCACCACCAGTTCGCTGATGTTCCCGCCCGCGTTGCCCCGTACGTCGACGATCAGCGCGGGGCGCTGCACCTCCAGGCGCAGGTCCCGGTTGAACTGGGCCCAGCCCGAGCCGCCCATGTCGGGGATGTGCAGATAGCCGCACTTGCCGTCGCTCAACTCCCGTACCACTTCTCGGCGTTTGGCCACCCAGTCCTGGTAGCGCAGCGGGCGCTCGTCGATCAGCGGGACGATCGCCACTCTGCGGGCCCGGCCCTCGCCCTCGGCGGGCTGGAAGGTCAGTTCCACCGTGGTGCCGCCCGCCGCCGCCAGCAGAGGGAAGGGCCCGGTGACCGGGTCCACCGGGCGGCCGTCCACGTGGGTGAGGACCGCGCCCTCCCTGATGCCCGTACCGGCCAGCGGGGAGCGCGCCTTGGAGTCCGACGAGTCGCCGGGCAGGATGCGGGAGATCAGCCAACTCCCGTCCCGGCACACCATATTGGCGCCCAGCAGGCCCATCGCCCGCTGGTAGTGACGCGGGCCTTCGCTGCGGCGTGCGGCGGCGACGTACGCATGCGAGGTGCCCAGCTCGCCCAGGACCTCGCGCAGCAGATCGGCGAACTCGTCGGGTGTGGCGATCCGTTCGAGGAGCGGGCGGTACTGGGCGAGGATCGCGTCCCAGTCGATGCCGCACATCCCCGGCTCCCAGAAGTACGCCCGGATAACGCGGCCCGCCTCGTCGTAGGCCTGGCGCCACTCGGCCTCCGGGTCCACGTCGTGCAGGATGCGGCGCAGGTCGAGGTAGACCGTGGAGTCGTTGTCGCCGGACTCCGTGGCGGGGACGGCCCGCAGCTCGCCCTCGTCCATGACCACCAGGCGGGAGCCGTCGCCGCTCACCGCGAACCAGTCGATGTGGTCGACGAGTTCACTCTTGCGCGCCTTGGTGATGTTGAAGTGTTCCAGGGTGGGGCGGCCCGACATGTCTGCCGGGTTGGCGAAGGTCTCGCCGAGCGCCCCCGAGATCGGCCAGCGCAGCCACACCAGACCGCCGCCGCTCACCGCGTTCAGCGCCGAGTACTTGGAGGCGGCCACGGGGAAGGGCGTCACCCGGCTCTCCAGGCCCTCGATCTCTACCAGGACGGTGCCTTCGGCGCTCTCGTCGTCCGTGGGGTCGAGGCCGCCGGCCGCCGGGCGGCCGTCCGGTGACAGGGCGAAGGGGGACGGGGTCGCGGAGGAGAGGGGGACGAGGTAGGGGCGGCAGCCCAGGGGGAAGGACAGGTCCCCGGTGTGCACGTCGTACACCGGGTCGAAACCGCGCCAGGAGAGGAAGGCGAGGTAGCGGCCGTCGCTGGTGAACACCGGGTTCTCGTCCTCGAAGCGGCCGTTGGTGACATCGACGGTGGTGTGCATCCCGGGCCCGGCGATCCGCGCCATCTTGATCTGCCGCAGCGAGCGGCCGATCCCGGGATGGGACCAGGTCAGCCAGGTGCCGTCGGGGGAGAAGGCCAGGTCGCGCACCGGCCCGTTGAGGGAGCGGATCAGCTCGGTGACCTCGCCGCCGGACTCCTCGGTCGCGTCGATGAGGAGCAGCCGCCCGTCGTGCGCGGCGATCGCGATGCGCTCGCCCTCCGGGTCCGACAGCATTTCCTGTACGCGCCCGAGCTCCCCGGACGCCAGTCGCCTCGGGGCGCGTTCGCCGCTGGCCCGCGGCAGGTAGGCGATCTCGATCGCGTCCTCGCCCTCCGCGTCGGTGACGTACGCGACCTGCCCGCCGCTGCCGAGCATCTCCGGCAGCCGGCTGCGTACTCCCGGCGTGTCGGTGATGGTGCGGGCCGGGCCGTCGCGGTGGGTGAGCCAGTACAGGCTGCCGCGCACCACAACGGCGCTCGCCCGGCCCGTCTCGTCCACCGAGAGAGCGTCGACGTGGCTGGCGGCGGGGACCTGGTAGCTGCGCCGTCCGGCGCGCGGCCCGCCCAGGCGCACCTCCAGCTTGCGCGGTACGCCTCCCTCGGAGAGCCCGTCGACCAGCCAGAGGTCGCCCGCGCACTGGTAGACCACCCGCTCGCCGTCACTGGACGCGTGGCGCGCGTAGTACGTGTCGTGGTCGGTGTGCCGCCGCAGGTCGGTGCCGTCGTACTGGCAGGAGTAGAGGTTGCCGATGCCCTCGTGGTCGGAGAGGAAGGCGATGCGCCCGCCGACGAACATCGGGCAGTCCAGATGGCCCCCGATGTCCGGCAGCAGCTGCTCCCCGTGGAGCCACAGCCGCCCTGTCGCCCCGCCCCGGTAGCGCTTCCATGCGGCGGGCTCGTGCGGCGGCTTTCCGGTGAGCAGGAGCGTGCGGCGCTCGCCGTCGATGTCCGCGATCGCGATGTCGGCGACCGGGCCCCACGGCAGCTTGCCGCCGGGGCTGCCGTCGGTGGGCAGGCTGTAGGCCCAGGAGTAGTAGGAGAAGGGCTGGCCGTGCGAGGACACCGCGAGGATGCTCGCCGGGCTGTCGGGGGCCTCGGGCGACCAGCCGCAGACCCGGGCGTCGATCGAGCCCCAGTAGGTCAGCCTGCGGGCCGGCCCGCCGGCGACGGGTGCGAGGTGCACCTCCGGGTCCAGGCTGCGCCAGGTCGTGTACGCGAGGTGCTTGCCGTCCGGGGAGAAGCGCGGGTGGGTGACCTTGGTGCGGTCGACGGTGATTCGCCAGGCCCGGGACGGCCGGTGTCTCTCGGGGACCAGCGGTGCGACCCAGAGGTCGTCCTCCGCGGCGAAGCACAGCAGATCGCCGTGGAGGTGCGGGAAGCGGAGGTACGCGCCGTCGTCGCTCACCCCCCAATGCTTCCCGCGGGCGAGGGGTGCGGCAACTTGTGGCGCAGAACACCATCGAAACGAGTTCGTTTCGTTCGAGTGAGGCGTAGTGTCGTGGTGTACGAAACAGTTTCGTTCCGTGCGACATCAAGTGCCCGAGGAGGTCGAGGATGGCCCGCAGCAGGCTCACGCCCGAACGTGAGACCGAACTGTACGAAGCCGTGCTCGACCTGCTGCGCGAGGTCGGCTACGACGCCCTGACCATGGACGCCGTGGCCACCCGTACCAAGTCCAGCAAGGCCACCCTCTACCGCCAGTGGGGGAACAAGCCCGAGCTGGTCGCCAGGGCCCTGCGGCACAACAAGCCCGTCCACTTCGCGGACATCGACACCGGCTCGTTGCGCGGCGACTTCTACGCCCTGGTGGAGCGCACCGACGACTGCCAGATGGAGAAGGACTCCGCGCTGATGCGGGGTCTGGCCCAGGCCATCCACGGAAATCCCGACCTGCACAAGGCGCTTCGGGAACTGCTGATCGAGCCCGAGATGACCGGACTCAACGGTCTGCTGCAACGCGCGGTGGACCGGGGGGAACTTGCCGCCGACACCCCGGCCATGCGCTATCTCCCGCACATGGTGGTCGGCGCCTTCGTCGCCCAGCAGCTGATCGAGGACCGGTCACCGGACCGAGCCTTCCTCGCCGACTACATCGACGCCGTGGTCCTCCCCGCCCTCGGCGTTTGACTCTCCCCGCAGCTTCACGCCTACCTGACGCGCACCGCTCTCGTCGTCGGGGTGGTTCTACACGCCCTGTTCCAGCTCCAACGACCCGACCGGGAGACGCCCTCGTGGCTACGTTCCTCTACAAAATGGGCCGGTTCGCCTTCCGCCGCCGCCCCTTCGTCGCCCTCGCGTGGGTGGCGCTGCTGGTGCTCGCCGGTGTCGGCGCCACCTCGGCGGCCACCGCGTCCTCCAGCTCCTTCTCCATACCGGGCACGGAGGCCCAGAAGGCCTTCGACCTGCTCGAACAGCGCTTCCCCGGGGCCAGCGCCGACGGTGCGACCGCCCGTGTGGTCTTCAAGGCGCCCGTCGGCGAGAAGATGACCGACCCCGACCACAGGGCCGAGGTCAAGAAGGTCGTCGCCGACCTGAAGTCCTCCGCCGAGCAGGTCACCCAGGTCGTCGACCCGTACGTGGGCAAGGCCGTCAGCCAGGACGGCTCGACGGCGTACACCCAGGTCTCGTACAAGGTCAGCGGCATGGAACTGACCGACGCGAGCAAGGAGGCGCTCACCGGCGCCGGTGACGAGGCGCGCGACGCCGGACTCACCGTGGAGATCGGCGGTGACGCGCTCCAGGCGGTGCCCGAGACCGGGTCCACCGAGATCATCGGGGTCGCGATCGCCGCGATCGTGCTGGTCATCACCTTCGGTTCGCTGGTGGCCGCCGGACTGCCGCTGCTCACCGCGCTCATCGGCGTCGGCATCGGTGTGTCCACGATCACCGCGCTGGCGAACGTGCTCGACCTCGGCTCCACCACCTCCACACTCGCGATGATGATCGGCCTCGCGGTCGGTATCGACTACGCGCTGTTCATCGTCTCCCGCTACCGCGCGGAGCTGGCCGACGGCCGCGAGCCCGAGGACGCGGCGGGACGGGCCGTCGGCACCGCGGGTTCCGCGGTCGTCTTCGCCGGTCTCACCGTGGTGATCGCCCTGGTGGGTCTGGCCGTGGTCAACATTCCGATGTTGACGAAGATGGGCTTCGCCGCGGCGGGCACCGTGGTCATCGCCGTCCTCATCGCGCTCACCCTCGTGCCGGCGCTGCTCGGCTTCGCGGGCAAGCGGATCGTCGGCCGCAAGGCGCGCAACGCGGCCACCGGGGGCGGGGCCGAGGACAAGGCCGAGGCCAAGCCGAACATGGGCACCCGCTGGGCGCGCTTCGTACTGCGCCGCCCGGTCGCCGTCCTGCTCACGGGCGTGATGGGGCTCGGCATCATCGCCATCCCGGCCGGCTCGCTGGAGATGGGCCTGCCCGACGACGGCTCGCAGCCGGTCTCCACCAGCCAGCGCAAGGCGTACGACCTGCTGTCCGAGGGCTTCGGCCCCGGCTTCAACGGCCCGCTGATGCTGGTCGCCGACGCCCAGGGCAGCGAGGACGCCAAGGCGGCGTTCCGTGCGGTCAACGACCGGGTGAAGGGCATGGACGGCGTCGTGGCCACCGTGCCGGGCGCCCCCAACAAGGCCGGTGACACCTCGGTGATCACCGTCATCCCCAAGGACCGTCCCTCTTCGATCGAGACCGAGGAGCTGGTCCACTCCATCCGCGACGCGGGCGCGGACCTCAAGTCCGACGAGGGCGTCGAAGTCCTCGTCACCGGCTCGACGGCCATGAACATCGACTTCTCGCAGAAGATGAACGACGCGCTGCTGCCCTACCTGGCGCTCGTCGTCGGCCTGGCCTTCCTGCTGCTGATGGTGGTCTTCCGCTCGGTCCTGGTGCCGCTCAAGGCGGCACTCGGCTTCCTGCTCTCGGTCGTCGCCGCACTCGGCGCGGTCGTCGCGGTCTTCCAGTGGGGCTGGCTCGGCTCGGTCCTCGGCGTGGAGCAGACCGGCCCGATCATGAGCATGATGCCGATCTTCATGGTCGGTGTGGTCTTCGGTCTCGCCATGGACTACGAGGTCTTCCTGGTCACCAGGATGCGTGAGGCGTACGTGCACGGGGAGCGGCCGGGGCAGGCCATCGTCACCGGGTTCCGGCACGGGGCGCGGGTTGTGTCGGCCGCCGCCGTGATCATGATCGCGGTCTTCGCGGGCTTCATCGGATCCAGCGAGTCGATGATCAAGATGATCGGCTTCGGGCTCGCCATCGCGGTCTTCTTCGACGCCTTCGTCGTACGGATGGCCATCGTGCCCGCGGTGCTCGCGCTGCTCGGCAAGGCCGCCTGGTGGCTGCCGCGCTGGCTGGACAAGGCACTGCCCAACGTCGACGTCGAGGGCGAGCAGCTCCGCAAGGAGCTGGGCGACGACGCGTCGGCCGATCAGGGCAAGGGCCCGGACGGGGACCGTGAGCTGGTGAACGCCTGAGCGTCGAGTGGTCGCGGCGCGCACATCGCGCCTGAGTGATCGCGGCGTTCGACTACTCCCGGGGGCCCGCGTCAGCGGAGCGCGGCCCCCGGGCACGCACCGGCTCGTGGGGACGGGACCCGGTGCGTCGAGGAGGCCCCCCGGCCAGTGCGGCCGGGGGCCTCCGCGTCATCCGAGCTGGGGCAGGGCCGTGGATCCGGCCGCCGGTCCGGAGGCGGGGGCGACCGCGGGCGCGTCCGCCCCGGAGGCGGCCGAGTGCGTACGGCGCAGGAAGCGCAGCAGGGGCGCGCGGTCGAACTGGATCACCGCGACGCCCTGGGGCGAGTGCAGCTCCAGCACGGCCTGCACCCGGCCGCACGGCCAGACCCGGACATTGCCGCTCTCGGTCTCGACGGGTCGGCTCAGCCCCGTCTCAAGGAGGGTGCGGGCCAGCACCCACTCGTTCTCGGAGTCGCCGGGGGAGATGCCCGCGGGGAAGACGAGGCATACGGCGAGGGGGTCCTCGTCCATGTCGTAGCGCAGCGCGACGGGGACGGACCGGTGGTACGGGGCATCCGTAATGAGGCGGGCCCGTGCGTGGTCTTCGATGACGGGGTGCATGGGTCGGCTCCTCACATTCACGATGTTATTAACCTAATGTCCCATATTTTGTGGTCCATGCTCCAGGCCGGTGCGGGAACCGTGCGCTCTTGCAACCTCTTCGCAACAGGGCACTATTATCGAACGGCTAACCAACCCGCCCGAGCGGAGCACCCATGCATGTCCCCGACGGATTCATCAACCTGCCGGTTTCCGCGATCGCCGGAGTCGCTGCCGCCGGTGCCGTAGCCGTCAGCCTGCGCGGTGCGCGCCGCGAGTTGGACGAGCGGACCGCGCCCCTCGCGGGCCTGGTGGCGGCGTTCATCTTCGCCGTGCAGATGCTGAACTTCCCGGTCGCGGCCGGCACCAGCGGGCACCTGCTGGGCGGTGCGCTCGCCGCGATACTCGTCGGCCCCTTCACCGGAGTGCTCTGCGTATCGGTCGTCCTGCTGATGCAGGGCATCCTCTTCGCCGACGGCGGTCTCACCGCGCTCGGTGTGAACATCACGGTCATGGGCGTGGTCACGGTCGTCGTGGCGTACGGGATCTTCCGCGGCCTGGTCAAGGTGCTGCCGCGCGGTCGGCGCTCGGTGACCGCCGCCTCCTTCGTCGCCGCCCTGGTGTCCGTGCCGGCCGCGGCCGGTGCCTTCACGCTGATCTACGCGATCGGCGGGACCACCGACATCCCGGTCGGCAAGGTGCTGACCGCGATGGTCGGCGTGCATGTCCTCATCGGCGTCGGCGAGGCCATGATCACCGCCGCGACGGTGGGCGCCGTCATCGCCGTACGACCCGACCTGGTGCACGGCGCGCGCGATCTGGCCGCGCCGCTCAAGCTGCTCGTTGGCGGCAAGCTCGTCGACGCGACCCCGGAGCCCGCCCCGGCCCCCGTCGCGGCCCGCTCCACCCGCAAGGTCTGGGGCGCGGGCCTGGTCTCCGCCCTCGTCATCGCCGGGGTCGTCAGCTTCTACGCGTCGGCGAGCCCCGACGGCCTGGAGAAGGTCGCCGCCGACCAGGGCATCGACAAGAAGGTCGGGGAGCACGCCACCGCGAACTCCCCGCTCGCCGACTACGGCATCAAGGACATCGCCAACCCGCGGATCTCCGGCGGTCTCGCGGGCGTGATCGGTGTCGGCGCGACCGTCGTGGCGGGCACCGGCATCTTCTGGGCGGTACGCCGCCGTCGCGAGGACGGGTCGCGGAGCGACACCACCCCGGTCCGCGCCGAGGAATCGGCCTGACATGGGTGCGGGTCATGCGCACCGGCTCTACCGGCACGGTCACACGGCGGTCCACGAGCTGCCTCCGCACTGCAAGCTCGCCGCCGTCTTCTGCTTCGTGCTCGTCGTGGTGTCCACCCCGCGCGAGGCGGTCTGGGCCTTCGGTCTGTACGCCGTGCTGCTCGGCGCGGTCGCGTACGCGTCCCGCGTACCGGCCGGTTATCTGCTGAAGCGGCTGCTCATCGAGGTGCCCTTCGTCGCCTTCGCCGTGCTGATGCCGTTCGTGGCGCAGGGCGAGCGGGTGGAGGTGCTCGGCGTGTCGCTGAGCGTCTCCGGGTTGTGGGGGGCCTGGAACGTCCTGGCGAAGGGGACGCTCGGCGTCGCCGCCTCCGTCCTGCTCGCCTCCACCACCGAGCTGCGCTCCCTGCTGCTCGGCCTGCAACGGCTGCGGCTCCCGCCGCTCCTGGTCCAGATCGCGTCGTTCATGATCCGCTACGGCGATGTGATCACCGACGAGATGCGGCGCATGTCGATCGCCCGCCGCTCGCGCGGCTTCGAGGCGCGGGGGGTGCGGCACTGGGGTGTGCTGGCCAAATCGGCGGGCGCGCTGTTCATCCGCTCGTACGAGCGGGGCGAGCGGGTGCATCTGGCGATGATCAGCCGGGGGTACACCGGGACGATGCCGGTGATCGACGAGGTGACCGCCTCGCGGGCGCAGTGGTCGACGGCCGCGGCGCTCCCGTTGTCCGCGCTCGCGGTATGTCTGTTGGGATGGACCCTGTGACCACACCCGTGCCCTCTCCGTCCCCCGCCGCCGCCTCGCTCGAAGTCTCGGGTCTCGCCTACGCCTATCCGGACGGGCATCAGGCCCTGTTCGGCGTCGACCTGACCGTCGCGCGCGGTGAGCGGGTCGCGATCCTGGGACCCAACGGCGCCGGCAAGACCACCCTCGTGCTGCACCTCAACGGCATCCTCACGGCCGGGGCGGGCACCGTGACGGTGGCCGGGCTGCCCGTCGGCAAGCAGCACCTCGCCGAGATCCGCCGCCGCGTCGGCATCGTCTTCCAGGACCCCGACGACCAGCTCTTCATGCCTACGGTCCGCGAGGACGTCGCCTTCGGGCCGGCGGCCGCCGGAATGCGCGGCCCCGAGCTGGAGGCGTGCGTCGCGAAGGCGCTGGGCCAGGTCGGCATGGCCGGTTTCGCGGACCGCCCGCCGCACCATCTCTCCTTCGGGCAGCGGCGCCGGGTGGCGGTCGCGACCGTACTGGCGATGGAGCCGGAGATCCTGGTCCTCGACGAACCCTCGTCCAACCTCGACCCGGCGTCCCGCCGCGAACTGGCCGACATCCTGCGGTCGTTGGACGTCACCGTGCTGATGGTCACGCACGATCTGCCCTACGCGCTGGAACTGTGCCCGCGTGCCGTGGTGCTCAGCGACGGGGTCATCGCGGCGGACGGGCGGACCCAGGACCTGCTGACCAACGAGGAACTGATGCGCTCGCACCGGCTGGAGCTGCCGTTCGGCTTCGACCCGCGCTCGGTGACGACGACCGGGCGCTGAGAACGGAAGGACCCGCGACCGATCCGGGACCGGGGCACCGGACTGACCCCACCGGACCACTGGACCGGACCACGTTGCACCATGGGGGTGCGCGGCGCCATCGGGCGCGCGAACGCGGGACGAAGAGTGAAGAGCGGGAGTGCGGGCGTGGACGTCCAAGGCACGGTTGCGGCCGGTTTCGAGCCGGTCAAGGACGCTTTCGTACGCAACTTCGAGCAGCGCGGCGAACGCGGCGCCGCGGTCGCCGTCTACCGGCGCGGCATCAAGGTCGTCGATCTGTGGGCGGGCACGCGTGACGTGGACGGGCCCGAGCCGTGGGCCGTCGACACCGCGCAGGTCGTGCACTCCGCGACCAAGGGTGTCGCCGCGGCGGTGCCGCTGCTGCTGCACCAGCGCGGGCAGATCGACCTGGACGCCTCCGTCGCCACGTACTGGCCGGAGTTCAAGGCGGGCGGCAAGGAGCGGGTACTCGTACGGCATCTGCTCTCGCACCGCGCCGGCGTTCCCCTGCTGGACCGCCCGCTGACCCTGGCCGAGGCGATCGACGGGGTCTCCGGGCCGCGCGCGGTCGCCGCCCAGCAGCCGCTGTGGGAGCCGGGCACCGACCACGGCTACCACGCGCACACGTACAGCTGGCTGATCGGCGAGCTGGTCAAGCGGGTCACCGGGCGGACCATCGGGCGGTGGATCGCCGAGGAGATCGGCCGGCCGCTCGGGCTCGACTTCTGGATCGGCCTGCCCCCGGACGAGGCCCACCGGGTGGGCAGGACAGGGCGGGTGGAGGCACCGGCCGAGGCCCCGGGGACGCTGCGGGTGCGGCCCCGGCGCAGTGTGACCGAGGCGTACGGGGACCCCGATTCCCTCACCCGGCGTGCGTTCGGGGCGATCGATCCGGTCGTGGACGACAACGACCCCGCCTACCGCGCCGCAGGTCTGGCCGGCTCGGGCGGGATCTCCACCGCGCGGGCGCTGGCACGGTGTTACGCGGCGATGATCGGGGCGGTGGACGGGCACCGGCTGTTCGCGCCGGCCACGCTCACGCTGGCGCGGACCGAGGAATCGGCGGGCCCCGACCGGGTGCTGGTCGTCAACACCCGCTTCGGGCTCGGCTTCATGCTGCACGGCTCCGGGGCGCCGCTGCTCGGGCCCGGCTCGTTCGGGCACCCGGGGCGGGGCGGCTCGCTGGGCTTCGCCGATCCGGAGGCGGGCATCGCGTTCGGCTATGTGACCAACGGGCTCCAGAAGGGGGTCACCGCCGACCCCCGCGCACAGGCCCTGGTCAGGGCCGTACGGTCCGCTGCATGATCGGTGGATGACACCCACACTTGAATCGACGCAGCCGCCGGTGCCCGTACCCCCGCGGTTCGAGGGGTACGGCGTACTGGTCACCGGCGCCGGGCGCGGCATCGGCGAGGCGGTGGCCCGCAGACTCGCGGGCGAGGGCGCGCGGGTGCTGGTCACGGACCTGGACGGGGAACGGGCGGCGAAGGCGGCGGAGTCGATCCCGGGAGCGGTGGCGCTGCGCTGCGACGTGGGGGACCGGGACTCGGTCCGGGCGGCGGTGGAGTGCGCGGTAGGGGAGTTCGGGGCGCTCGACGTGCTGGTCAACAACGCGTGCTCGTGCGCGCCCGACGCGGCGCTCTTCGAGGACGAGGACGACGCGGAGTGGGAACGGGACCTCGACATCACGCTCACCGGCGCCTTCCGCTGCGCGCGGGCCGCGCTGCCGCACCTGGCGGCTTCGGGGCGCGGGGCGATCGTCAGTGTCGGCTCGGTCAACGGCGAGCAGGACTTCGGCAACCACGCGTACAGCGCGGCCAAGGCGGGCCTCGCGAGCCTGACCCGCACCCTGGCCGGCCACGCGGCGGCGCGGGGCGTACGGGTCAACCTGGTGGCGCCGGGGACGGTCGCGACGGAGGCGTGGGCGGGGCGGGAGGCGAGCCTGGAGCGGGCCGCGGCGCACTATCCGCTGGGCCGGGTGGGACGCCCCGACGACGTGGCCGCGGCGGTCGCCTTCCTCGCGTCGCGCGACGCGGCGTGGATCACCGGAGTGACACTGCCGGTGGACGGCGGTCTGCTGGTCAGCAACCTGGGGTTCCGGGGCGCGATGTAGGGGTGAGGCGGGACGGGGGCGTGGGCCGGTGCGCGCCCTTCGGCCGTACCGCCCCCAAGTGCCGCCCCCAACTGCCGCCCGGACGGGCCGAATCGAGACGTCTGCGACCTGCGCGCCCCTCGCCGTTGGGCGGGGCGACCCGCCCGGGGCCGGGCCGCGCCGTCAGCCCGTGTGGAGCATCAGGCCGATCCCGACCACCATCAGGCTCGCCGCCGCGATTCTCGGAGCCCCGAAGCGCTCCTTGAAGAACAGGGCCCCGATCGCCGCCCCCACGATGATCGACGACTCCCGCAGCGCCGCGATCGGTGCCAGCGGTGCCCGGGTCTGGGCCCACAGCACCAGGCCGTACGCCGTCACCGACAGGGCCGCGCCGATCAGCCCGCGCACCGCCAACGGGCGCAGCTGGAACAGGAGTTCACCGCGTCGGCGGTAGCAGGCGTACGCCGGGATGGCCAGGCCCTCCAGGATCATCAGCCACGCGATGTAGCCGAGGGACGAGCCGGACGCGCGTACGCCCATGCCGTCCACCACCGTGTAAGCGGCGATGGAGAGGCCCGTCGCCAGCGCCGCTACCAGCGCCGGCCAGTGCGGGCGCCCGCCCGCGCCCTTGATGCCCCAGAGCGCCACGCCGACCAGCCCGGCGCAGGCGACCGCGACGCCCGCCAACTGCCAGCCGCCCGGCCACTCGTCGACGAAGACCGCCGCCAGTACCGTGACCGCGAGCGGCGCCGTGCCCCGGGCGATCGGATACATCTGGCCGAAGTCGCCGAGGCTAAACGACCGCATCAGCAGCACCATGTAGCCGACGTGCAGCGCCGCGGACAGGATCAGGTACGGCCACGCCTCCGCGGCGGGGAAGGGCACGAACCCCGCCGCGAGCAGGCCGATCAGCGCGCCGCCGCCGGAGATCAACGTGAAGGAGACGAGCTGGTCCTTGATGTGGTGGGCTATCGCGTTCCAACTGGCGTGCGTGAACGCGGCGATGAGCACCGCCGTGACGACGAGCGGCGTCACGCGGTCTGCTCGCGCAGATCGGCGACGGTCGCGCCGGAGTGGCCGACCAGCGTCCTGGGGTCCATCGCGAAGACCGTGTGCGGGGTCCCGGCCGCGGCCCAGACCTCCTCGTGGGCGAGCAGCCCCCGGTCGGCGAGCACGCGTGTCTTCGTGCGGTGCCCGAAGGGCGGCACGCCGCCGATCGCGTAGCCGGTCGTCTTCCGTACGAGATCGGCGTCGGCCCGCCCGACCTTCGCCGCGCACAGCTCCCGGCGCACCAGCTCCACATCGACGCGCGAGGCCCCGTCCAGCAGGACCAGGACGGGCACGCCGTCCGCCTCGAAGACCAGGGACTTGACGATCCGGCTCAGCTCGCAGCCGACGGCGGCAGCCGCCTCGACGGCCGTGCGGGTCGCGTCGGGGAAGCGGCGTACCTCGATGTCCGCGATGCCCAGTTCGCGCAGGGCCTCGGTGAAGCGGGGGTGGCCGGTGCTTTCGGGAGTGCTCATGGCCCGCACGCTAGCGTTGGCTGTACGGGCCATGCGACTCGGTTACCTGGTGTGCGGTGCCGGCCGACGCGCGGTCAGCCCGCGCGCAGCACCGTGGCGACCAGTGGGCCCGCCGCGTCTCCGCCGTGCCCGCCGGACTCCACGACCGCGGCAGCCGCCACGTCGTCGCTGAACCCGGTGAACCAACTGTTCGACGTACCCTGCCCGTCGACCTCCGCCGAGCCGGTCTTCGCCCCCTTGTCCCCGCCGACCGAGGCCATCGCCTGCGCGCCGGTGCCGCTGCTCGCGGTGACCCGCATCATGGTGCGCAGCTGCTCGGAGACGCCGCCGGGCAGCGAGCGGGGCGCCTGCGCGATCTCCCGGCCGTCGAGCGAGCGCGGGACGAGAACCGGCTGCCGGAAGGTGCCGGTCTTGGCGGTGGCGGTGACGGACGCCATGTTGAGGACGTTCATCTGGACCGTACCCTGCCCGATGTACTGCGCCGCGGCCTCGCCGCCGGACGCCATCGGCACGGAGCCGTCCGCCGAGGTGACGCCGGTCTGCCAGTCGAGCCCGATGCCGAAGACCTCCTGGGCCTCCTTGGCCAGCGCCGCGTCGTCCTTCGTGTCGTCGATCTGCTTGATGAAGGCGGTGTTGCAGGACTTGGCGAAGCTCTGCGTGAAGGTGCCGTTCTTGATGTCGAAGTTGTCGAGGTTGTGGAAGGTCCGGCCCTGGTACATGACGTCCGCCGGGCACTCGACCGGGCGGTCGGCGCCGACCAGGCCCTTCTCAAGGAGCATCGCCGCCGTCACGATCTTCATCGTGGAGCCGGGCGCCTGCTTGCCGAGCATCGCCGCGTTGAACGCGTCGTCGCGGTTGTTGGCGACGGCCCTGATCTCGCCGGTGCTCGGCTTGACCGCCACCACCGAGGAGTTCCGGTAGCGCCGCACGGCCTTCTCGGCAGCCGCCTGGATGCCCGCGTCCAGCGTGGTGGTCAGCTTCCCCGGCCGGCCCTTGGTGAGGGTGAGCAGCGAGCGTACGGGCGCCTCGCCGTCCGCGCCCTCGATGGCCAGCTCGACGCCGGGCTTCCCGCCCGCCCTCTTGCCGTACTTCTCGCGCAGGGTGTCCAGGACCGGGCCGAGGGACGGGTACTTCTCCTTCGTCAGCTCCGCGCCGTCGCGGTCCACCGCCTTGATGGGCGGGGCCGCCGCCTCGCCCGCCGTCAGCCTGTCGTCGGCCTTCAGCCGCGGGTGGACCACGGCGGGGGCCCAGTCGACCAGGGGGGCGCCGGTGGTGAGCCCGCGGACGACGGTCAGTTCGGACGCGTACGACCAGGGCTTGCTCTTCGCCTCCGGGTACGTCACCGTCGCCTTCACGGTGAACGGCACCTTCGCGCCGACCGGGGCGCCCGGCGTCAGCGTCACCGCGGACACGTGCGCCACGGTGCGGTAGGCGTCGAGGGCGGGCCGCGCGGCAGCGGCGTTGTTGGTCAGGTCGGCGGCGGCCCGCACGTCGCCCTTCGACCAGGCCGTCAGGAACGCCTTGGTGGTCCTGTCGACCTCCGACACGCTCGGCGGGCCGGTCTTCCTGGGTGCCGAGCGGGTGTTGACGTCCGGACCGGTCTCGTCGCTCTCGCCGCTCAGCAGGGTGTAGCCGCCGTAGGCCACGCCCCCGGTCGCGACGAGAAACACCCCGCCGACTATGGCGGCCTTCGCTCCACTGCGCATGCGATGCAGTCCCCTCCCCAGGAGTCCTCTTGAACTGAACATGTTCAAAGAAGTGCTGAGGCGTACCCTACGGGACAGCCGCGACACATGGGGTGACTGTTATCGGACCGGGATCCGCGCCCCTCACACCCAGGTGTCGAGCCACATGCGACTGCGCCAGGCGTCCATCGGGAGGGTCTGGCCCGTGTAAATGGGCCAGAAATAGATGAAGTTCCAGATGATGAGCAGGACGAGCACACCCGCGCCGATCGCGCCGATCGCGCGCCGGCGCTCGTCCGAGCCCGGTGGCCCGAGCATCGCGCCGATCATCATCGCCACCGCCAGGCACAGGAACGGGACGAACACGACGGCGTAGAAGAGGAAGATCGTCCGCTCCTGGTAGAAGAACCAGGGCACCCAGCCGGCCGCGATGCCGCAGGCGATCGCCCCGGCCCGCCAGTCGCGGCGGAACGCCCAGCGCCACAGCACGTACAGCACCGCGAAGCACGCCGCCCACCACAGCAGAGGTGTCCCGAGCGCCAGCACCTCGCGGGCGCACTCGTGCTTCTCGGCCGCCGAGCAGCCGTCCTTCCCGGGCTTGGGCGACTCGTAGAAGTACGAGACCGGGCGGCCCAGGACGAGCCAGCTCCACGGGTTCGACTGGTAGGTGTGACCGGACGTCAGATTGACGTGGAAGCTGTAGACCTCGGTCTCGTAGTGCCACAGGCTGCGCAGCCAGTCGGGCAGCCAGGTCCAGCTCCCGCCGCGCCCCGCGCCCGCGGCCCAGTCGCGGTAGTAGCCGTTCTTGGAGACGATCCAGGCCGTCCAGGAGGCGATGTACACCGCGAAGGTGACCACGACCGTCGAGCCGAACGCCGGCAGGATGTCGCGCTTGAGCACCGCGAGATACGGCCGCACCGCACCCGCCGTCCGCCGGGCGCCCACGTCCCACAACACCGTCAGCAGACCGAACGCGGCCAAAATGTACAGGCCGTTCCACTTGGTGCCGAACGCCAGACCCAGGCACACCCCGGCGGCGATCCGCCACGGCCGCAGGCCCAGGCGCAGCTTCTCCGCGACCAGGGCATCGGGCCGCAGCACTCCCTCGTCGTCGCGCGGCAGCGCGGCGGCCAGCCGCCTTCGCGCCCAGTCCCGGTCGACCAGCAGGCAGCCGAACGCGCCGAGCACGAAGAACATCAGCACCAGGTCGAGCAGCGCCGTGCGGCTCATCACGAAGTGCAGACCGTCGACGGCGAGCAGGGTGCCCGCCAGGCACCCCAGGAACGTCGAGCGGAACAGCCGCCGCCCGATCCGGCACAGCATCAGCACCGAGACCGTGCCGAGCACACAGACCATGAAGCGCCAGCCGAACGGCGTGAAACCGAAGAGCTGTTCACCGATCCCGATGACCCATTTGCCGACCGGCGGGTGCACCACATAGCCGGGGTCGTCCGGAATGGGGACCCGCGACGGGTCGGCGAGGATCGATTTGTCGATGTCCTTGGGCCACTGGCCCTCGTACCCCTGGTTGACGAGCGCCCAGGCGTCCTTCGCGTAATACGTCTCGTCGAATATCACCGCCTTGGGGCTGCCGAGGTGCCAGATCCGCAGCAGCCCGGCGACGAACGCGACCAGCAGAGGCCCGCCCCACGCCGACCACCGCACCAGCCGCGCCACGACTCCCATGGCGGCCGGCGGCACCCCGAGGCCTCTCCAGAGCTCGGTGCCAGGCTTGCTGTACGGCGGCACAAGTCGGTCACTCAGGCCGACGGTCTGCCTGGGTGCATGGCCGAATCGGCGCAGCCGGCGCTGCCACGAGGGCGGCTGCTCTTCGGCGGCGTGGCCCTGCTGGGCTTCTGACGCGGTACTGGTCACCGCGCCATCGTAGGGAACACATCTGTGCCCGTGGTCGCTGCGCGGCCGGGAGGGCCCCGTCGTGATGGGGCGCTGTGCCCGCCCCAGTCCGTCAGACTGGACACGCAGAACGTCGGTCGACCTCGGTGAGAAGGCAGTAATGACCAGCAGCGGAACCCTTGTCCTCGCAGGGACCCCCATCGGTGACGTCGCGGACGCCCCGCCCCGGCTCGCCGCCGAACTGGAGCGGGCCGACGTCATCGCCGCCGAGGACACGCGTCGGCTGCGCCGCCTCACCCAGGCGCTCGGTGTGCGCACCACGGGGCGTGTCGTGTCGTACTTCGAGGGCAACGAGACCGCGCGTACGCCTGAGCTCGTCGAGGCGCTGGAGGGCGGCTCGCGGGTGCTGCTGGTGACCGACGCGGGCATGCCGTCCGTCTCGGACCCCGGCTACCGGCTGGTCGCCGCCGCCGTCGAGAAGGACATCAAGGTCACGGCGGTGCCAGGGCCGTCCGCCGTGCTGACCGCGCTCGCGCTGTCCGGGCTGCCCGTCGACCGCTTCTGCTTCGAGGGCTTCTTGCCGCGCAAGGCGGGCGAGCGGCTGAGCAAGCTGCGCGAGGCCGCAGGTGAGCGCAGGACCCTGGTGTACTTCGAGGCCCCGCACCGCCTCGACGACACGCTCGCCGCGATGGCCGAGGTGTTCGGCGACGAGCGGCGGGCCGCGGTCTGCCGCGAGCTGACCAAGACGTACGAGGAAGTGAAGCGCGGGCCACTGAAGGCGCTCGCCGAGTGGGCCGCCGACGGCGTGCGCGGCGAGATCACCGTCGTCGTCGAGGGCGCCCCCGACGCGGTGCTCGACCTGGACCCGGCCGAGCTGGTGCGCAGGGTGCAGGTGCGCGAAGAGGCGGGGGAGCGGCGCAAGGAGGCCATTGTGTCGGTCGCCGCAGAAGTGGGACTGCCCAAGCGCGAGGTATTCGATGCCGTCGTCGCGGCAAAGAATGCGGCACGGGCGGGCTCTGCGGACGGTAAAGGACTATCGTAAAAAGTAAAGCGCAGGCCGCGTATCGGGCCCTTTTCCATGGAAAGGCCAAGACCGCTCCATATATCGGCAGGACCTGATGCGCTCCCGCCCGAATGGGCATCCACTGGATCAGTGGAAAGGAGCTGGCATGAGCGAGATCGCAGACACCGCCGGCGCAGGAACCACCGTTCACGAGGCCTACGCCTTCGCCTGCATGAGGTGCGGGCACGGCTGGGAGCAGGCGTACGAGATCAAGCACCACACCGACGGTACGGGGCACGAGTTCGTGGTCTATACGGCCGACGGGATGCGGGTGCCGTCACCCCTGTCCCGCCCCCTGTGCCTGAACTGCGGCGGCCGTGTCGTGCGGATCATGCGGTCGGGGCAGGTGTCCTCGGTGCAGGCGGCCCAGTGGGCGCAGCCCGCGACGGCGCCGGCCGGGCCCCTGGTGGTGCCGGCCGGGGAGCGGCCGGAGCCGCATCACTGGCACTTCTCGAATCTGTTCCATCCCTTCCAGCACCGCAAGTGAAGGCTTGCGGTGAAGTGGCGGAGTGAGGCACGGGGCGTGGTTTTCGTACGATCGTGACCATGACCCCTCAAGACGCCCCACCGCCGCTGCCCGAGCCGCTTCGGGTGGCGGTCGCCGATTCGCACACTCACCTGGACATGCAGGACGGCACGGTCGAGGAGGCACTGGCGAAGGCCGTGTCGGTCGGTGTCACGACTGTCGTCCAGGTGGGCTGCGACGTAAAGGGCTCGCGCTGGGCGGTGGTCACCGCCGAGACGTACGAGAACGTGCACGCCGCCGTGGCCCTGCACCCCAACGAAGCTCCCCGCATCGTCCATGGCGACCCGGACGGCTGGTCGCGCCAGGGCGCGCGCCCCGGCGGTGGCGAGGGGGCGCTCGACGAGGCGCTGGCGGACATCGACCGGCTGGCGGGCCTGCCGTACGTCAAGGCCGTCGGGGAGACCGGGCTCGACCACTTCCGCACCGGCCCCGACGGAATGGCGGCCCAACTGCTGTCCTTCCGGGCCCACATCGAGATGGCCAAACGGCACGGCAAGGCACTCGTCATCCACGATCGTGACGCGCACGCCGATGTGCTGCGGGTCCTCGACGAGGAGGGTGCGCCCGAGCGAACCGTCTTCCACTGCTACTCCGGTGACGCGGCCATGGCGGAGATCTGCGCACGCAAGGGCTACTTCATGTCCTTCGCCGGAAACGTGACGTTCAAGAACGCCCAGCCACTGCGCGACGCGCTCGCGGTCGCACCGCTCGAACTGGTCCTCGTCGAAACCGACGCGCCGTTCCTGACCCCCGCCCCGTACCGCGGACGGCCTAACGCGCCGTATCTCATTCCGGTCACGGTACGGGCGATGGCGGCGGTCAAGGGACTCGAAGAGGACGTCCTGGCCACGGCGCTCGCCGCCAATACGGCACGCGCATTCGATTACTGAGCCGAACAGCGGTCAATCCGGCGACACAGCGTAGCTGTGTCACTTTGGAGAGTGACCGGCGCTCCGCTAGTGTCCCGGCCCGCAGCGTCATCTGGGCGGGCCGGACCTCTGGAGCGTCGTGAGCAATTCGCAGGGCAGTCACCGCGCGGCGCGCGGCGGCAGTGGCCGACGTGCGGCGGGCAGGGCGTCGGGACCGGGCACATATGATCCCGACACGCACGGGCAGGACCTGTACGGGCCCGAGGAGTACGCGTCGCTGGAGACGCTGCCCTACGGCGCGCCGCTGTACGGCGCCCACGCGGCGCCCGAGCGGCAGCTGCCGCGCCAGGCCTCCCCCGCCGCCCCCGCCGCCGACGCGGGCGACGCGGCCGACGCGGGCGCGGCGGCGGGGACGGGGGCCTCTTCGGGGGCCGACCGTCGCGGAGGGGCCCGGCGGGCCGCACGGCGGCGCAAGGGGGAACGGCCCGACACGTTCCGGCGGCTCGTCCCGCAGGCCCTGGTCGTCGCCTTCCTGGCCGGCGGCACCTCCGCGTTCATCGCCAACGACAAGGCGATCAGGCTGAGCGTCGACGGCGTGCCCCGGACCATGCACACCTTCGCCGACGACGTGGACGAACTGCTGGCCGACCAGGGCGTCACCGTCGGGGAGCACGACCTCGTCGCCCCCGCCCCCGGCGAGGCCCTGGCCAGCGGCGACGAGATCGTCGTCCACTACGGCCGGCCCGTGACCCTCACCCTGGACGGCCAACGCCGACAGCTGTGGACCACCGCCCGCACCGTGGACGGCGCACTGCGCCAGCTCGGGGTGCGCGCGGAGGGCGCGTTCCTCTCCACCTCGCGCGCCTCCGCGATCGGGCGCAGCGGGCTCGCACTGGACGTCCGCACCGAGCGGTCGGTGACGTTCATGGCGGACGGGCGGGAGCGGACCATCCGCACGAACGCCGCGACCGTGGGGGAGGCCCTGGACGAGGCGGGCATCAGCCTGCGCGGCCAGGACACCACCTCCGTGCCGTCCGGCACCTTCCCGCGCGACGGGCAGACGATCACCGTGATGCGGATCACGGGCAGCAAGGAAGTGCGCGAGGAGCCCATTCCCTTCACCGTCGAGCGGACCCAGGACCCCACGCTGTTCAAGGGCACCGAAGTCGTCGCGCAGGCGGGCAAGCAGGGCGCGCGCCGGGTCACGTACGCCCTGCGCACCGTCAACGGCGTCAAGCAGAGGCCCAGGAGGATCGCCGAGGAGATCGCCCGCGAGCCGGTCACCCAGCGAGTGAAGGTCGGCACCAAGGCGATGCCGACCGCCGTCGCCGGGGCGGACGGGCTCAACTGGAGCGGGCTGGCCCACTGCGAATCGGGCGGCAGGCCGGGCGCCGTCGACCCGACCGGCAACTACGGCGGCCTCTACCAGTTCGACACCCAGACCTGGCAGTCCCTCGGCGGCAGCGGGCGCGCGCAGGAGGCGAGCGCCGGCGAGCAGACGTTCCGGGCGAAGAAGCTGTACGTCCAGCGCGGGTCCAGCCCGTGGCCGCACTGCGGCAGCCGGCTGTAGGGGCGGTGGCCGTCGCCGGTGGTGGCGACGGGGGCGGCCACCGCCTGCGGGGACTCCGGACGCCATGTGCACGGCGGACGGATGCCGCGGGTGGAACGGGCCGGGGTCCTCGGCAGGCCGAGCCGGGGGCCGGGGCCCTTTACGCTTGAGCGGTGAGCACCACTGAGCCTTCTGCGCCCCTGCCTGACTCCGCACCCGCCCCCGGGCCCGCCCCGGTCTCCGACAACCTGCTGGGTCCCGCCGACATCCGGGAACTGGCGGCGGTGCTCGGCGTGCGCCCCACCAAGCAGCGCGGCCAGAACTTCGTGATCGACGCCAACACGGTCCGCCGGATCGTACGGACGGCCGGGGTGCGCCCGGACGACGTGGTCGTCGAGGTCGGCCCCGGCCTCGGCTCGCTGACGCTGGCCCTTCTCGAAGCGGCCGACCGGGTCGTCGCCGTGGAGATCGACGACGCCCTCGCGGGCGCGCTGCCCGCCACCATCGCGGCGCGGATGCCGGGCCGGGCCGACCGCTTCACGCTCGTCCACTCCGACGCGATGCAGGTCCACGAGCTGCCGGGGCCGCCGCCCACCGCGCTCGTCGCGAACCTTCCGTACAACATCGCGGTCCCCGTCCTGCTCACCATGCTGGAGCGATTCCCGACCATCGAGCGGACCCTGGTCATGGTCCAGGCGGAGGTCGCGGACCGGCTCGCGGCCAAGCCGGGCAACAAGGTCTACGGTGTGCCCTCGGTGAAGGCCAACTGGTACGCCGAGGTCAAGCGGGCCGGGTCGATCGGCCGCAACGTCTTCTGGCCCGCGCCGAACGTCGACTCGGGACTCGTCTCGCTGGTCCGCCGTACGGAGCCGATCAGGACTACCGCCGCCAAGGCCGAGGTCTTCGCGGTCGTCGACGCGGCCTTCGCGCAGCGCCGCAAGACGCTGCGGGCGGCGCTCTCGGGCTGGGCCGGGTCCGCGCCCGCCGCCGAGGCGGCCCTGGTCGCGGCCGGGATCTCGCCGCAGGCACGCGGCGAGGCGCTGACGGTGGAGGAGTTCGCCCGTATCGCGGAGGCGAAGGCGTGATGCGTGCGGGTGGGAGCGGTGGAGGCACGAGAGGTGCGGGTATGAGCGGTCGGGGCGTGAGCGGGCCGGTCACCGTCCGCGTGCCCGCGAAGGTCAACGTTCAGCTGGCGGTGGGCGGCGCGCGGCCCGACGGCTATCACGACCTGGCCAACGTCTTCCTGGCGGTCGGCCTGTACGACGAGGTCACCGTCACCCCGTCCGACTCACTGCGGATCACCTGCTCGGGCCCGGACTCGGCGCAGGTCCCCCTGGACGCCACGAACCTGGCGGCGCGGGCCGCGCTCGCGCTGGGCGCGCGCCACGGCATCGCTCCCGACGTCCACATCCACATCGCCAAGGACATCCCCGTCGCCGGCGGCATGGCGGGCGGCAGCGCGGACGGGGCGGCGGCACTGCTGGCCTGCGACGCGCTCTGGGGCACCGGCGCGTCCCGTGCCGAACTCCTCGCGCTCTGCGCGGAGCTGGGCAGTGACGTGCCGTTCAGCCTGGTGGGCGGGGCGGCGCTGGGCACCGGCCGGGGCGAGTACCTCACCGCGCTCGACGTCGGCGGCGACTTCCACTGGGTGTTCGCGGTCGCGGACGGCGGTCTTTCGACGCCGGCGGTGTACGCCGAGTTCGACCGCCTGACCGAGGGCACGGCCGTCCCCGACCCGGTCGCCTCGCCCGCCCTCCTCAACGCCCTGCGCACGGGCGACGCGACGGCGTTGGCCGGCGCCGTGACCAACGACCTCCAGCAGGCGGCCCTCTCGCTGCGCCCCTCGCTGGCCGAAACCCTGGCCGCCGGTACGGCGGCGGGGGCGCTGGCCGGGCTGGTGTCGGGGTCAGGGCCGACGACGGCGTTCCTGACGAAGGACGCGGAGGCGGCGGAGACGGTGGCGACGGCCCTGCGCGAGTCGGGCACGTGCCGCACCGCGAGGGTGGCGGGGGCGCCGGCGGCGGGGGCGCGGGAGGTCTGACGCGGGGTACGGGCCCGCTGCGCGGAGCTTCCCCACCCCGCCCCTTCCCGTAACCGGGGCTCCGCCCCGGAACCCGGTCCTCATACGCCGGACGGGCTGGAGCGGGCGGGGTCGGGAAGCGCGGGGCGGCTACACACCCCGGACCCCCGGTCCTCAAATGCCGGACGGGCTGAATGGGCCCGCAGACGCCGACGGTTGCCGGACGCCACAGGAGGGCTTCGCCTTCCGCAGCTCCGAAGGGGCGGGCGGGGTGGGGCAGGTAGGGGCGTACTCAGGTCGCGAATGAGTACCCGCGCGCTCCCCTCCGCGCCCCGCGTCCGCGACCGTACCCGCATGGGAAACAGCGTTCGCGAGCTCGCCGACAAGACGCCCGAGGGGCGCGACCGGTACATCGATCTGCTGCGTGTCGCCTCGCTGGGGACCGTCGTGGCCGGGCACTGGCTGATGGCCACCGTCGGCGAGGACGGCGAGGTCGGCAATCTGCTCGCCGTCGTACCGGGACTCCAGCTCCTGACCTGGGCGCTGCAGATCATGCCCGTCTTCTTCTTCGTCGGCGGTTTCTCGCACGCCCTCTCCTACCGCTCGCTGCGCCGCAAGCAGCCCGGGGGCACCTCGGTGTACTCGGCGTTCCTGCGGGCCAGGCTCCAGCGGCTGCTGCGGCCCACCATGGTCTTCATCCTCGTGTGGGGCGCCGCCGCGCTCGTGGTCCAACTCCTCGGCGGCGGCAGCGGGCTGACCGGAGTCGCGTTGCGGCTCGTCGCCCAGCCGCTGTGGTTCATCGGCATCTACCTCGCGATGGTGGCCTTCACGCCGCCGCTGCTCAAGCTGCACGAGCGGTACGGCTGGGGCGCGTTCTGGGTGCTCGTCGCGGCTGCCGCTTCCGTCGACGTACTGCGGTTCGGCCTCGACGTGCCTTTCGTCGAGTTCCTCAACTTCGCCTTCGTCTGGCTGGCCGTGCACCAGCTGGGGTTCCTGCGCGCCGACGGCATGATCCGCATGCCGTCCGCCCTCGCGGGCACCGGTCTGCTCGCCGCGACAGGCCTGGTCGCCTTCGGGCCGTACCCGCTGAGCATGGTCGGAATGCCCGGCGAGAAGGTCAGCAACATGGCGCCGCCCACCCTCGCCCTGCTGTGCCACGCCCTGTGGCTCGTCGGCGCGGTCGAGCTGCTGCGCGCCCCCGGCGCACGCCTGGTGGCCCGGCCGCGGGTCTGGCGTGCGGTCGTCGCCGCCAACGGCATCGCGATGACGGCGTTCCTGTGGCACCTCACCGCGATGCTCGGTGTGTACGGGGCCCTGCTCGCCCTCGACGTCCCCCTGCCCGCACCGGCGGGCGGCGCCTGGTGGGCGCAGGTCCCGCTCCGGTTCGCCGCGGCGACCGTTCTCACCGCACTGTTCGTCGCCGCGTTCCGGACCTTCGAGCGGCCCGCCGCGGCGCGCCCCGCCGCCACCCGGCCCGCCGGGTCGCGCCCGGCCGGTCCCGCCGCCCCCGGCCCGCTCGCGGGGCCCGCCGCCGCCCTCGGCATCACGCTCTGCCTGCTCGGGGTGCTCGGCCTGTCGATGGTCGGCTTCGGCGAGCTGCTCGAAGGGCGCACGGCGATGCTCATAGCCGTGCCGGTCAGCGCCCCCTCCGCGGTGTTCATGGCTCTCGGGGGCTGGCTCCTCGTCGAGGCCGCAGGCCGGGCGCGTACCGGTGCGGGAAGGCTCTGAGAGGCCCGGAAACGGCCTCATCGAGGCCGCGGCTCAGGGACCGGCCTTCGGCGACTACGCTGGAGCGTCGATCCCATTCCCGTTCCTGGAGCGCGCATCAATGGCCGTCAACCTGGTCAATGTCGAGGCAGTCAGCAAGGTGTACGGCACCCGTGCCTTGCTCGACGGCGTGTCCCTCGGCGTGTCCGAAGGGGACCGGATCGGCGTCGTGGGCCGTAACGGCGACGGCAAGACCACCCTCATCCGCATGCTCGCCAAGCTGGAAGAGGCCGACTCCGGCCGCATCACCCACATCGGCGGTCTCGTCCTCGGTGTGCTGACCCAGCACGACTCGCTGGACCCCGCGGCGACCGTCCGCCACGAGATCATCGGCGACCTCGCCGACCACGAGTGGGCGGGCAACGCCAAGATCCGTGACGTACTGACCGGACTCTTCGGCGGCCTCGACCTGCCCGGCTTCGGGCAGGGCCTGGACACCGTGATCGGCCCGCTCTCCGGTGGTGAGCGCCGCCGCATCGCGCTGGCCAAGCTCCTCGTCGGCGAGCCCGACCTGCTGGTTCTCGACGAGCCGACGAACCATCTCGACGTCGAAGGCATCGCCTGGCTGGCGCAGCACCTGCGCGCCCGCCGCTCCGGGCTCGTCTGCGTCACTCACGACCGCTGGTTCCTGGACCAGGTCTGCACCCGCATGTGGGACGTGCAGGGCGGCTCCGTCCACGAGTACGAGGGCGGCTACTCCGACTACGTCTTCGCGCGCGCCGAGCGGGAGCGCATCGCGGCGACCGAGGAGACCAAGCGCCAGAACCTGGTCCGCAAGGAGCTGGCCTGGCTGCGCCGCGGCGCCCCCGCCCGTACGTCGAAGCCGCGCTTCCGCGTCGAGGCGGCCAATGAGCTGATCGCGGACGTGCCGCCGCCGCGCGACACCTCCGCGCTGATGAAGTTCGCCAACTCGCGGCTCGGCAAGACCGTGTTCGACCTGGAGGACGTCACCGTCCAGGCGGGCCCGAAGACGCTGCTCAAGCACCTCACCTGGCAGCTCGGCCCCGGCGACCGTGTCGGCCTGGTCGGTGTGAACGGCTCGGGCAAGACCTCGCTGCTGCGTGCGCTCACCGAGGCGGCCCGCACGCTGGGCGACATCCAGCCCGCCGCGGGCAAGGTCGTCGTGGGCAAGACCGTGAAGCTCGCTTACCTCTCCCAGGAGGTCAGCGAGCTCAACCCCACCCTGCGGGTGCTGGAAGCCGTCCAGCAGGTGCGCGACCGGGTGGACCTGGGCAAGGGCCGCGAGATGACGGCGGGCCAGCTGTGCGAGCAGTTCGGCTTCACCAAGGAGAAGCAGTGGACGCCCGTCCGCGACCTGTCGGGCGGCGAGCGCCGCAGGCTGCAGATCCTGCGGCTGCTGATGGACGAGCCGAACGTCCTCTTCCTCGACGAGCCGACGAACGACCTCGACATCGAGACGCTGACGCAGCTGGAGGACGTGCTCGACACCTGGCCGGGCTCGCTCATCGTGATCTCCCACGACCGGTTCTTCATCGAGCGGACGACCGACAAGGTGTACGCCCTGATGGGCGACGCTACGCTGCGCAACCTGCCGCGCGGGCTCGACGAATATCTGGAGCGCAGGCGGCAGATGATCGAATCTGCGGTTTATGCGCCTTCTGCGGCTTCCGCGAATTCGTCCGCCGGCTCCTCGGCCTCGGTGACGGCCCCCGCCCGCAAGAAGGCGGCCTCCGACGCCCGCGCGGCGAACAAGGAAATGCAGAAGCTGGAGCGCCAGATGGAGAAGCTCTCCGACAAGGAGACCAAGCTCCACGGCCAAATCGCCGACAACGCAACCGACTTCGAGAAGGTCGCACTGCTCGACGCGGAACTTCGTGATCTTGCTACGACTCGCGACGAGCTGGAGACGCGTTGGATGGAGCTTGCGGAAGACGCGTAGCGGACGCGTGCAAAGGAAATAACGAGCGCATCACGGGCCGGTCCTCCCTTGGGAACAGGGGAGGACCGGCCCGCCGTATCGAGGGGGTCAAGTGATAGAAAGAAACCCCGCTCGACTGACGTAAATTTGCGGGATCCCAGCCCGATTCGCTCCTTTCCGGGGGTATTTCACCACCGGAAACGCGGGGGAGACCGACCGGGCTGCGGATCACCCGTGTGAAGAGGTAAGTGCTGATGTCTCAGCCGCCCAACCAGCCGCCGCAGGGCGGCTTCGGAGCGCCGCAGGACCCACAGAAGGGAGCCCCGCAGCCGCCGGCCCAGCCGCCGCAGATGCCGCCGGCCCCGCCGACGCCGCCGCAGGGGCAGCCGCCCCAGCAGCAGCCCGGCTACGGCTACCCGCAGGCACCGCCGCCCCAGGCACCGCAGCCCGGCTACGGCTACCCCGCCCAGCCCGGCGGTCAGCCGCAGACCGGCCCGTACGGCCAGCCCCAGCAGCCGGGCCCGTACGGCCAGCCGCAGACCGGCCCGTACGGCCAGCCGCACCAGCCCGGCCCCTACGGCGGTTACCCCACCCAGCAGCAGTACCCCGGCGCCTCGGCACCGGGCGGCGGCGGTGGCGGCAGCTTCTTCAAGGGCAAGCCCGCGGCCATCATCGGCGGGGCCCTCGCGGCGGTGCTCCTCATCGGCGCAGGTGTCTACTTCGCGGTCGGAGACGACGGCGGTGGCGAGAAGAAGCCCATCGCGCGGGAGAGCAGCAAGAAGGACGACAAGCCGACCGGCGCGCCCTCCGCGGACGAGGGTGACGGCGAGGGCACCGGCCGCAAGACGAACGACGACCTCAACGTCGGGCGCCAGCCGGGCGAGGCCAAGGTGCTGTGGCTGAAGACCAACGACGTCGACATGCCGCGCGGCAGTCACGCGGCGTACGGCCCGTGGTTCACCGGGGGCGTGGTGGTGCAGGCCCTCTACAAGAAGGTCACCGCGTTCGACGTGAACACCGGTAAGAAGGTGTGGGAAGTGCCGTTCGAGAACGAACTGTGCGCCGCGCCCAGGAACACCACGTCCAGCGGAAAGCTCGTCGTCGGCCTCAAGGACGGCACGACCGACAAGGCCAAGTGCAACCAGCTGCGGCTCGTCGACCTGAGCACCGGCAAGGCGGGCTGGACGACGGAGGTCAAGAAGGAGAACCTCTTCGACGGCTCCTCCAGCATGGAGCTGGCGATCTCCGGCGACACCGTCACGGCCAGCCGCTGGGGCGTCTCCAGCGCCTACCGGGTCACCGACGGCAGCAAGGCCTTCGGCGACCTGAAGGTCAACGGCTGCGGCGCGGACTCGTTCGCGGGCGGCAGCAAGCTCATCGCGGTCGACAGCTGTGGCACCGACGGCAAGGCCCAGCAGGTGCGCGAGGTCAACTCGGCCACGGGCGCGGGCAAGTGGACCTTCCCGGTGCCCAAGGGCTGGCAGGTCAAGCGCGTCTACTCGGTCGACCCGGTGGTGCTCTACCTGACCAACGAGGAGAAGAAGGCGTGGAACGTCACCACGCTCAAGGGTGACGGCAGCGTCCGATCGCAGCTGAGCACCAAGGAGAGCATCCAGCCACAGTGCGGCTGGGCGATCATCGACGACAACCTGCAGGGCTGCCTCGGCACGGTCGCGGACGCCAACACCCTGTATCTCCCCACGGAGGAGGAGAAGGGTGGCGCGGACGGCTTCGACCGGACGAACGACATCATCGCCTTCAACCTGAACACCGGTAAGGAGAAGTGGCGTTCGCCGGCGGGCAAGGACCGCACGATGCTTCCGGTCCGCATGGAGGGCTCCAACGTGCTGGCGTACGTCCAGCCGTCCTACGACCACGGCGGTGGGATCGTCAGCATCGGCCCCGCGGGTGGCGCGCCCAAGTCGGAGCTGAAGTCCCCGGAGTCGACCGCGGAGATCGAGAACGGCTTCAGCAACCGTGGCGTCTCCTACACGGACGGCCGCCTCTTCATCACCCCGCCGACCCTGACCGGCAGCGACGACAAGGAGGGCGAGAAGACGATGATGGTCTTCGGCAAGTGAGCGCGCCGAGCCGGTTCTGAATCTCCCCCCCACCCCTTTCGTCCCCGAAGGTAGATCCGCCATGACGCAGCCGCCCCAGCCACCTCCGCCGCCCAACGAGCCGCCGCCCGGCGGTGGTTTCGGCGCCCCGACCCCGCCGCCGCCCGGCGGTTTCGGCGCCCCCACGCCGCCGCCCGCCGATCAGCCCGGCTACGGCTACCCGCAGACGCCGCCCGCCCAGCCGGGCTACGGCTACCCGGGCCAGCCCGGCCGGCCGCCGCAGATGCCGCCGGGCCAGCCCGCGCAGCAGCCGGGGTACGGCTACCCCGGTCAGCCCGGTCAGCCCGGTCAGCCCGGTCAGCAGTACCCGGGTCAGGCCGGTCCGTACGGCCAGCAGCAGGGTTACCCGCAGGGGCCGCCCCCGCAGGGCGGCCCCGGTGGCGGCGGCAAGAACGTCAACACCATCGCGATGATCATTGCCGCGTCGGTCGTCGCCCTGGCGCTGGTCGTCGGCGGAGTCGTGATCTACAACTCCAAGAAAGACGACGGCGACAAGAAGCAGGAAGCCACCTCCTCCGCGGGCACGACCGGCGGCGGCGACGAGCCCGCCGACGACAAGCCCGCCCCGGACGGCGAGGGCAAGGAGAAGCCGGCCGGGAGCACCAAGTCCAAGGTGCTCTACAAGCTGCCTTCGCCCAAGGTGACCGAATCGGTCGCGAGCATGGCCGGTTCCTGGATCACCGACAAGGCGTACGTCAAGAGCGGCCTCAACGAGGTCGTGGCGCACGACCTGGACACGGGCGCGGAGCTGTGGAAGATCCCGCTCTCGGGCGAGGTCTGCGCGGCGTCCAAGCACGTCACCGCCAACAAGACGGCCATCGCCTTCGCGGGTCCGGCGCAGGAGGGCCAGAAGTACACCCCCTGCACCGAGGTCGGTCTGATCGACCTGACCGAGGGCAAGCTGCTCTGGCAGAAGTCGGTCAAGGACGGCGACCGGAAGGTCACCTTCAGCGAGATCACGATCGGCGGCGGCACGGTCGCGGCCGGCGGTACCGGTGGCGGCGCCGCGTGGGACGTGGTTGGCGGCAAGCTCCTCTGGAAGCCGGTGGAGAACGTCGAGCAGTGCCGCGACGTCGGTTACGCGGGTGGCGAGGCCCTCGCGACGGTGCGCCAGTGCGGTCCGTACGACGCGGCGGTGCTCTCCATCGAGTACCTCAACCCGAAGGACGGCACCCCGCTCGCCAAGTACAAGCTGCCGAGCGGCGTCGAGAACGCCAGCATCGTCTCCACGAAGCCGCTGGTGGCGGCGGCCGACGTCGGCGAGACCGCGGGCGACGGCAGTGGCGTCACCGACTTCTTCTCGATCGACGAGAAGACCGGCAAGCTGCGCGCCAAGATCGCCGTCGACGCGGAGAAGTACGCGCCGCGGTGCCGCGACACCGAGGGCTGCTCCCAGGTCGCCGTCGGCAACGGCAAGATCTATGTGCCGAGCGAGGAGCACCCGGGCGCCGGTGACGACGGCTCCCGTACGAACGAGATCGTCTCGTTCGACCTCACCACGGGCAAGATCACCGCTGACCGGATCGACGCGGGCGAGCGCTACACGATCGACCCGATCCGCATGGACGGCGGCAATCTGATCGCGTACAAGTCGGCGCCGTTCAGCAAGGGTGGCCAGGTCGTGAGCATCAACGGCGGCTCCATGAAGCAGACCGTGCTGATGGAGAATCCGGCCAATGACGCGGTCATCAAGGTCGAGTCCACGTTCTCGCCGGACTCCGCCGAGTACCGCTTCGCCAACGGCAGGCTGTTCCTGGCGACGGTCCTGATGAGCGAGGCGCGCCCCGGCGACGAGCGGTTCCTGGCGATCGGCTTCGGCACCAAGTGACCTAGCGGGAGCGCGGTCGCACACCGGCCCCGGCAGTGGTACGCATCCACTGCCGGGGTCGCTTTGTGCCATGTTTGTCCGGCAAGTAGTCCGCAATGGCGTGGAATTCGACAATCCGAGGGGCTTCTCCCGGGTAAGGGGCGCGCATCGTCGAACAAGCGTGTAGCTTGCCGGGTCAGGAGGGTCGGGGGGCCAGCTCCGGGGGTATGGGGGGTTGCTCGATGGGCGTGCGGCTCATGGTGGTCGATGACCACCGATTGCTCGCCGAGGCGCTCGCCTCGGCGTTGAAACTGCGTGGGCACCGGGTGCTCGCGGCGGCCGCCCCGACCGCGGGCGCGGCGGACCTGGTCGTCAGCAGAGCGCCCGAAGTATGTCTGTTCGGCACGGCGTCACCTGCCGGACCAGGGGTTTTCGACCCGATCGTGCGGATCAGAAGTGAGCGCCCGCAGGTGGCGGTCGTGGTGCTCGGACCGGTGTCCAACCCGCGGGGGATCGCCGCGGCGTTCGCCGCCGGAGCAGCCGGTTACGTACGACATGACGAGCGCATCGAGGGCGTGGAACGCGCCATGGTGAAGGCCAGGGCGGGTGACGCGGCGGTGTCGCCGCAGCTGTTGCAGGGGGCGTTCGCCGAGCTGCTCAACCCGGCCGCGCAACCGGACGACGAGGGCCAACGGCTGCTGCAGCTGCTCACCCCGCGCGAGGTCGAGGTCCTGCTGCGGGTCGCGGACGGCGAGGACACCCGGCTGATCGCGGCCGGGATGGGCATCGCGCCGAGCACCGCCCGTACGCACGTCCAGCGGGTGCTGATGAAGCTGGGAGTGGGCTCGCGCCTGGAGGCGGCGGCGCTCGCCGCGCGCACCGGGCTGCTCGACCGGGCCATGGTGGGCGCCGGGCCCGGCACGGCGGGGGATCCGCCGCGCGAGGTGACGCAGGCCGTGGCGCGGGACATGGCACGGGACATGACGCGGGACATGGCGGCGGGGCCGGACCACGAGTGACGGTCCGGCCCCGTCAGGCGCTCCGGTGTGGCTGTGGCTGTGGCTGTGGCTGTGTCCGCGTCCAGGCCGGGACGCGGACACAGACCCGTTACGCCTCGGGCGGCGGCGGCGCGGTGGGGCGCAGCTTCAGCCAGATCAGGAAGAACAGCCCGAGGGCGAGCATGGCCAGGCCCGTCCAGAGGTTGATGTTGATGTCCTGGGCCTTCTTGAGGTCGGCCGCCGAGGGGTTGATCCCGGCGATCGTCACGATGACGCCGTAGAGCGTGAACAGCCCGCCGATGATGCGCCGGATGTCGAAGAGGCGTGCCGCGGTGGCGGACTTGCTCTCCAGTGCGGAGACTTCGCGCTGCAGGTCGGACATTTTTGTGGCCTCCGATCAGAAGGAGTAGGGGATGTAGCAGAGGGCGGCGAGGGCGATCGCACCCCAGCCCAGCAGGGCGGGCCTGCGGTACCAGGCGTCGTCGCCTTCGGCCGGGGCCTCCTCCATGTCCGGGGACTGCGTTCCGTACACCAGACCCGCCAGTTCGGCCTCGGGCTTGGGCGCGGTGAAGAGCGTGACCGCGACCATGACGACCGCTCCGGCGACGAAGCCGACGATCGCCGAGACGAAGTTGGCGCCTTGGTCGGTGGGGATGTCGATGATCCCCTGCTTGTAGATCCAGAAGTAGTTGACCATCGCGGCCGTGGTGCCCGCGAACAGGCCCCAGACGCCGGACTTCATCGAGGCCCGCTTCCAGAACATTCCGATGATGAAGACCACGAACATCGGGACGTTGAAGAAGGAGAAGAGCGTCTGGAGGTAGCTCATGATGTTGGTGAAGCTGGAGGCGATGAAGGCCGTGCCGATGGAGGCCAGCACGCCGATCGCGGTGATCAGGCGGCCGAAGCGCAGGTAGTAGGCGTCCTCGCGGCCCTGCTTCACGTACTTCGACCAGATGTCGTACGTGAACACGGTGTTGAAGGACGAGATGTTGGCCGCCATGCCCGCCATGAACGCGGCCAGCAGACCGGTGACCG
Source organism: Streptomyces sp. A5-4 (assembly GCF_051131715.1). Taxonomy (NCBI): domain Bacteria; kingdom Bacillati; phylum Actinomycetota; class Actinomycetes; order Kitasatosporales; family Streptomycetaceae; genus Streptomyces; species Streptomyces sp. A5-4. The sequence goes on along the minus strand of NZ_CP178591.1, from coordinate 3,097,000 downwards.
CGATGCCCAGCACGCCGTTCGGCAGCAGTTCCTGCATGAGCAGGGGGATCGCGTCGTTGTACGTCAGGTCCGAGCCCGGCGTGCCGATCTTCGGCACGATCACCGCGGCGACCAGGCCCGGGATCATCACCAGGAAGACGATGAACATCTTCGGGAAGGCGGCGATGAGGGGGGTGCGCTTCGCGGCGGACAGGTTCTTCGCGGACAGGGCGCGCTGCACCTCGGCGAAGTTGGTCGTCCAGTAGCCGAAGGACAGCACGAACCCGAGGCCGAGCACGATGGTCAGCCAGTTCGCGCCGAGCGGGTTGGCGTCACCGATGCCCGTACCGCCCCAGGCGGTCATGAAGTTGTCGCCGTGGCTCTTCTGCAGCGAGCCGCTCAGACCGTCCCAGCCGCCGACCCGCTTCAGGCCGAGGATGGCCAGCGGGATGAGCGCGGCGAGGATCACGAAGAACTGGAGCACCTCGTTGTAGATCGCCGAGGAGAGACCGCCGATGGTGATGTACGCGAGGACGAAGAGCCCGGCCACCACGATCGCGAGCCACTGCGGCCAGCCGAGCAGTGCCTCGACGACGATCGACAGGGCGTAGAGGTTGACGCCCGCGATGAGGATGGCGGCGAAGGCGAAGAGGACCGAGCTCAGCAGGTGCGCGGACTTGTCGAAGCGCTGGAGCAGGAACTCCGGTACGGAGCGGACCTTCGACCCGTAGTAGAAGGGCATCATCACCAGGCCGAGGAAGACCATGGCCGGGATGGCGCCGATCCAGTACCAGTGCACGACGGCCACGCCGTACTGCGCGCCGGTCGCCGCCATGCCCAGGATCTCGGTGGCACCGAGGTTGGCTGCGACGAAGGCCAGGCCGGTGACCCAGGCGGGCAGTGAGCGGCCGGACAGGAAGAAGTCGAGGCTGGTCTTCACACTGGCCCGCGCGGCGAACCCGATGCCGAGGACCACGGCGAAGTAGATCGCCAGGATGGTGTAGTCGAGCCCGTTGGTGGGGAGCCGAAGCCCTTCGGCCAGGTAGTGCATGAGGGCACCTGATTCGTCGAGCGAAATGATCCAGACGGAACCTACGCCTCTCGGTACGGGAATTGAATACTTCTGGTGGTGTTCTTTGTTGGATTGTGATCGAAAGGGCTTACCTGTCGCCCCCCCGCGACCCAGGGCGTCTCGCTGGCCGGCTCCGGCGCTCCCCGTTGACGGAACTGTTGGCTCATGGTTTGTTGTGTTCGGTTCTGTTGGATAAGTGCGATGAGGAGCCCCAGCGCGTGAAGAAGACGTCGACCCGCCTCGCCGACGGTCGTGAGCTGCTCTATTACGACTCCCGCGACGACACGGTGCGCGACGCACCGGACCTGAGACCCCTCGATCCCGTCGCCACCACCGCGCAGATCCGCCACGATCCGCTGCTCGGCGACGCGGTCGCCGTCGCCTCGCACCGGCAGGCCCGCATCTACCACCCGCCGGCCGACGAATGCCCGCTCTGCCCGTCCCGGGACGGCCGGCGCAGCGAGATCCCGGCCGCCGACTACGACGTGGCCGTCTTCGAGAATCGCTTCCCCTCCCTGGTGGGCGACGCGGGCCGCTGCGAAGTCGTCTGCTTCACGTCCGACCACGACGCGTCCTTCGCCGACCTCACCGAGGACCGGGCCGCGCTCGTGCTGGAGGCCTGGACCGACCGCACCGCGGAGCTGGCCGAGCTCCCACAGGTCAAGCAGGTGTTCTGTTTTGAGAACCGGGGCGCCGAGATCGGCGTCACCCTCGGCCACCCGCACGGCCAGATCTACGGCTACCCCTTCGTCACCCCGCGCACCGAGCTGATGCTGCGCTCGGCCCGCGCCCACCTGGCGAAGACCGGCCGCAACCTCTTCGACGACGTCCTCGCCCACGAGCGCTCCGAAGGCACCCGGGTGGTCCTTGAGGGCGGGCACTGGGTGGCGTTCGTGCCGTACGCCGCGCACTGGCCCTACGAGGTGCACCTCTACCCCAAGCAGCGCGTGCGCGACCTGCGGGCGCTCGGCGACGAGGCGCGCACAGAGTTCCCACAGATCTATCTGGAACTGTTGCGCAGGTTCGACCGGATCTTCGGCCCCGACGAGCCCCCGACGCCGTACATCTCCGCGTGGCACCAGGCACCCTTCGGTGAACTGGGCGACCTGGGGGAGGCGGGGCTCGGCGGATTCGCGCTCCACCTTGAGCTTTTCACCATTCGACGCACTGCGGGCAAGCTGAAGTTTCTCGCGGGTTCCGAGTCCGGCATGAATGTGTTCATCAACGATGTGCCGCCGGAGACCGCGGCGACACGACTGCGAGAGGTAGCGAGCAAGTGAGTCAGAAGTTCTTGGTCACCGGCGGTGCGGGATACGTCGGCAGTGTGGTCGCGGCGCATCTCCTGGAGGCGGGGCACGAGGTGACCGTCCTCGACGACCTCTCCACCGGCTTCCGCGAAGGAGTCCCGGCGGGCGCCACCTTCATCGAGGGGCGCGTCCAGGACGCCGCGCGCTGGCTGGACGCCGGCTACGACGGAGTCCTGCACTTCGCCGCGTTCTCCCAGGTCGGCGAGTCCGTCGTGGACCCCGAGAAGTACTGGACGAACAACGTCGGCGGCACCATGGCGCTGCTCGCCGCGATGCGGGCGGCCGGGGTGCGCAGGCTGGTCTTCTCCTCCACCGCCGCGACCTACGGCGAACCGGTGTCCACACCCATCACGGAGAGCGCGCCGACCGCGCCGACCAACCCGTACGGCGCCACGAAGCTCGCCGTCGACCACATGATCAGCGGCGAATGCCACGCCCACGGCCTGGCCGCGGTCTCGCTGCGCTACTTCAACGTCGCGGGCGCCTACGGGGCCTACGGCGAGCGGCACGCCCCCGAGTCGCACCTCATCCCGCTGGTCCTCCAGGTCGCCCAGGGCCGCCGGGAGTCGATCGCGGTGTACGGCGACGACTATCCGACGCCCGACGGCACCTGTGTCCGCGACTACATCCATGTCGCGGACCTCGCCGAGGCGCATCTGCTGGCGCTGGGCGCCACCGGGGCGGGCGAGCACCTGATCTGCAACCTCGGCAACGGCAACGGCTTCTCGGTCCGTGAGGTCGTGGAGACCGTACGCAAGGTCACCGGGCACCCGATCCCCGAGACGCCGTCCCCGCGCCGGGCCGGCGACCCGGCGATCCTGGTCGCCTCGGCCGACGCCGCGCACCGCAGGCTCGGCTGGAGCCCGTCGCGCGCCGACCTCGCGGGGATCGTCGCGGACGCCTGGGCGTTCGCCCAGCGGGAGGAGACCGGTGGACATGAGTGACACGGGCAGTACGGCCACCGGCGGTACGGCCACCGGCAGTACCGACACGGCCGGCGCGGACACGGCCGACGCCGCGCGCGTCGCCGATGCCTTCGCCGCGCTGTACGGCGCCCGGCCCGACGGCGTGTGGGCCGCGCCGGGGCGGGTCAACCTCATCGGCGAGTACACCGACTTCAACGACGGCTTCGTGCTGCCGCTGGCCCTGCCGCACACCGCGCTCGCCGCCGTCGCACGGCGCGACGACGGCGTACTGCGCCTGCACTCGGCCGACATCGACGGCGGCGTCGTCCAGCTGGACGTCGACGATCTCGCGCCGCTGACCAACGCCGGCTGGGCCGCGTACCCGGCGGGCGTCGTGTGGGCGCTGCGCGAGGCGGGCCACCCGGTCTCCGGCGTCGACATCCACCTCACCTCCACCGTCCCCACCGGGGCCGGCCTGTCCTCGTCCGCCGCTCTTGAGGTCGTCACCGCCCTCGCTCTCAACGACCTGTACGAACTCGGCTTGACCGCACCCCAGTTGGCCGTCATCGCCCAGCGCGCCGAGAACGCCTTCGTCGGTGTGCCCTGCGGGATCATGGACCAGACGGCCGCCGCCTGCTGCACCGAGGGCCACGCCCTGCACCTGGACACCCGCGACCTCAGCCGGCGCCAGGTCCCCTTCGACCTGGCCACGCACCGCCTGCGGCTCCTCGTCGTCGACACCCGCGTCAAGCACGCCCTGGGCGACGGCGCGTACGCGGAGCGCCGCGCGGGCTGCGAGGCGGGCGCGCGCGCCCTGGGCGTCACCGCGCTGCGCGATGTGGCGTACGAAGCGCTGCCGGCCGCGCTGGAGACGCTGGCCGCTTCGGCCGACGAGGACGTCGTGCGCTACGTACGCCATGTGGTCACCGACAATCAGCGGGTGGAGCAGGTCATCGCCCTGCTGGACGCCTCCGACCCGCGCGCGGTGGGCCCGTTGCTCACCGAGGGCCACCGTTCGCTCCGCGACGACCTGCGGGTCTCCTGCGTCGAGCTGGACCTGGTCGTCGAATCCGCGAACGCGGCGGGCGCGCTGGGCGCGCGGATGACGGGCGGCGGCTTCGGCGGCTCGGCCGTCGTGCTGACCGAGTCGGGCCTGGCGGACACGGTCGCCAAGTCGGTGCTCGCGGCCTTCGCCGCGGCCGGGTACGCCGAGCCCCGGGTCTTCCCGGCGATCCCCTCGCGGGGGGCGCACCGGGTCAGCTGAGCGGCTTGGCCAGGATGAACTCGGTGACGCCCGGCGGGTGGTCGGTGACCTGGCCGTGTCTTACAGTGCGCTCCGCCCACGGGCCCAGGTCTCCAGCCGTGCGTACGGGCACTCCCGCTTTCGGTGCGCGGTCTGCCGGGGTGCCGTGTAGGGCGCGCATCGCCGGTCGCTCAACACAGAGCGTCGATCTTTGTCTACTTCTGTCTCAATACGAAACATGAGGCGCACCTTAAACAGCCTGGGCAATCAGTTCTGCCAATTACCTTCCGCTCCCGGCACCCAGTCGTAGGCTGAGGCGCAGCACCGGTGGGGGCCGGTGCCGATCAGGGGGCGAGACGGACGGGTACGACGCGCGGGGTGGGGCATCTGTAGTCGGAAAGCGGCGGCGGCCGCGCGACTGCGACGCCCGATTCCCGGGCGCCGTACCCGCGACGGCCGTTCCCCACCGGGGGTCCGGGGTGTCCCTCCGGACGACGCAGCATGGGGGTGTCCGTGGTTCGGATCCGGGTACTGGTGGTGGACGATCACCGCATCTTCGCCGAGTCGCTCGCAGCGGCCCTCGCGGCCGAGCCCGACGTGGACGTCACAGCGGCAGGCAGCGGCCCGGCAGCGTTGCGCTGCCTGGAGCGGGCAGCCGCGGAAGGCCGCAGATTCGATGTGATGCTCGTCGACGCCGACCTGGGTGCGTCGGCCGCGCCGGTCAACCGGCCCGTGCATCTGCCACCGCCCGGCGAGGACGGGCTGGTGGACGGCATCTCCCTGGTGGCGGGGGTCCGTTCGGGACAGCCCGCCGTCCGTACGGTCGTACTCGCGGAGAAGGACGACCAGCGCCGCGCCGCCCTCGCGCTCCAGGCCGGAGCGTCGGGCTGGGTCGCCAAGGACTGCTCACTGCAACGCCTGCTGGCCGTCATCCGCGGCGTCCTGCGCGACGAGACGCATCTGCCGCCCGCGCTGCTCACCGGCGTACTGCGGGAGCTGACCGCGGCCCGCAAGCACCGCACCGAGAGCGAGCGGCTGGTGGAGTCCCTGACCCCGCGCGAGCGCGAGGTGCTGCGCTGCATGGTGGCCGGGCTCGGCCGCAAGGCGGTCGCCGAGCGGCTCTTCCTCTCCCCGCACACCGTCCGCACGCACATGCAGAACGTGCTGGGGAAGCTGGGCGTGCACTCCACGCTCGCCGCGGTCGCGCTCGCGCGCCGCGCCGGGGTCGGGCCCGTCGACCTAGCCGGGGACGTTGTCGAACGGGGCGGTCAACTGGCGTAGCAGCCCGGCCAGTTCGCCGCGCTGAGCGCAGGAGAGCTCGCCGAGGATCGCCCGCTCCTGCGCGAGGAGCCCGGCCAGTGCCTGGTCGGCGCGGTCGCGGCCCTCGGCGGTGAGCCGCACCAGCACGCCGCGCCGGTCGCTCGGGTCGGGCAGCCGCTCGACGAGGCCCTTGGTGGCGAGCCGGTCGATGCGGTTGGTCATGGTGCCCGAGGTGACCAGGGTCTGGGTCAGGAGCTGGCCAGGCGAGAGCTGGTACGGGTCGCCCGCCCGCCGCAGCGAGGTGAGCACGTCGAACTCCCAGGGCTCCAGGCTGTGCTCGGAGAACGCGAGTCGACGGGCCCGGTCCAAGTGCCTGGCCAGCCTGCTGACACGGCTGAGCACCTCGAGTGGTTCCACGTCGAGGTCGGGGCGCTCGCGGCGCCAAGCTGCGACCAGTCGATCGACCTCGTCCTCCATGACGATCAGTGTAGAGGGTCTGTCGACCTCAAGTCTCTTGAGTTCAAGTATCTTGACATCAAGGTACTTTTTCGGGAAAGCTGACCGGCATGACAGCACCCACCTGGGACCCGGAGCAGTACCTGCGCCACGCCGACCACCGCACCCGGCCCTTCCGCGATCTGCTCGCCCGCCTCGACGCCCCGCCCACCGCCCGGATCGCCGACCTGGGCTGCGGCGCGGGCAACGTCACCGCGCTGCTGGGCGAGCGCTGGCCCGGGGCCCGCATCACCGGCTACGACAGCTCGCCGCAGATGCTGGAGGAGGCCCGGCGGTACGCGGGCCCACGGCTCGACTTCGCCCCGGCGGACGCGGCCACCTGGGTGCCCGAGGAGACGTACGACGTGATCGTGTCCAACGCGCTCCTGCAATGGGTGCCCGGCCACGCGGACCGCTTCGGGATCTGGCTGGACGCCCTCACCCCCGGCGGCACCCTCGCCTTCCAGGTCCCGGGCAACTTCACCGCCCCCAGCCACACGATCCTCGCCGAGCTCCGCGAATCCCCGCGCTGGCGCCCGCTGCTGCACGGCGTGGGCGACCGCACGGCCGGCGTACTCGAACCCGCCGAGTACCTGAGCCGGCTCACCACCCTGGGCTGCGAGGGCGTCGACGTGTGGGAGACGACGTACCTCCAGGTCCTCACCGGCCGGGACCCGGTCCTCGACTGGGTCAAGGGCACGGCCCTGCGCCCGGTCCTCACGGCCCTGGCCGACGCCCCCGCCGAGCGCGACGCCTTCATCGCGCGGTACGCCGAAGCGCTGCGCGACGCCTACCCGCCGGGTCCGCACGGCACGGTGTTCCCGTTCCGCCGGATCTTCGCCGTGGCGAGGAAACCGCGGGTCGGCTGACCGGCGGCGGGCCGCGTCAGCTCTTGCGGTGGCCTATCAGGCGCGGCTTCGACTCCAGGTTGCCCAGCCCGTGCCACGCCAGGTTCACCAGATGGGCCGCCACCTCCGCCTTCTTCGGCTTGCGGGTGTTCACCCACCACTGACCGGTCAGCGCCACACTGCCGACCAGTGCCTGCGCGTACAGCGGAGCGAGCTTCGGGTCGAAACCGCGGGCCTTGAACTCCAGGCCCAGGATGTCCTCCACCTGAGTGGCGATGTCGCTGATCAACGAGGCGAAGGTGCCCGTCGACTGGGCCACTGGCGAATCGCGCACCAGGATGCGGAAACCGTCCGTGTACTCCTCGATGTAGTCGAGGAGCGCGAACGCCGCCTGCTCAAGCAGCTCACGCGGGTGACCCGCGGTCAGCGCGCCCGTCACGATGTCGAGCAGCCGCCGCATCTCACGGTCGACCACCACGGCGTACAGGCCCTCCTTGCCGCCGAAGTGCTCGTACACCACCGGCTTGGAGACCCCCGCCTTCGCGGCGATCTCCTCCACCGACGTGCCCTCGAAGCCCTTCTCGGCGAAGAGGGTACGGCCGATGTCGAGCAACTGCTCCCGGCGTTCCTTGCCGGTCATGCGTACGCGGCGGGCCCGCCGGCTCGGGGGCTTGACCTTCTCGCTGTCCGGGTTGCTGCCGTCGATCGCCACGTCGCCCATCATGCCGCTTCTGAGGAACCGCGTTTACGTTCCGAGGAACTGGTCGTGCGCCGGGACTCGATCCGGTCGCTGCTCGGCCACCGGACGTCGTACGCCCAGCCGGCCTTTTCGAACCAACGGATCAGGCGTGCGCTCGAGTCGACCTGACCCCTCATTACACCGTGCCGCGCCGACGTCGGTTCGGCGTGGTGCAGGTTGTGCCAGGACTCGCCGCAGGACAGCACCGCGAGCCACCACACATTGCCCGAACGGTCCCGGGACTTGAACGGCTGCTTGCCCACCGCGTGACAGATCGAGTTGATCGACCAGGTCACGTGGTGCAGCAGTGCCACCCGTACCAGGGAGCCCCAGAAGAACGCCGTGAACGCGCCCCACCACGACATCGTCACCAGCCCGCCGACCAGCGGCGGGATGGCGAGGGACAGCATCGTCCAGTACAGGAAGTCGCGCGAGATGCGGCGGATCGCCGGGTCCCTGATCAGGTCCGGCGCGTACTTCTGCTGCGGCGTCTGCTCCTCGTCGAACATCCAGCCGATGTGCGCCCACCACAGGCCCTTCATCAGGGCAGGCAGCGTCTCACCGAACCGCCACGGCGAATGCGGGTCGCCCTCGGCGTCCGAGAACTTGTGGTGCTTGCGGTGATCGGCGACCCAGCGGACCAGCGGTCCCTCCACGGCCATCGAGCCCATGACCGCCAGCGCGATGCGCAGCGGACGCTTCGCCTTGAAGGAGCCGTGCGTGAAGTAGCGGTGGAAGCCGATCGTGATGCCGTGGCACCCGAGGTAGTACATGAAGACCAACAGCCCGAGATCGAGCCAGCTCACACCCCATCCCCACACCAGGGGCACGGCCGCGAGGAGGGCGAGGAAGGGGACGGTGATGAACAGGATCAGCGCCAGCTGTTCGATGCTGCGCTTGGACTCGCCGCCGCGGGTGGCGGACGGGACGGATGCGTCGCCTGTCGACTTCGAGGCGTCATCGAGCACGTCGGGGCTTGTCGGCATGGGATCCCCTGGGGGTGAGGGATGAGGATGGGGAGAGCGGAACCGCTGAAAGGCTACGGTTGCGTAACCTACGGCATCGTAAGTATGGCAGCGCTTCGCCGGGCGGCAAGAGCCGCGGAGAACCGGTTTGCCCTCGACACCTATCCTTGGTCTCGTCGGACAGCGTGGTCCACAAACCTCCAGTCGTGCTCAAACACTGCAAGGAGCCGCACCTGTGAGCAGTGCCGACCAGAACTCACACACCAGCCCGGAGCTGCGTGCCGACATCCGCCGTCTGGGCGATCTCCTGGGCGAGACGCTCGTCCGCCAGGAGGGCCCCGAGCTCCTTGAGCTGGTGGAACGGGTCCGCGCGCTGACGCGCACCGACGGCGAGGCCGCCGCCGAGCTGCTCGGCGACACGGACCTGGAGACCGCGGGCCGCCTGGTACGGGCCTTCTCCACCTACTTCCACCTCGCCAACGTCACCGAGCAGGTGCACCGTGGCCGCGAGATGCGCGTCAAGCGCGCCGCCGAGGGCGGGCTCCTCGCCCGCACCGCGGACCGGCTCAAGGACGCCGACCCCGAGCACCTCGCCACCGCCGTCAAGAACCTCAACGTCAGGCCCGTCTTCACGGCGCACCCGACCGAGGCCGCACGCCGGTCCGTGCTCACCAAGCTGCGCCGCATCGCGGCCCTCCTCGAAACCCCCGTCATCGAGGCCGACCGGCGCCGCCACGACCTGCGGCTCGCCGAGAACATCGACCTCATCTGGCAGACCGACGAGCTGCGTGTCGTACGCCCCGAGCCCGCCGACGAGGCCCGCAACGCCATCTACTACCTCGACGAGCTGCACGCCGGCGCCGTCGGGGACGTACTGGAGGACCTCGCGTCCGAGCTGGACCGGGTCGGCGTCGAGCTGCCCGCCGGGACCCGGCCGCTGACCTTCGGCACCTGGATCGGCGGCGACCGCGACGGCAACCCCAACGTGACGCCCGCCGTCACCTGGGAAGTACTGATCCTCCAGCACGAGCACGGCATCACCGACGCACTGGAGCTCATCGACTTCCTGCGCGGGCTCCTGTCGAACTCGATCCGCTACACGGGCGCCACCGAGGAGCTGCTCACCTCGCTCCAGGCCGACCTGGAGCGCCTCCCGGAGATCAGCCCCCGCTACAAGCGCCTCAACGTCGAAGAGCCCTACCGGCTCAAGGCCACCTGCATCCGGCAAAAGCTCGTCAACACCCGCGAGCGCCTCGCCAAGGGCACCGCGCACCGCCCCGGCTGCGACTACCTCGGCACCGGCGAGCTCCTCGCCGACCTGGTCCTCATCCAGACCTCGCTGCGCGCCCACCGCGGCGGCCTCTTCGCCGACGGCCGCATGGACCGTACGATCCGCACGCTCGCCGCGTTCGGGCTGCAGCTCGCCACCATGGACGTACGCGAGCACGCGGACGCCCACCACCACGCCCTCGGACAGCTCTTCGACCGGCTCGGGGAGGAGTCCTGGCGGTACGCCGACATGCCCCGCGACTACCGGCAGAAGCTCCTCGCCAAGGAGCTCAGGTCCCGCAGGCCGCTCGGCCCCACCCCGGCCCCGCTCGACGCCGACGGCGCGAAGACCCTCGGGGTCTTCTCGACCATCAAGGAAGCCCTCGCCAAGTTCGGCCCCGAGGTCATCGAGTCGTACATCATCTCGATGTGCCAGGGCGCCGACGACGTCTTCGCGGCGGCCGTACTGGCCAGGGAGGCCGGTCTCATCGACCTGCACGCCGGCTGGGCCAAGATCGGCATCGTGCCGCTCCTGGAGACCACCGACGAGCTGCGCGCGGCCGATGTGATCCTCGACGAGATGCTCGCCGACCCGTCGTACCGGCGCCTGGTGTCCCTGCGCGGTGACGTGCAGGAAGTCATGCTCGGCTACTCGGACTCGTCGAAGTTCGGCGGGATCACCACCAGCCAGTGGGAGATCCACCGCGCCCAGCGCCGGCTGCGCGATGTCGCCCACCGCTACGGCGTACGCCTGCGTCTCTTCCACGGCCGCGGCGGCACCGTCGGCCGTGGCGGCGGCCCCTCGCACGACGCGATCCTCGCCCAGCCCTGGGGAACGCTCGAAGGCGAGATCAAGGTCACCGAGCAGGGCGAGGTCATCTCCGACAAGTACCTGGTGCCGTCGCTGGCCAGGGAGAACCTGGAGCTGACGGTCGCCGCCACCCTCCAGGCCTCCGCGCTGCACACCTCGCCGCGCCAGTCCGACGAGGCGCTGGCCCGCTGGGACGCCGCCATGGACACGGTCTCCGAGGCCGCGCACACGGCGTACCGCCGACTCGTCGAGAACCCGGACCTGCCCGCGTACTTCTTCGCGGCCACCCCCGTCGACCAGCTCGCCGACCTGCACCTGGGCTCGCGTCCCTCGCGCCGCCCGGACAGCGGCGCCGGGCTCGACGGACTGCGGGCCATCCCGTGGGTCTTCGGCTGGACCCAGTCACGGCAGATCGTGCCCGGCTGGTTCGGCGTCGGCTCCGGCCTCAAGGCACTGCGCGAAGCCGGGCTCGACACCGTCCTGGACGAGATGCACGAGCAGTGGCACTTCTTCCGCAACTTCCTGTCCAACGTCGAGATGACGCTGGCCAAGACGGACCTGCGCATCGCTCAGCACTACGTCGACACGCTCGTCCCCGAAGACCTCAAGCACGTCTTCGAGATGATCCGCGCCGAGCACGAACTGACGGTGGCCGAGGTCCTGCGGATCACCGGTGGGCAGGAACTGCTCGACACCAACCCGGTGCTCAAGCAGACCTTCTCCGTACGTGACGCCTACCTGGACCCGATCTCCTACCTCCAGGTCTCGCTGCTCGGCCGCCAGCGCGCGGCAGCCGAGCGCGGCGAGGAGCCCGACCCGGCGCTCGCCCGGGCACTGCTGCTCACCGTCAACGGTGTGGCGGCCGGGCTGCGCAACACGGGCTGATCCCCGACCGGCGTTCCGCACGCCACCGCCCCGCACGCCACCGCCCCGCACCCGGATTCATCTCGGGTGCGGGGCGGTGGCGTCGCGCGGGCCGCTCACAGGGACAGGAACGCCGCCCCCAGCAACAGCCCGCCCCCCAGCGCCGTCCACCACGCGATGCGGGTCCGCCGCAGGCCGCCCGCGATCACCAGCGCTGCCAGCAACAGCGCGCCGCCCAGCGGCATCCAGGCGAGCAGGACACCGGACGCGCCGGCCCGTACCGCTTCGGTGGTGCCGGGCTTGACCACCACCGCGAGATACGCGCCCTTCTTGGTGGCGACCGACTGCTCGATGCTCACGCGCGCGTGGTCGGTCGTGCCGCCGCCCGGCGTGTACGGGCCGGTACAGGTCTCCGCCGCGCAGTCGGCGACCGACATCGTGCCGTGGTCGCGGCCCTTGGTGAGCATCACGTGCTGCGCAGTGCCCCAGGAGGAGCGCACGCCTGCGACGAGCAGCAGCAGGGCGATGACGGCCATCGCCCCCCGGCGGGCGTACAGGAGCACTTGAGTCCGCTTCATGACCATGGAGCGCGATCCTTGGCCATACGACTGCACTGGGTCAACCTCTGGCCAGGAATCGCTCAGGAATTGTACGTAGTCTGAGCACGCTCAAGGCCCTCGGTGACGAGACACTCCACCGCGTCCGCCGCCCGGTCCACGAAGAAGTCCAGCTCCTTGCGCTCCGTCGACGAGAAGTCCTTCAGCACGAAGTCGGCGACCTGCATCCGGCCCGGCGGGCGGCCGATGCCGAAGCGCACCCGGTGATAGTCCGGACCCATCGCCTTGGTCATCGACTTCAGACCGTTGTGCCCGTTGTCCCCGCCGCCCAGCTTCAGCCGCAGCACGCCGTGGTCGATGTCCAACTCGTCGTGGATCGCGACGATGTTCGCGGTCTCCACCTTGTAGAAGTCGCGCAGCGCCGCGACAGGCCCGCCGGAGAGATTCATGTACGACAACGGCTTCGCCAGCACCACCCTGCGGCCCGCCGGACCCGGCGCACCCACCCGGCCCTCGACGACCTGGGCACGCGCCTTGTGCGCCTTGAACTTCGACCGCATCCGCTCCGCGAGCAGGTCCGCGACCATGAACCCCACATTGTGGCGGTTGGCCGCGTGCTCCGGCCCCGGATTGCCCAGCCCCACGATCAGCCAGGGCTCCGCTGCGTCCGTCATCTGATCCGTCTCTCCTAGAGGTGAGGTGCCGGTCCACCCGCTCACCGGTTCGTACACCGGCTCCTACCACGCTTGATACGCCAACCGCCGCCCCGCGCACTGCTGCGCGGGACGGCGGCTGAACGAAGAACAGCGAGGATCAGGCCTCGGGGGTCTCGTCGGCGGTCTCGGAGACAGCCTCTTCCTTCGGGGCCAGAACCTGGATGACAACGGCCTCCGGGTCGGTGACCAGGGTGGTGCCCTCGGGCAGCGGGACGTCCTTGGCGTGGATCGTCGCACCGGCCTCAAGGCCCGCGATGGAGACCGTGACGGAGCTCGGGATGTGCGTGGCCTCGGTCTCGACCGACAGCGTGTTCAGCACGTTCTCCAGGAGGTTGCCACCCGGGGCCAGCTCGCCCTCGGTGTGCACGGAGACGTCGACGGTGACCTTCTCGCCCAGCTTGACCGAGAGCAGGTCGACGTGGGTGATGTTGCGGCGGATCGCGTTGCGCTGGATCGCCTTCGGGATGACCAGCTCGGTCTTGCCGTCGACCTGGAGGCTGAGCAGCGCGTTGCTGGTCTTGAGCGCCATCATCAGCTCGTGGGCCGGCAGCGTGATGTGCAGCGGCTCGGCACCGTGGCCGTAGACGACGCCGGGAACGCGGTTGTCGCGACGGGTCTGACGCGAGGCGCCCTTGCCGAACGTGTTACGGACTTCGGCGGCGATCTTGATCTCAGCCATGGCTGCACTCCTCGTAGAAGAAAAAGGTGACGCAAAGGGGGACAGTCACCCGGCCCACGAACGGCGGCCTGCTACGAAGAGCGCGTCGATAACGGATGAACTGTGTACGGGACACAGCTTCCCTCGCCGAGCAACCCGGTGAGTCTACCCGCAGTGACGAGCAGGTCCCAAGTGGATCATCGAGAGAGCGAAATGGTGCCCCGGCCGAGACGGCCGGGGCACCAATTTCACGACTTGGCGTGTGCGGGCGTACTAGTCGCCCTGCTCCTCGAAGAGGCTCGTGACCGAGCCGTCCTCGAAGACCTCACGCAGCGCACGCGCGATCGTCGGCGCGATCGACAGCACCGTGATCTTGTCGAGCTCCAGCTCGCCCGGGGTCGGCAGCGTGTCCGTGAAGACGAACTCGCTCACCTTCGAGTTCTTCAGACGGTCCGCGGCCGGGCCCGACAGGATGCCGTGCGTGGCCGTCACGATGACGTCCTCCGCGCCGTTCTCGAACAGCGCGTCCGCGGCTGCGCAGATCGTGCCACCCGTGTCGATCATGTCGTCGACCAGGACGCAGACGCGGCCCGCGACGTCACCCACGACCTCATGGACCGTCACCTTGTTGGCGACGTCCTTGTCACGGCGCTTGTGCACGATCGCCAGCGGCGCGTCCAGCCGGTCGCACCAGCGGTCGGCGACCCGGACGCGGCCCGCGTCCGGAGAGACGATCGTCAGCTTCTTGCGGTCCACCTTCGCGCCCACGTAGTCCGCGAGGACCGGCAGCGCGAAGAGGTGGTCCACCGGGCCGTCGAAGAAGCCCTGGATCTGGTCGGTGTGCAGGTCCACCGTGACGATGCGGTCCGCGCCCGCCGTCTTCATCAGGTCGGCGATCAGGCGGGCCGAAATGGGCTCGCGACCACGGTGCTTCTTGTCCTGACGGGCGTAGCCGTAGGACGGGACGACCACGGTGATGCTCCGGGCCGAGGCCCGCTTCAGAGCATCGAGCATGATCAACTGCTCCATGATCCACTTATTGATCGGAGCCGTGTGGCTCTGTATCAAGAAGCAGTCGGCGCCACGCGCCGACTCCTGGTAGCGGACGTAGATCTCACCATTGGCGAAGTCGAAAGCCTTCGTCGGCACGAGGCCGACACCCAACTGGTGCGCGACCTCCTCGGCCAGCTCGGGGTGGGCGCGGCCGGAGAAGAGCATCAGCTTCTTCTCGCCGGTCGTCTTGATCCCGGTCACAGCACTGTCTCCTCGGACGTGAATCATTGCTGCTGTGCCCGCACACCCAGAAGTCGGGGTGCGAGCCAGCCGAAAATGTGTGCACCTATCACGGTACGCCGTAGCCGACGCGCCTGTTTCCGGTCAGCTTTCGCCGTCGGCCTTCCCGGCCGCCGACTGGGCCGCCTGCGCGGCAGCGCTGCCCGGACGCTTACGGGCCACCCAACCCTCGATATTCCGCTGCTGCCCACGGGCGACCGCCAGTGAGCCGGCCGGTACATCCTTCGTGATGACCGAACCCGCGGCGGTGTAGGCACCGTCCCCGACCGTGACGGGCGCCACAAACATGTTGTCCGAGCCGGTCCGGCAGTGCGACCCGATCGTCGTGTGGTGCTTCGCCTCACCGTCGTAGTTCACGAAGACGCTCGCGGCGCCGATGTTCGTGAACTCACCGATGGTCGCGTCCCCGACGTACGAGAGGTGCGGCACCTTCGTGCCCTCGCCGATCGCGGCGTTCTTCATTTCCACGTACGCCCCGGCCTTGGACCGCGCACCCAGCCGCGTTCCCGGCCGCAGATACGTGTACGGGCCGACCAGCGCCCCCTCGCCGACCTCGGTGCGGTCCGCCACGGTGTTGTCCACCCGGGCGTCCTTGCCGACCAGCGTGTCCGTCAGACGGGAGTTGGGGCCCACCTCGCACCCCTCGCCGAGGTGCGTGGCACCCAGCAGCTGCGTACCCGGATGCACGATCGCGTCCTGGTCGAAGGTCACCGTCACATCGATGAACGTCGACGCCGGGTCCACCACGGTCACGCCACCGAGCATCGCGCGCTCAAGGAGCCGGCCGTTCAGCAGCCGGCGTGCCTCCGCCAACTGGACCCGGTTGTTGATCCCCAGGATCTCCCGGTGGTCACCGGCCACGGCGGCGCCCACGCGGTGCCCCGCCTCGCGCAGGATCCCCAGGACGTCGGTCAGGTACTCCTCGCCCTGGCTGTTGTCCGTACGCACCTTGCCCAGCGCGTCCGCGAGCAGCTGCCCGTCGAACGCGAACACACCGGAGTTGATCTCCCGGATGGCGCGCTGCGCTTCGGTCGCGTCCTTGTGCTCGACGATCCCGGTCACCGCGCCGCTCGCGTCGTCCCGGACGATGCGCCCGTAACCCGTGGAATCCGGCACCTCGGCGGTCAGCACCGTCACGGCGTTGCCGTCGGCGGCGTGCGTACGCGCAAGCTCGGTCAGGGTGTCGCCGGTGAGCAGCGGGGTGTCGCCGCAGACCACGACCACGGTCCCGTCGATGCCCCCGCCGAGCTGCTCAAGACCCATCCGCACCGCATGACCGGTGCCCTTCTGCTGCTCCTGTACTGCGGTACGTACCTCGGTGTCGATCTCGGCGAGGTGCGCGGAAACCTGCTCACGGGCGTGGCCGACGACCACGACGAGGTGCTCGGGGTCCAGCTCGCGGGAGGCGGCGACGACATGGCCGACGAGCGAGCGCCCGCTGATCTCGTGCAGGACCTTCGGGGTGGCCGACTTCATACGGGTGCCTTCACCCGCTGCGAGGACGACGACGGCTGCCGGGCGATTGGCGCTCACGGTGATGCCCTTCGGCTTCGGGTGGTGGACACCCGCAGGATACCGGGGGGTCTCACGGCCGAAACGCGCGCGGGTCCTGACCAGAGCGGTCAGGACCCGAAGCTATGGCTCCCGGGGAAGGAATCGAACCCTCATTCAATGGACCAAAACCATTTGTCCTGCCATTAGACGACCCGGGATGGTTCGTCTCCTATGCCCGACTTTGCGAGTCGGGCGCGAGTGACGCCCCTACTATGCCGTACCAGGCGCCCTCCATGCGACGGTAGAGATCAGCGCTCTGCGTCACGTAGACGACCAGGCAACCTCGGTACGCCTCGCCCGTGTTCTCGCGGACGGTCCTCGGGTTGTGCTTCTTGAGCGAGGTCTTGCCGAAAGCGCTGACGTCCGCCCCGGCGAGGTCTGCCCAGTAGTGCTCGGCCGCGTGCACGTCGGCCGATTCATGGATGCTCACGTAGAAGCGAAGGCGCTCGCGGGGGACCTCCACAGGTCGAGCCAACGCAGGTAGAGCTTGATCACATTCGGCGCGCTTTGGCCCGCAGGTCGTCCTTCGCGTTCGGGCGCTTCGTCCACTCGGGGGCGGGCTCGCCGTCGAGGAGGCGGTTGAGGCCTTGCCGACGCAGCGTGATGGCTTGCTCGCGGAGGCTTTCGAAGGCGGCGTATTTGCCGGGGGTTCCGCCATGCGGGCAGCCTTGTTCGATATGCGGACGGTCGAGTCGAAAACCCTGTCGATTCATATTTCGTGCGCACACCATGCGTTTCGGTGGTGTTCCCTCGCGAGTTGCGCATGGCGCAGTCTCCGGAAATTGGGTCGCGTGCGCCCGTAGGCTGGACGGCATGACCGTAACGGGGGCAGATCAGGACGCCACGGGCATGACCGCCCGGCGCTACTGGTGGTGGGATCGGCGACGCAGTGTCGTGCTGGATGTGGCGCTGGCGTTGGTTTCGGCGTTGGAGTGTGTGCTTGAGGGGGTGAGGTTCGCCGGGACCGCGGGGGTGCCGGTGCCTCTGGGGGTGATCTTCGGGCTGCTGGTGGGGTCCGTGCTGCTGGTGCGGCGGCGGTGGCCCATCGCCGTGGTGCTGGTGGCGATCGCCGTGACGCCGGCCGAGATGGGCTTCCTGATGGGCATCGTGTCGCTGTACACGCTGGCCGCGTCGGAGGTGCCCCGGCGGATCACGGTGGTGCTGGCCGGGATGTCCCTGACCGGGACGCTGATCGTGACGTTCGTACGGACCCGGCAGGACGTGGGGAACGCGGCGGACGGGGACTTCAATCCGGCTTCCTGGTACGTGCCGCTGATGTCGTTGATCCTGTCGTTGGGGCTGACCGCGCCGCCGGTTCTGTTCGGCCTCTACATAGGGGCCCGGCGGCGGCTGATGGAGAGCTTGCGGGAGCGGGCGGACAGTCTGGAGCGGGAACTGTCGCTGCTGGCCGACCGGGCGGAGGAGCGGGCCGAGTGGGCCCGTACGGAGGAGCGGACCCGGATCGCGCGGGAGATGCACGACGTGGTGGCGCACCGGGTGAGCCTGATGGTGGTGCACTCGGCCGCGTTGCAGGCGGTGGCGCTGAAGGATCCGGCGAAAGCCGTGAAGAACGCGGCGCTGGTGGGCGACATGGGACGGCAGGCGCTGACGGAGCTGCGGGAGATGCTCGGGGTGCTGCGGTCCGGCGATCCGGTGCGGCCCGTGTCGATGGCGGTGCCGTTGGCTGCGGTCGGCGTCGCGGCGGCGGCAGCCGCGGCGGCCGGGGCGGCGGAGGACGGGCCGACCCTGGCGGAGCTCGAAGCGCTGGTGGGGCAGTCGCGGCAGGCCGGGATGGTGGTGGAGCTCTCGGTGGAGGGCGAGCCCGTCGACGCGTACGGGCCGCTGGTGGAGCAGACCGCGTACCGCGTGGTCCAGGAGGCGCTGACGAACGTGCACAAGCACGCTGCGGGCGCGAAGACCTGGGTGCGGTTGGCGCACCGGAGGTCGGAGGTCGCCATGCAGGTGGAGAACGGGGCGTCGGACGGCGGCACGGCGGACGCGGGGCTGCCGAGCGGGGGCAACGGTCTGGTGGGGATGCGGGAGCGGGTGACGGCGCTGGGGGGCGTGTTCGTCTCGGGGCCGACGGACGCGGGCGGTTTCCGGGTCTCGGCGGTGTTGCCGGCCGGTGTGGCGCGGGAGGGCTAGGTGTTCTGACCCGTGAGGTTGGGGACGCGGCTTGACGGAGCGTGGGGGCGTGACGCGCGGCGGTGCGGGCCGCGCGCGACCGGGCCGGCAGTGGCCGCGCGGGGCCGGGCCGCCCGGTGCGTTGTTCGGTGACGCGTGGCCCGGTGCGCTGCGCGGTGGCGCGCGGCTTGAGGCGCGCGGCTGGAGGTGCGTTGTTCGGTGGCGCGCGGGGCCGGGCCGCCCGGTGCGTGGCTGGTGGCGCCGCTTGAGGTGCGCGGGGGCGTGGGTCGTCGGCGGGGTCTGGGCCGGGCGGCCGGCGCGTTCAGGTCGGGCGTATGGGCCGGGGCGGCGTGCGGGAGCGGCGCGGGGCCCCGGGTGCGTACCCGCTCAGGGGCCCGTCGGGCTGAGGCGCGGGGGCTGGGTTCCGGTGACCAGGGTGGCCAGGGCCTGGTCGACGTCGGGGCCGAGGTACCAGTCGCCGGTGTGGTCGAGGCTGTAGACACGGCCTTCCGCGTCGATCGCGATGATGGCCTGGCTGTCCCCCTCGCTGCCCAGTTCCGTGCCGAGCGGGCAGACCTCGGTGTCGAGGGCGCGGCCGAGGTCGGCGAGGGTGCGGGCGTGATGCAGCCCTTGGAGCGGGTCGAAGTGGAAGGGCGTCGGGGCGATCTGGCGGCCCGCTCCCGGCGCGGTGAGGTGCAGCCCGCCGAATTCCGCCCAGGCCTCGACCGCGGCGGGGAAGACGCTGTGCCGGTGGCCGGTCGGGGAGGTGTGGGCGCGCAGGGTGTCGGCCCAGTGTTCCGCCTGCCGTATGTCCCAGCGTCCGGGCTGCCAGCCCGCGGTGCGCAGGGCGGCGTCGACGGCGACGGGGAAGCGGGTGGTGTTGGTGTTGGGGCCCGGCATCGGTGGCGGGTCAGCCCTTCTCGGTGGGGGACGGGGTGGGTGTGGCGGCTGTGGTGGGGTCCACCGGGCGTACGCCGAAGTGGGCGAGCATCGGTGTGCAGGAGCGGCACGGCGGTGCGTAGCTGCCGTGCCGGGGGTCGCCGTCCTCGCTGATGCGGCGGGCGGTGAGTTTGGCGTGCTTGAGGGAGCGGCGGGCCTCACCGTGGGTGAGGGGTTTGCGCGAGGCGCGTTTGGATCGTGAGGTCTCGGCGGCGGTGATGTGCCGGGAGACGAGGATCGCTTCGGGGCAGCGCCCGGTGAAGCGTTCGCGCTGGCCGCTGGTGAGGGTGTCGAGGAAATCCTGAACGAGCGGGTGCAGTGCGGGTGGTTGGTCGCCCTTGCCCGCGGTGCAGGTGAGGGTGTCGGCGCCGCGCACGGAAAGGGCGGCGGCGACGGTGGGCAGAATGCCGTCGCGGCGGTGCTGGAGCCGGGGCGGGCGGGCTGACTCGGTGCTGCTCCAGCTGAGCCGTGGATCTCCCGATGCGAGTGGTGTGGACGCGTTCGGTGTGACCGGTGTGCCTGTTTGAGCTGTGTGCATGGTGGTGCATTCCCTCCCCGTGCCCGCGGCGGTAGCCGCTGTGTCACGCCCCCGAGTTGCGGGGACAGCCTGCCAAATGTGTCCGGTGGTGTGAAAGCGGGGGCGCCGCTGTGTCGCCATCGGATGGAATTGGTGCAGTCGAAATGTGCTGATTCGGCGATGTCCGATCACTCGGGCGTGACGGTGTGTGTACGGAAGGCGAGGGGCAGGGCCGCCTGTTGCGGCACCGCATAGGCTGTGGCGAACCAGCCAGAAGCAGCAGGGGGCATTCGCCATGACGACAGGTCGGCTCGGGCAGCAAGCCGCGCCACCGAATGCGGCGTACGCCGGGCAGGTCGTGCATTTCCCGGACCCGGTCCGGGCGTCCCGCCACCCCAGGGGTGTGCGTATGGATGAGAACGGCCACCCGGATTTCTCGCATTACGCGCGGGCCGCCGCGGAGATCGCGGAGCCCCCGGAGGGCTTCGGCGTCGACGAACTGCGGCTCACCGATTATGTGTCGGCCAACGCGGCGCTGGCGGCCGAGGGGCACGAGCTGTGGGACACGATCCCGGCGGTGGCGACCCCGCACGGCTGGACCTGGCACCACGTGCCGGGCGAGCGGCTCATGGAGCTGGTGCCGGTCGAGGTGAAGGCGCTGCTGCGCCATCACGGCGGCCTGGCGACCACCGCCGTTGATCAGGAGAAGCGCGGTACGCGCCCGTTGCAGGAGACCCGGCCCGCCCATTTCGGGCTGCCGAAGGGTTCCGTTTCGGTGAGCGAGGAGCAGATCCTGGGTGTGGAGGAGGACCTCGGCTACCGGTTGCCCGGTGCGTACCGGTCGTTCCTGAAGGCGGCGGGTGGTTGCGCGCCCGTGGGTGCGGCGCTCGACGCGGAGCTCGGGCTGCTGGTGGACCAGCCGTTCTTCACGGTGCGGGACGAGGCCGCGGTCAATGACCTGGTGTACATCAACAAGTGTTTGCGTGACCACATGACCAAGGACTATCTGGGCGTCGCTTTCGTTCAGGGCGGTCTGCTGGCGGTGAAGGTCAGGGGTGACGCGGTCGGGTCGGTGTGGTTCGTCGCGTACGACGATGCGAGAGACCGCGACGGCTGGACGGTGCACGAGCGCGTGGAGCGGCTTCTGCTGCCCTGCGGTGATGACTTCGACGCCTTTCTGCAGCGGCTGGCGGGCAATCCGCCGGAGCTGGAGACCGTGGCGAACCTGATGGTGGACGGCGGCTTCGCGCGTGCTGTCCCGGTGGAGGGGTGAGCGCGATGGTGACCTTCGCGCAGGCGCAGGAGCGCGCGGAAGAGTGGGTCAACGGGGACGTTCCCGCGTATCAGCACCGTGAGGTGCGGGTGCGGGAGTTCGAGCTCGGTTTCGTGGTGTGGGCGGAGGACCGTCACGACGGTCCGACGTCGGACGGTGGCAGGCAGCGCCTGGTCATCGCGCGGGACAGTGGTGAGGCCACGCTGTGGCCGGGGTTGCCGGTGGGTGAGGTGATCCGCCGGTACGAGGAAGAGTACGGAGCGCCGGCGGAGATCATGGACGCGGACGAGGCTGCGGCGCCGCAGCGGATCGATCTGGAACAGACGTCGTTCCTGCTGACTCCTCCCGAGTGGCTTCAGGAAGCGGCGGACAAGATCGGGATTCCGGATCACCGGAGGTCGTCGGGCGGGGGATCCCTTGCCGGGTCGCCCGCGGCGGGCGGTGCGGGTTCCGGTGCGGGCGCGGGGGGCAACGGGGCTCCGGTGGACGCGGGTTCGCCGCGGGCCGGCGGGGACTGGTCGGACTCGGTGGGCGCGGGTGCGTCGGCCGGTGCGGGTGTCGGTCCCGGCGCGGCCGGGGCCGGGGCCGCGGGGCCGCCCTCCGCGGGCGACGACTGGCCGGCTGGCGCGGGTGCGGCTGGGCCGGTGAGCCCCGGTGACGGCGCGGGCTCCGGTTCGCCGGTCGCCGGTGGCGACTGGGCCGGGCCTGCGGGTGCCGGCGCCGGAGATGCCGGCGGGCGCCAGGGCAGGGCGGGTTCGCGTGGCGCGGGCGACGACTGGCCGGCTGGCGCGGGTGCGGCGGCCGGCGCCGGTGCGTCAGGGCCTGCGGGCTCCGCCGGTGCCGGTGCTGCGGACGCCAACGGGCCGCAGGGCAGGGCGGGTTCGCGTGGCGCGGACGACGACTGGCCGGGTGTTGCCGGAGCCGCGGGCACCGGTGGCGCCAACGCGCCGCAGGGCGGCGGCGGTTCCCGTCCGGCCGACGACTGGCCCGCCGCCGGTGCGGGCGGAAGCGGCGCCCAGGGCGCTGCAGGTTCGCCCTCCGCGGGGGGCGGCCGGCCCGGCGCTTCCGGTTCCGGTGCGCCCAACGGTCCGCAGCCCGCCGGGAGTTGGGGTGGGCAGGGCGGTAACGCCTCGCAGTCCGAGCGGAGTTCTTGCGGTGCGGCCTGGCCGAGCGCCGGTCCTGGCGGCGACTACGAGCCCACCAGCCCCGAGGGAGTGCCCGCGTCCACGCCGGGGGTGCCCGCCGGGGCGACCCCGTGGGCCGGGACCGACACCAACGCGGACTCCGACGACGCGTCGGTGCCGCTGCCGTCCACGGTGTACGCGCCCATGCTCTCGGGGTCCGACGCGGACGACGCCCGGCCGCCCGGTGTGCCGCCCGAGGCCAAGACTTCGCTGATGTCCGGCGGCAGCCGGCTGCCCTCGACCACGGTGGCTCCCGCGCTGCGCGCGGACGCCGCCGCGCCGGGTGCGGGCCCGCACCCGGCCGTGTCGCCGATGCCTCCGGCGGGCCCCGCCGGGCCTGCCCGGCCCGGTCAGAGCTCCGGGGACATCTCCGA
The DNA here is from genome assembly GCF_051131715.1 of Streptomyces sp. A5-4. Taxonomy (NCBI): domain Bacteria; kingdom Bacillati; phylum Actinomycetota; class Actinomycetes; order Kitasatosporales; family Streptomycetaceae; genus Streptomyces; species Streptomyces sp. A5-4. The sequence goes on along the minus strand of NZ_CP178591.1, from coordinate 3,074,054 downwards.
CGCCGCGACCAGCAAGGCCGCCATGCCGCCGCGCGGTGCGCGGGGCGGCGGCTCGACGACCCCGCCGCCGCCGGGCGCCCCCGGTACGCCGGGTGCGCGGCCCGGTGGGGCTCCGGCTCCTTCGGGTCCGGGTGCGCCCGGTGCGCCGGCCGGTGGGTACGTACCGACCCGGCTCGTTTCGCAGCTGGGCCCGGACGGGGCGCGGGCGCCAGGTCCGCCCTCGCCTCCGTCCGCCGGTGGCGGGGTGCATCACGCGCCGACGATGTTCGCGGACGCCAGTCAGGGTGGCGCGATGCCGAGCGCCCCGCAGCCGCCGGGCCCGCCCGGTCCGCCCGGTCCGCCGTCGCCCCCGTCGGCCGGTGGCGGGGTGCATCACGCCGCGACGATGTTCGCCGACCCGAGTCAGGGCGGCGGCATGCCCGGCTTCCCGCAGCCGCCCGGTCCGCCGGGTGCGCCGGGTGCCGGTGCTCCGCATCCCCCCGGCCCGCCCGGCGCTCCCGGCGCCGGTGCTCCGCAGCCGCCCGGCCCGCCCGGCGTCCCCGGCGCGGGCACGCACCAGGCGGCCACCATGCTGGCCGGGCCCGGCCAGGTGGGACCGCCTCCGAGGGGTCCGCAGCCGCCCGGTCCGCCCGGCATGCCCGGCGGCGGTCAGCCGCCGCACCTGCCCCAACCGCCGCTTCCGCAGGGCCACATGCCGCAGCACCAGGGGGCCCAGCGGCCTCCGGCGTACGGCTATCCGCAGCAGCCCACCGGTATGCCGACGGTCGGTCCCGGCTATCAGGCCGTGCTGCGCTACCGGGGTCCGGACGGTTCGGAGCAGCAGCTGATCCGCCGCTCCGCGCCCGGAACTCCGCACCCGGAGTGGCAGATCCTGCACGAGCTGCGCGCGATGAACGTGCCGCCGCAGCAGGTGCTCGAACTGCACACCGAGCTGGAGTCCTGCGAGCTGCCCGGCGGTTACTGCGCCCGGATGATCCGCGAGACCTGGCCGCAGGTGCGGATCACGAGTGTGGCGCCGTACGGCACGGATCATTCGAGCCGTCAGCAGGGCATGCAGCATCTGCTCACGCACCAGGGCGAGTTGCACCAGGTCGCGGACGGCCCGGCGCGTCCGGCGCCGATGCGGGCGCCGTTGCCGCACCCGGGTCAGGTGATGCAGGCGCCGCCGATCCCGCCCGAGGGGGTCGCGCACGAGCTGGCCGGTGCCTTCGGTCCGCAGGGTGTGTTCCGCTTCGACCAGGGCGCGGTGTCGCGCCAGGGTGTGCCGGAGATCGTGGCGCGCACGCTCGTCTGGGCGGGGCTGCCCATCGATTTCGGGCCATTCTTCTGGGCGCAGGCGGTGCCGGGTCAGCCGGTGCCGACGCTGGCGGAGCTCGCGGCGCAGCGCGGTGTGCAGCCGGCGTCCGACGCGGGTTCGTACCTCGTGATGGGCAGTGACTTCGGCCGGGCGCTCTGTGTCCAGTACGGCACGGCGCACATCGTGGCCGTGCCGGTGGAGGCGGGCCCCGGTGGTCAGCCGGTGCCCCCGCAGTTCGTGAACACGGGCCTGCCGGAGTTCGCCCGTTCGCTGGCGCTGCTCGGCCGGATGTGGCGGCTGCGCTTCGGTCTCAATCCGGAGCAGGCGGGCCGCTGGACGGTGGACTTCCAGGCGCAGCTGGTGGCGCTTGACCCGGCGGCGCTCGCGTCGCCGGAGAGCTGGTGGTCGGTGCTCCTCGAACAGATGTGGGACGGCCTGCTCTGACCGGGCAAGGCGGCGTGGCGAGGTGACCGGGGCGCTCGATCTGCGGGATGGGTCGGGCGCCTCGATCATGCTCGTATGAGGCGTCGTCGAATGAGCCGGCCCAAGCGGATCGCGCTGCTGGTCCTGGTCTTGGTCGTGCTGGTGGTCGGGTACGGCGCCGGGCTGTATTTCTGGGCCGGGTCGAAGCTGCGGAAGACGGACGCGCTGGCGCGGTACGACGGCAGGCCCGCGGCGGGCAAGGGGACGGACTGGCTGCTCATCGGGTCCGACAGCCGCTCGGCGCTCACCCCCGAGCAGCGCGAGAAGCTGCACGTCGGCAACGACGTGGGCCTGAACACCGACTCGCTGATGATCCTGCACTTCGGGGACAGCGGCCCGTACCTGGTCAGCCTGCCCCGTGACTCGTACGTCGACATCCCCGGGCACGGCAAGAACAAGATCAACGCGGCGTACGCGCTGGGCGGCGCGAAGCTGCCGACGCGGACCGTGGAGCAGGCCACCGGGTTGCGGCTCTCGCACTTCGGGGGGGACGACGCGGAGGCCGAAAGGCTGTTCGGCGCCCTGCGCGCGGACGCTCCGATTCCGGCCTCCGACAAGCCCTGACGTGTCCTTGGACCGTACGGTCGGGTGGACTGTCGGGTTTTGCGCATTTCCCTCTGCTCCCTCTGATCCACCAGGATGAGTGCGCGCCGTACCGCGCTTGTGTCGGAGAGGGGCTACAAGGATGAGTTCACCGGTTTCGCCGTCACCTCACGGCTTCGTCATTGTGCGAGGCCGCGGTTACCTGCCCGAGCAGGTGGAACGCCGTGCCGCCGAGCTGTCCAAGGACCGGGACGACGCGTGGGAGCGTGCCGCGCGCCTCACTGTCCTCGCCAAGGAGATGGAGGCCGGGGCAGCGGCACTGGGCGAGCAGCTGCGGGGGATGGCCCCGCAGACGTACGAGACGCTGAGCGAGCGGGCCCGGTATCTGCTGGCGGTGGTCCAGGAGGAGGACACCGAGCTGCGGGCCTCGGTGCGCGACGAGGCGCAGGCCCTGCACGAGGCGGCCGAGGGCGCGGCGCAGGCGGCCCGTGCGGCGGCGCGTGAGCACGCGGAGGCGGTACGGGCGGACGCGGAGGCCCGCGGCCAGGAGGTGCTGCGCGCGGCGCAGCAGGCGGCCGACGAGGCACGGACCGGTGCGCGCCGGGACGCGACGCAGTGGCGTGACGAGGCCGTCGCGGTGCTGGCGGACACGCGGGAGCGCGCGGGAGCGGTGGTCGCCGCCCAGGAGAAGGACCACGCGGAGCGCTGGGAGGCGTCCGGGCATGAGATCGCCGCCCGGGAGACGCGTCTTGAGGCCCGTCACGCGGAGCTGACGGCGCACGCCGAGGCGTCCTTGGCCGATGCGAGGCGGGTGCTGGCCGAGACGGAGGAGGCGGCCAGGCACGGCCAGGAGGACGCGGAGGCGCGGGGCGCCGAGCTGATCGCGCAGGCGCGGGTGCTTGAGGAGCGGGTCGTGCGGGAGACCGAGCGGATCCTGCGGGAACACGACGAGTCCCGCGAGGAGATGCAGGCGCACATGGACCACGTGCGCAGCAGTCTGGCCTCGCTGACGGGCCGTGGGCCGTCGGGGGGCTGAGTCCAATCGCCGGACCGGGAGCCTGCCGGGGCCCCCGGCCCGACCGGCCGGGAGCCGCCCCGGCCGCCGGCCCCGGGCGTCCCCGGCCGCTGGGCGTCTCAGCCCGCGTCGGCCCGTCCTGACGCCGCAGGCAGTGCGCAGGCGGGGGTTCCGCCCGGCATCCGCTCGCGGTTGGCGGCGATGAGCCGGTACGCGCCCCGGGCGACCTGGCGCACCCCCGGGAGCGTGAGCAGCGCCCCCGCGACGGCCCATGCGCCGCCCGCGTTGAGCAGCAGCTTGGCGACGGCCTGCGCGCCGCCGTACGTGACCCCGGGCGGGGTCACCCACAGCACCTCGTACCGGGCGCGCTCCTGGGTGATGCCGAGGGGGCCGAGGTCGGCGAACTGCCAGGGGACGATCTCGCAGCGGGGCCTGATCCGCCGCTCGACGAACCGCACGCAGGTGGTGCAGAAGGCACAGTCGCCGTCGTACACGAGTACAGGTCGGGTATGCATACCTCCATCGTGCCGGACGGGCGGCGGGAGTGTTACCCGGGCCTTTGGCCGCCGCCGCCCGCGCCAGGCCAGGATCCACGCCTCGACCGCCTCGTACTTCCGTCGCTCCTCGTCCGGCGCCCGACGCGTCAGCCTCGTGCCCAGCCAGCCCATGAAGAAGCCGAATGGGATTCGACACCGGGCTCGTCGTGGTGAACGGGTACCGGTTGAAGTCGCGGGCGGGGAAGACCGATTGGGGCGAGCCCGAGACCAGGTTGGTGCCCGTCATCAGGACCAGGACGCACAGCGTGCCGCCGATCAGGGTGCACATCAGGCCGGTGCGGGTGAAGCGGCGCCAGAAGAGGTGCGCTTGTTCGGGCCGCGTACGTTACCCAGGGGTACCCGCGCAGGGGAGCCTTTCGTACGAACTCGAACCAAGGATCGGTCAGTTACCGCAGGTAAAGAGGCACCTCGGGATCTGTACTGGCGGTAACCGAACCGGAGGGCTGCTGACCACCACGCCCCGGACGGCCGAAGGGCCCGCGTCCGGTGGGCGCGGGCCCTTCTGTGGTGCGGGTGTGTCCGGTCGTGCTCAGGCCGCGGAGTCGGACTTGCGGCGGCGTACGACGAACACCGCGCCGGCGCCGACCACCACGGCCGCGGCGCCCGCGAGGGCGATCTGCGGGACGGCCGAGTTGGAGCCGGTCTTGGCGAGCGCGCCGCTCACCGGCTGCGGGGACGAGGTGCCCTGCGGCGACGGGGCCGCGACCGGGGGCTTCGTGGCCTTGCCGGGCTTGGCGGGCGGGACCGTGCCGGGCTTGGTGCCCGCAGCCGCGATCTTGAATTCGTACGTGGTCAGGTCCGGCGTACCGCCGCACGACGTGTCGTCGTTCCAGTAGTCACCGGCGACGAAGGCGACGCCCTGGCCGTCCGGGGCCTTCGCGTCGGCCTTGAGGCGCAGCTTGATGTCGCTGTGCGCGCCGGCCTTCAGCGGGGCGATGCGGTCGACGTAGTTCTCGACGTCGACGTTCTGCCAGGCCTTGGAGGTCGCGGAGGACCACTGGAGCTTCAGCAGGTGGCTGAGGTCCTTGATGCCGTTCTTGTCCGACGCGTGGACGGTGACGAAGGGGTAGACCTCGTCCATCGTCTTGTCGGTGCCGTTGGTCAGGCGGAGCTTGAAGTCGACCCACTTCCCGGCGACCACCGTGCTGGGCAGGCCCGTCACGACGGTGGTGAACTCGGGCTCCAGGACGCACTTTCCGTCGCCCTCGTCGCCCTCCTCCTCCAGCGCGTCGGCGAGCGCCTTGTCGGCGGCCTTCTTGACGCCGAGGGCGTCCTTCTCGGCCTGCTGCGCCAGGCTGATCTGCTGGGCGGCGGCGACCCGGGCGTTGTCCAACGCGTCCTGGGCCGTCGCGCTCTTGGCGTCGGCTGCGGTCTTCGTCTCGGCGGCCGTCTTGGCGACTGCCTCGGCGTCGGTGACGGCCTTCTCCGCGGCGGCCTTCTGCTCCACGGTGGCGTCTGCCGGCAGCGCGGCGAGCGCGGTCTTCGCGTCGGTGACCGCGGTGTCGGCGGCGGTCTTCGCGGTGGCGGCCTTGGTGGCCTCCTTCTCGGCGGCCTTCTGCGCGACGCGGAGCGGCGAGGCGTCGGTGGCAAGGACGTCGAGCGCGTCCCTGGCGTCCCGCACGGCCTTGACCGCGTCCTCGTACGCCTTCCGCGCTATCTCGGCGGCCTTTTCGAGCTGCTTGACGGTGGGCTTGCTCGACTGCTCCTGCGTGGCGGGCTTGGCGTCGGCGAACGCCGGGGCGACCGAGAGCAGGGCGAGGGGTGTCGTCACTGCGGCCACGGCAGCAGTGGCGAGGATGCGGCGGAATCTCACAGGTGACCTTTTTCTGGGTCCGAAAGAAACAAGCGAAAGAAAAGAAAAGGGGAAGTCGCCGTGGAGAACCTCTGTGGTGCGCGACTTTGCCGAAGAGTAAGGGGGGAATAAGAGCTTAGGAAGCCGGATTTTTGTGTATCAGGTCTGTGGTGCTTACGTGAGGGATGGTCAAAAAGGGCATTCGCTGACGGTTGCTCACGAGTTCTGTGATTTCCCTGTGAGGCATGTCACTTGAGCGGCGCGGGATCTTCCGGTTCGTTGATGACGGGGAAGCGGCGCGGGGCGACGAATATCAGCGCGAGCAGCGCCAGGACTGCCGCGCAGGACGCGCCCAGATATACGTGGTCGACGGCCGCGTCGACCGCCCGGCGCAGGTAGTCGGCCGCCTCCGCGGTGAGCCTGCCCGGGTCGCCCAACGCGTGGGACACGGAGTCGAGGTCGCCGGGCAGGCCGTCACGTATCGCTTCGGGGGCGTCCGCGAGCCTGGACGCGAGGGTGGCGTTGGCGACGGCGCCGAAGAGCGCGGCGCCCACCGACTGGCCGACCTGGCGGCAGAAGAGGACGGACGCGGTGGTGGTGCCGCGCTCCGACCAGCCGACCGTCGACTGGACGCCGACGATGAGGGGGAGTTGGAAGAGGCCGAGCGCCCCGCCCAGCAACAGCATGATCAGGGCCGGCTGCCACGCCGAGCCGGGGAACGGCAGCAGCGGGAAGGCGAGCAGGATCAGTGCCGCGCAGCCGATGCCGATGATCGCGGTCAGCCGGAACCCGATGCGGTTGTACGCGTGCTGGCTCAGCGCGGCCGACACCGGCCAGCTCAGTGTCATGATCGAAAGGACGAAGCCGGCGGCTATCGGGTCGAGTTCAAGGACCGCCTGGGCGTAGGTGGGCAGGAAGACGGTCGGGGCGACCATCAGGAGGCCCAGCGCCCCCAGCGCGAGATTGACGGCGGCGATGGTGCGCCTGCGCCACACCCAGCCCGGGATGATCGGCTCGGCGGCGCGGCGCTCGATGACGACGGTGGCCGCGGCGAGCAGTGCGCTGCCGCCGAACAGGGCGAGGGAGGGTGCGGAGAGCCAGGGCCAGGCGACGCCGCCCTGCACGAGCGCGAAGAGCAGCAGGCCGCCGCAGGCGAACACGCCGAGCGCGCCCGCCCAGTCGATGCGGGGGCGGCCGGTGGCCGTGGGGGACTTCGTGCGCGCCGGTTCGTGGAAGTGCCGGGCGATCAGCCACAGCGCCACGGCGCCCACCGGCAGGTTGATGAGGAAGATCCAGCGCCAGTCGGCGTACGAGGCGAGCAGCCCGCCGACGGCTGGGCCCGCGACGGCCGACACCGCCCACACGGTGGACAGCTTCGCCTGGATCTTGGGGCGTTCCTTCAGGGGATACAGGTCGGCGGCGACCGTCTGGACCGTGCCCTGGATCGCTCCGCCGCCGAGGCCCTGGACGACGCGGAACGCGATCAGGCTCTCCATGTTCCAGGCGAAGGCGCAGAGGAGTGAGCCGACGAGGAAAAGGATGATCCCGGCCAGCAGGACCGGCTTGCGGCCGAAGGTGTCGGAGAGCTTTCCGTACACCGGGAGAGTGACCGTCACCGCGAGCAGATAGCCCGCGAACAGCCAGGAGAAGATCGCGAACCCGCCGAGGTCGCCGACGATCTGAGGCACGGCGGTGGACACGATCGTGCCGTCCAGGGCGGCCAGGGCCATGCCGAGCATGAGCGCGGCGACGACCGGGCCGCGGCGGGCGTCGGGGAGCGCGGGAGGGGGAGTGGGGCCGGGAGCGGCGGGCGTGGGCGGTGGGCCGCCGGGTATCGCGCCGGTGCCGTCCGAGCCGCCGCCGCTGCCCGTGCCCGCACGGCTCGTGCTCCCGGTGCTTCCCGGGCCGGTACTCCCCGTATTGCCGCCCGCGCCGCCCACCAGGGTCCCTTCACTGTGCACGTATGTGGTTCCGTCACCTTCTCATCCGCAGCTCACGCGGGGGGAGGGGGCGGACGACCCGGAGTGGCCCTCCCTCTGAGGGTGGAGATCCCCTAGGGGGATCTCCTTATTTCTGGCCAGCGAGTGTTCGTCCCGGCGGAGGACGAGCCGGACGCCGCCTTTCTTTAACTTGGTCTTACGGCCTCGATGCGGGCTGCCCCACCTCACGGACGGGGCGCCCCCGGGCGCACACGCAAACGGAGACACCTGACGGACATGGACCTTCGACGTCCATGCATCAAGCGACATAGGAGACTTACCGTGACAACGGCCATGACCATTCCCAGGCACGGGGGCACTGGAGGGCGTACGGCCGTCGCCGCGAGGGCGCGACAGGTCGTCAAGGCGTACGGGTCCGGGGAAACCCGCGTCGTCGCGCTCGACCACGTCGATGTGGACATCGCCCGCGGGCAGTTCACCGCGATCATGGGCCCGTCCGGGTCCGGCAAATCCACGCTGATGCACTGCCTGGCCGGCCTCGACACCGTCACGTCGGGCGAGATCTTCCTCGACGAGACCGAGATCACCGGGCTCAAGGACAAGAAGCTCACGCGGCTGCGCAGGGACCGTATCGGCTTCATCTTCCAGGCGTTCAACCTGCTGCCGACGCTCAACGCCCTGGAGAACATCACGCTGCCGATGGACATCGCGGGCCGCAAGCCGGACGCCGCGTGGCTCAACCAGGTGGTGGAGACCGTCGGCCTCGCGGACCGCCTCCGCCACCGGCCGACCGAGCTTTCCGGCGGCCAGCAGCAGCGGGTCGCGGTCGCCCGGGCACTCGCCGCACGGCCCGAGATCATCTTCGGGGACGAGCCGACCGGAAATCTCGACTCCCGCGCCGGAGCAGAGGTGTTGAGCTTCCTGCGCCGGTCCGTCGACGAGCTGTCGCAGACCATCGTCATGGTGACCCACGACCCGGTCGCCGCCTCGTACGCGGACCGTGTGCTGTATCTCGCCGACGGTCGCATCGTCGACGAGATGTTCGCCCCGACGGCCGACCAGGTGCTCGACCGCATGAAGGACTTCGACGCACGCGGGCGGACGTCATGACCGTACTCAGGAGCTCTCTGCGCAACTTCGTCGCGCACAAAGGGCGGATGGCGCTCTCCGCCGTCGCGGTCCTGCTCTCGGTGGCGTTCGTGTGCGGCACGCTCGTCTTCACCGACACCATGAACACCACCTTCGACAAGCTCTTCGCCGCCACCGCGGCCGATGTCACGGTCGCCCCCAAGCCGTTGAGCGACGACGACGCTCCGCAGACCGGCAAGCCCGAGTCGCTGCCCGCGTCCGTCGTCGGGCAGGTGGCGAAGACCGACGGCGTGCAGTCCGCCGAAGGCGCCGTCTCCAGCATGTCGGTGACCGTCGTCAACAGCGACAACAAGAACATGGGTTCCGACAGCGGTGCCCCCACGATCGCCGGCAACTGGACGAAGAGCGACCTCAAGTCCATGGAGATCACCTCCGGGCACGCCCCGCGCGGGCCCACGGAGGTCATGGTCGACTCCGACACCGCCGACAAGCACCACCTCAAGCTCGGCGACGAACTGCGCACCATCGCCGTCACCGGTGACATCAGGGCGAAGATCACCGGCATCGCCTCCTTCAAGGTGACCAACCCGGGCGCGGCCGTCTTCTACTTCGACACCGCGACCGCGCAGCAGAAGCTGCTGGGCAAGCCGGACACCTTCAGTCACATCGCGGTGACCGCCCAACAGGGTGTCGGTGACGCCCAGTTGAAGCAGCGCATCGCGGACGCGCTGGACGGCCCCTACAAGCTCCAGACCGCGAAGGAGTCCGCGGACTCCGGGCGCGAGGAGATCGGCTCCTTCCTCGGCGTGATGAAGTACGCGATGCTCGGCTTCGCCGGGATCGCCTTCCTCGTCGGTATCTTCCTGATCGTCAACACCTTCTCGATGCTGGTCACCCAGCGCACCCGCGAGATCGGGCTGATGCGGGCGCTCGGCTCCAGCCGCAAGCAGATCAACCGGTCGGTGCTGGTGGAGGCGCTGCTGCTCGGCATCGTCGGTTCGATTCTGGGCATCGGCGCGGGCGTCGGCCTCGCCATCGGGCTGATGAAGCTCATGGGCAGCCTCGGCATGGAACTGTCCACAGACGACCTGACAGTGGCCTGGACGACCCCGGTCATCGGGCTCGCCCTCGGCATCATCGTCACCGTCGTCGCCGCCTACGTCCCGGCCCGGCGGGCCGGCACCGTCTCCCCGATGGCCGCGCTGCGCGACGTCGGGACCCCGGCGGACGGCAGGGCGGGCCGGGTACGGGCCGCACTCGGCCTGGTCCTGACCGGCGCCGGCGGCGCGCTGCTGTACGTGACGACGCGGGCGGACAAGGCGGGCGAAGGCTCACTGTTCCTCGCCGGCGGCGTGGTCCTCACCCTCGTCGGCTTCGTCGTCATCGGCCCGCTGCTCGCGGGCTTCGTGGTCCGGGCGCTCAGCGCGGTCGTCCTGCGCATGTTCGGCCCGGTGGGGCGGATGGCCGAGCGCAACGCGCTGCGCAATCCGCGGCGTACGGGGGCGACCGGCGCCGCCCTGATGATCGGCCTCGCCCTGGTGGCGTGCCTGTCGGTCGTCGGGTCCTCCATGGTCGCCTCGGCCACCGACGAGCTCGACAAGTCGGTCGGCGCGGACTTCATCGTCCAGGCGAAAACCGCGCAGCCGATCGTCCCCGGCGCCGAGGAGGCGCTGCGGGCGGCCCCCGGCATCGAGCACGTCACCAACTACAAGTCGGTCGAGGCCAAGCTGACCTCGCCCGACGGCAAGGTGGAGGACGAGGACCTGGCCGCCGCCGACCCGACGTACGCGGAGGACCTGCGGCGCGAGACCGTCGCCGGTGAACTGACGGCGGCGTACGGCAAGGACGCCATGTCGGTCGGCGACGACTATGCCAAGAGGCACGACATCAAGGTCGGCGACGAGATGACGGTCGACTTCACCGCGGGCAAGAGCGCGAGGCTGCGGATCGCGGCGATCACCTCGGACGACGTGAACGTCGACAAGGGCGCGATGTACACCAACATCACGACCGTCGCGAAGTACCTGCCGGCCGAGAAGATGCCGAAGAACCAGATCATGTTCGCGAAGGCCGAGGAGGGCAAGGAGAAGGCCGCCTACGCGAGCCTCAAGGACGCGCTGTCGGCGTACCCGCAGTACCGGGTGCAGAACCAGACCGACTTCAAGCAGGACCTCAAGGACCAGGTCGGCCAACTGCTGAACATCGTCTACGGCCTGCTCGGCCTCGCCATCGTCGTCGCGATCCTCGGCGTGGTGAACACCCTCGCCCTGTCGGTCGTCGAGCGGACCAGGGAGATCGGCCTGATGCGGGCCATCGGCCTCTCGCGCCGGCAACTGCGCCGCATGATCCGCCTGGAGTCCGTGGTCATCGCGCTCTTCGGTGCGCTGCTCGGCCTCGGGCTCGGGATGGGCTGGGGTACGTCAGCGCAGAAGCTGCTGGCCCTGGAGGGCCTCAGGGTCCTGGAGATCCCGTGGCCGACGATCATCGGAGTCTTCGTCGCCTCGGCCTTCGCGGCCCTGGTCCCGGCATTCCGGGCGGGCCGGATGAACGTACTGAACGCCATCGCCACCGAGTAGCGGGAGCGGCGGCCCGTGCGGGTGCCGCACGAGTGGTGCGGCACCCGCACGGGGCGGTGCGGTGCGGGTGAGGGTCCGGGACTGGGGTGCACAGGGGAGATCCCAGCACCGGGCCGGGCAGGGGGCGTTCGGCGGATCTTCGCCGGGCGCCCCCTGCCGCGTCCCCTGCTCGGCCCGCAGCCCGTCCACCACCTGCCGGGACCGGGTGACGAGCTGGAGCTCCTGGTGGAGCTCGTGCAGTCGCACATCGACCAGCCGGGCCAGCGCCACCTCCGGATTGGCCGGGGAGATCAGCCCGTTTGGCGCCGGTGGGGTGCAGCAGCCCCAGCTCACGCAGCCGCGCGAGGCAGCTCCGGACGGCTTCGGGGTCGGTGTACAGCCGCAGATGGATGTCGTCGGCGGGTGTATCGGGATTGCGCGGAAAGTGCCGGTAGATCTCTTCTTCGGCCTCGGACACGCCGAATACGGACATCTGGTTCTCAGCCAAGTGTGCCCCCGCTGCTTGGTCCTCGGCAGCGCTGCCCGACGAGGGTCGCCCGGGTTCGGCCACTGCTGCCGGAGCAGTAAGGCAAAGAATGAGCCGTGGTCATCGGTTTTGAGACGGCGACGGCGTCAAATATGTGTGAGGTGCGGGCGTACCGCGGGCAGCCCCCTCGCAGGCCGGGGCCGCGGCGCGCCGAGGGGCCCGCACGGCGCTCGGGCCTCCGGTCGATCTTCGTGGCGGGCGTTGCGGACGCGAGTGTCGTAGGGGAGTCGTACGCTGGAATCCGCCCCCGGCCCGTGAGACGTGTCGGGCCCTTCGCGTTGCCCACCTCGTCACTGCCTGTCACCCCGGACGGAACCCCTTCATGAGCCTGCACGGTCTGCTGGACGCCGTTGTACGAGACCCGGCGCTCGCCGAAGCGGTGAAGGCCGCCACCGACGGCAACCGCATGCGTGTCGACCTGGTCGGCCCGCCCGGCGCCCGCCCCTTCGCGGTGGCCGCGCTCGCCCGCGACGCGGGCCGGCCGCTGCTCGCGGTGACCGCGACCGGCCGGGAGGCCGAGGACCTGGCGGCGGCGCTGCGCACCCTGCTGCCGGAGGACGGCGTCGTGGAGTACCCGTCGTGGGAGACGCTGCCGCACGAGCGCCTGTCGCCGCGCAGCGACACGGTGGGCCGCCGGCTCGCCGTGCTGCGGCGCCTCGCGCACCCCATCGCGGACGACCCGTCGGCGGGCCCGATCAGCGTCGTCGTGGCGCCCGTGCGGTCGGTGCTCCAGCCACAGGTCAAGGGTCTCGGCGACCTGGTTCCGGTGTCCCTGCGCTCCGGGGCGAGCGCGGATCTGGGCGAGATCACCGAGGCGCTCGCCGCGGCGGCCTACTCCCGGGTCGAACTGGTCGAGAAGCGCGGCGAGTTCGCAGTTCGCGGCGGCATCCTCGACGTCTTCCCGCCGACCGAGGAACACCCCCTGCGGGTGGAGTTCTGGGGCGACGACATCGAGGAGATCCGCTACTTCAAGGTGGCTGACCAGCGCTCCCTGGAGGTCGCCGAGCACGGGCTGTGGGCGCCGCCCTGCCGCGAGCTGCTGCTGACCGACGACGTACGGCAGAGGGCGGCGGCCCTCGCCGAGGCCCACCCGGAGCTCGGCGAACTGCTCGGCAAGATCGCCGAGGGCATCGCGGTCGAGGGCATGGAGTCCCTCGCGCCGGTCCTCGTCGACGAGATGGAGCTCCTGATCGACGTCCTGCCCAAGGGCTCGATGGCCGTGGTCTGCGACCCCGAGCGGGTCAGGACCAGGGCGGCGGACCTGGTGGCGACCTCGCAGGAGTTCCTCCAGGCGTCGTGGGCGGCCACCGCGGGCGGCGGCGACGCCCCGATCGACGTCGACGCGGCCTCGCTGCGGGGGATCGCGGACGTACGGGAGCGGGCGCGCGAGCTGGAGATGATGTGGTGGTCCCTCGCGCCGTTCGCCGCCGACGAGGAGCTGTCGGACGACACGCTCAAGCTGGGCATGCACGCCCCCGAGACCTACCGCGGTGACACCGCCCGCGCGCTCGCCGACACCAAGGGCTGGCTGGCCGACGGCTGGCGCACGGTCTATGTGACCGAGGGGCACGGCCCCGCCGCCCGCACCGTGGAGGTACTCGGCGGCGAAGGCATCGCCGCCCGCCTGGACGTGGAGCTGACCGAGGTCACCCCGTCCGTCGTGCATGTCTCCTGCGGCATGATCGACTACGGCTTCGTGGACCCGGGCCTCAAGCTGGCCGTCCTCACCGAGACGGACCTCACCGGCCAGCGCACCGCCAGCAAGGAGCTGGGCCGGATGCCGGCCCGGCGGCGCAAGAGCATCGACCCGCTGACGCTGCAGGCCGACGACTACATCGTGCACGAGCAGCACGGCGTCGGTCGGTACGTCGAGATGGTGCAGCGCACGGTCCAGGGCGCCACCCGCGAGTACCTCCTGGTCGAGTACGCCCCCGCGAAGCGCGGCCAGCCCGGCGACCGGCTGTACATCCCCACCGACCAGCTGGAGCAGGTCACCAAGTACGTCGGCGGCGAGGCCCCGACCCTGCACCGCCTCGGCGGCGCGGACTGGACGAAGACCAAGGCGCGCGCCAAGAAGGCCGTCAAGGAGATCGCCGCCGACCTGATCAAGCTCTACTCGGCGCGCATGGCGGCCCCCGGCCACACCTTCGGTCCCGACACCCCGTGGCAGCGCGAGCTGGAGGACGCCTTCCCGTACGTGGAGACGCCCGACCAGCTGTCCACCATCGCCGAGGTGAAGGAGGACATGGAGAAGTCCATCCCCATGGACCGCCTGATCTGCGGCGACGTCGGCTACGGCAAGACGGAGATCGCGGTCCGCGCCGCGTTCAAGGCCGTCCAGGACGGCAAGCAGGTCGCGGTCCTGGTCCCCACGACGCTCCTGGTGCAGCAGCACTTCGGGACGTTCTCCGAGCGGTACGCGCAGTTCCCCGTTGTGGTGAAGGCGCTCAGCCGCTTCCAGTCGGACGCGGAGGCGAAGGCGACCCTGGAGGGCCTCAGGGAGGGCTCGGTCGACCTGGTGATCGGCACCCACCGGCTGTTCTCCTCGGAGACCAAGTTCAAGGACCTGGGCCTGGTGATCGTCGACGAGGAGCAGCGCTTCGGCGTGGAGCACAAGGAGCAGCTGAAGAAGCTCCGCGCCAACGTCGACGTTCTGACGATGTCCGCGACGCCCATCCCCAGGACGCTCGAAATGGCGGTCACCGGCATCCGCGAGATGTCGACGATCACCACCCCGCCGGAGGAGCGGCACCCCGTCCTCACCTTCGTGGGACCGTACGAGCAGAAGCAGATCGGCGCGGCCGTACGGCGTGAACTGCTGCGCGAGGGCCAGGTCTTCTACATCCACAACCGCGTCGAGTCGATCGACCGGGCCGCCGCCAAGCTGCGCGAGATCGTCCCGGAGGCGCGCATCGCCACGGCGCACGGCCAGATGGGCGAGAGCGCGCTGGAGCAGGTCGTCGTCGACTTCTGGGAGAAGAAGTTCGACGTCCTCGTGTCCACGACGATCGTCGAATCGGGCATCGACATCTCCAACGCCAACACCCTGATCGTCGAGCGCGGCGACAACTTCGGCCTGTCCCAACTCCACCAGCTGCGCGGCCGGGTGGGCCGTGGCCGCGAGCGCGGCTACGCGTACTTCCTGTACCCGCCGGAGAAGCCCCTCACCGAGACCGCCCACGAGCGCCTCGCGACGATCGCCCAGCACACCGAGATGGGCGCCGGCATGTACGTCGCGATGAAGGACCTGGAGATCCGCGGCGCGGGCAATCTGCTGGGCGGCGAGCAGTCCGGTCACATCGCGGGCGTCGGCTTCGACCTGTACATCCGCATGGTCGGCGAGGCCGTCGCGGACTACCGGGCCGCGGTCGAGGGCGGCGAGCAGGAGGAGCCGCCGCTGGAGGTCAAGATCGAGCTCCCGGTGGACGCGCACGTCCCGCACGACTACGCCCCGGGCGAGCGCCTGCGCCTGCAGGCCTACCGCTCGATCGCCTCCGCCAACTCGGAGGAGGACATCAAGGCCGTGCGCGAGGAGCTGACCGACCGCTACGGCAAGCTCCCCGAGCCCGTCGAGAACCTGCTCCTGGTGGCCGGACTGCGGATGCTGGCCCGCGCCTGCGGCGTCTCGGACATCACCCTGGCGGGCAACAACATCCGCTTCGGCCCGGTGGAGCTGCGCGAGTCCCAGGAGCTGCGGCTCAAGCGACTGCACCCGCGAACGATCATGAAGCCGGCCACTCGCCAGATCATGGTCCCGCGCCCGGCGCCGGCCACGATGGGCGGCAAGCCGGTGGTGGGCCGCGAACTGCTGCGCTGGACGGGGGAGTTCCTCACCACGATTCTGGGGTCGTGACGGCCGCCCCGGCCGGGAGGGTGGCCCCTGGACGGGAGGGTGGCGGCCCGTAGGATCCAGGGAGTCAGCTCACTCCCTCGGTCAGGACGGCCCGCCTTGCCGCGCATGCTCAGGAAAGCCGCTCCCGTCGCGTTGCTCGCCGTCGCTCTCGCCGTCACCGGCTGCACCGAGGGCGGTGTGGGTGGCATGGGTGACGGGAGCAGTGCGTCGAGCGGGCGGGGCGGCGGCCCGGCGGGGGAACCGGGGTCCGCGCTCGCCGCCGTGCAGAAGCTCACCGTCAAGGGGCGCGCCCCCAAGACCGGCTACGGGCGCGAGGAGTTCGGCCGGGCCTGGGCAGACGTCGACGACAACGGGTGCGGGACGCGCGACGACATCCTCAAGCGGGACCTGACCGGCGAGCGTTTCAAGGCCGGGGTCAGGGGCGGGGACTGCGAGGTCGTGTCCGGGACGCTCACGGACGACCCGTACACGGGGCGGCGCGTGGAGTACATGCGCGGACGCAGCAAGGTCGACATCGACCATCTGGTCGCGCTCTCCGACGCCTGGCAGAAGGGCGCCCAGCAGTGGGGCCGCGGCAAGCGCGTCGCGCTCGCCAACGACCCGCTGAACCTGCTGGCCGTCGACTCCTCCGCCAACCGCCGCAAGAGCGACGGCGATACGGCGACCTGGCTGCCCGGCAACAAGGCGTACCGCTGCACGTATGTGGCGCGGCAGGTCGCCGTGAAGAAGAAGTATGAGCTGTGGGTGACCGGCGGCGAGCGCGACGCCATGAGACGCGTACTCTCCGGCTGCCCCGACGAACGGCTGCCCGCGGGCGGCGGACCCACCGACGCACCGGCCGGCCGCTGAGGGCCCTTTCCGCACCCACCGGGCCGGGCTCCGCCGGGCCGACCGGAGCCCCGTGAAGCGGCCGGCGGGCGGACAGTGATCCGGGCCACATCAGTTCCGTACAACCCAGGGGCCGTTGTCGGTGTCGGTGTATACGCTCGTAGTGCGTCCGCTCGCGCTTCGTCGTCCGGTCCGGGTCCGCGTCCCGGTGCACGTCCCCGCTCACGTCCCCGTTCTCGCCCCACCAGGTCTTCCAGGAGCAGCCATGCACGGCTCCGGCGCCGCGCCGCCCGCCCGTAATGACGGTGCCGTCATCGGTCTGCGGGTGCTGCTCGCCCTCTGCGGGGCGCTGAGCTGCGGCCTGCTGTCCTGCGTGCCGCTGTTCAGGATCGCGATGCTGCGGGGCAGGTGGTTCGACTGGGTGCTCGCCTGCGGAAGTCTGCCGGTGTCCTTCGCCGCCCTCTCTGTGGTCGGTTCGCTGCCCGAGGAGGATCCCAGGACCGATGTCGCCGTGGCGGTGGTGCTGCTGCTCGGCATGGCGAGCGCCGCGTACTTCCTGGTCTTCGACATCCGGCACCACAAGCAGGCGCCGGCTCTCGGCGCCGCCGGCCCCTACGGCCCGTACAGCAACACGGTCCCGCAGTACGGCTCGTACCCGAACCAGGTCCGCGACCCTGCGCCATATCAGCTCCCGCACCCGACGCCGAACCCGGGCCCGCCCCCGAATCCGTACGCGAACACCCCGGCCCCCGGGCCCTCGTACGGCTACCCGGCGACACCGCCCCCGCAACCCCAGCAGCAGCCTCCGCACCAGCGCCGGCGCCTCGACCAGGTCCGCGCCGAGCTCGACGAGCTGAGCGACTACCTCCGCAAGGACAGCGGCAGCGGTGGCGACAGCCGCGACGGTGAAGGCCGGTGAACGGGCGGATCATCGCCGGGCGCTACGAGCTGGCCACTGTCATCGGCCAGGGCGGCATGGGCCAGGTCTGGACGGCGTACGACCAGCGCCTCGACCGCCGCGTCGCGGTGAAGCTGCTGCGCCCCGACCGGATGGCCGCCGCCACCGCGGCCGAGGACATGCGCCGCCGCTTCGTGCGCGAGTGCCGCGTCACCGCCCAGGTCGACCACCCCGGCCTGGTCACCGTCCACGACGCGGGCAGTGACCACGACGACCTCTACCTCGTCATGCAGCACGTCGACGGGATCGACCTCGCCGACCACATCGCGAAGCACGATCCGTACCCCTGGCGGTGGGCCGTCGCTGCCGCCGCCCAGCTGTGCGCCGTGCTCTCCGCCGTGCACGCGGTGCCGATCGTCCACCGCGACCTCAAGCCGCGCAACATCATGGTGAAGCCCGACGGCACGCTCACCGTCCTCGACCTCGGCGTCGCCTCCGTCATCGACACCGACACCACCCGTCTCACCCACACCGGATCGCCCATCGGCAGCCCCGCCTACATGGCACCCGAGCAGGCGATGGGCGGCGCCGTCGGCCCGTACACCGACCTCTACGCACTGGGCGTGGTGCTGCACGAACTGCTCAGCGGGAATGTGCCGTTCGCGGGATCGACCGTCCTCGGCGTGCTGCACCGCCATCTCTACGAGGCGCCGCTCCCCGTCCGCCAACTGCGCCCCGAGATCCCGCAGCCGCTCGAAGCGCTCGTGCTGCACCTGCTCGCCAAGGACCCGCAGCACCGCCCGTCCTGCGCCCAGGAGGTCTACGAGTCGCTCGTCCCCCTCCTGCCCGCCCCCGCCCACGCCGTGCCCGCGCGCCCACTCGACCCGACCCGCCCCTTCCTGCGCCCGCACGCCCCCTGGCCCGACCGCGTCTCCGCGCCGCCCGCCGCGCAGCCCACGCCCACCCCCGCGCAGCCCGACATCGCGGGCGCCGTCGACGAGGTCAAGCAGCTGCTCGGCGAGGGGCGGATCACCCAGGCCGTGGACATCCTCGGCGGGATCCTGCCCGCCGCGGCAGCCCAGCACGGCGAGCGCTCCCCGGTCGTGCGCATCCTGCGCAAGCAGTACGCGGCGACGCTGCTCGACGACGGGCAGTACCGCCGCGCCCTGCCCGAGCTGCGGCGCCTCGCCGACGACCGGGCCGCCGACGCGGGCCCGGCCGACCCGCAGGCACTCCAGTTCCGCTACGACGCCGCGCAGTGCCTGGAGCAGCTCGGCGAGCCGGCCGCGGCCCTCGCCGAGTACCGCGGCCTCCTGCCGTACTACGAGAACCAGTACGCGACCGGCGCGCCCGGCACGGTCGACCCGACGGCCCGCGCGTTCGAGCTGCGCAACCGCATCGCGCACCTGCTGCTCGCGATGGGCGACCACACGCAGGCGCACGGCCAGTTGCAGTCGCTGCTCCACGACGCCGAGCGGGTGTACGGCGCGTACCACCCGCTGCCGGCCGAGGTGCGGCGCTCCCTGGACCGGCACCAGCAGATGCGCGGCGGGTAGCTCCGCTGCCCGGCGGTCAGCCGGCCCGCAGGAACGCGGACGTGGCGACCCGGCCCACCATCGTGAGCCTGCTGCCACCCGCCGCATGCTTCTCGAACGCGTCCTTGACGCCGGGCCAGCGCCCGTCGCCGTAGTCGTCGAGGACCACGATGCCGCCGGGCGCGGCGATCCGCTCGGCCCACTCCAGGTCGGCCAGCACCCCCTCGAAGGAGTGGTCGCCGTCCACCACGATCACGCCGTACCGGCGGTCGGAGATCTCGGATCGCACCTCGGGGTCCCCGGAGAAGCCCTGCCGGATCCGGGCCTCCACGCCCGAACGGCCGCCGCCGAGCGCCAGGTTGGCCCGTACGACGTCCTCCCGCACCGGGGTGCCCGTCGGCTCCTCGTAGTCGGTGGTGCCCGGCTGGAGCTGGGTGCCCGCGAGCGGATCGACGATCGTCAGCCTCGCCTCGATGCCCGTCCGGTGCAGCATGCGCATCAGCGCCGCGGCGAACAGCCCGTGCAGCGTGCCGATTTCCAGCACGTCGAGAGCCTCGCCGTCCCTCGGGGCGAGCAGCGGAACGGTGGCGAGCTTGCCGCACACATTGGACGTGCCGCCCGCCATCCGGCCCACCCCCAGCGCCTCCAGGGCCACCACATTGCGGTAGGCGACGGTGACATTGCGGCGTGCGCGTTCGCCCGCGTCCGTCACCGCGCCCACCTCGCGCACGAGCGCGTCGATCTGGTCGGGCGTCGGCATCCGGTGCTGGCCGCGCCCGGTGCGGTCGAGCAGCATGCCGAGCCCGTACTGCTTGCGCCGCAGCTCGGCCAGGTCCTTGCGGGTTGCTTCGAGATCGCCGCGCAGCCCTGAAGTGGTGCGGACGATGCGCTGGTCGACGAGTGCGGCGACGGGGCGCAGGGCCCACTTCGTCAGCCGGTTGCTCAGAAGAGATGGCATGGGGGATTCGCCTCTGGCTTCGGTCCTGGGTGTGGGGGGCAGGCGGCCGACCGTACGCCGGAGCTCATGCCGTGCGGGCCAAGGGCCGGTGGTCCTCGGATGAAGAGTGGGTGTCGTCGCCGTTGCGGCGGCGCGCGCGGCTGTGGGCCCGCAGCCGGGGGAGGGCGGCGACCGCGATGAGCACGAGCAGGGAGAGCCCGCCCGCGTACCCGCCGAGCCGCAGGCCCGGCGGGCTGAAGTCACAGGCCAGTGAGGTGGTTCGGCCGTCGAGGGGCACGGCGACGAGCCCCAGGTGGGTGTCGGCGGGGCGGGCCGCCGAGCCGTTCGCGGCGCAGCTCCAGCCCGCGATACGAGGCATGGCGAAGACGGCGGTTCCCCGGGCGCCCGGCGGCAGTTCGGCCCGTACGCCACTGTCGGAGACCCGGACGGAGCTCGCGCCGCTCGCGGTGAGGGCGGCCACGGCGCTGTCCAGCCGCTCCCGGTCCAGACAGCCGATGCTCCGCGCGGGCAGCTTCGCGCCCCCGGCCGCCGGATTCTTCGACGGGCCCTTCAGGGTGATCGCGACGCGGCCGTCGGCGGACACCCTGCCCAGCGGCTGCATCGCCGCGCGCCGCGCGGGCTGCCCGCCCCGCAGGTCGCTCTGCGGGCCGGAGCCCAGCCGGGCCGTCCCGAAGAAGTCGGGCGCCCACAGGAAGACCTCGCTGCCCGCCGGGCACGCGGCTCGCAGGGCGGCGCCGGTCCGCGTCGTGGGCGGCAGCGTATAGACCCGAGCGCCGAGCAGCGCCTCCTGGTTGCGGAACGGCGAGGCGCCGTAGCGCGGCGGCGGGCCGGGCGGGCGCACGGTGACCAGCGGCGGCGCGGGCGCGCGGGTCACCGTCACCGCGCGGTCGTCGGGCCGCGAGTGCCCCTGGTGCGGGTCGCGCGGCATGTGCACCCGCGCGCCGACCGAGAACACGGCGTCGGTCACCGGATTGTCCAGGCTCTGCACCGAACGGCCGCCCGAGGTCCAGCCCCCGCCGAGCGCGGCGAGCGTGCGGGTGAGGACGTCGGGCGTGTGGCTGCTGTAGTACGAGGCGCCCTGGCCGCCGACCAGCAACGGGTCGTTGCCGGTGCTCTGTTCACGCCCGGTCTCGGTGCGGAACGCGGGCCACTGGTCGGCGCCCTCCACCGCTCGCGCCTGCAACCGCTGGCGCTCGCCCCACGGCGCGTAGTCGTCGAGCCGCCCCAGCCGTTGCCGGTCGGAGTACGCCGTGGTCGCGGTCGCCTGCCCCACCTGCGCCCCCACCAGCAGCACCGCGGCGGCCACCCCGAGGATCCGGCGCCCCCGCCGGTCGGCCCGCGCCGCGAGCAGTACCGCGACCCCGGCCGCCAGGAGCCCGCCCACGAACAGTGGGTACGTCCAGGCGGTCAGATGCTCGCTGGTCACCGCACCCGCCGCGGCCAGTACCAGCACCCCGCCGCCGCCCAGCAGCGCACGGCGCCCCGGCCAGCCGTACGAGACCGACACCCACCCGGTGATCACCAGGATCCCGGCGAGCACGAAGGTCTGCCGGTACGGGCTGCCGTTCGGCGTCGCGAAGACGTGCCACACGAGATGCGTGGGCCCCCACTGCATGGACACCGCCACGGCCACCGTGAGCAGTGTCCAGGCCCGCCGCTCACGTCGGGGCGCCGCCCGGTTGAACACCAGCGTGCAGGCGAGCAGCAGCGCGCCGGTGCCGACAAAGACGGCGGGCGTGAAGAAGCTGTACGTCGCCGGGAGCATCCGCGCGAAGACGTCGGACCAGCCGGAGGGTGCGAACTCCCGTGTCCAGCCCGGATAGGAGTGGGTCGACCCGAGGAAGACGACGGCCAGGACGGGCGCGGCGAGACCGATGCCCAGCAGGGTGGTGCAGGCGGCGCGCAGCAGGACACGTACGCGCGCGCCGGCCGCCGACTCCTCGTCGAGGAGCAGTCGCAGCACCAGCACGAGCGCGGCCCCCAGCGTCGCCATGTACGCCGTGTAGAAGTTCGCGACCCACGCCAGGGCCACGAGCACCGGGCCCAGGACGCGATGGCGGCCCGTGCGCGCCCACTCGCCGACCAGGCACAGCAGCGGGAAGGCGATCAGGCCGTCCATCCACATCGGGTTGTAGATCGCCTCGGCGACGGCCCAGCCGCACAGCGCGTACGACGCCCCCAGGACGCCGGCGGCCCACCACCGGCCGCCGCCCTCGCGCAGCGCGAGCAGCAGCACGGTCATGGCGGCGGCGGCCACCGCCATCTTCAGGACGGTGATCGCGTACACCGCCAGGTCGATCTCGTCCCTCGGGAAGACCCCGACCAGCAGGGCGAAGGGGCTGCTGACGTACGTACCGAGGTCGGCCAGGAAGCTGGTCCCGTACCCGGACTGCCAGTTGAGCAGCGCCCCGCCGTCCGCGCGTCCGTGCAGCAGGTCCCACAGATGCGCGTGGTACGGCACGAACTGGTTGCCGAGGTCATTGACGCTGCGGGTGCGCGGCCCGAAGGGAAAGCTGCGGGCGACGGCGTCACCGGCGCACACGGCGGTCACGGTGATCAGCGCGGCGAGCGCCGCGGCCCGGATTCTGAACGCTTCCACGATCGACATGGACAACCTTTTACTGCGCGCGATACCGAATAAGCCAGCATGCGATGGAAAAAGAGATCTCTATGACACCGGGGAGACCCTCCCGTGGCGGAAATTCCGGCAAAAACCGTCGAATTCACCCGGCGGTCGCCTGCATTTCATTCGAATACGTGAAACCCGCCACATGCGGGAGCTGTTCTTCCCTGACTGCTTCGATCCGGGGGAGAGCCGTGCTCATCTCAATTGTCGTGCCGTGTTTCAACGAAGAGGAGATCATCGGCCGCTTCCACGAGCATGTGACCAAGGAACTCGGCGATCTCGGCCACCCCGTCGAGCTGGTGTATGTGGACGACGGGAGCAAGGACCGTACGCTCGCGATCCTCCAGGAGATCGCCCGGTCCGACCCGAGCACCCGCTATGTCTCCTTCAGCCGCAACTTCGGCAAGGAGGCGGCCATGCTGGCCGGCCTGCGCAGCGCGACGGGCGACGTGGTCGTCATCATGGACGCCGATCTCCAGCACCCTCCCGAACTGGTCCGCCGCATGGTGGCACTGCATGAGCAGGGCTTCGACCAGGTGATAGCCCGCCGGACCAGAAGGGGCGACCGGGTCACGCGTACGCTGACCGCTCGTGCGTACTACCGGCTCATCAACCGCATGGTCGACGTCGAGCTGGTCGACGGCGTCGGGGACTTCCGCATGCTCTCGCGCCGCAGTGTCGACGCCGTGCTCGAACTCACCGAGTACAACCGTTTCTCCAAGGGCCTGTTCGCCTGGGTCGGATTCACCACCGTCACCTTCGAGTACGAGAATGCCGTGCGCGAGGAGGGCCGCTCCAAATGGACCTTCTCGAAATTGCTCAACTACGGACTCGACGGCCTGCTCTCCTTCAATGACAAGCCGCTGCGCGCCGCGCTCTATCTCGGCATCGTGCTCCTCGCCATCGCCATGGCGTACTCGACGTGGATTGTCGGTGTCACCCTCGTGAACGGCGTGGAAACCCCCGGCTATGTGACGCTCCTGGTCGCCCTCACCGCGCTCGCCGGAGTGCAGATGATGATGATCGGGGTCGTCGGCGAATATGTCGGGCGGATCTATTACGAGGTGAAACGCCGCCCGCACTTTCTCGTGCAGGAAACCAATGTCGACGCCGCCCCCGGCGCTTCGCTGCCGCAGAACCGGGAGCTCGTCCACCGATGACCCGCCCGCCGACCACTCCGCCGCAGGCGCCCCGTGACGCGAGCCGTACGTCGGCCCGCGCGACGACGCTTCGCCAGCTGATCAGGTTCGCACTGGTCGGGGTGGTCAACACCGGTACGTACTACGGCTGCTACCTGCTGCTCCTGCCGTGGCTGCCGTACGTCGTCGCGCACGTCCTCGCCTTCGGGATCAGCATGACCGGCTCGTTCTTCCTGAACTGCCGCTTCACCTACAACACCCGCCCCACCTGGCGGAAGTTCCTGCTGTTCCCGCTCACCAACGCGGCCAATTTCGTGATCACCACCGGCGGCGTCTACCTGCTGGTGGACGTTCTGCACCACGGCAGTACGTACGCCCCGCTGATCGCCGCGTCCGCCGCGATCCCGATCACCTTCGTTCTCTCCCGGACGATCATGCTCAGCGGCACATCCCGGAACCGCGCATCCACGAACACGAGCGAATCGTTGGGCGAATCGGTGGCCCGGACCACTCCGACTGCCTAACATCGATCATCGCAAGGTCGTTCGTTGCACTGCCGCACGATCACCGCCGGGAGGCCCCCTTTGCACCGCCGCCGTCGCACCGCGCTCTCCGTCTCCACCGCACTGCTGGTCGCGGCGCCGTTCCTCGCCGCCTGCGGCAATGCGGCGCACCCAGGAGCGGCAGCCGTCGTCGGCGGTGACCGCATCGAAGTCTCCGCGCTCCAGTCGCAGGTCAAGGACGTACGCAAGGCCCAGCAGACATCCCCGCAGTCCGCCCAGCTCATCGGCGCCACCGGCCAGCTCGGCCGCGCCAAGCTCTACGACCTGATCGTCGACCGGGTCGTGGAGCGCGCCGCGGACGACGCGGGCGCGGGCGCGACCCGCAAGGAGATCCAGGCCGCCCGCGCGAGCGCGGCGCAGCAGTCGGGCGGCGCGGAGCAGCTCGCCGCGACGTACCTCCAGCAGCGCGGCATCGCCCCGGACCAGATCGACGACGCGATCCGCAGGGACGTCCTGGTGGGCAAGCTCGCCGCGGCGATCGGCGCGGGCAACAACCCCGAGGGCCAGCAGAAGGTGAACGCCGCCTTCGTCTCCGCGTCCAAGGCGCTGCACATCGACGTCAACCCGCGCTACGGCGCCTGGGACGACAAGAAGATGCAGCTCGGCGACTACAAGGCCCCATGGATCACCCAGGTCACCAAGGAAGAGGCCGCGCCGCCCCCGCAGCCGGCCGCGTAGCCGCGACCGGGTGCGGAGGGCGCCCGGCAGGACTGTCGTACGCCCGGGGTAGTTTCGACGGGTGACCACCGAGACACCCGCCGCCCCGGGCCGCATCGTCCTTCTCACCGCCAGCCACCGCGTCGCGCCCGGCCTGCTGTCCTGGCCCGCCTGGCAGACGCTGCACGCCGCGGACCGGGTGCTGTGTGCCGACGCGGGCCACCCGCAGCTGCCGTATCTGCGCGAGGCGGGAGTCACCGTCGAGCACGTGGCGCCGACTGCGCAGGAGCTCGTCGACGCGTGCGCGGGCGGCCGGACCGTCGTGGTGCTGCCCTCCGGCGAGGGCGACCAGGCCCTGACCGACGGGATCTCCCGGCTGGCCGGGTCGGGTCGCGTCCAGATGCCCGACCTGGAGCTGCTCCCCGGCTCCTACGACCTCCCCGGCGCCCGCCTCCTCGACCTGGTCCAGGTCATGGACCGGATCCGCCTCGCCTGCCCGTGGTCCTCGCAGCAGACCCACAAGGGCCTCGCGAAGTACGGCATCGAGGAGGCGTACGAGCTGGTCGAGGCGATCGAGGACGGCGACCGCGAGGAGCTGCGCGAGGAACTCGGCGACGTACTGCTCCAGGTCGTCTTCCACGCCCGCATCGCGCAGGAGGGCGGCCCGGAGGAAGGGGACGAGCCCTTCTCGATCGACGACGTCGCGGCGACCATCATCGACAAGCTGATCCACCGCCACCCGCACGTCTTCGGCGACGAGACCGCCGAGACCCCGGAGGACGTGAAGGAGCACTGGCTGCGCACCAAGGCGCAGGAGAAGCAGCGCGACTCGATCACCGACGGTGTCCCCCTCGGCCAGCCGGGCCTGGCACTCGCCGCGAAGCTGTCCTCGCGGGTCCGCCAGGCGGGCCTGGGCGTCACGCTCCCGACGGGTGAGGACATCGGGTACGAGCTGCTGGCCCTGGCCGTACGGGCGGAGGCGGCCGGCACCGACCCGGAGGCCGCCCTGCGCGCGGCGGCCCGCACGTACTGGGACGCGATCCGCGCGGCGGAGTAGGGACCCGACCGGCCCCCGGCGCGACCCGACCGGCCCCCGTCGCGACGCGGGGCCGGGGCCGCACGGGCCCCGGACGGCGCCCGGGTCGGTCCGGCGCCGCGCGCCGGATACGGTCGACGGCGTGCCGCACCAGCAGAACCTCCCCGCGTCCGCGCCCGAACTCTTCACCTGGGAGTTCGCCACTGACCCGTACCCCGCCTACGCCTGGCTGCGCGAGAACGCCCCCGTGCACCGGACGACGCTGCCCAGCGGGGTCGAGGCCTGGCTGGTGACCCGGTACGCCGACGCGCGCCAGGCGCTCGCCGACTCGCGGCTCTCCAAGAACCCGGCCCACCACACCGGGTCCGCGCACTCGAAGAAGAAGACCGGCATCCCCGGTGAGCGCAAGGCCGACCTGATGACGCATCTGCTGAACATCGACCCGCCGGACCACACCCGGCTGCGGCGGCTGGTGGCGAAGGCGTTCACGCCGCGCACGGTGGCCGCGTTCGCGCCGCGCGTGCAGGAGCTCACGGACCAGCTGATCGACGCCTTCGTGGAGAAGGGGGAGGCCGACCTCATCCACGACTTCGCCTTCCCGCTCCCCATCTACGCGATCTGCGACCTGCTCGGTGTGCCGCGCGAGGACCAGGACGACTTCCGCGACTGGGCCGGGATGATGCTGCGACATGTGAAGCCGGGGCACGGCGGCGGACCGCGCGGCGGCGTCGCACGGTCGGTGAAGAAGATGCGCAACTACCTGGCCGAACTGATCCACCGTAAAAGGGAGGAACCGGGCGACGACCTGATCTCCGGCCTGATCCAGGCCAGCGACCACGGTGAGCATCTGACGGAGAACGAGGCCGCGGCGATGGCGTTCATCCTCCTCTTCGCGGGCTTCGAGACGACGGTCAACCTCATCGGCAACGGTATGTACGCACTGCTGCGCAATCCGGTTCAACGCGAGCGGCTCCAGCAGGCCTTGGCCGAGGGCGACACGGAGCTGCTCGCCACCGGCGTCGAGGAACTCCTGCGCTACGACGGCCCGGTGGAGCTGGCGACCTGGCGGTACGCCACCGAGGCGCTGACGCTGGGCGGCGAGGACATCGCGGCGGGCGACCCCGTTCTGGTGGTGCTCGCCGCCGCCGACCGGGACCCCGAAAGGTTCAACGACCCGGACACGCTGGACCTCTCACGGACCGACAATCAGCACCTCGGCTACGGGCACGGCATCCACTACTGCCTCGGCGCACCGCTCGCGCGGCTGGAGGGACAGACGGCGCTCGCGACGCTGCTCCGGCGCCTTCCGGACTTGCGGCTTGCGGTGGAGCATGACGATTTGCGCTGGCGCGGGGGACTCATCATGCGCGGACTGCGCACGCTTCCGGTCGAGTTCGGGATGAAACAGGAGTGACGGGACGTCAATGTTGAGACCTTCACGTGATCTCTGCTGCATCGACTTGTAACAAACGTTCGAGTACGGCTACCTTCACCGTCATCTCAGCCGTCACTCGAAAGGCAACCGCATGCTCTCCGCGAACGGCCGGCATCGCCGCCCGCGTCAGGCTCCGGCCCTCGTCGTAGCGGCGGGAGTCGCCGGCTCGGCCATCGCCATCCCACTGCTCGGTGCCACCAGCGCGGGCGCGGCCGAAGCAGCGACCTGGGACCGGGTCGCCGAATGCGAGAGCGGCGGCATGTGGAGCGCCGACCTCGGTAACGGGTACTACGGCGGGCTCCAGTTCTCGCAGGACACCTGGAAGAGCTTCGGCGGTACGGCGTACGCGCCGCGCGCCGACCTCGCCAGCCGCTCGCAGCAGATCCAGATCGCGGACAAGGTGCTCGCCGACCAGGGCCCGCAGGCCTGGCCGAGCTGCTCGGTGATCTCGGGCCTGGCGGCGGGCGACAACGCCGAGCCGGCCGACGGCGCCACCGCGCCGAAGCCGTCGGACACCCCGGACCCGGCCGAGGCCGACGGGGCCGAGGACGTGAAGGGAACGACGGGGGACCCGGCGAAGCCGAAGACGGGCGACTCCGCGAAGTCGACCGACTCCGCCGACCCGACCGCGCCCCCCGCGTCCGCGACGCCCTCCCAGGCCCCCCGGAAGCCCGCGGAGAAGTCCGCGGCGCCCACCACCGAAGAGGGCACGCCGCAGGGCAAGCACCGCGGCGGGAAGGCCGAGGAGCCCGGCGAGAGCGCCGAAGCCGCCACCGGACATGCGGATGAGTCGCGTGAATCGGGGCGTCATGCCTCACGAGGTGACGGATCGGCACGTGACGCGGACGACGCCGTCGCCACGGACGGCGAGTACGTCGTCGTCGCCGGTGACAGCCTCTGGACCATCGCCGACACGCACGACGTCTCGGGCGGCTGGTCGGCGATCTACGAGGCGAACGAGGGTGTCGTCGGCTCCGACGCGGACCTCATCCGCCCCGGCCAGAGCCTTGATCTGACCGCGAAGCAGGGGTAGTTCGCGGTCGAATGTCCGGTTTGGCGCCAGTGAGACAAGGGTCTCTTTGTCTCAACTGGCGTGTCCCGCCGACAAGCCCTCCTCGTGTCGCCTCTGACCTGCACGGATGCCCTCGCCGCGGAAGCAAGTAAGGGGGATATCTCCCTGATGTTCGCCTTTGGACATCAGGGAGTCGTGTGTTTACGGTCGGACCGCTCGCCACCGCGGGCCCCGTCGACCGTCACGCCGAATCCTGCCGTCGGTCGGGGGGAACCGACGCGTAAAGCGCCGTAGGCAGGAGCGGGGGACCCAGGTAAGCGCCGGGCCCGGCCGTCGAGAGACGAACCGGAACCGGCTAGGGGTAAAGCTGCGCATCCGTACGTGCAGCCGGGCAACTCACTTGGCCCGAACCCGACAGCTCACCTCGTAGGCGTCGGTGAGGAGATGTCACATGCTGTTTTCCAGCAAGGCCAAGCACCGTCGCCCGTCCAAGGCCACCCGTGTCGCCGCGCTCGCCGGCATCAGCGGCGCTGTCATCGCCGCCCCGCTGATGGGCGCGTCCTCCGCCTCGGCGGCCTCCGTCGAGACGTGGGACGCCGTCGCCCAGTGCGAGTCCGGCGGCAACTGGTCCATCGACACCGGCAACGGCTACTCGGGCGGCCTGCAGTTCTCGCCGTCCAGCTGGGCCGCAGCGGGCGGTACGCAGTACGCCCCGAGCGCCGCCCAGGCCTCCAAGAGCCAGCAGATCGCTGCTGCCGAGCGTCTCCTCGACCTCCAGGGCCCGGGTGCCTGGGCATGCGCCGGCGCCGGTGGCCTCACCAACGACGGTGTGGACCCGGGTGTCGACGCCTCGGGCTCCGACACGCAGAAGCAGGCCGAGCCGCAGCAGGAGCAGAAGCAGGCCGAGCCGCGCGCCGCCGAGCAGCCCGCCTCGCGCAGCGAGGTCCGCTCCGCCCCGCAGGCCGAGGCCAAGGCCGCCGCCCCCATCAAGAAGGGCGACGGCGAGTACAAGGTCAAGGCCGGCGACACCCTCGGCAAGATCGCCAAGGCCGAGAAGGTCAAGGGCGGCTGGGACAAGGTCTTCGAGCTGAACAAGGACATCGTCACCGACGCCGATGTCATCTACCCGGGCCAGCAGCTGCACCTCAAGTGAGCTCGAATCTGAGCAGCTGAGCGGCTGAGGGGCTCGCCCCACAGAACCACCCCGGCCCGGCGCGTTCTCCCCCGTACGCGCCGGGCCGGGGTTTCGTCATTATTTGCCCCGGCAAGTGCGTGTTCTTGTCCCAGGGAACGGGCGATCGGCCGGTTGATGCCCCCGAGCCGGTTAGGCTCTTGGCGCAAGGCCAAAGTGACCCTGCACCCCTAGCGTCACACCCCATAAGGAGATGCTCTCGTGCCGTCCATCGACGTCGTCGTAGCCCGGGAAATCCTGGACTCCCGAGGCAACCCCACGGTCGAGGTCGAGGTCGGCCTCGACGACGGCAGCACCGGTCGTGCTGCCGTTCCCTCCGGTGCTTCCACCGGCGCGTTCGAGGCCGTCGAACTTCGCGACGGTGACCCGAACCGCTACCTCGGCAAGGGCGTCGAGAAGGCAGTCCTCGCCGTCATCGAGCAGATCGGCCCGGAGCTCGTCGGCTACGACGCCACCGAGCAGCGCCTGATCGACCAGGCCATGTGCGACCTGGATGCCACTGAGAACAAGGGCTCGCTCGGCGCGAACGCCATCCTCGGCGTCTCGCTCGCCGTCGCGCACGCCGCTTCCGAGGCGTCCGACCTGCCGCTCTTCCGCTACCTCGGCGGACCCAACGCGCACCTGCTGCCCGTCCCGATGATGAACATCCTCAACGGTGGGTCGCACGCCGACTCCAACGTGGACATTCAGGAATTCATGATCGCGCCGATCGGCGCGGAGTCCTTCTCCGAGGCGCTGCGCTGGGGCACGGAGGTCTACCACACCCTCAAGTCCGTCCTGAAGACCAAGGGCCTGTCCACCGGCCTCGGCGACGAGGGCGGCTTCGCCCCGAACCTGGACTCCAACCGCGCCGCGCTCGACCTCATCCTTGAGGCCATCGCGCAGGCCGGTTACATCCCGGGCGAGCAGATCGCGCTCGCGCTCGACGTCGCCGCGTCCGAGTTCTACAAGGACGGCGCGTACGAGTTCGAGGGCAAGTCCCGCTCGGCCGCCGAGATGACCGAGTACTACGAGGAGCTCGTCGCCTCGTACCCGCTCGTCTCCATCGAGGACCCGCTGTACGAGGACGACTGGGCGGGCTGGAAGGTCCTCACCGACAAGCTGGGCAGCAAGGTCCAGATCGTCGGCGACGACCTCTTCGTCACCAACCCGGAGCGGCTGGCCCGCGGCATCGAGGAAGGCGCCGCCAACTCGCTGCTCGTCAAGGTCAACCAGATCGGTTCGCTGACCGAGACCCTGGACGCCGTCGAGCTCGCGCAGCGCAGCGGCTTCAAGTGCATGATGTCGCACCGCTCCGGCGAGACCGAGGACGTCACCATCGCCGACCTGGCCGTCGCCACCAACTGCGGCCAGATCAAGACCGGCGCCCCGGCCCGCTCCGAGCGCGTCGCCAAGTACAACCAGCTGCTGCGCATCGAGGAGATCCTCGACGACGCCGCGGTGTACGCCGGCCGCAGCGCGTTCCCGCGCTTCCGCACCGGTCAGTAGGAACACCAGCAGGTAGTAACCGGGGCCGACCGCCCTGTCGTACGTACGTCCCCGCACTCGGTCCCGTACCGTGTCCGGGGACGTCCGTGCGTGGGCGTGCGTACGCCTGCGTAAAGGGGAGACGAGGCCATGGCTGGGAAGAACCGGGACCGGTTCTCCACCGCGACCAGGCTCAAGCTGCTCGGTGAGCAGACCGCCGCCCGCGTCTACCGCTCGCAGAACCGCCGCCAGGCCCGCCGCTCCCGGCTCACCGGCCGGGCCGCGCTGCTGGTGCTTGTGCTCTGTTCGCTGATCGTGGCCCTCGCCTACCCGATGCGGCAGTACGTGTCGCAGCGCGGCGAGATCACCCAGGAGCAGCAGCGGATGCGTGAGGCCGGCGGCCGGGTCGAGGAGCTGCGGGACGAGAAGGCCCGCCTCCAGGACGACGTGTACGTCGAGCGTCTCGCCCGGGAGCACCTGCATCTGGTGAAGCCGGGGGAGACGGGCTACACCGTCTTCGACCCCGACGCGCGCGACAAGCGCCGCACCGACGACGGCGCGGCCGACCGCCCCTGGTACGACAACTTCTGGGACGGCGTGGACGAAGCCGACCGCCCGGACCAGCAGCCGTAGCCGGTAGCACCTCCGCCACCACGAACCACGAACACGAAGGCACGAAAGCTCGCATGGAAGCCGCACCCCCGACCACTCCGCGCACCGAGCCCACCGACGCGGACATCGCCGCGTTCAAGCTCCAGCTCGGCCGCCCGCCGCGCGGCCTGCGTGCCATCGCGCACCGCTGCCCGTGCGGCCTGCCCGACGTGGTCGAGACGGCCCCGCGGCTGGAGGACGGCACGCCGTTCCCGACGCTGTACTACCTGACCTGCCCGCGCGCCGCGTCCGCGATCGGCACGCTGGAGGCCGACGGCCTGATGAAGGAGATGACGGCCAGGCTCGCCGAGGACCCCGAGCTGGCCGCCGCCTACCGCGCGGCCCACGAGGACTACATCCGGCGCCGTGACCTCATCGAGGTCCTGGAGGGCTTCCCGAGCGCGGGCGGCATGCCGGACCGGGTGAAGTGCCTGCACGTCCTGGTCGGCCACTCGCTGGCCGCGGGACCCGGCGTGAACCCGCTCGGCGACGAGGCCATCGCGAAGCTGCCCGCCGACTGGTGGGCCAAGGGCCCGTGCGTGACGCCCTGCACCGACAAGTCGCGGGCGCCGGCCACCGACATTGCACAGGTCACCGACAGGGCCCAGGCATGACCCGCGTCGCCGCGATCGACTGCGGTACGAACTCCATCCGGCTGCTCGTCGCGGACGCCGATCCGGCCACCGGCGAGCTCGTCGACATCGACCGCCGGATGCGGATCGTGCGCCTGGGCCAGGACGTCGACCGCACCGGTCGCCTCGCCCCCGAGGCGCTGGAGCGCACCTTCGCCGCCTGCCGGGAGTACGCGCAGGTCATCAAGGCGCACGGCGCCGAGAAGGTCCGCTTCGTGGCGACCTCCGCCTCGCGCGACGCGGAGAACCGCGACGACTTCGTGCGCGGCGTCCTCGACATCCTGGGCGTCGAGCCCGAGGTGGTCACCGGCGACCAGGAGGCCGAGCTCTCCTTCACCGGGGCGACCAGGGAGCTCACGGGCCGCGCCGACCTGCCCAGGCCGTACCTCGTGGTGGACATCGGCGGTGGCTCGACGGAGTTCGTCGTCGGCGACGACCGGGTGCGGGCCGCCCACTCGGTCGACATCGGTTGCGTGCGGATGACCGAGCGCCACCTCGTCCACGACGGGGTCACCTCCGACCCGCCCACCCTCGGCGGGATCACCGCGATCCGCGCCGACATCCGGGCCGCCCTGGACCGCGCCGAGGAACGGGTGCCGCTCGGTGAGGCCCGCACCCTGGTCGGGCTCGCGGGGTCGGTGACGACGGTCGCGGCCGTCGCACTGGGCCTCGACACCTACGACCCGTCGGTGATCCACCACGCCCGGATCTCCTACGAGCGGGTCAAGGAGGTCACCGGGATGCTGCTCACCTCGACCCACGAGGAGCGGGCCGCGATCCCCGTCATGCATCCGGGGCGGGTGGACGTCATCGTGGCGGGCGCGCTCGTACTGCTCGCGATCATGGAGCGGGTGGGGGCTGCGGAAGTGGTCGTCAGCGAGCACGACATCCTCGACGGCATCGCTTTCAAGATGGCGGAACAGCCGAGGAAGTGACCAAGATCGACTCTGATCGTTGAGTCGGTCATGAACAACACGAAGCGCGTACTTGCCGGCCTGGCTCTCGCGGGTGCCCTGGTCGGCGCCGCAGCGCCGGCCCACGCCGACACCACTCCTGCCGGACCGGGCCGTTCCGGTGGCGCGGCCCCGCTGAACCTCAAGGACGGCGCGGCCGGTGGGCTGGTCGGGAAGGTCTGGAGGGCCGTCGTCCCCAAGCCCGGCGCCGAGGCGGGCGTTCACGGCGAAGGGGGCGTCCTGTAGGCGTATCGAGCGACGCACGTCCGGCCGTTGAGGCAGCTGCCTCACACCCCCCGACGAACTTCGTGAAGTTCTTCACAAGGAATGGAGGCCTCCCGGCCTCCATTTGGGCGAGTGGGGGTCGACGGGGCCGCTCGTGGGTGTCCACCGCCCATCCGCCGGACGCCCGGGGCGTGTGACGTCCACCTGAACCGGGCCGGTGGTACACCGCGAGAAATCCGCCGAGCTGCCAGCTCACAGGGGGTTTCCAACGTCCCGCCCGGCGCAGTGGTTCCCCTGCCGCACCATGACCTGCGTCACGCGAGCGGCGCAGTGTAGCAGAAGCGGTCGGAGTGCTTGTGAAGGGGCTCACGAGCCACCCCCCGGTAAGGGGTGGATACTCGATGGCATGAGCACCACGGAGCGTCCCAGGATCCTCGTAGTAGGCGGTGGGTACGTAGGCCTGTACGCAGCTCGACGCATTCTCAAGAAGATGCGTTACGCGGAAGCGACCGTCACGGTCGTCGACCCGCGCTCGTACATGACGTACCAGCCCTTCCTCCCCGAAGCCGCCGCCGGCAGCATCTCGCCGAGGCACGTCGTCGTACCGCTGCGACGCGTCCTGCCCAAGGCCGAGGTGCTCACCGGTCGGGTCACCACCATCGATCAGGACCGCAAGGTCGCCACGGTCGCGCCGCTCGTCGGCGAGGCCTACGAGCTGCCCTTCGACTACCTGGTCATCGCCCTCGGCGCGGTCTCGCGCACCTTCCCGATCCCCGGCCTCGCCGAGCAGGGCATCGGCATGAAGGGTGTGGAAGAGGCCATCGGCCTGCGCAACCACGTCCTTGAGCAGCTCGACAAGGCCGACTCGACCACCGATGAGGACGTCCGCCGCAAGGCGCTCACCTTCGTCTTCGTGGGCGGCGGCTTCGCGGGCGCCGAGACCATCGGCGAGGTGGAGGACATGGCCCGCGACGCGGCCAAGTACTACACCAACGTCAAGCGCGAGGACATGCGCTTCGTCCTCGTCGACGTGGCCGACAAGATCCTTCCCGAGGTCGGGCCCAAGCTCGGCGCGTACGGCAAGGAGCACCTGGAGTCCCGCGGCATCGAGGTCTACCTCAAGACCGGCATGGACTCCTGCGTCGACGGTCACGTGATGCTCAACAACGGCCTCGAAGTCGACTCCAACACCCTCGTGTGGACCGCCGGCGTGAAGCCCAACCCGGCGCTGGCCCGCTACGGCCTGCCGCTCGGCCCGCGCGGTCACGTGGACACGCAGACGACGCTCCAGGTGCAGGGCACGGACTACATCTGGGCCGCGGGCGATAACGCCCAGGTGCCCGACATGGCCGCCCGCAAGGCCGGCGCCGAGAACGCCTGGTGCCCGCCGAACGCCCAGCACGCGCTGCGCCAGGCCAAGGTCCTCGGCGACAACGTCATCTCCGGGATGCGCGGCTTCCCGCAGAAGGACTACAGCCACGCCAACAAGGGTGCCGTCGCCGGTCTCGGCCTGCACAAGGGCGTCGCGATGATCGTCATGGGCAAGGTGAAGATCAAGCTCAAGGGCCGTCTCGCCTGGTACATGCACCGCGGCTACCACGGCATGGCCGTGCCGACCTGGAACCGCAAGATCCGCGTCCTCGCGGACTGGACCCTCGCGATGTTCCTCAAGCGCGAGGTCGTCTCGCTCGGCGCCATGGAGACTCCCCGCGAGGAGTTCTACGAGGCCGCCAAGCCCGCCCCGGCCCCCGCCGCCAGGGCCAAGGCCACGGTGCCCGCCGAGGGTGAGAAGGCCAAGGCGTCCTGACGCCGGGCCAGTAGTACCCGTACGAACTCCAGGCCTCAGGGGCCGCCCGCCATCCGTGGTGCGGGCGGCCCCTGAGGCTTTTTCCGGCCACGGTAGTTGTCACTACCACTCACTTTGCCCACCCCTTACCCGGTACCGGGATGCTGTGGGGTACCCCGCGGTGTTATCTGGGATGTATCTCGCCGGCATTCCCTGGCTCCACCGTCACGGAGGTGTGCACCATGGCCGACGCCGCCCTGCGGCTGACCGCGCTTGCCGAGGAACTCCTCGGGTCACCACTACCCGTCCGCATCAAGGCCTGGGACGGCTCCGAAGCCGGACCGCCCGACGCCCCCACTCTCGTCATCCACAGCCGTCGCGCCCTGCGCAGGCTGCTCTGGAAACCGGGCGAACTGGGCCTCGCCCGCGCCTGGGTGGCCGGCGAGATCGAGATCAGGGGCGATCTGTACGAGGGCCTGGACCGCCTCTCCCATCTGCTGTGGGAGCGCGGCCAGGACGCCAAGTCCACCGTCCACCCGATCCGCGACCCCAAGCTGCGCGCCGCCGCCCGCGGCCTGGTCGGGCTGGTGGGCCTGCTGCCGCCGCCCGCCCCGCCCCGCGAGGAGGTGCGCCGCCGCAGCGGCCCGCTGCACACCAGGCGCCGCGACAAGGAGGCGATCAGCCACCACTACGACGTGGGCAACGATTTCTACGCACTGGTGCTCGGCCCCTCGATGGTCTACTCCTGCGCCTATTTCGACGAGGGGCTCACCCTCGAAGAGGCCCAGCGCGACAAGCTCGACCTGATCAGCCGCAAGCTGGCACTCAAGGAGGGCGACCGGCTGCTCGACGTGGGCTGCGGCTGGGGCTCGATGGCGATCCACGCGGCGCGCGAGTACGGCGCGCGGGTCACCGGCATCACCCTCTCCACCGAGCAGGCCGCGTACGCCCGCAAGCGCATCGCCGAGGAGGGCCTGACCGACCGCATCGAGATCCGGGTGCAGGACTACCGGGACGTCAGGGACGGCCCGTACGACGCGATCTCGTCGGTCGGGATGGCCGAGCACGTCGGCTCGGTCCAGTACCGGGAGTACGCGGACGACCTCTTCGCCCTGCTGAAGCCGGGCGGACGGCTGCTCAACCACCAGATCGCGCGCCGCCCCGAGCCGGACGAATCGGCGTACCACGTGGACGAGTTCATCGACGCGTACGTCTTCCCCGACGGGGAGCTGGCGCCGGTGGGACGGACCGCGGGGACGCTGGAGGAGGCGGGCTTCGAGGTCCGGGACGTCGAGTCCATCCGTGAGCACTACGCCCTGACGCTGCGCCACTGGGTGGCCAACCTGGAGGCGAACTGGGCCCAGGCGGTCCGGGCCACTTCGGTGGGCCGGGCCCGCGTCTGGAAGCTGTACATGGTGGCGTCCGCCCTGTCCTTCGAGCACAACAAGATCGGGGTCAATCAGGTCCTCGCGGTACGGCCGGTGGCGGGGGGAACCTCCGGAATGCCGCTGCGCGCCCGGGTCTGGGGCGCGGGCCCGAGCTGAGCCCGCACAGCCGAGCCCGCACAGCCGAGTGGGCCGGCCCCCGTCACGGGAGTCGGCCCACTTCTCTGCGTACCGCCCGCGGACTACTCGGCCTTGATCGCCGCCAGCGGGTTCAGCCTGGCCGCGCTGCGCGCCGGCCACATCGCGGCCAGCACGCCCACCAGCGCGGCGGTCACCAGGAAGATCGCGATCCGGCCGACCGGGATCTGCATGGTGTACGTCTTCATCGAGTCACTGATGCCGCTGCCCGCGGCCCAGCCCAGGAAGATCCCGAGGCCGACACCGAGCACCGCGCCGAACAGGGAGATGACGACCGACTCCAGCCGCACCATCTGCTTGACCTTCGAACGGTCCAGGCCGATGGCCCGGAGCATCCCGATCTCGTGCTTGCGCTCGAAGACCGACATCGCGAGGGTGTTGACGACACCGAGCACCGCGATCAGGACGGCCATGCCCAGCAGCCCGTACAGCATGTAGAGCATCAGGTTGATGGTGCCGCTGATCTCGTCGCTGATCGCCTGCTTGTCCTGGATCTTGATGGCGGGATTCTCGCCGAGGGCCTTGACGATGGTGTCCTCCGCCTTGGCGGAGGTGCCGTCCTTCATCTTCACCAGCACCTGCTGGTCGGCGACCTTCTCCAGATGCGGGTCGACCACCGCGGTCGGCGTGAACAGACCGTTGATCATTTCGTTCGGCTGGTAGACGCCGATGACCTTCAGCTTCACCGTCTTGCCGTCGTCGAACTTCACCGACGTGGTGTCGCCCGGATGCAGGCCCTTGTCCTCGGCGGTCTCCTTGTCCACGACCGTGGTGTCGCCGGTCAGACCGTCCAGCGAGCCGCTGACGAAGTCGAGACTGAGCAATTGGCCGATGCGCTTCTCGTCGACACCGTTGATGTTGGTGAAGCCGCCGTCGATCTCGCCGTACGCGGAGCGCATCGGGCTGCTCGCGGCCACCTCGGGGAGCGCGGCCAGCTTCTTCTCCACGGTGGGGGAGAGCGGCTGGTAGTTCGCCATGGAGATCGTGTAGTCGGACTTCAGGGAGTCCGTCGCCATCTTGTTGATGGCGCTCTGCATGGAGATCGCGATCACCGTCATGCCGGTGATGAGGGTGAGGCCGATCATCAGCGCGGCGGCGGTGGACGCGGTACGACGCGGGTTGCGCAGCGAGTTCTGCCTGGCCAGGTTGCCCGTGACGCCGAACGGCTTCAGGAGGGGCGTCATGGCGGCGATGAAGGGCCGCGACAGCAGCGGGGTGAGCACGATGGTGCCGATGAGCATCAGACCCGCGCCCAGGGCCATGTACGGCATGCCGTCCTGGCCGCCCACGGACACGCCCAT
Organism: Streptomyces sp. A5-4; assembly: GCF_051131715.1. Classification (NCBI taxonomy): domain Bacteria; kingdom Bacillati; phylum Actinomycetota; class Actinomycetes; order Kitasatosporales; family Streptomycetaceae; genus Streptomyces; species Streptomyces sp. A5-4. The sequence goes on along the minus strand of NZ_CP178591.1, from coordinate 3,035,906 downwards.
GAAGAGGGCGCCGGCGCCGAGTGCGGCGATGACCGAGCCGATGGTGTTGCGTACGACCAGACCGCGCACGGTCGGCGACGCATGCACGCTGTTCATCGCGGCGACCGGCGGAATCCTCGCGGCCCGGCGGCCGGGCAGCCACGCGGCGAGCATGGTCACCACCACACCGATGATCAGGGCGACGACGGCCGTCATCGGGGCGACGACCAGCGGGCCGTCGGGCAGCGTGCCGCCGAGGCCGTTGACCACCGAGCGCAGGCCGAGCGCGATACCGATGCCCACGGCGAAGCCCGTGGCCGCGGCGATCAGACCGACGATGAACGCCTCGATCAGTACGGAACGGGTCACCTGGCGGCGTGAGGCGCCGATGGCGCGCATCAGCGCCAGTTCCTTGGTGCGCTGGGCCACCAGCATGGTGAAGGTGTTGGCGATGATGAAGATGCCGACGAAGAGCGAGATGCCGGCGAAGTACAGCATGGCCTGGCTCAGCGAGTTGGTCTGCTCGTTGATCAGCGCTTCCTGGTCGGCGGCCAGCGTGGCGCCGGTGACCGCTTCGGTGTCCTTCGGTAGGATCTTCTCGGCCGCGCTCTTCAGCGTCGCCTGGGAGGTGCCGGCGGCGGCCTTGATGTCGATCTCGTCGTACTCGGTCTTGCCGAGCACCTTGGGCGCGGTCGCGTTGTCGAACAGCACCAGGCTGCCGCCGGCCACCACATTGCCGTTGGAGGTGTCGAAGATGCCGCTGATCGTCTGCTTGGTCACCGGGCCGTCGGTGGACAGCCGGGCGGTGTCGCCGACCTTGTAGCCGGTGCGCTCGGCGGTGCGGCTGTCCACCGCGATCTCGCCGGCCCGCTTCGGTGCCTGCCCGGCGGTGAAGGCGTAGCGGGCGTCCTTGCCGTCCGCGCCGGGGTAGAAGTTGGCGCCGGTGGTGCCCCAGTCCTGGCCGACGAGCTTGCCGTTCTTGTCGGCGAGCGCGGTGAAGCCGGACATGTCACCGATCACGGACGCGGCGCCGGGAAGGCCTTGCGCCTTCTTCAGCAGGGCGTCGGTCAGCACCGGCTGCCTCTTGGCCTCCTGGGCCTCGTCGGAGGGGCCGGAGGAGACGCCGGGGCGGATGGCGACCGACACATGGTCGAAGCTCTTCGCCGATTTGTTCTTGAAGGCGTTGCCGATGGTGTCGGAGAAGATCAGGGTGCCGGAGACGAAGGACACGCCGAGCATTACGGCGAGCACGGTCATCAGCAGCCTGGCCTTGTGCGCGAGCACATTGCGCAGGGCGGTTCGGAACATGTGTCAGTCAGTCCTGGGGTGGGAGCGGCCGGAGGGAGGGGGCGTACGCGCTACGAGCCGTGGGATCAGCTGGTGCGGCCCTTGCTGTCGAACTCCTTCATCCGGTCGAGGACGCCGTCCGCGCTCGGGTGCAGCATCTCGTCGACGATCCGGCCGTCGGCGAGGAAGATCACGCGGTCCGCGTAGGCGGCGGCCACCGGGTCGTGGGTGACCATGACGACGGTCTGGCCCAGCTCGCGCACGGAGTTGCGCAGGAAACCCAGGACCTCGGCGCCGGAGCGCGAGTCCAGGTTTCCGGTCGGCTCGTCGCCGAACATGATCTCGGGGCGGCTGGCCAGGGCGCGGGCCACGGCGACGCGCTGCTGCTGGCCGCCGGAGAGCTCCGTGGGGCGGTGCTTGAGACGCCCGGACAGGCCGACCATCTCGATGACCGTGTTCAGCCACTCCTGGTCGGGCTTGCGGCCCGCGATGTCCATCGGCAGCGTGATGTTCTCCAGCGCGTTCAGCGTCGGCAGCAGGTTGAACGCCTGGAAGATGAAGCCGATCTTGTCCCGGCGCAACTGCGTGAGCTGCTTGTCCTTCAGGGTGCCCAGCTCGGTGTCGCCGATCCGGACGGAGCCGGCGGAGAAGCTGTCGAGGCCCGCGACGCAGTGCATCAGCGTGGACTTGCCGGAGCCGGACGGGCCCATGATCGCGGTGAACTCGCCCTGCCGGAAGTCGACGGTGACCTGATCCAGCGCGACCACCTGGGTCTCGCCCTGTCCGTAGACCTTGGACAGCTCGGTGGCGCGTGCGGCGACCGCGGTGGCGCGGTGAGCAGTGGTGGTGGTCACGAGGGGGCTCCTGTCGGGGACGCTTGGGGGACTTCTTCATCGTCCCGGCCGACCGGCCCTCGCGGATCAGCCCCCGTGCCCGTTCCCGTGGCCACCCTGAGTCGGACCCGCCGCCCCGGAGTCCTCCTTTGGTATGACGTCAACCCCGAGAGCCGGGCCACGCCCGGGGGGCCCGCGCGGGCAGTCGAGTTTCCGTCATTCCCGCGCGGCTGCTGCTGCGACCGCCCACCGCGTCCGGCATGTGCCGATGGCTCTTTACGTGGTCTGACACACCCTCAGGCGCCAATAAAATAAGACAACATCGGATCGCTGTTCCGCTGTTCGGGGGACGCCTCCGGATAGGCTCTGACCCGCCAATTGCGGAGCCGCGACACCCTGCCCGGATGGTGGAATGCAGACACGGCGAGCTTAAACCTCGCTGCCCCTCGGGGCGTGCCGGTTCAAGTCCGGCTCCGGGCACCTTCAACTCGTTCGGGTGCGGGCTCCCGCCTCCGTGTCCCCGGCCCGGGGGCGTCCGCAGGCCACCTGTGGCCCCGGGCCCGCGGCAAGGTCGCGGAAAGATCCTCCCCTGGCAGTAGGGTGTTCGCTTTGCTTTCCCATTACGCTTGACCCCAAGGCCACGCACGGTGGCCATGGAGGAGTGAGATGAGGAGCAGCAACCCGGTCTTCTCGCGACGGGGCTTCAGCCGCGACAACGGCACCGCGGGCTTCAGCGCGACGCCGCAGGCCGGGGGCCCCGCCGTAGGTACGGCGCAGGGCAACCCGTACGCCCAGGGCGCCACGAACCCGTACGCGACGAACCCTTACGCCCAGCAGGACACCCAGTACGGAGCTCCGCAGGCACCGCCGCGCGGCTCCGTGATGACGATGGACGACGTCGTCGTACGGACGGGCAGCACGCTCGGCGTCCTGATCGCCGGCGCGACCGTCGCCTGGGTCATGGACCTCGGCCTCGGTCTGGCCATCGGCGCCGCCCTCGTGGCGATGGTGCTCGGCCTCGTCCAGGCCTTCAAGCGCAAGCCCGTCCCGGCGCTGATCCTGACGTACGCGGCCTTCGAGGGCGTCTTCCTGGGTGCCATCAGCAATTACATCAACGAGTACGTGGCGCAGGGCGCGGCGATGCAGGCAGTACTGGGCACGATGGCGGTCTTCGTCACCATGCTCGTGCTGTACAAGACCCGCATCATCCGCGTCACCCAGCGCTTCACGCGCTACCTGATGATCGCCGCGATCAGCTTCCTGGTGCTCACCGCCGTGAACCTGCTCTTCATGGTCTTCGGCGGCGGCGACGGCCTCGGCTTCCGCAGCGGTCCCATGGGCATCCTCTTCGGTGTCGTCGGTGTGCTGCTCGGCGCGTTCTTCCTCGCCCTGGACTTCAAGCAGGTCGAGGACGGCATCGCCTACGGCGCACCGCGCGAGGAGTCCTGGCTGGCGGCCTTCGGCCTCACCATGACCCTGGCGTGGATCTACCTGGAGATGCTGCGACTCGTCGCGATCTTCAGCGGGAACGACTAGCGGTCGCTCCCGGCTGATCCAGCCCGGCTGATCCAGCCCGGCTGATCGAGCGCTGATCGAGCCATGAAGAAGGGCCCGCAGGCACCGCCTGCGGGCCCTTCTTGTTGCCGTGGATCAGAGAAGTTTGCGGGCGGCCCGCCTCAGGTCGTACTCGTGGATGATCGCTTTCGCGTGACCGTAGGCGAGATGGTGTTCACTCCGGAGCCAGCTGACCTTTTCCTCGAAGCGGAAGAGGGAGGGACCGTCGTCTACGGCACGGAGCCAGTCGGAGATTTCACGACCGGTGCAATGGGGGATTCGGGAGAGCAGGTTTCGGTGGGTCTCTTCGGAGAAAACTTGGGACATCGGCGCCTCCGGACGCTTCGCACGAGTGCTCCTTCACGCCACCGTGCCTGAGCGTTCGCCTGTTGGCAACAGTCCCGGGGAGGCGCGTAGGGTCGCGGAGTGCTCGATACAACGCCCTTGGTGGCCACCGTGGACCGACTGGCCGACCGGCTGCGCGCCGCCTCGCAGAGCCGCCTTCAGCGCGGTTCCGCGGCCGAAGGACTGGCGCTGGCCAGGGAATTGTCCGTACGCGCCCAGCTGCTGGAGTCGCCAGGACGCGAGCCGCGGATCATGCCGGACGCGGGGGTCTTCGCCGTCGCGGACCAACTCGCCGTCGCCGGGCATGATCTGGCGGCAGCGCTGCAAACAGCCTCGTCCGTGGAACTGGACGAGGCTGTGGGTCTCGTGGAAGCCGTGACGGGGGAAGTGCTGGGTTAGCGCGAGGCACCGGGGCGCCGGCTACATCGACGCTATGACCCGGTCGGCGAGGATGTAGACGTTCTCCTCGCCGCAGGAAAAGGTCAGCGCGTACGCGCCGGAGATGCCGGAGCCGCCCAGCAGGACCGGGGCGTTGCCGCCGCGCAGCGACTCGGCGAGGCGCTCGGCGGTCTCGCGGTGGCCCGGGGTCATGCACAGCGTCGTGCCGTCCGTGAAGACGTACACATCGAGTGTGCCGAGCGGTCCCGGACGCACGTCGGTGAGGGCCGTGCCGGAGAGAGCGAGCTCCTCCAGCCGCGACACGGTGCGGTCATGGTCGCCGGTGGCGGCCGTCGGCTGGACCGGGATGCTCTGCTCGGCCCGGTGGGAGGGGTGCGAGGGGTGGCGGCGGCGGGCGGCGGCCAGCTCCGGGGAGTCCTCGGGGTACGGGTCGGCCTCGACGTCGGCGCTGTCGAAGCCGTCCGCGGCGTCCGTGCTGTCGAGGGCTTCGAGCGCCTCGTAGACGTCGAACGGTTCGAGGCCCGCGAAGTCGGCCTGGCGCGGCACGAAGAACGGGGCGTCGTCGCCGAGCCCGGACAGGCCGCCGAGCAGCGACGGGGCGTCGGCCGCGTCGCGGGACTCCTGCGCGGCCCAGAAGGCACGCGCCTCGGCCAGCTCGCGCTCGCGTTCCTCGGCCAGCGCCTCGGCCACGGCGACCCGTATCCCGTCGGTGTCCGCAGCGCGGGTCTGCTGCGGGACGGTGGCCCCGGCGTCGCCGTGCCCGGCGGAGGCCGCCAGCTCGGTGCGCAGGGCGCTGACCTGCTTGCGCAGTCCGTGGACGGCGTGCAGGGCGGCGCCGCCCACGGCCGTGGCAGCGGCCGCGGTAAGCAGCAGGGCAAAAGGCATAGCACTCACTGACTTACTCCCGGTTTCAATCGATCCCCCGACTTCCTACATCAGCTTGTCGTGCGGCCGTGCCCGGTGTCAGTGCATTACGTCACGAATTGGACAGGTCTTTGGGCCCGGTGTTTGGTCCACAAACGGCTCTGACCTGCGAAGATGCCCTCTTCGGGGGAGATAGGTCACATCCTGGGGGAGATTAGGTCACGGACAGGGCGCGACGCTGACGGGGAAGGGGTCGGAAAGCGCCGCAAAAGCCGCTTCCCGACCCCCCTGCCCACCTCTTTCAGACCCCTCCGGGGGTCAGCTCAGGCGCTCGATGACCATGGCCATGCCCTGGCCGCCGCCCACGCACATCGTCTCCAGGCCGAACTGCTTGTCGTGGAACTGGAGGCCGTTGATGAGCGTGCCGGTGATACGGGCGCCGGTCATGCCGAAGGGGTGGCCGACGGCGATGGCGCCACCGTTGATGTTCAGCTTGTCCAGGTCGACGCCGAGGTCCCGGTAGGACGGGATGACCTGGGCGGCGAAGGCCTCGTTGATCTCGACGAGGTCGATGTCGCCGATGCCCAGGCCCGCGCGGCGCAGCGCCTGCTTGCTCGCCTCCACCGGTCCGTACCCCATGATCTCGGGGGAGAGGCCGGAGACGCCGGTGGAGACGATCCGGGCCAGCGGGGTCAGGCCCAGCTCGCGCGCCTTGGTGTCGGACATGATCACCAGGGCGGCGGCGCCGTCGTTGAGCGGACAGCAGTTGCCGGCCGTGACCAGGCCGTCGGGGCGGAAGACCGGCTTGAGGCCCTGGACGCCTTCGAGGGTGACGCCGGCGCGGGGGCCGTCGTCCTTGCTGACGACCGTGCCGTCGGGGGTGGTGACCGGGGTGATCTCCCGCTCCCAGAAGCCGTTCTTGATGGCTGCCTCGGCGAGGTTCTGCGACCGCACGCCGAACTCGTCCATGTCCTGGCGGGTCACACCCTTGGTGCGGGCCAGGTTCTCGGCGGTCTGGCCCATCGAGATGTACGCGTCGGGGATCAGCCCGTCCTCGCGCGGGTCCTGCCAGCCGGCGCCTTCCTGCTGGGCGCGCTCGGCGGTACGGGCCTCCGCGTCGGCGAAGAGGGGGTTGTGGGTGTCCGGCATGCCGTCCGACGAGCCCTTGACGCTGCGCGACACCATCTCGACACCGGCGGAGATGAAGACGTCGCCCTCGCCTGCCTTGATGGCGTGCAGCGCCATGCGGGAGGTCTGGAGGGAGGAGGAGCAGTACCGGGTCACGGTGCAGCCGGGGAGGTGGTCCATCCCCATCTGTACGGCGACGACGCGGCCCAGGTTGTGCCCCTGCTCGCCGCCGGGCAGGCCGCAGCCGAGCATCAGGTCGTCGATGTCGCGCGGGTCGAGCTCCGGCACCTTGGCCAGGGCGGCCTCGATGATGGTGGCGGTCAGGTCGTCGGGCCGCAGGTCCTTCAGCGAGCCCTTGAAGGCGCGGCCGATGGGTGAGCGGGTGGCGGAAACGATCACGGCTTCGGGCATCACGGCTCCATGAGGGCGAGAAGGCAGGGCTGTGTGGGAAGTTACCCGCACGTATGGCTCGGGGCACGTGTCGGGTGATGTGATGCGGGCCTCTTTTCTAAGCGCCCGCTCACCTTCTTCGTGCGACTCTCGCACGGATCGGCCCCGGGGGCCCGCACCGGCTTCGATCCGCTGCGGCGGACTCCGTCCACGGGGGTGGGGGGCGGGTGGGCGCGGCGGGGTCGCGCGGGGCATGCGGTGGGGCCGCGCCCAGGGCGCATGGGCGCCCGCTCGCGCCCCTGGGCAGGCGGGCCGCACTTCAGCCCGTCCGGGGCCCGGGGTCTGCCCCGGTTTCGGGAAGGGGCGGGTCAGGGGAACGGCGCCGCAGGCAACCCGCACCCGGCGCAGGTGCGCCCGCAACGCACCCGCACCCACACACGCACCCAGCGCGGCCGGCCCGTACCCGCTCCGCAGCCGCCTACGCCCGCCGCGCCTCCGACGGGGTCGGTTCCGTGTTCGGGTGGGTGGGGAGGCGCCTGCGGCGGCGGTGCTTCAGGAGGGCCCAGGGGCCTCGGGCACCGGTGACCTCCGTGCCCGCCGCCGATGCCGCTTCCGCGGCCGCCTTCGCCACCGGGAGCATGTCCTCGTCGCGCGAGGCGTCCAGCCGGTCCGATTCCGGCCAAAGGCCCAGCGCCGCGCAGAGGGTCGGGAGCAGCGCCATCGCCGCCGTCGCGTATCCCTCGGCCGACGGGTGGTAGTTGTCCGGGCCGAACAGCTCCCGGGGGTTCGCCAGGAACTCCGGGCCGAGCAGATCGCCCAGCGACACCGTGCGCCCGCCCTGCTCCACCGTGCCGATCGTCTGCGCCGCCGCGAGCTGGCGCGAGACCCGGCGGGCCACCCAACGCAGCGGCTGGTAGACCGGCTCGATCGTGCCCAGGTCGGGGCAGGTGGCGACCACCACCTCCGCCCCGACCGTGCGCAGCCTCCGTACCGCGGACACCAGATGCCGGACCGACTGGGTGGCCGGCATCCGGTGCGTGACGTCATTCGCGCCGATCATGACCACGCAGACGTCGGGCCGCCGCGCGGGATCCCGCAGCAGCGCCGTGACCTGGCGCTCCAAGTCGTCCGACATGGCCCCCCGCTGCGCCACATTGCGCAGTTCCACCGGCCGTTCCGCCACCGCCGCGAGCCCCGAGGCGAGCAGCGCCCCCGGTGTCTGGCCCGCCCGGCGTACGCCCTGGCCCGCCGCCGTGGAGTCGCCGAGCATGCCCAGCCGCAATGGCGGCAGCCCGGTGTGCCCGCTCAGGGGCATCCCGTACAGGCCGTCCCCCGGCGGCGGAACCGGGGCCGAACCACTGCCCACGGACCGCTTCGCCAGCTGGACCTCGGCGAGGAAGAGCCCCACCGCCGCCGCACCCACCAGACCGATGCCGCCGCCTCCGTACGCGGCGCCCGCAGCGATCCGTCGTGCCACCCTCGCCCTTGACACAGTCGCAGCCACCTCCTCGATGCCTCTCGCTCACATGCTTACTGCCCGGTAGCGGGTGCTGTTCAATCGCGCCTGAAGGTGAACGCGCGGTCCCCGCGACACTTACGCTGGGCCGCACCATCACGGAGACCCCGGAGAAGACCGTGCAATTTCACGACTCGATGATCACCCTCGTCGGCAACACCCCGCTTGTGCGGCTCAACACTGTGACGGCCGGAATCCAGGCAACAGTCCTGGCCAAGGTCGAATACTTCAACCCGGGCGGGTCCGTGAAGGACCGGATCGCCCTGCGCATGATCGAGGCGGCGGAAGAGAGCGGCGCGCTGCTGCCCGGCGGCACGATCGTGGAGCCGACCAGTGGAAACACCGGTGTCGGACTCGCCATCGTGGCGCAGCAAAAGGGCTACAAATGCATTTTCGTATGCCCGGACAAAGTTTCGACGGACAAGATCAATGTGCTGCGCGCGTACGGCGCCGAGGTCGTGGTCTGCCCGACCGCGGTGGACCCCGACCACCCGGACTCGTACTACAACGTCTCCGACCGTCTGGTGCGGGAGACCCCGGGGGCCTGGAAGCCCGACCAGTACAGCAACCCCAACAACCCGCGGTCGCACTACGAGACCACCGGACCCGAGCTGTGGACGCAGACGGAGGGGAAGATCACCCACTTCGTCACGGGCGTCGGCACCGGCGGCACGATCTCCGGCACCGGGCGCTACCTCAAGGAGGTCAGTGAGGGCCGGGTCCAGGTCATCGGCGCGGACCCCGAGGGCTCCGTGTACTCCGGCGGCTCCGGCCGCCCGTACCTCGTTGAGGGCGTCGGTGAGGACTTCTGGCCGACGGCGTACGACGCGACCGTCACGGACGAGATCGTCGCCGTGTCGGACAAGGACTCGTTCCAGATGACGCGGCGCCTCGCCAAGGAGGAGGGCCTGCTGGTCGGCGGCTCCTGCGGGATGGCCGTCGTGGGCGCGCTGCGCGTCGCCGAGCGGCTCGGCCCCGACGACGTCGTCGTCGTACTGCTGCCGGACAGCGGCCGCGGTTACCTCAGCAAGATCTTCAACGACGAGTGGATGGCGGACTACGGCTTCCTGGAGGAGTCCGGTCCCTCGGCGAGCGTGGGTGACGTCCTCAAGTACAAGGAGGGCCCCATCCCCAAGCTGGTGCACATGCACCCGGAGGAGACCGTCGGCGAGGCGATCGAGGTGCTGCGTGAGTACGGCGTCTCGCAGATGCCGATCGTGAAGCCGGGCGCCGGACACCCCGACGTGATGGCCGCCGAGGTCATCGGCTCGGTCGTCGAACGGGAGCTGCTCGACGCCCTGTTCGCGCAGCGCGCCTCGCTGGGCGACCCGCTGGACAAGCACATGAGCCCGCCGCTGGCGCAGGTCGGCTCGGGCGAGCCCGTGGAGGACCTGATGGCCGTGCTGGGCTCCAAGGGCGGCCACGACGCGGCGATCGTGCTGGTCGAGGGCAAGCCCACGGGCGTGGTGAGCAGGCAGGACCTGCTGGCCTTCCTGGCGCGGGAAAGCAAGTAACGGGCCGGGCCGGGGCCTTGGCGGCGTCCCGTGGCCACGGGACGCCGTAGCTTCGCGAAAGTGGTACGAGCACGACACGTTCGCGCAGCACCGGCTTAACACGCGTCCGGCACATTGGTTGTTGTCGGCGTCAAGGGCTACGGAGCGGCTCCCGGACCCCTTGGACGCCATGGACACGCATCCCGGCCCTGGCCCGGACCGTGTTCCTCGTGGGGACCGCCGTCGTCCCGACTCCCGGGCAACCGGGGGTGCGGCGGTCCCCGCGGCAGTCTTCCGGTGCTTGTGCGGGACCCGGACCTGTCCGGCCGGGGTCCCGCGCAGGCCCGTCAGTCCTCCCAGTCGGACTTCTCCCGGGGCCGTCGCCGCGTCCACGGCCATCCCCGTGCCGCGTGGACCGCGTTGACCCCGACGATGCCTATCCAGCTGATCACCAGGCCCTCGGTGTCCGCGTTCACCGCGCCGATCGCCGACAGCGGGATGGCGAGGACCAGGGAGATCGCTCCGAAGCCGAACCGCTCGCCGAAGCCGGCGCCCTCGTGGGACGACTTGGCGCCGCCCCGGGCGACCACCATCTGCTGCTCGGCCATCTGACGCCGGACGCGGCGGTCCACCGCGCTGTCGAGGCGCTGGTCGACCTTCTCCAGAAATGACTCGATGAGCGCGGACTCGTAGTCCGGGCCGAGCTCCCTGCGTGCGTGCAGGGTCGCGTCGAGTTCCTTTTTCAGCTCAGGGTCGCGGGCTTCCATGGTGTTCACGCTACGGATCGGGCCACCGCCGGGTCAGTGGGGGTAGCCCCCCTCTTTTTCCGGGGGCGGCCCGGCCTGTCCTCGGCCCGCCCCCTCTGCCCGCCCCTCTCAGCCAGACCGCACGGTCCGCGCCGCCGACGGCGCGCCCGGGTCCGGTGACTCCTCCGCCGAGGCCTCCGGCGGCATGAGGGTGCGGTCGGGGATGTGGGACGTGTCGCGCCGGGCCAGCAGCCAGTACAGCAGGGCCGGGACGGCCAGGCCGATGATCCAGGAGATGTCGGCGCCGCCGAGCGGGGCGACCAGCGGGCCCGTGTAGAAGTGCGTGACCAGGAAGGGGAGCTGGATCAGGATGCCGATCCCGTACACCGCGAGTGCGTCCCAACGCCACGCGCCGTAGCGGCCGTTGGGGTCGGACAGGGCCCCGATGTCGTAGCGCTCGCGCGAGATCAGGTAGTAGTCGACCAGGTTGATCGCCGACCACGGGGTGAAGAAGGTCAGCAGGAACAGCAGGAAGTCCTTGAAGGACGTCAGGAACGAGTCCTTGCCCAGCAGGGCCACCACCGTGCCCGCCACCATGATGACCGCGATGTAGGCGGCCCGGCCGCGCCGGGACAGGGTCCGCCGGCCGCGGAATCCGCTGACGCCGGTCACCATCGACATGAAGCCGCCATAGGTGTTGAGCACATTGATGGTCAGCTTGCCGAGCGCGATCACGAAGTAGAGGAACGACGCGATCAGGCCGGTGCCGCCCAGCGCGACGACGTAACCGACCTGGCTCGTCAGGAACGCGCCGCCCGCCGTCGCCGCGACCAGCACGCCGAAGGTCATCGACCACTGCGAGCCGAGCGCCGAGCCGCCGAGGGTCCACCAGAACGTGGCGCGGCCACTGGTGGTGCGCGGGAGGTAGCGGGAGTAGTCCGCCACGTACGGGCCGAACGCGAGCTGCCAGGACGCGGAGAGCGAGACCGCGAGCAGGAACATCGGGAGTCCGAATGCCCGGTCCGAGAGGACGTCCGCCAGGTCGATACGGTCGAGGAGACGGAAGCCGAGGTAGACGAAGGCCAGCGCGCAGACGACGCTCGCCACCCGGCCCAGCGCGTGGATCACGCGGTATCCGACGGTCGCCATGACGCCGGTGAGCGCGGCGAAGACGATGATGCCCGTCGTGTCGCCCAGGTGGGTCAGCTCGCCGACGGCCTGGCCCGCGAGGACACTGCCGCTGGCGAAGAAGCCGACGTACATGACGATCACCAGGAGCAGCGGGATCACCGCGCCCTTGACGCCGAACTGAGCCCGGGACTGGATCATTTGGGGCAGCCCCAGCTTCGGGCCCTGCGCCGAGTGCAGGGCCATGACCGCGCCGCCCAGCAGATTGCCGACGAGCAGGCCGATGATCGACCAGAAGGCGCCGCCGCCGAGGACGACCGCCAGCGCGCCCGTGACGACGGCGGTGATCTGGAGATTCGCGCCCAGCCACAGGGTGAACTGGGAGAAGGCGCTGCCGTGCCGTTCGCTGTCCGGTACGACGTCGATCGAGCGGCGCTCGACCAGGGAGTCGGCCATGAGGGCTCCTTGCTGAGGTGGTGCCGGCCCGCGTGTGCGCCGGCGCTGCTCTGCTACTTGCGCTTCGCGAGCTTGTGGGCCGCGGCCCAGTCGGCCGCCACGTCCTCCGGGTCCTTCTTGTCCTTGTCGACCAGCCGGTTGAGCTCGGTCAGGTCCTCGGTGGTGAGCGCGCTGCCCAGCCGGGCCAGTGCCTTGCGTACGGTCGAGTCCGCCTTGCGGTCGGCGATCAGCGGCACGATGTGCTGGCCCGGGATGAGGTTCTTGGGGTCGGTGAGGACGACCCAGTTCTCGGCGGCGATGTCGGTGTCGGTGGTGAAGAGGTTCGCGACGTCGACGTCGCCCTTCTTCAACGCCCCCTTGACGAGGGGTCCCGAGGAGTCGAGGGACTTGAACTCCTTGAATTCCACGCCGTATTCGTCCTTGAGGCCGACCGCGCCGACGGTCCGCTTCTTCACCTCGGGCGCCGCGCCGATGACAAGCTTGCCGTTGTGGGCGGCGAGGTCGGCGAGGGACTTCAGCCGGTACTTCTCGGCGGTCCCGCGGGTGACCGCGAAAGCGTCCGAGTCCTCGGCCCTGCCGTACGCGAGGACCTGAAGGCCCTTGGGGAGTGCGATGGCCAGGGCGTTCTGCATGTCGCCCTCCCCGCGCGCCCCGGCCTTCGCGTCGAGGTAGTGCAGGAGCGCGCCCTGGTACTCGGGGAGGAGGTCGATGTCACCGCCCTTGAGCGCGGGGATGAGGATCTCGCGGGTGCCGAGGTTGGGGCGGACCGTGGTCTTGACCCCGGCTTCCTCCAGGACGACGGCGTACAGGTGGCCGAGGATCTGGTTCTCGGTGAAGTTGGCGGTGCCGATGACGATGCCGTCGGCGCTGGAGCCGCCCCCGCCGCCGGAGCCGCCCCCGCCCTCCAGGGACGTGATGCCGCTGCTGCACGCGGCGAGCGCGGGGACGGTGGCGGCGGCGAACAGGCCGCCGAGCAGAGTTCTGCGGTTCATGGGGGGTCTCCTCGGGGGTCGGTGGTCAGTGGGCGGCGGCTGAGCGGCGGTGCCGGAAGAGGGTGCGCTGGATGCCGGCCAGCACCAGGTCCAGGGCCACGGCGACGACGGCGACGAGCACCGCTCCGCCGAGCACCTGCACGAGGTCGCGCTGGGCGAGGCCGTCGAAGACGTACCGGCCCAGGCCGCCGAAGCTGACGTACGCGGCGATGGTGGCGGTCGCGACGACCTGGATGAGGGCGAGGCGCAGCCCGGTCATGATCAGCGGGAGTGCGAGCGGCACCTCGATCCGCAGCAGCACCTGGTGGCCGCGCATGCCCTGGCCCTTGGCCGCGTCCTTCACGTCGGGGTCCACGGCGGTCATGCCCGCGTAGGTGTTGGTGACGATCGACGGGACCGCGAGGGCGACCAGGGCGACGTACACCGGGGTCATGGAAAGGCCGCTGGCCAGGAAGACCAGCACCACCAGGCCGACGGTGGGCAGCGCCCGGCCGAAGCTGGAGAGGTTGATCGCCAGGAACGCGCCGCGGCCCGTGTGGCCGATGAGCAGGCCGATGGGGAGCGCGATCACGGCGGCGATGAGAGTGGCCAGGAGCGAGTACTGGAGGTGCTCGGCGAGGCGGTGGCCGATGCCGTCGGGGCCCGACCACTGCGCGCCGCTGGTGAGCCAGGACGCGAGGTCCGTGAGGAGTTCGTACATGTCAGGCTGCCCTGCGCTTCCGGGTCCAGGGGGTCAGCACGTACTGGACGGCGACCAGGGCTGCGTCCGCGATCAGGGCCAGGAGCAGCGTGAGGACGACGCCGGCGATCACGGGGGTGGGGAAGTTGCGCTGGAATCCGTCGGTGAAGAGCTGGCCGAGGCCGCCGTCGCCGATGTACGTCGCGACGCTGACCAGGGAGATCGCCATGACCGTCGCGATGCGCACGCCCGCCATGATCACGGGGAGCGCGAGCGGCAGCTCGACGGTGAGCAGGGTCCGCAGCGGGCGGGTGCCCATGGCCTTGGAGGCCTCTCGGGCCTTGGCGGGGACGGAGTCGAGGCCCTCGACGGTGTTCCGCAGCAGCACGACCAGCGTGTAGACCGTCAGCCCGACGACCGTGGTCGTGCGGGTGAGCCCGGTGACCGGGAGCAGCAGCACGAAGATCGCGATGGACGGGATCGTGAAGAGGACGTTCGAGAGCCCCAGGAGAAGGCCGCGCAGCGGGCGGACCCTGTGCGCGACGACCGCGAGGGGCAGCGAGATCAGCAGGCCGAGCAGCACGGCGGTGAGGGCGGCCTGGAGGTGGGACAGGGAGAGGGTGGCGAGGTCGCTCGCGTGGTCGGATATCCACGCCCATTCGACGGTCATACGGTCGGCTCCACGACGGGGGCTTCGTCCGTGGCGGCAGCCGTGGGCGCAGCCGCGTCGGTCGCGTCGGCGGCGGTCGGCCGGGTGGCCGTGGCGTGCGTGGTGCCCGCCCGGGTGTGGATCTCGTCGCGGGACGTGACCCCGGTGAGGACGCCCGCCGCGTCGACCCGGGCGACCAGGCCGCTCGGCGAGGTCACGGACTCGTTCAGCGCGGACAGCAGCGAGTGGGTGTCGGTGAGCGGACGCACCGGCAGCAGCGGGGCGTCGCCCGCCGCGCCGGACTTCGGGGCCGTGGCCGCGTCCAGCCAGCCGAGCGGTTCGCCCTTGGCGGAGGTGACCAGGTGCCAGCCCCCGGCCGCCCCGGGGAGCGGCTCGTCGGCCCTGACGGCCGGCGCCCGGTGCTGTTCGACCTCCGCGAGTGTCGTCAGGGACAGCAGCTTCAGGCCGCGCTCGGCGCCCAGGAAGTCCGCGACGAAGTCGTCGGCCGGGCGGGCCAGCAGCTCGGTGGGGGGCGCGCACTGGACGAGGTGACCGCCGGTGCGGAAGACGGCTATCCGGTCGCCGAGCCGTACCGCCTCGTCGATGTCGTGCGTGACGAAGACGATGGTCTTGCTCAGCTCCTGCTGCAGGCGCAGCAGCTCGTCCTGGAGCTGGGTGCGCACCACCGGGTCGACCGCGCCGAACGGCTCGTCCATCAGCAGCACCGGCGGGTCCGCCGCCAGTGCCCGCGCCACTCCGACGCGCTGCTGCTGGCCGCCGGAGAGCTGATGCGGGTAGCGCTTGCCGGTGCTCGCGTCCAGGCCGACGGTCTCCAGGAGCTCGGCGGCGCGGGCACGCGACTTGCGGCGCCCCCAGCCGAGCAGCAGGGGGACGGTGGTGATGTTGTCGAGGACCGTGCGGTGCGGGAAGAGGCCCGACTGCTGGATCACATAGCCGATGCCGCGCCGCAGCTCGGCCTCGTCCGCTTCGAGGATGTCGCGGCCGGCCACCCGGATGGTGCCCGACGTGGGGTCGACCATCCGGTTGATCATCCGCAGGGTCGTGGTCTTGCCGCATCCGGAGGAGCCCACGAGCACGGTGATGCCGCCCTCGGGCATCTCCAGGGTCAGATCGTCGACGGCCGTGGTGCCGTTCGGGAAGCGTTTGTGCACTGCGTCAAATTTGATCATCGGTCATCCCTTGCCGGGGCTGTATATGGTCATGCAGAGTTCTGCGTGTCTGAATAGATGTCAATGCTCTGAGGGAAATCACTGGTCACGGTCGACCGGTGGACGAGATGAGCCGTCCGAAAGGAGGCGTTTGCGAATGAAGTCGTCCCACCTGGTGGACTCCGAGGAGCCCACCCAGCAGCCGGCGGACATCGTCGTCCTCGACGGGCAGAGCCTCCCGGTCGGCGATGTCGTCCGCCTCGCGCACGGCGCCGCCCGTCCCGTCCCCGCCGCCGTGGCCATGAAACGCGTCGAGGAGTCCTGGCACGCCGCCCGCGAGCTCGCCGCCTCCGGCCGGGTCTACGGCCGCTCCACCGGAGTCGGCGCCAACCGCTCCGAGACCGTCCCCACCGGGGCCGCCGCCGATCACGGCCTGCGCCTGCTGCGCAGCCACGCCGGAGCCATCGGTAACCAGCTGCCCGCCCGCGAGGTCCGCGCGATGCTCGTCGTCCGCGCCAACCAGCTCCTCGCCGGTGGCGCGGGCCTGCGCCCCACCGTCGTCACCGCCCTGTGCGAGGCCCTGGAGTCCGGCGCGTACCCCGTCGTCAACGAATACGGCTCGGTCGGTACGGGCGACATCGCCGCCCTCTCCCAGCTGGGCCTCGCCCTCGCCGGCGAACACCCCTGGCAGGGCGGTACGCCGCCGGGGGCGCAGGCACTCGACAACAATGACGCCCTCGCGATGATCAGCAGCAACGCACTCACCCTGGGCCAGTCCGCGCTCGCCCTGGACGAGCTGCGCCGCCTGGTGACCGCGACCCAGGTCGTCGGGGCGCTCTCACTGCTCGCCGTCGACGGCAGCTACGAGGCGTACGCCGAGCCGGTGCACGCGGCCCGGCCGCACCCAGGATCGTACGCGGTCGCCACCACCATGCGCCGCCTGCTCGGCGCCCCCGAGCGGCCCACACCGCCGCTGGGCCGCATCCAGGACCCGTACGGCTTCCGCTGTCTCCCGCAGATCCACGGGCCCGCACAGGACGCCGCCGACCTGCTGGAGCGCACCCTCGCCGTCGAGATCAACGCCGCCGCCGAGAACCCGCTCATCCGGGCCGACGACATGGCCGCCTACCACCACGGCGGCTTCTACATGGCCCAGCTCGCACTCGCCCTGGACCACTTCAGGCTCGCCATCGCCCAGACCGCCCGGCTGTCCACCTCCCGGCTCTCCGCGCTGAACGAGCCCGGCTTCACCCGCCTGCGCCCCTTCCTCGCCGACGGGGAGGCGGCCAGCTCGGGCGTGATGATCCTGGAGTACGCCGCCGGGGCCGCCCTCGGCGACCTGCGGGCCTTCTCCGCCCCCGCGTCGCTCGGCCACGCGGTGCTCTCCCGCGGCGTCGAGGAACAGGCCAGTTTCGCCTCCCTGGGGGCCCGTCAGACACTGCGGGCCTGCGACGCGTACCGTCACGTCGTCGGCTGTGAACTCGTCGCCGCCGTACGGGCTTTGCGCCAGCGCGACCTGCGGATCGACCCCGGTCTGCCGGTCGGCCTGGCCTTCGACCTGGCGGACGCGGCACTGGAGCCGGACGTCGCGGACCGCCCGCTCACCGATGATGTGAGGGTGGCGGCCGAGCTGCTCGACCGGTTCGCGGACCTTTAACGGACGACTTGCGGCGGATGACCGTCGATGAACGCATGGACCTTCGAGGGGATGGCATGAGCGACAGTCCTGCCGCACGGTTGCAGCAACTCTTCGAGGGGCACCGGCTCACCCCGACCCAGCGGCGCATCGCGCACTGCATGGTGCGCAAGGCCGCCGATGTGCCGTTCCTGTCGAGTGTGGAGCTCGCCGAGCTGGCCGGTGTCAGCCAGCCGTCCGTCACCCGGTTCGCCGTCGCGCTGGGCTTCGACGGCTATCCGGCGCTGCGCAAGCACCTGCGGGAGGTCGCGCCGACCGGCCCCTCGGGCGGCGAGGACACGTACAACGAGTACCAGCAGGCGGTCCAGGCCGAGATCGAGAACCTCCGCCACCTCGCGGAGCTGCTCGCCGACCCGCGCCCCGTCGAGCAGGCGGGCCGGCTGCTCGCCGCGTCCCGCCCGCTGCCCGTGCTCGGGCTGCGCGCCGCCTCCTCGCAGGCCCGTGGCTTCGCGTACTTCGCCGCGAAGGTCCACCCGGACGTACGCCTCCTCGACGAGGGCGGCACGATGCTCGCCGACCGCATCGACGCGGCCCGCCGCGCGGGCGCGAGCGCCCTGCTGTGCTTCGCGCTGCCCCGGCACCCCAAGGAGGTGCTCGAAGCCCTGGCGTACGCCAGGGAACAGGGCCTGGCCGTGGTCACGGTCGCCGACTCCGCGTTCGCCCCGGTCGCCGGGTACAGCGACCTGCTGATCCCGGCGGCGGTCGGCACCGGCCTCGCCTTCGACACCGCGTGCGCGCCGATGCTGCTGGGCCGCGTCCTGCTGGAGGCGATGTGCGACGACCTGCCGGACGCGCAGGCGCGCCTTGAGGAGTTCGACGCGAAGGCGGCGGCGCGGGGCCTGTTCGTGGAGTAGGGCGTACGGCGGAGTGCGCATCCGCGGCGAAGCCGACCAGTAGGGTGCGCCGAGTGACTAGAGCTTCCCGATCCCCGCGTAATTTCCGCCTGATCGTCACGGGGGGAGGCACCGGGGGCCATACCTATCCCGCCCTGACCGCGATTCGCACGTTGCAGGGACGGCTGGCAGCAGACGGCGGGACGCTCGATGTGCTGTGGATCGGAACGGCGGAGGGCCTGGAGGCGCGCGTCGCACCGGCCGAAGGCATCGCGTTCGCCACGGTCGCCACCGGCAAGGTCCGCCGCTCCAGCAACCCGCTCAAGATGGTGTCGCCCGCGAATGTGCGCGACATGGCGCGCGTCCCTCTCGGCGTCGCGCAAGCGCGGAAGATCGTTGCCGACTTCCGGCCCGACGTCGTGTTCGCCACCGGCGGGTACGTGGCCGTCCCCGCCGGTCTGGCCGCCCGCTTGTGCCGCCGCCCGCTCGTGCTGCATGAACAGACCGTGCGTCTGGGCTTGGCCAACCGGAAGCTCGCGAGTTCGGCGACGCGCATCGCGGTCTCTTCGGAGTCGTCATTGCCGCTGCTGCCGGAGTCGGTGCGCGCCGCAGCGGTCGTCACCGGCAATCCGGTCCGCCCCGAGGTGCTGAGTGGGCACCCAGACAAGGCAGTTGAGGCTTTGGGCCTGCACGGCTTCGACCGGCGGCTGCCGACTGTGTACGTCACTGGCGGGGCCCAGGGATCCCAGCAGATCAACACCGTCGTCCGGGACGCGCTGCCATGGCTGCTTCAGCGCGCGAACGTGATCCATCAGTGCGGGCCGACGCATGTTGACGGTCTGAGCCGGCACGCGGCAGCCCTGCCTGCGGAGCTGTCGGGCCGGTACTACCTCGCGGGGTTCGTCAGCTCCGAGCTGCCCGACGTGCTGGCACTGGCCGACGTCGTGGTCTCCCGCAGCGGCGCCGGGACGCTCGCTGAACTGACCGCCCTCGGGAAACCCGCTGTGTTCATCCCGCTCGCCACCTCGGCCGGCAACGAACAGGCGCACAACGCCCGTCATCTGGAAGATGCGGGCGCTGCCATCGCACTGCTTGGTGAGGTCACCGCACAGGGTCTGACCGCCGCGCTCGACCCGCTCCTCACGGACCCCGTACGGCGAATGGCGATGGCGGAACGGGCCCGAGGCCAAGGAAGGCCGGACGCGGCAGACAGGCTGGTTGACGTGATCCTGTCCGCCGCCTCCGGCTGACCGGCGCGGGGCTATGGGAGGTGCTGGGGGGCGCCGTCCTTAATGAGGGTGACGACGGCGGCGAACGCGTCGGCGTCCTTGCCCCACGGGTCCGGGACGTCCCGGTCGCCCAGGTAGAGGCCGAGTTTCCGCGCGGCGCGCTCGTCGGCCAACTCCTGGAGGACTGTGAGGTTGTCGTCATCCATGGCAAGCACGACATCCGCCCAGTCCAGCAGGCCGGGGCTGATGTGTGTTCCGAGATGGGTGCTCAGGTCGTAGCCGTGAGCTGCCGCAGCGGTGACCATGACGGCGTGGGCGGGCTTTCCGACCCACTTGTCCCGGGTGCCGGCGGACCGCACTTCGACCCCGGCCCCGCCCATCTGGGCGAGGACGACGGACGCGAGGGGTGAGCGGCAGTGATTGCCGAGGCACACAGTCAGGATGCGCCGGGCCCGGGTAGTCATTGGGCCGATCCCGTCGCGGTGAGGATTTGCCTTAGCTCAGCGACGGCGCGTTCGACGTCGGTCTGCGCCATGTGCTGGTGGAAGGGCAGGGTCATGATCTCCCGGCCGATCTGTTCGGTTACCGGCAATGGCCGGTGCCAGGGGGAGAAGGCTGGTTGCAGGTGGTTGGGCGGGTAGTGCGTGCCCACCCCGATGCCCCGTGCGCGTAGCTCTCGGAACACCCGGTCGCGCTCGGCATGTACCCGCACCGCGCAGAGGTGGGGCACGGTGCGTTCCACGTCGACGTCGACCACGGTGACGCCGTCCACCTCGTGCAGGGCGTCGGCATACGCTCGCCAGAGCGCGCGGCGCTTGGCCTCGGCCTCGGGGAAGCGGGCGAGTTGGACGCTGCCGATCGCCGCGTTGAGAGACGACATCTGGACCCGCAGGCCGAACCCGCCCACGGTGTAGGAAGTTGTCTCCGCGCGCCATGCCGCGGGCTGCACGATGCCCAGGCCGCGCAGTCGCCGACAGGTGTCGGCCTCCTCCGGGGTTCGCGGAACGATCATGCCGCCCTGTCCACACGTGAGGTTCTTGATCGGCCCGAAGGAGAAGCAGGTCAGTGCACCCGTGGCGCCGACGCGCCGCGTTCCGGCACAGGACCCGAACGCGTGGGCGGCGTCCTCAATGATGGTGATGCCGCGCTTGGTGAGCAACGGTTGGACGTCGGTGAGGTCGACCGCCCGGCCGCCGTACAGCACAGGCATGACCGCGCTGGTGTCCGGCGTGATGGCATTGAGCACCTGACTGGCGTTGACGCACAGAGTCCGGGGGCTTACCTCGACAAACCGGGGCCGGGCTCCCGTGGCCAGAATCGCCTGGACGGTCGCGCAGAAGGTGAGGGACGGCACGATCACCTCGTGGCCCGGGCCGACACCGGCGGCGAGTAGGGCGACATGCAGTGCAGACGTGCCTGAAGCGACCGCGACCGTGCTGGAGACGCCGAGGAACTCGGCCACCGCGGTTTCGAACTGGTCGGTGACCTCCGTGTGTCCGTAGTGCCCGCTGCGCAGCGCCTCGCAGAGCGCGGCCTCTTCGGGACCGTAGAGGAAGGGGCGCGCGTGGTGGATCGTGCCCGCCACTGTGGGTGTTGTCATCGCCGCGCCTCCTCGGTCCGCAGGGTCTCGGTGTACTTGGTCAGGCACACGTCCGCCCGGTACTGGAGCCGGTTGTGGTCGACGTGCTTCTGGAACAGGCCGGCCATGAGCTGGCCGACATAGTCAGCGCCAGCCGCCTCGGCGGCGAGGAAGCCGCCAGCGACCCGGGCGTTCACCTCGGTCATGACCACACGGTTCGGGCCGCCCTCGGTGATGAAGCCCTGAGCGCAGCACGCCCCGGCTGCGCCGACGGCCACCAGAGTTGCCCTGACGCGTTCCTCGGTTTCCTGGTCGTGGAACGTGCGGCTGACCATGGCGAGCCCGCCCTTGACCAGCAGCCTGTACCGCAGGATCACTGACGCCCGGCCGGCCCGGTCGACCAGACAGTCTGCGGTGAACTCTGCTCCGGCGACCCGCTCTTGAATGATCGGGTCGGGCACAAGCTCGCACAGCACCCGTGCCTGCTCCCGGGTCCGGCAGACGTACACGTTCTGTGCGCCCTGCCCGCGTCGCGGTTTGACGACCAGCCCGTGACCGTCGGTGAGCCGGTCGATCTCGTCCGGCCGGACGGTTCGCGGCGTGGGGAGGTCGTGCTTGGCGAGCGCCGTGTGGAACGCGGCCTTGTCAGTGCAAGCTTCGACCGCCGCGGCGTCAGGCAGCCACGCCGTCACGCCGAGATCGGCCAAGGGGTAGCTCAGCGTGACGAGTTGGGGAAGCTCCTGCTCAACGTTCGACAGGACCGCGTCCGGCCGAAGTTCGGCGCAGAGGCGCAGCAGACCGGCGCGGTACCCCGCCTGATTGGCCGGCGTTGTGATGCGCGGGGTGACTTCCGGCAGGAGGAGGCCCGGAGCGTGTTGGCTGGAGTCTGTGGCGATGACGTGGCAGCCAAGCCTGATCAGGCTCCGGGCGAGATCGAAGCCGGGGGCCCCTCCGACGCCAGTCACGAGGATGCGCGGCGCTTGCGTCGTGAATTCAGTGGACACGAGGGGCCTCCGGGGTCGGTGCGGCGATCTCTGCGTTAGGCACTGGCGCGTGCGAGTCGCGCATCAGCGGAGCCCATCGGTCGGGATTGCGCCGGTACCACTCCACGGTCTCGGCGAGCCCTTCCTCGAAGTCCCGGGTGGGCTGGTAGCCGAGGCTGTCGGCGATCTTCTCCCAGACCATGGAGTACCGAATGTCGTTCGACCGCCGGTCGGGTACATGCGTGACTGAGTCCCACCCGGCGCCGCACATGCGCAGAAGGACATCGGTCAGTTCCCTGCCGGTGAAGTCCGTACCGCCGCCGATGTTGTAGACCTCGCCGGAGGTGCCGCCGCGCAACACCAGCTCGATCCCCGCGCAGTTGTCCTCGACGTGCAGCCAGTTGCGTACATGTTGGCCCTGGCCGTGGAGCGTCACCGGCCGGCCTCGGAGGAGTCGGGTGGAGAACAGGGGGATGATCTTCTCGGGGTGCTGGTACGGCCCGTAGTTGTTCGAGCTGCGCGTGACGCACACCGGGACGCCGTAGGTGTGGAAGTAGCTCAGCGCTACGACATCACTGGCAGCTTTCGACGCGGCGTAAGGGACGGTGGGGCGGAGCGGGTTGTCTTCCGTGGCGGACCCCTCTGCGAGCGGGCCGTAAACCTCATCGGTTGAGACGTGCACGAAGCGCTGGATCTCGTGACGCATGGCGGCGTCCGCGAGGGTCTGTGTGCCGAGCACGTTCGTGGACAGGAAGGCGCCGACGGCGAAGAGCGACCGGTCCACGTGGGACTCTGCGGCGAAGTGGACGACTGCCGTGCTCTCCCGCATCAATTCGTCCACGAGGTCGGCGTCGAGGATGTTCCCGTGGACGAACCGCAGCTTCGGGTTGAGGAACGCCTCACCCAGGTTCTCCATGTGCCCCGCGTAGGTGAGGGCATCGAGCACGATCACCTCGGCCACGTCGTCCGCGCGCAGGATGCGCTTGACGAAGTGTGAGCCGATGAATCCGGCGCCGCCTGTAACGAGCAACTTCACGATTGCCTCCGATAGGAGTGCGAGCAGCGAAACGGCTGGTTACGCCGCCCGTCTGCAGGGACCACCGTGGCGGTGCTGCTGGCTTGGCGGCAGTGACTGCGGGCGGTTCCGCACACGGTGTGCCGAACCGGCACACGGTGTGCCTCCGCGCGCCCTATCGCCCCGTCAGGGAACGGCGCTAGCGTCATGCCTCCCGTCGGCGCGCAGGAGACACCTATGGGTCAGACCATGGAATCGGAAGACTTCGGCGCCGTCATCCGCGGAGCCCGCGGTTCGGCCAGGCTTACGCAGGCGCAGTTGGGCACGAGGTGCGGCTACTCGGCCTCGGCGATTTCCCGGATTGAGTCCAACAAGCTGCGGCCGGACTGCTCGGCCGTGGTGCGCATGGCCGAGGCATTGGGCATCCCACCCGAGCGCCTGCGCGGTTCCGCTGGGCCGAATCGGCCGGCGGTCGCTACGGTGGCGGTCGGGTGGCCGATGGACGAGGAGGATGCGGTGCGTCGTAGGGAACTGCTGACCGGGGCGCTTGCCGCTGGGGCGACGTCCATCGTAGGAGTGGGTACGGCGTCGGCTGCCGCGTCCGGACGCCCGGCTGCCGGCCTGGAAGACGTCCTGTTCCGGCTTCCGGCTGCCGAGCCGGTGCCGCTGTCGCTCCTCACTACCCGGACGGCCCTGGCGCGACGGGCCTTCCGCGCGGCCCGCTACACCGATCTCGGTCATACACTGCCGGGTCTGCTCGGTGCCGCAGAGGCGACCCGGGATGCTGCGACCGGTCGGGCGCGACAACACGCGTCCGCAGTACTGGCCCGGGCCTACGTATTGACGGCGGAACTGGCTGCCAAGCAGCATTCTGAGGCGGCGTGGGTCGCTGCTGACCGGGCGCTTTCCGCCGCGCGGGCCAGCGGGACACCGGTGCCGGTCGGGGAGGCTTCCCGAGTGTTGGCGATCACGATGCGTCGCTCCGGCAGGTGGGCATCCGCAGTCCACCTCCTCACCCGTGAGGCGGCTGACTTGGACTCTGGCGAAGAACGCACTGCAGCCGTACGGGCCACGCTGCTACTGACCGCCGCGTACTCGGCGGCTTCCGGCGGAAACCGTTCGGCGGCGCTGGCCCTGCTCGATGAGGTAGAGGGAGACGTCGAGCGTCTGCCCGAGGTCTCGGGGCTGTTCACCGTGGAGGCAACCAGGGCCCAGGTCGACGTCTACCGCATCGGCGTCCTCAACGTGCTCGGAACGCCGGATGAGGGGGTGAGGATCGCGGCCGGGCTGAACATCGGCTTCATGTCTTCGCCTGAGCGCAGGGCCCGGGCCTGGACGGACACCGCCCGCATGTGGCACGCCCTGGGCGATGGGCGTCGAACCTTCGCTGCGCTGCGGCATGTGGAACAGGAAGCGCCGCAAGAGGTACGGAGGCCCGCCCTGCGGGCGCTGACGTCGGATCTGCTGTACGGGCCCGCGCGCGTGGACGGACTGCGGGAGTTCGCTGTTCGTACCGGGGCGTTGGCTGCCTGAACGCGCGTGTCCGCCCGAAGCTACGCCGGAACGGCTCCCGCTTCAGGTGCGCGGGATGGGTGCTTCGTGTGGTGGGTCTCCCACGCCTGTTCCTGGCGGCACGGCCCGCAGTGCGTCTCGTCGACCAGCGGCCGGAAGACGTGCTCCGGGCCGGGGCCCTCGCAGGTGGAGAGGTGTCGGGGTGGGGGCGCGTCGGGCGGCCGGGGTACGGAGGCCGCGCGCTCCTGCGGTACCTCCGGCATCTTCTCGGTCAGCCGGTGCCGCAGGAACCCGACTGCGGTACGTACGCCGCTCGGCGGGAGTGCGCTGGTCAGGGCGTGGTGCAGGTCCGCCGGGCTGATGCCTCTGCGCAGCCAGTCGGCGGCCTTCTCGGAGAGCGTGCGCGCCTCGACCTCACCCAGGTGCAGTTCGCGGCGGGTGTGCCGAAGCGACAGCAACACGTGCTCTGCGGCGGTGCGTTCGGGGGTCCAGTGCCGGTTCCGGTGACTCTTCGGGCCCGTGCGCTTGGGTGGGCGGGTGGGGAGTGTTCTTCTCCCCGTTCTTGTCTGCGGGTGGATAACCACCGACCACCCGACACGTCGGTTCACCGACCGTCCGCATGTGCGTACTCGGTACGTCGCCGTCGCGGATGCCCGTCGCCGCCTCGGGGGTGAGATGGACGTTGGCGAGGAGCTGGTCGGTGACCCACCGGCCCCGCTCGTCCTGGTGACGCCACTCGTGCAAGAAGCCGCAGGCGGTGAGGAGTTGCTTGACCTTCTGATACGCCCGGCCCTTGATGCCGAGGCGTTCGGCGTGCGCGCTGAGGGGCCTGGTGGTCGAGCCCTCGGGGAGCCCCTGCACGTACACCAGGAGAATCTTGGCGTCGCTGTTGAGACGGGGGTGTTGCACCACGTCGTGGGAAGCCTTCGTGTAGCGCCGAAGGGGCGCGATAGCATGCCGGAGCATCCTCGGGGATCTCTCTTGTCCTCGATGGTGAAGGTCCTCGGATGGTGTTCGTAGCACCGCCGGGGACCGCCCCGCGTTCAGGTGAACACGAAGCGTGATGTCGCGGTCACCGTACATCACCCCCAGCAACTTCCGCATATAGACAGCGAAATGCCCCCACCGGTGTTCAACGGGTGAGGGCACTGCGCGCCGTGCGGGTCAGGCGCGGGCGTACGAGACGAACGTGGCCCAGGGCCCGGGGGCGACCGCGAGCTGTGGGCCTTCGGTGACCTTGGAGTCGCGGATGTGGATGGTGGTGGGGTGCGCGGCCACCTCGACGCACTCGCAGCCCTCGCCGCCGCTGCGGGTGGACTTGCGCCAGTGGTGGGCGACTTCGAGGCATTCGCCGCCTTCACCAGTGCTGTAGCTGGACTTGAACCAAGTGAGCTCTTCGGTGTTCATTGATCTCCCAGCATCTTCTCGATCAGTTCCAGCGAGTCGCGTGGCGTACGAGCCTGAGCCCGGATGATCCCATAGCGGTCGGCGAATGCGCGGACTTCTTCCCCGTCCGTGATCAACCGTGGATGCCCGTAGACCTCGGTGTACGACACCTGCTGGCGGCCTTTGGGGGTCAGCAAGGTGAACGACCCGTCCAGGCTTGAGTGTTCCTCAAGTGCCGTGGGCATTACCTGGATTTCTACCGTCCGGAGCCGACCCAGCCGTAGGAGCTGCCGCAACTGTCCCTGGTGGACGGCCCGCCCGCCGATCGGGCGGTGTAATACGGCCTCCTCCATAACGTAGCTGAGGGTCGGGGAAGGCCATTGCTCAAGAATCTGTTGGCGGGCCAGCCGGTCGGTCACCCGCTTGTCGACCGTTTCTTCGCTCAACAGCGGACGGCGCTGGGAGAAGATGGCCCTGGCGTAGTCCTCGGTCTGGAGCAGGCCGTGCACGACGTGATTTGTGTAGTGGTGCAGCTCAACCGCCTCCGCCTCCAGCTTCGCGTAATTCCGGTACCAGTCCGGGTGCCGCGTACGCGACCTCGCCTGCGCCTCCCGTACGTCCGGGATCGCCGCCCGCAGTACTCCGCCCGCCTTCAGCGCGTCGTCCGCGACTTCCAGGAACTCGGGCTGCGGTGTCCGTACGCCCCGTTCCATCGCGGAGACGAGGTCGAGGCCGCAGTGTGTGGCCGCCGCCAACTCCTTCTGGCTCATGGCGAGGTTGTCGCGGAGCACCTTGATCTGTTTGCCGATCGCGCGGAACAGGTGCGCGGTCCCGTCCGCCTCGGAGGGCAGCTCGGGGCGAGCTTCCTGGTTCTCGGGGTCCGTCATCCGTACCGCCCTCCCGGTCACGGCCGACGTGCCGTACAGCATGCCGTCCGTATCCGTACAGTTACCCAGCGTCCAACCGTTACTCCTGGTCAGGGTAAGGTCGGGCGGCCACGCTCTGTCACATGAATGCCGAAATCACCTCTGTCGCAGCCGAGTTCGTCCAGCGCTTCAGCTCCACCCGCCGGGGTGCGCGGCTGGCGCGGATGCTCGCCCTCCACCAGCTCGACGCGTGGGGTGTGCCGTTCGGTACCACTCCCTCTGACACCGCCGCCCAGATCGTCGCCGAGCTGGCCGCGAACGCGGTGACGCACGGGCATGTACCGGGACGGGACTTCGAGCTGCGGCTCGTACTGCTCCGGGGGGACCGGGTCCGTATCGAAGTCGCGGACGCCCGGGGCGAGCGCCGGCCGCGACCGCGCGTACCGCAGGACGGCGTCGAGGAGGGCGGACGCGGGCTGCTGCTGGTGGAGGCGCTGGCGGAGGCCTGGGGTGTGACGGGACGTGACGTCGGCAAGGTGGTGTGGGCGGACATCAGCGTGCGGTGAGCGACAGCGAAGGCCACCGTCCTCGTTCCGCCCTGGCGCAAGGCGAACCGGTCACAACAACAGCGCCCCGCCTCACTCCTCGCCGCGCGTCCTCATCACCGCCTTGTTGAGCGCCCACAGGCCGATGCCGATCACCAGCAGCACGCCCGCCCGGATGTAGACGTCCGCCGGCCGGTCCGCGAGGGGGCTGGCCAGGATCAGGGCGGTGATCGCGCCGAGCACGGGAAGGACCGTCGGCGTACGGAAGTGCTTGTGCTCCACCCGGTCCTTTCGCAGGACCAGCACGGCCACGTTCACCACGGCGAAGACACACAGCAGCAGGAACGACGTGGTGTCGCCGAGGCCCTCGATCTCGCCCGTCGACACCAGGCCGACCGCGAGCAGCGAGACGAAGACGATGCCGACGATGGGCGTACGGCGTCCGGACAGAACGCGGCCCATGGCGCGCGGCAGGATACGTTCGTTCGCCATGCCGTAGCAGAGCCGCGAGGCCATCATGATGTTGATCAGCGCGGAGTTGGTCACGGCGAACAGCGCGATCAGCGCGAAGAGCTTGGGCGGGAAGTCGATGCCGCCCGCCTTGACCACTTCCAGGAGCGGGCCGCTGGAGCCGGACAGCGTCTTGCTGTCGACCAGCAGCGAGGAGATCAGGGCGACCAGCACATAGATGGTGCCGGTGACCGCGACCCCGATGAAGATCGCGCGGGGGAAGGTGCGCTGCGGGTCCTTGGTCTCCTCGGCCATGTTGACCGAGTCCTCGAAGCCCACGAACGCGAAGAACCCGAGCGCGGTGGCGCCGAGCACGCTCGTCATCAGGGCGAAACCGGTGCCGCTCGCCTCGAACTCGCCGAGCCGCGACGCGTCCCCGTCGCCCGACATGACGGCGTACGCGCCGATCACCAGGATCACCAGCAGACCGCTCAGCTCGACGACCGTCAGGACCACATTGGTCTTCACGGACTCCGAGACGCCGCGCAGATTGAGCGCCGCGAGGGCGAGGATGAACAGGATCGCGACGAGGGTCGGCGGTACGGCGTCGGTGAACTCCGCCAGATAGTCGCCGCTGAAGGCGCGGGCCGCGGCGCTCGCCGACGACAGGCCCGAGCACATCACCATGAAGGCGATGATGAAGGTGAAGTACGGGACCTTGAACGCCTTCTGGGTATAGAGCGCGGCGCCGGCCGCCTTCGGGTACTTGCCGACCAGCTCGACATAGGACGCCGCCGTCAGGATCGCCACGACAAAACCGATCGCGAACGGCAGCCACAGGGCGCCGCCGACCTTCCCCGCCACCTTGCCGGTCGTGGCGTAGATGCCGGTGCCCAGGATGTCGCCGATCACGAAAAGCAGCAGCAGCCTGGGGCCCAGGACGCGCTTGAGCGGTGACCCGTCGGCGGGTGGGCCGGCGGTGGGCGTGGTGTCGGTTGCGGACATGGAACCTCCCCCGAGATCGATTGCGATGGTTCTGCCCGGTGGGGCGCGTGTGATGCGTGCCCGTGCGGGTGGTGTCAGATGTAACGCCGCAGGAGCGCGTCGGGCTGCGCCCCACCGGACTCGGCGACGATCTCGTCGAGGGTCTGCGGTGTCCTCACAACGCTGAAGCGCACCCCGCCGGGGGTGACGGTGAAGCCGTAAATGCCGGGCCGGGCAAGGCTGTTGTACGTGTAGTGCGCGGCCAGGTAGTACGCGCCGGTGTCCAGCGCCGCCACGTGATCGCCCTGTTCGAGGAGCGGGAGCGGGCGGTTCTCGGCGAGCAGGTCGCCCGCGAAGCAGGCCGGTCCCGCCACGTCCTGGGCGACGGCCGGGCCCGGCTTGGGGCGGCCCCTCGCGTCGTACGCGGCGATGCGCAGCGGCCAGGAGACGGGGTCGTAGACGGTGCGCGTCGCGATCTGGACGCCCGCGTGGGTCAGGGCGATGGGGCGGCCCCCGGAGGTCTTCGCGTACTCGACGCGGGTCAGTACGGTGCCCTGCTTGGCGAGCAGTGAGCGGCCGAACTCGGTGACCAGGCCGTAGCGCCCGTCGAGCAGACCGGGGACCTGCTCCTTCAGCAGCCGGGCGTAGTCGGCGAAGGTTGGGGTCTCGGCGTCGGACAGCAGATTCACCGGCAGGCCGCCGCCGATGTCGACGGTGTCGATCTGCTGCCGGCCCGCCGCCGTGTTGATCTCCTCGGCGAGCGCGTAGGCCGCCGCCACACCCCGGGCCATCAGCTCCAGCGGCAGGCCCTGCGAGCCGGAGTGGGTGTGCAGCCGGGTCATCCAGGGGCGGTCCAGATAGGCGCGGACGACCCATTCGCGGGCGCCGGGATCACGCAGCGCCACCCCGAACTTCGAGGTGGCGGTGGCGGTGGACAGCGCGCCGATGGAGCCGCCGCCGATCTGCGCGTTGACGCGCAGGCCGATGGGGGAGGTGGTGGGGGCGGATCGGGTCATGGCGTCGATGCGCGCGAGCTCCTGGGCGTTGTCCGCGTTGACCGCGATGCCCAGGGCCAGTGCCTCGCGCAGCTCGGCGGGGGTCTTGGCGGGGGAGTCCAGGACGGTGTGTTCCGGGCGGACGCCGGCGGCGCGGGCCAGGGCCAGCTCGCCGGGGCTCGCCACCTCGGCGCCGATGCCCCCGTGCTCGTACAGCAGCCGTAGGACGGGGACCAGCGGTGTCGCCTTCACGGCGAAGGCGTGCAGGACCGGGGTGCCGGGCGGGGTGACCTCGGCGAAGGCGGCGCGCAGCGCGGCGGCGGCGGTGCGGATGCCGGTGATGTCGAGCAGGCCCACGACGGGGTGGCCGGGGCCGGTGATGCCCTGCTCGACCGCGGCCCGTACGGCCTGCTCGCGCCGGTCGGCGGGGCTGAGGGCCGCGCCGGGGCCGGTGTCGACGGGGGATGGGATGACGATGGTGGGGCTCGTGTCCGGGCCGTTCTCCGAAGGCATGTGATCCAGCCAACCATCCGCCGCGCCGCGACGCGGAGGGGCGGGTGTATTGACTAGTTCTATTCACCTGGTCAGGATGTGAATAGACAATGCAATAGTCGTCACGCGAGGAGGCACACACCATGTCAGGACCCCGACCCGTACGGGCGCCGCGCGGTACGGAGCTGAGCGCCCTGGGATGGCAGCAGGAAGCCGCCCTGCGCATGCTCCAGAACAACCTCGACCCCGAGGTCGCCGAGCACCCCGACAAGCTCGTCGTCTACGGCGGCACGGGCAAGGCGGCCCGGGACTGGCGCTCTTTCGACGCGATGGTGCGCACCCTGACGACCCTGAAGCAGGACGAGACGATGCTCGTCCAGTCCGGGCGCCCGGTCGGCGTGATGCAGACCCACGAGTGGGCGCCGCGCGTGCTCATCGCCAACTCCAACCTGGTCGGCGACTGGGCCAACTGGGAGGAGTTCCGGCGCCTGGAGCAGCTCGGGCTCACCATGTACGGCCAGATGACCGCCGGATCGTGGATCTACATCGGCACCCAGGGCATCCTCCAGGGCACGTACGAGACCTTCGCCGCCGTCGCCGCCAAGAAGTTCAACGGCACCCTCGCGGGCACCATCACGCTGACCGCGGGCCTGGGCGGCATGGGCGGCGCCCAGCCGCTCGCCGTGACCATGAACGACGGCGTCGCCATCTGTATCGACGTCGACCCGCGCGCCATCGACCGCCGCATCGAGCACCGCTACCTGGACGTCAAGGCCGACAACCTGGAGCACGCGCTCCAGCTCGCCGTCGAGGCCCGCGACGCCCGCAAGCCGCTCTCCATCGGCCTCCTCGGCAACGCCGCCGAGCTGCTGCCGCGGATGCTCGCCGAAGGCGCCCCGATCGACATCGTGACCGACCAGACCTCCGCGCACGACCCGCTCGCCTACCTGCCGCTGGGCATGGACTTCGACGACATGGAGGCGTACGCCACCGAGAAGCCCGCCGACTTCACCCTGCGCGCCCGCGAGTCCATGGCCAGGCACGTCGAGGCCATGGTCGGCTTCATGGACGCCGGCGCCGAGGTCTTCGACTACGGGAACTCGATCCGCGGCGAGGCCCGACTGGCGGGCTACGACCGGGCGTTCGACTTTCCGGGCTTCGTCCCCGCGTACATCCGCCCGCTCTTCTGCGAGGGCAGGGGCCCGTTCCGCTGGGCGGCCCTCTCCGGCGAGGCGTCGGACATCCACAAGACGGACCAGGCGCTCCTCAAGCTCTTCCCCAAGGACGACTCCGCGCAGAACGCCTCGCTGCACCGCTGGATCAAGATGGCCGGCGAGCGCGTCCAGTTCCAGGGCCTGCCCGCCCGCATCTGCTGGCTCGGCCAGGGCGAGCGCGACAAGGCCGGGGCGCTCTTCAACGACATGGTCGCCGACGGCACCCTCGCCGCCCCGCTCGCCATCGGCCGCGACCACCTCGACTGCGGCTCGGTGGCGTCCCCGTACCGCGAGACCGAGGCCATGAAGGACGGCTCCGACGCGATCGCCGACTGGCCGCTCCTGAACGCCATGGTCAATGTGGCGTCCGGCGCGTCCTGGGTCTCCATCCACCACGGCGGCGGCGTCGGCATGGGCCGCTCCATCCACGCCGGCCAGGTCTCGGTCGCCGACGGCACCGAGCTCGCGGGCGAGAAGCTCCGCCGCGTCCTGACGAACGACCCGGGCATGGGCGTCATCCGGCACGTCGACGCGGGCTACGAGACCGCGGAGACGGTCGCCGCCGAGCGCGGCGTCCGCATCCCGATGCGCGAGGGCGACCAGGCGTGACCAAGAGCCAACCCCTCACCGATCCCACGGACACCGCCGCCGGGGCGTCCTTCCACGAGATGTGGCGGGACCTCCAGCCCATCGGCCGCCACCCCGGCAGCGGCGGCTACCGCCGCTACGCCTGGACCGCCGCCGACACCGACTGCCGGGCCTGGTTCAAGGCGCAGGCCGAGGCGCGCGGTCTCGCCTTCGAGCTCGACCGCAACGGCAACCAGTGGGCCTGGCTCGGCGACCCCCTCGCGGGAGACGCCGTCGTCACCGGCTCCCACCTGGACTCCGTCCCGGACGGCGGCGCCTTCGACGGGCCGCTCGGCGTCGTGTCCTCCTTCGCCGCCCTCGACGAACTCCGCCGCAGGGGAGCGGAGTTCACCCGGCCCCTGGCCATCACCAACTTCGGTGACGAGGAAGGCGCCCGCTTCGGACTCGCCTGCGTCGGGTCCCGGCTCGCCGCCGGACAGCTCACCGTCGACAAGGCGCACGAGCTGCGCGACGCCGACGGCGTGAGCCTCCCGGAGGCCATGGAACGCGCCGGGTACGACCCGGGCACCATCGGCCCCGACCCGGAGCGCCTCGCCCGGATCGGCGCGTTCGTCGAACTGCACGTCGAGCAGGGCAGGGCGCTGGACCTGTCCGGCGACCCGGTCGGCATCGCCTCCGCCATCTGGCCGCACGGCCGCTGGCGGTTCGACTTCCAGGGCGAGGCCAACCACGCGGGCACCACCCGTCTGGACGACCGCCGCGACCCGATGCTCACGTACGCCGCGACCGTCCTCGCGGCCCGGCAGCAGGCACGTCTCGCGGGCGCCCTGGCCACCTTCGGCAAGATCGCCGTGGAGCCGAACGGGGTCAACGCCATCCCCTCCCTCGTCCGTGGCTGGCTCGACTCCCGCGCCGCCGACCAGGGCACTCTCGACACCGTCATCGCCGGCATCGAGGCCGCGGCCCACGAGCACGCCGAGCGCGACGGCATCGACCTGCGCATCACCCGGGAGTCCTTCACCCCCGTGGTCGAGTTCGAGCACGCCCTGCGCGACGAGCTCGGCGCACTGCTCGGCGGCGCCATCCCCGTCCTCGGCACGGGCGCCGGACACGACGCGGGCATTTTGTCCGCTTCGGCCCCGACCGCCATGCTGTTCGTACGGAACCCCACGGGCATCTCGCACTCCCCGGCCGAGAACGCCGCCGAGGACGACTGCGTCGCGGGGGTCGTCGCGCTCGCCGACGTACTGGAGGGTCTCGCGTGCAGGTGACCTACTGGCTGGAGAACGCCTGGCTCGACACCTTCGTCGAGCCGGGCGTCGCCCTGGACGTGACCGACGGACGGATCACCGCCGTCCGCCGGGACGTGCACGCCCCACCGCCCGGCGCCACGGTCCTGCGCGGCCTGACCCTGCCGGGCCTGTCCAACGCCCACTCGCACGCCTTCCACCGCGCCCTGCGCTCCACGGTCCAGGTCGGCTCCGGCACCTTCTGGACCTGGCGCGAGGTCATGTACGGCGTCGCCTCCCGGCTCAACCCCGACACCTACTTCGCACTCGCCCGCGCCGTGTACGCCGAGATGGCGCTGGCCGGCATCACCTCCGTCGGCGAATTCCACTACCTCCATCACACGCCCGGCGGTACGCCCTACGACGACCCGAACGCGATGGGCGAGGCCCTGACCGCTGCCGCCGCCGAGGCGGGCATCCGCATCACCCTCCTCGACACCGCCTATCTGTCCGCCGGCTTCGGCGAGCGTCCCAACCAGCACCAGCAGCGCTTCTCCGACGGCACGGCCGCGGCCTGGGCCGAGCGCGCCTCCCTCCTCAAGGACAGTGACCACGTCCGCATCGGCGCGGCCATCCATTCCGTACGGGCCGTGCCCGCCGACCAGCTCGCGACGGTCGCGGAATGGGCGCGGGAGCGCGAGGCCCCGCTGCATGTGCACCTGTCCGAGCAGACCGCCGAGAATGACGCCTGCCAGGCCGCCCACGGCCGCACCCCGACCCAACTGCTCGCCGACCACGGGGTGCTCGGCCCGCGCACCACCGGCGTCCACAACACCCACCTCACCGACGAGGACATCGCCCTCATCGGCTCCACGTCCACCGGCACCTGCATGTGCCCCACGACGGAACGCGACCTGGCCGACGGCATCGGCCCCGCGGCCCGCCTCCAGCGCGCGGGCTCCCCGCTGTCCCTGGGCAGCGACAGCCACGCCGTGATCGACCTGCTCGAAGAGGCGCGCGCGATGGAGCTGAACGAACGCCTGCGTTCGCGCACCCGAGGCCACTGGACGGCGGCGGCCCTGCTGCGCGCCGCCTCGGCCGACGGCCACTCGGCGCTGGGCTGGCACGGCGCGGGCACCATCGAGACGGGCTCGCTCGCCGACCTCACGACGATCGCGCTGGACTCGGTCAGGACAGCGGGCCCGCTGCCCCGCCTGGGCGCCGAGACGGCCGTATTCGCGGCGTCGGCCGCGGACATCCGTCACACGGTCGTGGACGGCCGCCATGTGGTGCGCGACGGAGCGCACGCCCTGGTCCCCGACGTCCCGGCAGCTCTGACCGAGTCCATCGCCGCCGTACGCGCCGCACACGGCTGACCCGCCGCACACGGCTGAAAGTGAGCACTTCCACGATGACGACGACCACCGCCATCACCCACATCGCCAGTCTGGTCACCAACGACCCCTCCCTCGGTGACGGATCCCCCCTGGGCCTGATCCAGGACGCGGCCGTCGTCATCGACGGCGACCGCATCGGCTGGGTCGGTGAATCAAGCAAAGCACCCGCCACTGACAACACGGTCGACGCCGCCGGCCGGGCCGCGATCCCCGGCTTCGTCGACTCCCACTCCCACCTGGTCTTCGCGGGCGACCGCACCCAGGAGTTCAACGCCCGGATGTCGGGCCGCGCCTACTCCGCGGGCGGCATCCGCACCACGGTCGCCGCGACGCGCGCCGCCAGCGACGAGGAGCTGAGCGCCAACGTCGCGAAGTACCTCGCCGAGGCGCTCCGCCAGGGCACGACCACCCTCGAAACCAAGTCCGGCTACGGCCTGACCACGGCCGACGAGGCCCGCGCCCTGCGCATCGCAGCCACCCACACCGACGAGGTCACCTACCTCGGCGCGCACATCGTGGCGCCCGAGCTCGCCGACGACCCGGCGGCGTATGTCGCCCTGGTCACCGGCGAGATGCTCGACGCGTGCGCGCCGCACGCGCGGTGGATCGACGTCTTCTGCGAGAAGGGCGCCTTCGACGGCGACCAGGCGCGGGCGATCCTGACCGCGGGCCGGGCGAAGGGGCTGCACCCGCGCATCCACGCCAACCAGCTCTCGTACGGTCCCGGGGTGCAGCTCGCCGTCGAGCTGGACGCCGCGTCCGCCGACCACTGCACCCACCTCACCGACGCGGACGTCGACGCGCTCGCGAACAGCTCCACCGTCGCGACGCTGCTGCCGGGCGCGGAGTTCTCGACGCGGGCCGCGTGGCCCGACGCGCGGCGCGTCCTGGACGCCGGCGCCACCGTCGCGCTCTCCACCGACTGCAACCCCGGCTCGTCGTTCACCAGCTCGATGTCCTTCTGCATCGCCCTGGCGGTACGGGACATGGGGATGACTCCGGACGAGGCGCTCTGGGCGGCCACGGCGGGGGGCGCGGTCGCGCTGCGGCGAACGGATGTCGGGCGGATCAGCCCCGGGGCGCGGGCGGACCTGGTGCTGCTGGACGCGCCGTCCCACGTACACCTGGCCTACCGGCCGGGGGTTCCGCTGGTGTCCGCGGTGTGGCGGGGCGGCGAGCGGCGGGTCTGAGCGGGGGTGGGGGCGCCTGCGGCGGGCTTTCCCCGGGTAGGGGACAGCGCCGCAGGCAACCCGCACCGGCCACCCACCCACACCCACCACCCGCCCCGACCTTCGCCCCCACATCCCAGGACCTCCGTCCCTCATGAACCCCGTTTTCCGGGGTACGGGACAGAACATGCGCGAGGGCCTGCCCCGGATACCCCCCGGGACAGACCCTCGTTCAGCCGACGCGGCCACGTCGGCGCACCACGGCCGTGCTCATTCCTCGACGGTCAGGCCCTTCCGCAGCTTGCTCAGCGTCCGCGACAGCAGCCGCGAGACGTGCATCTGCGAGATGCCGAGCTCTTCGCCGATCTCCGACTGCGTCATGTTCGCGACGAAGCGCAGCGAGAGGATCTTGCGGTCGCGCGACGGCAGACCCGCGATCAGCGGCTTCAGGGACTCGACGTACTCGATGCCCTCCAGGCCGTTGTCCTCGTAGCCGATCCGGTCGGCCAGCGCGCCCTCGGAGTCGTCCTCCTCGGGCTGGGCGTCCAGCGAGCTCGCGGTGTACGCGTTGCTCGCGGCCATGCCCTCGACGACTTCTTCGTTCGTGATGCCGAGGCGCTCGGCGAGCTCGGCCACGGTCGGCGAGCGGTCGAGCTGCTGAGCGAGTTCGTCACCGGCCTTGGCGAGGTCCAGGCGCAGTTCCTGGAGGCGCCGCGGGACGCGCACCGACCAGGACGTGTCACGGAAGAAGCGCTTGATCTCGCCCACGATGGTCGGCATCGCGAAGGTCGGGAACTCGACGCCGCGGCTGAGCTCGAAGCGGTCGATCGCCTTGATCAGGCCGATGGTGCCGACCTGGATGATGTCTTCCATCGGTTCGCTGCGGGAGCGGAACCGGGAAGCCGCGAACTTGACCAGGGCCAGGTTCAGCTCGACCAGGGTGTTGCGGACGTATGAGTAGTCGTGCGTTCCCTCTTCGAGGGATTCGAGACGCTTGAACAGCGTCTTCGACAGGGCCCTGGCGTCCAGTGGCCCCACCTCGGCGTACGGCGGGATGTCCGGAAGCCCTTCGAGGCCCTCGATTCCGGTGTCGATCTGCTCGGACGGGGTAGTCGACGGCGCGGGGGGCGCGCTGGGCGTTCGCGGTTCGTCGAGCCGGGGTGACATGGTCTCCTCCATCGTTCTCGGCATGTGGCTGCCGATGCCAATACATCTGCTTGTGGGGTGTGCGGCGCCTCCAAGCCGATCGTGCTGGTTGTGTCCCTACTAGGCCTACCCGGTCTTGACCTGGAGTTGCAAGTCCGGTATGTCCTAATACGCCCACGTTGTATGGGTGTTCGGGTACCGGCCGACGTGGAGAAGGCGTAGGGTTCTGTGACGTTCAACATCAGCCACGACTGCGAAAAGAGACGAGCGGGCATGGATCGCGGGACGGTCGGCAGTGCGAACCGGGGTCGACTCCGGGTCGCCGTTCGGACCGAAGGACAGAGCGAGATCGTTACACCGGCGGGTGAGCTGGATCACCACACCGCCGAGCTGCTGCGTGAGCCCCTGGAGAATGCTCTGGAGGGCGGGCGTACGCGCCTGATCGTCGACTGTTCATCGCTCGACTTCTGTGACTCCACCGGGCTCAATGTGCTGCTCGGTGCTCGCCTCAAGGCCGAAGCGGCCGGAGGGGGAGTCCATCTGGCGGCGATGCAGCCGGTGGTGGCCAGAGTCTTCGAGATCACCGGGGCAGAGGCTGTCTTTACGGTGCACGAGTCCCTCGAAGCCGCGCTGGAGGACTGAGTCCGGGCCCTGCGCCCTTCCCTCGTTGCCCGCAGTACCCAGCGAGTTACCAGTGTCACGTGTTTCTCGCGGAGAAAAGTGGGTGTTCTCACGCCCCGGCAGGGCAGGAGATCTCTGACTGCCGAATCCCGGAGGCTGCGGAAGCCTCCGCCGTACCCCTGTTGAGTACCTGATGAATTGGCGAATCGGTGAGGTGAAGCGCTGATGAGCACCACCCGGCATCCACCGCCGGGCGACTTCGGCTCAGAGCCGGAAAGCCCCGGCTCCGCCTCTGCCGTGTCCGCCGCCGGGCGGCTACGCTCGCTGGCGTTGAGCAGTGCCAGCGGGATAGTTCCGCTCGCCCGTGATTTCACCCGCCAGGCGCTGTACGACTGGGGCTGGCTCCCCGCGGCGAACGCCGACCGCCGGGCCGCCGCCGAGGATGTCCTGCTGGTCGTCTCCGAGCTGGTCACCAATGCCTGTCTGCATGCCGAGGGCCCCGAGGCGCTGCGCGTCGCGTGCGACGGCAAAGTGCTGCGGCTCGAAGTGATCGACCGCAGCGGGGGCCAGCCGGCTCCCCGCACCCCGCACCGGGCCGGCCGGCCCGGTGGGCACGGCATGTTCATCGTTCAGCGGCTCTGCGTGGACTGGGGCGTCGTACGCCACTCCGAGAGCCCCGGCAAGACGGTCTGGGCGGAACTGGCCGCTCCCGCCTAAGGGCTTGCCGGGAAGCAACACGTTGATTCCCGGCAAGCCCTTAGCGAGGGCCCGCCCGGCCCGCCGGCCGGCCGCCCAGGGCCATCGGCCCAGCAACCGCACGGGGTTACCGGCGGTTAGCAATCAATTCAGCGCACGCCGATCCGGCGTGCGCTTTGTCTTCCCTCGGCAAGGCCCCAGGCGTACCTTGAGCGCCCGATCTGATGTGTCGTCAGGTAAATTCCGGCATAAGGGGAACTTGAGGTGTCGTACCAGAAGCGGACAACTCTCGCGCTGGCAGCGGCGGTTGCGGGCTCGGTGGTGCTGCTGGCCGCCCCCGCAGCCCATGCCGACGTCGTGGACGTCAACTACCAGTGCAAAACGCCGATCGGGAACAAGGGAGCCGTCTCCCCGATCGACATCAAGGGCGTCAAGAGCGGCAGTGGCTACAAGCTCACCATGTCCTTCCAGAAGGGCGTCTCCTCCAGCCCCGTCGAGCTGGGCAAAGGAGCGATGAGCCCGAGCGCGGTCATCAGGACGGGCGGTGCGGAGAGCGGCGCCGTAGCGGTGTCGGGTGCGCCGAACGCGGCGGCCATTCCGGCCAACTCCCCCATCAAAATCAGCGACTTGAGCGGAACGTACACGCCGAAGAAGAGCGGCAAGGTCACCTTCACGGCCTCCGTCCTGACCATCAAGGCGCTCGGTACGACCACCACCTGCACGCCGACCAACAGCCCCAAGCCGGCGCTGGAAATCGACGTCAAGGGCGCGGGCGGCGGCAGCGGCGATTCGACGGGCGGTACGTCGCAGGACACACCGCCCGCCTCCGGCGAGCTGCCCAGGACCGGGCCGTTCGACTCGGCGGCGGCCCTCGGCACGTTCGGCGGCACGGTGCTGCTCGGCGGAGCGGCCGGGGTGCTGTGGCTGACCAGGCGCGGCCAGCGGCGTACGGGCTGATTCCAGCCGTACGCGCCTGCCTGTCCGCCCTGTCCGCCGGTCCGCGTCCGTGCGTCCGAGCGGTCCGCCCGTACGTCGTTCCTGGGAGCTGGGAGCCGCCCATGCCGTCGCTCTGCCTTGCCCGCCGCCGTGCCCGTCCCGCAGGTCGCGTCGGCTCCGTCGCCGGGACGCTGCTGTGTGCCGTCCTGCTGTCCGCGCCCACCGCCCCCGCCGCACCCGCGGCGGACGGCGGGCCGGCCTGGACGGCGGCGCCGAGCGGCGGGCGCGGAGACGGGCGCGGCGAGGGCAGGCCGTACTTCTATCTGGAGGGCGCGGCCGGCACCGTCCTCCAGGACAAGGTGTCGCTGGCCAACCCCGGCAGTGAGCCCCGCACGGTGCGGCTGCGCGGCGCCGACGCGTACAACGCGCGGGGCGGCGCCTTCGCCGTACGGGAAAAGCTGAGGTCCACCGGAACCGGGGCGTGGATCGCGCTCGCCACGGACGAGGTGAGGATCCCGCCGCGCACCCGCGCGGAGGTCCCCTTCTCCGTCACGGTGCCGCAGGGCGCGACCCCCGGCGACCACCCCGGCGCCGTCGTCGTCACGGGCGGGGGCCGCGAGGTGGGCGTACGGATCCATCTGCGGGTCAGCGGGCCCACGCTGGCAGCCCTCACCGTCGAGGACGTGACGGTCGGTGCGCGGGGCGACGCCGCGATCGTCCGGTACGCGCTGGTCAACCGGGGCAACACCGCCCTCACCCCGCGCCTCGCGCTGCGCGCGCGGGGCCTCTTCGGGGAGCTGTTGCGGCGCGACGCCCGCACCCTGCCGGTGGAGTTGCTGCCGGGTCAGCGCGTCGAACTGACCGAGCCCTGGCCGGACGTCCCCACGCTCGACCGGGCCGAGGCGCGGCTGACGGTGACCGCGGCGGGCGGCGCACACGGCGAGGCCTCGGCCGTGACGAACTTCGTGCCGTGGAGCGCGGTGGCCGGAGCGGGCGCCCTACTCCTTGCGGCGGGTGGCGCGGCGGCCCGGCTGATACGACGTCGGCGACGGCAGGGGCGGGAGACCGCCGGGCCGGATGCCGACGGGGACGCCGACGGCGGTCCCGGGGCGGCGGGCCGCGAAGAGACCGGTACGGAAAGGCAATTGGCGAGGGCGGGAGCGCGATCGTGAGGAGCAGTACGGACAAGGTGACCGCCGCGCGGCACCTACCGCGGGGCCCGCGACGCCACACACCCGCCGTGCCATCGAAGCCCCGGACGCGCCGATCCGGGCCCGACCGGGCCGTTCGCCGCTGGGCGGCGGTGCTCGCGCTGGGCCTGTTGCCCGTACTCGTCCTGTTGCCCGTGGCACCTTCGTCGGCCGCGCCCGCTGCCGCGCCCGCTGCCGCGCCCGCTGCCGCGCCCGCTGCCGCGCCCGCTGCCGCGCCCGCTGCCGCGCCCGCTGCCGCGCCCGCTGCCGCGCCCGCTGCCGCGCCCGCTGCCGCGCCCGCTGCCGCGCCCGCTGCCGCGCCCGCTGCCGCGCCCGCGACAGCCGTGCTCCCGCGCACCGCGGGTTCGGTCGCGGCGGACGGGAAGCCCGCCGTCAAGCTCTCCAAGGAAGAGGCGGGCAAGGGGGGCGACATCTCCGTCAGCGGTTCGGGCTGGCGTCCCGACACTCTGCTGATGATGCTGATCTGCGGCCGGGCGACACCCGAGCGAGGCGTGATCGGCGGCACCAACTCCTGTGCGAACTCCGACGGCCGCGCGGTGACCACCGACTCCAAGGGCGCGTTCCGCAAGAAGATACCGGTGTCCGAGCCGCCCGAACCGTGCCCGTGCGTGGTGCACGTCGCCACGGTCACCGGCGAACGGGCCTTCGCCCACGCCGCGTTCAAGGTCGCGGGGCACCCCGTCGGGCCGCTGCCGGAGCCGGGCGCGGGCGGCAGGCTCGCCGTACTCGCGGCGGCCAGGCTCGACGGCTCGGGCTCCCTCCTCACCTGGTTCGGCGCCCCGGCCGCCCGCACCCTCGTGGTCACCGTCGGCAACCTCGGCACCGACCCGGTCAAGGACCCCGTCTTCCGGATCGGCTCCTCGCATGGTGTCTTCGCCCCGCAGTGGGAGCAACGCCAGTGGCGGGGCACCATCCAGCCGGGCCGCAAGGCCCAGGTGAAGCTGGACGTACAGCTGGCCGCGGGCGCGCACGGCGACTACCTCGTCTCGCTGAAGTACGGGCAGAAGGTGCTCGCCGAGCAGCCGTGGGGCGTCGGACGGCCTTGGGGCATCACGCTGTTCTGGCTTCTGCTGTGCGTGGTTGTGCCGGCCGCCGTCTTCCGGATCGGCATGGCGGCCGTCGACAAGGCACGGCCGCGCACGGCGGCGGGCCGCGCCGGCCGCCACCGCACGGTGCGCCTTCCCGGCCTGAAACCGCTCGGGGCGCGCACATCGGGCGCGTCCCGCAGACCGCCGCGCCGCGATCCCGCCGCGCCCCCACCCCCCGACTCCACGGCCGGCGCCGGCACGGTCCTGCCGTGGTTCACCCCGGACAGCACACCGGGGCCGCACGCCCAGATCTCCGCACCGGACCGGAACAGCCCGACGACGAAGGGAAATTTGTGAGCACGCAACGGAGGATGAGTGCGGCAGGCGTCGCGCTGATGCTCGGCGGTGCGGGAATCCTGCTGGTGGCGAGTCCCGCTCAAGCAGCCGAAGTCTCGTACAAGACCGAGTGCATACCCCCGCCCATATCCGGCCTGCCGCCCATCCAGGGCACGACCAGGGTGGAGATCGCCGCCCCCGCCGAGGCCAAGGTCGGCGACGAGGTGGAAGTGGTGTGGAAGACGGTCGAGGCCGCCTCCAAGAACCCGGACGTCCTCGATCTTGGAAAGGACACGGTCAAGCCGACCGGCACGATCAAGGTGGGCGGCGCGGCGAGCGGCGACCTCAAGATGGAGGGGCCGCGACAGAATCCGCCGATTCCCAAGAACAGTCCGATGATCCTCCCCGAGATGAAGGGCAAGCTGAAGCTGGAGAAGGCGGGCGAGGTCACGCTGACGCCCGACGCGTACAACACCAACGTCAGCAAGCCCATTTCGACGGACACCAAGTGCACGCCGAAGGAAACGGTCAAGGCCGGAGCGACCATCAAGGTCACCGAGGGCAGCGGCGGTACGACGGGCGGCACGACCTCCGGCGGTACGACGACGGGCGGCACAACGTCCGGTGGTACGACCTCCGGCGGTACGACCACGGGTGGTACGACCTCCGGCGGTACGACCACGGGCGGTACGACCACGGGCGGTACCACGTCCGGCGGCAGTGACTCGGGCGGCGGCACAACCTCCGGCGGTACGGCGGGCGGTGGCGACGGCGGGAGCGACTTCCCGGGCAAGGAAGTCGCGGTCGCCTTCGCGTGCAAGTCGCCGGGCCCGGCGGGCATCAACGGCAAGGTGACCATCAACGCCAAGAAGGACGGCGGCAGTTACGGCCTCACCGTCAAGACGGCCAAGGGCGTCATGGACAGCCCGGCCGCGCTCCCCGCGGGTGCGCTCAAGCCCTCCATGGCGATCACCGTCGGCGGCGCGGACAAGGGCAGCGTCTCCGTGACGGGCCCCGGGAACCCGGAACCGCTGGAACAGGGCAAGCCGGTCGACCTGCCCGACATGACAGGGACGTACAAGCCGGGCGCCAACGGCAAGTCGACGCTCAGTCCCGGCACCCTGACCATCGACGTCACCCTGGGCGGCCAGAAGATCAGCATCCCGTGCACGGTCAAGGGGGAGGCGAACGTCTCCCTCGAACTCGACACCTCCGCCCAGCCGGGCGGCGCCTCAGGAGGCACCGCGTCCGGCGGTGACACCGCGGGCGCGGGTGGCGCGGGCGGTACGGCCTCCGGTGGCGGCACCGACTCCGGCGGCGGCCTCGCCGACACCGGTGCTTCGGACAACGGCGGCCTGCGCGCGCTGGGCCTGATCGCCGGCACGGTGATTTTGCTGGGCGGCGCGGTGTTCACCTTCACCCCGTGGCGGCGGCTGCGGGGCGCCCGGTGAGCTGATGGCAGCGCGAAGGGCCGTCGTACCGGGTCCATGGACCCGGTACGACGGCCCTTCGGCCGTGCTGCGTTCAGGCGGCGACGTACGTCAGCGCACGTCGCCCATCAGGGCCTGGACCTTCTTGCGGTACAGGAAGATCGCGACACCGGCGCCGAGCGCCGCGACGGCCTCCATGGTGACCACAGCGGTGCTGTCGAGGCCGACGCCGTAGGTCGCCAGCAGGGTCATCACGCAGTCGCCCGCGGTGACCGCGAGGAACCAGACGCCCATCATCTGGCTGGCGTACTTCACCGGCGCCATCTTCGTGGTGACCGACAGGCCGACCGGGGACAGGCACAGCTCCGCGACGGTCTGCACGAAGTAGATCGCCACCAGCCACATCGCGGCGGCCTTCTGGCCGTCGGACGCGATGCCCAGCGGGAGCAGGAAGACGAAGAAGGACGCGCCCACCAGCATCAGCGAGGAAGCGAACTTCACGATGGTGGACGGTTCCTTGCCAGTGCGGTTCAGGGCCAGCCAGAGGGCGGCGAAGACCGGGGCCAGGGCCATGATCAGGACCGGGTTGACCGACTGGTACCAGGAGACCGGGAAGTCCCAGCCGAAGACGCTG
Source organism: Streptomyces sp. A5-4 (assembly GCF_051131715.1). Lineage (NCBI taxonomy): Bacteria > Bacillati > Actinomycetota > Actinomycetes > Kitasatosporales > Streptomycetaceae > Streptomyces > Streptomyces sp. A5-4. The sequence goes on along the minus strand of NZ_CP178591.1, from coordinate 2,992,099 downwards.
TTCTCGGCCGAGGACTTGGCGAAGATCGACAGGGTCGAACCGCCCTGGTCGTAGATCATCCAGAAGATGGCAGCGGCGACGAAGAACCAGATGTAGCCGGACATCTTCGACTGCTCAAGGTCGCTGAGGTCCTTGTCGCGCTTGATGCGCGTGAGGACCGCCACCGGAATGATCAGGCCGAGGACGGCGATCGGGACCAGGATCCACTTGTCGGTGATGTCGGCGAAGAACGAGACAGCGAGGTAGAAGACGGCGATGACGCCCGCGGCCATCAGGCACTTGACCAGCGTGCTGTTGCGCTCCGCGACCGTCAGCGGCTTCGGGACGACGCTGCTGCGCTCGTTCAGGTGGCGGGTGCCCATCATGAACTGGACCAGGCCGAGGCCCATGCCGACAGCGGCGATCGCGAAGCCCAGGTGCCAGCTGACCGTCTCACCGATGGTGCCGATGACCAGCGGAGCGATGAAGGCACCCAGGTTGATGCCCATGTAGAAGACGGTGAAGCCGCCGTCGCGACGCGGGTCGTCCGGGCCGTCGTACAAGTGGCCCACCATCGTCGAGATGTTGGACTTCAGCATGCCCGAGCCGATGGCGACCAGGCCGAGACCGGCGAAGAAGCTGCCCTGCCAGGGCAGCGCCAGCGCCAGGTGGCCGGCCACGATCACGAAGCTCGCTATGGCCACCGTCTTGCGGGGACCCCAGACGCGGTCGCCGAACCAACCGCCGGGCATGGCGAGCAGGTAGACCAGCGCGAGGTAGATCGAGTAGATCGCCGTCGCTGTGCCTGCGTTCATGTTCAGGCCGTTGGGGGCGATCAGGTACAGCGGCAGCAGCGCACGCATGCCGTAGTAGCTGAAGCGCTCCCACATCTCCGTCATGAAGAGGGTGGCCAGGCCGCGGGGGTGGCCGAAGAAGCTCTTTTCCGTCCCCGGAGTCCTGGGGGTGTCCTTCGTCAGGCTGGACGCCATGGTCGATCCTTGCTCGCTCGGGACGCGTCCGCCTCGTGAGCGAGTACGCGCCCGGTGGGGGGCGGCCGGCACCGGTACGGAGCTGAGCCCGCACCGGGATCCACACCCACCGCGCCACAGCGCAAGGGGGCCCGGCCCACAGGTCATTGAGGTCGTGCACCGCCGTGGGGCTGGTCAGTGCCCATCCCACACAGAAAGGGAGACCTTTGGCGCGCCTACAGCCAAAAGGTCCCCTAGTACTGCTAAAGGCGTCACGACACCATACGACACGACAGTGGAGCATATGGAAGGACTTGAGAGATGAATCACAGGCGACACTGGAACCATTGGCGCTGATTCGAAGGGCAATACCAGCATCACATCCCGAAGCCACAGGGACGGACGTTCCACCGGCGATCGGCCCACAGCTGGTACCCCGCGACGACTACCATCAGCCCATGACCCGTGTACTGCTCGCCGAGGACGACGCATCCATCTCGGAGCCGCTGGCCCGCGCCCTGCGTCGGGAGGGCTACGAGGTCGAAGTGCGTGAGGACGGACCGTCCGCGCTCGACGCCGGCCTCCAAGGGGGAGTCGACCTCGTCGTGCTCGACCTGGGGCTGCCCGGAATGGACGGCCTGGAGGTCGCCCGCCGACTGCGCGCCGAAGGCCACACCATCCCCGTCCTGGTCCTGACCGCGCGCGCCGACGAGGTGGACACCGTGGTCGGCCTGGACGCCGGCGCCGACGACTACGTCACCAAGCCCTTCCGGCTGGCCGAGCTGCTCGCCCGGGTACGGGCCCTCCTGCGGCGCGGCGCCAGCGAGCCCGTCCCCCCGCCCGCCACCCATGGCGTACGGATCGACGTCGAGTCGCACCGGGCCTGGATGGGCGACGAGGAACTCCAGCTCACCGCCAAGGAATTCGACCTGCTGCGGGTCCTCGTGCGGGACGCCGGCCGGGTCGTCACCCGCGATCAGCTGATGCGCGAGGTCTGGGACACCACCTGGTGGTCGTCGACCAAGACCCTCGACATGCACATCTCCTGGCTCCGCAAGAAGCTGGGCGACGACGCCGCCAACCCGCGTTACATCGCCACCGTGCGGGGCGTCGGCTTCCGCTTCGAGAAGAGCTGACGTACACACACAGCCATGCGCCGTCGCCTGATCAATTCCACCCTCGCCGTGGTGCTCGTCGTCATCGCGGTCTTCGGCGTCTCCCTGGTCATCGTGGAGACCCGCACCATCAGCAACAGCGCCCAGGAGAGCGTCGACTCGGAGGCGCTGCGGCTGATCAGCGTCGTCGAGAGCAAGCTCCTCGGTGAGGAGCGGGTCAATCCCGCGGTGCTCGCCGAACAGATCGACGCCGATCGTTACGCCCGGATCGACCTGCCGGGCCGCGACTCCATCGAGATCGGCGAGCGCCCCGGCGGCGGTGTCATCCAGGGCAGGGCCAAGGGCGATCACGGTGAGACCGTCACCGTCCAGGAGTCCCGCTCCACCGTCAGCCGTGAGGTCGGCCGCACCCTGCTGATCATCGGCGCGGTGGCGCTGCTCGCGGTCGTCGCCGCGGTGCTCCTCGCCGTACGCCAGGCGAACCGGCTGGCCTCCCCGCTCACCGACCTCGCCGAGACCGCCGAACGCCTCGGATCCGGCGACCCGCGCCCCCGCCACAAGCGCTACGGCGTGCCCGAGCTGGACCGGGTCGCCGATGTGCTCGACTCCAGCGCCGAGCGGATCGGGCGGATGCTCACCGCCGAGCGCAGGCTCGCCGCCGACGCCTCCCACCAGCTCCGTACGCCACTGACCGCCCTGTCCATGCGCCTTGAGGAGATCACCCTCACCGACGACCTGGAGACGGTGAAGGAGGAGGCGACGATCGCCCTGACACAGGTCGAGCGGCTCACCGACGTCGTGCAGCGGCTCCTCACCAACGCCCGCGACCCGCGGACGGGCTCCGCCGTCGCCTTCGACCTCGACGAGGTCATCAAGCAGCAGATCGAGGAGTGGCGCCCGGCCTACCGCGGCGAGGGCCGCGCCATCGTGCACTCGGGCCGGCCGGGCATGCGGGCCGTCGGAACGCCCGGCGCGGTGGCCCAGGTGCTGGCCGCGCTGATCGAGAACTCCCTGATGCACGGCGGCGGTACGGTCGCCCTGCGCACCCGCATCACCGGCAACCAGTCGGTCATCGAGGTCACGGACGAGGGCCCCGGCGTGCCCGCCGATCTCGGGGCGCGGATCTTCGAGCGGTCCATCAGCGGCCGCAACTCCACCGGCATCGGCCTGGCCGTCGCGCGCGATCTGGCGGAGGCGGACGGGGGCCGCCTGGAGATGCTCCAGCAGCTGCCGCCGGTGTTCGCGCTCTTCCTCAGCCGGGTGACACGCACCACCAAGGACGAGAAGGCGGACGAGGAGGAAGAGCCGGAGCCGACGATCAGGTGACGCGGTCCACCTGGACGGTCCGACGGTCGCCCAGGAACGACTCGGCCGTCTCGACGGCGTCCCGCTCGGGTGTCTCGCGGAAGACCCAGGTGCGGTAGGACCAGAAGCGGAAGACCGTCGCGATGCCGAGGCCGATCACGTTCTTCGCGACGTTGTCGGCGAGCGTCGAGGTGAAGCCGAGGCCGTAGTGCGACAGCGCCAGCACGCCGTTCTCGATGACCAGGCCGACGCCGCTGAAGAGAAGGAAGAGCGTGAGCTCCCGGCTGCGCCCGCGCTTGTCGCTGCTGCGGTACGTCCAGTAGCGGTTGCCGAGGTAGTTCGTGCCGATGGCGACCGCGGTGGCGATGACCCCGGAGCGTACGACCGCGAGGTCGAAGTAGTGCACGCAGACGTTGAAGACGATCGCGTTGACCACAAAGCCGACGGCTCCGACCGCACCGAATTTGGCGAGCTCACGGACGAGTCGGTCGAGTCGCGTCCGCAGTGCTCCTCGCTCGCTCATGGTGATGGCCCATCCCTGTTCGGTCGGTGTCGCCCGGTCCTCCGGCCGTCCGTGGCCGTCTGTCCATGCTAACCAGCGCCCACCGCCGATGCCTGCGCGCACCATCGATCCGGTCGCGACGTGTCACAGCGGGCACCCGGGCCGTGACGCGGAGCAGCCGGGAGGGAGGCCGTGAGCCTGCGGATACCCTGGAGGTGTGACGTTCCCGGTAGTCGGCATGGTCGGTGGCGGTCAGCTCGCCCGAATGACCCACGAGGCGGGCATCCCCCTCGGCATCAGATTCAAGCTCCTCAGTGACACTCCCCAGGACTCGGCGGCCCAGGTCGTCGGCGATGTCGTCATCGGCGACCATCGCGATCTGGACACGCTGCGCGCCTTCGCGCGCGGCTGCGACGTGATCACCTTCGATCACGAGCATGTCCCCATCGAGCACCTGCGGGCCCTGGAGGCGGACGGCGTTCCCGTCCGCCCCGGTCCCGACGCGCTGACGCACGCCCAGGACAAGGGGGTGATGCGCGAGAAGCTGATGGAGATCGGGGCGCCCTGCCCGCGGCACCGGATCGTGAGCGATCCGGCGGACGCGGCGGCCTTCGCGGCGGAGGGCGACGGTTTCCCCGTGATCCTCAAGACCGTGCGGGGCGGCTACGACGGCAAGGGCGTCTGGTTCGTCCGCAGCGAGAAGGACGCCGAGGAGCCCTTCCGGGCCGGCGTCCCGGTCCTCGCCGAGGAGAAGGTCGACTTCGTACGGGAGCTCGCGGCGAACATCGTGCGCTCCCCGCACGGCCAGGCCGTGTCCTACCCCGTCGTCGAGTCCAGGCAGGTCGACGGGGTCTGCGACACCGTGATCGCCCCGGCGCCCGGCCTCCCGGACGGCCTCGGCGGCCAGGCGCAGGAGCTGGCGCTGCGCATCGCCAAGGAGCTGGGCGTCGTCGGTCATCTGGCGGTCGAGCTCTTCGAGACGACCGATGGCCGCATCCTCGTCAACGAGCTCGCGATGCGCCCGCACAACTCCGGCCACTGGACCCAGGACGGTGCGATCACCTCGCAGTTCGCGAACCACGTCCGGGCCGTCCTGGACCTGCCGCTCGGCGACCCCAGGGCCCGTGCGCCCTGGACGGTCATGTGTAACGTCCTGGGCGGCGACTACCCGGACATGTACTCCGCGTATCTGCACTGCATGGCCAGGGACCCGCAGCTCAAGATCCACATGTATGGCAAGGACGTGAAGCCGGGCCGCAAGGTCGGGCACGTCAATACCTACGGCGACGATCTCGACGACGCGCTGGAGCGCGCCCGTCATGCCGCCGACTACCTGCGAGGAACGATCACCGAATGACTCCTGTAGTGGGCATTGTGATGGGCTCGGACTCCGACTGGCCCGTCATGGAAGAGGCCGCCAAGGCGCTCGACGAATTCTCGATCCCCTACGAGGTCGACGTCGTGTCGGCGCACCGGATGCCGCGCGAGATGATCGCGTACGGCGAACTGGCCGACGGCCGCGGCCTGAAGGCGATCATCGCGGGCGCCGGCGGCGCAGCCCATCTGCCGGGCATGCTGGCCTCCGTCACCCCGCTGCCGGTCATCGGCGTACCGGTGCCGCTGAAGTACCTCGACGGCATGGACTCGCTGCTGTCCATCGTGCAGATGCCCGCGGGGGTGCCCGTCGCCACCGTGTCGGTGGGCGGTGCGCGCAACGCCGGGCTGCTGGCCGCCCGTATCCTCGCCACCCACGACAGCGAACTGCTCGTCCGCATGCGGGAGTTCCAGCAGGAGCTGAACGACCAGGCGACGGAGAAGGGCAAGCGGCTGCGCGCCAAGGCCATGGCCGGGGACAAGTTCGGCTTCGGCAAGTGACCGCCCCGGACAGGGGTCCGACGGCCGGGTCCGAGCACCTCGCCGCGGCCCGCGAGCTGCTCGCCGCGTACCCCGTCGTCGACGGTCACAACGACCTGCCGTGGGCGCTGCGCGAGCAGGTCCGCTACGACCTCGACCGGCGCGACATCGCCACCGACCAACAGGCGCACCTGCACACCGACATCCCCCGGCTGCGCGCCGGTGGCGTCGGCGCGCAGTTCTGGTCCGTGTACGTACGTTCCGACCTGGCCGGGGACGACGCCGTCAGCGCGACCCTGGAGCAGATCGACGTCGTCACGCAGCTCCTCGACCGCTATCCGGACGACCTGTCGCGCGCCCGCACCGCCGAGGACATGGAAGCGGCCCGCGCCGAGGGTAAAATCGCCTCCCTGATGGGCGCCGAGGGCGGCCACTCCATCAACAACTCCCTCGCCACCCTGCGGTCCCTGTACGCGCTGGGTGTGCGGTACATGACGCTGACCCACAACGACAACATCGCGTGGGCGGACTCGGCGACGGACGAGCCGGGGGTCGGCGGCCTGTCGGCGTTCGGCCGTGAGGTCGTACGGGAGATGAACCGCACCGGCATGCTGGTGGACCTGTCCCACGTGGCCGCCACGACGATGCGCGACGCGCTGGCCACCTCGGTCGCGCCGGTGATCTTCTCGCACTCCTCGTCGCGCGCGGTCTGCGACCACCCGCGCAACATCCCCGACGACGTACTCGCGCTGCTGCCGGCGAACGGCGGCATCGCGATGGCGACCTTCGTGCCGAAGTTCGTGCTGCCCGCGGCGGGGGAGTGGACCCGGCGCGCCGACGAGAACATGCGCGCCCACGGCCTCCACCACCTGGAGACGACACCGGAGGCCATGAAGATCCACCGCGCCTTCGAGGACACCCATCCGCGTCCGATGGCGACGCCCGCCACGATCGCGGACCACCTCGACCGGATGCGCGAGGTCGCCGGGGTCGATCACATCGGCATCGGCGGCGACTACGACGGCACGGCCTTCACTCCGGCCGGCCTCGAAGACGTGTCCGGCTATCCGAACCTGATCGCCGAGCTGCTGCGGCGCTCCTGGTCGTCGGCCGACCTGGCCAAGCTGACCTGGCAGAACGCGGTCCGCACGCTGCGGGACGCGGAGGACGTGGCCCGCGACCTCCGGACCCGCGTCGCCCCGTCGAACGCCACGATCGGGCAGCTCGACGGCTGACACGAACGGGTGAGACGCCGTGGGAGGCGTACGGGGTGGACACCCGGGGTGCGGGTGCGCCGGATCCCGCCCCGTACCCCCGAACGCTCCGTCCGCCGCGAACCCCTGCCGCTCCCGTGTCACGGTTGCCGAACTGCCGTCGCCGAATCCGGAGCCCAGTCATGGCAGATCTACAGGACGATCCGCACACCGACTCAGCCACTTCCTCCTCCTCGGTCGGACAGCTCGACCCGGAGGACAGGAGCGGCGCACCCGCGCACGCCGAGGCCTCGGCCGAGTGCACACCCGTGTACGCGGAACCATCGGACGAGTGCACAGCCGCGTACGCGGAGCCCCTGGCCGAGAGCGCGCCCGTGTACACCGAGCCCGCCGCCGACCCCGGGCCCGAGGTCCGGCCCGTCGAGCAGCATGCCCGCGCGCTGCTCGCCGAGCACCCCGTCGCCGACGGGTGCAACGGCCTGGCCTGGAAGCTCAGGGCCCTGACCTGGCACGACCTCGAACTGGGCGAGAGCACCCTGGACACGGACATTCCCCGGCTGCGGGCGGGTGGTGTCGGCGCGCAGTTCTGGTCCTTGCAGGTGCCGGCGGACTACACGGGCGACCAGGCCGTCAGCGTCACCCTCGAACAGATAGACCTGGTCAGGTCGCTGGTGGCCGCGTACCCCGAAAGCTTGCGGCTCGCGCAGGACGCGGGCAGCATGGCCGACGCCCGCAACTGCGGACGCATCGCCTCGCTGCTCGGCCCCGTCTCGGGCCACGCGCTCGGCGAATCGCTGGGCACGCTCCGGGCGTACCACACGCTGGGCGTGCGCAGCCTGGCGTTCGCTGGCACGCGCTGGACGCGGGAGGGGGAGGGACTGACCCGCTTCGGCCAGGAGGTCGTACGGGAGATGAACCGCCTCGGCATGCTCATCGACCTGGTGGGCGCGTCCGACCTGACGACCCACCGGGTCCTCACCGTCGCGAAGGCGCCGGTGCTCTTCTCCCGGTCCGGCGCCCGCGCGCTCGTCGACCACCCGGCGAACGTGCCCGACGACGTACTGCGCCTGCTCGGGCCCGACAAGGGCGTCTGCATGGTCAGCTTCGCCCCGGAGCAGGTCGGCTCGACCGTGGGTGAGCTGGCCGACCACCTCGATCACGTACGCGAGGTGGCGGGCCGCGAGTGCGTGGGTCTCGGTGCCATGTACGGGACCGAGGCGCCGCACATCGAGGGGCTGCCGGACGCGTCCTGCTACCCGAAGGTCGTGGCCGAGCTGCTGGACCGGGGCTGGGACGACGCCGACATCGCCCTGCTGACGTGGGGCAATGTGGCGCGCACCGTGCAGGACGCGGAATTCTCGGCCCGCGCCGCCCGTCGGCGCCGCGGGCCGTCGACGGCCACGGCGCAGGAGCTCGACGGCCTGTAGCCGCCGGGCTCCGGGCCCCCGGTCCGCCTCAGGAAGCGCCGGTCAGCCGGCGCAGAGGCAGAACGGGTGCCCGGCCGGGTCGGCGTACACGCGGAAGGACCGCTCCCGGTCCGTGGCGTCCAGCGGCTTCGCGCCGAGCGCGATGACCCGCTCCTCCGCCGCGTCCAGATCCTCCACCGTCAGGTCCAGGTGGAACTGCTGCGAGCCGTCGGGCGACGGCCACTTCGGCGGTACGAACTCGGGCGCCGCCTGGAACGCCAGTGGCGTCCCCTCCGGTCCGGCGAGGTCCACCCACCCGTCCTCGGTCTTGGGCTCCCCGCCCAGCAGCTCCGCGTAGAAACGCGCGAGCGCCTCCGGGTCCGGACAGTCCAGGACGACGGTCCCCAGCTTGGCCACGGGCATGGTTCCTCCTCAGGTGGTTACCGGTTACTCGCCTTTGACGGTAACCGTTACTCCATGGGACCGCAATGGAGGTAACCTCGCGAATATGAGTGACAGACCGCCCGCGCCCGGCGGACTCGCGCTGCTCGAAGCCCTGGTGAACACCCTCGACGTCGAGACGGGGTCCGACTCCCTCGACACGGCGGACGGCCGCGCCGCCTTCGGCCTCGCCGAACCCGAGGTGCCCGCGGCGCGCGCCCTGCGGGAGGCGCTGCGCGCGGCGCTCAAGGCCCACGCGGGCCACGGCGTACCCGCATCGGAGCTCGGCCGACTGCTGGCCGCCGCCCCCCTCCTGGTCACGATCGACCCGGCGGGCGCGGCCGAGCTGCGCCCGGCGGACCCCGCCGACCTGGCCTCCCGCGTCGCGGCGGCCGTCGCGACGGCGAGCGCGGACGGCAGCTGGCTGCGCCTGAAGGCGTGCGAGGCGGCGGACTGCCAATGGGCCTACTACGACCGGAGCCCGGCCGGCCGCAGCCGCTGGTGCACGATGGCGGTCTGCGGCAGCCGGGCGAAGATGCGCAAGTACCGGGCGCGCCGCACGGGCCAGGCCTGACCCGGGCGGGACCCGCTGCCGCCGTTGAGCGCCTCCCGTCGGGCGCCCGCGTCTACGCGCGCGGGCGGCCCATCGCGCGGTACGTCCAGCCGGCCTCGCGCCACACCGCGGGGTCGAGCGCGTTGCGCCCGTCCAGGATCAGCCGCACCGAAGCGGCCTCGCCCAGCTCCGCCGGGTCCAGTTCACGGAACTCGCGCCACTCCGTCAGGTGCAGCACCACATCCGCGCCGCGCACCGCGTCGATCGCGGTCGGGGCGTAGGCCAGGGTCGGGAAGATGCGCCGGGCGTTCTCCATGCCCTTGGGGTCGTAGACCGTGACCTGGCCGCCCTGGAGGTGGATCTGCCCGGCGACATTGAGCGCCGGTGAGTCGCGTACGTCGTCCGAGTCGGGCTTGAACGTCGCCCCGAGCACCGCCACCCGCTTGCCCAGGAAGCCGCCGCCGCCCAGCGCCTCGCGGGCCAGCTCGACCATGTGGCCGCGGCGCCGCATGTTGATCGAGTCGACCTCGCGCAGGAACGTCAGCGCCTGGTCCGCGCCCAGCTCACCGGCGCGCGCCATGAAGGCCCTGATGTCCTTGGGCAGGCAGCCGCCGCCGAAGCCGATGCCCGCCCGCAGGAACTTCTTGCCGATCCGCTCGTCGTACCCGATCGCCTCGGCCAACTTCACCACGTCGCCGTCGGCCGCCTCGCACACCTCGGCCATGGCGTTGATGAACGAGATCTTGGTCGCCAGGAAGGAGTTCGCGGAGGTCTTCACCAGCTCGGCGGTCGGGAAGTCCGTCACCACGAACGGCGAGCCTTCCCCGACCGGCGTCGCGTAGACGTCGCGCAGCGTCTTCTCGGCGCGCTCGCTCTCCACGCCCACCACGATCCGGTCCGGATGCAGCGTGTCCTGCACGGCGAAGCCCTCCCGCAGGAACTCCGGGTTCCAGGCGAGCTCCGCGTCGGCGCCCACCGGCGCCAGCTCCGCGAGCAGCGCCGCCAGCCGGGCGGCGCTGCCGACCGGGACGGTCGACTTGCCGACGACCAGGGCGGGCCGGGTCAGCTGCGGCGCGAGCGAGGCGAAGGCGGAGTCGACGTAACTCATGTCGCAGGCGTACTCGCCGTGCTTCTGCGGGGTGTTCACGCAGACGAAGTGGATGTCGCCGAACGCGCCGACCTCTTCCCAGGACGTGGTGAAGCGCAGCCGCCCGCTGGAGCCCTCGATGCCGGCGACGTGCTTGCGCAGCAGGTCTTCGAGCCCCGGCTCGTACATGGGGACCCTGCCGGCCGAGAGCATCTCGATCTTCTCGGGTACCACATCGAGGCCGAGCACCTCGAATCCCAGCTCAGCCATGGCCGCGGCGTGCGTGGCGCCGAGATATCCGGTGCCGATCACGGTGATTTTGAGGGCCATGTGGTGCTCCAGGGAGGTGCGGGTTGGCGGGCGCTGCCCGAGCATAGTCGGGCTCGCACGGTCGGCCGTTTCCGCCTCGATGCCCGCCGGCTCCCCGCTGTCGGCAAGCTCACGTATGCCTGGGACGGCCGGGACCACTAAAATCATGGTTACTTAACGGTAGTTAGCATCTTTGGGGAGTGAAGAGACCTTGGCAGGTACGCCTGATTTCGACCTGTACCGCGTGTCCGAAGAGCACGACATGCTCCGCGACTCCGTGCGCTCCCTCGCCGAGGCGAAGATCGCCCCGTTCGCCGCGGCGGTGGACGAGGAGGCCCGCTTCCCGCAGGAGGCGCTGGACGCCTTGGTCACGTCCGACCTGCACGCGGTGCACGTGCCCGAGGCGTACGGCGGCGCGGGCGCGGACGCCCTCGCGACGGTCATCGTCATCGAAGAGGTGGCGCGCGTCTGTGCCTCGTCCTCCCTGATCCCCGCCGTGAACAAGCTGGGCTCGCTCCCGGTCATCCTCTCCGGCTCCGAGGACCTCAAGAAGAAGTACCTGGGCCCGCTCGCCACGGGCGACGCGATGTTCTCGTACGCCCTCTCCGAGCCGGACGCCGGCTCGGACGCGGCCGGCATGAAGACCAGGGCCGTGCGCGACGGCGACTTCTGGGTCCTCAACGGTGTGAAGCGCTGGATCACCAACGCGGGCGTCAGCGACTATTACACGGTGATGGCCGTCACCGACCCGGAGAAGCGCTCCAAGGGCATCAGCGCCTTCGTCGTGGAGAAGTCCGACGAGGGCGTCACCTTCGGCGCCCCGGAGAAGAAGCTCGGCATCAAGGGCTCCCCGACCTGCGAGGTCTACCTCGACAACGTCCGGATCCCCGCGGACCGCATGATCGGCGACGAGGGCACCGGCTTCGCCACCGCGATGAAGACCCTGGACCACACCCGCATCACGATCGCCGCCCAGGCGCTCGGCATCGCGCAGGGCGCGCTGGACTACGCCAAGGGCTACGTCCAGGAGCGCAAGCAGTTCGGAAAGCCGATCGGCGACTTCCAGGGCGTGCAGTTCATGCTCGCGGACATGGCCATGAAGCTGGAGGCGGCCCGCCAGCTCACCTACGCGGCGGCCGCCAAGTCCGAGCGCGTCTCGGCCGGCGGCGCCAAGGAGGACCTGACGTTCTTCGGCGCGGCGGCGAAGTGCTTCGCGTCCGACGCGGCGATGGAGATCACGATCGACGCGATCCAGCTGCTGGGCGGCTACGGCTACACGCGTGACTATCCGGTGGAGCGCATGATGCGCGACGCGAAGATCACCCAGATTTATGAGGGTACGAATCAGGTTCAGCGGATCGTCATGGCGAGGAATTTGCCGTAGCGCGCCGCGCGCGGCCTCCGGGCCGAGCGTCTGGAACGGCCCCCGGCATCGCGCCGGGGGCCGTTCGCATGGGCCGGACGGAAAAGAAGTGGGACATTCTTCAGTTCGATGAGACACTGGTGTCTCAGATGGGTCCTGCCAGTCTCGGATCCTGCCAGTCTCGGAACGGAAGTCCCATGTCCCCCCTCGCCGCCACCCGACACGGCTCCGGGCAGGCCCAGCGCCTGGACCCCCGGCGCTGGATCGTCCTCGCGATCCTGTCGGGCAGCCTCCTGCTGATCGCGATGGACACCACGATCCTCAACGTCGCGTTCCCCTCGCTGGTCTCCGACCTGGGACCCGGCTCGGTCGAGCAGCTGTGGATCATCGACGTCTACGCCCTGGTCCTGTCCGGCCTGCTGGTCACGGCCGGTGCGCTGGGCGACCGGACCGGCCGCAAGCGGATGCTGCTGCTCGGCTTCGGGATCTTCGCGCTCGCCTCGCTCCTCGCGGTGTTCTCCACCGAGGCCTGGCACGTCATCGTGGCCCGCGCACTGCTCGGCGTCGGGGGCGCGGCGATCATGCCGTCGACCCTCTCGATCCTGCGCGACGTCTTCACCGACGCCCGCGAGCGGGCCTTCGCGTACGCCGTGTGGGCGGCCGTCCTCGGTGGCGGCATGGCGCTCGGGCCGGTCGTCGGCGGGCTGCTCGTGCAGGACTTCGGCTGGCACTCCGCGTTCCTGCTGAACCTGCCCGTCGCCGCCCTCGCGATCGCACTGGGCGCCCAGTTCCTGCCGGAGTCCCGCTCGCCGCGCGCAGGCCGGTGGGACTGGTGGGGCGTCGGGCAGTCGATCGTCGGCATGCTCGCCCTCGCGGGCGGTATCAAGCAGCTCGGCAAGAGCGGCTTCTCCGCGCCGCTGCCGTGGCTCCTGCTGGCCCTGGCCGCCGTCTCGCTGACGGTGTTCGTACGCCGCCAGCTCCGGCTGGACAACCCGCTGCTCCAGGTCCGGCTCTTCGCGAACCGCTCCTTCACCATCGCCGCCGCCGCCATCTTCCTCGGCATGGTCGGCATGGGCGCGGTGCTGTTCCTGGTCACGCAGTGGTTCCAGTACGGGCAGGGCTACACCCCGTTCGAAGCGGGCGTCCGGCTGCTGCCGGCGCCGCTCGGACTGATCGTCACCTCGATGGTCACCCCGTCCCTGATGCAACGCTTCCCCATCCGGCACATCCTCGGCACCGGCCTGGTCGTGATGGCCGCCGGGCTCGCCCTGCCGTGGGTGGTCCAGCGGTCCGCGGAGATCGGATACCCGGCGATCGCCGCCGCGCTGGCGGTTCTCGGGCTCGGCGTCGGCCTGGCCACCACGGTGGCATCCGTGACGCTGATGGCCGCGACCCCGGCCCATGACGTCGGCGGCGCCGCGGCGATCGAGGAGACCTGCTACGAGCTGGGAGCCGCCCTGGGCGTCGCCATCCTGGGCAGCCTGGCGACCGCCCTGTACCGGGCGAACCTGCCCGCGCTGAGCGTGGACGGGCCGGCGCTCGGCGCGGTGCGCGACTCGGTGGGCGAGGCCGCGCACGTGGCCCAGGGCATCGGCGGCGACGCGGGCCGGACCCTGCTGGACGCGGTCTCGGCGGCGTACACCACGGCCATCACACCGGCCTTCCTGGTCGGCGCGGTGCTGGCGCTGGGCGCGGCGGCGATGACCTGGGCGTGGATTCCGAAGGACCTGCGTCCCACGGAGAACGCGCACTGAGCCACCCGCGGCGGCCACCCCGAGCCGTATCCACGAACAGCGGGGGCCCGGACGGCAGACCGTCCGGGCCCCCGCGCACAGCACTCCCGGCTAGTTACCGGTGACCGTGACCTTCTCGTCCTTCTTCAGCTGGTCCACGAGCTGCGCGACCTTCGCCTTGTCCCAGACCAGGTTGCCGCCGTTGCTGCCCGAGATCGGGATGTTCATCGACTTGCCCTCGCCGCCGGTGACCCCCTTCATCGCGAAGAACATCTGGCCCAGGTCCCACAGGGACATGTCCTTGTCGACGATGAGGGTGTCCAGGCCCGCGCCCATGGTCGGATACAGCTTGAACGGGTTGAGGATCGTGCTCGGCGTCGCCGTCTGGCTCGCCAGCGCCGCCAGGAACTTCTGCTGGTTCTTCGTACGGTCCAGGTCACTGCCCGCGAAGGCGTACCGCGTCCGTACGAACGCCAGGGACTCCTCGCCGTTCAGTGTCTGCTTCCCCGCCTGGAAGTCGGCGCCCGACTTCTTGTCCTTGAACGCCTTCGGGATGTCGATCTCCACGCCGCCGATCGCGTCCACGATGCCGGCGAAGCCCGCGAAGCCGATCTCCACGTAGTGGTCGATGCGCAGGTGGGTGTTGTGCTCGACGGTCCGCACCAGCAGCTCGGGGCCGTCCTCGGCGTACGCGGCGTTCAGCTTCACCCGCCGGCCCTGGGCCGGGAACGTCTTGCCGGACTGCGAGCCGACGAAGGACGGGATCTCCACGTCGGAGTCGCGGGGCAGGGAGATCAGCGTCGGCCCGTTGGAACCGTCGTGCAGGATCATCATCGAGTCGGTCCGCTTGCCCTCAGCGGAGCCGGTGTGCAGCTTCTTCTTGTCGTCCGCGGTCATGCCCTCGCGGCTGTCGGAGCCCACGATCAGGTAATTGGTGCCGTCGCCGGCCCCCGGGCGCTCGATGACCTTCGAGAGGTCGACCTCACGCTTGAGCTTGCCGTCCGCCCAGAAGTACGTGCCGATGGAGACGGCGAGCAGCACGACGATCAAGGTCACTGATCCGAGCTTGATACGGCGCCTCCAGTCCGGCGCCGGTCCGCTGCGAGGCGCGCGCCCGCCGCGGGGCGGGGAGCCGCCGCTGCCGTTGCCGTCGCCGTAGACCTGGCCCGTGTTGTAGCCGTCGCCGCCGCCGCGGCCGTATTCGTCGTCGTAGCCCTGCGACTGCTGCTGCGGGACAGGACCGCGTGGCGGGGCGGCCGGCTGCGGGATCTGCCCGCGCTGCACATGCCGCATCACTTGCGCGCCCTCAGGCCGCGCGTCGCCGCCGCCGCGTCCGTTACGGTCGCCGCGGTCGTTGGTCCACCCGTTGGGCCAGTCGTTCATACCGACCAGTGTGCAGGCAAGATACGGGTGACTCACAGAGCAGGGGGGAAATCGGAGCAGTGCTGTTGCAGAGCTGATGCAATGGTGACCCCGCATAAGGTGGAGGGCATGACAGATCAGGCCCCGCGCCCGGAAGCCGACATTCCGGGCAAGCCCACCTCGGCGTCCCGCACCACGCTCAGCCACATCATGACCGGCAGCGACACCAATCTGCTCGGCACCGTGCACGGCGGCGTGATCATGAAGCTGGTGGACGACGCGGCCGGAGCCGTCGCCGGAAGGCACTCGGGCGGACCCGCCGTCACCGCCTCGATGGACGAGATGGTCTTCCTGGAGCCGGTCAGGGTGGGGGACCTCGTCCATGTGAAGGCACAGGTCAACTGGACCGGCCGGTCCTCGATGGAGGTCGGCGTACGGGTCCTGGCCGAGCGGTGGAACGAGTCGACCCCGGCGCAGCAGGTCGGCAGCGCCTACCTGGTCTTCGCGGCCGTCGACGCCGACGGCAAGCCCCGCACCGTACCGCCCGTACAGCCCGAGTCCGAGCGCGACAAGCGGCGCTACCAGGAGGCCCAGATCCGTCGCACGCACCGGCTCGCCCGGCGCCGCGCGATCAAAGAGCTGCGGGAGAAGCGCATCGCCGACGGCATCGACGACTGACCGCCGAGCGCACCCCTACGCCGTCGCGGGCGCCCCGGAGGGAACCCCCGCCGGCTCGTGGCAGGGCGCCCCGAGAGGCACCCTCACGGGCACACCACCTGGTCGCCGGTGACCGCCCCGAACCCGCCCTGATACGGATCCTCGGCCATCACCTTTTTGACCAGCTGGGGATTGGCCTTGAAGTCGGCGCCCGCGGACACCTTCAGCAGCCCGCCCTGCCCCCGCACGGCGCGCATCTCGCACCCGGGCAGCGCGGTCCGCAACGACTTCGCCGAGCGGTCCCAGCGCGGGTCGTACGTGACGAGGGTGCGCGCCAGGTTCCGCCGGGGTGCGACGGCCGGCATGCCGGTGGTCCGGAAACCGGTGCCCCGCAGCGCCTTGTCGAGGCTCTTGCCGACCCCCACGGTCGGCGTCCCGTTGTAGACCTGGACACGGATCTGCTGAGGCGCCACATCGACGATCGTCGCCTTCGGCTTCTTCGCCCGGCGCGGGGCGAGCGGCTTGTCCTCCCGCAGCGCCCTGAAGAGCTTCTCGGACTTCACCGGGTCCCACTTGATGGTCGACCCGATGCCCTCGACCGAGTAGCCCATCTTCCCGATCGGTACGGACGTGAACTCCGAGGACGCCGGCGAGAAGCCCTTCATCGCCCGGCCCAGAGCGAGCATCTCCTGGCTCCCGAAACCCTTGTCCGCGCGCACGGAGCCGAGCAGTGTGCCGGTGACCTGCTGGAACTTCACCGGGTTCAGCAGGATGCCGCTGCTGCTCGCCTTGGCGATGAAGGCGGCGAGGAAACGCTGCTGGCGCTGCATGCGGCCCAGGTCGGCGGCCCCGTCGATGTGCCGGGAGCGTACGTACTGCAGGGCCGCGCCGCCGTTCAGCCGGTGGGTGCCGATGGGCAGATCGAGGCCGGTGTACGAGTCCTTCAGCGGGCGGACCGTGCAGATCTCCACCCCGCCGACCACGTCCACGGTCTTCATGAACGTGGTGAAGTCGACCTCCAGATAGTGGTCGATCTTCACCTTGGTCATGTGCTCCACGGTCCGCACGGTGAGCTGGGGGCCACCCTCCGCGTATGCCGCGTTGATCTTCACCGGGTGCATCCTGTGGTGCTCACCACTGGACTCGTCCTTGTGCTCGGGCGCCTCCGCGTAGCTGTCCCGCGGCAGGCTCACGATGCTCGCGCGCCCGTTGTCCTCGGAAAGGTGCACGATCATGATCGTGTCGGTGCAGTGGCAGGGGGCGCCGCCCAGCCGGTACTTTTTCTTCTCGGCCTTCGTGATCCTGTCGCGGCCGTCGGTGCCGACGAGCAGGATGTTCGTGCCGTGACTGCCCTCGGGACGGTTCTTCATGTCCCGGAACGGGTCGACCCGTTCGATGCCGCTCTCCACGCCGGTCAGCACCGCGTGACCGATGCCACCCGCGCCGAGCACCACGACCGAGAGAGTCGTGGCCATGCGCATGGCCCACCGTGGGCGTTCGTCCTGCCTTCTGCTGCGGCTTCTGCGGCTCTGCTGAGGGCGGGGCGACGTGGGCAACTGAGACACCTCCGCGAAGGCAAGGGGGGGATCTTGAGCACCGTAAGCCCATACGATCCGCGACCTGGCGCAGCGACCCGGCCACGGCGCGTCCGTGTCCCCCATTCGCGGTAACGTGACCCCCGATGAACGCCACCCCCGCAGTCTCCGTGATCATGCCGGTCCTCAATGAGGAGCGGCATCTGCGCAACTCGGTCCGTCACATCCTGGAACAGGATTACGACGGCGAGATGGAGGTGGTGATCGCGATCGGCCCGTCCTCGGACCGCACCGACGAGATCGCCGCCGAGTTGGTGCGCGAGGACCCTCGCGTGCACACCGTCCCGAACCCGACGGGCCGCACGCCCGCCGCGCTGAACGCCGCCATCGAGGCCTCCCGGCACCCCATCGTGGTGCGGGTCGACGGCCACGGCATGCTCTCGCCGAACTACATCGCGACGGCCGTTCGCCTCCTGGAGGAGACGGGCGCGCAGAACGTCGGCGGCATCATGCACGCCGAGGGTGAGAACGCCTGGGAGGAAGCCGTCGCCGCGGCCATGACCTCCAGGATCGGCGTCGGCAACGCGGCCTTCCACACCGGCGGCGAGGCCGCCCCGGCCGAGACCGTCTATCTGGGTGTCTTCCGGCGCGAGGCCCTCGAACAGCAGGGCGGCTACAACGTGGAGTTCGTCCGCGCCCAGGACTGGGAGCTGAACTTCCGGATCCGCGAGGCCGGCGGGCTGATCTGGTTCTCGCCCGAGCTGAAGGTCCAGTACCGGCCGCGGCCCTCGGTGAAGGCCCTCGCCAAGCAGTACAAGGACTACGGCCGCTGGCGGCACGTCGTCGCCCGTTTCCACTCGGGCTCGATCAACCTGCGCTACCTCGCCCCGCCGACCGCCGTCTGCGCGATCGCCGCGGGCATCGTGGTGGGCGTCGCCCTCACCCCGTGGGGCTTCGTCGTCCCGGCCGGCTACCTGGCCGCGATCGTGGGCGGCTCGCTCCCGGCGGGCCAGGGCCTGTCGCCGAAGGCACGGGCGCTGATCCCCGTCGCCCTGGCGACCATGCACATGTCGTGGGGGTACGGCTTCCTGACCAGCCCGCGCGCGCTGGCGAAGAAGGTCATCGCGAGCCGCCGCCCGGCGGTGCGCGAGGCAGAGCCCCAGCCGTAGCCCGGTACGTACGAAGCGATACGTACGAGAAGGGCCCCGGTCACGTCGTGAGCGACGTGACCGGGGCCCTTCTTCGCGTGGCGCCGGCTACCAGCTGAAGTTCTTGTCGACCTGCATGCAGGCGTTCTTGTCCTCGCCGTTGAGCGCCCGCGCCGACTCCGGCGTCTTGTCGTCGGCCTTCGCCGCCGCCTTTGGGAACACACTGCCCGTGCGCCAGTCCGCCCCGACCACCAGCGTGACACCGGAGACGTCGGTGGACTTGCGCACTGACGTCAGCGGTACCCCGATGGCCTTGGCGGCGGCCTGGGCGTCGCCTTCCAGGTCGACGCTGGGGAAGAGGACGGTCGTCCGCTCCTGCGGGCTGAGCCTGGTGTCCGCCTTGGCCAGCGTGAAGCCCTTGGCCGCGAGGGTCTGCGTGACGGCGGCGGCGCGCCCCCGGACCGGGGCCTCGGTCGCGCTGCCGGTGCCGTTCTGCACCATGACGGCGATCTCCGCGGCGGGCGCGGCCTCGTCCTTGGACGAAACGGCCTTCGCCTTCGGCTTCTGCTTCTTGGAGGCCTTGCCGTCCAGCGGGGTGTCCTCACGGACCATCCGGAACAGCTGCTCGGCCTCGTCCTTCTTCGGCTCGACCTTGCCGGCCTTCACCGTGGACTGCTGCCACGGCATCGTGGTCATGGTGATGCGCGAGGTCGGGACCTGCTTGAGGTCCTCGCCCAGGTCGTACAGCTTCTTGACCGTGCCCAGGCCGTCGTCGACGGTGAGGGCGCGGGCGGCGGACTCGGCGAGCTTGCGCAGCTTGATCGGATCGCTGAGCTTGGTGTTCGTCTTCAGCTCGCGCACCATCGAGTTCATGTACATGTGCTGGGCGTGGGTACGGGCGAGGTCGCTGCCGTCCTCGAAGCCGTAGCGGGTACGCAGCCACTGGAGGGCCTGTTCGCCCTTCACCTTGGTGGTGCCCTTCTTCAACTCCAGCCCCGAGCCGTGGCCCAGGCTGTCGCGGGAGCGGACGTTGTCGGAGACACAGACCGGGACGCCGCCGATGGCGTCCGCCATGGACACCACACCACCGAAGTCGATCATCATGAAGTGGTCGATGGTGATGCCGGTCAGGTTGTACCAGGCGGCGACGGTACAGCCGGGGCCGCCGCGGCCGAGGCTCTCATTGGTCATCATCAGCCCGGTGCTCGCCGGGTAGACCTTGGCGGTGTCCGGGTCGGTGCACTTGGGCATCTTGAGCATGGTGTCGCGCGGCATGCTGACGACCGAGATGTTGCTGCGGTCCGCGGAGACGTGCACCAGCATCTGTACGTCCGCGAGCGGCGGGCTGTCGAAGGTGTCCCGGGCGCCGCCGAGCCGCTTGTTCTCGTCGGAGTTACGGGCGTCCGAGCCGATGAGCAGGATGTTCATCGGGGTCTGCCCGGCGGCGTTGGCCTTGTGGTCGGCCATGGCCTTGTCGCCGAGGCTGAGTTCGTCCTTCTTCAGGATGCTGTTGAGGTGGTTGTAGTAGAGGTAGCCGGCACCGGCCAGGGCAAGTATGAGTACCGAGAGGACCATCGCGGTCAGGCGCAGTATTCGGCCCTTCCCGCGCTCCTTCCCCCCGCGCCTTCCGCCGCCCCTGCGCGCGGGCGGGCCGTTTCTCCGGCCCTCCCCGCCCCGGTCGTCGCCGGAGTCGCCACCGCCGTCGCCACTGCCTCCCGCCGCGACCCCCGGGCCGCTCCCACCCTCGTACAGGCTGTCGTCCCAGCCCAGTTCGCGAGCGCGTCGATCGCGTTGTCGCGGTCTGTCACCCCGCACGCTGCTCTGCCCCACCGGATCCCCCGCTTGTTCAGATGTTTCGTACTGCCGGGTGACCCGAGGTCACTTGGCGCACACCGACTTGTCGGCCCCGACCTTCTGGATTCCCGCCGGCGCCTTTGCCGGCGGAGCGATCCGGGTGCCCGCTTCCTTGAAGTCGGCGCCGAGGACCAGGGTCATCGGCTCCAGTCCCTTGGCGTCCTTCGTGCCGGGCTTCATCGCCGCGCCGGGCAGCCCCATCATGTCCGCGAGCCTGCGGGCCTGATCGGCCTGGTTCGGGGCGTACTTCAGGGTCGTCTTCGGCTGGGTGGGGGCGTTGCTCTCGTTGCTGGACTTCGTCACGAGCATCTCGTTCTGCAGCCAGAGCAGCGTCGATGAGGCGGAGCCCGGGGGGCCGCCGCCGTTGTAGACACTGACGCGTACGTCTTCGGCTGCCGACCTGGGGCCCTTGAGCAGCGCCTGTTGCTTGCTCTTGGCCGCCTTCTCCTTCGCCTTCACCTCGGTCAGTGAGGTGTCGGACGCCATCATCGCGAAGAGCGGGTCCGCCTTGGCCTCGTCGACGACGACCGTCGCCTTGACCGTTTCCGCCGGATTGTCGATCACCGGAAGAGTGGTGAAGGTGATGTTCTTCGGGTTGACCTTGCCGAGCTCCATGCCGAGGGCGCGGAGCTTGTCGATGTCACCGATTCCGCTGTCGACCGTCAGCGCCTTGGTGGCGGCCTCCGCCAGGTCGAACACCTTGCTGGGGCTGGTGAGCGTCTCGCTGGACTTCATCTTGCGGATCATCGAGCCCAGGAACTGCTGCTGCGTCTGGATCCGGTCGAGGTCGCTCTCGTTGCCGAAGCTGTGCCGGGTGCGGACGAACGCGAGTGCCTGCTCGCCCTCGATCGTGTGCTTGCCGGCCGCCAGCTTGAGGTGCGAGTCCGGGTCGTCGACATCCTTGGCGACACAGACCTCGACACCGCCGACGGCGCTGGTGAGCGTCTTGACCGCGTTGAAGTCGACCATCATGAAGTGGTCGACGGTCATGCCCGTGAGCTCCTTGACGGTGCGCATGGTGCAGCCCGGGTCGCGGTCGGCCTGCCCGAGGCTGGTGTTGAAGCGGACGTCGCGCTCGCCGGGAACGACTTTCTCGGTGCCGTCGATTTTCGTGGGGCAGTCCGGGATGTCGGTCTTCAGGTCGCGCGGGATCGACAGCGCGGTCGCGTTCGTACGGTCCTTGGAGACATGGAAGAGGATCGTGGTGTCGGCGTGGCCGAGGCTCTCCTTGTCTCCGTAACCCTCGTTGCCCGCGCCCGTGCGCTTGTCCGTTCCGATCACCAGGACGTTGACGGCCTCGTCCTTCTTGAAGCCACCACTGCCCGCACCGGGGACGTCTATCGTGTTGAGGTTCCCGTTGAAGTGCTGGTAGACGAGGTACGCGCCGAGCGAGCTGCCGATGAGAACGAACGCCGTGACGCCGCCGGTCCACAGCAGCGCCTTCTTCTTGCGCGTCTGCTGCGGCTTGCGCTTGCGGCGCCCGGCCTGCGGGCCGGCCTTGTCGTCGCGCGAACCGCCCGCCTTGCCGCCGGCCCGGCGGGTGCGCTGGCCGGGAACCTCGCGTCGCGAGGCGGGAGTTCCGTTCCGGGAAGTCTTTCCGGACGCGGTCCCACCGGAGCCGTCACGGGCAGCTCGTCTGCCCGTGACACTGGCGGAACCACTGTCGGAGGACCTGGGCGATTGCCCAGCGGATTGGTTCAGTCGCAATTCGTAATGACCTGTGGTCGGGTTGAGTACCCACTGGTCTGCGGGGTCGATTTCTTCGGCCCGCCCACGGTTTTGCGCATCCACGGTTGCTTGAGTCCTCCGTCGGAGCCACGCGAGGCGCCTCCCCTCAGGCGCTCGGTCTTTCGATCCAGCAGTGCGACCACGACCTGCGGGCATGAAGCACTGGATCGCGTCACACTATCTGCCCAGTTCAGCGCCGGGCGACGTCCGTGACAAATTCCACTCCTCTTACAACTGGGCAATACGTCCGATAGGCATCGCTTGCCGGGTCTGCCTTGGGCATGGCTTTACTCGCACTTCTCGGTGGCCGCATTGGTCCCGGTGAAAGTCGGTGTGGGGGTGGGGCTCTGCGCACCGGCGTCGTCAGGCTTCTCGTCGGACGAGGAATCGGACTCCTCTTCGCTTTCGGAGGAGGTATCCGAGGTATCCGTTCCCGATTCTTCGGTACCCGCGGGCACGACCGAGACGGGCGCGTCCTCGCGCAACTGCTTGAACAGGCGCCCGGCGTCCGGCTCCACGAGCTCGTCGCGGTTCTGGTTGTTGCTGTACGGCTGCCGGGGCACTGTCATGAACTGCACCTTTTCGGTCGGGATGTTCCGCATCCCGCGCACCAGGTTGTACAGGTCCTTGAGCGAGTCGAGGCCCGGGTCGGTGGTCAGGGACTTCGTCGCCGCGTCCAGCACCGGGTAGAGCCTGGTCGGGTTGAGCAGTACGCCGTTGCTCTGCACCTTGTTGACCAGCGCGCCCAGGAACTGCTGCTGGCGGTCCATGCGTTCGGTGTCACTGCCGTTGCCGATGGACTTGCGCGCCCGTACGTACCCCAGCGCCTCCTCGCCGTTGAGCGCCTGGAGGCCCTTGCCGAGCTTGAGATGGGCGTCCTTGTCGTTGATCGGCTTACTGAGGCAGATCTCGACGCCGTCCACCGCGTCGACCATCCCCTTGAAGCCGTCGAAGTCGACCACCATGTGATGGTTGAGCCGGACGCCGGTGAGCCGCTCGACCGTACGGATCGTGCAGGCCGTCCCGCCGAACTCGAAAGCCCAGTTGAACTGGGCGAATTGCTCCTCCGAGCGGGAGCCGTCGGGCCGCCGGCAGCTGGGGATCTCCACCATCAGGTCGCGGGGGAGCGAGACGGCCGTGGCGCTCTGCCGGTCCGCCGCGAGATGCAGCAGGATCGTGGTGTCGGAGCGCTGGCTGCCCTCGTCCTGGCCGTACTTGCTGTTGCCCTTGCCGGAGCGGGTGTCGGAGCCGATGAGGAGGATGTTCTGGGCGTTCAGCGCGATGGGCGTGGGGCGCTCCCTCTCGTACATCTCCAGCTCCGCGGCGGCGGTCGTGTCGGTGGTGATGTTGCCGTCGAGTTTCTTGTAGAGCCACCAGCCCGCGCCGGCCGCGACGAGCAGGACGAAGGAGGCGCCGACGGCGGTCCAACGCAGCCAGTGGCGCCGGTGGTTGGCGGCCGGGTCCGCGTCGGTTCCCGCCGCCTTGCCGGCGGCGGCGGGCTTGTCGGTGGCCGTGTCGTCGGCGGCTTCGCCGGCCGCGGTGGTGTCCGCGGCGGCCCCGGTGTCAGGGGCTTCGGTGGTGTCAGGAGCCTTAGTGGTGTCCGCACCCGCGTCCGTGCTTGTGCCCGTGCTCGTGCCGGTCTCTTCGTTCCTGCCCTCGGAGGCTTCGCTCTTCGCCTCGTCCTCGGCCGGGGTGTCCGGTCCGGAGGGCGTGCCAGCACTGTCGGTCACGTCTGCGTCCATCCTTCGCGGAGTCGGCGGCGCGCTCGGCCGCCGGTCGCAGGGGTAGACGGCCGAACCTCGCGCTTGGTTGTGCGATGCGTACCGTGGATCATGTACCGGAGTTGATGCGGAGGCCCGGGGGCTCGGCAGTGGGTGGGCCGGACGGGTGGCCCTCAGGGGGCTTGTCGTACTGCGGTGTTGGTGACCCGCTCGCTGTCGACGCGCTTGGCGATGTCCTCGTCGGAGAGCCGGTCGAGGTTCCGGCACAGCACCACGGAGCCCCCGGCGGCGAGTGGCGCGTACAGGCCGCTGGACAGTCCCTGCCAGGAGTCGTACGCCAGCCCCGACAGCAGCCGCGACCCCGCCGCGGCGTCGAGCCCCATCGCCCCGGCGTCCGCGCGGGCTCGCTCGACCAGCTGCGCACCCGTCAGTTCCGTACGCCCGTCCGCGTCCACGACGACGAGGGCGGGGCCGTCCGGGTCGACCCGTTCGAACGGGGCGAAGCGGTCGCCCTGTCCCGGCACTTCCACGGCGTAGTCCGCGAACCCGGCGGGGGGCTGCGGGAAGCGGCCACCCAGGGGGCGCAGGGCGAGCGCGACGCGCTCCCCGCCACAGGCGCGCGCCTCCTCGACCGTGTCGGGTCCCGTGACGACCAGGTCGGCGTCGGCCGGGTCGCCGCCGACCTCCACGACCACGCCCACCGAGGAGCAGGCGAGCAGCCAGGCCGCGGTCTGCCAGTGCGCGGGCAGCAGCAGCGCGAGCCGGTCGCCGGGCGCCGCGCCGAGGTCGCCCTGGAGCAGATTGGCGGTCTTGGCCACCCAATTGGCGAAGGTGGCGACGGACAATTCCACCCGCTCACCGGTGGCGTCGTCGTAGAAGGTGACAAGAGGGCGGGCCGGGTCCGCGGCGAGCGCGGATCGCAGCAGGTCGGCGGGGGTGCGATCGATGGCGTTCACCCGCGCAAGGGTACGTGGCGCCCGGGCGCGGGCGCCGTTGTCCCCGGGCGTCCGCGCGCTCGGGTTAGCCAATTCGGCCGACGCACCATCAGATCCCCAATGGACAGACTTGTACGACTATGTCCAAGATCTGTTGTATGCGTGCCTACCTTGCTTCCGCGATCGGCGTCGCGTGCACCGCCGCTCTGGTCCTCCCGTCCCTCGCCGTGGCCTCTCCCGCACCACCCGCCACGGCAGTCTCAGCGCCCGCACCTGCCAACGAGGTGCTGGCGGGCTCCACCCAGTCCCTGCCACTCGCGCCACTCGTCCCCCGCGGCGAGCGGTCCGCGAGCCCCGCCGCCACCCCACAGGGCGTGGCTGAACGCGACGTACAACCGTTCTCCCTGGTCGGTGTCGTCTGGGACGACGCCGGCACCGAGCTGGACGGCACGGTCCAGGTCCGTACCCGGGCCGCCGGTAAGGGCACCTGGTCCGCCTGGCAGCAGGTCGAGACACACAACAGCGAACACGCCGCCGACCCCGGTACGGCGGAGCGCGACTCGGGGAAGGTCCGCGGCTCGACCGCACCCCTGTGGGTCGGCGCCTCCGACGGCGTCGAAGTACGCGTGCAGCCCGCGAGCACGGAACCGTCCGAGAGCCCGGCGCAGCACAGGAGCGCCGGACAGTCCGAGCGCGTCGCCCGCGCCCCCCTGCCGGCCGGCCTGCGGCTGGAACTCGTCGACCCCGGCGCACCGCCGCCCGCGGGCTCCGCCGCCGACGCCGAGCTGTCCTCGATGGCCACCGAACTCCCGGCCCTGACCAGGGCCGAGACGGAGGCCGACGCGGGACTCGTGGCCGCCAGGCCGTACATCGGCCCGCGCCCGCGCATCATCACGCGCAAGGGATGGGGCGCCGACGAGAAGATGCGGGAGCGCAAGCTCGGCTACACCAAGACGGTGAAGGCCGCCTTCGTGCACCACAGCGCGACCGGCAACAACTACACCTGCAAGCAGGCGAGCTCAGTCCTTCGCAGTATTTACCGCTACCACGTCAAGAGCAGTGGGTGGCGCGACTTCGGCTACAACTTCGCCGTCGACAAGTGCGGAAACATCTACGAAGGCCGGGCAGGCGGTGTGGCCAAGCCCGTTCTCGCGGCGCACACTCTCGGTTTCAACACCAACAGCACGGGCATCGCCGTCCTCGGGTCCTACGCCTCGTCGAACCCGCCCGCCGCCGCGGTGAGCGCGGTCGCCCGCCTCACCGCCTGGAAGCTCGGCCTGCACGGAGCCAACCCCCGCGCCAAGACGACCCTGAAGTCCGGCGGCGGCAATCTGTACAAGAAGGGCAGGAAGGTCAGTCTCCACGTCATCTCAGGACACCGGGACGGATTCGCCACCGAGTGCCCGGGGATCCGCCTCTACAACAAGCTCGGCTCGGCCCGGAGCACCTCGGCCCGCCTCCAGGGCCGCTGACCGGGGGCGTTCTCCCAGTCTGCATACACTGGCCTGCCCGTACCCGGCCGGCCCCAGCAGGAAGCAGAGACGACAAGGTGACTGAAGCGATCCTCCTGGTCGGGGGCAAGGGCACCCGGCTGCGTCCGCTGACGGTGCACACCCCCAAGCCGATGGTCCCGGCGGCAGGCGTCCCCTTCCTCACTCACCAGCTGGCCCGCGCACGGGCGGCCGGAGTCGAACACATCGTGCTGGCGACGTCGTACCTCGCGGAGGTCTTCGAGCCGTACTTCGGAGACGGATCCGAGCTGGGTCTGCACCTGGAGTACGTCACGGAGAACGAGCCGCTCGGCACCGGCGGGGCCATCCGCAATGTCACCTCCAGGCTCCGGTCGGGGCCCGACGAACCGGTCCTCATCTTCAACGGGGACATCCTCACCGGCCTCGACATCGAGGCCCTCGTCTCCACCCACCAGTCCTCGGGCGCGGACGTCTCGCTGCACCTCACCCGGGTCGAGGACCCGCGGGCGTTCGGCCTCGTCCCGACGGACTCCACGGGCCGCGTGACGGCCTTCCTCGAAAAGCCGCAGACCCCCGAGGAAATCGTCACCGACCAGATCAACGCGGGCGCCTACGTCTTCCGCCGCTCGGTCATCGACACCATCCCGGCCGGCCGGCCCGTCTCGGTCGAACGGGAGACCTTCCCCGGCCTGCTCTCCTCCGGAGCCCACCTCCAGGGCATGGTCGACTCCACCTACTGGCTGGACCTCGGCACACCGCAGGCCTTCGTCCGGGGCTCGGCCGACCTCGTCATGGGCAGGGCCCCGTCCCCGGCGGTCCCCGGCCGCTGCGGCGACCGGCTGGTCCTGCCCACCGCCTCCGTCGCCACCGACGCCAAACTGACCGGCGGCACGGTGGTGGGCGACGGGGTGATCGTCGGCGAAGGGGCGCGCATCGACGGCAGCGCGGTGCTGACCGGCGCGGTCATCGGGGCGGGTGCGGTGATTTCCGACTCACTGATCGGCGCGGGCGCACGCGTCGGCGACCGCACGGTGCTGTCCGGCGCTGTCGTCGGCGACGGCGCGACGGTGGGCGCCGACAACGAACTCCGGGACGGCGTACGGGTGTGGTGCGGCGCGTCGATCCCGGACGCGGCGATCCGCTTCTCCTCGGACCAGTAGGAGACCCGGGGGAGACCCCGGAGGAGTCCTGCGGGACCACCGGGACGGCGGTTACGCTCGGGACCGTGGCCGGCCGATTCCCCCCTCGACGCACCGCTGTGCCGCCGCCCCGTACGGAAACCGCGACACGGGTCGGCGGCTCCGGCGCGCCCCTGCCCGACGTCGACCTCGCCCTCGTGCTGGGCCCGCTGCGCCGGGGCCCCTGGGACCCGACGTTCCGCCGGACGCCGGACGGCGCCCACTGGCGGGCCAGCCGCACCCCGGCGGGCCCCGGCACCCTGCGGGTGGCGGCCCCCGGCGGCGTGATCGACGCGACGGCGTGGGGCCCGGGAGCGGACTGGCTCCTGGCCCAACTGCCGCCGCTCCTCGGCTCCTTGGACGACCCGTCACTCTTCACCGCGCACCACCGGCTGGTCGCGGAGAGCCTGCGGCGCCGGCCCGGTCTGCGGCTGGGGCGCACCGGCCTGGTCCTCGAATCCCTGATCCCGTCGATCCTGGAACAGAAGGTCACCACCGACGAGGCGTACCGCGCCTGGCGCCGGCTCGTGCAGACCCACGGCGAACCGGCACCCGGCCCGGCCCCCGTCCCGCTCCACGTCATGCCCGACCCCCGCACCTGGGCGCTGATCCCCTCCTGGGACTGGCATCGCGCGGGCGTGGACAACAAGCGCTCGTCGACGATCCTGCGGGCGGTACGGGTGGCCGCGCGGCTGGAGGAGGCCGCGGCGATGCCTCTCGCGTCGGCGTCCGCCCGCCTCCAACTGATCCCGGGCATCGGCCCCTGGACGGCGGCGGAGACGCTGCAACGCAGCAATGGCGACCCCGACGCGGTCACGGTCGGCGACCTCCACCTGCCCGGCATCGTCGGCCACGCGCTGGCGGGCGACCGGACCACGGACGACGAGGCGATGCTGAAACTCCTGGCCCCGTACGAGGGCCAGCGCCACCGGGCCGCCCGCCTGATCATGCTGTCGGGCCACACCCCACCCCGCCGCGCACCCCGGATGTACCGGAACGACATCGCCCGGCTGTGACGCGGGCGCAGCCGTCGCCCGGCCGTCGGCGAGTGGGCGGGCGCCTGCGCCGGTTCCGGGAAGGGGCGGGGCGGGGCGGGGGGATCAACCCCCGCGCCGCATCCTCACCGCACCTCGATGAACGCTCCCGCGTCCCGCGCGGCCCGAGCGACCGGCGGAGCCCCCGCGTGGCCCACCGCGACCGCCCCCATGGGATCCCAGCCGGCCGGCAGCCCCAGCACGTCGCGCACCACGTCTCGGCAGAACATCGTCGAGGAAACCCATGCGGAGCCCAGCCGCTCACCCGCCAGCGCGACCAGGAAGTTCTGCACCCCGGCGCCCGCCGCGACCACGAACATCTCGCGCTCCGCCGTGTCCCGGCGCACGTCGCCGTACACATGCGAGCCGTCCATCACCAGGCACGGAACCACCAGGTACGGCGCCCGGCGCAGGAAGTCGCCGCGCCGCACCCGCTTCGCGATGGACTCCGCCGACTTCTCGTCGTCCCGCAGGTCCGCGATCCACGCGTCCCGCATCGCGTCGAGCAGCCCGACCCGCGAGGCCTGCGACTCCAGGAGCACGAAGCGCCACGGCGTCGTGTGGTGCGGCGCGGGCGCCGTGACGGCCGCGGCCACCGCGCGCCGTACCGCCGCCGGATCCACCGGCTCGTCCGTGAATTCGCGCACCGTACGCCGCAGCGTCACGGCCTCGCGTACCGCCTCCGACGTACCGAGCCGGAACATGTCGTCGGCGGCGCCGCGCACCATCGCCCGCGCGCCCTCCCAGCCGGAACCGGCAGCGGGGCCGGAAGCACCGCTACCACCGGGCCCGGCCACTACCTGGGACATGCCCCGGACCACCGCGATCGGCAGCCCCTCCGCCTTGCCCTTCACCAGGTCGCCCGCCGCGGCCAGCTCGTCCGCGGTGGCGACGACCGTCGCGCTGAGCGGATTGCCGTGCGCGTCGGTGCCGCCCCGCAGATCGTCGAGGACACGCACCCCCGCCGCCCCGATCGCGACGTCCGTCAGACCGTTGCGCCAGGGCCGCCCGAAGGTGTCCGTGACCAGGACCCCGACGTTGACACCCAGCGCGTCCCGCAGCCCGTCCCGGATCAGCCGTGCCGATGCGTCCGGATCGACGGGCAGCAGCAGTACGGTCCCGGCGGGCGTGTTGGAGGCGTCGACGCCGGCCGCCGCCATGACGAGGCCCTGCCGGTTCTCGACGATACGAAGCGTCCCGCGCCGCGCGACCACGCGTACCGTCTCCGCGTCGATCGCCGCCTCGCGGTCGGCCGCCTCCACGACACGCCCCTCGGCCTTGCTCACGATCTTCGAGGTGACCAGCACGACGTCACCGTCGACGAGTCCGGGCCCGGCGGCCACGATCAACTTGGCGAGGTCGTCACCCGCCCGCACTTCCGGCAGTCCGGGCACCGCCCAGACCCGGAGGGACGGCGGTGAGGGCGACGGCGCCGGCGGTGCGGACGGGTCACTCACGCCCGTACCTCCTCGGCCAGCGCCAGCGCCTCGCGGGCCATCTGCGCGGTGGTCTCGATGTCGGTCATCATCAGCGGCACGGCCCGGCACTTGATGCCCGCGCTCTCGACCTCGTCCACCACACCCGCGTCCACCGTGTCGACGAGCCAGCCGTCGAGCAGCCCCGACCCGTAGTGCTGGGCGACCGCCGCGGCCGTCGACTCGACGCCCACCGCGGCCAGCACCTTGTCCGCCATGCCGCGCACCGGGGCGTCGCCGACGATGGGGGAGAGGCCGACGACCGGCACCCCCGCCTCGGCGATGGCCTCACGAATGCCCGGCACGGCCAGGATCGTGCCGATGCTGACCACCGGGTTGGACGGCGGGAAGACGATGACGTCGGCCTCGGCGATGGCATCCAGCACCCCCGGGGCCGGCTTCGACTGCTCCGCGCCGACCGGCACGACCGCCTGGGCGTCCACGGACGCCCGCAGCTTCACCCAGTACTCCTGGAAGTGGATGGCCTTGCGCTCGCCGTCCACATCGACGGCGACATGCGTCTCGATGCGGTCGTCGGACATCGGCAGCAACCGCACACCCGGCTTCCAGCGGGCGCACAGTGCCTCGGTGACGGCGCTCAGCGGATAGCCCGCGCCGAGCATCTGCGTACGCACGATGTGCGTCGCGAAGTCGCGGTCGCCGAGTCCGAACCACTCCGGTCCGACGCCGTACGCCGCGAGCTCCGACTTCACCCGGAAGCTCTCGTCCGTACGCCCCCAGCCCTGCTCCTCGTTGATGCCACCGCCGAGGGTGTACATCACGGTGTCGAGGTCGGGGCAGACCTTCAGGCCGAACAGATGGATGTCGTCACCGGTGTTGCCGATGACCGTGATGTCCGCGTCGGGCGCGGCCGATTTGAGGCCGCGGAGGAAGCGAGCGCCACCGATACCGCCTGCCAGAACCACAATGCGCATGCGGACAGTCTGTCAGCCGCGGCCCGACGCGTTGCGGGGTGGTGGCCGGGCGGCGGGAGGGCCCGTCAGACCGCTACGACATCCTCGGCGGCCGGCGAGCACTGGGCGGCGTGCATCGGCATTTCGGTGAGGCCCGGGAAGTACACGTGCAGGCTGACCGCGGGCTCCAGCGAGTCGTTGACGACCTCGTGGGCGTACCCGGGGGCGAACACGCGCTGCGCGCCCGCACCGAGCGTGCGCTGCGCCCGCTCGGTGCGCTCGGTCAACTGTCCGTCGAGGACGGTCAGTACGCCGGAGGACAGGCCGTGGTCGTGCAGACCGCTGCCCTGTCCCGGCACCCAACTGAGCAGCCAGACCTCGTAACCGGGGCCGGTGCGGAGCCGGTGGTACCAGCGGGTGGTCGCGTCGTACTCGACGAGGTCCTGCCACTGCGCGCGGTCGGCGGCGATGGAGCGTGCCAGGCCGACGAATTCGGCCACGGTGGCCGGGTGCTCGCGGGCGGGCTGGAGGAGGTGCTGGACGGCGAGGATGTCGCCGGCGATCTGGAGGTCGCTCTCGACGGGGGCGCCGGTGGTGGTGCTGGTGCTGTTCATGATGCGGGGGTTCCTCGGCATGAGTGCTGGGGTGTCGCAAGAAGAAGTGTCAGAGGTGACACTGTGTCACGAATGCGATGTCACGGAGAGTGAGCTGGAGCGCGAAGGCTTCAACAGCTGGAACAGCAACAGCGGGCCTGGACAGCGCAACGGAACCCACGTGTGTGGGTCCGGGGGCGCGCTGCGGTCTCTGGCATGAAATCAAGAAGACATGTTTGCTCACTCCCTGTCAACCCCGTGACCGTTTTGGCGGTAATGTTTCACCTCATCCGGTTACAGGATGCGGAGAAAGGTTTGTGCAGGTGGCGGCGCGGAGATGTGGCGCATCAACCGCACAAACAAACGCCGTTGCGGCCTCGTGATCGGACTGTGATCCGGGTCGCTTCTGCGGACGAATCGCAACAAGATCCAACGCCAGCGCATCCTTCCCCGGTGAGAGGGAAGGCGTGAATGAGCCTTTGGCATGTGTCACAGTTTTTGGTGATTTGAACACTTTCCGCATAACCTTGGTTCCGCAGAGTGAATATCGGGCCCAATAGCAGATCTCGGCTTGACTGGCCCGGATCGGCGCACTTGTAATTTCACTCGTGTCGTTTCGGCCGAAAATCGGTTACGGCCAGATCACGGGGAAGCAAAAGACAGACGAGGGGCGCACATGACCGAGCTGTTCCAGCAACTGCTGGTCGAGGACGCGGACGAGGAACTCGGCTGGCAGGAGCGCGCGTTGTGCGCCCAGACCGATCCCGAGTCCTTCTTTCCCGAAAAGGGTGGTTCCACCCGTGAGGCCAAGAAGGTCTGCCTCGCCTGTGAGGTCCGCTCCGAATGCCTTGAGTACGCGCTGTCCAACGACGAGCGGTTCGGAATCTGGGGCGGCCTGTCCGAGCGTGAACGCCGGCGGCTGAAGAAAGCCGCTGTCTGACCGGGACGCGGCTCTCCGAGCGCCGCGTCCCGGTACCGACCGGTGCCGAACCGCACAAGCCCGTACGTAATGAACGGTCCGTCGTCCGCATCCGATCTGCGGGCGGCGGACCGCTGTGTTGCTCAGCCGTTAGTGTGGGCCGCTGTCCGAGACGCACCAAAGCCCCCACGGGGCGCGGGCGTCCACACAGCAGACAGCAGCCTTCCGGGGGGCGACCCCCGGACCCCGGCCGGAGGGCCCGTACCCCGATGTCCGTGCACAGCCAAACGTCGGCGCCGTACGCGGCGGCCGCGCCCGAGTTCCCCCGGCATGTCGTCACCGCCGTGCTCGTCTCCCACGACGGTGCCCGCTGGCTGCCCGACGCCCTCGCCGGACTGCTGGGGCAGGAGCGCCCCGTCCAGAACGCCGTCGCCGCCGACACAGGCAGCGCCGACGACTCCGCCCAACTCCTCGCGGATGCCTTCGGCGCCGAGCGCGTGCTGCACCTCGCACGCCGCTCCGGCTTCGGAACGGCCGTCGACGAGGCGGTCCGCACGGCAGTTGTCCTCACCCCCGAAGAGCTGCCCTACCTGAAGCGGCCGAGCGGCTGGGACCCCGTGAGCAGGACGTGGCACGACGACGCGTACGACATGCCCGACCTCCCGCACGGCGAGCCGGTCCAGTGGCTCTGGCTGCTGCACGACGACTGCGCGCCCGACCCCGGCGCCCTCGCGGAACTGCTGCGCGTCGCGGACTCCGACCGGCACGCCGCGATCATCGGCCCCAAACTGCGCGGCTGGTACGACCGCAAACAGCTCCTCGAAGTCGGCGTCTCCATCGCCAACAGCGGTCGCCGCTGGACCGGCCTGGACCGGCGCGAGCAGGACCAGGGCCAGCACGACCAGGTCCGCTCGGTCCTCTCGGTGTCCACGGCGGGCATGCTCGTCCGGCGTGACGTGTGGGAGGAGCTCGGCGGCTTCGACCGCAGGCTGCCGCTCATGCGCGACGACGTCGACCTGTGCTGGCGCGCGCACGCCGCCGGCCACCGGGTGCTCGTCGCCCCCGACGCGGTGCTGCGGCACGCGGAGGCGTCGGCGCGCGAGCGCCGGCCCATCGACTGCGCCGGACGGTCGGTCGCGGGCCCGCACCGCGTCGACAAGGCCGGCGCCGTCTACACGATGCTCGTCAACGCACGCGGCGCCCTGCTGCCGTACGTCATGCTGCGCCTCGTCCTCGGAACGCTGCTGCGCACACTCGCCTACCTGGTGGGCAAGGTGCCCGGCCAGGCGGTCGACGAGGTCACCGGACTCTTCGGCACCCTGCTCCGCCCGGGGAAGATCCTCGCGGCCAGAAAGCGGCGCGGAAAGGGCACGGTCGAGGCGAGCGAACTGCGCCCGCTGTTCCCGCCGACCGGCGCGACCATCAGGGCCACCTTCGAACAGGTGGCGGGCAGCTTCGGCAGCAGCACGGAGGCCGACGCCGGCTCACGGCACGGCGTCGCCGAGTCGGGACCCGGCGGGGACGAGGCGGACTTCATGGAGGTCGAGCAGTTCGTCCGGGTGAAGCGCGTCGTGCGCAAGCCGGGCCCGGTGCTCTTCGCCCTGCTGCTGCTCGTCTCGCTCATCGCCTGCCGTGGACTCCTCGGCGGCGGCGCACTGGCGGGCGGCGCCCTGCTGCCCGCGCCGTCCGACGTCGGCGACCTATGGTCCCGCTACGCCGACGTCTGGCACCCCATCGGGACGGGCGGCACCCAGACGGCGCCCCCGTACCTCGGGATGCTCGCGGCCCTGTCGGCCCTCTTCCTCGGCTCCACCGGCTTCGCGCTCACCGTGCTCCTGGTCTGCTCGGTGCCGCTGGCCGGACTCGCCGCCTACTTCGTCTCGCGCCCGCTAGTCGAGTCCCGCCTGCTGCGGGCCTGGGCGAGCGTCGCGTACGCCTTCCTGCCCGCTGCCACCGGCGCCCTCGCGAGCGGCCGGCTCGGGACCGCCGTGCTGGCGATCCTGCTGCCGCTGATCGCACGGTGCGCCGTCGCCGCGAGCGGTCTGCGCACCGGGGGCGCACGCTCCAGCTGGCGCGCCGTCTGGGCGTACGCGCTCCTGCTGACCCTCGCGATGGCCTTCACCCCCGTCGTGTGGCCGATCGCCCTGGTGCTCGGCCTCGGCGTGCTGGTGCTGCGCCGCGACGACCTCCCGGCGTACGGACTGCGCTTCCTGGCCGCACTCGGCACCCCGGTGCTGATGCTGGCTCCCTGGTCGCTCTCCCTGCTGACCGGACCGGCCGGCTTCTTCCGCGAGGCGGGCCTGGAATTCGGTACCGGCGCGGCCACCGCGCTCGACCTGCTGGGCGCGAGCCCCGGCGGGCCGAAGGCCGTGGGCGGCCTGCTGCTCATCGGCATCGTCCTCGCGGCGCTGGCCGCCCTGCTGCGCGGCGAGCGGCAGTTCGCCGTCCGCGCGGCCTGGGCCGTCGCTCTCGTCGGCCTCGTGTTCGCCGTCCTGTCGAACAACGAAGGCTGGGCCGGACCCGCGACCCTCGTCTACGGCATCGCGCTGATCGGTGCGACCGTGCTGGGCGCCGACGGTGCGCGCGATCGCGTCGCCACCCAGAGCTTCGGCTGGCGCCAGCCCGTCGCGGTACTGATCGCCTTCGCCGCCGCGGCGGGACCGCTGCTCGCGGCCGCCGGCTGGATGCTGAGCGGCGCCGCCGGGCCGCTCGAACGGCGCGACCCGGTACAGGTGCCGGCGTTCGTCGCGGAGGAGAGCGGCACCCGAGACCAGGCGCGCACCCTCGTCCTCGGCGGCACCTCGGCCGCGAAGGTCTCGTACACGCTCGTCCGTGGTTCCGGCGCCGCCCTCGGCGACGGGGAGCTCGCCGAGGCGGCGGGCGGCAACCCGGAACTCAACAAGATCGTTTCCAATCTGGTGGCGGGTTCCGGCGCCGACCAGGCGGGCCAGCTCGGCGGGTACGCGGTGCGGTACGTCCTCGTGCGGGACGGGGCGCCGCGCGCGATGAGCCGGGTGCTCGACTCCACGCCGGGCCTGAGCCGGCTGAGCCAGCTCGACGGCAGCGCGCTGTGGCGCGTCGACCGGCAGGTCGCGCGGGCCACCATCGTCTCGGGCAAGGAGGGCGGCGAGCCGCTGTCCGTCGCATCGAGCCGGGTCGAGGCACATACGAAGATCCCGGCGGGCGAAGCGGGCCGCACCCTGCGGATCGCGGACGCCGCAGACGAGGGCTGGCAGGCCACGCTCGACGGGCGCGCCCTGACGAAGAAGACCGTGGACGGCTGGGCGCAGGGCTTCGAACTGCCCACCGAGGGCGGTCGGCTCGACCTGACCTACGAATCGTCCGTCGCCCACACGGCGTGGACCTGGACCCAGGCGGGGCTCGCCCTGCTCCTGCTGGTCCTCGCGCTGCCGGGCCGCCGCCGCGAGGTCGACGACGACCTGCCCGATGAGGAGCCCGAGGTGGTCGCCGCCGAGCCGGTGGCGGGCGAGGGGCGCAGGGCGCGCAGGCTGCGCGCGGCAGCGCAGGCGGAGAGTGCGCACGCCCCCCTGGACGGCGACGCGGAGCAGGCCCCCGTGCCGCCCGCCGAGGACCCGTACGGCCAGGTACCCGGCCAGGTCCCGCAGGACGACACCTTCGCCCCGCAGCAGGCCGGCGAGGTCCCGTACGGGGCGGTGCCGCAGCAGCAGTACGGGGAGTGGGACGCGCAGACCTACCCGGACGCCGAGTACGCACAGCAGCAACAGCAGCAGTACGCCCAGGAGCCGGTGCGGCAGTACGGCGACGAGCGGTACCAGGGCGCTCAGCAGCAGGGCGTCCCGTACCCGGAGGGGCAGTACCCGCAGGGCCAGTACGGCGACGGCCAGAACTACGCCGGTGAGCAGTACCAGGCGGAGCCGTATCGGACGGAGCCGTACCAGGAGGGCCAGTACGACCCGTACGGCTACGGGCAACAGCAGCAGCCCTACGAGCCCTACGCCGTGGACCCCGACACCGAGAACGAGAACGAGCAGCGCCCCGACGGGAGCACCAACCGATGAACCGCAGCACCCTCTCCCTGCTCGCCGTCACCACCGCCCTCGCCGCTGTCACCGGCTTCGCCGTGGTTTCCGCGCCGGACGGTGGCACGGAAAAGGCCGCGACGGCGACACCGGCGCGGCGGCCCGTCGAGCGCTCCAGCCTGCTCTGCCCCGCGCCGAGCACGTCCGACCTCGCCGAGACGACGTACACCTCGTTCACCCCGCCCGGCAAAAGCGGCGCGGCGAAGACGGGCTCCGCGGAGCTCGCCCCCACCGACGCCACCTTGGTGGACCCGGACGAGGGCAAGGGCAAGAAGGACGACAAGAAGAAGGCCGGGGCGGGTGCCGGGAAGGTGCGCGAGAGCAAGCCCGTCCTCTCGCTGAAGGAGCCCGGCAAGCCTGCCACCGCCGAGGCCTCCGGCGCCGAATCCCCGGCCCTGGTGGGCGCCGCCGACGGGCCGCTCGCTCCCGGCTGGACCGCCCAGCAGACCACCAAGATCACCGCGGGCAGCGCGCGCGGCCTGCTCGGCGTCAGCTGCACCGCGCCCGACACCGACTTCTGGTTCCCCGGAGCGAGCACCGGGGCATCGCGGCAGGACTACGTCCACCTCACCAACCCCGACGACACCGCCGCGGTCGCCGACATCGAGTTGTACGGCAAGGACGGCGCTCTCAAGTCCGAGGCGGGGGAAGGGATCACGGTCCCCGCCAGGTCCACCGTCCCCGTGCTGCTCTCCACGCTGACCGCGGACCGCGCCGAGAACGCGACGGTCCACGTCACCACCCGCTCCGGCCGCGTCGGCGCCGTCGTCCAGGCGATGGACGGCAAGCTCGGCAGCGACTGGCTGGCTTCCTCCGCCGGTCCGGGAAGCACCGCGGTACTCCCCGGCATCCCGGCGGACGCCACATCGGTGCGCCTGGTGGTCTTCGCGCCCGGTGACGACGACGCGGACCTCAAGGTGCGCCTGGCCGGCCCGAGCGGCTCGCTCGCCCCGGCGGGCAGCGAGACCCTGCACGTGAAGTCGGGAATGACCTCCTCGGTCGACCTGCAGGACGTCACCAAGGGCGAGCCGGGATCCCTGGTGCTGACCCCGGCGCAGGGCACGGCGCCGGTGGTCGCGGCGCTGCGCGTCGTACGAGGCAAGGGCGCCGCTCAGGAAGTGGCGTACATCCCGGCGACCGCCCCGGTGGGCGAGCGCGCGACGGCGGCCGACAACAGGGCCAAGGGGTCGATCCTGTCGCTGACCGCGCCGGGCGCCGCAGCCAAGGTCAAGGTCACCGCGTCGGCGGGCAGCGAGGGCGGCGAGCCGGTCGTCGAGACGTACACCGTCAAGGCGGGCACCACGCTCGCGGTGGAGAAGCCGCCGGTCCCGGCCGGGCTCAAGGGGTCGTACGCCCTGACGGTCGAGCCGCAGTCGGGCGGCCCCGTCCACGCCTCCCGCGCGCTCGCACTGCCTGAGGACGGCATCCCGATGTTCACCGTGCAGACGCTGCCGGACGACCGGGGCACGGTCTCGGTACCGGAGGCGGAGCAGGACCTGTCGGTCCTGGACGACTGAGACGCCGGGCGGGGGTGTTTCCGGGCCGCCACGCACGCGTGGCGGCCCGGAAACCCGAAACCGCTCCGGGGGCGTATCCAGTGCCGCCGCGCCGAGGCCCGCCCCGGTCGCCCAGTCGTCGCGTCGTGCCGTCTTCCGTCGTGCGGGGGACTATTCCTGCTGTCCGTAGCGCGGGTCGACCGACTCCGGTGACAAGCCGAGCAGTTCCGCGACCTGCTCCACGACGATCTCGTGGACGAGCAGGGCACGCTCGTCGCGGCTCTTCGAGCGGATCTCGACCGGACGCCGGTAGACGACGATCCGCGCGGGCTTGCTGCTCGTGGCGGCCATCATTCCGCCGAGCGGCACCGCCTCGGTGGCCCACGCCTCGGGATCGTCCCCGCCGCCGGTGCGCGGGACGTCGAGCACCACGAAATCGACCTCGGACAGCTGGGGCCAGCGCCGCTCCAGGCGCTCCACGGAGTCCTGTACGAGGTCGCCGAAGGCCGCCGCGCGGCTGGCCGAGAGGGGCACCTGGGGTGGGGCCACGGGCCCACGCATTCCGCGGCCGTGGCGGTCGCGTCGGCGCGGTCCCGGCCCGGTAGGGAGGGGAGGTACGGCACTGTCCATCACTGACGCAGAGTAGCCCTCATCGGGGCGCTTCGACTGCGGCAACAGGACGCCGTGCGCCATGTCGCTTATTGAGCATTCCGGCCAAGTTCGGTCTCGATTTCACGCCCGGACACGACCATGCGTCTCGCGCCGGTTGACGCTATTTGCCCCAAGTGGCGGCTGCCGCCGTGCGGTCACTTTCTGTGCCATGCACTCCCCATACAGGTCAGGGCAGTTACTTGGGAGACGGCTGGGACGGGGTACGGGCCGCGACACGGTGGAGTGACGTCCCGGAGAGTCGTCGCAGCCCGCTCAAGAGTGCGGTAGCGTCCAGCATCGTGAGCCCTGTACGTCGCTGTTCGCGCACCGCGTGCGGCCGCCCTGCTGTCGCGACACTGACGTACGTCTACGCGGACTCGACCGCAGTCCTCGGCCCCCTCGCCACCTATGCCGAGCCCCATTGCTACGACCTGTGCGCCGAGCACGCGGATCGACTGACCGCCCCGCGCGGCTGGGAGGTCCTGCGGCTGGCCGGCAGCTCCGCGCCGTCCCGCCCCAGCGGCGACGACCTCGAAGCGCTCGCCAACGCCGTCCGTGAGGCCGCCAGGCCCCGCGACCGCGCCGCCGAGACGGCCGTCGGAGCGCGCACGGCGGACCCGATGGAGGTCGCGCGCCGCAGCCACCTCCGGGTGCTGCGCTCCCCGGAGTCCTGACAGCCGCGCTCCCGTCCCTGGCAGGCAAATCCGTGAGGTTCCCTCCGCGATACGGCCGCTCGGCCGCCCGGCTCTGATCACAGGCGCAGGACAGCGTGAGGCAACGCAGCCGGACACCGGCGCCGCAGTGCGGGAGAGCTCGGCCCCGATCCACGCGTCGCGGCAACCGGACAGCTCGGCCCCGATCCACACGTCGCGGCAACCGGACAGCTCGGCCCCGTCCCGCCCCTCACGCCGCAGCGCCCTGGAGCCCCCGGACACTCGCGTCCGCACTCGGGGGCCGAGGTACACCGGGTAAGTCCGACAGCGCCCTGAGCACGCCGAGCAAGCCGCACGCGCGCGTGCGGCTTCACCGGATCTCCTCCTGACGCACCATTGACCCGCCTTCGTCGCGGACATGACCATGCCTCCACCCGCGAGAGATCCATTTCCGTATCGCGGAATCCGGGAGGCCCGTGTGTTCGTGCAACAGTTGGAACCCGTCGCCGGCTCACTCGCCCTGTCGGCGCTCGTGGCCGCCCTTCCGCTCGTCACCGTGCTCGTACTGCTGGGCCTGGTGCGGATGAAGGCCCACCTTGCGGGGCTCATCGGGCTCGCAGTGGCCCTGGCAGCCGCCCGGCTCGCGTACGGCATGCCACTCGGCCAGGGCCTCTCCAGCGCCGCACAGGGCGTCCTCTTCGGGCTCTTCCCCATCCTGTGGATCGTCGTCAACGCCCTCTGGGTGTACCGGATGACCGTCCGCACCCAGCACTTCGACATCCTCAGGCGCTCCTTCGGCCGCCTCTCCGACGACCCGCGCATCCAGGCACTCGTCGTCGCCTTCTGCTTCGGCGCGCTCCTTGAGGCACTCGCGGGCTTCGGGGCACCGGTCGCCATCAGCGCGGTGATGCTGGTGGCGCTCGGCTTCGACCCCGTACGGGCCGCGGTCGTCGCCCTGGTCGCGAACACCGCGCCCGTCGCCTTCGGCGCGATGGGCACCCCGGTCGTCACGCTCGCCCAGGTCACCGGACTGCCCCTGGACACCGTCGCGTCCGTCGTCGGCCGTCAGACGCCGCTGCTGGCCCTCGTCGTACCGCTCGTACTGGTCTGGCTCGTCGACGGCAGGCGCGGACTGCGAGAGACCTGGGTACCGGCTCTCGCCTGCGGATTCGCCTTCGCCGCCGCCCAGTTCCTCGCCTCCAACTACGTCTCCGCCCAACTCGCCGACATCGGCGCGGCGCTGGCCGGCGCGGGGGCGCTCATGGCCGTGCCGAGCGCCCGCAAGCCCGCCGACGAGCCGGTGCGGGCGACCGTGCTGACCGGCGTGCGGAGCGAGGACCTCGACCGGGAGGACCCGAGGCGCGAGGTGCTGCGCGCCTACGCGCCGTACGTACTGATCGTGGTGATCTTCTCCCTCGCGCAGATCCCGCCCGTCAAGGACCTGTTGGCCGGGGCGACCCGCACCTTCGACTGGCCGTTCCTCAATGTCGCTGACCCGCAGGGGGCGCCGGTCAGCGGCAACGTCTTCGCACTGCCGCTGGTGTCGACGGGCGGCACGCTGGTGCTCCTCGCGGGCCTGGCCACCGCGGTCGTCCTGCGGGTACGCGCGCGTGAAGCACTGCGCGAGTGGGCGGCGACCGTGCACGAGCTGCGGTTCGCGATCCTGACCGTGACATCCGTGCTGGCCCTGGCGTACGTCATGAACCTGTCCGGACAAGCTGCGACGATCGGCCACTTCGTCGCGGCGGCGGGCGCCGGGCTCGCCTTCCTCTCACCCGTGCTGGGGTGGTTCGGGGTCGCCGTCACCGGCTCCGACACCTCCGCCAACGCACTCTTCGGCGCGCTCCAGGTGACGGCCGCCAACCAGTCCGGGCTCTCCCCCGAGCTGCTCGCGGCGGCCAACAGCTCCGGCGGCGTACTCGGAAAGATGATCTCCCCGCAGAATCTTACGATCGCGTGCGCGGCGGTCGGACTGGCCGGGCGTGAGGGGGACCTGCTCCGGAAGGTGCTGCCGTGGAGTCTGGGCCTGTTGCTGGTGATGTGCCTGATTGTCATGGGCCAAAGCACGCCAGTACTCGGCTGGATGCTGCCGTAGGACCGCTCCGTAACGTCGTACGGGTAGCTTTGGGGTGACCGAACAGGACAACCGCGCAGGACCTCAGGAGGATGTGGCCGTGGCTGCAGATCTGTCGCAGATCGTCAAGGCGTACGACGTGCGCGGAGTAGTCCCCGACCAGTGGGACGAGCCGCTGGCCGAACTGTTCGGAGCTGCCTTCGTGCAGGTGACGAACGCCGACGCGATCGTCACTGGACACGACATGAGGCCTTCGTCGCCAGGACTCTCGCGGGCATTCGCGCGCGGGGCGGCGGCGAGTGGGGCCGACGTGACGGAGATCGGTCTCTGTTCGACCGACCAGCTGTACTTCGCGTCCGGCCAATTCGGCCTGCCGGGCGCGATGTTCACCGCGTCGCACAATCCCGCGCGGTACAACGGCATCAAGATGTGCCGGTCGGGCGCGGCCCCGGTGGGCCAGGACACCGGCCTCGGCGAGATCCGCGCGCTGGTCGAGCAGTGGTCCGACGCGGGTGCGCCGCCGCCGGCCGCGACCACCGGAACCATCACGCAGCGTGACACGTTGACGGATTACGCGGCGTATCTTCTCTCCCTCGTCGACCTGACCTCGATGCGCCCCCTCAAGGTCGTGGTGGACGCGGGGAACGGCATGGGCGGCCACACGGTGCCCACGGTCTTCGCCGGCCTGCGCGTCGAGCTGATCCCGATGTACTTCGAGCTGGACGGCACCTTCCCGAACCACGAGGCCAACCCGCTCGACCCGAAGAACATCGTCGACCTCCAGGCGAAGGTCCGCGAGACCGGCGCCGACCTCGGCCTGGCCTTCGACGGCGACGCGGACCGCTGCTTCGTCGTCGACGAGCGCGGCCAAGGCATCTCCCCGTCCGCGATCACCGCGCTCGTCGCCGCCCGCGAGCTCACTCGCAACGGCGGCAAGGGCACAGTCATCCACAACCTGATCACGTCCTGGTCCGTCCCGGAGGTCGTCAAGGAGAACGGCGGCACCCCGGTCCGCACACGCGTCGGCCACTCCTTCATCAAGGCCGAGATGGCCGAAACGGGCGCGATCTTCGGCGGTGAGCACTCCGCGCACTACTACTTCCGCGACTTCTGGAACGCCGACACGGGCATGCTCGCCGCCCTGCACGTGCTGGCCGCGCTGGGCGGCCAGGAGGGCACGCTGTCGGAGCTCGTCGCGCAGTACGACCGCTACGCGGGCTCGGGCGAGATCAACTCCACGGTGGACGACCAGGCGGGCCGGCTGGCCGCGGTGAAGA
Organism: Streptomyces sp. A5-4; assembly: GCF_051131715.1. Lineage (NCBI taxonomy): Bacteria > Bacillati > Actinomycetota > Actinomycetes > Kitasatosporales > Streptomycetaceae > Streptomyces > Streptomyces sp. A5-4. The sequence goes on along the minus strand of NZ_CP178591.1, from coordinate 2,949,533 downwards.
CGGCGTACGAGGGCCGCGACGGCATCTCCATCGACGAGCTCGACGGCCTGACGGTCGCCGCCGCGGACTGGTGGTTCAACCTGCGCCCGTCCAACACGGAGCCGCTGCTGCGCCTGAACGTAGAGGCCCGCGACGAGCCCACCATGTCCCGTGTCCGTGACGAGGCCCTGGCCCTGATCCGCGCCTGACACCATTTGGCGCCGCGTATCCCACACTGCCGGGCGCCGAGCGCGCCCGGCAGGCGCCGCCCCCCCTGCACCGGCTTCCGTCCGGGGGCTCGGCTCGGGGAGAGGCTCGCCGGTTCCTCGCCCCCGCTGCTTCGTACCTCGCTGAGACGGCCGCCCCCGGGGTCCCGGCCCTCCGCCCTGGGGGCTCTGGAACCTCCGCTCCCGGCCCCTGCGCCCCCGGCACCCCACCGAGACGCCCCCGGGGCCCAGGCGCACGCCCCCCGCACCTCACCGGGACGGTCCGCCCGCCCCCTCCGCACCCGTTCGACGTCCGGCCACTCCCGCCGCCGCGGCCACCCCCACGCCGCCGAAAACCGAGCTCCGCCCGCCCCCGCCCGGGCCCCCGCCGATTCCCGCCGCTCGTCAGACCGCGCCACGCCTCACTCGGCGGTAGGCTGACGTGGCCCAATCCGCATGCTCGAAGGGACCCACCCCATGCCGCTCGAAGCCGGCCTTCTGGAGATCCTCGCCTGCCCCGCCTGTCACGCGCCCCTCAGCGACGCGTCCAGCGCGGACGCCCCCGAGCTGATCTGCACCGGCAAGGACTGCGGTCTCGCCTACCCGGTACGGGACGGCATCCCCGTCCTCCTCGTCGACGAGGCCCGCCGCCCCGCCTGATCAGGAGCTCCGGTCCGGACGCCCTGAGCTGCAGGTTCTGAGCAGCGCAGAAGCGGCCGAGCCGGCGGGCTCCGAGCCCAGCACGGCCCGGAGCCGGACCCCGGCGCGACACGGCTGAGCGCACCACCAGGTCGCTCAGCCCGCCCGGCCCGAATGACGTCCCCCTGCGCGCAGCCCATCGCGCCCGGTGATCGGAGGCCCGCCACATGCTCGACGAGTCGTTGCTGGACGACCCGGAGGCCCTGGCCCGGGTGGACCGCCGTGGCCTGCTGCGCGGCGCGGCCGAAGCGGGTGCGCGGGTGCGTACCGCCGCCCGGCACGCCACTGAGGCCGGCCTCGCCGAGATCAAGGCGGAGGGCCGACCCCGCGCCGTACTGATCGCAGGCCCCGGCACCGCCGCCGCAGGCGTGTCGGACCTGCTCACCGCACTCGCGGGCGCCGCCTGCCCGGTGACCCGGCTGCACTCCTCCGGCGTCGCCCCCGCACCGGGCGCCCTGCGTTGGACCCTCCCCGGCTGGGCGGGCTCCGTGGATCTGCTGCTCCTGGTCACGACGGACGGCTCCGAGCCCGGCCTCGCGCTCCTGGCCGAGCAGGCGTACCGCCGAGGCTGCACCGTCGTCGCCGTCGCCCCGCAGAACTCCCCGCTGAGCGAATCCATCGGCGGCGTGCACGGACTGGCCGTACCGATGGCGACCGCCCCGTACGAGGAGTACGACGAGAGCGCCACCGCAGGACCCGGCGCACTCTGGGCCCTCCTCACGCCGCTGCTCGTCCTCCTCGACCGCGTCGGTCTGCTCACGGCGTCCCCCGACACCCTGCGGCTCGTCGCCGACCGCCTGGACCGGACCGCAGAGCGCTGCGGCCCGGCCATTGCGACGTACAGCAACCCGGCGAAGACGCTCGCCTCCGAGCTGGCCGACTCGCTCCCCCTCGTCTGGACGGAAGGGCAGTACGCGGGCCCGGCGGGGCGTCGCTTCGCCGCCGTGCTCGCCGAGCTGGCCGGCCGCCCCGCGCTCTGCGCCGAGCTCCCCGAGGCCCTGCCCGCGCACGGTGTGCTGCTCGCCGGGGCCTTCGCGGCGGGCGCCGACCCCGGTGACTTCTTCCGCGACCGGGTCGACGAGCCGCAGCCCATGCACGCGCGCGTGGTGCTCCTGCGCGACCGCCCCACCGGCGGTCTCTCCGCGGCCCCCTCCGCCCGCGAACTCGCCCTCAGCCACGACACGGCCATCAGCGAGCTCGAACCCGAGGAGGGCAGCGAGCTGGAGAATCTCGCCGAGCTCCTCGCCATCACGGATTTCGCCGCCGTTTACCTGACGCTCGCCTCCGCCGGGCGATCATGACCACCAGCACCAGCACCAGCACCAGCACCAGCACCAGCACCAGCACCAGCACCAGCACCAGCACTCACGCCGACCCCCGGCCGAACCGGCCTGCCCGGAGCCGGATACGAGCACGGCCTCGGCCCCGGACGCCCGCCGGGACCACCGGGACCGCCAGGACCACCTAGCCACTCATCCCACCCAGAGGGAAAGCACCATGGACCGCCTGTCGAACACCGTGCGCCCCTACGCCTGGGGCTCCACGACCGCCATCCCGGAACTGCTCGCCGTAGCCCCGACCGGCGAGCCCCAGGCCGAGATGTGGATGGGTGCCCACCCCGGAGCCCCCTCGCGGATCGACCGCGGCGCCGGTGGCGAGGAAGCACTCTCCGACGTCATCGCCGCGCACCCCGAGCAGGAACTGGGCGCCGAGGCCGCCGCGAAGTTCGGCCCGCGCCTCCCCTTCCTGCTCAAGCTGCTCGCGGCCGGCGCCCCCCTCTCCTTGCAGGTCCACCCGAACCGGGCCCAGGCGAAAGAGGGCTACGAGGACGAGGAGCGCCGGGGTGTCCCCATCGACGCCCCGAGCCGCAACTACAAGGACGCCAACCACAAGCCCGAGCTGATCTGCGCGCTCACCCCCTTCGACGGCCTGTGCGGTTTCCGCCCGCCCGCCGAGTCCGCCGACGTCCTGGCCGCCCTCGACGTCGACTCGCTCAAGCCGTACGTCGACCTGCTGCGCGCGCATCCCGAAGAGGCAGCGCTGCGTGAGGTGCTCACCGCCGTACTGACCGCCGACCGCGCCGAGATGGCCGAGACCGTCACCGAGGCAGCCGCCGCCGCCGAGCGCCTGGGCGGCGCGTACGCCCCCTACGCCTCGATCGCCCACCACTACCCCGGCGACCCGGGCGTCATCGCCGCCATGCTGCTCAACTACGTACAACTGCAGCCCGGAGAGGCCCTCTTCCTCGGAGCCGGCGTCCCGCACGCGTACCTCAACGGCCTGGGCGTCGAGATCATGGCCAACTCTGACAACGTGCTGCGCTGCGGCCTGACCCCCAAGCACGTCGACGTGCCCGAACTGCTACGCGTCGTCCGCTTCGAGGCCACCGACACCGGCGTCCTGCGCCCGGAGGCGTCCCCCGACGGCGAAGAACTCTACGACACCCCGATCGACGAATTCCGGCTCTCGCGCCACGTCCTGGCCGAGGGCGCCGCGCCCCGCACCCTGCCGTCCGCCACCCCGCAGATCCTGCTCTGCACGGCGGGCAGGGTCCGCGTCGGCGAACTCGTCCTCGCACCGGGGGAGTCGGCCTTCGTACCCGCGCGCGAATCAGTGGAATTGTCCGGTACGGGCACCCTCTTCCGCGCCACAGTGGTGGCCTGACGCCTCATCCGCACGGCTTCCCACGGCAAGCTGCAACAATGTGCCGCCGTAGCCGTACGGCGGCACCAGGGCCGCGGCATCAAGGAAGGGACACTCTGCACCCATGAGTGCGTCAGGCGGAAACAAGGCGATCGTGGCGGCACTCGTCGCCAACCTCGCGATCGCGGTAGCCAAGTTTGTGGCGTTCCTCTTCAGTGGAGCGTCCTCGATGCTCGCGGAGAGCGTGCACTCGCTCGCCGACTCCGGCAACCAGGGGCTGCTGCTGCTCGGCGGCAAGAAGGCCAAGCGCGAGGCGACCCCCCAGCACCCCTTCGGCTACGGGCGCGAGCGCTACATCTACGCCTTCCTCGTCTCCATCGTGCTCTTCTCCGTGGGTGGCATGTTCGCCATCTACGAGGGCTACGAGAAGATCAAGCACCCCCACGAGATCGAGATGTGGTACTGGCCGGTCGGCGTCCTCATCTTCGCGATCATCGCGGAGTCCTTCTCGTTCCGGACGGCCATCAAGGAGTCCAACCAGACGCGAGGCAACCTCTCCTGGAAGGAGTTCGTCCGCCGCGCGAAGGCCCCCGAGCTCCCCGTTGTCCTGCTGGAGGACCTCGGCGCGCTGGTCGGTCTTGTCCTGGCGCTCGTCGGTGTGAGCATCGCACTGGCGACAGGCAACGGCGTCTGGGACGGCATCGGCACCCTGTGCATCGGCATCCTGCTGATCATCATCGCGATCATCCTGGCCGCCGAGACGAAGTCCCTCCTGCTCGGCGAGGCCGCCGGCACGGACGAGGTCGACAAGATCAAGGCGTCGATCGTCGACGGCGACACCGTCACCCGCGTCATTCACATGCGTACGCTCCACCTCGGCCCCGAGGAACTGCTGGTCGCCGCCAAGATCGCGGTACAGGCCGGTGACACGGCGGCGGACGTGGCCCACGCGATCAACGCGGCGGAGGAGCGCATCCGCGAGGCGGTCCCGATCGCGCGGGTGATCTACCTGGAGCCGGACATCTACAGCGAGTCGGCGGCGGCGGCGGGCGAGAACCCGGGCAAGTCCCCGGGCGGCGAGACCGCCCCGCCGACCGCGCACTGACGCGCGGCACCCCCGGAGCACCCGGAACACGCAGTGGGCCCCCGGGCATCTTGGGTTCTAACGGTCCTCGCAACACCCATGATCTGTGGGAGTTGCGGGGACCGTGGGCGTTGAGCGTGGTGATCTTGCAGGGTTGAAGGCACGTTTCCTTGCGCGGCTGGATGTCGTGGGGAGCGTGACCGTGGTGGCGCGTGAGCTGGGCGTGAACCGCAACACGGCCTTCGGCTGGGCCCGGAAGGCCGGACGCGGGTCGGTGCGCCTGTCGCAGCGGCATCCTCGGCGCGACGAGTACGAGCGGCTTCGGGCCGCCGGAGTCGCACGCCGGGCAGCGGCCCGGCAGGTCGACGTGAACGAGCGCACGGCCAAGGACTGGGACTGGGGCGTCAAGAAGAGCGGCACCACACGCACCTACGCCGACGGTCGCCGTGTCGACTACACCACCGGGACCCTCACGATGGGTGGCGTGACCACAACGCCGGTGGGCCTGAAGGCCCTGGAGAAGCAGATTCACCCACGGTTCCTGACGCTCGCCGAGCGCGAGAAGATCCGCGATCTCCGCGCGGCGGGGCAGTCGCTGCGGGCGATCGGACGGGCCCTGGGGCGGCCGGCGAGCACGGTCAAGCGGGAGACCGACGCGAACTCGGGCCTTGAGGGCTATCAGCCCTACGCTGCCCACCGGGCGGCCGCCACGCGCAGACCCCGCCCCAAGGACCGCAAGCTGCTGCGCGAGGGCCGGCTGCGACGCTTCGTCCAGGACGGACTGCGCGGGCGCTGGTCGCCGGAGCAGATCTGTCACGCTCTGGGCAAGGAGTATCCCGACGACCGGAGCATGCGGGTGAGTGTGGAGACGATCTACCAGGCGCTGTATTTCCAGGCCCGCGGCGGCCTGAAACGGGAAGTCCAGGCCGCCGTCCGCTCCGGCCGGACCCGCCGCAAACCACGCCGGGACCCTCAGCGGCGCACCCCACGGTTCATCGACCCGATGGTGATGATCAGCGACCGCCCTGCCGCCGTCGAGGACCGGGCCGTGCCCGGCCACTGGGAAGGCGACCTGATCATCGGCGCCAACAGCCGCTCCGCGATTGCCACGCTGGTCGAGCGAAGCACCCGCTACACGATGCTGGTCCACCTGCCGGGCGGAGCCCACGACGCCGAAACCGTGCGCGACGGCCTCGTCGCCACGATCCAGACCCTGCCCGCACACCTGCGCGGCTCCCTCACCTGGGACCAGGGCAGCGAGATGGCACGCCACAAGCAGTTCACCATGGCCACCGGCATGCCCGTCTACTTCTGCGACCCCGCCTCACCCTGGCAACGCGGCTCGAACGAGAACACCAACGGACTCCTGCGCCAGTACTTCCCCAAAGGCACCGACCTCAGCGTCCACAGCCCCGAAGACCTCGAACACGTCGCCCAGGAACTCAACGGCCGCCCACGCAAGACGCTCGGCTGGAGTACTCCAGCCGAGCGTCTACGTGATCTACTCACCACCTGAAAACCAGGCGGTGTTGCAACGACCACTGGAACCCAAGCATCATCGGCGGGGGCCCACCGCGTGCTCTGCGCGTGTTTCCTTACGTCTCCACGTCTCCTACTTGATCTCGCCCAGTATGCCGAGGATCGCCGCCGTGTCCGGCGCGGCCGACAGCCGGGCGCGGAAGTCGGTGTCCATCAGCTTGCGCGAGAGGAGCGCGAGGATCCGCAGGTGTTCGTCGCCCGCTGCCGCCTCCGGCACCGAGATCATGAAGACCAGTTTGGCCTTCGTCCCGTCCATCGACCCCCACTCGATGCCCTCCGCGGACCGCGCGAAGCCCACCGTCGGGGCGGACACCGCATCGGTCTTGGCGTGCGGAATGGCGATCTCCTCGCCGAGGCCGGTCGTGCCCTGCGTCTCGCGCGCGAGCGCGACCCGCACCAGCTCGTCCACGTCTTGGACGTTCCCGGTGGAGGCCAGCATCGCGGCCATCTCCCGGATCGCCGCCTCCTTGTCCTGCGAGGCCAGCCGCACCTTCACGGTCTGCTCGGTGAGGTACCCGGAAAGCACCTCGCCCTCAGCGGGCGACACGGGGACAGCCGGGGGAGCGGGGACGCGGCGAGCAGCCCGGGACACCGGAGCCGGTACCGCCTTCTTGGTACGTACCCCCGTACCGCCACTCGGACCCGCACCACCACTCGGACCCGCACCACCACCGTCCACCGCCGCACCGGCACCCGTACCGCCCCCGGCACCCGCCGCACTGGCACCGCCACCGGCACCCACGCCACCCGTACCGGCGCCCACAGCACCTACCCCAGCCCCGACAAGCGCGGCCTCAGGCCTCGTGGCAGCGCCTCCGGCACCGGCACCGGCACCCAAGCCTGCGCCGTGCTTACCCCGCTCCTTGATGCCGATCAGCGCGTTGGTGGTGATCGCGGTGACGACGGTTCCCGCGGCCACGGCCACGAAGAACATCGGCACGCCACCCACCGCGCCCAGCACGGCGACGATCGGCCCGCCGTGCGGCACCGCGTCCTCCACACCGGCCAGACCGGCGAGCGCACCGGCGACCGCGCCACCGAGCATGTTCGCCGGAATGACCTGCGCCGGACGGGCCGCCGCGAATGGAATCGCGCCTTCGGAGATGCCGAACAGGCCCATGAAGAGCGCGGCCATACCGGTCTCGCGCTCCTGCTCCGAGTAGAGCCGACGCCGGATCACCGTGGCCAGCCCCTGACCCAGCGGCATCACCGGAATCGCGGCGGCGCACATGCCCATGACGGTCTGATTGCCGGTGGCGATGAGCCCCGCGCCGAACAGGAACGCCGTCTTGTTGACCGGCCCGCCCATGTCGAACGCGATCATCAGCCCGAGAATCGCGCCCAGCAGAATCGCGCTGGTCCCGGTCATCCCGCTGAGCCAGTCGGTGAGATGTGCGAAGACCCACGAGATCGGCTTCCCGATGACGTAGATGAAGAAGAGCCCCAGGGCCGTCGTCGCGACAATCGGGATCACGATGATCGGCATGATCGGCCGGGCGAACTTCGGGACCGGCATCTTCTTGATCCACAGCACCAGATAACCGGCCAGGAAGCCGGTGACGATCGCCCCGATGAAGCCCGCGCCCGCCTCCGAGTCGTAGAGCGACCCGGTATTCGCGATCCAGCCGCCGATCATGCCCGGTACGAGCGCCGGCCGGTCCCCGATCGCGTAGGCGATGTAGCCGGACAGGATCGGCACCATCAGCGTGAAGCCGATGACACCGATGTTGTTGACGTCCATCCAGAAGGAATTCTTCGGGATGACAAGACCTTCCGGCGTCGCATGCCCGCCGATCGCGAGCGAGATCGCGATCAGCAGCCCGCCGACGACGACGAACGGGATCATGTACGAGACACCGTTCATCAGCGCCTTGTACGCGACGCTGCGCTCCTTGCCGCCGCCACCGCTGTTGCTCAGCGGTTCGGCAGATCCACCTTCGCCACCCGCGCCGTGCACGGGTGCGGTCCTCACCTGCTCGATCAGCTGCTCGGGATGGCGGATGCCCTCCGCCACACCGACGGCCAGCACCCGCTTTCCGACGAACCTGCTGCGGTCGACGTCCTTGTCGGCCGCGATGATGATCCCGTCAGCCTCTCTGACATCGTTGTCAGTCAAAACGTTTTCAGCCCCGATGGAACCTTGGGTCTCCACCTTCATGTCGATGCCGAGCTGCTCGGCGGCCTGCGCCAGCTTCTCCGCGGCCATGTATGTATGGGCGATACCGGTGGGGCAGGCAGTGACCGCGAGCAGCTTCGGCTTCTTCTGCCCGCTCAGGTCTCCGCCCCTGGTGGGGCCGGCCGGACTCGTCACGTGGATCTCCTAACGACTGACGACTTCGTTCCACAACGTCGCGCGTATGTTCCCGGTGTACAGGCATCGTGCAACACGTGGGCACAAGAACAAAAGTCCAAAAGGCCTCGCTTGCCCCTCTATGGCCCCACTGGTTTCAGCCATGGCCCTGAACAGGCGGGCTGGGGACCACTGCTCCGATCGGTGTAGATTCGTGACCTAGCCAGACGTCGCTGCTGATGGCGGTCGGGCGGTCCACGGACCGGCCGAGGGAGAGAGGGCCTCCGACGGACTGCGCTGCTAGCGCTCGGGCATTCGTGTGCCCGCCCGCCGCAGAGTCAGCCGTAATCACACCTCGACCCAACCCACGAGGAGCAGCTCGCATGACGACTGTCGCCACCGGCCAGGACTTCAAGGTCGCGGACCTCTCCCTTGCCGCCTTCGGGCGCAAGGAGATCACTCTTGCCGAGCACGAGATGCCCGGCCTGATGTCGATCCGCAAGGAGTTCGCCGCGACCCAGCCGCTCGCCGGCGCCCGCGTCACCGGTTCGCTGCACATGACCGTGCAGACGGCCGTGCTCATCGAGACCCTGGTCGCCCTGGGCGCCCAGGTCCGCTGGGCCTCCTGCAACATCTTCTCCACCCAGGACCACGCCGCCGCCGCCATCGCGGTCGGCCCCGAGGGCACCCCGGACAGCCCCGCCGGCATCCCGGTCTTCGCCTGGAAGGGCGAAAGCCTCGAAGAGTACTGGTGGTGCACGGAGCAGGCCCTGACCTGGCCGAACACCCCCACCGGCGGTCCGAACATGATCTTGGACGACGGTGGCGACGCCACCCTCCTCGTCCACAAGGGCGTCGAGTTCGAGAAGGTCGGCGCAGCTCCGGACCCGGCCACCGCGGACAGCGAGGAGTACAGCTACATCCTCCGTCTGCTGAACCGCACTCTCGGCGAGAACCCGCAGAAGTGGACCCAGCTCGCCTCCGAGATCCGCGGCGTGACCGAGGAGACCACCACCGGCGTCCACCGCCTGTACGAGATGCACCGTGACGGCGCGCTGCTGTTCCCGGCGATCAATGTGAACGACGCGGTGACGAAGTCGAAGTTCGACAACAAGTACGGCTGCCGGCACTCGTTGATCGACGGCATCAACCGGGCCACCGATGTTCTGATCGGTGGCAAGGTCGCGGTCGTCTGTGGTTACGGCGATGTGGGCAAGGGGTGCGCGGAGTCGCTGCGCGGCCAGGGCGCCCGCGTGATCATCACCGAGATCGACCCGATCTGCGCACTCCAGGCCGCGATGGACGGCTACCAGGTCGCGACGCTTGACGATGTCGTCGGCATCGCCGACATCTTCGTCACCACGACCGGCAACAAGGACATCATCATGGCCGCCGACATGGTCAAGATGAAGCACCAGGCGATTGTCGGGAACATCGGTCACTTCGACAACGAGATCGACATGGCCGGTCTCGCGGCCGTCCCCGGCGTCGTCAAGGACGAGGTCAAGCCCCAGGTCCACACCTGGAAGTTCCCCGACGGCAAGGTCCTCATCGTTCTCTCCGAGGGCCGTCTGCTGAACCTGGGCAACGCGACCGGCCACCCGTCGTTCGTGATGTCCAACTCCTTCGCGGACCAGACCCTGGCCCAGATCGAGCTGTTCACCAAGCCCGAGGAGTACCCGACCGACGTCTACGTGCTGCCCAAGCACCTCGACGAGAAGGTCGCCCGCCTCCACCTCGACGCCCTCGGCGTCAGGCTCACGACCCTGCGTCCGGAGCAGGCGTCGTACATCGGCGTCCCGGTCGAGGGCCCGTTCAAGCCCGACCACTACCGCTACTGATCCACCCCTTGGCGGCAGACCCACAGCAGTAGATTTTCAGGCAGGCCCCCGCACCCCCGTGCCGGGGGCCTGCCCTGTGTCGGACCTCCGCAGGACCCTGAAGGACCCCATGCCCCGCGGCCGTTATTCGCTCCACGACTCCCACGACCACACCCCCCTCGGCGAAGAGCACTTCCACTGCGCCCCCGGCCCGTCCGGCTGGCGGTACGTCTCCCAGATCACCACCCCCTCCGGCGATCACGGTGGCTCCGTCGACCTCACCCTCGACGAACTCGGCCGCCCCATCCGCGTCGAACTGAACGCCGCGAGCTGGCAGGTCCGCGGTGCCGCCCTCGAAGGCGTCACCTGGGTCCGAACCGACCCGACCGGCACTCACGCCACCGAAGGCAACGTCCCCGCGCACGCCTTCACCGGCACATCCCCCGCTTTCCTCATCGCCACGACCCGTCTGCTGCGCCTCACCCCCGGTTCCCCCGCCACTCGCGTCCGCCTGGTCGCCTTCACCGACCCGGTCCTCGCCCCCCGCACCCTCGACCAGTCCTGGGCCCTGATGAAGAGTGAAGCGCACGCCACTGACAACGGCCCCCTGACCGTGGACGAATACCAGGTCAGCGCCCTGGACACGGGCGAACAGCACACGATCCACATCGCCGGCGACGTGGTCCTCTCAGCACCGGGCATCGAACTGGAGCACCTGGAGACACCGCCATCGGTCTTCCCCGAACCGGGCATGTGAGCCTCGGCAAGCGAGGAGCGGGCAGCTGCCCGCAGGGCCTACGCCCCATGCAGCCGCCGACCCCGCCCAGAGAGCCGATCGCCAACAGAAACCGCTCCAGAACACCGGCCCGCACACAGCAGACGCTCACGCCGCGCCCCCCGCGCCGTAAGCCGCGAACACGGCCTCACGTTCCGGACCTTCCCGGGCCCTCACGTTCCGCGGGCCCTCACGTGCGGCGGGCCCTTACGTTCCGCGGCCCCCACGCACCGCAGGCCACACGCACCGCAGGCCCCCACGCACCCGAGATCCGGCCTACGCAGGCGGCGCGAACCCCGTGCCAGAAGGCGCCTGCCCCCCGGCCTGCGCCACCCCATCCTGAGGCGCCCCGGCCCCCGGGGCCCCGCCCACCCGCCGGGACGGGACTCCCGAGCCCGCTCCCGAGTCCGTTCCCACTCCCGCGTCCGCCCCCTTCTCCGCCCGCGTCCCCGTCCCGACGGACGCTCCCACCGCCCCACTCGCCCCGGATTCCGCATACTCCACCGCAGGTCCCGAAACAGCCGCTGCGCCCGGAGGCGCGAAAGCGGCCGAACGTACTGGCCGCCCCGGGACCGCGGGTATCTCCGAACGATCGGGAGCCGCGACCACCCCGCTCATCCCGGCTCCACCACCTGTCGTACCGGGGTGGCCACCGAGGCCCACATCGGCCACCCTCGCCGCCACGAACGCCTTCCGCGCGTCCCGCGACTGCCGCTCGTTCACCACGGCCGCCAGATAGGCGGCAGGCGGCACACCCTCCGGCACGGGAGCGCCTGTGCGCGCCGCCAGATCACCCGCCAGCCGCGCCGCCATCGACCAGCTCACCTGCGGATCGAGCTGCCTCATCCGCGTCAAGTACTGGCGCACCGCCAGCCACAGCGAATCAGGCACCCCCGAAAGATCCAGTCCCGCGAACCGCCCCACGAGCCACGGCGGCGGAGGCGGCACAGCGGCCATCCGCCCGGTCGTGACGCGTTCGCGCACCACAAGGGTCCCGG
>NZ_CP178591.1:1432500-2932500 GCF_051131715.1 Streptomyces sp. A5-4 | reverse complement strand
CCGAATGCCGGTAAGTGAGAGCACGGCAGTGAGACTGTGGGGGATAAGCTCCATGGTCGAGAGGGAAACAGCCCAGAGCATCGACTAAGGCCCCTAAGCGTACGCTAAGTGGGAAAGGATGTGGAGTCGCACAGACAACCAGGAGGTTGGCTTAGAAGCAGCCATCCTTGAAAGAGTGCGTAATAGCTCACTGGTCTAGTGATTCCGCGCCGACAATGTAGCGGGGCTCAAGCGTACCGCCGAAGTCGTGTCATTCGTACACATATCCCCAACGGGAGTACGGATGGGTAGGGGAGCGTCGTGTGCCGGGTGAAGCCGCCGCGTAAGCGAGTGGTGGACGGTTCACGAGTGAGAATGCAGGCATGAGTAGCGATACACACGTGAGAAACGTGTGCGCCGATTGACTAAGGGTTCCTGGGTCAAGCTGATCTGCCCAGGGTAAGTCGGGACCTAAGGCGAGGCCGACAGGCGTAGTCGATGGACAACCGGTTGATATTCCGGTACCCGCTTTGAAACGCCCAGTACTGAACCCATTAATGCTAAGGCCGTGAAGCCGTCCTGGAGCCTTCGGGCAAAGGGAAGTGGTGGAGCCGCCGGTCCAAGGTGGTAGTAGGTAAGCGATGGGGTGACGCAGGAAGGTAGTCCAGCCCGGGCGGTGGTAGTCCCGGGGTAAGGGTGTAGGGCGTTGTCCAGGTAAATCCGGATGACATGTGCCTGAGACCTGATGCCGAGCCGATTGTGGTGAAGTGGATGATCCTATGCTGTCGAGAAAAGCCTCTAGCGAGTTTCATGGCGGCCCGTACCCTAAACCGACTCAGGTAGTCAGGTAGAGAATACCGAGGCGTTCGGGTGAACTATGGTTAAGGAACTCGGCAAAATGCCCCCGTAACTTCGGGAGAAGGGGGGCCATCACTAGTGATCGGACTTGCTCCGTGAGCTGGGGGTGGCCGCAGAGACCAGCGAGAAGCGACTGTTTACTAAAAACACAGGTCCGTGCGAAGCCGTAAGGCGATGTATACGGACTGACGCCTGCCCGGTGCTGGAACGTTAAGGGGACCGGTTAGTGCACCTTCGGGTGTGCGAGGCTGAGAACTTAAGCGCCAGTAAACGGCGGTGGTAACTATAACCATCCTAAGGTAGCGAAATTCCTTGTCGGGTAAGTTCCGACCTGCACGAATGGCGTAACGACTTCTCGACTGTCTCAACCATAGGCCCGGTGAAATTGCACTACGAGTAAAGATGCTCGTTTCGCGCAGAAGGACGGAAAGACCCCGGGACCTTTACTATAGTTTGATATTGGTGTTCGGTTCGGCTTGTGTAGGATAGGTGGGAGACGTTGAAGCATGCACGCCAGTGTGTGTGGAGTCAATCTTGAAATACCACTCTGGTCGTGCTGGATGTCTAACCTCGGTCCGTGATCCGGATCAGGGACAGTGTCTGATGGGTAGTTTAACTGGGGCGGTTGCCTCCTAAAGAGTAACGGAGGCGCCCAAAGGTTCCCTCAGCCTGGTTGGCAATCAGGTGTTGAGTGTAAGTGCACAAGGGAGCTTGACTGTGAGACCGACGGGTCGAGCAGGGACGAAAGTCGGGACTAGTGATCCGGCAGTGGCTTGTGGAAGCGCTGTCGCTCAACGGATAAAAGGTACCCCGGGGATAACAGGCTGATCTTCCCCAAGAGTCCATATCGACGGGATGGTTTGGCACCTCGATGTCGGCTCGTCGCATCCTGGGGCTGGAGTCGGTCCCAAGGGTTGGGCTGTTCGCCCATTAAAGCGGTACGCGAGCTGGGTTTAGAACGTCGTGAGACAGTTCGGTCCCTATCCTCTGCGCGCGTAGGAATATTGAGAAGGGCTGTCCCTAGTACGAGAGGACCGGGACGGACGAACCTCTGGTGTGCCAGTTGTCCTGCCAAGGGCACGGCTGGTTGGCTACGTTCGGAAAGGATAACCGCTGAAAGCATCTAAGCGGGAAGCCTGCTTCGAGATGAGTATTCCCACCACCTTGAGTGGTTAAGGCTCCCAGTAGACGACTGGGTTGATAGGCCAGATGTGGAAGCCCGGTAACGGGTGGAGCTGACTGGTACTAATAGGCCGAGGGCTTGTCCTCAGTTGCTCGCGTCCACTGTGTTAGTTCTGAAGTAACGAACTGTGCATACACCGGTTTGGTTAACTTCATAGAGTTTCGGTGGTCATAGCGTTAGGGAAACGCCCGGTTACATTTCGAACCCGGAAGCTAAGCCTTTCAGCGCCGATGGTACTGCAGGGGGGACCCTGTGGGAGAGTAGGACGCCGCCGAACAATTATTGTGGGAAAGCCCCGCACCTTATGGTGCGGGGCTTTTCTGCGTTCTGGATCCGTTTCTTCTCTGGGCTCTGGGCGAGGATTTTCTAGAGTCGGCCTGCGGCTTTCAGGGCGAGGTACGCGTCGGCGAGAGCGGGAGCCAGATCGTCCGGAGTGGTATCGACGACGGTGACGCCGTGGCGGGTCAGCTTCTCCGCTGTGTGACGACGCTGCTCCTGCTCCTGGGTGCCGGCAGCAGCGTCGTACACCGAGTCCACTGTGCCGCGAGCGGTCGCCATCTGTTGGATACGAGGGTCGGCCACCGAGGCCACGAGGACCGTGTGGCGTTTGGTGAGCTGCGGGAGTACAGGCAGGATGCCCTCGTCCACAGGTGCGGCATCCAGGCTGGTCAGGAGCACGATGAGCGAGCGACGCGGGGCGTTCTTCAGGGCTGTCGCGCTGAGCCCCCTGGCATCGGTCTCCACCAGTGCCGGCTCCAGCGGTGCGAGAGCGTTGACCAGCGCTGGTAGGGCGTCGCCCGCGGTGCGTCCCTGGACCTGAGCGCGGATGCGCCGGTCGAACGCGAGTAGGTCCACCCGGTCGCCCGCGCGTGAGGCGAGTGCGGCGAGGAGCAGTACGGCGTCCATCGAGGCATCCAGGCGCGGCACGTCACCGACACGACCGGCAGAGGTGCGGCCCGTGTCGAGAACAACCAGGATGTGGCGATCGCGCTCCGGGCGCCAGGTGCGTACGGCGACGCGGTTCTGCCGGGCGGTGGCGCGCCAGTCGATGGACCGGGTGTCGTCGCCGGGTACATAGTCGCGGAGGCTGTCGAATTCAGTGCCTTCACCGCGGGTCAACACACTCGTGCGGCCGTCGAGCTCGCGGAGCCTGGCCAGTTTGGAAGGCAGGTGCTTCCGGCTGGTGAAAGGCGGGATGACGCGGACCGTCCACGGAACTCGATGGCTGCCCTGGCGGGCCACCAGGCCCAGGGGCCCGTACGACCTGACCGTGATGCGGTCGGCGTGGCGATCGCCACGCCGGGTTGGGTGCAGGACGGTGGAAGTGCGACGGCGTTCCCCCGCCGGCACGGCCAACTGGCGACGTGACGAGGCCTGTTCGGCGTCGGTGGACCAGCTACTGGGCGGCCAGGCGTCGCGGATGTCGGAGCGGAGGCGGCGGCCCGTGGGGTTCGCGACGGTCAACTGGACTGTCGCAGTGTCACCTTGTCGAACTGACGTGTCACCACTTCGGGTGAATTGGAGCCTTTTTACTGGCGTTGCCAGGGCGTAGTCGCACAGAATTGCGAGTGTGAGGGGCGCATTTACGGCGAGCATCCCTGACCAGCTCGGCGCCAGGATGCCGATGGGGAGAGAGCCGAGGGCGGCGAGGAGTGCGGTTCGTCCGGTGAGGGCCACAGTCATCGCCTCAGCGGGGGACGGGCACTTGGGCGAGGATCGCGGTGATGACGGAGTCTGCGGTGACCCCCTCCATCTCGGCCTCGGGACGGAGTTGGATGCGGTGGCGCAGGGTGGGAAGTGCCAGTGCCTTGACGTCGTCGGGGGTGACGTAGTCCCTGCCGGTGAGCCAGGCCCAGGCGCGGGCGGTGGAGAGCAGGGCAGTGGCGCCTCGTGGGGAGACGCCGAGAGTGAGTGAGGGGGAATCGCGGGTGGCACGGCAGATATCGACGACGTAGCCGGTGATCTCGGCGGAGACCGTGGTCTTGGCGACTGCGGCGCGGGCCGCTTCGATGTCGGCAGGGCCTGCGGCCGGTCGTACACCTGCTGCGTGCAGGTCCCGGGGGTTGAAGCCTTCCGCGTGCCGGGTCAGGACCCCGATCTCGTCCTCGCGGGACGGGAGCGGGACCGTGAGTTTGAGGAGGAAGCGGTCCAACTGGGCTTCCGGGAGGGGGTAGGTGCCCTCGTACTCGACGGGATTCTGGGTCGCGGCGACCAGGAAGGGCTCGGGCAGTAGGCGCGGGGTGCCGTCGACGGTGACCTGACGTTCTTCCATGGCTTCCAGGAGGGACGCCTGCGTCTTGGGCGGTGTCCGGTTGATCTCGTCCGCGAGCAGCAGATTGGTGAAGACAGGGCCTGGCTGGAAGGAGAACTCGGCGGTGCGGGCGTCGTAGACCAGTGAGCCGGTGATGTCGCTCGGCATGAGATCAGGAGTGAACTGGACGCGCTTGGTGTCGACTTCGAGCGAGGCCGCGAGTGCGCGGACAAGCAGAGTCTTGGCCACCCCGGGAACTCCTTCGAGCAGGACATGTCCGCGGCAAAGCAGAGCCACGACCAGTCCGGTGACAGCGGGATCCTGGCCGACCACGGCCTTGGCGATCTCGGTGCGCAGGGCTTCGAGCGAGGCGCGGGCGCTGTCGGGGTTCTCTGCGGGCTGGGCGCTCATGAAGCGCGTACCTCTCTTTCGAGGGCGTCGAGTTCGTCCGCCAGGCGGATGAGGCCGACGTCGTCTGAGGGGGCGGTGCCGAAAAGCAGGGAAAGGAGGTCCCGGCCGGTCGTCGGCAGGTGGGCGGAGACGGCGGGGAGCAAGGATTCGACGGCGTCGGCCCGGGAGGCGGGCACGCCGAGCAGGAGGGCGAGACGGGCACGGCTCGCAGAGCGCAACGCCGAGGCCGCGCGGTCGCGGGCGTTGGCCTTGCGGTAGAGACGCGCCCGGCCCTCGGTCGTCTCGGAGGCGCGGACGGCCACCGGGAGATTTTCGCTCACGAGAGCGCCCATTCGGCGACCACGCCAGATGGCCGCGAGCACTGCGGCGAGGGCGAGTTGAAGGGCTCCCCACAACCAGCCCGGGGGGGCCAGGTCGGCAAAGCTGCTTTCGCCGCTGTCGGTGGCGGAGGCATCACCCAGCGAGGGGAGGTACCAGACGAGATGAGGCCGGGAGCCGAGGAGTTGCAGGGCCAGCGAGGCATTGCCCTGCTGGTCGAGACGGTCGTTGTAGAGGATGTCCGGCGAGCCGAGGAGAACGGTGTCACCGATGGCGGGGCCCGGGACCCGCAGCAGAGTAGGGAGGCCGTCGCTGGGGTAGCAAGCCTGCCGGCCGGGGATCGCGGAGGTGTAGCGGACCCCGCCGATGTCGGCGCCGCCGGCGCGGCGGGCGGCGGGCATGGAGCACTGGGGGGACCGCGACGACACATCGCTGCGTGCCGCAGAGTGGACGCCGGGCACGAGTCCGGAGACGGAGGGTGCTCCTGCCGAGAGGAGGACGGTCCGGCCGCCGGACCGCTGGGTCGCGGCGCGGAATTTCTTCTGCTGGCGGGCAGTCAGCAGGTCGGGATTGGTGACCAGGAGCGTGGTCTCGGGGCCCGTCGCGGTACGGGCGTCGTCGAGGTCGGTGACCACCCGGGTGTCGACGCCACGTTCCTTGAGGAGCTCGGCCACGGCGCGGCTGCCGTAGGGGCCCGCCGAGCGCGGGTCGAGGCGTCCGTGCTGGTCGCCCGAGCGTGCGGCGGCGATGGCGACACCGGCAGCGACGACGACGAGGAACGCGAGCAGCAGCCCACGGGTGCGCGTCCATACCTGGCGGGTGGTGGGGGAGTCCGAGGTGGAGCGGGCGGCGGTCGCCGTCATTCGGCTACTCCTCGGACCGCGCCGCTCAGCAGAGGCCTGGCGCGTTCAAGATCAGTGTCCAGCTCACTCAGGCGCCGGTATGCCCGCTCGTCGGAGGTGCGGCCGCCGTACGTGACGTCGTCGAAATCCCGGGCCGCGGCACGCAGCCGGTCGGCGTGGTCGGGCAGTGGGCGCCCGGCCTCCGCAGCGGCCTCGTCGGCAGTGCGGCCGGGGCGTGGGTCGAGGAGAGCGCGTTCCTCCAGCGAGCGGACGACGGCGCGCATCCGCTCCTGGACGGCCTCGTTCCATCGATGGGCGGCGGCGTGTGCTTCGGCGGCAGCGCGGTGTTCGGCCGCGCTGCGTGGGCCGTCGTCGAAGAGGGTGCCCTCGGCGGGCGGGGTGCGCTGCGGAGTGCCGAGGCGCCACCACAGGCCGAGGACGAGGAGCACCACGAGTACGGCGACGACGAGGATCCCGACCACGCCACCCGGGGCGGCCCCGGAGGCCGCGCCGAAGAGATCGTCGATCCATTCCCAGAAGCTGTCCAGGGCGCGCTGGAAGGCGCTCGGCTCGTTCTCCCGGTACATCGGGTTGGACAGCTCCTGCTCCGCCGCCTCGCGGGCGGGGACGCGCGGAGTGCCCACCGGTACGTCATCGGCCGTGCGGGCCCGCAGGTTTGCCGTGCTGGTGCCCCCTGCTGCGAACACCGCATCAGCTCCCGGCGGTGGGGTCGGTGGGCTGCTCGGGGCCGTATCCGGGCACCCCTGCGGCGCGGGCGAGGTCCAGGTCGAGGGCCTCTCGGCGGATGCGCTGGTCGATGTAGAGCAGGACCGTCACGCCTGCGGAGATCGGGTAGGTGATCGAGGAGGCGATCACAGCGCCGATGCCGGTGATGATCAGGAAGGGCCAGCCGAACTCGGGGGTGGCTCCGGTGAACAGTCCGCCCAGTCCGTCGCCGTCCACGGCGTATGCGATCGCGCCGAACGGCACCGCGATGATCATCGAGACGATGAGGGTCAGCAGCCCCGTGAGTACGAGGATTCCGAAGATTCTCCACCAGGTGCCCCGGACCAGTTTCGCGGAACGGCTCAGGGACTTGATGATGCTCTGCTTCTCCAGCATCAGTGCGGGAGAGGCGAGGCTGAACCGGATCATCAGCCAGACGGTGACGACGAAGGCCGCGAGGCCGCCGAGCAGGGAGAGTCCCACGCCGGCGGTGCCTCCCAGCAGTACGCCGGGCAGAATGCCGACGGTCATGATCGCCATGGCCATGAGCGGCAGCAGCAGGGTGAGACCGAGCAGCTTCGGCAACTGGGACCGGGACTCACGCCAGGCGTCGGAGAGCGTGACCTCACGGCCGATCACCGAACGGCTGATGACCATGGTCAGCAGAGCGGTGGTGAACAGCGTGCCGATCAAGGTGATCGCGAGGGCCGGGGTGGTGTTGACCAGGCTGGTGACCGTCGAGTCGATGGCCTGGTTCAGAGCCTCGGTGGGGCTCGCGTTCGGATCGACCTCGGGTGGCGCGGGGAGCAGGTAGCGCTGGATCAGGATGTCGCAGAGCTGAGTGATCACCGAAACGGTGATCGTGATGCCGAGAACCGTGCGCCAGTGGGCGCGCATGGTCGACACCGCGCCGTCGAGGATCTCGCCGATGCCGAGGGGCCGGAGCGGAATCACGCCGGGCTTGGCGGCGGCAGGAGGGCCGCCCCAGCCGCCTCCCGGCCCGCGCCCGGCGCCCCAGCCCGGTCCGGGCTGTTGCGAGGGGACGGTGGGGCCTCCGGGCGCGCTGGGTGGGGACCACTGTGCCGCGGGGGGCTGAGCCTTGGACCACTTCGAAGAGGCGTCGCCCTGGTCGGCAGGCTCAGCAGGGCGGGGTGCGCCCGGTTCCTGGCCGTCGGAGGGGGCAGATCCGGGCGAAGCCCAGCCCGGAGAGTCGTTCATTGTCGCTCCTTCACGGTGCCCGTCCGCGGTCGCGGCGGCAGGTTGGCAGCCATCGTGCCACGGGGCGTCGGCCGACGGACCTGGCCCCGTATCTCCTTCGCACCTTCAATTGTCGGTGCCTCACCGGGCAGACTGGGCGAATGGCCGATCAGGACGCGCAATCCACAGCGGGCGCAGAGCCGCCCGCGCTCCCTTCGCTGCGCTGGGACGAGCCGCCGGAGGGGCCCGTACTGGTGCTGCTCGACCAGACCAGACTGCCCGCGGACGAGGTCGAACTGGTCTGTACGGATGTGCCTGCGCTGGTGCAGGCGATCCAGACACTCGCTGTACGCGGTGCACCGCTGCTCGGAATCGCCGGCGCCTATGGGGTGGCGCTCGCGGCAGCACGTGGCTACGACGTCGAGGAAGCCGTGGTGCTGCTGGAGAGGGCGCGGCCCACCGCGGTGAACCTCGGATACGGCGTGCGCCAAGCGGCAGAGGCCTACAGGGCTGCAGAGCAGAAGGGGGCGGACCCGGAGCAGGCCGCCACTGCCGCGCTGGCCGCCGCCAAGGCACTGCACCGGGCCGATGCCGAGGCCAGTGTGGAGATGGCGGCGCACGGGCTGGCGCTCCTGGAGGAACTGCTGCCGGGAGGCGGTCACCGCATCCTGACCCACTGCAACACCGGGGCGCTGGTCTCCGGCGGTGAGGGCACGGCGTTCGCGGTGGCCTTGGCGGCTCACCGCAGTGGCACGTTGCGGCGGCTGTGGGTCGACGAGACGCGTCCGCTCCTGCAGGGGGCCCGGCTCACCGCGTACGAGGCGGCCCGCAGAGGCATGCCGTACACGCTGCTCACGGACAGCGCTGCGGGCTCGCTCTTCGCGGCCGGGGAGGTGGACGCGGTGCTCATCGGAGCCGACCGGATCGCCGCCGACGGTTCCGTGGCGAACAAGGTCGGGAGCTATCCGCTCGCGGTGCTGGCCAAATACCACCACGTACCGTTCATAGTGGTCGCACCCACCACCACGGTCGATCTGGGCACTCCGGACGGGGCGTCCATCGAGGTGGAGCAGAGGTCGGGGCAGGAAGTGACGGAGCTCACAATGCCGCAGATTTCGGGCATTGGTGCGGAACCGGGCGTCGGGATCGGAATGCCGGTCGCGCCGCTGGGAACCCAGGCGTACAACCCTGCCTTCGACATCACACCACCGGAGCTGGTGACGGCGATCATCACGGAGCAAGGCACGATTTCCCCGGTCACAGGCGTCGCACTCGCGGAGCTGTGTGCCAGGTCACGCCAGGTAACGATTAGCTAATGGGATGATGTCGATTATGAAGGGACGCGTCCTTGTCGTCGACGACGACACCGCACTGGCCGAGATGCTCGGCATTGTGTTGCGTGGAGAAGGTTTTGAGCCGTCTTTTGTAGCGGACGGTGACAGGGCACTTGCGGCATTCAGGGAGGCGAAGCCCGACCTGGTGCTGCTGGATCTCATGCTGCCCGGACGGGACGGCATTGAAGTCTGCCGCCTCATCCGGGCCGAGTCCGGGGTGCCGATTGTCATGCTGACCGCCAAGAGCGACACCGTTGATGTGGTGGTCGGGCTGGAATCCGGCGCCGACGACTACATCGTCAAGCCGTTCAAGCCCAAGGAACTCGTCGCCCGTATCCGGGCGCGACTGAGGAGGTCGGAGGAACCGGCGCCGGAACAGCTGGCGATCGGAGACCTGGTCATTGACGTGGCCGGTCATTCCGTGAAGCGGGAGGGGCAGTCGATCGCTCTGACCCCGCTCGAGTTCGACCTGTTGGTCGCGCTCGCACGCAAGCCGTGGCAGGTGTTCACCCGTGAGGTGCTGCTCGAGCAGGTATGGGGTTACCGCCACGCCGCGGACACCCGGTTGGTCAATGTCCACGTACAGCGGCTGCGCTCGAAGGTCGAGATGGACCCGGAGCGGCCGGAGATCGTGGTGACCGTGCGCGGTGTCGGCTACAAGGCCGGACCGAGCTGACATGACCCGAAGCAGCGCTGCTCCGATGCCCGGGGAGCCGGGAGTCCGTACGGAGCGGGCTGCCGGGCCCCGGCGAGTGACGTCCAGGCTCGGCCGCTCTCTGCAGGGCGGCCGGCTGCTCCAGGACGGGGCGCCCAGCAGCCCAGTGCTGAGGCTCTTCATGCGTCTGGCCAGGCGGCCCCTGCTGCCTGCCGTGCGGCTGTGGCGGCGGAACATCCAGCTGCGCGTGGTCGCCGCCACCCTGCTCATGTCGCTCGGTGTGGTGCTGCTCCTGGGTTTCGCCGTCATGTGGCAGGTACGCAATGGGCTGCTCGACGCGAAGGAGGGGGCCGCGCAGAGCCAGGCGGCCGGTGGGTTCGACGTGGCCGAGGAGAAGGCCCGCACGATCGCGGGTCCCGGCGGCAGCGAATCCGCTGAGGCCAGGGCCGCGGCGCGGAATTCCACCAACTGGCGGACCGAGCTGGCCGAGCAGCTCGCCAGTGGTGGACGGCAGGCGTTCCATGTGGTGGCGCTGAGCTCGATATCGGACGATCAGGAGACGAGCAGCCGCGGACCGCGTGCGTCGGCCGACGTGAACCCGATGGCGAGCGTGCCGCAGAAGCTGCGGGACGCGGTCGACGAAGGAACGGGGAAGGCGCACCAGGCCTTCGTCGAGATCAAGTACACGGACGGCCAGCAGCCCGAGGCCGGCCTCGTCGTCGGCAAGCAGCTGATCGACAACAGCGGCGAGCCCTACCAGCTCTACTACCTTTTCCCGCTGACCCAGGAGACGGAGTCTCTCGGCCTGGTGCAGCGCACGCTCGTCACCGCGGGGCTGTTCGTGGTCGTTCTGCTCGGAGCCATCGCCTGGCTGGTGGTCCGGCAGGTCGTCACCCCCGTGCGGATGGCCGCGGGGATCGCCGAGGGACTGGCCGTGGGCCGTCTCCAGGTGCGGATGAAGGTCACCGGCGAGGACGACATCGCCAGACTCGGCGAGGCCTTCAACAAGATGGCGCAGAACCTGCAGCTCAAGATCCAGCAGCTGGAGGACCTGTCCCGGATGCAGCGGCGCTTCGTGTCGGACGTCTCGCACGAGCTGCGCACACCGCTGACGACCGTGCGGATGGCCGCCGATGTCATCCACGAGGCACGCGGTGACTTCGACGCGGTGACCGCGCGCTCCGCCGAACTGCTCAGCGGCCAGCTCGACCGGTTCGAGTCGCTGCTCGCCGACCTCCTTGAGATCAGCCGCTTCGACGCAGGCGCGGCGGCCCTGGAGGCCGAGCCGATAGACCTGCGGGACGCCGTACGCCGAGTGATCGAGGGCGCCGAGCCGCTGGCCGAGCGCAAGGGCACCCAGATACGCGTGACCGGTGATGAGCAGCCCGTCATCGTGGAAGCCGACGCCCGGCGCGTCGAGCGCATCCTGCGCAACCTTGTCGTCAACGCCGTCGAGCACGGCGAGGGCAAGGACGTGGTGGTGCGGCTGGCCTCGGCCGGCGGCGCCGTGGCCGTGGCCGTACGCGACTTCGGCGTGGGGCTCAAACCCGGTGAGGCGACCCGGGTGTTCAGTCGTTTCTGGCGGGCCGACCCGGCCCGTGCACGTACCACCGGCGGTAGCGGGCTCGGCCTGTCCATCGCGGTCGAGGACGCACGGTTGCACGGCGGCTGGCTCCAGGCCTGGGGGGAGCCGGGTGGCGGCTCGCAATTTCGGCTGACCCTGCCGCGTACGGCGGACGAATCGCTGCGCGGTTCGCCGATTCCGCTGGAGCCCGAGGACTCGCGGCGCCGGCGTGAGCGCGCGGACGGTGATGACGAACGGGAAGACGGCAGTCACCGGCTGGCGAGCGTGCCGGTCCAGCCCGGGGGCGACCGGTCCGCGCTGCCCGTGCCGCTGCGGGCGGCGCCCGCAGCGGATCCGACGGCGCTGCCCGGCAGTGGGGCACGGGTGGTGGCACGTCCGGCGGGCGACAGCGACAGCGACAGCGCCTCGCAGGCTGCCGCGCCGCAGACGTCGCCACGCACGGCGTCACAGCTTTCGTCTCAGGGTTCGCGATTTTCGCAGGCGTCACAGACATCGCAGATCGAGCAGTCGTCGGAGCGGAAGGACATCACCCGTGGGCGCTGACCGAAGTCGCGGTGGCCAGTGGCGCATGACCCGCACTTCGGTGCTGCTGGGATGCGGCGGCCTGCTGCTGGCGGGCTGCGCGTCCATGCCGAACAGCGGGGACGTGGAGGAAGTGAAGGCGTCCGCGCGCGGTGACTCGCAGGTGCGGGTGTACGGGGTGGCGCCCAGAGCGGGCGCGCAGCCCAACGAGATCGTCGGCGGCTTCCTGGAGGCGATGACGGGGGACGACCCGCAGTTCGCCACGGCCCGTAAGTACCTGACGAAGAAGGCGTCCCAGCGATGGAAGCCCAGTCAGGTCACGGTGCTGGACAGTGGCCCGGTGGCGCAGGACGAACGGGCCAATGACCGCGAGGGCGGGGCCTATACGTACGAGCTCACCGGCACGCAGGTCGCCGAGGTGAACGAGCAGCGCGCCTACCAGCCGGTCAAGCGCACGTACCACGAGGTCATTCACCTCAGCAGGCAGAACGACAAAGACAGCAAGGACGGCCAGGAGTGGCGCATCGACGGACTTCCCACGGGTCTGGTGCTCGGGCTGTCGGACTTCGAGCGCATCTACCGTTCCGTCAATAAGTACTACTTCGCTTCCGGTACGTCCTCGCAGAGCGGCGGTGGCCACCCCTGGCTGGTCGCCGACCCCGTCTATGTGCGCAAGCGCATGGATCCGGAGACCCGGATGGACCCGGTGACGCAGACGGTCAGGGCGCTGCTCGGCGGGCCGACGAACTGGCTGAAGCCGGTGGTCGGTTCGAGCTTCCCCACGGGTACGGCGCTCAAGGCGGGAACCAAGTCGCTCACGTTCGACGACCGCAACGCGCTCAAGGTGCCGCTCAACGAGAAGGCGTCCAACGTCGGCCAGAAGCGGTGCCGGGAGATGGCGGCCCAACTGCTGTTCACCGTCCGGGATCTGACGTCCTACCGGGTGGGACAGGTGGAGTTGCTGCGGTCCGACAGCTCGTCGCTGTGCGAGCTCGGCGCAGACCAGGCCGAGGACTTCGCGCCGGAGCGTGCCTCCGGCAGCCCCGACTATCAGTATTTCCTCGACACCAAGAGCCGTCTGGTGCGGATGGTGGCGGGTTCCGAGGCCACGGACAGCGACGACGCCTCTGAGCCCGTTCCCGGCCTGCTCGGCGCGGGGGAGCGAAAGCTGGGCGCGGTCGCCGTGGCGCGCGACGAGCGCCACGGGGCAGGGGTGTCGCGCGACGCCCGCTCGCTCTATGTGGCGTCCGTCGTCTCGGACGAGGAGCCCACGGAGCCCGCGCTCACCAGCAGTGGCAAGCAGCAGCAGGACCGGCTGTCCGCCCCCAGTTGGGACGGCCGGGGCGATCTGTGGGTGGCCGACCGCGATCTCCGCAACCCCCAGCTGCTACGGCTGATCGGCGGCGAGGGTGAGCCCGAGCAGGTCAAGGTCGTCGACGGCCTGGACGGGGCCCGTGTCGAAGCCCTCAAGGTCTCGGCGGACGGTGTGCGGATCGCGTTGCTGGTCTCGGAGAAGGGCCGGACGACGCTGAAGATCGGCCGAGTGGAGCGGCGCGGGTCCGACGACAAGCCCGAGGTGTCCGTGGTCGATCTGCGCCCCATCGCCCCGCAGATGGAGGAGGTGACGGCCGTCTCCTGGGCGGGCCGAAGCCGCCTTGTGGTGGTCGGCCGGGAGTCCGGCGGCGTACAGCAACTGCGCTATTTGCAGACGGACGGTTCGACGTCGGACGCCGGTGCGCTGCCCGGTGCGAACCGGGTGACGGCGGTCGCTTCGGCCGACGACGACCGGCTGCCCCTGCTGGCGCACTCGTCGGAGGACGGCATTGTGCGGCTGCCTCCCGGTGCCAACTGGAAGACCGTGGTGAAGGAAGGCTCGTCGCCCGTCTATCCGGGGTAGTCCGCGGCTAATTCCGTACGGCCTCGTGCGTTCGCGTGCAGGTTCGCGCGGGTTATCCACAGGGGTGGCCGAGGCGCACCCGTCTTGGCAGAGTGGATGCCATGCGGGGGTGGTGGCGGGAAGCCGCCGGTCTGTTGCTGCCGGTCGGGTGCGCGGGCTGTGGCAGACCGCGTACGGCGCTGTGTGAGGAGTGCCGACAGACGTTGTACGGCACTGGGCCCCGGCGGGTCCGGCCGTGGCCCGAGCCGCCGGGGCTGCCGGTGGTCCATGCCGCCGCTCCTTACGGGGACGCGGTGCGGGCGGTCCTGCTCGGGCACAAGGAGCGGGGCGCGCTGGAGCTTGCCGGGGCGCTCGGAGGTGCGCTGGCCGGCGCGGTTCTGGCCGGCGCGTCCGGGACGGGTGCGCCCGGCACCGGCGGGTCTCCGCTCGGCGGTGGGTACCGGGGCGTTGGACCGCTGCTGCTCGTACCCGTGCCGTCCGCGCGGCGGGCGACCAGGTCGCGCGGACACGACCCCGCGCGCCGGATCGCGCTCGCCGCTTCGGGTGAACTGCGCCGGGCCGGGGTAGCCGCACGGATGCTCCCGATGCTGCGGCAGCGCCGGGCGGTGAGTGACCAGTCGGGTCTGAAGGCCCCGGAGCGGCTGGCTAATCTCGCCGGGGCCCTGGAGGTGGTGGCAGGGGGCCCCGGGCTGCTGGAGGGCCGCAGGGTGGTGCTGGTGGACGATCTGATGACGACGGGGGCATCGCTCGTGGAGGCTGCGCGGGCACTGCGTGCCGCCGTGCCGACGGATTTTCGCGGTTTCCGACACCTGAGTGCGGCGGTGGTGGCGGCGCCCTCGCTTTCCTTCGGAATAAACCGGAACTGACGGGGAACTTGCGTCGTTGCAGGTGGTGAGGGGGAAAAAGCACCTGAACGGAGGTACGCGCCGGTAGCGGGTGCCGACATGCCTCCGGGAGAGCTATGTTCGGTTGTGAGGAAAAGCAGACCCTGTGCCTCACTTATCGGACTAGGGCGCCTGGGTTTTCCCTCAGCTCGAAAGGTCGAAGTGGACGGGTGGGGATCTTGTCCCCTGGGGAGGAGGAGGTGAAAGTCACCAAGTCCGAGGCTCCGGTGTTCGTCGGGGCCTGGTGCGAAAGGGAGATGCTCCGCCGCTGAGCGGGGCTATCCGGAACGGAGTTCTGCGTGGACATCGTCGTCAAGGGCCGCAAGACCGAGGTACCCGAGCGGTTCCGGAAGCACGTGGCCGAGAAGCTGAAGCTGGAGAAGATCCAGAAGCTCGACGGCAAGGTGATCAGCCTGGACGTCGAGGTGTCCAAGGAGCCCAACCCGCGGCAGGCGGACCGTTCCGACCGGGTGGAGATCACGCTTCACTCGCGTGGACCGGTGATCCGGGCAGAGGCATCGGCGGCCGACCCGTACGCAGCGCTGGACCTGGCCACAGGCAAGTTGGAGGCGCGGCTGCGCAAGCAGCACGACAAGCGCCACACACGTCGCGGCAACGGACGGCTGTCGGCGGCCGAGGTCGGTACGACCGTGGCCAACTCGGCGCCCCTCAACGGCAGTGGAGAGCTCGGCGCCGCCGTGGCCGTGGCCGAGGCGCCCCAGGCGGTTCCCACCACCATGGTCGGCTCGCTCGAAGTGCAGGGCGAAGGACCTCTGGTGGTGCGCGAGAAGACACATGTCGCCGCCGCGATGACGCTCGACCAGGCGCTCTACGAAATGGAGCTGGTCGGGCACGACTTCTATCTCTTCGTCGACTCGGAGACGAAGGAGCCCAGTGTCGTCTACCGGCGGCACGCCTACGACTACGGAGTCATTCACTTGACGACCGACCCCTTCGCCGAGACAGAGGTGGGCGGCGCCGGCGGTGCTCTCGGAGGGTGATCCGCCGTACGCGCTGAACCCTTGAGGGCTGAGCGTCGTACCACTGTGGGTGGTGCCCCTGGAGCGCCCGTGCGCCCCCAGGGGCACCACTGTGCGACCACTTCGTCACTCTTCTGTCGTCCCGGCATGAAATCATGGCGTCGCAGGCCAATCGATGTTCTGCGGACTGTGGTTGGCACAGCTCATGATTTTCGGGCCACGGCCTTCAGGGGGAGGAACGATGGCGGACAGCTTCGGTCCGGTGCACGACGAGGACGACGCGATCGGCGGTACGGACGCGAGCGGGTCGCGTAAGGAGCCCATCAGGGTCCTGGTCGTCGACGACCACGCTCTTTTCCGCCGAGGACTTGAGATCGTCCTCGCGCAGGAGGAGGACATTCAGGTCGTCGGTGAGGCGGGTGACGGGGCCGAGGCCGTGGACAAGGCTGCCGACCTGCTGCCCGACATCGTGCTGATGGATGTGCGGATGCCCAAGCGCGGTGGCATCGAGGCATGCACCTCGATCAAGGAGGTGGCTCCCAGCGCGAAGATCATCATGTTGACGATCAGCGACGAGGAGGCCGACCTCTACGACGCGATCAAGGCAGGTGCGACGGGTTACCTGCTCAAGGAGATCTCCACCGACGAGGTGGCCACCGCGATCCGCGCGGTGGCGGACGGCCAGTCCCAGATCAGTCCGTCGATGGCGTCCAAGCTCCTCACCGAGTTCAAGTCGATGATCCAGCGCACGGACGAGCGTCGGCTCGTCCCCGCGCCACGGCTCACCGAACGTGAGCTGGAGGTGCTCAAGCTCGTCGCCACGGGGATGAACAACCGCGACATCGCCAAGCAGCTGTTCATCTCCGAGAACACCGTGAAGAACCACGTCCGCAATATCCTGGAGAAGCTGCAACTGCACTCCAGGATGGAGGCCGTGGTCTACGCGATGCGGGAAAAGATCCTGGAAATCAGATGACCGCGGATCAGGTGAGACGGGCCAGTTCGGCGGCGAGCGGCGCACGCAACCGCTGCGCGTCGACCCGCTCCAGCCGCACATCGGCGCAGCCGACCCACTTCGCCGCCTCTACGAGTGCCTCGGCCATCGGCCGGACCGCCTTCGGTCCCTGAAGCGAAACCTGCCGCGCCACCAGGGTCCTGCCCTCGCGCGCCGGGTCGACGCGGCCGAGCAGCCGCCCGCCCGCCAACAGTGGCATCGCGAAGTACCCGTGCATCCGCTTCGGCTTGGGGACGTACGCCTCCAGGCGGTGCGTGAAGCCGAAGATCCGCTCGGTGCGCGGCCGGTCCCAGATCAGCGAGTCGAAGGGCGACAGCAGGGTCGTGCGGTGGCGCCCGCGCGGTGTGCTCGCCAGGGCCTCGGGATCGGCCCAGGCCTGCTTCTCCCAGCCCTCGACGTCGACCGGGACCAGTCCCGAGTCGGCGATCACGGCCTCGACCTGCTCACCCTTGAGGCGGTGGTAGTCCGCGATGTCTGCGCGGGTACCCACTCCGAGTGACTTTCCGGCCAGCTGCACGAGCCGGCGCAGGCACTCGGTGTCGTCCAGGTCGTCGTGGTGGACGGCGTCCGGGACGGCCCGCTCGGCCAGGTCGTACACCCGCTTCCAGCTGCGCCGTTCGGTACACACCACCTCCCCGTACATCAGTGCCCGCTCGACGGCGACCTTCGACGCCGACCAGTCCCACCACTCGCCGCCGTTCTTCGCGCCGCCCAGCTCGGTGGCGGTCAGTGGCCCTTCGGCGCGCAGCTGTTTGATCACGGTGTCGTACGCGCCGTCCGGCAGGTCGTGGTGCCACTGCGGGCGGGCGCGGAAGGCGCGACGGCGGAAGGCGAAGTGCGGCCATTCCTCGATGGGCAGGATGCAGGCCGCGTGCGACCAGTACTCAAAGGCGTGACCGTCGGTCCAGTAGGCGTCGTCCACCGTCGTACGCCCCACGGCGCCGAGGCGGGCGTACGGAATCAGCTCGTGCGAGCGGGCCAGCACCGAAATGGTGTCGAGCTGCACGGCGCCCAGGTGCCGCAGCATGCCGCGCACCCCGCCTCGCCGGTCGGGCGCGCCCAGGAATCCCTGCGCGCGCAGGGCGATTCTGCGGGCTTCGTCGGCGGACAGGGAGGCCGTGGGCGGCAGCAGACTCGTCATGGCCGAACCCTAGAGGCACGCACTGACAAGCCCGGGGTGGCCTGCGGCGATTCAGGACTTGCCGGGCAGGTACGGGTGCTCGGCCGGCAGGCCGATGTCGGACGGGAGCAGCGCGCCGACCCAGGCGTCCCGGCGGACGCCCTTGTTCACGATTCCGGAGCGCTGGGTGCCCTCCAGGACGAAGCCGACCTTCTCGGCGACCGTGCGTGAGGCCGTGTTGCCGACCTCGGCACGCCATTCCAGGCGTTCCACCCCCACCGCGGTGAAAACCCAGTGTGCGAGGGCCAGCGCCGCCTCCGTGACGTAGCCGCGGCGGCGCTGCCCCGCCGCCGCCCAGAAGCCGATCTCCGCGGTGTCGCTCTGCCTGTGCGTGGTCGTGGAGATCGCGGCGACCAGCTCGGCGCCGTCCCGGGTCAGCACGGCGAAGGAGTGGACGGTGCCCGCGCGCCAGCCGTCCGGTGCCTGTAGGGCGACGAAGCTCTCCGCGTGCGCGCGCTCGTACGGGGAAGGAATCGTCGTCCAGCGCTGGATTTCGGGGTCCTGGCAGGCCAGGAGGACGGCATCGGTGTCGGCCTGCTGGAAGGGGCGCAGGAGCAGCCGTTCGGTGGTGAGGATGACGGGCTTCATCGGCCGATTCTCGGCTCCTCGGCCACCCGGCCACCAGACCTTTTCGGGGGAGCCCGGCACCTTCCGGGTGCTCCGGCCGTTCTCTTTGCGGGTGACAGTGGGCCTTCATGCCAGTGGACCTCCCGGCGTGGCGAGGTCCTCGCTTACGATGGCCGTTGCGGTGGGGCCCACCTGCCGTGCCCGCGTACCTCCAGTGCACAGGCCCGACCGGCAAGGAGACCAACCTCAGTGTCCGTCTTCAACAAGCTCATGCGTGCAGGCGAAGGCAAGATCCTGCGCAAACTGCACCGCATCGCGGACCAGGTGAAGTCCATCGAAGAGGACTTCGTGAACCTCTCCGACGCCGAGTTGCGGGCGCTCACCGACGAGTACAAGGAGCGGTTCGTCGACGGCGAAAGCCTGGACGACCTGCTCCCCGAGGCGTTCGCGACCGTTCGCGAAGCCGCCAAGCGTGTTCTCGGTCAGCGCCATTACGACGTTCAGATGATGGGTGGCGCCGCCCTGCATCTCGGCTATGTCGCGGAGATGAAGACTGGTGAGGGCAAGACCCTCGTCGGCACGCTCCCCGCTTATCTGAACGCCCTGTCCGGCAAGGGCGTCCACCTGATCACGGTGAACGACTACCTGGCCGAGCGCGACTCCGAAATGATGGGCCGGGTCCACAAGTTCCTCGGTCTTGAGGTCGGCTGCATTCTCGCCAACATGTCGCCCGCGCAGCGCCGCGCCATGTACGCCTGCGACATCACGTACGGCACGAACAACGAATTCGGCTTCGACTATCTGCGCGACAACATGGCGTGGTCCCAGGACGAGCTCGTCCAGCGCGGCCACAACTTCGCGATTGTCGACGAGGTCGACTCGATTCTGGTCGACGAGGCGCGTACGCCGTTGATCATTTCGGGACCGGCCGACCAGGCCACCAAGTGGTACGGCGACTTCGCGAAGCTGGTCACCCGGCTGAAGAGGGGCGAGCCGGGCAATCCCCTCAAGGGCCTTGAGGAGACCGGCGACTACGACGTCGACGAGAAGAAGCGCACGGTCGCCATTCACGAGCCGGGCGTCGCCAAGGTCGAGGACTGGCTGGGTATCGACAACCTCTACGAGTCGGTGAACACCCCCCTCGTCGGTTACCTGAACAACGGCATCAAGGCCAAGGAACTCTTCAAGAAGGACAAGGACTACGTCGTCATCGACGGCGAAGTCATGATCGTCGACGAGCACACCGGCCGTATCCTCGCCGGCCGCCGCTACAACGAGGGCATGCACCAGGCGATCGAGGCGAAGGAAGGGGTGGACATCAAGGACGAGAACCAGACCCTCGCCACGATCACCCTGCAGAACTTCTTCCGCCTCTACGGCAAGCTCTCCGGCATGACCGGTACGGCCATGACCGAGGCCGCGGAGTTCCACCAGATCTACAAGCTGGGCGTCGTGCCGATCCCGACGAACCGGCCGATGGTCCGCGCCGACCAGTCCGACCTGATCTACCGCACCGAGGTCGCGAAGTTCGCCGCGGTCGTCGACGACATCGCGGAGAAGCACGAGAAGGGGCAGCCGATCCTGGTCGGCACCACCTCCGTCGAGAAGTCCGAGTACCTCTCGCAGCAGCTCTCCAAGCGCGGTGTCCAGCACGAGGTCCTCAACGCCAAGC
Organism: Streptomyces sp. A5-4; assembly: GCF_051131715.1. Lineage (NCBI taxonomy): Bacteria > Bacillati > Actinomycetota > Actinomycetes > Kitasatosporales > Streptomycetaceae > Streptomyces > Streptomyces sp. A5-4. The sequence goes on along the minus strand of NZ_CP178591.1, from coordinate 2,912,444 downwards.
AGCACGACCGTGAGGCGCCGATCATCGCCCAGGCCGGCCGCAGGGGCGCCGTGACCGTCGCCACGAACATGGCCGGTCGCGGTACGGACATCAAGCTCGGCGGCAATCCGGACGACCTCGCCGAGGCGGAGCTGCGCCAGCGCGGCCTCGACCCGGAGGAGCACATCGAGGAGTGGGCCGCGGCCCTGCCCGCCGCGCTGGAGAAGGCCGAGCGAGCCGTCAAGGCCGAGTTCGAAGAGGTCAAGGACCTCGGCGGGCTCTATGTGCTGGGTACCGAGCGGCACGAGTCGCGCCGTATCGACAACCAGCTGCGCGGCCGTTCCGGCCGTCAGGGCGACCCGGGCGAGTCCCGCTTCTACCTGTCGCTGGGCGACGACCTGATGCGCCTGTTCAAGGCCGCGATGGTCGAGCGCGTCATGGCGATGGCGAACGTCCCCGACGACGTACCCATCGAGAACAAGATGGTGACGCGCGCGATCGCGTCCGCCCAGTCGCAGGTCGAGCAGCAGAACTTCGAGACCCGTAAGAACGTCCTGAAGTACGACGAGGTCCTCAACCGGCAGCGCGAGGTCATCTACGGCGAGCGCCGCCGCGTCCTGCAGGGCGAGGACCTGCAGGACCAGGTGCGTCACTTCATGGACGACACGATCGACGCCTACATCCAGGCGGAGACCGTCGAGGGCTTCGCGGAGGAGTGGGACCTCGACCGGCTGTGGGGCGCGTTCAAGCAGCTCTACCCGGTGAAGGTCACGGTCGAGGAGCTCGAGGACGCGGCGGGGGACCGCGCGGGCATCACCGCCGAGTTCATCGGTGAGTCCATCAAGGACGACATCTACGAGCAGTACGCGGAGCGCGAGTCGGAGCTGGGCTCGGACATCATGCGTGAGCTGGAGCGCCGCGTGGTGCTGTCCGTGCTGGACCGCAAGTGGCGCGAGCACCTCTACGAGATGGACTATCTCCAGGAGGGCATCGGCCTGCGCGCGATGGCCCAGAAGGACCCGCTGGTCGAGTACCAGCGCGAGGGCTTCGACATGTTCAACGCGATGATGGACGGCATCAAGGAAGAGTCCGTCGGCTACCTGTTCAACCTGGAGGTCCAGGTCGATCAGCAGGTCGAGGAAGTCCCTGTGCAGGACTCCTCCGAGAAGACCTCGCTCGCCAAGAAGGACGCCCGTCCGGAGATCAGGGCCAAGGGCCTGGACGCTCCGCAGCGGCCCGACCGGCTGCACTTCTCCGCTCCCACGGTGGACGGGGAGGGCGGCATCGTGGAGGGCGACTTTCAGGACGAGGACGGGTCCGACCGTTCCGAGGCGGACGGTCTGACCCGCGCCGAGCGGCGCAAGGCGCAGAAGGGCGGCGGCCGCCGCCGCAAGAAGTAGCAGCGGGCGGCAGCACGCACGGGTACCCGGCGGCTTCACCGCCGTCGGAGTCCCACCGGCCGCGGTGGCCCCTCCTGTGCCCCCGAGGCGCTCCTGCGCCCTTGCCTGCGGGCCCGCGTGTTGGTGGCTGCCTCCGGGCCTGTCTCGCTAGGCCGATCCTCCGCACATAGCTGAATCGGATGAACTGATGAGTTGGCCGGTACTTCGATAAGTGCGGGTCGTTGTTCTGGACGTGCCGATATCTCGTTCGTGTCGTTCCCGGGTCCAGCGCCCCCGCATGTCGGTGGAGTTGGCGCCTGTGGTGGAGAGGCGTCTGGGTGCTCTGCCTGCCTCTGCCGAGTTTCTGCGCCGGCTGGACGTGGCCGGGATCATCGACGAGCTGTGTCCTGTCCGTGAGGTGGCTCATCTGACGCACGGGCAGGTCGTCGAGGCGCTGATCGCCAACCGGCTGTCCTCGCCGACCTCGATGGTGCGGGTGGAGGACTGGGCGCGGAAGTGGGCTGTCGAGGAGGTCTTCGGCATCGAGCCGGACCTGCTCAACGACGACCGTATCGCCCGCGCTCTGGACGCGATCGCCCCGCACCTGGAGGAGATCACCGGCTCGGTCGGCGCGCAGGCCATCGCGGAGTTCGGCATCGATACCGCTCAGATCCACTGGGACATGACGTCGATCTCCATGTTCGGCGCCTACCCGGACCAGGAAGAGGAGTACGCGCAAGTCAGATACGGTCACCCCAAGGACCGGCGGGTCGACCTGAAGCAGGTCCAGGCCGGGCTGGCCGTCACCCGCGACGGTGGCATCCCCGTCTTCCACCGTGCCTACGACGGCGGAGCGGGCGAGGTCGCCCAGGTCGTCGGCGCGATGAAGGCCCTGCGGAAGATCGCCGACCGCAAGGACTTCCTGCTCGTCGCGGACTCCAAACTGGTGTCCTACCCGAATGTCACCGCCCTGCTTGACGCCCGGGTCGGATTCGTCGCCCCCATACCCGCGGCCCAGGTCAAAGCCGGCTTCTACGCCACTGCCGACCTCGGGGCCGCCGAGCTGGTCGACTACGTCAACGACCGCGACCGCGAGCGGGAGACCCCCGCCGACCAGCGCGAGTCCTACCGGGTCCTGGAAGACGTCCACGCCATGGCAGGACCACGCAAGCGCGACCCGGTCCACCACCTGCGCCGGATCCTGGTCCACTCCACCGGCAACGCGGAGGGCCAGCGCAAAGCACGCGCCAAGCGTCTGGCCAGAGCCACCGAGGATCTGGAGAAACTGCAAAACTCGGCCGGCGGCCGGTACTACACCACCGCCGAGAAGGTCCAGGCCCGGATCGGGGTGATCACCAAGTCCCGCCGGGTCGCCAGCTGCCTGCGTACCACCGTCACCGCCGGCCCCGACGGGAAACCCACTCTGGCCTGGCACTTCGACGAGGACGTCCTGGCCGCCGAAGCCGCCGCCGACGGCTGGTACTCCCTGGTCACCGCTCTGACTCCGGAGCAGGCCGACACGGCCGAGGTCTTCCGGCGCTACAAAGGCCAGGGAGTGGTCGAACGCCGCTACGGCGAGTTCAAAGGCCCCCTGGCCGTCGCGCCGCTGTTCCTGGAGCACAACCGCCGCATCACGGCCTTGATCACCGTGATCTGCCTGGCCCTGCTGGTCTACTGCCTGATCGAACGCCAGGTCCGCCAGGCCCTGGGCCCCGAGCAGACCATGGCCGGCCTCTACCCCGACAACCGCAAGGTCCGACCCACCGGCCGCATGATCCTCTACCACCTCGACGGCCTCATGCTCCGCCCCGGCACCGCCACCGACCCACCCGTCATCCTCATCAGCCGAGGAGTCCAAGCACACCTACTCGAACTCCTCGGCATCGACGAAACCCGGCCCCGCTGGCTGGAGACCTAAAGCCCCATGTGCGAAGTCACCGGCTAGGTGCGTGCTCGGGTCGCGCCCACCGGGTCGCCGCCCAGCTCCACCGCGGCGCAGCGCCAGCGGAGATCGGCCCCCTGCTCCAGCCGGAACGCCATCGCGCGCACCTGTTCACCGGCCGCGATGCTGGCGAACGCCTCGACCACTCCGGGGCGGGGGTGGAAGCCGCCGCAGTTGCGTACGACGGGCAGGGCGCCGCGGGTCCTCAGCGGGGTGCGGGGCGCGAGCTGGACCAGCTGCTCGTACGCCTCGCCGATGGTGTGCCCGAGCATCCAGTGCACCGGGCGCCGGCCGCTGAGCACCGCCAGCAGGCGCTCGGCGAACATCTCGTGCGGGGTGCTGGGGCGGGGGCGTGACCGAGACTGCGGGCGGCGGGCCGCGGATGTGGGTGTGCCGGGCCCGCGCTGATCGCCGCGTCCCTGTGGCCGGGTCCTGTCCTTGCTCATCTCTGCCCCGCTCTTTCGTGCCCGTTGGCATACCGGGCGGTAACTTCTGCTGTGGATCTTTTACGGGGGGAGCGGGGTGGCGGGCAAGGCGAGGAAGCCGTTGGGGCGGGGGCCGTCAGGATCACCTATCAGGGTGACCAGCGCGCGGTATCAGGCGGCGGGCGGCAGGTGAGAGGTCCCTCGGGTGGACGCCGCGGGGGCGGGAACGGCCACCCCGAAAGGGGACTCCGTACGTATCCTTGGGTCCGTCTCCCCGACTACGAAAGTGGCCTGCCATGCGCGTCTACGTCCCCCTGACCCTTCCCGGTCTCGCTGAGGCGCACAAGGCGGGCGAGCTGGGCCCCGGCCCGCTGGCCGCCTACGCCGTGACGCCGGGTCTGCGCGAGTGGTACGTCTCGGACGACATCGAGGAGCTCGAATACGCGGCGCTGGGCCGGGCCGCGGCCGCGTCACTGCGGCTGCTGGCCGGAGACCCGGACGCGGCGCGGCGCCGGGTCGTCGTCGCCGTCGACGTCCCGGACGAGGACGCGGTCGCCGACCCCGACCGGGGGCCGGCCGCCTCCGCCGTGGGCGAGGTGCGGCTGCCGGCCGCGGTGCCGCTCAAGAAGGCGGCGGCGGTGCATGTCGACGCCGACGAGGCCGACGCGGATGTGACGGCGGCGGCCGGGGCGCTGGGGGCGGCGGACCATGGCGACGACGACGCGCAGTTCACGGTGGACGGGGCGGAGGACCACGTACTGCTGTGGTTCGGTGTGCAGGAGATCCCGAACCTGATCGCCTGATCGCCCCGCCCGGTCGCCCGGGTGCTCCGCCCGATTGGAACCGGACCACATCGTCGGACTGCGCTGTCATACCCGGTGGGTACCGTCTATTCATGGGGAAGCACATGACGACGCACTTGGTCTGGGACTGGAACGGCACGCTGCTCGACGACATCGCGGCGGTCATCGGGGCGACGAACGCCGCGTTCGCCGAGATCGGCCTGGAGTCGATCACGCTGGCGCGGTACCGGGAGCTGTACTGCGTACCGATCCCGCTCTTCTACGAGCGGTTGATGGGACGGCTGCCGACGGACGAGGAGTGGGAGGTCATGGACGAGGCCTTCCACCGGCACTACACCGCGCACCGCATCGGGTGCGTGCTGACCACGGGCGTCGAGGAACTGCTGCGTGAATGGCGGTCGGCGGGCCGCAGCCAGTCGCTGCTGAGTATGTACGGGCACGAGGAACTGCTCCCGGTGGTGCGGGGATACGGGATCGAGCCGCACTTCATACGGGTCGAGGGGCGGACCGGCCCGTCGGGCGGCAGCAAGGTGGCGCACATGGCACGCCATGTCGCGGCGCTGGGCGGCGTCGGGCCGGAGCGGGTGGTCGTGATCGGCGACGCGGTCGACGATGCGGTGGCGGCGGCGCACGTGGGAGCGAGAGCGGTGCTCTACACCGGGGGCTCGCACAGCAGAGGAAGCCTGGAGGTGGCGGGGGTGCCGGTGGTCGACACGCTCGCCGAAGCGGTGCTGCTGGCGCAGCGCATGCAGGTCTGAGCGGGGGGCGCCGGGCCCCGGGACTCGGCGGCCGGAGACCACCGCAGGGCTCCGAAGCTGCGGGGCGTCACGTCGCTGAGCGGAGCGCGGCGGAGAACGGTCCGGGGAGCGGAACCCGGGGGCCCGCGGTCGTCGGGCGGTGAGGAGTACGTCACAGGCATCGGCGCCGGTGGCCGGTTTTCCCTAGGGGGCGCGCGTCTCTGTCCAGAGTGGCGCACTTCGTGGCCGGTTTTGTACACGGACCGGACATGACGGGGCCCCGGTACAGGGCGATAGCCTTGTCACGTGATCAGCGCGATAGCCCTCGGGGGCAGCGAAGCCCCCGGTATGCGCCCGGAGCACCACCGTGCCCGGGCCTTCGCCGATCTTCAAATCCCGGGCCTGCCGCCAAAATGGCCAATTGCGCCTCGGGTATCTCTCCGCGGCATAACGTCGACTACGACCGGACACCCCGCGTCGTGGCGTTGTGTCACCTTCTTCACCACCTACGTCACGCAACGGCGCGCGACAGGAGCCAGAGGACATGCAGACCAAGCTGGACGAAGCAAAAGCCGAGCTGCTCGCACGGGCGGCACGGGTAGCTGAGAACAGCCCGGCCGGGGGACAACTTCCGACTGGGTCGACGAGCGAGGGAAGCCCGGACCGGGAGACGCTCCTCGCGTACCTCCAGCGCTACTACCTGCACACGGCCCCCGAGGATCTGGCAGACCGCGACCCGGTCGACGTATTCGGTGCGGCACTCTCGCACTACCGGCTGGCGGAGAACCGCCCGCAGGGCACCGCGAACGTCCGGGTGTACACGCCGACCGTCGAAGAGAACGGCTGGACCTGCAGTCACACGGTCATCGAGGTCGTCACCGACGACATGCCGTTCCTGGTCGACTCGGTCACCAACGAACTTTCCCGCCAGGGGCGCGGCATCCATGTCGTGATCCACCCTCAGGTCGTCGTACGCCGTGATGTGACCGGCAGGCTGATCGAGGTCCTCACGGCCGAGGCGGGGCGCGGCGAGCTTCCGCACGACGCCGTCACCGAGTCCTGGATCCATGTCGAGGCCGACCGCGAGACCGACCGGGCCGACCTCAAGCAGATCACCGCCGATCTGCTGCGTGTCCTGTCCGACGTCCGGGAGGCCGTCGAGGACTGGGAGAAGATGCGCGACGCCGCGCTGCGCATCGCGGAGGGGCTGCCCGGCGAGCCCGCCGCCGACGACCTGCGCGAGCAGGAGGTCGAGGAGGCCCGTGAGCTGCTGCGTTGGCTCGCCGACAACCACTTCACATTTTTGGGATTCCGCGAGTACGAGCTGACCGACAGCGACGCGCTCACCGCCGTCCCCGGTACCGGACTTGGCATCCTGCGCTCCGACCCGCACCACAGCGGCGACGAGACGCACCCCGTGAGCCCGTCCTTCAGCCGGCTGCCCGCGGACGCCCGTGCCAAGGCCCGTGAGCACAAGCTCCTCGTCCTGACGAAGGCCAACAGCCGCTCGACCGTGCACCGGCCGAGCTACCTCGACTACGTCGGCGTGAAGAAGTTCGACACCGAGGGCAATGTCGTCGGTGAGCGCCGCTTCCTCGGCCTGTTCTCCTCCGCCGCGTACACCGAGTCCGTACGCCGCGTCCCGGTGATCCGCCGCAAGGTCGCCGAGGTCCTCGAAGGCGCGGGCTTCTCGCCCAACAGCCACGACGGCCGCGACCTGCTCCAGATCCTGGAGACGTACCCGCGCGACGAGCTCTTCCAGACGCCCGTCGACCAGCTCCGGTCGATCGTGACGTCCGTCCTGTACCTCCAGGAGCGCCGCAGGCTGCGGCTGTACCTGCGTCAGGACGAGTACGGGCGTTACTACTCGGCGATCGTCTACCTGCCCCGCGACCGCTACACCACGGGTGTCCGGCTGCGGTTGATCGACATTCTCAAGGAGGAGCTCGGCGGCATCAGCGTCGACTTCACCGCCTGGAACACCGAGTCGATCCTCTCCCGGCTGCACTTCGTGGTCCGTGTCCCGGCCGGCACCGAGCTGACCGAGCTCACCGACGCCGACACCGAGCGCATCGAGGCCCGCCTCGTGGAGGCCGCCCGCTCCTGGGCCGACGGTTTCGCCGAGGCCATGAACGCCGAGTGCGGCGAGGAGCGCGCCGCCGAGCTGCTGCGCCGGTACGGACACGCCTTCCCCGAGGGCTACAAGGCGGACCACTCGCCGCGTTCCGCCGTCGCCGACCTGATCCACCTGGAGCAGCTCACCCACGGCCGCAACGACTTCGCGCTCTCTCTCTACGAGCCGGTGGGCGCCGGCCCCAACGAGCGTCGCTTCAAGATCTACCGGATCGGTGAGCAGGTCTCGCTGTCCGCGGTCCTGCCGGTGCTTCAGCGGCTCGGCGTCGAGGTGGTCGATGAGCGGCCGTACGAACTGCGCTGCGCGGACCGCACGCACGCGTGGATCTACGACTTCGGCCTGCGCATGCCCAAGCCGAGCGGCAACGGCAGCAATGGCGACTACCTCGCCGACGACGCGCGGGCGCGGTTCCAGGACGCCTTCGCGGCCGTGTGGACGGGACAGGCCGAGAACGACGGCTTCAACTCCCTCGTCCTGAGCGCCGGGTTGAACTGGCGTCAGGCGGTGGTGCTGCGCTCGTACGCGAAGTACCTGCGTCAGGCCGGTTCAACCTTCAGCCAGGACTACATGGAGGACACCCTCCGGAACAATGTCCACACCACCCGGCTGCTGATCTCCCTCTTCGAGGCGCGGATGTCGCCGGGCCGCCAGCGCGCGGGCACCGAGCTGACCGACGGGATCCTGGAGGAGCTGGAAGGCGCGCTCGACCAGGTCGTCTCGCTCGACGAGGACCGGATCCTGCGGTCCTTCCTCACCGTCATCAAGGCGACGCTGCGCACCAGCTTCTTCCAGAAGACGAAGACGGGCGAGCCGCACTCGTACGTCTCGATGAAGTTCGACCCGCAGGCCATCCCGGACCTGCCCGCGCCCCGACCGGCGTACGAGATCTGGGTGTACTCTCCGCGCGTCGAGGGCGTCCACCTGCGCTTCGGCAAGGTCGCCCGCGGTGGTCTGCGCTGGTCCGACCGCCGTGAGGACTTCCGTACGGAGGTGCTCGGCCTCGTCAAGGCGCAGATGGTGAAGAACACCGTCATCGTGCCGGTCGGTGCCAAGGGCGGCTTCGTCGCCAAGAACCTGCCGGACCCGTCCGTGGACCGCGACGCCTGGATGGCCGAGGGCATCGCCTCGTACAGGACCTTCATCTCGGCGCTGCTCGACATCACCGACAACATGGTGGCGGGCGAGGTCGTACCGCCGAAGGACGTCGTGCGCCACGACGAGGACGACACGTACCTCGTCGTCGCCGCCGACAAGGGCACCGCGACGTTCTCCGACATCGCCAACGAGATCGCTGTTGCCTACAACTTCTGGCTCGGAGACGCCTTCGCCTCGGGCGGCTCGGTCGGCTACGACCACAAGGGCATGGGCATCACGGCCCGCGGCGCCTGGGAGTCCGTCAAGCGGCACTTCCGCGAGCTCGGCCACGACTCCCAGAACGAGGACTTCACGGTCGTCGGGGTCGGCGACATGTCCGGTGACGTCTTCGGCAACGGCATGCTGCTCAGTGAGCACATCAGGCTGATCGCCGCCTTCGACCACCGGCACATCTTCATCGACCCGAACCCGGACGCGGCGCTCTCCTACGCCGAGCGCCGCCGTCTCTTCGAGCTCCCGCGCTCCTCGTGGGCCGACTACAGCACCTCGCTGCTCTCGGCCGGCGGTGGTATCCATCGGCGCGACGCCAAGTCGATCCCGATCAACGCGCATCTGCGCGAGGTCCTCGGAATCGAGGCGGGCGTCAGCAAGATGACCCCGGCCGACCTGATGAAGGCGATCCTCCAGGCACCGGTCGACCTGCTGTGGAACGGCGGCATCGGTACGTACGTCAAGTCCGCCGGCGAGTCGAACGCCGACGTCGGCGACAAGGCGAACGACGCCATCCGCGTCAATGGCGAGGACCTGCGGGCCAGGGTCGTCGGCGAGGGCGGCAACCTGGGCGCGACCCAGCTCGGCCGCATCGAGTTCGCGCGGGCCGGCGGCAGGATCAACACCGACGCCATCGACAACAGTGCGGGCGTGGACACCTCCGACCACGAGGTGAACATCAAGATCCTGCTCAACGCCCTCGTGGTGGACGGTGACATGACCGTCAAGCAGCGGAACAAGCTGCTCGCCGCGATGACCGACGAGGTCGGCACGCTGGTGCTGCGCAACAACTACGCGCAGAACGTGGCCCTGTCGAACGCCGTCGTGCAGGCGCCCTCGCTGCTCCACGCCCACCAGCGTTTCATGCGCAGGCTGAGCCGCGACGGGCATCTCAACCGTGAGCTGGAGTTCCTGCCCACCGACCGGCAGATCCGCGAACTGCTGAGCAACGGCCGCGGTCTGAGCCAGCCCGAGCTCGCCGTGCTCCTCGCGTACACCAAGATCACGGTGGCGGACGAGCTGATCCACACCGGTCTGCCGGACGACCCGCATCTGCGGGTCCTGCTGCACGAGTACTTCCCCGAGGCTCTGCGGGAGAAGTTCACCGAGCAGATCGACGCGCACGCGCTGCGCCGCGAGATCGTCACGACGGTGCTGGTCAACGACACCGTGAACACCGGTGGCTCGACCTTCCTGCACCGTCTGCGGGAGGAGACCGGGGCCTCGATCGAGGAAATCGTACGGGCGCAGTTCGCGGCCCGCGCGATCTTCGGGCTGAGCAAGGTCTGGGACGCCGTCGAGGCGCTCGACAATGTGGTCGCGGCCGATGTCCAGACCCGGATCCGACTGCACTCGCGCCGTCTCGTCGAACGCGGTACGCGCTGGCTCCTCGGCAACCGCCCGCAGCCGCTGGAGATCGGCGAGACCATCGAGTTCTTCCGCGAGGGAGTGGTGAAGGTCTGGGACGAGCTCCCGAAGATGCTGCGCGGCGCGGACCAGGAGTGGTACCAGGGGATCGTCGACGAGCTGACCGGAGCGGGTGTTCCCGAGGAGCTCGCGGTGCGGGTGGCCGGGTTCTCCTCCGCGTTCCCCGCGCTCGACATCGTGGCGATCGCGGAGCGGACCGACAAGTCTCCGATGGATGTCGCCGAGGTGTACTACGACCTCGCCGACCGGCTGTCCATCACCAAGCTGATGGACCGGATCATCGAGCTGCCGCGGGCCGACCGCTGGCAGTCCATGGCCCGCGCCTCCATCCGCGAGGACCTGTACGCGGCGCACGCCGGGCTGACGCAGGACGTGCTGTCCGTCGGAAACGGGGCCTCGACGCCGGAGCAGCGCTTCAAGGCGTGGGAAGAGAAGAACGCGGCGATCCTGGGCCGCGCGCGCACCACGCTGGAGGAGATCCAGGGCTCGGACGCCTTCGACCTGGCGAACCTGTCGGTCGCGATGCGGACGATGCGGACGATGCTGCGTACGCGCGTCTGATCCGAAGGTGACAGCGGTACGAGACAGGGGGCGCCCCGCACCGGGAGGTGCGGGGCGCCCCCTGTCTACTGCCGTGCGACCGTGGTGGTCCTGAGCCGGTGGCAGGACAGGACGGCCGCGCCGAGCAGCAGTCCGTTGCGTACGACCATGAGCGCACAGCCCAGCGGTGTGCCCGTCACGACTTCCTCGTACAGCACCGGATAGACGAGCGAGCTGATCGCGGCGGCGGGCAGCAGCAGGGCCGCGACCGGGCGTTGCGAGGTGGCGCGCGAGGTGAGGCAGACCGCGGCCAGGCCCAGCAGCCAGATCAGGTACTGCGGGCTGATCACCCGGCTGGTGACGGTGAACAGCAGCACGGCGCACAGGGCCGCGTCGAAGGGCGTGGCGGGCGTCCAGTGCCGGGCCCTGAACCGCCACACCAGCAGCCAGCAGAAGGCGGCGGCCGTGCAGAGCAGTGACAGATGCGCGACGGTCGACACATACGGGCCGGTGAACTCCATCGCCCCGTACCGGAAGGCCACCGTGCCCGGCCAGCCGGTCAGCCGCGCGAGGGACAGCGCGGTGCCGCCCAGCGACTCGATCTGCACGCCCCTGCTGCCCTGTTGACGCAGGAAGTCCAGGGTGTGCGAGAAGGCGAGGGACAGGAAGGCGAGCAGCGCCAGCGCGGCCACGGCGGCGGACAGCCAGGCGTTCCGCGTGCCGCGACCTCGCGGGGTGCCCAGCAGGGTGAGTGCCGGCCAGACCTTCACCAGTGCGCCCAGGGCGGCGAGCGCGCCGCCGACGCGTGGCCGGGTGTGCATCGCCAGGAGGGCCAGTACGGCGAGGGCGGTGACCAGGACGTCGTACCTGACCAGGGGCAGATGCAGGAGCAGAGGCAGGGCGCACACCCACATCCACGCGCCCCCGGCACTCCGTCCGCGCCTCTTCCACGCTCGCACGAGCGCGACGGTGACGAGGGCGTCGGCGAGGAGGGTGAGCACCACGAAGGCCTGGAAGTAGGTCAGCCACGGCAGTGCGGCGGGCGCGAGGATCACCAGGCCCGCGGCGGGCGGGTACTGCCACATGACGTCGTCGAGCGGGAAGTCGCCGCGAGCCAGCTGCTCGTACCAGGCGTGGTAGATCCCGTGGACCTCCCCGCTGATGTCGCCGAGCTCGACGACGGCGCCGGAGAGCAGGACGAGCATGGCGAGCCGGGTGGTGAGCCAGACCGCGCCCAGGGCGCGCCAGGAGCGGAGTGCGCGGGGCGTGGGGGCGTGCGAGCCGGGGGCGGGGGTCGGGTCGAGAGCCCCGATCTGCTGGGTCGTCATCCAGAGGGACTTTAGCCGCCTTTGTTCTATTTGCTGTGCTTTGCGTGCGCCTCGTAGGCGGCGACGACTTCTCGCGCGGGCCCGTCGGCGCGTACCGTCCCCGCCTCCAGCCAGATTGCCCGGTCGCAGGTCTCGGTGATGGTCCTGTTGTGGTGGCTGACCAGGAAGACGGTGCCCGCCTGCTCCCGCAGCTCGGCGATCCTGGCCCGGCTGCGACGCTGGAACTTCGCGTCGCCGGTGGCCAGCGCCTCGTCGATCAGCAGTACGTCGTGGCTCCTGGCGGCGGCGATCGAGAATCGGAGCCGGGCGGCCATGCCCGATGAGTACGTGCGCATGGGCAGGGTGATGGCGTCCTCTCCGTGGTCGTTGATGCCGGAGAAGTCGACGATCCCCTCGTAACGTTCACGGATCTGCCGACGGGACATGCCCATCGCGAGGCAGCCGAGGATGATGTTGCGCTCGCCCGTCAGGTCGTTCATCAGGGCGGCGTTGACGCCGAGCAGCGAGGGTTGGCCCTGGGTGTGGACGTGGCCCTGTGTGGGCGGAAGCAGGCCGGCGACCGCTTTCAGGAGGGTCGATTTCCCCGACCCGTTGGAGCCTATGAGGCCGATGGCCTCGCCCCGGTGCGCGACGAAGGTGACACCCCGGACGGCGTGCACTTCGCGTACGCCGGCGCGACCGCCGTGGACCTTGTAGGTGATGTGCACGTCGTCGGCGACGACGGTGGGGACGGGTTCCCGAGGGGTGTGGTCAGCCACGGCCGTACGTCTCCTCTGCCTGCCAGAAGTAGATGAAGCCGCCCACGCCCGCGACGAGCGCCCAGCCCGTGGCCACGAGCCATACGTGCGGGGGTAGTTGGGCGTCGGTGAAGGTGTCGATGAGGGCGAAGCGCATCAGGTCGATGTAGATGGCCGCCGGATTGCACTCCAGCGCGACGAGGGCCAGGCGCGGCAGGTGGTCGTTGTGCAGGACGTGCCCGATGCTCCACATGACACCCGACACGTACATCCAGGTGCGCAGGACGAACGGCATGAGCTGGGCGATGTCCGGGGTTGCCGACGCCAGCCTGGCCATGATCATCGCCAGCCCCGTGTTGAACACCGACTGGAGCAGCAGCGCCGGGAGCGCGAGCAGCCAGGACGCGCGGGGGAGCTGCCCGAAGCAGACCAGGATCGCCGACAGTACGGCCATGGAGAAGAGCAGCTGCTGCAGCTGCTGGAGGGCGTACGAGACGGGCAGCGCGGCGCGCGGGAAGTGCAGGGCCCGCACCAGGCCGAGGTTTGAGGTGAGGGAGCGGGTGCCGGCCATGACCGAACTGCTGGTGAACGTCCAGACGAAGACGCCCGTGACCAGGAACGGGACGAAGTCGGCGACGCCGTCCTTGGTGTGCAGCAGGACGCCGAAGATGAAGTAGTAGACCGTCGCGTTGAGCAGCGGGGTCATGATCTGCCAGATCTGGCCCAGCTTGGCCTGGCTGTACTGCGCGGTCAGCCGGGCGGTGGCGAACGCCAGGACGAAGTGCCGCCGGCCCCACAGGCGGCGGGTGTACTCGGGCAGCGAGGGGCGCGCGCCGCTCACTGTCAGGCCGTGGCGGGCGGCCAGTTCCGCCAGGTTGGCCGGTGGCGCCGGGGTGGGTGGCGCGGATGGTATGGCAGGGGCGGATGGTGGGCGTTGTTCGGTCGGTGTCGTGGGTGGTGCGGGCTGTGCGGTCGGCAGGCTCACATCGGCGGCTTTCGACGGGGGACCGGGTCCGTGCTGACGGCGGGACGGGCCCGTATCGTCGTGACGATGACAGTAGGTCGCATCGACGTCGGAACGCAACCGTCTCGTCGTTACGTGAAAACGCTATGCTTCCCCGCATGACTTCACGCCGTGCGCCCGCCGGAGCCGCAGTGCTCAGGGAGGACGTGACCGATGCGATCCGTGCCGCCGTCTTCGAGGAGCTGGCCGCCGTCGGCTTCGCCCGGATGTCGATCGAGGGGATCGCCCGCAGGGCCGGTGTCGGCAAGACGGCCGTCTACCGACGCTGGAAGTCCAAACTGGCGCTCGTTCTGGACCTGGTCTCCGCCGTCGCGTCCCAGGGCGTGCCCGCCCCCGCCACCGGCTCGCTGTACGGGGATGTGCGCGCCCTCATCGAGGTCGCCTCGCACGCGCTGCGGCACCCGGTCGCCTCGCAGGTGATCCCGGACCTGCTCGTCGAGGCCGCGCGCAATCCGGAGATCGCCGACGCGATCAGGACGGCGCTGCTCGACGGCCGACGCGGCTTGGCGGCCGGGGTGGTGCGGGATGCCGTCGAGCGCGGGGAGTTGCCTGCGGGCGCCGACGTCGACCGGGCGCTCGACCTCATGATCGGCCCGCTGTACTGGCGGCTGGTGGTGGTGCGCACCGAGCTGCCCGACGGCTATCTGGACGACCTCGCCACGTCCGCCGTCGCGGCTCTCAAGGCCTGACCGGCCTCAGGTCGGCTGCGGCCGCCGGGCGGCCGCAGCGGCGGGCGTGTTCGGCCCGCGACGGCGTCGGCGGCGTCCGGCCTCAGCGGCGTCCGGCAGTCAGGAGGCCGGAGAGGTCGCGCCCGCGCTCGTGCCGGGGGCCCGCCGCCGGAACCGGCCTGCGGTCCTCCAGCGGCACGATGGACGGCAGCGCGGCCGTCTCGCCCAGGAACACATGGCGTACGACGCGCTCGGCCGCCCTGCCGTCGTCGTACGCGCAGAAACGCGCCCGGAAGGCGGCCCGCAACTGGGCGGAGCGGGAGCCGCGCCAGTGGCCGCTGGAGAAGATGTCGATCAACTCGTCCTCGGTGCGGGCGATCGCGCCCGGCGGGAACTCGCGCAGGTCGAAGTAGGTGCCGCGAGCGGCCCCGTACGCGTCCCAGTCGTCGGTGTGCACGACGACCGGGCGGTCCAGGTTGGCGTAGTCGAACATCAGGGACGAGTAGTCCGTGATCAGGGCGTCGGCAGCCAGACAGAGCGTCTCCACCGAGGGGTGCTCGCTGACGTCGATGATCCGGGGGGATTCACCCGATCGTGCGGAACGCGGGCGGGAGAACGGCACGTTGGAGGAGTAGAGGGCGCGATCGAGGATGACGACCCGGGGGCCCAGCGCGCGAGAGATCCGGTCGAGGTCGAGGAGTGGGCGCTGGTCGCGGCGGTAGTCGCGGTGTGTCGGGGCGTACAGCAGGGCGGTGAAGCCCTCGGGGATGCCGAGGGTGGAGCGCAGGCGGGCGACGTCGGTGGCGGTGGCGCGCTGGAAGGTGTCGTTGCGGGGGAGGCCGTATTCGAGCGTGGTGTAGCCCGAGGGGTACGCCCGTTCCCAGATCAGGGAGGAGTGGCGATTGGCGGAGAGGCAGTAGTCCCACTTGTCGACGTCGTCGAGGAGGCGGGTGAAGTCGGTGGTGCGGGCCGCCGCCGGGTGGTCCTGGAGGTCGAGGCCCATCGACTTGAGCGGTGTGCCGCGCTGGGTCTGCAGGACGATCTGGCCGGGACGCTTGGTCAGGCGCGGTTCGAAGCCGACGTTGCTCACCAGGTACTTGGCACGGGCCAGGGCCGTCCAGTGGGCGAAGGTGTCCGGCCGGATCGTGCGGGTTCCGGTGGGGACGGTGTGGTGGTGCTCGGGGGTGGCGATCCAGGAGGTGCGGATGTGTGGGGCGAGTTCGCGTACCTGCTCCTCGATCGCGGCGGGATTGCAGGCGTAACCGGCGTGCGCGTAGGCGGTGAAGACCGCCCGGTCGGGCCGCAGGGGCAGGCGCAGCTGGACGCGGTAGTGCAGCCGAAGGACGGCGGCGCGGACGGTGCGACGCAATGTCGCGGACCGGCGGCGGAGGGAGGAGCGCAGTCGCAGGTAGGTCCGCACCGCGCGGTGCAGGCGGTGGCTGCCCAGTCGGACCGTCGCGTGCCGCAGGCGAGCGCTCGGGCGCGGGGCGGTGCCCGGGGCGCGGTGGCGGCGGTAGTGGGCGCGGGCCAGTTGAAAGAACTCGCTGTGGCCGCCGCGCGGCAGCTGCCCCCGGGTGGTGACCAGCGTGGTGAAGTGGTCGGCCATCCGCCGGAAGACCAGCGGGCGCCAGTGGGCCAGTTCGGGGCGGGCGTCGATGAAGGCGAAGACGCGGTCGTACTGGCCGAAGACGTCGAAGTGCTCGCGGCCGGTGGCTGGATCGCCGGGGCTGCCGGTGCGGGCCGTGCGGTCGGCACGGGTGGTGTCGTCGACGCGGGCTGCGCTGTCGGCTTCGGCAGTGCGGCCGACGCTGCCCGAGTTGCCGGTGGTGAAGTTGCACGCGCTACCCGTGGTGATGCGGCCGACGCTGCCCGAGCTGCCCGTCGTGAAGTTGCCCGCGCTGCCGGTCGTGCTGCCGGTGCGGCGGCGCTGGCGGTGGTGCACGCAGACCCGGTCCAGGACCGCGATCGAATCGGCGGCCAGCAGCGCCGGGTAGGTCCAGGGGACGTCCTCGTACCGGCCGGGCGCGAAGGTGAAGCCTTCGCGCTCCATGAACTCCCGGCTGTACGCCTTGTTCCACACCACCGCGGGGAGCTTCAACAGGCCCGGTCGGTAGCCGAGTTCGAAGGCGGCCGGGCCCTCCTCGGCCAGCTGCGCGGCGTGTTGGTCGCGTACGGCCTCGCCCGACCAGTGTGTGCGGGCGTGGTCGTAGACCAGGAGGTCGGGTGCGTCCGTCTCCTTGAGGCGGTCGGTGATGGCCTGGAGCGCGCCGGGGACAAGGGTGTCGGCGCCGTCGAGGAAGATCAGATAGTCGCCGGTCGCCCGGGTGATTCCGGCGTTGCGGGCGGGGCCCGGCCCGGTGTTCCGGGGCAGCCGCACGGCCGAGACCCGTGGATCGCGGGCCGCGTACGCGTCGATGACCGCGCCACCGGAGTCCGGCGAGCAGTCGTCCACCACGATCAGTTCGAGATCGTCGTAGCTCTGGACGAGCACCGAATCGAGGCACTCCTCCAGGTACGCCTGGACCTTGTACGCGGGCACGATGACGCTGAACCGGGGCACGGCACATCCAGGGGGTCGACGTGGGCATCTGCCCCAGGAACGGCCGAAGGAGTGAAGTGGTTACGCCGGACGTGGCATCCGGGGGAAGGATGCGGCGTGGCGGCCCGGTTTCAATAAACCGGGCCGCCCCGTCACCGCTGCCCACGGAGAGCCGAAAGGCCGTCGAACGGCCCTCGCCAGGCCGCTATTTGACCCCGCCGGCCATGACGCCGGACACGAACTGCTTCTGGAACGCGAAGAACACGATGAGCGGGATCACCATCGAGATGAAGGCGCCGGGCGCCAGGATGTCGATGTTGTTCCCGAACTGCCTTACCTGGCGCTGGAGTTCGACCGTGATCGGCGGATTGGCCGAGTCGGCGAAGATCAGTGCGATCAGCATGTCGTTCCAGACCCAGAGAAACTGGAAGATGCCCAGCGAGGCAATGGCGGGACCGCCCAGCGGCATCACGACACGGGTGAACAGCCGGATCTCGCCCGCCCCGTCGAGGCGCGCCGCCTCCAGTAGCTCCTTGGGGATCTCCGCGAAGAAGTTCCGCAGAAGGAAGATCGCGAAGGGCAGTCCGAAGGCGACATGGAAGAGCACCACGCCCGCCGTGGTCTCGAAGAGGCCGACCGAGCCGAAGAGCTTGGACACCGGGATCAGGGCGACCTGTACCGGAACCACCAGCAGACCGACGACGACCAGGAACCACCAGTCACGGCCCGGGAAGTCCATCCACGCGAACGCGTACCCGGCCAGTGCGCCGATCACCACGACCAGCACGGTCGACGGGACGGTGATCATGATCGTGCTGAGCAGGGAGTCGGTGATGGCTTCGTTCTTGAGGAGGTTGGAGTAATTGTCGAAGGTCACCTCCGAGGGGGAGGTGAAGACCTTCCACCAGCCGCTCGACGCGATGTCGGTGGAGGTGCGCAGTGAGGAGAGCAGCAGCCCGACCGTCGGCATCAGCCAGAACACCGCGACCAGGATAAGGAAGACCCGCATCAGCCCGCCGCCGGCCCGGGCCGCGATCCGCGCCGGAAGGGGCTGCTTCGCCTTCACACTTTGGCCACCCGTGGTGGTCATCGGCGTGCCTCCTTCCGCAGACGACGGACGTTGAAGAGCATCACCGGGATCACCAGGAGCAGCAGGAGTACGGCGATCGCGCTGCCCACACCGAGGTCGGCATCGGTGCCGAACGACGAGCGGTAGAGCTGGAGCGCCAGTACGTTCGCATCGTCCTGGGACGAGCCCGGCGCGATGATGAAGACCAGGTCGAAGATCTTCAGCACATTGATCATTAGGGTGACCAGCACCACCGCGAGCACGGGTGCGAGCATGGGCACGGTGATGCGGCGGAAGACCTGCCACTCGTTGGCGCCGTCGACCCGGGCCGCTTCGAGGAGTTCACGTGGCAGACCGGCGAGCCCGGCCGCGATCAGCACCATCGCGAAGCCGGCCCACATCCAGACGTAGCTGCCGATGATCGCCGGTGTCACCAGATTCGGGCCGAGCCAGTCGACTCCGTTGAACGGCTCGTGGAAGTTCGATTCGGGCAGGCGCAGTTCGGCGCCGTCCGCCTTCGACGAGAGCGTGAACGTGCCGTCGGCGGCGGCCTGGGTGGAATCGACGACCTTGCCGTCCTTGACCGCTTCGATCTTGAGGCCCTTGAGGCCCAACTCCTTGGCGTCGATGGTGTTGGGCCTGCCGCCGCCACCCCGGGTGAAGTCGAGCCAGGCCGTGCCGCTCACCCGGTCCCGGGAGACTTCGGCGGGTGCGGCGATCTTCGCGTCACCGGGCATCTTGGCGGGTGCGACACCCACCAGCGGCAGATTGACCTGCTCGCCCACGGTCACGGTCTCTTTGGTGACGAAGGTCCCACCGCCGCCCGCTTTGAGCGGATGGACCGGCAACGGGCGCGCCTTGGGATAGCCGGCCGATTCGGCGAAGGCGTCATGGGCGGTGACCGCGACGGCGTTGGCGACCCCGCGCTCCGGATCCTGCTCGTACACCAGCCGGAAGATGATGCCCGCGGCGAGCATCGAGATGGCCATCGGCATGAAGAGCAGCAGCTTGAAGGCCGTCCCCCAGCGGATGCGCTCGGTGAGGACGGCGAATATCAGGCCGAGTGCGGTCGAGATGGTCGGGGCGAGGACCACCCAGATCATGTTGTTCTTGACGGCCGTCAGGATGGTGTCGTCCCGGAAGATCTCCACATAGTTGTCGAAGGCGGCGAAACTGTCGCCCGACTTGTCGAAGAAGCTCCGGTAGATCGAATACCCGATCGGGTAGACCACGAGCGCGCCGAGCAGCACCAGGGCGGGCAGCAGAAAGCCGACCGCCATCGATTTGCGTGTGCCGGTCACGCTCTTGCGTTTGCCGTTGTCGGCGGGGGGCGGCGTCACTTTCGCGGCGCCCCCCGCGGTCGCTGACGTCACCGCGTCAGCTCTTGTAGGCCTTGGCCGCGTCGGTCTCCAGCTGCTGCTGGGTTCCCGCGATGTCCTTCGGGTTCTTCAAGAAGTCCTGAAGAGCCTTCCACTCACCCTTGCCGGGTGTGCCGCCGAACGACTGCGGGGCCTGGTCCGACATGTCGAAGCGGAACGAGTCGCCCGCGTCGACCAGGGCCTTGGCGATGTCGCGCATCACGTCGTTGGGGTACGCCGCCAGGTCCAGCGACTTGTTGGGCGATACGAACCCGCCGGAGCCGGCCGCGATCTTCGCGGCGTCCTCGGACGCCAGGAAGGTCATCAGCGCCTTGGCGCCCTTGGAGTCCTTCAGAGCCACGGCCACATCGCCGCCGGTGACCACCGGGGCCTCGCCGCCGACCGCCGGGAAGGGGAACACCTTCGCGTCCGTACCGAGCTTGGCCTCGGTCTGCGCGATGTTGACCGCGACGAAGTCGCCCTCGAAGACCATGGCGCCCTTGGGCTGGTCGCCGCCGGTGAACGTCTGGGTGACGGACGCCGGGAACTCGGTGCCGAGAGCGCCCTCCTGGCCGCCCGCGATGAGCTCCTTCTTGCCGAAGAGCTGGCCGAGTGTGGTGAGCGCGTCCTTGACGGAAGGGTCGGTCCACTTGATCTTGTGCTGTGCCAGCTGGTCGTACTTCTCCGGACCCGCCTGGGAGAGGTAGATGTTCTCGAACCAGTCGGTCAGCGTCCAGCCGTCCGCGCCGCCGATCGAGACCGGCGGGACACCGGAGGCGGAGATCGTCTCGGCGGCGGTCAGGAATTCCTTCCAGGTCTTCGGCTCGGCCGCGCCCGCGTTCTCGAAGGCAGCCGTGTTGTACCAGATCAGGGACTTGTTGGCGGCCTTGTAGTACACGCCGTACTGCTTGCCGTCGACGGCGGCGATGTCCTTCCAGCCCTTGGTGTAGTTCTTGTCGAGCTGCGCCTGGGTCGGGGCGTCGACGGGCTTGAGCCACTTGCGCTGGACGGCCTGCTGGAGGGCGCCCGGCTGCTGGAGCAGCGCCACGTCCGGGGGCTGGCCGCCGGAGATCTTCGTACCGAGGTAGTTGAGCATCGCGTCCTGGGTGGGGACGTAACTGATCGTCGCCCCGGTGCGCTTTTCGAACTCCTTGAGGACCTTGGTGAAGTTCTCCTGCTCGGGGCCGGTCCAGACCGCTACGACCTGGACCTTCTCGCCGTTGAGCTTGGGGAGCGTGACACTGGACGCCGGTGTCTTGCCGGCGTCCGCGCCGTCCTTCTTGTCCCTGCTGCCGTCCCCGTCACTGCATCCGGAGAGGGCGAGCGCACTCGCGGCGATCACCGCCAGTGCGGCCCTGCGAGCCCTTCGGTCCCTGTGTGTACGAAGAGTTGTGCGCATCTCTGCCCCGTCTCTGCCGTGCGCGTGCGGACCGGCGCAGCTCTGACGGTGGCGGCGCCGATGCCGGTGTAGCTGTCCCGTCCGCTCAGTCCTACGCCCGGTGGTCGGGGCCCGCAATAGCGCCTTCCGTGTCAACTTGATGATCGTGATGGGCTCGTGACGTTGGATCAGCTGTCGCCTGGGATTTGTGCGCGTTTTCGTATGTCTGTCGCTGGGGCCCCGGAGGGCGCTGTGGGCCCTGCGACTCCTGAGGTTTCCAGCGGGGAGAGTGGTGCGAGCGGCGCCGCGTTGACCGTGCGGGCCGCGCGGTCCAGGGCGCTGGCGAGCAGGGCCAGGTCCGTCGGCCCGTTGCCCAGCTCACGGACCGGGCGCCGGGTCGGCGGATCGCCCATGCGCTCCCACTCCAGTGGGACGACGGTCGGCCGCAGGGTCGCCGTACGGGGGATGCGCCCGGTGACCCTGCCGCCCTGGAACACCGTCACGGTGCCGTCCGCGTGATGCAGCCTGCCCCTGCCCGGCGCCGGCTCCTCCGGGGAGGGGGCGGCCGGTGGGGCGTCGAGCACCACGCGCAGCCGCGCGCCCCGGGCCAGCTCCGTGTCCGCCGTGCGGTCCGGCCTGGCGGAGGTGGCCACCAGATGCACCCCGAGCCGCTCGCCCTCCCGGGCCACCGCCTCCAGGGCCCGCACGACCGAACCGGCCGACGGACGGCCCATACTGCCCAGGGCCGGAGCGACCAGCGCGTCGAAGTCGTCGACCAGCACGACGAGCCGGGGGAGCGGTGAGTGCTCGGTGTCCGGGCGGGCCTGCTGCGCGAGGGACGTGGTGGTCCGCAGGCGCAGCGTCCCGCCGCTGGACGGCGGGTCGAGGTCGCCGCTGTGCTGCTCGGCGGAGCTGGGCGGGCGCTGGCCGACGAGCCTGCCCGACACCTCGCGATGCGTGTGCCACTCGGCGAAGCCGAGGCCGCCGAGCAGCTCGTGGCGCCGCTTCAGCTCGGCGCCCAGCGCCTGCGCGAACTCCCGCATGCGCAGCGGGTCGGAGGCCACCAGATGCGTGGAGACGTGCGGCAGCTCGGTACAGACCCGCAGGCCCTCGCCGCGCTCACCGCCGGCCCCGTCCACCAGGACGAGACCGAGCCGGTCGGGCCGGGCGGCGGCGGCCAGTGAGGCGGCGAAGGAACGCAGCAGCTCGGTGCGCCCGCTGCCCGCGGGGCCCTCGATCAGCAGATGCGGTCCCTCGGCGGTCAGGTCGACGCACAGCGGCCCGCGCGGGCCCGCGCCCAGGACCGCCCACGCGCGGGTGGCGCCCGGTGCCTGCCCGTCGTCCGCGGCGGCGGCCCAGCGGGCCATCAGCGACGCGGGGGTGGCGCGGGCCAGGCCCAGCTCGTCGAGCAGCCGGGCGGACGGCGGCAGCGCGGCAGCGCGGCCCGAACGGCCCGGCGGCGGGCCGTCCGTGCGCAACGGGGCCATCGACCGGGCGAACCGCTCCGCCCAGGCCGCGGACACCGCGTCCACCGTGGCGAGCGTGCCGTGTCCCACGGGCTGCGCGCTCGCGGTGCGGAGCAGTCGCAGAGCGGTGGCCACATCGCCACTGAGCAGGGCGACCGCCCCGCACTCGCGGAAGGCGGGAGCGGCGGCGCAGGCCGCCTCGTAGGTCGCGGCGACCGGTGAGACGGGGGAGGCGGCGGCGGTCTCGGCCAGGGTCAGAAGGTGGATGCCGCTCGCGGCGCCCGTCGCGGCCAGCCGGGTGGTGGCCTCGCGCAGCCCGGCGGATCCGGGGTCGCCGTCGACGACCACCACGGTGTACGGCCCGTCCGCGCCCAGCGGTTCCTCGTCGGTCCGCCGCACCAGCTCGGCGATGCGGGCCGAGGCCTGGTCCCGGTCGTAGGCCAGCAGCAGTCGGCAGTCCTGGCCGTGGGCGGGCCGCAGATGCGGCAGCCAGCCGAGCCAGCCCCACTCGGCCTTGCGCTCCTCCAGTGCCCTGGAGCGGTCCGCGCTGATCAGCACGATCTCCAGGTCGACGGGTGAGTGCAGGGCGGCGAGCTGCGCGACCACGGACCTGGCGAGCCCGGCCAGCCGGGCGCGAGGTCCGGCCAGCCCCAGTGAACCCACCTCGCGCAGCCCCACGGTCACCGGCACGGCGGGCAGCGGCCGGCCGCCGTCGGGCCCGGCCCGGTCGGCGGTGCCCAGCCGGAGCACCAGCGTTTCGGGGTGCCCGGGGCCGCGCTCCCACAGCCGGGGGCCGGGGCCGAGGGCGGTGAGCAGCAGGGATGCCGGGTCGGGCCAGGTCTCCGGGGCGGCGAAGGTGGCCGGCGCTACGTCCGCGGGGGCGCCGACGGGCGGCATCCCGACAGGCGTCGACTCCGCCGGTGCGTACTCGGCGACGGTCTCCCCGCGCCCGCCGGTCAGACGCCGGGCCCAGGCCCCTATCCCCCCGCGCTTGCGGGCCTGCTCCTCGCCGAAGACCCCGCGCCGACCGCCGTGCGTCCCGTCGCCGGGGCCCGGATGGCCGCCGGAGCCGCGACCCGAGCCGGAGCCGCGCCCGTCGCCGCCGCCTTCTCGGGTGCGGCCCGGCGCTGTGGCTGTCGGGTCCGCCGGGCTGTCGTACGCCTCGGGGGTGAATTCCTCGCGGTTGTCCGACAGCCCCGCCGTGCGACCCGATGCCACTGGGGCACCGGCCTCGCTCGCGGGCCGCGGATCGGGATACCTGGCGCCGCCCTGTCCCGACGCGGACGCCGCGGCGCCGAGTGTGTCGTTTCGCGCGTCATAAGGAGCACCACCGGGCGACCCGGGCGCCGAACCGGCCCGGTCGCCGTACCGGTCGTCGTACGGCCCGGCGCCGGACCGGCCCGCGGCCGTCGGCCCGCCCTCGGGGACGTACTGACCGGGCACCGTGGGCGCGGGCCCGGACCCCGGCCGGCCCGCGGGCGGTCGGGACACGGAACGGTCGCCCGGACGGCCGGGCGTCGCCGGGCCCGGCTGGTTGCCGCTGTCGTACGGCCCTCGGTCGGCCCCCGCGGACCGCTCGCCGTCGAACGGATCGCCGCCGAACCGCTCGCCGGCGGACCGGGAACGCTCGTCGGCGGCCTCGGAAGTCGCTCCGGACCGGGATCCGTACGCGGTGGCGCCCGGCGCTCCGGAAGCCGGTCCGCCGCCCTGGGCGTCGTACGGCCCGGTGGACCGGACGACGGGCGGGGTCCCTGTGAGTCCGCCCGAGACCCGGCGGCCGGCGGGAGGCCCGCTGTCCGCGGTCGCGGTGCCGGTCGGAACAGTGGACCGGGAACCCCGGTCCGTGACCGTGGGCGTGGGGGCTCCGTACGCGCCCGGCACCGGGCCGCCCCGGGTGCTCCGGGTGGGCCCGTCCGGCGCGCGGTTGATGCGCAGGTGGCCCTCGCCGTCCGGGGCCACCGGGAGTGAGGGGGGCAGCTCGCCCGGGGCCAGCCGCAGCGCGGACTCGCCGACCCGCAGCAGCGCGCCGGGCGCCAGCCGCACCGGGCGCTCGTCGACCTCGGCGCCGTCCAGCGCCGTGCCGTTGGTGGAGCCGAGGTCCGCGACCGAGACGCGGCCGTCCTCCGTCAGCGTCACCGCGCAGTGCAGCCGTGACACGTCCGGGTCGTCCAGCGGGACGTCCGCGTCCGTGGAGCGGCCGATGCTGATCCGGCCGCCGTGCAGCAGATGGACGCCTCCGGCGTCGGGGCCCGCCACGACGTGCAACTGGGCCGGGGCCGGTGCCGCGTCGGGACGGGTGTCGCCCTCCGGCGCGGGGGCGTGCAGTGACAGCACCGCCCCGTCGACCAGCGGCGGCTCACCCAGCGGGCAGTGCTGCGCGTCGAGCCGCTCGCGCCCCGCGTAGACCACCACCGCGCCCGTGGTCTCCGGGCCGGAGCCCGGTCCCGAGACGGCCGCCGCCAGGCCCGAGGCCACGGCGGCCAGCGCCGTCCCGGCGGGGGCGGTGACCAGCACGTCACAGGCGCGCGCGGCCGGCGCGGCGGCCTGCGGGCCGTGGGCCCGCGTGCCGTGTGCGCCCTGGCCGCTGCGCGGCGCGAGAACGGTCAGCCGGATCTGCATCGCCGTCAGCGGTCCCTTCTGCGCGGAGTGCCCGGCAGAGGGACCGCCCTGTGATTCCCCCCACCCGGCACGGACGCGTCGTCCGGTACAGGTCGGCACGCAACGGGGGCCTTCCGGCCCGTCAGTTCCGTGCTGCAGGCATCCTCGCACCTGCCACTGACAACACGCCCGGCACCCGTCGGCAAGTGATCTTGATTGGTCGGCTGTGGACGTAAAAGTGCAGGCTTGGGTTCAGGCGCGACGTATGTGGCACGTGCGTTCGGCAACCATCCGAACAGTGCGGGCGTCTTCCCGTGGACAGGTGCTGTCCGTGCCCCGTTCGGTGGCAGCGGGGCGGCATTACAGTGGGTCGGAAATACGGGCCGGAGCGCTCGGAACGAAGCGAGGGCCACGCAGCCACGCCAAGGGAACATGATCAGCAGGGAGCGCATGACGTGCGGCCGGTAGGCAGTAAATACCTGCTCGAGGAGCCGATCGGGCGCGGCGCCACGGGCGTCGTCTGGCGGGCCCGCCAGCGCGAGACCGCCGGAGCCGAAGCAGCGGTGGCCGGTCAGCCCGGCGAGACCGTCGCGATCAAGGTCCTCAAGGAGGAGCTCGCCAACGACGCGGACGTCGTGATGCGCTTCCTCCGGGAGCGGTCCGTACTGCTGCGGCTCACCCACCCGAACATCGTCAGGACCCGGGACCTGGTCGTCGAAGGCGATCTGCTCGCCCTCGTCATGGACCTGATCGACGGCCCCGACCTGCACCGCTACATCCGTGAGAACGGCCCGTTCTCGCCCGTCGCGGCGTCCCTGCTGACCGCGCAGATCGCGGACGCGCTGGCGGCCAGCCACGCCGACGGTGTGGTCCACCGTGACCTGAAGCCGGCGAACGTCCTGCTCGACGAGCGCGACGGCCAGATGCACCCGATGCTCACCGACTTTGGCATCGCACGCCTCGCGGACTCCCCGGGCCTGACCCGCACCCACGAATTCGTCGGCACGCCCGCGTACGTCGCGCCGGAGTCCGCCGAGGGCCGTCCGCAGACCTCCGCCGTCGACATCTACGGCGCGGGCATCCTGCTGTACGAGCTGGTCACCGGGCGCCCGCCGTTCGCCGGCGGTACGGCGCTCGAAGTGCTCCACCGGCACCTCAGCGAGGAGCCCCGCCGCCCGACCACCGTCCCCGAGCCGCTCTGGACGGTCATCGAGCGCTGCCTGCGCAAGGAGCCCGACGAGCGGCCGAGCGCCGAGAACCTCGCCCGCGCCCTGCGCACCGTCGCGGGCGGCATCGGCGTCCACTCCTCGTCCGCGCAGGTCGAGGCGGCCATGGGGGTGGCCGCGCTGCTCGCCCCCGACCCGGCGCCCGCGCCGGTCCCCGACCTGCCGGGCGCCGCGGACCCGACCCAGGTCCTGCCGAGCAACGCCGGGTCGTACGACCCGAGCGCCGCGACCAGCGTCATGCCGTCCACGGGCGGACCGCGGCACGGCGCCGGGGCCGGCGACGCGACCTCGGTCATGCCCCCCGTCCCGCCGGCCCCCGACGGCATGCCGGGCAGCCCCGAGGACCCGCACCCCTGGCAGAACCAGCTGCGCGCGGCCCGCGACCGCAATGAGCAGACGCAGGTCCAGTACCTCGACCCGAGCGAGGACCCGCTGCGCAGGCGCCCCCAGCGCCAGCCGCAGCCGCCGCAGCATCAGTCGCAACAGCCCCCGCAGTACCAGCAGCCGCCCCAGTCCCAGCGCCAGCCGCAGCAGCAACCGCAGCGGTATGCCCCGCCGCCCCCGCCGCAGCATCAGCAGCCGCAGGCGCCGCCCCCGCAGCAGCGGTACGCGCCTCCGCAGCAGCCCGCCCCGCCGGCCCCGCGCCCGCCGCGCGAGCCGCGCCGCAGCAATCCCAACCGGATGCGCATCCCCGGCCTCGGCTGTCTCAAGGGCTGTCTGTTCACCATCATTCTGCTGTTCGCGGCCTCCTGGCTGGTCTGGGAGCTGACCCCGCTGCAGGACTGGATCGGTTCGACGAAGAGCTTCTTCGAGCAGATCGGCGACACCTACACCTCCGTCAGGAAGTGGTTCGAGGACATCGGAGGCAAGACAAACTGACCGACTCGGTCGACTTGTCGACTTCTGGGGGCGGATTTCGCCCCCAGAAGTGCGGGTTGAGGCCATACGGGGCACAGAGCGCCCCGCCACCCGCGTAGCCTCAGGGCGATCGACAGCCGCTGAGGGAGCAGTCTTGGCACGGAAAATCGGCAGCCGGTACACCGCCCACCAGATCCTGGGCCGCGGCAGCGCCGGCACGGTATGGCTGGGCGACGGACCCGAGGGTCCGGTCGCCATCAAGCTGTTGCGTGAGGACCTCGCCTCCGACCAGGAGCTCGTCGGACGCTTCGTCCAGGAGCGCACCGCGCTGCTCGGACTCGACCACCCCCGGGTGGTCTCCGTCCGCGACCTCGTCGTCGACGGCAACGACCTCGCCCTCGTCATGGATCTCGTACGCGGTACGGACCTGCGCACCCGGCTCGACCGCGAGCGCCGGATGGCGCCCGAGGCGGCGGTCGCGATCGCCGCGGACGTCGCCGACGGCCTGGCCGCCGCGCACGCCGCCGGAGTGGTGCACCGGGACGTCAAGCCGGAGAACATCCTGCTCGACATGGAGGGCCCGCTCGGCCCCGGCGGCGCGCACCCCGCGCTGCTGACGGACTTCGGCGTCGCCAAGCTGATCGACACGCCCCGCCGCACCCGTGCGACGAAGATCATCGGTACGCCGGACTACCTGGCGCCCGAGATCGTCGAGGGGCTGCCGCCCCGCGCCGCGGTCGACATCTACGCGCTGGCCACCGTCCTGTACGAGCTGCTCGCGGGCTTCACACCCTTCGGCGGCGGCCACCCCGGCGCCGTACTGCGCCGCCATGTCACGGAAACGGTTGTGCCGCTGCCCGGCATCCCCGAGGAGCTGTGGCAGCTCCTCGTGCAGTGCCTGGCGAAAGCACCGGCGTCCCGCCTGCGCGCGTCGGAGCTCTCCGTGCGGCTGCGCGACCAGCTCCCCCTGCTCTCGGGCATCCCGCCGCTGGACGTCGACGAGCCGGACACCGAGGAGGAGGCGGCGTACGAGGAGCGGTCCCGCCACCCCGAGACGTCCGAGGAGCCGCGTCGTCGCGGCGCCGTCCCCCTGGTGCCGGGGTCTGCCCTCGACTCGAACCGGGACACCCATACGAGCATGCGCGTCCCGGGCCCCGACGAACTGGCCGGGGGCGCCCGCGGCACGGCCCGCGCCCCCCGCGCGAGCGGTCAGCGCCGCCCCGGATCGGCCCGCCACAAGGCCGGCAGCGTTCGCAGGCGCCGCCTGGCCCTGGGCGTCGTGGCGGTCCTCCTCGCCGCGGCGGCCGGTGTCGGCGGCTGGCTGGCGGTCGTGGACGACGGCCAGCGGACGCCGCCCCGGGACACCCGTCAGTCATCCCCTTCCCAGCCTTAGCCCCGACCCGGTTCCGGGCCGGGGACCCGGCCCCCGCCCAGCCCCGGAAGGGGTGTCGGGCGGGCGAGGGGAACGCCCGCCCGCCCAGCCGTTACGCTGGACCCGTGGCAGTCGTCGATGTATCCGAAGAGCTCAAGTCCCTCTCCTCGACCATGGGGTCGATCGAGGCCGTCCTGGACCTCGACAGCCTGAGGGCCGATATCGCCGTGCTTGAGGAGCAGGCCGCCGCGCCGTCCCTGTGGGACGATCCGGACGCCGCGCAGAAGATCACGAGCAAGCTTTCGCACCTGCAGGCCGAGGTCCGTAAGACGGAGGCGCTCCGCAGCCGGATCGACGACCTGCCGGTGTTCTTCGAGCTCGCCGAGGCCGAGGACGACGCGGACACCCTCGCGGAGGCGGAGACCGAGCTCATCGCCGTCCGCAAGGCGCTGGAGGAGATGGAAGTACGGACGCTCCTCTCCGGCGAGTACGACGCGCGTGAGGCCCTCGTCAACATCCGCGCCGAGGCCGGTGGCGTCGACGCCTCCGACTTCGCCGAGCGTCTCCAGCGCATGTACCTGCGCTGGGCCGAGCGGCACAACTACTCCACCGAGGTCTACGAGACGTCGTACGCCGAAGAGGCCGGTATCAAGTCGACCACCTTCGTCGTCCGGGCGCCGTACGCCTACGGAACGCTCTCCGTCGAGCAGGGCACGCACCGGCTCGTCCGCATCTCGCCCTTCGACAACCAGGGCCGTCGGCAGACCTCCTTCGCCGGCGTCGAGGTGCTCCCGGTCGTCGAGAAGACCGACCATATCGAGATCGACGAGTCCGAGCTGCGCGTGGACGTCTACCGCGCCTCGGGCCCCGGCGGACAGGGCGTCAACACCACCGACTCCGCGGTGCGACTGACCCACGTCCCGACCGGCATCGTCGTCTCCTGTCAGAACGAGCGCTCGCAGATCCAGAACAAGGCCAGCGCGATGAACGTCCTCCAGGCGAAGCTCCTTGAGCGCCGCCGCCAGGAGGAGAAGGCCGAGATGGACGCCCTCAAGGGCGACGGCGGCAACTCCTGGGGCAACCAGATGCGTTCGTACGTCCTGCACCCGTACCAGATGGTCAAGGACCTGCGTACGGAGTTCGAGGTCGGAAATCCGCAGGGTGTTCTCGACGGCGAGATCGACGGCTTCCTCGAAGCGGGAATTCGCTGGCGCAAGCAGCAGGAGAAGTAAACCTCGCTTTGTCGACACGACAACTGGCGCCCTTGGGGCGCCAGTTGCCGTTTGTGTCACAGTCGCGCCCCTGTGCGGTGGGCAAGTGTTCCCATTTCGGGCATTGCTCGCGCAACCTCCTTGACGAGCTTCTTATTTCTGGCGAGGCTGACGCGCGGCATGCGTATGTACTGGGGCGCGTGTGATCCCGGGGAATGTCAACATCCCCAGCGGCTGTCGCCCTAGCGCTGCTCCACTGACGAATTCAGCTACTGGGGGTACCACACAGATGACGAAGAAGACGCGGATCCGTGTTGCACGGATAGCCGCCGGCGCGGTGATTGCCGCCGGTGCGTCGCTGACCGCCGCGGGCGCCGCTCAGGCCGTCGGTTTCGGTACCGACACCAGCGTGGACACGGGCGTTGTCGACATCGGCCTCGGCCTCGATGTGAACACCATCGAGGGTGGCGACAACGCCGGCACGGTAGCGGGTGGTGTCGATGCCGGTCCTACGGGTGGCGGCGAGACGGGCACGACCGGCACGACCGGTACCACGGGCACGACGGGTACCACGGGCACGACCGGTACCACGGGCAACACCGGAACGACCGGTACGACCGGTACGACCGGTACGACCGGCACGACCGGTACCACGGGCACGAGCGGCAACACCGGCACGACCGGAACTACGGGCACGACCGGTACCACGGGCACGACCGGTACGACGGGCACGACCGGTACGACGGGCACGACCGGTACGACGGGCACGACCGGTACGACGGGCACGACCGGCAGCACCGGCACGACCGGAACCACGGGCAACACCGGCACGACCGGAACTACCGGCAACAGCGGTACCACGGGCACAACCGGCAACTCCGGCACCACGGGCACGACCGGCAGCAATGGCGGCAATACCAGCACCACCGGTGGTGACAGCGACGGCGGCGACACCGGTACCACGGGCACGACCGGCAGCACGGGCGGTGACACGACCGGCGGTGGCGACACCGGCGGCACCAGCACCGGCGGTGACACCGCGGGTGGTGCGACCGGCGGCAACGACGGCACCGACACCGACAGCGTCGGCTCGCAGCCGGTCCAGCAGGGCGAGGCCAAGGAGGAGCTCGCCGAGACGGGCGCCGCCGAGACCTCGTTCCTGCTCATCGGTGCCGCGACGATGATCGCCGGTGGCATCGGCTTCCGCATGCTGCCGCGCCTGGTCAGCGGCCGTACCGCCGCCTGAACCAGGTAGAAGTCATGGACGTCGCCCGGACGCCGGCCAGGCGCCCGTAGGACGACCGGACGTACGGAAAGGGCCCGAAGCGCTCAGCGCCTCGGGCCCTTTCCTGTGCCGCTTCTCCGCTTCTTCAAGTCTCCGCCCCGTCCGGCCCGCGCCGCGCAGCGCCCTCAGGAGGCCCGTGGGGCGACGAGGGCGGCCGTTACGCGGTCTGGTGTGCCAGCAGGACCAGCGCGGCCACCAGCACCGCGAGCAGCGCCATGAGCGCGGCAGGGCTGAGCCCCGCCAGGGGCCCCTCCTGCTGGAGTCGCTGCCTGCTGGCCCGGCACACCTGGCAGCGGCCCTCGTTCACGGGCGCCGCGCAGTTCGCGCACACCAATCGGTCGTAGGTCATGCGCTGTCCTCCTCCCGCGCGGCGGAGCCGCAGCCGTGCACCCTCGGCCGTGTAGCCGTACCCATCAACGGTCTACTCCGCTCAACGCTCCGGGAAACGCCACCGTTCCCCCTTCCACTGTGCCAGCTCCCACACGTTCCGGCGCGCCCCACCGGCGTGCGACCGCTCTCCCGGGCCGGGAAGCAGCCAGGAGCGTACGTAGATCCGTGATAAAACGCCCATCCCAGGACGCCGACTGCGCGGGCCCCTCCGGGTCGCGTATGGTCACGCTCACCTACTCCCGGCGACCGTGGTGCACCCGTGATCCGATTCGACAATGTCTCCAAGACTTACCCGAAGCAGAACCGCCCCGCTCTCAGGGATGTTTCCCTTGAGGTCGAGAAGGGCGAATTCGTCTTCCTCGTGGGCTCTTCCGGCTCGGGCAAGTCCACTTTCCTGCGGCTGTTGTTGCGCGAGGAGCGCGCCAGCCACGGCATGGTGCACGTCCTGGGCAAGGACCTCGCGCGCCTGTCCAACTGGAAGGTGCCGAGCATGCGCCGCCAGTTGGGCACCGTCTTCCAGGACTTCCGCCTGCTCCCCAACAAGACCGTCGGGGAGAACGTCGCGTTCGCGCAGGAAGTCATCGGCAAGTCGCGCGGAGAGATCCGCAAGTCCGTACCGCAGGTCCTCGATCTCGTCGGTCTCGGCGGCAAGGAGGGCCGGATGCCCGGTCAGCTCTCGGGCGGTGAGCAGCAACGCGTGGCGATCGCCAGGGCCTTCGTCAACCGGCCGATGCTGCTCATCGCGGACGAGCCGACCGGAAATCTCGACCCGCAGACCTCCGTCGGCATCATGAAGCTGCTGGACCGCATCAACCGCACCGGCACCACTGTGGTGATGGCGACCCACGACCAGCAGATCGTCGACCAGATGCGCAAGCGCGTCATCGAACTCGAGAAGGGCCGCCTCGTGCGCGACCAGTCTCGGGGCGTCTACGGATACCAGCACTGAAAGGACGCCATGCGCGCCCAGTTCGTCCTGTCGGAGATTGGCGTCGGTCTCCGTCGTAACCTCACGATGACCTTCGCGGTAGTCATCTCTGTCGCCCTCTCCCTCGCCCTCTTCGGCGGCGCGCTGCTCATGCGCGAGCAGGTGAGCACGATGAAGGGCTTCTGGTACGACAAGGTCAATGTCTCGATCTTCTTCTGCAACAAGAACGACGCGGAAACCATCCCCAAGTGCGCCAAGGGAGCGGTCACCAGCGAGCAGAAGGCGCAGGTCAAGTCCGACCTCGACAAGATGGACATCGTCAAGAGGGTCGACTACGAGTCGGCCGACCAGGCGTTCAAGCACTACAAGGAGCAGTTCGGGGACTCCTCGATGGCCGACACCATCACCCCGGACCAGATGCAGGAGTCCTTCCGCGTCAAGCTGGAGGACCCGGAGAAGTACAAGGTGGTCGCGACCGCGTTCGCCGGCCGGGACGGCGTGCAGTCCGTCCAGGACCAACGCGGCATCCTCGACAACCTCTTCGAGCTGATGAACGGCATGAATGTGGCCGCGCTCTGCGTGATGGCCCTGATGCTTGTCATCGCGCTGATGCTGATCGTCAACACCGTGCGCGTATCGGCCTTCAGCCGACGGCGTGAAACGGGGATCATGCGGCTCGTCGGCGCGTCCAGCTTCTACATCCAGATGCCGTTCATCATGGAGGCCGCGTTCGCGGGCCTGATCGGCGGCGTGTTCGCCTGCGGGATGCTGCTCGGGGGGCGGTACTTCCTGATCGACCACGGGCTCGCGCTCGCCGACAAGCTGACTCTCGTCAACTTCATCGGCTGGGACGCGGTGCTCGCGAAGCTGCCGCTGGTGCTCGCCATCGCACTGCTGATGCCCGCGCTCGCGGGCTTTGTGGCGCTGCGCAAGTACCTGAAGGTGTGACATGAGCCCCGGGCGCCGTCCGAGCATCAGCTCGTACGGCGCCCTCCGCTTGTCCTAGACTCCTCGGCATGCAGGGCCCGGAAGACAGCCTCCAACCCCGTGGGATCCGCCGCGGGGCGGCCCTGACATTGATCTTCGCCACCGTGCTGGTCACCGCGGTCGCCACCGGCTCCTGGGAGCGCGCGGACGGAACGCAGTCCGCCGAGCAGCGCCCCGCCTCCCGCTCGGCCGCCGCGACAGCGGACCGTGAAGCGGTCGCCGACGCGGCGGCCGAGGCGATGGCCGACGGAAAGTCCGGCAAGGAGGCGGCCGAGGAGGTCGTCAGCCGCAGCGGGGACCGCTGGGGCGCGGTCTACGACCCGGGCGAGTACGAGGAGTTCGAGCAGGCCCTCGACGGCGAGTACACGGGCGTGGGGCTGTGGGCCAAGCGCACCCGCGAAGGCCGCATCGAGGTGTCCCGGGTGCAGCCCGGCGGACCCGCCGAGCGGGCCGGGGTCAGGGCGGGCGACCAGCTCCGCACGATCGACGGCCACCGGGTCGAGAAGCGTCCTGTCACCGAGGTCGTGAAGCTGCTGCGGGGGAAGAAGGCGGCGAAGCCGGGCACCTGGGTCGCGCTCGGCCTCCAGCGCTCCACGCGCGCGTGGAGCGAGACGGTGCAGCGGGCCCGGCTGGACACCGAGGCCGTCACGGTCGAGCGGCTCCCGTACGGCGCGACCCTCATCAAGGTGGCGTCCTTCACCAAGGGCTCGGGCGAGCAGGTGCGCGAGGCGGTGAAGAAGGCGCCGCGCG
Source organism: Streptomyces sp. A5-4 (assembly GCF_051131715.1). Classification (NCBI taxonomy): domain Bacteria; kingdom Bacillati; phylum Actinomycetota; class Actinomycetes; order Kitasatosporales; family Streptomycetaceae; genus Streptomyces; species Streptomyces sp. A5-4. Next base: position 2,878,540 of record NZ_CP178591.1, on the reverse strand, counting down.
AGCACGGCCTCCTCCTCGACCTGCGGGGCAACGGCGGCGGGCTGGTCACCGAGGCCGTCACCGCGGCCTCCGCCTTCCTCGACGGTGGCCTGGTAGCCACCTACGACGTGCACGGTGAGCAGCGTGCCCTGTACGCGGAGCCGGGCGGGGACACCCGGAGACCCGTTGTCGCGCTTGTCGACGGCGACACGATGAGTGCCGCGGAGCTCGTCACGGGGGCGCTCCAGGACCGCGGTCGCGCGGTCACTGTGGGATCACGCACCTTCGGCAAGGGCTCGGTCCAGATGCCGAGCCGACTGCCCGACGGTTCGGTCGCCGAGCTGACCGTGGGCCACTACCGCACTCCGGCGGGCCACAGCGTCGACGGCCGGGGCATCAGCCCGGACCTTTCGGTGAGCGAGAAGGCCCAGCAGAGGGCCCAGACAGTATTGAGTGGCCTCGGGGGAGGGTCTTAGTGCGAAAATGGTCGCACTATGGCTAAGGAACAAGGGCGCAAGATGATCGCGCAGAACAAGAAGGCGCGACACGACTACCTCATCATCGACACCTACGAAGCCGGCATGGTCCTGACCGGCACTGAGGTGAAGTCCCTGCGGCAGGGGCGCGCCTCGCTGGTGGACGGCTTCGTGCAGTTGGAAGGCAACGAGGCGTGGCTGCACAACATCCACGTACCCGAGTACACCCAGGGGACCTGGACCAATCACTCCGCGCGCCGCAAGCGCAAGCTCCTGCTGAACCGGATCGAGATCGACAAGCTCGCGGCGAAGTCGCAGGAGACCGGCCACACGATCGTGCCGCTCGCGATGTACTTCAAGGACGGCCGGGCCAAAATCGAGATCGCGCTGGCCAAGGGCAAGAAGGAGTACGACAAGCGTCAGACGCTGCGCGAGAAGCAGGATCTGCGGGAGACGAACCGCGCGATCTCCGCGGTGAAGCGCAAGGAACGGAGCTGACCGACCGAGCCCACGCCGGGCCGGTCAGGAATGCGCTGGCCCCGTCGTGCGTTGGTCACGTACGATGGGCACTGCACACCACCACTGGTGGGGTGCGGCACCACAAGCACCACCTTGAAAAATCAACATGGGGATGATCGGTTTCGACAGCGGATGTCGAGGCAGGGGAAGCGAGTCGAGGAAGCGGCAATGATCTCGTTAACCATATGTCGCAAACTATAATCGCCGATTCCAAGCGCGATTCCTTCGCCCTCGCTGCCTAAGTAGCGACTGCGTGAAGTGTCAGCCCAGGGGTGTTCCCGACCTGGATCCTGGCATCATCAAGGGAACTAAACCACTCGGTCCGGTCACGGGATCGGGTGGGAAATCAAACAGTGACTGAGCCCGTCGGAGACTTGTCCGTGTGATCTCCGGGGCCGAGAAAAGCGAAGCGGACTGCACTCGGAGAAGCCCTGGTTCTGCACCGTTGGACGCGGGTTCGATTCCCGCCATCTCCACAATTCCCATGTGAGGCTCAGGCCCCGCTGCCGTCAAGGCAGCGGGGCCTTTGTCGTGTCCGCGTGCGCATCGTGTCCGCGTGTGCGCCCGGCCGGGGGAGGCGTCCCCACGGGGAGGTTATCCAGCCAAGTGAATGATACCCATTTGCCCGATTCTTCTTCGGGTGGGGAGGCGTCGGGCCGGCGCCGCGGTATCCGGGGGCCCGAGGTGTCCAGGGGGTTGGGCCGAGTGATGCGGAACCGGTGCCGACCGGTCGGGAGCAGGTCTGAACCGGTCGGGAGAAGTGTCGAACCGGTCGCCGCGAAGGGCCGACGCTACGGTCGGTGATCGATCCCGGGCTGCTGTAGCCGATATCACCTGGGTGCCGAAAAGGGTGGTGGCATACCGCATTTTATGCACTAAACGGGCTGATGTTGCCTCCGTGGTAAGGGCTCAAATGGCGTGAAGTGACTACCTCCACGTGACGAGCCGACGTTGATATGTCACTGAACCTCAACAACAAGTGACACGGCAGTCCTCCCGTCCCCGGGGTGCGCTACATTCATGGCCCGGGTGCGGTGGTAGGGGGCGCTCGGAGCGGGTGGGGGCCTGGTCCGACGGCAGATTCTCGGGCAGTCGTGTGCGCACCCCGCATCATTTTTTCCTGTGGGGGCGTGTGTAAAGCTATGGAATTTTGGCGTGAAAGTGCCCTGGACGGGCGTGCTCATGATCCGAACGAGATGACGGTCCAGCTGGACGGCCTCGGCCGGATGGCGGCGGATCCGCAGGTGGATCCGACGACAGTGTCAGGAGCCCAAGAGGGCTCCGACGGGCCGGTGTTCGTCGACGAGAGCGGCCGTAGGAGCAGGAAGTTCCGGCGGGTCGGCTGGGTGCTCGCCACCGTCTGCGCCTGCTACGCGATCACTCTCGTCGCAGCCCTGATGGGCGGTACCTCCAAGGCACCCTGGCTTCCGATACCCGGACTCGCCGACGAGAAGCAGAAGGCGGACACCGCCGAGGTGGCCCCGGTCCCCGACGTCGATCCGCTGCCCTCCGGGGCGACCCCGGGTGCGACGACCGGTGTGAGCCCCGCGGGCCCGGCCGGCACCGATCCGCTGCCGCCCCCGGGCAAGGGCGCGAGCAGTGCGCCCGCCGCGTCCCGGCCGGGCGCCGCCGCCTCGGGGACCACCGGGCCCCCGGACCGCAACGCCCCGCCGCCGGCCGTCGATCCGGGTGCGGACCCGGGCGCCGCCACCGGTGGTACCGCCCCCGGGCCCGGCACCGGCACCGGGGGCACCGGCCCCGGCACGGACCCGGCCCCCGACCCGGATCCCGCGCCCGACCGGGACCCCGGCACCGATCCGGGCGCCACCACCGGGGGTACCGGTGGCACCGATCCGGGCACCGGCACCACGGACCCGGACCCCGCCGCGGGCGGCACCAGTGCTCAACTCGCCCTGAAAGGCCCGTAACAGAGATGGCAACCCAGGGCGCTCCCCAGGGCAGGCGCGCCACCCGCGCCCATCGCAGCCGGCGCACCGTACGGCGCCGTATCCCCATGCGGTATCTGCTGCCCTCGCTCTTCCTGGTCGCGTTGCTCGCGATGCTGATGCTGCGCGGCTACGTACACAGTGAGATCCTCGCCGACCACCGGGTCCGCCCTCCGGCGCCCATCGGCCATGTCCCCGAGGACATCCTCGCGGGCGGGCCGGTCATCGACGCGCGGAACGCGCAGGCGCCCAAGGCGCTGAGCATCCCCGAGCGCAAGCTCGTGCTGACCTTCGACGACGGGCCCGACCCGAAGTGGACGCCCAAGGTCCTCGACAAACTCAAGGAGTACAAGGCGCACGGCGTCTTCTTCGTCACCGGCACCATGGCCTCGCGCCATCCCGGTCTGGTCGAGCGCATGGTGCGGGAGGGCCACGAGGTCGGGCTGCACACCTTCAGCCACCCCGACCTCTCCTACCAGTCGAAGTCCCGCATCGACTGGGAGCTCACCCAGAATCAGCTCGCCATCGCGGGCGCCGCCGACATCCGCACCTCGCTCTTCCGGCCGCCCTACTCCTCGTTCTCCGACGCCCTCGACGACAAGTCCTGGCCGGTCACCCAGTACATCGGCAGCCGCGGTTACATCACGGCGTTCAACAACACCGACAGCGAGGACTGGAAGCGCCCCGGCGTCGAGGCGATCATCGAGCGCGCCACACCCAAGGGCACCGAGGGTTCGATCGTGCTGATGCACGACTCCGGCGGCGACCGCTCGCAGACCGTCGCGGCCCTCGACCGCTTCCTGCCCGCGATGCAGGAACGCGGCTACACCTTCACCCACCTGACCGGGGCGCTCGGCGCCCGCTCGGCGCACACTGCGGTCACCGGCCCCGAGCTGTGGAAGGGCAAGGCGTGGGTCTACGCCGTGGGCCTGTCCGAGAAGACCACCGGCGTGCTCGTCATCGGCCTCGCCGTCATCGGCGTGCTGGTCATGGCGCGCTTCGGCCTGATGCTGCTGCTGTCCTTCCTGCACGCCCGCAAGGTCCGCAGGCGCGACTTCAGCTGGGGCCCGCCGGTCACCCGGCCCGTGTCGGTGCTGGTCCCGGCGTACAACGAGCGCGAGTGCATCGCCAACACCGTCCGCTCGCTGATGGCCGGCGAGCACCCCATCGAGGTGATCGTCATCGACGACGGCTCATCGGACGGCACCGCGGACATCGTCGAGGCGCTGGGCCTGCCGAACGTACGCGTCGTACGCCAGCCCAACTCCGGCAAACCGGCCGCCCTCAACAACGGTCTCGCGCACGCCCGTTACGACATCGTCGTGATGATGGACGGTGACACCGTCTTCGAGCCGGCCACCGTCCGCGAGCTGGTCCAGCCGTTCGGCGACCCACGGGTCGGTGCGGTCGCGGGCAACGCCAAGGTCGGCAACCGCGACTCGCTGATCGGCGCCTGGCAGCACATCGAGTACGTGATGGGCTTCAACCTCGACCGCCGCATGTACGACCTGCTCGGCTGCATGCCGACGATCCCCGGCGCGGTCGGGGCCTTCCGGGCCGACGCCCTGCAGCGCTTCGGCGGCATGAGCGAGGACACCCTCGCCGAGGACACCGACGTCACCATGGCCCTGCATCGCGACGGCTGGCGCGTCGTCTACGCGGAGAAGGCGCGCGCCTGGACCGAGGCGCCGGAGACCGTGCAGCAGCTGTGGTCCCAGCGCTACCGCTGGAGCTACGGCACCATGCAGGCGATCTGGAAGCACCGCCGCGCCGTCGTCGAACGCGGCCCGTCGGGACGCTTCGGGCGGGTCGGTCTGCCGCTGGTCTCGCTCTTCATGGTGCTCTTCCCGCTGCTGGCCCCACTCATCGACGTGTTCCTGCTGTACGGACTGGTCTTCGGCCCCACCCAGCAGACCGTCGTGGCCTGGCTCGGCGTCCTCGCCGTGCAGGTCGTCTGCGCCGCGTACGCGTTCCGGCTCGACCGCGAGCGCATGATCCACCTGATCTCGCTGCCCCTGCAGCAGATCCTCTACCGCCAGCTGATGTACGTCGTCCTGCTCCAGTCCTGGATCACCGCGCTGACCGGCGGCCGGCTGCGCTGGCAGAAGCTGCGTCGTACCGGTGTGGTCGAGGCGCCCGGCTCCATCCCGAGCCAGCGGCAGCGCAGGACCGAGAAGAGGCCCGTCGCATGACCCCCGGCACCACCGGCTTTCCCGCCGCGTCCACCCAGACACCCGGCACGGTCGCCGCGCCGGCCGAGGCCGCCGACGCCCCGGTGGCGGCGCCCCGGCCCGGCCGGGACCGCTACCTCGACGTGCTGCGCGCCGTCGCGCTGCTGCGCGTCGTCGTCTACCACGTCTTCGGCTGGGCCTGGCTGACGCTGCTCTTCCCGTCCATGGGCGTGATGTTCGCGCTCGCCGGCTCGCTGATGGCGCGCTCGCTCAAGCGGCCCGCCGCCGGTGTCATCCGCGGCCGGATCCGGCGGCTGCTGCCGCCCATGTGGGCCTTCGCCGTCGTCGTGCTGCCGATGATGTTCTACCTCGGCTGGGGGCCGGTGAAGGAGGACGGGGTCTGGTGGTTCCTCAAGCTGGCCAACTACCTCTTCCCGGTCGGCGCCCCGCCGTACCCGTGGCACAGCGGTGACCAGGCCGGTCTGCTCGAATCCACCTGGGCGGGCCAGGCCGTCGGGCCGCTCTGGTACATCCGCACCTACCTGTGGTTCGTCATCGCATCGCCCGTGCTGCTGTGGGCGTTCCGCAGGCTGCCGTGGGTGACACTGCTCGCCCCGCTCGGCGCCACCGCCGTCATCGGCACCGGACTGGTGACGATCCCCGGTGAGGCCGGCAACGCCATCGGCGACTTCGCGGTCTACGGCTCCTGCTGGATCCTCGGCTTCGCCCATCACGAGGGCATGTTCCGACAAGTCCCGCGCTACATCACGGTGTCGGTGGCCGCGGCGGTGATGGCCTTCGGCCTGTGGTGGGCCTCGGGGCATCTCACCGCGGACGGCTGGGACCTCAACGACATCCCGCTCGCCCAGGCCGCCTGGTCGTTCGGCTTCTGCGTGATCCTCCTCCAGTACTCCCCGTCCTGGCAGGAACTCCCGCGCAGGCTGGCCAGGTTCGACCCGCTGATCACCCTCGCCAACAACCGCGCGGTGACGATCTACCTCTGGCACAACCTGCTGATACTGTCGACAATCTTCGTCATCGACCTCCTCTTCGAGATCCCGGGCGTCGACCCGACGTACTCCGGCCTGATCGAGGACTGGTACACGGTGTTGATGGTGATCGCCGTCTGGCCGCTGATCGCCCTGATGATCGTCGCGGTCGGATGGGTGGAGGACGTCGCGGCCAAACGCCGGCCGCGCCTGTGGCCGGACGGGCGGACACGCGGCCGGGCGGCCCCCGCGCGGGCGCGCTCACACCGGCACTGACCGCCGGGTGAGAGCAAGGTTTCGCCCCGGTCACCTGCGGCCACGGGCCTGAAATCCGCCGTCCCTAGCGTCGCTTCCACGACCCGATACCCGTGGAGGCGCGCATGGCAGGCCGGTGGATCGAACAGTGGGATCCGGAGGACGACACCTTCTGGAGGAGCACGGGCGAGCGGATCGCCCGGCGCAATCTGCTCTACTCCGTGCTCTCCGAGCACATCGGGTTCTCCATCTGGACCCTGTGGTCGGTGATGGTGCTCTTCATGGGGCCCGAGTACGGCGTCGACCCGGCCGGGAAGTTCTTCCTGATCGGCACGGCCACCCTGGTCGGCGCCGTCGTCCGGGTGCCGTACACCTTCGCCGTCGCCCGCTTCGGCGGACGCAACTGGACCGTTTTCAGCGCCTTGTTGCTGCTGCTGCCGACCGGCGCGGCCTGCGCGGTGATGGAGCCCGGCACCTCGTACACGACGTTCCTGCTGGTCGCCGCCCTCACCGGGGTCGGCGGCGGCAACTTCGCGTCCTCCATGACCAACATCAACTCCTTCTTCCCGCTGCGCAAGAAGGGCTGGGCGCTCGGCCTCAACGCGGGCGGCGGCAACATCGGCGTACCGGTCGTGCAGCTCGTCGGGCTGCTGGTCATCGGGGTGGCCGGGGCCGGCCACCCCCGGATCCTGCTCGGCCTCTATCTGCCGCTGATCCTGGTCGCGGCCGGGTGCGCCGCGCTGCGGATGGACAATCTGGCGCCGGTACGCAACGACACCGGGGCCGCGAAGGCCGCCGTACGCGATCCGCACACCTGGATCATGGCGTTCCTGTACATCGGGACCTTCGGCTCCTTCATCGGCTACAGCTTCGCCTTCGGGCTGGTGCTGCAGACCCAGTTCGGCCGCACACCCCTGCAGGCCGCCTCGATCACCTTCGTCGGGCCGCTGCTCGGCTCACTGATCAGGCCCGTCGGCGGCATGCTCGCCGACCGCCACGGCGGCGCCCGCATCACCCTGTGGAACTTCGCCGCGATGGCCGGCGCCACCTCCGTCGTCGTGTACGCGTCCATGACGGAGTCGCTGCCGGTGTTCCTGGCCGGCTTCACCGCGCTGTTCGTCCTGACCGGGCTCGGCAACGGCTCGACGTACAAGATGATCCCCGCGATCTTCCAGGCCAAGGCGCTGGCACAGGGCATGTCGGGCGAGGCCGCCGCGGCCTACGGGCGGCGGCTCTCTGGGGCCTCCATGGGGCTCATCGGGGCGGTGGGCGCGCTCGGCGGGCTCGGCATCAACCTCGCCTTCCGGCAGTCCTTCCAGAGCGCGGGGACCGGCACCGCGGCCTTCGGCTGCTTCCTCGCCTTCTACGCCGCGTGCTTCGCCGTCACCTGGGCGGTATACCTTCGCCGGCCGACCGACGTACCGGCGAAGCCGCAGCTCACCTATGCGGAGGTGTGATCGACCAAGGTCCGTAACGGGTGGGAAATACTGGGGAACCGAGCCCGTCATGTGCCATTGACAGGCTCGGCTGTCCGCACCACCAGCAGAGCGGGACGAGAGCCGGGTACCCCAAATGTCCGCCACACCCGAAGAACACGCAGCCCACGGGCCCCTCGCCGGCTTCACCGTCGGCGTCACGGCGGCGAGGCGCGCCGAGGAACTGGGCGCGCTGCTGACCCGGCGCGGCGCGGCCGTCCTGCACGCCCCGGCGCTGCGGATCGTCCCGGTCGAGGACGACAGCGAGCTGCTCGCCGCGACGAAGGACCTGATCGACAACGCGCCCGACGTGGTGATCGCCACGACCGGGATCGGCTTTCGCGGGTGGATGGCGGCGGCCGACGGCTGGGGGATCGGCGAGGCCCTCCTCGGCCGACTGCGCGACAGCGAACTCCTGGCCCGCGGGCCCAAGGTCAAGGGCGCCGTCCGCGCGGCGGGCCTCACCGAGGAGTGGTCCCCGGCCTCGGAGTCCATGGCCGAGGTGCTCGACCGGCTGCTGACCCAGGGGGTCGACGGCCGCCGGATCGCGATCCAGCTGCACGGCGAACCGCTGCCCGGCTTCATCGAGGCGCTGCACGACGCGGGCGCCGAGGTCGTCGGCGTGCCCGTGTACCGGTGGATGCCGCCGCAGGACATCGCGCCGCTCGACCGCCTCATCGATGTGACCGTCGCGCGCGGCCTGGACGCCCTGACCTTCACCAGCGCCCCGGCCGCCGCCTCCCTGCTGTCGCGGTCCGAGGACCGTGGGCTGCTGCCCGAGGTGCTCGCCGCCCTTCGGCACGACGTCCTGGTGGTCTGCGTGGGGCCGGTCACCGCGCTGCCGCTCCAGGCGCACTCCATCGACACCGTCCAGCCCGAACGCTTCAGGCTCGGCCCGCTCGTCCAGGCCATCTGCCGCGAACTGCCCGCCCGCGCCCTGACGTTGCCCGTCGCCGGCCACAGCTTCGAGATCCGCGGCCACGCCGTGGTGCTGGACGGCGAGCTGCGGCCCGTACCGCCCGCCGGCATGGCCCTGCTGCGAGCCCTGGCCCGTCGCCCCGGCTGGGTCGTCTCCCGCGCGGACCTGCTGCGCGCCCTGCCGGGCTCCGGCAAGGACGAGCACGCCGTCGAGACGGCGATGGCCCGGCTGCGCGCCTCCCTCGGCGTCCCCAAACTCATCCACACCGTCGTCAAACGCGGCTACCGGCTGGCTCTCGACCCGGCGGCGGACCCGCAGGCCGACACGCGGGCCAGTACGAAGTACTCGGCCGGCTGAGGGGCCGAAAGCGGAGCGGTGGCAGGGGTTCCGGCTTGTGGCGCGGCCGGGCACTCTGGGTGGGACGACACCCACCGGTAACCCCCGAGGCGGTGACACGCGCATGACGGCGGCCACGGGCTCCTGCGCATTACGGTTCGACTCCGGACGGCTCTGTCTGGACCTGGTGGCGACCGCGGCGCCGCCGGACGAGCAACTCGACGGCAGTGGGCGGCTCGGGGAGTGGCTCGTCGGCGCGGGTCTCGTGCCCCCGGGCTCCGCGCTCGGCGCGGTGGACGCGCGGTGGGTGCGCCGGTTCACCGAAGCGCGCGCCCGCGTCGCGGAGTTGGTACGCGCCGAGCTCGGCGGACGCACCGCCCCACTCGCGCTGGACCACGTCAACCAGCTGGCGGCCGACCCGCCGCCCGGCATCCGCGCCGTGCGCGCCGCGGACGGCACCCTGGTCAGGGTGCTCAGCGGCGCCCCCCAGTGCGCGGCGCTGCTGGCCGCCGTCGCCCGTGACGCCGTCGACCTGCTGACCGACCCCGAGGCGCGGGCCCGGCTGCGCCAGTGCGAGGGCGACAACTGCCACCGCCTGTACCTGGACACCTCCCGTGGGCGGCGCAGGCGTTGGTGCTCCAGCGAGGTGTGCGGCAACCGGGAGCGGGTCGCGCGCCACCGCCGCCGGGCCGTCGCGGCACGGGCCTGACCAGCACCTCGTAAAAGATCTTGAAATTGTTTTGAGTGGATCGGCGCACGGGCCCGTAGTGATGGGAGAGGGAGCCAGCCAGGGTCTCGACCAGGAGGTTCGTGTGCGCAAGGATGCGGCCGTGGCCGATGACCGCCCGCACAGGGCACGACATCGAAGTGTGGGACCGCGCGTCGAAGGGCCGACTCCCGACGAGGAGCTGATGCGTGCCCTTTATCGCGAACATGCCGGACCGTTGCTCGCCTACGTACTGCGTCTGGTGGCCGGCGACCGCCAGCGCGCCGAGGACGTGGTGCAGGAGACGCTCATCCGCGCATGGAAGAACGCCGGACAGCTCAACCGGGCCACCGGCTCCGTACGACCCTGGCTGGTGACGGTCGCCCGGCGCATCGTCATCGACGCCCACCGCAGCAGGCAGGCCCGGCCGCAGGAGGTCGATCCGTCGCCACTGGAAGTCATGCCCGCGGAGGACGAGATCGACAAAGCGTTGTGGCTGATGACCCTCTCCGACGCTCTCGATGATTTGACTCCCGCTCACCGGGAGGCACTTGTCGAGACGTACTTCCGAGGACGTACGGTGAACGAGGCGGCCGAGGTTCTCGGTATACCCAGCGGGACCGTCAGATCCCGGGTCTTCTACGCACTGCGCTCGATGAAGCTCGCGCTCGAGGAACGAGGGGTGACGGCATGACCACGCAGGACCGGCACTCCGAGCACGACGCCGTCGGCGCGTACGTGCTGGGCATCCTGGACGACGCGGACGCCACCGCCTTCGAGGCGCATCTGGCGGGCTGCGAGTTCTGCGCCTCCCAGCTGGACGAGTTCGCGGGCATGGAGCCGATGTTCGCCGCGCTCGCCGAATACCCGGGCCCACCCGCACGTGTCACCCCGCCGAGCCCGCAGCTCCTCGACCGGCTCACCGGTGAGGTCGCGGCGGGACGCGCCCGGCGGAAACGACGCGGGATGTATTTGGTGGCGGCCGCGGCCGTGCTGGTCGTCGGCGGTCCCACGGTCGCGATCGAGGCGACCTCGGGCGACGACGCCGGGCGCAACAACGTCGCCGGACCCCACCCCACCAGCCCCGCCGAGGACGCCTTCTTCAACCACATGGAGGAGAAGGTCGACGCGACCGACGCCGCCACGAAGGTCAGTGCCACCGTCGGTATGGAGAAGAAGGGCTGGGGCACCCACACGGTCCTTGAGCTCAAGAATGTGAAGGGCCCGCTGAAGTGCAGCCTCATCGCCGTCTCGAAGAGCGGCGAGGAGGAGACGGTGACCACCTGGGCCGTCCCGAAGTGGGGCTACGGCATCCCGGACAGCGCCAACGAGGCCGCGAAGAGCCCGCTGTATGTCCACGGCGGCGCGGCCATGGATCGTAACGACATCGACCACTTCGAGGTACGGACGTTCGACGGGAAGCGGCTCGTCGAGGTCGAAGCCTGACATAACCATCCATTGCGCCGGTTCGGACAGGTGCAGACCGGGGCTCCCTTCGCGTACGGTTGACGGCTGCTCGCAGCACGTCAGAAGGGGGCCTCGGTGGCCGTACAGGATGCCGCTGTCGATTCCGTTGATTCCGTAGCCGATTCCGCTGTGGAACCGGTACGCGAACGCGAGATCGGTGTCGAACAAGCACATCTGGACCAGGTGTACCGCCGTCTTGAGGAGAAGATCCACGAGGCGGAGTTCCTCATGAACGACGCCGCCCAGCGCGGCCAGGTCGGCACGCCCGGCGCACTCGCGGAACGCGACGCGCAGGTCTTCCGCGCCGGAATTCACCTCAACCGGCTCAACAACGAGTTCGAGGACTTCCTCTTCGGACGCATCGACCTGCTGCGCGGGAAGGACGGGCAGAAGGGCCCGGACGGTGCGTTCACGTCGGTCGACACGGCCGACGACGCGGTACGCCCCGACAACACGGCCGACATCGCCGAGACGCTGCACATCGGGCGCATCGGCGTACTCGACTCGGACTACAGCCCGCTGGTCATCGACTGGCGCGCGCCGGCCGCCGCGCCCTTCTACCGGTCCACGCCCAAGAGCCCGGGGCGGGTCGTACGGCGCCGGGTCATCCGGTCCAAGGGCCGCAGGGTGCTCGGCGTCGAGGACGACCTGATGCGCCCCGAGCTGACCGCGACCCTGGACGGCGTCGGCCTGCCCGTCATCGGCGACGGCGCCCTGATGGCCGCACTGGGACAGGCCCGCAGCCACACCATGCGCGACATCGTCTCGTCCATTCAGGCCGAGCAGGACATGGTGATCCGGGCTCCGGCCGCCTCGGTCACCGAGGTCTCCGGCGGTCCCGGCACCGGCAAGACCGCCGTGGCGCTGCACCGCGCCGCGTACCTCCTCTACCAGGACCGGCGGCGCTACGCGGGCGGCATCCTCGTCGTCTCGCCCACGCCCCTGCTCGTCGCGTACACCGAGGGCGTGCTGCCCTCGCTGGGCGAGGAGGGCCAGGTCGCGATCCGCGCGGTGGGCTCGCTGGTCGACGGGGCCGAGGCCACGACGTACGACGAACCGAACATCGCCCGCGTCAAGGGCTCGTCGCGGATGCTGAAGGTGCTCCGCAAGGCCGCCAGGGGCGCCCTGGAGCTCCCCGCGAAGGCCGTCATCGGGCAGGAGGGGCAGCTCCCCTTCGGCGACGAGGAGGAGCAGGAGCCCGGCGCCGGCACGCCCACCCTGCTGCGGGTCGTCGCCTTCGGCGCCCGCGTCGAGCTGGACGCCGGCGACCTGGACCGCATCCGGCAGTCCGTGCTCGGCGCCACCACGCCCGTCAACCTGCTGCGCCCACGGGCCCGCAAGCTGCTCCTCGACGGGCTGTGGTCCAAGTCCAGCGGGCGCCACCGCGCCGCCGAGTACCAGCGGACGGACCACGAGCTGGCCGCGGAGCTGCGCTCGGGCTTCGACGAGGACGTCTCCACGGAGACCGCGTTCATCGACTTCCTGAACGCCTGGTGGCCCGAGCTCACCCCGCGGCGGGTGCTCGCCGCGATGGGCGACGAGCGGCAGCTGGGCCGCTGGGCCCGCCGCATCCTGACCACGCGCGAGATCAGGCAGCTGGCCCGGTCGCTGGGCCGGCTGGACTCCGAGGGCAAGGGCCCCCTGTCGGTCCACGACGTGGCGATGCTCGACGAGCTGGAGCTGCTGCTCGGCACTCCGGCCCGGCCCAAGCGCAAGCGCGAGTACGACCCGCTGGACCAGCTCACCGGCCTTGAGGAGCTGATGCCGCAGCGCGAGGAGACCCAGCGGGAGCGGGCCGAACGCCTGGCCCTGGAGCGCACCGAGTACGCGCACGTCATCGTCGACGAGGCGCAGGACCTCACGCCCATGCAGTGGCGGATGGTCGGCCGCCGCGGCCGGACCGCCACCTGGACGATCGTCGGCGACGCGGCGCAGTCCTCGTGGTCCGACCCGGAGGAGGCGGCCGAGGCCCGCGACGAGGCGCTCGGCTCGCGCCCCCGCCGCGGGTTCACGCTCACCGTGAACTACCGCAACCCGGCGGAGATCGCCGCACTGGCGGCCAAGGTCCTGGCGCGCGCGATGCCGGGCATGGAGTCGCCGTCCGCGGTGCGCTCCACGGGCGTGGAGCCCCGCTTCGCGGTCGTACGGGACAAGGACCTGGCCCGGACGGTCCGCGAGGAGGCCCAGCGGCTCCTGGACCGGGTGGACGGCACCGTGGGTGTCGTCGTCGCCATGAACCGGCGCGCGCAGGCACGCAAATGGCTGGCGCCGCTCGGCGGCCGGGTCGTGGCGCTCGGCAGCCTGGAGGCCAAGGGTCTGGAGTACGACGCCACGGTCGTGGTCTCGCCCGCCGAGATCGGGGACGAGTCCCCGGCGGGTCTGCGGGTGCTCTACGTGGCGCTGACGCGCGCGACGCAGCAGCTCACGGTGGTGTCGCAGGAGCGCGACCGGCCCGACGCGGACGGGGTGCCGGACCTGCTGAGGGACCGGCCGGGAGATTGATTCGGAGCCGATCCGCGATGGGGGAATCACTTCCCGGGGTGGTTTGTTAGTCTGGGTGTGGCGCCGATTCGATCCAAGCCCCCGGGCCCAACCTTCGTCGCTTCGAGCGACCACTTGCCGCGAGGCGAGCATGGCGGGTCGGTGCCACTCACAACTTCATAGAAAGGCCCGCGTCACCCCAGGGTGGCGCGGGCTTTTTGCGTGCCCGGGGCGAGGCAGTGCGTGCCCGTCGAGTGCCTCTGAGTGACCGGTGCGCGTCCGGGGTTCCGCTGGACGGATCATCTCTCGTATGGTGGAAAACAGTTTCCGAAAGCGGAATGAGCATTACCTGCTACCGGCAGGTAGGTGCGACCATCGGAAGGCGTTGCCGGGCAAACAGCCGTGGCCGCGTAGCAATGAAGCTGAGTGAAAGCAGAGGAAGTCGGCCATGGCAACGGCGCCCAGCGTCTCGTACTCGATGACGGTCCGACTGGAGGTCCCCGCGAGCGGGACCGCGGTCAGTCAGCTCACCACGGCCGTCGAAGCCTCCGGCGGCTCCGTGACCGGCCTCGACGTCACCGCGTCCGGCCACGAGAAGCTGCGGATCGACGTCACGATCGCGGCCTCCTCCACGTCGCACGCCGACGAGATCGTCGAGGAACTGCGCCGCATCGTCGGCGTGGTGGTGGGCAAGGTCTCCGACCGTACGTTCCTGATGCACCTCGGCGGTAAGATCGAGATGTCGTCCAAGCACCCCATCCGCAACCGTGACGACCTCTCGATGATCTACACCCCGGGTGTGGCGAGGGTCTGCATGGCGATCGCCGAGAACCCCGAGGACGCCCGTCGCCTCACCATCAAGCGCAACTCCGTCGCGGTCGTGACGGACGGCTCGGCGGTGCTCGGCCTCGGCAACATCGGCCCGATGGCCGCCCTGCCGGTCATGGAGGGCAAGGCGGCGCTCTTCAAGCGCTTCGCCGGCATCGACGCCTGGCCGATCTGCCTGGACACCCAGGACACCGATGAGATCGTCGCCGTCGTCAAGGCCATCGCCCCCGGCTTCGCGGGCATCAACCTGGAGGACATCTCGGCGCCCCGCTGCTTCGAGATCGAGGCACGGCTGCGCGAGGCCCTCGACATCCCGGTCTTCCATGACGACCAGCACGGCACGGCCATTGTGGTGCTCGCCTCACTGACCAACGCGCTGCGGGTGGTCGGCAAGTCCATCGGTGACGTACGGGTCGTCATGTCCGGGGCCGGCGCCGCGGGCACGGCCATCCTGAAGCTCCTGATCGCCGCGGGTGTCAAGCACGCCGTTGTCGCCGACATCCACGGTGTCGTGCACGCGGACCGCGAGGACCTGGTCGCCGCCGCGCCCGAGTCGCCGCTGCGCTGGGTCGCCGACAACACCAACCCGGAGGGCGTCCGCGGCACCCTCAAGGAGGCCGTGGTCGACTCCGACGTCTTCATCGGCGTCTCGGCCCCCAATGTCCTCAACGGGGACGACGTCGCGGCGATGGCGGACGGCGCGATCGTGTTCGCGCTCGCGAACCCCGACCCCGAGGTCGACCCGGCGATCGCCCGTCAGACGGCGGCTGTTGTGGCCACGGGACGCTCCGACTTCCCGAACCAGATCAATAATGTGCTGGTCTTCCCGGGCGTCTTCCGCGGCCTGCTCGACGCCCATTCCCGCACCGTCAACACGGAGATGATGCTGGCGGCGGCCACCGCCCTCGCCGATGTCGTCTCCGAGGACGAGCTCAACCCGAACTACATCATTCCGTCCGTCTTCAACGACAAGGTGGCGGGCGCGGTCGCCGGAGCGGTCCGTACGGCCGCAAAGGCTGTGACGGGCCCCACGTCCGCGCAGCCTTCCGTCTGACGCCCGGCGCGTCGCGGAACGCGGGGCCCCGTCGGCCCCTCTAGGGTGGCGGGCAAAGAGCCCGCCGGCCCCCGCAGAACCCTGCGGTCCGCTTCCGGAAGCAGACGGAGCGTCACCACGTCGAGGCAGTGGCGCTTTTCGTGTGACTCCGGAGGGTGCCGGATTGGCTTTCCCGCCGCTGGTGGGGGCAGGATGCATATTCGGGCGCGAGGGTCTGACGACAGACCCGGGTCCGGGGACTGTCCGAGGGCCCTGGCAGCATCGGCTTCGATCTCACGCCTCACAGGCAAGAAGAACACGGGAGTAACAACATGAACCGCAGTGAGCTGGTGGCCGCCCTGGCCGACCGTGCCGAGGTAACCCGCAAGGACGCCGACGCCGTTCTGGCCGCTCTCGCCGAGACCGTTGGCGAGATTGTCGCCAAGGGCGACGAGAAGGTCACCATCCCCGGCTTCCTGACCTTCGAGCGCACCCACCGTGCCGCTCGCACCGCTCGTAACCCGCAGACCGGCGACCCGATCCAGATCCCGGCCGGCTACAGCGTGAAGGTCTCCGCGGGCTCCAAGCTCAAGGAAGCCGCCAAGGGCAAGTAACCCCCCTAGGCACATCCGAAGGGGGCGTCCACCCGGAACACGCCGGGAGGGCGCCCCCTTCGGCATGCCCACCCCTTCGGGCCGCCCGCCCCCCTTCGGCGTACTCGCGCCGCTAGGACCTGTGTTCGTACGACCCGGACGGGCCGCCGGGGCGATCCGTGTCCGGGTCTCAGACGGTGGCCAGGTCCACGTCCGTCAGGGACGCCACCAGGACCGTGCGGGGGCCCGAGGCGATGCCGGGCACCGAAGGAACCGCCAGCAGCCTGCAGCCCGCCGCCAGGGCGGCTGTGGCGCCGGTCGGGGTGTCCTCCACGGCGAGGCAGAGCGCCGGATCCACCCCCAGGGCCGCCGCGGCGGCCAGATACGGGTCCGGGTGGGGCTTGCCGCGCGGCGTCTCGCCGGAGGCCACCGAGGCGGCGAAGCGGTGCGCGCCCAGCGCGGCCAGCACCAGATCGGCCACCGGCCGCTCCGACGCGGTCACCAGGGCCGCCGGTATGCCCAGCTCCCCGGCCCGGTCCAGGAGGCGCAGGGCGCCGGGCTGAATGGTGATGCCGGCGGCGACCCGGGCGGTGAAGTCCCGGTCCAGCCGCTCGGCCGTCCCGGTCACGCCGTGCTCGCGGGCCAGCAGCCCGGCCGCGCTGCCGACGGCGGCGCCCGCGAAGGGCGCCAGCTCCGCGGGGCCCGCGGGCAGACCGTGCTCGCGCAGCAGGGCGGCCACGACGTCGAGCCACTGGTGCTCGGTGTCGACGAGGGTGCCGTCCATGTCGCACAGCAGGGCGGCGGGCAGAGCGGGGGATGGCATGTGTGGCTCACGTTCGCTAGGGGGTCTTGACGTGCGGGAAGGGTCAGTCGGCGGTGGTGCGGGCCAGCGGGTTGGCCCGGGTGGAGTTGCGCACGGTGAAGACCACCGCGCCCGGCCGGTAGCGGTCGTCCGAGGTCTCCACGGGGCGGCCTTCGCCGCTGGTGGTGGTGCGGCGCACCCGCAGCAGCGGGCTGCCGCGCCGGACGCCGAGCTCCTTGGCGTCCACGGTGCCGGCGGCCACCGCGTCCAGGTGGTGCTCGCCGTGCGCGAAGACCAGGCCGGTGGAGTCCCGCAGGGCCGTCGTCACGGACTCGCAGTCGGCGGGCAGCCGCTCCACCGCGTCGGCGACCCAGCCGGCGTACACGGTGCGCTCAAGCAGCACCGGGTCCCCGTCGAGGGTCCGCAGTCGCCGTACGCGCAGCACCGGATCGCCGGGCGCGAGCCGCAGCAGGGCCGCCTCCTCGCCGTCCGCGGCGCCGCGCGCCGAGTCCAGGACCAGGCCGCCGGGGACGTGCCCGCCCGCCCTGGCCCACTGCGCGAAGCTGCGCAGCTCGCTGAAGCTCTGGCTCGGCGCGGTGGACATGACGACGTGCCTGGCGCCCTGCCGGGAGCCGATCAGCCCGGCGTCGAGCAGGGTGCCGATGGCGTGCCGGACCGTACCGCGCGAGACGTCGTACAGCGCGGCCAGTTCGGACTCCGATGGCAGGGCGCCGCCCACCGGGTACCGGCCGTCGGCGATGGCGTGGCGCAGGGCCTCGGTGATCTGCTGGTGCCGTCGGGTCACTGTGCTCCTCATGCTCCCCGCCGCTGGTGGGACGGGGTGCTGCATCATGGCATCTGTGCGCAGCATCATGCATCTCCCCAGGGGGGAGGTCTGCTTCTTACCACTTCCCCCAGCCTTAAACCTCCCTCTTCATAACGCTTTTGACCTGGGGTTTTATTGATGTGAATGCTTGGTCGAAGCGGCGGGGTGCTGCTAGTTTGCGCTGGCTTAGTGCTGTCGGCTTGTACATACAGGTGGCCGGCCGAGGACCCAGGAGTACAACGTGCACCCATCCCGTTCGCCCCGCCCCAGCCGCTCGCTCCTCCTTGTGGGGGCCGCGCTCGCGACCGTCACTCTGGCCACCAGTTGTGGCTCGGCCCCCGACACCGTCGGCGGCGGCAGCAAGGCCGCGGCGGCGAGCTCGGCCGCGGACCTCGGCGGGATGGACAAGCTCGCCCTGGCGGCCGAGAAGGAGGGCGAGCTGAACGTCTACGCGCTCTCTCCCGACTGGGCCAACTACGGCGAGATGATCGAGACCTTCGAGAAGAAGTACAAGATCAAGGTCAACAACGAGAACCCCGGCGGCAGCAGCCAGCAGGCGCTGAACGCGGCCGCCAAGCGCAAGGGCCAGGACCGCGCCGTCGACGCGCTGGACCTCGGCACGGCGTACATGCAGAACGCCAAGGCGCAGAAGCTCCTCGCCCCGTACAAGGTCGAGGGCTGGGACAAGATACCCGCCGCGCAGAAGCAGCCCGACGGTTCGTTCCTGAACAACTACGGCGGCTACGTCTCCATCGGCTGTGACGCCAAGGCCGTCAAGAAGTGCCCCGAGACCTTCGCGGAACTGCTCGACCCGGCGTACAGGAACAAGGTCGCCCTCAACGGCAACCCGACCGAGTCCAGCTCCGCGCTCGCCACGGTCTTCGCCGCCTCGCTCTCCAACGGCGGCTCGCTCGACGACATCCAGCCCGGCCTCGACTTCTTCAAGAAGCTCAAGGAGAAGGGCAACTACGTCCCCGCCGAGTCGACCCTCGCCACCATCCAGAAGGGCGAGACACCGATCTCGATCGACTGGGACTACCTGAACCTCGGGTACGGCGAGAAGCTCAAGGCCAAGGGCGTCGACTGGAAGGTCACCGTCCCCTCGGACGGTCAGTACTCCAACTACTACAACCAGGGCGTCAACAAGCACGCCCCGCACCCGGCCGCCGCGCGCCTGTGGCTGGAGTTCATCTACAGCAACGAAGGCCAGAACATCTGGCTCAAGGGCTTCTCCCGCCCAGCCCTGTTCGAGGTCATGGACAAGGACGGCAGCGCCGACAAGGCCGCCGCCGCCAAGATCCCCGAGGTCAAGGGCACCCCCAAGACCGTGACGCCGCAGCAGGAGGCGAAGGCCAAGGAGGCCGTCGTCCAGGGCTGGGGCAAGGCGGTCAGCTGAGCATGACCGACCAAGTCGCCCCCACGGCCCCGGTGGCCGAGGCCGACGGGGTGAAGGGCGGCGCCGTCCCCACCCTCGGCGCCGCCCGCCCCCGCGGCCGGTCCGTGCGCCGCGGGCGCCGGCACCGCTGGCCCGCAGTCGTCCCGTACTTCCTCTTCCTCGCGCTCTGCTTCGGCCTGCCCGCCGGGACCATGGCGTACAACGCGTTCGTCGTCACCGACCCGGTGACCGGCGCGAGTGTGTACAGCCTCGCCAACCTGGAGGGCTCGCTCTCCGGCGCGTACGCGACCGGGCTCGCCGGCAGCGTCAGGCTCTCGCTGTTCAGCGCGCTGCTCGCGACCGTCTTCGGCGCGCTGATCGCCCAGGCCGTCGTCACGTCGAAGCGGCCGACCCTGCGCAAGCTCGTCGTCTCCGCGTCCGGGGTCCTCGCGAACTTCAGCGGCGCGCCGCTCGCCTTCGCGTTCATCGCGACGCTCGGCACCACCGGCACGCTCACCAAGCTGCTGTCCCTGGAATCCACCGGCTTCAGCCTCTACAGCTTCACCGGCCTGGTCCTCGCGTACCTGTACTTCATGATCCCGTTGATGGTCGTCACCGTGCTGCCCGCGCTCGACGGGCTGCGCGTCCAGTGGCAGGAGGCCGCCGCCTCCTGCGGGGCGACCCGCGGCCAGTTCTGGCGGCACATCGGCATCCCGGTGCTCACCCCGGCGCTGCTCGGCGGCGCGGTGCTGATGTTCGGCACCGCCTTCGCCTCGCACGCCACCGCGGCCGTGATGACCGGCAGCTCCGTACCGCTGATCACCATCCAGATCGCCAACGCGCTGAACGGCAACGTGCTGGTCGGCCAGGAGAACCTGGCGCTCGCGATGAGCCTCAACATGGTCGTGATCGCGCTGCTCGTGATGGCCGTCCAGATCCCGCTGCAGCGACGGAGTGCCCGATGGCTCGGATGACCTCACGCGGGCCGGTGCTGTCGCTGGCCGCGCTCTACTTCCTGGTGCCCGTGGGCGCCTCCCTCTGGTACACCGTCGACAACCCCGGCGGCATCAGCTTCGAGGCGTACACCCAGGGCCTCGGCTCCGAAGGGATGACCGGCAGCCTGCTGCTGTCCGTCTCGCTCGGGCTCGCCACGGTGCTTCTCGGGCTGCTGCTGATGGTGCCGACCACGGTCGCTGTCGCGCTGTACTTCCCCAAGCTGCGTTCCGTGATCGGGGTGCTGTCGATGATGCCGCTGGTCGTGCCGCCGATCGCGCTGGTGGCCGGCGTCAACACGGTCCTGTCCTGGCAGACGGACCTCGCCGCGACGCCGCTGTACGGGACGTTCCAGGCACTGCTCGACAAGGACTTCCCGCTGATCCTGGTCCTCGTCTACACCGTGATGTCGCTGCCGTTCCTGCACCGCTCGCTGGACGCGGGGCTGCGCGCCGTCGACCTGCGCACCCTCGTCGAGGCGTCCCGCAGCCTGGGCGCCTCACGCACCCAGACCCTGCTGCGGGTCGTCGTACCGAACCTGCGCACCGCGGTGGTCGGCGGGGCGGTGCTCAGCCTGGCCATGGTGCTCGGTGAGTACACCGTCGCCTCCGTGCTGGGCTTCGCGCCGTTCGCGGTGTGGATGGTGGAGGTCGGCGAGACCGAGGCCCAACTGTCCGCCGCTGCGGCCATGTTGAGCCTGCTGATCGCCTGGGGGCTGCTGCTCCTGCTCACCACCCTGGCCGGCGGCCGCAACCGAAGGATTTCCGCGTCATGAGCGTTCCCGTGCAACTGAAGAACCTGCGCCGGGAGTTCGGCTCCACGGTCGCTCTCGACGGCCTCGACCTGGACATCGCGCCCGGCGAACTCGTCGCACTCCTCGGCCCGTCGGGCTGCGGCAAGACCACCGCGCTGCGCATCATCGCGGGCTTCGAGACCGCCGACGGCGGCGAGCTCCTGATGGACGGCAAGGACGTCACGGCGCTGCCCGCCAACCGTCGCGACATCGGCATGGTCTTCCAGTCGTACAGCCTCTTCCCGAACATGACGGCCGCCGAGAACGTGGCGTACGGACTGCGGGTGCGGCGGGCCGGCGCCGCCGAACGCAAGGCGCGGGCACAGGAACTCCTGGAGCTGGTCGGCCTGCCCGGCCGCGGCGGCCACTACCCGCACCAGCTCTCCGGCGGCCAGCAGCAGCGCGTCGCGCTGGCCCGCGCGCTGGCCGTCCGGCCCCGCGTGCTGCTCCTGGACGAGCCGCTGTCGGCGCTGGACGCGAAGGTGCGGCTTTCGCTGCGCGAGGAGATCCGGCGCATCCAGCTGGAGCTCGGCATCACCACGGTCTTCGTCACCCACGACCAGGAGGAGGCGCTGTCCATGGCGGACCGCGTCGCCGTGATGAAGGACGGCCGGCTCGAACAGTGCGCCGCGCCTTCGGAGTTGTACGAGCGGCCCTCGACCCCGTTCGTCGCGGAGTTCGTCGGCACGATGAACCGGCTGCCGGGGACGGTGCGCGAAGGCGGCGTCGTGGAGATCTTCGGGCGGCGCCTGCCGGTGCACGGGGACGTTCCCGGGGTGGGCGTCGAGGTCGATGTCCTGCTGCGCCCGGAGGGGCTCGCGGTCGGCGCGCGGGCGAAGGGCGGCGCCGGTCAGGACGCGACCGTACGCGTCGCGACGTTCCTCGGGGCGACGACCCGGCTGCATCTGGTCACCGACTCGGGGGTCGCCTTCAAGGCGGATCTGCCGAGCTGGGAGGCGGGTCAGCTGGGCGTGGGGGCGCGGTGCACGGTGACGCCGCACGAGAATCCGGTACTGGTGGCGCTGCGCTAGGCGTGTCCCACCCGCCCCTGCCCGCCGTGACCTTTCGCGGCTGCCGCCGGGTGTCCTCGAACGCCGGACGGGCCGAAAGAAATCCTTTCGGCCCGTCCGGCGTTTCGGCGTGTGCGGCAGGCGTGGCTAGACCAGCGCCCCGCCCGGCAGTTCCACCTTCGCGCCGAGCTCCACCAGCTTGTCCATGAAGTTCTCGTAGCCGCGGTTGATCAGATCGATGCCGTGCACCCGGGACGTGCCCTGTGCGGCGAGCGCCGCGATCAGGTACGAGAAGCCGCCTCGCAGGTCGGGGATGACCAGGTCGGCGCCCTGCAGCTTCGTCGGGCCGCTGACGACCGCCGAGTGCAGGAAGTTGCGCTGGCCGAACCGGCAGTTGGAGCCGCCCAGGCACTCGCGGTACAGCTGGATGTGCGCGCCCATCTGGTTCAGCGCGGACGTGAAGCCCAGGCGCGACTCGTACACCGTCTCGTGGACGATCGACAGGCCCGAGGCCTGCGTCAGCGCCACCACCAGCGGCTGCTGCCAGTCCGTCTGGAAGCCGGGGTGCACGTCCGTCTCCAGCGCGATCGCGTTGAGCGGGCCGCCCGGGTGCCAGAAGCGGATGCCCTCGTCGTCGACCTCGAACGCGCCGCCGACCCGGCGGAACGTGTTCAGGAACGTCATCATCGAGCGCTGCTGCGCGCCGCGCACATAGATGTTGCCCTCGGTGGCGAGCGCCGCGGACGCCCAGGAGGCCGCCTCCAGGCGGTCCGAGAGCGCGCGGTGCGTGTAGCCGTCGAGCTGGTCGACACCGGTGATCCGGATGGTCCGGTCGGTGTCCATGGAGATGATCGCGCCCATCTTCTGCAGTACGCAGATGAGGTCCTCGATCTCCGGCTCCACGGCGGCGTTCGACAGCTCGGTGACGCCCTCGGCCAGCACGGCCGTCAGGAGCACCTGCTCCGTCGAGCCGACCGACGGGTACGGCAGCCGGATCTTGCAGCCGCGCAGGCGCTGCGGGGCCTCCAGGTACTGGCCGCCCTCGCGCTTCTCGATCGTCGCGCCGAACTGGCGCAGCACCTCGAAGTGGAAGTCGATCGGCCGACCGCCGATGTCGCAGCCGCCCAGCCCCGGAATGAAGGCGTGGCCGAGGCGGTGCAGCAGCGGGCCGCAGAACAGGATCGGGATGCGCGAGGAGCCCGCGTGCGCGTCGATGTCGGCGACATTCGCGCTCTCGACGTGCGACGGGTCGAGGATCAGCTCACCCGGCTCGTCACCGGGACGTACCGTCACACCGTGCAGCTGCAGCAGCCCACGTACGACGCGCACATCGCGGATGTCGGGCACGTTGCGCAGCCGGCTCGGGCCGCTGCCGAGCAGCGCGGCGACCATCGCCTTCGGCACCAGGTTCTTCGCGCCGCGGACACGGATCTCGCCCTCGAGCGGGGTGCCGCCGTGGACAAGCAGTACATCGTCAGTGCCGGTCATGAATCTCGCGTTCCGGTGTCGTCGGACAGGTGGCCAAGGGGTAAGGGTAATGGCGTTACCCCCTGGTCCCGTAAGGCGAAGGGCCGCTCCGGCACGTCATGGGTTCGCCACAACACGCTGCGCTCCGGGTCGTCGGCACACGGTCACCGCCGGCGGCCGGTGCGCTCCTCCTGCTCCGGTGCGCCCTGAGCTGCGCGTGCCTGCTCATCGCAGTCCGCTCCCCCAGGAGGACGAAGATGCGGGATCATGTCTGCCATGACGGAGGTGTCCTCGCTCACAGGACGGCTGCTGGTGGCCACGCCGGCGCTCGCGGACCCGAATTTCGACCGTGCGGTGGTGCTCCTCATCGACCATGACGATGAGGGTTCCCTCGGCGTGGTCCTCAACCGCCCGACCCCGGTGCGGGTCGGCGACATCCTGCTGCCGTGGGCCGCCCTCGCCGGTTCCCCCGGCGTCGTGTTCCAGGGTGGCCCGGTCTCACTCGACTCCGCGCTCGGCGTGGCGGTGGTCCCCGGCGACGAGGGCGCCGCCCCGGGCTCCCGGCCGCACCCGGGCGGGCGGGACCCGGTCGGCTGGCGGCGTGTCCACGGCGCGATCGGCCTGGTCGACCTGGAGGCCCCGCCGGAGCTGCTCGCCGCGGCGCTGGGCTCGCTGCGCATCTTCGCGGGGTACTCGGGCTGGGGCCCCGGGCAACTGGAGGAGGAGCTGAGCGACGGGGCGTGGTACGTCGTCGAGTCGGAGCCCGGCGACGTGTCGTCACCGGAGCCGGCGAGCCTGTGGCGCGCCGTCCTGCGCAGGCAGCGCAGCAAGCTCGCGGTGATCGCGACCTACCCGGACGACGCCTCGCTCAACTAGGGGGTGCGCGTGCCGCGCCCCACGACGTCTCGGAGAACGGCCCGGCACCCCCCGGGCGGCCGGGTGTCCGAGGGGGCGGCGGCCTGGCGCTCCCGTCGCCGCGCGAGCGTGGGTACCCTTGGATGCCATGAGCACTCTTGAGCCCGAGTCCCAGCCCCAGCCCGACCGAGGCACGGGTACGGGGACCCTCGTCGAGCCGGCGCCGCAGACGTCCCACGGGGATGGCGACCACGAGCGCTACGCCCATTACGTCCAGAAGGACAAGATCATGGCGAGTGCCCTGGAGGGCACCCCCGTCGTGGCGCTGTGCGGCAAGGTCTGGGTCCCGGGACGCGACCCGAAGAAGTACCCGGTCTGCCCGATGTGCAAGGAGATCTTCGAGGATCTCGGCGCGGGCGGTGGCAAGGACAAGGGCGGCAAGGACGGCAAGGGCGACAAGAAGTAGTAACGGGACCACCCCGTACGAAGGGCCCCCGCGGAGCGCTGAACGCGCTCTGCGGGGGCCCTTCGCGTTGCACGGGATGCTCCCCCTGGTCACAAGGTGGTTGAGACCTCTTGTTCGCGGGTGGGGGCGGCTTTAGCCTCCTGCTGTTGTGCAGTGCGAAACCGCCGTTGCGTATCCTGCAACGCCGACTCACAGGAGTCCCGGATGAAGCTCTCTGCTCGAATCACCGCGCCCGCCGCCGCACTTGTCCTGGCCGGACTCACCGCCACCGCCTGCGCCCCGCAGACCTCCGACACCAGCGCGAAGAAGGACGAGAAGAGCGGCACCCTGCGCGTCTGGCTCTTCCAGGAGGTCAGCAACAAGCCCAAGGAGAAGGTGGTCGACCGGGCGGTCGCCGCGTTCCGGGCGAAGAACAAGGACGCCAAGGTCGAGATCGAGTACATACCGGTGGAGACCCGCGCCCAGCGGATCAAGGCCGCCTTCAACGACCCCAAGAGCGCACCGGACCTGATCGAGTACGGCAACACCGACACCGCGGGCTACGTCAAGGACGGCGGACTCGCCGACGTCACCGAGGAGTTCGGCGCCTGGGACGAGGCCAAGGACACCGACCCGACCGCCAAGGAATCGGTGACGGTCGACGACAAGGTCTACGGCGCCCCGCTCTTCGTCGGCGTACGCGCCCTCTACTACCGCACCGACGTCTTCAAGGACCTGGGCATCGAGCCACCCAAGTCGCAGGCCGAGCTGATCTCCACCGCCAAGAAGATCCACAAGGAGAAGCCGGAGCTCTACGGGCTCGCCGTCGGCGGTGCGTACACCTACGGCGCGATGCCCTTCATCTGGGCCAACGGCGGCGAGATCGCCGAGGAGGACGGCGGCACGTACAAGGCCGCCATCGACAGCCCGGCCGCGCAGAAGGGCATCAAGGCGTACACCTCGCTCTTCGGCGGCGACAACTGCCCGGCCGCCAAGTGCGCCGAGATGGGCGGCAACGACACCGTCACCGCCTTCGCCTCCGGCAAGGCGGCCATGGCGATCGGCGGCGACTTCAGCCACGCCGCCGTCGAGGCCGGCAGCGTGAAGGGCAAGTACGCGGTCGTGCCGCTGCCCAGCACCAAGGCGGGCGAGATCGCCCCGGCCTTCGCGGGGGGCAACAACCTCGGCGTACTCAAGAGCAGTTCGCACCGCACGCTCGCCGTCGACCTGATGAAGTCCCTGGCCGGCAAGAAGACGCAGGCCGACCTGTTCGGCGCGATGGGCTTCCTGCCGACGTACACCGACGTCCGCAAGGAGGCCGCGCTCAAGGAGCCGTTCATCGAGCCGTTCATCGCGACGCTCGACGCGGGCGCCAAGGCCGCCCCGGCCTCGCCGGGCTGGGCGCAGATCGACTCCTCGCTGGTCCTGCCGACGATGTTCCAGGAGGTCGTCAGCGGTCGCAAGGACGTCGCCGCCGCCTCCGGCGACGCCGCGAAGAAGATGAACGACGCCTTCGGGTCCGCAGGTTGAGCCCGATGACGCAGAACGTGACGGCGGACCCGGCCCCGGCGCCCGCCGCGGTCCGCAAGAGCGCCCCGCCGCCCGCGCCGCGCAAGCGGTCCGGGCGGCACGGCAGCCGCTGGACCCCCTGGCTCTACCTCGCGCCCGCCCTCGTCGTACTCGGTGGGCTGCTCGTCTACCCCATCTACCAACTCGGCCTGATCTCCTTCCTGGAGTACACCCAGGCCCAGGTCAGCGGCGGCGAACCGACCACCTTCAAGGGGCTCGGGAACTACCAGGAACTGTTCAACGACCCCCAGTTCTGGCAGGTCCTGCTCGCCACCGTGCTCTTCGCCGCGGCCTGCGTGCTCACCACCCTGGGGGTGGGCTGCACCCTCGCGGTCCTGCTGACCCGCATCAGGGCCCTGCCCCGGCTCATCCTGATGATGGCCGCCCTCGGCGCCTGGGCCACCCCCGCCATCACCGGGTCGACGGTCTGGGTCTTCCTCTTCGACCCGGACTTCGGCCCGGTCAACAAGGTCCTGGGCCTGGGCGACTTCTCCTGGACGTACGAGCGCTACAGCGCCTTCGCGCTGGTCCTCCTCGAAGTCGTCTGGTGTTCGTTCCCGTTCGTGATGGTGACCGTCTACGCGGGCATCAAGGCCATCCCCGGCGAGGTCCTGGAGGCGGCGTCCCTCGACGGGGCCTCGCAGTGGCGGATCTGGCGGTCGGTCACGGCACCGATGCTGCGGCCGATCCTGGTGGTCGTCACCATCCAGTCGATCATCTGGGACTTCAAGGTCTTCACCCAGATCTACGTCATGACCAACGGCGGAGGCATCGCCGGCCAGAACCTCGTACTCAACGTCTACGCCTACCAGAAGGCCTTCGCGTCCTCGCAGTACAGCCTGGGCTCGGCGATCGGGGTGGTGATGCTGGTGATCTTGCTGGCCGTCACCCTCGTGTACTTGCGGCTGCTGCGACGCCAGGGGGAAGAGCTGTGAGCACCTCGAATTTCGTCCGTGCACGAATGCGCCGCCCCTGGCGGCTGGCGGCGGAGGTCTCCGCGCTGCTGATCGCGGTCGCCGTGGCCTTCCCGCTCTACTGGATGGTCCTCTCCGCCTTCAAGCCGGCCGGCGAGATCCAGTCGACGGACGCCAAGCCCTGGACCCTCTCGCCGTCCCTGGACTCCTTCCGGCGCGTCTTCGAACAGGAGGAATTCGGCCGCTACTTCCTCAACAGCCTGCTGGTGGCCGGCACCGTGGTCATCGCCTCCGCGCTCATCGCGTTCCTCGCGGCGACGGCCGTGACCCGGTTCCGCTTCAAGTTCCGCACGACGCTGCTCATCATGTTCCTGGTGGCGCAGATGGTGCCGATCGAGGCGCTGACGATCCCGCTGTTCTTCCAGATGCGCGACTTCGGCATGCTCAACACGCTCGGCTCGCTGATCCTCCCGCACATCGCCTTCTCGCTGCCGTTCGCGGTGTGGATGCTCCGCGGCTTCGTCAAGGCGGTCCCCGAGGCCCTGGAGGAAGCGGCGTACATCGACGGCGCCAGCCGCACCCGGTTCCTGTGGCAGATCCTCTTCCCGCTGGTCTTCCCCGGCCTGGTCGCCACGAGCGTCTTCTCCTTCATCTCGACGTGGAACGACTTCCTCTTCGCCAAGTCCTTCATCATCAGCGACACCTCCCAGTCGACCCTGCCGATGGCGCTCCTGGTCTTTTTCAAGCCCGAGGAGAACGACTGGGGAGGGATCATGGCAGCCTCGACGGTGATGACCATCCCGGTACTGGTCTTCTTCGTACTCGTACAGCGACGCCTGGTCTCCGGACTGGGCGGAGCGGTTAAGGACTGACGTCATGCTCGATCTGGTCCCGGCGCCCCCCGCCGCCGCCTGGGCGCCCCCCGCCCAGGGCCACTACCCACTCGGCCACGACACCGTTCTGGTCGCGCATCCCGGCACCGAGGGTGTCGCCCGCTGGCTGCGCGCCACGGTCGGCGCCGCGACCGGGCTGCCGCTGCCGGACGGCGACGACAGCAGCCGTATCGAGCTGCGCATCGACCCCGAGGTCGAGGACGAGCTGGGCCCGGAGGGCTACCGCCTCGTCGTGGACGGCTATCTGGTGCTCCTGGTGGGCGGCAGCGCGGCAGGCGTCTTCTGGGGCGCGCAGACCCTGCGTCAGCTGCTCGGCCCGGACGCCCACCGGCGCGCGCCCCTCGACGCGGCGCGCGAGTGGTCGGTGCCGATGGTGGCCATCGAGGACAAGCCGCGCTTCGGCTGGCGCGGCCTGATGCTCGACGTGTCACGGCACTTCATGCCCAAGGACGGCGTCCTGCGCTACCTGGACCTGCTCGCCGCGCACAAGCTCAACGTCTTCCACTTCCACCTCACCGACGACCAGGGCTGGCGCGTCGAGATCAAGCGCCACCCGAAGCTCACCGAGGTCGGCGCGTGGCGCGCGCGCACCAAATGGGGCCATCGGGCGTCGGAGCTGTGGACCGACACGCCGCACGGCGGCTACTACACGCAAGGCGACATCCGCGAGATCGTCGCGTACGCCGCCGAGCGGCACATCACCGTCGTCCCCGAGATCGAGATCCCGGGCCACTCGCAGGCCGCGATCAGCGCCTACCCGCAGCTCGGCAACACCGACGTCGTCGACACGGCGGCGCTCAAGGTCTGGGACACCTGGGGCATCAACGCGAACGTCCTGGCGCCCACGGACGAGACCCTGCGCTTCTACGAGGGCGTCTTCGAGGAGCTCCTCGATCTCTTCCCCTCCACCTTCATCCACGTCGGCGGCGACGAGGCGATGAAGGACCAGTGGAAGGCGTCCCCGGCCGCCCAGGCCCGTATGAAGGAACTGGGCCTCGCCGACGAGGAAGAGCTGCAGTCCTGGTTCATCCGGCACTTCGACACCTGGCTGGCCGAGCGCGGACGCCGGCTCATCGGCTGGGACGAGATCCTTGAAGGCGGCCTCGCGCCCGGCGCCGCGGTGTCGTCCTGGCGCGGCTACGCGGGCGGCATCGCCGCGGCCAGGGCCGGACACGACGTCGTCATGTGCCCGGAGCAGCAGGTGTACTTGGACCACCGGCAGGACGGCGGGCCGGACGAGCCGATGCCCATCGGATACGTACGCACCCTGGAGGACGTCTACCGCTTCGAGCCCGTTCCGCCGCAGCTCACCGAGGAGGAGGCACGTCATGTCATCGGCACCCAGGCCAACGTCTGGACCGAGGTGATGGAGAACCAGGGCCGCGTCGATTACCAGACGTTCCCGCGCCTCGCCGCCTTCGCCGAGGTCGCCTGGTCGGCGCTGCCCGCCCCCGCGGACCGCGACTTCGCCGGCTTCGAGACGCGGATGGCCGGGCACTACGCCCGACTTGACGCGATGGGCGTCGGCTACCGGCCGCCCGGCGGCCCATTGCCGTGGCAGAAGCGGCCCGCTCCGGAAGGGGCGACGGCCAGTCTCGGACGCCCGATCGAGGGCGCGCCCCCGAACGTGTGAGAGGACCGCGAGCCGACTGCCCCGCCGTCCGGGGCCTGGGACCGTGGAGGCCCCGGCCCGGCACAACTCGAAGCCCCGGACGGCATAAGTCGTACAACGGTCACTGAAGAGTGGCATTTCGCACGCACCGCCAATGAGGTGCGAAAGCGGACCAATGCCCTGGTGGGGGACGAGAGTCCCCGGGTGGACCCTCGCGTCGGACGGTTCGCAAGATGTGCCAGAGTTGCCACGTCCGGGCTGTGAGCACGTACCGTACGGCGCAACAGACGGCACAGCCGGGACACCGGGAAGGGGCAGCTGGGTTGACCACGCACGCACCGCAGGCAGCGCAGTCCGTGACGCTCCCGGTCTCGCTCGACGAGGCCGTGGCGGCGCTCACCGCCATGCCTGCCGCCGTGCCCGTCGCGGGCGGCACGGACCTGATGGCATCGGTGAACTCCGGGCAGCTGAGGCCCGCCGCCCTGGTCGGGCTCGGCCGGATCAGCGAGATCCGCGGCTGGCAGTACCAGGACGGCCACGCGCTGCTCGGCGCCGGTCTCACCCACGCCCGGATGGGACGGCCCGACTTCGCCGCCCTCATCCCGGCCCTGGCCGCCGCCGCGCGCGCCGCGGGCCCGCCGCAGATTCGCAACGCCGGGACGCTGGGCGGCAACATCGTCACCGGCGCCCCGACCGGCGACGCGCTGCCCGTCCTGGCCGCGCTGGAAGCCACGTTGGTGATCGCCGGACCGGGCGGCGCGCGCCGCACGATCCCCGTGTCCCACCTGCTGGCCGGCCGCGAAATGCTCGGCGCCGGCGAGCTCATCGGCTTCGTACGGGTGCCACTGCTGCATGCCCCCCAGGTGTTCTTCAAGGCCACCGGGCGCACCGGGCCCGGCCGCGCCAGCGCCTCCGTCGCCCTGGTCCTCGACCCGGCGCGGCGCGAGGTGCGCTGCGCGGTCGGCGCGATCGCACCGATGCCGCTGCGCCCCATGGAGGCGGAGCGCTGGATCGCCTCGCTCATCGAGTGGGACGCGGACCGCAAGCTGGCGCCCGAGGCGTGTGCGGCGTTCGGCGAGTACGTCGCCGCGGCGTGCATCCCGGACCCGGCGCCGGCGGTGGACGGGGGAGAGACACCTCCCGCGCTGCTGCCCGCCGTACTGCACCTGCGGCGCACGGTCGCCGCGCTGGCCCGACGGGCGCTGGGGAGGGCACTGTCATGAACGAACCCGAGAACGAGCGCGAGAGCGGGCAGGAGGCCGCCGGAGCCCCGCGGGCCCCCGGCGGCTGGCAGCCGATCCCGCAGGGCGGCGAGTACGACGCGGACGCCACGGCGTTCGTGCAGCTGCCCGAGGGCATGACGGGCATCGGCGAGCCGCTGGCCGCGCCGGGGCACGACTACGTACCGCCGGCGCACATCACGCCGCAGGGCGCCCCGCACGACACGTCGCCCGGCCCGGTGGCGCCGGGCACGGACGCCGGTCCGGGCGCGACCGGCACCTGGAGCCTGCCGTCGATGCCCGGCGAGCTGCGCTGGCCGGAGCCTGGAGCCGCCCCCGCCCCGGCCCCCCTTCCGCCGCACGAGCCGGGCGCCACGGGCCAGTGGAACTTCGGCGACACCGCGAACGAGCCCGGCAGCGGAACCGGGGCCGCCGGTGGCGCCCCGGGCGCTTCCGCGTCCGAGCTCACGGGCCAGTGGACCATCCCGGTGGCCCCGGGTGATCTCCCGGACGAATCGGGCGAGTTCACCACCTCGGCCCTCGCCTCCCAGTGGTCCGACGGCCGACCCCCGGTGACCCTGCCCGGCGGTGCCAACGCGCCCTGGGCGAACACGGACGACGCGGGCATGACGCTGCCGGGCGGGGCGCCCGCCCCCTGGGCCGCCGCGCTCGCCCAGGAACACGCGCCGGCGCCGGAGAACGCCCAGGAATCCGCGTCCTCGGCGACCCCGATGCCGCCACTGTCCTTGCCGGAGCAGCAGCAGGGCGAGGCCGCCGAACAGCCCCCGGACGCGGTCGCGCACGCCGCGCCCGAGGCGGACACCGCACCCGGACCGGAAGCCGAGGCCGCGCCCGAGCCGGTCGCCCCGCCCGCCGAACCGGTCCCCAGCGAACACCCCCACGCCTCCTACGTCCTACGGGTGAACGGCGCCGACCGGCCCGTCACCGAGGCCTGGATCGGCGAGTCCCTCCTGTACGTCCTGCGCGAACGCCTCGGCCTCGCCGGCGCCAAGGACGGCTGCTCACAGGGCGAGTGCGGCGCCTGCGCCGTGCAGGTCGACGGCCGTCTCGTCGCGTCCTGCCTGGTGCCCGCGGCCACCACCGCCGGCAGTGAGGTGCGTACCGTCGAGGGCCTGGCCACCGACGGCGAGCCCTCCGACGTACAGCGCGCGCTGGCCACCTGCGGAGCCGTCCAGTGCGGCTTCTGCGTGCCCGGCATGGCCATGACCGTGCACGACCTCCTTGAGGGCAACCACGCCCCCAGCGAGCTGGAGACCCGCCAGGCCCTGTGCGGCAACCTCTGCCGCTGCTCCGGCTACCGCGGTGTCCTCGAAGCGGTACGCGAAGTGGTCGCCGAGCGCGGCGCGTCCGCCGCGGACGAAGCGCGCATCCCGCACCAGGCACCGCCGGGAGCCGGCAGTGTCCAGCAGCAGCCCCACCCGCACGACGGAGGCATGGCGTGACCAACGACGCGGCCACCGCGACCGGCAGCCCGGCGGCCGGGGGCGCTCCGCAGGAGCCGCCCGCGCACGGGCTCGGCGCCTCGCTCCCACCGGCCGACGCCCGCGCGAAGACAGAGGGCACCTTCCCCTACGCGGCCGACCTGTGGGCCGAGGGTCTGCTGTGGGCCGCCGTGCTGCGCTCCCCGCACGCGCACGCCCGCATCGTCTCGATCGACACCACCGCCGCGTCCGAGATGCCCGGGGTCCGGGTCGTGGTGACCCACGAGGACGTGCCCGGCGACCCCGCGCACGGCCGGACCGTCGCCGACCGCCCGGTCTTCGCCTCCACACTGGTCCGCCACCATGGCGAGGCCATCGCCGCCGTGGCCGCCGACCACCCCGACACCGCGCGCCTCGCCGCCGCCGCCATCGCCGTCGAGTACGAGATCCTGGACCCGGTCACCGACCCGGAACAGGCGTTCGCCGCCGAACCCCTGCACCCCGACGGCAACCTGATCCGGCACATCCCGCTGAGCTTCGGCGACCCCGAGATCGCCGGCGAGGTCATCGTCGAGGGCCTGTACCGCATCGGCCGCCAGGACCCGGCCCCCATCGGCGCGGAAGCGGGCCTCGCGGTCCCCCGCCCCGACGGCGGCGTCGAGATCTACACCGCGTCCACCGACCCGCACACCGACCGCGACCGCGCGGCGGCCTGCTTCGGCCTGGAGCAGGAGCGGGTGAAGGTCGTGGTGACGGGGGTACCCGGCGCCACCGGCGACCGGGAGGACGGCAGCTTCCAGATCCCGCTCGGCCTGCTGGCCCTGCGCACCGGCTGCCCGGTCAAGCTCGCGGCGACCCGCGAGGAGTCCTTCCTCGGCCACGCCCACCGCCACCCGACCCTGCTCCGCTACCGCCACCACGCGGACACCGAGGGCCGCCTGGTGAAGGTGGAGGCGCAGATCCTCCTCGACGCCGGCGCCTACGCCGACTCCTCGTCCGAGTCGCTGGCCGCCGCGGTCGCCTTCGCCTGCGGCCCGTACGTCGTCCCGCACGCCTTCATCGAGGGCTGGGCCGTACGCACCAACAACCCCCCGTCCGGCCACGTCCGCGGTGAGGGCGCCCTCCAGGTCTGCGCGGCCTACGAGGGCCAGATGGACAAGCTCGCGACGAAGCTGGGCCTGGACCCGGCCGAGCTGCGCCTGCGCAACGTCCTGGCCACCGGCGACCTGCTGCCCACGGGGCAGACGGTCACCTGCCCGGCCCCCGTCGCGGAACTCCTGCGCGCGGTACGGGACTTCCGCCTCCCCACCCTCCCCAAGGACTCCCCGGAGGACGACTGGCTGCTGCCGGGCGGCCCGGAGGGCGCGGGCGAGCCCGGCGCCGTACGCCGCGGAGTGGGCTACGCGCTCGGCATGGTCCACATGCTCGGCGCGGAGGGCACCGACGAGGTCTCGACCGCGACGGTGAAGGTGCACGACGGCGTCGCGACGGTCATCTGCGCGGCGGTCGAGACCGGCCAGGGCTTCTCCACCCTCGCCCGGCAGATCGTCCAGGAGACCCTGGGCATCGACGAGGTGCACGTGGCCTCGGTCGACACGGACCAGCCCCCGGCGGGACCGGCGACGCACGGCCGCCACACCTGGGTGTCGGGCGGCGCGGTGGAACGCGCGGCGAAGATGGTCCGCACCCAGCTGCTCCAGCCGCTCGCCCACAAGTTCGGCATGTCCACGGAGCTGCTCCAGATCGCCGACGGCAAGATCACCTCGTACGACGGAGTCCTCTCCACCACCGTCACCGAGGCGATGGACGGCAAGGAACTGTGGGCCACAGCCCAGTGCAGACCGCACCCGACCGAGCCCCTCGACGACATGGGCCAGGGCGACGCCTTCGTCGGGCTCGCCTTCTGCGCGATCCGCGCGATCGTCGACGTGGACATCGAGCTGGGCTCCATCAGGGTGGTCGAAATGGCCGTCGCCCAGGACGTGGGCCGCATCCTCAACCCGGCGCAGCTGGTCTCCCGGATCGAGGCGGGCGTCACGCAGGGCGTGGGCGCGGCGCTGACCGAGAACCTCCGCACCCCGCGCGGCCTGGTCCGTCACCCCGACCTGACGTACTACGCGCTGCCGACGTCCCTGGACGCCCCGGACATCCGCATCGTGAAACTCGTCGAGGAACGCGACGTGGTGGCCCCCTTCGGTGCGAAGGCGGCCAGCGCGATCCCGGTGGTCACCTCCCCGGCGGCGGTCGCCTCGGCGGTCCGGGCCGCGACCGGCCGCCCGATCAACCGCCTCCCCATCAGGCCGCAGGCGGCCGTGGGCGTGCCCAACGCGTGACCGCGTGGCCGTCGGCTCCGACGACCGCGGTGCGATGCCGCCGGGCGGGCGGCGCCGACAGGTGCTCGCCGACTGCTTCCCGTGCGTCCGCGCCATCGTCGGCAATGGCGAACGGACGCGGTCCGTGCCCCCGCTGGAAGCCGCTGCCCGAGGCCGATGTCCGGGCGGAGCGCCGCGAGCGGCTGCGGCGCCCTCGATCGGCCCCTTGTCCCGGCGCGGTGGTCCGGGCCACCATGCGAGCGCGAGCGCGAGCGCGAGCGTGACCGCGACACGACCGACGGGCCGACCGAAAGACATGAGGGCTTCATGAGCAGCGACACGCGCACGGGAACAGGCGCAGCCGGTTCAGCCGATTCGCCCGCCGACAGCGACTCGGGCCTGAGCCGGCGCCGGTTCACGGTGCTGGCCGGTGCGGGTGTCGCCGCAGCCGCGCTCCCCGGGACCGCCGCGCGTGCGGCCCCGGCCGTACGCCCCGCCTATCTCGGTACGTACACCGCGCAGCCGGGTGGCGGCGCCGGGATCGGGTTGGCCTCCTACCGGCCCGGCAGCGGGCGGCTCACCCCGACCGGGGTGCTCGGCGGCGTGGCGAACCCCTCGTTCCTCGCGCTGTCGCCCGACGGCAGGACGCTGTACGCCGTCGACGAGCGGGCCGAGGGCGCGGTCACCGCCGTACGGGTGGGGCGCGGCGCGCCCGAGGTGCTCGGCAGCCGGGGCACCGGCGGCGCCGACCCCTGCCATCTCTCCGTGCACCCCGGCGGGCGCTTCCTGTTCAGCGCGAACTACACGGGCGGCAGCGTCTGCGTGCACCCCGTCGGGCGCGACGGGACACTCGGTGAGGCCTGCGATGTCGTACAGCACAAGGGCTCGGGGCCCGACCCGGAGCGCCAAGCGGGCCCGCACGCGCACATGGTGGTCATGGACCCGGCCGGCCGGTACGTCCTCGCGGTCGACCTGGGCACCGACACCGTGCACACCTACCGCCTCGACACCGGCAGCGGGCGCCTCCAGGAGCGGAGCCGCGCCACGATGAGGCCCGGGGCCGGGCCGCGTCATCTGGCCTTCCACCCGTCCGGCACGCACGCGTACGTCGTGAACGAGCTCGACAGCACGGTCGTGGTCTGCGACTACGACCGCCGCACCGGGGCACTGACCCCGGGCACGCCGCGGCCCACCCTGCCGCCCGGCACCGAGCCCCCGGAGCGCAACTACCCGGCCGGGGTGCTGGTTTCGCCGGACGGACGGTACCTCTACGTCTCCAACCGCGGCCACGACAGCGTGGCCGTCTTCGCCGTCGAGTGCGGCGGCGCGGCTCTGCGACCGGTGTCCGTCACCCCGTCGGGCGGCTCGTACCCCCGGCACATCGCACTCGACCCGTCCGGCACGCTGCTGTTCGCCGCCAACCAGAAGTCCGGCTCGGTGACGACCTTCCGGGTGGACCGCGCCACGGGCGGACTCTCCTCGGCGGGCGCGCCGCTGACGGCCCCGATCCCGGTGTGCGTGCTGCCCGGGTAGGGAGCCGGCGGAGGCCGCCCCGGGGGCGCCGTCCGGGCGTTGGTGTCCGGGCGTCACTGTCCGGGCGTCGCTGTCCGTCACGTTGTCAGTGGTGGCGATTAGCCTTCCGGGTACGTGGTGACATCGGCCCGGGGGAGGAACGCCATGCAGGTCGTGAGGGTTGTCCAGGAGGAACTGCACCCGCTGGTGGTGCACGGGCCCACGCGGGCGCGGCTGTCCGGCGAAGGGCTGCCGAGGCAGACCGCGCTGCTGGGATTCGGGCCGGTCGCCGAGGGGCGCATGACGACGGTCGCGGAGCAGTACGAGCACGCGGTGAAGGTGCCGGACAGGGTCGGGGGGATGCTCGTGATCGGACACCTCATCGACGCCGACGGCGAGGAGCTGGAGGAGATCGTCCTCGACGGACGCACCGGGCGGGTCGCGCTGGCCGACCTCGAAAGCCGCTTCCTCGATCCACGGCCGCTCGCCACCGACCTGGACGCGCTGCTGCGCATGGCCGCCGCCGTGGAGGAACTGGGCTCCGGCGCAGGAGAGTTCGGGGCACGGTTCGCCGGGCAGTACGGCCCGGAGGCGGTCACGCGGCTCGCTGACGCCCTGCGGGAGATCGCAGACGAGGACTGCGACTACTGGACGATCGCGACCCGGATACGGCCGCTGGCGCGCATCGCGGGGCCTGGCGACGGGCTGCTGCTCCAACTGCCCGATGGGCTGCTCGACGAGGAGTTCGGGGCGAAGACAGGTACGGAGCCGGGCGCCGGGCCCGGCGCGGGGCCCGAGGCGGACCCCGCAGTGGGCGAGGTGGCGCGGTTCACGGACGCCGACCTGCCGGCCGCGCTCACGCACGAGTCGACCCGGCGGTTCCTTCGGGACGTGGGGCTGCCGGTGGACGGCGGGATGTTCACGCTCGACGAGGACAGGCCGGCCCGGACCCTCGCGGAGGTCTACGCACACCAGGACGAGGACCTGCTGCCGGAGCGGGCGGACCGCCTCGTCTGCCTCGGCTATCTCGTCGAGGACATCGACCTAGTGGTCGACGGGTCCACCGGCCTGATCCTGGGCCGGCACGCCGAGGACGCCGGGCTGCGGCCGGTCAACGCGGATGTGTCGACGCTGGCCTTCACCCTGTGGCTGCTGCGCCGGGCGAGGTCGATGGACGCCGAGTACAAGGTCACCGACGAGTCGTACGCCGTCCTGGCGGCCACGATGCGGGAGATCCTGGCCGAGGTCGACCCGGTCGCGTGCGACCACGCGGCGGGCGGCACACGGGGCGACGACGGCTGGCGTTACTGGCCGGAGGCGTTCGACGACGAGGCGGGCGGCGCTCTCTGACGCCGGGTCCAAAATCCGGTGCGTAGGGCGCGATCCGGGCGGGGCGCTCCGGCCGGGCGCGCAGTGCGCCGGACGCGGACGGGGCGGCGCCCGTATGGGGCGCCGCCCGTCCGTAGCCCCTGATCGGGGAGGTGGAGGCCGTGATCGGAATCGAACCGACGTAACTCGCTTTGCAGGCGAGTCCCTCAACCACTCGGGCACACGGCCGTGGGTGAGAACTCCTTGACCGTAAGCCGGTCGAGGGGCCCGCTCAAGGGGTCGGGGCACGGTGCAACGCGACTGTCATGCCGCGTTCACACAGGGCCGCACGCGCACGGAAGTGCCACCTGGTGCGCTGCCGCTGCCGCGCTGCTCCCGTGTCAGGCGCGGCTCACCGTGCGGCTCACCGTCCGGTCAGGAAGTCCGTCACCGCCGTGCGGAACGCCGTGGGGTCGTCCACCCACGGGTAGTGCCCGACGCCCGCCAGGCGCCGGTACTCGGCGTTCGGGAAGGACTCGGAGACCGCTTCCCCCGCCCGTACGCCCGACACCGCGTCCAGCTCCCCCGTCAGCGTCAGCACCGGGCACCGCACCTCGGCGAGCCCCTTGAGCAGCGCCAGCCGGGCCGATTCGTCCACGCCCTGCCAGAACCCGGCCCGTGGCACCGGGTTCAGCTGGCCCATCTCCGCCGCCGCGTGGGCCTGCTGCGGGGAGTCCCAGTGGGCGTACGCCATGGGGGCCGCGCGGATCAGCAGTTCGCGGATCTCGGCCCAGTCGGAGGCTGCGGCCAGCCGCCGGACGGCTGCGGAGGCCTCCGGCCACCAGGGCTCGGCGCTGCGGGACTCGAAGATCTCCAGGGCGTCGACGGGCAGCTCGCCCTGCAGCTGGGCGCCGGGCGTGACCAGCACAAGACCCGCCAGCCGTGCCGGGTGCGAGGCGGCGTACGCCTGGGCGGTGGTGGCGCCCGCGTCGTGCGCGAGCAGCGTGCAGCGCTCCAGGCCGAGGTGGTCGCGGAGCGCGTCGATGTCCTGGGCCAGGGACGGGAAGGCGTAGCGGTCGGGGTCGGCGGACACGGGGGACTCGCCGGTGCCGCGGGAGTCGGGGATCACCAGCCGATGCGTGCCTGAGGGGCCGCCGAGGCCGCCCAGGTCCCCGAGGTACGCGGCGTCGCGCCCCGGCCCGCCGGCCAGGCAGATCAGCGGTGGAGCGCTCTCGGGGCCCGCCGTGCGGTAGGCGAGTTCGGCTTCGTCGTACGTGCGGAAGTGCGGCATGTGCGTACGCCTTCCCCGTAGAGCCGGTCGTACGACCAAAGGCTGACTCTCGTCCCGCCCTGAGACAGGGGTCACCCGGTATCACGCCCCTTACGCTGGGCGCATGACCGCCCTGGAACCGCGCGACGCCGAGGTCGCGCCCGAACCTGCCGGAATATCCGGCACGCCACCCGACGCAGCTCTGCCCGCGACGGGTACCGCGGCGTTCACGGAAGAGCTCGCGGAGCGGCTCACGGAACAGCTCGTGGAACAGGGCGGCATCCTCGGCCGGACGCATCGCGCGCTGAGCATCGGCATCGTCTCCGTCGTGCTGCTGATCGCCTTCGAGGCGACAGCGGTCGGGACGGCGATGCCGGTGGCGGCCCGCGAGCTGAACGGGATCTCGCTGTACGCCTTCGCGTTCTCCTCGTTCTTCACCACCAGCCTGTTCGCCATGGTGCTGTCCGGGCAGTGGGCCGACCGCAGGGGCCCGCTCGCACCGCTCGCCACCGGCATCAGCGCCTTCGCCGCGGGACTGCTGCTCTCCGGCACGGCGGACGCGATGTGGCTGTTCATCGTCGGTAGGGCCGTCCAGGGGCTGGGCGGCGGCCTGGTGATCGTCGCGCTGTACGTGGTGATCAGCCGCGCCTACCCGGGGCGGCTGCAGCCCTCGATCCTGGCGGCCTTCGCGGCGAGCTGGGTCGTCCCCTCCGTCGTCGGACCGCTGGTGTCCGGGACGGTCACCGAGCAGCTCGGCTGGCGCTGGGTGTTCATCGGCATCCCCGTCCTGGTCGTCTTCCCGCTCGCCCTCGCGCTTCCCGCGATCCGCCGTATGGCATCGGGGCCCGCCGACCCGGACAGGCCGGCCGGGCCCTTCGACCGCCGCCGGATCCGGTTCGCCCTCGGCATTTCGCTGGGCGCGGGGCTCCTCCAGTACGCCGGCCAGGACCTTCGCTGGCTCTCGCTGATCCCGGCGGCGGCGGGCGCGGTCCTGCTGGTGCCCGCCGTCCTGGTGCTGCTGCCGCGCGGCACCTACCGGGCGGCGCGCGGGCTGCCATCCGTCGTGCTGCTGCGCGGCATCGCGGCCGGTTCGTTCATCGCCGCCGAGTCCTTCGTGCCGCTGATGCTGGTCACCCAGCGCGGGCTCTCCCCGACCATGGCGGGGCTCTCACTGGCGGTCGGCGGCGCGACCTGGGCGCTCGGCTCGTTCGTCCAGTCGCGGCCCCGCATGGCCCCGTACCGGGAGCGGATGGCGTCCGGCGGCATGGTGCTGGTCGCCGCGGCCATCGCCACCGCGCCCAGCGTGCTGATCGCGTCCGTCCCGGTGTGGGTGGTGGCGGTCGCCTGGGCCGTCGGCTGCTTCGGGATGGGCACGGTCATCGCCTCGACCAGCGTGCTGCTGCTCAAGCTCTCCGCACCGGACGAGGCCGGCGCCAACTCCGCCGCCCTCCAGATCTCCGACGGCCTGTCGAACGTCATGCTCCTGGCGATCGGCGGCGCGGCCTTCGCCGCGCTCGGCGGTGGCGCGGTGGGCGCGGTACACACGGCGGCCACCGGCGCGTCCGGCTCCCACCCGGGGGCGTTCGCGGCGGTGTTCCTGCCGATGGCGGCGGTGGCCCTGGTGGGGGTGTGGGTGGCGACGCGGCTGCGGGAGCGCTGAGGTTTCCGCGCGCCAACTCCGGCGCGCCGAGGCGCCCCGCGTCGACCTTGGTGTTTACGAAGCGGCTGCGGGGAAAGCGGACATGGCCGGGGCCCGTGCCCGCTGTGAAGCGCATCTCAACGCGCCCCGGACCGGCGGCGTCCGTACGTGGTCGCGGCCGGGTCGCCGGTAAGGTGGCCCGGTTGTCGTACGACCCTTCGACGTCGATGAGCCGGTTCTCGATGAGCCGGTTCTCGTCGAGCCGGTTCTCGAAGACCGAGATTTCAACGATCCCCCCGCCGCGTACCCGAGAGCACCGAACCGGAGACCGTGACTACTACCGCCTCCCACCACCTCTCACCCGCCTTCCCCGGCCGCGCCCCCTGGGGCACCGCCAGCAAGCTGCGTGCCTGGCAGGAGGGTGCCCTGGAGAGGTACCTCCAGGAGCAGCCCCGTGACTTCCTCGCCGTCGCGACGCCCGGCGCGGGCAAGACCACCTTCGCCCTGACGCTCGCGTCCTGGCTGCTGCACCACCACGTCGTGCAGCAGATCACGGTCGTCGCGCCGACCGAGCACCTCAAGAAGCAGTGGGCGGAGGCGGCGGCCAAGATAGGGATCAAGCTCGACCCGGACTACAGCGCCGGTCCGCTGAGCAAGGACTACCACGGCATCGCGGTGACCTACGCGGGCGTCGGCGTGCGGCCGATGCTGCACCGCAACCGCTGCGAGCAGCGCAAGACGCTGGTCATCCTCGACGAGATCCACCACGCCGGTGACTCCAAGTCCTGGGGAGAGGCCTGCCAGGAGGCGTTCGACCCGGCGACCCGCCGGCTCGCGCTCACCGGCACCCCCTTCAGGTCGGACACCAACCCGATCCCCTTCGTCGCGTACGAAGAGGGCCGCGACGGCATCAGGCGCTCATCCGCCGACTACACCTACGGCTACGGAAACGCGCTGGCCGACGGTGTCGTCCGGCCCGTGATCTTCCTCAGCTACAGCGGCAACATGCGCTGGCGCACCAAGGCGGGCGACGAGATCGCGGCCCGCCTCGGCGAGCCGATGACCAGGGACGCCATCGGCCAGGCCTGGCGCACCGCGCTCGCGCCCACCGGCGAATGGATCCCCAGTGTGCTGGCCGCCGCCGACAAGCGGCTCACCGAGGTCCGCAAGGGCATCCCGGACGCGGGCGGCCTGGTCATCGCCACCGATCAGGACACGGCCCGCGAGTACGCCAAGATCCTGAAGAAGATCACCGGGGACCGGCCCACCGTCGTGCTGTCCGACGAGAAGGCCGCGTCGAAGAAGATCGACCAGTTCACCGACGACGGCTCCCGCTGGATGGTGGCGGTCCGGATGGTGTCGGAGGGCGTCGACGTGCCGCGCCTCGCGGTCGGCGTGTACGCCACCACCATCTCCACACCGCTGTTCTTCGCGCAGGCCGTCGGGCGCTTCGTGCGCTCCCGCAGGCGCGGCGAGACGGCGTCGGTGTTCGTGCCGACGATCCCGATGCTGCTGGAGTTCGCGAACGAGATGGAGGTCGAGCGCGATCACGTGCTCGACAAGCCGAAGAAGGCCGACGAGAACGAGAACCCGTTCTCCGAGGAGGACAAGCTCCTCGCCGACGCCGAGAAGGCGGAGGACGAGGAGACCGAGGAGCAGCTGCCCTTCGAGGCCCTCGAATCAGACGCCGTCTTCGACCGGGTGCTCTACGACGGCGCCGAGTTCGGCATGCAGGCGCATCCCGGCAGCGAGGAGGAGCAGGACTACCTGGGGATCCCGGGGCTCCTGGAGCCCGACCAGGTGCAGCTGCTGCTCCAGAAGCGGCAGACCCGGCAGATCGCGCACAGCCGCCAGAAGCCGGCCGAGCAGGCCGACCTGCTGGAGAAGCCCGCCGAGGCGCGGCCGGTCGTCACGCACAAGCAGCTGCTCGGGCTGCGCAAATCGCTGAACACGATGGTCGGGGCGTACTCCCACCAGAGCGGCAAGCCGCACGGTGTGCTCCACACGGAGCTGCGGCGGGTGTGCGGCGGGCCGCCGAGCGCGGAGGCGACGGCGGGACAGCTCCAGGACCGGATCAAGAAGGTCCAGGAGTGGGCCACCCGGATGCGGTGACGCCCGCCCGTACGGCATGGACGTGAGCAGGCGGGGCCCGGAGATTGCGACTCCGGACCCCGCCCACTGGGTCACCATAATATCCCGGTAAGACGTGTATGGCGCCGAAAGTCCCGCGTGAAGGTGACTTAAGTCCCTAACGGGGATCAATTGCCCTTCCGCGCCCGGATTCTGGACGAGGCCTTCCGCTGAGCGGTGCCGATCGCTACCTTTCCGGCAACGCAATACGCCCCGTGGCAGCGCCGCCGCGGAGCGCAGCCGGTGCCATGGCCCGCCGGCGGCCTCTGCGAGCGACGCCGGTGGGACCCGGCGCCGCACACTCGTGAGAGCGACCGCCGCACCACCACAGAGGAGTGGGCGTCGTGACCGCGGAGACTTCCCAGACGCTCGACCGGGGACTACGGGTCCTCAAGCTGCTCGCCGACACGGACCACGGGCTGACCGTCACCGAGTTGTCCAACAAACTCGGTGTCAACCGCACCGTCGTCTACCGGCTGCTCGCCACGCTC
Source organism: Streptomyces sp. A5-4 (assembly GCF_051131715.1). Taxonomy (NCBI): domain Bacteria; kingdom Bacillati; phylum Actinomycetota; class Actinomycetes; order Kitasatosporales; family Streptomycetaceae; genus Streptomyces; species Streptomyces sp. A5-4. Next base: position 2,835,489 of record NZ_CP178591.1, on the reverse strand, counting down.
GAACAGCACGCCCTGGTACGCCGTGACCTCGGCGGCCGCGCCAGGGTCGGTCTGGGCGTGCTCCGCCTGGGCCGCCAGGTCCACCCGCTGGTGCGCGAAGCGGCGCTGCCCGCGCTGCGTTCGCTCGCCGAGGACATCGGCGCGACGGCGCATCTGACGCTGGTCGACGGCGCGGAGGCACTCGCCGTCGCGGTCGTCGAACCGACCTGGACGGACTATCACGTGGCCTACCGCACGGGCTTCCGTCACCCGCTGGACCGGGGCGCGGCGGGCCGGGCCATTCTCGCGGCCCGCCGGGGCGACCTGGCCGACCCCGGCTTCACCCTCACCCACGGCGAGCTGGAGGCGGGCGCGAGCGGGGCCGCGGCGCCGCTCGTGGGAGTGACGGGCCTGGAGGGCAGCGTGGGGGTCGTCATGCTGTCCGACTCCGTCCCGGAGCGGGTGGGGCCCCGGGTGGTCGACGCGGCCAATGAGGTCGCGGAGGCGCTGCGCTGACGTGGGCACCCCAGGCCTCCGCCGGGCGTACGCGCCCCACGCGGCCACCGGGTGTACGGACCCACGCATCTGCCGGGCGTACGCGCCCGGCAGATCGGTGGGCGCGTACGCCCACTAGGTTGGGGGCGTGCTCTCACGTCACTCCCGTACCCGCGTCCTCGCCGTCTGCGCCGCCCCCGTGCTCGCCCTCTTCGCCGTGGCCGCCTTCGCGCCGTTGCCCTACGTGCTGGCGCAGCCCGGCTCGACCGCGAACGTCCTGGGCGACGACAAGGGCAGGCCGGTGATCACCGTGACCGGCGCACCGACCCGCGAGACGAGTGGGCAGCTGCGGATGACGACGATCGTGGCGACCGGCCCCTCCGTCGACATCGACCTGGGTCAGATCGTCGACGCGTGGTTCAGGACCGACCGGGCCGTGATGCCCAAGGAAGCCGTCTACCCGACCGGGGACACCGACGCGCAGATCGAGCGGCACAACGCCGACGAGATGCAGAAGTCGCAGAACGTCGCGGCCCGTGCGGCGCTCAACTACCTCGACAAGGACCAGGACGAGGTCAAGGTCGACCTCAGCCTCGCCGACATCGGTGGGCCCAGCGCCGGGCTGTTCTTCGCGCTGGGCATCGTCGACAAGCTGGACGGCGACGGCGCGGGCGGTGACCTCACCGGTGGCCGCAACATCGCCGGTACGGGCACGATCAGCCCCGACGGCACGGTCGGCGCGGTCGGTGGCGTACCGCTCAAGACCCAGGCCGCCAGGCGCGACGGGGCGAGTGTCTTCCTCGTACCGCGCGACGAGTGCTCGATGGCTCGGGCCGAACTGCCCGACGGGCTGCGGCTGGTCCCGGTCACGACACTCAAGGACGCGGTGGGTGCGCTCAGGGAGCTGGCGAAGAAGGACGGCAAGGCCCCGAGCTGCTGACCGGGTGACGCGCGGCCCCTGGCCCTCGGCGGTCAGGCGGCGCGGGCGGCGCCCAGGGGCGGCTGATGGACGAGGCGCAGCCCCAGCTCGACCATGGTCCAGCCGAGGCGGGTGCGGATGGGGTGCTGGGCGGCGCGGGGGAGCAGCGCGTACTCGGCCGCCTCGCGCCGCAGTTCGGCGGCGCGCAGGGCGTGCAACCGCAGTTGCGTTTCGGGGTGCATGGCAGGGTTCCTCTCGGTCCGTGGGCCGACCCGGTTCGTGGCGGGCCGAGTCCGTGGGGCGGCTCAGTCCGTGGGGCGGCGCGGGAAGGAATGCGTGTGGACGCGGACCTGGGCGGAGCCCTCGGCGCTCAGTCCGCGGTAGCTGTCGACGAGGTCGTGCATCCGCTGGTTGAGCTCGCTCAGCTGCTCGGCGGTCAGCTGCAGAGTGAAGTCGCTCATGTCCGCGCTCCTGGCCCACTCCTCGGGCCAGTCGCGTGAGGTGCCCAGCCAGGTGCCGAGCTCCTGGGTGTGGATGTTCGCGACCTCGTGCATGAACAGGTCCGCGGCTCCGCGCACCTCGGGGTCGGTGCTGTTGTGCAGTTCCTCGGCGAAGCGCGTGCCCTCCTGCGCCGCCTTCCACCACCGCTCGCGGCCCTTGCCGCGCTCCGGATCGTCCTCGACGAACCCGTGCGTGGCCAGTTGGCGCAGGTGGTAGCTGGTGGCGCCGCTGGACTCGCCGAGGCGCTCCGCCAGCTGGGAGGCGGTGGCCGGTCCGTCGTGCCGGAGGGTCTTCAGCAGGCGGATCCGCAGGGGGTGGGCGAGGCCGCGCAGGGAGCGGGCGTCCAGGGTGAGGGACGTCTCGGGCTTCGGGGCCCTCGGCGCGTCCGGGATCTCGGGCTCTTGGTGGGGCATGCTGCCACCCTAGAGTTGCAAAGAACTCGTTGCAAGTACTTCTTTGCAACGAGTTCTTTGCGTGCGCTGGACCGTCTGCCGGACCGTCTGCCGGACCGTGTGCTGGACCGTCTGCCGGACGCTGTGGTGGACGGTCCCGGGGGAGAGGGCCCAGAGGTTGGCTAGCCCTCCTTGATGAACCCCTCCTTCACCATCCAGTCCTTCGCCACCGCGTGCGGGTCCTCGCCGTCCACGTCCACCTTGGCGTTCAGCTCCCGCGCCATCGTGTTGTTCAGCTTCTTGGTGATCGGTTCGAGGACGGCCGCCATCGCCGGGTACTTCTTCAGCGCCTTGGTGTTGATCTCGGGCGCCACGTTGTAGTTCGGGAAGAAGTGCTGGTCGTCGGCCATCACGGACAGGTTCATCGCCTTGATGCGGCCGTCGGTGGTGAAGACCTCGCCGTAGGTGCAGGACGAGCCCTTCGACACCTCCGTGTAGATGATTCCGCCGTCCATCTTCGAGACACCGGACGCCGGGATGTTCATTCCGTACGCCTTCTTCATGCCGTTGAGCCCGTCGTCGCGCGAAGCGAACTCGCTCTCCACGCACACGGTCGCCGCCGACGGGTCCTTCTGCGACAGCGCGGCCACGTCCGAGAGCGTCTTCGTCCCGTACTTCTTCGCGTTGGCCTGATTCATCGCCAGCGCGTACGTGTTGTTCAGCTCGGCCGGCGGCAGCCAGGTGATCCCGTTCTTCGCGTCCGCGTCGCGCACCGCCTCCCACTGCTGCCGCGGGTCGGCGATCGGCTTGTCGTTGCCGAGGTAGGTGATCCAGGCGGTGCCCGTGTACTCGTACATCACATCCGCGTCGCCGCTCCTGACGGCCTCGCGCCCGCCGATGGACCCCTGGATCCCGGTCCGGTCGAGCACGTTCGCGCCCGCCGCCTTGAACGCCAGGCCCAGGATCTGCCCGAGGACCAGCTGCTCGGTGAACTCCTTGGACGTCACCGTCAGATCGGCGCCCTTCAGTGGCAGACCCTTGCCGATCGTCCCCGGCTGTACGTCGTCGACCAGCGGGCTGCCACTCGTCAGGCCGCACCCGGCCAGCAGCACACCGGCGCCCAGCGCGGCCACCACGGCCGAACCCATTCGCGTACGCCTCATGCGCCTGCCTCCAGACCGCGCGGTCGCAACAGCAGTTCCACGATCGACGCCAGCCAGTCCACGAACAGCGCCAGGGCCACCGTCAGTACGGAGCCGAGGACCAGCACCGGCATCCGCTGATTGGTGATCCCGGTGGTGATCAGGTCGCCGAGACCGCCGCCGCCGCCGAAGGTGGCGAGCGTGGCCGTGCCGACGTTCAGGACCAGCGCCGTCCGTACGCCCGCGAGGATCAGCGGGACGGCCAGCGGCAGTTCGACCTTCGCCAGCACCCCCGCGGTCGACATCCCGATGCCGCGCGCGGCCTCCAGGAGCGTCGGATCGTTCGCCTTCAGACCCGCGATGGTGTTGGAGAGGACCGGCAGGACGGCGTACGCGATGATGCCGATCAGCGCCGCCTTCATCCCGATGCCCAGCCAGATCACCAGCAGCGCCAGCAGACCGATCGCCGGCGTCGCCTGCCCGATGTTGGCCAGCGCGGTCGCGATCGGCGCCGCCCGGCGCAGGCCGGGGCGGGTGAGCGCGATGCCCAGCGGGATCGCGATGATCAGCACGAAGAAGGTGGAGATCACCGTCAGTTCGACGTGCTGCTTGAAGCGCAGCCAGACATTGCCGTCACCCAGCGCGTTGCGCGAGATCGAGTCCAGATCCGCGTCGTGGTACCAGAGCCAGGTCGCAAGGAGCACCACCGCCAGCAGGGCCGGCAGGACCACCATCTTCTGCCAGCTGACCCGGCGCGGCAGCAACTCGGCGGTCGCGGCGGCCGGTTCCTCCACCACCTCGCCCTCGTCGCGGAAGGTCACGCCCTGCACCTCGTGCTCGCCGCGCGGCCGGTCCGGCCCCTCGCGGCGCTCGTCGCGCTCCCGCCGTGCCGGGCTCATGCGAAGTCCTCCGAGACGCCGGTCCCGCCCTCCTGGGCGAGCTGGGTCTGCCGGGCGCGCTGCTCCTCCAGCTGGTGCTGGTGCTCCGACGCGTCGAGCCGGTCGGCCTCCAGCATCTCCTGCACGGAGTTCATCAGCGTCGCCATGTCCACGACGCCGGTGTACTCGCCGCGCCGCCCGGTGACCGCGACCCGGCCCGCGTTGTCGGTCAGCACCGCCTCCAGCGCGTCGCGCAGCGTCGCGTCCCTGGTCACCGTGTCGTGCACCAGGGTGCCCGCCCGCGCCAACGACCCCTTGGCGCGCATCAGATCACCGCGCCGCAGCCACTTGTAGGGGCGGCCCCGCTTGTCGAGCAGCAGCAGCTCGTTGGTCTGCGCGTCCCGCAGCTTGTCGAAGATGTCCTGGAGCGGATCGTCGACGGTCACCGTCGGGAACTCGGCGATCTCCACATCCCGTACCCGGGTCAGATTGAGCCGCTTCAGCGCGGCGCCCGCCCCCACGAACCCGGACACGAAGTCGTCCGCCGGGTTCGTCAGGATCGCCTCGGGGGTGTCGAACTGCGCGATGTGCGACCGGTCGCGGAGCACCGCGATGCGGTCGCCCAGTTTGATGGCCTCGTCGAAGTCGTGGGTGACGAAGACGATCGTCTTGTGCAGCTCGTGCTGGAGCCGGATCAGCTCGTCCTGGAGATGGTCGCGGGTGATCGGGTCCACGGCGCCGAACGGCTCGTCCATCAGCAGTACGGGCGGGTCCGCGGCCAGCGCTCGCGCCACCCCCACGCGCTGCTGCTGTCCGCCGGAGAGCTGGCGCGGATAGCGCCCGTGGAACTCACCCGGGTCGAGCCCCACCAGGTCCAGCATCTCCTCGACCCGGTCCTTGATCCTGGCCTTCGACCAGCCGACCATCTTCGGCACGAGCGCGATGTTCTGCGCGACCGTCATGTGCGGGAACAGGCCGGACGACTGGATCGCGTAACCGACCTTGCGGCGCAGCTTCACCGGGTCCATGTCGGTGACGTCCTCGCCACCGATCCTGATCCGCCCCGACGTCGGCTCGATCAGCCGGTTGATCATCTTGAGCAGGGTGGTCTTGCCGCCGCCCGACGGGCCGACGAAGATCACGGTCTCGCCCGCCTTGATCTCCAGGCTGACGTTGTCCACCGCGGGGTACGGGCTCCCGGGGTAGCGTTTCGTCAGATTCTCCAGCTCGATGGCAGCGCCACCGACAGCGGTCTCAGGCACGGATCCCCCTCGGGATGGTCAGGCGTCCGATGAGGACGTAGACGGCGTCGAAGATCAGAGCCAGGATGACGATGCCGAAGGTGCCGGCGAACACCTGGTTGATCGCGTTCTTGCTGCCCAGGGACGAGATGCCGCGGAAGATCTCATTGCCGAGGCCGGGCCCGGAGGCGTACGCGGCGATGGCGGCGATGCCCATCAGCATCTGGGTGGAGACCCGGATGCCGGTGAGGATCGGTGGCCAGGCCAGCGGCAGTTCGATCCGGAGCATGCGGGCCGTGCGGGACATCCCGATGCCCTTCGCCGCGTCGACGAGGGTCGGATCCACCCCGCGCAGCCCCACGATCGCGTTGCGCACGATCGGCAGCAGGCCGTACAGCACCAGCGAGATGACGGTGGGGGCGACGCCGAGGCCGACCAGCGGGATGAGCAGACCGATCATCGCGAGGGACGGGATCGTCAGGATGGTGGAGGTGACGGTGGTGGCGAGATTGCCCGCCCACTCGCTGCGGTACGTGGCCACGCCGATCAGCACGCCCAGCAGCGTGGCGACGACCATGCACTGGAAGACGGCGCTGGCGTGCTGGTAGGCGTCCGCCAGCAATTGCTGGTGGCGACTGCCGAGGTATTCCCAGAAATTCAACGGGCCCACTCCTCGGTGAGGACGCGGCGGGCCCCGCATGGCGTCAGGCGGTGCCCGACGCCTGCTCCACCAGCGGAATGATCCGCAGCGGAACGGGATTCTCCATCACGATCGCCGTGGAAGCCCGCACGATGCCATCAAAACCTACAACCCGGTCGATCACCCGTTGTAGATCGGCGTTGGACCGGGCCACCAGCCGGCACAGCATGTCGCCGTGCCCGGTCGTCGTGTGCAGCTCCAGGACCTCGGGCACACCCCCCAGATGCGCCCGTACGTCGGCCCCTTGGCCCTGCTTGATCTCCAGCGTCGCGAAGGCCGTCACCGGGTAGCCGAGCGCCGCCGGATCGACGTCCGGGCCGAAGCCGCGGATGACTCCATTGGACTGAAGACGGTCCATCCGGGCCTGTGCCGTCCCGCGGGCCACGCCGAGCCGCCGGGACGCCTCCAGCATCCCGATCCGCGGCTCGCGTGCCAGCAGCACGATCAGCCGGCCGTCCAGTTCGTCGATTCCCTCGGTGGGCATGCACCGGCCTCCTGATGGTCATCCTGTACACATCGCCCGACCATAATCCCAGCCGGTTGTACATATTGCCCAGCACTTCAGCGAACTATTGCGCAGCTTGCGATACAGAGGGACTCTGCGGCCATGACTGAGACCATCCAGAACACCCCCAGCACCGCGCGCGAGGCCGACCCCTTCCCGGTCAAGGGAATGGACGCGGTCGTCTTCGCCGTCGGGAATGCCAAGCAGGCCGCCCACTACTACTCCACCGCCTTCGGCATGAAGCTCGTCGCCTACTCCGGACCGGAGAACGGCAGCCGCGAGACCGCCAGTTATGTGCTGACGAGCGGCGCCGCGCGCTTCGTCCTCACCTCCGTCATCAAGGCGTCCACCGACCACGGCCGCTTCCTCGAAGGCCATGTCGCCGAGCACGGCGACGGCGTCGTCGACCTCGCGATCGAGGTGCCGGACGCCCGCGCCGCCTACGCCTACGCCACCGAGCACGGCGCCACCGGCCTCACCGAGCCGCACGAGGTCAAGGACGAGCACGGCACGGTCGTGCTGGCCGCCATCGCGACGTACGGCCAGACCCGCCACACGCTCGTCGAGCGCACCGGGTACGACGGCCCGTACCTGCCCGGGTACGTCGCCGCCGAGCCGATCGTCGCGCCCCCGGCCAAGCGCACCTTCCAGGCCATCGACCACTGTGTGGGCAACGTCGAGCTCGGCAAAATGAACGAGTGGTGCGCCTTCTACAACGAGGTCATGGGCTTCACCAACATGAAGGAGTTCGTGGGCGACGACATCGCGACCGAGTACTCGGCGCTGATGTCCAAGGTCGTCGCGGACGGCACCAAGAAGGTGAAGTTCCCGATCAACGAGCCGGCGATCGCGAAGAAGAAGTCGCAGATCGACGAGTACCTGGAGTTCTACGGCGGCCCCGGCGTCCAGCACATGGCGCTCGCCACGAACGACATCGTCGCGACGGTGCAGGCCATGCGGGCCGCGGGCGTCCTGTTCCTGGACGTGCCCGACTCGTACTACGACACCCTCGGCGAGTGGGCCGGCGAGACGCGCGTCCCCGTCGACATCCTCCGCCGGGAGAAGATCCTCGTCGACCGCGACGAGGACGGCTACCTGCTGCAGATCTTCACCAAGCCGGTCCAGGACCGTCCGACCGTCTTCTTCGAAATGATCGAGCGGCACGGCTCGATGGGCTTCGGCAAGGGCAACTTCAAGGCCCTGTTCGAGGCGATCGAGCGCGAGCAGGACAAGCGCGGCAACCTGTAACCCCACCGTCCAGCCGCGGCCCCACGGACCTGCCCCGTGGGGCCGCGGCGCTGCGCCCGCCCGTTTATGCGTGGGTAAACCACAGACATGGTGAACACGGCGAACACGACGGGCCTGGCGAGCGACGAGCGCATCAACCTGACGGTGGGATCGACCCGTTGGCAGTTCAAGAAGCAGCTGCGGCACACGACGGTCCTGCAGTCCTTCGCCTTCGACGACGTACGGCTGAGGATGTACGTCGCGCAGGTGATGCAGGGCGGCATCAGACTGGCGGGCGAGCCACGCGCGTACACCGGGGACGAGCGCCGCCGCCGCGGCGACCTGTGCCTCAACCAGCTCGACTACACCGGCACTTGGCTCAACCACATGTACCTCCTCGGCTTCGGGCACGGGGTCGCCTTCGGGGTGGAGACGGGACCGCCGGGCTCGGCCTGGATCTGGACCGAGGCGGACGCCAGAGCGGGCGGCACGGCCGCGTTCGGCCGGGGCATATCGCGCTTCGCCTTCGTCAAGGGCCAGACCCGCAGAAGCACGGCGGCGGCCACCAGCTATCCGGTCGCGGGCTCCACCGCCAACCAGCCTTCCGTGGACATGGAGTTCAAGAGGCTCGCGGTACGCCACCGCATCGGCAGCAGGCTCCGCTACCGCGTGTACGACCTGGCGGACGCGGTCCAGGGCGACTTCACCTCCCCGCTCCACGACTTCGCCCAGACCGCCACGCACCCGGACCCGGGCGTCGACTTCCAGGGCTTCGCGCTGCACGGCAACTACCTCTACCAGCTGGCGGGTACGGCGTACGGACCCGGCAACCCAGCCTCGGAACACGGCAACACACACGTCTCCTGCACGGACATCCGCACCGGCCGCCAGGTCCAGCGGACGAGAACGGAGGCGGGCTACTCCCTCGACTACCGCGAACCGGAGGGCCTGGCCGTGCAACGCACCGCGAAGCCGAGGCTGTGCATGGGCCTGGCGTCGGGCGCGGTGGGAGCGAGGCGGTACTCGATCTACTACAAGGAGCGGGGGTGAGCGTCCCCGCCCGCCCTACCGGCCCACCTCGCCCATTTCAACCCGTCCGGCGTTTGAGGGCCTGGGTCCGGGGCGGAGCCCCGGTGGTGGGAAGGGCGGGTAGGGGGACAGCCCCGCGCAGCGGCCCCCGTCACCGCCCCCTCCCCGGCTTCGCAACACCCGCACCCGGCTTCGCCCCCGGCACCGGCCGCGCCGCCGTCTCCCGGTCCCCGTACACATCGCGCGGCCCACCCGACGGCGGCTCACCCAGCGCGTTCAGCGCCTCCCGCGCCCGAGCGGCCTGCAGCGGCGAGAACTCGGGATTGACCCGCACCGCCTCCTCCAGATGCCGCCGGGCCGCCCCGTACTCGCCGAGCCCCCGCTCGATCGCGCCCAGGTGATAGAGGAACAGCGCGCTCCGCACCCCCTGATCCGTCGCCCTGCGCGCCCACTTCAGGGCCGCCCTGCCGTCCCCGTCCCGATGCAGCGCCCATCCCAGCGCGTCGGCGACCTCCGCGCCGGGATGCCGCTTCCACTCCGCCGAGAGCCGCCGCACCGCCGCCCCGGGGTCGCCGTGATCCGCGTCCAGGAGGCCGAGCAGCAGCTCGTCGGGGCCGACCCCGCGCCGCTGCTCCAGGGCGACATGGGCCCGCACCAGCACGTACTGCTCCCGCGCCTCGGCGACCCGGCCCAGCGATTCCAGGAACTCCCCGTACTCCAGGGCGTAATCGGCCCCCGGCGCCGCAGCGAGCACCGCCCGGTACTCCCGCTCCGCGTCCCCCGTCCGCCCCAGCGCCGCCAGCGCCCGCGCCTGCCCCGCCCGCGCCCCCGCGTGCGCGCGGTCGGTGTGCAGCGCCGACTCGTAGTAGCGCAACGCCACTTCGGGCTCGCCGCGCTCCCACGCCAGCTCGCCCAGCCGGTGGAGCCCGGCCGCCCGCTCGGCCGGCGCACCGGCCCGCGCGGTCGAGTCGGACAGGGTCGCCGCCGCGTCCTCCCGCCACCCCCGGTCGCGGTACACCTGCGCGGCGAGCTGCTGCACCCGCGCCCCCGACCGCAGCTCCCGCAGCTTCTCCACGGCCGCGTTCGCCGCCTTCCGGTCGCCGAGGCGGCCGTACGCGTCGATGAGCACCGGGTACGCGGTCCAGCGCCGGGGCGACTTCGCCCGTACCGTCTCGCCCCACTTCTTCGCGCCCCGGTAGTCGCCCCGCGCCTGGGCGAGCGCCGCCAGCCCCACCAGCGCGTCCAGGTTCCCGCTCGCGGCGGGCCGCGCGGCCAGCGAGCGGCGCAGCGCGCGCTCCGCCCGCGGATAGTCCGCCGAGTCGGACCGGGAGCGCCCCCGCTCCAGATACGCGGAGCCGAGCACCGCCCAGGAGTTGTCGTCACCCGGATTCCTCCGCAGCCACTTCTCACGGTCACCGATCAGCGCGGTAAGGTCCCCGGCCGACGCGGGCACCCCGGCGCCCACCGCCCCCGCGGCGGCCATCGCCCGCCCGACCGGGCCCGGAGCGGGCGGTGGCCCCTCGTCGCCGCCTCCGGCCGTGAACGTGAGGACCCCCGCCACCCCCGCGACGAGTACCGCCGCGCCCGCGAGGACGACCACCAGGGGCCGCCGTCGTCCGCCCCACCGCTTCGCCTCCGCGCCCCGCGTCGGCGCCTGCGCCTGCGCTGCCCCTGCATCCGTCTCCATGCCGCTCACTGTGCGCCAGTACGAAGAGCCCATCGGGACCCGCGATGTGGATCGCGGACGGGTTCACACCGATGGCCCCGAGTGCCAGGCTGGGACCATGGACGATCTTCTCGAACAGCTGCGCGCGGGCCTGCCGGCCGAGGCCCTGATCACCGACCCGGACATCACGGCTTCGTACGCCCACGACATGGCGAGCTTCTGCGACGCGGGCATCCCGGCCGTGGTCGTCCTGCCCCGCACCGTCGGGCAGGTCCAGCACGTCATGCGCACGGCCACGGCCCTGCGCGTCCCAGTGGTCCCGCAGGGTGCCCGCACCGGCCTGTCCGGCGCCGCCAACGCCACCGAGGGGTGCATCGTCCTGTCGCTGGTCCGGATGGACCGCATTCTGGAGATCAGCGCGGTGGACCGGATCGCGGTGGTGGAACCGGGTGTCATCAACGCCGTCGTCTCCCGGGCGGTCGCCGAGCAGGGGCTGTACTACCCGCCGGACCCGTCCAGCTGGGAGACCTGCACCATCGGCGGGAACATCGGCACCGCGTCGGGCGGCCTGTGCTGCGTCAAGTACGGCGTCACCGCCGAGTACGTCCTGGGCCTGGACGTCGTCCTGGCCGACGGCCGTCTCCTGAGCACCGGGCGCCGCACCGCCAAGGGCGTCGCGGGCTACGACCTGACCCGCCTGTTCGTCGGCTCGGAGGGCAGCCTGGGCATCGTCGTCAAGGCGATCCTGGCGCTCAAGCCCGCCCCGCCGAGGCAGCTCGCGCTCGCCGCCGAGTTCCCCTCCGCTGCCGCCGCCTGCGCGGCGGTCTGCGAGATCATGGCGCGCGGCCACGCCCCTTCCCTGCTTGAACTCATGGACCGTACGACCCTGCGCGCCGTCAACAAGATGGCCAACATGGGCCTACCGGAATCCACCGAGGCACTCCTGCTCGCCGCCTTCGACACCCCGGACCCGACCGTGGACCTGGCCGCCGTCGCCAAGCTCTGCCTCGCGGCGGGCGCCACCGAGGTCGTGCCCGCCGAGAGCGCCGCCGAGTCCGAACTGCTGCTCCAGGCACGGCGGATGTCGCTCACGGCACTCGAAGCGGTCAAGAGCGCGACGATGATCGACGACGTCTGTGTGCCGCGCTCCAAGCTCGGCGCGATGATCGCGGGGACCGCGGCCATCGCCGAGAAGTACGACCTGACCATCGGCGTGTGCGCCCACGCGGGCGACGGCAACACCCACCCCGTCGTCTGCTTCGACCACGCCGACGCCGACGAGTCGCGGCGCGCCCGCGAGTCGTTCGACGAGATCATGGCGCTCGGCCTGGAGCTGGGCGGCACGATCACCGGCGAACACGGAGTCGGCGTACTCAAGAAGGACTGGCTGGCCCGCGAGCTGGGCCCGGTCGGGCTCGACCTGCAACGCTCCGTCAAGGCGGCCTTCGACCCGCTGGGCCTCCTCAACCCGGGCAAGCTCTTCTGATCCCTCACCCCTCCCCGTCCTGGGACTCGTCCGACGGCCAGGGGTCCCGCAGCCACAGGTCGTCGGCGGGGGTCGGGGTGAGCAGCTCGGCGAGCCCCTCGTCGATGCCCAGCCGCTCGGACTCGGTGCCGGGCGGAACCATCCGCAGCGTGCGCTCCAGCCAGGCGGACACGGCCACCGCGGGCGCTTCGAGGAGGGCGTCGCCGTCGGGGGAGCTGAGCGCCATGCAGATCACGCTGCGTGAGTCGACCTTGGTCGGCCAGATCCGCACGTCGCCGTGCCCGCAGGGCCTGAAGTTCCCCTCGACGAGCAGCTCACGGGCGAAGGTCCAGTAGACGGGGGATTCGGACTTGATGTGGAAGGTGACGTGCACGGCGTACGGATCGCCGGTGCGGTAGGTCAGCCGGGCCGGTACGGGGATGCTGCGCTCGGGCGACAGCACCAGATTGAGTTCCAGCTCGCGTTCCACCACGGTGTTCATGGGGTGCCCTTCCTCTCCTGCACGAGGCCCTGGTGCGGGCCGTACTGGGGAGACGGGCCTGCCCGCCTTTCATTACGCGACTTTCGCGCATTACTTTTCGCGCTCAGACATCCGCCGGGCCGGCCGGGCGGGCGTATGTTCGCTTTCTCGTACGTGCTGACGAGTCGACTCCGCCCAAAGCCTTGCGCTCCGTTTCGAAAGCTGTACTCCGTCGCCCGAACCCGGTCTTTCTCCTGGTCTCCCTCTTCGGGGTCCCGCGTTCTTCGTTAATGTCCTCCTTGGACAGGCGGAGACGCGCGCCCGGTCGCCGGGGGCGTACGCCGTACAGCCTGTAGCCGGACCCAGCTTCCGAGAGCGTCGACGCTGGATGTCGCGGGCAGGTCAAATGTGTTGGTCATGAACGGAGTTGGGGACATGGTGGCCTCTCCTGGCGACGGTACGGACGTAGCCCGGGAAGGGTATTACCCGGATCCTTCCATCCCCGGATATGTCCGGTACTGGAACGGCGCGGCCTGGGTACCCGGCACCAGCCGCCCCGCACCGGCGACCGGCGACGCGATGCCCACCGGGCCCGGCGGCGGAGCCGCCGCGCCCGCCCCGGCCGCCGTTCGGCACCCGACCGTCGAGGAGACCGGGCCGGTCTTCTTCGACGAGGAGCCCGAGGGCGCCCATCTGCACGGCAGCGCCCCGGAACCCGCCTCCGCCTGGCACGCCGACACCTCGCGCCAGACGGGCTTCGGTGGTGAGCGCGACCGGCGGGTCTCGTGGGGATCCCCGACGCCGGATCCGCGCACGGCCGGCGACAGCGACGGCGGTTCGGGCCGGACCCCGCGGAGCGGCGAGGGCGCCCCGGCCGCCCACGACCCGCGTCCGGCGGGCGCCGGCGCCGCGCAGGCCACCCCGGGCGCCGGGAGCCCGGCCGGCCCCACCGCCGACCCCAGCCGGGGCGCGCTGCCGGGTGTCCGTTCCCCCGGCCAGACTCCTGGGCAGGCGCAGGCCCAGGGGCCGGGGCAGACTCAGGGCCAGGGGCGCGCGGACAGCGGTCCGGCCGTCCCCGCCGACAGCACCATGGCCATCCGCGCGCTGCGCGCCGGTGCCACGGGGGCTGCCGCCGCCGCGGAGTCCTCCCGTACGGCCAGGGGCGACGGCACGATGGCGATCCGGACCATGACTCCCGGCGCCCGCAACCCCCAGGTCCCCGCCCAGGCGCAGCCGCAACAACCCCAGCCGCAGGCGCAGCCGCAACAACCCCAGCCGCAGGCGCAGCCGCAACAACCCCAGCCCCAGCCGCAACAACCCCAGCCCCAGCCCCAGCCTCAGCCGCAGCAGGACCAGCCGCAGTCCCCGCCCGCCCCCGCGGCCCCCGTCAGCTCCGCGTCCGGCGGTGGCGCCGCCTCCTGGGCGCAGCAGGTGCACCGGCTCGCCCAGTCGGAGCACGGCGGGGCCCCGGCGCACCAGCAGCAGTCGCAGCAGGACCCGCAGCAGCCCGTCGTGCCGTGGAAGCCGCCGGTCAGTGATCCCTTCCTGCGAGCGGCGCAGGCCCAGGCAGCCGTCAGGCCCGCGGGGCTCGGCAGGCGACTGGCCGCGCGGCTGGTCGACACGCTCGTCCTGGGCGCCGCCGTCGGCGCGGTCGGCGTACCGCTCGTATCGAAGGCGCTCACGCACATCGACGACAAGGTCGAAGCGGCGAAGCTGTCAGGCGAGACCGTCACCGTCTGGCTGATCGACGGCACCACCGCCGGCTGTCTCGGCATCGTGCTGGGCGCCTTCCTCCTCTTCGGCGTGGTCTACGAGGCGTTCCCGACCTCGAAGTGGGGGCGGACGCTCGGCAAGAAGCTCTTCCGGCTGCACGTCCGGGACATCGAGGAGCACGAGCCCCCGGCCTTCGGCGCCGCACTGCGCCGCTGGCTGCTCTACGGCGTGCTGGGGGTGCTGCTCATCGGGATCGTCAACGTCGCGTGGTGCCTGTTCGACCGTCCGTGGCGGCAGTGCTGGCACGACAAGGCGGCCCGCACCTTCGTGGCCGGAAACAGCTGAGACGAGCGCCGAGACGCCCATAGGGGGCGCCGCGTCCCCCGAACGGCACCCGGCCGGATGCGGACCGCGGGCGGGCGCGGTCGACTGCGGGTATGAGCACCGACCAGCCGCCGCCCGGCGGCCAGCCGCCGGAGGACGATCCGTTCCTCAAAAAGCCGCAGGACGACCCGACACCGCCTCCTCCGCCCCCTCCGCCCCCACCGCCGAGCGGCTCCCCGTACGGCGGCGCCCCGACCGGTGGCTCTCCGTACGGTGACCCCCCGCAAGGGAACTCCCCGTACGGCGGCAACGCTCCGCCGCCGCCCTACAGCGGTGGCGCGGCCGATCCGCTCGCGGGGATGCCGCCGCTCGCCCCCACCGGCAAGCGCGTCGTGGCCCGCATCGTCGACGCGCTGATCGTCGGCATCCCGATGAGCCTGATCGGCTGGCTCATCGGCATGTTCGACGGCTACAGCAGCGACTGGGACGACATCTCCGACCAGGCCGGCGGCGGCAAGTCGCTGCTCTGGCAGCTGATCACGATGGTCGTGTACGTCGGTTACGACACGTACATGACGTCCAGGAAGAACGGGCAGACCGTCGGCAAGCGCCTGATGGGACTGCGCGTCGCGATGCTCAACAGCGGCACCGTCCCGGAGACCAGCGCCTCACTGATGAGGGCCGTTGTGCTGTGGGTGCCGGCGCTGATCTGCTGCTTCTGCATCTGGTGGCTGATCAACCTGGTGATGATCCTGGTCGACAAGCCCTACAAGCAGGGCCTGCACGACAAGGCGGCCAAGACCGTGGTGGTGTCAGCCACGTAGCGAGTGCTCGCCGACGGCCGAGCGGGTGCGCGGGGCAGGCACCCGGGACTCGTAACTCTCGGCCTCGGGGAGAGCCACGGCGGCCGCACGGTCCGGCGCACGAGTCGCATCACTCGTGCGCCGGGCCGTGCGCGCCGTCTTCGGCATGGGCACGGTCAGGGCGACGAGCAGGCCGAGCGCCAGCGCGGCGAAGGTGATGACGGCGATTCCGATGCCGGTCGCCGTCTGGGAGAGCAGCAGCATGGCGAGGGTCGAGAAGACGACCGTGGCTGAACCGTAGGCGAACTGTGCGGCAGTGGGACGCGGCATGGCGATATCCGTCCTCGGAGCAGCGATCGGGGGGCAGCGATCGGGGGGTGTCTCTCAACGCGGTCGCACTGCAGGCGACCCTACGACGGTGAGTGCCCGCGTGGAACAGGTAGTAAGCGTGACCTAACCCACGGTGCCGAGGCATGGGGGGCGCACGGAGTCATTTCGCATTCCAACAGGTGAGATCGACGCGCCCGCCGACGGCACTGGTTCCTGCCGGTCGAGGCCCGTTCCGGACCCATTTTCGGTGCCATCCGCATCCATCGAGTGTTCGGATAGCGGAACTGAGCATCTACATAGTGCACTTGGTTCGTTTAAGTCAAGATCTGTCTTTTCTTCTGAGACTCCGGTCAAATGTCGTCACTTGAGACGCGTGTCGCGCCCGGAACCCCTCACCTTCGGTCCGTGCTGGTGCGGCCGCAGGGGAGGACATCGTCAAGTGACCATCAACAGAGGGCGGATCAGAGCCGCCGCCATGGTTGTAGCCATGGCAACAGCCGCCGCGACCGCATCCGCGTTCGCGACCGCGCAGGCCGACGACAACACGTCGGCCGCAGCGGGATCGGCGGAGGCCGAGCGCCGTGACCCGGCGCCCGCCAAGGGCCACGTCGAGCATAATCTCGAAGGCCCGTTCAGCAAGCAGCAGGACGCCGCGCGTCAGGCGGCGCTCGAAAAGGTGATATCGGGCGACGCCACCGTGCAGCAGCGCGGCGGCTCCAAGGTCGTGAAGCTCGACGACCGCAAGTACGTCGAGCTGGGTCGGGAGAAGACCGACAAGATCTTCACGATCCTGGTGGAGTTCGGCGACAAGGTCGACAACACCACGATGCACGACCCGGACGGCGACGGCCCCAAGCCGCCCGTCAAGAAGTACGGCGGCGACCCGGGCCCCGCGCACAACGCGATAGCCGAGCCGGACCGTAAGGAGGACAACTCCACGGCCTGGCAGAAGGACTACAACCAGAAGCACTTCAAGGACCTGTACTTCGGCAAGGCCAAGGGCCAGGAGTCGCTCAAGACCTACTACGAGAAGACCTCGTCGGGCCGTTACTCGGTCGACGGAGAGGTCTCCGACTGGGTCAAGGTCGACTACAACGAGGCCCGTTACGGCTCGAACTACTGCGGCGACACCAACTGCTCCAACGTCTGGGACACCGTCCGCGACGGTGTGACCGCCTGGACCGCCGATCAGAAGGCCAAGGGCAAGACCCCGGCGCAGATCAAGGCCCAGCTCGCCAAGTACGACCTGTGGGACCGCTACGACTTCGACGCCGACGGCAACTTCAACGAGCCCGACGGCTACATCGACCACTTCCAGATGGTGCACGCCGGCGAGGACGAGTCGGCCGGCGGCGGCGCCCAGGGTGAGAACGCCCTGTGGGCGCACCGCTGGTACGCGTACGGCACCGACCAGGGCAAGACCGGCCCCGCGGGCAACCAGGCGGGCGGCGCCCAGATCGGCGACACCGGCATCTGGGTCGGCGACTACACGATGCAGCCGGAGAACGGCGGCCTCGGCGTCTTCGCCCACGAGTACGGCCACGACCTCGGCCTGCCCGACCTGTACGACACCTCGGGCGGCGGCGAGAACGGCGTCGGCTTCTGGTCCCTGATGTCGGCCGGCTCCTGGCTCGGCACCGCGAAGAACGAAATCGGCGACCTGCCGGGCGACATGACCGCCTGGGACAAGCTCCAGCTGGGCTGGCTCGACTACGACAAGGCCAAGGCCGCGAAGAAGTCGACGCACAAGCTGGGTGTCGCCGCGTACAACACCAAGAACCCGCAGGCGCTCGTCGTCGAGCTGCCGAAGAAGGCCGTCACCACGACTGTCGTGAAGCCCTCCGAGGGCTCCAAGCAGTGGTGGAGCGGTATGGGTGACGACCTCAAGAACACCCTCACCCGGTCCGTCGACCTGACGGGCAAGGCGAAGGCGTCCCTGGACCTGCAGGGCTGGTGGGACATCGAGGCCAACTACGACTGGCTGTACGCCGAGGCGTCCACCGACGCGGGCAAGACCTGGAGCGCGCTCGACGGCACGGCCGACGGCAAGGCGCTGGAGCGCGACGCCGCCGACAAGCCCGGTCTCACGGGCCCGGGTGGCGCGTACAAGAAGCTGGCCTTCCCGCTCGACGCGTACGCCGGCAAGAAGGTCGACGTCCGCTTCCGCTACCAGACCGACGGCGGCGCCGGCGGCAAGGGCTTCGCGGCCGACGCGATCACCGTGACCGCCGACGGCAAGCCGCTGTTCACGGACGGCGCCGAGGGCGACGACAACGGCTGGACCGCCAAGGGCTTCACGCGCATCGGTGAGTCCTTCACCAAGGACTACGAGCAGTACTACCTGGCCGAGAACCGCCAGTACGTGTCGTACGACAAGACCCTGAAGAACGGCCCGTACAACTTCGGCTTCTCGAAGACCCGGCCGAGCTGGGTCGAGCACTACCCGTACCAGAACGGCCTGATGGTCTGGTTCTGGGACACCTCGCAGAAGGACAACAACACCAGCCAGCACCACGGCCAGGGCCTGATCCTGCCCGTGGACGCGCACGCCAAGGCCCTGAAGTGGGCGGACGGCACGCTGCTGCGCAACAAGGTCCAGACCTTCGACTCGACGTTCAGCCGGTACCGGACGGACGCGTTCACGCTGCACAACGCGGATGTTCCGCTGTGGCTGAAGTCGCAGAAGGGCGTCTCGGTCTTCGACGACCGCAAGGGGACGTACTGGGACAAGGCGAACCCGACCGGTGGGGTGAAGGTTCCTGACACCAACACCAAGATCTCGATCGTCAGCGAGCCCAAGAGCGGCCAGACCATGACCGTGAAGGTCGGCCCCTCCACCAAGTAATCCGCATCACCGCAGGTCGGAGCATGATCGGCCGTCGCCCTCTAGCGGGCGGCGGCCGTTCGCGTTTAGATGCCTCTTGGCAGCTCTTATTGACACGGCGTCTTACGGGGGAGTGATCGGCATGTCCGGTGGAGGTTTCGTCAGGCTCCCGGGAGGCAGCGTGGTGGTCGCCCTCACGCTGCCCAGCCCCGCGGCCGACGACCACAAGGTCCGCATCCTGGTGCACTCGGTGAACCGGGCCCGCGCCCTGACCAGGCTGCGGAACCTCGGGCTGCGCGCTGTCTACCTGCGCGGCAACACGGCGCCACCCACCCTGGACGAGATCACGGCCGTCCTGCACCACCCCGACGGCCTGCTGTGGCGCACGGCCCCGGAGGAGGTCGAGGAGCTCTGGCACCCGATACGGGCGCTGCTCAGGTCCTCCGTGCGGTCCGCCTGAAGGCCCGTCCGCCGGCCGCCGCCCGAGCGGCTCATCCGTGCGCCGCGCCGAGAGTGCTCCCACGGGGCCGGTGGCGGCCTCCCGCCGCCGGCCCGGCCTCCCTCACACCACCGGCTTGCCCGACAGCTCCACACCGGCCTCGCGGAGCTCCTCCAGGGCCCGCTCGGTGCTGGCCTCGGAGACGCCGGCCGTCAGGTCGAGCAGGACGTGGGTGGAGAAGCCCGCGCGTACCGCGTCCAGGGCGGTGGCCCGCACGCAGTGGTCGGTCGCGATGCCGACCACGTCCACCTCGGTGACCCCGCGGCCGCGCAGCCAGTCGCCCAGCAGCACGTCGTTCTCGTCGGAGCCCTCGAAGCCGCTGTACGCCGCCGAGTACGCGCCCTTGTCGAAGACCGCGCCGATCGCGCCCGACGCGACGGCCGGCGCGAAGTTCGGATGGAAGCCCACGCCCTCCGTGCCGGCGACGCAGTGCACCGGCCACGAGTGCACGTAGTCGGGGAGCGCCGGGGGCGTGGCGAAGTGACCCCCCGGGTCGATGTGGTGGTCACGGGTGGCGACGACATGGCGGTAGCCGGCCGGCGCCGCGCCGATCAGCTCCGTGATGGCGGCGGCGACGTCGGAGCCCCCCGGCACCGCGAGGCTCCCGCCCTCGCAGAAGTCGTTCTGAACGTCGACGACGATCAAGGCGCGGTGCATGGCGGGTGCCCTTCGGTGGGGACGAGAGGGGGGCCGGTCGGTCTCCGTCGGAGAAGGAGCGGACCCCCCGGCGGGGGCGGTGTCTGACAGGCGCGGGCGGTGTGATTCGAGCGTAGGGAATCCAACGGCCTTGCGGGAGGGGGCATTTGGCTGATAAAGGCCGCAATGGTTCCGGGGGGCACATGCCCGCTCACCCCGCTTTCATGCATACGTACGATCGCGTCTACGCCTGCGCCTACACGTATTCGGTGGGCAGCACCGGCTCGCCCCTGGAGAGCTGCATCGCCGACATCGGCAGCGCGCCGCGCGCCGCGATGTGCCGCTCGCGCACCGCGTCCAGCGGCTCGCGCGCCACCACGTCGCCGCCCTTGACGAGCTGCACGAGCAACTGCCGGTCGGCCAGCTCGGGCGGCACCGCGCCGGTCCCGATGACCTCCGCCTCCGCGACGCCGTGCTCGTCCGCCCGGCGCGCCGCCCACTTGCGGCCACCGATCGAGGTCTTGCCGCCCATCGCCTTCTTCGCCACCGGCTGCAGCGGCGCCTTCGGGTCCGCGCTGCGGGCCCTGGCGACCAGCTTGTAGACCATCGAGCAGGTCGGGTGCCCGCTGCCGGTCACCAGCTGGGTGCCCACGCCGTACGCGTCGACCGGCGCCGCCGCCAGTGAGGCGATGGCGTACTCGTCCAGGTCGCTCGTCACCACGATCCTCGTCCCGGTGGCGCCCAGCTCGTCCAGCTGTTGGCGCACCCGGTGCGCGACGAGCAGCAGGTCGCCGGAGTCGATGCGGACGGCGCCGAGGCCGGTCCCGGCGACCTCGACGGCGGTCCGGACCGCCCGGGTGACGTCGTAGGTGTCGACCAGCAGCGTCGTGCCGCTGCCCAGCGAGGCGACCTGCGCCTCGAACGCGTCGCGCTCGCTGTCGTGCAGCAGGGTGAAGGCGTGCGCGCTGGTTCCGACGGTGGGGATGCCGTAGCGGAAACCGGCCGCCAGGTCCGAGGTCGACGTGAACCCGCCGACGTACGCGGCGCGCGAGGACGCGACGGCGGCCAGCTCGTGCGTCCGCCGGGCGCCCATCTCGATGAGCGGGCGCCCGCCCGCCGCGGCGGCCATCCGGGAGGCCGCGGCGGCGATGGCCGAATCATGGTTGAGGATCGACAGGATCACCGTCTCCAGGAGCACGCACTCCGCGAAGCTGCCCTCGACCCGCAGGATCGGCGAGCCGGGGAAGTAGACCTCGCCCTCCGGGTAGCCCCAGATGTCACCGGTGAAGCGGTACGTGGAGAGCCAGCGCAGGGTCGGCTCGTCGACGATGTCGTGCTCGCGCAGGAAGCCCAGTACGTCCGCGTCGAAGCGGAAGTTCTCCACGGCGTCCAGTACCCGGCCGGTACCCGCCACCACTCCGTAGCGCCGCCCCTCGGGCAGCCGCCGGGTGAAGACCTCGAAGACCGAATGCCGGTCGGCGGTGCCGGCCTTGAGCGCGGCCTGCAGCATCGTGAACTCGTACTGGTCGGTGAAGAGGGCTGTCGACGGCACATCCACCGGCAGCCCGAGGTCCGCAGTGTTCATGGCAGGGATGCTACCCCTGATCTCGTCAGAGTGACGAGATCAAAGGGGGCCGTTTGTGCGATGGGCCCGTCCCAGTGGCAGCATGGGACAAGTGAGTGTTGCTCCCGCAGAGATCGAACAGACCGAGTCGGCCGAAGAGACCTTTGCCGTACCCGAGCCCGACACCCCGTGGGTGACGCTGGTCCACAACGACCCGGTCAATCTCATGAGCTATGTGTCCTACGTCTTCCAGACGTACTTCGGCTACTCCAAGGACAAGGCGCACAAGCTGATGCTCGACGTCCACCAGAAGGGCCGCGCCGTCGTCTCCAGCGGCAGCCGCGAGGAGATGGAACGCGACGTGCAGGCGATGCACGGATACGGGCTGTGGGCGACGCTGACGCAGGACCGCAACTGATGGCCGGGCTCTTCGAGAAGAAGAAGCGCGGCGGCTCGGCCGTCGCCCTCGACGAGGTCGAGGTCTCCATCCTGCGCAGCCTGGCCGTGCAGCTGCTCGAACTGGTCGGCCCCGGCGAGGAGCCGGTCGAGGGCGAGGACCCACTGGCCGCCCTCTTCGCCGAGGGCCCGAGCGAGCCGCCGTCCGACGCGGCCCTGGCGCGGCTGTTCCCCGAGGCGTACACCGGGCCGGGTACGGATCCGGAGGACAAGGAACTGCGGGAGGCCTCCGCCGAGTTCCGCCGCTTCACCGAGAACGACCTGCGCGGCCGCAAGCGCGAGGACGCGCTGGCCGTCGTACGCACCCTGGACTCGCTCGGCGCCAAGGGCGACGGCGGGGCCGTGCTGGTGCTGACGGCCGACGACGCCCGGCACTGGCTGGGCACGCTCAACGACCTGCGGCTGACCATCGGGACCCGGCTCGAGGTCACCGACGAGGACGAGAGCGGCGAGCTCTACCGGCTGTCCGACGACGACCCGCGCAAGCCGATGGTGATGGCCTACCTCTGGCTCGGCGCGCTCCAGGAGAGCCTCGTCGAGACGCTCATGCCGTAGGGCGCGGCAGGCGTGTCGCGCGGCGGTCGCCCGGCCGCCTCCGGACGTGCCCCGGGTCGGCGGCCGTGTCGATCAAGGTGTTCGCTCAACGGACACTCAAATCCGGATAACGATCGAGTGAACGTACCCGGATCCTTTGATGTCCCTAGGGGTATTTGTACCCATTTGAAGGTGGCGTGCGCCACAAGTGCGCCCGCCGATCACCCTTCTCGCCGTGATAGATCTTCACGACCGCCGGGGACGCCACCCATGTTCACGGGGGTGCTGTGGCCGGCTGACCGCCGACCGCACTCCATCCACATCCGGGGGGATCAGGATCTGATCCGCTGCCTGAAACAGGCGCGGATCGCATGGAGAAAGGCGCAACACCATGACCTCAGTGCAGGTCGACAAGCCACACGACGACGGCAATGAGGCCGCGGACGCGTCCGGCGCGTCGGGCGAGGGCTACCAGCGAGCGCTGGGGGCCCGCCAGATCCAGATGATCGCGATCGGCGGCGCCATCGGCACCGGCCTCTTCCTCGGCGCGGGCAAGGCCATCGACAGGGCCGGGCCCAGCCTGATCCTGGCGTACGCCATCGCCGGCCTGGTGATCTTCTTCATCATGCGGGCGCTCGGCGAGCTGCTCATGTACCGCCCCGTCGCCGGCTCCTTCTCGGAGTACGCACGCGAGTTCCTCGGCCCGTTCTTCGGCTTCGTGACCGGCTGGACGTACTGGCTCTTCTGGGTCGTCACCGGCATCACCGAGGTCACCGCCGCCGCCACCTACATGACGTACTGGTGGGACATCCCGCAGTGGCTCTCCGCGCTGGTCTTCACCGTCATCCTGTACGCCGCGAACCTGATCTCCGTGAAGCTCTTCGGCGAGCTGGAGTTCTGGTTCTCGATGGTCAAGGTCACCGCGATCATCGGCATGATCCTGATCTGCGCCGGTGTCCTCACGATCGGCTTCTCCGACGCCGGTGACACCGCGACCGTGGCGAACCTGTGGAACGACGGCGGGTTCTTCCCCGAAGGCATCACCGGCACGCTGATGACCCTGCAGATCGTCATGTTCGCCTTCCTCGCCGTCGAGCTCGTCGGCGTCACCGCGGGCGAGTCCAAGGACCCCAAGACCGTCCTGCCCAAGGCCATCAACACCGTGCCGTGGCGCATCGCCGTCTTCTACGTCGGCGCGCTGATCATGATCCTGTCGGTCGTCCCGTGGAGCACCTTCCAGCCGGGCGTCTCCCCGTTCGTCAAGGCCTTCGAGGAGATGGGCCTCGGCGTCGGCGCTGCGGTCGTGAACTTCGTGGTGCTGACCGCGGCCCTGTCGTCCTGCAACTCCGGCATGTACTCCACCGGCCGCATGCTGCGTGACCTGGCGCTCAACGGCCAGGGCCCGAAGGCCTTCAGGAAGCTGACGAAGAACGGTCTGCCGCTGGTCGGCACCACCTTCTCGGCCGCGCTGATGCTCGTCGGTGTCTGGATCAACTACCAGTGGCCCGGCGAGGCGTTCAACTACGTCGTCTCCTTCGCGACCATCTCCGGCATGTGGGCCTGGATCATGATCCTGTGCGCCCAGCTCCGCTACCGGGCCAAGGCCGACCGCGGCGAGCTGCCGCAGTCCACCTTCAGGGCCCCCGGAGCGCCGTACACCAGCTGGTTCGCCCTCGGGTTCATCGGCCTGGTCATCACGATGATGGCCATCGACAAGGACGCGCGGATCTCGCTCTACTGCGCGCCGGTCTGGGCGCTGCTGCTCGGCGTCTCGTACCTCGTGATGAAGAAGCGCAACCCGGAGAACTTCGCCCGCAAGGGCTGACCGGGGCCCCCGCGGCTTCCCCTGTCCGGCATATGGTCCCGCCCGTACCACTCCTCGGTACGGGCGGGACTCTTTGCTTATCCTGGGGTCCATGCTGACCCTTTCCCAGGCCCTGCACGACCAGATCGTCGCGCACGCCCGCGCCGACCACCCCGACGAGGCCTGCGGCGTGGTCGCGGGCCCCGAGGGCACCGGCCGGCCCGAGCGCTTCGTCCCGATGCTGAACGCCGCACGCTCTCCCACGTTCTACGAGTTCGACTCGGGGGACCTGCTGAAGCTCTACCGCGAGATGGACGACCGGGACGAGGAACCCGTGATCATCTACCACTCGCACACCGCGACCGAGGCCTACCCGTCCCGTACGGACATCTCGTACGCCAACGAGCCCGGCGCCCACTACGTCCTGGTGTCCACCGCCGACGCCGACGGCGAAGGCCCCTTCCAATTCCGCTCGTTCCGGATCGTGGACGGCGTGATCACGGAGGAAGACGTCATGATCGGGAGCTGAGCAGGGAACCGGCCCCCGGGCCCGTGCTGCGGAAGCGCGCGGCGTACGCCGACGGGGTCACCCCGAAGTGCCGGGCGAAGGCCCTGCGCAGGCTCTCGTCGCTGCCCAGGCCGCTGCGGGCCGCCGCCCCCGTGACGCTCGCGCCGGCCTCAAGGAGGATCCGGGCCGCCTCCAGCCGTACGGCCTCCACGAAGCCGGCCGGGGAGGCGCCGGTCTGCTCCCGGAACAGCCGCGACAGCTGCCGGGTGCTCACCCCGGCGCTCCGGGCCATCGCCCGCAGCCCGTGGTCCGCCGCCGGGTCGGCGACGACGGCGTCCAGCAGGGGACGCAGCCGAGGGTGGCGGGTCGGCGGGGTGCGGGAGGCGGCGGGAACTGCGACTGGCCGCCGGGCCGCTGCAGGAACACCACCAGGTCGCGCGCGACCCGCCTGGCCTCCGCCGCGCCCAGGTCCTGCCCCACCAGGGCCAGGCACACACCGATGCCGGCCGTGACGCCCGCCAAGGTAAAGACCGGCCCGTCCCGCAGTACATGGAGCCGGAAGTCGCCCTGGTCACCGCGGGGGTGGAGTACGACGTACTCGGCATCGGCTACGAGGACATCAGCCCCGAACACCGGGCCGAGATCACCGCTCTCCACCCGCGCCCCGCCGCGGAAGCCGGGGCCCGGCCGGGTGAGACACTGTGCCCGACCCGGGCGGCAGACCCAGGAAGCCGGTGCGAATCCGGCACGGTCCCGCCACTGTGACCAGGCCAAAACGCCTGGAAGCCAGGAACTGAGCTGCCGCCTTCCGCACCACCGACCAGGGGACGAGGAAATCCCCCGGAGGAGGCACACCGCCATGTCCTGGCCCCCGCGTACCCGCGACCTCGCCGCGCTCATAGCCGCCGCCGTGGTTATGCTCCCGCTCACCGCGTGCAGCTCCACCCCGGAGAAGAAACCCGCGGCCGACGCGGGCGCGGGATTCCCGTACACCGTCACCAACTGCGGTGTGAAGACCACCTTCCAGGCGCCCCCGAAGCGCGCCGTCACCATGAACCAGCACGTCACCGAGGTGATGCTGGAGCTCGGCCTCGCCAAGTCACTCGCCGGGACCGCGTATCTCGACGACAAGGTGCTCCCCAAGTACGAGCAGGCGTACGAGGCCACCCCGGTGGTGGCCAAGGAGTACCCCTCGTACGAGAAGCTCCTCGCCGCCGACCCCGACTTCGTCTACGGCGGCTACGCGTCCGCGTTCACGGCCGGCGACGGCCGCAGCCGCGAGGCGCTCAAGAAGTCCGGCATCGAGTCGCGCCTCAACCTGGAGAACTGCGCCAAGGGCAGGATCACCCTCGACGACCTCTACACCGAGGTCCGGCAGACCGGCCGCACCTTCGGCGTCGGCGACCGCGCCGAACGCTGGATCACCGAGGCAAAGGCCACCGACGCCGCCACCGCCAAGAAGCTCAAGGGCCTCGACCCGGTCCCCGTCTTCGTCTACGACAGCGGCGACAAGACCGCCTTCACCGCGGGCGGCAAGGGCATCGGCAACGAGATCATCAGCAGGGCCGGCGGCGCCAACGTCTTCGACGACCTCAACAAGGCGTTCGGCGACGCCTCCTGGGAGAACGTCGTCGACCGCAAGCCCGAGGCCATCGTCATCTACGACTACGGCGCCACCACCGTCGCCCAGAAGAAGAAGCGGCTCCTGGCGGACCCGGCGCTCGCCGATGTCCCCGCCATCAAGAACAAGCGCTTCGCCGTGGTGCCCCTCTCCGACATGGTCCTCGGCGTCCGCGCCCCCGCCGCCATCGAGAAACTGGCCCAACAGCTGCACCCGGACCCGAAGAAGTAGCGCCCGTGCCCTGCGAGACCCCCGCCGCGCGCGGGCGGCTCCGCTACGGCCTCGTGCTCACCGTCCTCGCCGCGGCCCTCGCCCTGGCAACGGTCGCGGGCCTCGCCCTGGGCTCGGTACGGATCCCCGCCGACCGGGTCCTGGAGATCCTCACCGGTGGCGCCGACCCCGGCCCCTACCGCACGATCGTCCTCGACGTGCGGCTGCCGCGCGTCCTGCTCGGCGTGGTCGTCGGCGCCGGGCTCGCCGTCATCGGCACCGTCCTGCAGGCCCTCGTTCGCAACCAGCTCGCCGACCCGTTCCTCCTCGGCGTCTCCTCCGGGGCCTCCGTGGGCGCCGTCGCCGTCATCGTCCTCGGCATCGGCGCGGGCGTCGCCACCACCGTCACCATCCCGCTGGCGGCCTTCGCCGGCGCACTCGCCTCACTCGTCGTCGTGTACGCGCTGGCCCGCACCGGCGGCACCCTCACGACCGGCCGGCTCATCCTCGCCGGAGTCGCCGTCTCCTACATCCTGTCCGCGCTGACCAGCCTCCTCATGGTCACCTCGGCCCGCGCCGACCACCTCAAGGAAATCCTCTACTGGACCCTCGGCGGCCTCGGCAGCGCCCGCTGGGACCAGCTCGCGCTGCCCTCGATCGTCCTCGTAGTCGGCACGGCCCTGCTCCTCGCCGTCGCCCGCCCGCTCGACCTGCTCCTGGTGGGGGAGGAGGGCGCCACCGTCCTGGGCCTGGACACCGGCCGCTTCCGCGCCGCGGTCTTCGTCCTGGCCTCGCTGCTCACCGGCGTACTCGTCGCCTTCAGCGGCGCGATCGGCTTCGTCGGCCTGATGGTCCCGCACGCCGCCCGCATGGTCGTCGGCGCCGGACACCGCAGACTGCTGCCCGTCGCCGCACTCGCCGGAGCCGTCTTCCTGGTGGTGGCCGACCTGGCCGCCCGAACCGTCGCGGCGCCCCAGGACATCCCCGTCGGCGTACTGACAGCCCTGACCGGCGGCCCGTTCTTCCTGTGGATGCTGCGCCGCCGCCCCGAAGGAGCCCCCGCATGACCGAGCTGCGCACCGAGGGACTCAGTTACGGAATCGGGGGCCGCCACCTCGTCGACGACGTGGACCTGACAGCCACGCACGGCGAGACCGTCGGCCTGGTCGGCCCCAACGGCAGCGGCAAGACGACACTGCTGCGCTGCGTCTACGGGACCCTGCCGCCCACCCACGGCCGGGTCCTGCTCGACGGCGACGACCTGCACGCCATGGGGGCGAAGGCCCGCGCCCGGCGCATCGCGACGGTCCCGCAGGACGGCCAGGCGGGCTTCGAGCTGACCGTCCGCGAAGTCGTCGCCATGGGCCGCTCCCCGCACAAACGCTTCTGGGAGGCGGACACCGGGACCGACGCGGAGCTCGTACGGTCCGCTCTCACCCGGGTCGGCGTCGCCGACCTCGCCGAACGGGGCTTCGCCTCCCTGTCAGGCGGCGAACGCCAGCGGGCCCTGATGGCGCGGGCCCTCGTCCAGCAGCCGTCGCTGGTCGTCCTCGACGAGCCGACCAACCACCTCGACATCCGCTACCAGCTGGAAATCCTCAGCCTGGTCCGGGAATTGGGCACCACCAACCTCCTCGCCCTGCACGATCTGAACCTCGCGGCGTACTACTGCGACCGCATCTACGTCCTCGCGGCCGGCCGGATCGTCGCATCGGGCACTCCCAAGGAGGTGCTCACCGCCGACCTCCTGCACGCCGTTTACGGCGTATCCGCCGAGGTCAGCATCCATCCCGCGACCGGCGCCCCGACGGTCGTCTACCTGCCGTCGACCCACGCTCGTCCACCTGTCGAACACAATTCGACCACCATGTGAGATCACATTCCGAAACCCGGACCGGGAATCGATACGATGACCGCATGGTTCCCCTCGACGTGAGCGAAAAGACGCCGGGCACGCTGCTCGTCGCGCGCCTGCACGTCGACCTGTGCAGGCTCTCCAGCGCGATGTGTACGAGCCGCAGCCTGCCCTCCCGCCGCACGGCCTGAGCCGCGGCCCGGAGCGCCCCGCCCCACCCGCACCACCCCCGTCCCAGCGCGGGACACCGCCGCGCGCGTCGCACGCCACTCGTCCTCGCCACTTCCGACAGGAGCCCAACGCCATGGCCATCGAGGTCCGCATCCCGACCATCCTCCGCCCCTACACCGACGGCGCAAAGGCCGTCGAAGGCAGCGGGGACACACTCGCCGACCTCTTCACCGACCTGGAGAGCCGGCACAACGGCATCCGGGAGCGGATCGTCGACGGCGGCGAGCTGCGCCGCTTCGTGAACGTCTACCTCAACGACGAGGACGTCCGCTTCCTCGACGGCATCTCCACCAGGCTCGCCGACGGCGACAGCATCACGATCCTCCCGGCCGTGGCCGGCGGCATGGTCTGATGCGGTACGACTCACCCCTCGCCGCGGTCGGCAACACGCCACTCGTCCGCCTCCCGCGGCTCTCCCCGTCGGACGACGTCCGGATCTGGGCCAAGCTGGAGGACCGCAACCCGACCGGCTCCATCAAGGACCGGCCCGCGCTCCACATGGTCGAACAGGCCGAGAAGGACGGCCGGTTGACACCCGGCTGCACCATCCTGGAGCCGACCAGCGGCAACACCGGCATCTCGCTGGCCATGGCGGCCAAGCTCAAGGGCTACCGCATCGTCTGTGTCATGCCGGAGAACACCTCGTCGGAGCGGCGCGAGCTGCTCGCCATGTGGGGTGCGGAGATCATCCCGTCCCCGGCGGCGGGCGGCTCCAACACGGCGGTACGCGTCGCCAAGGAGCTCGCCGCCGAGCACCCCGACTGGGTGATGCTCTACCAGTACGGCAACCCCGACAACGCGGGCGCGCACTACGCCACCACCGGCCCCGAGGTCCTGGCCGACCTCCCCACGATCACCCACTTCGTGGCGGGCCTGGGCACAACGGGCACGCTCATGGGCGTCGGCCGCTACCTGCGCGAGAACGTCCCCGGCATCAAGATCGTCGCAGCCGAGCCGCGCTACGACGACCTGGTCTACGGCCTCCGCAACCTCGACGAGGGCTTCGTCCCCGAGCTCTACGACGCGTCCGTCCTGACCACCCGCTTCTCGGTCGGCTCCGCGGACGCGGTCACCCGCACCCGCGAGCTGCTCCAGCAGGAGGGCATCTTCGCGGGCGTCTCCACGGGTGCGGCGCTGCACGCGGCGATCGGCGTGGGCAACAAGGCGGTGAAGGCGGGGGAGAGCGCGGACATCGTGTTCGTGGTCGCGGACGGCGGCTGGAAGTACCTGTCGACGGGCGTCTACACGGCACCGACGACAGAGGCGGCCATCGAAACGCTCCAGGGCCAGCTCTGGGCGTGACGCCCGCGGCGGGCTGTTCCCCTGCCCGCCCTCCCCCAAACCGGGGGAGGCCCCCGGGCCCCTTGGACGCCCCTCGGGCGTGTCCTCAAACGCCGGACGGGCTGAAAAGTTCAGCCCGTCCGGCGTGCGAGGACCGGGACCGGGGCGTGGGGCGGCCCCCGCGTTCTCCCACCCCGCTCATTTCAGCCGTCCGGCGTTTGAGGACCGGGGTCTGGGGCGGAGCCCCAGTTTCGGGAAGGGGCGGGTAGGGGACAAGCGCCGCAGGCAACCCGCCCGTTAGCGCGGCCAGCGCTCCGCCTGCCCCGGCACGCGTACCCCCCCCCCGTTCAGCTAGGGCCCCGCACCCGCACCCGTGCCCCGCTCGGCCCCGCACACCCGCACCCCGCTCAGCGGGCCAGATGCCGGACCCGCTCCCAAACCGCCGGGTCCGCCACCCCCACCCGCCGCCGAAACTCCCGCACGGCGACATCCCGCAGCTCATCCGTCTCCAGGAAGCTGCGCCGCCCGTTCGCATCACCCACCGCACCCCGCGGCAACGCGATCACCCCGGGCCGCTCCTCATGGTGCTTACTGGTGATCTTCGCGACGAGCGCGTTCCCGCCCCGCACGGAGAGCACCAGACAGGGCCGGTCCTTCGAGCCGGGACCGTCCTCGAAGGGCACGTCGGCCCACCAGATCTCCCCGGGCCGCGGGCTGCGCCCGCCCGTCTTCCGGCGTGGTCCGCGGGGGCGCGCGGGGGGCCGGGTGCGCCCGCCCGGACGACGCCCGCGTTTCCAGCCGTCGGCCAGCGCCGCGACCAGCGCGATCACCACGACGGCGACCAGCGCCGGCCACCAGGACGTGTTCATACCCCGACGGTACCGGCGCGCGGCCCGAATCGCGCGCCCCGCCCGAACCGGTGACAGCGCAGGTGAGTTCCCCCACAACAGACGGTCATCGAGGAGCGACCAGGTCTTTCGCGCCTTACGCTCGACGAACCCGCACGAACCCTCCCCGTCTCTTGTCACGGAGGTTCACGCTCCATGAAGCTCACCGTCGTCGGCTGCTCAGGGTCGTTCCCGTCCGCGGAATCGGCCTGCTCGAGCTACCTCGTCGAGGCCGACGGCTTCCGGCTGCTTCTCGACCTGGGCAACGGCGCCCTCGGCGAGCTGCAGCGCCACGTCGGTCTCTACGACATCGACGCCGTCTTCCTCAGCCATCTGCACGCGGACCACTGCATCGACATGTGCGGTTATTTCGTCGCTCGCTACTACCGGCACGAGGGTGGTCGACCGCCGTCGATCCCGGTGTACGGCCCGGAGGGCACCGAGCAGCGCCTGACCACGGCGTACGCCGACACTCCCAGCGAGAAGTCGATGAGCGAGGTCTTCGACTTCCACACGCTGAAGTCCGGCTCCTTCGACATCGGCCCCTTCTCGGTGCGTACGGAGAAGGTCTGCCACCCCGTCGAGACGTACGGCATCCGTATCGAGCACGGCGGCAGGGCCCTCACGTACTCCGGTGACACGGGCGTCTGCACGGCCCTGGACGAACTCGCCGAGGGCGCCGATCTGTTCCTCTGCGAGGCGTCCTTCACCTACGGCAAGGAGGACATCGCCGACCTGCACCTCAACGGCAGGGAGGCGGGCGCGCACGCGACCCGCGCGGGCGCGGGCCGGCTGGTCCTCACGCACATCCCGCCCTGGACGAACGCCGAGGTCAACCTCGCGGACGCCCGCGCGGTGTACGACGGCCCGGTGGAACTGGCCACCGCGGGCGCCGAGTACGAGGTCTGACGCGAGCCGTCACGCGAGAAGCCGAAGCCCCCGCGCCCTCCGAACGGAGGGCGCGGGGGCTTCGGCTTCGGCAGCTGGGGCCTGAGGGTTACTTGGCCTCGGCCTTGGCGAGCTCGGCGAGCTCCTCGTCGCTCTCGCGACCGGGGGTCGGGAGGTTCCACTTGGTGATCGCGAAGCGGAAGACCACGTAGTAGATCGCCGCGAAGCAGAGTCCGACCAGCGCTAGGCCCAACGGGTTGGACGCGATACCCAGGTTGAGGAGGTAGTCGATCAGACCTGCGGAGAAGCCGAAGCCGTCCCGCATGCCCAGCGCCCAGGTCAGTGCCATGGAGATACCGGTCAGCACGGCGTGGATCGCGTACAGCACCGGCGCGATGAACATGAAGGTGAACTCGATGGGCTCGGTCACACCGGTCACGAAGGACGTGAGGGCGAGCGAGAACATCATGCCGCCGACGACCTTGCGACGCTCGGGGCGTGCGCAGTGGACGATCGCGAGGCAGGCCGCCGGGAGGGCGAACATCATGATCGGGAAGAAGCCGGTCATGAACTGTCCGGCGCTCGGGTCGCCTTCGAGGAAGCGGGCGATGTCGCCGTGCTTGCCGTTGTACTCGCCGGCCTGGAACCACGGGAAGGAGTTCAGCAGGTGGTGCATGCCCACGGGGATCAGCGCACGGTTGGCGACACCGAATATGCCCGCGCCGACGGCGCCGGAGTTGACGAGCATCTCGCCGAAGTTGTGCAGACCGGCGCCGAGGATCGGCCAGATGAGACCGAAGATGATGCCGATGAGCAGACCCGCGAAGGACGCGAGGATCGGAACGAGGCGGCGACCGCCGAAGAAGCCGGCCCAGTCGGGCAGCTTGGTGCGGTGGAAGCGCTGGTAGAGCAGGGCGACGACGATGCCCATGACGACACCGCCGAGTACACCGGCGTTCACCGGGGCCTCATTCATGACGATCTTGCCGTCGGCGACCGCGGCGACCTTCGGCAGGTTGCCGTCGGTGAAGGTGGCGAGCACCTTCTGGAAGACCAGGTAACCGGCGACGGCCGCGAGAGCCGTCGAGCCGTCGGACTTCTTTGCGAAGCCGATCGCGATACCGACGGCGAACAGCAGCGGCATGTTGTCCAGGATCGCGCCGCCGCCGGCCGCCATGTAGCTGGCGATCTTTGTGATGACGGTCGGGAACGATTCCTTGCCGAGCATGTCGCCCTGGCCGAGACGCAGCATGAGCGCGGCGGCAGGCAGCACGGCGACCGGCAGCATGAGGCTGCGGCCGATGCGCTGCATGACGGCCATCGCGCCGGAGCCCTTTTTCTTGACGGCCGCGGGGGCGGCGCTGTCCGTGGACATCAATTCCTCCATGGGGCAAGGCGCCGCCAGGGGACACGGAAAAAGGACGGCGGCGTCTTCGGGGGTACGTGACCGAAGGCCACGTGGTCTACACCACTCAGTGGTGTAGACCTGTTTTAGCACGGTGAAGGACAGATGAGGAACCCTCGATTTCCGTGCTCAGGGACACATCCGCACACGTACGACAAAGGCCCCCGGACCGTGAGGTCCGGGGGGCCTTTGGGCGGCATGGGCGCGAGGGCCCGCTGTCGCCGATCGCGCGGCTGTCGTGCCGTTATGCCTTTGTGTTGTCCCGTTCGATTTCCTCTTCCAGTTCCTCGGGCTCCCGGCCCGGAGTCGGCAGGTTGAACTTGGTGATCGCGAAGCGGAAGAGCGCGTAATAGATCACCGCGAAGCCGAGACCGATCGGAATGATCAGCCATGGCTTGGTCGCCAGGCCCCAGTTGATGACGTAGTCGATCAACCCGGCCGAGAAGCTGAAGCCGTCCTTCGCGCCCAGCTCCCACGTCACGAACATCGAGACACCCGTGAGCAGCGCGTGGATCGCGTACAGCAGCGGCGCGATGAAGAGGAACGAGTACTCGATCGGCTCGGTGATTCCCGTGACGAACGACGTCAGACCGACCGACAGCATCAGACCGCCCACCGCCTTGCGGCGATGCGGCTTCGCGCAGTGCGTGATGGCCAGCGCCGCGGCCGGCAGCGCGAACATCATGATCGGGAAGAAGCCTGTGGTGAACTGGCCCGCCGTCGGGTCGCCCGCCAGGAACCGGTTGATGTCACCGTGGACGACCGTGCCGTCGGGCTTCGTGAAGTCGCCGAACTGGAACCACACGAAGACGTTCAGGAACTGGTGGAGGCCGATCACCAGCAGCGCACGGTTTGCGACACCGAAGATGCCCGAGCCGCTCGCCCCCAGATCCACCAGCCACTTGCTGAAGCTCGTGAGTCCGTCACCGATCGGCGGCCACACCCACAGGCAGATCGCCGCGAACGCGATCGCCACGAACGCCATGATGATCGGGACAAGTCGGCGGCCGTTGAAGAAGCCCAGCCAGTCCACCAGCTTCACGCGGTGATAGCGCTGCCAGAACCACGCCGACATCAGCCCCATGACGATGCCGCCGAAGACACCCGGATTCTGATACGTCGCCGCCGTGAAGGTCTCCCCGGCCAGGCAGCCGCCCGTGACCGTCGTCGAACCCGACGGGCAGGCCACCGGGAACTGGTGCAGCACCGAGTAGTAGACGAGGAAACCGGCCACCGCCGCGAGCGCGGTCGAGCCGTCCGACTTCTTGGCCATACCGATCGCCACACCCACCGCGAACAGCAGCGGCAGCCCCAGCGAGGAGTCCAGCAGCGCACTGCCCGCACCCGCCATGACCTTCGCGATGTTCGTCCAGCCCAGGCCCTCGTCACCGAACACGTCCGGCTGACCGAGGCGGTTGAGGATGCCGGCCGCCGGGAGCACGGCGATGGGAAGCTGGAGGCTGCGCCCCATCTTCTGCAGGCCCTGGAAGAGACCGTTCCACCACTTCTTCCCCGGCGCGTTCTTCTGTGGCACGGCCGCGCTGTTCGAACTCATCGGCGTCCTCCCGGAACAAGCCAGGTTTGGCGGGCGTTGAAAACTGGTGTAGACCAGTCGCGATACGGTCCGGAGCTCGGCCGGAAGACAGGGCGCCGGTGATCGCCATCATTCGGTACGAGGCGCCTACGCGCCCGCGAAGTTGGGCCAACCGTGAGTTACCGTGTCAAAGCGGACCAACGGTGGGCCGAGACTTGGTGCTTTGGAAAACAGGGAGAAAGACATGGCCAGCAAGGCTGAGAAGATCGTCGCCGGTCTCGGCGGTATCGACAACATCGAAGAGATCGAAGGCTGCATCACTCGCCTCCGCACCGAGGTCCACGACCCCAGCAAGGTCGACGAAGTCGCCCTCAAGGCCGCGGGCGCCCACGGCGTCGTCAAGATGGGCAATGCGATCCAGGTCGTCATCGGCACCGACGCGGACCCCATCGCAGCCGACATCGAAGACATGATGTGAGCAGCTGACACCCGCTCGGCACCGAGGGCCCGTTCCGCATCCGGAACGGGCCCTCACCCATCTGCCGATAGGCTCGTCCCATGTCTCGTATCGACGGCCGCACGCCCGAACAGCTCCGCCCTGTCACCATCGAACGCGGATGGAGCAAGCACGCGGAAGGCTCTGTCCTCATCTCCTTCGGCGACACCAAAGTCTTCTGCACCGCCTCCGTCACCGAAGGCGTCCCGCGCTGGCGCAAGGGCAGCGGCGAAGGCTGGGTCACCGGCGAATACTCGATGCTGCCGCGCGCCACCAACACCCGCGGCGACCGCGAGTCCGTCCGCGGCAAGATCGGTGGCCGCACCCACGAGATCAGCCGCCTCATCGGCCGGTCCCTGCGCGCCGTCATCGACTACAAGGCCCTCGGCGAGAACACCGTCGTCCTGGACTGCGACGTACTCCAGGCCGACGGCGGCACCCGCACCGCGGCCATCACCGGCGCCTACGTCGCCCTCGCCGACGCCATCACCTGGGCCCAGGGCAAGAAAATCATCAAGGCCAACCGCCAGCCCCTCACCGGCACCGTCTCCGCCGTCAGCGTCGGCATTGTCGACGGCGCCCCCCTCCTCGACCTCTGCTACGAGGAGGACGTCCGCGCCGACACCGACATGAACGTCGTCTGCACCGGCGACGGCCGCTTCGTCGAGGTCCAGGGCACCGCCGAGGCCGAGCCCTTCGACCGCAAGGAGCTCAACGCCCTCCTCGACCTCGCCGCCGGCGGCTGCGCCGACCTCACCGCCCTGCAGGCCCGCGCCCTGCAGACCGAGCCCCTCCAGAGCTGAGCAACCGTTGACGCCCCACCGGCGTCGTAACGGATACGGGCGCACGGGCAGAACCGTGCGCCCGTCCGCACAACCAGCCCGCCGCTCGCTCGTCCGTATTGCTCGGGGAGGACCGTTCCATGGCCGCCAGTCGTCGCCGTATAGCCGTCGTGATCGCCGCGACAGCCCTGGTCGTACCCATCACCCTCGGCTGCAGCGCCGTGAACAAGGCAATGGACTGCGTCCAGGCCGCAGACTCCATCGCGCAGAGCGTCGACAAGCTCCAGGAGGCCGTCAACAACGCCTCGGAGAACCCGCTCCAGGCCGAGCAGGCCCTCAACGACATCGACAAGGAACTGACCGACCTCGGCGACAAGACCGACAACGCCGACCTCA
The DNA here is from genome assembly GCF_051131715.1 of Streptomyces sp. A5-4. Taxonomy (NCBI): domain Bacteria; kingdom Bacillati; phylum Actinomycetota; class Actinomycetes; order Kitasatosporales; family Streptomycetaceae; genus Streptomyces; species Streptomyces sp. A5-4. Next base: position 2,799,288 of record NZ_CP178591.1, on the reverse strand, counting down.
GCAAGGCCGTCGACGACCTCAACACCGGTGTGGGCAACGTCCGTCAGTCCATCAAGGACGGCGACGCCACCCCCGACATCGGCCCGGTCACCAGCGCGGCCACCGAAGTCGGCAAGGTCTGCACGCCGTAGTCCCGAGCCACTCCGGGGGCCCTGGGACAATCGGCTCATGACGCGCCTGATCCTCGCCACCCGCAACGCCGGGAAAGTAACCGAACTCCACGCGATCCTCGCCGACGCAGGCCTGCCGCACGACCTGGTCGGCGCGGACGCGTACCCCGAGATCCCCGACGTCAAGGAAACCGGCGTCACCTTCGCCGAGAACGCCCTCCTCAAGGCCCACGCCATGGCCAAGGCCACCGGCCTGCCCGCCATCGCCGACGACTCGGGCCTGGCGGTCGACGTCCTCGGCGGCGCCCCCGGTATCTTCTCGGCCCGCTGGTCCGGCACCCACGGCAACGACCGCGCCAACCTCGACCTGCTCCTGGCCCAACTCGGAGACATCGCGACCCCGCACCGCACGGCCCACTTCGCCTGCGCGGCAGCCCTGGCCCTGCCGGACGGCACGGAACGCGTGGTCGAGGGCCGCATGCCGGGTATTCTCCGCCACACCCCCAAGGGCACGAACGGCTTCGGCTACGACCCGATCCTCCAGCCGGACGGCTACGACATCACCTGCGCGGAGCTGACCCCGGCACAGAAGAACGCGATCAGCCACCGGGGGAAGGCGTTCCGGGCGCTGGTGCCGGTGGTGCGGGAGCTGGTGGGGTAGGCGCCGTGCCGCAGAAAACGGCCTGCGAACCAACCATCGATTCGCAGGCCGTTCAGTGTGCGGCGGAAGGGATTCGAACCCTCAAGCCGTTTCACGGGCCACAGATCCTAAGTCTGTTGTGTCGCCAGATGCACCACCGCCGCTAGCCGTCTGCCATAGTACCGGGCGCGCGGCCGACGGGGCATTCGGCGGCGATGGCGCGGAGGCGTGCGGTTTCTTCTTCCGGTTGCGGCACCACGTCTCGGTGAGCGCATGGCAGTTGGGGCACAGGTAGCGGAGGTTCTCCGGCCGGTTGTCCAGCCAGTTCCCGTTGACGTGATCGATCTGGAGCGTGATCGCCTGTCCCCGCCATTCGCCGGTGTTCCCGCACGAGGTGCAGCGATACGGAACGCCGATTTCTCGCAGCGCGCGATGCAGGCGTGGGCGGTTGGTTCGGGACGAGCCGTCGGCGAGCACGACGAGCGTCGTCACAGCTGTCGACCTGGGCTCGCTCACCTGCACCGAACCCCAGGCGCGTCGCTTGAAATGTCCGGTGTCCAGGCCGAGTTCAGCGACCTTGCGTCGTACCCGACGGTGGTTGGTGTCGCTTACGGAAAGGTCGAGTGCGCGCATGAGGTCGGCGTAGCTCGTGGCGGCGGGCACGGCCGCGATCAGAGCCGCCTCGGGGATCCGCAGCCGTGCGTTGCGGAAATGGGCGGTCTCAATTCCTCGGGACCTCAGCATGTGCCCGAGCGCCGCGCGTGACCGGCTGTCGTCGGGTACGCCCAGCGCGCGGGCGACTCCGCGAATGCTATTGCTGGATGCCGCAGCCGCACTCAACTCCTGTGTGGTGAAAGGGAGTTCCGTCTGTATACGGCTCATGCCCGAAAAATGGCTGATGTCGATACCCGCCGCTGCGATACGGCGGCCAATGTGCGACAACGTGCCAGTGGCCGGTGGCGCGCCGAGTTTGGTGACGACCTCGCGCAGCGTCGATGAGGAGGCGGCTGCTGCTGCGATGGCCTCGTCCGGGTACTTGCGCCAAGGGCTGCGCTTCTTGAAGTGGCTGGTGTCGAGACCTTGCGCGGACGCCTTCTCCTGAAGAGTGCGCCGTCGGCCGCCGCTCTCCTTGAGTCCAAGGCGGCGCATCAGGTCCGCCCACCCCTTGGACTCGGCGATGGCCGAGGCCAGCCGGCCCTCGTCGTCCGGCTCGGACTCGGCTCCTCCGCCAAGCTCACGTGTGTACCTGACAGACCCCACGGCCCCTCCGTAACCGACCGCGCGTTCGCAGTCTCGTACGGACCAACGAACCGTTAATCGGATGGTTACGTCCGGAAGGCGGAACAGCCCGTACCGCCGCGAGCAGATCGCGAGCGGTACGGGCCGTGAGCGAGCAGGGTCAGAACTTCGGCGCCTGCGCCTCGACCAGTTCTGCTGCTTCTTCCTTCGTCTCCACCGACGGCGGGGAGCCCGCCAGGGGCTTCTGGGCCGTTTCCTTCATGCATGCCACCGCGATCATGCCGATCAGCGCCGCCGCCATGCAGTAGTACGCGGGCATCAGGTTGGAGCCGGTCACGCTGATCAGGGCCGTGATGACCAGGGGCGTCGTACCGCCGAAGAGGGAGGCGCTGAGGTTGTAGCCGACCGACAGGGAGCCGTAGCGGACGTCGGTGGGGAACAGGGCCGGGAGCGCCGCCGACATCGTGCCCAGCATGCAGAGCAGCGAGAGACCCAGCATCAGCATGCCGATCGTCACCGCGGGGATGCTGCCCTGCTGAATCAGCAGGAAGGCCGGCAGGGACAGGAAGAGGAAGCCGGCCATGCCGGTCATGAGCAGGGGCTTGCGGCCGAAGCGGTCGCTGAGGCGGCCGACCCTGCTGATGATCAGCATCAGGAAGACCATGACGGCCAGCAGGATGAGCAGGCCGTGGGTCTCGCTGTAGCCGAGCTCGTCCGAGAGGTACGTCGGCATGTACGAGAGCAGCATGTAGTCGGTGACGTTGTACGCGCCGACCAGGCAGATGCAGAGGATCAGCGTCGGCCAGTACAGACGGAAGATCTTCGCGAGGTCGTCCTTGGTGGTGGTCTCCACCGTGTCGGCGGCCTCGGTGGCGCGGGCGTTCTCGTTCTCCAGCTTCTGGAAGGCCGGCGTCTCGTCCAGCTTCAGCCGCAGATAGAGGCCGACCAGGCCGAGCGGGCCCGCGACCAGGAACGGGATGCGCCAGCCCCAGCTCTCCATGGTGTCGGAGCCGAGGACGGTGGTGAGCACGGTGACCAGGCCGGCCGCGCCCACGTAGCCCGCCAGGGTGCCGAATTCGAGGAAGCTGCCGAAGAAGCCGCGGCGCTTGTCGGGGGCGTACTCGGCTATGAAGGTGGAGGCGCCGCCGTACTCGCCGCCGGTGGAGAAGCCCTGGAGGAGACGGAAGAGGACCAGCAGGGCCGGTGCCCACCAGCCGATCGACGCGAACGACGGGATCAGGCCGATGGCGAGGGTGCCGATCGCCATCAGGATCATCGTCAGCGCGAGGACCTTCTTGCGGCCGACCCGGTCGCCCATGGGGCCGAAGAACATGCCGCCGAGCGGTCGTACCAGGAAGGCGACGGCGAAGGTCGCGAACGAGGAGAGCAGCTGGGCGGTGTCGTTCCCGGACGGGAAGAAGACGTGTCCGAGCGTCACGGCCAGGTAGCTGTAGATGCCGAAGTCGAACCATTCCATGGCATTGCCGAGCGACGCCGCCTTGACCGCGCGCTTGACCGCCGATTCGTCGGTGATGGTGATGTCCGACCGGCGCAGCGGGGGGTTCTTCCGTCTGTTGGCTGCTCGGAAGAGGTTGCGGTGGCGTTTGATCGCTTGGGGATCGGCAGCCTGGTCGTCGGGGCCTGTGGCCGCCATGGCAGGGTTCCTTTCATTGGACATAAATCCAAGCTGAACACCTGCCTTGTATTCAAGGTCGCAAACCAAGGCCCCGTATGTCGCGAACCAAGGCCCCGTATGTCCGGGACCTTGGTCACAAAAAATCCGCGTGCGGTGCCCGTGGGGTCAGATGCCGAGGTCCTTGATGATCTTCGCCACGTGGCCGGTCGCCTTGACGTTGTAGAAGGCGCGCTCGACCTTGCCGTTCTCGTCGACGACGATCGTCGAGCGGATCACGCCCGTCACCGTTTTGCCGTAGAGCTTCTTCTCGCCGTAGGCGCCGTACGCGGTGAGGATCTCCTTGGACGGGTCGCCGACGAGCGTGACCTTGAGGTTCTCCTGGTCACGGAACTTCGCGAGCTTCTCCGGCTTGTCCGGGGACACGCCGATGACGTCGTAACCGGCGCCGGCCAGCAGTTGGAGGTTGTCGGTGAAGTCGCAGGCCTGCTTGGTGCATCCGGGCGTGAGGGCGGCCGGGTAGAAGTAGACGATGACCTTGCGGCCGTGGTGGGCGGCGAGGGAGACCTCGGTGCCGTCCGCGTCGGGCAGGGTGAATGCGGGGGCGGTGTCGCCGGTCTCGAGTCGCTCGCTCATCAAGGTCTCCTGGTGCGGCATGGTGCGGGGCAGGGGGGATACGCCTCTGAGCGTAATGGGGGTGCCGTGGGGTGCGGGGCGGCCCGAGCTGACAGACTGTCGATGACGGACTACCGGATTCGGCCCACGACCACGGAGGCAGCGCAGTGTCGGATGCCAGGAACCCTGCGCAGATCGAGGCGGACATCAAGAGCCGGCGCGACCAGCTGGCCGTAACGCTCGACGAGATCGGGGTGCGTCTGCACCCGAAGACGATCGTCGGTGACGCGAAGGCCAAGGTCGCTTCGGCCGTGGACCAGAGCGCCGGCCGGGCGTTCGTCGCGGTGAACCGGACGGTGTCGGACGTGAAGGCGCAGTTCGTGTCGGAGGACGGCGCTCCGCGTCTGGAGCGGCTCGTTCCGGTGGCGCTGGTGGCCGTGGGCCTGGTGGGCCTGCTCGCGGTGTCGGTGCGGCGCCGGCGGGGCTGACCGGGCTTTTCCCCCTCCTGCGTGCACCCGTGGTGCGGGCGGGTAGGTTCGTGGCGTGAGCGAGAACCCCACGCACGAGAAGTTGCCCATTCGGATGCTGCACGACCGGGTGCTTGTCCGGTCCGACTCTCCCGAGGGTGAGCGGCGTTCGGGCGGCGGCATTCTCATTCCGGCGACCGCCGCGGTCGGCAAGCGGCTCGCCTGGGCCGAGGTCGTCGCGGTCGGGCAGAACGTGCGGTCCGTGGTGTCGGGCGACCGGGTGTTGTACGACCCTGAGGACCGCGCCGAGGTCGAGGTGCGCGGCGTCCAGTACGTGTTGATGCGGGAGCGCGATCTGCATGCGGTCGCGTCCGAGCGGGTCTCGGACGACTCGACCGGTCTGTACTTGTAGGCAGTGGGCGCTGAGGCCCGGTGACGGAGGTCACCGGGCCTTTTGGCTGCCCTTTGCTATCGTGGAAGCACCCCCGACGAGACGCGCCGTACCGGGTTGTTCGCAAAGACGACGCATTCCCGATGTATCGCGGTTTTCGCGTTTTCGTTCCGGAGGTGCCGTCATGGCGTGGGTTCTGCTTGTGGTCGCCGGTCTGCTCGAAGTGGGCTGGTCGATCGGTATGAAGTACACCGAGGGTTTTACGAGGCTCTGGCCCAGTGTGTTCACGGGTGCGGGGATCGTGGTGAGCATGCTGTTGCTGTCGCATGCCGCGAAGACGCTGCCGATCGGTACGGCGTACGGCGTGTGGGTCGGTATCGGTGCGGCCGGTGCGGCTGTGGTCGGGATGGTGGCGCTGGGTGAGCCCGCCACTGCCGCCCGGATCTTCTTCGTCTGTCTGCTGCTGGTCGCCGTCGTGGGGCTGAAGGCGACCTCCGGGCACTGAGGCCGGGGCGGGTCAGTCGCCCCGCCCGCCGTCCAGCAGGCCTCCGGCGGGTTGGCCGTCGCCACCGTCCCCGCCCCCGGTGTCGGTGGCGCCGCCGGTGTCCGTCGTACCGCCGCCGGTGTCGGTGGTGCCCCCGGTGTCGGTGGTGGCGCCGGTAGTGGCCGTGGTGCCGCCGGTGTCGGTGGTGCCCCCGGTGTCGGTGGTGGCGCCGGTGGTGGCCGTGGTGCCGCCGGTGTCGGTGGTCCCGCCGTTCGTCCGGCCGCCGTTCGTCTGGCCGCCCTGGGCCTGGTCCCCGGTCCCGGTGCTGGGGTCGGGCTTGTCGCTCGGCGGGGGTTCGGGCGTGTCGGTGTCCTCCTCCTCGGGCGGCGCCACCGGCTCCTCGGAGCCTTCCTCCGTCTCCAGGTCGAACTCCTGGATCTCCTTGCCCTTGAGCGCGGCGGCCGTGAACTGGCCCCAGATCTCGGCGGGCGCGCCTCCGCCGTTGATGCGGGGCAGGCCGAGCGCTCCGTACAGCGGTTTCTGCACGCCGGTTTCCGGGTCCTGGCCCATTACCGCGACGACGGTCGCCAGGTCGGGCGTGTAGCCCGCGAACCAGGCGGCCTTGTCCTCCTCGGCGGTGCCGGTCTTGCCGGCGGCGGGGCGGCCCGCGGACTGGGCGGCGGTGCCGGTGCCGCTCTCGACGACGCTCTGCAGGATGGCGGTGGTGGTGTCGGCGGACTCGCGGCTCACGGTCTGCTTGGCGTCCTGCTTGGGCAGGCCGATGTTCTGCCCGTCCTTGGTGATCTTCTGGACCATCGTGTACGTGCCGTGTTCGCCGTGGTTGGCGAGGGTCGCGTAGGCCTCGGTCATGTCGAGGACGCTGGCGGTGGCGACGCCGAGTGCGATGGAGGGGTACGGGCTGAGGCCGGGGGTCTTGTCGGAGAGGCCGAGGTCGACGGCGGTCTGCCTGACCTTGGCGGGGCCAACGTCCTGGGCCATCTGCGCGTACACCGAGTTGATGGACTTGTCGGTGGCGGTGCGCACGGTGACGGAGCCGTACGAGCCGTCGTCCTCGTTCTCGGGGGCGTAGCCGGTCGGTCCGTCGGGGCCCTGCACCATCCGCTTGTTGGAGCCGTCATAGACGGTGTTGGGGGTGATCGTGCGGCCGTCCTGGGTGGTGGACTCGTTCTCGACGGCCGAGGTGAAGACGAAGGGCTTGAAGGTGGAGCCGACCTGGTAGTCGCGGCGGGTGGCGTTGTTGACGTACTGCTTGGTGTAGTCGATGCCGCCGTACATCGCGACGACCTTGCCGGTGGCGGGGTCGATGGAGGCGCCGCCGACGCGCACATTGCGGTCGGCCTTGCGGTCCTTGCTGGTCTCGGACATCACCTTGTCGTCGACGGCCTTGGCGAAGGCGGCCTGGTTCTTCCTGTCGAGGGTGGTGGTGATGCGGTAGCCGCCGCCGGCCAGGGTCTCCTCGTCGATGATTTCGCTGTTGGTGAGGTAGTCCTCGACGGCCTGCACGACGTAGCCGCGCTGCCCGGAGAGGCCGGAGGCGGGCTTGGCCTTCTGCGGCGGGGGGAACTTCGTCGTGGCGCGGGCGGCGGGGCTGAGCCACTTCTCCTTGACCATGCCGTCGAGTACGTAGTTCCAGCGGGCCAGTGCCTGGGGCTTGTTCTCGGGGTGGGTCGCCACGTCGTAGGCGCTGGGGGCGTTGAGCAGCGACGCGAGGTAGGCACCCTGCCCGGTGTCGATCTCGTCGACGTTCTTGCCGTAGTAGGCCTGGGCGGCGGCCTGGATGCCGTAGGCGTTGCGCCCGAAGTAGCTGGTGTTCAGATAGCCCTCCAGGATCTGCCTCTTGCTCTCCTCGCGGTTGAGCTTGATCGCGATGAAGAACTCCTTCACCTTGCGGGTGACGGTCTGTTCCTGGCCGAGGTAGTAGTTCTTGACGTACTGCTGGGTGATGGTGGAGCCGGACTGCTTGCCCTTGCCGGTGACGGTGTTCCAGGCGGCGCGGACCATGGCTTTGGGGTCGACGGCCCGCTCCGAGTAGAAGTCGCGGTCCTCGGCGGCCAGTACGGTCCGCTGGACCGTTTTGGGGATCTGGGCGAGCTTGACGTTCTGCCGGTTGACCTCGCCGTCGCGGGCGAGCTGGCTGCCGTCGGCGTAGAGGTAGACGTTGCTCTGGGCGACGGCCGCGCTGTTGGCGGGCGGGATGTCGACGAGGTTGTAGCCCGCCACGAAGCCGCCGCAGAGGATCAGGCCGAGCAGTACGAAGGCGCCGAGGAGGAAGCGCCAGGTGGGGACGAGTCGGCGCAGGCCGGTGCGTTTGGGGCGCTTCTTCTTGCCCTTCTTCCCCGTCGGCTGCTCCTGCTGCTCTTCGGGGCCGGGGGTGGGGCCGGTGGCGGGGGCGGAGGGATCCCGGGGTGCCCAGCCCTCGGGCTGCTGTGGCTCGTCGCTCATGTCTCTGGAGACTCCCTGGCCCCGGCCAGAGGTTCACTCTCCGGCATAACGGTGTCGTATCGGGCGATTCACGTGGTACGCCCATAAAACACTGTCGCACCGCAGCTCCCGGACGCGACCACAATCCGGTCGCGGCGGCCGACCCCCTTGGGCTAGGGTCATGCGCTTTGGTGCCTGGCGGGGACGACAAAGGGTGAGGGGGTCGACGTGCGCTTGTACGCGGTGGTCGCCGCGGGTGGATTCCGACGCCATGCGACGTACCGGGTGGCGACGGCGGCGGGGGTGTTCACCAACACCGTGTTCGGCTTCATTATGGCCTACACCTACACGGCCCTGTGGGACCAGCGTCCGCAGCTCGGTGGATACGACCTCTCGCAGGCCGTCACCTATGTGTGGCTGGGGCAGGCGCTGCTGATGACGGCCGCGATGATGGGCGGCGGGTTCGAGGACGAGCTGATCGAGCGGATCCGTACGGGGGACATCGCCATTGACCTCTACCGGCCCGTGGACCTTCAACTCTTCTGGCTGGCAGGTGACTTGGGTCGGGCCGCCTTCCACCTGGCGGGGCGCGGCATCGTGCCGATGGCCCTCGGCGCACTCGCCTTCGACCTGTCGCTGCCCGCGAACCCGCTCGTGTGGGTGGCCTTCCTGTTCGCCGTGCTGTTCGGTGTCGTCGTCAGCTTCGCCATCCGCTTCCTGGTGGCGCTCTCCGCGTTCTGGCTGCTCGACGGCGCGGGCGTCGCGCAGATGACGTTCATCGCGGGGCTCTTCTTCTCCGGCATGGTGCTGCCGCTCAATGTCTTCCCCGGTGCGCTGGGCGAGGTGGCGCGGGCCCTGCCGTGGTCCTCGCTGCTCCAGGTGCCCGCGGATGTTTTCCTCGGCAAGTACTCCGGGTGGGGTCTGGTGGGGGCGTATGCCTTCCAGATCGGCTGGGCGGCGGCGCTGCTCACCGCCGGGCGGCTGCTCCAGACGGTGGCGACGCGCAGGGTGGTGGTCCAGGGTGGCTGATTCGCAGGCGGGGCGGCTTCGGCCGGGGCTCCGGGCGTACGGGCTGATCGCGTCGATGTGGATCCGCTCGACGATGACGTACCGGGTGTCCTTCGTGATGACCACCCTCGGGAACTTCCTCGCCACCGGCCTCGACTTCGTCGGCGTTCTGCTGATGTTCTCCCAGGTGGACCGCCTCGGCGGCTACACGCTGCCCGAAGTGGCCTTCCTGTACGGGACGTCCGCGACCGCGTTCGGCCTCGCCGACCTGCTGATGGGGTCGATGGACCGGCTGGGGCGGCGGGTCCGCGACGGCACGCTGGACACCCTGCTGGTACGACCGGTGCCGGTCCTCGCGCAGATCGCGGCCGACCGCTTCGCGCTGCGCAGGCTGGGGCGGATCACCCAGGGCCTGCTGGTGCTCGGGTACGCGCTGGCCGTGCTGGACATCGCGTGGACGCCGCTGAAGGTGCTGATGCTGCCGTTGATGATCCTCAGCGGGGCGGCCATCTTCTCGGCGGTGTTCGTGGCCGGGGCGGCGTTCCAGTTCTGGGCGCAGGACGCCTCCGAGGTGCAGAACTCCTTCACGTACGGCGGCACTACGCTCCTGCAGTACCCGCCGTCCCTCTTCGCGAAGGACCTGGTGCGCGGGGTTACCTTCATCCTGCCGCTGGCCTTCGTCAACTGGCTGCCCGCGCTGTATGTGCTGGGGCGCGACTACCCGCTGGACCTGCCGGTCTGGCTTTCTTTCACGCCGCCGCTGGTCGCGGTGGCGTGCTGTGCGCTGGCCGGCGTCGCGTGGCGGGCGGGCCTTCGTTCGTACCGGAGCACGGGGAGCTGACATACATGGGCACGGACTTCATCGAGCTCGACGGCGTCGAGAAGGTCTTCGACGTACGGCGCAGGAAGGGCAGGCTGCGGCGCGAGAAGACGCGGGTGCGCGCGGTCGACGGGATCAGCTTCTCGGTGCCGCGCGGCGAGATGGTCGGCTACATCGGGCCCAACGGCGCCGGCAAGTCCACCACCATCAAGATGCTGACGGGCATCCTCACACCGAGCGGCGGCACGGTGCGGGTCGCGGGCATCGACCCGTCGCGCGAGCGCACCCGCCTCGCGCAGCGCATCGGCGTCGTCTTCGGGCAGCGCACGACGCTGTGGTGGGACCTGCCGCTGCGCGACTCGTACCGGCTGGTGCACCGCATGTACCGGATCCCGGACGTGCGGTTCAAGGAGAACATGGCGCGCTGCGTCGAACTCCTCGACCTGGGGGAGCTGTTGGACGTACCGGTACGGCAGCTCTCGCTCGGGCAGCGGATGCGCGGCGACATCGCGGCGGCGCTGCTGCACGACCCCGAGGTGCTGTATCTCGACGAGCCGACGATCGGCCTCGATGTCATCTCCAAGGCCAAGGTCCGTGATTTCCTGCGGGACTTGAACGCCAAGCGCGGCACGACGGTCCTGCTGACGACACATGATCTGACCGACATCGAGCAGCTGTGCAAGCGCGTGATGGTCATCGACCACGGGCGGCTCGTGTACGACGGCGCGCTCGCCGGGCTGCACGAGGTGGGGGAGAGCGAGCGCACCCTGGTGGTGGACCTGGAGCGCGAGCTGCCGCCGGTCACGGTGGACGGCGCCCGGGTGATCAGGGTGGAGGGGCCGCGCCAGTGGCTGGCGTTCCCCGCGTCGGTGTCGGCGGCCCCGCTGGTCGCCGCGGTGGCGGCGAGGTACCCGCTGGTGGACCTGTCGGTGCGGGAGCCGGACATCGAAGCGGTGATCGCGAAGATGTACGCGGACCGCTCGGCGCTGTGACCATGACTGTGACTGTGGCCACGCGGTGGCTACTGTGACCGTATGACGAGTGGGCTGCCAGAGATGCGCGCTTCCGACGAGGAGCGCGAACGATTCGCCGAGGTGCTGCGCGAGGCCGTCGCCGAAGGGCGCCTCGACATGGAGGAGTTCGGTCAGCGACTCGACGCGGTGTACAAGGCGCGCACCCAGGGCGAGCTGATCCCCCTGATCCGCGACCTGCCCGCGGCCGGCATGGCCCCCGCGGCGCCGCTCGCCGACCCGTCGGCGGGTACGCGGCGGTCCTGGCCCGCCCGGATCGGCGGCGCGCCCACCTCCAAGGGCGCCATCGCCGTCTGGGGCGGCTTCGGCCGCCGCGGCACCTGGACGGTGGGCCGCAAATTCACCGCGGTCACGCTGATGGGCGGCGGCGAGATCGATCTGCGCGAGGCGAATTTCGAGGACCGCGACATCGTGATCCGCTGCTTCGTCCTGATGGGCGGCGTGAGCGTGGTGGTGCCGCCCGGCGTCGAGGTGGACGTCAGGGGCTTTGGCCTGATGGGCGGCTTCGGCGACGCGACGACGGAATCGGCCGATGAGGTGGCCCCCGGCGCCCCGCGGGTGCGGGTCACGGGCTTCGCGATGATGGGCGGCGTCGGTGTCGAGCGCAGGCTGACGAAGGCGGCGCGCCAGCGGCTCAAGGAGCAGCGCAAACAGCAGAAGCTCGCGAGGAAGACCGACCGCGAGATCGGGAAGGGCGAGCGCAAGGAGCTCGGCTGAGCGGGATGCGTCGCCGGTGCGGGCAGGGCCCCCCGCCCGGGGTGCGTCAAGAGTTACCGGGAGCGGCGGAGGCGCGGCGGTGTTGCGTGAAGAGGGGGCGCCCCGCCCGGACCGCTCCCGCACCCGATCGGGTCGCCGTTCACGCGTCGGGCGAGGTCGGCGATGACGCGGCGTCACAGCTGCGCCGGGGCGGTGCTCCTGCTCAGTGTCGCCGGGTCGAAGGCCATGCCCATCCGGCGGTAGCCCGCGTCGCTCGGGTGCAGGTGGTCGCCCGAGTCGTACGCCGGGAGCAGGCGGTCGGGGGCGTACGGGTCGCGCAGGGCGCGGTCGAAGTCCACCACCGTGTCGAAGATGCCGCCCGCCCGGATCCGGTTGTTGACGGCGTCCCGCACCGCTTCGAGCTGGGGTGTGTGCACGCGGGTGCCCTCGAAGGGCATCAGGGTCGCGCCGACGACGCGCAGCCCACCGGCGCGTGCCTGCCGCGCCAGTTGTTCCAGGGCCTGGGTGATCCGGGCGGGGTCCGCCTCGTGCGGCGGGCGGAGTATGTCGTTGATGCCGAGGGCGATGACGACGGCCTTGGCGCCGGAGCGGGACAGGACGTCGCGGTCGAAGCGGGAGAGCGCGCTGGGGCCCGTACCGTCCATCAGCAGGCGGTTGCCGCTGATGCCCTGGTTGAGGACGCTGTAGCGGCCGTCCAGGCGGTCGGCGAGCACGTCCGTCCAGCGGCGGTTGGCGCCCGCGGTGGAGGTGACGCCGTCGGTGATCGAGTCGCCGATGACGACGACTGCGCCCTGAGCCTTGCCGCTGAGGACGTCGACGGCGGTGAGGTAGCGCCAGTACGGCGTCTGACCGGCGTGCAGGTCGCCGAGGACGTCCTGGGTGCGGTCGCCCTCCGCGATGTACGACGTCTGGCGGGCGCGCGGGTGGTGCGTGGCCGGGCCGCTGGGCGTGGGGGAGTACGTGGTGACCAGCAGGTCGGCGTCCGCGGGGACCCTCAGCGGTGCCGCGTCGCTCAGTGCCTGCCCGCCCGCCGGGATGATCACGGTGGGGGAGCCGCCGAAGAGCAGCCGGCGCATGGTGCCGGTCGCCGCGGTCGGGGCGCCGGGGGTGGCCGCGACGGCGATCGACGCGTGCGTGATGCGCAGCGGGCGGGTGCCGTAGAGGTTGGAGAGGGTGATGCGGGCGCTGGTGCCGCCGATGCTGGTGTGTACGACGTTACGGATGGAACGCCCGGGGAAGCCGTTCTCCGTGCCGGGTTCGGCGCTGGCGGGCGCGGTGGCCCAGGTGCCGATCCAGGTGCCCGAGTTGGCGGGCGCCGCCGAACGCAGCGGCGTACGGGGGCGGGGGTCCGCCTGGGTGTCCTTGCCGGCGCTACTCAGCGTCGCCCCGGCGAATATGGCCCCCGATACGAGGACCACCACCGCGGCGAGCGCGGCGAGCAAGGCATAACCGTTGCGCTTGGTCATGCTCGGTCTATCTCCTCGGGCGCAGGGAGCCCGAGGCTCCATTTGATCTCACTCCATGATGCGCCATTGCACCTTCTGTACAGACGCCGGGAACTTGAAGTGCGTTCCATGAGTAGGGCAGGTAAGCAAAATATGTACGAGTGGGCGCGCGCACGGCGGACGGGTGGGGCGGATGGATCGCAGTAAAGCGGAACTTGCGGATATATCGGGCATGGAAGGTGCGAACAACATCAACGACATGGCTGATATGGACGAAATGGCCGACATGAGCAATGCTGCCCGCCCCGCCGCTCCCTCACCCCTGCCCCCATTCGCCTACAGCGCGGCGGACGAGGAGAAGCGTCAGGGCGTACGCCGCATGAAGGCGATGGCCACCGGGCTGCTGGTGCTGGTCGCGGTCATCTACGTACTCGCGACCTGGGCGAAGAACGAGGGCGTCACAGGCTGGCCCGCCTATGTCGCCGCGGCGGCCGAGGCGGGCATGGTGGGCGCGCTCGCCGACTGGTTCGCCGTCACGGCGCTCTTCAAGCGGCCCATGGGCCTGCCCATCCCGCACACCGCGATCATCCCGAACAAGAAGGACCAGCTCGGCGCCACCCTCGGCTCCTTCGTCGGGGAGAACTTCCTCTCCGCGGACGTCGTACGGGCCCGCCTGCGCGGCATCGGAATCGGCGGCCGGGTGGGGGCCTGGCTCGCCGAGCCCGCGCACGCCGACCGCGTCACGGCCGAGCTCGCCACCGCCCTGCGGGGCGCCCTGACGGTCCTGCGGGACTCCGACGTGCAGGCGGTCGTCGGCGAGGCGATCACGCGCCGCGCGGACGCCGCGGAGATCGCCCCGGGCATCGGAAAGGCCCTGGACAAGGTCGTCGCCGACGGGGCGCACCACCGCGCCGTCGACCTGATCTGCAACCGTGCCCACAGCTGGCTGGTGCTGCACGGCGACTCGGTGATGGACGCGGTGCAGGGCGGGGCGCCGGGCTGGACGCCGCGCTTCGTGGACAAGAAGATCGGCGACCGCGTCTACAAGGAACTGCTGCGCTTCATCAGCGAGATGCGCGACATGCCGGCCCACCCGGCGCGCGGCGCGATCGACCGCTTCCTGATCGACTTCGCCGCCGACCTCCAGTCGGACACCGAAACCCGCGCGAAGGTGGAGCGCCTGAAGTCGGAGATCCTGGGCCGCGGCGAGGTCCAGGACGTCATCGCCTCGGCCTGGTCCTCCGTACGCGCCATGATCATCTCGGCGGCGGAGGACGAGCAGAGCGAACTGCGCCTGCGCGTCCGCGCCTCGCTGATCTCCCTGGGCGCGCGCCTGGCGACGGACGGCCGGCTCCAGGCGAAGCTGGAGGGCTGGGTGGAGGACGCCGCGGTGTACGTGGTGACGACGTACCGCGGCGAGATCACGTCCCTGATCAGCGACACGGTAGCGGGCTGGGACGCGGAGCAGACGTCGAAGAAGATCGAGGCGAACATCGGCCGGGACCTGCAGTTCATCCGAATCAACGGCACGGTGGTGGGCGCGCTGGCGGGCCTGCTGATCTACACGATCTCGCACGCCCTGGGCGGCTGACCCACGCCGCCCCCACACAGAGACTGGGCGCGCGACCGCTGTCTTCCTGTTACAGCGGTCGCACGCCCAGCCAGGGGGGAGTTGCACCCCTTAGTACGTACGGCGCGCGGCGGGCGTTCAACTGCCGTTGCGCGCAACGGGATTCGGCACCTTCTTGGCCGAGCGCGGGGTAGTGGCCCTCGCTAGCCGTGGCGTACTGCGCCCACCGCCGCACCGTGGCACGCCCCGACCGGGTGCTGTCCCTCGACGCGACGTCGCGACCCGTGACCACCGGCGTCCACCCCACCAACAGCCCGCCAACAGCCCCTCAGCAGCCCGCCTGCGATGGCGCGGCGGCGCGCGCCGCGATGTGGCGGGACCACTGTCTCACCGCACGGTCGGCCCGTGGTTCCGCCTTGGAGTAGAGGACGTAACCGTCCCCGTAACTGCCACCCAGGTAGTAGCTGATGACGTACTGCTTGCCGGGGCGCAGCAAGTGGTACGTATGAGTGGCGCCGGTGGTCGTGTAGGCCCCGGCCCGGTCGAGTCCGACGGACTGGCCCAGTTCCAGGGTCCGTCCGGGGGCGCCCTTGAGATTCTTGTCCACGCGCACGTGGACGGTCTGTACGCCGCCGGGCTCGTCCGCCTCCTCTTCGAGGAAGTCGCCCTCGCCGGTGACGGTGACCAGCGAGAGGTACGCGCTTTCGGTGGCGACGTACGCCGCCCTGGAAAAATCCGGCGCGCACAGGGCGTGGGTCTGCGGGCCGGGTGAGCCGTCGTGCCACAAGGTGTAGCCGCCCCAGCCGGCGCCGGCCAGCACCGCGAAGGCCATGCTTGCGGTCACAAGTGCGTGGATACGCTTCATTTCTTCTCTCAGCCCCAGAGCTTGCTGTAACTGGTCTTGTCCACAAAGGTGGGGGCCTGCAAGGGCGCTTGCCGGGGCTGGGTGGTCCGCATGACGGACCGCACGTTCCGGGACTTGTGACACAGCCCCAGAGCGTGCCCGAGTTCATGCACGGCCACGGCGCGCCGGGTGTCCCTCGTGTTGAACGGCGCCCTGCTCAGCTTCCTGGTGTTGAAGTAGATGTGGTCGGTGCCGTTGGTGTGCCTCCATGTGCCCAGCGTGTTGTCGCCCCGGTACCAGTCGCGCCATTCGAGGTCCTTGGACGAACGCGCGTTGTCGGGCGCGATCCTGATGCGCTGCAGGAGCCCCCTGTGCCGGTACCACTTCCGGTGTGCCCAGGCCCGGGCGTCGTTGTACCGGGTGCTGTCCCCCCACCGCAGTTCGCGCCCGTCCACGCTGGAGACCGATCTGCGCTCCGTTTTTCCGGACTCGACGCACCCTGCCGCCGCTGCCGATGCCGCCGCGGCGTCCGGGCGCTCGAAGGCGTGGGCGCCCAAGGCGCCCGCCGCGACGCTCCCGCAGGCGGCTGCGGCGCACGCCAGCCGGACCAGAGTCACGCGCATGGACATCCCCGTCCTGTCATGGCAACCCCAAGGTTTGTCATTCGCTGCATCACGACCGGACCGTAACAAAAACTGGGACAAATCAGACAGTAACGCCCGAGACGGTAAAGCAAGCTTTACATGGTGTCGCCTATCTCATACATTCGCGATGTCAAGGTTGCTTAACACGAGAGCAGGGAGCAGGGGAGCAGACATGGCCCTCGAAGAGAAACGGGCCTGGATCATGGCCGTGGTCGCGGTCGCCGGCTACGCGGCCTACCTCGTCCTCATCCTCGGACGGGCCGGAAGCACCCCGCTCACAGAGGTGTCGTACGCGTCGCCGCTGCTGTGGTGCGTGGGCGCCGCGATCGTGGCGGCGATCGTCCTCAACATCGCGGCGGCGGCGGCCTCGCCCGAGGACGCGGGCAAGAAGGACGTACGCGACCGGGAGATCAACCGGTTCGGCGAGTACGTCGGCCAGGCGTTCGTCGTCATCGGCGGTGTGGCCGCGCTCTGCATGGCGCTGGCCGAGCTGAGTTACTTCTGGATCGCCAATGTGATCTACCTGGCGTTCGTCCTGTCGTCGCTCCTCGCGTCCACCGCCAAGGTGTTCGCCTACCGCAGGGGTTTCCAGCCGTGGTGAAGCCGACCAGGGTCACCAACTCGATCCGCACCCTCCGTTTCACGCACGGCGAGATGACGCAGGCCGAACTGGGCGAGCGTGTCGGCGTATCCCGCCAGACGATCATCGCCATCGAGCAGGGCCGCTACTCACCGTCCCTGGAGATGGCGTTCCAGATCGCCCGCGCCTTCAGGGTCCCGCTGAACGACGTGTTCCAGTACCCGGCGGGAGACGGCGACGGAGCCGATGCCGCTTCCGGCGCCGGGGGGAAGCCATGAGGGCGATGGCCCAGCACGGGCACGGCTCCCCGGACGCCCTGGAGCTCCGGAGCGCGCCCACCCCGCTCGCCGCCCGGACGAGGCCCTGCCCCAGGTCCACACCGCGGCCCTGATAGAGCCCCGCGAGCGACCCCGGTTATCGACAGGACGTACCCGCAGAGCGAAACCCGGTCGGCGACACGCGACTTGGGGGAGACCAGCGCCCGGCGGAAGGTGGTCACCACAGACGCCGGGGTCGTGAGCGGGGTCGCCGGGAGCGGGTCGCGGGGCGTGAGCGGGGTCGCCGGGAGCGGGGTCCCAACGGCGGGGCGACTGCGGACGCAATCCTCCACCTGGGTCGAAGAACGGGCCCACGAACCGGATTTGACCCGTTGCTGCGGGCCGCCCCGGGTTGGGATGGGGCGGGTCGCGGTGGGTCGTGATCCCCGCCCGGATCGTCCCAAGCTCGTAACTGCGGGTGATTGGCGGCGGCTTGCGGCGTTCACCCGGCATGCGTACTCGTACTCTCGCGCACCGCCTCGCGAATCACCCGCTCGTACTCGCCCAGGACGGGCTCGCGACGACGGGCCAGCTCCTGGCCCTGGGTAGCCCGTGGCCCACGATCTCCAACCGCTGCCGCCCGGACGGCCCGTGGCAGCGCGTGCTGCCGCGCGTGGTCCTGCTCGGCCCCGGATCGCCGACACCCCGCCAGCGCCTGCGGGCGGCGCTTCTGTACGCGGGTGAGGACGCGCTGCTGACCGGTCGGGCGGCGCTCGCGCTGTACGCGGTACGGGCGACGCCGCCACTGGCGCGGGTGGGCCCGGTGGATGTGCTGGTCCCCAACGCGCAACGCCCGCGCGGTCATTCATACGTACGCGTCCAACGCACCCGCCGCCCGTCCCGCAGGCTCCCGGTGCAGGGCCTGCCGTGTGCCCCGCTGCTGCGCGCGGTCTCGTGCGCGGTGCCGCGCCTGACCGGCCCGAACGAGGTCACCGCGCTGCTGGTGGAGGTGGTGCAGCGGGGGCGTTGCACGGTGGACGAGGTGGTGGCGGAACTGCGCGCCGCGAAGCTGGGGAACGCGCCGGGGGTCGCGATGGCCATGGAGGCGCTGACCGCCGGCGTCCGCTCGATCGCGGAGGCACGGGCCCGCGAAGCCCTGCGCGCGGGCGGCATCCCGGACGCGCTGTGGAACCCGACGCTGCGCACGCCGACGGGCGAATTCCTGGCCCGCCCGGACGCGTACTGGCCCCGCGAAGGGGTGGCGCTGGAGGTCGACTCGGAGGAGTTCCACCTGGGCCCCGCCGAGTACCGCGCCACGCTGCGCCGCCGCCTGCGCCTGGAGGCGCACGGAGTGGAGGTGGTCAGCGTGGCCCCGGCCATCGTCCGCGACCACCCGGCGGAGCTGGTGGCGGCGGTCGCGGCGAAGCTCCGGCGATGCGCGGGGCGCGCGGAGCCCCCGGCGGTGGCGGTCGAGCGGTAGACCGGCCCCAGCCGGGTGCGCCCCGCTGGACGCGCTCGGCCCGGACGCGCTCGGCCCGGGACGGCCTCAGCCTGGATTCGCTCGGGCTGCCCCGGCCTCGGCCCGGCTGCCCCGGCCTCGGCCCGGACGCCCCGGCCTCGGACGGCATCAGCGCGTGCTGAAGTCCCCGTGCTGGACGGCCTGCAGGAATCCGACCCAGGCTGCGTGGGGGACGGCGAGGCGGGGGCCGCCGGGGTCCTTCGAGTCGCGGACGGCGGTACGGGTGGCGAGTGCGGCCACCTCGACGCATTCGGTGCCGCTGCCGCCGCTGTACGAGGACTTGATCCAACGTAGGCCTTCGTGACCCATCACAGCTCCTTGGACACCTGGTTCAGGAGTGCAGCCGTCGAGTCGACGCCGAGCGACTGCGCTTGTAGGTACTCGAACGCCAACTTATAGCGTTCGAGTTCCTCGGGCTTCTCCATGAAGAGCCCGCCGCCAATGATGTCGACGTAGACCACGTCGAGTTCGACTGTTTGACCTGCGAGGATCACGAAGCTTCCGACGGCTGCCGCGTGAGCTCCGCTCGCGAACGGCAGTATCTGGATGGTGATGTGGGGGCGCTCAGCCAGTGCCAGCAGGTGCCTCAACTGGTCTCGCATGACATGTAGGCCACCCACCATGCGGCGGATCACCGCCTCGTCCATGACGGCCCAGATGTGGGGCGGGTCTTGGCGCTCCAAGAGCTCCTGCCGTTTCATGCGGACGTCGACCATGTGTGCAATCTCTTGCTCGGTGCAGCGCATCTCAGAGGCACGATGCACGGCCTCGGCGTATGCCCGCGTCTGGAGCAGCCCAGGGACGTACATGCACGAGTAGTGGTCCTCGCGTACGACCTCGTCTTCGAGAGTCAGCATGAGATTCATCGAGTTGGGGATGGGGTCGGCGAGAGACCGCCACCACCCGCGGATCTTCGCGTCCTTGGCGAGCTCGACGAGTGTGCGGCGCTCCTGCTCCGAGGCGCCGTACTCACGACAAAGGGCCTCAACGGCGGGCCATTTGACGGACCCGTCTTTCGTCTCGTAACGGCTCAGGGTGGCTTTGGAGATGCTGACGAGGGCGCCGGCATCCTCTAGCGAGAGACCTTTCCGCTCACGCAGTCTGCGAAGGTCAGCCCCGAGCTGACGCCTGCGTGTGGTCGGTCCAACTGCCATGTCCGCGCTCCTCCATGTCGATCTATCAGAGCGTGCACGGAGCGTGCCCATGCAGACAAGACGGCGTGCGCTGGGGGCGCGTGCGAGTGCCTGCACTCCATCAACTCAGAGATGAGAGTTCCATATTGAGAGTCTCACTGTCACGCTGTGTGTGAGGTTCATTGCACGATGAGATCGCGTTACCAGCGAGGGTGAGGGCTGTCGCCATGGATGTACGTCAGTGCGAGGTTCAACGGAAGTCTTGGGAACTGCCCTTTCTGGCGGAGGCGAGAGAAGTCGCGGCTCTGAGGCGCGTTATGGCGTTGCGGTTGAGGCTCTGGGGGCTTCCGGAACTGACGGACGCCGCCCAGCTCTGTGTGACTGAACTGGTAACTAATGTGATCACCCACGTCGGCTATGAGACGCCGACGACGCTCGCCGTCTCCATGGCCGGAACACGCCTCCGGATCGAGGTCCGCGACCCGGATGCACGTGCGCTGCCCACACTGCTTGCTGCTCTGGACGGTGACGAAACAGGTAGAGGGATGGCGATCATCGATGCGATCACAGATCGCTGGGGCGTCATTCTGCACGTGGACTCCAAGGTGACGTGGTGCGAACTGCCCACGTCTCTGGCTACCGCGTCAGGTCACACAGGTGGGGATCGGGTGTCCACGGTCGAGGCATTGCTGGCTCGCTACTGCGAGATGGTGCACCCCCGTGCTTGCTCGACGGGCCCACTGGGAGTGGCTGTTGCGGAGGAAGTGGCAATCAATCTGATCGCCGACCTCCTCCACTGGCTTCGGGCGCATGGGTGCGATCCAGATCAGGCGCTGGACGGCGCTTGGACGCACTTTGAGGCTGCAGAAGGGGGACCAAGCTGAGTTCCATGCTGCAACCCGTCCGGGGCGAGCAATCGTTGGGTTCCCTGTTCCGGCCAGGGGGAGAGGGCGTAGGCGAGTCCAGTGCTGGCCCCTGGGTCTGAGCTAGGGGCGGTACGGCCCTCTGCGTTCGCTGGACGGCACTCAGTCCCCGGCTTGTGGGTGAGGATCGCTTGCAGGGACGGTTCTGCCTGCCATAGCTTCAGCGCATGGGGATGCGGGAGCTGTTGAGTGAGGTTGTTGGCTCGTACGGAGGCAGCGGGGGTGTCTCTGAGGGGCGCCGCTTTCTGGGGAGCCTGGAGAAGAGGGATGACCTGCCGATCCCACGGGGGCTTCGAGGTAAGGGCTTTGGGGGGATGGGGAACGCCGCAGCCGCGCCGTGGTTCGGAATATTCGATCCCCGCATCAACCTTGACCCCAAGGCTGGCATCTATCTTGCGTATATCTACAGTGCAGATCTAGAAACCGTGACGCTAACCTTGCAGCAGGGCACGACTCGCCTAAAAAGAGCCTTGGGGCGAGGGGATAGGTTTCGTAGTCACCTAGAGCGAGAGGCGAGTCTCCTGCGCGGACTGCTTCCGGCGCCCTCTATTTCCGGATGGGTTAATCGCCCTTCTTTTCGCAGCGATGTTGAACGGCCTAGAGACTATGAGGCTGCCAGCGTGATTTCCCGCTGCTATAGCTTGCCCGATCTTCCGCTTGAGGAGGTGATTCAGGATGACCTTACGCACGCTGTCTATCTACTGCAACAGGTCGACGCGTCCCAACGAGTGTGGGAAATGCGGAGTGACGAGAGTTTGCGTGGAATAAATTATGAACCAGGTATGCATGGTGCAGGAGAGTCGCTCTCTGGGTTCAAGCCGAAGGATAGTGGCGAGTACATAGCTAATATTGTGGCGCAGCAGCAGGTCAGGCGAAAGGATCACGAGGCTGTGGTGGCAGACTTCGCCCCTTATATTTTGGGTAGAGGGTACGTTGCGACGAATGAGCGGGTTCATCCTAGGGATCTGACGCTACGCCGCCACGGATCCGCATTCGCGCCGCGCGAGGAATGGTTGGTCGAGGTTAAGGTTGTAAAGAACGGGAATCCCACAAGTGCTGTAAGGCAAGCAGTGGGGCAACTTCGTGAATACAGTTATTTCCTCTATCGGGAACGTCAGATTGAGACTCCGCATCTGATTGGATTGTTCAGTGCGGAAATTGGTGTTTACTCCCAGTACTTGGAAGATCAAGGGATTGCCTCAATATGGCAAACCGGTGACACCTGGGAGGGCTCATCGACTGCGGCAAAATGGAACATGGTTGACTGACTAGTCTCTATGCTGAGTTCTGGATGGAGCTTGTGCGTAAGTTCCCAGGTTTATTTTTCACCCTTGACTTGGACCCTCCGCTATTCTTGCGGCCACTAGTTTGCGATCTACGGATAGCTAGGGTCCGAGCTTGGCGCGTCTATTGGCGTTCAAAGTGGCTCTACGGCCGCTGCACCCCATGGCACCCCCGATAAACCGTCCCCGACCCGCACCAGCAAGGCGAGTTGCGTGCCGGCGGCCAAGGCGTTGCTCGGCCTCGCGCTGCCAGTGTCGTGGCGTACTGGGGGAGCAGGGGCGCCTCCGCCGGGGATGACTGCTCCGAGGCTGCGAAGGCTTCGTAGGACGGGACCGTGCCCGTCACGATGCCCAGGTTCAGCGTGCCCGTCGATGCCAGGTCGCGCAGGGACGACTCGACCGCCGCCAGGTGTGCTTCGTGCGAGGGGTACTCCGATGCGAGCGCGGGGTACGCCGTGAGGAGTTCGCGCAGCTCCGGCTCCGGCCAGTGCAGCATCGCCACCGGGAACGGGCGGGAGAGTGCCGTGCGGTACGTGCCCAGCTCCACGCGGAGGCGGGCGATCTCCGCCTGGAGCTCCGCCGGGTTGTCCGAGCCCAGGGCCCAGAGTCGTTTCGGGTCGTGCAACTCGTCCAGGGCGATCGCGCCGGGGTGGACGATGTCGGCCTGGGTGTCCCACTCGTCGTGCGGCAGGCCCAGCAGGCGGCGTACCCGGTGGCGGCCGGCCAGCAGGGACTGGGCCGTGTACGGGACCTCCTCGGCGGGGTCGATCAGCAGGTCCACCGCCGTCGAGAAGCACTCGTGGGACGCCTGGAGTTCGTCGTGCGACTCCAGCGCCTCCGCGATGATCTCCCACGGCGCGGCCTCGCGCGGGGCCGCGGCGCGGATGCCGTCGATGATCGCGCGGGCCTCCGCTTCGTGGCCGTACTCCCAAAGATTCGCGGCCTTCAGTGCCTTGACCAGGTAGGGCTGCTCGGGGGTGGCCGCGAGGAGGTTGTCGTACAGGGTGGCCGCGCGGGAGCGGTCGCCGGACAGTTCCAGGTGGGCCGCGGCCTGCAGGAGCAACGGCTCCTGGTCCTCGGGGTACTGCGCCGCGGTGCGCAGCAGTCGCTCGGCTTCGGCGGCGTGCTCGGTGTGGTCTGCGTGATCGGCAGGCGTGTCGGGGCGCATGCTCCACACCGTACTGCTGTGCGGCATGCCTGCGAGAGAGCGCACAGCGTCACAGCGGTGAGGTGTTCTGGCCAGGGCAGGGAGATCGTCCGTGGTTGTCTCCCCCGGTTATGGAGAGTTGGCGTTGATGGGCTTATCGTGCGCGCCGTGCGGAAGCAGAGGCGGATTTCGGTTGTGGTGCGGCGCACCTCCAGGGGGCGCGTCGCCGCCGCGCGCGGGCTGTGGGCGGGTGCGGAGATCGCGGTGACCGTCGGAGTCGTCGTGCTGCTCCTCGTCGTACATCAACTGTGGTGGACCAACCGGCAGGCCCGTGACGCCGCCGAACACAAAGTCCAGGCTCTGGAGCGGGAGTGGGCCACGGGGCAGGGAGCAGGGAGTGGTGAGGGCAGTGGCCCCGCGCCGGGCCCCGCAGCGGACCCTCCGGCGGAGTCGGAGGCGGGGGCCGGTGGTGAGAAGCAGGGCGGGGGCGCGCCCGGTGCTCCGCGCGCTGCTCGGAAGCCTGCCGCGCCCCGGTGGGATCAGGCGTACGCCGTCCTCCGCATTCCCCGCCTCGATGTGACCGCTCCCGTCGCGCAGGGCATCAGTAAGGACGGCGTACTCGACAAGGGGTACGTCGGGCACTATCCGCAGACCGCCCAGCCGGGCCGCCCCGGGAACTTCGCGCTCGCCGGGCACCGCAACACGCACGGGGAGCCGTTCCGCCGCATCGACCGGCTGCGTGCCGGCGACGAGATCAAGGTCGAGACCAAGGACGCGGTCTATACGTACGCCGTCGGCAAGACCCTCGCGCAGACCACCGCCCGGGACAGCGGTGTCATCGCGAAAGTGCCGCGCAGCAATCTCAGCCCCGGCGTCGGGTACAGCGAGGCCGGGTACTACCTCACGCTCACCACCTGCACGCCCGAGTACACCTCCAAGTACCGGCTCGTGGTGTGGGCGACGATAACGTCGATGCGGCCGCGCTAGCGGGGCACGGGTGCCACGCTGGCGCGCAGCGGGTGTCCGTTATGGTCCTGACGTGCTCAGACACCGTCCTCATCTGCTGTGGCTGCTCGTTCCGTATGTGCTGTTCCTGGGGGCCCTTCCCCTGGTGAACCGGGTGCAGCCGGTACTTTTCGGGCTCCCGTTCCTCATCGTGTGGCTTCTCGGAGCGACCTTGCTGACCCCGGTCGCCGTGTGGCTCGCCCGGCGCGGGGACAAGAGGAGGGGCACCGCGTGAACGCCGTTGTCGCCACCTCGATCTTCGGTGTGTTCATGGTGGCCACCGTCGCCCTCGGGCTGTTCGCGGTACGCGGGCGCGGTGCCGGGGGCGGGCTCGCCGAGTGGTCCGTGGGCGGGCGCAGCCTCGGTGCCGTCTTCATCTGGGTGCTGATGGCCGGCGAGGGCTATACGAGTTTCAGCTACCTGGGCGCCGCCGGTTGGGGCTACAACTACGGGGCGCCGGTGCTGTACGTCGTCGCGTACATGTCCTGCGGATACGCCGTCGGGTACGTCGTGGGACCCATGCTCTGGGCGTACGCCCGCAAGCACGGCCTCGTCGGAATCACGGACATGATCGCCCACCGGTACGGGCGGCCTTGGCTCGGTGCGGTGGTCGCCGTCCTCGCGACGGTGTTCCTGCTGCCCTACATCCAGCTTCAGATCACGGGCATGGGCGTCGTCGTCTCGACGATCTCCTACGGCGCCGTCAGCCTCAACTGGGCCTATTTCATTGCCTTCGCCGTCACCACCGGGTTCGTCGTGGTCAGCGGGCTGCGCGGCAGCGCCTGGGTCTCGGTGCTGAAAGATGTGCTGGTCGTCGCGACGCTGGGCTTCCTCGCCCTGTACGTACCGTTCCACTACTTCGACGGGTACGGGCCCCTCCTCGACCGGATCGTCACCGAGAAGAGCGAGTGGCTGACCTTTCCCGGACACGGGGACAGCGGGTTCGGACAGGTCTGGTTCGTGACCACGTCCTTCTTGAACTCGCTGACCGTGGTGATCTTCCCGACCACCGTCGCCGGGTACCTAGGAGCCCGTAACGCGGACGCGCTGCGGCGCAACGCCGTCTGGCTGCCCGCGTACAACATCCTGCTCTTCGTACCGATGCTCCTCGGCATGGCGGCGCTGTTCGTCGTGCCGGGCCTGGTGGGCGCCGAGTCGAATCTGGCGCTGTTCAAGCTCGTCGTCGACTCGCTGCCGGCCTGGGCGGTGGGGATCATCGGGGTCGCGGCCGCGCTGTCGTCGATCGTCCCGATGGCCGTGTTCATGCTGGTCATCGGGACGATGTGGGGGCGCAGCGTGCTCTCGCTCGTACCGCGGTGGAGCGGCAACGCGCGCCAGAAGACCGCCTCGCAGGTGGTGGTGGTCGCGTCGGGCGCGCTGGCGCTGCTCATGACGTACACCGCGCCGAACACCCTCGTACGGCTGTCCCTCATCTCCTACGAGGGCATGGCCCAGCTGGTGCCGATGCTGCTGCTCGGTCTGGTGTGGCGGCGGCTGACGCTCGCGGGCGCGGTGAGTGGGCTCGTGGTGGGGGTGGGGGTGGTCTGCGCGCTGGTCTTCAGCGGGAACGATCCGGTGTGGGGGACGAACGCGGGGATCGTGGCGCTCGCGGGGAACCTGGTGGTCGCGTTGGGCGTCAGTAAGTACGGGCCCCGGGACCGCGACGAGCGGTCCGACGCGGAGGTGCTGGCATCGGATCCGGGACCTGACACCGACTTGGGTCACGCCCCGGGCGCGGCCTCCGCCGCGGGCGCGAAGGCCTGAAAGCGCCACAGCGTGAAGGTGCCACGGCCTAGAGATGCCACGGCGTGTGGGTGGCACGGCCTGAGGTGCCACGGCGTGCGGGTGTGACGGATCCCGCAGGGTCCGTTGTCGGTGGCGGGCGTTAGCATCGGAAGACAGTTGTACGAGTCGGGGCCGGCGAGACGGCCGTGACCCGAGACGGCCGCGACCCGAGGGCCGCGGCCGGCGAGACGGACGCACAGGAAAGGGGGAGGCATGATCGGCTGTTCCACGCGGGTACTGCGTCCCCTCGGGCTTGTGCTCTTCCTCCTCAGCGAGATCCTGCTCGTCGAGAACGGCAGCTTCTCCGCCGCCGTCGCGGTCGCCGCCACCGCCGCGGCCGGTTCCGCGCTCACCGCCTGCGCCATCATCACCGCGCGCCGCGTGCCCGCCGTCCCGCTCACCCGGGTCCGTACGGCGATACGCGACCGTGAGCTGCGCACCGCGTTCCTGCCCCAGCGAGATCCGGACGCGCGCGGGCGGACCAGGCCCCGAGCGCCGGGGCGTCGTCTTGCGACGACCGCGTAGGGGCGCGCAGCTCATCACCCTCCTTGACCTCCTCGCTCGTGTGGAGCCGGAGCCGGAGCGCGCGTAATCCCGTACGTCCGTACCGCCCCCTCGTGGGTCGTCATGCCGAGCTTTCTCTCTTCCGGCACGACGAGACCCCTCGGAGGGCTCCCCATGACCGTTTTCGCCAGCCTGGTCGAACATCTCGCCGATCTGCTCAACCCGCTCTTCCAGGCCTCCGCCATGGCCGCCGCGATCGTGCTCTTCACCGCGCTCGTACGGCTCGCCATCCACCCCCTGTCGCGGGCGACGGCCCGCGGCCAGAAGGCACGCACCAAGCTCGCGCCGCAGGTCGCCGAACTGCGCAACAAGCACAGCAAGAATCCGGAGCGCATGCAGAAGGCGATCATGGAACTGCACGCCGCCGAGAAGGTGTCGCCGCTGTCGGGATGCCTGCCCAGCCTCTTTCAGATCCCGGCGTTCTTCCTGATGTACCACCTCTTCTCGAACCAGCGGATCGGCGGCGAGCCGAACTCCCTCCTCAGCCACAAGCTCTTCGCCAGCCCGCTCGGTGACCGCTGGTCCGACGCGCTCGCGGACGGCGGGGTCTTCGGGTCGCACGGGCTCGTGTACGTCGGCCTGTTCGTGCTCGTCGCGGCGGTCGCCACCTTCAACTACCGGCGCACCAAGCTCCAGATGGCCGCCAACCCCGCTCTTCCCGCCGTGCAGGGCGGTCAGCAGCTGCCGGGCATGGGCGCGATGGCGACGATGACCAAGATCATGCCGCTGATGTCCTTCGCGACGCTCATCACGGTGGCCGTGGTGCCGTTGGCCGCCGCGCTGTACGTCGTCACCAGCACCACCTGGAGCGCGATCGAGCGGGCCTACCTGTACCGGGACATTCCGGTCGGCGGGGCCGCGCTTGCTACTGCCGCGTAACAGTCCAGTCCGTGAACGGGGTCTTGCGGACTGGACCTTGACCTTGGAGGATCAGCCAATCCTCCGATGGCCGCACTCCATCGGCCGGGGCCGGGCGCGACAACTCGACCACTCGACCAGAGGAGACTGACCATGAAGCTGCTGCGGGTAGGAACAGCGGGAGCCGAACGTCCGGCGCTGCTCGACGAGGACGGGACGCTCAGGGACCTGTCGGGCGTCGTCGCGGACATCGACGGCGGCCTGCTCGCCGACGAGGCCGCCCTCGGACGGGTCCGCGCGGCGGCTGCCGCGGGTGACCTGCCGGTGATCGACGCGGAAGGTACGCGGGTCGGGCCGCCGCTCGCCGGGATCGGCAAGATCGTATGTATCGGGCTGAACTACCACGACCACGCCGCCGAGACGGGCGCGGCGATTCCCGCCGAGCCCATCATCTTCTTCAAGGCCCCGGACACGGTGGTCGGCCCCAACGACACCGTGCTCGTACCGCGTGAGAGCGTCAAGACCGACTGGGAGGTCGAGCTCGCCGTCGTCATCGGGCGTACGGCCCGCTACCTGGAGTCGGCCGAGGACGGCCTCGCGCACGTCGCGGGGTACGCGGTCGCCCACGACGTCTCCGAGCGCGAGTTCCAGATCGAGCGCGGCGGGACCTGGGACAAGGGCAAGAACTGCGAGACGTTCAACCCGCTGGGCCCGTGGCTGGTGACGGCGGACGACGTGCCGGACCCGCAGACGCTCGGGCTGAAGCTCTGGGTCAACGGCGAGCTGCAGCAGAACGGCACGACCGCCGAGCAGATCTTCCCGGTGGGTGAGGTGGTCAGGTACGTCAGCCGCTTCATGACGCTCTACCCGGGCGACGTGATCAACACCGGTACGCCGGCGGGCGTCGCGATGGGCCGACCCGAGCCGAAGCCCTACCTGCGCTCCGGCGACGTGGTGGAGCTTGAGGTGGAGGGGCTGGGGCGGCAGCGCCAGGAGCTCAAGGACGCGTGATCGCCTCCCGGTGAGGGGCCGTGGGGCGCCGGCCCGAGGGCTGAGCGCCCGGCGGCTCCCCGGGTGGGCTTCCTGGTCCGCAGAGCTCCCGAGCCGCCGGCCCGGCCCCGCTGACCATGGGGCCGGGGTCGGCGGGGCAGTGGTCTGACGCCCGTTGGTGGCCCCGGGTGCCGGTGGGAGAGCCGGGGCGTGTCAGAGGGAGTGGTTCCGGTGCCCGCTTGGGCGTGTTGGCGGAGAGTTATCTCCCGCTTTTCCCATATTGCTACGTATGACAAAAAAGACTTCGCTGCGCGCCCGGCATCAGCTTCCGGTCCATCCCGGCCGGGGCGACCGTCCTGGTCAACCTCACCGGTGACAGCCGCACCATCAGTACGTACATTGGCGCCCTGCCGCAGGGGCTGGCGCGAGCGGCTGCTGTGGAACTTCCCCGACGCCGGTACGGTGCGGCTGGTCGGCAGCGGCCAGTTCCAGGGCAGCGTTCTGGTGGGCGAGCCGGGCAGTATGACGACGGTGACGTTGCCGGGCGTGAACGGCAGGCTGTTCACCGTGGGATCGCTGACCCATTCCTCCGCGGGCGGAGGCGGCCAGGAGATCCACGCGTACCCGTTCAACGGGGATCTGCCGGGCTGTGACGACGCCACGCCGACACCGACGGAGCCGACGCCCACGGAGCCCACCCTCACGGAGCCGACACCGACGGAGCCGACGCCGACCGGGCCCACCCCCACGGAGCCGACGCCGACCGAGCCCACCCCCACGGACTCCACCCCCGCCACATCCACCGGCGGCTCGACGGGTGGCTCCTACGGCGGTTCCACCGACGGCGGCGGTGAGCTGCCCGACACCGGTGCCGACGTCTCGGCCGACGAGCTCATCCTGCTGGGCGCCATCTCGGCCGCGCTCGTCGCGGCGGGCACCGGGATCGTGCTGGTCACCCGGCGCCGCCGCGCCACGGAGGACATGCGGTGAGCGTTACGCCGTCATGCGTTCCAGCGCCTTGACGACCAGGGCGTGGTCCTCGGCCTGGGGCAGGCCCGAGACCGTGACGACGCCGATGACCCCCGCGCCCTCGACCGTGATCGGGAACGCGCCGCCGTGCGCCGCGTACACGTCGGGGTCGAGGCGCGAGGAGTCCTCGAACGTCGTGCCTTTGGCGCGAAAACGGGTGCCGACCAGGAACGAGCTCTCCGCGTACCGCTCCACGACGCGACGCTTGCGCTCGATCCAGGCGTCGTTGTCGGCGCTCGACCCGGGCAGCGCGCAGTGGAAGAGCTGTTGCGCGCCACGCCGGATGTCGATCGCCACCGGAGCGTCGCGCTCGCGCGCCAGCTCCACGAGCAGGCTGCCCAGGGTCCAGGCGTCCTCGTGGGTGAAGCGGCTCAGAGTCAGCCGGCGCTGCTGCTCCACGAGTTCGGCCACGGAGGGGTTGGACGGGTCGGCGGGGCCGGACGTGCCGGGCGGGTTGCTCATGCGGAAGCCTCCGTGCTCGGCGTGTTCCGGGTGCTCTGGGTGTTCTCCGTGGGGATCTCCACGGAGACGCCCTCGCGGGCCGAGTGGCGCGCGGCCTCCAGGACGTCCAGCGCCGCGGCTGCCTGCTCGGCGGTGACCGGGGGAGCGGAGCCTTCGCGCAGGGCGGCGGTGACGGCCGCGTAGTACGCCGGGTAGTCGCCCGGCAGCGTCGGGACCGGGGTGCCGCCGCCGGTCAGTGGGGAGTCGCCCGCCCCCAAGTGGCCCCAGAGCGACTCCGGCTCCTCGCCCCAGTTCTCGTCGACGGCGGGGCGCCTGCCCTCGCGGAGCGCGGCCTCCTGCGGGTCGAGGCCGTACTTCACATAGCCCGCGCGCGAGCCGAGCACGCGGAAGCGCGGGCCGAGCTGGGCGGTGGTGGCGCTCGCGTACAGGTGGGAGCGGACGCCGTTCGCGTGCGTGATCGCGATGAACGTGTCGTCGTCGGCCTCGGCGCCCGGACGGCGCACATCGGCCTCGGCGTACACGCGGACCGCCGGGCCGAAGAGGACCAGCGCCTGGTCGACGACATGGCTGCCCAGGTCGTACAGCAGACCGCCGATCTCGGTCGGGTCGCCCGACTCGCGCCAGCCGCCCTTGGGTTGCGGGCGCCACCGCTCGAAGCGTGACTCGAAGCGCTGTACGTCGCCGAGCTCGCCGGCGGCGAGCAGCTGCTGGAGGGTGAGGAAGTCGTTGTCCCAGCGGCGGTTCTGGAAGACGGAGAGCAGCAGGCCGCGGTCCTTGGCGAGCGCGGCGAGCTCGCGGGCCTCGGCGGCGGTGCCGGCCAGCGGCTTGTCCACCACGACCGGCAGGCCCGCCTTGAGGGCTGCGGTCGCGATCGGGACATGGGTCTTGTTGGGGGACGCGATCACGACCAGGTCGAGCTCGTCCGCGCGGGTCCACAGCTCGTCGGGCGAGGCCACGAAGCGCACGTCGGGGAACTCGGTGTGGGCCTGGTCGCGCCGCCCGTCGTTCGAGGTGACGATCGTGTCGAGGGTGAGGCCCTCGGTGGCGGCGATGAGCGGGGCGTGGAAGACGGAGCCCGCGAGGCCGTAGCCCACGAGTGCGACGCGCAGCGGGGCGCGGGTTTCGGTGCCAGGAGCGATGCCGGTGCCAGTCATGCTCCCACTTAAACAACGCTGTTGCCAAAGGGCAAGCGCGGGAGACAATGGGGCGGTGAACAGGAGTAATACGGGCGTAAATCTGCCGGGGCTGCGCAGCCACAACGCGGCGCTGGTCCTCGACCTGCTGCGGGCGGCGGGACCCGACGGCATCAGCCGCCTTGAGCTGGCCGAACGCACCGGGCTCACGCCGCAGGCCGTCAGCAAGATCACCGCCCGGCTGCGGGCCGAGGGGCTGCTCGCGGAGGCGGGCCACCGCGCGTCGACGGGCGGCAAGCCGCGCACGGTGCTCCGGCTGGTGCCGGACGCGGGGTACGCCGTGGGCGTGCATCTGGACCGGGACGAGCTGATGTCGGTGCTGGTGGACCTGACCGGCGAGGTGGTGGCGGTGCGCCGGGCTCCGCTGGACTTCGGGGCGGGGGTGGAGGTGGTGGTCGAGGCGGTGGTGCGGGAGGTCGCGGCGCTGGGCTTCCCCCGGCTCGGCCCCACCCCTGAGCCGGTGCCGGCACCGGGGGCGGGAGGAGAAGTGGGGGCAGGCCTTCGGGCGCCCGGCGCCGGAGCAGGTGGCGCGACCCTCGCCCCGGCCGGGCCGGACGGCGCCGGGGTTACCGGGGCCGGCCCCGCCCCTGAGCCGGGGCCCGGTCGCGCTGCCAAGGCCCCCGAGCCCGTTGAGCCCAATCCCAATCCCGTCCCCGCCCCCACCTCCGCCCCTGGGAAGTTGCTCGGGGTCGGGGTGGCCGTTCCCGGGCCGCTTGATCATGGGCGGGGGGTGTTGCACCGCGTCACCGGGTTTCCGCAGTGGGACGGGGTGCGGCTGCGGGACGTGCTGGCCGAGCGGCTCGGGCTGGCCGTCGTGCTCGACAAGGACACCAACGCCGCCGCCCTCGGGCTCGCCCTGCGCGCCCGGCCCGCCGCCGGGGAGTCCTTCGCGTACCTCCATCTCGGTACGGGGCTCGGCGCCGGGCTCGTCCTCGGGGGTGCGCTCCATCGTGGTGCGCGCACCGGCGCGGGGGAGTTCGGGCACCAGACCGTGCAGCTGGACGGGCCCGTGTGCGGCTGCGGTGGGCGTGGTTGCATCGAGGCGCTCTGCCTCGCCGCCGTCGCCCGCGGCGACATCGCCGAAGCCGCGCGCGTCCTCGGGACCGGGGCGGCCAACCTCGTCGGCCTGCTCGACATCGACCGGGTGCTGCTCGGTGGCCGGGTCGTCGCCGCGCACGAGGGCGAATTCGTACAGGGCGTGGGCGACGTACTCGCCGAACTGGCCCGGCGCGAAGGCCGATCGGCGGTCGTGCCGGTGGTCGCCGCCGGTGATGGCGGTCGTGGAGTCGCTTACGGAGCGGCCCAGTTGGTTCTGGCTCCCCTCTTCGGCCGCGTGTGAGCCGACCGTGGGAGCCCCTGGGCCATCGGGTGGGTTTCTCCGGGCGGCCGGGGGTGCGTGGGCGTGGCGTCCCCCGGCCGGTCACGCGCGCGTGGCAGGGTCTCGGCCCATGACCGGGTGACACCGGCCGGCCCGCCCGACCGCTTCGCGATCTGAAAAGGCCTCACCATGCGACTGCGCAGCGCCCTTGTCCTCGGAGTCACGGCAGCCATGGCCGCCCCGGTGGCGGTCGCCGTCGCGGCGGATGCCCGGACGGCGGCCGGCAGCACGGCCTACGTGACGCAGAGACAGGCGCAGGCGCAGAGCCGAGCGGAAACCCAGAGCCAGGCGCAGGGCCGACTGCCGAGCCGAACGCGGACACAGGCCGAGGGGCGGACGCAGCCCCACCCCCAGCCGCAGCCCCAGCGCCCGCAGTGGCGTGTCCCGCCCGCCCCCTCCTGCGGCGATCCGTCCTCCGCCGGGTTCCCCATCGACACCCGCATCCACGGCGGGCCCGCCACCTACCGGCCCGGTCACGGCTTCGAGGCCTGGTACGTCGATCTGGCCAACACGACGACCCGGCCCTGCCGGAACATCCACCCCGTCGTCGTCCTCACCGACCGCGCCCGCACCCTCGACCCGGCCCAGATCCGGCTGGAGTTCCACGACCCGGCCGCGGACCGCTGGCACCCCGTCCGTTTTGAGAAGACCGACGAGGACGAGCTCGTCGGAGCCTTCGACGACGGCTTTCCCGGCTTCGCCGTCCCCGCGGGCAAGACCGTGCCCGTGAAGGTCAGGCTCGCCTTCACCGCCGACGCCCTCACCGGCCAGGTCGTCGCCAACGCCGCGACCGTCCAGCGGCAGGGCGACGACGGCGACTGGGTCGGCGAGTCGAACGACTACCGCTTCACCATGGCCGCCGCGATCGGTGACGAAAGCAGCAGCGCCGGTGACAGCGACACCGACAGCGGCAGCGGCAGAGACAGTCACAGCAACACCGACAGCGGCAGCGGCAGAAACAGTCACACCGACACCGACACCGACACCGACACCGACAGCGGCAGAGACAGTCACAGCAACAGCGACAGCGGCAGCGGCAGAAACAGTCACAGCGACAACAACCGCGGCGACGGCACCGGCTTCGCGCAGCCGCCCTCCTCGCTCGCCAAGACCGGCTCGGAGCATCTGCTCGGGCTCGGGGTCACCGCCGGCGTTCTCCTCCTCCTCGGCGGCGGTGCACTCGTGGTGGGGCGCAGGCGTTTCCGTACCGGGAGGTACTGAGCAGTCGCCCCGCCGCCCTCCGGAAAGCGGTGCCCGCGTCGCGCCGGCCGAGACACCGGCGGCGACGCGGGCACCGCTGCGTTCAGCGGGGGACCGGGGACGAGCGACATCGCGCGTTCACCCTGTCGTTCGTCTTCGTCTGCGAGCATCCATCCGTGGACTACCCGAACGCGCACGACCAGATCCCTGGCGCACCGATCCGCTCCGGCATCCCGGAGCACGGCCGCATTCCCAAGTACTACGTCGTCAAGGCGCATGTCGCGGCCCTGATAAGCGAGTTGGGCGAGGGCGGGCTGCTTCCCACCGAGCGGGACCTCGCCCTGCGGTACGAGGTCTCGCGCGAGACGGTCCGCCAGGCGCTGCGCGAGCTTCTCCTGGAGGGCCGGCTGCGGCGCCGCGGGCGCGGCACCGTCGTCGCCGGGCCCAAGCTCGAACAGCCCCTCGCGCTGGCCAGTTACACCGAGGGCGTACGCCGCCAGTCCCGCAGGCCGGGTCGCCATCTCATTGGTCTCGACCGCTTCCCCTGCCCCGAATCCCTGGCCGCCGAGGTCGGCGCCGAACCTGGCGAACCGGTCTGGCACCTGGAGCGTGTGCTGCTCGCGGACGACGAACGGGTCGGTCTGGAGAGCACGTATGTCGCGGTCTCCCGGGTGCCTCGCCTGGACACCGACTTCGAGCCCGACTCGTCCTTCTACGCGTACCTCCGCGACCGGGTCGGTGTGTCCTTCGGCGAAGCGGACGAGCGCATCGAGACGGTCCTCGCGACCCCCCGTGAGGCCCTTCTCATCGGCACTCCGCCGGCCCTGCCCATGCTGTTGATCCACCGGCTCTCGCGGGATCTCGCGGGCCGGCCGCTGGAACGGGTGCGCACGCTTTTCCGGGGCGATCGCTTCAGCTTCACCGTGCGGCTCGGCAACCAAGGGTAGGTCACGGAAACGTAACGGGTCTGGTCCATCATTGGGTGGCTGTTCACCTCGCCGTTGCTGCGCGGATCGTTGCGTGCCATTCGCCCCGAGGAGCGTTGCCGCCGTGAGAGTCATAGTTGTTGGAGCCGGCGTCGTGGGAACCATGCACGCCTGGCATGCGGTGGAACGCGGCCACGAGGTCGTACAGATCGAGCGCGAGAGCGAGGCGCGCGGCGCCTCCCTCCGCAACTTCGGCCAGATATGGGTCAGCGGGCGCGCGGGCGGTGAGGAGCTTCGGACCGCGCTGCGCGCCCGTGAGCTGTGGGAAGGCATCGGGGAGCGGGTGCCGGGCCTGGGCTTCCGGGCCATCGGTTCACTCACGCCCGTCCGCAACGAACTGGAACTGGCCGTCGCCGAGGCCGCGTTGAGCAGGGCGGACGCCGCCGACCGCGGGTACAAACTGCTGACGGCCGACGAGGCGCGGGGCATCAATCCGGCCCTGCGCGGCGAGTTCACCGCCGCGCTGTGGTGCGAGCGGGACGCGGCGGTCGAGCCGCGTACCGCTCAACTCGCCCTCAAGGAAGAGCTGCTGGCGTCCGGGCGGTACACCTACCTCGGTGGTCGCGAGGTCCGCGAAGTCGTGGGGGAGAACGCGGTCCGCGACGACCACGGCGACCTGCACACCGCGGATGCCGTGGTGCTCTGTCCGGGCGCCGCGCTCTCCGGCCTCGTCCGCGAGCTCGTGCCCGATCTGCCCGTGCGCCGCGTCCGCCTCCAGATGATGCAGACCGAGCCGCTCGGCGAGGCGCTCACCACCTCCGTCGCCGACGCGGACAGCTTCCGCTACTACCCGGCGTACGCGAGCGAGGCCCTCGACGCGCTCAACGCCGGACAGGACCAGACGCCGACGGCCGCCGCGCACAAGATGCAGCTGCTGATGGTGCAGCGACGCGACGGCGGACTGACGATCGGCGACACCCACGAGTACGAGCACCCCTTCGCCTTCGACGTCGTCGAGGAGCCGTACGAGCACCTCACCCGGGTCGTCGAGTCCTTCCTCGGCCGCCCGCTGCCGAAGATCAGGCACCGCTGGGCCGGGGTGTACGCGCAGTGCACCGACAAGAGCCGCGTCGTCCACCGCCAGCAGGTGCGCGACGGGGTGTGGCTGGTGACCGGGCCCGGCGGGCGCGGCATGACCTGCTCGCCGGCGATCGCCGAGACAACCGCGAACGAACTGGGCTGGTGACGCACATGAACCAAGCACGTCCGACGAACACGACCGGCACGGGCGACCGGATCGACCCGATCAAGCTGGTCGTCCTCGACATGGCGGGCACCACCGTCGCCGACGGCGGACTGGTCGAGCAGGCCTTCGACGTGGCCGCCCAGCGGCTCGGCGTCGAGCCCGGGTCGGCCGACCACGCCGAGAAGCTCACCTATGTAC
The DNA here is from genome assembly GCF_051131715.1 of Streptomyces sp. A5-4. NCBI lineage: Bacteria > Bacillati > Actinomycetota > Actinomycetes > Kitasatosporales > Streptomycetaceae > Streptomyces > Streptomyces sp. A5-4. The sequence continues at coordinate 2,763,512 of NZ_CP178591.1, read as the reverse complement.
GCGCCACCATGGGCGAGTCCAAGATCTCCGTGTTCCGGCACCTGTTCGGCGACGAGATCCTGGCCCGCCGGGCCAACACCGCCTTCGAGGAGGCGTACGGCGAGCTCGTCGGCGCCGGACACATCGCGCCGCTGCCCGGCGCCCGCGAAGCCGTCGAGAAGCTGCGCGCCGAGGGTCGCACCGTCGCCCTGAGCACCGGGTTCGCCCGCGTCACGCAGGACGCGATCCTCGCCGCGCTCGGCTGGCAGGAGCTGGTCGAGCTGACGCTGTGCCCGGCCGACGCGGGGCGCGGGCGGCCGTACCCGGACATGGTGCTCGCCGCGTTCCTGCGGACCGGGGCGGCCGACGGGGTCCGGCAGATCGCGGTCGCCGGGGACACGTCGTACGACATGCTCAGCGGCGTACGCTCCGGCGCCGGCGTCGTCGCCGGGGTGCTGACGGGTGCGCACGACCGCGACCAGCTCGCGGCGCACGGCGCGACCCATGTGCTCGACTCCGTCGCCGAGCTGCCCGGGCTGCTGGCGCGGGAGGGCCGGTGACCAGCGGCATACGCTTCGACCGGGTGTCGGTCGCGTACGGCGCGAACACCGTCCTCGACTCCCTGGACCTCACGGTGGAGCCCGGCGAGGTGATGGCCCTGCTCGGTCCGTCCGGCTCGGGCAAGACCACCGCGCTGCGGGCCGTCGCCGGATTCGTCCGGCCCGTGTCCGGGCGGGTGTTCATCGGCGACCGCGATGTCACCGCCCTGCCGCCGCACCGGCGTGGCATCGGGATGGTCGTCCAGCAGTACGCGCTCTTCCCGCACTTGAGGGTCGAGGACAACGTCGCCTTCGGGCTGAAGGCGCAGAAGGTGCCCAGGGCGGAGATCCCGGCGCGGGTCGCCGAGGCGCTGGAGATGACCGGCATGGCCGCGTACGCCAAGCGGTATCCGCGTGAACTGTCCGGCGGCCAGCAGCAGCGCGTCGCCATTGCCCGCGCGCTGGCCATCAGGCCCGGCGTCCTGCTGCTCGACGAACCGCTCTCCGCGCTCGACGCGCAGCTCAGATCCGGCATGCTGGCCGAACTGGCCCGACTGCACCGGGAGTTGCCGGACGTTTCCATCCTCTATGTCACGCACGACCAGGTCGAGGCGCTGACCCTCGCGGACCGCATCGCCGTCATGGACAAGGCGCGGCTGCGGGACTGCGGGACTCCGCAGCAGCTGTACCGGCGCCCCACCACCGAGTTCACCGCGTCGTTCGTGGGCAACGCGAATCTGCTGCCGGTCACCGTCGGCGCGGGCAGTGTGAGCTTCGGTGGCCAGGACCTGTTGGTCGCCACCGACGAGGCGGCGCCGGGCGCCACGGCGACGCTGTGCGTCCGCCCGCACCTGGTCGGGCTCGGCGACGGCCCGAACGCGCTGCGGGGCACGATCACCGAGGTCCAGTGGCGCGGCGCCACCCACCGGCTGTACGTCGACGTGGCCGGCCACCGGCTGAAGGCGGACCTGCGGGAGCTGCGGGAGACGCCGGAGCTGGGCGCCGAGGTCACAGTGCACTTCGCGGCCGAGGACGCGGTGCTGCTGGGGGCGGGGGTCTCGGGTGGCTAGCACCGACGCGATGCGGTGGGTCCCCGGCGCCGCGCCGCCCACCGACTCCCCCGAGTCGGGACCCGCACGGGCCCCGCAGGACGCGAGCCGTGCGGGAACCGCCCTCGGGGGGCCGGGCGCCGACGAAGGCCCGCGCCGCCAACTTCGGCGCTGGGTATGGGCGTTGCCGCCCGTCGTCTTTCTCGCGCTCGTGTTCCTCTACCCCCTCGCCCTCGTCGTCCAGCAGTCCTTCACCCCCGACGAGGGCGGCGTCTCCGTCGAGCCGTACGCCGAGGTCTTCGCGTCCGAGGCGTTCCGCGACGCGCTCGCCACCACCGTGTGGCTCGCCGTCGGGGCGACCGTCGGGTGCCTGGTCCTCGGATTCGTACTCGCCCTCGTCATCGCGTTCGTGCCCTTCCCCGGCGGTAAGGCCGTCGCGAAGTTCATCGACGTCTTCCTGTCCTTCCCGTCCTTCCTCATCACTCTCGCCCTGCTGTTCATCTACGGCAGCGTCGGCATGGCCAACGGCGTCTGGACCGACGTCACCGGCGCGGCCGAAGGGCCCTTCCACTTCCTGACCACGCCCTGGGGTGTCCTGCTCGCCGAGATCACCTACTTCACGCCGTTCGTGATGCGTCCCCTGCTCGCCGCGTTCTCGCAGCTCGACACCGCGCAGCTGGAAGTCGCCTCGTCACTCGGCGCCAGGCCCGCCCGGATCATCCGCAAGGTGATCCTCCCCGAGGCGCTGCCCGCCCTCGCCGCGGGCGGCAGCCTCGTCCTCGTCCTGTGCCTCAACGAGTTCGGCATCGTGCTGTTCACCGGCGCCAAGGGGGTGACCACGCTGCCGATGCTCGTCTACGGCAAGGCGATCCTCGAATCCGACTACCCGGCCGCCTGCGTCGTCGCCGTCGTCAACATCGCGATCTCCGTGGGCCTCTACACCGTGTACAAGACCATCACCCGGCCATCAGAAGGGCGCCGTCGTGCTGGTGCATAGCCGAACGGGAAAGTGGGCGGCCCAGGCGCTGTTCCTCGTCCTCTTCCTCCCTCTCTTCGCGCTGCCTCTCCTCGTCATCGTCGCCGCGTCGTTCTCCACGAACTGGTCCGGCGCCTTCCCCTCGGGCCCGACCGCCGAGCACTACGCCTCGGCCGTGCGCGGCGACTCCCTCCAGGCGCTCACCACCAGCCTGGTCACCGCCGTCACCGCGAGCGTGCTCGCGCTGACCGTCGGCACCTGGGCCGCCCTCGCCGGCGCCGCGCTCAACAGGCGCGGGAAGCGGGCGCTGGACGCGCTGTTCATGCTGCCGGTGGCCGTGCCGTCCGTGGTCGTCGGCCTCGCGGTGCTCGTCGCGTTCTCGCAGCCGCCGGTGCTGCTCAACGGCACCCGCTGGATCGTGATCCTCGCGCACACCGTGCTGGTCACGGCGTTCGCCCACCAGTCGGTCTCGGCCGCCATCCTGCGTCTGGACCCGATGTACGAGAACGCCGCCGCGTCCCTGGGCGCGCGTCCCTCGTACGTGCTGCGCAAGGTGAAGCTGCCGCTCCTGCTGCCGTCGCTCAACGCCGCCGCCGGGCTCTGCTTCGCCCTGTCCATGGGCGAGTTGAGTGCCACGATGATGCTCTACCCGCCCGACTGGATGCCGCTGCCCGTGCAGATCTTCACGGCCACCGACCGCGGGTCCCTCTTCACCGGCTCCGCCGTCGCCGTGGTCCTGATGGCCACGACGCTGCTGGTGCTGCTCGCCGTGTCCCGGATCCGCACCAAAGCCTCTTACCGCTGACCACCGCTGGGAGTACGAAACGTTATGCGTCGCAACCTCAAGCCGATCGCCGCCGTCACCGGCAGCCTCGCCCTCGCCGCCTCACTCACCGCGTGCGGCGGATCCTCCGCCGCGTCCGACGAGAAGATCGTCACCGTCTACAGCGCCGACGGCCTCAAGGGCGAGAGCGGCGACGGCTGGTACGACCAGGTCTTCAAGGACTTCGAGAAGAAGACCGGCATCAAGGTGAAGTACGTGGAGGGCGGCTCCGGCGAGATGGTGCAGCGCGCCGTCCGCGAGAAGTCCAACATCCAGGCCGACGTGCTGGTCACCCTGCCGCCGTTCATCCAGCAGGCCGACGCGAAGGGCCTGCTCCGGGCGTACCGGCCCAAGGGCGCCGACCTCGTCGGGGCGGGCAACAAGGCCGCCGACGGGAAGTGGACCTCGGTCGTCAACAACTACTTCGGGTTCATCCACAACAAGAAGGAGCTCAAGGGGGACGCGCCCAAGACCTGGGAGCAGCTGCTGGACCCCGCCTACAAGGACAAGCTCCAGTACTCCACGCCCGGCGTCGCGGGCGACGGCACCGCCGTCGTCATCAAGGCCATGCACGACTTCGGCGGCAAGGAGCCGGCGATGGAGTACCTGAAGAAGCTCCAGGCCAACAACGTCGGCCCGTCCTCCTCCACCTCCAAGCTCGCGCCCAAGGTCGACAAGGGCGAGATCCTGGTCGCCAACGGCGACGTACAGATGAACTTCGCGCAGTCCAAGTCCATGCCGAACCTGGGCATCTGGTTCCCGGCGAAGGACGGCGCCAGGCCCACCACCTTCGCGTTGCCGTACGCCGCCGGTCTGGTCGACAAGGCCCCGCACACCGAGAACGGCAAGAAGCTCCTCGACTTCATGCTGACCGAGGGTGCGCAGCGGCAGGTGAGCGGGATCGGCGGCGGCTTCCCGGCCCGCACGGACATCAGGCCGACCGACGCCAACGCCATCGAACTGGCCAAGCTGATCAAGGGTGTTGAGATCTTCGAGCCGGACTGGAAGGACGTCGGCGCCAACCTCGACGACTACATCGACGCCTGGAAGTCGGCCACCGGCAGCTGACCGGTAACCGTTCGGCCAGGCTTGCCTGCGAGGGTCTGGACCGGACGCCGCTATCACGCGAAGGTAACGGGTCTGGTCCAGGCGCGCGTCGGTGCACGTCTTCGCACGTCGATGCCCGTCCCCCATCGCCCCACCCGACTGGAGAGTGACATGTCGTCAGGCATTTCCCGGCGCGCCCTGCTCATGGGCGCCGCCGCCACCGCCGTGGCAGCCGCGGCAGGCCCCCTCGCCACCGTCTCGCAGGCCGCGGCCAGGACCCCCAAGGTCCTGGTGATCGGCCTGGACGGCGCGATGATCAACAGAATCAAGGATGCCGACGCACCCCACCTCGACGCTCTGATGGCGAGCGGCGTCACCGCTCCCAGCAGCATCTACACCAACCCGATGGCCCCCACCTCGTCCGGGCCCGGCTGGTCCACGCTCATCACCGGGGTGTGGCCCGACAAGCACAAGGTCGTCAACAACGAGTTCACCGGACACAACCTCGCCCAGTACCCGGACTTCATGACCAGGATCGAAGCGGCGAAGCCGGCCCTGTCGACGTACGCCGTCGCCTCCTGGAACCCCGTCACCGACACGATCTTCTCCTCGAAGGTCGACACCCGGGTCTCCACGCCGGCCGCCGAGTACGACGCCGGAACCACCTCGCGCGCCGTCGCCCGGCTCAAGACCGCCGACCCCGACGCGGTCTTCGTGCACCTCGACAACGTCGACCACGCCGGGCACGCGTCGGGCGCCGCCAGTCAGGCGTACCTCGACGCGCTGCACGGGGTGGACACGCAGGTCGGCGCGATCGTCGCAGCCGTCAAGTCCCGTGCCACGTACGCCGCCGAGGACTGGCTCGTCATGATCACCGCCGACCACGGGCACACCGACGCGGGCGGCCACGGCGGCTCCTCCTGGTCCGAGCGACAGACCTTCCTCATCGCCTCCGGCGGCGGCCTGACCGCCGGAACCACCCGCCACGACGTCAAGATGCCCGACGTCGCCGCCTCCGCCCTCGCCCACCTCGGCATCGCCATCAGCCCCGCCTGGGGGCTCGACGGCCGCCCGGTCCAACAGCCCACCACCGACGCCTTCGACGCCCTGCGCGCCAAGCTCGGCAAGGCCGTCGACGAGACCGGCATCGGCTCCGACGTCATCGGCTTCACCCACACCCCGCCGCCCGGCTGGTCCGTCGACAACACGGCGATGGGCACGGGCGGCGTCACCGAGTGGCGCGGCTGGTCCTTCACCACCGACGAGTTCTGGACGAAGGCCCAGCGCGACCAGCAGCGCGAGCTCAACATCAGGGCCCGTGGCGTCTTCGCGGTCGCCGACGGCGACGAGTGGACCGACAAGGCCGTCACGGGCAGCTTCGACTCGACGCTCGTCAGCCCGGCCTTCCCGGTCACCGCGGGCGGCGCCGCGACCCTCACGTACACGACGTACTACCGGCACGAGTCCCCGCAGAAGGGCGAGGTGCTCGTCTCGTACGACGCGGGCACACCCGCGCCGGTGAAGACGTACACCGCCGACGCCCCGTCCAGGACCGAGACCATCGCTCTGCGGGTCCCGGCGGGCGCCTCCACGGCCCAGGTGCGCTTTCGGTACACCGGGGGCAACAACTGGTACTGGACCGTCGACGGGGTCAAGATCACATCGGGCTGATTAAGGTAGGGGCGCACGGACGGTGTGGTTCGGGCGCCCCTACTCAGCGTTATCGCGTACGGCAGGAGTCCGGCACATGGCAGAGCGCAAGCCGATCGAATCATGGCTCACCGACATGGACGGCGTTCTCATCCACGAGGGCACGCCCATCCCTGGCGCCGATGCCTTCATCAAGCGGCTGCGCGAGTCCGGCAGGCCGTTCCTGGTGCTCACCAACAACTCCATCTACACGGCCCGTGACCTGCACGCCCGGCTGGCCCGGATGGGCTTGGACGTGCCCGTCGAGAACATCTGGACCTCGGCGCTCGCCACCGCGCGGTTCCTGGACGACCAGCGGCCCGGCGGCACGGCGTACGTCATCGGTGAGGCCGGTCTGACGACCGCGCTGCACGACATCGGTTACGTCCTGACCGACCACGACCCGGACTACGTCGTCCTGGGCGAGACCCGGACCACCAAAACACACTTCGCCCTGACCTGCGGGTTGTCGCCCTCCGTGAGACCTAGACGACCAGCGAGTCACGAACACGGAAGGCCCTCCCAAGGTACCGGGAGGGCCTTCTCTGTATCTACCGGGAAGATCAGATGCGGTCGACGAGATCCGCGATCGAGTCGACGACAGTGGTAGGTCGGTACGGGTAGCGGTCGATGTCCTTCCGCCCCGTCAGCCCTGTGAGAACGAGGAAGGTCTCCATGCCGGCTTCCAGTCCGGCGAGAACGTCCGTGTCCATCCGGTCGCCGATCATCGCGCTCGTCTCCGAGTGCGCGCCGATCGCGTTCAGGCCGGTCCGCATCATCAGCGGGTTGGGCTTGCCAACGAAGTACGGCTTCTTGCCGGTCGCCTTCGTGATGAGCGCGGCCACCGCACCCGTGGCCGGAAGCGCACCCTCGGCGGACGGGCCGGTCTCGTCAGGGTTCGTGGCGATGAACCGAGCCCCGTTGTTGATCAGGCGGACGGCCTTCGTCATCGCCTCGAAGGAGTAGGTTCGCGTTTCGCCCAAGATCACGAAGTCGGGCTCGTGGTCAGTGAGGATGTAACCGATGTCGTGCAGGGCTGTGGTCAACCCGGCCTCGCCGATGACGTACGCGGTTCCGCCGGGGGCCTGGTTGTCCAGGAATCGCGCCGTCGCGAGGGCGGATGTCCAGATGTTCTCGACCGGCACTTCCAGGCCGATGCGCGTCAGTCGGGCGTGGAGGTCCCGCGCGGTGTAGATCGAGTTATTGGTCAGAACCAGGAAGGGCTTACCGGACTCGCGGAGCTTCTTCAGGAAGGCGTCTGCGCCGGGGATGGGCACGCCCTCGTGCATGAGCACGCCGTCCATGTCGGTGAGCCAGGATTCGATCGGCTTGCGCTCTGCCATGCGTCCGGACTCCTGCCGTAAAGGGGTATCTCGTCAGGCGATCATTTCACGCCGCACAGGCAATCGAACCTAGGGACCATCGACCCTTGACGATTGGTAGGTGCGTCCGATAAGCGGACACGGATACTCGGTAGTAGGTCACGGGCGTGTGGCCCACTTCACAGATTTAGGTGCATCCTAAACGATTAGGGCATAAATCGATCTTCGAACACATGATTGGATTTCCGGAAGTAAAGATTCCGTTAAAGGGGGGTCCGCCCATGAACCGACGCGACGAGGCGTCGAAGGATGAGATCAGCACTCATCCCATTGGGAAGCTCCTTGCCATACCCGTCCGGGGTAGGTCCGATCGGAAGCTCGCAATCGCAACGTGGTGTGTCCTCGCGGGCGTCACGTTCACGTGCCTCACCATGAGGATCAGCCTGCAAGATCGGGAGCCCGCTCCGAAGCCCAAGGAGAAGCCGCACGGCACGGAGGTCAACGACGCCTTCAAGGCCGCCCCGGAGGCGGGTTACTACCCGACGTACCTCGACGGCGGAGGCGGCATCGCAGGCGTCCCGCTAACGGAGGAGCAGCGCAAGGCGGTGATCCGTGAGGCGCAGCGACGCGGACTGTCGGCTGCGGATGCGTACGCGCTCGCCTATGGCGACGGAGCCGTAATCCACGTCCACCCAGACGGCACGGCGCATGTCCACACCGAGAAGGTCGTTGTTCCGGATGGCCCCGTCTATGCGAAGGCGGGGCGTGCCGAATCTGGCAGCGTCGCGGCGTCGAGCGGCGGGGCCGCCCAGGGCGTGAAGCCCGAGGGGGCGGCGTCGGGCCCGGAGAATGCGGAGGACGAGCCCGCCGGCACGGAGAAGGCGAAGAGCGGGAAGGTCAAGGACGAGAAGGCCGCCAAGAAGGAGAAGAAGGCTGGCAAGGGCACCCAAAGCCCGTCAGGCAGCGCCTCTCCCGCAGGCGAGGGGTACTACCCGACCACCGGCAAGAGTCTGTATGAAGAAGACGAAGGGGCTGGGCTGAAGACCGTCCTCCCGCCCGCGCTGGAGAAGGTGGTCGACGCGGCAGACGTCTTCACTGAGTGGCTCCGCGCTGCGTCTCCCGGCGAGGCCGTAGTGAGCGGGCCCGTACAGAGCGCCAGCCGCATGTCGCTCAAGATCGAGGCGCCGATGATGGCGGACCTCACGGTCACGACCACGATCGAGGCACCCCTCAGCGCAGAAGCCGCGGTGCAGCCGGTCGTGAGCACCGTCGTCACGGACACGGAGACTGGCGAGGTCTTGGCCGAACAGCGCCCAGAACGCTGCCCTAACGCCGATGCGGTATCCAGCTTGGCAATCGAGCAGGTCGTAGATGCGGTCACGGAAGCGCGCGAATAATTCCGCAGTGGTCATCCGTTCGTGTAGCTCAACCATGCATCGTCCGAGATGAATTGGCCCTAGACTCGTAGCCACTCCACCAGAACCCGAGAATGGATTCGCCCAGGATGGCTCAGGTCGCTCGGCAAGGCAGCAGGATCGTACGGATTAAGAATCCCACGGCTCCGAAACTGGCGCTCTCGCTTCGGTCGGCAGATATGCCCAGGGATAACCTTGAGGATGACGCGATCATCAAGGGGGTGCGCTACGACGGTACGCGCTTCATCGGCTTGGAGGTGGAGGCTCTTGAGGCTGAGGGGAGCGTCTTCGAGAACTCCCGCTTCACGGGAACTCGCCTGACCAGAAGCCAGTTCAGCGACTCGCAGTTCACAACTTGCGACTTCGCCGAGGTGACCGCGCAGGACGTGTCCTTGATCCGCTGCACCGTAAGCGGCAGCCGGATCACGGGCTCGTCATGGAAGTCGGGGACGTTCCGGGACGTGCGAATTGAGGGATGCGTGATTGCTCCTGCGATGTTCCGGCACATGAAGCTGTTCAGCGTCGTATTCAGCGACTGCAAGATGGTCGGCGCGGACTTTCAGTCGGCCCACATGCACAATGTGCGGTTCGAGAATTGCGACATGACCGGAACGCAATTCGCCAATGTGCAGATGGGCGCTGTTCGTTTCGAGAACAGCACCCTCATTGACGTTGGCGGCGCAGCGAGTTTGAAGGGGGCAACCGTTCAAGGCCCAGGGTCGATGGAGCTGGCCCTGAGCCTTGCGCGGGAGGCGGGGATCGTCTTCGAGCCGTAGCCCGTCAGGCGGCGATGCTGGGCCGGTAGCCCGCGTACTCCGGACTGGAGATCGCGCGGGCTACGAGGTCGAAGTCGATGCGCTCGCCGAACTCGCACAGCTCGTCGAGAAGCATCTGTCCGTACTCGTTGAAGTGCCGGCGCTGCTTCTTCAGGTCTTGGCAGGCGTCCCGGAGCGACTCGGTGTAGAGGTCGACCAGCATGGTCACGCCCTGATGGTTCTGCATGAACATCAGGGGGACCGTCACCACGGCGGCGTGGAACGCCTTGTCGAGCGGACGGCGCTGGCCGATCTTCACGGCCGACAGGGCGCGGTACTCGTCCGATTCGAGTTCGCTGGACGGGAGGTTGAAGGTGCCGTACACCTTGTCCCCCACGAAGAGGTTCAGGTGCATGCCCTCGTGCACGAGGCACATGGCGTAGTCGAGCAGGTCCCACTCCGGGCCGGGGCTCATGACGACGAGTCCGGGGACGTGAGAGGCCGAGCCGCCCCCGTCGACGCCGGAGTTGAGGATCACGAGGTCGGTGATCAGTAGGTCGACAATGCGGCGAAGGTCGGGGCTGATCTCCTGGATGAGATCCAAGGCCGCGGTGACCTGGTTGTCCCAGTCCTCACGTGTCGGTCCATCCGTGGGGCCGGCGCCCTTGAAGATGTGTTCGAAGATGCCGTTGGCGGTGCAGTACTTCGCCCAGGGCCCGTCCTCGTACGTGATCGAGATGCCCTCACCGTCCACCGGCATGGGGCGGAAGCTCGGGTCCGAGATGGCTGCGCGGTACGCCGCGTCGAGTCCTTCGGCGTCGGGGTACGCGTCCGTCACGGCGTGGATCAGGCGAGCGGTGTTCTCGTAGGTGTGGCCGATGTTCATGAAGTGCACGATGGGCCTCCTTTGGAAGTGACCAGGGGGCGTGCGCCCGGAACGGAAGACCGCTCCGGGCGCACTGAAGGGGGTCAGCGCGTCAGCGCATCGCGGGGGGTTAGGAGACCCAGCCGCCCATCATGCAGCTGTTGGCGTCCTCCTGGGACCGCTGGACGGACGCCTTCACGCTGGAGGCCAGCGCCTTCGGGTCCTCCGCGACGGCCGCCACGAGGCTGACCAGGGCGGTGCGGGGCATGGCCTGGGTCTCGGCCGGGTTGGCCTGGATCGGGCTCATGATGCTCCTCCTTGTTGGAGTTGAGTCGTGCCTGCACTTGCCAACCCACCTCGATCGGTCCGACGAGGACTGCCGGTCGCGGTGGGGTTCTGCCTCCGCCCCCGAGGATGTGCACTTGCGGGGGAGCCGTGCGGTGGGCACTCGGGGGCGGAAGATCATCGGTTGACGGCCCAGAAGGCCCAGCCCCAGAGCAGCGAGGTGGCGATCATCAGGGCCTGAAAGACCCACTGACGCCAACCGAGTGGCGGGCGACGGGCTTCGGCTCGGCGAGGATCGCCACTACCAGAGCGGCGCCCACTGCCAGCACGGTTAGGACGTAAGCCACCTGCTGGGCCTTCGGGCTCACGCGACATCGGCCCCGATGCCCTGGGCGTAGATCCACAGCAGGCGCCGAGTCACGGTGGCAACCTCGCGGAGGTAGCTGAAGGCACCGAATGCCGGCGTTGCGGCCGTGGGGCGCTGCGTGAGTTCCAGCAGGTTGTACGCCTTGCTGAACTGCTCCTGAACGACGGGGTCAGTATCGGCACCGAGTTCCTCGGCCAACAGGATGTTGAGGTGGCCGATGATGCGGGTCGTGGCGGCGTCGATCTCCACGCGAGTGGAGGTTCCCTGCCGCATCAACAGGGCCGTGTCGGTGCTGTCGGATACCACCTCGATGTCGATCGGCCTGCCGTCGATATCCGGGGTCTCGGGTTCTTCGGTCACGGTGGACACCACCACGCATCTCCCCTCGGTACCGCATGAGGTGCGGATTCCTTGGCTGCTCGGTTCGGAGCGAACGTAGAGCGGCGGCCGGTCAACTCTCAAGAAAATTGCGCCAGTTTGCGCGAACCGGGTTGACCCGCGTCGAACGGCAGCCCGAACATCGAGGTGTCGCGCAAACTCACGCAAGGCCGACGACAGGGGTCAGCTCATGAAGCTACGGTTCCTTGGTAAGAACTCCCAGGGCGGCGAGTGCCCAACCCTCTACGCCACCGACCGTGACACGTACCTCGTCCAGGGATGGAGGATCTTCGCGCAAGACCTGCTGATACAGCTCACCATTCCGGAAGGCGAGACGGCCGTCGAGGTACCGACCGAGCTGTTCGAGCACCTGGAGAAGGATGGGCTCCCTGCTGGGGAGTTCAGGCGCCTGGAGGACCCCCTCATGGTCCTCACGCCTGAGGGCACGTATGTAGTGCAAGGTCGCGAGGTCACCGATCCCGAGGCCCTGGCAGTGATGGAGATTCCTGACTACGAGACCGTGGTCGAGGTCCCCAAGGCCGCGATCACCGCCCTACTGGAGGGACCACGTGGAGCTGATCACCAGCGCCCAGCGCAACCAGCTCTTTGACCGCCTCACGCATGACGCCTTTCACCTGGAGCTGAGGGACGACTATTCGGTGCCCGGGGAAGGAGGCCCGTTCGAGCGCTGGAAGCGTGGCGAAGTGGACAACTCGTTCATGGAGCCGTGGACGGACCTCGTCACCCGGGTCACTGGCTCTGGGAAGACCATGCGAAGAGTTCGCGTCGTAAGGCAGCCGCACAGCCCGTACATCCAGTGGGAGTACGAAACCGCCCACGTAAATGAGGAAGCGGGCGAGGAAGTTCGCTGGCTCCCTCGCAATCAGCTCCCCGAGAAGATGGCCTTCCCCGTGGAGCGCAACGATTGGTGGCTGTTCGACGATCGAAGTGTGGCCGTGGGGCACTTCGACGACGAAGGCCGCTTTCTGGGCTCAGAGGTGATCGAAGATCCCTCGGTCGTGGCTGAGTGCGTTCGCGTCAGGGACCTGCTCTGGTCCCTGGCCATCCCTCACCGCGAGTACAAGCCCTGACCCATCAGTGAGCACACAAGCACAAGAAACGCGCGAGGTGCTGGGTGCTCGGCTGCGTGGATTCCGGAAGGACGCCGGATTCGCGAGCGGCCGGGCACTCGCTCGCGTCCTCGCCTGGCAGGAGTCAAAGGTCTCCCGCATCGAGAACGGCAAGCAGAACGTCAGCGATGACGACATCAGAGCCTGGTGCGAGGCGACCAATCAGCAAGGGCACATCCCAGATCTGATCGCCACCGTCCGTCACATCGACGAAATGTGGATGGAGTGGCGCCGCCTACTCAAGGAGGGAGCGGAAGGCCGGCAGAAGTCCGGTCTACAGGTCTACAGGAAGACGAAGCTCTTTCGTATCTGGCAGCCCACCGTCGTATGGGGGACCTTCCAGACCCCCGAGTACGCGGAAGCCGTCTTCCGGCAGGTGGTCAGCCTCTACGAGATCCCTGACGATGCCGAGGCTGCAACGGCCAAGCGGCTCGAACGGCAGCAGTATCTCTACCGAGGAGACCGCAAGTTCAACGTGATCCTCGGAGAGCAGGCTCTCTACTCCAACTTCGGCGGACCGGAGGTGATGAAGGGCCAGCTCGACCGACTGCTGACGATGATCCGGCTGGCTCGCGTAAGCGTCGGGATCATTCCGCGCTCGGCGCCTCTGCAAATTTGGCCGGGCAACGCATTCTCAATGTTCGACGACAAGCTCGTGCTCGTAGAGACGTACTCGGCAGAGCTGACCGTGACCCAGCCCGGAGAGATCGAGACTCATACCAAGACCTTCGCGTTGCTCAAGCAGTCCGCGGTATACGGAGGCGAGGTCCGAGATCTCATTTGGGCCGCGTTCCAGCACTTCGACCGGATGCCGACCGCCCAAGGAGGGTAAGACCATGATCGAGCCGAACTGGCGCACCAGCACTTACACCAGGTCCGATAGCTGCGTAGAGGTAGCCGACAACGACCCTGCCAAGGTGGTGGTCAGGGACACGAAGTGGCGCGACCGGGCGATCGTCGGTGTCGACCCGGCGGCATGGGCAGTGTTCGTTAGCTTCGTCAGGCAGCCGGGCTGAGGACAACGAGCAGGGGACCGGCCGCTCGGTCCCAGCCGCGTCCGGCCTCGACCGCTTCCTTGCCGGCACCTGCTATCCCGTCACGGACCGGAGCGAGGAACGTCTCGCGGAAGTGCGTCTGCGCGCCCTCGTTCATGCCGCTCGCCGAGACTGTGGCGCCGACCTCCCGGTCCAGTACCGATGCAGCCTCGGTGAAGTCGTCGCCGGTCCACTCGTCTACGTGCTCGGCGACCAGCGCCCACGTCATCTTGAACGTCATACAGGGCATCCTACCTGCGGAAACGCCAAATGGGCTCCCTCCCGGCAGCCCAACTGGCCATGAACTTACGGCAGTTCGCTCTCTTCGATGAGCCGCCCCCCGACAGCAACTCCGTCACGGACGAGGAGCGTCAGGGGGCGGGCGACATTCTCTTCGCTCAGCGCACCTTCGAAGTGGGGCTCACCGAACTCGCTCCGAAGATTGCCCTCGTCCGGGTAGCCCCAGGGGTACACCGGATTGTTGGTGGCGCGGATGCGGAGTTCGCCATCGGCGGTGAGGACGACATCGCCCGGCTTCCAGACGCCGCCGAGGCTGGTGATCTTGTGCACGCGATCCATGTGGACATCATGCACGTCCCCACTGACACTCCTCAGCGCACGGGACAGGCGCCGGTGGAGCACTCCTCGTCGGTCGAGTCCTCGACTCGGTAAAGCTCGTAGGCGTCGAACTCTTCACGGGTGATCCGCTCGTAAGGTGCCTGCGGTCGCGTGCCGTCAACCATGATCGTGGTGCCCTTCAGGTGGGGGAGCCACTTCTCGACTACGTCTGCTGTCTCGTCGAGGTCCAGGCCCTCGGGCACGTTCGCGGTAAACGACACGGCGTTGTCCGCGTACTCCGCCTGGTACATGGCCTGGAAGGCGAGCATGTTGTCGAGGGTCAGCTCGTCGGCGGACTCGACCAGGGAAGTCGGGTAGCCGCGCGCCTCCACCTCCGCGACGAGCTTGTCCAGCGTGGGGAAGGTGACGACCATCGTGTTCCCGGAGGCGTCGTACACACAGGGCTCGACCTCGTACCCCTCGGCCTTGAACTCCGCGACCCTCGCGGCCTGGGCCGGGTCGGCGACGGAGAAGCGGACGCGCCGCAGGAAGGTGCGGGCATAGACGGGGTGGATGCCCTCCGTCACTCCGGGGAGCTTCGCCACGGTGCCGGTAGGCGCCACGGTGGTGACCTTGACGGGCTCGGGTATCCGCAGCTCGAAGGCGTAGTCGCGGGCGGCCTGACGTACGGCGCGCTTCATCCGCCCGAGAAGGAGACGGAAGCGGGTGTGTGCCGGCGCTTCCGAGTAACGGATGCCCTGCTTGGCGAGGAAGCCCTGCACGCCCATGTGGCCCACACCAATGCGGCGCTGTGCGGCAAGGCGCTCGGCTTGTTCCGCGTCGTTCACGTCGCCGTACGTTGCGCGGACCAGAAAGCGGGCGATTAGCTCATGCGCCCGCTTCAGGCCGTTCTCGTCGTACGCCTCATGTCCGTCGATCACAAAGGCGTCGAGGTTGACGTGCCCGAGGTTGCAGTTCTCCCACGGCATGAGCGCGATCTCGCCGCACGGGTTCGTGGCGATGACCTCGTTCGGCTCGCCGACGTTCGACAGGTCGGAGTGCCAGTAGCCGGGCTCACCGTTGGCGAGCATCCCCTCGACGACCTTGCGGTGGACGAGGCGGGCCAGCTCGGCGCCGCCAGGACCGAAGTCGTCGAACCGCTCCCCGGAGAGGTACTCGACGAAGTCATTGTCGATCTCGACACTGATGTTGGTGGTCCAGTGCTGCGACGGGTCCTTCTTGCAGTCGAGGAAGTCCTCGATGTAAGGGTCTGCCCAGTGGCAGATCGCCATGCGGGCCGAGCGCCGGTTGCCTCCGGAGACGACGCACTCGGCGATGGCGTGGTCGATCTCCATCGCCTCGGTAGGCTTGAGGTGCCGCGTGTTCGTGCAGTCGAAGCACAGGCTCCCCGAGCAGTACCCGAAGCAGAACTCGCGGCGGGAGACGTTCGACAGGACGCGGCCGATCTCCTGCATCATGCGGCCGAACGGGGCCGGGCCGCTGGCGGCGCCGCCGAAGGTCTTCAGGCGGGCGCCCTTACCGCGAACACGCGACACGTCATAGACGCGGTCGGCGTGCTTCACCTCGTCATCGGTCATGAAGGTGTCGATCAGGTCCGTCATCGCGGAGGCCCAGCCCTCGCGGGAGTCCTCGACTTCGAAGGCTCCGGCCCAGTCGGAGTCGTAGGCGTCGGACAGGATGCCCGCGGCCGTCATGTCCTCGTAGTCGGGGTGCGACGGGTCGCACACGATGTGCACGGTCAGGGCCCGGCGGGGTGCGCCGTATGGCTCCAGATATTCGGAGCTGTAGTTCGCGCCGACGCCGCCCCCCTCCATGAGCCTCATGAAGCTGAACTCGAAGTGCCGGCTGAGCTTGTCGCCCCAGCCCGAGACGTGACAGTTGAAGAGGTACTGGCGGCCCTTGACGCCGCTCGCCCACAGGTGGCGGCCTGCGGGCAGGATCGCGAAGCGGTCCATGGCCGTGACCAGCTCGGCGTGCTCGGTCCGTACGTCGTCGCTCCAGTCCTCGGCGGGACCGTAGACGAGGGAGAGGTTCCCCTCGGCGACGCGGCGCACGGTCTCGGGCCAGGTCTCGCGGGAGCCGTCCGGCTTCGTGCGGCTGTAGGTCCGCTCGTAGACGGTCTGACCGGTGGGGCCGAAGGGCACAGCGGGGGTGGTGCTGATGGTGATGGGGGTCTCCTTTGAGATGGGGGTGTTGGTCACTGGATCGCGATGCCGAGACTGTCGAGGCGGGAGAGGATGAGCCGGGCGAGGGCGGACAGCATCTCGGCCTGCGAGGTTGACTGGGCCGTCAGCTTGTCGACCTGGCCCTTCACCTCCGCCTCGGTGTCGAGGGCCAGCGTCAGGTAGCTGTCGTTCGTGGAGACGTCTCCGGCGAGAAGGAGAGACAGGCCCGTGACCGTAATCTCCAGTGCAGTCCGGTTCTGCGTTTCGTCGATCTGGCGGTTCTCGTCCTCGTTGTACGGGCGGGAGACGACCGAGCCGTCCTCCTGGCGCTCGTAGTAGGTGCGGGTCTGGTCGTCCCAGAACTCGTAGTCGTTCGGCCCCATGCCGGGCGGAGGCTCGACGGCTGCCGGTCCCTCGGTCGGGTTCTCGCTCACGCTGCACACTCCAAGTCGTCGTAGCTGTCCACGTATTCAGTGCCATTGAGGTGGGCCGCGAGCTTGCCCACGGCCCTTTCGAGGCGGTACCGGACGGCGCGGTCGGTGACCGTCTCGCGGGCCGCTATCCGCCTGTCGTCCCAGTCGAGGGCGAACCGCATGAACACGGCCCGTCGCTCGACGCGGGACAGGGGAGCTGTCGTCCAGCCCGTTCGGATGTCGGCGAGGTGGGCGAACAAGGTCCCCGCGGACTTCTTGTCGACGGTCCCCTTCGGCATGTCCGCATCCGGGGCCGTGGGGGTGCGGATGCCGTACGCGGCTTCCACGTCCCACACGGCCGGAAGCAGGTGCTCGACGAGGCGCCGGTCGTACCCGCTCACACGCGCCCCCGCTCGGCCGCCTCGCAGGCCGCCTCGTAGGAGGTGTGGCGGATGCGCCGCTTGGCTTCCGTCTTCACCCGGTCGACCAGGTCCAGGACCAGGCGGTGATAGAGCACACCGAGGCCGAGCGAGGGATCGGCCAGGCACTCGTTCACCATGCCGGGCTTCGTCGCCAGGATGATGAGCGCCTCTTGCCGGGCGTCCTCGTACTCCATCGTCAGCGTGTCCTCGTAGCCGTCCGCGATACGACGGGCGGCACGGCCCGCGAGGGCCACCACGGCGGGCAGGTCGAGGACTCGCCAGTCGGCCGGGGCCGTCACCGGATCACTTCCTTGACCGGCACGGCCCCGTCCTTCGTGACCATGACCATCAGGCCCGGCGCCCCGCGCGTGCCCTTCAGGTGTCGCCACCACGTCGACTCGGACTCCATCGCCGGCACCTGGATGAACGTCCTCGGGCCGTCCGTGTCGACGAACTCGTGGTGCAGGTGACCGGCCAACAGCACGTCGGCCTGGTGCATCGCCGATGTCTTGTCGAACGCCTGGCCGCGCCACCACTCGAAGTGCTTGCCGGGCCGCCACTGGTGGCCGTGGGCGTGCGCGACGACTGTTCCCGAGCACTCGACGACGACGGTCAGTTCGTCCGTGTCCGGGACGTACACCTCGACGTGGGCGAACTCCTCGCCTGCCAGCGCCAGGGCCTCGCTCACCGAGATCAGGGCGTCCGTGTCGTGGCTGTCGTCGTAGCGGGTCGTTCCCTTTCCGCCCGGCCTCACTGCCTCGCCGTGATTGCCGGGCACGGCAACGACCGTCAGGCGACTTGCCATCGGTGCGAACCGGATGATCGCGTGTGCCATCAGCCGGCGGGTGAGGCGGATCTGTTCCGTGAGCGTGAGCTGAGTCCGCCACACGTTCGCGCCGCCCTGCGAGACGAAACCTTCGACGTGATCGCCGAGCCACGCCAGGTGGACGTGCTCGATGTCGAAGCGCTCCTGATACTCGGCGAGGCGATCGACTGCCTGGTCGATGCAGTGCATCGCCCGCGTGAGCGTTCCCGCGTAGCCGTCGCCGTCGATCTTGCCGAACTGCATGTCACCCAAGGCGACGATGAAGGCGAACTCGCCCTTCTCACCGCCCTGAACGAAACCGGGCGCCTGGTCGAAGAGGGCGAGAAGCTCGTCGATGTTCGGCCGCTCGACTACGGCCGGCACCTTGCGGCGGCCGAAGGAGAAGCGGGCGGAGACCCCCGGCTCACCGTTGGCCATGGTCCACTCGCTCGACCGGAAGCCGGTGACCTCCCACTCGGCAGGATCGAGCTGGTGAGCGCGGAGCAGGTCGGCCGCCGTCGACTCCGGGTCGATGCCCTCGGGGCCCCGGACGGTCACCTCGGCCGCGTCTCCCGACACCTCTATCTGACGGGTGAAGTCCTTGTCGGGGTCCGTCTGGCGTCCGGCGATGGCCGGTGCGGTCGGTGTCGCGAGAAGGTCGTTCAGCAGCTCAGTCTTGTTCAAACTTTACACTCCATCGCGAAGAGATCGGCGGTACGTGCGGATGGTGGATGCGCTCACGGTGTGCCCGTGCCGCCGCAGGACCAGGGCGAGGCGCTCGGCCGAGGAGCCGTCCAGCAGTCGGACGAGAACCGTCTCGCGCACGTCGGGCTCCAGCTCCTCATACAGGCGGGTGAGGGTCGGGCCAGGAGCTCCCGGCAGGGCCTCGCTCACTCGGTGCCCCCTTCCAGCTCGTCAGCTCGTGCGCGCAGGATCTTGACGGCCTCGTCCACCCCGAGCCCCGTGTAGAAGTCGACTCCCCACGGGTCCTTCGGCTCCCACGCGTCCAGCTCTGCGGCGGCCTGGCGGTAGTGCTCGGCACTCATCGCGGTGGCCGTCACTTGCCCTCCCGGTCGATCTGCGCGACAGCGGCCACGGCGAGCGAGCCCAGGCGGACAAGGCCACCGCGGATCTCTTCAGGCGTGCGCCCACCGAAGGCCGCGAAGGCAACCTCGATCGCCAGGCCATCGACGCCCAGCACCCCGACCTCCCCCCGGTCGGCGTTGATGATGGCCCACTCCTCGCCGCGCCTTCGGTAGGCGTCGATTCCCCGGTCCGGATGCACGCCGCCGACGAGATGGGCGGGCATCGGGCCCACGGTCTTCGCGGCTGCCTGCACCTCGGCCAGGACGGCAGCCAGCGGGTCGGCCGTTCGTGCCGGCGTCTTGCGAGGAGCGGTCTTCTTCGCGGTGGTCTGGGTCACTGTTCGTCCTCCTTGATCAGGCCGAGCAGGGCTTCGGCCCCCTCCTGCACGTAGGTCTCGGTCACGTCTCCGGCCCGCAGCCGCATCCCTTTCGCGGAACGCAGGGCCCGGCAGATGCGGGCGGTGAACTCGGCGCCGGCATCGTCGGGATCACCCCAGATCCGGACCCTGTTGAAGCCCGCGAGCATCCGCCTGTGGCGTCCCTGCCAGATGGAGGCGCCGGGGATGGCGACCGCGTGGAGGCCGAGCTTCTCCAGGATGATCCGGTCGAGTTCGCCCTCGGTCACCTCGATCACGCTGTCGGCCTTGTGGACGGAGCCGACGCCGTACATGCGCGGCGGGTCGTCCTTGATGGTGTTGTACTTGCCGTGGCCGAAGGTGCGGTGGTCGTGGTCTTGCAGGCAGCGGAACCGGATGGTCAGCGGGGCGTCGTTGCGGTCGAGGTAGGGGATGGAGAGCATTCCCCTGTACTTCTCGTGGCCGGGGAACGGGTGGTCACCCACGACGCCAAGCCGGTACGTAGCCGCCTCCTCGCGGCCGATTCCCCGGCCGAGGAGATACCTTGCGGCGTCCGCCGTAAGCGCTGCCTGATAGGTCGCGGTCGCTTCCTCCAGCATCTCGCGTTGCGAGGGAGAGAGAGGCCGCAAGGGCTCGCGCTCCGACAAAGTCTGTGCCTTCCTTTTCTATGATCAAAGTGAATGAGTCGCCGCCCCTGCTGCACGAGTGGCACTTCCAGAGCTGCCGGTCGGTGTTCCAGGAGAAGGACGGGGTCTGGTCGTCGTGGAACGGGCACGGGGCCATGCCCGTGGCGCGCTGGTCGTTGAAGTCGACGCCGTAGTGGTAGAGCACCGATTCGAGGGTCGGCTTCTCCTGGTCCTGGTCGTCGCTGTCGACACGGCCGAACCTCACGGCACCCGCCTGCCGACGAACCAACCCTTGTCGTCGTCGTATCCGAGTTCGTCGAGGCCCTGGCTGGTGGCCGTGCTCAGGTCGAACCGGCCCAACTCGACGATGAGCCGGTCGCGTTCGGCCTCTTCCTCGAACGTCACCGTGATCACGCGGTGTCCAGTCCGAAGTAGTTCTCGACCGTGGTCAGTACGAAGGCGTGGCGCCAGTTCTTGCCCCGGCGCTTGACGATGACGAGCGACTCCACGCGGGCCGGGTCGATGTCTCGGTGCTTGGCGAAGTTGAGGCGCTCGCGCTCGGCCTCGTCGAGGAAGGGGCCCGGCTCGAAGCGGGCGTTCTTCGTCTCGATGACCGTGAACAGACCGCCGTCCTCGCGGATGACGAGATCGCCTTCGTCCTCGGCGCCGGTCAGCCGCAGCCGCTCGACGTCCTCGCCCACAGACCGCAGGCCAGCGAGGAGTTCCGTCTCCCAGGCGGCACCCTTGCGCCGGTTGGCGCGGTTCCGTTCAGCGATCGTGGTCAATCTTTACACTCCCTGCTTCTGAAGGATGGCGGTCGGGGACCAGGGCTGTGCCGGCGGGGCTACCGGGGCGAGGCGTTCGAGCTTCGAGAACCGCGTTACCTCGGGGTGGCAGCGCATCGACGCGTAGCGCCTGGCTGTGGGGTCACAGGGCCCCATCCTTTGTTTGATCACTGCGACCCGGTACTCGTGCGAGTTCGGGTCCAGCGCCACGGAGAGGCTCAGCTCCGGTTTCTCTGACAACCCGCCCTTGACTTGATCGCGGGAAGGCGGTGCCCATGGGTCGGACTTGGCCTCCCACGATTTGTCGGAGGCGTGGTGCAGGACGATGACGGTCGCGCCGGTCGCGCGGGCCAGTTCGGTCAGGCCGCTCATCACGGCCATCTGCTCGGTGTAGTCCGACTCGGCGTTTTGGAAGTCCATCAGATTGTCGAAGACGAAGACGGCGGGGTAGTTGTCCCACAGCTCGACCCAGGCTTCGAGTTCCTCGTCGATCGCCTGCCACGTGATCGGCGAGCCGAACGAGAAGGTGAACGGCAGGCCCGACAGGGCGTTGAGGTACTCGACGCGGTGACGGCCGCCGGCACCCATGCCCGCTTCGACCATCTCGGTTGTGTCGCCGGTCATCATGGACGCCAGGCGGCTGCTCGCGGTGAAGGCCGACATGTCGGCGGAGAAGTACAGGGTCGGCAGGCCCATCTGTGCCGTCCAGTACAGGGCGAAGCCGCTCTTCTGCGTGCCGCTCCTGCCCGCGATCATGACCACCTCGCCATGACGCGGGCGGCATCCCATGCCGTACAGGGCCTCGAACGCCTCGACGCGCGGCAGTTCCTTGCCGGACTCGGCGTGCAGGGACAGCGACCTAGCGGGGGTCAGCACTGGGTATCTCCTCTCGGTAGACGACGCGGCGGATACCAACCGCCTCGATCAAGGTCAGGCAGGCCGGGCACGGCTTGCGGGTGACGTACAAGGTGGAGCCGGGAAGCTCCTTCGGGTCCGCGCGCTCGATCGCGTTCCTCTCCGCGTGGCTCGCGGCGCAGTTCGCATAGTCCGAGTCACGCGCACAGTCTTCGACGGACAGGCGGCCACGAGGGCAGTTGCCTGCCGTCGCGCAGCCGGGCACGCCCGCCGGCAAGCCGTTGTAGCCCGGCGACATGTCGCGCTTGTTGGCGTAGAGGACGACAGCTCCGACCTGGGCTCTCGTGCAGTCCGCACGTGTGGCCACGGCCTGAGCGATGCCCATCGCCCAGCAGTCCCAGGAGGGACGGTTCACGGGTCCTCCAGACCCGCGAGAGCGGGGGCCAGCCACGCGACCGGCCCCCAGCTCGTCGCGTGGATCAGTCGAAGGACGGGGCCTCGGCGACGGCGGCCTCGACGGCGGCCTCGCGCTGATCGGCGTAGTTGATGACCGCCTGGCGGGTGTTCGCGTCGGCGACGGGACGCCAGACCCATGCCGGGTACGCGCCCGGCCGCTTGGGCGGAATCTGGGCGAGGGTGACGATGGTCGCGCTGCCCACGAGCGCAGCGAGGTCGCGGGCGAGGAGGGTCTGCTCGATGCGCATCCCCTTGTTGATCTCGGGGCTCATGGCGTCGAGGGCGGCGCGGTCCTTGAAGACAGTCACGTCGCACAGGGCCGAGTCCTTCGGCCCGTTCGGGGTGGGGCGCTGGGCCTCGTAGGAGTTGACCTCGATCAGCAGGGCGGGGGCGTCCTTCACATCATTCGGCTTGAGCCAGCCGCCGCCAGCGGTCGCGATCTCGACGAGGTTCAGGGGCACTCGGTGTCTCCTTCAGTTCGGTAATAGGGGGTGGGCTCGGAGAGCCGGGGGGTGACGACCGCGCCCAGCGCGGACAGGGCCAGGACGAGGCAGAGGACGATGACGGGCATCGAGGCTCAGCCGGTCTTCAGGGCCCGGCCGCGGGCCTTGTAGGCGGTCATCACGGTGGGGTCAGCGAAGTGGGTCTGGTTCGCCGCCCACAGCTTTTGCAGGTCGGCCACGCTGGTCTGCTTCTCGATCTCGCCGAGAATCCAGGCGGAGCCGCTGCCGGTCTCGGGGTGTGACGGGGCGACCGAGGCAGCCGCCCAGGGATCGTCTGCGGGCGCCGCGCCTGCGGTGTCGTCCGGGATGATCCGGGCGTCGAGGATCGAGGCGATGTTTCCCTTGCCGTGGGCGAGGGTCGTTGCGTTGACAACGAGGTCGCTCAGCGAGAGATTTGTTACATCTTTACACTCGAACCCGAAGTAGTCGCAGAGCAGCTCGCGGACCTGCCTCACGGAGCCACGGAAGACTGCCCATGTGTCTTCGTAGCTTTTGCCATATTTGATGGTGATGCCGATCGATCCGTCCGGGAAGGACGTTACGAGTTCTGCCTGATCTGCCTTCACTTCACTCCCTCGGTTCTGGGTCAAACTTAACACTCGCGCCGGCGATTAGGCGACTCTCGAATTTGTGAGGCCGGTCACCCACGGGCGCATCGCGCCCTTCGTGCTGCGCATGGCGCGGATCTCGCGGGCGAGCTTGGCCGCAGCCCAGCCGACTTCGAGGTCCACCCAGTACAGGGTGCACTCGGCCGAACCCGCAGGCAGGTTGATGATGATGCCCCACTTCTGCGACACGTCGGGAAGGGCGTTGTACGCCTGCGCGGCTTCGTCCGCCGGCACCTCCCGCTTCTTCCAGGCGGCGAACGCCTTCTTGTCTGCGGGGTCCACGGGGAAGCGGCTGTAGTCGTACAGCTCGCCGCGTGAGTAGACGGCAAGCTGTGTCGCCATCTTGAGGCCGCCATACTGGACGCTGCCCGTCTTCAGGTCGCCGATGAAGCGGCCCTCGACCGGCTCGCCGTCCGGGCCCGGCCCCGCGTATTCGAGAAGCCGGTCGAACGTTCCGCCGGTGCCCAGCTCGGGCACGACGACGAACTCCTCTACCGCCTTCACATCGAACTCGACGGTTGCGCCCATGTAGGCGGCCATGTCGAGCTGGTCGCGTATGGCGGTGCCGGCGGGCAGCGGCTCGCCGCGGTCTACGTGCTCCGACAGGGTGTGAAGGTGCGTGCCCTTCTCCCGCTTGGCGTTCGCCCCGGAGATGTCCATGGCCTGATCGGCGAGGGTGTTAAGCCTGCGCTTGTCGTCGGGGTTCTCGGGGTCGAGCTGCCTGACCACGTCCAGCAGGGACGGGCGCTTCGCTGCCCCCACCAGGGTCATCCGCGACTTCCAGCCGGACAGGGCGGTCTTGTCTTCGATGCAGTCGATGTATGTCGTCGTGCGGGTGAGCGGGACGGGCTTGCCGCCCTGCTTGGGGATGACGAGCGGCCGGTCCCAGCCGTCGCGCGGGACTGTCGGTGCCGGCGTCAGGTCGACGATTCTCAAGCGGCGATCTCCAGGTCTCGGGCGGGAGAGAGGTCCTCGTCGAAGGGGTCTCCCGGTTCGGTGGGCACCAGCCAGATGCGGACCCTGCCGTCGTCGAGCAGCTCTGGCTCGTGCTCGTCTTCGCTCATGGGCTCCAGGTCCGCACCGCGCAATGCGGTGTAAACCTCGACCATCTGTGAGGCAGGGGTGTTCGGGTGAACGATCAGCGCGCAGTCCCAGGCTGTCGGGTCTCCCACCAGCTCAACGCCGGGCGGAAGGTTCGATTTGATACCGCTGAGCACGCTATCGGTCCTTGCGTGAGTGCCGTCTTCGTTGACGGCCAGGGCGTACAGGTCGGGGAGTCCTCCCTCATGCGGAACGTCTTCCTTGTCCCGCACGAACATGCACTTCGTGTCGCCGTACTTCGTCGGCCCTTCATCCGCGACCGGCTCGCTCAAGATCAGCGGCAAGGCTCGACCCCCCAGGTGTAAACATTGAACTTGCTGGCTTGTTTCTACGTGGCCGATGCACGCTGTGTCAACCGATGATCGCGACAGGTGTGCGGGCTGGAGTGGCAGGCTCCGCTTGTGCGCGAATGGTGAACGTCAGATGAACACACACTACTCATGCGCAGGTCAGGGGCGCATACGACTTGAGAACGAGAAAACCCCCGCCGAGATCCGACGGGGGTAGGGCAACCCTTCTGTGTGGGGAGGGCCGCCCGGTGTTCGAATGCACGTTCGAGTGTTCGGGTGTAGGCTCAGTCCCGAGCCTGGTTGCCGGTTTTGCGAGGGGGGTTACGGATGAGGTCGGAGTCTTCGGGCCTGCGCGGCACCAGGAAGAACCCCTCTTCGGTGTCGGGGTCATAGTGGACGACGAGGTCTTGCCCGTCCGCCTTGAGGCCCTTCTTCCAGGACTCCAGGCGCTTCTTGTCCCGGTCACTTACGGGGCGCCTAGGCTCCTCACCCCGTTCCAGGGCCGCATCCTCCTCGCGCAGCCGGGCCTCGATTCGGAGCATGATGGGCGGATATTGGTGCCTATGCTCTTCCTTCATCCTCCAGGGCAGCAGGTCGTCAGCCCTTAGGTTCCGCCGGTCGAGACCCCTTCGGCGCCGGAAGGAAGACCACATGGGGGCGGTCGTCACGATCCCGTACTTGTCCAGGTAGAGCTTCTGCATCTCGGGATAGGTCAAGCCGTCCTTGAACCACTGGATGACTTCCTGCTCATTGACGATCTTCGACGCGGGCATGTATCCACCTTGGGTGTTGGTCTGCGCTGTCCGCGCTCATCCCCCAGGATGACCCCGAACCTGTCTTGTTCGAGTAAAGATTGACCAACGACTAGTGATCATGTCAAGCTGAACCCGACAGCGAAGCTGATCCGCCGAGTGCCAGGTTTACGAAACTGCCTGGTCAGGCGCAACAAACAGGTGACCCCGGCGGTGCGCTAACACCCCGGGGTCCGGCACCAGGAGCTTCCACTCCCAATGCAGATCCATCGTATCCCGACGCATGAGCGGGACTTCGTGATCATCGCCAACAAGGCGATACAGGACCCGCGCATCAGCCACACGGCGCGCGGCATCCTCGCTCTCGTCCTCTCCCTGCCCAGCGGGGTCAAAGAGAACGTCCGGACTCTCTCGGACAACTACCCGCAGGGCCGATCCGCGGTGGCCAAGGCCGTCACTGAGCTGCGCGACTTCGGCTACTGGGTGACGAAGACCGCCCGCGACGACGAGTCGAACCAGATCGTCTCGTCTGTGGACGTGTACGAGCTGCCGAACCTGGCCTCTTCCCCGGTTCCCACACGCCCGGTCACCAGCCCTTCGGCCACCAGCAAGGCGGGCACGTCCCCTAACGGGGAAAAGGACTCTTCTAAGTACGGGAGAAAGAACCCTCCCAACCCTCCCGCCGAGGCCGAGCCTGCGCCGTCCGAGCTGGACGCCGACAAGGAGAGGGAGGGCGAGAGACAGAAAGACAGCAAGCAGGAGACCGAGGCCGCCCGCCTCCTTCGGCGCTTCGCTGCGATCGACCCTCGCCTCAAGCTCAACGAGCGCCAGGTCGGCAAGCTCGTCCCGTCCCTCGCTGACTGGCTTGACCGTGGCGCGACCATCGCCGAGATCACTGACGCGGTGACGCAGGGGCTTCCCCCGAAGGTCTACAGCGCCTCGAAGCTGATCGAGGACCGCCTCGACCGCAAGCGGCCCGAGCGCAAGCGCCAGTGGCGCAAGTACGCCGACTGCGCCACAGACGGCTGTGGCCGCCTCCTGCCTGCTGGCCAGGACTCCGGCATCTGCGGCGTCTGCTCGGGCGTCGAGCTGAGCGACTTCGCCCGCGAGCTGATCGCCGCATCGCAGACCGGTGCCGACCTGACCCAGCCGGAAGAGAACGGCTTTGTCGCGAACTACCGCGAGCGTGCCGCCGAGGCCCGCGCAGCCATGGTGCAGCCGTCCCGCGCCTGACGGCCCCCTCGAACTTTCTCCACTTTCGCACTGCCTCTGAAAGGCACAGCCATGTCTTCGTCTGCCCGTATGCCCCGGTACGCCTACGTCGTGGGCGGCCTCGTCCTCGCCGTCGCCCTGGCCATGTCTGCCCCCGGCGAGTACCAGCTCGCCCGCACCGCAGGCTGGAACAAGTGGGTCGCCGCCGGTATGCCGGTCTGCATGTCCGTGTACGCCGTCGTCGCGGTCTGGTTCACCGAGAGCCGGGCCAAGGGGGAGAAGGGCCGAGGGTCGGCGATAGCGGGTGCCGTGGGGGCCCTCGGTATGACCCTTGCCGGGCAGGTCGTCGCCCACTGGATTTCGGCGGGGTACATGACCTCCTCGAAGGAGCTGGTCGCCGCCGTCTCCGCCGTCCCTGCGGTTGTCGCCGGGCACGTTGCCCACATGGTCATCCGTGCTGCTAAGCCGGTGCCGGCGGGAGTGGCGGGGGTCGTCGAGGACCAGGCCGATGACGAGCACCAGGACCAGGAAGCCAAGCCGGTTCAGCCGACCCTCGACGGCGGGGAGCCCCCGGTCGACGAGGTTGCCAAGGCTCGCGCGCGGCGGCGTCCCGGCCGTCCGACTGCCAGCCTCGACGAGATCAGGGACGCCGTTAAGGCCCTGGCGGCCAAGGGCCAGGAGGTCAACGGCCCGAACCTGGCGAAGCTCATGGGCCGTGACCGGCGTACCGGCAGCCGCTACCTCCAGAGGCTTGAGTCCCCCTCTATGTGACAACTTCGACCCGCTGCCTCCTCGTGAGGGACAATCTCTACATAGAGAGTCACGCAGTGCGAGGGGGCAGCGGAGATATGGAACTAACGATCAGCGTGCGCATATGCGACCAGTGCAAGAGCAAGGACCGCCCTACGACCCGGTACACCCTCGCCCTTGCGGGCTCTGCCCCCCGCGAGCGTGACCTGTGTGAGGAAGACGCGGCACCGCTGAGGGCCCTTTTCGGTGACGACCTCGCCGCGCAGGGGCCTCCGGAGCTGGCTCCTCTCGAACGCGCGGAGGCGGCGATCCGTGCGGCGGCCGAGAACGTGACAGCCGAGGTGCCCGAACAGCAGGCGGCGCCGACAAGGAAGCCGCAGGCAAGGAAGGCGGCCGAGAAGGACAAGCCCGCCCGGACTTCGGGGCGCCGGTCCAAGACCCCCGTCATGACGATGGATGAGATCGAGGCAATGAAGGCCGGAAAGGCCGACGAGTCCTGAGACGACGAAAGCGCCCCCCTGCCAGCCCGTGAGGACTAGCAGGGGGGCATGCTTCACTCAGTGGCGTCCGAGTCCGGAGACTCGACCAGGCCGAGGGCGGTTGCGATCTGGACGATGACGGCCACTTCCGGCTTGTCGGCGTAGACGATGGCGCAGACGCTCACGATCACGCCGAGCGCGGCCAGGAACGCCCCGGCCCGCGAGCGGTAGCGGACGGGCAGCAGGGACAGGAGGCTGGGCGGCTTCGAGCCGGGCATAAGCATCTTGCTCATCGGCGGCCCGCCTGCTTCTGAAGTGCGACGAAGCCCTTCGGCCCGATCCGCGGGTCGTGCAGACCGCTGCGGTAGGCGGGGTTTCGGTCGTGGAAGCGGGCCACTGCCCGCTGGGTCTCAGGCCCGTAGAGGCTGGTCACGGCCCCGTTGATCGGGCCGTAACCGGCCTTGATGAGGAGCTGCTGAAGGTCACGCACCTGGGCGTGCTTGGCGCCGGGCTTCACGGCCGGGTTCAGCGCGACGATCTGCGAGGCGGGCTGCGGTGCCGGCGGCTGCGGCTTCGGAGCCTTGTCCTTCCATGCCGGGTCGGCCGACTTGATCCCCTCGGCGAAGGCCGGGTAGCCGTACCCGTACACGTAGGCGTCCGTGCGGCGGTGCTTCTTCTCGTACACGCCGTCGCCCTCGGGCGAACCGCTGGCGTTGGTGTTGCCCTCGATCGTGTAGACGTACGTGTCGTCGTAGTCGTAGACGAGGCCGGTGTGCGTCCCGCCGTTCTTGCCGAAGAACACCTGCGCACCGACCGCCGGATAGGCAGAGAACTGCTTGCGCTGCTTGAACCAGCTCACGCCGGTCAGGCACGACGCGGTGCGCGGGTAGAGGGCGGCGAGCCCGGCCTTCAGCGCGCACCAGGAGACGAAGGTCGCGCACCATGCCTGGAAGTCGCTCCACTCCAGGCCGGGGGTCTCGTTGCTGTACTTCTGGTCGTTGTTCCAGTGGCCGGACTTCCGGCCCTCCTGGTAGCCCTTCTCGGCACGTGCGATGCCGAGGATCTTCTGAGCCTGAGTGCTCAAGGGTGGTCCTCCTTCGGGACATGCGAAAGGCCCCGTCCGGTGGGGACAGGGCCTCGGGGTATGGGTCGTCTTACGGGGTGGGGGCAGAGGTCGAGATGTGGGTGTCGAGGCGCTCCGACACGGCGAGACGTTCGGTGCGCTCATGGGACAGATCGCCGCGCAGATCGCGGATGTCCCGGCTGTGCCGGACCTGTCCTTCAAGGACGCGATCGAGTCCCGCGATCACCTTGTCCAGGTCGTCTCGCAGGTTCGTACTGTGCGTGTTGGAGACCTGATCGCGGGCTTCCTGCGCGTGCTCACGCACCTCCGCAATGGCTGTCCCCTGGCGTCGCACCAGCTCGACCAAGACGCCGACAAGAGCTGCGGTGACCATGCCGCCGGCTGAGACGATTGCCACCTGAACGGCCGGGTCAAAATTCATCGGGACATGTCCCTGACGAGCTGCTCCAGACGCTCGATACGCTCGGCCTGGTCTTGCACGACCGACAGAAGCGCGACCCCGATCAGGTCGTAGCGCACGCTGTCGATCTGTCCCTCCTCGTCGCGGATGACGATCTCGGGAAGCGTCTCGTCGACCTCTTCGGCGATCAGGCCGAACTCGTCCCGACGTCCCTCGACCGTCTCGCCCTCGTCGTTCACGGTGGGCTTGCGGTCGTAGACGCGGGGGCGCAGGGACAGAACTGCATCGGGGTCGATGTCGATGTCCCGGATGTTCTCCTTGTAGCGCCGTGCGCTGGTGTTGCGGCAGAAGTTGTGGTTGCCGTCGACCCACACCGCGTACCAGGTGGAGCCTGTAGCGGTGTAGGAGTGTGGGCGGTCCGAGCCGTTGGAGCGGTGGATTGTGTCCCCGGACCCCAGGTAGCCGGAGTGGGAGTGGGAACTCGGCGTGAAGGTCGACGGCTTCGAGGTGATGCTGTCCCAGGAGTGCGAGTGAGAACTCGGGGCGAAGGTCGAGGGGATACCCGTCAGCTGCGACCATGCGTGGCCGTGTGCGCTCGGGGCAAAACTCGTCG
Organism: Streptomyces sp. A5-4; assembly: GCF_051131715.1. Classification (NCBI taxonomy): domain Bacteria; kingdom Bacillati; phylum Actinomycetota; class Actinomycetes; order Kitasatosporales; family Streptomycetaceae; genus Streptomyces; species Streptomyces sp. A5-4. Next base: position 2,733,520 of record NZ_CP178591.1, on the reverse strand, counting down.
GCTTGCCCGTGACCTGGCTCCAGTCGTGCGTGTGCGCAGTCGGGGTCATGGTCGATGGCCGGTCGCTGATCTGGGACCAGGTGTGCGTGTGGGTGGACGGCGTGAACGTGGTCGGCTTGCCAGACAGGTTGGCCCAGTCCACGGACGACAGCAGGGGTGCCCAGGCGGAGCCGGTCCAGTATTCCCACGAGTCCGTGGAGTTGTTGTAGCCGAGCTGTCCCAGTCGCGGGGACGTGGGGCGGGTGGCGGTGATCCAGGCGCCGACGCGGTGTCCCACAAAGGGGCGGCTCGCGGTGATGTCCCCGGACGTGATCGAGGTGACGCTCGCCGCGACCGTCACCGAGGCGAGGGCCATCTCGTAGATCCCGGTGTCCGTCTGCGTCAGGGCCGGGGGAGTGGTCGAGCCCGCGGTGCCGGCCTTCACGGCGAGGGTGATCGAGTTGGTTGCCGGGTCCAGCTTCAGGACAACGCGGTCGACGCGGACCTGAGTGCTGGCCGCTGCGATGGTCACGTTCTCTGTGGCCGTCGACTGCACCATGTGCCCCCGCACGAAGGCGAGGCCGGACCCTACGGTGAGCGTCATGCCGGTCGAGGCGCTCACGGAGAATCCAGACGCGCCGAGAGAGGTGACGACACCTGAGTCCTGGAACTCGCGGAACATCTGGGAGAACTGGGTCTCCGTGACGGCCTGGCCGTCGAAGGGGTAGGAGGTGATTGCCAAAGGGGGAGGCTCCTTAGAGTGCCGCGCCCGCATCCTCGACGACGAGCGTCGACAGGGAGCCCGGCAGGTAGCGGACCATGCCGTACGTTGCTGCGGCCCTGCGGGTGTTGAGCGTGACGCCGACCGTGACAGGTCCGGCCGGTGGGTTGTTGATGTAGCAGGTGAAGTCGAGGCCGCTCGCGGTGTTCGAGTCGTCGTCGTAGGTCGTGCTGAACACGTCAGCCGCGAGAGTGCTCGCCGTCGTGACCGTGGTTCCGGCGGCCCAGCGAACGCAGGTGTACGCGCCCTGCTTTGCGTAGCGGATGTTCGCGCTGGCGTTGTCGCCCGTGCCGTCCGTGTCGACGGCTGCGATCCTGACCGCGACCTTGTAGCACCGGCCCGCTTCAGCGGTGAACTGCTGTGTGTAGACAACTGCGGCCGTGTCGCCAACGTAGGCCGTGCTCGTGAGGTTCTGGATGGAGACGACGCCCTTCGCGGCCTTCTCGTTGTGCGCCGAGGTGCGCCACGTCGTCCAGCCCGCCGCGTCGTTGCCCGAGCGGGTCCACTCCTCCGTGACCGTGGGGCTCAGCCGAAGCCACGTCTGGTGCGCGAACGTGGAACCCACGGGATGAACGGTGCGCAGGACGCCGTACTTGCCGCCCGAGCCGAAGGCCCATCCGCCAGTCGCCGCCTGCGTCTCGTTCATGGTGAGGGTCGACACACCGAAGGGATACGCGGTAGGCAAGGAGGCCGAGGTGTAGTCCGCCGGCACCAGCTGATTATCGAAGCCGACCTGCCTCCAAGCACTCCAGCCCGATGACCGGTTGCCGCCGCGCACCCACTCTTCGTGCGTTGTCGCGGCGGCGTGCACGCGGCTCCACGTCTGGTAGGCGTCCCCGTTCGCCTGGCGTCTGGTGGTGACGAAGCCGTACTTGCCGCCGAAGTCCCAGCCACCTGCGGTGGCGTCCGCTGCCGTGAGGTACATGACGGTTGCGCGCTCGGGGTAGTCGTCCGGGACGCTGGCCTGAGTAAGCGTGCCTGCCGGCAGTTCCCGAGCCCCGGCAGGACTGGCTTCTGCCGTCCGTTCAAGCGAGGAGACGCGAGACTCCAGTTCCTTCGCCGCTTTCGCCTCTGCCATCGCAGGGTTGAGCGGGGTCGGATCGCCCAGCGTCGCGCCAAGGCGGTAGCCGTCCGAGTCGACTTTCAGGACCGTGCCCGTGACTACGGCAGTCATCTCCGACGTGCCCACGATGACGGACACCCTGTCGCCGAGGAACCAGTCACGCCCGAAGTCGAGTGCGCTGTCCTCCATCGGTACGGCCTGAGCCGCGGTGACCGTCATGCCGCCATCGGCAAGGGCTTCGGTGCCCTTCTGCGTCAGCTCGGCAGTGTCCGTGGAAGAGCGCTCGTCGATGAACGTCTCAATCCTGCGACCCCAGTCCGACTCGGAGGCAATCGAGTCTGCGTTGTCGACAGGAACGAACAGCCGGTTCGACCCGTCGCCGTCACCACCGACGATGACCCGGGTCTTCTGCGGAGTCGACACCGAGACTCGCTGACCGGCGAGCGTGTTGTTCACGACGCCGAGCCGGGCCTCCTTTGTACGGTCCTGCACCGCGTACGTCTCGAAGACGAGATCCGCACCGCGCTGCACCACGCGGAAGCCGAGGTTGGCAGACTCGGCGAGCTCCTTGCACAGCTCGCCGAGCTGCTGGAAGCGAGCCGCCTTGGCGACAGTCGCACCCCGTGCGCCGTTCGTGCCCATGATGAGACGGGCACGGCGCCGGCTGGCGGGGGCCGACGGCCCGCAGTTCGCGGACACGTAGGCATGCATGAGGGACTCGGCCGGACCGCTGCGCTCGTCGTAGGCGAAGTTCTGGCTGGCCGCATTCCCGTTGGAGGGATCGGGCCAGGCCAGCATGTCCGACAGGATGATCGTGTCGTCTACGCCCTCGACCTTCAGCGTGCCGAGCGGGTCCGTTGCCGTGGCAGCGCTCTCCGTCTTTGTCACCGGCCCCGAGAACAGAACGTCGCTGGGGCCGGTGACGATGATGCCGGCGCCGGGCGTCGCGAGGACGGCGGCAAGGGGGTGCTCCGAGTTGATGCTGAGCTTCCACGTGCCGACGTTGTTGTGTACGTCTTCCGCGTCCATGGTCAGAAGGTCGGCGGGGATTGCGCCGACGCGCGTCAGGGTCTTGTCGCGCACCTCGACGAGGAGATCCTCTTGACGCACTAGATCACCACCCACTTTCGGGGACGCCAGGAGCACACGATCCGCGAGGCGGAGGTGGTGTTCAGGAGAGAGGCCGTAACCGTCGAGGTGCCCGGCGGCACAGACCAGAAGCTAGGAGCGGGTGCGAGGTACCGGTACCAGTTCGCTCCAGTCACGTCGTCAAGAACGATGCCGGTGCCCATGTCGATGATCAGCTTCTTGCCGGCGACGATCGTTCCCGTCCAGTGCAGAACTTCGCCCGTGGGGCTGATTGCCTTGAAGTTGTCGCCCGGTCCGGTCACCTCCCAGACGGGGAACGCCGGCACGTCGCCTTCGTTGGAGAGCTGCACGTCGCCGATCGCCTGTGACGATGCGAGGGGCATCGACGACATCGACGAAAGGAACGGGGCGGCCGTGGCCCCGCCGATCGAGACCGTCTGCGCCGCCTCCGCCAGGAAGTAGGGGGAGGGGGCCCGGAGCGTGATGACGGTCTGCACGTCCCGTTCGCCTGAGCCGGGGTCGATATCGCCTCCGCCGGTCCACTGGACGGGGGTGGACCAGCGTGCGCCTTCGGCGTCGATGTAGGTCAGGGTGCAATCCGCGGCGAGTACCCGCGCGAGGCGGTTCACCAGCTCGGCGAGGTGCACCCTGTCCCGCCCCACGATGTCGAGGGGGATGTCGATGTCACGGGGGAGGACGCGCCGCCCACGATAGGCGGCGCCGTCCCCCGCGCCTTCAAGCCACTGAACGGAGAGCTGGGGCAGGCCCAGGCCGGTTATCCCGGCGAGGGCCTGGAACCCCAGCCCGTTCTTCTCGAACCCATCCAGGTCCAGCCTGTCTGCGGCCGAAGCCAGTTCGAGCTTCACCAGCCGACCATCCTTGCCCGCGAGGCAGCCGAGAACAGCTCCTCCTCGGACGAGAGGGAGCCGCTGGCCGAGCCCGCGTAGTAGTTCAAGACCTTCGTCACGGACCGGCCGGACTCGGCCGCCGCCAGGCCGCCAGAGACAGCGGCCGTGACCTCGCGAGACGCCCCCGAGGTCGCGCTCGAAGCGAGCGCGTTGGTGGCGCGTTCGACGCGCCCCCGCTCATCCTGGACGCCCAGGCCGAAGCCCTTGCCGACGAACGAGCCGAGCTTCCGGAACAGGCGCGAGGGTGAGTGGATGTCCAGGGCCTGCTTGATCGCCTTGACCATCGCGTCAGCGATGCGGAGCATCGCCTTCTCGATCGCGCCTTGCTGCGCCTCAAGGCCCTTGACCAGGCCCTCGGCTGCCTTGACCCCGGCGTCGTACATGTAGTGCGACGCGGTGGACCCGGCCTTGCCGGCGTACTTCTCCAACTCCTTCTGCAAGGCGTTGATCTCAGCGACACCGGACGCGCCCGCGTTGGCAATGGCCTCGGCCGCAGCAAGCCCGGCCTCGGGACCAGCCGTAGCGATCTGGTCGAAGCTCTCGGCGTTGAGGCCCAGGGTCTTCAACCTCTTGAGCACATCGGCGAACTTCTTCGCCTGCTCGACCGCGTTCTTCAGTCCCGACGAGATCCCGGTGAACGAAGCGTCATCGATCTTCGTAACATCGCCCGTGCTGATGACCTTGTCCGCGATCGACTGCGCATAGCGGCTCGCCTCCTCGCGGAGCTTGTCGAGCTTGGCCTGCGCTGCTTCGAGCCGCTTAGACCCGGCCTCCCACTGCGCGGCCAGCTTCAAGAGCGCCGTCCGGTCCCGGCTAATACGGTCCTTCAGGCCCTTTGACGCATTCGCCGGGATCTTCGCAGTCAGGTCGTTGAGGGACTGCTTCACCTTGTCGTACTGAGACTCCAGGCCCTTGATCAGGCCCTGGATGATGAGCCGACCCGCGTCGTAAAGGAGTACGGCGTCCTTCGGAGCCGGACCCTTCCAGTCCTTGATCTTGCTCGTAAGGTCACCAAGCGTGCTCCTGACGGAGCCGATCATGCTCTTGAGTCCGTCAATCAGACCAGTGATGATTTTCCGGCCCGCGTCCATCAGGAGAGACTTTGCATCACCGAATATCTGCTTCACGTTCTGCGGCAGCTCACTGACGACCCGAACGCAGTCGGCGATCTTCTGAGAGAAGATCCGCTTAACTGCTTCCCACGCCTCAACCGCCGCAGACTTAATGTTCATCCACGTGTCTGAGAAGAACTTTTGAATCGAGCGGAGGGCTGCTCCGGGTGTCTCCTTCAAGGCGGCCATGAAGGATGAGAAGTTCGCCCGGATGGAACTCCAGAGCCCAGTAGCGGAAGTCTTGAGCCCGTTCCAGATGTTGTCCCAGAGGGTCTTTACACCCATCAGGATCTTCTTTCCGACACCGAGAATTCCGATGTTCAGGAAGATCATGAATAGGCCCTTGATGACATCCCACAGGCCGGACAGGAACGACTTGATTCCGTTCCAGACTTGCTGCAAGCCCTTGTCGAACATGCTCCAGTCGCCCGTGAGTGAGCCGACGAAGACGCCGATGATCACCTTGAAGTAGCCGACGATCATGTCCCAGACGCCCTTGAAGACGTTCCAGAGGCCGGTGAACACGTCGGCGACGCCGTTGATCGCCGCAACCAGGGAGCCGAGAAGGAGCCCAGCTATAAACTCGATCGCTGGCGCCAAGATCGGCATCAGGAAATTCACGACCTGAAGCAGAGCATTAAGGAACGGCTGGATAGCTTCCATGACAGCCGAGAAGGCTTCCGAAATCAGAGGCAGATATTCGGCGGCGAGCGACTGCACTACGGGAATAAGTGGCAGAATCGCAGCCGTCAAAATCTGCATCAGAATTTCGATCACAGGCTGAAGTGCGGCAGACATTACGGCGAGTGCTGCTGAGATCAGCGGGATAATCGGGGCTAGCCCGGCGACGAGCGCCTCGATAAGTGGAACGCAGGCTTCGACTACCGTCATTATGAGCGGAGCGAGCGCAGCGACGATTCCCATCAAGCCTTCGCCGAGCAGTCCGATCAGAGGCTCGATCGCAGGGGCCAGCATTGTGAAAGCCTGCGAAAGTGGCGTCAGAACGGCAGCGACCAGAGGACCCAGCATCGCCAGGAAGGAGCCGACCAGGGTAAGAATTACGCCAAAAGCCTGGCCGAGGGGGGCCATGGCGGGAGCCAAGGCGTTTACCGCGACCTGAATTCCATCGAAAAGCGCGTAGACACCGGCGAAAACTTCCGGCTGGTTAAGCCCGGCGGCTATGGCGCCCATGGCCGTGCCGAGGATCGTGCCGACCTGCGGGAGGATTTCCGTCAGCAGGCCGACGAACTGCCCGAAGAAAGCTTTCACCTCGCCGCCGCCCTGCGCCGCCATGTTGGACATGGCCTCGTGGGCTGCGGTGAACAGGCCGACCATCTTCGCCTGCACGCCACTGCTGTCGATCGCCTCGTGAACCCCGGCGAGGGTCTGGCGGATCATGCCGAGGGTGGAGCCGCCAGCTTCGGTGGCCGCCCGGGAGATGCCGGCGAAGATGCCGCCCGTCTCCATCAGGATTCCGCCGAGGTCTTTGAGCGCCTGTATGCCCGCGTCGATCTCCTCGCGGAGCCCGGACTCGCCCTTCTGGTTCAGCCAGTTAGACGCCTTCGTGGAGACATCCACGAACCACTGCGCGAGCTGGGGGAGGTAGCCCGCGCCGACCTCGCCTAGAACCTTGATGATGTTGGCGAAGGCGCCCGTGCCAGTGGTGGCGATGTCGATCGACTTGGAGAGGTCGTCGAACATGCCGCCCAGGGCCGGGGCCAAGGACGACTTAAGCGAGTCGGCGAAGCCGCCGAAGAACTGGCCGAGCTGCGTGGAGGTCTTCCCGAACCCTGCCGTCAGCTCGGGCAGGAGCGTGTCTATCAGTTCCCGGATCGGGGTCTTCGCGTGCTTCCAGAAGTTCTCGCTGATCAGATTCTGGAGCTGCGAGAGCTGCCCCTTGACCTGCGGCAAGACCTTGTTGAAATCCTTGAAGGCGGCGACGGTGGCGGCTATGCCGATCGCCATGCCGCCGAGAATTCCCGGCAGGGCAAGGGAAGTTGCGCCGATCTGAGCCAGGCTCGCCGACATCGTGAAGAGGTTGGAAGCCGCGGTGATGCCCCAGCCCGCGAGGCCCGCTATCGCCGTCGCCAGGGTGCCGATGATCGGCGCCGACTTGTCCAAGTTCCGGACCATGTTGCCCAGGCGCTCGAACACGTCGCCGAGGACGCGGGCACCGGAGAGAGCTTGCAGCATCGCCGCAGCGGTGGCCGCAGCCGACAACTTGACGCGCGGGATCAGGTCTACGAAGCGGTTCCGAGTGAGGACCGCCATGTGCGCGATGGTGGCCATGACGCCGGTACGCGACAGCTCCGGCTCGATCTCGGCCTTGAGGCCGTCGATGCGGTCCTGAAGGTCGTCGATGTCCCGCTTGGCCTTCTGCGCGGCAAGGGCGTCCAGCTCGGGCGTGACCTGTGACCGCAGGGTCCGCATCTGCTCGAAGGCCGCTTCGAGCTGACGCTTCACCTGCGCGACCTTCTGCTCGTCGAGCTTCGGTCGGATCTGGATGGCGTCGAGCTGGTCTTGGATTTCGCCGGCAGCCTGAAGAGCTGCCGCGCGGGACTCCGCGACGAGGTTCCCCTTCGCCTCTTCCAGGGAGTCGCGGTCGAGCTTGACCTTCAGCTCGGTTTCGGCGAGGCGCTGCAACTCGCGCTCGATGGCTGCGACAGCGGCCTTGACCGAGGACTCGCTCTCCTGGTCGACCTGGAGCTTGACGTGCCCGATCTCGTCGAGGCGCTCCTCGAACAAGTCGATCGCCGCGTTCAGCGACCCCTCGTTGAGGTCGATCTCGATGTCCGTCTCACCGATCGCCACGAGCGCGGCCTTAACCCGCCCGATAGCCGCCAGAACGGAGCCCTGGTTGTCGAGGTTCACGCCGAGGCGCAGATCGGACAGCTCGGCCTGCGCCTGGCGCTGGGTCCTGCGGGCTTCCTGTACGACCTGGCGGCCGGTGGCGGAGAAGGTGATCCGGTGCTGGTTCGCGCGGGACTGGTACTCGCGTACCGCCCTCGTCACCTCGCCGGACATCCCGGCCAGGTCGAGCTTCGTGTAGAAGCGGATCTTGCGGGTGTCGGTCTTCTTGTTGTCGGCGTTGATGGCCCGTACGGCTTCGAGGACATCCTTGCGGGCACCGGTCGCATCAGCCTTTGTGCGAATGGTGATCGCGAGATCGTTCTCGATCTTTTCGAGCTTCTTCTTCAGGTCTTCTTTGAAGCCGGACGTATCCGGCATGACCTTGACCGCAACGCGGCCGACAATCTGAACATCCGACACCGGCTTACCTCCGCTGGAAGTGCTTGTAAATCTCCGCGACGGAGCGCGGCTTCTTGGCCTTCTTCTTCTCGGCCTTCTTCGCCTGCGGTCTCGGGTACTGCGGGATTTTTGGGGCCTTGCCCTTGCCCCACTGGCCGGTGGCGCGGGTGTTTTGATTAATTGAGTCGAAGAGGTCGGCCGACAAATGCCGGTCCTGACCCCAGCCGAAATGCTCACGGCCGCCAGACGCGAGGGCGACGGTAAGGCAGGTATCGGGAAGCCTCTGCACGAGCAGAAGGACGAGAGCGGGAGAAGGGCCCCGGCCTGCGATCACCTCGGACAGGTCAATTCCGAAGTGGAAAAGCAGATCCGGGTAAAGGCCCTCTCCGTACTCGTCGATCAGCCCTGCGAGGCCGAGGCTTCCCCCACCTGAGTGCTCTCGCCGTAGTGGCCGAAGATTTCCGCGAGGATCGCGAGGTCGCCGTCCACCTCGTTAAGGAGGTTCTGTGCTGCCTTCTCGGACGCGGCGATGGTAAGAATGGCCTCCGACAGAAGCTCAGCCTGGTCGGATTCCTCCTTGCCCATCTGCTCCTGAAGGGACATCAGCACATCGCGCCGGGCCTTGGGCAGGCGCAGCGGGTTGAGGAGCCGTACCGTGTCGTCGCCGACCTGAATATCAGTGCTGCCGTACTTGCGCTCCGCGGCGGCACGGATGTCGTCAAGAGAGAAAGAAGCCATGGGGTTGCGGACCTCCGGAAAGAAAGTGGGAAAAGGGAGCGGACCGAGAGTGAGAAGCCCGGCGCGGGCGGGTCCGCAATGCGCCCGCGCCGGGAGTTGGGGGGATCAGGTGGCGGTGCCGGCGGCCCAGACCGTGGTGTTCCAGTACGCCTTCGAGCCGTCGCCGAGGTTCACGTGCTGACCCGTGGTCCACTTCGTGGTCGGGGTCGCGATCACGCCGGCCAGCGCGGCCAGGTTGGCCGGGACGACAGCGCCTTCCGGAGTGAAGGAGCCCGGAGATCCAGCAGTCGCGCCGGTCGCCAGAACCCCGCCCAGGGGCGTGATCGCGTACGTCCAGGTGTTGTTTCCGTGGACCATGGGCTTGACGCCGATCGGCAGTCCGGCGAGAGACTCTGTGTCCGAGATCGCCATGTCGTCAGCCCGGTAGACTTCCGCGCGAGGAGCGTAGAAAGCGAAATGATTGTCGCCGTCCACGAATACCGCGAGGAATGCGGACTGAGTCGGCTCGGGGTTGGTCGGGACACCAACGGAACCGTCGGGCAGAATCGGAGCGTTGGAACCGAAGTAGAGCTTCAGGCCAGCAGTATCAAACTGCTGCAAAGTGAAAGTCATGGTTTCGGTTCGGGCGCTGTACTTCGTGCGGAGAGACTTGTTCTGAAGGCTTCCGATTGTGGTCGCCTCGCCACCCTCGGAAGTGATTCCGAAGATGTCTTCGAGGGAGGTGTGACCGACGTTCTGCCACGGACTGAGTGGCGTCAGAAGGTCCGCCGGCATGGTCGTGCCGACAGGGGCCGTCAGGTAGTTGCCACTGCCTACGACGAGGGTGGCCAGGTCATTGATCGCCAAGAGGCTGAATCCTTACTCGCGCACGCAAAAGGCCCGGCACCCCGCGAATGGGGTCCGGGCCTTGCGTGTTGGGAACTGTCAGGGGGTGTAAGGGCGAGTCCGCGGCTTGCGGATCTGCACGTCGTAGATCGACTCGTAACGCCATACGCCCGTAGGGAGGTCGGCGTACTGGACCGGGCCGGTAGCCGTCGCCCAGTCGGTCGCTCGTCTCGGCGCGGAATTCAGATCCACGCGGATGATGTGGCCCCGGCGGGGATAGACCTTTTGATTCAGCCAGGCATTCCGCAGGACGACGCGCACGGCCTCGGAGAGGATCGCGGCGTCTTCGTCGCCATTGGGGTCCGGCACGAAGCAGTTGATGACGACGCGGGCCGCATCTGTGAAGCGGGTGTCGCCCTGCCATTCACCCCACGTCGGGTCGCGGCGGACCAGGACGAGAGGGAACTCTTCGTGAAGGTCAACCAGCGACTTCACCCGGACTCCGGGGAGGCCCTCGCGAAGTACGGCGAGAAGGAGATCCTCAACCGGTGACAGCTCTGCCATGGCCTTGATGTGGTCGGGGAGTCCTGCCATCAGTCGAGGTGCACCTTCCCCTTCCGCTTCTTGGGGAGGTTCGCGGCGCGGGCCAGGATGAACAGGCCGTCAGCCGCCGGGATGATGTCCAGGTAGGTCTGACCGTTCTTGTCCTTGCGAACGATGAACTGCTCAGCACGGCCGTACTCGATCGACAGGGCGGCCTTCTTGCCTCGCTCGTCGTCGAGAACCACGTACTTGTCGACATCGCCGTCCACCACGTCGATGGTGGCGTGGCCTTCCTGGCGGTGCTGGAGAAGCAGAGCCTCGGCCCGCGCAGCGATCTCGAACCGCGCCTCGTCGAGCGCGTCCTGCACGCCGGGCAGGGTGGCGATGTACCTCTCCAGCTTGAGTCGGCCCACCTTGTCTTCGATCTTCGCCATCAGGGCCGCTCCCGTATGTCGATGCTCCAGTGACGGGTCCGGCGGGAACCGTGGTGGTAGGCGGGCGGCGTCGCGATGTCCCACATGCGGCCCTGGTACTCGACGCGGGACCACAGGGTGACGCCCTCGACATGGGCGTCCACGATCATGCGAGTGACGTTGATCTGCTGCTGGCCGGGAACCTCGGCCTTGCCGCTGCGCTGGGGGATGAAGGCGGCCTTGACGGTGACGGGGTTGCTCTCGTCCACGGCGATGACCGTGTTGCCGCGCCGGTCGACGGTCTCGGTTGTCCGCCACACGCGCGCGGTCTGGCCTCGTCTCCGTTGCACGCTCACCAGGGGCCCTCGTTCCCGAACAGGGGGAAGGGCGAGGCGGGGGAGTAGTCGACGGGTACGAGCCCGCTGGTGTCTGCCCGCTGCGGCTTCGTGCCCCAAGCGGAGACGACCACGCTGGTGATGCCGCGCTTGCGGCCGGCAAGCTCCTCCAGGAGCCGGATCTCCTCACGCGTGAAGTAGACGCTGCCCGCGTCCCGGCCATGGGCGTCTGACCAGGCGAGCGTCTCGTCCCCGGCCCGGCTCTGCGTGTAGCCGTTCGGGTTGCGCAGGTACCTCGCCGCGGCCTTCAGGACCAGCGTTCGGACGAGGCGGGGCGGGGTGGCCTCGGGCCAGTCGCGGCCATAGGTGGCCGCAAGGTCGGAGGCGTCTTCCAGCGCCCCTTCCGCGATGCGCAGCTCGTCCGCGTCCGGCTCCCAGTCGAGACGGCCCTTCAGCTCGTCGAGAGTGGCGTAGGCCATCGCTCGACCTCCTTTCCGAAAGGCCGGCAGGCCGCGCTCCCTGGTTGTTCCAGGTAACGCGGCCTGCCGTCTCATCAGGCGTTGGCCGGGTCGGTCTCTGCCTTCATGCCGGTCGGGGTCCACACCTTCGCGTCGGAGACGCCGGTGATCACGGCCAGCTCGGACGCGGCAGCCGGGTAATCGGACTTGCCGTCGAGCGTGAGCCTGATGCCGCGCACGAAGTGCTCCTGAGTGGAGACGATCTCCTTCTCGTTGACCTTGTCCCAGCCCACCAGCACGTCAGGGACGCTCCGGAAACCGGCGTAGGTGTTCACGACGGAGCGGTCCTGCATGTAGAGCGGGTCGTAGTCGCGGACCCACCGCAGGGCGATCGACTCGAAGGAGGTGGTCGCGCCGTACGGAACCGACTGCGGCACAGAGGGGGCACCGGAGAGGAAGATGAAGCCGGACGAAGTGAAGGCGTAGGCCGCGTCTGCCGGGATGGTCTGGTCGACGACGATGTTGAAGCCGAAGCGCTGGCCGATTGAGGCGGTACGGAGCGCGGTCTCGGCCTCGGAGTCACCGACGTTCTGCGCCAAGTTCAGCTTCTCGTCGCTCAGGAGAGCCGACTCGAACTCGGTACCGACCAGGAGGTAGCGGCCTTCCTTCGGGGCGTGGAAGGCGTTGAGCACGCGGCGGGCCTCGATGAGGGCGCCGCGAAGGGCCTGACCGGCGTTGCCGATGGTGACGTTGTACGCCTGGCTGGTCAGCATGTTGACCGCCCGGCGCTGAAGACCGCGAGCGATGGCCTTGGACTGCGGGCGCAGGAGCTTCGACCAGTTGTCGATGTCGAAGTCGTTCTGCTCATCGGTCAGCTTGACGGCCGAGTAAACGTTTCCGCCGAAGGTCACAGCGAGGGTCCGCTCCGCGTACTCGTCGAAGACGATCGGGTTGGAGCGGTCGTTACGCCACGCGTAGTCGTGGAACGGCAGGATGCCTTCGACCTTCATGGAAATGGTGTCGTTCTCGGCGCCCTTGAACTGGTCGACGCCCTGCTTGGTGAACAGGTTGGGAATGAGAAGCTCCTGCTCCAGCATTCCGACAGCCGCGTTCACGAGCTTCTGGGGCTTGACTACCTGGTGCTGTGCGGTGGGCAAGGGTGCTACCTCCGGGGGGCATGAAAAAACCCCCGGCTGGTCAGCGCGGGGGTTGAGTAAGGGGGGTCATCGGGGGCGCTAGAAGCGCCTGGTGCGCCGCGCGAGCTTGCGCGGGTCCATCTCTCCGTCGTCCTCGTCGGACGGGTCCAGCCCGCCACCGAGGGCAGGCGGAGGCACAGGGGTGAGAAGCGACTGAAGGGCCTTGGCGTCGGCTTCCAGCTCCTCGGGAGTCGTACCGCGCAGCCGTCCCGCCAGAGCCTCGGGCAGGTCGAACTTCCTGGCCACCGTGGCGACGACGAGCGAGTGCTCCAGCTCGGCGTTCTTGGCCTTCACGTCAGCAAGGGCGGCCTCGAAATCCTCCGGGCTCTTGGCGCCGGACAGCTTCGTCTCGGCGTCCCGCAGTCGCGTGCGGTAGCCAGCGGCCTCGCCTCGGACCTTGGCCAGCTCCTTGCGTGCCCAGTCGGGCAGCGCCTCTTCCTCGCTCGTGGGCTCGCCGCCGGCACCGCCCTTGTCGTCCGGCTTCTCACCGGGCGGGGCTACCTCGCCAGCAGGCGGGGCGGGCGGATTCTCGGCCGTGGCCTCGGGCTTCTCTTCGGGCACTTCACGCCTCCGGGGTCGTGTCAGTGGGGGGCCGCGCCTCCTGGGCTGCGGCTCTGTGCTGCTTGCGGATGAACCGGCGCCAGACGGTGATCGCGTCCTTGCCGGTGTGGCCCTTCGTGACCTGTGGCCACAGGGCCTCGTACTGCCGCGACAGGGCGGTCAGCTCGCTCGACTGGTACTGATCCCGGTTCCAGACCGGCATCGCGTAGCAGTTGCAGTTGTCGTGGTAGCGGTCGCCGTCGTTGAACGTCGCGGACTCGCGGCTCTTGTAGACCGGGCCTCGGCTGATCAACATGGCGCACCAGCCGCACGGGGTTCCCGTCCGCGACAGGCGTACATAGCCGAGGGCCCGCCGGTCGCGAGACATGTGCGCCCAGTTCGATGACCGGCCGCCGTTCATTGCGACACGGGCTGCGGCTGCGGCCTGCTGGGAACCCGCCTGGCGGTGGGCGTCGTCGGGGTCGGCGTCCTCGACGGTTAGACGACGGTCGAGGTTCGCGGGGCCGAGGGCCTCAAGCACGATCCGAAGCTCGGCCTCGGCCTCGCGCTCGATCCGCTCCTCTTCCTCGCGGAGCCCTTCCAGCTCCTCGACGAGAATGCGGTCCCAGTCGGGCTCGTCCTCCTGGTCGTCGCTGTCGGGACCGGGATCGTTGCTGGGCGCCTGGCCCGGCTCGTCCTCGCGGTCTTCCTCGACGACCGGAGCGGGCGAGGCTTTCCCGTTCTCGACGGTCGCGGCCTCACCCACCGGTTCAGCCGGCGGGCGGTAGGAGGCCGCCAGTTCCGCGAACTCCCGCCGAAGGTCGGCCAGCGTCACGTAGGTGGGCTCCGGGTGATAGGGGTCAGCCGTTGTCTTCCCGGTCTGGAGCGCCCGCGCGAGCCTGTAGTAGGCCCGTGCGAGATCACGCGACTGGCGTCGCCGCCCCATGACGAGCGTGATGGCCCGGCGCAGCCAGGAGCCCGCCGTAGCCGCTCGCCTGTCGATCGGAACATCCGCCCACAGGGCCATCGCCTCAGCTGTGGTCTTCGCTCCGACCTGGGTCAGCGCAACATGGAAGGCAGCCGAGACCTCGTCCGTCTCGGCCTGCCTCTTCGTGCGCGTCACGCTGCCGCCGGAAGCGATTCCGCGGCGACCGGTTCAGCGGTTGCCCGCGTCAGCGCGGAAGCGAGCTGACCGACGGAGTCTTCCTCCTCGGCAAGCTCGTCCCACTCGTCCAGCTCGGTCTGAGTGACCTGCGGGACACGCTTCCACAACCCCTTCGCCGGGATGCCGAGCTGCTCGCGCAGCTTGCCCAGCGCGTCAGCGGCCTGCGCAAGGGAGCGCTGCTCCATGTCACGCCACAGGACTTCGCCCGTGAAGTCGTCAGCCGCCGGCAGCTCTTCGAGTTCGGCTGCCAGCCTGAACACCCTCTCCCACGCTTCGCCGAACAGGGTCCTGAACTCCTGGATCTTGCGGCTCAGAGCGGTCTCGGCGGCCTGAAGGGCCTCGGCCGAAAGGTTGGCTATCTGACCCAGCAAATGATGAGGGGGTACCTGCGCGCACGCACTGAGGTGCCGGATGCTCATGTCGATGCTCTCGATGAACCCCGACAGGGGGGTTTCGTCGAGGCTTCCGAAGCGAACGTCCGGGTCCTCCGCGAACAAGAATCGCTTCGCGTTGTGGTTGATCGGCAGGGGGATCGCGTTGCCCTGGGCGTCGTAGACGATCTCGCCCGTCTCCAGGTCACGCTGGACTGGCGGAGCCATGCCCGTAGCCGTCCTGACCTTCACCGAGGCGTAGGTCTGGGCGACGAGGAGATCGAACACGGTTTGATTGATCCGGTTTTGCAGCGGGATCATCGGCTCGACCACACCGACCGTTCGGCCTTCGAGGTCGACCGACGCGGCGAATCTCGTGACCGGGCATTCCGAGGCGCCGTGGCGCTTGCCGTTGCCGACACGGACGCCGTCTTCGTCGTCCAGCGCCTTGAACGTGACCCCGTACTCGAAGTGGCTGTCCCACATGCGGGCCCGGCCGGGCTTGTCACCCGAGGGCCAGGCCGTCACGGTCACCGCGGAGTGCGGGGTGTCATCGTTCGCAGGGTCCTCGTACAGTGCCGCTGTACGGAGCGCACTCAGGCCCTTCGTGAGGACGAGACCCTTCACGCGCTCAGTCAGGGTGAAGGCGTGCCCGTACGTCAGCGCACCCTTGTAGACGGCCGACTGCCGTGCGTCGAGGCGGGACCGCTGCCAGTGCCGCCACTGCGGAGAAGCGAGGTCCGTCGCCGCGCCCTGGCCCTCGTCGTCACCCGCGCGGTAACCGTCCACATAGAGGGCTTGCGCTGGTGTGTTGACCAGGAGCGGGGTCCAGTTCGAGACGGCCCTCTTCGCGAGGAGCCGGTACTCGTCGTCCGCCATCGCCGGCATGTACGGATCGTCGTGCCGCCCGTGAAGGTAGTCGTCGATCCGGGTCAGCCGGTCCTTGTCCCTGCTGAGGATGGCGAGGAGCTGCACCGCAAGGGCGGCAGGCGTGGGGTCGGCCATGGTCTCACCACCCTTGGGTCATTGTTTACACTGCTACAGGAAGAAGCCCCGGCCGGTCCGCTTGCGGACCCGCTTGCCTCGGGCTCGGAGATCGATGAGGGCCTCGTGCGCGAGCATGAGCGCCGCGTACAGGTCGACCTTCTTCGGGGACTCGCGGCTCTCCTTGCCGAAGGAGAGGCCGAAGTTGTTGCTTCGCCGCCGCGCGTTCAGCACGTGCCGGCGCAGCTTGCGGTCCCCGTCGTGAACGATCTTGCGGTCCAGAACCGAGCGAACGAGCCGCTCGTGCGCCATGGTCGAAGCCTTCAGGCTCGACCGCATGTCCCAGCCGATCGCGTCCTTGCCCGGCGCCTTCACGGCCAGGCCCTCGCCGTACGTCTCGGACCACTCGCTGATGTAGCTCTCCCAGAGAGCCACGTCGGCGTACATGCCCTGCACTTCGAACGCGGCGAACGCCTCGTGAACAGCAGAGTCGACCTGCGCTCGGGGGACTTCCCAGTCCTTCCCGGCCGGGCCGTCCGGCTTCTCCCACAGCCCCAGCACGAAGGCGCACATGTCGCTCACGCGGAGCGCCACCAATGCTGTGGCGTCGTCTCGGAGGCCGCCATCGAACCCGATGGTGATCTCGTCGCCGGCACGGAGCTGCCGGTCGTCGTCCCGCAGGACATCCCAGTCGGCCGGGGAGAACAGGGCGTCCTCGCTGGCCACGATCTGATTCAGCCACATCCGCCGCGAGCGCGACGGAGCGATCGTCGTGTCGAGGATCGACTGAAGGATCGTCTCGACGCGAAGCCAGCTGGCATCGCCGCGAATCTTCGGCAGGACGATCCGAATTGCCTCGGGCGTCAGGGGGGTTGCCGGGTGCGCCTCGATGCTGTCGTACATGAAGCCGATGTCAGCCGCGCGGCCTTCGAGGATCTTCTCGAAAGCCTCGCGCATCTTCTCCGCGACAGAGTCCTCGCCCGGCAGGTAGGCATTGGTGATTGCCAGATAGCGGCTGTCGCGTTTAGTCGCGTTGCCGTCGATCGTGGCGTACATCTTGTCGCCCGAATTGCCGAGAACCCAGTGATGGCTCTCATTGAGAACTACGAACGTGGACCGCTAAGGACCGCGCCCCTTCCAGGGCGCGATAACTACTTGTCACCGCCTCAAGGCGCTGACGGCCGCCGTTCGCACGCATCAGTTCGGCACCGGCCTTGATGCCGTACGTCTCGATGAGCCTGTCGCTCATGAGGCTCGGCATCAGAGTCATGGTGTTGCGGGTCTGATCGCGGCTAACTGCCGCTACCTGAACCCATGCCTGCGGGTGTGGAACTCCGACCGGCTGTCCGTTCTCATCCCAATGCGAGAAGCGACTCGGTCCTACGAACTCAACGAGGCTGATGACGGCAAGGAGGGGGTCCTTGCCATTCAACCCCAGCCCTTGAGGCGCTGGAGAACACCTTTTCGGTAAACGAATCGACCGTTCTCGTCGACCGCGTACCACCAAAGCGTCCAGCGCAATTGCTCGCGAGTGAAGCGCCAGGGCCCGCCGTCCTCGGCGCGCAGATATTCCGCGCACCATCCGGCGACCTGCCACCCGAGCGTGTGCTCGGGCAGCAACCAGGACCCGTCCGGGGCCTGCTGCCATGTGGGGCCGAGGAAGCTCGGCTCCAGGGCGTCAATCTCTTCTGCTGTAAGGGCTGAAATGGGACTCACCTCCCCTCGGTGATCGGTCCGCCTGGCGTAGGCATTGACCTCACTCGGCGAGTCCGAGGTCCTTCTTGTAGTCAGCGATGGCGAGCACGGCCGCGGACTGCTGTTCTGGCTCAGGCTCGTGCAGCTCGACACGCACGCGGCGCCGGTCGCCCTCGGCGACGAGCAGCCGCTCGAATGCGCTGTAGATGGTCTGGAGCATCTGGCCCGACCTCTTCCCCGACTTCTTGTAGAAGGAGAGGTCTTCGCAGAGGGAGTAGGCGAGCGCCCAGTCCGAGTCCTGGTAGAAGTCGGCCTGGCCGCTCGACTTGAGCGAGTCCCACAGGCGCTTCGCGATGGGGTGCCAGGAGCGATCGGCGTTCGGGATCTTCGTGGGCCTGGCGACGCCTCGCGTCACAGGCTGCACGTCTCCACCCTTGCGCTCGCGCGGGCGGGCGAGGTCATCCTCGCGGTTCGGCACAGGGCCGGGCATAGCTCACCTCCTAACCGATCAGGCCGGGGTGAGCCTCCGTCCTGCGGAACTTGCGGTCGTTGCGTCGCCGCTTCGCGGCAAGAGCGAGGGCACCCTCGCGTGAGGACTTGGCCTGGTGATGAAACCCGCAGAGCGCTCGAAGGTTGGTCTCTCGATGGTCATCACCAGGCACGATGTGGTCCACGTCGGTGGCGAGTTCCTCGCACCGCTGCCCATACTGATCACGGGAAGTGCAGCGGTTACCGTCCCGCCGGAGCACGCGGAGTCGGATACGCGGCCAGTCGGCCGGCAGGCGTTCACGCCTGTCTGAGGAAGCCCAGTTCGGCATCACGCCCCCAGGTCGAGAAGTGCGGCGAACGCCGTCGATGCCTGCTGGGGGACGACCCCGTTCCCGAGGGTCTGGAGCTGCTGTCCGCGCGTGAGGCCGGGGATCGCGGTGACGTGTCCGAGGGGGAGGCCCATGAGCCACTCGACCCACTCGGCCGTGACGCGGGGCCCGCCCTTACGCCCGACCTCTGTGGGCGGGGGAGCGGCTCGTCCGGTGACGCTCTCCCACTGCCGGATGGAGGGGAGGTACTCGCCCCACCAGTGGGCGGGGGAGTGCGGACCGTCGACCGCGGACTCGGGTTGCCGGCCTTCCCGGATCGCTTCCGAGTAGGGGAGGAGGTAGCACACCTCGTCATCGAGGGTCGGCCCGTGGCCGCCAGCTCGGCGTTCGGCAGGCGGCCGGGCGCCGCCGTTAGACCCCAGGTTCGAGGTCGGAGTCTTCAGGGGTCGCGATACAGAACCACCGGTCACGGAGGTGAGGGGCTTGAGCTGCGGTAGCTCGTACGCACACCCACCGCGCGCTGTACCCGATCTCGGCCAGGTCACCGAGGACGACGTTGAGGCCGCGCGTCCGGAGATTCGAGACGTTCTCCAGGAAGACGAGCTTCGGTCGAATGACGCGAATCGCGTCAACGACGTTGACCCAGACTCCAGAGCGAGTGCCTCGAATTCCAACTCGGTTCCCCGCAATCGAGATGTCCTGGCAGGGGAAACCTGCGGTGATCACGTCGACTAGGCCGACGAGCTGTGTCCAGTTGATCTCGCGGATGTCACCGAGGTTCGGCGCGTCCGGGTGCCTTTCGGCGAGGACTGCGCTCGGGCCTGGGGCACTCTCCGCGACGTACGCGATTCGCCCGCTTACCAGGGGAGCGACAGCCATTCCAAGTCCGCCGTACCCGGCACACAGTTCGAGGATCTTCAGGCGGACCCCCTACGCGAAAGCCGTACTTACGTGAACGCGTCTTCCTTTAGTCGGCCCCTTCGGGGCCCAGACTACAATTCACATATACGCAAATACGCAAGGCGTCTTCATGCTGGCGAGCCCCGAAGGGGCTCAAGTCTTGCAAGCCTCGCGACTTACGTACTTACACTTATAAGTCGCTAGTCGATCTTGATTCCGGAAAGACGAAACCTTGTGACTCCAGTCACACCTTCGGCGGCGCCCGCAGGGCGACGGCGATAGAGCAGCGGCGAAGGAGAAGTGCCGCCCGAAGGGCGGACAGCGTGAAGACGGCAAGCGGCTGTGCGGCCGGAGGCCGCCCCTTCGCGAAGACTCCTTACGGCCAGCGGCAAGGCCGCCGGGTCACCTCGGGAGGACACGAAGGCGCCAGATAGGTGACATCCGGCAGGCGGTTGCGTGTGGCCTCGGCGCAGCAATGCAGAATGCTTTCAGCGAACCTGATCACGGCAGGCTGCCATCCGGCAGAGCCCTGGGAGCCGGAGGCGCACGACCAGTGGCGGCGAACACCGATACCCCTGCCAGTGGACGGCACCCGGGAGCCGAACTCCGCCGGCTCCGAGAGGCGAGCGGTCTGACCACCACGCAAGCAGCAGATCGACTGTTGGTGTCCCAGAGCAAGATCAGCAACCTGGAGAACGGCCATCGCGCCGCCAACCCCCGCGATGTGCGAGACATGTGCGCGCTCTACGGAGTGACGGACCAGCAGGTCATCGACTCTCTGATGCGGGCCGCTGAGGAGACATGGGGCCGCAGTGCCCGTCATCGCTGGCAGGCTCACTTCGGTCGATGACCCGAATGAGAAGGCTTCATTCGCGTGCAGTGCAGACGGACTCGCTATAGGACCTTCGCACCGCCGCTGACCTGCATAAATGTGCGGCGCAGGGGCAGCCGTGGGGCCGCCTCGTCGACCTTGGAACCGTGGCGGAATCCGAGCTGCTAAGACGTGGCGGCCGGGAAAGCCTCGCCGAATGGGTCATACCCCCACCCCCCGGCCCATGACTGGTCAATGCGGACATGGCATCCTCTTAGGCGCACATCAGGCAGATATCCACAGTTGTGGATATCAACTGCATCACAGCGCATAGGGGCACGTGAGTAGCGGATATGCAGACAAGAGACAGAGCGCCACGTAAGGCCATAGAGCAGTACGCACATGGCAATCCATCGCACAGCGGGCGCGTACGCACGCGCGTAAGAGGCTAAGGACTCCAGCCCTCCCCAGCGGGGCACGGTTGCGGTGCACCCTGGGCAATGTGTTAAGGTGTAGCCACATCGCACCGAACGGACCGGCAACGGGACGGACGGAACGACACGCACAACCGGCAAGACCGCAGCTCACAACGGGGTTGCGGAACAGCCCGGGGATAGTGTTAAGATGTAGCCACATCGAACGGACCACGGTCCGGGGGATCGCCAGGCCAAGGGTCCTGGCGGTAGGACATGGGAGTGCCTACCGCTGACCAGGCCGAATGCGAAACTCCACACGGTGGATGGTGTAAAGTTGGAACCAACGCCGAGCCAAACGGGTCGGCGAAACTCTCCGGCTAGTGTAAACTTTGAACCAGCCGGTTCCGAAAGGTAAGGCCACATGAGCGAGTTCGTCTTCTCCGACCGCGATCGGCAGTACGGCAAGGTCGTAGGGCTCAAGCGGGCGGATGACGACTTCCGGTGCTACCAGTGCGTCGACTTCAGCTTCTACGAGCGGGAGGTCACCGCACGGGATGCAGGGGAGAGGTGCACCTACTGTGCCGGCCCTGTGTTCCTCACGGTCGAGGGCATCGCTGCGATCGAACGGCCGAAGCGTCAGGTCAGCCTTGCGAAGACTGAGGTCCAGCGCTTCCCCCTGCTGACCATGGCCTACAACCTGGGCCGTCGAGCCGAGGACCTGGCCATCGCTCTCGACCGGGCCAACCGCGTCATAGCCCAGCAGGCCGCCGAGATTGACCGCCTGAACGGCATCCAGCCCAAGACGGAAGAGGAGTTGGAGGTCATCTTCATCGCGGTCGACCTCAACGCCCAAGTGTAAACATTGACCCTATCAAGGCGAAACGCCCTGCGGTCCCACCGTCCCCCTGGTCTGGGTGCGGTGGGGGGTGTCGGCGGGAGGTTCGGTGCCTCCCCCCTGACGAGCCAGCCCGTCAGCCATCCTCTGAATTGCGAGGTCCCATGAGTGCGAAGGTTGTCGCCCCGAGCGACGCGAAGTTCAACCTGATGCTGGTGATCGGGCAGCCATACAAGGGCGTCCCCGGAGCTACACAGACCACGTACGTGCAGGAGTACCTCTCCGAGGAGCCGGACGACATCGAGCTGTTCGTGCCCGATGGGTGGGAGCTTCTCGAAAACGAGTCCGAAGAGATCATCCGAGGCGCTCATGACTGCGAGTGCTGCGGAATGCACATCATGAACGCCCATGAGTGCGAAGCCTGCCGGAACGAGGACTGCGACCCGGCCAACTCGTGGCACTGCTTCACGAGTTACTGCGACGGCTCCGGCTGCGCCTTCGAGGGCGAGTGCGAGCCGAGCCATGAGGTCCGGGTCTGGCGCGAGAACGGCGACCTGGTGGGCCTGTGGGAGGTCCAGGCAGAGGGAACCGGCCGAGTTCTCGTGACACAGCGCGAGGGATACGAGCGTGACGCCGAGTCCCGTTTCACCTCGCTGTGGTCTGCCTGGCAGTACGCCCAGGGCTGCGCCGAGATGCACGCCAAGACCCTCCGCGACGAGTGCGAGTGCGGCGAGGACGACTGCGGCGTCCTGCACCCCCACGGGATCTCCGTCCAAGAGGTCACGAGCAACTCAGACCTCGCTCGGGCCTGACCTCTCCCGGCCGCCCCTGTCCACACAGGGAGAGGAGGGGGGCGGCCCCATCGCACAAGGACGCCACATGTCGATCAAGCACACCCCGAGCCACGAGCCCGCCTGGGTCGGCGCTCTCCGCGAGCGACTCGCCGACTACCCGGCCAAGATCCACATATCCCACGACGGCACGACCGGGCGCCTCGCCCTGGACTTCCTCGTCGTCACCCGCAGCCAGCGCAACAAGGGAGTCGGCACCGCGATCATGCGGGCCCTGGCTTCCGAGGGCGACCGGCACGACGTGCAGATCGCCCTCACGCCCGTCGCCGACTTCGGAGGCAGCGTCACCCGCCTGCGCACCTTCTACCGCTGCTTCGGCTTCATCAGCAACCAGGGGCGCGGCAAGGACTACTCGACGAAGCACACCATGCTCCGCCGCCCGGTCGACCCGTCCGCCAAGTTCCCGACGCTCCGCAAGCTCCTGACTCTCTGACCCCTACGGAACCGAGGAACACATGCCTAAGGACTGCGACTTCTGCAACCTCGCCGGCACAGCCCGATGGCTCTACATCCTGCCGGAAGACCGTCCCGTCGTTGGCCTCGCCAACGATGCAGGGGAAGCGATCATCTTCGACGACGACGGCCGGTGGCACGCCTGCTTGGGCTGCGCCCCACTCGTCGACCGTGAAGACATCCCCGGTCTCCTTCAGCGAGCCGAGCGGCACATGGCCAACGCCTTCCCCGAGATGTTCGGACCGGCGGCCGACGACACCTGGAAGACCATCTCGGCAGCCCGGTACGCCGCCGTGATGGCACCCGGCACCCGCAAGCAGCGGATCTAACCCCCAGCGCAAAGGCGAAACCTCCGAAAGGAGGTCGGCGGTAGGCGGGTCCTACCCCCTGACGAGCCAACCGGCGTCAGCCCGAAACGGAAGAGGACACATGATCACCGCCACCCGAGTGCAGCCCCGCGTCTGGATCGGCTGCCTCGCCTGCTACAACGCCGGTCGCCTGGTCGGCGACTGGTACGAGGCCGACACTGCCGACCTTGTGACCCCCGACGACCTGCACGGCAGATCGACGAGCCACGAAGAGCTGTGGGTGATGGACCACGAGGGATTCTGCGGAGCGCTGGACGGCGAGTGCTCGCCGGATGAGGCGGCCGAGATCGCCGAGGCCCTGGCCGAGCTATCCGAGCACGAGGCCGCCGCCTTCGCGACCTGGGTCGAGGTGTTCGGCGAGCAGTCCGAGCGCACCCACTGGGTCGAGCACTTCAGGGACCAGTACCGCGGATTTCACCAGAGCGAAGCGCACTTCGCCCAGGAGTGGGCCGACGACACCTGCGACCCCGAGGACAAAGAGCGCATGACGCGCTGGCCCTTCAACGAGATCGACTGGGAGCGCGCATCCCACGAGCTGTTCACCGGCGGATTCCACGCCGAGCGCGTTGCCGGCGGCGTCCACGTCTTTCTTCCCCTCTAACCGTCCAACTCGCAGAGATAGGTGTAAACATGGAACCGACGACCGACAGTAAGACGCTTGCCAAGATCAGGGCGATCCTGGCCAAGTCTGAGGACCCGGCTGCCACCCCCGAGGAAGCACAGGCGTACTTCGCCAAAGCCGCCGACCTGATGTCCAAATACGGCATCGAGCGAGCCATGCTCGCCGAGATCCGGCCGGACACCGACAAGCTCTCCGATCGGGTCGTGATCGAGAAGGGCTCGTACCTCCTCGACCGCGTCAACCTCCTCATGTCGATCACTGAGGCCCTCGGCGGCCGGGCCGTCCGATGGCGGATATACGACCGGGAGACCGGCAAGTACGTCCAGAGGGTCAAGCTCTACGGCTACGAGTCCATGCTCGACCGCGTCGAGATGCTCTACACCTCCCTCCTCCTTCAGGCGTTCAACGGCATGAAGCAGGGTCGCCCCCAGCCGGGAGAGTCGACGACCGCCTATCGCAAGACATGGCTGTCCGGCTTCCGCGCCACCGTCAACGCGCGGCTCAGGCAGGCCGAACAAACCGCAGTCGAGGAAGCCGTCCGGCAGATAGGCGGACGCTCGGCCGAGCTGGTAGTCGCCAGCCGCGAAGAGAAGATCCTCGCCGTCTTCAAGGCCCAGCACCCCAAGATCCGCACCTCCCCGATGCGCCGCCTCACCGGCTCCGGCTGGCGCCAGGGTGCCGAGGCCGGAAGACGCGCAGACCTCGGCACCGCGCGCCTCGCGACCTCACGCCAGGCACTCGCCTCCTGACCTCCCAAACATCACCGGCCGCCCCCTGCACACAGGGAGAGCGGGGGCGGCCCCCACCTCGGAAAGAGGCGCATATGAACGAGCAGATCCAGGACTTCGCCCGCAAGGTGCTCGCGATCACCCGAGAGGTTGAGCGAGAGGACTACGACCCCGGCACGCAGGAGTGGTACACCCTGCTGAACCTCTCCCAGACCGCTGCCCGGCTCGTCTACGCCCTGCCGGTCGAGATGCTCCCGCCGGAGGAGGTCCGCCCCGTCAGCGTCTACGAGGAGCGCCTCCTCGACGAACTCCTCGGCATCCTCGCCGACCTGGAGCGGAGGGAGGGCTAGTGCAGGACGCCCCCTACGACATCGTCACGGGCTCGCTCGTCGCGGTGCTGACCCTGACCCTCCTCGGGCACCTGGGACTCCTTGTCCACGGACAGTGGGACATCCGGGTGAGCGGACAGTTCAGGTCCTCGTGTGCGGACAGCTGATCTCCCTGTCCGGTATGACTATTTGTCCCTCGGTCGGGCTCAGGCCAACGGGGTGACACCCTGGCCTGTGGTGGCTTGGGTGAGCCGAAGCGAGGAGCCCTCGGTGAGGATGATGTGGGCGTGGTGCAGGAGCCGGTCGACGGCCGCGGTCGCCAGGGTTTTGGGCATGATCGAATCGAATCCCGAGGGGTGCAGGTTCGAGGTCACGATCACCGAGCGGCGCTCGTATGCGGCGTCGATGACACGGTAAAACGCTTCGGCGGCGGCCTGTCCGGACGGGAGCATGCCGATGTCGTCGACGACGATCAAATCGCACCGGGTGATCTTCGCGATGGCCTTGGTGACGGTGTTGTCGACGGTGGCCCGCCCCAGGTGGGTGGTCAGCGATTCCAGGGTGAACCAGGCGACCTGCATCCCGGCGTCGATGGCCTTGTGGGCCAGGGCCTCCGCCAGGTGGCTCTTGCCCGTCCCCGACGGCCCGGTGACAGCCAAATTCTCCGCGCGGCCGATCCATTCCAGGGTCATCAGTGCGTGCTGGGTGGGCAGCGGGATCGAGGAGTCGGCTTCCTTCCAGGACTCGAAGGTCTTGCCGGAGGGCAGGCCGGCCTGGCGGTGGTGGTTGCGGCGGGTGGCCTCGTTGCGGCCGTGGGCCTCGGCCTCCAGCAGGATCCGCACGACCTCGGCGGGGTCCCAGCGTTGGGCCCGGGCGGTGGCCAGTACGTCGGGGGCCGCCGCGCGGAGGTAGGGGAACCGCATCCTTCGCAGCACCGCGTCCAGCTCGGCCGGGATCGGCGGCGCGAGAGGCGCGGGCGGGACCGGGGACGGGGCGGGGATCAGCTCGGGCGGATCGATGACGGCTGTGGTGGCCATGGGCAACTGCCTTTCCTTGCTGGATGGTTCGGGACTGTCCGTTCCCGGGCCGCTTCGCGGCCCGGGAACGGGGGATCAGGTGGCGGGGCGGCCGAAGTCGGACCAGGCGCCGGTGCCGGGCTGCGCGGAGTGTGCCTCGTCGGCGACGACCAGGTCGGCGGGGCGGGCGGCCTCTTTGCGGTGCTGGACGATGGACATCAGGTCGCCCTCGGCGAAGCGCCGGTTGATGGCCGCCAGTCCGAGTGAGAGGTCGACTTCGGCGGTGCCGACCAGGGCGGCGAGCTCGACGGCGCCCGCCATCTTGACCCGGATCCGGGTGGTTCCGGCCGCGGCGGCCTCGATCAGCCAGGACTTCGCCCCGGGGCCCAGTGCCAGGAAGGCTTCCTCGGCGTCGTTGCCGGGCTTGACCTTGGGCGGGCGCGGGGACCCGTCCATCTCCTGGGGGTGGTCGGGGTAGTGGGCGGTGTCGATGACCGGACGCCCGGGCAGGGCGATCTGGTGCCGGGCGACCTCGGCCAGGCCGGCCGGGCCCTGCATCCACTCGGGGCGGTGGGCGAGCTGGGACAGGTCGCAGACCACGACGAGCTCGTCGCCGTCGACGCGCACCCACGCTTCCTGGCCGACCAGTCCGGGCGGGGTCGAGTAGCGCACCGACCCGAAGCGCACCGTCTGGTCCCGCAGCACCTGCCTCGACTCGCCCAGTGCGAGGGTGTGCGGGCCGGCGGGCAGCGCGTGCAGGCGGGTGCGCTCGATGTCGAGCATGGTGGAAGGGGCCCGGCCGGTCTCACGGTGGACCCGGTTGTTGACCTGTTGGCAGAAGATCGCGCAGGCCCCGCGCAGTTCGGCGAACGAGTCGTAGGCGGGCCGCAGGTTGGCGTCGGTGGGCACCAGGTCGGCCTTCGCGACGCGGACCGTGGCCTCGCTGCCGCCCTTCGATTCGGGGTCGAACGGCACACACGTATGTACTTGAAGGCCGTAGTGCCGTCCCGCGGCCACGATTTGGGGGTGGCGGACCGCGACACCGGCGACCCTGTCGATGGTCACCGTCTTCTCGTTGTCGGTCAGCGCATAGGTCGGCACTCCGCCGATCGCCCGCAGCATCGAGTCGACGCAGGAGATCAGCGTGGGCAGGGTCCGGTCCCAGACCGGGATCACCACCCGGAACCTGGACCAGGCCAGCCATGCGCAGAACAGCAGTGTCACGCGGGGCGCACCGCCGCCGGGACCAGGGACTTTCGGGCCCCATCCCCAGTCGAATTGGACCCACAGCCCCGGCTCGGTGATCCATGGGCGATACGTTCTGCGGTGCCCTGCGTCCCAGCGGCCCTTGGCGACCGCCACCGCCCGGCGCGTGGTGCGTTCATCGCCGGTGAACCCCAGCAGCACCAGGCGCTCGTGGAGCTTGTCCGCGCGGGCCTTGCCTTGCGAACGTTCCACCCATTCCTCGATCTTGGGAAGGAACGGGTCGATCAGCTTCGGCCGCATCACCGGTGCGTCAGATGGCTGACCGGTGTCCCTCATCCGTGCGTACCTGCGGACGGTCTTCGGGTCGACCCCGGCCAGTTGGGCAGCCGAATGCGCACACCCGGTGGCGTCCAGGGCCTCGTAGATTTCCATGATCTCCCTGCAAGACTTCTTCACGGTCCCTCCGGCGCGGTCCAGCTCGTTGTCCTCACACCAGCGAGCAAACCCCCGGAGGGATCACCAGTTCGGTACCTGGGTTCGAAAACACACGAACGGCCGTACCGACAGGGAGATCAGCTGTCCGCCAAGCGGGATCCAAAATGTCCGCCTACAAGGATCTTGCGCTGTCCGCTCTCACTCCTCGGCGTCCTGGCCTGACCCACGCAAGAGGCCGCCTCTCCCCACAGGGAGAGGGGAGGGGCGGCCCTGCCCGAAAGGCTACCCGTGATCACGATCACCTGTGCCGAGTGCAGCAAGGCCCCGTTCGGGGTGACGGTCTCCGGCCTCTTCCGCTGCGACCACTGCGCCTCCGAGATCACCGCCCGCGACCTGGTGCTCGACCCCGGCGAAGTCTGGGCCGTCGACTCCGCCGGCACCCTCGGCTACCTCCCCGCCCCCGACCATCTCTGACCCGAGGACTCCCCATGAAGAACCTTCGCGACCACATCGACCTGACCGACGAGAAGCGGCAGATCGACGCCGACATGAAGCACGCCGTGACCTTGGACTTCGGCCCGTACCTCGGCTACCTCGGCGCCTACGGCCAGACGCTCGACCGCATGGCGGGCGAGTACCGGCAGCACGAGATTGCCCGCCGAATCCTCACCGAGTACGCCGACGAGGCCCTCGACCGCGCCAACGGCAACTGACCCACCCCCCAACTCCACTGAAAGGCACGGCACATGACCGCCCCGCTCCTCTCCTCCTTCCTGCGCCCCAACCCACGCAACCTGGAAAGCCTCCAAGCGGCCTGGGCCCGCATGCTCGAACTCGGCTACGCCACCCGCGCCGAGCCGGTCGACGAGCCCGAGGGGTGCACCCGCACCCGGTGCGCTGGAGTCCACGAGGGCTACCCCGGCAGTGAGCACCGATGGGCCCTGTACTGCCTGCTGTGCGCCGTCGACATCGAGGTCTTCTACAGCCACATGCGGGACCGCAAGGGCAAGAACCCGGCGCCGCCCCGCCGTCACAAGGGCTGCAAGTTCTCCGGACCCAGCCGCGCGCAGGCCCGCGCCGCCCGCTACGCCGAACTCGGCCTCACCCTCCCCGCCTGGGACGCCGACGCCCTCGCCCACGCCGCCTGAGCCACACGAAGGAGACCAAAGTGTCTGACGACGTACTCGCCACCACCGATGACGGCCGCTTCCGCGTGCGCCTGGTCCTCGACGAGCACCCCACGAACCCCCGCACCGACGACGAGACGCTCGTCCACGTCATCACGATCGACACCCACCTCGGGCAGTACCACCCCGTCGACAAGGACGGCGGCCCCCTCGCCCACATCTGGGAGCGCCTGAAGTGGAACCGGTGGACCGCGTCGACATCTTCACGCGCTACGTGGCTGCCTACCACGGCGGGATCGTGCTGGAGTCCAGCCCCGAGAAGGGCCCGCGCTCTCTCTGGTACATGACCGGCGAAGAGGTCATAGCCCTCGACTGCGGTCTCCTCACCGAGGGGTACGTCGAAGCCGAGATGGAGGAGTACGAGGCATGGGCCACGGGTGACGTGTGGGGCTTCGTGGTCGAGGAGCGCGTCGGATGGACCCGCGACGACGCCCCCGACGAGTCCATGGAGACCTGGGAGTACGTCGACTCCTGCTCCGGCTTCTACGGCGGCACGTACGCCCGACAGCAGGCGCGCGAGGCCCTCGCCTTCTACGCCAATCGTTCCGTCGGCTCCACCGCGGCCTGAGCACCTCGACCCCATGGCCGCCCCTACCCACACAGGGAGAGGGCGGGGGCGGCCCCACCAGAGAAAGCGACACCATGACCACCACGCTGAACCTGTCCTTCGGAGCCGTCCGCGTTGAGCAGATCGACGGCCCCGAGAACAAGTCCTGGATCACCGCGTACGAGCTGACGGGCCCCCGAGTCCGCGGGACGGTCGAGATCGGCCCTGAGTACGACGAGCCGATCATCGGCGACTACCGCCGAGAGGTCCCCAACGAGAGCGACTGGGAGTTCCTCCCTTCTGCCTTCTGCGTGGCTTACGGCCAGAGCACATGGAACCGGGGCGGCGCCTCGGGAAGTCTGAACGTCAACGGCTCGCGGCTCGCCGACTGGACCATCGTGCGCACGAAGTCCACGCCGGACTGGCGGTTCTCCGTCCGCCGCAAGCAGACCGGTATCGGTGAATACCCGGCCCCCGCCGGCACCGTTGCCAGGACGCGCGAAATCGTCGAGGCGCTGATGTTGCTCCACCGAGAGAACGAGGCCTTGGTGCGCGAGAAGGCCGTAGCGTACGCGCGGTCCAAGCAGACGACCCGCCTCGCAGACATCGTCAAGGAGGCCCGCGAGGTCGACGAGCTGCTCCAGGTTCTCAACACCCGCGCCGGACAGCTCACGATGCGCCGCATACAGATGAGCGGCCCCGCCTTCGAGAAGAACCTGGCCGACCTCAGCCCGACCGCAGCGTGAGTCACCAGCTCCGCCAGCGCCCGGAAGGCCGACTTCAGTGCACCCGCTGTCGAGCGGCCTTCCGGGACCGCGAGAGCGCCAACCGCTCGCGCTTTACCTGCCCCGGCGAGCACCTCGCCCACGGTCTCACCGGCCAGCGCGAACACCTCGTCTACCCCACATGGGCCCGAGATCGCACCTGCGCAGGCTGGGGCTGCGACGAGCCCGACCCGCAGCACTGGCACGGCCCCGACCCGCTGTGCGACTGGCCAGGCTGCGACCTGTGTCTCCACGACTGCGACTGCGACGTGTGCGAGGGACATGTGCGCGCACCCGGCCTGAACCGACTGAACGACAGCCACGAAGGATGAACAACATGAGCACCTCGATCACCGATCTCGAGTCCGCCGGCACCGCGGAACCCGGCAGCGAGCCCGCGCCGCTCGTCGGCCTCGCGGGTGCCGCACGCTCAGGCAAGGACACCGCTGCCGAAGCACTCCTCAGCGCGGGGTGGCAGCGAAAGGCGTTCGCCGACAAGGTCAAGGACATGCTCTACGCCCTCGATCCGGTCCTGAGCGCGAAGGAGTACGCAGAGGGTGTGACCAGCCTCCGCTACGAGGTCGACGGCTACGGGTGGGAGACCACGAAGGACGTGTATCCCGAGGTGCGGCAGTACCTCCAGCGACTCGGCACAGAAGGCGGCCGGGCAGTCCTCGGCGAGAACGTATGGGTCGACGCCCTCCTTTGCGACCGCGAGACCTGGGGCCCCACCGTCATCACAGACGTGCGCTTCCCGAACGAGGCAGACGCGATCCGCGCACGCGGCGGCCTGGTGCTGCTCGTCGAGCGCCCCGGACAAGATCCCATCGCCCATGCCGGGCACACCAGCGAGAACGCCCTCGCCGGGTACGAGTTCGACGGAGTGATCCGCAATGACGGCAACGTGTGGGACCTCTACGTGAGTGTGAGGGAGGCCATCAAGGCGGCCGATGTAAACATGGAACACCGCTGTTAAGGTGAAGCCATGAGATTGACCCCCCGAAAGGAAGAGGTCGAAGCCATCAAGGCGCTCCTGGAGGACCCCACCTTCGAGAGCGCCGACCAGATGGCTAAGGCGATCTACAAGACATCCGCCGAACTCCTCCAGATGCGCGACCTGTTCGCCCTCGTCCACACCTGGAAGGACGGTCATCGCGGACTCAACTTCGGCCCCTTCGGTAGCGAGGCCGAGATCAAGACCTTCGCCTCGAAGATGGCCTTCGGCGGGACCGGCCGGGTCGTCAAGCTCTACAGCCCCGGCGTCATGTTGGCCAACGTGGACGGCAAGAAGGGATGGAAGGGGTACTGCTTCCATCCCGAATGCGGCCACGCCCCCTTCACCCACTCCCTTGCCGGCGCCGCCCGAGGCGCCTGCCATATCCCCACCTGCCCCTGCGGCAAGTTCCAGCAGAAGTAGCCACAGATACGGACATCAACATGACCAGCACCGACCCGGCCGGCATCCTCCGCACCCCGAGCGTCACCGAGGCCGAGATCGCCGAACTGCTAGCCCTACGCGGCAAGACGGCACGGGTATCCGACGGCTTCCTCATCCGCCTTGCCGCCCACTACACGAAGGCCGAGGCCGAAGGCGTCATCAACCCCGCCCGCCACTTCGCGGACTACCTCGGAGTGCAGCGCAACGCCGTACTCACCTACATGCGGATGGCCCGAAACCGCAGCCTCACGCAGACCCCCCGCACCTGAACAGTCGAAAGGACCAGCCCATGAAGACCGTCGAATTCCACATCTGCGAGTGCTCCGGCAAGCGGGCCTTCGCCGACGAGCGAGCAGCAGAGAAGGCGCTCGGCCGGGCCCAGGCCAAGCGTGATCGCTCCGCCGAACGTCGAGGCCAGCGTCGAGCCATCGACCGCGAGAACCGCGCCTACCAGTGCGACTTCGGCATGTGGCACCTCACGAAGCAGTCCCGCCGCTCCTACGAGGAGAACGCCGCCTACTACGCGGCCTGAGTGTAAAGATTGAACCAGAAAGGCCGTCGTGAACCTCAACCTCCGCTCCGACATGACCGTCCAGCTCGTCGACCACAACCTGTCGGACCAGGCCGTCGTGCGCGCCGCCCGCGTCTCCATGATCGGCCAGACCCACCAATCCCCCGACGAGGCAGCCGACCGCGAAACCGGCCTGATCAACTACCTCATGCGCGAGCGGCACGGCAGCCCCTTCGAGCACGGCGGCCTGACTCTCTACATCGAGGCCCCGATCTTCGTCTTCCGGGAGTGGCAGCGCCACCGCATCGCCTCGTACAACGAGGAGTCCGCCCGCTACCGCGAGCTGCGGCCAGCGTTCTACCTCCCGGCCGTAGGCCGCAACCTCGTCCAGGTCGGCAAGGCAGGCTCCTACCGCTTCGAGCCCGGCACGACCGAACAGTTCTCCACCGTTGACACCGAGCTGGTCACCGCTTACGAGACCGCTTACCGCTCCTACGAGCGGATGCTCTCCGCCGGCATCGCCCGCGAGATCGCCCGCGCAGCCCTACCGGTCGGCATCTACAGCTCCATGTACGTCACCATGAATCCGCGGAGCCTGATGAACTTCCTCAGCCTCCGCACCCACCGCGAGGACGCCGCCTTCGTCTCCAACCCTCAGCGCGAGATCGAGATGTGCGCTGAGAAGGCCGAGGCGATCTTCGCCGGACTCATGCCGGTCACCCATGCGGCCTTCGAGAAGAACGGCCGGGTCGCCCCGTGACCACCGAGGAGTGGATCGCCCGTGAACTCGCCAAGGCGCCCGCCCCCCGGCCCGAAGATGTCGAGTGGGTGCGCCAGCGGTTCCGGCTCGAAGCCGACGACTGACGCACCCCCCGCTCACTTCTTCCAGATGATCTCGATCAGGTCCGGCCGGAAGGCGTGGTTACCGCCGCGCGGCTGCTTCTTGATCACCACGGCCTCGATGAACCGCTGAATCACAGCGCGCTTCATCGGGGCCGTATACGTCTTCCACTCGCGGATGATCCGCTCAGCGGCCGAGGCGCCCGTCTGCGGACCCATCGCGTTCAGGCCCGCCACCTTCACGGACAGCTCGTTCTGCTTGGTCTCCAGGCGCTTGATCTCCCGCACGAACTCGCCGAGCGGGAACTCGCCCGCCTCGCGAAGCTGCCGAGCCTCGATCATGTCCGCCTCGACCTGGGCCAGTTCCGCGCGGGCCTTGATCAGTTCGGGGTCATCCAGCGCTTCGCCCGGCCGCGAGTCCTTCGCGAGGTTCATCAGGTGAGCCAGGAGTACGCGCTCGACGTGCTCCTCGACCGGCGGGCCGGATCGCGACACTCCGCCGCACCCGCCGTCCGCCTTCCGGCAGTAGTAGTAATAGCCGTACTTCTCATAGCTCGTCGTGCCTCGCGCGTAGTTCCCCGACTGCACGCCATGCCCGCACTCACCACACCGCCCGATGCGCGTCAGCTTCCGCTTCGAGACCGTCGAGCCCTTCTTGCGGCCCCGCCCCTCGCTCTTGCGTGACTTCAGCACGTCCCGGACCGCCCGCCACTCATCAGGGGTGCAGATGGTCTCCCACGTGCCGATGATCGGCGTGCCGTCCGTACGCTCAAGGAGCCACTCGCCGAGGTCGATCCTGCCTCGCCGCTCCCGCTCCGCCTGCGGCACGTAAGCCCGGTACCCGCAGAGTCGCGGATTCGTGATGATGTACTCAACGCTGGAGAACGAGATCGTCTCGCCGGGCGCGCTTTGGGGGCTACTGATCCCCAGCTCGACCCATTCGGCGTGGACTTCGGAGAGCAGCTTGCCGTTCAGGACATCGCGCTGAGCCTTGCGGATCAGCTCGGCCTCGAACGCTTCGACCTTCTCTCCGCCGTCCTGCCATCCGAACGGCCGCCGCCCCTTGTGTGGCTTTCCCTGCATCGCCTCGGCCTTCTTCTGCCGGGCGACCCGTCGCGCGGCGTCCGCCGAGAACTTGTTCGCGATCATCACGTACAGCCGGGCATTGAAGCGGCCGTCGTCTGTCGACAGGTCGTAGTCGCCGGCGGTCGTAGCGAACACCATCGGACGGCGGGCCGTCGCGTAGATGTCGATGAGCTGCTCCAGCTCGCGCGGCTGCCTCGTTATGCGGTCGATGTTGTAGGCCGCGATGCCTGAGATGACGGAGGTCTCCAGGTCGCTCACGAGTTCCCGGAAGTCCGGTCGGACCACCCTCCGTTTGTAGGCGGACAAGTCGTTGTCCACGTACATCCGGTGCAAGGTCAGATGGCGCCCCTTGACGAGGTCGTGCACGTCGTCCTTCTGGCGGGTGACGCCTTCCTCGCCGTCTCGGCCGTCGCCGAGTTCCCCTACGTCGCTGATGCGCGCGTAGCCGCCGACTACTATCCCCATGTGGACTCTCTCGTTCCGGTTCGGGGGCCAGAGTAATCGAACGATGTTTTGATCGTGCGGGGCGAGACCCGCACGTACAGCTTCGAGGCCCTCACCAAGGCGATCCGGCTGATCAACGCCGGTGCGCGCTTCATCTGCACCAACCCGGACGAGACGGGCCCCAGCGCCGAGGGCCCGCTGCCCGCCACCGGCTCGGTCGCCGCGCTGATCACCAAGGCGACCGGCCGTGACCCGTACTTCGCGGGCAAGCCCAACCCGTTGATGATGCGAACCGGCCTCAACGCCATCGGCGCGCACTCGGAGACCAGCGCGATGATCGGCGATCGGATGGACACCGACGTGCTCGCCGGTCTGGAGGCGGGCATGGAGACGTTCCTGGTGCTCACCGGCCTGACCGGGCCCGCCGACGTCGACCGCTACCCGTTCCGGCCCTCCACGATCGTCGACTCGATCGCGGACCTCGTCGAACGGATCTGAGCCCCGCACGACACCCCCGGGGCGCCCGTACGGCGCAGTGACGGGCCCCTGGGGATGCGGGAACGACCGCGGCCGTGGATCTTCGGAGTACCAGGAGGTTCACGATGCGTTCAGCTCTGCTCGCTCTGCGTGCCGCAGGAGTGGCCGCCGTACTGGTGGCCGCCCCGGCCACCGCGGCGTACGCCCACGATTCGGTCTCGATCCAGGTCACCCCGTCGACCATCGCACCCGGTGGCGAGGTGGAGCTGCGCGTCTCGGACTGCAAGGGCACCACCGGCGTCGCCCGATCCAGCGCCTTCAGCCGAGGTGAGGCCAACCTCAACGGCAAGGACGGACGCGAGAACCCGCTCTACGGGGAGGCGAGGATCAACTCGTCGATCGGCTCCGGCACCTACGAGATCAGCGTCGACTGTGACGGCCACAACCACCACAAGGTGGGCACGGTCACGGTCGTCCACCACCGGCCCACCCACCACTCCACCCCCGTCTCGCCCGTGTACGCGGGCGGCGGCGGTACGGCGCAGCTCGCTTCGGAGTCCGCCGAGGGCGGGGGCCCCGGCACCCGGCACACCGTGATCGGCCTGGTGCTCGCCGGCGTGGCCGCGGTCGCCGTGGCGTTCCGCAGCGTCCGCCGTCGCCGTACGGACGCGGACTGACGTGTCCGCCGACGACGCTCCCGCCGCGGGCCGCCCCGCCGGCTCCGGGCGGCTGCTGATCGGGATCGCGTGGGCGACGCTGCTGCTCGGCCTGTCGCTGTGGGGGCGTGGGCTCACCGAAGGACCCGGCGGCACCTCCGCCCCGACCACCGGCGACGTGGCCGCGGTCGGCCGCCCGCTGGGGGTGCCGCTGCCCCCCGCGCACGAGCCGCAGAAGGGCGCGCGTCCGCAACGCGTCGACGTGCCCTCGATAGGTGTGACGGCGCCCGTCGTGGAGAGCGGCCTCGACGCGTCCGGCGCCGTCGACCCCCCGCCGTACGACCGGCCGTCCACGGTCGGCTGGTACGGCAGCGGCACCCGGCCGGGCGCCGCGGGCGTGGCCCTGCTCGTCGGCCATGTCGACACGGAGAGCAAACCGGCCGTGTTCTACGGCCTGAGCGCCACCCGCCCCGGCGAGCTGATCCGGGTGACGGGCACCGACGGCTCGGAGCTGGAGTTCACCGTCGACGACGTCCAGGTCTTCACCCGCGAACGCTTCGACCCCCAGAAGGTGTACGGCCCCCGCCAGAGCGACCGGGCGGAACTGCGCCTGATCACCTGCGGGGGCACGTACGACAAGACGGCCCGCACCTACACGGCGAACGTGGTGGTGTCGGCCTACCTGACGGGGACGGGCAGCACCGGCAGGAGCTGACCGGGCCCGCGCGGCAGAGCCGGCGGGGAACTGGCGGCGACCGCCGGGGAGAGCCGGCCGGTTACGCCGTCACTCCCGCGGCCGGAGCCGTCGCCGCGGGCGCGCTGCGGGCAGCCGCCCGCAGACCGAGCGCGCCGAACACGCCGGCGAACACCGCCCACAGCAGGGCGTGCGAGGCCAGCGAGAGCACCCGGAAGTCCCACAGCAGCGTCGCCGCCACCGGAACCTCGTCCGGGTTGCCCGGCAGTGCGAAGAGGACCGCCAGGGTCGCGACCGCGGTGACGGCCACCGCGACCTGGCGCACCGGCACCGACCGGTCGGCGAGGCGTACGTACACCTGCCAGGCCAGCAGCATGCCGAGGATGCCGATCACGACGGCGGCCAGCCACAGCGACTGGCGATCGGTGACCGTGCCGGAGTCGCCGACGCCCGGCGGGTTGGCCGGGTAGCGCAGTCCGGGCAGCAGGGAGACGGCCACGAAGGCCGCCGAGCAGAAGACCAGGGCGCGTGACCACGGGCGGTCGCCCGGGGCGGTACGCCGGTTGATCAGCGCGTAGGCGACGGCGAAGAGCACGCCGAGCGCGAGGCCGGCGACCACCGCGGTGACCACCAGGCCGACATGCTGGGTGGTGCGGGTGAACAGTTCCTCGTGGTGCGCGACGGCCGTGCCGGCCGCTTCGTGCGCGTGCTCCTTGGCGGAGCGTGCCTCTTCGAGGCGTATCGCGCGGTCCATCAGCGGCTCGGCCAGGAGCAGCGAGAAGAGCCCGGCGGCAAGGCCGGCCACCCCGCCCGCCGCCAGAGAGCGTCCGAGCAGGGGGAGTACAGGTGTGGACATGGTGCTTACGGTCCCGATCAGTGGCAAGGGGCACCGAAGAGGTGCCGGCCGTCGTGCGAGAACTCGTGCAGGTAGTCGCCGGTCGCGGAGACAACGGTTCCGTTGTCCATGAAGACGGCGTAGAGCGCGACCAGGGCGATGATCGCCGCGGCGGCCAGGATCAGCCAGTCGCGGGTGCTGGTCGCGGCGGACGCTCCCGCTGCGGTGTCGGTGTGCGGCGCGATGTGCGAGGACATGCCGGTGAACCTCCTTCTGGGGTTTCCACGCCCCATGGCAGGAGAACGACGGGTCAGTTCCTGGCTTCCGTGCGGGCGCCGAGGCTGCCCGTACGGTCACAGTGGCGGGACCGCCCCGGAATGGCACCGGGTTCCTGTCCACCGTCGTCTCATTGTGTGGAGTTGTCATCGGGAGAGTCCCAGCCTTGGCCGGACACTGTCAACAGGGCCGAAGGGCGGCAGGCCGCCGATCGGCCCCCGGACACGGGCTACCTGGCCCGGTCGACGGCGTGCTCCCCCCGGAGCCGCCGACCGGGCTGATCCTCGACCGTCGGCGCACGGACTGCGGGAGAAGTCCGGCGCCGATGCGGGAGGCACAGAGAAATCGGGGGAGACTGGGGCCGGGGACTTGGGCCTGTACTCGCCACTCTAGAACGGACGCACGGATGTTCCTAGGGGCCGATTGACGCCAAGTCACGGCTCTGTGGCCCACGGTGCGCCATGGGTGCCCGCGGTCCGTACGCGCCGTAACAGCTGTCCCACGGAGCGCGGAGAGCTCCTGGCGCTGTGTACGTGTGTGTCAGGATGGTTTCGACCGGTTGTGTCCGGGGAGGCGCCGGGGGGTCCTCACACATTTCAGGTGCACCAAGGGGGAGTGGATGTACGGCAGTTACAGCGGCCGTCGGCGTGTGGGTGTCCGGATTGCCGCGGTGGCGGCGGTGGGGACCGCGCTGCTGTTGACGGGCTGTTCCTCGTCGGACGGTGACGGCGGGTCGAAGCAGGATCCTGTGAAGCAGCAGCCCAAGGGCAGCGATCCGTACTGGGTCAATCCGGAAGGAAACGCCGCCAAGCAGGTCTCCACGTACGCCAAGGACGGCGACGACGACAAGGCCGACCAGATCAGGAAGATCGCCGAGCAGCCCGTCGGC
Source organism: Streptomyces sp. A5-4 (assembly GCF_051131715.1). Classification (NCBI taxonomy): domain Bacteria; kingdom Bacillati; phylum Actinomycetota; class Actinomycetes; order Kitasatosporales; family Streptomycetaceae; genus Streptomyces; species Streptomyces sp. A5-4. Next base: position 2,695,644 of record NZ_CP178591.1, on the reverse strand, counting down.
GAGTGGATCGGGCCGGAGAACGCCGAGGCGGAGGCCAAGGGCTTCACCGAGGCGGCGGCCAAGGCCGACCGGGACGCGCTGCTGGTCCTCTACAACATTCCGCACCGCGACTGCGGGCAGTTCTCCAAGGGCGGAGCCGCCGACGGCGACGCCTACCGCGGCTGGGTCGACCAGGTGGCCAAGGGCATCGGCGACCGCCGTGCCACGGTGATCCTGGAGCCGGACGCGCTGCTGCACCTGGTGGACGGCTGCACGCCACAGGAGTTCCACGAGGAGCGCTTCGACCTGCTCAAGGGCGCCGTCGAGCGGCTGAAGCAGCAGCCCGGGACCAAGGTGTACCTGGACGCGGGCAACGCGGGCTGGCAGTCGCCCGACGCGCTCTTCGACCCGCTCCAGCGGGCGGGCATAGCGCAGGCGGACGGGTTCTCGGTCAATGTCTCCAACTTCCAGAGCACGAGGACGAGCGCGGACTTCGGCAAGAAGCTCTCGCAGAAGATCGGCAACAAGCCCTTCGTGATCGACACCAGCCGCAACGGCAACGGGCCGTACACCGAGGGCGACCCCAAGGAGAACTGGTGCAACCCGCCCGGTCGCGCGCTCGGTGAGCCGCCGACCACCAGGACGGGCGACGACCTGGTCGACGCCTATCTGTGGGTGAAGCGCCCCGGCGAGTCCGACGGGGACTGCAAGGGCGCCCCGACGGCGGGCAAGTGGTACCCGGAGTACGCGCTCGAACTGGTCCGCAACACGAAGTAGCGGACCGCGCACATACGAAGTGGGGGGCGCCCGGCCGGGCGCCCCCCACTCGCTGTCCCAGCCGGTCCCGGGGCTACGGGACCTCGATCCAGATGCCCTTGGACGGGGTGCCCCGGTCGTCCGTGACGAACAGCATGTAGTAGCCGGACGGCACCAGCGCCCGGTTCTTCGGCACGGTGACCGAGATGCCGTCCTTCGTCTTCTTCAGGTCCAGCGCGACGGTGCGCTGGTCGGTGTCGGTGACATGGGTGACCGCGCTCGGCCGCATCAGCTTGGCGTCCTTGATGGCCGTGGCTTGCGCGGACTTGAACGTCGCCGTCCCGCCGCGCCGCACGGTCTTGGGCCCACCGGTGAGCGCCGGCCGCGCGTCCCTGAACAGGTACGGCGGGGTGTAGATCTCGACGCGCTGCTCGAAGACGCCGGGCCTGGTGTTGGCCTTGTCGGAGTAGAGCGAGTCGGAGCCGAAGATCATGACGCGTCCGTCGGGCAGCAGCAGCGAGCCCGAGTGGTAGTTGCGGCCCACCGCCGGGTCGGCCACCCTGCGGTACTTGTCGGCCTTGGGGTCGTACATCCGTGCTTCCAGCACGTCGGAGCCGCCGCGGCCCCGGTAGTCGTGCGAGCCGCCGGTGACCAGGACGCTGTCGTCGGGCAGCAGCGAGGCGCTCGGGTAGCGGGTGCCCTCGGCGAGCGAATCGCCGTCCTTGAAGCGCGGGTTGGGCTGCTTCAGGTCGACCAGCCGGGACTTCTCGCTGGACTTCTCGGACTCGCCGACCCCGCCGCCGCCGATGACCATGAACTTCTCGTCCTGGGCGGGAGGCAGCCGGACGGTGGCCGAGGTCTCCATCCTGTCCGGGTCGCTCAGGCCGGGGATCTTCTTGAACTTATTGGTCGCCAGGTCCCACACGCCGGGCTCGCGGCCCTCGTCGGCGGGCCCGTAGCCGGCGTTGGAGCCCGAGTAGAAGAGCTTGCCGTTGTTCATCAGGAAGATCGCCGGGTACGTCGGGAACTTCCGGATGACGCCGCTGTACTCCCACTTTTTGGTCTCGGGGTCGTAGACCTCGTCCTTGCCGGGGACGATCTGCCCGATCTCGTCCAGGCCGGACAGCGAGAGGACCTTGCCGTCCTTGAGCGTGGTCAGCGTCGGGTACCAGCGGGCCTCGTTCATCGGGTCGACGGTGATGTACTTCTCGGCGACCGGATCGAACTCGTAGGCCTCCTTGATGCCCTGGAAGTCCTTCTTGTCGAGCGCGAGCTTCTGGGCGATGCCGTAGACATTCTTGGCGTCGGTGCCCTTGAGGCCGTGGATGCGGTAGTTGTCCTCGGTGCCCGACTCGAACTTCTTGCCCGAGGCCCTGGCCTCGACATAGATCCGGCCGAGCCCCGCCTCCGTGCGCAGGAACCGGCCGGTCCGCGGGTCGAAGATCTTCTTGGCCTTCTCCACCAGGACCGGGTCCTTGGAGACGTACGTCCTGCCGTTCTTCTTGCCGGTGAAGATCGTGCCCGCGGGCAGCGTCTTGGGCGCGTCCGGGTCCTCGTTGTGGATGACCATCAGGCCGCCGGCCTTGGAGACGTCGCCCTGGAGCTTCTCGTAGCGCTTGGTGCCGCCCGCCACCAGGAGTTTGCCGTCGGGCAGTTGGGTGTGCCCGGCGCAGAACATGTCCTTGGGGGTGGGGATCATCCTGTACTTGTTGGTCTCGGGGTCCCACAGCACCGACTCGAACTTCTTGGCGTCGAAGTTCTTCTGGTTGTTGCCCGAGCCCGCGATCAGCAGCACCTTGCCGGTGTGCAGCAGGGCGGCGTGGATCGTGTTGATCCGGAACTCGGAGGGTATGTCCAGGAAGTCCCAGTGGCCGTTGGCGGCCTGGTACTCGGGCTTGTTGATCTTGTAGTCGTGGTACTGGTCGGAGCCGAAGCGGTAGAGCGCGGGCCCGTTCATCCCCGCCAGAGCTACCACCACCGCCGCACCGATCGCCAGGCGACGGGTGCGGCGGCTGGGTCGGTAGTTCATTTCTTACGTCCCCCAAGGGCGATCTGTATGGTCTGGTCGTTCGCTGCCCAAGTGGGCTTGTGCTGCGGCGGATGGGCCTCCGGCGGGGGACCGGCCGAGGGCTGCGCGGAGGGGGGTGTCGAGGACGGCGGCGCGGCGCGCCCGCGCTTCTTGTCCCGACGCATGCCGAGGCGCCAGGCGATGATCGGCGCCGCGGTGATCAGCAGGGCCAGCGTGGCCCAGGTGATCATCGCGGGGTGGTTGTGCCCGAAGTAGAAGGAGGAGCCGAGGGATCCGCCGAAGATCAGGATGAAGAACAGGTGGATGCGGAAGGTGCCGAACAGCGTGTCCGGACTGGACGAATCGCCCTTGGGCGTCACCACGAAGCTGGACTTGCGGCGCAGCGCGGCGTCGAGCAGCGAGCGCGCGTAGATCGGCGCGGAGAGCGCGGACATCGCCATGCCGGCCAGACCGCCGGAGCCCTCGGGCTCGTGCGGCGAGACATTGTGGCGGCGGTTCCAGATGTAGAGGCCGATCTGGAGCGCGGAGGCGTTGCCGTAGAGCATCATCCAGATCGCCGGGTCGATCTGCACACCCGATGCGCCCATGCCCAGGAACAGGGCGCAGCTGAGCGCCGCGAGGATCCAGTTCATGGCGGACATGGGGTAGAAGATGATCATCATCGTGTAGTTGAAGAGCTTGCCCGCGGGGAGCGTGCCGAAGCCTCGCCAGTACTGCTTGAGGATCGTCTCGTACGTACCGCGCGACCAGCGCAGCTGCTGGGTGAAGAAGTCGGTCCAGGCGGTCGGGCCCTCGCCGACGGCCAGCACGTCCGGGGTGTACACCGAGCGCCACTTGTTGCCCGTCGCCGGGTTCTTGGCGCGGTGGATCTCGAAGCCGGTGGCCATGTCCTCGGTGATCGAGTCGTACAGGCCGCCGATCTGCTTGAGCGTCCTGATGCGTACGGCGTTGCTGGTGCCGACGAACATCGGGGCGCCGTAGCGGTTGCCCGCGCGCTGGATCAGGGCGTGGAAGAGGAACTGCTGCGACTCGGCGGCCTTGGTCACGAAAGTGTCGTAGTTGCCGTAGACCTGCGGGCCGATGACGAAGCCGATGTCCGGGTCGCGGAAGTAGCCGAGCATCCGCTCCAGGTAGTTCGGCAGGGGCACGTGGTCGGTGTCCACCGAGGCGAAGATGTCGTAGTCGTCACCGTGCGCGTCGAGCCAGGCGTTGTAGTTGCCGTGCTTCGTCTTCGCGCGGTGCGGGCCCTTGGGCTGGTTCCACCTCGCGATGCCCTTGCGGGAGAAGTGGTGCACCCCGAGGCGCGCGCAGACGTCCTTGACGGCGGGGTCGTCGCCCTCGTCCAGCAGCCAGACGTGCATCAGCCCGCGGTGCCGGATCCTGACCGCGGCCTCCAGCGTCTTCGTCACCATCTCCAGCGGTTCCTTGCCGGGCACGAAGGAGGTGAGGAAGGCGACCTTGGTGCCGGACTCGGGCACCACGGGCACGGGGTCGCGGGCGACCAGGGTCGCGTGTGCGTTCGACAGGACGTTCATCGTGCGGAAGAGCTCGATCAGGCCGATCGAGACCAGCATGACGATGTCGAGGATCAGCAGCGTGTCGTTCTTCAGGTTCGGGTCGCGCTCGGTCCAGTGCGCGGGCTGCATCAGCCAGACGAAGAGCCCCAGCGAGAGCAGCGGCGCCGCGCCCAGGAGCAGGGCGGCGCGTATCCGGTGCGGCTCCTGGGAGAGCAGGGAGCGGTACTGGACCTTGTACGGCTTGGTCGCGTCCGGCTGGGTCAGCGGACCCGCGAGTCTGCTGTAGTGCTCGTAGTCGTATCGCGGCAGCGCCTTCTTGGCGCGCATGCGTGACCCTGGCGGCTTGAGCTGCGGGGGTACCCGAAGCTGAGCCGTCCGGGAAGGGTCGTTGTTGTGCCGGGCGCCGGATGGCGTCGACGTCATGAGTCATCCCCCCGCACGCATGCTGGCTGCGTGTTTCGTCGGTCGCTTCGCCCGACGCCGGTCCCCCTCGACCAACTCGGACGTGTGATTGGCCTGCCGTCATCCCTACAGACATAGGACGACAACCTTCCGGTTGCATGATGCCCGTCTCTATATCCGTTCATCAAAGGGGCCCCCACCCCTGTGTATTGACGGTCCCGCGTGGCTTCCCGAGTCTCCGGCCGCGTCCTCAACCGCTCGAACCGCGCGTCTCATGGGAGCCATTGGCTTCAGGACAGGGTCCACGACCCCCGCTGTGATCGCAAGGGTGATACAAGCTGTTTACCGGTCAAATCAGAGCTTTGGGACCGGGCTGTGACCTGGGCGCCATGAGAATGGAGTGGCTGGAAACGACTGGAGTCCCCTCACGCGAGGTGAGGGGACTCCAGTGCCGCGTGCGCCGTCAGGGACTCGAACCCCCGACCCGCTGATTAAGAGTCAGCTGCTCTAACCAACTGAGCTAACGGCGCGTGCCGACCTCTAGAACTTTACCCGAAGGGAGGCGATGCCCCGAACCAGCCGCGCCGTTTATGTCCTTTTAATTATCATTCGGACCGTCAACATGCATTTTGCCCCGACAGTTGAAACACTTATACCCGTGCACATGTGCAGGAATGACCCACGGGAGGGCAACCGCATGCAGACGCCGGTCTTCGAGGAGTACGAGCCCGCCGGTGACTGCGGCTGCGCGGGATGCGTCCAGCAGCGCCGCGCGGCGGCCCTGGGCCTGCCGGTCGGCGAGGGCGGACACCCGGCCGCCCACGGCGCCCGCCGCGCCCTGGTGCTCGCCACCGCCGCGGGCGTGGTGCTCGGCGGCGGCGGTGCCGGCGGAGCGGTGGCGGCGCCCGCCACCGGCCCCGGGCACGCCCCCGCCCGTACGGGCGCCGACCACGACCCGCCCGGCCCGCAGGGCGGGGCGGGCCCGCTGCACGGCAGGCCGTCCCGCCCCGTGCTGGCGCTCACCGCGCCCACCCTGCGGGCCGTCACCCGGGCCGAGATCATCAACCGTGCCAAGGGGTGGGTGACCGCGAAGGTCCCGTACAGCATGGAGAAGTACTGGTCCGACGGGTACCGGCAGGACTGCTCGGGCTTCGTCTCGATGGCCTGGAACCTCGCCGGCAACGAGTGGACGGGGAGCCTGGCTCAGTTCGGGACACGGCTGACCCGGGACGAGCTCGAACCCGGCGACATGCTGCTGTTCCACAATCCGGCGAACCCCAGCAACGGCTCGCACGTCACGATCTTCGGCGGCTGGACCGACTACACGCACACCTCCTACACGGCGTACGAGCAGTCCAGGCCGCACACCCGCGAGCAGGCCACGCCGTACGCCTACTGGAACAACTCCTCGCGCTATGTCGCGTACCGCTACAAGGGCCTGTCGGCCGGCTCGGGCGGCGCGCCGAGCTCCACCACCTACCCGGGCGCGCGGTCCTTCGGGCCCGGCGCGAACAACAAGCACGTCACCCGCCTCGGGCAGCTGCTCTCCGAGCGGGGCGGCGCGCACTACTACAAGCAGGGGCCCGGACCGCGCTGGGGCGAGTCGGACCGCGGTGCCACGGCCGCGTTCCAGCGCGCGCAGGGCTGGCGCGGCAAGGAGGCGGACGGGCTGCCGGGGCCGGGGACCTGGGGCCTGCTCGTCGGCGGCCAGGGCCGGGACATCCCGAAGGCGGGCGGCGCCGGTACGCCCGCCCCGGCGGCCGGGGCCTTTCCCGGCGCGGGGTACTTCAGGCCGGGCCAGTCGAACGTATACGTCGAGAAGCTCGGCAAGCAGCTGGTGAAGAAGGGCTTCGGTAAGCACTACGGGTCGGGGCCTGGCCCGCGCTGGACCGAGTCGGACCGGCGCAATGTCGAGGCGTTCCAGCGCGCGCAGGGCCGGCGCGGCGCGGCGGCCGACGGCTACCCCGGACCTCAGACCTGGAAGCGGCTCTTCGCATGACGGAGGCAAGGATGACACCCACCACTTCGCAGCAGCCGCAGGAGCCTCCGACCCCGGAGCGGGGCGAGCAGGGCGATCGGGACGTGCGGGCCGGGCAGGAGGCGCGGGCGGACCGGGAGCCGCGGGCCGGGCGGGACCCTCGCGGCGAGCCGAACGCGTATGGCGTGCGGGCCGATCAGAACGCTCGGGGCGAGCAGGGTGTCCAGGGCGTCCAGGCTGAGGCCGCCCGTCGGGCGCCCGTCATTCGCAACGAGTCCACCACCGAGATCCCGGTGCACCTGCTCTTCCGCGACGACACCGGCCCCACCGCCGTGACCCTGCCGCCCGGCGGTGGCGCGATGCTCAACCGCGGCCCCGGCACGGGGGACCAGCCGCGCACCGTGCGCCGTGCCACCGCCGCCCCCCGGCGCCCCGGGCCGGCCCTCGCGCCCGCCCGCTCGGCCCGGCCGGCCGCGCCAGCCGACCCCGGTCTCGCCGAGCGGCCCGTAGCCGCGCTGCCCGGCTGGGGCGCGGTCGTCGTGGGGACGGTCGCCCTCGCGGCGGGCGCGGCGCTGGTGTGGTGGACAGGGGTCGTACCGCCGCCGGCCGCCGTCCTCTTCGGGCTGCCGGTGCGCCCGTACAACGGGATCGTGCTCGGCATCTGGGCGGTGCTCGCCGCCCTGGTGGTCGTCGCGGTCCTCGCCTTCGGCGGCCTCGGCCGCGGGCGCGTCGGGTATGCCTGGGTGCTGTCGCTGTTCGGCGACTATCGCGGGACCGTGCGCCGCACCGGCCTGGTCTGGGTGAGCCCGCTGCTGCTGCGCCGCCGGATGGACGTACGGCTGCGGCACTGGCGCAGCGAGCCGATGCCGTCGGTGGACGCGAACGGGGTCGCGCTGCGGGTCGTGGTGCTGGTGGTGTGGCGGATCAGGGACACCGCGCGGGCGATGCTCGCCGTCGAGGACCACACGACGTATCTGCGCGAGCAGGTGGAGGCGGCGATGGCCCGGGTGCTCTCGCAGCTGCCCGCCGACGCCTTCCACAACGACATGCCGACCCTGCGCGACGCGGAGGCGGTCGGCGACGCGCTGACCCGGATGCTGGCGGCGGAGGCGGCGCCGGTGGGCATCGATGTCTTCTCCGCGCAGCCGACCCGGATCGAGTACGCCCCCGAGGTCGCCGCCGCGATGCAGCGCAGGCGGGTCGCGGCGCTCGACGCGCAGCATCGGGACAGTGTGCTGACATCGGTGGTGGACGCGGTCGACGACACCGTGACGCGGCTGACCTCGCGCGGACTCGTCGAACTCGACGACTACGAGCGCAAGGCGCTCGTGAAGGATCTGACGGTCGCCTTCTATACGGGACGTGCGGAAGGTTCGTGAACGTATCTGTGATTGGGCTGGACGCGCATTGGTCTAGACACAGCCAAGTGGCGTTAATACATTGGGACTTGGTCTAGACCGCACAACACGCGCGCAGCACAGCTCACGGAACTGCCCCCACGTTCAGGAGCCCAGTATGCGAATCAAGATAGGTGCGGCCGTGGTCGGCCTCGCGGTAGCCGGTGTGTCCTTCCTCGCCACCGGCAGCGCGACCAGCCATGGCTACACCGATTCACCCATCAGCCGGCAGAAGCTCTGTGCCAACGGCACAGTGACCGGCTGCGGCAACATCCAATGGGAGCCGCAGAGCGTCGAGGGCCCCAAGGGGTTCCCCGGCGCAGGACCCGCCGACGGCAAGATCTGCTCCGGCGGAAACGGTACGTTCGCCCAGCTCGACGACCCGCGCAACGGAGCCTGGCCCGCCACCAAGCTCACCGCCGGGCAGGGCTACGGTTTCCGCTGGCAGTTCACCGCCCGTCATGCGACGAGCGACTTCCGCTACTACATCACCAAGAACGGATGGGACTCCAAGAAGCCGCTCACCCGCGCGGCCCTGGAATCGCAGCCGTTCATGACCGTGCCGTACGGGAACCAGCAGCCGCCGGCCACGCTGACCCACCAGGGCACGGTCCCCACCCAGAAGAGCGGACGGCACATCATCCTGGCCGTCTGGAACGTCGCGGACACGACCAACGCCTTCTACGCGTGCTCGGACGTTCAGTTCTGACGGAGTGTCAACTATGGTGCGGCGCCATGGAGAGCGCAGGTACCGTCGCGGAACTCGTACAGCGCCAATGGGGCGACCACCGGCCGGGATTGAGGTCCGAGGACCTCGATCTCAGCCACCACCTGGTGGCCGCCGGCGCTGCCGCGCGGGCCGCGCTCCTCGTGGAGCTGCTGCCACGGGGAGCCGAGCCGCACGTCGCCGTGCTGCTCGACAACACCCCTGAATTCCCCCTGTGGTTGAGCGCGGCGGCCCTTGCCGGGGCCGCCGTCGCCGGCATCAACCCCACCCGGCGCGGCGCCGAGCTCGCCCGCGACATCCTGCACACCGCTTGCCGGGTGCTGGTCACCGAGCGGGCCCACCTGCCGCTGCTCGACGGCCTCGACCTGCCCGGAGTGCGGATCCTCGTCACCGACACCGAGGCGTACGCACGGCTGCTCGCCCCGTACGCCGACGCCAAGCCGGGCGAGGCCACCCTCGCGCGATCCGGCTCCGTCGGCCCGTCCGCCCGGCTGCTGCTCTACTTCACCTCCGGCTCGACCGGCGCGCCCAAGGCGGCGATCTGCACCCAGGGGCGACTGGCGGCAGCGGGACAGTCGCTCGTCGCCCACTTCGGGGTGCGCCGGGACGACGTCCACTACATCTGCATGCCCATGTTCCACGGCAACGCGGTGATCGCGGACTGGGCGCCGGCCCTCGCGGGCGGCGCGGGCATCGCGCTGCGGCGGCGCTTCTCCGCGTCCCGGTTCCTGGACGACGTACGGGAGTACGGCGCGACGTACTTCACCTATGTGGGGCGGGCCGTCCAGTACCTGCTCGCCACCCCCGAGCGGCCCGACGACCGGGACAACCCGCTGCGGACCGGCTTCGGGACGGAGGCGGGCGCGGTCGACGCGGCACGGTTCACCGAACGCTTCGGAGTGCGACTCGTCGAGGGCTACGGATCCTCCGAGGGCGGCGCCGCGATCCAACGCACCGCCGACACCCCGCCGGGCGCGATCGGCCGGGCCGCGCCCGGGGACGACCTGGCGGTGGTCGACCCGGAGACGGGCCGCGAACGGCCGTCCGCTGTGTTCGACGCGGACGGGAAACTCGTCAACGGAACCGAGGCGATAGGCGAGTTGGTCAACCGCGGACCCAACCCCTTCGAGGGGTACTGGCGCAACGAGAGCGCCGAGGCGGACCGCAGGCGCGGCGGCTGGTACTGGACCGGCGACCTCTTCTTCCGCGACACCGACGGCTTCCTGCACTTCGCGGGCCGCACCGACGACCGGCTGCGCGTCGACAGTGAGAACCTCGCCGCCGCGATGATCGAGAGCATCCTCGCGCGATGGCAGGACGCGGCGGGCGTCGCGGTCTACGCGGTGCCCGACCCGGTCGCGGGCGACCAGGTGATGGCGACGCTCGCGATGCGCGAGGGCGCCGCGTTCTCCGCCGCCGCATTCGGCCGATTCCTCGGCGCCCAGGCCGACATGGGGACGAAGATGACGCCGCGCTTCGTACGCGTCGTACCGCGGATGCCGGTGACCGCGACGAACAAGGTGCACCGGGTCGCGCTGCGCCGCGAGGGCTTCCGCTGCCCGGACCCGGTGTGGTGGGCGCCGCCCGGCGAAGCCGGGTACCGGCCGCTGACCGGGGACGACGTGGCACGGCTGCTGGCGGAGTACCGCGTGCACGGGCGCGAGGCGGACCTGACGCGCTGACGGGCGGGCGCGGGTCCCCGCGCGTGGAACGGGTGGCGCGGACGGGCTGTGTGGGCGGGTGCGTGCGGGGGCCACGCCCGTGGACGTGCGCGGGGCGGCGCACTGACGGGCGATTGTGCGGCGCACGTGGGTGAATCCGCCGTGAATGTGGTGCGGGCGGGGCTCGGGCGGTGACTGGATTTCTGTTGATCACCCTTTTCCTCTTCCTCCCTTTACTCACTTCTTCCGCCGCCCGGAGGCATTCCTTGACGCCACGCCGTCGCCTGCTCGTCGCTCTCGCCACCGCCTGCGCGCTGACCGCCGCCGCGATGCCCGCGCACGCCGACAGCGCGAAACCCCGCTTCGGCGAGTACGTCGCGCTGGGCGACTCCTGGTCCGCGGACGTCACCGTCCTGAACGTCGCGACCGGGCACGCTCCGGTGGGCTGCGCCCAGAGCACCTGGAACTACCCCAAGCAGGTCGCCGAGAAGCTCGGCATCACCACCTTCCGCGACGCCACCTGTGGCGCGGCGACCACCGTGCACCTCACCGCCTCGCAGGACGTCAACCGCGTCCCTGTCCTGGCAGACGGGGTGAACGCCCCGCAGTTCGACCGGCTGACGCCCAGCACCGACCTGGTCACCATGGGCATGGGCGGCAACGACGTCGGGCTCGCGGCGGCCATCGGCGACTGCGTCAGCCTGCTGCCCACGCCCCTGGCCAAACCCTGCCGGGCGGCCTGGGAGGCCGGGGGCAAGGACCTCATGTCGGAGCGGATCGTCGCGGCGCAGCCGAAGATCGTGGCCGCGGTGGACGGCATCAAGCAGCGCTCGCCCGGGGCGACCGTCCTGGTGGTCGACTACCTGGCCGGTATCTCGCCGGACCGCGGCTGCTATCCCTATGTGCAGATGCTGGACGCCGACCTGCGGTGGTTCGGGGCGCGGCTGGTGGAGCTGAACGCGATGCTGCGGCGGGCCGCGCGGGAGTCCGGGGCTGGCTTCGTCGATACGTACAGCTCAAGTGTCGGACACGATGTGTGCCGGGCGCCGGGGGTCAAGTGGGTGGAGGGCCTGATCCCGGTGACGACGAATCCGCCGGGGCTCGCGGTCCCGTTCCACCCGAACAAGCTCGGAGCGGATCACCAGGCGCGGGCGGTGCTGGCGGCAGTGGGCAGCGGGAGCTAGCGGGTCGCCGCGCGGGCGGGCGCGTTCCCCGCCGCGCCCGCGCGGCCGCGGGGTAGGCCCAGCCCCACCCCGGGCACACCCCCAGGCCCCATCGCACCCCCGCGCCCCGGCCGCCTACCGTTGCCGCCATGACCGCCCGTACCCCCTGGCAGGCCCTGACCAGCCCCGACTATCTGCGCTCCGGCTGGCCCTGGCGCTCCGCCGGGTATCTGTTCGGCAGTGTGCTCACCGGACTCCCGGCGCTGCTCGCCCTGTTCGTGCTCGCCGTGTTCTCGCTGGCGCTCGTCGGGCTGCCGCTGCTGCTGCTCGCGGGGCTGCCGCTGGCGGCCGTCGAGCGGCGCCGGCTGCTGCTCGTCGACAAGGACGCGGCGGCGGATCCGCATCGCGTCCCCACCGAGCCGGGCCTCGGCGCCTGGGCGCGGCTGCGGCTTCGGGAACAGGCGACCTGGCGCGAGCTCGCGTACGCCCTGCTGCACGCCTTCGTGCTGTGGCCCCTCGACCTGCTGGCCGTGACGGTCGCGGTGGGCCTGCCCGTCATGATGATGGCCGCACCCGTGCAACTGGCCATCGACGGCGAGGAGGTACGGGTCGTCAAGGGGCCTCTGGTCACCGGCTATCCGGCGGCGTTCGCGGCGGCGCTGCTGGGGCTCGTAATCCTCGGCGTGCTTCTCTACCTGCTCGGTGCGCTGGCCGGCGCCCGCGCCCAGCTCACCCGGCTGCTGCTCGCCCCGCGCGAAGGCGATCTGCGCGACGAACTCACCGAGGTGACCCGCTCACGGGCCCGCCTGGTGAACGCCTTCGAAGCCGAACGGCGCCGCATCGAGCGGGATTTGCACGACGGCGCGCAGCAGCGGCTGGTCGCCCTCACCATGACGCTGGGCCTGGCCAGGCTCGACGTGCCGGCAGGGGCCGGCGCGCTGGCCGATCGGCTCACTCGCGCTCACAGCGAGGCGGGCAAGGTCCTCACCGAGCTGCGCGAGCTGATCCACGGCATCCACCCGCAGGTCCTCGCCGACTACGGGCTCGGAGCGGCGCTCGCCGACGCCGCCGATCGTTCGGCCGTACCGGTGGAGACCGACACCGGCGACAACACCGACGTCGAGCTGCCCCGGCTGCCCGCCCCCGTCGAGACCGCCGCCTACTTCGCCGTCTGCGAGGCCCTGGCCAACGTGGCCAAGCACAGTGGCGCGAGCCGCGCGTGGATCACCGCCCGGCACCGGGCGGGCCGGCTGGCGGTCGTCGTGCGCGACGACGGTGCCGGCGGCGCCGACCCGGCCGCAGGCAGCGGGCTGACCGGGCTGGCCGACCGGGTCGCCGTCCTCGATGGCACACTGTCGCTGACCAGCCCGCCGGGCGGTCCGACCGTGCTGTGTGTGGAGATCCCTTGCGAACCGACCGCCCCCTCAAGGTAGTTCTGGCCGAGGACAGTGTCCTGCTGCGTGAGGGGCTGACCGAACTGCTCTCCCGCTTCGGCCATCGGGTCGTGGCGGCGGTCGGGGACGCGGACGCGCTGTACGAGGCCGTCACCGAGCACGACCCGGACATCGTGGTCACCGACGTCCGGATGCCGCCCGGTTTCCAGGACGAGGGGCTGCGCGCCGCCGTCGCCCTGCGCGCCGAGCGCCCCGCGCTGCCCGTGCTGGTCCTCAGCCAGTACGTGCAGCGCTCGTACGCCACCGAGCTGCTCGACGCCGGTGACGGCACCGGCGTCGGGTATCTGCTCAAGGACCGGGTCGGTCAGGTCGAGGAGTTCCTGGACGCGCTCGTGCGGGTCGCCGACGGCGGAACGGTGGTCGACCCCGAGGTCGTACGCCAGCTGCTGCGGCGGCGCCGCGACCCGCTGGAGCGGCTGACCCCGCGGGAGCGTGAGGTCCTCGCCCTGGTCGCCGAGGGGAAGTCCAACGGGGCGATCGCCGCCGAGCTGGTGGTGTCGGAGGCGGCCGTGGGCAAGCACATCGGCAACATCCTGGGGAAGCTCGACCTGCCGCCGGCCGGGGAGACCCACCGCAGGGTCCTCGCCGTCCTCGCCTATCTGCGGGCGTGAGACCGGAGAGGGGCCGCGGGCGGGCATGCGAAAGGCCCCACGCTCTCGCATGGGGCCTTTCGTCGGTGCGCCGTCAGGGACTCGAACCCCGGACCCGCTGATTAAGAGTCAGCTGCTCTAACCAACTGAGCTAACGGCGCGCGACTCGTAAATAGTACCTGGTCCCCAGGGGTGGTTTCGACCGCCTTCGGTCGCCTCAGAGCGCCAGGGACAGGACCATCGGCGCTGCCCTGCGGTTGAGGGTGTCCGCCGCCGCCCGCAGTCGGTGGGCGTGCTCGACCGGCAGGGAGAGGGCCAGACAGCCCACCGTGGATCCGGCCGTCAGCGGCACGGCCGCGCAGACCGTGCCCACCGCGTACTCCTGCAGGTCGAGCATCGGCACCGTCGCGGGCTGGCTGTCCAGGGTGGAGAACAGCACGCGCTCGTTGGTGATCGTCCTGGAGGTGAGCCGGGCCGTCCGGTGCCGGGAGACGTGGTCGCGGCGGCCGTTCTGGTCGAGCTGGGTCAGCAGGCACTTGCCGATCGCGCTGGCGTGCGCGGCGGATCTGAAGTCGACCCACTCGTTCACCGCGGGGGTCAGCGGGCCGTCGGCGATCTCGGTGACCCGGATCTCGCCGTCGATGTACCGGCTGATGTAGATCGCCGCGCCCACCGAGTCACGGAGGTGGTCGAGGGTCTGCTGGAGCTTGGCCTGGAGCGCGTCGCGGCGGGTGGCGCCCGAGCCGAGCAGCACCAGTGAGTCGCCCACGACGTAGGCGCCGCCGGTGACCTGCTCGACGTATCCCTCGCGGCGGAGCATCAGCAGCAGGGACGACAGATGGACGGTGGGGAGCCCGGTCTCACGGGCGATCTGCGCGTCGGTGACGCCGCCCCCGTGCTTGGAGACGGCCTCCAGCACACGCAGGGCGTACTGCACCGAATGGAACGGCGCGGTGGACTCCGGCTTCAGCGCCACGGTTCCCCCTAGCCGGTGACTTCGCACATGGGGCTTTAGGTCTCCAGCCAGCGGGGCCGGGTTTCGTCGATGCCGAGGAGTTCGAGTAGGTGTGCTTGGACTCCTCGGCTGATGAGGATGACGGGTGGGTCGGTGGCGGTGCCGGGGCGGAGCATGAGGCCGTCGAGGTGGTAGAGGATCATGCGGCCGGTGGGTCGGACCTTGCGGTTGTCGGGGTAGAGGCCGGCCATGGTCTGCTCGGGGCCCAGGGCCTGGCGGACCTGGCGTTCGATCAGGCAGTAGACCAGCAGGGCCAGGCAGATCACGGTGATCAAGGCCGTGATGCGGCGGTTGTGCTCCAGGAACAGCGGCGCGACGGCCAGGGGGCCTTTGAACTCGCCGTAGCGGCGTTCGACCACTCCCTGGCCTTTGTAGCGCCGGAAGACCTCGGCCGTGTCGGCCTGCTCCGGAGTCAGAGCGGTGACCAGGGAGTACCAGCCGTCGGCGGCGGCTTCGGCGGCCAGGACGTCCTCGTCGAAGTGCCAGGCCAGAGTGGGTTTCCCGTCGGGGCCGGCGGTGACGGTGGTACGCAGGCAGCTGGCGACCCGGCGGGACTTGGTGATCACCCCGATCCGGGCCTGGACCTTCTCGGCGGTGGTGTAGTACCGGCCGCCGGCCGAGTTTTGCAGTTTCTCCAGATCCTCGGTGGCTCTGGCCAGACGCTTGGCGCGTGCTTTGCGCTGGCCCTCCGCGTTGCCGGTGGAGTGGACCAGGATCCGGCGCAGGTGGTGGACCGGGTCGCGCTTGCGTGGTCCTGCCATGGCGTGGACGTCTTCCAGGACCCGGTAGGACTCGCGCTGGTCGGCGGGGGTCTCCCGCTCGCGGTCGCGGTCGTTGACGTAGTCGACCAGCTCGGCGGCCCCGAGGTCGGCAGTGGCGTAGAAGCCGGCTTTGACCTGGGCCGCGGGTATGGGGGCGACGAATCCGACCCGGGCGTCAAGCAGGGCGGTGACATTCGGGTAGGACACCAGTTTGGAGTCCGCGACGAGCAGGAAGTCCTTGCGGTCGGCGATCTTCCGCAGGGCCTTCATCGCGCCGACGACCTGGGCGACCTCGCCCGCTCCGCCGTCGTAGGCACGGTGGAAGACGGGGATGCCACCGTCGCGGGTGACGGCCAGCCCGGCCTGGACCTGCTTCAGGTCGACCCGCCGGTCCTTGGGGTGACCGTATCTGACTTGCGCGTACTCCTCTTCCTGGTCCGGGTAGGCGCCGAACATGGAGATCGACGTCATGTCCCAGTGGATCTGAGCGGTATCGATGCCGAACTCCGCGATGGCCTGCGCGCCGACCGAGCCGGTGATCTCCTCCAGGTGCGGGGCGATCGCGTCCAGAGCGCGGGCGATACGGTCGTCGTTGAGCAGGTCCGGCTCGATGCCGAAGACCTCCTCGACAGCCCACTTCCGCGCCCAGTCCTCCACCCGCACCATCGAGGTCGGCGAGGACAGCCGGTTGGCGATCAGCGCCTCGACGACCTGCCCGTGCGTCAGATGAGCCACCTCACGGACAGGACACAGCTCGTCGATGATCCCGGCCACGTCCAGCCGGCGCAGAAACTCGGCAGAGGCAGGCAGAGCACCCAGACGCCTCTCCACCACAGGCGCCAACTCCACCGACATGCGGGGGCGCTGGACCCGGGAACGACACGAACGAGATATCGGCACGTCCAGAACAACGACCCGCACTTATCGAAGTACCGGCCAACTCATCAGTTCATCCGATTCAGCTATGTGCGGAGGATCGGCCTAGCAGGTTGTGACCGCTTGCATCCCGTCCACGATAGCCGCCAAGGCACGCCTCAGGGGCCGGTGTTGACAAGATTGGTGGCGCGCCCCATGCCCGTAAGCTGGGGCGCGCCACCCTGGCATATGCCAGGGGCAGAGTTACCGGCCAGTGCGCCGGGGGATCAGAGCACCGCGCTCAGGAACTCCCGGGTGCGCTCGTGGTCCGGGTCGCTGAAGATTTTCTCCGGCGGTCCCGACTCGATGACGCGACCCGCGTCGAACATCAGCACGTCGTCCGAGATGTCCCGGGCGAAATTCATCTCGTGGGTGACGCATAGCATCGTGATGTCGGTGCTGTGGGCGATGTCCCGCAGTACGTCGAGCACGCCGGTCACCAGCTCGGGGTCGAGCGCCGACGTGACCTCGTCGAGCAGCAGCACCTGCGGGCGCATGGCGAGCGCGCGGGCGATGGCCACGCGCTGCTGCTGACCGCCGGACAGCTGGGAGGGGTACGCGTCGACACGGTCCCCGAGCCCGACCAGGTCGAGCAGCCCCTTCGCCCGCTCCACGGCCTCGTCCTCGGACAGTCCCAGGACGTGCACCGGAGCCTCGGTGATGTTGCGCAGGACCTTCATGTTGGGGAAGAGGTTGAACTGCTGGAACACCATGCCGATGTTCTTGCGCACCTCGCGCACGTGCTTCTCGCCGGCCGGCCCGAGCTTGCCGTCCTTCTCCTCGTGCGTGAGGTACTGGCCGCCGACCTTGATGTGCCCCTCGTCCGGCTTCAGCAGCGTCATCAGCAGCCGCAGGATCGTGGTCTTGCCCGATCCGGACGGGCCGATCAGGGTCACGTGCTTGCCGGAGGAGACCGTGAAGTCCAGCGAATCCAGCACCGTGTTGGTGCCGAAGCGCTTGGTGACCTTGTCGAAGCGGATCAGCTCTTGGCCGTCCGCCGCGGGGTTGGCCGTCTCTTTCGACGTGTTCGCGGGATTGCTGTCAGCGGACAAGGCGACGCTCCAGTGCTCGCATGAGAAGGGATGCCGGGTAGGAGATGACGATGAAGGCGACACCGACGACGGTGAAGACCTCGACCGTCAGGAAGGTCTCTGAGGCGAACTGGCGCGCCTCGCCGAGCATTTCCATCACTCCGATCACAAAGATCATCGGAGTGTCCTTGAGCATCGCGATGACGTAGTTGCCCAGCGCCGGGATGACACGGCGGATCGCCTGCGGCAGGATGACCGCGCCCCAGGTGCGGACCCGCGGCAGGCTGAGCGCGGTGGCCGCCTCCCACTGTCCGGCGGGGACGCCGTCGATACCGGCCCGGTAGACCTCGGCGGTATACGTGGAGTAGTGCAGACCGAGGCCGATGACACCGGTGACCATCGCGCTGAGCGTGATGCCCCACTCCGGCAGTACGTAGTAGAGGAAGAACAGCTGCACCAGCAGCGGGGTGTTGCGCACGAACTCGGTGATGATGTTCACCGGCCAGCGCACCACCGCCAGGCTGGAGCGTTGAGCCATCGCCCACACCAGGCCGAGCGTGAACGCGACGAGCGCGCCCAGCACCAGGGCCTGCAGGGTGACGAGCAGACCGTCGAAGAACCTCGGCATGAAATCGCCGACCGCGGACCAGTCCCATGCCATCAGGCGTCACCTCCCGCGCTGATCGAGATCTCGGACTGACGGCGGATGCCGAGCTTGCGGGTGAGGCCGCCGGTCTTCTCGGGCCGCTGGCCGATACCGGCCTTCGCCTGGCGCTCCAGGACGCGCATGCCACGAGTGAGGACGAAGGCGAGCACGAAGTACATCACCAGGATGATCGTGTAGACGGGCGCGCTCTGGCCGGTCGCGTTGCGCACCAGCGAGGCGGCGAAGGCGATGTCGCCGACGCCCATGATCGAGACCAGGGCGGTGCCCTTGAGCAGCTCGATCAGGAGGTTGTTGAAGGGTGGGATCATCTCGGGCCAGGCCTGCGGCAGGATGATCTTCCGCAGCTGCTGTGCGGGGGTGAAGCTCAGCGCGACTCCCGCCTCGCGCTGGGCGGGCGCCACCGCGTTGATGGCGCCGCGCACGACCTCCGAGCCGTACGCGCCGTAGGTGAGCCCCAGTGCCAGCACGGCGGCCCACATCGGTACGAGCTGCCAGCCGAAGCCCAGCGGCAGCACGAAGAAGATCCAGAACATCAGAATCAGCGCGGACGTACCGCGGAAAATCTCGAAGTAGGCACCGGACAGAAAGCGCACGATCCACAGCCGGTGGGCGCGGGCGAGGCCGATGAAGAAGGCCACCGCCGCGGCGAGGGCGGCGCTGAGCACGGTCAGCTGGACCGTGATCCACACGCCTTTGAGGAGGAGTTCCCACAAACCAGCGCTGATTTCGCTCATGGCTTGCACTTCTCCTTGGCCGTGATGGTCGTCATCTGGTCCTTCCCGAATCCGAAGGGCCGCATGATCTCCAGCAGTTCACCGCTTTTCTTCAGCTTGTGCAGCTCACGGTTGAACGCGTCGCGGAGGTTGGTCTCCGGGGTGCGGAACGCGAAGGCGCCGACGTCGATGACGGGCTTGCCGTCGACGAGGGGCGTGACCTCGTCGGTGGCCTCGGCCTTCGAGGTCTCGGTCTCCTCCACGACGTTGCGCACGGTGACCGCCGTGCCGACGAAGACGTCGACGCGGCCCTGCTCGACGGCCAGCAGGCCCGCGAGCTGGTCCGGCAGGGTCGTCACGTTCTTGACCCCGGCCTCCTCGGCGTACGCGATCTCCGCGTAGCCCACGCCGGTCGCCATCCTGGCCCCGGACCTGGCGATGTCCTTGTAGGTGTGGAGGTTCTTGGGGTTCCCCGTGGGTACGAGGAACGCGTCGAGCATCTGGTACTCGGGATCGGCGAAAATCACCTGCTCGCAGCGCTCGGGATTGATGTACATCCCGGCGGCGACCACGTCGAACTGCAGCGAATTCAAGCCGGTGATCAGCGAGCCGAACTCGGTGGCGAACGGCTGTACGTTCTCCACCCCGAGCTCCTTGAAGATGCGCTTGGCGATGGTCGGGGCGGAGCCCGTCATCTCGCCGTCCTTGCCGATGTAGCTGTAGGGCTGCTCGCCCGCCAGCCCCAGCCGCACGGTCTTCTTCGCGCGCAGTTGGTCCAGCAGCGTTCCCCCGTCCCCGATGTCGGCGGTGGCCACCCGGCTGCACGCGCTCGTCGCACCCATGGCGCCGACGGCGCCGAGCGCCGCAGCTCCTGCGAGCAGCGAGCGGCGCCGTAGCCCGCGTCCTGTGCTTCTTGGATTGTTCCCCTGTGGTGGAGCCATGGGCGCGCTACTACCCGAGGCGGGAAAAGATATGCCGATCATTTCCGGCCCCGACTCGCGCAATGCGGACACAACGGCACGTACCCGATGAGGTGTTGCACCGATACCCGGGTGCCCTAACGTGCAGGAACAGGACTGTGAGGAGAGCGCATGAATGACCGCTTCATCGAAGTCTCGCTCGACAAGCGCGGTGTGCGCTGCACCGCGAAACTCCTCGACGACCGCGCGCCGCTGACCTGCGCGGCGGTGTGGGAGGCGCTCCCGCTGGGCGGGGACGTGTACCACGCGAAGTACGCGCGCAACGAGATCTACGCGCTGCTGGCCCCCTTCGCCGCACAGGAGCCGCCGCTGGAGAATCCGACCGTCACCCCCATCCCCGGCGACCTCTGCTATTTCGCCTTCTCCGACACCCAGCTGGGCACCGCGTCGCACGGCTACGGGCCGAAGGCCGCCCTCAAGGACGGCCACGGCGTCGTCGACCTCGCGCTCTTCTACGAACGCAACAACCTGCTGCTCAACGGCGATACGGGCTGGGTCCCCGGCATCGTCTGGGGCACCGTCGTCGACGGCCTCGACCGGATGGCCGAGGCCTGCCAGGACCTCTGGCGCTCGGGCGCGCTGGGCGAGACGCTCAGCTTCAGGCGGGCCGGCGAATCTCCGTGATCCCGCTCCCGTAGAGCGCGTGCGCCGCGCGCAGCACCAAGGCGTCCCGGTGGCGCGCGGCCACCAGCTGCACCCCGATCGGCAGCCCGTCGACGTCCGTGCCGCAGGGCACGGTCGCGGCGGGTTGCTGGGTCAGATTGAAGGGGTACGTGAAGGGCGTCCATCCTGTCCACCGCCGGTGCCCCGACCCCCTCGGCACCTCGACGCCCGCCTCGAAGGCGGTGATCGGCAGGGTCGGGGTGACCAGCAGGTCGTACGTCGAGTGGAAGCGGCCCATGCGCCGGCCCAGATCCATCCGGGCGTCAACGGCCGAGAGGTAGTCCAGCGCGCTGAGCCCGGCCCCCGCCTCGCACACCTCGCGCAGCCCCGGGTCGAGGAGATCCCGCTGCTCGGGGCCGAAGTGCTGCACCAGCCGGGCGGCGCCGCTGAACCACAGCGTGTGGAAGGCCTCCACCGGGTCGGCGCCGCCGTGCTCGATTCCCATGGCGGGGTCGGCCTCTTCGACGTACGCGCCGAGGTCGGCCAGCTTCTCCACGGCCCCGCGCACCGCCGCGGCGACCTCGGGCCGCACCGAGACCTGCCCGCCGAACGACGCCGAGTACGCCACCCGCAGGCCCCGCACCCCGCCCTCCAGCGACCCGCTGAGGCTTTCGCCGGGGCCCAGCTGCGACCAGTCGCGCCAGTCCGCGCCGCTGATGACGTCCATCAGCAGTGCCGCGTCCGATGCGTCCCTGGTCATCGGGCCCGCGTGCGCGAGCGTGCCGAAGGGGCTGGACGGGTAGAGCGGTACCCGCCCGTACGTCGGCTTCAGCGCGAAGATGCCGCAGAAGGAGGCCGGGATGCGCACCGAGCCGCCGCCGTCCGTGCCGAGCGAGAGCGGGCCCGCGCCCAGCGCCACGGCCGCCGCGCTGCCGCCGCTGGAGCCGCCCGCCGTGCGCGCGGGGGCGTACGGATTGCGGGTCACCCCGCTCTGCGGGGAATCGGTGACGCCCTTCCAGCCGAACTCGGGCGTGGTCGTCTTGCCGAGGAGGACCGCGCCGTGCTCACGCAGCCGCGCCACCGCGGGCGCGTCCTCGTCCCACGGCCCCTCGGTGCGTACGGTCCTGGAGCCCCGCAGGGTCGGGCCGCCGCGCATCAGGAAGATGTCCTTCACCGAAACCGGCACCCCGTCGAGCAGCCCCTGCGGCTCCTTCGCGCGCCGACGCGCGGCGGCTGCCTCCGCCTGCGCCATCGCCTCCTCGGCGTCCACCCGGACGAAGGCGTTGACCAGCGGATCGACGGCCTCGATCCGGTCCAGCACGGCGCGGGTCGCGTCGACGGGGGTGAACTCGCCCTTCTCGTAACCTGCCAGGAGTTGGCGGGCGGTCAATGCGCTCAGTTCAGTCATGCGTGGGGACGTACCCACGTTTCTTGTCGACCACGTTCGGCAGAGGGCTTCCGGCCGCCCACAACTCGTACAGCTCAACGAATTGGGTGCCCAGCTGGTCGCGCCAGCCGACTACGTCGCCGCTCATGTGCGGGGAGACGATGAGGCCCGGGACGTCCCACAGCGGGCTCTGCGGCGGCAGCGGCTCCTGACTGAAGACATCCAGCGCCGCGCCCGCGATCCACCGCTTCGTCAGCGCCGCGACGAGGTCGTCCTCGACGACGAGCTGCCCGCGCCCCACATTGATGAAACGGGCCGACGGCTGCATGGCGTCGAAGACCGCCGCGTTGAACATGCCCCGGGTGGAGTCCGTCAGCGGCGCCGCGCACACCACCCAGTCGGCGCGTGCGAGCAGTGCGGGCAGCTCGTCGGTGCCGTGCACGCCGGGGCGTGCGGTGCGCCCGACCAGCGCGGTGGTGATGCCGAGCGCCGTCAGCAGCCGGGCGGTCTCCCGGCCGATCGGCCCGGAGCCGACGACCACCGCGCGACTGCCCGCCACCCGCACGGTCTCCCGGTGCCGCCAGCGCCGCTGACGCTGGAGCTCCAGGCTGCCGGCGAAGTCCTTGGCCATGGCCAGGACCAGCCCCGCGACGTACTCCGCGATGGGCAGATCGAAGATCCCCCGGGCGTTGGTCACCACCGTGTCGGAGGCCACCAGCTCGGGGCACAGGAGATGGTCCACGCCCGCGCTGGCGGTGTGCACCCAGCGCGGCCTGGGGCCGTCCCCTGGCCAGGCGCGACACACCGCGTCCGAGGTGAAGTCCCAGACCAGAAGCGCGTCTGCCAGTGGTAGTTGACGAGCGAGCGTCCGCTCGTCACCGTGCAGGATGTGGGCCCGTCCGGCCAGCCGGCCGAGACGTGGCGGTGGATCGGCGTCCAGGACAAGAAGAGTTGCTTCAGACATGGAGTGGAAACCGTTTCGCAACGTCTGAGATGTACGGATTGACCACGCTCGCACCAGAAACTAACGTCGTCAATACCCGCACCTCCTAGGGGGTCGCATTGGACATCTCTTTCCTGGGCGGACCGAGGCCACAACGTGGAGTAGGCGTTGTGGCCCCTTTCGACTTCGCACTCGACCGGGAATTGTGGCGCTGGACTCCGGACGGGGTTTCGCTGCATCTCACCCGCACCCCTTTCGTGCCCGTCGAGGTCAGTCTTGACCTCGCCAGGCTGGTCAGCGAACACGAGACGCTGCGCGATGCGGTACGGGCCCTGATCGCGGTTGCCCCCGAAGTTGTCGCCTACGCCTGCACATCGGGAAGTTTCGTCGGCGGTGTCGCCGGGGAGCGTGCCATGTGCGAGGCCATGTCTCAGGCCGGGGAACTCCCCTCGGTCACCACATCGGGAGCGTTGCTCGACGCGCTCGGAGAGATCGGCGCCCGGCGCATCGCGCTGGTCACGCCCTACACGGAATCGGTGACCAGCTCCCTGGAGGAGTACCTGGCGGAGGCCGGAATCGCGGTGACGGGGCGGGCTTTTCTCGGCCTTACCCGGCACATCTGGAAAGTCCCGTACCGGGACGTGGTGGACATGGCACGCCAGGCGGTCGTGGGAGCCGCCGACTGTCTGTTCATCAGCTGCACCAATCTGCCGACGTACGACGTGATTCCTCAGCTGGAGGCGGAGCTGCGCATGCCGGTGATTTCCGCGAATCAGGTCACCATGTGGTCCGCGTTGCGGAGAATCGGTTCGCATGCCGTCGGCCCGTACCAGCAACTGCTGTTCGAACGCACGGAGCCGGTCGAAACGGATACCCAGGAGCAGCCCCGCGCGCAATCACCGGTACAGGCGCAGGGGCAGCCCGAAGGACAGGAAGGGTGGGCATGACAGCGGTCGGATTTCTCTATCCCGGACACTCCGCGGAGGACGATTACCCGCGCATCGAAATGCTCCTCGACAGCGATGTGAGACTGCCCCTGGTCCACACCGACATCGGCGAGGACGCGCATCGCGTCGACGCCCTGCTCGAAATGGGCTCGGCACCCCGTCTCGCGGCCGGCGTCGAGGAGCTGCGGCTGGCGGGCGCGGAGGCGGTGGTCTGGGCCTGTACGAGCGGGAGCTTCGTCCTCGGCTGGGACGGCGCCCACGAGCAGGTGCGCACGCTGGCGCTGACGGCGGGCCTGCCCGCGTCCAGTACGTCCTTCGCCTTCGCCCACGCGGTACGGGAGCTGGGCGCGACCCGGGTCGCGATCGCGGCGACCTACCCGCAGGACGTGGCGGCGTACTTCACCGACTTCCTCAAGTCCTCGGACATCGAGGTGGTCGCGGCGCGCGGCAGCGGCATCATCACGGCCGCCGAGGTGGGCACCTGGGGCCGGGACGAGGTGCTGGCCCTGGCCCGCGCGGGCGACCATCCGGACGCGGAGGTGGTGCTGCTGCCCGATACGGCGCTGCACACCGCCGAGCACCTCCCGGAGCTGGAGGAAGTCCTCGGCAAACCGGTCCTCACCGCGAACCAGGTGACGGTGTGGGAGGGGCTGCGGCTGGTGGAGCGGCGGGTGCGGGGACCGAAACTCGGCACGCTGTTCTCCCGGCGGCCGTGAGGTCGGGCCGGCCGGGAAGGGAATAACCGGAGAGCCCCTCCTGTTCGGTCTGGTGTTGTACGTACCGAACTAGGAGGGGCCAGCGGTGAACGCGATTCGAGGCACGGCGAGCGGAAGCGCGCCCGTACCCCTGTCCGTACTCGATCTCGCGACGGTCGGCAGTGGTCACACGGCGAGCGAGGCGCTGCGCACCAGCGTCGACATCGCCAAGCTCGCGGAGAACCGCGGCTTCCATCGCTACTGGGTGGCCGAGCACCACTCGATGCCCGGCGTCGCCAGCTCGTCCCCGGCGGTGATCCTGGCCCACCTCGCCGCCCACACCGAGCGCATCAGGCTCGGCTCGGGCGGTGTCATGCTGCCCAATCACGCGCCGCTGGTCATCGCCGAGCAGTTCGGCACGCTGGAGGCGTTCGCGCCCGGCCGCATCGACCTGGGTCTGGGGCGTGCTCCCGGCACGGACGGCGGGACGGCGGCGGCGCTGCGGCGCAGCGACCGGCTGCGCGAGGGCGCGGACGACTTCCCGCAGCAGCTCGCCGAGCTGACGCGATTCCTGGACGACGACTTCCCGGACGGCCACCCGTACTCCCGCATCCACGCGGTGCCCGGACCCGTCCAGGGCCCGCCGGGGCGCCCGTCGGTGTGGCTGCTCGGCTCGTCCGGCTTCAGCGCGCGCCTCGCCGGGTCGCTGGGCCTGCCGTTCGCCTTCGCCCACCACTTCTCCGCGCAGAACACCATCCCGGCGCTCGACCTCTACCGCGAGTCCTTCCGCCCGTCCGCGGTCCTCGACGCCCCGTACGCCGTCATCGGCGTCTCGGCGCTGGCGACCGAGGACAAGAAGGAGGCCCGCCGCCAGGTCCTCACCGGAGCCCTGTCGATGCTCCGGCTGCGCACCGGGAACCCGGGGCTGATTCCCACCCCGGAGGAGGCGGAGGCATACGAATTCAGCGCGATGGAGCGGGACTTCGTCGACAGCTGGCTGGGCAACGTCATCCATGGCACGCCGGACGAGGTGCGCGCGGGGCTCGACGACCTGACGAAGCAGACCGGCGCGGACGAACTGATGATCACGGCCAACGCGCACGGGGGCGCGGCGCGGCTGCGGAGCTACGAGCTGATCGCGGACGCGTACGGGCTGCCGGGCGGGCGGGGCTGAGCGGGAGGCTGAGCGCCTACGGCGGGCTGTTCCCCTGCCCGCCCCTTCCCGAAGTCCTCAATCGCCGGAGGGCGTCCGGGGCCGGGGGCTGCCCCGGTTTCGGGCAGGGGAATCGCGCCGCAGACACCCGCATCCCGCCCCCTACACCCGCTCCGCCGCCTCGATCATCTCCCCGATCCGCCCCGGCGCCACCGCCCGTGAGTACAGCCACCCCTGCCCCGTGTCGCACCCGATCCGCCGCAGCCGGGCCGCCTGCCCGGACGTCTCCACGCACTCCGCGGTGACGGTGAGCCCCAGCCGGTGTGCGAGCTGGACCATCGCTTCGACGATCATCTCGTCCGCCGGATTGGGATGCGCGCCCTCGTCGTACCGGAAGCCGCGTACGAACGAACCGTCCAGCTTCAGCACGGACACCGGCAGCCGGCTCAGATAGGCGAGGTTGGAGTACCCGGTCCCGAAATCGTCGATGGCGATGTGGACGCCCATGTCACTCAGCGCCTGCAGGGCCTCCAGCGGGCGGCCCGCCGAGCCCATCACCGCCGACTCAGTGAGCTCCAGCTGGAGCAACTCCGGCGCGAGCCCCGTCTCGGCGAGGATCGCCGCGACGTCGGCGACCAGGTCGGAGTCCCAGACCTGACGCACCGCCACATTGACGCTGACGAACAGCGGCGGCGCCTCGGGATGCTCGGTCTGCCACTGCCTGGCCTGCCGGCAGGCGGTGTGCAGGACCCACCGGCCGAGCTGGACGATCGAGCCGTCCTCCTCGGCGATGGAGATGAACCGATTCGGCGCGAGCATGCCGAACTGCGGGTGCGACCAGCGGACCAGCGCCTCCACTCCCCGCACCCGGCCGCCCTCCAGATCGACCAGCGGCTGGTACTCCAGCATGAACTCGCCCCGCTCGACGGCGGGCCGCAGTGTGCTGGACAGGGCCTGACGAGTCATCCGGTTGGCGTTGCGCTCCGGGTCGAAGAGCGTCCAGCGCGCCTTGCCGTCCTCCTTCGCCCAGAACAGCGTCGTGTCCGCCGCCTGCATCAGACCGGTCGCCGTGGTGCCGGCCGCCGCCCGCTCGACGACCCCGATGGACGCGGAGACCGAGAGCCGCTGACCGGCCAGGTCGAAGGGGAGCTGGAGCGCGGTCAGCACCCCCTGGGCGAGATCGGCGAGCTGCTCGGTGCCGGTGGAGTCCTCGACGAGCAGGGCGAATTCGTCGCCGCCGAGCCGGGCGACCAGGTGGCCGCGGCCGTTGGCGTGGCCGTACTGGTCGGCGCACCGGGACAGCCGGGAGGCCACCGCGGTCAGCAGCCGGTCGCCGATCGGGTGACCGAGGGTGTCGTTGACGGCCTTGAAGCCGTCGAGGTCCAGGTAGCAGAGCCCGACCCGGCCCGTGCCCCCGGTGTCGTACGTCGCGTTCTCCAGCGCCGACGTGAGCCGCTCGAAGAAGAGCGTGCGGTTGGGCAGCCGGGTCACCGGGTCGTGCATCCGCAGGTGACGCAGCCGGGCCTGCAGCTCGCGCCGGTCGCTGATGTCCGACACCAGCAGTAGCACGCTGCTGCTGTCCGCCATGGGCGTGAGGGTGACCTCGGCCCACAGGGACCGCCCGTCGGGGTGCTTGAGCCTGCGGGTGCAGCGGAAGCGGGTGCGCCGACCGGCGAGGACCTCCCGGTAGGCGCGCAGGCTGCGGGCGTCGGCGCTGAGGTCCACCAGATCGGCCGCGTCCCGGTCGTGGAGCAGGGCGGGCTCGATGCCGAAGAGGTCGGCCAGCGAGTGGTTGGCGGAGACGACGTGACCCTCGCGGTCGATGAGGGCCATCGCGGGCCGGGCGGCCTGGAAGGCGGCCCGGTAGTCACGCAGTTCGGACGCGGTACGACCGACCGCCAGTGCATGACGCTCAGTGACGGACGGGCGGAGTGTGTCGGGGACTGATCCCGGCCCTTCAGGGGTTCGGCTCACTGCTCGCTCCCGCAGTGCATTGACGCGTACAGGTTTCGTCAGGTCGTCGGCCGGGTGGAGGGCCGCCGTACGGGGGGCGGGCTCCACGCAGGAAAGTGTGCCGATCATAGAGGCTGGCGCCTCGGCCGATCCAGCTACCCGGTGGCGAGACCGGGTGGCGCGTGCCCACGGACGATCGTTTCTGCACGGGTGCGCCTTGAGGTGTTCCATTGTGACCGTTTGTGACTTTCCGTGATCTCGCCGGGGTGTCGGCCGGTCACCCGGGTGGGGCAGTGGAACAGGGCGTTTATTACCAAATCGGCACAAGGTGGGTGGGGTGTCCCGCATTCCGCACCCGGAGGTCGATGTGGATCGTCAGCTGACACCCGGGGGAGTCGACCGGTCCCGCCTGCGCCTTCGCAGTACGGCGGCCGTACTCACCTCCCTCACGGCGCTCGCCGCCACCTCGCTCGCCGCGGGGCCCGCGGTGGCCGCGCGGGCCGGCCTGCCCTGCCTGCTGCCCCGCACCCCCGCGCACCACTCGCTCGGCCTGGACACCTGGAACGCGTCCTACCCCCGCCCCGATCGCGACCTCGACGCCGCCATGATCTTCCTTTCGTTCCCGGACTCGCCGCCGACCATCCGCACCGACGAGCTCGCGGCCGACCACTTCCCGGCCACCAGCCGCTTCTTCGCGCGCGCCTCGTACGGGAAGTTCACCCTGCGCCCGCACCCGCAGCGCGAGTGGGTGCAGATGCCGGAGGCCTCCACCGCGTACGGGATACAGCGCGACTGGGGCGCGGAGCGGCGCTCCGCCTATCTGCGCGACGCGGTCGCCGCGTCCGATGCCCGGGTGGACTTCTCGAAGTACGACGTCGTCTATTTCGTCGCCGACCCGGACGCGCCGGGCGTCGACTCCGACGCGACCAAGGTGGTCAACTTCGACCGGCCGCTGCGCGCCGACGGCCGGGACATCAGGCGCATCGTCACCGTCTTCGAGCAGCACCCGCCGGACCGCAATGTGCTGGCGCACGAGACCGGTCACGTCTTCGACCTGCCCGACCTCTACCACCGGCCGGTGGACGGGAAGGGGGACTGGGACACGCATGTCGGGGACTGGGACGTGATGGGCAGCCAGTTCGGGCTCGCTCCCGAGCTCTTCGGCTGGCACAAGTGGAAGCTGGGCTGGCTGGACCGGCGGCAGGTGGCCTGCGTGTCGGACGCGGCCGGGACCCTGCTCACCCTGGACCCGCTGGGGGCCGCCCCGGTGCGGGCGGGGGCCGGCGGGACCCGGCTCGCGGTCGTCAGGACCGGGGACGGCAGCGCGATCGCCGTCGAGGCGCGGGGTGCGGCCGGCAACGACCGGTCCACCTGCACCGAGGGCGTGCTCATCTACCGGGTGCGCAACGAGACGGCTTCGGGCGGCGGGCCCATCGAGGTGGTGGACACCCACCCGGACACCGAGGCGTGCTGGGGCAGCTCGGTCTACCCGCCGCTGGCGGACGCGCCGCTGGGGGTGGGGGAGACGTTCACGGTGGCGGGGGACGGGACGCGGGTGGAGGTGGCGGACCGTACGCCGTCGGGGGCGTGGACGGTGCGGATCACGCCGGGCGCCTGACCGGCCGCCGGGCCCGCGCGGGCAACGAAAAGGCCCCTCGCTCTCGCGAGGGGCCTTTTCCGTCTGTGCGCCGTCAGGGACTCGAACCCCGGACCCGCTGATTAAGAGTCAGCTGCTCTAACCAACTGAGCTAACGGCGCCTGGTGACGTCGTAGACATTAGCATCCTGATCGGCGGGAGGAAAAATCGATATCCGCGCCGTGGGGGCCGGCCCGGACCTGGCCGCCCGTACACAGGCCCAGAGCATGACGTCGGGCCCCGGCAGCCACGGATGCCGGACGTCGGGGGCGACCACCCAGCGCGGCCCCGAGGTGACGGATGAGGTGGCCGGGTTGGTGAGCGGGGGGACCGTCACCGCGTCGCCCGCGCCGTGGCACAGCATCGGCGGCACGGGGCTCTCGCCGCTCGCGGCGCCCCATTCCTCCCAGTTCAGCAGCGAGGGCAGCCGCTGGGCGGTGCCGGGGCAGGCGAAGAGCAACATCCGGCCGCGATGGATGGCGACGGGGCCCGAGCCGGGGCCCTCGGTCCATAACCGGTCGAGCATCCGGCGGCCGAAGGTGGTGGGCACGTTCACCACGTCGAACACGGAGCCGCAGGGCAGGACGCCGGGGGCGGCGGGCCGGGTGTCCCAGAGCGAGAGCGTGGAGCGGGGGTAGACGGCGGCGGAAGCGAGCCAGGCGGCGCCGGCGGCGGTGACCTGCGCGGTGTGCGGAGGGCCCTGGTCCCGCAGGAGGCTGAAGACGTCCGCCTCCTCGACGCGGTGGTCCTCGTTGCCGGGAGGGCGGCCGGACAGGGGCGCGGTGTCTCGCTTCCATGCGGTCATGTCCCAGGTGTACCGGGAGTGACGATTCCGTTTCTGAGAGTTGACAGAAATCAGGACAGGGCGGGGCGGCGGAGAGTATCTTGCGGTCCGGCATATGCCACGAGCCAAGCCAGGCCGCCCCAATCGCCCCATGCGGCACACTCGCCCCGGTGGCGCGGTGGGCGCCAAGCCCTCACCGCTTCCGGGGCGTTGGACAGAGCGGCCCGCGCGGGCTGCCATCGGGCCCTCCCGGCTCCTCTTCGGCCGACCCGGGCCGACCCCGGCCGACCCCGGCCGATTCGGCGCGTCCGGTTGTTTCCGGCGTGCGAGGACATGCCAGAAGGGCGTGCGGGGCCCGGGTCGGAGCCCCGATTACGGGAAGGGGGCGGGTGGGGGAAGAGCGCCGCAGGCACTCCGGCCGCCCGGCAAACGCGGTGCGCCGCGCGGAGGCCGGCCGGCGTACGAGAAGCGAGGTCCGGGGAGTCCGGGGGCGGAGCCCCGGCCGCGGGCACCGCTCAGCGCGGCGGCGCGTTGCGCAGCAGGTCGCGGCCGAACTCGACCATCTTCTTCGCGTAGTCCTCGGTCCACTGCGCCCGCTCGGCGATGTCCGCCGCCGACAGCCGGTCGAACCGCTTCGGATCGGCGAGCTGCGCCGCCGCGACCGCCTGGAACTCCACGGCCCGATCGGTCGCCGCCCGGAACGCCAGCGCCAGCTCCGTGGCGCGCTCCAGCAGCTCCCCAGGGTCGTCCATCGACTCCAGGTCGAAGAAGTGCTCGGGATCGGTGGCCGCCTCCGAAGGCTCGAAGAGCAGCGGTGCGGGGCGCAGCCGCCGCTCGGTGCGCTCGGGTTCCGCCATGTGTCGTTCCTCCCTCTCACAAGTCACCAGGGCTCGATGACCACCCTCCATTGTCCGGGTGGACGCAAGTGCGCCTCAGGGGCGGTGGGCGACCCGGTGCTCCGACAGATGGGCCAGCACCGCATGGTTCGCCTCCCAGCCGTCCGGGAATTTCACCGTCACTCCCAGCTGGACCGGCTCCGTCGACGGGTGCTCGTCGAGGAGGTCCGCGACGCCCTCGCGGCACACCACGATGCACGCGTGGCGGTGGCGCGAGGTCAGGACGCACAGGCGGCCCGTCTCCAGGTGGAACGCCGTCGCGTCGGGCCGCCCCGACAGCGGATGCAGGACCACCGTCACGTCGAACTCGCGGCCCTGGAGCCGGTTCGCGGTGTCGACGGCGACGCCCGTGACACCCAGCTCCGCCAGCGCCGCGCGGACGGCCGCCGCCTGGTCGCGATGGGCCGTGCCGACCGCGACACGGTCCGCCGTCAGCGGGACCGGGTCCTCGGAGCGCTCGCTGACCGTCGCGCCGCCGCGGTCCAGCAGGCGGCGTACGACCTGGGCGATCGCCCGGACCGCCTCCGGGTCCGTGCGCGGGGTGTGCCGGGCGGGCAGCTCCAGCAGGCCCCAGCCCGCCTCGGCCGCCTCGTCGAGCACCCGGTCGGCGCCGGAGCCGTCGGACGGGACGCCGAAGGACAGCCGCCGGTCGCCGTGGCCCGTACCGCTGCGGAACGGGGTGTACGGGTAGAACGCGTCGGAGACCAGGGGCGCGGCGGACGCCGGGAGGCGCCAGGAGACGGGCAGGCGGTGCTGCGGCAGCTCCGGGTTGTGCGCGAGGAGCGTCGAGACCGCGCTCGCCGACGGGTCGTACGACAGTCCCGCCCACTGGTCGGCGCCGACGATGGAGAATGGGTCGAGCTGCCCCGGGTCGCCGACGAACAGTGCGCGCTGGAAGAGCCCGGCGACGGCGAGCAGCGCGTCCGAGCGCATCTGGTACGCCTCGTCGACGATCGCGTGCGTCCACGGCTCGACACTCTTGACGTGCGCCCACTTCGCGGCCGTTGAGATGACGATGTCCAGGCCCGCCAGCTCGGCGGCCTTCGCGGACTTGCGTACGTTCGCCAGCTCGTCGAGCGCCTTGTCGTACGGATCGGTGTCGTTGCTGTGCAGCCGCCCGACCGGCAGCTCGGGCTCCTTCTCGGCGAGCCGCATCACCAGGTCGTCCACCTGCGCGTTGGTCTGCGCGATCACCATCAACGGGGAGCCCGCCGCCGCCAGTTCGAGTGCGGCGCGCACCACCAGCGTCGACTTTCCCGCACCGGGCGGCGAATCCACCACGACGCCCCGGTGTGCTCCGTGCAACGTGTCGTGCAGGATCGCGGCGGTCGCACGGCCGGCCGCGGCGCCGGGGTCGAAGGCCGCGGCGGCGGACCCGGCGGGGGCGGGGCGGATCACAGCAGGTCCTCCGGGGTCACGGGGTCGGGGCTCTCGGCGCTCGTGGCGGGCGGGCCGCCGTGGGTCCACGGGGTTTCCTCCGGGTCCGGCAACTGCGGCCCGCCGCGCTGGTCGTGCTCGAAGAGCGTCCAGCACACCTGCTCGCCCCTCGAAGGCACGGACCCGGGCGCCGGCTCCTTGCCGCGGCCCATTTTGTCCGTCACGCGCAGCACCAGGACGCCCGCCTCCTCCTCGTACCGCACGAACTCGGCGCTCTGCGCCTTGCCGTCCAGTGAGCGGTAGACCTTGACCCGCCCGGCGAGCTGCGGCTGGTCGTCGGTGCGGACGGTGAGCAGCGGGCGGGGGCTCGGCCGCTTGCCCTCGCTCATCGCCATCACCACTTCGAGCACCTCGCTGGTGAACGCCTCGCCCGCGAGCCGCCTCCCCGCCATCACCAGCGGGTCGTCGAGTGCCTCCTGCGCCTCCAACTGTGCCTGCGCGCTCTCGCGGGACGCCAGCTTCTGCGCGGCGGACACCGCGCCGTCGCGGCGGGGCTGCGGCGGCTCACCCGCCCTGACCCGGTCGCGGTGCCCGGTGAACGACCAGCGGTCGCGCGTCCAGCGGTCGGTCGCCCTGGGACCCTCGGGCAGCGCCCGCACCAGGTCGAGGCCGCGCCACACCGCGTCCCAGGTGGGTAGCATCTGGCGGGCCAGCAGTGCGCGTATGTCGCTCTCGGCGGCGGCCAGTTCGCTCAGCCGGGCATCGGCCGCGAGCCCGTCCTCGGCGGCGGCGAGCGCCCTGCGCGCCAGGTCGTACCGGTCGATGGCGGGGGCCAGCAGCCTGTTGTCGAAGGCCGGGTCGGTGGCGGGCCCGGCCGGCGGGCACTCCAACTGCCCCTGCGCGTCACGCGTCAGCTCCGCACGCAGCGCGCGCTCGGCGCCGGACTCGTCCTCGGGCGGATCGATCCAGGCGAGCAGTGCGCCCAGGTGCTGGTCCTCCAGCTGGGACTGCCCGGTCGCCCAGTGCCGGCCGAGCAGGTCGGTCGCCGACAGCAGGAGCGAGGACCCGGGCACCCGGGCCCGCTCGGCGTAGTGCGTCAGCCAGCGGCCGAGCAAGGGGATGTGCGGGGGAGCGGGGTAGGGCGTGTCGGGGTCCTGCTCGGCCGTACGCCGAAAACGCATCGAGCGCCCGAGCAGCCGTACGTACTCGACGCCGGCCCGGCTGGGCACGATCAACTGCGGTGCGTCCGCGCACACTTCGACCTCGACCTTGACGCGCTTGCCGGTCTCGGGGTCGGTCTCGTTGCGCTCGGCCGTCTCGACGGCGCCGGCGTACCCGTCGACGTACGGCAGGACGGCCTCGGCCAGCTCCGCGAGGAACGCGAAGCGCAGGTCGCGGTCGCGCGGCTGCGCCACGGCGAGCAGCCGGGGCGCCTGCCGGTCGGTGCCGACGAGCGCCCCCAGGGGCGCGCCCGCCTCACCCGCCGTGGTGAGCGGCACGAACACCATGGGGTGCTCGGACAGATGCCGGTGCCGGACGGTGGCCATGGGCTGCGCCCGTCCGGTCCGCACGGCGTCCAGCCGCGCGAGTGTGCCGATCAGCGACATGCGGCGGCCTTCCCGGCGATGGCCAGCGCCTCG
Source organism: Streptomyces sp. A5-4 (assembly GCF_051131715.1). Taxonomy (NCBI): domain Bacteria; kingdom Bacillati; phylum Actinomycetota; class Actinomycetes; order Kitasatosporales; family Streptomycetaceae; genus Streptomyces; species Streptomyces sp. A5-4. The sequence continues at coordinate 2,661,895 of NZ_CP178591.1, read as the reverse complement.
GACCGCAGGGCCGCCGCGCGGCGCAGGGCCACGACGGTCGGGTCCAGCGGGTCACCCGCGGCGCCCTCGGCGGCGGCGAGCACTTCACCGATCGTGGTCAGCCCGCCGAGCTCGCCGCGCACACTGCGGCCCAGCGCCTCCACGGCGCCCGCCGCGCGTGCCTTCCGGCGGCAGTGGAAGGCCAGCTCGCAGGCGGCCAGGCACTCCGGCGCGTACGCCGCGTCGACCGAATCGACGGCCGCCGTCAGCTCCTGCGCCGGGCGCTCCAGGTCGAAGGTGGTGCCTTCGGGGAGGGAGTCGGCGAGGTCCTCGATGCGGGTCAATCGCTCCAACTGACGCCGGGTCACCGAGCGCTGCTTGCGTACGTCGACGACGCAGGCGGTCGGCAGGTTGGAGAAGTCCTTGGGGCAGACCAGCAGGACCGAGTGGCCCACGTCCACGGCGGCGACAGGAGCCGCGTCCGCACTGCTCTCGGCGGCCGTGCCCACCATCGCCGCGACCCGCTCCAGCGCCAGGACGTACACCGCGGACTGGCGGGCCGCCGCGCCCACCTTCGCCGCGTCGGCCGAGTCGTCGATCATCGGGAAGGACTTGATCTCGACGACCGTCCAGCGCCCGTCGGGGTGCACCACCACCGCGTCCGGCTCCAGATACGCGGGGGAGCCCGCCACCTCCAGGGCCAGCATCGGGTGGTCGAGCAGGGTCCAGGCGCCGGCCGCCGTCGCCTCGCGCAGGGCCAGTGCGGTACGGGCCGCGCGGCCCTCGGGGCCGGCCGCCGTCAGATCCGGAAGGCGCGTCCCACCGGGGGCCGGAGGCTCGCTGCCCGCGCCCATCCGCTCGTACAGCAACTGCATCAGCACCCCGGCGCCGTCCGCCTTGACCTTGGCCTCGAACGCGTTGCCCCGCATGAAGGCGAACTGGGACTGACCGAACGCGGAGGGGGCGCCCAGCGCCGCGGCCAGCGCCGTCTTGTCCACCCCCGCGCCGTCGAGCAGGGCGCGGCGTCTGCAGCCGGGGTTGGCGGCGAGGGCGGCCAGCGCGCGGGCATCGAGCGGCAGCGGCGGGACCGCGGGGCCGCGCAGCTCGGCGAGCCGCTGCCGGAGCGCCGTGGTCGATGTCGCCGGTGTCTGCTGCGCCGCCCCTCGCGAAGATGCGTGCGGGGGTGCCTGCAGAGGTGTTGGCGCGGGTCCGCCGCCCAGGGAATCGCTCACCCGGCGAAGTCTCCCATCCACCACTGACAACACCACCGACTCCACCGAGAACCATCGAAATCCACCGAGAATCATCGGGAACCACTGGGAACGGCCGGGAGCGGGTGCTTCGCCGCGCGTGAGCCGCGTACGAATCAACGCGGGTGCGGCGACGCCGGTATCGCCCCGGGGGCTGCCCGCGGATCAGGTGCGCGATGATGGTGGGGGCGGAGTGATCTGCCCGTAAATGCGCCACCGGCGCGCCACCACGCAACATCGACGCTCCGACGACGCACCACCGCACGCACACGCATCATCCACGCACCTCGTGCACCACCACTGCCCCAGGGAGACACCGTCATGGCATCGCGCATCCTGCTGGCCCGGCACGGACAGACCGAGTGGTCGCTGTCCGGGAAGCACACCGGCAGGACGGACATCCCCCTGCTCGACGAGGGCCGACGCGGCGCGAAGCTGCTCGGCGAGCGGCTGCACCGGGCGCCGTTCGACGGGCTGCCGGACGTCGAGGTGCGCACCAGCCCGCTCGTGCGGGCGAGCGAGACCTGTGAGCTCGCCGGGTTCGGCGAGCGGGCGCAGCCGTGGGACGCGCTGATGGAGTGGGACTACGGCGCGTACGAGGGGATGGCCCCGCCCGAGATCAAGGCGCTGCAGAGCGACTGGTTCATCTGGCGCGACGGGGTGCCGGACGGGGAGACGCTCGCCGAGCTGTCCGCCCGCGCCGACGAAGTCGTCGCCTGGGCGCGATCGGCCGACCGGGACGTGCTGATCTTCGCCCACGGCCACATCCTGCGGGCGATCGGTGCGCGCTGGCTGGGTGAGGACGTGTCCTTCGCGGCTCGCGTCAAGCTGGACCCGACGTCCCTCTCGGTCCTGGGCTGGGCGTACGACGCCCCGGCGATCGAGCGCTGGAACGACACGGGGCACATGTCGACCTGACCTGACCTGACCTGACCTGACCTGACCTGACCTGACCTGACCTGACCTGACCTGACCTGACCTGACCTGACCTGACCTGACCTGACCAGACCAGACCAGACCAGACCAGACCAGACCGGGCCGCGCGCTCGACCTGTCCTCGGCGGGCCGCGCGCCCCCCCTTCAGGCGCTGATCCGCGCCGCCGCGTGGCGGGCCAGGAACGGAGCCACCGAGGGCGACCTGCGGTGGGGGAGCAGCGTGCGGGCCGTGCCGGTGAGCATCGCCTGGATGCGCGAGGACTGGACCTCCGCGAGGAGGTCGAGGACTCTGAGCCCCACTGCCGCCGCCTCGTCCGGCGCCCCCGCATGCGCCAGGTCGTCGGCGAGCTCCGCGCTGTAGAGAGCCAGATTCCGTACGAAGTGGGGGTCCTGGAGGTCCGCCGCCCGCCGGGCGTGCCGCACCGCGCGGGGCCAGTCGCCCAGCGCCGACCAGCACTGCGCCTCCAGGCCCTCCAGCTCTGCCTCGCCGAAGAAGCTCATCCACTCCGGGTCGGCGTGCGCGGGGCCGCGCGCGAAGAGGGACTGGGCGCGGGCGAGCGCCTGCTCGCAGCCCGACCGGTCACCGGACCCCGCCCAGCCGCCCGCCTCGCGCAGCGTGAGCAGCGAGAGCAGTCGCGGCGATGCCACTTGCGCCGCCGCGCGCTGCCCCGCCTGGGCGGCCCGCACCGCCTCGCGGGGGCGGCCGGTGTCCCGCGCCAGGAACGCCGAGTTGCTGAACGCGTGCGCCTCCAGCGCCGGGTCCCCGCACACCCGCGCCGTCGCCAGTGCCTCCGTGTAGTGCGAGCGGGCCTCGTCGAAGCGGCCCGAGTCGTGCGCTAGCCAGCCCACCGACAGGGCGAGTTCACCGGCGCCGGTGTGCAGTCGCTCGGCCATCGATCTGCGGGCCGTGGTGCCCGTGTCGAGCAGGGCGTACGCGGTGCGCAGCGGCTGTGCGGCCCGCTGGTAGAGGCTGTCGGCGCCGTGCCGGTCGTCGAGCAGCCGGATGGAGCGCACCGCCTCCTCGACGGCGCTGACCTCGGCCTCGCCGATCCGGCGGGGCGGTGGCACGGACGCGGACGGGGACGCGGTGAAAGGACGCCGCGGGTCGTACGTGTTGCCGTACGGGCCCGGCGTGCCGGAAGCACTCGGCGCACTGCCGAGTCCCAGGGACGCGGCGGCCACCGTGGTGGTGCCGCTCGTCATGAACGCGCGACGCAGCACGTCGCTCTCCTCGTCGCTATGGATCGTGGTGTGCGCCGGGGGCGTGACGCCCCCGGCGCGTGCCCCCCTGCCGCGTACCGTTTCGCGGGCCGAGAAGCCCAGGCCCGCCAGCGCGAGGCCGGGGAACATATGCAGGAAGACCCGTTCGTACGCGTAGTTGGGACAGCGGATTTCGCCGGCCTCGACGCGCCCGATGTACCGGGCGTCGCACGCGACCTGCTCGCCGATCTCCCGCGCCGCCCTGCGGACGGCGGCGGCGAATTCGCCCGGTGAACGCGATCCTCGCAGTCGGCGGAAGTGCATGTTCGGCTCTGTCGACCGACGGTGCGCTGGTGGCGACGTCATGGGTCGGCCCTCCCGCAAGGTTCGCGTGCTTCGGCGGAGCAAAAACGTACCGTCTGTGACGACCCATATACACGGAGTTTGCCTACAAAACGGATGTATCACCCTGGATCTGCCATGAACTGCCATCCTTTGCGGCGGCTTGCCGCCGTAGCTGTTGACAACTCCGCGCGTTGAACCAAGTGGAGTGGGAGTCTCGCTCCCACTTGAGCGAGGAGGGGTTCCCTTGTTGGACGCCGGCATGGAGATCAGCGGCTCACGAACGACGGCCCAGCACAGGCCCACGCACGAGTTCAGCGCCGTCCCGCCGGGGTCGTGCGCGGTGGTCGGGCCGGTCGGATCGCCCGGCCCGAACCCGATGGGCGTCAACGTCGCGGAGCCGTGCGACCTGGTGACGGTCCCCGCGCGGCAAGGCCTGGAGGCCGTCGACATCCTGCGCCGCGGCGCCGTCTCCGCCCCCGCGGTCGGCCCCGTCCTGCACGACGGCCCCTGCGACACCCTCGGATTCCTGGTGCCCCCGGGCACCGCCGACGCCTGGGACCTGCCGGGCAGCGCCTGTACGCAGACCTCGGGGCGCGGTCTGCGGATCTCCGCCGCCGACATTCCGGAGCCGCCGGTTTCCGGCGCCGGGTGGCTGCTGCCGCCCACCGACACGGGCCCGGTCACCGACCCGGCCGCGCTGCGGGCGGCCCTCGGCGAGGCCACCCGGCTCATCGAGGCGGCCGACCGCTGCCACTGAGCCGATACTGGCCCCGTGGCAAAGAACAAAGGACGGCGCGAACGTGCCGCACCCGAGACCGTCGTCGAGCAGGTCGACGGCGGGCTCGCCGAGCTGATACCCGACCGGGACCGTCCGCGCGGCTGGACACTGCGGCTCGACGGGGCCCCGCAGTCCCATGTCGACCTCGACGACCCGGCGTACCTCGACTTCGCGTACCAGCGCAGGCTCGGCCATGTCGTCGACCTCACCGCCCCGCCGGGACAGCCGGTCCATGTCCTGCATCTGGGCGGCGGCGCCTTCACGATGGCCCGCTACGTCGCGGCCACCCGCTCCCGGTCGACCCAGCAGATCGTCGAACTGGACGCGGCTCTCGTCCAACTGGTCCGCAAGCACCTGCCGTTGGACACCAACGCACGCATCCGGGTCCGCTCGGCCGACGCCCGCGCCGGGCTCGGCAAAATCGCGGACGGCTGGGCGGACCTGGTGATCGCCGACGTGTTCGGCGGCGCCCGCACCCCGGCCCACCTGACCAGCGCCGAATTCCTCGCCGAGGTACGCAGGGCGCTCAAGCCCGGCGGCGGCTACGCCGCCAACCTCGCCGACGGGCCGCCGCTCGCGCATCTGCGCGGCCAGATCGCCACCGCCGCCGCCGTCTTCCCCGAGCTGGCCCTGGCCGCCGACCCGGCGGTGCTGCGCGGTCGGCGCTTCGGCAACGCGGTGCTGCTGGCCTCCGACCGGGCGCTGCCGATCGCCGACCTGACCCGCCGCATCGCGAGCGACCCGCACCCCGGGCGGGTGGAGCACGGGCGGGAGCTGGTCGCCTTCGCGGGCGGCGCGACGGTGGTCACCGACGCGAGCGCGCGGCCCTCACCCGTACCGCCGGAGTCCGCCTTCAAGAAGTGACGGCGCGTCATTGCCCCTGCGGGTGTCAGGAGTTGATGATCTCGACCGACGGCGCGTGGTCGTGCCAGGTGGTGAACACCGTGACGGTCGCCGCGCCCCCGGTGAACTGCACCCGGATCCAGGTCGGATCCTTCCAGACCTGGATCGACCAGCCCGTCGCGGGTGTCGCGGACACCAGGGTGGCGGACTTCTCGCCCATGTCGAGGACGACCCGCCCCCCTGCGGTGTTGTAGCTCTTCACCGTGCCGGCCGACCCCGAAGGGCCCGCGCCGGAGCCGGCCGGTGGGTCGGGCGCGGTGCTCGGAGCGGGCGGTGTCTTCCTGTCCCGCGGAGCGCCGGTCGAAGCGGCGGGGCGTCCCGGCTTCTTCATGGACGGCTTGTCGTCGGGTCGCCGGGTGGAGGACGACTGCGGCTTCGCGCCCTGCGCGGTGCTGCTCTGCACCACATCGGTGGGGATCGGCAGGGCCTGCGGCGGGTCGTACGCCGTGCCCGCCATCACCGTGTGCACGCCCCACCACGACAACGTGACCGCCGCGCCGGTGGCGAACGACCACGCTATGCCGTGTACGAGTCCTCGTTGCATCCGGGCCATACTGCACCACCCGTCCCGCGGCTGTCCCCATGGGCCCGAGCTCCCCGACATGGCGTACGGTGCCGCGCATGGCAAGTGTGCTCGTGGTCGAGGACGACCAGTTCGTACGTTCCGCCCTCATCCGGCACCTGACCGAGGCCTCCCACACGGTGCGCAGCGTCGGTACGGCGCTGGAGGCGCTGCGCGAGGTCGCGCATCTCAGTTTCGACGTGGTCATTCTCGACCTCGGTCTGCCGGACCTGGACGGGTCGGAGGCGCTGAAGATGCTGCGCGGCATCACCGACGTACCCGTGATCATCGCCACAGCGCGCGACGACGAGGCGGAGATCGTCCGGCTGCTCAACGACGGCGCCGACGACTACCTCGTCAAGCCCTTCTCGGTCGAGCACCTGTCGGCCCGGATGGCCGCCGTGTTGCGCCGCTCCCGCGCGCTGGCGGGCGCCGAGCCGCCGTCGCGCATCATCCAGGTCGGCGGCCTGTCCATCGACCCGCTGCGCAGGCAGGCCGAGCTGGACGGCGGACAGCTGGACCTGACCCGCCGCGAATTCGACCTGCTGGCGTTCCTCGCCGGGCGGCCGGGCGTCGTCGTACCGCGCAAGGAGCTGCTCGCCGAGGTCTGGCAGCAGAGCTACGGCGACGACCAGACCATCGACGTGCATCTGTCCTGGCTGCGCCGCAAGCTCGGCGAGACGGCGGCCAGCCCGCGCTATCTGCACACCCTGCGCGGAGTGGGCGTGAAGCTGGAGCCGCCCCGATGAGGTGGGCACTGGTCAGGGTGAGCCTGGCCGTGACCGTGATGGTCGTGCTGGCCTTCGCCGTGCCGCTCGGGCTCGTCATCAAGGAGATGGCCAAGGATCGGGCCTTCTCCAACGCCGAGCGCTGGGCCGCCACCATCGGGCCCACTCTCTCCATCGCCACCGACCGGGGCTCCCTGGAGAAGGCGGTGATGTCCACCGACGTCGGTTCCGCCGGCCAGATGGCCGTGCACATCCCCGCCGCGGACAAGGCGGACAAGGCCGACGACGCGGGCAGGGCGGCCGGCGTTCCGCTGGAGATCGGGCAGCGCCGGGCCTCGCAGCGGGACCTGGACACCACCCGGCGACTGGGCCGGGCCTCCATCTCGGAGGTGCCCGGCGGCTCCGCGCTGCTCCAGCCCACCGCGCTCGCCAGCGGCCAGATCGCGGTCGTGGAGGTCTTCGTACCCGAGCAGGACGTCTCCAACGGGGTCGCCACCGCCTGGCTCGTCCTCGCGGGCGTCGGCGTCGCGCTGATCGTCGGCTCGGTGGCGGTCGCCGACCGGCTCGGCGTACGGATGGTCCGGCCCGCCCAGCGGCTCGCGGGCGCCGCGCACGACCTGGGCGAGGGCAAGCTCGGGGCGCGGGTGCCGGAGGAAGGGCCGACCGAACTGCGGTCCGCCGCCGTCGCGTTCAATTCCATGGCCGACCAGGTCGTTCAACTCCTCGCCAACGAGCGGGAGCTGGCGGCCGACCTGTCGCACCGGCTGCGCACCCCCCTCACCGTGCTGCGCCTCAACGCCGCCTCGCTGGGCGAGGGGCCGGCCGCCGAGCAGACCAGGGCCGCCGTCCAGCAGCTGGAGCGCGAGGTCGACACGATCATCCGTACCGCGCGTGACCAGCGCCCGCAGACCCAGGGCCCGCTCGGCGCCGGGACGGGCTGCGACGCCTCCGAGGTCGTACGGGAACGGATGGCCTTCTGGTCGGCGCTCGCGGAGGACGAGGGCAGGAAGGTCCGGCTCGCGGGCGTCGACCGCCCGGTGCGCATCCCGGTCGGGCGGCCCGAACTGGCCGCCGTACTCGACGCGTTGCTCGGCAATGTCTTCCGGCACACCCCCGAAGGCACGGCCTTCTCGGTCGATGTGCACAACGGTGACGACGCCGTCATCGTGCTGGTCTCGGACGCGGGCCCCGGCATCACCGACCCCGAGGCGGCGATGACCCGCGGCAACAGCGGCGAACGGGCCGGGTCCACGGGCCTCGGCTTGGACATCGTGCGCCGTGTCGCCGAGTCGACGGGCGGCGACGTACGCATCGGGCACTCCGTGCTCGGCGGCACGGAGGTCCGGATCTGGATCGGCCTCGACGGGCGGCGCGCCACCGACGGCCGGCAAGGACACCGGCTGGGGCGACGCAAGCGCGGCGCGGGCAAGCGGTCGGCGAGCCTGAACCACTAGGGGCCGGACCTTCGCTCCGTGGGCCGGCCTGCGGGCCCGAACCTTTCGTGGGCCCCATGTCTTCCTTAACCCCGCCCTAAGATCGCGAACCCCGGGCGCTACAGGCCGTTTGTCCGCTTCGCTGCCACTAGCGTGCTGCCCACCCCACGGAATCCCCCCACGGAATCCGCCCCCACAAAATCCCCCCACGAGGCAGAGGCATACACGCGATGAGCAGCACGACGGCGCACCGGCGCAGGGCGAACGGCAAGACCAAGGCTCTCGGCGCGGTCGCCGCGGCGGCGATGATCGGTGGTGCGGCCTTCGCGTTCACCGGGACCGCCCAGGCCTCCAGGGCCTCGGACGGCGCGCCCGCCGTCTCGGCGCCCACCGCCGCCGCAGGCGCGCGATTCGCCCCGTACGTCGACACCTCCCTCGCCCCGGCCTATGACCTGCTGGACACCGCGGCCAAGACGGGCGTGAAGGAGTTCAACCTGGCCTTCATCACCTCCGGCGGCGGCTGCGCCCCGCTGTGGGGCGGCGTCACCGCCCTGGCCGACGACAAGGTCGCCTCCCAGATAGGGGCGCTGCGCGCCGACGGTGGTGACGTCCGGGTCTCCTTCGGCGGCGCGGCGGGCAAGGAGCTGGCGCTCAACTGCTCCTCGGCCTCCGACCTCGCCGCCGCTTACGGCAAGGTCGTGGACGCGTACGAGCTGACCAAGGTCGACTTCGACATCGAGGGCGCGGCCCTGCCGGACACCGCGGCCAACACCCGCCGCGCTCAGGCCATCACGCGGCTCCAGAAGGAGCACCCGGGCCTGGACGTTTCCTTCACGCTGCCGGTGATGCCCGAGGGGCTGACCCAGCCGGGCGTGGACCTGATCGCCGACGCCAAGAAGAACGGCGTGAAGATCAACGCGGTGAACATCATGGCCATGGACTACGGCCCGGCGTACAGCGGCGACATGGGTACCTACGCCATCGAGGCGGCGACCGCCACGCAGACGCAGCTCAAGGACGCGCTCGGGCTCGATGACGCGGCGGCCTGGCAGACGGTCGCGGTCACCTCGATGATCGGCGTCAACGACGTCGCCGCTGAGATCTTCAAGGCCGACGACGCCGCGCAGTTGGTGGAGTTCGCCCAGGAGAAGAAGCTCGGGTGGCTGTCGATGTGGTCGTCGACCCGTGACAAGGAGTGCGCGGGCGGCGCGCAGGACACCGCGGACGCCACCTGCAGCTCGATCCTGCAGGAGCCGCTGGCCTTTACGAAGGCATTCGCGGCGTACAAGTAGGGCTCGAAGCACAGCGCCTGAGCAGCGTTTTCCTCCGACCCGCGCGTCCCGGCCGGACTTCCCCCCCACCCGGCCGGGGCGCGCGTACAGGCTCGGACGGAGGATGAGATGTTGCCGCCTTGATCACCTGAAGCGAGGCTGAGCGGGACGCCACGGGCTTCACTGAGCGCGGTTGGAACCGCGCCGGCCCTGGCGCGCCGAAGGAGTGAGCGCGATGAGGGTCATGCTGCGAGCCTGTCTGGACACCAAGATCTCGAATGAGGCCATCAAGAACGGCACACTCCCGAAGGTCATGGAAACGATGATCCAACGGCTCAAGCCCGAGGCGGCCTACTTCGGCCCTACCGAGGGCGGCCGGTCCTGCACCTTCGTCTTCGACATGCAGGACAGCTCCCAGATGCCCACCATCGCGGAGCCGCTCTTCCAGGAACTCGGCGCGAGGATCGAGATTCACCCGGTCATGAACCCCGACGACCTGCGGAAGGGCCTGGCAGCACTGCAGGGGTAGGCAGAAGGATGGAACGATGAATGGTGGCGCCCCGGGACGGCCTGCGGGCAGCCCCGGGATACCGCTCATTCACCGTGCGTCGGGTCAGCCGTGGGTTAGCTGCGGCTGCGAGCCAGCCGTGGGTCAGCCGTCGGCTGCGGCGTACACGCGAGTTGCGAACTCAGCGATCTGCGCGTCGCTGAGGTTTTTGGCGAGATTGGCCTCCGTGATCATTCCGACCAGACTGTGGCCCTGCTGGACATCGATCACCGGTAGACGCTTGATCTGGTGTGTCTCCATGGTCTCCAGAGCCTCGCTGGCGTCCGCATCGGCATCGATCCAGTGCACATGCCCGGCCAGGGAGCCGGCCTGCACCGTTCCCGGGTCGATATCTTCGGCGCAGCACATGACGACGATGTCACGATCGGTGATCAAGCCCGCGAGCTTGTTGTCGTCACCGCAGATGGGCAGGCAACCGACATTCAGGTCGCGCATCATCTTCGACGCGTCGAACAGCGACTGGTGTGCACCTATGCACTGCACCCCGCTGGACATGATGTCGCGGGCCTTGAGCTGCTTGGTCATCGCCATGATTTCTCGACTCCTCCCGCTTTCGAGCGTTGCTTTCTCCTCCATCGATCACAACACGAATGGCTCATCGACGCCCCTCGGCGCTGTTGTGCTGCCATGTCCGGGTCCGTTGTCGGGACCGCTGACGGGGTCATCGGCGGGATCATTGTCGGGACAGCTGTACGGACGAGGACGAGCGAGGGTCACCGCATATGAGCGAATGGCACCTGACCAGGACGTTCCCCAGCGCATCGGGAGAGGTCCGCTGGGACCGCATCGGTGACCCGGCGGGCCCGCCGTTGGTCCTGCTCCACGGCACCCCGTTCTCCTCGTATGTCTGGCGAGCTGTGGCCCGCGCGCTCGCCGCCCGCGGATTTTGGGTGTACGTCTGGGACATGCCGGGCTACGGCACCTCGGAGAAGACGGCGGGCCAGGACGTGTCCCTGGCCGCGCAGGGGCGCATTTTCGCCGACCTCCTGATCCACTGGGACCTGTCGGAGCCCCAGGTCGTGGCCCACGACTTCGGCGGCGCGGTAGCCCTGCGCGCGCATCTGCTGCACGGCGCCCGCTACCGACGGCTGGCGCTGGTGGACCCGGTGGCGGTGGCACCGTGGGGCTCGCCGTTCTTCCGGCTCATCGGTGAACACGCGTCTGTCTTCGAGCAGTTGCCGCCTGCCCTGCACGGTGCGCTCGTACGTGAATACATCACGTCGGCGAGCGGCCCCGGCCTGCACCCGGCGGTCCTGGACCGCCTCGTCGAGCCCTGGCTGGGCGAGCTCGGGCAGCCCGCTTTCTACCGCCAAATCGCCCAGGCCGATCAGCGCTACACCGACGAGGTCCAGGTACGGTACGGCGAGATCGGTATCCCGGCGCTGGTTTGCTGGGGCACGAACGACACCTGGATCCCGATCGCGCAGGGCCGGGAGCTGGCCTCCTTGATCCCCGGGTCGGCTTTCCAGCCGATCGAGGGCGCGGGCCATCTGGTCCAGGAGGACGCCCCGGCCGAACTGACTGCATCGCTCCTCGGCTTCCTCCGTTGAGCCGGTGCCAATCCCCGTTCCCCGGGGCACCCCGTCTCCGCCCGCTACCTCAGCGACGCCGCTACTTCAGCGAGGTCTGCCACTCCTCCTGGTAGTCCTGGAAGATCGCCCGCAGATGATGGCCGATCTTCAGGTAGTCCAGGTCGTCGAGGTTGGCCAGGGAGACCCGGACCGACCACTCGGGGCCGTCGAAGCCGCCGCCGTTGAGCAGGACCACCGAGGTCTGCTCCGCGAGGCGGAACAGCGGGTCGACCGGCTCGTAGTTCTTCTCCAGGTAGTCCGCGAATTCCTTGCCGTGGACGCGCTCGGCCTCCGCCAGCAGGTCGAGTTCGATGTAGTAGGCCGCCCGCTTCGGGTCCTCGGAGATCTTCATCTGGGCGCCCTCCAGGAGGAGTTCCAGACGCTGCCGCACGATCGCGCGGATCCTCGCCTTGTACGCCTGGCCCTCGTCCTGCATGTCGAAGAGGGAGAAGAGCACCATCATGACCTGCTGGGGGAGCGAGAGGCCCGCCGTGTGGTTGAGGGCGACCTGGCGGGAGTCCGCGACCATCCGGTCGATGAATTTGATCTTCTCCGGCTCCAGGGTGAGCGTCCCGTACCGCTTGTTCAGCCGGTCCTTCTCGGACTGCGGGAGCCGGGCCAGCAGCTCGTCGATGACATTGTCGTCGTGCAGGCCGATCACGCCGAGCCGCCAGCCGGTCGCCCCGTAGTGCTTGGAGTACGAGTACACCAGGAGGGTGTTGCGCGGCAGTTCGGCGGCGAGTGAGCGGAAGCCTTCCACGAAGGTGCCGTACACGTCGTCCGTGACGATGATCAGGTTCGGGTTCGGCCCGGCGACGATGGCCTTGATCTGGTCGCTGACCCGCTCGGAGAGCGCCAGGGACGGGGGGTTGCTCGGATTCACGCAGCAGACCAGCTTGATGTCCGGGTCCTCCAGCTTGGCGATCTCCTCCGCCGGGTAGCGCCACTCGCGCACTCCCGTCTCGGTGAAGAGGCTCGCCGCGACGTGCACGACCTCGAACTCGTACGTGTCGAGGTCGGGGATCTCCAGATACGGCGTGAAGACCGGCACCATCAGGGCGATCTTGTCGCCCTTGTGCAGGACGCCGTTCTTCATGAGGGAGTCGAAGATGTAGCACATCGCCGCCGTGCCGCCCTCGGTGGTGAACAGGCTCAGGTTGTTGTCCTGGGGCGGTCGTTTGTCGAACATCTCGTCGGCGAGGTACCCGCGCACGATCTGCTCGGTGTGCCGCAGGACGCGGTCCGGCACCGGGTAGTTGTCCCCGGTGATCGAGTCGGTCATCTCATGGATGAACGGGTCCCGTTCGAAGCCGAAGCGCTCGATGGCCAGATCGAAGCTCGACTTGAGCAGCTCGATGCCCGGCAGGTCCGGGTGCGCGCGCACATAGGTCTCGAAGCGGTCCGCCGCTCCGACCTCCTCCGGCATCCCGCCCAGGTTGTCCGCGGTCCACACCCGCCGGGACTCGGACAGCGCGAAGTAGCCGAGGGCGTAGAAGGCCTCGCGCGGGCCGGTCGCGACCCAGTTGGGATTGCCGCGGCCCGCGTTGAGCATGGCCCTGGACGTCTTGCCCTTCTGGCCCGGCTTGTCGCTCTGCGCGCTCTGGGCCATCCTGATGAACTTGTCCTTCAGCTCGAACGGGCTGAGCTGGGCGAAGGACTGGATCTCTGCGCGGCTGAGGCTGGTCTTCGGCATGGGGGACAGCTCCCTGTCAGTGGTTGAGGATGACGATTACCGCGCCCCACACCGTCAGCAGCACATTGCCGATCGCGTACGGGATCGTGTAGCCGAGGGTCGGGATCTGGGACTTGGACGTCTCGTTGATCGCACCGATCGCCGCGGTCGTGGTCTGGCCACCGGCCAGTACGCCCATCAGGATCGGGAAGCGGATCTTCTGCACGTAGTGGCCGAAGAAGAAGCCGACGAGCAGCGGGATCACGGTGATGCAGGCGCCGAAGATCAGCAGCCCCCACCCGGCCGTGGACAGTCCGCTGGTGAAGCTGGGGCCCGCGTTGATGCCGACGACCGCGACGAACAGGCAGAGCCCGAGAGTGTCCATGAACCACTGGGCGCCCGGCGGCACATTCCCGTACGTCGGGTACTTGCCCCGGATGTAACCGAAGATCAGGCCCATGATCAGGCCGCCGCCGGAGGTGGACAGCGAGATCGGCACGCCGCCCGCGGTGAGCGCCGGGATGCCGACGCAGCCGCCGAGGAAGATGCCGAGCCCGATCCACACCATGTCGGTGGCGAAGCTGGTCGGCACCGGCTTGCCGAGCTGCTTGCCCGCCGGGTCCACCAGCCGCTTCGGACCGGTGAGGATCACGGTGTCGCCGCGCTCCAGCTTGGTGGAGAGGCGGTACGGGAACTCCGCGCCCGACCGGTAGAGCTTGTCGACGTACACCCCGGTCATGAAGGGCTCGCGCCGCAGCTCCCCGATCGTCCTGCCGAGCTGCGCCTTCTCCGAGGCCACCACGTGCAGCGTCTCGGTCCGGTAGCCGAGCAGCTCCACGTCGTCGGCCTCGCCGCCCACATGTGTACGGGCGTCGTAGCTGACGAGGTCGCCGCGGATCGCGCTCATCGCGACGGTGTCACCGGTCTGGAGCGCCGTCGACTGGGAATGTTCGAGGATCTTGCCGCCCCGCCGCACCTGGGTGATGTAGATGCGTCGGCCGAGTTCCTTCTGCTGGTTCTCGAAGTCGTCGATGGAGCGGCCGACGATGTCGGGGCGCTCCACCTTGTACGCGCGCAGGACGACCTCGTAGTAGCCCTCGCCCAGGTCCGGGTTGGCGTCCGGGGCGTCGAGCTCGGCGGCCAGTTTGGTGCTCTCGGCGGCCAGGTCCTTGCGGTACAGCCGGGGGAGCACATTGGCGAGCAGCATCGCGCACAGGATGGTGCCGAGCGGATACGTCACCGCGTACCCGACGGCGACCAGGTTCTCCTCCGACTTGACCTGCCCGGCGGAGAGCCCGGGGAGGGTGCCGATGGCGTCCTGGGCGACACCGATGGCCGCGGACTGGGTGAGCGCGCCGCTCATCAGGCCGGCGCTGAGCCCGGGGCCGTAACCGAGCATCGAGGCGAACAGCCAGGACACGAGCAGGCCGGTGACACAGACGATGACCGCGTTCAGGACCTGCGGCAGGCCGTCCCTCTTCAGGCCGCGGAAGAACTGCGGGCCGACCCGGTAGCCCAGGGCGAACAGGAACATGATGAAGAAGAGGTTCTTCACCGTCCCGTCGATCTGGACCTTCAGCTGCGCGCCGAAGAACAGCCCGGCGACCAGACAGCCGGTGACGGCGCCGAGCGCGATGGCCTTGTAGCGGACCTTGCCGATGAGGAAGCCGAAGGCGACCACCAGGAAGACCAGCAGCTCCGGGTGGGGCGTGAAGATGTTCCGGTCGAGGAAATCGATCATGATCAGGCTCCCAGCACGCCGACGAGGACGGGACCGGTCAGGGGAAGCAGGAAGTTCGAGAGCGTGTACGTGATCGTGTAGCCGAGCAGCGGTACGGAGCTCTGCGCCACCTGCGTGATCGACGTGATGGCGGGGGTCGAGCACTGCTGGCCCGCGATCGCGCCGATCAGCAGCGGCTTCTCGATCTTCAGCAGCTTCAGGCCGACGAAGAGCGAGATCATCGCGGGGATCAGCACCATGCCGATGCCCGCGAGCGGCAGCAGCGCGCCGTACTCCTTGAGCAGCGGCCAGGCCTGCGGACCCGCCGCCAGGCCGGTGCAGGCGATGAACACCGCCAGGCCCAGGTCCTTGATGGTGGTCGCGGCCTGCGGCGGGAACGCGCCGAAGGTGGGCCTGCGGGAGCGGAGCCAGCCGAAGAAGAGGCCGGAGACCAGGCAGCCGCCGCCGGTGCCGAGCGAGAGCGGCACATCGCCGAGCCGGACGACGATCTGTCCGACCAGGACACCGACCGCCAGGCCCAGCCCCAGGTAGATGAAGTCGGTCGCATCGTTCTTGACGAGCGCGCCGATCCTGGTGACCACCCGGTCCAGGCCCGAGCGGGCGCCGACGAGGGTGAGGATGTCACCGCGGTGGACCGTGGTCTCGGGCACCGCGGGCAGGTGCTGCTCGGCCCGCAGGATGTCGGTGACGTACACGCCCGACTTGATGAAGTCCGGGTTGGCCTTCTGGAGGGCGTCGATGGACTTGCGGTCCATCGCCTTGTCGGTGAGGACCACCTGGCGGATGGCGAGCGGGGTGTCGAGCCCGGGGATGGCCGGCGTCTCGGGGCCGATGACGCGGCCCGCCTCGATGGTGTTCGCGCGGCGCCCGACGACCAGCACGAGGTCGCTGAGCGTCAGCTCGAAGTCCGGCGATGGCGTGACGAGTCTGCTGCCGCGTTTGATGCCCTCGACGGTGACCCGCCCGCCGAGCCCCGACTCCAGATCGCCGACGGTGCGCCCGTCCGCCTGGGTGACCAGGTACGTACGCCCGACCAGGCCCGGCTGCGACTCGCGCTCGTCGGACTCCAGGGCCGCCGAGTCGCCGCGCATCTTCTCCCACATCTCACGGGAGGCGTCGCGCAGGTTGATGCGCAGCATCATCGGGATGATCTGGCTGGTCAGCAGCACAATGGTGATCAGGCCGAAGAGATAGCAGACGGTGTACGCGGTGGCCACATGGCCCTGGTACTGGGTGATCTGCTCGGCGGTCAGGCCATCGAGCTTGCCGATGGCCTCGGACGCGGTGCCGACGACGGCCGACTCGGTGGCGGCGCCCGCGAGGATGCCCGCCGCGGTGCCGACGTCCAGGTCGAAGGCCTTGGCCAGGCCGTACGCGATGAGCAGGACGCTGGCCATCTCGATCAGTGACAGCACGCCGAAGCGCAGGCCCTTGCGGTTGAGGTGGGCGAAGAACTGCGGTCCGGCCATATAACCGAGGGCGAAGATGAAGAGCGCGAAGAAGATGGTCTTGACGTTTTCGTCGACCGAGACCTTCTGAGTGCCCAGGAGCAGCGAGACGATCAGTGTGCCGCAGATGCCGCCGAGCGTGATCGGACCGACGCGCAGCTTCCCCACCAGATAACCGGCGGCGAGACAGAGGAAGAGCGCTAGTTCAGGATGATCGCGGATGACTCCCATGCCGGGCTCAGCCGAGATTCCGTGCAAAACCGCCAAATAGGGACATAGGGGCGAAGTTAACAGCGGTGGGGCGCGGCGGCACTTCGGTCCGCCGCGCCCCACCGCCCGGTCCGGCTCACTCCGGACGGCTCACCTCTTACGGCCTCTCACCTGCGGCTCACCCGGCGGGAATCCCGGGCAGCTCACCCGTCCGAGCGAGCTGCGCGTACCACCGGGCGCTCGACTTGGGCGTACGGGCCTGCGTCTCGTAGTCCACGTACACCGCGCCGAACCGCTTGCTGTACCCGTAGGCCCACTCGAAGTTGTCCATCAGCGACCAGAGGAAGTAGCCGCGGACATCCGCCCCGTCCTCGATCGCCCGGTGCACGGCGGCCAGGTGCCCATGCAGATACCGGATGCGGTCCGGGTCGTGCACCGCGCCCTCGGGGTCCGGCTTGTCGTCGTACGCCGCGCCGTTCTCGGTGATCAGCAGCGCCGTGCCGGGCACCTCCCGGGAATAGCGCATCAGCAGGTCGTAGAGTCCGCTCGGGTCGACGGACCACTCCATGGCGGTCAGCTCACCGGGCGGCTGGTGGAAGCAGACGGACTCCGAGCCGGGCCAGGGGGAGTGCTCGCTCGCGGCGTGTCCGTCGTTGCGCGGCCCCTCCTCGGCGGCGTTCTCCGGCGCCGCCGAGACCACGGCCGGCGCGTAGTAGTTGATGCCCAGCATGTCCAGCGGCTGCTTGATCGCGGCCGTGTCCCCGTCCTGCACGAACGACCAGTCCGTCAGGTGCGCGGTGTCCGCCAGCAGGTCGGCCGGGTACGCGCCCTTGAGCATCGGCCCCGTGAAGACCCGGTTGGCGAGCGCGTCGATGCGGCGCTGCGCGTCCGCGTCCTCGGGCGAGGCGCTGAGCGGCCTGACCGCGCTCGGGTTGAGGCTGACCCCCAGGCGGGCACGGGCCGGCAGGGCCGCACGCAGCGCCTGGACGGCCAGGCCGTGCCCCAGGTTCAGATGGTGGGCGGCGCGCAGGGCGGCCACCGGGTCGGTACGGCCCGGCGCGTGCACCCCCGACCCGTACCCCAGAAAGGCGCTGCACCAGGGCTCGTTGAGGGTGGTCCACATCTCCACCCGGTCGCCGAGCGCCTCGGCGACGATCTGCGCGTACTCGGCGAAGCGGTACGCGGTGTCGCGCTCGGGCCAGCCGCCCGAGGTCTCCAGCTCCTGCGGCAGGTCCCAGTGGTAGAGCGTCAGGCTGGGCGAGATGCCCTGTTCGAGCAGCTCGTCGACGAGACCCCGGTAGAAGTCCAGGCCGCGCTGGACACCCGGGCCGCGACCGGTGGGCTGCACCCGCGACCAGGACACCGAGAAGCGGTACGCGGTCAGGTCCAGGTCGGCCATCAGCCGGACGTCCTGGCTGCGGCGGTGATAGTGCTCCACGGCGTCGTCGCCGGTGTCGCCGCCGAGCACCTTGCCCGGCGTATGGCTGAACGTGTCCCAGATCGACGGAGTACGGCCGCCCTCGCGGACCGCGCCCTCGATCTGGTACGCGGCGGTGGCGGCGCCCCACAGGAAGCCGGGCGGAAAGCTCTCAGGCATGGAAGTGCTCCCGGTAGAAGAAGGGGTGAGGTGGCGTCAGCCCTTGACCGCGCCCTGCATGATCCCGCCGACGATGTGCTTGCCGAAGAGCACGAAGGCGATCAGCAGCGGCAGGGTGCCGAGCAGTGCGCCGGCCATGACGACCGACTGGTCGGGGACGAAACCCTGGCCGAGGTTGGCGAGCGCCACCTGCACGGTCGGGTTGTCCTGGGTCAGGGCGATGATCGGCCAGAAGAAGTCGTTCCAGGCGGCCACGAAGGTCAGCATGCCGAGGACCGCCATCGCCGGCCTGGCGGCCGGGAAGACGATGTGCCAGATGACGCGCAGACTGCTCGCACCGTCCACCCGCGCGGCCTCCACCAGCTCACTGGGCAGCGCCTGCACGAGGTACTGGCGCATGAAGAACACCCCGAAGGCGCTCACCAGCGTGGGCAGGATGACGGCCTGCAGCTGGTCGGTCCACTCCAGCTCGGCGATGGTCATGAACAGCGGTACGACGCTGAGCTGCGGCGGCACCATCATCGTCCCGATGACCAGCAGCATCAGCAGATTCTTGAAGCGGAAGCGCAACTTGGCGAAGGCGAATCCGGCGAGTGTCGAGAAGAGCACCGTGCCCAGCGCGATGGTGCCGGCCACCACCGCCGTATTGAGCAGTGCCAGACCCATGTTGGCGTCGGTCCAGGCGGTCTGGAGATTCTTGAAGAGGTTCCCGCCGAACCAGAACGGCGGCGGGGTCTGGGACAGCCGGGTGTTGTTGCGGGAGGCCGCGATAGCCGTCCACACCAGCGGGAAGAGCGACCCGACGGTGAAGACGATCAACACGGCGTAGGTGATGGGCCCGCCGTGCATCGTGCGCCCGGCCTTGGAGCCCTTGGGACCCTTGGTGCTCTTCGGGTCCTCCGCGGTCTTCGGGTCCTGGCGAACCTTTGAATCCCGGGTAAGCGAAGGCATATTCATTGGGTCTTCCTCAGCCGGCGGACGATCAGCAGATTGACGGCCGCGATGATCAGCAGCAGGAGGAACATCGTCCAGGCGATGGCGGAGGCCCGGCCCAGATGGAAGTTGAACCAGCCCTGCTCGTACAGATAGAGGCCCAGCGTCTGGAACTGGTGCGACGCGCCGCCCTTCTGGCCGCCCGCGCCGCCGAACAGCAGCGGCTCACCGAAGAGCTGGGTCGCGCCGATCGTCGAGACGACGACGGTGAACAGGATCGTCGGCCGCAGCGAGGGGATGGTGACGTGGAGGAACTGCTGCCACCTGGTGGCCCCGTCCAGCGCCGCCGACTCGTACAGATCGTTCGGTACGGCCTGCATCGCCGCCAGATAGATCAACGCGTTGTAGCCGGTCCACCGCCAGATGACGATCGAGGAGACCGCGATCTGTGAGGACAGCGTGCCGCTCTGCCAGTCGATCTTGCCGAACCCCACTGATTCGAGCAGCCAGTTGATCATCCCGTAGTCGCGCCCGAAGAGCAGCACGAACACCAGCGTCGCGGCGGCCACCGAGGTGGCGTACGGAGTGAGGATGGCCACCCGGAAGAAACCCGAGGCGCGCAGCCGGTAGTTGAGCAGATGCGCGATGGCCAGCGCCATCAGCAACTGCGGCACCGTCGAGATGATCCCGATGGTGAAGGTGTTGCGCAGAGCGTTCCAGAAGAACTCGTCCTCAATGAGACGGGTGAAGTTGCCGAGCCCGACCCATTCCATGTCGTTGGGCGAGGTCAGCGACACCCGGTGCAGCGAGGTCCAGCCCGTGTAGAGCAGCGGGAAGACCCCGAAGGCCGCGAAGAAGACGAAGAAGGGGGCGACCAGGGCGTACGGGCTGTACTTGATGTCCCAGCGATAGCGCCGCCTGCGCCACGCCTTGCCGCGGGCGCTCTCCAGCGGTTCCTTCGGAGGCTCCTGCGAAGGAGGCTCCTTCGATGTGCGGTCGGGGACCGCGTCCCCCGTACCTGCGGGGGACGCGGCCTGCGGGGTGAAGGGACGCATCAGCCGTCCACCGCGTTCTCGATCTCCTTCATGGCCGCGTCCCAGCCCTGCTGGGGGCTCTTGCCCTGCTGCTCCACCTGGAGGATGCCGACATCGTTGATGGCGGTGCCGATCTGCTGGTCCTTCGGGCCGATCACCAGGGTCGGGATGCCCTTGGCGGCGGTGGCGTACAGCCGGCCGGTCGGGGCGTCACCGAAGTACGGGTTCTTGGCACCGGCGACGGCCGCCATGTCGTACGCCGACGGGGTGGAGGGGAAGCTCGCCTGCTTGTCGAAGAGCTTCGCCTGCTGTTCGGGCGCGGTCAGCCAGGCGGCCAGCTTGACGGCCTCGGCCTTGTTCTTGCCGGCCTTGGGCACTCCGATGAAGGAGCCTCCCCAGTTGGCGGGCTTGGGCGCCGCGGCGACGTCCCACTGGTCCTCGCCCGCCTTGCCGGCCTTCTCCTTGATGTAGCCGAGCATCCACGGCGGGCAGGCGACGCTGGCGAAGGTGCCGTTGGCGTACGCCTGGTCCCAGGACTTGTCGAACTGCTTGAGCTTGCCGGTCAGTCCGCCCTCGGCGGCCTGCATGGCCAGGTCCCACGAAGTCTTCACGGCGGGGCTGTCCTTGTAGATCAGCTCGCCCTGCTCGTCGTAGAAACGCTGCGCGAAGCCGTTGTTGACGGCGGAGAACAGACCGGCGGCCGAGTCGGTGAAGGTGGTGCCCTTGGGCGCCTTGGACTTGTACTTCTTGCCCGTGTCGACGTACTTCTGCCAGTCGCCCGCCCACAGCTTGCCGACGGCCTCCCGGTCGGTCGGCAGACCGGCCTTCTTGAAGAGGTCCTTGCGGTAGCACATGGCCATCGGCCCGATGTCCGTACCGATCGCGATGGTCTTCCCGTCCTTGGCGGACCCCTGCGCCCACTTCCAGTCCAGCCAGTTCGCCTTGTCGACGCCCTCGGCCTTGGACAGGTCCTCGAACTTGTCGGCCTGCGTGGTGACGACCTCGTTGATGTTGCCGACCTCGATGGCCTGGATGTCCTGCAGGCCGCTGTTGGCCGCGAGGTGCGTGAGCAGCTCCGGGTAGTACGTGTCGTTGCGCTCGGTGACGTCTTCCTTGATCAGGATCTTCGGGTTCAGCTTCATGTATTCGTCGTAGAGCCCGGCCTGCTTGTAACCGAAGACGCCGAAGGTCCCGATCTCGATCGTGGTCTTGCCGGCGGTGTCCTTCTTGCCGCCTCCGGCGCCACCACCTCCGTCGCTGTCCTCGGCGCAGCCGCCGAGGAGACCGGCGCCGAGTGCGACAACTGCGGCAACGACCACCACCCGACGGGACGAACGGGTGCGGTTTGGCATGGCGTCCTCCTTGTGCCCGAGGTGCTTTCCGCCCATCAACCCGCTGGATGTGCCAGCGAGTTGCGGCCACGAGGGTGGCGGAGCACATGCGGGGTATTTATGAGTCAGGTACCGTGGGAGCGCTCCCACCTGTGATGTGTTGAAGGGTCGCGGCTCCCCGCAGGGGTGTCAAGGCACCGGACGGCGAGAGTTGAGGTCCGAGACCTCTATGAGATATTGCGCAGCGCCGGACAGGCGCACAGTGTGGGGAGGTCGGGACATGGTGACTCGTGGAATCAGGGGCCGCAGCGGTGGGCGGCCGACGCTGGAAGAAGTGGCCGCCCGGGCCGGTGTCGGGCGTGGCACCGTCTCCCGGGTGGTGAACGGCTCGCCGAGCGTCAGCGAGGAGACCAGGGCCGTCGTCGAGGCCGCCGTCGCCGAGCTGGGGTACGTACCGAACCGGGCGGCCCGCGCGCTGGCGGCCAACCGGACCGACGCCATCGCCCTGGTGGTCCCCGAGGTCGAGGCCCGCTTCTTCGCCGAGCCGTACTTCTCCGACATCGTCCGCGGGGTCGGCGCGGCCCTCGACGACACCGAGATGCAGCTGCTGCTGACCATCGTCGGCAACGACCGCGAACGCAGCCGCCTCGCCCGCTACCTGGCGGGACACCGCGTCGACGGCGTGCTGCTCGTCTCCGTGCACGCCGACGACCCGCTGCCCGAGCTGCTGGTCCAGCTGGGCATCCCGGCCGTCCTCAGCGGCCGGCGCTCGAAGGAGGAGCCGCTCGCCTGGGTCGACGCGGACAACGTGGCGGGCGCGCGCAGCGCCGTCGACCACCTGATATCCCGTGGCCGCCGCACCATAGCCACCATCACCGGACGACTCGACGTGTACGGCGCCCAGTGCCGCCTCGACGGCTACCGCCTGGCCCTGGCCGAGGCAGGGCTCGGCGGGGACGAGGGCCTGATCGCCCCCGCCGATTTCACCGAGGAGGGCGGCCGTCGCGCCATGGCCGACCTGCTGGAGCGCCGCCCGCGGCTGGACGCGGTCTTCGCCGCGTCCGACGTGATGGCGGCGGGCGCCCGCCAGGTGCTGCGCGAGCGTGGCCGCAGCGTGCCCGGCGACGTGGCGCTGGTCGGCTTCGACGACTCGTCCATCGCCCACCACATGGACCCGCCGCTTACCAGCGTCCAATGGTCCATCGAGGAGATGGGCCGTGAGATGGCCCGCGTCCTGCTCAAGGAGATCGCC
The DNA here is from genome assembly GCF_051131715.1 of Streptomyces sp. A5-4. NCBI lineage: Bacteria > Bacillati > Actinomycetota > Actinomycetes > Kitasatosporales > Streptomycetaceae > Streptomyces > Streptomyces sp. A5-4. The sequence goes on along the minus strand of NZ_CP178591.1, from coordinate 2,639,153 downwards.
GAGGAGCGCCCGGCGGGCCCCCGCGGGGCCCGGAACCGGCAGATCATGCTCCCCACCCGGCTCATCGCCCGGGCCTCGTCCTGACGCCGGGCGGGACGCCGGATGGGGCGCGCGGGAAGGGGCTCGGCGGAGCAGCGGGGGCCCCCGATGTGCGCCGGCGCCGAGCGCGCCGCAGGCTGGGACCATGGACGGACAGCCTGTGATCGTGTATCCGCCGGAGCCGGACGGCGGGCGCCGGGTCGTGGTCGGCGGCGAACCGCTGGGCCGCGCGCACCGCGTCGAGGACGTGGTGGAGTTCCTGCGCAGGGCCGGCCTGGACCAGATCGAGGTCGAGGAGACGGAGCTCATCGACTGGCGCGGCGTCGGCCCGGAGCAGTGGGCCACCCCGGCCGACTAGGGGGGCCGTTCGTGATCGGGCCGGGCTCGCGGCCTGCGCGAACACGAAGAAGCCCCGGTCCGCTTTCGCGGACCGGGGCTTCTTCTTCAGGGTGAGTGACGGGACTTGAACCCGCGGCCACCTGGACCACAACCAGGTGCTCTACCAACTGAGCTACACCCACCATGACCGGTCGTTTCCCGTGACCGGCTGAGAAAAAGTGTACAGGGTTCACGAGGGTGCTCGCGCCCGGGTATATCCGGGCCTTGGCGTGCCCTTATTCCGCGGGCAGGACGTGCTTCGCCGCGATGGTCCGCGCGGTCTCGGAGTCGGGTCCGGGCTGCGGTACGAACACCGCTTCCCGGTAGTAGCGCAGCTCGGCGATGGACTCCCGGATGTCGGCGAGGGCCCGGTGGTTGCCGTTCTTCTCGGGGCTGTTGAAGTACGCCCGCGGGTACCAGCGGCGGGCCAGCTCCTTGACCGACGACACGTCGACGATCCGGTAGTGCAGGTAGGCCTCCAGCGTCGGCATGTCGCGCAGCAGGAAGCCGCGGTCGGTGCCGACCGTGTTGCCGCACAGCGGCGCCTTGCCGGGCTCCTTGACGTGCTTGCGTACGTACGCCAGGACCTGCTCCTCGGCGTCGGCCAGGGTCGTGCCCCCCGCCAGTTCGTCGAGGAGCCCCGAGGCGGTGTGCATCTGCCGCACCACCTCGGGCATGGTCTCCAGGGCCGCGTCCGGCGGACGGACGACAATGTCCACCCCGTCGCCGAGCACGTTGAGCTCCGAGTCGGTGACCAGTGCGGCCACCTCGATGAGTGCGTCGTCCGTCAACGAGAGCCCGGTCATCTCGCAGTCGATCCACACCATGCGATCGTTCATGCGCCTCACCCTACGGGGCGTTCCCGCTGGCCGGGCAGCGCGGGGCGACCGTGGGTGTACACGTCGGAGTGCGGCTTGCCCGGTTCGTGCGCCGCCGAGCTGGTCGCGGCGGGCCCCGACGGCATGCTCGCCGCCGCCGTCCGCCTGGCCTGGTGCGGCACGGCGTCCGCCGCCTGGGCGGCGATCTGGGCCACCTGGACCTGGGCGGACGCGGACTGGACCTCGCCGGACGACGGCCTGCGGGCCCGGTAGGCAGCCCGGTAGGCCGCGGGGGAGGACCCCAGCTGGCGCCGGAAATGCCCGCGCAGCGCGACCGGTGAGCGGAAGCCGCAGCGGCCCGCGACCTCGTCGACCGAGTAGTCCGACGTCTCCAGGAGCCGCTGTGCCTGGAGTACCCGCTGCGTGATCAGCCACTGCAGGGGAGCGCTCCCGGTGAGCGAGCGGAACCGTCGGTCGAAGGTCCGCCGGCTCATGTAGGCGCGCGCCGCCAGCGTCTCCACGTCGAACTGCTCGTGGAGGTGCTCCAACGCCCAGGCGACGACCTCGGCCAGCGGGTCGGCCCCGATCTCCTCGGGGAGGGATCTGTCGAGGTAGCGCTCCTGCCCGCCACTGCGGCGCGGCGGCACGACGAGCCGGCGCGCCAGGGCGCCCGCGGCCTCGGTGCCGTGATCCGTGCGCACGATGTGCAGGCACAGATCGATTCCGGCCGCCGTGCCGGCCGAGGTGAGCACGTCGCCGTCGTCGACGAAGAGCTCCCGCGGATCGACATGCACGGACGGATAGCGCTTCGCCAGCGTCGGTGCGTACATCCAGTGCGTGGTGGCGGGCCGGCCGTCCAGCAGCCCGGCCGCGGCGAGCACGAAGGCTCCCGTGCACAGGCCGACGATCCGGGCCCCCTCCTCGTGCGCGCGGCGCAGCGCTTCCAGCGCCTCCGGCGGCGGCGGCGAAGTGATCGACCGCCATGCCGGTACGACAACGGTGCCGGCTCTGCTCATCGCCTCCAACCCGTAGGGCGCGGTGAGTTCGAGCCCCCCGGTGGTGCGCAGCGGGCCGTCCTCGCCCGCGCACACCAGCAGTCGGTAACGGGGCACTCCTGCGTCCTGCCGGTCAATGCCGAACACAGAGAGTGGGATGGAGCTTTCGAAGATGGGGCCGCCGCTGAACAACAGCACGGCGACGATCTCCCGGCGGCGGCGTCCGGAGAGCTTACGTGCGGCCTCCGGCACAGCAGTGGAGTCCTGGCTCATGGCGCTAAGCCCCCCTTGGTGTTCGCGTCCTCTCGGTCCTGCACTTTTCCCCTCGGTCCTGCACGATTCCCCCGCCGTGTATACCCATGATCGAATCTACTGCGTCCTGTGCTGTCGGCGTGACAAGTTCGGTATCCGGCACTATGTCGACAAGGCAACTTGGCGCGAAGCATTCGATCACGAAGCGTTCCACTCGTAGGCCCCGCAGGGAAGTGCGCCTCTCGCTCATGGCCCGTCCCCGTAGGGTGTGAGAGCCGGATTCGGTCCTTTCATCCCTGGTGGCGCGGGGGTTGGGAAGTCATTACGCCAAGGGTGGGGTAGTGGCCCGAAGTTGGCTGAAAAGATACGGGAGCGTGTGTGCGATCGCGTCATTCCCCCGGCGCGCTTCCCCCGGCGTGACGTCCGCTGCGGTGCGCCCCCGGCGCGGTCCGGTCGGGCCCGCCGGGACACGGCTCGCCGGGCCCGGCCCAGTCGGGCCGGTCGATCTGTCGGGTCTGTCCGGTCTGTTCCGCTACGGCTCCCGCCCGGACCCCGGCGGCGGCGCGCTCGGACTGGCGCAGCAGCACCCGGCAGACCATCGTCACGGCGACCAGCCCCAGCGCGGCCGAGGCGGCGCCGCCGAGCGAGGTTCCGTATGCGACGAGCACCACGGGGACGAGGGCGCAGCTGAACGCCGCCCAGCGGACCACATCGCCGGCCGCGTCCCCGCCGGGGCTTCCCCCGGAGCCGGCATCGGCCGACGGCGGCCCGTACGGCGCCGGGTGCGGCGCCGTACGGCCGGGTGCGCGGCGCCGGCCGCGCGGGGCGGGCACGGGCGCGGGGGCGGTCGGAATTCCGGACACGGCGGGCTCCCTCACGTACGCGGGTCGGTGCCCGGCCTAACGGACGGCGGCCCGCCGGGTCACTCGGATCGTCCGGGCTCACTCGGGTCGCCCGGCAGACGGCTGTACCGGCCAACCGGCATTGCCTTACGGCCCGGGCTCGGGCATGCTCCCTGAAACGCCGCGTGAAGGGCGGCGGGCTCTGGGCAGGAGAGGAGTGTCGCCGTACCCTTGGGGTAGGGCTTGGGAAGATGATTCCCGGACACAGCTCCACCACCCCTAGCCGCTCCCTCCCTCAGTAAGCGACTCATCCCCCAGAGGATTCCTCGCCGAGACACCGATGGCCGGTCACGAAATCCCAGAACCCGCAGACCGCAAGCAGGTCGCCGATCCCCTGGACGACCTCCGCGCGGCGGAACAGACGCGCCATTCCTGCGACCCCGCTTTCCAGCACGGTGTCGTCGTCGGATTCGACGGCTCGACATCCAGTGAGCGGGCGCTCGCGTATGCCATCGGCATGGCCAGACGACTCGGTTCCGGCCTGATCATCGTCCATGTCGCCAACCGGCTGCCGACCACGGTCTGGGCGGGCTGTGAGCCGCCGGTTTTCGTCGATGTGCCGGATCACCGCACCGAGGTGCTCGGTCTTGAGCTCGCCTGCGCGGACTATCTGGCCGAGGTGCCGTGGATCCTCGTCGAGCGCGGCGGCGACATCTGCCACGAGCTCGAAGAGGTCGGCAAGGAGTACTCGGCCGACGGCATCGTGGTGGGCTCCACGCACGGCATCGTCGGCCGCATCTTCGGCTCGGTCGCCGGCCGCCTCGCGCGGCGCGCGCAGCGCCCGGTCATCGTGATCCCCTAGCCCCTTCGCGGCTCGTGCCCGGACGCCCTTACCCCCAGGTGGGAGGGCGTGGTCCGGGGTGCCGTCGGCGACAAGTCTACTGACGCGTAGGGGGTGATTGTGCGCTTGTGAAGGGTAGATATCGGGCGCACGGCAGTACACGCACCACAGCACTCTGAAGGGAGCCCGCCGTGGACACCAACGACGTCTCTGCGGGAAGCACCACCACCGCCCTCGGACATCTCGCACTCGGCCTGACCCTGCTGGCCTTCGGCCTCGGCCACACCGAAGTCATCGACGGCGTGACGGCGGCGGGCGCCGTCCCGTTCGCCCTCTTCGTCGGCGGCATCGCCCTCTTCGTCGCCGGACTGTTCGAGTTCCGCGCGGGCAGCGCGTTCACCGGTACCGCCTTCGCCGGGCTCGGGGCCTTCTGGTTCACCTGGGGCGTGGCGGCGGACGCGGGCGGCGCGGCCGTCTCGGCGGAGGCCGCCGGTCTCTTCCTGCTCCTGTGGGCCCTGCTCGCCCTGAGTCTCACCCTCGGGGCGGCGGGCAGCGGGCTCCTCACACAGGGCGTGTACGGCCTGCTCTGTGTCTCGCTCCTGCTCCTCGGCATCGCGCAGTTCGCCGACAGCGGCGGCCTCGCGAAGGCCGCCGGCTGGGTGGCCGTGGTGGCCGGAGCGGCGTCCTGGTACGCGGCGACGGCGGCCCTGGCCCACTGGCCGAAGGTCCTGCCGGGCCACGCCCACGGTCACCGGATGACGGCCACCGGCTGACCGTCGGCGGTCGACGGCCACACGCCGGCGTTGGGCACGCCGGCATGCGAAAGGGCGGTCTCCGTGCGCACGGTGGCGCGCACGGAGACCGCCCTTGTGCGCGGTGGGGGTAACCGCCCTGTGACTATTCGACCGTTACGGACTTGGCGAGGTTGCGGGGCTTGTCGATGTCCCGGCCCATGGCCAAAGCCGTGTGGTACGCGAACAGCTGGAGCGGGATGCCCAGCAGGATCGGGTCCAGCTCGGTCTCGTTCTTGGGCACCACAATGGTGTGGTCGGCCTTCTCCTGCTCGCGGTGCGCGACCGCCAGGATCCGGCCGCTGCGCGCCTTGATCTCCTCCAGCGCCGCCCGGTTCTTCTCCAGCAGATCGTCGTCGGGGACGATCGCGACCGTCGGCAGCGCGGGCTCGATCAGCGCGAGCGGACCGTGCTTGAGCTCCGAGGCCGGGTACGCCTCGGCGTGGATGTAGGAGATCTCCTTCAGCTTGAGGGAGGCCTCCAGCGCCACCGGATAGCCGCGGACCCGGCCGATGAACATCATCGACTGGGCGCCCGCGTACTCCTCGGCGAGCTTCTTGATCTCGGCCTCGCCCTCCAGGATCTCGGAGATCTGACCGGGCAGCCTGCGCAGGCCCGCGATGAGCCGCTTGCCGTCCGCGACGGACAGGTCGCGGATGCGGCCCAGGTGCAGGGCGAGAAGTGCGAAGGCGACCACCGTGTTGGTGAAGCACTTGGTGGAGACGACGCAGACCTCGGGGCCCGCGTGCACGTACATGCCGCCGTCGGCCTCCCGGGCGATGGCGGAACCGACCACGTTGACCACGCCGAGGACGCGGGCGCCCTTGCGCTTGAGCTCCTGCACGGCGGCCAGCACGTCGTACGTCTCACCGGACTGGGAGACCGCGACATAGAGGGTGTCGGGGTCCACGACCGGGTTGCGGTAACGGAATTCGGAGGCGGGCTCGGCGTCGGCGGGGATGCGCGCCAGCTCCTCGATCAGCTGGGCGCCGATCATGCCCGCGTGGTACGAGGTGCCGCAGCCGAGGATCTTCACCCGGCGGATGCCGCGCGCCTCGCGGGCGTCGAGGTTCAGCCCGCCCAGGTGCACGGTGGAGAAGCGGTCGTCGATGCGGCCGCGCAGCACGCGGTCCACGGCCTCGGCCTGCTCGGAGATCTCCTTGTGCATGTACGTGTCGTGGCCGCCCATGTCGTACGACTCGGCCTCCCACTCCACGGTGGTCGGCGTGGCCGTCGTGCGCGAGCCCTCGGTCGTGTACGTGCGGAAGTCGTCGGCCTTGAGGGTCGCCATTTCGCCATCCTCAAGGGTGACGATCTGGCGGGTGTGGGAAACGAGCGCCGCGATGTCGGAGGCGACAAACATTTCCTTCTCGCCAATTCCGAGAACGACCGGCGAACCGTTGCGCGCGACGACGATGCGGTCGGAGAAGTCGGCGTGCATGACGGCGAGACCGTACGTGCCCTCGACGTGCCGCAGCGCTTCGCGGACCTTCTCCTCCAGCGTCTCGGCCTCGGAGCGCGCGACGAGGTGGACGAGGACCTCGGTGTCGGTCTCGGAGAGGAACGTGATGCCGTCGGCGCTCAGCCTGGCCCGCAGCTCGGTGGCGTTGTCGATGATGCCGTTGTGTACGACGGCGACCTTGCCCTCGGTGTCCAGGTGCGGGTGCGCGTTCTCGTCGCTCGGGACGCCGTGGGTGGCCCAGCGGGTGTGCGCGATGCCGGTGGTGCCGGCGAAGCGCTTGGGGACGCGGGCCTCCAGGTCGCGGACGCGGCCCTTGGCCTTGACCATCCGCAGGCCGGCGGCCTTGGGGCTGGTGATCACGATGCCCGCGGAGTCGTAACCCCGGTACTCCAGCCGCTGCAGGCCTTCGAGCAGCAGGGGAGCGACGTCACGCTTGCCGATGTAACCGACGATTCCGCACATAAAGTATTGCCTCCGAGGGTTGCCTGTGGGTGCCCGGCCGTGACGTGGCCGTGCTCAGCCGTAGACGAGGCGGCGCAGTTGACGGAGCGAGAGCTCCGGTGGCGCCACCGCGCGATGCGGCAGCTCGGCCGCGATCCGCTCGAAGATGTCCGTGTTCACCAGGCCGCCGGACTGCAGTTCACGGTGGCGGCGGCGGACGAATTCCTCGGTCGTCTCGTCGAAGTACGCCAGTACGTCCAGCACCACCCGGGCGGCCTCACCGCGCGGGAGCGCGGTGCTGCGTACCAGGTGATCGATGAGGTCGTCGTGCGACGAGCTGGACGGTCGGCGTTCGAGCACCCGTCGATACTGCTGTTTCGGCGAGGCTTTAGCAAGAATCCTGCCCGCAATCGGGCAGGATTGTGCCGTACTGGCTCAGAGGCGCTTCAGAACGGCCTGTTTCGCCGTGCTGAACTCATCGTCCGTGAGAAGCCCGGCCTGATACAGCTCCCCGAGCTGACGCAGCCTGCGCAGCAGCGCGTCATGGTCCTCGCCGGCGGCCTGTGGCGCGGGGTCGGCCTTCGTCAGGGCCGGCGGCGCCGCCTCGGGGATTTCGGCCGGCGGGTGCGGCTTGCGCACCAGCACCGCGGCGGCGACCAGCACCGCCGAGTACTCCTTCTTGGACAGCCCCCACAGATCCAGTGCGTACGGGTCGTACTTGGCCGGGGCGGTGGCCACGCCCTTGTGCGGGACGAAGATCAGATGGCCGTTCTCCAGACCGATGGCCGGAATCCAGCGCACCGCGGACACCTCCGACAGGGGGAGGGTGGTCGCCCCCGCCGCGGTCTTGGAGTCCTCGGCCTTCCAGTTCCAGGTGAGGCGGACACGGTCGCCGTCGATGGAGGCTGTGCCGTCCCCGCCACCGCCCGGCACCGGCACCGAGGGGCCGGGCAGCAGGAAGTGGTCGACCGGGTCGGCGGGCACCTGCTCGATCAGCAGCGCGTTGCGCACCTCGTCGACGAAGTACTCGGCCACACCCGTGCGGTCCTGCTCCACGGCGAGGCGGTAGGGGTCGGCGCTGTCCGGGAGCCGGCCGTCGGCCGCCAGCAGCAGCGGGCACGCGCCCTCGCGCAGCCGCAGCCTCGCCCGCCGCCCTTGCGGCCCGGTTCGAAGGCTATGCCCGCCAAGGCCGCGAGCGGGACGGCGAGTTCGCCCAGGGACTGGCGTACGGGATGCACCCGGCTGCCGCGGCCCGGCACGATCCGCACCGTGTCCCCGTCGAAGGACCATGTCCCGTCTTTCTGGATGATTTCCGCCATGGCGGGGATTCTCGCACCCGAGACCGGGGATCCTCCCTCCTGAGGGCGAGAAGTGGTCTACACCCTTGACCCGAAGTGGGGCGCACGGTACCCATGGTGACCGTTCGCCTGCATCGCGCCACAGTTGCGCAGCCCCTTGAAGGGACCGCTTGTGAGACACCGCAGATCGATTCCCCGCATGCTCGCTCCGCTGCTGCTCGTTGTCGCGGCCGGGGCCACGAGCATCGCGGCCGGCCCCGCCACCGCCCAACCAGCGGCGAAGCCCAGACCGTTGGGCCAAGTGGTCCCCGCGCCCGCCTCCGTTTCCGAGGGCGGGCCTTCGTATGCCCTCTCGGACAAGACCCGGATCCGGGTCGACGACGACTCGAACGAGGCGCACCGGATCGGCGCGTATCTGGCGGACGTCCTGCGTCCGTCCACCGGATACGCGCTGCCGGTCACCAACCGGGACGCCAAGGACGGCATCCGCCTCCGGCTCAGCTCCGACCGCTCGTTGGGCGCCGAGGGCTACCGGCTGCAGTCCGGGCGGTACGGGGTCACCATCACCGCGGCCAGGGCCGCCGGTCTCTTCCACGGCGTCCAGACGCTCCGTCAGCTGCTGCCCGCGGCGGTCGAGAAGGACACCAGGCAGCAGGGGCCCTGGAAGGTGGTCGGCGGCACCATCGAGGACGTACCGCGCTACGGCTACCGGGGTGCGATGCTCGACGTCTCGCGGCACTTCTTCACGGTGGATCAGGTCAAGCGCTATATCGACCAGATGGCCCTCTACAAGATCAATAAGTTGCATCTGCATCTGTCCGACGACCAGGGCTGGCGGATCGCCATCGAATCCTGGCCACGGCTCGCGACGTACGGCGGCTCGACCCAGGTGGGTGGCGGCCCCGGCGGCTACTACTCGAAGGCCGACTACAAGGAGATCGTGCGGCACGCGTCCTCGCGCTATCTGGAGGTCGTCCCCGAGATCGACCTGCCGGGCCACACCAACGCCGCACTGGCCTCGTACGCCGAGCTGAACTGCGACGGGATCGCGCCGCCGCTCTACACGGGCACGGAAGTGGGCTTCAGCTCGCTGTGTGTGCCCAAGGCCGTCACGTACAGGTTCCTGGACGACGTGGTGCGGGAGCTCGCCGCGCTGACCCCGGGCAAGTACCTCCACATCGGTGGCGACGAGGCGCACTCCACCAGCCATGAGGACTATGTGACCTTCATGGACAGGGCGCAGGCCATCGTCGGCAAGTACGGCAAGAAGGTCATGGGCTGGCACCAGCTGGCCGGCGCCAGGCCGGTCGAGGGCGCCGTCGCCCAGTACTGGGGCTACGACGCGACCTCGGCGGCGGAGAAGGCGAAGGTCGTCGACGCGGCGAAGGAGGGCACCAAGCTGGTGCTCTCGCCGGCCGACCGCGCCTACCTCGACATGAAGTACAACAAGGACACGCCGCTGGGCCTGAGTTGGGCGGGACTTGTCGAGGTGCAGCGGTCCTACGATTGGAACCCGCAGACGTATCTCCCCGGTGTGCCGGACGGATCCGTCCTCGGGGTCGAGGCGCCGCTGTGGTCGGAGACCCTTTCGACCAACGACCACATCGAGTTCATGGCGTTCCCGCGGCTGCCCGGCATCGCCGAGCTCGGCTGGTCGCCCACGGCGACGCACGACTGGGACGCGTACAAGGTGCGGCTGGGGGCGCAGGGTCCCCGGCTGGCCGCCCTCGGCATCGACTTCTACCGGTCGTCGCAGGTGCCCTGGGCCGCGCGGTGAGGTGAGCGGTGGCGGGTCGGGGACGCCCGGCGGGGCTGTTCCCCGGCCCGCCCCGCCCGTCACACGGTGCGCTCGCGGACCATCAGCGCGGCCCGCTTGTCGGCCAGGTCGATCTCCCGCACCTTGCGGAACCCCGCCCGCTCGAAGACACGCACCGAACGCACATTGCGCACGTCGGGCTCGGCGACCACCCGCCGCGCGTCCGGCAGGCTCGTCAGCTGCCAGCCGGAGACCGCCCGCAGCAGGTCGGCGCCGAGCCCACGGCCCCGGACGTCGGAGGGGCCGAGCAGCAGATGCACCCCCGCGTCGTGCGGGACCGCGTCGTAGCGGCCGCTCAGCAGTGGGTCGAGATCCGCGCGGTACAGCTCCCAGTAGCTCATCGGTGTGCCGTCGAGGCATCCGATGTACGGCGTGGAGTAGCTGCTGGCGAGCTGCCCGCGCAGATACTCCCCGATCTTCTCCGCCGGCTCGGCCGTCTCCCAGAAGCGGGCGACCTGCGGGTCGTTCATCCAGGCGTGCACCGTCGCCAGGTCGGCGTCCGGGTCGACGGCCCGCAGGGTGAACATCCCGTCCTCCAGGTCGGCCAGGGTCACCGGGAGGTCCTGAGTAGTGGTCACTGATGTACCTCCGCGAGGGGGTTGACGATGTCGACGTAGACCGACTGGGCCTCCAGCGGGCCCGTCAGCTCATCCATGCCCCGCACCCGCGTCAGCAGATTCGCCTTGCAACTCAGGGTGGGCGAGGTGCGCAGGACGCCGGCGAGCCGGAGCCGGTCGCCGTGCTCCGCGGCGAGCTTGCCGAGCGCCGCGTCGGCGCGCCGCAGCAGGGCCCACTCGTCGGCGAGACCCTCGGACCCCAGGGCGCCGACCAGGCCGAGCAGGTTGTTGATGCCGATGTAGTAGACGAGCCGCTCGTCGATGACCTCGTCGGCGACGTACGTCCCCAGGTCGCGGCCCACGCCGGGGACCCAGGGGTAGAGCGCGGCGGAGCGGGTGGGGGAGAAGTAGTAGCCCTGGTTGTCGCGGTAACGGCCGCCCGCCGGCATGCCCTCGTCGTCGAGCACGACCAGGGTGTTCTGGTGGTGCGCCTCCAGGCCCAGGCCGTACGTCGCGTACAGCCACAGCGCCGGGGTGACGACCGCCTCCAGGTAGCGCCCGAACCACTCCTCGGCCACCTCGGCGACCGGGCGCCCGGTGCGTCCCGCGACCGTGTGCACGAGGTCCGCGAGCCGGGAGCGGCCCGTCGGCAGGTCGGGGCGCACGGACACAAGTCCCGCCACGCAGACGGCGTTTGTGCTGTCGGCGCCGCCGGGGAACGGATTGTCGCGTACGACGACGTCCAGGCCGGTGGCCGAGCCGTCGGCGGCGTCCACCCCGATCCACGCGGGATCGCGCACGATCTCGAAGCCCGGGTGCGCGGCGCGCAGCGCCTCGCCGAGGCCCGCGGTGAGCAGCCGGTCGATCGCGGTGCCGCGCTCCAGCTCGATCCGCAGGTTCTCACGGCGGGAGTTGGTGATGTGCAGGCCGAGGGAGAACTTCAGCATGACCGGTGCGTCGGCACGGTACACGGTCCGCACCGAGGAGGTCGGCGACCAGTGGGGGCCCGCCGGGCCGAGGTCGTGCAGCAGCCCCGCGGCGAGCAGCGCCCGCACCCCGGGGCGGCTGACGACGTCCTTGGCCTGCCAGGGGTGGGCGGGCACCAGGACGGTGCCCGCCGGCGCGGTCAGGTCACCGGCGAGCTCGGCCATCAGGTCCTGCGCGCTGCGGCCGAGAGCCGAGTCGGCGCTGAGGACGGAGGGGTCGGCGGCGAACCAGTGCAGCGGGAAGGCGCCACGCAACTCGGGTGAGTAGGCGCGTAGTTCGGCGTCGGTGACGCCCTCGCGGCTCTTGGGCGTCGGGTGCAGCGGGTGGCCGCAGATCAGCGCCTGTTCGCCGGCCAGGAAGGGTGTGGTGCCCTCGGGGTCCTGCGGGGCGTCGGTGCGGGCCCGGACGAAGTCGGCGACGCGGCGCGTGGAGTCGCTGACACGGCCGGTCAGGTCGGCGACGGCGGCGGGGTCGGCGGCCGTCGTCTCGACGGCGATGAGCGCGGCGAGCGCGGGGGCTGCGAGCGGAGTGCCGACTCCGGCGACACGGGCCTGGCCGAAACGGTGCCAGCCGACGGCCGACCAGTACACGACCGGGACTTCGACGGCGGTGCCGGTCGCGGGCAGCTCCAGCTTCAGGACGCCGTCCACCGGCCGCGGCACGCCGGTCTCGCGCACCCAGCAGCGCAGCAGGCTCTCGGCGGCGGCTCCATCGGCGATGGAGTCCGCGGCCGGCCGGCCCGGGGGCAGCGGAACAGTCGGATGCCGGTGGTTCGGCGGCGGGCTCATGACGGATCCCTTTCTGATGGAAAGCCGGGAGTTGATGCTGACAAGGCCTACCTGGTGTGCAGGCCCTCGTTCCGGGACCCGCCGCCCGCCGGTGACGCCCTGCCCGCCGCGGGGCGGGACGTCGGCGCGGCGGGCGGGGCCGCGGCGCCGCCGAGGCCGAAGGTGGTGAAGGCGGTACGCGAAGGAAGCGCGTAGGCGCCGCCCCCGGTCAGGGCGTTGAGGACGACGGCCGAGCGCCAGGCGGCCAGGCCCAGGTCCGGGGCGCCGACCCCGTGGGTGTGCCGCTCCGCATTCTGCACGAACACCGACCCGCCCACCTTGTCGTCGAGCACGAGCCGGTGGTCCGCGTCGATCTCGGGCCGCCCCGCCTCATCGCGCGACAGGTGCGGCAGCAGCGGCTCGATCACCCCTTCCATCGGACGCTCGGCGTAACCGGTGGCCAGCACCACCGCGTCCGTCATCAGCCGCGCCCGGGTCTCCTGCTGGGCGTGGGTCACGCTCAGCTCGATCCGGCCGTCCGCGGCGCGCCGCGCGGAGCGCACGGCCACCCCGGGGGTGAGCGCGGCGTCGGGCCACCGGCTGCCCAGCGTGCGCCGGTACAGCTCGTCGTGGATCTCGCCGAGCGTGTCGCCACTGACCCCCTTGTACAGCTGCCACTGCTGCGGCAGCAGCCGGTCGCGCACCGGCTCCGACAGGCCGTGGAAGTAGCGCGTGTAATCGGGCGTGAACTGCTCCAGGCCCAGCTTGCTGTACTCCATCGGCGCGAACGCCGGGGTCCGCGTCAGCCAGGTCAGCCCCTCGCCGCCCTCGGGCCGGTGGCGCAGCAGATCGAGGAACACCTCGGCGCCCGACTGCCCGGACCCGATCACCGTGACATGGTCGGCGGCCAGCAACCGCGCGCGCCGGTCCAGGTATTCGGCGGAGTGCCAGACCGGGGCGGCCGGGTCGTGGGTGAGGGCCCGCAGCGGATCGGGGATCTTCGGCGCCGTACCGACACCGAGCACCAGGTTGCGCGCGAAGCGGCGGCCGACGCCCTCGGCGCCGCCGTCCGCGTCGAGAAGGGTGAAGTCCACCTCGAACGCCTCGCGTCCGGCGTCCCAGCGGACCGTGTCCACCTGGTGGCCGAAGCGGCAGGACGGCAGCTGCTCACTGGCCCAGCGGCAGTACGCGTCGTACTCCGCGCGGTCCATGTGGAAGCGCTCGGCGAAGTAGAAGGGGAAGAGCCGCTCCCGGATCCGGATGTAGTTCAGGAACGACCACGGGCTGGTCGGGTCCACCAGGCTCACCAGGTCGGCGAGGAAGGGGACTTGAAGTGTGGCGCCCTCGATGAGCAGCCCCGCGTGCCAGTGGAAGGCGGGGCGCTGTTCCAGGAACGCGGTGCTCAGCTCCGGTACGCCGTCGGCGAGCGCGGCCAGCGAGAGGTTGAAGGGCCCGATGCCCACACCGAGCAGGTCGAGGATCTTTTCGTCGTCGGCGGTGGGGGCGTTCATCCGGTGGCTCCAGGGAGGTGGGGGGAAGGGGCGCGGTTCGCCGCGCAGTCGGCGACCAGCTTGAGCAGCCCGGTGAGATCCGCGGGATGGAACACCGGGTGCAGCAGCGTGGCCTTCAGCCACAACTTCCGCTGCCCGTCCCCGTCGACGGCCACCGCGCGACCGAGGACCGCCCGTCCCTCTTCGAGCAGTCGGCGCCGGACGGCCGCGACGAGCCCGTCGCCCGCGGCGGTCGGCAGCCGGTCGGCGGCGACCGGGCGGAACAGCACGGTGCTGATGCCCAGTGCGCCGGGGCGCAACCGCAGCTCGGGCTGCGCGGTGACCGCCGAGGCGAACCCCTGCGCGGTGTCGACGCAGTGCTCGACCAGCGCGCCCAGGCCCTCGCGGCCCAGGGCCCGCAGGGTCACCGCGATCTTCAGGGCGTCGGGGCGCCGCGAGGTGCGGATGGAGCGGCCGAGGAGGTCGGGCAGCCCCGCCTCGGTGTCGTCGTCGGCGTTCAAGTAGTCGGCCTGGAAAGTGAGATGGTCCAGGGTGCGGGTGTCGTTGACGACGAGCAGCCCGGCCGCGACCGGCTGCCAGCCCAGCTTGTGCAGGTCGAAGGTGACGGAGACCGCCGACTCGATGCCCACCAGGCGCGGCGCGAGCCGGTCGCTGAACAGCAGCGGTCCGCCGTACGCGGCGTCCACGTGCAACTCGGCGCCGTGCGCGGCGGCGACCCTCGCGATCTCGGGCAGCGGGTCGATCAGGCCCTCGTCGGTGGTGCCCGCGGTGGCCACCACCAGCATCGGGGCCCCCGCGAACTCCGTCAGCACCAGGTCCAGCGCCTCGGGCACGATGCGCCCGCCCCGGCACTCGACGGTGGCTGGGGTCGGCAACCCCAGCGTCCAGGCGGCCCGTTGGACGCTGTGGTGCGCGTTGGTCCCGCAGACCACCTGCACCGTGCGCTCTCCGGCGTCCCGCGCCCGCTCCCTGGCCAGCAGCAGCGCCACCAGGTTGGACTCGGTGCCGCCGCTGGTGATCAGCGCGTCCGGTCGCGGCAGCCCGGGGTAGACGAGAGCGGCGAGCGCGCCGGTGACCTCGTCCTCGACGACCCCGGCGGCGGGCGCCTGGTCCCAGGAGTCCATGGACGGGTTGAGCGCGGACGCGGCCAGGTCGGCGGCGGCGGCGACCGCCAGCGGCGGGCAGTGCAGATGGGCCACGCAGTACGGGTCGGCGGGATCGGCGGCGCCCTTGGTCACCGCCTTGACGAGGGTACGGAGCGCCTCCTCGGCGCCGGTTCCCCGCATGGGCAGTGCGGGTGAGCAGACGGCCCGTACCTCGGCGGCCACGGTGTCGGGCCCACCGGCCGGCAGTGGCCCGCCCCGCTCCGCGGCGCCCTCGGCGAGCGCGTCGATCACGATGCCCGTCAACTCGCGTAGTACGTCGGGGCCTTGGGTGCCACCCGCGACGGCGGACGGCCCGAAGCCGGGCTTCGACTCCGTGAACGCGTCATCATTCTCGCCGTGTTGGCCGTGGCGGCCGGGTCCGTCGAGTGGCGCGTCAGCAGGTGTGGTCAAGAGAGTCTCCCGGGTACTGCTCGGCATGGCCGGCGATCAGGTCCAAGGCGGCCACGAGGTCCGTGGACGTCGGCTCGCAATCGGGCAGGGCGAACTTCACACGCTGAACTTCACATACTGACGCCCACCGGCCTTCGCCCCGGCCACCGCGGCCCCCCCGACGTGAACAGGCCTCCTGCTCAGGCTTCCTCGGCCCGTTCTCTCAACTGCTCCTCGCTGAGCCCCCGCCGCCAGTACCCGACGAACGTGACGCGCTTGCGGTCGAATGCGCGCTCCCGCACGAGATAACGGCGCAGCGCTCGCACCGAGGAGGCCTCCCCCGCGATCCAGGCGTACGGCGTCCCTGCGGGCAGTCCGGCCGCGGGCACCGCGCCGATGGCCTCCAGCGCGGAGGGCGCGGCCTCGTCCCATACCAGCCAGGTGATGTCCGCGTCGGCGTCGGTCGCCAGCTCCAGCCGGTCCTCGGTGTGCTGGACCTCGATCCAGACCTTGGCCTTCGCGCCGGCCGGCAGCCACTTCAGGGCCGCGGCGGCGGCGGGCAGCGCGGTCTCGTCGGCCCGGATCAGGACCCAGTCGGTGTCCCGGGGCGGACGGAAACGTACGCCGGTGTTGTCCTCGACGGCGGGGCCGAGCACCATGACCCGGTCACCGGGCTCGGTGTCGGTGGCCCACCGGCAGGCCGGGCCGCCGTCCTCGTGCAGCGCGAAGTCGATGTCGACCTCGGCCGTTCCCACCGCCGTACGACGCTGCTGGCGCGCCGTGTACGAGCGCATGACGGCCCGTACGCCTTCGGGCAGCGCCCGGTAGCTCGCGAACCAGTTCTCGTCGTCGAAGGACGGCAGCACCGGCTCGTCCTGGCCGGGGTGCGGCAAGAAGAGCGAGAGGCTCTGATCCCGGTCCCCGGATGCGAAGTCCTCCAGCTCGTCGCCCCCGAAGACCACCCTGACCAGTGAGGGGCTCGGCCGCCGCGTCCGCAGGACCGTCAGGCCGAAGAGGCGGAAGGGGGCGGTCGTTCCGGCGGCTGTCGCCGTCATGCGGGGCCTCCTGGCCGGGGGGTCGGCGGGTCGGTGCGCGGGGTCAGCCGGTCTTCTTGGCCGTTTCGACGGCCTTGGCGAGGTCCTCAAGGATCACGGCGCACTTGTCGTACGAGAAAATCGGCTCCGTGGTGCGCGGAATGACCTGGCCGGCCTTGACGGCGGGCAGCCCCGCCCAGGTCGGCTTGTCCTTGAGCGCGGCGGGCTGCAGGGCCGAGGTGCGGTTGTCCATCATGATGATGTCGGCCTTGTACTTGCCGAGGTTCTCCCAGCTGAGTCCCTCGAAGAAGCCGGCCGAGTCCACCTTCGGCTTGACGAACTTCACGCCCAGCTCCTCGAAGTAGAGCGTGTCGGCGGAGGTCTTCGCGAGGGAGACGTAGAAGAGGTCCTGGCTGGCCGAGCCGACCATCACAGTGATCTCGGGCCGGGACTTGGCGGCCTGCCGCAGCCGCGCGGCGGCCTTCTCGAAGCGGAGCTTGGAGTCGGTGACCTTCTTGGCCTTCAGGTCCGCGCCGAGGGACTCGGCGAGGTCCGCGTGGCGCTGGATCGCCTTGGGCATGTTCGTCTGCGAGACCCACAGGGCGACGCTCGGAGCGACCGCGTAGATCTTCTTCGTGGACTGCTCGGGGACGTACCAGAGGACGTTCTTCTCCCACATGGCGCTGACCAGCAGATCGGGGTTGAGCGCGGCGTACTTCTCGACGTTGAACTCGCCGAAGGTGTTGCCGATGATCTCGACCTTGGAGATGTCGAGGTCGCCGGCCTGCACATCGGCCTTGCCGTCCTTGGCCCGGGTGGGGCCGAACACGCCCTTGACCTCGACGCCGTAGTCGTGGAGGGCGGCGGCGGTGCCGGTGAAGGCGACGATGCTCTTCGGGGTGTTCTTGGCCTTGACCGTCTTGCCGCGGTCGTCCTCGAAGGACCAGGGGCCGGTCTTCTTGGCGCTCGTGCCCGCGCTCTCGCTCTCGCTCTTCGCCGAGGTCTCTCCGCAGGCGGTCAGCGCGGCGCCGATACCGAGGGCGCCGCCCGCAGCGATGAGGCCGCGACGGGAGAGGTGGGGGAGGTGGGAAGCTCGGGCTCGGGGCATGGCGCTGTCTGCTTTCGTAGGTGCGGCGAGGTCCACCACGGGGGCAAGTCCGAAGATAGGTTAGCCTAACCTCACGCGCCTCTGTGGTGCTGCCGCCCTCGCCGGGCAGCGCCACTTCGCACCCCTGCACCGTTGCCGGCAAGGAACGGGCGGGACTTCCCGCGCCCTCGGGCCCGGCCGCTTCGCGAGGGGCGATGGGGCGCCGGCCGTCGTGCGAGCCCGGAGCCGGTCCATCGGCTCGGAGGACCGACCGAACGCGCCCCCGCGACCGACGCCGCCGCGCCAGGCCCCCCGCCGGCCCCATTCCCAGGACCGGTGGAGAACCGCGCTGTCGGACCCGTCCCCACCCGTGGCGCGCTGCGGCGGGCCCCCGTTCGTACGGCTTCTGCCGATACGCGGTGGTGTCGTCGGCGCCGTGAGCCCGGCATGCGCAAACCCTGGTCATCGGCGAGTGTTTCAGGGACAGAAACAAGTGGTGGACTTTCTTCTGCCGCTCCGACAGGGTGTGGACACTTGATCGCGAATCAATGGTGATCCGCGGGTCCGACCGACCCTCCTGTGCAAGGGGAATTCATGAGCCCGTCCCGCCGTCCGCCCTTCCGTCGCACCGCGACGGTCTGTGTCGCCGCCTCGCTGGCCCTGTCGCTCGGTGCGTGCGGCAGCAGCGACGACGGCGCCACGGTAAAGGGTGCGAAACTGGTCAAGGCAGGCCAGATCACCACCTGTACCCACCTCCCGTACGCGCCCTTCCAGTCGGAGAAGGACGGCAAGGTCGTCGGCTTCGATGTCTCCATGATCGATCTGGTCGCCAAGGATCTCGGCGTCAAGCAGGAAATCGTCGACAAGTCCTTCGAGACGATCAAGACCGGCGCCGACCTCAACGCCAACGTCTGTGACGTCGCCGCGGCCGGCATGACGATCACCGATGAGCGCAAGCAGAACCTCGCCTTCTCCACGCCCTACTTCGAGGCCACCCAGGCCCTGTTGGCCCGTAAGGGCATCAAGGCGTCGACCGTCGAGGACATCACCGAGCAGAAGCTGAAGCTCGGTTCGCAGTCCTCCACCACCGGTGAGGACTTCGCGCACAAGCACGGCGCCGACCCGCAGTCCTTCGAGAGCTCCGACGCCGAGCTCAACGGGCTGCGCACCGGGCAGGTCGATGTCATCGTGCAGGACTACCCGGTCGTGCAGAACTGGCTGAAGGACCCCGCCACCGCCGCGAAGTACGAGATCGTCGGCAATCTCGACACCGGAGAGCAGTACGGCTTCGCGGTCCGCAAGGAGGGCAACGCCAAGCTCGTCGAACTGATCGACAAGGCCATCAAGAAGGCCAAGGCGGACGGCACGTACAAGAAGCTGTACGAGCAGTGGATCGGCCCGATGCCGAAGGGTGTCGACGGCCAGTGACCACCCTGACGCCCGAGAAGCCGGCGGTGCGCAAGCGGATGTCACCGCGCCGCCGCCGCCGGATCTCGCGCGGCGTGCAGTACGCGGTCTTCGCGGTCATCGTGGTGGTCGTGGGCGCGCTGGCCGACTGGACCGTGCTCCAGGAGCAGTTCCTGGACCCGTCCGTCGCCAAGGAGCTCTTCCCCGACATCATCACGGTCGCCCTGCTGAACACCGTGGTGTACACGCTGACCGGCTTCGGCGTGGGTCTCGTCCTGGGGCTCGTCGTCGCGTTGATGCGGCTCTCGTCCGTGGCGCCTTACCGCTGGATCGCCATGGCGTACATCGAGTTCTTCCGCGGCCTGCCAGCCCTGCTGATCTTCATCTTCGTCGGCGTGGGCGTCCCGCTCGCCTTCCCCGGCGTCTCTTTCCCCGGCGGCGCCTACGGGCAGGTCGCCGTCGCCCTCGGCCTGGTCGCCGCCGCCTACATGGCCGAGACGATCAGGGCCGGCATCCAGGCCGTCCCGCGCGGACAGCTGGAGGCGGCCCGCACCCTGGGCATGTCGCACGCCACCGCGATGCGTTCGATCGTGATCCCGCAGGCGTTCCGCGTCATCGTGCCGCCGCTCACCAACGAACTGGTCCTGCTCTTCAAGGACTCCTCGCTGGTGCTCTTTCTCGGGGTCACGCTCCAGCAGCGCGAACTCACCAAGTTCGGCCGGGACCTGGCCAGTACGACGGCGAACACCACCCCCATCTTCGTGGCGGGCCTGTGCTACCTGTTGATCACCATCCCGCTCGGCTATCTCGTACGGCGCCTAGAGGCCCGTCATGCAAAGGCGAGGTGATCGCGTCATGACCGAGGCGATCGAGATCCAGGGCCTGCACAAGTCGTTCGGCGACCTCGAAGTGCTGCGCGGCATCGACTTCACCGTGCGCAGCGGCGAGGTGGTCTGTGTCATCGGCCCCTCGGGGTCCGGCAAGTCGACGCTGCTGCGCTGCGTGAACCTGCTGGAGGAGCCCACCGCCGGCACGGTGACCGTCGGCGGCGTCGACCTCACCGACCCGGACGTCGACCTCGACGCGGTACGCCGCCGGATCGGCATGGTCTTCCAGCAGTTCAATCTCTTCCCGCACCTGAACGTCCTGCAGAACCTCACCATCGCCCAGCGCAGGGTGCTCGGACGCGACAAGGAGGAAGCGGGCCGCGTCGCGCGGGAGAACCTCGCCAAGGTCGGTCTCGCGGACCGCGAGGAGAGCTTCCCCGCGCAGCTCTCGGGTGGCCAGCAGCAGCGCGTCGCCATCGCGCGGGCGCTGTCGATGGGCCCCGAGCTGATGCTCTTCGACGAGCCGACCAGCGCACTCGACCCCGAGCTGGTGGGGGACGTACTGGGTGTCATGCGCAAGCTCGCCGACGAGGGCATGACGATGCTGGTGGTCACGCACGAGATGGGCTTCGCGCGTGATGTCGCGGACCGGGTGGTCTTCATGGACGAGGGCAGCGTCGTCGAGGAGGGCACACCGGAGGAGGTGCTGGGCCGGCCGAAGCACCTGCGCACCCAGGCCTTCCTGGCGCGGGTGCTCCACCCGGATGCGACCGCGGTGAGCGATGTGACCGCGGCGCCCGACGCGGCCGCGGGGGCCTGACACACCCCGGTGGGCGCGCCGTGCCCGACGCGGGTCCGGGGGCCCGGCGGGTCCGGGGGCCCGGCGGCGCCGGTGTGCCCGAGGGCCGGCCGGGGCCCGGCGGCGCCAACTGCCCCTGCTGCGGCCGGGACAGGGCCCAGGAGCCCTGTCCCGTACGACCGGGACGTCAGCCCGTCATGCCCAACTCGCGGGCGATCAGCATCCGCTGGACCTCGCTGGTGCCCTCGCCGATCTCCAGGATCTTGGAGTCCCGCCACATCCGGGCCACCGGGTACTCGTTCATGAAACCGTACCCGCCGTGGATCTGGGTGGCCTCACGCGCGTTGTCGACGGCGATCGTGGACGAGTAGAGCTTCGCGATGGCCGCCTCCTTCTTGAAGGGCTCACCGGCGACCAGGCGCGACGCCGCGTCGCGCCAGCCGATGCGGGCCATGTGGGCGCGCATCTCCATGTCGGCGATCTTGAACTGGATGGCCTGGTTCGAGCCGATGGGCCGGCCGAAGGTGTGGCGCTCCTTGGCGTACGACACCGACTCGTCCACGCAGCCCTGGGCGAGGCCCGTCGCGAGTGCCGAGATGGCGACTCGGCCCTCGTCGAGGATGCGCAGGAACTGGGCGTAACCGCGGCCCTCTTCACCGAGGAGGTTCGCGGCGGGGACCCGTACGTCGGAGAAGGACAGCTCGCGGGTGTCCGACGCGTTCCACCCGACCTTCGAGTACGGCGCGGCGACCGTGAACCCCGGGGTGCCGGACGGGACGATGATCGCCGAGATGAGCGGCTTGCCGTCGGGCTTGCGGCCGGTGACCGCGGTGACGGTGACCAGGCCGGTGATGTCGGTGCCCGAGTTGGTGATGAAGCACTTGGAGCCGTTGATCACCCACTCGTCGCCCTCGCGCACCGCGGTCGTCCTGGTGCCTCCCGCGTCCGAGCCACAGTCCGGCTCGGTCAGTCCGAAGGCGCCGAGCATCTCGCCGGAACACATCCGGGGGAGCCACTCGCGCTTCTGCTCCTCCGTGCCGAAGCGGAACACCGGCATCGCGCCGAGCGAGACGCCCGCTTCGAGAGTGATCGCCACCGACGAGTCGACGCGGGCCAGCTCTTCGAGAGCGATGCCCAGGGCGAGATAGTCGCCGCCCATGCCGCCGTACTCCTCGGGGAAGGGCAGCCCGAACAGGCCCATCCGGCCCATCTCCTGGACGATCTCGTACGGGAATTCATGGCGTTCGTAGAGGTCGCCGATCTTGGGGGCGACGACATCGTGCGCGAACGCCTCCACGGTGCGGCGGAGTTCCTCGTGTTCGGCGGAGAGCCGGTGGTCGAGCGGCATTGCTGCTTACTCCTTGTGGGAGAGGGCGCGGACAGTACGGGAGGGGCTGGGGCGGCCCAGCCGTTCGGCCATCCACACGCTGGTGGCGGTGAGCAGGCCGAGATCGACCCCGGTTTCGACACCGAGGCCCTGGAGCATCCATACGAGGTCTTCGGTGGCGAGATTCCCGGTGGCGCTCTTCGCGTACGGGCAGCCGCCCAGGCCGCCCGCCGACGCGTCCACGGTGGTGACGCCGTGCTGGAGGGCGGCGAGGGTGTTGGAGAGGGCCTGCCCGTACGTGTCGTGGAAGTGGACGCCGACGGCGGTGGTGGGCACGCCCGCCTCGTCGAGGGCGGTGAGCAGGGCCCGGACATGGCCGGGGGTGGCCACCCCGATGGTGTCGCCCAGGCTCAGCTCGTCGCAGCCGAGGTCCATGAGGGCCTTGGCGACCCTGACCACCTGGGGGACCGGGACCGGGCCCTCCCACGGGTCGCCGAAGCACATGGAGAGGTAGCCGCGGACCTGGACCCTGTCCGCGCGGGCCCGCGCGACGACCGGCTCGAACATGGTGAGTGACTCGTCCACGGTCCGGTTGAGGTTGCGGCTCGCGAAGGTCTCGGTCGCGCTGGCGAACACGGCGATGCGGCGCGCGCCCAGGGCGAGGGCGCGGTCCAGACCGCGTTCGTTCGGGACGAGCACGGGGAGCTCGACGTCGAGGTCCGCCAGCATCGGGAACAGCTGCTCGGCGTCGGCCAGTTGGGGCACCCACTTGGGGTGCACGAAGCTGGTCGCCTCGACGGTGGTGAGCCCGGCGGTTGCGAGCCGGTGGATGAACTCGGCCTTCACCTCGGTGGGCACGACCGTCTTCTCGTTCTGCAGCCCGTCGCGCGGGCCCACCTCGTGAATACGGACCCGGGGCGGCAGCCCGTCCACCGGGACGACCATGGGCAGCGTCATTTCTCCTCCTCGGCCGAAATGGTGGCGGTGGCGGTGGCGGGGGCGGGTGCTTCGGGCGACCCGGGTGCGGGGGCCGCCGGTTCTACCGGTTCTGCCGGGGCGACCACCGCCAGGACCTGGTCCATGGCGACCGTGGAGCCGGGCCGCACATCGAGCTCGGTGACCGTGCCGGCGTGCGGGGCCGAGATGACGTGCTCCATCTTCATCGCCTCGACGACGAGCAGGCTCTGCCCGGCCTCGACCTTGTCCCCGACGGCCACCTTGACCACCGTGACGGTGCCCGGCATCGGCGCGGCCAGCGTGTCCGCCCCGCCTCGGGCGGCGCCGCTGAGCGTGGCCTCCACCGGGTCGTGGTCCAGGACGTTCCAGCTGTCCCCGTCCCGGCCCAGCCAACTGCCCGCACGCCGGAAGGTGTGCACGACGCCGTCCACCGTGACGGACACCCGGCGCTCGGACACCTGGGCGTTGCTGCCGACCGCCGTCCGGTGCTCTACGGGGTCGAGTCCGGACACGCGCAGCCAGTGCCGGACGGGCGCCGGGGTGCCGCCGAGGCGCCAGCCGCTCGGTGCGTCGAAGGGGTCGGCCCAGCCGCCGCCGTCCTCCCGGGCGGGACGCCGGAGGCCGAAGTCCCGTACGGCCGAGGCCGCTTCGTACACCTCGGGCGGTACGCCGTCCGGGATCAGGCTGTCCACGTCGCGCTCGACCAGTCCCGTGTCCAGGTCGCCCGTGACGACGTCGGGGTGGGCCAGCAGGCGGCGCAGGAAGCCCGCGTTGGTCGGCACGCCGAGGGTGACGGTGTCCGCCAGCGCCGCCCGCAGCTTGCGCAGCGCGGTCGCGCGGTCGGGACCGTACGCGATGACCTTCGACAGCATCGGGTCGTAGAGGCTGCCGATCTCGGTGCCCTCGGCGAGGCCCGAGTCCGTCCGTACGCCGTCGCCCTGCGGCTCGTGCAGGGAAAGCACCGTGCCGCCGGAGGGGAGGAAGCCCCGGGACGGGTCCTCCGCGCAGATACGGGCCTCGATGGCGTGGCCGGTGAGCGTGATGTCCTTCTGCGTGAAGGGCAGTTCCTCGCCGGCCGCGACGCGCAGCTGCCACTCGACGAGGTCGATGCCGGTGATCAGCTCCGTCACCGGGTGCTCGACCTGGAGGCGGGTGTTCATCTCCATGAAGAAGTACGAGGACGGGTCGGTGCCCGGCACGATGAACTCCACGGTGCCCGCGCCCCGGTAGCCGCAGCTGCGCGCGGCCTGGACCGCCGCCTCTCCCATCGACGCGCGGGTGGCCTCGTCGAGGAAGACCGAGGGGGCCTCCTCCACCACTTTCTGGTGCCTGCGCTGCAGCGAGCACTCGCGCTCGCCGAGGTGGATCACATTGCCGTGGCCGTCGGCGAGCACCTGGATCTCGATGTGCCGGGGGCGGTCGATCCACCGCTCCACCAGTAGCGTGTCGTCGCCGAAGGACGCCTGTGCCTCTCGTCTCGCCGCCGCGATCTCGTCGGCCAGCGCGGACTCGACGCGGGTCAGACGCATGCCCTTGCCGCCGCCGCCCGCCGAGGGCTTCAGCAGGACGGGCATGCCGATCTCGCGTGCGGCGGCGGCCAGTTGGTCGTCGGTGAGGCCGCTGCCCGAGGACCCGGGCACCACCGGCACACCTGCGGCGCGCACGGTCTCCTTGGCGCGGATCTTGTCGCCCATGAGGGAGATGGCGGAGGGCGGCGGGCCGATGAAGGCGAGCCCGGCGTCCGCGCAGGCCTGTGCGAAGGCGGCGTTCTCGGCGAGGAAGCCGTAGCCCGGGTGGACGGCCTGGGCGCCGCTGCGGGCAGCAGCGGCCAGCAGCCGGTCCGCCGACAGATAGCTCTCGGACGCGGCCGCGGGACCGATCCGTACCGCTGTGTCCGCCTCCCGGACATGCCGGGCGTCCGCGTCCGCGTCGCTGAAGACGGCCACCGAACGCACACCGAGCTCGCGCAGCGTACGGATGACGCGGACCGCGATCTCGCCACGATTGGCGACCAGCACTGTGTCGAACATGGTCATCGGTCACTCACATCCGGAAGATGCCGAAAGCGGACTCGCTCAGCGGTGCGTTGGCGCACGCCGTCAGGGCCAGACCCAGCACCTGCCGGGTCTCCAGCGGGTCGATCACCCCGTCGTCCCACAGCCGCGCCGTCGCGTAATAAGCGTTCCCCTGGGTCTCGTACTGCTCGCGGACCGGGTCCTTGAAGGCCTCCTCGGCCGCCGCCGGCCATTCCTCGCCGCGCCCCTCGATCTGGTCGCGCTTGACGGTGGCCAGCACGGACGCGGCCTGCTCGCCGCCCATCACCGAGATCTTGGCGTTGGGCCACATCCACAGGAAGCGCGGTGAGTAGGCCCGGCCGCACATCGAGTAGTTCCCCGCGCCGTACGAACCGCCGACGACGACGGTCAGCTTCGGCACCCGGGTGCACGCCACCGCCGTCACCATCTTGGCGCCGTGCTTGGCGATGCCACCCGCCTCGTAGTCCCTGCCGACCATGAAGCCGGAGATGTTCTGCAGGAAGACGAGGGGGATGCCGCGCTGGTCGCACAGCTCGATGAAGTGCGCGCCCTTCTGGGCGGATTCGGAGAACAGGATGCCGTTGTTCCCGATGATGCCGACCGGATGGCCGTGGATACGCGCGAATCCGGTGACCAGGGTCTGGCCGTACTCCGCCTTGAACTCCTGGAACCGCGAGCCGTCCACCGTCCGCGCGATGACCTCCCGCACGTCGTACGGGGTGCGGGAGTCCACCGGCACCGCTCCGTACAGCCCGGCCGGGTCGACCTTGGGCTCCTCGACGGGCTCGACCGACCACGGCAGCGGACCGCGCTCCGGCAGCGTCGCGACGATGTTGCGCACGATGCGCAGGGCGTGCGCGTCGTCCTCCGCGAGGTGGTCGGTGACGCCGGAGGTCCGGGAGTGCACCTCGCCGCCGCCCAGCTCCTCCGCGGTGACGACCTCGCCGGTCGCCGCCTTCACCAGCGGGGGGCCGCCGAGGAAGATCGTGCCCTGGTTCCGCACGATCACGGCCTCGTCGCTCATCGCGGGGACGTACGCCCCCCCGGCCGTGCAGGACCCGAGCACGGCGGCGATCTGCGGGATGCCGGCGCCCGACATCCGGGCCTGGTTGTAGAAGATCCGCCCGAAGTGCTCACGGTCGGGGAAGACTTCGTCCTGCATGGGCAGGAAGGCGCCGCCGGAGTCCACCAGGTAGAGACACGGCAGCCGGTTCTCCAACGCCACTTCCTGGGCGCGCAGATGCTTCTTGACCGTCATCGGGTAGTACGTACCGCCCTTGACGGTGGCGTCGTTGGCCACGATGACGCACTCGCGTCCACTGACCCGCCCGATCCCGGCGATCACACCGGCGGCCGGGGCCGCGCCGCCGTACATCCCCTCGGCGGCCAGCGGGGCCAGCTCCAGGAAGGGCGATCCGGGGTCGAGCAGCGTGTCCACCCGGTCGCGGGGCAGCAGCTTGCCGCGGGCGGTGTGCCGGGCGCGTGCCTTCTCACCGCCGCCGAGCCAGGCCGCGGACAGCCGCCCACGCAGCTCGTCCACCAGCTTCCGATGGGCCGCCTCGTTGGCCTGCCATGCCTCGGTCGCCGGATCGGCGGTGCTGGAAAGCACCGGTGCCTGCCGCATCTCGTCGAGCCCCCTTGCCCGGTCGATGTGATGTTAGTGAGCGTTAACGCCCCTTCAGGTTAACGAGCGCTAACCACTCTGTCCAGGGTGAATTCTCGCGCGGATTCGACTGCGGGCCTCGCGACGACGGTGGGCGGCCGGCCTCAGGGCGCTGGGCACCCAGTGTTTCCCAGAGGTTAACGACCGCTAACCACTCGGTCTAGAATGACCCCATGAGTACCAATGCCGCCGCCCGCGTCGCGGCCCCGACCCGCCGCGAGCAGATCCTCAGGGAGGCCGCCCGCCTCTTCGCCGAGCGCGGCTTCCACGGGGTGGGCGTCGACGAGATAGGCGCCGCGGTCGGCATCAGCGGCCCCGGCCTCTACCGCCACTTCGCGGGCAAGGACGCGATGCTCGCCGAACTGCTCGTCGGCATCAGCGAGCGGCTGCTCGACGGCGGCAAACTGCGCGTCGCGGCGGCGGCCGAGGGCCCCGAAGCCGTCCTGGCCTCGCTCATCGACGGCCACATCGACTTCGCCCTTGACGACCGCCCGCTGATCACCCTGCACGACCGCGAGTTGGACCGCCTGCGCGAGAGCGACCGCAAGCGGGTACGGCAGCTGCAGCGCCAGTACGTCGAGCTGTGGGTCACCGTCGTACGGGAGCTGAACCCGGCCACACCGGAGACCGAGGCCCGCTCGGCGGTGCACGCGGTGTTCGGCCTGCTCAACTCGACCCCGCACCTGGGCTCGTACGGCAACGGCCTGCCGGGCCGCGCCACGATGGAAGCGCTGCTGCGCCGCCTGGCCCACGGGGCGTTCACAGCGGTGGGCGCGTAGCTTCGCGTGCGGCTCAGCGGTTGATGGCCTGGATCTCCTGGACGTTGATGTCCTGGGTGGTGCCGAAGGTGCCGTCGGGGAGAGTCTGCGGCTGGGTGACGCCGGTGCCGGTCCAGGTGACCTTCCAGGTGATGGTCGCCTGGAGCTTGTACGGGCCGTCGCCGGAGGCGCGCAGGTAGGTGACTCCGCAGGGCGGAGTCTCGTTCGCAGAGCCCTTGGCGTACGGGGCGCCGATGGAGTCGTCGTCGTTGAGCAGGCACTCGCCGGAGGCGGGGTGAAGCATTGCGTCCTTGGTGCCGGGCTCGATCCGCAGGGAATACGGGGTGGCCGTTGCAGTGGCCTGGAGATTCAGCGCCTCGACAGAGGCGGTGGCGGAGACGGGCTTGAACTCCGCCTTGTCCAGCCAGGCCCAGGTGGGCAGGTTGACCTTGGTGTTGGCTGCCGGCGCAAGTTCGATCTCGGTGCCGGGAACGCGGACTGCGGCATGGGCGAGGTGGGAGAGCACCTCCGTGGTGATGACCTCCGGAATGCCGGGAGGCGCCGGTTCGCCGATGTCTACCCAGAACGGTCGCTCGTTGCAGGCGAGCGCGCCGGGTTCACCAATGCGGTTCCTGTTGACGTACGAACTCCACCAGTAGCCCTTGCCGGTCTTTTCGGCGTTGAAGTCCTTATAGGGCTCGCCGTCCACATACTCCTTACGCTGGGTAGCCTCCCACTCGTAACCAGTGGATTCGGCGCCCCAAACCGACTCGCGTTCCTTCTTGAACTGCGCCGGTGTGTACTTGGGGGCGTACCAGCACGCGGGGGGCGTCCCAATGGTCCTGAGTTAGCTGCCCGGGGTGCGATGATCTTGGGGTGGAGCGGATTGAGGGTGTGGCCGCGGGGCGGCTGACGGATGACGTGTCGATCGGGTTGCTGGCGGCGGTGTTCCCGGAGGAGGCCGTGCGGGCGGCGATCGATGAGGCGGGGGCGCGTGAGGAGCGAACGCGGTCGTTGCCGGCGAAGTTGATGATGTATTTGTCGCTGGCGTTGTGGTTGGAGCCGGGCAAGGGGTACGTGCGCACCCTGCGGGGCCTGCTGGAGGGGCTGCGGTGGTCGCGGGGCGGCTGGGGCGAATACCGGGTGCCCAGTGACGGGGCGATCTCGCTGGCCCGTTACCGGTTGGGTGAGGCGCCGTTGCGGAACCTGTTCGACGAGGTCGCAGCCCCGGTGGCCGATGAGCGCACCCCGGAGGCGTTCTGGCGGGGGCTGCGGTTGATGGCGGTGGACGGCACGGTCTTCGATGTGCCCTCGGGGAAGCGGAACGAGGCGGCGTTCGCGGTTCCGGCCGGTGGAAGCCGGCCGCAGGTCCGCCTGGTGGCGCTGGCCGAGTGCGGCACGCTGGCCCTGACCGGGGCGGCCTTCGACTCCATCGCGGTCGGTGAACGCACCCTGTTCACCCGCCTGTTGGACCGGTTGGCGCCCGGCATGCTGCTGCTGGCCGACCGCGGCTTCCCCTCGTTCGGCCTGTACCGGGCTGCCGCCGCGACGGGCGCACAACTGCTGTGGCGCGTCTCGGCTTCCTTCACCCTGCCCGTCAAGAAACGGCTGGCCGACGGCACGTACCTGTCCGAACTGCGCGGCGAGCGGAAGTCGCAGCGGGTCACGGTACGAGTCATCGAGTACTCCGTCGCCGACGACGGCGGAATCAGCGAGGTCTTCTGCCTCATCACCACCCTGCTGGACCCTGAGCACGCGCCCGCTTTGGAGCTGGCCCGCAACTACGCCGAACGCTGGTCGGTGGAAGTGCTCTTCAAACTGCTCAAGGTCGACCTGCGGCAAAGTGGCGGCATCCTGCGCTCGGGCAAACCCGAGGGAGTACGACAAGAACTGTGGGCGCTACTCTGCGTCTACCAGGCCCTGCGCACCCTGATCGCCAGGGCCGCCGTGATCGCGGGCATCGACCCCGCCCGCATCAGCTTTCCGCCCGTCCTGGACGCCGTCAAAAGCTCCCTCAGGACGGCTTTTTCCCCCTGACCAGCTCGCGAAGGCCCTGCACTTCCTCATAGCCGACCTCCCCGGCATGCACATCCGAGACCGCCCCACCCGCACCACGCCCCGCACCACGAAACGCCCCCATCTCAGCTACCAAACCCGCAGCTCAACCGACCCCGGAACCCGCCGCGTCACCCGCACCATCGTGCTCCACACACTGACACCCGACCCGATCTAACTCATGGCCATTGGGGGGCGTCCAGTCGCCGGCTGCTATCAGCGGGGAGCCGCCGGCCTTCTTGCTGTTTGTGCCGGGATCCGGGTCGTAGGTGACGCCGTCGACGGAGGAGGAAACAGTGTCTCCACTGACGGCACCTGAGACATTCGGCTTGCTGGGTTTCTGGCTGCCCGCTCCGAAGTCTTCATCGGCCCAAGCGGTTGCGGTGCTGAGCAAAAGGCAACCGACAGCTGTAGTCGAAATTACCACCCCGCGAACGCGGCTCAAGGCTGGCACTTGGCGCTCCCCCTGTCTGAAATCATGTCCTCAGTAACCCAGATGCCCTGCTTGTTCTCGCGCAAGATCGTGTTGTAGAGCAGATAGCTGTTCTTGGTTACGGGGGTCTTGTCGATCTTCCCCGTCTTGATGAACTTGTTGTACGCCCTCCCTTGATCCTCGCAGTAGATGAGAGAAGCTGTGCCGTCCTTGTTCACCGTCACGGTCTCGTTGTAGAAACGGTAGGTGCCTGTAGTGCGCGCCTTGTTGTCGACGAACCGCTGGACGAACTTCGCGGTTGCCGCGGACATTTCCCCGCTGGAGTAGAAGGGGAACGCCTTGTGCGAAGGGTCTTGTTCTGCGATGGCCATGTCCGTGGCCTTGATGAACTGTTCACCGTCACTGAGGACGGCGTCCTTGTCCTTGTCTCCGGTCTTGGACCACTCGAAGACGTACCTGATGTCAGCGGGAAGTTCGATCTTGGGGCGGCCGGGGGTGTCCGACGGCGACGCGCTCGGCGACGCCGACTTCTTGTCGCCCTGTTCCGCGCCCGCGATCTTGTCGTCGGCTTTGGGCTTCTCGTCGCCGCTGCCACAGGCCGTCAGCAAGAGGGCTGCGGTTGCGGCGAACGCGGCAGCAACGGGCAAGGTACGGCGCTTCACGGGCGACTCCGGGTTGAGACAACGGATCAGTCAAGGGAAACGACGTTATCCATGGGGTCCGTGGTTTCGCCAGAGCGAACTGACTTGTCTC
Organism: Streptomyces sp. A5-4; assembly: GCF_051131715.1. NCBI lineage: Bacteria > Bacillati > Actinomycetota > Actinomycetes > Kitasatosporales > Streptomycetaceae > Streptomyces > Streptomyces sp. A5-4. Next base: position 2,608,687 of record NZ_CP178591.1, on the reverse strand, counting down.
GCGGATCGATGCGGGTGAAACCGGACAGAGCGCGTGTGCCCCGGACACTTGGGTGCTCATGAGGGCATGGTGTGGAGATTTTGTGTCTGATCGCTCGCATTGGCTACCGGTTCGGATAGGCGGTTTCGTGCGTCGCCCTATCGACGCGGCGGCTTGATCTCCCGCTCTGCGCGGTTGGGCCCCTTCGCGCCGCGAACCCGGACCTAGTAACTTCGCTCGTACGTACGGTTACTGATGGTGCAGGCGTGACGGGGGCGTGTGATGGCGGCGAATCGGCCGGGCGATTGGCATGTGTTGGACCTGGAGAAGGATCCGACGCCGGGTGATCCGCAGCGGGTGAAGGCGTTGTCGCGTGAGTTGCAGGATTTTGCCGATGACGTCTCGGATGCTTTGCGGCTGGTCAAGGGGATGGCCAGTGAGGAGGCGGTCCTGAAGTGGGCGGGGAAGTCGGCCAAGGCCTTTCAGGATGAGTTTGAGGATGTTCCGAAGCATCTGAAGAAGTTGGAGAAGTCCTACGGGATGGCCGGGGACGCGTTGGCGACGTACTGGCCGAAGCTGGAGCGCGCCCAGGCGTTGGCGGACAAGGCTCTGGTCAACGGGCGTGAGGCTCAGGCGGACTTGAAGTCGGCGACGTCCCGGCTGACGGACGCCGACTCCTGGGTGGGGCGAGCCACCAAGGAGTCCGACGACTTTCAGAAGGACAAGGAGAAGAAGGACGCGCCGGCGCCGGATGAGGACAAGGTACGGGCGGCGACGCGTAACGCGCAGTCGGCGAAGTCCGCGCAGGGGTCGGCGAAGTCGGATGTGTCGTCGGCGAACAGTGCGCTGGACGCGGCGAAGAAGATGGCCGCCGACGCACGCAAGATGCGTGAGGACGCGGCCCGGGAGGCGAAGGGCAAGCTCGACGAGGCGTCGGATGCGGGGATTCAGAACCGGAAGTGGTGGGAGGAGGTCGGGGACTGGGTCACCGACAACTGGGACACCATCGTCGCGGTCTGCAAGGTCGTCGTCGCGGTCCTGGGCATCGTCGCGATGATCATCGGTGGGCCCATTGCGCTGATCGTGCTGGCCGCCGCGCTGATCGTCCTGGCGGACACCCTCAACAAGTACGCCAAGGGTGAGGCGTCGTTGTGGGATGTGGCGTTTGCCGCGCTGGACTGCATCCCGGGGATGAAGGGCCTGACCACCCTCGGCGGACTCGCCAAGGGTCTCAAGGGCGGCCTCGCGGTCGCCCGCGGCGGCATGAAAGCGATGGGCAAGTCCGTACTCGGGCTGGCCAAGTCTGCGCGCGGGGCCATCGCCGACGGGGCGAAGGGCACGTACAACCGCCTCAAGACCAAGATCAAGGGCTGCGGAGACCCCGTTGACGCGGCAACGGGACAGATGTTCCTCGCACAGACCGATGCCACTCTGCCCGGGACCCTCCCCCTGAGCTTCACCCGCCGGGCTTCCTCCGGCTACCGCACCGGTTTTTGGTTCGGCCCAAGTTGGTCATCGACCATCGACCAGCACCTGGAAATCGACGAACACGGCGTCATCTTCGTCACCGAAGACGGCATGCTGCTCGCGTATCCGCACCCCGAGTCGCCCGATGCCCGAGTCCTCCCCGAGTCCGGGCCCCGCTGGATACTGTCCCGCCTGGACCACGGTGGATACCTGATCGACGACCCCCTCACCGGACACAGCCGCCGGTTCGCTCCGCCCGCCAACGGACTGGCCCTCCTTGAGCGAATATCCGACCGCAACCACAACACCATCGACTTCGACTACGACTCCGAGGGCACCCCGCTAGGGATCCGCCACAGCGGTGGATACCACCTCAAGATCACCGTTGACGACGGCCGACTGACCCGGCTCGATCTCGCGGGGGGCTCTGGTAACGGCTCCGACGTCACCATCAAGCAGTACGGCTACACCGACGGTAACCTCACCGCGATCACCAACTCATCAGGCCTGCCACTGCAGTTGACCTATGATGAAGACCAGCACATCACGTCCTGGCTGGACACCAATCACAGTCGCTACGACTACAGCTATGACGACCAGGATCGCTGCATCGCCCAAGGCGGTGAGGCCGGGCATGTGGCCAACACCTTCACCTACGACAACACCCATCCGGCTTGGCCCGACTGCCATATCACCGAGGTCACCACCGCCGCAGGCGCTACTTCTCGTTACGTCGTCAACGATGTCTGTCTGGTCATTGCTGAGATCGACCCGGTGGGCGACACCGTCATCACGGAATACGACGCTCACCAGCACGTGGTGGCCTCAACGGACCAGCTCGGGCACACGACGAGGCTTGAGAACAGCGATCTGGGAATGCCGCTGAAGGTGGTGCGGCCGGATGGCGGCACCACCCGCTTCACCTACAACGACCTCAACCTCGCCACGACGGTGGAGCTACCCGACGGCACTTCGTGGCAGTACGCCTACGACGAGGTGGGCAACTGCACGGCCTTGACCGACCCCAACGGGGAAACGACGCGCTACACCATCGGCGCCCGTGGCGAGGTCCAGGCCGTCATCGACCCGCTCGGTGAGCGTGTGGAGGCCATCTGCGACGATGCCGGACTGCCTGTGGCCGTCACGGTCGCCTCGGGCGCGGTGAGCCACCACGAGTACGACGCCTTCGGGCGCGTGGTGGCGACCGCTCGGCCCGGGGGCGGGATGACCCGTCTGACATGGTCGGTCGAGGGCCAGCTCCTGTCGCAGACCGGCCCCGATGGTGCGACGGAAGCATGGGCATTCGACGGCGAGGGCAACTGCGTCCTCCATACCGATCCGCTCGGCGGGACGCTCCGCTCCGAGTACGGCCATTTTGATCTGCTGACGGCCCAGACAGGCCCGGACGGGACGCGCCACACCTTCGCCTACGACGCCGAACTACGGCTGACGGCGGTCACCAATCCACAGGGCCTGACGTGGGCCTACCGCTATGACCTCACCGGGCAACTCGTCGAGGAGACCGACTTCGACGGCCACAGCAAGACCTACGAGTACGACGCCAACGGTCGGGTCACCCGGAACATCAACTCCGCCGGGCAGATCATCACCTACCGCTATGACTCCATCGGTCAGATGGTCGAGAAGACCATCGACGGCCGGGTCGCCGCCTTCGAGAACGACCTGTGCGGCCGCTTGCTGAGAGCGACCAGCCCGGACTCCTCCCTGGAGTTCCAGTACGACGCCACCGGTCGTGTCATCGCCCAACTGGTCGACGGCCGCACACTCGCCACCTCCTGCGACGCCTCTGGCCGCCGCACCCGCCGGACCACGCCCGTCGGCGTCACGACGGCGTACTCGTACGACAGCGTTGGCAACTATGAAGCCCTCACCGTGGCGGGCCGCGTCTTCTCCCTCCGGCATGACGCGGCGGGCCGCGAGATCCAGCGGAGTCTGGGCGATCGCTTCACCCTCGCGTTCGCCTGGGACGGGCAGGGCCATGTCGCCGGCCAGACCCTCACGGTGGCCGGCCGTACCCGACCGCAGATCCACCGGACGTTCACGCACCGCGAGGACGGCCATCTGACCGCGATCAGCGACCAGGACACCGGCCGGCGCACGTTCACCCTCGACCGGGCCGGGCGCGTCACCACGGTCGATGCGGCGAACTGGACCGAGGCCTACGCGTACGACGACGCGGGCAACCAGACCCACGCGTCATGGCCGGACCGGAATCGGGATCGGCACCCGGGAGATCAGTCCCAAGGACCGCGCACCTACCGGGGCACCCGCCTGACGAGCGCCGGAAACACCCATTTCGAATACGACGCAGCAGGGCGCGCCGTCCTGCGGCGCAAGCGGCGCCTGTCGCGCAAGCCGGACATCTGGCGCTACACGTGGGATGCAGAGTACCGCCTCACCTCCGTCACCACCCCGGACGGCACCCAGTGGCGCTACGTGTACGACCCGCTCGGGCGCCGTATCGCCAAGCAGCGGCTCGGCACCGATGGAAGCGTCGCCGAGGAGACCCGTTTCGTCTGGGACGGCAGCACCCTCGCCGAACAGACAACGCAGGTCGCCGAATCGCCTGAACTGATCACCCTCACCTGGGACCACGACGGGCTCGCGCCGCTCTCCCAGACGGAGACGAAGTCCCTGGCCCAGGCGCCACAACAAGTCATCGACCAGCGGTTCTTCGCCATCGTCACCGACCAGATCGGCACCCCGACCGAACTAGTCGACGAAGACGGCACCATCGCCTGGCGCTCCCGAAGCACCCTCTGGGGCGCCACCGAGTGGAACGGTGACGCCACCGCCTATACCCCCCTGCGCTTTCCGGGCCAGTACTACGACCCGGAAACAGGCCTGCATCACAACTACTTCCGTCACTACGACCCGGAGACGGGCCGCTACCTCACGCTGGACCCGCTGGGAATCGACCCGGCGCCGAACCCCGCGACCTACGTCGACAACCCGCACACCCAGGCGGACCCGCTGGGGCTCTCTCCTTGCGACGAGGCCGACATCACCTGGGGCGGCCGCGTCCAGTACGGCGCTCCCGGCCCGGGCGGACGTGCCACCGGCATGACCGCCCGGATCGAATCCGACATGACGGGAGGGGTAACGAGCCCTCCCAAGATGATCCCCGGCTACCAGAAGTACAAGCAACTCAACAAAACCCACCTGCTGGGTGCCCAGATCGGCGGCTCCAACAAGTCCCTACGCAACTTCGTCACCATGCACCGAAACGCCAATAACCCGGTCATGAAGCATGTCGAAGACCAGATCAGAAAGGCGGTCGACAGGACTGGTGAGACCATCGACTACAAAGTCACGCCCATCTACCGGACCAACGACCCGAGCGATGTCGTCCCCGTCGCGCTCACGCTGGAGGCCAGAGGGGACAAGGGCTTCTCCTTCACTCCCTACGAAGGTGGCGAGAGCGTCAACAGCCTCACCATCCTGAACGTCCCAAAGCCCATCTAACACCCCAGAGAAAGGACGCCCGTCCAGATGCACCCCGACGTTGAACGCCTTACCGTGCTGATTCCTCCCAACGGTCCCCGCCGCTCACGGGACTGGGTCGCCGTGGAGCAGCAGCTCGGCACCGCCTTGCCGCAGGACTACAAGGAACTCGTCGAGACCTACGGGGGCGGGGTCTTTGACGAGACCGTCTGGCTCCTCGATCCCGAATGCCCCGAGCAGGGCTATAACCTCCTCGTCCAGGCCAGGGAATGCGCCGAAATCCTGGCCAAATTGTGGGATGTCGAGCCCAAGCCGCCGCAACTGCTGCAGGGTGACGGGGCTGAGGTGCTGCCCTGGGCCTACATCGAGGGCAGCGGTGCCATGCTGTACTGGCTGCGTCGACCGGGGCAGAAGCCGGAGGAGTGGACCACCCTGTTCAATGAGGGCCGGGGCCCTGAATGGGAGTACCACCCCTACCCCTGCACGCAATTCATCCTCTCCGTTCTCACCGGAGAGGCTGACACGGTTTACTTCGAAGATTTCCCCCCTGATGAGCATGGGTTCGACTCCAACGACGACATTCTCGCGTCGTGAACACCGCTACGACCAGTGCTACGACTGACGCAGGGTCCGGTCGTGCCTAGGTTTTGAGGGAGGGCCCTGGTGCGCCGGATCCAGTCAACGCCCGGTCCCGTTTGATCGCCGTGAGCAATGCGCCGAGTTGCTCGGGGGATGTGGACAGGACCGTCTCCGGTGTGTCGCTCTCTCCCGGAGTCGTATGGCTCCGCCGGGTGTTATGGCGACGTTGACGCAGTTGGCTCCCTCATTGCTGAAGGAGGACTTCTGTCAGGCGTGTTCGGGCACGAGGAGCCCGGTGTCCGCTGGGGGACCGGGCCCTGCGCGTAGCTGATGGGCTGGCCGGATGCCGGGAAGTCGGTTCGTTCGAAGGGGATTACCACCTTCACGTTGCCCTGCTCGTTCATTTCCAGCAGCTGCTGCATTTGGGCGCGGACGATGTCCGGTCCGCCGATCTGCATCCGTGGTGCGGCTTCATGGAGGATCGCTGTGTACGGAGTGGGGCGTCCCCGTCCGGTACTGCTTGTCGCTTGATGCGGAACGAGACCCGGTGCCCGGTCTCGTGGGGCCGCAGTGCCGGGATGTTCTGCTGGAATGAAGCGCGAGCCTGTTCAACCGTCTGTGCCAGTCCGGGCATGGTCATGAGTACGGCCACCCGTAAGGCGGTTGCGTAGTGCTCGAACTCGGCGACCTCCACCAGTGATGCCGGCAGCAGTTCCTCGTACTCGTCCCACCAGCTTCGGGTCCGGCCGCCTGTCATGGACGCCAGTGCCTCCACGAGAGCCCTGTCATCGCATGCGTAGGCGTTGGCCGGGGCGCGTACCCGGTCGGCGCCCGGAGTAGCGCCTGGCTCACCCTCCTCGCGGATGGCGGCGTACGCCTCGTGTGGGCCGTCTCCCAGTGACATTCCCCGCCCGTCCACCTTCCGGGACAGCAGGCACGCTCCGCGTACCGCGCGGCACAATGGGCTCATGCCGATACCCAGCCGAGTCGCCCTTGTCGACCATCTTGTCCGCACCCGTATCGCCGGGGACGTCGCCACTCCACGCGACAACAACCTCTCCCACTACCGCAAGCTCGCCAACGGCGACCGGCACTACTGGCTCGGGCTTGAGCTCGGTGACCGGTGGGTGGACGAGCAGGACGTTCTCGCCGTGATGGCCGAGCGCTGCGGGGTCAGTGACGATCCCGGGCACCGTGCCGGGCAGGACACCATTGATCCCGAGCTGACCGTCGACGGCCTGGAGCGGATGGCGGCGCGGTTGCGCAAGGCCGCGGCGGGCAAGGAGCGGGTGCTGTTCGCGACCGGGCATCCCGGTGGGCTGCTCGATGTGCACCGGCAGACCGCCGAGGCGCTGCGTGCCGCCGGCTGCGAGATCGTGCAGATCCCGGGTGGGCTCACCGCGGACGAGGGCATGGTGTTCCAGTTCGCCAATGTCGCGGTGCTGGAGCGCGGTGCGACGTTGTGGCACACCCATTCGCCGGAGCCGATGCGGGCCATTCTCGACGGGATGGAGCACGAGGGCCGGGCGCTGCCCGACCTCGTTGTCGCCGACCACGGGTGGGCGGGCTGCGCGGGGCAGCGTGGGCTGGATGCCATGGGGTACGCCGATTCCAACGACCCGGCGCTCTTCCTCGCCGAGTCGGAGGGGACACTGCAGGTCACCGTCCCGCTCGACGACCACGTCACCGACCCGCGCTACTACGACCCGATGACGGCCTACCTGCTGGACGCGGCCGGTCTGCTCTGACCGGCGCCCGGCGTCGGGTCCAGATAGACGCGGCGGATCGCGGGGAAGCGTTCGCGCAGCTGCTGCTCCGCCTCCTCGCAGGCCCACTCGATCTGCTCGGCGCTCGACACGTCGCGGAAGTCGATCTTCGCGGCGATCAGTACCTCGTGCGGGCCCTGTACCAGCGTTGTCAGCTCCAGTACGCCGATGATGTGCGGCACGGACAGGAGTTCCGACCGTACGGTCTCGCGCATCTCCCTCGGCAGCGCGCGGCCGATCAGCAACTGGGCGTTGCTGCGGCCCAGGACCCAGGCGACGTACACGAGCAGCAGGCCGATCAGGATCGATGCCAGGCCGTCCCACACGCCCGAACCGGTGAGCTGACCGCCGAGCAGCCCGCCCGCCGCGAGCAGCAGGCCCACCAGCGCCGCCGAGTCCTCCATCACGACGGCCTTGACCGCCGTGTCGGGGGTGAAGCGCAGGTAGCGGCCGACCGGGGCGTTGAAGCGGGCCGCCTCGCCGCGGACCTGCTTGACGCCGGTGCGCAGCGAGTAGCCCTCCAGGAGGAAGGCGACCGCGAGCACGATGTACGAGATGAGCGGGTCGCCCAGCTCCTCGCCGTGGATGAGGGTGTGGACGCCGTCGTAGATGGCGAAGACCGCGCCGCCCACGAAGGTGGCGACGGAGGCGAGCATCGCCCAGATGTAGCGCTCCGGCCCGTACCCGAGCGGATGGTCCTCGTCGGCGGGCTTCTCGCTGCGCTTGAGCGCGGTGAGCAGCATCAGCTCGGTAACGGTGTCGGCCACCGAGTGGGCCGCCTCGGAGAGCATGGCGCTGGAGCCGCTGATGACACCGGCGACCGCCTTCGCGACGGCGATGCCGAGGTTCGCGACCGCCGCGACGATCACGGTGGTGGTGCTTTCACGCTGGGGGTCGGGTGGTGGGCCCTGCTCCGCCGGTTCGGTCATGCCTTGGACCGTATGTCCGATCAGAACCGGACGCGAACGCCCTCCGGGGGCCCGGCGTGGATCAGCGCGGTACGCGGACCACGCCCTCCTGGATGACGGTGACCGCCAGCCGGCCGTCCCGCGTGTAGATCCGGGCCTGGCCCAGGCCCCGGCCGCCCGACGCCGAGGGCGACTCCTGGTCGTACAGCAGCCATTCGTCCGCCCGGAAGGGCCGGTGGAACCACATCGCGTGGTCCAGCGAGGCGCCGACGACGTCACCGGTCGCCCAGCCGCCCCGGCCGTGTGCGAGCAGGACCGAGTCGAGCAGCGTCATGTCGGAGACGTAGGTGGCGAGGCAGACGTGCAGGAGCGGCTCGTCGATGGCGCCGTCGAGCTTGCCGTTCGTACGGAACCACACCTGCGAGCGCGGTTCGCGCGGCTGCCCGACGCTGCCCCACGGCGGTGCGTCGACATAGCGGAGGTCCACGGCCGCGCGGGCCTCGATCAGGCGGTCCACGACCCCCGGGTCACGGAAGGCGTCCGCGTAGCGCGGGAGCATCTCGGCGGCGGTGGGCAGCGTCTCGGGGTCCGGTGCGGGCGGCATGTCCGCCTGGTGCTCCAGGCCCTCCTCGTACGTCTGGAAGGACGCGGAGAGGTGGAAGATCGGCTGCCCGTGCTGGACGGCGACGACGCGGCGCGTGGTGAAGGAGCGGCCGTCCCGGATGCGGTCGACCGTATAGACGATCGGCGCTCCCGGGTCGCCCGCGCGCAGGAAGTACGCGTGCAGGGAGTGCGCCGTGCGGTCCTGGGGGACGGTGCGGCCGGCCGCGACCAGGGCCTGGGCCGCGACCTGGCCGCCGAAGACCCGGGGCACGATGGCCGAGCGGCTCACGCCCCGGAAGATTTCCTCCTCGATCTGCTCCAGGTCGAGCAGATCGAGGAGGGAGTGAAGTGCCGGATTCATGGGGCCAGTTCTACAGGTCGGAAGAAGGTCCGCTGATCAAACAGGGCTACAGGCCCATGTCCTTGGCGATGATCATCTTCATGACCTCGCTGGTGCCGCCGTAGATGCGGTTGACCCGGTTGTCCGCGTACAGGCGGGCGATCGGGTACTCGTTCATGAAGCCGTAGCCGCCGTGCAGCTGGAGGCAGCGGTCGATGACGCGGTGCGCGACCTCGGTGCAGAAGAGCTTGGCGCTCGCGGCCTCGGCCGGGGTCAGCTCACCGGCGTCCAGTGCCTCCAGGGCGCGGTCGGCGACGGCCTCGGCGGCGTCCACCTCGGCCTGGCAGGCGGCCAGTTCGAACTTGGTGTTCTGGAACGTGGCGACCGGCTTGCCGAAGACGGTGCGGTCCCGTACGTACTCCTTGGCGAACCGGATGGCGGCCTTGGCCTGCGCGTACGCGCCGAACGCGATGCCCCAGCGCTCGGAGGCGAGGTTGTGGCCCAGGTAGCCGAAGCCCTTGTTCTCCTCGCCGAGCAGGTCGTTGACCGGGACCTTCACGTCGACGAACGCCAGCTCGGCGGTGTCGGAGGTCTTCAGGCCCAGCTTGTCGAGCTTGCGGCCGACGGAGTAGCCCTCGGACTTGGTGTCCACCGCGAAGAGGGAGATGCCGAAGCGGCGGTCGTCCTCACGAGGGGCGGCGGTGCGGGCGCAGACGACCACGCGGTCGGCGTGCACGCCGCCGGTGATGAAGGTCTTGGCGCCGTTGAGGACGTAGTGCGTGCCGTCCTCGGAGAGCTTCGCGGTGGTCTTCATGCCCGCGACGTCGGAGCCGGTGCCCGGCTCGGTCATGGCGAGCGCCCACATCTCCTCGCCACTGACGAACTTCGGCAGGTAACGCTGCTTCTGCTCGGCGGTGGCGAGCATCTGGATGTACGGGAGGCCCAGGAGGACGTGCACGCCGGAGCCGCCGAAGGCGATGCCCGCGCGGGCCGTCTCCTCGGACAGGACGGCCTCGAACTTGTGCGACTCGATGCCCGCGCCGCCGAACTCCTCCTCGACCCGGATGCCGAAGACGCCCAGCTCGGCGAGCTTGTAGTAGAAGTCGCGCGGCGCCTGCCCGGCGGCCAGCCACTCGTCGTAGACGGGGACGACCTCGGCCTCGATGAAGGCGCGGATGGTCTTCCGGAACGCCTCGTGGTCCTCGTTGAATACGGTGCGGCGCACGGGCGCGGCCTCCCTTGTCGACTGTCCAAAGCTCATCTAAGCGCTTGCTCAGCCTAAGTTACCCGGCGGTCACCAGGGATGTCCAGGGTGAGCTGCCCCACGCGCCGCCGCCACTTGATCCGCTCCAGGGTGAGCTGATGTCGGCCAGGACTATTACTCTGGCCGCGAGAGGGGGCAGCATGCTGCTGAGATTCCGCACCGCGAACGTGCGATCCCTGCGCAATGAGCAGGAGCTGTCCTTTGTCGTGCCGGAAGCGGAGCCGGGGGAGGCGGAGGTTCCGGGCGATACGGCGCGGACGCTGGAGCTCGCGGGCGGCCGCTCCGTCGCAGTCCTGCCGCTGATCGGCATCTTCGGCGCCAACGCCTCGGGCAAGTCGAGTGTGCTGGGTGCCATGACGGACATGCGCACCGCCGTCCTTGATTCCTACGCCCGTTGGGCGTCCCGCGGCAGCATCCCGCGTCGTCCTTTCGCCCTGGATCCCAAGGAGGAGGGCGAGCCCAGTTTCTTCGAGGTGGACCTCGTCATCGACGGAGTGCGCTGGACGTACGGGTTCGAGCTCGGAGCCACTCGGGTGGAATCCGAGTGGCTGCACAGCTACCCACGCGGACACCGTCAGGTCTGGCTCGACCGCGATGCCTCACGAGCCCCGGACGAGGTGTACGACTGGCCCGGAAACCGGGTCAAGGACCGCTCACAGCTGATGCGGCGCACCCGCCCCGACGCGCTGCTCCTCTCCATGGCCGGTACGGACAATCATCCTCAGCTCTCTCCTCTCTTTCACTGGTTCCGCCGCAATCTCTGGCTGATCAACCCGGAGGACGAGCGGACCGAGCGCGAGCGGTACACCGCCGACGTGCTGTCCGGCCCCCGAGCGGACCGGATCAGGGAGCTGCTCACCGTCGCGGACCTGGGCATCACAGGGGCCGAGGTCGAGCGTGAGGCGGGCGGCCGGCTGACTGTCCGTCTCACTCACCGCACGGCCCAGGGTGAGACCGCGCTCGACTGGCGGCAGGAGTCCCTTGGTACGCGCTCCTGGTTCGCCCTCCTCGGGCCTATGCTCCTGGCTCTCGACGAGGGCGCAGTCCTCCTCGTCGACGAGCTCGATGCCAGCCTGCATCCGCGGTTCGCCGCCGAGGTCGTCCGGCTCTTCCAGGACCCGCAGGCCAACCCCGAGGGCGCACAACTGGTTTTCACCTCGCACGATCCCTCGGTTCTCGCCACCCCGAGCGGTGAGCGGCTGCTCGACCCGGAGCAGGTGTGGCTGACCGAGAAGGACGTGGCCGGTGCGACGGAGATCTATCCGTTGACCGCCGCCGACCCGGGAGCGGACGAGGACCTGATGCGGTCCTATCTGGCCGGGGCCTTCGGCGGAGTCCCCTCGCTCCTGGAGGGACAGATCGCCAGGCGCCTTCTGGCCGCGAAGGAACGGGAGCAGGCGACGGGGCGGGACCGTGCGGAGCAGAAGGGGCGAGGCTGAGCAAGTGGCGCGTACGAGGGGCAAGGAGACGCTGGGGGCGTCACCACGCGGTGCGAAGCGAAAGAAAGTCGTCTATGTCTTCACGGAGGGCAAGGAGACCGAGCCCTCGTTCCTCGACATCATCTGGGAGCGGCACTGCGAGTCGGGCGTCGCGCGGAACGTGGACCTGCGGATCTCGAACAGGAAGGCCGCCGGCTCTCACCGCAAACCGCTCACACTCGTGGAAGACGCCACCCGGACGATGAGGGAGAAGACCCGCGAGGCGAAGAAGGCGAAGACACCCCTGCCCGACGTGTGGGTCCTCTTCGACCGCGACCAGCACGAGCACATCCAGAAGGCGATGAGCGAGGCCGAGGCGGCCGGGGTGCGGGTCGCCTTCTCCCACCCGTGCTTCGAGGTGTGGCGCCTGCTCCATCACAAGGACGTCTCCGGCACCTTCGGCGGAGTCTGCGGGATCGCCACACAGCGGCTGCCCTTCGCCCAGACCTCGCTGAACATCAAGCTGGTTCAGCCGGGCGAGATCCCGAAGGACAGTTATACGAAGGCCAGGGACCGCGCGCTGAAGATGAACGCCCAGCACCACGACCATGTGCCGCGCGAGCTCCGCGACCCGTACACCGATGTCCATGAATTCATCGAAACGGGGCTCGGGATCACCACGTACTGATCGGGTCGTATCCGACCGGCACTGCGGATTTCGGTCGGGCCCTGGTCGGCCATAGGGTTCCTACGTCATCACAGTCGTAGGGAGTCGGTACGTGGCCAAGCTCACGCTCGCGCAGTTGGAGCGGCACCTGTTCGCCGCCGCGGACATCCTCCGGGGCACGATGGACGCCTCCGAGTACAAGGACTACATCTTCGGGCTGCTCTTCCTGAAGCGGGCCAATGATGAGTTCGAGGCCGCCCGCGATCACATCAAGGCGCACGCTGCCGAGGAGTTGGGCCTCTCCGGGGAGATGCTGGAGGGCTACCTGGAGCAGGAGTCCGCGTACAGCGACCGCGACGTGCTGTTCGTCCCCAGGGACGCCCGGTGGGAACATGTCGCTTCCGCGACCCACAACATCACCGAGGACCGGCTTCGTCCCGCCCTCCAGAAGCTGGAAGGCCAGAACAGCAAGCTCAAGGGCCTCTTCGATCACCTGGACTTCAACCGGATCGGTGGCTCCGGCGCGGCATCCGGTGCGGCGAAGCTCGCAGACCAGCGGCTGAAGCTGCTCATCGCGCATTTCGGGCGGATCCGGCTGCGTACGGACGACTTCGAGTTCCCCGACCTGATCGGTGCCGCGTACGAGTACCTCATCAAGGAGTTCGCGGACTCTGCGGGCCGCAAGGGCGGCGAGTTCTACACCCCGCGCGCCGTGGTCCGCATGATGGTCGAACTCCTCGGGCCCCGGCAGGGCATGCGCATCTACGACCCGTGTGTCGGCTCGGGCGGCATGCTCATTCACGCCAAGGAGTACGTGGAGGAGCACGGCGGGGACACCTCGGACATGTTCTTCGCGGGCCAGGACGCCAACAGTGGTTCCTGGATCATGTCGACGATGAACATGGTGCTTCACGGGGTGCGCCGCTTCGACCTGAGCACCGGCGACACGCTTGCCGAGCCGGCGCACGTACCGAGGTCCGACGCGGACCGCTTCGACGGGGTGCTCAGCAACCCGCCGTTCTCCATGGACTACGTGTTCAGCGACCTCATGCACAGCGCTCAGCGCACGACCTACGGTGCGACGAGCGAGCGCGGCAAGGCCGACCTGATGTTCCTCCAGCACATGCTCTGGGAGACCAAACGGGAAGGGCGCGGCGGCATGGTCATCACGGTCATGCCGCACGGCGTCCTCTTCCGTGGCGGCGGCGAGCAGGAGATCCGTACGAAGCTCCTGGACGACGACGCGATCGAAGCGGTCATCGGCCTCGCCCCCAACCTCTTCTACGGCACCGGGATTCCCGCCTGCATCCTGCTGCTGCGCCCGCCGGGCAAGAAGGACCCGGCGCGCGCGGGCAAGGTGCTGTTCATCAACGCGGACCGCGCCTACCGCAAGGAGCAGGCGCAGAACGTTCTGCTGCCCGAGCACGCCGAGAAGATCACGACCACCTTCCACGGGTACGTGGAGGTACCTGGATTCTCGCGGGCGGTGAGCCGCGAGGAGCTCGCCGACAACAACGACAATCTCAACATCCGCCGTTACGTGGACAACACACCGCCGCCGGAGCCGCAGGACGTGCGGGCGCACCTGGTGGGCGGGGTGCCGCGCGCGGAGATCGAGGCGAAGAAGGAACTGCTCGACGCGTACGGGGTGGGGCTGCCCGACCTCTTCGCCGAGCGGGAGCCGGGGGACGCCGAGTACGTGGACTTCCTGCCCGAGGGACAGCGGCCGGACGCGGCCCGGCTCGGCGAACTGGCCCGCCCGCGCGAGGACGCGCTGCGGGCGGCGTTCGGGGAGTGGTGGGAGGCGGAGGCCCGGCACGTGGAGGCCGTGGCGGCGACTCCGGAGCGGCTGGCCGAGCTGACGGCCTCAGAGCGCAAGAAGGCGCTGATGGCGGTGCGGGGCTCGCTGATGGAGTCGTTCGTGGAGCGGCTGAGCAGGGTGGGCCTGCTGGACCGGTACGCGCTGGCGGGGGCGGTGGCGGGGTGGTGGTACGAGGCCAAGTACGACTTGCTCGCGCTGTCGGAGAACGGGTTCGCGGGGGTGCTGGATGGCTGGGTCGAGAACGTCGACACGCTGCTGGCGCCCGAACAGGACCCGAGGACAAGGAAGTTGCGGAAGCGGACGGCTGCGGAGCGTCGGCAGGCGTACGACCACAAGGTGGTTGCGGCGATCGTGCCGGACTTCCTGGGGGAGCTGGCGGACGCGGACGCGCGGAAGGTGGAGCTGGACGCGCGGTGGAAGGAACTGAACGCGGAGCCGGAGCCGGACTCTTCGGAGGGCGATGACGGCGAAGGTGACGAGGACGCTGTCACACGGGAGGCCGTGTCGTTGAGCGTCGAGCAGTTGGCGGAGCTGGCACAGGTGAGGAAGGACCGCGCGAAGGTGGGCGCGGAGATCAAGCGGCTTGAGGCGGACTTCTGGTTCGAGTGGAAGCCGGGGAAGCAGCTGGCACTGGGCGAGGAGAAGCCCCGGCTGTTCCGGGCGCGGGAGGCGCTTACGGGGGAGGACGAGCGGCGGGTGGTGCTGGATCTGCTGCGGGCGGATCTCGTGAGCAAGCTGGATGGCCATGTGGTCCGGCGGCGGCGGGAGTTGGCGGACGCGTACGGGGTTTGGGCGGGCAAGTACGCGGTGTCGTTGCGGGAGATCCGGTCGGGGCGGGAGAAGGCGGCGGCGACGTTGGACGGGTTCTTGAAGGAGCTTGGTTATGTGCGCTGACGCTGCGATTCGCTGGATCCCGGTGCATGAGGCCGGTGACGTTCGTATGGGTAAGCAGCTCTCGCCCGCGAGTCGGGAGGCGGCGGGGCAGTTTCCGTATCTACGGGTCGCGAATGTGCATTTGGGGCGCATCGACTACGCCGATGTGAACATGATGGGCTTCAGCAGCCGGGAGCGGGAGGCGTATGGACTCAAGCCTGGCGACATCCTGCTGAACGAGGGGCAGAGCCTGGAACTCGTCGGCCGTAGCGCTATTTACGAGGGCGCTGATGGAGAGTATTGCTTCCAGAACACGCTGGTTCGCTTTCGCCCGAGTGAGCAGGTGCTGTCGGCTTATGCGCAAGTGATCTTCGCGCGTTGGCTCGCGACGGGTGTGTTCGCGGCCATTGCCAAGCAGACGACGAGCATTGCTCACCTCGGAGGTGAGCGGTTCGCCGCAGTTGAGTTCCCTCTTCTCGCGCTCGCCGAGCAGCAGCGGATCGTCGAGGTGATCGACGCTGTGTCCGCGCAAGAGCGCGCGATCGAGTCATCTATTGCGAAGCTCCAGAGCGTGCGGCAGGGGATGTTGGAGGTGTCCTTCTCTGGAGGAGTGTGGCCCAGAGTCCCTCTTGAATCCGTTGCTCATGTGGGTGGAGGTCTTGCTCTAGGTGGCACGACCGCAGGTATGGGTGCTTTGGAAGTCCCCTACCTGAGAGTGGCTAACGTGCAGGATGGACATATCTCCACGCGCGACATGAAAACAGTATGGGTCACGCTTGCAGAATCCGAGAGATTCCTCCTCAAGCGAGGGGATGTCTTGCTTACGGAAGGGGGTGACCTCGACAAGCTCGGGCGAGGGGGTGTTTGGGACGGGCGCATTGACCCCTGTCTTCACCAGAATCATGTCTTCCGCGTGCGATGTGAGACAGGAAAGATCGAGCCAGATTTCCTGGCCCTGTATCTGACTTCTTTGGAGGGGCGTGGATACTTCATGCGGGTTGCGAAACAGACAACGAATCTCGCATCGATTAGCTCATCCCAAGTCAAGTCGATGCCAGTGCCCTGCCCGCTCCTCACGGAGCAGCGTTGGATCATCGAGGCACTTCAATCCTGCGATACGCAAATCGGGCAGGAGCGAGCCGAGTTGTCCAAGCTGCGCAAGCTCAAGCAGGGGGTTGTAGATGACCTCCTGGCAGAGAGGGTCTGAGTAGGCCAAGCAACGGAGGCGGCCCTGGTCACGCGCGAGGGCCGCTCGGCGTGTGGGTTATCGCCGGACGGTCAGGCGTGGAGCTCTCCCCCCTTGATTGCTGCGACGAACGATGACCAGCCAGCCCTCGGGAAGATCACGGCGGGACCGTGCAGGGCCTTGGAATCGCGGACGGGGACGCCTGACAGGTGGCCGTCCAGGACTTCTACGCAGCTGGCGCTGTCGTTGTTGCTATGGGACGACTTGCGCCACCCATTCAAGACGGACGCATCGGGGATGGTGCGCTCAGCCATGGTGTTGGTACTCCCTAACTGTTGCTCTCAAGAAAGTCAGCGACTCTTTCAGCGGCAAAGCGTCACTCAGCGCAAGATCGTAGCGACTCTGCAATACCTCCACCAGGGGAGGGGAGTCGAAGAGTCTCCCTGTAGCGGTTCCCTCGCTGTATGCCGCAGGCGGCTGATCCTCGAACCACATCAGCGTGAGCATGGCCCCCATCAGGTTGTGCACACCTAGTGCGTACGGGAGCACATGTACACGAATGCGCCCGTCTTCCACCAAGCTGATGAGATAGGCGATTTGCTCGGCCATGACTTCCGGCCCGCCTACAGGGCGACGGAGCACCGCTTCGTCAAGCAGCGCCCACACTACGGGGTTCTGTGAGCCGTTGAGGATCTTGCCGCGCTCCAGCCGTGTGACGACGTTCTTGTCACGTTCTGAGGGTGGCGGGGGAGGGAACGCCGCCCCTAGAACCGCACGCGCGTATCGCTCTGTCTGGAGGATGCCCGGTACGAATGTCTGGGCGTACTCCCGGATCATCGTGGCTTGCTGTTCGAGTTGACGGGCCGGTTCAAAGTGCTCGGCCACCGTACGGTCGTCATTCGGCAGGAAGCTACTCAGCACATTCCCCGTGCCCAGCGCCCTGTCCAGCCGTCTCGCGTCCTCCGTGGAGGGAATGCGGCGACCCGCCTCGATGTGCGAGATATGCGACCGCGTCATGATCGACGCGATGGCCAGCTCCTGTTGCGTCAGCCCAGCCGCTTCGCGCTGCGCCTTCAGCCAGTTCCCATAGGTGTTACTCATCGTCAACTCCTGTGCGACAGATGCCGTGTCACCTGCTCCCCCCTGGCGAGCCTAGCCCGCACGATCTCACTCTGTAAGTGGATCGCTACACAGCGATGTCAAGCGCCGGCCGCGCGCAAAGCACCCCCGCGACTGCTGTACACAGTCCGGGGGCATGGCCGCCAAACCCAACGGAGTTGACGACGTGCCGCACTGTATCTCCCGTCTCTTCGAGCCGCTGCTGCGGTTCCTGTGGCCCGCTCAAGGCCGTCACCGGCCAATGGAGGCACGCGCCGCCGCACCGCTCGCTCCCTCCCGGCCTCCCGAGTCGTTGCTCCGAGGCGAGGACAGCCCGCTCGTCCGCCCCTACCTGATCGCCCACGAGCGGCGCGAGGAGGCTCTGCGTCAGCGGGGTCGGCGTCGTGCGCTGTGGCTTGCCGTGCACGGCATCGACATCGGGCCACGCCTGATCCACGGTGTCGAGGTGAGCGCGTGATCAGCCAGCCGGACACTGGACGGCTGCTCCCGTGGGTCGGCCCGGAGGGCAAGCCCTGTTACCTCATTGGTGACGGGACCGGATACGTCTCCCGCGTCGCCGACAGCGTCGAAAGCGTGCAGCTCGGCATGGCCGCCGAATTGCTCGACCACGCCGCCGACATACTGGTCGACCAACGTGTGACAGCTCCGCAGCTCCGCTTCCTGGCGTCCCGCATGGCCGAGGCACTTCACGACGTCAGCCGCGTTGCGGAGAGTCGGGGCGCCCGCCTCGCCGGTTCGGTCGACGACGATGCAGATGACGGTGATGCAGATGACGACGCCGCCGATGCCGACGGCGGTCCGGATGAGGGCGACACCTTGCCGACAATGAGCTGATCCGGGCCGTCCGGCCGGTGGACGTACTGGGGTAAACCCCTCACGTTCACCGGTCAGCCATGCCCGGCTTCAGGGATCCCTCGCCCTTGCTCCACCCAAGGCGCAGAATGGTTCACCTGATCGGCGAGCGGCAGGCGGGGGCGCGGGACGTGGTGGTGCAGGTGGAGCGGGACGAGGTGGAGCGGCCCATCGTCGCGCAGCTCAAGGCGATGGGGTGGACGCACCTCCCCGGCAAGGAGATCGGCACACTCGACGCCGCGAAGCCGCTGCTGGCCGAGAAGCTGGACGCCGCCCTGCGTCGTATCAACGTCCGCGCCGCTGACCACAGACCGTGGATGGACGACACCGACGCGGCCCGGTCCATCGCAGAGCTCACCTCCGTCCCCCTCGGGCGGGGCGTCGCGCAGGCCAACTTCGACGCCACGGACCTGCTGCTCAACGGCCACATTCTCACCGGCCCGTCCGCCGAGCACGGCGGCGCCTCCGCAACGGTGCAGTACGTCGAATGGCGCCCGGAAGCGGACCGGCTCGCGCTCAATGAGTTCACCGTCGTCGACCAGCTCCGCGTCAAGAACCGGTCCGGCGAGGTGTCGATACTCGACCTGGTCCTGTTCGTGAACGGCATTCCGCTCGTCGCCGTCGAGTGCAAGAGCCCCGACCTCGCCGACCCCATCCGCAGCGCCGTACTCGACCTGCGGCACTACGCGGGCGATCCCATCGTGGAGGACGAGCGCGGCGGCAGCGACCTGCCCGTGCCCGCCGGCGTCCCGGAGCTGTTCCGGACCGTACAGCTGCTGGTCGCCGCGACCGCTGAGACCGCGTACCTCGGGACCGTCACCTCCGCGCCCGAACACTTCCACCCCTGGCGGAGCATCGAGCCGGAGAGCAAGGACACGATTGCGGCAGAACTGCCGGTCAGTGTCGAGAAGGTAAATGAGCGGCACAAGCTCGTCGGCGTCGTCCTGCGGCCCGCCGCGCTGCTCAACGTCGTACGCCACTACATCATCCCGCTCCCCGTCGAGAACGAGTCCGGCGGGACGCGGACCGTCAAGGCCATGGCCCGCCACCAGCAGTTCCGGGCGGCGGAAAAGGCCGTCCACAGGCTGCTCAACGGCCGGACGCGCGGGGCGCTCGTGCCCGACGACGAGCGTGGCGGGCTCATCTGGCACACCCAGGGCTCCGGCAAGAGTCTGACCATGACGTTCCTGGTGCGCCGGATCCATCTGCACCCCCGGCTCAGCGAGTTCATGGTCGTCGTGGTCACCGACCGGACACAGTTGCAGGACCAGCTGTCCGCGACCCTGAAGCTGAGCGAGTCCGACGTCGAGACGGCCGAGACCCGCACTCAGATGGAGGGGCTGCTGCGGGACGGCGGGCGGCGGGTCGTCTTCGCGATGATCCAGAAGTACGGCGGCGGCTTCACCTTCGCAGCCGAGGCCGGTGGCGACGGCGACGACCGGGACCTTCCGGGGGAGTACGAGGAGGCCGAGCGGGCCAGGAAGGAGGGGGAGACCGAAGTCCTCCCGCCCGTACCGAACTTCCCGGAGTGCAACACAGACTCGGACATTCTTGTCCTAGTCGACGAGGCCCACCGCTCGCACACCAACACGCTGCACGCGGCCCTGCGCAAAGCCATCCCCAACGCGGCGAAGATCGGCTTCACCGGCACGCCGATCATGACCGGTCAACTGGACGACACCCGCCGGATCTTCGGCGCCGGGCCGAACCGGACGTTCCTCGACGAGTACCGGATGGCGGAGGCGGAGCGCGACGGTGTCGTCGTGCGTATCCGCTACGAAGGCCGTACCGGCGAGGGCAAGGTCTTCGATAAGGACGGTCTCGACCGGAACTTCGCGGACCTGATCCACGGTCTCACGGACGACGAGAAGCAGAAGCTGCTGCGGAAGTCTCCCACCGCGCGCGATGTCGCCGAATCGCAGCCGATGATCCGGGCCAAGGCCGAGGACATGCTGGAGCACTGGGTGACCTGGGTGCTGCCGGGGGGCGGCTTCAAGGCCCAGGTGGCGGCGGTCAGCCGGAAGGCGGCCGTGGAATATCACCTTGCGCTGCGGCAGGCTCGCGATGCCCTCATGATCGAACTCGCTGGATTCCAGCCGGAGTCGGTGGTGGGGACACCGCTGGAGAAGCTGCCCCGGCGGTCGCGCTACCTGTACCAGGCGTACCAGTACCGCGCCCTGCTGCGTCGTATCGACTTCGTTCCGGTCATTTCCCCGGGCGCGGAGCGCAAGCGCCGGGAGTGGCTGCACTGGACCGACGCGGAGCGGCAGAAGGCGTACATCAAGCGCTTCCACCAGGCGTTCCCGCTGCTGCCGCCCGAGCCCGACTGGGTCACCACCACGCCCTTCAACACCCTGCCGCAGGACACCCCGGAAGATGGTGCGGCCCATCACCCCTGGTCCCAGAAGCCGGCCGGGCAGCCAGAAACCGCGACGGCGGCCGGGCCCGATCCCGTACACCCCGAAAGCCCGGTCGCCTTCCTCATCGTGAAGTCCATGCTGCTGACGGGCTTCGACGCCCCGCGCGAGCAGGTGCTCTACCTGGACCGGCCGATCCGCGATGCCGAATTGCTCCAGGCCGTCGCTCGGGTCAACCGGCCGATGGAGGGCAAGGACGTCGGGTATGTCGTCGACTACTACGGCGTCTTCGAACACCTGGCCGGAGCCCTGGCCGAGTACCGGGACGCCGATGTCGACGACACCATGCGCAGCCTCTCCGAGGAGATCGGCGGGCTGAAGCCGGCCGCCGAGGCGGTCCGCGATTACCTGCGTCGGCACGGCGTCACGGAAGCGGATCTCGCCGACCCCGCCAAGCTGGGTTCCGCCGCGCAGGCCTTCGAGGACGAGACGGCGCGCTTCGGGTACGACGACGTGCTGCACCAGTTCCTCGCCGTGCTGGAACGCGTACTGCCGCACGAGGACGGCCTGGACCATGTGGCCGACGCCCGGCGATGGGGGATGCTCCAGAAGCGCGTACGGCGGCTCTACCGGGACGCACCCGGCGGGACGTTCACCCTGCGCCAGTACGGGCGCAAGGTCCGGGCGATGATCGCCGAGCACCTGGAGGGGCCAGAGATCGAGCAGGTCATCCCGCCCGTCTCGCTCGCCTCCCCCGCCTTCGACGAGAAGGTGCGCGCCCTGCCGCCGCGCGAGGCCGCCGCCGAGATGGGGCATGCGCTGCGCTTCCACTTGGAGGAGCGGGTCAAGCGAGAGGACCCGGAGAAGTACGCGCGGATCTCGGAGCGGCTTGAGGAGATCCTGCGGGAGCTGCCCGGGCGCTTCGACGAACAGATCACGGAGTTCGGCACGCTGATCGAGAAGGCCAGGATGGAGGACGAGGAGGACCCGGCGCTCGCGGGGCTCAGCCCGCTGGAGCAGAGAGTGTACCGGCTGCTCGACCAGCTCCTGCAGGAGAACCCGGGGGTCGTACGCAAGCAGCAGGACGCTCGTCCGCTGGTCGTCGCGGTGTGCGACACGGCCTCGGAGACCATGGCCAAGGCCGCGTATCAGGGACAGCACCAAGACGTCAGCGCACTGGCGAACAGCATTCAGAACCAGCTGCTCAAGGGCGGTGTACAGCCCTCGACCAGCACGGACTGGCCGTTGCTCCAAGGCATCGCGCAGCGGCTCGCGGCCCATGCCGCGGACAACCGGCGGCAGTTTCGGAGCAGGGCCAGGGGAGAATAGGCCGGGTGACCGCACTCGCCGACGACCTTGTTTCCGAGCCCCGGAATTCCCTGGCAGAGGGGGACCGGCTCACCGTCGACGGCCTGGAACTGCGGGTGCGGGTCAGCGGCCGTCGCAAGCGGTTCGCGCTGACCGTGGAATCGGATGCCGGTCTCACCTTGCACATGCCCGAGGGACGCCCGGCGGCCGACGCGGAGGAGTTCGTGCGCGCGCACCGGTCCTGGCTGGTGACCAAGGTCGGTGTGCGCGAGCGGACCCGCCCGCTGAACCCGCCGAAGCGGCTGATCGAAGGCGAGATCTTCCGTTACCTGGGGCGTACGTACCGGCTGGCTGTCTCGGCGGACGCACCTGCCGACGGAAGGGTCCGGCTGGTTGCCGGACGTCTGGTGGTGAGCGAGGAGCAGGCCGGGGACCCGGGCCGGGGGCGGCCCGCGCTGGTCGACTGGTACTGCCGTGCCGGGCGCGCCTGGACAGCGGGACGGCTCCAGCCCTGGGCCGCTCGGATGGGGGTGGCCGAGCCTGAACTGGAGGTGCGTGACCTCGGGCAGCGCTGGGGGCTGTACCGCCCGGGGGAGGGCGAGCGGGGGCCTGGCCGGATGAGCCTGGGGTGGCCGCTCTTCCAGTTGCCGATGCATCTGGTGGACTACGTCGTCGCCCATGAGCTGGCGCACGTTCTGGTGCCTGGGCACCGTCCGGATTTCTGGCGGGTGCTGGGGCTCGCCCTGCCCGAGTACGAAGAACGCCGGGCCGAGCTCGACGAACTGGGGCGGCGCATGTGGATGGGCGAGATCGTTTAGAGCGTGACGCCCGGCTCCTCCAGCCAGCGCAGCGCGAACCAGAGGTCCATGCGTACGTCCGCGTCGTCCAGATCGGCGCCGAGGAGGGACGCGCAGCGGGCGATGCGCTGGCGGACCGTATTGCGGTGGACGTTCAGTGCGACGGCCGTACGGTCCCAGCTGCCGTGCAGCGAGAGCCAGGTGCGCAGGGTCCCGGTCAGCGCGGGGGAGGCGGAGATCGGGGCGAGCCGCACGCGCGCGTGGGCGCGGGCCTCGTCGGGCGCGACCAGTGCGGTGAGCCCGGTGCCCGCGTCGCCCCGGTCGCGCACCAGCGCGCGGCGGGTCGCCTCCGCCCGGTGGGAGGCCTGGGCCGCACGGGTGGCGGCGGCCGGCAGGTCGTGCGGGGGTACGGGCGGGCTGACGCCCAGGGTCCAGCCGGGCTGCGGGGCGATGTCGCGGTCCCCGGTCAGCAGGATCTGTACGGCGCCGTTCGCGTCCGGGGCCAGCAGCGCGCTGCCGAGGGCGGCGGCCAGCGCGGCGGCGGAGAGCGGATCGGGGTCGCCCACCGCGTCGGGGCGGGCGTGCACCACGGTCCAGTCACCGGCGCCGAGCAGCGGGGCCACGTCGGCCGGGTCCGCCCCGAGCAGCAGCCGCACCAGCGCGGTGGTGCGGCCGGCCTCGGCGGCGCCCTGGTGGGGCGTGGTCAGCAGCGAGAGCAGAACGGCGGCGACCCCGGCGATGGTGTGGTCCCCGCCTTCGCGCCGGTCGGCCGCCACACCGAGGACGAGATCCTGACCGCCGGCGAGGGCGTACGCGGCGAGGTGGGTGTCCCCGACGGCGTCGGTGGCAGAGGAGGGCGCGGGCCGCTGCGGCGGGGCGCTCTCGCCGCCTCCCGCGCCCCCGGATCGCGCGCCTCCCGCGCCCCCGCCCACCGCGCCACTCGCGCCCCCGGATCGCGAGCTGCGACCGCCCCCCGTGGCCCCGCCCCCCACCGCGTCCCGCAGCGAAGGGTTGACCACATGCGCCAGCCGGGTCAGCGCCGCCCGCGCCTCCGGGGCCGGGGCACCGCCCCCCGAGGCGATCTCCGTGCCGCCGGGGCCGAGCAGGACCGTCCAGCCGCTGCTGCCGCCGAGCCGGGTCGCCAGCTGACGCAGCACCGCCGGCACCGGGTCGGGGCGGGCCGCCGCCGTGGCCAGGCCCTGCTGGGCCTGCGACACCCGGCGCAGCTCGTGGTGGCGGGCCTGGGCCATCAGGCGCCACACCGCTCGGGCGACCGCCGTGAACGGCGTCTGCGGCGGGACCTCGACGAGTGGCAGCCCGTACCGCTCACACGCCTCGGCCAGCGCGTCGGGGACCGTGTCGTACACCGGCGCCACGCCGAAGCCGAGCGCCGCCGCGCCCGCCGCCACCACGCGGGACACGTAGTGGTCCGCGTCGCCGAGCAGGACGCCGGCCGTCAGCAGCAGCTCGCCGCCGAGCAGGTAGGGGTACGGATCGGCCATCTCGGAGGTGTGCACCCAGTGGATCGTCGTGTCCGCAAGGGTCACCGCGTCCGCTCCGGTGGCCGTGGTCGTCGGCCCCGCGACCAGGCGCAGCCCCAGCTCCTCGCGGGCGAGCAGCGCCGCGAGGGTGATGGGCGGCGTCGGTGGGGTCGGTGGGGTCTGATCCGGCATGGTGGACAGTCCATCCATAAGGCGCTTCGAGAGTGGATGAAACGTACACTTCAGCGTCGCTTCTCGGCCACCTAGGGTCAACCGCACGGAGAACAGGCCGTGGCCGCCCCTGCCCCCACATCCCCCGGCAGCCACCGCGCTCCGCGCTCTCCGTACTCCCCGCATTTCCCCCCGGTCCCCGAAGTGCACGAAGCGGAGGAAAGCTCATGGCTGTCGACTACGCGGTGATCGTCGTCTATCTCGCAGGCATGCTCGCGATGGGCTGGTGGGGCATGCGCCGCGCCAAGTCCAAGAGCGAGTTCCTGGTCGCGGGCCGCCGCCTCGGCCCCACCATGTACTCCGGGACGATGGCCGCCATCGTCCTCGGCGGCGCCTCCACCATCGGTGGCGTCGGCCTCGGCTACCAGCACGGCCTGTCCGGCGCCTGGATGGTCTTCGCCATCGGCCTCGGGCTGCTCGCGCTCTCCGTGTTCTTCTCGGCGCGCATCGCCCGCCTGAAGGTCTACACCGTCTCCGAGATGCTCGACCTGCGCTACGGCGGCGGGAAGGCGGGCATCATCTCGGGCGTCGTCATGTGGGCGTACACCCTGATGCTCGCGGTCACTTCGACCATCGCGTACGCCACGATCTTCGACGTCATCTTCGACCTGAACCGCACCTTGTCGATCATCCTCGGCGGCGCCATCGTCGTCGCGTACTCGACGCTCGGCGGCATGTGGTCGATCACCCTCACCGACATGGTGCAGTTCGTCGTCAAGACGATCGGCGTGCTGATCCTGCTGCTGCCGATCGCGGTGATCAAGGCCGGCGGCTTCAGCGAGATGAAGGCCACGCTGCCCACCGAGTACTTCGACCCGCTGGGCATCGGCGGCGAGACGATCTTCACGTATGTGCTGATCTATACGTTCGGCATGCTGATCGGCCAGGACATCTGGCAGCGCGTCTTCACGGCCCGCAGCGACAAGGTCGCGCGCTACGGCGGCACGGTCGCCGGTACGTACTGCCTGGTGTACGCGCTGGCCGGGGCCGTCATCGGCACCGCGGCCAAGGTCCTCTACCCGGATCTGCCCAATGCCGACGACGCCTTCGCGACCATCGTGCGCGACGAACTGCCCATGGGCGTAAGGGGCTTGGTGCTCGCCGCGGCGCTGGCCGCCGTGATGTCCACTTCGTCGGGCGCGCTCATCGCCTGCGCCACCGTCGCGAACAACGACATCTGGTCGCGGCTCCGCGGCGCCGTCACCCGCGACAGCGAGGGCGACGGCGATCGCGACGAGGTGCGGGGCAACCGCATCTTCATCCTCATCATGGGCGTCGCCGTCGTCTGCGTCGCGATCGTGCTGAACAATGTGGTGGAGGCGCTGACCGTCGCCTACAACCTGCTGGTCGGCGGCCTCCTGGTGCCGATCCTCGGCGGACTGCTGTGGAAGCGCGGCACGGTGCACGGGGCGCTGGCCGCGGTGACCGTCGGCGGTGTCGCGGTCGTCGGCCTGATGTCGGTCTACGGCATCCTCGCCAATGAGCCCATCTACTACGGGCTGCTGCTGTCGCTCGCGACGTACGTCGTCGTCAGTCTGGCCACTCCGCCGACCGACGCGGAGGTGCTCGCGGCCTGGCGGGAGCGGCTGGCGGGCCGGGGCGCGGAACCGGCGCCGGAGTCCGAGGCCGCCACCACCCTTTAGAGTCTCAAAACGCAACGAAGCGCAGAAAAGAAGGAATTTCACATGAGCAGCAACGAGCAGCAGCCGCGCGGCCCCGTCGACTCGTCCCGCATCCCGCGGTACGCAGGACCCGCGACGTTCGCCCGGCTGCCCCGCCTGGACGAGGTCGGCGGCCGGACCGATGTCGCCGTGGTCGGAGTGCCCTTCGACTCCGGGGTCTCCTACCGGCCCGGCGCCCGCTTCGGCGGCAACGCCATCCGCGAGGCCTCACGGCTCCTGCGCCCGTACAACCCGGCGCAGGACGCCTCGCCGTTCGCGCTCGCGCAGGTCGCCGACGCCGGTGACATCGCCGCGAACCCGTTCAACATCAACGAGGCCGTCGACACCATCGAGGCCGCCGCCGACGACCTGCTCGGCAACGGCGCCCGCATGATGACCCTCGGCGGCGACCACACCATCGCGCTGCCCCTGCTGCGCTCGGTCGCCAAGAAGCACGGCCCGGTCGCGCTGCTGCACTTCGACGCGCATCTGGACACCTGGGACACGTACTTCGGCGCCGAGTACACGCACGGCACGCCGTTCCGCCGGGCCGTCGAGGAGGGCATCCTCGACACCGAGGCGCTCAGTCACGTCGGCACGCGCGGCCCGCTGTACGGCAAGAAGGACCTGGACGACGACGCCAAGATGGGCTTCGGCATCGTCACGTCGGCCGACGTCATGCGACGCGGCGTCGACGAGGTCGCCGACCAGCTGCGCCAGCGCATCGGCGACCGCCCGCTCTACATCTCCATCGACATCGACGTCCTGGACCCGGCGCACGCCCCCGGCACCGGCACCCCGGAGGCCGGCGGCCTGACCTCGCGCGAGCTCCTGGAGATCATCCGTGGTCTGTCCGACTGCAATCTGGTCTCCGCGGACGTCGTCGAGGTCGCCCCGGCGTACGACCACGCCGAGATCACCTCCGTCGCCGCCTCCCACACGGCGTACGAGCTGACCACGATCATGTCCCGGCAGATCTCGGCGGCGAGGGCGGCGAAGTGACCCACGACCACGACCTGGTGCTGCGTCCCACCGAGGCGCAGACCACGGCGGCGCTCAACCCGCCCGCCGGCCGCAACGGCGGTGACCTCGTCGTCGAGACGCTGCAGGGACTCGGCGCGACCACCGTCTTCGGGCTGCCCGGCCAGCACGCGCTCGGCATGTTCGACGCGCTGCGACGCTCCTCGCTGACGTACATCGGGCTGCGCGTCGAGAACAACGCGGGCTTCGCCGCCGACGCCTATGGCCGTGTCACCGGTGAGGCCGCGCCGCTGCTCCTGTCCACCGGGCCGGGCGCGCTCACCTCGCTGGCCGCGCTCCAGGAGGCGGCGGCGGCCTCCGCCCCCGTCCTCGCGATCAGCAGCCAGATCCCCACCGCGGGACTCGGCGGCGGCCGGCACGGCTATCTGCACGAACTGCGCGACCAGAAGGCGTCGTTCCGCGACATCGTGAAGTCCGTGCACACCGTGCGCTCCGCCTCGCAGATCCCGTCCGCCATAGCGGAGGCCTGGGAGTCGGCGCTGACCGCTCCGCACGGCCCGGTGTGGATCGAGATCCCGCAGGACGTACTCCTCGCCGAGACGGTGCTGCCGGTCGTCACGGCCATGGACGCGACCCCGCACGAGCTGCCCCCGCGCCCCGAACTGACCGCGCTGGCAGCCCACTTGCTGTCCACCGCGGCCCGTCCGGCGGTCATCGCGGGCGGCGGAGTCGTACGCTCCGACGCGGCGGGCAAGCTGCTCGCGCTCGCCGAGCGGCTGAACATGCCCGTCGTCACGACCTTCGGCGGCAAGGGCGCGTTCCCCTGGGAGCACCCGCTGTCGCTCCAGTCCTGGATGGAGGACCGGCACACCACCGACCTCCTGGAGGACGCCGACGTCCTGCTCGTGGTCGGCTCGGGCCTCGGTGAACTGTCCTCGAACTACGGCACGTTCCGCCCGCGCGGCCGGGTCGTGCAGATCGAGGCGGACCTCGGCAAGCTGGAGTCGAACTACCCGGCGCTGGGCATCCACGCCGACGCCCGCCTGGCGCTCTCCGCGCTCCTGGAGACCGTTCCCGAGCGCGCGGACCCGACGGCGCCCGAGCGGGTACGTACCGTCCTCACCGCCGTGCGGGACCGGATCGACTCCCAGGACCTGGACCTGGAGCAGGGAATCCTCGCCTCGGTGCGCGAGGCCCTGCCCGTCGGTTCGCCCAGCTTCTGGGACATGACGATCCTGGCCTACTGGGCCTGGTCCGCGTGGCCCGGCGCGCTGCACTCCGCGCAGGGCGCGGGCGGTCTCGGCTACGGCTTCCCGGCGGCGCTCGGCGCCTCGGCGGCCGACCGCACGAAGCCGGTCCTCGCGGTCTCCGGCGACGGCGGCGCGATGTACTCGATCGCGGAGCTCGCCACGGCCCGCCAGTACGACCTGCCGGTCACCTGGCTGATCGTCGACGACGGGGGCTACGGCATCCTCCGCGAGTACATGACGGACGCCTTCGGCGACAGCACCGGCACGGAACTCTCCCGCCCGGACTTCGTGGCCCTGGCCGAGTCCTTCGGCGTTCCGGCGACCCGTACGAGCGCCGACACCCTGGGCGCGGACCTGGCGAAGGCCCTCTCGGAGCCGGGTCCCTCGGTCGTCGTGCTCCCGGCGCTGCTGCGGATGTTCGCGCCGACGCACCTGGGTAACGGCGACAGCTGACGTGGGGTGCGGGGGCGGTGGCCCCCGCACCGCGCCGGGCGTGCGCCCCTGTTGGAATGCCCTGTTACCAACCTGTATCGAACGGGCGTGCGCGACCCGTACAACCTTTCCGCCCCCTGCGGGTCATCTGAAGCAGTAGCCAACGGGGACGGGGAACCACACCATGACGCACCACCGAATAACGCGCGCCGCGATAGCCACAGCCCTCGCCGGGGCTGTCCTTGTGCCGCTGTCCGCCGCGGCGCCCGCCGCCGCCGCTCCCGCACCGACGGTGGCCTGCACCTCGGCCAAGGCCGGGCTCGCGGTCAAGCTCACCAAGGACATCACCGCGGCGCTCAGGGGGCGGAAGTCGCTGACGGCGATCTCGCTGCACGACCGCACCACCAAGACCATGTGCACCCTGCGCGCCACGCAGAAGTACGACTCCGCGAGTGTGGTCAAGACGACCGTCCTCGCCGCGCTGCTGTGGGACGCCAAGAAGACCAACCGCTACCTGACGGCGCGCGAGACCAAGCTCGCCACCGACATGATCACCAAGTCGGACAACAACGCCACCAGTGCCCTGTGGGCACAGCTCGGCCCGACGAGGATCAAGAAGTTCCTGCAGGCGGCCAAGATGACGGACACCGTGCCCGGCGCGGGCCGCTACTGGGGCCTGACGCAGATCACCGCGCGCGACGAGCAGAAGCTGCTCGACCTGCTCACCGCGAAGAACGCCGTACTGAGCGACAACTCGCGCACCTACATCCTCGGCCTGATGCGCAAGGTCATCTCCTCCCAGCGCTGGGGCACCCCCGCGGGCGCCCCCTCGTCCGCCACCATCCAGGTCAAGAACGGCTGGCTGCCCCGCTCCACGCACGGCTGGCGGGTGCACTCCATGGGCGCGTTCACGGGCGGCCGTCACAACTACGCGATGACGGTCCTCACCCATGACAACCCAGCCATGAAGGACGGCGTGAACACCATCCAGGCCGTGTCCAAGGCGATCCACAAGGCCCTCAACCCGGCGGCGTCCGCATCGACCCTGTACGCCCCGACGCGGACCCCGCACGAGGCGATCCCGGCGGTGCCGAAGGCCTGAGCCCGCACTCCGGCTCCCGGCCGGACGTCCGTGCTGCCGGCCGCGTTTTGTTGCGGCGGGATGAAATCCGCACCGCACCGCGTTGGTGACTTCCGGCAGCACAGGACGACCGGGAGGCAGCAGTGGCGGCGGCAGATCAAGGGTGGGCACGGCGGCTGACGGGCTATGCCTGGCGGTACCGGCGGAACGTGATGCTCGCGCTCGGCTCCTCGCTCGGTGGCATGGCGGTGATGGCCCTCGTGCCGCTGATCACCAAGATCGTCATCGATGACGTCATCGGTGAGCACTCCCGATCCCTCGGGGTGTGGACCGGGCTGCTGATCGTCGCGGCCCTGGTCGTGTACGTCATGACGTACATCCGACGCTATTACGGTGGGCGGCTCGCCCTCGACGTCCAGCACGACCTGCGCACCGAGATGTACGGGACCATCACCCGCCTCGACGGCAGGCGGCAGGACGAGCTGTCCACCGGCCAGGTCGTCGGGCGCGCCACCAGCGACCTCCAGCTGATCCAGAGCCTGCTCTTCATGCTCCCGATGACCATCGGGAACGTACTGCTCTTCATCATCTCCATCGTGATCATGGCCTGGCTCTCGCTGCCGCTCACCCTGGTCGCGCTCGCCGTCGCCCCCGCCCTGTGGTTCATCGCCAAGCGCAGCCGCGTCCGGCTCTTCCCCGCCACCTGGTACGCCCAGGGGCAGGCCGCCGCCGTCGCGGGCGTCGTCGACGGAGCCGTCTCCGGCGTGCGCGTCGTGAAGGGCTTCGGCCAGGAGGACCAGGAGACCGGCAAGCTGCGCGAGGTCGGCCGCCGCCTGTTCGCCGGACGGCTGCGGACCGTGAAGCTCAACTCCCGCTACACCCCGGCCCTGCAGGCCGTGCCCGCACTCGGGCAGGTCGCGATGCTCGCGCTCGGCGGCTGGCTGGCCACCCGCGGCGAGATCACCCTCGGTACGTTCGTCGCCTTCTCCACCTACCTCGCCCAGCTCGTCGGACCCGTCCGGATGCTCGCCATGGTCCTGACCGTCGGCCAGCAGGCACGGGCCGGCGTCGAGCGCGTCCTGGAGCTCATCGACACCGAGCCCTCCATCGCCGACGGCACCAAGGAACTGCCCGCCGACGCGCCCGCCACCGTCGAATTCGACGACGTGTCGTTCGGCTACGACACCGACCGTCCCGTCCTCGACGGCTTCTCGCTGAGCATCGCGCCCGGCGAGACCGTCGCCGTCGTCGGCTCGTCGGGCAGCGGCAAGTCGACCGTCTCGCTGCTGCTGCCCCGCTTCTACGACGTGTCGCACGGCGCGGTCCTGATCGGCGGCCACGACGTGCGCGAGCTGACGCTCGAATCGCTGCGGGCCGCCATCGGGCTCGTCCCCGAGGACAGCTTCCTGTTCTCCGACACCGTGCGCGCCAACATCGCCTACGGCTTCCCCGACGCCACCCAGGAGCAGATCGAGACCGCCGCCCGCGCCGCCCAGGCCGACCGGTTCGTCTCCGAGCTGCCCGACGGCTACGACACGGCGGTCGGCGAGCACGGGCTCAGCCTCTCCGGCGGCCAGCGCCAGCGGCTCGCACTCGCCCGCGCCATCCTCACCGACCCGCGCCTGCTCCTCCTCGACGACGCCACATCGGCCGTGGACGCGCGCGTGGAGCACGAGATCCACGAGGCGCTGAAGTCCGTCATGGCCGGGCGCACCACCCTGCTGATCGCGCACCGCCGCTCCACCCTCAACCTCGCCGACCGCATCGCCGTCCTCGACGGCGGCCGGCTCGCCGACATCGGCACGCACGAGGAGCTCCAGCGCCGCTCCGCGCTCTACCGGCGGTTGCTCACCGACCCCGACGAGCTCGGCGGCGTATCACCGGGGCACGTCCCGCCGGTGGCCGCCGCGGCGCCCGACGACCGCTGCGTACAGGCGGAGCTGGACGCGGAGTTCGACGCCGAGCGCGGCATCACGCCCGAGCTGTGGGTGCGCGACGAGACCGCGCCCGACACCGCGACCGACCACGCCCCCGGCATGACGGCCACCCCCGAGCTGCTGGCGCAGGTCGAGGCGCTGCCGCCCGCCGACGACGTACCGGACATCGACGAGGCGCGGGCCGTGCAGGCCGAGGAGTCCTACGGGCTGCGCAGGCTGCTCCGCGGCTTCCGGCTGCCGCTGCTGATCAGCCTGCTGCTCGTCACGATCGACGCGGGCATGGGCCTGCTCCTGCCGGTCATGATCAGGCACGGCATCGACGAGGGCGTCACGCAGCTCTCCCTCGGCGCTGTCTGGGCGGCCTCCGCCCTCGCGCTGCTGTCCGTCGTCATCCAGTGGACGGCGCAGACCGGCGAGATGCGCATGACCGGACGCACCGGCGAACGCGTCCTCTACTCGCTGCGCCTCAAGATCTTCGCGCAGCTCCAGCGGCTCGGCCTCGACTACTACGAGCGCGAACTGTCCGGCCGCATCATGACCCGCATGACCACCGACGTGGACGCCCTGTCGACGTTCCTGCAGACCGGCCTGGTCACCGCCTTCGTCTCCGTCGTCACCTTCTTCGGCATCATGGTCGCCCTCCTGGTCATCGATGTGGAGCTGGCCCTGGTCGTCTTCGC
This sequence comes from Streptomyces sp. A5-4, assembly GCF_051131715.1. NCBI lineage: Bacteria > Bacillati > Actinomycetota > Actinomycetes > Kitasatosporales > Streptomycetaceae > Streptomyces > Streptomyces sp. A5-4. The sequence goes on along the minus strand of NZ_CP178591.1, from coordinate 2,576,183 downwards.
GACCCTGCCGGTCCTGGTCTTCGGCACGTACTTCTTCCGCAGGAAGAGCGTCCAGGCGTACGAGCTGGCCCGCGACCGCGTCGCCCTGGTCAACGCCGACCTCCAGGAGTCGGTGGCCGGGCTGCGCATCGTGCAGGCCTTCCGCCGCGAGCGCAGCGGCGCCGAGCGCTTCGCCGCCCGCAGTGACAGCTACCGCGAGGCGCGGGTGCGCGGCCAGTGGCTGATCTCCGTCTACTTCCCGTTCGTCCAGCTGCTGTCGTCGGTGGCCGCCGCCGCGGTGATGATCGTCGGCGCGGGGCGGATCGAGTCGGGCACCCTCACCGCCGGCGCGCTCGTCGCGTACCTGCTCTACATCGAGCTGTTCTTCGCACCCGTGCAGCAGCTGTCCCAGGTCTTCGACGGCTACCAGCAGGCCACCGTCTCGCTGGGGCGCATCCAGGAGCTCCTCCAGGAGCCCACGTCGACCGCCGCGGCCACCGAGCCGCTGGATGTTCTGTCGCTGCGCGGCGAGATCGCCTTCGAGGACGTGTCGTTCCAGTACGGCACGTCCGACGGGCCCGAGGAGGCCCTCACCGGGATCTCCCTGCGCATCCCGGCGGGCCAGAGCGTGGCGTTCGTCGGCGAGACCGGCGCGGGCAAGTCCACCCTGGTCAAGCTGGTCGCCCGGTTCTACGACCCGACGAGCGGCCGGGTCACCGCCGACGGCACCGACCTGCGCGACCTCGACATGACGGCGTACCGCCACCGCCTGGGCGTCGTCCCGCAGGAGGCGTACCTCTTCGCCGGTACGGTCCGCGACGCCATCGCGTACGGGCGGCCCGGCGCGAGTGACGCCGAGGTCGAGGCGGCGGCCCGCGCGGTCGGCGCCCACGACATGATCGCCACCCTCGAAGGCGGCTACCTCCACGAGGTCGCCGAGCGCGGCCGCAATCTGTCGGCCGGCCAGCGCCAGCTCATCGCGCTGGCCCGCGCCGAGCTGGTCGACCCGGACGTCCTGCTGCTCGACGAGGCGACCGCCGCCCTCGACCTGGCCACCGAGGCCCAGGTCAACCAGGCCACGGACCGCCTCACCGGCCGCCGCACCACACTGGTCGTCGCCCACCGGCTGACGACGGCGGCGCGCGCCGACCGGGTGGTGGTCATAGACCACGGGCGGGTCGTCGAGGACGGCACGCACGACGAGCTGCTCGCGCTGGACGGCAGTTACGCGCGGCTGTGGCGGTCGTTCATCGGCGAGGACGAGCCCGCGACGGTCTGACCCGCCCCCGGCCGGGCAGGGAGTGGTGCAACCACCCCGCACCTGTCGTGCGTCCGTACGCACGTACGCTCCTGTGAGCGAAGGTGGTGCGGATGTTCGGTGGGGTGGTCGGACCGGGTGGGGCGAATGGGACGAGTGGGGAAATGAGAAAGCAGCTGGCGTACGGACTTGCCGTGGTGGTCGCGGCTTCGGGCCTGGCCCTGGCGGGTCCGGGCGTCCAAGGCGCCGAGGCCGCCGCCAGCTGCTCCGGCCGCAAAGTCAGAACGGTCACCTTCGCCACCGGCGAGCTGCGGATCTACAAGAGCCGCCAGTACGTGTGCGCCATGGCCGTGGCCAAGCGGCCCGGCGTACGGCAGAAGATGTCGGTCACCCTCCAGGCGCGCGGCAGTCGCGCCGCCAAGGACAGCGGCACCTTCACCGTCCGGGCCGGCCCGGTGACGGTCTACGCCCTCAACCGCTGTGTCCGCTCGGTGGGTTCCGTCGGCAACAAGAAGGCATCCAGCGGCTGGATTCTCTGCTGATTCACGCCGATACCCGCTGATTCCGGCTGTTCCCGTTGTCCCCTGTATCCCATTCACCCTCCCCGCAACAAGGTCTGGTGGAGCGACAGTTGCGCCGCTAGGTTCGCGTGGTCGTCTGTGACTACAGGGGAGGACGAATGCGCAAAGCGCTCAGATGGCTGCTGTCGTTCGCGGTGCTCATAGGCACCGTCGGAATCAGCAGCGCACCGGCCGGAGCGGCCACCGCCGCCGAGCCGGACATCAAGGACAGGATCCTCGCGATACCGGGGATGAGCCTCATAGAGGAGAAGCCGTACACCGGCTACCGCTATTTCGTACTGAACTACACTCAGCCGGTCGATCACCGGCACCCGTCCAAGGGCACCTTCAAGCAGCGAATAACCCTGCTGCACAAGGACACCAACCGCCCGACGGTCTTCTTCACCAGTGGCTACAACGTCTCGACGAACCCCAGCCGCAGTGAGCCGACCCGGATCGTCGACGGCAACCAGGTGTCCATGGAATACCGCTTCTTCACCCCGTCCCGGCCCAGCCCGGCGGACTGGTCGAAGCTCGACATCAAGCAGGCCGCGAGCGACCAGCACCGCATCTTCACGGCGCTGAAGAAGATCTACTCCAAGAACTGGCTCTCCACGGGCGGCTCCAAGGGCGGCATGACCGCCACGTACTACGAGCGCCACTTCCCGCGTGACATGGACGGCGTCGTCGCGTACGTCGCGCCCAACGACGTGGTGAACAACGAGGACTCGGCGTACGACCGGTTCTTCCGCAACGTCGGCACCCGCGAGTGCCGCGACAAGCTGAACGCGGTGCAGCGCGAGGCACTGGAGCGCCGGGTTCCGCTGCGCGCCAAGTACCAGGAGTGGGCGACCGCGAACGACGCCACCTTCCAGACGATCGGCACCCTGGACAAGGCGTACGAGTCCACGGTCCTCGACTTCGTCTGGGCCTTCTGGCAGTACAGCCTGGTCGCCGACTGTGCGGCCGTGCCCGCGGCAGACGCTTCCGACCAGGAGATCTACGACTACGTGGACTCCATCTCGGGCTTCTCCGCGTACACGGACCAGGGCCTGAACACCTACACGCCGTACTACTACCAGGCGGGCACCCAGATGGGCGCCCCGATGGTCAAGTACCCGCACCTCAAGGGCTTGATGGAGTACGGGCCCGAGTACTTCACGCCGCGTGCGTACGTGCCGCGTGAGATCCCGATGAAGTTCGACCCGGATGCGATGCGTGACGTCGACAACTGGGTGCGGCACAACGCCGACCGGATGCTCTTCGTGTACGGGCAGAACGACCCGTGGGGTGCCGAGCCCTTCCGCCTGAGCAGGGGGGCGCGCGACTCCTACGTGTACACCGCGCCGGGCGCCAACCACGGCGCCAATGTCGCCGGCCTCGTGCCGGCCGAGCAGGCGAAGGCCACCGCCGAGATCCTCGAATGGGCAGGGGTCGCTCCGGCGGCCGTCCAGCAGGACACGGCGAAGGCGAAGCCGCTGGCGAAGTTCGACGCGAAGCTCGACAAGAGCGACATCGAGCGTGAGCCGATGCTGCGGCCGTAGCGCTTCGGTCGCGGACAGGGGCTGCGCCCGCCGTGGTGGATGTTCACACCCGGCGGGCGCAGCCCACTGCCTTGTCCCCGCCCAGCTGCACGAACAACCGCGTCGACGGCGGGCATTGGGCGCGCCGCGCCACCGTGTCCGTCACCTCGAACCGCGGGGGCATCTCGCCCGATCCGTCGCAGGCGGTCTCCTTCACCTGGCCCTCGCGCGCCGTGTAGAGGCAGTCGCCGACCACGGTGCGCGGCCCGCCGCCCCGGCCCGGGGCGCCCGGATGGGGCTCTTCGAGGTTGCGCATGCAGGCGTGGCCGCGCGGCACCGCGCCGTCGCCGTCCTCGTCGAAGGCCGGCCTGCTCTCCGAGATGTGCAGCACGAAGTCCGTCGTGGGAGGGCACGGCGTACCCACGGCCGGGCGGCCGTCGTGGCGTTCGAGCACCCGGGCCCAGGCCTTCTCGCTGCCGCAGGACACCTCGCGGAAGTCACGCCCGCGCGAGCTGCACTCGCCGACGCCGAGGAAGGTCGCGCCGTACCCGGAAGGGGTGACCGTGCCGATGGAGCCGCTCGCCGAGCCGTCCTGCCCGGCCGGTCTCTGGCACGAGGTCAGCGCCGCCGACGCGAACAGCAGGGCGCACATCACCGCCGTGAACCGGTCCATCCGCATACCGAACCCCCGATACCTCCCCCCCCAGCGTGGCCCGCACGGGCGGGCGCACGCCAGAGGCGCGGCGGGCTTTGCGCCACCCGGGGGTGGTGCGCGGGGGGCGCGGCGTACGGCGCGTACGCCTGGTGGGGCAGTGCGACCCCAGGACCTGTCCGGCGGGTCGGTGCCGGACAGGTCCTGGGTCGGCGCGGGCCCCAGCAGGAGCTCCTAGTACGTCAGGCCGTACCCGACCGGGTGGAGCACCTCGGTCGGATCGTCCGCCCGCTGCACCGGCACCGGCAGCCGTCCCTCCGGATCCGTCCGGCCCGCGATGACCCGTGCGGCGGCGCGCAGTTCGACATCGGTCCAGGAGTACGTCGCCAGACTGGCGGTGAACCCGCTGAGCTGCGCGATGTCGTACGGATTGCGGATCGCGACCGTGACGACGGGCACCCCGGTCGCCCCCAGCGCACCGACCAGCGTGCGTTGCGTACTGGTGGCCGAGACGTTGTACGTCCCCACGATCACGGCGTCCATCCCGTCGGCCGCCGTCACCGCCTCGCTGATCTTCGCCGGGGTCGGGGCGGTCCCGGTGGGCAGCTTGGTGACGGTGAAGCCCAGCTCGGTCAGCGCGTCGGCGAGGACGGTGGTGGGTGGGCCCGTCGTCCCGGACGGCGACGCGGGGTCGGCGCCGACGACCAGGATCTTCCGGTGCCGCCGACGGCTGAGGGGCAGCAGCCTCGACTTGTTCGACAGGAGGGTCGTGGTCTCCCCGGCGATCCGGTCCGCCGTCGCGAGGTGCGGACGGATCCCGACGGTCCTGTCGACCCCCCGGTGCGAGACGTACGGGTCGCGCAGCAGCCCCAGCTTCTCCTTGAGCCGCAGGATGCGCAGCAGGGACTCGTCGACCCTGGCCATGCTCACCTCGCCGTCCCTGACCGCCTTGAGCACGGCGTTCCAGGCGACGGGCAGGTTCGGCGGGTTCAGTAGCTGGTCGCAGCCCGCGAGGAGCGCGAGGACGGGCACCCGGTCGTCGCCGTACTTCTCGCGGACGCCCGCCATGTCCAGGGCGTCGGTGACGACGACCCCGTCGTAGCCGAGCCGCTCGCGCAGGACGCCGGTGAGGATCGGGCGCGACAGCGTGGCCGGGTCCTCGGCGGGGTCGAGTGCCGGGACCAGGATGTGCGCGGTCATGATCGAGTCGATGCCGGCGGCGATCGCGGCCCGGAACGGCGGGGCGTCCAACCGCTCCCACTGCTCGGCGGTGTGGTCGATGGTGGGCAGCCCGTAGTGGCTGTCGGTCTTGGTGTCGCCGTGCCCGGGGAAGTGCTTGGACGTCGCGGCCACCCCGGCGCCCTGGTACCCCTTGACCTGCGCGGCGACCAGCTCCGCCACGGCCTGCGGGTCGGACCCGAAGGACCGCACGCCGATGACCGGGTTCGCCGGATTGACGTTGACGTCGGCGACCGGCGCGTAGTTCTGCACGATGCCCATCGCGGCCAGCTCGGCGCCGGAGATCCGCGCCGCCTCGCGCGCGTCGGAGCGCGAGCCGCCGGCCCCGAGCGCCATCGCGCCGGGCATCAGCGTCGCGGGCCTGCCGACGCGGGCGACGGCGCCGTGCTCCTGGTCGGTGGAGATGAGCAGCGGCAGCGGAGTGGGCTGGGCGAGCCCGGCCTCCTGGATGCCGTTGGAGAGGTCGGCGATCTGGTGCGGGGAGCGGGTGTTGTGCGCCCAGACGAAGTAGATGATGCCGCCGACGTGGTACTTCGCGATGAGCTCGGCAGCGGTCCTGACCCCCATCTCCTTGAGGTTCAGATCGATGTCGACCTGGTCGGGCGCGGTGGCGGAGTGGCCGTACACCCGCATCACGAAGAGCTGGCCGACCTTCTCCTCCAGGCTCATCCGGGAGATGAGCCGCTTCAGGTGGCCCTGGGGCCGGTCATTGGCCGACGAGGTGTCCGCGACCGCCACGGGCGCGGTGGCGACTGCGGCGGCCACCGCGGCAGTCGCGGTGAGCAGGGTGCGTCTGGAGGTGCGGTGATGGTGCACGTGAGCTCCTTCCGGCCGTACTCGACAAGCTTGGCAAGGGAGTTGAAAGAAACTGCCAATGACTCACGGATATCCGGAAAATTACTGCCAGGTCAAGAGGCGCGGCAGGGGAAAGGCATTGCCGACCCCAGGAAGCGGCCGAACGGGGGACCCGCGCCGGGCAGGGAGCCGCCACCGGCGCATACGAAGGGGGGCGCACCGGTGGCGGCTGTGCTGCCGACCGCAGGCGGTTGGAGAGGGGAGTCAGCGATCGCAGCCAGCAGCGAGGGCCGACACCGCTCTGCGGAGACTCACCGGCAGCACGCATGTTGGACGGAAACGGTTCGCCAAGGGTTCCCGAGAATGCCGGAATTTCCGGAAATGGTGCGGATGGTGTTCCTGGTGTTGGCGCCGGGGGCTAGGGGCGACCCGCCGGTTCGCCGGCCCGGTGGTCCACGGATCCGGTGGTCTCCCCCTGGACGTGCGGCCAGTGCTCCCGGAGCGTGCGTACGGTCTCGGTGATCGCGGGCCGACGGGCCGCGCCCGTGCGCCACAGGGCGTAGAGGCGGCGGACCGGGACCGGATCCAGCGGGACGGCGTGCACACCGGGCGGGAGCGGGCCGCGGCCCAGGCGGGGGATCATCGCGACCCCCAGGCCCGCCGCGACCAGGGCGATCTGGGTGTGGTTCTCCTCCGCCCGGTGCACCAGGTCCGGTTCGCAGCCCGCGGCGCGCAGGGTGCGCACCAGCCAGTCGTGGCAGACGGTGCCGGGTGGCTGGCAGATCCACCGCTGGCCCGACAGATCCTGACGGTGTACCGACTTCCGCGCGGCCAGCGGGTGCCGCTCCGGCACGAGGAGGTCGCACAGGTCGTCACCGATGACCGCCTGCTCCACGTCTTCCGGGGCGGGCAGCGGGGCGATGTCCCAGTCGTGCGCGACGGCCAGGTCGAGCACGCCCCGGGCCACCAGGTCCACCGAGAGATGCGGGTCGACCTCGGTCATCCGGGCGTCCAACGCGGGGTGGCGGTGGGCCAGTTCGGCCAGTACGCCGGGGAGCAGGCCGCGGGCCGCCGAGGCGAAGGCGCCGATCGTGAGCCGGCCGCCCGGCCTGCCCCTGCGCTCCTCCAGGGTCGTCTCGGCGCGCTCCATGATGCTGAGCAACTCCTGTGCGGTGTCGGCCAGATGGCGGGCCTCCTCGGTGAGCGCCACGCCCCGGCCCTGCCGCTCCAGCAGGGTCGTACGGGTCTCGCGCTCCAGCTTGGCTATCTGCTGCGAGACGGCGGAGGGCGTATAGCCCAGCGCGACGGCCGCCGCGCCGACCGAGCCGTGGACCGAGACCGCGTGCAGTGCGCGCAGCCGGGACAGATCGAGCACCCCGAACCCCTCCATTCGTAAGTAACACTGAATTCAATCATGAAGAAATCCGTGCTGGTGCTACATGGTCCCAGGCGGCGATCCTCAAGGCATGCGTCCCGCACACATCGCTCTCGCCGCCTTCGTCGCCGCCCTCTGGGGGGTCAACTTCGTCGTCATCGAAGTCGGCCTCGACCACTTCCCGCCGCTGCTCTTCTCCGCCCTGCGCTTCCTCGTCGCGGCGCTGCCCGCGGTCTTCTTCGTGGGCCGTCCCAAGGTTGCCTGGAAGTGGGTGATCGGCGTCGGACTCGCCCTGGGCGTCGGGAAGTTCGGGCTGCTCTTCACCGGTATGGACGCAGGGATGCCCGCCGGGCTCTCCTCGCTGGTGCTACAGATCCAGGCGGTGTTCACGGTCCTGTTCGCCGCACTCGCCCTGGGCGAACGGCCGGGCGGGACAAGGGTCCTGGGCATGACCGTGGCGCTCGCCGGGATCGTCGTCGCCGCCGTGGACGAGGGCGCTTCGGGGCCCCTGTTCGGCTTCGCGCTGATCGTCGCCGCGGCGGCCTGCTGGGGCGTCTCCAACGTACTGACCCGCAAGGCCGCCGCGCCCGACGCTCTCAACTTCATGGTGTGGGTGAGTGTGGTCCCCGTACTGCCGCTGCTCGCCCTGTCGCTGCTCATCGAAGGCCCGGACGCGGATCTGGCTGCCCTGCGCGGGCTGGACGTGGGCGGCGCGGGCGCGATCCTGTACGTCGCCTGGGTCACCACCATCTTCGGCTTCGGCGCCTGGGGTTACCTGCTGCGCCGCTACCCCGCCTCGTCCGTCGCCCCGTTCTCGCTGCTGGTCCCGGTCTTCGGGATGTCATCGGCGGCGCTGCTCCTCGACGAGCCGACCGGCCCGCTGCGCTGGTGCGCGGCGGCGCTCCTGGTGGGCGGGGTGGCGCTGGCCTCCCTGCCGGGACGACGTCGGCGCCGGCCCCCGCTCACGCCGGTGACCGGGGCGGGGCGTGGGGCGGGCCTGCCCGAGGTGTCGCGCACCTGAGCGACCCGCCGCCACTCTCAGTGCCGGGCCCCCGCCACCAGCCCCTCCAGGTACTCTCGCCCCGCCGCCAGCATCGGCGGCAGCTCCGCCGCCTGCGGGTACCAGCGCTTCTCGTACTCCCAGCACAGCCAGGTGTCCGCGTGGCCCTCGTCCGCCGCGACCAGTTGTGCCACGCAGTCGGCCAGCGGCAGCACGCCCGCGCCCAGGGCCAGCGGGGTCTTGTCGTCCGCCGACGCGATGTCCTTGACCTGGGTGTAGCCGAGCTGGGGGGCCAGGACCGCGTGCGAGGCCGCCGGGGTCTCCTCGCCCAGCCAGGTGTGCATCACGTCCCACAGCGCGCCCGCGTTCTTGTGCCCGACCGGGCCGAGGACCCGGGCCGTGGCCGCACCCGTGCGGTGCGAGTCGTGGGTCTCCATGAGGATCCGTACGCCCATGTCGGCGGCGTGTTCGGCCGCCACGCCCAGGCGGCGGGCCGCCGTCGCGTCCGCCTCCTCCTGGCTCTGCTCGTCGCCGCCGCCGGGGAACACCCGGATGTAGGAGGCACCCAGGTCGCGGGCGAGGCGCAGCAGGCCGCCGATCTCCTCGTGCACGGGCAGGTCCTCGCCCGGCGCCGCCACGCGCGCGTACCCCGCCACGGTCAGGATCTCGATGCCTTCGCGGGCGAACTCCGCCACGGCGTCCGCGCGCTCGCTCGGGCTGCTGCCCGGGTGGAGCGGCTCCTCGGGGTGGGCGCGCAGTTCCACACCCTGGTAGCCGGTGGCGGACGCCAGGCGCGCCACGTCACGCATCGGCAGGCCCGGCACCCCAAGGGTGGAGAAGGCGTACTTCATTTCGCTGTTCCTTCCTGCAGGGGCAGTCGCCAGTCCTGGCCGACCAGATCCACGCCGTACGACCGGTGAGGTTTCTCGGCGACGAGCGTGAAGCCGGCGCGCTGGTAGATCTTGCGCGCGGCGACGAGCACATCATTGGTCCACAACACGACTTCCCGGTAGCCCACCTCGTATGCGAATTCCACCACCGCTTCGACCAGCCGGCCCCCCAGGCCGTGGCCGCGCGCGTCCGGGTCGACGAACAGCAGCCGCAGGCGCGCGGTGCCGGGTGCGTCGTCCCGTACGCACATCACCGAGCCGACCGGGCGCCCGTCCAGCTCCGCGACCCAGACCCGCTCCAGATACGGGTCGTGATCCTGTGCGAAGTCCGCGACGATGCGGGCCACCAGGCCCTCGAAGTCGGTGTTCCAGCCGAACTCGGCGGCGTACAGCGCGCCGTGCCGCTGCACGATCCAGCCCAACTCGCCGGGGACCGGGTCGCGCAGGACGGGAGCGTCGGCGGGCCGGGTCCGGTCCCGGCCGAGAATGTCGCGGACCGTGCGCATCGCCGTGGCGAGGCGCGGCCGGTCCTCGGGCGGCACGCCCGACAGCAGCGAGCCCACCGCTGCGCGCGACCGCTCGTCGAGCAGGGCTGCCGCCTCCCGCCCGCCCGGGGTCAGGGTGACCCGCTGGCGGCGGGCGTCGGTCGTGGACGGGCCCCGCTCCACCAGGCCGGCCCGCTCGAACCTGGTCAGCAGGCGGCTCAGATATCCCGCGTCCAGGGAGAGGCTCACGCGCAGGTCCACCGCGTCCGTGCGGGGGGAGTGGGCCAGCTCGTACAGGACCCGGGACTCGGTCAGCGTGTACGGCGCGCGCAGGTGCTTGCCGTAGTCCAGGGCGCCGATGAGGTTCGTGTAGAAGCGGTTGAACGCGCGGATTTCATGAATGTGCATGATCGGGTCCACCCCGTGATCCACCCCGGACGCGCCTCGTGGTCCACTCCGGGGCTTGCCGGTATCTTCTTTGACTGAGTCAACGGTACGGCGGCCCGGCGGCGTACGGAAGACCCCGGTGGGGCAGGACAGGACCATGACAGCACCCACACCCGCACCCGCAGGCACCTGGACCTTCACCGACGATCGCGGACAGCTGGCGTCGGCCCCCCGGCGTCCCACCCGGGTCATCGCGTACATACAGGCCGGAGCGACCCTCCTGGACCACGGCGTCACCCCCCTCGGCGTCTTCGGCTCGTACCACGACGGCGACACCCCCGACCGGGCCAAGTCCGGTCTCCTCGCGCTCGACGAGGTGGCCTACTTCGGGGCGGGCGCGACCCTGGACCCGGAGCGGCTGCTGGCCGCGGCCCCCGATCTCGTCGTGGCCGTCAGCTACGGCGGAAACCTCGCGTACGGCATCGCCCCCGAGGCCGCCAAGCACCTGGAGGAGCAGGTGCCGCTGGTAGTGCTCGACGTGGGTCAGGGGCGGTCGCTCGACGAGGTCAGGGAGCGGTTCGCCGCGCTCGCGGCCTCGCTCGGCGGCGCGGAGGACCCCGCCGCCGAGGCCGCCCTGGACGCGGCGCGCGAGCGGCTGCGCACCGCGGCGGCCCAACCGGACCCGCCCGGCGTACTCGCCCTCTCCGCGGCCGACGCCGACCAGGTCCACCTCGCCAGGCCGCACGCCTGGCCCGATCTCCGGGCCCTGGCCGACCTGGGCGTACGGCTGCTCGACCCGCCCCGGGGCGGCGGCGCGAACTGGTCGACGACCGGCTGGTCCGAAGCCGTCTCGCTGGCCCCGCGCATCGCCCTGGCGGACGCCCGCTCCAACGCGGCTCCGCTGGGCCCGGCCGGCGTCGGTGACGCCCGCGTCATCCCGTGGAACCCCGAACTCCCGGCCAGCCGCGCGGCGCACACCCGATTCTTCGACGCGGTGGCGCAGGCGCTCGCGCCGTAGGAGGGAGGGGAGCTTCGGGCGCGCGCCCACCGGGTGACAGGGGGCCTCAGCCCCGGGGCGCCCCTGTCGACCCCCGCACCATCAACTCCGCCGGTACCGACGCGATGCCGCCGGGCGGCGCCGTCTCACGGCCCATGGCCAGGCGGCCCGCCCGCGCGCCCGCCTCGTACAGCGGCAGCCGTACGGTCGTCAGCGCAGGCACCGCGTCCACCGAGAACGGCAGATCGTCAAAGCCCGCCACTGATATGTCGGCCGGGATGCGCAGGCCCCGGTCGCGCAGGGCCGCGCACGCGCCCAGCGCCACCGTGTCGTTCGCCGCGACGATCGCGGTCAAGTCGGGTGCGCGGCGCAGGAGTTCGATGGTGGCGTCGTAGCCCGAGCCGCGGTCGTACGGGCCGTGCAGGGTGAGCCGCTCCTGGTCCTCGTCGAGTCCCACCGCGGCCAGCGCGTCCCGGTGGCCCTCCAGGCGGTGCCGGGTGGTCGTGCGCTCCACGGGGCCGGCGACGTAACCGATCCGCCGGTGCCCGAGCGCGAGCAGGTGCTCGGTGAGCCGCTGCCCGCCGCCGCGGTTGTCGAAGGTGAGCGCGGCGGTGATCGAGGAACCGTCGTTGTCCCCGTCCAGCGGAGGCCGGCCGCACAGCACCACCCGGGTGCCCGCGTCCGTGAGCTTCGCCAGCTTCGACGCGACCGCGGCCAGATGCGCGGGGTCCTCGATCGCGCCGCCGGTCAGGATCACCGCGGCGGCGCGCTGGCGCTGCAACAGCGTGAGGTACGTCAGCTCCCGTTCGGGTGAGCCGCCCGTGTTGCAGACGATCGCGAGTTTCTCGCCGCCCGCCCGGCCCGTCCCCTCCTGGCCGCCGATCTGCGACTGCGCCGCCCCGGCCATGATCCCGAAGAAGGGGTCCGCGATGTCGTTGACGAGGATGCCGACGAGGTCGGAAGTGGCGGCGGCCAGCGCGCTGGCCGGTCCGTTGAGCACGTAGTCGAGGTCGTCGACCGCGCGCAGCACCCGTTCCTTGGTGGTGGCGGCGACCGGGTAGTTGCCGTTCAGCACGCGGGAGACGGTGGCCGGCGACACCTGGGCGCGGGCCGCCACGTCCGCCAAGGTCACTGTCATCTGGTCGTCCTCCGGGTCTTGTCCGAGTCGCTGTCCGCAGGCTAGCTTCATAGCGTATAGAAAGCGCTTGCTATGCCCGTACGGAGGGAACTTTCGTGACACGCAAGACAGTGCGCATCGCCATGAACGGCGTTACCGGGCGGATGGGGTACCGCCAGCACCTCGTCCGCTCCATCCTCGCCCTACGCGAGCAGGGCGGGCTCGACCTCGGCGACGGCACGGTCCTGTGGCCGGAGCCGGTCCTGGTGGGCCGGCGGGAACACGCACTGAAGGAGCTCGCGGAGCGGCACGGGCTGACCGAATGGTCCACCGACCTCGATGCCGTCCTCGCCGACGAAAGCGTCGACATCTACTTCGACGCGCAGGTCACCTCCGCCCGCGAGGAGGCCATCAGGAAGGCCGTCGCGGCCGGCAAACACATCTATACGGAGAAGCCGACGGCCACCGGGGTCGACGCGGCGCTCGGCCTGGCCCGGCTCGCGCGCGACGCCGGGATCAAGCACGGTGTTGTCCAGGACAAGATCTTCCTGCCGGGCCTGCTCAAGCTCAAGCGCCTGATCGACGGCGGTTTCTTCGGCGAGATCCTCTCGGTGCGCGGCGAGTTCGGATACTGGGTCTTCGAGGGCGACTGGCAGGACGCGCAGCGCCCGTCGTGGAACTACCGGGCGGAGGACGGCGGCGGCATCGTCGTCGACATGTTCCCGCACTGGGAGTACGTCCTGCACGAGCTGTTCGGCCGGGTCGAGGCGGTCCAGTCGCACGTCACGACGCACATCCCGCAGCGCTGGGACGAGCAGGGCAAGCCGTACGCCGCCACCGCGGACGACTCGGCGTACGGGATCTTCCAGCTGGAGGGCGGCGCCGTCGCCCAGATCAACTCCTCGTGGGCGGTGCGCGTGCACCGTGACGAGCTGGTGGAGTTCCAGGTCGACGGGACGCACGGCTCGGCGGTCGCGGGGCTGCGCAACTGCCGTGTCCAACACCGCAGTTCCACCCCCAAACCGGTCTGGAACCCGGACCTTCCCGTGACCGAGTCCTTCCGCGAGCAGTGGCAGGACGTCCCGGACAACGCCACCTACGACAATGGATTCAAGGCGCAGTGGGAGCTGTTCCTGCGCCATGTCGTGCTCGACGAGCCCTACACCTGGGACCTGCTGGCGGGCGCGCGCGGTGTGCAGCTGGCGGAGCTCGGACTCAAGTCATCGGCCGAGGGCCGCCGTTACGACGTACCGGAGCTCTCCCTGTGACGATCCTCCTGCCGTACGCCGACGGGCGCACCCGACCGTACGAACCCAGGGCCGTGCCGCTCGCGCTCGCATTCGGCGGCTCACGCCTCGCCTCCCGGACGGTGTACTCGGCGGCCCATGTGGTGGCCGACCCGTACGCCGACGTGTCACCCGACTCGCCCGCGGCGGTCGACTGGGACGCCACGCTCGCCTTCCGCCGCCACCTGTGGTCGCACGGTCTCGGCGTCGCCGAGGCGATGGACACCGCGCAGCGGGGGATGGGCCTGGACTGGGCGGGCGCGGCGGAGCTCATCCGCCGCTCGGCCGCGGAGGCGAAGGCGGTCGGCGGCACGATCGCGTGCGGCGTCGGCACCGACCAACTGGCCCCCGGCGCACACACCCTGGCCGAGGTCACGGCGGCGTACGAGGAACAGCTCGCCCTCGTCGAGTCGACCGGCGCCCGCGCGATCCTGATGGCGTCACGGGCGCTCGCCGCGGCGGCGCGCGGCCCCGAGGACTACCTCGCGACGTACGCGCATCTGCTGCGCCAGGCGAGCGAACCGGTGGTGCTGCACTGGCTGGGCCCGATGTTCGACCCGGCGCTGGACGGCTACTGGGGGAGCGCGGACCTGGACGCGGCGACCGAGACCTTCCTGGAGGTCGTGGCGTCCCACCCGGACAAGGTCGACGGCATCAAGATCTCGCTGCTCGACGCCGAACGCGAGATCGCGGTGCGGCGCCGGCTGCCGAAGGGCGTCCGGTGCTACACAGGCGACGACTTCAACTACCCCGAGCTGATCGCGGGCGACGACCACGGCTTCAGCCACGCCCTGCTCGGCATCTTCGACCCGCTGGGGCCACTCGCGGCGGAGGCGGTGCGGGTGCTGGACACGGGGAACAGCAAGGGCTTCCGCGAACTGCTCGACCCGACGGTCGAGCTGTCCCGGCACCTCTTCCAGCCGCCGACCCGCTTCTACAAGACGGGTGTGGTGCTGCTCGCCTGGCTGGCGGGCCACCAGAGCCACTTCACGATGGTCGGCGGCCTCCAGTCGGCGCGCTCGCTCCCGCATCTGGCTCGCGCGTACGAACTGGCGGACGGGCTCGGCCTGTTCCCGGACCCGGCGCTGGCGGAGTCCCGGATGCGCTCCCTTCTCACGGTCCATGGAGTCCCCAATGACTGACCCCTCTCCTTTGCTGTCCCGGCTCAGCCTCAACCAGGGGACGATCAAGCAGTGGTCGCTGCCGGAGCTGGCGGAGGGCTGCGCCAAGGCGGGTGTCACGGGCGTGGGCCTGTGGCGGGCGCCCGTCCAGGACTACGGCGTCGAGCGCGCCGCACGCCTGGTGCGGGACGCGGGTCTTGCCGTCACGAGCCTGTGCCGGGGCGGCTTCCTGACCGGCGACGACCGGGGCCCTGCCCTGGCCGACAACCGCCGGGCGATCGACGAGGCGGCGACGCTGGGCACGGCCACACTGGTCCTGGTGTCGGGCGGCCTGCCCCCGGGCAGCCGCGACCTGCACGGGGCGCGCGAACGCATCGCCGACTCCCTGGCCGAGCTGGCGCCGTACGCGGCGGAGCGCGGTGTGCGCCTCGCGATCGAGCCCCTGCACCCGATGTACGCGGCGGACCGCTGCGTGGTCTCGACGCTGGGGCAGGCGCTGGATCTGGCGGAGCGGTTCCCGGTGGAGCGGGTGGGGGTCGTCGTCGACACGTACCACCTGTGGTGGGACGAGCGGATCGAGGCGGAGATCGCGCGGGCGGGATCGCGCATCGCCGCCTTCCAACTGGCCGACTGGGTCACGCCGTTGCCTGCGGGCGTGTTGCTCGGCCGGGGGCAACTGGGTGACGGCTCGGTCGACTTCCGATGGTTCCGGGAGCGGGTCGACGCGGCGGGCTACGACGGCCCGATCGAGGTGGAGATCTTCAACGAGGCGCTGTGGGCGCGGGACGGGTCGGAGGTCCTGGCGGAGGTCGCGGAGCGGTACGTGGGGTGCGTGGGGTAGGGGACGGGGTGCGGGCGGGCGCCTGCGGCGGCCTGTTCCCCTACCCGCCCCTTTCCGAAGCCGGGGCTCCGCCCCAGGACCCCGGTCCTCAAGCGCCGGACGGGCTGGATGTTGCCGCAAGCGGCAACATCCAGCCCGTCGAGGGGGTCCCCCATGCCTTTAGGCAATGGGGGAGCTTGAGGACACGTCCGAAGGGCGTCCCGGGGGCCCGGGGGCTTGCCCCCAGTTACGGGAAGGGGCGGGCAGGGGAACAGCGCCGCAGGCGACCCGCACCCACCCGCCTACTTCTTCGCGCCACCACCACCGAGCAGCCCGCCCAGCAGATCCCCCAGCCCTCCGCCACCACCGGAGGCCGTCGGGCTCGTTCCCGTCGCCTTGCCCTTGGCCGCGCGTTTCGACAGGACCGCCACCACCACCGGCAGTACAACCTCGAACGCCTTGGTCACCGACGCCACCGGCAACCCCGTCCGCTTCGCGACCACCGTCGCGGCCGGTCTGGCGATCTTGGCGAGGACACCGCCCATCAGGCCGCCGGAGAGCATCCCGCCCAGGCCGCCACCGAGCGTGGCCACGCCCTGCAGGGGCGGCTCCTCGGCGTCCGCGATGGCCAGGCGGACCTCCTCGGCGTCTTCTGGGGTCGCGGCGACCGCTTTCTCCTCCAGGCCGCCGGAGAGCGCGCTGACGCTGCTCTGCACGACGTCCTGAGCCCCGGCGGTGTCCGTACCCAGCAGCCCGGCGATCTCGTGGAGCTTGTCGTCGCCGAGCTCGTTGAGCACATCCTTCTGCAGCGAGTCATCATTCATGACCGAAACGCTACGTCCATGACCATTTGTCGGCACCTTGTGTCCTCATCAAATAAATCCCACCTGCCGTGCAACCCTTCGCGCACTACGCGGGTCCTACTTGGCATCAGGGCTTCCGGGGGTGGATCCGGGGGGATTTAGGGAGGCCTGTGACGGAGGGGGATCTGGGGGGCCCGGTCGACGGACCGGGCCTCTGCGGTTTCCGGACAGAGTCGTCGGCGCGCGGCTTGAACCTTCCGTACAGCTGCTCGGCCCGCAGCGTGCACGAACAGCTTCGCGACCTGGCCCAGGCATCCCTGTCGCCCGGACTTGACGGTTGCCTCGTCAAGTCGGCGAGTGGTCGGAGCCTTGACGTTCCATTGTGTCAGCCGGGGAAGACGTCGCCCTTGATGCCGGAGACGAATGACGACCAGACCTCCGGGGGGAAAACCACTGCCGGGCCGGATTCGTTCTTGCTGTCTCGCACCGGCACGTTGTCATAGCCGCGCGCTGTCTCAAGGCATTCGCCTTGAGGTGAGTCGCCGCCGCTGTGAGTGGACTTGTACCAGCCGGTGAGGTTGGACGAGTCGAGGATGATGCGCCTACTGCTGATCATGTGCGTGCTCCTCTGCGGTCGCCCGGACCAGGGCCAAGGATTCCTGCCGGGGCATCGCGTCGCTCAGCGCCAGAGTGTATGCAGCCTGGCTGGCCCCCACCAGTGCGGGGTCATCCATCAAGTGTCCTGTGAGGAAGCCTTCTACATAGGCCACTGGAGCGGAGTCCTCAAAGCTCATGAGAGTGAGAAGGCTCTGCTGCAGCGCATGGGCCCCGACCCGGAAGGGCAGAACGTGCAGCCTCAGCCGACCGCTCTCCGCCATGTCCGCGATCCTGCTCAGCTGTTCGGCCATGACCTCTGGTCCTCCGACCTGACGACGGATTACGGCTTCATCCAGGAGGGTCCAGACGACTGGTCTCAGCGGACCTTCGAGGAGTTGCGAACGCTTTGTTCGGATGACGGCATCCCTGTCTAGTTCTTCCTTCGTGTGGTTCGTGCGATACGCGCGGAACAGGGCCTTCGCGTAGGACTCGGTCTGGAGCATGCCGGGAACAAGGGCGAGCGCGAACTGCTGGATGGTCCGCGCCTGTTGCTCCAGCTCCGCCACGGCCGCGAAGTGATCGGCGTACTTCGCCTCCAGGTCCTCCAGCCATCGGGCGAAGAACCCGTCCGTACCGAGCGCCCGGTCGATGCGCTGGGCGTCCTCCAGTCGGGGGAGTCTTCGGCCGGCCTCGAAATGGCTGATCAGCGTCGATGAGCACACGACCATCTCGCTCAGCGCCTCCTGCGTCAGCTTCGATGCCATGCGCCTCAGCCGCAGCTCTTCGCCGTACTTCTCCCGTGGATTGCGCGGACCGTGGGTTTCGTCCATGGCTTCTGACTCCCTGACCTGACAGGTGCGTTGTCAAGCGCTGACTCCTAGCAGCGTAGCGAGGGTCGACCCCAGTCTGTGATCTGTTCGCTACAGAACGCTAGGAAAGGCAGGCTGACATGAGGGTTATCTGCGCTCGGCTCTTGGAGGCGCTGTTGAAGTTCCTGATGCCAGGCGGGGGGCGGCACAGGCCCTACGTGGACGCGTATCCGTACTCGTGCGACTACGTCGGCGGCCCGACCGTGCGACGCCTCGGCGGGAGGCCGGCGCGGGGCGAGGACAGCCTGCTGGTCCGCCCGTACCTCGTGGCGCACGAGCGGCGACTGGCGGAGGAAGCGCGGGCCCGGGTGGCCGCCGAGGTCCGGCAGCGGCGGGTATTGTGGCTCGCGGTGGGCGGCCTGGACTTCGGAGGCCAAGCGGTGGAGGGGGCTCGCCTCGGGCCCCCTTCCGTGCGGCGCCCGGCCCTCAACTCCGGCCGGACCGGCGGAAACCCGCGCACGGAGGCGGCCGTATGAGCGGGGAGGGGTACGAGGGGCGGATGCTCCGGCTGTTGCCCTGGGCGGGGGCGGAGGGCAAGTCGTGTTACGTCCTGGGGGACGGCACCGGGTATGTGTCCCGCATGGCAAACGGCGTCGAGAGTATCCAGCTCGGCATGGCGGAGGAGCTGTTGGGTCATGCCGCCGACCTCTTGGCGAATCAGCGGGTCGGCCGGAAGGAACTGCACTTTCTCGCAAGCCGGTTGACCGAGTCGCTGCGGGACGTCGCGCGGGTCGCCGAGAGCCGGGGGGCCCGGCTGGAGGCGGTGCGAGTCGCTCCGGACGGTGGCCCAGGTCCATGCCGATCTGCGGAAACCGAGAAATGGCAATGACACGATCCGACTGACCGGTACCCGTACTGTCACCAATCCTGATCGAGCAATCGACCACATCGCCCTGGCCGTCGCGTGCGTGCTGGACGGCCGTACAGCCCCTGCGCGGGCCCAGGGAGTGATCAAGCAGGTCCAGCGGCCATGATCCCGCTGACGGCCCCGCCCCCGGCTGTCAGCGCCGCCCGGTAGCGTCGGATCATGCCCAGCCCAGCGCCCGCGCCCAACCGAGCCGTCCTCGAAGGCGTCCTTGAACGGATCACCTTCGCCAGTGAGGAGACCGGCTACACCGTCGCCCGCGTCGACACCGGCAGGGGCGGCGGCGATCTGCTCACCGTCGTCGGCTCGCTGCTCGGCGCCCAGCCCGGTGAATCACTGCGCATGGAGGGCAGTTGGGGGTCGCATCCGCAGTACGGCAAGCAGTTCACCGTCGAGAACTACACGACGATCCTCCCCGCCACCATCCAGGGCATCCGCCGTTACCTCGGCTCCGGGCTGATCAAGGGCATCGGGCCCGTCATGGCCGACCGCATCACCACGCACTTCGGCGTCGACACCCTCGACATCATCGAGCGCGAGCCGAAGCGCCTCGTGGAGGTCCCCGGCCTCGGCCCCAAGCGCACCAAGCTGATCGGCGCCGCCTGGGAGGAACAGAAGGCCATCAAGGAGGTCATGATCTTCCTCCAGGGGGTCGGGGTCTCCACCTCCATCGCGGTGCGGATCTACAAGAAGTACGCCGACGCCTCGATCTCCATAGTGAAGAACCAGCCCTATCGGCTCGCGTCCGACGTATGGGGCATCGGCTTCCTCACCGCCGACCGGATCGCCCAGGCCGTCGGCATCCCGCACGACAGCCCGGAGCGGGTCAAGGCCGGGCTCCAGTACGCGCTGTCCCAGTCCACCGACCAGGGTCACTGCTACCTCCCCGAGGAGCGGCTGATCAGCGACGCCGTGAAGCTGCTCCAGGTCGACACGGGCCTGGTCATCGACTGCCTCGCCGAACTCGCCGCCGAGGAGGGCGTCGTACGGGAAAAGGTCCCAGGGCCGGGCGGCGTCGAGCCCGTCACCGCCGTCTACCTGGTGCCTTTCCACCGCGCCGAGATCTCCCTCGCCGCCCAGGTGCTGCGGCTGCTGCGCGCCGACGAGGACCGGATGCCGGCCTTCCGGGACGTGGCCTGGGACAAGGCGCTGGCCTGGCTGGGGGAGCGTACGGGCGCCAGTCTCGCGCCCGAGCAGGAGGCGGCCGTCAGGCTGGCGCTCAGCGAGAAGGTCGCGGTGCTCACCGGCGGTCCCGGCTGCGGCAAGTCGTTCACGGTCCGCTCGGTGGTGGAGCTGGCCCGCGCCAAGAAGGCCAAGGTGGTCCTCGCGGCCCCCACCGGGCGCGCCGCCAAGCGCCTCGCCGAGCTGACGGGCACCGACGCGTCCACCGTGCACCGCCTGCTCGAACTCAAGCCGGGCGGTGACGCGGCGTACGACAAGGACCGGCCGCTCGACGCCGACCTGGTCGTCGTCGACGAGGCCTCGATGCTCGATCTCCTCCTCGCCAACAAGCTGGTGAAGGCGGTCGCGCCGGGCGCGCATCTGCTGCTCGTCGGGGACGTCGACCAACTGCCCTCCGTCGGCGCCGGGGAGGTGCTGCGCGATCTCCTCGCGGACGGCGGCCCGGTCCCGTCCGTCCGGCTCACCCGGATCTTCCGTCAGGCCCAGCAATCCGGTGTTGTCACCAACGCCCACCGCATCAACTCCGGCGCCCAGCCCATCACTCAGGGACTGCCGGACTTCTTCCTCTTCGCCGAGGAGGAGTCGGAGGAGGCCGGCAGGCTCGCGGTGGATGTGGCGGCCCGGCGCATTCCCGCCAAGTTCGGCCTCGATCCTCGGCGTGACATCCAGGTGCTCGCCCCGATGCACCGGGGTCCGGCGGGCGCCGGCACGCTCAACGCCCTGCTCCAGCAGGCCATTACGCCCGCCAGGCCCGACCTGCCGGAGAAGAGGTTCGGCGGCAGGGTCTTCCGGGTCGGAGACAAGGTCACCCAGATTCGCAACAACTACGAGAAGGGGCTCAACGGGGTCTTCAACGGCACCGTGGGCGTGGTCACCTCGCTCAACCTGGACGACCAGCGCCTGACCGTGCTGACCGACGAGGACGAGGAGGTCGCGTACGACTTCGACGAGCTGGACGAGCTGGCGCACGCGTACGCCATGACCATCCACCGTTCGCAGGGCAGCGAGTACCCCGCGGTGGTGATCCCCGTCACCACCGGAGCGTGGATGATGCTCCAGCGGAACCTGCTCTACACGGCGGTGACCAGGGCCAAGAAGCTGGTCGTCCTCGTCGGCTCCAGAAAAGCGATCGGCCAGGCCGTCCGCACGGTCTCCGCGGGCAGGCGGTGCACGGCGCTCGACCACCGCCTCTCAAAACGTCTCATAGGGGAGCATTGGTAGGAAACGCCATCCAGGACTTCCCGGAACTGGGGCGAAGGGGGCAGGATGACCAGGTTGACGGCACTGAGTGCCGCCAATAGGCCTGATGGTCGACCCCGAGTGCACTCTCCTGAGCCAAGTGGGGGATGGTAGAGACAGTCAGGGCACCTCGAAGAAGAGGCACTACGTCGGTGAGGGATGACGTGAGCGACAACTCTGTAGTACTGCGGTACGGCGATGACGAATACACCTACCCGGTGATCGACAGCACCGTCGGCGACAAGGGCTTCGACATCGGGAAGCTCCGGGCGCAGACCGGCCTGGTGACGTTGGACAGTGGGTACGGCAATACCGCCGCCTATAAATCCGCTGTCACCTATCTCGACGGTGAGCAGGGCATCCTGCGCTACCGGGGATACCCGATCGAGCAGCTCGCCGAAAGCTCCACCTTCGTCGAGGTGGCTTACCTGTTGATCAACGGTGAGCTCCCCAAGGTCGACGAGCTTGCGGCCTTCAAGAACGAGATCACCCAGCACACGCTGCTGCACGAGGACGTCAAGCGGTTCTTCGACGGCTTCCCGCGTGACGCGCACCCGATGGCGATGCTGTCCTCGGTGGTCAGCGCGTTGTCCACGTTCTACCAGGACAGCCACAACCCGTTCGACGAGCAGCAGCGTCACCTTTCGACGATCCGCCTGCTCGCGAAGCTTCCGACCATCGCGGCGTACGCGTACAAGAAGTCGATCGGGCACCCCTTCGTCTACCCGCGCAACGACCTCGGGTACGTCGAGAACTTCCTGCGCATGACCTTCTCGGTGCCGGCGCAGGAGTACGTGCCGGACCCGGTCGTCGTCGCCGCGCTGGAGAAGCTGCTGATCCTGCACGCGGACCACGAGCAGAACTGTTCGACGTCCACCGTGCGTCTGGTCGGCTCCTCGCAGGCGAACATGTTCGCCTCGATCTCCGCCGGCATCAGCGCGCTGTGGGGCCCGCTGCACGGTGGCGCCAACCAGTCGGTGCTGGAGATGCTGGAAGGCATCCAGGCCGACGGCGGCGACGTCGACAACTTCATCCGCAAGGTGAAGAACAAGGAAGACGGCGTGAAGCTCATGGGCTTCGGGCACCGCGTCTACAAGAACTTCGACCCCCGGGCGAAGATCATCAAGGCTGCGGCGCACGACGTTCTCTCCGCCCTGGGCAAGGACGACGAGCTGCTCGACATCGCGCTCAAGCTTGAAGAGCACGCGCTGGCCGACGACTACTTCGTGGAGCGCAAGCTCTACCCGAACGTCGACTTCTACACCGGCCTGATCTACCGCGCCATGGGCTTCCCGACCGAGATGTTCACGGTGCTCTTCGCGCTGGGCCGTCTCCCGGGCTGGATCGCCCAGTGGCACGAGATGATCAAGGAGCCGGGGTCGCGCATCGGCCGCCCGCGCCAGATCTACACCGGTGAGGTCCTTCGGGAGTTCACCCCGGTCGAAGGCCGCTGACACGACCGGCCGAGGGTCCGGGGGGCGTCCCCCGGGCCGGCGCGGCCACTTCGGGCGGGGGCCGCTGACGCCCCGCGCTCGACGACGCACCACCGCGTCTCCCGCTGAAAAGCGGAAAGCGCCCCGCTGCCGATCCCCCCACGGGTCGACAATACGGGGCGCTTCCCATTTCCCCGAGCGGATTCCCCCCACGGGATCCGGCCGGGCGTCTGTGGGTCGCGGGAGCTTTTCTGCGCGGTCTGCCGGGACCCGTACGAACGGGAGGGCCGCTCAAAGCTCCCCGGTTGCACGTGCCCCGGCCTACGCTTGCCCGAAATGTCCCCCAAGACATTTCGTGGACGTCCCCCAAGACATCCTTGGCATCGCCCACTTAGACTCGCGAGTGGCCCATATGGTTACCCTCAAATCACGGTGACCTGCGTCACTTTGTGTGCGTCATGTGAAGGTACGCAGCCGCAGGCTGTTTGTCACTACGAACACCGAGGAAAAGGCCATCGCGAATCCCGCGATCATGGGGTTGAGCAGCCCCGCGGCGGCCAGCGGCAGCGCCGCGACGTTGTAGCCGAAGGCCCAGAAGAGATTGCCCTTGATGGTGGCGAGGGTCCGGCGCGACAGCCGGATGGCGTCCGCCGCCACCGTGAGATCTCCACGTACGAGCGTGAGGTCGCCCGCCTCGATCGCGGCATCCGTTCCGGTCCCCATCGCGAGGCCCAGGTCGGCGGTGGCCAGCGCGGCGGCGTCGTTCACCCCGTCGCCGACCATCGCGACGCTGCGGCCCTCCGCCTGGAGCCGCCTCACCACGTCGGCCTTGTCCTGGGGGAGGACCTCGGCGTACACCTCGGTGATGCCGACTTCGCGCGCCACCGACTCGGCGACGGCCCGATTGTCGCCGGTCAGCAGGATGGGGGTGAGGCCCAGCGCGCGCAGCTGGGCGACGGCCTGCGCGCTGCTCGCCTTCACCGCGTCGGCGACGGTGAGGATGCCGCGCGCCTCCCCGTCCCAGGCCACGATCACCGCGGTGCGGCCCTCCGCCTCTGCGCCGGCCTTCGCGTCGGCCAGCTCGCCCGGCAGCTTGGGGCCCGCGTCGGCGAGCAGCTCACCGCGCCCGACGAGCACACGGCGCCCCTCGACCACACCGCGCACCCCGTGCCCCGCGACGTTCTCGAAGCTCTCCGGGACCGGCAGCGGACCGTGGGCGGCGGCGGCGGTCGCGATCGCGCGGGCGATCGGGTGCTCGGATGCGTGCTCCAGCGCGCCCGCCAGGCGCAGCAGTTCGGCCTCGTCGGTGCCGGGCGCGACGAAGACGCCCTGGAGCTCCATGTGCCCGGTGGTGACCGTGCCCGTCTTGTCCAGTACGGCGGTGTCCACCCGCCGGGTCGACTCCAGCACCTCGGGCCCCTTGATCAGGATGCCGAGCTGGGCCCCGCGGCCCGTGCCGACCATCAGCGCGGTCGGGGTTGCCAGGCCCAGTGCGCACGGGCAGGCGATGATCAGCACCGCGACGGCGGCGGTGAAGGACGCGGTCGGGTCGTCCGTCACCAGCAGCCAGGTGACGAGCGTGCCCAGGGCGATGAGCA
The DNA here is from genome assembly GCF_051131715.1 of Streptomyces sp. A5-4. NCBI lineage: Bacteria > Bacillati > Actinomycetota > Actinomycetes > Kitasatosporales > Streptomycetaceae > Streptomyces > Streptomyces sp. A5-4. Next base: position 2,552,113 of record NZ_CP178591.1, on the reverse strand, counting down.
GCACCACGGGTACGAAAACCGCCGAGATGCGGTCGGCGAGCCGCTGCGCCTGCGCCTTGCCGTTCTGGGCGTCCTCGACGAGGCGGGCCATCCGGGACAGCTGGGTGTCGGCGCCGACGCGGGTGGCCTCGACGACGATGCGGCCCGAGGTATTCACGGTGGCGCCGGTGACGGCGTCGCCCGGGGCGACCTCCACGGGGACGGACTCGCCGGTCAGCATGGAGGCGTCCACCGCCGACGCGCCCTCGGTGACCGTGCCGTCGGTGGCGATCTTCTCTCCGGGGCGCACGACGAAGCGGTCGCCGACGGAGAGGCCGGCGACCGGGACCCGTACCTCGCTGCCGCCTCTCAGCACCGTCACGTCCTTGGAGCCGAGGTCGAGCAGCGCGCGCAGGGCGGCGCCCGCCTTCCGCTTCGACTGTGCCTCCAGGAAGCGCCCCAGCAGGATGAAGGTGATGACTCCGGCGGCCACTTCGAGGTAGATCGTCGACGCGCTGTCGGTGCGCGAGGCGGTCAGCTCGAAGCCGTGCCGCATGCCCGTCATGCCGGCCCGGCCGAAGAACAGGGCCCACAGCGACCAGCCGTACGCGGCGAGCGTGCCGACCGACACGAGGGTGTCCATGGTGGCCGCGCCGTGCCTGAGGTTGGTCCAGGAGGCCCGGTGGAAGGGCAGCCCGCCCCAGACGACGACGGGCGACGCGAGCGTCAGCGAGAGCCACTGCCAGTTGTCGAACTGGAGCGAGGGGATCATCGCCATCGCGATGACGGGCAGGGAGAGGGTGAGGGAGACCAGCAGGCGCTGCCGCAGCGAGGCGAGCGAGGCGTCCCGGCCCGCGGGCTCCTGCGGCGCGGCGGCGGGCGGCGGTGGTTCCTCGGCCGTGTAGCCGGTCTTCTCGACGGTGGCGATCAGGTCGGGGACCAGCACCCCGTCGACGTAACTGATCTTCGCCTTCTCCGTCGCGTAGTTGACGGTGGCGAAAACGCCGTCCATGCGGTTGAGCTTCTTCTCGATGCGGGCCGCGCACGAGGCGCAGGTCATCCCGCCGATGGAGAGCTCTACCTGGGAGGTGTCCACTGTGTGTTGCTCCAGAACGCGGGCCGGGCCGTACGTGACCAGTATGTGCTGGTCCGGTACGGCCCGGCCTCACGGGGTGGCGCGGAGCGGGTCAGGCCTGACCGGCGAGCTCGTAGCCCGCCTCGTCGACGGCGGCGCGCACGGCCTCCTCGTCGAGCGGGGCCTTGGAGACCACGGTCACCAGGCCGGTGGCGGACACGGCCTGCACGGAGGCGACGCCGGGGATCTCGGAAACTTCGGCGGCGATGGCGCCCTCGCAGTGACCGCAGGTCATTCCGGTCACCCGGTAGACGGTGGTGACGGCGCCCGCTTCGGCCTCCGACGAGGAGCTGTCGTGGCAGGAGCCGGTCGGCGAGCAGCAGGAGCCGGTCGCGGTGGCCTCGGTCGTCGTCTCGGTCTCGGCGGTCATGTCGTTCTCCTCTTCGAAGGCGTGTGACCGCGCACGTGCATGTGTACGCGTTCACTGTCTGACGCACGTCACACTATACCCCTAGGGGGTATGAACGCGACCACTCCGGCGACCATTCCGCAGCAGAGATGCAGCCGGACCTGTGTGCACCGATAACAGCCGTTTCGCCCGAATCGTATGTTAGACAGCCTCTATGTCGCACACGGGGACCCTGATCCTGATCATGTCCATCGCGGTGCTCGCGCCGCTGCTGGCCTACGGGGTGGGGCGCCGACTGCCGGTCCCGCTGGTCATCTTCGAGATCCTGCTCGGCATCGTGATCGGCCCCGACATGCTCGGCTGGGCGCATCCGGACGCCGTCGTCGACGCGCTCTCCGAGCTGGGCCTGGCCATGCTGATCTTCTTGGCCGGGTACGAGATCGAGTTCGACAAGGTCCGCGGCGACACCCTGAAACGCTCGGTGTGGGCCTGGCTGATCGCGCTCGCGATGGGCCTGGCGATCGGCACGCTGCTCGCGCGGGGCGACTTCGGCAAGGGCGTCTACATCGGAACGGCCCTGACCAGCACGGCCCTCGGCACCGTCCTGCCCGTCCTGCGGGACTCCGGCGATCTGCACGGCCGGTTCGGCTCGGTGATGATGGCCGTCGGCGCGGTGGGCGAGTTCGGCCCGATCATCGCGATGGCGCTGCTGCTGAGCGGGCGCAACCCGGGCCAGTCGACGGCGCTGCTCGCCGCCTTCGGGGCGCTGACGGCCGGCGCGGTCCTGTGGGCGATGCGGCCCAAGGCGCTGTGGTTCTCCCGGGTCATCGCGAAGACCCTGCACAGCAGCGGCCAGTTCGCGGTGCGGCTCGTGGTGCTCATGCTCGCGCTGATGCTGGGCGCGTCGCAGGTGCTCGGTCTCGACATCCTGCTCGGCGCCTTCGCCGCCGGGCTGATCACCCGGATCGTGCTGCACGGTGCGGCGCCGGAGAGCAGCGACGAGGTGCTTTCGAAGATCGAGGCGATGGGCTTCGGCTTCCTGGTGCCGATCTTCTTTGTGGTCACCGGCATCGAATTCGACCTGAAATCCCTGCTGGACGGCGGTCGGGCCCTGCTGCTCCTGCCCATTTTCCTGCTGCTGTTCCTGCTCGTACGCGGACTGCCGGTCCTGCTGCTCGCCCCACGCGACATGGCCGGCCGCGACCGTACGGCACTGATGCTGTTCAGCTCGACCGCCCTCCCGCTGGTCGTCGCGATCACCACGATCGGCCTCGACGACGGCACCCTGGCCGCGGGCGAGGCGGCGGCGCTGGTGGGGGCCGGGATGGTGTCGGTACTGGTCTTCCCCCTGGTGGCGCTCAAGTGCCGGGCGGCGGCGGCGCGCAAAGCGCTGCCGAACGGGGCGGGGAGCGGGGCGGAGTCGTGGTGAGGGCATGGGCGGGGCCCCGTACCGGTCTGCCCGATCGGTACGGGGCCCCGCGCCGGGCTCACTCCTTGCGACCTCTGTTGCCGGGCCTGCGTGACACCCAGGTGCGGATGGTGTCCGCGTACCAGTAGGGCTTGCCCCCCTCGACGTGATCGGGTGGCGGAAGCAGCCCGTGCTTGCGGTACGAACGCACGGTGTCCGGCTGGACCCTGATGTGCGCGGCGATCTCCTTGTACGACCAGAGCCTGCGGTCAGTCATCGGTGGCACCTCCCTGCGTGCGCCTCAACCTTGGCCGGGGGGCCATCGGGGGAGCTGGGGCGCGAACGCTGGCGATCACTCAGCCTGTGCCCGATGAACGACGCAGAGTGACGGGAAGGGAGGGGCTGTTGAGGGCCTGTGACGTAAGACTCGCGTAATGGAGACATGTGTGACAGGAACGGCACGGACGTGACATTTGTGATGCATGGGGAGAGAGGGGGCAGGGCGACTCCCGTCTACGCGCCGCAGGAACGGAGGAACCGGCGGGTGCGCCGCGCGATCGGCAGCGGCTTGTCCGGCGGGCACGGGTACATGTCCTGCTCGACGATCGCGAACAGCTCCACGTCCAGCCGCTGCGCCGCCGCCAGTACGGGCTCCAGCGCGGGCACCCCGGCCGGCGGCTCGCACATCACGCCCCGCCCCACGGCCGGCCCGAACGGCACCCCCTCCGCGACGACATCGGCCAGGACCCGCGGGTCCACCTGCTTGAGGTGCAGATAGCCGATCCGCTCCCCGTACGTCTCGATGAGCTTCACGCTGTCCCCGCCGCAGTACGCGTAGTGGCCGGTATCCAGGCAGAGCGAGACCAGGGAGGGGTCGGTCGCGTCGAGGAAGCGATTGACGTTCTCCTCGCTGTCGATGTGGGTGTCCGCGTGCGGATGGACGACGATCTTCAGCCCGTACCGCTCACGCACCTCGTGGCCGAGCCGCTCGCTCTGGGTGGTGAGCGACCGCCACTGCTCGGAGGTGAGCGTGCGGTCCTCCAGGACCTCGCCGGTCTTGTCGTCGCGCCAGAAGGACGGGATGACGACCAGGTGCTCCGCGCCCATGGCCCGGGTCAGCTCGGCGATGTCCGAGACGTGCTTCCACGTCTCGTCCCAGACCCCGCTGCCGCGATGCAGTCCCGTGAAGACGGTGCCGGCGGACACCTTGAGGCCGCGGCGCGCGGTCTCTGCGGTGAGGCGGGCCGGATCGGACGGCAGATAGCCGTACGGGCCGAGCTCGATCCAGGAATATCCGGCCTCGGCGACCTCGTCGAGGAACCGTTCCCAGGGCACCTGCCGCGGATCGTCGGGGAACCACACACCCCAGGAATCGGGGGCGGAACCGATCCGGATGCGGGTCAGCGCCGGCACGGAGGCGGGGGCGGCGTAAGTGCTCATGAGAGCCAGCTTTCCGGCCATTCGAGAAGGGTGTCAAGAGTTCGTCCGAATGTAAGGACAAGATGTTGACAGGGCGCGGCCGGGCCGACTAGACCTGGTTCCGTCGCAGAACCGGAGGGACGCGCATGTCGCCCAATTCGTCTTCGTACGACTCACATTCGTGCGGCCCGCATGCGCACGGCCCGCATGCGTACGACCTGATCACGATGGGCCGGATCGGAGTGGACCTCTATCCGCTGCGGGCCGGGGTCGCGCTGGCGCAGGTCGACACCTTCGGCAAGTTCCTGGGGGGCTCCGCGACCAATGTCGCGGTCGCGGCGGCCAGGCTGGGCCGCCGTACGGCGGTGATCACCCGGACCGGGCAGGACCCGTTCGGCGACTACCTCCACCAGGAGCTGGGGCGGTTCGGGGTCGACGACCGGTGGGTCACGGGCGTCACGGACCTGCCGACCCCGGTGACCTTCTGCGAGATCTTCCCGCCCGACAACTTCCCCCTCTACTTCTACCGGCAGCCCAAGGCCCCGGACCTGGAGATCCACACCGCCGAGCTGGACCTCGACGCGATCAGGTCGGCGCGGATCTTCTGGATGACGGGTACGGGCCTGAGCGCCGAGCCGAGCCGCGGGGCGACGCTGGCGGCGCTGGCCGCGCGGAGCGGGTCCGCGGGTCCGCGGCCCGCCGGGGCCGGAGGTGAAGCTCAGGGCGGTGGCGCATCCGGCGGTGGCGCATCCGGCGGTGGCGCATCCGGTGGTGACGAACCCGGCGGTGGCGCCCCCGCCGGGTTCACCGTCTTCGATCTCGACTGGCGGCCGATGTTCTGGGCGGACCCGGGCACGGCCCGCCCCCACTACGCGGAGGCCCTGCGACACGCCACCGTCGCCGTCGGCAATCTCGACGAGTGCGAGATCGCCACGGGAGAGCGGGAGCCGCACGCCGCCGCCCGTGCCCTGCTCGCCGCCGGGGTCGAGCTCGCCGTCGTCAAGCAGGGCCCCAAGGGAGTCCTCGCCGTCCACCGGGACGGCACGACGGCCGAAGTGCCGCCCGTCCCCGTGGAGGTGCTCAACGGACTCGGTGCGGGCGACGCGTTCGGCGGGGCGCTGTGCCACGGACTGCTGGCCGGCTGGGACCTGGAGCGCACCATGCGGTATGCCAACGCGGCGGGCGCCATCGTCGCCTCCCGGCTGGCCTGCTCCTCCGCGATGCCGTACCCCGCCGAGGTCACCGAGGTCCTCGCGGGTGGCGAAGTCCCGACGCGGGACGGGCAGGAAGGGCAGGAGGAGCGGAGGGCCGGGGACGCGCAGGCTCCCCCCGGACGGCCGCAGTCGCCGGCGCGGCCCCGGAGGGCCGGACAGCCGTCGCAGGAGCTCGCGCGGGAGTCCGCGCCGCCCCACGCGCCCACACAGCCCCAGGAACCCCAGCGCCCCGCCCCCGGGGCCGCGTCGTGAGCGCCGGTATCCGCATCTCCGAGCTCGTACGGGTGCGCACCCGTCACCCCGAGGCCGTCGCCGAGGCAGCCGCGCGGCGGCGGCGCCGGCCCCTGGTCGGCGACAGTGGACGGCTCATGATCATCGCCGCGGACCACCCGGCCCGCGGCGCCCTCGGGGTCGGCGACCGCGAGTTCGCCATGGCCAATCGCGCCGACCTGCTGGAGCGGCTCTGCCTGGCCCTCTCCCGCCCCGGCGTCGACGGCGTGCTCGCCACCGCGGACATCCTCGACGACCTGCTCCTCCTCGGCGCCCTCGACGACAAGGTCGTGGTCGGCTCCATGAACCGCGGCGGGCTCGCGGGCGCCGCCTTCGAGCTCGACGACCGCTTCACGGGCCACCGCGCCAAGGACCTGGAGCGGCACGGCTTCGACGCGGGCAAGCTGCTCCTGCGCATCGACTACGAGGACGCCGGATCGCTCAACACCCTCCATTCCGCCGCCCGTACCGTCGACGCGATGGCGGAGCGGCGGCTCCCGGTCTTCGTCGAGCCGTTCATCTCCCGCCGTGTGGCGGGCAAGCTGCACACCGACCTGAGCCCCGAGGCCGTCACCCGCTCCATCGCCATCGCGTCCGGGCTCGGCGGCTCATCGGCGTACACCTGGCTGAAGGTCCCGGTCACCGCCGACCCCGACGACATGGCCCGGGTCATGGAGACCTCGACGCTGCCCGCGGTGCTGCTGGGCGGCGAGGTGGGCGGCGACCAGGACGGCGCGTACGAGAAGTGGCGCAAGGCGCTGCGGCTGCCGACCGTGCAGGGGCTGGTCGTCGGCCGCTCGCTGCTCTATCCGGCCGACGGAGACGTGACGGGGGCGGTCGACACCGCCGTCGGGCTGCTGTAGCGGACGGCGAAGGGCGGGTAGGGACACCTCATGACGACGGACGACAGGACCAGGGGCAACGCCGGTGACGACGACATGAGCGACGCGAACGACCTGCACGTACGGGCCGGGACAGCGGCCCGCGGGCCGTACGCCCTGGACATCGACCCCAAGAGGGCCGGCTGGAGCCGGTCCAGCCTGCGCGTGCTTGAACTGGCGGCCGGTGGCACCCAGTTGCTCACCGCCGGGGACAGCGAATGGATCGTGCTGCCGCTGGCCGGCGGCTGTACGGTCCTCGTCGATGGAGAGATCATCGAACTGCGGGGCAGAGACAGCGTGTTCAGCGGAGTCACCGACTTCGCGTACGTGCCGCGCGACGCCCACGCCCAGATCGCCTCCGGTGCGGGAGGCCGCTTCGCCCTGGCAGGAGCGAAGTGCGAGCGACAGCTCCCCGCCCGCTACGGCCCCGCGCCGGAGGTACCCGTCGAGCTCCGTGGCACCGGCAACTGCTCGCGCCAGGTCAACAACTTCGCCGCCGCCGACACCTTCGACTGCGACCGGCTCATCGCCGTCGAAGTCCTCACCCCCGGCGGCAACTGGTCCTCGTACCCCCCGCACAAGCACGACGAGCACCGCCCCGGTGAGGAGGCCGAGCTCGAAGAGATCTACTACTTCGAGCTCGAAGCCCGCGAAGGCGCGGGGTCCGCGGCGGGCGGCGGGGAAGGTCTCGGCTACCACCGGGTCTCCCCGTCCCGCCCCGGCGGTACGGACGTCCTGGCCGAGGTCCGTACCGGCGACGCCGTCCTGATCCCCGACGGCTGGCACGGCCCGTCCATCGCCCCGCCCGGCCACACCCTGTACTACCTCAACGTCATGGCGGGCCCGGGGGAGGAGCGGCAGTGGCTGATCCGCGACCACCCCGACCACGGGTGGATCCGCGACACCTGGCCCGCCCGGCCCGTCGACCCCCGCCTGCCGCTGTACGGACCGGAGGACCCCCGATGACCACCAGCCGACCCGAACCGGGCCGACCCCCGGCGGGCCGCTCCGGCACCCGCCGTCTGACCACCGCCCAGGCCCTGGTCGCCTTCCTGGCCCGCCAGTACACCGAGCGCGACGGCGTCCGCCACCGGCTGATCGCCGGCACCTGGGGCATCTTCGGCCACGGCAATGTGGCGGGCATCGGCCAGGCCCTCCTGGAGCCCGGCTCCGCCGACATGCCGTACTACCAGGGCCGCAACGAGCAGGCCATGGTGCACGCCGCCGTCGGATACGCCCGCCAGAGCGGCCGGCTCTCCGCGCACGCCGTGACCACCTCCATCGGCCCCGGCGCCACCAACCTCGTCACCGGCGCCGCCCTCGCGACCATCAACCACCTCCCGGTGCTGCTGCTGCCCGGCGACACCTTCGCGACCCGCCCCGCCGACCCCGTGCTCCAGCAGCTCGAAGTCCCATACGCCGGTGACATCTCGGTCAACGACTGTCTGCGCCCGGTGTCGCGGTTCTTCGACCGGGTCCATCGCCCCGAGGCGCTGATCCCCGCCGCGCTCGGCGCGATGCGCGTCCTGGCCGACCCCGCGCAGACCGGCGCGGTCACGCTCGCGCTGCCGCAGGACGTACAGGCCGAGGCGTACGACTGGCCGGAGGAGTTCTTCGCGGAGCGCGTCTGGCGGATCCGGGCCCAGGAGCCCGACCGGCATGAACTCGCCGACGCGGTACGGGCGTTCCGGGAGGCCCGGCGGCCCCTGCTGGTCGCGGGCGGCGGTGTCCACCACAGCGGCGCCGAGTCCGCCCTGGCCGACTTCGCCGAGGCCACGGGCGTCCCCGTCGCCTCCACCCAGGCGGGCAAGGGCTCGCTCCCGTACGACCACCCCTGCGACGTCGGCGGCATCGGCCACACCGGCACCGCCACCGCCGACGAACTCGCCCGCACCGCGGATCTGGTGATCGGCGTCGGCACCCGCTACTCCGACTTCACCACCGCGTCCTCGACCCTCTTCGAGGACCCGGACGTCCGCTTCCTCAACCTCAACATCACCGGCTTCGACGCGCACAAGATGGCCGCCCTGCCCCTGGTCGCGGATGCCCGCATCGGGCTCCAGGCCCTCCAGCAGGCCCTCAAGGACCACCGGGTCCCCGACGCCCACACGCGTGGGTACACCGAGGTCAAAGAGCGCTGGGAGGAGCGGGTCACCGCCGCCTACGCCGTGCCCGACGAGGACGCCCGCCCCACCCAGGTCCAGGTCCTCGGCGTACTCGACAGCCTCGTCACCCACGACGACATCGTCATCAACGCGGCCGGATCGCTCCCCGGCGACCTGCACAAACTGTGGCGGACCAGGTCCCGCGACCAGTACCACGTCGAGTACGGCTACTCCTGCATGGGCTACGAGATCCCGGCCGCGATCGGCGTGCAGCTCGCCGCCCCGCACCGGCCCGTCTGGGCCCTGGTCGGCGACGGTACGTATCTGATGAACCCCACCGAAATCGTCACCGCCGTCCAGGAGAGCCTCCCCGTCAAGATCGTGATCCTGCAGAACCACGGCTACGCCTCCATCGGCGGCCTCTCCGAGTCGGTGGGCGCCGAGCGCTTCGGCACGGCCTACCGCTTCCGGGCCCCCGACGGTTCGTACACCGGCGGGCCGCTCCCGGTGGACCTGGCCGCCAACGCCGCCTCGCTCGGCCTGCATGTCATTCGCGCCAAGACCGTGCGTGACCTGCGGGAAGCCCTCGCGGAGGCGCGTTCGTCGGAGCGCCCCACATGTGTCTACGTCGAGACCGAAACGGCAGACACAGTGTCGGGCCCGCCGCCGGCCCAGGCGTGGTGGGATGTTCCTGTGGCCGAGACCGCGACCCGACCGTCGACGATCAAGGCCCGGGAGGAGTACGACCGTCAAGCCGTCGCGCGACGCCGCCATCTCTGACCGCCCCGCCTGCGATACAAGGAGTTTTGAGATGAAGACGATCAACCACTTCATCGGCGGCAAGGCCGTCGAGGGCGCGTCGGGCAACTGGGGTCCGGTCACCGACCCGGCCACCGGCGCCGTGACCACCCAGGTGGCGCTCGCCTCCGTCGAAGAGGTGGACGCGGCCGTCGCGTCCGCCAAGGCCGCGTACGCGACCTGGGGCACCGCGTCCCTGTCCGCTCGTACCGCCGTCCTCTTCCGGTACCGCGCGTTGCTCGACGCGCACCGCGACGACATCGCCGCGCTGATCACCGCCGAGCACGGCAAGGTGCACTCCGACGCGCTCGGCGAGGTCGCCCGCGGCCTGGAGATCGTGGAGCTGGCCTGTGGCATCACCACCCAGCTCAAGGGCGAGCTGTCCACCCAGGTCTCCAACCGGGTCGACGTCTCGTCGATCCGCCAGTCGATCGGCGTCGTCGCGGGCATCACGCCCTTCAACTTCCCGGCCATGGTGCCGATGTGGATGTTCCCGCTGGCCATCGCCTGCGGCAACACGTTCGTGCTCAAGCCCAGCGAGAAGGACCCGTCCGCCTCGCTGAAGCTCGCCGAGCTGGCGTCCGAGGCCGGTCTGCCCGACGGCGTGCTCAATGTGCTGCACGGTGACAAGGTCGCGGTGGACGCGCTGCTCGCCCACCCGGACGTGGCAGCGATCTCCTTCGTCGGCTCGACCCCGATCGCCCGCCACATCCACGCGACGGCCTCCGCCAACGGCAAGCGCGTACAGGCGCTCGGCGGCGCCAAGAACCACATGCTGGTCCTCCCGGACGCGGACCTCGACGCCGCCGCCGACGCCGCGGTGTCCGCCGCCTACGGGTCGGCGGGCGAGCGCTGCATGGCGATCTCCGCGGTGGTGGCGGTCGGCGCGATCGGCGACGAGCTGGTCGAGAAGATCCGCTCCCGCGCCGAGAAGATCAAGATCGGCCCCGGCAACGACCCGGCGTCCGAGATGGGCCCGCTGATCACCGCGGCCCATCGCGACAAGGTCGCCTCGTACGTCACGGGCGCGGCGGCCCAGGGCTCCACGGTCGTCCTGGACGGCACGGGCCACACGGTCGACGGCTTCGAGGACGGCCACTGGATCGGGCTGTCCCTCCTGGACCACGTCCCGACGGACTCCGACGCGTACCGCGACGAGATCTTCGGCCCGGTGCTGTGCGTCCTGCGCGCCGACAGCTACGAGGACGGCCTCGCCCTCATCAACGCCTCGCCGTACGGCAACGGCACCGCGATCTTCACCCGCGACGGCGGCGCCGCCCGCCGCTTCCAGCTGGAGGTCGAGGCCGGCATGGTCGGCGTGAACGTGCCGATCCCGGTCCCCGTCGGCTACCACTCCTTCGGTGGCTGGAAGGACTCGCTCTTCGGCGACCACCACATCTACGGCAACGACGGCGTGCACTTCTACACCCGCGGCAAGGTCGTCACGACCCGCTGGCCGGACCCGGCGGACGGCCCCTCCGGCGTCGACCTGGGGTTCCCGCGCAACCACTGATCCACTGCCCACACCTCCGGCCTCCGGCCCGTACGGATCCCCCTCCGTACGGGCCGGAGGTTTTTTGCGGCCGAGGGGGGATTTTACGTTTCAGATGGTCGTGTGCATGACATCCCTATGCTTCGATTGGTCCCGCAAGTCCCACAGTAAGCGCTTCAACTGGCTTTGCAGGAGGACTAGTTGACCAGAACAGGCAGAGGGATCAGGGGCGCACGGCTCACTCGGCAGGGGGCCTCGTTATGAAGCTCATATCCCTCCGGAACGCACTGCTGGCCGGCCTGAGCGCCGGACTGCTCACACTGGGCGTGGCCCCAGCCGACGCGGCCACCGCCCCGGACCCGCAGGACAGGAAGACCTACTCCGCCAAGCCGTACGTGATCTCCGATCCGGACCTCGTCAAGAACCCGGAGAAGGTCGTGGCCGAGCTGAAGGCCAAGGGGAACCTGGACCGCTTCGGCGTCGAACCCGCCACCTCCGACGGACCGTCCGAGCTGACCGGCAAGCGCGCGCGGAGCGCGGCGCAGCTGGCGGACCCGTCCTTCGTCACGGACTCCTCGCGCTTCCCACGCGGCAGCAAGCCCGCGGACATCTACGACTACGCGACCCGCGCGCAGTGCATGGACCAGAACTACGATCTGGCCTCACGGGACATCGGGTGGATCAAGAACCGTTACTCGTACTGCCAGATCCACCTGGTCGCCATCCCGGCCGTCGAGTGCGGGATCTTCCCGCCCCGCTGCCGGACCACCGGTGTGTTCGTGTCCCGCAACGTCCTGATCGGCCAAGGGAAACTCGGCAGTTACGAGACCAACTCGGAGAGCCGCTGGGCGGAGTTCCAGCTGAACGTCGGCGTCATCAGCGCCACCGGGCCGTTCGCCAGGTCGGGCGCCGATCTGGAAGCGACGATCGAGTGCGACGGAAACTACCTCGACGAGGACTACCCGCAGAACGACGGCAACGCCTGCTTCGGGGGCCTCAAGGAGTCGACCGAAAAATCGATCAAGGAGTGGCAGAGCAACGGTGACGCCACACTCGACGTGATCTCCCAGGCGTCGACGCCCGACGTGTCGATGGGCGAGCAGATCGGGACCGGCGTCTTCCACATCGAGTACGACTTCGACCTGCCGTGGTACTGGCAGTTCATCGACACCGAGAGCCCCGAGGGCGGCATGCGTTTCGACTCCGCCTACTACCTCCCCGAGGAGAAGAAGGGCAGCATCTTCGACCGGGCGACACCGGGGCTCTCGTACGCCAAGTCCCAGCCGGAGGTCGCGGGCGTGGCCCAGCACCTCGAAGACGCCAGGTCCGCGCCGGACACCACGATGCCGACGCAGCCGGGCAAGGTCCTGCACGGCGGGAACGCCGAGGACCCCATCCACCGGCTCGCGCCGAGCAAGGGCACCGATGAGCAGTTCCGCTACGACGAGAACCGGCGCATCGTCACCAACTACTGCCGCACCAAGGAGATGCAGGACCTCAAGGCGACGCTCCCGGTCGACCAGGGTCCGTACGACTGCGACGAGTACGCGTTCGCGTCGACGTACGAGGGGGCGGGCCGGTTCCTGTTCCCGAACGACGGCGGTGGCCCGGCGTACGAGCGGCACTACTCGGTGCGGTGGGTCAACTCCGAGGTGAACCAGGAGGCGGGCCGCAGGCTGGGCCGCTGGTACATGAACGACCGCATTCTCGACCGGGAGAAGTTCTTCGTCCCGATTGTGTCGTAGGGCTCAAGTCGGCGTGACCCGGGGTGCGTTGACAGCGCCCCGGGCCGCGCTGCCCGACTGCGCCGGCTACTCGGCCACCGGCCAGAACTGCACCAGAGCCCACGCCTCCGGCTCCGTGCCCGTCCCGTCCAGGTCCAGGACGCCCGGGCGCCACGACACCCGGGCGTGCCACCGCCCCGGGGAAGGCACCCGGAAGACCTGTGACTTGCCGCCGGCGGCGATCTCGTCCACACCCAGCACGCCCGATGGCAGATCGAGCACGATGACATCGGTGCGCGGCCACTGCTCCCGCACGAACGGCGCGTCCCCGTCCCACGCCTCCAGCCTGAGCCGGGCGCCGAGAATGTCCTCGTCGCTCTCCAGATAGACCATCCCCGGCGTCGTACTCAGCCAGTGCCCAAGGGTGTGGGGGGAGGGCGGTCGCTCACCCGCGGCGCACGCCTCGTCGAGGAGCCCCACCAACCGGTGGTCGACCACGACATCCAGCTCGTGCGACACCAACAGCTCAGCCATGGAGACCTCCTGCGAATCTCTTCGTCGGGCGCGGCCAGGTTAGCGGGCATCGACCGAAACGTCAGTCCCGGCTGCGGACACCGCGACCACACCCGTGTCCCCCTCGATCCCGCTCGCGATCATCTTCCCCATCGGGGCGACCGCCAGCCGGCCCGAGACCACGATCGTGGCACTGATGGTCACCGCGGCCATCAGGCCACCGAGCCCCATCATGGTGTCGATGGGCACGGTGTACGCGCCCACCACCCGGACCACGCTCTCGCCCAGCAGCGTTTTCCGTGTTCTCGCTACGAAAAAGCCTGTCAGCCACACCTGTTGGCCGCGCAGAGTCGCGTGACCTGACCTGCGCGGGACATTTGTCATGGGAGGCGGGTGGAAAGGGTTGGCGGCCACCCGGCAGGGGAGGGCATGCTGGGCCCCATGTTGATCAGAGAAGCCACCCCTGAGGACTGGCCCGCCGTCTGGCCGTTCTTCCAGGAGATCGTCGCCGCGGGGGAGACACTCACATACCCGCTGGAGCTCGGCGAGGACGACGGCCGCGGCTGGTGGTACCTGCCCGCCCCGAACCGTACGGTCGTGGCCGTGGACGACGACGGCACGGTCCTGGGCACCGCCAAGATGAACCGCAACCACCAGGGCAACGGCTCGCACATCGCGAGCGCCACCTACCTGGTGGACCCGAAGCAGTCGGGCCGGGGTGTGGGCCGGGCGCTCGTCGAGCACAGCGTGGCGTGGGCGCGGGCGCAGGGGTACCGGGCGATGCAGTTCAACGCGGTGGTCGAGACGAACGTGTACGCAGTGAAGCTGTACGAGTCGATCGGCTTCAAGGTGATCGGCACGCTGCCCGAGGGCTTCAACCACCCCACGAAGGGCTACGTGGGCGTGCACATGATGCACCTGGCCCTCTGATGGAGCCGACCCACCGCATCCGAGCCCTGCACACGGAGACGACAGTCACCGTCTACCAGGCGTACGCCCCGTCCCTCGGCCTCCCGGCGGCCCGCGACGACCGCTTCCCGGCGGCCTGGAAGCGGGACCGCATGACGTGGATCAAACCGTCGTTCCTGTGGATGATGTACCGCTGCGGGTGGGGCGAGAAGGAGAGCCAGGAGACGGTCCTGGCGGTGGAGATCGCCCGTACCGGCTTCGAGTGGGCCCTGCGCAATGCTTGCATGTCGCACTACGTGCGTGGCCTGCACCCCGACGAGGCCACCTGGAAACGGGAGTTGAGGCGGGCGCCGGCCCGTGTCCAGTGGGACCCGGAGCGTGATCTGCACCTGAACGCACTGCCGCACCGCTCGCTCCAGCTCGGCCTGGCGGGCGAGGCGGCGGGCCGTTACGCGGACGAGTGGACGGTGTCCATCACCGACGTCACGCCCCTCGCCCGGCAGATCCACGCCCTGGTGCGCACCGGAGACCTGGACGCGGCGACGGCCCTGCTGCCGGAGGAAACGGCGTACCCGGCGGGGGACGAACTGCTGGGACACCTCACGGTGGGCTGAGGCGCCCCATTGTGACCCTGGGGCCGAGACCGGCGAGCGGCGAATGTCACGGGCGAAACGGGCTCACAGCTCGCCTCTCTCCGGACCAGCGGACCATCACTGTGGTCGAGACCGGTCGTACGGCCTACCTGGCGGGGCAGTGCCCGCTCGACCGACAGGGTTTCCTCGTCGGTCCGGACTCCCTGGACGAGCAGATCGATCAGGTCGCGGCGAACGCGCTGACCGCCCTGGCTGCGGTTGGGGCCCAGCCCCGGCATGTTGTGCGCTCGGTGATCTACGTGCGCAGCGACGACGCCCAGGTTCTGGGCGACGCGTGGCGGCGGCTCACCGGCTCGGTCGTCGGTCCGGCGTTCACCACCGCCAGCACCCTCCTGGGCGTCGCACAACTCGGCTTCGGTGGGCAGCTCGTTGAGGTGGATCTCACCGCATCACTGCCCGAGTGAGCATCGCGGTGTCGGACGGACACGCTTGGTCGGCCTCGGCTCAGGGACACGTCAGGGATATGTCAGGCGCGCGGGTGCCTGACCGGGACTGCCGACGGTGACTTCCGGCGTCAGTAGAGCGCGTCCAACTCGGATACGAGGGAGCGTAGTTCGCGGGCGGCCGGGCTTCGCAGGGCCAGCATTGCGCCCTCCAGGTTTTGGCGCGCGATACGCGGGTCCCCACAGCAGAGCCATTCCGTGCAGCCGGGGTAGTCGGGGTCCCAGCTCCTGCGACCTGGTTCGTGTACGAACCTGCGCCATCTCCGCAGCGATTGGCTGACGGCCCCGGCCCAGAGGTAGTTGCGGGTCTCCTCGATGCGGAGGATTTCGTACAGCGTCCGCCGTGAAACCCCGCTGATCGGACTCAGGTCATTTCTCCGGCACCGCCGCCGCACCGCGAGGTCGGCGCGGACCTGCTTGGGCCGCCTACGCGGCATGGCCTCCGTGTTGCGATGTCATGCGCGCGATGCTGCCATGCCAATCTCGGCACTGCCAGCACTTTTCCACCGGATGCGGCGTCTCGGATCAGACGCCGGCCAGGCCTGCCAGTACACCGAGCCCGAGCGGCAGCAGGAAGACGATGCACCCGTGCGCGGGCTGCCCCCTGTCCCATCGGCGCACGAAGGCGGCGAGTCCGGCCGTGACGATGCCGACGGTCGCCGCGTACAGCAAAGTGTCCTGCGACCACAGACCGCTCCACCCGTGGGTGAGCAGCGCTGTGAGCATCATCGTGCCGCCGAACAGCGCGGCCGCGGTCAGCGTGTCGCCGCCGGTGAACACCGGGGGGTGCGTGCTCCCGTGTCGCTGCCGGCGCCAGATCTGGGAGACCAGCACGCCGACCAGGACCATCTCGGCCGCCACGGCAAGCATGAACGACGCCTTGAACGCGATCTCCATGGGGCGATGCCCCCTCTCGTGCGTGCGGACGCCCAGGGTAGTGAGCAAGCGTCGGCCCGACGCGAGGCCCCTTACCCGAACGTCCAGGTCAGCATCGCGAACTCGCCGTCGTCCGCCGCCCGCGCCGAGCGGTACGTCGCCAGCGCCGCGTCGTTGTCCAGGTCCACCCCGACCCACATGTCGTAGCAGCCGAGCTCGCGCGCGTACGAGGCCAGGGCCTGGGTGAGGGCGCGGCCGACGCCCCGGCGGCGGTACGCCTCGGCGACCGACAGCTCGTACAGGCACATCTCGGTGCCCTTGTCCGGATGGTGCATCTCGATGCCCGAGACCATGCCGGCCGGCGCCCCGTCGACGTACGCGACGAGCATCAGATGGCCGGGCGCGGCCAGGAAGCGCTCGGCCCACTCGGGGCGGGCCGGGCCGTCGAAGAGGTGCTCGGCGGCGGTCAGCTCGGCCACCGTCGTCGCGCGCCGGATCCGGGTGGCCCGGGTGCTCTCCGGACGGGGGTCCGTACTGTTTCCCATGAGGCGCCTTCCTCCTGCCGGCCGGGGGCGTGACTACCACGGCCGCCGTATGCGGGCGGGGCTCTCTACTCCCTGAGGAGGTCGAAGAGTTCCCCCTGGCGGCAGCTTAGGGCGGGGTCGGGGCAGCTTAGGGTCCAGGTATGGATTTTCGAATTCCCCCCAGGCCCGGGCGGCGGGTGCTCCTCAGCACGGCCGCCGCCCTCGCCGTTCTCGTGGGTGCGGGCACCTGGACAGCCGTCGCATCCGACGGACAGCCCGCCGTGCACCACGAGCAGCGGACTATGAGTGTGGACGGGGCGAAAATCGACACCTCGTACTTCACGGCCGGCGGTGGTGACGGCGACGGCAAGCGCCCCGCGGTCCTCCTCGGCCATGGTTTCGGCGGCAGCAAGAACGATGTGAAGGCGCAGGCCAAGGGTCTGGCGCGGGAGGGTTACGCCGTCCTGACCTGGTCGGCGCGCGGCTTCGGCAGGTCGACCGGCGAGGTCGGGCTCAACGACCCGGACCGCGAGGTCAAGGACGTGTCGAAGATGATCGACTGGCTGGCCGGCCGCCCCGAGGTGCGGCTCGACGCCGCCGGTGACCCGCGCGTCGGCGTCAGCGGCTCCTCGTACGGCGGGGCCATCTCGCTGCTCGCCGCCGGTCACGACAAGCGCGTCGACGCGGTCGCCCCGCAGATCACCTACTGGAACCTCGCGGACGCGCTGTTCCCCGACGGGGTCTTCAAGAAGCTCTGGGCCGGGATCTTCATCAACACCGGCGGTGGCTGCGAGAAGTTCGAGAAGCGGCTGTGCGAGATGTACGAACGGGTCGCCGTGGCCGGGAAGCCGGACGCCGCGGCCCGCGACCTGCTGGAGGCCCGCAGCCCCTCGGCCGTCGGCGACCGCATCAAGGTGCCCGCGCTCATCGTGCAGGGCCAGAGCGACTCCCTCTTCCCGCTCGGCCAGGCCGACGCCATGGCCAAGGCCATCGGTGACAACGGCGCACCCGTCGCCGTCGACTGGATCTCCGGCGGCCACGACGGCGGCAACCGGGAGACGGCCCGGGTCGAGGGCCGGATCACCCGGTGGTTCGACCGCTACCTCAAGGAGGACAAGGGCGCCGACACCGGCCCCGCCTTCCGTGTCACCCGCACCGGGGGCGTCGACTCCACCAACGGCTCCGCCCAGCTGCGGGGCGCGTCCAGTGACAGCTACCCCGGCCTCGGAAGCGGTGGGAAGACCCTGAAGCTCGGCGGGAAGCGGGAGCAGACCTTCGCCAACCCGGCAGGCGCCGCGCCCCCGGCCATCTCCGCCGTCCCCGGCGTGGGCGCCCTGTCCCAGCTGTCCGGGCTCGGCGTCGGGCTCTCCCTCGACTTCCCCGGCCAGAACGCCCGCTTCGAGACCGCGCCGCTCACCTCCGACCTGCGCATCACGGGCAGCCCGACCGTCAAGGCCAGGGTCAAGTCGGACGGCGACGACGCGGTGCTCTTCGCCAAGGTGTACGACGTGAGCGCCGACGGCAGCCAGCAGGTGCTGCCCAGCCAGCTCGTCTCGCCCATCAGAGTCATCGGTTCCGGCGCCAAGGACGGCGCCACCGTCGACCTCACACTCCCGGCGATCGACCGCGAGGTCAGGGCCGGACACCGGCTGCGCGTAGTCCTCGCCACCACCGACCTCGGATACGCCTCCCCGGTCGAGCCGGCGAAGTACACCGTCTCCCTCGAAGGCGACCCGGCGCTGACCGTGCCCACCGCGCCCGGCGCGAAGACCCAGGCGACCCCGCTGCCCTGGTGGGTCTGGGGGCTGCCCGCAGCGGGCCTGGCCGTGGCCGTGCTGCTGCTGCTCACCGCCCGGCGACGCACCGTCGCGCCCGCGCCCGACCCGGCGCTCGCCGAGGTGCCGCTGCTGATCACGGACCTGGCCAAGCGGTACGCGAAGTCCGCCGACCGGTACGCCGTACGCGACCTCTCCTTCCGGGTCGAGAAGGGCCAGGTGCTCGGGCTCCTCGGGCCGAACGGCGCCGGCAAGACCACCACGCTGCGCATGCTGATGGGCCTCATCAGGCCCGACAGCGGCGAGATCCGCGTCTTCGGGCAGGCCATCAGGCCGGGCTCGCCCGTCCTGTCGCGCGTCGGCTCGTTCGTCGAGGGCGCCGGCTTCCTGCCGCACCTCACCGGCCGCGCCAACCTCGACCTGTACTGGCAGGCCACCGGCCGCCCCACCGAGGACTCCCACATCGAGGAGGCCCTGAAGATCGCGGGGCTCGGCGACGCGCTGGGGCGGGCCGTACGGACGTACTCACAGGGCATGCGGCAACGCCTCGCCATCGCCCAGGCCATGCTCGGCATGCCGGACCTGCTCATCCTCGACGAGCCGACCAATGGCCTCGACCCGCCGCAGATCCGTGAGATGCGCGACGTGATGATCAAGTACGCGGCTGGCGGGCGGACCGTCATCGTCTCCAGCCACCTCCTCGCGGAGGTCGAGCAGACCTGTACCCATCTGGTCGTCATGGACCGTGGACGGCTGATGCAGGCCGGCCCCGTCGCGGAGATCACCGGCGGCGGCGACACGCTGCTCGTGACGGTGGACGGCGATGTGACGGACGCGGTGGCCGGGAAGGTCGCCGCGCTGCCGGGCATCGTGTCCGCCGTACGGACCGAAGAAGGCCTGCTGGTACGGCTGGACGGCGCATCGCCGAGCGCGCTCATCGGCGAACTCGTCCGGCTGGACGTGCCGTTGACGGGTGTCGGGCCGAACCGTCGCCTGGAGGACGCGTTCCTCACCCTGATCGGAGGCTCCGCGTGAGCAGCAACAACAGCACTCTTGTAGAGCCCGTGGAGCCTGTGGTGTCCGCCCCCGGATACCGGGCCGGTCACACCCTCCCGCTGCGTGTGGAAGCCATGCGGCAGTGGCGCAGGCGGCGCACCATGGTCATGGCGCTGATCCTCGGCGCCCTGCCCCTCGTCCTGATCGTGGCCTTCGCGATCGGCGGCTCGCCCGAGGCGGAGGGCGGCCGGGTCACCCTGATGGACACCGCCACCGCGTCCGGCGCCAACTTCGCCGCGACGTGCCTGTTCGTCTCGGCGGGCTTCCTGCTGGTGGTGCCGGTGGCGCTGTTCTGCGGGGACACGGTCGCGTCCGAGGCCGGCTGGTCCTCGCTGCGCTATCTGCTGGCGGCGCCCGTGCCCCGCGCCCGGCTGCTGTGGAGCAAGCTCACCGTGGCGCTGGGCTTCAGCCTGGCGGCGATGGTGCTGCTGCCGGTCGTGGCGCTGTTGGCGGGATCGATCGCGTACGGCTGGGGCCCGCTGGAGCTGCCGACGGGCGGCTCGCTGCCCGCCGGGGACGCGCTGCCGCGCCTCGCGGTCGTCGTCGCCTTCATCTTCGTCTCCCAACTGGTCACCGCCGCGCTGGCGTTCTGGCTGTCGACGAAGACCGACGCCCCGCTGGGCGCGGTCGGCGGCGCGGTCGGGCTGACCATCGTCGGCAACGTCCTCGACCAGGTCACCGCGCTCGGTTCCTGGCGCGACTTCCTGCCCGCGCACTGGCAGTACGCCTGGGCGGACGCGCTCCAGCCGGAGCTGGAATGGGGCGGCATGCTCAAGGGCGGGGCCGTCTCGGTGACATACGCGCTGGTGCTCTTCGCCCTCGCCTTCCGGGGGTTCAGCCGGAAGGACATCGTTTCCTGACCCGGGCCGCCGCCGGCTCTCCCCCTTTCCCCGCGCCGTTGCCGCATCGAGATCCATCCGCAACTCCTTCGACTGCATTTTCGGGCCGCCCGATACGTCACATTGGCAAGTGCTGACGATCCAGGGGGTGCGGGATGAAGGTCTGCGCAAGGACTTACGCGAGGACTTGTGAGAGGACGCGCAGAGGGCTCGTGGCGGGGGTGCTCGCGGGCGGCCTGCTGCTCGCCGGCTGTACCGGCACCGGCGGCGAAGCGGCCAAGAGCGCACGCGGGGGCGGGAGCCAGGCCGATGGCAGGAGCGGCGGGAAGGGCGGCAGCGGCGGGGCCGGTGGGCAGTACGCGCCCGCCCCGGGGCAGCCGTCCGCCGCTCCGGGGCCGCAGGACGGCGCGGAGGGGGAGCGGAAGGCACCGGACGTCGTACCGCCGCCGGACTACCTGTCGACCTTCGCGCTGGATGTGGACACCGCGTCCTACGGCTACGCGCGACGCGCGCTGGCCGACGGGCAGTTGCCCGCGCCGGACACCGTACGGCCGGAGGAATTCGTCAACAGCTTCCGGCAGGACTACCCGCGGCCGGACGGCGACGGATTCTCCGTGACGGTGGACGGGGCGCGGATGCCGGGCGCGGACCGTGCCGGTGAGACCGATGAACACGCCGACGGGGAGACCCACCGAAACGGCGACGCGGCCTGGTCGCTCGTACGCGTCGGACTCGCCACCAGGGGCGAGCAGTCCGGGCGCGAACGCCCGCCGGCCGCCCTCACCTTCGTCGTCGACATCTCCGGCTCCATGGCCGAGACCGGCAGGCTGGACCTCGTCCGCACCTCGCTCGGCATCCTCACCGACGAGCTGCGCTCCGACGACTCGATCGCCCTGGTCACCTTCAGCGACCGGGCGGAGACCCGGCTGCCGATGACCCGGGTCGGCGACAACCGCGACCGGATCCACGACATCGTCGACAACCTGGAACCCACCGACTCCACCAACGTCGAGGCGGGCATCAAGGCCGGCTACGACGAGGCGGTCGAGGCCCGCAGGTCCGGCGCGACCAACCGCGTCGTGCTGCTGTCCGACGCCCTCGCCAACACCGGCGAGACCTCGGCCGACGCGATCCTGGACCGGATCGACAACGCCCGCCGCGAGCACGGCAT
Organism: Streptomyces sp. A5-4; assembly: GCF_051131715.1. Taxonomy (NCBI): domain Bacteria; kingdom Bacillati; phylum Actinomycetota; class Actinomycetes; order Kitasatosporales; family Streptomycetaceae; genus Streptomyces; species Streptomyces sp. A5-4. The sequence continues at coordinate 2,530,580 of NZ_CP178591.1, read as the reverse complement.
CACGCTCTTCGGCGTCGGCGTCGGCAGCCAGTACGGGGACGCGCTGATGGAACGCCTCGCGGACAAGGGCGACGGGCACACGACGTACGTCTCGAACGAGGAGGAGGCCAGGAAGGTCTTCTGCGACCAACTGCCCGCGCACATCGAGCTGCGAGCACGGGACGCCAAGGCGCAGGTGGCGTTCGACCCACAGACGGTGAAGCAGTTCCTGCTGATCGGCTACGACAACCGGCAGGTCGCTGACGAGGACTTCCGCGACGACCGGGTGGACGGCGGCGAGGTGGGCCCCGGCCACACGGTGACCGCGCTGTACGCCGTACGGATGCGCCCCGGCGCTTCAGGACATGTGGCGACGGCGAGCGTGCGCTGGCTGGACCCCAAGTCGCGCTCCCCGCACGAGGAGTCGGGGGGCGTCGAGACGGACGCGATCGACGGCGCGCTGTGGGGCGGCGATGACAGCACCGGCGCCGACGGCGCCGAATCCACTTCCTCACGGCTCCAAGTGACTGCGGTCGCCGCGTACTTCGCGGACGAACTGCGCGGGGGCGCGCTGCCGGGAGCGCCCGGCCTGAGCGAACTGAACAAGCAGGCGAAGGCGTTGGCGCGCCGCACCGAGGACGGCGCGGTGCGGAAGCTGGCGGAAGCGGTCGGGCAGGCGAGCCGACTGAAGGGCTGACGGGCTGAAGAGCTGACGGGCTGAGGAACGCAGGGGAGCGGGGGCGGGGTCGGGGGCGAGTGGCAACGTACGTCCGAATTTTCGAAAAGGCGGCTGCGCCCTCGCTCCCACCGGATGATGATGTCCGGCATGGCGCCTCTTCTGCTCGGTCTCGCGATCGTCTCCACCGGCCTGTACGCCGGTTTCATGCTCGTTTTCCTGACCGGGATCATGCCCGCTCTGGGTCGGCTCACGGACGAGCAGTTCGTCGCGGCGATGCGTCGTATCAACGAGGACATTCCGCGTGCCGTGTTCGTGACGGTCATGCTCGCGTCGGTCGCCTTCCCGGTGGCCGCACTCGTCGTCCCGGTCGATGAACGGACGGGGACCGGGACGGCGTTGCTGATCGCCGGGCTGGTGTGCGTGTTCCTCAACCACCTGATCACCGCGGCCGGAAACATCCCCCTCAACAACGCGCTCGCGGCGTCCGAGGCCCTGGGCACCGCCGACCACGAGGTGCGCGAGGCGTTCGAAGCCCGCTGGAACCGCCTGCACCTGACGCGGACGCTGCTGGTGACGGCGGGCTTCGCCCTGGTGGTCGCCGCCGCGCTGTAGCCCTGGGTACTTAGGGCCCCGGGTCGCGCGGTCTCCGGCCCCACCACCTCGGAGGAAGCGCTTTCCGTACAACCTTCTGCCAGGCCCGGGTGTCTGGTGTGACGTGTGCGGGGGCACCGTCCGAAGCTGCCTCCTCTGTTATTCAAGGAGTCAGCGTGCCTTCCACAGCCTTCCGAACCGGTGTGACCGCCGTGGCCCTCGCCGCCGCCGTGGTGTCCGCCGTCGTCGCCGTACCGGCGGTCGCGTCGGCCGCACCCCCCGTCGCGCCCACCAGGGCGGACGACTTCAACGGCGACGGTTACGCGGACGTCGCGTTCGCCGCGCCGTCGGCCACCGTCAACGGCAAGGCGAAGGCGGGCTATGTCGCGGTGATGTACGGCTCGGCGACCGGCCTCAAGGCCGCGTCCAAGCAGGTCTTCCACCAGGACACCGCCGGGATCCCGGACACCGCGGAGGCCGGGGACACCTTCGGCGGGTCGGTCACCACCGCCGACCTCGACCGTGACGGCTACGCCGACCTGGTCGTCGGGGCCATCGGAGAGGACACCGGGACAGTTTCCAACACCGGTTCGCTGTCGGTCATTTGGGGCGGTGCGAAGGGCCTGTCCGGCGGTGCGACGCTGGTGACCGGCGAGGAGGAGTACGACGCGGTCGGCAGCCTGACCAGGGTCGGGGACTTCGACGGCGACGGCGCCACGGACGTCGTGACCATCGCGGGATCCCACCATCTCCGGGTCCTCTCGGGCCCGTTCGGCCGTGACGGCTCGGCGCGCGCCACCGCCGAGATCCGCGACCTCAACGACCTCCGCTTCCTCGACACCGCCGCGGCCGATGTGAACGGCGACGGTACGACCGACTTCGTGGCCGTGGTCAACGACGGCGACGAGTTCGACGCCCGGCGGATCCTCTACTGGCGCGGTACGTCGCAGGGCCTGGCCCCGGTCTCGACGGTCAACGGCGCCAACGGCCACTGGATCCAGGGCGGCGAGCACCTGGCCACCGGTGACGTCAACAAGGACGGCTTCGCGGACATCGTTGTCGGCCGCGCGATCGACGGCTACGACAGCGACCTGGACACCCCGCTCGCCAAGGGCGGCATGGTCACGTACGTCCCCGGAGGCGCCACGGGCCCGCGGGGCGCCAAGGCGAAGGCCTTCAACCAGGACACCGCGGGCGTCCCGGGCGCGGCCGAGAGCTCCGACGGCTTCGGCTCGTCGGTCTCCGTCAGCGACACGAACGGCGACGGTTACGGCGACATCGCGGTCGGCGTCCCCGGCGAGGCCCTGGGCACCCTCAAGGCCGCCGGTACGGTCACGATTCTGCGCGGCGCCGCCGGCGGACCGACCGGCACCAAGGCGCAGGGCTTCAACCAGGACACCCCGCTGATCGGTGGCGCGGCCGAGGCCGGTGACCGCTTCGGCGGCGCGGTCAAGCTGGTGGACACGAATGCCGACGGCCGCTCGGAGCTGGTCGTGGGCGCGCCGGGCGAGAACGCGGGTGCGGGCTCCGTATGGGTCCTGCCCGGCACCGCGGCGGGCATCACCGCCACGGGGTCCTTCACCTTCGGCGCCGGGACGCTGGGCACGGTCGCGCCGGGCGCGGCCCTGGGGGCGTCCTTCAACCGCTGAGGTCCGGACCGCCCGGGGGAACTCCGGCCGCTGAGGCCGTGGTTCGCCCGGGGGAGGCTTCAACCGCGGGGCGTGGACGGCGCTGCTCGGGCAAGGAACCCCGCCGCGACGGGGGATGCGCGGCGGGGCTCCCCCGTCGACTGCCCCGGTTTCGGCGGGGCATGCGCCGGCTGTCGAACTTCTGTCATCAGGGCGTAGAGCACGACGTTGCCCTCGTACCCGGCTTTCTTCGAGTAGCCGCCGCCGCAGGTGATGAGCCGCAGCTCGGGCAGGCCCGTGTTGCCGTAGACGCGCTTGGCGGGGAAGCCGTCCTTCGGGACGACCTCGATGCCGTAGATCTCGAAGACGGCGATACGGCCGTCCTCGCGGGCCACCTCGATGTGCTTGCCCTTCTTCAGGGCGCCGAGGCCGTAGAAGACGGCGGGACCCGCGTCACTGTCGACGTGCCCGACCAGTACGGACGTACCGCCTTCGCCGGGGGTGACGGCGCCGGTGTAGAGCCCCGCGAGGTTCTTGGCGTCCTTGGGCGGCGCGTCCAGCCAGCCGTCGGCGTCCAGGCCGACATCGGTGAGGGGCGCGTCGACCTGTATCTCCGGAATCCTGACCCGTTCGGGCCGTGAGCGGGGGAGGGGGTCGGCCGGCGGTGTGTCGGTACGGAGCACAGCGGCCCCCGCGTCGGGCTGCGGTGGCCCGTCGGTGGCCTCGGAGGTGCCGTTGCGTATGAGCAGGAACCCGGCGAGCACCGCCAGCACGACCATCGCCCACGAACCGCGCCGCCGTGACACCGGCTCAGGCGCTGTCACCGGCGCTGCCGCTCCGGCGGCGGCTGAGATACACCCCGAAGCCCAGGGCGCCGGCGAGTACGGCGGAGCCCACGGCGATCTGGACGGGGTCGGCATCGGAGAAACTGCCGCCCGCACCGGCCTTGACGCCCTTGTGCACGCGGTCCCCGGTCCCGGCACTGGTGTTCGGGTGCTGGTTGCCCCCGGCGATGGTGAGGGTCGTGGTCCCCTTCTCGCCCTTGCACTCGAACGTCACGTCGTACTGGGCACCGGGCTTGGCGTCCGGGTAGACCTGCGCGGTCCCCGGCTTTCCCTCGTTCAGCGTGACGTCGTCGAAGACCGGCGCCATCACCTTCACGGTCGGCACCTGGCATTCGGTGGCATTCAGGGTGACGGTGCCACCGGCCGCGATGGTCGAGGGGGCGACGGTGAAGCCGAAGGAGGTGATGTTGTTGTTCCCGTCCTCCGCGGCAGCAACCGGCACGGCGAAGGAGAGGGCGGCGATACCGAGCAGAGCGGTGGAAACGACACCTGGGGCACCTATGGAACGCACAGCGAATCCTCCAGATCTCAAGGGGGCAATAACCCCTTTGCTTCACAGAAGGCTAGGTTTGCGCACGGGAACCGACCACTCGGGTCGTCCGAACGGCTTACGCGGACCGGCCGCGCCTCGACCGGCCGGAAGCCGGTCGGACCTGCGAAAAAACCCTCCACGGGGGAGGGTCGGATGTGGTGCCCCCGGCAGGACTCGAACCTGCGGCCAAGCGCTTAGAAGGCGCCTGCTCTATCCACTGAGCTACGGGGGCCGGATCGTGGCCTCGGTGGCCTGGGGCCCCGACTGGGTGGGACCTTGACCTTGCCGGGGTCAAGGATAGGGCTCCGATCGCCTTGGCCCGGTTGCTTCGCCTGCGTGGCACGATGTGGAGGTTCGGTGAAGCGACCCCGATAATCGCAGGCGAGTGCGAATCCCGCAGCGCTTTTGGCCTCTCGCGCCCCGGGTGTTGTGCACTCGTTATGCCTGCGCCCCACTCGTCCCGTCTGTCCCTGTGTCCCAATCGGCGCGCAGAGGGCCCATAGGCTTCAAAAACCAACTAAAATTGGGCATTCTTCGCATGTGGTGACCTTGGACGCACGGCCTCAGTTGATCGACGCACTTTCCGCCCTGCGCGACCGTGTCGCCGCCGTGCGCCTTCCGCTCCCCCTTCCGGGGGCTCCGCGGGCACGGCAGACACAGGTCGAGTTGCTCGCACAGCTAGACGACTATCTGGTGCCCCGGCTGAGACAGCCTGAAGCGCCACTGCTCGTTGTCATCGGTGGATCCACCGGAGCGGGCAAGTCGACGCTCGTCAACTCCCTTGTGGGGAGGCGGGTCAGCGCGGCCGGGGTGCTGCGGCCCACCACGCGGACGCCCGTGCTGGTGTGCCACCCCGACGACCACCACTGGTTCGCGGGACTACGCGTACTGCCGCAGCTCACGCGCGTGTGGCAGCCGCAATCACAGTCGCAGCAGGAGGACGCGGCCATCGAGGGGGCGCAGGCCGAGGACGACGGGAACGCGCTCCGGGTCGAGACCGCGGAGACCCTGCCGCGCGGGCTCGCCCTGCTCGACGCGCCCGACATCGACTCCCTGGTCGCGGGCAATCGGGTACTGGCCGCCGAACTCATCTGCGCCGCCGATGTGTGGGTGATGGTGACGACCGCCTCGCGGTACGCCGACGCTGTGCCGTGGCATCTGCTGCGTACCGCCAAGGAGTACGACGCCACCCTCGTCACCGTTCTCGATCGGGTGCCCCACCAGGTCATCGCCGAGGTGTCACGCCAGTACGGCGCGCTGCTGGCCAAGGCGGGGCTCGGCGAGGTGCCGCGGTTCACCATCCCCGAGCTGCCCGAATCGGCGGGTGGCGGCACCGGGCTGCTGCCCTCCACCGCCGTCGCGCCACTACGGGCCTGGCTGACACACCGGGCGCAGGACCCGGCGGCCAGGCAGCAGGCCGTCAGCCGCACCGCGACCGGAGTCATCGACTCGCTGGACGCCCGGATGCCCGAACTCGCCGGAGCGGTCGCCGCGCAGTACGCGGCAGCCGTACGGCTCACCACGGCGGTCGAGAGCGCTTACCACAAGGAGGGCGCGCGGGTACGTCGACGGCTCCAGCGCGGCGCGGTGCTGTCCGGGGACGCGCTCACCCGTTGGCGCGGCCATCCGCTGGACAGCAGCGCGGGTGAACTGCTCGACTCGCTCGTCGAGAGCCTCACCGCGCTGCTGCAGTGCGCCGTGGCCGCCGCGGACGAGCACGTGGGCGAGGTGTGGCGGCGTGAGCCCGCCGCGGGCGCCGTGCCGCTCGATGTGCCGGACCGGGAGGCCGGTGAGCGCATCGGGATGGCCGCGCGGCGCTGGCGCCGGGTGCTGGAGGAACTCGCCGAGGAGGAGTCGCGGGACCTGGACCGGCCCGCCGCGCCGGACCCCGAGACCGTGGCGGCGCTGCTCTCGGCCGCGCTGCTGGGCGGGCGCCGGGCGCGCGGCGCGGGGGAGCGGCTGGCCGAGCGGATCGGAGTGATCGCCGCGCTGCGGCTGCGCGACAAGGGCGAGGAACTGCTCACCGCGTGCATCGACCGCGTACTCAACGCCGAGCGCGACCGGCGGCTCGCGCCGCTCGACGCCCTCGAAGTGACCCCGGAACCGCAGGCCGACCTGATCGCCGCGCTTTCCCTACTGCAGAAGGAGAAGTGATCCGCATGACCGAGGTGGTCAGTGATCAGACGGACCGAACGGATCGAGCGGAAGGTTCGGATCGTGCGGACCTTTCGGATCGGGTGGCGGGCCGCCCCGTGGGGCGCTGGGACGACGGGTTGATCGCCCGCCGGTCCGCCGGGCGCACGGCGGAAGCCGCCGGCGCGCAGGACGAAGCCGTGCGCCCTGCGGACGAACCGTACGACGACGACCTTCCGCGCGGCGGCACATACGGCCGTGAGCTGCGTGGACGACTCGACGCGCTGCGCGAACTCGTGGGCCTCTCCCGTACCCGGCTCGACGGCGGGACCCTTGCCGAGGCGGGGCGCGTACTCGACGAGGCGGCGGCCCGGCAGGGGCTGTCCGCCCAGCACACCGTCGTCGCCATCGCGGGCGCCACCGGCAGCGGCAAGTCGACGCTCTTCAACAACCTCGCAGGGGTGTCCATCTCCGAGACGGGGCTGCGCCGGCCGACGACCTCGGCGCCCATCGCGTGCAGTTGGACGGACGGCGCGGCCGGGCTGCTCGACCGGCTGGGCATCCCGGGGCGACTGCGCCGCAGGCCCCTGAAGCTGGGTGAGCCCGACGAGGCGATGCGCGGGCTGGTCCTCGTCGACCTGCCCGACCACGATTCGGCGATGACCACGCACCGGGACCAGGTCGACCGGGTGCTCAAGCTGGTCGACGCGGTCATCTGGGTCGTCGACCCGGAGAAGTACGCGGACGCGGTGCTGCACGAGCGCTATCTGCGGCCTCTGGCCGGCCACGCGGAGATCACCTTCGTGGTGCTCAACCAGGTGGACCGGCTGCCGGGCGACGCCGCCGACCAGGTGCTCGACGATCTGCGCAGGCTCCTCGACGAGGACGGCATGGCGCTCGGCGAACACGGCGAGCCCGGTGCCACGGTGCTGTCGCTGTCGGCCCTGACCGGCGAGGGCATTGGCGAACTGCGCGAAATGCTGGGCCAGTTCGTGCAGGAGCGCGGGGCCGCCGGGCGCCGCATGTCCGCCGATGTGGACGCCGCGGCGATCGGGCTGCGCCCCGTCTATGTGGCCGACGGGCAGCGCCCTGAGCTGGGGGAGGGGGCGCGCGAGGACTTCGCCGACCGGCTCGCGGAGGCGGTGGGCGCGGCGGCCGTCGGGGAGGCGGCGGAGCGCGAGTGGCGCAGGAACGCGGGGCGGGCGTGCGGGACGCCGTGGCTGCGGCTGTGGCGCTGGTACGAGGCCAGACGCGACCCGATGAGCAGTACGGAATCCGCGTCCGGCGAGGCCGCGGAGGAGGAAGAGGTCACCGCCAGGCAGCGCGTCGAGCAGGCCGTCCGCACGGTGGGCGACGAAGCGGCGGCCGGGCTGCCCGCGCCGTGGGCGCAGGCGGTACGGGAGTCCGCGGTGCGCGGCGCCGCGGGGCTGCCCGAGGAGCTGGACGCGCTGGCGGTGACGGCCGGCGTGCCGCACGGCAGGCCGCCCCGGCCGGGCTGGTGGCCCGCCGCGGTGCTGGCACAGGCGTCGATGACGCTGCTTCAGATCTACGGCGGACTGTGGCTGGTGGGCCAGATCGTCGGCGCCCTGGAGCCGGGCCTGCTGCCGCCCTTCCTGGTCATGCTGGCCGGGGTCGTCGGCGGGCCCGTCGTGGAGTGGTCGTGCGGGGTGGCGGCCAGGGGGCCGGCGCGCCGGTACGGGCAGGAGGCCGAGCGGCGGCTGCGGGACGCGGCGGCCGGGAGCGGACGGGCGCGAGTGCTCGACCCTGTCTCGGCGGAGCTGTTGCGCTACCGCGAGGTGCGCGAGCAGTACGTGGCGGTGACCGGGTTGTCCACAACCGGCCGGTAGTCCACAGGCTCCAGCAGGCTCGCCCCGTCCGGTCCAGCATGAGAACAGCACGACGGAAGAACAGCACGACAGCACGACCGGACGAAGGACCACTGAACAACGGCGAGCACTCCTCACGGATGCCGGACGACCGACGACCGACGATCGGCGACCGGTGATCGATGAGGGATCGCTGGTGACGGACGGGGGCGGTTGGTATGAGTGAGACCTGGGTGACGGTGGTGGGCAACGCCGCGACGAGCGTGGACTACCGGGATTCCACGGCGGGCGGCGTGGCCAGATTCCGGCTCGCGGTGACGCCGCGGTACTGGGACCGGCAGAAGGAGAGTTGGTCGGACGGGCACTCCAGCTTCTACACCGTGTGGGCGCGGCGCTCGCTGGCGATGAACCTGGCCGGTTCGGTCTCGGTCGGTGAACCGCTGCTGGTGTACGGCAGGTTGAGGGTGCGCGACGAGGAGCGGGACGGGCAGCGCAGGTTCTCCGCGGACATCGACGCGCTGTCGGTCGGGCACGACATCACACGGGGGACATCGGCGTTCAGACGTGTGGTGAAGGGGGACCCGCTGCTGACGGAGCGGCCGAAGACATCGGTGGCCTGACGCTCCGGACGCGGTGGCAGCTTCAGGCGCGCGGGGTCGGAACTTCAGGGGGTGCGGGGCGGGAATTTCAGGGTGTGCGGAGTCGGAACTTCAGGGCCGAACGGAGTGGGAAGTCAGGGGAGCGTGGGGTGGGTGGTGCGGGTGGTGCAGGGGGCCTCGCGAGGCCAATGCCCCCGGGCGGGGCAGGCGTGATGCCGCCACAACGTGGCTTATTCGAACAGTGATTTATCGACATCCCCAGCTCAGAGGGGGTGTGGCGATAACGATTCCGATTCGGAATGCCCATGTGACGGCATGACAGGGGGCTGTCGTTCTGCGCGTCCTTAAGATTCCCGGATACTCACGGGGCACTTGAGTCTGCCGGCGAGGCACTCCCCACACTCGCATCACCATGCGAAAGAGCCTCGCCCGAAGGGGAATTCTGTGTTTTCTGCGCTTTCTGTACGGAGGCGGAGCTCCGCCCGTCTGGCCGCCGCGCTCGTGGCCACGGGCCTCGTCGCAGCGGGGGCGATGGTCACCGCGGGACCCGCCGCCGCGGACGAGACTCCGCAGCACCAGGGCGGCGCGGTGGCCACCCTCGACGGTCTGAAGACCTACGACAAGGCCGTCATACGTACGGGTGGGCAGGATCAGCAGATACCGGCCGGCCTCTTCGAAATGACCGTCGACGGCGGCGGCAAGCTCAAGACGTACTGCGTCGACATCCATCGCGCGACCCAGGAGCAGGCGAAGTACCTGGAGAGTTCCTGGGACCAGACGTCGCTCGGCAGCAACCGCGACGCCGGCAAGATCCGCTGGATTCTGGACCACTCCTACCCGCAGGTGGACGACCTGAGCGCGCTGGCCGAGAAGGCCGGGGTCGCCTCGCTCACCGAGCAGACCGCCGCGGCCGGTACCCAGGTCGCGATCTGGCGCTACTCCGACCACGTCAAGGTCGACGCGCTCGACCCCAGGGCGGAGAAGCTCGCCGACTTCCTGGAGCGCGGCGCGCGCGGCGGCTCCGAGCCCAGGGCGTCGCTGACCCTGGAGCCGAACGCGGTCTCCGGCAAGCCCGGGGAGAAGGTCGGTCCCGTCACGGTCCGAACCGGCGCGGGCCGCGTCACCGTGACCCCGCCCGCCGACGCGGCCGGTGCCGGCGTCAAGGTCGTCGGCAAGAACGGCAAGCCCCTCACCACCGTCGTCAACGGCAGCGAGCTCTACTTCGACGTCCCCGCCGACGCGGCCGACGGCTCGATGTCGCTGACCGTGCAGGCCACCACCTCGGTTCCGGTCGGGCGGGCCTTCGCGGGGACCACCCAGAGCCAGACCCAGATCCTGGCCGGCTCCAGCGTGTCCACCGTCTCCGCCGCGGCCACCGCCACCTGGGCGAAGGCGGGCGCGATCCCCGCGCTGACGGCCCGGAAGAACTGCGCCAAGAGCGGCGTGGACATCACCGCGACCAACAAGGGCGACGAGCCGTACATCTTCGAGCTCAGGGGCTCCAAGCACACCGTCGGCGCCGGCCAGTCGCGGACGGTGACCATCCCGGTCCAGGAGGACCAGGCGTACGACTTCACCATCGAGGGCCCCGGCGGCTTCGAGAAGAACTTCAAGGGCGTCCTGGACTGCCGGACCTCGGGCGCCGTGGGCACCGGCACCATGGACCAGCCCGAGAACCGGCCCAGCCCCGCCACGGCCGGTGACGCGCCGCTCGGCAGCGACGACGGTCTCGACCTCGCCGAGACAGGCAGCTCCAACGCGACCCCGATGATCGCGGGGGTGGCGATCGGGTTCGTGGTGATCGGCGGGGCGGCGGTCTTCTTCCTCCGCAAGAAGCAGACGGACACCACCGGGGAGTGAGCGCTCCCCGCGCCGGGGGTGAGCGACGTCCGCCGAATGCCGGGCCGGTCGGGGTCGGGTGGGTGAATCCGGACGCGGTGCGTCACCGGGTGCTCACTACGGACCCGATATGCCTTGGTATATCGGGGCCGTTTCCGTCTGGGGGTGGCCGTGCGGCAAGATGGGTGTATCTGCCCTCACGCGGCGGAGCCGAACATAGGCCCTTCTCGATCTGCCGGACGGTTTCTCTTGGCTGAGTACATCTACACCATGCGCAAGACGCGCAAGGCGCACGGCGACAAGGTCATCCTTGACGATGTCACGTTGAGCTTCCTGCCCGGCGCGAAGATCGGTGTGGTTGGCCCCAACGGTGCCGGTAAGTCCACGGTGCTCAAGATCATGGCGGGGCTGGAGCAGCCCTCCAACGGTGACGCGTTCCTTTCGCCCGGATTCACCGTCGGCATCCTCATGCAGGAGCCGAAGCTCGACGAGTCCAAGTCGGTCCTGGAGAACGTCCAGGACGGCGCGGCCGAGATCATGGGCAAGCTCCACCGCTTCAACGAGGTCGCCGAGCTCATGGCGACCGACTACTCCGACGCGCTGCTCGACGAGATGGGCAAGCTTCAGGAGGAGCTCGACCACGCCAACGCCTGGGACCTCGACGCCCAGCTGGAGCAGGCCATGGACGCGCTGGGCTGCCCGCCCGGCGACTGGCCCGTGACCAACCTCTCCGGTGGCGAGAAGCGCCGCGTCGCGCTCTGCAAGCTGCTGATCGAGGGCCCGGACCTGCTCCTCCTCGACGAGCCCACCAACCACCTCGACGCCGAGTCGGTGAACTGGCTGGAGCAGCACCTCTCGAAGTACCAGGGCTGCGTCATCGCGGTCACTCACGACCGGTACTTCCTGAACAACGTCGCCGAGTGGATCCTTGAGCTCGACCGTGGTCGCGCCATCGCCTACGAGGGCAACTACTCCACGTACCTGGAGAAGAAGCAGACCCGTCTCAAGGTCGAGGGCCGCAAGGACGAGAAGCGCCAGAAGCGGCTCAAGGAAGAGCTGGAGTGGGTCCGCTCCAACGCCAAGGGCCGTCAGGTCAAGTCCAAGGCACGCCTCGCCCGTTACGAGGAGATGGCAGCCGAGGCCGACAAGATGCGGAAGCTGGACTTCGACGAGATCCAGATCCCGCCGGGCCCGCGCCTGGGCTCGATCGTCGTGGAGGTCCAGAACCTCTCCAAGGCGTTCGGCGACAAGGTCCTCATCGACGACCTGTCCTTCACCCTGCCGCGCAACGGCATCGTGGGCATCATCGGTCCGAACGGCGCGGGCAAGACCACGCTGTTCAAGATGATCCAGGGCCTGGAGACGCCGGACTCCGGCGCGATCAAGGTCGGCGACACGGTCAAGATCAGTTACGTCGACCAGAGCCGCGCCAACATCGACCCCAAGAAGACGCTCTGGGCGGTCGTGTCGGACGAGCTGGACTACATCAACGTCGGCCAGGTCGAGATGCCTTCGCGCGCGTACGTCAGCGCGTTCGGCTTCAAGGGCCCGGACCAGCAGAAGCCGGCCGGTGTCCTCTCCGGTGGTGAGCGCAACCGGCTGAACCTGGCGCTGACGCTCAAGGAGGGCGGCAACCTGCTGCTCCTCGACGAGCCGACCAACGACCTCGACGTCGAGACCCTCTCCTCTCTGGAGAACGCGCTGCTCGAATTCCCGGGCGCGGCCGTGGTCATCTCCCACGACCGTTGGTTCCTGGACCGGGTGGCGACGCACATCCTGGCCTACGAGGGCGAGTCCCGCTGGTACTGGTTCGAGGGCAACTTCGAGTCGTACGAGAAGAACAAGGTCGAGCGCCTCGGAGTGGACGCCACGCGCCCGCACCGTGCCACCTACAAGAAGCTGACCCGGGGCTGAGTCGACGTGACCCGTCACATCTACTCCTGCCCCCTGCGCTGGTCGGACATGGACGCCTTCGGGCACGTCAACAACGTGGTCTTCCTGCGGTACTTGGAAGAGGCGCGTATCGACTTCATGTTCCGGCTGGCGCCGGGGGAGGGCAGCACGTCCTTCACGGGCGGGTCCGTGGTGGCCCGGCACGAGATCGACTATGTGCGGCCGCTGGTCCACCGGCACGAGCCGGTGACCATCGAGTCGTGGGTGACGAAGATCGGTGCGGCGTCCTTGACCATCGCGTACGAGATCAAGGACGAGACGACGCTGTACGTACGGGCCTCCACGATCGTCGTGCCGTTCAACCTCGCCGAGTCGCGGCCCCGCCGCATCACGGCCGAGGAGAAGGTGTTCCTCCGGGAGTACCTGGACGACGACGCAGAGGAGGAGGCTGTCGCCGCATGACGGCACAGCGCTCCGACCACGTGACGCTCGCGCTCGCCGATGCCGGCGAGGCGGCGGATCTCGCGGCGTTCCTCGGTCGGCTGATCCACTACGACCGGGCCGCCGCGGTCCGTCTGCAGGCGGGCGGTGGGGCGTTGGCGGTCTTCGGCCGGCCGCCGTCCTTCGAGGTGCTCGCCATCCGTACGGCCCGGCTGTCGGTGCCGGCCGAGCTGGACGCCACCGTCTCCGCCGGGCAACTGCTCGAAGACATCGACGAGTCGGCGGGGACGGCGGTCGTCCCGGACGCCGTCACCGGTCCGCCCTGGGCCGGTGTGCTGCCGCCGCGCGGTGGGTGGCGGCAGGTGCCCGGACTGCCGGACTACGAGGCGGTGCGCGGCGTGGTGGCCGCGGCCGTCGCCGAATTCCGGGCGCGGGACGAGGCGTTGGGGCCGGACCGGCGGACCCGGGAGGAGCGCGACCGGATCGGTCGCGAGATCTGGTCCCGGACGCTGGGGAACACCGGGCTGCCGTTGCGTGCGGTGCATGCGGCTCAGTCGCTCGGGTTCCTGCGGCCGGTGCCCGTGCGCGCCTCGGCCTCGGGCGCGCCCGACGCGGGTGAGGCGCTGACGCTGCTCGCGGCCGGTTCCTGGCTTCGGCTTCGTACGGCGTACGGGTCAATTGCCCTGCGCGGGGCGGGCCTTGGCTCGCTCACGGTGGCGCCGGTCTGAGTGCCCGCCGGGTCCGCCCGGCGGGCTCGTCCTCGCCTGCGGGACGCGCGGGGAGCCGGACGGCCCGAACACGGGCCGGGCGGGCCCAACGCAGGCCGGGACCGAAGGCCGGGCGGGCGCCCACCGGGGCCGGGCCGGTCAGCCGGTGGTGTTGACCATCGACGCGGCCGCGTACGTCAGGTAGTTCCACAGCTGGAGTCGGTGCTCCTCGGAGAGGCCGAGTTCCTCGACCGCCACCCTCATGTGCTTCAGCCACGCGTCGTGTGCCGCCTTGTCGACGGTGAACGGGGCGTGCCGCATGCGCAGACGGGGGTGGCCGCGTTCGTCGCTGTAGGTGCGCGGGCCGCCCCAGTACTGCATCAGGAACAGGACCAGCCGCTCCTCGGCGGGGCCCAGATCCTCCTCCGGGTACATCGGCCGCAGCAGCGGATCGTCCGCGACCCCCTGGTAGAAGCGGTGGACCAGGCGCCGGAAGGTCTCCTCGCCGCCGACCTGCTCGTAGAAGGTCTGCTCCTGAAGCGTGCCGCGCGGAATCTCGTTCACCCGTCCATCGTCTCAGACTGCGAGCCCTGGGACTTCGGCCCCAGGACCACGGCCGCCGGAGCATGGCCGGCACTCGCCTCAGGCGCCCTGCCGCGCGACAGTGGGCGTATGGGCACACACGTGGACATGTATGCCGAGGCCCGCGCACGGCTGGTGCGATCGGTCGAGGCGACCGGAGCCTTGGCGGATCCCGCTTGGCGGGCGGCCTTCGCCGAGATCCCGCGGCACCTGTTCGTGCCGTACTACTTCGTCGGCCGGAGCGGCGGCTTCGAGCGGCTGTGGGGCGAGGACCCCGATCCGGCCCGGCGGACGCGCTGGCTGGAAGGGGTCTACGCGGACCGGCCGCTCGCCACCCGCATGCGCGACGGCGACCTGGTCTCCTCCAGCAGCCAGCCCTCGCTGATGGCCAGGATGCTGGCGGAGCTGGAGATTCGGGACGGGCACGCCGTACTGGAGATCGGTGCGGGCACCGGCTACAACGCCGCCCTGCTCGCACACCGGCTCGGTGACGACCTGGTGACCACCATCGACCTCGACCCGGAGATCACCGAGTCGGCGCGAAACCATCTGACAGCGGCCGGCCGACACCCCGCGGTGGTCACCGGGGACGGGGCGCGCGGCTGCCCGGCCCGCGCCCCGTTCGACCGGATCATCGCGACATGCGCCCTGCCGTCCGTACCGCGCGACTGGCCGGCCCAGTGCCGGCCGGGGGCCCGGATCCTGGCGCCGCTGTCGACCGGGCTGATCTCATTGGAGGTACGCGACGCCACACACGCGGAGGGGCGCTTCCTGCACACCTCGGCGTACTTCGTCCCGCTGCGCGGCGGCCCGGCGGCGCCCCTGCCGAGGAACACCGGCGGGCTGCCCCGCCAGGCGCTGGAGGACGAGCTCTTCCAGTTTCTGCTCGGCCTGACGGCGGGCGGCCTGGACCCGCACGACGCGCTCGCGCTCTGGCACCGCGAGAGGCGGCCGGAGCGTGATCGCTTCGGTGTCACGATCACCGCGGACAGTGAGTGGGCCTGGCTGGACGACCCACAGGGGCCGTATGCCTGGCCCCTGGCGGGCCGCTGACCGGCCAGGGACGCCCTCACCGGGCCCGTCGGCCTCGGGTGCGACTGTGCGGGCCGGGCCCTCGGGCCGGGCCCTCGGCCCCTCAGGCCCGGCGGACCGTGATCGTCGTCCAGGCGCCGACGTGGACCCGGTCGCCGTCCTGGAGCGGGATCGGGACGTAGGGCTGGACGGGATCCTCCCCGCCGTTGACCGTGGTGCCGTTGGTCGAGTTCTGGTCGACCACGGCCCAGCCGCCGTCGGGCTGCTGGACCAGGACCGCGTGCTGGTGCGAGACACCCGGGTCCTCCGGCGGTACGGACAGATCGATGTCCGGGGCCTCGCCCGTGCTGTGGCGGCGGCGCCCGATGGTGATCTGGTTGCCGGTGAGCGGGCGCTGCTGCTCGGGCGAGTAGGCGGGCAGGTTGAGCCCCGCCGCGTCCGGGCCGCTGCGCTGCATCATCGCCATGAAGTAGTCACGGTCGGGTCCCACCGTCGCGGTCCAGCTCGTGGGCGCGACGCTGGGGGGCTGGTACTGCTGCGGGGGTGCCTGCTGCGGCTGGTGCTGCTGCTGTGCCTGCTGCGCTTGCTGTTGCTGCGACGGCGGGGGCAGCATCCAGTCGTCCTCGGCGTTGCCCTGTCGCTGCGGCGCCTGCGGCTGCTGGAACGCCAGAGGCGGCGCGGGCGGGCCCGGCTGCTGGAACGCCTGGGGCGGAGGCGGCGGGCCGGGCTGTTGGAACGCCTGCGGCGGGGGCGGCGGGCCGGGCTGCTGCTGGAAGGGGTGCGGCGGTGCCTGCTGCCCCTGGTGCTCGGGCGCGATCGGCTCGGCCGACCTGTTCACCTGCGACGGACGCGAGCCCTGGTAGTCGTACGGGTCACGAGGAACCGGCGGCGGCCCCTGCTGCGGCGAATGGAACCCGGGCGGCGGATTGAGACCGGAATCGGGGGCGGGTGCCGGGCCGGGGCCCGCGTTGTGCGGGGCCACCGGGGTGTACGAGGTCGCCGTACTGGTGAGGAAGTTCCACCGGCACTCCTCGCAGTACGGAGTCATGCCCTCACGCGGGGTGCGGCACTGCGGGCAGAGCTCCGCCTGCTGGGTGGCGTCGGAGCCGCGTGCGAAGGGGTCGGCCCCCTGCGCGTAGGCGTCCTGGCCCTGCGGCGGGTATCCGTAACCGGGAGCGGGCGGCGGAGGGGGCGGCGGCGGCACGGCGCCGGCCATGCGATGGCCGCAGACCTCGCACCAGTCGTCGGAACCCGACTGGTGTCCGTTCGGGCAGGTCGGCATGTCGGCGCATCCCCCTCTCAGTCCGGCCCGGAGGCCGTAAATCTGTACTTACTTCTTGAATTACTTCTTGGGTCGCTCTGCGCTACTTCTTGACGCGAACTGTCTTCGTGGAGCGTGTTTCGAGGGTCATCTCGTCCGCATCCGCGACTTTCGCCTTCAGTCGCACAGTACCCGTCGCCTCGTCGACGACGTCCACCACCTTCGAAAGCAGTTTCGCAGTGTCCGCGTTCCCCGACGCCGCCGCGAGCTGTACCGCACGGCCGAGCTTCGCGGTCGCACCGTCGTAGTCGCCCGACTTGCGCGCATCGAGACCCTGCTGGATGACTTGTGCCAGTTCGGCCTGACCCGTGTAGTGCGCGACCTGGGGATTGATGGATGTGGAGGCCGCCATGTCGTCCGTCCACACGGCTCGTACGAGCCCCTGCGAAAGCGTCTGCGGCGCGCCGTCGCCCACTGTCGGCAGGACGAGCGAGACCCGGGCCGCCAGCATTTCCTGCCCGATGCCGGCCTCGGGCACCTGCACGCACACGTGGTAGTCGCGGGACTCGTCGCCCCAGGAGCCCGTCGGGTAGTCCCCGGCGCGCGGGCCCACCTCGGTCCGCCGCCCGGTCAGCTCCTCGACCGTGGGCGCGACCTGCTTGACGAACTTGATCTCCACGCCGACGGGCGTCCACAGCCGCAGTGCGACGTCCGCGACCTCCTTGCCCATCGCCTCCTCCATCATCCGCGTGAAGTCGGCCGACAGGCCGCCCGGATCGGCGACGATGTCGGCCGTGCCCAGGAGCGCCGAGGCGATGCCGGTGACCTCCTTGACCTCCCAGTCCGTGCCGACGCCGCGGGCGTCGCAGGTGAAGCGGCCGGCGCAGGAGTCGAGCGCGGCTCTCAGGTCCTCCGGGGACTCGTGCTCGTTACGCCCGTCCGTCAGTACGATGCCGTGCCTGATGGCGACTTCGGCCGAGCCGAGCAGCCGGTCCGCCAGTTGCAGCCAGGTGCCGATCGCCGTGCCGCCGCCCGCGCTGAGCTTGCGCAGGGACTCCTTGGCCTGGGCCCTGGTGCGGCCGTCCGCCACCGCGAGAGCGCCATTGCCGGGGTAGACCTCCTTGGCGATGTGCGTACCGCCGATCACCGCGAAGGCGACGCCGTCGCGCAGGGTGTCGATGGCGGCGGCCGTCGCGTCCCGCGCGTTGCGCATCTTCGTCGGCGGGTAGTCCATCGAACCGGAACAGTCGACCATGATCACAACGGCGGCGGCGGGCCCCTGCCCGGGTATGAACGCGGGGGAGAGCCCGGCCCCGGTCAGCCGCGAACTGCCGCTCGTACCACCGCCGGTGGAGGTCACCGTGACAATCGCGTTGACCTCACGACCGCCCTCCGGCAGGTATTCGTTCTGATAGACCTCGACGGAGAATTGCGGCACCCGGGACTTGGCGAAGTTGGCCATCGAATCGGCTCCTTGAGGCTCCACGTGACAAGTCTCCACGTGACAAGTGGTGAAGGCGATGAAGAAGTGAAGTAGCGGGAAGAAACAGTGGTCCTACGCCGTGCCGTAGGCCGATCCTGCCCCTTGGGACGGCACCCGGAACGGCAGCACGGCCACTGTTACGTTGTCGTGGCCCCCGCCGTCGAGGGCATGCCCCACCAGCACCTGGGCGCAGTGCAACGGCCGCTCGGCGGCGTCCGCCGGTGCGACCCGCGCCATTTCCTGCGCCGCCTCCGAGTAGTTCCACAGCCCGTCCGTGCACACCACCACCACACCGGGCCGGTCCGGCTTGAAGGAAGCCGTGTGCGGCTCCAGTTCGTAGGCGTCGGCGCCGAGCCAACCCGTGATGGCGTGGGCGCGGTCGTCGGCGTACGCCTCCGCCTCGTTCATCAGGCCAGCCGCCACCATCTGGGCCGCCCAGGAGTCGTCCTCGGTGAGCCGGGCGGGCGGCGCCGTACGGTCGTCGGGCACCCAGTAGACGCGGCTGTCGCCGACCCAGCCGACGACCAACAGGCCGCTCGCGACGATCGCGCCGACCAGGGTGCAGGCGGGCGAATTGCGGTGGGGATCGTGCTCCACGGCCCGACCGGGCTCATTGGCAAGGGAGTTGACGGACTCGGCCGCCGCGACGATCGCCTCGTGCATCGCCTGCTGCGGGTGCGTGCCGCGCGGCAGGGACTCCAGCAGGGCCTCGTTGGCGGTGCTCGCGGCGGCGGCCGAAGCCTCGTCGGGGCGGGTCGCCGACGACACGCCGTCGCAGACGATCGCGACGACCGCGGGCGAACCGTCGGGCAGGGCCGTCGTCGAGAGCGCGAAGGCGTCCTCGTTGCGGTGGTGGCGCAGACCGCGGTCGCTGACCGCCGCCACGGCGTCCAGTTCCTGCTCCATGTGGTCGCGCTCGCGGGGCTGGGCGTGGCCGCAGTTCTCGCAGTAGCCGTCCTCGTCGATCCTGCCCGCCCGGCAGGCCACGCAGGTCTTGCCGCCCAGGGGCGTACCGGCCGCCGGGGTCGCCTCGTGCTCCGGGGAGCGGGGGTCGGCGGGCGGCGCGGCGTCGGGAGAGGCGAGCGCGTAGTCGTCGCCCGGGGCCGCGGGCGCGGGCGGGTCGTCCAAGCGCACGGCCGCGGTCGCGTCCTGCGACGGATCGCCGCGCTCCTCACCCGAGTCGGAGCTGCCCGCCGATGCGGCGCACGGCGCCACCGCGATGGCCACCGTCGGGTGGTCGTCCGGCGGCTGCGGGACGGCCGACAGGTCGTACCCGCACGCCCCGCAGAACAAGTCAGCCGTATCCAGCGGCTCCTCGCAGCCGGGACAGGCGGACAGCTGGTGCATCTGCGACATCATCACACCCAGGTCCGGGGGCGGAAACGGTTGGCCCGTTCCACCAGGTCGATCCTTTCATCCCCGCGCTGCGCGAGCCGGGCGAGCACCCGGTACGAGCGCTCCAGCCCGAAGCGCAGGCCGCGCTCGTCCAGTGGGCTGCCGAGCAGCGCGGACCGCACGGGGCGTGCCCCGTGCCCACCGGAGAGTACCCAGTCGAGGGCGCTGCCGAGGACTTCGGTGGAAAGCTGCTCACGGCGTACGGCGTCGAGGCCGAAGCTCCGCAGCGCCTCCACCTGGGCGGCGGCGGCCATCAGGTCGTCGGTCAGCGGGTCACTCGCGGCGCGTCTGCGCAGTCGTGCCCGCACGGCGGCGACCCGCGCCGCCGTGTAGTGGATCGACGCCTCGGGCACGGACTCCAGCGAGCGCACGGCGCCCGGCCTGTCGCCCGCCGCGAGTTGGACGCGGGCGAGGCCGAAGGCCGCGCTGACGTAACTCGGGTCGGTCGTCCACACCAGGCGGTAGTACTCCGCCGCGTTGTCGAGCTGGCCGAGGACCTCGGCGCAGACGGCGAGGGCGAGCTTGGGCGCGGCCTCGCCGGGAAACGCGTCGTAGATCGCGTCGAAGGAGAGCGCCGCGAGCTCGTTCTCGCCGGTGGTGAGGGAGGCGATGCCGCGGTACCAGACGACCCGCCAGTCGTCCGGGTGCCGCGCTTCCAGGGTTGCCAGCGCCTCGGCGGCGGTGGCGGGCTCGTTCATCTCCAGCCGGGCGCGCAGCTCGCGCAGCCGGCGCTCGACGGAGTCGCCGGGGGCGGACTGGAGGGCGGCGATCAGCTCGGCGGGCGCGGAGGCCATCAGACCGGCCAGGAAGCCCGCGTTGGGGTCGTGCGGGTCGACGCGCGGCACGGGCAGCGCGAGCGCGGTGGCGCGCGGGTCGAGGGCCGCGAGGAACGGCACCCCGGCGCCGTTGGTCCGGGCGTGCGGCGTCCCGTGCGGCAGGAGTGCGCCGGTCGGCGTCGCGGCCCCGGCGACGGAAGGGGAGACGTGAGCGTGCGGAGCCACCGCGAGGGCGGGACCCGAGTGGCCGCCGAAGCCGAAGCCGAAGCCGGCGCCGCCGGACCCCGCAGGACCCGCACCGACCGGCTGCGCTCCGGGCAGCGCCGGGCCCGGCTGCCCGTCGGGCGTGGCCGCGCTGTTGCCCGCGCCGTACACCCCGGCGCCGACCGCTCCGTACCCCCCGACTCCGCCGGGCGCCCCCGCGCCCTGCGCCGGGAAGTTGACGGCGCCGGGAGCGCCCGAGGGGGCGGCGCCCTGCTGGGCCGGGATCACGACGCGGCCCCCGGCGCGGGCCGCGTCGCGGCGGGCGCGCCGGGAGAGCGGCACGGACCGGCCGCCGAGCTGTGACGCGTCACCCGTCAGCTCGGCGAACAGCCGCGCGTCCGTCACCCGCAGCTCCGGGCCGAACAGCGTCGAGAGCGCGGGCCGCGCCCGGCCCGACTGGACCGCCACGACCTCCCGCAGGACGCCCGTCAGCTGCTCCGCCATCTCCGTCGCCGAGGCGAACCGCCGCGCCGGATCCGGGTCGGTGGCCCGGACCAGCAGGCGGTAGAAGGACTCGTACGTACGGAAGACCTCGATGTTGTCCGGGTCGGGCAGGCTGTCCACGAAGACATTCGTGTAGCCCTGGAAGTCGAAGGTCAGCACGGCCAGTGTGCGCGCCACCGTGTACAGGTCGGAGGCGACGGACGGCCCGACCTCGGCGACCTCGGGGCCCTGGTAGCCCACGGTCCCGTAGATCGCGCTCTCGTCGTCGTCCATCCTGCGGACCGCGCCCATGTCGATGAGCTTCAGCTGGTCCTGCTGCTGGATCGCGTTGTCGACCTTGAAGTCGCAGTACAAAAGGTTCCTGCTGTGCAGGTGGCCGAGCGCCTCCAGCGCCTCGATGCCGTACGCGCAGGCCTGCTCCACCGGCAGCGGATCGCGCTTGCCCGCCGCGCTCCGCCGCTCGTTGGCGATCTCCTTGAGCGACTTGCCGCCGACGTACTCCATGACGATGTAACCGTCGAGGGAGCCGGTGCGCTGATCGAGGTGCTCGACGAAGTTGTAGATGCGGACGATGTTGGAGTGCTCGATCTCGGCGAGGAAACGCCGCTCCGAGATCGCCGCGGCCATCGCGTCCTGGTCGCCCGTGTCCAGCAGACCCTTGAGGACCACCCAACGGTCGGACACCGCGCGGTCGACCGCGAGATAGACCCAGCCGAGGCCGCCGTGCGCCAGGCAGCCCATGACCTCGTACTGACCGTGCACGATGTCACCGGTGGCGAGCTTGGGGATGAAGGAGTACGGGTTGCCGCATTTGGTGCAGAACCCCTCGGTGCGGCCCGGCCGTTCGCCACGGGACCGCCCCACCGGCGCCCCGCAGTCGCTGCGGCTGCAGAACCGCTTGCGCTCGGGAACCTCCGGGTTCTCCATCACCGCCGAGCGCGGGTCGGGCCGCGGCACGTCCGGTATGGAAACGAGCCCGGCACCGAGCCTGCTGCGGCCCGACGCGTTCGACGACGCACCGGAGCTGCGGACGGACACCGAGCGGGAGGTGGCCGAGCCCGACAGCGCGCGCGAGAGCCGCCCGGAGACGGAACGCCGCGAGGTCGAGGAGCGCGACGAGCGCTCGGACGCCCGCGAGGAGGCCCGCGAACTGCTACGGCCCGAGCCGTTGTTGCTGCTGGCCCTGCTGCTGCGCCCGCCGGCCGTGATGCCGGTCGGCGGCGACGACAGGGTGCCGGACGGCGAGACGACGGGCGCGAGACCGCAGGTGTCGCAGTACATCTCGCCGCCGCCCATGTCCTCGTACGACCCCTCGCACCCGGGGCGCTGGCACTTGCTCATGCTGAATCCCCTTTGTCGCTCCGCGAGGGCCCCGCGCGGTCGGCGGGGCCGGTCTGCCGCGGGATCAGGACCTCCGCCGTGGCCCGCTGGTAGCGCAGTACCGCCTGCTCGGCGGCGCGCA
Organism: Streptomyces sp. A5-4; assembly: GCF_051131715.1. Lineage (NCBI taxonomy): Bacteria > Bacillati > Actinomycetota > Actinomycetes > Kitasatosporales > Streptomycetaceae > Streptomyces > Streptomyces sp. A5-4. The sequence continues at coordinate 2,508,189 of NZ_CP178591.1, read as the reverse complement.
GATCGCAGGGCGCGCTCCACAGCATCCGGCGGGCCGCCTCGTACCGCTCCATCAGCAGCGGATCCTCCGCCATGCCGTGCCGGGCGACCTTCGCCTTGTACGCGTCGAGACGGCCGCGCAACTCGGCGCGCACCGCCAGTGGTTCGGTGACCCGGGACAACGACTCGCGGGCGCGCAGCAGTTCGTCCTCGGCCTCTCGCTCCAGCGACTCCAGGAGCGGCGAGAGGCGGTGCCACTGGGCGTGTCTGCGATACCCGGCGGCCAGCACCAACTGCTCCTGGAGCGCCGTGGAGGGGCCGCTGACCGCGGGGACCTCCGACGCGGCGATCTTCGCCAGGACCTCGCCGCGCGCCGACCGTGCCTCGGTGAGTGTGCGGTCCGCGCGCGAGAGGACGTCCTGGAGCCGCAGCAGTCGCTGCTCCGCGTCCTGCCGCACGCCGAGGACCGCCTCGATCTCGCGCCGGATCTCCTCCAGCGCACGCGCCGCCCGGTCGTACCTCTCGGTGTCGGGCCGGCCGCCGCCGGGCGCCGAACTGCCAAGTCCCGGACGCCAGAAGGCGAGCGGGTCCGTCACGACCTGGCTGCGCAGCGTCGTCAGCTCCTGGGTGATCTCCGCCAGGTCGTCGCCCGCCGGGTGCTCCCCGGGCCGTACGCCGACGGAGTGCGCCAGCGACCGGGTGCGCAGCAGCTCGGCGGCGAGCAGATCGATGCGGGCGGGCAGCGCGGACCACACCGCGTCGGCCGTGACGACCATGTCGAGCGACTGCGCGTAGAGCTGGTTCATCCGGGACACCAGCGCCTCCAGCGTGAACCGCTCGGAGAGCTTGGCGGGCCCGGTGATCGAAGGAATGTGGCCGCCCTGCGCACCGCCCGCGACGCCGCCCCCGGCGACCGTCACGCTCTCGCCGCGCAGTACGTCGGTCAGCTCGACCAGGTCCTCCCGGTTCGGCCAGCGCCGCCGGGCCCGCAGCTCACGGGCGCCGGCCAGGACGGCGGTGTACGCGTCGAAGTACGACCACAGCAGCGCGACGGCGTGCTCGGTGGTGGCCCAGCGGTCCTTGGTGACGCCCGTCAGCTCGGCGCCTTCGAGGAGCCGACGGCCCGAGTGGTCCTGGAGTGCGAGGAGTGAGGTCTCTATCGCTTCGTACTCCGCGCCGAGCCGCGCCAGCGCACGGTCCGCCTCGTCCCGGTCCATCACCGGCCCGGTGGCTCCCGCGACGCCCATCGATCACCTCTCCGCTCCAGCTGCGATCCGCTGTTCGTGCCGTTGATACTGCTGCGTTCATGCCCAACCGGCTTAATTGTCGCGGTACTTGGCCTCCGGCGGTTCCTTGATGCCGGGAAGGTCCGCCTTCAGCCAGTTGTCGTACGCCTTCATCCAGGGGCCGTCCGGGCCCCCGCTGCGGTAGTCGTCGAGCACCTGGTTCAGCCGCCGGACCAGGTCGTCGCTGCCGAGCTTCGCCGCGATGCCGTAGTACTCCTTGGTGAACGGTTTGCCCTTGAGCTCGACCGCGGGGTCCTGGGCCGCCTGGCCCGCCGCGAGGGCGTTGTCCGTGACGACCGCGTCGACCTCGCCGAGCTGGAGCCGCACCAGGCAGTCCAGTTGGTTGGAGACGGTGAACTTCTCGAAGTCCGCGCCGAAGGACTCCTTGGCGAGCGCGTCGTACGCCGTGGAGCCCTGCGCCGAGCAGACCTTCTTGCCCGCCAGCGACTCGTCGTACCCCTTGACGGTGGATGTCTTGGGGGCGAGCACCTGCTGGCCCGCCTGGAAGTAGGCGCTGGAGAAGGCGACGTCCTTCAGCCGGGTGCAGTTGATCGTCATCGTCCGCACGACGATGTCGACCCGGTCCTCCTGGAGGGCGAGGATGCGCTGATTGGTGGGGATCGCACGGTAGATGACCTTCTCGGGGTCGCCGAGGATGTCCTTGGCCATGGCCCGCACCAGGTCGATGTCGAAGCCTTCGAGTTCGCGGGTGGCCGGATTGCGGTAGCCCCAACGAAAGCTGTTCTGGTCGACGCCCGCGATCAGCTTGCCGCGCTTCTTGATCTTTTCGATGGCCGCGCCCTCGCCGCCCCCGGGCCGCAGGCTGCGCTCCGGCTCCTCGCAGGTGTCCGCCCGCGCGGCGGCGGCCTGCGTCACGCTCTGCCCGGCAGCCGCACTCCCGCTGTCGTCCCCGCCCCCATGGAAGAGCGGCAGCAGCGTCAGCGACGCCGTCAGCGCGCAGGCGGCGGCCATGGTCGCCACCCCGCCCCAGCCGCGCAGCCGGCCGGCCGGGGCCCCTGTGCTCGTCCTGGTCACCGCGCCTCCTCCCACCCGTATCACCTGTACTCCGAAAGCCTGCGTCCGACGCCGAGCACGGCGCCCGCCGCGCCGAGCACGGCCAGCACCGCGGCGCCCAACGGCAGTCCGGTCAGCGCGCCCCGCCCGTCATCGGCGGCCCGGGTGAACTCGGCCTGTTCATGGGCGAGGGCCTTGTCCAGCGCCGCGTCGACGGCGTCGAAGCACTCGTCCGTGCTGTTCTCGTCGCCGGTGATCTGCAGCCGCGCGCTCTCGTAGTCGCCGCCGTCGTCGGTGGCGCGGGCAGTGGCGTGCCGCTCGCGCCATTTCCCGACGCTGTCGGTGGCGACCTTGAGGGGGCCGCTGCCCGCGAGGTCGTCGGCGAGCCTGCCCGCGTCGCCCAGCCGCTCGCCGAGGATCTTCATGCTGTCCGCGTACTGGGATTCGTACAGGTCGCGCTTGCCGTCCTTGGCCAGTACGGCGCCGCGCGCGACCAGGGTGAGGTTCTCGTTGGCGCGGGCCTTGAGCGAGTTGATGCGGGCGTCGTTGAGGACTTCCAGCGACTCCTGGCCGTGCGCCCTGGCGTCGTTCAGCTCGGCCCTGGACACCGCGTGCCCGACGCCGAGCCACAGCAGGACCACGGCGGAGGCGACGCTCGCGGCGAGCAAGCCGTGGTTGAACACCCGGTTCGTACGCCGGTAGTTGCGCCGCTGGGCCCAGACCAGGCCGCCGAGGGCCACCACACCGAGGCCGAGCCCGGCGAACGGCCAGACCCTCGCCTCGTCGTAGTCGTCCCCGAGCCTGCGGGTCTCCGACTGGTACAGCCGCTCGGCGGCGGGCAGCAGGGTCTTGGCCATCCGGTCGTTGGCGTACCGCAGATAGGCGCCGCCGAGCGGCAGGCCCTGCCGGTTATTGGCACGGGCGCGCTCGATCAGGCCGGTGTAGCGGGGCAGTTCCTTGTTCAGCGTGGCTATCTCGTGCCCGGACGCGCTGGAGCTGTCCGTGGTGGCCGCGGCCTTCACCAGCAGCTCGGACGCCGTCGCGACGTCCTTGTTGTACCGCGCGAGAACGTCCGGCGGCTCCTGCGCCCCTTCGAGGAATCCGCTCGACGCCGCCGTGTCGGCGTCCGCCAGGGAGCGGTAGACGCTCGCCGCGTCCGCGCTCAGCGGCTGGCTGCGCGACACCACGTCGTCGGCGGCGGACGCGCGGCCCGAGATCTCCCAGGCCGTCACGGCTCCGAACGCCACGACGAGGACCGCCACCAGGGCGCCGATGATCCGCAGCCGGCCGGGCTCGGTCGTCGCACCGGCCCGCAACCGGTCCACGCCCTCGGACCAGGCGGTGCCGCGCACCGGCGGCTGCGCCTCGCGCACCTGCGGCGGCTGCGCCTCGCGCACATTCGGCGGGTGTGCCACGTGACCTCCCCCTCGGTCATGGACAGTCGGTCCGTTCTCCCCCCCGGGCGCTTCGTGGGGGCAGTACCCGGCAAGCAGTATGGCCGCAGGGACCGACATCCACACCGGGATTGACTGGATCTTGTCCGATCACAGCTACCCGATCTCCCCGCATCTCCCGCTTATGTATACGCAGGGGGGATCTGTTCGGTTCCCGTTCGTACCCGTTGCGCGGGTCATGCGTGCGGTACGCGCAACTCCGGCCGCCGTCAAGGACCTTCGGGACGGCGGCCGGAGCCGGGCGGTGCAGCGCTATGCGTCGTAGTGCGTCCGCAACCGCAGGTGGGACCCCGCGGGGGCCGAGACGTGGTCGAGACCCAGGAGCGCCGCGCCCAGCACCGGCGGGGCCGTGACGACGCCCGCCACCGCCTTCGGCGCACGGTCGGCGAGCAGCGCCGTGACGCGGTCGTTCAGCTCCGGATGACGGGCCGCCAGCACACTGCCGCCCAGCAGCACCGGCGCCTCCGCGTCCAGCAGGTCCAGCCGGCCGAGCGCCACCGTCGCCATCGCGACGACCTCGTCGGCCAGCCGGTGGATGAGCGCGAGGGCGACCGGGTCACCGGCCGCGCCGGTCGCGAAGAGTACCGGGGTCATCTCGTGCCGGCGCCTCTCCTCGATGCGCCCGAGGTGCACCGCCTCGATCAGGGCGTACATCGAGTCGAGACCGAAGTACGCGGGCAGGGCGCGGGCCAGTTCGGTCGGCTCGCCCCGCCCGTCCTCGGCCCGCGCCGCGAACCACATCGCCTCGTCGGCCATGCCGCCGCCACCGCCCCAGTCGCCGGAGATCCGGCCGATCGCGGGGAAGCGGGCGGTGCGGCCGTCGGGGCGCATGCCGACACAGTTGATGCCCGCGCCGCACACGACCGCGACCCCGAGGGCCTCGGCGCCACAGGGCAGCCCGGCCCGCAGTATCGCGAAGGTGTCGTTGCGGACCCCGGTCGTACGGCCCCAGCCGCGCGCGTGGACCGCCGCCTCCAACTCCCGCTCCTCGATGGGCAGGTCGGCGTTGGCCAGGCAGGCGGAGACATGCTCGACCTCCTGGACCCCGGCCTCCTCCAGCGCCCGGCCGACGGTCACGGCGAGCGCGTCGATCGCCACGCCGATCCCGACCACCGGCGGCTGGAAGCCACCGCCGCGGGCCGCGGCGAGAACCGATCCGTCGGTCCCGATCACGGCCACGTCCGTCTTGCTGTTCCCCGCGTCGATGGCGATGACAGCCGCGCTCACGCCCACGCGAAGTGCTCCCGGTTGTGCGCGATCAGCTTGTCGGTGAGCGCCTCGGCGTACTCGAACTGCCCGACCAGGGGGTGCGCGAGCAGCGCCTTGAAGACCCGGTCGCGACCGCCGCGCAGGGCGGCCTCCAGGGCCAGGTCCTCGTACGCGGTGACGTTGGCGATCAGCCCCGCGTACAGCGGGTCCAGCTCCGGCACGGCGAGCGGGGTCGCGCCGGTCCTGTCGACCCGGGCCTGGACCTCGATCACCGCGTCGTCCGCGAGGAACGGCAGGGTGCCGTTGTTGTACGTGTTGACGACCTGGACGGTGCTGCCCCCGTCGCCCAGCAGCGAGGCCGCCAGGTCGACGGCCGCCTCCGAGTAGAAGGCGCCGCCGCGCTTGGCGAGCAGCGCGGGCTTCTCGTCGAGCGCGGGGTCGCCGTACATCGCGAGGAGTTCCTTCTCCATCTCGGCGACCTCGGCGGCCCGCGACGGCTTGGTGGCGAGCTCCCGTACGACCTCGTCGTGCGCGTAGAAGTAGCGCAGGTAGTACGAGGGGACGACGCCGAGGCGATCGAGCACCGCGCGCGGCAGGTGCAGGTCGTCGGCCATCGCGTCGCCGTGCTGGGCGAGCAGTTGGGGCAGCAGGTTCTCGCCCGTGGGGCCGCCGAGCCGTACGCCCAGCTCCCAGCTGAGGTGGTTGAGTCCCACATGGTCCAGGTGCACCTCGGCCGGGGCCACGTCGAGCAGCTTCGCGAATTTGCGCTGGAAGCCGATCGCGACGTTGCACAGACCGACGGCCTTGTGGCCGGCCTGCAGCAGCGCCCGCGTCACAATGCCCACCGGGTTGGTGAAGTCGATGATCCAGGCGTTCGGGTTCGACCGGCGTACCCGCTCGGCGATGTCCAGGACGATCGGGACCGTACGCATCGCCTTGGCGAGGCCGCCGGCGCCCGTGGTCTCCTGTCCGACGCAGCCGCATTCCAGTGGCCAGGTCTCGTCCTGCCGGCGCGCGGCCTGTCCGCCGACGCGCAGCTGCAGCAGCACCGCGTCGGCGTTCGCCACGCCCGCGTCCAGATCCGACGTGGTGGTGATGGTGCCCGGGTGGCCCTGCTTGGCGAAGATCCGGCGGGCGAGTCCGCCGACCAGCTCCAGGCGGTCGGCCGCGGGGTCGACGAGGACCAGCTCCTCGATCGGCAGCGTGTCCCGCAGCCGGGCGAAGCCGTCGATCAACTCAGGTGTGTAGGTGGACCCGCCACCCACGACTGCGAGCTTCATTTCCTCAACTAGCCCTTCACTCCGGTCAGTGTGACGCCTTCGACGAATGCCTTCTGGGCGAAGAAGAAGACGACGATCACAGGGGCCATGACCAGTACGGTCGCGGCCATGGTCAGATTCCAGTCGGTGTGGTGTGCGCCTTTGAATGATTCGAGTCCGTACGACAACGTCCAGGCGGCCGGATTCTCGGAGGCGTAGATCTGTGGTCCGAAGTAGTCGTTCCACGCGGCGAAGAACTGGAACAGCGCGATGGCCGCGATGCCCGGCTTCGCCATCGGGATGACGATCCTGGTCAGCGTGCGGAACTCGCCGCAGCCGTCGACCTTGGCCGCGTCGATGTACTCGTTGGGAATGGTCAGCAGGAACTGGCGCAGCAGGAAGATCGAGAAGGCGTCACCGAACGCCATCGGGATGATCAGCGGCCAGAGTGTGCCGGACAGGTCGAACTGCTTCGCCCAGAACAGGTACATCGGGATGATGACGACCTGCGGCGGCAGCATCATCATCGAGATGACCAGCATCAGCGACAGATTGCGGCCCTTGAAGCGGAACTTGGCGAGTGCGTACGCCACGGGCACGGACGACAGCACGGTCAGTACGGTGCCCAGGCCCGCGTACAGCAGCGTGTTGCGCCACCAGGTCAGGAAGCCCGGGGTCTCGAAGACCTTGACGTAGTTCCCCCACTCCCAGGTGTTGGGGGTGAGGTCGCGGGTGAGCGCCTGCTGGTCGCTCATCAGCGAGGTGAGGAAGAGGAAGACGAACGGCAGCACGAAGAACAGTGCGGCCGCGATCCCCAGGGAGTGCACGGCGATCCAGTGCAGCAGCGCCTTGCGGCGCGCGGTGCGCAGGGCCGGTGAGAGCTCGGGCACGGGGCCGCTCCGCTTCGCCGCCTTGTCGGTTCTGTTGATGAGCTGGGTCATGACAGTCACTCACCTGCCTGGAGGAGGCCGCCGCGTCGCCGCATCAGCAGGGCCGTGAAACACATGGCCAGGGCGAACAGGACGAGTGCGACGACGCAGGCGGAGCCGTAGTCGAAGCGTTGGAAGCCGAGGTTGTAGACCAGTTGCGGCAGCGTCAGGGTCGACTTGTCGGGATAACCGGGCTCGAAGGACTGCCCGGAGTTGCCGATGATGCCGGAGGCGACCTTCCCCGCGACCAGTGGCTGTGTGTAGTACTGCATGGCCTGGATCACGCCGGTGACCACGGCGAACATCACGATGGGCGAGATGTTCGGCAGCGTCACGAAGCGGAAGCGCTGCCAGTTGGACGCGCCGTCCAGCTCCGCGGCCTCGTACTGCTCCCTCGGTACGTCGAGCAGCGCGGCCATGAAGATCACCATCAGGTCGCCCACCCCCCACACCGCGAGCATGGTGAGGGCCGGCTTCGACCACGCGGCGTCGTTGAACCAGCCCGGCGTGGGCAGCCCCAGGTCGCCGAGGATCGAGTCGACCGGCCCCGTCCCCGGGTTGAGCAGGAAGACGAAGCCCAGGGTCGCGGCGACCGGCGGGGCGAGGTACGGCAGATAGAAGAGGGTGCGGAAGACGCCCGTGCCCGTCTTGATCTTTGTGATCAGCATGCCGACGCCGAGGCCGAAGAGGACCCGGCAGGAGACCATGACGATCACGAGCCACAGGGTGTTGCGCAGGGACGGCCAGAACATGGGGTAGTCGTTGAAGACGTAACTCCAGTTGGCCAGCCCGTTCCACTGGGGCACTCCGAAGCCGTCGTACTTCATGAACGAGAAGTACACCGTGGAGACCAGCGGGTACGCGAAGAAGACCGTGAAGCCGATCAACCAGGGCGACATGAAGGCCGCCGTGCGGAGCGCGGCCTTCCGGCGCTTGGTGCGGAGCGTGTTGTTGCTGCTCTGTGCGCTCCGTGGGATCTGCGGGAGCTGTGTGCTGTGCGTGCTCATCGCGAGGACTACTTCGCCTTCGCGATGTCGGTGTCGATCTGCTTGGCGGTCTTTTCCAGGCCGGCCTTCAGGTCCTTCGCCAGGCCCTTCTCGTACTGGAAGCCGAAGTCCTGGATCGTGTTCTGGTACGTCGCGCCGTTGACGGCGCCGTCAGGGGTGTTGGACTTCGGGTGCTGCGCGATCTCCAGGAACGTCTTGAAGCGCGGGTCGAAGTCCAGGTCCGGCGACTTCAGGGCCTCCAGGGTAGAGGGCACATTGCGGATGCCGTTCGCGAACTCCACCACGGCCTTGGTATCGGTCGTCATGTACTTGACCAGCTCCCAAGCGGCGTTCTGCTTCTTGCTCGCCGGGGCGATGCCCATGATCGTGCCGGACAGGAAGCCCTTGCCGTAGCCCTCGGCCTCGTCGTCGGCGACGGGCATCGGCGCGACACCGATCTCGAAGGGCACCTTGGCGTCCTCGGCCATGCCCAGGCGCCACTCGCCGTCCAGCTGCATCGCGACCTGGCCGGTGTGGAAGGGGTGCTTCGCACCGAACTCGTCACCGAAGGTCGTGCGGAACTTCTCCAGCTTGGCGTAGCCGCCGAGGTCGCCGACGAGCTTCTTCTGGAACGTGAACGCCTTCGCGAACGCCGGGTCCTTGGCGATGTTCGACTTGCCGTTCTCGTCGAAGTACTTGTGGTCCCACGAGGACATGTAGTGGTCGACGACCGTCTCGTAGCCGTGGTAGTTCGGCATGAAGCCGAGCTGCTCGTACGAGTCGCCCTTGGTCTTCGTCAGTTTCTTCGCGGTCTCGGCCAGCTCGGACATGGTCTTCGGCGGGGCCTTGATGCCGGCCGCCTTGAACGCGTCCTTGTTGTAGTACAGGCCGTACGCGTCGCTGAGCAGCGGCATCGCGCAGCGCTTGCCCTCGAACTGGGTGTAGTCGAGGAGGACCTTCGAGAAGGTCTTCTCCATGTCCAGCTTGGACTTGTCGATGAAGGGCTGCAGGTCGGCGAAGGCGCCGGACGAGCAGAACTTGCCGACGTTGGACGTGGTGAACGACGACACGACGTCGGGGCTGTTGGAACCGCCCGCGCGCAGCGCCTGGTTGAGCTTGTCGTCGGTGATGTTGCCGACGACCTTGACCTTGATGTTCGAGTGCGCCTTCTCGAAGCGGTCGATGTTCTCCTTGATGGCCTGGACCTCGGCCGGGGCGCTCCAGCCGTGCCAGAAGGTGATCGTGGTCTTGGCGTTCGGGTCGTCGTTGGCGGCGTTCTCCGACTGCCCCGTACACGCGGAGGCGAGCACGGATATCGCGGCGACGGCGACAGCTGTGGTGGTCAGGCGGCGGTTTCTGCGCATGGCGGAGCTCCCAGGGGCAGGGACAGGGTGAGGTCGGACGCGGAGAACGGTGGAGCCGGGGGCTGTGACGGCGGGGGCTACTGACGCGAGGTGTCGAACACTTCGTCGCGGGAGGTCGCGAGTGCGCTTTCCAACGCGCCTCGCAGTACGGGGTGCTGAAGGACCTCGCCGATGACGAGGCGGGGCCTCGACGCGGCCAGTTCGGCCAGTTCGGCCTGGACCAGGGAGCGCAGTGGCTCCCCGCCGGCGGCGGTGAGCGCGCCGGAGAGGACGATCAGTTCGGGGTCGAGTACGGCGACGACCGAGGCGAGTCCGGTGGCGAGCCGCTGGGCGTACTGCCGCAGGAATTCCGCGAGCCGCTCGTCGCCGGGCTGTCCGTCGCCCGACGGCGCCCCCTCCGCCGCCGCGGCGCGCGCCAGCAGCGCGGCGCCGATCTCGGTGTACGGGTGCTGGGGCGTGTCGATCCCGAGCGACCTGGCGAGCCGGGGCACCGACTGCGAGCCCGCGAGTTCCTGGAAGCCGCCGCTGTTCGCCTTGGCCACCTGGCGCACCAGCGGGGTGCCGGGCACCGGCATGAAGCCGAGCTCGCCCGCGCCACCGGTCCAGCCGCGGTGCAGCCGTCCGCCTATGACCAGGGCCGCGCCGATGCCCTCCTCGCTCCACAGCAGGACGAAGTTCTCGTGGCCGCGGGCCGCGCCCAGGCGCTGCTCGGCGACGGCGGCGAGGTTCACGTCGTTCTCGTACCCGACGGGCATGGGCAGCACGGCCGCCAGCTCGTCGAGGAGCGCGGGGGAGTGCCAGCCGGGCAGGTGGCTGGCGTAGCGCAGCCGTCCGGTGCCGGGGTCGAAGGCGCCGGGGGTGCCGATGACGACGCGGTGCAGCTCGCCCCGGGTGAGACCGGCGGCCTTGACCGCTCCGTCGAGCGCGTCCGTCACCTGGCGTACGACGCTGTCCGCGCGGCGCCCCGGCGTCGGCAGTTCGAACTCGCCGACCATGTGGCCCGCGAGGTCGGCGACGGCGGCGCGGATGCGCCGGGGCGTCACGTCGAGCCCGGCGACATGGGCGGCGCGTGCGTTGACGGCGTACAGCTGGGCATTGGGGCCCGGCCGGCCCTCGGTCGTGCCGGTGGCGACGACGAGTCCCGCGGTCTCCAGCCGGACCAGCAGCTGGGACGCGGTGGGCTTGGAGAGCCCGGTCAGCTTGCCGATCTTCGTACGGGAGAGGGGGCCGTGCTCAAGGAGCAGGTCCAGCGCGGCACGGTCGTTCATCGCCCGCAGAACGCGCGGAGTTCCGGGAGTCCCGGCCATTGCACTGCACCTGCCCTTCGGCTCTTCCCGTCCAACATCATTGTTAGGAAAGTTTCCTATTGAGTGGAAGGAACGTAAGACGCCCGCAAGGTGGCCGTCAATAGCCGTCAACGTACAGCGCCCCCGCGGCAACCAAAGCGTTACCTGCGGGGGCGTCGCGGAGGGCCGCCCTGTGTCGTGGGGGCGCCGCTACTTGGAGAGGTTCGTGGACGGCGGTATCGGGGACGCCGCCAGGGACTGCGGTGAGGTGGGGCTGGCCAGGGCGGAGGGCGCCGCGGTGGGGTCGGCGGGCGCAGTGCTCGCCTGCTCGACGGCCACCGGGCCGCCGACGATGCGGATGCCCTCCCGGTCGAAGGCCTGCTTGATCCGCCAGCGCAGCTCGCGCTCCACCCCGAGTGCCTTGCCCGGCATCGTCTTCGCGGTGATCCGCACGGTCATCGATTCGAGCAGCACCGAGTCCAGCCCCAGCACGTCGACCGGGCCCCACAGCAGCTCGTTCCACGGATCGGCCTTCGCCAGCTCCTCCGCGACCTCGACGATCACCTTGCGGACGTGGTCCAGGTCCTCGGTCGGGCGCACCTGGACGTCGACGCCGGCCGTGGCCCAGCCCTGGCTCAGGTTGCCGATGCGCTTGATCTCACCGTTGCGTACGTACCAGATCTCACCGTTGTCGCCGCGCAGCTTGGTCACGCGCAGCCCCACCTCGATGACCTCGCCGGACGCGACTCCCGCGTCGATGCTGTCCCCGACGCCGTACTGGTCCTCCAGGATCATGAAGACGCCGGACAGGAAGTCGGTGACGAGGTTGCGCGCGCCGAAACCGAGGGCCACACCCGCGACACCCGCCGACGCGAGCAGCGGGCCCAGGTTGATGTTGAGCGCGCCCAGCACCATCAGGGCGGCCGTGCCCAGGATCAGGAACGAGGCGACGGACCGCAGCACGGACCCGATCGCCTCGGAGCGCTGGCGGCGCCGCTCGGCGTTGACCAGCAGACCGCCGAGCGCGGTGCCCTCGACCGCCTGCGCGCTGCGGTTCATGCGCGCTATCAGCTTGGTGAGGGAACGGCGGATGACCGTACGCAGCACGGTGGCGATCAGCATGATCAGCAGGATGCGCAGGCCGACACTCAGCCAGGTGGACCAGTTCTCCTCCACCCAGCCCGCGGCGTTGTTCGCCCGCTCCGCCGCCTCGTCGAGAGTGACGGGGTCGGACGTCGGACCGGCGGCCGACAGGGCGGACAGGAACACGGCAGGTACCTCCAGGCACGGCGACAGCAGACCAACCACACTAACGGGGCATCACCCTCGGTCCGGTGCGCCGCAGGGGGGGAGAGACAAGCCTCACCCGGGGAACCATTGGGCTCGGCCCGGGTACGCCCCCGTCGTGGTCCCCGTGTGGTCGAAAACACTCCGAGCCCGTTACCCGGACGTGGTGGCGCTACGACCAGCCATGAGGGGAGACTGGAGCAGATCGTCCCGGCGCGAGCCACGCGCCGCCGGCGTAACAGGAGGCATCCGTGCCGCATGTCCTTGTCCTCAACGCGTCGTACGAGCCGCTCGGCGTCGTACGGCTCCGCCGCGCGCTCATCCTTGTCCTTGAGAACAAGGCCGTCTGCCTGGAGGAGTCCGGCGCCTTCATGCACAGCGCGACCCTGGCCGTCCCGGCGCCCAGCGTCGTGCGGCTGAAGAGATTCGTGCGGGTCCCCTACCGCGGACCCGTGCCGCTGACCCGCCGTGCGCTCTTCGCCAGGGACGGCGGCCGTTGCATGTACTGCGGTGGTGTCGCGACCAGCGTCGACCACGTCATTCCGCGCAGCCGCGGCGGTCAGCACGCCTGGGAGAACGTGGTGGCGGCCTGCCGCCGCTGCAATCACGTCAAGGCGGACCGGCATCTGCTGGAACTGGGATGGCGGCTGCGCCACCAACCCGCGCCGCCGTCCGGTCTCGCCTGGCGCATCATCGGGACCGGGCACCGTGACCCGCGCTGGCTGCCCTACCTGCAGCCGTTCGGCGCGGACGATGTGATGGCTCGGATCGACGGCATTTCCGCCTGACGGTCCGCCGCCTCTGCCGTCCGCCGCCTCGGCCGTCCGGCGCCACTGTCCGGCCGCTGCCACTGGCCCGGCTGCCGCTACTTCACGGCGTACGCCTCCACGCCGAACAGCGAGTAGCCGAACGGCAGCGCCCGCTCGTCGCACCGCACGCGGACGAAGCGGATGTCCTTCGCGTCCATCCTGACCTCCTCGCGCCCGCCCCTGCCGTCGCGGACGGTGGCCGCGGTGCGCCAGTCGCGGCCGTCCGCCGACACCTGGACGCGGTACTTCTTCGCGTACGCCTCCTGCCAGTGCAGTACGACCTGGCCGAGCCGTACCGGCTGCGGCAGTTCGGCCTGCCACCACGCGGAGCGGCCTATGGGAGAAGTCCAACGGGTCTCCGGGTCGCCGTCACCCGCGGCGCCGGCCGGGAAGTCGGTCGTCTCGTCGCCGGAGGAGGAGATCCTCGCGCCCGCGCCGCGGACCAGGTCGGCGTCGGCGGTCTGCGGGGCCGCACGCACCGTCAGAGTGCTCTGCTCGCCGTCGAAGGCGACCGGCACCGTGTACTCGCCCGCCGGTACGGCCTTGTCGATGGTGATGTCGAGAGGGACCGTGGTGCGGGTGCCGCGCGGCACCGTCGTGGCTCGCGGGGTCCGCACCGTGATGCCCTTGGGCGCCCTGGTCGTCAGCTTGCCGCGCACATCGGCGGGGCGCTGTCCCGTCAGCGCCACCTCGACCCGCTTCGGATCGCCGCCGATCTCCGCGTCCGTCTCGGCGCGTTCGAGGCTGAGCTCGGCGCGGGGCTCGTCGGCGAACCACGGCACCAAGCGGTGCACGACGGGGGCGCCCCCGCCGCTGTTCGCGCTCCCCCTGCCGCCCTCACTCCCGCTGCCGGCTCCTGCTCCGGTCCAGGTCAGGCGCACGGCATCGACCCGCGCGCCCCCGGCGGCCGTCTGCGTCCAGCCGCTCGCGGAGAGCGTGCCCGCGCGCCGCCAGCCCTCGCCAGGGACGTGGGTCTCGACGGCCGCGCCCTCGCCCGTACCGGGCTCCGTCATGGCGGTGAGCGCCTCTATGGGGCGGGCGCGGCCCAGCCGCACGGTGTACGAACCCGGGCCCTCGGAGACCGTGCCGTCCTTGCGGTCCGCACCGGTCCAGGCGTCGGCCTCCTTGCCCGCCTTCGTCAGGAAGACGTCCAGGACGCCCTTGCCGACGGTCACCCGGTCCTCCGCCCTGAGCGAGCCGCGTATCGCGTCCAGGTCCAGCGAGGCGCGCCAGGCGGCGTCGCCGTCGCCGCGCGACTGGGCCTGGAGCAGGTCGACGGAGAGCTCGCCCGCGGCGCCGTAGCGCGCCAATTGCTCGATCCAGGGCTTCACTTCGTCGTCGAAGGCGCCGCCCGCCGCGTCCTGAAGGCGCAGCGGTGCCTCACGCATCACCGTGAACGCGGCGCGCAGCTTCTTGGCGGCGGCGGCCTTCCCGGCCGCGTCGACGGTGCCGCGCGTGCGCCAGAAGTCGTCGAGCAGGGGACGCAGGTAGGCGGACTCCTCGCCGCCCAGCACGGACGAGGCGTCGTTGCCGGCCAGCGCCCGCATCGCCTCGCGGGCCCGCGGGTCGGCGCCCGCGAGGTCGTCGATCGCCGCCTGCCACGACTCCTGGGGCTGGTAACCCCGCGGGTTCCAGGCGTAGTCGGCCGCCGTGAACAGCGGGATGCGCGAGGCGGCGGCCTGTTCCATGGCGTTGGCGAGGAGCACCGACGAACCGGTCGCCACGGCGGGCTCCCGGCCGGTGACGGGGCCGAGAAAAATGCGGTCCTGCGCGTAGTCGTTGACCGGGTAGTTGTCCATCGTGACCAGCGGATGCCTGAACGCGGAGCGCGCACCGGCCAGTTCGCGGCCCGTGATCGTCCTCGGCACGACCCCGATGCCCGTCCACGCCGCCTGCACGCCGCCGTCCAGCTGCGCGGCGAGAGCGCGCCGATAGTCCGTCGTGCCGTCCTGGTAGAACTCGGTCGGCATCACTGACAGCGGCTCCGAGCCCGGGTGGCGCTCCGCGAGATGATCCGCCACCGCGTTGGCCACGCGCGCGTGGGCCTTCGCCGCCGCCTCGGGTCCTGAGCCGAAGGTCTCGGAGTCCTGCCCGCAGTGCCACTCGCTGTAGCTGACGTCCTGGAACTGGAGCTGGAAGGTGCGCACCCCCAGCGCCCACATCGCGTCGAACTTGCGGTTCAGCGCCTTGACGTCGCTGTCCGACGACATGCACATCGACTGCCCGGGGGACACGGCCCAGCCGAGCGTCACATGGCTGCTGCGGGCCCGCTCGGCGAGGGCGCGGAAGTCGGCGCGCCTGTCCGCCGGGTAGGGGTCGCGCCAGCGGGCCTGGCGGTACGGGTCGTCGCCGGGCGCGTAGAGGTAGCGGTTCTGCTTGGTGCGCCCCATGAAGTCGAGCTGTGCGAGGCGCTGCTCGCGGGTCCAGGGCTCCCCGTAGAAGCCCTCGGTCATCCCGCGTACGGCCGTACCCGGCCAGTCGCGTACGACGGCTCCCGCGATCTCCCTGGACAGGGTCCCGCCGCCGCTCCGGTCCTCGCCGCGCACCAGCTGGCGCAGGGTCTGCACGGCGTGGAAGAGACCGTCGTCGCCGACACCTTCGAGGGCGACCGTGTCCCGCCCGGCGACCTGCCCGACAGCGATGCGGTAACCGCCGGGCGGCAGGTCGGCGCGCTCGGGTGCGCGCAGGGCGCGCAGCGCGTCCTGCGCGCCGGTGCCCTGCGCCTGCACGACGAGCCCCCCGGCGGGCAGCGGTCCGCCGGGCGCGGCGCTGGTGACGCTCCGCGCACCCGCTGCGCGCAGCAGCTCTTCGAGTGCCCGCAGGGCGTGCGGGTCGGCGTCCGGGTCCGCGACGAGCACCACGTCCCGGCCCACCGGTACCGCCTGTCCCGCCGCCCGTATCGTCTGCGGGCGCGGCCAGACGGAGGGCAGCGCGGCGTCGTTCTCGCGGTCCGGCGTGGTGACGGGCGGAGCTGCGGGCGGCGTGCCGGGATCGGGCTGTGGAGCGGCGAACGCCCCGTTCGCACCGCCGAGCAGTCCGCTCAGCACTGCCATGGCGACTGCGGTCGCGCCCCTCCTGCCCCCGAGCTGCACAACTGTCTCCTCAGTCCGCTTCGTGTGGGCACCGAGCCCACCACCCGGCCGCCAAGGTGTCAATTTCCGCGCGGGGAACGGAATGTGAGCCGGGACACGTTGTGGAAACGTATACGTCTGCGGCCGTGCCCATTGGGTAGGGCTGCCTTGTCCACGTAGCCCACCTAGGGAGGCCCCAGTGGCCGCAGCTCAGCTTCTCCTGTCCGCACTGTCCAAACCGGCGCTCGGCTCCGACGCGGTGCTCGACGCGGGATTCACCGATCCGCTGCTCTTCTGCGAACCGCCCCTGACCAGTGAGCCGCCGATGGCCGACGCCGCGCCGCTCACCAGCGAGCCGCCGATGGCCGACGCGGCACCTCTGACCAGCGAACCGACTGCCCACGGCACGGCATCGGGCCTGGAGCCCATGGGGGTCTAGATGGGCCTTGCCCGGCTCGCCGCCCTGCACGGGGTGGCCACGTCCTACGCGCCCTCCGCGGACCGCACGCTGCAGGTCCCGGACGACACGGTCGTCGCCGTGCTCGCGGCCCTGGGCGTCGACGCGCGCACGCCCGCCGCCGTGCGGGCGGCGCTCGACGCGCACGAGGCCGCGGCCGAGCGCCGGCTCCTGCCCGAAACGGTGGTGGCCTGGGCCCCGACCGAGTCGCAGGGCCTCGCCCCGGTCCCGCCCCCCGCCCTGGCGGACCTCCCCGCGGGCACTCTGCTCCGGGTCGAGACCGAGCAGGGCACGGCGACGGAGTGGCAGACGCCGCCCGCCCCCGGCCCGGGAGCCACCCGGCAGGCGCCGGGCCCCGCCCCGGCCGACGCGCAGCCGCCGCACGACGCCGAGAGCACCGCACCCGCCCCGGCCCCCGCCGACGAGGCACCGCGGGGCGCCGCTCCGGCCGACCAGGTGCCGCGGGGCGCCGCGGAAAGCTCCGCGCCGGCTGCCGAACCGCGCCCCGCCCCGGCCGCCGGACCGCACCCCGCCCCGGCCGCCGCGCACAGCCCTGCCCCGCGCCCCGCGCAGGAACCCGGGCCCCCCGCACCGCCCCTCACCCCGGGGGGCCGGCCCGTGGCCGGTGCGCCCGGGTGGGGGCAGCTGCCGCTCGGGGTGCACCGGCTGGCCGTGCGGACGCCGGACGGGCGGGAGGACACCGCCACGCTCATCGTGGCGCCCGACCGGGTGCCGCAGCCCCAGGGGCGCTCCTACGGGCTCCTGATCCAGCTCTACTCCCTGCTGTCCGAGCGCTCCTGGGGCATGGGCGACCTCGCCGACCTCGCCGAGCTCGGCTCCTGGTCCGGGCGCGCGCTCGGCGTCGGATTCGTCCAGATCAACCCGCTGCACGCGGCCGTGCCCGGCGCCCCCACCGACGCCTCCCCGTACCGCCCGTCCTCGCGCCGCTTCCCCGACCCCGTCCACCTGCGGGTCGAGGACGTCCCCGAGTACGCCCACGTCCTCGCGGCGGACCGCGCGCGTCTCGACGTCCTCCTGGGACGCGCCGCCGAGCTGCGCGATTCCGTGCTGCACAAGGGCGCGCTGATCGACCGCGACGCCGTCTGGGCGCTGAAGAAGGAAGCCCTGGAGCTCGTACGGAAGGTTCCGCTCGGCCCGGGCCGCCGCGCCGCCTACTGCGACTTCCTCGCCGAGCAGGGCACGGCCCTGGAGGACCACGCCACCTGGTGCGCGCTGGCCGAGACGCACGGCTCCGACTGGCACGCGTGGCCCCCCGGGCTGCGCGACGACCCGCACGCGGCGGAGGTCCACCGCGCCCGCACCGAGCTCTACGACCGGGTCGACCTGCACTGCTGGCTGGCCTGGCTCACCGACTCCCAGCTCGCCGCCGCCCAGCGGGCCGCCCGTGACGCGGGCATGCCGGTCGGCGTCGTGCACGACCTGGCCGTCGGTGTGCACCCGGGCGGCGCCGACGCCTGGGCGCAGCAGGAGGCCTTCGCGCACGGCATGTCGGTCGGCGCACCACCCGACGCGTTCAACGCGCTCGGCCAGGACTGGGGCCTGCCGCCGTGGCGCCCGGACGTCCTCGCCGCCCATGCCTACGCCCCGTTCCGGGGGCTGCTGCGCGGACTGCTGCGCAACGCGGGCGCGCTGCGCATCGACCACGTCATGGGCCTGTTCCGGCTCTGGTGGGTCCCGGAGGGCCTGCCGCCCACCCGGGGAACGTATGTCCGCTACGACGCCGACGCCATGCTCGCCGTCCTGGCCCTGGAGGCGCACCTCGCGGACACGACCGTCATAGGGGAGGACCTGGGCACCGTGGAGCCGGGCGTGCGCGCCGCCCTCGCCGAGCGCGGCGTGTTCGGCACCTCGGTGCTGTGGTTCGAGCGCGACTGGGCGGGCGGCGGCGAACCGCTGCCGCCGGAGACCTGGCGCGAGCGCTGCCTGGCCACCGTCACCACCCACGACCTGCCGTCCACCGCCGCCCGCCTCACCGGCGACCACGTCGCGCTGCGCCACCGCCTCGGCCTGCTCACCCGCCCGTTGGCCGAGGAGTCCGCCCAGGAGGCGGCCGACGTGACCGAGTGGGTGTCGTACCTCGCACGGCTCGGCCTGCTGCCCGAAGGGGCTGGCGACGAGGAGGGCGAGATCCGCGCGGTCTACCGCTTCCTGCTGCGCACCCCCGCCCGGATGGTCGGCGTCTGGCTGCCGGACGCGGTGGGCGACCGCAGACCGCAGAATCTGCCCGGCACCTGGGACCAGTACCCCAACTGGCGGTTGCCCGTCGCCGACGCGGAGGGCAGACCGGTGACCTTGGAGGAGCTGACGGCCGCACCCCGCCTGCGCCGCCTGATGGACGTCTTCAGGTCCTAGAAGGGTCTCCGGAGTCCTCTTACGGCACCCCCGGGCGCGCGCCCCCTTCGGGCGTTCGCTACGTTTGCTCCGTGGACAAGAAGAACGCCCTGCGCGCCGGCGCTGTCGCGGCCGGTACGACGCTGATGATGCTGCTCATGTCGTCCCCCGCGCTCGCGCGCACGCGCGACGACGGTGACGATCCCGGTCCCGGCTTGAGCGTGCTGGAGACGCTCGGCCTCTATGTCGTGGCGCCGATCGGTCTTTTCGTGGTCATCGCGGGCCTTGTCATGGTGCTGGACAAGTCCAAGAAGCAGGCCTGACCCGACCGTTTCAGCGAGGGCGCCCGTTTTCCGTGCGTACGGAAGGCGGGCGCCCTCGTCGTGTTCACTCCCGGACCGTACCGGCGAGCAGCTGCCGCAACAGCTCCTGGAGCTGCTCCAGCTGAGCCTCGTCGAACTCGCCGAGCGCCGCGCGCTGCAGCTCCAGGCCGGCCGAGACCGCTTCGTCGACGATGGCGAGACCGCGCTCCGAGAGGGTGACCCGCAGCCCGCGCCGGTCGTGCGGGTCGGGGCTGCGGGACAGCAGCCCGGCCCGCTCCAGCTTGTCCAGCCGGCCCGTCATCCCGCCGGTGGTGAGCATCAGCGTCGCGGAGAGCTCGCGCGGTGACAGCGTGTACGGCTCACCGGAACGGCGCAGTGTGGCGAGGACGTCGAACTCGCCGCGGGAGATCCCGAAGCGTACGTACGCCTTCTCGACGCGGTCGCCCATCGCACGCGCGATCCGGTAGACGCGGCCGAAGACGGCCATGGGGTCGGTTTCGAGGTCGGGACGCACCACGGCCCACTGGGCGGTGATGGCGTCCACGGGGTCCTTGGTGGTCATGTCCGCAGTATCCGCAGAGTTCCGGTCGGCCGCAAGAAAGTTGCTTGACGGAAAGTAGCTTAGGGGTAAGCTATTTTCGGTCGAGCAGCTTCGCGCGACATGAACCCCTTGAGGAGCACGCGATGAACCGTGCCGGAACGATCGCGCTGACCGCACTGGCCCCCGTCTCCTGGGGGTCGACGTACGCGGTGACCACCGAATTCCTGCCCCCCGACCGGCCGCTCTTCACCGGCCTGATGCGCGCACTGCCCGCCGGTCTGGTGCTGCTCGCGATCGGCCGGACCCTGCCGCGCGGCGCCTGGTGGGGCAAGGCGGCGGCCCTCGGGGCGCTGAACATCGGCGCGTTCTTCCCGCTGTTGTTCCTCTCCGCGTACCGGCTGCCCGGCGGGATGGCCGCGGTCTTCGGCTCGCTGGCGCCGCTGTTCGTGGCCGGACTCGCGGTCCTCCTGCTGAGCGAGAAGCCGACCGTGCGCACCCTGCTCACCGGCATCGCGGCGGCGCTCGGCGTGAGCCTGGTGGTGCTGCGTGCCACCGCCGCGCTGGACACGTGGGGCGTGCTGGCCGCCCTCGCCTCCGCCGCCTCGATGGCCACCGGCACCGTCCTCACCAAGCGCTGGGGACGCCCCGAAGGGGTGGGGCCGCTGGTGATGACCGGCTGGCAGCTCACCGCGGGCGGCCTGCTGATCGCGCCCGTCGCGCTGCTGGTGGAGGGTGCGCCGCCCGCGCTGGACTCGCGCGCCGTCGCCGGGTACCTCTACCTCGCGCTGGTCAACACGGCGGTCGCGTACTGGCTCTGGTTCCGCGGCATCGGCCGGCTGTCCGCCACCTCCGCCACCTTCCTGTCCCCGCTGTCCCCGCTGACCGCCGCCGTCATCGGCTGGGCGGCGCTGGGCGAGGCGCTGGCGCCGGTCCAGCTCCTGGGGATGGCGATCGCGTTCGGGGCGACGCTGTTCGGGCAGGTCGGACCTCGTAAAACGTTCAGTTCTGCTGAAAAGAATGATCGGAACATTTCGATGGACCTGATGAGTGAGCCGGTGCGACGGTAGTCCCGCGACCAAGATCCCCGGCAGGGGGAAGAGGCAAGGGGAAACTGTGAGCGTCCTGGACCGAGTCCGTATCGGCAGCGCCGGGCCAACGGCCGGAAGAGCGGGGCGACGGGGCTTGGCGCGACAGTCCGCCGGCCTCGGTCTGCTGCTCGCGGCCGTCGCGACGGTCGTCTGGTCGGGCAGCTTCGTCACCTCCCGCGCTCTCCACGACTCCGTCCCGCCCGTGCAGGCCGCCTTCTGGCGCTGGATCGTGGCGATCGTCGCCGTCGCGCCCTTCGCGATACACGAGAGCTGGCGCCAACGCCGGTTGATCCGGGATCACTTGGGCTATCTCACTCTCGCCTCGCTGCTCGGCGTCACCGTCTACAACACCCTGGTCAACCAGGCCGGAGTCACCACATCCGCCGGCAATATGGGCATGATCATGGCGGCCTCGCCGGTCCTGATGGCGGTGTACGCACGCCTCGGCGGCAAGCGCCTCGGCGCCCGGGGCGTCACCGGGATGCTCATCGCCTGCGCCGGAGTGCTGTTCCTGGTCAGCAAGGGCTCCCTGGCGCCGGACTTCGCGGCCGGAGACCTGTGGATGGTCGCCGCCGCCTTCAGCTTCGCCTCGTACAGCGCCCTGCTCAAGCGCCGTCCGGCCGAAATCGGCGGCCTGGCCTTCCTCTTCACCACCTTCGTGCTCGGCGCGCTGATGCTGCTTCCGGCGTACGGGATCAGCCTGGCGGCCCAGGGCGGCTTCGAGCCGACAGTCGGCACGGTCGGACCGCTCGTCTACGTCGGCGTGTTCTCCTCCGCCGTCGCCTTCTTCGCCTGGAACAAGGCGATCGCGCTCATCGGCGCGGCCCGCGCCGGAATTGTCTACTACCTTCAGCCGGTCTGCGTGGCGCTGCTCTCCTTCGCCCTGCTCGACGAGGAAACGGGGCCGATGCGGATTCTGTGCATGGCGCTGATCCTGGGCGGAGTGCTGATCGGGGCCGGCCGGAGCAAGTGACTCCAGTCGGCCGCGCCGGAATTCACTGCAAGGGATTCGCGCCACCCCGCTGCGACCCGGTCATTGTCGTCCCGGCGCCCTTGGTCGAATGGAGGTTCGGGGCCCGGTGTTCGCTTTCCACCGCCTGCGCAGTGGCCGCCGGGCCTCCGGAGCGGACGGAAGGAACGGGCACCACGACTGCGAGCAGTCCCCGCGGAGCGACCGGGCCCGCGTCATGATTCACGCACTGCACTCCCTGGGCGGCGACGAGGCCTTCGCCACGCTCGCCTGAAAGCCCGGCGCACCGGCCGGGATAGGTTGCGTCCCATGATCGAGTGGGACATCAAGAAGCTGCGGATCCTGCGGACCCTGCGCGAGCGGGGGACCGTGACCGCGACGGCCGAGGCGCTGCTGATGACGCCTTCGGCCGTCTCGCAGCAGCTGTCCAACCTGGCCAAGCAGCTCGGCGTCCCTCTCCTGGAGGCGCACGGGCGGCGGGTGCGGCTCACCGACGCGGCGCATCTCGTGCTGCGGCACGCGGAGGCCGTCTTCGTCCAACTGGAGCAGGCCGACGCCGAGTTGGCCGGGTATGTGAAGGGCGAGGCGGGGGAGGTGCGGGTCGGGGCGTTCTCGACGGCCGTGCCCGCGCTCGTCGTGCCGGCCGTGCAACTGCTGCGGGCGACGCACCCCGCGGTGGAGGTGCGGGTGCGGGAGGCGGAGGCCGCCGAGGCGTACGAGCTGCTGGCCGGCGGGGCCGTCGACCTCGCGCTGTCGCTGGCGGCGCACGCCCCGACGGCCCGGGACCCGCGGCTCGCGCGCGTCCCGCTGTTCGCCGACCCGCTGGACGTGGCGCTGCCCGCCGGGCACCCGCTGGCCGGCGCCCCCGGACTGCGGCTGGCCGACCTGTCCGGCGAGGCGTGGATCTTCGGCGGCAGCGGGCCGTGGTCGGAGATCACCCGCCACGCGTGCGAGGCGGCGGGCTTCGTGCCCGAGCAGGCGCACAGCGCGGCCGGCTGGACGGCGATCCTGGCCATGGTCGAGGCGGGGATGGGGGTCGCGCTGGTGCCTCGAATGGCGGCGGCGGAGCGGCGCACCGGCGTGGTCATGCGGGTGCTGAGCGCGGACCAGCCGCAGCGGCACGTGGTGGCCGCGGTACGGCGCGGTGCGGAGGCGGGTCCGGCGGTGGCGCGGGTGCTGGCGGCGCTGCGTGAGGTGGCGGCGGCGCGCACCGGCTCCTAATCGTTCAGTTCTGCTTCAAAGGCTGTCCAGAAACTTTCGATGGACCTGACTGGTCGCCTGCTGTGACAGTCGGGGTATGACGACGACCGAAGCGCAGCTCGAAGACCCGCACGCCAACGACGCCGCCCCCTACGGCGGGGGAGACCCGTACGCCGACTACCGGACCGGCGACTTCCCCTTCTCCGACCTCGTCGACCTCGCCGACCGTCGTCTGGGAGCGGGCGTCATCGCCGCCAACGACGAGTTCTTCGCCGAGCGCGAGAATCTCCTCATCCGTGAGCGGGCCGTCTTCGACCCCGAGCACTTCGGCCACAAGGGCAAGATCATGGACGGCTGGGAGACCCGCCGTCGTCGCGGCGTCGACGGTACGCGGCCCTTCCCGGCCCCCGACGACCACGACTGGGCCATCGTGCGGCTGGGCGCGCCCGGCGTCATCCGCGGCATCGTCGTCGACACCGCGCACTTCCGCGGCAACTCCCCGCAGCGCGTGTCCGTGCAGGCCGCGGCTGTCGAGGGCGCGCCGAGCCCCGAGCAGCTGCTGGCCGCCGACGTGAAGTGGGAGGAGATCCTCCCGGAGACCCCCGTACGCGGCCACGCCGCCAACGGCTTCGAGATCACCGCCGAGCGCCGCTACACCCACATCCGGCTGTGCCAGCACCCCGACGGCGGCGTCGCCCGGCTGCGCGTCCACGGGGACGTCGTCGCCGATCCCGAGTGGCTCGGCCTGTTCGGCACGATCGACCTGCTCTCGATCCTCAACGGCGGTACGTACGAGGACGCTTCGGACAAGTTCTACTCCTCGCCCGCACAGATCATCCTCCCTGGCACCTCGCGCAAGATGGACGACGGCTGGGAGAACCGCCGTCGCCGGGTCCGCGACACCAACGACTGGGTGCGGTTCCGGCTGGCGGCGCAGGGAGCGGTTCGCGCGATCGAGATCGACACGGCGTACCTCAAGGGGAACTCGGCGGGCTGGGTCGCGCTGAGCGGGCGCAACGGTGAGACCGGCGAGTGGTTCGAGATCCTGCCCCGCACCAAGCTCCAGCCCGACACGCTGCACCGCTTCAAACTGGCCGCGCACGCGGTGGCCACGCATGTGCGGCTCGACGCGTTCCCCGACGGCGGGGTGGCGCGGATGCGGCTGCACGGGGTGCTCACGGAGCAGGGCGCGGAGGCGCTGCGGGCGCGGCACGCGGAACTGACGGGCTGAGGCCGGACGGGCGGGCCGAGGTGGGGCGGGGCTTCGTGCCCCACCCCGCCCTTCCCTGAGTCCTCGGGCGCCGGGCGGGCTGAGGAATCAGCCGGCCCGGCGCCCGAGGAGCGGTGTCCGGGGCGGAACCCCGGTTCGGCGAGGGGCGGGTGGCGGGCGGTCCGCCGCAGGCGCCCCCGGCCCGCCCCTCGCCCCTGCGCTACGCCGAGGCCGCGTCCGCCGCCTGTGCCCGCAGCGCCCGCTCCACCCCCGCGCGGGACTCCGACATCAGCCGCCGCAGCGACGCGTTCGGCTCGGCCGAGGCCAGCCACGCGTCCGTCGCGTCCAGCGTCTCCTGGGAGACCTGGAGCGCCGGGTAGAGGCCGATCACGATCTGCTGGGCCATCTCGTGGGAACGCGAGTCCCACACACCCTTGACCGCCGCGAAGTACGCCTCGGTGTACGGCGCGAGCTGCTCACGCTGATCGGTCTGCACGAAGCCGCCGATCACCGCCTCCTGGAGGGAGTTCGGCAGCTTGTCGGACTCCACGACCGAGGCCCAGGCCTCGGACTTCGCCTCGGGCGTCGGCCGCGCCGCACGGGCCACCGCGGCGTGGCGCTCGCCCGCCGACGTCTTGTCCCGCTCGTACTCGGCGGCGATGTCGTCCTCGTCGTACTGCCCGGTCGCCGCGAGCCGCTGCACGAACGCCCAGCGCAGCTCGGTGTCCACGGCCAGGCCTTCGATCGTCTCCGTGCCCTGCAGGAGCGAGGCCAGCAGGTCCGCCTGCTGCGGCGTACGCGCGGTCGCGGCGAACGCGCGCGCCCACGCCAGCTGATGGTCGCTGCCGGGCGCGGAGCTGTGCAGATGCGCCAGCGTCGCCTCCGTCCACTGCGAAAGACCCGCCTCGCGCCACGCGGGCGTCGCGTACAGGTCCAGCGCCAGCTTCACCTGCCGGTGCAGCGACTGGACGACGCCGATGTCCGTCTCCTTGCCGATGCCGGACAGCACCAGCGCCAGATAGTCACGGGCCGCCAGCTCGCCGTCGCGCGTCATGTCCCAGGCCGAGGCCCAGCACAGCGCCCGCGGCATCGACTCGGTGAAGTCGCC
The DNA here is from genome assembly GCF_051131715.1 of Streptomyces sp. A5-4. Taxonomy (NCBI): domain Bacteria; kingdom Bacillati; phylum Actinomycetota; class Actinomycetes; order Kitasatosporales; family Streptomycetaceae; genus Streptomyces; species Streptomyces sp. A5-4. Next base: position 2,483,008 of record NZ_CP178591.1, on the reverse strand, counting down.
CAGGTGCTCGGTGACGACGGCCAGCGAGTCGGCGTCGAGGCGGACCTTCGCGTACGACAGGTCGTCGTCGTTGAGCAGGACCACCGCGGGACGCGGCGTGTTCTCGGGGAACGGCACCTCGGTGCGCTCACCGTCGACGTCGAGCTCGATCCGGCTCGTGCGGACCAGCTTGCCCGCCTCGTCGAGGTCGTAGCAGCCGATCGCGATGCGGTGCGGGCGCAGCGTCGATGTGCCCTTGGCGCCGGCCGGCAGCGCCGGGGCTTCCTGCCTGACCGCGAACGACGTGACGTTGCCCGCCTCGTCCGTGGTGATCTCCGGGCGCAGGATGTTGATGCCCGCCGTCTCCAGCCACGCCTTCGACCAGGCCTTCAGGTCGCGGCCCGAGGTCTCCTCCAGCGCGCCCAGCAGGTCGGACAGCCGGGTGTTCCCGAAGGCGTGCGCCTTGAAGTACGCCTGCACACCCCGGAAGAACTCGTCCTGGCCGACGTACGCGACGAGCTGCTTGAGGACGCTGGCGCCCTTGGCGTACGTGATGCCGTCGAAGTTGACGAGGACGTCGTCGAGGTCGGCGATCTCGGCCATGATCGGGTGCGTGGACGGCAGTTGGTCCTGCCGGTACGCCCAGGTCTTCATCGAGTTCGCGAACGTGGTCCACGAGTGCGGCCACTTCGAGCCCGCCGCGTCCGCCTGGCAGGCGATCGACGTGTACGTGGCGAACGACTCGTTCAGCCACAGGTCGTTCCACCACTCCATGGTGACGAGGTCGCCGAACCACATGTGCGCCAGCTCGTGCAGGATCGTCTCGGCGCGCGTCTCGTACGCGGCGTCCGTCACCTTGGAGCGGAAGACGTACTGGTCGCGGATGGTCACCGCGCCCGCGTTCTCCATCGCGCCCGCGTTGAACTCCGGCACGAAGAGCTGGTCGTACTTGGCGAAGGGGTACGCGTAGTCGAACTTCTCCTGGAACCAGTCGAAGCCCTGCCGCGTGACGTCGAAGATCGCGTCCGAGTCGAGGAACTCGGCGAGCGAGGGGCGGCAGTAGATACCCAGCGGGACGCTCTGCCCGTCGCGCTCGTAGGAGCTGTGCACCGCGTGGTACGGGCCGACGATCAGCGCCGTGATGTACGTCGAGATGCGCGGCGTCGGCTCGAAGCCCCAGACGTTCTCCTTGGGCTCCGGCGTCGGGGAATTGGAGATCACGGTCCAGCCCGCGGGCGCCTTCACCGTGAACGCGAAGGTCGCCTTGAGGTCGGGCTGCTCGAACGACGCGAAGACGCGGCGGGCGTCCGGCACCTCGAACTGGGTGTACAGGTAGGCCTGCTGGTCGACCGGGTCGACGAAGCGGTGCAGGCCCTCACCGGTATTGGTGTACGCGCAGTCCGCGACGACCTTCAGCTCGTTCGGGCCGGCCTCCAGGTGCTTCAGCGCGATCCGCGAGTCCCGGAAGACGGCGGCCACGTCCAGGGACTTGCCGTTCAGTACGACCTGGTGCACGGCCGGAGCCACCAGGTCGATGAAGGTCTCCGCCCCGGCCTCGGCCGAGTCGAAGCGCACGGTGGTCGAGGACCGGTAGGTGCCGCCCTGCTGGGCGCCGCTCAGGTCGAGGTCGATCTCGTAGGCGTCCACAGTGAGCAGTCGCGCCCGCTGCTGCGCCTCTTCGCGGGTCAGATTCGTGCCAGGCACCGGTCATCTCCTCGGTATGTGACGTTTTTGCCATCCTTCCACGCTGCCCAGGGTCGGGGCTGCTCGGTACGCTCGCAGCTGAGTCCGCCGGGCGGCTGCCGCAGCGCCATGTCCGAAGCCCGCCGGTGCCGGGGCCGGCCCGCGCCGATGCTGGACGCATGACCACCTACCGGGCCCGCCCCATCGACCCCACCGCCCTCAAGCAGCTCCGCGACACGGACGACGCGGGCCGCCCCTGCGTGCCGTACACCGACGAGGAGGGCGGCGCGCCACTGCGCTGCTGTCTGCGGCCGGGCGCGGTGGGGGAGCGGATCGCGCTCGTCTCGTACGCGCCACTGCGGCGCTGGGCCGCGGAGCACTGGGCCAAGCCCGGGGCGTACGACGAGCAGGGACCCGTCTTCATCCACGCCGAGGAGTGCGAAGGGCCGGGCGACGGGGACGACTACCCCTTCGCGCGCTCCGGCGCCCTGCGCACCGTGCGCCGGTACAGCGCCGACGGGCACATCACCGGTGGCCGGCTCCTGGATCTCCCCGGGGAGACCGCGGCCGGCTTCGACGCCGCGTTCGCCGAGGCCTTCGCCGACCCCGAGGTGGCGCTGGTGCACGTCAGGGCCGTCGAGTACGGCTGCTTCCACTTCGAGGTGCGCAGGTCCTGAGGCCCCTCAGTCGGAGAGCGCCCGCGCGAAGGCCCGTACCCGCTCCGTCTCGCCATCCCGGTGCCACACCATGCCGAGGACCGAGTCCGGCACCCCTTCGACCGGTACGAAGACGACGTCCTCGCGGCCGTGGTAATCCGCCGTCGGCCGGCACAGCAGCATCGCGCCGCGGCCTGCGGCGACCAGGGTGAGGCCCTCCTGGAGCGTGCTCACCGACGGGCCGGGGACGGCCGAAGGGGCATGGGCCTCGCGCCAGTACACGGGGGCGGGGGCCGCTGCCTCGACCAGGGGCGTCGTGGCCACCTCCGCCGCGGTCAGGGAGTCGCGGGCCGCGAAGGGATGGCGCAGCGCGACCGCCACGGTCTGCTGCTCCTTGGAGAAGAGCGGGCCCAGCATCAGGTCGGGCTCCGACACCGGCAGCAGCACGATCGCCGCGTCCACCTCGCCCCGGCGCACCGCCCCGAACGGATCGCAGAACGGGATCTCCACGATCTCCGTCACGCACGCCGGGTGGCGCGTCTGGAACACGGTGATCGCCCGCATCAGACGGACGTCCGCCGTGCCCTGGAAGCCGATCCGCAGCCTCCCCTCCACCCCGCGCGCCTCGGCCCGCGCGGTGTCGACCGTCGTACGCAGCGCGTCGTACGCGGGACGCAGCTCGGCCAGGAAACGCTCACCGAGCGGGGTCAGCCGCACCCGGCGACTGGTGCGGTCGATCAGACGCGCGCCGAGCCGCCCCTCCAGTGCGCGCAGCAGCTGACTGATCCTGCTCTGCGACACATACAGCCGCTCGCCCGCGCGGCCGAAGTGCAGTTCCTCCGCGAGCACCAGGAAGCTCTCCAGCTCCCGGATCTCAAGGCCACCCGTGCCGCCACTCATTGCCCACACCCGTCGATCGATGAATTCGGCTCACAGAACGATGAGGATTTCGCCGTTGTTCCCCGCGACCGGGCGGCCAAGGCTGGTCCTCATGCAACAGAGCACCGAACTTACGCGCCCCGCACGTGCGTTGCCGCCCGCCGTGTTCGGCGTCGCCGCGGCTACCTTCGCCGTCGTCACCACCGAGATGCTGCCGGTCGGCCTCCTCACCTCGCTCGGCGACGGTCTGCGTACCTCGGACGGCACCGCGGGCCTGACCGTCACCCTCCCCGGCATCGTCGCGGCGCTCGCCGCACCCCTGCTGCCCGTCGCCGTTCGCCGCGCGGACCGGCGGCTCGTGCTGTGCGCGCTGTTGACGCTGCTGGCCGCCGCCAACGCGCTCTCCGCGCTCGCGCCCGGCTTCGGCGTGCTCCTCGCGGCACGCGCCCTCGTCGGCGTGTGCATCGGCGGGGTCTGGGCGATCGCCGCGGGGCTCGCGGTGCGGCTGGTGCGGGAGGGGACCGTGGGCCGGGCCACCGCGGTCATCTTCAGCGGGATCGCGGTGGCTTCCGTACTCGGCGTACCCACCGGCACGCTCATGGGTGAACTCGTCGGCTGGCGCTGGGCGTTCGCCGCCATGGGCGGCTTCTCCCTGGCGGTGGCCGCCCTGCTCGCCGTGCTGCTGCCGCCGCTGCCCGCCGACGGCGCGGTGCGTCTGCGCGAGGTCACGGGGCTCTTCCGGCTGCCCGCCGTCCGGGCCGGACTCCTGGTGGTGATGCTCCTGGTCGCCGGCCACTTCGCGGCGTACACCTACGTACGCCCGGCCCTGGAGCGGATCCCAGGCATCGGCGCGGGACTCATCAGCGGGCTGCTCCTGGTGTACGGGAGCGCCGGCATCGCGGGCAACTTCCTCGGCGGAGCCGCCGCCGCCCGTGACTCCCGGCGCACCCTCCTCGCGATCTCCGCCGTGCTCGGCGCCACCGCCCTGCTGATGGCCGGGGTCGGCGGCTCGCTCGCCGCCGCGGCGGCGCTGCTCCCGGTGTGGGGGCTGGCCTACGGCGGGGTGTCGGTCGGCGCGCAGAACTGGCTGATGGCGGCGGCCCCGCACAGCCGTGAGGCGGCCTCCGCGCTCTTCGCCGGGGTGTTCAACGCGGCGATCGCCCTGGGGGCGCTGCTCGGCGGCCGGGCCGCCGACCACTACGGCGTACCCGGCGCACTGTGGCTCGGCGGCGCGCTGGCGCTCCTCGCGACGGGCGCGGTCGTGACGGTGGGGCGGGGCTCCACCGAGCCCCGCCCCACCGTGTACAGGAGGAAGGTCAGCCCTTGAGCTCCGCCGCGACCAGCTCCGCGATCTGCACGGCGTTCAGCGCCGCGCCCTTGCGCAGGTTGTCGCCGGAGAGGAAGAGCGCGAGCCCGTTCTCCGCGGTCTCGTCCAGGCGGATACGGCCCACGTAACTGACGTCCTTGCCCGCGGCCTGCAGCGGCGTGGGGATGTCGGACAGCTCGACGCCGGGCGCCGCGCCGAGCAGCTCGTACGCGCGCGCCACGCTCAGCGGGCGCTCGAAGCGAGCGTTGACCTGGAGCGAGTGGCCGGAGAAGACCGGGACGCGCACACACGTACCGGAGACCTTGAGGTCGGGGAGCTCCAGGATCTTGCGGGACTCGTTGCGGAGCTTCTGCTCCTCGTCGGTCTCGAAGGAACCGTCGTCGACGATGGCACCGGCCAGCGGCAGCACGTTGTACGCGATGGGGCGCCGGTAGACGGCGGGCTCCGGGAAGTCCACCGCGTCGCCGCCGTGGGTGAGCTCGGCGGCGTGCTCGACGACCTTCTTGACCTGGCCGTCGAGCTCGGCGACACCGGCCAGCCCCGAGCCGGAGACGGCCTGGTAGGTGGTGGCGATCAGCGCGGTCAGACCGGCCTCGGCGTGCAGCGGCTTGAGCACCGGCATCGCGGCCATCGTGGTGCAGTTCGGGTTCGCGATGATGCCCTTGGGGCGGTTCGCGATGGCGTGCGGGTTGACCTCGGAGACGACCAGCGGCACCTGGGGGTCGCGGCGCCAGGCCGAGGAGTTGTCGATCACGACGGGCCCCTGCGCGGCGACCTTCTCGGCCAGCGCCTTGGACGTCGAACCGCCCGCGGAGAAGATCACGATGTCCAGGCCGGTGTAGTCGGCCGTGGACGCGTCCTCGACGGTGATGTCCGTGCCGTTCCACGTGATCGTGGAGCCTGCGGACCGCGCGGAGGCGAAGAGGCGCAGCTCGTCGACCGGGAACTTCCGCTCGACGAGGATCCTGCGCATGACTGTCCCGACCTGACCGGTCGCTCCGACGATTCCGACCCTCACGTTGACTCCTTTTGTACGTATGTCTCGGGCAAGCCGGCCCATGACAAGCTCGCCCATGATGTGTATGGCCCCACTCGGATTGTCCAATCGATTGTCCGAGGGACGGGACACAGAGCCCCTGCCCCCACCAGACTCGACCCATGTCTGTGACAAAGAACAAGTGGACACCGACCCACGGAGACCCCTACCGGCCGGTTCCCTACCGCCCCGACCGCATGCCGCACGCCGAAACCCTGGCGCGCGCGGCGGACCTGCGTACCCGCATGGACGGGCGCCGCACCGTGCGCCGGTTCTCGACCGACCCGGTGCCCGAGCAGGCGGTGCGGGACGCGATAGCGTGCGCCGCCACCGCACCGTCCGGCGCCCACCAGCAGCCCTGGACATTCGTCCTGGTCAAGGACGCCGAGGTGCGCCGCCGGATACGGCAGGCGGCCGAGGACGAGGAGCAGGTCAGCTACGACGGCAGGCTCGGCGAGGAGTGGCTGGCCGCGCTGCGCCCGCTGGGCACCGACGAGGTCAAGCCGCACCTGACCGACGCACCCGCGCTGATCGTGGTCTTCCAGCAGCGCCACTGGCTGGGCGAGGACGGCACCAAGCGCAAGCACTACTACGTCGACGAGTCGGTGGGCATCGCCGTCGGCATGCTGCTGTCCGCGCTGCACCTGTCGGGTCTCGCGGCGCTGATCCACACCCCGAGCCCCATGCGTTTCCTCTCCGAGGTCCTCGGCCGCCCCGCCAACGAGAAGGCGTTCGCCGTGGTCCCGGTCGGCTACCCGGCCGCCGACTGCATGGTGCCCGACCTGGTCCGCAAGACGCTGGACCAGGTGCTGGTCGAGGTCTGACCCCTTCCGACGACAACGCGAGAACGCGAAGGGGGCGGGCGCCGGATCCGGCGCCCGCCCCCTCCCTCGTACCCGGTCAAGCCGTTACGGCGTGACCTTCTCGATCTGGACACTGCCGGTGCCCGCGGCGGTGCCGCGCGCGTTCAGCAGCTGCACCTGGCCGAAGAACTGCCGGCCCTCGGGCGCCGCACCCGCCACCAGCACCTCGGCGGCGACCTGCGCCGACGCGCCGTTGGCGAGCTTGACGACCTTCGAGTCGTCGACCTTGATCGACCCGAGCGACGGTGCGAAGAACACGTCGCGGTAGTCGTACGCGGTGGTCCCGGCCGGGATCGCATAGCCGTCGACGACTACGCGGTACGTACCGGCGGCGGGCTTGACGAGGCTGACCGCCTCCTCCGAGTCGCCGTCCGCGGCCGATCCGACGAGCACATCGCCCCGGTAGACCGCGAGGTCCAGGTCGGCGGCGGCGTCGGAGACCTTGCCGATGGCGACGTCCAGACGCTCGACGCCCTCACCGATCACGACCGTGGATTCCTGCTGCTCGCCCTGCTTGATCGAAGGACGCGCGTCCTTCGACGAGCCGAGCGGGCCGCCCTTCAGCTTGCCGTCCAGCGCGGCGAAGTCATTGGTGACCTTCCACTCCACCGGCGCCGGAGTACCGACCTTCGCCTCCGGCAGCACCTGCACGGCCGGGTCGAAGGTGACACCCAGCAGGGAGACGTCCAGCTTGTACGGGTTGTCGAGGAGCGGCGACGTACGGCGCGACTCGACCTCGATCTCCCAGACACCCGGCGCCGGGTTCGGGTACGAGCGGACGTCGGGGCGGCAGGTGTTCGCCGGGTTCACGTAGTTCGGGTAGCAGTTGACCGTGGAGGTCGGGTCGGACGGAACGCCGTACGGGTGGATGGAGATGAAGCGCGTCTGGCTGCCGTCCTGGAGCCCGCCCAGGGCGGCCTCCAGGGTCTTGGCGCCCTGCGGGACCGTGATGAAGTACGACTTCGAGCTGTTGCGCTGCACCGAGTCCGACTCGGAGACGGCGTACGCGGGCTTCGCGAGGTCCTTGGCGGCGACGACCGTGCTGAGGATCTGCTTGTCGATGCCCTCGGTGCGGTTGTCGTCCACCTCCAGGATCGCGCTGTGGATGCCCGCCGAGCGGGGCTGCGCGGAGACCTTCACGGTGACCGGCGTGTTCAGCGGGAGGCCGACCACGTCGTTGCCGACGATCCGGAAGGTGCCGTCGTTGTTCTCGAAGTGCAGCTCGTGCCGCACCGCGCGGTCCGGGCCCGAGGTGCGGGTGACCGTGACGTCGTAGACCTTTTTCTGGCCGGGCTTCAGGCCGCCCTCGCGGTCGTACAGACCGGTGCCGAAGCCCGGGGTCTTGAGGTTGGTGTCGAGAGCGGTGTCGACCGGCGCCTTGACGGTGTAGGCGTGGGCGGTCGCGCCCTTCTTGATCGCCTTCCAGGCGTCACCGATGTTCATCAGGCCGGCGCCCTCTTCGTGCGCCTGCGTGCCGCTGATGTGATCGGCCTGGCTGGTCAGCGCGGTGCGCAGCTTCGCCGGGGTGAGCTCGACGCCGGCCTGCTTCGCCGCGGACAGCAGCAGCGCCGAGGCGCCCGCCGCCTGCGGGGACGCCATCGAGGTGCCCTGCAGCATGGAGTAGCCGGGCGGCAGCTGGTAGCCGGCCTCGGCGACCGGGCCGCCGGCGGCCCACGTCTGGGTGGTGTTGATGCCGGCGCCGGGCGCGGTGATGGTCGGCGCGAAGCCGCCGTCCTCGCGCGGGCCGCGGGAGGAGAACGGCATCATGGCGTACGGCTTGCTCACCTGCGAGCCGTAGTTGGCCGCCCACGTCTCCTTGGAGATGGACGCGCCGACCGAGATCACCTTGTCGGCGACCGAAGGGTCACCGATCGTGTTGGTGCCGGGGCCGCTGTTGCCGGCCGAGATGACCAGCTGCACGCCGTAGGTGTCGATGAGGCGCGTGTAGAGCTCGGCGCGGGCGTTGTTGCCGTCGTTGAGCGCCGGCAGACCGCCGATCGACATGTTGACGATGTCGACGCCGCGCTTGGTGACGAGGTCGATCATGCCCTCGGTGAGCGCGACGTTGGTGCAGCCGCCGCTCCAGGTGCAGGCGCGCGAGGAGACCAGCTTGGCGCCGGGGGCGGCGCCGTTCATCTTGCCGCCGAAGAGGCTGTTGGCGGCGGCGAGGCCCGCGACGTGCGTGCCGTGCGAGCCCTCGATGACACCGATGCTGACGTAGTCGGCCTTGGCGCCCGCGCCGTTGTAGACGACGTCCTTGCGGACCTCGGTGACGAACGGGATCTGCTCGACGATCTCCGTCGCCGGATTGTCCTTGCCGAAGTACCGGACCTGCTGAGCGTCCTTGTACGGCTTCATCGCCTCTTCGTCGCCGAAGTCGGCGTCGTTGTCGAGGTCGACGCGGACGGTGCCGGCCGCCGGGTCGTAGAGCACGCCCCACACGTCGGTGGTGTCGCCGTCGCGGTTCAGGTCGCCCGCCATGTCGCCACCCGTGGTGGCGGCCTCCGCGAACGTGCTGAACTTGTACGTGCCCGCGGGCGCGGACCAGGTCCGGCCGCCGGTCGTGAAGACCGGCCCGGCCACCTCGGTCGTCATCCGGCGCCAGGTGCCGTCGGCGTCGGCCACCGGGTCGGTGGCCGTCACCCAGTCGACGATCTTGCGCTCGCCGGTGGTGGTCTTCTGGAGGGCGGGGTGCCCGAGGTCGATCCCCGAGTCCAGGATGCCGATGGTGACGCCGCGGCCGTCCGCCTTCGGGTTCTTCTTCACGAAGTCCACGGCGCCGGTCTCGAAGGACGGGTTGTACGGGTTCTCCGCCGGGGTCTCCTTGTCCGGCGCCGCGTACGTGCCCTTGGCCGCCTCGCCGGCGCCCTTGGCGCGGTCGCCCTGCGGCGTCGGGTCGTCGAGCTCGATCTCCTGCTTGAGGTCGATGCCGTGGACGCTGGAGAGCTTCGCCGCCGCCTTGATGGCCGCGTCCGCCCGGTCCGTGGGGAGCGTCGCCCGTACGTAGCCGAGCTTGTCGTCACTACGTCCGACGACGGAGCCCTGCACGGCGTCGAGCTGACGCGCGACCTGCTCGGTGGCGCCGGGCGCGGTGGCGACCATCAGGGTGACGCTCTTCGCGCCGGTCGACTCCGCCTCGGCGAGCAGCTCCGCGTCGGCGCCGCCGAGCTTCTTGGCGGCGGTCTTGGCGGCGGGCGGCGCCGTCGCACCGGGCCCGGGGGTGTCCGCGGGGGCCGCGAACGCGGTCACCGGTGCCGCGGCGCACAGCGCGGCAACGAGCCCGGCGGCGACGGCTATTCGGGCCGTGCGTCTCGGCCCGGTGGTGGAGCCGGAGGATTCGAGGGTCATTGGCATCCCTGTATGTGGAAGAGAGGGTCCGGAATACGGTGCCGGATGACCGCTCAGCCTTTCTTAAGTGACAGTTCTTTGGGGAGAGTTGTCAGGATCTACATGTGCTCTTGGCGTACATCCGCCACCGCGCCGCATCCGCCATCGGGAGTGAACCGCCGCATACCGGGCGCTCAGGTGCGTCGCCCCGTAACCTCACCCAATGAACCAAGAGCTCAGGGTGGCGGCCTACGCCGTGTGCGTGCGGGACGGCCAGGTGCTCCTCGCCCGCTGGGTGGCCCCCGACGGCAGCAAGCGCTGGACGCTGCCGGGCGGCGGCATGGACCACGGCGAGGACCCGTACGACACGGTCGTCCGCGAGGCGCTGGAGGAGACCGGCTACGCGGTCGAGCCGGTCCGCCTCATGGGCGTGGACTCCATCACCCGCCGCTATCCGCGCCGCCTCGGCACGTTCGCGGACTTCCAGGGCCTGCGGATCGTGTACGAGGGCCGGGTCACCGGCGGTGAACTGCGCCACGAGACCGGCGGCTCCACGGATCTGGCCGCCTGGCACCTGCTGGACGCCGTCTCCGGCCTGGACCGCGTCGAGCTGGTGGACACGGGCATGGAGCTGTGGCGGACGAAGCCGGCCGTGGGCCGGGTCGTGGGACGGTAGCGGGAGGGGCGTGGCACCGGACCGGCCGCGGCGCCCGCCCGGCGGCGATTTGTGCCGCCTTCCCCGCCGGATGAACGGGGAGTGAGCGAGACCGTGCCGTCCGGGGGGCTTCGGATGGCACTTCACGCGCCCCCGGGCGTCCGAGTGATCCCTGTCCGGTGATCGGCGTCGCGCGTTGCGGAGCCGTTAACGCGCAGGTCATTCCGGATGTCAACGATCCAGGAGGGCGGGGGATCCCACTTCCGCCCGGGGCACGCCGTCCGGATCGTCCGGGCCCGCCCCGCCCGGCACGGCACCCCGCAGCGTCACCGGCCCCACGCACCCGGCAGCCACCCGCAGCCGGCCCCGCGCCCCCCGGTGCCCCGCGAGGCCCCGCACCGGACGGAGGCGGACCTCGCGGCCGAGGCGGCACGGCGCGCCCGGCCGATGCGTTCGCACCCGGGGAGACCGCGCCATGTCACGCCTACGCTCCGCAGCCGCCCTCGACCGCCGCTCCTTCCTCGCCGCCACCGGGGCGGTCGGCGCATCCGCCGGCCTCGGCGTCGCGCTCCGTCCCGACCAGGGCGCCCCGCCGCCGCGCGGCGGCGGGCCCGCCGCCGCGCCCCGGCCCGCGGCGCCCGTCGCCCCGGTCTCCGTCTCCCGGGCCACCTCGCTCGGCACGGTCGCCACGCCCCGCGCCGCCGCTCCCACCGGATACCGGCGGCTCGGCGACGGCCCCGGCTGGAAGCGCGTCGTACGCGGCGAACTGGCCGCCGCCAAGCCGGGCCGCGCCGACCGCCGCACCACCGTCGCCTCCTTCGTCCAGCTCACCGACCTGCACCTCACCGACGCCCAGCACCCGGTCCGTACGGAGTACCTGCGCGCCCAGGCCGTGTCCGCCTGGCGCCCCCAGGAGGCCCTCACCGTGCACGGCGCGGTGTCCCTCGTCGAGCGCGTCAACGCGCTGCGCGGCGGGCCCGCCACCGGGGCGCCGCTCGACTTCGTCATGACCACCGGCGACAACACCGACAACAACTCCAAGGCCGAGCTGGGCTGGTTCCTGCGCACGATGAGCGGCGGCCGTATCACCCCCAACACCGGGGACCCCGGCCGCTACGAAGGCGTCCAGGACTCCGGCCTGCCCCTGTACTGGCACCCGGACGGCGCCCTGCGCGACGCCGACAAGAAGCTCGGGTACCCGCGCATCGAGGGCTACCTGGCCGCCGCGATCCGCCCGGTCAACAGCCCCGGACTGCGGCTGCCCTGGTACTCCACCGTCGGCAACCACGACGACCTGCCCAGCGGCTGCTTCGCCAACGGCACCGAATACCTCGGCGACTTCGCCGTCGCCGACCGCAAGCTCATGACCCTCCCGCTCGCCGACGCCCGCGCGCTGGAGGCCGTACTCAAGGACGGCAAGGACCCCAGGGGCAACCACTTCACCGACCTGCTGCGCCGCGAGACCCGCCGGATGCGCCGTGTCACCCCCGACCCCGCCCGCGCCCCCTTCACCCCGCGCGAGTACATCCAGGCCCACCTCGACCCGGCGTACGCGGGGGCGTCGGCGGGCGCGCCCGGCCACGGCTACACCCGCGAGAACCTCGACACCGGGAACCTGCACTACTCCTTCCGCGTCGCCGACGGCGTCCTCGGCGTCAGCCTCGACACCACCGATCAGGGCGGTCACTTCGAGGGGCACATCGGACAGGCGCAACTGAACTGGCTCAAAAGGCTGCTGACGGCACATCAGGACGACCAGGTGCTGATCTTCAGCCACCACAACAGCTGGACGTTCGACGGCGACGACGGCGACCGGCTGCTCGCGCTCCTCAAGGGGCACCGCAACGTCGTCGCCTGGATCAACGGCCACAGCCACCGCAATGTGATCCTCCAGCACGGCACCTTCTGGGAGATCTCCACCGCCTCCCACGTCGAGTTCCCCCAACTCGCCCGCGTCATCGAGCTGGTGGACAACCACGACGGAACGCTCTCCCTCTTCACCACGCTCATCGAGTCCGCCGCGCCCCACCGCACCGACTACACCGACCTCTCCCAGACCGGTCTCGCCGCGCTCTACCGCGAACTGTCCTTCAACACTCCGGGCGCCAGGCGCAATCTCGCCGGCCCCGCCGACGCCCGCAACACGGAACTGCTCCTGAAGAAGCGGTAGCCCGCCGAGCAGGCACTAGCGGGGGAGGAGCACGACGTACGCCGCGGGCTCCCGGTCCGCCGCCGCGAGCAGAGCCGTGCGCACCACCGCGGCCTGCTGCTCCAGCGAATCCCGCAGCTTCCTGGGCGTGATGTGCACGACCGTGATGCCGAGCCGCTCCAAGTGCTCCCGCTTGCGGGCGTACTCGGTCCACAGTGCGTCCTCCTCCTGGCGCTCGCCCTGCCGGGGCGCCCGGGTGTCCAGCTCGATCGCCACCGCCTGGTCCGGCCAGTACGCGTCGACGCCACCCAGGTAGGGGCCGCCGGGCAGCCGCAGATCGACGTCCCACAGCGGGTCGGGCAGGCCCTGGGTGCGGACCAGCTCGTACAGCCGCTCCTCGGCGATGGCCCGGCCCTCGGCGAGCAACGAGTCCACCGCGTCGACCACGTGCGGCCGCGACAGCAACCGCGCCGTGCTCAGCTCCCGCACCACGGCGGCCGGTTCGCAGTGCCCGCCGCGCACCGCCTCGGTCATCAGTCTGCGCACGGCGTCGGCGTCGTCGAGCTGCGCCACGGCGTCCGCGAGCGCACGCGCCACGGGGGCCACCGGCACGCCGGTGAGCTGCTGTGCGGCGGGCGTGGAGTGGACGCGGATCAGCCGGGCGCAGCCCGTCGAACGCAGCCTGCGGGTGCGCGGCACCAGGACGTCGATGTGGTCGATGGAGAGCAGCGGGGGAGCGGCGGAGAAGCCGTGCAGAGCGAGCGCGGCCAGCCCGGTGATCATGACATCGCCGTACGGAGGGGCGTCCGCGCCGGCCCGGCACTGCGCGGGCACCGCGACCCGGGCCGGCGGCCGTCCCGCGTACAGCAGCACCCCGTGCAGCCGCTCCTCGTCGGTCGGCGGCCCGGGGTGCAGGACGACGATGCCGGGCAACAGTTGCTGCCAGGGTCCGCCGGGGCGGCACTGCGCGGCGGTGTCGGCGGGGGAGACGCCGTGCGCCCGCAACTGGGCCGCCGACAGCACGCGGCGCTGTACATCGGTGAGGTGGCTGAGGGGGCGGGGGAAGACGGGGGTGTCGTGGTTCATGTCTCGGGGTTTCCCGCGCTTTCCCCGCCCACTAACCACTGTTACAAGCCCGTCGACAATTCAGGACAAGCCCGCGCTAAAGTACGGGCGTTCGACTGCCGATCAGGCAACCCCGTGGGTACGCCACGGGGTTGCCCGCGCCAAGCACGCGCCGGACCCGTACCAGGCCCGCTCAAGGCCCGCCCAGGCCCCTGCGGCGCGTGGGCCTCAGACGGCCGCGGCCCTGTCGCACGCCTGTCCGCGCAGCCCGCGCGCCAGGTCGTCCCGCGCTTCGAGCACCAGCCGCCGCAACGCCGGCGCCGCGTCCGGGTGGCTCTCCAGCCACGCGTCCGTCGCGGCCAGCGTCGCCGGATCGTCCTGGAGCCCCGGGAACAGCCCCGACACCACGTCCATGCCGATCTGGATGGACCGCTCGGCCCACACCCGCTCGATCGCCGCGAAGTACCTCGGCGCGTACGGCGCGATCAGCTCCCGCTGACCCGGCTGCACGAAGCCGTCGATCGTCGCCTCGACCAGCGCGTTCGACAGCGCGTCCGACTCGACGACCGCTGCCCACGCCTGCGCCTTGACCGCCTCCGAGGGGCGCGAGGCCAGGCATCGCACCTGGTGCCGCTTGCCGGACGCCGTGTCGTCGCGCGCCAGCTCCGCCTCGACGGCCTTCTCGTCCGCGACCCCGTGCGAGGCGAGCGGCCCGAGGAACGCCCAGCGCAGCTCCTGGTCCACGTCCAGGCCGTCGATCTTCGCGGTGCCGTCCAGCAGGCCCTGCAGCAGCTGGAAATCGGCCGCGGTGTTCGCCGTCGAGGCCAGGAAACGCGCCCACGTCAGCTGATGCTGGCTGCCGGGCTCGGCGAGCCGCAGCTCCCGCAGCGCGCCCTCGGACAGCAGTCGGCCGCCCTCCTCGCGCCACTCGGGAGCGGCGTAGTGCGTCAGCGCGGAACGGGTCCACGCGTGCAGCATCTGCAGCACCCCGATCCCCGACTCGCGACCGGCGAACTTCAGCACCAGGGCGATGAAGTCCCGCGCCGGCATGAGCGCGTCCCGCGTCATGTTCCACAGCGCGGACCAGCACAGCGCGCGCGCCAGCGGGTCGGTGAGCTCACCGAGGTGCGCGCGCAGGGTGTCCAGCGAATCGGCGTCGAAGCGGATCTTGCAGTACGTCAGGTCGTCGTCGTTGACCAGGACCAGGTCGGGCCGCTCGTTGCCCGCCAGCTCGGCCACCACCGTCCGCGCCCCCGCCACGTCCGCCTCGGCCCGCGCGTAGCGCACCAGGTCACCGCCCATGCCGTCCCGCCGGTACAGACCCACCGCGACCCGGTGCGGACGCAGCTCCGACTGTGCTCGATCATGCGGCTCCGCCGCGTGGGACGCGGCGGCCTCCTGCACCACGGCCAGCTCCGTGATCCGCCCCGCCGCGTCATAAGTGACCTGCGGCGTCAGCGTGTTGACGCCCGCCGTCTCCAGCCACGCCCGGGACCAGGCGCCCAGATCGCGCCCCGAGGTCTCCTCAAGCACGGTCAACAGGTCGCCGAGGCGGGTATTTCCGTACGCGTGCCGCTTGAAGTAGCGCCGGGCACCCTCCATGAAGGCGTCCTTGCCGACGTACGCGACGAGCTGCTTGAGCACCGAGGCGCCCTTGGCGTACGTGATGCCGTCGAAGTTGAGCTTGGCGTCCTCCAGGTCACGGATGTCGGCCGTGATCGGGTGCGTCGACGGCAGCTGGTCGGCCCGGTACGCCCACGCCTTGCGGTTGTTGGCGAAGGTCACCCAGCCGTCGGTGAAGCGCGTCGCCTCCACCATCGAGTACGACCCCATGAAGTCCGCGAAGGACTCCTTCAGCCACAGGTCGTCCCACCACTGCATGGTGACCAGGTCGCCGAACCACATGTGCGCCATCTCGTGCAGGATGACGTTCGCCCGGCGCTCGTACGACGCCTGCGTCACCTTCCCGCGGAAGATGAACTCCTCACGGAAGGTCACACAGCCCGGGTTCTCCATCGCGCCGAGGTTGTACTCGGGCACGAAGGCCTGGTCGTACTTCCCGAAGGGATACGGGTAGTCGAAGGTGTCGTGGAAGAAGTCCAGACCCTGCTTGGTGACGAGGAAGACGTCGTCCGCGTCGAAATGCCGGGCCAGCCCCTTGCGGCACAGCGCGCCCAGCGGGATCTCCAGCTCGGTGCCGTCCGCGAAGCTGCGCCGGTAGGTGTCGGTCTCGTAGTGGTAGGGACCGGCGACGACCGTGGTGATGTACGTCGAGATGGGCCGGGTCGGGGCGAACCGCCACGTCCCGTCGACCGGCTCGCCCGCCTTCTCCGCCGCGCCGTTGCTCCACACCGTCCAGCCGTCGGGCGCGGTCACCTCGAAGCGGAACGGTGCCTTCAGGTCCGGCTGTTCGAAATTGGCGAAGACGCGGCGCGCGTCGGCCGGCTCGTACTGCGTATAGAGATAGACCTCGCCGTCCTCCGGGTCGACGAAGCGGTGCATGCCTTCGCCGGTGCGGCTGTACGCGCACTGCGCGTCCACGACCAGTACGTTCTCGGCGGCCAGCTGGTCCAGCGCGACCCGTGAGCCGTCGAAGACGACCGCCGGGTCCAGCTCTCTGCCGTTCAGCGTCACCGCTGTCACCGAGGGCGCGAGCAGATCGGCGAACGTGGCGGCGCCGGGCCGGGCGGCCCGGAAACGGACCGTGGTCACCGAGCGGAACGTGCGCGGTTCCTCCTCTGCCTCCCCGAGCGCCGATCGCAGGTCGAGAGCCACTTCGTAACCATCGACAGACAGCAGCTCGGCCCGCTCGCGGGCCTCGTCGCGGGAAAGATTCTCACCGGGCACGGGCACTCCTTCGTGTCTCGTTCGGACACTCCGATCCTCCCATGCGCCGCTGTCCCGGGGCGTCCGGGAATGACGCGGGCGGCCGGTGGCGTTGGCCCCGACGGGGTGCCGCCGCCCCACCGCGTCCTTATCGACGTTCCTATCGAGGAGAGACATGTCCACGAACGGCAACGCTCCGACCGGCAAGACCCCCGCCGATTTCTGGTTCGATCCGCTGTGCCCCTGGGCCTGGATGACCTCCCGTTGGATCCTTGAGGTCGAGAAGGTCCGGGACATCGAGATCCGCTGGCACGTGATGAGCCTGGCCGTCCTGAACGAGGACCGCATCGACGAGCTCCCCGAGGAATACCGAGAGATGCTGGCGACGAAGGCGTGGGGCCCGGTCCGCGTGGTGATCGCCGCCCAGCACAAGCACGGCGACGACGTCGTGGGCCCGCTCTACACGGCGATCGGTACCCGCGTGCACAACCAGGGCCAGGACATCGGCTCCGAAGTGATCATCGCGGCCCTGGAGGAGGTCGGCCTGCCCGCCTCGCTGGCGGAGTACGCCGACACCGACACGTACGACAAGGAGCTGCGCGCCTCTCACGAGGAGGGCATCACCAAGGTCGGCCAGGAGGTCGGCACCCCGGTCATCGCGGTCCCCGGCCCGGACGGCGACGAGGTCGCCTTCTTCGGCCCCGTGGTCACCCCGGCCCCGAAGGGCGAGGCCGCGGCCCGCCTGTGGGACGGCACGCTGCTGGTGGCGGGGACCCCGGGTTTCTACGAGCTCAAGCGCACCCGTACGCAGGGCCCGATCTTCGACTGACGCCACGACGTCGCGAAACAGCCGACCCCCGCGAGTCATTTCCTCGCGGGGGTCGGCCTTGTTCCACCCGCCCCGGTGAAGGTTGAGAAGACGATCACGAGGCAGGGCGTCTGTGGGCCCGTGGTGACGTGACTACGGGACGAGCAGCAGGTTGTTCGCGCTCTGCTTGGCGGCGACGTAACGCTTCGACACGTCCTGCCAGTTGACGACCTTCCACATCGCGTCGATGAAGTCGACCTTCTGGTTCTTGTACTGAAGGTAGAAGGCGTGCTCCCAGGCGTCGAAGACCAGGATCGGCACGGAGCCCTGGCCGATGTTGCCCTGGTGGTCGTAGACCTGCTCGACGATGAGACGGCCGCTGACCGGCTCGTACGCGAGGACACCCCAGCCGGAGCCCTGGGTGGTCGCGGAGGCCTTGGTCAGCTGGGCCTTGAACTTGTCGAACGACCCGAACGACTCGGCGAGCGCGTCGGCCAGCTCGCCGACACCGTCCTTCGCCAGCGGCTCGCCGCCGCCGTCGCCGGTCATGTTGTGCCAGTAGATGCTGTGCAGGATGTGACCGGAGAGGTGGAACGCCAGGTTCTTCTCCAGCCCGGTGATCGAGCCCCAGGACTCCTTGTCGCGAGCCTCTTCGAGCTGCTCAAGGGTGTCGTTCGCGCCCTTCACGTAGGCCGCGTGGTGCTTGTCGTGGTGCAGTTCGATGATCTGCGGGTTGATGACGGGGTCGAGCGCCGCGTAGTCGTACGGAAGTTCAGGAAGTGTGTAAATGGCCATGATCCGAGCCCTCCGACTGCTTATTGCGACTGGTATGCAGATGCAGGCTAGCAGCAGGAGGGTTCGATGTTGATCAGGCGTTGGTCCTAGGTCCTGAGGCCCATGGCATCCCTGGCGAGTACCGCGATGTCCGGGAAGTCCGTCACCACGGCGTCCACCCCGAGCCGGTAGTGCAGCGCGTACTCCGCGAACGCGTCACCGAAGTCGTTGGGCGCGGTGCCCCGGCGGAACGCGGCGGGCAGGAACTGGTTCTCGCAGCGGAAGGTGTACGCGCCGACCTTCAGCCCGGCCGCGTGCGCGTCCGCGAGCAGCGGGGACGGCGCGACCACCGAGCTCTTGTCCGGGCCGATCCAGTCGGCGTACTCCGCGATCCCCCGCAGGCCGGCCGGCGTCATCATCTCCTGGTACGTCGCCGGGTGGCCGAACGGCCCACCCGTCGTGCCCAGCGCCTGCCACAGCGGCACCCGCAGCCGTTCGGCGGCGATGCGCAGCAGGCTCGACGGCTCGAAGGACTGCACGACGCACTCACGGGCGCCGAGCCTGCTGCGCCGGATGATGCGGGCGAGCGGCTCCTCAAGGGGCAGGCCGATCGAGCGGAAGTAGCTGGGGTGCTTGGTCTCCGGGAAGACCGCGATCGTCCTGCCGTGCTGCTCGGACAGCTTCCGCGCCAGGTCGACGACCTCCTGGAAGGTCATGACGCCCTGCCGTCCGTCGAAGACCGTGTTGCGGTTCCTGACCAGCGGCAACCGCTCGACGGCGCGCAGGGTCCGCAGCTCGGCGAGCGTGAAGTCCTCGGTGAACCACCCGGTGACGGGCCGCCCGTCCACCGTCTTGGTGGTGCGGCGCGCGGCGAACTCCGGGTGGATGGCCACATCGGTGGTCCCGGAGATCTCGTTCTCGTGCCGTACGACGAGGACGTGGTCCTTGGTCGGTACGAGATCGGGCTCGATCCAGTCGGCGCCCGTCTGGACGCCGTACGTATAGGCCGCGGCGGTGTGCTCGGGCCGCCACCCGGCGGCGCCCCGGTGCCCGATGACGACGGGGCCACGGCGCGGGCGGGAGCCGGGGGCGGCGCCGGTGCCCGTCGCCGCGGCGGGGAGCGCGGCGCCGGCCGCGGCTGCGGTCGCCAGTCCGGCGGCGAGCAGGACGGAGCGGCGTCTTGGCTGTGCGGGCACGGGAATCTCCCTGTTCGTAGCGGGTGTTGAGGGGCGGCGACTGCACGATAGGCGGGGGCGGAGCCGTTCGGGGCGGTGGACGAACGCCCTTCACCGGGTGGTCCGCGACCCGCCGTGCGGGGTTCACCTCCGGGGGTGGGCGCGGCGGCGGATCGCCGCGCCGAGGGCGCCCGAGCGGGGTTTCCTGTCCCCGAAAGCCGCAGCCGTCGGGAGTGTCGCCGGACGGGCGGGGGCGCGGAAACGTCAGCCGCCCGCACGGGCCCGCGCCCTCGTGCGGGACTCCGCCAGGCGGGCCAGGTGCGCGGCGTAGCCCCGCGCGTAGAACCGCGCCCGTTCCGGATCCGGCTCGACGACCGCCGTCGGCGCGGTCCAGGCCGCCACATCCAGCTCCAACCCGTACCGCGCGGCAGCCGCGAGCACCGCTCCCCGCGCACCGACCTCCCCCTCGACGACCCGCAGGGGGCGCCCCAGCACATCGGCGAACAGCCGCATCCACGCGGGTGAGCGGGTACCGCCGCCGCACACCGCCAGGTCGCCGGTGAGGCCCGCCGCCTCCAGGCAGTGGCGGGCGGCGAAGCCGATGCCCTCGCAGGTGGCGCGGATCAGGTCGCCCTTGGTGGTCTCCAGGGACACACCGGTCAGCTCGGCCCGCAGATGCGGCTCGACGAACGGCGCCCGCTCGCCCGAGGGGGCGAAGTAGGGCAGCACCCGCACCCCGTGCGCGCCCGGTTCGGTCGCGTCGAGGAGCGCGTCGACGTCCCCGTGCCGGACGCCCGTGGTGTTCAGGATCCAGTCCAGCGCCGCCGTGCCGACCATCGCGGGCATCGCGCGCAGCCAGTGCCCGGGGGTATCGGTGGAGATGTGCAGGCCGGCGGGTTCCCCGGCCAGGTCGAGGGTGTCCGTGGCGACCAGCGAGGCCAGGCAGGTGCCGATGATGAGCAGCCCGTCGCCCGGCCGGGTCACGCCCGCGCCGAGCGCACAGGCCGGCAGGTCGTACGGCCCGTCCGCGATCCGGGTGCCGGGCGGCAGCCCGGGGCCGCGCGTCCCGGCGACCGCGAGGGGGTCGCTGACCGGGGCGAGGAGCCCCCGCCGGTGGCTCAGGCCGAGCAGGGCGAGCGTGTCGCCGTCGTACTGCCGGGTGCGCGGGTCCAGGAACGGCATGGACGCGTCCGAGACCTCCGTGGCCCGTACCCCGGTCAGCCGCTGGAAGACCATGTCCTTGCAGTACAGGGCGGCGGCGGCGCCGTCCAGCACCTTGGGTTCGTGCCGGTCGAGCCACGCGAGCAGCGGCCCCGGGCAGCCGGGGAACATCGCGCTGCCCGTCCGCCGGAACACCGAGGTGAAGACGCCCGACGCCATCCACTCGTCCAGGAGCGCGTGCGCGCGGCCGTCCATCCAGGAGATCGCCGCCCGCACGGGCCGGCCCTCCGCGTCCACCAGCCACACCCCGTCGCCCTGGCCCGTGAGCCCGGCCAGTTCGACGCGCCGCCCGGCGAGCCCGACCGTCAGCGCGGTCAGCACCTCGGTCACCGCCGCGTACACGGCGTCCATGTCCTGCTCGACGAAGCCGTCGCGGATGGCGAGCGCGACGGGCCGGGACTCGACGGCGAGCTCCCGGCCCCGCGCGTCGAACGCCGCCGCCTTCACCGTGGACGTGCCCACATCGATACCGACGTACATGTCCCGGACCTCCTCGGGTCAGACGTGCGGGCCGGGCCCCGGACCGGGGCCTTCGGCCGGGCGGGCCGGCTCAGGTCAGACAGTGCGCGAGCGGGACGCCCTTGGCGTACCGCGCGACCTCCGACGCGGCGATCCTGGCCGCCTTCTCGGCGACCTGACGGCTCGCCCCGCCGAGATGCGGGGTCAGCACCACTCCCGGCGCAGTCCGCAGCCGCGCCCCGGCGGGCAGCGGCTCCTGCTCGTACGTGTCGAGCCCGGCCGCCGTCAACTGCCCGCTCTCCAGCGCGTCGCACAGCGCCTCGGTGTCGACCAGCGGGCCGCGCGCCACATTGACCAGGACGGACCCGCGCGGCAACAGCGCCAGTTCACGGGCGCCGAGCAGGCCGCGGGTCTCGTCGGTGAGACGGGCATGCAGGGTCACCACCCGGGAGCGCGACAGCAGGGCGTCGAGCGAATGCACCCGTACCCCGTGGATGTCCCCGCGGATGTAGGGGTCGTACACCTCCACCTCCGCGCCGAACGCGCACAGCGCGCGGGCGACCCGGCTGCCCACCGCCCCGTAACCGATCAGCCCGACCCGGGTGTCCTCCAGCTCGGACCCGCACTGCTCGTACGTGTAGGACGAGCCGTCCCACCGGCCGCGCCGGGTCAGCGCGTCGTGGTTCTGGGGGATGCGGCGCATCGCGGCGAGCATCATCCCGACCGTGTACTCGGCGGTGGCCGCCGCGTTGCGGCCCGGTGCGAAGCACACCCGGACATCACGCGCGCGTGCCGCCTCGACATTGACGTTGACGGGTCCGCCGCGGCAGACGACGAGCAGGCGCAGCTCGGGGGAGGCGGCCAGGACCCGCTCGGTGAAGGGGCCCATCTGGGTCACGCACACCTCGACGCCCCGCAGGGCCTCGATGAGAGCGTCCTCCGAGTCACTGGCCTCGTCGACCTCGGCGACCTTGCCGAAGGGCTCCAGCGGCCAGGGGAGAGCGAGCTCGGTCAGGTCGAAGGGGGCGGGGACCGCGGCCCCCAGGGCCTCGGCGATCAGCGAGTTGAGGACGAAGTGGTCACCGGCGGCCAGGATTCTCATCGCAAAGCCTCTCCTGTATCGGCGTCGAAGACATGAGTGAGTCGCGGGTCCGCGGCCACCCGCACGGTCTGGTCCCGGTCGAGACGCACCTCGGGCCCGGTCTGTACGACGAGGGGTTCGGCCACCCCGTCCAGGGCGAGGGTGGCGATCCCGGTCTCCAGGAGCGGCTCGTGCACGACGACCCGGGCGGCTACGACCTCGTCGTCGCTCTCGTCGGGGTCCGCGAGCCGGAGATCCTCGGGGCGGATGCCCAGGACGACTTCGCGTCCGGCGGCCGGCCGTCCCGGCACGGCGAGCCGCACGGTGGCGGAGAGCCGTACTCGTCCGTCGTCGCCGACGACGCCTGCCAGCAGGTTGATCGCGGGCTCCCCGACGAAGTCGGCGACGAACAGATTCGCCGGACTGTCGTAGATCTCGTAGGGCGTACCGAGCTGTTGGATGACGCCGTCCTTCATCACGGCGATGCGGTCGGCGAGGGACAGCGCTTCCTCCTGGTCGTGCGTGACCAGAATCGTGGTGTGCCCCAAGTCCTTCTGGATGCGCTTGAGTTCGCGTCGGGTGGTGTCGCGCTGCGCCGCGTCGAGATGCGACAGCGGCTCGTCGAGCAGCAGGACGTCGGGCTCGCGGATCAGGGCGCGGGCCAGCGCGACGCGTTGCTTCTGGCCGCTGGAGAGGCTGCCGGGCCGGGCGTCGAGGAGCTCGGTCAGGCCGATTCGCGCGGCCATGCCCCGTACCAGCGAGGCGACTTCCTTGCGCGGGCGGCGCCGCGCGGCGAGCCCGAAGCCGAGGTTCTCGGCGACGGTCAGCGGCGGGTAGAGCGCGTAGTTCTCGAAGGCCACCCCGATGTTGCGCTGCTGGGCGGGCAGCGCCACCACCGATGAGCCGCCGACCAGGATGTCCCCGCCGGTGACCGACTCAAGGCCGGCGATCATGCGCAGCGTGGTGGACTTGCCGCAGCCGGAGGGCCCGAGGAGGCCGAGGAGTTCCCCGGAGCGCAGCTCCAGATCGATGCCGCGTACGGCGTGCACCTGGTCCCGCCCCCGCGATCCATAGGTCTTGCGCAGCTCACGCAGTGCCAGTTCGGTCATCGCCGGGGCCTCCGCTTCCGCACACCTCGTAGGGGACCTTGTGTTCGTCGAGATCGCGCAGCATGTCCACGGACGCCCCGTCGTCGACCAGCACCAAGTCGAAACGGGAGAGCGGGGCGAGGCGGTGCAGGGCGACGCGGCCGAGCTTGGAGTGGTCGAGCAGCAGCACGTTCTTGGCGGCGGAGTCGAGCATGGCCCGCTTCACGGAGACGATGTGCTGCTCCTGGTGGTAGGCGAAGCCGCCCGACGCGGCGGACGTCGAGGTGAAGCAGATGTCGACCTGGAGGAGCTGCACGGCCTCCACGCAGGAGACGCCGAGGAAGGAGGAGTGCAGGGGGTCGTAGTCGCCGCCCAGCGCCATCAGCTGGATGCCGCGCTCGGTGGACAGCAGGTTCATCGCTTCGAGGAAGTTGGTGACGACGGTGAGCGGGGTGATGGAGCCGAGCCTGCGGGCGATCTCCAGGGTGGAGGTGGAGTCGTCGAGCATCACGGCCATGCCGGGCTCGATGAGTTTCAGCGCGTGCTCGGCGACGGCGGCCTTCTGCGCCCGCATGGTCTTCAGCCGGTATACGACGTTGGACTCGAAGACCCCGGACGGCTGAGCGGTGACGCCGCCCCTGAACTTGCGGACGATGCCCTGCCGTTCGAGCTGGTCGAGGTCCCGGTGGATGGTCATCAGGCTGACGTCGAAGCGCTCCGCCAGCTCGGCGGCGCTCGCCGAGCCCGCCGCGAGCACCCGCTCGGCGATCGCCGCCTGCCGGGGCGCGGGCCCGCGCCGCTGGTCGGCGCTCACCGGAAGATCCTCCGCCCCGGCCGCTCGGGCCCGCCTTCGGGGCCGTCGGCCTCGAAGAACAGCAGGTTCTCGGGGCGTACGGACACCCGCACCGGCGCGTCGGGCCGCAGCCCCGCGGCGTCCGCGCGCGGTACGACGCACGACAGGTGCTGTTCGCCGAGCCGGACGGTGACCTCGGTGGCGCGGCCGAGCACCTCGGTGATGTAGACGCTGCCCGCCAGTTCGAGGCTGTCGGAGCCGAGGTGTCCGGAGCCGAGGGACAGGTCGCGCGGCCGTATCCCGAGCTGGACCGCGGCGCCGGGCGGTGCGGGGGCGGGGACCGCCAGCTCGAAGAAGCCGTCCACCGACCGGTAGTGCCCGTCGCGCGTGACGGTGCCCGGCAGCAGGTTGATGCGCGGCCTGCCGAAGGAGCGGGCGACGAAGGTGTCGTACGGCCGGTGCCAGATGTCCTCGCGGACACCGGTCTGCACGATGCGGCCCGCGCGGATGACGCCGATGCGGTCGCCGAGCGCCAGTGCCTCCACCGAGTCGTGGGTGACGTACAGGGTGGTGGTGCGCCGGACCGCGCCGATGGCCTTGAGCTCGGCGCGCATCGCCTGGCGCAGCTTGGCGTCGAGGTGCGACAGCGGTTCGTCGAGGAGGAAGGCGCGGGCCGGGCGCACCAGGACCCGGCCGAGCGCGACGCGCTGGCGCTGCCCGTTGGACAACTGGCCCACCTGGCGCTCCAGCAGGGCGCCGATGCCGAGCAGCTCGGCGATGGCGCCGATCCGCTCCCGGACCTCGGCGGCCGGCAGCCTGTACTTGGGGGAGCGCAGCGGTGACGCGAGGTTGTCGTACGCGCTGCGGTGCGGATAGAGGGCGTACGACTCGAAGCACATGGCGACGCCCCGGTCGTACGGCTCGACGCCGGTCATGTCGGCGCCGTCGAGCAGGACGGTCCCCGACTGGGGTTCCTCCAGGCCGGCGACGGTCTTGAGCGTGGTGGTCTTACCGGCGCCCGAGGGGCCAAGGAGGCAGAAGAACTCCCCTTCCTCGACGTCGAGTTCGAGCCCGTCGAGCGCCTTGTTCCGGCCGTAGGCCTGGTGTACTCCGCGCAGCGAGATGGCGGCGGTCATCAGGACTTCACCGCCCCGAAGGAGAGGCCGCGCACCAGATAGCGCTGGATGGTGAGGGCCAGGAGCAGCGGTGGGATCACCGAGACCAGGGCGGCGGCGGCGGTCAGGTTGTACTTGGGCCGGTCGCCGCCGAGGAAGGACAGTGCGCCGACGGTCACCGTCTGCGCCTCGGAGGAGGTGAGGATCAGCGGGAAGACGAAGTTGTTCCAGGCGAAGATGAAGGCGAGCAGCGACACGGCGGCGATGCCCGGCTTGACCAGCGGGAGCGCGACCTTGAAGAACGCCTGTTTGCGGGTGTAACCGTCGAGTAGCGCGGCCTGTTCGAGCTCGGGGGAGAGGTCGGAGAAGTAGGAGCGCATGATCCACACGATCAGCGGCAGCGTGACCAGCTGGAGCACCCAGATCATGCCGACGTACGTGTCGAAGAGCCCGAGCTTCTGGTAGAGCACGAACAGCGGGATGATCACGGTGAGTTCGGGTGCGAACCGGAAGGACAGCAGGGTGAACATCAGGTTCTCCGAGCCCCGGAAACGCCACCTGGCCGCCGCGTAGGCGGCCGGCAGGCCGATCACCAGGGAGAGGCCGACGGCCCCCAGCGACACCACCAGGCTGTTGACGAAGAACCGCAGGAACGGCACGCCCGCGTCGTCGCCCGCGCCCAGAACCGTCTTGTACGAGTCGAGGGTCGGCGCGAAGGAGAAGTACGTACTGAACAGCTCGTTCGCGGGCTTGAGCGACAGGATGATCATCCAGGCGATCGGGAAGAGCGCGAAGACGAAGTAGAGGATGAGGGCGCCGTCGGCGGCGATCGAAAGCAGCTTGCGTTTGAGACCGCCCGCCGCCCGGGGGGTGGCGCCCTGGCGGTTGGCCCGCACATCTGCCGCGTTGTCGTCGGTCACCATGGCTCCGCCATGCCTCTCTCCTCCGCCTTGCGGCTGCACGCACCGACCGCCGCTCCTCGACCCGCCCCCCGGGCGCCGGGCAGTCTCACTTCTGAGGCACCTCCGCCGCCCGGTTCTGGATCTTCCCGAGGTAGCGCACCAGCACCATCGTGACCAGGTAGACCACCGCCCACAGCACGATCATGTAGCTGATCCCGAACGAGTACCGCTGGAAGCGGATCGCCTCCAGGTACGCGCGGATCTGGAGCACCACGGTCGAGTCACCGGGGCCGCCCTCGGTGAGGGCGTAGATGATGTCGAAGACCTTCAGCGAGTCCATGAACCGGAAGATCACCGCGACCAGGACGTACGGCCAGAGCATCGGCAGGGTCAACTTGCGGAAGGTGAACCACCAGTTGGCCCCGTCCACCGCAGCCGCCTCGAAGGGGGAGGCGGGCAGGGAGCGCAGCCCGGCCAGCGCCAGGATCGCCACGAACGGCGTGTAGACCCACACGTCGACGGCGATCGAGGAGAGCAGCGCGCCGGTCGGGGTGTCCGTCCACTGGACGCCACCCAACCCGAAAGGTTTCAGCAGGTAGTTGATGACGCCGACGCTCGGCTGGAGCATCAGCTTCCACATGATCGCGGCGATCACCGGCGCGATCATCAGCGGCAGGATGAGGATCTTCTCCAGCACCCGCCCGATGGGCGTCGAGCGGTGCAGCAGCAGCGCCACCGCCACGCCCAGCACCGTCTCGACGGCCGCCGCCCCCACCGCGTACAGCACCGTCACCCACGCCGAGTCCCAGAACGACGACTGGGTGAAGATCCGCCGGTAGTTCTCCAGGCCGACGAAGTCGGGCTGCGGCTTGCTCGCCGCGAAGTCGAAGACCGTGTAGTACAGCCCGAGTCCGAAGGGATACAGGATGCCGCCGGTCAGCAGCAGGGCAGGAACGATCAGCAGATAGGGCCGCAGCGAACGCCGCCAACGCGGCACGGCCCGCGCCGGCGGCCCACCCCCCTCGCGTGAGACCGCCCCGTGGTCGGCCTCGGTGAGGGACGACACGCGGCGTCACCCGACCTTCGACGCCAGGTCGCTCGCCAGTCCGTTCAGCACGGACTTGGCGTTCTTGCCGCCGTAGATCTCCTGGAGCGACGCCGCCCAGCTCGTCGTCGCGTCGAAGAACTGCTCCTGCGGCGTGAACTGGATCTTCGTCTGGTCCACGACCGTCTCGAAGGTCTCGATGAAGCCGGGAATGTCCTTCATTTTGTCCTTGTACGCGCCGTCCTGGCTGACGGACTTGCGCACCGGGTCGATGTGATTGCCCTCGATCGCCGCCTTGCGCAGGTGCTCCTTGCCGGTCGCCCACTGGAGGAACAGCCACGCCGCGTGCTTGTTCTTGCTCTTGGCGTTCATGCCGAGCGACCAGATCCACATATTCGTGGCGAGCGACCCGTCCGGTCCCTTCGGACCTGGATGGAAGGCGATCTTCCCGGAGGCGGGCGAGGCGCCCGCGACGGCCTGGAAGTACGCCGCGGTGTCGGCGTCGAAGAGCATCCCGGCCTTCTTCGCGCCGAGGTCGCTGGAGCACTGGTACCAGGTGTACGAGGTCCAGGACGGCGGGCCGCCCTTCTTGATCATCTCGGCCCAGTCCTGGGTGAAGGCAATGGCCTCGGGGGAGTTCATGGCGGGTTTGACCTCGCCGCCGTCGACGGTGAAGTCCTTGAGCCCGTACCGCGAGTACATGGTCATGAAGCCCGGGTGGATCGTCGCCCAGCTGCGCGACCCGCGCACCGCGACCCCGTACATCCCGTCGAAGCCAGCGCCCGGCGCCCGGCGCTTGATGGCGCCGGAGATCTCCCGCAGCTCGTCGAAGGTCTCGGCGGGCTTGAGCCCGAGCTTCTTGAACACCTCGGTGTTGTACGCGACGACGTTGGTCTCCCAGCCCCACGGCAGCGCGTACTGCCCGCCCTGCCCCAGCGGGGCGCCCGCCTTCAGGGACCACTGGTCGGCCTGCAGGAGGTTGGGGAAGAAGTCGGCCTGGTCCCATTCGGCTCCGGTGGCCGAGGAGTTGCGCATCCACGGCCCGAGGTCCTCCAGCCAGCCGGGCGGCCCGTACTGCCAGACCATGTACGCGCCGAGCATGAAGATGTCGTAGGACGCCCGGCCGCTGGACAGGTCGACGGTGAGCTTGTCGAAGTAGTTGTCCTCGGGGAAGATGTCGTACTCGACCTTGATGCCCGTCTTCGCGGTGAACGCCTCCAGATCGGCGATCAGGGCATCGGTGTAGGGGTGCTTGTTGAGCAGCGCCTTGACCGTCCTGCCCTTTGCCTTCTTCCAGTCGAAGGACCCGGTGACGTCGTCGGCCGCCGACCCGTCGCCCTTCTTCTCGTCGCCGCCGAACCCCGCACCGCAGGCGGTGAGCAGCGGTGTGGCGGAAGCAGCCGCCGTCAGGGCGAGGAACCGCCGCCTGTCCTGTCCGCGCATGTCCATCCCGACCTCCGCAGCTGTGTCTGTCCGGACGGCCCCTCGGGCCCCCTAACAAGTGCAGTCGACTGGTTAACAGAGCTTGGAACAGCGGTAGTTGGGCGTCAATCCCTCGCGCAACGGAAAATCTCGGTGCACAGTGAGAAGTTCACACAGGGCGCCGATACGCGCGGGAGGATCGTGTGCGGTCCGACGACACGGCATGGCTGGGCATCGATCTCGGGACACAGGGCGTGCGCGCGGTCCTCGCCACCACCCGGGGGCACCTCATCGGCAGCGGCTCGGCCCCGCTGACCGGCCGGCGCGAGGGGGTGCGCCACGAGCAGGACCCGGCCGACTGGTGGGCGGCCGTCCGTGCGGCAACACGCGCCGCACTCGGCGGTGTTGCCGCCCGACGGGTCCGCGCGCTCGCCGTCTGCTCCACCTCGGGCACCGTGCTGCTCACCGACGGGAACGGCCGCCCGCTCACCCCCGGCCTGATGTACGACGACGGGCGGGCCGGGCCGGAGGCCGCCGAGGCGGGGCTGCCGCCGAGCTGGGGCCTGCCCAAGGCGCTGTGGCTGGCCAGGCGGCGCAACGGGCGGGCCGGGGCGGTGCGCCTCGCCCACCAGGCCGACACGGTAAACGCCCGGCTCACCGGCGGGCCGGTCGCCACCGACTCCAGCCATGCCCTGAAGAGCGGCTACGACCTGGAACACGACGCCTGGCCCGACGGGGCCCTGGACCGGATCGGCCTGCCCGCCAGCCTTTTCCCCGAGGTCGTACGCCCCGGAGCCACCCTCGGCAAGGTCGACGACGCGGCTGCGGCCGAGACCGGTGTCCCGGCCGGCACCCTGGTCGTCGCCGGCATGACCGACGGGTGCGCGGCGCAGATCGCGTCCGGCGCGCTGCGCATCGGCTCATGGAACTCGGTCCTCGGCACCACCCTGGTCCTCAAGGGCGTCACGGCCGCCCCCGTCCACGACAGCACCGGAATCGTCTACAACCACCGCTCCCCGGACGGCAATTGGCTGCCCGGCGGCGCGTCGAGCGTCGGGGCCGGCGCACTGAACGCGGCCTTCCCCGGCGCCGACCCGGCCCGCCTCGACCGGCTCGCCGCCCACCATGAGCCGGCCGTCGCCCTCGCCTACCCGCTCGCCTCGCACGGCGAGCGATTCCCGTTCAGCGCCCCGGACGCCACCGCGTTCGTACTCGGCGGCGGTACCTCGGAGGGCGACCACTGGGCGGCGCTGCTCCAGGGCATCGGCTACGCGGAGCGCCTGTGCCTGGACTACCTGCACTTCCTGGGCGCCCCGGTGGACGGCCCGCTGACCTTCACCGGCGGCGCGGCGCGCAGCGCGTACTTCAACGGCCTGCGCGCCGACATCCTGGGCCGCCCGGTCCGCGTACCCGAACAGACCGAGCCCGCCCTGGGCATGGCGGTACTCGCCGCGCACGGCGCGGGGGAGGCGGGGGGCCTGGTGGAGGCGGCGGAGGCGATGGTCCGCGTCCGGGAGGTGGTCCACCCGCACCCCGGACGCACGGCGGCCTTCGCGGAGCCGTACGCCCGGCTGGTGGGGGAGTTGGAGGCGCGGGGGTGGCTGCCGCCGGAGGTGGCGGCGCACGCGGTGACGCGGCTGGGCTGAAGCCGCTTACGGAATGTCCGTGCGCGTACCGGCCTTCTCGCGGGACTTCTGCATCCCGAAGCCGATCCCCGCCAGCACCAGTGTGAGCGCCCCCGTCGCGAGCAGCTGGTCACGGGTGCCGGGCTGGCGCAGCATCAGGACGAAGATGCCGACCATGCCGATCAGCGCGACCCAGGTCAGCACCGGGTACGCCCACATCTTCACGACCAGCGTCTCCGGAGCCTCCCGCTCCGTGCGCCGACGCAGCAGCAACTGCGAGGCGGCGATGAAGATCCAGACGACCAGGATGACCGCGCCGATCATGTTGAGCAGCCACGGGAAGACGTCGTCGGGGCGCCAGTAGCTGAGCAGCACGCACAGGAAACCGAAGACCGAGGAGGCCAGCACTGAGATCCGCGGGACGCCGCCGGAGATCCTGCCCAGCGCCTTGGGGCCCTGGCCGCGCGCGACCAGCGAGTAGCCCATGCGCGAGGCGCCGTAGATGTTGGCGTTCATCGCCGAGAGCAGCGCGATGAGCACCACGATCTGCATCACCGTGCCGGCGCCCGGGATGTCGAGGTGGTCGAGGGTGGTGACGTACGGGCCCTTGTCGGGGTTGGCGACGTCCGGGTTGTCCCACGGGACCAGGGTGACGATGACCGCCATCGAGCCGATGTAGAAGATCGCGATGCGCCACATCGCCGTCCGCACGGCCTTGGCGACGCCCTCGACGGGCTTCTCCGACTCGGCCGCGGCGATGGTGACCGTCTCCAGGCCGCCGTACGCGAAGACCGAGGCGAGCAGGCCGATCACCAGGCCCTCGGAGCCCTTGGGCATGAACCCGCCGTCACCGGTGAGATTGCTGGTGCCCGGGGCGTCCGTGCCGGGCAGCACCCCGAAGATCGCCAGCAGGCCGATGATCAGGAAGAGCGCGATCGCGCCGACCTTGAGCGCGGCGAACCAGAACTCGAACTCGCCGAAGTTCTTCACGGACGCCAGGTTCGTGCCGAGGAAGACCAGCATGAACAGCGCCACCCACGCCCACTCGGGCGTCCCCGGCAGCCAGCCGCTCATGATCTTCGCGGCGCCGATGCCCTCCAGGCCGACCGCCACGCACAACAGCACCCAGAACGCCCAGCCCGCGGTGAAGCCCGCCCACGGGCCGATGGCCCGTTCCGCGTGCACCGAGAAGGAGCCGGAGGCCGGGTTCGCCGCCGACATCTCGCCGAGCATGCGCATCACGAGCATGACGAGGAGGCCGGATATCGCGTACGCGACGACGATCGAGGGGCCCGCGGCGGCGATGCCGGCGCCGGATCCGACGAAGAGGCCCGCGCCGATGACACCGCCGAGGGCGATCATCGACAGATGGCGCTGCTTGAGTCCGTGCGTGAGCGGCGAATCCACCGTGGGGCCGGCGGTGGCGCCGGCCTTGGTGCCGGCCGGTGTTGGCGCGGAGGTCCGAGACATGGGCGAGGCCTGTTCAGTAGCTGAGACGGGGAAACTGAGCCCACAGTCTGGGCAGCGCCCCGCTCACAGGGAACAGTTGACCGCTATACGGACACCACGCTCACACTTCGTGAACACTCACGCACGTCGCGCCCGCAACTCCCTCACGGCCGCCACCAGCAGCACCCCGGCGGTCGCCGCCCCCGACCAGATCAGCTGCGGTCGCGCGGTGTCGTCGGTCAGCATCAGCAGCAGTACGGCGGCAAGTCCGGCCAGCGTGGCCCAGGTCAGCCAGGGGAAGAGCCACATCCGCAGCGTCAGCAGCTCGGGCGACTCGCGCTCGATGCGGCGGCGCAGCCGCAGCTGGGACGCGGCGATCAGACCCCAGACGAACAGCAGCACCGCGCCGACCGCGTTGAGCATGTAAAGGAAGACGGTGTCGGGCCACTGGAGATTGAGCAGTACGGAGACGAAGCCGAAGGCCACCGAGGCGAGGACGGCCCGGCGCGGGACGCCGCCGCCGGACACCTTGAGCAGGCCGCGCGGCGCCTCACCCCGCTCGGCCAGCGAGAAGATCATGCGGGACGAGCCGTAGAGGTTGGCGTTGAGCGCGGACAGCAGCGCCACGAACACCACGATGTTCATGATCGTCCCGGCGGACGGCACCCCGATCGAGTCGAGCACGGTGACATAAGGGCTGAGCCCGGCCCGCTGCGCGGTCCACGGCAGCACGGTCACGATGACCAGCATCGATCCGACGTAGAAGAAGAGGATGCGCCACAGCGCGCTGCGCACCGCACGGCCGACCGCGCGCGCCGGATCATCGGTCTCGGCGGCGGCGATCGTGACGACCTCCAGGCCGCCGAACGCGAAGACCACGGTCAGTACGCCGGAGACGACGCCCTCCCAGCCGTGCGGGAGGAACCCGCCCCGGCCGGTCAGATTGCTCATGCCGACCGGGTCCGTGTCGGGCAGCACGCCGAGGACCGCCAGCAGCCCGAGCCCCAGGAAGAGCACGATCGCGCCGACCTTGAGCGCGGCGAACCAGAACTCGAACTCGCCGAAGTTCTTCACGGCGGCGAGGTTGGCGCAGCTGAACACGACCATGAAGATCAGCACCCAGGCCCACTGCGGCACCGAGGAAACCCAGCCGTTCGCGATCTGCGCGGCGGCCGTCGCCTCCACCGCCAGCACCACGACCAGCAGGAACCAGTACAGCCAGCCCACGCTGAAGCCCGCCCAGCGCCCGAGGGCACGCTCCGCGTGCACCGAGAAGGACCCGGACGCGGGCATCGCCGCGGACATTTCGCCGAGCATCCGCATCACCATCATCGCGAGCGTGCCCGCGAGGAGATACGAGATCACAATGCCGGGGCCCGCGACCGCGATCCCGGCGCCCGAGCCGACGAACAGCCCGGCGCCGATCACCCCGCCGAGACCGAGCATGGTCAGATGGCGCTGTTTGAGTCCGTGCGAGAGGGGCTCGGCCTCGGTGGCCAATGGGGCGGCGGTGGAGGACGGGGAGCCGGGCGGGGCGTCGTGCATGGCGCTCGTCACTCTCATGATTCTCGGAATGTTCCGCGACGTTTATGGGGAACCTACAGTCTCGCCGAGCACGGCCCTTCTCCGCAAAAGGGCGACTGCGTACTTGTCGCTCCGTGACGCGCGTCACGCATGCGCGGAGATTGCCGACCGCTCTTTGTGTGAATCCCACCAAGACGCCAACCCCCGCTTTGTCGGCGGCTGATGGTGATCGTCCGTTAACCCCTGGGCTAACGTCACGGTGTCCCTTCCTGCCTTCCCTTTCCTGCCCTAGCCCGCGGAGCCCCGATGAGCACTGCTGCCGTCCCCACCCGCCCCGGAGCGGTCCTCGCCGACCTGCTGCCGTCCGCCACCACCGCGTCGCGCGCCTTCGCCCGCGACGCGGGCCTGGTGCTCGGCGGCGCCGCCCTCACCGGCATCGCGGCCCAGATATTCCTCCCGGTGCCCGGCTCGCCCGTCCCGGTCTCCGGCCAGACGTTCGCCGCGCTCCTGGTCGGCACGGCGCTCGGCGCCCGCCGCGGCTTCCTCTCCCTCGCGCTGTACGCGCTGGTCGGGATGGCGGGAGTGCCGTGGTTCGCGGAAGGCGCTTCGGGCATGGCGATGCCGACCTTCGGCTACATCCTCGGCATGCTGCTCGCGGCCACGGTCGTCGGCGCCCTCGCCCGCCGCGGCGGCGACCGCTCGGTGCTGCGCGCCGCGGGCACGATGGTGCTCGGCTCGGCGCTCGTCTACGCGATCGGCGTGCCGTACCTGGCCCTGTCCACCGGCATGTCACTGAGCGCCGCGATCGCCGCGGGCCTGGTGCCGTTCCTCATCGGTGACGCGCTCAAGGCGGCGCTGGCGATGGGCGCGCTGCCCGTGACCTGGAAGCTGATGGGGCGCCGCGACTGACTCCGCGCGTACCAAGTCGGTGAGGGCCCGCACCAGTTGGTGCGGGCCCTCACCCGTTGTTGTGCCGTTGCGTCACCGGGCCCGGCGGGCCGTCCACCGGACCCCGGCGCCACCCGCCGCGATCAGCAGCGCACCGGCCAGGCCGAGTGCCAGGGTGCGGTCCCCGACGCCCGTGGACGGCAGGTCCGCGGGCTTGCCGGGCTTCGCGCTCCCGCCGGGCTTCGACGGCTCGGCGGGCTTGCCGCCCTGCGCCGCCGGGGTGTTGTCCGTGCCGAGCAGCAGCGGGGTGTCGGGCGCGTTCGGCGTCGGCTTCGACGTACCGAAGGCGACCGGGCCCTGCTGCCACAGCAGCTTCTTGCCGGTGCCCTCCGTCACCGGCAGACAGATCCTGCCGGCCTTCTGGAGGTCGTACGTCGCGGTGACGGCGTACGAACGGCTCTTGCCCGCCGTCACGTTGTCGATGACACAGGCGAAGCCACTGTTGGACCCGTCGGGCAGTTGGCCCTTCGGGATCGGCACACAGCCCTTGGCGGCGTCGACGCGCATCCCGTCGAAGCCGACCACCGCCATCGTGATCGGGCCTGTCTTCCTGGTCCCGTTGTTGACGACCTTCGCCGTGAGCTCGGTGCCCTCCGTCTTGTTGTCGACGGTGATGCGCTCCGGCAGCTCAGTCGTGATCTTCACATCGGCAGCCGCTTCGGGCCCCGGCTTGCCCCCCTTGCTGCTCCCCGGCGCCGGTTCGTCGGCCGCCGAGGCGCTGAACGGCAGAAAGAGAGTGGCCGCCATTGCTGCCGCCGCCATTGATCCCGCGAATATTCGATTCGGTCCCTTGTGATTCCTTACGGTCTTTCCGATCATTTCCCGTCCCCCTTACCGCGCAACGTTCTGCGGTACTTGAAGAGGTGCCACAAGATTCCGCCCAACTATGCTGTGATGGCGGCAAGTTCCCCACAAGCCCCGGCCCCCCGCACACCGAAGGCCACCACCCCCCGTGCCACCACTGCCGAACCGGCCCCGAACGGGCCCGTGCCGTGCGGGTCCGCGCTGTTCAGGTCCGCCCCCGCCCGGCCCGCGCCGTCCGGGCCGGAAGCGCCGAGCGTGGCCCATGCGCCGACTCTACGATCGCCCCACCGGGCCTACGAGCCCCCGAGCACCGGCAACGCCGCCGGGCCACCGGAGCACACCCACCAGGACCCGGGCAAGGACCCGGATCACCCGCACCAGGAAGCCTCCGGCCGGGACCCGGACCATCCGCACCAGGACCCGTACCAGGAAGCCTCCGGCCGGGACCCCGACCGTGCCCCCGCCGCCCCCCCCGTACGCCCGCTCCGGCTGCTGCTCCCACGCCCGCCCGCCCCTGGGCCGCCCGCAGGAATCGGGTGCTCGTCGCCGTGGCCCTCGCGGCCACCGCCGCCGTGGCCGCCGTCATGATCGCCACCCTCGGCGGTCCGGGCGGCGACACCGGGGGCGGTCCCACGGCCGGTCCGACCGTCGCCGGTACCTCCCGCCCGCCGAGTGGCGCCGGCAGCAACGGGCCCAACGCCACCCCGCCGCCCGGCAGCCGCAACGAGACCGGGTTCGCCTGGACGCCGCCCAAGGGCTGGACGCGCAGCGCCAAGAGCCCGTCCAACGTCCACTACCACTCGCCCGACGGGCAACAAGAAATCGCCGCCTCGTACGCACTCGTACGCGGCGGCGATCTCCTCGCCCAGTGGCAACAGGCCGAGCAGGGATCCCAGGACGTTCCCGGTTACCGGAAGGAGCGCCTGGAGCGCACCACCTTCCAGGACAGGCCCGCCATCATCTGGGAGTACTTCTTCACGCAGGACGGCCGATCCTGGCGCGCCCGCCAGCTCGGCTTCAACGCCGGAGGCAAGTCGTACCAGGTCAACATCTGGTACGCGGCCGACACCAGGACCGAAGCCCTGCGCGCCTATGAGCGGGTGACGGACTCCTTCACACCGCTCTGATCAGGACCCGCCGGACCGGTCGGGTCGCCGTCCGCGTTCTTCCGCATCTTCTCGCGGACCAGCGCGATACCGACCACCAGCGCGGCTATCAGCAGCGACAGCAGCACCTGCTTACGCGGCTCACCGTCGTCGTAGATCATGTAGCCGATCACGAACACGATCATCGCAGCGGTCGCGTACGTCAGGTACGGGAAGAGCCACATTTTGACGACGAGCTTCTCCGGCGCCTCGCGCAGGATGATCCCGCGCATCTTGAGCTGCGTGAGGCAGATGACCAGCCACACGAACAGCGCCACCGCGCCCGAGGAGTTCAGCAGGAACGCGAAGACCGTGTCGGGCCACTGGTAGTTGAAGAAGACGGCGACGAAGCCGAACGCGACCGACGCGAGGATCGCCGTACGCGGAACGCCCCGGCCGACCGTCTTGGCGAAGGACTTCGGCGCGTCCCCGCGCTTGCCCAACGAGAACGCCATGCGCGAGGCCGTGTAGAGACCGGAGTTCAGGCAGGAGAGCACCGCGGTCAGCACGATGACGTTCATGATCTGCCCCGCGTGCGGGATGCCGATCGAGTTCAGCGCGGCGACGTACGACCCGTCCTTGAGGATCGACTTGTCGTTCCACGGCAGCAGCGTCAGCACGACGAAGATCGAGCCGAGGTAGAAGATGCCGATACGCCAGATCACGCTGTTGGTGGCCTTGGTGACGGCCCGCTGTGGGTCCTCCGACTCACCGGCCGCCAGCGTGACGATCTCACTGCCCATGAACGAGAAGACGACCATCAGTACACCGGTCAGGATCGCGCCGGGCCCCTTGGGGAAGAATCCGCCGCTGTCCGTGAGGTGGGCGAAGCCCGCCCCCGGGTTGTCCGACCCCGGCAGTACGCCGAAGACCGCGAGCAGACCGATGATCACGAAGCCGCCGATCGCGACGACCTTGATCCCCGCGAACCAGAACTCGAATTCGCCGTACGACGCCACCGAGGCCAGGTTCGTGGCGGTCAGCACGACCATCACGATCAGCGCCCAGCCCCACTGCGGGATGGCCGGTATCCAGCCTTCGAGGATCAGCGCGCCCGCGGTCGCCTCGACGGCGAGCACCACGACCCAGAAGAACCAGTAGAGCCAGCCGATGGAGAAGCCCGCCCAGCGCCCGAGAGCGCGGTCCGCGTACGCCGAGAACGACCCGGAGGTCGGATTCGCCGCGGCCATCTCGCCGAGCATCCGCATCACGAAGACGACCAGCGTGCCCACGAGTGCGTACGACAGGAGGATCGCCGGACCCGCTGCGGCGATGCCGCCGCTCGACCCGACGAAGAGGCCGGCGCCGATGACGCCGCCGATGGCGATCATGGACAGATGGCGATTCTTCAGTCCGGCCTGGAGACCATCGGTAGGCTGCGAATTCCCGGGTTCCTCCGGGTTTTCGCCTGCCTTCGTAAGGGTCGGCTGCGTGCTCATGCACAATCCTTAACTTCTCGGTTCGCTCGGGTGACGAGCCCCCGCATTGAAACCCGATGTTCATCCGGGACGGAAGAGCCGAATCCGGATCGTTGTACGGGGAGTGGGTCCCGACCCCGGCGACTGCTGCCCGGCTCCGCTCGTGCCACACTCGACCCATGCGCGTGTACCTCGGTTCCGACCATGCCGGATACGAACTCAAGAACCACCTCGTGGAGTGGCTCAAGGCCCACGGCCACGAGCCCGTGGACTGCGGTCCCCACGTCTACGACGCCCTGGACGACTACCCGCCGTTCTGCCTGCGCGCCGCCGAAAAGGCCGCCGCGGACCCCGACGGGCTCGGCATCGTGATCGGTGGCTCGGGCAACGGCGAGCAGATCGCCGCGAACAAGGTCAAGGGTGTGCGTGCCGTACTGGCCTGGAGCGAGCAGACCGCCGCCCTCGGCCGCGAGCACAACAACGCCAATGTGATCTCGGTCGGCGGCCGGATGCACACCCGGGAAGAGGCGACGAAGTTCGTCGAGATCTTCCTGGCCACGCCCTACACGGGTGAGGAGCGTCACCAGCGCCGCATCGACATGCTCGCCGCGTACGAGACGACCGGTGACCTTCCCCCGGTCCCGGCGCACCACCCGCCGCAGGACTGACAGACAGACCGTTCTCCCTGTGCCGCCGGGGCATCGCCCCCCGGCGGCACGGCCATGTCCCCGAGGAGCGACGCCGTGCCCGAAGGGCATACGATCCACCGCCTCGCCGATGACCACCGCGACCGTTTCGCGGGCCGGCCGGTCCGGGTCACCAGCCCGCAGGGCAAGTTCTCCGACAGTGCGGCGCTCCTGGACGGCCATGTCCTGGACGACACGGACGCCCACGGCAAGCACCTCTTCCTCGGCTTCGGCGGCCTCGGCTGGGTCCACATCCACCTCGGCCTCTTCGGCAAGCTCGGCTTCGGCACGGCCCCGGCCCCGCCCCCGGCCGACACGGTCAGGCTGCGGCTCATGAACTCCGAGGCGTACGCCGACCTGCGCGGCCCCACCACCTGCGCGCTGATCACGGACGCCGAGAAGCAGGCGATACACGAGCGGCTCGGCCCCGACCCGCTGCGCCCCGGCCAGGACGCGGAGAAGGCCTGGCGGCGAATCTCCCGCAGCCGGGTCACCGTCGCGGCCCTGCTCATGGACCAGAGGGTCGTCGCGGGCGTCGGCAACGTCTACCGCGCCGAGGTCCTCTTCCGGCACGGCATCGAGCCGTACCGCGCGGGCAAGGACCTCACCCGACGCGAGTGGGACGCGATCTGGGCCGACCTCGCCGACCTCATGCGTGAGGGCGTACGCCACAACCGCATCGACACCGTCCGCCCCGAGCACATGCCGGACGAGATGGGCCGCCCGCCGCGCGTCGACGACCACGGCGGCGAGGTCTACGTCTACCGCAGGGCGCACCTGCCCTGCCACATCTGCGGCACGGAGATCCGTGTCGCCCCGCTCGCCGCCCGCAACCTCTTCTGGTGCCCGGGCTGCCAGCAGAGCTGAGGAGGCGGGGCTAGAAGCCGTGCGGCAGCCACGGTGCGACGTCCGAGCCGAACGCCACCGAGGCCGCCGCCAGCGCCCCGTGGCGCCGCTCGGCCACCCGGCCCGCGCCCGCCAGCGAGGTCAGGCTCGTACCGCCGAGATACGCGGCGCCCAACTCCCGTACGGACAGCGCCAGATCGACGGGCTCGTCCGTCCGCTTGCAGGACGCGCCGCCCTTGGCGTCACCCGTCAGCCGCCAACGCCCCTCGTTCCACGGGCAGAACGCGTCGGTGACCTCGAACACCACGTCCACGGGCGCCTGGTAGGTCCGGGCCTCCAGGGCCGCGCCGACGTCCACCAGCCGCACATAGAGCGAGTCGCGCACCCGTACGTTGCACCGGCGGATGTCGGAAACGAGCTGCTGCCAGGAGTCGTCCACCGGCCTGTTGCGTGTCCGGAGCGTCGACGTCAGGTCGATGTCGAAGAGGAAGCGCCACAGCGCGGCGTACGCCGCCGGGTCGAGCGCCTCGCAGTCCCGCAGCAGGACGGCGCCTTCGGGCCCCGACCATTCCCAGTCCGGCTTCACCTGGTAGCGGGCGTACCCCACGACCTCACCGTCGCGCTCCGCCAGCACGCACTTGAGCGGTGAAGCGCCCTCGCGGTCACTCTCCGGGTCGATCAGCGGCAGGCCGTCCCAGCCGGGCGCGCGCGCCAGCATGCCGGGCCGTCCGGTCACGAGCTGCGCGTACACCGCCTCGCACGCGTCCCGCGCGTCGACGGGCTTCGCGAACCTCACCCGCACCTCGTCCGTCCCGGCCGGCACCGCCAGCCGCACCCGGGAGGTGTTGATCTCCGCGGCCAACTGCTGGGTGGCGCAGCCGTACCCGAACCGGCCGTAGATCGCGGGCTCGGACGCGGTCAGCACGGCGAGCGACTCACCGGCCGCCCGTACGTCGTCCAACTGGCGCCGCATCATCGACCTGAGGATCCCGCGCCGCCGGTGCGTCGCCGCCACGCTCACCATGGTCACGCCGGCCGACGGCACGAGCGCGCCGCCCGGCACCGACAGGCGGAAGCTGAACGCGCCGGCCGTGCCCACACACTCCTCGCCGTCCCAGACGCCGATCGACCGGTCCGGTTCCGTCAGCTCGCGCCAGAACTTCCGCTCTTCCGGGGCCTCCGCGACACCGCCGAAGGCGAGCTCCAACTTGCTGTACCAGTCGTCCCACTCGTCCGGCCGCAGGACCCGAAGTTCTGTAGTCATATGCCATGAGTACCAGCGCTCCGGCGTCCGAGCGACCCGATTTCGAACACAATGTCACGGGGGTCCCCCTGCGGAGGAGTGCCGGGGATGGATAGGGTCCACCGCAATGGCACGTGGAGTAGGAGCAGAATCGTTCTCGGCCCGTACGCGCAAGTCGGCGCACCGGGTCCGTATAGCGCTGCGCAAGTCCGGCGTCGACTATTTCCGGGGTGACGGCTCCGACTGGATCGCGCTGGCGGGTCTGCTGCTGACCGTCCCCGCCATCGCGCTGGGCACGATGGCCATGCCGATCTGGTGCGCGCCGTCCGCCCTGGTCCTGCCGATCGTGGCCGGCGGGCTGCTGCTGCGGCCCGCGAGTCTGCTCAGCCTGTACGCGGCGGCCGCCGCCGCGCTCATCGTCGAGTCGATCGTGCTGGGCCCGTACACCCAGGGGCCGGGCCGCGTCACGCCCGGCACCGTCCTGACCGTGGCCGCGTGCGGCTTCTTCGGGCTGGTCATCGCGCAGTTCAGGGCCAGGGTCGGGGTCCCGTGGCGGCGCGGCGGCACCATGCTCTTCGACCTGCGCGAGCGCATCCGGGTACAGAGCGCGCTGCCGCGCCTCCCGCAGAAGTGGCACCGCGAGATGGCCCTGCGACCGGCCGGCGGGCAGTCCTTCTCCGGCGACTTCGTGGTCGCGGCCCGCACGAACGGGGGGCGCACGCTCGAAGTCGTCCTCACCGACGTGTCCGGCAAGGGCATGGACGCGGGGTCCCGGGCGCTGCTGCTGTCGGGAGCGTTCGGCGGGCTCCTCGGGCAGCTGCCGCCGCACGGATTCCTCCCTGCCGCGAACGCCTATCTGCTCCGCCAGGACTGGGACGAGGGCTTCGCGACCTCCATCCATCTGGTACTCGATCTGGACTCCGGCGAATTCGAGCTGCTGTCCGCGGGCCACCTTCCGGCGCTCCAGCTGCACGCGGGCAGCGGGCGTTGGGAGGAGAAGACGGGCGTCGGGCCGTTGCTCGGGGTCTACGACGGCGCCCAGTTCGATCCGGTGAAGGGCTCGCTGTCCCCCGGCGATGTCCTGATGATGTTCACGGACGGTCTCGTCGAGGCGTCGGGTCGGGACATCGCGGAAGGCATCGACCGGCTCACCGGCGAGGCGGACCGCTACGTCGCCTCTGGTTTTGAGGGCGCGGCCTGGCATCTGATCGAAGCTGTCGCCAAGGACGTCAACGACGACCGGGCATTGCTTCTCATCTGCCACGAGGCGTGAATCGCCGTCCGTCACGCCGGGCGCCGACCGGCGTCCAGGTCGATAGCCGACTTCGCCCGGTCCACCGTTTCCTGCGCCGCGGGGCCGCCCGGATTCTCCAGGGCGATGGCCTGGTTCAGGGCGATGAACGGCCGCATGCGGTGCTCTGTGCGGGCGTACGCGATGGCGTGGCCGTCCGGGTTCCGGCCGAGCTCTTCGGCCAGTACGTACGCGCCCACCAGGGCCAGGCTCGTGCCCTGGCCGGACAGGGGTGAGGCGCAGTAACCGGCGTCGCCGAGCAGTGTGACGCGGCCCCTGGACCAGCTGTCCATGCGGATCTGCGCCATCGAGTCGAAGTAGAAGTCCGGGGCGCTGTGCATGGCCTTGAGCAGCCGGGGGGTCTCCCAGCCCAGGCCGTCGAGGGCGTCGGCGACGAGCGCCTTCTGCCGGTCGGTGTCGCGGTAGTCGTAGCCGCCGGCGAGTGGCGGTGCCTCGAAGCCCGCCGTGATCCTGAGCTCGGTGTTGTCGCGCGCCGGGTAGATGCCGTAGCCCGCGGAGCCCTCGCGCAGCCACATCTGCCAGTTGTCCAGGCCCAGGAAGTTCTCGGCGCTGAAGATCGCCAGGTGGGTGCCCAGGTGGTGGATGAAGCGGTCCTCCGGGCCGAAGGTCAGGGCGCGGGTGTGGGAGTGCAGGCCGTCCGCGCCGACGACCAGGTCGAAGGTTCTGGACGCGCCGCGCTCGAAGTCCGCCCGTACGCCGCCCGCGCTCTCGGTGAGCGCGGTGATGGAGTCGCCGAAGATGTACTCCGTGTCGGCGCGGGTGCGCTCGTACAGCAGGTGTGTGAGGTCCTCGCGCAGCAACTCCACGTCCTCGCTGTCGAGTTGTCCGCTGCTGAAGGTCGACTCCGTGGAGCGGTGGACCTCGTTGCCCGCGCCGTCGAGCATCGACATCCCGCGCATCCTGGTGCGGGCCGCGCGCAGTTGTGTCCCGATACCCATGCGGTCGACCACGTCCAGCGCCACGCCCCGCACGTCGATCGCCTGGCCGCCCGCGCGCGGGGCGGGGGCGCGCTCGACGATGGTCGGGGCGAATCCGTGGTGGTGCAGCCAGTGGGCGAGTGCGGGGCCCGCGATGCTCGCGCCGGAGATCAGTACGGTCTTCATGTTGCCTCCTCGGTACGGTGTACGAGGCTGAATGTACGCTGTACGCGCAGGGTCGGCAATGGCGCTGAAAGCGCCTCTGAGCTAGGACAGTTGAGGCGCCCTGGCGGGTTGGCGCTGGTAAGGTCTGTCCTAGTACAGGTTGGAGGAGGTGGCTGTGGCCGCGAAAATTGATCCGCCCTATCTCCGCATCGTCGCCGAGATTCGGCGGCGTATCGCGGAAGGCGAACTGGCGCCCGGTGACCGGGTGCCTTCGACCCGGCAGATCGCCAGGGAGTGGGAGGTCGCGCCGGCCACCGCCACCAAGGCGCTGGCGACCCTGCGGCAGGAGGGGCTGGTCGAGGCCGAGCCCCGGGTGGGCACCGTCGTGGCCGCCGCCCGCACGGCCCGGCGCCGGATGGCGCCCGAGCCCGACCACGAGCTGACCCGTGACCGCATCGTGCGCGCGGCCGTCGCCCTCGCCGATGCGGAGGGGTTGGCCGCACTGTCGATGCGCGGGGTCGCCGCCCGGCTCGGGGTCGCCGCGATGTCCCCGTACCGCTACGTGACCAGCAAGGACGACCTGGTGCTGCTCATGGCCGATGCCGTGTACGGGGAACCGGCCTACCCGCCGGCCGCCGACGCGCCCGAGGGCTGGCGGGCCCGGCTCGAACTGGGTGCGCACACCCTGTGGGCGCTGCACCGAAGGCACCCGTGGCTCGCGCACATCGGCTCGCTCGGCCGGCCGCTGATGCTGCCCAACCTGATGGTGCACGCAGAGTGGGCGCTGAGCGCGCTCGACGGTCACGGGCTCGGCGCGGAGACCCTGATGAACCTGCATGTGCTGGTGTACGCGCATGTCCAGGGCCTCGCGATCCATCTGGAGCGCGAGGCGCAGGCCGAGGCGGCGACCGGGCTTTCGGAGGACGACTGGATGGACCGGCAGACGCCCGCGCTGGAGGCGCTTGCCGCGTCAGGCGCCTTCCCGACCTTCGCGAAGGTCACCGGGGCCCTCCGGGACGGGTACGACCTGAAGTTGGACGCGCTGTTCGAGCTGGGGCTCACCGCGATGCTCGACGGTCTCGCCCGTGTGGTGGAGGACCCCGCCCGGGGCTGAGGGCGGGGCCCTCGCGGCCGGCCTACGCGGGTGCGGCACCTGATGTTCATCCCGAACGGCCTGGCCAGGGCCGCCGTCCGCTTCCGCCCCGCCGCCTTCGTGGGCACGTTCGTCGCGCTCGCCATGGCCGCACTGATCGTCTCCGCCTGCGGAATCCTGCTGGAGACGGGCCTGCGCGCATCCGTCCCGCCCGCCCGCTACGCCGGTGCCCCCGTGGTCGCCGCCGCCGACCAGCAGGTCCACCTCACATCCGGCAGCGGCGAGGAGCGCGAGACCGTCTCCGCCTCGCTGCCCGACACGGCCCGCCTCGACGCGGCCCTGGTCCGCAAGGCCGCCGCCCCCGGCGCGTCCGCCGCGATCGGCGACCTGACCTTCCCGGTCCGGGGGAAGGGCGCGGAATCCGGCCCGACCACCGCCGCCCTGACCGGACACGGCTGGGGCTCCACCGCCTTCACCGGTACGAAGCTCACCTCGGGCATGCCCCCCCCGTACGGACCGGGAAGCGGTCCTCGACACCACGGCGGCCGAGCGGCTCGGCGCGCGCGTCGGTGCCTCCGTGCGACTCGATACGGCCCTGGGCGCCCGGGACTTCACCGTCTCCGGCATCGCGGCGGACGGCCCCGGTACCGCCTGGTTCACCGACCACCGGGCCGGGCAGCTCTCCGGTCACCCCGGCAGGGTCGACGCCATCGCCGTGCTCGCCGACCCCGGCACCACCCCGGCAGCCCTCGCCGACCAGGTCTCCGCCGCCCTCGGCACACACGCCCAGGTCCACACCGGCGACGACCGCGGCGCCGTCGAGGACGCCTCCCTGGCCGACGCCAAGGGCCTGCCCTCCGACGCCGCCGCCCGCGCCGCCGGTGTCCCCGGCGTCACCTCGGCCGTCGGCATCAACAACACCGCGGTCCTGGTCGAGGTCGGCTCGCTCGGAGACAACTTATCCAGTCGATGACCACCCAGGGAATCACGGGCAGTGGCCGCGACCTGGCGGCCGTCCAGGACCTCGACGTCACCACGGGCTCGCTCGCCGGGCTCGGCAAGGACACCGTTGCCA
Organism: Streptomyces sp. A5-4; assembly: GCF_051131715.1. Lineage (NCBI taxonomy): Bacteria > Bacillati > Actinomycetota > Actinomycetes > Kitasatosporales > Streptomycetaceae > Streptomyces > Streptomyces sp. A5-4. The sequence continues at coordinate 2,438,430 of NZ_CP178591.1, read as the reverse complement.
TCGACGACTCGCTCGCCGATTCGAAGAAGGTCAAGACCGGCGACCGTCTCGAACTGCGCCTTCCCGACGGCACGAAGGCGGCCCCGCGGGTGATCGCCACGTACAGCCGGGGCCTGGGCCTGTCCCAGGTCACCCTGGCCCAGAGCACGTTGGCGACCCACACCTCGTTGCCGTTCGCCACGGACCTCTTTCGTCCGGGGCGCCCCCGAGGCGGCGACCGGGCTCGGGCGGCTGGGCTCGGTGACCGACAAGGCCGGCTACACCACGGCGGTCGGCCTGGACCGTGAAATCAACGCCTGGGCCAACACCACCATGGCCGCGGTCCTCGGCGGCTTCGCCGCGATCGCCGCGGCCAACACCCTGGTGATGACGGACCTCGCCCGCCGCCGCGAGCTGGGCGTCCTCAGGCTGATCGGCTCCACCCGCCGCCAGGTGATGGGCATGGTGCGCTGGGAGGCACTGCTGGTCACGCTGGCGGGCATCGCGCTGGGCTCGGGCATCGCCCTGGCCACACTCATCCCGATAATGAACGCTCTGACGGGAGAGGCCCCGTACATCCCGCCGGTCGTCTACGGCTCGTTCGTGGCCGCGACACTGCTGCTGGGGTGGGCGTCCACCTCACTGCCGGCGCGCGCGGCCATGCGGTAAGTGTGGGGGCATGACCTATCTGACCCTGGCCGAGGTGGAGGCCGTCGCCCGCGACGCGCACGCCACACAGACCGACAAGGCGGGACGCCCGTACGTGGAGCACCTCCAGGCCGTCGCCGAAGGGGTACGCGCCGCGGGTGGCACCCAACAGCAGATCGCGGCGGCCTGGCTGCACGACGCGGTGGAGGACGACGCGCTGTCCCCCGAGTGGCTGGAGAACGCCGAACTGCCGCGCTCCGTCAAGGACATGGTGCTGGCCGTCACCAAGCGCCCGGGGGAGGACGGGGCGGCGTACACCGCCCGCATCCTGGCGACACCGGGCGCACTGCTGGTCAAGGAGGCGGACCTCGCACACAACGCGGACCCCGGTCGCCTCGCCGTACTCGACGAGGTGACCAGGGCCCGGCTCACGCTCAAATACACGGAGGTACGCCGCCTCCTCGGCCTCTCCCAGGCTGTTTCCGGACCTAGGAGGAGGAGCTGACGAGCTGCCGCTCCCGCTCGGGCTGTTGCTCGCTCTCCCGCTTGCGCGCGGCCTCGCCCGCGTCGCGGCGGAACGCCCAGTCCATTTTGGGCTCCAGCGCGAACCGGAAGAGCCGCCGCACCGGCGGCGTGCAGAACAGGGTGACCGCCACGGCGAACACCACCGTCACGAAGATCTCGCCGAGTGGCGTCGACAGCCAGGTGTACGTCTCGAACCAGCCCGCGTAACCGGCGCCCTTCACCAGGAAGCCGTGCAGCAGATAACCGCCGAGGGTGCCGGCGCCCAGCACCGTGAACCACATCGTGCGGCCGGGCACCCACGCCAGGAAGCAGGCGGTGAGGACGAGCGAGCAGCCGAAGAGCGCGAAGGCCATGACGACCCCGGCCCACCACGGAGCGCCGGTCTCCTGGGCGGAACTGCTGTGGTAGAACCACCCGAGCCGCAGGCGAGGGGCGACCCAGTACGCGAAGAGCAGCGCGCCCAGGACGACCGGCAGGGCCAGCAGCCTGACCTCGCGGCGCCGCACCATCTGCCAGTGCTCGGGCTTCAGCATCAGCCCCAGTACGAAGAACGGCAGGAACTGCAGTACGCGCTGGAGGTTGAGGGCGTCGCCGATGTTGGGGGTGACGGAGGCGAGGACGGCGAGGCCGAGAGCGACCGGCATCGGGTGGCGCAGCGCCTGCCACAGCGGGGTGGTCAGCCGCCAGATGAACAGTGCGATCAGGAACCAGGTCAGATACCAGGGGTCGAGCAGGCTGATCGGGTGACCGGGATCGTTGTCGGCCCACCGCTTGAAGAAGGCGTAGGCGGTCTCGAAGAGCACATACGGGACGGCGACGCCCGTGACGAGTCTCTGGAGTTTCTTGCGGCTCAGGTCGAAGCTGCGCGAGAAGTAGCCGGAAATGATGATGAAGGCCGGCATGTGGAAGCTGTAGACCACCATGTAGATCGCCCTGGTGGTGCGGCTGCCGTCCATCACCGGTTCCCACGCGTGCGCCACCGCGACGAACACGATGGCCAGGTACTTGGCGTTGTCGAAGAACGCGTCGCGGTGCTTCGCGGTGGGGGCGCCCTTGGGGGAGGGCGTGGGTACTGCTTCGGCCCCGGACCGCGAGGTGGCCGCGGCGGTCCGTGCAAGGGGGGCTTCGGGCTCCAACTCCCGGGCCGGGGGGAGCGGGGCCCGCTGATATCCGTGCGGAGCGTGAAACATCTGAGGCACCCTAGCCTTGGCGGATCGATTTCGTAAAACCCCGTTCTCACCCTTCTGCTATTTGTGCGTGTACCCCATTGGGGAAGAGGTCGACATGACCATGACGGACAATGGCGTAGGTCACATTTTCGCCCTATTATGACCCAACTCATCCCACTTAAATGGTGCATACCGCCGACGGGTGACTCGGGTGAAATGTCCGGCTCATTCCGCCTTTGTCGACCGTCCCCGAACCCGTGCGTCCGTTATTCGAATTTCCTGCGAACGTCATGTGTGGGTAATGAAACGATCAAGCTCCATTAACTTCCGCGCAGGACCGTTCAATTCGGCGTTGTGCGCGTACGGCGACCGCGCCGGGGTACAGGCGGGGCGCACCGGAGGCGCCGGCCGGTCTCCCACGTTCCGTCACCCGGCAGCCACCAGTGGTGAGTTGGTGGCACGATGGAGGCTTGCGGGTGTGTGCTGGGTCGCGCGCTCCCGGGCCGGCAAGGCGGACCGACCAAGGGTGTGATCAGTTGTGGCCATCTCACTGTCTGTGGTGCTTCTGTTGGCGATCGTGCTGGTGGTGCTGATCCGCGGGGGCTCGATCAAGGCGGGGCCCGCGGTGGTGGCCGTGCTCTTCGGCTTCTTCCTCGCGTCCACCGGCATGGCGCCGTCCATCAGTCGATTCCTCGACTCGATAGCGGACACCATCAACCAGATCAGCTTCTGAGCGCGGAGCTGGCAAGGCGCACGGACCAACTCCGTCCCGGACCCGGTGACTTGATCTCCGGGTCCCGGCCGGTAAAACGACAAAGGCCCAGGAAGCGGATTTACGCCGCTGACCTGGGCCTTCGTCATGTGGAGCGGGCGACGGGAATCGAACCCGCGTAGCTAGTTTGGAAGACTAGGGCTCTACCATTGAGCTACGCCCGCACATGTCGCGCCGCAGGTCGGTGACCGCGGCACGGAGAGCATCGTAGCGGGTTCCGGCCGTTCGGCGCACACCCGTATCGCGGTGGGCGGGGCGGCGGGCCTGCCCGCGAACAATGCGGCGGACGCGCCGCCCGCGGGCATGTACCCTACGTGTCGCACCGACGGGGTGTGGCGCAGCTTGGTAGCGCGTCCGCTTTGGGAGCGGAAGGTCGTCGGTTCGAATCCGGCCACCCCGACCATCATCACCTTTACCAGCAGAGTTGCCGGCCGGGTCCCCGTGCGATCACGTTCAAGATCGCATTGTGGGACTCCTCCCGCTTGCCGTTACTATGCAAGCTGCGTGCCCGTGTGTCTGATGTGCCGGGCCCGATCGGCGAAGCCGCCACCGTGCGGCCCAGCAGAAATCCAGAAGTCAGCCCCAAGGAGACCGAACCGTGAAGAGCGCCGTGGAGACCCTGAACCCGACCCGGGTTCGGCTCAGCATTGAGGTGCCCTTCGAGGAGCTCAAGGACAGCCTCGACGCGGCGTACAAGAAGATCAACCAGCAGGTCACGGTGAAGGGCTTCCGTAAGGGAAAGATCCCGAACCGAGTCATCGACCAGCGGTTCGGCCGTGGAGCTGTGCTGGAGGAGGCCGTCAACGACGCCCTCCCGAAGTTCTACACCGAGGCTGTCAACGAGGGTGAGCTGAACGTTCTCGGCCAGCCCGACGTCGACATCACCGAGCTGAAGGACGGCGAGCTGCTGTCCTTCACCGCCGAGGTCGACATCCGCCCGACGATCGAGATCCCGGACTACTCCGGCATCGCGGTCGAGGTGGACGCCATCGAGGTCAAGGACGAGGACGTCGACAAGGCCGTGGAGGAGCTGCGCGAGCGCTTCGCCTCCACCAACCCGGTCGAGCGCGCCGCCGCCGAAGGCGACGTCGTGACGCTCGACCTGGAGGCCAAGGTCGACGGCGAGGTCCTTGATGACGGCGTCGCCGAGGGTGTCTCGTACACCATCGGTTCCGGCGAACTTCTCGAAGGCATTGACGAGGCCGTGACGGGCCTGGAGGCCGGTGGCGAGGCCACCTTCACCTCCGAGCTCAAGGGTGGCACCGCCGAGGGCAAGGAGGCCGAGGTCGCCGTCAAGGTCACCGCGGTCGCCGCTCGCGAGCTGCCCGAGCTGGATGACGACTTTGCGCAGATGGCGAGCGAGTTCGACACACTGGACGAGCTCAAGGCCGACAGCCGCAAGCGCCTCGAGAGCACCAAGCAGTACGACCAGGCCACGCAGGCCCAGGAGCGCGTCCTCGACGAGCTGCTGAAGCTGGCGGAGGTCCCGATCCCCGAGAAGCTTCTCGCGGACGAGGTCAACACCCGTAAGCACAACCTGGAGAACCACCAGCTCGGCCAGATGGGCCTGAACCTTGAGAAGTACCTCGAGATTCAGGGCAAGACGGCCGAGGAGTTCGAGGCCGAGCTCTCCGAGCAGGCCGTCAAGGGCATCAAGACCCAGTTCATCCTTGACGAGCTCGTCAACAAGGAGAAGCTGAACGTCAACCAGGAGGAGCTCACCGAGCACCTCATGCGGCGTGCGGCCACCTCCGGCATGAGCCCCGACCAGTTCGCCCAGGCCGTCGTCGAAGGCGGCCAGGTTCCGATGCTCGTCGGCGAGGTCGCCCGCGGCAAGGCGCTGGCCGTGGTGGTCGAGGCCGCCAAGGTCACCGACACCAACGGTGAGCTCGTCGAGCTCGACGACGAGGACGAGGAGACCGCGGAAGCGGTCGAGGCGGCCTCCGACACCGACCAGGCCGACGCGTCGGCTGAGGCCGGCGACGCCGAGTCCAAGGACAAGACCGAGGCCTGAGCCTCTGCCTGATTCCTGCCGACGGGCCCGGACGCTTCACGCGTCCGGGCCCGTCGTCGTACACCGGTACGGGCCCGGACCTTGCGCTCCGAGCGAACAGTTCGGGAAGCGGGATGGCGTTGTCCCACCTGCGCGTTAGGGTCCATGAAGAGGAGCGTGGGGGAGTCCCCGCCTTCCGGTACGAAGACGCTGAGACGGCTGGAGCCGTCAGAGACGAGCAGGTGGATACGTGACGAATCTGATGCCCCAGGCCGCCGGTGAGCCGTCCTTCGGTGGTGGCCTCGGCGACCAGGTCTACAGCCGACTGCTCGGTGAGCGCATCATCTTCCTCGGACAGCAGGTCGACGATGACATCGCCAACAAGATCACGGCGCAGCTGCTCCTCCTTGCCGCGGAACCGGACAAGGACATCTACCTCTACATCAACAGCCCCGGTGGCTCGGTGACCGCAGGCATGGCCGTCTACGACACCATGCAGTACATCCCGAACGACGTGGTCACGATCGGTATGGGCATGGCGGCCTCGATGGGCCAGTTCCTGCTCACCGGTGGCGCCGCCGGTAAGCGTTTCGCGCTTCCCAACACCGACATCCTCATGCACCAGGGCTCCGCGGGCCTCGGCGGCACCGCCTCCGACATCAAGATCCAGGCCGAGCAGCTTCTCCGTACGAAGAAGCGCATGGCCGAGATCACCGCGCGGCACTCCGGCCAGAGCATCGAGACGATCATCCGCGACGGTGACCGCGACCGCTGGTTCTCTGCCGAAGAGGCCAAGGCGTACGGCATCATCGACGACATCATGGCCTCCGCCTCGGGTGTTCCGGGTGGTGGCGGCACCGGGGCCTGAGTCCCGGCAGCCGAACCTCCCCAGCCCACCGAACGCCACCAGGATGGTGAACACCCACATGAACGACTACTCCGCGAGCGGCCTCTACACGGGCCCCCAGGTAGACAACCGCTACATCGTCCCGCGCTTCGTCGAGCGCACCTCGCAGGGCACGCGTGAGTACGACCCGTACGCGAAGCTCTTCGAGGAGCGCGTGATCTTCCTCGGTGTGCAGATCGACGACGCCTCCGCCAACGACGTCATGGCGCAGCTGCTGTGCCTGGAGTCGATGGACCCGGACCGCGACATCTCGATCTACATCAACAGCCCCGGCGGCTCGTTCACGGCCCTCACGGCCATCTACGACACGATGCAGTTCGTGAAGCCGGACATCCAGACGGTCTGCATGGGCCAGGCGGCCTCCGCCGCGGCCGTGCTGCTCGCCGCCGGTACGCCCGGCAAGCGGATGGCTCTGCCGCACGCCCGCGTCCTCATCCACCAGCCGTCCTCGCAGACCGGCCGCGAGCAGCTCTCCGACCTGGAGATCGCGGCCAACGAGATCCTGCGGATGCGCGCTCAGCTGGAGGAGATGCTCGCGAGGCACTCCACCACCCCGCTGGAGAAGATCAGCGAGGACATCGAGCGCGACAAGATCCTTACGGCCGACGGCGCTCTCGCCTATGGTCTGATCGACCAGATCGTGTCCACCCGTAAGACGACGGCCCAAGCGGCCGCCTGATACGTACCCCACCTCTTGGCACCGTCCACGACAATGTGAACCGTGCCAAGGGGGGCCCGTACGGGGGTCCGGGCAAGGTACCGTCGGATATGAGGCACCAGGAGTCGCTGAACCAGGCGTCTCCCAGGCGAAGGGGAAGCACCTCGTGGCACGCATCGGTGATGGCGGCGACCTGCTCAAGTGCTCGTTCTGCGGCAAGAGCCAGAAGCAGGTGAAGAAGCTCATCGCAGGGCCCGGTGTGTACATCTGCGACGAGTGCATCGATCTCTGCAACGAAATTATCGAGGAGGAGCTCGCCGAGACCTCGGAAGTGCGCTGGGAAGAGCTTCCCAAGCCACGCGAGATCTACGAGTTCCTCGAGGGCTACGTCGTCGGGCAGGAGCCCGCGAAGAAGGCCCTCTCGGTGGCGGTGTACAACCACTACAAGCGCGTCCAGGCCGGCGAGAACGGCGGCGCGGCCGGGCGTGAGGACGCGATCGAGCTCGCCAAGTCCAACATCCTGCTGCTGGGCCCCACGGGCTCCGGCAAGACGCTGTTGGCGCAGACGCTGGCCCGGATGCTCAACGTCCCGTTCGCCATCGCGGACGCGACGGCGCTGACGGAGGCCGGCTATGTCGGCGAGGACGTCGAGAACATCCTGCTGAAGCTGATCCAGGCCGCCGACTACGACGTCAAGAAGGCCGAGACCGGGATCATTTACATCGACGAGATCGACAAGGTCGCCCGCAAGAGCGAGAACCCGTCGATCACGCGCGACGTCTCCGGCGAAGGCGTCCAGCAGGCGCTGCTCAAGATCCTGGAAGGCACGACGGCTTCGGTCCCCCCGCAGGGCGGACGCAAGCACCCGCACCAGGAGTTCATCCAGATCGACACGACGAACGTGCTCTTCATCGTGGGCGGCGCGTTCAGCGGCCTGGAGAAGATCATCGAGTCGCGGGCGGGTGCCAAGGGCATCGGCTTCGGTGCGACGATCCGCTCCAAGCGGGAGATCGAGGCGAGCGACCAGTTCCAGGCGGTCATGCCGGAGGACCTGGTGAAGTTCGGGATGATCCCCGAGTTCATCGGCCGCCTCCCGGTCCTCACCTCGGTCCACAACCTGGACCGCGAAGCGCTGCTCCAGATCCTCATCGAGCCGCGCAACGCACTGGTCAAGCAGTACGAGCGGCTCTTCGAACTCGACGGCGTGGAGCTGGAGTTCGAGCACGAGGCGTTGGAAGCGATCGCTGACCAGGCGATCCTCCGCCAGACGGGCGCACGCGGTCTGCGCGCCATCATGGAGGAAGTCCTGATGTCGGTGATGTACGAGGTCCCGTCCCGCAAGGACGTGGCCCGCGTGGTCATCACGGCCGAAGTGGTCCGCTCCAACGTGTACCCGACGCTGGTCCCGCGGATCGTGGGCAAGGGCGAGCGCCACGAGAAGTCCGCGTAGCGGTTACGCGCGGTATGAACGACGCAGGGGCGCCCGGCCGGTCGACTGGCCGGGCGCCCCTGCGTGTTGAGTCCGCGCGCGGCTACTGCTTGACGCGGATCTCCGTGCGGAGCTTGGCGGTGATGTTGGCCGCCTCCTCCGTGCTGGTGGGCTTCGCCGCACTGTTGGAAGCGACGACGCCCATCGTGCTGTAGTCCGACCAGGCGCAGAAGGAGCTGGTCTGCGCCTGTCCCGTGGTGGGGTTCTTGGACTCCATGGCCTGGCACTTCATGATGCCGCCGTCGAAGCCGTCCGGGGAGACCTCCTCGGGCTCGCCGACCAGCGTGACCTTGGTCTTCTCGGATTCCTTCTCGGCCTCGCGCTTCGTGTTGGCGAAGTACGCGTCGACGGCCTTCTCGGGGTCGCTGATCTTGCCCCAGGCGCCGAAGAGATTCAGGCTCTTCGAGTCCTTGGCGTCCTCCAGCGAGCTGGGGTTCTTGGGGTCGAACTTGGTGAGGTCCGTCGTCGAATAGATGCCGGTGGCGGGGTGGCCGTCCTCGACACCCATGTCGGTGAACTTCTGCTTGGTCTCCGCATTCGGCGTCTTGCCGACGGAGTCCCCGCTGAGGCGCTTGTACTCGCCGAGCACCGTCGCCGGAGTCGTCAGCTTGTGGGGGCCGTCGTCCTCAAGGCCACCCGAGCCGCCGGGACCGACCAGGAAGTAGGCACCCCCGCCGATTACCGCGAGCGCCACAACCACCACGCCCACGATCAGACCCGTCTTCTTCTTCGGCGCGGCCGGCGCGGGCGGCGGGAACTGGCCGCCACCGTACTGGGGCTGCTGGCCGTAGGGGCCCGGCTGCTGTGGCTGCCCGCCGTACGGGCCTGGCTGGTTGTAGCTCATTACCGGGTTCCCCTCCAGATGTTTACGCGTTCCGAACATCCTGACGGAACCTGCAACATCATGCGGCGGTGGGGCCCATGCCGGGTACCGGGAATCCGGTTTCGGTACGGGGTCGTGACGCCCGTAAACTGAGCCTGTGACCGAGAACTCATCGCAACAGCCCGCAGCCCCCGCCCCCGAACTGCCGACCCAGTACGCGCCGGCCGAGGTAGAGGGGAAGCTGTACGAGCGCTGGGTGGAGCGCGGTTACTTCGAAGCCGACGCGCAGAGCGACAAGCCGCCGTTCACCGTCGTCATCCCGCCGCCGAACGTCACCGGCTCGCTCCACCTGGGGCACGCCTTCGAGCACACGCTGATCGACGCCCTCACCCGCCGCAAGCGCATGCAGGGCTACGAGACCCTCTGGCAGCCCGGCATGGACCACGCCGGCATCGCCACCCAGAACGTCGTCGAGCGCGAGCTCGCCAAGGAGGGCAAGTCCCGCCACGACCTGGGTCGCGAGGCGTTCGTCGAGCGTGTCTGGAAGTGGAAGGAAGAGTCCGGCGGCCAGATCTCCGGGCAGATGAAGCGTCTCGGTGACGGCGTCGCCTGGTCGCGCGAGCGCTTCACCATGGACGAGGGTCTGTCCAAGGCCGTCCAGACCATCTTCAAGAAGCTGTACGACGACGAGCTGATCTACCGCGCCGAGCGCATCATCAACTGGTGCCCGCGCTGTCTGACGGCCATCTCCGACATCGAGGTCGAGTACCAGGAGGACGACGGCGAGCTCGTCTCCGTCCGGTACGGCTCCGGGGACGCCGAGATCGTCGTCGCGACGACCCGCGCCGAGACGATGCTCGGTGACACCGCTGTCGCCGTCCACCCCGACGACGAGCGGTACAAGCACCTCGTCGGTACCGAGATCGAGTTGCCGCTCACCGGCCGCCGTATCCCGGTCGTGGCCGACGAGCACGTCGACCCGGAGTTCGGCACCGGCGCCGTCAAGGTCACGCCCGCCCACGACCCGAACGACTTCGAGATCGGCCAGCGCCACGGTCTGCCCAATCTGGCCGTGATGGACGAGCGCGCCGTCATCACCGCGCACGGGCCCTTCCAGGGGCTCGACCGCCTTGAGGCACGGAGCGCCATCGTCGCCGCGCTGCGCGCCGAAGGCCGGATCGTCGCGGAGAAGCGTCCGTACGTCCACTCCGTCGGGCACTGCTCCCGCTGCAAGACGACCATCGAGCCGCGGCTGTCCCTGCAGTGGTGGGTCAAGGTCGCCCCGCTGGCGAAGGAGGCCGGCGACGCGGTCCGCGACGGGCGGGTCAAGATCCACCCGAAGGAGATGGAGCCCCGCTACTTCGGCTGGGTCGACAACCTGCACGACTGGTGCATCTCGCGTCAGCTCTGGTGGGGCCACCGGATCCCGGTCTGGTACGGGCCGGGCGGGGAGGTCGTCTGCGTCGGCCCCGACGACGAGGCGCCCACCGGCGAAGGATGGCACCAGGACACGGATGTCCTGGACACCTGGTTCTCCTCCGGGCTGTGGCCGTTCTCCACGCTGGGCTGGCCCGAACAGACCCCGAGCGTCGAGAAGTTCTACCCGAACTCGGTCCTGGTCACCGGCTACGACATCCTCTTCTTCTGGGTCGCCCGGATGATGATGTTCGGCCTGTACGCGATGGACGGCACCCCGCCGTTCCACACCATCGCCCTGCACGGCATGGTCCGCGACCAGTTCGGCAAGAAGATGTCGAAGTCCTTCGGCAACGCGGTCAACCCGCTGGACTGGATGGACAAGTACGGCTCCGACGCGGTCCGTTTCACCCTCGCCCGTGGCGCCAACCCGGGCGTCGACGTCCCGATCGGCGAGGACTGGGTCCAGGGATCCCGCAACTTCGCCAACAAGATCTGGAACGCCACGCGCTTCGCCCTGATGAACGGCGCGACCGTCGAGGGCGAACTGCCGCCGGTCGAGCGGCAGTCGGCGACCGACCGGTGGATTCTGTCGCGGCTCAACGCGACGGTGGCCGAGGTCGACGCGTACTACGAGGACTACCAGTTCGCGAAGCTCTCGGACTCGCTCTTCCACTTCGCTTGGGACGAGGTCTTCGACTGGTACGTCGAGCTGTCCAAGACGACGTTCTTCGCGGGCGGCGAGGAGGCCAAGGTCTCCGCGCGCGTCCTGGGCGAGGTCCTCGACGTCACGCTGCGCCTCCTGCACCCGGTCGTCCCGTTCGTCACCGAAACGCTGTGGACCACGCTCACCGGCAAGGAGTCGCTCGTCGTCGCCGACTGGCCCACGGACTCCGGCTTCCGCGACCACGCGGCCGAGCAGGAGATCGAGCTGGTCCAGCAGGTCGTCACCGAGGTCCGCCGCTTCCGCTCCGACCAGGGCCTGCAGCCCGGCCAGAAGGTCCCGGCCGAGCTCACCCTGACCGGCACGGCGCTGGCCCCGCACGAGGCGGCCATCCGCCAGCTGCTGCGCCTCCAGCCCGCCGGTGAGGACTTCCACGCCACCGCGTCGCTGCCGGTCGCCGGGGCAAGGGTCGCGCTCGACCTGTCCGGCACGATCGACGTCGAGGCCGAGCGCAATCGCCTGTCGAAGGACCTCGCGGCGGCCGAGAAGGAGAAGGCCCAGGCCCACGGGAAGCTCGGCAATGAGGCCTTCCTCGGCAAGGCCCCCGACCAGGTGGTCGACAAGATCCGCGGGCGGCTCGCCAAGGCCGAGGCGGACATCGTGCGCATCACCGAGCAGCTGGCGGCGCTGCCGGAGAAGTAGGGCCGTACGTACGCGACCGAGGGGTCCCCGCGCAGCTGCGCGGGGACCCCTCGGCGTTGCGCGGCCAGTGCGTCATATCACTCATTTCGTGCCCGAAGCCCTGCGGAAGGGGTCGGGCGACCTTGGATGATGGATGGCATGCACGCACCGCCCGCCACCTCGCCGGTACGCCGTGCGGTGGCCGTGGGCCGTCGCTGGCTGGAGCACCGCCCCGTCTCGCCGCGCACCTTCGACGTCCTCACCGTGCTGAGCTGTTTCGCGCTGATGGGCCTCGACATCCCGGGGCTCGCCAAGGCCGACAACTCGCTGTCCGGCGTGGACGCGGCCGTCGTCCTCGCGATCGGCGCGGCGACGCTGCTGGTACGGCGCCGGGCGCCCTGGGTGCCGTACCTCGCGGCGCTGCTGTTCCTGGGGTGGCTGCACGAGCTGACCCTGGTCCAGTTCGCGCTCTACTCCGTCGGCCGCTACCGGGGGCGTGCGGCCGGGATCCTGGCCACCGTCGGATATGTGCTCGTGTCGTACGCCCTGTTCAATCTGCCGGGCCGGCCCGAGTACCGGGGCGATTCGCTGAGCGACTTCCTCAGCCTGGTGGTGCCGATCGGGGTGCTGGCCTCGGGTGTCGGCATCGCCGCGTACCGGCAGGATCTCGTGCGGGAACTGGCCGCCCAGCGGGCCACCACGACCGCGCTGCAGGCCGTCCAGCAGGAGCGCACCTCGGTCGCGCGTGACGTGCACGACTTCGTGGGCCGTGAGCTGACGCTGCTGACCGTGCGGGCCGAGGTGCTCTCGGTGCGGGCCCGCGGCGAGGCGCACCATAAGGACTTCGACGAACTGTCCGAGACCGCCCGCAAGGCGCACCGCATCCTCAACGAGATCATCGTGCGCCGGGCCCGCGAGGGCGGCGCCACCCCGGGGCTCGACGGGCTCGCGGCCCTCGCCGCGGAGAGCGAGCAGGCGGGCAGCCCGGTGGAGCTGGAGATCGCCGAGACGGCGTACGGCCTGTCACCGCTGCGCCAGGCCGCGGTCCACCGGGTGGTCCAGGAGTGCCTGACGAACGCGGCCAAGCACGCACCCGGCGAAACCGTGCGGGTACGCATCACCCTCGACGACTGCCGGCTGCGCATCGAGGCCCGCAACCCGCTGCCGGACTCCGCGCCGGCCAGGGCGCCCGTCTCGGCGGGCACCGGGACGTTCTCGATGGAGGAGCGGGTGCGGGCGATGGGCGGCACGCTGGAGGCCGGTCACCGGGCCGGGACGTACGAGGTGGTGGCCGTCCTGCCGGCGGGGATCGCCTGAGCCGGACCCCGCCCCGCCCCGCCCGGACCGGCCGCGGCGCGCACCGGAACCCGACACCGCACGTGCCCGGTGCCTTCTGAGCACCCGCACGGCACGGGCGCGGGATCGCACCGAGCCACGGCGCCGGGGGTGCCCGGCGCCGTGCCGAGCCCGCTGATCCGCGGGTGCCCGGCGCCGTGCCGTGATCCGGCGCGGGTGCCCGGCGCCGTGCCGTGATCCGGCCGCCGCGCGTGCCGCTCCGCCGCTCAGGCCGCGAGCAGCTTCTGGAGGGAGTCGAAGTCCTCCACGCACTTGCCGGAGCCGAGCGCCACGCAGTCCAGCGGGTTGTCCGCCACGTACACCGCGATCCCGGTCGCCGAAGCGATCCGCAGATCGAGCCCCGGCAGCAGCGCGCCACCACCGGTCAGCACGATCCCGTGCTCCATGACATCGCCGGCCAGCTCGGGCGGGCACGCCTCCAGGGTGGCGCGCACGGCCGCGACGATCGCGTCCAGCGGCTCGTCGAGCGCCTCGCGGACCTCGGGAGCCGTCAGCTCCAGGAGCTGCGGCAGCCCGGTGACCTTCTCCCGGCCCCGCACGGTGAAGGTTTTCTCCTCCCGTGTCGTCCCGCCGGGCACCGGCCAGGCGGACCCGATGGAGATCTTGGTGTGCTCGGCCGTCCGCTCACCGATGTACAGGCCGTGCTTCTTGCGTACGTAGTCCGAGATCGCGGTGTCCAGACGGTCGCCGCCGACCCGCAGGGACTGGGCCGTGACGATTCCGCCGAGCGAGATCACGGCGACCTCCGTGGTGCCGCCGCCGATGTCGACGACCATGGAACCGCGCGGCTCGGACACCGGCAGCCCGGCCCCGATCGCCGCGGCCATCGGCTCCTCGATGAGGTGCACCGCGCGGGCACCCGCCCGATCGGCGGCGTGCACGATCGCACGGCGCTCGACGGGTGTGATGCCGCTCGGTACGCAGATGACCATGCGGGTACGGGGCCTGCGGCCGGGAACGGCCTTGCGCACGAAGTGCCGGATCATCTCCTCGGCGGCCTCGTAGTCGCTGATCACGCCGTCCTTCAGTGGACGTATCGCCGTGATCGAACCGGGCGTACGGCCGATGGTCTCCTTGGCCTCGGTGCCGACGGCCAGTGCGACGGCCGAGCCCGCCTTCATCGCCACCACGGACGGCTCATTGAGGACTATGCCCTTGCCGCGGGCGTACACGAGTGTGTTCGCCGTCCCCAGGTCGATGCCGATGTCCTTGGCCGTGTCGCCCACTTGAGACCCTCCCGATCGTGATCTCTCAGACTTACACCCACCTCTGCGGACACACCACGCCAAAGGTCCCGGAAGAGTGGGTCCAAGGTCCTGTCACCGGCGATGTCGGCGGGGCTCCGTAGACTGGCCCCGTGAGTCAGCTCCCCCCGCACGATGACAGCGATGCCCCCGACGACGCCCACGACGCCTTCGAGGCGATCGCGCAGGCTGAGACCAGCCGCGATCCCGACCTGGCGGTGATCGAGGCCGGCAGCCGCACCCTGCGCACGCAGGGCAGCGCGCCGCAGGGCGAGGACGTGCCAGGACGCCCCCAGGACCCGGAGGTGGACAAGGCGCTGCGAGCCATTGAGCAGGAGCTCCTCGGCCGCTGGCCGGAGACCAAGCTCGACCCGTCGCTGGTCCGGATGGCCGCACTGATGGACGTCCTGGGCGAGCCCCAGCGCGCCTATCCGTCGGTCCACATCACCGGCACCAACGGCAAGACCAGCACGGCCCGCATGATCGAGGCCCTGTTCAGCGCCTTCGAGCTGCGCACCGGGCGTTACACCAGCCCGCACGTGCAGTCGATCACCGAGCGCATCAGCCTGGACGGCGCCCCCATCGACGCCGAGCGCTTCATCGAGACGTACCAGGACATCGCTCCGTACATCGAGATGACCGACGGCTCGCAGGAGCACCGGCTGTCGTTCTTCGAGGCGCTGACGGGCATGGCGTACGCCGCCTTCGCCGACGCCCCGGTGGACGTGGCGGTCGTCGAGGTCGGCATGGGCGGCAGCTGGGACGCCACCAACGTGATCGACGCGTCCGTCGCCGTCGTCACGCCCATCGACCTGGACCACACGGACCGGCTGGGCTCCACGCCCGGCGAGATCGCCGTCGAGAAGTCCGGGATCATCAAGCAGGGCGCCACGGTCATCCTGGCGCAGCAGCCGGTGGACGCCGCGCAGGTCATGCTCAAGAAGGCCGTCGAGGTGGACGCCACGGTCGCCCGCGAGGGCATGGAGTTCGGCGTCGTCGCCCGCGAGGTCGCGGTCGGCGGCCAGCTGATCACCCTGCGCGGCCTCGGCGGCGAGTACGAAGAGGTCTTCCTGCCGCTGCACGGCGCGCACCAGGCGCACAACGCGGCGGTGGCGCTGGCCGCGGTCGAGGCGTTCTTCGGCATCGGCGCCGAGAAGGCCCGCACGCTCGACATCGAGACCATCCGCAAGGCCTTCGCCTCGGTGACGTCACCGGGCCGCCTTGAGGTCGTGCGGCGCGGCCCGACGGTCGTCCTGGACGCCGCGCACAATCCGGCGGGGGCCAGGGCCGCTGCCCAGGCGGTCGGTGAGGCGTTCAGCTTCAGCCGGCTGATCGGGGTGGTCGGCGCCACCGAGGGCAAGGACGTACGGGGCGTACTCGAGGCCTTCGAGCCGATCTTCGCGGAGATCGTCGTCACCCGGAACTCCGCGAACCGCGCGATGGACGTGGACGAGCTGGCGGCGCTGGCCGTGGAGGTATTCGGCGACGAGCGCGTGCAGGTGGAGCCGCGCCTCGACGACGCCTTGGAAGCCGCCTTCACTCTGGTGGAGGAAGACGGCGAGTTCGCCGGCGGCGGCGTCCTGGTGACCGGTTCGGTGATCACGGTCGGCGAAGCCCGGCTGCTCCTGGGGAAGGGCTGATTTCCTGTGCGTATGCTCTGCGCTTCCACTCTGATCAGCGAGTTCTTCGTGGTGGCCTTCGCGGGCCTGGTCGCGATGAAGTCGGACGACCTGTCGACGACCGCGGTCTGGACGGTGTGCGGCATCGCGATGCTGCTGTCCGTGCTGCTCTGCGGCATGATCTCGCGCCCCGGCGGGCTCCAGCTCGGCTGGGCGCTCCAGATCGGGCTGATCGTCAGCGGCTTCGTGGTCCCGACGATGTTCTTCCTGGGCGCGGTCTTCGCGGGCCTGTGGTGGGCGTCGATCCACTACGGCCGCCAGATCGACGAGGCGAAGGCCCGCTGGGCGGCGCGGGCCGAGCAGCCCGAGGGCCAGGCGCAGCCTCAGTAGCGGCGACCGGGCCGGGCCCGGCAGGCCGGGCGTGTGGCCCCAGCGGTGGGCGCCCGGCCCCGGCAGGCCAGGCTCGGCCTCAGTTGCCTCGCGGGTCCGGGCACAGCCTCAGCGGTGTCCGGGCCGGCCTCGCGCGTTCCGGGCGCAACCCCGGCGGTGGCCGTGCGGGCCGGTCCGGGTGCTGCCCCTCCGGCGTGTCCTTGTAGCCTCAGGGCATTGCATCCGCTATGCCCTGCAAGGAGCCGCACATGACCCAGCGCACCCTCGTCCTTCTCAAGCCGGACGCGGTTCGCCGCGGCCTGATCGGCGAGATTGTCGGCCGTATCGAGCGCAAGGCCGGCTGGTCGATCACCGCGCTGGAGATGCGCAGCCTCGACCAGGACACCCTGGAGTCGCACTACGGCGAGCACAAGGGCAAGGTTTTCTACGAGCCGCTCGTCGAGTTCATGGCCTCGGGGCCGATCGTGGCGCTCGTCGTCCAGGGTGAGCGCGTCATCGAGGGTGTGCGCCAGTTGGCGGGTCCCACCGACCCCATTCAGGCGCAGGGTGGCTCCATCCGTGGCGACTTCGGGACCATCGTTCGGGAGAACCTCATCCACGCCTCGGACTCCGAGGAGTCCGCGGAGCGGGAGCTGAAGCTTTTCTTCCCCGGCATTTCCTGACATAGCGTCAGCCATTCAGAGCTGTGGCCTGGGGCGACCGAAGTAATTCGGTCGCCCTTCGGTATATGCGGGAGGATGGAGGGAACGCATCCCCCCGACACGACGTCACCATTACTGGGGCGGGTACGTGTTCCGCTCACAATGGCGAAGGACCCTCGCGCTGCGTTCGTGCAGGCGGCACTACGATGGAAGCCTCCACGCCCACAGCACTTCTTTCGCCTACCAAATGCCATCATCGCTCCACTTGGGAAGGCCCGACGCATCCTCATGGGGAACAAGGGGAACTCAATGTCGTTCATCGGCCGTGACATGGCTATCGACCTCGGGACTGCCAACACGCTGGTGTACGTCAGGGGTCGCGGGATCGTGCTCAACGAACCCTCCGTCGTCGCCATCAACACCAACACCGGTGGCATCCTCGCGGTAGGTTCCGAGGCGAAGAAGATGATCGGCCGGACACCGGGCAACATCGTTGCCGTCCGGCCACTGAAGGACGGCGTGATCGCCGACTTCGAGATCACCGAGCGGATGCTCCGCTACTTCATCCTGAAGATCCACAAGCGCCGCTATCTGGCCCGCCCCCGGGTCGTCGTCTGTGTGCCCTCCGGCATCACAGGTGTCGAGCGGCGCGCCGTCATCGAGGCATCCACGCAGGCCGGTGCCCGTCAGGTGCACATCATCGAGGAGCCCATGGCCGCCGCCATCGGCTCCGGCCTGCCCGTCCACGAGGCCACCGGCAACATGGTCGTGGACATCGGTGGCGGCACCACCGAGGTCGCCGTCATCTCGCTCGGCGGAATCGTTACGGCCCAGTCCATCCGGGTCGCCGGCGACGAGCTGGACAGCTCGATCATCCAGCACATCAAGAAGGAGTACTCGCTTCTCCTCGGTGAGCGCACCGCCGAACAGATCAAGATCACCATCGGGTCCGCGTTCGACCTGGACAAGGACGAGCACACCGAGATCCGGGGCCGCGACCTCGTCTCCGGTCTGCCCAAGACCGTGGTCATCTCGGCCGCCGAGGTGCGCAAGGCCATCGAGGAGCCGGTCAACGCCATCGTCGACGCGGTCAAGACGACGCTCGACAAGTGCCCGCCGGAGCTGTCCGGCGATGTCATGGACCGCGGCATCGTCCTCACCGGCGGCGGCGCCCTGCTGCGCGGCCTCGACGAGCGGCTGCGCCGCGAGACCGGCATGCCGATTCACATCGCCGAGGACCCGCTCGACTCCGTCGCCCTCGGGGCCGGTAAGTGCGTCGAGGAGTTCGAGGCGCTCCAGCAAGTGCTGGACGCTCAGCCCCGTAGATGAATCGCTTAAAGAATCCGCCGCACGAGGCCTGCCGCCTCGTGCGGCGGATCGTTGATATACAGGCATGGGAATTCCGACGAGGAAGGCACGGCCGCCGCACGTGAGGGACACACGAGAGAGCCGGCTGCTCCTGGTGCTGCTGATCGCCATCGCATTCGCACTGATTACGGTGGATATCCGCGGTGGTGAACAGTCGCCGGTCGACGGTGCCAGACAGGCCGCGGCCACGGTCTTCGGGCCGGTGGAGAACGGGGTCGCCACAGCGGTCGACCCGATCGGCAATGCCATAGGAGCCGTTCGGGACTCCGGGGAACGGCACAACCGCATCAGCGCCCTGGAGCGCGAGAACGCGGCACTCAAGCAGAAACTCGGCAGCGACGACCGTAATCGCAGCCGCGTCCGGGAGCTGGACGGCATGCTCAAGAAAGCGGGCGCCGGGCAGTACGGCATCAAGGGCGCCGAGGTCATCGCGATAGGAGCGGCCCAGGGCTTCTCCTGGACCGTCACCATCGACGCGGGCAGCAACGACGGCCTCAAGCGGGACATGACCGTACTCAACGGCGACGGACTCGTCGGCCGCGTCACGACCGTCGGCCCGAGCACCGCGACCGTGCTCCTGGCCAACGACCCCGACTTCACCGTCGGCACCCGTATGGAGAAGAGCAACGAGATCGGCTTCGCCACCGGTCAGGGCGACCGCTCGCTCAGCGTCCAGCTGCTCAACGGCAAGGCCAAGGTCAAGAAGGGCGACCGGCTCGTCACCTTCGGCTCCCGCAAGGCCAAGCCCTTCGTGCCCGGCGTCCCGGTCGGCGAGGTCATCCGCGTCGACCCCTCCGGCGGCGACCTCACCCGCACCCTCTACGTCCGCCCGTACGTCGGCTTCACCAAGCTCGACATCGTCGGCGTCGTCGTCGAGGCCCCGCGGGAGAACCCGCGCGACACCGTGCTGCCGCCCAAGCCCGCAGGTCCCAAGCCCACCCCCACGGTCACCGTCACGGTCACCCCGGGGGCGCCCCCCGTCAACGGCACCCAGTAGGAGCTGAACCTCGTGCGCTTCAACCGGATGCTGCTCTCCACCACCCTGGTGATCGTCGCCCTGGTCGTCCAGGTCACCGTGCTCGCCAGGCTCCAACTCCCCGGCGCCGTACCCGACTTGATGCTTCTTGTCGTGCTCGGCCTGGCCTTCGTCTACGGGCACGTCAGCGGCGCCTTCATCGGATTCGGCGCGGGACTCCTCGCGGACCTGGCGCCGCCGGCCGACCACGCCGCGGGCCGCTACGCGCTCGTCCTGTGCCTCATCGGTTACCTCGCGGGCCTCGCCAAGCCGGAGAGCGGCCAGCTCAGGTCCGCCACCGGACCGATGGTCGTGGTCGTCGCCGCGGCCCTCGGCTCCACCATGCTGTACGCCGGGGTGGGAGCCCTCGTCGGTGACACCTCGGCCCGCCACGTGGGCATCGGCGGCCTGCTGTTCACCTCCGCGCTGTACGACTTGCTGCTCGCCCCGTTCGTCGTGCCGCTGATCATGGCCCTGGCGAGACGCGCGGAGAACGACCCGCTCGCCGACACCCAGAGCGGCGGCAGCGACGTCGCCTCCGGCTGGATGTCTTCGGGCACCGGGCTGAGCATCGGCAACCAGCGCGGGGGACTGCGGCTGAAGGCCGCGCGCTCCCGGGCCGCGAAGGCCGGGCGTATCAAGGGGGTCAAGCGACTGTGACGACGCGTCACCCCGGGGCAGGGCCCCGGATCAACCCGAGGGGGGACCGCATGAGGCCGAATCTCCCGGGAGAGCGCTCCGGGGTCCCCGCCCGGACGACCGGTGGGCGGACCGCATGAGCAATATCCCCGAGACCGGGCGCACCCCCAGGGTCCAGATCCGGCTCGTCATCATCCAGGTACTCGTCTTCTCGCTCCTGCTGACCCTCGGCGGACGCCTCTGGTACCTCCAGATCCGCAACGGCGACGAGTACACCGCCGAAGCCGCCAGCAACCATGTCCAGCAGGTCGTCCAGCCCGCCGTGCGCGGCTCGATCCTCGACTCGCGCGGCGTGCCCATCGCCGACAACCAGACCCGCCTCGTCGTCTCCGCCAGCCGCACCGAGCTGATGAAGATGAAGGACGACGGCAAGGCCGTGCTGACCCGTCTCGCCGAAGTCCTGGACATGGCGCCCAAGGACGTGCACGACAAGGTCAGGCTCTGCGACTCCAAGACCCCGCAGCCCTGCTGGAACGGCTCGCCCTATCAGCCGATCCCCGTCACCGACGAGGCCAACACCCAGCAGGCCCTGCAGATCCGCGAGCGCGCCGAGGACTTCCCCGGCATCACCGCCGAGCCCACCGCCGTACGCCGCTACGCCGCGCCCGGCAAGGCCGCCACCTCGCAGGTCCTCGGCTATCTCTCTCCCGTCACCGACGTGGAGATCGAGAAGGCCCAGGACAGCGACTCCCCGTACCTGCGCTCCGACCAGGTCGGCCGCTCCGGCCTTGAGCGCACTTACGACAAGGAGCTGCGCGGCAAGGCCGGCGTCACCCGCTACGAGGTGGACAACCTGGGCCGCGTCATCGGCGAGGCCGAGAGCGACGAGGCCCAGCCCGGCGCCAACGTCGTCACCTCGATCGACGCGCGTGTGCAGGGCGTCGCCGAGTACGAGCTCAACGAGGCGATGAAGGCGGCGCGCAAGGAGAACGACAGGAACACCAACGAGAACTACAAGGCGGACGCCGGCGCCGTCGTCGTCATGGAGTCCAAGACCGGCCGGGTCGTCTCGATGGCCTCCCAGCCGACGTACGACCCCAACGCCTGGGTCGGTGGCATCTCCGGCAAGGACTACGCGAAGCTCACCGGCAAGGGGTCCAACTACCCGCTGCTGAACCGCGCGATCCAGGGGCAGGCCGCACCCGGCTCGATCTTCAAGGTCATCTCGTCGGCCGCCGCGGTCAACGCCGGATACGACTTCCACGGCAACTACCCGTGCCCCGCCTCGTACTCCATCGGCAACCAGGTCTTCAAGAACTTCGAGTCCAAGGGCTACGGCAGCATCGACCTGGGCCGGGCCCTTGAAGTCTCGTGCGACACCGTCTTCTACGGCATCGCGCACAAGGAGTGGCAGAAGGACGGCGGCATCAAGCCGACGAAGAACACCGGCGACTGGTTCTACAAGACCGCCCGCCAGTTCGGCCTCGGCAAGGAGACCGGCGTCGACCTCCCCAACGAGGTCCCCGGCCGCGTCCCCGACCGCCAGTGGAAGCAGAGCTTCTGGGAGGCCAACAAGGACTCCTGGTGCAAGCAGGGCAAGAAGAACGGCGACTACGTCGAGCAGATCGCCTTCGAGAACTGCCTCGAAGGCAACAAGATGCGCGCCGGTGACTCCGTGAACTACTCGATCGGCCAGGGCGACACCCTCGTCACACCGATCCAGATGGCCAAGATCTACAGCGCCATCTCCAACGGCGGCACCATGTACGAGCCCAGCATCGGCAAGGCCGTCATCAGCGCCGACGGCAAGCGCACCGATGAGATCAAGCCCAAGGCGCAGGGCAGGCTCCCGATGAGCGCGAACACCCAGGCGTCGATAAACGATGCCCTCGCAGGCGTCGCCAGCCGCGGCTCGGCCGCCTGGCGCTTCCAGGGATGGCCGCAGAAGAAGATCCCGATGCACGCCAAGACGGGTACGGCCGAGGTCTACGGCAAGCAGACGACCTCATGGTTCGCCTCGTACACCGAGGACTACACCATCATCATGACGATCTCCCAGGGCGGCACCGGCTCCGGCGCATCGGGCCCGGCCGTGCGCAAGATCTACGAAGCGATGTACGGGCTGACGCCCGACGGCAAGCAGAACATCAAAAAGGCGCTGCTGCCCAAGCCGCAGCAGGCCCTCCCCAAGATCGAGACGGACGGCTCCATCGACGCCCCGAAGATCAAGCCGTACGTGCCCGAGAAGCCCGAGATCCCCATCGACGGCGAGCAGATCGCGATCGGCAGGCGCGACTGATGACCGGCTCCACCCAGCGCTTCTCGGTCCAGCGCTACGCCCCCGAACGCGGTCCCTGGTCCAAGCTCGCCGCCCGCGACTCCGTGCTGCGCAGGCTCGACTGGCCGCTGCTCCTCGCGGCCCTCGCGCTCTCCTTCGTGGGCTCCCTGCTGGTCTGGTCGGCGACCCGCGGCCGTGACGCGCTCACCCACGGCGACCCGTACTACTTCTTCTTCCGGCACGCCCTCAACACCGGTATCGGTCTCGCCCTGATGATCGGCACCATCTGGCTGGGACACCGCACCCTGCGCGGCGCGGTCCCCGTCCTCTACGGGCTGTCCGTTCTGCTCGTCCTCGCGGTGCTCACCCCGCTCGGGGCGACCGTCAACGGCGCGCACGCGTGGATCGTGCTCGGCGGCGGATTCTCGCTGCAGCCCTCCGAGTTCACCAAGATCACGATCATTCTCGGCATGGCGATGGTGCTCGCGGCCCGCGTCGACGCGGGCGACCAGTCGCACCCCGACCAGCGCACGGTCGTCAAGGCGCTGGGTCTCGCCGTCGTCCCGATCGCCATCATCATGATGATGCCGGACCTCGGCTCGGTCATGGTGATCGCGATGATCATCATCGGCGTCCTGCTGGCCTCCGGCGCGTCCAACCGCTGGGTCCTCGGCCTGCTCGGCACCGGCGCCCTCGGCGCCGTCCTGGTCTGGCAGATCGGCCTGCTCGACGAGTACCAGATCAACCGCTTCGCCGCCTTCGCCAACCCCGAGCTCGACCCGGCGGGCGTCGGCTACAACACCAACCAGGCGCGCATCGCGATCGGCTCCGGCGGCCTCCACGGCACCGGCCTCTTCAAGGGCAGCCAGACCACCGGCCAGTTCGTGCCCGAGCAGCAGACCGACTTCGTCTTCACCGTCGCGGGCGAGGAGCTCGGCTTCCTCGGCGCCGGACTGATCCTGGTCCTCCTCGGCGTGGTGCTGTGGCGCGCCTGCCGCATCGCCCGGGAGACGACCGAGCTGTACGGCACGATCGTCGCCGCCGGGATCATCGCCTGGTTCGCCTTCCAGTCCTTCGAGAACATCGGCATGACGCTCGGCATCATGCCCGTCGCCGGCTTGCCCCTGCCGTTCGTCTCCTACGGCGGATCCTCGATGTTCGCGGTGTGGGTCGCGATCGGACTGCTCCAGTCGATCCGTGTACAGCGGCCCATAACGGCATAGAGCGCCCCGGGCCATCTGTCTGGACAGCGCCTTCGCGTCTAGATTCGACTCATGGCGGACACAAAGCGCGAGATCGAGCGGAAGTACGAAGCCACCGACGAGACCCGGCTGCCGGACCTGACCAAGGTGGCCGGGGTGTCGTCCGTAGTCGACCGGGGCGTCGCGGAGCTCGACGCCGTCTACTACGACACCCCCGATCTGCGGCTGGCCGCGAACGCGATCACGCTGCGCCGCCGCACGGGCGGAAGCGACGAGGGCTGGCACCTCAAGCTGCCCGTCTCGCCGGACGTCCGCGACGAGATCCACGCGCCGCTCGGCCCCGATCTGCCGCACGCCCTGACCGGTCTCGTACGCTCCCGGATCCGCGACGCGCCACTGGTCCCGGCCGTCCGGCTGCTCTCCTCGCGCGAGCTGTGCCACCTCGTCGACGCGGCCGGGAAACCGCTGGCCGAGGTCAGCATCGACGCGGTCACCGCGCAACGCCTGGACGCCGGGGCGGCGACCGCCAACTGGACCGAGATCGAGGTCGAGCTCGCCGACGGCGTCGGCCCGGCCTTCCTCGACGTCGTGGAGAAGCGGCTGCGCAAGGCCGGGGTCAGGCCCGCGTCCTCGGCCTCGAAGCTGGCCAGGGCGCTGGAGGACACGGCCCCGCCGCAGGAGGCGCCGGAGGCAGGCCGGAAGCAGGCGCCGCACACCCCGAAGAAGCAGGGCAGGGGCAGGAGGGCGGCGAAGACTCCCGGTGCGGACACCGCGGGCGACCACGTGCTGGCGTATCTGCGCGCACAGGCCGAGGCGATCGTCGCGTACGACCCCGCGGTCCGCCGCGACCTGCCCGACTCCGTACACCAGCTGCGGGTCGCCACCCGCCGTCTGCGCAGCGCCTTCCGCAGCTACCGCAAGGTCGTCGACCCGGCCGTCACCGATCCGATCGCCGGGGAACTCAAGTGGCTCGCGGGGGAGCTGGGCGTCGACCGTGACCACGAGGTGCTCAACGACCGCCTCCAGGCCCGCATCACGGACCTCCCCAGGACTCTCCTCCTCGGCCCGGTGCGCGGCCGGCTGCGGATCTGGTCCGTCGCCCGCCGCACCGGATCGCGCCGCAAGACCATCGCCGTACTCGACAGCAGGCGCTACCTCGACCTGCTCAATGCCCTGGACGCCCTGCTGGCGGACCCGCCCCTGCTGCGGGCCGCGGCGCAGCCGGCCGCGACGGTCGTCCCCAAGGCCATCACCAAGGACTACGACCGCCTGTCCACCCGCATGGAGCACGCGCTCGCCCTCCCGCCGGGCACCGGGGAACGCGACGCCGCGATGCACGACGCCCGCAAGGCCGCCAAACGCGCCCGCTACGCCGCCGAGGCGGCCAGGCCCGTGCTGGGCAAGCCCGCGAAGCGCTTCGCCAAGCGCCTGAAGGCGGTCCAGAGCGTCCTCGGCGACCACCAGGACAGCGTGGTCGCCCGCGAGGCCCTGCGCACCCTGGCGATCCAGGCCCACGCGGCGGGCGAGACGGCGTTCACCTGGGGCCTGCTGCACGGCCAGGAGGAGGCACAGGCGGCGATCAGGGAACGGGAGTTGCCCGAGGTGTGGGCCCGGGCGTCCCGGCCGGAACTGCGGGCGGATCTCGGCGGCCGGTGACCGGGGTACGCTGAATGGTCACCCTGCCAGCTCACAAAGGTTCGCCTGATGTCTGCCGAGTCGGTCTTCCCGCAGCTCGAAGCTCTGCTCCCGCATGTGCAGAAGCCCATTCAGTACGTCGGCGGTGAGCTGAACTCCACTGTCAAGGACTGGGACAGCTGCGATGTCCGCTGGGCGCTGATGTACCCCGACGCCTACGAGGTCGGACTGCCCAACCAGGGCGTCATGATCCTCTACGAGGTGCTCAACGAACAGGCCGGCGTTCTCGCCGAGCGGACGTACAGCGTCTGGCCGGACCTCGAAGCGCTGATGCGAGAGCACAAGGTCCCCCAGTTCACGGTGGACGCGCACCGGCCCGTGAAGGCCTTCGACGTATTCGGCCTGAGCTTCTCCACCGAGCTCGGCTACACCAACATGCTCACCGCCCTGGACCTCGCGGGCATCCCGCTGGAGTCCAAGGACCGCACGCTCGACGACCCGATCGTCCTGTCCGGCGGCCACGCGGCGTTCAACCCCGAGCCGATCGCGGACTTCATCGACTGCGCGGTCCTCGGCGACGGCGAGCAGGCCGTCCTGGAGATCACCGAGATCGTCCGCGCCTGGAAGGCGGAGGGCCGCCCCGGCGGCCGCGAAGAGGTGCTGTTCCGGCTCAGTAGGACCGGTGGCGTCTACGTCCCGCGCTTCTACGACGTCGAGTACCTGCCCGACGGGCGGATCGGCCGCGTCGTACCGAACAAGTCCGGCGTCCCGTGGCGGGTGTCCAAGCACACGGTCATGGACCTCGACGAGTGGCCCTACCCCAAGCAGCCGCTGGTCCCGCTCGCCGAGACCGTCCACGAGCGGATGTCCGTCGAGATCTTCCGCGGCTGCACCCGCGGCTGCCGCTTCTGCCAAGCCGGCATGATCACGCGCCCCGTGCGGGAGCGAAGCATCACCGGCATCGGCGAGATGGTGGAAAAGGGCCTCAAGGCGACCGGCTTCGAGGAGGTCGGGCTGCTCTCGCTGTCCTCCGCCGACCACTCCGAGATCGCGGACATCGCGAAGGGGCTGGCCGACCGGTACACGGAGGACAAGGTCGGCCTGTCGCTGCCGTCGACCCGCGTCGACGCGTTCAACGTCGACCTGGCCAACGAACTGACCCGCAACGGCCGCCGGTCCGGCCTCACCTTCGCGCCCGAGGGCGGCTCCGAGCGGCTGCGCAAGGTCATCAACAAGATGGTCTCCGAAGAGGACCTGATCCGGACGGTCTCGACGGCGTACGGCAACGGCTGGCGCCAGGTGAAGCTGTACTTCATGTGCGGCCTGCCGACCGAGACCGACGAGGACGTCCTGCAGATCGGTGACATGGCCGTCAAGGTCATCGCCGAGGGTCGCAAGGTTTCCGGGCAGAACGACATCCGCTGCACCGTCTCCATCGGCGGCTTCGTCCCCAAGCCGCACACCCCGTTCCAATGGGCCCCGCAGCTGTCCGCGGCGGAGACGGACGCGCGGCTGGGGAAGCTGCGCGACAAGATCCGCGCCGACAAGAAGTACGGCCGGTCGATCGGTTTCCGCTACCACGACGGCAAGCCCGGCATCATCGAGGGCCTGCTCTCGCGCGGTGACCGCCGCATCGGGCACGTCATCCGCGCCGTGTACGAGGACGGTGGCCGCTTCGACGGCTGGCGTGAGTACTTCAGCTACGACCGCTGGATGGCCTGCGCGGAGAAGGCGCTGCCCCAATTCGGCGTGGACGTCGACTGGTACACGACCCGTGAGCGCACGTACGAGGAAGTCCTGCCCTGGGACCACCTGGATTCCGGCCTCGACAAGGACTGGCTCTGGGAGGACTGGCAGGACTCGCTCGACGAGACCGAGGTCGAGGACTGCCGCTGGACCCCGTGCTTCGACTGCGGTGTCTGCCCGCAGATGGACACGCAGATCCAGGTCGGCCCGACGGGCAAGACGCTACTGCCACTGACCGTCAAGTAGATCCCGCGCCACGGAGGCCCGGTCACTGGGAACGATCCAGTGACCGGGTCTTCGCGTGTGGCGGGAATCGGGATCCGCACGGGCCGCGTGCGCGTCCTTGGGAGTGCGTCGAAAACGGGGGAGAGCACGACATGGATTTCGAGAAGGAGAACCCACCCGCACGGCAGGAGCCCGCGCGCGGGTTCGTCCGGCTTGAGCCGGAGCGCGCGGACGGCTGTCTGACCGCCGTCATCAGGATCCCGGTGCGCGTCGTCGTGCTGGTCCTGTTCGTGCCGGTGCGGATGATCTGGGATCTGCTGACGATCTCCGCGAAGGCGAGCGGCCGCGCACTGGCCACGGTCGGCCGGGTGCTGCTCGTGGTACCGGCGGGGTGGCTTTACGAGCACGTCCTCGTGCCCGTCGCGAAGGCCCTCGGGTACGTCGCGTACGGCGTGCTGGTGCTGCCGTGGATCGCGCTGTGGAAGTACGTCGTCGTACCGGGGGTCAGGTACGGGATCGTGGTGCCGGTGGTGTGGGTGTACCGCCGGGTGCTGTCGCCGGTGGGGCATGGGCTGGCGTGGCTGGCGCGTGGCTTGGGCTTCGGGATCGCGGCTGTGGCGCGTGGTGTGGGTGCGGCGGTGGTGTGGTTGGTGGTGACGTTGTTGGTGGTGCCGGTGGTGTGGGTGGTCATGATGCTGCTGGTGAAGCCGGTGGTCTGGTTCTGGCGCGCGGGCCTCGCGCCCGTGGGGCGAGAGATCGCCGCAGCCGCCGGGCACGGGTGGCGTATCGCCGGATACATTTCCCGTGCCGTGGGGCGCGCGCTGAAGTGGCTCGGCTGGAATCTGCTCGGGCGGCCGGTGCGTTGGGCGTGGCTGAGTGTGTGCACCCCGGTCGGGCACTGGGTGCGGGACGCCGGCTGGGCCCCGGCGAAGCGGGCCGCTGTTGAGGCGGGCCGGGGCGCGCGGGCGGCCGTGCGGGCGGCGCGCGAGACCGTGCGCCAGGCCAGGCAGGACGCGTGGCGCGCACTGGTGGGCGGCGCCCGCCACGAGGTGCGGACCGCCCCTGAACCGGCCGTTGCCGACGCCCGGGAACCTCTGGTGAGTCCTGCGCGTACTCTGGGTGGTAAGACGATTGCCCCCAGCGCGGCGCCCGCGCCCGAGATCTCCTTGCTTGGCGAAAGCACAGCCAAGCAGGGGTGAGCCCGGTGCAGGAGCGCGCGGGGGCACCCCCCACGCCGAAGGGCGCGCTGACCACGCGTGGCCCCGCACCGAGGAGAAGAACCACTGGGCAAGCGACAGCCCGAAGGCCCGCCGCCCGCTCCGGCGGTGCAGCGCATCCGACTGCGCTACACCAAGCGTGGCCGCCTCCGGTTCACCAGTCATCGTGACTTCCAGCGCGCCTTCGAGCGGGCGCTGCGCCGTGCCGAGGTACCCATGGCGTACTCGGCCGGATTCACTCCGCACCCCAAGGTGTCGTACGCCAATGCCGCACCCACCGGCACGGGCAGCGAGGCCGAGTACCTGGAGATCGCGCTGACCGACCGGCGCGACCCCGACCAGCTGCGCGAGCTGCTGAACGAATCGCTGCCGGACGGCCTCGACATCACCGACGCCGTGGAGGCCCACACCTCCGGACTCGCCGACCGGCTGACCGGGTCCATCTGGGAGCTTCGGCTCGACGGTGTCACCCTCGAAGAGGCCGAGAAGGCCGTTTCCGCGTTCCTCGCGGCCGAGACCGTGGAGGTCGAGCGCCGTACGAAGAACGGCATGCGGACCTTCGACGCACGGGAGGCCGTGGCCGACCTGCGCGCCGCGCGTCCACCGGCGGATAGGTCCCAGGACGGCCCCTGTGCGATACTGCGGCTGGTTGTTCGGCACTTCACACCTGCCGTTCGACCCGACGACGTTCTGTCCGGTCTCCGAGCTGTGGCCGACCTGGCGCCGCCGGTCCCCGTAGCGGTGACCAGGCTGGCGCAGGGGCTCTTCGACGAGGAGACCGGCACGGTGACCGACCCGCTCGCGCCCGACCGCGAGGCAGTCACGGCCGCTCCATCCAAGGCCGCCGGACTGACCGCCGCGAAGACGCCGACCGGTGCAGGTTCCGCGTAGGGCGGTCGTCGTAGCGCAGCCCTGGTACTCGGGAGCCACCTGGGTCGGGCCGCGCACCACCTGACCTGAAGACTTTCGCCAGGCCGTACGTGCAACGCGTAGGGAACCGGCGAGCTAGACAACAGCTCCCGTGAGGCGCCCGCGCCCCGGACGGCGGTACCGCGTTCATCCGCGGACCGGACCGGACCGGAATCAGGCGTGGCGCCCGGGAGCGTGACGGGAGAACCGCCCGCATGCTTGAGCCGAACGATTCCATCGAGCCGTCGACAGGTACCTCGCGCAACGCCGCAGGCACCCCGGACGACAACAACAGCCCCAGCGACACGCTGCCGCCGCGCCGTAGGCGCCGTGCGGCCTCGCGCCCGGCCGGACCGCCGTCCGGGGACGCGAAGCCTGCCGTGACCGCCGACACCGTAGAGGCCGCGGCTCCGGCCATACCGGCCGGAGAGGGTGCCGTGAGCGACACCAACGACACCGCAGCCGCAGCCACCGAAGCGACCGACACGGCGCCGCCGGCCCGTACGCGTCGTCGCGCCACCCGTAAGGCCACCGCGCCCGCCGGTGCGCCGCAGCCGCAGGCCGAGGAGGCCCCCGCGCCCGCTGCGACTCCCGAGCCCGCCGACACCACCGGGGCCGACGAGGCACCGCGTGGCCGCCCGCGCCGTCGGGCGACCCGCAAGGCGACGGCGCCCTCCGGTGCGCCGCAGGCCACCGAGGTCACGGACGCACCGCAGCCCGTCGCCGCCAGCGAGGCCGCCGAGGCACCGCAGGCCGTCGAGGACCCGGTTGTCGAGGCCACGGCCGCGCCGGTCGACGCCGCGCCGCCGGCCCGTACGCGCCGCCGCGCCACCCGTAAGGCCACCGCGCCCGCCGGTGCGCCGCAGGGCGAGGCCGCCGACGTCGTGCGGCCCGAGGCCGCCGAGGCACCGCAGGCCGTCGAGGACCCGGTTGTCGAGGCCACGGCCGCGCCGGTCGACGCCGCGCCGCCGGCCCGTACGCGCCGCCGCGCCACCCGTAAGGCCACCGCGCCCGCCGGTGCGCCGCAGGGCGAGCAGAACGAAGCACCCGCCGTAGCCGAGGAGGCAGCCCCGGCCGAGCCGGTCGCCGCCGAGGTCCAGGAGGAGGCGCCGCGCGGTCGTGCGACGCGCCGCCGCGCCGGCCGCAAGGGAGCCGAAGAGGCCCCCGCCGTCGTTGCCCCCGAGGCGGCCGAGCCCGCGCAGGACGAGCCCGAGGCCGCCGCGCCCGTCGTCGAGGAGCCGCCGCGTTCGCGCCGCCGCGCCTCGCGCCCCGCCGTCGCCGTGTTCCAGGCCCCGGTCTTCACGGAGCCGATGTTCCAGACCCCCGAGTCGGCCGCGGCTGCCGCCGCGGGGAAGCCCGAGCCGGAGGCCGAGTACGTAGAGGAAGAGGTCGAGGAGGCCGAGGAGACGGCCGCCGAGGCCGTCCCCGAGCCGCAGTCCGGGTCGCGTCGCCGCCGTCGCCGTCGTGGTGAGACCGCCGAGCCCGAGCGCGCCGTGGACAGTGCGCCCGAGCCGGAGGAGGCCGAGGAGCCGGAAGCCTCCGACGAGCCCGCCGCGCAGGACGACGTCGACGAGGCGGAGGACCGCAGGGCCCGCCGCCGTCGCCGCGGTGGCCGTCGCCGCCGTCGTGGCGAGTCCGCCGACCCGGAGGAGAGCGAGGAGTCGGACAGCTCCGACGAGCCCGCCGCCGAGCGTCACGCGCCCAAGGCCGCGCAGTCGGACCAGTCCGACCAGTCGGCCGACGCCGATGACGACGAGGAGCAGGACGACGAGGACGCCGACGGCGCCTCGGGCTCCAGCTCCAGCCGTCGCCGTCGCCGCCGTCGCCGTCGCAGTGGTGACTCGGGCACCGACGCCGAGAACGGCGTGGACGACCCGGAGCGCACCGTCGTCAAGGTCCGTGAGCCGCGCAAGAAGGAAGAGCGCGAGCCCGGCACCGGCTTCGACGAGGTCCAGTCCATCAAGGGCTCGACCCGTATGGAGGCGAAGAAGCAGCGCCGCCGCGAAGGCCGTGAGCAGGGTCGTCGTCGCGTCCCGATCATCACTGAGGCCGAGTTCCTGGCGCGCCGCGAGGCCGTCGAGCGTGTGATGGTCGTCCGCCAGAGCGGCGAGCGCACCCAGATCGGTGTGCTGGAGGACGACGTCCTCGTCGAGCACTACGTCAACAAGGAGCAGGCCACCAGCTACGTCGGCAACGTCTACCTGGGCAAGGTGCAGAACGTACTGCCGTCCATGGAGGCCGCGTTCGTCGACATCGGCAAGGGCCGCAACGCCGTCCTGTACGCCGGTGAGGTCAACTTCGAGGCACTGGGCATGGGCCACGGCCCGCGTCGCATCGAGTCCGCCCTCAAGTCGGGCCAGTCGGTCCTCGTGCAGGTCACGAAGGACCCGATCGGCCACAAGGGCGCCCGCCTCACCAGCCAGGTCTCGCTGCCCGGCCGCTACCTGGTCTACGTGCCCGAGGGCTCGATGACCGGCATCAGCCGCAAGCTGCCCGACACCGAGCGCGCACGTCTGAAGACGATCCTCAAGAAGATCGTCCCCGAGGACGCGGGCGTCATCGTGCGCACCGCCGCCGAGGGCGCCAGCGAGGACGAGCTGCGCCGCGACGTCGAGCGTCTGCAGGGCCAGTGGGAAGAGATCGAGAAGAAGGCGAAGAACGGCAGCAGCTCGAACGCGCCGACCCTTCTCTACGGTGAGCCGGACATGACCGTCCGGGTCGTCCGCGACATCTTCAACGAGGACTTCTCGAAGGTCATCGTCAGCGGCGACGACGCGTGGGAGACCATCCACGGGTACGTCTCGCACGTCGCGCCCGACTTGACGGACCGGCTGTCGCGCTGGACCTCCGAGGTCGACGTCTTCGCGACGTACCGGATCGACGAGCAGCTGATGAAGGCGCTGGACCGCAAGGTCTACCTGCCGAGCGGCGGTTCGCTGGTCATCGACAAGACCGAGGCGATGATCGTCGTCGACGTCAACACCGGCAAGTTCACCGGTCAGGGCGGCAACCTCGAAGAGACCGTCACCAGGAACAACCTGGAGGCGGCCGAGGAGATCGTCCGCCAGCTGCGGCTGCGCGACCTGGGCGGCATCGTCGTCATCGACTTCATCGACATGGTCCTGGAGCAGAACAGGGACCTGGTGCTGCGGCGTCTCCTGGAGTGCCTGGGACGCGACCGTACGAAGCACCAGGTCGCCGAGGTCACCTCGCTGGGCCTGGTGCAGATGACCCGCAAGCGGGTGGGTCAGGGCCTGTTGGAGTCCTTCTCCGAGACCTGCGTCCACTGCAACGGGCGCGGCGTCATCGTGCACATGGAGCAGCCGACCGCCCCCGGCGGCGGTGGCAACGGCAAGCGCGCGAAGAAGCGCGGCCGGGGCGGCTCCACGGGTACGGAGCAGGGCCACGAGCACGAGCACGAGGACTCCGCCGAGGACGAGTCGGTGGAGGAGCTCGCGGCCGAGGCCGCCGCTCCGCTGGCGCTGCCCGAGCCGCAGTTCGTGCCCGACGAGGACCTGTACAGCAGCCCCGGCGAGGCCGAGCAGGCCGCGAGCCGCGGTGGGCGTTCGCGCCGCCGGGCCTCGCGCAAGGCATCGGCTCCGGCCGGTGCGCCCAGGGAGACGGCGCCGGAGCCCGTACGGGCCGCCGAGCCGCAGCCCGAGGTGGCACCGGAGCCCGAGCCGCAGCCCGAGCCCGAGCCGGTCGCCACCGAGGCGGTTGTCCCGGAGCCGGTGGCCGAGCCGCTGCAGGACGCGGCTCCGGCCCGTCCGCGTCGGCGTGCGACCCGTAAGGCATCGGCTCCGGCCGGTGCGCCCAAGGTCGCCGAGGTCACCGGGACGCCGGTCGTCGAGGAGACCCCGGTCCCCGCGCCGGCTCCGGTGGTCGAGGAGTCGACAGCCCCGGCCCCGGCCGACGAGCCGGTGGCAGAGGCGCCCGCAGCGGCGGCTCCGCCGCGTGTGCGGCGGCGTGCGACCCGTAAGGCGACCGCACCCGCGGGCTCGCCCAAGGGTGCGGACGAGCCGGCCGTCCTCGTGGTCGAGGCGCCTTCTGAGGCCCCGGCCCCGGCGACGGACACCGCGGCCGACGTCGACGCCGACGCGGCTCCGGCCAAGAAGGCGGTGCGCAAGGCCGCCAAGAAGGCCCCCGCGAAGAAGGCGGCGACCACCACGAAAAAGGCGGCCGTGAAGAAGACGGCCGCCAAGAAGGCTCCGGCCAAGAAGGCCCCGGCGAAGAAGACCGTGGCGGCCGAGCAGCCGTCGCAGCCGGCGGTGTCGTCCTCCACGGAGGACTGACCGGCCGGAGGCCGGAGATGTCGCACGAAGAGTGAGGGCCGCCCTAAGCATTCGGGGGCGGCCCTCACTCGTGCGGGTGGGGGTGCCCGCAGTGCCTTCGCGCCACCCGCGCCTTCCCACACCTGGGGCTCGGCCCCACGCTCCCGGTGCTCAAGCGCCGGACGGCTGAGAGGTCGCCGCCGGCGGCGACCGCGATCCCGTCCGGCGGCCCTGCGGACACGCCCGCAGGGCGGCCCCAGGACCCTGGGCCCGCCCCGCGTCGCGGGAAGGCGCGGGAAGGCGCGGGAAGGCGCGGGAAGGGGGACAGTGCCGTAGGCAATCCGCAGTGGCACCCGCGCCCGCACCCCGCCCCCGCCACTTCCTAGCGCTTGACCCGCTCCGCCAGCGCCCGTCCCACCCGCACCCGGTCCACCCGTACCGCGAACTGCTTCCCGTTCGCGGTCGGTCTCGCGTACCAGGGCATTCCGAGCCGCCGCCACCGCGCGGGCTGCATGCCGGGACGGGCCGGTACGGACGCGCGCCACGACAGGCCGCCCGCTCCCGCCAGCCGGAGGGTCGCCGTCCAGGTGCCCGTCCCCAGGCCGCCGACGGGTACGCGTGCCGTGAACCCCCGGGTGCCGTCGGCGGTCACCGGGAAGTCGACGAACGCACCCTCCTCGTTGCCCAGCCGCACGCTCAGCGCGCGGAGCGGCAGCGATGCCAGCTTCCACGAGCCGGTGATCTCCAGTACCCCCGTGTCCGCGCTCGACCAGGCCACGTCGTTGACGCGGAGCTTGTCCGTGACGTGGTGCTTGCTCTCGCCGATGTCGAGGGTGAGGTTGCTGAACGGGTGGGTGTAGTAGAGCGAGGCGACGAGGGTGTCCGCGCCCTCGCCCACGACATGCGTGGCGGGCCTGGCGTCGACCTCGGAAAGCCGCTTGTTGCCGAATCGGATCTCCCGGCCGACGCCGTCGGCGTCGAGCGCGACGAATACGTCCCACAGCCCGCGCGAGAGGCACTCGCCGTCGGCGAGCGTGCGGAGGTCGGCGGTCACGGAGAAGCCCGCGTGTCCGTAGCCGTGCACCCCGCCGTCCTCGTCCGCGCCGAGTCCGGGCGACGCCACCTGCTCGGCCGGTACGCGGTACTCGGCCTCGGACTCCCGCTCGCGCAGCACCAGTTCGGTGCTGATGCGCCCGGCGCCGACCCGGCGCAGGTAGGCGTGGCCGGTCATCTTCAGCAGAGAGCCGTCGAGGGCCACCGAGTCGAGCCGGTGGCGGGTCTGGAGCTCGCGGGAGATGTCGTAGCAGTCGTCGGGGATGCCACGCGCGGGGTCCCGGAAGAACGGCAGACGCGCGTACGCGTGAGCGTCCTCGACCAGGACCTCCGGGGCGGTGCCGGCCCTCCGGTGGGCGCCGTCGACGCGCTCCAGCTCGATGAGCTCGTCGAGCATGCCGCGCAGGATCAGCTCGGCGCGCAGCCGGGTCAGGGCGTTCAGGCGCTCCTTGAGCGAGTCGGGGTACGAGCGCGTCAGCATCTCGCGCAGATCGGCGAGGTTCTTCTCCTGGACCTCGCGGTCCTTCTCCGCGGCCAGGTGGATCAGGGCGTGGAACATGTCGATCGCCAGGTGCCTGTGCATCAGCGCGTCGCGGTCGGGTCCCGGCTCGACGTTCTCCTCGACGAGGTCGACCATCATCCGGAGCGTGCTGATGCGCTGGTCCGCGCCGCGCGTGGTGACCGTGATGTTCTGGCCGTCGTCCCGCTTGACGATGAACAGGCAGTCGTAGTCGGCGACGACCGAGATGCCGTCGGCGCGCAGGTAGGCGAGAGCGGTGAAGAACTGGTCCTCGCAGACCTTGTACCCGGTGGGGAAGCGCAGCGAGTGCCGCTCGATCAGATCCCGGCGGAACAGCTTGAGCGGGTTGAGCGCCCAGTAGACACGGGAGTTGAAGACGTCGGTGCGTGGCTGGTTGTGCACGAACATCGAGGCGGGAGCGCCGCGGCCGTTGACGCCGACCATCTTGCCGAGCACCACGTCGGTGTTGTTGGTCTCGGCGGCGGCCAGCATCCGCTCCAGGGTCTCCTCGCCGAGGTAGTCGTCGGCGTCGAGGAAGAAGACGTACCGGCCCCTGGCATGTTCGAGCCCGGCGTTGCGCGGGGCGGAGGGGCCGCCGGAGTTCTCCTGGTGGAAGACCTGGAAGAGCCCCGGGTAGTCGGCGGCGAATCGCTCCAGCTCTTTGCCCGTGGTGTCGGTGGAGCCGTCGTTGACCGTGATGATCTCGATCCGGTCGCGCCCGATCGACTGCTCGACGACCGAGGTGAGGGTCCGGGTCAGATACGGCATGGCGTTATAAGCACCGATGATCACCGAAATATCGGGTGTGGGCACAGGTCTCTTCCCTATCCGTGCAGGAGTGGATGCATCCCACTGCACGGGCAGGGGCGCTGGCGATACCCGATTCTTGCAAAATGGGATGCCAAGTGGAGCCGTTGTGCAGAAACCGTGATGTCTTCGCTGGCAGACCGATGGGAAGTTCGGCCATCGGAGGGCGTGGCGCGGGCCCGGGAGGCTGGTTTGACCCTCCCCGTGGGGCCCCGTAGTGTTGAGCGTCGGCGTGTTTCTATGCGCGCCTACTCCTGAGCAACTCCCTCTCGGCACTCTTTTCGGTGCGGTGAGAGGCCGCTCGTCCATTCGGATCGTCGCGGGCCCCGGCCCGTGCGTGCGGCTGGCTTCAGGAGTCCCGTTCCGAGCGAAAGAGAGATCAACGTGTACGCCATCGTGCGCGCGGGTGGTCGACAGCACAAGGTTGCTGTGGACGACATCGTTGAGGTTGACAAGATTCCCACGGCCAAGGTCGGCGACACGGTCGAGCTCTCGACTCTGCTCGTTGTGGACGGCGACTCCGTCACCAGCGACCCGTGGGTCCTGGCCGGCATCAAGGTCACTGCCGAAGTCGTGGACCACCACAAGGGCGTCAAGATCGACATCCTTCGCTACAAGAACAAGACCGGTTACCGCCGTCGCCAGGGTCACCGCCAGCAGTACACGGCGATCAAGGTCACCGGCATTCCCGCGGCTGCGAAGTAAGGGACTGAGAACACATGGCACATAAGAAGGGCGCATCGTCCACTCGGAACGGGCGCGACTCCAATTCTCAGCGGCTCGGCGTGAAGCGCTTCGGCGGTCAGACCGTCAACGCCGGTGAGATCCTGGTCCGCCAGCGCGGCACCCACTTCCACCCGGGCACGAGCGTCGGCCGTGGTGGCGACGACACGCTGTTCGCACTCGCCGCCGGTGCGGTCGAGTTCGGCACGCACCGTGGCCGCAAGGTTGTGAACATCGTTCCGATCGCCGAGTAATTCCGGCTTTCGTCGAGCGGTAACGCACAGCACTTTCCGAGGGCGGACGCTCTTTCCCGGACTACCGGGGAAGAGCGGCCGCCCTTGGTGTGTTACGTATGTAGACATTTCCGTATGTACTGGAGGACCCACCCATGACCACCTTCGTGGACCGCGTCGAACTGCATGTCGCCGCGGGTAACGGAGGCCACGGCTGCGCCTCCGTACACCGTGAGAAGTTCAAGCCGCTGGGCGGCCCGGACGGCGGAAACGGCGGGCGTGGCGGCGACGTCACCCTCGTCGTCGACCAGTCCGTGACCACGCTGCTCGACTACCACCACAGCCCCCACCGCAAGGCCACCAACGGCCAGCCCGGCGCCGGTGACAACCGCTCGGGCAAGGACGGCACGGACCTGGTCCTGCCCGTCCCCGACGGCACCGTCGTCCTCGACACCGATGGCAATGTGCTGGCCGACATGGTCGGCGAAGGCACCATGTACGTCGTCGGTGAGGGCGGCCGCGGCGGCCTCGGCAACGCCGCGCTGGCCTCCGCCCGCCGCAAGGCCCCCGGCTTCGCGCTGTACGGCGAGCCGGGCAAGGGCGGCGACATCGTCCTGGAGCTCAAGACCGTCGCCGATGTGGCGCTGGTGGGCTACCCGAGCGCGGGCAAGTCCTCGCTGATCTCCGTGCTGAGCGCCGCCAAGCCGAAGATCGCGGACTACCCGTTCACGACGCTCGTCCCGAACTTGGGCGTCGTCACCGCGGGCGCGACCGTCTACACGATCGCCGACGTCCCCGGCCTCATCCCGGGCGCCAGCCAGGGCCGTGGCCTCGGCCTGGAGTTCCTGCGCCACGTCGAGCGCTGCTCGGTGCTCGTGCACGTACTGGACACGGCGACCCTGGAGTCCGACCGCGACCCGATCTCCGACCTCGACACCATCGAGGAGGAGCTCAAGCTGTACGGCGGCCTTGAGGACCGGCCCCGTGTCGTCGTGCTCAACAAGATCGACATCCCCGACGGCCAGGACCTCGCGGACATGATCCGCCCGGACCTTGAGGCGCGCGGCTACCGCGTCTTCGAGGCCTCCGCGGTCGCCCGCACGGGCCTCAAGGAGCTCTCCTTCGGCCTCGCGGAGATCGTCTCCAAGGCGCGCGCCGCCAAGCCCAAGCAGGAGACCACCCGCGTCGTCATCCGTCCGAAGGCCGTCAATGACGCGGGCTTCACCATCACGAAGGAAGAAGACGTCTACCGCGTGCGCGGCGAGAAGCCGGAGCGCTGGGTGCGTCAGACCGACTTCCAGAACGACGAGGCCGTCGGCTACCTCGCGGACCGCCTCAGCCGCCTCGGCGTCGAGACCGCGCTCACGAAGGCCGGTGCCCATGCGGGTGACGCCGTCGCGATCGGCAACGACGAGGACTCGGTCGTCTTCGACTGGGAGCCCATGACGATGGCCGGCGCGGAAATGCTCGGCCGCCGTGGCGAGGACCACCGCCTGGAGGCCCCGCGCCCCGCCGAGCAGCGCCGCAGGGACCGCAGCGCCGAGCGCGACGACCCGGAGCGCGAGTACGACGAGTTCAAGCCCTTCTAGGGACCTGACGGCGTACAACCTTTCGCGGGCGCGCGCCGTCTTGAGGGGGCGTGGATCTTGATGATCCGCGCCCCCTCAACTGTTCGCCGAAGCAAGGGGTTTCGTGACCTCCCGGAGGATTCTTACGACGCTGGCGGTGGCCGCCGCTGTCGGCGTCGCGTTCACGACTCCCGCGGCCCAGGCCGCTCCGGCCGCGCCGTGGGCCCAGCAGAATCAGCCGGACCTCAACGGTGACGGCTACGACGACCTCGCTGTCGGCGTGCCCCTGGAGGACCACCACGGTCTGGTGAACGCGGGCGCCTTCGTGACCCTGAACGGCTCGGCCGACGGGCTTCGCGGCGCCGGTGCGAAGGCGTTCAGCCAGGACACCCCCGGCGTCCGGGGGCGGCGGAGCGGGGCGACCGCTTCGGCTCGACGATCAAGATCGTCAACAGCAAGGGCTCCGGCAAGGGCGTCCCGGCGGAGCTCCCCGTCGGCGCCCCGGACGAGAACGCCCAGGCCGGGGTGGTCTGAGCCTTCCGCACCAACGCCACCGGTGTGATCCCCGCCGGATCCTTCTCCTTCGGGGCGGAGACCTTCGGCGCGACGGTCGCCGGGGCCCGCTTCGGCCAGGCGTTCAGTCGCTGACGTCCGGCTGAACTGTGGCGTCGGTCACCCTCGGGGAGACGCGTCTCCCCGAGGGTCCGCCGTGCCCACAGGGCGTCCACCTGGAGCCCACAGCACGTACACCCGGTTTCGTACAGATGTCGTCGGCCGGACGTCCGCCTTGCGAGACGGTCACGGAGAGTGCGACCATCACGAGGTCCCCCAGCACTCGCAAGGTAGGTCGTCTGTGTCTGTGCAGCCCGTAGCCAAGCCCCGTACCACAGCAGTCGTGCTTGCCGGTGGTACCGGCCAGCGCGTGGGTCTGTCGATCCCCAAGCAGCTGCTGAAGATCGCAGGCAAGGCGGTCATCGAGCACACGCTGACGACCTTCGAGCAGGCCGAAGGTATCGACGACATCATCGTTCTGATGGCGCCGGGTTATGTGCCCGACGTCGAGAAGATCGTCGCCAAGGCCGGCCTGACCAAGGTCACGAAGGTCATCGAGGGCGGTACGACCCGCAACGAGACCACGGAGCGCGCGATTTCAGCGCTCGGCGAGGGTCTCGCCGCAGGTGAGGACCGCAATGTCCTCTTCCATGACGCCGTACGCCCGCTGCTGTCACAGCGCGTGATCCAGGACTGCGTCGACGCGCTCGACCGCTACCAGGCGGTCGACGTCGCCATCCCGTCCGCGGACACGATCATCGTGACGCGCACGCACGGCGGCGACGGCGAGTTCATCACGGAGGTCCCGGACCGGTCCCGGCTGCGCCGCGGCCAGACCCCGCAGGCCTTCAAGCTCTCCACCATCCGCAAGGCGTACGAGGTCGCGGCCGGTGACCCCAACTTCCAGGCCACCGACGACTGTTCGGTCGTCCTGAAGTACCTGCCCGACGTGCCGATCTACGTCGTCGCGGGCGACGAGTACAACATGAAGGTGACGCAGCCGGTCGACGTGTTCATCGCCGACAAGCTGTTCCAGCTCGCCTCCACCGCGGCCCCGCAGCAGGCCGACGAGGCCGCCTACCGCGCGGCGTTGTCCGGCAAGACGCTGGTCGTCTTCGGCGGCTCGTACGGCATCGGCTCGGACATCGCGAAGATCGCCGAGCAGTACGGCGCCAAGGTGTACGCGCTGGGCCGCTCCACCACCGGCACGCACGTGGAGAACCCGGAGCACGTCGACGACGCGCTGTCCAAGGCGTACTCGGAGACCGGGCGCATCGACTACGTGATCAACACGGCGGGTGTGCTGCGCATCGGCAAGCTCGCCGAGACGGACAACACGACCATCCAGGAAGCGTTGAACGTCAACTACCTGGCGCCGGTCCAGATCGCGCGCGCCTCGTACAAGTACCTCGCCGAGACCAAGGGCCAGTTGCTGCTCTACACATCCAGCAGCTACACCCGGGGCCGCGCCGAGTACAGCCTCTACTCCTCCACCAAGGCCGCCATGGTGAACCTCACCCAGGCGCTCGCCGACGAGTGGGCGAGTGAAGGCGTGCGCGTCAACTGCGTCAATCCGGAGCGCACGGCGACGCCGATGCGTACCAAGGCGTTCGGCGACGAGCCCGCGGGCTCGCTGCTCTCCTCCGAGGCCGTGGCCCGGACATCCCTGGACGTACTTCTCTCCGAGCTGACCGGCCATGTCATCGACGTACGGCAGGTCGACCCGACCCGCGGTGCCTCCGAGGCCTCCGGATTCGAGCAGGCCCTGGCGTCCGTTCTGGACCGTCAGGAAGATGTGTAATACTGCTCCAAATTATTCGAATCGGGCCTCTGTAGTCGCCAAGCAGCGAACTGCAGAGGCCCGAGTTCGTGAAGGTGCGCCTTCACATTTCTCTTTCAACGTAAACGACCGGCACCCCTCTGGAGCAGGTTCTTCGTGATTTCGACCGCCATCCGCCTGGCCCGTGTGGGCAGCGGGTCAGAGCTGGCCGCCGCCGCACTTCTCGGCCTGGGCTATCCCTGCATAATGCTCGCCGCGCTGATTCCGAATCTCTGGTTCTTCGCGGCCGGCGCCGCTGTGACCTACCTCGCGGACCAGCACCTCCACCAGCGTGGCAGTTACCTCATCAATCGCCTCGGCAAAGTCCGGGCCGGTCTGCCGATCCGCTTCCTGGTACGCCAGTTGCTGCTGATCCTGCTGCTCGCCCGCATGCAGCTGGCCGAGGAGACGATCTTCTACCTGACGATCGCCGGCCTGCTGCTGTTCTACGCCCTGCAGGCCCCGCACGGCGCGCTCGTCACGCTGGTCAGGCTGCGCCGCAGGATGCCGGTGGTGACCCGCAACATCGACCTCGGCATGCTGCGCATCCCCGGCGCGCCGCCGCGGCGGCTGCTGAACCGCTCCGGCGAGAAGATGCTGCACCTCGACATCTTCGCCATGGCGGGCATCCTGATCGCGATCCGGACCGGCGTGAACGCCTTCGGGTACGTGGGTCTCGGGATCACGCTGGTGCTGGCCATCGCCTATGTGACCGCCCTGCTGCCGTACCTGCGGGCCAACCGCCGGGTCCCCAAGGTGGACACCGTCCTGGCGGGAGTCGACAGCTGGCTCGGCGACTACCGTCCGACCACCGTCCTGTACTTCTCCGGCTCCAGGGAGTCGGCGTACCAGGTCAACATGTGGCTGGACACGATGAAGCAGGTCGAAGGCAAGCCGCTGATCGTGCTGCGCGAGCGTCACATCGTGCCGCAGCTCGCACCGACCTCGGTGCCGGTGATCTGCGTCCCGAGTGCCACGCACCTGATGAACATGGACCTCTCCACGGTCCGCGTCGCGCTCTACGCCGCCAACGTCGGCAAGAACATCCACATGCTGCGCATCCCCACGATGAAGCATGTCTTCATCGGGCACGGCGACAGCGACAAGGTCGCGAGCATCAACCCGTTCAGCAAGGTCTACGACGAGGTGTG
This sequence comes from Streptomyces sp. A5-4, assembly GCF_051131715.1. Lineage (NCBI taxonomy): Bacteria > Bacillati > Actinomycetota > Actinomycetes > Kitasatosporales > Streptomycetaceae > Streptomyces > Streptomyces sp. A5-4. The sequence continues at coordinate 2,396,525 of NZ_CP178591.1, read as the reverse complement.
GAGCGCCGGCCGGGCGGGCCGCGACCGCTACGCGCTCGCCGACGTCGGCGTCCGTGACGAGGACATCGCCGAGGTGGGCCGCCCGCAGCTCGCGCCGATCGAGCCGTGGAGCGGTGCGCCCGTGCGCCCGGTCCCGACCGTCCTGTACGCCCCCACCTGGGAGGGCTGGGACGACAACCCGGGCAACACCTCGATCCTGCTGGCCGGCGAGAACATCGTCAGGCGCCTCCTGGAGGCCGAGCAGCCCGTCAGGGTGGTCTACAAGCCGCACCCCTTCACCGGGACGCGCAGCCCCCAGGCAAAGGCCGTGCACGCCCGTATCACCGCCATGGTGGAGACGGCGGCGGCCGGGCGCCTCACCGACGCCCGCTGGGCGAAGGAGAGGGCCGCGCTGGAGCCGGAGCAGACCGCGGCGCGGGCCGAGCTGACCCGTATCGGGTCCCGCCTCGGCGAGCTCGCCGGAAACGGCGGCGGCAAGGGCAGCGGCGCGAGCCGCAAGGACGAGGCCGAGCTGTCGCGTGACGCCCTCGCCGACCCGGTGCGCGAGGCCGAGCTCGCCAAGCTCAAGAGTGAATGGAACGCCGCGTACTGGCGCTCGTTCGGGTGGTGGGAGCACCGGGTCGTCGCGGGTGCCGAGCCGCACCTGTACGACTGCTTCAACGAGGCGGACGGCATGGTTTCCGACATCTCCAGCGTGGTGTCGGACTTCATCGCGAGCGGCAAGCCGTACGCGGTCACCGACTCCGCCGAGCTGGGCGTCGAGGAGTTCAAGCAGCAGAACACCGCCGTACGGGCCGCGGTGATCCTCTCCAACAGCGCCGTGCAGCTGGACGAGTTGCTCGGTGCGGTCACCGGCGGCGCGAGCGCCGACCCGCTGGCCGACGCGCGGCTGGAGCTGAAGGCGTACCTGCTGGGTCCCGACGAACCGGCGTCCATCGTCCAGTTCAACGACGCCGTCCGGACCCTGGCGGCCAAGTCCGAGGCCCGCAACCAGGGTGTGGCCCAGCGCGTCGGCGTCGAGGTGGCCGTCACGGCGGCGGACCCGAGCGACTCGGCGCCCGAGTCCAGCGGTCTCGACTCGACCGTGGCGGGCTGATACCGCAGAGCAACCGCTTTCCCACCGCATCAAAACGACCCGGTAGAACGTCTTTCGAGGCGTTCTGCCGGGTCGTTGTGCGTGGCACTGTGGCGAGGATCACGTAGAAAAGTGACGATGACGAACAACCACACGCAAGTGCCAACTGTCTTGGATGTCGATGAACGAGAATGAGACGGGCCGGGCCGCTGCTGATATTCCCGATGTGACAGTGATCATCGGTGCCTATGAGGCAATGCCTTACCTGATCCCTTGCCTGGATTCGATCGAGGCGCAGACCCTGGGTGCGGATCGCATAGAGATCGTTGCCGTCAATGACGGCTCGACCGACGGGACCGGAGAGCACCTGGACGCGTTTGCTGCCAAGTCCAAGATCAATACAAGGGTGGTCCACCAGGAGAACTCCGGCGGGCCCGCCGGCCCGCGCAACGTCGGGCTGAACATGGCGCGTGGTCGCTATGTCTTCTTCCTGGACGCCGACGACTACCTCGGCGAGGAAGCGCTGGAGCGGATGGTCGCGATCGCCGACCGCAACAGCACGGATGTGGTGCTGGGCAAGATCGAGGGCATCCGGCGGGGTGCGCCGAAGTCCATGTTCGGCCGCACGGTGGAGCGTACGGATCTCTTCTCGTCGAACATCAAGTTCACGTTGAGCGCCGAGAAGTTGTTCCGCCGCGAACTGCTCGAAAGCAACAGCATGCGCTTCGACCAGAGCCTGTACACCGGCGAGGACGCGCGCTTCACCCTTGAGGCGTATGTACGAAGCTCGGGTGTCTCCATCGTCGCCGACTACACCTGCCTCTACATCGTGCGCCGGGACGACGGCAAGCATGTGACGCAGAGCGGCAGTTACGCGATGCGCTTCGACTCGGCGACGGCCCTGATGGACCTGATCGCCGAGTTCTACGCGGCCGGGGAGAAGCGGGACGACCTGATGGTCCGGCCGTTCGTGATCACGCTGCTGCCGCAGTTCGACCACCGCTGGCCGAAGCTGAAGGCCGAGGAGCGTCAGGACAAGCTGGAGCTGGCGAAGCCGCTCACCGACAAGTACTGGACGCCGGGCGTGGCACGTCGCCTGAAGGTCCCCGAGCGGCTGCGGATGTACTACGTCGCGCAGGGCCGGGCGGACCTCCTGCGGGCCCACCTCGACTTCCTCGGCACCAAGGCGGAGCCCGAGGTCGTCCGCAGGGGCGCCGAGGGCAAGCCGTACCTCGTGTACCCGCACTTCGGCGACAAGGAGGCGGGCGTCCCCGACGAGATGTTCGCCGTCACCGTGGCGGAGTGGGTCGGCGGGGTGCGCATCACCGCGCCCAAGGCAGGCAAGGCAGGCAAGCCCAAGCCGACCTTCGCGCGTCGCGTGGTGCGCAAGCTGCGCAAGCTGCGCAGGACCGCGCGGGGCATCTTCGCGAAGTCCTGACGGCATCGGGGCCCGACGGCGAGTACGGCCCGAAGTGAGGTGTGGGCAGGGGCTGTGCGTCACGCGCGCGTGACGCACAGCCCCTGCCCATGTCCACGGCGCGGAATGCGGAGGCGGCATCCGATCGGGCTCCCGTAGATTGCGGGGAGAATCGGGCGAGCAGGAGCGGGGTCGTACGTGTCAGGGGCAAGGCAGGGCGTCACAGAGGCACGCAGGATCGTCGTCAAGGTCGGCTCCTCCTCGCTGACCACCGCGGCGGGCGGCCTCGACGCCGACCGCGTGGACGCCCTCGTCGATGTGCTGGCCAAGGTCCGCAGCGGCGGCGAGCGGGAGGTCGTGCTGGTGTCGAGCGGCGCCATCGCCGCCGGACTCGCGCCCCTCGGACTGGCCCGCCGGCCCAAGGACCTGGCCAGGCAGCAGGCCGCCGCGAGCGTCGGCCAGGGGCTGCTGGTGGCCCGCTACACCGCGTCCTTCGCGCGCTACGGCGTACGCGTCGGCCAGGTACTGCTCACCACCGACGACACCAGCCGCCGCGCCCACTACCGCAATGCCTACCGGACCCTGGATCAGCTGCTCGCCATGGGCGCGGTCCCGGTCGTCAACGAGAACGACACCGTCGCCACGGACGAGATCCGCTTCGGCGACAACGACCGGCTGGCGGCGCTCGTCGCCCATCTCGTACGGGCCGACCTGCTGGTCCTCCTCTCCGACGTCGACGGTCTCTACGACGGCGACCCCAGCACCCCCGGCACCTCACGGCTGGCCGAGGTGCGCGGTCCCGCCGACATCGCGCACGTGTCCATCGGCAGCGCGGGCAAGGCGGGCCTGGGCACGGGCGGCATGGTCACCAAGGTCGAGGCGGCCCGGATCGCCGCCGCCGCGGGGATCCCCGTCGTCCTCACCTCCGCCAGCAGGGCCGCCGACGCCCTCGCGGGCCGCGACACGGGCACCCACTTCCACCGCACCGGCCGCCGCAGCGCCGACCGCCTGCTGTGGCTCGCGCACGCGTCGACGCCGCAGGGCGCGCTCATCCTCGACGACGGGGCGGTACGCGCGGTCGTCGAGCGGCGTACGTCGCTGCTGCCCGCCGGGATCGCCTCGGTCGAGGGCGAGTTCAGCGCCGGCGACCCGGTGGAGCTGCGTGACGCCACCGGCCGGGCCGTCGCCCGCGGACTCGTCAACTACGACGCCAAGGAGATCCCGCAGCTGCTCGGCCGCTCCACCCGGGACCTGGCGAAAGAACTCGGCCCGGCCTACGAGCGCGAAGTCGTACACAGAGACGATCTGGTTGTCCTGCACCCCTGAAACGGCTGAAAGTCCGGGCCCGGGGCACAGACCTTCCCCAAAACGGCCCCGCGCCCGGCCCAAGGCTGGTCAACTTTGTTGCGGGGACACAGCGCAACGCGGGGTCACGGCACAACAACGCAGTACAGGAGGCCGCCGGTGAGACGAGCGCGTCCGGGGGCGCCGCCCCGAGGGACGGCCGAGCGTGTCCTGACCAGTGTCGGGGCGGGGGCGGACTACGACGAGAGCAGGAATCCGGGGCAGGGCGTGGCTCCGGAAGCGGGGAGCGGCGTCACCGTCGAGACCTCCAGGCTGTGGCACGTCACGCTCTGCGTCTCGGGCGACGAGGCGCCGCTGACGGAGGTCAGGCGCGGCCTCGAACAGCTGGCGCACGACCATCCCTTCCTGCTGACCAGCAGATACGCCAACAACCACGCGGAGATCCGCTACTGGGAAGAGGCCCGTGACCTGCACGACGCCGCCGCGGTCGCCCTGCGGTTGTGGGGCGAGCACCGGTCGACGTCCAAGCTGCCGCCCTGGGAGATCGTCGGGCTGGAAGTCATCGACCGCGACACCTACCACCAGCGCATCGCCGAGGGATACGGCCCGCCCCCGGCGGCCCCGGTCGGCGTGCACCCGTACTGACGGGACGGTGGACCGGCAGCCCGGGGCGGCGGGCCGGGCGGGCGCCGACGGCGGGGGAAGGGCCGGGCGGACGCCGTCCCGCCCGGTCGCCTTGGCCCCGCGTCGTCCGGCCCCCGTCTCGCAGAGCGGTACGCCCGGCGGATGCCCGAAGGGTGCGCATTACGCTGCGGACATGACCTCGCACTCGCCCCTCGCCGACTCCACTCCGCAGTCCCCGGTCGTGGCGACCGCCCGCCGCGCCCGCGCCGCAGCCGCCGAGATCGCACCGCTGCCGCGGTCCGCCAAGGACGCCGCGCTGCTGGCGATCGCCGACGCGCTGGAGGCACGTACGGACGAGATCGTCGCGGCCAATGCCCAGGACGTCGACCGGGCCCGCGCCGCAGGCACGAGCGAGACCGTGATCGACCGGCTGACGCTGACCCCGGAGCGGGTCGCCGCCATCGCGTCCGACGTGCGTGACGTGGCCGCGCTGCCCGACCCGGTCGGCGAGGTCGTACGTGGCTCCACCCTGCCCAACGGGATCGACCTGCGGCAGGTGCGGGTGCCGCTGGGCGTCGTCGGCATCATCTACGAGGCCCGCCCGAACGTGACCGTGGACGCCGCCGCGCTCTGCCTGAAGTCGGGCAACGCCGTGCTGCTGCGCGGCTCGTCCTCGGCGTACGCCTCCAACACCGCGCTCGTCGGTGTGCTGCGCGACGCCGTGGAGCAGGCCCAACTGCCCGCCGACGCCGTACAGCTGGTGCCGGGGGAGTCCCGCGATTCGGTACGGGAACTGATGCGGGCCCGCGGCCTGGTCGACGTCCTGATCCCGCGCGGCGGCGCCTCACTGATCCGCACCGTCGTCGAGGAGTCCACGGTCCCCGTCATCGAGACGGGCACCGGCAACTGCCATGTGTACGTCGACGCGCAGACCGACCTGGCCATGGCCGTCGACATCCTGATCAACTCCAAGGCGCAGCGCCCCAGCGTCTGCAACGCCGCCGAGACGCTCCTCGTCCACCAGGACGTCGCGGCCGACTTCCTGCCGCTGGCCCTCGACGCGCTCGCCGAGGCGGGGGTGACGGTGCACGCCGACGAGCGGGTGGCGGCGTACGCGGCGGGCTCCAAGGCCACCGTCGTGCCGGCCACCGAGGAGGACTGGGAGACCGAGTACCTGTCGTACGACATCGCCGCCGCGGTCGTCGATTCGCTGGATGTGGCGGTGCGGCACATCCGGGAGTGGAGCTCGGGCCACACCGAGGTGATCGTGACGACCTCGCAGGCGGCGGCCCGCCGGTTCACGCAGCTGGTGGACTCCACGACGGTCACGGTGAACGCGTCCACGCGTTTCACCGACGGCGGTCAGTTCGGCTTCGGCGCCGAGATCGGCATCTCCACGCAGAAGCTGCACGCCCGCGGCCCGATGGGCCTGCCGGAGCTGACCTCCACGAAGTACATCGTGACGGGGGACGGTCACACGCGTTAGGGCTCACCTGGCCGGGAAGCCCGCGATCCGCGGCAGTCGTGCTCCCCGGCACTCCTGGTTCGCACGTTCTCTGCCCAAAACACCTCTCCAGGTCTACGCTGAACGGGTGGCGGACGACGCGGGGGGCAAGCCGTTCCAGGACGGCCGGGAGCCCGACGACGACCGCGGGGGCGCGGACGAGGACTTCGCCTCCGTGGTGTTCGACGAGGACTTCGTGCGGGCCGCCGAGATTCATGAACCCACCGCCGCCGAGCGGCTGCTGGCGGCCGCCCAGGCGCGCGCCGAGGCCGAGGCGAGCAGAGCCAGGGCCGGCAAGGGCCCCTCGGACGACGACCTCTACGACGACGGGTACGGTCCGGGGTTCGGGCCGGGCGGTGAGCGAGGCCACGACGGCGGGTACGGCTCCGGCGCGGACGAGGACTACCCCGACGACGAGAGCGGCCCGTACGGGCGGCACGGGGGCGTTCCGCGCCCCTACCGGGGGCACGCCCGCTGGCACCGGCCGGTGGCCTGGCTGCTCGCCCTGCTGATGGGCATCGGAATGGTCGCCCTCGCCTTCGCGGCCGTCTACCGGGGTGCGTCGAACAACCGGCACGACCGGATCCCGCCGCCGGCGACCAGTGACAACGTCAGGACCGGCGGCCCGTCGGCCTCCGCCGAGTACTCCGCGCCGGCCGTCTCGGCGGTGCCACGCACCCCCTGACCGCGGTCACCGCAGGCGCCGCGGGGGGCCTCGGGGTGCCAACTCGCACACAACTGACGGAAGTTGTCCCGTAACAGTGCGTTTACCTTCGCTGTCGCCGACCTACTCTGAAGGTATGGCAGGGCACGGAGAGCCACCTGAGGGGACGCCCGAAGGCCTCCCGGCGGGTGGAGAGGACGAATACCGGTCCGTCGTCTTCGACGAATCGTTCGTGCGGGCTGCCCGCCTGCAGGAGTACTCCGCGCAGGAGCGGATGGGCGACCATGCGCAGGCCGTGCGCGACCGCCCCGCGCGGGCCGCGTACGAGCGGGCCGGCAGCCGGGGCCGCAGTAGTACCAAGCAGGCGCTGCTGCTCGTCCTGCTGGTGGTGCTGGCCTTCGGCACCGCCATCTACCTGGGGGTACGTCACCCGTATCAGCCACCGCCCGCCACCCGCGCGCAGCCGCTGCGGATGACCGTCGTACCGCTGGCCCCCGACGGCCGGGTGCCGGGCGGCGAGCCGGACGGTCTCTTCGCCCGGAGCCCTGCCGCGCAGTTCCGGGCGGGCGCCGCGGGCATCGGCCTGCCGCCCGCCCGGCGCACCGCGCACTTCTCGGAGAGCCAGGTGATGGCTGCGCTGACGATCGTGAAGGACTACCTCGTCGAGTCGTCCCTGGACCCCGACGTGCTGACCGGCAGGTCGGTGCGCCCGGTGCGGATACTCCTCGACCCGGACCAGCTAGCGCAGTTCGACCGCAGCATGGACGGCTCCGCCCACGACGGTCGGCACGCGGCGACCGGCTGGCTGGTGCGCTTCGACCCGGCCGAGGTGGAGCTCGCCGGGTCGAAGACGCGGGTGCGGGGCGGCCTGCGTGTGGAGGAGGTGGGCGCCGACAGCCTCGAAGTGACCTCGGACCACACCTTCGTCTACGCGCTGCGGCCCACCGGCTCCGACGCGCGCCCGCAGGCGGACGGCGCCTCGCTGTTCACCGTCCGCCGCGAGCTGCACTTCCGGCTCGACCGCGACGACCTGCGGATGCGCAGGACGGAGCTGCTGGTCAGTTACGTGCAGGCCGGTCCCCAGGCGTGCTCCGCCGATGTGGCGGGCCACCTGCGCCCGGTCCTGGCCGGGCAGCAGGCCTCGACCGGGGGACCTGCGGGCACCGATCCGTACGCGACGGGACGCGCCACGGCCGCGCTGTGCGGGGCGCTGGCCCCCGCCACCGTGCCGCGCCCTCCGGACCGCCCCTAGGAGGCGTCCGTGCCCTTGCCGGACCCGCCGCCGCTGTTGCCGTTCCCGGCGTTCCCGGCGAACTTGTCGCGGAGCTTGCCGCCCAGGTCGCCCGCGCCGCCCGCGATGTCGCCCACGAGCTTCATCAGCGGATCCTTGCTGGTGCGCACCGTCTCGGAGTAGTGCGAGGCGGACTCGCGGAAGGAGTCGGTCACCGAGGTGTCCTTGTCCTCCTCGCGCCGCGGGTAGTGGCCGTCCATGACCCGCTGGAACTCGCGGCTCTCCGCCCACTTCTTCAGCTCGGCGGCGCGCACGGTGGTGAACGGGTGCGTACGCGGCAGGACGTTGAGGATCTTGAGTACGGAGTCGCGCAGGTCGCCCCCGGCCTCGTACTCCTCGGCCTGCGCCAGGAACGCGTCCACGTTCATCTCGTGCAGGTGGTTGCCACCGGCGATCTTCATCAGGCCGCGCATCGACGCCTGGAGGTCCTGGCCGACCAGCAGCCCGGCCCGGTCCGCGGACAGCTCCGACTTGCGGAACCACTCGCGCAGCGCCGTGACGATCGCCATGATCGCGATATTGCCCAGCGGGATCCAGGCGACCTTGAGCGCGAGGCCGGTGAGGAACAGCAGGATCGTGCGGTACACGGAGTGCCCCGACAGGGCATGGCCCACCTCGTGGCCGACGACCGCGCGCATCTCCTCCTCGTCGAGCAGCTCGACGAGGCCGGTGGTGACCACGATGATCGGCTCGTCGAGACCGATGCACATGGCGTTGGGCTTCGGGTCCTGCGTGACATACATCGGCGGGACCTTCTCCAGGTCCAGGATGTAACAGGCGTCCCGCAGCATGGTGTTCAGGTGGACGAACTGCGCGTCGCTCACCCGCACCGAGTCGGAGAGGAACAGCAGACGCAGGCTGCGCTCGGGAAGCAGCCCGCTGAGCGCCTTGAAGATCGTGTCGAAGCCGGTCAGCTTGCGCAGGGCCACCAGGGCCGAGCGGTCCGCCGGGTGTTCGTAGGCCCGGGACGAGATCCCCGGGAAGCGCGTGCGATTGCGGCTCGGCACGTTCTCGTGCTCTTGCTCTTGATTGCCGTCGGTCATGGGTGGCCCCCTGTCTGCGAGTTTTCCCGTCCCCCGGACAGTCCAGCGTAGATGCTGACGTCCGGCTCCCCCGGTCGGTTCCTGAAGCGGTTCCCGAAGCGGGACAATCCATGAACGCCTGAGTCGGCGTGAGCGTGCCCGGCCCGCCCGCATACGATGTTCGTGAAGTCTCCGCTCCGACTCCCGACTCCTGATAGGTCCTGCCGAAGATGAGTCTCCACAGCACCGCCGCCTCCCTCGTGACCCTCGCCTCCGGTGAGGGCGGCGAGCACGGCGGGAACCACGAATCCCTCAACCCCTACATCACCGGTGGCGGCGCGTTCTTCGTGCTCGTCCTCCTGCTGTGGATCACCACGCGCTTCAACCGCGACCGCTGAGGCAGGGTCGTGTCACCGGGCCAGTAGGCTCTGCACGCATGGGAGAGCAGAAAGTGCCTACCGGCCCCGGCAAGCGCCGACTCGGTGTGATGGGCGGGACGTTCGATCCGGTCCATCACGGACACCTGGTGGCCGCCAGTGAAGTGGCCGCCCAGTTCCACCTCGACGAGGTGATCTTCGTGCCGACCGGGCAGCCGTGGCAGAAGAGCCACAAGCAGGTGTCCCCGGCCGAGGACCGCTATCTGATGACGGTCATCGCCACGGCGTCCAACCCGCAGTTCTCGGTGAGCCGTATCGACATCGACCGCGGCGGCCCGACGTACACCATCGACACGCTGCGGGACCTGAGGTCCATCAACGGCGACTCGGACCTGTTCTTCATCACCGGCGCCGACGCGCTCTCCCAGATCCTCACCTGGCGGGACGCGGAGGAGCTCTTCTCGCTCTCCCACTTCATCGGTGTGACCCGACCCGGTCACGACCTGACGGACGACGGCCTGCCCAAGGGCGGCGTGTCCCTGGTGGAGGTACCGGCCCTGGCGATCTCGTCCACGGACTGCCGGGCACGCGTCGCGCAGGGCGACCCCGTCTGGTACCTGGTGCCGGACGGCGTGGTCCGCTATATCGACAAGCGGGAGCTGTACCGGCGCTGAGCCGGCGGCCCGGCCGTACGGGGAGCACACGAGAAGCAGGAGAGGGGCACCGGTGAACGACCAGTATCCGTACGACCCGTACGCGCAACAGCCGGAAATCATCGGCTACGACGCCTACGGACAACCGGTGTACCAGCAGCAGGACCAGCAGCAGTACGACCCGTACGCGCAACAGCAGCACCAGCAGCAGCCGCAGGATCAGCAGCAGGGATACGGCTACGACCCGTACGCCCAGCAGCCGTACGACCCCTATGCCCAGCAGCCGTCCCAGCAGCAGCCGCATCAGCCCCAGGGTCAGCCCCAGCCCGAGCAGTACGGCTACGGCTACGACCCGGGGCAGCAGCAGGCCGCGGTCGACACCACCGCGCAGTGGATCCCGCAGCAGGCCCCCGCGCCGGAACCTCCCCCGGCCGCCGAGCCCGCCGCGCCGGCGCCCGCCGCCGACGGGTCCGTCCCCGCGCAGCGCCGTCCCGCGCCGGACTACGCGACCGAGCAGTTCGCCTTTGCCGAGGATCCCGACGAGAACTCCGAAGACGTCATCGACTGGCTGAAGTTCACCGAAAGCCGCACCGAGCGCCGCGAGGAGGCCAGACGCAAGGGCCGCAGCCGGGTGGTCTCGCTGGTCGTCGTGCTGGCGCTGGTGGTCGCGGGCGGTGTCGGCTACCTCTGGTACGCCGGGAAGCTGCCCGGATTCGCCGGCTCGGACGACACGCCGAACACCGCGACGGGCCCGCAGAAGCGTGACGTGATAGCGGTCCACCTGCACAACACCAAGGGCGGAACGTCCACGGCGCTGCTCGTCGACAACGTCACCACGAAGCAGGGCACGACCGTGCTGCTGCCCAACGCGCTCTCCGTGGCGAACGACGACGGCACCACGACCACGCTCGGCAAGTCCGTCGACGAGGACGGATCCGCGGGCACCCGCGAGGCGATCGGCACCGTGCTCGGCACGAAGATTGGCGGCTCCTGGCGGCTCGACACCCCGTATCTGGAGAACCTCGTCGAGCTCGTGGGCAACATCGAGATCGACACCGACAGCGATGTGCCCGACACCAAGAAGGGCGCTTCGCCGCTGGTCAAGCAGGGCAAGGCGCAGACGCTGAGCGGCTCGATGGCTGTGGCGTACGCCACCCACCGGGCGCCCGGCGAGGCCGAGGCCAAGCAGCTCCAGCGGTTCGGCCAGGTTATGAACGGCGTGCTGAAGAAGATCTCGGACGACCCGCAGGCCGCGACCACCACGGTGCGGACGCTGGCGCAGATCCTCGACCCCTCACTGCCGGAGAAGGCGCTGGGAGCCTCGCTCGCCAAGCTCGCGGAGCACGCCAAGGGCGGCGACTACCGGACGGCGCAGCTGCCGGTGCAGCCCGACGGCAAGCTCAGCGAGGCCGCCGCGGACAGCGTGGTCAAGGACGTTCTGGGCGGTTCGGTCCGCAGCCCCGAGCAGGGCGCGGCCGTGCGGGTCGGTGTGAAGAACGCCGCCGCGAACCCGGACGCGGCGGAGACCGCCAGGATCGCCCTGGTCAACGGTGGCTATGCGTTCGTGGACGGCGGAAAGGCCGACGCGGTGACATCGTCGCAGGTCAGCTATGGTGACGCGGCACAGAAGCCGCGGGCCGAAGAGGTCGCGAAGACGCTGGGTCTGCCGACGAGCGCGGTGCGCAAGGGCGAGGCCGCCGCGAACGCCGATGTGACGGTCGTGCTGGGCCAGGATTTCAAGGCCCGCTGACCCCGTCACCGTCGAGCGCCCCCGCCGGGTAAACCCGTCGGGGGTGTCGGCGGTCCGTGAGACCCTTGGGGTACCTCTGACCACCGACGAAAGCCTGCTAGTGACCGCCACTGACCGTTCCATCGAGCTCATCCAGGCCGCCGCTCAGGCGGCTGCCGACCGGCTCGCGCACGACATCGTCGCTTATGACGTCAGCGATGTCCTGTCCATCACCGATGCCTTCCTGGTCGCTTCGGCGCCCAACGACCGCCAGGTCAAGTCGATCGTCGACGAGATCGAGGAGCGGCTGAACAAGGAGCTGGGCGCGAAGCCCGTGCGCCGCGAGGGCGACCGCGAGGCCCGCTGGGTGCTGCTCGACTACGTCGACATCGTCGTCCACGTCCAGCACAGCGAGGAGCGCGTCTTCTACGCCCTTGAGCGCCTCTGGAAGGACTGCCCCGAGATCGGGCTGCCCGACGACGCGATCAAGACCCGTGGCCTCGGCGCGGAGCACGCGAAGTTGCGCACGGCCGCCGAGGACGACCTGGACGGAGACCTGAACTGAACGGCAGCGACATCAGTAAGAAGAGCCGGGGCCGCCGGATCGTTCTGTGGCGGCACGGCCAGACCGCGTGGAATCTCGAACGCCGCTTCCAGGGCAGCACGGACATCGAGCTGACCGTGGACGGCCTCGCTCAGGCGCGTCGCTCCGCGCGGCTGCTCGCTTCCCTGAAGCCGGACGTGATGATCGCGTCCGACCTCAAGCGGGCGGCAGCCACGGCCGGTGAGCTTGCAGGTCTCACGGGCCTCGACGTCACGTACGACGCCGCGCTGCGGGAGACGTACGCGGGCGCCTGGCAGGGGCTGACGCACGACGAGATCATCAAGCAGTTCGGCGCGCAGTACGCATCGTGGAAGCGGGGCGAGCCGGTACGGCGCGGCGGCGGCGAGCTGGAGACCGAAGTGGCCGACCGGGCCGCTCCCGTCGTGCTCGCGCACGCCGAAAAGCTGCCCGACAACGGCACGCTCGTCGTGGTCAGCCACGGCGGCACCATCCGCACCACCATCGGTCGGCTGCTGGGCCTGGAGTCGTACCACTGGGAGGGCCTGGGCGGGCTCTCCAACTGCTGCTGGTCGGTGCTGGGCGAGGGCGCCCGGGGCTGGCGGCTGCTGGAGCACAACGCCGGGACCCTTCCGGAACCGGTGCTCGGAGACGACGACTGACGGATTTCACTTTCCGGCCGGTCGCAGGCTAAAGTTCTTCTTGTTCGCAGCGCACAACAAGCGCAGAGAACAGCGGGGCTATAGCTCAGTTGGTAGAGCGCCTGCATGGCATGCAGGAGGTCAGGAGTTCAATTCTCCTTAGCTCCACAATTCAGGAATCCCGTCCCCGTCAGGGGGCGGGATTTTCTGTTGTCCCGCTTCTCTTCCCTGCGGTCCTCCGCTCGCGCAGCGCCGCGACCCGGGCGCCGTTTTCCACGTCGTCCGGCGTGTACGCGACGATCCGGCACTCCGGCAGCCCATTGATGGACAGCGAGACCGAGGTCATCCGCATCTCGCCCACCGCGTCGTGCCGGAAGATCTTCACCCGCGAGCCCGGCGGGACGACGTCGCCGCTCTCCCACAGCTCGGCGAAGTAGGGGCTGTTCGCCGAGAGCCGGCGAATGAACGACTCCCATGCGGGCTCGCCCACGTGCCGCCCGTACGCCCCGCGCAGCGTCGCCACCATCACCGGTAGCTCCGCCTCGCGGAAGCGCCGACCTCTTCGGCGCGAGCTGGCGTCCGGTCTTCCTGGTGAACGTGCCGATCGGTCTCACGCTGCTGGTCCTCGGCGCGCGACTGCTGCCCCGGGAGGCCGGGACGGCGCGCGGCGGCGTCGCGGCCGGCTCCGACGGGCCGCCACGCGCGCGTGGCCTCGATCTGCCGGGGCTGGTGCTGCTCGCCGGCGCCGTGTCGCTGTTCACCGTGCCGCTGGTGCTCGGGCAGGAGCAGGGCTGGCCGTTGTGGTGCCGGCTCTCCCTCGGGGCCGCGGTGGCGCTGTTCGCGGCCTTCGCGGTGTACGAGTCCGAGCTGGCCCGGCGCGGGGGCGCGCCACTGATCGCGCCGCGGGTGCTGCGGATCCCGGGCATGGGGCCCGCCGTCCTGCGGATCACCCTGGTGATGGCGGTCAACGCGGGCTTCCTGTTCGTGCTGACCTTGCACGTCCAGGGCGGCCTCGGTTATTCGGCGCTCCGCGCGGGGCTCACCTTCACTCCCACGGCGGTGCTCTTCGGCGTGGTCGGACTCACCTGGCGGCGCTGGCCCGCGGCGGTGCAACGGGCGCTCGTTCCGGGCGGGTTCGTGCTGACGGCCGTGTCCTGTGTCGCCATCGGTCTGGCGCTGCGGGACGGCGGCGACGGGGGGCCCGCTCTGCATCTCGCTATCGCCGGCGCCGGCGCGGGCATGGCGCTCGGTTTCAGCCCCACGCTCACGGGTGCGCTCGCGGCCGTACGGCCGCAGGACGCGGCGGATGCGAGCGGGGTGCTGGTGACCGCGACTCGGCTCGGGCAGCTGATCGGCGTCGCCACCTTCGGCACTCTCTACCTGAACGGGTTGGATGCGCCGGGGGCGTATGCGTATGCCGATGCGCTGTGGGTATGTGCCCTCGCGCTGGCCGCCGCGTCGATCTTGGGGGCTGTGGCGGGTCTCCTGGGCTCGCGCCACTGACCCTATTGCAAACCCATGGCAGAATCGGACCGCCGGAGGGGGACGACGGCCCGAACGGGAGGGAAAGCGCGATGCCCGCGAGCATCCTCGACGAGGGCCGTGTTCTACCCGGCACGGTAGAGGGCCGCGCCCGATCTGCTCGACTCGACCGCCCGTACTGCGGCTCATCCCACGGTGCCCAGGTGCCCGGCGACAACGGAGGTAGCTCGTACGTGCGTACGGCCTGCGGCCACAGCCGGAGCTGACTGATGGGTGCACACAGGCGGAAATGCGACTGGTGTGGCAGCGGTACGCCCATTGTCCGGGACATGGAGCCGATCAATCCCGACTACCAGTACTGGTGCGAGGAATGCGCGCGGGCGCTGATCATAAAGGGCGACCCGATCGAGACGTACCGGGAGCTGGAGGGCGAGCCGATCTACGGCCGTCTGCTCGACGAGCACTGCACGCTCAAGCGGTTCTATTCGTTCGCCACAGCGTGATCAGCGCGGCGACGGCCGTGAGTGAGTAAAGCGCGGAGAGGGCCATCTGGCCGCCGTTCTGGATGAGTTCGAGCCGCCCCGCGCCGTGTGGCACCCACCACAGCGCGTACGAGCAGAACACCAGCACCGTCGCCGCGGCCCACCCCTTCTTCCCGCGCGCCGCCAGCACGATGGCGAGGGGCACGCACCATACCCAGTGGTGCGACCACGACACCGGGCTGATCAGGAGCGCCGTCACCGCGCAGGCGATCATCGCCCCGGCCCGCTCGCCGCGCAGCTCCGCGGTGACCGCCAGGGCGAGCCCCGCCGCGGCGGCCAGCGCGGCGGTCGCGACCCACCACAGCCCCGGATCACCGGTGTGCAGCAGCCGCGCCAGCACGCCGCGCAGGGACTGGTTGGCAGTGTCCTCCGCATGGCCGACCCGGCCCGTCTCGAAGATCATTGACGTCCAGTAGTTGCGCGAGTCGGCCGGCAGTGCGAACCCGGCCGCGGCCGTCGCTGTGAGGAAGACCACCGCCGCCGTGCCGGCCGTCTGGAGCCAGGTGTTCCAGGGGCGGCCGAACGTCCGGCCCAGTGTCCGGGCCCGGACAAGACCCGCGATCAGCAGAAAGACCGCGAAGAGCGCCGGCGTGAGCTTCACCGCGGCGGCCAGCCCGGTGCCGGTCCCCGCCCAGCGATGACCCTTGCGCCGCGTGAGGTCCCAGAGCACCGCCACCGCGAGCAGCAGATTGATCTGTCCGTACCGCAGCGTCGTCCACACCGGCTCGCTCCACACCGCGAGCGCGGCGACCCACAGGGCAACCGCCGGGTCCTCGCGGCCCGCCAGCCGGAGCGAGAGGTGGACGAGCGCGACGAGGAGGGCGAGGTTGCCCAGGGTGGCGAGGGTGCGCATCTCCGGGACGTCGAGCAGGGTCAGCGGAGTGAACAGCAGTGCTGCGAAAGGCGGATAGGTGGTCGGTAGGTTCGCCTCGGTCGCACGCATCGCGTAGAGGTCTTGACCTGCGCGTACGGTCTCGCCCTCGGCCCGGTAGACCATGAGGTCGATCATCGAGACCTCGGCGCCGCGCTGCGCCGCCCAGAACGCCACGAACGACAGCAGACAGACCGGGGCGGCGATGAGTATGGGCCGCCGGGTAAGGACGCGACGGGCGGCGACGGCCTGCACGATCATGGTCACGCGGCCAGACAGTACCGGTCGTACACGTACGGAACGGGGGTACGAATGGCGTGCTGCGGGTGTACGGACAAAGAATTTGGTGAAGGGCCGGGGGGACCGTGTAATGTTGGCGAAGTCGTCAGGGCGAGAGCCCGGCAGGACGGCAGCGCGAGGGGCTATAGCTCAGTTGGTAGAGCGCCTGCATGGCATGCAGGAGGTCAGGAGTTCAATTCTCCTTAGCTCCACAGGAACAATTCCACAGGAACGCGAGAAGCGGGCCACCCGGATCGGGTGGCCCGCTTCTCGTATGTCCGGGGGATCAGTCCCGGCCGGTGCCCAGAGCCTTTCTGTTGCTGCCGGGCAGCGCCGTCCGCGGGGGCTTGGCCGGACGCGGGGGCGCCTCCTGCTCGATCCGGAGCGCCAGCGCGGGGCAGCGGCGCACGGCACGCTGCGCGCGCCCTCGCAGATGGACCGGGACCGACGCGTCCGCGAGCGCCGGATAGCCGTCCGGGCCGAGCCTGATCAGCTCGGGAATGATGTCCGCGCACAGCCCGTGGCCCTGGCAGAGCGTCCAGTCCACGCCGAACTTCTCGCCGCTCGGGATGCCCTCTTCCTCGTAACCGGGGCCGGGCAGCGGCAGTACGCCGGTGGTCTCGCGCCCGCAGCCGTTGCCCAGGACGTGTGCCGCCAGGTCGTCGGTGAACGCGCTGAGGGTGGACATGAAGAAGCGCACCGAGCCGTCGGGGTGCTTGCACGCGCCGCGGCCCTTCACCGCCTGGGTCACCTGGCGCAGTGCCTCCAACGCGGCCTGGCCGCCGCCGTTCAGCACGTCGGACAGGCCGCCCGCCGCCGCCGGCAGGCCGAGGCGGCACGGGCCGCACTGGCCCGCGGTCTCCGCGGCCAGCCAGTTGGCCACGCGCAGGGACTCGCCGAGCGGGCAGGTCTCCGGGCCGATGGGGAGGATCGCGCCCGCGCCCAGCGCGCCACCGAACGAGGCCAGGGACTCACGGGAGATCACCGCGTCGTGTGCGGCGATCGCGTCGATCCAGTTGCCGTGATAGCCGCCGGTCAACACGCCCTGGGGCAGGGGCGGGGCGCCTGCCATCTGGAGGACGTAACGCAGCGGAACTCCGGTGGGCACCTCGACGACCATGGGCCGGGAGACCGCGCCGGAGATCGTGAGCATCACCGTGCCCGGCTCGGATTCGAGACCGGTGTGGCAGTAGCGGCGGGCGCCGATGCGGGCGGCGACGGCGAGTTGCGCGTAGGTCTCCGTGTTGGACAGCAGGGTCGGGGCGCCGCCGACCCCTGTCTCCGCGGCGCGCTCGCGACGGCCGGGGGGCAGGGCGGGGCCACCGTTCGCGGCGCGGATCAGTGCGGAGGCCTCGCCGGAGACCATGCGCTCGGGGGTGCGGACGATTCGCGCGCGCAATTGCTGTCCGCGCCGGTCGGACAGGCCGCGCTCCGCGAACGCGGCGCGGATGGAGGCCTCCGTCGAGTTGCGGGTGACGGCGACGACCAGGGTGCGGGCACCGAGCGCCTCGGCCGCGAGCAGCGCCCCGTCGAGCACCAGGTGCGGCGCCCGGTTCAGCATGACGGTGTCCTTGCGGCAGGCGGGCTCGCCCTCACTGCCGTTGACGACGACGACAGGTCGCACTCCGCGGCGGATGGACGCCTGGGCCACGGCACGCAGCTTCTTCCCGAAGGGGAACCCCGCGCCACCGCGACCGCGCAGGGATATCGCGTCGGTGAGCTCGGCCAGCCGCTCCCCGCTCATCGGTTCGAGCGGGCCGTGCACCTTGAGGTGCATGCCGAGGTCGAGGCGCTCGACGAGGTCGAAGCCGGTGGTCAGCTGGGGAAGGCCGACTACGCGGACTTCGGGAACATCGGGAAGAGGGGTGTTCAACGTCGATCTCCTGCGGGTGCGTGCCAGGGTTCCCCGGCCGAGGGCGGGAAGAGCGGACCCGGCGGCGGCTCGGTGTCGTCGAGGGGGGGAAGCAGCCCGGTGGGCGCCTCGGGGTCGTAGTCGGGGAGATCGGGGGCGGGGACGGAGCCGGGGCCGTACGCGGCGCGATCGGGGTCGTACGCCGGACGTACGGCGGGCGCGGGCGCCGGGGGCGAGGGAGTGGGCCAGCGGCCGGAGGAGGGCGCCGACTGGACCGGGATCTCCTCGGTCATCGGGATCTGCTCCGCCAGGGGAATCCGCTCGGCGTACGCGGAGGCGTAGGGAGCGGAGGGGAATCCCTCGGAGGAGGAGCCGGACGAGAAGGTGCCGGACGCAAAGGGGTCGGACGACGGAGCCGAGCCCGAAACCGCGCGGTACGCGGCCGATATGCCGGTGTCCGGCGCGGAGTTGAAGTCGGCGTTGCGGGACGGGCCGGCCTCGTACAGCGGTGGCGCGGGAGGCGCCAGCCGGTGCGGATCCTGCTGCGGACGGAACAGCTGCTGTTGCTGGGGCTGTTGCTGCTGACCAAGCTTCCCCTGCGAGGGCACCTGCCCGGCGCCGGGCAGCGGGGAGAGCGTGGCGTCGCGCGGCCCCGGGTCGGGCGCCTGGCGTACGGAGCCCGAGGTGACCAGGCCCACGACCCGGTCCGCGACGATCCGCTTGACCGGCGGCGGGAGCAGTCGCAGCGAGAGCGCACCGACGACCGCCAACAGGGACAGGGAGTACATCGTGACCACCCAGGTCGCGGCCGGGCGCCCCGCGTACAGGCTGTGCATCAGGGCCGAGGCCCAGGCCGGGTACGCCACCATGTGCACCGCCCGCCAGCGGCCCGCTGTTTTGCCCGGAGTCGCGAAGGCGCTGCGCAGCGCACCGGTCGAGGCGGCGACGATCATGAGGAAGCCGGCCAGTGAGCCGAGACCGATGAGCCCCGAAGTGCCGCTGATGCCAAGGCCGAAGGGGATCAGGGCACCGATGAGCTCGACGTGCCCGAGCGAGACCTTGACGGTCGCGTGCAGCAGCAGGAAGCCAAGCGAGGCGATCGCCGTGGCCCGGTGGATGCCCTGCGCGAGCAGCCGGTGGCGTGGCTGCAGCAGCAGCCGGTCCCTGGCCAGCAGGCCCCAGGCGACGGAGGCCGTCAGGGAGACCAGGGACAGAACACCGGTGGTGAAGTCGAGCGTGGCGCGCAGACTCTCGCTGCCGAGAACGGCGAGCAGGGGTATGAGAATCAACGCGAGGGCTGTCAAGCCTCCTTGTGCGGGCCGGCTCAGCGCGGGGAGCGAGCGGATCTTGCGGTGAGGATTCATGGGGGCGACTCCGAATGGTTCGGCAAAGTGGTCCCGTTGCCGCATGCTAAGTCGCTGCATACCAGCCAGTACGCGGTTTGAAGGTTTAGCGAGAGAAGCGTGGGAAAACTTGCTCGAATGTTGCCCCGGATAGGGCCGATACGCGGAGTAACCCCGGTGGGGGAGTGGTGGAAGCCACTCGGGCCAGTCGCCGCGGTGTCGTTTTCGCACCCCGTCCACCGGCTGGAACCTTGATGCGGCCCGTACGAGCCCTGGGGTACCCTGACGCCATGCGTGCCGTACGCCTTCTGCTTAGTGAGCCGCGCTGATCAGTCCCGACGGATGAAAGATCCGGTCGGAATCGGCGTGGCGTCCCCTCCTGTGCGAGGGGTTTTTTCATTCGCTGAATGACACAGCCTGTATGCCGCAGCTGTGTGCCGCAGCGCCGAATGTCGCAGCCGCTGTGCAGAGACGATCGATGGAGCTTTGAGGACCATGAGCGAGACGAATTCTGCTGCCGAGGTGGCAGCTCCGCACCGCTATACGGCTGCGATGGCCGCCGACATCGAGGCACGCTGGCAGGACTTCTGGGACGCCGAGGGCACCTACGAGGCACCCAACCCCAGTGGTGACCTGGCGGGTGACGCGGCTCTGGTCGCCAAGCCCAAGAAGTTCATCATGGACATGTTCCCGTACCCCTCGGGCTCGGGCCTGCACGTCGGACATCCGCTGGGCTACATCGCCACCGATGTGTACGCGCGTCACCAGCGCATGACCGGGCACAACGTGCTGCACACCCTGGGCTTCGACGCCTTCGGCCTGCCCGCGGAGCAGCACGCGGTCGCCACCGGAACGCACCCCCGGGTGTCGACCGAGGCGGCCATGGACAACATGAAGCAGCAGCTGCGCCGACTGGGCCTGGGGCACGACAAGCGCCGCTCGTTCGCGACGATCGACCCGGACTACCACAAGTGGACCCAGTGGATCTTCCTGCAGATCTTCAACTCCTGGTACGACAAGGAGGCGAACCGCGCCCGGCCGATCGAGGAGCTGGTGGCGCAGTTCGACAGCGGGCAGCGCACGACGCCGGACGCGCGCCCCTGGAGTGAGCTGAGCGCGGGAGAGCGTGCCGACGTCCTGGGCGAGTACCGACTGGCGTACGCGTCGGAGGCCCCCGTCAACTGGGCCCCCGGCCTGGGCACCGTCCTGGCCAACGAGGAAGTCACCGCCGACGGCCGCTCCGAGCGGGGCAACTTCCCGGTCTTCAAGGCCAAGCTGCGCCAGTGGAACATGCGCATCACCGCCTACTCGGACCGCCTGCTGGACGACCTGGACGGCCTGGACTGGCCCGAGGCCATCAAGCTGCAGCAGCGCAACTGGATCGGGCGCAGCGAGGGCGCGCGGGTCGACTTCCCGGTCGGCGCCGACGGCGACCGCATCACCGTTTTCACCACCCGACAGGACACCCTGTTCGGCGCTACCTACATGGTGCTGGCGCCCGAGCACGAGCTGGTCGCGAAGATCGTCCCGGCCGCCTGGCCCGAGGGCACGCACGAGGTGTGGACCGGTGGGCACGCCACGCCGGCCGAGGCCGTCGACGCGTACCGCGCGCAGGCAGCCGCGAAGTCCGACGTCGAGCGGCAGGCCGAGGCGAAGGACAAGACCGGCGTCTTCACCGGCGTGTACGCGACCAACCCGGTCAGTGGCGAGCAGGTCCCCGTCTTCATCGCCGACTACGTACTCATGGGGTACGGCACCGGCGCGATCATGGCCGTACCGGCGCACGACAGCCGTGACTTCGCCTTCGCGCGCGCCTTCGAGCTGCCGATGCGCTGCGTCGTCGAGCCGACGGACGGGCGCGGCACGGACGCGGCCGAGTGGGACGACGCCTTCGTCACGTACGACGCGAAGATCGTCAACTCGACCGGCGGGCAGATCGCGCTGGACGGGCTGGGCGTCGTCGACGCCAAGGCGAAGATCACCGAGTGGCTGTCCGCGCAGGGCATCGGCGAGGGCACGGTCAACTACCGGCTGCGCGACTGGCTGTTCAGCCGCCAGCGCTACTGGGGCGAGCCCTTCCCGATCGTCTACGACGAGAACGGCACCGCGCACGCGCTGCCCGCGTCGATGCTGCCGCTGGAGCTGCCCGAGGTCGAGGACTACTCGCCGCGCACCTTCGAGCCCAACGACGCGGACACCAAGCCGGAGACCCCGCTGTCACGCAATGAGGACTGGGTGAACGTCACCCTGGACCTGGGGCTGGGCGAAGGCCCCCAGCGGTACCGGCGCGAGACCAACACCATGCCCAACTGGGCCGGTTCCTGCTGGTACGAGCTGCGCTACCTGGACCCGCACAACAGCGAGAAGCTGGTCGACCCGGCCATCGAGCGGTACTGGATGGGCCCGCGCGAGGGCATGCCGCACGGCGGTGTCGACCTGTACGTCGGCGGCGCCGAGCACGCCGTACTGCACCTGCTGTACGCGCGGTTCTGGTCCAAGGTGCTGTTCGACCTGGGGCACGTCTCGTCGTCCGAGCCGTTCCACAAGCTGTACAACCAGGGCATGATCCAGGCCTTCGTGTACCGCGACAGCCGTGGCATCGCGGTGCCCGCGGCGGAGGTCGAGGAGCGCGAAGGCGCGTACTACTTCCAGGGCGAGAAGGCCAGTCGCGTCCTGGGCAAGATGGGCAAGTCCCTGAAGAACGCCGTCACTCCCGACGAGATCTCCGCCGAGTACGGCACGGACACCCTGCGCCTGTACGAGATGGCGATGGGCCCCCTGGACGTCTCGCGGCCGTGGGACACGCGCGCGGTGGTGGGTCAGTACCGGCTGCTGCAGCGGCTGTGGCGCAATGTCGTCGACGAGACGACGGGCGAGGTCACCGTCGTGGACTCCGAGCCGGCCGAGGACACGCTGCGCGCCCTGCACAAGGCGATCGACGGCGTCGGCCAGGACCTGGCCGGGCTGCGCTTCAACACCGCCATCGCCAAGATCACCGAGCTGAACAACCACCTGACCAAGGTGGGCGGCCCGGTGTCGCGGCCGGTCGCCGAGCGGCTGGTGCTGCTGATCGCGCCGCTGGCCCCGCACGTCGCCGAGGAGCTGTGGCGCAAGCTGGGGCACACCGATTCCGTGGTGCACCAGGACTTCCCGGTGGCCGACCCGGCGTACGTCGTGGACGAGACCGTGACCTGCGTCGTGCAGATCAAGGGCAAGGTCAAGGCGCGCCTGGAGATCTCCCCGTCGATCAGTGACGAGGAGTTGGAGAAGCTGGCCCTGGGCGACCCCGCGGTGGTCGCGGCGCTGGGCGGCGGCGGCATCCGCAAGGTGATCGTGCGGGCGCCCAAGCTGGTCAACATCGTTCCGGCCTAGGGACATCGCCGCCAGGACACGGCGGCGGTGTTCGCGGGCATGGGTGCTTTCCCCTACGGGCAGGTTGGGGGTTCCGATGGAACCCTCGGCCTGCCCGCTCCGTTTACGGTGGGAGAGACCACGCATACCGAGTGGACCGACTACCGAGGACGGAAGGGCGCTCATGGAGGCCGTGATCGTGATCCTGATGCTGCTCTTCGTGTCATTCGTGGTGCTGGGGGTGTACGTGGGGGTGAAGGCAGTCGGTGCGGCGAAGCGCGGCGTCGACCGCACCCTCACCCAGGCCCGGCGCACCGTCGAGGACACCACCCTGCGGGCGAAGAGCCTCGGGCAGCCCGGCGTCGCCGGGGAGCTGGCACAGCTGAGGCTCTCGTTGCGTACGTCGATGAGGGCCACCCAGGAAGCACTGCGCAGGGGCGTGACACAGGACGCCTCCCTCTCGGAGTCGATCGGGCTCTTCGACCGGCTCAGTGAGCACGGGCACGAGCTCGACGATGAGCTGAAGCGTCTGGAGCGCGAGCCGGACAAGGCGCGCGTCTCCACGCTGCTGCCGGACCTGCGGGAGCGCACGGAGCGGGTGACGCACGGGGCGGACTCGCTGCGGTGGGCGGCGCGGGACCGGGCACGCCAGTTCGCCGACGACGACCTGGCGGCGCTGGGCGCGCAGATCGATGTGGAGGCCGGTGCGCTGCGGCACTGGGAGAAGGAGCCCGGCGCGGACAGCTCCTGGCCCGCCCCGGAACCGGCTGCGGGGACCGCCCCGGCACAGACCTGGCCGGAGGTCAAGGGCGAGGCCGAGGGCAGGGCGGAAGCCGCCGAAGCGGCGGAGGCCGCGCGCTCCACGGAGGAATCGGGCCGGGCGGCCGGGCCGCAGGCCATCACCGCACGCGATCCGCATCGGCAGACCACCTACCCGTGGCAGAAGGCGGCCCGCCCGGAGGGAACGGTCTGATCCGGCGGGGGCCGCGCCCCCTGTCGGTGGAAGTGGTCGCCCCTGATCCGGAGGGCGGATGGCGGAGTGCGGGTGTGCCATCCGATCCGGGAGGGCGTAGCGCCATCCGATGCGATGGAGGATGTGCTCTGCGATCCGGTGGAACCGGTGGGGACTCGCCCCGCGATGCGGTGGGGGATTGCCCCCGCGATCCGTTGGAAGGGGCGCCGTTCGGTCCTTTGGGTCGGAGCCGGCGGGCCCGATGCGGTGCCTCCGAGCGCCGCTCGGCCGGATGGCTGCGAGGGGCCGGGCTGCCGCAGGGCGCCCCCGGCGGGTAATCTCCCGCTCATGTCCCGCCATGTCGCGATCGTCACCGATTCAACGGCCTACCTGCCTCCGCAGGCGATGGAGCGGCACAGCATCACCGCGGTGCCGCTGACCGTCGTCCTCGGCGATCAGGCCTACGAGGAGGGCACCGAGATCTCGGCCCGCTCGTTGGCCCTCGCGCTGCAGAAGCGGCGGTCCGTCACGACGTCCAGACCGAGCCCGGAGGTTTTCGCCGCTGCCTACCGCGCCGCCGCGGAGGCCGGTGCGACCGCGATCGTCTCGCTTCATCTGTCGGCCGAGTTCTCCGGCACCTACGACGCCGCCGTGCTCGCCGCGCAGGGCGCACCGGTGCCGGTACGGGTGGTGGACACCGGGATGGTCGCGATGGCCCTGGGATTCTGCGCCCTGTCGGCGGCCGAGGTCGCCGACACCGGTGGCTCGGTGGACGAGGCGGTGGCCGCCGCGGAGAAGCGCGCCGAGGAGACCTCCGCGTACTTCTACGTGGACACGCTGGACTACTTGCGCAGGGGTGGCCGCATCGGCGCGGCCCAGGCACTGCTGGGCTCGGCGCTCGCGGTGAAGCCGCTGCTGGAGCTGGACGGCGGGCGGATCGAGATGCTGGAGAAGGTACGTACGGCGTCCAAGGCCATTGCCCGGCTGGAGGAGATCGTGGTCGAGCGGGCGGGGGCGCGGCGCGTCGACATCGCGGTGCATCACCTGGCGGCTCCGGAGCGGGCCGACCGCCTGGCGGAACGGCTGCGCGAGCGGGTGCCTGGGCTGGCCGACCTGCACGTCAGCGAGGTGGGCGCGGTGATTGGGGCGCACACCGGGCCCGGGTTGCTGGGGGCTGTGGTCTCGCCGCGCTGACGGTTGGCGCGGGGGAGTCGGTCCGTGACAGTTGATGCGCGACAAGCGGTGCGTGAGCCGGTGTGCGACAGGCGGCGCGTGTCGGCCGGCGTGTGACAACCGGTGTGCGAAAGCCGACGTGTGACAACCGGTGCGTGAGGGAAGCTTAGTGGCTGGTGGCTGGTGGCTGGTGGCTGGTGGCTGGTGGCTGGTGGCTGGTGGTCGGTAATTGGTAATTGGCTTGCGGTGATTGGTAATTGGGGCGTGGCGATCGGTGATTGGTGGCCTGCCGTCGGCACCGTCGGTGGCCTGTGAGCGGCGGTTGTTGGCGGTCGCTCGGTCGGTCGTCGGTTCGGCTCTGTGAGAGTGGCCGAGTTATCCACAACCGGATGGTTTTCCACCGGAATTGACCTTGATCAGCGGCGTCGCCGGGATGTCTCTAGCGTCTCGTGACATGGCTCTTCGATCACATTTCGCAAGCAGTGGCCCGGGTCGTTCCCCGGCCTCGGACGGCCGTGCCCGGCACGGGCACGGCCGCCGTCGGCGGCTGCGCCGCCCGGACCTGGAGACTCCCGCCGCGATGGTGCTGCGCCGCCGCGCGGAGGCGCTCTTCGAAGCCGATCCGTCGCCTGCTCCACGGGCCTCGACGTTGGCCGGCGCGAGTCGTTCAGTGCTCCCCGCGCCAAGTCCTGAGTTCCGGGAGCCGGCTCTTCCCCATAGGCCCAATTGGGCGCGTCGGCCCGGGGCGGGGTCGCGGGCGGAGGGCGGCGACTCGGCTTCGCGGGACAAGGATGTCGCGTCGGTGTCGCCGGGTCCGGATGCGGCCGATGTGCCGGATGAGCGTCCTGACGCGGATCCGGGGCCGGGGACGGGCGAGGGGGTGGGGCGAGGTGCGCGGCTGCGCATGGCGTTGCGGGAGCGGGTGCCGCTGTGGGTGCAGTCCCGCTGCGGGCTCGAACCGAGGTCGCTGGCCGCGCTGGCCGTCGTGCTCGTTGTGGCGGCGATCTTCGCTGCTCAGCACTTCTGGGCGGGGCGGCCGGACCAGGTACGGCCCCCGGAAAGGGTGAGGGAGGGGCAGGCGGCGGTGAAGCCGGGGCCCGCGCCGGGTCCGCCGCCGCCCGCCCCCACCGGGCCGTCCGGACCGGCCGGGCCCGGCGCGCGCATCGTCGTTGATGTCAGTGGCAAGGTCAGGCAGCCGGGCGTCCGCCGATTGCCGGCAGGGTCGCGGGTCGCCGACGCGCTGCGGGCCTCGGGTGGCGTCAAGGACGGCGCGAACACCGCGGGACTCAATCGGGCACGCCTGCTCATCGACGGCGAACAGGTGGTGGTGGGTGCCCCCGCCCCGCCCAGCGCCCCTGCCGTACCCGGGACTGTCGGCGGACCGGCGGTCGGTGGCGCGATCGCGGCAGGTCCGATCACTCTCAGCACCGCCACCGTCGAGCAGCTTGAAACCCTCCCCGGGGTCGGTCCCGTGCTGGCCCAGCACATCGTCGACTACCGCACGCAGCACGGCGGTTTCCGTTCCATCGGCGAACTGCGCGAGGTCAATGGGATCGGCGACCGCCGGTTCGCGGACATCCAGCCGCTGGTACGACCATGACGCGACCGGTGCCGCATGCCCGCCCCGCCGTCCACACCGATTCCGGCCGCCGGCTCGGTGCCTCCGACCCCAGGCAGGAAGCCCCCGCCGACCTGCGGCTGGTGCCTGGCGCGCTGGCCGCGTGGGTCGCGGCGGCGGTCGCGGTGGGGGCCTCGGGCCGCTGGGCGGCAGGGTTCGCCCTGGCCTGCCTGGCCGTGGCGGGTGGACTGTTGGCGTTCGGGGCCGTCCGGACGGCTGCCCCGCAACGCAGGCTCAACGCCACTGCCATCGGCGCGGCGCTGCTGTGCGCGGCGGCAGCAGCCACCTCGGCCGGGCTGCACGCAGCCGACCTCCACCGGGGCCCGGTCCCGGAGTTGGCCCAGCAGTACGCCGTGGTGACGGCGGAGCTGACGGTGACGTCGGACCCGCGCCCGACGAAGCCGCGGGTGCGGGGTGATCACACCGCGGCGAGGCCGCTGATGTTCAATGCCGACCTCACCCGCGTCACCCGGGCAACCGGTGCGGACCGGACGGTCACCACAGTCCGTACGCCGGTCCTGGTGATCGCACCTGCGCGCGGCCCCACCGCCAAGTGGCAGCGGCTCCTGCCCTCCACGGCGCTCCGGCTGACCGCACCGCTCGCGGCTCCCTCGCCCGGTGGCGGCGGCGACCGGATCGCCGCCGTTGTGCGGGTGCGGGGCACCGCGCCGCCGGAGGTCATCGGCCCGCCGACTGAGTTGCAGCGCATGGCCGGAGACCTCCGGGCGGGGCTGCGTGAGGCGACCGACGGGCTCGATCCCGATGCGCGGGCGCTGCTGCCGGGACTGGTCGTCGGGGACACCTCGCGGGTGCCGCCGGAGTTGCACGAGGCCTTCGAAGCCACCGACCTCACACACCTGCTCGCCGTCTCCGGGAGCAACCTCACCATTGTGCTGATCCTCCTGATCGGTCCGCCCGGTACCGCCCTGCGGGCCGAGCGCGGTGGGCTCGCCCCTCGGCTCGGCATCCCCCTGCGCGCGACCGCGTTGCTCGGCGGAGGGCTCACGCTGGCCTTCGTGGTGGTCTGCCGACCGGAGCCCAGCGTGCTGCGGGCCGCCGCGTGCGGCCTCATCACCCTGCTCGCGATCGGTACGGGCCGGCGCAGGCAGCTGATTCCCGCCCTGGCCGCCGCCGTCCTGCTGCTCGTCCTGTACGACCCGTGGCTGGCGCGCAGCTACGGCTTCGTCCTCTCCGTCCTGGCCACGGGCGCCCTGCTCACGATCGGCCCGCGCTGGAGCGCCGCACTGCGACGCCGTGGCGTACCGCCGCGCCTCGCCGAGGTACTGGCCGCCGCGGCTGCCGCCCAGGCCGTGTGCGCACCCGTCGTGGCGATGATGGCGGCGCGGGTCAGCCTGGTGGCGATCCCGTGCAATCTGCTCGCCGAGTTCGCGGTGGCGCCCGCCACCGTGCTCGGCTTCGCGACGCTCGCGGCGGCACCGCTGGCGATGCCCGTGGCCGAGGTGCTCGCCGCATGCGCGGGCTGGCCGGCCGGGTGGATCGCCTCCGTCGCCCGCACCGGAGCGGCTCTGCCCGGGGCGGAGGCTGCCTGGCCGGACGGCTGGCGCGGTGGGTTGTTGCTCGCGGCCGTGACCGCCGTCGCGGTGCTCGCCGCACGCCGGGTGTTGAGCCGGCCCTGGCTGAGCGCCACCGTGGTGCTGATCCTGCTGCTCGTGGTTCTGCGGCCCGCGCCGCTCACCAGATTCGTCACCGGATGGCCGCCGCCGGGCTGGTCGTTCGCGATGTGCGACATCGGCCAGGGCGATGCCTCGGTACTCGCGGCCGGCGACGGCACGGCCGTGGTCGTGGACGCCGGCCCCGACCCACGCCGCGTCGACCACTGCCTGCGGGCACTCGGTGTCACCCGGATCCCGCTCATCGTCCTCACCCACTTCCACGCCGACCATGTGGCGGGGCTGCCCGGCGTGCTGCGGGGCCGGTCGGTGGGGGAGATCCGTACGACCACGCTTCAAGAACCGCTGGAGCAGAGCGCGTTCGTACGCAGAACGGCAGTCGCGGCCCGGGTGCCTGTCCTCACCACCCTGCCGAGCGAGCAGCGCCGCATCGGAGCGCTGTCCTGGCACGCGCTGTGGCCGCCTCCCGCACCCGCCCTGACGCCCGAAGGGGCGAACGACGCCAGCGTCACGCTTCTCGTCCGTTCCGCGGACCTCACGCTGCTGCTCCTCGGTGACCTCGAACCACCCGCTCAGCGTGCCCTGTTGAGGGACCATCCGGCACTCCCGCCGGTGGATGTGCTCAAGGTCGCCCACCACGGCTCGGCACACCAGGACCCGGCCCTGCTCGCCCGCGCGAGCCCCCGGCTGGCCCTGGTCTCCTGCGGGCGGGGCAACACCTATGGGCACCCCTCACCCCTCACTGTCGCCGCACTCCGGGCCGGGGGCGCCACCGTCCTGCGCACGGACACGGACGGGGCGATCGCGGTGACCGGCGCAGGGCCGACCCTGCGCGCCATGCCCGCGGGCCCGGACACGCCTTGAGGCGGGCCGGACGTGCCATCGGCGCCGTGTGCCGCTTCGACCGGGTCCCCGAGGTGCGCGCATCGGCCGATTGACGAACCCGCATTGGCGACCCCCATTGATGACCCCCGGCGCCTTGCGGGGCGAGCCGGTCGGCGGCGCGGCTGGTCAGGGGGCTTCCAGCCACCCGTCGTACTCCGCGGCGAATGCGTCCAGCGCCGCGGAGTCCAGTCGGCCTCCGGGGTCCTCCACCACGACCAGCCACTGAGCGTCCTCGGCATCGTCCTCGCCGGCGAGTGCGTCCCGTACGAGCTGGGGCTCCTCGCCGACGCCGAAGCGGTCGGCCAGCTCTCCGGCGACCTCGTCGGCGGTGTCGCGGTCGGGCAGGACCAGCACATGGCGCACATCGTTCACCCCCACATTCTCCGGCACAAATCTTCGGGGCGGACGGCAACGGGCGGCAGCGAACGGCAGGTGACCGTGCTGCCGAAGCAGCGTCACAGCGCTGTCAGTGGCTCGTGGGATGCTGGACCACGATGGCCACCAGGAAGAATTCGACCGACGATCCGCTCGCCCCCCTGACCCTCGCCGTGGGGCAGGAGGACCTGCTGCTCGACCGCGCCGTGCAGCAGGTGGTGGCGGCGGCCCGCGTCTCCGACGCCGACACCGACGTGCGCGACCTCACATCCGACCAGCTCCATCCCGGTACCCTGGCCGAGCTGACCAGCCCCTCGCTCTTCGCCGAGCGGAAGGTCGTCATCGTGCGCAACGCGCACGACCTCGCGGCCGACACGATCAAGGACGTGAAGTCCTACCTCGACGCGCCTGCCGAGGAGATCACCCTTGTCCTCCTGCACGCGGGAGGCGTCAAGGGCA
This sequence comes from Streptomyces sp. A5-4, assembly GCF_051131715.1. Classification (NCBI taxonomy): domain Bacteria; kingdom Bacillati; phylum Actinomycetota; class Actinomycetes; order Kitasatosporales; family Streptomycetaceae; genus Streptomyces; species Streptomyces sp. A5-4. Next base: position 2,366,848 of record NZ_CP178591.1, on the reverse strand, counting down.
AGGCGCTGCTGGACGCCGCCCGTAAGGCGGGCGCCCGCGAGGTGGCCTGCCCCAAGACGACCAAGCCCGCCGAGCGCCTGTCGTTCGTCCGCTCGGAGTTCCGCGCCCTGGGCCGCTCGGCGACCCCCGAGGCGGGCCAGGCCCTGGTCGACTCGATCGGGAGTGACCTGCGCGAGCTGGCCGCCGCCGTCTCACAGCTCGTCGCGGACGTCGAGGGCACGATCGATGAGTCCGTCGTCGCCCGGTACTACACGGGGCGCGCCGAGGCCTCCAGCTTTACGGTCGCCGACCGGGCGGTGGAGGGCAGGGCCGCCGAGGCGCTGGAGGCGCTGCGCTGGTCGTTGTCCACCGGCGTCGCCCCCGTCCTGATCACCAGCGCCCTCGCCCAGGGCGTCAGGGCCATCGGCAAGCTGTCGTCGGCCCGCGGTGGCCGCCCCGCCGACCTCGCGCGCGAGCTGGGCATGCCGCCGTGGAAGATCGACCGCGTCCGGCAGCAGATGCGCGGCTGGACGCCGGACGGCGTCGCCCTGGCGATCAGGGCCATCGCCGAGGCCGACGCGGGTGTGAAGGGCGGCGGCGACGACCCGGAGTACGCGCTGGAGAAGGCCGTGGTCGCGGTCGCCCGAGCCGCCCGCAACACGTAACGCCGAGGGCCCGGCAGACCCGCAGCCGCGAAGGCCCTCGCGGGCACCTAAGCAATATGACGGGCCCCAGGCACGTGAGCAATACGGGCCCCCAGGCCACGTAAGCGATGCGGAGCCTCCGATCACGTAACCCACACGGGCCTCCGCGACACGCGGCACCTGAACGAGATCAGATGAACGAGATCACCTGAACGAGATCGGAAAACGACAAAGGCCCCGACCACCGTCCTGTGAAGGACGGGAGGTCGGGGCCTTTGCCGGAAGCCTGTGAAAGCTTGGTGCGCCGCACGCGCGTGGCGAACGCGTCCGTGTGCGGCGCGGAGGTGCCGGATCAGGAGCGGAAGAGAGGGCCCGCTGAGTCCCTACCGGCGGTCATGCGAAGAAAGTGCTCAGCCCTGCAGGGTGGCAACCTTGGACGCCAGCGCCGACTTCTTGTTGGCGGCGGCGTTCTTGTGGATGACACCCTTGGAAACGGCCTTGTCGAGCTTCTGCGACGCTTCGCGGACGGCCACATTGGCCTTGTCCACGTCACCGGCTACGAGGGCCTCGCGGGCCTTGCGGACAGCGGTCTTGAGCGAAGACTTGACGGCCTTGTTACGCAGGCGCGCCTTCTCGTTCGTCTTGTTCCGCTTGATCTGGGACTTGATGTTCGCCACGAAAGAGCCTCTACAGGTTCGTTGGATCCTCGATGAGTACCTCGCCACCTGAGACGGTCACGAGGCACAGCTGCCCAGAGTACCAGTGGCCCACCAGGCGGCCCAAACCGAGCACCGGCCCCGGTCCGTGGGACCATGGGAGCTACGTATCGATCCCCATCTCGATCCACATCGACCGAGCGAGACGCCCGGCGTCTCAAGAATCAGGACCCTGCGTGCCCGCGACTCCTCTCCACGTGCCCGAGCCGAGCCGTACCGACCCGGCGCTGATCCGCAATTTCTGCATCATCGCGCACATCGACCACGGCAAGTCCACGCTCGCCGACCGGATGCTCCAGCTGACCGGCGTCGTCGATGTACGGCAGATGCGTGCTCAGTACCTCGACCGGATGGACATCGAGCGCGAGCGTGGCATCACGATCAAGTCCCAGGCCGTACGGCTGCCCTGGGCGACCACCGAGGGTGGGGACATGGGCAAGACCCACGTCCTCAACATGATCGACACCCCCGGCCACGTGGACTTCACGTACGAGGTCTCGCGTTCGCTCGCGGCCTGCGAGGGCACGGTCCTCCTGGTCGACGCCGCGCAGGGCATCGAGGCGCAGACCCTCGCCAACCTCTACCTGGCGATGGAGAACGACCTCACCATCGTCCCGGTGCTCAACAAGATCGACCTGCCGGCCGCCCAGCCCGAGAAGTTCTCCGAGGAGCTGGCGAACCTCATCGGCTGTCAGCCGGAGGACGTCCTGAAGGTCTCCGCCAAGACCGGTGTCGGCGTGGACGCGCTCCTGAACCGGGTGGTGCGTGACGTACCTGCCCCGATCGGTGACGCGGACGCCCCGGCCCGGGCGATGATCTTCGACTCGGTGTACGACGCCTACCGCGGCGTCGTCACCTATGTACGAGTCATCGACGGCCAGCTCAACAAGCGCGAGCGCATCCGGATGATGTCGACCAACGCCACCCACGAGCTGCTGGAGATCGGTGTCTCCTCCCCGGAGATGACCCCGTCCGACGGCATCGGGGTCGGCGAGGTGGGCTACATCATCACCGGCGTGAAGGACGTCCGGCAGTCCAAGGTCGGTGACACGATCACCTCCCTGCACAAGGGCGCGACCCAGGCGCTCGGCGGGTACAAGGAACCGAAGCCGATGGTCTTCTCGGGCCTGTACCCGATGGACGGCTCGGACTACCCGGAGCTGCGTGAGGCGCTCGACAAGCTCCAGCTCAACGACGCCGCCCTGGTGTACGAGCCGGAGACCTCCGCGGCGCTGGGCTTCGGCTTCCGCGTCGGTTTCCTGGGTCTGCTCCACCTCGATGTGGTCCGCGAGCGGCTTGAGCGCGAGTTCGGCCTGGAGCTCATCGCCACCGCCCCCAACGTGGTCTATCGGGTGGAGATGGAGGACGGCGTCGAGCACATCGTCACCAACCCGAGCGAGTTCCCCGAGGGCAAGATCGACAAGGTGCACGAGCCGGTCGTGCGGGCCACGGTCCTCGCCCCCAGCGAGTTCATCGGCGCGATCATGGAGCTCTGCCAGAACCGCCGCGGCACGCTGCTCGGCATGGACTACCTCTCCGAGGACCGCGTCGAGATCCGCTACACGCTGCCGCTCGCGGAGATCGTCTTTGACTTCTTCGACAACCTGAAGTCCAAGACCCGCGGCTACGCCTCGCTCGACTACGAGCCCACCGGCGAGCAGGCCGCGTCGCTCGTCAAGGTCGACATCCTGCTGCACGGCGACAAGGTCGACGCCTTCTCCGCCGTCACACACAAGGACAAGGCCTATGCGTATGGCGTACGGCTCGTCGCCAAGCTGCAGAAGCTCATCCCCCGGCAGAACTTCGAGGTGCCGATCCAGGCGGCCATCGGCTCGCGGGTCATCGCCCGTGAGACCGTGCGGGCCATCCGCAAGGACGTCCTCGCCAAGTGCTACGGCGGTGACATCTCCCGTAAGCGCAAGCTGCTGGAGAAGCAGAAGGAAGGCAAGAAGCGGATGAAGATGGTCGGCAACGTGGAGGTCCCGCAGGACGCCTTCATCATGGTGCTGTCGACCGACGACTCCGCGGGGGACGGCAAGGCCAAGAAGTAGCTCCCGCCGCCCAGCAGAAGCGCTCTCCGGATCCGGGGGGCGCTTCTCGCGTTCCCTGCCGAGGTGGGATTCGCGCTCGCGCCGAGGTGGGCGGCACGGCGAATGTCACGGTGTAAGTCACCGCGGTCGCTCGTGAGGAGTACCCCGTGGCGTCGAGGCGCGACGGGTCCGTTCTGTTATGAAAGCTACGACCCGCAGCCTCTTACGCCCCGAACGTGAGCGCCTTACTCTGATCACGACTCGTAGGTTACTCGCCAGTTAAACAAGCCAGCCGTCATGCAAGATGCCGCAGGCCCGGAGGACGTCGTGAGCGACACACAGACCTTGATCGAGAACCGGCCGCCGTCCGTGGCGACCCTCTTCGTTGAGCGGGTCGGCGCCACGCCCGACGCCGAGGCCTACCGGTATCCGGTACCTGCCGCTTCGGGGCAGGGGCCGGACAGCTGGAAGTCGCTCAGCTGGGGCCAGGCCGCCGAGCGGGTGTACGCGATCGCGGCCGGGCTGATCGAGCTGGGCGTCGGCCCGGAGGAGCGGGTCGCGCTCGCCTCGAACACCCGCGTCGAGTGGATCCTCGCCGACCTCGGCGTGATGTGCGCGGGGGCCGCCACGACGACGGTCTACCCGTCGACCAACGCCGAGGAGTCGGCGTACATCCTGGCCGACTCCGAGAGCCGGGTGCTGATCGCGGAGGACGCGACCCAGCTGGCCAAGGCACGCGAGAAGCGGGCCGACCTGCCGAACCTCGGCCATGTCGTGGTCATCGACGCCGAGGGCGCGGAGCCCGTCGAGGGCGACCCCGACGGCTGGGTGGTCTCGCTCGCGGACCTGGAGGCGCGCGGGGCGGCGTATCTGGAGAAGAACCCGCAGGCGGTCACGGACCGGGTGGCCGCGATCACCGCGGACCAGCTCGCGACGCTCATCTACACCTCGGGCACCACGGGCCGCCCCAAGGGCGTCCGGCTGCCGCACGACTGCTGGTCGTACATGGCCAAGGCCACGGTGGGAACGGGCCTGATCACCGCGACTGACGTGCAGTACCTCTGGCTGCCGCTCGCGCATGTCTTCGGCAAGGTGCTGACCTCCGGGCAGATCGAGGTCGGGCACGTCACCGCCGTGGACGGCCGGATCGACAAGATCATCGAGAATCTGCCGATCGTCCAGCCGACCTACATGGCCGCAGTGCCGAGGATCTTCGAGAAGGTCTACAACGGGGTCGCTGCCAAGGCGCGGGCCGGTGGCGGCGCCAAGTACAAGATCTTCCTGTGGGCGGCCGGGGTCGCCCGTGAGTACGCCAAGGTCACCCAGGACAACTTCCGGCGTACGGGCACGGCATCGGCGCCCTTCGCGCTGGCCGCCAAGCACAAGGTCGCCGACACGCTCGTCTTCGCCAAGATCCGCGAGGCCTTCGGCGGCAACCTGCGCGCCTGTGTCTCGGGCTCGGCCGCGCTCGCGCCCGACATCGGCTTCTTCTTCGCCGGCGCCGGCATCCACATCCTGGAGGGGTACGGGCTCACCGAGTCCAGCGCCGCCTCCTTCGTGAACCCCGGTGAGGCGTACCGCACCGGCACGGTCGGCAAGCCGTTGCCCGGTACGGAGGTGCGCATCGCGGACGACGGCGAGATCCTGCTGCGCGGCCCCGGCGTCATGCAGGGCTATCACGGCCTGCCCGAGAAGACCGCCGAAGTGCTTGAGCCCGACGGCTGGTTCCACACGGGCGACATCGGCGAGCTGTCCGTGGACGGGTATCTGAAGATCACGGACCGCAAGAAGGACCTGATCAAGACGTCGGCCGGCAAGTACATCGCGCCGGCCGAGGTCGAGGGCCAGTTCAAGGCGGTGTGCCCGTTCGTCTCCAACATCCTGGTGCACGGCGCCGACCGGAACTTCTGCACGGCGCTGATCTCCCTCGACGGGCCGACGATCCTCGGCTGGGCCGAGGAGCACGGCATGAAGGGCAGGTCCTACGCCGACGTGGTCGCCTCCAAGGAGGTCCTGGAGCTGGTCGACGGCTATGTGAAGCGGCTCAACGAGGGCCTGCAGCGCTGGCAGACGATCAAGAAGTTCCGGCTGCTGCCGCGCGACCTGGACATCGAGCACGGCGAACTGACGCCCAGCCTCAAGCTGAAGAGGCCGGTGGTCGAGCGTGAGTACAAGAACCTGATCGAGGACATGTACACGGGGTCGCGGGAGGCGTGACGGCCGGGGGTACGGGGGTCGTCCCCCGGGTGGTGGTTGCCGCGGGGTCGCGCGAGGCGTGACGGCCGGGGGTGCGGGGGCTTCCCCCCGGGGCGGGTCCGCCGGCGGCGTGACGGCCGGGGGCAAGTACGCGGGCGCGGTTGGGGTCAGTGGTTGCCCCGGCCGCGCCTCATCTCCTCCAGGCCAGTTCCTCCTCGATCGCCGCCAGTTGCTCGGCGAGCCGCGCGAACGACTCCTGCTCCTGGGTCAGCAGCCTCTCCAACTGCCGGTTTTTTCGGTGCAGTTCCAGGAACACGGTGACCTTGGCGCGCAGGACCCAGGGGTCGAACGGCTTGGTGAGGAAGTCCGCGGCGCCCGTGGCGTATCCCCGGAAGGCGTAGCCGGAGTCCGATTCCGTCCCGGTCAGGAAGATGATCGGGACGTCCTTCGTCTGGTCCAGCCGTTTGATGTTGGACGCGGTCTCGAAGCCGTCCATGCCGGGCATGCGGACGTCGAGCAGGATGACCGCGAACCTCTCCCGCAGCAGGGCCTTCATCGCTTCCTCACCCGAACGGGCCCGGACCAGCGGCTCGTTCAGGCCGCCGAGCACCGCTTCCAGCGTGCCACGGCCGTGGTCACCGCCGCGATGTCGCGCACCTGATCGGTGAGCCGGGCGGCCATCGTGTTGACCGCCTCCGTGACATCACGCCAACTGCCCGACAAGCGCTGCACCTTGGCGCGGCCACCGAGTCGCCCCTCGGTGCCGACCTCGCGGGCCACCCGGGTCACCTCGCCGGTGAACAGCGACAGCTGGTCGACCATTTTGTTGACGGCCCGGCCGAGTCTGCGCATGTCGCCGCGCAACCGCCGGTTTCCGTCGTGCAGATCGACCCGCTGGGTCAGATCGCCGCCCGCCACCGCGTCGAGCACCCGGGTGGCGTTCGCCGCGGGCACCGCCAGGGAGTCGAGCAGGGTGTTGGTGCTGGTGACGCTCGCGCTCCAGGAGCCCCGTCCCGGGCTGGCCGCCAGCCGCTCGTCCAGCCGGCCGTGCCGGACGACCTCGGTGTGTACGCGCGTCAGCTCGTCGCTGAAGTACTCGGTGCGGTCGGCGATCTGATTGAACGCGGTGGCCAGGTCCGCGGCCATCCCTTCGCGCGCCTCCGGCAGTCGGCCTCGGAAGTTGCCGTCGCGCAGCGCTGTCAGAGCGGCCAGCAGCGGGCGCAACTCGGAGAGGGGGACCCCTCCGTCACCGGAGGGTGGCATAGCACGGTCGTCGCTCATAGAGGCCCACTTCGGTGACTCGGTGCTTATGGGCGCGGTCAGTCTGTCACTCTGTCGGAGTCGGCGGCGGCGTAATGGGAGAACCGTGAGCGAACCGATCGGGGGCCGGGCCGTGGGGCCTTTTCCGATGCAGCGAGAGACGACGTACCGCTCGACGCACCTGCCCGTGACGCTGCCCGGCGCCCCTCCGGCCGCCTGTACCAGCCTGCCCGGAAATCCGCTCGCGCCCGGCGCGGCCCGCCGGTTCGTCCGCGCTGCGCTCGCCGAATGGACCGGGCTCGGGCTGCCGGCCGCCGCCGGTTTCACCGACTGGTTCGCGGACGACGCGGTGGTCCTCGTCAATGAGCTGGTGACCAACGCGGTCGTCCACGCCGGCACGACCGTCGAGCTCGTGTGCCACCTGGAGGAGGCCAGGGAGGGCGATCCGGCCGCCCTGGTGCTCGAAGTCTCCGACCACCACCCCACCCGCGTCGTACGCAATGAACCGGCGGCCCTGAAGTCGGACGGCCGCGGGCCCGAGTCCGGGCGCGGCCTGCACCTGATCGCCGCCCTCTCCGAGCGCTGGGGCGTCACCTACCGTGCCGGCCTCAAGACCGTCTGGGCCCGCATCCCCATCGAGGGCGCGTCCGGCCCCGCGACGTCGGCGGCGCCGTCCGACAGCGCCGACCAGGCGCTGCAGCGCGGGCCGCGCAGTGTCGAGATCCTCGCCCCGGTGCCCCGGCGGATCACCCGCGAGCACGACGCGGACTGGATCAACCGCGGCGCGCTGTCCTTCCTCGCCGAAGCCTCCGACCTGTTCACCGGCCAGTTCGACGAGGACATGGTGGCCGCGCTCGCCGGACAGCTGCTGGTGCCCAGGCTCGCCGACTGGTGCGCGGTGTGGCTGGAGGGCGAGGGGGGCGTGGCACGGCTCTCCCGGGTCTGGCACCAGCGCGAGAGCAGCATCGAGGAGCTGCGGGCCCGGGTGGAGAAGGAGCCGCCCAGACTGCCGGACTCGGCCCGCGGCGGGCCCGTCCCGGTGCCGTGGCCGGGCGAGGGCGACGTGGACGGCTGTGACGGTGCGGCGGTCGCCTACCGGCTGATCGCGGGCGGCCGCGGCGTCGGCACGATGATGCTAGGGCGGGCGGGGCTGCCGCGGATGCCCGACGAAGTGACCGCCCTGATCGAGGACTTCGTGCGGCGCGTCGCCGTCGCGGTCGCCGCGGCCCGCCAGTACACCCAGCAGGTCACCATCAGCCGGGTCCTCCAGCGGGCCCTGCTGCCGGGCCGAATGGCCGACATTCCCGGGATCGAGAAGGCCCTGGTGTACCAGCCGCGCGGGCAGGGGCTCGCGGGCGGCGACTTCTACGACGTCATCGCGGGCCCCGAGGGCACCTGGTGCTTCACCCTCGGCGACGTCCAGGGCAACGGGCCGGAGGCGGCGGTCGTCACCGGCCTGGTCCGGCCGTGGCTGCGGCTGCTCGCCCGGGAGGGCCGCGGGGTCGGCGAGCTCCTCGACCGGCTGAACCGGCTGCTCCTCGACGACGCGTTGGAAGCGGTGGAAGCCGCGGCCCGGCTGGCCGCGGCGACCGCGGCTGCCTCCGACGCAGGCATCCCCGGGGGTCTCCCGGGGGCTGTGGTGGGCGGGACAGTGCCGGAAGGGCCCCAGTCGCGGTTCCTGTCCTTGCTGTACGGGGAGCTGGTGCCGCTGCCCGCCGAGACCGGCGGCGGAGCCCGCTGCACCCTGGCCTGCGCGGGTCACCCACTGCCGCTCATCCTGCGGCCCGACGGCAGCGTGCGGCCCGCGGTCGCGTCGCAGGTGCTTCTCGGGGTGGTCGAGGACGTCGCGTTCGAGAGCGAGACCTTCGTTCTGGAGACCGGCGACACCCTCCTGTGCGTCACGGACGGGGTGACCGAGCGGCGCTCGGGGCGGCGGATGTTCGACGACGGGGACGGCCTCGCGGCGGCGCTGGGGCGGTGCGCGGGGCTCAGCGCGCAGGGCATCGTCGAGCGGATCATGCGCGAGGTGTACGACTTCTCGCCGGTGCCGCTCGACGACGACGTGGCGCTGCTGGTGCTGCAGGCGCAGTGACGGGCCCTCGGTTGCGCCCCTGGTCCGGGCGGCGCGGGGACCCGCGGCGGCCTGGGACACTGGGGGAATGCCTTCCGTACTGCCCGATGGTGAGCCCGTGCCCGACGACGGGGCGCTGCCTCTCCATGCCCTGGACGGTGCGCGCGAGCGACCGCTCGGCTTCTACCTGCATGTTCCGTACTGTGCGACGCGCTGCGGATACTGCGACTTCAACACCTACACGGCCACCGAGCTGCGCGGCTCCGGCGGTGCGCTGGCCTCCCGGGACAACTACGCCGACACCCTGATCGACGAGATCCGCCTCGCCCGGAAGGTGCTGGGCGACGACCCCCGGCCGGTACGGACGCTGTTCGTGGGCGGGGGTACGCCGACGCTGTTGGCGGCGGGTGATCTCGTACGGATGCTGGGGGCGGTCCGGGACGAGTTCGGGCTGGCCGAGGACGCCGAGATCACGACCGAGGCGAACCCGGATTCGGTGGACCCGGCGTATCTGGCGGCTCTGCGGGACGGTGGCTTCAACCGGGTCTCGTTCGGGATGCAGAGCGCGAAGCAGCACGTGCTGAAGGTGCTGGACCGCACGCACACCCCCGGGCGTCCCGAGGCGTGTGTCGCGGAGGCCAGGGCGGCGGGCTTCGAGCATGTGAACCTGGACCTGATCTACGGCACACCGGGAGAGTCCGACGCGGACTGGCAGGCGTCGCTGGACGCGGCGATCGGGGCCGGGCCCGACCACGTCAGCGCCTACGCGCTGATCGTGGAGGAAGGGACCCAGCTGGCGCGGCGGATCCGGCGGGGCGAGGTCCCCATGACGGACGACGACGTGCACGCCGACCGGTATCTGATGACGGAGTCGGCGCTGTCCGCGGCCGGCTTCGAGTGGTACGAGGTGTCGAACTGGGCCACTTCGGAGGCCGCGCGCTGCCTGCACAACGAGCTGTACTGGCGCGGCGCGGACTGGTGGGGCGCGGGTCCCGGCGCGCACAGCCACGTGGGCGGTGTGCGGTGGTGGAACGTCAAGCACCCCGGCGCGTACGCGCAGGCGCTGGGGGAGGGGCGGTCGCCCGGGGCGGGGCGCGAGGTGCTTCCGGCGGAGGACCGGCGTATCGAGCGGATCCTGCTGGAGCTGCGACTGGTCGACGGCTGCCCGGTCTCGCTGCTCGCTCCCGCCGGGCTGGCCGCTGCGGAGCGGGCGGTAAGGGACGGGCTCCTGGAGGCCGCCCCTTACGCGGCCGGGCGGGCCGTGCTGACGCTGCGGGGGCGGTTGCTGGCGGACGCGGTGGTTCGGGATTTGGTGGACTGACCCCGTCGGGGTCTGGCGGTGCGGAGGCCGCGGGAGCGGTGCGCGGGGCGGGGGCGCGACGCGGGTCGCCCGCGGCGCTGATCTTCCACCCGCCCCTTCCCTGATCTGTGGGCCCGCCCCCGGACCCCGTGCCTCAACCGCCGGAGTGGCTGGATTTCGGGGTCGGGAGACAGGGACGGGATCGGGCGCGCCCGGGCCTGTTGGACCAACCCCCAGCTGCCCGCCCCGCCTGCCCTCGCGGGCTTCGCCCCTACGGCGTGGGCGCCGTGACGAAGTCGATCAGTTCTTCCACTCTGCCCAGCAGTTCCGGCTCCAGGTCCCGGTAGGAATGGACCGACGCCAGGATGCGCTGCCACGCCGCCCCGGTGTTCTCCGGCCAGCCCAGCGCCCGGCACACGCCCGTCTTCCAGTCCTGGCCGCGCGGCACCCTCGGCCAGGCGGGGATCGCGACCGCGGAGGGCTTCACCGCCTCCCACACATCGATGTACGGGTGGCCCACGACCAGCACGCTCGCGTCCGAGACCTGCGCGGCGATGCGTGACTCCTTCGAACCCGGGACCAAGTGGTCGACCAGGATGCCCAGCCGGGCGTCGGGGGCCGGGGCGAAGGCCTCGACGATCGCCGGGAGGTCGTCGATTCCCTCCAGGTACTCCACGACCACGCCCTCGATGCGCAGGTCGTCGCCCCAGACCCGCTCGACGAGTTCCGCGTCGTGGCGGCCCTCCACGTAAATGCGCCCGGCGCGCGCGACCCTGGCACGCGCCCCCGGCACCGCGACCGAGCCCGACGCCGTGCGCGTGCGGCGCAGGGGGGCGGGGGCCGCCGCGCCGGGGCGTACCAGCGTGACCGGGCGGCCCTCCAGGAGGAAGCCGCGCGGTTCCATCGGGAACACCCGGTGCTTGCCGTGGCGGTCCTCCAGGGTGACCGTCGGGCCCTGGGCCGTCTTCTCGCAGCGGACCACCGCACCGCAGAAGCCCGTGGTGACCTCCTCCACGACAAGATCGTGCTCGGCGGCCACTTCTGGAGCGGGGGCGGTCTTCTTCCACGGCGGGGTCAGATCGGGCCCGTACTGTCGACTGCGCATCGGCCGACGATATCCCCGAGTCCCCTGCCGGGGTGACGTCAGGACACGCTGTAGCGGGCCGCCAGCGCGTCCCGCTGGGCGCGTACGAAGGCCGCGTCGACGACCGCCCCGTGCCCCGGCACGTACACGGCGTCCTCGCCGCCCAGGGCGAGCAGCCGATCCAGCGCGGCCGGCCACCGGGACGGGTGCGCGTCCGCGCCGGCCTGCGGCTCGCCCGACTCCTCGACCAGGTCGCCGCAGAAGACGACCTGGGGGCTGCCGGGCACCAGGACCGCCAGGTCGTGACCGCTGTGCCCCGGACCCACGTTCACCAGGAGCACCTGACGGCCGCCGCCCAGGTCCAGCGTCCACTCACCGCAGACGGTGTGCTGCGGTGCGACCAGCAGGTCGGCCGCCTCCGCGGCCTCGGCCGCCGCGACACCGTGGCGGATCGCACTGTCGCGCACCGCGTCCCGGCTCCGCCCGAGGAACGCGTCCAGGCCCGCCGCCCCGTACACCTCGGCGCCCGAGAACACCGCCGTGCCCAGCACATGATCGAAGTGGGAATGACTCAGCGCGACATGCGTCACCCGGTGCCCGAGCAGGGCCTGCGCCTGGGTGCGCAGCTCGGCACCCTCCTTGAGGGTCGAGCCGGTGTCGATCACCAGAGCCCGGCCGGTGCCCGCGACCAGCCCGGTCGTCGCGTCCCACCCGGGCAGGCGCCGCCGCCCCACCCCCGGTGCGAGCCGCTCCCACCCTGCCTCTTCCCAACTGACGTCCATACCGCGACGCTAGACCCATCCAGGCACACTCCGCCCGCTGAACAGCGCCGTCGTGCGACATCGTGAGCGGCCGCCCTTGCTAGGGGCGCACCTCCCCGCCGTACACTGGCCAGGGAGATTTGCTGGCACTCACCCGCAGCGAGTGCCAAGCAGAAGCCGACGACCGACAGCTGGAGGTGTGCGCCATGCTCAGCGAACGCAGACTCGAGGTGCTGCGCGCCATCGTCCAGGACTACGTGGGCACCGAGGAGCCGGTGGGCTCCAAGGCGCTCACCCAGCGGCATAAGCTCGGTGTCTCCCCGGCCACGGTCCGCAATGACATGGCCGCCCTGGAGGATGAAGGTTTCATCGCCCAGCCGCACACCAGCGCAGGGCGGATTCCGACGGACAAGGGCTACCGCCTGTTCGTGGACCGGCTCGCGGGGGTCAAGCCCCTGTCGACGCCCGAGCGCCGCGCGATCCACAGCTTCCTGGACGAAGCACTGGACCTCGACGACGTGGTGGCCCGCACGGTCCGGCTGCTCGCGCAGCTGACCCGGCAGGTCGCCGTCGTGCAGTACCCGTCGCTCACGCGCTCGACGGTGCGCCACGTGGAATTGCTCTCACTGGCGCCCGCCCGTCTGATGCTCGTGCTGATCACGGACACCGGACGGGTCGAGCAGCGCATGATCGACTGTCCCGCGCCGTTCGGTGAGGCCTCGCTGGCGGACCTGCGCGCCCGGCTCAACAGCCGGGTCGTGGGGCGTCGTTTCGCGGACGTACCGCAGCTGGTGCAGGATCTCCCGGAATCCTTCGACACGGACGACAGAGGAACCGTTTCGACGGTGCTGTCCTCTCTCCTGGAGACTCTGGTCGAGGAGACCGAGGAGCGGCTGATGATTGGCGGCACCGCCAATCTCACCCGCTTCGGACATGATTTTCCCCTCACCATCCGGCCGGTGCTGGAAGCGCTGGAGGAGCAGGTCGTGCTCCTCAAGCTGCTGGGTGAGGCAACAGATTCGACCATGACCGTACGAATCGGTCATGAGAACGCCCATGAGGGGCTGAGTTCCACGTCCGTCGTCGCAGTCGGCTACGGTTCGGGCGACGAGGCAGTCGCCAAACTCGGCGTGGTCGGACCGACCCGCATGGACTACCCCGGAACGATGGGAGCGGTACGCGCAGTGGCACGTTACGTCGGACAGATCCTGGCGGAGTCGTAAGTGGCCACGGACTACTACGCCGTACTCGGCGTGCGCCGCGACGCTTCCCAGGACGAGATCAAGAAGGCATTCCGTCGGCTCGCCCGCGAGCTGCACCCGGATGTCAATCCTGACCCCAAGACACAAGAACGCTTCAAGGAGATCAACGCCGCCTACGAGGTGTTGTCGGACCCGCAGAAGAAGCAGGTCTACGACCTCGGTGGTGACCCGCTCTCGCAGGCGGGCGGCGGAGCCGGCGGCTTCGGCCAGGGCGGCTTCGGGAACTTCTCGGACATCATGGACGCCTTCTTCGGAACGGCGTCCCAGCGTGGGCCGAGGTCGCGGACGCGGCGTGGCCAGGACGCGATGATCCGGCTGGAGATCGACCTCAACGAGGCGGCCTTCGGTACGACCAAGGAAATCCAGGTCGACACGGCCATCGTGTGCACGACCTGCAGCGGTGAGGGCGCCGCGCCGGGCACCTCCGCGCAGACCTGTGACATGTGCCGCGGTCGTGGTGAGGTGTCGCAGGTCACCCGGTCCTTCCTGGGTCAGGTCATGACCTCGCGGCCGTGCCCCCAGTGCCAGGGCTTCGGCACGGTCGTGCCGACGCCGTGCCCGGAGTGCGCGGGCGACGGCCGGGTCCGGTCCCGTCGCACGCTCACGGTCAAGATCCCGGCCGGTGTCGACAACGGCACCAGGATCCAGCTGGCAGGCGAGGGCGAAGTCGGCCCCGGCGGCGGTCCGGCGGGCGATCTGTACGTCGAGATCCACGAGTTGCCGCACGCGGTGTTCCAGCGGCGCGGTGACGATCTCCACTGCACGGTCACCATCCCGATGACGGCGGCGGCGCTCGGCACGAAGGTGCCGCTGGAGTCGCTGGACGGCATCGAGGAGATCGACATCCGGCCCGGTTCGCAGTCGGGCCAGTCGATCCCGTTGCACGGGCGTGGCATCACGCATCTGCGGGGTGGCGGCCGGGGCGACCTGATCGTGCACGTCGAGGTGCTGACCCCGCAGAAGCTGGACCCGCAGCAGGAGGACCTGCTGCGCCAGTTCGCGAAGCTGCGTGGCGAGGAACGCCCCATCGGGCAGTTCCAACCCGGGCAGCAGGGGTTGTTCTCCCGGCTGAAGGACGCGTTCAACGGGCGCTGACGCGGCTCGTGGCCGGGTCGGCCGGGGATTGCCCCGGGGGCCCCGGCCGGTCCGGCCGTCGGCTCTGCCGCAGGTGGGCTCCGCCGCCGGCGTCGCGCGCCTCGCGGGGCGCACGGCCCGATTCGGCGCAGTGCGGAGGACGTGAAACGATGTGTTCATGTCCTCCGCACTGACCGATCTCTGTCGCTCTCCGATCGTGCAGGCCCCCATGGCGGGCGGCGCATCGTGTCCTCAGCTGGTCGCGGCGGTCTCCGAGGCCGGTGGTCTCGGTTTCCTGGCCGCCGGTTACAAGACCGCCGACGGCATGTACGAGGAGATCAAGCAGCTGCGGGGGCTGACGCCCCGGCCGTTCGGCGTCAACCTCTTCATGCCGCAGCCCAACTCCGCCGACCCGGCCTCCATCGAGGTGTACCGCCATCAGCTCGCGGGCGAGGCCGGCTGGTACGAGACCCCTCTCGGCGAGACCGACGGCGGCTCCGACGACGGCTACGAGGCGAAGCTAGCCATCCTCCTCGACGATCCCGTCCCCATCGTCTCCTTCACCTTCGGCTGCCCCGCCCGCCCCGTACTCGACTCGTTCGCCAAGGTCGGCACCTTCACCGTCGTGACGGTCACCACGCCCGAGGAGGCGCAGGCCGCGCAGTGGTCCGGCGCCGACGCCGTGTGCGTGCAGGGCATCGAGGCCGGCGGCCACCAGGGCACACACCGCGACGACCCGCAGACCGACGGCACCGGGATCGGCCTGCTGTCCTTGATCACGCAGGTCCGCGAGACCATACAGCTGCCGATCATCGCGGCCGGCGGCCTGATGCGCGGCGCGCAGATCGCGGCGGTTCTCGCGCTGGGCGCGGAGGCCGCGCAGCTCGGTACGGCGTTCCTGGTCTGTCCCGAGTCCGGGGCCAACGCCCTGCATAAGCAGGCCATGACGAACCCGCTGTTCGTACGCACGGAGCTCACCCGCGCCTTCTCCGGCCGCCCCGCCCGCGGCCTCGTCAACCGCTTCATGCGCGAGCACGGCCCGTACGCCCCGGCCGCCTACCCCCAGGTGCACCACATCACCTCCGGCCTGCGCAAGGCCGCGGCCAAGGCGGGCGACGCCCAGGGCATGGCCCTGTGGGCGGGCCAGGGGCACCGGATGGCGCGCGAGCTGCCCGCCGGACAGCTCGTCGAGGTGCTGGCGGCGGAGACCGACGCCGCGCGGGCCGAACTGGCCCTGCGGGACGTCTCGGCGCCGGTGAAGCGCGGCGAGGTGTCATGACGGCTCCGGTCTTCGTCGTCGACGAACTGGCTTCCGGGCCCGGGGGCAGGTTTGTGCTGGACGGGCCCGAGGGGCGGCACGCCGTCACCGTAAAGCGGCTGCACGCCGGTGAGGACGTCGTCCTGACGGACGGCCGCGGCAGCTGGGCGGAGTGCGTCGTACTGGCGACCGAGGACAAGGACCGGCTGGTGGTCCAGCTGGACTCGGTCTCCGAGGAGCCAACACCCGCGCCCCACCTGACCGTTGTCCAGGCTCTCCCCAAGGGCGACCGCGGCGAAGTGGCCGTCGAGACCATGACGGAGACCGGGGTCGACGCGATCGTGCCGTGGCACGCGTCCCGCTGCATCACGCAGTGGCGGGGGGAGCGCGGCCTCAAGGCCCTGGCCAAGTGGCGTGCGACGGCCCGCGAGGCGGGCAAGCAGTCGCGCCGGGTGCGCTTCCCCGAGGTCGCCGACGTCATGAGCACCAAGCAGGTGGGCGCACTTCTGGCCACCGCCGACTTCGCGGCCGTCCTGCACGAGGACCCTTCGGTGGGCAGCGAGGCCCTGGCCACCGCCCAACTCCCCGACGTGGGGACGATCGTGCTGGTCGTCGGTCCCGAAGGGGGCGTCTCCCCGGACGAGTTGGCGCTTTTCGCGCAGGCCGGGGCCGAGCCGTACCGGCTGGGTCCGAGTGTGCTGCGTACCTCCACCGCCGGAACCGCCGCCGCCGCGCTGCTCCTCGGACGCACCGGCCGCTGGTCCTGACCCGGTCCGTCCCCAGGGTCCTTCCCTCCAGGATCCGCCTCCCAGGAAGGGCATTGTGATGGAACTCGCCCAGGTCCGGCTGCTCGTCTCGGACTTCCCCGCCTGCTACCGCTTCTATGGCGAAGTGCTCGGCCTGACACCGCAGTCGGGCTTCGCGCACGGCCCGTACGAGAAGTTCTCGCCACTCGGGGGCTCCGCCGGGATCGCCCTCCAGGACCGCGCCGTGATGGCCGAGGTCCTCGGGGAGCTGGCCGACGTGCCGGACGGCCACCGTTCGCTCGTGGTGCTGCGCGTCGACGACCTCGACCGCTACTGCCAGGAGATCGCCGGCCGCGGCGCCGACCTGGTGCACGGGCCCGCCCCGCTGACCGACCGGATGCGCGTGGCACACCTGAAGGACCCCGAGGGCAACCTCGTGGAGCTTCAGGAGTGGCTGCTGATGCAGGGCTGACCACCCTGGGCCCGGCCTGACCGCCAAGGCCCGCCAGGACGTGGCCGCAACCTGTCTTTTCCATCCGGCCGCCGGGTGGGAGGCTGCCGCCCATGGGGGCTTTGAGGCGCATACGACACCGGCGCACTCTGGCGGCGATCGGCCTCGCCGGTGCGGCGGTCGTGGCGGTCGCGGCCTGCGAGCCGGGAGCGGGCGGACTGAGCTCGGTGGCCGTGGCCATGACCACCGACCAGACCGGCACCCGCGCACTGGAGCGCGCCGGCGTCGATGTGCGGTGGATGAGCTGTACGGCGACGGTCGGCGAGGGCCGCAGGGTGGCTACGAGCACCACCGCGCCGACCCGCTCCGCCCGCGGCGTCGCGTCCGTCAAGTGCGAGGGCGAGACCAAGGACGGGCAGGAGATCCGTATCGGGGGCAAGGTGACCGAGGAGCGCGACGGGCGCTGCGTACGCGGCGACCTGACGGCCCGGGTCGACAGCAGGACCGTTTTCCAGGCCGATGTCCTCGGCAACTGCCAGGCCGCGCCGACCACCAGGAACCCGACGCCGCCCATCAGCCACGAGCCGACGCGGACCCCGGACCCGCGTCCGCCGGGCGACGACCCGCCTCGGCCCACCGTGACCGTCACGGCCACCGTCACCGCGGACCCGGAACCCACCTGCGCGTGCCCGCCGTCGAAGTGACAGGCGACGCGGCGAGGGGCGCCGGGGGAACGGCAGAGGGAATGCGAGGGGCATCGAAGCGACCGCTAAGTGAGTGCGAGACCGCGACCACCCTGACAGCCGGTGACCTCGCTCCTAGTATGGGGAGTTGGCCGGTGTCGAGCGGATGGGGCAGGCATGTCGGAATCGGGCTGGCGCTGGCAGCGGGGTGACCTCCCGAGCGAGATGACGAGCTTTGTCGGCCGGGAGACCGAAATCGAATCGGTACGCGCGCTGTTCGGCAGCGCCCGCATGGTCACGCTCCTGGGGCCGGGGGGCGTCGGCAAGACCCGGATCGCGGTGCGGGCCGCGGCCTCGCTCGCGGACCAGTTCCGCGGCGGCGTAAGGATGGTGGAGCTCGCCGGGGTGCACGACGGCGAGCTCATCCCGTACACCGTGGGCGCAGCCTTCGGCCTGCCCGAGGGCAACGGACGCAGCCCGCTCGACATGGTGGTGGAGTTCCTCCGCGACGAGCAGACGCTGCTGGTCCTCGACACCTGTGAGCATCTCGTCGACGCCTGCGCGATGTTCGCCGAGATCCTGCTCAGCAGCTGCCGCGATCTGCGGCTGCTCCTCACCAGCAGGCAGGCGCTCGACGTACCGGCCGAGCACGCCGTGCCGGTCGCCCCGCTGCGGGTCCCGGCCGCCACGGTCGCCGGCGACATAGAGCGTTACGACGCGGTGAAGCTGTTCGTGGAGCGGGCCGCCGCCGCCAGCCCCGGCTTCGCGGTCACCCCGGACAACCGCGAGCAGGTGATGGCCGTCTGCCGGCGCCTCGACGGCATCCCGCTCGCCCTCGAACTCGCCGCCGTACGGCTGCGCGCCCTGCCCCTGGACCAGGTGCTGCGCCGCCTGGAGAACCGCTTCCGCGGCCTCGGCGGCGGCCGGGCCGCGCAACTGCGCCATCACACCCTGCGGACCACCATCGACTGGAGCCACGACCTGTGCACGCCCGAGGAGCAGACCCTGTGGGCCAGGCTCTCGGTCTTCGCGGGCGGCTTCGACCTGGAGGCCGCGGAGCAGGTCTGCGTGGACGCGGACCGCGACGCGTACGACATCGTCGACCATCTGATCGGTCTGGTCGACAAGTCGGTGGTGGTACGCCAGGAGGACGCGTCGGGGGACCGCTACCGGATGCTCGACACCATCCGTGAGTACGGCGCCGAACGGCTCGCGGAGTCCGGCGAGGCCCGGCAGTTCGTGGCCTGCCACCGCGACTACTACCTGCGGCTGGCCCGAGAGTCCTACACGGCCTGGGCGGGCGCGGACCAGATCGCCTGGACCCACCGGCTCGACCGGGAGATCGACAACTTCCGCGCGGTGTTCGAGTCGAGCTTCGTGCCCGGCGAGGAGGCGGCTGCGGTGGCCCTGGCCGGGGCGCTGCAAGGGCTGTGGATCGGGCGCAGCAGGCTGGCCGAGGGGCGCCGCTGGTGCGACCGGGCGATCGAGACGGGCTGCGGCGACGATGCCGAGCGCTCCCGGGTGCTCTGGCAGAGCGCCTACTGCACCGGTATCCAGGGCGACATGGCCGCGGCGGTGCCCGTCGTCCAGCTGGCCATCGAGGCCGCGGACCGCGCCGGGGACCGGCGCAGCCGCACGCTCGGTCTGGTGGCCCTCGCCGGGGCGTACATCTACCTGGACCGCAAGGACGAGGCGCGGCGGCTCAGCGAGGAGGCCATCGCCCTGGCCGAGGAGCTCCGCGAGCCCCTGCTGCTCGCCTGGGCCTACCGCGACCTGGGCATGCACTACATCTGGACCGGTGACCTCACCCGGGCCGAGCGCGAGCTGCGGCACGCCGTCGAGGTGCTGCCGGAGGGCGAGTGCTGGCAGTCGGGCACCGCCAGGCTCCTGCTGGCGTTCACCCGGCTGCTGCGCGGCGACCATGTCGCCGCGCAGCAGTACGGCCGCCGCGGCCTGCGCGACCTGGCCGCGCTGCCCGAGCGGTTCGGTACGGGCAACTGCCTCGCGTTGCTGAGCTGGTGCGCCGCCGAGGACGGGCGGTTCGCGGACGCCGCCGTGCTGCTGGGCGGGGCGCAGGCCGTGGCGCGCGGTGTCTGTTCGCTCTTCCAGGGCGACGCCACGCTGCTGGCGCTGCTCGCCGAGAGCCAGACGCGGATCGGGCAGGCCCTGGGGGCGGCCGAGGGGAAGCGGCTGGTGGCCGAGGGTGAGGTGTTCGGTCTGGCCAGGGTGGTGTCCTTCGCCCTGGGCGAGCCGGTGGACCCGCTGCCGGACGCCGACACGCCCCCCGGGCCCTCGCTCGCGGCCCTCACCCGCCGCGAACGCGAGGTCGCCGCGCTCGTGCACCGGGGCATGTCCAACCGGGAGATCTCCGAGCAGCTGGTCATCTCCAAGCGCACCGCCGACGCCCATGTCGAGCACATCCTCGCCAAGCTCGGCTTCGCCTCCCGCGGGGAGATCGCCGCCCTGGTGGGCGCGGACAAGACGGGCCTACCTAGGTAGGGGCCCGGCGGGAAATAGGTGTACGGATCTCCGGTCCAGGTCCACGCGCGGGCGCGGGGCCCCGCGCCACAGTGCTCGCATGTCCGCAACGACCGACCCCGACCATGCCCTCGTCGCCGACCTCACCGCACGCCTCGCCACCACCCGCCTGGTCACCCTGACCGGGCCCGCTGGTGTCGGCAAGACCCATCTCGCGGCCCGGGTCGCCCAGGCCGTGGAGCTGCCCGTCCACCACGCCGACCTCGCCGCCTGCGGCGACGCCGCGCTGGTCCCGCACGCCGTCGCTGCCTCCCTGCACGCCGCGGCGACACCGGGGCCCGACCCCACGGACGTTGTGCTGCGGCTGCTCGCGGGCCGGCGCGGTCTGCTCGTACTGGACACCTGTGAGCACGTGCGGTCCGGCTGCGCCTACCTCGTGGGCCGGCTGCACGACAGCTGCCCGCGCCTGCAGATCCTCACCACGAGCCGCTCCCCGCTCGGAGTGCCGGGTGAACAGACCGTCGCGGTGCGCCCGTTGCCGAGCGAACGGACGGTGGAACTGCTGCGGGAGAAGGCCGAGGTGCATGGCGTCGCGCTGTCCAGCTTCTGGAGCCGGATGCTGGCGGAGCGGCTCGACGGCGACCCGCTGAGCGTGCTACTGGCCGCGCGCAGCCTGCGTGCCACCGAACCAGAGCGGTTGTACGGGAGCCTGTGCACCCCGGGCGAGCGGTTCGACGTGCTGATACACGGTCCGAAGGAACCCGCCAGGCACCGCACTCTGCTGAACGCGATCGAGTGGAGCCACGATCTGTGCGGCCGGGCCGAGCGGCTGCTGTGGGCCAGGCTCTCCTCGTTCACCGGCAGCTTCACCGGCGACCAGGTCAGGACGGTCTTCACCGGCGGCGCCGAACTGGCCTCGCTCGTCGACGCGTCGGTGGTGCTGCGCGAGGCCGGCGGGGCGTACCGGCTGCCGCTGGCGCACCGGGAGTACGGGCAGGTCCGGCTGGCCGGACTCGGCGGCCCGCAGGCCCGGACAGCGGGGAGCGGCTGCTGAGCGGGCGGGCCCGTCGGCGGCCGGTGGGAGGCGACGGCTCCGGGGTACCGGATCAGACATACTTGATCGGTACATCCTGAGCGGCACGTCCTGACCGAACCGAGGAGGCCACGGACCATGGCGGGAGAACCACAGGCGGACTGCCTGTTCTGCAAGATCGTCGCGGGTGAGGTGCCCGCGACCGTCGTCCGCGAGACGGAAACCACCGTCGCGTTCCGCGACATCAACCCCCAGGCCCCGACCCACGTCCTGGTCATCCCCAAGGTGCACCACCCCGACGGCGCCTCGCTCGCCGCCGCCGAGCCGCAGATCGCGGCGGACGTGCTGCGCGAGGCGGGCGTCGTCGCGGCCGAGGAGAAGATCGTGGCCACCGGCTACCGGGTCATCTTCAACACCGGCAGGGGCGCGGGCCAGACCGTCTTCCACGCGCACGCCCACGTGCTCGGCGGACGCGGTCTCAACTGGCCCCCCGGATAAGGCAGAACCAGTGTCCGTACGAGAGCTGGTGGTCCTCGGCACCGCCAGTCAGGTCCCCACCCGGCACCGCAACCACAACGGCTATCTGCTGCGCTGGGACGGCGAGGGCATCCTCTTCGATCCCGGCGAGGGCACCCAGCGCCAGATGCTGCGCGCCGGAGTCGCCGCGCACGACCTGAACCGGATCTGCGTCACGCACTTCCACGGCGACCACTCGCTGGGCCTGGCCGGCGTGATCCAGCGCATCAACCTCGACCGGGTCCCGCACCCCGTCACCGCGCACTACCCGGCGAGCGGGCAGCACTTCTTCGACCGGCTGCGGTACGCCACCGCCTACCGCGAGACGGTGAAGCTGACCGAGGCGCCGGTCGCCGCCGACGGGGTACTGGCCACCGCACCGGCCTACGTCCTCGACGCCCGCAGGCTCTCGCACCCCGTCGAGTCGTACGGCTACCGCCTCACCGAGCCGGACGGGCGCCGCATGCTGCCCGCGCTGCTCGCCGAGCACGGCGTCGGAGGGCCGGACGTCGGCCTGCTGCAGCGCGACGGGCAGCTGCGCGGTGTCACGCTCGACCAGGTCAGCGAGGCGCGGCCCGGACAGCGCTTCGCGTTCGTCATGGACACCCGGCTGTGCGACGGCGTGTACGCGCTCGCCGAGGGTTGCGACATGCTCGTCATCGAGTCGACGTTCCTCGACGAGGACGAGAAGCTGGCCGTCGACCACGGCCACCTGACCGCGGGCCAGGCGGCGCGGGTGGCACACGAGGCGGGCGTACGCCACCTCGTCCTGACCCATTTCTCGCAGCGCTACAGCGACCCGGATGCCTTCGAACGCCAGGCCCGCGAGGCCGGGTTCGACGGCGAACTGACTGTCGCCGCCGACCTGTTGAGAGTGCCGCTGCCCAAGCGCAGCCCCTGAACCACCACGCCGCCCCGATCGACCCCGACGAGAAGAACCTTCATGCACCTCCCCAAGGCCGAACTGCACCTCCACATCGAAGGAACCCTCGAACCAGAGCTGGCCTTCGCGCTCGCCGAGCGGAACGGGGTGAAGCTGCCCCACGCCGACACCGAGGAGCTGCGCCGCGCCTACCTCTTCGACGACCTCCAGTCCTTCCTCGACCTGTACTACGCGCTGATGGCCGTGCTGCGCACGGAGGAGGACTTCGAGGAGCTCGCCGACGCCTATCTGGCGCGCGCCGCGCAGCAAGGGGTGCGGCACGCGGAGATCTTCTTCGACCCGCAGGCGCACACCGCGCGCGGTGTGCCGATCGCCACCGTGATCGAGGGGCTGGCCCGCGCCCTGGACCGCGGCGAGGAACGGCACGGCATCTCCACCCGGCTGATCATGTGCTTCCTGCGCGACGAGACCGCCGAATCGGCGCTGGCGACGCTGGCGGACGCCAAGCCGCACCTGCACCGGATCGCCGCCGTCGGCCTGGACTCGGCGGAGGTCGGGCACCCGCCGTCGAAGTTCCGTGAGGTGTACGAGGAGGCCGCCGCCCTCGGGCTGCGCAGGGTCGCGCACGCCGGCGAGGAGGGCCCGCCGGCGTACATCTGGGAGGCCCTGGACATCCTGGGGGTCGAGCGCGTCGACCACGGGCTGCGGTCCATGGAGGATCCGGAGCTGGTGGAGCGGCTGGTGCGGGACCGGGTGCCACTGACCCTGTGCCCGCTGTCGAACGTACGGCTGCGGACCATCGACATCCTGGAGCAGCACCCGCTGCGGGAGATGATGGCGGCCGGGCTGCTCGTGACGGTGAACTCCGACGACCCGGCCTACTTCGGCGGTTACGTCGGGGACACCTTCCACGCCGTCCACGAGGCGCTCGGGCTCGACCAGGAGCAGCTGCGCGAGCTGGCGCGCAATTCCTTCCTGGCCGCCTTCCTCGACGACGACGAGGAGCGCCGCGCCCGGTATCTCGCCGAGGTCGACGCACACGTCTTCTGACGGCCCCGGCACAACGGTCGTGCCCCGACCGTTGTGCCCCCACCGTTGACGCACTTCGGTGCGCCTCCCTACGCTGCATCTTCATACGTGGACATCGTTTACATACGGAGATGACTAGCTGTGACGGACCTGACCATCACCGAAGTCCGGCTGACCCCCGTTCTCATCTCTGACCCGCCCTTGCTCAATGTCCAAGGGGTGCACCAGCCGTACACCCCCCGCCTGGTCGTCGAGGTGGTCACGGCGGGCGGGATCACCGGACTCGGCGAGACGTACGGCGACACCAAGTACCTGGAGCTGGCCCGGCCGTACGCCGAGCTGCTGACCGGCCACGACGCGGCCGACCTCAACGGCCTGTTCACGCTCGCCCAGCGGGTCGGCGTCGACCGGGCGCGCGAGGACCACGCCATCGACGTCGGCGGGCTGCGCGGCGTCCAGACCGCCGACAAGCTGCGGCTGTCCGTCGTCTCCGCCTTCGAGGTGGCCTGCCTGGACGTCCTGGGCAAGGCGTACGGGCAGCCCGTGCACACGCTTCTCGGCGGCAAGGTCCGCGACCACGTCGAGTACAGCGCGTACCTCTTCTACCGCTGGGCCGAGCACCCCGGCGGCGCCGGCGAGAGCGACGACTGGGGCGCGGCGCTCGACCCGGCGGGCATCGTGGAGCAGGCCCGGCGCTTCGTGCGCGACCACGGCTTCGGCTCCTTCAAGCTCAAGGGCGGCGTCTTCGAGCCCGAGCAGGAGATCGCCGCCGTGCGGGCACTCGCCGAGGCCTTCCCCGGCCACCCGCTGCGGTTGGACCCCAACGGCGCCTGGACGACCGAGACCTCCCTGAAGGTCGCCAAGGAGCTCGCCGGGGTCCTCGAATACCTGGAGGACCCGGCGCCGGGCACCCCGGCGATGGCCGAGGTGTCCGCGGGGACCGACGTGCCGCTCGCCACCAACATGTGCGTGACGACCTTCCCCGAGATCCGCGAGGCGTTTCGCACCGACGCCGTCCAGGTGATCCTCTCCGACCACCACTACTGGGGCGGACTGCGCAACACCCGTGAACTGGCCGCGATCTGCCGGACCTTCGGCGTCGGCCTGTCCATGCACTCCAACACGCACATGGGCATCAGCCTCGCCGCGATGACCCATGTCGCCGCCACCGTCCCCAACCTGGACCACTCCTGCGACAGCCACTACCCGTGGCAGACCGAGGACGTCATCACCCGGCGCCACACCTTCGACGAGGGCCGCCTGACCGTGTCCGACGCCCCCGGCCTCGGCGTCGAGCTCGACCGGGACGCCTTGGAGCGCCTGCACCGCCGCTGGCTCGACGAGACGGCGTACGGCGCGATGCGCGACCGCGACGACGCCGCCGCGATGCGCGCGGCCGACGGTCACGAGCAGTGGACGGCGCCACAGCTGCCGCGCTGGTGACGCCCGGCGTGCGCGGACGGGATCGTTCACATCCCTGACGTATTGCCGCCGACCCCGCTGGACGCGTATCGGGCACACTGGCCTGAATCCGCACCACCAGGTATCACCCCAGGGGAGCGCACGGTGAGAACGCACGCAGCCAGCAGTGACCATGCCGCACAGTCCGGCGGATCGAGCCACCTCGATCCGCTGGACGGGCTGCGCTCGCCGGACGGGCCGTGCTGCGACGTCTTCCTCACCGGCACGGTCTTCCTCGACATCATCTTCACCGGCCTGGACAGCGCCCCGGTGCGCGGTACCGAGTCCTGGGCGCGCGGCATGGGCTCCAGCCCCGGCGGCGTCGCCAACATGGCCACCGCCCTGGCCAGGCTCGGTCTGCGCACCTCGCTCGCCGCGGCGTTCGGCGACGACCACTACGGCGAGTACTGCTGGGACGCCCTCGCGCAGGGCGAAGGCATCGACCTGGGCATGTCACGGACGGTGCCCGGCTGGCACTCGCCGGTGACCGTCTCCATGGCGTACGAGGGCGAACGGACCATGGTGTCCCACGGCCACGAGGCCCCGCCGCCCGCGGGCCCCGGCCCGTTCCCGCAGTGCCCGCCACGCGCGCGTGGCGCCATCGCCGCGCTGGCCCCCGGCCGCAGCGAGGAGTGGATCGCCGCCGCCGCGCGCGGCGGCGCCAAGGTGTTCGCCGACGTCGGCTGGGACGACACGGGCCGCTGGGACCTGGGCGGCCTCACCGACCTGGAGCACTGCGAGGCGTTCCTGCCCAACGCCGAGGAGGCGATGCGCTACACCCGCACCGACTGCCCGCGCGCCGCGGCCCGCGCGCTGGCCGAGAAGGTGCCGGTCGCCGTCGTGACGCTGGGCGCGGAGGGCGCGTACGCCGTGGACGGCTCGACGGGGGAGACCGCGGAGGTCCCCGCCATCGCCGTCGAGGCGCTCGACCCGACCGGCGCGGGGGACGTCTTCGTCGCCGGCTTCGTCACCGGCACGCTCGCGGGGTGGCCGCTGGCCGACCGGCTGGCGTTCGCCGGGCTGACCGCGGCCCTTTCGGTGCAGGAGTTCGGCGGCTCGCTGTCGGCGCCCGGCTGGTCGGAGATCGCGGCCTGGTGGCGGCAGGTGCGGGCGTGCGACGCGCAGGACCCGCAGGCGCTGCGGCGGTACGCGTTCCTGGAGGAGCTGCTGCCCGCGGCGGGCCGTCCGTGGCCGCTGCGCAGGGCGGTGCCGACGATCGGTTTCCGTACGCCTGCCTAGCCCACCGGCGGGTACCCGCGCACGGGGACACGCGGGGTGCGCCCGAAAAGCCCTCCGCCTTGTCAGTGGGGCGACGTAGGCTTGGTATTCCAGAGGTTGTCGAGCAGCGAGAACCCTGCAACGGGAGGTATGCGCAGGCCTTTGTGCCGGCCCATGACTCAGACACCCCCAGCGCGGACGCCCGAAGAGGCGCGGACGCCCGCAGACGCCCAGACAGCTGCCGCCCCCGCGCCGGGGCAGGCACGAGCCCACTTCTCGGTCCCCGCGATGCACCCGATGGTGACGGTCCTGGGCTCCGGTGACGCTCTGCTGCGCGTGATCGAGAAGTCTTTCCCCGCCGTTGACATCCATGTCCGGGGCAATCAGGTGAGCGTGCTCGGTCAGGAGGCGGAAGTCGCTCTGATCCAGCGCCTGTTCGACGAGATGATGCTGGTGCTCCGCACCGGGCAGCCGATGACGGAGGATGCTGTGGAACGTTCGATCGCCATGCTCAAGGCCGACGGGAGCGGCGACGGCACGGCGACCTCCGAGACCCCGGCCGAGGTGCTCACGCAGAACATCCTCTCCAGCCGCGGCCGCACCATCCGCCCCAAGACGCTCAACCAGAAGCGGTACGTCGACGCCATCGACAAGCACACCATCGTCTTCGGCATCGGCCCCGCGGGCACCGGCAAGACCTATCTCGCCATGGCCAAGGCGGTCCAGGCCCTGCAGTCCCACCAGGTCAACCGGATCATCCTGACCAGGCCCGCCGTCGAGGCGGGCGAGCGGCTCGGCTTTCTGCCCGGCACGCTCTACGAGAAGATCGACCCGTATCTGCGCCCCCTCTACGACGCGCTGCACGACATGCTCGACCCCGAGACGATCCCGCGACTGATGGCGGCGGGGACGATCGAGGTGGCGCCGTTGGCATACATGAGGGGCCGTGCCCAGCCTGTCTTCACCAAGGTGCTGACGCCGGCCGGCTTCCGCCCGATCGGCGAGCTGGAGGTGGGCGATCTGGTCATGGGATCCAACGGGGAGCCGACTCCCGTGCTGGGTGTGTACCCACAGGGAGAGAAGGACATCTACCGGGTCACCGCTCAGGACGGGTCCTCGACCCTCTGCTGCGGCGATCACCTGTGGACGGTCAGGACGGGGTCCGACCGTCGTCGCGACAAGCCGTGGCGGGTCCTTGAGACCAAGGAAATGATCGGCAACCCGCGCGCCGCGCACGCCCGCCGGTACGAGCTGCCGCTGCTGACCGCGCCGGTGTGCTTCCCGCAGCGCGAAGTACCCATGGACCCGTACGCCCTGGGCCTGCTGCTCGGTGACGGGCGCCTGACCGGTTCCACCACGCCTGGTTTCTCCACCAACGACCCCGAACCGGCCGTTGGACTGGAGGCGGCGCTGCCCGGCGTCAAAGTGCGCCACAAAGACCGCGTCGACTACGTCCTGAACCGCGTACGCACGCCGGGTGAGGTCATCACGCTGGAGAATCCGGTAACAGGAGCGCTCCGTACCCTCGACCTGCTCGGCGCCAGGTCACAGTCGACGTTTGTGCCGGACGACTATCTCCTCAACTCCGCTGACGTCCGGCTGGCCCTGCTCCAGGGGCTGCTCGACTCCGATGGTGGGCCGGTGACCCAGGCCGACCGCACGTGCCGCATTCACTACACGACGACATCGATCCTGCTGCGCGACGACGTCATCTCGCTGGTCCAGTCCCTCGGAGGTGTCGCTTACAGCCGTCGAAGGGCTGCGGAGGGCCGGAAACCCGGGAAAGCCGGCGGGCGAGACGTCCACTGTCGCTCTGACGCGCATGTCGTCGATATCAGGCTCCCGGACGGCATCGAGCCCTTCCGGCTCCCCCGCAAGCGCGAGAAGTACCAGGCCGAGGGCGGCGGCGGCCGGCCGATGCGCTTCATCGACAGCATCGACCCCGCAGGCCATGAGGAGGCCGTGTGCATCCAGGTCGCGGCCGCCGACTCGCTGTACGTCACCGAGGACTACCTGCTGACCCACAACACCCTCAATGACGCGTTCATCATCCTCGACGAGGCGCAGAACACCAGCGCCGAGCAGATGAAGATGTTCCTGACCCGGCTGGGCTTCGACTCCCAGATCGTCATCACGGGCGACGTCACCCAGGTCGACCTGCCGAGCGGGACGCAGAGCGGTCTGCGTCAGGTCCAGGACATCCTGGAGGGCCTCGACGACGTCCACTTCTCCCGGCTCACCTCCGAGGATGTCGTCCGGCACAAGCTCGTCGGCCGTATCGTCGACGCGTACGAGCAGTACGACAGCCGCAACGGGAAGTAGTAACCCAGCACCATGTCGATCGATGTCAACAACGAGTCCGGAACCGAGGTCGACGAGCGGGCGATCCTCGACATCGCCCGCTACGCGCTCACCCGGATGCGTATCCACCCGCTCTCCGAGCTCTCGGTGATCGTCGTGGACACCGCCGCCATGGAGCAGTTGCACATCCAGTGGATGGACCTGCCGGGCCCGACCGACGTCATGTCCTTCCCGATGGACGAGCTGCGTCCGCCGGTCAAGGACGACGAGGAGCCCCCGCAGGGCCTGCTCGGTGACATCGTTCTCTGCCCGGAGGTCGCCAAGTCCCAGGGTGAGGAAGCCGAGACGCAGCACTCCATGGACGAGGAGCTTCAGCTCCTGACGGTCCATGGAGTGCTGCACCTCCTCGGCTACGACCACGAGGAGCCGGACGAGAAGGCCGAGATGTTCGGCCTCCAGGCCGCGATCGTCGACGGCTGGCGCTCGGACCAGGGCATGGCCGGCCCGTCGCCCGCGCCGACCGTTTCATGACCGCTCAACTGATCACCGGCGCGGTCCTGCTGGTCGTTGTCGCGTGGCTCGCCGCCTGCGCGGAGGCGGGCATCGCCCGCGTCTCCACGTTCCGGGCCGACGAGGCCGCCCGGACGGGCCGGCGCGGCAGCGCCAAGCTGGCCCAGGTCGCCGCCGACCCGGTCCGCTATCTCAACGTCGCGCTGCTGGTGCGGGTCGCCTGCGAAATGGCCGCCGGCGTCCTCGTCACGTATGTCTGCCTGCGTGAGTTCGACGAGACGTGGGAGGCACTGACCATCGCCATCGCGGTGATGGTCCTCGTCAGCTACGTCGCCGTCGGGGTGTCACCGCGCACC
Source organism: Streptomyces sp. A5-4 (assembly GCF_051131715.1). Classification (NCBI taxonomy): domain Bacteria; kingdom Bacillati; phylum Actinomycetota; class Actinomycetes; order Kitasatosporales; family Streptomycetaceae; genus Streptomyces; species Streptomyces sp. A5-4. The sequence continues at coordinate 2,337,548 of NZ_CP178591.1, read as the reverse complement.
ATCGGCCGCCAGCACCCGCTGAACACGGCGACCGCCTCGGCGTACGTCCTGCTGCCGCTCGCCCGGATCATGGGCCCGATCCCGCAACTGCTGATCCTCATCGGCAACGCGCTGACGCCCGGCAAGGGCTTCCGCAAGGGCCCCTTCGCCAGCGAGGCCGAGCTGCGCGCGATGGTCGACCTGGCCGAGCAGGAGTCCCTGATCGAGGACGACGAGCGCCGCATGGTGCATTCGGTCTTCGAGCTCGGCGACACACTCGTACGCGAGGTCATGGTCCCCAGGACCGACCTGATCTCCATCGAGCGCTACAAGACGATCCGCCAGACCCTCACCCTCGCCCTGCGCTCCGGCTTCTCCCGCATCCCGGTGACCGGTGAGAACGAGGACGACATCGTCGGCATCGTCTATCTCAAGGACCTGGTCAGGAAGACGCACATCAACCGCGACTCCGAGTCCGACCTGGTCTCCACCGCGATGCGCTCCGCCGTCTTCGTCCCCGACACGAAGAACGCCGGGGACCTGCTGCGCGAGATGCAGCAGGAGCGCAATCACGTCGCCGTCGTCATCGACGAGTACGGCGGCACGGCCGGCATCGTCACCATCGAGGACATCCTGGAAGAGATCGTCGGCGAGATCACCGACGAGTACGACCGTGAGCTGCCGCCCGTCGACGACCTGGGCGACGGCTGCTACCGCGTCACCGCCCGCCTCGACATCGGTGACCTCGGCGAGCTCTACGGCCTCGACGAACTCGACGACGAGGACGTGGAGACCGTCGGCGGACTCCTGGCGAAGTCCCTCGGCCGCGTCCCCATCGCGGGCGCGACCGCCGTCGTGGACCTGCCGGACGGCCGCGCGCTGCGGCTCACCGCCGAGTCCCCGGCGGGCCGCCGCAACAAGATCGTCACGGTGCTCGTCGAGCCGACCGAAGAGAAAGCGACGAAATGACTCCGCAGGAGCTGAGGGCGTTCTGCCTGGAATTCAACGCGGCAGTGGAGGAGTTCCCGTTCGGCCCCGAGACCTCGGTTTTCAAGGTCCTCGGCAAGCTCTTCGCCCTCAGCTCCCTGGACGGCGAGCCCCTGAAGGTCAACCTCAAGTGCGAGCCGGAGATCGCGGCCCGGCTGCGCGAGGAGCACCCGGCGATCGCCCCCGGCTGGCACATGAACAAGCGCCACTGGAACACGGTCACCGTCGGCGGCCTCCCGGACCGGACGGTCCGGGAACTGATCGAGGACTCGTACGACCTGGTGGTGGCCGGTCTGCCCAAGGCGGAGCGCCTCAGGCTCGACCGGCCCTGAACCACCTGTCTCAGCGCCGCGGCCCCGACTTCCCGGTGCGCCGGGTGATCAGCCCTGCCGCGACCAGAGCCGCCGCGGCCAGCAGGATCGCGGCGTCCACGGCCAGGACCGTCCGTACGCCGTCGAAGAGTTCACCCTGCGTCGTGGCGAGCACGCCCAGCAGCGGAATGCCGATGGTCAGGCCGACCTGCTGAGTGGTGGTGACCAGGCCGGTGGCCAGGCCCTGCTCCTCGTTCGGTACACCGGAGGTGACGGTCACGCCGTACGAGATGATCGCGCCCAGGTGGCACATGCTCGCGAGCGACACCCCCACGGTCGCCAGCAATACGCCCGAGGTCTCGCCGAGCGCGAGCAGCGTGGCGATGAACAGGCCCTGGCCGAGCAGGGAAGCGGCCAGCGTGCGCGGAGCGCCGAGGCGGCCGATCACCTTGGGCGCGTACATGCCGGCGATCACCGACATCACGCCCTGCACACCGAAGACCAGGCCGGTCTCGAAGGCGGTGAGGCCCAGCACCTCCTGGAGGTAGAGGGTCAGTACGAAGACGACGGTGCTCATCATCGAGAAGGTGACGAGCCCGCCCAGGTTGCCCCAGGCCACCGTCCGCCTGCGCAGCATCGGCAGGGACACGAGAGGGGCGCCGGCGCGCGACTCCACGATGACGAAGACCACCAGGAGTACGACGCCGGCGGCCAGGGTGACCAGCACATCGGCGCCGCCGAAGCCGCGCTCGGCGGCCGTCGACAGGGCGTAGATCAGGGCGAGCAGGCCTCCGGTGACGGTCGCCGCGCCCGGTATGTCCAGGCGGGGCCGGTCCGTTGTGCGGGACTCGGCGATCAGCCCCGGCGCCAGGACGAGCACGATCAGCGCGAAGACGGTCAGCAGTCCCATGGTGGAACGCCAGCCCAGGGTGTCGGTCATCACCCCGCCCAGTACCATGCCGATGGTGAAGCCCAGCGAGATCAGCGTGCCGCTGATGCCCAGCGCCCGGTCGCGCTGCGGACCTTCGGGGAATGTCGTGGTCAGCAGGGACATGCCCGTCGGCACCACGGCGGCGGCGCCGAGCCCCTGGAGCGCGCGGCCGGCCAGGAACGAGGCGGGGCTCCAGGCGAAGGTCGCGAGGACCGAGGCGGCGCCGAAGACGGCCAGGCCGGTCAGGAAGAGCCTGCGCCGCCCGTACAGGTCGGCGATCCGGCCGAAGAGCAGCAGGAAGCCGCCGGAGGGCAGGGCGAACGCGGTGACCGCCCACTGGAGGTCGGTCCGGCTCATGCCCAGGTCCTTGCCGAGGGCGGGCAGCGCCACATTGAGCACGGAGAAGTCCAGAGCCACCATGAACTGGGCGGCGCACAGCACGAACAGGACAAGCCTGGCCCGGCCGGTCAGCCGTGCGGGGGTCGTATCGAGAGAGGGGACGGAGGTGTCGATTGCCATGGTCCACACCATCGGCCCGCCGGAATAGCCGTGGGGAGCGGGAACTTATCCTGTTGGCCGCACCACCAGGCAGGCCGAACAGGGGGAGCACATGGCCAGTCCGACAGAGAAGAGCACACCGAACACCACCATCGCATCGGGTGACTTCAAGGCGCACCGGCTCAGTGAGCTACGTGAATTCCTGATGAGCCGCCGCGCCCGGGTCACCCCCACCGAGGCGGGCCTGCCCGACGGCGGAGCCCGCCGCCGCACGCCGGGACTGCGCCGCGAGGAGGTCGCGGTCCTCGCCGGGGTCGGCGTCTCCTGGTACCAGTGGCTGGAGCAGGGCCGGGACATCACGGTCTCCCCGCAGGTCCTGGACTCGGTGGCGCGCGTGCTCAAACTGAGCAGCATCGAGCGCCGTCATCTGTACGTACTCGCCGGGCTCAACCCGCCCGCGCCCGAGACCGACCCGGTGAACGCCGACATGTGCGTCGGGTTGCAGCGGCTGATCGACACCTGGATGCCGTTCCCGGCGCACATCATGGATGTGTACTGGAACACGATCATGTACAACGGCGCGGCGGCGTTGGTGCTCGGGATGCGCCCCGACAGCGTCCAGAACTGCCTGATCGCCTTCTTCACCGACCCCGTCTACCGCTCCCGTGCCCAGAGTTGGGGCCAGAACGCCGCCGTTGTCGTCGCTCAGTACCGGGCGGCGTGCTCGGACAACCCCGGCGACGAGGGGTTCCGTGAGGTGGTCGCGGAGCTGAGGGCGGAGAGCACGGAATTCGCCGAGCTGTGGGAGCGCCGTGACATCCAGCCGGGCGGCCAGGTGCGCAAGGAGTTCGCGCACCCCCTCGTCGGCACCCTGTGCGTGGAGTCCACCCAGCTGCGCATCCCGGCCCGCCCGGACCTGACGATCGTCCTGCACACCCCGCTCCCGGAGGCGGACACGGCGGCCAAACTGGAGTGGCTGTCGTCGCCGGAGGGGCGGCGCGGCTCGATGTACCCGGTCGCGGGCTGAGCGCCCGCGCTCCTTATGCTCGGGTCATGACGACGCAGAACACGGAGCTCGGCCCCGAGGACCGCAAGATCATCACGCTGGCGCGCAGTGCCCGCACCCGCAACGGGGTGGCGGAGGGCGCGGCCGTGCGTGACGAGACCGGGCGGACGTACGTCGCCGGGACAGTGGAGCTGGACTCGCTGAAGCTCAGTGCGCTGCGGACCGCCGTAGCGATGGCCGTCGCCAGTGGCGCGAAGTCGCTGGAGGCCGCAGCCGTGGTCACCGAGGCGCAGAGCGCGTCCGACGAGGACCGCGCGGCGGTACGCGACCTGGGCGGGCCAGCGGCGCCGGTGCTGGTGGCCGGTCCGGACGGGGCGCTGCGGGCAACGGTTACCGCGGGCTGAACGGGCCCGCTGCGGGCAATGGTCGCCGCGGGCTGAACGGCCCCCGCGACTTGGACGGCGTCACCCCAATTCAACTCGTCCGAAAACCGACCTCGTCCACCTCGGTGCCGAGATCCTCTGCGGCCCGCGAGCTGCCTTCCGGCGGGCTGCGGAAGATCCCCGCCGCGCCGCCGCCCGCCCGGCGGGTGCGCCGGGAGCCCCTGGAGGGGTGCGCCCCGGCGCGCATGGGGCGAGGTCAGGCTCCCGACGGGCGCCAGAACCGACGGGAGGCGTGAGTTCGCCGCCGTGTCCTTCGCCGCCCCGCTCAGGCCGCTCGCCGTCGTCCCGGCGCCGGGACGCGACGGGAGGCGCCGGGGGCTCGCGGGTCGCCGTGCGCGCCGTGCTTCTCGGGCCTCTGGTCAGCGCGGCGCGGGCGATCGGGGAGAATGGGCCGCATGAGCGCTAGCACCCACGCATCCGAAGCCCCCCACAGAGCCGGCTTCGCCTGCTTCGTCGGTCGCCCCAACGCGGGCAAGTCCACCCTGACGAACGCTCTGGTCGGCCAGAAGGTGGCCATCACCTCCAGCCGTCCGCAGACCACCCGCCACACCGTGCGCGGCATCGTGCACCGGCCCGAGGCGCAGCTGATCCTGGTCGACACCCCCGGGCTGCACAAGCCGCGCACCCTGCTGGGCGAGCGGCTCAACGACGTCGTACGCACCACCTGGGCCCAGGTCGACGTGATCGGCTTCTGCCTGCCCGCCGACCAGAAGCTTGGCCCCGGCGACAAGTTCATCGTCAAGGAACTCGCCGGGATCAAGAAGACCCCGAAGATCGCGATCGTCACCAAGACGGACCTGGTCGACTCCCGACAGCTCGCGGAGCAGCTCATCGCCCTCGACCAGCTCTCCAAGGAGCTCGGCTTCGAGTGGCAGGAGATCGTTCCGGTCTCGGCCGTCGGCGACGAGCAGGTCGGCCTGCTCGCCGATCTGCTGATCCCGCTGCTGCCCGAGAGCCCGCCGCTGTACCCGGAGGGCGACCTCACGGACGAGCCCGAGATGGTCATGATCGCGGAGCTGATCCGTGAGGCGGCGCTGGAAGGTGTGCGCGACGAGCTGCCGCACTCCATCGCGGTGGTCGTCGAGGAGATGCTGCCCCGCGAGGGGCGGCCCGCGGACCGGCCGCTGCTGGACATCCACGCGAATGTGTTCATCGAGCGCCCGAGCCAGAAGGGCATCATCATCGGCCCGAAGGGCCAGCGCCTGAAGGACGTCGGGACGAAGTCCCGCAAGCACATCGAGGCGCTGCTGGGTACGCCGGTCTTCCTCGACCTGCACGTCAAGGTCGCGAAGGACTGGCAGCGCGACCCCAAGCAGCTGCGGAAGCTCGGCTTCTAGGCCTCAGCGGTCGAGGGCGTGACCGTGCCAACGGGTACGGTCACGCGATGTACCTCGATCAGTACGTCTACTTCGCTCTGTACAGCAAGGAGACGACCGCGGACGCGATGACCGCCCGGCTCGGCCTCACCCCCGACGGGACCTCGGTCCGCGGCAGCAAGTTCCCGGAACACGATGTGCCCAGGCACCACAGGTGGGTCGTCGAGTGCCGGGACCCCGACCTCCCTGTCGACGAGCAGATGGAGCGGGTCCTCGGCAGGCTGCTGATCTACCGGGACGAGATCGCCGCCCTCGCCGCCCAACTCGCCAAGGAAGAGGGCGAGGACGGCGGAGCGGTCCTTCAAGTCGTGCGCGAGTACCGCAACTCGGCCACCGAGGTCGCGACGCACGGCTGGCTGGTCTCCACCGAGATGCTGCGTTTCCTCGTCGACACCGGGGCCGACCTGGCCGTGGACGAGTACGACTTCACCGGACCCGAGGGCGAGGCAGGGGTCTGAAGCCCGTCCGGGGCCGTCTGCCGGCTACCGCGACCGCCCGCGGGCCCTACGCGACCGCCGCCTCCATCGCCGTCCCGATGTGCCGGAAGCCGGCCCGCGAGTAGATCCGCGCCACCGCTTCGTCCGTCGCCGTCAGGAAGATCGTGTCGATGCCGCGCGATCGCGCGTCGGAGGTCAGCGCGGCCGTGACCGAGACGGCCAGCCCCCGGCGCCGGGCGGTGGGCAGCGTCCCGATGCCGACGATCTCGGTGACCGTACCGACCGGGATGTACTGGCCCGAGCACAGCACCACACCACCGTCGACGGCCGCGGCCACCACGGACTGCCCGGCCCTGATCCGGCCGGCGACCCGCTCCACCGAACCGTCGCCCCGTTGGGAAGCGATCATCGCGGACAGCTCGTCGGCGCCCGCGGCCCCCACCGCCGTGCCGAGGTCGGCGAACGCCAGGTGCGGGACGGCGAGCGCGCCGGGCAGGGCCGGGTCGTCGGCCCGCAGCAGGCGCACCAGCGGATGCGGCGCCCGGGCCGCGCCCCGGTCGTCCAGGAGCATCAGCGGGCGCTCCTGCACCGCGAGCCCGCTCTCCTCCAGGGCCGGGCGCAGCGCCGGTGCCGTCTCCGGCATCCACTCGAACGTCTCGGGCACCCCGAGCTCCCGCTGCCGCGCCCTGACCCGGTCCACCGCCCCGGCGGTCACCGGGGCGCCGGTCCAGCCCGGCGTGGGCCGGGCGTAGTAGGGAAAGCCCGCGCCGTCCGGGTCGCGCACGAACAGGGTCAGCGGACCGAAGTCCTCGGCGCGGGCGGCGGAGCGCGGTACGGCGTCGTAATAGCGTTCGAACTCGGCGAGCGCGGCAGCATCGGAAGCGTCGGTCGTCACAAGGGTCATGACGCGCATCAGATCACTGCGAAGCCCGGCTACGCGCCTTCTTTTAGGACCCACGAGATGAGCCGGCGCTGCGCCTCGCTCAGCTGTGGATCCGCGCAGTGCACGGTCTTCCCGTCGATGGTGATCCGATAGCTGAATCCGTCCGGCACCCCGATGGGCGGCGTGCTCCGGCCGGAGGCCACCGCCTCGTCGGCCAGGGCGTGCCACTCGGCGGCGTTGGGCCGTCCCGAGGTGTCCACCTCGGCATGGCGCTCGATGCCGGCGAATCCTCCCGTGCGCCTCACTTGAATACGCATGGGTCCTGTCTAGTACGGATACGGCTCAGCCGGTAGGCACCCCGACCTGGGACCACGCCTTCAGCAGCGCCCCGTGCTCCTCGCCGTCGCCGAAACGCGCGTGCGCGGCGGCCACGGAGACCCGGGCGAAGTCGGCGAAGCTCGCGTCGACCTGGAGCTCCCCGCCGGTGATCGTGTCGTACCAGATCCGCCCCGCCCGTTCCCACGCCTTGCCGCCGAGGGCCATGGCGAGCAGGTAGAAGGCATGGTTGGGGATGCCGGAGTTGATGTGGACGCCGCCGTTGTCCCGGCCGGTACGGACGTACTCCTCCATCGTCGCCGGCTGCGGGTCCGTGCCGAGCACGTCGTCGTCGTACGCCGTGCCGGGGGCCTTCATGGAGCGCAGGGCCACTCCGGTGACGCGTTCGGCCAGCAGGCCCGCGCCGATCAGCCAGTCGGCCTGGTCAGCGGTCTGGTCGTTGACGTACTGCTTGACCAGGGAGCCGAAGACGTCCGAGACGGACTCGTTGAGTGCGCCCGGCTGACCGAAGTACGTGAAGTTCGCCGTGTACTGGGTCAAGCCGTGGGCCAGCTCGTGGGCGATGACGTCAACTGGGAGGGTGAAATCGAGGAAGATCTCGCCGTCGCCGTCGCCGAAGACCATCTGGGTGCCGTCCCAGAAGGCGTTCCCGTACTTCTCGTCGAAGTGGACGGTCCCGATGAGCGGCAGCCCGCTGCCGTCGATCGAATCGCGCGCGAAGGCCTTGTTCAGCAGCTCGTAGGTGGCACCGAAGCCCGCGTACGCGCGGTTGACGGTCGCGTCCCTGCCGGGCTTGTCGCCCTCGCCGCGCACCTTGCGGCCGGGCAGGTCCCGCTTGTTCTTGGCGTCGTGGATGGTCCGCTGGGGCTTGCCCTCGGTGGCGCCCCGGGGCGCCACGACCGGCGGTGCGCCGATGACGGTGGTCAGCCGGCGGTGGGTGCGCTGGGCGGCGTCCGCTTCGAGGGTGCGACGGGCGGGGCCTGCGAGCGCGGGGTCCTCGGCCTGGGCCAGCTTGTCGAGGACGTGAGGCGGCACGATGGTGCAGAAGGTGGGATGAAAGACGTTCATGGCGGCAATGTGGCACCAGGTCATGGCGCTGTCACTAGTTGCCACCATGATTGGTGAAATCGAGTGAAGCGTCACTGTTCTACCCATACGGATGCTTGATATCGCATACTGATACGCACCCGCGCCTTCGGCGCCCCTGAGCTAGGCTGCGAGACATCATGCGTTACGGGCTGCTCCTCCTTAGCTGCCGCGGCGAGGGTCTGTAGTACAGGCCGACCCCCTCCCCGCGGAGTCTGGTGCTGCAGCGACACAGTCGGCCGTCCCACCGCTGGACACCGAGGAGCCCTACGCCATGAACAGCCCCGTCGGCCGCCCCACGCCGGTCACCAACGCCACGCACACCCAGCAGCCGTCCGGCATGCCCATCGGCAAGTACGGCCCGTACGAGGCCGTGGACATCGCCGACCGCAGCTGGCCCAACGCCCGCATCACCAAGGCGCCGCGCTGGCTCTCCACGGACCTGCGCGACGGCAACCAGGCACTGATCGACCCCATGTCGCCGGCCCGCAAGCGCGAGATGTTCGACCTGCTGGTGCGCATGGGCTACAAGGAGATCGAGGTCGGCTTCCCGTCCTCCGGCGAGACCGACTTCAACTTCGTACGCTCCATCATCGAAGAGGGCGCGATCCCCGACGACGTGACGATCTCCGTCCTCACCCAGGCCCGCGAAGAGCTGATCGAGCGCACCGTCGAGTCGCTGCGCGGCGCCCACCGGGCCACCGTCCACCTGTACAACGCGACCGCCCCGACCTTCCGCCGGGTCGTCTTCCGCGGCTCGAAGGAGCAGGTCAAGCAGATCGCCGTGGACGGCACCCGGCTGGTCGTGGAGTACGCCGAGAAGCTGCTGGGTCCGGAGACCGTGTTCGGCTACCAGTACAGCCCGGAGATCTTCACCGACACCGAGCTGGACTTCGCGCTGGAGGTCTGCGAGGGCGTCATGGACGTCTGGCAGCCGGAGGCCGGCCGGGAGATCATCCTGAACCTGCCCGCCACCGTGGAGCGCTCCACGCCGTCCACCCACGCCGACCGCTTCGAGTGGATGTCGCGCCGGCTGTCGCGCCGCGAGTTCATCGCGCTGTCGGTCCACCCGCACAACGACCGCGGCACCGCCGTCGCCGCCGCCGAGCTGGCGATCATGGCGGGCGCGGACCGCATCGAGGGCTGTCTGTTCGGGCAGGGCGAGCGCACCGGCAACGTCGACCTGGTCACCCTGGGCATGAACCTCTTCAGCCAGGGCGTCGACCCGCAGATCGACTTCTCACAGATCGACGACATCCGCCGCACCTCCGAGTACTGCAATCAGATGGAGGTCCACCCCCGTCACCCCTACGCGGGCGACCTGGTCTACACCGCCTTCTCCGGCTCCCACCAGGACGCCATCAAGAAGGGCTTCGACGCCATGGAGGCCGACGCGGCCGCCCAGCGCAAAACGGTGGACGAGATCGAGTGGGCGGTGCCGTACCTGCCCATCGACCCCAAGGACGTGGGCCGCTCCTACGAGGCGGTCATCCGGGTCAACTCGCAGTCCGGCAAGGGCGGCATCGCGTACGTCCTGAAGAACGACCACAAGCTGGACCTGCCGCGCCGCATGCAGATCGACTTCTCCCGGATCATCCAGGCGAAGACGGACGCGGAGGGCGGCGAGGTCACACCCAAGGCGATCTGGTCGGCCTTCCAGGACGAGTACCTGCCCAGCCCGGCGGACGCGGCGACCCGCTGGGGACGCATCCAGCTGCGCTCGGGCCAGACCACCACCGACACCGACGGCGTCGACACCCTGACGGTCGAGGCGGTCGTCGACGGCACGGACACCGTGCTGACCGGCACCGGCAATGGTCCGATCTCGGCCTTCTTCGACGCGCTGGCCGCAGTCGGTGTGGACGCCAGGCTGCTCGACTACCAGGAGCACACGATGAGCGAGGGAGCGAGCGCCCAGGCCGCCTCGTACATCGAGTGCGCGATCGACGGCCAGGTGCTGTGGGGCATCGGCATCGACGCCAACACCACGCGCGCGTCGCTGAAGGCGGTCGTCTCCGCGGTGAACAGGGCGGCCCGCTGAGGGATTTGTCGCTGGGCGAATTCATCTTGTGTTCGAGTCGCGACCGACTCGGCCGACGCCCTCTGACCTGAGGCTTTTCCGGCCCCGCGCACCCACGACGGTGTGCGGGGCCCGCTCGTGCGGTGACAGGGTGCTGACGCCGCATCACTGGTGTGGCTAACATCACGTCAATGCGGCAGTGTTGCCGGAGCGTTACGGAGGTGCGACGTGCTGCCAGCCCATGGCCGAAAACTGAGTATGTGGGGCGTTCGCACCGCTTGGACCACTGTCGGGGACGGTGAGTTCTTCTGTCCGGATTGCGGTGGTGACCGCAACTTCCGCCGCCGCACCGGCCGCCGCCGCTTCGCCGTGCTCGGCATCCCGCTGCTGCCGCGCGGCTACGTCGGCCCGGTCGTCGAATGCGCCGCCTGCCAGAACCACTTCGGCACCGACACCCTCGACCACCCCACCACCGTGCGCTTCTCCGCGATGCTCCGCGACGCCGTCCACACGGTCGCGCTCGCCGTCCTGGCGGCGGGCGGCACCGAGTCCCGTACGGTCCGCAGAACGGCCGTCACGGCCGTTCGCGCCGCCGGATACGAGGACTGCACCGAGGACCAGCTCACCACCCTCATCGAGGCCCTGGCCGCCGACACCGGGAGGCTCCCCGGCGCGTACGAGGGGGCGTCCGAGCCCTGCGGCGCCGCGCTCGCCATCGAGCTGCACGAAGCACTCGAACCGCTCGCCCCGCACCTCGCCCCGGCCGGCCGCGAGGCCATCCTGCTGCAGGGCGCGAGAATCGCCCTGGCCGACGGCCCCTACAGCCCGTCCGAACGCGAGGTGCTGACGATCGTCGGCGGCGCGCTGCTGATCTGTCCGGACGACACGGCCCGACTGCTCGCGGCGGCGCGCACGCCGTCCTGACGCGCCGGTTACTCCCTGGGGAGTAGCGAAGCTCCCCGGCCGCCTCCGGCCGTACCGCCCAACTCGCCCGTACGCGCGACGCGTCGCGCCCCTTCCGACGGGACTCTGGTGAAAGCCAGGAGTCCGACCAGGAGGGGAGGCCCGTGATGGGGCCTGCAACATCAGCGGTGCGACACCGACGAGCCGTGCCGTGGGCCGTGATCGCGCTGTGGGCCATCGTGCTCGCCGTCGCGCTGTCCTTCGCCGCCAGGCTCGGCGACGTACAGCGTGACGGAGTCGTCGACTACCTTCCGGCGAGCTCCGATTCGACCCAGGCGGAGCGGCTCAGGCAGGCCCTGCCCGGTGGCGGGACCACCGACCTGGTGCTCGTCTACCGGCGGGACGGCGGACTGATCGCCGCCGACCGCACGGCCGCCGACCGGCAGGTCGGCGAGATTGCGGCGCGCCACTGGCTCACCGCCCGGCCGGAGGCGCTCCCGTCGAAGGACGGCAGCACGCTGATGTACCCGCTCTCCACCTCGGAGCCCGGTCAGGACGAGGAGGCACAGCGTGCCTTCGTCGAGGACGTACGGGAAAAGACGGGCGACATCGGCGCGATGAGGGTGCAGGTCGGCGGGCCCGGGGCGCTCGGCGCCGACATGGGGGCCGTCTTCGAGTCCATCGACGCGACCCTGATGATCGCGACCGTCCTCGTCGTCGCCCTCCTGCTGATCATCACCTACCGCAGCCCGTTCCTGTGGCTGGTGCCGCTGCTGGTCGTCGGCGTCGCCGCCATCGCCACCAGGGCCGCGGTCTACGGCCTGGTCGAGGGCTTCGGCCTCACCGTCACCAGCCAGAGCGCGGGGATCATGACGGTCCTCGTCTTCGGCGCGGGCACCGACTACGCCCTGCTGATCGTCGCCCGCTACCGCGAGGAACTGCGCCGCGTCCCGCATCCCTACGACGCGATGCGTGCCGCCCTGCGCGGCTGCGGGCCCGCCGTGCTCGCCTCGTCGGGAACCGTCGCCGCCGGTCTCCTGTGCCTGCTCGCCGCCGACCTCAACAGCAGCCGGGGCCTGGGGCCGGTCGGTGCAATCGGGGTGGTGTGCGCGCTCGCGGCCATGATCACGCTGCTGCCCGCCGTCCTGGTCCTCCTGGGCCGCCGGATGTTTTGGCCGCTGATCCCCGCGTACGGCAGCGAACCGAAGCGGCGCCTCAACCTCTTCGCCGCCATGGGGAGTTCGGCCGGGCGCCGGCCCCTCGCCGTCCTCGCGACCGGCACGGTGCTGCTCGGAGCCCTCGCGCTGGGCGCCCTGAACCTGCCCGGCGCGCTCAAGGAGGAGGACAGCTTCACCAGGCCACCGGAGTCCGTCGCCGCCATGGCCACCCTCGCCGAGGCCTACCCCGACCGGAGCAGCCGGCCCATCAGCCTCCTGGCGCCGACCGGAGAGGCCGCACGGACACTCGCCGGGGCCCGTGCGACCGAGGGCGTCGCGGGCGCCGAGCGGGGCCGCGACGGCGGCGGCTGGACCGAGCTCTCCGTCTTCGCCGACGACGCCCCCGAGTCGCCGGGCGAGAGCGCCACCATCGGGCGGCTGCGGGCCGGACTCGACGGCGCCCACATCGGCGGGGCGAGCGCCCAGCGCATCGACCTGGCCGACACCACCGTCCGGGACAGGCTGCTGGTCGTCCCGCTCGTCCTGGCCGCCGTCCTGCTCATCCTGACCGTCCTGCTGCGCAGCCTCGTCGCCCCCCTGCTGCTCGTCGCCGCCGTGGTGGTCGTCTGGGGCGCCTCGATGGGCATCGGCGGCCTGGTCTTCGGTCCATTCCTCGGCTTCGACGGCCTCGACCCGGGGCTGCCGCTGCTGTCCTTCGTCTTCCTGGTGGCACTCGGCGTCGACTACGGGATCTTCCTGATGCACCGCATGCGCGAGGAGGCCGTGCGCGGAGCGGAGCCCGCCGAAGCCGCGCTCACGGCGCTGCGCACCACCGGCGGAGTCATCGCGTCGGCGGGCATCGTGCTCGCCGCGACCTTCGCGGTTCTCGCCTCGCTGCCGCTGGTGATGATGGTCGAGATGGGTGTGCTCGTCGCGGTCGGCGTCCTCCTTGACACCTTCCTCGTCCGGACCTATCTGGTGACCAGCGCGAGCGTGCTGCTCGGCCGCCGGGTGTGGTGGCCCGGCGGACTCGCGCGCCCCGCCCCCGAGGTGGCCGCCCCGGCGATGGCCGAAGAGCCGGTGCGTACCGGAGGATGAGCGCGTGCCTCTGAAGTCCGAACGGGTCCTCGCCGCCTTGCGGCAGGACCCGGTACGAACCCCGTACCGGCAGCGCACCGACATGGCCCTGGCCGCCGTGACCGGTGCGCTCGCCGCCGCGCTCGCGCTCCTCGTGGACGACGGCCGCGGCCCCGACGCGCTCGGCTGGGCGCTGCTCACCGTCGCCACGGCCGCGCTCGCGTGGCGGCGGCGCGCCCCGCTGGCCGTCCTGCTGCTCGTGCTGGCGGCCGTCGGCCCGTACCACGCACTCGACTACAACCACGCGGCCCCGGTGCCCGGTTCGCTCATCGCCGTCTACACCGTGGCGAACACCGGTCGCCCACTGCGCACCGTGCTGATCGGGACCGGAGTGGTCACCCTCGCCGTCTCGGTGATGCTCACGGTCAACACCCACCGGGGCCTGGAGCTGTTGCGCACCTCCGGCTGGATCCTTGCCGTGATCGTCCTCGGCGCGGCCGTACGCACCCACCGGCGCTATATCGCCGCCATGGTGGAGCGCGCCGAACGCGCCGAACGCACCCGTGAGGAGGAGGCCGCCCGCCGAGTCGCCGAGGAGCGGTTGCGCATCGCTCGGGACCTGCACGACCTGCTCGCGCACTCCATCACCCTCATCGGCGTCCAGACGTCGGTCGCCGCCCATGTGCTGGTCGTCGACCCGGACCGGCTCGACCGGGCGGCCGTCGTCAAGGCGCTCGACGGCATCGCCGACACCTGCCGGGAGGTACGGGCGGAGCTGCGCACCACCCTGGAAGTGCTGCGGGCCGACGGGGACGGCCCCGCGGGCCCACTGCCGGACCTGGCGGCGCTGCCCGACCTCGTTCGGGCGGCGCGCGGCGCGGGCACCAGGACGGAACTCGCGGTGCGTACGCCGGAGGGCCGGGTGCCGCCCGCCACGGCCGCGGCGGCGTACCGCATCGTCCAGGAGTCCCTGACGAACGCCGTGCGGCACGCGGGACTTGGCGCCCGCGTCCTGGTCCGGGTCGAGCCGCTGGCCGGCCATACGCTGCGCATCACGGTCACCGACGACGGCCGGGCCCCCGCGCCCACCGGCGAACCGGGCTTCGGCATCGTGGGCATGCGCGAACGCGCCCGCAGCGTCGGCGGCACCCTGGTCGCCGCACCCCGCCCCGGCGGCGGCTTCGAGGTGTCGGCATCGCTGCCCCTCGGGCCCCGGCCCATACCGCACCAGGAGGCCACCGCGTGAGCCCGATCCGGGTCCTGCTCGCCGACGACCAGACGCTCGTACGGGCGTCGTTCGCGATGCTCGTCGAGTCCGCGCCCGACATGGAGGTCGTCGCCCAGGCGGGCACCGGCCGCGAGGCCGTCGAGCTGGCCCGCAGCGCCCGCGCCGACCTCGTCGTGATGGACATCCGGATGCCGGACCTCGACGGCATCGGGGCGACCCGGCTGATCGCCGCCGACGACGACCTGGCCGGCGTACGCGTCCTGATCCTCACCACGTACGACACCGACGAGCACATCATCGACGCGCTGCGGGCGGGGGCGTCCGGCTTCCTGGTGAAGGACGTCAGACCGGCCGAACTGCTCGACGGCATGCGCACGGTGGCGGCGGGCGAGTCCCTGCTGTCGCCGGGCCCGACGGCCCGGCTGATCGCCCGCGCACTGAGCGCCCCCGAACCCCCGGCGCTCGGCGGCGCCGGACCAGGCTGTCTCTCCGACCGCGAGCGTCAGGTACTGGCCCTCGTCGCCCGCGGCCTCAACAACACGGAGATCGCCGAGACGCTCGGTCTCTCCCCGCTGACGGCCAAGACCCATGTGAGCCGCATCATGGGCAAGCTCGGCGCCCGGGACCGTGCCCAACTGGTGATCGTCGCGTACGAGTCGGGTCTGGTGACCCCGGGCGGTGCCTAGTCGCCGTTGTCAGTCCTGCTTCCCGCTCGCCCGGACCATCGCCTCGCGCTCGACGATCTTCACGCGCTCGCGGCCCTCGGCCTCGCCCAGGGCCTTCTCCGCGCCGTCCAGGCGGCCCCAGCCCTCCCAGGTCGTGTACGGGACGCCCTTGGCCTCCAGGAAGCCCACCACGGCGTCGGTGTCCGGCGTGGCGGGGGTGCGCAGCCGACTGCCGCCGTGGTCTTCGAGCAGGTTGGCCACCGTTTCGTTGGCGTCGCCCTTGGTGTGGCCGATGAGGCCGACCGGGCCGCGCTTGATCCAGCCGGTGACGTACGTCGACTTCAGGTGCTCGCCGTTCTCGACGACCCGGCCGCCCTCGTGCGGGACGGTGCCGGTGAGGAAGTCGAACGGCAGCTTGGGCAGCTCGTCGGAGAGGTAGCCGACCGCGCGGTACACGGACTGCACGTCCCAGGTGCGCGTCTCGCCGGTGCCCTTGACGTTGCCCGTGCCGTCGAGCTGGGTGCGCTCGGTGCGCAGCCCCACGACCCGGCCGTCCTCGCCGACGATCTCGGTGGGGGACTCGAAGAAGTGCAGGAACAGCTTGTGCCGGCGCTCGCCCACATCGCGGATCGCCCAGTTCTCCAGCGTGGAGGCGACCATGTTGGCCTGCTTGTTGGCCCGGCGGGTGGCGATGGAGCCGTCGTCGTAGTCGATGTCCTCGGGGTTCACGATGACTTCGATGTTCGGGGAGTGGTCCAGCTCGCGCAGTTCCAGCGGGCTGAACTTGGCCTGCGCGGGGCCGCGCCGTCCGAAGACGTGGACCTCAAGGGCCTTGTTGGCGGCCAGGCCCGCGTGGACGTTCGGCGGGATCTCGGTGGGCAGCAGTTCCTCGGCGGTCTTCGCGAGGATGCGGGCCACGTCCAGGGCGACGTTGCCGACACCGAGCACCGCGACCTTCTCGGCCTCCAGCGGCCAGTCGCGCGGCACGTCCGGGTGGCCGTCGTACCAGGACACGAAGTCCGCGGCCCCGTAGGAGCCCTCAAGGTCGATGCCGGGGATGTCCAGCGTCCGGTCCGCGTCGGCGCCGGTGGAGAAGATCACCGCGTCGTAGAACTCGTGCAGGTCGTCGAGGCTGATGTCGGACGGGTAGTCGACATTTCCGAAGAGACGTATCTGCGGCTTGCTGAGGACCTGGTGGAGGGCGGTGACGATGCCCTTGATGCGGGGGTGGTCGGGCGCGACGCCGTACCGGATCAGCCCGAACGGGGCGGGCATCCGCTCGAAGAGGTCGATGGAGACACCGGGCTCGGAGGCGGCATCGGACTTCAGCAGTGCGTCGGCGGCGTAGATCCCGGCGGGGCCGGCACCGACGATCGCGACCCGCAGGGGGCGGGGCATGGGCGGTTCCCTTCGAACGAGCGGGTCCCACCGGGGGCAGGTGCCGGCGGGCGAGGCACGGTGATCGGGCGCCTCGGGAGCAACAGGTACGGCGACAGCGCTGTCTCATCCGCAACTTTGGCAAGGCTACCCTCAGCCCGCTACCCGTCTTGCGGCTATGCCCCCATAAAGATGATCTATGGGTCCGAAGGCCCGCTTCCCCCTGCGCGCACGGCGGCCCACGCGCGTACGGGACAATGAACTCCATGAGCCTGTACCGCGACGACGGCATCGTGCTGCGGACTCAGAAGCTGGGTGAGGCGGACCGCATCATCACGCTCCTGACCCGCGGCCACGGGCGGGTGCGCGCCGTCGCCCGCGGGGTACGGCGCACGAAGTCCAAATTCGGTGCCCGCCTCGAACCCTTCTCCCACGTCGACGTGCAGTTCTTCTCGCGCGGCAGCGAGCTCGTCGGACGCGGACTGCCGCTGTGCACCCAGGGCGAGATCATCGCCCCCTACGGCAGCGGAATCGTCACGGACTACAGCCGCTACACCGCGGGCACCGCGATGCTGGAGACCGCGGAGCGGTTCACCGACCACGAGGGCGAGCCGGCCGTGCAGCAGTACCTGCTGCTCGTCGGCGCCCTGCGCACCCTCTCCCGCGGCGAGCACGCGCCCAACCTCATCCTGGACGCCTTCCTGCTGCGCTCGCTCGCCGTCAACGGCTACGCGCCCAGCTTCGTCGACTGCGCGCGGTGCGGCCTCGACGGGCCGAACCGCTTCTTCTCGATCGCGGCGGGCGGCGTCATATGCGGCGACTGCCGGGTGCCCGGAAGCGTCGTACCCTCGGCGGAGGCCGTCGGCCTGCTCAGCGCGCTGCTCACCGGGGACTGGGTGACAGCGGACAGCTGCGAGCCGCGGCATGTCCGGGAGGGCAGCGGGCTGGTGTCGGCCTATCTGCACTGGCACTTGGAGCGCGGACTGCGCTCGCTGCGGTACGTGGAGAAGTAGGACCGTCGGCCCAAGAGAACCGGTCGGTCCGAGAAAGAGGAGACGAAAGCTCATGGCACGACGCGGGATCCTGGGCCGAAACCGGCGCGACTACAAGACACCGGAGCCGCACCCGTCCGGCGCGCGCCCTCCCCGGATCCAGAGTGAGCTGGTCCCCGAGCACGTGGCGATCGTCATGGACGGCAACGGCCGCTGGGCCAAGGAGCGCGGGTTGCCGCGCACCGAGGGCCACAAGGTCGGCGAGGGCGTCGTCATGGACGTGCTCAAGGGCTGCATCGAGATGGGCGTCAAGAACCTCTCGCTGTACGCCTTTTCCACCGAGAACTGGAAGCGTTCGCCCGACGAGGTCCGCTTCCTGATGAACTTCAACCGCGATGTCATCCGCCGCCGCCGCGACGAGATGGACGAGCTGGGCATCCGCATCCGCTGGACGGGCCGCATGCCCAAGCTGTGGAAGTCCGTGGTCGAGGAGCTCCAGGTCGCCCAGGAGCAGACCAAGGACAACGACGCGATGACGCTGTACTTCTGCGTCAACTACGGCGGGCGCGCGGAGATCGCGGACGCGGCGGCCGCCATGGCGGTCGATGTGAAGGCGGGGAAGCTCGACCCGTCGAAGGTCAATGAGAAGACCCTCGCGAAGTACCTCTACTACCCGGACATGCCGGACGTCGACCTGTTCGTCCGCCCGAGCGGTGAGCAGCGCACGTCCAACTACCTGATCTGGCAGAGCGCGTACGCCGAAATGGTCTTCCAGGACGTCCTGTGGCCCGACTTCGACCGCCGCAACCTCTGGGACGCCTGCCACGAATTCGCTTCCCGCGACCGCAGGTTCGGCGGCGCACTGCCCAACGACGAAGCCACGAACGGCAACGGCAACGCGGGCAACGGCGAAGCCTCCGCCTGACGGGCGGAGGCCTGTGGTGAGGGGCCGGGGGAGACCCCGCCCCTCACCGGGTGCGTGAGGAGGTCGCCCGGGGCCCTCAGGTGGTGGCGGAGGGGGCCGCCGCGCACTCCGCGCAGGTCCCGAAGATCTCCACCGTGTGCGCGACGTTCACATAGCCGTGCTGGGCGGCGATCTGCTCCGCCCAGGACTCGACGGCAGGCCCCTCGACCTCGACCGCCTTGCCGCACATCCGGCACACCAGGTGGTGATGGTGGTCGCCGGTCGAGCAGCGCCGGTACACCGCCTCGCCCTCGCTGGTGCGCAGCACATCCACCTCGCCCGCGTCGGCGAGGGACTGCAGGGTGCGGTAGACCGTCGTCAGCCCCACCGAGTCACCCCGGTGCTTGAGCATGTCGTGAAGATCCTGCGCGCTGCGAAACTCGTCCACCTCGTCGAGCGCCGCCGCTACGGCGGCCCGCTGCCGGGTGGACCGGCCACGCACCGGGGATGGGGTTCCCGCAGTCGTCACAGGTGCCTCCTCTGGTCGCCCGTACGTATGTCGGGCCATTCTGTCAGGTCGCCCCGGGCTCCCGGTCAGACCAGTGTGCCGTCCGCTGGCCGACGCGCGGCGGGCAGACCCGCCGACTGCGCGTCCGCCGCCCCGGTACCGCACTCGGCCGCGTCCTGCGGGCCCGCCTCGCGCCCGGTCCGGGCCCGTCGTCTCGCGAGTGGCGTGGCCAGCGCGGTCAGTGCGCCGAAGACCCCGATGGCCAGCAGCACGATCGTCGCGCCGGGCGGCACGTCGTACTCGTACGAGGTCACCGTGCCCGCCAGTGTCACGGCCGTACCGATGGCCACCGCCAGCACGAACGTCACCAGGAAACTCCGCGAGATCTGCTGCGCCGCGGCCACCGGCACCACCATCAGCGCGCTGACCAGCAGCAGCCCGACGACGCGCATCGCGACGGTGACGGTGACCGCCGCCGTGACGGCGATCAGCAGATTCAGCACCCGCACCGGCAGCCCGGTGACCCGGGCGAACTCCTCGTCCTGGCTGACGGCGAAGAGATGGCGCCGCAGCCCCAGGGTGACCAGCATCACAAAGGCGGCCAGTGCGCAGATCGCGATCACGTCCGCGTCCGAGACCGTCGCGAGCGAGCCGAAGAGGTACGAGGAAAGATTGGCGTTGGAGCCGGTCGGCGCCAGATTGATCAGCAGCACACCGCCCGCCATGCCGCCGTAGAAGAGCATGGCCAGTGCCATGTCGCCGCGCATGCGCCCGTACCAGCGGATCAGTTCCATCGCGACGGCGCCGACGATCGAGACGAGGGTGGCCATCCATACCGGGTTGCTGTTCAGCAGGAAGCCCAGGCCGACGCCGGTCATCGCGACATGGCCGATGCCGTCGCCCATCAGTGCCTGGCGACGCTGCACCAGGTAGATGCCGACGGCGGGTGCCGTGATGCCGACCAGGACGGCGGCGAGCAGCGCCCGCTGCATGAAGGCTGTTTCGAAGATCTCCATAATCAGGTCAGCAGTCCCGTCCGGACGGGCTCGGAAGCCGCATGGGGGTGTACGTGGTCGTGGCCCGGCAGCGCGTGCTGGCCCAGGGCCTCGGGGGGCGGTCCGTCGTGGGTGACGCAGCCGTCGCGCAGCACCACCGCGCGGTCGATCAGTGGCTCCAGCGGGCCCAGTTCGTGCAGGACGAGCAGCACGGTCGTGCCGGCGGCGACCTGGCTCCGCAGCGTTTCGGCGAGGATCTCCTGGCTGGCCAGGTCCACGCCCGCCATTGGTTCGTCCATGATCAGCAGGTCCGGCTCGGATGCCAGCGCCCGCGCGATGAGGACGCGCTGGTGCTGGCCCCCGGAGAGGGCGTTCACGGAGTCCTTGGCCCGGTCCGCGAGCCCGACGAGCCCGATGGCGCGGTGCACGGCGGCGCGGTCGGCCTTCGACGGGCGGCGCAGCTTCGAGCGGGAGAGACGGCCCGAGGAGACGATCTCGTAGACCGTCGCGGGCACCCCGCTCGCGGCGGTGGTGCGCTGCGGTACGTAACCGATGCGCGCCCACTCGCGGAAGCGGCGCAGCGGCGTGCCGAACAGGTCGATGCTGCCGCCGGTGAGCGGCACCTGGCCGATCGCCGCGCGTACGGCCGTCGACTTGCCCGAGCCGTTGGCGCCGAGCAGCGCGACGACCTCACCGCGGTGCACGGTGAGGTCGATCCCGCGCAGCACGGGGCGCGAGCCGAGCGTGGCCGCAGCCGCGCGCAGGGAAATGACGGGCTCGGGCTTGATGGCCTTCATGGCGCGCGCCTCCGATGCTGACGGGTCCGATGCTGCGGGGATTGCGGGGGTCACTTCGCGCCGAGGGCCTTCTGCAGCGCGGTGAGGTTGGACTCCATGACCGCGAGGTAGTCAGCGCCCTTCGACCGGTCGGTAATTCCCTCCAGCGGGTCCAGGACGTCGGTCTTCAGGCCGGTGTCGCCGGCCAGGGTCCTGGCGGTCTTGTCGCTGACGAGGGTCTCGAAGAAGACCGTGGAGACCTTCTTCTGCTTGGCGATCTTCTGGAGCTCGTTCATGCGGGCCGGGCTGGGCTCGGAGTCGGGGTCGAGGCCGTTGATGCCCTCCTGCTCCAGGCCGTAGCGCTCGGCGAGGTAGCCGAAGGCGGAGTGCGTGGTGATGAACGTCCTGGTCGTGGTGTCCTTCAAGCCGTTCTCGAACTTCGTGTTCAAGCCGTCGAGCTTGCCGACCAGGGCCGCGGTGTTCTTCTTGTACGCCGCCGCGTTGTCCGGGTCGGCCTTCTCCAGGGCCTTGCCGACACCCTTGGCGACCTCGGCGTACTTCACCGGGTCCAGCCAGACGTGCGGGTCGCCCCCGGCCTCGCTGTGACCGTGCCCCTCCTCCTCGGCGTGCTCCTCGTGGCCGGCCTCGTCGCTGTGCTCTTCGAGGTGGGTGAGGGCGGCGGCGTCGGCGGTGTTCTTCACGCCGGACTGCTCGACGGCCTCGTCGACGGCGGGCTGCAGGCCCTTGAGGTAGACGATGAAGTCGGCCTCGCCGAGCTGCGCGGCCTGCTTCGGGCTGAGCTCCAGGTCGTGCGGCTCCACGCCCGGCTTCGTCAGGGTCGATACGGCGACGTGCTCGCCGCCTATCCGCTGGGCGAGGAACTGCATGGGGTAGAACGACGCCACCACGTCGAGCTTGCCGTTGTTGTTCTTGTCGGCGGCGTTGGAGGAGGAGCAGGCGCTGAGGGTCATCAGACCGAGCGCGAGCGCCCCGGCGGCGGCGGTGGTGGGTATCAGGCGTCGTCTTACGTTCATGACACTCATTTTCAACAAAAGTGGAAACGATTGTCAACAATGCGGGATGTGATCCCGCTCCCGATGCCGCCCGTGACCCTCTGCCGCGCTCCGGCCGGGCTCCTGCCCGCCCGCTGCCGAGTCTCTGTCAGGTACCGATTTGATCCGGGGGGTACGGCCGCCGGTAATCTGAAGCATTCGCCGTTCGTCGTCGTCGTAATGAAGAGAGCACCGTGGCCGCCGACAAGATCGACACCATCGTCAGCCTGAGCAAGCGCCGTGGCTTCGTCTACCCGTGCAGTGAGATCTACGGCGGCTCCAAGGCCGCCTGGGACTACGGACCGCTGGGTGTCGAACTGAAGGAAAACATCAAGCGTCAGTGGTGGCGCTCCATGGTCATCGCACGCGAGGACGTGGTCGGTCTCGACTCCTCCGTGATCCTGGCACCCGAGGTCTGGGAGGCGTCCGGTCACCTCGCGACGTTCTCCGACCCGCTGACCGAGTGCACCGCGTGTCACAAGCGGCACCGTGCGGACCACTTGACCGAGGCGTACGAGGCCAAGCACAACGGCCGCGCCCCGGAGAACGGCCTTGCCGACGTCAACTGCCCCAACTGCGGTACCAAGGGCCAGTTCACCGAGCCCAAGCAGTTCTCCGGCATGCTGGAGACGCACCTCGGCCCGACCCAGGACACCGGCTCGCGGGCCTTCCTGCGGCCCGAGACCGCGCAGGGTATTTTCACCAACTTCGCCCAGGTGCAGCAGACTTCGCGCAAAAAGCCGCCGTTCGGCATCGCGCAGATGGGTAAGTCCTTCCGGAACGAGATCACTCCGGGCAACTTCATCTTCCGCACCCGCGAGTTCGAGCAGATGGAGATGGAGTTCTTCGTCAAGCCGGGCGAGGACGAGCAGTGGCAGGAATACTGGATGGAGCAGCGCTGGAGCTGGTACCGCGAGCTCGGTCTCCGCGAGGAGAACATGCGGTGGTTCGAGCACCCTGCGGAGAAGCTGTCCCACTACTCGAAGCGCACCGCCGACATCGAGTACCGCTTCAACTTCGGTGGCAATGAGTTCTCCGAGCTCGAAGGTGTGGCCAACCGCACCGACTTCGACCTCAAGGCGCACTCCAAGGCCTCCGGCCAGGACCTGTCGTTCTTCGACCAGGAGGCCGGCGAGCGCTGGACTCCGTACGTCATCGAGCCGGCGGCCGGCGTGAACCGCGCCATGCTCGCCTTCATGCTCGACGCGTACATCGAGGACGAGGCGCCCAACGCCAAGGGCGTCATGGAGAAGCGCACCGTGATGCGCCTCGACCCGCGCCTGGCGCCGGTCAAGGTCGCGGTGCTGCCGCTGTCGCGCAACCCGGACCTGTCGCCGAAGGCCAAGGGCCTGGCGACCGACCTGCGCAAGAACTGGAACATCGAGTTCGACGACGCCGGCGCCATCGGCCGCCGCTACCGTCGTCAGGACGAGATCGGTACGCCGTTCTGCGTCACCGTCGACTTCGACACCCTCGACGACAACGCGGTGACGGTGCGCGACCGCGACACCATGAAGCAGGAGCGCGTCTCGCTGGACCAGATCCAGTCCTACCTCGGCGGCCGTCTCCTCGGCTGCTGATGTCGTAGGCGCCCATGCGTCGACTGGGCCCCCGGTTCCGATTTTCGGACCGGGGGCTTCGTGCACACTGGGCGGACGCGTTCCGGAGGCGCTCCAGGGAGGCACGATGCCGTCGACGACCGCCAGCAAAGTGAGCAGATGGGACCAGCACGGCCGCGAGCACGTGGTCCGTGTCCAGCGGGCCGGAATGCAGCGGATGCTCACCTGCGACACGTGCGGCTGGCGCAAGGGCGCGCAGTTCCTGCCCTGGCTCAAGGCCGAGGAACACCTCACCGAGGTCCACCAGGCGACGGTCGACCCGGGCGGCGCCGGCACCTGAGCCGACGGCCGCCGGGACCCGGCCCGGCGTGCGGCGGGACCTCGGTGCGCCGGGGCCGGAGGGAAAATGGATGCCGGGCGCCGTACGGCCCGGTAAACTCGCGTGCATGTTCTTCCAGATCTACGAGTGAGAGCGCGGCGGACTCCACCTCCGCCCCCCACCAGACAATTCCGCAGATCACTTCTCAACATTTCCGGGAGAACCCGTGGCAAAGAGCCGCAACAACCTGCTCGGCGTAGGCGGACAGCGCAAGAGGATGTCCCGATCCGAAGTCGCGGACAACGGCCCCACGCGCAACGCCGACCGCAGGGGCGCCGCAGAGCAGAAGGACGAGCTGGTGCGCAAGATGCGCGAGCGCGCCGCCGCCGCCCAGGAGGAGAACAGCGAGGCGACGGCGCAGGACGAGCCGGCGCAGGGCAAGAAGGCCGACAAGCCGAAGAAGGCCTGACGCTCCCGCCCCGCATCACATCAGGACCCGGTGGGCCCGGATCACCGCAGGTGGTCCGGGCCCACACCCTTGTCCGGACGCGCCGGTTCGTCCGCGGGCACCGGGGTTCGGTCCCGGGCCGGCTCCCGGAGCCGGTCCGCCGTGCGCAGGGCCGACTCCCTGGCCCACCGGCCGCTGGTCAGTGCCCCCACCACGAGTACACAGAACCCGCATCCGGCGATGATCCACCAGGCGGGCCTGCTCGCGGCCACGAAGCCGTCCTCGTACGAGGAGCCGTGCACCCCCGCCGCGAGGACCGCGCCGATCACGGCGACCCCCAGCGTCTGGCCGATCTGCCGGCTGGTGGAGGCGACGGCCGCCGCGACGCCCGCCTGGGCCCGGGGCATCCCGGAGACGGCGGTATTGGTGATCGGCGCGTTCACCATGCCGAAGCCCAGGCCGAAGAGCACGTACCCGGTGAACAGCAACGGCGTGGACGTCTCCGCCTCGAACGCCGCGAACAGCACGCCGCTGGCCGCCATCGCGACGCCCGCCACCAGCAACGGGAGCCGCGGCCCGCGACTGCCCACCAGCCGCCCCGAGAGCGGCGCGCAGACGAAGGTCAGCGCCGCCATCGGGAGCATGAACAGACCGGCGCGCAGTGCGGAGAGCCCCCGTACGTCCTGGAGGTAGAGGGTGTTCAGGAACAGGAAGCCGCCGAGCGCCGCGAACGCGCACACCGCGATCACCGTCGCCCCGCTGAACGGTGCGCTGTGGAAGAACCGCAGGTCGATCAGCGGCTCGGCCCGCCGGGGCTCGTACACGAGCAGCCCGACGAGCGAGGCCGCGGCCAGGGCCGCGAAGGACAGGATCAGCGGCGACGTCCAGCCGGCCGCGGGCGCCTCGATGATCGCGTACGTCAGCGAGCCGAGCAGCGTGATGATCAGCAGCTGGCCGACCGGGTCGGGCCGGCGCGGCTTCGGGGCGCGCGACTCGGGCACGTACCGAAGGGTCAGCAGCAGCGCGGCGATGCCCACCGGCAGATTGACCCAGAAGATCGACCGCCAGCCAACGGTGTCCACGAGCAGGCCGCCGACCAGCGGCCCCGCGGCCATCGATATCCCGACGACCCCGCCCCACACCCCGATGGCGCGGGCGCGCTCACGCGGGTCGGTGAAGGTGTTGGTGATGATCGACATCGCGACGGGGTTGAGCATGGAGCCGCCGACGGCCTGCACCATCCGGAAGGCGACGAGCGCTTCGAGGTTCGGCGCGAGCGAGCACAGCAGCGATCCCAGCGTGAAGACGACCAGGCCGGCCACGAAGACCTTGCGGCGCCCGATCCGGTCGGCGGTGGAGCCCGCGAGCATCAGCAGGGAGGCGAGGACGAGGGTGTACGCGTCGATCGTCCACTGCATCCCGGCGACGCTCGCGTCCAGCTCCTCGCGCATGGAGGGCAGGGCGACGTTGAGGACCGTGTTGTCCAGGCTGACGATCAGCAGACTCATGCAGCAGATCGCCAGCACGAGCTGCCGCCGCCGGTGGTCGGGGGGCGTCGTCTGGATCATGCCGGGCTCGCGCATGACCCGACGCTACCCCCGGTGCGGGACAATGGTCGCTCCACCCTGTCCCGCACGCCTGACCTTCATGTACGAGGTATCTCCCTGATGACGCAGTTGCAGATCGGTCCGCACCTGGTGCAGCCGCCCGTGGTGCTCGCTCCCATGGCGGGCATCACCAATGCGCCGTTCCGGACCCTGTGCAGGGAGTTCTCGGGCGGCAAGGGGCTGTTCGTCAGCGAGATGATCACGACGCGGGCGCTGGTCGAGCGCAACGAGAAGACGATGCAGCTCATCCGCTTCGACGACACCGAGCGCCCGCGCTCGATGCAGCTGTACGGCGTGGATCCGGTCACCGTCGGCAAGGCCGTCCGCATGATCGTGGACGAGGACCTCGCCGACCACATCGACCTGAACTTCGGCTGCCCGGTGCCCAAGGTGACCCGCAAGGGCGGCGGCTCCGCGCTCCCCTTCAAGCGGCCACTGCTGCGGGCGATCCTCAACGAGGCCGTGGCCAACGCGGGCGCGCTGCCCGTGACGATGAAGATGCGCAAGGGCATCAACGACGAGCACCTCACCTACCTCGACGCCGGGCGCATCGCGGTCGAGGAGGGCGTCACGGCCATCGCGCTGCACGGCAGGACCGCGGCCCAGCACTACGGCGGCACGGCCGACTGGGACGCCATCGCACGGCTCAAGGAGCATGTGCCCGAGATCCCGGTCCTCGGCAACGGCGACATCTGGTCGGCCGACGACGCCCTGCGGATGATGCGTGAGACGGGCTGTGACGGCGTCGTCGTGGGCCGCGGGTGCCTGGGGCGGCCGTGGCTGTTCGGGGACCTGGTGGCCGGGTTCGAGGGCACGGACGCGTACGCCGCCCCGCCGCTGCGCGAGGTCGCCAAGGTCATGCGGCGGCACGCGGAGCTGCTGGGGGAGTGGATCGGGGACGAGACGCGCGGGGTCATTGACTTCCGTAAGCACGTCGCCTGGTACCTCAAGGGCTTCTCGGTCGGCTCGGAGATGCGCAGGAAGCTCGCGATCTCCTCATCCTTGGCCGAAATGGACGCTCACCTGAGCGAGCTGGATCTTGACCAGGCATGGCCCGAGGGGGCGGACGGGCCGCGCGGGCGCACTTCGGGCAATGGCCGGGTGGTCCTGCCGGACGGCTGGCTGAAGGATCCGTACGACTGCTCGGGCGTGAGCGCGGACGCGGAGCTGGACACTTCCGGAGGCTGACGGCCCGGAGGGGACTAATCGTCCACGCGGGGGTCTGGATCGTGAGATCCGGGCCCGGATCGGGACGTGATTCTCGCCACGCCTGATAGGGGTGTCGCTCAGATGAGCGATTAGTGCAGGGGTCCATCTCTCAAAAGGTGGCACTGGGTGCCACCCTGTTTTTCTTCGTTTCTCGTACGCAACGGTGACTCCAGGTTGATCGGAGCGGCCGATTCGGCCAGTTTTGGTCATGTTGCCTACAACTCTTGAACGCATGCTGAGGGTGGGCTCCAGAGTGCGATCACTTTCGATCTGCTGGCGGACGAGTGGTTAAGGCCGCATGACGGTCAAGTGGACGTACCCAGACACCTTCGATCTGGGTATGTTCCTCGCCGTCAGGGCAGCCACCGCGTCCTCGAGGAGTCGAGACCCGTGTCGGAAAAAAAAGATCTCCCGAAGTTCGTCTACGACTTCACCGAGGGCAACAAAAACCTCAAAGACCTGCTCGGCGGCAAGGGTGCGAACCTGGCCGAGATGACCAACCTCGGGCTGCCCGTCCCTCCGGGCTTCACCATCACCACCGAGGCGTGCAAGGTCTACCTCGCCAGCGGCGAGGCGCCGGAGGCACTGCGGGCCGAGGTCAGCGCGTACCTCGAAGCCCTTGAGCAGAAGATGGGCAAGAAGCTCGGCCAGGCCGACGACCCGCTGCTCGTCTCCGTCCGCTCGGGCGCCAAGTTCTCCATGCCCGGCATGATGGACACCGTCCTGAACATCGGGCTCTCCGACAAGTCCGTCACCGGGCTCGCCAAGCAGGTCGGCGGCGACGAGCGCTTCGCGTGGGACTCCTACCGCCGCCTCATCCAGATGTTCGGCAAGACCGTGCTCGGCGTCGAGGGCGACCTCTTCGAGGAAGCGCTGGAGGAGGCCAAGCACGCCAAGAAGGTCGTGATCGACACCGACCTCGAAGCCGCGGACCTCAAGAAGCTCGTCAAGCGCTTCAAGAAGATCGTCTCCGACCAGGCCGGACGCGACTTCCCGCAGGACCCGCGCGAGCAGATGGACCTCGCCATAAACGCGGTCTTCGACTCGTGGAACACCGACCGCGCCAAGCTCTACCGCCGCCAGGAGCGCATCCCCGGCGACCTCGGCACGGCCGTCAACGTCTGCTCGATGGTCTTCGGCAACCTCGGCCCCGACTCCGGCACCGGCGTCGCTTTCACCCGTGACCCGGCCAGCGGCCACCAGGGCGTCTACGGCGACTACCTGCAGAACGCGCAGGGCGAGGACGTCGTCGCCGGCATCCGCAACACGGTGCCGCTCGCCGACCTCGAGAACATCGACAAGGCGTCGTACGACCAGCTCATGCAGATCATGGAGACGCTGGAGACCCACTACAAGGATCTCTGCGACATCGAATTCACCATCGAGCGCGGCCAGTTGTGGATGCTCCAGACCCGCGTCGGCAAGCGCACCGCGGGCGCCGCGTTCCGCATCGCCACGCAGCTCGTGGACCAGGGCCTGATCGACGAGGCCGAGGCGCTCCAGCGCGTCAACGGCGCGCAGCTCGCGCAGCTGATGTTCCCGCGCTTCGACGACGAGGCCAAGACCGAGAAGCTTGGCCGCGGCATCGCCGCGTCGCCGGGCGCGGCCGTGGGCAAGGCCGTCTTCGACTCGTACACCGCGGTCAAGTGGTCGCGCTCCGGCGAGAAGGTCATCCTCATCCGCCGTGAGACCAACCCCGACGACCTCAACGGCATGATCGCCGCCGAGGGCATCCTGACCTCCCGCGGCGGCAAGACCTCGCACGCCGCCGTCGTGGCGCGCGGCATGGGCAAGACCTGTGTCTGCGGCGCCGAGGAGCTCGAAGTCGACACCAAGCGCCGCCGGATGACGGCGCCCGGCGGCATCGTCATCGAAGAGGGCGACGTCGTATCGATCGACGGTTCCACCGGCAAGGTGTACCTCGGTGAGGTACCCGTCGTACCGTCCCCGGTCGTCGAGTACTTCGAGGGCCGCATGCACGCGGGTGCGGACGACGCCAACGAGCTGGTCGCCGCCGTGCACCGGATCATGGCGTACGCCGACCGGGTGCGCCGGCTGCGGGTGCGCGCCAACGCCGACAACGCCGAGGACGCCCTGCGGGCACGCCGCTTCGGGGCGCAGGGCATCGGCCTGTGCCGCACCGAGCACATGTTCCTCGGCGAGCGCCGCGAGATGGTCGAGAAGCTGATCCTCGCGGACACCGACGACGAGCGCGAGACCGCGCTCGCCACGCTGCTGCCGCTCCAGAAGGCCGACTTCATCGAGCTGTTCGAGGCGATGGACGGGCTGCCCGTCACCGTGCGGCTGCTGGATCCGCCGCTGCACGAGTTCCTGCCGGACATCACCGAGCTGTCGGTGCGCGTCGCCCTCGCGGAGTCCCGCAAGGACGCCAACGAGAACGACCTGCGTCTCCTGCAGGCCGTGCACAAGCTGCACGAGCAGAACCCGATGCTCGGCCTGCGCGGTGTGCGTCTGGGCCTGGTCATTCCCGGACTGTTCGCGATGCAGGTCCGTGCCATCGCGGAGGCCGTCGCGCAGCGCAAGAACGCCAAGGGCGACCCGCGCGCCGAGATCATGATTCCGCTCGTCGGCACCGTCCAGGAGCTGGAGATCGTCCGCGACGAGGCCGACCTGGTCATCGCCGAGGTCGAGGCCGCCACCGGCACCAAGCTGAAGCTGACCATCGGCACGATGATCGAGCTGCCGCGCGCCGCGCTCACGGCCGGTCAGATCGCCGAGGCCGCCGAGTTCTTCTCCTTCGGTACGAACGACCTCACCCAGACCGTCTGGGGCTTCTCCCGCGACGACGTCGAGGCGAGCTTCTTCACGGCGTACCTGGAGAAGGGCATCTTCGGGGTCTCGCCGTTCGAGACCATCGACCGTGACGGTGTGGGCGCGCTCGTCCGCTCCGCCTGCGAGGCGGGCCGGGCCACGCGCCCCGACCTCAAGCTCGGCGTGTGCGGCGAGCACGGTGGCGACCCGGAGTCGGTGCACTTCTTCCACGAGGTGGGCCTGGACTACGTGTCCTGCTCGCCGTTCCGGATTCCGGTGGCCCGCCTGGAGGCAGGCCGCGCGGCGGCGCAGGCCTCGGCCAGCGACTCGCGCTGACCGCGACGCCGGCCGGGTCCACCGGCCGGCGCGGGCCGGTGGACCCGGCACGTACCACCGGAGCCGCCATCGGCTCACTCCGACCCTCATGAACCGTCGGCGGGCTCCGGCGCAGTGAAAAGAGCGGCGGCACCTTGTGCGGAGGTGCCGCCGCGCCGCTCTGCTGTGCTCTCCAGGCGCATGTGCGACTCTCCGGGCGCAGGTGCAGCGGAGCCGCGGCGGGCGTCCCGTACGGGAGTTCACCGCGCACCGGCGGCGCTTCGGCCTCGGACCCGGGCCCGGTGGCGGCGCGGTTCGCGCGGATGCCGGGCCTCGCAGGGCGGACCCGGTACGGGGATTCGCTGGGGCGTTTCGCGGTACGCGGTTGAACCGTGTACCGCCCGGCCATCGAATCTGTTCGGCCGGGCGAACGCCGGTGTAACGGTGTGAACCACCGAAATGGAACCCGGGCCAACAAAAGGAAACAGGGGCAGTATAATTCCGCCATTTTCCCGTCGTCCGCCGGTGAACGGGGCAGGATGCGGTCGGCGGACACCCATCCGCCGACCACATCCTGATACCCCTGCCGGCCACGGAGCCGCACCTTCGCCGACCGCCGCCAAGCCCAGCAAAGCCCCCCACGGCCTTCACTGTGCTTTTCCGGTCGCTCCGGTTACGTGCCCGGCTCGGTACAGCATTTCGTTCGGCACAGGGGTGCCGCGATACGTTTCAACTGTGGCTGAAAGACCGTGGTGACGGCCTGTGATGGCATGCATACTCAGTTGCGGGGGGCGATTGCGGATGCAACAGGTGGGGGTTCGGTGCTACGTGTCCATTTCTCCGACGGGGACTTGTCGAGGGTGCGGCTGGCCGCTCGGCCCGACGCGTTATGGGAAACGATTCTCAGCTTTCACCGAATAAGGGACCGGCGCGGCGTGCAGGTCTTCGGAGAATGGCGCGAGGAATCCCGAACACGGTTGAAAGGTGAAACACGACTGCTCGCCGCCGTGGTGCCCACCCGGGGCTATTTCCCGGATTTCCTGACCCCCCGTGAAGGCCTGAACGGCATGGAGACGGGCCTCGAAGCGATACGGGCCACCGCACCCGAGCGGCTGCGTGGCGAACTGGCCCTGCTCGCCAAGGACCGCACGGCCCCGCCCGACCGGCTCGCGCCGCTCGCCGAGGGGCGCAGCAGCGCCGTGGGCCGCCTCAACGGCGCCCTGCGCGGCTACCACCGGGCCGCCGTCGAGCCGTACTGGCCGCACATCCAGGCCCACGTCGAGGCGGACCGGGCGGCCCGCGGCAGGGCCCTGCTGGACGGCGGCGCCGATGAACTCCTCGCCTCGCTCCCGCCGATGCTGCGCTGGCGCCCACCGGTCCTGGAGGCCGACTACCCGGTCGACCGGGACCTGCATCTGGACGGCCGTGGCCTGCTGCTCCAGCCGTCGTTCTTCTGCCGGGGCACGCCCGTGGTCTACCGCGACCCGCGGCTGTCGCCCGTCCTGGTCTACCCGGTGACCCACACCGGGTCCCCCGGCGCGGACACGGACCCGGGCCCGTCCCTCGCCCGGCTGGTCGGCGCCACCCGCTCGGCGGTCCTGGGCGCCATCGGAAGCGGCTGCACCACCAGCGAACTGGCCTGCCGGGCCGGGGTGTCCCTGGCCTCGGCGAGCCAGCACGCCTGCGTGCTGCGCGAGGCGGGCCTCCTTGTCACCCTGCGGCACGGCAACGCCGTGCTGCACTCACTGACCCCGCTGGGCGCCGCCCTGCTGCGGGGCGGCGCCACGGCGGAGGCGGGTTGGGCGAAACCTCGTGAGCGGGCCCGTACGACGCCCCGCGCGGCCGGCCGCTACGCCCGGAACGGGCCCGTCACCTCGTAGGTGATGCCCCCGGACGAACTGCCGCTCGTACCGCGCTGGCTGGAGAAGTACAGGCGCCGCCCGTCCGGGGAGAAGGCCGGCCCGGTGATCTCCGAGCCGGACTGGCCCTCGATCCGCAGGAAGGGCGCCACCACGTCGTCCGGGGTGATCACGCAGATCTCCATGTTGCCGCCGTCCTCCGACACGAACAGGTCGCCGGAGGACGTGCCGGTGACGTTGTCGACGCCGGTGAGCGGGGCGGTGCCGGAGACCAGGGAGTCGTCGTAGGCCAGCTCGATGGTCTGGGCCGCCGCGTTGTACTGCCAGACGCGGTTGTCGCCCTTGGTGGTGAACCAGCACGTGTTGTCGGCGTAGTGGCAGCCCTCGCCGCCCGTGAAGCGCTTGGCGCCCGAGACCTGGTCGCGGGTGGCGGTCGAGGCGCCGCTCGGGTCGGGGACGGTGGCCCAGGTGATGGGCCCGGACGTGCCCGAGCCCATCTTCAGCACCTCAAGACGGCCCGCGGAGAGGTCTCCCCAGCTGGTGGGCGTGAAGCGGTAGAAGCAGCCGTCGGTCGTGTCCTCGGTGAGGTAGATCGTTCTGCGGACGGGGTCGGCCGCGGCGGCCTCGTGCTTGAAGCGGCCCATCGCGTCCCGGCGTACGGCCGCCTTCACGCCCCACGGGTCGGTCTCATAGACGTATCCGCGGTCGACCTCCTCGCAGGACAGCCAGGTGTTCCACGGGGTTTTGCCGCCCGCGCAGTTCTGCCGGGTGGAGGACAGGATGCGGTACGCGCCGGTGATCTCGCCCGTCGAGGCGAAGCGGACCGCGCCCGCACCCCCGGAGGGGTTGATCTCCGAGTTGGAGACGTAGATCCAGCCGGCGCCGTCCGCGTAACAGGCGCCGCCGTCCGGCGCGTTGTGCCAGGTGTACGCGGACGGGCCGACCTTCTGGCCGGAGCGGGCTATCACGCGGCTGCTGAAACCGGCGGGCAGCCGGACGTGGTTGGCATCGGCCGTGAGCAGCGCGCCGTACGGGCCGGCGCCCGGCTGGGCGGGCGCGGCGTAGGCGGCGCCGCGCCAGAGGGTGCCGCCGAAGGCCGCCACCGAGGTGCCGATGACCGCGCCGCGCAGGAAGTTACGACGTTCCATGTCTCACTCCAGGGATGGGGACGGTGAACCCCCGGAATGTAGGAGTCCCGAATTGACGGGACCTCAACAGGGGGTGCCCGGAAGATGTTCAGTCGGGGGCGCGGTCCGCCAGGTGGTCAGTCGTCGATGCCGGACCTCTCCACCCCGGCCACGATCCACCGCTGGAACAGCAGGAAGACCAGCAGCAGCGGAAGGATCGACACCACCGCCGCGAGGAACAGCTCATGCAGGTTGATCACTTGCGCGGTGGTCAGGGTGGACAGCGCCACCTGTACGGTCCAGGCGTCCCGGTCCTGCCCGATCACCAGCGGCCACAGGAAGGAGTTCCAGGCGCCGATGAACACGATCGTCCCGACGGCGGCGAAGACGGGCCGCGAGTTGGGTACGACGATGCGCCAGTACGTACGCCAGTAGCCGAGCCCGTCCACCCGTGCCGCGTCCTCCAACTCCTTGGGGAAGCCCAGGAAATACTGGCGGAAAATGAACGCCGCGAACGCCGAGAACAGCGTCGGGACGATCAGCCCGCGCAGGGTCGAGACCCAGCCGAGCGACGACACCAGTACGAAGCTCGGCACGAACGTGACGGCCGCAGGGACCATCAGCGTGCCGAGGATCGCGTAGAAGACCTGGTCGGCGTACCGGTACGGGATGCGGGCCAGACCGTATCCGGCGAGCGAGGCGAGCAGCAGCGTCCCGAGGGTCGTCGCGACGGCGATCAGCGCGGAGTTGAGGAGCGAGCGCGCCATCGGGACGGCCGGGTCGTCGAAGAGCTCACCGATGTTCGACCACTGGAGCTCGGCCGGGAAGAACGTCCACTGCGGCGAGGTGATGTCCTGCTCGGTGGCCAGACCGTTGCGCAGGAGCAGATAGAACGGGATCAGGAAGAGCGCCGCGAGCACGAGCAGGAGCACGACCCGCAGGGCCCGGCCGGCCCGTAGCAGTGCCTGGTCCATGGGCTCAGTCCCCCTTCCGGCCGAGGCCCAGCCAGCGGGCCTGGAAGAGCGTCACCACGGCGATGATCAGCGCCAGGATCACCGCGCCCGCACTGCCGAGGCCGAGATTCTGCCCCTGTCCGAGCGCCGTGTAGTAGAGGTAGACGAGCGGTGGTCTGGCGTACGGCGGGTAGCCCCGCGCGTCCGACAGCAGGTTGTAGAACTCGTCGAAGGCCTGGAAGGCGTTGATGACGAGCAGCAGCACCACGGCCACCGACGTGGAGCGCAGCAGCGGAACGGTGATGTACCGCAGCACCTGCCAGCCGGGCCGCGCCCCGTCGACAGCCGCCGCCTCGTACAGCTGGGGCGAGATGCGCTGGAGCCCGGCCAGGAAGAGGATCATATAGAAGCCGGCCTGGAGCCACAGCCGTACGGTCACGATGACCAGCCAGTACCAGGGTGGTTGGGTCGTCGAGAGCCAGGCGACCTGCTCCAGGCCGAAGAAGTCCAGGACCGTGTTCGCCAGCCCGAACCGCACCCCGTTGAAGATCGACAACTTCCAGACCAGCGCCGCCACGACGTAGGAACAGGCCGCCGGGAGGAAGAACACGGACCGGAAGAACGCCTGGGCGAAGCGCAGCCGGTTGACCATCAACGCGAGCGCCAGCGACAGGGCGTACGTCGTGGGCACGATGAACGCCGAGAACAGCGCGAAGGTGCCCAGGCTGCTGGTGAAGGCCTCGTCGCCGAGCATCGCCGTGTAGTTGTCGAAGCCGACGAACTCGGTCGGCGAGACGGTGTTGTGCGCGTCGAAGAAGCTCAAGTAGACGCTCCACAGCAGCGGAACGTACGTGAAAAGGGCCAGCCCGAGAGCGAAGGGCCCGACGAAGACCCAGAACCAGAGCGTCCGGTTCTGGGTCCCGAGGGCCTTCGTCTTCGTCACGACTTCTTCTTCCGCACGCGCTGGAGCTCGTCATTCGTCCTGCGTACGACCGACCTGAGCTCGGTGTCGGGGTTCGCGCCGTCCTTGATGATCCGGCTCAGCGCGTCCTGGTACGCCGTCTGGGAGGCGGGCGTCCACAGCAGCGGCTGCGCGTAGCCGCTGTCGGTGGCGAACCGCACGGCGTCGGCCGCCGGGCCGCTCCTGAGCTTCTGTGCCTTCTTCGCGAGGGAGACGCGCGCCGGGATGTGGAAGCCGTACGACAGCGCGAAGTCCTCCTGGAAGTCGCTCTTCTCGATCCAGAGCCACTTCACGAAGGCCTTGGCCGCGTCCCGGTGCTCGCTGCGGGCACTGACGGCCGCGCCGTACGCGCCGACCGGCACCGTGTCCTTGCCCGAACCGCCGTCCTTGGGGAAGGGCAGTACGCCGAAGTCGTCGCCGAGTGCCTTCTGGACTGCGGGCAGGGCCCACAGGCCCGACCACTGCATGGCTGTCAGGCCCTGGATGAAGGCCGACGGGTCCGACCAGTCGGTGGGCGCGCCGAGCAGGAGCGACTTGTCGGCGTACAGCTGGCGGAGCTTTCCGAGGGTGCGGCCGGCGGCCGGGTCGTCGAAACCGACCTTGCCGTCGTTGGTGACGAGGCCGAGCCCGGCGGCGTACAGGGGCGTACCGCCGAGCACGCCCGCGCCGCCGTCGTTGCCGAGGAAGAGTCCCTTGACCTTGTCGCTGGTCAACTCCTTGGCCGCGTCGATCAGTTCGTCGAGGGTGCGGGGCGGCCGGACCTTGGCGTCCGCCAGCATGCTCTTGCGGTAGTAGAGCAGCTGCGTGTCGATGGCCTGCGGGACCGACCACAGCTTCCCGTCGTACGTCTTGGGGGCGAGGACGGCCGGATTGAAGTCGTCGCGCGCCCCGTCGAAGAGCTCGGTGAGGTCGACGACCTGCTTGCCCTGAATCTGGTCCAGGGACGGGCCGTTGACCTCGAAGACGTCCGGTCCCGACGCGGTGAGGAGTGCGGCGGCCGTCTGCTGGTCGTAATTGCCGGGCCGCCACTGGACATCGACCTCGGCCTTGCCGTACGCGGCTGCGTACCGGCGTACGGCCTGCTCGGCGCCGGGCTCGCCGTACTGGTGGTACCACTGCGCCAGAGCGGGCCTCCCGCCCTCAAAACCGCCCTCGTCCCGGCCGGTGTTGGACCCGCACGCGGTGGCCAGTGCCCCGGTGACGGCGAGGCCGGTACCGGCTCCGATGAGCCTTCTGCGGCTGATGGTCATGTGATGCCCCCTGTCGTCGTTCCCCCTGGGCGTTCGAGCGCCGTTGTGCTCCACGGCCCAACGATCAACCATGCGCGGGGATTACGACAGATGGGTTGCGAGTGTGTGTCGCGCCTTTCGGCCGGACAGCCCTCAGGGGGTGTCCAGGTCGTCGAAGACCTGCTGGGCCACGGAGAACGCCGAGTTCGCCGCGGGGACCCCGCAGTAGACGGCCGTCTGGAGCAGGACCTCGCCGATCTCCTCGCGGGTCAGGCCGTTGGTCAGCGCGGCCCGCACATGCAGGGCCAGCTCCGCCTCGTGCCCCTGGGCCACGAGCGCGGTGAGCGTGACGCAGCTGCGGGTACGGCGGTCCAGGGTCCCCTCCGTCCAGATCTCGCCCCACGCGTAGCGGGTGATGAAGTCCTGGAAGCGGGCCGTGAACGGCGTGGTGCGGCTGATCGCGCGCTCCACGTGGGCGCCGCCGAGCACTTGCCTGCGGGTGGCCAGGCCCGCCGCGTGCCGGGTCGCGTCGTCGCGGACCGGGGGCGGCGCGAAGTGCGCGACCAGCGCGGCCGTCACGGGCTGCGGCTTCTCCACGTTGGCCAGATGGGCCGCGCCCGCGACCTCCAGGAGGCCGGCGCCCGGCACGCCGTCGGCGATCTCGCGGGCCAGCGCGGGTGGGGTCGCCGGGTCGTCGCGGCCCGCGACGACCAGGGTCGGCGCGGTGATCGCGGGCAGCGCGCCCCGCAGGTCGTATGCCGCCAGCGCGTCGCAGCAGGCCGCGTAGCCCGCGCGCTCGGTGGCGCGCAGGTCGGCGATGAGGGCCCGCGCCGCCCCCGATGTGGCGAAGGCGGGCGCGAACCAGGTGCCTGGGCGGCTCGCGACCATGGCCCCGGTGCCCTCGGCCCGCACCAGGTCGGCCTTCTCCCGCCACGCCGCCGGGTCGCCGAAGCGGGCTGCGGAGCAGACCACCGCGAGCGCGGAGATCCGCTCCGGGTGGTGCGCGGCCAGGTGCAGCCCCACCGCGCCGCCGAGCGAGATACCGGCGTACGCGAAGGACTCCCAGCCCTGGGCGTCGGCGGCCCGCAGGACGAGCGCCGCCAGGTCGGCGACGGTGGCGGTGCCGTCGTGCGGGAGCAGGGCGGGGTCGGCGGGGGCGCCGCCGTGGCCCGGGAGGTCCCAGCGCAGCACCCGGTGGGTGCGGGTCAGGGGCGCAAGCTGGGGCTCCCAGACGGCCAGCGAGGTGCCGAGGGAGGGGCCCAGGACGAGTGGGGCGCCATCGGTGGGGCCGTCCAGGCGCAGGTGGGGGAGGCGGGCGGCGTCAGGCACGGGGGGCCTCCGGGGTGCGTTCCAGGGCTCGGTCGACCAGGGCCGCCGCGGAGCCGGTGTAGCGGGTGGGGTCGGTGAGTTCGGCGAGTTCGGTCGGTCCGGCGAGTTCGGTCAGTTCGTTCGCCGGGAGCGTGCCGGCGAGCGCCTCGGCCAGCGGGATGCCCTCGGCCGCCGCGCGGCGGGAGGCCGCGGTCAGGAGCTGCTTGGCGCGGGCCCTGCCGAGCCGGGGAGCCAGGGCCGCGGCGATGCGCTCACTGACGATCAGGCCGTGGGTGAGCGCCAGGTTCTCGCGCATCCGGCCCGGGTGGACACGAAGGCCCTCGGCCAGGTCCGCCGCGTGGGCCGCCGCGCCGCCCGCGAGCCGCAGCAGCTCGCGCAGGGGCTGCCACTCGGCGTGCCAGGCGCCCGCAGGGCGTTCGTCCTCGGCGGCGGCCAGCGAGCCGAGGAGCGTGGCGGCCAGGGCGGGGGCCTGCTGGGCGGCGGAGGTGATCAGGGTGGCGTGCACGGGGTTGGACTTGTGGGGCATGGCGGACGACCCGCCGGTGGCTGAGGTGCCCGCGGCGTCCTGGGTGGCTTCGCCGACCTCGGCGATTTCCGTCCGGGCGAGGGTGCGGATGTCCGTGGCGAACTTGCCGAGGGCGACGCAGGTGAAGGCGAGCGCGGTGCCCAGGTCGGTCACCGGGGTGCGGAGTGTGTGCCACGGGAGGGCGGGGGCGGGGAGGGCGAGTTCCTTGGCGTAGGCGGTGACGAGGGCCAAGGGGGAGGTGGCCGGGGCGCCCCCCGCGACGGGCTGTTCCGGGCCCCGCTCGCGCGGGCCGGTGGGTGCGGCGAATCCGGCCAGGGTGCCTGCCGCGCCGCCGAGTTGGGCCGGCAGGCGCAGGGCCCGCAGGCGGTCCCGGGCGTCCAGGGCCAGGCTCCGCCAGCCCGCCG
Source organism: Streptomyces sp. A5-4 (assembly GCF_051131715.1). NCBI lineage: Bacteria > Bacillati > Actinomycetota > Actinomycetes > Kitasatosporales > Streptomycetaceae > Streptomyces > Streptomyces sp. A5-4. The sequence goes on along the minus strand of NZ_CP178591.1, from coordinate 2,299,004 downwards.
CCTTGAGGCCGAAGGTGGTCGGGACCGCGTGCTGGGTCAGGGTGCGGCCCGGCATCGGGGTGTCCCGGTGCTCCACCGCCAGGAGGGCCAGTGCCTGCGCGGTGCGGGCCAGGTCCGCCGAGATGAGGGGGAGCGTGCGCGTCGCCACCAGCATCATCGCCGTGTCGATGATGTCCTGGCTGGTCGCGCCCCGGTGCACGTACTCGCCCGCCTCCTCGCCCGCCGCCGCCGTCAGGTCGGCCACCAGGGGGATCACCGGGTTGCCGCCCTGCCTGGCCCGCAGCGCCAGGTCGCGTACGTCGAAGCGGTCGGCCCTCGCCACCGTCGCCACCGCGTCGGCGGCCCACTCCGGGCCCTGCGCCCGGGTCAGGGCGGCCTCCGCGTCGAGCATCGCCTGGAGCAGAGCGCGGTCGCAGGTCGCGGCTTCCGCCGCCGTTCCCGCCCGTACGGGCGAGAGGAGGCCCTGGTCGAGGTGGCCGGCGTCGGGCGCGGTCGTGCCGAGCGAAGCCGGATCAGGCGAAGTCAAGGAAGACCGTCTCTCCCTCGCCCTGGAGGCGGATGTCGAAGCGGTGGGTGCGGTGCGGTTCGGGCTGTGCGATCAGTGTCGCCCGGCGCTCGGGCTCCAGCGAGGCGAGCAGGGCGTCGGGGGCCGTGGAGAGATACGCGCGGGTGAAGAGGTGGTGGGTCAGGCCGCGCGCGAACACGCACAGGCTGATGTACGGGATCGCGGGTGCTCCCGGGGGAAGGGTGCGCAGCGTGTAGTGGCCGTCCGGGTCGGTCGCAACCCGGCCGAAGCCGGTGAAGCCGACGCCGTTGCGGCGCATCGACCCGGGCTCCCCGGCCGACGAACCGTCCGGGGCCGCCTGCCAGAACTCCACGATCGCGTCCGGCACCGGCGCCCCCTCGCCGTCGTACACGTACCCGTGCAGGGTGAACGCGTCCGGGTGGCCGGGCGGGGCGACGTCCCCGCCGCCGGGGAACGGCAGCGCGTGGCCGTAGAAGGGGCCGATCGTGTGAGAGGGGGTGGGGGACAGCGGCTTCATGAGCGGCCTTCCTCGATCCAGGTCGCGGACGGCCCGTCCAGGACGATGTCCCAGCGGTAACCGAGCGACCATTCGGGGCGGGAGAGCGTCGGGTCGTACGCCGCGACCAGCCGGGCGCGCGCCGCGTCGTCCGTCACCGACCGGAGGATCGGGTCGTAGGCGCAGAGCGGGTCGCCGGGGAAGTACATCTGGGTGACCAGGCGCTGGGTGAAGGCCTCGCCGAAGAGCGAGAAGTGGATGTGGGCGGGCCGCCACGCGTTCGCGTGATTGCGCCACGGGTAGGCGCCCGGCTTGATGGTGGTGAAGGCGTACGAGCCGTCCTGGCCCGTCAGCGCCCGCCCGACGCCGGTGAAGTGGGGGTCGAGCGGCGCGGGGTGCTGGTCGCGGGGGTGCGCGTAGCGGCCGGACGCGTTGGCCTGCCAGACCTCGACGAGCTGGCCGCGTACCGGCCGGCCCGCGGTGTCCAGCAGCCTGCCCGAGACGGTGATGCGCTCGCCGAGCGGCTCGCCCGGGTGCCCGCGGGTCAGGTCGCTGTCGAGCTCCGCGACGTCGGTGTGGCCGAAGACGGGCCCGGAGAGCTCGACCGACTCCGGGTCCCCGGTGACGGCGACCAGCGGCTGCTTCGGGTGGCGCAGCACGCTGCTGCGGTACGGCGGGAAGTCACGCGGTGGATGGTGCCCGCCGGGCGCGCCCCCGGCGGGCATCCGCGCCTGTATCAGGGCGAGCTCGTCGTCGATGTCGGACTGAGTGGGCTGGGTGGGCTGGGTGCTCTGAGTGGTTTGGGTGCTCTGGGCGGACGACATCAGGTTCTCCCCTTCATGTTCTTCCCTCAACGCTCTTCCTTTCCAGCCGACTTGAGGGCACGCAGCGCGGTGAGTTCCTCGACGGTCGGGGGCTGGGTAACGCCCACGTTCCGCGCACTCCGCAGCTCCCAGCCGGTGGCGGCCCGTACCTGCTCGACGGTGACACCGGGATGCAGCTCGGTGAGAACCAGTTCGGCGGTGGCCGGGTCGGGGCGCAGGATGCCGAGATCGGTGATGACGGCGACCGGGCCCGCGCCGGGCATGCCCAGCTTCTCGCGGTCGCCGGGGCCCGAGCCGTGGCCGATGGTGGTCACGAAGTCCAGCTTCGGTACGAAGCCGCGGGTGGAGTGCCGCAGCACCATCAGCACCTTGCCGCAGTTGGACGCGATCTCGGGCGCGCCACCCGCACCCGGCAGACGACCCTCCGGCTTCCCCGGGCCGCGGTCCACCACCGTCGTATTGATGTTGGCGAAGCGGTCGACCTGCGCGGCGCCGAGGAAGCCGACGTCGATCCGGCCGCCCTGCAGCCAGTAGTTGAACATCTCGGGGACGGGAATGACGGCGTCCGCGGTCTCGGCCAGCTCGCCGTCACCGATGGACAGCGGCAGCCGGGTCGGTTTGGACCCGATCGTGCCGGACTCGTAGATCAGCACGAGGTCCCGATTGACCGTGGCGCGGGCGAGGTTGGCCGCGGTGGATGGCAGACCGATGCCGACGAAGCAGGTCCGCGCCCCGGCGAGGGCGCGGGCCGCGTTGACCTCCATCAACTCGTCCCGGCTGAAGGGTGAATGGGGAGTACCGCTCATCGGACCGCCGTGCCTTCCGCAGGGGCGTGTACGTGTGTCTCGATCCAGCGGGTGAAGGTGTCGCGGTCCCGGGCGATCGAATCCCACTGCTGGTAGAAGCCGTTGTCACGCACCGAGTACCCGGAGGCGTACGAGGGATGGGCGCCGCCGGGCACCGGCGCGACCGCGTCCAGGACCCAAGTCGGCAGGACGACGCAGCCGGGCCGCGGCGTCAGCTCGTCGACGATCTCCTCGACCGTGACCAGCACCCGGTCGGCGGCCAGCGCGGCCTCCTTCTGGACGCCGGTCAGGCCCCACAGCTGGACATTGCCCCGGCGGTCGGCCTGTTGGGCGTGGATGACCGTGACGTCCGGGTTGAGCGCGGCGACGGCGGCCAGCTCCTCGCCGGTGAAGGGGCAGGAGACGGTGGAGACCGTGTCCGTGTGGGTGGCGATCCCGGAGCCGCGGTAGCCGCGCAGCACGGCGAAGGGCAGCCGCGAGGCCCCCGCGACGTAACGGTTGGCCATGCCGGCGTGGCTGTGCTCGTCCAGCTCCAGGGGGCGGGGCCAGCCGTTCTCGACGGCGTCGCGGAAGCGGTGCAGTGAGCCGACGCCGGGGTTGCCGCCCCAGGAGAAGATCAGCTTCTTGACCAGACCGGCGCCGATCAGCTGGTCGTAGATGACGTCGGGCGTCATCCGGGCGAGAGTCAGATCGGTGATGCCCTGACGGAGCACCTCGTGCGCCGCGGCGTACGGAATCAGATGGGTAAAGCCCTCCATCGCGACGGTGTCCCCGTCGTGGACGAGGTCCGCCACGGCTTCGTGCAGGCTGCGTATCTCGGCCATCATCACTCCGCTAATTGCTCAGTGTGCTGACTAATACTCGGTCGAGGCCGTACGCTTCCATCCAGTTGGGTTGAGGTCAATAGCTCAGTATACAGAGCATCTACCGCAGGAGGCTGATCCCGCATGGCCGCGGTCGATCTGAGCACCCACCCCGGGCACCTGGCCCGCCGGTTGCAGCAGGCGCACACGCTGCTGTGGACCACGATGGTCTCGGAGGAGACCACGTCGCCGCAGTTCGCGGTGCTCAACGCGCTGATCGGGAAGCCGGACATCGACCAGCGCACTCTTGGCGAGCACGTTCACCTGGACCGTTCGACGATCGCCGATGTGGTGGCCCGGCTAGCCGGGCGGGGCCTGCTGGAGCGGGTGCGTGATCCGCTCGACGGCAGGCGCAATGTCCTGAAGCTGACGGACGCGGGCACCCGGGCGCACCGCAAGCTGGTCACCAGGACGGCCCGGATGAACCAGGTGTTTCTCGCCCCCCTGGCCGAGGACGAGCGGGAGACGCTGCTGCGGCTGATCGGGCGGGTCACGGACGCGGCGGAGGAGCTGCGGGGGTGAGGGCCGGCGACGGAGGCCGGTGAGGGGCTCAGGAGGTGAGGCCCGCAAACGTCACGCCGGTGGCCTGCTCGGACGCGGACCACAGCCGCTCGCCCGCCACGTCGTTGAGCGTCCACGGCGCCCGCCACGACCTGGTGGGCGCGCCCCGCCAGCCCTGGAGCCTCGGCCCGGTGAACGAGTCGGGACGTACGCCGGGGGCGGTCGCCGCGTACAGGCTGGGCAGGGCGCCCCCTTCGGCGGACTGCGCCACGATCCGGTTGCCGAACTCAATGATCCGCTCGGCCGCCCTGCGGCCCTCCATCCGTACGCCCGCGGTCTGCAGATTGGTACGGGCGTAGCCGGGCTGCGCCGCCGCCGCGACGATGTCGGAGCCGATCGCGTCGAGCCGGCGCGCCAACTCGTGGATGAAGAGCAGATTCGCCGACTTGGAGCGGCCGTACGCCACCCAGCGGCGGTATTTGCGCTCGCTGTTGAGGTCGCCCATGTCGATGTTGGCGAGCGCGTGCAGACCGCTGGAGACCGTCACGACGCGGGCGCCGGGCGTCCGGAGCAGGTGCGGGAGCAGCAGCCCGGTGAGGGCGAAGTGCCCGAGGTGGTTGACACCGAACTGCGTCTCGAAGCCGTCGGCCGTGCGTCCGTAGGGCAGGGCCATGACACCCGCGTTGTTGACGAGCAGGTCGAGACCGTCGTCCGGGTGGGCGCCTGCGAAGTCCCGCGCGAAGTCCCGTACGGAGGACAGGTCCGCCAGATCCAGCGGCATGAACGTGAGCTGTGCGTCGGGTACGTCGGCCAGGATGTCCGCCGCGGCCTTCTCGCCGCGGGCCTCGCTGCGGCACGCGAGAATCACGCGCGCGCCGCGGCGGGCCAGCTCCCGTGCCGTGACCAGTCCGATGCCGCTGTTGGAGCCGGTCACCACGGCCGTACGGCCGCTCTGGTCGGGGATGTCGCTCGCGTTCCAGCCGGAGATCATGGGTCCAGCCTACGACCGCACCGCCCGTCAGGCGGAAGTCCCGCCGTCGATCACCAGATCGGTACCGACGACGGACGCGGCGTCCGACGAGGCCAGGTAGAGCACCGCCGCGGCGACCTCCTCGGCCGTGGACACCCGGCCGAGCGGCGACTCCTCCTTCATCCGGACGGCGCGCTCGGCGTCGCTCTCGCCGGGCCGCAGCGACATGGTGGTGGCCGAGGCGCCGGGGCTCACGGCGTTGATCCGGACGCCGTCGTGGATGTGGTCGAGGGCGGCTGCGCGGGTGAGGGCGGAGACGGCGGCCTTGGACGCCGCATAGCCCGCGACGCCCGGAATGCGCAGGTGGGCGCCGAGGTTGGAAGAGATGTTGACGATCGTGCCGCCGCCGTCCTGGACACGCATCCGGTCGATCTCTGCCTGCATGGAGAGCAGTACGCCCGTCACATTGACGTCGAGGAGGACGCGCCAGTCGGCCTCGGACAGCTCGGCGACGGGGCTGCCACCGCGGAAGACGCCGGCGTTGTTGACGGCGACATCGAGGCCGCCGAAGTGCTCGACGGTCCGGTTGACGAGGGCCCGTACGTCCTCCGGGCGGGTGACGTCCGCGGTGATCGCGATCGCGGCGCCGCCCGCCTCGGTGGCCAGTGCGACGGTTTCGTCCAGGGGCGCGGCGCCGCGCCCGGAGGCGATCACCTGGGCGCCCTCGGCGGCGAAGGCGAGCGCGATGGCTCGGCCGAGGCCGGAGCCCGCGCCGGTGACGAGGACGGTCTTGCCGATGAAACGAGCGGTCGTGGTCATGGCAGTGACTCCTTGGCAAGATGCTCAATAATTCTGGAATGATCGGTCTGTTATGAAGGTGTGAATAAGGCGCCCGAAGGCGCCAGTGGCTCGGGTGGCTCAGGGGGAGGTGGGTGTGGAACGGGTGGTCGTGGAGCGCGCGCGGCGGCGGCTCAGGCCGGTAGGTCCAGCAGGGTCAGTGCCTGCTCGGTCGCGTCCCGCACCCTCGCCGGGTCGCTGGACGCTTTGCCCACGATCCGCAGGCCCTGCATCAGGACGAGCAGCATCCGCGCGAGTGCCTGCGGATCGCGGCCCGGAGGCAGCTCGCCCTGAGCCCGGGCCCGCACCAGCGCCGAGTGCAGCAGGGTCTCCAGGTGCTCCCAGTTCACCTCGACCCGGCGGGCGGCGTCGCTGTCGTGCGGGCCCAGCTCGGCCGCCGTGTTGGTGATGAAGCAGCCGTTCAGCCGCTGGTGTTCGGACGTCGACTCGGCGGCGAAGCGGCGCAGCACGGTCCGCACGGCCGGCAGTGCGGGGCCCGGCTGGGACAGCTCGTCGAGCAGATCCGGGTTACGGACCTCGGCGTACCGGTCGAGAGCCTTGAGGTAGAGCTCGTGCTTATTGCCGAAGGTGGCGTAGATGCTGGCCCGGCCGATGCCGAGGTGCTCGACGAGGTCCGCCATCGATGTCGCCTCGTAACCGCGCCGCCAGAACAGCTCCAGGGCTGCCTGCAGCGCGGCGTCGGGGTCGAATTCCTTGGTCCTGGCCACATGAGTGACCGTAGTTGATTACGGAACGAACGGTCAAGTAAGGGCTGGGGTCCGCTCGGTCAGTCGGACCCGGAACGTCCCGACGGACACCGAGTCGTCGTCCAGGCAGCGTCCCGTCGTCAGATCGAAGCGCTGTTTGAGGAGGGGGGAGGCGACGAACGGGCTGCCGTCGCTGGTGCCGAGGAGCCCGCGGGAGAGGACGTACGCGCCGGAGAAGGGGTCGCGGTTGTCGATCGCGTACGGGGTGCCCGCGCGGTCCAGGAAGACCGCGACCTGGCGGCCGTCGGGCAGCAGCGCCGCGACCCCGCGGCCGGGAGTCAGACCGGACAGCGCGCAGAGCGTCAACCAGCCCTCGGTGGTGGCGATTTCGAGGTCCAGGTCCAGGTCCGGGTCCATGTCGAGTGCGAGCTCCACGTCCAGGGCGAGTCCGATTTCGAGGTCGGGTCCGAGGTCCGGTTCGGTGTTCGTCACGCGGGTGTCCCTTCGAGGGTACGGATGGCTAGCACCGGGCCCGCCAGGAGAGGTGCCGGGTCCGGCTTGACCTGGTCGCGCTCCGGAATGAACGCCACGGAAGGATCGGGCGACTCGGGGGCGTTGACGAAGGAGACGAAGCGGCGCAGGCGCTCCGGGTCGTTGAGGGTCTCGGCCCACTCGTCGCGATAGCCGGTCACATGCGCGGCCATCAGCGATTCGAGCTCCGCGCACAGCCCCAGCGAGTCGTGCACGACGACGTCCCGCACGTGCTCCAGGCCGCCCTCGATCCGCTCCAGCCACGCCGAGGTCCGCTCCAGGCGGTCGGCGGTGCGGATGTAGAACATCAGGAACCGGTCGATCAGGCGCACCAGTTCGGCGTCGGACAGGTCCTGGGCGAGCAGGTCGGCGTGGCGCGGGTCGGCGCCGCCGTTGCCGCCGACGTACAGATTCCAGCCGTTCGCGGTGGCGATGATGCCGAAGTCCTTGCCGCGCGCCTCCGCGCACTCGCGCGCGCAGCCCGAGACGGCCGACTTGAGCTTGTGCGGCGAGCGCAGGCCCCGGTAGCGCAGCTCCAGGTCGATGGCCATCTTCACGGAGTCCTGCACGCCGTAGCGGCACCAGCTCTGTCCCACGCACGACTTGACCGTGCGCAGCGACTTTCCGTAGGCGTGCCCCGACTCGAAGCCCGCGTCGACCAGCCGCGCCCAGATCGCCGGGAGCTGGTCCACCCGGGCGCCGAACAGGTCGATGCGCTGCCCGCCGGTGATCTTCGTATAGAGGCCGAAGTCCCGTCCCACCTCGCCGATCACGATGAGCTTCTCCGGGGTGATCTCGCCGCCGGGGATGCGCGGCACGATCGAGTACGAACCGTTGCGCTGGATGTTCGCCAGGAAGTGGTCGTTGGTGTCCTGGAGGGCGGCCTGCTCGCCGTCGAGGATGTATCCGTCCACGTTGATGGTCGGGGCCAGGCTGGCCAGGATCGACGCGACGGTGGGCTTGCAGACCTCACAGCCGTCGCCGCCCTGTGCCTCCACGCGCGCGTGGCTGTCGAGGAGCTGTGCGTAGGAGGTGATGCGCAGCGTGCGGACGATCTCGTACAGCTCGCTGCGCGTGTGGGCGAAGCAGCCGCAGAGCCCCTTGCTGCCCTCGGTCTCGGGCAGCAGCTGTCCGATGAGCTTGACGCAACTGCCGCAGCCCGTACCCGCCTTCGTGCACTTCTTCACTTCCGGAACGGTGGTGCATCCGGAGGCGTGGATGGCGCCCTTGGTGACGTTGTGGCAGCTGCAGATGACGGCCTCGTCGGGCAGCGCGGACGGGCCGAGGGCGGCGGGCGCGCCGGCGCCCGCCGGCAGGACCAGCGACTCGGGTGCGACGGGCGGCACTGTGCCGGTGAGGGGGCGCAGCATGGCGTAGGTGTCGGCGTCGCCGACCAGGACGCCGCCGAGCAGGACGCCGTCGGGGCTGACGACGAGCTTCTTGTAGACACCGGAGCGCGAGTCCGAGTACACGACGTCCAGGCAGCCTTCGGCGGCGCCGTGCGCGTCGCCGAAGGACGCGACGTCCACGCCGAGGAGCTTGAGCTTGGTGGACAGGTCGGCGCCGGTGAAGGCCCGTTCGCGGCCCGCTATGGTCTCGGCCGCCGTCTCGGCCATCTCGTAGCCGGGCGCCACCAGGCCGTACACCCGGCCGTCCGCCGCCAGCGCGCATTCGCCGATCGCGAAGACGGTTGGGTCGGAGGTGCGGCACTGCTCGTCGACGGTGATGCCGCCGCGCTCGCCCACGGTGAGACCGCAGTCGCGGGCGAGCTGGTCCCGTGGGCGTACACCCGCGGAGAAGACCACCAGGTCGGTGGCGAGCGCGGAGCCGTCGGAGAGCTTCATGCCGGTCACCGCGCCGCGTTCGTCGCAGGTCACCTCCTGGGTGCCCACGCCCGCGTGGACGCTCAGACCCATGCCCTCGATGGTGCGCAGCAGGGCTGCGCCGCCGCCCTCGTCGATCTGGACGGGCATCAGGCGGGGCGCGAACTCCACGATGTGGGTGGTCAGTCCGAGCCCCTTGAGCGCACCCGCCGCTTCGAGCCCGAGTAGCCCGCCGCCGACCACCGCTCCGGTCTTCGAGGTCTTCGCGTACTCCTCGATCGCCAGCAGGTCCTCGATGGTGCGGTAGACGAAGCAGCCCTCCGCGTCCTTGCCGGGGACGGGCGGCACGAAGGGGTACGAGCCGGTGGCGAGGACCAGCGTGTCGTACGTGAACGTGCGCCCGGCGCGCGAGGTGACCGTGCGCGCCGCCCGGTCGATGGTGTGCGCCGGGTCGTCCAGGTGCAGCTCGATCCCGTGGGCGTCCATGAAATCGGGCGCGGCCAGAGTGAGGTCGTCGGGGGTTTTGCCGTCGAAGTACGAGGTCAGCCGGACGCGGTCGTACGCGGGGCGCGGCTCCTCGCACAGCACGACGATCCGCGCGCGCCCGGTGACTCCCCGCTCGGCGAGGGCCTCCAGGAATCGCTGGCCGACCATCCCGTGGCCGACGACCACGATCGTGGGTGTGGGCATCTCAGGAGCCTCCAAGCAGGTGGAACAGGGGAGAGGAGGGGAGCGGCTCGTCGCCCTCCCAGGTACGGGCGAGCTCGCCGACGGCGCCGAGATCGCCGAGCAGGATTCCGCCGATCAGCCTGTCCCCGCGGACGACGACCTTGCGGTACGCGCCTCGGGTGGCATCGGTGAGGCGGACGACGTCGTCGCCGGGGAGCGGGGTCGTCACGCCGAAGGTGGCGAGGTCGAGGGGGCCGTGACCGTTCAGGGTGAGGCGGGTCAGGGCGCGGGTGCCGGTGTAGCGGGGGCCGCTGTCGGTGCCCGTGTCGGTGCCGCCCGACGCCTGCGGGTGCCGGGCGGGTGGGCCGGGCCGCCCGGCCGCTCCGGCTCCTGTGCCGGGAGCCTCGCTGGGGGCGCGGGTGGCCGGTGCGCCGGTGGCCGGTGCGCCGGCCATGGGTGCGTCCTTCAGCAGTGCGGCCAGGACGTCCGCCTGGTCCAGCGCCGGGCCCGCGAGGCCGTACACCGTGCCGTTGTGCTCGGCGCAGTCGCCGACCGCGCGGATGTGCGGATCCGAAGTGCGCAGTTGATCGTCCACGACGATGCCACGCCGTACGTCGAGACCGGCGGCCTGCGCGAGACCGACCCTGGGGCGTACCCCGCAGGCGAGGACGACGAGTTCGGCCGCGAGCTCGTAGCCGTCGGCGAGCTCCACCGCCCGTACCGCCCCGCCGTCGGAGTGCAGACCGCGAACCCGGCACTCCGTGTGGACCTCCACGCCCAGCGCCTCGATGTGGTCGCGCAGCAGGGCGGAGGCCGCAGGGTCCAGCTGGCGTTCCATCAGGCGCTCGCCCTGCTGGGCCAGCACCACCCGGGCGCCGCGTGCCGCGAGGGCGCGGGCTGCCGAGACGCCGAGGAGGCCGCCGCCGATGACCACGGCGCGGGTGCCTTCGCGGACGGCGGCACCGAGCGCCAGGCAGTCGTCCATGGTGCGGAAAGGGTGCACGCCGGCCGGGAGTTCGCGCGGGGGGAGACCGCGCAGGGGCGGCAGTACGGGGTTCGAGCCGGTGGCCAGGACCAGGGTCGAGTACGGCACGACACTGCCGTCGTCGCACTGCACGACGCGGTCTGCGCGGTCGATGCGCACAACCCGTACCCCGCGCCGCACCTCCGAGGACGGCAGCGCGGCGACCTCCGGCCCGTACCGGCCGGCAAGGACCTCGGCGAGCAGCACTCGGTTGTACGGGGCGTGCGTCTCCTCGCCGATGACCGTCGCGCCCGGCAGCTGCCGGGCGAGCCGGGCGCCCGCCATGCCGCCGCCTATCACCACGATGTCCGAACTCATGACCTCAGAGTGCGGACCGGGTGTTACCCGGCCGCATCCCGCCCGTTTCCCCCGCGGAACGCTGTCCTCAGCGTAGAGGGCCGCAGTCTGTGAGGTGCGGGACACGGGACCTGACCCTTTGCGGTACGGGAAACCGGACCTCATCGGGTGCGGTGCGGGAAACCGGACCTCATCGGGTGGGGTGTGGGAAACCGAACCTCAGGGATCCGTGCGGGCACGATCGATCCGCGCCTGTGTGCCCGGGAGTCTGGACGCATGGAAATCACGCAGAAGCCAGTCACGGCCGCAGGTGCGCGCAAGGGTGCCAGTGCCGGTGCCGGTGCCGGTGCCGGTGCCGGTGGGGGGTCGGGTCCAGGCACGGGCACCGCCGCGGTCATGCCTCGCCGCGCCGGCCGGACGGCTCGGACAGCGTCGACAGCCCGGATGGCCGATCGTACGAAGGCGATCCTCCGGGAGCCGTTCCGCGCCGAGACCTGGCGCCGTACGGCGTACGTCGTGCTCGCCCTCCCCATCGGCCTCCTGTGCATACCGCTCGCCCTGTTCGGCGGCCCCGCCGCCCGTATCCAGCGCGGACTCGCCCGCCGCCTGCTCGGCCTGGAGACCGTGGCGCCGGCCCGGACGGGTCCGCTCGCCCTGGCGCACGCGCTGGTCAGCGCCCCGCTCAACGTGGTGGCCGCCACCATCACGCTCTTCTTCTGGATGGTCGTGGTGATCAACATCGGCTATCCGCTGCGGCCCGACAACAACTACGCACAGTCCTGGGGAGGGCCCACACTGGCCGGAGCCTGGGCCGTGCACGCCATCGGCGGCGGGCTGGGCTTCCTGCTCCTCACGCCGTGGGTCGTCAAGGGTTTCAACAAGCTCCAGGCACGGCTGATATCCGGCTTCCTCGGCGCGGGCCGCACCGGTCTCCTGCGGAGCACCGGCTTCGCGCTCGCCGTGGCCGCCATCTGCGTTCCGCTCTCCGTCCCCGTCATCCACCAGCTCTGAGCCAGTTCTCAGTCGGTGTCTAAGTTGGTGTCCATGAGCCGCTTCCGTGCCTGCGCAGCCGCGTTCCTCTACGCGGTCCTCGCCCTGCCCCTCGCCCTGACGGGCGCGGTCCTGGTGGTCATCGGCCTGCTGGCCGGAGTGGTGCTCTCCGTGACGGCGATCGGGCCGTGGCTGCTGGCCCTGACCGTGCGCGGCGCCCTCGCGCTCGGGACGCTCCAGCGCGGCCTCGCCCAAGTTCTGCTGGGGCTGCGCATCGGGCCGCCGGTGCGGCGCGACACTACTGGTGCGTTCGGCTGGCGGCGGGTCGTCCTCGGCGACCGGGCGCCGGGTGGCGGGCCGTGGGCGGGGCGCTCGTCGCACCGCTGACCGCCGTACCGCCGCTGCTCGCGGCGTTCGTCGGGTATCTGGAGGGGCTCCGGCTGGCCCTCAACCCGCTCATCAAGCAGTGGAACTACCTGACCGTCCACGAGGCCGACGGCACCGTGCGGCACGTGGGAATTCAGATCGGGGGCATCGAATTCGACTCCTGGCCGCGCATGCTGGTGCCCACCGTGGCCGGCCTGCTGCTGCTCGCCGTCGCCCCCTGGCTCGTACGGCGCGCGCTCGTCCCGCATCGCATTCTGCTGCGGACCCTCAATGGTCCCAACGCCGCCGACCGGCGCATCCGCACCCTGGAGGAGACCCGTGCGCAGGCCGTCGACGACGCCGCGGCGACGTTGCGCCGCATCGAGCGCGACCTGCACGACGGCACCCAGGCCCGCCTCGTCGGGCTCGGTATGCACCTCACGATCATCCGTGAACTGATCACCACCGAAGCGGACCGTGACCGTCTCCTCGCCGTCGTGGAAACGGCCCAGGGCAATGCGAAGGCGGCCGTCGGCGAGCTGCGCCACCTGGTCAAGGGCATCCACCCGCCGATACTCGACAACGGCCTGGACACGGCCCTCGCCACCCTCGCCGCCGACAGCCCGCTGTCCGTTCCGCTCACCACCGACATCGCGGAGCGACCCGCGCCCGCCATAGAATCCATCGCCTACTTCTGCGCCGCCGAGCTCCTCGCCAACGCGGTCAAGCACAGCGGCGCGACCCGCGCGGCCCTGGGCGTCACCGTCAGGGACGGCGCGCTGAGGCTCGCGGTGCGGGACAACGGGCGCGGGGGAGCGGTCGTCGGAGCGGGCAGCGGACTGACCGGCCTGCTCGCCCGGGTGCGTACCGTCGACGGGACGCTCACCTGCAGCAGCCCGCCGGGAGGGCCTACGGTTGTCGCTGTTGTACTCCCCTACCGATAGAGGACGTTGAGGTCGTGCCGCCGCTGCGTGTTGTCATCGCCGAGGACTCCGCGCTGCTGCGCGACGGGCTCGTTCAGCTCCTCACCCTGCGCGGTGTGGAGGTCGTGGCGGCCGTGTGTGACGCCGTCGCGCTGCTGGCCGCCGTCGCGGAGCACGGCCCGGACGCCGCCGTGATCGACATCCGGCTGCCGCCCACCCAGACCGACGAGGGCCTGCGCGCCGCGGTGGAGCTGCGGCGTACCAGGCCCGGCGTGGGCGTGCTGATCCTCTCCCAGTACGTCGAAACGAAGTACGCCGCGCAGCTGCTGGGGGAGAGCGGGGCCGGCGTCGGCTACCTGCTCAAGGAACGGGTCGTGGACATCGGCGAGTTCGTCGACGCGCTGGAGCGGGTCGCGGCGGGCGGCACGGCGCTCGACCCGGAAGTGGTGGCCCAGCTGTTCGGCGCGAGCAGGCGGGTATCGGCGCTTGACGCGCTCACGCCCCGCGAGCGGGAGGTGTTGGGGCTGATGGCCCAGGGGCGTACGAACCAATCCATCGCGGAGTCGTTCGTCGTCTCGGAGCGGGCGGTCGAGAAGCACATCGCGAACATCTTCACCAAGCTCGACCTGCCGCCGTCGGACGGCGGCAACCGGCGGGTGCTCGCGGTCCTGCGCCACCTGGAGACAGAGGCCTGAGGCGGCCGGCCCGCAGGGATTTGCCCGCTGAGACTTAATGACCGGTCAGCCGATCCTCAAGGCGGCCTTAAGGATCAAACGAGCCGCGCTGACCAGCGTTTTCGGGACCGCGGCTGCGCCTACTTTGGCGCTCGTGACAATCGAGGCCACCGACCCGCAGACCTACCGGCAGAGTCAGCCGCCGCCCCCGCGGCCCGACGCGTACCCGGCGCTGTCGGCATACCTGTCGCGGCCGAAGGCCACTTCCCGCGCAGCCGCAGTTCCCCCCGCCCCCGCAGTTCCCCCCGCACCTATAGCCCCACCGGTACCGGTACCCACGGCCCACGCCGCAGCCCACGCTCCGGCCCGACCTCAGGATCCCGAGCCCCGACGCGAGTCCGACCGGGACGCGACCCAGGCCCCCGACCGGGACGCGACCCGGGGCGCCGGTCCCGCCGCGCCACGTCCCGCGCCCTTCGCCGTTGCACGGAGCGTCCCGCCGCTGTGTGTCTCGCCCGGAGCACTGCGGGCCGGGGTTGTCGGCGGGGCCGGGCTGGTGGCGGGCATGTGGGGTGTGCAGGCCGAGCCGTCGGCGCGCCTCGACGTGCTGTTCGCGAGCGGGGCCCACCTCACCGGGCTACTCGCCGGGTACGGCGTACTGGTCATGCTGCTGCTCATGGCCCGTGTCCCGGCCGTGGAGCACGGCGTCGGCGCGGACCAACTCGCCCGCTGGCACGCGCTCGGCGGACGCCACGTTCTCTCCCTCTGCCTGGGCCACGGTGTCCTCGCCCTGTGCGGGCACGCCGCGCACACCGGCACCGATCTGCTGGCCGCCGCCCATGACCTGCTCGGATACGGCGGGATCGCCGCCGCCACTGCCGGTACGGGCCTGCTCATCGCCGTCGGCGTGACCTCCGCCCGCGCAGTGCGCCGACGCGTGCGCCACGAGACCTGGCGGGCCGTCCACCTGCTCACCTACCTCGGTGCCGGGCTCGGCTTCGCGCATCAACTTGTCGGGCCCGATGTCGCGGGCAGTGTGCTCACGCTGTGGCTGTGGGCGATGCTGCACGCCACGGTCGCGGTCCTGTTGCTCTGGTACCGGGGCATCGTGCCCGTACGCCAGGCCCTGCGGCACAGCCTGCGTGTGCTCGAAGTGCGGACCGAAGGGCCCGGTGTGGTCTCGGTCGTCATGCAGGGCATCGGGCTCGACGGGCTGCGGGCCGAGCCGGGGCAGTTCTTCCGGTGGCGTTTCATGCAGCGCAGGATCTGGCACACCGCGCTGCCGTTCTCGCTGTCCGCACCGGTGCGGGGTGACACCCTGCGGATCACCGTCAAAGCGGCCGGTGACCACACCCGCCGCATCCGCCGACTCAGGCCGGGCACCCGCGTCCTGGCAACCGGGCCGTTCGGGTCGATGACCGCCCACCGGCGCACCCGGCGCAAGGTGCTGCTCCTCGCGGGCGGCGTCGGGATCACCCCGATGCGGGCGCTCTTCGAGACGCTGCCGGGCGGGCCCGGCGACATCACGCTCCTCTACCGGGCCAACAACGCGGGGCAGTTGGTGCTCAAGGAAGAACTGGAGGAGATCGCCGCGCGGCGGCAGGCCGGGCTGCACTATCTCCTCGGCCAGTCCGACGCCGCCTTCGACCCGCTCGCCCCGCAGGCACTGCGCGATCTCGTCCCCGACATCGCCGACCACGACGTCTACCTGTGCGGCCCGCCCGGTATGTCGGAGGTCAGCAGGGCCGCCCTGAGCAGGGCCGGCGTACCCAACGAACGCATCCACTCCGAACACTTCAGCTTCTGAGCCGAGAGCCAACAGCTCGGCATCCGCATCACGAAATCAAGGACCAGTGCCCTGTAAATGGCTCGACACCGCAGACCTCATCGCGCGGCCCCCGTCCCCACGGGCCGCGCCCGTATCCAGCTGGCAGGGAGCCTGTTCGGCGCGAGTGCGCTCGCCGCGACGCTCCTCGCGGGCGCCGTCGAACCGGCCGCGCCGCCGGCCCCCGACCGGCCCGCGTCCACAGGTACTCAGGCCGAGGCGAGGCGCAGCACCAGCGCGGCGCCGGCCAGCACCATGATGACGATCACCGGTGCCACCTCGAAGTCGCGCGCCCGGAGGTGAGTGATGAGGGCGCCGACGAAGTAGAGGACGACACCGATCGCGGCGGCCACCCCGATCGGCACCACGAAGAGTCCGATCAGGAGGCCTATGGCGCCGGCGGCCTTGAGGGTGGCGAGGCGTGGGAGCCAGGAATCCGGCACCCCGAGTTTCATCATGTTGCTGACGATCGGCTCCTTTCGGCTGAACGTGAAGGTGGCGGAGGCGGTGAGGGCGGCGGCGAGCAGACCGGCGACGACGGCGTAGGCGATGAACATGATTCCTCCAGCGATGGATGCGTGTAAATCGTTGAACACCAACAATGATTTGCCCATGCCCATAATGGGCGCTCTGTTACCGTGTTGTTATGACAAGCAAGGGCGCCGGGACGCCGCTGGACCGCCTCGGGTTTCTCCTCGCGCGGCACGGCGCGATCACCGATACGCGGATCAGGCACGCGCTCGGTGTCGCCGGACAGACCCCCCGGCACGCGATGACGCTCATGTACCTCGACGCGGGCCCGATGAGCCAGCAGACGCTCATCGAGCGGCTGGAGGTCGACCCGAGCCAGCTGGTGGGCATCCTCAACGACCTGGAGCGCGACGAGCTGGCCCAGCGCCGCCGCGACCCCGCCGACCGGCGCCGCCACATCGTGGAGATGACCCCCGCCGGGGCCGCGGCGCTGCGGTTGATGAACAAGGCGCTGGACGAGGTCGAGCGGGCGCTGTTCGCGGACCTGTCGGAGTGCGACCGGAAATCCCTGCGCGATCTGCTGGGCCGGATCAGGACGCCCGCCGACCACTACGAGTGCTGAGGGCCGTTGTAGGGGTGGGGTAGGGGCTGGATCACGATCCGTCGGCCCATAGAGTCGCGATCATGCCCGAGATATCGCTGACCGTTCTCATCCTTCTGTGCCTCGCCGCAGCCGCGGCCGGCTGGATCGACGCGGTGGTCGGCGGCGGCGGGCTACTGCTCCTGCCGGCGCTGTTGCTGAGCCTGCCCCACGTGCCCGCCGCGCACATCCTGGGCACCAACAAGGCAGTGGCCATCGTCGGCACATCGGGCGCCGCGGTGACCTACGTCCGCAAGGCGCCGGTCCAGGTGGGGACGGCGGTACGGATCGGCCTCACGGCCCTCGCGGGCTCCATGTGCGGCGCGTTCTTCGCCGCCGGGATCAGCAGCGCCGTACTGCGCCCGGTGATCATGGTGGCGCTGCTCGCCGTCGGGGCGTTCGTGATGCTGCGACCGGCCTTCGGGCGCAATGAGGCCGAGGATACGGCCCCGGTCACCCGGGCCCGTATCGTCACCGCGATCGTGCTCGTCGGCGGCGGCATCGGCTTCTACGACGGGCTCTTCGGCCCCGGCACCGGCACCTTCCTGGTGCTCGCGCTGACCGCCGTACTCCACCTCGACCTGGTCACCGCCTCCGCGACCGCCAAGATCGTCAACGTCTGCACCAACGCGGGCGCCCTCGCGATGTTCGCGTACCAGGGGACGGTGCTGTGGCAGCTGGGCGCGCTGCTGGCCGTGTTCAACCTGGCGGGCGCGATGGCCGGGGCGCGGATGGCGCTGAGGAAGGGCAGCGAGTTCGTGCGCGGGGTGCTGCTGGTGGTCGTCTTCTCGCTGGTCGCGAAGCTCGCCTTCGACCAGTGGTCCGTCTGAGGTCACTCGGCGGTCGACCGGTCACCGTGGCCCGCTCGCCCGGTCAGCGCACCGCGGTGAGATTGGCGTACGCCACGACGTTGCCCTGGTAGCCGTCCTGCCGTGAGAAGCCGCCGCCACAGGTGATCACTCGCAGTTCGGCCCGCTCGGAGCTGCCGTACACCCGCTGGTCGGGGAAGGCCTTGTTGTCGTAGACCTCGATGGCGTAGACGGTGAACACGGCGGTGCGTCCGTCCCGGCGCGTCACCTCGACGGTGTGGCCCTTCTTCAGCGTGCCCAGGTGGTAGAAGACGGCCGGGCCCTGCGAGCTGTCCACGTGCCCCGCGACGATCGCGGTGCCCCGGGCGCCGGGCGGGGTGCCGTCCTGGTACCAGCCCGCGATATTGCGGTCGTCGGCCGGCGGTACGTCGAGACTGCCGTCGGGGCTCAGGCCCAGTCGCATCAACGGGGCGTCCGCCTTGACGGCGGGTATGCGAATCCGTACGGGCTCGGACGGCGACATCGGCGCCGCGGCCGGCTTCGCACGGACCTCCTTGGGCGCCGCGCCTGCGATGAACGCCTCGGCGGTGGACGGCTGGGGCGGGGGCCGCTCCTCGGCGCCGTGCTGGACCAGCCAGAGCCCGGTGAAGGCGGCGATGGCGACGAGGCCGCCTTTCGTGCGCTGAGCCGTCATGGGAGGTTCCCCTCGGATCCGCGGGGTGTCGGGTCGGTTCGCGGGCGGTACCCCACGTGCCCCCGCTGACGCTGGGTCGGGCGGGGGCACGGGGAAACCGGCGGTACTGGGGCGGTGGAGGCCTGCCCTCAGCTGTCCTGCGGGCCGCTCGCCCGGCGTCGCAGGAACCAGGTACCGCCTACGGCGGTCGCGGCCAGTACGGCCACACCCGCCGCGATCTGGGTGGTGTCGGGGCCCACACTGCCGCCGACTCCGGTCTTGACGTGGCCCGTGGGATGCGTGGGCTGGACGGGGGGCGTCGGTGTGGGAGCGGCGTCGGTCACGGTGAGGTCACCCTTGGCGGTCTTGCCGTTGTCGCAGGCCACGGCGATGCCGTAGGTCCCCGGCACGGTGCCCGCGGGCACCGTGAACTCGCCGATCACGACTTCCTTGTGCGTGCCCGGGTACAGGTCGAAATCACCCGCTCCCAGGGACTTCGCGTCCCCCGTGCCGCCACCGTCGACACCGCAGGCGGTGGTGTTCACGGTGACGTTCGCGCCCGGCGCGACGCTCGCCGGGTACACCTCCAGCGAACCGGTCTCACCCGCGTACGACGGCCCTGCGTACAAGAGCGTCACGGCGGCTGTCAGCGCGGTGCCGGTCAGCAGCTGGGCAGGTCGCATGGGGATCCTCCGGGAAACGTGGAACGTGCCTCTGCCTTCGAGATAACGGGCCGCGGGCGCGCTTCGCCTGCTGATGGAAGGTCAGATTCGCCGACCCGTTCCTGCGCGGCGCGCTGGACGATCGACCTTCCTGCAGGTCAGGCGGGTGGTGATGGGGGGTCACCAAGGCTGCCTCGCGGAACGCGCTGAATGGGTGACGGCGGGTGCGGGGAAGAGGACACGAGCGGGCGGCCGTGCGCGCAGAGGTGAGGGGCTGCCCGCGGTGCTGTTCCCGAACCGGGTCCCTTCCCGAACCGGGTCCCTTCCCGAACCGGGTCCCTTCCCGAACCGGGTCCCTTCCTGGATCGGGTCCCTTCCCGAACCGGGTCCCTTCCTGGATCGGGCCTCTTCGTGATCCGGGTCTCCGCCACGGACATCGGACCTCGCCCCTCGTTCCCCATTCCCCGTCTGGGCGTCTGGGCGTCCGTGCGTCCGGGCGGAGGTTGAGCCGGTCCTAGATACGATCCCACGGCGTCGCGTCGTACGCCGATGCCACGGTCTTCATCAGCTCCGGGTCCACCGTGAACTCCGTGTCGTCGATCCGTCGCACCGGCGCGATCCCCTGCGAGTTCGTGACGAACGCGGCGCGGTACGAGGGCAGGGCGTCCAGCGTCACCGGGCCCCGCGCCGAGGGCAGCCCCGCGTCCGGGAGGCGGGGCTCCACCAGGGCCATCGTGATGCCCAGCAGCGCGGGGGCGTCCGGCCAGGTCACCGAAGTGCCGTCGTAGAAGCCGATGTTGGTGACCGCGCCCTCCACCACCACACCGCCGGGACCGGTCAGCAGCGCGTCGTCGAAGCCCGCGCGGCGCGCGAGCGCACCGTAGTGGGTCTGGGCGAAGCCGCCCAGGTGCTTGATGTGCGCGAAGGGCCGCTCGTACGGGACGGACATCAGGGCCTGCGGGGCCTCGGACATCGTCACGGGAGCGCGGACGGTGACCATCAGGGTGGCGGTGTCCGCGCCGGGTGCCCACTGCACGTACACCCGCACCGACGCGTCCCGCATCTCCGCGCCGTCGAGCGCGTGCCGCACCCGGGCCCGTACGAGGTCACCGTCCAGGCCGCTGCCGAACACCTCGGTGGTGTTGGCGTCGAGCCTGGCCAGATGCAGGGCGAGCCCACGCACCCGCCCGTCCCTGACCTGCATCGCGGTGAAGTGTCCATAGCCGCCGTACAGGGCGGGGACCACAAGATCCTCGGTGCTGGGAAGGTGGCCGTCGATCTCGATGTGGGGCACGGGAGGAGTCGTCATGCGCCCACCGTAGAGGCCGCTCAGCCCTCGATCGGGGGCCGGGGGCCGAGGTAGTGGGGCAGCTGGTGACCGGAGTTGGTGACCGGACCCGCACGCTGCCGGAAGCGCGGTGCGGAGGGGGCGGCACCGCTGCGATCCGACGGCGCGTCGCCGGTGGCTTCGTTCGCGTTCCAGGCGAGCCGAGCCATGCCCGCCAGTCATGTCCGCCGGTCATGCCTGCCAGCCATGCTTGCCAATCGTGTCCGCCAGGATGATGGCTTGACCTCAACCATGGTTGAAGTACGACTCTTTCTGCATGGACCTCAACACGAATGAATCCGCCCAGGTCAGCGCCCCCATCCGGCTCGCTGTCATCATCGCGAGCAACCGCGAGGGCCGCTTCGCGCCCATCGTCGCCGACTGGTTCGTCTCGCGGGCCACTGAGCACGGCGCCGTCGAGATCGAGGTGATCGACCTGGCCGACATCGACCTGCCGACCGCCCTGTCCTTCAACCCGTCCGACGAGGTGACGGCCGTTCTGCGAACCGTCTCACCACGCCTGGAGGCCGCCGACGCCTTTGTTGTTGTCACGCCCGAGTACAACCACTCCTTCCCCGCCTCCCTGAAAAACCTCATCGACTGGCACGGCACGCAGTGGCACGCGAAACCGGTCGGCTTCGTCTCCTACGGCGGCATGTCGGGCGGCCTGCGCGCCGTCGAGCAACTGCGCCAGGTCTTCGCCGAGATGCACACCGTGACCGTCCGCGACACTGTCAGCTTCCACAACGTGTGGGGTCACTTCGACGAGGACGGCGACCACAAGGACCCCTCCGCCTGCGACGCCGCGGCGAAGTCGATGATCGACCAGATCTCCTGGTGGGCCCGCGCCCTGCGCACTGCCAAGACCGTAGCCCCCTACACCGGCTGAGGGTGAGCAGCCGCGTTGATCCGGCGTGCGGCGCACCCGGCCGCACGCCACGAGGCTCACGGCGGTCTGTGCCTGAGGGACCGCCCGTTCATCCCCTCCGGCGGGCGTGTCTGGGGCCCGTCGGGCGGGGGCGGGCGTGGCGACGCCTGGCCGCGCACGCCTGGGCCTGCACCCGGGCCAGCCCCGCGAGCGCGGCCAAGCAGACCGCGGCCGTGACGGCGATGAACGCCAGGGCCGTCCGGTGCAGGCCCCAGGCTCCGGCGAGCGTCCCGGCCGCGACGGCGGGGACCGTCATCGACAGATACACCACGGCATAGACCGCGGCCAGTAGTCCGCTGCGGCGGGCCGGATCCGCCAGAGCGGCCAGTGCACGGAACGCGCCGAGGAAGGCCGTGCCCCAGCCGAAGCCGAGCGCCGCGGTGCCGATGAAGAACAGCATGGCCCCGCCCGACGTCAGGGCGGCGTGCAGCAGCCCCAGACCGGCCAGCGTCGCGGTCACACCGATCGTGGCCGTACGCAGGGGCGGGAGCTTGCCGAGCGCGAGCTGGCCGGCGGTGGCCACGCCGGCGAACAGGGCGACCGTCAGCCCGCCGACCAGGAGATCGTCCGTGTGCAGGAGGTGCACGGCCAGCGACGGGCCGAGCGAGAGGTAGAGCCCGCAGACCGACCACACCGCGACCAGAGGCAGCGACAACAGGGCGAAGGTACGGCGGGCGGGGGCGGGTACCGATATCCGCGAGGGGCGGATCCGCAGGCCGGCGGTCCGCCCCGGCGCAGTTTCCGGCATCACCAGGACACCGAAGAAAGCCAGGACGAAGGCGGCCAGCAGCAGCGCGTACGTCAGCACGGTCGGCGCCGGCGCGAACTGGACGAGCAGGCCCGCGAAGAGGGCGCCGGCAGCGATGCCGCCGACCGGGCCCGCGCTGTTGAGGAGGGTGCCGCGGGACGGCGCCGTTGGCGGCGCCAGTTCTATCAGGGCCGCGCCGGTGGCGCCGGTGGCCAGCCCGACGGCGGCGCCCTGCACCGCCCGCGCGGCGAGCAGCCACAGCACGTCCCGGGCGCCGATGAACAGCGCCATGCTCGCCACTTCGCCCACCAGCGCGACGAGCAGCACACGACGCCTCCCCAGGGTGTCCGAGAGCGAGCCGAAGAGCAGCAGTGCGACGAGCACCGCGACGGCGTAGATGCCGAAGACGACGGTGAGCACGGTGGCCGAGAAGTGCCAACGCTGCTGGTACAGCACGTACATGGGCGAGGGCGCCGACGAGGAGAGCAGCAGCAGGACCAGGGTCGCGCCGACCAGCCAGAACGCCCGGGCGCGCGAAAGCCTGCGGCCGGTGCGTCCCTCCCGGCCCGGTCCGGGCCGTTCGCCCGGCCGTCGGTCCTCCGGTCCCGGCGGTGGGTGGGTCGGTGGTGGTGGGAGGTACACGGGCAGGCGCAGCTCGATGGTCCCGGTCCGGTCGACGCTCATCTCACCCCGTCCGTCTCTCCGTTTCTCCATCACCCGGTCAGGCGGGTAGTGCCTGCTCGACCGTGGAGACCTTCGCGGTGCGAGCGATCACTTTCAGGGCTGCTTCGTGTGTCTCCTGGCTGTCGGTCGCCGTGGCGTCCTCCAACACCTCGACGCGGTAGTCCCGGTCGTGGCCGTCGCGGGCCGTCGACAGGACGACCAACTCGGTGGTGACGCCGGTCAGCAACAGCGTGTTGACGCGGAGATTGCGCAGCAGCCCGTCGAGGTGCGTACCGAAGAACGGGCTGATGCGGCGCTTCTCCACCACCGGCTCGTCACCGGCCGGCTTGAGGGCGTCATGCACCCGGGTGCCCCAGGTGCCGAGCACCACCCGGTCACCGTCGCGCGCGGAGGCGAACAGCTCCGAGGAAGCGGGCCAGTCGGCGTACCCGGGAGAGAACCCGACCACCACATAGATCACCGGGACCCCGGCGGTCCTGGCCCGCGCTATCGCGGTGCCGGCCCGTTCCAGGACTCCGCGCCGGGCGACCTGCTCGCAGTATCCGTCCGCCGCGTATTTCCCGTCCGGATGGACGAGTTCATTTATCAGGTCGAGTACAAGAAGTGCCGGACGGCGTTCCATCGGAGTCCCCCCTGGACCGTCAAATCTGGACCGTCAACACGCCATTGATTCAGCGCTGTTGGGCAGCGTATCCCCGCCGGTGCGACCCCGTAAACACCATGAAGTAAAGGTGGGTCGACACATGAACGGAATTGATGCAATGCATGCATGGATCACCGTTGAACACCGGTGGGGCTGCACCTAGGCTCAGAGATCGGGGAATTGCATTTCATCTCCGCGTGGGATTTCGTGGCGCGGGATTTCGTGCGGGGATTTCAAAACGGGGGGACAGAGTGGGGAACAGTGTTGCGAGGGGGCTCCTGGACGCCGTCGGCGTGCACCGCATTGCGGTCGTCGGCAGCGGTCCGCGTGGTCTGAGTGTGGTCGAGCGCCTCGCCGCCAGGCTGGCGAAGGCCGCGGCCGACCGGCCGGTGGAGATTTACCTCATCGACCCGGTCGAGGTCGGCTGCGGCCGTATCTGGCGCAGCGACCAGCCCGAGTGGTTCATGATGAATACCGTCGCCGACGAGATCTCCGCCTTTTCCGGCGTCCCGGACGGCGGACCGCACCGGGCCGGCGCGGGCCCCTCCTTCGGGGAGTGGTGGCGGGCCACGGACCCCGACCACCCGGGACCCAACAGTTACGCGCCGCGCGCCCTCTACGGCCGCTACATGCGGTACGTCCTTCGCGCCGCGCGGGCCGCACTGCCAGACCATGTTCGGCTGCACGAGGTGCGGCTCTCCGTCGAGGACCTGACGCGCGCGGGCGACGGCTACCGGCTGCGACTCTCGGACGGATCACGGCTGTCGGTTGACAAGGTGGTGCTCACCACCGGCCACGCCAGGCCCGAACCGTCGGGGGAACAGCGGGAATTGGCCGAGTTCGCCGCCACCCGCCCCCAACTGCGCTACGTACGCGGAGACTCGGCCGCCGACATGCCGCTGTCTGACATCCCGGCCGGATCCAAGGTCGGTGTGCTCGGCCTCGGCCTGGCCTTCTACGACGTCATGGCCGCGCTTACCATCGGCCGCGGCGGCAGCTTCAAGGAGGACGACGACGGTCGGCTGACCTATGTGCCCAGCGGCGACGAGCCGGTACTGGTGGCGGGCTCGCGCAGCGGAATGCCGCTGCCGGCCCGGGGGCGCAACCAGAAGTCGGCCACCAACCCCTACCGTCCCGTGCTCTTCACGGTGGAGCGGATACGGCACGGCCGCGCGGGCGGCCCCGTCGACTTCCGGGCCGACGTCATGCCGTGGCTCCGGGCCGAGATGAGCCTGGTCTACTACGCCACGGAAATCCGGCACCGCTCCGGCGCGCCCGCGGCCGGGGCGTTCATCGCCGAACTGGCCGTCGCGGTGGGCGAAGCGCTGCCCGATGTGGCGGGCCTCGCCGTCCGGTACGGCGTGGACGATCTGCCACCCCTGGACCTCGACCGGCTGGCCCGGCCCTTCGCTGGCCGCGACTACCCCGACCACCAGGCCTTCCAGCGGGAGTTGGTCGCCCTGCTGCGAGGCGACCTCGACGAGGCCGCGCGGGGCAACGTCGACTCGCCGCTCAAGGCCGCGCTGGACGTCCTGCGCGACACCCGCTGGGTGATCCGCGCGTTCGCGGACTACTCCGGCCTGAACCCACGCTCGCACCGTGAGGACTTCCTCGGCTGGTACGTCCCCAGGAGCGCGTTCCTGGCGGCCGGGCCGCCCGCGGTCCGGCTGGAGCAGACCGTCGCGCTGATCGCGGCCGGAGTGCTGCGCATGGTCGGCCCCGACGCCAGATTCGCACCGGACCCGGCCACCGGCCGGTTTGTCACCCACTCACCGCAGGTCGCCGGAGCGCGGGTGGCCGTGGACACCGTCCTCGATGCCCGTATCCCCACGCCCGATGTGCGTCAGGATCCCTCGGCGCTGACCCGAAGCCTGCGTGAGCAGGGCATCTGGACCAGTTACGTCAACGGCGCCGGCGGGGAGTCGTTCGACACCGGCGGGGTGGCCGTCACCGGGGCGCCGTACCACCCGCTCGGCGACGACGGCCGGGCCGACAACGGGCTGTACGTGCTGGGCATCCCGACCGAGCACACCCGCTGGTTCATGCAGGCGGGCAGCAGCCGGCCGGGGATCTGGAGCGACTTCGTCTACGACGCCGACGCCATAGCCGAGCACGCGTCGACCCGGGATACCGCGCCCGCCGCCGGGTCGGTATCGGCGCCGGGCGAGCCGGCGACCCCGCCGCAAACGCGCGCCATGGCGGCGGCATCGCCCGGATCACCCTGCGTGCGCGGTATGTGAGGGGCCCACGGACTCTCGGACCCTGCGGGTGGCCCCGCGGCGGTACCCGGAGCCCGGTCGAAGGACCGGCTCCAGGTGTCGTCGCGGGCCAGTTCCTGAGCCATGGAAACCAGGGCCTCGACGGCCGGGGAGCGGCGCGCCCCCGTCCTGATGCCGATGCCGAGATGGCGCGACAGCGACGGCGCGAAGGGGACGACGCGGAGCTGCGGGTGAGGCAGCACGGAAGGCAGCGCGAGAGCCGGTACCACCGTGATGCCGTGGCCCTCGGCGACCATCGAGAGCAGCCCGTTGACGTCGTGGGCCCGGAAGCCGATCCGCGGCTCACGGCCGACGACCCCGAAGACCGTACGCAGCATCGGCTCCATGCCACCCACGGGCAGAATGAACACCTCGTCCACCAGCTCCGTCACCCGTACGTCGCGCTGCCCCGCCAGGGCATGGTCCGGGGGCAGAACGGCGTACAACTCGTCCTGGAGCAGCGGGACCGTGTTGAGGTTCCGCTTGGGCAGGGACACGATGCCGACATCGACCGCGTAGCCACCGAGCCACTCGGCGATCTGCTGGTCGGTGCCCTCGCGGAGCACGATCCTGACGCCGGGGAGCGCGGCGCGCACACCGGTCAGCAGCCGGGGGAGCAGCCGGGCGGCGAAGCTCTGGCTGGTGCCGATCCGTACGGTTCCCGCCCGGTCGGCGCGCGCGGCTGCGGCCTCCTGGCGAATCTGCTCCGTGCCGAGCACGATCGCGCGGGCATGAAGGAGAATGCGCTGCCCGGTCGCGGTGAATTCCACGCCGCTGCGGCTGCGTTTCATCAGAGCGACTCCCAAGGTCTTTTCGAGACTTGAGATCGCGTGACTCACCGCGGACTGGCTCAGCGAAAGAGCCCGTGCCGCCCGGGTGAAACTGCCGGTGTCGGCAATGGCGACAAGGGCGACGCACTGGGAGAGGTTCATTGGCCGTACGTTCCGTCCGTTCGTGCCTTCGATTCCTTGGGTCGGTTGGTGCTCTTGGGGTTATTGGTTCACGAGAGTTCCGTGGGTGGTCGGGAGAGTGGCGCGGCGGCCCCGCTCGTAGGCGGTGATGTCATCCGCGCAGTCGTCCAGCGTCGTGGCGATCGGGTCGCGTCCGGTGAGCAGCCGCTGCCGGGCGTCCTCGTCGAGGGCGAAGGGCTGCACGAGATCCCCGCAGCGCAGCTCAAGTGCTTCGAGGTCGACGGTGATCTCGGTGAAGGGGTCCTGCTCGGTCAGCGCCCACAAACACTCGACCACCGCCGCCGGCACGGTGACCGTGAGCAGGCCGCGCATCAGGGCGTTGCCTTGGAAGATGTCACCGAAGCGGGGTGCGACGACGGCCCGGAAGCCGAAGCGCTGCAGGGCCCAGACCGCGGACTCGCGTGAGGAGCCGGTGGCGAAGTCGCTTCCGGCGAGCAGCACGGTCGAGCCCTGGTACTGCGGCAGGTTCAGCGGGAAGTCCGGGTCGTCCCGCCAGTCGGCGAACAGTGCGTTGGCGTGGCCCCGCCAGCTGAAATAGGGCACGTAGCGAGCCGGGATGATCTGGTCGGTGTCGACGTTGCTGCGCCGCAGCGGCAGCGCGGTACCGGTGTGGACGGTGAAGTGGTCCATGGCTGTTCCTCAACCCTCCTGGGGACTACAGATCGGCCGGGGCGGCGAGTCGGCCGACGACGGCCGTGGCGGCGGCGACGGCGGGCGACACGATGTGGGTGCGGGAGCCCTTGCCCTGCCGGCCCTCGAAGTTGCGGTTGCTGGTGGAGGCGGCGCGCTGGCCGGGAAGGAGCCGGTCCTCATTGAGCGCGGCGCACATCGAGCACCCTGCGGCAGGCCGGAAGTCGGCGCCCGCCTCGGCGAACACCCGGTCGAGCCCCTCGTCGACGGCCTGCCGACGCACCGGCGCCGAGCCGGGCACGATCATCAGGTGCAGGCCATCGGCGACGCTGCGGCCCTTGAGCACCTCGGCCGCGGCGCGCAGGTCCTCGATCCGGCCGTTGGTGCAGGAGCCGACGAACACGGCGTCGATGGACACATCACGCATCGCGGTGCCCGGCGTCAGATCCATATAGGCCAGTGCCCGCTCCGCCGCGGCCAGCTCCTGCGGGTCGGCGAAGTCGGTGGGCGAGGGGACCACACCGTTCAGCGGGATGCTCTGGCCCGGGTTGTTGCCCCAGGAGACATAGGGGGTGAGCACCGAGGCGTCGACGAGGACCTCCCTGTCGTACGCCGCGTCCTCGTCGCTGCGCAGCGAGGCCCAGTAGGCGACCTCCCGGTCCCACTCGGCGCCCCGCGGCATTCCCGGGCGGGCCCTGAGGTACGCGAAAGTGGTCTCGTCAGGTGCGGTCAGCCCGGCGCGCGAGCCCGCTTCGACCGACATGTTGCACAGGGTCATCCTGCCCTCCATCGACAGGGCGGTGACGGCCTCGCCGCGGTACTCGATGATGTGGCCCACCCCGCCGCCCGTGCCGATCCCGGCGATGATCGCGAGGACCAGGTCCTTCGCCGTGACACCGGACGGCAGCGCACCGGTGATGGTGACGGCCATGTCCTTGGGCCGCTTCATCGGCAGGGTCTGGGTGGCCAGCACGTGCTCGACCTGCTTGGTACCGATCCCGAAGGCGACAGCCCCGAAGGCACCGAGGGTGGTGGTGTGCGAATCGCAGCACACCAGGGTCATCCCCGGCCGCACCAGCCCGAGCTCGGGGCCGATCACATGCACGATGCCCTGGCCCGCGGAGCCGAGCCGATGCAGCGGAATATCGAACTCGGCGCAGTTGGAACGCATCAGAGTGGTCTGCCGGCGGCCCGCCGGGTCCTGGATCACCTTGTCCACGGCGACCGTCGGGGTGTTGTGGTCCTCGGTGCCCACCGTGAGGTCGGGCCTGCGGACGGTGCGCCCGGCGGCCCGCAGGTCGTCGAACGCCTGTGGGGTGTTCACCTCGTGCAGGAGATGCATGTCCACATAGAGCAGATCATCGCCGGTGTCACCCTGACGTACGACATGGGCATCCCACGTCTTCCGCGCCAATGTCGAACCCATGGAACGTACAACTCCCTACCGTAATTGTGGTCGCTTCTATTAATCGCATGACAGTGGCCCGATTAGATTCCTGGGGCTCCTGTTATCCACAAGCCGGTGGCCGCCGCGCGGCCCGCTCCCTTACTGTGGATGCGTTGCGACATCGGCCGCCCGGTCCCGCTTCGCGCTCCGGGGAGAGCTGAGGGGGAGGCACTCAGCCTCCTGGACACAACGGGGGAGAGCATTGTGGAAACTCGTATTTTCGACGACGACTGGTTCGCCAATGGGAGCGTGGCCGAGCCGGAGGCCCGCATTCTGCTTGCCGACCAAGATCCGATTTCCCGGCATGTGCTCGGCGGAGTGGTGCATCGTGCCGATCAACTCCGGCTCGTAGCCAGCGTGGACGTCCGCCAGCCGCTTCGGGAGTGGCGGCTCGAACAGGTCGACGTGGCGGTCCTGGGGGTGGGCCACAACTGCGATCCGGTCGACACGATCCGCGCGCTCGTCGCCGCCAAGATCCAGGTTCTGCTCATCGGGGTGGGCTGGACCAGGACCAAGCTCGACGCCGTATTCCAGGCCGGTGCGAACGGCGTCCTGACGAAAGACGCCCGGATAGGAGGTCTCGCGGCGGCCGCGCGTGCGGTGGCCTCCGGCCACACCGTGCTCTCCCCCGACCTGCATGAGCTCTACCGCTCCCCTTCCGAGCGCCGTCTCCCGCCGCCGTCGGCGAAGGCGCAGATTGTGCCGGTCGGCCGTGAAACGGCCACTCAGCGGCTGCTGAGCGCGCTCACCGACCGGGAGCGCGAGGTGCTCGCACTGCTCACCGACGGGCTGTCCACCGCCGAGGCGGCGGCCCGTCTCCATGTCTCGGCGGCGACGATCAAGAGTCATATCTCGCACACCCTCACCAAGCTGGGTGTGCGCAACCGGCTGGAGGCCGTCCTCCTGATGCAGGGGGTGCGGGGCATGCAGAGCGAAACGGCGACCCTGCCGGTGGCCCAGCCCTCCTGACCTCAGCCCTTCGGATCCCGGTCCCGAGTCCCGGTCCGCGGAAGGGTCCGCACGCTCCCCGTCGAGCGTGCGGACCTCATCCGTGGCCGGCTCCCGACTGCTAGTCGCCCACCCGGCCACGGACACCATCGATCCACCGGTCGGCGTGCTGCTCCGCGTTCGCCTCGTTGCGAAAGGCGTACGTCTTCAGCAGCCAGCGCGAGCGGGCCCGCTCCGGATCGTTGACCTCGACCTTGTCCCTGCTGTGCAGACCGTCCTGGTTGGCGAAGGAGAACAGGTCGCCCGTGACGATCCGGTGGCGCTTCTTGTCGGCCCTCACCAGCGCGTTCTTCAGTGCTATCAGGGCGTCCTTGGCCTCCGGCGGGCTGTCGGGCGCCACCTTGGTGTGGGTGTCCAGGTAGCGGATGCTGTGCTCGCGCTCCAGGATCGGGTGCGCCTCGGAGACCGTCAGGCTCTGGTTGTTGTCCCGCGAGAAGACGTCGAACGGCGTGATGAAGTACGGCTTGCGCAGGAGCTCCTGCTCCTCGGCCGTCAGATGGTTCAGCAGGCTGCGGCCCTCGACGAACCCGGTGTAGATGAAGTCGCCCTCGGGGCAGCGCATCCCCACCAGGGTGATGAAGTCCGCGCGCACCGGGTGCGCGGTCCGGTCGTTGTGGAAGACGAGCTCGCCGTCGCTGAACCCGGTCTGCTTGCCGCTGTAGCGGTTGATGGCGACGACATCGGTGAAGAAGTCCCCGTTGAACCGGGTGTCGTACGCGAGCAGTGGTGTACCGGCGAGCTGCCCGAACAGCTCCAGCAGCGCCTCTCCCACGAACGTCTTCTTCTTCGCGTACTTGTCCGCCAGCGGGTCGTCGTGGTTGAGCACCGGCACGACCGGGTCGATGGGGCAGTTGCGCAGAACATGGGCGTCCGACTGGCCGGCCTCGCGCTCCGCGCGGATCCGGGCGACGGCCTCGGTGAAGGAGACCGGGATGGCGCCGCGGTCCACCAGGTCGGTCACCGAACGGGAGAAGGACGGGTAGTCCTCGTACGGGCTCTTGGTCACCGAGGAAAGAGCCGAGGCCAGCTCGTCGCGCTCGGTGTCGGTGAGCTCATGAAAAGGCTGCATGACTCGCTTTCTCCCAAATCACTGGACGTCAGTTCGCGATTAATTCTGCTGCCCCACCACCGGGTCGTGTCATCGGCCGAAAGATGAATTGAACGACGCTGTCTCCACCTTCGGTGGAGCGAAGCGGTCCCAAAGGTGGAGGCTCATCTCCGCCTTGTTCAGGAGGTGTAGACCACCCTGCTGACTTTTAAAACAATTCTTGACTCGGGGGCCGGGGCATTGCTTTCATCGATGAGTGCGAGGCGGTGAGGGGACCGCCCACGGGGGAGTTCCGGTGAAGTGATCGAGGGGGTCGCTTCACCGGGCGGGCAATGAAGCCGGCGGAAGAACTCTCCGCTGTTCGGTGATACGCACGTATTCCGGACGGATGTGGAAAGAAATTCAGGCTGATGCAGCCGGAGAGGTTTCAGGTACAACCGTGGGAACGATGAATACGCGGAGCGATGTTGCCGGCCCGGTGGCGGAGAGCATCGGGGGCAAAGCCATTACCACCGTCCTGCCGGGGGACGACCGCTACCAGGAATTGACCGTCGGACACAACACGCGCTGGGTCGGTACGCCCGACTCCGTCAAAGTGGTCCACACCGCCGGCCAGGTGGTGCAGGCGGTCCAGGAAGCGGTCAACGCGAACAAGCGCATCGCGGTACGGGGCGGCGGGCACTGCTACGCCGACTTCGTCTTCAACCCCGCGGTGCAGACGGTCATCGACATGACACAGCTGGACGAGGTCTCCTACGACCCGTTCACCAAATCCTTCGTCGTGGAGGCGGGTTCGACCCTGCTCCACACCTATCAGGCGCTCTACAAGGGCTGGGGCGTCGCGTTGCCCGCCGGCCTGTGCTACTCGGTCGGCATCGGCGGCCACATCTCCGGCGGCGGCTTCGGCCTGCTGTCCCGCCAGTACGGTGTCACCGTCGACCACCTGTACGCGGTCGAGGTCGTCACCGTTGACCGGCATGGCCGGGCCAGGTGCGTCATGGCCACCCGGGAGAAGCGCGACCCCAACCGCGAGCTCTGGTGGGCGCACACCGGCGGTGGCGGCGGCAACTTCGGTGTCGTCACGCGCTATTTCTTCCGCTCGCCCGACGCCACCGGCTCAGCCCCGGCCGACCAGCTGATGACCCCGCCCAAGGACGTGTATCTGAGCGCGGTCGCGCTGCCCTGGGCCGACTTCGACCAGGAGAAGTTCACCGCGCTGGTGAGCCATTACGGAGACTGGCACGAACGCAACAGCACGGTCGAATCCCGCAGCCACGGCCTGACCAGCCTGCTGGTGATGAACACCAGGGCCGACGGCGTCATCGGCATCATCACCCAGCTGGACGCCTCGGTGCCCGGCGCCCAGCAGCTGATCGAGAGCTATCTCGGGGAGATCACCTCCGCGGCCGGAGTCACCGCCCGGCCGCTGACCCAGTCGGTCGGTGAGCAGGGACCGCTGCCGGCGTTCTTCACCCCGCGCAAGCTGCCCTGGCTGACCTCCGTCCGGATGCTCGGTACGAACAACCCGGAGCTGACCAACCCGACCCTGCGCTCGGCCAACAAGTCGGCGTACCACCGCGAGGGCTTCACGGCCGCACAGGCAGGGGCCCTCTACAAGCACCTGACCCGCCCCGACTTCACCAACACCGTCGCCAACATCATGCTCTTCGGCTACGGCTCGAAGGTGAACACCGTGCCCGAGGAAGCCACGGCGTGCGCGCAGCGCACCTCCATCTTCAAGGCGCTGTACGCCACCCAGTGGTCGACGCCCGCGGACGACGCCAGGAACACCGCCTGGCTGCGCGAGGTGTACGGCGAGGTGTATTCCGCCACCGGCGGCTATCCGGTGCCCAATGCGAGCACCGACGGCTGCTACGTGAACTACCCGGACCTCGACATCACCGATCCCGCGCAGAACACGTCCGGGGCGCGGTGGTCGACGCTCTATTACAAGAACCACTACCCGCGCCTTCAGCAGATCAAGAAGGCGTACGACCCGAGGAACGTCTTCCGGCACTCGCAGTCCGTCGAACTGCCGTAGCGGGTGTCCGGCGGATCTCCGCCGGGCACCCCCGGCCTGCCCACCACAGACAGGAACGGAACTCCCATGTCCAAGAAGATCGCCTTCTTCGGCGCCAGCGGCACGTTCGGCTCCCGCATCCTCACCGAGGCGCTGAACCGCGGCCACCAGGTGACCGCGGTGGTGGTGGACGTCGCCGACCTGAGCGTCATCCACCCCAACCTGACTATCACCAGCGGTGACGTGCTGGACGCCCACTCGGTGGCGAAGGCCGCCGAGGGCAAGGACGCCGTCGCCTCGGCGGTCGGTGGTGGTTACACCGACGGCAAGGCGCACGCCGCCTTCGTCCGCAGAGCTGCCGAAGCCCTGGTGGAGGGGGTGCGACTGCTCGGCGACGACGCACCGCGCCTCATATCCATTGGCGGCGCCGGCTCCCTCAACACCCCTGACGGCAAGAAGGTCTGGGACACCGAGGGGCTGCCGGAGCTCGTCGTGCAGGTCATGCGCGGTCAGGGGGACGCGCTCGACTACCTGCGCACCGTCACCGACGTGAAGTGGACCCACTTCTCGCCGGCCGCCCAGATCGAACCGGGCGAGCGTACGGGCACCTACCGACTCGGCCTCGACGACCTGGTCATCGGCCCGGACGGCAACAGCCGCATCAGCGCCGAGGACTACGCGGTCGCGTTCGTCGACGAGATCGACGAGCCGAAGCACATCGGGAAGCGCTTCACCGTCGGCTACTGAGCCACACCGGTCGGGCCGCAGGGCCCCACCAGCCACAGCAGAGCGCCAAGGGGGGATGTTCCAGTGAAGAGCCGCATCGCGTCCCGGCTGGCCGGCCTGGAGAGGTCGGCCACGGTCGCCCTGCTCGACCAGATCCACGCTCTGCGGGCGCAGGGCGTCAAGGTGCTCGACCTCAATGGCGGGGAGCCGGACTTCGCCACCGCGGACCACATCGCGGCCGAGGCCATCGGGGCGCTGCGCGAGGGCTTCACCCACTACACGCCGAGCCGAGGTCTGCTCGCCCTGCGCGAGGCCATCAGCCAGAAGCTGGCGAAGGATAACGGTCTCGAAGCGGACCCCGCGACCGACATCGTCGTCACTCCGTCGGCGAAGCACGCCCTGTTCATCTCACTGATGGCGATCCTCGACCCGGGGGACGAGCTCATCGTCCCCACACCGAGCTGGGTCAGCTACGGCTCCATGGCCCGGCTCAGTGGTGCCCGGCCGGTCGCGGCCGAGCTGAGCGCGGACGACGGATTCCGGATCACCCGGGAGCTTCTGGAGAGCCGGGTGTCGAAGCGCAGCAAAGCCGTCCTGATCAATACACCGAACAACCCGACCGGCCGCGTACTGACCCGTGAAGAGGCGCGGGACGTGGCGGAGTTCGCCGTCGCGCACGATCTCTTCATCGTCGCCGACGAGATCTATGAGCAGATCCGGTACGACAACGCCGAGCATCTCAGCCTGGCCGCGTTCCCCGGCTGCGCCGAACGCACTCTCACGGTCAATGGATTCTCGAAGGGGTATGCCATGACCGGCTGGCGGCTCGGCTATGTCGCGGGTCCCACGGACGTCGTCGGCCAGCTGCTCAAGGTCCAGGAGCACACGGTCGGCTGCGCCGGGTCGTTCGTCCAGCGCGGGGGGCTGGCGGCACTGACCGGCAGCCAGGACGTCGTACGGGACATGCTCGACGCGTACGCGGCCCGCCGTGAGCTGATAGTCGCCGGGCTCAACTCACTCTCGGAGGTGGAGTGTTCGAGCCCGCAGGGAGCCTTCTACGCCTTCGCGGACATCCGGGGCACCGGCCTCGGATCCAGCGCGGAGTTCGCCGCGTGGGCGCTGCACGAGGCGGGCGTGGCATTGACACCCGGATCGGCCTTCGGCCCCGGGGGAGACGGTCACGTCAGGCTCTCCTTCGCCACCTCGCGGACCACGGTCGAAGAAGCGGTCGACCGCCTTTCGTCGGCCCTGCTGGAACAGCGCGACCGCAAGAAACGCCACTTGGCGTAAGTCATGAAGTAACCATGGGGGAAACAGAAATGCCCGAACAGCGTGCCACTCGACGTATCTCCGTATTCGACACCACTCTTCGCGACGGTGAGCAGGCTCCCGCGAACGCGATGAACCCGCAGCAGAAACTGGATCTCGCCCTGCGGATCGAGGCGCTCGGGGTGGACTCCGTCGAGGCGGGGTTCCCCGCCTCCTCGCCCAGCGACTTCGAAGCCACCCAGCTCATCTCGAAAGAGCTGTCGAAGGCACGCTTCGCCACGTTCTCGCGGACCGTACGACGGGACGTGGAGACGGCGGTGGCGGCCGGCGGCACGGTCAACCACGAGGTGCAGATGGTCGCCACCGGCAGCGATCTGCACCTGGAGTACAAGCGCGGCATCACTCGCGAGCAGTCCGTCGCCGAGGTCGTCGACACGGTGGGCTTCGCCCGCTCGCTCGGCATCGAGCACATCTCGGTCGGCATCGAGGACGCCACCCGCAGTGAGGACAACTTCCTGCAGGCACTCACCGAGAGCGCGGTGGAGGCGGGCGCGAACTGCATCATCATCGCCGACACCTCGGGCTGCACGACCCCGGACCAGTTCGGCACGCTGATGGGCAAGATCCGCCGCTGGGCGCCGGCGCCCATCCGGCTGTCCACGCACTGCCACGACGACTTCGGTCTCTCCCTGGCGAACGCCCTCGCGGGCATCGAGGCCGGAGCCGACGAGGTCCAGGCGACGCTCGGCGGCATCGGTGAACGGGCGGGCAACACCGCACTGGAGGAGCTGGCCGGCGTCCTCGCGTACAAGCAGGACCACCTCGGGGTGCACACGGACATCGACATCGCCGCCATGTACGACGCGTACACGGCGCTGCGTGAGGTCATCAAGCTGGAACAGCCGCGCAACAAGGCGATCTTCGGGACCTACGCGTTCGGCACCACCGCGGGCATCCACCAGCAGGGCATCCTCGCGAACCCGGAGACGTACGAGTACGTGGAGCCCTCTCGGTTCGGTCGCGAGCGGTCCCTGCTGATCGGGCGGCACTCAGGCCGGGCCGTACTGCGCCACGTGCTGGGGCAGTTGGGCGTCGAGGTCGACGACACGCACCTCAACGAGCTCTACCGCGTGCACATCGCCGAGCGGATCGGCGGCGACTGCGAGGACCTCGGTGTCGTCAGGGAGCGCCTGGCCCACGAGCTCGGCCTGGTGCCTGCACTGGCCTCCTGAGCCTGCCGCCGCCCCACTCCAGGCCCGACGCCCGTGCCGGAGAGCGCACCGGGCCGGTGGGTCCCACGTATCGATCTCCAAGCATCAGTTCCGAGGAGAATTCTGTGTCCAGCATCATCGCCGGACCCCATACCGGCGTGCCCGAAGCCGCCCCGGGAGCGGACGACGCCGTCGCCACTGTGGTCCGGCTCCGTCACCGTATCGACGAGACCGACGCGCAGCTGATCGAGCTCATCGAGCAGCGCATCGCCCTGTCCGCGCAGGTCCAGACGGTCCGCAAGGCGACCGGCGGACCCCATCTTGCGCTCGCCCGCGAGGCCCAGATCATTAGCCGCTACCGCACCTCGCTCGGCAGGCTCGGCACCGAGGTCGCGATGCTCGTGCTGCGGCTGTCCCGCGGCAGCACCACAAGCGACCGGTGAGGGCCCGATGACCTACGCCTATCTGGGCCCCCGGGGCACCTTCGCGGAGGCCGCCCTGGGGATGCTGCCGGAGGCCGGAGGCCGGCGGTGGGAGCCGTACGCCACCGTCGGCGCGGCACTGGCCGCGGTGCGCGACGGCACGGTCTCCACCGCCGTGGTGCCGCTGGAGAACTCGGTCAGGGGCGTCGTGCCAGCCACCCTGGACGAGCTGGCGGCCGGGAGGTGTGAGCTGCACATCGCAGCCGAGATCGAGCTGCCCGTCTC
This sequence comes from Streptomyces sp. A5-4, assembly GCF_051131715.1. Taxonomy (NCBI): domain Bacteria; kingdom Bacillati; phylum Actinomycetota; class Actinomycetes; order Kitasatosporales; family Streptomycetaceae; genus Streptomyces; species Streptomyces sp. A5-4. Next base: position 2,262,472 of record NZ_CP178591.1, on the reverse strand, counting down.
GTTCGCGCTGATGGCCGACCCGGGCACCGAGCTGTCCGGCATCGAGCGCGTCCGGAGTCACCCGCACGCCCATGCGCAGTGCCGTCAGTGGCTGTCGAGCAGGCTGCCGGACGCCCAGGTGCTGCTGTCCACCTCGACGGCCGGAGCCGCCAGGGAGGTCGCCGAGTCCGGTTCGCCGGGCGACGCGGCCATCGCCGCGGCGGTCGCAGCCGAACGCTACGGCCTGGAGATCCTGGCGACGGGCATCGGTGAGCGGGACGACGCGGTCACCCGGTTCGTCGCCCTGCGCAGGGCGGGCCCCACGTCGGTGCCCACCGGCCATGACCGCAGCTCCTTCCTGCTCCCGGCCGACGAGATCGGGGGGCTGCCGGTGGCGGAGGTGCTCGCGGAGTTCCCGCACCGGGGCATCGATGTGACCTGGGTGCAGTCCTGGCCCGCCGGCACCAGCCTCGGCAGGTACCACCTCTTCCTCGACGTGGACGCGCACATCAAGGACCGGGGTGTGGGCCGGGTGCTCATGGCCCTGCAGCAGAAGGGGATCAACCTCTGCTTTCTCGGCAGCTACCCGCACGCGCTGCGGACAGGTGATGCCTTTGCGGCATGACGGGCCTGCCAGGTCCTTACGGCGCACGGCGCGCATCGTCGGCGCACGGCACCGATGGCAACCGCACTCGTGGTAACGCCACACGGAGCAAAGCCCCGTGGAGCCAGCCACGCGGAGCCACGCCACACCGAGCAACGCCACACCGAGCAACACCACGAAGCGAGACGTCACGAAGCGAAACGCCACACACAGAGATGAGGATGGGCGGCGGCCGGACCGGCCGCCGCCCGGTCGGAAATGAGTCTGTCCCAGATCAATTCGTACCGGTCCTTGCCCGCCGCGCAGCAGCCCAGCTGGCCGGATCCCGAGGCGCTGCACGGCGTGCTCACCGAACTGCGTTCCTACCCGCCGCTCGTCTTCGCAGGCGAGTGCGATCTGCTGCGCGAGCGGCTCGCCTCTGTCGCCAAGGGTGAGGCATTCCTGCTCCAGGGCGGTGACTGCGCCGAGACCTTCGACGGGGTCTCCGCCGAGCAGATCCAGAACAAGGTGAAGACCCTGCTCCAAATGGCAGTCGTCCTGACCTACGCCGCCGCCGTACCGGTGGTCAAGGTCGGCCGGATCGCGGGCCAGTACTCCAAGCCCCGCTCCAGTCCCACCGAGACACGCGACGGTGTCGAACTGCCCGCGTACCGAGGGGACTCCGTCAACGGGATCGAGTTCACCCCGGAGTCCCGGACCCCGGACCCGGAGCGGCTCAAGCGGATGTACCACGCGTCCGTGGCGACGCTGAACCTCGTCCGGGCCTTCACCACCGGCGGCTACGCCGACCTGCGCGAAGTCCACGCCTGGAACCAGGACTTCGTCGGCCTCTCGCCGTCCGGCGAGCGCTACGAGCAATTGGCCAGGGAGATCGACAACGCGCTGTCCTTCATCCGGGCCTGCGGACCCGACCCGGAGGAGTTCAGGACGGTCGAATTCTTCGCCAGCCATGAAGCGCTGTTGCTGGACTACGAGTCGGCGCTGACCCGGCTGGACTCCCGCAGCGGCGCGCTGTACGACGTCTCGGGCCACTTGGTGTGGATCGGTGAGCGCACCCGTCAACTCGACGGCGCACACATCGAGTTCGCCTCCAGGATCCGAAACCCGATAGGCGTCAAGCTCGGGCCGTCCAGCACACCCGACGACGCGCTGGCTCTGATCGACAAGCTGGACCCGCGCCGGGAGCCCGGCAGGCTGACGTTCATCACCAGGATGGGCGCCGCGCGGGTCCGTGACCGGTTGCCTTCGCTGGTGGAGAAGGTCACCGCCTCCGGGGCCAGGGTGGTGTGGCAGTGCGACCCGATGCACGGCAACACCTTCTCGTCGGCCAGCGGATACAAGACCCGCAAATTCGACGACGTACTCGACGAGGTCAAGGGCTTCTTCGAGGTGCACCACGGCCTCGGCACCCACCCGGGCGGCATCCACGTGGAGTTGACCGGTGACCACGTCACCGAGTGCGTCGGCGGCGGCGACGAGATTCTGGACGCCGATCTCAAGCAACGCTACGAGACGGCCTGCGACCCGCGGCTCAACCGAAGGCAGTCGCTCGACCTGGCGTTCCTGGTCGCCGAGATGTACCGCGACCGTTGAGGGGGCAGGGCGGTGGGGTCGGTGCCGGTCGGCACTGCCTCACCGCCCTGGCCGGGTCTGCGCCGGAAAGGACATCGACCGCGGGGACGTCATGGACCTGCTCGCGGGGCTGGCCCACAAGTCGATCGTGGTGGTGGACAGCAGCGGCGACCGGGCGCTACCGCCTGCTGGAGACGATCCGCCAGTACGGGCAGCAGCGGCTGCACGAACAGGGCGGCGCCACCGAGCTGTTCGTCCAGCACAGCGATCACTACCGGGCGCTGGCCGGACAGGCCGCCGCCCAGTGGTGCGGCCCGCGCGAAGTCGAATGGCTCAGCCGGCAGCGTACGGAACTGCCCAACCTGCGCGCCGCACTGGACTTCTGCGCCACCCGGCCCGACCGGGCCGGCATCGGCCTGGAGATCGCGGTGAACGTCACCCGCACCCGGTGCTGGTTCTTCCGCAGCACCCTGGGCGAGGGCCGCCACTGGCTGGAGCGTTTCCTCGCCCTGGCGCCGGAGGCCCCGCCGGCCCTGATGGCGGGCGCCGTTGCCATGAAGGCGTGGATCGCGCTGTGCCAGGGTGACAGGCCCGTGGCCGAGGTGTTCCTGGCCGAATGCCGTTCGATGGCCAGGCTGTTCGGCGACGGTGGGCCGCCCCCGCCGGTCGTGTTCATCGAAGGCGCCCACGCCATGCTGGTACGCGGCGACCCCGTGGCCGTGCCCCTGCTGGCCGAGGCGCGGAGCCGGTTCCGCGAGGCGGGGCACCACGGCGACGCCCATATGGCCACGATGTTGTGGGCCATGGCCGCGGCCTTCCTCGGGGACGGGCCGACCGCGTGCGCCGCCCGGGACGTGTACGTCGCCGAGGCCGAGGCGAGCGGCGGGGAGTGGGCCCGCACGTGGGCGCAGTGGTGCCGGGGGCTGACCGAGCTGCGGCACGGCGACCCGGCGCTGGCCCGCCCGCCGCTGCGCGAGTCCCTGGAGCGCCAGCACGCCATCGGGGACCGGTGGGGCCCGGCCTGGGGTCTGGAGGCCCTGGCCTGGGCGGCGGCGGGCACCGGCCGGCACGGGCAGGCGGCCGGGCTGCTGGGCGCGGCGCACCGCCTGCGCCAGGACAGCGGGATCGCGCTCATCGGCCTGCACCCGTTCCACGACGCGCACGCCGAGGCGGAGTGCCGGGTGCGCGCCGTGCTGGGGCCGCACGTCTACGCGGCGGCGTGGGCGCGGGGCGCGGCGGCGCAGGACAGCGTGCGGCTCGCGCTCGACCTTTCGTCATGACCCGCTGCCGACGGGGTGGCGCCTCAGGCCGGCCCGTCGGCCGTGGGCAGGACCACCCGCGCCACCGCGCCCCCGTTCTGGAACGGAAGGTGATGAGTGGGGTGGGGGTGGGGGCGGGGTCGGGAATGAGGGGGGAAGCCGCCACAATCGACGGTGGGTAAGGTCCGCCACGGACGTCACGAGGTTGTGCGACAGCCTCACGTCGACAGCCTCATGTACGGACCGGCGCACCGCCCGGACCAGGGCTTTCGGTCCTGCCGACGACGACCTCGCCCCCGCTCTGCGTGAATTGTCCAACCAGTCCAACCAGTCCAACCCGTCTGCCCCGTCCGATCAGCCCGCCCCGTTCAAGCCGATGGAGACGCCCATGACCGCGGCGACCGGACCGCTGCCCTTCTTCGTGTACGGGACTCTGCGCCCCGGCGAGTCCAACCATGCCCACTTCCTGCACGGCCGCACCGCCGCCGAGGAGCCCGGCAGGCTGCTCGGCGCGGCGCTCTACGAAGGACCTGGCTACCCGTACGCCGTCCCGGGGGAGGGCGAGGTCGTCGGCGAGCTGGTCACCGCCACGCCCGAGGCGTACGGCGAACTCCTATCCGCACTCGACCTGTTGGAGGAGTGCCGGAGCCCAGGGCATCCGCGCAATCTGTACGAGCGCGAGGTGCGCGAGGTGCTGCGCGGCGACGGCCGCCCGGTGCGCGCCTGGGTGTACGTCGCCGCGCCCCGAGTCGCACGGGGACTGCGGGCGTCCGGGACGCCGATCCACGGCGGCGACTGGCTCGACCGGACCGGCGGGACGGGCAGCGCGGGCGCGCTCAGTCCGCGGGACCGATCCGTACCGCGCACACCTTGAACTCCGGCATCCGTGACGTCGGGTCCAGCGCCGGATTGGTGAGGTTGTTGGCCCGGCCCTCGCCCGGCCAGTGGAACGGCATGAAGACCGTGTCGTCCCGGATCGCGTCGGTGATCCGGGCGGGCGCGACGGCCCGGCCGCGCCGGGACACGACGGCGACGGGGTCGCCGTCGGCCACCCCGACCCGGTCGGCGAGGCGAGGATGCAGCTCGACGAAGGGGCCGGGCGCCGCCGCGTTCAGCTCCGCCACGCGGCGGGTCTGGGCCCCCGACTGGTACTGGGCGACGACCCGCCCCGTCGTCAGCAGGACGGGGTAGTCGGCGTCGGGCTCCTCGGCGGCGGGCCGGTGCGCGACGGGCACGAAGCGGGCGCGCCCGTCGGCGGTGGCGAACCTGTCGAGGAAGAGCCGGGGCGTACCGGGGTGGACGGCGTTCGGTGCGGCGCCCGTGGCCGGGTCCGGCGGGGTATCCGGCGCGGCTTCCTCCGCCGTCACCGGTGCGGCTCCCGCCACCGCTCCAGGAGCGCCGCTCTCCGCCGCCCCCGCCCCCGTGTCCGGGCACGGCCAGAACACGCCGTCCTCGTCGGTGATCCGCCGGTAGGAGATCCCCGAGTAGTCCGCCGGGCCGCCCGCCGACGCGCGGCGCAGCTCCCCGAAGACCTCCTCGGCGTCGGTGGGGAAGCCCTTCTCGTGACCGAGCAGACCGGCGATGCCGTGCAGGACCTCCAGGTCCGTCCGGACACCGGGCGGCGGGTCGATCGCCTTGCGGCGCAGCAGCACCCGGCCCTCCAGGTTCGTCGTCGTGCCGGTCTCCTCGGCCCACTGGGTCACCGGCAGCACCACGTCCGCGAGCGCCGCCGTCTCGGACAGGACGACATCGGCGACGGCGAGGAAGTCCAGGGAGCGCAGGCGCTGTTCGATGTGGGCGGCGCGGGGCGCGGAGACGACCGGGTTCGAGCCCATCAGCAGCAGCGACTTGATGTCGCCGCCGAGGGCGTCGAGGAGTTCGTACGCGCTGCGGCCGGGGCCCGGCAGGCTGTCCGGGTCCACGCCCCAGACGCCCGCCACATGGGCGCGCGCGGCGGGGTCGGTGAGCTTGCGGTAGCCGGGCAACTGGTCTGCCTTCTGGCCGTGTTCGCGACCGCCCTGCCCGTTGCCCTGGCCGGTGAGGCATCCGTAGCCGGACAGTGGCCGGCCCGCGTGCCCGGTGGCCAGGCACAGGTTGATCCAGGCGCCGACGGTGTCCGTGCCCTTGGAGTGTTGCTCGGGTCCGCGCGCGGTGAGCACCATGCCGGTGGCCGCGTCGCTGAACATCCGTGCTGCTGTGCGGAGTTGGGGGACCGGGACGCCGGTGATGCGTTCCACCATCTCGGGCCAGTGCGCCATCGCGCCCGACCGTGCCTCCGGCCAGCCGCTCGTACGCTCCCGGATGAACTCCTCGTCCGTGCTGCCCTCGGCCACCACCAGGTGCAGCAGCCCGAGCGCGAGCGCGAGGTCCGTTCCCGGGCGCGGCGCGAGATGCAGGTCGGCCTGTTCGGCGGTCCGGGTGCGGCGCGGGTCGACGACGATCAGGGTGCCGCCGTTCTCCTTGAGCTCCGTGAGGTACCTCAGGGCGGGTGGCATGGTTTCGGCCAGATTCGACCCGACGAGGATCACGCAGCCGGTGCGGGGGATGTCCTCCAGGGGGAAGGGCAGACCGCGGTCGAGCCCGAAGGCCTTCTGGTGCGCGGCTGCCGCCGACGACATGCAGAAGCGCCCGTTGTAGTCGATCTGCGAGGTGCCGAGCACGACCCGGGCGAACTTCCCCAGCGCGTACGCCTTCTCATTGGTGAGGCCGCCGCCGCCGAAGACGCCGACCGCGTCGGGGCCGTGCGCCTCCCGGGTGTCCCCGAGGCCCTCCGCGATCCTCGCCAGGGCCTCGTCCCAGGTGGCCGGTTCGAGTGCACCGGTGGCCGGGCGGCGGATCAGCGGTTCGGTCAGCCGTACCCGGGAGGAGAGCACGGCGGGCGCCGTACGGCCCTTGCCGCACAGCGCGCCCCGGTTCACCGGGAAGTCCGTACGCTCCACCACCTCCACGGCGTCGCCCGCGGGCCGCAGGTTCATGCCGCACTGGAGTGCGCAGTACGGGCAGTGGGTCGCGACGGTGGGTGCGGGCTGTCCGGGCGGCGGTGCGGGGGAGGTGCGGGGCATGCCGTCAGCGTGCGTCGGCCGTGTTACGGCGGCGGGCGCACCGGGTTACGCCCCCGGTACACGGCCCTCCGCCCCGCCCCGGCCACCCCGTGAGGTCGGCTGGAGGATCAAGCACCCCACCCGGATCCCTACCGGCCCGCCAGGGCCAGCGCGTCGTCCACCCCGGGCTCCTGGCGCCCCAGGAACTGCGGATCGGGCTCGATCGTGGCGTCGAGCGCCGCCTTGCCGGCCGCGAGGATCTCCCGTACGCCGCCGTAGTACCAGGTCGCGTCACGCTTGGCGTCGACTCCGACGCCGTACGACTCGATGCCCGCGGCCCGGCACAGCGCGACGGCCCGCCGGATGTGGAAGCCCTGGCTCACCAGCACCGCCCGGTCCACCCCGAAGATCTTCTTGGCGCGTACGCAGGAGTCCCAGGTGTCGAAGCCCGCGTAGTCGCTGACGACGCGCTCGTCCGGCACGCCGTGCCGCACCAGATAGGTGCGCATCGCGTCAGGCTCGTCGTACTCCACCCGGCTGTTGTCCCCGGTGACCAGCACGACCTTCACCTTGCCCGTCCGGTACAGCTCGGCCGCCGCGTCCAGTCGGTGCGCGAGATACAGCGAGGGGCCGCCCCGCGTCAGCCCGGCCCCGAAGACGACGGCGACGTCCCGCGCGGGGGCGGCGGCGGTGGTGCGGATGCGGCTGTCGGCGACCGCGTGCATCCAGGTCGCGGGAGCCAGCGCGAACACGCAGGCGAGCATGACCGCTTGCGTCGCGCGGCGCCGCCCACGACGGGTCCGCGGTATCGCGCGCAGCCGTTTCCGCCAGTGGGCCGCTCTCCTGGCAACCGTGCCCGCCGTGCGCCTCGTGCGTGAAAACCGCATGTCAGTGCCCGCCTCCCCCTGCGATGATCCCGGCATGTCCCCTCAATTCTGGCCCCTGTACGGCCTACGGATCATGACGCCACATCTTGAGCTGCGGGTTCCGCACGGGGACGTATTGGATGAACTCGCCGCCGTCGCCGCGGCCGGTGTGCACGACGCGGCGTCCATGCCGTTCTCCGTGCCGTGGACCGAAGGGACCCCGGAGGACCGGGGTCTGGCCACCTTCCAGCACGTGCTGGGCACCGTCGCCGGGTGGAGCCCCGGGGCCTGGACGCTGAGCCTCGCCGTGCGGCACGGGGGCAGGACGGTCGGCCGGCAGGACCTGACGGCGTCCGACTTCGCGGTGACCAGGGAGGGCGGGACCGGATCCTGGCTCGGCCGGGAACACCAGGGCGCCGGCATCGGTACCGAGATGCGGGCGGCCGTGCTCCACCTGGCGTTCGAGGGCCTGGGCGCGCGGTGTGTCACCTCCGGCGCGATGACGGACAACCCGGCCTCGCTGCGGGTTTCGCAGAAGCTCGGCTACCGGGAGGACGGCCGGACGGTGCTTTCCGTGCAGGGCCGGGCGAGGACCGTGCGGCGGCTGCGGCTGAGCCGGTCGGACTGGGAGACGCACCGGACGGTGCCGGTCGAGGTGACGGGGCTGGAACCGTGCAGGGAGCTGTTCGGCATCTGAGGGCTGTTCCGTAGCCCCTGGCGCACGACGTAAGCCACGGCACCAGCCGCGTCGTCGGGACGCCCGGATACGCCCGGTACGAGGACGCTCCTGCGCCTTGTGACGTACCGCGTGACGCCGCGCGCTGATCCGCCGAGGGCTACGGGACAGCCCTCGGCGGACGGTGCCCGCCCGCCACCGCTGCCTGACAGTGCGGCGACCCGGGCGGTGCGGGCCCGGAAAACACCCGTCATTCCGACGCAACGACGCGGCAATGTCGGCCCGGCAGTATCGGTCCATGACGGAGTCGGCAGCACACCGCGAGTCACCGCTCCTCGACCGTACGGCGCAACTGCTCACCCGCATCACAGCTGAGCCCGGCACCCGGCTCAGCCCTGTCTCTCCGAACGGAAGCCGCAGGCACATGACCCCGCCCACCCTCGTCGCCGTCGCCCACGGCAGCCGCGACCCAGGAGCCCTGCGCACCGTCACCACGCTCCTGGAGCGGGTCCGCGAGCTGCGCCCGGGGCTCGAAGTCAGGCTCGGGCACATCGAGCTCAACGCACCGCTGCTGCCCGACACCCTGGCCGGCGTCGACCGGGGCGACGTGGTGCTCGTACCGCTGCTGCTCGGCCGCGGCCACCACGTCAAGCACGACCTGCCGCAGGCCGCGGCCACCGCCCCGCACCTGCGCACCCGGGTCGCCGCGCCGCTCGGCCCGCACCCGCTGCTCGTGGAGACGCTGTACGCCCGCCTCACCGAGGCGGGCTGGCGCGACGCCGACGCCGCCGACCGGGGCAGCGGCGTCGTGCTGGCCGCCGCGGGCTCCCGGGACCCCGAATCGGCCGCCGACACCCGCCGCACCGCGGCACTGCTCAGCGAACGCCTCGGCGGCGTCCCCGTCCTCCCCGCCTACGCGTCCGCCGCCTCGCCCACCGTCCCGCAGGCGCTGCGCGCCCTCGCCGCCCGGGGCCGCCACCGGGCCGCCGTGGCCTCCTACTTCACCGCGCCGGGCCGCTTCGCCACCCAGAGCGCCGCCGCGGCGCCCTGGCTGGCGACCGCGCCGCTCGGCGCCCACGCCGCCATGGCCCGGCTGGTGCTGCTCCGCTACGACCAGGCCCTCGCCACCCGGCCGGCGATCCCCCTGCGCGAACTCGCGACGGCCTGAGGGGGCCACCGCCTCCGCACCGACTCGCGACCCCCGGAGCCGCGCCCGGCGACGGCCCCGCGCGCCCCGCCGACGCCCCGTCCGCTCGCCTGGACGCGTCTCGTCCCGCCTGCGCGTCCGCCTGTCGGTGACGCCGTTTACTGTCGGGGCATGGAAGGCACTGCACACGACACCCTGTACGACGCCGCCGACACCGATCGCTGGGCCACCGAGCCCGACAAACGGCCCGGCAGGACCGCCTTCCAGCGCGACCGCGCCCGGGTGCTGCACTCCGCCGCGCTGCGTCGTCTCTCGGGCAAGACCCAGGTGGTGACCCCCGGCTCCCGCAGCCAGGTGTGGGACGCCAGTCCGCGCACCCGCCTCACCCACTCCCTGGAATGCGCCCAGGTCGGCCGCGAGCTCGGCGCCGCCCTCGGCTGCGACCCCGACCTCGTCGAGGCGGCCTGCCTGTCGCACGACATGGGCCACCCGCCCTTCGGGCACAACGGCGAGCAGGCACTCAACGACTTCGCCAAGGACTGCGGCGGCTTCGAGGGCAACGCCCAGTCGCTTCGGCTGCTCACCCGCCTGGAGCCCAAGCGGTTCGTGCCCTCGTCGACGACCGGTGACATGGTCAGCGTCGGGCTCAACCTCACCCGGGCCGCCCTCGACGCCGCCACCAAGTACCCCTGGGCGCGCGGCGGTCACCCCACCGACCCGGCCTCGGTGAAATTCGGCGTGTACGAGGACGACCTGCCGGTCTTCGACTGGGTGCGGCAGGTCGCCCCGCCGCACCGCAAGTGCTTCGAGGCCCAGGTCATGGACTGGTCCGACGACGTGGCCTACTCCGTGCACGACTTCGAGGACGGCCTGCACGCCGGTCACCTCGACCCGAACTACCTGCTCGCCGATCCCGAGCGCCACGAGATCTTCGCCGTGGCCATCGGGCGGTACGTACCGGAGGACACCGCACCCGAGGAGCTGTCGGCCGCCCTGGACCGTCTCCTGGATCAGGAGTGGTGGCCCCACGGGTACGACGGGTCCGCCGTCGCCCAGGCCCGTCTGAAGGACGCCACCAGCCAGCTCATCGGCCGGTTCTGCCTGTCCGCGGAGGGCGCCACCCGCCAGGCGTACGGCACCGGCCGCCTCACCCGGTACGCCGCGGAGCTGGTCGTCCCGCGCGAGACACGGCACGAGTGCGCCGTGCTCAAGGCCGTCGCCGACCGCTACGTCATGCAGCGCGACGAGCAGGAGCGGCTCCGCGCCGACCAGCGCATCGTCATCGCCGAGCTGGCCGAGGAGCTCACGGCCCGCGCGCCCGAGGGCCTCGACCCGCAGTTCCGCGCCCTGTGGGACGCCGCGCCCGACGACCGGGCCCGCAAGCGGGTGCTCGTCGACCAGATCTCGTCCTTCACCGACGCGGCGGCCCGCTCGCTGCACGCCCGCCTCACGACGCGAACGCCACGCCGTTCATGAGCGCGTCCCCCAGCGTGGTCCGGCGGTGCAGGACATGGCTGCCGCGCCGCTCCGACGCGATCAGCCCCGCCTCCCGCAGCACCGTCGCGTGCCGGCTCGCCGTCGACAGCGTCAGCCGCAGGGTGTCGCCGAGCTGAGTCGTGGTCATCGGCCGGTCCAGTACGTCGAGCACCGCGGCCCGGGTATGGCCGATGAGATGGGCGACGGGTTGCCCGGCCGCGCCCTCGCCCGCCGCACCGGCGTGGAAGCGGGCGAGCCAGCCGGGCTCGGGCGTCATCGGATGGACGAGTACCGGCGGCAGCGCCGGATCGGCCAGCGTGATCGGGCGCCGGATGCAGAAGAACGAGCACAGCATGGTCAACGACTGCCCGCGCAGCTCCAGTTCGCGCTCCACCGGGTAGGAGGCCTCCAGCGTCCCGTCGTCCCGCCGGGTCAGCACGGGCCGGTAGCTCGCCAGCAGCCCCTCCGGGCCGTACTCCAGCGCCGCCTCGGCGCGGGCCTGCCGGTCCGCGGCCGCCGCCCAGGCGATCGCCTCCTGATACGGCTCCACCGCCACCGCGTAGTAGCGGCGCAGCGCGTCGCCGAGCCGCAACAGCGCCTGCGGGTCCCCTTGCGCCAGCAACCGGGCGACCGGTGGCACCGGGCCGCCCTCGTAGAGCCGGCCGAGCTCGTCGGCGAGCCGGGACACCGGCGTGGACAGCATCCGGTCCACCCCCGTCTCCAGATCCGCGATGCCCTGGCCGGGGGTGAGGAAGTCCGGGAAGTACGCGGCGGAGGGGCACAGCCGGATCAGCGCGGCCACCGTCCTGGTCAGGCCCGCCCGTGCGAGCGCCGCCCGCACCTCGCGGCGCCACGGGTCGAAGACCAGCGCCTCCTGCCGGTTCTGCAGCAGGTGCAGGCTGTGCACGATCTCCCACAGCGGGTCCGGCTGCGCGGCGACCCGCAGCCGGTTCAGATCCTCAGTGGTGAAGTGGATGCGCAACATCGCGCCCGCACGCCCCGCTCTCTCCCCGCGCCCTGCCCCCTGGTGCAACTTCGGTGCGTCAGACACTAGTCACCTCCAGGCGGAACCGTGCGGTCCATTTGCGTTGTGCACGAAAGCCCCGCATGCCGTCCATATGAGCGTGACCCTGGAGGAGTGGTGGCTGCGGGCTGTCAACGGGGGAGACGTCCGCGGCCACCGTTCTCATGCGCCCGAGCCGCCTTCCGGCCCATCCGCGGCCGGCGCCCGAGGCCAGGGGCCCCGGGCGGAGCCCCGATGCGGCGGCGCCCGCGACGTGTCACAGCGCGAAGAGGCGGGGTCGGGAACAAGCCCTCCGCACGCGCACCGCGGCGCGCCCCCTCTTCCCCCATCACCCTCTGTGCGGGACGCTCGAACCCGGCGGCGTAGCGTATGGGCAGGCACAGAGGAGGCACCAAGTGGTCGACGCAGATCAGACGTTCGTCATCGTCGGTGGGGGACTGGCGGGGGCGAAGGCCGCGGAGACTCTCCGTGCCGAGGGATTCACCGGCCGGGTGATCCTCATCGGCGACGAACGTGAGCATCCGTACGAACGTCCGCCCCTGTCCAAGGGCTTCCTGGCCGGTACCGAGGAACGCGACAGCGTCTTCGTCCACGAGCCCGGCTGGTACGCCCAGGCCGACATCGAGCTGCACCTCGGCCAGACCGTCGTCCACCTCGACCGCGCCACCAGGACGGTCCTGCTCGGCGACGGCGCCACCGTCCGCTACGACAAGCTGCTGCTGGCCACCGGCTCCGAGCCGCGCCGCCTCGACATCCCGGGCACCGGCCTGGCCGGCGTCCACCACCTGCGCCGCCTCGCCCACGCCGAGCGGCTGCGCGGGGTGCTGGCCACCCTCGGCCGCGACAACGGCCACCTCGTCATCGCCGGGGCCGGCTGGATCGGCCTGGAAATCGCCGCCGCCGCCCGCGGTTACGGCGCCGAGGTCACCGTCGTCGAACCCGAGCCGACCCCGCTGCATCAGGTCATCGGCCCCGAGCTCGGCCAGCTCTTCACCGACCTGCACAGCGAGCACGGTGTGCGCTTCCACTTCGGCGCCCGCCTCACCGAGATCGTCGGCCAGGACGGCATGGTGCTCGCGGCCCGCACCGACGACGGCGAGGAGCACCCCGCCCACGACGTCCTCGCCGCGATCGGCGCCGCCCCACGCACCGCGCTCGCGGAATCCGCCGGTCTCGACCTCTTCGACCCCGCGCAGGGCGGCGGCATCATCGTCGACGCCGCCCTGCGCACCTCGGACCCCGACATCCACGCGGCCGGTGATGTCGCCGCCGCGCACCACCCCCTGTTCGGCACCCGGCTGCGTGTCGAGCACTGGGCCAACGCCCTCAACAGCGGCCCGGCCGCGGCCCGCGCCATGCTGGGCCGGCAGGTCGCGTACGACCGGGTCCCGTACTTCTTCTCCGACCAGTTCGACCTCGGCCTGGAGTACTCGGGCTGGGCGCCCCCCGGCTCGTACGACCAGGTCCTCATCCGTGGCGACGCGGGAAAACGGGAGTTCATCGCCTTCTGGCTGAAGGACCACCGGGTCCTCGCGGGCATGAACGTGAATGTGTGGGAAGTCACCGAACCCATCCAGCGGCTGATCCGCAGCGGGGTCAGGGTCGACGCCGACGCCCTCTCCGACCCCACCGTCGACCTGGCTTCACTGCTCGCCTGAGCGTCGCACCGACAGGAGTGTCCGAGCGCCGCCGTACACTTCACGCGTGGCCGGCAGGATCAACGATGACGACGTGAAGGCGGTTCGGGACGCGGTCCCGATCGACGCCGTTGTGTCCGAGTACCTCCAACTGCGCAGCGCCGGTGGTGGCAACTTCAAGGGGCTGTGCCCCTTTCATGACGAAAAGTCCCCGTCCTTCCAGGTCAGCCCGAGCAAGGGTCTCTTCCACTGCTTCGGCTGCCAGGAGGGCGGCGACACGATCGCCTTCGTGATGAAGATCGATCATCTCTCCTTCTCCGAGACGGTCGAGCGCCTCGCCGCCCTGGCGGGCATCACCCTGCGATACGAAGAGGGCGGGTACAACCCCACCCACCAGCGCGGCGAGCGTGTCCGCCTGGTCGAGGCCCACAAGGCCGCGGCGGAGTTCTACGTCGAGCAGCTGGACTCCGCGGAGGCCGAGATCGGCCGCAAGTTCCTGGCCGAGCGCGGTTTCGAGCAGAGCGCGGCCCAGCACTTCGGCGTCGGTTACAGCCCGGCGGGCTGGGACCACCTCACCCGCTATCTGCGCGGCAAGGGCTTCACCGACAAGGAGCTGACGCTCTCCGGTATCTCCCAGGAGGGCCGCCGGGGCCCCATCGACCGGTTCCGCGGCCGGCTGATGTGGCCGATCCGCGACATCACCGGCGAGGTCGTCGGCTTCGGCGCGCGCAAGCTCCGCGACGACGACAACGGGCCCAAGTACCTCAACACCCCCGAGACCCCGATCTACAAGAAGTCCCAGGTCCTGTACGGCATCGACCTGGCCAAGAAGGAAATCGCCAAGACCAGCAAGGCCGTCGTCGTCGAGGGGTACACCGACGTCATGGCCTGCCACCTGGCCGGCGTCACCACCGCCATCGCCACCTGCGGCACGGCCTTCGGCGGCGACCACATCAAGATCCTCCGCCGGCTGCTCATGGACAACGCCTCGGCCGAGGTCGTCTTCACCTTCGACGGCGACGCGGCGGGGCAGAAGGCCGCGCTGCGCGCCTTCGAGGACGACCAGAAGTTCGCCGCCGAGACCTCCATCGCGATCACCCCGGGCGGCATGGACCCCTGCGACCTGCGCCTCGCGCAGGGCGACGCGGCCGTGGCGTCCCTGGTCGAAACACGCACACCGCTCTTCGAGTTCGCGATCCGGCACGTGGTGTCCCGGCACAACCTGGAGACCCCCGCGGGGCGGGCCGCCGCCCTCGACGAGGCCGCGCCGATCGTCGCCAACATCAAGAACATCGCGATCCAGCACGAATCCGCCGTCCAGCTCGCCGGGATCCTCGGCATCATGGACATCCAGTTCGTGATCAAGCGCGTCGCACAGCTGGCCCGTTGGGCCCGCGACCGCGGCGGCCGGGGCCCCGCCGCACCCCAGGGCCGGCGTCCCGTCCCCGCGCAGGACCTGGGCGGCGGCGGCAGCGCGGGCCCCTCGGGCCCTGCCCTGAATCTGCGCAGCCCCGCCCACCGCACCGAGCGCGAGCTGCTCAAGCTCGCCCTCCAGCGCCCCGATCTGGTCTCCCCGGCCTTCGACGCCTACGGGGTCGACGAGTTCACCGCCCCGCCGTACGCCGCGGTGCGCCAGACCATCGAGGACGCCGGCGGCGCCGAGCAGGGTGTCGTGGACCCCTCCGACTACCTGACGCGGGTGCGGGACACCGCGCCCAACGACACGCTGCGCGCCCTCGTCACCGAGCTCGCCGTCGAGGCGATCATGCGCAAGTCCGTCGACGACATCTACGCGGGCATGCAATTGGTCCATGTCAGGCTGCGCGCGGTCGACCGCCGCATCCTCGACGTCCAGGGCACCTTCGCCCGCCTCGGGCCGAATGTGGACCCCGAGCACCTGGCCGCCGTACAGAGCGAGCTGTGGGTCCTCCAGCAGTACGGCGAGGCCCTGCGCAACAACGGCGCCGCCGCGCTCTGAGGGCAGTGCCCCGCGGCCCCACGCGTCCCCCGGGCCCCTCGCGTGACCGGCCGGTCACGGACCGGACTCAAAAAGTCACCGCACGCCCCTCGTGGCGGTGATGTGTCGTACCCCACACTGATTGCGGTGCCTGAGTCCTCGGAGCGCGGCCGGCCCACGCCGAGTGGGCCACACACCCGCGGATCCGCTCATTGTGTACGGGACGGACGGCGGCCCGGTCGCCGCCACCGTTCCGTTGCCGTACGCCCCCGAACCGGCAGCGATCACCCTGGAGGTCGCCCCCCGTGCAGACCCAGACGCAGACCTTGAAGGACGCCGATACGGACGCCGATGTCGCCGTCATCGCCAAGGTCCCTCCGCAGAGCCGGGGCGTACACCACCCCGAGGCCGAGCCCGCAGAAACCGAGGCCGAAATCCTCGTGGACGACCCGGCCGACACCCCGGAGAAGCCCGAAGTGACCGAGCGGCGCAACAGCCGCACCGACACCGGCGGGCCCTCCTCCGACCTCTTCCGGCAGTATCTGCGCGAAATCGGGCGCATCGCGCTGCTCACCGCGGTCGAGGAGGTGGACCTGGCCCGCCGGGTCGAAGCGGGCCTCTTCGCCGAGGAGAAGCTCCGTACCGTCCCCGATCCGGACTCCCGGCTCGCGGTGGACCTCGACAAGCTGGTGGTCATGGGCCGGATGGCCAAGCGCCGTCTGATCGAGTCGAATCTGCGTCTCGTCGTGTCCGTCGCCAAGCGTTATGTCGGCCGCGGTCTGACCATGCTGGACCTGGTCCAGGAGGGCAACCTCGGCCTCATCCGCGCCGTCGAGAAGTTCGACTACGCCCGCGGCTACAAGTTCTCGACGTACGCGACGTGGTGGATCAGGCAGGCGATGTCCCGTGCGCTGGCCGACCAGGCCCGCACGATCCGGGTCCCGGTCCATGTCGTCGAGCTGATCAACCGCGTGGTGCGCGTTCAGCGCCGGATGCTCCAGGAGCGGGGCTACGAGCCGACGCCCCAGGAGGTCGCCACCCATCTGGAGCTGACCCCCGAGCGAGTCAGCGAAGTGCTGCGCCTCGCCCAGGAACCGGTGTCGCTGCACGCGCCGGTGGGCGAGGAGGACGATGTCGCCCTCGGGGACCTCATCGAGGACGGCGACGCGGCGTCACCCGTCGAGTCGGCGGCGTTCCTGCTGCTGCGGGAGCACCTGGAAGCGGTGCTCTCCACGCTGGGCGAGCGCGAGCGCAAGGTGGTGCAGCTCCGCTACGGGCTGATGGACGGGCGGCCCCGGACGCTGGAGGAGATCGGGCGGATCTTCGGCGTGACGCGCGAGCGGATCCGGCAGATCGAATCCAAGACCCTGAACAAGCTCAGGGACCACGCCTTCGCGGACCAGCTGCGGGGCTATCTGGACTGAGGCGGGGCCGGGGAGGGGTGCGGGTCGCCTGCGAGGCTGTTCGCCGCCCCGCCCACGCACCGCACCCCGGCCCGCCCCGCACACCCGCCCCTAATCCACCTCGGCCACCGCCTGCGCGAACTGCGCCGCATGCAGCCGGGCGTACGCCCCGCCCGCCGCCAGCAGCCCGTCGTGGGTGCCCTGTTCGACGATCGAGCCGTTCTCCATCACCAGGATCACGTCCGCGTCCCGGATCGTGGACAGCCGGTGCGCGATCACGAAACTGGTACGGCCATGGGCCAGCCGCGCCATCGCCTTCTGGATCAGGACCTCGGTCCTGGTGTCCACCGAGCTCGTCGCCTCGTCGAGGACAAGGATCACCGGGTCGGACAGGAACGCCCGCGCGATCGTGATCAGTTGCTTCTCGCCCGCGCTCACCCCCGACCCCTCCTCGTCGATCATCGTGTCGTAGCCGTCGGGCAGCGTCCGCACGAACCGATCGGCGTGGGCGGCCCGCGCCGCCTCCTCGATCTCCTCGCGCGTCACTTCGCGCGACGCCCCGTACGCTATGTTCTCGGCGATCGTCCCGCCGAACAGCCAGGTGTCCTGAAGGACCATGCCGATCCCCGACCGCAGCCCCTCGCGCGACATCTTCGAGATGTCCGTGCCGTCGATGGTGATCCGGCCGCCCGTCACCTCGTAGAACCGCATCAGCAGATTCACCAGCGTCGTCTTGCCCGCGCCCGTGGGCCCGACGATGGCGACGGTCTGGCCCGGCTCGACCTTCACGGACAGGCTTTCGATGAGCGGCCTGTCGGGCTCGTAGCGGAAGGACACCTTCTCCAGCGAGACCTGCCCCAGCGACTCCACCGGGAACGGCGCGTCCGCGGAGTCCGGCTCCTGCTCCTCCGCGTCGAGCAGTTCGAAGATCCGCTCGGCCGAGGCGACCCCGGACTGCAGCAGGTTCGCCATCGAGGCGACCTGCGTCAGCGGCATCGAGAACTGCCGCGAGTACTGGATGAACGCCTGCACATCACCGATCGACAGCGTGCCCGACGCGACCCGAAGACCGCCCACGACCGCCACCAGCACGTAGTTGAGGTTCGAGAGGAACATCATCAGCGGCTGCATGATCCCGCTGTTGAACTGCGCCTTGAACCCGGCCTCGTACAGCGCGTCGTTCTGCTCGCGAAACGCCTCGGCCGACTCGTCCGCGCGCCCGAAGACCTTCACCAGCGCGTGCCCGGTGTACATCTCCTCGATGTGCGCGTTGAGCTTGCCGGTCGTCTTCCACTGCTGCACGAACTGCGGCTGCGACCGCTTGCCGACCTTCGCGGCCACCAGCACCGACAGCGGCACGGTCACCAGCGCGACCAGCGCCAGCAGCGGCGAGATCCAGAACATGATCCCCAGCACGCCCACGATGGTCAGCACGGAGTTGATGAGCTGGCCCATCGTCTGCTGCATGGTCTGCGAGATGTTGTCGACGTCGTTCGTGGCCCGGCTGAGCAGCTCGCCGCGCTTCTGCTGGTCGAAGTACCTCAGCGGCAGCCGCGACAGCTTCGCCTGGATGTCCTCGCGCATCCGGTACACGGTCCGGTTGATGACGAGGATGGAGAGCCGCGACGACACCAGCATCAACAGCCCCGCGGCCACGTACACCACGAGCACGAACAGCAGGACTTCCCCGACGCCGTCGAAGTCGATGCCCTGTCCTGGGGTGAAGTCCACCCCGGACAGCATGTCGGCGAGCCCGTCGTCCCCCTTGGCCCGCAGGCCGTCGATGGCCTGCTGCTTGGTCCCGCCCTCCCGCATCTGCCGGCCGACCACGCCCGAGAAGATCAGGTCGGTCGCCCTGCCGAGGATCTTCGGCCCGATCACCGAGAGCGCGACGCTCAGCACACCCGCCGCCAACATCCAGCTCAGTGTGATCTTCTCCGGGGCGAACTGCCTGAGCAGTCGCCGCGCGGAGCCCTTGAAGTCCATGGACCGTTCGACGGGTCCGCCCATCATGCGTCCAGCAGGTCCGCTCATGCCGCCTCAGCCTCCGTCAGCTGGGAGAGCACGATCTCCCGGTACGTCTCGTTGCCCGCCATCAGCTCGTGATGGCGTCCGGTCCCGACGACCCGGCCCTCGTCGAGGACCACGATCCGGTCGGCGTCCCGGATGGTCGACACCCGCTGGGCGACGATGACCACGGTCGCATCGGCCGTCTCCCGTCCCAGCGCGGCCCGCAGCGCCGCGTCCGTCGCGTAGTCCAGCGCCGAGAACGAGTCGTCGAACAGATAGATCTCCGGCCGCTGTACCAACGTCCGGGCGATCGCGAGCCGTTGGCGCTGACCGCCGGAGACGTTCGTACCGCCCTGGGCGACGGGCGCGTTCAGCCCGCCCTCCAGTTCCTCCACGAACTCCCTTGCCTGCGCCACGTCCAGGGCGTGCCACAGCTCCTCGTCCGTGGCGTCCGGCTTCCCGTACCGCAGGTTCGTCGAGACAGTCCCGGAGAACAGATACGGCTTCTGCGGCACGAGCGACACCGTCTTCGCCATCAGGACGGGCTCCAGCCTGCGTACGTCCACGCCGTCGACCAGCACCTCGCCGTCCGTCACGTCGAACAGTCGCGGTACGAGCCCCAGCAGCGTCGACTTCCCGCTGCCGGTCGACCCGATGATCGCGGTCGTCTCGCCCGGCCTGGCGACCAGGGAGATGTCGCGCAGGACGGGCTCCTCGGCCCCCGGATAGCAGAAACCCGCGCCGCGCAGCTCCAGTTGCCCGTGCCTGCCCAGTTCCCGTACGGGATCGGCGGGCGGAACCACGCTCGACGCGGTGTCGAGTACCTCCTCGACGCGCTCGGCGCACACCTCGGCGCGGGGCACCATCATGAACATGAAGGTGGCCATCATCACGGCCATCACGATCTGCATCAGGTACGCGAGGAACGCGGTCAGCGCCCCGATCCGCATCCCGCCGCTGTCGATCCGCTGCGCGCCGAACCAGACCACCGCGACGCTGGCGACGTTCACCACCGTCATCACGATGGGGAACATCAGCGTCATCAGCCGCCCCGCGGCCAACGACACGTCCGTCAGCTCGGTGTTGGCCTTGCGGAAGCGGCCCTTCTCGTAGTCGTCCTTCACGAAGGCCCTGATCACCCGGTTGCCGCTGATCTGCTCGCGCAGCACCTGGTTGACGGTGTCGAGCCGCGTCTGCATGGTGCGGAACAGCGGTCGCATCCGCCGCACGATCAGGCTCACGGAGATCCCGAGGACCGGGACGACCGCGACGAGCACACCCGAGAGCGGCACGTCCTGGCCGAGCGCCATGATGATGCCGCCCACGCACATGATCGGCGCCGACACCATCATCGTGAAGCCCATCAGCACCAGCATCTGGACCTGCTGGACGTCATTGGTGGTCCGGGTGATGAGCGACGGGGCGCCGAACTGGCCGACCTCCCGCGCGGAGAAGCTCTGCACCCGCTCGAAGACGGCCGCCCGCACGTCGCGCCCGAGCGCCGACGCGGTCCGTGCGGCGTAGAAGACCGCACCGATGTTGCAGGCCACCTGGACCAGGCTGATGGCGATCATGAGACCGCCGAACTCCAGGATGTAGCCCGTGTCCCCGGTCACGACACCGTTGTCAATGATGTCCGCGTTGAGGGTGGGCAGATAGAGAGTGGCGCAGGTCTGCAGCAGCTGCAGCAGCACCAGCAGGGCGATGGGTTTCTTGTACGGGCCGAGGTGGGCCCGTAGGAGTCTTATGAGCACGCGCAGTCTCTCGGTGGTCGGCGGATCCGGCGGTCGGCAAGATCGGGGCCGCCCCATCTTCCGCCACCGGACCCCGGGAATTCCAAGGGATTACGTCAACCCGGGGTCAATACTTGCGCCGGTCTCCACAAATCCCCCGGATCCGATCGAGCCCGCTCGCAGAGCGCCGCGCCCCGGTCAGGAATCGAAGGCGCCGGGGTGGATCTGATCCCGCGTCGCTCCGTACTGCTGTCGCACGGCCTGCCCCATCGGCAGCTCCTCGCCCGGTTCGAGCACCTGCGCCGCCGCGCCCTGCCAGGCCGGCGGGGTGTGGGGGGAGAGGGTGCCCTGCGAGACGCCGAGGGCCCAGGCGGCCTGCCTGGCCGCGCCCAGCGCCGCGTACTCCGCGGGCTGCGGCACGACCACCTGCGTACCGAAGATCGCGGGCGCCGCAGCCTGCACGGCGGGCAGCTCGGCGGCGGCCCCGAGCAGGAACACCCGCCCGACCTCGACACCGCGGCCCCGCAGCACGTCCAGCGCGTCGGCGAGCGAGCAGAGCATGCCCTCGAAGGCCGCGCGCGCCAGGTGCTCGGGCTTCATCGACTCGCGCCGCAGCCCACTGAGCGTCCCGGCGGTGTGCGGCAGCTGCGGCGTCCGCTCACCCTCCAGATACGGCAGGAGTACGAGCCCGTACGCTCCCGGCGACGACTTCAGGGCCAGCTCCGAGAGCCCGTCCAGGTCCGTCCCGAGCAGTTCCGCGGTGCCCCGCAGCGCCCGTACGGCGTTGAGGGTGTGGACGACCGGCAGATGCATCCCGGTCGCGTCCGCGAACGAGGTGATCAGCCCGCTGGAATCCACCAGCGCCTCGTGGTGCACCGCCATCACCGAACCCGAGGCCCCCAGCGACACGACCGCGTCGCCGACCCCGACGCCGAGGCCGAAGGCCGCGGCCATCGTCTCGCCCGTACCGGCGGAGATCAGCAGCCCCTCGGGGGTGGTCCCGGCGGCGTCGGACGGGCCGAGCACCTCGGGCAGCGCGGCCTGGTGGCCCAGCGCGATCTCCACCAGATCGGGCCGGTAGGCGCCGGTGGCCGCCGACCAGTAGCCGGTGCCGGACGCCGCGCCCCGGTCGGTGGTCCTGCGCGCGGGCCGCCCGAGCAACTGCCACACCAGCCAGTCGTGCGGCTGCATCACCATGGCGGTGCGCTGCGCCGCTTCCGGCTCGTTGCGCGCCAGCCAGCGCAGCTTCGCCACCGGCTGCGGTGCCTGCGGCACCGACCCGACGGCCTCCGCCCACGGCTGGCGTCCGCCGAGGGCGTCGATGAGATCGGCGGCGGCGACCTGGGCGCGCTTGTCATTGCCGAGCAGGGCCGGCCGCACCGGGGACCCCTGCCCGTCGAGCGGGATCATGCCGTGCTGCTGTGCGCATACGCCGATGGCCTGGACACCTTCCAGCAGCCCGCCGCCCGCGGCTTCGCCCAGCGAGAGGAGCCACACCTGTGGATCCGCCTCGGTGGCTTTCGCCTCCACGGGATGCGGGGCGTACCCCTGCCGCAGCACGGCACCCGTGTCGGTGTCGCACACCACGATGCGCGTAAATGCAGACGAACTGTCCAAGCCGGCGACTATCCCCATGCTCAAGATTCTGCCGCATGTGCCGGGCATGGTGCGCCGCGCCCGGACATCGCTGGCCGGGCGCGGCGGATGGAGCGGGTATGCCGGGGCGGGGGCGGACCCGCCACGGGCCGGGCGCGGGGCTAGGTGTTGGTCGTCCCCCAGTCGTCCTCGCCGCTCTGCCCGCTGCGCTCACGCAGCGAGCGCACCCGCTCGGCCACCGAGTCGGGCATCCGGTCCCCGACCTTGTCGCTGACCGTGTGGAACGCCTTGCCCGCGATGTCCCGGCC
Organism: Streptomyces sp. A5-4; assembly: GCF_051131715.1. Classification (NCBI taxonomy): domain Bacteria; kingdom Bacillati; phylum Actinomycetota; class Actinomycetes; order Kitasatosporales; family Streptomycetaceae; genus Streptomyces; species Streptomyces sp. A5-4. Next base: position 2,240,184 of record NZ_CP178591.1, on the reverse strand, counting down.
GTTGTGGGCGGCGGACTCCGCGGCGTTGCGCACGGCCGGGTTCTGGGAGATCTGGCGCGCGGACTTCTTCAGCTGCTCGTAGCGCTCGCGTCCGGCCCTGGTGCCGATCACGTACCCGAGGGCCAGTCCGGCGATGAACGTGAGTCGGTAGCGCATGGCTGCCACCCTTCTTTACGTCGGCGGTCCCCTGCTGCCGGGGCATTTCGGACCGCGGGGGCTGTGCAGGCCGCCTACCCGGAGGCACCCGTGATCACCCAGGGGGCATACCGATTGGCGGAGCACCCCCCTGCTTGCGCTAATGTATGTGTCGCAGCGAGCACACGCTTCCCGGGACGCCATCCGGTGGGTACGTTCGGTGCAACGCAGCAATCCCCTGTAGCTCAATTGGCAGAGCAGCCGGCTGTTAACCGGCAGGTTACTGGTTCGAGTCCAGTCGGGGGAGCGCAGTCCCCTGTAGCTCAATTGGCAGAGCATTCGGCTGTTAACCGGAGGGTTACTGGTTCGAGTCCAGTCGGGGGAGCAGCAAGGAAAAGGACCCCTCTGGGGTCCTTTTTCGTGTGTCCGGGAACCGGTCGGGCGGCAACGAAGTCCTGATGGGCATGCGTTGCCGACCATCCGAGGCAGGAGATCGTATGACCGGCTATGCTGCGGCAGACGGCGCGCACATATGTGCGCGACGCGCCGTTAGGGGCGGTAGCTCAGCCGGTTAGAGCAGCGGACTCATAATCCGTCGGCCGTGGGTTCGAGTCCCACCCGCCCCACTTGCGCAAGCCTCTGACCTGCGGAAACGTCTCTTCTGGGGCGTCCGAACATGAACTTGGGCTCAACGGACTCAATCCGCTGCTCAGTTGCATGGAGCATTGCGTAGTTCCCTTCCGTCCTGGGTGCACGCCAGCGTGTTGACCTGCCGTTTTACGGCTGATCAAGCTGGTCACCAGCTGGGGTGCGGCTGTCCCTGAGGGTCGCAGCACAGGTTGTGGGGACGTGGTGGGGACGCGGGGATCAGGTCGGGGCGGGTAGCAGCGTTGGCTGGGTGCGCCGCGTCGGTTCCAGATAACGGCCCGTACTGGAAACGGCCCAACCGGAACACCAGGTGCGACCTTGGAGGTTCCGTCGGCCGGGGGAGTACGCAAGCTGCTTGGCAGCGCCAGGCCCATCCGATGCTCGGATGGCGCGGTCCCGGGCGTCATTGGTGGACGGAAGCGGGGGACGCGCAGAAGACCCGGCTTGGGGTACCGCCGCGCAGCACAGACCAGGGAGCGGTCGCGTGACGACCTGTGCCTGGTTGCCACTGATCCGGGCGTGAGTATCCGCGGTACAGCGGTTGGCGCTGAGAACGATCATGGTGCTGTGCGGGTGGCGGAGCCGGCCTTGGGGGTTACGTGACCGATTCGGTTTCCTCGGCCTCAGAGAACGCCCGGTACAGCGAGGCGACCGAGGGCGAGGTGCCTGCGTTCTTGCCGGTCTTGATGGTGAGCTTGCCCGCGATCTCGGGGACGGGGACGCCCTTGTCCTTCAGCGCGAGCGCGAAGGTGAGCATGTCGTCGTCGATGACCTTGGGCCGTCCGCCGTGGTTGCCTTTCTTCGCGGCGCTGACCTGGCCCTCCAGGGTCTTCTCGCGGATGTAGTTGCGCTCGATCTGCCCGGCGACGGCGAGCACGGCGAAGAACATCGCCCCCATGCCGTTGGGGTCGTAGATCCCGGCGAGCGGGCCGGTAAGGAGTTCGAGCTGGATGTCGTCGGCCTGGAGCTCGGCGGAGAGCGTCATCAGCTCGGCCGCGTTGCGCGCCAGGCGCTTGAGCTCGTGGACGGTGAAGACGACCGGCGTATCGGGGGCGGCCTCCTTGAACTGGCGGGCCAGCGCGAGCGCCTTCTCTAGCTCGGGCCGCACCTTGATGCGGGTGCTGATCTGCTCCTGGTAGATCTTGTGGCAGTCCGCCTCGCGGAGGGCGTCAAGCTGGCTCGCCAGCTCTTGCCGGGCCGTCGATGTACGGGCGTACCCGATTCGGATCTGCTTCGCGTCGCGCTGCGCGGGCAGCGCGACGGGCGCCGGTCCCTGCTTCCACGGACGCCCTGGACCCCGGTCGGCGGGGATGAGGATGTCGAGGTGCTCGCGCAGCGCGGGTACGAGGACGAAGCGCGGGGTGTGGTACTTCGCCGCGGTCTTCCCACCGCGCGTTCGGCACGGACTCCCGGCGGGTACCTCGCATTTGGGGCAGTCGTTGCGTTCTACCGCGATTGCGGCTTGATCGGGCGTCAGATCCACGCGATCAGTCTCGCAGATTGCCTCTCGCGCAACCTGCCACTTCTGAGAGGACTTCTGCGAATGGCGACCTGCGGAAACGTGATCGCTTTCGGGGCTCTCGCAGAACTCGCACAGATGGTCATTTGTGCGAGTGGCCCGGCACCCTCACGCGTCCGCCTTCTCGCCAACGGTGGCCGTCGCGTCCGGGGACCGAGCAGTAGCCCTTGTCTTGACAGTGGTTGTCCCGGTCTTGTCGGTCGGTGTGTCAGTCCTGCAGTGCTTGCAGGGTGGCGTCGAGGTCGGTGGTGCGGGGCTGGTTGTGGGGGAGTTTGGCGAGGGCGGCGGCCATGCCGCAGGTGTTGGTGGCGGCGGAGAAGACCAGGCCGGTGCCGATGGCGGCGGACAGCCAGCGGGCGGGGCGCCAGCGGGTGCCGGCGGCGAGGCCGAGGACGACGAGGGATCCGGCGGCGAGTCGCACCTGGCGTTCCATGGGCCAGACGGCCCGGCCGTTCTCGGGGCGGTGGAGGGTGCGGCCCTCGCCGGCCCATGCGGTGGTACCGCCGGTGAGGGTGGCGGCGGGGATGTCGGCGGCGGCCAGTTCTGCGCAGGCGGTGGTGGAGCGGTTGCCGGAGGCGCAGACCACGAGGAGGTCGCCGCGGGCGGCTGCGGCCTTGAGGGCGGGCAATGCGGTGTGGAGGTGGTCGAGGGGGATGTTGTGGGCGCCGGGGACGTGGCCTGCGGCGTATTCGCCCGGGGTGCGTACGTCGATGACGGTGTACTCGTGCAGGCGGGCGGCGGCCTGGGCGGGGATGAGGGCCGTGGGGGTGGTCATGTGCGGGGTGGTCCCTTCGAAATTAGTCCGGGGGCGGGTGTCCGTACCCGGTACGATACCCCTAGGGGTATTTTCTTCGTGGAGGTGGACAGTGGAGCTTGAGATGGCGGCCGATGAGCTGAAATCGGTGCTGAACCGGCTGCGGCGGGCTCAGGGGCAGATCGCGGGGATCATCAAGATGATCGAGGAGGGCCGGGACTGCGAGGACGTGATCACGCAGCTCGCGGCGGTCTCCCGCGCGTTGGACCGGGCCGGATTCGCGATCATCGCGACCGGGCTGCAGCACTGCATGGCCGAGGGCGGACAGACGGCCGGTGACCGCGATGAGATGCGGGCCCGGCTGGAGAAGCTGTTCCTGTCACTGGCCTGAGAACCGGTGGGCGCCGTGTTCATGGTTCATGCGATCACGTCGATGAGCATGAACGCGGCCACCGCCAGGAGTACGCCGGCGAACACTCTCTGCAGAGTGGGTCCGGAGATCTTGGCGGCGAGGCGTTTGCCGTCCCAGGCGCCGAGGATCGCGGCCCCGGTGAACGGTCCGATGACCTCCCACTGGATGCCGCCGCCGGTTCCGGTGCGGGCGGTCAGGGCAGCGAGTGAGTTGACGGTGATGACGAGCAGGCTTGTGCCTACCGCCCTGCGCATCGTCAGCCCGAGCACGCTCACCAGGGCCGGGACGGCGAGGAATCCGCCTCCTACGCCGAGGAATCCGGTCACCGCACCGAGCCCGGCGCCCGCCCCGGCCGCCTTGCCGGGCCGTATCCGGCCCGTCGGCTCGGAGGTGGAGGGGCGGAGCATGCGCAGGGCCGCCAGCGCGGCGATCACCGCGAACGCCATGGTCAGGCCCGCCGCGGGTATGTGACTGGAGGCTGCTCCGGCGAGGTAGGCGGGGATGATGCCCGCGGCTGCGAAGAGTGATCCGGCTTTCCAGGCGACGTGGCCGTCGCGTGCGTGGGCGTACAGGGCGGTGGCGGAGGTGGCGGCCACGATGATCAGGCTGGCGGTGGTGGCCGCTGCCGGGGTGAAGCCGAGCAGGTAGATCAGAGCGGGCACGGCCAGGACGCTGCCGCCGCCCCCCAGGGCTCCGAGGGCGAGGCCAATGACGGCCCCGGCGATGACGGCGAGAACGAGGGCCATCACGCTATCTGGCCGCTGTTCCCGCGTTCGTCGCTGACCGGGTATCCGGAGGCGGCCCACGCGTTCATGCCGCCCATGACGTCGACCGCTTGTTCTCCGCGCTGGGTGAGGAGTTTGGCCGCCTGCTGGGAACGGTGCCCGCTGCGGCAGATCACCACCAGCGGCCTGCCCGACGCCCCGGGCGGCAGGGCGCCGCCGGCGACGAGCTTCGACAGCGGGGCGTGCAGGGCGCCAGGGGCGTGGCCGGCGTTCCACTCCGGCTTCTCGCGGACATCGAGCAGGACCGCGTCCGGGGCCTGGCCGCCGGTACGGCTGCGAGCCTGGTCCACGCTGAGACGGGGCTGGGTGCGGCGGAAGAGGAACATGACGTTCCCCCTTTCTCGTGCTGGGGGCGGGGATCAGCCGGTGGTCAGGGGCAGGCCGGCGTCGGCGGCGGCGTCGAAGCCGTCGTCGACGGCGACGACATCCCGGCCTGCCGCGTCCAGCAGGGACGCGGCGATCGCGGCGCGCATGCCGCCGGCGCAGTGCACCCACACCGTCCCCTGCGGTACCTCGGCAAGGCGGCCGGGAAGCTCGTGGATGGGGATGTGCACCGATCCTTCGATCCAGCCGTTCGTCCGCTCGGAGTCGCGGCGCACGTCCAGGACCACCGCGTTCTCGGCTCCGTGGGCGGCGAGGCCGGCGAACGTGGAGCGCGGGAAAGAGGCGGGTGTCTGCTCGGTGGGCAGCCAGGCGGCTGGGCCGCCGGTCGCGGCGGCGGCCGGCCGGTCGATGCCCACCCGTACCAGTTCGCGCTGGGCTTCGGCGAGCTGCTGGGCCGATTCGGCGAGCAGGGTGACCGGCTTGCCCCAGGGGATCATCCAGGCGAGGTAGGTGGCGATCTTGCCGTCGGCCTCGAAGTTGAACGACCCGGCCACGTGCCCTTCGGCGAAGGCCACGCGGTTGCGCAGGTCGACCACCCACTCACCGGCCGCGAGGCGCAAAGCGATCTCACCGGGATCCGCGAGCGCGGGCGGCGTCAGATCGACCGGGGCGGGGCCCGTGGCGTTGGCCGGGCCCATGTGCGCGTAGTAGGCGGGCACGTCCTCCAGCCCGGCCAGCAGGTCGGCGACGAAGGTGTCCACATCGACGGTGAGCGCCGTATTGGCGCTCTTCTCCTTGCCGATGGTGCTCTCCTCCCCATCGGACTGGGCCGAGGAGCAGAAGCTGCCGAACCCGTGCGTCGGCAGCACGGCCGTCTCGTCGGGCAGGCCGGAGGCCAGACGGTGGGCGGAGGCGTGCTGGGCGCGGGCGAGCTGTTTGGTCAGCCGCGGCTCGACCAGGTCCGGCCGGCCAACTGTTCCGATCAGCAGGGAGCCGCCGGTGAATACGACCACGGGCCGCCCCGCCTCGCGCAGCGCGTAGGAGGTGTGGTGCGGGGTGTGGCCGGGGGTCGCGATCGCGGCCAGTGTCACCCGGCTGCCGGCGTCGATGTCCACGGTGTCGCCGTCTGCGACGGGCACCCGCGCGAACGAGACCTTCGCGTCGGCCGGCACGAGGTACTGGGCGCCAGTGATCCGGGCGAGTTCGAGACCGCCGGTGACGTAGTCGTTGTGGATGTGGGTCTCCACCACATGCGAGATCCGCACACCGCGCCTGGCGGCTGCCGCCAGGACCTGGTCGATGTCGCGCGGCGGGTCCACCGCCACCGCCATGTGCTCACCGCCGGCCAGGTAGCTGCGGTTGCCGAGACCTTCCAGCTCGATGGTGTCAACGAAGAACACGCGGATACTCCTTTCGCATGAAAATTACCCCGGGGGGTATCTGTTTCCACCGTAACACCTGTACCCCTGGGGGTATATTCCGTGGGGAGCCGCCATACCCGGCGGGTACCCGGCGGCCTCCGCAAGAAGCGGGGCCAGCAGACGAGGAAGAGGTGATGACGATGACCTACAGCCGCACCGTGCACGTGACCGGTGACTTCGAGGAGACCGTGAAAGCCGTGCGCGAGGCCCTGGCCGAGCAGGGTTTCGGCATCCTGACCGAGATCGACGTGCAGGCCACGCTGAAGGAGAAGCTCGGCCACGACATGGAGAACTACCTGATCCTCGGCGCCTGCAACCCGCCGCTCGCCCACCAGGCCATCGAGGCGGACCGTTCCATCGGCCTGCTTCTGCCCTGCAACGTCGTCGTCCGCACTGACGGCGAGCGCATCGCCGTCCAGGCCCTCGACCCCGCCACAATGGTCACCCTGACCGGCCAGGACGCCCTCAAGCCCGTCGCCGAGGACGCCACCCGCCGCCTCGACGCCGCCCTGTCCACCCTCACCCGGCAGCGGACATGACCTCGGGCCGTCCGGACTCCGGGCAGCCCTGCCGGGCGGCCCGCGAGCCGTGTCCCTGTGACCGCCCGGTCCCGCCATCGGGAGTCCGCCGAGGGGCCTACGCTTACCTGCGGCCCGCACGGGAGTGATGCTGGCGGAACGAGGGAGCCCACGTGGCGCACGAGCGGGACGAGAAGCTCGCAGAGACCCAGCGCGAGCACTGGCAGAGCACGTACACCGCCCACCCGGGCATGTACGGCGAACAACCCTCCGACCCAGCCGTACACGCCGCCGCCGTCCTCCGGACGGCCGGAGCGCGCGACGTCCTCGAACTGGGCGCCGGACACGGCCGCGACGCGCTGTACTTCGCCCGCGAAGGCTTCACCGTCCACGCCACCGACTTTTCCGCCACCGGCCTGCGCCAACTTACCGACGCCGCCCAGGCCCAGGACGTCGCCGGGCGGGTCAGCACTGCGGTGCACGACGCGCGCGAGCCGCTGCCGCTGGCGGACGACTCGGTCGACGCCGCGTTCGCGCACATGCTGCTGTGCATGGCTCTGACCACGAAGGAGATCCACGCCGCGGTCGCAGAGATCCGCCGTGTCCTGCGGCCCGGCGGAGTGTTCGTCTACACGGTCCGCCACACCGGCGACACCCACTACGGCAGCGGCACCGCGCACGGCGACGACATGTACGAGCACGGCGGCTTCGCGGTGCACTTCTTCGACCGCGACCTGGTCGAGGCCCTCGCCGACGGCTGGACGCTGAATGAGGTCCACGCCTTCGAGGAGGGCGACCTGCCCCGCCGGCTGTGGCGCGTCACTCAGACCCTGCCACGGTGACCGGAACTCGACCCGACGTCGTCCCGGCTCTCATGATGCCGAAATCTTCCCGTGCCGGTTCATGTATCACCGTCGGCCCGGCCGCTCGTGACTGTGCCCGGGACGCTGATTCCGTCCCGGGCGCCGTCATGTGCGGGCGGAGATCAGTCCTCTTCTTCGTCCTCCCAGGCCGCCCGGATCTCCCACGAGTGGTCATAAGCCGTCTTGGGCCGATCGGTGTACCGCTTCACCTGAGAGGCGTCCTGGATGCCCAACTGCCCGGCGAGGTAGTCGACCACCTCCCACGGCACTGCCAGCGGGTCATCAGTGAGGAACCGCCCCACGTGGCGCACCGTGCACAGCTGCACGGCTATCCCGAGACGGTGACTGTCCGCGCGCCGCAGCGCGATCAGATCCCGGTCATCGTCGTCGAGGAAGAAGAAGCGTTCCAGCTCAGGGCGCGTCGGGACCTCTTGAAAGGCCCCATAGGGCGCGGCTTGTTCGTCAGTTAAGAACTCTACGGGCATGAAGCGTGACCGTACGCGATCAAGGAAGGTCTGATCAGGTGTTTCATCGAACCCCGATCAAGAAAACCGACCATGATCATTCTCAGCGCCAATCGCTGTACCTCGGATACTCACCCCCGTGATCGCGTGAGGCCAGCTGATCACCCTTGTAATGGTTTGGGCAAGTTTCATCCACCCATGCGACGGAGTGGCTGTTCAGGATGGCGAGGCGCGGCGGAGAGCACACACGATCGACTGCGTACATAAGTCCATGTGACCCATTAGGGCCTCACTCCCCCCGGGCTGACACCGCCGTCGAACGTCCCGTCGGCCGATGGCCGCGCCATTAATCACTGGGCCCCCATCGCCATCGACGACGCGGAACGTGCAGTTCTCTGGAGCCGTCAATGTTGGCGATGTATCGTAGATGCATACATCAACATCAGGGAGATGGTGGTTGTGTCGGTCACCCAGATTGATCTCGACGACGAGGCGCTGGCAGAAGCCATGCGGTTGATGGGCGTCACGACGAAGAAGGAGACGGTCAACGCAGCCCTGCGCGACTACGTGGACCGGGTCAAGCGACTGGAGGCCGCCGAGAAGCTGGCCGCGCGGGGTGAGCGGGGCGAGTTCGAGGCTGCGGCTGTCGCGCATGCGGCTGTCAAGCGTGCCCGGCGGGCAGCCTTCGAGTGATCACGTACCTCCTCGACACGTCCGCCCTATGGCACCTCTTCCGTACGCCGGGGGCATTGCGGCCCTGGGAAGGACACATCGCCGCCGGCGTGTTCCATATCTGCGAGCCCACGAAGGCGGAGTTCCTCTACTCGGCCACAAGCCCGGCCCATCGCGACGAGTTGGCCGAAGAGTTGGACGATCTCTGCCATCTCTCGCCGGTTCCCAAGAACGCGTGGCGCTGGGTCGAAACAGCGCAGTACAAACTCACCCAGCGAGCGCAGCACCGCGCCGCCGGAGCCATCGACCTTCTGGTGTGTGCGACAGCGGTCCATCACGGCCACACGGTGCTCCACGTGGACAACGGGGTCTATCAGGATTCAGGTGTGGTTCGTCTGTTTGGCCTACAGGTTTTTCGGTGGGCTGTTCGGTCTACACCCGTCCGGCGGTGAGGCGGCCGTCGAAGAGGACGTCGAACTCGTTCAACGCCGACTTCCAGCGGTTGTTCCAGCGCTGGCGGCCGCGGCCGGTGGGGTCCAGGGCGAGGGTGGCGAGGTAGAGGCGCTTGAGGGCGGCGGTCTCGTTGGGGAAGTGTCCGCAGGCCTGGGCCGCGCGCCGGTAGCGGGCGTTGAGGGACTCGATCGCGTTGGTGGTGTAGACGACCTGCCGGATGGCGTCGGGAAGGCCGAGGAAGGGCACGAACTCGCTCCAGGCCCGCTCCCAGGTCCCGGCGATCGAGGGGTAGCGCTTGCCCCACTTGTCGTCGAAGTCCGTCAGCCGTGTCCGGGCCTCGTCCTCGTTGACGGCGGTGTAGACGGGCTTGAGGTCGCGGGCGACTTCGGCCCAGTCGCGGCGCGAGGCATAACGCAGGCTGGCACGCAGGAGGTGCACCACGCAGGTCTGGACCACGGTCTGGGGCCAGACTGCGTTCACTGCGTCAGGCAGGGCGCTGAGCCCGTCGCAGACCAGCATCAGCACGTCACGGACGCCTCTGTTCTTGATCTCGGTCAGCACCGTCTGCCAGTATTTGGCGCCCTCGCCGCCGTCCCCGGCCCACAGCCCGAGGATCTCGCGATAGCCGTCGGCGGTGACCGCGACGGCCACGTAGATGGGCCGGTTGGCGACAGAGCCGTCCCGGATCTTCACGTGCACGGCGTCGATGAAGATGACCGGGTAGACCGAGTCCAGCGGCCTCGTGCGCCACTCTGCCATCGATTCCAGGGCCTTGTCGGTGATCGTGGAGATGGTCTCCTTTGTCGTCGTCATCCCGTACGTCTGGGCGAGATGGGAGACGATTTCACCGGAGGTCAGTCCCTTCGCGGTCAGCGAGAGCACCAGGTCGTCCAACGCGCCGGTGCGGCGGGCGTACTTGGGCAGCATCCGGGGCTGGAAGGTACCCAGCCGGTCTCTGGGGACCTGCACCGTGACAGCACCGACCTCCGTCATCACCTTCTTGGCCCGGTACCCGTTACGGGTGTTGCCACCCGAGCGCGACCCGCGTCCACCGACCCGGCCGGCCTCCACGGCCAGATGCTCGTCCATCTCGGCTTCCAGAGCGGACTGCATCAGGTGCTGGGCCAGCTCCGGCAACAGGCCGCCCTCGCCCATCAGCCGCAGTCCCCCGCCGCGGACCTTCTCGGCCGCGAGCGCGGCCAGCTCCTCCAGCAGCTCGCTGGACAGACCGTTGTGCGATACCGGCATCGACTTCACGTCGGCACCCTGAGCGCCATCGCCGACCTCGGCAAGTGACACGCCGTCGACGCCCTCGATCAGGTGATCAGTCGTCGTACTCATCAGGCTCACTCCTTCGGGGAGACCCACACCTGATTCATGACACTCCCGGACAACGACTTCGCCACGGTGGCGGCGGTTCTCAAGGAAGTGCAGCAACGGGACGTACGCGCCTGACTGCTGTCCGGTAGTGACGGATGTGGCCGCAAGGTGCAGCTTTAAATGAACCGCCCAGGGGTGCGCGAGTGCCTACGGCAGGAGGTGCCCGGTAGCTCCAGCTGGTTGCCTCCCTCGCCGGTCAGGGTGCGGTTGCAGATGTTCTCCGGCAGGTCGCCGTTGAGGTCCTCGGGGTTGCCCGCGATGATCCGGAAGCCCGCTCCGTGAAGGTTCGCCGAAATGAGTGTGCGCAGCCGGGCGTTGAGCCCGCCGACGACGACGGCCTCGGGCCGGGCGGCGGGTGTGCCCGCCGGGGTGGCCGTGCAGCCGTGGAAGCTGAGGACGTTGGCACTGGCGGCGGCCATGGAGCGTGCGACGGAGTCGTCGCAGTGTGACGAGGTGACGTGCAGTTCAGCGTTGTTCGAGGTGCGCAGCCCTTCGAGCATCCAGTAGTCGACCAGCGGGGTTCCTGGGGTGAGCGGTGCGAGAGTGTCGGGGCGGCAGCGCGGTCTCCCTGGTGGACGGCGGCCGGTGGACAACCCTAGAAGGTGTGGCGGAGGTTTGCGTGGACGCCGTTCTTCGTTACGGAGAGCGATATGGGTGCATGCCAGCACCCGACCCTGATCGGGTGGTCATCCGGATCTCTATTGAAAGGGCGATCGGACCGACTCTCGCTCCGCGTTCACGGGCGGCTTCAAGCGCTGCGGCGTGGAGCGCTCACGTGGGGGCCAGCTCCCGTTCGGTGATCGATGCCTTCAGCATGCTGACCCCTGGGCGGGGCAGTGTGGATGTCTCGTCGTCGCCACCCCTGCTCTGCTGCCTTCACGTTGCCGTCTGGTTCCGGCCCGCGGGCCCGTGGTCCCCGAGCTGTTCGGGGAGGCTGGCTTCCCGCCCGCTCCCGTGCGTGCCGTCGGGGGAGTGCCGTGAACCGACGACGCGGTGGACGGTGTCACACGGCCCCAGTCCTCCCAGGAGTTCGACGAGCGGCTCTTGCAGCGAGCTTTGCGCTCCCGCGTCCAGGAGGGTGAGGGTCCAGGCATTCACGTGCTCGGGGCGCAGCGCCTCCAGGGAGGCGAGCGTATGAACCTGCGTGCCGGCGAGTGCGGCTGTCGTCCGGGCGGCAATGGCGCCGGGGCTGGGCCTGGGGCCACTGCCCAGGAGGAGGGTCCGGTCGCTCTCCCGTACGGCCGTTTCCGCGGCGAGCCACCAGTCGGTCATGGTGTAACACCACTGGGACGGGTGCTGGCCGCGCAGGCCCGGTACCCGTTCGCGGAGCACCGCGAGGACTGCGGCTAGCTGCTCCGTCGCGGCGCCCGGGGCCACGACGAATGCCAGGCGGGCCGGGTCCCCGACGGAGAACGCCGCCGCCTCTTCGCAGTCCGTGACGGTAAGGAGAGATGCTCGTTCGCTCTCGGTGAGCGGCAGGCAGTCCGTGGGGGAAGGCAGAGGCAGGCCCACCAGCAGGACCTGGTCGCCGCGTTTCTGGAACGCGCGCACTGTCGCGGTGGCGTCCGCGGCGGCCGGGCAGCCGGCCGTGGCGGGGCACCCGCACAGCGACCAGCGTGAGGCGTGCTGGGCCGGAACCGGGCCGGGGGTAGCATCCGCCCGGCCGTGCCGGGAAACATCGGGCAGCAGGACCCGCCGGGTGCGCAGGACGGAGCGCCACAGCAGGATCTGCTCCCGGGCGAAGGCGAGCAGCGCGCTGTCGTCGGCCCGTACCGCCATCGCTAACCCCGTGGCGCCGCCGCGGGGATCCTCGTACGAGACCGTGACCAGGAGGGCTCCGGCCGGCCCCGCCCTCAGGTCGCGACCGGTGAAGGCACGTTCCTGCACCGCAATGTGCTCGCGGTGGGCGGCCGACGTGAGCACCGGGTGGGCGGGACTGCGTACCGTACCCCGGCGCGGGTGCGCCCAGGACGTGGCGACGGTCAGCGACGCCTGCGAGGGAAGGGCACAGGGAAACTCTTCCAGCAGGACGCTGCGGTTCATGGTTCTCCTTGGATGTCATGGAGGACGAAAGGCTGCAAGGGGCCCACCGCGTGGTACGCAAACGTGCTGGGGGCATAAGGCAAGCAGCGCTCGATTCAGCATCCTTCATGCCAATGGGGTGCAGAACCCGTTCCTCACCCTCAAGGATGACCGCCGGTTCCGGCCAAATCCCGTGACCCTACCGTTATCGGGCGGCCCGGCGGCCGGAAAGAGCCCGAGCCTGCTCCAGAAGGGGCGGAACCGCGGAATGCGCCGCGTACGGGCGCAGGCGGGAGAGCAGCACCCGCAGCCGGTCGTGGGCGCGGGCGCTGCTGACGCCCGGATAGAGGTCCAGGAACGCGCCCCAGGACTGACAGGCGAGATCGAGGTGTCCCTCGTTCAGCTGGGCCTCGGCGAGCGTGGCCAGGCTGAGGGACCGGGCCCGGTTCTCCCCCTGGGGCCGTCCCTGCAGTGAGGCCACGAGGTGACGGGCCTCAACCGCGTGGTCCTGCTGGGCGCGGGCGACCGCCGCGTGCTGGAGCGACAGCGATCCGAAATGGAAGGCGCCCACCGGTGTCGGGACGCTGTCCGAGAGCTCCAGCCGCTTCTCGGCGTCGATCAGGTGGCGGGCGGCGGCCCGGCGCTCTCCCAGGTGCGCCTGGGTGACAGCCAAATGGCCCAGCAGGAACGCCTGCTGGTGCGCGGGGGCATGGGGCAGGCCGACACGCACGGCGAGTTCGGCGAGACGGTCGGCTTCCCGCGCGTGCCCCAGGGACAGCGCCTGGATGCTGAGCCCCCGGGCTCCCAGGGCGAATCCGACCCGGTCGCCCGCCTCGCGCGCCAGGCTGATGCCGGTGAGGTAGTACCGCTGGGCCTGTTCTTGAAGGTTGCCGTCGAAGTGAGCGAAGGCGCAGAGGTATGCCAACTGCCCTGCCACGGTGCACAGTTCACCGCGCAATCCGGGCGGTGTGCTCTGCTCCAGCCAGACCGAGACCGTGGTGGCCAGGTAGGCGCGCAGAGGATCGCGCACCCGGCCCGCCCCGAAGGCCGTGTCGTGCTGGGAGAAGAGTCTGAGCAGCAGGCCGGCGGCGGCCACGTCGGGCGGCGCGGTCCGCCCGGTGGAGCTTCGCCGGGCCGGGGCGGGCACCGGGGGGCCCGTCGGTGCGTCCCAGCCGGGAAGCATCAGGGCGGTCAGGGAGAAAACGCCGGTGCGTGCGGCGCTGCGGCGGCCGGTGACGGCTCCGAGACGTTGCAGTTCGGCTATGGCGTCCTCACCTCCTCGTGGGGGGTGCGTGCCGTGCGCGCGGTGCGCAACGGCCAGACCGGCGTCCGCCACCGCGACCTTTCTGCCCAGATACCGGGACAGCGCCTCCGCCACCAGGTCACCCGCCGGCGGGTGCGGCCTCGTGCCGGTCAGCCAGTGGCTGACCGCGGTGCGGTCGTATCGGAGCGTCAGACCTTGTTCGGCGGCGAGCGCGTTGACCTCGCGAGCCAGCCGAGCGCCGCTCCACCGGGCTTCGACCAGCAGAGTCCGCAGGGCCAGGTTGGGCGGGCGCGGTGAGCTCACGGGGACTCCTTCCGGGTCGCTCCGTCGGCGAGCGGGCCGCACATGAGTGAAGTTTCAACAGCTGCCTTCTTTCAACACCTTGCGTCGTGTGGAGGCGGCTGGATCGTACGGAACGGAGCACTCGTGAGATTGGGACCGACGGCCCCACGCACCTGTGGCGCGGATGTGTCACCGCCTGGGTGCCGCAGTCAGCAGTGACTATTCGTATGAGGAGGACAGCATGCCCGGTCTGGTCCATCTATTCCCAGGGCAGGGGGATTTCAACCTCAGTGCTCTACTGCGCGGGACCTGGGCGAGGCAGTCTCTGCGCCACGAGGCGGAGGCCGTGTTCGAGGAAATTGACGGGACGGCTGCAGACCGGGGACTGCGCCCGCTGCGGCCCTGGCTGTTCGGCGGCTGCCCGCCGAGCGGCAGGGACCTCGCCCAGGCGGCGCCCGGCACCCTGCAACTCGCCCTGTTCGGTGCGAGTGTGAGCGTCCACCGGGCGCTGAGCGCCCGCCACGGGGCGCCGGAAGCAGTCCTGGGCGTCAGCTTCGGCGAGATCGCCGCCCTGACCGCCGCCGGGGTCTACTCCGTGGCCGACGGCGCGGGCATCGCCCACGACCTCGCCCTCGTGCTGGGCACCTGCCCCGGCGGTCTGACGCTGCTGCCCTGCGGGGAGAGCCGCGCCGCGCACCTGATCGACCGCGCCGGAACCCCGGACGTGGTGGTGGCCTGCGTGAACGACGACCGCGAGACGCTGGTCGGCGGCCCGCTCACGCAGCTCGACCAGGTGGAAGAGCATGCGCTCCGCGCCGGGGTCGAGGCGATACGCCTGCGGCTGCCCTTCGGGTCGCACCATCCTTCGCTCAGCGGCCAAGCGCACCGCTTCGCCCGGGCCGTCCGGCGCTACCCTGCCGCCGAGGCCCGTACCAGCGTCTTCTCCGCGGTGGCGGGCAGGCGGTACCGGAGTGACGAGGACCTCGCCCTGAGGCTCGCGGACTGCCTGACACGGCCTGTCCGGCTGCCCGGCGTCCTGGGGCGGATGGGAGAACTCCGCAGCGCGCACTTCTACGAGGCCGGCACCGGCGGGTCCCTCGCACACAGCGTCGGCCGGGTGCTGGCCGCCGCCGGGCCCCTCGTCAGCGCGCCACTCGCCGACACGGCTTTCGACTGGGGCCCGGCTGCCGCCGGCCCTCCGTCGGCCCGCGCCTCCTGACCCCTCGACCCGTTCCTTTCCGTTTCCGCTCGCCGAACCCTCCGGAGGCGTTCCGTGTCCGCTGGACTTCCCGCCGAACCCGTAACCCCGCTCGTCGCGCATCTGCGGCGGCTCATACACGGCAGCTGCGAGCCGCAGTTGCTGTCGAGTCTGCACCAGGCGCTGGCCCGCGACCCCCTTCCGCCGGGAATGCCCTCGCCGCCGCACGAACAGCAGGTGGACGAACGGCTGCGGGCCCTGTGCGACGCCGTGCCGCCTGCCCGCAGGCTGCTCGCCGATCCCGATCAGCTCGCCGCGGTGCTCTCCTGGGCGGCGGTCAGCGACCCCTCCCTGTGCATGGCCCTGGTCACCCACCACCTGTTGTGCCTGGGGTCGATGGCACGGCTGGCACCGCAGCACGAAGAACTGGCGCCCGAGTTCGAGGCGCTGGAGTCGGGGCGGGCCAGGGGCGGTTACCTCATCACCGAGGCGGGCCAGGCCAACAGCCACCTCGCCACCCGTACGGAAGCCGCCTTCGACCCGGCGACCCGCGAGTTCCTGCTGCGCTCCCCCGACGACGGGGCGGCCAAGTTCTGCGGAACGGCGGCCCACGGCGCTCCGCGCACCGTGGTCGTCCTGGCCCGGCTGCTGGTACGGGGAGAGGACTGCGGGGTCTTCCCCTTCGTAGTGAAGCTCACCGGTGCGGACGGCCCGCTGCCCGGCATCGAGATCTCCTCGCGGCTGGAACTGGGGGCCCTGCCCCTGGACTACGCCCTCGTACGTTTCGGCGGAGTCCGGCTCCCGTACGGGAATTGGCTGCGCGACGACGCGTCGATCACCGCCGACGGCACGTTCCGCGACCCATTGCCCGATACGGACGCCCGTCTGGGGCGCACGCTGTGCGTCGGCCAGGGGCTCTGGGGGACGCTGCCGTCGGTGGCCGCGGCGGTGTCCCGGCAGTCCGCGGTGCTGGCTCTGCAGTACGCACGACAGCGCCGTACCCAGGGGCGGCTCGCACCGGGCATCCCACTGCTGTCGTACCGCAGCCACCAGTACGCGCTGCTCGGAGCGTTCGCCGAGTCTTTCGCTCTGACCTGCGCCGCCTCCCACGCCCGGACCCTGCTGCGGCAGTCCCTCGACGCGAGCGGTACGCGCACGGGCGGTGGCCGGGACGATGCGGCCGCCGCAGCCGGCACGGTCCCCAGCGGGGACGCCCAGGACCCGATGACGTTCGCTCCCTGGGCGGCCGTGAGCCGCCCCCTGTCGGCCTACAAGGCGCACTGCGTACGCGCCGCCGCCCGGATCACCGCCGCCTGCCAGCGGCTGTGCGGCTACTCGGGTCACCTCGACGCCAACCGGCTGGCCGGATACCACGGCTTCCACCACGCCTTCGATCCGGCCGGCGGGGACAGCCAGCTGATCTACTACGACCTCGGTCAGTCCCTGACCGCCGAGGCGGATCCGGCCGTATCGCCGCAGGAGCACCCGCCGGTCCCCACCGGTGCCTCCGCCGCCTTGGACCCGGCCTGGTGGTCCGCCGTCATCGAGGCCCACGAGCAACGCCTCACCCAGCGGTTGAGTCACGCCCACGACCAGGAGGCCGCCCGCGGCGCGAAGGGTTTCGCGCTGTGGAACCCCCTGCTGCTGCGGGCCGGAGAGCTGGGGGAGGCGTATGCCTCCCGGCTCGCGGCTCAGGACGTGACGCACGCGCTCACCCGGGTCACGGACCCCGGGGCGCACAGCACGCTGGCGGCGCTCGCCGCACTGGGCGGCGTCACGGCCGCCCGCCAGTGGGCCGGGTCCCTGCTGACGGCGGGAACACTGCGGCCGGAGGACCTGGACGTGCTGGAGGGCGCCGCCGCCGACCTCTGCGACCGGCTCATCCCACAACTCCCGCTGCTGGAAGCGGCATTCGGCCACCCTTCGGACCTCGTACGCGCCCCCCTGGCCGACGAGGACTACACCTCGGCACTGATCGCGACCCTTTCCTGGCACTCCTCACACTCCTCGAAGCAAGGGGCACAGACATGACCGACCGGACTCCCAAGAACGGCCGAACACCGCTGGCCGAACCGGCAGTTGCGTCGGAGGCGCCGTCGCGACGGCCGATCGGCATCCTCGGCATGGGCAGCTACCTGCCCCGGCAGATCCGTACCAACGAGGAGGTCGCCCGGACAGCCGGAGTGACGGCGGACTGGATCTCCGAACGAACGGGGGTGCGGTCCCGGCACACCGCGGCACCGGACGAGGCCGCCTCCGACCTGTCCGCGGCCGCCCTGCGCGCCGCCGTCGCCGCCGCCGGCATCGACATCGACCAGTTGGACCTGCTGATCGTCGCCACCTCCACCCCCGACGAACTCGGCCCCTCCACCGCCTGCCGGGTGCAGGCGCTCACCGGGGCGCGGAACGCCGTGGCCCTCGACGTCGGCGCGGCCTGTTCTGGATGGTTGTTCGCCACCCAGGTGGCGCACAACTGGCTCACCGCGAACCCCTCGGCCCGGTACGCGGGCGTCGTCGGCGTCGAGGTGTACTCCAAGTTCGTCGACCCCGCGGACCGGGGCACCGCCGTGCTCTTCGCCGACGGCGCGGCGGCCTCGGTCCTGGGCCCGGTACCCGTCGGCGGCGGGTTCGAGGACTTCCGCCTCGGTTCCGACGGGACGGGGGCGCACCACGTTCTTATCCCGGCGGGAGGGAGCCGGGCGCCCGCGAGCACGGACACCCTCGGCACTCTCCGCCACCGGATCCACATGGACGGGCGGGCGGTGCGCGACTTCATCTCCGAGATCTTCCCCCTCATCGTGAGCGAGACGCTGGTCCGTAACCGGATCAAGCTCGACGACATCGACGCCTTCATCGTCCACCAGCCCAATCCGGTACTGCTGCGCACCCTCGGCGACCGGATCGGCATCCCCCGCGACCGGATGCTCATCGTCGGCAACGAGGTGGGCAACATCGGTGCCGCGAGCGCCCCGTACGCCCTGGCCAGTGCGGCCGCCCAAGGGCTCCTGCCGGTGGGCGGCCGGGTCCTGGTCGCCGTCTTCGGGGCCGGGCTGACCTGGGGCGGCGCACTTCTGACGTGGACGGGAGCCTCCTCCATCCGGCTGGCCCCCACCGCCGCCGCGCAGAGCGCCGCCCGTCCGCCCCCGCTCCCCTCCCCCAACGGCAGGGGCAGCGCATCCGGCTCACTGCTCCCCCACGCGTCCGCAGCCCATGCGGCCGCATCCGCCGGACAGACCTCCCAGCCCCCGAAGAGGAGTTCCTCATGAACACCGTGCACACCACTCCCGACCCGTTCCGCCTGGACGGCGCCCGCGTCCTGGTCACCGGCGCCTCCCGCGGCATCGGCCGCTCGGTGGCGGTCACCCTGGCCCGGGCCGGCGGCCGTCTCGCCCTCTCCGCCCGTACCCCGGAGGCGCTCGCGCGGACCGCGGAGCTGGTCGCGAAGGAGGGTCACGACGCCGTGCTCGTACCGGGCGACCTCGCCGCGCCGGAAGAGGCGGGCGCCGTGGTGGACGGGGCAGCCGCCGCGCTCGGCGGCCTCGACATCCTCGTCCACAACGCGGGCATCCTTCCCTCGCACCCCGACGGCAGCGCCGCCATGGTTCCGCTCCAGGACTCCGTACAGGAGAGCTGGGACCACGTCGTCTCCGTCAACCTCAATGCCACCGCCGCCCTGTGCCGCCACGCGCACCGCCATCTCAGCGCCTCGCCACGGGCCAGCGTGGTGCTGATGTCCTCCCTCGCCGGTGTCGTCGGCGCCCCCCTGATGGAGGCCTACGCCGCGACCAAGGCGGCCCAGATCTCCCTCGCACGCTCCCTCGCCGTCGGCTGGGCCCGTACGGGCATCCGCGTCAATGCCCTGTGCCCCGGCTGGACCCGTACCGACATGACGGCCTCGGTGCACACGGCGGAGCCGCTCTCCGACTGGCTGATGGCTCACGTCCCGATGGGCCGGTGGGCCGAACCGCAGGAAGTCGCCCACGCCACGCTCTTCCTCGTCTCTCCCGCCGCTTCCTTCCTCACCGGCCACGCCCTGCTGCTCGACGGCGGCGCCTCGGTACCCGACTGCGGGCTCGCGGGCATCGCGAAGCCGCCCTCTCCGTTCGTGACATGACCGCCCGCCCGGAGAACCGAGAGTTCAGGACAGCACAGATGACATCCCAAGAACCCACCGCCGTAATCACATCCCAAGGACCCACCGCCGTAATCAACGGCATCGGCAGCTGCCTGCCGCCCTGGATCCTCTCCAACGAGGACGTCGCACGCCGCGGCGGCCTGGAGACCACCGACGAGTGGATCCGCACCCGCACCGGCATCGCCCGCCGCCGCCAGGTCCACGCCGGCACCAGCACCGGGGACCTGGCAGTGGCGGCGGGGCGCGCCGCCCTCGCCTCGGCCGGTGCGTCGGCGGACCTCGTCATTGTGGCCACCACCACTCCGGACCGGCGCTGCCCCGCCACCGCGCCGGAGGTCGCACACCGACTGGGCCTGGGCACCGTGCCCGCCTTCGATCTCGCGGCTGTCTGCTCGGGCTTCTTGTACGGCCTCACAGTCGCCACCGCGCTGATCCGAAGCGGCGATTGCACACGACCGCTGGTGATCGGCGCCGAGACGTACTCGACCATCGTCGACCCATTGGACCGGGACACCGCGGTGATCTTCGGCGACGGCGCCGGAGCGGTACTTCTACGTGCCGGAGAGCGAGGCGAACCGGGGGCGCTCGAAGCCGTTCACCTGGGCGCGGACGGCTCGGGCAGCGATCTGATCGCGATCGCCGCGGGCGGCTCCCGGCGCCCCGACTCTGCCCGGACGAGCCGCGACGCCCGCTACTTCCGCATGAGCGGCCGGGAGGTGTATGCACAGGCGGTGCAGCGGATGACGGAGTCCTCACGCAGCGTGCTGGAGAGCGCCGCCTGGCAGCCGGCCGGCCTGGGGGCCTTCATCGGACACCAGGCCAACCAGCGCATCCTCGACTCCGTCGCCGAGCGGCTCGCCGTCCCCGCCCACTGCCGCTTCGGCAATATCCGCGAGGTCGGCAACACCGCGGCGGCCTCGATCCCCCTCGCCCTCGCGCACACCGCCGCGCGCCGCGTGGTGCGGCCGGGGGCGCGCAGTCTGCTGACCGCCTTCGGCGGCGGCCTGACCTGGGGGTCGGTGGCACTGAGGTGGCCCTCAGCCGCACCGTGCACCGCCGACCCCGAGACCCGTTCCGTCCTTTCCACAAGCCACCGCGCACCCAGGAGGAAGTCATGCAGTCCGTCTACGACCATCTCGTGACCGTGTTGACCGACAAGTTCGAGGCGGACGCCGCGCTCATCGGCCCCGACGTCTCCCTCGACGCCCTGGAGCTGGACTCGCTCGCCGTGGTGGAGCTGTTCGTGACCCTCCAGGACCACTGGGGCGTCCCCCTGGAGGGGGGCGAGGCCGCCGCCGACCTGACGGTCCGCCGGATCACCGAGTACATCGAGTCACAGCTGGCCGCCGGCCACCCCACGGCCGGCGCGGCGGACCGGACATGACGGCGAGTACGGCCGGTGCGGACCTCGCCGTCACCGGCATCGGGCTCGTCACCCCCGCGGGAGGGGAAGTGAAGGAGACCTGGGCGCGGATTTGCGCGGGCGCGCCGACCGCGGCCGACGATCCGTCGCTCACCGGGCTCCCCGTCTCCCTCTCCTGCCGGGTGCCCGGCTTCGACCCCCGCACCCGGGTGCGGGGCTCACAGCCCTGGCGGTTCGACCGCTTCACCCAGTTCGCCCTGGCCGCGGCGGACGAAGCGGTACGGGGCGCCGGGCTGTCCCCCGCCGACTGGGACGGCGCACGAGTCGCGGTCGTCCTCGGGTCGGCTGCCGGCGGCGTGGCGACGTATGAGGAGCAGCACCGCAAGTTCATCGGCTCCGGTGCACGGGCGGTGTCACCCATGACCCTGCCGTCCTTCCTGCCCAACATGGCCGCCGGGCAGCTGGCCATCGCACTGGGCGCGCGCGGTCCGGCGCTGCACACCGCCACAGCGTGCGCGTCCGGTGCCACCGCGCTCATCACAGCGGCCCTGCTTCTGCGCAGCGGCGCGTGCGACATCGCCGTGGCCGGCGGGAGCGACGCCATGATCACCCCGCTGTGTGCCGCCGCCTTCGCCAAGATGGGGGCCCTCTCCAGACGCCACGAGAACCCGGCGGCGGCATCGCGCCCCTTCGACCGCGGGCGGGACGGGTTCGTGCTGGCGGAGGGGGCCGGCGTCCTGGTCATGGAGCGCGGCCCCGATGCCCGCGCCCGGTCCGCGCCGGTCCGGGCATGGCTGGCCGGATACGGCGCATCCGCCGACGCACACCATCCCGTCGCGCCCGATCCGGCGGGCAACGGGATCCACCGTGCCACCCAGGAGGCCCTGCGCTCCGCGGGGGCCACCGCGCGCGAGGTGGACCACGTCAACGCGCACGGCACCAGCACACCACTCAACGACCGTGCCGAGGCCGCGGCCCTCCACCGCCTGTTCGGCGACGGCGGGCCCTCGGTCACCTCCGTCAAGGGGGTCATCGGGCACACCATGGGCGCCGCGGGGGCCATCGAGGCCGCCCTCACCGTCCTGTCCATCGAGCACCAGCTCGTTCCGCCCACCGCCAACTTCGAGGAGACCGAGACAGGCAGTCCACCGCTGAACCTGGTAGCCGGCCCACCCCGGGAACAGCAGATCGGTCTCGCCCTGAGCAACTCCTTCGGCTTCGGCGGGCACAACACCGTGCTGGCCTTCCGCCCCGCATAGGCCTGCGGCCCCGTACGCCCCCGGTCGTGCACGCCGGTGAAAGCCATACACGGCTGACTGCGCGGTTGTCTCATCACCGCGCAGGGCGCGGAGGAATCCGCGCCACGAGTCGATCAGAGGCGGAAGTTGATTGAGCAGCCCTTTTGTCAGGTAGATCCCAACGGCAGCCACCCCGGAGCAGGCGAACGCCTGCTCCACCACGGTCACGTCCAACGGTTCGGTGTCCTTCCAGAAGAGGGCCGAACCGTGTGCGCGGATGCACTCGGTTCGACCACATGCGTGATCGAACCGAGCTCCATCCGACGCTGAAACTCGACGCTGCGCGATGGCAGCAATGTTGCGTCCGTGTGTTCCTTCGTTTGGGTAGGAGCCCGCCTTTGCTCAGGGCGGGTGTAGACCTCTGCTCCCCCTGGGCAAGCGTCGGAATGGCCAAGTAGGGCAGAGGTCCGCGCGCCTCCGGCGTGTTCCGTTGGGCGCTGTCTCCGCGTTCGACGTAGCAGCGCGCACCTCAACGGAGCTTGATTCAGGCGGCGTTGCTGCGACAGGGCTGCCTGCCGACGGCCCGACGGAAACCTCTCCGTGAAGTGCGATCATGGAATGGGCGCGGGGGCGCACCCGAGCTGTGAAGGACCCCCGCCGTGGGCCGCCCCGACAAAGCCGCGCGTGCGGCCATCGCGCGCCGCCGCTCGGACGCCATTGACCTACGACTCGCCGGCGTGGACTGGCTCACGATCGCCCGCAAACTCGCCGCCGACCCAACCGCCAAGCGGGCAGACCGGGGGTCAGCACGCGCCCTGGTCCTTCCAGACGCCCCAGTCACCGGTGGTGCCGGGCTCCTCGTTCTGCGTCCACCAACCGGCCTTCCAGTTGTGGCCCTTGTGCGAGACCGCGTTGCCGCTGTTGTAGACCTGACCCGCGACGTACGCCGGGTTGGTGCAGGTGCCGCCCGGAGGCGGCGTGGTCGGAGGGGAGGTGGGGGGAGTTGTCGGCGGAGTGGTGGGCGGAGTGGTGGGCGGGGTCGTGGTGCCAGGCTCCACCACCGTGGTGCCGCGCGCCAGGTCGCCGGCGAGGGCGTAGGTCGTGCCGGAGATGTTCACCGTCCAGTTGGAGGGCGTGGACACCGGCAGGTAGTAGTTGAACGCCAGGTCGACCGAGGCGCCCGGTGCCAGCGCCTGCCACGCCGGGAGCTTGAGGGAGACCCGGTGGAAGTCGCCCTTCAGACCACCGACGTTGCTGCCGGTGTGGTCGCTGCTGATCACCTTCGTGCCGAATCCGGACTGATCCGAGGCGTTGTTCGGAGCCGAGATCGCGTAGTCGAACTGGAACTCGGGGCCGCCCGGCAGTGTGGTCCGGGTGTTGTTGGTGATCTTGATCTTCGGCGTGATCGGGTAGTTGGAGTCGCCGAGCTTGAACTCGGTGAACTCCGTAGTCACGTCCACGGCCTTCTTCGGCAGCGCCGTGTTGGACTTGCTCGCGCCGTACGGAGAGGCCGCCTTGAACTTGTCGTACATCAGCGAGGTGAGTGTGTCGCCCATCTCGTACTGGCCCTTCGCGGCGTTCCAGGCGTAGTCGCCCGCCATCTCCCAGACCATCGTGCCCACGGAGATCTTGTTGTCCCCGCCGACATGGGCGAAGGCGTAGTTCAGGTGAGTGACCTTGGACCACGGGATGTTGTTGGCGAGGTAGGCGGGGGTGTCGTCCTTGCCGGTGCGCCATCCGGTGAAGTAGCCGATGACGCGGCGCTGGTGGTCCGCGCCCATCTTCTCGCGGCCCTCGGAGTCGTAGACCGAGCAGTACGGGACGTCGACGCCGGCCGTCTTGTACAGCCCGTCGGGGCGACACGACTCGTTGTCGGCGGCGTGCGAGACGCCGGCCGAGAGGCCGCCGACCAGCAGTCCGGCGATTGCGGCGCCGGATGCGAGAAGGATCGCTCTCGTACGTATGGGGGACGGCGTGGTGCCTCCTGGGGAGGGGAGGATGTCAGGACACAACGTGGATCAACATGCGCAAAGGTGACGCTGGTTGGCCCGCGACGTGCGCACATCCGACGGGCTGGCTCCCTGAAAAGATGAAGGGAACGTTAAGAGGACTAGACCAACCTCAATAGGTCTGGACCAACGCTCGGTCGGAAGTGCGCGTCCCGCGCCGGCCGAGCCCAGCCGACGCGACAGTGGCGCTCAAGGATGGCTGGTGTGTCATCCAGGCCACACGCGCTCACCCGCATGGCCGCCGATCGCCCGTGGCACACTGGCCCGAGTAGCAGTAGTAGCGCACTCCGGGGTCGGTGCAATTCCGGACCGGCGGTTGTCGTCCGCGGCCAGCGGGCGGTTGGGCAGGTGAAATTCCTGGACCGACGGTCACAGTCCGGAGGGGAGGCAGTGCGCGGCGAGCCGGTCACCGGTACGCCGCCGTCGGCGGTCCATCGGCGTACCCAGCGGATACGTCTCGAAGAGGCCGTTCGTCCGGCCTCGGCGTCCCCGCGTGCGCACCCGCTTCTCTGTCGTATCCCGACAGGCCCCGGCGGCCGTGCCCGTTTGAGGCAGGAGGACCTGGCGGCGCCGCACGCGAGATCGGTGTGGTGGCCCCGTGGTTGGGCGTTGTGTCGGCAGGATTTGGTGGGTGTCTGCTGATCTTGTGCCTGATGCCCTGTGGGAACGCATAGCCCCGCTGCTGCCGCTTCGACCGCCCCGGCGGCACCGGTATCCGGGGCGGTTGCCGACCGATGACCGGG
The DNA here is from genome assembly GCF_051131715.1 of Streptomyces sp. A5-4. Classification (NCBI taxonomy): domain Bacteria; kingdom Bacillati; phylum Actinomycetota; class Actinomycetes; order Kitasatosporales; family Streptomycetaceae; genus Streptomyces; species Streptomyces sp. A5-4. The sequence goes on along the minus strand of NZ_CP178591.1, from coordinate 2,215,582 downwards.
CTGCTCTGCGGGGCGTCGTGTACGTGTTACGCAAGGGTGTGAGCTGGCGGGATGTTCCCGCAGAGCTGGTGGGCTGCAGCGGGGTGACGGCCTGGCGGCGTCTGCGGGACTGGACCGAAAACGCGATGAATTGCGCCTAATGCAACACTCGATGACCTAACGCGCCTGCCGTTACTGCTGGTTGACGTCCTGCGGAAGTCGCTGACCGAGCGTCCACTCAAAGCGGCGACCTGGGATCTGAATGACTGCCGCAACAATGTTGCGTTGGCTACAACAGCCTTGTGGTGACGGAGGCTCCAGGGTCAGCCCGGCTTGTATTGGCCCCGAACGTCGTGCACCTCGACCCCGCCGGGGCGGTCTTCGAGGCGATGAAGGAAGGGTGGGCGCGTCAGCAGGCCGCGCGCTTCTTGAAGGCGACGAGGATCGAACCCCCTGGCGGGGGATTCATCCTCCACACAGCGCGCCGGAAGCCGCAGCCGCCCAACTCCATACAGCTCACCCTGGAGTAGAGAGGATCTGCCGGGTAGAGTGGCGGGATGTCTGGCCTGTATGAATGGCCGCAGAGGCTCCGCCCCAGTTCAGGGGCGGAGCCTCTGCGCGTTGGAAGGCAAATCCGCTGCGGGGAGGTTCGGCTACCCGCTCCGAGCTGTCGCGATCGTCCCCGGACCACTCCGCCCGTCCCCAAGGGGACTCGTTGGGGACACATTGGGGACGCAAGGACAGGAACAGACTGACAAAGGCTCCAGAGCACCAGCGCACGGCACGCACTCTGAACTGGGAAAACGTCCAAAATCAGAGCAGAGGAGCAAGGGCCGCCAAGATTCCCAAAGGACTCATAATCCGTCGGCCGTGGGTTCGAGTCCCACCCGCCCCACCGCGCGGCTTGCATGCAGGAACGTTTCAAGCTGCGGAACCATCGAGGCCCCCACTGGAGTGGGGGCCTTTTGTCAGGTCCGGGGCGCGCATTCGGCCGGGATTCGGTTCCGGCGGGGTTCGGCTCGTGGTCGGCCGGGCCGGGCCGGCCCCTCAGTCGAGCTGCTCCCGCAGCCACTCCTCCACCGCTCCCACATGTGCCGCCGCCGCCACCCGCGCCGCCTCCGGGTCGCGGGCCGCCAGGGCGCGGAAGATTCTGCGGTGCTCCTCGCGGGTCCGGCCGAAGGCTCCCACCTCCTGGTGGCCTCGGCGTACCCGTGCGCGGAACGTGCGTGAGGAGAGCCCGTCGATGATCGCCGCCAGCGCGTCGTTGCCGGCCGCGCGGGCGATCGCGCGGTGGAAGGCCATGTCGGCGGCGAGGAACTCCTCGGCCTCCTCGGTGGCGTTCATGGCGGCCAGTTGCTTCTCGACCTCGGCCAGGTCCGCGTCGGTGATCCGGGCCGCGGCGAGCGCGGTCGCGCTGGACTCCAGGATCCGGCGGACCTCCAGGAGCTCCGCGAGCCGGGGCTTGGGGGAGATCTCGGCGACGATCCCGAAGGTCTCCAGCAGGTCCACGGCCTCCAGCTGGGTGACGTAGATGCCCGAGCCGTGCCGGGCCTCCAGCACCCCGAGCGTGGTCAGCGCGCGGACGGCCTCGCGCATCGAGCCGCGGGATATGCCCAGCTTCGCCGCGAAGTCCCGCTCGGTGGGCAGGCGTTGGCCCGGTACGAGAAGGCCCCCGCCGATCATCGTCTTGATCTGTTCGATGGCACGCTGCGTCACCGATCCCTTTTCGGGCGTTACGTCCTCCGCGATGCTCACTTCTGCCCCTCCCGGCGTTCGACGTCGCGGCAGTCTAACCGTGCAAGTCATCGGACCAATAGACCGTTTTTCTCGTGAAAATGGGCTCTGAGGGGTGTCGGAGGGGGTGAAAGGTCTGATAAATATTCGGCGCGGCCCGATTCGGGACCCGGTCGCGCACCCAATGCTTTCCTTCGGTGAGGAGCCGTCTGATGACTGGCAGGACAGTGGGGAACAGGACAAGAGCGGCACGCACGGTGGCCCTGGCGGCCTGTGCCTCCCTCGCGCTCGCCGCGTGCGGCAGCACCAAGGACATGCGGGCGGACACCGCCAAGGGCGACGGCAGCGGCAAGGTGGGCGTGATCCTGCCCCTGCTGACTTCGCCGTTCTGGCAGTCGTACAACGACTACGTGCCCAAGATGGCCAAGTCCGAGGACGTCGACGCGCTCAAGACCGTCAACTCCAACAGCGACCCCGCCCAGCAGATCACCGACATCAACAACCAGCTCAACCAGGGTGTGAAGGGACTGGTCGTCGCTCCGCTCGACAGCGCCGCGATATCCGCCGGGCTCGACCAGGCCGAGCGCAAGGGCGTCCCTGTCGTCGCCGTCGACGTGGCCCCCGAGAAGGGCAAGGTCGCGATGATCGTGCGGGCCAACAACGTCTCGTACGGCGAAAAGGCCTGCGAATTCCTTGGCAGGACCGTCAAGGGCGGCAAGGTCGTCCAGATCATGGGGGACCTGGCCTCGGTCAACGGCCGGGAGCGTTCCGAGGCGTTCCGGGAGTGCGTCAAGAAGAACCACCCGAAGCTGAAGGTCCTGGAGATCCCGGCCAAGTGGGAGTCCGACACGGCGGCGTCCAAGCTCGACACCCTGCTGAACGCGAACCCGGACATCAAGGGCATCTATCTGCAGGCCGGCGGGGTGTACCTGGCGCCGACCCTCCAGACGCTCAAGAGCAAGAACCTGCTCAAGAAGGCCGGCGCGCCGGGCCATATCGCGATCGTCTCCAACGACGGCATCCCGCAGGAGTTCGACGCGATCCGCGAGGGCGAGATCGACGCGACGATCTCGCAGCCCGCCGACACCTACGCGAAGTACGGCATGCACTACATCAGGGCGGCGATGGAGGGGAAGACCTTCAAGCCGGGCCCGACCGACCACGACTCCGTGATCGTCAAGCACCCCAACGGGATGCTTGAGGACCAGTTGCCCGCGCCACTGGTCACCAAGGAGAACGTGGACGACCCCAAGCTGTGGGGCAACACGGTCAAGTGAGTACCGAAACCAGCCCCCGTACCGGACCTGGCGCCGAACCCCGGGTCCCGCTCGTCGAGGCCTCCGGCATCACCAAGCGCTACGGCCCGACCACCGCCCTCCAGGACGGCCGGCTGACCGTCATGCCGGGCGAGTCCCACGCGCTGGTCGGCCGCAACGGCGCCGGCAAGTCCACCCTCGTCACCATCCTCACCGGACTCCAGGCGCCGGACGCCGGCACCGTGCTCTTCGACGGCGGGACGGCGCCCGCGCTCTCCGACCGCGACGCATGGCGCGCCAAGGTCGCCTGCGTCTACCAGAAGCCCACCGTCGTACCCGAGCTGACGGTCGCCGAGAACCTCTTCATCAACCGCCAGCCCACCGGCCGCGGTGGTCTGATCAGCTGGCGGAAGCTGCGCGCCGAGGCCGCGCGGGTGCTGGAGACCTGGGACGTACGAGTCGACCCTGGGGCCCGTACCGCCGACCTCAAGGTCGAGGACCGGCAGATGGTCGAGATCGCCCGCGCCCTGTCCTTCGGCGCGCGCTTCATCGTCCTCGACGAGCCCACCGCCCAACTCGACAACAAGGAGATCGAGCGGCTCTTCGCACGGATGCGGGCCCTCCAGGAGTCCGGGGTGACGTTCCTGTTCATCTCGCACCACCTCCAGGAGGTGTACGAGGTGTGCCAGACCGTCACCGTGCTGCGCGACGCCCACTGGATCGTCACCGCGCCCGTCACCGAACTGCCGCGCGCCGCGCTGGTCGAGGCGATGGCGGGCGAGGCGGTGACAGCGGAGGAGAGCGCCGTGCGCGCCCATGTCCCCGACGACGCCCCGGTACGGCTGCAGGTCACCGGGCTCGGCTCCGCGGCGTACCAGGACATCGGCCTGACCGTCCGAGAGGGCGAGGTCGTCGGACTCGCCGGCAGCAGCGGCAGCGGCAAGGTCGAGCTGGCCGAGACCCTCGCCGGGCTGTACGCACCGGATGCGGGCAGCGCCGAACTCGACGGGAGGAAGCTGCCGTTCGGCGACGTACCCGCGGCGCTGAAGGCCGGTGTTGGCTGTGTGCCCCGCGACCGGCACGACCAGGGCCTGGTCTCCGGCATGAGCATCGGCGACAACGCCACGATGAGCGTCCTGGGGCGGCTCGGCCGGTACGGCTTCGTCGCCACCGAACGCAAGCGCGCCGAGGCCGCGCAGCTCATCACCCGGCTCGACATCCACGCCGAGGGACCCGAACAGCCCGTGTCCGACCTGTCGGGCGGCAACGCCCAGAAGGTCGTCATGGCGCGGGCGCTCGCCTCCGAACCCCGGCTGCTCGTCCTCATCAACCCCACCGCGGGCGTCGACGTGCGGTCCAAGGAATCCCTGCTCGCGCGCATGGACAGCGCGCGCCAGGACGGCACGGCGGTCCTCGTCGTGTCCGACGAGATCGACGACCTGCGCCGCTGCGACCGGGTCCTGGTCCTCTTCCACGGCCGTGTCGTCGCCGATCACCCGGCTGGCTGGCACGACCACGAGCTGATCGCATCCATCGAAGGAGTAGACCGTGGCTGACACGACGGCCCCGTCGGCCTCGAAGACCACCGCCCCCGCCCCGGACAGCACGGGCAAGACCGGCGGCCGGGCAGCCAAACCGTCCGGCGCGCGTGACGTGCTGCTGAAGCGGGCCCGGGAACTGGCGCTCGTACCGGCCCTGTTGGTACTGGTCCTTTTCGGTTCGCTGGTCAACGACACCTTCCTCACCCAGCGCAACATCATCTCGATCCTCGGCGCGTCCGCCGCGCTCGCGATGGTCGTGCTCGCCGAGGCGCTGGTGCTCATCACGGGGAAGTTCGACCTGTCGCTGGAATCGGTCGTCGGCATCGCTCCGGCCGTCGGCGCGCTGCTCGTCCTGCCCGCCGCTCAGGCCGGGTTCGGCGTCGAACTCCCCGTCTTCGTCTGCATCCTGGCGATCGTCGTCATCGGCGCGCTCATCGGTGTCTTCAACGGCCTGCTGGTGGTCAAGCTCAAACTCAACGCGTTCATCGTGACGCTCGCCATGCTGATCGTGCTGCGCGGACTGCTCGTCGGCGCCACCGAGGGCAAGACTCTCTTCGGCATGCCGGACGCCTTCTACACGCTCGCCACCACCACCTTCCTCGCCGTGCCGCTGTCGGTGTGGCTCGCCGCGGTCTCCTTCGGCGTCGCCGGCTTCGTGCTCAAGTACCACCGGGTCGGCCGGGCGCTGTTCGCGATCGGCGGCAACCCGGCCGCCGCACGGGCCGCCGGTATCCGCGTCGAGCGGGTGATGCTCGGCGTGTTCGTCGTCGCGGGCGCCCTCGCCGCCGTCGGCGGCCTGATGCAGACCGGCTACGTCGGCGCGATCAACGCCAACCAGGGCCAGAACATGATCTTCACGGTGTTCGCCGCCGCCGTCATCGGCGGGATCAGCCTGGACGGCGGCAAGGGCACCATGTTCGGCGCGCTCACCGGCGTCCTGCTGCTCGGCGTCGTACAGAACCTGCTGACCCTCGCGCAGGTGCCGTCCTTCTGGATCCAGGCGATCTACGGCGGGATCATCCTCGTCGCCCTGATGATCGCGCGCGTCACCACCGGCCGGGCCCAGGACTGACCGCCCCACCACCTGAGGAAAAGTGCCATGAAATTTCAGCGACTCGGAGACGCCGGGCAGGAGCGCCCCGCGCTCCTCTCCGACGGCGGCCTGACGTACGACCTGTCCGCCCTCACCCCGGACATCGACGGCGCGTTCCTCGCCGGCGACGCCGTGCAGCGGGTCCGCGAGGCGCTCGCCGCCGGCGAAGTGCCCCTGCTCGAAGGCGCGCGGGACCTTCGCGTCGGCGCGCCCGTCGCCCGCCCCGGCAAGGTCGTCTGTATCGGCCTCAACTACCGCGACCACGCCGAGGAGACCGGCGCGGCCATACCGCCGCGCCCCGTCGTCTTCATGAAGGACCCCGGCACGGTCGTCGGCCCGTACGACGACGTGCTCATCCCGCGCGACTCCAGCCGCACCGACTGGGAGGTGGAGCTCGGCGTCGTCATCGGCCGCCGAGCCCGCTACCTGGAAGGACCCGTCGACGCCCTGGGGTGCGTCGCGGGATACGCCGTGAGCCACGACGTGTCCGAGCGCGAGTTCCAGCTCGACTTCTCCTCGCAGTGGGACATCGGCAAGTCCTGCGAGACGTTCAACCCGCTCGGCCCCTGGCTCGTCACCGCCGACGAGATCCCCGACCCGCAGAACCTGGCGCTCCACCTCGCCGTCAACGGCGAGAAGCGGCAGGACGGACACACCCGCGACATGATCTTCCAAGTGGCGCGCATCATCGCGTACTTGAGCCGCTACATGGTGCTCGAACCGGGCGACGTCATCAACACCGGCACCCCCGCCGGAGTCGCGCTCGGCCTGCCCGGCACTCCCTATCTGCGCCCCGGCGACACCGTCGAGCTGTCCATCGACGGCCTCGGCAGCCAGCGCCAGACCTTCGACCGAGCGTGAGAGGCAGCCCTTACGTGACCGCAACAGGCCCCCGCATCACCGCCGTCGACACGTACGACATCAGATTCCCCACCTCGCGGCAGCTCGACGGCTCCGACGCGATGAACCCCGACCCCGACTACTCCGCCGCCTATGTGGTGCTGCGCACCGATGCGCCGGACGGGCGCCAGGGCCACGGTTTCACCTTCACCATCGGGCGTGGCAACGATGTCCAGGTCGCGGCGATCGAGGCACTGCGCCCGCATCTGATCGGCCGCTCCGCCGACGAGCTGTGCGCCGACCCCGGCACGCTCGGCCGCGACCTGACCGGGGACAGCCAACTGCGCTGGCTCGGGCCCGAGAAGGGCGTGATGCACATGGCGATCGGGGCGGTGGTCAACGCCGCCTGGGACCTGGCCGCCAAACGGGCCGGCCTGCCCCTGTGGAAGTTCCTCGCCGACGCCGAACCCGAATGGCTCGTCTCACAGATCGACTTCCGCTACATCGCCGACGTACTGAGCCCCGAGGACGCACTGGCCCTGCTGCGGAAGGGCCGGGCCGGATCGGGCGAACGCGAGACCCTGCTGCGCACCGACGGCTACCCCGGCTACACCACGTCGCCCGGCTGGCTCGGCTACTCCGACGAGAAGCTGACCCGGCTCGCCAAGGAGGCCGTCGCCGACGGCTTCACCCAGATCAAGCTCAAGGTCGGCGCGGACCTCGCGGACGACACCCGGCGCATGCGGGCCGCGCGCGCCGCCGTCGGCCCCGGCATCCGTATCGCGATCGACGCGAACCAGCGGTGGAACGTCGGCGAGGCCATCGACTGGACGCGGGCGCTCACCGAGTTCGACCCGTACTGGATCGAGGAGCCGACCAGCCCCGACGACGTCCTGGGACACGCGGAGATACGCCGGGCCATCACCCCCGTGAAGGTCGCGACCGGCGAGCACGTACAGAACCGCATCATCTTTAAGCAGCTCCTCCAGGCCGGATCCATCGACGTGCTGCAGATCGACGCGGCGCGCGTCGGCGGAGTCAACGAGAACCTGGCGATCCTGCTGCTCGCCGCGAAGTTCGGCGTGCCCGTCTGCCCGCACGCGGGCGGCGTCGGGCTGTGCGAACTCGTCCAGCACCTGTCGATGTTCGACTACGTCGCCCTGTCCGGGACCACCGAGAACCGCGTCATCGAGTACGTCGACCATCTCCACGAGCACTTCACCGAACCGGTGGTGATGCGCGCCGGGCACTACACGGCGCCCAACGCGCCGGGGTTCTCGGCGACCATGCATCCGGAGTCGATCGCCGAATTCACCTACCCGGGCGGCACGTTCTGGGCCGCCGACCTGGCGGCGGACGCCCTCACCGCCACCGGAGCTGCTGCCGTCAGCGCCGTCAGCGCCGTCAGCGCCGTCAGCGCCGTCACCGCTGCCGAGGAGGCCGCCGTATGACCGAGCAGAACCGGTCCGGGCCGACCGGTGCCGACACGCCGACCGCCACCGACCCCAACCGCCTCGACGGGCTCAAGGCCCTGGTGACCGGTGGCGCTTCCGGTATCGGCCTCGCCACCGCGCAGCTGCTCGCCGCGCGCGGCGCCGAGGTCGCCGTGCTCGACCTCGACCCGTCGGGCGCCGGCGCGCCGCTGCTCGGCATCAAGGCCGATGTGTCCGACGACGTATCCGTACGGGACGGGGTCGCCGCCGCGGTCGGGCGGCTCGGCGGGCTCGACATCCTCGTCAACAACGCGGGCATCGGCGCCGCCGGGACGGTCGAGGACAACGACGACGACCAGTGGCACCGCGTCCTGGACGTCAACGTCCTCGGCATGGTCCGCAGCAGCCGCGCCGCCCTGCCGCACCTGCGGCGCTCCGCACACGCGGCGATCGTCAACACCTGCTCGATCGCCGCGACCGCCGGTCTGCCGCAGCGCGCGCTCTACAGCGCGAGCAAGGGCGCCGTACTGTCGCTGACCCTCGCCATGGCCGCCGACCACGTACGGGAGGGGATCCGCGTCAACTGCGTGAACCCCGGCACCGCCGACACCCCCTGGGTCGGCCGACTGCTCGACGCCGCCGACGACCCGCAGGCCGAACGGGACGCGCTCAACGCCCGCCAGCCCATCGGCAGGCTGGTCAGCGCGGCCGAGGTCGCCGCCGCCATCGCCTACCTGGCGAGCCCGGCCGCCGCGTCCGTCACCGGCACCGCGCTGGCGGTGGACGGCGGTATGCAGGGGCTGCGCCTGCGCCCGGCGGAGAAGTGAGCGGCCAGTGGCCGGTGGCCACCCTCGGGCGCAGCGGTGTCCCCGTCACCGCGCTGTCCTTCGGGGCCGCCGCCCTGGGCAACCTCTTCTCCGCCGTCACCGACGAGACCGCGGCCGCTTCGGTCGACGCGGCCTGGGACGCGGGCATGCGGTACTTCGACACCGCGCCGCACTACGGCCTGGGACTCTCGGAGCGGCGCCTCGGGGCGGCCCTGCGCGGGCGGGACCGGGACGCGTACACCCTGTCCACCAAGGTGGGACGGCTCCTCGAACCCGACCCGGGCGGCCCGGGAGGGCGCCAGGACGAGGGCTTCGCCGTGCCCGCCACGCACCGCCGCGTCTGGGACTTCAGCGCCGACGGCATACGGCGCTCCGTGGAGGACAGCCTGGAGCGGCTCGGTCTGGACCGCATCGACGTCGTGTACCTGCACGACCCCGACGACCACGCCGAGCAGGCGTTCCGCGAGGGGTACCCGGCGCTGGAGCGGCTGCGGGCCGAGGGCACCGTGCGGGCCATCGGCGCCGGCATGAACCAGACGGCGATGCTCACCCGGTTCCTCCGGGACACCGACGTCGACGCGGTGCTGTGCGCCGGCCGATACTCCCTGCTCGACCAGGACGCCGCCCGGGAGCTGCTGCCCGAGGCCGCCGCGCGCGGCAGGAGCGTCGTCGTCGGCGGGGTCTTCAACTCCGGGCTGCTGGCCGACCCGCGCCCCGGTGCGACGTACGACTACGCGGCGGCGCCCATGGACCTGCTGGGCCGGGCCCTGCGCATCAAGGCCGTCGCCGGGCGGCACGGCGTCCCGCTGCGCGCCGCCGCCCTGAGCTTCCCCTTCGGCCAGAGCGCCGTGGTGAGTGTCCTGGCCGGGGCGCGTTCCGTCAGGGAGGTCGCCGACGCGGCGGCTATGCTCGCCACGCCCGTGCCCGCCGCGCTGTGGGCAGAGCTGCGCGCGGAGGGGCTGCTGGCGGCGGACGTGCCGGTACCGGTGGCAGGCGTACGGGGCGGGGCGGCTGGTGCTACGGGCGCGGCGGACCGGCCGTCGGACGTACCGTCCCGGTCGGCACACGTACCGGACCCGCCGGAGGCCGGACGACAACGCATGCGGAGGTCGGACAACGCATGAGAATCGCCCTGTTCATCACCTGCTTCAACGACACCATGTTCCCGGACACCGGCAAGGCTGTGGTTTCCCTCCTTGAACGGCTCGGCCACACGGTCGAGTTCCCGCCGGCCCAGACCTGCTGCGGCCAGATGCACTTCAACACCGGCTACCGCCCCGAGACCCTCCCGATGGTCCGCCGCTTCGCGGGCGTCTTCGAACAGGGCGAGTACGACGCGGTAGTGGCACCGTCGGGCTCGTGCGTCGGCATGGTGCGCGACTACCACCGCGTCGTCGCCGAGCAGTACGGCGACGACGCGCTGGTACGGCGCGTCGACCGGATCACCCCCAAGGTGTACGAGCTCTCCGAGCTGCTCGTCGACGTCCTCGGCGTCACCGACGTCGGAGCGTACTTCCCGCACCGGGTCACCTACCACCCCACCTGCCACAGCCTGCGCATGCTCCGCGTCGGCGACCGCCCCCTGCGGCTGCTGCGCGCGGTCAAGGGCATCGACCTGGTCGAGCTGCCCGCCGCCGACAGCTGTTGCGGCTTCGGCGGCACCTTCGCGCTCAAGAACCCCGACACGTCGAACGCCATGCTCGCCGACAAGATGCGCGCCGTGCTCGACACCCGCGCCGACGTCCTCACCGCGGGCGACAACTCCTGCCTGATGCACATCGGCGGCGGCCTCGACCGGCTGCGCACCGGCGTCGGCACCCGCCACCTCGCCGAGATCCTCGCCTCGACGCAAGGAGCAGCCTGATGCCCGACAACGTGACCTGGCTGGGCGCGCCGTCGTTCCCGGACGCCGCCCGCACGGCCGTCGCCGACACCCAGCTCCGTACGAACCTGCGCAAGGCCACCGGCACCATCCGCGACAAGCGCCTCGCCGTCACCGCCGAACTCGACGACTGGGAGCAGCTGCGCGACGCGGGCGAGGCCATCAAGCGCAGGACCCTGCGCCACCTCGACGAGCACCTGGTGCGCCTGGAGGAGTCCGTCACCAGGGCGGGCGGTCACGTCCACTGGGCGGCCGACGCCGCCGAGGCCAACCGCATCGTCACCGACCTGGTCAAGGCGACCGGCGAGCGGGAAGTCGTCAAGGTCAAGTCGATGGCGACCCAGGAGATCGCGCTCAACGAGTTCCTCGCGGCCGAAGGCATCACGGCGTACGAGACCGACCTCGCCGAGCTGATCGTGCAGCTGGGCGACGACCGGCCCTCGCACATCCTGGTCCCCGCCATCCACCGCAACCGCGCCGAGATCCGCGAGATCTTCCGGCGCGAGATGGGCCGGTGGGGCCGCCCCGCGCCCGAAGGCCTCACCGACCGGCCCAGCGACCTGGCCGACGCGGCGCGCCTGCATCTGCGGGAGAAGTTCCTGCGCGCCAAGGTCGCGGTGTCCGGGGCGAACTTCGCCGCCGCGGACACCGGCACGGTCGGTGTCGTGGAGTCCGAGGGCAACGGCCGGATGTGCCTCACCCTGCCCGAGACCCTGATCACCGTGATGGGCATCGAGAAGGTCCTGCCGTCCTTCGAGGACCTGGAGGTCTTCCTCCAACTGCTGCCGCGCTCCTCGACGGGCGAGCGGATGAACCCGTACACGAGCATGTGGACGGGCACCACGGAAGGCGACGGCCCGAGCGACTTCCACCTCGTCCTTCTCGACAACGGCCGCACGGCGACGCTCAAGGACACCGTCGGCCGCCAGGCGCTGGCCTGCATCCGCTGCTCGGCCTGTCTCAATGTCTGTCCGGTGTACGAGCGCACGGGCGGCCACGCCTACGGGTCGGTCTATCCGGGCCCGATCGGGGCGGTCCTCACCCCGCAGCTCGTCGGCGTCGGTAGGGACGACTCGCACGCCGACTCGCTGCCGTTCGCCTCCACGCTCTGCGGGGCCTGCTACGACGCCTGCCCCGTGAAGATCAACATCCCGGAGGTGCTGGTCCACCTGCGGGCCAAGGTCGTCGAGTCCAAGCGCGCCAAGAGCCGAATGCCGACCCCCGAGGCCCTGGTCATGAAGGCGGCGGCGGCCGTCCTCAACTCGCCAGGCCGGCTGTCCGCGGCCCAGCGCCTGGCGAATCCCGCCGCCCGGCTCGTCTCCCGGCGCGGCACCATCGGCAACCTGCCGGGACCGCTGAGCCGCTGGACCGGGACCCGCGACACGGCCGTACCGCCCAAGGAATCGCTGCGGGCGTGGTGGCGGCGGACACGAGAGGAGGACGCGAAGTGAGCACCCGGGACACTGTGCTGGGCCGGATCAGGGAGGCCCTGACCGACGTACCCGCGACGGAGGGCCCCGACGACGTGCCCGTGCCGCGCGACTACCGGCACTCGCACGCGGGCCCCGATGTCGTCGGGCTCTTCGCGGAGCGCGTCGCCGACTACCGGGCGACAGTGACCCGTACACCGGACGACAGGATCCGCGAGGCCGTCGCCGCGCGCCTCACCGCGCGTGGCGTACGCACCCTCGTCGTCCCGGACGGCTTCCCGGACGCGCTCCTCCCGGACGGGGACTGGATCGTCCTGCGCGACACCGGACCGCTTACCACCGCCGAACTCGACGCGGCGGAAGCAGTGTTGACCACCGCCGCCCTCGGCATCGCCGTCACCGGCACGATCGTGCTCGACGCGGGACCCGGCCAGGGACGCAGGGCGCTGACGCTGCTCCCCGACTACCACCTGTGCGTCGTACGGCAGGACCAGATCGTGGGCGATGTGCCCGAGGCGCTCGGCCGCCTCGATCCGACCGCGCCGCTGACCTGGATCTCCGGCCCCTCCGCCACCAGCGACATCGAGCTCGACCGGGTGGAGGGTGTGCACGGCCCGCGCACCCTGGAGATCGTGGTAGTCGAACCCACTGTGCACGCACCGGACTTGGAGTCGTCATGAGAGTCGCCCTGCACACCCGGATCAGAGCCGACCGGATCGAGGAGTACGAGCAGGCGCACCGGGAGGTCCCGGCCGAACTGACCGCGGCCATCCGCGCCTCCGGGGTCGACTCCTGGACGATCTGGCGCAGCGGCGCCGACCTCTTCCACCTCATCGACTGCGCCGACTATGCCGACCTCCTCGCGCGGCTGGAGAAGCTGCCGGTCAACATCGCCTGGCAGGCACGCATGTGCGAGCTCCTCGATCTGGCCCACGACTACTCGGCCGAGGGCGCCGCCGCGGGCCTCCCCGTCGTCTGGGAGCTCTGACACCCGCCATGTCCCGTCTCGTCGACGCGCACCACCACCTCTGGGACCTGTCCGTCCGCGACCAGGACTGGATCACCGGACCCGAACTGGCCCCGATCCGCCGGGACTTCCTCATCGAGGACCTCGCGGCGGAAGCGGCGTCCGCCGGAGTCGACGCGACGGTGCTCGTCCAGACGGTCACCGTGGCCGAGGAGACCCCGGAGTTCCTCTCCCTCGCCCGTACGAGCCCACTGATCGCGGGCGTCGTCGGCTGGACCGACCTGACCGCGCCCGGAGTCGCCGATGCGCTCGCCGAGCTGCGCGAGGGCGCCGGTGGCGAGCACCTGGTGGGCATCCGGCACCAGGTGCAGGGCGAGGCGGACCCGGGGTGGCTGCTGCGTCCCGACGTGCGGCGGGGCCTCGAAGCGGTCGCCGCGGCAGGGCTCGCCTACGACCTGATCGTGCTCCCCGGCCAGCTCCAGGCCGCGACCGAGGCGGCTGCGGCGCACCCCGGGCTCACCTTTGTCCTGGACCACTTGGGCAAGCCGCCGGCTGCGGCGGGCGCGGTGCAGCCCTGGGCGTCGGACGTGCGGGCGCTCGCCGCGCTGCCCAACACGGCCTGCAAGCTGTCGGGCCTGGTCACCGAGGCGCGCTGGGCGAACTGGCGGCTGCCGGACCTGCGGCCGTACGCGGACACGGTGCTCGACGCCTTCGGCGCGGACCGGGTGATGTTCGGCTCCGACTGGCCGGTGTGCGTGCTGGCGGCGACGTACGGGGAAGTGCTCGGCGCCGCGCGGGAGTTGGTGGCGGGTCTGGGGGAGGAGGAGCGGGCCCAGGTCTTCGGGGGGACGGCGGATCGGGTGTACGGGCTGGCGGGGACGGGTGGCGAAGCGGGGTAGGGCGCTGCGCGCGGCCTGTTCCCCGCCCCGCCCCTTCCGCAAGTCCGCAAGTCCGCACACGCTGGACGGGCTGACGTCGCCCGGCGTTCTCGGCCCGTCCGGGGGCTGGGGGCTTGCTCCCGTTTCCGGAACTGGCCCCCGGTAACGGGAGTGGTCTCCGCCGCAGGCGACCCGCGCCTGCCTATCCCGGCCCCACAACCCCCCGAGCCACCCCCAGCTCCACCAAGTCCTTCGGACGCAGCCGCAATTGGTCCGCCGTGTCGCGCACCGCGCCCGTCGGCCGCTTGAGGATCGCCGCCGCGGCTTCCGGGGCGATGACGGAGAAGTAGCTGTCCGGGGTGACCCACGTGTGGTCGGGCGCGGCCAGCGCCAGCGCTCCGCCCGAGCCGCCCTCCCCGATCACCAGTGTGGTCACCGGCACACTCGCGGTGGCCACCGCGGCGAACGCGTCGGCGATGGCCGCGCCCGCCCCGGCGCGCTCCGCCCGGTGGTCGTTCGCCGCGCCCGGCGTGTCCACCAGGGTGAGGACGGGGATGCCGAGCCGGTCCGCGAGCCGGATCAGCCGGGCGGCGGTCCGGTAGCCGGCCGGCAGTGTCGCGGTGCCGCACTGGGCGGCGTACGCGACGGTCCGCCCCTCTCGCAGGCCGAAGCCGCACAGCATCCCCGCGTCCACGCCGCCGCAACGGTCGCCACTCACCGATTCCCGCAGCTCGAAGTACGCGTCGAGGTACGCCCCGGCCCGGGGCCGGGCATCGGCACGGGCCCGCCGCACCGCGTCCCACCCGCTCTCCGGCGGCTGCGCGGCGCCGAACGCGGCGGGTGGCGGCGCGGCGGCCGGTGGGCTCCCCGGCCGCCCGGCCAGCAGCGTCAGCCAGCGCCCCAGCGAGGCACGCAGGTCCTGCGGCGCGACGACCTGGTCGATGTGTCCGGCCGCCAGCTGGCCCTCCGCCGTGTACGCGCCCGGGTCGGCGTCCGGCGGCCGTACCCGTGATCCGGCGAAGCCGACCTGTGCGCCGGGCAGGGCCAGGATCACATCGGCGCCCGCGCCGAGCGTGGCCCAGCCGCCGCCCGTCGTGGGGTCGCGCAGCACCGCGATCTGTGGCAGCCCGGCGGCCCGGTTGAGCGCCGACTGGCGTGCCACACGCTGGAGTTGGGTCAGGGCGCGCATGCCCTCCTGCATCCGGCTGCCGCCCGTCGCGACGAGCGAGACCAGCGGCAGCCGTTCCTCGCGGGCCGCGGTGTACGCGGCCTCGATGCGGTCGCCGGTCCGCTCGCCCAGCGACCCGCCCAGGAAGCCGAACTCGAACGCCAGCAGCACGGCCCGCCGCCCGCCGAAGGTGCCGACGCCGCAGACCACGGACTCGCGCTCGCCGGTGCGCTCCCGGGCGCGGGCGTGCGCGACGTCGTAACCCTCCCAGCCGATCGGCCCGTCCTGGGTGGACACCCGCTCGGACACGACGAGTTCGACGAAGGCGGAGCCGTCGACGACGGCGGCGATCGCCTCCCGGGCCGTCAAACGCCCGTCCCTCGTGCGCCTGTCTGTCGGGTGCCTGTCTGTCGGGTGCTCAGCCATGCTTCAGTTCCCGCTTCATGATCTTGCCCATGTCGTTGCGCGGCAGAGCGGCGAGGTGGTGGACGACGCGCGGACGCTTGTGCGGCGCGAGCAGCCCGGCCACATGGTCCGCCAACTCGCCGAGTGCGGGTGGTTGTTCGGGATCGGATGGCACCACCCAGGCGACGATCCGCTCGCCCAGGTCCTCGTCCGGTTCACCCGTGACGGCGGCCTCGCGCACAGCGGGGTGTTCGAGCAGCGCGTTCTCGATCTCGCCCGCGCCGATCTTGTAGCCGCCGCTCTTGATGAGGTCGGTGGCCTTGCGGCCGACGATGCGGACATGGCCGTCGGCGTCCCTGGTCGCCATGTCGCCCGTGCGGAACCAGCTTCCGTCGAAGGCGGCGGCGGTCGCGTCCGGCCGGTTCAGGTACTCGGTGAAGAGGTTCGGCCCCTGTACCTGGATCTCGCCCACGCTCTCGCCGTCGTGCGCCGTGATCTCGCCGCCCGCCTCGTCGACGAGCCGCAGCTCCACGCCGGGCAGCGGCACTCCGACGGTGCCGGGGCGCGGCTCGCCGCCGGGCCGGGCGTCCGCCGGACTCGAAGAGCACAGCATCAGCGTCTCCGTCATCCCGTACCGCTCGACGACGCCCCGGCCGGTCGCTTCGGTGATCCGCCGGTGGTCGTGGACGGGCAGCGCGGCCGACCCGGAGACCAGCAGCCGGGCCCCCGCCAGGGCCTTCACCAGCGACGGGTCGCTGCCGAGCGACTCGGCGAGCCGGTGGTACATCGTCGGGACGCCGAAGAGCATCGTGGCGCCCGCGCCGAGCTCACGCGTGACGCCCGCCGCATCGAACCTGCCCAGGTGGCGCACCTCACCGCCGCGCCGCAGCGGGCCGAGGATGCCGAGGATCAGCCCGTGGACGTGGAACAACGGCAGGGCGTGCACCAGCACGTCGTCGGCCGTCCACCCCCACGCGCTCTCCAGCGCGTCGAGCGTCGCGGCGATCGCCCGGCGCGGCAGGACGGCGCCCTTCGGCGGCCCCGTCGTGCCCGAGGTGTAGACGACCAGGGCGGGGGAGTCGGGCGGAACCTCGGCCGGTGGCCGTCCGCCCGCACCGGTCGACCGGACGTCGATACGTACCAACTGATCCAGCGTCGGGGGGAGTTCGGTGCCGGGCGCGGCCAGCACCATCGAGGGCGAGCTGTCCGCGACGATGTGCGCCAGCTCCCGCTCGCCGGTCCTGGGGTTGATCGGCACCGAGGGCACGCCGGCCCGTAGCGCGGCGACCACGCCCACCACGGTCTCCAGCGACGGGGTCGCCCAGACGGCGACCCGCCCCGCCCCGCCGATCCGGGCGGCGACCGCGTCGGCGGCGGCGGCCAGCTCCGCGTAGGTCAGGGAGCGCTCGCCGAACCGCACGGCGGTCCGGTCGGGCGCCGCGTCCAGGGCGGGCAGGAGAGGGAACACGGGGCGTACTCCTCGCTGTCGACAGGGCTGCATCGACTCTATGGCAGCGATCTACGGCAGGGGCAGGGCGGCCTTCATGGCGTCCGCCACCACCGGCCCGAAGCCGATCCGGACCGTCCGGGCGCGGACCCGCGCCGAGATCCGGGCGCCGACGAACCGCTCATCGCGACGAGCAGTCGCCGCCAGGCAGCGCGGCGAGCACTTTTCCACCCCCGCCCCGCCCCCGGAGCCCGCCCCCGGCGCCTGGTCCCGGCTCCGCCCCTGCGGCCACCACCGGCGTCCGCCCGCGCCCCCGGCTCCCCGCCCCGGCGTCAGAGCGCCGACTGCCAGCTGACCGTCGTCCCGCGCACCCCGTCGTCCCCGGTGCCGTCGTCGCGGACCGTCAGCCGTACCCCGTCCCGCCCCTCCGGCAGCCGCACCTTCGCGTTGATGTCCACCCGCACCGACGTCACCCCCGCCCGCCGGTGCGCTGTGGCCAGTGCGCCGCGCAGCGCCGTCAGCAGTTGCTTGTCCACCGGCTCCGACACCAGCGCGTCCACCGCGCCGGTGAAGTGCACCGACGGGGGGAAGCCCAGCAGTGCGGCGGCGCCCGCCGTCTCGCGCAGCACCCGGCCGCGGAAGGTGGCGGGCGCGTCCGCCGGGGGCTGTTGCAGGGCGAAGATCGTGGTCCGTACCTCCTGAATGGTGGAGTCGAGCTCGTCCACGGCCCTGCCGAGCAGCTCGTCCAGGTCCGCCGCCGAGGCCCGCCGCCGGGTGGACTCCAGCATCATCTCGGTGGCGAACAGCCGTTGTACGACCAGGTCGTGCAGGTCCCGCGCGATCCGGTCGCGGTCCTCGAAGACCGCGAGCCGCTCCCGGTCGTGCCGGCTGTCCGCCAGGACGAGCGCCAGCGCCGCCTGCGAGGCGAACTGCGAGGCGAGCAGCCGGTCGACCGCCGTGTACGGGGTGCCGCCGGGCTTCCGGGGGAGCGCGAGCGTGCCGATCAGCTTCCCGCCGCTCTGCAGCGGCAGCATCATGCTCGGGCCGAAGTACGCGCGTACGGTTGTGGTCATCCGGGGGTCCGTCGCCGAGTCGTCGATGAACACCGGCTCTCCGCCCAGCAGTTGCACCAGTACGGGGCTGCCGGGTTCGATGACGGCGCCGATCAGGGCGGCCGGGTCATCGAGGGTGGAGGCGGCGACGATCTCCATGCCGCCCTCGGGGGTGGGCTGCAGAATCACGCCCGCCGATGCGTCGGCGAGGATACGGGCCCGCTCGGCCACCGTCATGAGCGCGTCGGCGGCGCTCTCCCCGGTGAGCAGGGCCGTGGTCACGGCCCCGGCGCCCTCGATCCAGTGCTCCCGGCACCGGGCCGTCTCGTACAGTCGGGCGTTGCCGATCGCGATGCCCGCCTGCGAGGCGAGCACTCGTAGGAGCGCCAGGTCGTCGGCGGAGAACACGGCGCCCGCCGGGCCGCGCTTCTCGGTCAGATAGAGGTTGCCGAAGACCTCCGTGTGCACCCGGATCGGCACGCCGACGAAGGACCGCATGGGGGGATGGCCGGGCGGCAGGCCCGCCGAGCGGACGTCGTCCGCGATGTCCGGGACGAGCAGTGGCCTGGGTTCGCGCACGAGATGGCCGATGAGGCCCGTGTGCCCGTCCGGCAGCCGCCCGATGCGCTCCCTGGTCTCCTCGTCGACGCCCGTCGTGAACAGCTCGGTGAGGACGCCGCGCTCGGGGTCGAGGACCCCGAGCGCGCCGTACCGCGCCTCGGCCAGCTCGGTGGCGGTGTCCACGATGCGCTGGAGGGTGCTGCGCAGCTCAAGCTCCGTGCCCACGTTCAGCACGGCGTCCAGCAGTACCGGCAGCCGGGGGGTGACGCTGCCCGCACCGTCCTGGTTCATGTCCGGTCCACCGCCCACGCACCCTCCAACAGCACCGCTCAGCCGTTGAGCGGGTCGAGAACCATCGGCTGGATCTTGCCTTCCAGCATCGCTCCGAGCCCCAGTACGGCGCAGGTGTCGGGGCGCTCCGCGATGCGCACCGGCATGCCGGTCGCGTCGCGCAGCCGCTGGTCCAGGCCGGGCAGCAGCGCGCTGCCGCCGACCATCATGATCCCGCACTCCGCGAGGTCGGCGACCAGGTCGGGCGGGCAGTCGCGGAGCACGCGCCCGATGCCGTCGAGCACGGCCGTGAGCGGGGTGTGGATGGCTTCGCGCACGGCGGCGGTGTCGACCTGCACGGAGCGGGCCAGGCCGGTGGCCACGTCCCGGCCGTGGATCTCGGTGGACGTCGGGCCCTGCACGGTGAGCCCGTTGCCGCTGAGCGCCAGCTGGAGCGGGCGCACCGACTGGCTCGGCAGCATCAACTCGTGCTGGTGGCGCAGGTGCTGGATCACCGCGTGGTCGATGGCGTCGCCACCGACCGGGATGCGCTGTGCGGTGACGATGGAGCCGAGCGAGAGGACCGCGACCTGTGTGGTCGCCGCCCCGCACACCATGATCATGGAGGCCGAGGGCTGCTCCACGGGCAGTCCGCAGCCGACGGCGGCGGCGATGAGGGTGTCGACGAGCTCCACCCGGCGCGCGCCGAGCCCGACCAGGGTCTCGACCGCGGCGCGCTGCGCGAGCGGGTCGCTGTCGTGCGGGGTGGAGGCGGCGGCGCGCAGCCGGGGCTTGCGGCGCAACTGGCGGCGGAGCTTCTCGCCGAGCAGGTGGCGCAGCATGCGCTGGGCCATCTCGATGTCGACGACGGTGCCGCCGGAGACGGGGCGCACCACGCGGATGTAGTCGGGCGTGCGGCCCGTCATCTGTTCGGCGAAAGTACCCACGGCGATGAGTGCCCCGGTGCGGGTGTTCACGGCGGCCACACTGGGTTCGTCGACGACGAGCCCGACCCCCTTCACATACACGCGGGTCCTCGCGGCCCCGAGATCGACGGCGATATGGCAACGGCGCAACTGCTCAAGACTGACGGTCACGGCGAGTTCTCCCGAGAGCGCTGGCGCGGACGGTCCGGCGGGCTGCCGGGTCCGAGGGGGTCTGCCCCTGTTCGCATCGTGCGGTGGGTGCGGGGCGTGCGCGCGCTGGGATGAGCCGGTCGGGGGTACGGGCTGACGTCGTGCAGGAGACAACCTTCACGGCGTTACGTCACGGGCCGTCAGAGTCACGGGCCGTCAAAGTCACGAGGTGTCAGCAGTCCGGGCCCCGCGCAACGCCGGGAGGCGGCAGGGAACCGCGCCTCCCGCGACGCCATGAGGCGTGGGAGAACTACGCCCCCGCGACGTCACGAGGTGACAGCAGGCCGCACCCCCTGCAACAGCCCCCAGGTGAACTCCGCGACGCACTGCCCTCCGTCGGGCAGCGTGATCCCGAGCCGCCACCGGGTGGGCGCCGTGCCCTCCATCGGGCGGGCCGGCGGGAAGGCGCGGGCCACCTCGTCCACCGTGCACGACCAGGGGCGCAGATCGCCGGCGGTCCGCAGCCCGGGGGTGCTCGCGCCGGGGGCGCGGACCAGCCATTCGTTCCAGACGGCGCCGCCGGGCGCGGTCAGCACCTCGAAGCGCAGGTCGGGCCAGAGCGGCACCGGCCAGGCCAGCGCGTCGCACTCCAGGTCGCCGATCCTGCGTCGCGCGGACGTCTCGGGCGGCCCCAGCACCGACCGGTAGCGGGCCACGCTGCCCCGCCCCCGTGGTGAGCGCACCATGGCCTGCCAGCGCCGATTCGCCTCGCGCATCTCCGCGAGCGAGACGCCGAGCTCACGGCGGGCGTCCTCTACGAGGTCCGGCTGGTGGTCGGCCATCCGGCGCAGCAGCACCAATTGGAAGTCGAGCGGCCCGAAAATCTCCATGCCCCCATCCTGCCCGGGCCCACTGACACGCCGCGGAAGGATCACTTCCACACAAGATCCTCACAGCCGGGCCTCCCTGTGACGCACCGCCGCCGCATAATCTGCGGGCGCCATGGACTACTGCCACCCCTGCCGCAGGCACCTCAACGGCGCCCTGGCCTGTGCCGGGTGCGGAGCCCCCGCCGAGGCGCTCGGCCCCATCGACCCCGCACGGGCCCCGGCCGCCGATGCCGCCGCGCCCGCCGGCCCCGACGAAGCCACGCCCTCGGGTGCGCCGGAGCCCGTCGGTCACCGCCGCGGCGGCGCGGGTGGCCGGGGTGGCGGAGGCGGGGGGCGCGCCAGGAGCCGGGCCAGGGCGCACCGGCGCCGGGGCCGCAAGGTGCTCCTCGTCTGCCTGGGCCTGGTGCTGGCCGGGGGCGCGCTGAGCCTCGCCGAGCTGGCCACGGAGTCCGTGGGCGAGGACCGGACGTCGGCGCCCACGTCGGACGAGAGGGATGCGCTGCCCAGCCGCTCGGGCAGCGCGGAACCCTCGGAGGGCGGCGTTACGCCGGCTCCGGAGCGGACCGCGGATCCGGACGAGTCGGCACGTACCGCGTCCGCGTCCGCGAGCGGGCCGGCGTCACCCGGAGCTTCGGACACCTCGTCCGCGCGGGGCTCCGCGTCGGCGACG
Source organism: Streptomyces sp. A5-4 (assembly GCF_051131715.1). NCBI lineage: Bacteria > Bacillati > Actinomycetota > Actinomycetes > Kitasatosporales > Streptomycetaceae > Streptomyces > Streptomyces sp. A5-4. Next base: position 2,194,183 of record NZ_CP178591.1, on the reverse strand, counting down.
GTCCCCGCCGGGACGTCCCCCACCGCGCCACGGGCGCCCACGAGCGGGACGAGCCGGCCGCCGGATCCCGCCCCGTCCTCGTCGACGAACCCGGACCCGGACCCGGACGACCCCGTGCCCACACCGCCCCCGGAGCCCACCCCCTCCGAGAGCTGCACCCGCTTCCTGTGGTGGTGCGACTGACCCGGCCGCAGGGCCGCTCGGAGTCACTCGGCCATCGTTCAGCCACTGCTCAGCCGGTGCCCAGCATCCGCTTGAGCAGGTCGCGCAGCATCGTCCGCTCCTCCACCGACAGCTCGCCGAGCGGCTCGCGCGCGAAGTCCAGCGTGTCGCGGAGCCTGGCCGCGGTCCTGCCGCCGTCCTCGGTGACCGCGGCGAGCTTGACCCGCCGGTCGCTGGGGTCGGGCCTGCGCTCCACCAGGCCGCGCGACTCAAGACGGTCGACTATCCCGGTGACGTTCGACGGCTCGCACTTCAGTTTCTGGGCTATCCGACGCATGGGCATCGGATCGAGGGAGAGCAGACCCAGTACGCGCGCCTGGGCGCCGGTGAGTCCGTGCTTGTACGCGGCCTCGTCGTACTCCTCGTAGTAGCGGGCGACGACGGAGCCGATGAGCTCGACCACTTCGACGGTGAGCGGGTCTGTGCGAGGCGTCATGCCCTCCATCGTACCCACTTACTTGACAACATGAAATATCCAGGAGCATTGTTAGTTCAGAACATGAAGCTTTTTCGAGGAGGCCGTACCCCATGACCGCTCTGCCCACGACCGGCCGTTCCTGGCACCTTGTCGCCCGACCGCACGGCTGGCCCAAGGCTGAGGACTTCGCGCTGCGCGAGGTCCCCGTGACCGAGCCGGCCGAGGGCCGGATCCTCGTCCGCAACCTGCACTTCTCGGTCGACCCGTACATGCGCGGCCGGATGAACGACGTGAAGTCGTACACCCCGCCCTACAAGCTCGACCAGCCGATGGACGGTGGCGCGGTCGGCGAGGTCATCGCCTCCCACGACGAGCGCTTCGCTGTCGGTGACCATGTGCTGCACGGCCTGGGCTGGCGCGAGTACGCCGACGTGCCCGCCCAGTACGCCACCAAGGTCGACGCCTCGCTGGCCCCGCTCTCCGCCTACCTCGGCGTCCTGGGCATGACCGGGCTCACCGCCTACGCGGGCCTCTTCGAGGTCGCCTCCTTCAAGGAGGGCGACGCCGTGTTCGTCTCCGGCGCGGCCGGTGCGGTCGGCAGCCAGGTCGGCCAGATGGCCAAGCTCAAGGGCGCCTCGCGCGTCATCGGCTCGGCCGGCTCCGCCGAGAAGGTCAAGCACCTCACCGAGAAGTACGGCTTCGACGCGGCCTTCAACTACAAGGACGGACCGGTCGCCCCGCAGCTTCGCGAGGCCGCCCCCGACGGCATCGACGTCTACTTCGACAACGTCGGCGGCGAGCACCTCGAAGCGGCCATGAGCTCGTTCAACGTGCATGGCCGCGCCACCATCTGCGGCATGATCGCGCAGTACAACAACACCGAGGCCACACCGGGTCCGCGCAACATGGCGCTGATCATCGGCAAGCGGCTGCGGCTCCAGGGTGTGCTGGTCGGAGACCATGTCGCGCTCCAGCCGCAGTTCGTCGAAGAGGTGTCCGGCTGGATCCGCTCCGGCGAGCTGAAGTACGACGAGACCGTCGTCGAGGGCATCGAGAACGGCTACGACGCGTTCGTCGGCCTGCTCCGCGGCGAGAACACCGGCAAGATGATCGTTTCTCTCAACCGGTAGGGTCACCCCCCAGGCCGCCGCGGTCCGTGGGCGCGAGTCGCGGCGTACAAGCAGGAGGTTTTCTCAGCATGACCATCCAGAACATCGACGTGAAGTACACCGCTGTCGCCACCGCGGAGAACGGCCGTGACGGCCGGGTCGCGTCGGACGACGGCAAGCTCGACGTAGTGGTGAACCCGCCGAAGGAGATGGGCGGCAGCGGCGCCGGTACCAACCCCGAGCAGCTCTTCGCCGCCGGTTACAGCGCCTGCTTCCAGGGCGCTCTCGGCGTCGTCGCCCGCAAGGAGAAGGCCGACATATCAGGCTCCACCGTGACCGCGGAGGTCGGCATCGGCTCGACCGAGGCCGGCGGCTTCGGCCTTGAGGTCAAGCTTTCCGCCCACATCCCGAACGTGGACGCGGCCACCGCGAAGGACCTGCTCGAGAAGGCGCACCAGGTGTGCCCGTACTCGAACGCCACCCGCGGCAACATCAAGGTCGAGCTGTCCGTCGTCTGACGCACCGCGCCGGCCGGTGCGACCTGACCGGCTGACATGACATGAAGGGCCGCACACCCCTCCGACCGAGGGAGGTGCGGCCCTTTGTCGTCCCCGGGAACACTTCGGGCTCCTTTCGGAGCCGCCCGGCCATTGCCCGCCGAAGTGGGCCGCGGATAGCCTGTGTTCGCTATTCCGACCAACGGTCGGAGTGTCGAACAGAAGGGGTGGGTGCCCACCCATGGGACGACTGGTCCCCGCAGTGACCCGGTCGCTGGACATACTCGAACTCTTCCTCCAGGGCGACGGGACCCTCACCGCGCCGGAAGTCACCCGCAAGCTACAACTGCCGCGCACCACCGTCCATGAGCTGCTCACCACGCTCGCGGCCCGCAACTACCTGGTGGCCCTCCCCGACCAGCCGGCCCGCTACCGGCTCGGTGTACGGACGTACCAGCTCGGCAGCCGGTACGCCGAGCAGCTCGACCTGGCCGCCGAAGGCCGGCAGGTCGCCCGGGAGGTCGCGGAGACCTGCGAGGAGACCGTCCATGTCGCGATCCTGGAGGACGCGGACGTCATCTACATCGCCAAGGTCGATTCCACCCACGCGGTCCGCATGGTCTCGGCCGCCGGGCGCCGGCTGCCCGCGCACTGCACCTCCGTCGGGAAGATGCTGCTCGCCTCGCTGCCCGACGCCCGGCTCGATGCCACGATCGAGGGGCGCGAGCTGGCCGCGATGACCCCCAACAGCATCACCGACCCGGCCGAGCTGCGCGCCGCCCTCGCGGTGATCCGCGAGCGCGGTATCGCCGTGGAGCACCGGGAGTCCAACCCGGACGTGAGCTGTGTGGCCGCGCCGGTGCGCGACAGCGTGGGCCGGGTGGTCGCCGCGCTCTCCATCTCGGTGCCGATGATCAGGTGGAGCGACGAGCGGCAGGCCGACCTGGAGCAGCTCGCGGCCAAGGGCGCCGGCGAGCTCTCCACCCGCCTCGGCCACCGGGGCCAGGCGTGAGTGCCGAGAACGCCGGGCTCGCCGTGCGGGAGCGCGCCGCGCTCGGCGAGGGGCCGACCTGGGACGCGGCGGCGGGCCGGCTGATCTGGGTCGACATCCTGTCCGCGCGCATCCACACCTACGACCCGGTGAGCGGCAACCGCACGGTCATGGCCACCGAGCAGCACGTGGGCGCGGCCAAGCCGCGCGCGGGCGGCGGCCTGGTGGTCAATCTCCAAGGCGGCATCGGGCTGTACGACGCGGACCTGGCCTTCTCCTGGCTGGTGCGCGACCCGGCGGCGGGCCGCCGGGGCAATGACGCGGCCGTCGCCCCCGACGGGGCGCTCTGGGCAGGCACCATGCGCTACGACGAGGCGCCGGGCGGCGGAAACCTCCGCCGGGTCGCGCCGGACGGCGTCGTCACCGAGGTGCTGGGCGAGGTGTCCGTCAGCAATGGCACGGGCTGGAGCCCGGACGGGCGGCTGATGTACTACGTCGACACGCCCACCCGCCGTATCGATGTGTTCGACGTCGAAGGTGAACGGGCCCTGAACAGGCGCCCGTTGGTACGGATCGAGGACGGTGCGGGCTTTCCCGACGGCCTGACCGTCGACGCCGGGGGCGGCATCTGGGTCGCGCTCTGGGACGGCGCGGCACTCCGCCGCTATACAAGCGAGGGCGTGCTCGACCGGGTCGTCGAGCTGCCCGTGCGCCGCCCCACGGCCTGCGCGTTCGGCGGCGCCGGCCTGCGCGACCTGTACATCACCACAGCCCGGGTCGGCCTCGGCTCCTCCCCGCCCCCGCTGTCGGGCTCGCTCCTGGTGCTGCGGGACGCGGGGCAGGGCCTGCCGGGGACGCCCTTCGCAGGCTGAGGGCGCGGAGCCCCGGTTCGGGAAGGGGCGGGTGGGGGAGAAGCCCGCCGCAGCCGCGCCCCCGGACCCCCTACCGCGCCTCCGCCGCCCGAAGCACCGCCGCGGCCAGCCGCTCGTTCTCCGGCGCCGGTCCGCCCGGGAACGCGAACCGGCGCCGGGTGTACCCGTACGCCACCCCGCTCCGCGGATCCGCGAACGCCTGCGATCCGGCGGCCCCCGCGTGCCCGAACGCCCCCGCACCCAGGAAGGGGTAGGTGTCGGACACCACCTCGAAGCCGAGCCCGTAGCTGTGCCGACCGCGGATCACCTGGTCGTAGCCGTCCGAGTGGATCTGGCCGAACTCCGCCGCCGTGTCGGGCTTCAGCAGCGGCGCCCGCCCGTCCACCTCCCCGATGGCCGCCGCGTACATCTTCGCGAGCCCGGTCGCGGTGGCCACTCCGCCCACCGATGCGGGGCTCTTCGCGCGCGCCGTCCGGGTGTTGACGAACGCCACCAGATCCGTGGGGTGCTCACCGTTCTGGTTGAAGGCGATCCCGCCGATGCTCCGCGGCGATGCCGCCCCCGCAGCGAGCTCCGCCTGCTGGTCGGGCGTCGGGTCCATCGGCAGGATGTCCAGGACCCGCGACTCCAGCTCCGCGGGCAGACCAAGGTGGAAGTCCAGGTCGTACGGCGCCCGAACGCGCTCCTCGAAGACCTCCTGCAAGGACTGTCCCGTGGCCCGCCGCACGACCTCACCAATCAGCGCGCCGATCACGAGCGCGTGGTAGCCGAAGGCCGTACCCGCCCGCCAGTACGGCCGCTGCGAAGCCAGCCGCTCGGCCATGACACGGTCGTCGGCCAGCTCCGCGTCGGTGAAACCCGCGTCCGCGCCGACGACCCCGGCCCGGTGCGCGAGCAGCTCCCGCAGCGTCAGCAACTCCTTGCCCGCGACCGCGAACTCCGGCCAGTAGTGCCCCACGCGCCGGTCCAGGTCCAGCACGCCCTCCTGCACGAGCAGCGCGACGGTGAGGTACGCGGCCCCCTTCGTGGAGGAGAAGACGCTGGTCAGCGTGGTCCCGGTGATCTCGTCGCCGCCCCACAGGTCAACGACCTGCCGGCCGCCGGCGAAAGCGGCCAACTGGGCGTCCGCGTGTCCCGGCCGCTCCTCGGCCAGGACGGCGGCGAACTCCTCCCGTACTTCCTCGAAACCCTCGGCGACCGTGCCCTGCACAGTGACGTTGTCCGACATCGCGTGTTCCCCCGCAACTCCGTGTGCGTATTTCTGTTCAAGTGACAGGGGGATCAAGCGCCGGCCGCCGCGAGGTTATTCCGAGGTCAGTGCGCCGAGTTCAGCAACGCCCGGCCCACCTGCGCGTACGCGCCCTTGGGGTGCGCACGGAACAGCGGCTCGGTGCCGAAGAGCACCGCGTCCGCGCCGCCCGCCGTCGTACCGCTGACGACCGCCGCCCGTCCGGCCGCGTCCGCCGGGCCGCCGCTGCCGTCCGCCGCCGCCCGCCAGTGACCGGAGACCAGCGGGTTGCCCGCGCCGTACGACTGCTCGACGCGGACGCCGGGCCCGAGGTCGGTGAACCACATGGGGGCGTAGACGAAGGTGTGGCCGGGTGCGCCACCGGTGACCGGACCGGCCACGTTGACGACCTTCACCACACCGTTCGCGTCCTCGTTTCCCCGCACCGGCTTCGCGGCCAGCAGTTTGGCGTCGGCGTTGAGTGCCGCTCCCACCGCGCCGCGGCCGACCACACCACCGCCGCCGGCGAGGAACGCCTCAAGTGCGCCCCGGGCGGCCGGGTTCAGCTTCCCGTACTCCAGCCCGGCGGAGACGAAGAGCACATCGGCCTTCCCCCAGTCGAAACCCGCGTTGAGCACGGCGGTCGACACCGGCAGCACCTCGAAGCCCATCTCGCGCAGCGCGAACAGCTCACCGGGGCTCACCGCTGCGGCGACCCGCGTGCGGTGCAGCGGCGCCACAGCCTTGGCCTTCGTCGCGTGGAAGGCCACGCCGAGGCGGTTCGCCAGCACGGCGGCCCGCTTGCGCGCGGAGCCGGGCACGAGCGCACTGCCATCCGCCGCCCGGCCCACCTTGACGCCGTCCCCGAGGAGGGAGTTGAGCGCCTCGATCTCCTTGGGGTCGTCCAGCCGCAGCCGGAGGCCGCCACGGGGTGCGACCTGGCCGGTCGGGGACGCGGCATGGACTGTACGCCGCGAGAAGTTCAGCCCGCCCGGTGCCTTCCGTACCTTCTCCACGCTCGCGCCCCACAGCAGCCCGAGGCTCCAGCCCGAGATGTCGTACATCGTGGAGACGTCCGCGCTGATGTCCCGCCCCTCGGCGAGGATCACATTGGCCAGTCCACGCTTGGGCTGACGCATGTCGACGACGTACGACCCGGCCAGGTAACTCCGCCCCGCGATGCGGAAGTTGGTACGCGCGCGCTCGACGCGCACATCGTTGGCCACCAGGTGGTCGACGAGACGGGCCGCGGCGGCCGCGGAACGCTGCCCGCGCCCGGCCGCCGGAATGACGTACGCCCGCGGGAAGTTGGTCGTGTACACGTCCTCGGGACCGATGCCGGGGACGCCGGGCACGGTCTCCTCCGACACCTCCACCTGCGCCGCGCCCACCGCGCCGCGCCGGAAGGTCTCGATCTGGTCGGCGAGCACCGAGGTGCGGTGGGCCGCCGTGTAGGCGAGGGTCGCGCGCATCGCCGCGCCCGCGATGTCCGTGTTGATGGCGGCCCTGCGGCGCAGCTCGGTGACCGGGAGGGTCTCGTACGCCTGGTTGTTGACCTGCATCGGGAACTCGATGGTGTGGGCCGCGACCGCCCCCTGGAACGGCATGTACTGCGGGGTGAAGATCGGCGGCCAGTCGTCCCAGCCCTCCTGCTGGTCACGGAAGGGGATGACGGCCGGGTCGACACCGTCCTTGGCGGGTGTATAGCCGAGCCCGTTGACGGCCTTCTCCATGCCCAGCGCGTTCGCGTAGGAATTCTTGAGGAACAGGTCGTACTCGTAGTTCTCGCCGTGCGGCGGGGTCGTCGGCTCGATGAGGGTGCCGTTGACGTACCCGTGCAGGTCGATCATCACGGCGGGCTGCTTGGCGATGGCGATCTGCCGGAGCGCCCGTGCCTCGGGCTGGGTCGCGGTGATGAAGTCCCGGTTGAGGTCGAAGCCGTTGGCGTTGGCGCGGGTGCCGGCGATCCGCCCGTCGGGATTGGCCGTCACATTCAGATAGATACGGGTCTTCGCCAGCAGCTCGGCGGTCTTGCGGTCCTTCGCCTTCGCCAGTTCCTCGATGAGGCCGAGGGAGGCGTCCGTGCCCTCCCATTCGTTGCCGTGAATGTTGTTGTTGATCAGCACCGGTGCCTTGTAGGCCGCCTTGACGCGCCGGTCCTTCGCGGCGCGGGCCGGTGCGTTCTCGATCAGCTCCCGCATGCGCTCCTGCTCGCGCGTCTCGCGGGAGCTCTCCGGCGCGGTGACGGTCACCAGGTACAGCTGATGCCCACCGGCCGACTTGCCCGCGACCTCGACACTCACCCGATTGCCCAGCTTCTGCAGGGCGTTGAGCCTGGGGGCGATGGAGTGGTACGGCGTGAGGCCGAGCTTGATGGACTTGTCGGCCGGGTTCGGCGCGGGCGCGGTGAGCTCGGTGCGCCGCGGATACCCGCCTTCGCGGCCGAGGCCCGGCGTCCGGGCGTCGAGCGCGTTCGCGGCGGCGCCGGCCGGGGTGCGGGCGGCCTGCCCCTGAGCGGCCCGCTCGCGATGTGCGCCGTCCCCGTCACCGGCGCCGGGCGGGGGGCCGGGCTGCGCGGTGGCGGGGACGGGGGCGAGCAGAAGGGCGCTCGCCATGACGGCGGTCGTGATCAGAAGGGGTCTCGGGATGCCTTGGCCCATGCGTGCGTACCTCCGGGGACGTGCGTCGTCGATCAGTACGTCGATCAGTACGCAGGGTCTACCGGTTCGATCCGGTCACGGCAAGGGGGTGCTGTGACGTCTGGGGCATACGGGGGGGCCAGGGGGAGCGCGGGAGCCGTGTCAGGAGCCGACCTTCCGCTTGTTGTAGACGTCGAAGCCGACCGCCGCCAGGAGCACGAGCCCCTTGATCACCTGCTGGTAGTCGGTGCCGATGCCCACCAGCGACATGCCGTTGTTGAGCACGCCCAGGACCAGTCCGCCGATGACCGCGCCGAAGACCGTGCCGACGCCGCCGCTCATCGAGGCGCCGCCGATGAACGCCGCCGCGATGGCCTCCAGTTCGAAGTTCATGCCGGCCTGCGGGACGCCCGCGTTGAGCCGGGCCGCGTAGACGATCCCGGCGAGCGCGGCGAGCACGCCCATGTTCACGAAGACCAGGAAGGTGACGCGCTTGTCCTTGACGCCCGACAGCTTCGCCGCCGCCTGGTTGCCGCCCAGCGCGTACACATGGCGGCCCACGATCGCGTTGCGCATGACGAAGCCGAAGCCGATGAGCAGCGCGGCGAGCAGCAGCAGCACGACGGGCACCCCGCGGTAGCTGGCCAGGGTGAAGGTGAAGGCGAGGACCGCCGCCGCCAGTGCCACGCACTTGGCGAGGAACAGGTTGCGCGGCAGGACGTCGAGGTCGTAACTCTTCTGCCGGCGGCGGTCGCGGACCTCCTGGAGCAGCGCGAAGGCGAGCAGCGCGAGTCCCAACAGGAGTGTCAGGTTGTGGTAGTTGGAGGCCGGACCGATCTCCGGGAGGTAGCCGGTGGAGATCTTCTGGAAGCCTTCGGGGAAGGGGCCGAGCGAGCGGCTGCCGAGGAGGATCTGCGTACCGCCGCGGAAGAGCAGCATGCCGGCCAGCGTCACGATGAACGACGGGATGCCGACGTACGCGATCCAGAAGCCCTGCCAGGCTCCCGCGATCGCGCCGATGACCAGGGCGAGGACCAGGGCCAGTACCCAGGGCACATCGTGCTGGACCATCATCACGGCGCAGGCGGCGGAGACGAAGGCGGCGAGCGAGCCGACCGACAGGTCGATGTGGCCCGCGATGATGACGATCATCATCCCGATGCCGAGGACCAGGATGTAACTGTTCTGCAGGACGAGGTTGGTGACGTTGTTCGGCATCAGCAGGACGCCGTTGGTCCAGATCTCGAACAGGACGACGATCAGCGCGAGCGCGATGAGCATGCCGTACTGGCGCATGTTGCGGCGGGCGGATTCCAGCAGGACCGCGCCGGCCGTGGGCGCGCTCCTGGCGCCGGGCGGGCTGCTCTTGGGCGATTCGGTGGTGGTGACCGGGGGCATCTGCGTTACCTCTTGTCGCTGGTCATGTGGCGCATCAGCACCTCTTGGGTGGCGTCCGCGCGGGCGATCTCGCCGGTCAGCCGGCCGGCGGACATCGTGTAGATGCGGTCGCACATGCCGAGCAGCTCGGGCAGCTCGGAGGAGATGAAGACGACCGCCTTGCCCTCGGCGGCGAGCTTGTCGATGACGGTGTAGATCTCGTACTTCGCGCCGACGTCGATCCCGCGCGTCGGCTCGTCGAGGATCAGCACATCGGGACCCGCGAAGATCCACTTGCTGAGGACGACCTTCTGCTGGTTGCCGCCGGAGAGCCTGCCGACCTGCTCGAACACGGTCGGTGCCTTGATGTTCATGCTCCTGCGGAACGACTCGGCGACCCGGGTCTCCTCGTGCTCGTCGACGACCCCGCGCCGCGCCACCTTGGGCAGGGCGCTCAGTGAGATGTTGCGGCCGATGGTGTCGATGAGGTTGAGGCCGTACTGCTTGCGGTCCTCGGTGACGTACGCGATGCCGTGTCCCACTGCCTCCGGGACGCTGCGGGTGCGGATCTCCTTGCCGCCCTTGTGGACCCGGCCGCTGATGTTCCGCCCGTACGAGCGCCCGAAGACGCTCATCGCCAGCTCGGTGCGGCCCGCGCCCATCAGTCCGGCCAGGCCGACGATCTCGCCGCGCCGCACCTCGATCGACACGTTGTCGACGACCTTGCGCTGCTGGTCGATGGGGTGGTGCACGGTCCAGTCGCGGACTTCGAGTGCGGGGTGCGCGCCCGGCTCGCCCTCGTAGGGGGTGCGCTCGGGGAAGCGGTGGTCGAGGTCGCGGCCGACCATGCCTCGGATGATGCGGTCCTCGGTGGTCGAGCCGTCCGCCACGTCGAGGGTCTCGATGGTGCGGCCGTCCCGGATGATCGTGACCGAGTCGACCGCCTCGGCGATCTCGCCCAGCTTGTGCGAGATGATGATCGAGGTCATCCCCTGGTTCTTCAACTCGCTCATCAGCCGGAGTAGTTGAGCCGAGTCCTCGTCGTTGAGCGCTGCCGTCGGCTCGTCCAGGATGAGCAGGCTCACCTCCTTGGAGAGCGCCTTCGCGATCTCGACGAGCTGCTGCTTTCCCACCCCGATGTCGGCGACCCGGGTCTGCGGGTGCTCGTTCAGGCCGACCCGCTTGAGCAGCGCCGAGGCGTGCCGCAGCGTCTCGTTCCAGCTGATGATTCCGTGACGGGCGTGCTCATTTCCGAGGAAGATGTTCTCGGCGATGGACAAGTACGGCACCAGCGCGAGTTCCTGATGGATGATCACGATGCCCCGGGCCTCGCTGGCCCGGATGTCCTTGAACGCGCACGGCTCGCCGCGGAAGAAGATGTCCCCCTCGTAACTGCCGTGCGGATGTACGCCGCTGAGGACCTTCATCAGGGTCGACTTGCCCGCGCCGTTCTCCCCGCAGATCGCGTGGACCTCGCCCTCTGCGACGGTCAGGGACACGTCGGAGAGCGCCTTGACGCCGGGGAAGGTCTTGACGATCGACCGCATCTCAAGGACGGGTCCCCGGCCGGCCGGTGACTGGTCACTCACAGGTCGCTCGCCTTGATGTAGCCCGAGTCGACCAGCAGTGAGCGGTAGTTGGACTTGTCGACGCTGACCGGGTCGAGCAGAAAGGACGGCACGACCTTCTTCTCGTTGTGGTACGTCTTGACGTCGTTGACCTCGGGCTTCTTGTCGTTCAGTACGGCGTCGGCCATCTGTACGGCCTGCTTGGCCAGCGCCCGGGTGTCCTTGTAGACGGTCTGGGTCTGCTGCCCCGCGATGATCGACTTCACGGACGCGACCTCCGCGTCCTGCCCGGTCACCACGGGATACGGCTTCGCCTCCGTGCCGTAGCCGTCCGACTTGAGCGCGGACAGCACACCGATCGAGATGCCGTCGTACGGCGACAGCACCGCGTCCACCTGCTGCGAGGAGTACGCGCTGGTCAGCAGGTCGTCCATGCGCTTCTGCGCGGTGCCGCCGTCCCAGCGCAGCGTGGTGACCTGGTCCAGCTTCGTCTGCTTGCTGCGGACGACGATCTGCTTCTTGTCGATGTACGGCTTGAGGGTCTTCCACGCGCCCTCGAAGAAGTACCCGGTGTTGTTGTCGTCCGGCGACCCGGCGAACAGCTCGACGTTGAACGGGCCCTTCTCCTTGCCGTCCTTCAGGCCCAACTTGTCGACGATGTAACCGGCCTGGAGCTCACCGACCTTCTCGTTGTCGAAGGAGGCGTAGTAGTCGACGTTCGGGCTGCCGAGGATCAGCCGGTCGTACGCGATGACCTTGACGCCCTGCTCGTCGGCCTGGCGCAGTACGTCGCTCAGCGCGCGGCCGTCGATGGACGCGACGACCAGCACGTCCACCCCCTTGGTGATCATGTTCGCGATCTGGGAGACCTGCTGGTCGACGTCGTCCTCGCCGTACTGGAGGTCCGTCTTGTAGCCCAGCTTCTTGAACTGGGCCACCATGTTGTTGCCGTCGGCTATCCAGCGCTCCGAGGACTTGGTGGGCATCGCGATGCCCACGGTGGAGCCCTTGCCCCCCTTCTTCTCCTCCTTGCTGCCACCCTCGCCGCTCTGCCCGCAGGCGGAGAGGGTCAGGGCGAGGACGGTGGTGACGGCGAGGGCGACAGTGCGGGTGCTGCGCATGGCGATCAGTCCTTCTCGGTGGGGAAGCGGGTGAGCGGCCCCGGCAGCCGGGAGCCGAGCGGCGACATTCCGCCGTCCGCGCCGTGCCTGGCCAGGAGGTCGAGGGCGAGCCGTCCGCGCCGGACGCGCTCGCGGGCGGTGTCGAGCGTGAGGTCGCGCAGATGGGCGCCGTACGGGTAGATGCCGGGCGCCCTGGACAGCCCGAACTTGAGGTAGATCGGGGCACCCCGGCGGATCAGCTCGGCCGTCTCGTACATCCGCACATAGCCGCCGAGGTCGTCCGGCGCCTCGATGTACAGGTCCATGGGGGCCCGGGAGACCCGCCGGATCTCGGTGAAGTGGGCGAGGGCGAGGTCGGACGGGATGTTCACGGAGTCGGCGCCGAGCCGCTCATGGACGGCGTACGCCGCCGGATTGACCGGCCCGATCAGTGCGGACACCTTGAAGGTGGTGTCGGCGGGCAGCACCCCGAGCGAGCGCAGCCGGTGCAGCGACCACAGCACCCCCTCGTCGGCGACGAGCAGGCATTTCACCCCCAGCTCCGTCGCGCGTACGGCGTCCTCGACGCAGCCCGCCAGCGCGTCGTGCCCCCGGGCGCGCAGCCCCGCACCGCCCGACGCGGTGCGGGTGGAGCCGCCGGTGTCCCAGGTGCCGCGCGGCCCGGTGAACAGGCACAGCTCGATGTCTTGGGCCTCGCAGGCGTCGGCCATCTCGGTGATCTCGTCGTCGGAGAGCATCCAGATGCCGCTGCCCTGGCTGATGCGGTGGACGGGTACGTCGAGGCGCGAGCTCTCCTTGAGCACGACGGCCAGCGCCTCCGGGCCCTCGCAGGACGGGACTTCGGTGCGCCAGGTGCCGCCGTCGGGGAAGGTGTGCGGGGATGTGTCGGCGGGGTCGACGGCGGGCGCGGCGAGGCCGAGCGCCGTGAGGGCCTGCTCGCCGGGGCGGCGGGGGCGGGGGTCCGGGGTCTGCGTCACGTGGGCGTCCCTCGTCTTCGGCAAGTTCACTTCGTTCGATATTTCGGACGGAGTTCGGCTCTGTGGGTAAGGCTCGGTGGGGTGGGTACGACTCACGGCCGCAGCAGCACCTTCCCGGTCTCCGGGCCGCCGCCGCCCACCAGCGCCAGCGCGTCGGCGAACCGCTCCAGCGGGAACTCATGGGTGATCAACGGCGCCGGATCGAGCAGCCCGGCCGCGAAGGCCCGTACGGCGAAGGACCAGGCGGCCGACGGCGCCCCGAAGACGCTGCTCACCGTCAGCTGGCTCAGCGACAGATGCACCGGGTCGATGCCGATGGCCCCGGGCGTGAACATCCCGGTCAGCACCACCCGGCCACCGCGCCGCGCCAGCAGACAGGAGTCGGCGGCGGTGGACGGCGCGCCCGCGGTCTCCACGACCAGGTCGTAACGGCCGCGCAGCGCCTTCGCCTCCTCGGGGTCGCACACCACGCTCGCGCCGAAGTCCAGGGCCTGTCGGGCGCGTCCGGCCCTCGGGTCCACCACCGTCAGCTCCGCGGGCGACCCCGCGGCCAGCAGCTGGACGGCCAGCAGCCCCAACGTGCCGGCGCCCACCACCGCGACCCGCTCGCCCGGCTCGGCCCGGCCGGTGCGGACCGCGGCGGCCACCACCGCGGCCGGCTCCAGCAGGGCGGCGGCCCGCAGATCGGCGCCGTCGGGCAACGGGTGCAGCAGCCGGGCCGGGACCAGCAGATGATCCGCGAATGCGCCGGGCCGGGTGAAGCCCGTCTCGTCGTACCCGGTGGTGCACAGCGAGGTCTCCCCGCACCGGCACCGCTCGCAGGTCCCGCACGCCCGGAAACCCTCGGCGACCGCCTTGCGCCCGAGCAGCGCCGCGTCGACGCCCTGGCCCACCGCGTCGACGGTCCCGGACCACTCGTGGCCGGGGACGACCGGGTAACGGACGTATGCCGGGTCGCGGTGGCCGTCGTAGACCTCGCGGTCGCTCATGCAGATCCCGGCGGCGGCGACCCGCACCCGCACCTCGCCGGGCGCGGGCACCGGAGGCTCACCGGCGACCAGGCGGTGCGCGCCGGGCCGGTCGACGACGATCGCCCGGCTCACCGGGTCCGGGGTGGCGTTCACTTGGGCTTCCTCTGCTCCCAGCCGTCGGCCCACAGGTCGAACCTGGCTTGCTGCTGCGGGAATTCGGCCGCCGCGTCCACATCCAGTTCGACACCGAGTCCAGGGGCGTGCGACAGCTCGAAGTAGCCGTCCACGACCTGTGGTGCGCCCTTGACCACCTTCTTGATCTCGGCGTCCGCGAAGTCGTTGAAGTGCTCCAGGATCTTGAAGTTTGGTGTTCAGCCCGCGAGTTGGAGCGAGGCGGCGGTCAGCACCGGGCCGCCGACATTGTGCGGGGCGATCATCATGTAGTGGGTCTCGGCGGTCGCCGCGAGCTTGCGGGCCTCCAGGATTCCGCCGATATGGCCCAGGTCCGGCTGGATGATGTCCGCGGCCTGCGACTCGAACAGCTCACGGAACTCGATCCGGTCGTGGATGCGTTCACCGGTGGCGATCGGCAGGTCGACCTTCTCCGCGACCTTCGCCAGCGCCTTGAGATTCTCCGGCGGTACGGGCTCCTCCAGCCACGCGGGCTTGAACGGCGCCATCTCGCGGGCGAGGCGCACCGCCGTCGACGGGCTGAAGCGGCCGTGCATCTCCAGCATCAGCTCGGTCTCCGGGCCGATCGCGTCGCGCACCGCCTCGATCAGCGACACCGCGTACAGCGAATCGGCGTGATCCAGCTCCAGGTGCCCGGTGCCGAAGGGGTCGATCTTCAGGGCCCGGTAGCCGCGCTCGACCACCGCCTGGGCGGCCTTGTGATAGGCCTCCGGCGTCCGCTCGGTGGTGTACCAGCCGTTCGCGTACGCCTTGACCCGGTCGGTGACCTTCCCGCCGAGCAGCTGCCAGACCGGCACCCCGAGAGCCTTGCCCAAGATGTCCCAGCAGGCCATCTCGACCACCGCGATGCCGGACATGACGATCTCGCCCGCACGGCCGAAGTCGCCGTACTTCATGCGGCGTACGAGATCCTCGACGGCGAACGGGTCCGACCCCGCGATGTGGTTGGCCTCCGCCTCGCGGAGGTACCCGAGCAGCGCGTCGGTGTGCCCGAGCATGCGGGTCTCACCCACCCCGGTCAGGCCGGAGTCCGTATGAACCTGCACGTAGGTGAGGTTGCGCCAAGGCGTCCCGACGACGTGCGTGCTGATTCCCGTAATGCGCACGGCAGTTGCCTCCCGGCCTGTTCGATATTTCGTCATACGTTCGAAATGCTGGCGTGACGTTAATAACGAGCCGGGGGGAGTGTCAATGGTTGGCGCAGAGCCGCTGTCCGGACCCGCCTCGGTGACCGGCGCGGCGGGGCGGTGGACCCGGTGCCCCGAAGCGCGCGGGCGCCCACCGGCCGCGGGCTCGACAGGTCGTACGAACGGGCCTTCGCGCCACTCCGGCCGCACCCGGCCGCGGGGGCCCAGGGGGGGCGGCCGGGCCGGGCCGTGGGCCCGTGCGCCGCCCGACTAGGCTGCTCCCATGAGCGATCTTGGGGCGGGCTTCGGCTACTTGGTGAAGGGCCAGCGGTGGGTCGGCCGGCACGGCAGGGCGTACGGATTCGGGCTGCTGCCCGGTCTCGTCACCTTCGTGCTGTACATCGGCGCGCTGATCGGCCTCGGCTATGGCGCCGACAACCTCACGGCCTGGGCGACGCCCTTCGCCGACGACTGGGACTCACCCTGGCTCGGTGTCTTCCGCGGTGGGCTCACCGCGCTGGTCTTCGCCCTCGCGCTCTTCCTCGCGGTGATCACCTTCACCGCCGTGACGCTGCTGGTGGGCCAGCCCTTCTACGAGAACCTGTCCGAGCGCGTCGACCGCTCCGAGTCCCCGGACGGCACCGCGCCGGAGTCCGGACTGCCGCTGCTGCGGGAGCTGTGGATCTCCGCGCGCGACAGCGTGCGCGTCCTGGTACGCGTCCTGCTGTACGCCGTCCTGCTCTTCGCCTGCGGTTTCATCCCCGTCATCGGCCAGACCGTCGTCCCGGCGATCGGCTTCTGCGTATCCGGCTTCTTCCTTGCCGAGGAGCTGGCGGCGGTGGCGCTCCAGCGCCGGGGCGTCGAGCTGAAGCAGCGCCTCGCCCTGCTGCGCGGCCGACGCCTGCTCACGCTCGGCTTCGGCGTCCCGCTGACGCTCGCCTTCCTGGTCCCGCTGGTCGCCGTCTTCCTGATGCCGGGCGCGGTGGCGGGCGCGACACTGATGGCCCGGGACCTCCTGGACGAGCCGTCGGCCGACGACGACGACGCGACGCCGCTGCCTACCGGGTGACCGGGACCGCCACTTCGCCGAGCACGAGACCGGCGGTGTCGGGCGCCGCCGTCGCGAGCACCGCGCCGTCCGGGCCCCACAGCCCGCTCAGCCCGCAGGCGGCGTAAGGGCCGGACTGCCCGACATGGTTGGCGAACACGACATACAGCCCATGGTCCTTCGCCCGCGCCGGGTAGACCTCAAGACGGTCGAGGGCGTCGTGCAGCGAACTCGCCAAGTACACCCGGCAGTCGGCGGCGACGGCGCGCTCGGCCAGCTCCGGGAAACTGTTGTCGAAGCACGTCGCGAGCGCGAACCGCACCCCGTCGAGCTCGAACCTCCCGTCGGCCGTGCCCGCCGTGAAGAGCTTGTTCTCAACCCCGTGCAGGTGCTGCTTGTCGTAGCGCGTGAGCAGTTCACCGCCGGGCCCGAAGACGAAGGTCGTGATGGCGGGGAGGTCGCCCGCGGCGCGCGCGGCGCAGTTGACCACCGCCGCGGTGGCCGTCTCGCGGCAGGCCGCGACGATCGGCTCCAGACGGGGATCGTCCGGTGTCATCAGCAGGGTGGGGTCCTCAGTCAGCAGCTCCAACTCGTATCCGCTGACGGTCAGTTCACCGAAGACCGTGATCCGCGCTCCACGCCCGGCGGCCTCCCGGACGAAGTCCGCCATCCGATGCGTGTTGGCCTCGACGGAGCCGGGCTCGGGCGTGAACTGTGCCGCTGCGATGATCATGCGGCCCATCATCCCCGTCCCGCCGTGCGGGAGGAAGACCGGACCCCGTTGATCTCCCAAAGGCCACGCTCTTCGTGGTCTCGGCGTTCACCCGAGTGGTCCGCCCCGACACGGTGAGGTGGCGCAGGCGGGCCACGGCGTTTTTCATACCGGCCCGGCCCGGCCCACCGCACGCCTACCGCACCGCCACCCGCACAATCGCCCGCACCTGCGCCACGATGTCCAGCCGGTTTCGCACGAACGCGGGGTCGGTGATCTCCGTCGTGTTGCCCGCCCCGAACTCCAGCACCGGCGTGTGCACATGCCCGCCGGGCAGCCCGTCGAGCCCCAGCCGGTCCCGCAGCAACGTGGCCCGGTAGGCGATCTCGTTGGACAGGTAGTCCCCGCCGCCACCGGCCCGCGCGGCGGATCCCGCCGTCGGCCCGTCCGGCCGCACCACCGGTGAAATGCCACCCGCCGGGATTTCGGTGACCGAGGTGTTGTCGTACACGGGGAAGCGACCGGTGTCGGCGGCCACGATCTCCCGGTAGGGAAGCGTCGTTGTCGTCCACTGCGGCTGCGACGCGGGGTCCTCCACCGGCGCGAGCCCGGTGCGCGAGACGTTCTCGTTGTCCCCGAAGCCGCCGCGCCAGGCGCCGTTGTTGCGCTCCACGTCGATGCGCCCCACCCGGCCCTGGCTGACCGTCGTGAACAGATCGACCCGCGGCAGGTGCGGGCGCAGTGCCCGCTCGACCATGCCGTCCGCGAAGTCCTGCCAGCGCACGGGGAAAACGGCCGTCTCGATGCGGGCGGGCCCCGAAGCCGTACGGACCACCGTGCCGTCCAGCGCGAGCGCCGCCGCCCCCGACGGATTGCTGATCCGGATGTCCCGGTCCAGCGTGAACGGGTCGAAGCCGGTGATGAGCACCCGCTTCATCCCGCCCTTGCCGCCCTTCGCGGGGAAGTGGATCGAGTCCTGCCCCCGAGAGGAGCGTTCGAGGCGGTCGAGCAGCCGCCCCCGCGCCTCGTCCGGCAGCCCGAACGAGGCCTGCCACTCCCGCAGTTCGCTGGTCATCCCCAGTCGCGCCCAGTACAGCGGCCGGTCGTCGTCCCTGCTGAGGTCCCCGCCCGCCGGGCCCCGCCCCTGTGCCCGGTCCACCGCGCGCTCCCACAGCAGCGACCCGTGCCGTACGACGGCCCGGTCGGCCGCGCCGTACGACTTGGCTCCGCGCAGCGCCCGTGCGAACTCCCGTGCCACGGAGTCGAATCCGCCGCGCCGCAGGATCTCCTGCGGAACGGCCTTCTCCAGCCGCCGTTCCTCGACGGTCGGCGGGGCGGCCGGTGGAACTGTCGCCGGGGCATTCGCCGCGGGCGCCGGCTCACCGGCCGTCGCGGGCGGTGTCCCGAGGCCGAGGGTGGCGGAGGCGAGCAGTATGACGCCCAGTGCGTCCAGCCGGGCACGAATCCGGGACACGGGAATCCTTCCGTCGGGGGTGGCGGAAGTATCGCGTTCCGGCAGGGGCCGGCGCTACAGGGCGGGCCCCTGGGAGCCGAGTGACGTGCGGTATCAGAGGTTTTCGGCCGCTTCGGCGGGCGCCGGGCCGCGCCGCAGCAGCCCGAGGAAGTCGCGGAAGGCGGCCGGCATGTCCACCGACCGGGGATCGAGCAGCCACTGGTACTGGAGCCCGTCCATCACCGCGACCAGCAGCGGTGCCGCCTGCTCCGGGGTGAGCCCGCCCGGCAGCCGCTCGCCGTACTCGGTGCGCAGCGCGCCCGCCATGCCCGCGCGGACCTGCGCGTACCGCTGAGTGAAGAAGTCCCGCGCCGGATGCTCCTCGGTCACGCTCTCGCCGAGCAGCGCGGAGAAGGTCTGCACGATGCCGGGACGCATCGCGTTGTACTCCATGAGCGAGTCGAGCAGGTCGATCCGCCAGACGCCGGTGCTCCGCCCGGAGGCGCCGGTGTCCCACTGGTCGCGCTCTTCGAGCACGGCGACGAGCAGTGTCTCCTTGGTGGGGAAGTAGTGCAGTAGCCCCTGCTGGGTGAGGCCGACACGCTCGGCGACCGCGCTGAGCGATGCTCCCCGGTAGCCGCGTTCGGCGATCACTTCGAGGGCCGCACGGAGGATCTCCGCCCGGCGTTCCTCGCTTCTGGCCCTGGCCATCGTGCTGGTCCTTCCCCTGATATCTGCTGGCAGGACGGTACGCCATCACCTGAAGCGCCACCCCTTGAAATAACGAATGCATTACGAACCCTACCGTTCTACAGGTAGACGGGTGACGATGGGGAAGCCAGCTGGACGTCAACGAGGAGGTACCGCCGTGGCAGGCGCATCCACCACCCCCGACAGCCCCGAGACCCACGCAGCGACAGCCGAAGTGCGGCAGACCCCGGACGACCGGGTCCGTAACGAGGTGGTCGAGGCCGCACTGGGCAAGCTCGACCTCGACACCAAGGCTCGGCTGCTCGCCGGCCAGGACATGTGGTCCCTGCCCGCGCTCCCCGGGATCGGCCTGCAGTCCCTGGTCATGTCCGACGGCCCGATCGGCGTCCGGGGTGTGCGCTGGACCGCCGACGACCCGTCCGTCGCGCTGCCCTCACCGACCGCGCTCGCCGCGACCTGGGACCAGGACCTGGCCCGCCGCGCCGGCCGCCTCCTCGCCCAGGAGGCCCGCCGCAAGAGCGTGCACGTCCTCCTCGCGCCGACCGTGAACCTGCACCGGTCGCCGCTCGGTGGCCGCCACTTCGAGTGCTACTCCGAGGACCCCTACCTCACCGGAGAGATCGGCACCGGATACGTGCAGGGCGTCCAGGACGGCGGGGTGGGCACCACGGTCAAGCACTTCGTCGCCAACGACGCCGAGACCGACCGCTTCACCGTCGACAACATCATCACCTCGCGCCCGCTGCGCGAGCTGTATCTCGCCCCCTTCGAAGCCATCGTCAAGAACGCCCACCCCTGGGGCATCATGACGGCGTACAACCAGGTCAACGGCGTCACCATGACCGAGCACAGCCACCTCCACAACGAGGTCCTGCGCGCCGAGTGGGGCTTCGACGGCTACGTCGTCTCCGACTGGATGGCCGCCCGCTCCACCACCGGCGACATCCTCGGCGGTGTCGACGTCGCCATGCCGGGACCGCAGACCGTCTACGGCGACGCCCTCGCCGGCGCCGTCCGGGCGGGCGAGGTCGACGAGTCCGTCGTCGACGACGCCGTGCGCAATGTGCTGCGGCTCGCCGCCCGCGTCGGCATCCTCGACGGCGCCCCGCCCGTGGTCGCCGCCCCGCCAGCGACCGTCGACGGCCAGGCCCTGGCCCGCGAGGTCGCCCACCGCGCCTTCGTCCTCGTACGCAACGAGCCCCGCGACGGCGCCCCGGTCCTGCCGATCGATGCCTCCCGGGTCCGCAAGGTCGCCCTCATCGGCGGCCCGGCACGCGACGCCCGCATCCTCGGCGGCGGCTCAGCCACCGTCTTCCCCGAGCGCGTCGTCGCCCCGCTCGACGGTCTCGTCGCCGCCCTGCCCGACGGCGTTCTCGCGTACACCGTCGGGGCCGACCCGAGCGACGAACTGGCCCCCGCCGACAAGGGCTTCGAGCTGCACGCCGTCTGCCGCGACGCGAGCGGCACAGTCATCGGCGCCCGCAGCCTGCCCAGCGGACAGGTCCAGTGGATCGGCGACGACCTGCCCGACGGCGTCACCCACTCGACGCTGCACAGCGTCGAGGTCAAGGGCGCCTTCACCCCCCGCGACAGCGGCGAGCACTCCTTCGGCACCCGCGGTCTCGGCGCCTTCACGCTGACCGTCGGCGACGAGGTCCTCTACGAGGGCGTCCAGCCGATGGGCGACGAGGCCGACCCCTTCGAGGCGTTCTTCGGCTCCCCGGCCGAGCGCGGACGCGTCCGTCTCACCGCGGGCGAAGCGGTCGAGGTCTCCCTCACGCACACCGTCAACCCGGACGCCGCCGGGCCGCTCTCCGCCCTCATGTTCTCCTTCGTCCACGGCGCGCCCAGGCGCGACGCCGACGAACTGATCGCCGAGGCCGTCGAAGCCGCCCGCGACGCCGACACCGCCGTCGTCGTGGTCGCCACCACCGAGCGCGTCGAATCCGAGGGCTTCGACCGTACGGACCTGAGCCTCCCGGGCCGCCAGGACGACCTGGTGCGCGCGGTTGCCGCCGTCAACCCCAACACCGTGGTGGTCGTCAACTCCGGCTCCCCGGTGGAGATGCCGTGGCGTGAGGACGTCGCCGCGGTGCTGCTCGGCTGGTTCCCCGGCCAGGAGGGCGGCGCGGCGCTCGCCGATGTCCTCCTGGGCGTCGAGGAGCCCGGCGGCCGACTGCCCACCACCTGGCCGGCCTCCCTCGCGGACGCGCCGGTCACCGAAGTCGCCCCCACCAACGGCGAACTGCACTACGCCGAGGGCGTGTTCATCGGCTACCGCGCATGGGACCGGGCAGGTGTCGCCCCGGCGTACCCCTTCGGTCACGGGCTCGGCTACACCACTTGGGAGTACGAGTCCCTGGAGGCCACACCGGCCGCGGTTCGGGTCCGGGTCCGCAACACCGGTTCGCGCGCGGGCCGCGAGGTCGTCCAGGTGTACCTGGCCGCGACCGCCGATCCCGTGGAGCGGCCCGCCCGCTGGCTCGCCGGGTTCGCGAGCGTCGAGGCCGGACCCGGCGAAGCCGTCGAGGTCGAAATCCCGCTGGCGGTCCGCGCCTTCGAGATCTGGGACGAGCAGGCGGACAGCTGGTCCTTCGTCCCCGGTACGTACGAGGTCAGGGCCTGCCACTCACTCACCGACCGCCGCCTGACCGCGACGCTCGACATCCAGGCCTGACCGGCCCCACCCCGATACAGCGGCCCGGAGCGGACCTGACGCCGCCCCGGGCCGCCCGCATCCACCGGGTACCTCTACCAGGCGTCCCGCACCCCGAACCCGTACACGGTCGTCGAGGTGAACACCTCGCCCGGCCGCAGCACCGTGCTCGGGAACTCCGGGCGGTTCGGCGCGTCGGGGAAGTGCTGGGTCTCCAACGCCACCCCGTCGAAGGCCTCCGGCGTGTAGACCTGCATTCCCGGCTCCGTCGTCGCCACCGTCAGCAGCCGCCCGGAAGCGGCGTCGTACAGCTCGGCCACCGGCTCCGGTGTGTCCGTAACACCCTTGTCCAGCACGAAGTTGTGGTCGTAGCCGTTGCCGGACCCGACATCCCGGGGCGCCCGCAGATCGAAGCGGGTGCCGTCCACCGGCGCGAGCTCGCCGGTGGGAATCCCCGCGAGAGGCACACACCGTCGGGCACCGCCCGCGCGTCCCACACCCGCTTGTCGAAGCCCTGGTCACCACCGTGCAGGGCGTTGCCCCCCTGATTGCGCGCCAGCGCGTACCGGCGCCCGTCCAGGGTGAAGGCCCCGCCCGCGATCCGGTTCGCGTACCGGCCGACGAGCGCCCCGAGGTAGGGCCCCGGAGAGCGCGGATACTCCGCGAGCGAATCGAAGCCGACCGCCACCGGGGCGGACCGCCCGCCCCGGTCCGGGGTTTCCACCGACTGGACGATCCCGCCGTACGTCAGCACCCGCACGACCGTCCCGCCCCGCTCCAGGGTTCAGCGGTGAACGGCCGTACCGTCGTCGAGCGTGCCGAAGAGTTCCGCGGTCATGATCGGAAAGCCTATGCGGGCGGCTCTTTCGCCGTGATGTTGCGGTAGGCGATCTCGGCCAGCCGCTGCTGACCGTTCCTGCTGGGATGGAACCAGTCCCACTGGCTCAGCTGGTCGCCCGTGAAGCGGAAGTCGAAGACCGCCCCGCCGTCGTACCGGCAGTGCCGGTCCTTCGCGCACACATCCTTGAGGACCTTGTTGTACGCGACGACCCGGTCCTGCACGGTGTCGCGGCGCTGCGTCGCGGCCGCGTCCATGACGTCGGGGTCGCCGAGCATCGACTGGCAGATCCCCAGCTTCCAGATCTGCTTGCCCAGCGGATTGGTCCGCCCCTCGGACCACAGGCGCTTGAGGTCCGGCACGCTCGACACATACACCTGTGTCCTGGGCAGACCTTCGCGCAGTTTCTTCATCGAGGTCTCGAAGGATGACCGGAAGTCAGCCACCGATGTCATGTGCGAGACGGTGTCGCGACAGGCGTCGTTCGCGCCCACCATGACCGTCACCAGCTCCGGCTTCTCGGCCACCGCCCGCGTCATCTGCGCGGGCAGCTCGGCTATGCGGGCGCCGGACTTCGCGTGGTTCCAGCTGCGCGTGGTGCCGCTCTTCGCGCCGAGCAGCCGTGAGGCGAGACTGCGCACCTTGGCGTCGCTGCCGGTCGCCCAGGACACCTCGGGGCAGTCCGCGAGCACCGTACAGGCGTCGAAGCCGCGGGTGATGGAGTCGCCGAGCGCGGCGATGGAGGCCGGGCTGGTGTCCCAGGTGGGCGTGGGGCTGGGGGAGGGGCGGCGCTCGGCGGACGACGCGCCGGTGCCCGGTTCGTCGGCGGAATCGCAGCCGGCGAGGGCGCCGAGGGGGACGAGGACCGCGACCGCCAGGGCAGCGGCGGTGACGCCGCGCGACCCACGGCTCCGGCGTTGTCCCCGCATCCCTGATCCCCTTCGCGTGCCCGGTGGGTGCGCGCATTCACGCGTCCGACTCCTCGGACCGACAGTACGTCACCCACCGGACGCCGCCGCACGATAGCTTTTCCCCGTCGAACCAGCGGCATCACGGCCACCGCGGTTCCGGTAAATTACAACACGTCACATACTGTCCCATTTCAGGAGATTCGCTCCCGATGCTGTTTACTGTTGGCAACCTCGGGAGCCGGCCCGGTTGTGGCCTGTGGGGCAGAATGTCTGGTGCTGTCCTCACCGCGACCGGTACGGACGCGAGGCCGCTGGGGAAGGCGAACCTCGTCCCACACTGGAGGTCCCGGTGACGACACGTGGCGTTCTGTACGTTCACTCCGCGCCGCGCGCGCTGTGCCCGCATGTCGAATGGGCAGTGGCGGGCGTACTCGGTGTGCGAGTCAATCTCGACTGGATCAGGCAACCGGCCTCGCCCGGTACCTGGCGAGCCGAATTCTCCTGGCAGGCTCAGCCCGGCACCGCCTCCCAGCTCGCCTCCGCGCTGCGCGGCTGGCACCTGCTGCGCTTCGAGGTGACGGCGGAGCCGTGCCCCACGGCGGAGGGCGAGCGCTACAGTGCCACGCCCGAACTGGGCATCTTCCACGCCGTCACCGGAATCCACGGCGACATCCTGATCCCCGAGGACCGGCTGCGGGCCGCGCTCGCGAGATCGGTACAGGGCGAGACGGACCTGGAGGTGGAGATCGCCAAGCTCCTTGGCAAGCCCTGGGACGACGAGCTGGAACCTTTCCGCTACGCGGGAGAGGGCGCACCCGTCCGCTGGCTCCACCAGGTGGTGTGAGGCCCGGGCCCGCCCGCGACGCCGCGGAAAAAGCTGAGGCCCGCCTCCCCAGGTACAGGGAGGCGGGCCTCAGGGCTTCGGGTCAGACGGACCGCAGTGCGAGCACCACGTTGTGTCCACCGAATCCGAACGAGTTGTTGATCGCGGAGATCGACCCCTCGGGCAGCGCACGAGGCTCGGCCCGCACGATGTCCGCGTCGACCTCTTCGTCGAGGTTGTCGACATTGATGGTCGGCGGAGCCATCCGGTGGTGCAGCGCCAGCACCGTCGCGACGGTCTCGATGCCGCCGGCGCCACCCAGCAGGTGCCCGGTCATCGACTTCGTACCGGATACCGCGATGTGGTCGAGGTCCTCGCCCAGCACCCGGCGCAGCGCCTTGATCTCGGCGATGTCGCCCTGCGGCGTCGAGGTGGCGTGCGCGTTGAGGTGCACGATCTCGGACGGCTTGAGGTCGGTGTTGTCGAGCAGGTTCTGCATCGCCGTGGCGATGCCGCGCCCACTCGGTTCGGGCTGGGCGATGTGGTGGCTGTCCGCGGACAGCCCCTGGCCCAGCACCTCGCAGTACACCCGGGCACCCCGCGCCGCCGCGTGCTCGGCGGACTCCAGGATGACGACGCCCGCGCCCTCGCCCAGGACGAAGCCGTCCCGGGCCTTGTCGTACGGGCGCGAAGCCTTCTGGGGTTCGTCGTTGTTCTTGGACATCGCCATCATGTTGGCGAACGCCGCGATCGGCAGCGGATGGATCGCCGCTTCCGTGCCACCGGCGACGACCACATCGGCGCGGCCGGTGCGGATCATCTCGACGGCGTAGCCAATGGCCTCGGCACCGGACGCGCACGCGCTGACCGGGGTGTGCACGCCCGCCTGGGCGTTCACCTCCAGGCCGACATTGGCGGCAGGACCGTTCGGCATGAGCATCGGCACGGTGTGCGGCGAGACGCGACGCACACCCTTTTCCTTGAGTACGTCGTACTGGTCGAGCAGGGTGATCACGCCGCCGATGCCGGAGGCGATGACCGATCCGAGCCGCTCGGGGCGGACCTTCTCGTCGTCACCCGCCTTGCCGGTGAAACCGGCGTCGGCCCACGCCTCACGGGCCGCGACCAGCGCGAACTGCGCCGAGCGGTCCAGCTTGCGGGCCAGCGGCCGGGGCAGCACCTCGGAGGGATCGACGGCCGCGAGGGCCGCGATCCGGACGGGCAGTTCGGCGAAGCGCTCGCCCTCGAGGGGCTTGATGCCGGAGCGTCCCGCCATCAGGCCTTCCCAGGTCGATGCGGCGTCGCCACCCAGCGGTGTTGTTGCGCCGATACCGGTGACGACCACGGTGCGATTGGTCGGGCTCACAGGAATTCTTTCTCCACGTGTAGAGGGTGCTGAATTTTTACGGCGCCACCGCCGGGTGGCGACACACGAACAGCCTGGTCAGGCCTGGTTCTTCAGGATGTAGCCGGCAGCGTCGCCGACCGTCTTGAGGTTCTTGACGTCCTCGTCGGGGATCTTGACGTCGAAGCGCTCTTCGGCGGCGACGACAACCTCGACCATGGACAGCGAGTCGACGTCCAGGTCGTCGGTGAAGGACTTGTCCAGCTGGACGTCCTCGGTGGGGATCCCGGCGATCTCGTTGACGATCTCGGCGAGACCGACGACGATCTCTTCCTGAGTGGCGGCCATGTTGGCGCTCCTTCGGTGTTGAACACAGGGGTGTGGTGGCGACAAGCCCGGATGTTCCGGACGTGCCTAGGGGAGGGTAACGACCGTCGCGGCGTAGACGAGACCCGCCCCGAAGCCAATGACGAGAGCTGTGTCGCCGCTCTTCGCCTGCCCGGTCGCCAGAAGCCGCTCCATCGCGAGCGGAATCGAGGCTGCCGAGGTGTTGCCGGTGGTTTCGATGTCACGGGCGACCGTGACATGTTCCGGCAGTTTCAGAGTCTTCACCATCGAATCGATGATCCGCATATTTGCCTGGTGCGGAATGAAGACGTCCAGGTCGTCCGCGCTGATCCCGGCCGCGTCCAGTGCCTGCTGGGCGACCTTCGCCATCTCGAAGACGGCCCAGCGGAAAACCGCCTGGCCCTCCTGCGTGATGGCCGGGAACTTCGCGACCACACCACCGTTGCGGTAGTCCGACCACGGCACGGTCTGCTTGATGGTGTCGGACTTGTCGCCCTCGGAACCCCACACGGTCGGGCCCATGGCCGGTTCCGTGGCGGGTCCGACGACGACGGCGCCCGCGCCGTCACCGAACAGGAAGGCCGTCGCGCGGTCCTCCAGGTCGGTCAGGTCCGAGAGCCGCTCCACGCCGATGACGAGAACGTACTCGGCACTGCCTTCGACGACCATCCCCTTGGCGAGGGTCAGGCCGTAGCCGAAGCCGGCGCATCCGGCG
The DNA here is from genome assembly GCF_051131715.1 of Streptomyces sp. A5-4. Taxonomy (NCBI): domain Bacteria; kingdom Bacillati; phylum Actinomycetota; class Actinomycetes; order Kitasatosporales; family Streptomycetaceae; genus Streptomyces; species Streptomyces sp. A5-4. The sequence continues at coordinate 2,167,314 of NZ_CP178591.1, read as the reverse complement.
GAAATGTCGAAGGCGGCGGGCTTGATCGCGCCGATCTTGAACGCGATTTCGGTCGCGACGGCCGGGGTCTGCTTGAAGTGCGAGACGGTGGAGACGATGACGCCGCCCACCTGCTCGGGGGTGATCCCGGCGTCGGCGATCGCCTTGCCCGCGGCCTCAATGGACATCGCCGCCACGGTCTCCTCGTCGGAGGCCCAGTGGCGGGTCGCGATGCCGGAGCGGGAGCGGATCCACTCGTCGGACGAGTCGATCGTCTCGAGGATCACCTCGTTGGGCACCACACGGGTCGGACGGTAGCCGCCGACGCCCATGATGCGCGCGTACGGGGCGCCCTTGCTGGGCTTGATCTTCGACATGCTCTCTCGGGCTCCTATCGGGCCGCGTGCTCGGCGATGAGCGCCCGGGCCGCGTCGAGGTCGTCGGGGGTCTTGAGCGCGACGGTCTTCACACCGGGCATGGCGCGCTTGGCGAGGCCGGTCAGCGTGCCGCCCGGGCAGAGCTCGATGAGCGTGGTGGCGCCCAGCTCGTTGAAGGTCTCCATGCACAGGTCCCAGCGGACCGGGTTGGAGACCTGGCTGACCAGGCGGGCGACGACCTCGGCGCCGGTGGCGACGGTCCTGCCGTCGGCGTTCGAGACATAGGTCACGCTCGGGTCGGAGACCACGAGGTCCTGTGCGGCCTTGCCGAGTTCGGCGACCGCGGGAGCCATGTGCCGGGTGTGGAAGGCTCCGGCGACCTTGAGCGGTACGACGCGGCGTACGCCCTCGGGCTTGTCCTCGGCGAGCGCGGCGAGCTGCTCCGCCGTGCCCGCGGCCACGACCTGGCCCGCGCCGTTCACATTGGCCGGGGTCAGACCCAGCCTTTCCAGATGCGCGAAGACGGTCTCGGCGTCACCGCCGAGGAGCGCGGCCATGCCGGTCTCGGTGACCGCGGCGGCCTGGGCCATGCCCAGACCACGGGTGCGTACGAAACCGAGCGCGGCCTCTTCGGTGAGCACTCCGGCGTACGCGGCGGCGGTGATCTCACCGACGCTGTGACCGGCGACCACGGACACGTCAGCGCGCACATCCAGCGCGGCGGCGGTCAGCAGCCCGGCGGCGACCAGCAGGGGCTGGGCGACCGCGGTGTCGCGGATCGCGTCCGCGTCGGCCTGGGTGCCGAAGTGGACAAGGTCGAGCCCGATGGCGTCGGACCAGTCGGCGAGCCGGTCGGCGGCGCCGGGGAGGTCGAGCCAGGGAGTCAGGAAGCCGGGCGTCTGAGCGCCTTGGCCGGGAGCGACGAGTACGAGCACCCTCACACTCTCTCTTGTGGACGGCCCCCTGTGCCCGTGGGGACAGGGACGAAGAACCGTCGGGGGAATTGTTGATGTCCGACAAAAGTCTAGGACTGCGGATCCCCTGCGGCCAGACGTCCCAGGATCAGGGCGATGCGCAATGTGAACGCGGAACGCACGTCGGAGGGAGACCAGCCGGTGACGTCCGTCACACGTCGGAGCCGGTAGCGCACGGTGTTGGGGTGCACGAAGAGCATCCGGGCCGCGCCTTCGAGGCTGCTCGCCTGCTCCAGATAGACACTCAGAGTCTCCAGGAGCGCCGAGCCCGCCTCCTCCAGCGGTCTGTAGATCTCCTCCACCAACTGATCCCTGGCGGCCGGGTCCGACGCGATGGCCCGCTCCGGCAGCAGATCGTCCGCGAGGACCGGCCGCGGGGCGTCCTGCCACGCCAGGCACGCCTTGAGTCCGGCGGCGGCGGCCTGCGCGGACCGGGTGGCGGCGAGCAGGGTGGGCACCACGGGCCCGGCGACCACGGGCCCGGCGGCGTACGGCCCGATCAGCGCCTTCGCGACCTGGAGCGGATTGTCGCTGCCGCCCGCGATGACGACGAGCCGGTTGCCGAGCACCCCGGTCAGCACCTGGAGCTTGGCGTGCCGGGCGGCCCGGCGGATCGCCTCGACCGTCAGCTCGCTGTCGCCCTCGGGGGCGGTCCCGAGGACGACACAAACGTGCTCGGGGGAGTTCCAGCCGAGGGCGGCGGCCCGGGACACGGCGCCCTCGTCGGCCTCGCCGGACAGCACGGCGTTGACCACGAGGGATTCCAGGCGGGCGTCCCAGGCGCCACGGGCCTCGGCGGCCTGGGCGTACACCTGGGCGGTCGCGAAGGCGATCTCACGGGCGTACACCAGCAGGGCTTCGCGCAGCACGCCCTGGTCGCCGGGGGCGGCGATGTCGTCGATCGCCGTCTCCATGACCTCGATGGTGGTGCGCACCATCTCGACTGTCTGGCGCAGGGTGATCGCCCGGGTCAGTTCGCGCGGCGCGGTGCCGAAGACATCGGTGGAGATGGCCTGCGGGGCCTCCGGATGCCGGAACCACTCGGTGAACGCGGCGATACCGGCCTGGGCGACCAGGCCGATCCAGGACCGGTTCTCCGGTGGCATGGCCCGGTACCAGGGCAGGGACTCGTCCATGCGGGCGATCGCGTTCGCCGCGAGCCGGCCGGCGGACTTCTCCAGCCGGCGCAGGGTCACGGCATGCAGATGGGCGGCGTTCGAGGCGGACTGCTCAGCATCGGATCGGGGCACGCGACAAGACTGCCTTATCGGGACGGCTGCGCGACGGGCCGGGCTACCGTGGGCTTCGTGATTTCCGCACGCCGCTCGGCCGACCGCTTCCGTGGCGGCGAAACTTCCTCGGGCATCGAGTCCCTCCATGCCTTTTCCTTCGGGCGCTTCTACGACCCCGACAATCTCCGCTTCGGCGCGATGCTGGCCTGCAACGAGGAGCTGCTCGACCCCCGCGCGAGCTTCGACGAGCACCCCCACAGCCACACCGAGATCATCACCTGGGTGATCGAGGGCGAGCTGACGCACCGCGACTCGGCGGGCCACGCCACGGTCGTGCGCCCCGGGGACGTGCAGCGGCTCAGCGCGGGCGCCGGAGTGCGCCACGTGGAGCGCAACGACGGCGACGCGCCGCTGCGCTTCGTCCAGATGTGGCTGGCGCCCGTGGAGCCGGGTGGAGAGCCGTCGTACGAGATCGTGCGCGGCATCGCCGACTCCACGCCGTACGCCGTCCCGGCGGCCGGCGCGATGCTGCACGTGCGCCGCCTGGCCCCGGACGAGCGCACGGCGCTGCCGGACGCGGAACGGGTCTACGTCCATGTCGTACGCGGTCGAGTGCGGTGCGGCGGCGAGGAGTTGGGCCCCGGTGACTCCCTGCGCGTGACGGACGCGAAGGACTTGGAGCTGGTCGCCACGAGCGCGGCCGAACTGCTCCTGTGGGAGCTGGCCGGCTGAGTCCTAGGCGGCGCGCAGCTCCGCGAGCACCGCGTCCGTGAAGGGCGGCCAGACCTCGGCGGCCCACGGGCCGAAGGCGCGGTCGCTCAGCGCCACGCAGGCCGCGCCGGCGTCCGGGTCGACCCACAGGAACGTGCCGGACTGGCCGAAGTGCCCGAAGGTGCGCGGTGAGGACGAACTGCCCGTCCAGTGCGGGGACTTGCCGTCGCGGATCTCGAAGCCCAGGCCCCAGTCGTTCGGGTTCTGGTGGCCGTAGCCGGGGAGTACGCCCTTGAGGCCGGGGTGGACGACCGCCGTCGCCTCGGCGACCGTACGGACGTCGAGCAGGCGGGGCGCCTGGAGTTCGGCGGCGAAGCGCGCCAGGTCGTCGACGGTCGAGACGCCGTCCTTGGCGGGGGAGCCGTCGAGTGTGGTGCCGCCCATGCCGAGCGGCTCCAGCACGGCCTGGCGCAGATACTCGGCGAAGGGGATGTCGGTGGCCTTCGCGATGTGGTCGCCGAGGACCTCGAAGCCCGCGTTGGAGTAGAGCCTGCGCTCGCCGGGCGGCGCCATCACCCGGTGCTCGTCGAAGGCGAGGCCGCTGGTGTGCGCCAGCAGATGCCGGACCGTGGAGCCCTCGGGCCCGGCCGGCTCGTCGAGCTCGACGGCGCCTTCCTCGTACGCGACGAGAGCGGCGTACGCGGCGAGCGGCTTGGTGACGGACGCGAGCGGAAAGCGGTGCGCGGTGGGTCCGTGCGCACCGGCGATGGTGCCGTCCGCGCGTACGACGGCGGTCGCCGCGGTGGGTACCGGCCAGTTCTCGATCATCCGCACGCTGTCCATGCGTACGAGCGTAAAGGCTCTAGAGGTTCAGCCGCATCGAGGGGTCGGGCTTCCTGACGAAGCCGAGCGAGGCGTACAGCGGCTCGGCCTCCGCGGAGGCGTTGAGGTCCACGCTCACCGCGCCACGCTCACGGAACCAGTCGAGCAGCGCCGCCATGCACGTACGGGCGTGGCCGCGGCGGCGCTGGTCCGGGTCGGTGGCGACGCTGAAGACGTAGCCGTTGGCGCCGTGCGGGTTGCCCGCGCGCCCGATGCGGTATTCGATCGTGCCGACGGCCAGGGCGGCCAAGCCGCCGGGCCGGTCCGGCCGGTCGACGACGAATACAGCGAAATTCCCTGCCGGGTCAGTCAGCTTCTCGCGTACGGTCGCCGTCGACTCGGCGTGCCATTCCGTGGACGTACTGGAGGCGAAAACCGAGTCGATCATGACTTGACGCAGTCGGATCACTTCGCCGGCGTCATCGGGGGTCGCGCGTCGTACGAGGCTCATGGGACGGAGGCTAACCGGCCCATCGGCAAAACTCCGCAGGTTTTTGCTTGCTTCGAGTGCACTCCAAGGTCTTAGCGTGGTGGTCATGACCGTGATGGAGACCGCCCCAGCGACCGCCGTCGCCTGCGACGCGGAACCCCCCGCGCACCCGCGCCCCGAAGGCCACGACCACTACACGATCAGCGAAGTCGCGACGCACACCGGGCTCACCGCGCACACCCTGCGCTGGTACGAGCGGATCGGCCTGGTGTCGCACGTGGACCGCTCGCACACCGGCCAGCGCCGTTTCACCAACGGGGACCTGGACTGGCTGGGCCTCGTCGGCAAGCTGCGGCTGACCGGAATGTCCGTCGCGGACATGGTGCGGTACGCCGAGATGGTGCGGGAGGGCGAGCACACGATGGCGGCGCGGCACGAGCTCCTCGAAGCGACACGGAGGGACGTGCGGGTGCGGATCGCCGAGCTTCAGGACACGCTCGCAGTACTCGACTACAAGATCGACTATTACGCGGACGCCCGGCGGGCGTCGGAGAGGGTCTGACCACCCATGAGTGACAGCAAGATCGAAAAAGTACGGCTCGGAACCGGTGGACCGCAGGTCGGCGTGCAGGGCCTCGGCTGCATGGGCATGAGTTTCGCGTACGGACCCACGGACGCCGACGAGGCGCGGGCCACCCTGGAGCGCGCCCTGGACCTCGGTGTCACCTTCTACGACACGGCGGACGCGTACGCCGCCGGCGAGAACGAGAAGTTCCTCGCGCCGTTCGTGAAGGCGCACCGCGACGAGATCGTCATCGCCACCAAGTTCGCCCTGGCGATGGACCCGAACGACCCGACGAAGCGGATCATCCGCAATGACGCGGGCTACATCCGTGAGTGCGTCGAGGGAAGCCTCCAGCGCCTCGGCGTGGACGAGATCGACCTCTACTACATGCACCGGCGCGATGTGAACGTCCCCATCGAGGAGACCGTCGGCGTGATGGCCGAGCTGGTCCGCGAGGGCAAGGTCAAGCACCTCGGCCTCAGCGAGGTCACCGGCGGCGAGCTGCGCGCCGCGCAGGCCGTGCACCCGATCGCGGCCGTCCAGTCGGAGTGGTCGCTGTTCAGCCGCGACATCGAGGCCGGGGTGGTACCCACCGCCGCCGAGCTCGGCGTCGCGCTCGTGCCGTACTCGCCGCTCGGCCGCGGCTTCCTCACCGGCGCGTTCGTCAGCGCAGACAAGGACCTCAGCGAGGCGGACTTCCGCCGCCAGCAGCCCCGCTTCACCGGCGACAACGCCACCGCCAACGCCGAACTGCTCGCCCCCGTACGCGAGCTCGCCGAGGCGCGCGGCGCGACACTCGGGCAGATCGCACTGGCCTGGGTGCAGCAGCAGGCTCAGCTGCACGACCTCGCCGTCGTCCCGATCCCCGGAACGCGCAAGCGCACCCGGGTGGAGGAGAACGCCGCCGCGACCCGGCTGACGCTCTCCGCCGAAGAGCTGGCGCTGCTCGAACCGATCGCGGGCCAGGTCGCCGGCGGCCGGTACGCGGACATGTCCTTCACGTCCGCGGGCCGCGAGTAAGGGCTCACGCCAGCCCCAGGGCGAACACCGCGAAGCCCGCCGCGAGGAGGCCCGCCGCCGCACGGCGGGCCTCCGTCCCGGACTTCCAGGGCGCGTCGAAGCGCCGTGCGTATCGCCCGATCGCGACCAGCAGCGCAGCGAACACCGGCAGCCACAGCACCCTCGCCAGGATCCAGCCGAGCGAGTCGGGGGCGCCGGTCAGCCCCGGGACCGTACCGAGGAAGGAACCGGGAACCGCGGCGGTGAGCATCGCCGTCTGATGCCAGCACAAAATGGTCATCGCGGACAGATTGACGACAACAACCGGCGCCCACACCGCGGGACGGCGCAGCAGCTTCCCGATCCGGTCGCGCAGCAGGATCGCGGCGCCGCACTGGGTGGCTGCCAGTGCGACGACGAGCAGCGACGGCGGATGCGAGTTGGTACGCGCCTCACCCGGCACACCGACCATCGAAGCCGGATAGTGAAAGACGACCAACAACACGGCGAACAGAACGGCGCCCGCCACCATCAACAGCGCACCCCCACGCCTGCCGACGCGCTTCTCGCCCCAGGAGACGCCGAGTTGGTACGCGAAGAGCCACCCGGGCAGCAGATTCAGCAGACTGATCCAGGACGGCACGGAGTCGGCGAACGGCCCGTACCGCAGAAAGTCCACCACGGCGACAGCGGCCACCAGAGGCAGCGCGGCCCACCCGCCCATGGCCCGACTCGCACGCATGCATACCGGCGTCAGGGCAGTGACCCCCACATACACCCCCACGAACCACAGCGGCTGAATGACGAGCGTCGCCCCGGTCCGCAGGGTCGCTTCGGGCACGCCCAGCGCGTACAGCACGGGAATCATCGCCGCCCAGACGGCGCTCACCCCGAGGACGGGCCGCCCCAGCCGGGTCACGCGCCCCTTGAGCCACTCACGGGTGGACTGGCCGCGCCCGGTGGAGCGCCGGTAGGAGAGCGCCGAGGCGTAGCCGCCAACCAGGAAGAAGATGCCCAGCATCTGGAGCACCCAGCTCAGCGGCGCGAAGAACTCGAACGACGCGAGCGGACTGGCGTTGCGCAGGGCGCCGTCGTCCAGCGTGAAGCCGCCGAGCATCCAGTGCCCCGTGGGCACGGCCAGCAGGGCGAGCGCCCGCAGCCCGTCGATGGCACGGTCACGGTGAGCGGGGGTCCCGGCATCAATCTTCGACGCGACGACGCGCAGTCGCTCGGCGGTCCTCACAGCTCCCCCTCGGCAATGGCGGCGAAGGTACGAAGAGACTCGGTGCCGGGCGCGAAATACCCGGTGTGGCCCTGCGCGTCCTCAGCCGGTACGCGGCGGGCGCCGAAGGAGGGCTCGGCCGGATCGGCGCCGTGCCCGAGCCCGGCGAACTCCACATGCGGGACCTTCGAGATCCAGTCGTCGGGATCCTTCGCCGCCCACACCCGAGCACGGGTGTCCAGCTCATCCACGCTGCTCACGCGCATGCCGGGGGAGCCCAGCACAACCACGTCGGAGGCGTCGAGCCGGGGAGCGGCGAGCCCGCAGACGACGGACCCGTAGCTGTGGCAGAAGACGACCGGATCCGGCGAACCGGTCGCGTCGAGCCCGTCGGCGAGCCGCCCGAGCCGCACGGCACCCGCCTCGGCGAGGGCCCCGCTCGCGGCATCGACGCCGACGCCGACGGGAGTGGTGTACCCGGCCCAGGCGATCACGGCGGCGCGGCGCCCGGTGGCCCGGTGCAACGCCCCGGCCATCCCCGCCGGAGTGCCGTACACATCGCTCTTACGGTCGAAGGTCCCCGCGTCGATGTCGGACCCCGGAACGACGACGGCCACATGCTCCGCAGCACCCAAGTCTCCGTAAACTTCGGCGATTTGACCGCGACCACGCGGATCGAAGGCAAGGATCTGTCGCCCCGGCGCGGCGAGGGCGAGCCGCCCGTCGGCCTTCAGGGAACGGGAGTTGGCCGCGTACCGCAATGCGACGGGAGCGCCGTCAAGGTTACCGACGACCGCCGGGTGCCGCCGGGCCAGGTCCGTCCGCCGCGCCTCGCTCAACCCCGCGAAGAACCTGGCCACTTGACCAGGACCGCTGGTGACCGGATCGGGCAACCCCTCGGCCCGCCAGGCGGCGGCCCCGGGCGGCGCCCCGGTGACGGCCACCTGAGCATTCCCGGTCACCCACCCGGCGGTACCCGAAACAACGGTGACTGCGACCGCGACTGCGACCAGGGTCCTCTTGAAGCGGCGCATGCTGCCCTTCTCTCTTCCTCATCCGGCGGCTGACGCAGAGGAAGGTAGAAAGACGACGCATACGGAGGCGTCACACCGGGGAGCCAGGTCGAAAGTGCTACTGGGGTACGGGGGGTAGGGGTAACCACACGCACCACGGGGCCGCACGCATCGATGGTGGGCCAGGGGTCGGGTCGGTGAGCCGCACGCATCGACGGCGGGTCGGGGACCGGCGAGGGGGTCGGGATCGGGACATGCATCGACGGCGGGAGGGGGCGGGGTCGTAGGGAGTGGTGTTCGGGACGTAAAGCGTGATTTGTGGGCCTCTTCCCCGGCCCACGACCCAACGCCCCGCAGTGCGCCTAAATCATGCAGTCCCGGACGCCGCTCCCGGAGGCCCCGGCCCCCGGCCCCAGACGCACCCCCGCACCGCACCCCCGCACCGCCCCCCCCCCGGATACTCACCGACCCCGCAACCCACCACCCCGTTCACGCCCCCGGCGTCACCACCCCCGCCTCGTAAGCGAAGATCACCACCTGCGCCCGGTCCCGCAGCCCCAGCTTCGCCAGAACCCGCCCGATATGCGTCTTCACCGTCTGCTCCGCCAGCACCAGCCGCCCCGCGATCTCCTGGTTCGACAGCCCCCGCGCGATCAGCTCCACCACTTCCGTCTCCCGCGGCGTCAGCCCGTTCAGCCGCAGCGAAGGGTCCTTCCGCGGCGCCGGCCGCTGCCGCGCGAAGTCCGCGATCAGCCGCCGCGTCACCGAAGGGGCGAGCAGCGCCTCGCCCGCAGCCACCACCCGCACCGCCGAGATCAGGTCGGCCGGCGGCGCGTCCTTCAGCAGAAACCCGGACGCCCCCGCCCGCAACGCCTCGTACACATAGTCGTCCACGTCGAAAGTGGTCAGCATCAGCACCTTCGGCCGGTGCACCACCCCCACCGGCGGATCCAACAGCTCCCGCGCCGCGGCCAGTCCGTCCATCTCCGGCATCCGCACATCCATCAGCACCACATCCGGATGGGTCGCGCGGCTGACCTCGACCCCCCGCCGCCCGTCCGGCGCCTCGCCCACCACATCGATGTCGCTCTGCGCCGAGAGCAGCGCGGCGAAGCCCGCCCGCACCATGGCCTGGTCGTCGACGATGATCACGCGGATGGTCATGAGGAGGGGGAGCCCTTCGCGGCTATGGGGATCCGGGCGGCGACCCGGAAGCCGCCGTCGGGCAGCGGCCCGGTGTCGAGAGTGCCGCCGGTCAACCGTACGCGTTCACGCATCCCGACCAGCCCGTGCCCACCCGCCCCGCCGGCCTCCACCGGAGACGCGCGGCCCGAAGTGGATTCCGCCGCAGGACCGTTGACGACCAGCACCGTCAGATCCGTACCGTCCGAGCGGACCGACACCCGTGTCGTCGCGCCGGGAGCGTGCCGCACCACATTCGCCAGCGCCTCCTGCACGATGCGGTACGCCGACAGGTCGATGGTCTGCGGCAGCGGCCCCACATCCGCGGCGAGCGACAGCTCGGCCGGCACCCCGGCCCGTACCGTCGCCTCGACGAGCTGCTGGAGGCGGTGCAGCCCGGGTTGCGGGGCCCGCTCACCTCCCGCCGAGTCCTCGCTGCGCAGCACGGACAGCAGCCGCCGCATCTCGGTCAGCGACTCCCGCGCGCTCGCCGCGATGGAGGCGAACTCCTCTTGTGCGGCGGGCGACAGATCGCCGACCCGGTACGGCGCGGAGTCGGCCTGCACCGTGATCACCGACATGTGGTGGGCGACGATGTCGTGCAGTTCACGGGCGATACGGGTCCGCTCCTCCAGAAGCGTGCTCCGCGAGCGCTCCGCCTCGCTGATGGTCTCCTGCTCGATGAGCCGCCGCTGGGCGTCGCCGCGCTCACGCACCGCGCCCCCGACCACCAGGACCACCGCGCTCAGCACGATCATCAGCAGATTCGTGCCGTCGCTCTCCGCCGGGTAGAGCTGCCCGAGCACCAGACCGGTCAGGCAGGTCACGAGCCAGACCCCGATCAGGGTCCGACGCGTCTCGCGCAGCGCGAGCGCGACCATCAGGAAGAGGTAGCCGACGATGACGGGCGGTGGCCACGGCCAGTTGCTGTGCGTGTCGGGCCCGTCGAGCAGGAACAGCGCACCGACGACACTGGCGGGGAGGATGATCCACCAGGCCTGGAGCGGCCGGTGCCCGATCAGCAGCAGGGGCACGGCCTGGGCGGTGGCGATGGCCCCGGCCAGCCCGCCCGGGACACCGTAGTCATTGTTCAGGACGGTGATCGTCACGGGCAGCAGGGTGCAGACGAGCACGAGCACGGCACCGTACGGCAGCAGCCGCTGCCAGCGTTTCGGCGCGTCGGCGAAGAGGGGGGTCGGTGAGTGGGAGGGGTGGCTGACGGCGTGGGCGAGGGTGCGCAGATGGCGGAGCCCGGCGCTGATCAGGCCGTCGGCGGGGGACGCGGGAGCGGGGGGCTGAGTCATGACCGGATCAGCGTAGGCAGCGAACCGCACTCGGGGCGTCATACCAAGGAGTGGCAAGCGGGGTCATACCCAGGTACGGGCCCGCGCTCCAGGCGAGGCACCGCACCGGGCCCGCACCTCACCGGGGCCGCACCTCACCGGGCCCGCACCGCACCCCGGCCCGCACCCCAACCAACGCACCCCACCCGGCCCGCACCTCAACCGCCAACCCACTCCGCCCAGGGCCGCCCCCCACCCCCGGACGCAGCCCGCCAAGAGGGCCCCCGCCCGCGCCCCCTCAAAGCTCCGCCAGCAACTCCGCCTTCTTCGCGCTGAACTCCTCGTCCGTAACGAGCCCCGCCTCCAGCAGATCCCCAAGGTGCCGTATCCGCTCCACGATGTCCGCGGGATCGCGCCGCCCGCCGGTGGTGACGCGGGCGAGGGAGGCGACGGGTGCCCCCGGGGCCTCGACCGGCGTCGCGGTCACCGGGTCCGACGGCACCCCGACCCCGCTGCGCGCCGCGCCGAGCACCGCCGCCGCGAACGGCAGCGACTCGTGCACCGGCCCGTAGCCGAGCCCGAAGACGACGGCCGCCGGGTCCTGATCGGCCTGGGCGGGCTGCCGCGGACCCGTGCCCCCGCCGGCAGCCGGCCCCGCCGCGGCGGGGCCGCCGAGGTCCCCACGGAGGAGCAGCCGCAGATAGCCGTCGAAGACGTCGGGCGAGCGCCACTCGACCCCGTTCAGGTCCTGGATGTGGAAGGTCTGGTCGCCCGCCTTCCACTTCGCGGAGGAGGCGCCCGTCCAGAACCATCGGAACGCCACCTGCGACCCGTCGAAGGACGCCTTGCCGTCGTAGGCCTTGAATTGCAGGGGGGCCTGGGGCGCGGCCACCAGGAATCGCTCGGTGGGGACCTTCGCCTCCGGCAGGAGCATGGCGCGCAGCTCGTCGGCGTAGTACTCGGCGAGCACCTCGCGCTCCGCGGGCAGCACCAGCCGGTAGGGGTCGCAGCCGTCCTTCAACTGCCCGGCGGCGGCCTCCATCAGCGGGTCCGCACCGGGTCTTGGCGTCGCATGCAGAACGACTGTCCCGCGCTTCCCCGGCGTCAGGGTCACCGACGCCAACGCCTCGTGGGGTATACGTCGTTCGCCGAGCGCCTGGAAGAGCTTCGGCGTGCGGATCCCCCGTTCGAAGCGGATGAGCACGGAGTCGCTTTCGAACTCCCAGGTGGCATGAATTCCGGCCAGCACATCACCCATGTGGCTCATCGTATGCGGCGTGCGCCCCCGCGTCGCCCCTGGGCGTCGGGGGCAATTTTCCCGCCGCGGCGCACATCTACGCGCGTCAGACCTCGTCCGCGCCGGAAATTCCACTCCGACAGGCCCCGTCGCCGCTCGAACAGTTCACCGTGCGGTACGAACCGACGCCTATTTCGGCGAAGTTGCTGAGGCTCTCCGTGCCGGGCGCGAAATAGCCGGTGTGCCCGACCGCGCCGGCCGCGGAGACGACCCGCGCACCGAACTCCGGCGACACCGGGTCCGCGCCGTGCCCGAGCCCTCCGACCTCCAGGTACGGCACGTCCTGGATCCAGTCGTCACCGTCCCTGGTGGCCCAGACGCGCGCCCCGGTCTTCAGCTGCTTCGCGTTCTCGACCCGCATGCCGGGGCTCCCGAAGGCCACGATGTCGGCGACCCGCGGCGGCAGCGAGGGGGCGGCGACGCCGCACACCACGGAGCCGTAGCTGTGGCAGAAGAGCGACACCTTTGAGCCACCGGGCAGCCCCGCGACGAGCGCGTTGAGCCGCTGCGAGCCGTCCATGGCGGGCTTGCCGATGGCCGCGTCCATGCCGAGTCCGGAGGGCGCGGTGTAGTCCGCCCAGGCGATGACGGCGGTACGGGCCCCGGGCGACGCGGCGCGCTCGGCGGCGTACAGCGAGGTCGCCATGCCGACGGGGGCGCTGTACTTGCGGTGGGTCCGCTCGAAGTTCACCGCAGTGGTGTCGACGCCCGGGACGACGACCGAGACCCGCCTCGCGCCTCCGAGATCACCGAAGACCTCGGCGACCCGTCCGGAGCCAGCCGGGTCGAAGGCGAGGATCTGCCGACCGTGGTCCATCAGCGACCCGAAGCGGTGCCACCGTCGCTCGGCCGTCTGACGGCCGGCCGCGGAGAGCTTCGCGTCGTGCGTCCGCGATCGCTCCACGGTGCGCGCCTGGGCCAGCGCCCGATGGTTGGCGCGGTAGCGCAGGGTGAGCGGGGCGCCGTTCATGTTGCCGACGACCAACGGGTAGCGGTCGACGAGGTGCTCGCGCTGGGACGCGCTGAGGGTGGCGAAGAAGCGGGCGAGCCGGGCCGGTGCCAAGCCGGCGTCCGGCAGCTCGCGACCGTCGACGCCTCCACGGGTCCAGGAGGCGAGGGAGGCCGCACGGGGGTCCGAATCGCTCTTGTGGTGGCGCATCGCGGTCCAGCCCGTGGTGGCCAGCATGACGAACACCACGGCGAGAGCGAGCAGCGCGCGCCATGCGTTGAGGGAGGGGGAGGAGTCGAAGGAAGTCACTGCGCGCCACCCTAGAAGATGGGTGCCGTTCTCCGCGAAACCAGTGAGGCAGCTCACGTTTCGAGCGGACGCAGTGCCTGTACCGTCACGCTGTGTGTCTGCCCCGAGTGCGCGCCGGGGCGCGCCAGTTGGTGGCGAGCGCCGGTCCGAGCTGGTCCAGGTAGAGCTCGGTCAGCGCCCTGATGGCTTCCACGCTCGCGTCCTGGCCCTGCCCCCACAGCCGGCCGGAGACGCGCATGACGCCGGTGAACGTGGCGACGGCGATGCGGGGCCGCGGGTCGGCGTCCACGTCGAGGCCCTCGCGATCGGCGATGATCCGGGCGATCCGCTCCTCCAGCTCCGTGGAGCGGCGCAGATGGGCGGCGAGCAGCACGGGCGTCGACTCGATCATCTGGTACGTACGCATGTGCAGCTCGACGGATACGACGGCCTGGATGGCCTCGCCGATGGAGTCCCAGGACGTGAACACGGCCCGGCGCATGGCTTCGAACGGGTTCTCCGCGGCGGGCCGCTCGCGCAGCTCGGCGACGAAGCGCGACTCCACGATCTCCTGGAGGGCGAAGGTCGCTTCCTCCTTGTTGGCGAAGTAGCGGAAGAAGGTGCGCTGGGAGACCTCGACGGCCTCGGTGATCTCGTCGACGGTCGTGTGCTCGTACCCCTGCGTGGTGAACAGTTCGAGCGCGACGCGCAACAAGGCGTCGCGGGTGCGCTGCTTCTTCCGCTCGCGCAGCCCGGTCGGCTCCGTGGCCGCTCGCTGCTCGGTCATTGCCGCTGGTTCCTCTTTCTGCCTTTTGTCCAGCTCAGCTTACCTGTGAGCTACATGACAATTACTGACTTGTGAATTTATTTGTCAACTGTCAGCGACTGACATTAGCCTCGACCGTATGACTAGTCAGACCACCATCGACAAGGCGCCGCCGCCGCAGGATCCTGCGTCCGCGCCCGCCAAGGGGCTTCGCGGCCATCCCTGGCTGACGCTCTTCTCCGTGGCGATCGGCGTGATGATGGTCGCGCTCGACGGCACGATCGTCGCGATCGCCAACCCCGCCATCCAGAAGGACCTCGGTGCCTCGCTGGCCGACGTCCAGTGGATCACCAACGGCTACCTTCTCGCGCTCGCCGTCGCACTGATCACGGCGGGCAAGCTCGGTGACCGCTTCGGCCACCGCCAGACCTTCCTCATAGGCATCGCGGGCTTCGCTCTCGCCTCCGGTGCGATCGGCCTCTCCAGCAGCGTCACGCTGGTGATCGTCTTCCGCGTGCTCCAGGGCGTCTTCGGCGCCCTGCTGATGCCCGCCGCGCTCGGCCTGCTGCGCGCCACCTTCCCCGCCGAGAAGCTGAACATGGCCATCGGCATCTGGGGCATGGTCATCGGCGCCTCCACGGCGGCCGGCCCGATCGTCGGCGGTCTGCTCGTCGAGCACGTCAGCTGGCAGTCGGTGTTCTTCATCAACGTGCCGGTCGGCGTCATCGCGCTGATCCTCGGCCTGGTCATCCTCAAGGACCACCGCGCGGCGAACGCGCCGAAGTCCTTCGACATCCTGGGCATCCTGCTGCTCTCCGGCGCGATGTTCTCGCTCATCTGGGGGATCATCAAGGCCGGTGAGTGGACCTGGGGCGACGGCAGGACCTGGGCCTGGCTCGGCGCCGCCGTACTGCTCTTCTTGTTCTTCGCCATCTGGGAGACCAAGGTCAAGGAGCCGCTGGTCCCCCTCGCGATGTTCCGCTCGGTGGCGCTCAGCGCGGGCGTCGTCCTCATGGTGCTCATGGCCTTCGCCTTCATGGGCGGCCTGTTCTTCGTGACGTTCTACCTCCAGGGCGTCCACGGGATGAGCCCCGTCGAAAGCGGTCTGCATCTGCTGCCCCTGACGGCCATGATGATCGTCTCCTCGCCGGTCGCGGGCCTGCTCATTACCAAGTTCGGACCGCGGGTGCCGCTCGTCGGCGGCATGGTGGCCACCGCCGTCGCCTGCTTCGGCATGTCGACCCTGTCGTCCGGTACGGGCACGCTGACGATGTCGGTCTGGTTCGCCCTGCTCGGCCTGGGCCTCGCCCCCGTCATGGTGGGCGCGACCGAAGTCATCGTCGGCAACGCGCCGTTGGAGCTCTCCGGTGTGGCCGGTGGTCTTCAGCAGGCCGCGATGCAGGTCGGCGGAGCCCTCGGTACCGCGGTGCTGGGCGCCGTGATGTCCTCCAGGGTCAGCGCCGAGTTCGCGGGCAACTGGAAGGACGCCGGCATCCCGATGCCGCCCGACCCGAAGCTGGAGGAGGCCGCCGAGTTCGCCGCGGTCCCGCCCCAGCTGGCGGACGCGCCGGGCATGACGCCGGACATGTTCGACAAGATCACGGGTGTCATCCATGACACTTTCGTGTCGGGCATGGGCTTCGCCTTCACCGTCGCCGGTGGCGTCGCGGTGGTCGCGGCGCTGGTCGCCACCCAGACCAAGCGCGGGGAGAACGCGGAGGCGGGTGCGGGCACGGCCCACATCTGACGCCCACTGACGTCAACTTGGCACGTACGACAGCCCCGCCGGACGGTTCCGGCGGGGCTGTCGCCTATCAGGGTGGACCATGTCCCGGCCCCTTGAGGCTTCGCGTCGCAGCAGGTCAGGGTGAAGCAACTGATCACTACGACACGGGGGCCGATCCAGATGCGTACGAACACGAGCCATGCCATGCGTACGACCGCACTCGCGGCCGGAGTCCTGGCCGTTGCCGCGCTGCTGCCGCAGAGCGCCCACGCCGCGCCGCCCCGCCGAGGGGAGTGCGCGGCGGGCGAGCTCTGCCTCTGGGAGAAGCCGGACTTCAAGGGCGCCCGCCAGACCCATGAGCTGGCCGGCACCGATATCGAGAGCTGCGTCCCGCTGCCGGCCGGCACCGATGCCCAGGCCCTGGCCAACCGCACGGGGCGACCGGTCACGACGTACCAGTCCCAGGAGTGCGCGGAGACCGGGGAGTTCGAGACCTACCCGGGTGGCGGCACCTGGGTGCCCAGGACGACGTACCGGGTGCGGGCCTTCAAGATGTGGGAGAGCTGAGGCCGGTGGCTGCCGGGGCGGTCAGCGGACGGAGGACCGGTCGGTGACCGCGGGGCCGCTCTGGGCGGGCACTTCGGGGAGGGGCGGTACGTCGGAAGCGGCGGGTACTTCGGGTGCGGGCGGTACTCCAGCCACCGCCCGCTCCCCGGAACCGGCCCGCTCCCCGGAAGCCCCCGCTTCCCCGGCGGGCCGCACCGGTGAGGAGAGCCGGCCGATCTCCAGCCGCAGCTCCTTGACCTCGTGGGTCAGCGCCGCCAGGAGCGCGGTGCGGTGCCGCTCCTCGGCGTCGTCCCGCTCGAAGCGGGAGATGAACCAGGCCGCGATGTTCGCGGTGACGACACCGAGCAGCGCGATGCCCGACAGCATCAGGCCCACCGCGAGCACCCGGCCGAGACCGGTCGTGGGGGAGTGGTCGCCGTATCCGACGGTCGTCATCGTCGTGAACGACCACCACACCGCGTCACCCAGCGTCTTGATGTTCCCACCGGGTGCGGACCGTTCGACTTCGAGCACGGCCAGCGAGCCGAACATCAGCAGGCCCACCACCGCGCCCCCGACGGACGCCGTCAGCTGGATCTGGGGTGCCATACTGGCCCGCCGCCCGACCAGCAGCAGGGTGGAGACGACCCGCAGCAGTTGCAGGGGGCGCAGCAGCGGCACGAGCACCGCGATCAGGTCCAGTGGGTGGCTGCGGACGAACAGCCACTTGCCGGGCGACAGGCACAGCCGGACGAGGTAGTCCACCGCGAAGGCGCCCCACACCACCCACTCGGTGACCGTGCACACCAGGCGCACCGTGCCGCTCGCGTCGTGCACGACGATCGGCAACGCGTAGGCGACGGCGAACGCCGCCGCCAGCCCCAGCAGGGGTCCCTGTGTGCGCCGCTCCCACCGGAGCTGCGCGGTCTGCACCTTCATGCCCGCATCGTAGAGCCGCGTTTTGCGGGGGACGCCCCCCGGGCGGCCCGCACAGCGTGAAGGGCGGCGGGGCCGAAGCCCCACCGCCCTTCCTGCCGAGCGCACGTGTCACACGCTCGAAGGGGTTACGAGTCGCCGCCCGCCGCACCCGGGTCGGCCGCGGTCACGTCGAGCAGCTGGTAGCGGTCGAGCGCCTGCTTCAGCGCGGACCGGTCGATGCGGCCCTCCTTGGCGAGCTCGGTGAGCACCGCCAGGACGATCGACTGCGGGTCGATGTGGAAGAAGCGCCGGGCCGCGCCGCGGGTGTCGGCGAAGCCGAAGCCGTCCGCACCCAGCGACTGGTACGCACCGGGCACCCAGCGCGCGATCTGGTCCGGAACCGAGCGCATCCAGTCGGAGACGGCCACGAACGGACCCTGAGCCCCGGAGAGCTTCTGCGTCACATACGGAACCTGCTGCTCCTCCTCCGGGTGGAGCAGGTTGTACCGCTCCACGTCGACGGCCTCGCGGCGCAGCTCGTTCCAGGAGGTGGCGGACCAGACGTCGGCCTTGACGTTCCACTCCTCGGCGAGGATCCGCTGAGCCTCGACCGCCCACGGGACCGCGACACCGGAGGCCATGATCTGGGCCGGAATCTCGCCCTTCTCGCCCTCCTGGAAGCGGTGAATGCCCTTGAGGATGCCATCGACGTCGACGTTCTCGGGCTCGGCCGGGTGCTGGATCGGCTCGTTGTAGACGGTCAGGTAGTAGAAGACGTCCTCGCCATGGGGGAATTCGGCA
Organism: Streptomyces sp. A5-4; assembly: GCF_051131715.1. NCBI lineage: Bacteria > Bacillati > Actinomycetota > Actinomycetes > Kitasatosporales > Streptomycetaceae > Streptomyces > Streptomyces sp. A5-4. The sequence goes on along the minus strand of NZ_CP178591.1, from coordinate 2,149,174 downwards.
GACTCGCCGTACATCCGGCGCAGGCCGTCCCGCACGATGTGCGCGATCTCGAAGCCGTAGGCCGGGTCGTAGGAGACACAGCCCGGGTTCGTCGAGGCGAGCAGCTGTGAGTGGCCGTCCGCGTGCTGGAGACCCTCACCGGTCAGCGTCGTACGACCGGCGGTCGCGCCCAGCACGAAGCCGCGCGCGAGCTGGTCGGCCATCTGCCAGAACTGGTCGCCGGTGCGCTGGAAACCGAACATCGAGTAGAAGACGTACACCGGGATCAGCGGCTCGCCATGGGTGGCGTACGCCGAGCCCGCGGCGATCAGCGAGGCGGTGCAGCCGGCCTCGGAGATGCCGTCGTGCAGCATCTGCCCGGTCGGCGACTCCTTGTACGCGAGCAGCAGATCGCGGTCAACGGCCTCGTACTGCTGACCCAGCGGGTTATAGATCTTCGCACTCGGGAAGAACGCGTCCATGCCGAAGGTGCGGTACTCGTCGGGCGCGATCAGCACGAACCGCTTGCCGATCTCCTTGTCCCGCATGAGGTCCTTCAGCACACGGACGAACGCCATGGTGGTGGCGATCGACTGCGTGCCGGAGCCCTTCTTCGCTGCCGCGTACGTCTTGTCGCCCGGCAGCGGCAGCGGCTTCGCGCGCACGACACGGGTCGGCACGTAACCGCCCAGCGCGTCGCGGCGGTCGTGCATGTACTGGATCTCGTCCGAGTCGCGGCCCGGGTGGTAGTACGGCGGGGCGCCGGACTCCAGCTCCTTGTCCGCGATCGGGATGTGCAGCCGGTCGCGGAAGCGCTTGAGGTCGTCCGCCGTCAGCTTCTTCATCTGGTGGGTCGCGTTGCGGCCCTCGAAGTTCGGGCCGAGGGTCCAGCCCTTGACCGTCTGCGCGAGGATCACGGTCGGCTGGCCCTTGTGGGCCTTGGCCGCCGCGTAGGCCGCGTAGACCTTCTTGTGGTCGTGACCGCCGCGACCGAGGTGCAGGATCTGCTCGTCGCTCATGCCGTCGACCATCGCGCGCAGGCGGTGGTCGTCACCGAAGAAGTGGTCCCGGATGTACTCGCCGGTCTCCGTCGCGTACGTCTGGAACTGGCCGTCCGGCGTGGTGTTCAGCCGGTTCACTAGGACGCCGTCGCGGTCCTGCGCGAGCAGCGGGTCCCAGGAGCGGTCCCAGACCAGCTTGATGACGTTCCAGCCGGCGCCGCGGAACTGCGACTCCAGCTCCTGGATGATCTTGCCGTTGCCGCGCACCGGGCCGTCGAGGCGCTGCAGGTTGCAGTTGACGACGAAGGTCAGGTTGTCCAGGCCCTCACGGGCGGCGATCGACAGCTGGCCCAGCGACTCGGGCTCGTCCATCTCGCCGTCGCCGAGGTACGCCCAGACATGCGACTTGGAGGTGTCGGCGATGCCGCGCGCCTCCATGTAGCGGTTCATCCGGGCCTGGTAGATCGCGCCGAGGGGGCCGAGGCCCATCGAGACGGTCGGGAACTCCCAGAAGTCCGGCATCAGCCGCGGGTGCGGGTAGCTGGACAGACCGTTCGGGAACTTCGACTTCTCCTGGCGGAAGCCGTCGAGCTGGGCCTCGCTCAGACGGTCCAGCAGGAAGGCGCGGGCGTAGATACCGGGGGAGGCGTGGCCCTGGAAGAAGATCTGGTCGCCGCCGTCACCCTCGTCCTTGCCGCGGAAGAAGTGGTTGAAGCCCACGTCGTACAGCGAGGCGGAAGAGGCGAAGGTGGCGATGTGGCCGCCGACTCCGATGCCGGGGCGCTGCGCACGGGACACCATCACGGCCGCGTTCCAGCGGGTCGCGTTGAGGACCTTGCGCTCGATCTCCTCGTTGCCGGGGAAGAACGGCTCGTCCTTGGTGGCGATGGTGTTGACGTAGTCCGTGCTGCGCATCTCGGGCACGGCCACGCGCTTCTCGCGGGCACGCTCGATCAGGCGGAGCATCAGGTAGCGGGCGCGCTCACGGCCCCGCTCGTCGACGGCGGCGTCGAGGGAGTCGAGCCATTCCTGGGTTTCTTCGGGATCGAAGTCCGGGACCTGGCTCGGAAGGCCGCCAATGATGATCGGGTTGCGATCGGATCCGGAAGCCACGCTGTTCCTTCGCTGGTTGGGTTCTGAGGGGGTGTCGCGCCGCCTCCATCGTGTACCCCGGGAACGCAAACGTCATCTCTACTGAGGGGTAACCACCGCTCGGCGAGAGGGCTCGTCGTCGGTCCGCACGCGGGGTCGAGGATGGGTCCGGCCAAATCGCAACCTTACGCCCAACGCGTTTATCTGTTCCGTAAGGCTGTTCGGACCCCGATTGGCGTACTGATGCCGCGGAACCCGTCAAACCAGGTCGAATGGTGTGGGATGAATCACGGCGGGGGGTCCGGGGGTGCCCGTATACCCATCCTTTGGGCGGGATCGGGGGCGGGGTACTTGCGAGATTCGTCCTGCACGTGTGGACTACCGCCAATGCCCCGCGCACGCGCGGGTCCCAAGCATTTTCCAAAACATGATCAGGAGGCAACCCGTGAGCGCGACCGCGGACCACGCGGAGGAGCGGACCAACCTTGCCGCGAGGCTGGGTTTCCAGCCCGAGCAGGTGGTCCAGGAGATCGGCTTCGACGACGATGTCGATCAGGAGCTCCGCGAGGCCATCGAGGAACTCATTGGCAGCGATCTCGTTGACGAGGACTACGACGATGTGGCAGATGCCGTCGTGCTGTGGTTCCGCGACGAGGACGGTGACCTGACGGACGCGCTGGTCGATGCCACGCAGCTGATCGACGAAGGCGCACCCGTCTGGCTGATGACGCCGAAGACCGGCCGCGACAACTACGTCGAGCCGAGCGACATCAACGAAGCCGCGACGACGGCGGGTCTCTCGCACACCAAGAGCGTCAATGCGGGCAAGGACTGGACCGGCAGCAGGCTGGTTACCCCGAAGGCGGCTAAGCCAACCAAGCGCTGACCAGCACGGACACAGAAACCGGCCACCTTCACCGATGCAATACGGGCCCCCGCCGACCTCGTCGGCGGGGGCCCTCTGCGCAGGGTTGGCGCCGGCGGGTCCCTCGGTGCCTCCGACGGCATCGACGACCTGATGACACCGAGGAAGGGATGACGCTCCATGGCGGTTTCCACGACGATCGAGGTCGGCGCCCTCGCCCCGGACTTCGAGCTGAAGGACAACCACGGGCGGACCGTACGGCTCTCCGACTTCCGGACCCAGCGCGCCTCCGGCGGGGCCGAGGGCGCCGACGACAACGCCAGGAACGTCGTGCTGCTCTTCTACCCCTTCGCCTTCACCGGCGTTTGTACCGGTGAGCTGCACGCGCTGCGCGACCAGGCGGAGAAGTTCGTCAACGACGACGTGCAGCTGCTCGCCGTCTCCAACGACTCCATCCACACCCTGCGGGTGTTCGGCGAGCAGGAGGGCCTTGAATACCCCCTGCTCTCGGACTTCTGGCCGCACGGCGAGGTCTCGCGGGCGTACGGCGTCTTCGCCGAGGACAAGGGCTGCGCCGTGCGCGGCACCTTCGTCATCGACAAGGAGGGCGTGGTGCGGTGGTCCGTGGTGAACGCCCTGCCCGACGCGCGGGACCTCAACGACTACCTGAAGGCCCTCGGTGACCTTTCCGATGAGTGACCTTTCGGGTCGATAAATTTCGGGACTTCAGTCCTGCTGTGACCGGGAACCGGTCACTAGGATCGGATGGTTGATCCGATACAGCTCGACATCATTGGAGGACTCGTGGGAGTCAGCCTCAGCAAGGGCGGCAACGTCTCGCTGACCAAGGCCGCCCCCAATCTGACCGCGGTCATCGTCGGTCTGGGCTGGGACGCGCGTACCACCACCGGGGGTGACTTCGACCTCGACGCCAGCGCCCTGCTGACCAACGGCCAGGGCAAGGTCACCAACGACTCGAACTTCGTCTTCTTCAACAACCTCAAGAGCCCCGACGGCTCGGTCGAGCACACCGGTGACAACACCACGGGTGAGGGCGAGGGCGACGACGAGGTCATCAAGGTGAACCTGGCCGGTGTACCGGCCGATGTCGCCAAGATCGTGTTCCCGGTCTCGATCTACGAGGCCGAGGCCCGTCAGCAGAGCTTCGGGCAGGTGCGCAACGCGTACATCCGCGTGGTGAACCAGGCCGACAACGCGGAGCTGGCGCGCTACGACCTCAGCGAGGACGCCTCGACGGAGACCGCCATGGTCTTCGGCGAGCTCTACCGCAATGGTGCGGAGTGGAAGTTCCGGGCCATTGGCCAGGGTTACGCCTCGGGCCTGCGCGGTATCGCGCAGGACTTCGGCGTCAACGTCTGAGCGAGGCCCGCTTTTCCGTCCGGCGCCGCACTGAAGTGCGGCGCCGGACGCGCCTGGTCACTGATGCACTTCACTGCGGGGAGGAAGCAACAACATGGGTGTCACACTCGCCAAGGGAGGCAACGTCTCCCTCTCCAAGGCCGCACCGAACCTCACTCAGGTACTGGTCGGACTCGGCTGGGACGCGCGTTCCAGCACAGGGGCCCCCTTTGACCTCGATGCCAGCGCGCTGCTCTGCCAGAACGGCCGCGTGCTCGGCGACGAGTACTTCATCTTCTACAACAACTTGAAGAGCCCCGAGGGCTCCGTCGAGCACACCGGCGACAACCTCACCGGTGAGGGTGAGGGCGACGACGAGTCACTGGTGATCGACCTGTCCGCGGTGCCCGAGCACTGCGACAAGATCGTTTTCCCGGTCTCGATCCATGACGCGGACAACCGCGGGCAGACCTTCGGTCAGGTGAGCAATGCCTTCATCCGAGTGGCAAATCAGGCTGACGGACAGGAACTTGCTCGCTACGACCTCTCCGAGGACGCCTCCACCGAGACGGCGATGATCTTCGGTGAGGTGTACCGGTACGGGGGCGAATGGAAATTCCGTGCCGTTGGGCAGGGGTACGCGTCGGGACTGCGGGGCATCGCTCTAGACTTCGGGGTCAACGTTTCGTAAAGCCGCGCACGGCGCGGGGGAGACCCGTACTCATACGATGGGGTAACCAGTGGTTCTGAAAACCTTCGGCTGGTCGTTTGCCATCACGGCAATCGGACTGGCCTTCGCCGCCTGGCAGTGGGGGTGGGAGGCATTCGGGATCGTACTGATCCTGTCGATCCTCGAAATCTCGCTGTCCTTCGACAACGCGGTGGTCAACGCCGGAATCCTGAAGAAGATGAATGCCTTCTGGCAGAAGATCTTCCTCACCGTCGGCATCCTGATCGCCGTGTTCGGTATGCGGTTGGTCTTTCCTGTCGCCATCGTCGCGATCAGCGCCAAGGTCGGCCCGATCGAGGCCGTCCAGCTCGCGATGGACGAGCCGCAGCGGTACGAGGCCCTGGTCACGGACGCCCACCCGGCCATCGCGGCCTTCGGCGGCATGTTCCTGATGATGATTTTCCTGGACTTCATTTTCACCGACCGGGACATCAAGTGGCTCGGCTGGATCGAGCGCCCGCTGGCCAAGATCGGCAAGGTCGACATGCTGTCGGTCTGCGTCGCGCTGATCATGCTGCTCGGCACCGCCATGACGTTCGCGACCCACGCCCACACCAGCACGGGCCACGCGGACAAGACGGCCACGGTGCTGCTCGCCGGCGTCGCCGGTCTGATCACGTACCTCGTCGTCGGCGGTCTCTCCGGACACTTCGAGAACAAGATCGAAGAGGAAGAGGAGCGCGAGCACGAAGAGGAGGAGAAGGCCAAGGCCGAAGGCAAGGAGCCCACGGTCATCGGCCTCGCGGGCAAGGCCGCGTTCTTCCTCTTCCTCTACCTGGAAGTCCTGGACGCGTCCTTCTCGTTCGACGGTGTCATCGGCGCCTTCGCCATCACGAACCACATCTTCTGGATGTCGCTCGGCCTCGGCATCGGCGCGATGTACGTCCGTTCGTTGACGGTCTACCTGGTCCGCCAGGGAACGCTGGACGACTACGTCTACCTGGAGCACGGCGCGCACTACGCGATCGGCGCACTCGCGGCCATCCTGCTCGTCACCATCCAGCACGAGATCAACGAGATCATCACCGGTCTTGTCGGTGTCATCCTGATCGCCGCCTCCTTCTGGTCCTCGGTCCGCCGCAACAAGCGGGTCGCGGCCGAGGGCGGCGAGAGCTCCGCCGAGAAGTCGGAGGTCCCATCCGGGGTGTGACCCGGCTGGTATTGAGGAACGCTCTCTGCGGGGCGGTCTCGAGGCTTCGGCTCTCGGGGCCGCCCCGCGGCTTTCCGGACGACTGAGGGGTGGGGCGCGATGGCCATCTGGGACAGCCTGCGGCGGGACAGGTCGGCGCAGTACGCGTCGGGCAGCGCGGCGACCAACGCGATCGAACTGACCAAGCGACGCCCTTCGGTGTCGCTCACCAAGCAGGGCGCGGACACCGGCAACCTGCGGGTGAACCTCTCCTGGCGGATGAGGACTTCCGACATCGGCGGCAGGGCGCGACAGGGCGGCGGACTCCTGCGGCACCCCTTCAGGTTCTTCCAGCCGGACGTGGTCCAGGCGCACACCCAGGGCGTGGTCAACGTCGACCTCGACCTGGGCTGCCTCTACGAACTGGAGGACGGCAGCAAGGGCGTCGTGCAGCCACTGGGCAGCTTCTTCGGGAGCCTCAATGAGGCGCCGTACATCAAGCTGAGCGGCGACGACCGGTTCGGCGCCCCGTCGGGCGAGACGATCTATGTGAACCTCGACCACCGTGAGTCGATCAAGCGGCTGCTGGTGTTCGTCTACATCTACGACCAGACGCCGGCCTTCGACCGTACGCACGCCATCGTGACGCTCTTCCCGAGCAACGGCCCGCGAATAGAGATCGAGCTGGACGAGCGCGCCCCGCAGGCCCGTTCGTGCGCGGTCTTCACCGTGGAGAACGTCAAGGGCGACCTGGTCGTGCACCGCGAAGTGAAGTTCGTGTACGGATTTCAGGCCGAGCTCGACCGGCTGTACGGCTGGGGCCTGCAGTGGGGGCGCGGCTACAAGACCAAGACCTGACGGCCTCGGACCTCGGGCGGGTGCGTCCGGGGCCCCGGACGCACCCGGAGTCCCTTGTGCGTCAGCTGCGGAGGAACTGGGGGCCCTGCGGCGGCAGCCTGAAGTTCGGGTCCGGTGCGGGCGCGGCGGCCGCGGCGGGCTGCGGATAGCCGTAGGCGGGCTGCGTCGACGCCGACTGCGGGTAGCCGTACGCGGGCTGGGACGGGCCGGGCTGCGGGTAGCCGTACGCGGGCTGCGGCGGCTGGGCCGAAGGCCGGGGCGGGGCGGGGGGCGCAGAGGGCTCCGCGGCCCCTCCGGGCTCCGCGGCGGCCTCGCTCTCGTCCACCGAGATGCCGTGGTCGGTGGCCAGACCGATCAGCCCGTTGGAGTAGCCCTCGCCGAGCGCCCGGAACTTCCAGGCGTCCCCGCGCCGGTACAGCTCGCCGCAGATCAGCGCGGTCTCCGCCCCGGTTTCCGGCTTGACCTCGAAGTACACGAGGGGCTCGCTGCTCCCCGTCGCGGTGGCGTCGTACACCTCGATGCGCAGGTCCCGCACCTGCTCGAACGGAATGTGGTCCGTCGAGGCCACGATCAGCACCCGGTCCACGGCGGATTCGAGCGAGGAGAGATCCGTCTGCACCGAATCGGTGACACGGTCGGGGAAACGCTTCTTTCCCAGGCTCCGCACCAGCCCCGAGGGGTGGCGGGGCTGGTTGTAGAAGACGAAGTCCTCGTCGGAGCGCACGCGCCGGTCGACACCGAGCAGCAGAGCCGAGGCGTCCACCTCGGGAACGTCCGGGCCCGGGGTCCAGCGCAGTACCGCCCGTACGGCCATGGCATCGAGCGGAACGTTCGAGCCCTTCAGCATCGCGTGCGTCATGCCCGTCATCCTGCCTCCCCGGTGCCTCCCTGGACAACGCGGGGCCGGTTTCCCTACCGCCGGGACGGGTGGGCGCCGCTGCGCGTCACCTGAAGTTCATACACAGGGGAACTCTGGGCACCCATCCCTACGTACTATTACCGGCCACACATCGCCAGGCCTTTACGGCAGTACGGGAGACCCTCATGCGTCATTTCGGGCATATCCCGCCCTCTGTCCGGGAGAGTCTGTTCCATCAGGAGCCCGGTGAGTTCACGTCCGAATCGCCGATCCGGACGCTTTCCGCCGCCCTCGGAGCCACGCTCTACAGCCCGGCCACGCGGCCACGGCTCGCCGACGACGTGGTCAAGCAGGCCGGCCACGGCATCATCTCCATGGTGCTCTGCCTGGAGGACTCCATCGACGACGCGGAAGTCGCCGATGCCGAGGAGAATCTGGTCCGGCAGTTCGCCGAGCTCGACGCGCGGGGCGGGGAGCCGCCGTTGCTGTTCGTCCGGGTCCGCGAGCCCGAGCAGATCCCCGACCTGGTGGACCGCCTCGGACCGGCCGCGCGGCTGCTGTCCGGATTCGTACTGCCGAAGTTCACCCAGGAGCGCGGGCTTCCGTTCCTGGAGGCGCTCACGGCGGCGGAGGCCGCGAGCGGGCAGCGGCTCTTCGCGATGCCGGTGCTCGAATCGCCCCAGCTCCTGCACCTGGAAACGCGCGCCGAGACCCTCGGCGGTATCGCCCGCACCGTCGACAAATACCGGGAGCGGGTACTCGCGCTGCGGCTGGGCGTCACCGACTTCTGCTCCGCGTACGGGCTGCGCAGAGCGCCCGACATGACGGCGTACGACGTGCAGATCGTCGCTGGGGTCATCGCCGACGTGGTGAATGTGCTGGGACGCTCCGACGGCACGGGCTTCACGATCACCGGCCCGGTGTGGGAGTACTTCAGGGTCCAGGAGCGGATGTTCAAGCCGCAGCTGCGCCGGAGCCCGTTCGTGGGGCAGGCGCAGGCGCTGCGGACCGCGCTCATCGAGCACGACATGGACGGGCTGCTGCGGGAGATCGGTCTCGACCGCGCCAACGGGTTGCTCGGCAAGACCTGCATCCACCCCTCGCACGTTCCGCCCGTGCACGCGCTGTCGGTGGTGAGCCACGAGGAGTTCACCGACGCGCAGGACATCCTGTGCCCCGAGCGCGGCGGCGGCGGTGTGCTGCGGTCCGCCTACACGAACAAGATGAACGAGGTGAAGCCCCACCGCGCGTGGGCCGAGCGCACGCTGCAGCGGGCCGAGGTCTTCGGCGTGGCGCGGGAGGACATCGGCTTCGTGGAGCTGCTGACCGCCGGAATCCCCGGCTGAGATGGCACACCGGAGCAGTGACCGAGCCGGTCACGCGGGCCCCACCGGTTCCGCCGAGCGCATGGACCAGACGGGTCACACAGGTCACACAGGGCGCACCGGGCACATCGGTGACACGGGCGACACTGGCTACAACAGACGGTCCGACGAACGTAAGGCAGCGGAAAACAACGTGGTGTGGTCGGGAACATGGGTCGCTGAGCGGCTGGGCGTCGAACTGGTCGACGAGGGAGCCGGTGAGCGCGGCGCGCTGACCGACCTGCTGGGTCTGGCTCTGCGCCGCAACCCGAAGCGGGCGCATCTGCTCGTGTCGAACGTGCTCGGCAAGCACGTGCCGCAGCGGCCCTCCCGGGTGTACGGAGCCGGGTTCGCCCTCGGCCAGGAGGTGCGCGGGCTACTGGGCGACGAGACGGCCGCGCGGGCGGTGGTCCTCGGGTACGCGGAGACGGCGACCGGGCTCGGCCACTCCGTCGCGGACGGCGTGGCGCTCGCCCCGTACCTCCACTCGACGCGTCGACCGGTCGACGGCGTGGCGACGGCGGGCGGCTTCGAGGAGTCGCACTCGCACGCCACCTCGCACCTGCTGCTGCCGCAGGACCCCGGGCTGCTGGCCGGCTCGGGGCCACTGGTCCTCGTCGACGACGAGTTCTCCACGGGCAATACGGTGCTGAACACGATCCGCGACCTGCACGCGCGCTACCCGCGCGGCTGGTACGTGATTGTCGCCCTGGTCGACATGCGCTCCGCCGAGGACCGGGGCCGGCTGGAGGAGTTCGCGCGGGAGATCGGCGCCAGGGTCGACCTGATCGCGATGGCCTCGGGGACGGTCAGGCTGCCGGAGGGCGTACTGCGCAAGGGCATGGAGCTGGTGGCCCGGTACGAGGGGGAGGAGGCGTCGGTTTCCGCAGGGGCGCCGGTGGCCGTGCCGGTCGCCGCAGCCTCGTCGGCCGGGGCCCCGCCCGCGCGTGAACCGGCCACCGCGCCCGACAGCTGTGTCCGCGTGGAGCTGGGCTGGCCCGCGGGCGTGCCCGACGGCGGGCGGCACGGCTTTCAGCCCGCGCACCGGGTGGCCCTGGAGAGCGCGCTGCCGGGCATGGCGGCCCGTACGGCCGAGGCGCTGCCCGCCGGGGCCCGCCGTGTGCTGGTCCTCGGCTTCGAGGAGCTGATGTACGCCCCGCTCCGGCTGGCCGAAGCACTCGACGCGCTCGTCGATGCCGAGGTGCGGTCCTCGACCACCACCCGCTCGCCGGTGCTCGCCGTCGACGACCCGGGCTACGCGATCCGCACCCGCATCACCTTCCCCGCGCACGACAGCCCGGCCGACGGACCTGGCCCGCGCTACGCGTACAACGTCGCGGGTGCCGGCTTCGACGCCGTGGTCGTGGTCGTCGACTCCACCGCCGACACCGCCGAACTGCACGCCCCCGACGGCCTGTTGGCGGAGCTCGCCCCGCACACCGACCGCGTGGTACTCGCGGTCGTCCCCTCCCGGGTGCCCGAGCCGTCCACGCGGCCCGCACACCCCCCACGCGCCTCCGAACGGCAGGAACCGCCCATGCCCGAGCCCCTCCGCGGCCCCGCCTTCTCCTCGTACGCGCCGGAGGACTGCGGCTGGCTGCTCCAGGACCTGTCGGACGTCGAGCTCGAAGCCCCCACCGAGGAGCGCGAGGAGGCGATCCAGAGCGGCGGCGCGCACTACGCGGAGTCGCTGCCCGTGGAATACCAGCCGAACGCCCACTACCAGGAGCTGTTCAAGTCGGCCCTGGACACGTCGGCCGCCCGGATCGCCAGGGCCGTCGGCACCGTGACCGAGACCGTCCTCGCCGAACGCTCCCCGCGCCCCGTGCTGGTCTCGCTCGCCCGCGCGGGAACGCCCGTCGGCGTCCTGATGCGCCGCTGGGCCCAGCACCGGCACGGCCTCGACCTGCCGCACTACGCCGTCTCCATCGTCCGTGGCCGCGGCATCGACGAGACCGCCCTGCGCTGGCTGGCCGCCCACCACGACCCGGCCGACGTCGTCTTCGTCGACGGCTGGACGGGCAAGGGCGCGATCACCCGCGAGCTGGCGCAGGCCCTGGAGGCCTTTGATGGCTTCAACGCGGAGATCGCGGTCCTCGCCGACCCCGGCGGCTGCGTCCGGACGTACGGCACCCGCGAGGACTTCCTCATCCCTTCCGCCTGCCTCAACTCGACGGTTTCCGGGCTGATTTCGCGTACGGTGCTGCGAGCCGACCTGGTCGGCCCCGACGACTTCCACGGCGCGAAGTTCTACCGGGAACTCGCCGGGGACGATGTGTCCGGTCACTTCCTCGACACGGTCGCCGCGCGCTTCGACGAGGTCGTGGACGAGGTGGACGCCGAGGTCAAGGAACTGCTGGCGGCCGACCGGGCCCCCACCTGGGAGGGCTGGGCGGCCGTCGAGCGGATCAGCGAGGAGTACGGCATCCACGACGTGAACCTGGTCAAGCCGGGCGTCGGCGAGACCACCCGCGTCCTGCTGCGCCGCGTCCCCTGGAAGATCCTCGCCAAGCGCGGCGCCGGACCGGACCTCGACCACGTACGGCTGCTCGCCGAGCAGCGCGGCGTACCGGTCGAGGAGGTCGACGGGCTCCCGTACACCTGCGTCGGACTGATCCACCCCCAGTACACGCGCGGCGCTACGGGCGCCAACGGCACGGCGGTATCGGCGAAGTGACCACCTCTCCCGCGTCTGCTGTTCTGGTCGCGAGCGATCTCGACCGCACCCTGATCTACTCGTCGGCCGCGCTCGGCCTGCGCATGCCCGACGCCGAGGCGCCGCGCCTGCTCTGCGTCGAGGTGTACGAGAGCAAGCCGCTCTCGTACCTGACGGAGACCGCCGCCGGGCTGATGGCCCAACTCGCGGCCGAGACCTGCTTCGTACCGACGACCACCCGTACCCGCGAGCAGTACCACCGCATCAAACTGCCCTGCCCCACACCGCGGTTCGCGATCTGCGCCAACGGCGGTCACCTCCTCGTCGACGGGGTGTCCGACCCGGACTGGCAGGCCCAGGTCGCCAGGACCCTCGCCGACGAATGCGCCTCCCTGGCCGAGGTACGCGCCCACCTGCTCGACGCGGCCGACCCCGCCTGGCTGCTCAAGGAGCGGGTCGCCGAGGACCTCTTCGCCTACCTCGTGGTGGAGCGCGCGCTGCTGCCCGGCGAGTGGGTCAAGGAACTCGGCGAATGGGCGGAGGGCAGGGGCTGGACGGTCTCGCTCCAGGGCCGGAAGATCTACGCCGTACCCAAGCCGCTCACCAAGAGCGCGGCCATGCGCGAGGTCGCGCGCCGCACCGGCGCCACCCTCACACTCGCGGCCGGCGACTCGATCCTCGACGCGGACCTGCTGCTGGCCGCGGACCAGGGCTGGCGGCCGGGCCACGGGGAGCTGGCGGACACCGGCTGGACCGGCCCACAGGTCACCGTCCTCCCCGAGGCGGGCGTCGCCGCGGGCGAGGAGATCCTGCGGTCCTTCATCCGCGCTGCCGGTCGGCACGGGGCCGCTTGAGCACCCGTACGCCCGCGAAGAGCAGCACGGCAAGCACGGCGGCCACCAGCACGACCTTGGAGTACGTGGAGACGTAGCCCGTCACGTCCGCCCAGTTCTCGCCGAGCGTGTAGCCGGCGAGAACGAAGAGGGTGTTCCAGAGCGCGCTGCCGAGTGTGGTGAGGCCGAGGAAGACGGGCAGCGGCATGCGCTCGATGCCCGCCGGGATCGAGATCAGGCTGCGGAACACGGGGATCATCCGCCCGAAGAACACCGCCTTGGTGCCGTGCCGTTGGAACCAGGCCTCCGTCCGCTCGATGTCGGAGACCTTCACGAGCGGCAGCTTCACGGCGATGGCGACGGTACGGTCGCGCCCGAGCAGTGCCCCCACCCCGTACAGCGCGAGCGCGCCGACCACGGAGCCCGCGGTGGTCCACAGCAGGGCGGCGATCAGGCTCATCTGCCCGGCGCCGGCGGCGAACCCCGCCAGCGGCAGGATCACCTCACTGGGCAGCGGCGGGAAGAGATTCTCCAGCGCGATGGCGATGCCCGCGCCCGGCGCCCCCAGGGTGTCCATGAGGGAGGTGATCCACTGTGGTGCGCTGCTTTCGACCATGCCGCCCAGCCTAGGAAAGCGCAGCTGAAGCCGAGCTGAAGAAGGTCGACGGGCGGGCCGGGATGCCCGGGGCGGCTCTCCCGGGGCGAGGGGGCGCGGCTCCGATATGGTGCGGATCCGGGGATCTGACGGCCTGACAGGGAGCGCGATGAGCAAGGGAAACAGCACCAGGATCACCGATGAGCTGCACGACTACATCCTGGCGCACAACGCGCCGCTGGACGCCGTACAGCGTGAGCTCGTCGAGACCACCTACGCCCGGCTGCCCGACCAGGCGGTCATGCAGTCCGCCGAGGAGCAGGGACCGCTGCTCGCCTTCCTGGTCAGGCTGATCGGCGCGCGGCACATCGTCGAAGTCGGCACTTTCACCGGATTCTCCGCGCTGGCGATGGCCCAGGCGCTGCCCGAGGACGGCCGGCTGATCGCGTGCGACGTGTCGGAGGAGTGGACGGCGTACGGGCGCGAGGCATGGGCGAAGGCGGGCGTCGCCGACCGTGTCGAGCTGCGCATCGGCCCCGCCCTGGACACGCTGCGCGCCATGCCCGCGGAGCCGCACATCGACTTCGCCTACCTCGACGCGGACAAGGTCAACTACGTGCCCTACTGGGAGGAGCTGGTCCCCAGGATGCGGCAGGGCGGGGTGATCGCGGCCGACAACGTGCTCTACGGCGGTGGCGTCGTCGACCCGGACGCGACGGGCGGGGCGGCGGCGATCCGGAAGTTCAACGACCGGGTGACGGCCGACGAGCGGATGGAGAGCGTGATGCTCCCCGTCGCGGACGGCCTGACGCTGTCGCGCAGGCGCTGAGGCGCCGCCGCGTCGGTTGTGCGCGAGCCGAGCTGTCGGACGACCGGGCCGAAGGGCGCCGGCCGTCCGGCGGGGGCCAGTAGGGGGCCGGGAACTAGCCGCAGCACCCGCCGCCGCAGCAGCCTCCACCCCCGCCGGAGGGCGCGGGACCGCCGGACTGGGCCGTTCCGCCCACCGCGACGGCGGACAGCAGCTTGACGGTGTCGTCGTGCCCGTCGGGGCAGGCGGCGGGCGCGGAGGATTCGGCCATCGGCCGGTTCAGCTCAAAGGTGGTGCCGCAGGAGCGGCAGCGGTACTCGTAGCGAGGCATGCGCACAGGCTACTGAGTCGGCGCCGCGGGTAGGAGCCGGCCGGCCACCTGGGTTCCGGGGGCGGGCGCCACCCGGGTCCTGGGGGCGGCTGCCGGTGGCGTGGGCTCGTGCCGGGCCGGGCGTTGACCGGAGGTGTGCCCGGCGCGGGCCTCGGCGGACGTGCGCCCGTGCCGGGTGGGCGCGGGCAGGCGTGCTTGGGCCGGGTCGGGGGCGGGCCGATCTGGGCCTGGCCGCGTCGGGAGCGGACGGATCCGCCCGTGCTGCGTCAGGGGCCGGGTCGGCGCATCCGTGCGAGTAAGGGGCCCTCCGCGGGTCAGGCGCCCGGGTGGGCGCCCAGCTCCTCTCGGATCAGCTCGACCACCCGCGCCACCGTGCGGCGCACCGCCTCCGTCTCGGTGAGGAAGTGCCAGTAGTCGGGGTGGCGGCCCTCCAGGCCTGCGACGGCGCGGTCCAGCCGGGCCACCGAGTCGTCCAGTGGGCGGGCGTGCCGGGGGTCGGGCGTATTGCGCCCGGCCATGGCCAGCCGCTGGGCGTCCCTGATCGCGAACCGGGTCCGCTCGATCTCCTGCTGCGGGTCCTTCGACACGGCATTGAGCCGCTGCAGGCGGTCACCGGCGGCGGACACGGCCTCGTCGGTGGTGTTCAGCAGGGCCCTGACCGTGCTGAGCAGCGCGGTGGCATCCGGCCAGCGCTGCTCCTCGCGCGCCCTCGCCGCCTCTTTGATCTTCTCCTCGGCCTGCCGGACCGTGGACTCCGTCTGGGCGGGAACGGCCTGCAGATCCTGCCAGCAGGCCGCCGTGAACCGGCGCCGCAGCTCGCTCAGGATCGGCTCGACCTTGCCCGCCCGGGTCGTCAGCGCCTGCGCCCGGGTCCGCAGCGACACCAGTCGCCGGTCGATGTCGGCGGCCCGCTCGGGCAGCCGCTCGGCCTCGGCGCGCACGGTCTCCGCGTCGCGCAGCACTTGGTCGGCGCGTTGCAGAGTCTCCGCGACGCCGTGCCGGCCGGCCCCCTGGTTCAGCTTGGTCAGCTCGGGTGCGAGGGCCGCGAGCCGCGAGGCGAGATCGTCGGCCTTGAGCCCGGACGTACGTACCGCGTCGAGCGCGTTACTGGCGGCCAGCAGTGTCTGCCGGGCCCGCTCGACGGCAGGTGCGAGGCGGGCGAGTTGCGTCTCCGCGGTGTCGAGCAGCGGCCCGAGCCCCTGCCCGAACCGGTCGAGCTCGCCCTTGACCCGTACGAGCTCGTCCTTGGCCTTGCTCAGCTCGCCGCGCGCCTTGGCGGCGGTCGATGCGTCCAAGTCGTCCCGGTCGAGGTCGTGTGCGTCGACCGCGGTGATGTAGACGTGGCTGGCCTCGTCGATACGCCGTCCGAGCGCGGCGAAGTCCTCCGCGGCCTTGCGGGCGGCGGGTGAACTGTCCACCGCGGTGATGGTCTCGATGGAGATCCGCAGATCGCGCTGGGCCGTATCCAGCTCGTAGAAGGCCGCGGCTGCCGCGTCCTTCGCGGCCTGCGCATCGGCCCGCACGCTCTCACCGCGCCCGCCGAACCAACGTCTCGTACCGCCGCCCGCGAAGGCGAGGGGAAGTACGGCGATCAGCGGTACGGGCAGGAGCACGAGCATGAGAACGTCCCCGACGGCACCCGCTTTCGTACGGCGGCGTACTCGCTGCGGGTACGGCTGCGCGTGTGTCGCCGTCACATCCCTCTCCCGTGCTGTGTCCGCCCTGCCCAGTTACAGTCTCCCACCAGGTAAGGACGAACACACGGGCCCGTTAGTTCGCACTTCGCACGGTGACTTCCCCATTGTCGCTGCGGGCCTTCACCACATGCGTGCTGTTGTCGTCCCGCGGGACGTCCACATGGACGTCCCCGTTGTCGCTGCGAGTCGTCACGTCGTACTCCGTCCTGGGCAGGTCGATGACGATCTCGCCGTTGTTGCTGAGGGTCTCCACCAGGTCCGGCACGGCGCTGAAACTCAGCCGCACCGCCCCGTTCTCGGAGTCCGCGGTCACCTTCTTGGCCGCGATCCCGTTCCCGATGACCCGGCCGTTGTCGCTGTCCAGGTCGAGTGCGCCACTGGAGTCCTCGACCCGTACTTCGCCATTGGCGGACCGCACCTTCAACGGGGTGTCGAACCCGGTCGCCTCGACGCTCCCGTTGTCGCTCAGGACGGTCACGGCGACCCCGCGCGGCACCTTGATCCGATGCCAGGCGTCGCAGTCGCTGGCGAGCGCGTCGCACTTCTGCCGCAGGACGAGCTTCCCGTCCTTCAGCTCCCAGCTGTTCTTGGGCCCCGTCCCGAGAAACACCCATCCGTCGGCGCGCCGGGTGACCTCCACGTCCTTCACGTCGGCGGGCACCAGCTCCAAGGCGGAGTTGTCGGCGTCGACGGTCAGGGTGTCCCCGCTGAAGGAGAACGACCGGTTCTCGGCGGGCGCGTCCTTGGCGCTGTCCCCACCGCAGCCGCTGAGGGCGACCAGGGCAACGACGACTCCGCCGACGGCGGTGAGAGTGCGAGTACGAAGTGCCACGGTGACTGATCCCCCAGGTAGTTCCTGCTGACTGGACTCCACGGTACGAAGCCGGAGCCCCGGGGACGATGCGGGGTGCCACCGGATCGGGGGTGGGGTTATCCCCCGGACGACCCGCCACCGGCCGGCTCGGGCGGGCTGGGGCCGGCTCGGGCGGCCAACAGGTTTGCGATGTCGCCCCGTGAGCCATGTAATCTGTTCACTCGTCCACGGGTGCGTAGCTCAGGGGTAGAGCGTCGCTCTTACAAAGCGAATGTCGGCGGTTCGAAACCGTCCGCGCCCACCGAGGATAAAGCGCAGGTCGCGACAGGCATTTGGCCCCTCAGCCGTATTCGGCTGAGGGGCCTTCTGCGTCACAACGTAAACCGCCCCCATGCGGGTAAGGGGCGGGACTTGACTACGTCGTGGCGTCCAACGGCGCAAGTAGGTGGACGCGCGTATACCTGGCGCCGCTTCTTTGCCGCGG
Organism: Streptomyces sp. A5-4; assembly: GCF_051131715.1. Taxonomy (NCBI): domain Bacteria; kingdom Bacillati; phylum Actinomycetota; class Actinomycetes; order Kitasatosporales; family Streptomycetaceae; genus Streptomyces; species Streptomyces sp. A5-4. Next base: position 2,131,720 of record NZ_CP178591.1, on the reverse strand, counting down.
TTGCCCTGCGCGGCGCTTTGGGGTGGCGAAGTGTGTGCCCTGCCCACCCAACACGATCATCTGGGAATGTACGGTTCCGTGTACGGTTGATCTTGGCGGCAGCAGCGCGGGCGGGTGCTCTCCGAACCGTCGTCGCCCGCCTGGGTACTCACCCGCCGCCGCGCCGTCGTAGACCATATTCGTGAGGCGCGGACGTGCGCGAAGCTCACGCAGGAGCAGCTCGGCGAAGCCTCCGGTAATCGACCGGCAGGCCATCAACCGCATCGAGCAAGGTCATGCACCGCCGCGGCTCGACTCCCTCATCCGCATCGCCGCAGCGCTCAACGTCCCAGTCGCGGACTTCGTCCGGCAGTGAAACCCCGGCCGTCCGCCTCGGGGGAAGCGGCCGGCCGGGGCGGTTTCAGCGGCCGAGCGTGTACGAGGTCCGGTTCGCCGGGTGCACGAACACCACGAACGGATCGCCGTAGTACGTCCTGGCCCAGCCTCGGTTTCGCTGTGGCTGCGGCCCTGCCGTCGCCTTCGACGCCCGGTACTTGTCCACCACTTCCGCGTAACGCGGATCAATCCACTCGCGCATATCGACCTTCTTTCCCTCTCCGATCCTCACCGACGCTACGGCCGCTGCGGATTGGAGACGAGAGCTTCGGTCAGTTCCCACCCGTATTGGAGCAGTCACCGCTACACGACCCCTCCGGGCCAGGCGGGGAGTGCTCACACGACGCCGCCACGGGGATGCTGGTGTCGGTGGGCCCGCCCCACATCGTGGGCTCGGGGGCGTACCCGGCGGCCGTGATCGCTGCCTGGCTGCGGGCCAGTGCATCCGGGTCGTGGCGTCCGGTGTCCGGGGCCTCGGGGACGTGGTGCACGAATAGGCCGAGCCGACCGGCGAGGCTCGCTTTGACGCGCGTGTGCAGGATCAGCGCGTGCCATCCCTCGTCCACCACGCGGGAGGGCTTGAGGCGGGCATCAGGGTGCGCGGCGCAGGCCGCTTCGAACTTGATCGCTTCGAGCGTGATCAGCTCGGCGAGCGCGATGTCCATGCCGAGGTTGTTCCGCTGGACGGTCGCGGTCACCGCGGCAAGGTCCTCGGGGTGGATGAGGTCGCGGACGTCCCGTGTCACAGCTGACTCGATGGTGGTAGTCATGGTGGTGTTCTCCCGTTCTCAGGATGGGATGGACATCCGCCTCGGCCGGGGTTTCCTGCCCGGATGCATCGGCCGAGGCGGGGTTCAGTGGGGCAGGCGCCTGTGGCAGTCGCACGCGCAGCGCAGCTTGAGTGCGATGGAGCCGCCGACCTTGATGTCCTAGTTGCCGTGGCACTCGCCGCACTCGCCGATGCGACACACCCCGGTGACGCCGTCCCAGACCTCCGGCGGTGTGGCGGCCGGGCTCACTGCGTGCCACCTGCGGTCTGGGGCCAGGACGCACTGGAGTACTCGTGATAGTGGTAACCGCGGTGCCCCGGCTTGAGGGTGCAGCAGCGGTTGGGGGCGCCCGGTTTCGCTGCCCAGCAGATTCGGAGTCCCGTCGGCCGCAGTGCGGCCGTGGCTCCGGGGCTGCTCATGACCCGCCCTCGGCGCGCGAACGAGTGCTGGTCACCGATTTAGCTGTGCGTCCCGTGGTCATGTGGCGATGATGGGCGGGCACGGTATCGGGGTAATAGGCCATGGCGTGGCCGCGCGTGGCCACGTAGCGGCCACGGCCGGGAGCGCCGGTGATGACACCGCAGACTGAAGCCATGGGTCGCAACGACGCGCTGCGAGCCGCCCGCCTCCGTCGCGGGTGGCGCACCATCGAGGCCGCCGCAGCGGGGCTCCAAGCGCAGGGGCAACACCTGCTCGACGACCCGCACTTCACGGTGTCCGCCAGGACGTGGCGCCGGTGGGAAGGCGGGCGCCCAGGGTGGCCGTCGGAAGAGACCGCGATCGTCATTCACGACGCGCTCGGACGATGGCCCGAAGATCTCGGATTCAGCTCGCCGCCGGGGTGGATTCGGCCCGAGCATCATGACGCGGCCGATGTGAACCGCAGGGCATTCGTGTCCGTCACTGCCGCTGCGCTCGTCGCCGGCCCCATCGCGACGCAGCACGTGGACCCCGCGCTGATCGGGTATTTCCAGCAGCAGTTGGAGGGGCACTACCGGGCGGACATGTTCCTCGGTCCGCACGATCTGATCGGCACGGTCTCCGCGCAGTACCAGCTGATCGACAAACTGATCCGCAGCGCGCAAGGAGAAACCCGCTGCGGCCTGCTCTGTGTCGGCGCGGCCTACGCCGCCCTGGTGGGGTGGCTCTACCAGGACGCGGGCGACGTGGACGGCGCGAGCTTCTGGCGCGGGGTGACGCAGGAGATAGCGATGCGGTCGCGCGACCCGCACCTCATCGGATACTCCCTCGTCAATCAGGCGCAGGTCCGGACTGATCTCGGTGACGGGCACGCGGTCATCGACCTGTGCGAGGCCGCGCTCGACGACGCGCGCCGACTGCTGCCGAAGGTGCAGATCATGGCCATGCAGCAGCAGGCCCACGGTGCGAGTCTCACCGGAGACCGGAGCGCCGTAGATCAGCTGATCGACCAGGCCGATGGGCTGCTCGCCCGCGTCGATGACGACCTGCCGTGGGGCAACGCGTGCCGCAGGACACCCGGTTACCTGGAGGTCCAGCGCGCCACCTGCTACGGACGTCCTGGCCTCGGCGCGGAGGCGGGCGCACTGTGGGATCAGGTGCTCCAGACCGTGCCAGAGACCGCGCGCCGTGACCGCGGGGTGTACCTCGCACGCCACGCGACCGCAGCAGCGACGGCGCGCGAACCCGACCAGGCAGTAGAGATCGTGCGACAGGTCGCACAGATCGCGGTCGAGACCCGGTCCGCGCGGATGCGCAGGGAGCTGGTCACTCTGGAGCGGGCCATGCGCCCGTGGCAGGATGCCCCGATCGGCCTGGAGCTCGGCGAGCTGCTGGCCCCATTGACCGGGAGGGGATGACGTGGCGCAGGGACTGGTACCGCTGACTGACCAGGAGATCGCGGAGCGCCTGGAGCAGCTGCCCAACTGGCAGCAGGTCGGGAACGAGATCACGCGGACGGTCGACATGCGGTACCACGGTGGTGTCGCACTGATCGTGCACGTCGCCGACGTGGAGCGGCTGATCGGCCATCACGCGGACATGGATCTGCGGTGGGATCACGTGCGCTTCGCCATCACGACGCACGACGCGGGCCACGTGCTGACGGCGGCGGACTTCGACCTCGCGGCTCGGATCGACACGCTCGCCGGTCTCCACCAGGCGACACCGATTGGCTGAAGGCTGGACGCACGAAAGCACCCCCTGACCTCCCCGAAGGGAGAACAAGGGTCGTCGTGCTGCGTGGAGAGAACGCGCGCTGCACATGCCGACGCCCCGCCCGGTCGCTGTACGGGGCAGGGCGCTGGCAGCAGCAACCCTCTGGTAAGGGGGAGTTGGTCCCGCCGGCGCAACGGCGGGGGCTGGCAGCAGCCGCGAGGCGCGGCCCCAAGACGGCCGGGGCGGCCCGCGCATGCGCGCCGTAGGGTTCAGGCCTCACAGCCGGGAGGATCTCCGGGATGTCGCCTCTCGCGATGACGCGGGCGTTGCGGTATCACGGCTGAGCGTGTCTGAAAGTGGCCGACGCTCAGGGGGAGTCGACGGTCATCGCCTCGTACGTCACCGACGTCCCCGAGCAGTTCTTGTACGCGATCGGCCGACTGGTCGGGGGCGACCGGGACACCCGGGCCGAGCTTGAGGGGGAACCTCAGGTCTTCCGATGGTTCTTCCACCGGGACGGAGCCGACGTGGACATCCGTCTCCTGGAGGCCGGGAACCGCCGGGTGCCCGACAGTTCCGCGGCCCCATTGTGGTCCGGGCGCCACACGGTCACGGCACTGGCGCGGTCCGCGATGCGCGCTTTCGGCCAGGGCGCCCACGATCTGGGGGACGAGGGCGCCAGGGCGCCCACGATCTGGAGGACGAGGGCTACGCGGCCCAGTGGGGCCGTCCGTTCCCCCGGCTCGAACTCGAAGCTCTGCGGGCCGCCATGCGGGCGCACGTCAAGGATGCGCGGAAGCCTGAAGTCTGTTACTGATAACGGCAGTTGGGGACCGTGCGTGGGTTTTCTCGGAGCGTGCCAGGTCTGCGCCTGCCCGCAGTGCCCCCGCCGCCTCCCCGTCGAGATCGACTGCGAGGTTATTGCGCTCAGAGTCAATAGCGCGGGCGCAAGTTACTTCGAGGTATGTAGTGACTTCACAGGCAAGCGACAGTAGAACCTGTTCTCATTCCTTCGAGAGTGAGGAACATCACATGAGTGATCCTACCAGGCGCGGTAATGGTTTCAAGAGTGTCTCACGCCGCAGATTCATCGCTGGAACAGGTTCTATTCTGGGGGCCGCAGCCCTCGCCGGGCAAGTAGGCGCCAATCAGGCCATGGCGGACCCCGCCGCCGCCCCGATCGACAACGGGGCCCAAGTCCCCGTCCTGGTGATCGGTACCGGATACGGCGGCTCCGTCGCCGCTCTGCGGCTCGCTCAGGCCGGGGTCGACGTGCACATGATCGAGATGGGCATGGCCTGGGACACCCCGGGCGCCGACGGCAAGATCTTCTCGCACACGACCAACGCGGACCAGCGGTCCTACTGGCTCCGCACCAAGACCAAGCAGCCCCTCAGCGACTTCCTCGGCTTCCCGATCGACAAGGCCATCCCGCGCTACACCGGAATCCTGGACGCCGAGGAATTCAGCGGCATCACCGTCTATCAGGGGCGCGGCGTCGGCGGCGGCTCGCTCGTCAATGGCGGCATGGCCGTCACCCCCGGACGGGAGAGGTTCAGCGCCGTCCTCCCGTCCGTGAACGTCGACGAGATGTACGGCGTCTACTACCCCCGCGCCAACACCGGGCTCGGCGTCAACCACATCGACCCGGCCTGGTTCGACACCGTCCCGTGCTACCAGTACGCCAGGGTCGGCCGTAAGCAGGCCCAGCGCTCCGGCTTCCCGTTCGTCTTCGTGCCCAATGTGTACGACTTCGAGTACATGAAGCAGGAGGCCGTCGGGGCCGTGCCCAAGTCGGCGGTCGACGGCGAGATCCTCTACGGCAACAACTACGGCAAGAAGTCGCTGCAGAAGACATACATCGCCCAGGCCAAGGCCACCGGCAAGGTCAGCATCTCGCCGCTGCACAAGGTCACTTCGGTCGCCCCGGCGTCCGGCGGCGGCTACACCGTCACCATCGAGCAGATCAACACCAACGGCGACACCACGGCCACCAAGACCGTGACCGCGGTCAAGGTGTTCTTCGCGGCGGGCAGCGTCGGCACCAGCAAGCTGCTGACCAAGCTGAAGGCCACCGGTGTGCTGCCCAACCTGAACAACGAGATCGGCAAGGGCTGGGGCGACAACGGCAACGTCATGTGCGGGCGTGCCAACCATCTGTGGGACCCGACCGGCAAGGTCCAGTGCTCCATGCCGTCGGCGGGCATCGACAACTGGGACGCCGGCGGCGCCTTCGCCGAAGTGGCGCCGCTGCCCACCGGGATCGAGACGTACGCCTCGTTCTATCTGTCGATCACCAAGAACCCGAACCGCGCCCAGTTCAGCTGGAACGCCGCCACCGGCAAGGTGGACCTGAACTGGCAGACCGCGTGGAAGCAGCCGTCCATCGACGCGGCCAAGACGATCTTCGACAAGATCAATGCGAAGGAGGGGACGATCTACCGGACCGACCTCTTCGGCACGTACAAGATCTGGGGCGACCACCTCACGTACCACCCCCTCGGCGGTGCGGTCCTGAACAAGGCCACCGACAACTACGGTCGCCTGCACGGCTATACCGGCCTGTACGTCATCGACGGCGCGCTGATCCCCGGCAACACCAGCGTCAATCCGTTCGTCACCATCACCGCTCTCGCCGAGCGGAACATCGAGAAGATCATCGCTACGGATCTGTAGCGTCCGAAGAAGCGTCCGAAAAAGCCTCCGAAGCACTGTCCGAAGCCGGGGCCGGCCGGTTCGCCGAGCGGTCCCGGGCCTGGCCTCAGTGGCCGGGCAGTACGCACACGGCGTCGAGGCCCAGCACATGGTTGAGCCGGCCGAACGCCAGCCAGGAACCGATGCTCATGCTCAGCTCCACGATCTCGACCTGGCTGTAGTGCGCGGTCATCCGGGTCCAGAACTCCTCGCCGATGGCGTGGTGATCCAGCGCGTACCGCTCGGCGTACTCGACGGCCAGCCGGGTGCGGTCGTCGAACGCGTCCGTGGCGCGCCACTGGGTCACCGCCTCGGGGAAGTCGTCCTCGACCTTCTCGCCATCCCGGTCGGTCCGCCAATCGAGGCAGAAGAGGCACCCGTTGATCTGCGCGATCCGCAGCCGCGCCGCCTCGAACTCGCGCAGCCCCAGGGTCGTATGGGCGTACACCGACAGGGAGAAGTTCGCGGCAGCCATACCGATGCCGGGGACCATGTCGCCCCATACGTATCCGATCGGCTCCTGGCCCTCGGGGATGTCGATCCTCATCGTTTGCTCCTTCCGAGCTTGCCCACTGCGGGGCGCAGCGGCACGTCGAGCGCGTCGTAGAGTCCGGGTTCCGCGTCCACGAGCCAGTCGACCGCGCTCACCAACCGGCCCACGGCGGTGGCGTTTCCGCCCGCCGACCGGTTGTCGCCCTCGTCGGTGGCCTCGATGGTGACCTCGATGCGCGGGCGGCCCTCGATGACCACGCGGTGTGCTCCCGCGCCGTCGGGCGGCGTCGGCCAGTCCGGTGCGCAGGACGGGTGGATGCGGGTGACGTGCTCGATGACGATGCGTGGCTCGCCCTCGACGATGCCCTGTACTTCGAACCGCACGGCGCCCTGGGTGCCCGCTTCGAACTCGCCCATCGTCCTTGTGCGCACGGTGGTTTCGAGGGCGCGGCGGTCCAAGGTCTCGCGTATGTCGTCGAGTTCGACGCCGAGCGCTCTGGCCATCAGGCGTATCTGTCCGCCCCACACCATGGTCGGGACGGTCGGTGCGAGCATCAGCGGCTCGTAGTCCATCGGTTGGCCCATGCCGACCAGGTAGCGGACGGAGTCGGGCTGGTCGTAGGTGGAGTAGTCGAAGATCTCCTGGCAGCGGATCACGTCGACGGTGGTGCCGAGTCCGCTGATGAGCAGCGGCAGTACGTCGTTTCCCCAGCCGGGGTCGACGCCGGAGACGAACAGCGTGCCGCCACCGTCCGCGATGGCCGCCCGTATCGGATCGCGCAGCTCCGGCGGGGCGTTGCGCTGGTCGTAGAGCGCGTACAGCGCGGGAGTGACGACGACCGCTCCGGTCCGGATCGCCCGGACGATGTCGGCCAGCGCGTCGTCGGGGCGGATGTCGCCGGACGCGGCGTACACCACGGCTTGGGGACCGGCGGCGAGGACCGCCCCGATGTCGTTGGTCGCGGCGACCCCCAGTTCATGTCCGAGCCCACCGAGGTCGCCCGCGTCGCGGCCGACCTTCTCCGGGTTGTTGACGAGTACGTTCGCGAGTTTCAGGGCCGGATGGGCCTCGACGGCACGGATGGCCGCACGGCCGACATTTCCGGTTCCCCAGACAACCGTGGAAATCATGCGGCGGAGGGTAGCGCGCAGGTCCAACGGTTCCCAGGCATGCGACCGGAGCAATCGGCGGGTTGGCCGGCCCCCGCTCCAGCGGCTGAGCCCGGTACGGGTCAAAGCTTCGGGGCTCGCGGTCATGGCCCTGCACCCGGCCCGCCGGTCGTGGCACCGGCCCGGCGCGGAGTTGGTGTGTACCTGACGCTAGAGTGCGGTCTTTGTGCCGGGTGGCGGAGGGGGATTCGCATGAGCGGGCAACTGAGGGAAAAAGCGGATGAGTTGGGCGGGATGCTGTGGCGTGAGCACACGGTGTACCGGGATCGCTCCGGGGGTGTGGTCATACGGGGCGAGCACGTCCAGCGCTGGATCAGCCTGGCCCCCGCGGGTGGCCGGGGGGAGATTCTGGTGCGGGCGGGCCGCATCCTCGACGGCGGCACCACCGCGCCGGCCCGCTCCGAGGCGATCGTGCCCCTCGCGGCCGGGACGGGCGAACTGGCCGCGGCCTGTCGCCGTCTGCTCGCCGAGACCGCTGCCGCCGACACGGCGCGCGAGCCGGGGCGGGCGCGTTCCGGCGGAGCCGGTGGGTCGGACGACGCCCGCCGCTCCCGCCGCTTCGGCCGGTCCCGGCGCCCCCGTAAGGCCCGCCGCAGTGGACGCCACACGAGCTTCGGCTCCTGGGTGGCGCTCGTGTGTGTGGTCGGGGTCATCGCCCTGTACGTCTACAGCACGCCTGGGGTCTACCGGTAGCCGCCGTGGGGTCGCCGCCTGCCCCGCCCCGCGTCCGCTCCGGGGGCCGGACCGCGTCGCGACCGCTCCGGGACCGGTCGGCGTACCGTCGGAGTATGTGCCGCAGCATCAAAACACTCCGACCGCCCGTTCTGCCGGAGGAGGCCACCGACGAGGAGATCGCCGCGGCCGCCCTGCAGTACGTACGTAAAGTCTCCGGATTCCGGGCCCCGGCGGCCCACAATCGTGAGGTCTTCGAGCAGGCCGTCGCCGAAGTGACCGAGGCGACCAGGAAGCTGCTCGCCGGGATCGAAGTGCGTGGGGCCGCCGCCCGCAAGGCGTAGCGCGGAATTCAGGGACTGTTAGGGCGCCGCCGGAGCCGCGGCGTGTGCCGGGCGGCGTACCACCAGGGCCGCCAGCGCGCCCGCCCCGAACAGGGCGAGTACCGAGACCGCCACACCGAGCCAGGTCGCGCCCAGCCACTGCGCGCCGAAATAGCCCAGGCCCACGCCGTAGCCCGCCCAGGCCAGGGCCGCCAGCACCGACCAGGGCAGGAACTCCTTCACCTTGCGGTGCGCCGCTCCCGCGCCCAGCGAGACGACCGAGCGGCCGGCCGGGGCGAAGCGGGCAACCACGACCAGGGCGCCACCGCCGCGGGACAGCGCCGTGCCGAGACGTTCCTGCGCGGTGGTCAGGCGGCGTGAGCGGGCGATCGCCCGGTCCAGGCGCGCGCCCCCGCGCCACGCCAGCCGGTACGCGGCGTAGTCGCCGAGCACCGAGGCCGTGGTCGCGCACGCCATCAGGATCAGGATGTCGGGTACCTGCGTGGCCACCTGGCCCGTGGCGCTCGCGACGGACGCCGTGGTGGACCCCGCCGCCGCCGCGGTGGCGGCCGTGATCACCAGTACCCCGCTGGGAAGCACAGGCACGAAGACGTCCAGGACGACGGAGAGCGCCACGACCGCGTAGATCCATGGGCTGCCGGTCAGCGCCCCCACACTTTCGAACAACGTGACTCCCCGATTCGTCAGCAACGCCGCGACGTCGCAGGGGAGCGGCAGGGGCGGCTTTACAGCCCTTCAGCGTACGCCTGTGCTCTCAGTGGTCGACGGCCAGGTCATGTTCACCCGGCTGCCCTCCTGGACGCGACGTCGGCCGCGCGACGCGCGGAAGCTGGGTCCCAGACGGGCTGGGGGGCGAGCGCGAGGAGCGGGCGGATGGTGGCAGGAATAGTGGCAGGTGCGGCTATAGCGGCGCTGGTGGCGAGCAGTGGGGGCGTCGGCGGCGGCGCCGGTGAGTGCGTCCGGCTGCGGGCCGAAGGGCGGTTCGCGCCGCCGAGCGCGCTGATCCCTTCCGACGCCGTGACGTACGACATGGATCTTGTACCGGCCGCCGCGTTCATCGAGGTCGAACAGAAGTTGGACGCGAACGGCACGCGCGTGCGCATGCGAGGCGTCCGGCCCGGCCACGCCTACGGCGCGCATGTGCACACCGCTCCGTGCGGTACTCGCCCCGACGACGCGGGGCCGCACTACCAGCACGTTCTCGACCCGGACCGGGTCGACCCGGCGAACGAGGTGTGGCTCGACTTCACGGCCGACGCGCGCGGTGAAGGCACGGCGAGCGCCCGGCACGGCTGGGGATTCCGGCCCGGCGAGGCGCGTTCGGTGGTCGTCCACCGGGCGCCGGGCGGGGCGGGCGAGCGCGTGGCCTGCTTCAGTGTGCCGTTCGGTCCACAGCCGCGGGGCTGACGGCGCCAACGGGGTTGACGGAGCTGAGGAGCGCCCTGGTGCGCACCGTAGTGGCCGCCCGCAGCGCGGCCCGCGCCACCGCGTCCGCGTCCGCCAGCGTCACCGAGTCCACCCCGGGCCTGGCGCCCGCCGCCGTCACCCAGTGCACGCCCTCCGTGGGCACTCCGAACGCGAACCGCGCGGGGTGCGCCTGACCCTGGCCGTTGATCAGGCGGTACGGGCGGCGGGTCACGTCGAGGCCGCCCGTCTCGTATCCGTCGACGGTGTGGGGGCGGCACTGGCCGGTCTTGAGCAGCCGCGCCAGCAGCGCGTCGGCGGTGGAGCGCAGGTCCGGTTCCGGCAGCCGCGCCTCGACGAGTACCGAGGCCCGGATCTCGGATCCCGGCACATCGGGGGAGGACGCGACGAAGGCCCCGTCCCGCGTCCGCACGGTCGTCCGCGGGCCGATCACATCGAGTACGCCCGCCTCGATCAGGGCCGTCATCTCCTCGATCCTGCGGCGCGGCGGCCCGATGGAGAGGAAGGCGTTGAGCGGCGTGTACCAGCGGTCGAGGTGATCGCGCCGGGAGGCGCCGGGCAGTCCGGCGTGGTCGACGATCTGGCGCAGCTCGTTGCGCAGATCGCGCAGGACGTCCAGGGCCGCCTTGCGGGGGCCCGCCACATTGCCGAGCGCCGCGTGTGCCGCGTCCCGCCGCAGGTGGTGCAGGAGCCAGTCGCGGTGGTCGGCCGGGTCGTGGAAGGTGCGGCCGGTGTACGGGCGCGCGATCAGGTCCCAGCACCACCGCTCGTGTGCCGGTATCCCGAACTCGCCCAGCACGGCGGCCTCCTGAGCGCTGCGGTGCGGCGCGGCCAGGAAACGTGCCCGGAAGCCCGAGGTCCCGGCGGCGCCCCCGTCGCGCGACGGCCCCGTGTCCCCGAGCAGCGTCTCGTAGTAGACCGTCTCCACCTCCTTGGCGACCAACGGCCATATCTCGCCGAGGAAGTCCGGCGGATCGCCCGCGTCCGCCCGGACCCGGAGGGCGGCTGTCACCTCGGGGGTGAGGAGCAGCGGCTCGTGCCGGCCGTACGGGCCCTTCGCGTTGTCGCCGCGCGCCTGGTGCGGCACGCCGCGCCGGGACCCGGCGTACAGGCGTGGTTCTCGGCCGCTGGGGCGGTAGTCGAGGCTGCCGTCGGCGCACCGGGTGAAGGTGCCGCCCCGGCCGGCCGTCAACAGCGCCATGTGGTCGAAGAAGTTGAGACCCAGGCCGCGCAGCAGGACCGGTTCGCCCGGTGCGACGACCGACAGGTCGAGGTCGGCGGGGTTGGCGGGCGGCAGATGACGCAGACCGTGCCGGGCGGCGTACGCGGTGAGGGCGGCCTGGGAGGTGTCCGGGAACACCGGCAGGTGCCCTTGGGCGAGGACCACCGCGCTGAGGCCGGTGAGCGTGACACCGTTGTCGAGGGTGAGGGTCTGGGTGGCGTCGGAGGCGTCCTGGAGGCCGACGGCCCGCGCCGGGTGCACCCGTACCGTCACCGTCCCGGGTGCGGCGCGCACCACCCGGCCGAAGACCCACTCCAGGTAGCGGCCGTAGCAGGCACGCGTCGGATAGTCGTCGGGGCCGAGCGCCTCGTCGCCGCGGTCGGCGGCCCACTCGTACAGGCTCGGCCCCGTACGGACCGGGCCCGCGCAGATGACGCTCTCGTCGGTGAACAGGGTGACCTGCGAGGCGACGGTGTTCATCAGCAGATCGGCCGGCTGGCCGGTCCGCCAGACCCTGCCGGGGCCGGGCGGCGCGGGGTCCACGACATGGACCGTCAGCCGTGCGTCCGGCGCGAGCGCGGGCACGGAGGCGCAGAGCCGTTCGAGGACGCTGGTGCCCCGGGGGCCGGCGCCGACGACAGCGAGGGCGTGATGCGCTGCGGACAAACCGGTGACTCCCGGGGCGTTGAGGCATGAGGACTACTGGAAGCTGAGGGTCCGGTTCATCATGCCGGGGGAGCACCGGAAGTCGTAGTCATCCTGTCGAGGATCCCCCTCCGCTGTGGGAAGGATCACGGCAGTAGATCAACACTTCGCCGTACTTCTCAATACTTCATTCTGATTCGGTCAAATTCCTCTCCAGTACGGTCGCGAGACGGACACCGCCACCTCGTTTGGCGCGTGCCTGATCCAGGCTCAGCGTCGACGCCCGCCCGCGCAGCGTCAGCGTCATCAGCTGGTTGCCGAACCACGGCCCGGACGTCTTGCGCCACTTGACCTGCGGCTCGGCCACCCGCCCGTGCCGCGCCAGGAAGCGGCCCAGGCTCCGGCCGGCCCTGCTCCAGCCGAAGCGGAAGCCCACCCGCATGGATCGGGGAATGCCGTTGTGCACGGGGGAGCAGGTCAGTTGCAGCACATGTGCGTCGGGACCGTCCGTGCGCCATCGCGGCTCCGCGATGTACGCGTGGTGCACGTCGCCGGACAGCACGCACACCGTCGCCGGGGCGTCGGGCCCCGAGCCCGCCTCCGCGATCAGCGTCGCGAGCCGCTCGAAGGAGTCCGGGAAGGCCGCCCAGTGCTCCAGATCCGCCCGTCTGCGCAGACTCTCGCCGAAGCGCGCCCAGCGCTCGCCCCGCTCGCCCCGGCACAGCGCGGCGTTCCAGCTCTCCGCGTCATGGACCAGCGGCGGCAGCAGCCAGGGCAGCGAGGTCCCGATCAGGAGGTGGTCGTACGAACTCGGGTCCTCCAACGCCTGGTCACGAACCCACCGCTCCTCCCCGGCGTCGAGCATCGCGCGCCGCTGCTCCTCCAGGACACGGGCCGCCCTGGTGTCCACCATCAGCAGCCGCACCCGGCCGAAGTCGCGCCGGTAGCTCCAGCGCACGGACGCCGGCTCGGCGTCCGCCCGCGTCGCGAACTCCCGCAGCAGGTCCGTCCCGTCGGGCGTCCGGCGTACCGCGGCGAACAGCTCGTCCGCGGCGAGCTCCGCGGGTGAGAGATTGCCCAGGTGCTGGTAGACCCAGTACGACATCAGGCCGCTGACCACCCGCTCCTGCCACCAGGGGGTGTCGCGCATCTCGGCCAGCCAGGGCGCGCTGGTGTTCCAGTCGTCGATCACGTCGTGGTCGTCGAAGATCATGCAGCTGGGGACGGTGGAGAGCAGCCAGCGCACCTCGGGGTCCAGCCAGGACTCGTAGTAGAGCCGGGTGTACTCCTCGTAGTCCGCGACCTCCGCCCCGGGCGGCTCGCGCAGATCGCGCCGCGCGGCCAGCCAGCGCCGCGTCGCCTTCGACGTCTCGTCCGCGTACACCTGGTCGCCCAGGAGCAGCAGTACGTCGGGGCGCGCGGCCTTCGGGTCGGCGGCCAGGCTCGCGGCGAGCGTGTCCAGGGCGTCGGGACCCACCGGGTCCTTCTCGCCCCCGGGCGCCGAGGCCCACCGGCAGGAGCCGAAGGCGATCCGCACCGGCTGGTCGGACCGGCCCGGTGCCGTGTGCGGCGTGCGGATGATGCTCGGGGGGAAGCGGGAGCCCGCCAGTGGCCAGACGAGGCGCTCGTCGAGCAGCACCTCGTACGCCGTCTCCGCGCCCGGCGGCAGCCCGGTCACGGTCACCAGCGCGTAGTGGTGCCCGGCGACCTGGAACGTACGCGCCGAGCCGCCCGCCCCGGCGTCACCGACGCACCGCACCCGCGCCGTGCAGGGGCGGTCCGTCTCGACCCAGACGGTCGCGGCATCGCCGGTCTCCTGGTCGATGTGCCGCAGCAGTGGTCCCAGGCGCAGCCCGGCCATGTGTGCCCTCCTCCGTCGTGCCCCGAGCGGGACACGCCCCGTACGGTACGGAACGACGGAGGAGGGCGGGGAGGTTCCGTCCGGGAGGTTCTACGAGGTTCCGGGATATTTCACTCGGATGTTCCCGGAGGTCCCAGCCGTTCCCGGTGGGTCTCAGCAGTTGTTGAGGACGCCCTGGAGGGCGGTCTTCTCCGCGGCGTTCACCGTCAGCTTCCAGTAATGCTTCACGTCCACCCACATCCGGGCGTACACGCAGCGGTAGGCGGTGCGCGGCGGCAGCCACTCCGCCGGGTCCTGGTCGCTCTTGCTCTGATTGACGTTGTCGGTGACGGCGATGAGCTGCGGGCGGGTCAGGTCGTTGGCGAAGGACTGCCGCTGGGCGGTCGTCCAGCCGCTGGCCCCCGAGCGCCAGGCCTCGGCGAGCGGGACCATGTGATCGATGTCCACGTCGGAGGCGGCGCTCCAGGTGGCCCCGTCGTACTCGGAGTACCACTTTCCGCTGACCGCGGCGCACGCGGCATCCTGCTGGACGTTCGTGCCGTCGCGCTTGAGCACGACCTCGCGGGTGTTGCAGGCCCCGGACTGGGTGCTCCAGTGCGGGAACTGCTCCCGGCTGTAGCCGGTGGACGAGCCCTCGGCCTGCTCCGTCAGCTGGCCGAGGTAGGTACGGGCGGTGGCGGCGCTGACGGGGGTCGGCGGGGCCGCCTGGGCGGTGGGGGCGGTGAGCAGGACGCTCGTACCGGCGAGTGCGGCGGACGCGGTGAGGACGGCTATTCGACGCGCGTAGACACCTGACATGCGAACTCCCTTGATGTGGGGGGAACTTGGCCGTGCCGCCCATGGGGGCCCGGTCATCGTGTCGGCGCCAGGTTGCCTGGGGGCGGGCGCCAGGTAACAGGGTGACGACATGTGCACGTCACGACAAGTGTTCTGACGACCCGGCACCTTTCCTCCACGGCGCCGGTGTTGTCCGCGCGTTGCCCCCGGGCCGACCGCGCGTCGCCCCGGACCGACCGCGCATTGCCCCGGACCGGCCGCGCATTGCCCCGGACCGGCCGCGCGTCCACCCGGCCCCGGCCGTCACCGGCCTAAGGTTGCGCCGTGCCCGTACCGGCTGATCCCGCACCCCGTCCGCCCGATTGGGCGGTGGCCCAGACGCTGCTGCCCGCCAACGCCACGCTCGGGGCCGTCCTCGCCGTGCTGCTCGCCGTCGCGGTGACCGTCGTCTCCTGCGCGCGCCTCTCCGGGGACGGCGGGAGGGGCCAGGGCCGCGCGGTCGCCGCCGCCGGGGTGCGTGCCGCGCTCCAACTCGCCGCGGTGGCACTCCTCATCGGCTGGGTCGCGCGCTCCGGCTGGCTGCTGCTCGCCTTCCTCACGCTGATGTACGCGGTGGCCGTGCGCACCGCCGGCCGTCGCATCACCGGCAACGGGTCCTGGTGGTGGGCGGCCCTGCCGATCGGCGCGGGCGTCGCCCCCGTCGTCGCGGCGCTCCTGCTCACCGGGCTGGTCCCGGCGGTCGGCATCACGCTGGTCCCGGTCACCGGAATCCTGATCGGCGGCGCGCTCACCGCCTCGGTGCTGGGCGGCCGGCGCGCCCTCGACGAGCTGACGGTGCGGCGCGGGGAGGTGGAGGCGGGCATGGCGCTCGGGCTGCTGGACCGCGAGGCCCGGCTGGAGGTGGCCCGCCCGGTCGCGTCCGACGCGCTGCTGCCGGGGCTCGACCAGACCAGGACGGTGGGTCTGGTCACGCTGCCGGGGGCGTTCGTCGGCATGCTGCTCGGCGGCGCCTCACCGCTGCTGGCGGGGGTGGTGCAGCTCTTCGTGCTGGTGGCGTTGCTCGCGGTGCAGGCGGTGGCGGTCGCGGTGGTGCTGGAGCTGGTGGCCTGCGGACGGCTCCACCGGGACGTGGCGCCCTGACGGTCGGGCGGGGCGTCGCGCGTCGGGACCTCGGGCCCCGCCTCCGGGCAGGGGGCCGCGCGCCGGGACCTCCGGCCCTGACGGGCGGGTGCGGGAGTCGCGTATCGTGTACCGAGCAGAAGGGGAGTAGCTCTTCGCCGGACCGTCGACATACTGCTGAGCTCGCTCAGCCGGCGCCCGGAGGGGGACTGTTTTCACGGTCCTCCAGCGAGACCTTCGGCCACAGTGTTGTTCCATGAACGCTGTCGTGCCGAAGTGACCCCTGAACCACCCAGGTCCTCTCGGTACGGGCAGCCCGACCGATTGAGGAACCCCTCCCGTGATCAGCTTCACCATCATGGCGATCGTCTTCGGCACCGTCTTCCTCGCCGAACTCCCCGACAAGACCGCCCTCGCCGGCCTGATGCTCGGCACCCGCTACCGCGCCAGTTACGTGTTCGTGGGCGTCGCCGCCGCCTTCGCCGTCCACGTGGGCCTCGCCATCGCCGCGGGCAGTGTGCTGACCCTGCTGCCGCACCGGCTCGTACAGGGCGTCGTCGGTGTCCTGTTCCTCGCGGGCGCGGCCGTACTGCTGCTGAAGAAGGACGACGGCGAGGAAGACGTCAAAGCCCCCGCGGACCAGTCCTTCTGGAAGGTGTCGGGCGCGGGCTTCATGCTCATCCTGGTCGCGGAGTTCGGCGACCTCACCCAGATCATGACGGCGACCCTGGCGGCGCGGTACGACGACCCGGTCTCCGTGGGTCTCGGCGCGGTGCTCGCGCTGTGGGCGGTCGCGGGCATCGGCATCCTGGGCGGCCGCACGCTGATGAAGTACGTACCGCTGAGCCTGATCACGAAGGTGGCGGCGGCGCTGATGCTGGCGCTCGCGGCCTTCAGTCTGTTCGAGGCGATCGCGGGCTGATCCCGGGCCGGCGTCGACGGATGGCCGCGCGGCCACCCTCCGACGCCGGCCCGCGTCGGAAATCAGCCCGTGATGGTCAGCTGAACAGTGCCGTCCGCCGAGGAGGAGACCCGCACCTGAGTGAGGTCGGCCACCGCCACGGTCGGGGCGTGCGCACCCGCACGCGGGCCCACGCCCACCACGCGCATGCCGGCGGCCCGGCCTGCCGTGATGCCCGCCTCCGAGTCCTCGAAGACAATGCAGTCGGCCGGCGCGAAGCCCAGTTCGGCCGCGCCCTTGAGGAAGCCCTCCGGGTCCGGCTTGCTGGCTCCGACGAGCTCCGCGGTGACCCGGATGCCGGGCATGGGCAGGGCGGCGGCGGCCATCCGGGCCTGCGCCAGCGCCTCGTCGGCCGAGGTGACCAGGGCGTGCGGGAGGGCGGCCAGCGCGGCCAGGAACGCGGGGGCGCCGGGGATCGCGACGACGCCGTCGATGTCGGCGGTCTCCTGGGCGAGCAGCGTGCGGTTGTCGGCGTAGTTCTGCTCGACGGGGCGCTCCGGCAGTAGGACTGCCATCGTCGCGTAGCCCTGGCGGCCGTGCACGACCTTGAGCGCCTCGTCGGGGACCAGGCCGTGTTCCTCGGCCCAGCGGCGCCAGACGCGCTCGACCACGGCGTCGGAATTGACGAGCGTGCCGTCCATGTCGAGCAGGAGGGCGCGGGCGGTCAGGACGGTGGTGGCCGGCATCGGCGTACTCCAGGGCGGGGGAGAAAGAGACAAGCGGCCTCCGCCCGCCGGTCAGGGAGAACGAGCGGAAGCCACTTTGTTCCTACAGGATACAAAATAGGTCGGCGTCGCGCCACCCCGCCCCCTCAGGGCGTTGCCAGAGCCTCCGCGACAGCCGACGGGCAGGGCTTCGGGCACTGCGGCTCCCGCGTCCCCGCGGACGGCGGGCCGCCCGGCCCGGACCCGCCCGCCGTACGGCGGGCGGGGTAGCCGGAGGAGCAGCAACAGCGCAATCACCTGGGGCAGGGCCAGAAACAGCTCTTCGTCCTACGCCCACGGGCTCCGCGGGCTCCCCGCGCATCCATGGCCCGTCGGGCCGGTCCTGGCCCGCGCTCAGGACCGGCCGGGCTCCTCGGTCGACGCCTCCAGGACGCGGCGCGTGTGCGGGCCGTAGGAGCCTTCGGGGTCGCCCTCGATGGACATGTACGACTGGTACGTCCGCACAGCCTGCTCCACGTCCGCGCTGTACGAGCCGTCGTCCGGCCCGTAATACAGCCAGACCTGCCCCAGCCTGTCCTGCAGCTCCACCACCTCGGGCCCGCTGTCGCCCATGTTCAGCGCGTCGGCGGCGGGCTCCGGGGACATCTCGACCGTGCCCGTCGCCCGCGCGGTGGAAGGCGCCGGCGGCGACGGCGCAGGGAGGGCCTTCGACGCGCTCGGCGCGGGAGTCGCCGAGGAAGCGGCGAAACGGGACGGGGGCGCCGACGGCGACGCGGAGGCCGGGGCGGACGGGGGCCTGGACACGCGATCCGCCGTCGCCGACGCCGAGGCGGGCGCCACGGGGGCTTCGCTCGGGCCCGGCGCGCTCGTCACCGTGGCCGGCAGTGCGCGGTCCCGCTCGCTGTCCGTGGAGTACAGCGCACTGGCAACAGCCAGCGTCCCCACCGTCGCCGCGGCCACCGCGCCCGCCATCACCGCCCACAGCGCCGGACGCCCCGGACGGCGTACGGGCGGCTCCTCGCCTGGACCCGGAGGCCGGGGCAGGGCGGGGCACGGGGCAGGCGCGGGGCCCGCAGCGCCTGAGCCGGTCCCGGAGTCACCCGGCGGCCCCATCGGCAGCGTGGGCCCCGCGGCCGGGGCGGACCCCGCACCCGCGTCCCTGCCCCGGCCCGCATCCGGATCCGCACCCAGGTGCCCGTCCCCGGGCCGTGCCTCGTCGTCCGGCGCCTCGGGCCCGGGAAGTGTCACGTACGGCCTGATCCGCAGCGGGTCGAAGTCCTCCGCCGCCGCGACCTCGGCCGCCCGCGCGGCCCGGGTCGCCTCCACCGCACGCTCCGCGCACCCGCAGCCGGGTCTGTCACCGCCGGATGCGGCGCCCCGCTCCGTACCGCATCCGGGACATATATGTCCGCTCATCGTGGGTCCCCTCCCTCGAACTGCCAGCGATTATGCAGACCCGCCGCGGGGATGCCCAGCGCGCCCGCCCGCACTCGGCAGGCCATATCGGGCCACACCGACCAGGATGGAAGGTGCAGCCGATCCAAGGAACCCGAGGAGTGGTCATCCATGGCTCAGCAAGCGAGCGGCGCCGCGGCCGTGCTCCCCGCCGCGGAACCGGTCAACAGCCGACGGACGATCCTCGTCGCCATCGGGGCGCTTCTTCTCGGCATGCTGCTCGCGGCGCTCGACCAGACGATCGTGTCGACCGCGCTGCCGACCATCGTCAGCGAACTCGGCGGCATGGACCATCTGTCCTGGGTCGTCACGGCGTACCTGCTCGCGGCGACGGCGGCCACCCCGCTCTGGGGGAAGCTCGGCGACCAGTACGGCCGCAAGAAGCTCTTCCAGGCCGCCATCGTCATCTTCCTGATCGGCTCGGCGCTGTGCGGCATGGCGCAGAACATGCCGCAGCTCATCGGCTTCCGCGCCCTCCAGGGCCTGGGCGGCGGTGGCCTGATGGTGCTGTCGATGGCGATCGTCGGAGACCTCGTACCGCCGCGCGAACGAGGCAAGTACCAGGGCCTGTTCGGCGCGGTCTTCGGTGCGACCAGCGTCCTCGGTCCACTGCTCGGCGGGCTCTTCACCGAGCACCTGAGCTGGCGCTGGGTCTTCTACATCAACCTCCCGATCGGCGTCGTGGCGCTGCTGGTGATCGCGGCCGTGCTGCACATCCCGGTCCGTACCACCCGGCACACCATCGACTACCTCGGCACGCTCCTCATCGCCTCGGTCGCCACCTGCCTGATCCTGGTGGCCTCCCTCGGCGGCACCACCTGGGCCTGGGGTTCGGCGCAGATCATCGCTCTCGCGGTTCTCGGCGCGGTGCTGCTCGTCGCGTTCGTGGCCGTGGAGCGCAAGGCCGTCGAGCCCGTGCTGCCGCTCAAGCTCTTCGGGATCAGGACCTTCTCGCTCGTCGCGGTAATCAGCTTCATCGTCGGCTTCGCGATGTTCGGCGCGATGACGTACCTGCCGACGTTCCTCCAGGTCGTGCAGGGCGTCACGCCCACCATGTCGGGCGTCCACATGCTGCCGATGGTCCTCGGCCTGCTGATCACCTCCACCGTGTCCGGCCAGATCGTCAGCCGCACGGGCCGCTGGAAGGTGTTCCCCATCGCCGGCACGGCGATCACCGCCATCGGCCTGCTGCTGCTGCACCGGCTGACCGCGACCAGCGGGACCTGGGAAATGAGCGCCTACTTCTTCGTCTTCGGCGCCGGACTCGGCCTGGTGATGCAGGTGCTCGTGCTGGTCGTCCAGAACGCCGTCAGCTACGCGGACCTGGGTGTCGCCACCTCGGGTGCGACCTTCTTCCGCTCCATCGGCGCCTCCTTCGGCGTCGCCATCTTCGGCACGATCTTCACCAACCGCCTGGTCGACAAGCTGGACGCCACCCTGACCGGGCAGCAACTGCCGCCCGGTGTCGGCCCGGACCAGATCGCGGCGGACCCCCGCGACATCACCCAGCTCCCCGCCGCGCTGCGCCCGCGGGTGCTGGACGCGTACGCGACATCGATCACCGACGTCTTCCTGTACGCCGCCCCCGTCGTCGCGCTCGCCTTCCTCGTCGCCTGGCTCCTCAAGGAGGACAAGCTGCGCGGAGCCGTGACCGCGCCGGACGCCGGCCAGACGCTGGCGTCCAACCCCGTCGAGCGTTCCTCGTACGACGAGTGCGCCCGCGCCCTCTCGGTGCTGGCCACCCGCGAGGGGCGGCGCGACATCTACGTGAAGATCACCGCCAAGGCGGGCTACGACCTCCTTCCCGCCGCGAGTTGGCTGCTGCTGCGCATCAAGCGCGAGGGCGCGGTCGAACCGGCGGCGCTCGCCGAAGTCACCCCCGTGCCGCTCAGGTCCATCACCGACGCGTCCCGGCAGGTCGAGGGGCGCGGGCTCGCCCGGCGCGAGGGGATGTGGCTGGTGCTGTCGGAGTCGGGCGAGGAAGCCGCGGGCAGGCTCTGCCGGGCTCGCGAGGAGTCCCTCGCCGAGCTGCTCGGCGACTGGTGGGGCCCGGACCGGCCGAGGGACCTGGTCAAACTGGTCGAGGACCTGAGCGCCGAGGTGAGCGGCTCCGACAGCGACCGGCCGTACACCCCGGCGCCGCGGTGGGACCACGCGGCAGGGTCGCCCCGGCACGTCCGGCCCCCGCACCGGGACTCCTGACCGGAGGCCCCGCTCCGTCCCCAGCTACAGCTCCTTGGCGAACCAGTGCTCGGCGTACGGCCCGTTGTTGAACGCCGGGACCTCCAGGAAGCCGTGCCTGGCATACAGCGCACGCGCCTCCACGAGGTCGTTGCGGGTGTCGAGACGGATCCGCGCGACCCCGAAGTCGCGGGCCGCGGCCTCGGCGGCGTCCATCAGGAGGCCCGCGCCGCCACCGCCGCGGAACGCGGGGCGTACGTACACCCGCGTCAGCTCGGCCGTGTCCGCGTCCACCACGCGCACTCCGACACAGCCGGCCGCCACCCCGTCGGCGCGGCCGACGAGGAACCGACCGGTGGGCGGCGTGAGCAGCTCGACCCCGTCGTCGGCCAGGCCGTCATCGATCTCCTGGTCGGTCGCGAGACGCTCCCAGTACCGGCCGGCGACCTCGCCGTAGTAGTCGCGGCGCAGCGCGGTCGCCTCAGGGGTGTCGAAGCGCTCGGGGGACACGATCCAGTTCATGGTCATGTCTGTACCTGAACCACGGCTTGTTTGGCGACCGGTTTCCTGGCAACTCGAACGGTCGTAAGCCTTTGAAAAACCGACAACCGGGAAGGCAGCCATGTCCACAGTCTGGATCATCGCCCTGATCGCGGTGGTCGTCCTTGTCGTAGTCGCCGCCGTCGTCATGGTCGGACGAGGCAAGGCCGGTGCCGGTGGTGGGCGCGGGCTGAAGCGCCGGTTCGGTCCCGAGTACGACAGGGTCGTGGCCCGCCACGACGGTGACGCCAAGGCGGCGGAGCGCGAACTCGGTGAGCGCGTGAAGCGCCACGGCTCGCTCGAACTCCGGCCGCTGACCGCCGAGACGCGTGAGCAGTACGTCGCCCAGTGGGCCGGCACGCAGGAGCAGTTCGTCGACTCCCCGCAGCGCGCCGTGGCCGAGGCCGACAAGCTGCTGGCCCGGCTGGCGGCCGACCGGGGCTTCCCGGACGGCACGCAGTACGACGAGCAGTTCTCCGCGCTCTCCGTGCACCACGCGGCGCAGGTGAACGGCTACCGCAAGGTCCACCGGGCGGCGCACGGCGAGAACAGCACGGAACAGATGCGCGAAGCCATGATCGAGGCGCGTGAACTCTTCGAGGTCCTGGTCACCGCCAAGCCGGCCGACAGCGGCGCGCATCGCCCGCAGCACACCGAAGACGGCAAGGACCACAAGGGAGACACCGGTCGCAGTGGTGCCCCGTTGGCCCCCGGCCGGAGCCATCACGCGAAGGGTAGTGGTGCCTGATGAGGTACGAAGGGGAACGAGAGAACGACCCGAAGTCGCAGCCCCAGTCGCCGCCGAGGCCGGACGGGCAGGGCGCAGTGCCGCGGCCTTCCGGCCGGGGCGCCGGGACCGGACAGGAGGGCCAGGGCGCCGAGCTCAGGCCCGACGAGCCGCAGGGCGCCGGGGCGCGCGGCGACGGTCTGCGGACCGAAGGCCCGGGACGGGACGCCGGGTTGAGGCCCAAGGTCCCGGTGCCGGACGTCGGACGCGGACCGCAGGGCCAGGACGGCACGGCCTCCGCCGCGTCGGGCCGCCCGGCGGGTGAGCCCGACCGGCCGCAGCACCAGCCGTCCGAGTCCCACGAGTCGGACCGGTCGCCCGCCGCGGGCACCGAGTCCTCGACCGGCCGCCTGCTCCCGCAGGGCGAGCGCGAGAAGATCACCCTGCGCCTGCAGCAGACCGTCAACACCTTCGTGGACGGCCCGCGCCGCTCGGTCGAAGAGGCCGACAGCCTGCTGGAGGAGACCGCCCGCCAGCTCACCGACACGCTCGCCGAGCGGCGCCGCACCCTGCGCACGACCTGGGCGGACGAGGGCCGCCAGGCCGAGACGGAGGAGCTGCGCGTCGCGCTGCGCACGTACCGGGAGTTGACGGATCGACTGCTGCAGCTGTGAGTGAAGAGCTGCCGTGGTGAGGGGATGTACGGGCCTGAGCCCTCAGACATCCTTCTTCGGGGCGGCCTGCTGGACCACCTCGAAAGACCACAGCGTGGACCCGGAGGCGGCGGGCTTGGGACGCTCGCCGCCTTCTCCGCTGCCCTGACCGCCCTGGTGGGCGGTCTTCATCGAGCCCTCCGTCCACGCCTGGAAGGACGCCTCGTCCGCCCACCGGGTGTAGACGAGGTACTGCTCGGTCCCCTCGACGGGGCGCAACAGCTCGAACCACTCGAAGCCGTCGGAGTTCTCCACGGACCCGGCGCGCGAGGAGAAGCGCTTCTCCAGGATCTCGCGCTGCTCGGCGGGGACGGTCAGTACGTTGATCTTTACGACGCTCATGTCCCCATCCTGCCGTACGCACCGCGAACGAGCGTCAGGCCAGGGGCGGCGGCACGTACACCGGCGGCGGGGGAACGACCGGGCGGCGCGCGCGGGCCCGTACGAACAGCAGCGCGCCCACCGCGAGCATCAGCGGCGGACCGCCGACAGTCAGCAGCCACACCGGTACGCCACCCACCGTCCAGAGCACCGGGTCGTACACGACCCGCCGGAACGGGGTGTCGGCGGCGGCCGGGCGGAACCGGTGGTCGCCGGTGATGCGTTCGGGCCGAGGGAAGCTCTGGTCGACGGCCGTCAGGAAGGCGCCGCCGTCTCCCGTCAGGTCACCGACCGGGCCCTCGCCCTCGACCCTGCCCGCGAACACCACCTCGGGCTTGAGGCCGCCGATCGCGGTACGCGGCTCCATGCGGTGCGCGGCCAGCACGTACAGGCCCAGCGACTGCGGGGTGTTCGCGAGGCGCGACAGGCGCATCGGGTAGACGAGCTCGGCGCTGGCGAACCGCATCCGCAACGGGTCCAGGGTGCCGCGCAGGGCGGTGTCCTTGTCCTCGGGTGCGAGGCGTACGGCGACGTACTCCCACTTCTGCTCGACGTACGGCCGCAGTTCGGTCGCCAGCGCGTCCGGTAGCTCGAAGCCGTTCTTTCCCAGCCAACCGCGCAGGGCCTCCGGGTCGGTGGCGGTCAGCCGCGCCACGTCGAACGGGCCGAGGCGCTCGCGGCCGACGACACCGACACCGCCCGCATCCGCCCGTGGGGCGCCCGAGCTGTCGCTCTCACCGCCGGCGAACGGCCAGTCTTCGTCACGCGGCCACAAATAGGGGCGGTCCCGGTGCTCGGGCGCGGTGAGAGTGTCCAACTCGTCGAAGAGGGCGCGATCACCCAGGTCGACCGTGGCCCGGCCGGGCACCGGCATGATCCAGGCGGCCTCGGGGGCGTTCCCGTCGACCGTCAGGCTCATGATGATCTGCTCGGTGCGGCCGTCCCAGTGCACCACCGACCGCTCCTGGTCCACCCGCATGCTGGAGTCCCTGGACGGCACCATCGCGCCGCAGCCGCAGGCGTACGCGGGACTTACGAGCGAGCCGAGCTGCAGGGCCATGAGCAGCAGGGCGACCAGCAGCGCCCGGTGGCGCGGACTCTCCCACGTCCGTGTTCTCTTCACTGTTCCCGTCATTCCTGTCGCCCCCGTCATCGCG
Source organism: Streptomyces sp. A5-4 (assembly GCF_051131715.1). Classification (NCBI taxonomy): domain Bacteria; kingdom Bacillati; phylum Actinomycetota; class Actinomycetes; order Kitasatosporales; family Streptomycetaceae; genus Streptomyces; species Streptomyces sp. A5-4. Next base: position 2,107,238 of record NZ_CP178591.1, on the reverse strand, counting down.
TGTCCTCCGCCGTGCCGCGGCGTTGTGCCGTCGGCAAGACCTCGGACGGTGTGGCCGGCTGTGCGGTTCCGGCACCCTCGCGGGGCCGGCCGGGCGCCCCCTTTGTGATCCATCTCGCGAGGCTGTGGCGGAACGGATCGCGATGCACCATCGTCCTTCGGACAAAACTGGATGACAGTCAGGCGAAGTGGGGGTTGCCTGCGTCTTATGCACAGGGCAGTGCGAGGCTCTACGCACCATTGAGTTGGTGCAGGCAAGGGTGGGAGGGGCAGCGCGACGTGGCGAATGCGGAGCAGGGTGGACCGGGCGGAATGCTCGGCATGGGGAGCAGGCTCGGGGCGGCAAGGGTCGCACTGTGGGCGGTTGTGGCGATCCTGGCGGTACGGCAGATCGCGACAGTGCTGCGGACCCCGCCCGGCGAGCGCCTCACCGACCTGGAGACCTGGATCGGGGAGCGGGGCGTGCTGCATGTGGCGGGCTCGCTCTACGACTCCGACCGCTTCACCGGTACCCCCTTCGCGGGTCTCGTCCTGAAGCCACTGGCCCGCTCCGCCGAGCAGAGCCTGGGCGTCGCCTGGACCTTCGGGACGCTGCTGCTCGTCGCCGTGCTCGGCGTCGTGGCCGCCCGCGCGCTGCCGGGGACCGTGTCGCGGCGTACGGCGCTGCTGGCGGCGCCCGTCACGATCAGCCTGCTGATGCTGTCGCTGCCCGTGCGCAACACGCTCCACCTCGGCCAGACCAGCATCATCCCGGTGCTGTTCGTCCTCCTGGGCTGTTTCCAGGCGCGCGGCGAACGCAGCTCGGGCATCCTCATCGGCATCGCCGCCGCCCTCCAGCCCACCATGCTGCTGTTCGCGCCCCTGCTGTGGCTGACCGGACGCAGACGCGCGTCCCTCACCTCGGGCCTGACGTTCGCCGCGTGCTCGGCACTGACCTGGGCCGCGCTGCCGCAGGACTCGTGGACGTACTGGGTGCACCACGTCGCTGGCGCCGGACTCGGCGCACGCCCGGACAGCCTCGCCAACCAGTCGCTGCACGGCGCGCTGCTGCGCCTCGGGCTGGAAGGGCCCCTGGAGATCGGTCTGTTCGTCCTGCTCGGCGCGGGCGTCGTCGTACTCGGCCTGCGGCGCGCCGTGCGCTACGCGAAGGACGGGCAGCTGCTGCTCGCCGTCGCGATCACCGGCTGCGTGGCGGTCGCCGTCTCGCCGACCGCCTGGCAGCACCAACTGCTGTGGGTACTGCTCGCGGTCGTCGGCCGGGTGGGCAGGCGGGCCTCGGACCGGATGGTGTGGCCCGCGGCGGTCGCCCTGGTGATGACTCTGCCGGGCGAGATGCTGCTGCCCAATATGACGGTGCTCGACCCGGTCCGGGAGAACGTCCTGCTGGTCGTGGCACTCGTGGCCGCGTGCGCGGTGCCCTTCGCGTCGCGGACCTCGCCGCACTGGCTCCAGCCCATGGCCACCGACTACGCGAAGCCGGTGGCGTCCCGCTGGAACTGGGTGCCACTGGTGCCGGCCTGGCGCCGCCTGCTCTCCCGGCCGAACCTGCTCCTCGAACTGCTGCTGATCCGCGTGGGCTACTCCGCGTACTCGCATGTGCGCCTCGCCGCGACGGCCGGGCGCCCCACCGCCGAGGAGAACGCCCGGCACATCCTGTCGGTGGAGCGGTTCCTGCACATCGACATCGAGCACTGGTTCAACCAACTGGTTGTGCGCAACGGCTGGTTGGAGAGCTTCTTCAACTTCTACTACACGTCGTTCCACTTCGTACTGCCGCTGCTCGTCCTCGGCGCGCTCTACGTCCGGCGCCCCGCGGACTACCGCTGGGCCCGCAGCTCGCTCGGCTTCGCGACGGTACTCGCGCTGGTCGGCTTCTGGTTCTACCCGCTCGCCCCGCCGCGCCTGATGGAGGGCCTCGGCTTCGTCGACACGGTGCACGGGCCGCAGGACTTCGCCAAGCCCGACTACGGGCTGATGACGGAACTCACCAACCAGTACGCCGCGATGCCCTCGCTGCACTTCGGCTGGTCCCTGTGGTGCGGCCTGACCGTACTCATGGTCGCGCCCAAGCTGTGGATGAAACTCCTGGGCCTGCTGCACCCGCTGTTCACCATCGGCGCGATCGTCGGCACGGCCAACCACTGGGTACTGGACGCGGTGGGCGGCGCGGCGGTGGTCGGAGCGGGCTTCGGCCTGACGTACGTGCTGTGCGGTCCGCGGAAGCTGATGAAGGCGCGGAAGGCGACGGATGCCCCGGGAGAGGGGACGGCGGTGGTGTCGTCCAGTGGAACCGTGCCGGCGGTGCCGGCGGTGCCGGCGGTGCCGGCGGTGCCGGCGGTGCCGGCGAGCAGGGCGGAGGCGGACGCGGGCGCGTCGGCCTCGTCGGCCGGGGGCGTGGAAAGCGTGGAAGCGGAATCCGACGCGGGCGTCAGTACGTCGAAGTAGCGGGGCCGGACGCGCCCTTGCCCGAACTCGCACCCGACTGAGGTGTGCCCGCGCCCCGAGGCGCCGGACCCGGCGACGGCGGTACGCGGTACCTGTGTCGAAGGATGAATTGGGTCGGATCACTCGTGGGCGTGGCTCCGTCCAAGGGCCGAGCGTCACTGATCTCACTGAAAGTTACGTACCGCCCGTCGCGCGTTCAGTCAGTTTTAATGTTTGCACTCGCGACAATATGAAACGTGACTGTGCGCAGGTGTGTGCGGGCCGTAGTGGCCGGTGCCTCACTCAACGGAGCTTCTGGCCAGCATGGTTGCCAGCTCAGGAGGCATCGGAGGGCCGGAAGGGAAATCGGGACTCCGGTAGGCAGTCTGGCTGCCATCGCCCTGATCCCGTTTGCAACCACCTCGCCGGTGTGTTGTGTATCACTCTTGACTGGTCTAAACCGCACCCCCATATTTGGCGAACTTGTGTAGATGTCATGTGCAGCCTGGGGTGGGGAAATGAGCGGTTGTTCAAGGCGTCGCGCACGCCACAGAGTTGGCGTGGTCGTCTTGGCGGCCGTGCTGGCAGGAGTGCTTCCCCCCGTGGCGGCCGTCCAGGCTGCGAACCCTGCTTCAGCGCGCACGGACAAGGCTCCTGCCGAGAACCGGACTGCGCTGGAGAAGGCAGCCGCCTCGGGTGAGTCGGTGGAGGTTGTCGCCGATCGCACCGCGTACTCGCAGACGCTGGCGAATCCGGACGGGACGTTCACGCTGACCCAGTCCACATCGCCGCAGCGGGTCAAGGGTGCTGACGGCGCCTGGCGTGCAGTGGACGCCACCCTTGAGCGACGTGCCGACGGCAGCGTCGGCCCGAAGGCCGCCGTGGTCGATCTGGGGTTCTCCGGAGGCGGCAGTGGCGCGGACATGATCCGGTTGGGGAGTCGCCGCGGCTCCATGACGCTGGGCTGGCCCGGACCTCTGCCGGAGCCGAAGTTGCAGGGAGCCACGGCCACCTATCCCGAGGTCCTTGCGGGGGTGGACCTCCAACTGACGGCCACCGTTGAGGGATATCGCGAAGTGCTGGTCGTCAAGACGGCCGAGGCGGCGGCGAATCCCCGGTTGGAGCAGATCCGCCTTGCTGCGGGGGGACAAGGCCTGAATCTGGTGGAGGGGGCCGGCGGCGGGCTGCGGGCGCTGGATGAGGACGGCAACGCTGTCTTCGTCGGGCCGGCCGGGCAGATGTGGGACTCCGCCGGTGGCGAGGGCCCGCAGCCGCAGCTTTCACGCTCGAGTGCTCTGGACACACCGCAGTTGGTTGACACCGCGGCTGCTGGGGGCGACTCCGCAGAGCCGGGCAAGGGGGATGCGAGCGCTGACCTCCCGGTTGCCGTGGCACCGGACGCGCTCACCATCGCGCCGGATCTGGCACTGTTGCGTGGCCAGAAGACGGTCTATCCGGTCTTCATCGACCCACCGGTCGGTTTGGGCGCCTCGGAGCGCACGGTCCTGTCTTCGGACGGCGATCGATTCTACGACTTCGACGGTGATTACGGCGTCGGCAACTGCAGTCGTAATGGTCCCTACTACTGCGGTTCCGACTACACGAACCGGATGCTCTTCGAGTTCGCGCCCACCAAGCTGTCGGGCAAGCATGTCCTGGATGCGACCTTCCGTGCCCACGAGACGTGGTCGTTCTCGTGCACCCCACAGTGGGTGAACCTCGTGCGTACCAACAACTTCTCCGAGGGGACTCGCTGGCCGGGGCCCAAGGAGCTGGATCTGTTGGGTGACCGCCATGTCTCCGCGGGCCGGGGCGACCAGTGCAGCCCTGATCAGCCCGATTCCTGGGTGGAGTTCAACGACAACCCGGCCGAGCCGGACGAGAACCTGAGATCGTCGGTGCGCTCCTTCGCGGATGGCAAGATCACGCGCTTGACCTTCATGCTCAAGGCCAAGTACGAGAATGACCCGGATGGGTGGAAGCGATTCGACGACAACGCCGAACTGCAGGTCACGTACGTGGCAAAACCCGGCGTGCCGACGAACGTGACGTTGATCCCCGGGGACGGAACCACGGGGTATTGCAAAGCGTCCTCGTCAGACCCGTTGATTGCTACTGAACTTGATTGGGTGATGTCGGGGCCATTCGCCTGACAGCGACCCGGCGGCTTCGGTAGTCCTGGGTTGTGAGGTACGCGCAGGGCGGCGGGTTGACCGACGCTGAGAGGGCCGTGCGGGAGCGGATCCGGCTGTTGGCCGTGGAACGCTTCGAGGGCGGGGAGAAGAACCGGGAGATCGCGGGCGCGCTACGGGTGTCCGAGCGGTCGGTGGAACGCTGGCGCCGGCTGTGGCGTGAGGGCGGTGGGTCCGGGGTCCTGTCGAAGGGCTCGCCGGGACGGCCGAGGCTGAGTGACAGGCAAATCGCCAGGCTGGAGGGCGAGTTGGAGCGCGGGCCGCTGGCGCATGGCTGGGATGACCAGCGATGGACACTGGCTCGGGTGAAAACGCTGATCGGCCGCCTGTTCCACGTCACCTACACCGTGGAGGGGACATGGCGGCTGCTCAAACGCCACGGCTGGTCCTGGCAGCAGCCGGCCCGCCGGGCGATCGAGCGTGACGACGCGGCCGTCGAGTTGTGGAAGAAGGAGGTCTGGCCGCGGGTAAAAGCGCCGCGGCGGCTCGCGGGGCCTGGATCGTCTTCGAGGACGAGGCCGGGCAATCGATGAGACCGTCGCGCGCCAGGACATGGGGCCGGGTGGGCCAGACCCCCGAGGTCCGCGTCCGTGGCCGGGGCTCCGGCCGAGTCTCCATGGCCGGTATGACCTGCTACAGGCAGGGCAAGCGGTCCCGGATGTTCTACAGCTTCCACGTCTACCGCGGCCGCAAGAACGAGAAGAAGGGCTTCGCCTGGGAGGACTTCCGCGACCTGATAGTCCGGGCACACATCCAGCTCGGCGGGCCGATCGTCCTGGTCTGGGACAACCTGCGCGCTCACCTCATGCCGCAGATGAGGGCGTTCATCGAAGCGAACGAGGACTGGCTGACCGTCTTCCAGCTCCCCTCATACGCTCCCGACCTCAACCCCCAGGAGGGCGTCTGGTCGCTGGTCAAACGGACCATCGGCAACCTCGCCGCCGCGAACCTCGACCAACTGGCCCGAGCCGTGAAGCGAAGCCTCAAGCAGATCCAGTACCGACCGCACCTGGTCGACGGATGCCTCGCCGGCACCGGCCTGATCATGGAAAACTGATGCCGATCAGGCCGACATCACGAGTTCAAGTTCAGTACCCGCACCGACCCGAGAGTGCTGGGGCGGGTGCAGACTCAGGTGCAGCCCAAGCCCGATGAGGAGAAGGGGTCGCTCCAGGCCGAGTTCCTGGTCGAACGCCAGCAGCCGGACAAGGCGTGGGACCACGTGTGGAGCGACTACCGGCCCCGGCCAGGATGGGACCCGGACGGCACGCTGGAAGGCACACGGATGACGGCCCGCGCCGACGGCGGGTTGTACCGGTACAAAGCCCGAACGCAGTCGCACTGGGCCTACGCCGGCAAATCGGGCAACCTGTTCTCCGCCTACTCGAAGTGGTGCTACTTCAAGATCGACTCAACGGCACCCAAAGCTCCCACCGTCACTTCAGTGCACACGTACACCGAGTGCGCCGCGGTCTGTGAGGGCCGAGGCGGCCCCGGCTCCGAGGGGAAGTTCGCCTTCAAGCCGAACCCTGCGGACAAGGACATCACTGGCTATCGGTGGTGGCTGACCTCATCGCGGACAGGGGCGAAGGAAGTTGCCGGGGAAAACGCGACGGCCTCTGTCACCCCCTCTCTCGCGGGTACGCAGGTGCTGTCCGTGGAAGCGAAAGACGTGCGCAGGCGGTGGGGCACACCGGCCGAGTTCATTTTCAAAGTGAATCCGGCTGAGGCATCTGTAGGCCGCTGGAGCTTTGATGACTACCCCGCCGGCTCGGCGGACAAGCTGGCGAAGGACTCAGCCACGGTGGGGGCACGCCACAACGCAATCATGCACACGGACGGGACGGGCTTTTCTTCGCTCGCCCGTCGTGGGGAAGACGACCAGTCGTTGTGGTTGAACAGCGCGGACCCTGCCAAGCAGCAGGGATACGCGACCCTCGCCGCACCAGGCGTGCGGACCGAGGAGTCATTCACCGTGTCCACCTGGGCATTTCTCACCGACGCCTCGGTGAACCGAGTGGTGCTCTCCCAACCCGGCACGAAATCTTCGGCCTTCGCGCTCTACTATTCCAGCGCATCCAAGAGGTGGGCATTCAATCGCGCGGACAAGGACCAGCAAACCCCGGTCCTCATCCGCTCGCAGGCTGATCAGGAGAGTCCGCCTCTGAGGGTGTGGACGCACCTCGCAGGCGTTTTCGATACGAAAGCGACGGCAAGCAAGGCGGATGACACCATTCAGCTGTTCGTCAATGGACGCCCGCAGGGTGCCCCAGTTGTCCTGTCCCAGGCTGCTGCCAGTTACGAGCCATGGATCGCTTCCGGCGGTATGCAATTCGCCCGTTCGGTGAAGAGCAATGTGGGGGGAGAGCACTTCCGTGGTCTGCTGGACGAGACCGCATTGTGGCAGCGCCCCTTGGGAGAGGGAGAGCTCGCGCTGGAAGCCGAGGCCGTCCAGGACGGTGTCGCGGCCAATGAGCTGGTGGCCGCCTGGGACGCCTCGACATCCGTCGGCACCGAGGTCAAGGAGACAACGCCATACAGCATCGGGGGCCTGAAACTTTCGGCCTCGGGCTCCGCCCTGGACGAGGTGGAAAATACTCTGACTCTGGACGGTCTATCGGGGTACGCCGCGACGACGGGCCCGTTGGCAGGGCGGCTTCAAGTTCCCGGTAGGAGCGGGCTGTCGGTGATGCCCCAGATCCAGACGGCGTGTTCGGGTGCGTCCCGGATCGCTCGGGTGGTCTTGGCGATGTTGTCCGCTCCCAGCAGTCGCAGCCTGCCGATGGCCAGGTTCCGCAGAGCGGCCATCGCCCGCGGCGCGCTGCCGGTGTGGACGGTGGAGGCGTCCTCGGCGAACACCACATCTCTGACATGGTGGCTGAAATTTTCGATTCCCCAGTGCCCGCGTACGTATCCGCCCAGGTCAGCGGGGCTGGCCTGGTGGGTATCGAGGCTGGTGACGGCGTAGACCGTCTCCCGGGTCTGCCGCTTGCCGCTCTCCTGGCGGCGCCGGTGGATGCGCAAGGCCAGCCGCGCTTCCGGGAAGGCGATCCCGCCCAGGTTCTCAGCGATGGCCATGGCCTTGACCGAGCGGGACTCCCGCCGCCCGTGCCCGGTCCCGGAGACCGTGTGCGCCACGGGCACCTGCTCCCACGGCAGAGCTTTGACCTGGGCCGACGCGGTCGGCTGGTTTCCCTTGATCACCGCGATGTAGTGGGCCTTCTTCTCCTGCACCAGCCAGCGCACCTGATCCTTGACGCTGTGCAGGGCGTCGAAGGTGACCACGGCGCCGGCCAGATCGAGTGGTTCCAGCAGCGGGCGGAAGGCGGCCGTCTCGTTGGTCTTGGCCCCCACCTCCCGCTGGGCCAGGGTGACGGTGGGGGCGTGGGTGACGGCGGACAGCAGGTGCCGGTGGCGCTGCTGCCGGTGCGCGGATCCGGACAGCGCCTTGCCGTCCACCGCGATCGCCGGCCGCGGCGACGAGACGGTGCGGCCGACATCGGTGTGGTCGCGTTCGGTCAGGTAGGCACCGATCGCAGTGTCCAGGGCATCGCCGTCGAGGGCGGCCAGGAGCCGGGTGAGGGTGGCATGGGACGGGGCTCGCCGACGTCCGGGCAGGTGGCGGCGGATGCCGAACTGTTCCAGCACCGTGGTGGTGGCGCGCTGTCCCCACTCGGTGATCTCGGTGATCGTCCGGGCGCCGGAGACGACTGCGCAGGCGCAGATCAGCAGCAAGCCGACCAGGGGATACCACCGACCGCGACGCGAACGCGGATCGGGTACGCGCCCGAAGTGGGCGCACAGGCGACCGGTGTCGTGCTCGTGGAGGGGACCCAGTTTCGCCAGAACAGCAGGCATCGGGAAGGATGGAGCGGCAGGCACGGGACCTCAAAGTGATCAGCTGGCGTAGACACCCTGATGATCACCGGTCTCGTGCCTGTGCTGTTGCCGCGTCAACTCCCGCTGGGCGCGGACGATCTACGCGATCCCGGAACTTGCAACCGCCCTGGCCCGTTGGTCGACGAGTCGGGATCGTTCACCGTGTCCGCCCAAGTCCAGTTGGACAAGGCCGAACTTGCCACGAAACCTGTCGGTTACCAGGCGCAGGTAGCCGGCCAACGTGCGGGCCACGAGTCGTCATGGGCTCTGTGGGTGACCAAACGGGGAGAAGACGCCTACCAGTGGAAGTTCACCCGCACTGCCGTTGATGCCACGGGCAAGGTTTCGCAGAGTGCGGAGGTAGCACCGCTCGGTGAACTCGCCGCAGTCGACACGTGGGTCGATGTCACAGGGGTCTTCGACGCCCAGGAAGCATGGGACTGGACCGACCCGGCGGATGAAACCAGGACCGAGACCCGCTTCGGCAAGCTACGCCTTTACACCAGCTCCAGTCCGGTCACGGACGAGGCGGGCAAGGCAGGCTTCACCGCCGGCCAACAAGGCAATGGCGAACTGTCGGTCGGCCGGGGGACTGCTGCGGGGAGCACCGCGCATTACCTGCCCGGCAGCCTGCAGAAGTTGAGGATCTGGGCAGGCGCCATGTCCGACGAACAGGTCAGTTCTCAAGTCGTGGACGCCGACGCACTCTCGAGCACTCCGTAGTAGCTGGGCTCCGGGAGCGCTGAGCGCCCGGAGCCCATCGCCCAATGCGCACACACCAACCGATACGCCCCTGCCATGAGACCGGGGCAGTGGCCGGGCGCGCCCTCACGGGGCGCGACCCACAGTAGGGGCGGGAATGATGTTGTTCGGATCGGCTCAAGCCAGGAGACCCAGTGCACGTCCGCGACGACCCTGGACACGCCGCATCGCGACGACGCTCGGTTTTGCGCTGATACCGGGGCTGCTGACACCAGTGGCCTTCGCAGTCGATCCGGACCCGTTGGGCCGCCCCAAGCTGCCCGGGCACAGCTCGGACAAGGTCGTGCCGTTCGTAGCCAAGGGTGACAAGGCGGCAGCCGCCGCCTTGAAGAGGGCCGCTGCCGCAGATCAAACCGCCGCCGAACGGGCCAAGAAAGATCAAGGCAGGCAGGTCACCTGGCCGAAGTCGGGGAAGAGCACGCTGACGTCGGCCGGCCACGGCACGGACAGCGCCGAGCCAGGCAACCTCCCGGTATCGCTGGCACCCCCGTCGGTCGGCAAGGGCGCCAAGAGGGTGCCGACTGCCGCCTCCGTCACGGTGCGGGTCCTCGATCAACGGGCTGCGCAGAAGCTCGGGGTCAAGGGCCTTGTGCTGACCGCGACGGGCCCCAAGGGCGGTGGAAGCGCCCAACTCGGCATCAAATACGCTGCGTTCGCCTCCGCCTACGGTGGCGACTGGGCCGGGCGCCTACAGGTCCTGCGCCTGCCCGACTGCGCCCTGAGCGACCCGACAAAGGCCAAGTGCCGCACCCGTGCCCCGCTTGACTTCACCAACAAACGCAGCGACCAGGAATTGCAGGCCAGACTGGCCTTCGGCTCGGCTCCACAGGCTCGGACAACCGGCCAGACGATGGTTCTTGCCCTGGCAGCAGGTGCCAAGTCTGCCGCCGGCGACTACAAGGCCACCCCGCTCGCGGCGTCCTCGACGTGGGAGGCAGGAGGGTCTTCGGGCACCTTCAACTGGTCCTATCCGTTGCGGACCCCGCCCGCCGCAGCCGGTCCGCGGCCGGATCTCTCCCTCTCCTACAACTCCGGGAGCGTGGACGGGCGCACGGCGTCGACCAACAACCAGGGCACCGCGATCGGTGAAGGCTTCGACCTCACCTCCTCGTACATCGAGCGCAAGTACGGCTCCTGTGACGACGACGGGCATGACGAGAAGAACGACCTGTGCTGGAAGTACGACAATGCTTCCCTCGTCCTGAACGGCAAGGCCACAGAGTTGGTCAAGGACGACACCAGCGGTGCGTGGCGGCTGGGGAGTGACGATGCGTCCACCGTCACCCACTCCACGAGTTCGACCAACGACAACGGTGACGACGACGGCGAGTACTGGACTGTCATCACCGGCGACGGCACCAAGTATGTGTTCGGCCAGCACAAACTTGAAGGTGCCGCGGCGAGTGACCGCACCGACTCGGTTTGGACTGTGCCGGTCTTCGGTGACGATGAGGGTGAGCCCGGCTACGAAGACGGCACTACCCTCGCCGACCGGGCCAAGACGCAGGGCTGGAGGTGGAACCTCGATTACGTCGAGGACACTCACAAGAACGCCATGTCCTACTGGTACAAAGCCGAGTCCAACTACTACGACAAGCTGAGCGACGACAACAACGGAACGGCCTACACCCGTGGCGGCTATCTGGAAGAAATCAGATACGGCCAGAACGCCGATGCCTTGTTCTCCGCAACTCCAGCAGCATCGAACAAAGTCACCTTCTACTACGACGAGCGCTGCCTGGCGTCCGGCACCGGCTGCGACGCATTGACCGAAGACACGCGCGACAACTGGCCCGATGTGCCTTACGACGCCGCGTGCAAAGCCGACGAGAAGTGCACCGGAAACGGCGGCCCCACCTTCTTCACCCGCAAGCGCATGACCAGTATCACGACCTCCGCGTGGGACGCTGCAGCAGCCACCCCGGGCTTCGCCGCCGTGGATGGGTGGTCGCTCAAGCAGAAGTACCTCGACCCCGGCGACACGGGAGACTCCAGCGATCAGTCCCTGTGGCTGGACGAGATCCGCCACACCGGAATGCGCGGCACCGACATCACCCTGGACCCGGTCAAGTTCGACCATGAATTCCGCCCCAACCGAGTCGACAGTGCCTCGGACGACATTCTTCCGTTGGAAAAGCCTCGACTGAAGGCAGTCACGTCCGAGGCGGGCGCGGCCACCATTGTCGACTACATGCCGGCCGATTGTGTCGCGGGCCAGGCCATGCCCAAGGTCGACGCCAACACTCGGCGCTGCTACCCCGTCTATTGGTCCCCCAACGGGGAGAAGGAACCGATTCTCGACTGGTTCCACAAGTACCCGGTGACGGGCGTACGTACTACGGACCCCCGCGGTGGTTCCGACACCGTGACGCACACCTACCAGTACGCGGGCGGCGGGGCCTGGCACTACAGCAACGACCCCTTGACCAAGAAGAAGGAACGCACCTGGTCGATCTGGCGTGGCTATGGCAAGGTCACCAGCCTCACAGGTGTCGCAGGAGACGCGAACAAGCCCCAGGGCAAGACCGTCACCGTCTACTTGCGCGGAATGAACGGGGATCGGGTCCTGGGCGAAGACGGCAGGACGCCTGACAAGGAAAAACGCCAGGCCGCCGCAGTCGCCGGGATCAAGGCTCCGTCCATCACCGATTCGGATCAGTACGCCGGTTTCACTCGTGAAAGCGTCACCTACAACGGTGCCTCCGAGGTGAGCGGAACCGTCAACGACCCGTGGTCCAAGCGCACCGCAACCCAACACAAGTCCTACGCGGACACCGAGGCGTACTACGTGCGCGTCGGAGCCACTCACGAGCGCACCAACATCACCAGTGGTGTCACACCGCGTGACCGGGTGCGTACCACCGACTCAAGCTATGACGACCACGGAATGGTCTCCTCTGTCGAGGACCAGGGTGACACCGCGGTGACTGGTGACGAGACTTGCACTCGCACGTGGTACGCCCGCAACAGCAAGCTCGGAATCAACAGCCTTGTTTCACGCATGCGTACGGTCGCCCGGAAGTGCTCCGTGGACGACTCGGACCTGAACCTGCCGGTCGATTCGACCCGTCCCGGCGACGTTCTCTCTGATGTCGCGAGTACGTACGACGCAACCACCTGGTCAGAGGTGCAGGAGCCGACCAAGGGTGACGTCAAGTGGGCCGGCCGCGCAAAGGGATACGACTCGGCCAATGCCCCGGTCTGGCAAAGGGTAGCCACCACTACGTACGACACGTTGGGCCGCCCGCTGGTGGTGAAGGACACCAACGATGCGGTGGGCTCCACCAATACCTACACACCGGCGTCGAGTGGTCCTCTGACTGCCACCTCGATCACGAATACGGAGGGGCACAAGTCCTCGAACAGTCTGGACTTCGCAACCGGCGTGGTGGAGAAGGGTGTAGACCCCAACGGCAAGACGACCGAGTCCGAGCATGATGCGCTCGGCCGAGTCACCAAAGTCTGGTTGCCCAACCGGCTCAAGATTCTGGGCGCGCCTCCGAACCGGGTCTTCGACTACAGCATCTCTGCTTCCGGCCTGCCGTGGGTGTCCACGGCCATCGCCAAGGGCGATGGCAATGGCTACAACACCACCTTCGAGATCTATGACTCCCTCCTGCGGTCTCGTCAGATTCAGACCCCTTCGCCGTCCGGCGGCACCGTCATCGCGCAGACCCTCTACGACGACCGAGGCCAGGCGTACTCCGCTCAGTCCGACATTTGGGATGCGGCAGCTACCCCGTCCGGCAAGATCGTTGAGACCGATGGTGGACAGGCCCCTGTCCAGACCGACACCGCCTACGACGGTGCCGGCCGCGCCGTCACGGCCGTCACGAAGACCCGCGGTACGCCTCGCTGGACGGTCGACACCAGATACACGGGCGACACCGTCGCGTCCACGGCTCCCGCCGGCGGGCAGGCCACGGCTGTCGTTACCAATGCCCTAGGCCAAACCACGGAGCGGCGTGAGTACGGCGGATCGCAGCCGACCGGAACCGACTTCACCACGACCAACTTCACGTACAACCTGGATGGCCGGCAAGCCACCGTTACAGGCCCTGATCAAACCAAGTGGTCTTACTCCTATGACTTGTTCGGACGCCAGGTCAGCTCAACCGATCCTGACAAGGGCAAGTCCGACACGGGCTACAACGCTCTGGACCAGACGATCAGCACAACCGACTCTCGTGGCCAGACGCTCCACTCCGCCTACGACCCGCTCGGCCGTAAGACCGGCCTATGGGAAGGCACGAAGAGCGACGCCACGAAGATCGCTGCGTGGACTTTCGACACCCTGGCCAAGGGGCAGCAGGACACTGCGGTGCGTTACGACGGTGGCATCACCGGCAAGGCGTACACGCAGAAGGTCACGAGCTACGACAACCTCTATCAGCCCACTGGCCACCAGCTGATCCTGCCGGACAAGACCAAGGAGCCGCTGGTCGCTGCAGGAGTACCCCAGACGCTGTCCTTCACCGCCAGCTACAACCTCGACGGAACTGTCAACTCGGCCCGCCAACCGGCTGTCGCGGTACTTCCCGCCGAAACGGTCAGCAACACGTACAACTTCAAAGGCGTGGGGCTCCAGCAGACCGCGAAGGGCACCACCGGCTACCTCCAGGACGCCGGCTACTCACCCGTCGGAGACCTTGAACGGCTCGGCCTCGGTACCGACAGTGCGACGTCCTCCAAGAAGATGTACCTCAACTTCGGATATGAAGCCGGTACCCGACGCCAGGGCGGCTTCAAGTTCCCGGTAGGAGCGGGCTGTCGGTGATGCCCCAGATCCAGACGGCGTGTTCGGGTGCGTCCCGGATCGCTCGGGTGGTCTTGGCGATGTTGTCCGCTCCCAGCAGTCGCAGCCTGCCGATGGCCAGGTTCCGCAGAGCGGCCATCGCCCGCGGCGCGCTGCCGGTGTGGACGGTGGAGGCGTCCTCGGCGAACACCACATCTCTGACATGGTGGCTGAAATTTTCGATTCCCCAGTGCCCGCGTACGTATCCGCCCAGGTCAGCGGGGCTGGCCTGGTGGGTATCGAGGCTGGTGACGGCGTAGACCGTCTCCCGGGTCTGCCGCTTGCCGCTCTCCTGGCGGCGCCGGTGGATGCGCAAGGCCAGCCGCGCTTCCGGGAAGGCGATCCCGCCCAGGTTCTCAGCGATGGCCATGGCCTTGACCGAGCGGGACTCCCGCCGCCCGTGCCCGGTCCCGGAGACCGTGTGCGCCACGGGCACCTGCTCCCACGGCAGAGCTTTGACCTGGGCCGACGCGGTCGGCTGGTTTCCCTTGATCACCGCGATGTAGTGGGCCTTCTTCTCCTGCACCAGCCAGCGCACCTGATCCTTGACGCTGTGCAGGGCGTCGAAGGTGACCACGGCGCCGGCCAGATCGAGTGGTTCCAGCAGCGGGCGGAAGGCGGCCGTCTCGTTGGTCTTGGCCCCCACCTCCCGCTGGGCCAGGGTGACGGTGGGGGCGTGGGTGACGGCGGACAGCAGGTGCCGGTGGCGCTGCTGCCGGTGCGCGGATCCGGACAGCGCCTTGCCGTCCACCGCGATCGCCGGCCGCGGCGACGAGACGGTGCGGCCGACATCGGTGTGGTCGCGTTCGGTCAGGTAGGCACCGATCGCAGTGTCCAGGGCATCGCCGTCGAGGGCGGCCAGGAGCCGGGTGAGGGTGGCATGGGACGGGGCTCGCCGACGTCCGGGCAGGTGGCGGCGGATGCCGAACTGTTCCAGCACCGTGGTGGTGGCGCGCTGTCCCCACTCGGTGATCTCGGTGATCGTCCGGGCGCCGGAGACGACTGCGCAGGCGCAGATCAGCAGCAAGCCGACCAGGGGATACCACCGACCGCGACGCGAACGCGGATCGGGTACGCGCCCGAAGTGGGCGCACAGGCGACCGGTGTCGTGCTCGTGGAGGGGACCCAGTTTCGCCAGAACAGCAGGCATCGGGAAGGATGGAGCGGCAGGCACGGGACCTCAAAGTGATCAGCTGGCGTAGACACCCTGATGATCACCGGTCTCGTGCCTGTGCTGTTGCCGCGTCAACTCCCGCTGGGCGCGGACGATCTACGCGATCCCGGAACTTGCAACCGCCCTGACCCGACGCCTCAAGAAGTCCTACGTCACTACCGACTTCCACAGTTACATGCTGCAAGACCTCGCCTTCAACCAGGACGACGCAGGCAACGTCACTTCCATTTTCGACAGTGCGACGCTCGGTGGTACCGGCAAAGCCGACAATCAATGTTTCACCTACGACGGCCATCGGCGGCTCAGCCCGGATCCACCGGCTTGATACCTGTGGATAGTTTCTCCGGAAATAAAGAAGTGCCTTGTGACCTGCGATGATGGGGTTTCTCTAGGACCACATCAGGCACGATCGGCAAGGCACTTCCGAGATGCAATCTTCCCATGCCGCGGCGGCGGTCTCATCCGTGTTCGACGATCCGAATCTGGTCGCGTACGGCGGGCTGGAGCCGGTGATCCGGCTGGCCGAGCGGTGTGGTCTGCCGACTCTGGCCGATGATCTCATCAGGCTGCCGCGCTCGAAGGACGGCACCGGCGCCTTCCCCGCGGCGAAACTGATGTCGCTGGTGGGCGGCATGGTCGCGGGCGCCGACAGCATCGATGACATGGACCGGCTGCGGCACGGTGCGATGGGCCGCCTGTTCTCCGGAGTGCGGGCCCCGTCCACGCTGGGGTCGTTTCTGCGTTCCTTCACGCACGGGCATGTGAAGCAACTGCACGCCGTGGCCCGCCGGTTGCTGCCCAAACTGGCCCGTCACGCCCCGCTGCTGCCCGGCGCGGACCAGGTCGCCTACGTGGATGTCGATGACACCATCCGCCGCACCTACGGCTACGCCAAGCAGGGCGCCGGATACGGATACAGCAAGGTCAAGGGCCTGAACGCACTGCTCGGCATTGTCTCCACACCCCTGTCCGCCCCGGTGATCGCCGCCACGAGGCTGCGCATGGGACCCTCGAACTCCGCGCGCGGGGCGGCAGCTTTCGTGGCCGAGAACATCCGTACCGCCCGCGCCTGCGGCGCGAGCGGCCTGCTGGTGGTACGGACGGACTCCGCGTTCTACGGCGCGGACGTCATCAATGCCTGCCGGACGCTGGGCGCCCGTTTCTCGGTCACGGCTCGGATGAACACCTCCGTCAAGGCCGCGATCGCCCGCATCAACGAGGACGCGTGGACGCCGATCAAATATCCCCAAGCGGTCTGGGACGAGGAGGGCCAGTGCTGGATCTCGGACGCTGAGATTGCCGAGGTCTCCTACACCGCGTTCACTTCCAAGCCGAAGAAGCAGCAGGTCGCCGCCCGTCTGATCGTGCGCCGCGTCAAGCGCCTGGGCCATGGCGCCGTCCCTGCAGGGCAGGGCACGCTCTTCGACACCTGGCGCTACCACGCCGCATTCACCGACTCCCCGCTCTCCTTGAAGGACGCCGAAGCCGATCACCGTCGGCACGCTGTCGTCGAGCAGGTGATCGCGGATGTCAAGAACAGCGCCTTCGCCCACGCGCCGTCCGGGCATTTCCAGGCCAATGCCGCGTGGCTCGCACTGGCAGCCGTGGCGCACAACCTGACCCGCGCCGCCGGCACCCTGGCCGGAACGTTCCATGCCAGAGCGACCACCGCCACCATCCGTGACCACCTGATCAGCGTGCCCGCCCGCCTGGCCCGCTCGGCCCGCCGCCTCACCCTGCACCTGCCCGAACGCTGGCCCTGGAGCGGGGACTTCACCCAGCTCTTCAGCACGGTGCATGCGCCACCAGCCCTCTGACGCTCCCTGACCGACCTGCCCGAAAGGGCCCGAGACCTGTGGACAAGTGGAAGAGCTGGACAGACCAGCGGCCACCCCATGCCCGAATCCACAGCTCAGCCTCGACGCGGCCTGCACACCCCCGAAACGATCAATCCAAAATCAAGCCGGTGGATCCGGGCTCAGTAACGCCTGGACCCCGAAAACGGCAGACTGTGGCGTCGCGGGACGCACGACGACGAACCTCGACGGCGCAGCCCCGTACTGGAACAGCTACACCTACACCGACGCCGGTCAGCGCAGAACTGAAGCTACGCACGCCCTCGCAGGCACCACCACCACTAGTTACGAATACGGCACCAAAACGGGGCAGCCTCACCCCCTTGCGAAGACCACCGGACCAAAGTCCGCCAGCTACGGTTATGACTCTGCCGGCAACACCACGAGCCGTCCCGGCACCCAGGCCACCCAGGATCTGGTGTGGAACACCGAAGGCAAACTCGTCTCCGCTGCCGAACCCGCAGCGGGAACCAAGCCCGCCACGGGCACTCGCTATCTTTACGATGCCTCAGGCGAGTTGCTCATTCGACGCTCCACCAAGAGCGACGGCGACACCGTCCTCTATCTCGGCGCGACCGAGGTCCGGCTCAGCGCCAAGGGAGCCACTAAGACCCTGACGGGTACCCGTTACTACGGAGCGGCAGCCCAGAACATAGCTGTCCGAACCGCCGTACAAGACGTCACCACCAAGACCATATCGGGCACCAAACTCAATTTCCTGGCCGGCGACCACCATGGCACGTCGGGCCTCGCAATCGACGCCACCACCTGGGCCGTCACCAGCAAGCGCTACACCATGCCCTTCGGCGCCTCTCGTGGCGCCTCGGCAACGAACTGGCCTGACGACAAGGCATTCCTCGGCAAGCCGGCCGACACGACCACCGGGCTTACCCATGTCGGCGCCCGGGAATATGATCCAGCTACCGGCCAATTCATCAGCGTCGACCCGTTGTTGCAGGCTGACATCGCGCAGACGCTCAACGGATACAGCTACGGCGCTCAGAACCCTCTCTCCAATACTGACCCCAGCGGTCTCGGCCTGCCTTGTGGTGGCAATGGGGCGCCTGAACCCTGCCCTATGACGCCGGATGGTAAGCGAGGTACCGGGCGGCCAAATGAGGGCACTGGCGGCGGCCTGCCATCGCAGCCACACGAATGCAATAGCAGCTGTGGCGGTGGTTGGCAGGTTGAGGGCGTCACGGGTACGGACAATGACGGCAATGGCAAGATTGCTGTATATCCGGGTGTCGATATCCCTGTCAGGTGGAAGAAGACCCAACAGTTCATCGACTTTTTCTACGCGAAAATACGTGAATTCTGTGGCCCCGCCGCGACGCTGGATTGCTATGCGGATCCTGCCTTCAGTACGGATATCGCGGTCGCATCAGCCGGTGCCTGTCATGCTGCTAGCTGTCCCGCAATGGGTGAAATGTGGGGGCTGTATGCCGGGTCCGTTGCAGCTTTCGGGGTGCTCGGAGGAGTAGGCGGTCGTGGCGGGGCGCGAGGAGGGAATCGAAAGGGATCGGACTGCAACAAGTGCTTCCTGGCCGGCACTGATGTGCTGATGGCTGATGGGAAGACGAAGGACATTGAAGATGTCGAGGTCGGTGACAAGGTCCTGGCGAGGGATCCTGAAACAGGTGAGTCAGGGCCGCGGGAAGTGACGCGTCTCATCGTTACCGAGGATGACAAGCACTTCAATAAGTTGTCGATAGCCACCGACGACGGTGTCCGGCCACTGACGGCGACCCACGAGCACCCCTTCTGGTCTCCTTCCGAGGGGCAGTGGGTCGAGGCGGCGGATCTCGCGCCAGGGATGACGCTCCTCACCGACACCGGCGACACCGTAATCGTGACGGCGAACCGCTCCTTCACGAGGCATGCCAGGACCTACAACCTCACCGTCGACGACCTGCACACGTACTATGTGCTGGCGGGGGCTACGCCGGTCCTGGTACATAATTCCGGCGGATGTGGCTTCGGCCTGGATGAGGCTTCTGCGTCTGGGCGGAAACTTGACCCGAAGGACAAGAGGGGGGAATTTGAACTTGCAGGAAATGCGCTATCGAAGCATGCGGGACGTGCTTCAAATAGCGGGCGCTGGCCCGTACCTTCGGGGAAGCGGAATCCGGGTTCTTGGAACGCCCTGGGTCGAGATCAACTTGACGACATTTTGACCCACCCCGGAGGCGTCGCATCACAGGGGCGGGGGCGCATTAACGGTCAGTGGCAGGACGTCACTGACATCCGCCTCCCAGACGGTCGAGGGGCTCGGTTCTCGCAGTCCGGCGGCTTCTCAGGGTTCTTGGACTGAAGTGGAGTGTCCGGACGTGTCTAGTGAAGAATTCGAAGGAAGAGATATTGAGGTCATCGACTTCGACGACGTCTCCTCCGGAGAGCATGTAATTGAATTTCGCGACCCGCAGGTGAATCGAAATGATTCAATCCTGGCCATCTCGATTCCTGAAGATGGTGCGTGGGGAGGTGCGGTTGTTAGCGTCGATCCTCGAGTCGGGGACATCCCCGTAGCGTTCATGATCTGGGCAATTAAAATTGCTCAGGCAAGAATGAGATGAAGCTCCAGAAGGCCCCTCCGGAACGCTCCGGGGGGGCCTTCTGGGTCTTGACGGCAACGCTGACGGCAACGTCAGTGGACGGCTGCCGCTGACGGTGGATTGTCAGGCTTCTC
This sequence comes from Streptomyces sp. A5-4, assembly GCF_051131715.1. Taxonomy (NCBI): domain Bacteria; kingdom Bacillati; phylum Actinomycetota; class Actinomycetes; order Kitasatosporales; family Streptomycetaceae; genus Streptomyces; species Streptomyces sp. A5-4. Next base: position 2,087,468 of record NZ_CP178591.1, on the reverse strand, counting down.
CGGCTCTTGCAGAGCGATGTTCATGGCGTCGATGGCCTGGCGCTGGAGGCGCAGCCGTACGTGGGCGTAGACGCCGGCGGTGACGCCGATGTGGGCGTGGCCGAGCAGCTCTTTGATCACGACGAGGTCGACGCCCTGCTCTAGGGCCTGTGTCATGTCGTGATCAGTTACCGTGTTTCGCCTCTTTGTGGGAGCGGGATCCGGTAGGACCTTGGTCGTGACGCGTAGGCAACTCACCCATGATCAGTGGAAGTTCATCGAGCCGTATCTGCCGATCGGTAGGTACGGTCCGTATCCGGAGCGGTTGCGGGAGCAGTTCGAGGGTGTGATCTGGCGGTTTAGGTCCAGCGGTCAGTGGCGGGAGATGCCTGCAGAGTTCGGCCCCTGGGCCACCGTCTACGGACGCTTCCGCGTCTGGCGGAACGCCGGCGTGTTCTCCGCCCTGCTGGAAGGCCTGATCGCCGAAGGCGCCCGCGCCGGACGAACAGACTTGTCGCTGGTCAGCGTGGATTCCACAACGGTCCGCGCCCACCACGACGCCGCAGGCATGCGTGTCAGCAAGCACCTCATGGACGCCCTGGAAGAAGCCGCGCAGGAGCAGGAGACCGCACGGCAAAAAGGGGGGGACCGGAGGAACAGAACGGACAGGACGAGCGCCGGCGGACCCGGCGCAGGCGCAAGCTCCGCCTGAAAGAAGCTGTGCTCGGCAGGTCCCGGGGCGGGCTGACCAGCAAACTTCATCTCGCCGCAGACCGCAGGTGCCGTCCGCTCGCGCTGGTCCTGACCGCCGGGCAGGCCGGGGACAGCCCCCAGTTCATCCCCGTACTCGCGCGGGTCCGAGTCCGCCTGCCCGTCGGCCGCCCTCGCAGCAGACCCGGCGCGGTCGCCGCGGACAAGGCCTACTCATCCCGCGGCAACCGCTCCTACCTGCGCAAACGCGGCATCAAAGCGGTCATCCCCGAGAAGAAGGACCAGGCCGCCCACCGGAAGAAGAAGGGCGCACGAGGTGGCCGACCCGTCACCTATGACGCGGACCTTTACAAGGAGCGGAACACCGTCGAGCGCCTGATCAACAAGCTGAAGGCCTGGCGAGGAATCGCCACCCGATATGACAAATCGCCCGAGAGCTACCTCGCCGGCGTCCACCTCCGCGCCGCGATGATCTGGATCGACGACCTATCAAAGACCGCCGACTGATCACGACATCACACAGGCCCTAGGACGTGTTTGAGATGTTGATCAAGGTTATGAAATGATCTTGGGATGTCTCGTGGTGACCTGACGGACGCGCAGTGGGATCGGCTGGAGCCGCTGTTGCCTCCGATACCGAAGATGGGCCGGCCTCCGAGGGATCGGCGGCAGGTGTTCGACGGGATCTGGTGGCGGGCCCGGACCGGCTCGCCCTGGCGGGATCTGCCCGAGCGGTACGGGCCCTGGGAGACGGCATATGCGGTGTTCCGGCGCTGGCAGGTCGACGCGACCTGGACCCGGATCCTGACGAAGTTGCAGGTCAAAGCGGATGCCGACGGGATCATCGAGTGGGAGGTCTCGGTCGACTCCACCGTGTGCCGCGCACATCAGCATGCCGCCGGGGCCCGCAAAAAGGGGCTGACGATCCGGGCCGGCCGCGCGAGGACGGCCTGGCGGCCGAGCCGGACGACCACGGTCTCGGACGTTCGCGCGGCGGGTTGACCACCAAGATTCACCTCGCCGTCGACGCTTCCTTCCACGTCCTGGCCGCTGTCATCACCGCCGGACAGAAGGGTGACGCACCGGCCTTCGAGCAGGTGATGGCCCGGATCCGTGTCCCCCGGACCGGTGGTGGGCGCCCACGGACCCGGCCCGTCCACGTGCTTGCCGACCGGGCCTACTCCTCCCGCGCCATCCGCTCCTACCTGCGCAAACGCCAGATCCCGCACACCATCCCGGAGAAGCGTGACCAGGCAGGACACCGCCTCCGACGAGGTTCGGCAGGCGGACGCCCACCTGCCTTCGACCGCGAGATGTACAAACGCAGGCACAAAGTCGAGTGCCGATTCGCCCTGCTGAAGCAAGCCCGTGGCGTCGCCACGAGATACGACAAACTCGCCGTCCGCTACGAAGCCACCGTCCAACTCGCCTTGATACGACAGTCGCTATGACCACATCTCAAACACGTCGGGAGTGTCATGAATCAGGTGTGGGTCTCCCCGAAGGAGTGAGCCTGATGAGTACGACGACTGATCACCTGATCGAGGGCGTCGACGGCGTGTCACTTGCCGAGGTCGGCGATGGCGCTCAGGGTGCCGACGTGAAGTCGATGCCGGTATCGCACAACGGTCTGTCCAGCGAGCTGCTGGAGGAGCTGGCCGCGCTCGCGGCCGAGAAGGTCCGCGGCGGGGGACTGCGGCTGATGGGCGAGGGCGGCCTGTTGCCGGAGCTGGCCCAGCACCTGATGCAGTCCGCTCTGGAAGCCGAGATGGACGAGCATCTGGCCGTGGAGGCCGGCCGGGTCGGTGGACGCGGGTCGCGCTCGGGTGGCAACACCCGTAACGGGTACCGGGCCAAGAAGGTGATGACGGAGGTCGGTGCTGTCACGGTGCAGGTCCCCAGAGACCGGCTGGGTACCTTCCAGCCCCGGATGCTGCCCAAGTACGCCCGCCGCACCGGCGCGTTGGACGACCTGGTGCTCTCGCTGACCGCGAAGGGACTGACCTCCGGTGAAATCGTCTCCCATCTCGCCCAGACGTACGGGATGACGACGACAAAGGAGACCATCTCCACGATCACCGACAAGGCCCTGGAATCGATGGCAGAGTGGCGCACGAGGCCGCTGGACTCGGTCTACCCGGTCATCTTCATCGACGCCGTGCACGTGAAGATCCGGGACGGCTCTGTCGCCAACCGGCCCATCTACGTGGCCGTCGCGGTCACCGCCGACGGCTATCGCGAGATCCTCGGGCTGTGGGCCGGGGACGGCGGCGAGGGCGCCAAATACTGGCAGACGGTGCTGACCGAGATCAAGAACAGAGGCGTCCGTGACGTGCTGATGCTGGTCTGCGACGGGCTCAGCGCCCTGCCTGACGCAGTGAACGCAGTCTGGCCCCAGACCGTGGTCCAGACCTGCGTGGTGCACCTCCTGCGTGCCAGCCTGCGTTATGCCTCGCGCCGCGACTGGGCCGAAGTCGCCCGCGACCTCAAGCCCGTCTACACCGCCGTCAACGAGGACGAGGCCCGGACACGGCTGACGGACTTCGACGACAAGTGGGGCAAGCGCTACCCCTCGATCGCCGGGACCTGGGAGCGGGCCTGGAGCGAGTTCGTGCCCTTCCTCGGCCTTCCCGACGCCATCCGGCAGGTCGTCTACACCACCAACGCGATCGAGTCCCTCAACGCCCGCTACCGGCGCGCGGCCCAGGCCTGCGGACACTTCCCCAACGAGACCGCCGCCCTCAAGCGCCTCTACCTCGCCACCCTCGCCCTGGACCCCACCGGCCGCGGCCGCCAGCGCTGGAACAACCGCTGGAAGTCGGCGTTGAACGAGTTCGACGTCCTCTTCGACGGCCGCCTCACCGCCGGACGGGTGTAGACCGAACAGCCCACCGAAAAACCTGTAGGCCAAACAGACGAACCACACCTGAATCCTGATAGACCCAACACGTCCTAGGAGCAGGGTGGCGGTGGAGTGGCGTAGGTCGTGGAAGCGGATGCGGCGTAGCCCCGCACGGTCGAGGAGTCGGCGAAAGCGCCGGGTGAGGTTGGCAGGATCGAGCGGGCCGCCAGTCGGGGTGGTGAAGACGAGACCGCTGTCCGTCCAGCCCGTTCCGGCAGCTTGGCGTTCTTTCTGCTCTTGCTCCCGGTGGAGTTTGAGGGAGTTGATGCATTCGGTGGGGAGGGCGATGCGGCGTTCGGAGGCACGGGTCTTGGTGTGCAGGATGGTCAGGCCGCCGGTGCGGGTGCGCTGGAGGGAGCGGTGGATGCTGGCGGTGCCGCCGTCGAGGTCGAGGTCTTCCCAGTGGAGGCCGAGGAGTTCGCCTTTGCGGAGGCCGGTGCGCAGGGCGAGTTCGTACAGGGCGTGCAGTCGGTCCAGTCTGGCTGCCTGGAGGAACTGACGGGCCTCAGCGGCCGTGAGCGGGTTGAAGCGGCGTGGGCGCGGCTGTGGGGACTTGACGTTCCGGGCGATATTGCGCGGGAGTTCGTCCTCACGGACGCCGTGCTCCAGGGCGGACTTGAGGACCGAGTGCACGTACGCAACGGTCAGCGGTGAGAGCCGCTTGCCGCAGCATTCGCCGATGGCGCAGCAGCGTCTCAAAGTGACATCGAGGTCGCGGGTGCAGCACTGGCAGGCGGTGCGGAGCCGGTCGAGGAACGTGCGTACGTCTTTGGCGGTGAGCCGGGAGAGCTTCTTGGTGCCGAGGCCGGGCTGGAGGTAGAGGCGGATGCAGGTGGCGTAGCGGGTGTGGGTGTTCTCCCGCAGCCGGTGGACGGCGACGCTGTTGAGCCAGTATGCGAGGTACACGCCCACGGTGCTGTCCGCCGTTGCGACGGGGAGGCCGCGGTTGCTGTCGGTGATCTTCTCGGCGAGTTTGTCGGCGGCGTCCTTGCGGGTGGTGCCGTAGACGCGGACGCGCCTGCGGCTGCCGTCGGCGACGAGGACGCAGCCGGCGGCTTCCCAACGGCCATCCTTGCGCTGGTAGATGGTGCCCTCGCCGTTCGCGCGGGTCTTCTTGCGGGGAGCGGTCATCGGGCGGCCTCTTCCAGGTGGCGCTGGATGTAGTCGTCGAGCGCGTGGGCGGGGATGCGGCGGGCGCGGCCGATGGTCAGCGAGGCCAGGCGCCGGGTGCGCAGAAGGGCGTAGAGGGCGGAGCGTCCGATCTTGAGGCGAGCCATGGCCTCGGGGACGGTGAGGAGCTCGTCGCTACGCACGGGCCGTCACCGCCTCGGGGCGGGTCCGACCGCCGACGAGCGTGGCAAGGCGTTCGAGGTCGGGGGGGAGCCCCACCCCGTCGTACGCCCAGTGGGCGATCACGAGTGTGGTCGGCTCGGGTGCGGGGATGTGGCGGCGGTGCCAGGCGGCGCGGGCGTCGCGGAGCGCGCCGAGGGTGGTGGAGTAGGCGCGGGTCTTGGTGGAGAAGTGGCCGCGGAAGCCGAGCATGTGGGCCCAGGCCCGCAGTTTCAGGTGTTCGAGGTCGCGGCGGGCGCCGAGGGCCCAGGCGGTGCGGATCATGCGGGCGGCGTGGTCGGGAATGGTTTCCTGGCCGAGTTCGGCGATCAGCTTCAGTCGGCGGTCGAGGGTGCCGGTCGCGCTCTCGGCGCCCTTGGTGGCGTACTTCGCGACGTACCCGGCGACCTTGCCCTCGGTGATGGTGGTCCCGTCATGGAAGGCAGCGGACCGGATGGCCTTGACATCCAGCTCTTTACCGAAGACGAAGGAGTGGGCGGGGCCGTCGATCTCGGGCCCGTCGACGTGGGCGCTGGCGGCGGCAGTGCGGACGGCGTCGGCGAGCAGTTCCGGGGTGGCGCAGGCGGGCGGCGGAGTGTAGCCGCCTGCGGGGCCGTCGAGGCGGATCACGGCGTGGAAGTGGATCAGCCCGCGTCGCTGGTACTCGGCGACCTTGGCGTACGAGATCTGGGCGATATCCGGGAGGGAACGCTGGGGGATTCCGGCTGCGGCGGCGATGGTGCGGCGCAGGTGGAGCATGAAGCGGGCCCACAGCGTGGGAGCGTGGGCGTTCCACAGGACGGCGCCGGTGTAGTCGTATCGGTCGGCGTTGAGCGGGGTGCCGAGAGCTGGGTCGTCCCTGGTGTGGGTGCGTCCGCACCCGCAGCGCGTGGAGGTTGCGGAGCGTCGGCCGTGGACCGGGCCGAAGGACGGGGCGGTGAGGGTGGCGAACACCCGTGGGTGGGTGGCGACTTGCTTGGGGATGGTTTTGCCGCCGCGTAGTCCGGCGGCCATGAGGTGGAAGGTGTCCTGGCGGTAGAGCTCGGCGCAGGAGGGGCAGCGGGTGGTGCGGCGGTTGCCGCAGCGCACCAGGAGGTGCCCGGCGGGCATCTTCGTGGACTTGAGTTCCCGCAGGATTTCGCCGGTGGTGGTGTTGATCTCGGTGCGGTGTCCTTCGAGCCGGATCGGCTGCGCGCAGCCGCCGAGGGAAGACAACTGTCGGACCAGGCCCGGAAGATCCCGGTAGGTGGCGAAGGCGGCCAGGTCGGAGCTGGTCAGTTTCGGGCGGGGGATTGTGGTGGTGCGGTTGTGCGGTGGCATGCTGGCAGGACCTCTCGCGTTTCGGCACCTACGTGCCGTGGATGGGGAGGGAGGCCCCGGCAGGGGCGAGGGTTTGGCGACTACACGCCTCTGCCGGGGATCACTGCGGTACGGACTCGGGCCGGTGTGGGACTGGCCCGCTCGGGCGGGTGGCCGGCGAGGTTCACGCGGCCTTGTCCAGGTCGAGGCGGGCGGGGAGCTCGCGCACCTTCAGACCGGAGGCGCACATCAGGTCGTTGATCTTCCAGCAGGCTTCAGTGGTCAGGTACACCGAGCGCAGCCGGACCGGGGTGCGCATGTCGCCGATGGAGGCGATCGATACGCCTTGGGGCATGGTGCGGTCGGCGGCGGTGATGTCCAGTTCCCGGCCGTCGGGGAACAGGTGAAGGAAGTCCTCGATCGTGTCGACGCGGTGGCAGATGCGGGCCGACAGGTTGGTGCGTACGGCGGTGGTCAGCACGTCGGCGGAGGGCTTCTGGGTGAGTAGCCACAGCCGGACCCCGAACTTGGCGCCCTGGCTGGCGATGGCCAGCAGTTCGGCTTCGAACCGTTCGCGGGCCTTGCGGTCCGGGTGCCGGGTGTAGTTCGCCACCTCGTCGATCACCACCAGCAACAGCGGCAGCTCCTCACTGAAGGCGGTGATGCGGTCCGTGCGCCCGGACCAGAACAGCCGCTCCCGTCGCTGCATTTCCTCGCGTACCCAGCGCAGGATCTCCGTCGGCTCATCGGGATGGGTGGCGTCGGAGACCTTGTACGCGGTGCGCCACCAGGGGGCGACGGCCCCGAGGTTGGGGTCGATCACGATCAGGCGCACGTCCCGCATTAGCGACGCCGAGGCGAGCAGGGTGTTCACCGTGATCGACTTGCCCGACCGGGTGGTCCCGGCGACGAGGGCGTGCGCGGAGTAGGCGAGGTTGAGCACGATCGGGGTGCCGTCCTCGTCCCAGCCCAGCAGCACCTCATCCGTGGAGATGAACTGCCCCGGGCGGCAGGCCGGGGACCCGTCCGGGCCGAGCAGCGGTGAGCGGATCACGGCCTCCAGCGGTTCGCGCCGGAACCCGCGCGCTACGATCACACCGGGCTTGGGCTGGGAGATGCGAATGCGCCGCATACCCCACGCGTCGCGCAGTCCTTCGGCGGCGTCCTGCCAGGCGCTCAAGCCCGCCTGCGGCAGCGCATCCGCGGTGACAGTGACGCCGAAGGGGTCAGCTCGGGTGTGCAGGCGCGGTGTCAGCACTCGTGGCTTGGCGGGCGTCTCGTCCGGGCTGAACTGCTGGAGCACGGTGGGGGTGGCGTCCTTGACCGCCAGGCCGAGCATCGGGGCCAGCCGCTTCCAGCCCCACCGCATCTGCCGCGCCTGCCGAAGGCTGGCACGGGTCTCCGTATCCGCCCGGTACCAGCGGATGAAGCAAAACCCGCCCCAGCCAAGCAGGCCGAATACTCCAAGGCCGAAGAGCCACAGCGCCCACAAGCCCAGGGCGCCCGGGGTGGCGGGCATCAGGCGCTCGCCTTGACGGTGACGGCGTCGGCGCGCAGCGAGATGCCGTGCCGGTCCTTGCCATTGATCTCGTTCTCCCAGGCCGAGGCCACCAGCCCGGTGAAGACGACCGGCATGCCGACTTTCAGGCCCTTGCCCAGGCCGGGCTCCGGGACGTTCACAGTGATCACTTCGGCCCGGCCGTTGAAGGCGAACATCACGTCCACCTGGTGCAGCTGGGCCCCGGTGGCCCGGTCGATCGCGCGCTCCCGGCCCTCCCGGTCCTTGAACCGCGCCCGGGGTTCGGCGGCCAGGATCTCCAGTGCCTGGGACTGGTCGATGGGCATGGTCTTCACGGCAAACCTCCAGGTGGGAAGGGCGTGCGTCACTCGTATGGGTGATCGTGTGCCGCAACCATACATCCAGTCCATCCGCATTCCATCCCTATCTAGTTCCATTCGTTGTTGGGGTGGTCCATCCGTCGGGCGGCTACCCTGGCACCGTGGATGGCTGAGCTGGTGAAAGAAGGGGCAGCGGTCCGCGTGAGACCTGTGAGATTCGAACCCGGACCAGGGATGGACATGCCTGCTGCTGACGGCGCGCGCTTGACGTTCGAACGCATCGCGGACGACCTGCGGCAGCAGATCCGGGACGAGGAGCTGCGGCCGGGCCAGCTGCTGCCGACGCAGAGCCAGCTCATGGAGACCTACAAGGCGTCGAGCCTGACCGTGCAGAAGGCCATCCGGCGCCTGCGCAACGAGGGTTGGGTCATCGCCCGCCAGGGTCGCGGCACGTTCGTCACCCGCTCGGCCGACTTCGAGGAAGCCTTCGAGACCGTTGCCAGTGATCTCCAGCAGCAGATCTACTCCGGCACCCTGGCGCCAGGGAACAAGCTCCCCGCCCGGGAGGTCTTGGCCGACCACTACTCGGTGCCGCTGAACGTGGTCAGCAACGCCATCGCCCTGCTGGCCAGTAACTTCCTCCTGCGCTACCCGGGCGAGGTGCCCGGCGACGACGTCTACGTACGCGACTGGGACGACCACGGCTTCGCCACGCAGCTCATCCACGGCCGGCTGGTCGGGAAGATCAGGGACGGATCACTGCCACGGGGCTCCACGGTGACCGTGGATGAAGTGATCGACATGATTGGCGGCGACGCGGATGCGGCGGAGCAGGCCCTGACCTTCCTCGCCCTGGAGGGCCGGATCAAGAAGGTCCACCGAACGAGCGGGCTGCATCAGGGGACCGCGTACGCCGTCGTGGGCGGCGGGTTCGGCACCGGATTGCCCGTCACCGTGGAACCGGTGGACGCGTCGCCCAAGGCGCCTGATGTCCCCAACCGGGCGTTCCCGTCGGCGGCCGGACCCGGGGACTTGGCCCACAATCTCGAACGCGCCCTGGAACAGATCGAAGACCTTCAAGAGCGCGTCGAGCGGCTGGAACGCGGCAACGCCGACTGAGGTACCCAGAGGTGCCGGAGCGCCCCCGGAGACCGTGGCGTCTCGCCTCCGGCGACGCTCTGCGTGCATGGGTCAGGACTGGTACTCGTAGCCGATGGTGAACCGGGGTGGCAGGCACCACTCCCCGTACTCGATGATCCCTTCCGAGTCCGACCACCGATGAGCACCGGCCAGGATCGGGGAACCGACGGGAAGACCCAGCGCACTCGCCTCGCGTGCGTCGGCGGGACGGGCGTGCATGTCATCACGGGCATGGGTGATCGTGCGCCCGGTGGCTTCTAGGACCCGCGCGGACAGCCCGTGATTGCGGCCCGGAGCGGTATTCAGCAGATCAGGGACCAGGGCGGCGAACGGCGCCGAATACCAGGTCACCGCGAACACCGTCCGCGTCTTGCCCCGCCCGGCCAGCCACTCACGCCGGACCACCTGATCCCCGGGCTCCAGATCGAAGATCTCGGCCACGTACAGCGGCGGAGCGATCAGCTCAGCAGCCGTCACCCGGCTGGTCTCTCCCTCGGCCAGGAACGACTTCACCCGCTGGACCCTGGCCAGCCGGTCCCGCGCCGACAGGGTCCACTTCGGGTCATCGGCGACGAAGGTGCCTCTCGGAGTGGTGCGGAGGTAGTTCTCGACCTGGAGGGCTTGCAGGGCCCTCGATACCGTGGCGGCGGCAGCCTGCCACTGTCCGGCGATTTCGCGGTTGGTCGGCAGCTTGGCGCCCGGCTCAAGCTCCCCGGCAAGGATGCGCTCCCGGAAGTGATCTGCGATCTTCGTGAACGTCTTGGGACTGGGCATACGGCTTGCCCCTCACATGAGTTGACGAGCTGTCAGTGACGGCACACTAGTGCACTACGAACCGTAGTGGGAGTGCTTCGGTCACTCGAATACTGAACTAGAGCACCGACCTGTCAACAGGTCAGCCATGTGACGTCCGAAGGGTGACCGCCTGCCATGAGCGAGCCAACGAGGTATTCGACCGCGCCTGTCGATCTGCCGTTGCGCCTGGAGTTGGAGCCGACGCCCGTCGAGGGGTGCGCTGGCTGCGCCGAACTCGCCAACGTGCGCGACCGGGCGCGCATGGTCGGCGACATGACGACCGTGACTGACTGCAATGTCTACATGCGACGCCATCCCGAGGGGCACCAGTGACACCCCGCGCCGTGTACCGCTACGTACCCCACACCGTCCGGCACGTCCCCGAAGGCGGTGTCACCTACGAAGCGTTCTGCGTCACGGTTGGATGCGAGGTCGAGTCCGGTCCCCACGATGAGCAGGAGGCCGCGCAGGACTGGGCACTTCAGCACACCGGAGGCACTGGCCACGATCTGTTCCGTCGTGTCGTGACCGACCACGCGATGGTCACCCGCACCGAGTAGGCGTCATCGCGGAAGCCAGACCCGAACTCTCACTCCGTCGAGATGAGCACCAGACCGCAGCCCCAGCCACAGGTCTCCGCCAGCGGTCACGGCGTAGCGCCGAAGTGGCATGCGTCCAAAGTTTCTATACGTCTTCAAGGCGACCCGCTGGCGCGGGTCGCGCGCGGCACGGCCGCTCATCCGGCCCGCTCTCGGCTCCGCCACCGCGGGCCGGCCAGCGACCAGGCCGCGCAGACAACACAGCGGACGACTGGAAGCCCGAAGAAGCCGGGACGCGCCCGCACGACGAGCACCAGGCCGACCGTGAGGCAGCGGTGGGGAGTTGGCCGATGCGCAGCTGGCGGGTGGGTCGGTCGGCTCCATGGGCTTTACCCACCTCCCCGAGTCGGGGCCCGCGTCGGGCAAGGCCAGGGGGCCACTCGTTCACATTCCGGGCAGGGGTAAAGCCTGCCCGAGTTGCCGGGCCAGCGTACGGCCCCCTGACCATGCCCGACCCCAACCCGGGCAGGACACCGGCCAAAGCCCACTCCACCGCCCTCACGCGCGTGATCGGCTGACGGCAACGCGACGGCAACAGGGGCGCACAGCAAGGCACTTCCACGCACACCCACGGACCGGCAAATTCCTGCTGACCTGCGAAAACGCAGGCAGAAAGGGGGCGCCCAGCACACGTACTATGTGCTGGCGGGCGAGACACCGGTACTCGTGCACAATTCAGGCTGCGGGATCGCCGACCCGTATTCGCTGAGTCGCACTGAGGGTCTGTCGGGAAATGCTTCGATCAAGAATGTCGACAAGCTGGCAAAGGACATGAAGGAGAACGGGTGGCAAGGAGACCCGATCGAGGTGTTCGGGCATGGTGGATCGCGATATGTAATCAACGGCCATCATCGAGTAGCTGCCGCCAAGCGCGCTGGAATAGAAGTTCCCTACACGAATATTTCCTTGGAACGGCTCCAAGGGTACGGATATAAAGGTGCAGACGACGTCGTTGCCGCATGGGCGAATGTCAGACCGGATAGCCTGACAAACAAGTACAAGCGGAGATGACTATGGTGAATGTATCCGCACGTGAATACGTGCTCGACTTCGTCTCAGCACTGACGTCGGTGAGGCAGTCGATGGTCACCAGTTATCCAGCACTGAGAACGCTTTCTGACATGATTCCGCTGGTCAGGCGCGGCGGTATGGATCGACGTGGTATCTCGCGTGACGGCGTGGGTTACGCGGTTCATGGAATCGGTTGCAGAATGGCCGATCAGAGGGGCAGGGAAGTAGATGTCGACTTCCTGCCGGACGGGTCGGAAGTCTTCGACGATTGGCGAGTGATTCGCTTCATTGAGAGCTTGGATGACGGACTTGATATTTCTCGCGAGGATGTCTTGTCATCTTGTCGCGAACTGGTTCGTGGTGGAGTTCTCAGAGAGGTTAGAACGGGCTGGTTCAGCGCTGTCGTTCTGCGGTGAGTAGCGCTGAAAGTTGAGGTGTCACCTGGTCAAGTGACGGGTCCCGCTCGTGGGCCCCGGTAGCGTTTGATAGTTGGACGCGAAATCCATGTACTGAGCACAGAGATTCTCCGCCTTCCACCTTGGCTTCTCCGAAAAATGCAAGGCGATGCCCCGCCGGGTTTGGCTCCGGCGGGGCATCTGGCCGTCTTGACGGCAACGGTGACGGCAACGTCAACGGACGGTTGCCGCGGAGGGCGGGTCTTCTCGGTCGTCGTTGCCCGTGCCGAGTACGTCGTTGAGGGTGTCGATGGCCTGGCGTTGGAGGCGGAGTCGGACGTGGGCGTAGACGCCGGCGGTGACGCCGATGTGGGCGTGACCGAGGAGCTCTTTGATGACGACGAGATCGACGCCTTGCTCCAGGAGCAGGGTGGCGGTCGAGTAACGGAGATCGTGGAAGCGGATCGTCCGGAGTCCGGAGCTGTGGAGGATGCGACGGAAGCGGCGGGTGAGGTTGCCGGGGTCGAGCGGTCTGCCCGTCGGGGTGGTGAAGACGAGGCCGTTGTCTGCCCAGCCAGTTCCGGCCGCCTGGCGCTCTTCCTGCTGCCGCTCCTGATGGGCCTTGAGGGAGCTGATGCATTCGGTGGGGAGGGCGATGCGGCGCTCGGAGGCCAGGGTCTTGGTGTTCAGGACGGTCAGACCCTGACTGCGGGTGCGCTGGAGCGAGCGGCGGATGCTGGCGGTGCCGCCGTCCAGGTCGAGGTCTTCCCAGTGGAGGCCGAGGAGTTCGCCCTTGCGGAGTCCGGTGCGTAGGGCGAGTTCGTACAGAGCGTGAAGCCGGTTGTCGCCGGCCGACTGGAGGAACTGGCGGGCTTCGGCGGCGGTTAGGGGCTGGAAGCGCCGGGGGCGGGGCGTGGTGGTCTTGACGTTGCGGGCGACGTTGCGCGGCAGTTCGTCCTCGCGGACGGCGTGTTCCAGGGCGGGCTTGAGGACTGCGTGGACGTACGTCACAGTCAGCGGTGAGAGCCGCTTCTCGCAGCACTGGCCGATGGCGCAGCAGGACCTCCGAACAGCGTCCTGTTCCTGCGCGCAGCACTGGCAGGTGGTGCGGAGTTCGTCGAGGAAGGTGCGGACGTCGCGGGTGGTGAGCCGGGCGAGCTTCTTGGCGCCGAGGCCGGGGGGTGAGGCGGAGGCGGATGGAGGCGGCGTAGCGGGTGTGGGTGTTCTCTCGCAGGTGGTGAACGGCGACGCCGTCCAGCCAGTACGCGAGGTAGGTGCTCACGGTGCTGTCGGCCGTCGCGATGGGGAGCCGCGGTTGCTGGCGGCGATCTTCTCGATGAGCTTGGCCAGCGCGTCTTTGCGGGTTGCGCCGTAGACGCGGACGCGCTTGCGGGTGTTGCCGGGGGGGCGAGGACGTATCCGGCGGCTTCCCATCGTCCGTCCTTGCGCTGGTAGACGGTCCCGTCGCCGTTCGCAGGATGGTGCGTGCTGGGGGCGAGTGGCAGGGGCGGGCGGCGGCGTGGAGTGGCCCCTGCCACTCGGGTCTGGTCCGGGTTACCTCAGTCGCGGCTGACCTGGAGCTCCTTGATGCCGTTCAGCCACGCCGAGCGCAGGCGCCGTGGGTCGCCCACCAGCCTGAGGTCGGGCAGGGCGTCCGCGATCGCGTTGAAGATCAAGTTGATCTCCAGTACGGCCAGTGACTTGCCCAGGCAGAAGTGCGGGCCTCCGCCGCCGAATCCCAGATGCGGGTTGGGGTCACGGGTGATGTCGAAGGCCTCCGGGTTCTCGAAGACCTCGGGGTCGTTGTTGGCCGAGGAGTAGAAGATGCCGACCCGGTCGCCCTTCTTGACCGCCTGGCCGCCCAGTTCGAGGTCCTCGGTGGCGGTCCGCTGGAAGGAGACGACGGGCGTCGCCCAGCGCACGATCTCCTCGGCTGTGGTCTCCGGGCGCTCGCGCTTGTAGAGCTCCCACTGCTCGGGGTGGGTGAGGAAGGCGTGCATGCCATGGCTGATCGCGTTGCGGGTGGTCTCGTTGCCGGCCACCGCCAGCAGAATGACGAAGAAGCCGAACTCGTCCGACTGCAGGTTTCCTTCGCCCTCCGCCGCGACCAGCGTGGACACGATGTCCTTCGCCGGGCACTCCTTGCGGGCGGCGGCGAGGTTCATCGCGTACGAGACGATCTCCATGGCCGCCTCGGTGCCGACCTCCTCGGTGATGGCGTACTCCGGATCGTCGTACGCCGCCATCTTGTTGGACCAGTCGAAGATCTTGGTCCGGTCCTCCTGCGGTACGCCGATGAGCTCGGCGATGGCCTGCAGGGGCAGTTCGACGGCGATGTTGGTGACGAAGTCGAAGGTGCCGTCGTCCTTGGCGTTCGCGAGCGCGGCATCGACGATCGAGTGGGCCCGGTCGCGCAGGGCGCCCTGCAGCGACCGGATGGCGCGGGGGGTGAAGCCGCGCTGCACGATCTGGCGGACCCTGGTGTGCTCGGGCGGGTCCATGTTGAGCATGATCAGCCGCTGTGCGTCGATCTGATCGCGGCTGATCGACTCGTTGAAGCGGATGACCGCGGTGTTTGTGTGGGAGGAGAAGAGTTCCGGGTGCGTGGAGACATATTTGACGTCCGCATGACGGGTAACCACCCAGTAGCCCGCGTCGTCGAAGCCGGAGATGCCGTGCGGCTGTGCGCACCACCACACCGGAGAGGTCTGCCGCATCTGTGCGAACTCCGGGTGAGGGACCCGGGATTGGAGCAGGTCGGGGTCGGTGAAGTCGAACCCGTCGGGCAGCGCGGGGCAGTGCATCGGCAACTCCATGTCTGACGGACCATCAGAAGTTGCCCGGAATGTAGTAACGAGTTCTACAAGTGGCAAGGGATTTGGCGCCAACTGTTGCGTGCGCGGCAGGCGCGTACCGCGTGCAGGGCCCTTGCGCTACAGGGGTGCCACTCATAAGACTGAGGCAAGAACTAGAACGCGTACTAGTTCCAAGCCTGCCGTGGGCGCCGGGACGTCCTACGGGTAAGGAGAGGACGAGCTCATGGCCGCGGAACCCGTCATCGTCGAAGCTGTACGCAGCCCCATCGGCAAGCGCGGAGGCGCGCTCGCCAACCTGCACCCCGCCTATCTGCTGGGTGAGACCTACCGTGAGCTCCTCGGCCGCACCGGAATCCAGGCCGACTGCGTCGAGCAGATCGTCGGCGGTACGGTCACGCACGCCGGCGAGCAGTCCATGAACCCGGCGCGCAACGCGTGGCTCGCCATGGGACTGCCGTACGAGACCGCCGCCACCACCGTGGACTGCCAGTGCGGGTCTTCGCAGCAGGCCAGTCACATGGTCGCCAACATGATCGCCGCCGGGGCGATCGACGTCGGCATCAGCTGTGGCGTCGAAGCGATGTCACGGGTGCCGCTGGGGAGCGGGTCGAAGCACGGCCCCGGCAAGCCGTTCCCCGAGGAGTGGAACGTCGATCTGCCCAATCAGTTCGAGGCGGCCGAGCGGATCGCGCGCAATCGCGGGCTGACGCGTGAACGTGTCGACTCGCTGGGGCTGTTGTCGCAGGAGCGGGCCGCGGTGGCGTGGGGCGAGGAGCGCTTCAAGCGTGAGACCTTCGCCGTGCAGGTGCCGACCACCGAGGAGGAGCAGGCGGCCGGGCAGGGCATGTGGCGGCTCGTCGACCGTGACGAGGGGCTGCGTGACACGTCCATGGAGGCGCTGGGCCGGCTGAAGCCCGTCATGCCGACGGCCGTGCACACCGCGGGCAACTCCTCGCAGATATCGGACGGTTCGAGCGCGATCCTGTGGGCGTCGAAGCGGATGGCGCGGGCGCTCAAACTCAAGCCGCGGGCGCGGATCGTGGCGCAGGCGCTGGTCGGGTCGGACCCGCACTTCCATCTGGACGGGCCGATCGACGCGACCCGGGCGGTGCTCGGGAAGGCGGGGATGTCGCTCAGGGACATCGATCTGGTCGAGATCAACGAGGCGTTCGCGTCCGTGGTGCTGAGCTGGGGGCAGGTCTTCGAGCAGGACCTGGAGAAGGTGAATGTGAACGGCGGGGCGATCGCGCTGGGGCATCCCGTGGGGGCGACCGGGGCGCGGCTGATCACTACGGCATTGCATGAACTGGAGCGGCGGGACAAGGAGTTCGCGCTCATCACGATGTGTGCGGGTGGGGCGTTGGCCACGGGGACGATTATTCAGCGGCTGTAGGGGGCGGGTGCGGGGCGCGGCTCCGGGTGTGGGTTGCCTGCGGCGCTGTTCCCCTCCCCGCCCCTTCCCGAAGCCGGGGCTCCGCCCCAGGCCCCGGTCCTCAAGCGCCGGACGGGCTGGAATGGGCGGGGTGGGTGTGGTGCGGCGGGTTTCGCCCCAGGCCCCGGTCCTCAAGCACCGGACGGGCTGGAATGGGCGGGGTGGGTGTGGCGCGGCGGGCTCCGCCCCAGGCCCCGGTCCTCAAGCGCCGGACGGGCTGGAATGGGCGGGGTGGGCGTGCTGCGGCGGGCTCCGCCCAGGCCCGGTCGTCAAACACCGGACGGGCTGGATGTGGCTGAGCTGGATGGATGTGGCCGGGCCGGGTGTGGACCCGCCGGGTCGAGCGGGCCGGGTGGGCGCAGGCGAAGGCCCCGCTGCGATCGGCCGGGAGAGGTCGATCTCAGCGGGGCCTTTGTGAGCCGGGTGGTGGTGTGGCTGGTCAGTACCAGCCGTTGGCCTGCCAGTGGCTCCACGCGCCGCACGGGTTGCCGTAGCGGTCGTTCATGTAGTCCACGCCCCACTTGATCTGGGTGGCCGGGTTGGTCTTCCAGTCGGCGCCCGCGGACGACATCTTGGAGCCCGGCAGGGCCTGGACCAGGCCGTACGCGCCGGACGATGCGTTGTTGGCCTGGTGGTCCCAGCCGCTCTCGTGCTCGACGATGTTGTCGAAGCACTGGAACTGGGCGTCGTCCGCGATGATCTTCTTCGCGACCGACTGCGGCGTCGCCGCCGCGGCCTCGGAGGCGCCGCCGCCCATCACCACGCCCACGGAGCCGAGCAGCACGGCAGCGCCGGCGGCCACGGACTTCGAGCGGGTGGCGAGGCGGCGAGTGATCACAGAGGACACGGAGGAACCTAACGTTGGGAACGGGGGGTGTCGCGGGGGTGGGCCGATTGCGGCGGCCTGCTTCACCCGGCGACTGCTCCAGTGGAGCAGAGCGGGCATCTCGTCGCAATTACCCCTCTTACTAGTCGAACCGGTAATTCAGGCAGAAAGTACCTGAAGTGGTATTGCTGCCGTCTGTGCAGGTCGTGGCCTCGCGGAAAGATCCCGGAGGGGGTGTCCGTGAGTACTATCCAGGCTCGTTGGGGACCAAGGTCCTGTGGGCCGCCTCACCGATCCGGCGCGCTTCCGTCACGGAAAGCGACGTACTGCCTACGGCTTCTGGGCCTCGAATGTGACCGCCGCCTCGAAGGCGGCCCGGCGGGTGGCCCGGCGCAGCGCCTTCAGGACCGTCGCGCCGATGGTGAGGGTCAGGGCGACGGTGAGGACGGCCCGGCCCAGGTCCCAGCCCAGCGAGGTGGCCGCGCAGTACGTGAGGAAGCGGACCAGGTTCTCGTGCACCGGGTCGCCGGGGTGGAAGGAGACACCGGTGGAGAGCCCGCCGATGTACGTCCACCCCTGGAGGTTCATGATCGTGCCGTAGAGGAAGGCCGCGACGCAGCCGTACGCCGCCAGCATCAGCAGCTCGGCGCGGCCACGCAGCCGCTCCGCGCCCGGCAGCAGGCCCGCGCCCATCGTGAACCAGCCCATGGCCAGCATCTGGAACGGCATCCACGGCCCGACACCGCCGGTGAGCAGCGCGGAGGCGAACATCGTCACCGAGCCCAGCACGAAGCCGAAGCCGGGGCCAAGCACCCGCCCGCTCAGCACCATCAGGAAGAACATCGGCTCCAGCCCGGCGGTGCCCGCCCCGAGCGGGCGCAGCGCCGCCCCCACGGCCGCCAGCACACCCAGCATCGCGACGGCCTTCGCGTCGAGCCCCGAGTCGGCGATGGTCGCCACGACGACCGCGACCAGGAGTGGGAGCAGCGCGGCGAACAGCCACGGCGCGTCCTTCGAGTGGGCGAGCCCGGACGCGGAGTCGGCGAGCAGCGGCCAGCCGAAGGCGATCACCCCGATCACGCTGATAAGCAGCAGCGCGACGACGGCCCGCGGGCCCAGCCGCACCACCCGCGGGCGGCGGCCCGACACCTTCTGTCCGCTCATACGGCGGCCTCGGGGCCCGCCGACGCGTCCCGTACCTGCGAGACGGTCAGCCACTTCTGCGGCGCGAGGATCTTCGCGACCTGCGGGGCGAACGCGGGCGAGGACACCACCACTTCGGGCGTCGGCCCGTCGGCGACCACCTCGCCGTCGGCGAGGATCACCACCCGGTGCGCCAGCTCCGCCACCAGCTCCACATCGTGGGTGGCGAGCACGATCGCGTGCCCGTCCGCCGCGAGCCCGCGCAGGATCGTGACCAGGCGGGCCTTGGCCGCGTAGTCCAGACCGCGGGTCGGTTCGTCGAGCAGCAGCAGCGGGGGCCGCCCGGTCAGTACGACGGCGAGGGCCAGCGCGAGGCGCTGCCCCTCCGACAGGTCCCGCGGGTGGGTGCTGTCCGGTACGTCCGGGAGCACCGCGGTCACCAGGGCCCGGCAGCTGCCCGCCTCGGCGCCGGTGTCCCGGTCGGCGGCCGTGCACTCGGCGGCGACGGTGTCGGCGTACAGCAGATCGCGCGGCTCCTGCGGTACGAGCCCGACGCGGCGGATCATCTCGCGCGGCGGGGTGCGGTGCGGGACCTTCCCGCCGACGCGCACCGAGCCCGACGTCGGCTCGTGCATGCCGACGAGCGCGCCCAGGAGCGTCGACTTGCCCGCGCCGTTGCGGCCCATCAGCGCGACCGTCTCGCCCGGCCGCACCGACAGCGTCACCCGGCGCAGCGCTTCGGTCCGCCCGCGGCGCAGCGTCAGGGCCCGGGTCTCGGCGACGGGCGGGGCGGGCGGCGGGTCGGGTGTGGCGGCGGGCGTACGGTCCGCGAGGCGCTCCCGCAGTCCGGCGGCCCGGCGGCGGGCGTCCCGTACGGACAGCGGCAGCGGGTCCCAGCCGGCGAGCCGCCCCAGCGCCACCACCGGCGGATGCACCGGTGACACGGCCATCACGGCGGCGGGCGCACCGAGGACGGGGGCCTCGCTGGGGCCGGGCAGCAGCACGACCTGGTCGGCGTACTGCACCACCCGCTCCAGGCGGTGCTCGGCCATCAGCACCGTCGTCCCCAGGTCGTGCACGAGGCGCTGCAGCACGGCCAGCACTTCCTCGGCGGCGGCCGGGTCCAGGGCGGACGTGGGCTCGTCGAGTACCAGCACCTTCGGGTGCGGGGTGAGGACCGAGCCGATCGCGACGCGCTGCTGCTGGCCGCCGGAGAGGGTGGCGATCGGGCGGTCGCGCAGCTCGGCGAGACCGAGCAGGTCCAGGGTCTCCTCGACCCGGCGCCGCATCACGTCCGGCGCGATGCCCAGGGACTCCATGCCGTACGCCAGCTCGTCCTCGACGGTGTCGGTGACGAAGTGGGCCAGCGGGTCCTGGCCGACGGTGCCGACGAGGTCGGCCAGTTCGCGCGGCTTATGGGTGCGGGTGTCGCGGCCGTCGACGGTGACCCGGCCGCGCAGGGTGCCGCCGGTGAAGTGCGGGACGAGCCCGGAGACCGCGCCCAGCAAAGTCGATTTGCCGACTCCGGACGGCCCGACGAGCAGGACCAGCTCGCCCTCGGGCACGGTGAGATCGACGCCCCGGATCGCGGGCGCGGCGGCGTCGGCGTAACTGACCGACACATTCTCGAACCGGATCACTGGCCTGTCTCTTTCTCTGTGGCTGGTGCCTTCGCTGAGTTCGTGGGCGCCGGCGTCCCTGCCGCTGCCGGCGCCCTGTCTGCCGCCGGTTCCCGGTGCGCCGGGGCCACGAAGGCCGGCAGCAGGCCGATCAGTACGGACGCGGCGGGCCACAGCGGGAACTCCGGTGCGACCAGCGGCACCACACCCGGGTGCAGGGCCACCGGGTCATGGCTGCCGGCCCAGATCATCAACCCCCCGACCGCCGCCCCCGATCCGGCCACCAGCCACGCGCGCGTGCCCCACAGATCGGGCCGGTAGCGGGTACGGATGCTGCGCCGGCCGCCGAGCCGCAGGCCCGCCATCGCGGCGAGCAGCCCCACGGCGAGTACCGGCAGCCCGAACCCGGCCCCGTCGGCGGCCAGCAGCCCGTACGACCCGGCGCACACGCCGAGCAGTCCGCCGATGGTCAGCACGGTCGTGGTGTGCCGCACGGCGGGCGGGACATGGGCGCTGCGGCCGTAGCCGCGTGCGTCCATCGAAGCGGCCACCGCGACCGACCGCTCCAGCGCGCCCTCCAGGACCGGCAGCCCGATCTGGAGAACGGCCTTGATGCCGCTGGTGGGGCGCCCGCGCAGTCGGCGCGCGGTCCGCAGACGCAGCACGTCCGCGACCATGTTCGGCGCGAAGGTCATCGCGACGACAACGGCGACGCCCACCTCGTACAGCGCTCCGGGCAGCGACTTGAGCAGCCTGGCCGGGTTGGCGAGCGCGTTGGCGGCGCCCACGCAGATGAGGAGCGTGGCGAGCTTCGCGCCGTCGTACAGGGCGAAAACCAGCTGCTCGGCCGTCACCCGGCCGCCGATCCGCACCCCCCTCGCCCAGTCGGGCATCGGTAATTCGGGCAGCGTGAACAGGGTGTGGGTGCCGGGGACCGGTGAGCCGAGGAACACCGAGAACAGCAGCCGGATCCCGATGACCACCAGGCCGAGCTTGACGAACGCGCCGTACGAACGGGCCCACGGCGCGGCGGTGCGGCGCGCGGCGACGACATAGCCGGCGACGCCCACCAGCAGCCCGAGCAGTAGCGGATTGGTGGTGCGCGACGCCGCGGTGGCGAGCCCGAGTGCCCACAGCCACCAGGCCCCCGCGTGCAGGGCGTTGCTGCGGTTCGCCTCGGGCGCGCGCAGGGTCACGGTCGTCCGCGGCGGCGCCGGCCCTGCCACACACCGGCCGCGCCGAGCGCGAGGACGGCGGCGAGGCCGACCAGGATCCCGGCGGAGGGGCCGCCCTCGTCGGGTGTGTTCTCCGTCGCCGGGGCCGTCTTCCTGCCGTCGGCGGCGGCGACCTGGTCCCCGCAGCCCGCCTTCGGGTAGCCGGAGATCGCACACAGCAGCGCGTCACTGTTGTACCGCAGCGGCTTCGCCACCGCGGCGAGCGCCTCCGCGCTGGTCGCGTCCTGGCGGATCCGGGCACAGGCGGTGCGCGGGGCGGGCGGGCGTTCCCCGTCGGGAGCGTCGGCCGCGGTGCCGAAGTCGATGACCAGGGCGACCCGCTTCGCGTCGCCCTGGGCGGGGGTGGCCCCGCAGATGGCCCGGAAGTCCCCGGCGCCGCGCGGCTTGGCGGCGTCCTGCGAGTCCTGGCTCACGGCGAACCGGAAGCCCTGGACGTCACCGTCGGCGGGCCTCGCGGTGGAAGGACCCTGGGTGGCGTACGCCCACTTCCCGCCGCCGTCCTGGTCCCAGAACGACCAGTAGCGGTAGCCGGTCGCCGCCTGCGCGGACCCCGCCCCGCCCAGCACCACGAGCGCGGCGCACAGGGCGAGGAGGAGCGCGACCGGACGCGTACGCGTCCTCACCGCTGCTGGTTCTTCTTCTTGCGGCCGCTGAACAGGATGCCCGCGCCCGCACTGGCGACGAAGACGATGCCGACGATCCACCAGGCGCCGAAGCCGCCGCCGTCGTCCTTCTTCTCGTCCTTGTCACCGGCCGGCCGCACGGACTCGGGCGTCGGCCCGGTCGCGTTGAGCGCCTTGACCAGGTCGGCGCCGCCGAAGGACTTCGGGTCGGTGCCGGTCGCGTGCGCGGCGAAGATCAGCTGCGCGTACGCGGCGGGCCCGCTCTGCTTCGCCCAGCCGGCCGAGTTCTTCTCCAGCCAGGTCAGCGGCTTCCGCGCCTGCTCGGCCCCGCCCTGCGCGGCCAGCGCGACCACGGCGTCGGCGGTGTTGCCGAAGTCCGGCAGCGGCTTCGTGTCCTCGGCGCCGGGCATGGGGGGAGTGTCGAGGTGGCCGGTCTTGGCGAGGGTGGTGGCCAGGTACGCGGCGCCGTTGCCGGACGTCATGTCCGGGGTCGGCTTGCCGCCCTGCGTGCACGAGGCCTTCTTGCCGCCGTCCTTGCCCTCGGCGACCAGGCCCTTGCCGAGCGCGCCCAGCACGGCCGCGGCCGTCGCGTCACCGTTGGGCGCGAGCTTCCCGGCCTTGTCCGGCTGGTACGCGAACGCGCCGCCGCCCGTCTTCGCGTCGCACGGGATGGCGAACGTGCCGAGCGCGTCGTAAGGCGACCTGCTCTTCTGCGACTTGACCTCGCCCGGCTTCTCGCCCGCCGCGGCCAGCGCGCCGATCACTATCGACGTGGAGTTGGAGTCGGTCGCGGTGCCGGGGCTGTAGCTCCAGCCGCCGTCCTGGTTCTGCGTGGACTTCAACCAGTCGACGCTCTTCTTCACGACGGCGTCCTGCCCGCCGAGCGCGACGAGCGCCTGCACGGCGGCGGCGGTGGCGTTGCTGTCCACCATGGTCTTCGCGTTGCATGGCTCGGTGGCGTCGGCGCGGAACGCAGGGAAGCCGCCGGAGTCGCACTGCTGCCCGACCAGCCAGCTCACGGCCTTCGCCGCGGGCTTGACGCCCACGGTGTCCTGGGCGAGCAGGGCCAGCGACTGCCGGAAGACACCGTCGTACATGGGGTCCGTCGTGCCGTACAGCCCGGAGGGGATCACGGGCTTGGGGGACGGCGTGGGCGCCGCGACCGCCACCGGGCCGGCGGCTGCGCAGAGAACGGCGGAAGCGGCGAGCACGGTGGCTGCGCTGCGGCGAAAGGTCATGACGGGCGGGGGCCTCTCCTGCTGGCGGAGCCGGGCACGAGCACGCGGGACCACGCACCGGGCGCCGGCCCCGTATACCTCGACGGTGCCGAGCCAGTCATGCCGAGCAGGGTGTTGCGACTCGTCGTCCCTCGGGGACGACATACGGCTGCGGGTCAGTGCCGGATTCGCACCGGCTTCCCCCTGTACGGGCATGATGACGACTCGCACACTCTACCGGCCCGTAACGCCCTCGCTCGGTCCCCGGACCCTTACACCGCCTGGTAGGTGACCGGGTCGCTGCCCATCACCGGCTCCGCCATACCCAGCTTCACCAGGCGGCGCAGATGCGCCTCCGCCTCCGAGACCGCGATGTTCCTCGACCCGTACGGGATCTGCTCCCACGGGCGGTTCCACTCCATCCGCTCCGCGATCTGCCACGGGGTGAGCGGGGTGGCGAGGAGGGTGCGCAGGCCGGTCAGTCGGTCCTCGTGGTGGGCCAGCAGTTCGGCCACGCGCGCGGGAGCGTCGGTGAACGCGTGCTGATGGGCGGGCAGGACCTCGGCGGGAGCCAGCCGTCCGATGCGCTCCAGGGAGTCGAGGTAGTCGCCGAGGGGGTCGGTGACCGTGGCGTCGTCCGGGTCCTCGTACAGGCCGATGTGCGGGGTGATCCCGGGCAGGAGGTGGTCGCCGGAGAACAGGCGGCCGTTGCCGGGGAGGTTCGCCGGATGGGCCTCGTCGAGATGCAGACAGACATGGCCCGGGGTGTGGCCCGGCGTCCAGATCGCGCGCAGCCGGCGCCCCGCCAGCGGGAGCAGGTCGCCGGGGACGATCTCGCGGTCCGGGAGGGCGGCGCTCAGGCCCGGCAGGGTGCGGGTGCGGCCCGACTCGCGGGCGGCGCGCAGCGGCGCGAGGTGCTCCTCGGGGGCGCCCGCGGTGGTGAGTTTGGCGGTGATGAAGTCCAGCCAGGTGCTGGGCTTCGCGCCGCGGGTGCGGCGTACGACGTCGGTGTCGGCGGCGTGCATGGCGATCCACGCACCCGAGACGTCCCGCACCTGGCCGGACAGGCCGTGGTGGTCGGGGTGGTGGTGGGTGACGAGCACGCCGTGGATGTCGGCGACGGCCACATCGAGCGCCGCGAGGCCCGCGACCAGGGTGTCCCAGGACGTCGGGTCGTCCCAGCCGGTGTCGATCAGGACCGGGCCCTCGTCGGTGTCGAGCAGGTGGACCAGTGTGTGACCGAGCGGGTTGTCCGGGATGGGCACCTTGAGGGACCAGACGCCTCCGCCGTGTGCGGTCACCTGGTCGGTCACCTGCTTCATGGGGCCTCGTCTCGGTCGCGTAGGGGCGCGGCGCCGGTCGCGCGGCGTCCGGCAGCCGTCAGGCTTCGCCCACTATAACTAGAACTCGTTCCAATCGATGCCCAAGTCAATTGTCTCTACCGGGTAGTTGAACGGCTCATCGGGTCTGCAAGTGGCCGGCCGGGGCGCGGAGTCAGATGTGTTCGGCGTGCCACTGGCCGACCAGGTCCCGGTAGAGCGGCGAACGCTCGATCAGCTCGTGATGGGATCCGTGCGCGGCGTGGGCGCCGTCCAGCACCAGGATCCGGTCCGCGCGCTCGGCGGAGCTGATGCGGTGGGCCACCACGATCAAGGTGCCGGGCCGTTCGGCGAAGGCCGCCTCCGCCTGCTCCTCGGCCGCCGGATCCAGGTGGCAGGTGGCCTCGTCGAGCAGGATCAGAGCCGCGGGCGATACGTGCGCCCTCGCCAGGGCGACGAGTTGACGCTCGCCGTGCGACAGGGCGGCGGGGTCGAGCGGGGAGTCGTACCCTCCCAGGCGTTGGACCAGCGGGCCCAGGCCGACCGCTTCGGCGGAGTGACGCACGGCCGTGGCCGACGCTCCGTCCGGACACAGGTAGAGCAGGTTCTCGCGCAGGGTGCCGGTGAAGACGTAGGCCTGCTGCGGAATGAGGACGCGGACCCCGGACGGACCGCCCGCGACCGCCGGGCGCCCCTGCACCCTTATCCGTCCCCGGTCCGGAGTGAGCAGACCGGCGATGAGGGCGGTCAGGGTGGATTTGCCGATGCCGCTGGGGCCCACGACGGTGAGATGTTCACCGGCCGCGACCGTCAACGTGAGCCTGTCCAGCACCGGTTGGGCATCGGGGCGGTAGGCGAACGTCACCGCGCTCAGTTCGACGGCGGGCGCCCGAGGGTCGCCGGCGGACCGGGTGCCTGCGGATTCGGCCGTGGTCACCGCTGTGAGGGGATCCGGATACGTCCCGGCCGTCAGCCGGTCCAGGACGACCAGCAGCCTGGTGCCTGCGGCTCCCAGGGCATGCATCAGGGTGTGCAGCGCCGGCAGGAGCGACTGCATGAGATAGGTCAGGGCGCCGACCAGGGTGCCGGCGGTCAGCCCCTGGCGCAGCAGCCAGGGGGTCGCGGCGAGGAGCAGCACCACCGGGAGCTGGCCCGACACGGCGAGGGCCAGCGTGCGGGCGGCGGCCCACCTGGCGAGGGTCCGGGCCGTGCGCGCCTCGTTCTCGATCAGCTCGTACGTGTGGTCCGCCACCTGCGCCCGTGCGCCGCAGGCCACCACGTCCCGCAGACCTTCCGCCAGCGCCCCCGCCTGCGTGGCGAGCGCCTCGTCGGCGCGCAGGAAGTTCCGCTGGCATGCCGCCATCGGGATGAGCGTGGCGGTGAACAGGAGCAGGCCGAGCAGCAGGGGCGGCACGACGATCAGCAGCAACTGCGGTGCCAGCGAGGCGAGACCGGCCAGGGCGCCCACTGTGGTGAACACGAACGACCGGGCCACCAGCACCAGTCCGGCGAAACTGTCGCGGGCGATCTCCGTCTGGTGCGTCAGCCGGGAGACCACGGCGCTGTCCGCGGTGGTGGCGCGTCCGCTCACCGCGTCGGCCAGGGATTTCGATGTGATCCTGCGGACCAGGCCGTCCCGCAGCGGTTCGACCAGGTCGGCGAGGCCGCGGAAGACCCCTCGGGTGGCCAGGCCGCCGGCGAGGGCGGCGACAGCGGCCAGCGACAGCCACAGAAGCCCGAGGCCGGTGCGGCCCGCGAGGAATCCCTGGTCGAGCGACTTGGCGACGCTGTAGCCGCCGACGAAGGTCTGCAAGGACTCCAGCAGCGACCAGCTGCCCAGCTTCAGCAGTACGCGCTTGCGCCGGCCCAAAAAACGCCTGGCCTGCGGCAGGATCGGGCTGTCCTTCATGAACCCGGCCCCTTCCCCGGGCCCCGGTCGGCCGAGCCGTCGGGGTCGGCGAATATCGCCCGGTACTCGGCGTTCTCCCACAGGGTCGGATGCGGTCCCACCGCGCGGATCCGGCCGTCCTCGACCCACGCGACCAGGTCGGCGCGGGCCGCGGTGGAGACCCGATGGGCTATCAGTACGCGGGTGCCGGCCCGTACGTCGCTCACCAGGGCCCGCCCGACATGCAGCTCGGTGACGCTGTCGAGGCTGGAGGTGGCGTCGTCCAGGATCAGCAGGCGCCCCGCGTGGGCGAACGCCCTTGCCAGCCCCAACCGTTGTAGTTCGCCGCCCGACAAGGGGACCCCGGCCACCGGCGCCGCGTACCGGCCGGGCAGGCGCTCCACGAAGGCGTGGGCCCCGGCGGCGCGGGCCGCGTCCTCGATCTGCCGGACGGTGAGCTCGGCCGGGCCGAAGCCGATGGCGGCGCCGACCGTGTCGCCGAAGAGGACCGGGCGCTCGAAGGCGTAGCCGACCTCCCGGCGGAGCTGGTCCGGGTCGGCTTCGGCCAGGGGCACGCCATCGAGCCGTACCTCCCCGGTGTCGGGGTCGGTCAGACGGCCGATGACGGCGGCGAGCGTCGACTTGCCGGACCCCGAGCGGCCGACGACGGCCAGCACCGCCCCGCCGGGAATGGTCAGATCCACATCGCGCAACACGAGGGCGCCGTTGCGGACGACGGTGACGGACCGCAGCTCGACCTGGCCAAGTCCGCTCGCGGGCAGCGGGGTTGAACCGTGCCGGGTGGCGGGGACCGCGAGGAGTTCGGCGGTGCGGCGGGCGGCGGAGCGGCTGCGCAACAGCGCGTTGAGCTGTCCCGTTACGGCGCCCAGGCCGGCGGCGAGGCTGGTGTAGGCGGTGGCGGACAGGAGTTGGCCGACGCTCAGGTCCCCGGCGACCAGGCGGATTCCGCCGACGGCGACGACGAGCGCGATCAGCATCGGCACCAGGATGCCGCTGCCGGCGACGGCTCTCCCGTACACCTGCCACATACGCCGTCCCTGTGCGCTCAGCTCCGTGAGGGGCGCCAGGACGCGGGCACGCTCCCGCTCGGCCGTCCCCGCTGCGGCGATGGTGCGTGCGCCACCGAGGGCCTCCACGAGACGGGAGGCGAGGGCGGCCTGCACGCGCTGGTACCGCGTGACGCTGTCGGAGGCGCTCCGGGTGAAGGTGCGCAGCAGGAGCAGCAGCAGCGGCGCCCCGGCCAGGAAGGCCGCGGCCAGCCAGAGGTCGGTGAGCGCCAGTGCGACCAGGCCGCCGAGCGGGGTGAGCAGCGAGGCGGCGCCCGCGGCCACGGTCACCGGCGCCGTGCCGGCCTCGGCGGCGTTGCTGGTCAGCCGGGTGACGAGATCTCCCACGGTGAAGTGGTCGGCCGCCCGGCGGGGTTCGAGGTTCAATAGGTGCGCGACGCCGCGCCGCCGGATCCGCGCGGTACTGCGAGCGTTGGTGACGCCGCTGAGAAACGCCACCAGCGCGTCGGAGACGACCTCCACGACGATCAGGAGTGCGCACAGGGTCACGGCGCGGTGCAGGCCGTCCGAGGCGCCGAGCGCGCGGTCCAGGGTGACGCCGAGCACGCCGGGAAGCGCGACCGCCGCGGTGGCGGAGATCGCGCTCAGGATCAGGACGGCCGAGGTGTGCGCGGGACTGTGGCGGGCCGCGTCCACCAGGACCGGCCTGGCCCGCGCGGGAGGTGACGCTGCGCCGGCGGGGGACTGCGTGCGGGCCATACGGGTGCGGTCCTCGCCTCCGTGGCAGGGGTGGGACGCGCGGTGGCCCCGGTTTGCGTCCACCGGGGCCACCGCGGTCGGTCTTACGGGGCGGTCAGGCCCCGCAGGCGCTGATTCAGTTACAGGTGGTGACGCTCAGGCTGCTGTCGCCACACAGCAGCAGGCTCGCGCGGCTGCCGCCGCCCGTGCCGATCTCGCCGGTGATCTCGGCGGCGGGGGTCTCAAGCATCTGAAGGTCGAGAAGGGTCATGATGGTTCCTCTCATCGTGGGGACGGGTTTTTTTGTTCTCGACTCCCGTCAGGGAGTCGGCTCAGGGGGCCGCCGTAGCGGCGGGAGGAAGGGCAGGTGCACGGGGGGCTCGTGCAGGGCGCTGCCCAGAGCGAGCAAGCAGCCGGCGGTGCCGGTGCTCAAGTCCATGGAAAGACGCATCATCTGCTCACCGGCGAAGGCCAGATGGCCCCGGTAGGGGACGGCGCCCCAGGAGAGCGAGTCGATCTGGCGGCGCACATCGGCTGCGTGCGTACCGGGTCCCGGCGTGCTGGTGCGGCTCAGATGCAGCACCATGCCCGCGGCTCCGCGGAACAGGCCGGGCTGGGCGTAGAACTTGGCCTGCGCGGCCCGCACGATCTCTTCCCTGGCCTGCTCGAACCGTTCGTCGCTCCGATGTGCCAGGTAGTCGTCGATGACCATGCCGATGCCGACACTGCCGGCTCCCAGGTAGGGCATGGTGCGCCAGCCCTCGTTGACCTGGAGGGTGCCACCGACGCTGCGTGTGCAGCGGTCCAGGTCGCGCCGCAGGGCATCGGCCGCGAGGTCCAACAGGGCCTGCTCACCGGTGCGTTCGTACAGGCGGATGAAGAGCAGGGCGGTTCCGCTGGCCCCGTGCAGCAGTCCGGCGCGGGCGGTGGAGGGGCCGGCCGGGGCGGCTTTGTCGGCGATCAGCTGCGCGCATCGCATCGCCGTGTCGTGCAGGGCGCTCTCACCGGTGGAGGTGGCCATTGCGTCCAGGGCGAGGGCGAGGCCCGCCAGGCCGCTGTGCAGGTCCGGCGCGATGTCGTGCCGGGGCTGGGAGGTGAGTGTGTCGGCCAGGTCGAGCGCCGCTTCGCGGTGCCCCAGCCGGTCGAGCACCCACGCGATGCCGGACAGGCCGTCGTAGAAGCCCATGGGCGTGCCGGAGGCGGGAGCCTTGCTCGACCGCAGCAGCCAGTCCTCGGCCTCCGGACATCGCTCGGCGCCGGTCTCGGCCAGGGCGTAGAGGACTCCGGCCGCTCCGTAGGAGAAGCAGGCGCCCCCGGCGGAGTTGGCGAACTGCGCTATGTCGCCGGGGAAGAAGCGGTCCTCACGTTCGGGCGTGGCGGAGGCGATGATGGCCCGCGCCATCGAGTCCCGGCTGTCCGGCCAGTCGGCCAGTGCCACGGGAAGATAGCCGGCCGATGCGGGGGGTGCGCCCGCGTCCGGTCGTACGGCCTCGGTCCGCTGCCCCCGCTGGATCTCATCGACCGCTTCCTGGAGGAAGGCGGGAGGTACGGGGAACTGTTCGCAGGCGATCCGGGCCAGGTGCCCGGCCTTGGCACGGTCCACCGCGAAGAGGCTGGTCAGCGGAAGGAACAGGGCCAGGCGCAGGCAGGCCAGGGCGTACAGGTCGACGTCGAAGCCCCTGCGGTCGGCGGGTGCGACGAACCCCGGATTGGCCACGACCTGGCGGCGCGTCATGTCGTCGACGGCTGCCGCCTCGAAGTCCAGCAGCGTCACGGAGGTCTCGTCCTCCGACAGCATGATGTTGAACAGGTGCAGATCGTTGAAGGCCACACCCCGGGCATGGATCGCCTCGATGGCCTCTTCGACGAGCCGGTGGATCCGTATCGCCCACTGGGTGTACTCGGTGAGCTTCTCCGCACTGGGATCGGCGTCGATCAGCGGGTGCCGGTGGGCGAAGAAGCTGTTCAGGGGCCGGCCCTCGATGTACTCCATGACGAGGAAGGAGTGATCGCCGAGGGTGAACCAGTCCAGGACCTCGGGGGTGTGCCCCAGTCCCGTGAGCCGCCGCAGCGCGTCGCACTCACGTTCCAGGCGGGTGACCGCGTCGGCGCCGTCGGCGGCCAGGCCCGCATGGGGGCGGCCCTCCTTCAGGACCACCTGCCGGTCGGTGCGCAGGTCCCTGCCGACGTACACGCCGCCTCCGTTGGAGAAGTGCAGCGCCCGCTCGAAGCGGTAGGGGACCTCGGCGACCGGGTTCGCGGAGCGGGCCGCGACATGCGGTTCGAGGAAGTCCGGGAGGGTGATCCACGCGGGGACGTGGAAGGTCGGCTCCCTGCGGTCGGGCACCAACTCCCCTTGCGCGTCGGCGATCGCGGGGACCAGCTCACCCTTGTCGTCGTAGCAGTACCGCTCGGTGAAGCTGCCGTAGCGCACGTAGACCGGGCCGGTGCCCCAGCGCAGGTCGCTGAGGATCACGGGGCCGGGCTCGCCGGTGAGGAGCTCGTCGAGTTCCTTCGCGAGGGTGTGGAACTGCGCTTCGTCGGTCGGGTAGACCGTGATGAACTTCCCGCTGGCGGCGCGGTCCGCGTACTTCGCGTTGCGGGAATGGAGCAGATACCGGCTCGGCATGCACTTGAAGGCCACCGACCGCGGGACGCAGTAGTCCCACACCGTGCTGAGAACCTTCTCCGCGTTGTCCAGACACGCGGATATATGGATCTTCCAGCCCTGACTGGGGAGTTGATTGTCCAGGGGGCGGAATGCCAGCCAGTCACCCGAGGTGTGGCGTTGCCATCCCTGCGGCAGTTCCCGTGCGAGGACCGAGTACGGGGCTGCGCTGCTCGCACGGTCCGACGCCCGACGGTACGGGGCGTCGTAGAAATGACGGCCGGCGTCGCAGAATGCGGCATACCCCTTGTTCATTGGACCCCTTCGGCTGGTTGACACCCAGACGCTGTCATCCGGCCGTGAACCGAACCAGTAACGCGTGTCATGAAAGAGGTATGCAGAACGCACAAGTAACATATTTTCGAACCGCATATGTCCCGCGTGCGGAATGGGCCCACCGGTGATGACCTGCGCACCAGCGCGCGGCAAGGCCGGCGGACGCCGGCCCGCGGAGCGCGTGAGCGGCGGGAGGAATCCGCGCCCGGTCCGCGCGTCATCCATGACGGCGGATCTTCCGGCGAACGACGGCAGGACCCACTTTCTGTCCAAACAGGGCGGAGGTACGCTCAGCCCCTTGCTTCGGGAAAGCCTTCTGCGGTCATCGACAACCTCGCCGGCATTCCCCGGAATGCCCCTGGAAGCAGGGCGCTTCGCGGGGTCTCTCGAACAGGTGAATGTGGGCAGGGCCACCCGCTCGTCAAGGAGTGATGATGGAAGCTCCCGCGTTCGTCGGTCTGTTCACCATCGAAGGCACCCCGCTCGGCCCCTATCCCGGAGCCGTGCCCGGCGATGTCGGTGCGTACGACACCATCGCGTTCCACCGGGACACCGCCGATCAGCTGCTGCGGGATATCAACCAGGACGACTGCATCTTCACCGCGTCCTGGGAAGGCACCTCGATGCGGCTGTGCTGGACGACCTCGTGGAACGCGCGGGCGACGACACTCGTCGCGGTCGACACGCACGGCCGGTATCTGATCGGCGGCCTGTGGCCCTGGGCCGACTGGGACGGCTGGGACGGCGCCCTCCCCGACACCGACAAGCAGGCCTTCGCCCTGGGCGTGGTGGAGTTCAGCTCCTCCCACCCGACCGTTCTGCCCGACCACCTCCGTCCGCCCTACCGCAGGGGCCGGGAAACCGCGCACCGCGTCACCCTCAACACCTACCGGGCGGCGGCCGGGCCGCGCTCGCCGAGCCTGCCCGAGTAGCGCCCGGCCACAACAGTGCCGCATCGACGTGGACTCCTGCGGCCTTAACTGGTATCGGTTCTGATGCAGCGTCAGAGAAAAACCCGCGCAGCGAGAGGCGTCAGTCATGACCGAGCTTGTGGAGCACGGAAAGCTGTATATCGGCGGGGAGTTGGTCGATCCGCTCGGTACGGACGTCATCGAGGTGATCTCGCCGCACACCGAGCAGGTCATCGGCCGCGTCCCGCACGCGTCCCGGGCCGACGTCGACCGGGCGGTGGCCGCCGCCCGTACGGCCTTCGACGAGGGGCCCTGGCCGCGGATGACGCTCGATGAGCGGATCGCCGTCGTGTCGCGGATCAAGGACGCGGTCGCCGTACGGCACGAGGAGATCGCCCGCGTCATCAGCTCCGAGAACGGTACGCCGTACACCTCCGGCGTCATGATGCAGGCGCTGGCCGCGATGATGGTCTGGGACGCCATGATCACTGTGGCGCGCGACTTCCCGCACGAGGAGCGGCGGGCCGGTGCGCTCGGGCCGATCCTGGTGCGGCGTGAGCCCATCGGTGTGGTCGCGGCCGTCGTGCCGTGGAACGTGCCGCAGTTCACCGCGGCGGCCAAGCTGGCCCCCGCGCTGCTCGCCGGTTGCTCGGCCGTCCTCAAGGTGTCGCCCGAGACGCCGCTGGACGCGTACATCCTCGCCGACATCGCCACCGAGGCCGGGCTGCCTCCGGGGGTACTGTCGATCGTCGCGGCGGACCGGGAGGTCAGCGAGTATCTGGTCGGCCACCCGGACGTGGACAAGGTGTCGTTCACCGGCTCGGTGGCGGCGGGCAAGCGCGTGATGGAGGTCGCCTCCCGCAACCTCACCCGCGTCACGCTGGAGCTGGGCGGCAAGTCCGCCGCGGTGATCCTGCCCGACGCGGACGCGGCGAGCACCGTCGCGGGCATCGTCCCGTTCGCCTGGATGCTCAACGGCCAGGCCTGCGTGGCCCAGACCCGCATCCTCGCCCCGCGCTCGCGCTACGAGGAGTTCGCCGACGCCTTCGCCGCCGCCGCGCACGCGCTCAAGGTCGGCGACCCGCTCGACCCGGCCACCGAACTCGGCCCGCTCGTCGCCAAGCGCCAGCAGCAGCGCTCCCTGGACTACATCAGGATCGGGCAGGAGGAGGGCGCCAAGATCCTCACCGGCGGCGGGCGACCGGCAGGCATGGACCGGGGGTGGTACGTCGAGCCGACGCTCTTCGGCGGCGTCGACAACTCGATGCGCATCGCCCGCGAGGAGATCTTCGGCCCGGTCATCTGTCTGCTGCCGTACGACGACGAGCAGGAGGCGGTGCGCATCGCCAACGACTCCGACTACGGCCTCAGCGGCAGCGTCTGGACCGCCGATGTCGAGCACGGTATCGACGTCGCACGCCGGGTGCGGACCGGCACGTACTCCGTGAACACCTTCAGTGTCGACATGCTCGGACCCTTCGGCGGCTACAAGAACTCCGGCCTGGGGCGGGAGTTCGGGCCCGAGGGGTACGGCGAGTATCTGGAGCACAAGATGATCCACCTGCCGGCGGGGTACGGGGAGGCGTGATGGGGGACCGCTGGCACGTCGAGGTCGACCGGAGCGTCTGCATCGGCTCCGGGATGTGCGTGAACAACGCTCCGGGTGCCTTCACCCTGGACACCGCCCGCCAGTCGCATCCGGTGGCACCGGACTCCGACGCCAACGAGGGGGTGCTGACGGCCGCCGAGGGCTGTCCGGTCGAGGCCATCACCATCACCCTGCTCGGCAGCGGGGAGACGGTCTTCCCGCCCGACGAGTAGCCAACCGGGCGAGTGGCCGGGGGACGGCCGGAGAAGCGGGTCGGGGGCCGGTCGGCGGCGATTGGCCCCCGACCGGGCGGGGCGCGTCTCCGTACGGTCGGCCCACGGCCCTCCACCACCGGTACGTCCACGTCTTCGCGGCCCGCGCGTTCACCGGCGACAGCTTTGCCGTCCTCCCCGACAGCGCAGCCTGTGGGGTGTTCCGCGCGCGGGTCTTCGGCCTCCACCTCGCGAGGCCCGAAATCGCGTCCACCGGCGGGGAGTTCACCCTCCGGCGGGGTCGCCTTCTCGGCCGTCCCCGTGCGGTCCGGGTGGAGCCGCAGGGGGCCCGACGACCCGCTCCACCGGGACCTGGCGGGCGGCCGGTCAGAGCCAGCCCGCTCCCTGCGAGATGCGAATGGCGTCCACGCGATTGCGGGCCCCGGTCTTGCGGGTGATCGCCGCCATGTAGTTGCGCACCGTCCCGTTGGACAGGTGCAGGTTGTCGGCGATCTCGGTGATGTCGGCCCCCTCGGCGGCGAGTGACAGGACGGTCAACTCCCGCCGCGTCAACGGGCTTTGGGCCGCGTCCAGGAATTCGTAGGCGAGGGAATCATCGACAAAACGTTTCCCCGTGGCGACCCGCCGAATTCCGTCGAGCAGCCGCTCGGTCGGCGCGTCCTTGCTCACGTACCCCAGGGCGTCGGCTTCATACGCCCGGCGCAGCAGTCCCGGCTTTCCGGCCGGGAGCAGGACAAGCAGGGTGCAGTCCGGATAGGGGCCGCGGGCGGCCGTGACTTCCGTGCCGGCGACCAGGCCGGGTGCTCCCGGCCCTTCGGTGTCCACGACACACACGCGCGGCTCTAACGACCGCGCGGCCTGTATCGCTCCGAGTGAGGTGCTGGTCGATATTTCGATATCGGGCTCCTTTTCGAGCAGAGCGGCCAGACCCGACCGCATCAAACAAATGTCGTTCACGAGAAGAACCCGGATAACGCGGCTCACGACTTCCCCCCTGAGGTCCTGCCTGTGGTGCTCCACATGTCACGTCGCTCAGTAGTACCCGCGAAGGCCGGAAACAGTGGGCACGGATTCAGGCCAACGGGGCGCACAGCAGGGGCGCGTCCGGCGCACTTCCGGCGCACGGACGCGGATGGAGTGACGAATTCCGCTACCGGCGGTGATCCGGGTCGGTGAGGTCGATCAGTCGGCAGACCATCTCGATATCGATCTTCACCTGGGCGATCGAGGCGCGCCCGGAGAGCCAAGTGATGAGGGCCGAGTGCCAGGTGTGCTCAATGACCCGGACCGCCGACAGCTGCTCGGGCGTGGGCGCTGCCTCCAAGGCCATGGCCTCAAGGATGATCGCCGTGGTCTGCCGCGAGACCGTGTCCACCTCGGGGCTGACACCGCGGTCCGCGAAGGTCAGGGCCCGCACCATCGCGTCCGCCAGATGGGGCTCGCGCTGGAGTGCGCGGAAGGCCCGCATCAGGGTCTCGGAAACCCGCTCCGACGCGCCCTGCCCGGCCGGCGGGTGCTTGCGCAGCGTGGTGTGCAGATGCTGGAGCTGGTCCTGCATGGTGGCTACGAGTAGGTGGACCTTTGACGGAAAGTAGCGGTAGAGAGTGCCCAGGGCGACGCCGGCGGACTCGGCGACCTCGCGCATCTGCACCGCGTCGAAGCCGCCCCGGCTCGCGAGCTGCGCGCTGGTGTGCAGAATGCGCCGGCGGCGTGCCTCCTGGCGCTCGGTGAGGGGCCCAGACGCCGGGCCGGCCGTCTTGGCTTCCGAAGTCATATGTCCTGCTCCATGGCATTCATCCGTACTGTGCGCTCCAGAGGTGGCCACAGCATGGCAGGGCGTGTGCCGTGGCGCGAATCACCTGATCCGGACCTTACGGCGCCGCTTACGGCCGGTAGATTCAAAGTTCCTTGAACGATCAAGCCCGGCCGACTCTCCTCGGGGGCCACCCCTGGAGGAACCCCCCCGGACCCCCGGCCGACAAGAACTTGTTCTAGATTAGCGTGAGCGGTTACGCTCCGCCGAAAGAGCAGTGAAGAAGGGGGCCGAGAGTGACCGCTGAGGCCATACAGGCGGGCCCCCATGCGGGTTCGTCGGACGCGCCCGCGCCCGGCCGGGCCGCCCTGTCCGACGACGGCGACCGCCCGCTGCGCATCGCGCTCCTGTCGTACAAGGGCAACCCCTTCTGCGGCGGCCAGGGTGTCTACGTACGCCATCTCTCGCGCGAACTCGCCCGCCTGGGCCACAGCGTCGAAGTCCTCGGCTCCCAGCCCTACCCGGTGCTCGACGAGGGCGTGCCGCTCACCGAGCTGGCCAGCCTCGACCTGTACCGCCAGCCCGACCCCTTCCGCACGCCGGGGCGCGGCGAGTACCGCGACTGGATCGACGCACTCGAAGTCGCGACGATGTGGACCGGCGGCTTCCCCGAACCGCTCACCTTCTCGCTGCGTGCCAAGCGCCATCTGGCCGCGCGCCGGGGCGAGTTCGACGTGATCCACGACAACCAGACACTGGGGTACGGGCTGCTGGGCGACCTCGGTGCCCCGCTGGTCACCACCATCCACCACCCCATCACCGTCGACCGGCAGCTCGACCTGGACGCCGCCGACGGCTGGCGCGGACGCGCCTCGGTGCGCCGCTGGTACGGCTTCACCCGCATGCAGAAGCGCGTCGCGCGCCGCATGCCGTCCGTCCTCACCGTCTCCGGCTCCTCCCGGCTGGAGATCGCCGAGCAGCTCGGTGTGGAGGACAGCCGCATCCACGTCGTGCATATCGGCGCCGACACCGACCTGTTCTCGCCCGACCCCTCGGTCGCCGAGGTCCCCGGCCGCATCGTGACCACGTCCAGCGCCGACGTACCGCTCAAGGGCCTCATCCACCTCGTGGAGGCGCTCGCCAAGCTCCGCGCCGAGCACCCCGAGGCCCACCTCGTGGTCGTCGGCAGGCGCGCCGAGGACGGCCCCGTCGCGCAGGCCATCGAGCGGTACGGGCTCCAGGGCGCCATCGAGTTCGTCAAGGGCATCACCGACGAGGAACTCGTCACCCTGGTGCGCGGTGCCCAGATCGCCTGCGTCCCTTCGCTGTACGAGGGCTTCTCGCTGCCCGCCGCCGAGGCCATGGCCACCGGCACCCCGCTCGTCGCCACCACCGGCGGTGCGATCCCCGAGGTCGCCGGGGCGGACGGCGAGACCTGTCTGGCCGTCCCGCCGGGCGACGCGGGCGAGTTGGCCGCCGCCCTGAGCCGCCTCCTCGGCGACCCCGGGCTGCGCCTGCGGCTGGGTGCGGCGGGCCGGGAGCGGGTGCTGGCCAACTTCACCTGGGCCAGGGCCGCCCAGGGCACGGCAGAGCTGTACCGCGCGCGGATCGCGGCCCGTGCCGCGCTGCGCGGGGGAGTCCGGTGACGCGGACCCCGGCGGCCGGTGGCCGCTCGGCAGTCAGGTATTCCGGCCGCTCGGCGGCCACCGCAACGCGCGCCCGGTGGAACGGCGCCGTCAATCACTCGGAAGGGCAGACCCCGTGCTGACCGTGGATTTCTCCCGCTTCCCGCTCGCCGCGGGCGATCGTGTGCTCGATCTGGGCTGTGGCGCGGGCCGGCACGCCTTCGAGTGCTACCGGCGCGGCGCCCAGGTGGTGGCCCTCGACCAGAACGGTGAGGAGATCCGCGAGGTCGCCAAGTGGTTCGCGGCTATGAAGGAGGCCGGCGAGGCGCCCGCGGGTGCGACCGCCACCGCGATGGAGGGCGACGCGCTCAACCTGCCCTTCCCCGACGCCTCCTTCGACGTCGTGATCATCTCCGAGGTCATGGAGCACATCCCGGACGACAAGGGCGTGCTGGCGGAGATGGTCCGGGTGCTGAAGCCGGGCGGCCGGATCGCGGTCACCGTGCCGCGGTACGGGCCCGAGAAGGTCTGCTGGGCGCTGAGCGACGCGTACCACGAGGTCGAGGGCGGCCACATCCGCATCTACAAGGCCGACGAACTGCTCGGCAGGATGCGGGAGGCGGGCCTCAAGCCGTACGGCACGCACCACGCGCACGCGCTGCACTCGCCCTACTGGTGGCTCAAGTGCGCCTTCGGTGTGGACAACGACAAGGTGCTGCCGGTGCGGGCGTACCACAAGCTGCTGGTCTGGGACATCATGAAGAAGCCGCTCGCGACCCGGCTGGCCGAGCAGGCCCTGAACCCCATCGTGGGCAAGAGCTTCGTGGCGTACGCGACCAAGCCGCACCTGCCCGCCGCGGCGGGCGCCAAGTGACCTCACCGGGCCGCACCGAGCACCTTGTCCTGCCCGGCGTGCTGACCGCCGAGGAGGCCGCCGAGACCGTCGCCGGCATCCTCGCCGTACAGCGTGAGAACGGCGCCATACCGTGGTTCCGGGGCCATCACCTCGACCCGTGGGACCACACCGAGGCCGCCATGGCGCTCGACGCGGCCGGTGAGCACGAGGCCGCCGCCCGCGCCTACCAGTGGCTCGTCGAGCACCAGAACGAGGACGGCTCCTGGTACGCGGCGTACGACGACAACGACGGGCTGAGGCCCTCCGACCGGGGCCGCGAGTCCAACTTCTCCGCGTACGTCGCGGTGGGTGTCTGGCACCACTACCTGGCGACCGGCGACGACGCGTTCATCGACCGGATGTGGCCGACCGTGTACGC
Source organism: Streptomyces sp. A5-4 (assembly GCF_051131715.1). Lineage (NCBI taxonomy): Bacteria > Bacillati > Actinomycetota > Actinomycetes > Kitasatosporales > Streptomycetaceae > Streptomyces > Streptomyces sp. A5-4. The sequence goes on along the minus strand of NZ_CP178591.1, from coordinate 2,049,257 downwards.
GGCGACCGAGTTCGTGCTGACGCTGCAGCAGCCCGGCGGGCAGATCGGCTGGAAGCGCGAGTCCGTCGAGGACGGCGGCGCGATCGTCAACGACGCGCTGCTGACCGGCAGTTCCTCGATCCATCAGGCGCTGCGCTGCGCACTGGCCATTGCCGAACAGCGCGAAGAGCCGCAGCCCGACTGGGAGTTGGCGGTGGGCGCGCTGCGGCACGCCATCCAGCGGCACCCCGAGCGGTTCCTGGACAAGAGCCGCTACTCCATGGACTGGTATTACCCGATCCTGGTGAGCGCGGTCACGGGCCCCGAGGCCAAGGCCCGGGTCGAGGCGGAGTGGGTCCGCTTCGTGGTACCCGGTCTCGGCGTGCGCTGCATCGACCCCAACCCCTGGGTCACCGGCGGTGAGAGCTGCGAACTGGCCCTCGCCCTGTGGGTGATGGGAGAGTCGGACCGCGCGCTGGAGATCCTCCAGTCCATCCAGCACCTGCGGGCGGACAACGGGATGTACTGGACGGGATACGTCTTCGAGGACGACGCGGTGTGGCCGCGCGAGCAGACGACCTGGACCGCGGGGTCACTGCTGCTCGCGGTGGCCGCGCTGGGCGGGGACGAGCCGACCACCGCCGTCTTCAGTGGTGAGCGGCTGCCCCTCGGGCTCGCCCCCGATTGCTGCGGCTAGCGGGTGTGTCCGCCCCGCGGGGCGGACACCCGGCATCAACCGCGGCGCAGGCGGCCGGCGATGGCGTGTCCGATGAACAGGTACACCAGCGCGGCGAGACCGTAGCCGCACACCACGCGCGCCCAGGCCTCGTCGAACGTGAACAGATCGTGCGACCAGCCGGCCAGCCAGCGGGCCGCGTCGTGGATGAACTCGACGAGGTCGTTCCCGCGGTTCGCGTCCAACAGGTACATCACGATCCACAGGCCGAGGATGAAGGCCATGACGTCGGCGACCACGTGAATGATCGTGGCCACCGGATTGCCGCTTCTCGTTCTGGTTCTGGAAGACATGCTCTACGGGTTGCCCCACGGAGAGTGGTTAAACGCTGCATAAAGCCGCCGTTCATCGCGCCCGTGGGCCACGCCCCCAGGGCCCGTGCCCCGGGCGGCGCCCGCCGGGATGCGCGCGGGCGGTGGCCGGGTGATGCTGCGGACAGTGCTGTCGATCACCGCCCACCCTGGAGGCAACGCCGTGCCCGCATCCACCCCGGTACGCCGCGCCCTGGTCGCGCTGCTGCTGACCTGCGTCCTTCTGGTGACCACCACCGCGTGCGGCGACGACGACCAGGACGGCGCGGCGGCCACCCCGTCCGGTTCGGCGACGGGATCGGCCGAGGCGCAGAAGCTCGCCAAGACGCGCTTCGTCGCCAACGCGGGGCTCGCGGCGGGAGCGACGTACCAGTGGATCGTCAAGCCGTTCCGTGCGGGCAAGTTCAAGAAGGGCGCCGACGGGCGCAGGGTCGCGCTGGTCAAGGCGGGGCTCGCGGGAGCCTTCACGTACAACAGGCTCAACGCGGCGGTGAAGAACGCCAAGGGCGACGAGCTGCTGTCCAAGGCGGTGGCACCGCTGACCGCAGGCATCGAGTCGATCAAGGGACTCGGCACGAAGCTGCGCAAGGGCGAGGCGGGCGAGTCGGACGTCGGCGCCTTCGAGAGCATCATCAACAGCGTGAAGAACGCGGGTAAGGACGTGGGCGCCGAAGTGACGAACAAGGTTCCCTCGACCTCCCAGCTCACCGGCTGACGCGTTTAAAGTGCGGCCATGACTGATTTGGGGCATGACCGTTTCTGTGACGAAATCGTCCGGCAGACCGACCTGTTGAGGGCGGTTCTGGTCGGCGCGGACGTATCGGTGAAGGTGCCGACCTGTCCCGAGTGGACCCTCGGCCACCTCGCCCGGCACGTCGGCGGCGCGCACCGCTGGGTCGAGGCGATCGTACGGACGAAGGCGACCGAGGACGTGCCCGAGGATCAGGTCCCCGACTTCCTCGGCCCCGGCGACGGCGAACCGGCAGCCCTGGACGCCTGGTTGGCGGAGGGCGCGGAGAAGGCGGCCCGGACGTTGCGGGAGGCCGGTCCCGATGCCCGGCGGTGGTCCTGGTCGGGGGACGGCACGGTGGCCTTCTGGGCCCGCCGCATGGTCCACGAGACGGTGATCCACCGCGCGGACGCGGCCGTCGCCGCCGGGATCACCTTCGAGGTGGAGCCGGACGTCGCGGCGGACACGATCGACGAGTGGCTTGAGATCGTCGCCTGGACCCAGTCCACCGGCAAGGACCGGCAGGCGAACGAGCTGCGCGGCGCGGGCCGCTCCCTCCACCTGCACGCGACGGACGTGCCGGACGCGGAGTGGCTGATCGAGTTCGGCGAGTACGGCTTCACCTGGCGCCGGGCCCACACGAAGGCAACGGTCGCGCTGCGCGGCCCACTCACGGACGTACTCCAGGTCTTCTACCGGCGCCTGCCCCCGCAGAGCGACCGGGTGGAGGTGCTGGGCGACGCGGAACTGCTGGACTTCTGGCTGGCGCGGACATCGTTCGGCTGACGCGGGGTGGGCGCCCGGGCGGCGGCTCTCAGCTGTTCAACTCCGCCAGCACGCGCAGGGTGTGCGGGTCCGGGGCCGTCACCAGGAGGTCGGTGACCGGGCCCCCGCGCCACAGCTCCAGGCGCTCCGCGATGCGTTCGCGCGGTCCGACCAGGGAGATCTCGTCGGCGAACGCGTCCGGCACCGCCAGTACCGCCTCTTCCCTGCGGCCCGCCAGAAATAGCTCCTGGACCCGGTGGGCCTCCGCCTCGAAGCCCATCCTGGCCATCAGATCGGCATGGAAGTTGCGGGTCGCGTGGCCCATCCCGCCGATGTAGAAGCCCAGCATCGCCTTGACCGGCAGCAGTCCCTCGGCGACGTCGTCGCAGACCTGCGCCCGCGCCATCGGCGCGATCATGAAGCCCTCGGGGACGCCGGTCAGCGACGCCTCGTACACGTCGGCGCGGGTAGGTGACCAGTACAGGGGGAGCCAGCCGTCGGCGATCCGTGTCGTCTGGGCGATGTTCTTGGGCCCCTCCGCGCCGAGCAGGACGGGCAGGCCGGCGCGCAGCGGGTGGGTGATCGGCTTCAGCGCCTTGCCGGTGCCGGTGCCGTCCTCGCCCCGGTACGGGTGCGAGTGGAAGCGGCCGTCGATCTCCACGGGCGCCTCGCGCCGCAGCACCTGGCGGATCACCTCGACGTACTCGCGCGTCGCGGTGAGGGGGCTGGCGGGGAAGGGGCGTCCGTACCAGCCCTCGACCACTTGCGGTCCCGACAGGCCCAGGCCGAGCATCATCCGGCCGCCGGAGAGGTGGTCCAGGGTCAGGGCGTGCATCGCGGTGGCGGTGGGGGCGCGGGCGGCCATCTGGGCGATCGCGGTGCCGAGCCTGATGCGGGAGGTGTGCGCCGCGATCCAGGTGAGCGGCGTGAACACGTCCGAGCCCCACGCCTCCGCCGTCCACACGGAGTCGTAGCCGAGGTTCTCGGCCTCGCGGGCGAGATCGAGATGACGGGGGTCGGGGCCCCGGCCCCAGTAGCCCAGCGCGAGTCCGAGACGCATCCCTGGATCCCTCCAGACGCAGCTTTCTGACGATCCGTCAGTTCGCTGACTGTACGACAAAGGCCCCCCGCCCGGAAGGGGCGAGGGGCCTTTGTCGAAGCTGCTGCGGGCGTCAGCCGCGCTGGATACCGGTGGTGTCCTGCAGGACACCACGACGGCCGTCCTGCGTCTGCGCGACCAGCGCGGCGCCGCGCTGCTCCACGGCCAGGTACCAGGTGCCGGGCGCGAGCTCGGCGATCGGCGTCGGCGAACCGTCCTCGGCGTACAGCGGACGGGCGACCGGGACCGCGAACCAGAACGGCGCGAAGTCTGCGGCGGGCGCGGTGGCGGCTGCCTGCTGGGCCTGCGGCGCCGGGGCGGCCTGGGCCTGCTGCGGCTGACCGGGCTGACCCGGCTGGCCGGGCTGCTGGCCACCGGGGAAGCCGTAGCCACCGGACTGACCGGGACCGGGCTGACCCGGCTGGCCGCCGTAGGGCTGCTGCTGGGCGCCGGGGTAGCCGTAGCCGCCGGGGCCGGGCTGGCCACCGTACGGCTGCGCGACCTGCGGCTTCGGGGCACTCAGCAGCGGGGCCTTGAGGGCCGGGACGAGCGGGGACGCGACGGCGCCGGCCGCGAGCACGATGGTGGCGAGCAGGCCGAGGATGATGCCCGCGCCCGCGTCACCGATGTCGATGATGGTCCAGAAGGCCGTCCACAGCGAGAAGACCGCGAGGGCGACACCGAACTGTCCGAGGTCCAGACCGGCGACCTTGCGGCCCGGCAGGGCGCGGCTGACCACGATCAGCGCCGCGGCGATGACGCCGGCGAGGTAGATGCTCATCAGCCAGCCGAGCGAGTCCCATGCGTTGCTCGACGAGGAGGAGGAGCCGCAGAACTCTCCACGGCATTCGGGAAGGTCGAAGACATCAAGGAACGAGGCGATGAACAGCACCACCGCTGCTCCGATCACCACGCCGTCGCCTCGAGTGAGGGAGCGGATGTTCACGTAAGATCCTTTGTGGGTTGATTCGTCGGGGCGGTCATCGCCGGCGCCGGTGTGCGCGGACATGCGAAGACGCGGTGCGAAGCTCGGGGGTGGCTCCCCATCGTACGGATGAATGTATCGTCCGCCCGACCGGGTCGTCCGCCGGGTATCAGACCTACCCCTTGAGGTAGCCCGTGATGCCGTCCGCGATTCCCTGCGCCGCCTTCTGGCGCCAGCTCTCGCTTGTCAGCAGAGCGACGTCCTTCGGATCACGCATATTGCCGCATTCGATGAACACTTTGGGCACAGTCGTCAAATTGAGACCACCGAGGTCCTTGCGGACGTCCAATCCGGTGCCCCCGCCGACGTAGTTGGAGGGCATGCTGCCCGTCGCCCGCACGAAGTTCCCCGCGATGCGCTCGCCGAGTTCGCGGGACGGGCCGACGATCTTCGCGGTGTCCGACGCGCCACCCTTGACCAGGGCGGGCAGGATCACATGGAAGCCGCGGTTGCCGACCGCGGAGCCGTCCGCGTGCACGGAGACGACCGCGTCCGCCTTCGCCTCGTTGGCGATGCGGGCCCGCTCGTCCACGCACGGGCCGAACGGGCGATCGGCGTTGTGTACCAACTTGACCGTCGCGCCCTGCCGCTGGAGCAGAGCGCGCAGTTTGCGCGAGACGTCCAGGGTGAACGTGGCTTCGGTATAACCCGCGTTGGTGGACGTGCCGGTGGTGTCGCACTCCTTGCGGTTCGTGCCGATGTCCACGAGTTTGTTGATCTCGCGTGTGTGCTGGAAATTGCCCGGATTGTGCCCGGGGTCCACGACCACGACCCGGCCCGCCAGCGGACCGGTCCCGGCCGGCTTGTCGTCGCTGTGGCCGGTTTTCGTGCCGGAGGGGGAGGCGGGGGCCGACGGGGTGGCCGGCCTGGACCGTCTCGGAGTTACGCTCACCGGCGGAGCGGCGCTGGAGCGGGCGACGGACTGGCTGGGCACCGGCATGACCTTGGGCGGCTCGCCGCCATCGGGGCCGCCCATGGTCTGCCAGACGAGCCAGCCCGCCAGCGCGGTCGGCGCCAGGGCGGCGATGGCCACGGTGAGGTTGCTGCGGCCGAAGCGGCGCGGGGCGGGGGGAGGGCTGTCGTACGACACCCGGTGATGCTATCGGGGCCGCTCAGATCCCCGAGGACGTACGGCGCAGGACGCGCAGCGAGTCCGTCGCCGATACGTCGGTGAAGGCGCCGGAGGCCAGGGCGCGGAGGTGGACGCGATGCGGGGCCTGACCGCCGTCCGCCGGGTCCGGGAAGACGTCGTGGATGACCAGCAGGCCCCCCTCGACGACGTGCGGCGCCCAGCCCTCGTAGTCGCCGTTCGCGTGCTCGTCGGTGTGCCCGCCGTCGATGAAGACCAGCCCGACCTTGCCGCCCCAGACGGCGGCGACCTGCGGTGAACGCCCAACGATCGCGACCACGTGGTCCTCCAGGCCCGCCTTGTGGAGGGTGCGGCGGAAGGTCGGCAGGGTGTCCATCCGGCCGACCTCGGGGTCCACGACGCTCGGGTCGTGGTAGTCCCAGCCCGGCTGCTGCTCCTCGCTGCCGCGGTGGTGGTCCACGGTGACGGCGACGCTCCCGGCCTCACGGGCGGCGTCGGCGAGCAGGATCGTGGAGCGCCCGCAGTACGTGCCGACCTCCAGCAGCGGCAGCCCGAGCGCGCCCGCCTCGACCGCGGCCGTGTACAGGGCGAGGCCCTCGCGCAGCGGCATGAAGCCCTTGGCGGCCTCGAAAGCGGCGAGCGTCTGCGGCTTGGGAACGGCGGCGGCCATGGGTTCCTCCGGTTGGGGTTCTGCTGATTCCGGTACGCGTGGGCGCGGCCCATGCTGCCGTACGGGGAAGTCGGCCCGGCAATCCGCCCCCGGTTACCAGGAGCTTTACCATCTGACCTTCCGTCAGAATGGAACGTGTTCTAGTGTGCGCGCCATGGGCATCGGAATCACGCGTGAGCAACGCGAGTTGGCCGAGGCGGTGCGTGGCTGGGCCGCGCGGACCGTACCTCCGCAGGACGTGCGCAAACTTCTCGACGCGGAGCCGGGGCAGCCCGGCAGACCCGCCCACTGGGACGGTCTCGCCGGCCTGGGACTGCTCGGGCTGCATCTGCCCGAGGAGTACGGCGGCGGGGGCGGCGGGTTGCTCGACCTCGCCGTCGTCCTTGAGGAGACCGGGCGGGCCGCACTGCCGGGGCCCTTCCTGCCGAGCGTGCTCGCCTCCGCCGTACTGCACCGGGCCGGGCGCCGGGAACTGGCGACCGCGCTCGCGGCGGGCGAGCGGATCGGAGCGGTGGCGCTCGGGCCCGGCACCCTCACCGCCGTGGCGGTGGAGGGCGGCGGACATGTGCTCGACGGCACCGCGTCCCCGGTGCTCGCGGCGGCGCAGGCCGACCTGATCGTGCTGGTCGCCGACGCGTCGCACGGACCGGTCTGGCTCGCGGTGGACGCATCCGCCCTCGCGGTGCGCGCCCAGGAGAGCGCCGACCCGACCCGGCCGACGGCGGAGGTGGTGGCGCGGGGCGTGGAGGTCCCGGCGGGCCGGGAGCTCGGCGTGGACACCGCGCTCGTCCGCGACCTGGCGGCGCTGCTGTACGCGGCGGAGGCGTGCGGGACGGCGGGCTGGGCGCTGCACACGGCCGTCGAGTACGCGAAGGTGCGCGAGCAGTTCGGGCGCCCCATCGGACAGTTCCAGGGCATCAAGCACCTCTGTGCCGACATGCTCGTACGCGTCGAGCAGGCGCGCGCACTGGTGTGGGACGCGGCGCGGGCGGCCGACGAGGACGCGGGCACGGACGGTCCCGACGCCCAGGCCGCCGAGGTCCGTACGCTCACCGCCGCGCTCGCCGTGTCCACCGCCGTCGACGCCGCCTTCAGCTGCGCCAAGGACTGCGTGCAGATCCTCGGCGGAATCGGCTTCACCTGGGAACACGACGCCCACCTGTACTTACGCAGGGCGCTCGTCGCACGGCAGCTCCTCGGCGCGGGCGACACGCACCGGCTGCACGCCGTACGGCTCGCGGCGGGCGGTGTGCGCCGGGAGCTCCGGCTGGAGCTGCCGCGGTCGGCGGACGCGTACCGGGAGCAGGCGCGTGCGGCGATCGCGGGGGCGCGCGGGCTCGACCCGGGCGCCGCCCGCCGCGCGCTCGCGCCCACCGGGTACGCCGCCCCGCACCTGCCCGAGCCGTACGGTCTCGGCGCCGGGCCCGTACAACAGCTCGCCGTACAGCGGGAAATGCGCGAGACGGGCGTGAAGGTGAGCGATCTGGGGATCGGCACCTGGGTGGTGCCCTCGCTCCTCGCGTACGGGACACCGGAGCAGCAGGAGCGCTACCTCGCGCCGACGCTGCGCGGCGAGGTGCTGTGGTGCCAGCTGTTCTCGGAGCCCGAGGCGGGATCGGACCTCGCGTCGCTGCGGACCAGGGCCGAGCGGACGGAAGACGGCTGGCGGATCAACGGCCAGAAGGTGTGGACGAGCGCCGCCCAGTGGGCCGACTACGGCATCCTGCTGGCCCGTACGGACCCGGACGCGCCCAAGCACAAGGGACTCACCTACTTCGTCCTCGACATGAAGGCCTCCACCGGCATCGACATCCGGCCGCTCAAGGAGATCACCGGCGACTCGCTCTTCAACGAGGTCTACTTCGACGACGTGCTGCTGCCCGCGGACGCGGTGGTGGGACAGGTGGACGACGGCTGGAAAGTCGCCCGCAACACCCTCGGCAACGAGCGCGTCCACATGGCCGACCAGATGACCTTCGACACCGGGCTCGAAGCGCTGATCGAACGGTCCGCGGACCTGGACGGCGCGTACCGGGCGCGCATCGGGGCGCTCGCGGCCGAGGCGCACGCCCTCGCCTGCATCGGGCTGCGCACCACCATCCAGCAGGTCTCCGGGCTCGAACCGGGCGCGGGCGCCAGCGTCCGCAAGCTCGTCCAGACCCCGCACCAGCAGAAGGTCGCCGAGCTGGCCCTCGAACTGCTCGGCCCCGAGGGCGCGGTGCGTGAAGGGGCGGGGGAGCGGGCCGTGCACGGCTTCCTGATGTCCCGTTGTCTGACCATCGCGGGAGGCACCACCCAGGTTCAGCTCAATGTCGTCGCCGAACGCATCCTCGGCCTGCCGCGCGACTGACGAGCGTGACCGGACGTGAGCCGGAGAAGAGATTGGGGAGAGCATGAAGGCGTACATCATCGGTGTCGGGATGACGAAGTTCGAGAAGCCCGAGAGCCGTGACTGGCAGTACTGGGACATGGCCAAGGAGGCCGGGACCAAGGCGCTGGCCGATGCGGGGATCTCGTACGAGCAGGTGGAGCAGGTGCCCGTCGGGTACTGCTTCCAGGCCTCCACCGCCGGCCAGCGCGCGGCGTACGAACTCGGCCTGACCGGTGTCCCCGTCTACAACGTCAACAACAACTGCGCGACGGGCTCCACGGCGCTGATGATGGCCAGGCAGTTCGTCGAGGGGGGCATCAGCGACTGCGTCCTCGCGCTCGGCTTCGAGAAGATGAAGCGGGGGGCGCTCGGCGGGGGAGGGGACGCCGGAGACTTCGCGACCTCCCCGGTGGCGCGCCACTACGGTGTCATGGCCGCGAAGCACGGCTTCGAGATGACCCCGCCCACCGCGCAGATCTTCGGCAACGCCGCCCGTGAGCACATGGAGCGTTACGGCACGACCGAGGCGCAGCTCGCCGCGGTCGGCGCCAAGAACCACCGGCACTCCGTCAACAACCCGTACGCCCAGTTCCAGGACCCGTACACCGTCGACGAGGTCCTCGCCGCGAAGACGATCCACCGGCCGCTCACCAAGCTCCAGTGCTCCCCGACGGGTCTATCAGGATTCAGGTGTGGTTCGTCTGTTTGGCCTACAGGTTTTTCGGTGGGCTGTTCGGTCTACACCCGTCCGGCGGTGAGGCGGCCGTCGAAGAGGACGTCGAACTCGTTCAACGCCGACTTCCAGCGGTTGTTCCAGCGCTGGCGGCCGCGGCCGGTGGGGTCCAGGGCGAGGGTGGCGAGGTAGAGGCGCTTGAGGGCGGCGGTCTCGTTGGGGAAGTGTCCGCAGGCCTGGGCCGCGCGCCGGTAGCGGGCGTTGAGGGACTCGATCGCGTTGGTGGTGTAGACGACCTGCCGGATGGCGTCGGGAAGGCCGAGGAAGGGCACGAACTCGCTCCAGGCCCGCTCCCAGGTCCCGGCGATCGAGGGGTAGCGCTTGCCCCACTTGTCGTCGAAGTCCGTCAGCCGTGTCCGGGCCTCGTCCTCGTTGACGGCGGTGTAGACGGGCTTGAGGTCGCGGGCGACTTCGGCCCAGTCGCGGCGCGAGGCATAACGCAGGCTGGCACGCAGGAGGTGCACCACGCAGGTCTGGACCACGGTCTGGGGCCAGACTGCGTTCACTGCGTCAGGCAGGGCGCTGAGCCCGTCGCAGACCAGCATCAGCACGTCACGGACGCCTCTGTTCTTGATCTCGGTCAGCACCGTCTGCCAGTATTTGGCGCCCTCGCCGCCGTCCCCGGCCCACAGCCCGAGGATCTCGCGATAGCCGTCGGCGGTGACCGCGACGGCCACGTAGATGGGCCGGTTGGCGACAGAGCCGTCCCGGATCTTCACGTGCACGGCGTCGATGAAGATGACCGGGTAGACCGAGTCCAGCGGCCTCGTGCGCCACTCTGCCATCGATTCCAGGGCCTTGTCGGTGATCGTGGAGATGGTCTCCTTTGTCGTCGTCATCCCGTACGTCTGGGCGAGATGGGAGACGATTTCACCGGAGGTCAGTCCCTTCGCGGTCAGCGAGAGCACCAGGTCGTCCAACGCGCCGGTGCGGCGGGCGTACTTGGGCAGCATCCGGGGCTGGAAGGTACCCAGCCGGTCTCTGGGGACCTGCACCGTGACAGCACCGACCTCCGTCATCACCTTCTTGGCCCGGTACCCGTTACGGGTGTTGCCACCCGAGCGCGACCCGCGTCCACCGACCCGGCCGGCCTCCACGGCCAGATGCTCGTCCATCTCGGCTTCCAGAGCGGACTGCATCAGGTGCTGGGCCAGCTCCGGCAACAGGCCGCCCTCGCCCATCAGCCGCAGTCCCCCGCCGCGGACCTTCTCGGCCGCGAGCGCGGCCAGCTCCTCCAGCAGCTCGCTGGACAGACCGTTGTGCGATACCGGCATCGACTTCACGTCGGCACCCTGAGCGCCATCGCCGACCTCGGCAAGTGACACGCCGTCGACGCCCTCGATCAGGTGATCAGTCGTCGTACTCATCAGGCTCACTCCTTCGGGGAGACCCACACCTGATTCATGACACTCCCTCCCCGACCTCCGACGGGTCGGCGGCGGCGGTCGTCGTCTCCGAGCGCTTCGTCGTCCAGCACGGTCTGCACGACAAGGCCGTCGAGATCGCCGCGCAGTCGATGACGACGGACACCGAGGAGAGCTTCGCGTCGGGCTCGTGCATCGATGTCGTCGGCAAGCCGATGTCACGGGCTGCCGCGCGCCAGGTCTACGAGCACTCGGGCCTCGGCATCGAGAACGTCGACGTCGTCGAGCTGCACGACTGCTTCTCCGTCAACGAGCTGCTGACGTACGAGGCGCTGGGCATGTGCGCGGACGGCGAGTCGGGAAAGCTCGTGGAGAGCGGCGCGACGACGTACGGGGGGCGCTGGGTCGTCAACCCGTCGGGCGGCCTGATCTCCAAGGGCCACCCCCTGGGCGCGACGGGCCTCGCGCAGGTGGCGGAGCTGACCTGGCAGTTGCGCGGGGAGGCGGGAGCGCGGCAGGTGGCGGGGGCGCGGGTCGGGCTCGCGCACAACATCGGACTGGGGGGCGCGGCGGTGGTGACGGTGTTGCGGCGGGGGTGAGGGGTGCGTGCGGCGCGGTGCGGGTGTGGGGTGCGGGCCGGTGGTGCGGGTGCGGGTGCCTGCGGCGCTGTCCCCTCCCCGCCCCTTCCCGGCTGTGACATGGTGCGGCTGCCGCCGCGTGGGGGCTCCGCCCCCGGACCCCGGTCCTCAAGCGCCGGACGGGCTGAAAGAAGATCTTTCAGCCTGTCCGGCGCTTGAGGACTCCGGGAAGGGGCGGGGTGGGGAACAAGCCGCCGCAGGCGCACCCCGCACCCCGCCCCGCGGCCTAGGCCCTGCGACCCCCGCCCTCTGCTGCGAAATGCGGATGTACGGGGCACTCGAATGCTGCGACCATGACGCCCATGGTCCAAGCCCCTTCCGAAACCGTCATACCTCCCGCCCGCACCAGCACCCGCACCTGGCTCGTCGTTCTCGCGGCCTGCGCCGGACAGTTCCTCGTCGTCCTCGACGTCTCCGTCGTGAATGTCGCGCTGCCGTCGATGCGGGCCGACCTCGGGCTCAGCGCCGCCGGACTGCAATGGGTGGTCAACGCGTACGCGATCGCCTTCGCCGGCTTCATGCTGCTCGGCGGGCGGGCCGCGGATCTCTTCGGCCGCAAGCGGACCTTCCTGGTCGGGCTCGGCCTGTTCACCGCCGCCTCGCTCGCGGGCGGACTCGCGCAGGAGGAGTGGCATCTACTGGCCGCCCGCGCGGTGCAGGGGCTGGGTGCGGCCGTTCTCGCGCCCGCCACGCTCACCATCCTCACCTCGGCCGTCCCCGCGGGCGCGGCCCGTGCGCGGGCCATAGGGACCTGGTCGGCGGTGGGCGCGGGCGGCGGCGCCGCGGGCGGGCTCGTCGGCGGCGTACTGACGGACGCCCTGTCCTGGCGCTGGGTGCTGCTGATCAACGTACCGATCGGCGCGCTGGTGCTGGCCGGGGCCGCCGTGTGGATCGTCGAGAGCCACGCCAGGGACGGCCGGCGGCTCGACCTGCCCGGCGCGCTGCTGGTCACGGCCGGTCTCGCGATCCTCGCGTACGGGATCGTGCAGACCGAGGCGGAGGGCTGGGGCGCGGCGGCGACGCTGGTGCCGCTCGTCGCCGGTCTGCTGCTGCTCGGCCTGTTCATCGTGGTGGAGGCGCGGACGAAGGCGCCGCTGATGCCGCTCAAGTTCTTCCGCATCCGGGCGGTGTCGGCGGCGAACGCGGCGATGTTCGTGAACGGCTCCGCGATGTTCGGCATGTGGTTCTTCATGACGCTGTACGCCCAGAACGTCCTGGGCTACACCCCGCTCGGCGCCGGGCTCGCCCTTATCCCCAGCTCCCTGAGCGTGGTCCTGGGCGCGAAGCTCGCGCCGCGCTTGATGGCCAGGATCGGTGCGCGCCAGGTCGCGATCACCGGCAGCATGGTGGCCGTCGTGGGTATGGCCTGGCAGTCCATGATGGGCGCCGACGGCACGTACCTGACGGCCGTACTCGGCCCCGGCATCCTGATGATGGTGGGCGCGGGGCTCGCCGCGACACCGCTGGCCTCGCTCGCGACCTCGGCGGGAGCGCCGGGCGACGCCGGGCTCCTGTCGGGCCTGATCAACACCTCGCGCACGATGGGCGGCGCCCTGGGTCTGGCCGTGCTCTCGACGGTCGCGGCGTCCAGGACCGGCGGCGCGGTGAGCGCGGAGGCGCTGACGGCCGGTTACGCGCTGGCGTTCCGGGCGGGAGCGGCGGCGCTGTTCGCCGGGGTGGTACTGATGCTGATCTGGCTGCCGCGGCACAAGAGCGCGGCGTAGGAGCGCGGGCAAGGGCCTTCCGGCGCGGGCCCGGCCGTGCGGCCGGACGCGGTCCGACGGCCGGTCCGGCGGCCGAACCAGCACCAGCCAGGCCGCACCCGCACCCGGACCCGCACCCGCGGCCAGGCCGCGTTCGGGCCCGCACCCGGTCCTACAGCCAGCCCTGCTGCCGCGCCGACCGCACCGCCTCCATGCGGTTGCGGGTGCCGGTCTTGCCGATCGCCGCCGAGAGGTAGTTGCGTACCGTCGACTCCGACAGATGCAGCTTCGTCGCGATGTCGGCGACGGTCGCCCCGTTCACGGACGCGTTCAGTACGTCGCACTCGCGCGCGGTGAGCGGGCTCGGCCCGGCGCTGAGCGCGGCGGCGGCCAGCGCGGGGTCGATGACGGTCTCGCCGGTCAGCACCCGGCGGATCGCCACCGCCAGCTCCTCCACCGGGCCGTCCTTGACCAGGAAGCCCGCCGCCCCGGCCTCCATCGCGCGCCGCAGATAGCCGGGCCTGCCGAAGGTGGTGAGGATCAGTACCCGGCAGTCCGGCGTCTCGTCGCGCAGCAGCGCCGCGGCGTCGAGCCCGCTGAGGCCGGGGAGTTCGATGTCGAGCAGCGCCACATCGGGACGCGACAGCAGCGCGGTGTTCACGATCTCGTCGCCGGCCCCCACCTGCGCCACCACCTCGATGTCCTCCTCCAGACCGAGCAGCAGCGCCAGCGCGCCGCGCATCATGCCCTGGTCCTCGGCGAGGAGAACTCTGATCATGGGGTGGGCTCCAGTTCCTGGTCGGCGCCGACGGGCAGTTCGGCGCTCACCAGGAAGCCGCCGCGGGTGGAAGGCCCGGCGTCGAGTGTCCCGCCGGCCGCCGCGAGGCGCTCGGTGAGGCCCTTCAGTCCCGTGCCGCCGATCCGGCCGACCGGCTGTTCGGAGCCTACGCCCCGGCCGTTGTCCGTGATCTTCATATGGACGCGTTCGGGTGAGCTGTCCACCGTGATGTCGCAGCGCGTCGCACCGCTGTGCCGTACGACGTTGGTCACGGCCTCCCGCACCACCCAGCCGAGCAGCGCCTCCGTCTGCGGGGCGAGCGGGGAGGAGCCCGTGCGGCGTACGACCGATTCGATGCGGGCGGCGTCAAGCACGGAGCGGGCCCCGTCCAGCTCGGTGGTGAGGCTGCCCTCGCGGTAGCCGGTGACCGCCTCGCGGATCTCGGTGAGGGCCTGGCGGCCCACGGACTCGATGTCGGAGACCTGCGTCAGCGCGGCGTCCAGGTCGCGCGGGGCCAGACGGCGGGCGGCCTCGGACTTCACCACGATCACCGAGAGGGTGTGCCCGAGCAGGTCGTGCAGGTCGCGGGAGAAGCGCAGGCGTTCCTTCTCGACCGCGGTGTGGGCGAGCTCCTCGCGGGTGGCACGCAGCTCACGCACCGTTTCGGAGAGGGAAAGGATGGCGGAGGTCACCACGCCGGACAGGGCCGTGCCGTAGCCGACGGCCGCCGCGGTCCACGGGTCGCCGCTGTCCCAGGTCGCGATGACCCCCGCGGAGCCTCCGAGGAGCAGCATCACGGGCCCGAGCGGCTTTCTGCGCAGGATGGTGCCGCAGGCCAGCGCGAGGAGGGGGAAGAGGAGGCGCCAGGCGCCGCCGTAGCCGATGGCGAGGCCGTAGGTGACGGCCGCCATTCCCGCCAGGGCCAGCAGGACCGAAAGGCCCTCCCGGGTCCGCTTGTCGAAGGCCCTGAACACGACATAGATGTAGAGGGAGTTGAAGGTGAGGAGTCCGACCGCGCCCAGCCACGGGTTCGGGGTGTCGGTCCGCAGGAGATTGGCGAGGCCGCCCAGGCCGAGCAGCATCCACGGCAGCATCTTGTAGCCGTCCGGCGCTCCCGGGAGCTGATACCGCTGCCATTTCTTCGGTTCGTCCATGGGGGAGATCATGCCGTCGTCCCGGCAGGGTCCGGTCTCCCGGCAGTCGCCGTCCTTGCGGGATCCGTGCTTCCCGCGCGGCGGTCCGAGCGCGTTCCTGGTTGCTTCCCCGAGGCTCGCCGCGGGCGTTTCGTCCTGTGCCGTCGTCATGTCATGGACGCTACGGAGTCCACCGGCGCCCCGGCAGATGCGCATGTACGGACTCGCGCGGGACAAAAGTACCGGGCCTATCTGACGTGGCGTCAGCAGTCTTCACAAGTATCCGGGCGTGCGTTATATATAGGGGCCATCGGCCTAGAACGCGTTCTAGAACGGGCGGTTCGCGGCCGATCCCGTACGACCTCGGTGCGGCCGACGGTGCGGACGGCCGCACCGAGGTCTTCTCTCCCTCAAGGAGCACGCATCCATGCCCATCGATGCCGCCAAGGCCGTCGCCGCAGAGCCCCGATCCGGCGAGATCGCCTGGGATCACAAAGACATTCAGCTCTACCATCTCGGCCTCGGCGCCGGCCTTCCCGCCACCGACCCCGACGAGCTGCGCTACACCCTTGAGTCCACGCTGCACGTCCTACCGAGCTTCGCCACCGTCGCGGGCGCGGGCATGGCCTCGCTCGGCGGACTCGCGGCGCCCGGCATCGACGTGGACCTCACCCAGGTGCTGCACGGCGGCCAGTCCATCGAGCTGCACCGGCCGATCCCCGTCAAGGGCAGGGCCCTGCAGACCTCCAGGGTCGAGGCGGTGTACGACAAGGGCAAGGCGGCGGTCATCGTGCTGCGCACCGAGGCGGCCGACGACGCGGGCCCGCTGTGGACCTGCGACGCGCAGATCTTCGTACGCGGCGCAGGCGGCTTCGGCGGCGAACGCGGACCCTCGCAACGGCTCGAACTCCCCGACCGCGCACCGGACGTGACCGTCGAGAAGCCCATCCGTGAGGACCAGGCGCTCCTCTACCGGCTGTCCGGCGACTGGAACCCGCTGCACGCGGACCCCGAGTTCGCCAAGCTCGGCGGCTTCGACCGGCCCATCCTGCACGGGCTGTGCTCGTACGGGATGACGCTCAAGGCCGTCGTCGACACCGTGCTCGGCGGTGAGGTCGCGCGGGTGACGTCGTACAGCACCCGCTTCGCCGGGGTCGTGTACCCGGGCGAGACCCTGCGCGTCCGGATGTGGCGGTCGCCGGGGCGCGTCCAGGTGTCCGTCACAGCCGTGGAGCGGGACGACGCGCCGGTCCTGGCCGACACCACCGTCGTGCACACCTGAGGTCCGGACACACCTGGGGTCGCACACCCCTGAGGTCGCACACCCTGAGCACACCTGAGGTCGTACAGAGGTCGTACAGAGTCGTACACACCTGAGAAGGGAGTCGTACCGTGCGCGCAGCCGTACTGCACGAGATAGGGCAGGACAAGCTCGAAGTGCTCGACGACGTCGAGACCGTGGGCCTCGGTCCCGGCAAGGTCAAGCTCCGCATCCGGGCCACCGGACTGTGCCACTCCGACATCTCCGCGATGAACGGCGTGCTGCCGCAGCCCGCTCCCTTCGTCCCCGGCCACGAGGGCGCCGGCGAGGTCATCGACATCGGGGACGGCGTCACCGGGCTCAGCCAGGGGGACCGGGTGCTCGTCTGCTGGCTGCCCGCGTGCGGCGCCTGCGCGTCGTGCAGGCGCGGCCAGAGCCACCTGTGTCTGGCCAGCCTCATGAACTCCGGCGTCCCCAACTTCAAGCGCCCCGGCGGTGAGGTCTTCGGCTTCGCCGGGACCGGCACCTTCACCGAGGAGGTCGTGGTCGGGGCCGGCTGCGCCGTCCCGATCCCCGACGACGTGCCCTTCGAGATCGCCGCCCTCATCGGCTGCGGCGTGACCACCGGACTCGGCGCGGCCATCAACACCGCCCAGGTGGAGGCCGGTTCATCCGTCGCCGTCATCGGCTGCGGCGGCGTCGGCATCTCGGCGATCCAGGGCGCGCGGGTGCGGGGCGCCGCGCAGATCGTCGCCGTCGACCCGGTCGCCTCACGGCGCGAGGCGGCGCTCAAGTTCGGCGCGACCGAGGCGGTTTCGCCCGACGAGCTCGCCGACGCCAAGCAGCGGATCACCGCGGGGGAGGGCTTCGACTACGTCTTCGAGGTCGTCGGCAAGGCCGCCACCGCGCGCACCGCGTACGAGACGACCCGACGCGGCGGCACCCTGTGCGTCGTCGGCGCCGGCGCCATGGACGACCACTTCCAGGTCAACATGTTCGAGCTGTTCTTCGACGAGAAGCGGATCCTGCCGTCCATGTACGGCGGCGGTGACGTGCTGCGTTCGTACGAGCGGGCCATCGCCCTGTGGCGCGCGGGCCGGATCGACCTGGCTGGTCTGATCACCCACCGGGTGCGGCTCGACTCGATCAACGACGCCCTGGACCAGATGCGCACCGGCGAGGCCCTGCGCACCTGCATCGAAATCTGAGGACACGAAGGGACTCGCATGTCACTGCCACTCGAAGGCCTGTCCGCGATCGTCACGGGCGCCGGGCGCGGCCTGGGCCGGGCGGAGGCCCTGGAACTGGCCAGGCTCGGCGCGAGCGTCGTCGTCAACGACTACGGGCAGCCGGGGCGCGACGGTTCGGGCGAGGCCTCGGCCGCGCCCGCCGATGAGGTCGCCGCCGAGATCCTCGCCTCCGGCGGCCGGGCCGTCGCGCACCTCGGTGACGTCTCGGACCACGAACAGGCCGGTGCGCTGGTCCAGTTGGCCGTCGACACGTACGGAAAGCTGGACATCCTGGTCAACAACGCGGGCATCCTCCGTGACCGGATGGTGTTCTCGATGACCGAGGACGAGTGGGACTCGGTGATACGCGTCCACCTCAAGGGGCACTTCAACACCACCCACTTCGCCTCGGTGCACTGGCGGGCTCGGTCCAAGGCGGCGGGCGGCCCGGTCTACGGCCGCATCGTCAATACGTCGTCGGAGGCCTTCCTGGCCGGCTCCGCGGGTCAGCCCAACTACGCGGCGGCGAAGGGCGGCATCGTCGGTCTCACCACTTCGACGGCGCTGGCCCTGGGCAAGTACGGCGTCACGGCCAACGCGATCTGCCCGCGCGCCCGCACCCGCATGACCGAGGACGTCTTCGCGGGATTCGCCGAGCCGACGGGCGGGCAGTTCGACGCGCTCGCCCCCGAGCACGTCTCCCCGCTGGTCGGCTACCTCGCGTCCCCGGCGGCGGCCAAGGTCAACGGCCAGCTCCTTGTTGTGCACGGCGGCATGGTCGCGATCGTCGAACGCCCCAAGGTGGCGGCCAAGTTCGACTCGGCGAAGGAGACCTTCACCTTCGCCGAGCTGGACGAGCTGATCTCCCCGTACTACGAGGAGCGGCCCGCGCACGAGACGTTCGCCGCGGCCGAGGTGCTGGGTCTCAAGCGGTCCTGAGGCCGGTCCTGGGGCGACAACGCGGTGGTTCGGGGGCCCGGGACCGGGCCCCCGGGCCCCTGCCGTATCCCGTTGATAGCTTGGCTCCCTCTGACTGTCTTCAGTCGTTCTTCAGCTTCACGGGGGATCAATGAGCGGGCCACCGCCACCACAGCACAACCCGTACAACCCCTACAACCAGCCACCGCCGATGCAACCGGGCGGGCCGTATCCGCCGCAGCCCGTGCCCTTCGGACCGCAGCCGCCACAGGCCCGCCGGGGCAGCCCGGTCGGTGCGGTCTTCCTCGCGTTCTTCGCCTCGGTCGTCATTTCGGCGATCTACGCCGGCATCCTCGTAGCCACCTACGAGGACCAGACGCCGGACTCGGCGCACACCCTCTATGTGGCGCACAGCCTCGTCAACGGAGTGGCCGTCGGCGCGCTCATCGGGCTGGTGGGACGCCGCAGCGGCGGCGCCGGGGTCGCCGGGGCGATCATCGCCGCGCTCGGCGCGTTCTTCGGCTACACCAATGCCCTGCCGATCGTCCTGGCCGTGCGCGAGACGCCCTCGGTCGTCCTGGAGCTGCTGGAGCACGAGCCGTTCTTCCCGGCCAGGGCCTGGTGGGGAGACCAGTCGGGAATCGACTGGGTCTCACCCCTCGGCCTGTTGATCGCCGCGGGATCCGCCTGGGGGCTCGCGTACGCCGTCGGCAGACGCCGCTGACCCCCTGGCCAACTGGTCACAGGCCGACTGGTCTCAAGGCCAAGCGGTCTCAACGTCAACTGGTCTCAACGTCAACTGGTCACAGGGCCAACTGGTCACAGGGCCAACGATGAAGGGCCCGTACCGAAGCCAATTCGGTACGGGCCCTTCGCCGTCACATCTCTATCGGTTACCGCTGTCTGCCGGCGTCCGGCGGTGACGGCCATGGACCTCGGCCGCCGTTTCCTCCGTCGTCGCCGCCCCGCCTCGGTGCTTTCCTGAGCCGTCGGCCTTGCTCTGTGAGCGCCCCTGGGCCGAGTCGGTTCCGGTTTCGTACATGGTGGGAAGTCACCCCATAGTGATCGCTGTTTGCACGTACATGAACCCTGACCGGCATCGTCACCGTGGGCGTCCGACCGGTACGGCTCGTAGTCCAGGGCGAAAGTCTAACCAGCCGTGACGCGCCCGGTGAGCGGCGCCTGCTGCAGTGGTACCGGCTTGCACACCACAAGAGGCGCGGAGTCGCCAAACGGTTCCCCACCTGCGACTTCCGTCACCGCTTCCGCTTGCGCGGGTTCTGTGATCATGGGCGGCGGCGCCTGCGCGCGGGCCACCCCGCACGGCACGGCCGCGGTCGCGTACGGCAGCTGGAGCACCCCCTCCCGCGTCCAGATCCCGGCCCCCGCCAACCACCCCTCGGGCGCAGCCACTTGGGTCAGCCGCCGCTCCGCCGGCCGCCACATCCCCAGCCAGCTCCCCGCCGCCCCGTCGACCCGCAGCGCCACCGCGCAGCTCTCCGGCATCAGCACCTGCCCCGGCTGCACGGCGAACGGCGAGAGCGCCGCGTCCGGGAGCCGCAGGCACTCCGGGAAGCGCACCGGGCGGTGGCTGCCGATCACCCCCCACCCCAGCCGGTCGTGCCCCGGCGCGTCCGAGCGGATCAGCAGCAGCCCGCTGTCCGCGTCGGCGAGCAGCAGCCGGTCGTTGCTTTGCTCCGCGATCTGCAGCAGTGGCGTCGTCTCGCCGCCCCGCTCCAGGTCGACCGCCACCGTCTTGGTGACCCCCTCGCTCTCCCGGTCCAGGGCCAGCATCCGCCCCGTGCGGTCGAGCCACACGCCGCCCGAGCAGCGTCCCGCCACCTCCGCGACGTGCTCGGGCCCGAAGGCGCCGCCCGCGACCTGCCACACCGCCGTGGACCGCTCGCCCACGGCCAGCGCGTAGGCGCTGACGCCGTCGGGGGCGGGCGGCAGCAGGGTCAGCAGGCCGCACTCGACCGCGCCGACCGGCAGCTCCCCCGTCAATGGCCCCGTCGGGTAGAGCAGCGAGAAAGCGTGCCGCCCGTCCACCCTGCGGTGAATGAGCACCCGCCCGTCCGTCAGGGGCAGCAGTCCGGTGTCCGGCTCCTCGGGCTGGTCGGCGGGCAGGGGTACGGCGTAGGGCTCGGGTCCGTCGAGCGTCCAGCGCTCCGGGAACCGGGCCTCGCCCTCACCCGCCAGCCGCGCGGCGTAGGAGCCGTCCGCGGTGATCGTGAACATCGCCGCTCCCACCGCGTCGTCGGATGCGGCGGTCTCGATGGCACAGGCCGTCATCGGTAAGTCACCTCCGGCGACCGAAGCTAGTTTTCGCACTTCCTGCCGAACAACACGAGACCCCCCTCTTCACACATATGGGTGGCTATTACGTGCTTCGGCTGAGAGTGCGGGGGCGCGTGTGCTGGACGATGCGCCGGTGGGCGCGAAGTCGGCTCGTACGGCCGCGCCAAGGACGTCCCGGACGAGACCTGGTACCCGGGTCCGGGCATCACCGCCGCCGGCAAGGCCCTCGACGATCTTGACGGATTCCCCGTGAAGCAGAGGCCCACCACCCCGCCCGCGGGCCGGGCCTCCAAGCCATGGCCAATGGGGCACGGTGGGCAGGTAGCCTTTCCTCCGTGCCCCGTCTGTCTGAAGTCATCGCCGCGCTCGACGCCCTCTGGCCACCGGAGCGGGCCGAGAGCTGGGACGCGGTCGGTACGGTCTGCGGGGACCCCGACGCCGAAGTGGCCCGTGTCCTGTTCGCCGTGGACCCCGTCCAGGAGATCGTCGACGAGGCCGTGCGACTCGGCGCGAACCTGCTCGTCACCCACCACCCGCTCTATCTGCGCGGTACGACGACGGTCTCGGCCGGCACCTTCAAGGGCCGCGCCGTGCACACCCTGATCAAGAACGACATCGCACTGCACGTCGCCCACACCAACGCCGACACCGCCGACCCCGGGGTGTCCGACGCCCTCGCGGGCGCGCTCGGCCTGAAGGTCACCGGGCCCCTGGTGCCCGACCCCACCGACCCCGAGGGCCGCCGCGGCCTCGGCCGGATCTGCGAGCTCGACCCCCCGGCCACCCTGCGCCACTTCGCCGCCCGCGCCGCGGCCCGGCTGCCCGCCACCGCGCAGGGCATCCGGGTGGCCGGCGACCCGGACGCGATCGTGCGTACGGTCGCGGTCAGCGGCGGCTCGGGCGACGGCCTCTTCGCGGACGTGCGGGCCGCGGGCGCCGACGTGTACCTCACGGCGGACCTGCGCCACCACCCGGTCTCCGAGGCCCGCGCAGAGAGTCCCCTCGCGCTGCTCGACGCCGCGCACTGGGCCACCGAGTGGCCCTGGTGCGAGCTGGCCGCCGCGCAGCTCGACGAGATTTCCGACCGCAACGGGTGGGACCTGCGGGTCCACGTCTCGACGCGGGTCACCGACCCCTGGACTTCCCACCAAGCCCCCTCCTCCGCCCTCCCGACGAGCGCCCCGCGCGCCCCCCTTGATCCTTCTGGAGCCCCCAACTGAACGCCGCGCCCGCCGACCAGATCCGTCTCCTCGACGTCCAGGCCCTCGACGTACGCCTGTCGCAGCTCGCGCACCGGCGTGGGTCGCTGCCCGAGCACGCCGAGCTCGACTCGCTCACCAAGGACCTCACCCAGCTGCGCGACCTGCTCGTCGCCGCGCAGACCGAGGAGAGCGACACCGCCCGCGAGCAGATCAAGGCGGAGCAGGACGTCGACCAGGTGCGCCAGCGCGCCGCGCGCGACCAGCAGCGCCTCGACTCCGGTGCCGCCATGTCCCCCAAGGACCTGGAGAACCTCCAGCGCGAGATCGTCTCGCTCGCCAAGCGCCAGGGTGACCTGGAGGACGTCGTCCTCGAAGTCATGGAGCGCCGCGAGTCCGCCCAGGAGCGGGTCACCGAGCTGACCGCCCGGGTCTCCTCCGTCCAGGCCAAGTCCGACGACTCGGTCGCGCGCCGCGAGGCCGCGTACAAGGACATCGACGCCGAGCAGGCCACGCTCTCCAAGGAGCGCGAGGTCGTCTCCGGGGTCGTCCCCGCCGACCTGCTGAAGCTGTACGAGAAGCTGCGCGTCCAGCAGGGCGGGGTCGGCGCCGCCCGGCTCTTCCAGCGTCGCTGCGAGGGCTGCCGTCTCGAGCTCAACATCCACGAGATCGGCGTGGTGCGCGCCGCCGCCCGCGACGAGGTGCTGCGTTGCGAGAACTGCCACCGCATCCTGGTCCGTACGTCCGAGTCCGGTCTGTAAGCGGATGGGACGCAGCCTCGTCATCGAGGCCGACGGCGGCTCCCGGGGCAACCCGGGGCCCGCCGGCTACGGCGCGGTCGTGCTGGACCCCACCACGGGGGAGACGCTCGCCGAGGCCGCCGAGTACATCGGCGTGGCCACGAACAATGTCGCCGAATACAAGGGCCTGATCGCCGGACTGCGCGCCGCGAAGGCGCTGGACCCCGAGGCCAGGGTGCACGCCCGGATGGACTCCAAGCTCGTCGTCGAGCAGATGTCGGGCCGCTGGAAGATCAAGCACCCGGACATGAAGCCGCTCGCGGCCGAGGCCGCGACGATCCTGCCGCGCGCCCAGGTCACCTACGAGTGGATCCCCCGGGAGAAGAACAAGCACGCCGACCGGCTCGCCAACGAGGCGATGGACGCGGGCAAGAAGGGCAAGCAGTGGGAGCCGTCGGCCTCCATGGCAGCCCTGAAGTCCGGCCCCGCCCATGAGCGCGTGCTGCCGCCGTCGGGTCCGCCCGGCGACGCGGCGGCGGGTGCGGCCAGGGCGCGAGCGGCCATGGTGGGCGCCGCGGTGCCCGCCCAGACCCTGCTGACCCTGCCGGACGAGGACGAGAGCGCCGAGGCGCCGCCCGCCGTGGGCTGGGGCGCGGCGGCCGACCTCGGCTCGCCCACGACGTTCGTCCTGCTGCGGCACGGCGAGACCGCTCTCACCCCCGAGAAGCGGTTCTCCGGCAGTGGCGGCACCGACCCGCGGCTGTCGGCGGCCGGCCGCCGACAGGCCGAGGCGGCAGCCACCTCGCTCGCCTCGCGGGGCACGGTCCAGGAGATCGTCAGCTCCCCGCTGCGCCGCTGCCGTGAGACGGCGGATGCGGTGGCGGCCCGGCTCGGCCTGGACGTGCGGGTCGAGGACGGCCTGCGCGAGACCGACTTCGGCACGTGGGAGGGCCTGACGTTCGCGGAGGTCCGCGAGCGGCACCCGGCCGACCTGGACGCGTGGCTCGCCTCCCCGAAGGCGGCTCCGACGGGCGGCGGCGAGAGCTTCGCGACGGTGGCCCGCCGGGTCTCGGCGACGCGGGACCTGATGCTGGAGCGTTTCGCGGGCCGGACTGTGCTGGTCGTCACCCACGTCACCCCGGTCAAGACGCTGGTCCGGCTGGCGCTCAACGCCCCGCCCGAGTCCCTGTTCCGCATGGAGCTCTCACCGGCGTCGTTCTCGGCGGTGGCGTACTACGCGGACGGCAACGCCTCGCTGCGCCTGCTGAACGACACCTCGCACCTGCGCTGACCACACCCCTGCGTCAAGAGGCCCGGTCCGCCGCTTCCCGTACGACGTCGTCGTACATCAGGAAGAGGCGCGGCCGGGCTTCGGCGTTCCCGTCGGCGCTCTCCTGGCCCTCCAGCAATGACCAGCAGCGGGCGGTGAGTTCACGGGCCACCGCGCCCGCCCACGGCCGGGGCAGCAGCTCCGGGGGAAACCACACCGCCGACGCGAGGGCCGACCTGCGTCCGCCGCGCGGTGTGCCGGTGCCGCCGGCCCTCGCGGGCCACGACATCGATGTGAACACCGCCGCGACCAGGAAGGTCTACCGGGAGGTGCTCGACGGCCCCGCCGCGCTGGAGGTGCGCGACTGTCCGGACGCGGCGCACTCGATGGCCAAGCAGGCGGTGGAGGCGTCGGAAAACGAGGCTGACGCGGGGTCCGTGGGACCCGGCGCCGGTACGACCGTTGACCGTGCTGAGGGCCGTGGCGGTGGCGGGTCAGCCGCGCAGGGCCGCCGCTTCCCGGGCCAGCGTCTCGACGCGCGCCCAGTCCTTCGACGCGATCGCGTCGCCCGGCAGCATCCAGGTGCCGCCCACGCAGCCCACATTGCCCAGCGCCAGATAGGACGGCGCCGAGGCGAGCGAGATGCCGCCCGTCGGGCAGAAGCGGGCCTGGGGGAGCGGGCCCCCGAGAGACTTGAGGTAGGCGGTGCCGCCCGCGGCCTCCGCCGGGAAGAACTTCATCTCGCTCACGCCGCGCTCCAGCAGCGCCACGACCTCCGAGGTCGTCGACACCCCGGGCAGGAACGGCAGGCCGGACGCCTTCATCGCGTCCAGCAGCCCGTCCGTCCAGCCGGGGCTCACCAGGAACCGGGATCCGGCCGCGACCGCGTCGGCCACCCCGGCCGGGGAGATCACCGTGCCCGCGCCCACCACCGCGCCGGGCACCTCCGCCGCGATCGCACGGATGGAGTCGAGGGCCGCCGGCGTCCGGAGGGTCACTTCGATCGCCGGGAGCCCGCCCGCCACCAGCGCACGGGCCAGCGGCACCGCGTCGGCGACGTCATCGAGGACCACGACAGGGACGACGGGAGCAAGGTCGAGCACGGAAGTCATGCGCCCATCTTGCCGCGCACCAGGCGTTCTATGCAACGAGCGTTGCGCACCATGCAACGCTCAGTGGATCTGGCTGACCACCACGTCGAGCCCCCACGGCTTCCCGCCCTTGGCCGGAGCCGCCACCTCCACCACGTACCCCAGGTCCCGCAGCGTCCCGACCAGCTCGGCGGGTCCTTTCGGCGTCGCCCCGGCCATCAGCAGGTCCCGTACGATCCGGCCCTTGGTCGCCTTGTTGAAGTGGCTGACCACGGATCTCTTCTCGACCCCGGCCGCGTCGATCTGCGAGTGCAGCACCCGCACCGTCGCGGTCCGCCCCGCGACCTCACCCATCGGCCGCCAAGCCGTCGCGTACGCCGCCGACCGCAGGTCGAGAACCAGCCCGCCCCCGGCGACCACGGGCAGCTCGGCCTCCATCGGCCCGCGCCAGTACGCCCCGAGCGCGCCGAGTCCCGGCAGCTTCACGCCCATCGAGCAGCGGTACGTCGGAATCCGGTCGCCCACCCGCACCGCGCCCCACAGCCCCGAGAACACCAGCAGGGAACGCCCGGCCCGCCGCCGCGCGGCGGTGTCCAGCGAGGCCAGGTCGAGGGCGTCGTACAGCACCCCGGTATAAATCTCTCCGGCCGGCCGCGCGCCGGCGGTCCGCAGCTCCAGGTTCTTGGCGACCTCGCCGCGCAGTCCTTCGCTCAGCCCGAGGACGATCCGCGCCTTCTCCTCGTCGGCGGCGCACAGCTCCACCAGCTCGTCGAGCACCGCGGCCCGCGCCCCGGCCAGTCCCGGCAGGGACAGCGACTCCGGCTTCAGGGGCGCGCCGCGACCCCCGGCGGCCTTTCCTTCGGACGGCGGCAAGAGGACGAGCACAGGGATTCTCCTTCGTACGACGCGAACCAGACAACGGTAGTCCGCCGACCGGCCCTCCCCGCACACCGGCAGTGGTGCGGTCCCCCCACCCCGCCATTTCAGCCGTCCGGCGTTTGAGGACCGGGGTCCGGGGCGGAGCCCCGGTTTCGGGAAGGGGCGGGTAGGGGAGAGCGCCGCAGGCAACCCGCACCCACGCACCGCACCCGCACCCGCCCACGCACCGCACCCGCACTCACCCACGCACCCGCAACCCCACCCACCGCGCCCCAAGCCCGTGTCCCCTCTACGCTCGGACCATGCCCCGCCGCCATATCCACGTGACCGGTGCCGCCGAAGCCCCACTGCGGACCGCCCTGCGCGCGCTGCGCACCAGGCTCGACGTACCGGGCGACTTCCCACCCGAGGTCCTCGCGGAAGCGCAGGCCGCCGCGAAGGCGCCGCGGCTGCCCGACCAGGACGCGACCGACCTCGCCCTGTTCACGATCGACCCGCCCACCTCCGTCGACCTCGACCAGGCGATGCACCTGGCCCGGCGCACGGGCGGCGGCTTCCGGGTGCACTACGCGATCGCGGACGTCGCCGCCTTCGTCACCCCGGGCGGCGCCCTCGACGCCGAGGCGCACCGCCGGGTGACCACCCTCTACCTCCCCGACGGGAGGGTTCCGCTGCACCCGCCGCTGCTCTCCGAGGGCGCCGCGAGCCTGCTGCCGGAGCAGGTCACCCCCGCCCTGCTCTGGCGCATCGACCTCGACGCGGACGGCCGTACCGAGGCGACCGACGTCCGCCGCGCGCTCGTACGCAGCCGGGCCAAGCTCGACTACGCCGGCGTCCAGCGGCAGATCGACGCGGGGACGGCCGAGGAACCGCTGGCGCTGCTCAAGGACATCGGGCTGCTGCGTGAGGCGCTGGAGCGCGAGCGCGGCGGGATCTCCCTCAACGTGCCCGAGCAGGAGGTCGTCGAGCGCGAGGGCGCGTACTTCCTCGAATACCGTGCCCCGCTCCCCGCCGACGGCTGGAACGCCCAGATCTCCCTGCTCACTGGCATGGCCGCCGCCGACCTGATGACGGCCGCGGGCACCGGCATCCTCCGCACCCTGCCGACCGCCCCGGACGGCGCCGTGGCCCGGCTCCGCCGTACCGCGAAGGCGCTGGGCATCGACTGGCCGCACCATGTCCCGTACGCCGAGGTCATCCGCTCCCTCGACCCGAGCAGGCCCGCGCACGCCGCGTTCCTCCAGGAGTGCACGACGCTGCTGCGCGGCGCCGGGTACACCGTCTTCGAGGACGGCCGGGTCCCCGACCCGGCCGTGCACGCCGCGGTCGCCGCCGCCTACACCCACTGCACGGCCCCGCTGCGCCGACTCGTCGACCGCTACGCCGGGGAGCTGTGCCTCGCCGCCGTCGCGGGCGAGGAGCCGCCCGCGTGGACCCGCGAGGCACTCGCCGTGCTCCCGCAGGAGATGGCCGACGGCACCCGCCGCGCGAACAGCGCCGAGCGCGAGTGCGTGGACCTCGTGGAGGCGGCGCTGCTCAAGGACCGGGTGGGCGAACTGTTCGACGCCCGTGTGGTGGACGTCAATGACAACGAACCAACCGCCGGTACCGTCCAGTTGGAGGACCCGGCGATCGTCGCCCGCATCGAGAGCGACACCGGCCTCCCGCTGGGCGAGCGCATCAGGGTCCGGCTCACCCGGGCGGACCCGGGGTCGGCGAAGGTGCTGTTCGCCCCCGCGTGACGGCGGCGACGAGGGCCCGCGGGTCGTCGGCGTGAAACCGTACGGCCCGCGCCTCCCCGGTCTTCCCGAGCGGCCGTACGTATCCGACGGGCTCCGTCAGCTCCACGGTCACGGAGGTCTGCCCGGCCACGGCGAGCGTCAGCACGCCATCCTCGTCCACCTTGGTGAAACGCCGGTCGACCCGTACGGACTCGATCGCCGAGGCAGGCACCCGCACGTCCCACAGCACGCCGTACCGGATGCGCAGCGACCCGTCCGCCTCCACCACATGCGGCCGCGTCACGCAGGCGGCCTGGAACGCGAGCACCTGCACCATCCCGTACACATCGACGAACAGCACGATCCGGTGCACCAGCGGCCACGGAATGAGCAGCGCCAGCATCACGGTCTCGACGAGGGAGACGAAGAGCAGGGCGTAGAGCATCGCGGTCTGCGGTCCGGTGTACGGCGCCGGGTGCGCGCCCTCGCCCACGCCGTGCCCCCGCCGGGCCACCCACAGCCCGAGGCTGTACAGCGCCCGCGTCTCGTGCTCAAGGAGCCGGAACAGTGGGACCGACAGGCAGCGCCGCAGCGCCCGCTCGACGGACAGTCGTACCTCAGCCGTCACAAGCCGGCTCATCGCGCGGCCCTGACCGCGAGCAGCTCCATCATTCGACGTACCACCGCGGCCTGCGCCGGTGCGAAGTCCGCGAGCAGCGCGTCGCCGAAGTCACCGGCGGCGGCGATCGGCCCCTCGGCCGGGATCGTGTCCAGCAACGCGTCCGGCACGGCAGCCGAGAGCGCGGCGGCGAGCGGCTCGATCCGCGGGTCGTCGGCCGCCGCGTCCTCCAGCGCGTCGAGCCGCTCGTACAACGCCAGGACAGCCGGGTCGTCCGCCATCGGCCGCATCGCCTCGAAGAGCACGTCTCCGTGTTCCGAGCCGTCGAGCAGGGCCAGATGCGCGCGATCCTTGGCCGCCGCGGGCGACCGCGTGGCCGGCAGCGCGCCCAGCAGCTCCGCCAGCGCGGGCGACACGGGCCCCTCGGCGGGCAGCGTCCCGGCCTCCGCCTGGGCCAACAGTTCGGCGAGCCGCGTGCGCCGCCGCCGGATCTCCACCTCCTGCCGGGCCAGGTCCGCGTCCAGCTCACGTACGACTTCGACCAGTTCGCGCCCGGCGTCGTCGGCGACGACGTCCCGCACCTCGTCGAGGCCGAGTCCCAGCTCGGTCAGCCGCCTGATCCGCGCCAGCTCGACGGCGTCCCGTACGCCGTACTCGCGATAGCCGTTGGCCAGCCGCGGGGGCTCGGGCAACAGGCCCTGATGGTGGTAGTGCCGCACGGCTCGGGTGGTGACCCCGGCGAGGGCGGCGATCTCTCCGATTCGCATGCCGCCAGTAGAAACCCTGACGCTGCGGCAAGGTCAAGCCTGACGCGCGGCCCGCGTCCGCACCGCCCCGACGCGTCGGGGCGGGCCGACCCGGGCGGGTAGCATGGTCGGCACGGCAGACGAGCCGGCTGGACGGTCGCGTCAGTACCCCTCGGGGTGCTGCCGAGGAACGTCCGGGCTCCACAGGGCAGGGTGGTGGGTAACGCCCACCCGGGGTGACCCGCGGGACAGTGCCACAGAAAGTAGACCGCCCGGGACCTCGGTCCCGGGTAAGGGTGAAACGGTGGTGTAAGAGACCACCAGCGCCTGAGGTGACTCAGGCGGCTAGGTAAACCCCACCCGGAGCAAGGTCAAGAGAGGTCGTCGCGAGACGGCCTTGCGCGGACGTTCGAGGGCTGCTCGCCCGAGTCCGCGGGTAGACCGCACGAGGCCGGTGGCAACGCCGGCCCTAGATGGATGACCGTCTCCCGACGGGCCGCGAGGCCCGTCGGCGACAGAACCCGGCGTACAGGCCGACTCGTCTGCCGGTTAGTTTGTGAAGGCCCCCTGAGCTGCGAATAAGCAGGAGGGGGCCTTCTCGTGCGAGGCGCACGGATGCGGCAACCCTGGGTGGTCGGTTCCATTTCCGTCCGTTCCCGGGTGCCCTGTGGCGATTGTGTGGCGCTGCGGGCGGGTCTCAGACCTGCCAGGATTCAGTCGGGTCATCTACCCATGCGCTCTGCCCTTCCGCCGTAACGGTGAGCCCGAAGCGCTCGTATCCGGGCTTGCCCTTCCCCGCCCACCAGCGGTACGCGGACTCGGCTTCCTCCCACAGCTTGCGGGGGCCCGATTGCCACACCTGCGCGTCGTCCCCGTCGCGGAACATCACGCACGCCCATGAGCGGTCTGTGAGTCCGTAGAACCACACCGGGCGCTTGCTGTCGCGCTTGTCGGCCACGACGTGTACGCAGTCTCGGACCTTGATCCCCACGGCGAACCGTTGAGGGCTGAATCGATCCCCCATAAAGTCGTCTTCCGTGATCGTGGTGGACGACTTGTCACGGTCGGCCACGTTGCCGCTGACGTACTGGGAGTGCACCACGGGTGAGAGGCGTTGGGTGCGCGCCTTCATGAACTCCACCGGTCCTGTGAACGGACCTGTGGCGCTCTCTCCGTCGTCTGCGACCACCAGCCGGGCCACCGCGTCACCGTTGCCGTAGGGCGTCCCCCAGGGGGCCACAATGACCGTGCCTGGCCTGCTCTGTTCGACCCAGGCGAAGGGGAGTTGCCGGAAGCCGCACGTTGCGATGATCCGGTCGTACGGCCCACCTTCCGGGTAGCCCTTGAGTCCGTCGCGGTTGATGACCCGTACAGCGAGCCCGAAGAGATTCAGCGCTGTTCGCGCCTCTGCCGCTACGACGGAATCGACCTCCACCGTGACGACGTTCTCACCGCGCAGCCGATGGGCCAGCAGCGCGGCGTTCCACCCGGTACCTGTCCCGATCTCCAGGACGCGATTACCGGGCTTTGCGTCAAGGTCGTTGAGCATCCGGAAGACGACGGACGGCATGGAAGCGGAAGACGTCGACACCTTCCCCGGTTCCGCACCGGAGTGCTTACCGTCGTCCCATTGCGTGACAACGGGGACGTCTGCGTCTGCGTATCCGTACCAGGCTTCCGGATCTGCCGACCGTGAAACAGGGATGCTCTGCCCCGTCTGCATGGCGAACGGCCACATGAGATCCGGCAGGAACGAGGAGCGGGGAACCGCAGCGAACGTGGGGGCCCAATCCGCAGAGAGAACCCCCCCAGCCATGAGGACACGCCCCAGCTCGGTGAGGCTGGAGCGCTCTTGATGTGCGTTGGCGCTCACTGCTCAGGCGACCTTCGGCATGGGAACGCCGGGGCCACCGTCCGGAGTGGGCGGGGGCGGTGCGGGGGCAGGCTCGCCCGGCAAACCGTCGCCGCCGTTGGCCTCAAAGATGGTGATCACTGTTTCCCTTTCGTCGTGCTTCTTTGGAACCCTTCGACCGCCGACCGTCACGCGGGCTGCCGAACGGGTTGAGCCCCGTCCCTGCCGGGATTCCGAATGGATTGCGTGGGGAGCCTCAATCCGGATACGTCCGGCAGGGACGGGAGTCATTGGCGGTACTCGCGACGGGCTGCCTCGCGCTCCTGGATCTGAAGGTCGGCCATGGTGGTCAGTTCCTTGATGCACGGCCCACACGCGAACATCCGCGCAGCTCCGAGCGGTGTGAGAGCCGGACCAATCCACATGACTTGGATGTGCGGCAAACGGCAGTAGAGCAAGCACTTGCCCCGAACCCAATGGTTGCCGTCGCCGGGGGTCGGCGGCTGGGGCCGGATGTCGAGACGCCGAACCGGCACAGGCACGGTCACGGGGCGGAGAGGCAGGCAGGGCAGTTCACGGCGCGTTACCATACGGTCTTTGCGTCGCTTGCCTTGCCCGCGCCACAGTCCGCCTTGAGTTCGTTAGTTCGCTGGTCGTCAGTGAGCGGACCAGTGAGCTTGTGCACGGTCATGACGTCTTCCCCGACCGTGCCCGCTGCCCACTCCGTGGCCTCTTCGGCTTGAGTCTTTGTGGTCATGCTTGGTCCGCCCTTCTGTGGGGGTGGCTGGAGATCTCCGCGTTGCAACTTCGGACGGTGACGGGGCTCCCAGTCGCGTGCGCTGTCGCCCGTTGCCGGTTGAGCGCCTCGCACACGCCGCAGCCGTCCAGGGGCACAGGCTCAAGGGTGGGCAGTCGCAGCGCCGGTACACCCGTGGTGTCGATCACTTGCTCAACCTCCGGAGTGGGCCAGCCTCAATGAACACAGCCCGTACGCCCACGTCGCTGCGGGGATGAGGGATAGGGAGCTTGCGGGGAGTGCATTTTCGGGACAACGTCCGCTCCTCTCCGTAGCGGTACCACTACCAGGGCGTTCCACGGTGGCCTAGAGTTTGCGAGTCTTCAACTTGCAACATGTGAACGAGGAGTTGGGTGATCGCTGTTGAACCGCAAAGAGTTGGACCCTGATGGTTCGCCGGTTGCAGCGTTCGGCGAGCGTTTGCGCACGTTGCGGGATGAGCGCGGATGGACGCAGGATGAGCTAGGCGAGCGCATGGGCTACTCGGGGACGCATATTTCAGCCGTCGAAACTGGTCGACGGTCTCCAACTCCCCGTTTCACGAACAGAGCTGACAAGACGTTTGGGACGGGGGATCAGCTCGAACGTCAGGGCCGAGCTGTACGCACCAACGCGCTGCTTGAAGGGTTCCCGGAGTACGTCGCACATGAGGCGCAAGCAGCAGAGATCAGACTGTACGAGGTTGGCGTTATCCCTGGTCTACTCCAGACACCGGAGTACGCAGCAGCGCTCACCGTGGGCACCGTCAAGCGAGAAGCGATCACCGCCGAGCAAGGAGACGAACGGATCGCGCTCGTTGCGAAGCGCCAAGCATCCTTGATCCGGACGCCGTTCCCTCTGGTCTTCGTGGTGCTTGACGAAAGTTGCCTTCGGAGACCGATCGGGGGCAGTGCGATCATGGATGCCCAGCTTGCACGGCTGATCGAGTTTGCCGAGCTGCCGAACACGGTGCTCCAGCTTGCCCCGTTCGACATGGGGATTCGCCGTCCGCTCAGTCTGCCGGTAACTGTCCTCACGATGCCGGATCGATCGCTCATGTCGTATGCCGAATCCGCCCAACGGGGGCACCTGGAGCGGGAAAGCACGTTCGTACTCCCCATGCTGACCGCCTACCATCAGTTACAGGCCGAAGCCACTTCACAGGCGGCGACAGTGGCCGTGATCAGCAAGTTACGAAAGGGCACCCCGTGACGACCGCATCCCCCCGCTGGTTCAAGTCTTCGTACAGTGAGAACGGCGGCCAGTGTGTCGAGTGGGCACCTGAGCGCGCAGCGGCCACGGGTGAGTTCATGGTCCGGGACAGCAAGGACCCAGAGGGCCCCGTTCTCTCCTTCCCCGCCGACTCGTTCACGGGCTTCATCGCAGGCATCAAGGCTGACGAGTTCCCGACCCTCTAGGACTAAGCCACGAACGCGCAGTGCCCCGGCCGGAGAGATCCGGAACCGGGGCACTTGGCTGTGTTGGTTAGAGGAGCGCGCGGAACGGGTTGTCGGCAGGGGCAAGAACGGGACCAGGAACGGGCGACCGCTTCACCGGAGCGGGGACGTTCTTCGGCTCCGGTCGGTAAGCGTGCAGCTGGACGACCTTTGCCCCGCTGCTTTCCATTTCTGTCCGCTCGGCCGGCCTCGGCTCCACGGTCGGCGGAGTGTGACGGGAATGGTCATCGCGGACCGTGAACACGGTGGCCGGGCGGCCGGTCGTCCCCGAGCGTTCGACGGTCGCGACGATGTCGGGAAGCGCCTTGACCTCACTCGCGCTTGCTCCCACGTACGGGAGGACCTGAGACGAGGTGGCCCGACCGCCGTGCATCTCGATAGGGGCGCGGACCTTGTCCGTGAGGCTGAGCGGCTGACGCTTCACCTTCGGTGCGTCGGCTCCCTTGGTGATCCGGACGGTGTCCTGGACGGATCGGCGTACGAGCGTGCAGGCGGCCGACAGCATGTTCTCCGTGATGGTCTCGGAGCACTCGGAGGCGGCCAGGCAGGCCGCGCCCCTGAGGGTCTGTTCTGCGGTCCGCTCGATGAACACGGCCTGCTGTTCGGGCAGGGTCTCGCCCAGGATGCGGGCGTAGCGGCGCACGATCCGCCACAGTGGCCGGGCGTCTTCCCCGAGGGTGATCACGCGGGGCCGGGCGGTGGCCCATCCGTAGGCGTTTTGCGGAAGCGTATGAACGAGAGGTCAAGCAGAACAACGGGAAGGGCATTGTCACCCGGCCGCAGGACTCCGGTCACTGGAAGGGGCAGGCCGCCAACACCTTTCGGGAGAAGTTCCAGACCCTGCCCACGGACTGGCTGCGCGCGGCCGACGCCTTCGAGGAGGCGGCCAAGGCGCTGGAGCTGTACTCCACGACGATCGTCAGTGCGCAGGGCAAGGCCCGTGAGGCCATCGCCCTGTACAAGGAGGCCCAGCAGGACCACAAGACGGCCGCTGACGCGTAGGCCGATGCGTATAACGCCGCCCGCAACGGCGACAACCCGATGCCGCACCCGGGCACGTTCTCCGACCCGAGCAAGGCCAAGGTCCAGCGGGCACGGGAGATCCTTCAAGACGTCCGGCGGTTTCGTAACGAGGCCGCCGAGCGGGCCAAGAGCGCGGTCACCGCGGCGATGGCGCACGCCCCCCAGGAGCCCACCGGGCGCGAGCGGGCCAAGGCCGAGTTCATGGACTGGAGTGTGGCCCAGGGCACCGAGGGGACGCATCTGCTCGGCGGTGTCATCAAGGGCACTGGTGGCCTGGTCAACATGGTCCGTTCGGTCAACCCTCTGGACATGTACAACCTGACCCACCCGGCCGATTACTACAAGGGCGTCAATATGACGCTGTCCGGCCTGGTTTCCTCCGCGGCCAACCCCGACCGCGCCCTGAAGAACGCATGGGAGGCGATCAAGGGCGACCCGTCAGAGTTCTTCGGCCGTATGATCCCGGAAGCCGCTGGCAGCAAGGGCGCCGGCCTGGTCCGCGGCGGACTGCGCGCCGGGGTGCGGGACCTCATCGACGGCGGGAAGGGCAAGAGCCGGGACGGTCAGGGCAAGGATCCCCACTCCGGCGGTAAGAAGTGCGGCGAGACGAAGTGCGAGGGCGACCCGGTCGACATCGCGACCGGACGCATGCTGCTGCCGCAGCGGGATCTGACGCTGCCGGGCTCACTGCCACTTGTCTTCGGTCGGACCTTTGACTCCTCCTACCGGGCCGGTCGTTGGTTCGGTCCGACCTGGTCGAGCACCGTCGACCAGCGCCTGGAGATCGATGTGGAAGGGGTGGTGTTCAGCTGCGATCAGGGCAGCCTGCTGGCCTACCCGCATCCCGCTCCCGGCGTCCCGGTGCTGCCCACCCATGGCCGGCGCTGGCCCCTTGACCGGGTGGACGACGGTTACACCATCACTGACCCTGGCACCGGGCGAGTGTGGCACTTCACCGACCAAAGCGCCGAGTTGGCCCTCCTCGCCCAGATCGACGACCGCAACGGCCGCTGGATCACCTTCGAGTACGACACCGAGGGCGCCCCCACCTCGATCGTGCACCACGGCGGCTACCACCTGAAGCTGACCACCGCAGACGGCCGGGTTACCGCCCTGCACCTGGCTGGTGCGGCACCGGACGGCACCGACCAAGAAATTCTGCGCTACGGCTACACCGCGGGCCACCTCACCGAGGTCACCAACTCCTCGGGCCGTCCACTGAGTTTCGGCTGCGATGAACTGGGCCGCATCACCTCGTGGACCGACACCAACAACAGCCGATACGACTACGTCTACGACGACCAGGACCGTTGCGTCTACCAGAGCGGCAGCCACGGGCATATGGAAGCCCGTTTCACCTGGGACGACACCGACCCGGACACCGGCCGGCGGATGACGTCCATCACTAACGGCCTGGGCCACACCAAACACTTCGTGATCAACGACCGTGCCCAGGTCGTCGCCGAGACCGACCCACTGGGCGCGGTCACCCGCTTCGAGCACGACCGCTACAACCGGCTCCTGTCCCGCACCGACCCGCTCGGACACACCGCCACCTCCACCTACGACGCGGCCGGAAACCGGATCTCGGTCACGCGCCCCGACGGCCGGGCGGAGATGGCCGAGTACAACGACCTCGGCCTCCCGGTGAAGGTGACCAACACGGACGGCACCATCCGGCGTCAGAGCTACGACGAGCGCGGCAACCGCACCACCACCACCGACCCGGCGGGCAAGACCACCCACTTCACCTACGATGCAGCAGGCCACCTCGCCTCAGTAACCTCTCCGCTCGGCGGTGTGACACAGGTCCGATGCGATCGATCCGGTCTCCCCATCGAGATCATTGATCCGGTGGGCGCCACGACCCGCTATGCACGTAACAGCTTCGGCCGCCCGATCGCCATCGCCGATCCGCTGGGCGCCGTCACCCACTTCGAGTGGACCCTTGAGGGTAATCTTGCCCGCCGTATCGCCCCGGACGGCACCGAGGAGTCCTGGGCCTACGACGGCGAGGGTAACCGCACCACCCACACCGACCCGATGGGTGCGACCTCCCATTTCGAATACACCCACTTCGACGTGCTGGCCGCCCGTATCAGCCCGGATGGCGTGCGCTACGAATTCGCCCACGACACCGCGCTGCGCCTCACCCAGGTCACCAACCCCGAGGGCCTGACCTGGGGTTATGAATACGACCGGGCTGGACGCCTGACAGCCGAGACCGACTTCGACGACCGCATCCTCAGCTACACCCACGACGTCTCCGGGCGCCTGGCCTCCCGCACCAACGGCTTGGGCCAGACCATCAGCCTGGAGCGCAATGCCCTGGGGCAGGTGGTCCGCAAGGATGTCGACGGGGCAGTCACCACGTTCACCTACGACTTCACCGACCAGCTCGCTCAGGCCATCGGCCCCGAGGCGAGCCTGATGCGGCTCCGGGACCGTTACGGCCAGCTGCGCTCCGAGACCGTCAACGACCGCGAACTGAGCTATACCTACGACGAGATGGGGCGCCGCACCGGCCGCACCACTCCCACCGGGCAGGTCAGCACCTGGAGCTATGACGCCCTGGGTAACCGCGCCCAGCTGACCACCGCCGGGCGCACCATCGCCTTCGACCACGACGCCGCCGGCCGGGAACTGGCCCGCCACATCGGCGACGGCCTCACCCTGGCCCACACCTTCGATGAGCTGGGACGCCTCACCGACCAGTCCGTGACCGACGTCGATGGCCGCTCAGTGCAGCACCGCGAGTATGCCTACCGCGCCGATGGCAATCTGATCGGCATCGACGACCAGCTCAACGGCGCCCGCCGCTTCGACCTGGATACGGCCGGCCGCGTCACCGCCGTCCATGCCGGGAACTGGAGTGAGAACTACGCGTACGACGAGGCGGGCAACCAGAGCGCCGCTTCATGGCCCGCCGCCTACCCTGCACAGGAAGCTGTTGGTGCCCGCGCCTATTCCGGTACCCGCGTTACCCACGCCGGCGGCATCCGCTACGAACACGACGCTCAGGGCCGGACCACCTTGCGCCAGAAGGCCCGGCTGTCCCGCAAGCCGGACACCTGGCGCTACACCTGGGACGCCGAAGACCGCCTCACCGCCGTAGTCACTCCGGACGGCGCCCAGTGGCGCTACCTGTATGACCCTCTGGGCCGGCGCATCGCGAAACAGCGCCTGGCCGCCGACCAGAAGACCGTCCTGGAAGAGACCCTGTTCGCCTGGGACGGCACCACTCTCGCCGAACAGACGACCTACATCCGCGAAGCACCCCACGCGGTCACCTTGACCTGGGACCACGACGGCCTGACGCCGATCGCCCAGACTGAGCACAAGACACTGCCCGAGACACCGCAGTACACGGTCGACCAGCGCTTCTTCGCCATCGTCTCCGATCTCATCGGCACCCCTACCGAACTACTCGACGAAGACGGCCACGTTGCCTGGCATGCCCGAGCCACGTTGTGGGGCACCACCACCTGGAACCGCTCCGCTACCGCGTACACCCCGCTACGATTTCCAGGCCAATATTTCGACCCGGAGACCCAACTCCACTACAACTACTTCCGTTATTACGACCCGGAAGCCGCCCGGTACCTCAGCCTCGATCCGCTCGGTCTCGCCCCCGCGCCCAATCCCACCGCCTACGTCATCAACCCTCACACGTGGGCGGACCCACTCGGCCTCTTGCCCTGCAGGAAGAACGAGCCCGAAGACCCGAGTTGGGGCGGGCGGGTCCTCTATGGAGAGCCGGACGAGCTCGATCGACCAACAGGAATGCATGCCACCCTTGGGGACGACATGATGGGCAAGAATCCCACTGACCCTCACGGGGATCCGCCCGGTTGGGAAAAGGACAAGGGATATAATCGCGCCCACCTGCTCGGCGCGCAGCTCGGCGGGTCAAATTACGATCCGGCGAACTTCGTCACGATGCACGCCTATGCGAACTCCCCTGTCATGCGACACATAGAGAACCAAGTTCGAGCCGCAGTTGAGAGGGGAGAGACCATCCAGTACAGCGTTACCCCGGTGTACCGCCAAAACGACAAGATCCCCACGGGAGTCACCATTGAGGCGTACGGTTCGGACGGCTTCGAATTCACGCAGCATAAGAGCACCGGAATCACCGAGCCCGGTAACACGGCATTCATACCGAATAAGAAGAGAGGATCCTGAGGGCCAGCCCATAACCCATAACCCACCAGCCACCCCGGCCGGCCACCCCTGAAGCAGATCAGTGAAGCCACCGACAGTTAGGACACTCGCATGAGCACCGCTCTCACGCGCCTCATCCAGCTCGTCACGCCGCCGCCCGAGCCTCGAGAGAAGGACTGGGATGCGGTGGAAAGCGAACTCGGGACGGAACTCCCGTCAGATTACAAGGAGTTCATCCGCACTTTCGGGGGCAGCAACTGGGACGACTACCTCTACGTCCTCGAACCTGGCTGCCCCAATGACAACTACGACCTCATCGAATGGGAAGACCAGCAGACTGAGGCCCTGGACGGGCTGTGGGAGTTCGAGAAGAAGCCGACCGAGCTGGCAACGGAGGGAGCCCGCGTCATCCCCTGGGCGACTACGGACAACGGAGAGTGCCTGTACTGGCTCGTCCACCCGGGGCAGATTCCGGACCAGTGGACCATCATGGTGAACGAAGCCCGCGGGGACAACTGGGAGCACTTCTCCACCACCTCCTCCCAGTTTCTCGCGGCCGTTCTCGACGGAGAGCTGCAGTCCAGCATTCTCTCGTCCCGCTTCCCTCTCGCTGCTCACGAGTTCCGTCAGCTCCGTCCGGTTTAACCAGAACTGCGCAGACCGAGGCTTGCCCTCAGGTCTCGGGGGGCTTCCGGGTTGCCGACGGGTACCGGCTGCCTCTCATCGACGGTGCACTGCACGGCTGCCGGGCCGACGAGGCGTGGATCAACGAACAGCGCGTCCGCGTCGCCGCGGGGCGCTGTTCGTCGCCGCGGTATGACGCAACTTACGCCCTGCATTTTGGGGATGCGCGCTAGGAACTCCCTGCCTGCGCCACCCAATTCGACCCGTTTATGATGCACGTCACTGGCCATGTCCACATGTTTGACACTCCTGAGTGCGGTCGCG
Organism: Streptomyces sp. A5-4; assembly: GCF_051131715.1. Taxonomy (NCBI): domain Bacteria; kingdom Bacillati; phylum Actinomycetota; class Actinomycetes; order Kitasatosporales; family Streptomycetaceae; genus Streptomyces; species Streptomyces sp. A5-4. The sequence goes on along the minus strand of NZ_CP178591.1, from coordinate 2,009,982 downwards.
GCGCCTGTGCGCCAGCCCCTCCACCCAGCCTCGTAGGAGTACGGTGCGACCGGTGCTGCGCCAGGTGGGCGCCACGGCGCAGACGTGGAGCGGGCGGGAAGCGTAAGTAGCCACAAAGATGGTCGCCTCGCACGTTTGCGCGACGATGATTCCGTGCGGTCGGCTCTGCTCCACCCATGTGAACGCCAGCCTTCCGCCGATCCTGGACGAGGTGTTCTCAACGGACGGGCTGTTCAAGCGGCTCTACGAGGACATAGCCGCTCAGTCCTTCCCGGCACACTCACGACGGCGGATCGAGCTGGAACCGAAGGCAGTCGGCATCGAGGAGTGGTCACCAACCGTTGTGCCCGGTCTCCTGCAGACCCCCGGGTACGCACGGGCCCTCTTCCGGGAAGGCAACCCCCGGGCGAGTGACGCGGAGCTGTCGAACAGGGTGGGTCACCGGATCGCGCGTCAGGAGATCTTCAGAGGCAGCTCGCCGCCCGACTTCTCCGTCATCATCGGCGAGTCCGTCATCCGACGCAGGGTCGGGAACGCGGCGATCATGCGGGAGCAACTGGCCGCCCTCTTGAGCCACGCCACCAGGCCGACCACCGTTCTGCAAGTGCTTCCCCTCGACGCGGGCACGCACGGGCTGATGGACGGCTCAATGTCGATCCCGACCATGGCGGAAGGGCAACGCATCATCTACACGGAGGGCATCCGTTCAGGCGCGATCATCGAGGAACCGGCGGAAGTGTGCCTCCTCGAACGGTCTTACGATGCCCTCACCGCATCAGCCCTGTCGCGAGACGCGCTCAGCTGGGCGGGGCACCGGGGCCCGGAATGGCTGGCGTGCCTGTTCATCGCGGCTTTCACCGGCGCTGCGGCGGGCCGCGTGCCGCCGCGTCACTCCACACCGCCACAACTCATCCTCGCGCCGACCACGCCGCCCACCGGCGCGGTGCGCTGACGGTTCGTCGTTCGGAGTGCGGGCACACGAGGGGCGGGGCAGGGTGGGAGCCCCTGGGACCTCGGGGACGTACTGAAGGAGAGACCGCTGTGACCGTTTCTGCCCAACAGCTTTCCGAGCCGGCCGTGCGCGCGTTCGTCACCGCGGTGAACGCCAATGACCGCGGCGCGTTCCAGGAGGCCCTGGCGCCCGGCGCGACGATGTCCGACGACGGGACCGAGCGGGACCTCACCGACTGGACCGAGCGGGAGATCTTCGCGTCGAGCGGGCACATGGAAGTCGAGTCGCAGAAGGCGGGCGGCCTGTCCCTGGTGGTGCGCTACCGCAACGAGGCCTGGGGCGAGATGCGCACCGCCTGGGCATTCATCGTGGAGAACGGGAAGATCGCCCGCTTCGAGACGGGCCAGGCCTGACGGACCGTGGACCCGCTCACCGAGCGGGTCCACGGCTGTCGGTCAAAGGTGCACTCCGTGTGTCTGAAACGTGAAGAGGGGTGGAGCGTAGCGGCACACACCTGCGGAGGGACCCGGTCCGGTCAGGCCGACCCGTCCGGGATCCGAGCGCCCGTTCCACTCACCCGGATCCGCCGCTCGCCCGCGCGGAGTTCGACCGTCAGTACCCCCGGTCGGCCCATGTCCTCACCCTGATGGAGTGTCACTACCGCCTCGTCCGGTACGGACCCATGCTCCCGTAGGTATGCCCCGAAGGCGGCCCCGGCCGCGCCCGTCGCCGGGTCCTCGACGACGCCGCCCACCGGAAAGGGGTCACGGACGTGGAAGGTCGTCGGGTCCGCGCGCCACACCAGCTGGAGTGTCGTCAGGTCGAGTCGGCGCATCAGCGCCGCCAGCCGGTCGAAGTCGTACGACAGGTCCGCGAGCCGCTCACGGGTGCCGGCCGCGACGATCAGATGGCGGGCGCCCGCGTACGCGATGCGGGGCGGGAGCGCCGGGTCGAGATCGCCGGCCGGCCAGTCCAGGGCGGCCAGCGCCTCCGTGAGGTCGGCCGCCGCGATCTCCTCGACGTGCGGCTCGACGCTGGTGAGCGTCGCCCGGTACACGCCGTCGTCGGCCACGGTCACCGTCGTGGGCACGGTGCCCGCCGGGGTCTCGAACACCAGGTCGCCGGGCTGGCCGTTGCGCTCGGCGAGCGCGACGGCCGTCGCGACGGTGGCGTGGCCGCAGAAGGGGACCTCGGCGAAGGGGCTGAAGTAGCGGATGGTGTAGGCGCGGCCGGGTTCCAGCTCCTCGGTGAGGAACGCCGTCTCGCTGTAGCCGAGTCCGGCGGCGATGGCGAGCATCCGTGCGTCGTCGAGGCCCGAGGCGTCCAGGACGACCCCGGCCGGGTTGCCGCCCGCCGGATCGCTGGAGAAGGCGGTGTAGCGCAGCACTTCGACATCGGTGAAAGAAGTCATGACGCACCCAACCGCCTACGCGTCCGGAGTGTTCCCGGCGCGCTCAGCCCCGCCCCACGTACGGCATCGTCGTCGCCAGGACCGTCGCGAACTGCACGTTCGCCTCAAGCGGCAGCTCCGCCATGTGCCGCACCGTGCGCGCCACGTCCCGCACGTCCATCACCGGCTCGGCGATCAGCTCGCCGTTCGCCTGCGGGGTCCCCGTCCGCATCCGCTGGGTCATGTCGGTCGCCGCGTTGCCGATGTCGATCTGGCCGCACGCGATCCGGTACGGGCGCCCGTCCAGCGACAGCGACTTGGTGAGGCCCGTCATCGCGTGCTTCGTCGTCGTGTACGCCACCGACCCCGGCCGGGGTGTGTGCGCCGAGATCGAGCCGTTGTTGATGATCCGGCCGCCCTGCGGCGACTGCTCCTTCATCTGCCGGAAGGCGGCCTGCGCGCACAGGAAGGCGCCGGTCACATTCACGTCGACGACCGAGCGCCACTCCTCGTACCCGATGTCCTCAAGCGGCACGCCGCGCGGCCCGAACGTGCCCGCGTTGTTGAAGAGCAGATCGAGCCGCCCGTACCGCTCGCGCACCGCGCCGAAGAGGGCGTCGACCTCGTCGGGACGTGACACATCGGTCCGTACGCTCAAGGTCTCGCCCCCGGCGGACGCGGCCGTCTCCGCCAGCGTCTCGACGCGCCGCCCCGCCAGCGCCACCGACCAGCCCGCCGAGGCCAGCTCCAGTGCGACGGCCCGGCCGATGCCCGAGCCCGCCCCGGTCACGACAGCGACGTGCGACCGGTGAAACGGAGGGGTCTGCGGGGTTTCGTGGCTCATGGCCCCGCAGCGTACGTGACCCGTACACGTAGACGAAAGCGGCGCGTCGTCCCGTGCCACTCCAATTCCCCTGACAACAGCCGTCAGTGGAGGGGCAGATGATCATCGCACCGCGCCACGAACAGGAACTCAGGGCCGCCGCACGGCACATCAACCGCCGCAGATTCCTCACCGTCACCGGGGCCGCCGCCGCGCTCGCCTTCGCGACGAACCTGCCGGGTACCGCCCAGGCCGGCGAGCTCGACGCCAGGAGGATCACCGAGGACCCGTTCACCCTGGGCGTCGCGTCCGGCGATCCCCTCCCCGGGTCCGTACTGCTGTGGACCAGGCTCGCCCCGAAGCCGTACGAGCCGGACAGCGGCCTGCCCCGAGCCAGGATCGAGGTCCGCTGGGAGCTGGCCCACGACGCGCGCTTCACCCGCGTGGTCAGGCGCGGCACGGTCACCGCGCACCCCGAGTTCCACCACAGCGTGCGCGCGGAGGCCGGGGCGCTCGCCCCGGACCGCGTCTACTTCTACCGCTTCCGCACCGGCACCTGGATCAGCCCGGTCGGCCGCACCCGCACGGCGCCCGCCCCGGGAGCGCGGATCAACGACCTGAAGCTGGCCGCAGTCTCCTGCCAGGCCTACCACGACGGCTACTTCACCCCGTACAAGCACCTCGCGGACGAGGACCTCGACGTCGTCTTCCACCTCGGCGACTACCTCTACGAGTACGCCGTGAACGCGACCGGCGGCGCCCGCGCCTACACCGACCGCACGCTGCCCGCGCTCTTCAATCGTGAGACGAAGAGCCTGGAGGACTACCGGCTGCGATACGCCCTCTACAAGTCCGACCCGGACCTCCGCGCCGCACACGCCGCGCACCCGTTCGTCGTCACCTGGGACGACCACGAGACGGAGAACAACTACGCGGGCGGCACCCCCGAGAACGGCGTACCGCCCGAGGAGTTCCTGCTGCGCAGGGCCGCGGCGTACCGCGCGTACTGGGAGAATCAGCCGCTGCGTGCCCCGCAGCGGCCCAGCGGCGCCGACATGCGGCTGTACCGCCGCCTGAGCTTCGGGCGACTCGCGCAGTTCGACATCCTCGACACCCGCCAGTACCGCTCGGACCAGGCCTACGGCGACGGCTGGCAGCTTCCCGGCCCGGAGTCCGAAGCTCCCTCCCGCACCATGATGGGCAAGGCGCAGGAGCGTTGGCTGCTCAACGGCTGGCACGCGTCCCAAGCCCGGTGGAACGTCGTACCGCAGCAGGTCACCTTCGCCAGGCGGCGCAGCGTGAACGACCCGAAGGTGAGCATGGACGCGTGGGACGGGTACCCGGCCGCGCGCACCCGGTTCCTCGACGGGGCGCGGGCCGCGGGCGTGGAGAACCTGATGGTGCTCACCGGAGACGTGCACGTCTCGTACGCCTTCGACATCAAGCGCGACTTCGAGAACCCCGCCTCACCCACCGTGGGCACCGAGCTCGTCACCACCTCCGTCTCCAGCGGCAAGGACGGCATGGACAGGCCCGCCAACTACGACCGGCTGATGCAGGGCAACGCGCACCTGAAGTTCTACAACGGCAGGCGCGGCTACACCCGCATCACGCTGGGCACCAAGGAGGCCCGCGCGGACTTCCGCACGGTATCCACGGTCACCACACCGGGAGCACCCGTCACAACGGCGGCCTCACTCACCACGCAAGCAGGCAAGCCGGGCCTGGAACTCTCCTAGAACTCCTCACCGGGAAAGCGGACGCCGATGCGGTCACGCACCGCGTCGAGCGTCCGCATCACCGCGAGACTCCCTGCCAGCGGCACCCACGGCGACTCCTTCTCACCCGCACGCAGACAACGCATCACCTCGGCGGCCTCGTGCCGCAGACTGTGGCGATCGCCGTCCCCGGCGGTGAACTCCTCGGGCTCCCGCCCCTCCCGGTGCAGCACGAACCGCTCCGGATAGAAGAAACCGCGCTCGACCTCGACACGGCCGCGCGTCCCGGTGACGGCCGCGGTGATCGGGGTGTCGGCGGTGATGGAACAGCTGAGCAGCGCCGTCGCACCGGAGTCCCACCCGAGCAGCATGCCGGTGTTCAGATCGACGCCCTCCGGCGACAGCAGTGCGTCGGCCTGTACGCGGTCGGGCTCACCCAGCAACAACTGCGCGAAGGAAACGGGATAGACACCGAGGTCAAGAAGAGCGCCGCCGCCCAACCCGCGATCCCTGAGCCGGTGTTCGGCGGCAAAGGGTCCAGCCAGCCCGAAGTCGGCTTGCACGGTGCGCACTTCACCGATGGCACCGTCCTCCACGATCTCCACCAGCCGCCGGATCACCGGGTTGCAGTACATCCACATGGCCTCCATCAGGAAGCGGTCGTGCTGCCGTGCCAGGCCCACAAGCTCCTCGGCCTCGGCCGAGTTGAGCGTGAACGCCTTCTCGCACAGCACCGCCTTGCCCGCCGCCAGGCACAGTCCGGCGGCGGCCCGGTGCGCGGAGTGCGGACCGGCGACGTACACCACGTCGACATCCGGATCCGCCGCGAGCCCCGCCCAGCTGCCGTAGGCGCGCGCTATCGCGAACCGGTCGGCGAAGGCCTTCGCCGACCCCTCCGTGCGCGACCCCACCGCGACGACCTCGGCATCGTCCATCTTCAGCAGCTCGGCCGTGAACGACGCGGCGATCCCGCCCGTCGCCAGCACACCCCACCGCACGCGTGTCTTGTCCATCTCAGCCCCCAGAAAAAGGTCCCAATCACACCGGACGAGCTGAGAGCATAGATACAGATGCGACGACATGGAGAAGTGATGCCGGAGAGCGGCCAGACCAAGCAAGGACACATACCCGGGGCGGACGCCGAAACCAAGGCCGCGACCGGCTCCGCCACCACCGCCCGCCGAACGAGCCTGCTGGTCACCCTGGTGCTCGGCGGACTCACCGCGCTGCCGCCGCTCTCCATGGACATGTACCTCCCGGCGCTTCCGCAGGTCACCCGGGCCCTGAGCTCGCCCGCCGCGACTGTGCAGCTCACCCTGACCGCGTGCCTGGCGGGCATGGCGCTCGGGCAGCTGGTCGTCGGCCCGATGAGCGACCGGTGGGGCCGCCGCCGGCCGCTGCTCCTCGGCATGATCGTGTACGTCGTCGCCACCGCGATCTGCGCCTTCGCGCCCTCCGCCGAACTCCTCATCGGCTTCCGGCTGCTCCAGGGGCTGGCCGGCGCCGCGGGCATCGTCATCGCCCGCGCGGTCGTCCGTGACCTCTACGACGGCGTCGAGATGGCCCGCTTCTTCTCCACGCTCATGCTGATCTCCGGCGTGGCCCCGGTGATCGCCCCGGTCATCGGCGGCCAGGTGCTGCGGCTCACCGACTGGCGTGGCATCTTCGTCGTGCTGACCGTCATCGGGGCCCTGCTGACCCTCGTCGTGTGGAAGTGGCTGCACGAGACGCTGCCGCCCGAGCGGCGGCACGAGGGCGGCGTCAAGGTGGCCCTGCGCACGATGCGGGGCCTGCTGGCGGACCGGGTGTTCACCGGCTACGTCCTGGCGGGCGGCCTGGCCTTCGCCGCGCTCTTCGCGTACATCTCCGCATCCCCGTTCGTGATCCAGGAGATCTACGGTGCCTCACCCCAGACCTTCAGCCTGCTCTTCGGCGTCAACTCGATCGGCCTGATCACCGTGGGCCAGATCAACGGCAGACTCCTGGTGGGCCGGGTCAGCATGGACAAGGTGCTCGCCTTCGGCCTGTCCGCGATCGTCCTCGCGTCCCTCGCGCTCCTCCTCATGACGACGGGAGTCTTCGGCGAGGTGGGCCTGATCCCGATCGCGGCGGGCCTCTTCGTCCTGATGTCGGCGATGGGCCTGGCCATGCCGAACACCAACGCCCAGGCCCTGATGCGCACCCCGCACGCGGCGGGCTCGGCGTCGGCGCTCATCGGCACGTCGTCGTTCCTGATAGGGGCGATCGCCTCGCCCCTGGTAGGCATGGCGGGCGAGTCCACGGCGGTCCCCATGGCCATAGTCCAACTGACCTGTGCCCTGGCCTCGCTGGCCTGCTTCCTCCTGCTCTGCCGCCCTTGGCAGAAGGCTTCGATCTAGCGGGGGATCAGCTGTTCGGCGGCGGCCTGGATCATGCGGTCCCGGACGCCGCTCCCGCAGGCCCCGGCGCCCGTCAGCCCCGCCGGGCATGCACGAAAAGATGGGGCCGGTCCTTCGGGTCCACCCCGACGAACACCCCCATGCCCGCCACCTCCGCGGCAGGGACAGACGTACTGACCGGAAGCACAGCCGGAACGCCAGTGGCGAGGTCGACCCGCACAGGCGCCCGCGCCCCCGTGGCCCCGTACGCGACCCCCGTGTCCGTGACCACCGTCAGGTCCAGCGGCTCGGTGCCGTCCGAGGCCTCGAAGCAGCTGCCCTTCCCGGTCTCCAGGTCGAAGCCCACCCGCCCGGCCACCAGGTAACGCCCCTCGGGCGAGAGCACCGCCCGCGCACGACGGCCCGACGCTAGGGCCGGCCTGCGGCACTCGACCTTCGCCGACACCCGGCCGTCCGCCGCGTCGTGCACCGCCCAGACCTCGAAGTCCGCCGCCCCCGCGCCGCCCTTCTTCCGCCAGGTGGCGAGAATGCGCCCGTCCGCCACCGAAACCGGCACACCGGACGCCGCGTCCGCCCCCGCCGGGGCGGTCTCGCGGCTCTGCCAGCCGCCTCGCACCCAGAACCCCCGCCGCCCACTCACGAGCAGCCCCTTGTCGGTCACCGTCCGCACCTCGGTCTGCACCCGGCAGTCCCGGCACCCCCGGGGAGCGCCGAGCGCCTTCGCGGCGACCCGTGACACCCGCCCCGTGGCGGGGTCCACGACCGCACTGTCCGCGCCGCCGTCGCTGACGAGGATGCCGGGGCCCGAGCCGTCGACGGTGGGCACACCGTCCCAGGGCAGCTCGACCCGGCGCCGGGAGCCGTCCTCCACGGCGTACACATCAAGGGCGACAACGGCCTTCGCGCCGCTCAGCGCGTCGTCCCGGCCGGCCACCTTCCCGTACGACCAGACAACGAAATACTCCCGCCCGTCCTTGCCGACGGACAGCAGCCGGGGAAAGTGGCGGGGGTCGGACAACGGCCGCCAGGCCCCGCTCCTCCAGCGGGTCGCACCGGACGCCGCGTCGACTGCCCGCAGCCGGTACCGGTCGGCGGAGACCCGCTCGACGAGACCGATCCGGTCCACGCCCCGGGCGATGGCGTACTCGGGCGAGGCCTCGCGGACCTGCCACTCCGGCGCGGCGATGTACTCGGCGGGAACGGGCAACCGAACAGGAGGCTCGGCGCCGCGCTTCGCGCTCTCACGCGGCGCCGCACCGGACCTGTCCCTGCCGCTGCCCCCACCGCAGGTGGCCAGCAGGAGCAACAGGCCGAGCACGATCACACCGGCCGCCAGAGCCACCCGTACGACCCGCTGTCCCATGGTCCCCCCGGTCGTAGTCCCGCCCGAAACGACAACTATCGCTCAAACCGCAGCAGTTCAGTGCCGGTTCCCGCCACAGTCGCCCGCGTGGAACCACTCCACCCGCGCCCCCGCGCACAGCCGCCTCACCCGCGCCCCCGCAGACCGCCCCGCCCCCGCGGACCCGCCCCGCACGGGCCCCGTCCCACGCCGCCTAGAATCGGCCGGTGAACTCCACCCTCCCCACCGCGGAAGCCCTGCGCACCGCCCTCGCCGGGCTCCTCGACGGGCTGCCGCCCAAGCAGGCCACCCAGGCCGTCGAGCGGCTGATCGCCAGCTACCGGGGGACCACCCCCACCGACGCCCCCGTGCTCCGCGACCGTTCCGACGTCGCCGCGTACGCCGCGTACCGGATGCCCGCGACCTTCGAGGCGGTACGGTCCGTCCTCGCCGCGCTGCGCGACGCCGCCCCGGACTGGACCCCGGTCACACACACGGACATCGGCGGTGGGACCGGGGCCGCGAGCTGGGCCGTCGCGGAGGCCTGGCCCGCGGGGCCCGCGAGCACGGTCCTGGACTGGGCCGAGCCCGCCCTCGCCCTCGGCCGCGAACTGGCCGCCGCCTCCGATTCCCCCGCCCTGCGCGCCACCGACTGGCAGCGTGCCCGCATCGGACCGGCGCTCCGTATCGAGAGCACCGATCTCGTCACCATCTCGTACGTCCTCAAGGAGCTCACCCCCGAGGCCCGCGCGAGCGTCGTCGCGGAGGCCGCCCGCACCGCCCAGGCGGTGGTCGTCGTCGAGCCCGGCACACCCGACGGCTACCGCCGGGTCATCGAGGCCAGGGACCGGCTGATCGCGGCCGGCCTGCGCGTCGCCGCGCCCTGCCCGCACAGCGGCGCGTGCCCCATCACCGCGCTCAACGAGGAGGGCGGCAGCGACTGGTGCCACTTCTCGGCCCGGGTGAGCCGCTCCTCGCTGCACCGGCAGGTCAAGGGGGGATCGCTCGCGTACGAGGACGAGAAGTTCAGCTATGTCGCCGCGGTCCGCTTCGACGCCGACCCGGTCGCGGCCCGCATCGTCCGCAGGCCGCAGATCCGCAAGGGCATGGTCCAGCTGGAGCTCTGCACCACGAGTGACGGTCTCGCGCGCGAGACCGTCACCAAGAAGCGGCACGGCGACCTGTACCGCGCCGCCCGGGACATCGACTGGGGCGACGCGTGGCCGCCGCCGGCGGAGGTCTAGACAGCACGAAGCGCCGTGCGGGACGGGCGATTTCGGCCCGTCCCGCACGGCGCGTTCCGAGACGGCCGCTACCCGCGCAGCTCCTGCGTGCAGCACTTCACGCTGCCGCCGCCCTTGAGCAGCTCGCCGAGGTCCATCGCGACCGGCTCGAAGCCCCGCTCGCGCAGCGGCCCGAAGAGCCCGACCGCGCCCTGCGGCAACAGCACATGGCGGCCGTCGCTCACCGCGTTCAGCCCGAGCGCCGCCGCGTCCGCCTCCTGCGCGACGATCGCGTCGGGGAAGAGCCGGGCGAGGACGGCCCGGCTGCCCGGCGAGAACGCGCCCGGGTAGTACATGACCTCGTCCGTGCGGTCGTCGAGCACGGCCAGCGCCGTGTCCAGGTGGTAGTAGCGCGGATCGACCAGGTCCAGGCCGATCACCGGGCGGCCGAAGAACTCCTGCGCCTCGTCGTGCGAGAGCGGGCTGGAGCGGAAGCCGCGCCCGGCCAGGATCCAGGACGAGGTGAAAGCGAAGTCGCCCTCGCCCTCGTTGATGTGCACGGGCTCGTGGACATCGGTGAAGCCGTGCGCCCGGAACCACTCCAGGTGCGCCTCGGCCTCCAGGGTCCGTTCGGCATAGGCGAAGCGGGCGCCGAGCACCCGTCCGTCGACGACGCTGGCCCCGTTCGCGGCGAAGACCATGTCGGGCAGCCCCGGCCGGGGGGTCAGCAGCTCGACGGTGTGGCCGAGTGAGCGGTAGCGGTCGCGCAGGACCTCCCACTGGGCGAGGGCCAGCGGCAGGTCGATCGGTTTGGCCGGATCCATCCAGGGGTTGATGGAGTACGTCACCCTGAAGTGCTCCGGGGGGCACATCAGATAGCGGCGGGGCGAGGCTTCACGAGGCAATGAGGGCTCCTCACGAACGGCATGGGGTACCGAGTGTGCGTGACAGCCATGGTCCGCCGCGAGAGGGCATCACGCTGTGCACCGATCGGGTGGTTCACCCCTGGTCACCACTCACACTCGGTCACCACCCCGCCGGTCGCCACCCGCTTCTCCCGACGCCCCGTTCAGCACGCCGAGACGCGTCGTCTCGTATCGCTGCTAGATTGGGCCCATGGCAGAGACCAAGTCACCGGACTCCTCGCGCCGCAGCGAGCGTTCACGCCGGGCGATCTACGACGCGGCCCTCTCACTGGTCGGCGAGGTCGGCTACGGCAGGGCCACCATCGAGGGCATCGCGGCCCGCGCCGGAGTCGGCAAGCAGACGATCTACCGCTGGTGGCCGTCGAAGGCCGCCGTCCTGCTCGAAGCGTTCATCGACCTCGGCGACCGGGCCGCCGCCGCGGCGGGCGAGGGAGCGTACGAGTTCCCGGACACCGGCGATCTCGCGGCCGACCTCAAGACGGTCCTGCGCGCCACCGTGGACGAGCTCCTCGACCCCGTGTACGAGGCGCCCAGCCGGGCGCTCACCGCGGCGGGGATCGTCGACCCCCAGCTGGGCGCCGAGTTCGTGGTCAAGCTTCTCGAACCGCAGCTCCAGTTGTACGTGCGGCGGCTGCGGGTGGCGCAGGAGGCGGGGGACGTGCGCGGCGGCATCGACCCGCGCATCGCCCTGGAGCTGCTGGTGGCGCCGCTCGCGCACCGCTGGCTGCTGCGGACGTTGGCGCTCAGCCACGCGTACGCCGACGCGGTCGTCGACTACGCCCTGGGCGGTCTGACCCCACGCTGACCCGGCCCCGGGGGGCCGCGCCGCTTCGACCGCGGGGGCCCACGCCGCCCCGGCCGCCGGGGCTCGCACGGAACGGGCCGCCGGGGTCCGCGCCGAACGGGCCGCCGCCCCGCGCGCCAGCAGCGCGGGCGCGTCCGTGACGATCCCGTCGCAGCCCAGCCGCAGCGCCCGGTCGCGGGCCGCCGGGGTGTTCACGGTGTGCGCCCACACCCGGGGGACGCCGGACCGCACGGCCCGCCGCAGCGCCGCGTCCGGCGCCCTGTGGTCGACGTCCAGGACATCGACGTACCCCTTCCAGGCGCTCGGGTCGTCGGTCCGCAGCTGCTTCGCCGAGCGCCACAGCTGGGCCATCAGCCCGAGCCGGTGGGCCCGCAGGACCACCGAGGGAACGTTGGAGTTGACGAACACCGAGCGGCCCAGATCCCGGTCGTGGATCGCGTCGGCCAGGGCCGGCAGGCTGCCGGGGTCCTTGGCCTCCAGGGACAGGACGATTTTCCCGCCGAGCCGGTCGAGGACGGCCGCGACCGTCGGCGGTCGCTCGTCGAACTCACCTCCGCGCAGCCGCACTTTCCGCCACTGCGAGGGAGTGAGTTCGCTCACGGGCCCCGTCGAGTGCGTCGTGCGGTCCAGCGTCGCGTCGTGCAGCACCACCGGCGTTCCGTCGTTCAGCGTCCGGGTGTCCATGTCCAGGACCTGCGCCGTGCCGCGTTCGTACGCCGAGACGAGCCCGGACATGGTGTTTTCGGCCACTTCGAGGGAACCGCCCCGGTGTGCCGTGTATACAGGGCGGGGGAGCGGGGCCGCGGTCACGGGTTCCGGGTCGGCCTGCCCGTAACAGGGCAGGACCAGTGCGATCAGTGCGACCGCCAGCGGGGTGCGTGTGATCATGGCCGCCACGGTAGGGCCACTTATCGGGACAAAAGCATCAATGACACCACCCTTGTGCGATCGGCCCGCGTACCCCGGATGAGCACTGCGGCCACCTGAGGCGCAGGATGGTGGCAGCATGGAGAGCGCAACGCTGAGGTGAGGGGTTGAATGGGCGCCGATTTCGGCCGCTACGGCGGCACAGAGAGCAGGCCTTCGTTGGAGAGCAGGCTGCCCCAGTGGCTGCGCCGCCGCCCCAAGGCGACCGACCCGGACGGCATCGATCGTCAGACGCTGCTCCTGGCCGCCGCTGCCGCCGGTCTGCCGCTCTCCCCGGCCGCGCATCCGGTGGGCTACCGATGTTCCTGCGACCGCGTCGGCTGTCCCACCCCGGCCAGGCATCCCATCTCCTTCGCCTGGCACACGCAGTCCACCACCGACCGCGCGCAGATCACCCGCTGGGCCCAGGGCCAGCCCCAGGCGAACTTCATCACCGCGACGGGCATGGTCAACGACGTGCTCGACGTCCCGCTCGAAGCGGGCCTGGGCGCGTTGGAGCGGCTGCTCGCGGCCGACATCGAGGTGGGTCCGGTCGCCGAGTTCGGCGGCAGCAACGGCGACGCGCGCCTGCTCTTCTTCACCGCCACCCGGGGCACCCCGGAGGACGAGGACGAGTGGTGGCCGTGCGAGCTGGACTGCCACCCCGAGACGATGGACGCGCATCCGGGCCTGCGCTGGCACTGCCGCGGCAGCTACGTCCTGGTGCCGCCCGCGCAGCTGCCCGGCGGCCACGAGGTGAGCTGGGTGCGCGGTCCTGAGCACCCGCTGCCCGACCCGCTCACGCTGCTGGAGACGCTGACCGAGGCCTGTGCGCGGTTCGTCGGCGAGGACGACCCGGAGGACCACCACGCGGTGGCCTGGCCACTGGGCCGCTGAGCGAAGAGCCCCTGTCCCCGTGCCGTCGAACGGCGCGGGGGTTTTCGGTTACCCGCACCCGCCCCGCACCCGCCCCGCACCCGCACTCGAACGCCCGCACTCGCACTCCGGCGCCCCGGGTCACCCCCGGCAACCCGCACCGGAGCCCGCACCAGCCCCCGGCTACGCGCCCTTCGCCGAAGTCAGCCCCTGGATCTGGGCCAGTACCGAGATCAGCGGCTTGCCCGCGCTCTTCGGCGCCACCTGCGCGAGCTGGCTGGAGACGCGCTCCTTGGTGAGGCTGGTCCGCGCGGTGCCGGTCATCAGCGCCCGCACATCCGCGTTGAGCTCCAGCCGGACCCCCTTGGCCACGGTCTGCTGCTCGAACTGGCGGGCGGCGAAGAAGACCGCGGCCCCGCCGTCCTCGGTGGCCAGCCCGAGCGGCGCGTACATCCCGGTGTCCAGCCGCTGGTCGACGTACTGCACGGCGCGCCCCGGCCGCCGGGCCGTGGCCGCGCGGGTCTTGCGGAGCTCGGAGGTGTGCGGTCCCGGCGCGAAGCTCTCCGGCCGGCCGTCCCGCAAGTACGTCGCGTACCGCTCGCTCAGGTCCTCCGGCGCCACGGCCAGGTCCGCCGCGTCCGGCACGACGGGCTCGGCGAAGCCGTCCTCGTCCTTCGCGAACCGCGGCACCTGGGCGTTGGCCAGGACCGACAGGTGGGACGCCTCCCACAGCTGGTTCGGGCCGCCGCGTACGAAGACCAGCAGCCAGCGGCTGTCCAGCCGGTCGCCGTCCTGGTCGCGATTGCTGTCGGTGTCCGCGACGAACCACCGCGGCCAGCCCGCCTTCTTGGGCATCACGAACTTCGCGTCGGTCAGCTCAAGGGGCTGATGACGCGGATTGCCGTCCGGGCTCTGTATCTGCCGCGCCTTCAGGCCGGCCTGGTTGATCGCGCCGAGCGGACCGGTGACCCGGCCCGCGTCGAGAGCCGGATCGTAGGCCTTGTCCGCCTTGTTGTAGGCGAGCGTGAAGTCCTTGAGGGCCTGCGCGGCCTCAGCCTTCGTCGCCGCCGGTACGATCTCCAGCTCGCCGTGCACGGTCACGCACCCGCTCGCCGTCATCGACAGCGCCGCCGCCGTCGCGATAGTCGCCGCCAGCCGCCCCAGCCTCAGCCTGCTCATGCGCTGCCTTCTGTGTCTTCGTGCCCACCGACGTCGTGTTCGTGCTCACCGACGTCCGGAACCCTACCGGGGACAGGAACAGCACGAGCGTCGGGACCAGGTACAGCGCCCACACCGTGACCTGGAGAACGGTCGGGTCGGGCTGGAAGTTGAAGACGCCCTTGAGCAGGGTCCCGTACCAACTGTCCGGCGGGACGGTCGTGCTGATGTCGAACGCCTTGTTGCCGAGCCCGCCGAGGAACCGCGCCTCCTGGAGGTCGTGCACGCCGTACGCGAGCACGCCCGCGGCCACCACGACCAGCATGGCGCCGGTCCAGGTGAAGAACTTGGCCAGATTGATCCGTACCGCGCCCTGGTAGAACAGCCGGCCGAGAACGATCGCGGTGGCGATGCCGAGGAGCACACCGATCAGCGGCGCCGAGGTGGATCCCGACTCCTCGGTGGCCGCCCGCACCGAGGCCCAGACGAAGAGCGCCGTCTCCAGACCCTCGCGCCCCACCGCGAGGAAGGCGGTCGCGACCAGCGCGCCGGTGCCCATCCGCAGGGCCGTGTCCAGCTTGCCGTGCAGCTCGGCCCGCAGGTGCCGCGCGGTGCGCCGCATCCAGAAGACCATCCAGGTGACCAAACAGACCGCGACGATCGACAGAGAACCGCCCAGCAGCTCCTGTGCCTCGAACGTCAGCTCCTGGGAGCCGAATTCGAGGCCGAAGCCGAACGCGAACGAGATGGCGACGGCCACCCCGATGCCGATCCAGACGGGGCGCAGCGCGTCGCGCCGCTCCGTCTTCACGAGATAGGCGATCAGGATGCAGACGACGAGGCTCGCTTCGAGTCCCTCGCGCAGACCGATCAGATAGTTGCCGAACACGGCGGGTCTCCTTCTCCTACTCGAACAGCGCCCGGCCCCACCAGTCGCCCTTGTCCCGGACGCCCGGCGGGACGGCGAAAAGCGCCGAACCCACGTGCTGGATGTACTCGTTGAGCGCGTCACCGCGCGCCAGGCCGCGCTGTACGGGAATGAACGCCTCCCGCACATCGCGCTGGTACGCGAGGAAGAACAGCCCCGCGTCGAGGCGGCCAAGACCGTCCGTGCCGTCGGTGAAGGAGTACCCGCGACGCAGCATCCGGGCCCCGTTGTTGCTGTCCGGATGCGCCAGTCGGACGTGTGAAGTCGGCAGCATGGCCTTGAGGTTGGGCTCGTCGCGCTCCCGGGCCCTGCCTACCGCCGCGCCCTCGCCCTTGTCACGGCCGAAGGTGTCCTCCTGCTCGGACAGGGAGGTGCGGTCCCAGGTCTCGATGCGCATCGCGATGCGGCGGGCGACGAGGTAGGAGCCACCCGCGATCCAGGCCGGGCCGTCCTTCTCGCGCACCCACACATGCTTGTCGAGCTCGGTGGCGTCGGCGCCCGCGATGTTGCGGGTGCCGTCCTTGAAGCCGAAGAGATTGCGCGGGGTCTGCGCGTCGGGCGTCGTCGACGAGGTCTTGCCGAAGCCGAGCTGGGACCAGCGCATGGCGACCTTGCCGAAGCCGATCCTGGCCAGGTTGCGGATGGCGTGCACGGCGACCTGCGGGTCGTCCGCGCAGGCCTGCACGCACAGGTCGCCGCCGCTGCGCGCCGCGTCCAGGTTGTCGCCGGGGAACGCCGGCAGGTCGACGAGCGCCTCGGGGCGCCGGTCTTCGAGCCCGAAGCGGTCCTTGGCGAACAGGGACGGGCCGAAGCCGATGGTCAGCGTCAGCCGGGACGGCCTCAGGCCGAGCGCCTCGCCGGTGTCGTCCGGCGGTGCCTCGGCGAGTCCGCCGTACGCGCCCTCGCCGACCGCGTGCCCCGCCGTCATCCGGGCCGCCGCCGCCGTCCACTCCCTGAGGAGCTCGACGAGTGCCGCACGGTCCTTCGTCGTCACGTCGAACGCGGCGAAGTGCAGCCTGTCCTGCACGGCGGTGGCGATACCGGCCTGGTGCGCGCCGTGGAAGGCCACCGCGGCGCCCTCGGCGGCGGCGGGCGCGGTGTCGTCGCCCGAGGTGAGCGCGATCGCCGCACCACCGGCCGCCGCGGCGCCGAGCGCGAGCCCGGCGCCACCCCAGCCGAGCAGTGAACGACGCGACGGCTCAGCCGAGTTGGTTTCGTCGGGCATGTCGGTCCTCCTACTTCACGACTGCGGCGGCGAGCTTCGACAGCGGCTCGGCGAGCGCGTTGACGCCGTCGCTGAGCTCCTTGCGCTCCGCCTTGCCGACCTTGTCGTACGAGGTGAACTCGTAAGAGGTCTTGTTCTCGCGGTACTTGTCGAGCAGGTCGTTCAGCGCCTTGAACTGGGTGTCCAGTTCGCCGGTGAGCTTGGGGTCGTTCTTCGACGCGATCGGCTTGAGCAGCGCGTACGACTTCTCCGCGCCCTCGACGTTCGCCTTGAAGTCGACGAGGTCGGTGTGGCTGTAACGCTCTTCCTCACCGGTGACCTTGCCGGTGGCGACCTCGTCGAGGAGCTCCTTGGCGCCGTTCGCCATCGAGGTCGGGGTGATCTCGGCCTTGCCGACCCGGTTCTGCCAGTCGGTGAGGTCCTTGAGCAGGGTGTCGGCGAGGGCCTTCTCCTCGGCGCCGATCTTCTTGTCCTGCCACAGGGCCTTCTCAAGACGGTGCCAGCCGGTCCACGCCTGGCCCTTCTCCAGGCCGTCCTCGCGCAGGTCGACCTTGGGGTCGATGTCCCCGAAGGACTCGGCGACGGGCTCGGTCCGCTCCCAGCCGATGCGGGAGTCCGCGTACGCCTTCTTCGCGGCCTCGACGTCGCCCTTCTTCACCGCGTCCACGAAGACCTTGGACTTGGGCAGCGTCTCGTCGGCCTGCGCCTGCACGTACGTACGGAACGCGGCGACGGCCGCGTCCATCTCCGGGCTGCGCTCGGCGGTCTTGCCGCCGCCGGTCGCCTCGACCTTCTGCCGGATGCCGTCGCCCTTCATGCCGGGCTTGCAGGCGATCTCGTATGAACCGGCCTTCACCTCGGCGGTGATGGTGGCCTTGGTGCCGGGGCCGATGTTCTCGCGCTCGGTGACGATGCGGTCGTCGGGGAAGAGGACGTAGACCTCGGTGACCTTGGACCCCTTGTTCTCCACGGCCAGTTCGACGTGGCCCGCGGGGAACTCCTTCTTCGACACCTCGCAGGAGTCGTCCTTGGCGGTGACCCGGACGGCGTCGTCGCCGCCCTTGGCGTCGCTCTTCTCGGCGCAGCCGGTGATGGCGGCCAGGGCTGCCACAGTGGCGACCGCGGTGACGGCGGAGAGACGGACGGGTCGCATTTCGGGCTCCATGCGGCTGGATCGGGGAGGCGAGGAGCCTCGGGGCCTCGGGTGAGGCCAACCTAACTTATCCGAGGCTTACCTGACCCGGCCCCGGTCGTCCAGTGATTCGGCTCTCATACGCCGTGCACGGATACGGGGCGGTCACGGCTGCCTCTCGGACGGCCCACGGGAGGGTCAAGCGCGGGTCAAGAGGCGTTGTTCCGGCCGGGACGGGCGTCCCGCCGAGGAAGCACCAGGGGCGCCCCGGTCCGCGGATGCGCCAGCACCTCCACGGGCTGCCGGTACACCTCGCTCAGCAACTCCTCGCCGATACACCCCGGCCGGCGGCCCCTCCGCCGCGACCCGCCCGTGGTGCAGCACGGCGACCCGGTCCGCGTACGCCGCCGGCCGTCACGTTCAAGGACCGCACCCTCGCCGACCTGACGCTGACGGCGGGCTCGCTCCAGGCCAAGGACGGTGTCGTCGCACTGTCCGGCGTCCCGGCGACCCTGACCGCCGACGGCGCGAAGATCTTCGGCGCGCCCTACAAGGCGGGCGACCAGCTCGACAAGGTCGCCGTGGCGGTTCTCCGTCACCGAGGGCGGGCAACTGCCCGAGGGCAGCGGTGGCACGAGCACCACGGGCGGCACCGGCACGGCCGGCTCCACGGCCGGTTCCACGGCCGGTTCCACCACCGGTTCCGTCACCGGCGGCGGCGCGGGCACCACAGGCGGCATCGCCGGCGGCCCCACCGGCAAGCTCGCCACCACCGGTTCCGAGGTCCCGGCCGGGGCCCTCCTCGGTACCTCCGGCGCCATCGCGGCAGCCGGCGCGGCAGTGGTCTACGCCGCCCGCAGGCGCCGCACCCAGGCCTGACCGGGCCCGGAGAGCCACCCCAAGTCCCCGTCCGGCAGGGCCGCACCGCGCGACACGGCGATGCGGCCCTGCCGTCGTGGCAGTGCTTCAATGCCGGGGTGAACGAACTCGACGTACTGCGCGTCTTCTGCGGCCCCGACGGACACCACGGCAACGCGCTGGGCGTCGTACGGGACGGCGGTGCGCACCCCGGCGAGGCGGCCCGGCAGACTCTCGCCGCCGAACTCGGTTACAGCGAGACCGTGTTCGTCGACGACCCGGAGCGCGGCATCGTCGACATCTACACGCCGAGCGCCCGTCTGCCCTTCGCCGGGCACCCGCTCGTCGGCGCGGCCTGGCTGCTCGACCTGGAGGTGCTCCAGGTACCGGCGGGGGAGGTGTGGGCGCGGCACGACGGCGAGTTCACCTGGATCACGGCGCGCCCCGCGTGGGTCACCGGGCGTCGCACCCAGCAGTACGAGGCAGTCGCCGAGGTCGAGGCGCTGCCTGCCCCGCCGCCCGGCGAGGGCTGGCTCTACGCGTGGGCCTGGGAGGACGAGGCGGCAGGCCGGGTACGGGCCCGCGCGTTCCCGCGCCGCGGCGACGCGATCGCGGAGGACGAGGCGACCGGGGCCGCCGCGCTGCTCCTCACCGGCGAGCTGGACCGCGCCCTCAACATCACCCAGGGCGCCGGCTCCCAGATCCTGACCGCCCCGGGCCGTGACGGCATGATCGAGGTCGGCGGCCGGGTGCGTTTCGCCCCGCCCGCGTAGAGCGCGGCACGCGCAAGGCCAGGCACGCGCAAGGCCAGGCACGCGTGGGGCCCGTACCGCGGCAGCGGCACGGGCCCCACGTCGTACGGACAGGAAGAGCCGTACGACAAGCCGCGTCCGGCGTCCGGAGAGAGCCACTACGCGCTGAGCGGGAACTCCCCGCTCAGCGCGTGGAAGATCGCGCCATTGAAGTCGAAGGCGCGCTTGCACTCGTCGATGATGCGCTGCTTCTCCAGGTCGTCCGCGTTCACCTGGTCGAGCAGCTCGCGGTAACTCCGCTTGAACGCCGCGGGGTTGGCGATCTTCTCGAAGACGTAGAAGCGCACGCCGTCGCCCTTGCGCTCGAAGCCCCAGGCCTTTTCCGCCGTGTCGCGGACAATCTGACCGCCCGACAGATCCCCGAGGTAGCGGGTGTAGTGGTGCGCCACATACCCGGCGGGCCAGGTGCGCGCGCACTCGGTGATGCGCTCCCCGTACGCCGCGGTCGCGGGCAGCGGCACCAAGCCGTCGCGCCAGTCGGCGCCGCGCAGATACGCCAGGTCGCGCTCCAGCTCGGTGGTGCGCATCAGTTCGGTCTGTATGAACGGGCCCGCGACCGGGTCGTTCCGCAGGGAGTCGGCGGCGTCCTCCAGCGCGCGGTACACGAACCACAGCTGCTCGGTGTAGCGCGTGAACGCGTCCACACCGAGCCGGCTGTCGAGCAGGTCGCTCATGAAGGTGGAGGTGTTCACCTCGGTGTGCTGCTCGTGCGTAACGGTACGGATCAGCGTGGAGAACGGAGTGGCGGCGGTTGCGTCCAAGGCGGGCCTCCGGGGACCGAGGGGACGGGAAAGGAAGGGGCGCGCGTCGGCAGCTGTGGGAGCGGCCAACACCGATCCTCCTACTTAGGTAAACCTAAGTCAATTGGTTCCCGACGATCTGTCGGTAAAAACGCTACGCCCCTATTTTCTTCGCGGCCCCTTTCGCGGCCCCCTGTCCGGCCCTGCGGGGCGCGCTTCCCGGCTTGCCTACGGCAGTGTGAGAATCTCCGCCCCGGTCTCCGTCACGACGAGTGTGTGTTCGAACTGTGCGGTCCGCTTCCGGTCCTTCGTCACCACGGTCCAGCCGTCCTCCCACATGTCGTAGTCGTGGGTACCCAGCGTGAGCATCGGCTCGATGGTGAAGGTCATGCCGGGCTGCATGACGGTGGTGGCGTGAGGGCTGTCGTAGTGCGGCACGATCAGCCCGGAGTGGAACGACGTGTTGATGCCGTGCCCGGTGAAGTCCCGCACCACGCCGTAGCCGAAGCGCTTGGCGTAGGACTCGATGACCCGCCCGATGATGTTGATCTGGCGGCCGGGCTTGACGGCCTTGATGGCGCGGGCGAGGGACTCGCGGGTGCGCTCCACCAGCAGCCGCGACTCCTCGTCGACGTCACCGCACAGGTAGGTGGCGTTGTTGTCGCCGTGCACCCCGTTGATGAACGCCGTCACGTCCAGGTTCACGATGTCGCCGTCGCGCAGCACCGTGGAGTCCGGGATGCCGTGGCAGATGACCTCGTTGACGGAACTGCACAGTGACTTCGGATACCCGCGGTATCCGAGCGTCGAGGGGTACGCGCCGTGATCGACCATGAAGTCGTGCGCGACCCGGTCGAGCTCGTCGGTGGTCACACCGGGCGAGATGTGCTTGGCGGCCTCCTCCATCGCCTGCGCGGCGATGCGGCCCGCGACGCGCATCCGTTCGACGAGTTCGGGTTCCTGCACCTCCGGGCCCTTGTACGGCGTGGGCATCGGCTTCCCGACGTACTCGGGGCGCCGGATGTTGCCGGGGACGGAACGGATGGGAGTGATCTCCCCGGGTACGAGCAGCGACTGGCCAGACATGCCAACGAGTGTATCCAGCCGCCATCGGGCAGCATGGCGGCAGAGGAAGGAGCCGACGATGGCCCTGTTCAAGAAGCGGACGGTCGGAAAGCCGGGCGAGTGGTTCTACTGCCTGGAACACAAGACCGTCGAGGAAGGCCCGGACTGTCCGGGCAAGGACCGGTTCGGTCCGTACGCGAGCCGGGAGGAGGCCAGGCGCGCGATGGAGACCGCGGCGGCGCGCAACCTCCAGTGGGAGAACGATCCCAAGTGGCACGACAAGAACGCGGCGCGGGGGGAGGGCGGGGGATAGGCCCCGGTGGTCCGCCGGACGGGCTGAGGCATTCCGATGCCGCGCGGCATTTTCGGCCTGTCCGGCCCCGGCCCACTGCCCCGCTACCAGCGCTCCGGCGGCGGCGCCGTCAGCTGGTCGGCGAGCCGGGAGAGCCGGTCCCGGAACCGCCTGCGCCCCCGGGGCGCGGGCAGGACGTTCTCCCCGGCCGCCGCGCTGACCAGATGCTGCACGGTGTCCAGATCCACATCGCCACCCGCGGGCACCGAGAGCGACTCGTGCGCGAGACCCCGGATCTCCCGGTCGCCCCCGTCCAGCGACAGCACGGTCGCCCCGGCCCGCCGCGCGTCGTGCACCCGCTCCAGCAGCCCCGGCTCCGGCCGCTCCCGCGCCACGACGAGCAGCGTCTCGCCCCGCCGCGCCGCCTCGATCCTGCCGAGCCCGACCGACAACTGCGCGGGCTCCCCCGGCCGCACCCGATGGCGTACGAGGGTGGGGTTCAGCGCCGTCAGCCCGGACCAGGCCGCCTCGTCGACGAGATGCGCGGCCAGGTGCCACGGCTCGTACTGCTCGGTCCCCACGAGCAGCAGGCCGCCGCCCCGCGGCACGACGGAGGACCGCAAGGCCCCGGCGAACCGTCGCGTGGACCCCAACCACTCGGTCCCCGCGAGGACTTCACGCAGCAGCGCGACTCGTACGGCATCCATGTCCCGCATCCTGTCCGGACCCCTCTCCGGGCCGCTGCCGAATGCCTCTGCCTCACCCGGACGAGCGCACTACCAACAAGTAGGGTCGGGCTCATGACTTCCACTGACAGTGCGCAGAAGCCCGCAGCCAAGGACCCCTGGGACCTCCCCGACGTATCCGGGCTGGTCGTCGGCGTGCTCGGCGGGACCGGGGACCAGGGGCGTGGGCTCGCCCACCGGCTGGCCAGGGCCGGCCAGAAGGTGATCATCGGCTCGCGGGCCGCCGAGCGCGCGCGGAGCGCCGCCGACGAACTGGGCCTCGGAGTCGAGGGCGCGGACAACGCGGAGTGCGCACGCCGCAGCGACATCGTGATCGTCGCCGTGCCGTGGGACGGGCACGCCAAGACGCTGGAGTCGCTGCGCGAGGAACTCGCGGGCAAGCTCGTGATCGACTGCGTGAACCCCCTCGGCTTCGACAAGAAGGGCGCGTACGCGCTGAAGCCGGAGGAGGGCAGCGCCGCCGAGCAGGCCGCCGCCCTGCTGCCCGATTCCCGGGTGACCGCCGCCTTCCACCACCTGTCGGCGGTGCTGCTCCAGGACGCGTCCGTCGAGGAGATCGACACCGATGTGATGGTGCTCGGCGAGGTCCGCGCCGACACCGACCTCGTCCAGGCGCTGGCGGCCCGTATCCCCGGCATGCGGGGCGTCTTCGCCGGGCGGCTGCGCAACGCCCACCAGGTGGAGTCCCTGGTCGCCAACCTGATCTCGGTCAACCGCCGCTACAAGGCGCACGCCGGCCTGCGCGTGACCGACGTATAAGCACGTCCGGGGCATGGGGGACACTGGTCGGAAGCAGTCAGCCGCCGGACAGGAGCCACCCCCATGCCCCGCCTCGCCGTGTACGCCCTTGTTGTATGCGTCCTCGCCGTCGCCGCCGCGGTGGTCGCCTTCGCCCAGGGACGGTGGATCGGCGTGGTGTGGATCCTGCTCGCCGCGGTCGCGTCGAACATGGCGTGGTACTACCGCCGCAGGGCGAAGGCCGACAGGACGGCCGCCTCCGCCGGGTCCGCTACGGAGTGATCGCCGGTACGTCCGGATCGCCCTGCCAGAAGCGGTAGAACTGCTGGCCCCAGTACGTGTCCCACTCGGTGACGCCCAGGCCCCGCAGGATCGCGTCGACCGCGTCGAAGAAGAGGTGGTTGACGCCGGGGATCCACAGCACGCCGAAGACCAGCAGCAGCCCGAACGGCGCGAGCGGCTCGACCTGCCTGCGGATCTTGTACGAGAGCCAGGGCTCGATCACGCCATAACCGTCGAGGCCGGGCACCGGCAGGAAGTTCAGGATCGCGGCCGTCACCTGGAGCAGCGCGAGGAATCCGAGCGCGTAACGGAACACATCCGGTACGCCGTCCAGCGCGCCCAGCCAGAACGGCGCGGTGCACACGACCGCGAAGAGCACATTGGTCAGCGGGCCCGCCGCCGAGATCAGGCTGTGCTTCCAGCGGCCCTGGATGCGCCCCCGCTCGATGAAGACCGCGCCACCCGGCAGCCCGATGCCACCCATGATCACGAAGAGCACCGGCAGCACGATGCTGAGCAGCGCGTGCGTGTACTTGAGCGGGTTGAGCGTCAGATAGCCCTTGGCGCCGATGGAGATGTCCCCGCTGTGCAGGGCGGTGCGGGCGTGCGCGTACTCGTGCAGGCAGAGCGAGACGATCCACGCGGACGTGACGAAGAGGAAGACGGCGAAGCCGACGCTCACCGAGAACTCCGTCCACACCGCCCAGCCGGAGACCGCCATGACGGCGACGATCCCGAGGAAGACGGGGCTGATCCGCCGGTCGCGACGGGTGATGGCGGTGGTCATGCGCGGGCTCCTGGGGTGCGGGCATCGGGCGGACACCGGTCGGGCGGCAGGCCGAGGCCCCCCGGACACCGGCCGTACGCCGCTCGGGCGTGGTGCCCGACCGTACCGGTGACACTGCGAAAACGTCACGCACGGTGGCCGGAGTTCCGGCAAAGCCGGCCGCGTGACGCCCCTGAGGATCCGGCACGAGGGCCGGCGGCCGAAGCCGCGCCAACCGGAGGCGATCCGTCCGCAGGTGCGCGGTGGGTGGGCGGTTGGGCGTCCCCGACAATGGACGCGTGCGCTACCGCATTCTCGGCCCCACGCAGGCACTCCGTGACGACGGCACGACCGTCGCCCTTGGCGGAGCGCGGCTGCGCGCGCTGCTGACCGTGCTGGCGCTGCGGGCCGGGCGTACGGTGCCGGTCGGCGCTCTGGCCGAGGAGGTGTGGGGCGCCGAGCGGCCCGCCGACGCCACCGGGGCGTTGCAGGCCCTGGTCGGCCGGCTGCGGCGGGCGCTCGGCCACCCGGCGATCACCTCCGTGGACGGCGGCTACCGGCTGTGCGCCGAGCCGCAGGACGTCGACCTGTACCGCTTCGAGCGGCTCACGGCGGACGGGGTACGGGCCCTGGGCGAGGGCGACCCCGGCCGGGCCACGGCACTGCTCGACGACGCGCTCGCCCTGTGGCACGGCCCGGCGCTGGCCGATCTCCCCGACCGCACGGCCGAGGCCGCGGGCTGCGAGGCCCGTCGGCTGACCGCCCGCCGCGCCCGCCTCACGGCCGCGCTCGCGCTGGGCCGCGCGGAAGAGGCCCTGCCGGAACTCGCCGCGCTCTGCGACGACCACCCGATCGACGAACTGCTCCAGGCGCTGCGCCTGCGCGCACTGCGCGACGCCGGCCGCACGGCCGAGGCACTCGCTGCGTACGAGGAGATCCGCCGGGACCTGGCCGCCCGCCTGGGCGCCGACCCGGGACCCGAACTGCGCGCCCTGCACGCCGAGTTGCTGGCCCCGACGCCGCTCGGACCGGCCGGGCCGGCCACCCCCGGCACTGACGCGGGACAGCCGTCGGCGCACCGGACGGCCGTTGACGGCGGCGGTGCGTGGGACGGCCCGGCGGGCGACGGCGGCCGTCCGGTGGTGGACGGAGCGCGAATCCCGGCGTACGGCGCCGACCCCGGCGGGGCGGGTGAGCAGGGCGGTTCGCCGGCCGGGGCGCTGGCGCCTGCCGACCGGCGTACGGCGGGCTCCGGAGGTCCGGCCCCGGATTCTGGCCGGGGCGGCGCGCAGGGGAACGGCCGCGCGCCCGGCCCCGGGCACACGTCCCCCGACCTCAGCCACCCGTCCCCTGACACCGGGCAGCCTTCCCACACCGGCACCGGCACCGGCCCACTGTCCACGCCCCGCTCCGTCGCAGGCAACCTCCGGGCCCGGCTGACCTCCTTCGTGGGGCGCGAGGCCGACATCGCGGTCATCAGGGACGACCTCGCGGGCGCCCGGCTCGTCACACTGCTCGGCCCCGGCGGCGCGGGCAAGACGCGGCTGTCCCAGGAGGCCGCCGAGGCCGCCGACGCGGACTGGCCGGACGGGGTGTGGCTGGCCGAGCTCGCCCCGGTCGACGACCCCGAAACCGTGACCGAAGCCGTGCTCGCCGCGCTCGGCGCCCGCGAGACCGTGCTGCGCGGGGCGGGCGCCGAGGGACTGCGCGCCGCCGACCGGCACGGGGACGACCCGCTGCTGCTCCTCACCGAGCACTGCTCCCGGCGCCACATGCTGATCCTGCTCGACAACTGCGAGCACGTCATCGGCGCCGCGGCTCGCCTCACCGAGGAGCTCCTCGCCCGCTGCCCGGGGGTGACCGTGCTGGCCACGAGCCGCGAGCCCCTCGGGGTGCCGGGCGAAGTCGTACGGCCCGTGGAGCCACTGCCGGACCCGATGGCCCTGCGGCTCCTCGCCGACCGCGGCGCCGCCGCGAAGCCCGGCTTCCGGATCGAGGACGACCCGGCGGCCGCCGCCGAGATCTGCCGCCGCCTGGACGGGCTGCCGCTCGCCATCGAACTGGCCGCCGCCCGGCTGCGGATGCTCACCCCGCGGCAGATCGCCGACCGTCTCGACGACCGCTTCCGGCTCCTCACCGGCGGCAGCCGCACCGTGCTGCCGCGCCAGCAGACGTTGCGCGCGGTCGTGGACTGGTCCTGGGACCTGCTGGACGAGAGGGAAAGGGCGGCCCTGCGCGCCCTGTCCGTCTTCGCCGGTGGCTGCGACCTGACCGCCGTCGAGGCGGTGTGCGGCCCCGACGCACTGGAGCTGCTCGGCTCCCTGGTCGACAAGTCCCTTGTGGTTGCCGCCCCTTGGGGCGGACCCGGGGACCTTGAGGAAAGCGAGGACCCCGAGGGCTTCGGTGCCTTCGGCGAGCACGCCCAGCAGGACGACGCGGACGACGCGGGCGGCACCGGAATGCGCTACCGCCTCCTGGAGACCGTCGCCGAGTACGCCGCCGAGCGCCTCGACGAGGCGGGCGAGCGCGCGGGCGCCGAGCGCCGCCACCTCGTCCACTTCCGCGAGCTGGCCCGCCGCGCCGACCCGCTGCTGCGCGGCAGCAGGCAGCGCGTCTGGATCAGCCGCCTGCAGGCCGAGTACGAGAACCTGCGCACCGCACTGCGCCGCGCCGTCGCCGCCCGCGACGAGCACGAGGCGCTCTGCCTCGTCCACTGCCTCGCCTGGTACTGGCAGATCCGCGACCTGCGCGCCGACGCCCGGCACTGGTCCCTGGCCGCCGCCGAGCTGGGCCCCGACCCCTTCGAGTCGCCCATCGCCCCGGCCCCCGCTCTCCACGAACGCTGCACGGACACCCCGCCGCCGATGGCACCCGAGCAGCTCCTGGAGGCCCGGCGCGGCGCCCGGCTGATCTATCTGGCCAGCATGAACCACGAGTTCGACGACTGGACCACCACCGAGGGCCTGGCCTGGCTGCGCCGCGTCGTACAGGTCTACCGGCCGGGTCTGCCGCAGACCTGCCGCGCTCCCGGCACGCTCTGGTTCTTCGCGGTCATGCTGACCGGCGAGGTCGGGCTGCTGAAAGAGGTCGTCGACGCGACCGTCGATGCCAGCCGCGAGTTCGGTTACGAATGGGAGCTCGCCGCCGCCCTCCAGACGCGGGCCAATATCCTCACCAATCGCAGCGACTGGGTGGGCGACGCGAGCCGGGACGCCGACGAGAGCCTGGAGATCTTCACCCGGCTCGGCGACTCGTGGGGCGCGGCGGAAGCGCTGTCCGCGCGTGGCGAGGCGCACGAACGCGGCGGCGAATTCGCCCTGGCCGCAAGCGACTTCCGCGCCGCCGTCGGGCACGCGCGGCGACTCGGCGCGTATGTGCAGGTGTCCCTGTTACAGGCGCGGCTGGCCGGTGTGCTGATGGAGACGGGCGACGGCGAGCAGGCCGAGGCGATGCTGCGGGACATCCTGGCCACGGTCCGCAACCGCGGTCATGAGCACGAGCCTGCCGCTCGGTTGTATCTGGCGATGTGGCTGGGCCGCACGGGCCGGACGGTCGAGGCCCGAGACCAACTGGACAAGGTCCGGAAGGACTTCAAGCGCTCCAACCTGGCGATCTTCGAGGGCTTCGTCCTCGGCCTCATCGGCTGGCTGGACAACCTGGACGGCAAGTACGGCCGGGCTCTCACCGCGGTCCGCCGGGCCCTGGCGCGCTCCTGCGAGCCGCTGTCGCGGATGGTCGCCCCGCAGATGCCCGCGGTCCATCTGATGACGGCCGCCCGCGCCCTGGCGGGCCTCGGCGGCCCCCGGCGCGCCCCGGACGCCGCCCGGCTGCTCGGCGCGTACGAGGCGCTGCTGCCGTCCGGTCACTTCGCGACCGGACAGGAGCGCGAAGCCAGGGCGGACGCCGAGGCGGCGACGCGCGCCGCCTTGGGCGACGCCGGGTACGAGACGGCTTACGCCGAGGGCGGCACCCTCACCCTGGAGCAGGCCGTCGCCCTCGTCTGACGTGGGGCGCGATGGGCGGACCCCCGTCCCGTCCATCGCGCCCCCGTCCACCACGTCCCGGCCGCGGGCCCAGGGGTCGGGCCTGCGTGTCAGGTCTTCCGGCGGAACTTGGAGATCGCCAGCGGCGCCGTGACCAGCGTGATGAGCGCCGCCCAGCCCAGCGTCATCCACACGTCCTGGGCGATCGGGCCGCCGATGAACAGCCCGCGCGCCGCGTCTGCCAGGTTCGACAGGGGGTTGTAGTCGGTGAACGTCTGCAGCCAGCCCGGCATCGTCGACGGCGGGGTGAAGATCGAGGACCCGAACTGCAGCGGCATCAGTACCAGCATCGCCATCCCCTGCACGGCCTGCGCCGTCTTCACGGTGAGCCCGATCAGGATGAAGATCCACATCAGCGAGGCGCCGAAGAGGAGCGAAAGACCGATCGCGCCCAGTACGTGCAGCGCCGACGTCTCGACCGACAGGCCGAGCAGGAAGCCCACGATCAGCAGGATCGTGAAGGCCACCATCATGCGGCCGACCTCGACGACGATCTTCGCCACCAGCACCGACGACCGGGCTATCGGCATCGTCCGGAACCGGTCCATGACCCCCTTCTGGAAGTCCTCGTTGATGCCGGTGCCGACGGCCATCGAGACGTTCATGCCCATCATCGCCATCAGGCCGGGGACCAGATAGCTGACGTACTCGGCCTGATGGCCCTTCCCCGCCACCGCGCCGCCGAAGACGAACACGAACAGCAGGGTGAAGATGATCGGCATGAACAGGACGTCGAACATCGACTCCGGGTCCTGCTTGATCTGCAGCGCGTTGCGCCGGGCCAGGGCGCCGATGTGCCGCAGATTGGCCCGCAGGCCGATCCGGCCCTCGTCGTCGCGCACCTTCGCGGGCGTCGCGGCCGGTGTCACTGTCGCCGCGCTCATGCCGCGAACTCCCTGTCCTTGATGCTCGGGCCCTGGACGTCCTCGTCCTGGGTGTCGTTCGTGCTCTCGGCCGCGTCGCTGGTCTTCTCGCCCGTGATGGCCAGGAACACCTCGTCCAGACTGGGCAGATGCGTGCCGATGTGCGCGATGCC
This sequence comes from Streptomyces sp. A5-4, assembly GCF_051131715.1. Classification (NCBI taxonomy): domain Bacteria; kingdom Bacillati; phylum Actinomycetota; class Actinomycetes; order Kitasatosporales; family Streptomycetaceae; genus Streptomyces; species Streptomyces sp. A5-4. The sequence continues at coordinate 1,980,822 of NZ_CP178591.1, read as the reverse complement.
GAAGCCACGCGCGCCCAGCAGGCCGACGACCGCGGTCAGTTGCTCGTCGCTGAGGATCGGCACGTACAGCAGATTCTCGCTGTCGACGATCTGCGAGCCGGCGATGCCGTCGAGGCCCGCCTCGCTCAGGGCCAGTGCCATCAGGGGCAGCTGGTCCGGGTCGACCGGGCGGACCTCCAGGGTACGGCCGCCGACCTTCGCCTTCAGCTCGTCGACCTTGCCGCCCGCGATGACCCGGCCGCGGTCGATGACCGTCAGCTCACTCGCGAGCTGCTCGGCCTCTTCCATGTACTGCGTGGTGAGCAGGACGGTGACGCCCTCGCCGACCATCCGGTGCACCTCGGCCCACACCTCGTTCCGCGTGCGGGGGTCGAGGCCGGTCGTCGGCTCGTCCAAATACAGCACGGCGGGCTGCCCGATCATCGAGGCCGCCAGGTCGAGGCGCCGCCGCATGCCGCCGGAGTACTGCATGACCGGCTTCTTGGCGGCGTCCGTGAGCGAGAACCGCTCAAGCAGCTCGTCCGCGCGCTTGCGGGCGGCGCCCCGGGACAGGTCGAGCAGCCGCCCGATCATGTACAGGTTCTCCCAGCCGACGAGCTTCTCGTCGACCGAGGCGTACTGCCCGGTCAGGCCTATGGTGCGGCGGAGCTGCCGGGGCTGCTTCACCACGTCGAAGCCGGCCACGACGGCCGTGCCGGCGTCGGGCTGGACCAGGGTGGAGAGGCAGCGTACGAGTGTGGTCTTGCCGGCGCCATTGGGTCCGAGGACACCGAGGACGGTGCCTTCCCGGACGTCCAGGTCCACGCCGTCCAGTGCTTTGGTCTCGCCGTAGTGCTTGACCAGTCCCCGCACCTCGACGGCGTTGGCCGCGCCGCCGGTGGGGCTCTTGTTGATTCGCGTCATGCCGACCATGGAAGCACCCACCACTGACATCCGGCCGACAGAATGCCGACAGCCCGCCGACGGGGGGAGTCGGCGGGCCGCCGTGGTGCGACAGTGGCTGAGGAGAGGCGCAGGTGGAAGCGCCGGCAACAGGTGTCGGGGACTAGTGGAAGGTGTGCTCCTCCTGCGGGAACGCCCCTCCGACGACATCGCCGGCGAACGCCTTCGCCGCGTCCCCGAGGGTCTGCCGCAGGTTCGCGTACTGCTTGGTGAAGCGCGGCACCTTGCCGCCCGTCATGCCCGCCATGTCCGTCCAGACGAGGACCTGCGCGTCGGTGTCAGGCCCGGCGCCGATGCCGACGGTCGGGATGTGCAGCGAGCGGGTGACCTCGGCGGCCACTTCGGCGGGCACCAGTTCCAGCACGACCGCGAAAGCGCCCGCGTCCTGCGCCGCCTTGGCGTCGCGCACCAGCCGGTGCGCGGCCTCGTCGCCGCGGCCCTGCACCCGGTAGCCCAGGGTGTTGACGGACTGCGGCGTCAGCCCCAGGTGCGACATGACCGGGATCCCGGCCTGTACCAGCAGTTCGGTCTGGGCCAGCGAACGCTCGCCGCCCTCCAGCTTCACCGCGCCCACGCCCGCGTCCTTGACCAGCCGGGTCGCGCTGCGCAGCGCCTGGACGGGGCCCTCCTGGTACGAGCCGAAGGGCAGGTCGCCGACGATGAGGGCGCGCTTGGTGCCCCGTACGACGGCGGCGGAGAGGAAGGTCATCTCGTCCATCGTGACGGGCACGGTGGTCTCGTAGCCGAGGTGACAGTTGCCCATGGAGTCGCCGACGAGCATGACCGGAATGCCGGCCTCGTCGAAGACGGAGGCGGTCATCGCGTCGTACGCGGTGAGCATGGGCCACTTCTCGCCGCGCTCCTTGGTGGCGGCGATGTCGTGGACGGTGATGCGGCGGGTCCCCTTGCCCCCGTACAGCGCCTTGCTGCTGTCGGGGGATGTCTGCTGGGCAGCCTGAAGCGACATGGCCAGTGCTCCTTCGTCATCTCGAGGCGCCCTGACGGCGTCCCCGGATCCCTTCCATGGTGGCATCAACCGTCGCCCGGCGGGAAGTGGATCGGCGCCCGGAAAGCACCCGGAGGGCAAAGTCTTTACAATACGAGACGGTTCCGTATTGAAATGGAGGTACGGTCCCGGCATGTCGACCTCCCGGCCTCCCCAGGCTCCTCGCATACCGGAAACCGTGCACCGCCGCCGCTGGGCCATCCTCGCCGTGCTGATGCTCAGCCTGCTGATCGTGGTGCTGGACAACTCGATCCTGAACGTCGCGGTCAAAACGATCGCCGGACCCGCGCCCGGCGGCCTCGGCGCCACCCAGAGCGAGCTGGAGTGGGCGATCAACTCCTACACGCTCGTCTTCGCGGGCCTGCTCTTCACCTCGGGACTCCTGGGCGACCGGTTCGGCCGCAAGCGGGTGCTGCTCTTCGGCATCGTCGTCTTCGGCATCGGCTCCGCGCTCGCCGCCGCGTCCGCCTCGCCCGCCGAGCTCATCGCGTACCGGGCGGTGATGGGCTTCGGCGCCGCCTTCGTGATGCCCGCCACCCTTGCCATCCTGATGAACGTCTTCGAGCGCGACGAGCAGCCCAAGGCCATCGGCATCTGGGCGGGCGGCGTCGGCCTCGCCATCGCCATCGGGCCCATCACCGGCGGCGTGCTCCTGGAGCACTTCTGGTGGGGCTCGGTCTTCCTGGTCAACGTGCCGGTCGTGATCGTCGCCCTGGTCGCGATGGTCCTGCTGGTCCCCGACTCCAAGGACCCCGCCCCCGGCCGCGTCGACCCGGTCGGCGTGGGCCTGTCCGTCGTCGGCCTGGTGCTGCTGGTGTACGGGATCATCCACGGCGGCGAGCTCGGCGACTTCGCCGATCCGGTGGTGCTGGCGGCCGTACTGGGCGGCCTGGCCGTCCTGACCGCCTTCGTGCTGTACGAGAAGCGCAGCAGCCACCCGTCGCTCGACATGGCGTACTTCAAGAAGCCCGCCTTCTCCGCCGCCGTCGCCGCCATCGCGCTGGTCTTCTTCGCGCTGATGGGCGTGACCTTCTTCTCCGCCTTCTATCTGCAGAGCGTCCGCGGCTACAGCGCGCTCCAGGCCGGCCTGCTGATCCTGCCGCTGGCCGTCTCGCAGATGATCTTCTCACCGCGCGCCCGGCTCGTCGTGGAGCGCTTCGGCGCCCGCGCCGTGTGCACCGTCGGCATGCTGCTCGTCGCGGGCTGCCTCGCCGCCTTCGCCCTGTTCGACGCGGACACCCCGCTGTGGATTCTGGCGGTCGTCTTCTTCGTCCAGGGCACCGGGATGGCGCACGTCATGCCGCCGGTCACCGTCTCGATCATGCAGGCGCTGCCGCGTGAGAAGGCCGGTTCGGGCTCCGCGGTCAACAACACCTTCCGGCAGGTCGGCGGCGCGCTCGGAGTCGCCGTCCTGGGCTCGCTCCTCTCCGCGGTCTACCGCAACGAGATCGAAGGCACCCTGGACCGCTTCGCCGCGCTGCCCGCCGCCGCGCGCAAGGCCGCGGGCGAGTCGATCGAGGGCACCCTCGGCGTCGCGGACAAGCTCGGCCCGGCGGGCAAGGCGCTGATCGGCCCGGCCAACGACGCCTTCATCAGCGCCATGCACGTCACGGCGCTGGGCTCGGCGGCGGTCGCACTGATCGGCGCCGTGGTGGTCGCCGCCTTCCTGCCGGGCGGGCCACGGAAGGCCGCCACCGAAGCGGACGCGGACACCGGGACCCCGGTCGCCCGCCGCTGACCGGCCGGTGCGGGGGCGTGGTGGCCGGCCGCTTCCCCGCACCGGGGAGAATGAACACCCGGACGTACGGCGAGAGGTGAACCTGACGTGGCTCCCCAGGAACGGCCCGGCCAGGGGCGAGGGCGGCAGCCCGCGGGGGGCGCGGCGCGCCGCGGGCGTCCGCGCAGCGAGGCCGTCGAGCTGGCCATCGTCGAGGGCGTCGTCCAGCTCCTGGAGGACGGTGTCCCGCTCGCCGAGCTCTCCATCGAGGGCATCGCGCGGGCCGCCGGCGTCGGCAAGGCCACCATCTACCGCCGCTGGAAGGGCAAGGAGGAGCTCTTCGTCGACGTACTGCGGACCATGGAGCCCGCGGACCCCGAACTGCCGGGCGTGTCCGTGCGCGACGACCTGATCGCCCTCCTGGAGGCCCTGCGGCTGCGCGGCGTGGCGAAGCGCTCCTCGGTCCTCCTGCACAACGTCTTCGCGCAGATGAAGATCTACCCCAAGCTCTGGGACGAGTACCACAGCACCGTCATCGAGGCGCGGCGCCGCCAGGCGCTGGAAGTGCTGCGCCGGGGCATCGCCGAGGGCGAGCTGCGCGGAGACCTCGACATCGAGCTGCTGAACGACCTGGTGGTCGGCCCCATGCTGGTGCGGACCGTTATCAGGCCCGCCGCGACCCTCGAAGACGACCTGGCCGCGCGCATCGTCGACGCGGCCCTGGAGGGGCTGCGCCCGCCGCGCTGACCGGAGTCCTCATATGCGCGTTTCGTCACAGCGGCCCCGTGGGCCGTAACTGCTGGAACCCGCCACGGCCCGATGTCGTCCTCGTGGCAGTACGGCCGTCGCGCGGGACGGCGGGGAAAGACGCCGGTCATCGCCTAGGGTCAGTAACGGGCGTGGCACGGCACGGCAGTGAGGGCAGCGGAATGACGCAGGCGTACATGACGGACACCGGCACCGGCGGCTCCGACGGTGAGCACTCCGGACCCCGGATCCGGCGCCTGCTCGACCGCCTGCGGCGCAGCCGCGGCATCTGGCGGCGCGGTATCGTCCTCGCCGCCTGCGCGGTCCTGCTCACCCTGCTGATGGTCTTCCACGCGCAGATCCCCAACAGCATCGGGAACCTCGGCAGTCTCAACGAGACCTTCCTGCCCTGGCTCGGCCTCGGCGTCCCGGTCCTGCTGGTCATCGGTGTGGTGCGGCGCTCCGCGACCGCGCTGGTGGCCCTGCTGCTGCCGGCTCTCGTCTGGCTCAACATCTTCGGCGGTCTGCTCACCGACAAGTCGCACAGCGGCGGCAACCTCACGGTCGCCACCCACAACGTCAACGCCGACAACCGCGACCCCGGGGGCACGGCCCGGGTGCTGGCCGAGTCGGGGGCCGATGTGGTGGCGCTCGAAGAGCTCAAGGCGAGCGCGGTGCCGTCGTACGAGGCGGCGCTGTCGGGCACGTACAAGTACCACTCGGTGCTGGGTACGGTCGGGCTGTGGAGCAAGTACCCGATGACCGACACCCGGTCCGTCGACATCAAGATGGGCTGGATCCGGGCGATGCGCTCCACGGTGACGACGCCCGCGGGCAAGGTCGGTGTGTATCTCGGACACCTTCCGTCGGTACGGGTCAAGCTCAACGCGGGCTTCACCGCCGGGCAGCGCGACGCCAGCGCCGACGCGCTCGGCGAGGCCATCGCCCGCGACCCGCTCGGCAAGATCGTCCTGCTCGGCGACCTCAACGGCACCATGAACGACCGGTCCCTGAACGCCGTCACCTCGCAGATGCGCTCCACCCAGGGCGCGGCGGGCGACGGCTTCGGCTTCAGCTGGCCCGCGTCGTTCCCGATGGCGCGGATTGACCAGATCATGGTGAAGGGCATCGACCCGGTGTCGTCCTGGACGCTGCCGGAGACGGGCAGCGACCATCTGCCGATCGCGGCCCGCGTCCAGATCTGACCCGCTGGTCCGGCTGTCGCAACCCCGCGTTTACGTCGCGGAACAATTTGCCTGAGAGACTTTGTTCAGTACGGGAACGTAGTCCTCGTACGTCCCCCTGCTCTCTCTCGTCGAAAAGGTTCCCCATGTCCCGGCCGCCCCGGCCCGTAGCCCTGCTCGCCCTAGCCGGTGACTTCGCACATGGGGCTTTAGGTCTCCAGCCAGCGGGGCCGGGTTTCGTCGATGCCGAGGAGTTCGAGTAGGTGTGCTTGGACTCCTCGGCTGATGAGGATGACGGGTGGGTCGGTGGCGGTGCCGGGGCGGAGCATGAGGCCGTCGAGGTGGTAGAGGATCATGCGGCCGGTGGGTCGGACCTTGCGGTTGTCGGGGTAGAGGCCGGCCATGGTCTGCTCGGGGCCCAGGGCCTGGCGGACCTGGCGTTCGATCAGGCAGTAGACCAGCAGGGCCAGGCAGATCACGGTGATCAAGGCCGTGATGCGGCGGTTGTGCTCCAGGAACAGCGGCGCGACGGCCAGGGGGCCTTTGAACTCGCCGTAGCGGCGTTCGACCACTCCCTGGCCTTTGTAGCGCCGGAAGACCTCGGCCGTGTCGGCCTGCTCCGGAGTCAGAGCGGTGACCAGGGAGTACCAGCCGTCGGCGGCGGCTTCGGCGGCCAGGACGTCCTCGTCGAAGTGCCAGGCCAGAGTGGGTTTCCCGTCGGGGCCGGCGGTGACGGTGGTACGCAGGCAGCTGGCGACCCGGCGGGACTTGGTGATCACCCCGATCCGGGCCTGGACCTTCTCGGCGGTGGTGTAGTACCGGCCGCCGGCCGAGTTTTGCAGTTTCTCCAGATCCTCGGTGGCTCTGGCCAGACGCTTGGCGCGTGCTTTGCGCTGGCCCTCCGCGTTGCCGGTGGAGTGGACCAGGATCCGGCGCAGGTGGTGGACCGGGTCGCGCTTGCGTGGTCCTGCCATGGCGTGGACGTCTTCCAGGACCCGGTAGGACTCGCGCTGGTCGGCGGGGGTCTCCCGCTCGCGGTCGCGGTCGTTGACGTAGTCGACCAGCTCGGCGGCCCCGAGGTCGGCAGTGGCGTAGAAGCCGGCTTTGACCTGGGCCGCGGGTATGGGGGCGACGAATCCGACCCGGGCGTCAAGCAGGGCGGTGACATTCGGGTAGGACACCAGTTTGGAGTCCGCGACGAGCAGGAAGTCCTTGCGGTCGGCGATCTTCCGCAGGGCCTTCATCGCGCCGACGACCTGGGCGACCTCGCCCGCTCCGCCGTCGTAGGCACGGTGGAAGACGGGGATGCCACCGTCGCGGGTGACGGCCAGCCCGGCCTGGACCTGCTTCAGGTCGACCCGCCGGTCCTTGGGGTGACCGTATCTGACTTGCGCGTACTCCTCTTCCTGGTCCGGGTAGGCGCCGAACATGGAGATCGACGTCATGTCCCAGTGGATCTGAGCGGTATCGATGCCGAACTCCGCGATGGCCTGCGCGCCGACCGAGCCGGTGATCTCCTCCAGGTGCGGGGCGATCGCGTCCAGAGCGCGGGCGATACGGTCGTCGTTGAGCAGGTCCGGCTCGATGCCGAAGACCTCCTCGACAGCCCACTTCCGCGCCCAGTCCTCCACCCGCACCATCGAGGTCGGCGAGGACAGCCGGTTGGCGATCAGCGCCTCGACGACCTGCCCGTGCGTCAGATGAGCCACCTCACGGACAGGACACAGCTCGTCGATGATCCCGGCCACGTCCAGCCGGCGCAGAAACTCGGCAGAGGCAGGCAGAGCACCCAGACGCCTCTCCACCACAGGCGCCAACTCCACCGACATGCGGGGGCGCTGGACCCGGGAACGACACGAACGAGATATCGGCACGTCCAGAACAACGACCCGCACTTATCGAAGTACCGGCCAACTCATCAGTTCATCCGATTCAGCTATGTGCGGAGGATCGGCCTAGCCGTCGGCGCCTTCGGTATCGGCACCACCGAGTTCGTGATGATGGGCCTGATGCCCAATGTCGCGGACGACCTGGGCACCTCGGTGCCCACCGCCGGCTACCTCGTCTCGGCGTACGCGATCGGCGTCGTGATCGGGGCCCCGCTGCTCACCGCCCTCGGTTCGCGCATCCCGCGCAAGCGCATGCTGCTGCTCCTGATGGCCCTCTTCACCGTCGGCAACCTCGCCTCCGCGCTGGCTCCCGGCTTCGGCTGGCTGGTGGCGGGCCGGGTGCTCGCCGGGCTGCCGCACGGCGCCTTCTTCGGTGTCGGCGCGGTGGTCGCGGCCCGGCTCGTCACCGACGGGCGTCAGGCGCGGGCCGTCGCGACGATGTTCCTCGGCCTCACGGTCGCCAATATCGTCGGCGTCCCCCTGGCGACGCTCCTTGGGCAGCACCTGGGGTGGCGCGCCACGTTCCTGGTGGTCTCCGTCATCGGCCTGGTCGCGATGGCCGCACTCGCGCGGCTGATCCCGCACGTCCCCGTGGACGCGCACCAGAGCCTCGGCCGCGAACTGCGCGCGCTGGGCAACCGGCAGGTCCTGCTCGGCCTGCTCACGGCCGTCTTCGGCTTCGCCGGTGTCTTCGCCGTGTACTCCTACCTCGCGTCCATGACGACCGAGGTGATGGGCTTCGGCGAGTCTTCGGTGACCGTGGTGCTCGCCCTCTTCGGCATCGGCATGACGCTCGGCGCACTGGTCGCCGGCCCGCTGACCGACCGGGCCCTGCGGCCCACGCTGTACGGCTCGCTGGGCGCGCTGGCCGTCGTGCTGCTGGCGTTCAACTACACCGCGCACGTGCAGTGGGCGGCGCTGGTCACCGTGGTGGTGCTGGGCGCGGTCGGCTTCATGACCACGACACCGCTCCAGATGCTGGTGATGAACAAGTCCAAGGACGCGCCCACGCTGGCCTCCGCCTCCAACCACTCGGCGTTCAACATCGCCAACGCGGGCGGCGCGTGGCTCGGCGGCATGGCGATCACCGCGGGCTGGGGCTGGATGTCCCCGACGCTGGTCGGGGCGGTGCTGGCCGCCGTGGGTCTGGGGATCGCGGTGACGGCCGGGCTGCTCGACCGCACACCGAACCCGTCCCGGGTGGTGGCGTCGGGCGCGGCGCGCGAACGGGCGCGGGACTCGGTGTCCTGACCTCCGCGAACGCCGGACGGGCTGAATTTCCTGAGCCCGTCCGGCGGTTGGGGGGCCTGCCCCCGCCGTAGCGTTTCTGCGGCCCGGTCAGACCGACTCGCGCCACTGGTTGGTGATCGGCAGCCGCCGGTCCTTGCCGAAGCCCTTCGCGGAGATCTTCGTGCCCGGCGGGTACTGCCGGCGCTTGTACTCGGCCGTGTCCACCATGCGCAGGATCTTCGCGACCAGCTCCCGGTCGAAGCCCTCCTCGACGATCCGCTCCAGGCCCTGGTCCCGGTCGACGTACAGCTCCAGGATCCGGTCGAGCACGTCGTAGTCCGGCAGCGAATCCGTGTCGACCTGGCCGGGCCGCAGCTCCGCGCTCGGCGGCTTGGAGATGGAGTTCTCCGGGATCGGCGGGGTCTGACCCCGCTCCTCTGCGGCCTGGTTGCGCCACCTCGCGAGGGCGAAGATCCACGTCTTGTAGACGTCCTTGATCGGCCCGTACGCGCCGACGGAGTCGCCGTACAGCGTCGAATACCCCACCGCCAGCTCGGACTTGTTGCCCGGCGCGAGCACGATCTGGCCCTCCTGGTTGGAGATGGCCATCAGCGTCGTGCCGCGCAGCCGCGACTGGAGGTTCTCCTCGGCGAGCCCGGTCAGCTCCAGCGCGCCCATGTACGCGTCGAACATCGGCTCGATCGCCACGGTCCGGTAGTTCAGTCCGGTACGCCGGGCCAGTTCGGCCGCGTCGCCCTTGGAGTGGTCCGAGGAGTACTTCGAAGGCATCGAGACGCCGTAGACGTTCTGCGCGCCCAGCGCGTCGCAGGCGATCGCGGCGACGAGCGCCGAGTCGATGCCGCCGGACAGGCCGATCAGGACGGAGCTGAAGCCGTTCTTGGCGGCGTACGCGCGCAGGCCGACGACCAGCGCCGTGTACACCTCCTCGTCGTCCTCCAGGCGCTCGGCGTAGCCGCCGGCCAGCTCGGGCTCGTACGCCGGGAGGGGGTTCTCGGACAGGACCACACGGTCGATGTGCAGCCCGTCGTCGACGATGCCCGTCGGCGCGTCGGGGTCGGCGGCCGGCAGGTCCAGGTCGAGCAGCATGCTGCCCTCGGAGAACTGCGGGGCGCGCGCGACGACTTCGCCGTTCCGGTCGCAGACGATCGAGTCGCCGTCGTAGACCAGCTCGTCCTGCCCGCCGATCATCGCGATGTACGCCGTGGTGCAGCCGGCCTCCTGGGCGCGCTTGCGCACCAGGTCGAGGCGGCTGTCGTTCTTGTGCACCTCGTAGGGGGAGGCGTTGATGGACAGCAGCAGACCGGCCCCGGCGGACCGGGTGGCCGGGACCCGGCCGCCGTCCTGCCAGAGGTCCTCGCAGATGGCGAGGGCGACATCGATGCCGTGGACCCGGATGACCGGCATCGAGTCGCCGGGCACGAAGTAGCGGAACTCGTCGAAGACGCCGTAGTTGGGCAGATGGTGCTTGGCGAAGGACAGCGCGACCTCGCCGCGGTACAGCACGGCGGCGGCGTCCTGCGGGGAGCCCGCGGGCTGCCCGTAGCGGGGCTGGGCCTTCTCGCAGCGGTCCAGATAGCCGACGACGACCGGGATCTCACCGAAGCCCTCGTCCGCGAGGCGCACCGCGAGCGCGCGCACGGCGTCGCGGGAGGCCTCGACGAAGGACGACCGCAGCGCGAGGTCCTCGACGGGGTAGCCGGTCAGCGCCATCTCGGGGAACGCCACGAGGTGGGCGCCCTGCTCGGCGGCATGCCGGGTCCAGTGCACGATCGACTCGGCGTTGCCGGTGAGGTCGCCGACGGTCGAGTCGATCTGATTCAGAGCGAGGCGTAGTTGAGGCACGGGGTCAGTGTAATCGTCAGTGCGACGCGATGTCCTGATGGAAACGTGTGGGGCGCCCCACGTACGCGCACGGCACGTATCGGCACCCGCGCGGACCGGTGAGGGCCCCCGGGGGAAGGCCCCCCCCCGGGGCCCTCGCCGGCAAGTGGTCAGGCGCGGTAGCCCAGCACCGTCATCATCCCGGCCTCCGCGTGGTAGACGTTGTGACAGTGGATCATCCAGAGCCCCGGATTGTCCGCGTCGAAGTCCACCGTCAGTGTGCCGTTCGGCAGGACGACCGCCGTGTCCTTGCGCGCCCCCGACGCCCTGTTGGCCAGGGCGAAGGTGTGGCCGTGCAGATGCAGCGGGTGCCACATCGTGGTGGCGTTGGCGAAGACCAGCCGGACCCGTTCGCCCGCGCGCACCTCATGGCGCTGGTCCGGCGCGTAGGGCTTCTTGTCGAAGGCCCAGTCGTACTTCGCCATTCCGCCGGTGAGCCCCTTCCGGCCCCGGGGGTCCGGGTGTGCTCCCCGGCCATGGCTGCCGTTTCCATGGGCGCCGTCACCTGTGACCGCTCCCGGCGCCGTGCCCGTCCTCCGAAGGATGGCCGCCCGTGTGCATCGTGACGATCCCGAAGAGCAGCGTGACGAACAGCAGCAGCTGCCCGTACCCCGCACTCCTCGTCGCCGTCACCATGTCCGCGCCCTACCCCCACCCGGTATGCGCGGGCCGAGGGGCGACCGGCATGCCGATCCCCGCCCGGCGGACCCGAATCGCCGCGCGGGCCGCCGGGCTCCGTAACATAAGCCCCCTATGTCCCCTTACGGAATGCGGTCCGCAGCCGTCCTCCTCGCGCTCGGCGCGGTCGCGTACACCGCGTGGGTCCTCGAAGTCGTCCTCGCGACCGGCCTCGACCCCGTCCGCACGTACGTGAGTGAACTGGCCGCCGCCGACCAGCCGCTCGGCGGGCTCTTCCGGGCCACGGACCTGGCCGCCGGACTGCTCGTCCTCGCCGGGGCCGTGACGGCCCTGGTCGTGCTGAGGCCGCACAGGCCCTGGTCGGCCGTCGGCTGGGCGGGCCTGGTCCTCTTCGGCGCGGGGACCGCGACCGATTCGCGGCTGCCCCTCAGCTGCGCGCCGACCGTCGACCCGGCGTGCGCGGCCCGCGAGACCGCCGGCCTGGTCCCGGCCACCCACGCCGCGCACGCGTGGAGCAGCAGCCTCGCGACGACCGGTGCGATCGTCGGCGTCGTGGCCCTCACGGTGGCGGCCCGCCGCTACGGCCGGTGGCCGGCCCTCGCCCGCGTCGGCCCGGCCCTCGTCACCGCGGAGCTGGCCGCCACCGTCTGGACGCTGACCGCGGTCGCCCTCTTCGAAGCGGGGAACGGCACCCTGCTGCTGGGCACGGGGCAGCGGCTCCAAGTGCTGCTGGTGGCCGGTTGGCTGGCGGTGCTGGCGTTGTCAGTGGCACGCGAGAAGCTGTACGAGTGACATCGACACGCAGCTTCATCCGGATCGGCGGGGTGCCCCACCATGTGGCCGTCGAGGGCAGCGGGCCCGTGTGTGTGCTCAGCGCGGGGCTCGCGATGAGCTGGTTCGACTGGGACCCCGTCGTGCCGCTGCTCGCGCCCTCGCGCACGGTGGTGCGCTTCGACCGGCCCGGCCACGGCCTCAGCGGCCCGGCCGCCACGGCGCCCACCGCGGCGGGCGAGGCGCACCGCATCGCCGCGATCCTCGACGCGCTGTCCCTGCCGGGGCCCACCACCGTCGTCGGTCACTCCATCGCCGGCTTCCACGTGGAGGCGTTCGCCCGCCTCCACCCCACCCGTACGGCCTCCCTCGTGCTCCTCGACTCCAGCGTCGAGGAGCACGCGCGCACACCCCCGGCCCCCGCGCTGCGCACCGCCGCCGCCCGCGCCCTGGGCGCGGCCCTCGCCGCGGTCGGCGCACCGGCGGCGCTCGGCCCACCGGTGCGCCACGCGGCCGTTCGCGCGTCGCGCACGGGCCTGGCGCCCGACCCGGCCGCCGACGCCCTGGTGCGCCGCTGCTACCGCACCTCGCGCGTCCTGCGCGGCGCACTCCTGGAGAACACGCACTACCGCGCGGTCGCCGCCGAGCTCCTCGCGCTGCGCGACCGCTTCCCGCTGCCCGACGGCGTCCCGGCCGCGGTCCTCGCGGCGCACGACGGCAGGGACGGGCCCTTCACCCGACGCCGGCTGGAGCGTCAGCGGGACCTGGCGGACGTGCTCGGTGCCCGCTTCGAAGCGGTCGGGCCCTCGGGGCACCTGATGATGCTGGACCGCCCGGACGCGGTGGCCCGCGCCGTGGGAGGGGATTCATGAGTGGGCGCGGGGCGCCGGCCACCCGGGTGAGCCGGTTGATCACGCTGCGGATCATCGGCAGCGACCTCCCCGGCGCGACCTGCGGCGAGTTCCGGCACGTCCGGGTCGGTACCCAGCGCGGCCGGGAGCCGGACCAGGTGGTGTCGGCCGACGAGGCGCGGGCCGTCTTCGAGATCCCCGTCGAGGTCCTCACCGATCCGCGGGGGTCCCCGGACGCCGACTTCCGCGGACCGTACGTCCAGGGGCGGCCGGGGGCCCGCTTCGTCTACCTCACCTGGGGCGAGCAGCCGCCGGGCGGAGAGTTCACGATGTTCCGCCGGATCAAGCTCCTCCTCGCGGACCTGCCCACCGCGCTGATCGCCGCGAGCGGCGTTGTTGAGGGGCGCCTCGGGCTCACCGACGACCGCGGGCTGCCGCTCTGCGCCGCCGTCCGCCCGCCCCGGATCGCTTGGAGCGCCGGGACGGACGGATGACGGCAGCGGCGGCGAGCCTCACCCGCCGGGTGCGAGCCGGCCCGTCAGGGACGCGGGGCCGCGCCCCGGGCCTTCAACAGGTCCGCCATCAGGCCGATCTCGGACCGCTGGGCATCGACCATGCCCTGGGCGAGCGACCGCTCCGCATCGACCTCGCAGCGGTCGGCGCAGCCCTGCGCCATCGTGACCCCGCCCCTGTGGTGGTCGGTCATCAGCTGGAGGTAGAGGATCTCCGCCTGCTTGCCGTCCGCCTTGCCGAGCTTCGCCAGCTCGGTCCTGGTCGCCATGCCCGGCATCAGCGACCCGTCCCGCGTCTCGTGCGTGCCGTGCCCGCCATGGCCGTGGGCGGAGCCGCCGGATCCACTCGATGCCATCCAGGACATCGGCTCGTCCGACGAGACCTTCGGTAGTTCCCAGAGGTCCAGCCAGCCGAGCATCATGCCCCGCTGGTTCGCCTGGGTGTTGGCGATGTCGTACGCCAGCCTGCGCACCTCCTCGTCCTTCGTGCGGTCGCGCACGATGAACGACATCTCCACCGCCTGCTGATGGTGCACCGACATGTCCCGGGCGAACCCGGCGTCCGCGGACTCGACGGCGGGCATACGGGACGCGGCATCGTCGTTCCCGTTCCCGACGGCGACCGTGACGGCCCCCGCCGCGAACAGCAGCGCCAGGACGACGGCCGTGACGGCCGCCCAGTAGGTGCGGGTCATCACGGCGTGCCCATCCCGCCCGTGCAGGCCGCGCCGGGCTCGGGCGTCTGCGGTCCCTGCACGTACTTGGTGAAGAACTGCTCGACCCGCTTGTCCGACGCGCTGTCCACGGTCAGCTGCTTGCCCCACGCGCTGAGCATCAGGGCGCCGGCCTGTTCCTTGACCGGGCTCATCAGCGAGTACGACGTCTTGCCGACCTTCTCGGTGAGCTTCTTGACGTCGGCGTCCGACGCCTTGTCGTTGTACGTCACCCACACCGCGCCGTGCTCCAGCGAGTGCACCGCGTTGACCTTGGGAATCTCTTCCTTGTAGACGTTCCTGTCGCAGTTCATCCACACCTGGTTGTGGTCACCGCCGACCGGCGGCGTCATCGGGTACGAGACTTCCTTGGTGACGTGGTTGCGGCCCAGCTTTTTCGCGTCCCAGGACTTCTCGCCCGTCACGGGCGCCTTGGACTGCGCCACCCGCTCTTCCTTCTTGTCGGACTCCTTCATGAAGAGGTACGACCCGAAGCCGACCAGGCCCGCGACGACCACCGCGCTGGTGACGACCGCGATCAGCCGGTTGCGGCGCTCGCGCGACTGCTCGGTGCGCCGCATCTCCTCTATTCGGGCCTTGCGTGACGCGTTGGAGCCCTTGTTGCTAGCCATCGTGTTGTGTCCTTCTGGGGAAAGGGGCGGAGGATGGGAGAAACCCGGCTGCGGGCGGGCCCGCTACGTCCGCATCACCTGAAGGACATGCCGGCCGGGCGCGCGCGCCAACGACCCGGAGTCGCGGACCGGGTTCGCGACGAGCGGCGGCGCCCGGTGCGGCGGCTCGGCGGCCACCGGGGTGGCCGGCGGCGGAGCGGTGAGCACGGCGGGGGAGAGATGCGCGAAGACGCCGCAGTGCTGGGAGTCGTACGGGCAGGTGTACGCCTGGGCGCCGGGGGCCTGAACGGCGACCGTGACGGCGGCGTGCTGCTCACGGGACTCGGCGGCGCCCAGACAGACGAAGAGCGCGCAAAGGAGCGTCGCCACGACGCTCAGTAGCGCCATGGGACCCGTGGTGCGCGTGATGCGCCCAGTGCGGAATCGCCGCAGTCCCTCCATGGCCCGAGATCGTAGTGGGCGCGTGCCTTTCCTACGTCATACGGGTTGCCTGCCGACCGCGGGACGGGAGAGATCCGGCAGGTCGCCAATCCGTTGTTCCTGGCGCGAACCGGATACGCGGCGGCCCTGCGGCCCGTCCCGCGCGAGCCCGTGGGAGCCGGCGCGGCGGGCGGGCGTCCTCACGGGAACAGCCCGTTGGATCACCGGAGCGTGGGCTTCAGGGCCAGCGTGAAGGAGTGTCCGGCCGGGTCGGAGTACACCCGCTCGTCCTGCCGGCCCGGGCTGTGCTTGGTCTCCACGGGCATCGCGCCGAGGCCCACCGCCTCGCGCTCCGCCTCGTCCATGTCGCCGCGCTCCACCAGGACGCGCAAATGGGCCTGCTGGGAGTTCTCGGGGCGGGGCCAGCTGGGCGGCGCGTAACCGTGGTCCCTGCGCATCGCCAGATGGACGCCGTCGTGCCCGACGACCTCCACGAAGTCCGAGTCGACACCGAGCCGGACCTCCGCGCCCAGCAGAGCGGCGTAGAACTCCGCCAGTTCCGCGGGCTCCGCGCAGTCCAGGACCAGGAAGGCGCTCTTCGCGACCGTCATGTGTTCTCCACTCTCCGAGGGCGGGCCCGGCAGGCCGACGGAGATCTCCCTACCCCGGGGTTGCCCCGGCACACGGACGCATCGCCCCGGTGGGCGCGGGTACCCGTGCGGAAACCGCCGGTGCCAGGGCCCGTCAGCGGTCGCGCGAGCGGGCGCACCGGGCCAGGCTGGGAGTGCCGCCGGCCGCAGCAGAGCACCGAAGAGAGGAAAGAACCACGGTGAACAGCACAGAACAGCCCGAGACCCAGGTCCTGGTGGAGCTCACCGGATGCTCCAAGGAGGACGCGCACACCGTGTTCGGAGCGCTGCGTACCTCCTTCGAGTCCGACCGTGCCTCCGACGACGTACCCGCGGAGCAGCCCGGCGCCCGCCCCACGGTGTGGAGCGCGACCTTCGACGTGGCCGACGTACGGCAGCAGGCCGCGCCGACGCGCCTCGCGGGCCCCGTCCCGGCCACCGTCCAGGGCGGCTACGAGGCGGTGGACCGGCTGCGCGAGCAGCTCGACGCCGCGTTCACCGTGCAGGAGGAGGGCACCGCGTCAGGAGATCAGGAGAAGGAGCTGCAACTGCGCCTGGAAAGCGGGCAGTAGCTCTGTAACAGGCACCGGGCGTAGGGGAAGCCGGGTGTACGGAGAGGGAGCTCTGCCATGCCGGCCGACAAGACTCAGGACCTTCAGGGTGCGAGACAAGGACGCGACGAATCGCCCGAGGAGCGCGCGGACCGCCGGTGGGGCGAACTCCTCCAGGAACTGCGGGTCGCGCAGACCGGTGTGCAGATCCTCTTCGGGTTCCTGCTCACCGTCGTCTTCCAGCCGCGTTTCACCGAGCTGTCGGACGTCGACCGGAACATCTACGTCGTCACTGTCGTCCTGGGCGCGACCACGATGGGCGCACTCGTCGGCCCGGTGTCGTTCCACCGGCTGGTCACCGGGCGGCGGATGAAGGAGGAGGCGGTGGTCTGGGCCTCCCGGCTCACCGTCTGCGCCCTGTTCCTGCTGCTCTGCACGATGGCCTCGTCGTTGCTGCTCATACTGCGCGTGGCGCTGCACAACACCTTCGCGCTGTGGCTGGTCGGCGGCCTGGTGCTGTGGTTCGTCCTGTGCTGGTTCGTGCTGCCCACCTGGGCCCGTTACGCGAGTACGGCCAAGGACTGACCGGAGTCAGTCCTTGGCCGTACAGGTCGAGCCCTGCACGCGTTGTTACGCGGCGCCGCCACGGGTGCCGGTGCCGTACGCGGTGCGGCGCGACTGCGCCGGCGCGCTGCGGCGGCCACGCTGCGAAGCGGCACTGCGCTTCGGGCGCTCCGAGACGGGCGACGAGATGACCACGGGGACACCGGAGGGGGCCTGCGCACCGGTGATCCGGGCGAGCTCGGCGTCGCCGGAGCGGACCTGGGCGGTGTGCGGGGTGATCCCGGCGGCCATCATCAGGCGGGTCATCTCGCGGCGCTGGTTGGGCTGCACCAGCGTGACGACGCTGCCGGACTCACCGGCGCGGGCGGTACGGCCGCCGCGGTGCAGGTAGTCCTTGTGGTCGGTGGGCGGGTCCACGTTGACGACCAGGTCGAGGTTGTCGACGTGGATGCCGCGGGCCGCCACATTGGTCGCCACCAGCACGGTGACGTGACCGCTCTTGAACTGGTCGAGGGTCCGGGTGCGCTGCGGCTGCGACTTGCCGCCGTGCAGCGCCGCCGCC
Organism: Streptomyces sp. A5-4; assembly: GCF_051131715.1. Classification (NCBI taxonomy): domain Bacteria; kingdom Bacillati; phylum Actinomycetota; class Actinomycetes; order Kitasatosporales; family Streptomycetaceae; genus Streptomyces; species Streptomyces sp. A5-4. The sequence continues at coordinate 1,963,361 of NZ_CP178591.1, read as the reverse complement.
CGGACACCGCTGTGCAGCAGGTCGCGGGTCAGCCGGTCCACCGCGTGCTTGGTGTCCAGGAACATGATCACCTTGCCGTCGCGGGCCGCGATCTCGGTGGTCGTGGCCTGCTTGTCGGCGGGGTGGACGTGCAGGAGGTGGTGCTCCATCGTCGTGACGGCGCCCTTGGAGGGGTCGACCGAGTGGACGACCGGGTCCTCCAGGTAGTTCCGGACGAGCCGGTCGACGTTACGGTCCAGGGTGGCCGAGAACAGCATCGTCTGGCCGCCGGGCGCGACCTGCTGAAGCAGCTCGGTGACCTGCGGCATGAAGCCCATGTCCGTCATCTGGTCGGCCTCGTCGAGGACCGTGATCTTCACCTGGTCCAGGCTGCAGTCACGGCGCTCGATCAGGTCCTTGAGGCGGCCCGGCGTCGCGACGACGACCTCGGCCCCGCCGCGCAGCGCACCGGCCTGGCGGCCGATGGACATACCGCCGACAACCGTGGCCAGGCGAAGCCGGACGGCGCGGGCGTAGGGGGTGAGCGCGTCGGTGACCTGCTGGGCCAGCTCGCGGGTCGGGACCAGGATCAGGGCCAGCGGCTGACGCGGCTCGGCGCGCTGACCGGCGGTCCTGGCCAGCAGGGCCAGGCCGAAGGCGAGGGTCTTGCCGGAGCCGGTGCGGCCGCGGCCCAGGACGTCGCGTCCGGTGAGCGCGTTCGGCAGCGTGGCGGCCTGGATCGGGAACGGAACGGTGACGCCCTGGGTGGTCAACGCGGCGAGCAGCGCCGCGGGCATGTCCAGGTCGGCGAAGGCCTCGACGGCCGGAAGCGCCGGAGTCGTGCTGACCGGCAGGGCGAACTCGCCCTGCGGAGCGACGGACTGGCGGCGGGCCGGCGGGCGTCCGCCGGAAGAGCGGGTGGGAGCCTGCGAGCGGAAACGCTCGGTGCTGCTGCCACCACTGCGACCGCCACCGGCGGCACCGGCGTGACCGCCGGAACGGGGGCGAGCGAAACGGTCGTTGGAGCGTGCTGTGCGGTTCATGCTGAACCTTCCTCGATGGGCACGTATCGAGGAATTCCGGGCAGCAGATTGTGCCGCAAGGAACCGCAAGAACGAGCCGAGATAAAAAAGCCGAAATGAAGTCCGTGCTGAAAGGTGAATACCTTGGATCAGACGCTTCGAAGTGGCTGGGATCCGCTCATGGAAAGCGGAGGGAATGGGGTCGGCGTGAATCGTGGCCGACCGCTCATGCTCGATCGCGGAATACGGCGATCGATTGGGGGCAACGATCCGGAGCAACGAGTCGGGGCCCGCACCCTCAGGTGCGGGCCCCACTCGTGTACGCGTCAGCGTCAGGCGGGAACGATGTTCTCGGCCTGCGGGCCCTTCTGGCCCTGCGTGACGTCGAAGGTCACCTTCTGGCCTTCCTGAAGCTCACGGAAGCCCTGCGTGGCGATGTTGGAGTAGTGGGCGAAGACGTCAGCGCCGCCACCCTCCTGCTCGATGAAGCCGAAGCCCTTTTCTGCGTTGAACCACTTCACGGTGCCAGAAGCCATTTTTTTTCTCCTTTTGGAGCTGTGCTGGAGGACCACCCTGTGTGGACCTCGCGTCGCGTTGCCGCGATGATTGCCCCGTCCGGAAAAAGCACCGGAAATACGAAAGTGCACCCAGCAGCAGGAGGCTGCGGGAGCACTTGAAGTTTTTGGGAACCACAACTGCAACTGAGATCAACAGTAGCACGGTGTGGGCGGACGGGTGGGGAGGGCTATGTCACTCTGTCGTGGCGCCCTAAACCCTCCACGCCCGCCTCTTTAAATTCTGTAGCTGCGGCACTAGATATGGCGATTCGCCGGCTCCTCGCCATGCCCGCGCAGCCCGTCGTTGATCTTCAGGGCCTCTTCCAGCTGGTCTTCGAGAATGACGATCCGGCAGGCGGCGTCGATCGGAGTGCCCTGGTCGACCAGTTCGCGGGCGCGGGCGGCGATGCGCAGCTGATAGCGGGAGTATCGGCGGTGGCCGCCCTCGGAGCGCAGCGGGGCGATCAGGCGTGCCTCGCCGATGGCCCGCAGGAAGGCGGGGGTCGTGCCGATCATCTCGGCCGCCCGGCCCATGGTGTAGGCGGGGTAGTCGTCGTCGTCGAACCGGTCTGCCCCGGGGTTCCGGGTGTCGCGGTGGATCTCTGCGGTCACTTGCACCATCTTCTGAAACACGCTTTCCGGTACGCGTGGAGCGGGTCCCTCCAAGTGTGGCATGTCTGCTCCCGCCGTGACAGATTTCCTGTCCCGGCGCCCCGGCCCGGCCCGGGACACGCCGCCCCCGGCGGCCGGGAGGCGGCGCCTCCGCGGAATCGGGTCGGCGTACCGGAGGAAGGGCCCTCGACCGGGCGTTACGCACGGCACCCGCCAGCAGGCACTATGGGCGGGAAGCGGGACACCCGGTGGACACGGGTTGTTCGGCCGGGGACCCGCAACGTGTTGGAAACCGTGTGGTGGGATGCTCAGAGACCCCGACGTGCCCGCGGCGTGGGAGCAGGCGCTTGACCAGCAAGGATGGGTGGAAATGGATAAGCAGCAGGAATTCGTGCTCCGTACGCTTGAGGAGCGCGACATCCGGTTCGTGCGCCTGTGGTTCACCGACGTGCTCGGCTTTCTGAAGTCGGTCGCGGTGGCCCCGGCGGAGCTGGAGCAGGCCTTCGACGAGGGCATCGGCTTCGACGGCTCGGCGATCGAGGGCTTCGCCCGCGTCTACGAGTCCGACATGATCGCCAAGCCTGATCCGGCCACCTTCCAGATCCTGCCCTGGCGGGCCGAGGCCCCCGGCACGGCGCGAATGTTCTGCGACATCCTGATGCCCGACGGCTCGCCGTCCTTCGCCGATCCCCGCTATGTGCTCAAGCGGATCCTCGCCAAGACCTCGGACCTGGGTTTCACCTTCTACACCCACCCCGAGATCGAGTTCTTCCTGCTGAAGAACAAGCCCCTGGACGGCACCCGGCCCACGCCCGCCGACAACTCCGGCTATTTCGACCACACCCCGCAGAACGTCGGCATGGACTTCCGCCGCCAGGCGATCACCATGCTCGAATCCATGGGGATCTCCGTCGAGTTCAGCCACCACGAGGGCGCCCCCGGGCAGCAGGAGATCGACCTGCGGTACGCCGACGCGCTCTCCACCGCCGACAACATCATGACGTTCCGCCTCGTCATGAAGCAGGTCGCGCTGGAGCAGGGTGTGCAGGCCACCTTCATGCCGAAGCCGTTCAGCGAATTCCCCGGCTCCGGCATGCACACCCACCTCTCCCTCTTCGAGGGCGACCGCAACGCCTTCTACGAGTCGGGCTCGGAGTATCAGCTCTCCAAGGTCGGCCGGTCCTTCATCGCGGGTCTGCTCAAGCACGCCGCGGAGATCTCGGCCGTCACCAACCAGTGGGTCAACTCCTACAAGCGCATCTGGGGCGGCGGGGGACGCACCGCCGGCGCAGGCGGCGAGGCCCCCTCGTACATCTGCTGGGGCCACAACAACCGCTCCGCGCTGATCCGCGTCCCGATGTACAAGCCGGGCAAGACCGGCTCGGCCCGCGTCGAGGTCCGCTCCATCGACTCCGGCGCGAACCCCTACCTGACGTACGCGGTGCTCCTGGCCGCCGGCCTCAAGGGCATCGAGGAGGGCTACGAGCTGCCGCCTGGCGCCGACGACGACGTATGGGCGCTGTCCGACGCCGAGCGCCGCGCGATGGGCATCGAGCCGCTGCCGCAGAACCTCGGCGAGGCCATCACGCTCATGGAGCGCAGCGAGCTGGTCGCCGAGACGCTGGGCGAGCACGTCTTCGACTTCTTCCTGCGCAACAAGAAGCAGGAGTGGGAGGAGTACCGCTCCGAGGTCACCGCCTTCGAGCTGCGGAAGAATCTGCCCGTGCTGTAGGCGGTCCCGGGGCGGCGTCTCGTTCCACGTCCGGGCGAACCGGGCGCCGCCCCTCGTGGCCGGCCACCTGTCCGCCCCGGGGGCCGCAGCCCCACGACCATTTCTCGGCGGTTCCGCCCCCGCCCCCGCCTCGCATTCGACGTCGTCGGCCCCGCGGGCCGCCCCTTTCGCCTCTGCCGTCAGCCGAGCATCGCGCGAAGATCGTGTGTGAGCAGGCTTTCATCGAGTCGATCGGGGCACCGGAACGGCATGCCGAAACCAGAGCGTCTTCCCCCCACGCAGGCGACCGGCCGCGCGGCACGCACCGAGGGGTCGGGCAACCGGTGACCGTGCGGATCTTCGCGCTTCCGGGTGTCTACGCGCCGCAGGACGACACCTCCGTGCTGGTGTCGGCCCTCCGCAGGGAACCGGCGCTCGGTGGCTCCGACGTCCTGGACGTCGGTACCGGCTCGGGGGCGCTGGCCGTGGCCGCCGCCCGGCACGGCGCCGCCCGGGTCACCGCGGTCGACGTGTCGCTGCGCGCGGTCCTCACGGCCCGGCTGAACGCCCGGCTGGCCGGGTACGGCCGGACCGTGCGCGTGCACCGTGGCGACCTCCTGGAGCCGGTCCGAGGACGCCGCTTCGATCTCGTACTGGCCAATCCGCCCTACGTACCCTCGCCCGACCTCCGCCTGCCGCTCCGGGGGCCCGCGCGGGCGTGGGACGCCAGCGGGGACGGGAGGGCGGTGGTGGACCGGCTGTGCGCGCGGGTCCCGGGCCTGCTGGGCCCGGGGGGCGTTTTCCTGTTGGTGCACTCGGCGCTGTGCGGCACCGCACCGACCGTGCGGCAGCTCACGGCGCGGGGGCTTGAGGTGCAGGTGACCGACCGGTGCTTCGTGCCGTTCGGGCCCGTCATGCGCGGGCGGGCCGGCTGGCTGGAGTCCCGGGGGCTGATCGTGCCGGGACAGGACAAGGAGGAGCTGGTGGTGTTCCGTGCACAGCGGCCATGATGTACCCGCGGGGCAGGAGGCCCCCACGGGCGGCCATGACGTCCCCCCGGGTGGCGGCGGGGACGCCCGGCGGGTGACCCAGGAACCGGGCGGGCCCATGCTGATCGAGGGGCCCGTCGAGGTCGTCACCGAGGACGGTGCCACCGTCCGGTCGGACCGGCCCGTGGTCGCGTTGTGCACCTGCCGTCGCAGCCGCATCTTCCCGTGGTGCGACACCAGCCACCGCGGGCGCCGCAAGCCGCCGACCGGGTAGCGGGGCCGCAGGGGGTCAGAGGGGGACGCGCAGCGAGCTCTCCCCGGCCCGCCAGGCGCCGAGCAGCTGTTCGCCCAGCCGGTCCTCCAGCCAGTCGGTGGCCGCGATCCCGAAGGCCACGTCCGGCGCCAGCTCTGGCTCGTCCGCCAGCAGCCCCGCCACCACATCACGCCGTACGACCTGCTCATGGACGGCGTCGGCCGCCACGTGCTCCGCGTAGAAGTGCACCGCGGCCGGGCCCGCCCCCAGGCCTTCCATCGCCGCCGCCAGGCGGCGCGAGCCGGGCGAGGAAGTGACCTCGACATGCGCGAAGTGGCCGACGAGCGCGCCCCGGTGCGCCCGGTGCAGGCCGAAGAGCGACATCAGGTTGACGACGGCCAGCATCTGCCGCGACCCGGCCACCAGATAGCGGCCGTAGGCGGCGTCGAGGCCCAGGTCCTCCAGCAGGGCGGCGAACAGCCCCGAGTGCACCCTCTCCGCCCGCCCCGCGCCGAACTCGTCGTACTCCACCGCGGCCATCCCCGCCTTGGCGCGCCCGGTCAGCCGGGGGATCACCCAGACGTGCGGGTCGGCCTCCTTGAGGTGGTAGAGCGAACGGTGGGCGGCGTATTCGCGCAGGTGGCGCAGCTCGCCCTCGTCGCGCAGGAAGTACGAGACGCCCTCGCCGTCCACCGGTTCGAGCAGCAACTCATCAAGTGCCGCCGCCACGCTGTCGGCGGGAGTGACGTCGGAGCGCAGCGCGTCGAGGAACCGCCGCTCCAGCGCGGCGCGCAGCCCCAGCAGCCGCGGATTCCACTCCCAGGCGTCGTCGACCCCGGTGAAGCCCCGGTAGTGCAGCTCGTAGCAGAGGTACAGGGCGAGCTGGAGGTCGTCGCCGTAGGGCTCGGCGTATGCCACCGCCTCGTCGTCCGGCAGCTCGTGCGCCGCGTCCGGGGTGCGGCCGAGTGCCTCGACGACCTTGGCGGACAGCGGCCCGCGGTCCGGTGGCAGTTTGCTCACCTGGGCGCTCATGACACGTACGTCTGATCAGAGGACATGGCACACGGGTTCCCGCTGGTCACGGGAATCAACCCCGTCGCCATGTCCTCGCGGTCGCCGGTCAGAAGGTCCAGCGGTTCTGGCTGTAGACGCCCCTGCCGAAGCCGAGGACCTTGCTGGGCTCCACCCGGAACACCAGGGCTCGGCCGCCGTCGCCGTGGAAGGCCCCGTCGCGTACGTCGAAGTGCCAGACCCGGCCGTACTTCTGCTCGTACGCCTCGGCCAGGCGGCGCAGCCGGGGCTCGTCGGTCTCCTGGACCGCCTCGCCCTCGACCACCAGGTCGAAGCCCTCGTTCAGGGCGTTGGACCCGGTGGTCAGGACGACCTGGGGGTTCGCCGTGAGGTTCTTCGCCTTGCGTTCCGCCGGGCCGGTGCAGAAGTGCAGCGCGTCGTCCAGCCACACGCCCAGCAGCGGTGTGACGTGCGGGCGGCCCTGCGGACGTACGGTCGTCAGCCAGAAGATCTCCGCCTGCTCAAGCTGTTCGACCGCCGCCGGCCAGGAGGCCGCGGTGGCGTTCTTGTCGCTGTAGCGGGTGTCCAGTGTGGCTTCGTTCGCGGGCATGACAGGTCCTCTCGTTCACGGTCCGTATTCCCTTTCGGGAGGGCAGACCGCCGTCGGGAGCGAAAGTCATCGGAAGTCAGCGGGGGGCCCGTGCCCGCCTGGGCCGCGACCGGCGCCGGGCCCACCGGCTGCCAGGCGGTGGCCTTGCGGTCGCCCGCGCCCCGGCTGCTCCAGTAGAGACGCCCGTCCAGGCCCACCGCCGCGACGCAGCTCGCCCCCGACACATCGGTGGTGGCGGCGGGCGCGCCCGCGAACAGGAAGTCGCCCCGCTGCCACCGGGGCCGGCCCGCCGCGGCCCCGGACAGTACGGCCGTGCCGAGGTGGCCCGAGCCGTCGCGCGCCGCCAGCAGCGTGCCGGTGGCCGTCGCGCCCGTGCCGCGCATGCCCTTGCTGCCCGCGCCGGGGCCGTCCGTGCCGGTCGCGCTCACCGGGCCGAATCCGGCTCGGCCGCCCAGGTCCGTGACGGTGGCCGTGTACGGGGTGGCCCCGCCGGTGAAGTGGGCCGCGAGGACGGCCCCCGAACCGGGCTTGCGGAAGTACAGCCGTACTCCGTCACCGTCCGCCTTCGCCGTCATCGGCAGCGTGCTGGCGGGCAGCCCGGTCGCGACCGGGCCGCGCAGCGGGGCGCCGGGCGCGCCCTGGGTCCAGGCGAGGGACGACGTGAGGGTGTGCGCGAAGACGTACTGGCGGCCCGCACGGTCGGTGGCGACGACGGGGTCGCCGTACACCGTCCGGCCGCCGAGGGCCCGCCACGGTGCCCAGCTGCCGTCCGCGCGCTGCGCACGGGCGCTCAGCGCGTGGCCGCCGTCGCGGAGGTAGACCGTCGCGCGGCCCGCGCGGTCCACGGCCACCGCCGGCTCGCTGATGTCCATGGATCGGGCCGCGCCGGGCGGCCTCGGCATCCCGAGCGAGCGCCAGGGCCCGAACGCCGCGCCGGGCGTGCTCTGCGCGGCGGTCACGACGTCCCTGCGGTAGCCCGCCGGGCCGCCGAAGGACGTACGGGTGGTGAAGAGGGCGACGCGGCCGTCGGGGAGCTTCTCGGAGACGACCCCGCCGTCCATCCCGGCGCCGGGCAGCAGCTTCGGCCCGCTCCACCTGCCCTTGGCGCCGGGCGGCCGGTGCCACACGGCGACCCGGGTGTCGAGCACCGAGAACGCCCACAGTTCGCCGCCCGCCCCGCTCTGCAGCCAGGAGGTGCTTGAGTTGCGGGAGTAGCGGATGCCGGGAGCCCAGCCGTGGCCCGCGGGCCGCGCCGCGACCTTGCGGTCGCCGCAGCCCGCCTCCGCGTCGCAGTAGTTGCTGGGGTACTCGCTCCACGCGTACGTCTTGAGGGTGCGCAGCTTGTCGCGCAGCGCCGCCGGGTCAAGGACGTGCGGCAGCCTGCCGTTGAGGTAACCCAGGTAGTTCTGGACGGTGAAGTGCGGGTGTCCCGCGACCTCGCCGTACCGGGCGAGCGCCCGCTGCGCGAACCGGGCGCCGTACATGTGGTCCTGGTGGTCGGGGAACAGGTGCGGATTGGGTACCCGGCCGTTCGTCGGGTCCAGCATCCGTACGAAGGTCGGTTCGAAGCGCTTCAGCACCCCGGTGATGGTCCGCTCGACCTGGTCCTTGGAGTACGTGTAGTTCTCGGCGACCGGGGTCCCGGACGACAGCTCCGAGGCCAGCCGCCGCACCCGCCCGCCCCAGAGCCCGTGCAGGCTGTGCGGCCGGTTCGCGGTGCTGCTGCCCGCCTCGTGCAGCTGCAGCCAGACCAGGTTGACCTCGGGGCGTGCCTTGAGGGTGTCGAGTTCGGCCCAGCCGCCGCCTTCGGTGCGGATCGCGGAGCGCTGCCAGTCGCTGGTGCGGTCGCCGGTGGCCATCTCCGCGTACGCGGCCCGGATGCCGTTCTGCCGGGCCTCCGCGTACCGCGCCTTGTCGGCGGCGGGCAGCGGGATGCCCTTGTACTTGCGTCCCCGGGGCGCGTTGACGCCGTCCGCCTCGCCCGCGGTCAGATACACCGAGGCCAGGCTGTGGCCGGAGCGCAGCGACTGGCTGAGGTCGGGGTTCATGAAGAACAGGTCGTCGTCAGGGTGGGAGACGATCTGCACCACGGACTCGCCGTCGGTACGGACCGGCTCGACGGTGGCGGCGGTGGAACCGGACGGAACGGCCAACTGGATGCCCGCCACCGCCACCAGCAGGGCGGCCAGCAGCACGCTGAGCAGACCACGGCGGGACAACGGGGCGGAGTGACGGGCCTTGGGCGACATAGGAACGGTGCTTTCGGTGTGCGGCGGCGATATGTGGGGGGGCGCCCAGGACGGCGCGGATCCTCGCGCAGCCGGTTGAGCAGCAGTGAAGACGACGGAACGGTGTATCACGTTCATCGCCGGAGAAAACAGATGATGTCGCACATGTCACTGCGCCCGCGGGCGTCCGACCTGCGGACGGGCCCGGGGCGGGCCGTCCCCGGGGTCATGCGGCTAGGCTCATGAACCGGACCTTGATCGGACGGGCGGACAGTCCGGCGGTCGTACGGGAGGCAGGCATGGCGGTTCCCGGGCGCAGGAGCAGCACCTTCACGCGGCTGCTGCGGCACGGATTCACCCACCCCTCCACCGCCGAGCGGCATCTCGATGCCCCGGAGCTGTCCGGGGTACGCACCGATCCGGTGCTCCTGGACGCGCTCGGCGCGACCGCCGACCCCGATCTGGCGCTGCTCGGTCTGCTGCGCCTGGTGGAGGCGCAGGACCCGGAGGAACGGCACGTCCTCCTCGACACGCTGGTCACCGCCAAACCGCTGCGGGACCGGCTGCTCGGCGTGCTCGGCGCCTCCGAGGCCCTCGGCGACCATCTGGCGCGCCATCCGCGCGACTGGCACGCGCTCGTCACCTACGAGGCGGCGGACCTGCACCCTGGGGTGGCCGACTTCGAGCGTGGCCTCGCGGAGGCCGACGACCCGGTGAAGCTGCGGGTCGCGTACCGCCGCTGCCTGCTGGCCATCGCCGCCCGCGACGTGTGCGGCACGACCGACGTCGCCCAGGCCGCCGCCGAACTGGCCGACCTGGCGACCGCCACGCTGCGGGCGGCGCTCACCATCGCGCGCACGGCCGCGCCCGACGACGCCGCCAGTTGCCGGCTCGCGATCATCGCGATGGGCAAGTGCGGGGGCCACGAGCTGAATTACGTCTCCGACGTCGACGTGATCTTCGTGGGCGAGGCGGCGGACGGCGCCGACGAGGACAAGGCCGTACGCGCGGCGGCCCGGCTCGCCTCCCACCTGATGCGGATCTGCTCGGAGACGAACGAGGAGGGCACGATCTGGCCGGTCGACGCCAACCTGCGACCCGAGGGGCGCAACGGACCGTTGGTCCGGACCCTCTCCAGCCACCTCGCCTACTACCAGCGCTGGGCCAAGACCTGGGAGTTCCAGGCGCTGCTCAAGGCCCGCCCGGTGGCCGGCGACCCGCGGCTCGGCGAGGAGTACATGGCGGCCGTGTCACCGCTGGTGTGGCAGGCCGCCGAGCGGGAGCACTTCGTGCCCGACGTGCAGAAGATGCGCCGCCGGGTCGTCGACAACATCCCCGTCGCCCAGGTCGAGCGCGAGCTCAAGCTGGGGCCCGGCGGCCTGCGCGACGTCGAGTTCGCCGTGCAGCTGCTGCAACTGGTGCACGGGCGCAGCGACGCCAGCCTGCACAGCGGATCGACGCTGGAGGCGCTCGGCGCCCTCGCGGCGGGCGGCTATGTGGGGCGGGCGGACGCCGCGCAGCTCGACGAGGCGTACCGCTTCCTTCGCTCGATGGAGCACCGCATCCAGCTCTACCGGCTGCGGCGCACCCACCTCGTCCCCGAGGAAGAGTCCGATCTGCGGCGCCTCGGACGGTCGTTGGGGCTGCGCGTGGAGCCCGTCGCACAGCTGAACCGGGCGTGGAAGCAGCACGCGTCGGTGGTGCGGCGGCTGCACGAGAAGATCTTCTACCGGCCGCTGCTCGACGCCGTCGCGCAGCTCGCCCCGGGCGAGATCCGGCTCAGCCCCAAGGCGGCCGGGCAGCGGCTCGGAGCGCTGGGGTACGCCGACCCGGTGGGCGCCCTGCGCCACCTGGAGGCCCTGTCGTCGGGCGTGACCCGCAAGGCCGCCATCCAGCGGACCCTGCTGCCGGTGCTGCTCGGCTGGTTCGCGGACTCCGCCGACCCGGACGCCGGGCTGCTGGGCTTTCGCAAGGTCTCCGACGCGCTGGGCAAGACCCCTTGGTATCTGCGGCTGTTGCGGGACGAGGGCGCCGCCGCGGAGAACCTGGCGCGGGTGCTGTCCGCCGGGCGGCTCGCCCCCGACCTGCTGCTGCGCGCCCCGGAGGCGGTGGCCCTGCTCGGCGACCCGGAGGGGCTCAAGCCGCGCGGCCGGGCCCACTTGGAGCAGGAGGTGCTGGCCGCGGTCGGCCGGGCGGACGGCGCGCAGGCCGCGGTCGCAGCGGCGCGCGGGGTGCGGCGCCGCGAGCTGTTCCGTACGGCCGCGGGGGACCTCATCGGCTCGTACGGCACGGAGGAGAGCCCCGCGGAGTCCGACCCCGGCGCGCTCGTCGACCGGGTCGGCAACGCGCTGACCGACCTGAACGCCGCGACGCTGGCCGGCGCGCTGCGGGCCGCGGTGCGCGAGCAGTGGGGGGACACCCTGCCGACGAGGTTCGCGGTCATCGGGATGGGACGGTTCGGCGGTCACGAGCTGGGTTACGGCTCCGACGCGGACGTCCTGTTCGTCCACGAGCCGCGCGAGGGCGCCGACGAGCAGGAGGCGGCACGGGCCGCCAACACGGTCGTCGCCGAGATGCGCCGGCTGCTCCAACTGCCGACCTCGGACCCGCCGTTGATGATCGACGCGGATCTGCGCCCGGAGGGCAAGAGCGGGCCCATGGTGCGGACCCTGAAGTCGTACGAGGCGTACTACCGGCGCTGGTCGCTGGTCTGGGAGAGCCAGGCGCTGCTGCGCGCCGAGCCGATGGCGGGCGACGCGGACCTCGCTGCCCGCTTCATCGACCTCGTCGACCCGTTGCGGTACCCGGCGGAGGGCCTCGGCGAGGACGCGGTGCGCGAGATCCGGCGGCTCAAGGCCCGGATGGAGTCGGAGCGCATGCCGCGCGGCGCCGACCCGACGCTGCACGCGAAGCTGGGCCGGGGAGGCCTGTCCGACGTGGAGTGGACCGTGCAGCTGATCCAGATGCGGCACGGGTGGGCCGAGCCCGGCCTGCGCACGACCCGCACCCGTGACGCGCTGGCCGCCGCGCACGCGGCGGAGCTCATCTCGACGGAGGACGCCTCGGTGCTCGACGAGGCGTGGGTGCTGGCGACGCGGGTGCGCAACGCGGTGATGCTGGTGCGCGGCCGGGCCGGCGACACCTTCCCCTCGGACGGCAAGGAACTGGGCGCGATGGGGCGGTACTTGGGGTACGAGTCCGGTCACGTCGGGGACATGCTGGACGATTACCGGCGTACGACGCGCAGGGCCCGGGGTGTGATGGAGGAGCTGTTCTACGGGGCGGCGTAGGGGTGCGGCGAAGGTGGGCCCGCGGGCCCGGACGGGCCACCGCGCCGGATCCCGCTTCCCGAACGCCACGCAGGCCCCACGCGCCGGCCGGCCGGGAGAGATCCGGCCGCCCGGGGGTCTGCCCGGAGGTCACGGACGGGCGGGGCGGGGAAGCGCCGCCCCGCGTCACCGGCCCGTGGCCAGCAGGGCGCGGCAGTGTGCGATGAAGCCTTCCAGTGCCAGGTCGAACGCGGCGTGGGTGCGGTTCGGGCCGGCTGACGCGAGGGCGCGCGTCAGCTCCGGCGTCGACGCCTCGTCCGGGATTTCCCACATCGGTTCCGGCGCCGCCATGTCCAGCGCCGAGCCCAGGACCAGGTTCTCCAGTGCGCTGATCACGACCATCACGTCCGCCGCCGCGAACCCCGCGTCGAGCAGCAGCCGTACGGCGCACTCGTACTGGTCGAGCACTTTCCGCGCACGCACCGGCGAGGTCATGAGCAGCGGGATCGCACGTGGGTGGGCGGCGAAGGCGGCGCGGTAGGAGCGGGCCCAGGCGGTCATCGCCGCGTCCCAGGGCCGCACCTCCAGCGTCGAGGTGTCGATGGCCGAGGCGACCCGGACGCGCAGCAGCTCGACGATTCCGTCCCGGCCCTCCACATGGTGGTAGACCGACCCGGTCTGCACCCCGAGCCGCCGTGCGATCTGCGGGACGCTGAACTCGCCCTGCCGGTCGACGAGCTCCAGCGCCGTCGTCGTGATGCGCTCCCTGTCCAGGAGCGGTGTGCGCGGACGGCCCATGTCGGTCCTCTCGTTCTCAGGTCTTCCCGGATCTCCGTCCGGAGGCTACATTGCCCGAAACCGAAAGCCTTTAGGTTTGGCTTCCGGGTCGCCCCTGCCTCCCCGCCTGCCGCAGAAGGGCCTGCTCCCGCATGTCTGTGCCTCCCAGGACCGATCCCGAGAGAACCGCGCCGCCCGTCGAGGCCCCCACCCTCCGCCGTGCCACTCTCGGCACGTCGGACATCGTCTTCTTCGTCGTATCGGCCGCCGCTCCGCTCACCGTCATGGCCGGCGTCGCCCCGCTCGCCATCATGCTCGGCGGTATCGGCGCCCCGGCCGGCTATCTCATGGCCGGCGTCACGCTCGCCCTTTTCGCCGTCGGGTTCACCGCCATGACCCGGTACGTCCGTCACGGCGGCGGCTTCTACGCGTACATCACCCGAGGCCTCGGCCGCCCCGTCGGCATGGGCGCCGCACTGCTCGCCATGATCGGCTACAACGGCATGGAGATCGGTGTCTTCGGCCTGCTCGGCAGCGCCACCCAGGACACCGCCGCGTCCCTGTGGGGCATCGACATACCGTGGCTCCCGGTGTCCATCGCCGGGCTCCTGCTCACCTGGTACCTCGGCTACCGGTCCATCGACTTCGGCGCCAAGATCCTCGGCGTGCTGCTCCTCGCCGAAACCGGCATCCTCGTGCTGCTGGCCGGCGGCGTCCTGCTGGACGGCGGCGCCCACGGGCTCTCCGCCGACTCCTTCGCCCCCGGCAACATCGTCGCGCCCGGCATGGTCGCCGTCCTCGCCATGGCGTTCGCCGCGTTCACCGGCTTCGAGTCGACGGCCATCTACCGACGGGAGGCCCGCGATCCCGGCCGCACGATCCCGCGCGCCACGTACACGGCGGTGGCCTTCCTCGGTCTCTTCTACGCCTTCGTCGTCTGGATGGTCATCCAGGCATACGGCTCCGACCAGGTCGTCAAGGCCGCCACCGACGACACGGGCGGGCTCTTCTTCACCGCCATTACCACGTATGTCGGCGGCTGGGCCTCGGACCTGATGCACATCCTCATCGTCACCAGCGTCATCGCGTCCCTCCTCGCCTTCCACAACGCCATCAACCGGTACGGGCTCTCCCTCGCCCAGGAGGGTGTGCTGCCCGCCGCGCTCGGCAAGGTCCACCACCGACACCGCTCGCCCCACCTCGCGGGCGCCGCACAGACCGTCCTCGGCCTGGTCGTCGTCCTGGCCTTCGCCCTGGCCGGGGCGGACCCGTACAGCCAGCTGCTGCTGTGGGTGAACACCCCGGGAATGATCGGCCTGATGGCGCTGCAACTGCTCGCCGCGATCGCCGTGCCGTTCTTCTTCCGGCGCATCAGCCACACCGAGAGCCTCTGGCGCACCACCGTCGCCCCGGCGGTGTCCGCCGTGCTGCTCGCCGCGGCCCTCTGCCTGGTGGCGACGAACGTCGATGTCTTCACGGGGGCGAGCACACGCGTCAATGTCGCTCTCGTCTCCCTCGTGCCCGCCGTCTTCCTCATCGGCATCGCCATCGCCGCGCGCCTGCGCCACAGCAGACCCCAGGTGTACGCGGGCTTCGCCGCAGAACCGAACGAGTAACGAGTAACGAGCAACGAGCAACGAGCCATGAAAAAGGAAGCAGAAGCACGTGCCTGAAGCCGATCTCATCCTCACCGGGGCCCGCGTCCGCACCCTTGACCCCGAGCGCCCCGAAGCGACCGCCGTGGCCGTGCGCGACGGGCTCATCGCCGCCGTGGGCGACGCGTCGGACGTACGGGACTGGCGCGGACCCGGCACCGAGACCGTCGACCTGACCGGGGCGACCCTCACCCCCGGCCTCGTCGACAGCCACAGCCACCCCGTGTGGGGCCTGGAGATGTCCGACGGCCTCGACCTCTCCGCCGTACGCGATCTGGACCAGCTCCGCGCCGCCCTCGCCGGCGCCGAACGCACCGGTGGCTGGATCGTCGCCTGGGGCCTCGACCACAACGCCTTCGGCGGACGCCCCCTCGACCGCGCCCTCATCGACGAAGCGGTGGCCGGCGCCCCGGCCTTCATCCGCCTCTACGACGGCCACTCGGCCCTGGCCGGCAGCGCCGCGCTCCAGGCCGCCGGGATCACCGGGCCGCGCACCTTCACACAGCGCTCGGAGATCGTCTGTGACGCCGAGGGCCGCCCCACCGGGCACCTCGTCGAGCACGCCGCGATGGACCTCGTCGGCGCCGCGGCGCCCAGGGCGTCGTACGCCGATCGCCGGGCCCGCCTCGGCGAACTGCTCTCCGCGATGGCCGCCACCGGCCTGACCGGCGCCCATGTGATGGACCTCGGCGGCGACTGCCTGGAACTGCTCGCCGCGGCCGAGGAGACGGGCGATCTTCCCGTACGGCTCCTCCTCGCCCCGTGGTGCATGCCGGGCACGGACGCCGAGGCCCTCGCCGGACTCGTCGCACTGCAGCAGGAATCAGGCCGCCTCTGGCGCGTGGGCGGCGTCAAGTTCTTCATGGACGGCACGGTCGAGGGCGGCACCGCCTGGCTGGAGCACGCGGACTGCCACGGCCAGGGCACCGAGGCGTTCTGGCCGGACCCGGTGGCGTACACCGAGGCTGTACGCCACCTCCATGCGGCGGGCGTACGCACCGCCACCCACGCCATCGGTGACGCCGCCGTGCGGCATGTCCTGGACAGCGTGGAGTCGCTCGGCGCGAGCGGCCGTCTCCGCCACCGCGTCGAGCACATCGAGACCGTCCCCGAGGACCAGATCACCCGCTTCGCCGAGCTCGGTGTGATCGCCTCGATGCAGCCGCCCCACACGGCGTACACCCGCGCCGATCACACCGACGAGTGGTCGAAGCGTCTCGGTGACGAGCGGGCGGCCCGCGCATGGCGCTGCCGCGATCTGCGGGACGCGGGCGCCGTGCTGGCCCTCGGCTCGGACTGGCCCATCGCCCACTACGACGCCCGCCAGGTACTGGCCACCGCCCGCGCCCCCCGCGGCGCCGCCGAGAGCGGGCGTGCGCTGACCGGCCTCATGTCCCTGGAGGGCTGCACGACGCACGCGGCGGTCGCCGCCGGCGAGCAGGGCGTCTCGGGGCGCATCGTCCCCGGCCTCCGCGCCGATCTGACGGCCTTCGGTCTGGACCCCGTCGCAGCACCGGCCGACGAGGTGGCGGAGGCCCCCGTACGCCTGACCGTAACCGGCGGAAAGATCACGCACCGGGGCTGAATCCTTGATCGCCGCACGCGGCGGGACAGCCCTTAAGGGGTGTCCTTCCTCCACAGGGTGACGGCCGTCTTCGGGTTGTTCGCGGAGTTCGACTTGTGCGGCGCCACACAGCGGTACTGCTTGCCCCGGTAGGCGACCCGGTCGCTCTCCGAGTACTGCTTGTTGACTTTCCAGTCCGAGAATCCCGCTGCCATGTGATGACGCCTCTCCGCTGGGGCGGCCCGCTGCCGCCCCAGCGGAATCTTCCCACGGCGGTGAGCGGGGCTCAGACCGGGAGGCGGCTGCGTAGGCTGCGGCGCGGGCGGGGCCGCTCGTCGACGGCCACCTTGGGCAGCCGGTGCGGCAGCGCGCCGTACCAGGCGCGGCTCACGGCGAGGCCGAAGGCCAGGCAGAGCATGCCGCCCACCGCGTCCAGCCAGAAGTGGTTGGCGGTCGCGACGATCACCACCAGGGTGGCCGTCGGGTAGAGCAGGCCGAGGATCTTGGCCCAGGGCGCGGAGGCCAGCGCGAAGATCGTCAGGCCGCACCAGAGCGACCAGCCGATGTGCATCGACGGCATCGCGGCGTACTGGTTCGACATGTGCTTGAGGTCGCCCGACGCCATCGAGCCCCAGGTGTGGTGCACCAGGACCGTGTCGATGAAGTTCTGCCCGTTCATCAGCCGGGGAGGCGCCAGCGGATACAGGAAGTAACCGAGCAGGGCGACACCCGTAGTGGCGAAAAGCACCGTGCGGGTCGCGGCGTAACGGCCGGGGTGGCTGCGGAAGAGCCAGATCAGGACGCCGATGGTCACCACGAAGTGCAGTGTCGCGTAGTAGTAGTTCATCGACACGATCAGCCATGTCACCGAGTCCACGGCGTGGTTGACCGACTGTTCGACGGCGATGCCGAGCGTCTTCTCGGTCCGCCAGATCCAGTCCGCGTTGCGCAGCGCCGCGGCCTTCTGCTCCGGGACGGCGTTGCGGATCAGAGAGTACGTCCAGTAACTCACCGCGATCAGCAGGATCTCGAACCAGATCCGGGGGCGACCGGGCGAACGCAGTCTCCGCAGCCCCGTCAGCACGGTGCGCCGCGCCGACGGCTGCCTCCGCTCCCCGTCCCGTTCGGGTGCGGGAGTGGTGGCCGTCCGGCCTTCCAGAGTCTTCACGGTCACGTCACCCATGGGGAGAGAGTTTGCCAGATGAGCGTCCCCAGACCGATCATCCCCCGGTCGGATCTCGCACGCATGCGCTACAGCTCAAGGACTAGACAGGCCGGAGGAGTCCCTAGGGGCGGGGCCCCGAAGCTGTTGAACCGCGTACGACCAACTCCGGCATGAAGACGAATTCGCTGTGCGGCGCAGGCGTTCCGCCGACCTCTTCGAGGAGCGCCCGCACCGAGGCCTGTCCCATCGCCGTCACCGGCTGGCGGATGGTCGTCAGTGGCGGGTCGGTGAACGCTATCAGCGGGGAATCGTCGAAGCCCACGACGGAGACATCACGCGGTACGTCGAGACCCAGCCGCCGGGCGGCCCGGATCGCGCCGAGCGCCATCATGTCGCTCGCGCACACCACCGCGGTGCAGCCCCGCTCGATGAGGGCGGAGGCAGCCGCCTGGCCGCCCTCCAGGGTGTACAGGGAATGCTGGATCAGCTCCTCCGTCTCCTCGGGGGCCAAACCGAGCTGCTCCTGCATGCCGGCCCGGAAGCCCTCGATCTTGCGCAGCACCGGGACGAAACGCTTGGGGCCGACGGCCAGCCCGATCCTGGTGTGCCCCAGGGCCGTCAGATGCGTCACGGCCAGCCGCATCGCGGCCCGGTCGTCGGGGGAGATGAAGGGCGCCTGGACCTTGGGCGAGAAGCCGTTGACGAGGACGAAGGGGACACCCTGGGCGCGCAGCTGTTCGTAGCGCTGCATGTCGGCCGTGGTGTCCGCGTGCAGCCCGGAGACGAAGATGATGCCGGAGACGCCGCGGTCGACGAGCATCTCGGTGAGCTCGTCCTCGGTGGAGCCGCCGGGTGTCTGGGTGGCGAGGACCGGGGTGTAGCCCTGGCGGGTCAGGGCCTGGCCGATGACCTGGGCCAGCGCGGGGAAGATCGGGTTTTCGAGCTCGGGGGTTATGAGGCCGACCAGTCCGGCGCTGCGCCTGCGCAGCCGGACGGGGCGCTCATATCCGAGGACGTCGAGTGCGGCGAGTACGGATTCACGGGTGGCCGAGGCAACCCCCGGCTTGCCGTTGAGCACGCGGCTGACCGTCGCTTCACTGACCCCCGCCTGGGCTGCGATGTCGGCAAGCCGTGCGGTCATGGGAGTGGACTGTACCGGTCGCATGTCAGATTGCCCACCATGCGCAGGAATCGGCGGATAGGGCAGTCGTGGCACCGGCAACGGTGGGCGCCGCGGAGGCGATCAGGAGCCTTCCCGGGGTCGCGGTCTCGACCGCGTGGCCGGTGGTGTTGAGCGTGCAGACGACGCCGGGCCGGCCCAGGATCAGCACGCCGTCCGGGGCCGGCAGCCAGCTCATCGGGCCGTCGCCCAGACCCGGCAGCTCGCGGCGCAGGGCGAGCGCGGCGCGGTAGAGCTCCAGGGTGGAGCGGGGGTCGCCGGTCTGCGCCTCGACCGTCAGACCCTTGAAGCCGTCGGGCTGCGGCAGCCAACTGCCCCCGGATCCAAAGCCGTACGGGCTCTGGTCGCCGGACCAGGGGAGCGGGACCCGGCACCCGTCGCGCAGCCCCTCCTGCCCGTCGCTGCGGAAGAAGGACGGGTCCTGGCGGGCCTCGTCGGGCAGGTCGGTGACCTCGGGCAGGCCGAGCTCCTCGCCCTGGTAGATGTACGTCGACCCGGGCAGCGCCAGCATCAGCAGCGCGGCGGCGCGGGCGCGGCGCAGGCCCAGCGCGTAGTCGTCGCCGCCGTAGCGGGTGACATGCCGTGCCACGTCGTGGTTGGACAGCACCCAGGTGGTGGGGGCGCCCACGGAGCCGGTGGCGGCGAGCGAGGCGTCGATGACCGCGTGCATCGCCGACGCGTCCCAGGGGCAGTTGAGGAACTGGAAGTTGAAGGCCTGGTGCAGCTCGTCGGGGCGTACGTACAGGGCGAGCCGCTCGGGGGAGGGGGCCCAGGCCTCCGCGACGCCGATGCGCTCACCGTCGTACGAGTCCAGGAGCTCGCGCCAGCCGCGGTGGATCTCGTGCACACCGTCCTGGTCGAAGAACGGCAGGACCTGCGAGCCGATCATCCTGGCCTGCTCGCGGGCGCCGATGTCGGGCAGGCCGGCTGCCTTGACCATGCCGTGGGCCACGTCGATGCGGAATCCGTCCACGCCCAGGTCCAGCCAGAAGCGCAGGATCGAGTCGAACTCCGCGTGGACCTCGGGGCTGTCCCAGTTGAGATCGGGCTGCTCGGGGGCGAACAGATGCAGATACCAGTCGCCGTCGGCTGTGCGTGTCCAGGCGGGCCCGCCGAAGACGGACTCCCAGTCGTTGGGTGGCAGTTCGCCGTCCGCGCCCCGGCCGGGGCGGAAGTGGTAGCGCGCGCGGGCCGGGCCGCCCCGCCGGTCGGCGAGCGCCGCCCGGAACCAGACGTGCTGGTCGGAGGTGTGGTTCGGGACAATGTCGGTGATCACCCGCAGACCCAGCGCGTGCGCGGTGGTGATCAGCTCACGGGCGTCGTCGAGGCTGCCGAAGAGCGGGTCGACGACGCGGTAGTCGGCGACGTCGTAGCCGCCGTCCGCCTGCGGCGAGGCGTAGAACGGCGTGAGCCACACCGCGTCGGCGCCCAACCGTGCGACGTGCGGCAGACGCTCGCGGATTCCCCGCAGATCTCCGATGCCGTCGCCGTCGCTGTCGGCAAAGGACCGCACGTACACCTGGTAGATGACGGCGTCGCGCCACCAGCCGCGCGGTGCGGTCTGCGGGGTCGTGAGCTCCTGCGTCATGGGGTCCCTCTCGTGCGGGCGGATGGATCAGCAACTACGAGATCAACGCTGACGCCCTCCGAAAGTAACAGTCCTGCGAGTCCTTGCGGTAGGGCTTTCAGGGGCGGCGGCAAGGTCGTCAACCCTTGTGCGGCCTGCTTGGCAAGGGGCGATACGGCAACCGTGAGGACACGTGGATGTAACGATCGGCAGCTCTTGCGGAAAGTCTTCGCAAGGTCTTTCGGACTTCTTTCATCCTTGTTACGTTCCTCGACGACCCGGCGCCGCGAGGGAGCGGTCGGCAGGAGCCGCACCCGGCATCTGTCATCTCGGGCATCTGTTGAAGGAGTTCACATGCGGCGTGGCATAGCGGCCACCGCGCTGGTCTCGGCCCTGGCACTGGCGGCGACAGCGTGCGGCGGGGACAGCGGCGACGAGGGCGGCAAGAAGAGCTCCGGCGGAGAGCTCTCCGGCACGGTCACCTTCTGGGACACCTCGAACGACGCCGAGAAGGCGACGTACAAGGCGATCGCCGAGGGCTTCGAGAAGGAGCACAAGAAGGTCGACGTCAAGTACGTCAGCGTGCCCTTCGGCGAGGCCAACGCCAAGTTCAAGAACGCCGCGGGCGGCAACTCCGGCGCCCCCGACGTGATGCGCACCGAGGTCGCCTGGGTCGCGGACTTCGCCAACCTCGGCTACCTCGCCCCGCTCGACGGCACTTCCGCACTCGACAAGGAGGCGGACTACCTGAAGCAGGCGGCGGCCAGCACGAAGTTCAAGGGCAAGACCTACGCCGCCCCGCAGACCATCGACAGCCTCGCGCTCTTCTACAACAAGAAGATGCTGAAGGAAGCCGGTGTTGACGTCCCCGCCTCCTTCGCCGACGTCAAGGCAGCCGCCAAGAAGGTCCAGTCGAAGAGCGGCAAGACCGGTCTGTACCTGCGCGGCGACGACCCGTACTTCTACCTCCCCTACCTCTACGGAGAGGGCGGCGACCTCCTCGACACCAAGTCGAAGGAGATCCTGGTCGACGACGCCGAGGGCGCCGCGGCGTTCGAGGTGATGAAGGACCTGGTCGACTCCAAGGCGGCCGTCACCGACGCCAGCGACGGGTACAACAACCAGCTGAACGCCTTCAAGGACGGCGACGTCGCGATGATGCTCGACGGACCCTGGTCCATCGAGGGCGCGCTCGCCGGCAAGCAGTTCAAGGGCGACGAGGACAACCTCGGCGTCGCCGCGGTCCCGGCCGGCACCGCCCGGCAGGCCTCCCCGCAGGGCGGCTGGAACCTCGCCGCCTACGCCGGGTCCGGCAACCTCGACGCCGGCTACGAGTTCATCAAGTACATGAGCTCCGCCAAGGTGCAGCAGCAGACCACCGAGAAGCTCAGCCTGCTGCCGACCCGCACCTCCGTCTACGCGGCGCCCACCGTCGAGAACAACCAGATGGTGCAGTTCTTCCGCCCGGCCGTCGAGAAGTCCGTGCAGCGGCCCTGGATCCCCGAGGCCAACGCCCTCTTCGAGCCCATCCGGCTGGAGATGGGCAAGGTCCTCAGCGGCAAGGCCACCCCGGAGCAGGGTGCGAAGGGCGTCGGCGACGCCTACCGCAAGCTGCTCAAGGACTACAAGTAATTCACGGGAGAGGCTGACCGATCCATGGCTGTCGAGACCGGCCGGTCGGCGGCACCGGCCGCGGGCGCACACAGCGCCCGCGGCCGTGGCCGCGGGACCGACAAGACACCCGGACGGCTGCGCAGGTCGCTGTCCACCCACTGGTACGCCTGGAGCATGATCGCCCCCGTGGTGATCGTGATCGGCGTGATCATCGGCTACCCGCTGGCGCGCGGCATCTATCTGTCGACGACGAACGCCAACGAGGCGAACGTCGAGCGCTCCATCGGCGTCAACCACATCCCGGCGACGTACGAGTCCGTCGGCCTCGACAACTTCACGGCCATCCTGCGGGACGGGGTGTTCTGGGACCGGCTCACCTGGACGGTCATCTGGACCGTCTGCTGCGTCGCCGTCACCTTCGCGCTCGGCCTGGCGCTGGCCAACATGCTCAACCGCAAGATGGCCGGCCGCTCGTTCTACCGGATCTCGCTGATCCTGCCCTGGGCCGTACCGGCGTTCATCTCCGTCTTCACCTGGCGGCTGCTCTTCAACGAGAAGAACGGCCTGCTCAACTCGCTGCTGACAGGCGGCGGCATCGACGCCGTGCCGTGGCTGAACGACCCCACCTGGGCGAAGTTCTCCGTGATCGCGGTGAACGTGTGGCTCGGTGTGCCGTTCATGCTGGTCGCCATGCTCGGCGGACTCCAGTCCATCCCCGGCGAGCTGTACGAGGCCGCGGAGATCGACGGCGCCGGACCCTGGCAGCGCTTCCGCCACATCACCCTGCCGGGGCTGCGCGCCGTCAGCAGCACCGTGGTCCTGCTCAGCAGCATCTGGACCTTCAACATGTTCCCGGTGATCTACCTGCTCACCCGGGGCGGACCCGGGGACTCCACCGAGATCCTCGTGACCTACGCGTACCGGCTGTCCTTCGTCGTCAGCCCCCGCGACTTCGCCAATTCCGCGGCCTGGGGCGTGCTGATTCTGCTGCTCCTGTCGCTCTTCGCGGTGGTCTACCGCCGTGCGCTCCGCAAGCAGGGAGAAGTGTGGTGACCAACACCGCGAACACCACGAAGAACACCACGAGCGGGCCGGACCCGCGCAAGAAAATCCGCAACCGGGGCGAGCGCTCCCCGCTGGCCTCCTTCGGCCTGCACGCGACCCTGCTGGTCGCCACCGTCGTCGCGGTCTTCCCGCCGCTGTGGCTGCTGGTCACCTCGTTCAAGCCCAAGAGCGAGGCGTTCTCCACCGACCTGGTGAAGGACTTCACCCTCAGCAACTACGACCACGTCGTCAACGACACCGAGTTCCTCAGCTGGTTCGGCAACTCCGTGCTGGTCGTCGGCATGACGACGGTCCTCGCCGTCCTCATCTCCGCCACCACCGGCTACGCCGTCAGCCGCTTCAGGTTCCCCGGCATGCGGCCCCTGATGTGGCTGCTGCTGATCACCCAGATGTTCCCCGTCGCGGTGCTGATCGTGCCGCTGTACAACCTGATGGCCGACCTCGGGCTGCTCAACCAGCCCGTCGGCCTGGTCGTCACCTACCTGACGATCGCCGTGCCCTTCTGCTCCTGGATGATGAAGGGGTACTTCGACACCATTCCGGTGGAGATCGACGAAGCGGGCCGGGTCGACGGACTCAACCCCTTCGGCGTCTTCTGGCGGCTCATCCTGCCGCTCGCCAAGCCGGGGCTCGTGGTGACGGGCTTCTACAGCTTCATCACCGGCTGGGCCGAAGTCGCCTACGCTTCCGCGTTCATGACGGGCGAGGAGAACCTCACCCTCGCCGGCGGCCTGCAGACCTTCGTCAACCAGTACACCAGCGACTGGGGTTCGCTCACCGCGGCAGCCGTGATCGTCGCGGTACCCGCCGCCGTGATCTTCGCGCTCGCCCAGCGGCACCTCGTGTCCGGACTGACCGCCGGAGCGACGAAGTCCTGAGCCCGCCCCACGTACTCCTGCGGCGGCTCCCGCCCCGGCGGGCCGGCCGCCCCCACGCCTCACACCCAGGGACGACATGACCCAGCACCTCGCTGCTCCCACCGCCCCCACCAGCGCCTCCACCACTGGAGACCGGCGCACCGGCTGGTGGCGGGACGCGGTGATCTACCAGGTCTATCCGCGCAGTTTCGCCGACGGCAACGGCGACGGCATGGGTGACCTCGAAGGGGTACGCGGACGGCTCCCGTACCTCAAGGAGCTGGGCGTCGACGCCGTCTGGCTCAGCCCCTTCTACGCGTCGCCGCAGGCCGACGCCGGGTACGACGTCGCCGACTACCGGGCCATCGACCCGATGTTCGGGACGCTCCTGGACGCCGACGCGCTGATCCGGGACGCCCACGAGCTGGGCCTGCGCATCATCGTCGACCTGGTGCCCAACCACTCTTCCGACCAGCACGAGTGGTTCAAGCGGGCCATCGAGGAGGGCCCCGGGTCCGCGCTGCGCGACCGCTACCACTTCCTGCCCGGCAAGGGCGAGAGCGGTGAACTGGCCCCCAACGACTGGGAGTCCATCTTCGGTGGCCCCGCCTGGACCAGGACGGTGAACCCGGACGGCACGCCCGGCGACTGGTACCTGCACCTCTTCGCCTCCGAGCAGCCCGACTTCAACTGGGAACACCCCGCCGTCGCCGACGAGTTCCGCTCGATCCTGCGGTTCTGGCTGGACATGGGCGTCGACGGCTTCCGCGTCGACGTCGCCCACGGCCTGGTCAAGGCCGAGGGCCTGCCCGACCTGGGCGCGCACGACCAGCTCAAGCTGCTCGGCAACGACGTGATGCCGTTCTTCGACCAGGACGGTGTGCACGAGATCTACCGGTCCTGGCGGCGGATCCTCGACGAGTACCCGGGCGAGCGCATCGCCGTCGCCGAGGCGTGGACGCCGACCGTGGAGCGCACCGCCAACTACGTGCGCCCGGACGAGATGCATCAGGCCTTCAACTTCCAGTACCTGGGCACCGCTTGGGACGCCGCCGCGCTGCGTGACGTCATCACCACCTCGCTCGCCGCGATGCGCCCCGTCGGCGCCCCCGCGACCTGGGTGCTGTCCAACCACGATGTCACCCGGCACACCACCCGCTTCGCCAACCCGCCCGGCCTCGGCACCCAGCTCCGCGAGGCCGGTGACCGCGAACTCGGCCTGCGCCGGGCCCGCGCCGCGACCGTGCTGATGCTGGCGCTCCCCGGCTCCGCCTACGTCTACCAGGGGGAGGAGCTCGGCCTGCCGGACGTCACCGACCTGCCCGACGAGGCCCGCCAGGACCCGTCCTTCTTCCGGGCCGAGGGCCAGGACGGCTTCCGTGACGGCTGCCGGGTGCCGATCCCGTGGACCGCTGAAGGGACTTCGTACGGCTTCGGTGCGGGCGGCAGTTGGCTCCCGCAGCCCGAGGGCTGGGGCGCGCTGAGTGTCGAGACGCAGACCGGCGACCAGGACTCCACGCTGGAGCTGTACCGCCGCGCGCTCGCCGTGCGCCGCGAGCACCCGGGGCTCGGCGCCGGGACCGCGGTGGAGTGGCTGCGGGCGCCCGAAGGGGTGCTGGCCTTCGCCCGCGACGGGTTCGTGTGCACGGTCAATACGACGCGGGCGGCCGTCACTCTGCCGGCGCCCGGCCGGGTGCTGCTCGCCAGCGGCGAAGTCGCCCTGGGTGAAGGCGACTTCGAGCTGCCCGGGGACACCGCCGTGTGGTGGGCGGTGTGACCGTTCCCGCGCCGCGAAGCGGCCCCGCCTCCCCGCGACTGGTGCACATCGCAGCGCAGGCCTCCGTCAGCGAGGCCACCGTCAGCCGGGTGCTGAACGGCAAGCCGGGCGTCGCCGGCACCACGCGCCAGCGGGTGCTCGCGGCGCTCGACGTGCTGGGCTACGAGCGGCCGGTACGGCTGCGGCGGCGCAGCGCGGGGCTGATCGGACTGGTCACGCCCGAGTTGACCAACCCGATCTTCCCGGCCTTCGCACAGGTCATCGAGCAGGTGCTGGCCGGGCACGGCTACACGCCCGTGCTGTGCACCCAACTGCCGGGCGGGGCGACGGAGGACGAGCTGGTCGAGCAGCTCGTGGAGCGCGGGGTGGGCGGCATCGTCTTCCTGTCCGGGCTGCACGCGGACCTGTCGGCGGACCCCGCGCGGTACGCGGCGCTGGCGGCGCGAGGTGTGCCGTTCGTGCTCATCAACGGCTTCAACGAGGCGATCAGCGCGCCCTTCGTCTCGCCCGACGACCACGCGGCGATGCGGATGGCGGTCGGCCACCTCGCCGAGCTGGGCCACGAGCGGATCGGGCTCGCGCTCGGGCCGCGGCGGTACGTGCCCTCGCGGCGTAAGCATGAGGGCTTCGTCGACGCGCTCGCCGCTGTGCTCGGGCGTCCCCGCGAGGAGGCCGAACCGGCCGTGCGGCACACGCTGTTCAGCGTCGAGGGCGGTCAGGTGGCGGCGGGGGCGCTGCTCGACCAGGGATGCACGGGCATCGTCTGCGGCAGCGACATGATGGCGCTCGGCGTGGTGCGGGCCGCGCGGGGGCGCGGTCTTGATGTGCCGGGGGACGTGTCGGTGGTGGGCTTCGACGACTCGCAGCTGATCGCCTTCACCGACCCGCCGATGACCACGGTGCGCCAGCCGGTGCAGGCGATGGCCACGGCGGCGGTGGGGGCGTTGCTCGAGGAGATCGGGGGGAGTCCGGTGCAGCGCACGGAGTACGTGTTCCAGCCGGAGCTGGTGGTGCGGGGGTCCACCGCGCAGGTGCGGGGGTAGCGGGAGCGGTTGCGGTTGCGGTGCGCGGCCGGGTGCGGTTGCCTGCGGCGCTTCTCCCGTGTCCGCGCCTTCCCGAAGCCGGGGGGCAGGGCCTTCGGCCGCCGGGACGGTCTTCGGGCGTGATCTCAAGTGCCGTGCCCCCGTTGGAAAACCCCGCAGGGAGCCCCGGTGCCCGCCCGGGCTGGGCGGCGGTTGGCGGCCCCGGGGGCTCCCTGTCGGCCCGGCCCGACCGGACGGGCGCGTGGGACCCGGACCTGCCGGGACCCCCGGCCGGCCGAGCCGGAGTCGAGAAGAACGTAACAGGGTCGCAATTGCTTGCGAAAGACCTTGCAGCAAGAAATTCCGCGGATTTCCGGGGTGTTGACGGAGCATGTCCAGAGGGTTGACCCCGCTAGTGAGGGCTCGTACGGTCTGCTCCGCGGCAAGGTTTCATTTCTTGCAGCAAGAAGATTCAAGAGCCTTGAGGGCAGGGCGCGTTGCCACGCGAGGCCTCACCGTCACCCGCACCTCCCCCCCCCGCACGCAGGAGGAACACCCATGGCTCGCAGACTCCTGTCCACCGCGCTCGCTCTCACCGCCGGCGCCGCCGTCCTCGTCGTCCCCGCCGGATCCGCGCAAGCGGCCCCGCCCGGCGCCAAGGACGTCACCGCCGTCATGTTCGAGTGGAAGTTCGCCTCGATAGCGAAGGCCTGCACGGACACCCTGGGCCCGGCCGGTTACGGCTACGTCCAGGCTTCGCCGCCCCAGGAACACATCCAGGGCGGCCAGTGGTGGACGTCGTACCAACCCGTCAGCTACAAGATCGCCGGCCGGCTCGGTGACCGCGCCGCCTTCAAGAACATGGTCGACACCTGCCACGCCGCCGGCGTCAGGGTCGTCGCCGACGCCGTGATCAACCACATGGCGGCCGGCGACGGCACCGGCACCGGTGGCTCCGGGTACCAGAAGTACAACTACCCGGGCATCTACTCGGGCGCCGACCTGGACGACTGCCGTTCGCAGGTCACCAACTACGGCGACCGCGGCAACGTCCAGAACTGCGAGCTCGTCGGCCTCGCCGACCTCGACACCGGCGAGGACTACGTCCGCAACAGGATCGCCGCGTACCTCAACGACCTGCTGTCGCTGGGCGTCGACAGCTTCCGGATCGACGGCGCCAAGCACATCCCCGCCGGTGATCTGGCCGCCATCAAGGGCAGGTTGACCAACTCCGGCGTCCACTGGAAGCAGGAGGCGATCTTCGGAGGCGGTGAGGCCGTCTCGCCCAACGAGTACCTCGGCACCGGTGACGTCCAGGAGTTCCGGTACGCCCGCAGCCTCAAGCAGGTCTTCAACAACGAGAACCTCTCCTACCTCAAGAACTACGGCGAGGGCTGGGGCTTCATGGAGAGCGGGAAGTCCGCCGTCTTCGTCGACAACCACGACACCGAGCGCGGCGGCGACACCCTCAGTTACAAGGACGGCGCCAACTACACCCTGGCCAACGTCTTCATGCTGGCCTGGCCCTACGGCTCCCCGGACGTGCACTCGGGCTACGAGTTCTCCGACCGGGACGCCGGACCGCCCAACGGCGGCACGGTGAACGCCTGTTACAACGACGGCTGGAAGTGCCAGCACAACTGGCGCGAGATCTCCTCCATGGTGGGCTTCCGCAACTCCGCCCGCGGGCAGTCCGTCACCAACTGGTGGGACAACGGCGGCGACCAGATCGCCTTCGGACGCGGCGACAAGGCGTACGTCGCCATCAACCACGAGGGCTCGACGCTCAACCGCACCTTCCAGACCTCGCTGCCCGCGGGCGCCTACTGCGACGTCCAGAGCGGCAGGGGCGTGAGCGTGGACGGCTCCGGCCGGTTCACCGCGTCCCTCGGCGCCAACACGGCGGTCGCCCTGCACGTCAACGCCCGCTCCTGCACCCCCTGAGCCCGCCGCACCCCTGAAGGGAATTCCAGTGATACGCCCGCCCCTGCGAAGAGCGGCCATCGGTGTCGTGAGCGTGGCCCTGTGCGCCGCGCTCGCGCCCGCCGTCCCGGCCGCGGCCGCCAGGCCGAAGCCGCCGCCCGCCCCGCCGTCCGACGCGAAACTCGCCGCGGAGCCCGCCCGGCACGATCTGAACCGCGAGCAGTTCTACTTCGTCCTGCCCGACCGGTTCGCGAACGGTGACACGGCCAACGACAGGGGCGGGCTCACCGGGTCACGCCTGAAGACCGGCTTCGACCCGTCCGACAAGGGCTTCTACCAGGGCGGTGACCTCAAGGGCCTCACCGGCGAGCTGGACTACATCAAGGAACTCGGCACCACCTCCATCTGGATGGCGCCGATCTTCAAGAACAAGCCCGTGCAGGGCGAGGGGCAGAACGCCTCGGCCGGCTACCACGGCTACTGGATCACCGACTTCACCCAGGTCGACCCGCACTTCGGCACCAACGCCGACTTGGAGAAGCTGATCGACAAGGCCCACGCCAAGGGCATGAAGGTCTTCTTCGACGTCATCACCAACCACACCGCGGACACCGTCGACTACGCCGAGAAGAAGTACGGCTACCGGCCCAAGGGTGCCTACCCGTACCTGGACAGGTCCGGGCGGCCCTTCGACGACCGCGAGGGCGTCGCGAGGACCGACGGCGACTCCTTCCCGTACACGCCGACGACCACGCCCGCCGCGCGGAACGAGAAGGTCCCGGCCTGGCTCAACGACCCGACGATGTACCACAATCGGGGCGACTCGACCTTCGCGGGCGAGAGCTCCGAGTACGGCGACTTCTCCGGCCTCGACGACCTGTGGACCGAACGCCCCGAGGTCGTGCGCGGCATGGCGGAGATCTACCAGAAGTGGGTCCGCGACTTCGACATCGACGGTTTCCGCATCGACACCGTCAAACACGTCGACCTGGGCTTCTGGACCGAGTGGGCGACCGCCCTCGACAGCTACGCCGAGAAGCGCGGCCGGGACGACTTCTTCATGTTCGGCGAGGTCTACTCGGCCGATCCGGCCGTCACCTCCCCGTACGTCACCCGGGGCCGCCTCGACTCGACGCTCGACTTCCCGCTCCAGGACGCGACGCGCGCGTACGCGTCCCAGGGCGCGGCGGCCGGGAGACTGGCATCGGTCTTCGGCGCCGACTACCGCTACACCTCCGACCGGGCCAACGCCTACGAGCAGGTGTCCTTCACCGGCAATCACGACATGGGCCGCATCGGCACCTTCCTCAAGCAGGACAACCCGGAGGCCGACGACGCCGAGTTGCTGAAGCGGGCCCGGCTCGCCAACGAGCTGATGTTCCTCGCCCGTGGCAACCCCGTCGTCTACTACGGCGACGAGCAGGGCTTCACGGGCGCGGGCGGCGACAAGGACGCGCGCCAGACGATGTTCGCGTCGAAGACCGCCGACTACCTCGACGACGACCAGCTCGGCACGGACCGCACGCACGCGAGCGACGCCTACGACACCACGCACCCCGTCTACCGGTCGATCGCCGCACTCTCCAAGCTCACCAAGGACCACCCCGCGCTGCGCGACGGCGTACAGGAGGAGCGTTACGCGCAGGGTTCCGTGTACGCCTTCTCGCGTACGGACGCCAAGCGCAAGCAGGAGTACCTGGTCGCCACGAACAACGGGGCGGCGGCCCGAACGGTCTCGGTGCCCACCGCGTCCACGGGCATGAACTTCCGTACGCTGTACGGCGGTTCCGTCGCCGTGCGCAGCGCCGCGGACCGCACGGTCCGCATCACCGTGCCCGCCCTGTCCAGCGTCGTCCTGCGCGCGGACCGGCCACTGGTCCCGCCGGCCGCCGCCCCCACCGTCACGCTCAAGGCCCCCGAGGCCGGCGCCGCCGGCACCGTCGAGATCTCCGCGGACACCGGTGGCGGGCAGCTCAACCGTGTCGTCCTCGCCGCCCAGGTGGGCAACGGCAAGTGGCGCACACTCGGCTCCGCCGACCACGCACCGTACAAGGTCACCCAGTTCCTGGGCCGCGAGGTGCGTGCTGGAACTGCTCTGCGGTACAAGGCAGTTGTGGTGGACAGCAGGGGACGCACCGCGAGCGCGCTCGCCTCGACGACGGCGGGCGCCGCACCCGCGCCCGAGCGGCCCACCGCGGTCGAGCGCGACCACGCGGTCGTCCACTACAAGCGTGCCGACGGCGACTACGACGGTTGGCAGCTGAAGTCCGGCGACAGGAGCGGCACCTTCACCGGCCGTGACGCGTACGGCGCGTTCGCCTGGATCAAGCTCCCCGAGGGCGCCACGTCCTTCCCGTACACCGTCGAGAAGAGCGGCGCCGCGGACGGCCCGCCACGCACCGTCGACCTCGGCGCCACCGGCGAGGTCTGGATCGAGCAGGGCAAGGACGGACAGGCCGACAAGGCCCCGGACGGCGCCCGCCCGCCGCAGGACAAGACCAAGGCCGTCCTGCACTACCAGCGCGCCGACGGCGACTACGGGGGCTGGGGTCTGCACACCTGGGCCGGCGCCAAGGACCCCACCGACTGGGCGAAGCCGCTCATGCCGGTGAAGAAGGACGCGTACGGCGTGACCTACGAGGTGCCGCTCGCCGCCGGCGCGAGCAGCCTCAGCTACATCCTGCACAAGGGCGACGAGAAGGACCTGCCCACCGACCGGTCGCTGGACCTGGCGACATACGGCCACGAGGCCTGGATGCTCGCCGGGCAGCCCAAGTACCTGCTGCCGCAGACCGGCGCTGCCCCGGCACTGGACCTGGGCAAGGCCGAGGCCCAGTGGATCGACAGCGACACCGTCGTCTGGAAGGTCAAGGCCACCGAAGCCACCAGCCAGCAGCTGGTGTACGCCCCCGACGGCGGCATCACGATCGTCGACGGCGCGCTCTCGGACGAGGGGCAGTGGCTGCGGCTCGGCCCGGCCGCGCTCACCGACGCGCAGCAGGCCAAGTATCCGCACCTCAAGGACTATCCGGCGTTCACCGTCGACCCCCGCGACCGTGACCGGGTCCGCGAATCACTGCGCGGCCAGCTGATCGCCACCCAGCGCGCCGCGAACGGCGCACTCCTGTCCGCCACCGGCGTCCAGACCCAGGGCGTGATCGACGCCACCTACAGCGCCTCCGCGACCAAGGCCTCCCTCGGCCCGGTCTTCGACCGCAAGGGCAGGCCCACCCTCTCCGTCTGGGCCCCCACCGCGCACTCCGTCGCCCTGGAACTCGACGGCAGAACCATCGGGATGAAGCGCGACGACGCGTCCGGCACCTGGTCCGTCACCGGCCGCAGGAGCTGGGCGGGCAAGCCGTACCGCTACGTCGTGAAGGTCTGGGCGCCCAGCGTCCAGAAGGTCGTCACCAACAAGGTCACCGACCCCTACTCGACCGCGCTCACCACCGACTCGGCGCGCTCCCTGGTCGTCGACCTCACCGACCCGAAGTTCGCCCCCAAGGGCTGGTCCACGCTGAAGAAACCGGCGGCCACGCCCCTGCGCGACGCCCAGATCCAGGAGTTGCACGTCCGGGACTTCTCCGTAGCCGACAGCAGCGCCCGCCACCCGGGTGAGTACCTGGCCTTCACCGACCGCGGCTCGAAGGGCATGAAGCACCTCGGCGAACTGGCCGATTCCGGTACGTCGTACGTCCACCTGCTGCCCGTGTTCGACATCGGCACCGTCCCCGAGAAGAAGGACGACCAGCAGCGGCCCGCCTGCGACCTGTCCCGCTACGCCCCCGACTCCGAGGAGCAGCAGGCATGCGTCACGAAGACCGCCGCGAAGGATGCCTACAACTGGGGCTACGACCCGCTGCACTACACCGTCCCCGAGGGCTCGTACGCCAGTGACCCCGAAGGGACCCGGCGCACTGTCGAGTTCCGGCAGATGGTCCAGGGCATCAACGGCTCCGGGCTGCGCACCGTCATGGACGTCGTCTACAACCACACCGTGGCGTCGGGACAGGCCGACAAGTCGGTCCTCGACAAAATCGTTCCCGGCTACTACCAGCGGCTGCTCGCCGACGGCACCGTGGCCACTTCCACCTGCTGCGCGAACACCGCGCCCGAGAACGCCATGATGGGCAAACTGGTGGTCGACTCGATCGTCACCTGGGCCCGCGAATACAAGGTCGACGGCTTCCGCTTCGACCTCATGGGCCACCACCCGAAGGCGAACATCCTCGCCGTCCGCAAGGCGCTCGACGCGCTGACGCCGGAGCGCGACGGCGTCGACGGCAAGAAGATCATCCTGTACGGGGAGGGCTGGAACTTCGGGGAGATCGCCGACGACGCCCGCTTCGAGCAGGCCAGTCAGAAGAACATGGCGGGTACCGGCATCGCCACCTTCTCCGACCGCGCGCGCGACGCGGTGCGCGGCGGCGGCCCCTTCGACGAGGACCCGGGCGTGCAGGGCTTCGCCTCCGGCCTCTACACCGACCCCAACGCGTCACCCGCCAACGGCACCGAGGCCGTACAGAAGGCCAGGCTGCTGCACTACCAGGACCTCATCAAGGTCGGCCTGACCGGCAACCTCGCCGCGTACACCTTCACCGACAGCGCGGGCCGCACGGTCAAGGGCTCCGACGTCGACTACAACGGAGCCCCCGCCGGGTACGCGGCGGCCCCCGGCGACGCCCTCGCGTACGCCGACGCCCATGACAACGAGACGCTGTACGACGCCCTCGCGTTCAAGCTGCCCGCGAAGACGCCGGCCGCCGAACGGGCCCGTATGCAGGTCCTCGCGATGGCCACCGCGGCCCTCTCGCAGGGCCCGGCGCTCTCCCAGTCCGGCACCGACCTGCTGCGTTCGAAGTCCCTCGACCGCAACTCCTACGACAGCGGCGACTGGTTCAACGCGATCCACTGGGACTGCCGCGACGGCAACGGCTTCGGGCGCGGGCTGCCCCCGGCCGCCGACAACAAGACCAAGTGGCCTTTCGCCAAGCCCCTGTTGACGGCGCCGGGCCTGACCCCCGGCTGCCCGGAGATCGACGGCGCGTCCGCCGCCTACCGCGACCTGCTCAGGATCCGGACGACGGAGAAGGCCTTCAGCCACACCTCGACGGACCAGGTGCAGTCCGCACTCGCCTTCCCGCTGTCCGGCAAGGACGAGACACCCGGCGTCATCACCATGCGCGTCGGGGACCTGGTCGTGGTCTTCAACGCGACACCGGAGGTACGCACCCAGAAGATCGACACGCTCGCGGGCGCGGCGTACGGACTGCATCCGGTCCAGGCGCGGGGCGCGGACGAGGCCGTCAAGGGGGCTACGTACAACCGGAGTTCGGGCACGTTCACCGTTCCGGACCGTACGGTCGCGGTCTTCTCCCGCCCTTAGGGGGTGTCCGCCACCGCGTCGGGCTGACCGCAGCAGCGGCGCGGCCCGAAGGGGGGGGGGGGCTGAGCGCCACGCCGGACACCACCGTGCCGGCCGCCGCCTTCGTCTCCGGGGGCGGCGGCCGGCCGCGCATGGGCGGCGAGCGGCAGTACGGCGGGCCCCGGCCCGGCCGTGGCGGCGCCGCTCCAGTGGGCCGCGCGACGTACGGCGGAACGACCACTTGCGCCGTCATCCGGATCACCGTAAGGGTGAGCGGACAGCCCCCCGACCTGGAGTGTGCCCATGCCGCAGATCACCGTCGATTATTCCGAGCCGCTGGACGACACCTTCGACCGCCGCGGCTTCGCCCTCGTTCTGCACCCGCTCGTCGTCGCCACCGTGAACACCCAACTGGCTTCCTGCAAGACCCGGTTCCGCCGGATCGAGGAGACCGTGGTGGGCGACACGGCCACCGGCCGGGCCGTCCTGCACATCGGGATCGCGTTGCTGCCCGGCCGGACGGCCGAGGTGAAGGCGGAACTCTCCGCGGCCGTGCTCGACCTGGTGGGCCAGTACGTCAAGCCCGCCGACGGCGTGGAGCTGCACACCTCCGTCGAGGTACGCGACCTGGAGGCGTCCTACCGCAAGCGCTGAGCCGTCCCGGGGGCAAGCCCCGAGTGGCCCGAACGCGTAAGCGCGCGGCCCGGGGGAATCCGTATCGCATGACTCTCACCGACCAGCAGGTGAAGCAGGACCGGCCGCGCGCCCGCATCCCGTGGTGGATCAAAGTGCCCGGGGTGATCGCGCTGCTGGTGGCGCTGGTTCTTCTCGGCATCAGGTTCAGCCTGCTGCCGGGACTGGACGACATCTTCGGCGAGGAGACGCACGACCGGACCGGGCCCACCCTCCTGAAGTCCATCCAGGACATGAGCCGCTACGAGGCGACGTCCGGCAACTTCCAGGTCGTCGTCGACCTGGAGAAGGACGCCAAGTTCCTCCCCGACTCGGTCCGCGGGTCACGGACGCTGTACGTCGGCGCGGGCACGGTCGGCGCGTACGTCGACCTCGGCAAGGTCGGCGACAAGCAGGTCACCGTCAACAAGGAGCGCACCGAGGCGACACTGCGGCTGCCGCACGCGCGGCTCGGCAAGCCCGCGATGGACGCGGAGCGTTCGTACGCCGTGTCCAAGCAGCGTGGGCTGCTGGACCGGCTCGGCGACTTCTTCTCCGACAACCCCGCCGACGAGCGCGCCGTGAACCGTCTCGCCGCCCAGCACATCGGCGAGGCCGCCAAGGACAGCGAACTGACCGGCCGCGCGGAGAAGAACACCACCAGCATGCTCCAGGGCCTGCTGCACTCGCTCGGCTTCAAGGACGTCACCGTCCTCTACGGCGACGCCAAGCGCTGAGCGGGCACCTGCGGCGCGAGAGCGAGGAGCCGGGCGGCGAGATCCCCGAAAGGGCCGTCGGCCGGCTCGTCCACGAAGATCCCCAGCACGATCCCGGCCATCTCGTCGTTGTAGGCGGCGCTCACCGCGGCCAGCGCCGCGAAGTCGTGCACCAGCTGCAACTCCAGCTCACCGCGCGGAATCCGCCGCCCGTCCAGCCAGATCAGCGCCGTCGACTCGGCGAGCGACACCCAGGACCGCACGACCATCGCGAGACGGGCCGGCGGCTCAGTGACGTCGAGGTGCGAGAGGATCTGCTCGTACGCGGCCTGCCGCACCTCGTCGATCATCGCGTTGGTCGTGGAGGAGCCGACGGCCGGGCCGCCGCGCATCAGGGCGGAGAAGCCCGGACCGTGCTCGTCGACGAAGTCGAAGAACCGCCCCATGACCCGCAGCAGCCGCGCCCCGAGGGGCCCATCGCGCGGTTCGACGAACCGCGTGGCCAGCTCGTCGGCGGCCCGCCGCAGCGCCGCCTCGTACAGGCTCTGCTTGCCGGGGAAGTAGTGATAGACCAGCGGACGCGAAATGCCCGCGGCGGCGGCTATCTCGTCGATCGACACCTCGTCGGGCGAGCGGTGGCTGAACAGCTCCAGCGCGACGCTGATCAGCTGCTGCCTGCGCTCCTCGACGCCCATCCTGCGGCGTACCCCGGTCGTCATACGAACAGCGTAACCGCCGGTGTCGCGGCTGCCTCCTACAGATCGAGAACCAGCCGCTCGCCGCGGGCCCGCGAGACGCAGATCAGCATCGAGTCGTCGCGCTCCGCGTCGGTCAGCAACTCGTCACGATGATCGATCTCGCCCTCCAGGACGCGCTGTTGGCAGGTGCCGCAGAAACCCTGCTCGCAGGAGTACGAGACGTCTGGCAGCTCCGCGCGGACCGCGGCGAGCACCGTGGTGCCGGGCGCGACGCTCAGCGTGCGACCGCTGCGGCGCAGTTCGAGCTCGAAGGTGCCGCCCGCGCCCGCGGCCGTGCCGGGTGCGAAGCGCTCCAGGTGCGGGGTGGCGCCCTCCGGGAGGCAGGCGGTGACCGCGGCCATCAGGGGCTCGGGGCCGCAGCAGTAGACCGCGGCGGCCCGCGGGGCGCCCGCGAGGAACTCCGGCAGGTCGGGCAGGCCGTCCTCGTCCTCGGCCACCACCACGGCGCGCCCGGGGCCCGCCAGCTTCTCGATCTCTTCGAGGTAGGGCATCGAGGCGCGGCTGCGGCCCCCGTACAGCAGCCGCCACTCGGCGCCCGCCGCCTCCGCGGCCCGCAGCATCGGCAGGACGGGGGTGATGCCGATGCCGCCCGCGACGAAGACGTAGGCGGGGGCCGGGATCAGCGGGAACCGGTTGCGCGGGCCGCGGACTTCGAGCTCCGTGCCCTCGTGGATCTGCTCGTGGACCTCCCTCGAGCCGCCCCTGCCGTCCGCGATGAGGCGCGTCGCGAGGGTGTACGTACTGCGGTCGGCGGGGTCGCCGCACAGCGAGTACTGGCGCACCTGGCCGGACGGCAGCACCAGGTCGACGTGCGCACCGGGCTGCCAGGCGGGCAGGTCGCCCGTGTCGAGCGCCTCCAGCTGCAACTCCACCACGCCTTCGGCCGGTTCGCTGCGCCCGGCGACCAGCAGCCGCACGGTGGAGGGCCGCCGGGCGGGGGTGGCGCGGGCGCCCGACACCGGGGTTTCCAGGGCGGGCAGCGGCCACAGCGGCGAGCGGCCTATGCGGCGGCGCAGGGCGCGCCGGGCGAGCAGTGCGACGCCGGTGGCGACAACGAGCGTGCGGACACGGGGCATGTCAGGAGCCTCCGGGGGCGGTCGTCTCGGCGGCGGTCGCGGCGGGGGAGCTCGCGAGGTACGCCACGGCCTGGGCGGTGCTGCCCTCCTGGGAGGGGTGGTACGTACGACTGAGATAGCGCGGCACGGACCGGATCACCGCGCCGGTGGTCGGCAGCACTCCCTGGCGTCCGCCGCGCAGGAAGTCCCGGAGAGTGGCCTTCCCGTCGAGGAGCGTCGGATCGTTCGCCATGAAGAACCGCATGCCGCGCTGCCACAGGAAGGCCAGTGCGGTGAACGCGGTCGCCCAGGTCCTGGCCCGCCGCCGGTAGCCGCCGTCGACATGCATGAACAGCTCGAAGGCGACGGACCGGTGCTCGACCTCCTCCGCGCCGTGCCAGCGCAGCAGATCGAGCATGGTCGGATCGGCGCCGCGCCGGTCCAGCTCGTCGGCGTTGAGCACCCAGTCGCCGAGGAACGCGGTGTAGTGCTCGATCGCCGCGATGGTCGCGATCCGCTCCATCAGCCACCACTCGCGCGCCTTGCCCGGCGGCAGCGTGCGATCGCCCAGCAGCTTCTCGAAGAGCCAGTCGACCTGCGCGGTGTACGGCGTCGGGTCGAGGCCCTGCTTCTTCAGATGCGGCAGTACGTCGTCGTGGGCCTGGGAGTGCATGGCCTCCTGGCCGATGAATCCGATGACGTCCTCGCGCAGCCGCTCGTCGCGGATGTACGGCAGCACCTGCTGGTAGACGTGCACGAACCAGCGCTCGCCCGCCGGGAGAAGCAGGTGCAGCACGTTGATGGTGTGGGTGGTGGCCGGATCGCCGGGGAGCCAGTGGAGCGGGGTGGCGTCCCAGTCGAAGGAGACGTTGCGGGCCTTGAGGGGAGCCCACTCCGAAACGACCCGGGCCGGCCCCTGCGTATTAGACATGGCGTCAATGTACTGACGGGTAGGTGGTTGGCAACAGGTCTGTGCACGGCATTTCTGGAGCGTCCGAGCTTTCCGGACCCTGCGGGTTTTCGGCCTGTCCGGCGTCGGCGGGCCGAAGTCCGGGGCGAAGTCCGGGGCGGAGTCCCGCAACGTGGCGGCAGCCGCAGCACGGCGGCGGGCGGGGGCGGGCAGGGGCGGGCAGGAGATCGCCCCGCAGGACTCCACCCGTCGCAGGCCCCACCTGCCGCGGGCCCCGCCTACCGCAACGCCCCCACCCGCGTCCCGTCGGCCAGCCGCCCGTCCAGCTCCGCCTCCGCCCCCGCGTCCGCCCGCACCGCCAGCAGATTGCCCCGGCCCGTGCCCTCCACCCCGCCCGAGGTGGTGATCGAGGCGAACTGCTCGCTGCCGGCCGCCAGGACGTACCAGTTGCCGCCCCGCGACTTCCACAGCACACCCGCGAGGACCCGCGGATCCCGTGGACCGCACGCCGGTGAGTGCTCGGCGCGCGCGGCGACCGCACCCGACGCCTCCGGCTTCGCGGACGGCGCCTGGAACTGCGCCAGGACCCGGCTGCCCGGCCCCCGCCAGGTCTCCGCCCGGGTGCAGAGCCAGCTCGCCCTGCCGTTCCCCTCGGGCAGCGTCTGCTCGGCGAACGCCCAGGAGTTCACGCTGCGCACGCCGTGCGACCGCACCGTCGGCAGCAGACAGGCCGTGCGGGCCCAGCGCGTCCGCTCGACGGGCCCCGACACATCGCGCGGCGCCGACGGCGGGCCGGACGTCAGCCGGGCCGGGGTCAGCTCGCCGAGGTCGGTCATCAGCCGCGCCCCCACGTCGTCCCGCAGCTCCAGGGCGTCCCAGGACCGGCAGTCGCGCGCCTGCGCGGGGCTGAGCACCGGGTCGGTCACGCCGTCCGGGGTACGCGCCAGCGCCACCGGGTTCCCGGCCGGGACGAGCAGGTCCCGTACGGACGCCTTGCGCACCCAGGGCGCCGTCAGGTACCGGACGTTGCCGTCGGTGCGGCCGACCACCAGGGCGTTCGCGGCGGCGGCGTCCGCGCTGTCGACGCGCGCGAAGTCGATCGCCGCGCCCGTCGTGGAGGCCCGGGGCTCGGCGTACCGGACGATGCGCAGGCCGTCGTACAGCAGCACGACCCGCACCTTGTCGACATCGCCCGCGAAGAGCAGCTGGGGCGCCCCCATCGGCGGCCCGACCGGGGTGCCGGGGGTCGCGGACGCCTGCACGGAGGGGCCCGGTCTCGCCCAGACGGCGAGGGCGCGGCGCAGCAGGGCGCGGTCGTCGGCCCGGTTGCCACGGGTGGGCCACACGGAGAAGTCGCTGCGGGACGACTGCTTCCACAGGGCGGGGGCGACCCGGACGGTCTTCGCCGGATCCAGGGCTCGCTCGGCCGCCGGATTACGGGCGTAGGCAGGCGCGGCGGCGCCGTCCGGCCCCCAGCCCTCGCCCGGCAGCCCCAGCAGCGCGCCGCACACCACGACGGCCGCCGTCGCGGCGAACGCGGCCTTCGCGTGCTGCCTGCGCCGCATCAGGTCGGTCGGCCTGGCCTGCAGGGAACACGGGTCGAACTCGGAGGACTTCAGCAGCGCCGCCGCGCTCTCGGCGCCCGCCTTGTCGGCGGCGTCGACGCCGTCCGCCTCAGTGAGCGCCGCGTCCGGATCGGCGACCCCGGCGGCGGTGAGGGTCCGTGTCACCTCAGGGTCGGGCAGCCGATCAAGGCCCCGCAGTACGTACGCGGCGCGGCCGGGGCCGGTGAGCGCGGAAAGCCGTTGGTCCAGGGCCAGTTCATCGGCTCCGCCGGAGCGCGGGAACAGCCGCAGCCCCCACACCTGCGGCAGCAGTGGCGGCAGCTGGGACCGCTTGGGCCAGGCCCTGCGGCGCAGTGGCAGCCCGGCCTCCAGGGCCTGGCGCAGCACCTGTCGACGCAGATACGCGTACCCCGGATCGGCCGGGGCCCCCTCGCGGCGACGCGGTGGCGGGACGGCGGCGGAGCCCGGGGTCCGGCCGCGCGGCAGTGAGCGCTGCGCGAGCGCGTGCGCGGTCAGCACCCGGCGGTTGCGGCCCAGGTGCGGCGGCAGCACCAGATACGCCAGCCGCACGAGCCGCGGATAGTGTTCGACGAGCGCGGCCTCGGCCTGCTCGACATCGATGGGCTCGGAAGCAGGGCGGTTGATGACATCCTGTGGGCGCACGTTCAACAGAACGAGCGAATCGTCGGATGGTCACCTCGCGAGGCCCGCCGGCTCCCGAACCCGCCCCGGCCGCGCGGGGATTCAGTCGCCCGCGATGGCCCGACCGGCCGGCCGCCGGTCACTGCGTACGGACTACGGGCGGGGGCGCGGCGGCGGGCGTGGGATGTAGCACTTCGCGCCCCACCGAATGGCCGAAGACGGCACGATGGGGGGATGCGCAATCAAGCCCGACGTGCCCCAGTTGCCGCCTCCGCCCTGGCCGTCCTGGCCCTAGTCGTCACGGGCTGCGGCTCGGGTGACGACGGCGGTGAGCCCGTGCCCGAGACAGCCGGCGGCAGCCTGGAACAGCTGGCCGAAAAGGTGGAGTGCAAGCCCAACATCCAGACGGATGCGGAGGAGCTGCGCCAGGCCAACTGCAAGACCGGCGACGGCCGTTACGTGCTGGCCACTTTCGACACCGATCGCGGACAGCGCGAATGGATCAACGAGGCCAAGAACTACGGCGGCAACTACCTGGTCGGCAGGAAATGGGTCGCGGTGGGCGACCAGAAGGTGGTCACGGCGCTGCGCGGCCAGCTCGGTGGGGATGTGGAGACCTCCTCGCACCACTCCGGTGACGGTGGTGGTGGGGGGAACAAGGAGGACCACTCGGAACACCACGGGAGCTGACCGCGCAGGTTGAGGGACCAACGGCCCCGGGCTTCGACCCCGGGGCCGTTCGTCAGGTTTCTCGGCTGGTGCGCGCTAGTTGCACTGCCGGCCCTCGTTGATGCAGGAGACCACCTCGTCCATCAGGCCCTCGTCGAAGACGTTGATGAAGTCACCGTGGTCGGTGCCCGGCTTGTGCAGCTGCTCCGGGAAGGAGTCGACCGCGAAGCCGGGGCCCGGCGGGACGTCGTACACGATCCGCTGGGTCAGCTGCGGAATGGCCTGGAAGCCATTGGCGCAGGCGCCGTTGTCGTCCGCGAACGCCACATGGGTGCGGTGGTTGGCGCTGTCGGTGTTCTGCCCGTCCCAGCAGCTCTGGAAGTTGAAGGTACGGACGACCTGGCTGCCGTCGGGGCAGATCGGGTACTTGTCCTTCAGCTGCCTGTCCTCGAACCCGGTGCAGCTCCAGGAGGCGTTGGCGTTGGCGTCACCGTTGGTGAACGCCTTGGCGTCACCGGTGATGATGCGCAAGAAGCGGGGCATCGCGGTGACCTGGCCGGCCGGGCTTCCGACGAATTTCAGCTCGACCTCGGAAGGCTGCTGGATTTCGCCGACGTTGCTGTCCTTGCCGCCGCCGTCGACGTTCGCGTCGGCCTCCTGCTGGCCGTTCTGCAGCCGCAGCACGGGCCAGTAGTACGTCGACTTGTCGCCCTGGTTCTGGCACGTCGTGTCGCCGTTGGCGAAGTCGTCGTCGCTGGCGAAGGCGTCGTTGGCCTGATTGCCCACGTAATCGTGCATGTGGTGCGCGCCGTTGCTCACACCGGGGGCAGCGATGACGTTGTCCGAATTGAGCTTCTTGTTTTCGTTCACGCCGCAATCGGTGCTGAATTCACCGTCCGAGGCGCCGCCCTGCTGCTGGGGTGACTGGACGTTCGGCTGGACGGACTGGATGTCGACGAAGTCACCGTCGTTGGGGCCGTTGCCGGCCTGCCCGCCATTACCGCCGTTGCCCTGGCCGCCATCGCCCTGACCAGCGTTGTCGCCGTTGCCCTGGCCGCCGTTCTGACCGCCGTTCTGACCGTCGCCCTGGCCGCCGTCGTTCTGATCGCCGTTGTTCTGGCCACCGTTCTGACCATCGCCCTGGTTTCCGTCGCCCTTCGGCGCGTTGTCATCGGCGCGCATCGAGCACGGAGCGAGCCCTTCGAGGTCTTGGGGGCGGACCTTCTTGCGGTCGAGCGTGGTGGCGATCCGCTGGATGGAGGCCACCCGCTTGCTCTTCAGCGGCCCGAGCACGGTGTTCTGTACGTAGTTCGGATCCTGGGCGATCTGCTGCCTCGAATCGGCGAACTTCTTGTACGCGTCCGTGATCTGGGAATCGATGGCAGCAAGCTCCCGGTCGACCTCCCGGCGGACCGAACGGGGCACCTTGGGCAGCCCGTTCACCACCTCCGGACAGTCGATGGTCGACATTTGCTGGGCGGCGTTCTTGATCTGACCGGATTGGCGCGATTGGCCGGAATTCCAGCCGGAGTGTCCTTCTCCTGCGGAGGCATAGACGTTGGCCGCAAGCAGTCCACCCCCGCCCAGAATCAAAGCGGCCGAGGCGGCAATCGCCCTGTTCGCCAGTTTGGAACGTTTTCTCGTTGCGCGTCGCATGGAACTCCTCTGCTTCGATGCCGGTGGGTGGAAGGGGGTCCCGGCAGGGGGAGAAGCGCTCCGTCCCATACGGATGCCGTTCTCGGGGTGTTCAAACCTCTTCTGAATTCGTAGAAATCTCCATGCGCGAATGGGGCGGATGCGTGGGTACCCGGATCAGTGCTGCTCCGCCCAGGCGAAAGGGGCGAGTTGGGGGTCGAGCGGGGCGTCGGTCATCCGGTTGGCCAGAGTCGACATCGTGTAGACGCCGATGCCCATGACTACCTCCAGCGCGTTCTGCTCGGTGTGGCCGTGCTCCAGGAAGGCGCGCAGGGACGCGTCACCGACGGCGCCGGCCGTCTTGATGACCTCCAGGGTGAATCGCCTTACGGCTTCGATGCGTTCGTCGCGCAGCGGCTGTTGG
Organism: Streptomyces sp. A5-4; assembly: GCF_051131715.1. Taxonomy (NCBI): domain Bacteria; kingdom Bacillati; phylum Actinomycetota; class Actinomycetes; order Kitasatosporales; family Streptomycetaceae; genus Streptomyces; species Streptomyces sp. A5-4. The sequence goes on along the minus strand of NZ_CP178591.1, from coordinate 1,920,543 downwards.
GCACGCGCCGCTTTGATCAGGCCGGGATCCGCGCCCAGTGCGGTCAGCTTCGCCGTGTGCATCGCGACGCAGACGTGACATCCGTTGCGAGTCGCGACCGTGAGGATGACGATCTCGCGGGCGAGCGGGTCCAGCGTGGTCGACTCGAACATGGCGCTGAGCCGGAGGAAGCCGTCGAGCAGATGTGGGGAGGTGGCGAGGCGCGCGACGGGGGCGGGCAGATAGCCCAGACGTCTGCTGGTCGCCTCCATGGAGTGGCGGGAGGCGGGCGGGGCGGACTCAGGGGTGTGGTCGGGGAAGCGGGTCGCGGGCAAGGGTGGCCCTCTCGGGTAGAATAGACAATGTGATTGACGAAAAGGTAAACCAGATTGTCGAGTTGCGCAATGGCTGACGGCGACGGCCATGAGCTGCCGCTGCTCCTGTTCGCCGGATTCCGCACGCTCATCGACCAGTTGCACACCCAGCTGGCCGATGAGGGCCACCCGGAGGTCCGTCCCGCGTACGGCTTCGCCCTGCAGGCGGTCGGCCGCGACGGCGCGACGGCGGGTGAGGTGGGGCGACGTCTTGGCGTTTCCAAGCAGGCCGCGGGTAAGACGGTCGAGCGGCTGGAGGTCCTCGGCTATGTCGAGCGCGTCGACGACCCGCAGGACGGCCGCCGCAAGCTGGTCCAACTCACACCGCGTGGCATCGACGTGCTGTGGCGCTCGGCCGAGATCTTCGACCGACTGCGGGCGGAGTGGGCCGAGAAGCTGGGGGCGGACCGGGTGGCCGCGCTCGAAGCGGACCTGCGCGAGATGGCGAAGCCGACGAACTTCCGCCTGGACGCTGCGGGTTGGCTGGGCGGGGCGTAAGGCGTAAGAGGTGTCTGCGGTGGGCTTGCCCCTACCCGGCTCCTGCTGCTGAGGCGTGTGCGGCTACCGGGTGGAGGGGAGGCCCGGGGGCTTTCGTTCAGCCCGTCCGGTGTTTGAGGACACGCCCGGAGGCTGCCCCGTTTCGGGAGGGGGTGGGTAGGGGAAAGCGCCGCGGGCGACCTGTGCCCGGTACTCGCATCCGCGCCGCGCATCCGCACCCGGCCGCCGTCCCTCCCCGGCGCGCCCTACCCCTGGACGCCGCCGCCCGTGTCCAGGTAGGCCAGTACCGCGAGCACCCGCCGATTGTCGTCGTCGGAGACCGGAAGCCCGAGCTTCCCGAAGATGTTCGACGTGTGCTTCGCCACCGCCCGCTCCGTGACGAAGAGCTGCCCCGCGATGGCCGCGTTGGACCGCCCCTGCGCCATCAGCTCCATGACCTCGCGCTCCCGGGGGGTCAGGCCGCCCAGCGGCTTGTCCTGGGCCCGCCGGGAAAGCAGCTGGGAGATCACCTGAGGATCCATCGCCGTGCCGCCGGCCGCCACCCGCCGTACCGCGTCGATGAACTGTTCCGCGTCGAAGACCCGGTCCTTGAGCAGGTACCCGATGCCGCCGTTGCCGTCGGCCAGCAGCTCGCGTGCGTACAGCTGCTCCACGTGCTGGGACAGCACCAGCACCGGGAGTCCGGGGCGCGCGCGGCGCGCCTCCAGGGCGCACTGGAGTCCCTCGTCCGTGTGGGACGGCGGCAGCCGGACGTCGACCACCGCGACATCCGGCTCCAACTCGGCCAGTGCGCGGGCCAGTTCGGGCCCGGTCTCCACGGCGGCCAGAATCTCGAAGTCGAAGGCTTCCAGCATGCGCACCAGGCCGTCGCGGAGCAGGAAGAGATCTTCGGCCAGGACGACGCGCAAGGGATGGCTCCATATCCGCGGTGGCTCGGTGCAGGCGGCGGCAGCCGCGACCTGATGTCGTCACATTACTCGGGCACGCGCACGGCAGCGGCTCAAAGCCCCCCGGTCACTCCAGCCCCACCGGCCACGCCGGGTGTCGTCCTCCGGAGCAGCTCTCAGAGCAGCGTGCACGGGATCTCCATCGTCACCCGGGTCGGCCCGCCCGCGGGGCTGCTCACGGCCAGCACCCCGTCGAACGCCCCGAGCCGTCGCTCGATGCCGCTCAGCCCCGAACCCGCCCCGACGGTGGCCCCGCCCCGCCCGCCGTCGTCCACCGAGAGCCGCAGCATGCCGTCCGCGTGATGGATGTCGACCCGCACCCGGTCGGCCCCGGAATGTTTCACCGCGTTGGTGAGCACCTCGCTGACCGCGAAGTACGCCGCTGACTCCACCGGGGCCTCCGTCCGCCCCGCCATCCGCACCGCCACCTCGGACTCGATGGGCAGCCGCAGCGCCAACGCCCTTACCGCGTCGCCCAGTCCGCGCTCCGCGAGCACCGGAGGATGAATACCGCGTACGAGATCACGCAGCTCGGTCAGGGCCTCGGCCGAGGACTCGCGGGCCATCGCGATCAGCTTCTTGGCCTGCGCCGGGTCCTTCTCGATGAGCGACTCGACGGTGGAGAGGTTCATGCCCATGGCGACCAGCCGCGCCTGCGCACCGTCGTGCAGATCCCGCTCGATGCGCCGCAGCTCACTGGCCGATGCGTCCACAGCGTCGTGCCGCGTCTCGGTGAGGTGGTCGATGCGCTGCGCGAGCGACCGGCGTTCGGTGGGGGCGAGCAGCGACTTGGCGAGCGTGAAGTGGGCGTGCAGGAGCGCGGGGTTGTAGCGCATGGCCGCGGTGAAGAGCCCCAGACCCAGAACGAGGGCGGCCAGGGCGGTCGGCCGGTTGTCGACAGGAACGAACCCGTACCAGTACGGCCCGCCCTCGGCGAAGACCCGCCACAGACCCGCGACCAGCACGACACTCTGCGCGGCGTACGCGATCAGCGCGCCGGGCAGGACCGCCGTGACGCAGCCGGCCGTCATGTCGACCAGCAGCCACAACAGGTCCCGCCAGGTCGCCGGGTCCTTCAACATCAGGGTGCACCGCTCGACCCGGCCGGTCACACCGGTGCGCAGGTCGGCGGGGAAGGGGCGGTACGGCACGGGGATCCGTACGCCCGACCACTCGGCGGCCAGCAGCCGCCGGTTGTTGGCGTGCGCGCGGACCGCGGTCAGGACGCCCGGGGTGGTGAAGACGCCGACCCCGATCACGATCAACGCGATCGACACGACCGTGAACACGAAGAGCACAGTCGAGCCGACGAGCGTCATGAGCGTCAGTGCCAGACCTCTTGCTCCGGCCAGCAGTGAGCCCCGCATTTTTGACGCGTCCATCGTGGTCTGCCCTCTCATCGGCGGCCCGTCCCCCGGGCACGGCCCCAGTCTCGTTGTTCCGGCCCGTCAGGGGCATCGGATATCCACCCCGCGAAACGGCGGAAACGGGGGACGCGCCCCGTGCCTTCGCGGCGCCGACGACCACCGGCACAGCTGTGTCCTGCACCTATGCCCCACGGGCAGTCCGGGGATGGCAGCATGTGCGGACCATGACGGACTCCCGGTCGCCGATGCGCGCCCTGCGAGCCGCACTTTTTGCGGCGGTGTGCGTCATGGCGGCGGCAATGGGGCATTCGTTCACATCCAGGCATGAAGTTCCGGTTCCGGGACTGCTGGTCGCCTTCGCGATCACCGCGGGCAGCGCCTGGGCCGCCGGCCACCGGCAGCGCGGAGTCCTCACCATCGGCGGCGGGCTCCTCGCCGTGCAGGGAGCACTGCACCTGATCTACGGCACGGCGCAGGGCTCGGGCGGTCACCACACCGGGCCCGCGCCGCACGACGCGGCGATGGACCAACTGGCGATGGACCAGGCGGCCATGGACCACGGGGCCACCGTCGCGGCGCTCACCCAGTCGCCCGGCTCCTCGCTGTCGATGACCCTCGCCCACCTCGCCGCGGCGCTGATCTGCGCCCTGTGGCTGGCCCGCGGCGAAGCCGCCTTCTTCCGTCTCGCGTACGCCCTCGGGACACTCGCCTTCACCCCGCTGCGGCTGCTGCTCGCCGTCGTCCGTGTCCCCGGCCTGCCACGCTCCGTACGGCCTCGGGGGCGGCGCGCGCCCCGCCGCCACGGCCGAGGAGCCGTCCTGGCGCACACCCTGTCGCGGCGCGGGCCGCCGCGGGCGCCCGTACCCCGCGCCACGGCCCCCGCACCCCTCACCGTCCGACCGCGAGTCTGTCCGACCGCGTGACCAGGGGGCCGCTTCCCCCTGCCACCTTTCGACGATTCCGAGGACACCCATGGCCATCGACGATCCCGTACAGCCGGTACAGCGGGCGGACACCGACCCCGCGCCGACGACCGAGCAACGCCGGAGCACCTGGAGCGCGCTGCGCCCCCTCGCCCTGCGCATGCACTTCTACGCGGGCCTGCTGATAGCCCCGCTGCTGCTGGTCGCCGCCGCCAGCGGGCTGCTCTACTCGCTCTCCTACCAGGCGGAGAAGTTCCTCTACAGCCATGAGCTGCAGGCCCCGGTCGGCGAGCGCGTCCTGCCGGTCGGCGAGCAGCTCGAAGCCGCCCGCGAAGCCCACCCCAAGGGCACGGTGACCGCGGTCTGGCCGTCCTCCGAGGAGGGCGCGACGACCCGGGTGCTGATGACGACGCCCGAGGTCGAGGAGGGCAAGTCGCTCGCCGTCTTCGTCGACCCGTACACCGCGCGGGTACGCGGTGAGCTGGCCAGTTACGGAAGTTCGGGTGCCCTGCCGCTGCGGACCTGGCTCGACGAACTCCACCGCGACCTGCACCTGGGCGACGTCGGCCGCCACTACAGCGAGCTCGCCGCCAGCTGGCTGTGGGTGGTCGCGCTGGGCGGCCTGCTGCTGTGGCTCGGACGCAGGCGCTCGCAGCGCGGCGGGGCCCGTGGGCTGCTGGTGCCCGAGCGCGGCGCGACCGGACGGCGCAGGACCCTCTCCTGGCACGGCTCGATCGGACTATGGGCGGTGATCGGGCTCGTACTGCTCTCGGCGACCGGACTGACCTGGTCGCGGTACGCCGGCGAGAACATCGGCGCGGTCAAGGACCAGCTCGGTGGCGCCACCCCGGCCGTCTCGGCGGCGCTCACCGAGGGCGGCGGGGCCGGCGGCGAGCACGAGGGCCACGGCGGAGGCGGCGAGCACAAGGGCATGCTGGGGATGGACGTAGGCATCGACAACGCGCTGGCGGCGGCGAGCCAGGCGGGCGTGGACGGGCAGCTGTCGGTGATCCTGCCGACCGAGGGCACCGGCTACGTCGTCAAGGAGACGGACACCAACTTCCCCGTCCACCTCGACTCGGTCGCCGTCGACCCGGCCAACGGCCTGGTGATCGACGAGGTGCGCTTCGCCGACTATCCGATGCTCGCCAAGCTGACCCGCTTCGGAATCGACGCCCACATGGGCGTCTTCCTGGGCCTGGCCAACCAGCTCGCCCTGGCCGCTCTCGCGCTCGCACTGATCCTGATGATCGTCTGGGGCTACCGGATGTGGTGGCTGCGCAGGCCGACCAAGGAGCGCAGGACCGGCGTGGGCCGGCCGATGCCGCGCGGCGCCTGGCGCACGGTGCCGGTCACGGCGCTGCTGCCGCTGACCGCGATCACCGCGCTGGCGGGCTGGTTCGTGCCGTTGCTCGGCATCAGTCTGCTGGTGTTCCTGGCCGTGGACGGGACCCTGGGGCTGGTGTCCCGGGCCCGGGACCGCGCGGCCTGACCCACGGTGAGGCTGTGCGTACGCGTACGCACAGCCTCACCGTTCCTCGTGCCGCACAGGCAGTACGGGCTTTACGGGGCGTACTTGTAGCCGACCCGGCGCACCGTCTGGATGGTGTGCCGGTGCTCGGCGCCCAGCTTGCGACGCAGCCGCGCGACATGCACGTCGACGGTCCGGCCGTCGCCCACATGCCCGTAGCCCCACACGGTGGTCACCAACTGGTCGCGGGTGTGCACCCGGTGGGGGTGTGCCACCAGGTGGGCCAGCAGCTCGAATTCGAGGTACGTCAGATCCATCGGCTGCCCGTCCACGGCGGCGGTGCGGTCCACCCCGTCGATCCGCACGGGCCCGGGGAGAGCGGTGTCGTCCGGGACGGAGACGGGAAGCGGCCCGGCGCCGGGGACCTGACCGGGGACGGAGTACTGATCGGCCGGTACGAGCACCAGGTAGCCGATCATCGGCGGCCGGCCCGGCAGGGTGGGCAGCGTGTGCTGCGGCGCCGGCAGCCAAGTGGCGCCCGGCGGCAGGAAGTCCGCCACGTCGAAGGGCCGGTCGGCGCGGACCACCTCGTCCCGGTCGACCGCCCTCAGCCGGTGACGGCCCGCGGGGACCGGGGGCCGGGGCAGGCGCTGATTGACGGACGGAGCGGTGGCGGCGGTCGCAGCGGAGAAGGTACGGGGATTCGCCATGAGAGGTCAGCTCTTTCGCGCAGAGGAGTCGTCGAGGGACGTACTACGTCGTGCGCGCGGACCGAAGGCCGGTGTTGAGCGGCTTTAGAGGGCCTGCGCGTTCGTCGCGCGACAACACACTCGGTCGAAGTCGTGATGCTGACGGGAGGGCCAGAAGGGCTCGAGGTCGCTGCGACCCGTCGCGGTGTTCTGGAAGCTGGCCATGGGGACCATTGAAGCAGATGAACGGCGTCCACAGCAGAGAAGGTGCCCGGCCGCACAGTGGGGGACAGGGCGCACGGAGGGGGCGCCCGCCGAACGGGCGGGCGCCCCCTGCGTGCTGTGGGACCGGATCAGAGCTGGTCCGCCTTCTCCAGAGCGGTGCAGCAGGTGTCGACGATCAGCCGCGTCACGACGTACGGGTCGACGTTCGCGTTGGGGCGCCGGTCCTCGATGTAGCCCTTCTTGTCCTGGCCGACCTGCCACGGGATACGGACGGATGCGCCGCGGTCGGACACGCCGTAGCTGTACTCGTTCCACGGGGCGGTCTCGTGCAGCCCGGTCAGCCGGTCGTCGATGCCCGCGCCGTAGTGCTTGACGTGGTCCATCGGCTTCGAGCCCTCGCCCAGCGACTCACAGGCGGTGATGATCGCGTCGTACCCCTCGCGCATCGCCTTCGTCGAGAAGTTGGTGTGCGCGCCCGCGCCGTTCCAGTCGCCCTTCACCGGCTTCGGGTCGAGCGTCGCGGAGACGTTGAAGTCCTCGGCGGTGCGGTACAGCAGCCAGCGGGCGATCCACAGCTGGTCGGCGACGTCCAGCGGCGCCACCGGGCCGACCTGGAACTCCCACTGACCGGGCATGACCTCGGCGTTGATGCCGGAGATCGCGAGACCCGCGGTCAGACAGTGGTCGAGGTGCTTCTCGACGATCTCGCGCCCGAAGATCTCGTCGGAGCCGACACCGCAGTAGTAGCCGCCCTGCGCGGCCGGGAAGCCACCCACCGGGAAGCCGAGCGGGCGGTCGCCGTCGAAGAAGGTGTACTCCTGCTCGATGCCGAAGATCGGCTCCTGCCCCGCGAACTGCTCGGCGACCGGACGCAGCAGCGCACGCGTGTTGGACTCGTGCGGCGTCATGTCGATGTTCAGGACCTCGCACATGACGAGCACATCGCCGTTTTCGGGGCTGCGGATCGGGTCCGGGCAGGCGAAGACCGGCTTGAGCACGCGGTCGGACGCGTGACCCACGGCCTGGTTGGTGCTGGATCCGTCGAAGCCCCAGATGGGCAGGTCGTCGACGCCTGCGGCGGAGCCCGTCATGATCTTCGTCTTCGAGCGAAGCTTGGCGGTCGGTTCGGTGCCGTCGATCCAGATGTACTCGGCCTTGAAGGTCACGGACGCCATCCTTTGGGGTGCTACGGGTACCGACGTTTGTGGGTGCAGCTTGGCAACCCGCGATTTCCCGGCCGTTGCCCGACTGTGAACCCCGTGTTACAGGCGTTGTTCATGTGGTCACGCCGGGCGTCGGCCGGCGCCCGGCGGACGCGGGCACTTCGTATACGGAAATGGTTCCGTGGACCGCGATGGTTCGCCCGGCCGTCCGGATCCGGCCGGATCGACCCGGGTGCGCCCTCCGCGTGGCGCCCTGCCCGCCGGCTCAGGCCCCGTGCCGCGTTGCCCCGGCGCCCGACACGATCACCGGCCGTGGCGGGTCGTGCCGTCGGGTTTTCGACGTCGGACACCCGGGCGGGCAGACTGGCCGGCATGAGCGAATCGTTGATCAAACCGCGTATCGGACTCCTCGGCACCGGCCCGTGGGCGGCCCGCACCCAGGCGCCCGCACTGGCCGCCCACCCGGACGTCGAGTTCGTGGGGGTGTGGGGCCGCAGGCCCGAGGCCGCCGGTGAAATCGCCGTCGCCCACGGCGTCACGGCGTACGACGACGTCGACGCGCTCTTCGCCGCGTGCGACGCGGTCGCCGTCGCCCTGCCGCCCGACGTACAGGCGCCGCTGGTGATACGGGCCGCCGCCGCCGGATGCCATGTGCTGCTCGACAAGCCCGTCGCGACGACGGTGGCGGGGGCCCGCGAGGTCGCCGAGGCGGTGGACAAGGCGGGGGTGTCGAGCGTGGTGTTCTTCACGCTGCGGTTCGCCCCGGACACGGCGCACTGGATCGGCGAACAGGCCGGTCTGGACGGCTGGTTCACCGCGCACGCCCGGTGGCTCGGGTCGCTCTTCTCGGCGGACTCGAACAGCCCGTACGCCGCCTCGCCGTGGCGCGGTCAGAAGGGCGCGCTGTGGGACGTGGGACCGCATGTGCTGTCCGTGCTGCTGCCGGTGCTCGGCGATGTCACGGCGGTGACCGCGGCGCCGGGGCCCGGAGACACCGTCCATCTTGTCCTGGGGCACGCGTCCGGGGCATCGAGCTCGGCGACGCTGAGCCTGAGCGCCCCGGCGGCTGCGCTGGGCGCCGGCGGGGCGGGCATCGAACTGCGGGGCGAGCCCGGCGTGGCCGAACTCCCCGCCTGGGGCGACAGCGTCGGGGCGTTCGGCGCGGCCGTCGATGCACTGCTGCGCGGCATGCACACCGGGGCCGGGCACCCGTGCGACGTGCACTTCGGGCTGCGGGTCACGGAAATTCTCGCCGATGCGGAGGCACAGCTGGGGCGCTGAGCGGGACGTTGTCAGCGCCCGCGCTCACGACCTCGGGGGCCATGGTGCGCGGGCTCCCGACGCCCCGCGACTCCGCCTCCGGCGTTGTGGTCGCTCGACGACGCTCCATTGCCCCCGAGGTCGTTACTCTTCGATCAGTGTTCGAAACTGTCCGGAGGCCGCGATGACGCGCACCACACCACCACGTCCCGTTGACGTCGAAGCGTTCTTTCCCGAGCTGGCCGCCCTGCGCCGGGACGCGGTGCGGCTGCATCCGCGGGCGGGCGACCCGGGGATCGGGGACAGCTCGGTGGGCGGCCCCCTGCTGTGGCCCGAGGACGAGGCCTGGCCGCGCTGCGACGAGGCGCATCTGCCGGTCGCGTTCGACACCCCGGAGTCCGAGCCGGTGCCGCTGGTGCCGGTCCTCCAGCTGTACGCCGCCGATGTTCCCGACCTGCCGTATCCGGCGGGCAGCGATGTACTCCAGGTGCTGTGGTGTCCGTTCGAGCACGAGCCCCAGTACGCGCCGCGCCCCCGGCTCCGCTGGCGCTCCTCGGCGGTGGACACACCGCTGGTACTGGACGCGCCCCGGCCGGTCGGCGCTCCGGACGACCATGTGCCGGACGCGTGTGTGGTGCACCCCGAGCGCATCACCGAGTATCCGAGCTGGGACCTGCCGCCCGAGCTGTCCGAGACGCTGCGCGAGCGCTTCGATCAGCTGGAGGGCCAGACCGGTTGGGCGTACCAGCGCCATCTGTCCGTGGCAGGCGGCATCAAGACGGGCGGGTACCCGGACTGGACACAGGAGGCGGACTGGCCCGACTGCGCGGGCTGCCACCGGCGCATGGAGCATCTGCTGACCGTGAGCAGCGTGGAGTTCGACGGCGCGTCCTGGCGGAGCTGGCTGCCCGAGGAGGACCGGCCCAAGGAAGGGACGGTCCTCGACCTGCCCTTCGAGGAGCGGATGGCGGTGCAGTGCGCACCCGGGCTGATGCTGGGGGACATGGGCGGGATCTACATATTCGAGTGCCTGCACTGTCCCGACAGACCGAGTGCGTACCGCTTCGACTGCTCTTGAGACTCCGCCTGCCGGGAGGCCTTCAACTGCTCGTCAGGCAGGGCGCTCGTGACGCAGTGCGCCTGGCGCCGCTGCCCGTGAGCGCTGCGCAGTGCGTCTGCTCCGGGGCGCAGGGTCAGCCGACCCGCTCGATCCGGGCCTTGCGGATCAGGAACTTGCCGGGCTCACGGACCTGCTCGAAGGCGGCGTCGTTCAGCAGGGCGCAGCTGCCGGAGGTCGCCGTGACGTCCACCGTTGTGGACTTGTCGTTGTCCAGGTTGGTGACCTTCAACTGGGTCCCCACGGGGAACTGGTTGCTGGACGCGGCGGGGGCACCGGCCTCACCTGAGAGGGTCACGGTCGACCCGGCACACACGACCTCGCCGCCGGCCCCGGTCTGACCGCCCCCGGCCTCCGCACCTCCGGCGTCGCCGCCACCCTCGGCGGGCGGCGCGGGCGGAGTCGCCTCCCCGGCCGGCGGCTGCGCTTCGGCGGGCGGCTGCTCCTCGGCCGGTGGCTGCGCGGCTCCCGCGTCGCCGCCTCCCGCGTCGCCGTCTGACGCGTCGCCGACCTCACAGCCCGACGCCTCCTGCTGGACCTTGATCTGCTTGATGACCGCTTCCCGGTTGGCGATCCGCGCCTCCGACTGGGCATCGGGATTGGCACGCTGCCCCGCTATGAACTGCTCGTTGTTGCTCAGCGCGGTCGTCAGCCCGTCGCAGGCCACCGAAGCCTGGCTGGTGCCCGTCATGATCACGGCGGTACCGCCGACCAGTGCGGCGGCGCCCAGCAGCAGGGCGGCCTTCTTCTTCCGGCTGAGGGTCTTCTTGCGCGACACGGGCGACTCCTGTCCTCGGGGGCGGTGTGTCATGAACTACGGACCGCGGACGGGTTCGTCTCAGCCGTCACAGCAGCAACTTCCGTACCAAAGGCGCCGATGAGTCCCGCCGGCTGCGCAATTGACCCACGATTCGTATGAGAAAATGCACCCTGCGGCCGGTCGCCCGGGCCCGTAGATTGCAGTCATGACAACGACAGAGATCAAGCGCCTCAACTTCGCCAAGTCGGCCCCCAAGGCCTTCAAGGCCGTGATCGGCCTGGACGCCGCCGCCCGTGAGGGCCTCGACCCCGCGCTGGTCGAGCTGGTGCAGATCCGTTCCTCGCACCTCAACCACTGCGCGTACTGCCTCCACATGCACACCTCGGACGCCCGGAAGGCGGGCGAGAGCGAGGAGCGACTGCACATGGTCGCCGTATGGAAGGAAGCCGCCCATTTCTACTCGGCCAGGGAGCAGGCGGCCCTCGCCCTCACCGACGCGGTCACGCTGATCGCGGACGGCGGGCTGCCGGACGAGATCTACGCACGGGCCGCCGCGCACTTCGAGGATGAGGAACTGGCCCAGCTCATCGCCCTGATCCTCGCGATCAACACCTGGAACCGCATCGCCCTGGCCACCGCGAAGATCGCGGGCGAGGACGAGCGCGTCTCCTGAGCGGGCTCCCTGGGCGACCACCCCGACCGAGCACCGTGACCTGGCTCCCGTGGCGGAGGCCCCGGCCGCGCACCGGACCTGGCTCCTGCGGCCGAGGCCCCGGCCGCGATCCTGACCGCCGGGGTCAGCGTGACATCGCGTCCCGTACCGCCTCGTCCGTGCGCCCCACCACGGCCGTCCCGTCGTCCGCGGTGATGATCGGCCGCTGGATCAGCCGGGGGTGCTCGGCCAGCGCCGCGATCCAGCGGTCGCGCGAACCGGCCTCCCGCGGCCAGTCCTTCAGGCCGAGCGCCTTCGCGTCCGCCTCCTGGATGCGCGTGATGTCCCACGGTTCGAGCCCGAGGCGGCCGAGCACCGCACGGATCTCGTCCGGCGACGGCGGGTCGTCGAGGTAGCGGCGGACGGTGTACTCGGCGCCCTGCGCGTCGAGCAGCTCCACCGCGCCGCGGCACTTCGAACACGCGGGATTGATCCAGATCTCCATACCGCCAACGGTACGGCAGCCGGGTCCGCAAAGCCCGCCTGGCCAGGGCCGATTGTCAGTGGTAGGTCGTAAAATGGAGACAGTTCCCAAGGGTTCCACCACCGCGCCAGGAGGTTGCCGATGTCCGTTGCCGCATTGACGACGATGACCCTTCCGCTGCAGTTCGAGCAGCCCTTGCCGAAGAAGCCGCTGCCCGCGGGCAGGCCCCGCGAGTGGTACGTGTCCCACAACCGCCGCCTCAAGGCCATGCGCCTGGCCATCGCCCTGCTCGACTCGGGCGTCCACCACCCGGCGCATGCCGACAACCTCACGATCCGAGCGACCGCCGAGCGCATAGGGATCCATCCACCGTCCGACATCACCTGCCGCATGGTCCGGGCCCTGATCCGCTACGGCCGCTGACCGGAATCCAGGCACCGGCCGGGCCGTGCGGCCCGGCCGGCACCGATCGAGTGCGGGTGACGCCTCCGGCGAGCCGGAGGCGTCACCCGCCTCGGCGCCCGGCCCTCGAAACGGACCAGTTGGCGACCGCCAGGACGGGGCCATGGCCGGGCCGCCTGACCTGCCATCAACTAGGCGGTTTGCCAGGGGCTTTGGCCTGCGTGGGTCCCTGGTGAAGGGAATTTCATTAGGCAAGTCAGTTGTCGGGTTCGATGTTGTCGGGACTTTGGCGCAGGGATCTCAGCTGTCGAAGGTGTGGGTGGCTTCGCCGGGAGGCGCGGTACAGAATGGTTCTGTCCCTACCTCCGTGCCACAGTCCTCGCACGTCCGGATCTCAATCGTTTGTTCCTCGTTGAGTTGGCCGGGAGGAAAGTCGATGTAGCCGCAGCGCGGGCAGTCGACAAACTGGCGGAACTTCTTATGCTTCCCGTACTCCTGGTTGCTCTCCGTCGTCATGGTGCGAGCCGCGCACGCCCGTACGGCTGGTGTCGTCGGTTGGCGGGGCACCCGCGAGATGCACTGTGCCGTAGAGCCACTGCCCTTAACTTAAGGGCAGTGGCTCTACCGGACGGGGCCATAACACGGCCGGACTTTACCGAGGCCCGCGCCAACTTACGGTTACCGCGTTGCGGTGGCCAGTGCCGCGCGGATGGCGTCCTCGCTGACCGGCTGGCCCTTCTCGTCCGAGGTCGGCCCGTACGGGGTCCCCCACACCGGCGTGTCCGTCGCCTGCCGCCAGCTATCGGCCAGCGGTCCCGCGTCCACCACGCTGTACCCGATGGATTCGATGAATTCGGTCACCGCCGCCTTCGCCGATGCGGAGTCCCCGGCGATCGGCAGGTAGGAGCGGTCGACCGCCCCCGCCGGGCGGCCGAGTGACAGCAGGTGCTTGAAGAAGATGTTGTTGAACGCTTTCACCAGCACGGCGTCCGGGATGTACCGCAGAAGCAGCTCGCTCGAGGTGAGCGACTTGCTGTCGAGCTCGGGGATGTGCCCGTCACGTTCGGGGCCGTAGTTGCACGTGTCGATGACCGCCTTCCCGGCCAGTGGCGCGGCGGGCAAGTTGGGGAAGGCCTTGACCGGCACTGTGACCACGACGATGTCACCGGCCGCCGCGGCCTCCCCGCTCGTCGCCGCGGACGCCCGCGGCCCCAGTTCCGCGGCCGTGTCCGCGAGCGTTTGGGGACCGCGTGAGTTGCTGAGCACGACCTGGTGCCCGGCCTCGACGGCGAGCCGCGCGATGGTACTGCCGATGTATCCGCTTCCGATGAATCCCACAGTCGTCATATTGTCAGCGTCCCTCCAGAAGAGCCGAACCCTTGTCATTTGCCGGGCTCGTTGCGATTCGGGTCCCTGCCGTCAGCTGGCGGAGAAGTAATGGCCGTTGTCCAAATCGGCGAGCAGGCTGGGCTGAGCGGGTTCCCAGCCGAGGGCCTGGCGGGTGATGAGGTTGGACGCCGGGTAGTTCTGCGTGACTATGTTCGCGAGGAACCCAAAGTATCCCGGCACCATCAGTACGTCCGCGGGAATGCTCACGACGGGCAGGCCCAGACGGCTGCCAATGGCCTCGGCGATCTCGCGGAACGGGATGGCCCCGTCCCCAACCGCGTGCCAGTATTTGCCAGCCGGCCCCTTCTCCAGCGCCAAGCGGAACAAGGAGGCGACATCGCGGGTGCGCACGGCGTTCCACAAGTTCGCGCCGTCTCCGGGGTAGCCAACGACGCCCTTCTCCTTCGCGAGCGCGATGAGCGTGGGGAGGAAGCCGGTACGGTCGGTCGTGCTGTGCGAGATGTTGGCAATCCGCACGACCGAAGACCGCACTCCCCGCCCAGCGAGGCCGATTACGGCGGTTTCCACGACGTTACGAACCCGCAGGGTGCCCTTGTACTCATCGCCGCCGGGAAGGGCCGGGTCCTCCTCGGTGGCCGGCCGGCCCAGGTGCTGCCCGGGCGAGCCAATGCTCCCCGCTGCGACCAGCGGCTTTCCGGTTCCCGCCAGTGCCTCGCCGTACGCGAGCATGATCGGGAGCTCCGCGGCGGTCACGGCGTCGATCCCGCCGGACGGAAGCAGGTCTTGCCGGTGCGCGACGTGGATGACGCCGTCGGAGTCCGAGGCCGCCTCCTTGAGCCCGTCGAGATCCTGGAGGTCCCCGCGGCGCACCTTCGCGCCGAGCGCGGACAGCGCCGCCGCGGCCGTGTCCGATCGGGCCAGGCCGGTGACCTCGTGCCCGGCGGCGATGAGCTCGGGGACGATGTACGAACCGGAATGGCCGGTCCCGCCAGTGACGAAAACGCGCATGCTACTGGTCCTTGTGATTGATGTGGCGCGAGAAGTGGTGGTGCGGGCGCGCTCAGGCAGAAGTGTTGACGCCGAGGGTGAAGTTGAAGCTCCCCGCGCCATAGCGGCCCAGGCCGATCATCACCAGGCCCGTTCCCTCCAGCCAGCGCGCCATTCCCAGGGGGCCGGTGTCCATCGGCCGCAGCCCGAGGCTCTTGATGAATGCCGACACAGTCGCCTTGGCCTCGGCGTCGTCGCCGGCGATGAGCACGTCCAGCGGGTTGCCCTGCGCCAGCATGTGACCGAAGACGGTGTTGAACGCCTTCACGACGTGCGCGCCGGCGGGGGCGACCTTGGCGATCTCCTGCGCGCCGGAACTGTCGTCGGGGGTGACAAGGCCCTGGGAATCGGGGGAGACGGGGTTGGTGATATCGATGATGACCTTGCCGTGCAGTGCGTCCCCGTACTCGCTGACCACCGCCGCCGCGCTGGCGTACGGCATGGCGAGGATAACGATGTCCCCGGCCGGGGCGGCGCCGGCCGTCCCGACAGTGGCGCCGCCGAGCGCGGCGGCCAATTCCTTGGCCTTGGCCGGGTCGCGGCCGATGATCTCGACGGCGTTGCCGCCGGCGAGCGCCCGGTCGGCCAGGGCGCCGGCCATGTTCCCCAGGCCGATAATGCTGATGCTGCTCATTGGTGTGCCTGCTTTCTGGAGCTGGATAGGACGCCATGCCTACCCCGTCGTTGTTAACGGTCGTGTCGTCGACGCCGTCGAATGACGCGATGGTCGGCGCTCAATTCCTGATGTGCTCATTCTGGGCCTGGGCCCTGCTAGCAAGTTCCGCTGGCGAATTCTTATGCCGAATTCGCTCCGACCCCCTTAGGTACCTATTCAGGTTGCCATTGGCCTGAGTGGGTGTCCAAGACTTCTTTCAGCCGTGGTGATACCCTGGAGGCATCACCGGACCGGGAGGCGCCATGGATCTGGACCTGCGCAAACTGCGTTACTTCGTCGCCTTGGCCGACCAGTTGCACTTCGGCCGCGCCGCCGATGAGCTACATATCGCGCAGCCGGTGCTCAGTCGGCAGATCCGCGCGCTCGAGCAGGATCTCGGCGCCTCGCTGTTCACCAGGGATCGCCACGGCGTAGCGCTGACCGACGCGGGCCGACAACTGCTGGCCGACGCCGGTCCGCTGCTCGCCTCCGCGCACGCGGTCCGCCGCCGGGTGACCGTGGCCGCGCGCGGCAGCCAGCGGCTGATGGTCGGCTTCCGGGCAGGCATTGCGGTCATCCCGGCGGCGCGGGCGTTCGAGGCCCGGCACCCGGACGTGGTCGTGGACGTGCAGCGGATCGAATGGGACGACCAGGCCACGATGCTGCTCGACGGCCGCATCGACGTCGGCTATGTGCGGCTGCCCATCGACGAGGCGGGCCTGCGCGTCGCCCCGCTGTACACCGAGCCGCGGGTGGTGGTGCTGCCCGCCGGCCACCGGTTGGCCGGCAAGGAAGAGGTCACCGAGGCAGACCTGGCCGGCGAACCGCTGGTCTGGCATGCCGACCCGAGCACGCAACCCACCAGGCGCCCGCACCCTAACGCCGGGTACCTGGTGCGTGGAGTGGACGAGACGCTCGAGCATGTCGCGGCCGGCCGGGGCATCTCGTTCCTGGCCCGTTCGGCGACCGTGTTCTACTCACATCCGGACGTCATCTATGTGCCCATCCCGGATCTGGCGCCCGACCAGGTGTGCCTCGCGGTGGCGGCATCGCGCACCTCGCCGCTGGTCGACGACTTCTTCACCGCGGCTCAGGCGACGGCCGAGATCACGGCAGAATGTGGGAACTATGAAATGTGGCAGCTTGGAAGCGATGCCGTTTCAAAGCACGGTTGAGCAGTCCGACTGACAACAGCAGCGCCGGCAGAGGGCGGCGTTCTCGTAGCCCAGGTCGGTCAGGGTGGGGATGTCCACAATGGTGGCGAGCCGGTCGAGGGCGTCGATCAGGCCGTGGTCGCGGGCGCACGTGGTGTCGTGCTCGCGGTCGGCCCGGACCGCGGAGACCCAGATCGGCCAGCCGTCCGGGGCCGAGATGGCCTGCGCGTTCCCGCCGTGGTGCTGGTGTTTCCCGGACCACCAAAGATCCGCTTTGTTCGGGCCGGGGGCGGCGACGCGGCCGGTGCGGATGACAGTGCCGTCCAGGTTGAGATGGGTATACCCGGCCGTGCCGCTCGTTCCAACGCGGTGGACAGATCCGGGGCATGGTCGGCGAGCGCGGTGAGCCCCTCGTGCAGGTAGGTGACTGTGCTCAGCATGGGCGTGCCTTCCCGACCGCGCCGCAACGCAGGTCTACTCGGTGACTTCTCGATCAATCACCTGGGAAGGTACGCCCTTCGCGCGCTCCCGAGGCTGATCCACAAGTCCTGAGCATGGCTCCACCGACGACCGGCAGGGCGCGCGCCGGGCCCGGCCCCATCGGTCGCCAACCGGCCGTTTCCCACTTCTTCCGCGGGTGGCCTGGCGGTGCGACGAAGGGTTCAACTAGGTTACCAGTCAGTAGACTTGTGGAAGGATCGAAGGATCGATGAGCACCTCGCAAGCCCCACCGCTCGACCAGCTGATCGACACGGCCAGGTACCCCCTGTCGGAGATCGGGAGCGCCGACGCCGAGGCCGTGGTCTCCCGCGCCCGGCGAGAACTGTCGGCCCTCGGCTGCACCGTCCTGCGGGACTTCATCCGCCCGTCGCTGCGGGAGACCCTGAGCGAGGAATGCGCGGCCATCGCCCCCAGGGCCCATTTCGACGTGGAGACGGTCAACGTCTACAACATCGCGGTGGACTCGGCGCTGCCCGCGGACCACCCCGGCCGCAGAACCTTCCAGCGGGGCAACGCGTTCGTCGCGCGCGACCGTATCCCCACCGACTCCCTGGTCAGCAGGCTCTACGGCGACCAGGTCTTCCAGCGCTTCATCGCCCGCTGCTTCGGGCTTCCGCGACTGCGCGAGCTGGCCGACCCGCTCTCCGGGCTGGTGCTCAACGTCGTGGAGCCGGGCATGGAACACCCCTGGCACTTCGACACCAATGAGTTCACCGTGAGCATGCTGACTCAACAGCCGCAGGCCGGGGGTGTCTTCGAGTACTGCCCCCACATCAGGTCCGCGCACGACGAACACTTCGGCGACGTCCGGGACGTACTGGACGGCCGTGGCGAGCGATTGACGAGACGACTGCCCCTGCGACCCGGTGACCTGCAACTGTTCAAGGGCCGCTACGCGCTGCACCGGGTGAGCCCCGTACGGGGCCAAGTCGCCCGGCACTCCGCGATATTCGCCTACAGCGAGCGCCCCGGCGTCATCGGGAGCGTGGCACGCACCAGACAACTTTTCGGCCGGGTGCTGCCCGAACACCTGGCCGCGGAGGGCCGGGCGGTCCGCGGCGACCGTCTGCTGGATTAGCGGGCGGCGACAACGCGCAGTCTTCGTAGGCGGTCCGGGCTTTTTCCATGCCGCGATCCACGTCCGCGTTCCAAGCCTTGCGATCGCGTCCTGCGGTCACGTCCTGCGATTCACGTTCTGCGATCCACGGAGGAGCAACCCCTGTGCGTTTCGACACGACCGGAAAAGTATCGCTCGACCACATCTACACCCAGCCCGACCCGCGCGCCTACTTCAGCGTGCTGCGCCCGCTCGGCTACTGCGTTCCACAACAGGCCAAGCCCTACTTCGCCAAGCTCATAAAGGAGTACCGGGAGTCCAGGCGCGTTGCGGTACCGAAGGTGCTCGACATCGGCTGCTCGTACGGCATCAACGCGGCTCTGCTGAAGTACGACACGACCATGGACGAGCTCTACACGCGCTACTGCGGCGACGAGGACGGCCCGGGCACCGGGCCTGATCCGCGGACCCGCGGCGCCGTGCTGGCCGGTGACCGGGAGCTGGCCCGCTCCCGCAGGCCCGCGCACGGCATCCGCTTCGTCGGCCTGGACACCTCCGGCAGCGCGCTGACCTACGCGCGCGAGGCCGGATTCCTGGACGACGCGGTCCACGCCGACCTGGAGGGCCACGAGCCGACGCCGCGGCAGCGCGCCCAGCTCGCCGGCACGGACCTGATCATCTCCACGGGCTGCCTCGGCTACGTCACCGAGCGCACCCTCGCCCGTGTCGTCCGGGCACAGGGCGAACGGCGGCCCTGGATGGCCCACTTCGTCCTGCGGATGTTCCCCTTCGACGCCGTCGAACGCGAGCTGACCGGACTCGGATACCGCACCACCCGCGTCGACGGGGTCTTCAAACAGCGCCGGTTCGCCTCCGCGCAGGAGCAGGCGCTCGTACTGGACAAGATGTCGGCCGCCGGGGTGGACGCACGGGGCCTGGAGGCGGAGGGCTGGCTCTACGCACAGCTCTACCTCTCCCGGCCGTACGGAACCTCAGAACCCCATGACCTGAATCGAGAGCAGAATTGAACACCAGCCAAAAGGCGCCGGCCACGGAGATCTCCTCCGGGACCTTTTCCCAGGAGAGCGGCCTGCCGCGCGTGCCGCTGCCCACCCTCGAAGAGAGCTGCGAGAGGTTCCTCGCCTGGTCCGCGCCGCTGCTGACCTCGGACGAGCGGGCGGAGACCGAGGCGGAGGTGGCCGCCTTCCTCCGGCCCGAAGGCCCCGGCCGGACCCTGCACGCGGCGCTGGAGGAGTACGACGCGACCCCGGGCGTGCACAGCTGGCTCGACACCTTCTGGCCGTACCGCTACCTGGGCCGCCGGGACCGGATCGCGCTCAACGCCAACTTCTTCTTCCTGTTCCAGGACACCGGCCGGCCCCAGGTGGAGCGGGCCGCCGGGCTCATCGCGGGGGCCGTCAACTACAAGCGGCAGCTCGACGACGAACTCATCGCACCGGTGGCGCAACGCGGGCGCCCCCAGTCGATGGTGCAGAACAAATACCTGTTCTCCGCCACCCGGATCCCCGGCGCCGAGCTGGACACCGTACGCGCTCCGTACACCGAGCAGTGGCCCGGCCCGTCCACGGCCCGGCACATCGTGGTGTTCTTCCGGGGCGCCATGTTCCGTCTCGACGTGTTCGGCGCGGACGGCGTCCCGCACAGCCTGGAGGACCTGCAGGCGGGCCTGCACGCCGTCATGAAGGCCGGTGACGAACCGTCCGCCCCCGACACGTCGGTGGGCCACCTGACCACCATGGCCCGCGCGGACTGGGCGGCGACCCGGGACTCCCTGCGCACCCGCGACCCGCGCAACGCGCGGACGCTGGACGACATCGAGACCGCCCTGTTCTGCGTCTGCCTGGAGGACTTCGCCCCCGCGGACACCCAGGACACCTGCGACCAGCTGCTGTACGGCGACCGCGGCAATCGCTGGTTCGACAAGGCCGTGTCCCTGGTCGTTTTCGCCGACGGCCGCGCGGGCATCAACGTCGAACACTGCGAGCTGGACGGCACCACCATCCTCAGCTTCGTCGACGCCCTCCTCATCACGTCCCCCGGGGAGCACGCCGAGCAGTCCGCGGCCCGCACCCAGGGCCCGCCGGCACCACACCCGCTCACCTTCGACCTGGACTCCGCACTCCGCGCGCGGATCCGTTCCTCGGCGGAGGAGTTCGCGGCGTACGGCGAGGCCACCGCGACCAGGACCGTCTCCTTCGAGGACTTCGGCGCGAACACCATCAAGGCACTGGGCGTCTCACCGGACGCCTTCGTCCAGCTCGCCTACCAGCTGGCCCATCAGCGCACCAAGGGCCACCTGGGCGCCACGTACGAATCGATCGCCACCCGCCAGTACCGCAACGGCCGGACCGAGGCGATGCGGGTCGTCACCCCGGAGGCGCAGCACTTCGTCACGGCCATGGAGGACCCGGCGACGGGCCCGGACACCCGCCGCACCGCGTTCAGGGCAGCCGCCGAGCGGCATGTGGCACGCGCGAAGGAGTGCCAGATCGGCCAGGCCCCGGAGCAGCATCTGTGGGAACTGGAACTGATCCAGCGCCGCCGCGGCACGGAACTGGGGGTCACGGAGCAGCCCGCCCTCTACCGCACCCCGGGCTGGCTGAAGATGCGGGACGACTACCTGAGCACCAGCTCGGCCCCGTCCGCCAACATCCAGTACTTCGGCTTCGGCGCGACCAGCACCAAGTGCATCGGCATCGCGTACGTCCTGCTGCCGGACCGCTTCAACCTGTACCTGAGCACCCCGCAGCCGATGGCGCCCCAGATGCTCACCTTCGCCGACCGCCTCAGGGAGGCCGTGGCGGAGCTGAGGGAGCTGCTGGCGCCGTAGCCCCGCGGTGAGTGAACGACCGAGGGCCGTCACCCCTGCGAAACGCGGGGTGACGGCCCTCGGCCGACTGCGCTGACGACAATCTCTAGATGTCGAAGTACAGCTCGAACTCGTGCGGGTGCGGACGCAGCTGGATCGGGGCGATCTCGTGCGTGCGCTTGAAGTCGATCCACGTCTCGATCAGGTCGGGGGTGAAGACACCGCCGGCCAGCAGGTACTCGTGGTCCGCCTCAAGGGCGTCGAGGACGGCCGGGAGCGAGGTCGGGACCTGCTGGACGCCCGCGTGCTCCTCGGGGGCCAGCTCGTAGAGGTCCTTGTCGATCGGCTCCGGCGGCTCGATCTTGTTCTTCACGCCGTCCAGGCCGGCCATCAGCAGCGCCGAGAACGCCAGGTACGGGTTCGAGGACGGGTCAGGCGCGCGGAACTCGACGCGCTTGGCCTTCGGGTTCGAGCCCGTGATCGGGATGCGCATCGCGGCCGAGCGGTTGCGCTGCGAGTAGACCATGTTGACCGGGGCCTCGAAGCCGGGGACCAGGCGGTGGTACGAGTTCACCGTCGGGTTGGTGAAGGCGAGCAGCGACGGGGCGTGCTTCAGGATGCCGCCGATGTAGTAGCGCGCCATGTCCGAGAGGCCCGCGTAGCCCTGCTCGTCGTAGAAGAGCGGGATGCCGTTCTGCCACAGGGACTGGTGGACGTGCATGCCCGAGCCGTTGTCGCCGAAGATCGGCTTCGGCATGAAGGTCGCGGTCTTGCCGTTGCGCCAGGCGACGTTCTTCACGACGTACTTGAAGAGCATCAGGTCGTCGGCCGCGGCGAGCAGCGTGTTGAACTTGTAGTTGATCTCGGCCTGGCCGGCGGTGCCCACCTCGTGGTGCTGGCGCTCGACCTGGAGGCCGTTCCTGTCGAGCTCCAGGGAGATCTCGGCACGGAGGTCGGCGAAGTGGTCGACCGGCGGGGTCGGGAAGTACCCGCCCTTGTAGCGGACCTTGTAGCCACGGTTGTTGTCCACCGCACCGGTGTTCCAGGCGCCTGCCTCGGAGTCGATGTGGTAGAAGGACTCGTTCGCCGAGGTCTGGAAGCGCACGCTGTCGAACACGTAGAACTCGGCCTCGGGGCCGAAGTACGCGGTGTCCGCGAAGCCGGTGGAGGCGAGGTACGCCTCGGCCTTCTTGGCGATGTTGCGCGGGTCGCGGCTGTACTGCTCACCCGTGATCGGGTCGTGGATGAAGAAGTTGATGTTGATCGTCTTGTCCTTGCGGAACGCGTCGACGCGCGCCGTGGACAGGTCGGCCCGGAGGGCCATGTCGGACTCGTGGATGGCCTGGAAGCCGCGGATCGAAGATCCGTCGAAGGCCAGCTCCTCGTCCGGGTCGAAGGCCTGAGCAGGAATCGTGAAGTGCTGCATCACGCCCGGCAGGTCGCAGAAGCGGACATCGACAAACTTGACGTCCTCGTCCGCGATGTACTTCTTACAGTCGGCGGCGTTCTGGAACATCCAACTCCTCCTACTCCCACCCGGGGCGGGGTGGGGTTGCAGCTCTTCGTGCAGCCAGTGCGGTGGCACACGCTGGACCCGACCATAGGTAGCCAGGATTTCTCCAGCATGACCCATTTGTTTCGCCCAAGTTAACCGGACCGGGTGCGGAAGGCCCCGACCGGCAGGCCGCGAAACCGCGCGCAGTACCGTGGACGGGTGGACAACAGGCAAGTAATCGGATCGTGGCTCTCGGGGCCGCGCGCGGCGGCCGAGGAAATGGGCGTCGACTTCGGATACCGGGGCAAACGACTCGGTCTGCCGGAAAACGGGCCGGGATCGATCGCCCCGCTCGGGCGGCGCTTCGGCGCCCTTTTCGTCGACTGGGCGCTGTGCCTGATCATCGCGTACGGGCTCTTCGCCCGGGGCGACCAGCAGGCGGCGGGCAACTGGGCGCTGGGCATCTTCCTCGTCCTGCACATCCTGACGGTGGGCACGGTCGGCTCCACACCGGGCAAGCGCCTCTTCGGCCTGCGGGTCGTGCGCGAGGACGGCGGCCGGCTCGGCATCCTCCTGGTGGTCGTGCGGAGCGTGCTGCTCTGCCTGGTCATCCCGCCCCTGGTCTGGGACCGCGACGGCCGAGGCCTGCACGACCGCCTCGCCCGCGCGGTGCAGGTGCGGATCTGAGAGGGCGCGCTGGAGAGAGCGCGGTAAAAGGCGGCCCGGACCTCATGGTCCGGGCCGCCGATGTCTGGATGGATGGAGTTACTGCCGCGGTCCCCGCATGCCACGCCCGGGCATCGGACCCTTCGGCAGGGGCATGTTCGACATCAGGTCGCCCATCGCCCGCAGCCGGTCGCTCGCCGCCGTCACCTGGGGTCCGCTGAGTACGCGCGGGAGCTTGAGCATCGTGGTGCGCAGCTTCTTCAGCGGCACCTGGCCCTCGCCGTTGCCCACCATGATGTCGTGGACCGGTACGTCCACGACGATGCGCGCCATCTTCTTCTTCTCGGCCGCCAGCAGGGTCTTGAGCCGGTTCGGGTTGCCCTCGGCCACCAGCACGATGCCGGCCTTGCCGATGGCCCGGTGCACGACGTCCTGGTTGCGGTTCATCGCGATCGCCGGAGTCGTCGTCCAGCCACGGCCCACGTTCTCCAGCACAGCGGCCGCAGCGCCCGGCTGGCCCTCCATCTGCCCGAAGGCAGCCCGCTCGGCGCGGCGTCCGAAGACGATCGCCATCGCGAGGAATGCCAGCAGGAAACCGAGGATGCCCAGATAGACCGGGTGATCGATCAAGAAGCCAATGGCGAGGAACACACCGAAGGTGACGATTCCCACACCCGCGACGACAAGACCGACCTTCGAGTCGGCTCGCCGGGTCATCTTGTAGGTCAGGGCGATCTGCTTGAGTCGCCCGGGGTTCGCAGTGTCCGCGTTGTCTGCGCTTTCCTTCCTCGCCATGCCGGGAAGTTTACGTTGCCTACGAAGTGCGGCTAGCCACGGCCTCGAGTACGTGCTGGGCCTCGCCCCTGTCCTTGGCCCGGCGACGGTCTTCGAGCACGGAAGTCCAGGCGTTCCTGCGTGCGGTGCGCTGCGGGCTGCCCATCAGGAGCGACTCGACGGCGCGGAGAGCGTCGGTGACGGACGGGATGGCGGTGGCGCGTACGGGCGTCGCGGCCTGCATGGTGGGTGTCCCTCTCGGAGCGGGTGACTTAAGGAACGGACGCGTGCGGGAGTGCAGCTGTGCGTAAACCTAGGGTCACTGACTGGTGTTACCAGCGCATGACCGGCCGGTCAAACACGCATGAAGCCCTGATGTGCCGGGCGCATACGTGGACGCGGCCCGTACCCGCCCCCCACCTGCGGGGACGGTACGAGCCGCGTCATCTCGGCCGTTACTGGCCAGTAACCACTTGTGCTCGGATTCACACAGCCGGAGTCGCGGCCACTTCGCCGCGTCGCTCCATCGCCTGCTTGAACAGCCTGCCCGCGCGGTACGAGGAACGGACCAGTGGGCCGGACATCACACCCGAGTAGCCGATGTCCTCGGCCTCCTTCTGGAGCTCCACGAACTCGTGCGGCTTCACCCAGCGCTCGACGGGGTGATGCCGCGGGGTGGGGCGCAGGTACTGGGTGATCGTGATGAGCTCGCAGCCCGCGTTGTGCAGGTCCTGCAGCGCCTGGGTGACCTCGGAGCGCTCCTCGCCCATGCCCAGGATGAGGTTGGACTTGGTGATCAGGCCGGCCTCGCGGGCCTTGGTGATCACTTCGAGGGAGCGCTCGTAACGGAAGGCGGGACGAATCCGCTTGAAGATGCGCGGCACGGTCTCGACGTTGTGCCCGAGGACCTCGGGACGGGACGAGAAGACCTCGGCCAGCTGCTCGGGCACCGCGTTGAAGTCGGGAATCAGGAGCTCGACCTTGGTCTGGCCCTCGGCCCGGTCCGCGGTCATCGCGTGGATCTTGCGCACGGTCTCCGCGTACAGCCAGGAACCGCCGTCCTCCAGGTCGTCGCGTGCGACGCCGGTGATGGTGGCGTAGTTCAGGTCCATCGTGACGACGGACTCGCCCACGCGGCGCGGCTCGTCCAGATCGAGGGCGTCGGGCTTGCCCGTGTCGATCTGGCAGAAGTCACAGCGTCGGGTGCACTGGTCGCCACCGATGAGGAAGGTCGCCTCGCGGTCCTCCCAGCATTCGTAAATGTTCGGACAGCCGGCCTCCTGGCACACGGTGTGCAGACCTTCGCTCTTCACGAGGGCTTGCATCTTCGTGTACTCGGGACCCATCTTCGCCCGGGTCTTGATCCATTCGGGCTTGCGCTCGATGGGGGTCTGGGCGTTCCGGACTTCCAGGCGCAGCATCTTGCGTCCGTCGGGTGCGACAGCGGACACGTCGGGCTCCCTACGACTTCGATTCTTCGGCGAACACCAGGGTACGCCCGATATTTGTATGGCTTTACGACTGGCCAACCCACGGCCGGAGAGGCGCATTCCCTGGTTCTAGGCGGATGCCTTTTCTCCGGCCTTCGGGGCTTCCGGGGCCCGCGCGGCCTCCGCGACCCGTTCCACGACGCGGGGTGCGAGCTCGGCCTGCTCCAGGACGTCGCGGAGGTGCTTCTCGACAACCGGCAGGACGTCGGCGATGGTGACGGGGGTGCCCATCTCGCTCGCCAGTGAGGCGACCCCCGCGTCGCGGATGCCGCACGGCACGATCCTGTCGAACCAGGTGTTGTCGGGGTTCACATTCAGCGCGAAGCCGTGCATCGTCACGCCCTTGGCGACGCGGATGCCGATGGCGGCGAGCTTGCGGTCCTCGCGGCGCTGGCCCGCGTTGGACGGGGCGTACTCGGGCCCGTTCATCCGCGGGTCGAACTCGTCGTCCTGCAGGCGCGGGTCGAGGTCGAGGGAGAGGCCGCCGAAGGACGGGCGCTCCTCCACCGGGTCGCCGAGCACCCAGACCCCGCTGCGGCCCTCGACCCGGGAGGTCCGTACACCGAACTCCGCACAGGTGCGGATCAGGACGTCCTCCAGGCGGCGCACATGCGCCACGACGTCCACCGGGCGCGGCAGCTTCATG
Source organism: Streptomyces sp. A5-4 (assembly GCF_051131715.1). Lineage (NCBI taxonomy): Bacteria > Bacillati > Actinomycetota > Actinomycetes > Kitasatosporales > Streptomycetaceae > Streptomyces > Streptomyces sp. A5-4. Next base: position 1,894,567 of record NZ_CP178591.1, on the reverse strand, counting down.
ATCGGGTAGCCGACGAGCTGGCCCGGGCCGTGCCAGGTGATCTTGCCACCGCGGTCCACGTCCACCACGGGCGTGCCGTCCAGTGGGCGCTCGCTGTCCGCGGTGCGCCGGCCCGCCGTATAGACGGGCGGGTGCTCAAGGAGCAGGCAGGTGTCCGGGACCTCGTCCGCGAACCGCGCCGCATGCACCTCACGCTGCTTCTGCCAGGCCTCCTGGTATTCGACGGCTTCCTCGCCGAACCCAAGTCGGACAAACCGCAGCTCACTCACGGCAACGCCTCCCTAGAACCTTCACCGTGCACGTTTGCGCGCCCTCCGCCACTGTACGACCGCGCGGAGGGGGACCCCCCGGCAGGTCGTTTTCGTCAGCGTCTGCAGAAATCCTCACACGATCGGATGAATGCGGGGCGAAGGTGGCAGTACGGGCGCCCAGGGCCGCTAAATTCGCGCCGTTCCATGAGGGCTGCTCCAGGAGCCCAGAAGGCAGGAGACCGCACAGCTGATGACGGAACGACCTCCGCAGCGCACCCCCAACCGCCAGCTCGCCACGCTCGTCGCAGAAGCGGGATTCTCCAACGCAGGCCTTGCCCGACGGGTGGATCAGCTCGGCCTGGAGCACGGCCTGGATCTTCGGTACGACAAGACGTCGGTGACCCGCTGGCTGCGCGGTCAGCAGCCGCGCGGCACCACGCCCGCCCTGATCGCCGAGGTGTTCACCCGGCGGCTCGGCAGACGGCTGACCGCCCAGGACCTGGGGCTCGACGCGTGTGCGCCCGTGTACGCGGGGCTGGAGTTCGCCGCCACCCCCGACGAGGCGATCGACATCGTCAGCGGGCTCTGGCGCAAGGACTCCGGCAGCCACGCGGAGTTGAGAAAGATCGCGTTCACCCCGGCCGGTCTGGTGGTCCCGAGCCGGGACTGGCTGATCGGCAGGCCCGACGACCGGGTGGGGCGCGGAGAGCCGTCGAACGGCGTGCGGGTGCCCGTGCAGGGCCGCCCCGCGGTGCCCCGGCAGCGGCAGACCGACCGCGGCCCCGGGCAGCGCGTCACCTCGGGCGACATCGCCGCGCTGCGCTCGGTCGGCGAGCTCTTTCGCACGCTGGACCAGGCCTACGGCGGGGGGCACGCGCGGCAGGCCCTGGTGCGCTATCTGGAGCACGAGGCGGAGCCGATGCTGCGCGGTACGTACGGGGAGGCGACGGGGCGGCGGCTGTTCGCCGCCGCCGCCGATCTGACCCGGCTCGCGGGCTGGACGTCGTACGACATCGCGGCGCACGGCCTCGCCCAGCGGTACTTCGTGCAGGCGCTGCGGCTGGCGCAGGCGGCCGGCGACCGGTCCTACGGGTCGTACGTGCTGGTCACCATGAGCAGACAGGCGGTCTATCTGGGGCACGGCCGGGAGGCGGTGCAGCTGGCCCGGGTCGCCCAGCAGGGGGTCGGCAGCTCGGCGCCGGCCGTGGTGCAGGCGATGCTGCACGCCGTCGAGGCGCGCGGGCACGGTGTGCTGGGCGAGGTGCGGGCGTGCACGGCGTCGCTGGTGCGGGCCGAGCGGGCGATGGAGACGGCGCGGCCCGGCGACGAGGTGCCGCACTGGGCGCGCTTCTTCGACGAGGCGCAGCTGGCGGACGAGTTCGGGCACTGCCACCGGGATCTCCAGCAGTACCGGGCGGCGGCGCAGCACGCCGAGCGGTCCCTGCAGCTGCGGGCGCCCGGGTACGCGCGCAGTCGGCTCTTCTGCCGGGTGGTGCTGGCCTCGGCGCGGCTGGGGCTCGGGGAGCTGGACAAGGCGTGCGCGCTGGGCGCCGAGTCGGCGCAGCAGGCGGGCGAGATGCGGTCGGCGCGGGCGCTGGAGTACGTACGGGACTTCGAGAAGCGGCTGGAGCCGTACCGGGAGTCCGCGGCGGCACGCAACTACCGGGACCGGGTCGCGGCGCTGGGGTGACAGTGGGCGTGGCGGGGCCGTCCGCCGGGCGGTCCCGATGCGTTCGAGCCCGCCCGGCAGACGCGCTACGGGCCCGTACGCGTCCTACCTGGACCTCGGCCAGGGGGGGGCGGGTCGATGGGCGACTCCAGCTGGACGCGGACATGACGGCCCGTGGTGCCCGGCGGCAGTATGACCCGGCCGGTCCGGCCCGCATGTTGGCGACCCCGGACCGCGGTGACGCCCGGTGTCCTCCTGGCCTCCTCCTGGCCGTCGGCGGTGATCGGGGTGTCCGATGCGAGCACCGGCCACCCACGTCAGCCGCACCCAACGATCAGTTGTGGTCCGCCCAGTTGGTCCGGCCGGGGCGGAGCATGTTGGGCGCGGCCACCGACCCGGCGCCCTCAGGCGGCGTCGCGCAGCTGCTCCGTCGCGTATCCCGGCCGGATGCCGAAGTCGTGCAGGATCGCGTGCGCGGCCCGGCGGCCCGAGTAGAGCGCGCCCTGCACCGTGCTCGTGTCGCGGTGGTCGCCGCACACGTACAGGCCCGACAGGAGCCGTACGGGGCGGCGCAGGTCGTGCGGGGCCGGCATGGCGGGAACCGCCTCACGGTCGTGGTGGACGGCGAGGAGCTGCCAGTCGTCCGTCGGGGTGCCGTAGAGCCTGGCGAGGTGGGCCCGTACGACGCGGTCTGCGTCCGGCGGGGGAGCGGCGAGCACCGTCGACGAGATCAGCGCCCTGTCCCGTGGGGCGCGGGTGGGGTCGACCTCGCTGAGCACGGCGGTGTGCGAGACGGGCCCGCTCCGGTCGGCGTCGAGCAGCAACGCGGCGTCCTTCAGCGGGGACAGCGGCGCCGCGTGGTGCAGGACGGTCACCGGATGGAAGGGCGGCACCCGCAGTCCGGGCAGCAGCCCGGCGGCTGCGCGGGCGCCGGTGGCCAGCAGCAGGGAGCGGCAGGAGAGTTCGCCGTGCTCCTCGGTGGTCACCGAGGTGGTGGACGCGGAGGTGACGCGTATGCCGGTACGGACCGTGCCGGGCGGCAGGCCCGCGGCCAGCAGTTCGGGCAGCGCGGAGGCGCCGCCCGCGGGCACGCACAGCCTGCCGCGTGCGAAGCCGCGCAGCGCCAGGTCCGCACACCGGCTGGAGGTGGTCAGCCCGGGGTCGCACAGCAGCGCTGACAGCAGGGGGCGCAGGAAGCCGTTGACCGTACGGGACGACAGCCCTCGCCCGGACAGGGCTTCGAGGGCGGGCAGTTCGGGGCGGGCCGCCAGCCGGTGCGTCGGCGTGGCCGCGAACCGTGCGAGTGCCGCGCCGAGGCGCGCCTGATCGAGTGCGCCGCCGAACGGGGGCCGGGGGGCGCCCTTCATGGCGCGCGCGGCGGTGAGTGCGCCCCGTGCGCTCCCTGCCACTCCGGCCCGGTAGCGCCGGCCCTCGCTGTGCACCAGGACGCCGGGGGTGAACGGGCGCAGGACGAGCCCGTCAAGACCCGGTGTCCGCCGCAGTTCGGGATAGGCGGTGCTGAGGACCTGGCCGATGCGGTCCAGCCGGAATCCGTCGATCTCCTCGGTGGACATCCGGCCGCCCGTACAGGGGGCCGCCTCCAGGACGGTGACGGTCACACCCGCGCTGGTCAGCTGGTGCGCGGCGGAGAGACCGGCAACGCCGGCTCCCACGATGACGACGTCCGCATGGTGAGCGCTGCTGAGCACGTGCCCCTCCCCGAGGCCGACGTGACCGACGGGGTTCTTATGCCCCCGGTCGGCCACGGAATACCGGAATCCGGGTTGCAGCGTAGGAGCGGGCACCCGCGCGCACAGTCGCGCACCGACCGGGCACCGGAGCACGCCAGGAGCACGGGGCGAGCAGGAGGGGGGGCGGCAACCTGATCGCGATCGGAGCGCAATGGTCGTACTTCGACAGGGATCAGGAAGAAATCAGAAGGGGATCAGTAAGTACCGGGGAGGGATTCGAAAGGGATTCGATCGGAATCGGTCAGCGCAGAGCCGACCGCACCGCTTCCTCGATTCCCGGGAACGCGAAGGAGAAGCCCGACTCCATCAGCCGCCCGGGCACCACCCGCTGACTGCCCAGCACGTCCCCGGCGAATTCGCCCAGCGCGATCCGCAGCGCGGGCGCGGGCACGGTGAAGAGCGTCGGCCGCTTCAGCACCCGCCCCATCGCCTCGGTCACCTCGCGGTTGGTGACCGGCCGGGGCGCCGTGAGGTTCACCGGGCCCGAGAGCGACTCGGTGTCGATCATGTGGCGCAGTGCGGCCACATGGTCGTGCAGGGCGATGTGGCTCCAGTACTGGCGGCCCGATCCCATCCGGCCGCCGAGACCCGCCCTGAAAATGGGGAAGAGCTTCCCCCAGGCGCCGCCGTCCCGCGAGACCACCAGACCGGTGCGGGCGAACACGGTCCGTACGCCCGCCTCCTCGGCCGGCGCGGCGGCCTCCTCCCACTCCACACAGACGGACGGCAGGAAACCGTCGCCCGGGGGCGCCTCCTCGTCCACCGCGCGGTCCCCGGTGTCCCCGTAGAAACCGATGGCGGAACCGCTCACGAGCACCGAGGGCTTCACGTCGAGCGAGGCGACGGCCTCGGCGATGGCCGCCGTACCGAGCACCCGGCTGTCACGGATCTCCTTCTTGTACGCCTCGGTCCACCGGTGGTCGCCGACGCCCGCCCCGGCGAGATGGACCACCGCCCCGCACCCGGCGAGCCCGTCGGCGTCGACGTACTGCCGCTTCGGGTCCCACGTCACCTCGTCCTTCGTGCGCGAGGGGCGCCGCACCAGGCGCACCACCTCGTGCCCGTCGGCGAGCAGGGAGCGCACGAGCGCCGTTCCGATGAGACCGGTCGAGCCGGTAACCGCGATCCGCATAAGCCCATCCTGCCCCCCATCCGGGCCCGTTGGGGGCCCGTGGCACAGTGGCGGGCATGTCCGAGCCGAAGATTCCGAGTACTTCCCACGGGGCGAAGCCCCTCATACGGCCCGGGGAGCGGGCGGACGACAACGGCCTCTCCGAGCTCGACCGCGACACCTGGTCGACGCTGCACGCCGTACTGCCGAGGGCCGAGCCGCCGTATCTCCCCTTCTTCGACGCCAAGCACCCGCCGGAGCACTTCCTGGTGGCGGAGGTGGACGGCCGCATCGCGGGCTTCCTCCGGCTCCTTCCGCCCAGCCCCCTTGCCGCCAACGCGCACGTGAAGCTCATCCAGGGCCTTGCCGTGGCGCGGTGGGCCCGGGGACACGGCGTCGCGCGTGCGCTGCTCCGAGCGGCGATGGACGAGGCGCGGCGGCTGGGCGCGGTGCGCATCACGCTGCGGGTGCTCGGGCACAACGGGCCCGCCCGCGCGCTGTACGAGTCGGAGGGCTTCAAGGTCGAGGGTGTGCTGCCGGGCGAGTTCCTGCTGGAAGGGAAGTACGTCGACGACGTGCTCATGGGGCGGACCCTCGGTCCCTGAGCGATAGTGGGCGAGCCATGACCGATCATCGGACGCCGCCGCCCGCGGCAGCCCCCCGCGCCCTGGGCCCAGGGGCTGTGCCGGGCTCCGCAACGCCCCGGCGGGCCGCCGGGGATCCGACAGGGCGCGCCGCCCGATGAGCTCGACACGGGCCAGGGGCGCGGACGAGGCACCCAAGTGGCTGACCGGGGCGCCGCAGCCGCCTTGGTTCAAGCTGCTGCCCGTACTGATCCTGGTGCTGCTCTGCCTGGCCCAGCTGGTCACTCCCGAGAGCGTGCAGCTGGGCTTCTTCCTCGTCGCCCTGCCGCCGGTCGCCGCCCTCGCCTACGGCCCGGTGAGCGTCGGCGTACTGGGCGCCCTCACCCTGCTGGTGCTGTCCCTGCCCTACACCCGCCATATCTGGTACGTCGAGGGCGGCGACCTGCTCGCCGTGCTGCTGGTCGTCCTGCTCAGCGTGGTCATCGCGTGGGTGCGTACCCGGCGGGACGAGCAGCTGGTGACGGTCCGCACCGTCGCCGAGGCCGCCCAGCTCGCGGTGCTCCCGCCGCTGCCGGCCACGGTGGGGCGGGTGCGCTGCGCCGGGCTGTACCGGTCCGCGCAGCGCGGGGCGCTGGTGGGCGGGGACCTCTACGACGTACGCGACGGGCCGCACGGCGTACGGGCCGTGGTGGCCGATGTGCAGGGGCACGGAATGGCGGCGGTCTCCACGGTCGCCGCACTCCTCGGCGCCTTCCGGGAAGCGGTGCTGGACGAGGGCGACCTGGCGGGGATCGCGGCGCGGCTCGAACGGCGGCTCGTCGTCGACGCCGGGTCGGAGGAGCACGCGGAGCTCTTCGCGACCGTGGTCGCGCTGGAGTTCCCGGCCGACGAAGCCGTCGTACGGATCATCTGCTGTGGTCACCCGGCGCCGCTGCTGCTGCGGGGCGGGACCGCGCGTGAGTTGCCGGTCGACCCGTCGCCGCCGCTGGGCATGGGGTTGGCGGGAGTGGCGCCGCCCAAGGCGGTCTCGGTGCCGCTGGAGCCGGGCGACCGGATCCTGGTCCATACCGACGGCGTGACGGAGGCGCGGGACGCGGCGGGGGCCTTCTACCCGCTGGAGCGGCGGCTGGCCGCCCTGGCCGATTCGGTGCCCGCCGACGATCTGCTGGGCCTCACCGAGGCCGTACGCAAGGACTTGGTGCGCTTCGTGGGCCGCGCGGACGACGTGCACGACGACGTGGCCCTGCTGGCACTCGCGCCCGACGCCGCCCAGGAACGCGACCGTGCGCAGACAGCAGCCGCCCGCCGCCGATGAGGCGGGCGGCTGCGACAGATGGGGTGTTACGCGCCGAACCGTTCCCAGAGCCGGGGACAGCGGTCGGCCAGGACGTCGTTGTCCTCGAAGTCGATGGGCGAGCCCTCCGGTTCGGGCGCCTGCGCCGGGACGCCCAGGTCGGGCGCGACCGCGCCGGTGAGCTGCTCGTACGCCTCGTCCGCCGCGAACCCGAGTTCCTCGCCGTCCCCGTCGATCTCCTCGTCGAACTCGTCGAGGAGCTCGGCCAGGTTGTCCGGATCGTGCAGCGAGCCCTCGAAGACCTCCCGGCCCTGGCCGATCAGCCAGCAGCGGAAGTAGTCGAAGGCGTCATCGCTCGCGCCACCGAGGAGCACGGCCGCCGCGCCCCAAAGATCCCAGCGGTACGCGCGGTTGTAGCGCACCTCGAAATGTCTGGCGAAGTCGAGCACGGAATCGGGGTCGCGCTGGAGCAGGCGCTCGACAAGCAGGTCCGCATGATCCTCGGGGTCGCCCTCGGCGGCCACGCGGGTGCTGTCGATGATCTTCCAGAAGTCCGTCTCGTCCATCACGGGTCAAGCATCGGGGTTGAAACAGGCGGGCGCACGCGGAGCGCACCGTATACGGCTGTCTCGTTACTCACGTTCGAGTCCCTGTCCACGTGGTGCGGGGAGCCAACCGGGGGCGCATCCGGTGTGACCGTCCCATGATTCACTCGTTTGAAGGGCAGGCGAAGCACGATTACTCACCCTCTAAGGGGTTGCCCTCGCCATGCGAATCGCAGACTAGCCGGAGCCGTCGGAGCTCACCGGAGCCATCGGTGCGCCGGTGAGCGTGGAGCAGGCCGAAGCCGCACTCGTCGAGCACTGTCCGCGACTCGTCCGGCTCGCCTTTATCACCCTGCCGCCCGCTCTGGGCCGCCACCGGCGGGTGCTCGCCGCCCACGCCACCGTGCAGCGCGCCCTGCCCAGGGCCCGTACCGAACCGTCCACGGCGCCCAGGGTCCCGGCCCAGCGCGGGGCTCCGGTCACCAGCCCCGGATACGCCCTGCTCCGCGCCCGGGTGCTGCACGACGCGCTGGCCCACGCGCGGCGTCCCGGCTGGTGGCCCGGCCGCCTCCCGTCGCCCAGGGCGCTGCGCCACGTCCTGCCCGCAGTGTGGGGACTGCGGCTCTTCCCGGCGGCGGGGGGCGCCGACGAACTGGCGCTGGAGCAGGTGCTGTCCGGGGCGGACGCGGCGACCAGGGCCGCGCTCGCCCTGCGCCGGCTCGAAGGGCTCTCCGAGACGCAGACCCGCACCCTGCTCACCGAGGCGGGCGTGGCGGAGGCGGGCCTCAGCCTGCGCACCGCGGAACGGCTGGCCCGCACGGCCGGGGAGGAGACGGGCGGGGGCTCCCGGTCGCTGCTGCTCTCCGGCGAGTTCGACCCCTGCTTCGTGCACACCCGCCCCACGGATCTGCTGCGCAGGCGGCAGCGGGGCAGGGCGGCCGTCGTCGTCGCCGCGGTGGTCGCGCTGGCCGCCGTGACGCTGCCCGTGCTGGCCGGAGCCGGGGACGAGGCCGAGGACGCGCGCGCGCCCGTCGTGGCCGCCGGGCCCGTTGACCGCTCGGCGGCGGGGCGGGCGCTGGACCCCACCCGTCTGGTGCGCGCCCCGGGCGGGGCGCGCACGACACCTCCCGTGTCGACTTCACCTCCTGGCCGGCCCGCGGCGACCGCACCGACGACCTGGCCCTGCTCGGCCGGGCCCTCGCCGCGTGGGCAGGACCCACGCGTGAGGTGCGCGTCAGCGCCCACCCCCGACACCGCCACCGCCGCGCCCGCGCACCCACCCCGCCAGCTGTACGCGGGAAGGGTCGACGGCACCGCGGTGGTGCTGCTGCACGACGGTCAGCGCGTGGTCCGGTACGCCGAGCCGGAGTCCGGCTCCGGGGCCCCCGTGCTCGACTTCGCCCGTACCGACGACGCCGACGTCACCTCGGCCGCGGCGCTCGTGGTGACCCGCCGGGCCGGTGGCGCCCGCTATCTGACGGCGCCGTGGATCGCCGAGTGCGCCACCCGCGACCTCCTGGAGCCCGACACCCCGGCCCGCGACCTCGCGGTCGGCAAGGACGGCGTCACCGATGTCGTGCCGGGCCCCTCAGGCGGCGCCGGCCGCGACTCCTGGCCCGTGCTCCAGATGCAGTCGTCCGAACTCATCGTGGAGAAGCACGCCTTCCTGGTCACCGACCTCGGCGACCTCGCGCCCGTACACCTCACCTATACGCCGCCGCCGGGCAGCGGCGCCCCGGCCCGCCGGCCCAGGGAGGCGACCGGCGGCCCGGCTCTGCTGAGCTGGGCCCGCGGCGCCTGCCACCTCGACTCGCTGCGCGGCTCGGGCGTGCGCGCCGTCAACAACTGGGTGTACGCCCAGCAGACGCTCCCGGAGTCCGGCGGGCGCGCGTCCTGGATCTGTACCCGCGCCGACACCTGGCAGGGCCCGGGGAGGGTCCTGGTCCAGCTCCAGCTCCCCGGTACGTCGCGGACAACGCCCGGCGTGCGGGTGGCCGAGGCGAGGAACACCGCCTCGGCCACCCGCTTCGGCCGGCACGTCCTGGCGGGCGCCCACTGGAAGTCCAGGTCCGGCGACTGGTGCCTCCTCGCGGCAGGCAGCCGCCGCATCACCCGCATCGAGGCCACCGGCGCGGTGCGTGCCACCGCGGACGGACCGACGATGGCGGTACGGGCCCCCGAGGGAGCCGACGCGAAGCTGCGCGCCGCCCTGGCGGAGGGCGGGACGCTGGCCGCGCTGCGCTGACCGGGAACCCCCGCGTATACCCGACAGAAGGTGTCTGCTTTCGGTGGCAGTGTCGAGGCGCAAGCAGGGCAGCGGCACGTGGATCCACGCGATTCCTTCGATTCGCGCCGGTTCACGTGGAGGCGCGCGGAAGCACACGGAGGAGCAGACATGGGCGAGCAGAACACACCACTGGCGGGCCGGATCGCACTGGTCGCCGGGGCCACCCGGGGAGCGGGCCGGCAGATCGCCGTGCAGCTCGGGGCGGCGGGCGCGACGGTGTACGCGACCGGGCGCACCACCCGCGAGCGGATCAGCGAGGTCGGCCGGTCGTCGGAGACCATCGAGGAGACGGCCGAGCTCGTCGAGGCGGCGGGCGGCGTCGGCGTCGCGCTGCCCGCCGATCATCTGGACCGGGACCAGGTGGCCGAGGTCGTCGCGCGCATCGAACGCGACCACGGGCGTCTCGACATCCTCGTCAACAACCTCTGGGGCGATGAGCACCTGGTCGTGTTCGGCAAGAAGATGTGGGAGACCGACCTCGACCAGGGCCTGCGCATGCTGGAACTCGGCGTGAAGAGCCACATCATCACCAGCAGCATCGCCCTTCCGCTGCTGATCAGAAACCGCGGCGGGCTCGTCGTCGAGGTCACCGACGGCACGGCGGAGTCCAACCGCGACTTCCGCGAGAACTTCTACTACGACCTCGCCAAGAACGGCCCGATCCGGATGGCCTTCAACCTCGCCGAGGACCTCAGGGACCTCGGCGGCACGGCGGTCTCGGTCACCCCGGGGTTCCTGCGCTCCGAGCAGATGCTGGCCCACTTCGGCGTCACCGAGGAGAACTGGCGGGACGGGATCGCGAAGGACCCGCACTTCGCCATCGCCGAATCACCGGTGTTCGTCGGACGGGCGGTCGCGGCCGTCGCGGCCGACCCCGAGCGGGCCCGCTGGACCGGGCAGTCCCTCTCCAGCGGTCGGCTCGCCAAGGTGTACGGGTTCACGGACGCGGACGGCAGCAGGCCCGACGCCTGGAAGTACATCTCGGAGGTCGCGCTCGGCGGCAAGGACGCACCGGCGAGCGACTACCGCTGACCGGCCGGCTGTACGGCCGGGGCCGTTCCTCAGCCGTACAGCTCCCGCATCCTGGCCGCCGCCTCCGCGAACCGGGCCCGCAGCTCCGCGGGTTCGAGCACCTCGGCCTCCGGACCCAGGGCCAGCAGCTGGGAATGCGCCACGTCCGGCGACTCCACGGCGAGCCTGACCGTGGTTCGGCCCCGGTCGTCCGGCGGGCCCGCCGCCGCCAGGGCCTCGGCGGCGGCGGCCCGGTCCGTGACGTGGGGCAGGGAGCGCACGCCCTCCTCGGAGAGGCGGACGACGGCCTCCGCACGCAGGATCGACCTGCTGAACTGGGCGGCCCGCTCCGTCCAGAAGCCCGGCAGATCGAAGTCCTCGTCGCGTTCGAACCGGTGCTGCGAGACGGCCACCGCGGTGAATCTGTCCACCCGGTAGACCCGGAAGTCGCCCTCCGCGCGGGCACACAGATACCAGACGCCGGCCTTGAGAACGAGCCCGTGCGGCGCCAGCTCCCGCTCCACCACCCGGTCGGACCTTCCGTAGCGGGCGGACAGCAGCCGGTCGTCCCAGACCGCTTCGGCGACGGCGGGCAGTGCCTTGGGCACCCGGGTCTCCTGGTACCAGCCGGGCGCGTCCAGATGGAAGCGCTGCACCGCCGAGTCCGGGGCGCCCCGCAGAGACGGCAGGAGAGCTGCCGAAACCTTCAGCCTGGCGGCGGACGCGGCGTCCTCCAGGCCCATCTCGCGCAGCGCGCCCGGCAGCCCGGACAGGAAGAGCGCCTCGGCCTCACTGCGGCCGAGCCCGGTCAGCCGGGTCCGATAGCCGCCGATCAGCCGGTACCCGCCGGTCCGGCCCCGGTCCGCGTACACCGGGACTCCCGCCTCCGACAGCGCCTGCGCGTCCCGCGTGACGGTCCGCTCGGACACCTCCAGCTCGTGCGCCAGCTCGGCCCCGGTCATCGAGGGCCGGGACTGGAGGAGGAGCACCATCTTGATGAGCCGGGCAGCGCGCATGGAGGCATTGTGCCGCGCGCCCCCGCGCACGGACCGGAGCGCACTCGTGCCACAGCCCCCCGCCGCATGGCGACGGGGGGCTGTGGCACGAGCGCGGGGCCGACTACAGCCCGTACCGCTCCCGTGCTTCCTTGACCGTCTCCGGCTTGACCTCGCCGCGCCGGGCCAGCGCCGCCAGCGCCGCGACCACGACCGACCGGGCGTCCACACCGAAGTGCCGGCGCGCCGCCTCGCGGGTGTCGGACAGACCGAAGCCGTCCGTGCCGAGCGAGGTGTAGTCCTGCTCGACCCACTGGCTGATCTGGTCCGGGACCTGACGCATCCAGTCGCTGACCGCCAGCACCGGACCGGGGGCCCCGGCCAGCGCGCGGGTGATGTACGGCGTGCGCTGCTCGCCCTGCAGCAGCGCTTCGTCGCAGGCCAGCGCGTCGCGGCGCAGCTCACTCCAGGATGTGGCCGACCAGATGTCGGAGGCCACGCCCCAGTCGGCGGCCAGCAGCTGCTGGGCCTCCAGGGTCCAGTGGATCGCGGTGCCCGAGGCGAGCAGCTGGATCCGCGGCGAGTCCGCGGCCGGCGCCTCGCCCTGGTTGAAGCGGTAGAGCCCCTTGAGGATGCCCTCCTCGACGCCCTCGGGCATCGCGGGCTGGCGCTTGGGCTCGTTGTAGACCGTCAGGTAGTAGAAGACGTTCTCGTTCTTCTCCGGGTCCGGGCCGTACATGCGGCGCAGCCCGTCCTTGACGATGATGCCGATCTCGTAGGCGAACGCCGGGTCGTAGTTGAGCGACGCCGGGTTGGTCGCGGCGATCAGATGCGAGTGACCGTCCGCGTGCTGCAGGCCCTCGCCGGTGAGCGTGGTGCGGCCCGCTGTCGCGCCGACGATGAAGCCGCGGCCGAGCTGGTCGGCCAGCTGCCACATCTGGTCGGCCGTGCGCTGCCAGCCGAACATCGAGTAGAAGATGTAGAACGGGATCATCGGCTCGCCGTGCGTCGCGTACGACGTCGACGCGGCGATGAAGTCGGCCATGGAACCGGCCTCGGTGATGCCCTCGTTGAGGACCTGGCCGTCCTTGGCTTCCTTGTAGTACATGAGCTGGTCGCGGTCGACCGGGTCGTACGTCTGGCCGAGCGGCGAGTAGATGCCGGCCGACGGGAAGAGCGACTCCATGCCGAAGGTGCGGGCCTCGTCGGGGACGATCGGAACCCAGCGCCTGCCGGTCTCCTTCTCCCGCATCAGGTCCTTCATCAGCCGCACGAAGGCCATGGTCGTGGCCATCTCCTGCGTCCCCGAGCCCTTCAGTACCGCCTTGAACGCCTTCTCGGAGGGCTCGGGCAGCGCCACCGGGTGCACCTTGCGCGCGGGGGCCGGGCCGCCGAGCGCCGCGCGGCGCTCGTGCAGATAGCGGACCTCGGGGGAGTCGGCGCCCGGGTGGCCGTACGGCACCAGGTCCTCGTCCAGCTTGGAGTCCGGGATGGGGAGGTCGAGCAGGTCCCGCATGGTGCGGAACTCCTTGCCCGAGAGCTTCTTCATCTGGTGGTTGGCGTTGCGCGACTCGAAGCCGGCGCCGAGCGTGTAGCCCTTCACCGTCTGCGCGAGAATCACGGTCGGCGCGCCCTTGAACTCGACGGCGGCGCGGTAGGCGGCGTACACCTTGCGGGGCTCGTGGCCACCGCGCGAGGTGTGGAAACACTCGGCGATCTTCGCGTCGGTGAGTACGCCGGCCAGTTGCACCAGCGCCGGGTCGGCGCCGAAGAAGTGCTCACGGATGTACGCGACATCACGCGTGGCATACGTCTGGAACTGCGCGTCGGGCACCTCGCGCAGGCGGCGCACCAGCGCGCCCGTGGTGTCGAGCTGGAGCAGCTCGTCCCAGGCGGAGCCCCACAGGGACTTGACGACGTTCCAGCCGGCGGCGCGGAACTGTGCCTCCAGCTCCTGCACGATCTTGAAGTTCGCGCGGACCGGACCGTCGAGGCGCTGCAGATTGCAGTTGATGACGAAGGTCAGGTTGTCGAGCTGCTCGCGACCGGCCAGCGCGAGGGCGGCGGTCGACTCGGGCTCGTCCATCTCGCCGTCGCCCAGGAACGCCCAGACGTGCGAGTTGGCGGTGTCCTTGATGCCGCGGCCGGCCAGGTAGCGGTTGAACCGCGCCTGGTAGATCGCCGAGAGCGGGCCCAGGCCCATGGAGACGGTGGGAAATTCCCACAGCCAGGGCAGCCGGCGCGGGTGCGGGTAGGAGGGGAGTCCCTGGCCGCCCGCCTCCTGCCGGAAGTTGTCGAGCTGCTGCTCGCTGAGCCGGCCGTCCAGGAAGGCACGGGCGTAGATGCCGGGGGAGGCGTGGCCCTGGATGTAGAGCTGGTCGCCCGAGCCGTCCGCCTCCTTGCCCCGGAAGAAGTGCTGGAAGCCGGTCTCGTACAGCCAGGCCGCCGAGGCGAAAGTGGCTATGTGGCCGCCTACGCCGAAGCGCGAGCCGCGGGTCACCATGGCGGCCGCGTTCCAGCGGTTCCACGCGGTGATGCGCTGTTCCATCGCCTCGTCACCGGGGAACCGGGGCTCCGCGCCGGTGGGGATGGTGTTGACGTAATCGGTCTCCAGCAGCTTGGGCAGCGCGATTCCCGCGCCCTCGGCGTGCTGGAGGGAGCGACGCATCAGATACGCGGCACGGTGCGGACCCGCCGCCCTGGTGACGGCATCGAGGGAGTCCGCCCATTCGGCGGTCTCCTCGGGGTCGCGGTCCGGGAGCTGGTCGAGCTCGCTCGGAAGCTTGCGTACGGGGTCGGTCATGACGCCGCCTTCCGTGAAGGAGGGGGGTGGAGAAAGGGGGCCCTGGCTGGCAGGACAGGGCTGCGGACTGGTGAGTCCGTCGTCGACTGTAGAGCGCTGATCGATGATCGATCAAAGGGTTGAAGCGAAAAACTTCTCCGCATCCCAAAACTGGCATTCCGTGCCACGAAAAAGGGCACGCTGTGCCTTCGCGAATCGGGTGAAATCAGGCACGCGGAGCACACCCGAGCACGTGCTCCTTCACCAGAGCGCCGATCTGCGGATCCCGTCGGCGGAAGGCCTCGACCAGGTCCTCGTGCTCCTCGGCGTACGACTTCTGCACCGTCCCGAGCCAGCGGATGGCCAGAGCCGTGAAGACCTCGATGCCCAGGCCCTCCCAGGTGTGCAGGAGGACGCCGTTGTGGGCCGCCCGCACCAGCTCCCGGTGGAAGGCGACCGTGTGCCGCACCTGGGCCGTCCCGTCGGCCGTCCGGTCCGCCGCGTACAGCGCGGCCACATGGGGCTCCAGCGCCGAGCAGTCCTCGGCCAGCCGCTCCGCCGCCAGCTCCGCGGCGATCTGCTCAAGACCCGCCCGGACCGGATAGCTCTCCTCCAGGTCCGCCGCGGACAGGTTCCGCACCCGTACGCCCTTGTTGGGGGCCGATTCGATCAGCCGCAACGTCTCCAGCTCCCGCAGCGCCTCGCGCACGGGCGTCTGGCTGACCTCCAGCTCGACCGCGATCCGCCGCTCGACGATCCGCTCACCCGGCTTCCAGCGTCCGCTGACGATGCCCTCCACGATGTGCTCGCGGATCTGCTCGCGCAGCGAGTGGACGACGGGCGGGGTCATGAAGGCTCCTTGGCGCGGGTGGGGGCGTGGCGGTTCTGGACGGGCGGAGGTTCTAGACAATACGACGGCGCCCCCGCCCGGATGTTCCGGGCGGGGGCGCCGACAGCACGCGTACGGTCCTGCGGAGGCCTACAGGCCGAGCTCGACCTCGAACTCGCCGGCTTCCAGGATGGCCTTGACGGCCGTCAGGTAACGGGCCGCGTCGGCACCGTCGACCAGGCGGTGGTCGTAGGACAGTGCCAGGTACGTCATGTCGCGCACCGCGATGGTCTCGCCGAGGTCCGGGTGGTTGATGACCACCGGACGCTTGACGGTCGCGCCGATGCCCAGGATGGCGACCTGGTTCGGCGGCACGATGACCGTGTCGAACAGCGCACCGCGCGAGCCGGTGTTGCTGATCGTGAAGGTCGCGCCGGACAGCTCGTCCGGAGTGATCTTGTTGCCGCGGACCTTGCCGGCCAGCTCCGCGGTCTTCTTGGAGATACCGGCCAGGTTGAGGTCGCCCGCACCCTTGATGACCGGAGTCATCAGACCCTTCTCGGAGTCCACCGCGATACCGATGTTCTCGGAGTCGAAGTAGGTGATGGTGCCCTCGTCCTCGTTGATCCGGGCGTTGACGACCGGGTAGGCCTTCAGCGCCTGGGCAGCGGCCTTGACGAAGAACGGCATCGGGGACAGCTTGACGCCCTCACGGGCGGCGAAGGACTCCTTGGCCTGGGCGCGCAGCCGCATCAGCTTGGTGATGTCGACCTCGACCACCGTGGTCAGCTGGGCCTGCGAGTGCAGCGCCTTCATCATGTTGTCGCCGATGACCTTGCGCATGCGGGTCATCTTGACCGTCTGGCCACGCAGCGGGGACACCTCTAGGGACGGAGCCTTCGAGGCGGCGGCCGGAGCCGCGGCAGCAGGGGCCGCGGCGGCGGCCTTGGCGGCCTCCGCGGCGGTGATGACGTCCTGCTTGCGGATACGGCCACCCACGCCGGTGCCCTTGAGCGAGGCCAGGTCGACGCTGTTCCCGGCGGCGAGCTTGCGGACCAGGGGGGTCACGTACGCGCCGTCGGCGTCACCGCCGGAGGCGGCGGGCGCCGGGGCTGTTGGAGCGGCGGCGGGAGCCGGTGCGGGCGCGGCCGGGGCCGGTGCCTGCTGCGGAGCCGGAGCGGCGGGGGCCTTCGGAGCGGGGGCGGCGGCCGGAGCCGGCGCCTCCTGCTTCGGGGCCTCCTGCTTGGGAGCCTCCTGCTCGGGGGCCTCCTGCTTGGGGGCCTCCTGCTCCGGAGCCGGGTCGGCCGGGGCCTGGGCGGCGGCCGGGGCCGCGCCCTTGGCACCGATGACGGCGAGCCTCGCGCCGACCTCGGCGCTCTCGTCCTCGGCGACCAGGATCTCCAGCAGGGTGCCGGCGACCGGGGAAGGGATCTCGGTGTCGACCTTGTCGGTCGATACCTCGAGCAGCGGCTCGTCCTCCGCGACCTCCTCGCCGACCTCCTTCAGCCAACGGGTGACGGTGCCCTCGGTGACCGACTCGCCCAGTGCGGGCAGCGTGACGTCGGTGCCCGAGGCGCCGCCGGACGGTGCCTCGGCCGGGGCCGGAGCCTCGGCCTCGGCCGCCGGAGCGGCCTCGGGCTGGGCGGCCGGAGCCTCGGGCTCGGCGGCGGGGGCCTCGGCGGCAGCCGGGGCGGACTCGGCCTCGGCAGCGGGCGCGCCCGAGCCGTCGTCGATGAGGGCCAGCTCCGCGCCGACCTCCACCGTCTCGTCCTCGGCGACCTTGATGGACGCGAGGATGCCGGAAACGGGGGCCGGGATCTCGGTGTCGACCTTGTCGGTCGATACCTCGAGCAGCGGCTCGTCGACCTCGACGTGCTCGCCCTCGGCCTTCAGCCAACGGGTGACAGTGCCCTCAGTGACGCTCTCGCCGAGCGCCGGAAGGGTTACGGAAACCGACATGGTTTCAGTTGCTCCTTACGAAAGTGCGTGAAGTGGTTGCGCCCGGGATGACTAGTCGTGGGAGTGCAGAGGCTTGCCGGCCAGTGCCAGGTGGGCCTCGCCCATCGCCTCGTTCTGCGTCGGGTGGGCGTGGATGAGCTGCGCGACCTCGGCCGGCAGCGCCTCCCAGTTGTAGATCAGCTGAGCTTCGCCGACCTGCTCGCCCATACGGTCACCGACCATGTGGACACCGACCACGGCGCCATCCTTGACCTGGACGAGCTTGATCTCGCCCGCGGTCTTGAGGATCTTGCTCTTGCCGTTGCCCGCGAGGTTGTACTTCAGAGCGACGACCTTGTCCGCGCCGTACACCTCCTTGGCCTTCGCCTCGGTGATACCGACGGAAGCGACCTCGGGGTGGCAGTACGTCACGCGCGGCACGCCGTCGTAGTCGACCGGCACGGTCTTCAGACCGGCCAGACGCTCTGCGACCAGCATGCCCTCCGCGAAGCCGACGTGCGCGAGCTGGAGGGTGGGGACGAGGTCGCCGACCGCCGAGATGGTGGCGACGTTGGTCTGCATGTACTCGTCGACGAGGACGAAGCCGCGGTCCATCGCGACGCCCTGCTCCTCGTAACCGAGGCCCTGCGACACGGGGCCGCGGCCGATCGCGACGAGCAGCAGCTCGGCCTCGAACTCCTTGCCGTTTGCGAGGGTGACCTTGACGCCGTCGTTGGTGTACTCGGCCTTCTCGAAGAAGGCGCCGAGCGAGAAGCCGATGCCGCGCTTGCGGAACGCGCGCTCAAGCAGCTTCGAGCTGTTCTCGTCCTCGACGGGCACGAGGTGCTTCAGGCCCTCGACGATGGTGACGTCGGTGCCGAAGGACTTCCACGCGGAGGCGAACTCGACGCCGATGACGCCGCCGCCCAGCACGATCGCGGACTTCGGGACCCGGTCCAGCGTCAGCGCGTGGTCCGAGGAGATGATGCGGTTGCCGTCGATCTCCAGGCCCGGCAGCGACTTCGGCACGGAGCCGGTCGCCAGCAGGACATGGCGGCCCTGGACACGCTGGCCGTTCACGTCGACGGAGGTGGGGGAGGAAAGCTTGCCCTCGCCCTCGATGTACGTCACCTTGCGCGAGGCGACCAGGCCCTGCAGCCCCTTGTACAGGCCGGCGATGACGTCGTCCTTGTACTTGTGGACGCCTGCCATGTCGACACCGTCGAAGGTGGCCTTGATGCCGAACTGCTCGGACTCGCGCGCCTGGTCGGCGATCTCGCCCGCGTGCAGCAGGGCCTTCGTCGGAATGCAGCCGTTGTGCAGGCAGGTGCCGCCGAGCTTGTTCTTCTCGATCAGTGCGACGTCCAGGCCCAGCTGCGCTCCGCGCAGGGCCGCGGCGTAACCGCCGCTGCCACCGCCGAGGATCACTAGGTCGAAAACGGTGCCGGCGTCGTTCGCCACGTCACGTCCTCCATGCATGTGCGCCGGTCGCCGGTCACCGAAGACCGGGCGGCGGCTGGTGTTCGGCCGCTTTTTTATTCGGCCCTGTGGTGGGGGCCCTGTCCTGCCGAGAACCCATCTTCGCACTTGTTGACGGGAGGCGGGACGCGGGGCCGGGGTCCGAGGCGGTGGTGTACCGCTCTTCTCGGAATTACTCGGGCGTACGGGCGTACGGTTTTCGCCAGTTTCGTCGAGGGCGAAATCGTCGTACGCCCGTGGACGCACGCGGGACCCGGACGCTGCGCCGGGGCCCGCGTGCGGTGGCGGGTATCAGCCCAGGTCGCCCGAGGCGGTGCGCTCGGCCAGCCGAACCAGGGTGCGAACCGAGGTGCCGGTGCCGCCCTTGGGCGTGTAGCCGAACGGGCTGCCCTCGTTGTAGGCCGGGCCCGCGATGTCCAGGTGCGCCCAGGCGATGTCCTCGCCGACGAACTCCTGCAGGAACAGACCGGCCACCAGGCCGCCACCCGCGCGCTCGCCGATGTTCGCCATGTCGGCAGTCGGCGAGTCCATGCTCTTGAGCAGCTCCACGGGCATCGGCATCGGCCAGGACTGCTCGCCGACCTCCTCCGCGATCTCGTGGATCGCGGTACGGAACGACTCGTCGTTGCCCATGATGCCGAAGGTGCGGTTGCCGAGGGCCACCACCATCGCGCCGGTCAGCGTCGCCACGTCGACGATCGCGTCCGGGTGCTCCTCGGAGGCGCGGGCCAGCGCGTCGCCCAGGACCAGACGGCCCTCGGCGTCGGTGTTGAGGACCTCGACGGTCTTGCCGCTGTACATGCGCAGGACGTCGCCGGGGCGCGTCGCGTTGCCGGACGGCATGTTCTCGGCGAGCGCGAGCCAGCCGGTGACGTTCACCTGGAGGCCCAGCCGGGCCGAGGCCACGACGGCGGCGAACACGGCGGCCGCGCCGCTCATGTCGCACTTCATCGTCTCGTTGTGGCCGGCCGGCTTGAGCGAGATGCCGCCCGAGTCGTAGGTGATGCCCTTGCCGATGTAGGCCAGGGTCTTCTGCGCCTTGGGGTGCGTATACGTGAGCTTCACCAGGCGGGGGCCGTGCGAAGCGCCCTGGCCGACGCCGATGATGCCGCCGAAGCCGCCCTTGAGCAGCGCCTTCTCGTCGAGCACCTGCACCTTGATGCCGTGCTCCTTGCCCGCGGCGGTGGCCACGGCGGCGAAGGACTCGGGGTAGAGGTCGTTCGGCGGGGTGTTGATCAGGTCCCGGGCGCGGTTGATCTCCTCGGCCAGGGCCACGGCGCGCTCGGCGGCGGCCTTGAACCCCTTGTCGCGCGGCTTGGTGCCGAGCAGGGCGACCTCGCCGAGCGGCAGCTTGGCGCCGTTCTGGTCCTTCTTGCTCGTACCGTCCTTCTCGATGCCCTGGTAGGCGAGGAAGGCGTACGCGCCGAGCAGGGCGCCCTCGGCGATGGCCTCGGCGTCCTCGACGGCCTCGACGGGCAGCGCGAAGCCGGCCTTCTTCGAGCCGGTCAGGGCGCGGGCGGCGGCGCCGGCGGCGCGGCGCAGCGACTCGGCGCCGTACGCGTCGTCCTTCTCCGGGAGCGCACCGAGTCCGACCGCCAGCACGACCGGGGACTTGAAGCCGGACGGGGCGGGCAGCTTGGTCACCTCGCCCTCGGCACCCGAGGCGCCGAGAAGCTGAAGGACGGCGGCGAGCTTGCCGTCGAACGCCTTGTTCACGGCCTCGGCGCCCGGTGCGACGACCAGGTCCCCGGACTTGGATCCCTTCGCGACGCCGACGACGATGGCGTCGGCGCGCAGCGCCGCCGCGCCGGAAGTGCTGAGAGTGAGAGCAGTCACGGTGGTGAAATCTCGCTTCCGTTGAGTTCTGTCGGCCGAGGGGGTGGGGTCGGCCGTACCCGACGCACCGCCGTCCGGGCCGGGTGAGCGCCACCTGTGAGCCTACGCGCGGTTCGGTCGTTCGATCACAGCAGCGAGCGGTTCACTCGGCAGAGGAGTCTCAGCCATGTTTAGGACGTGGCAGATGGGGTCTCGGCCACACTCGAGGCAATCGCGCAAGTCGGCAAGGCATTGCTTCGCATGATTTCCGCAGATCTTCCGCACATTCTTCGCGGAAAGATCCCCGAGGGGGAGGGTGCGCCGTGGCGTACAGAACACGCATGGGCAGGGCCGGGGCGGCGTTGCTGGCTGCGGGACTGATGGTGGTCGTGGTGCTCCCGGCGGGCGCGGGGGCGGCGCCGGCGCCGCGGATCGATCTGCGGGTGCTGGTCGTGGACGACGGCGGCGCCTCGGTCGGCGCGATCGCGGCGGAGCTGAGGACGACCGGCGTGCCGTACACCGTGGTGGACCTCCACGAGCCGGGCCGCCCGGTGATCGACGAGGCGTTCCTCGGCGACACGCTGAACGGGACGCCGCGCGCGAAGTACCAGGGCGTCGTCCTGCCGAACGCCGACCCGTTCGGCGCGGGCTCCGCCGAGGGCGCGGCGCTGAACGGGTACGAGAGGACCTTCGGCGTCCGGCAGGTCGACGCGTACACCTGGGCGCATCCCGGCGTCGGGCTCGACCACACGAGCGACGGCGGGTACGCGGGCCCGCTCGACGGCGTCGACGCGGCCGTCACATCGGCCGGTCGGTTCGGACCCTTCGGCTATCTCGACGGGCGGGTGGAGTTCGAGGACAACTCCCCTACGGTCGGCGAGAGTTACGGGTACGCGGGGCGGCCCCGCGCGGGGTACACCAGCTATCTGGACATGCCGGTCGAAGGCGGCGGGCGGGCCAGCCTGGTCGGCGAGTACACCCACGACGGGCGCAGCGAACTGGTCGTCACCTTCGCGTACAACCAACGCCAGCGGCAGTTCCGGCTGCTCGCCCGCGGCGTCGTCGAATGGCTCACCCAGGGCGTTCATCTGGGTCAGAGCCGCAACTACTTCTCCGTGCACGTCGACGACATCTTCGCGCCCGACAGTCGCTGGGACACCGAACGCAACTGCACCCCCGGCAACTTCGGCTGCGAGGGCAACG
This sequence comes from Streptomyces sp. A5-4, assembly GCF_051131715.1. NCBI lineage: Bacteria > Bacillati > Actinomycetota > Actinomycetes > Kitasatosporales > Streptomycetaceae > Streptomyces > Streptomyces sp. A5-4. The sequence continues at coordinate 1,873,023 of NZ_CP178591.1, read as the reverse complement.
GGGCCGTCACGATCCGGATGAGCGCCGCGGACGCGCGGTACGCGGCCCAGTGGCAGCGGAGCAGCGGCTTCGCCCTCGACATGGTCTACAACGGGGGCTTCGGCGAGGTGTGGAAGCGACAGAACGGCGGCAGCGACCCACTCACCGAGCAACTCCTCGCGGACCGCGCGGAATACCGCTGGGTGAACCACACGTACACCCATCCCTTCCTCGGCTGCGTCCAGGACACCTCGACCGTGCCGTGGCAGTGCGCGAAGGACGCCGCCGGCGCCACGCGGTGGATGAGCCGCGCCGATGTCTCCGCGCAGATCCGCGACAACCACGACTGGGGTGTGGGCAAGGGCCTCGCGCTCGACAGCACCGAGCTGGTCACCGGTGAGCACTCGGGACTCAGGACCCTGCCGCACCAGCCGGTGGACAATCCGAATCTCGGACCCGCGCTCGACGACAACGGGGTGCGGTGGATCGCGAGCGACAACTCGCGCGATCCTGTGCAGCGCGCCGTCGGCGGGGCATCCACCGTGCCGCGCCACCCGATGAACGTGTTCTACAACGTGGGCACCACCGCGGCGATGGTCGACGAGTACAACTGGATCTACGGCAGCGCGGCCCACGGCGGCAGCGGTGCCTGCGAGGCCAACCCCGGCTCCACCTGCCTGGCCGAGCCGCTCGACCCGGCCACCGGCTACGCCACGCACATCGTGCCGAAGGAGGCCCGCACCGCGCTGGGCCATGTCATCGCCAACGACCCGCGCCCGCACTACGTCCACCAGTCGAATCTGGCGGAGGGCCGCATTCTCTACCCCGTGGTGGACCGGGTTCTCGCCGACTACCGCGCCCTGTTCGCCGACAACGCCCCGCTCGTCAATCCGCGTCAGCGCGAGGTGGGGACGGAGCTGGCCCGCCGCGCCGTCTGGGACAAGGCGCTCGCCGCCGGCCAGGTCACGGCGTACCGCGTCGGCACGACGGTGACGGTCAAGGGGCCGCGGGGGATCGCCGCCCCCCTCACCGTCCCGGAGGGCACCCGCAAGCAACTGCGCCCCGGCGCCGGCAGGTTCGGCGTCGGCAAGTTCGGCACTCCCTACGCAGGGCGGCGCTCGGCGTGGACCGATCCGGTGACGCTCCGGCAGGCCGCCACGCTGAAGCTGCCCAGCGCCTGACCGCCGCACCTCACCAACGACACTGCTCCCGCCACACGCGCCGGGTTCGGACGGGGGCGGCCGGCCGGGCCGCTGATCATCGGCGTCATGATGGGAACCGGGCCGTCGCCCCAGGACTTCGGCGCTGTGGCGCGCCCTGCCGGGGCGTGCCACAGCGCGTCGTCAGTGAGAATTCGTGAGTGAGGACCACCAAGTGAACCAGCTGCTCGTGCCGCTCTACGAGCATCCCGGCGACGGCCCTCCCGCCGGGGCGCACCCTTTGGGGACCCTGCCGCACACCCCGGAGGCGTCGCGATGAGGCGGGCACCCCCACGACTGCTCGCGGTGACACTCCTGCTGCTCCTCGCGGGCTGCTCGGCGGAGCCGCGGGGCCGCCCGGACAGTGACGCGCCGACGCGGGCGCGCTGGCAGCCCGAGCCGGGTCTGGCCTGGCAGTGGCAGCTGAGCGGCAGGATCGACCCGACCGTCGACGTCCCGGTGTACGACATCGACGGGTTCACCAACTCCGCCTCCGCCGTGGCCGATCTGCACAAGCGTGGCCGAAAGGTCATCTGCTACCTGTCCACGGGCGCGTGGGAGGACTTCCGGCCGGACGCGGACAAGTTCCCCAAGTCCCTGCTGGGGCGCGGCAACGGCTGGAAGGGCGAGCGCTGGCTCGACATCCGTCGTACGGAGGTCCTGGAGCCCCTGATGGCGGCCCGCTTCGACCTGTGCCGGGAGAAGGGCTTCGACGCGGTCGAGCCCGACAACATGGACGGCTACCGCAACCGCACGGGCTTCCCGCTCACCGCCGGCCATCAGCTCACCTACAACCGACTGATCGCCCGCCTCGCCCACGAGCGGGGCATGGCCGTCGGGCTGAAGAACGACCTCGGCCAGATCCCCGAGCTGGTCGGGGACTTCGACTTCGCGGTCAACGAGCAGTGCGCCGAGTTCGAGGAGTGCGCCGAGATGACGCCGTTCATCGAGGCGGGCAAGGCGGTCTTCCACACGGAGTACGAGCTGCCGGTAGGCAGCTTCTGTCCCGAGGCGCGCGAGCTGAAGCTCAGCTCCATGCTGAAGAAGTACGAACTGGGGGTCTGGCGGGAGGCCTGCTAGCCGTGCCCGGGGCGCGCCCCGGGCACGGCGGTGCGGTGTCCTGCCCGGCGTCAGCGCCGACGTCCGCGGCCGGTCCAGTTCGCTCCCACCCCGGCCAGATGCACGGCCAGGATCGTGAGCCCGAACAGCATGAGGCTCATCGGCGCGAAGAGAACCTCGGTCGACGTCTCGGTCGCATGGAGGATGAACGCGATGAAGAAGAGCGCGGCTGCTACAAAGGCCAGCATGTCTGCTCCCACTGGTCGAGGACGCGTCACGCCCCAGTCGGGGTGACTGCGTCGGTTCCAGCAAGCAGGTGCCCCGTCAGGAACCAGCCATTCGCCCGGCGTGCGACCCGCTCTCGCGTCCCTCAGCCCAGCACCAGCACGACCAGCGCGACGGTCGCCGCCGTCTCGGCCAGCCCGCCGAAGACGTCCCCCGTCACCCCGCCGAAGCGCCGGACGCAGTGGCGCAGCAGGAGTTGGGCCGCGCCCAGGGCGAGCAGGACCGCCACCGCGTGCCGCAGCGCGGCGTGCGGGCCGAGGAGCGCGCCCGACACGCACGCGCAGAGCGCGATCACCACGCCCGCGACCAGCGCCGCCGTGCGCCCCCGGACCGTGCCGGCGACGACGGCGCCCAGGCCGTCGGGCCGGGCCGCGGGCACCCCGGTACGGGCGGCGAGGGTCAGCGCGAGCCGGGCGGCGACCGCCGAGACGACAGTCGCCGCGGCGCCGTACGCCCAGCCCGCCGCGTACATCTCGTAGCCCGCGGCGACCTGCGCGAGCAGCACGAACAGCAGGGTGACGACGCCGAACGGACCGATGTCCGACTGCTTCATGATCCGCAGCGCGTCGTCGGCCGGCCTGCCACTGCCCAGGCCGTCGGCGGTGTCGGCGAGACCGTCGAGATGGAGGCCGCGGGTGAGCACCGCGGGCACGGCCGCCGACGCCACGGCGGCGAGCAGCGGGCCCGAGCCCAGGAGCAGCAGCAGGGCCGCCGGCGCCGCCGCGCACAGACCGACGACGAGCCCGGTCAGGGGGGCGTACAGCATTCCGGCGCGCGCCGCTTCACGGTCCCAGCGGGTCACGCGCACGGGGAGCACGGTGAGGGTGCCGAAGGCGAAACGAATGCCGTCGCTGAGGAGGGAGGTCACCGCGCGCACGCTAGCCGGTGCCGCCGCCCGGTAGGTTGCGCATAACGCGCAAATAGGGAGCGAGTGGCATGAGTCACTGGTTGTACCGGAACGTTGTCGAGCCGGGGAAGCTGCCGCTGCTGCTCGCGCTGGGCTCCTTCGTGCTGTCCTTCCTGGTGACGCGGACCATCACCCGTCTCATCCGGGCGGGCAGGGGCCCCTTCAGGAACATCTCGCCCGGCGGCATGCACATCCACCACGTGGTGCCCGGCGTGATCCTGACGACGATCGGCGGCTTCGGGGCGGTGGCGAGCGGCCGGCACGGATTCGGCGCGGCCCTCTGCGCGGTGCTCTTCGGGCTCGGCGCGGGCCTGGTCCTCGACGAGTTCGCGCTGATCCTGCATCTGGACGACGTCTACTGGAGCGAACAGGGCCGCAAGAGCGTGGAGATCGTGGTGCTGACCGCGGCGCTCGTGATGCTGGTGCTCAGCGGCTCCGTCCCGTTCGGGGTCAACGAGGTGACGGTGGTCGAGCGGCAGAGCCGCGGCCTGGTCGTAGCGAACGTGTCCTTCAACTTCTTCCTCGCGCTGATCGCGCTGTCCAAGGGAAAGCTGCGTACGGCGCTGTTCGGCGCGGTGGTGCCCTTCGTGGCCCTGTTCGGCGCGATCCGCCTCGCCAAGCCGGGCTCCCCGTGGGCGAAAAACCTGTACCGCAGACGCCCCAAGGCCCGCGCCAGGGCGATCCGGCGCGCCTACCGGCACGACCGCCGCTGGGCGACCACGGGCCGCAGGCTTCAGGACTGGCTCGGCGGGGCCCCGGACCGGGCGGCGGGAAGCGACGGCTGAACGGAGTGTCCGCGTACCGCGGACACCGCGCACAGCACCAGCACCCCCGCGATCGCCGCCAGATGCTCCTTGCCCGCGAGGTTGTTCTTGACGAGCACCTCGACCACCATCGCCGCCATCACCAGGGCCGCCGTCCAGTACGCCTGGTAGCGCCAGCCCACATAGACGGCGAGGCCGACGACGGCCGCCGAAGGACCGGTGTCGACGACCAGGGCGTCGGAGGCCTGCAGGCCCAGCGGGTTGGCGGGGCCGAGCGCGATGCCCACGCGCGCGTAGAGCGTCCCGGCGAGTGTCGCCACGTACGCGACGATCAGGGTCCGCAGTCGGCCCAGGCAGATCTCGGCGATGCCGAAGACCAGCAGGACCTGCGCGAGCGCGCCCCAGACCGGCAGGTCGAGCGCGGGCACGAACAGCGACAGGGGGGTGCGCAGCAGCGCCAGCCACAGCGGGTCCTCGGCCCGTACGGCGCCGATGTTCTGCACGGGCTGGTAGCCCCAGGGCTGGTTCTGCACGATCTGGAGGAGCGCCGTCAAGGCGACCGCCGCGAGCGTCATGCGCACGGCCCGCCACTTGTGGGTGAGCAGGGCGCCGCGCAGGGTCGCGTACAGCGGACCCCATTCGCGGCGCCCCGCGCGGCGCAGGGCGGCCGTCGTCAACGTCTTGTCTCCAGGTGCTTGCGGTGCATCCACTTGGGCAGCCCCGGCGCTTCCAGGAAGCCCTCGGCGCGGGCCGCGGCGATGCCGATGCGCAGCAGGTCGGAGCTCTTCTCGAAGAGCAGGAACCGGGGCTCCCAGATCGGTCGGTACTTGGCGTTGGCCCGGTACAGCGACTCGATCTGCCACCAGCGCGAGAAGAAGCTCAGCAGCGAACGCCACAGCCTCAGCACCGGTCCCGCACCGAGCCGCGAGCCACGCTCGAAGACGGACCTGAACATCGCGAAGTTCAGCGAGACCTGAGTGATCTTGATCTCCCCGGCGCGCTGCAGGAGTTCGATGACCATGAACTCCATCAGGCCGTTCTCCGCGTCGCGGTCACGGCGCATCAGGTCCAGGGACAGACCGCCGGGGCCCCACGGGACGAAGCTGAGCACGGCCCGCAGCGCACCCTCGCCGTCCGTGCACTCCAGCATCACGCAGCGCCCGTCGCCCGGATCGCCGAGCCTGCCCAGCGCCATCGAGAAGCCGCGTTCGGTCGCACCGTCACGCCAGTCGTCGGCCTTGCGCAGCAGCTCGGCCATCTCGTCGTCGGGGATGTCCTCGTGGCGGCGGATCCGGACTTCGTACCCGGCGCGCTTGACCCGGTTGTACGCCTGGCGCACGGTCCGCATCGCGCGCCCCTCCAGGGTGAAGTCGGCGATCTCCACGAGGGCCTCGTCACCGAGCTCCAGGGCGTCCAGGCCGTGCCGGGCGTAGATCGTGCCGGCCTCCTCGCCGGCGCCCATCACCGCGGGCGCCCAGCCGTGCTCACGCGCCTCGGCCAGCCACGGCTCGATCGCGCCCGGCCAGGCCTCGGGGTCGCCGATCGGATCGCCGGAGGCGAGGGACACGCCGCCGACGACCCGGTAGGTGACGGCCGCCTTGCCGGTGGGGGACCAGACGGCGCTCTTCTCCCGGCGCAGCGCGAAGTAGCCCAGGGAGTCGCGTTCGCCGTGCTGGTCGAGCAGGACGCGCAGTCTCGCCTCGTCCTCCTCGGTGAGGGGATCGATGGTCCTGCGGGAGCGGAAGGCGGCGTACAGGACACCGAGGAGCAGCAGCGTGCTGAGGATGTTGATGCCGACGTTGACCCACCCGGGGGTGGTGATGCCCGCGAACCGCGAGTCGTCGGCGGCCAGTGACACCAGCCGCATCACGCCGTAGCGCCACCGGTCCAGGAACGTCGAGTGCTCCGCGCCGCGCGCCGTGTTGGTGAGGGTGACCAGCAGCGCGGCGATCAGCGAGGTGCCCAGCAGCCCGCCGACCGCGACGGCCGCGGCCAGCTTGGGGTTGGAGCGGTCGCCCTTCGCGCTGAACACGCGCCGGCCCAGGAGCAGCGACACGAAGAAGGTCGCGGTCAGGCCGAGCGAGATCCAGTTCTGCCAGTACTGCCGCACCTCTGGGAAGAACATCACGAGGGCGAAGAGCAGCAGGAACAGCCCGCTGAGTACGACGTTGAGGATCCAGGCGGCACGCTTGCGGCGCCGCATCGTGATCGCCAGGAAGAGGGTGAAGAGGCCCGAGGCGAAGCCCGCGGTCAGCATGTACGGAGTGAAGTAGTTCTCGGTGTTGTGACGTCGCAGGTCCTGGCCGAGGGAGACCCAGACGGCGCTCAGGAAGTTGATGAACGCGACGGCACGCAAATACCAGACGGCGAATGCCGCGCTGCGTCGCGACCGGACGGTGCCCCGGGTCGTTCCTTCGGTGACCAAGCGGACTTCTCCCATGAAAGGTGATGATATGGGGGCATCGCCGGTCAAGAGAGCGCGAAAAAGCACGATCGCGGTGTGAACGCTGCACGAGGCGGGTGCGGCCGGTGGTCGACGGCCGCACCCGGTTCAACTACGTGTCACTGTCCGCCTCGGCCGCGTGGGCCGGTTCGTTCTCTTTCGTCTCCTCCGGCCGCTCGGGCAGCTCCGCGGCCAGGGCGGCCGCGGCTTGGACGAGCGGAAGTGCGAGCAATGCCCCGGTTCCTTCCCCGACAGTGACGCCTTGATCGAGCAATGGGTTGAGCGCCATCCGGTCCAGCGCCTTGGCCTGGGCCGGTTCGCCGCTCACATGGCCCGCCAGCCACCAGTCGGGCGCCCGGAAAGCGGCCCGCTGGCCCACCAGCGCGCAGGCAGCCGACACCACGCCGTCGAGGATCACCGGGGTACGCCGCACGGCGCACTGGAGCAGGAAACCGGTCGTGGCGGCGAGGTCGGCGCCGCCGACGGCCGCCAGCAGCTCCAGCTGGTCGCCCAGGACCGGCCTGGCCCGGCGCAACGCGTCCCGGACGGCCGCGCACTTGCGCATCCAGGCCAGGTCGTCGATGCCGGCGCCGCCGCGTCCGGTGACCACCGAGGCATCCGTGCCGCACAGGGCGGCGATCAGGACGGCCGCGGCGGTCGTGCCGCCGACGCTCAGGTCGCCCAGGACGACCAGATCGGTGCCCGCGTCGGCTTCCTCGTCGGCGATCGCCATGCCCAGCCGCACCGCCTGCTCGGCCTCTTCGATGGTCAGGGCGTCCTCGACGTCGACGCGGCCCGAGCCGCGCCGCACCCGGTGCCGCACGACGTCCTCGGGCAGCAACTCGGGGTCGCAGTCCAGCCCGGCGTCGACGATCCGCACCGAAACGCCGTTGCGGCGCGCCAGTACGGCGACGGGGCTCGCGCCGTCCAGTACCGCGCGCACCAACTCGTGCGCGCCGCCGGCGGGCCGGGCCGAGACGCCCAGCTGCGCCACGCCGTGGTCACCCGCGAAGAGGATCACCCGGGGGCGTTCCACGGGGGCGACCCGTGAGGAGGCCTGAGCGGCCGAGAGCCACTCGCCCAGCTCGTCGAGACGGCCGAGGGCACCGGGCGGCACGATCCGCCGCTCCCGGTGCTCTTCGGCATCGCGCCGGACGCCGCCGTCGGGGCGTTCTATCAGGTCGGAGAAGTCGTCCAGGTTAAGCGGGCTCATGCGGCGAACAGTACCGGGAGGCCCGGAACCAGAGCCGCTCCGGCGGACATCGCCGAGCCGTCGTCGCCGACCGCTCGGCGATGTCCGCCGGGGACGCGCGGCCCCGCCCCGGCCGCCCTCAGCCGCGCAGCGGCATCGCCTGGCCAGCTACCACCAGCAGGACGTGTTCGCACTCCGCCGCGATCGTCGCGTTCAGCCGTCCCAGCTCGTCGCGGAAACGCCGCCCGCTCGCCGTCGCCGGCACGATGCCCGAACCCACCTCGTTGCTCACCGCGACGACCGTGCGCCGGGCCGCCCGTACCGCCGCCACCAGCTCCGCAGTGCGTTCGTGCAGCGCCCGCCGGCCGTCTGCCGCCCACTTCGCGTCGTCCCACGCACCGACCCGGTCCATCGCGTCGGTGAGCCACAGTGCGAGGCAGTCGATCAGCAGCGGCGGGCCGTTCTCGGTCAACAGCGGCGCCAGCTCGCACGTTTCCTCCGTGCGCCAGGCTCCCGGCCGGCGCTCCCGGTGCAGCCCCACCCGCGCCGCCCACTCCGAGTCGCCCTCCCGAGTGCCGCCGGTCGCGACGTACAGCACCTCGGGAAAGGCTTCGAGCCGTCGCTCCGCCTCCACCGACTTGCCCGAACGCGCCCCGCCGATGACCAGCGTGCGGCGCGGCAGGTCGGGCACCGCGTGGTAGTCGCCGACGATCAGGGTGGTCCCGTCGGGCACGGCCCGCGCACCCGCCGCCGCCAGCCGCCTGACCAGTTCGGGCCCCGGCGGCAGATCGTGGTCGAGGTGCACGGCGATGACATCCGTCGTGACGCCGATCGCGCCGAGCGCCCGCAGCCGGGCGAGCGCGTCCGGCCGGCCCACCACATCGGCGACCACCATGTCGTACCCGCGGCCGGCGCTCTCCCCGGCGGGAGCGCCGCCCGGCGGCAGATACAGCAGCCGCTCGCCCTCCGGCGAGGTCACCTCGTACCCCGTGCCGGGAGCGTCCATCGGCACGGCCCGCACCCGATGCCCGCTGATCAGCGTCAACGTCCGTCCGTCCGCCACTCGCCCCGCCGTCGGCAGTCCCACGGGCAGTTCGACGGGCGGCCCGTCGTGCGGATGCGTCAGCAGCACCTGCCGTACCGCGGCCAGCGAGTGCCCGGCACGGGCCGCGGCGAACGCGGCCCCGGGAGTGAGATCGAGCAGCAGCGCACCGTCCACGAGCAGCGCGGTCGCGGCGCGCGCCAGCTCGCCGCGGGCGGTGGCGCACGAGGCGCAGGGACAGTCGGGGCGGGGCAGGCCGGCGGGGGCTCCGGTGCCGAGAAGAGTCAGTTCCACGATGATGATCCTCCCGCTTCCCCGCCGGTGATGCCCGCCCGGCTAGTGTGCGGGCAGGCTGTGCTGGACAAAAGCACGGGTAGGACCCGGGAGGCGAACATGGCGTGGACGTGGCGGTTCGAGAAGGCCGACGGTACGGAGGTCCAGCCTGCGGTGGTGCCTGAGGAGTTCACCACGCAGGGTGATGCGGAGTCCTGGATCGGCGAGGTGTGGAAGGAGCTCCTTGAGGGCGGCGCCGACCAGGTGGTTCTGTCCGAGGACAACACCAAGATCTACGGCCCCATGAACCTGCACGCCGACGAGGCCTGACGCACGAGAGCGGCGGTCGCGCCCGCGGACCCCGACCGGGTCCGCGGGCGCGCCCGTGCGCGGCCCCGTGCGCACGGGGGCGCACCGCGCATGCGGCAGGATCGTCGCGTACCCGGCTCAGATCTCACCGAGCGTGACCTCCGCGGTCTGCTTGTCGGCGTCGCGCAGATAGGCCACCCGCACCTTGTCGCCCGGTGCTTCCGAGGCGAGCGCCTCCGCCAGCGCGGTGATGGTGGTGACGTCCTCGTCGCCGACCCGCGTGATGACGTCCCCGGCCTTGAGCCCGGCCTTGGCCGCCGCGCCGTCCTTCTGCGCGGCCACGACCGCCACACCCGTCGGCTCGAACCGGTCGTCGACGACCGTGCGGGCCGTGATGCCGAGGGCGGCCCGGCCCGAGTCGGTGACCTTGCCGTCCTTGACGATCTGGTCGGCGACGGTCTTCACCATCGACGACGGGATCGCGAAGCCGATACCGGGGGCCGCGCTGTCGCCCATCTGAGGGTCGGTGGCGGCCAGCGTCGGGATGCCGATGACCTCACTGCTGAGGTTGACCAGCGCGCCGCCGCTGTTGCCCGGGTTGATCGCGGCGGAGGTCTGCACCATGTTCCCGATGGTGGCGCCGGTGCCGCCGCCCGCTCGGCTCTCGCTCACGGTCCTGCCCACCGCCGACACGATGCCCTGGGTGACACTGCTGGACAGCCCCAGCGGGCTGCCCATCGCCAGCACGATCTGGCCCACCTCGGCCGGCGCGGAGTCGGCGAACTTCGCGGCCTTCAGCCCGTCCGGGACGCTGTCGAGCTTGATGACGGCGAGGTCCTGCTCCGGGTAGGCGGCCACCAGCTTCGCGCCGATCGGGTCGCCACCGGTGGCGGCCGTGACCTTGAAGGTCTTCCCGGTGCCCACCACATGGGCGTTCGTGACGACATGGCCCTGGTCGTCGTAGACGATGCCGGAGCCGAGGCCCTCGGAGGCGTCGATCTGCACGACGGACGGAAGCACGTCCTTGATGACCCTCTGGTAGCCGTCCTCCAGATCGGACTCCGCCATCGGCGCCCCCGCGTCGACGGCGGACGCGGCCGAGGACGGGGCGGGGTCGGAACAGCCGCCCAGCAGGGCGACCGCGCAGGCTCCGGCGGTCAGCGGCAGCAGAAGTCGGCGTACACGGCTGTGGTTACGTGATCCATCCATCTTCGGAGTGTCCCTTTCGGGGGCATTCCGAGCCCGTGGGGAGGGGCCGATCAGGGGGTGGCCGGGGCCCACCGGCCGTGCCCGGCACGCCGCGCCCCCAAGCATCGCCGCGCCCGACCGCCGGGGCCCCACCGGGGCGCGGCCCCTCTGCGTAACTGCGCCCGCCCCGCGTCGTACCCGTCGCCCGGGGCCACGCTCAGGGCGTGGCGCTCAGGAACTGCGTTGCCGCCAGCTCCCCGTACAGCGAGTCGTCCGCGACGAGTTCGGCGTGGGTGCCCACCGCCCGGACCTTCCCCGCGTCCATCACCACGATCCGGTCCGCGAGCGTCACCGTGGACAGCCGGTGCGCCACGACCAGCACGGTCGTCTCCCGCGCGGCCTCCGCCACGGCGTCGCGCAGCGCCATCTCGTTGACGGCGTCGAGCTGCGACGTCGCCTCGTCCAGCAGCAGAAGCCGCGGCTTGCGCAGCAGCGCCCGCGCGATGGCCACGCGCTGACGTTCGCCGCCCGACAGCTTGGAACCGCGGTGCCCGACGACCGTCTCCAGACCGTCGGGCAGCCGCTCGACGAGCGCGTCGAGGCGGGCCCGCACCAGCACCTCCGCGATCTCCGCGTCCGTCGCGTCCGGCGCGGCGAAGACCAGATTCTCCCGCAGGGTCCCGGCCAGCACCGGTGAATCCTGCTCGACGTAACCGATGGTCGCGCGCAGCTCGGCGAGCGGCCAGTCCCGTACGTCCTTGCCGTCGACCAGGACCCGGCCGCCGCTCGCCTCGTAGAACCGCTCGATCAGCCCGAAGACGGTCGTCTTGCCCGCGCCCGACGGGCCGACGAAGGCGGTCATCCCGGCCCCCGGCACCGTGAAGTCGACGCCGTGATGGACGTACGGAAGATCGTCCCGGTAGCGGAAGGTGACGCCTTCGAAGACGACGGAGGCCGGCTCCCGCCGGATCGGCGAGGGAGCCCCGGCCGGCTCCGCCAGGTCCTCCGTCTCCAGCTGCTCGGCCTCCAGGATCCGCGCGATCGCGGCGGACCCCACCTGGTACTGGGTGGCCGCCTCCACCAGCTGCGACACCGGCTGGATCAGGTAGAAGAGGAAGAGCAGGAACGCGATCAGCGACGCGACGGAGATCGCCCCCGACGCGACCCGCGCCCCGCCGACGCCCAGCACCGCGAGGAAGGACACCTGCACGGCCAGACCGATCGAGGAACCGGCCACGGACTGCCACTTGGCGGACCGCACGCCGTGCCGCCACGCCTGCTGCGCCGCCGCCTCGATGGTCGCGGCCTCCCGCGTCTCGGCGCCGGACGCCTTGAGCGTACGGAAGGCCCCGAAGGCCCGCTCCAGCACCGTGGATATCTCGCCGACCGCGGCCTGGGACTGCTTGGTCGCCTCGGAGATCTTCGGCATGACCAGCGCGACGCAGCCGCCGATCAGCACGATCACCGAGAGGGTGACGCCGAGCAGCACCGCGTCCATCAGCCCCATCATGACGACCGTCGCGATGAATGCCAGGCCGCCGGTGGCCGCGGAGACGATCGACTGAGTGGTGACCGCGCGCAGCAGCGTGGTGTCCGAGGTGACGCGGGACATCAGATCACCGGGCTGGGTCCTCTCCACCTCGGGCACCCGCAGCCGCAGCAGCCGGCCGATCAGATTGCGTCGGGCGGCGAGGACGACGGACTCGGCGGTGCGCTCCAGGATGTACGAGCCGACCGACTCGATCGCCGTGCCGAGGACCACCAGGGCGGTGAGCAGGACCAGGATCCCGGTGATCGACTCGTCGTCGCCCAGTCGTTCGACCAGCGCCTTGGCGGCGAGCGGCTGGGCGAGCCCGGTCGCGGCGCCGATCAGAGCGAAGAAGGCACCGAGCGCGACGACGCCGCGGTGCGGTCGGAAGTGCCGGTAGAGGGCCCGCCAGGTCTCCCCGGCGGACAGCTTGGGTGCGGGCGGTATCTCGGTGGTTTTCGCTGCGCTGCTCACGACGGAGAGGACGCGCACACGCCCTGTTCCACCTGGCAGGTCCGCCGGATCGGCCGTGTCCGGCAGATCCGCCGGATCAGCCGCGTACGCCGCACAGGTGCAGCAGCGCCGCGACCCGCCGGTACGGATCCGTGCGCCCGCCCCGGTCCTCCAGCGCCAGCACCCGCTCCAGCTCCTCCGCCGTCGGCTGCGCGTCGTTGGCGGCACCCTCGACGTTGTCGGTGAAGACCCGTACGCCGTACCAGGCGTGCAGGGGAGCGGCGATTCCGGCGAGGGTCGCCGTCAGGGCGTCGAGGCGGTCGGCGCGCACCTGGAGACCGAGCCGGTTGGTGTACGTGTCGGTCTCGAAGGCCGTCAGCGCCCCCGACCAGTCCCCGGCGAGCCCGGGTCGCATCGCGAGTGCGTCGGCGTTGCGTACGAGCAGGGAGAGCAGGCCGCCGGGGGCCAGCATCCGGGCCAGGCCCGCCACCAGTGCGTCGGGCTCCTGGACGTACATCAGCACGCCGTGGCACAGCACCACGTCGAAGCTGCCGGGCAGGAAGTGCACTCCGGTGTCGCGACCGTCGCCCTCGATCAGACGCACCCGGTCGCGGATGCCCGCGGGCTCGCCGTCGAGTGCCTCGCGCGCGGCGAGGAGCATCTTCGAGTCGGATTCCAGGCCGGTCACCTTGTGCCCGGCCCGGGCCAGGCGCAGCGCCTGGGTGCCCTGGCCCATGCCGACGTCGAGAACGGCGAGCCGTCGGCCCACCGGGAAACGGGCCGATATCTGCTCGTCGAGCTGGCGCGCGACCAACTCCTGGCGGACCGCGTTGCGCAGCCCGCCGAGACCCTTCAGCCAGGTGGCCGAAGCGCCTTTGAACCCGGAGACGCCGGGTCCGGAGGCCTCGGGTCCCGGGACACGGGGCCCGGAAGCGTCCGCCCCGGGCCCGCGGGGTCCGGGAACGCCCGCGTCCGAGGCATTCGCCGCGAACACCGGCGCCTCGGAAACGCCCGCCCCGGAAGCGTCCGCTTCAGCTGGGCCCGCCGCGTTGGAAACATCCGCGCTCAGGGTCGTTCCCCGCGCTTGACCTGGGGCTTCGGCAGCCTCAGCCGGCGCATCTGGAGCGTGCGCATCAGGCCGTAGGCGACAGCGCCGCGCTTGGGCTCGTTCGGGAAGCGCTCCTTGAGCTGCTTCTTGAGCCTGATGACGAGGCCGACCGAGTCGACGACGATCATCACGATGACACCGAGCCACAGCAGCAGCGAGATGTTCTGCACGTTGCCGACGCGGATCATGCTGAGCACCAGGATGATCACCGCGAGCGGCAGGAAGTACTCGGCGACACAGAAACGGGAGTCGACGAAGTCGCGCACGAAGCGGCGCACCGGCCCCTTGTCGCGGGCCGGCAGATAGCGCTCGTCCCCGCTCGCCAGTGCCTCCCGCTGCTTAGCCAGGTCCACGCGCCGGGCTTCACGCTGGCGCTTCATCGCCTCCTTGCGGTTCGTCGGGGCTGCGACGCTCCGGCGCTGCGACTGTGCGACAGCGCGCTTCGGAGTGGCGCGGCCCTTCGGGGCCTGCGGGTCACGGGTCTGCTTGGAGAGGTCCGCCTGCACCTTGTCGGTGGGGGCCTTCTCTTCTTTGGAGCGGCTACGGAACACAAAACCCAAGGGTACGGGGTGCGGCGCGGGGGCCACAGCCCGGCGGGGAACGATCCGGCAACGGTCACCCGCCCCGACCGGTTCCCCCACTCCTCCCCCGACTGTTCCCTACTCCCTACGCCCGAGTCCGGCGGGCGACAGTCGTTCTGGAGGAGGAGCACATCCGCGCTGGAACAGTGCGGTAATGGATGCAGGGCCCGTACTGTGGGTTCAAGTGCTGGAGCTGGAGTCCGTCAGAAGGGGGCGCGCGAAGCCCATGAGCGGTGTCATGAAGCGTATGGGAATGATCTTCCGCGCGAAGGCCAACAAGGCCCTCGACAGGGCCGAGGACCCGCGCGAAACTCTCGACTATTCGTACCAGAAGCAGCTTGAACTGCTTCAGAAGGTACGCCGTGGGGTCGCCGATGTGGCGACTTCGCGCAAGCGCCTGGAGCTGCAGCTCAATCAGCTGCAGGGACAGTCCTCCAAGTTGGAGGACCAGGGACGCAAGGCGCTCGCGCTCGGCCGGGAGGACCTCGCCCGTGAGGCGTTGTCCCGTCGTGCCGCGTTGCAGCAGCAGGTCACCGACCTGGAGACGCAGCACCACACGCTCCAGGGCGAGGAGGAGAAGCTGACGCTCGCCGCGCAGCGCCTCCAGGCCAAGGTCGACGCCTTCCGTACGAAGAAGGAAACGATCAAGGCCACGTACACCGCCGCGCAGGCGCAGACCCGGATCGGGGAGGCCTTCTCGGGCATCTCCGAGGAGATGGGCGACGTCGGCCAGGCGATCCAGCGCGCCGAGGACAAGACCGCGCAGCTGCAGGCGCGGGCCGGTGCGATCGACGAGCTGCTGGCCTCCGGCGCCCTGGACGACCACTCCGGGCTGGCGAAGGACGACATCGCCGCCGAGCTGGACCGGCTCTCCGGTGGTACAGATGTAGAGCTGGAACTGCAGCGGATGAAGGCCGAGCTCGCGGGCGGTTCGCCGGCGAAGCCGGCCATCGAGGGCGGTCCCCAGGACGCCCAGCAGCCTTCGCCCACGCAGCACAAGTTCGACAAGCAGTAGTCCCCACTCCCGAAGGAGAGTGTCGTGATCGTACGGATCATGGGGGAGGGGCAGCTGAAGCTGGCCGACAGCCACTTCACCGAACTGAACAAGCTGGACGACGAGCTGCTCGCCGAAATGGAGAGCGGCGACGAGGAAGGCTTCCGGCGGACGCTCGGTGCGCTTCTCGACGCGGTACGCCGCCTCGGGGAGCCGCTGGCGGACGACGCCCTGGAGCCGTCCGAGCTGATCCTGCCGCCTCCCGACGCCACGCTCGACGAGGTCCGCGAAATGCTCAGCGACGACGGGCTCATCCCCGGCTGACACGCGCCACCCCTCCAGCAGCCACGACGCCCCGCCACCGGGTTCACCCGGACGGCGGGGCGTCGTGCTGCCCGGACGGCCCCGCCCCTCTCCGGCGCGGGAAGGAGTCCGTACGCCGTACCGTTGCGTGTCATGACTGCCCTCGGTACGGGCCTCTCCCGCTTCCGGCACTGGCTGCGCGCGCACCCGCTCGCGCTGGACGGTGCGCTGGCGTTCGCCGTACTGGTGACGATCCTCGTCAGCTCGTTCGCCGACCCACACGGCCCCAACGGCCCGACCTTCGGCACCCGCACCCCCGAGATCCGCAGCGTCGCCCTGATGGTGCTCAGCGCCGCCGCTCTCGTCTTCAGGCGCCGCGACTCCATGGCCGTGCTCGCCTTCACCGGCGCCGTCGCACTCGTCGAACTCGTCGTGGGCGACCCGCCCGCCCCCGTCGCGATGAGCGCCGTCATCGCGCTCTACACCGTCGCCTCCCGCACCGACCGCCCCACCACGTGGCGGGTCGGCCTGCTCACGATGACCGGCCTGACGGCCGGCGCCATGTGCTTCGGCTCGGGTCCCTGGTACTCGCAGGAGAACCTCGGGATCTTCGCCTGGACCGGCATCGGGGCGAGCGCGGGCGACGCGGTGCGCAGCCGCCGCGCCTTCGTCGACGCCATCCGTGAGCGGGCCGAACGTGCCGAGCGCACCCGGGAGGAGGAGGCCCGCCGCCGGGTCGCCGAGGAACGGCTGCGCATCGCCCGCGACCTGCATGACGTCGTGGCCCACCACATCGCCTTGGTCAACGTCCAGGCGGGCGTGGCCGCGCACGTCATGGACAAGCGGCCCGACCAGGCGAAAGAGGCACTCGCGCACGTACGGGAGGCCAGCCGCTCGGCGCTGAACGAGCTGCGGGCCACCGTCGGCCTGCTCCGCCAGTCCGGTGACCCGGAGGCCCCGACCGCGCCGGCCCCCGGGCTCGCCGTACTCGACGAACTCCTGGAGACCTTCCGCAACGCGGGCCTCGCCGTGGAGGTGGCCAGGCCGGACAAGGAGGTGGCCGCTCCGCTGCCCGCCGCCGTCGATCTCGCCGTGTACCGGATCATCCAGGAGGCCCTGACCAATGTCCGCAAGCACGCGGGCGCCGGTGCGAAGGCCGAGGTCAGCGTGGTGAGGGTGGGCTCGTCCGCCGAGGTCACCGTGCTGGACAACGGCACGGGCCCGGGGGAGGGCCCCACCGAGGGCAGCGGCCACGGCCTCATCGGGATGCGGGAGCGCGTCGGCGCCCTCGGCGGTGTCCTCACCACGGCCCCCCGCTACGGCGGCGGCTACCGCGTCCATGCGATCCTGCCGGTCGAGGGGCGTACCGGGGGGAACACATGACGACGGCCGAGATCATCAGGGTGCTGCTGGTGGACGACCAGGCGCTGCTGCGCAGCGCGTTCCGGGTGCTGGTGGACTCGGAGCCCGACATGGAGGTCGTCGGGGAGGCGGCGGACGGCGCCGCGGCCGTGGAGCTGGCCCGCGCGCTGCGCGCCGACGTGGTCCTGATGGACATCCGGATGCCGGGCGTCGACGGCCTCGCCGCCACTCGCATGATCAGCGAGGACCCGGAACTGGCCGCCGTGCGCGTGGTGATGCTGACGACCTTCGAGGTCGACGAGTACGTCGTGCAGTCGCTGCGCGCGGGTGCCTCCGGGTTTCTCGGCAAGGGCGCGGAACCGGAGGAGCTGCTCAACGCGATCCGGATCGCCGCGGCCGGCGAGGCGCTGCTCTCTCCGGTGGCGACCAAGGGTCTGATCGCCAAGTTCCTTGCCCAGGGCGGCAGTTCACAGGACGACGAGGACGCCGCCGCCCGTACCGAGCGGCTCTCCGCGCTGACCGTGCGGGAGCGCGAGGTGCTCGTCCAGGTCGCCGGCGGCCACTCCAACGACGAGATCGCCGAGCAGTTGGTCGTCAGCCCGCTCACCGTGAAGACCCATGTGAACCGGGCGATGGCGAAGCTCGGCGCCCGCGACCGCGCCCAATTGGTGGTAATCGCATACGAATCGGGCCTGGTGCGGCCGAGGGTGGAGTGAGGGTGTAGTCGCGACTACTCCACCTGCGGTATGCGGCGCATAAGGAAGGGCACCTGCGAGCGACGGTTGCTCCTCCCCGGATGGCAGATCGTATAGACGGACCACCGCGTCCACCTGCCTCGCACGCCACAGAAGAGAGACCCACCCATGTCCTGGCTGTCCAGATTCAGCCTCGCTCAGCGGGCCTTGATAGGCCTGATTTCGATCGTTGCGATCGTCTTCGGGGCCATCGCGATCCCTCAGCTCAAGCAGCAGCTGATGCCCACGATCGAGTTCCCGATGGTGTCCGTGCTGGCGCCCTACCAGGGCGCGTCCCCCGACGTGGTCGAGAAGCAGGTCGTCGAACCGCTCGAAAGCACCATCAAGGCCGTGGACGGCATCACGGGTGTCACTTCCACGGCGAGCGAGGGCAGCGCCGTCATCATGGCGCAGTTCGACTACGGGGACAGCGGCTCCAAGCAGCTCGTCGCCGATGTCCAGCAGGCCGTGAACCGCGCCCGCTCCCAGCTCCCGGAGGACGTCGACCCGCAGGTCGTGGCCGGCTCGACGGACGACATCCCGACCGTCCTGCTCGCCGCGAGCTCCGGCAAGGACCAGCAGGCGCTCGCCGACCGGCTGGAGCGCAGCGTCGTACCCGAGCTGGAGGACATCGACGGCGTCGGCCAGGTCGGCATCGACGGCGTCCAGGAACTGCAGGTCGCCGTCACCCCCGACGACAGGAAGCTGGCCGCGGCCGGGCTCGACGCCGGCACGCTCGGCCAGGCCCTCCAGGCGGGCGGCGCCACCCTCCCGGCCGGCTCCTTCGCCGAGGACGGCAAGAGCCGCACGGTCCAGGTCGGCGGCGGCTACACGTCGCTGAAGCAGATCGAGGACCTGCGCGTCAGCGCTCCCCCCGCCGGCCAGGGCAAGCCCCCGAAGCCGGTACGCCTCGGTGACGTGGCCACCGTCGAGGAGCAGCCCTCCACCGCGGTCTCCATCACCCGGACCAACGGCAAGCCCAGCCTGTCGCTGTCCCTCACCATGGACCAGGACGGCAGCGCCGTCGCCATCTCCGACGCGGTCAAGGACAAGCTCCCCGACCTGCGCGAGAGCCTCGGCGCCGGCAGTGAGCTCACGGTCGTCTTCGACCAGGGCCCGGCCGTCTCCAAGTCGATCTCCGGGCTGACCACCGAAGGCGCACTGGGTCTGGTCTTCGCCGTGCTGGTCATCCTGGTCTTCCTGGGATCGATCCGCTCGACGCTCGTCACCGCGATCTCCATCCCGCTGTCGGTGCTTCTCGCGCTGATCGTGCTGTGGACCCGCGACCTGTCGCTCAACGTGCTCACCCTGGGCGCGCTGACCATCGCCATCGGCCGGGTCGTCGACGACTCGATCGTCGTCCTGGAGAACATCAAGCGCCACCTCGGCTATGGCGAGGAGCGCGGCTCCGCCATCATCGCCGCGGTCCGGGAAGTGGCCGGCGCGGTCACCTCCTCGACCCTCACCACGGTCGCGGTGTTCCTGCCGATCGGCCTGGTCGGCGGCATGGTGGGCCAGCTGTTCGGCTCGTTCTCCATCACCGTCACGGCGGCGCTGCTCGCCTCGCTGCTGGTGTCCCTCACCGTCGTCCCGGTGTTCTCGTACTGGTTCCTGCGCGCCCCCAAGGGCTCCGAGGGTGTCGACCCGGACGAGCTGCGCCGCAAGGCGGAGGAGAAGGAGCGCCGCAGCAGGCTCCAGCGGATGTACGTCCCGGTCCTGCGCTTCGCGACCCGCCGCCGCTTCACCAGCCTGGCCATCGCGGTGGTCGTGCTCATCGGTACGTTCGCGATGGCGCCGTTGCTGAAGACCAACTTCTTCGACCAGGGCGAGCAGGACACCCTGACCCTCAGCCAGGAGCTGAAGCCCGGCACCAGCCTGCAGGCCGCCGACGAGGCCGCCCTGAAGGTCGAGAAGGTGCTCGGCTCCATCGACACGATCAAGGACTACCAGGTCACGGTCGGCTCGTCCGGCTTCGCGGCGGCCTTCGGCGGCGGTACGGGCGCCAACCAGGCCTCGTACCAGCTGACTCTCAAGAGCGCCTCCGACGCCGAGTCCACCCAGGACCGGCTCGACGAGGAGCTCGCCAAGCTCGACGGCATCGGCGAGACGACGGTCGGCGCGGGCGGCGGCTTCGGCAGCCAGGACCTGAGCGTCGTGGTCAAGGCCGGTGACGCGGACACCCTCAAGAAGGCCTCCGAGCAGGTCCGGGACGCGGTCGCGAAGCTCGACAACGTCAGCGACGTACAGAGCGACCTGGCCACGAGCGTGCCGCGGATCTCCGTGCGGGCCAACGAGAAGGCCGCCGACGCGGGCTTCAACCAGACCACGCTCGGCGCGGCCGTCACCCAGGCGGTGCGCGGCACCACGTCCGGCAAGGCGATCCTCGGCGACACCGAGCGCGACGTCGTCGTGAGGTCCGCCAAGCCCGCGAAGACGATGGCCGAGCTGAAGAGCCTGGCCCTCGGTGCGGTCAGGCTCGGCGACATCGCCGACGTGCGGCTGGTGCCAGGACCGGTCTCCAAGACCCGGATCGACGGCGCCACCGCGGCGACGATCACGGCCAAGCCCGACGCCGACGACACGGGCTCGGTGACCACCGCGCTCCAGACGAAGATCACCGAGCTGGAGAAGAAGCTGCCCGAGGGCGCGAGCGTCGAGATCGGCGGCGTCTCCTCGGACCAGGACGAGGCGTTCGTCCAGCTCGGCCTGGCCATGCTGGCGGCCATCGCGATCGTCTTCATGCTGCTGGTGGCGACGTTCCGCTCGCTCATCCAGCCGCTGATCCTGCTGGTCTCCATCCCGTTCGCGGCGACCGGCGCGATCGGCCTGCTGCTCCTCACCGGCACCCCCATGGGCGTACCGGCGATGATCGGCATGCTGATGCTCATCGGCATCGTGGTCACCAACGCGATCGTGCTGATCGACCTGATCAACCAGTACCGCACCCAGGGCCTGGGTGTCGTCGAGGCGGTCCTGGAGGGCGGGCGGCACCGGCTGCGCCCGATCCTGATGACCGCCCTGGCGACCATCTTCGCGCTGCTGCCGATGGCACTGGGCATCACCGGCGAGGGTGGCTTCATCTCGAAGCCGCTGGCGATCGTGGTGATCGGCGGTCTGATCACGTCGACGCTGCTCACCCTGCTGCTCGTGCCGACGCTGTACGCGATGGTCGAGCTGCGCAAGGAGCGCCGCGCCAAGAAGAAGTCGGCCAAGCGCGCGGCGAAGGCGGGCGTCCCGGCCCAGTCCGAGCCGGACGCGGTCTCCGGTGAGCAGGAACCCGCGAAGGTCTGATGCACGCCTGAGTACGACAGCGCGCCCCGGCCCCCGCACAGGGGACCGGGGCGCGCCCCGGTCACGGCCCTCGGCCGCTCAGGCCTCCGGGGGGCCTGTCGGTACGGCGTGCACCTCGACCGGGTCGTTGCCAGGCTTGCCGCCGGGGCCGGGACAGGCCGAGGCCCGCGCGGCGATCTCCACGGCGCGCTCCTCGTTCTTGACGTCGACCACCCAGTAGCCGGCCAGGATGCGGCCCCGCTCGGCGGGTCCCTCGGTCACCCGCGGCTGTCCGTCGTCCGCCGCCCGCACCGTCTTGACCAGGCCGGGACCGCCAAGACCACGTGCCTCGACCAGCTCACCCGCCGAGGTGAGCTCCTGGTTGAGCGTCTCCATGTAGTCGAACATCAACTGCATGTCGTCCCGCGAGAAGGACGACATCATCACGTCCCACTGATCGGCGGGCACGTTCATCTGGATCATGTACTGCATGTCCCTCATCCCTTCGGACGGCTTACTGCTCCTGTGAAGAAGTAGACCGCCGAGAGGTCGGGAAGTCATCGGTGGCGGCGCGTGTCCGCCCAGGGAACGCCCGAGGGGCGCCCCCGGTGGCCGGGTGCGCCCCTCGGGGCCGTGCGACGTGCGACAGCGGCGGGCCGTGGCTACGGCAGCGACAGCATCCGCTCCAGCGCCAGCTTCGCGAACTGTTCGGTCTCGCGCTCGACCTCGATGCGGTTGACCAGATTGCCCTCGGCCAGCGACTCCAGCGTCCACACCAGGTGCGGCAGGTCGATCCGGTTCATCGTCGAGCAGAAGCAGACCGTCTTGTCGAGGAAGACGACCTCCTTGTCCTGGTCGGCGAACCGGTTGGCGAGCCGCTGCACCAGGTTCAGCTCGGTGCCGATCGCCCACTTCGAGCCGGCCGGGGCGGCTTCGAGCATGTTGATGATGTATTCCGTCGAGCCGACGTAGTCCGCCGCCGACACGACCTCGTTCTTGCACTCGGGGTGCACCAGCACATTGACGCCGGGTATGCGGGCGCGTACGTCGTTGACGGACTCGACCGAGAAGCGCCCGTGCACCGAGCAGTGCCCACGCCACAGGATCATCTTGGCGGCGCGCAGCTCCTCGACGGTCAGGCCGCCGTTCGGCTTGTGCGGGTTGTAGAGGACGCAGTCCTCCAGGGTCAGCCCCATGTCACGCACCGCAGTGTTGCGCCCCAGGTGCTGGTCCGGGAGGAAAAGCACCTTCTCGCCCTGCTCGAAGGCCCACTCCAGGGCCTTCTTCGCATTGGACGAGGTGCAGATCGTGCCGCCGTACTTGCCGGTGAAGGCCTTGATGTCGGCGGAGGAGTTCATGTACGAGACGGGCACGACCTGCTCGGCGATGCCCGCGTCGGTCAGGACATCCCAGCACTCCGCGACCTGCTCGGCGGTGGCCATGTCGGCCATCGAGCAGCCCGCCGCGAGGTCCGGCAGTACGACCGCCTGGTCGTCGGAGGTCAGGATGTCCGCGGACTCGGCCATGAAGTGCACACCGCAGAAGACGATGTACTCGGCCTCCGGCCTGGCCGCCGCGTCCTTGGCCAGCTTGAAGGAGTCACCGGTCACGTCGGCGAACTGGATGACCTCGTCACGCTGGTAGTGGTGGCCGAGGATGAAGACCTTGTCCCCGAGCTTCTCCTTGGCGGCGCGGGCGCGCTCCACCAGGCCCGGGTCCGAGGGGGATGGCAGGTCGCCGGGACAGTCCACGCCGCGCTCGCTCCCGGTGTCGGCCTCGCGGCCGAGCATGAGCAGGGCGAGGGGCGTCGGCTGGACATCCAGTGGCTGGGCGGTGGTCACGACACGCACCCTTTCTTCTCTGCGGACAAGCCTTTTCGTCGATTTGACGTTATCTATCATAACCCCTTCACGTCACGTTGACGATGGCGATTTCGTCGATGTGACGAATTCCCGGGGCCGTCTTCCCGTGTCCCCCCGCGGGCGTGGTGTGCGAGCATGAAAGGAAGAAGACAAAGCCCCCGGGCCCGGAATGAATCCGCGGGCCGGCGGGTTGCAACCGTCGGCAAGCAGTCCGTACAACCCGGGAGAGATGTAGATGTCCGTTCAGGACGAAAAGACCACCGTGAGTGACGGCATTCTCCTGTCCGACGCCGCCGCGGCCAAGGTCAAGGCCCTGCTGGACCAGGAAGGCCGGGAAGATCTGGCCCTGCGCGTCGCCGTTCAGCCCGGTGGCTGCTCGGGCCTGCGCTACCAGCTCTTCTTCGACGAGCGTTCGCTCGACGGCGATGTCCTCAAGGACTTCGACGGCGTCAAGGTCGTCACCGACCGCATGAGCGCCCCGTACCTGGGCGGCGCCTCCATCGACTTCGTCGACACCATCGAGAAGCAGGGCTTCACGATCGACAACCCGAACGCCTCGGGCTCGTGCGCCTGCGGCGACTCGTTCAACTAAGCCCCAAGACACGGGAAAGGCGGCGGCCCCTGGTGGGGGTCGCCGCCTTTCGCGTGCCCGGTTCGCGTCTCCAGGAGTCAGGCCCGCGGCACCGCCTTGCCCTGCTCGTCCACGACCTTGCGGTCGGCCAGCGGCTTGTCCAGCGTCACCGTCTCGGTCAGCTCCTTGGCGATCATGATGCAGGCCTTCTTCGGGTCCGGCTTCGGCTCGATGACCCGCACCTTCACCCTGCCGTCCAGCTCGGACGCCTTGGCCGCGTAGGTGCTGCACGCGCCGCCCCAGAAGTGCACCTTGAGCTTGCGCCCGTCGACGGCGTACGACTCGATGTGCTGCGCCCGGTGCTGCTCCCGCGCGGGGTCCTCGCCCTTCGGCGGGGCCGGGGTGGCGCTCTCCCGGGGCGCGGCCGGGGGCTCGGCCAGGTACTTCGGGTCCACCGCGGGATGGGTGATGGTAAACGGCTTCGCGTTACCCGCCGGATCGACCTCGAAGAGCCATGACGGCACGAGTGCCTGCCGCCCGTCGACGTACTGCGCCGCGAGGCCGAAGGTGGCGCCGTCCACGGCCACCGGCTCGGGGGAGGCGGGCACCTTCTTGCCGTCCGGCTCGCAGGGGGCCTCGGGCTTGATCTCTCCCTGGGTCTCGTCGCCGTGCGGTACGGGCGTGGCGCAACCGCCGACAGCGATCCGGCCGTTGCCCGCCGAGCCGGCCCTGTTCAGTTCCTTGAGGGCCTCGTCGGCGCTGATCACCGGATACTCGGCGCCCTTCTTCAGCTCCTTCAACTGACCGCTGCCGCCGACCAGTTTCCCGTCGGAGCCGATCTGCAGCCCGGTCGCCCAGCCGTACGTCGGCAGTCCGCCGATCTCCGGGTCGGCGTTCACCACCCGTACGGCGCCCATCAGTTGGTCCACGTCGAGCTCGGCGTCGCCCTGCCCCAGCGACTTCAGCACCGGAGCGGCGGCCTCCTTCGCGGCCTTCTCGCTGACCGGCTTCCCCTGGCCGCCGGGCGCCACCGAGCTGCCGCCGCACTTCTCGCCCTTGGCGCAGTTGTCGCCCCGACCGGGGCCGTACTGCGCGAAGGTCCAGGTGCCGGGGGCCTCCTTGTTGACCTGAAGCACCGGCCCAGCACCGTCCTTGCTGATCCCGACCTTCCAGGCTCCGCTCTCGATGCGCGGCTCGCCCGCCACCCCGAGCGCCCCGGCCAGCTTCGCCACGTCGGCCTCGGTGACCGTGCCCGAAACCCGGTACACGGAAGCGGAGTCGGGCCCGTCGGGCAGCTCGCCGTCGGCCCGGTAGGTCACCCCGTTCGGGTCGGGCTCGCCCGGCGCGATACCCGGCGCGTCGCCCTCCGTGTGGCCGTCGAGGGCCAGCGGGGGCGGATCACCGTCACGGCCAGGCGCGCTCGTGTTCTTCGGGCCCTCGGCGCCGTCCCCGGCGGTCGATGCCCAGTACGCGCCGCCGCCCCCGGCCAGCAGCACCGCTGCGGCCACCGAGGCGGCGATCAGCGGGGACCGCCGCCCCTGGGCGCTGACTGCGTCCTTGTCCGGTCGCTCGGTGCTCACCGCATCGCTCCTTCGCCTCGGCCTGTGCCGTACGCCGTCTCCCCTTCACGGGGGACACCGGTGGGACGGAGCACAGGGGCGCACGGTTCCCCGCGAGCGCCGGGGCACGGTGCTCAGCCGCCGTACTCCGACATCCCGCCCACCAGCCGGGCGGACGCCGACGGCACGGTGACGCCGTGGATCAAGGAGGCCGGCACGGGAGCGGGCGCCGCCGTCGCGGGCACCGCCCAGTGCGGGACCATGCGGGCGCAGTCGCCCCGCAGTTCCTCCAGGCCGCCGTCCAGCTCGACCGGCGCGGGGACCGTGACGCTGTGCTTCTGCATGCGAGCTGCTCCCGTGGCTTTCGGGGCCGCATCGGCGCGAACCCTCGTACTGGCACCGTAGGCAGGCAGTACTGCAGGAAAAAAGCCCTACTATCGGGTAGTTTTGCCTCTTCGTGTGAGGGCCGATGACCCGATAGCGTGAACTGTCCCCCCGTCGCCCTCCGCAGGAGCAGCCACGCCGTGCGTATCGCAGTCACCGGCTCCATTGCCACCGACCACCTCATGACCTTCCCCGGCCGCTTCGCCGACCAGCTGGTCGCGGATCAGCTGCACACGGTCTCCCTCTCGTTCCTCGTCGACAACCTCGACGTGCGCCGGGGCGGTGTGGGCGCCAACATCTGCTTCGGGATGGGGCAGCTCGGCACCGGACCGATCCTGGTCGGCGCCGCGGGCTCCGACTTCGACGAGTACCGCGCCTGGCTCGACCGGCACGGCGTCGACACCGAATCGGTGCGCATCTCCGAGGTCCTGCACACCGCCCGCTTCGTGTGCACCACCGACGCCGACCACAACCAGATCGGCTCCTTCTACACGGGCGCCATGAGCGAGGCCCGCCAGATCGAGCTCAAGAAGGTGGCCGACCGGGTCGGCGGCCTCGACCTGGTGCTGATCGGCGCGGACGACCCCGAGGCGATGCTCCGTCACACCGAGGAGTGCAAGACGCGGTCCATCCCGTTCGCCGCGGACTTCTCGCAGCAGATCGCGCGGATGAGCGGCGACGACATCCGCACCCTGCTCGACGGCGCGACGTACCTCTTCTCCAACGAGTACGAGAAGGGGCTCATCGAGTCCAAGACCGGCTGGACCGACACGGAGATCCTCGCCAAGGTCGGTCACCGCGTCACCACCCTCGGCTCGCGCGGAGTGCGCATCGAGAGTGTCGGCGCGGAGCCGATCCTGGTGGGCTGCGCGGAGGAGGACGCGAAGGTCGACCCGACCGGCGTCGGCGACGCCTTCCGCGCGGGCTTCCTCTCCGGACTCGCCTGGGGCGTCGGCCTGGAACGCGCCGCGCAGGTCGGCTGCATGCTGGCGACCCTGGTCATCGAGACCCTCGGCACGCAGGAGTACACGCTGAGCCGCGCCCGCTTCATGGAGCGCTTCGTCAAGGCGTACGGCGACGAGGCCGGCGACGAGGTCGCGGCGCACCTCCGCTGATCAGCGCGGTGCGGGTGTCATGAGCGCCGGCGGACCACATAGGCCGAGCCACGGTCCGCCGGCTCCTCACCCACGTACTCCTGCTCGCGCATCGCGCACCACGCCGGGATGTCCAGCCGCGCGGCCTCGTCGTCGGCCAGCACCGTCACGGTCCCGCCGACCGGGACGTCGCCGATCACTTTCGCCAGCTCGATCACCGGGATCGGGCACCGCCTGCCGAGCGCGTCCACGACGAGCGACACGGCAGCCTTCTCCTCGGTCCGCACTGGGGCGGCGGTCACCGGCGCGCCCAGCCGCTCGCGCACCCCGCCCACCGCGCCGGGCAGAACGTCGAGGAAACGCTCGACGTCCTGCGCGCTGGTGCCGAGCGGGAGCGACACCCGGACATTGCCCTCCGACAGCACTCCCATCGCCCGCAGCACATGGCTGGGCGTCAGGGTGCTGCTCGTGCAGGAGGAGCCGGAGGAGACGGAGAAACCGGCCCGGTCCAGCTCGTGCAGCAGTGTCTCCCCGTCGACATAGAGACAGGAGAACGTGACCAGGTGCGGCAGCCGCCGCACCGGATCGCCGACCACCTCGACGTCCGGTACGAGCTCGGGCACCCGGGTCCTGATCCGGTCGACCAGCGCCCGCAGCCGCACCGCCTCCCGGTCCGCCTCGGCCCGTACGGCGCGCAGGGAGGCCGCCGCCGCCACGATCGCGGGCAGATTCTCGAAGCCGGCCGCCCGCCCCGACTCACGCTCGTCGGCCGGGCCTTGGGGGGCGAATCGCACCCCCTTACGGACGACCAGCAGCCCGACTCCTGCCGGACCGCCCCATTTGTGGGCACTGGCGGCGAGCAGCGACCAGTCGCCCGCCACCCGGCCCCAGCCCAGCGACTGCGCCGCGTCCACCAGCAGGGGCACACCCGCCGCTCGGCACTGCTGTGCGATTTCGGCCACCGGCTGCTCGGTGCCGACCTCGTGATTGGCGGACTGCAGACAGGCCAGCGCGGTGTCCGCTCGCAGGGCGCGGGCGTACGTATCGGGGGACACGGCGCCGGTCCGGTCGACCGCCACCTCGGTCGACGTACCGCCCGCGGCCTCGTGCGCCGCCACCGAATGGAGCACCGAGGAGTGCTCGACGGCCGACACCACCAGATGACCGCCGACACGCCGACGTGCGGCGAGGGCGCCGGAGATCGCGGAGTGCACCGCGCGGGTGCCCGAAGAGGTGAAAACCAGCTCGTCGGGGCGGCAGCCCACCGCTTCGGCCGCGGCTTCCCGCGCCGCGTCGAGCAGCAGCCTGGCCCGCCGCCCCTCACGGTAGAGCCGGGCGGGATCGGCCCATCCCTCGTCCAGCGAGGCCACCAGGGCCTGTCGGGCGACGGGGTGCAGGGGGGCGGCGGAGGCGGCGTCGAAGTAGGGCACGCCACCACGCTAATCCCCGCCCCGGCGGACCGGCGTCCCACCGGCGGGGGAGGGGGCGTCAGGAAAGCCCCGGAGGCCGGGATTCCGCCGACAATCCATCCCTTCGGGGAGCGCTGCGGCGCGTTGGGCACCCTCCCCGCGCGACCCCAAATAGCGTCCAGTAGGGTTTGGTCCGCATAAACATCCAAACCCCTGCCCGCGTCAGGGCCGGCGACCGACCAGCGAGGCGGCCGCACAACCGACCGCGCGGGCGAGACTCTCGGGAAGGCGCTACGTGAGTCCCAACGGCTCCGACCGCTCGTCGCGGCGCCCGATGCGGCGGAAGCTGCTCCAGGTGCTGACCGTGGGCGTGGTCCTGGCGACCGCCTCTGGTTGCTCGTACACATGGGAGGACTTCCCCCGCCTCGGGATGCCTACCCCGGTCACCGAAGAGGCTCCGATCATTCTCTCCCTCTGGCAGGGCTCGTGGGCGGCAGCGCTCATCACGGGTGTGCTGGTCTGGGGTCTGATCCTGTGGAGCGTCATCTTCCACCGGCGTAGCCGCACCAAGGTCGAGGTACCTCCGCAGACCCGGTACAACATGCCCATCGAGGCGTTGTACACCGTGGTCCCCCTCATCATCGTCTCGGTGCTCTTCTACTTCACCGCCCGCGACGAGTCGAAGCTTCTCGCGCTCGACGACAAGCCGGCCCACACCATCAATGTGGTCGGCTTCCAGTGGAGCTGGGGCTTCAACTACGTGGAGAACGTGGACGGCGAAGCCGCCACGGGCGGAAAGCTCCCCAAGGAGCTCGACGCGATCCCGGACAAGTTCACCAAGCAGTTCCCCGAAGGGGCCGAGGGCGTCTACGCCGTCGGTACCCCGGGGGAGCAGAACCCGCAGAACGGCAATCCGGGTCCGACCCTGTGGCTGCCGAAGGGCGAGAAGGTCCGCTTCGTTCTTACTTCGCGCGACGTCATCCACTCCTTCTGGGTGGTGCCGTTCCTGATGAAGCAGGACGTGATCCCGGGCCACACCAACGCCTTCGAGGTGACCCCCACCCGTGAGGGCACCTTCAGGGGCAAGTGCGCCGAGCTCTGCGGCGCCGACCACTCCCGGATGCTCTTCAACGTGAAGGTCGTCTCTCCGGAGCGCTACCAGCAGCACCTCAAGGAGCTGGCGGAGAAGGGCCAGACCGGCTACATCCCGGCCGGTATCGAGCAGACGGACCCGGCCAGGAATGCGGAGACGAACAAACTGTGAGCATCCTCAATCAACCCCAGGGTGCCGAGGCAGCAGACGACTCGTACGAGAACGAGCTGCCGGTGCGGCGCAAGGAGCCGGGGAACGTGGTGGTGAAGTGGCTCACCACCACTGACCACAAGACGATCGGCTCGCTCTACCTGATCACGTCGTTCGTGTTCTTCTGTGTCGGCGGCGTGATGGCGCTCTTCATGCGTGCCGAGCTCGCCCGTCCCGGCACGCAGATCATGTCGAACGAGCAGTTCAACCAGGCGTTCACGATGCACGGCACGATCATGCTGCTGATGTTCGCGACGCCGCTGTTCGCAGGGTTCGCGAACTGGATCATGCCGCTGCAGATCGGCGCGCCCGACGTGGCGTTCCCGCGGCTGAACATGTTCGCGTACTGGCTGTACCTGCTCGGCTCGATCATCGCGGTGGCCGGCTTCATCACCCCGAACGGCGCGGCCGACTTCGGCTGGTTCGCCTACTCCCCGCTGTCGGACGCGGTCCGCTCGCCGGGTGTCGGCGCCGACATGTGGATCATGGGTCTGGCCTTCTCCGGCTTCGGCACGATCCTCGGTTCGGTCAACTTCATCACCACGATCATCTGCATGCGCGCGCCTGGCATGACGATGTTCCGGATGCCGATCTTCACCTGGAACGTGCTGCTGACCGGTGTGCTGGTCCTGCTCGCCTTCCCGGTACTGGCCGCCGCGCTGTTCGCGCTGGAGGCGGATCGGAAATTCGGTGCGCACATCTTCGACTCGGCCAACGGCGGGGCGATTCTCTGGCAACACCTCTTCTGGTTCTTCGGCCATCCAGAGGTGTACATCATCGCTTTGCCATTCTTCGGAATCATTTCCGAAGTGATCCCGGTCTTCAGCCGCAAGCCGATGTTCGGTTACATCGGCCTCATCGGCGCGACGATCGCGATCGCCGGCCTCTCGGTCACGGTGTGGGCGCACCACATGTACGTCACGGGCGGCGTCCTACTGCCGTTCTTCTCGTTCATGACCTTCTTGATCGCGGTGCCGACCGGTGTGAAGTTCTTCAACTGGATCGGCACGATGTGGAAGGGCTCACTGTCCTTCGAGACACCGATGCTCTGGGCCGTCGGCTTCCTGATCACCTTCGCCTTCGGTGGTCTGACCGGCGTCATCCTGGCCTCGCCCCCGATGGACTTCCACGTCTCCGACTCGTACTTCGTCGTCGCGCACTTCCACTACGTCATCTTCGGCACCGTGGTCTTCGCGATGTTCTCCGGCTTCCACTTCTGGTGGCCGAAGTTCACCGGCAAGATGCTGGACGAGCGGCTCGGCAAGATCACCTTCTGGACGCTGTTCGTGGGCTTCCACGGCACGTTCCTGGTTCAGCACTGGCTCGGTGCGGAGGGCATGCCGCGGCGTTACGCGGACTATCTCGCCGCCGACGGCTTCACCGCGCTGAACACCATCTCGACGATCAGCTCGTTCCTGCTGGGCCTGTCCGTGCTCCCGTTCTTCTACAACGTCTGGAAGACCGCGAAGTACGGCAAGAAGATCGAGGTCGACGACCCCTGGGGCTACGGCCGTTCGCTCGAATGGGCAACGTCCTGCCCGCCCCCGCGGCACAACTTCCTCACGCTGCCGCGGATCCGTTCCGAATCCCCGGCGTTCGACCTGCACCACCCGGAGATCGCGGCTCTCGACCAGCTCGAGAACCAAGGCTCCGAGGGTGACAAGGTCCTCACCGGCGGCAAGGAGGCCGGCAAGTGAAGGTCCAGGGACAGCTGTTCATCTGGCTGAGCGTGTTCATCGCCGCCATGGCGATCACCTACGGTGTGTGGTCGAAGGAGCCCGCGGGCACCACGGCCCTCGTGCTCGCCTTCGGCCTGAGCGTCATGATCGGTTTCTACCTGGCCTTCACGGCCAAGCGTGCCGACTCGATGGCTCAGGACGACAAGCAGGCCGACGTCGCGGACGAGGCCGGTGAAGTGGGGTTCTTCGCCCCGCACAGCTGGCAGCCGCTCGCGCTGGCCATCGGTGGGGCGTTCGCGTTCCTCGCCGTCGCCATGGGGTGGTGGCTGCTGTACTTCTCGGCGCCGCTGCTTCTGATCGGCCTCTTCGGCTGGGTCTTCGAGTACTACCGAGGCGAAGACCAGAACCAGTAGCACCACCGCAGCATCCGCGAGGGGCCCGGCCACCTGTACGTCAGGTGGCCGGGCCCCTCGTTTGCCCTCTCTCGGCGCGCCGGATCCGGTTTATGTTCATAACGTGTGATCATGACCAATTCACCTCGAATCCGGACGGTCCTGAGCTGCTCCCTGCTGGTCGTGTCCCTCGGGGCGGGAGTCACCGCTTGCGGCGAGTCCGAAAGTCATCCGCTCTCGGCGACGCCCTACGACGCGGCGAGCCAGATCTCCTTCAACGGAGCCACGGGCGCGGCCAAGGCCGACCCGGACAAGCCCCTTGAGATCATGGCCAAGAGTAAGGACGGCCGGATCACCGACGTGACGGCCACCGACGCCGCAGGGCGCTATCTGGCGGGCGAACTCTCCGTCGACGGGGCCCGCTGGCACAGCACCGCCCCGCTGGCCGCAGGGGCCCGCTACGCGGTCCAGGTCAGCACCGAGGACAAGAGCGGCTCGCCGGGCAGGCGCACGCTCACCGTCGACACGGCGCCGGCGAAGAAGAAGCTGAAGGTCACCTTCGGCCCGGAGGCCGGCAAGTACGGCGTCGGGCAGCCCGTCACCGCCGAACTCAGTGCCCCGGTGAAGGGCAAGGAGGCCAGGGCGGTCGTCGAGCGCGGCCTGCGGGTCGAGTCGACCCCCTCGGTGGACGGCGCCTGGCACTGGGTCGACAGTGAGAATCTGCACTTCCGCCCGAAGGAGTACTGGCCCGCCAACGCCACCATCGAGGTGCGCAGCAGTCTCGAAGGCCTCAAGGTCGCCGACAAGCTCTACGGCGGCGCCACGAAGCCGCTGAAGCTCACCACCGGCGACCGGATCGAGGCCGTCACCGACGCGGGCTCGCACTACATGACGGTCAGCCGCAACGGGGAAGTGATCAATACCATCCCGGTGACCACCGGCAAGCCGGGCTATTCCACCCGCAACGGGGTCAAAGTGGTACTGGGCAAGGAGTACTTCGTACGCATGCGCGGTACGAGCATCGGCATCCCGGAGGGCACGTCGGACTCGTACAACCTGCCCGTCTACTACGCGACGCGCGTCACCTGGAGCGGCGAGTACGTCCACGCGGCCCCGTGGTCCGTCGGCTCGCAGGGCTCCAGCAACGTCAGTCACGGCTGCACCGGCATGAGCACGGGCAACGCCGCCTGGTTCTACGAGACCGTGCGCCAGGGCGACATCGTCAAGGTCGTCAACAGCTACGGCGACACGATGGACACCTTCGGCAACGGTTTCGGCGACTGGAACCTGTCCTGGGACAAGTGGCGCAAGGGCAGTGCCCTGCTGGTCGGCACCCAGGACGGCAGGAGCCCCGTCGACGCGGCCCGACTGCGGCCGGAGGTCTGACGGGGCCCTGGGTGCCCGGCGGATCTCCGCGGCTGTCAGGCCTCGACGGCGAGCCTCGTGCGCAGCAGGTCGGCCAGGGCGCCGGCGAAGTTCACCGGCTCCACCGGAAGCGTCACCGCGCTCTCGGCGCGGCTCCAGGTGGCCAGCCAGGCGTCCTGCGGGCGGCCGATCAGCAGCAGCACGGGCGGGCAGTTGAAGATCTCGTCCTTGATCTGCCGGCACACGCCCATGCCGCCCGCGGGAACCGCCTCGCCGTCCAGCACGCAGACGTCGATGCCGCCCTCGTCCAGTGCCTTCAGCACGGCGGGCAGCGTCGCGCACTCCAGGAACTCCACCGGCGGAACGTCCGCGGCGGGCCTGCGACCAGCTGCCAGCCGCACCTGTTCACGGGTGTTCGCGTCGTCGCTGTAGACCAGGACCGTGGCGCTCGACTGCATTGTTCCTCCGATTCGTCGGCGGCATCGGCTCAGGCACCGATGCGCGGATGCTACTCCGCCGAACGCCCTGTCAGCACCGGTTCCGACAGGGCTTCGATGGGCCGTTCGGGCAGGACGCACGGTCCTGACACACCGAATGGCACCCCCGGGAGTGAGGGCGGGATAAGCGACCGACATAATGTCGGTCGTGGCGACAGCAACGACAGTAGATACCGGGCACGCGCACCCGTCGGTCAATCGGCCGAACCTCACCAGCGTCGGAACCATCATCTGGCTGAGTTCCGAGCTGATGTTCTTCGCGGCCCTCTTCGCGATGTACTTCACCCTGCGATCGGTGATGGGTCCCGACCACTGGAAGGAAATGGCGTCATCGCTGAACTTCCCGTTTTCGGCGACAAACACCACGATCCTGGTGCTCTCTTCCCTGACTTGCCAGCTCGGCGTCTTCGCCGCCGAGCGTGGCGATGTGAAGAGGCTCCGGGCGTGGTTCATTCTCACCTTCGTGATGGGCTCGATCTTCATCGGCGGCCAGGTGCTCGAGTACACCGAGCTGGTCAAGCAGGAGGGCCTCTCGCTCTCGTCCGACCCGTACGGCTCGGTGTTCTACCTGACCACCGGGTTCCACGGACTGCATGTGACGGGCGGACTCATCGCCTTCCTGCTGGTCCTGGGCCGTACGTACGCGGCCAAGAGATTCACCCATGAACAGGCAACCGCCGCCATCGTCGTGTCCTACTACTGGCACTTCGTCGATGTCGTCTGGATCGGGCTCTTCGCCACGATCTACATGATCAAGTAGGTCGGGTCCGCACCCGTCC
Organism: Streptomyces sp. A5-4; assembly: GCF_051131715.1. Taxonomy (NCBI): domain Bacteria; kingdom Bacillati; phylum Actinomycetota; class Actinomycetes; order Kitasatosporales; family Streptomycetaceae; genus Streptomyces; species Streptomyces sp. A5-4. The sequence goes on along the minus strand of NZ_CP178591.1, from coordinate 1,839,156 downwards.
CGCATCCAGTCACCGACGCAGAAGATCCTGACACCGGGGTAATCCGTGAAAAAGCTCTCCGCACGACGACGCCATCCGCTGGCGGCGGTCGTCGTCCTACTCCTCGCGCTGGCGGCCACCGGGGGGCTGTACGCCGCGTTCGCCCCCGCGGGCAAGGCGCAGGCCGATGAAACCGCCCAATCCCTCGCCATCGAGGAGGGCAAGAAGCTCTACGCCGTCGGCTGCTCCAGCTGCCACGGCACCGGCGGTCAGGGCGGCTCCGACGGGCCGAGCCTCGTCGGCGTCGGCTCTGCCGCAGTGGACTTCCAGGTCGGCACCGGCCGTATGCCGGCGCAGCAGCCCGGCGCCCAGGTGCCGAAGAAGCAGAAGATCTACCCGCAGGCCGAGATCGATCAGCTTGCCGCGTACGTCGCTTCGCTCGGCGCCGGCCCGATCATTCCGGCCGAAAAGCAGTACAACCCCGAAGGTGCGGACATCGCCAAGGGTGGCGACCTGTTCCGTACCAACTGCGCCCAGTGCCACAACTTCACCGGTGAGGGCGGCGCGCTGACCAACGGCAAGTACGCCCCGAACCTTGAGGGCGTGGAGCCGAAGCATCTCTACGAGGCCATGCAGACCGGCCCGCAGAACATGCCTTCCTTCCCCGACGGCACGCTGCCGGAGGAGCAGAAGAGGGACATCATCGCGTACATCCAGACCGTCAACGGTGAGCAGTCCGAGAGCCCGGGCGGCCATGCGCTGGGCGGCCTCGGTCCGGTCAGCGAAGGTCTCTTCGCCTGGATCTTCGGTCTGGGTTCTCTCGTCGCAGTCGCCGTCTGGGTCGCGGCCCACACCGCTAAGGCCAAGAAGTCATGAGTAGCCAAGAGATTCCAGAAAAGAACCTGCCCAGTGAGCAGGACACCGCGCACGGCGCGGTAGCCGTGGCGGACGATCCGTTCGCCGACCCGGGGCTGCCGGCCCACAAGCCGCGCATCCAGGACATCGACGAAGAGGCCGCCAAGCGCTCCGAGCGCACGGTCGCGTTCCTCTTCACGCTGTCGATGCTGGCGACGATCGGCTTCATCGCCTCCTTCGTGACCTTCCCGGTCGACCAGATCGTGTACATCTGGCTGTTCGGCCACGTGAGCGCGCTCAACTTCTCGCTGGGTCTGACGCTCGGTCTCGCGCTCTTCTGCATCGGCGCGGGGGCGGTCCACTGGGCCCGCACCCTGATGTCCGACGTGGAGGTCGCCGACGAGCGGCACGCGATCTCGGCCGAGCCCGAGGTCAAGGCCAAGGTGATGGCCGACTTCAAGGCCGGAGCCCAGGAATCGGCCATCGGACGCCGCAAGCTGATCCGCACCACGATGTTCGGCGCGCTGGCCATGGTGCCGCTCGCCGGTGTGGTGCTGCTGCGCGACCTCGGGCCGCTGCCCGAGAAGAAGCTGCGCGAGACGCTGTGGGCCAAGGGCAAGATGCTGATCAACCAGAACACCATGGAGCCCCTGCGGCCCGAGGACGTGGCGGTCGGTTCGCTGACCTTCGCCATGCCCGAAGGGCTGAAGGAGGACGATCACGAGTTCAACAACGAGATCGCCAAGGCCGCCCTGATGATCGTCCGCATTCAGCCGGACGACATCAAGGACAAGCGCCAGCTCGAATGGGCCCACGAAGGCATCGTGGCGTTCTCGAAGATCTGCACCCATGTCGGCTGCCCGATCAGCCTGTACGAGCAGCAGACGCACCACGTGCTCTGCCCGTGCCACCAGTCCACCTTCGACCTCTCCGACGGCGCCCGCGTCATCTTCGGCCCGGCCGGTCACGCGCTTCCGCAGCTGCGGATCGGTGTGAATGACGAAGGATTCCTCGAAGCGCTCAGCGGCTTCGAAGAGCCCGTCGGTCCTTCCTTCTGGGAGCGCGGATGAGTACCGTCACCGAACCACAGCGCAAAGAGGCGCCCGCCGGCGAGAAGGTCGCCGACTGGGCCGATGGCAGGCTGGGCATCTACAGCCTCGCCAAGGCCAACATGCGCAAGATCTTCCCGGACCACTGGTCCTTCATGCTGGGCGAGATCTGCCTCTACAGCTTCATCATCATCATCCTTACGGGTGTGTATCTGACGCTGTTCTTCCACCCGAGCATGAACGAGGTCGTCTACCACGGCTCGTACGTGCCGATGCAGGGCATCCGTATGACGGAGGCCTACGCGTCGACCCTGGAGATCAGCTTCGACATCCGCGGCGGCCTGCTCATCCGGCAGATCCACCACTGGGCCGCGCTGATCTTCCTGGCCGCGATGTTCGTGCACATGATGCGCGTGTTCTTCACGGGCGCCTTCCGCAAGCCGCGTGAGATCAACTGGCTGTTCGGCTTCCTGCTGTTCGTCCTGGGCATGTTCACCGGTTTCACCGGTTACTCGCTCCCGGACGACCTGCTGTCGGGCACCGGTGTCCGCTTCACCCAGGGCGCGATCCTGTCCATGCCGGTCGTCGGCACGTACATCTCGATGTTCCTGTTCGGCGGCGAGTTCCCGGGCCACGACATGGTGGCCAGGTTCTACTCGATCCACATCCTGCTGTTGCCGGGCATCATGCTCGGGCTCGTGGTGGCGCACCTGATCCTGGTCTTCTACCACAAGCACACGCAGTTCGCGGGCCCCGGCCGCACCAACAAGAACGTCGTCGGCATGCCGCTGCTGCCGGTCTACATGGCCAAGGCCGGAGGCTTCTTCTTCCTGGTCTTCGGTGTCATCGCGGCCATCTCGGCGATGTTCACGATCAACCCGGTCTGGGCGCTCGGTCCTTACCGGCCCGACCAGGTCTCCACCGGCGCACAGCCCGACTGGTACATGGGCTTCGCCGAGGGGCTGATCCGAGTGATGCCGGGCTGGGAGATCAACGCGTGGGGCCACACCCTGGCCCTGGGCGTGATGATCCCGCTGGCGATCTTCCCGCTGGTGCTGGGCGCGATCGCGGTCTATCCGTTCATCGAGTCCTGGGTCACCGGGGACAAGCGCGAGCACCACATCCTGGACCGCCCGCGCAACGCGCCGACGCGTACCGGTTTCGGTGCGGCCTGGATCGCGGCGTACTTCATCATGCTGATCGGTGGCGGCAACGACATCTGGGCCACCCACTTCAGTCTGTCGATCAACACGATCACCTGGTTCGTACGGATCTTCTTCTTCGTCGGCCCCGTCCTCGTGTTCATCGCCACCAAGCGGATCTGCATGGGTCTGCAGCGGCGCGACGCGGAGAAGGTGCTGCACGGACGCGAGTCCGGCATCATCAAGCGGCTGCCGCACGGTGAGTTCGTCGAGATCCACCAGCCGCTCAACCAGGAGCAGCTGCACACCCTCACGGCGCACGAGCAGTACGAGCCCGCCGAGATCGGTGCGACGGTCGACGAGAACGGCGTGCGGCGCAAGGTCTCCGGCTCGCAGAAGCTGAAGGTCAAGCTGAGCAAGGGCATGTACGGCGAGGGCAACCAGATTCCCAAGCCCACCGCCGACGAGTACAAGGAGATCACCAGCGGCCACGGCCACCACTGATCACCTGAGCATGTGACCGAAGGGTCGCCACGGCAGGAGCCCCGTCCATTCGCTGGACGGGGCTCCTCGCTGTTCCCGGGGGCTGGATAGGGTGGGGGCCATCCCTATTCGGCTGTGGACCCAGGAGCGGACCATGAACGTTGTGACCCCGGTTGGCGGCGACAGCGTGGCGGCCGGCTCCTGGCCGGGTGTGCTGAACTCCCTGCTGCGCGGCGAGAACCTGACCGCGGACGACACCGCGTGGGCCATGGACCGCATCATGAGCGGCGAGGCGACCGACGCCCAGATCGCCGGGTTCGCGGTCGCGCTGCGGGCCAAGGGCGAGACGGTCGACGAGGTCTCCGGGATGGTCCGCGCGATGTACGCGCACGCCAACACCATCGAGGTGCCCGGCCGTACCGTCGACATCGTCGGCACCGGCGGCGACCTGGCCAAGACGGTCAACATCTCCACGATGTCGGCGATCGTCGTCGCGGGCACCGGCGCCAAGGTCGTCAAGCACGGCAACCGCGCCGCCTCGTCGGCGAGCGGCGCCTCGGACGTCCTGGAGAAGCTCGGCGTCAACCTGGAGCTGACTCCGCGGCGTGTCGCCGAGGTCGCGGAGGAGGCGGGCATCACCTTCTGCTTCGCCGTGAAGTTCCACCCGGCCCTGCGGTACGCCGCGAAGGCACGCAGGGAGCTGGGCGCGCAGACCACTTTCAACATTCTCGGCCCGCTGACGAACCCGGCCAGGGTACGGGCCCAGGCGGTCGGGGTCGCGGACGCCCGGATGGCCCCGATCGTGGCGGGTGTGCTCGCCGAACGGGGGAACTCCGCGCTCGTCTTCCGCGGCGACGACGGGCTCGACGAGCTGACCACCACCGCGACCTCACGCGTCTGGGTGGTGCGCGACGGAGCCGTCCGCGAGGAGGCCTTCGATCCGCGTCACGTGGGCCTGGACATCGTGCCCGTGGAGGCCCTGCGGGGCGCGGACGCCTCGTACAACGCGGACGTCGCGCGTCGGCTGCTGGCGGGCGAGACCGGGGCCGTGCGCGAAGCGGTGCTGCTCAACACGGCGGCGGCGCTGGTCGCGCTGGACCCGACCGAGGCGTCCCTGACCGAGCAGCTCGCGGTGGGCATCGCCAAGGCCGCCGAGGCGATCGACTCGGGGGCGGCCCGCGCGGCGCTGGAGCGCTGGGTGGCGGCCAGCAACAGCTGAGAACCCCCGTCCGTGTGACGCAGGGCGCAGTCCGAAGTCTGGACGGCGCCTTGCGTCTTTTTGAACGTGTGGCAAGATTCAGTCCAGGTCATGAGTGACAGCGTTTTGGCCCCGGCTTGCTGTCCGGCAACCCTCCGTCCGTGGCGGGGTGCCCCGGGTGAAGACCAGGTCGTAGACACAAAGGTCTACGGCAAGCGCGGACCCCTGGCATCGTTGGATGCCACCCCTGGGGTCCTGGTCCTCAAGGGAGCAGTCTCGTGAGCAAGCGAATGCGATAGGGCTCGTAGCCCCACTTCCGCCCCCCCCTTTTCGTCTTTTCCTGCGCTGCCGCACACCTGCCGGCGCAGTGAATTCGCCTGTCCTCCACGGGAGTTCGCCATGTCTGTCTCCACCGCTGCCGCCGACCAGACCCTTTGTGCACCTCTGCCCGTGCTTGGGCGAGATGTGCTCGTGCCGCTCGTCACCGGTGGCGAGGTCACCTACGCGGCCCTCGACTACGCGGCGAGCGCCCCGGCCCTGCAGCGGGTGTGGGACGACGTGGCGGCGTACGCCCCCTACTACGGCAGCGTGCACCGCGGCGCCGGTTACCTCTCGCAGCTGTCGACCGACCTCTTCGAGAACAGCCGCGCCACCGTCGCCGAGTTCCTCGGCTGCCGCGAGAGCGACCAGGTCGTCTTCACCCGGTCCACCACCGACTCGCTGAACCTGCTGGCCGCGGCGCTGCCCACCGACTGCCAGGTCTTCGTCTTCGAGACCGAGCACCACGCGTCGCTGCTGCCCTGGCGCGACGCCGAGGTGACCTACCTGAACGCGCCGCGCACCCCGGCCCAGGCCGTCGAGACCCTGGAGCGCGCCCTGGCCGACCGGGAGCCCTACGGCCCGGCGCTGGTCTGCGTCACCGGCGCTTCGAACGTCACCGGTGAGCTGTGGCCGGTGCGGGAGCTCGCCGCCGCCGCGCACGCCCACGGCGCGCGCATCGTGCTGGACGCCGCGCAGCTCGCGCCGCACCACCCGCTGGACATCGACGAGCTGGACGTCGACTGGGTCGCCTTCTCCGGGCACAAGCTGTACGCGCCGTTCGGCTCGGGCGTGCTCGCGGGCCGCGCCGACTGGCTGCAGGCCGCCGAGCCGTACCTCGCGGGCGGCGGGGCCTCGCGCAAGGTCGCCCGGCGCGGTGACGGCGGCGTGGACGTCGAGTGGCACACCACGGCGGCCCGCCACGAGGCCGGCTCGCCGAACGTCATCGGGGTCTACTCGATCGCCGCCGCATGCAAGGCGCTCACCGAGGCCGGCTTCGACTCGCTGGTCGAGCGCGAGCAGGGGCTCGTCACGAAGGTCCGCGAAGGCCTCGCCGAGGTCGGCGCGGTCAGGGTGCTGTCCCTCTTCGGGGACGACGCCCCGCGCGTCGGCGTCATCTCGTTCGTGGTCGACGGCTGGAACAGCTCGCACTTCGCCGCCGCGCTGTCCGCCGAGTACGGAATCGGCGTACGGGACGGCCTGTTCTGCGCCCACCCGCTGGTACGGACCCTCCTGGGCAGTGACGCGCAGGACCCGGGGGAGTGCGGCGCCCCCGAGGCCGAGCCGGGCGAGCGCTCGCTGAACGCGATCCGGGTCAGCTTCGGCGCGGGCACGCCCGACGAGCACGTGGAGCGGTTCGTCGGGGCGGTCAAGGAGCTCGTACGGCAGGGCGCACAGTGGAACTACCGCACCGAGGACGGCCGTTGCGTGCCGGACCGGGACTTCGTGAACGCGTCGGCGCTCCAGGCGGCCGGCCGCGCGCGGATCATGCCGTGAGGAGGGCGCCGGGCGCGATCACGCGCCGGGCGCCCTTCGTCGCGTCGGACGCTACGCGTCGAGGCCGATGGCGAAGGCCGCTTCGAGGTCGTGCTGCGAGTACGTACGGAACGCCACGTGGGTGTCGGTGCCCTCGACGCCGGGGATCTTGCTGATGCTGCCGGGGATGACATCGGCGAGGTCGTCGTGCTTGGCCACGCGCACCATGGCGATCAGGTCGTACGTACCGGTGACCGAGAAGACCTCGCTGACGCTGTCGAGCGAGGCGATCGACTCGGCGATCTCGGGGATCCGGTCCACGCTGGTCTTGATGAGCACGATCGCGGTGATCACGGTTGGCTTTCTCCCTCGGTGGCCTGCGCTGGGGCTGCCACTCTATCCGTACGCCCGTACCGCCCCCAGGCGTAGAGGAAGCCCGCGCAGAAGCCCACCAGGTGCGCGAGATACGCGACACCGGGCCCGGAGTCCGCGCTCCGCGCCGCCAGCCACTGGAGGGCGAACCAGAAGATCAGCACGATCCAGGCGGGGAAGCGCAGCGGCAGGAAGAGAAGGAACGGGAAGAGGCTGGTGACCCTGGCCCGGGGGAAGAGGAAGAGGAAGGCGCCGAGCACCGCGGAGATCGCGCCGGACGCACCCACCAGCGTCTGGTCGGAGTCCGCGTGCGCGACGGCGTACGCCAGCAGGGCGAGACAGCCGCAGACCACGTAGAACAGGGCGAACCGCACGCGGCCCATCCGCTCCTCGGCCATCATCCCGAAGACGTACAGGAAGAGCATGTTGCCCAGTAGGTGGAGCCACCCGCCGTGCACGAACAGTGCGGTGGCCGGTGTGAGCAGCGCCGGGCCCGAGCCGCTCAGCAGCTCGCTGGGGATCACGCCCCACCGCTCGAAGTACGCGCTCTGGGCGGCGAGCAGGGCGTCACCCGTGCCGTACGCCGGGTTGAATCCGGAGACGGGGCCGATGACGAAGACCAGACAGCACACGCCGATCAATCCGTAGGTCACCACCGGGCCCCGGGCCGCTTCCCGCCAATCGAGCATGGACAGAGTGTGACGTAACGGGACTGTCCTGGACAGAGCGCCTCGCCGGGTCTCGCCTGGTCGACACCCGCCACGCCCGGTACCCGCGAGGCCGTAGGGTTACGGGCAGTAGGCACAACGAAAGAGGACGCCATATGACGACGGTTCCCCTCCCGACCACCGAGACGCGGTGGCGCTGCGCACTGTGCGGCAATCTCACCCGGTTCGACGTGACCCGCTCCTCCAAGGTCGTCGAGTACGTCCACCTCGACCTGGCCGGAGAATCCAAGGTCGAGGAACGCGAGGTGGTCAGTGAGACCATCGAGTCGGTGCGGTGCCGCTGGTGCAATGCCGTGGACCAGATCGAACTGGTGGACAGGCCGGGAGTCGGCTCCTGAGCGGACCGGCCCGATAGGTGATGGGGTGACGGATTGTGGAGCACGCGCAAGGCGCTGAACCGGCCGGCTCGGCCGGGGACGCCGCCGAGGTGCTCGACCGCCCGCTGCCCGAAGGCGTGCGGCGCAAGGTCGTCGCGCTGGTCTCGGACGCGTTCGGCGGGCTCACCGTCGCCGATCTCCCGGCCCAGCTGAGACAGTACGCCCGCTTCACCCCGACCCGGCGTGCCAAGTTCGGGGGGAACGCGATGGCGGCCGCCCTGGAGGGCGACCGGCTGTTCCGTCAGCGCATCGGTGAGCGGCTGCGCGAGGCGCAGCCCGAGCTGGCCGGCGCGCTGGAGGCCGGTTCGCCGCCTGCCGCCGCCGACCCGGTCGATGTGGCCGCCGCCGCCTATGTGCTGCGTCCCGTCGGTTGGGTCAAGCTGGTGGCCGCCGCCGGTGAAGAGGCGCAGCGCGCGGACGCCGAGCGCGCCGACGAGGCCGCCCAGCAGGAACTGGAGCAGCTGCGCGAAGAGCTGGTGCTGGCCCGCGAGCACACCAAGAGCGAGACCGAGCGGCTGCGCACGGAGCTGGAGACGGCCCGCAAGGAAGCCGACATACTGCACCGCAAGCTGCGCAGCGCGCTGAGCGACGTGAAGCGCGGCGAGGCCGCCCTGCGCCGTACGGGCGCCGAGATCGACGCCATCAAGGCCACCGCCGCCACCCATGTCACCTCGGCCGAGAGCGAGTCCAGGCGCCTGAAGTCCCGCCTCGCCGAGGCGGAGGCGTCGGCCGAGGCGGGGCGCAGGGCCGTGCGCGAGGGTCGCAGCATGGAGGACATGCGGGTGCGGCTGCTGCTCGACACGGTGCTGGACGCTGCCCAGGGGCTGCGCCGGGAACTGGCCTTGCCGCCGGCCACCATGCGCCCCGCGGACACCGTGGACGCCGTCGAGCCGGGCCGTATGACCCCCAAGGACATCGCGGCCAGGGCGCTCTCCGACACGGACCCCGCGCTGCTCGACCAGTTGCTCGCGCTGCCGCAGGCCCACCTGGTGGTGGACGGGTACAACGTCACCAAGACGGGCTATCCGCAGATGCCGCTGGACAAGCAGCGGCTGCGGCTGCTCGGCGGCCTCTCGATGCTCGCCGCGCAGACCGGCGCCGAGGTGACCTGTGTCTTCGACGGCGCGGAGCTGGCGGCGCCGGTGCTGCTCGCGCCGCCGCGCGGGGTACGGGTGCTGTTCAGCAAGTCGGGGGTGACCGCGGACGAGGTCATCAGGCAGCTGGTGCGGGCGGAGCCGCCCGGCCGCCCCGTCGTGGTGGTCTCCACCGACCGTGAAGTGGCCGACGGAGTGGCCAAGGCGGGCGCCAGGCCGGTCGCGTCCGTCTTGTTGCTGAAGCGGCTTTCGCGCGTCTAGTAACTGGTGGGCTTAATGCCCCAATTGACGGAACGTAACGTCAAGTGGTCACTACTGCGCGTGTGATGCGAGTAAAGAATGCATCTCTGATGGAGTTTTTTCTCTTGAGGATTTGAACTGATCACAAGAAGGTCACTAAGGTCTGCCCTCGAACCTTCGCGCGGTAGACCACCCATCCGGGGTGGCAGCGAAGGAACCGCCGAGTCCGTGCAGTTCGGTCCAGTTCCGCTGGGGAACCGGCCACGGAGCCGGGGATTCGTCCCCACCCGGTAGGCGGCAGAGGAAGAAGGAGCTCGCCTTCGTGGCGTCCCACCGTCGACCCAAGCAGCCGAGCCGCACACGTGTGACCGTGCTCACCGCGACCGCTGCCGCTGCCGTCGCTCTCACGTCACAGACCGCTCAGGCCGATCCCACGCCCACCAAGAGCGAGGTCAAGGCCAAGGTCGACAAGCTCTACCACGAGGCCGAGGCCGCCACCGAGAAGTACAACGGGGCCAAGGAACGGCAGGAGACGCTCAAGGAAGAGGTCGACAACCTCCAGGACAAGGTCGCCCGCGGCCAGGGGGAACTCAACGACCTCCGCGGCGAACTCGGTTCGGTGGCGAGCGCCCAGTACCGCACCGGCGGCATCGACCCGTCCGTGCAGCTCTTCCTCTCGGCGGACCCGGACAACTTCCTCGACAAGGCCGGCGCGCTCGACCAGTTGAGCGGCAAGCAGGCCGAGGCGCTGCAGAAGATCAAGGCGAAGCAGCGCACGCTGGCGCAGCAGCGCACCGAGGCGACCGACAAGCTCGACGACCTCGAGGACGTCCGCAAGGAACTCGGCGACAAGAAGCAGAAGTTCCAGGGCAAGCTCGCCCAGGCGCAGAAGCTGCTGAACACGCTGACCGCCGCCGAGCGCGCGAAGATGCAGGAGCAGGAGCAGCGCGCCAGCCGCGCGGCCGGCGACCGGGTCGAGCTCGGCAACGAGGCGCCCGCTTCCCAGCGCGGGGCCGCCGCACTCAGCGCGGCGGCGACCCAGCAGGGCAAGCCGTACGTCTCGGGCGCCACCGGCCCCAACTCCTACGACTGCTCCGGGCTGACCCAGTGGGCGTACGCGCAGGCCGGTGTCTCGATCACCCGGACGACGTTCACCCAGCACGCCGACGGCACGAAGATCGGCAAGAGCGAGCTCAAGCCGGGCGACCTGGTGTTCTTCAACAACCTGGCGCACGTCGGCCTGTACGCCGGCAACAACCAGATCCTGCACGCCCCGAAGCCGGGTGCCGTGGTGCGCTACGAGTCGATGGACTACATGGGCACCTTCCAGTTCGGCGTCCGTATCTGATCCGTCCGGACCGCGCACCCGACTCGGTGTGCGTATCGGACGAACACCACGGGTTGCCGCCGACACCGCCCATTCGGGCGAATTCCGGTAACTCCCGCTGACGCTCCGCCCCGCCGGTGACCTGGTCCTCCGGCGGGGCGTCACTGTGTGTGCACGGCGCGGTCTTTGGTCAGTGCGTGATCGCACGGCTACTGTCTGCTCGCGCGCAGCTCCCCGGTCCATTGGTCCGCCCGCCCCGGGCGGCAGGGGACTTGCGCGCAGCGGAAGGGAGTGCGGCTTCCTGTGGCGACCCATCGGCGTCCCTCACAGTCCGGCCTCACGCAGAGCGCCCGGGTCACAGTTCTGTCCGCCGCCGCGGCGACCGCGGCAGCGACGCTCGGTGGTGCACCGGCGAGCGCCGACCCCCAGGACGCGGCCACCGCCACGCAGGCCCGCGTCGACCGGCTGTACGAGCAGGCCGAGCAGGCCACGGAGCGGTTCAACAAGGCCGACGAGCACGCGGACCAGCTGCGCAAGCAGGTGGCCCAGGCCCAGGACAGGGCCGCGCGCGGCCAGGAGAGCATCAATCACATGCGGGGGGCGCTCGGTTCGGTCGCGGGCGCCCAGTACCGGTCCGGCGGCATGGACCCGGCCCTGGCACTGCTGCTGTCCGAGGACCCCGACAGCTATCTCGACAAGGCCGCCGTCCTCGACCGCCTCAGCGCCCGTCAGGCGGACTCCCTGCTCGACCTCCAGGCCGCGCAGCGCAAGCTGGGCCAGGAGCGCGTGGAGGCCTCCCACAAGCTCACCGAGCTGGAACGCAGCCGCGCCGCGGTCTCCCGCCACAAGCGCGTCGTCGAGCGCAAGCTCGCCGAGGCGCGGCGGCTGCTGAACTCGCTGCCGTCCGAGAAGCGCGCGGAGCACGACCGCACGTCGCGCTCGGGCGGCGGGGACACCCCGCCCCAGCTGGGCGGCGCACCCGCCTCCGGGCGGGCCGGGGCGGCGGTGCTCGCCGCGCAGCAGGCCGTGGGCAAGCCGTACATCTGGGGTGCCAACGGCCCTACGGGCTTCGACTGTTCGGGGCTCATCCAGTGGTCGTACGCGCAGGCCGGCGTCTCGCTGCCGCGCACCTCGCAGGCGCAGCGCTACGCGGGCCGGCAGGTCTCCATGGACCAGGCGCAGCCCGGCGACCTGGTGGCGTACCGCGACGACGCCAGTCACATCGGGATGTACGTGGGCAACGGCCAGGTGGTGCACGCGCCGTACCCGGGCGCCCCGGTGCGCTACGACCCGGTCGGGATGATGCCGGTCTCTTCGGTGACCCGCGTCTGAGCGGGCCCCGGGCGCTCTGATCGCGAGGCGCCCCGGCACGTACGATCGGCAGGGTGGCAGGTCGAAGGCGGGGTACGGGACGAGGCCGGTGGGTGGGGTCGATGCTCGCCGTGCTCCTCCTCGTCCCCGGGTGCTCGTCCCCCGGCGCCCCCGGGGGCAGCGCGGCCCGGGACGTCCAGCGGACGCTGGACCGCAGGGCCGCCGCGGTGGTCGACCGTGACGAGGCGGCATATTTGGCCCCGATCGACCCCCGCGCGGACGGGCTGCGGGCCGCCGAGCGCCGGGAGTTCGCGAACCTCGCGCAGGTGCCGCTGCGCTCCTGGACGTACCGGCTGACCGGATTCGACCGCACGGACAAGGGGCGGGCCACCGCCCGGGTCGAGCTGAGCTACCGGCTCGACGGGTTCGACAGCGCACCGGTGAAGGCCACCGAGAAGCTGGACCTGACGCGCCGGGACGGACGCTGGTACGTCGCGGCGGAGAGCCCCGGCGAGACCGGGGGGCAAGACGGTGGCGCCGCGCGGCAGCTCTGGGAGCAGGGCAGGGTCACGGCCGTGCGCGGCACGCACAGCCTGGTGCTCGGCGTCGGCCAGAGCGAGCGGCGGCTGCGCGGGATCGCGAACGCCGCGGACCGCGCGGTGCCGGCGGTCGACCGGGCCTGGCAAGGCCGGTGGGCGCGTCGCCTGGTCCTCCTGGTGCCTTCCTCCGTCGACGGCATGGCCTCGCTGCTGGGTGGACCGACCGCCGGATACCGGGGCATCGCGGCCGTCACCACCGGTGAGGCGGGCGGCTCGGGCGCGGCGTCGGCGGACCGGGTGATCGTGAACCCCGACGCGTACGCGGTGCTCGGCACCTTCGGGCAGCAGATCGTCCTCGCCCACGAGTCGGCCCACGTCGCGACCCGCGCGCATACCTCCGCCGCCACCCCGCTGTGGCTCTCCGAGGGTTTCGCCGACTGGGTGGCGTACCGCGGCACCGGACGCACCGCGGAGGAGGCCGCCCCCGAACTGGCGCGCGCCGTACGCGGCCGGGACCTGCCCGCCGCCCTGCCCGCCGACAAGGCCTTCGGCTTCGGAGGGGACTCGGACGCCCTCGCCCGCGCGTACGAGGGCGGCTGGCTGGCCTGCGGGCTGATCGCCGAGGAGTGGGGCGAGGAGCGCCTGACGGCCTTCTACCGGGCCGTCGGAGGGCATGCGCAGCGGGAGGGCGCGGTCGAGAAGGCGATGCAGGAGGAACTCGGGACCACGCCCGAGGACTTCACGGTCCGGTGGCGCGAGTATCTGCGCGAGCGGCTGGGCTGAGGGCCTCCGCGGGCTCCGGGCGAGGGGACGGCCCGGCAAGGGTGCCCGCAGCCGCGGTGAATGCCCGTGCGGCGGCGCCGGAAGCCCCCGCGCGCCGGGCGCTCACGCGGGGCCGCTTGGGCGGCCCCCACCCGCTGAACCCCGCGCGCCCGGCACGTTGTTCATGAGGCCAGCAGCTCGGGCTCCTGGTCGGTGGTGCGCCGGGTGGCCGGTGGGCGGGGTGCCCGGCGGCGCGGTTCGGAGGCCGTCTGTTGCCACAGGCGGCGGCAGGCGAGCAGGGTAGCCGCGAGCAGGAGACCGTTGCGTACGGCCAGCAGGAGCAGGCCCAGCCAGTCGCTCGACACCACGTGCGAGAACCAGATCGGGAACTCCAGCAGGGTGACGCCCGTCGCGGCCAGCACCAGGTGCGCCGGACGGTCCATCCTGCTGCCGCGAAAGACCAGACAAACGGCCGCGAGGCCGACCAGCCACAGCAGATACTGCGGGCTGATCACCCTGCTGGTCGTGGTGAAGAGCAGGACGGCGGCGAAGGCCGCGTCGCACGGCGTGGACGCGCCGAACGCGCGGGCCCGCAGCCGCCACAGCAGCAGCCAGCCGAAGGCCAGCACGGTCAGCCCCATCGCCGCCGTACTGACCAGCGGGACGTAAGGGCCGACGAATTCCACCGATCCGTAGTTGAGCAGGACCTCGCCCCGCCAGCCGAAGTGCCTGGCGAAGTGGAAGACGAGGCCGCCGAGCGACTCGACCTCGGTGCCCCTCTCGCGCTGGAAGGTGAGGAAGGCGAGCGACCCCGGCATGGTGAGGGAGAACAACACCAGCAGCGCGGCCGACGTGACCGCCGCCGCCGTCCACCCCGACCGGGTCGCACGCGCGCGTGGCGCGGCGACGAGCAGCAGGACGGGCCAGATCTTCAGCAGCGCGCCGAACCCCGCGAGCGCCCCCATGGTGCGCGGGTGACGCGCCCCGGCGAGCAGCGCGGCGACGGCGACGGCCGTGACCATCACGTCGTATCTGGCGTACGCCGTCGGGCCGAGCAGCGGCAACCCCGCCAGCCACACCCACGCGCCCGCGTACCGCTTGCCGGGGCGCCCGCCCGCGTACAGCAGCAGTCCCATGACGAGCGCGTCCGCGAGACAGGCCAGCGCGAAGAACGCCGAGGCGTAGCCCAGGAACGGCAGCAGGGCCGGTGAGAGGACCGCGAGGGCCGCCGCCGGCGGGTACTGCCACGTGATGTCGTCCAGCGGGAAGGTGCCGGTGCGCAGCACCTCGTACCAGCCCTGGTAGATCACCGACACGTCGCCGGTGACGTCCGGACCCGGCAGGTTGAGCACCTTGAAGACACACAGCAGCAGCACGGCCCTGGTGAGGACCCACAGGGCGACGCATCGCGCGATGGGGCGTCTTGGGGTGCTTGTGGGGCATCTGCCCGTCATGGCCGCCTCGTCCGGTTCGTGGGTGCTTGGCGGACACATGATGCAGGGCGCGCCCGGTCGGCAGCCAAGACGCTGGGCCGTTCGGTACTGTCGGCGGCGATGCACAAGACCTTGATCGTGACCAATGACTTTCCGCCCCGGCCCGGTGGCATCCAGGCGTTCCTGCACAACATGGCGCTGCGGCTGGACCCCGAGCAGCTCGTCGTCTACGCCTCGACGTGGAAGCGCGGCCAGGAGGGCGCCGAGGTCACCGCGGCCTTCGACGCCGAGCAGCCCTTCACCGTCGTACGGGACCGGACGACGATGCTGCTGCCGACCCCCCGCGTCACCCGCCGCGCGGCGGGGCTGCTGCGTGAACACGGCTGTACCTCGGTGTGGTTCGGGGCGGCGGCGCCGCTCGGCCTGATGGCCCCGGCGCTGCGCAGGGCCGGGGCGACCCGGCTCGTCGCCACCACGCACGGCCACGAGGCGGGCTGGGCCCAACTGCCCGCCGCCCGGCAGCTGCTGCGCAGGATCGGGGAGGGGACGGACACGATCACCTACCTCGGCGAGTACACGCGCTCACGGATCGCCGGCGCGCTCACGCCCGAAGCCGCGGCGCGGATGGCCCAGTTGCCGCCCGGCGTCGACGAGGAGACCTTCCACCCCGGCTCGGGCGGTGACGCGCTGCGGGAACGGCTCGGGCTCGCGGAGCGGCCCGTGGTGGTGTGCGTCTCCCGGTTGGTGCCGCGCAAGGGCCAGGACACGCTGATCCTGGCGATGCCCCGGATCCTGCGCGCGGTGCCGGACGCGGTGCTGCTGATCGTGGGCGGCGGACCGTACGCCAAGGAACTGTCGAAGCTGGCCGCCGAGACCGGCGTCACGGACTCGGTGCGCTTCACCGGAGCGGTGCCCTGGTCGGAGCTGCCCGCGCACTACGGCGCCGGTGACGTCTTCGCGATGCCCTGCCGCACCCGCCGGGGCGGCCTCGACATCGAGGGGCTCGGCATCGTCTACTTGGAGGCCTCGGCGACCGGCCTGCCGGTGGTGGCCGGGGACTCGGGCGGCGCGCCCGACGCCGTACTGGACGGGGAGACCGGCTGGGTGGTGCGCGGCGGCTCCGCCGAGGAGTCGGCCGACCGGATCGTCACGCTGCTCCAGGACCCCGCGCTGCGACGGCGGATGGGGGAGCGCGGGCGGGAGTGGGTCGAGGAGAAGTGGCGCTGGGACCTGCTCGCGGAGAAGCTCAAGGCGCTGCTCTGAGCGGCCTCTGACGCCCTCTCCGGGGAGTGGACGACCGGATGGAGCCCGGGTCACGGGCTCCATCGGTGTCGGTCCACGGCGGGCTGTTCGTCCGGCGCCGTCGGTCGGGGCGGGTCAGCCCCGGTAGAGCGCCTCGATCTCGTCGGCGAAGTCCTTGGCCACCACATTGCGCTTCAGCTTCAGCGACGGCGTGATGTGCCCGGCCTCCTCGGTGAACTGGGTCGGCAGTACGCGGAACTTGCGCACCGACTCCGCCTTGGACACCGCCGCGTTCCCGTCGTTCACCGCCTGCTGGACGACCGCGAGCAGATCCGCGTCGTCGCGCAGCTCCAGCGCGGTCGACCCGGCCGGCTTGCCGTTCTCCGCGGCCCAGCGGCCCAGGAAGTCCTCGTCCAGGGTGACCAGCGCGCCCACGAACGGCCGCCCGTCGCCCACCACCATGCACTCGGCGACCAGCGCGTGCGCCCGGATGCGGTCCTCGATCACCGCGGGGGCGACGTTCTTGCCGCCCGCCGTGACGATGATCTCCTTCTTCCGGCCGGTGATCGCGAGGTAGCCGTCCTCGTCGAGCGTGCCGATGTCACCGGTGTGGAACCAGCCGTCGGTCAGCGCCTCCGCGGTGGCGGTCTCGTTGTTCCAGTAGCTCGAGAAGAGGTGCTCGCCGTGCAGCAGCACCTCGCCGTCGTCCGCGATCCGCACCACCGAACCGGGCAGCGGCTGGCCGACCGTGCCGATCTTCTGCCGGTCCCACGGGTTGAAGGCCGTCGCCGCACACGACTCGGTGAGGCCGTAGCCCTCCAGGACCGTGAAGCCGATGCCGCGGAAGAAGTGGCCGAGGCGCTCACCGAGCGGGGCGCCGCCGGAGATCGCGTACTCGCCGCGCCCGCCGAGCACCGCGCGCAGCTTGCTGTAGACCAGCCGGTCGAAGACCTTGTGCTTCAGCTTGAGCCCCAGCGCCGGACCCTGCGGGGTGCCGAGCGCGCGGCTGTAGGCGATCGCGGTGTCCGCCGCCTTGTCGAAGATCTTGCCCTTGCCGTCGGCCTGGGCCTTGGCCCGCGCCGAGTTGTAGACCTTCTCGAAGACGCGCGGCACCCCGAGGATCAGCGTCGGCCTGAAGGAGGCCAGCTCATCGGTGAGGTTCTTGATGTCCGGTACGCAGCCGAGCTTGATCGGCGCCATCACGGCCGCCACCTCGACCAGCCGCCCGAAGACGTGCGCGGCCGGCAGGAAGAGCAGCACCGAGCACTCGCCCGTACGGAACAGGGGTTTCAGGCGCTCCACCGCGTTGCCGCACTCCGCGAAGAAGCTGCGGTGGCTGAGCACACAGCCCTTGGGGCGCCCGGTGGTGCCCGAGGTGTAGACGATCGTCGCGGGGTCGTCCGCCTTGGCGGCGGCGCTCCGCTCGTCGACGGTCTCCTCGGTGACTCCGGCGCCGACCGAACCCAGTTGCCCTACGGCGTCCTGGTCGATCTGCCAGATGTGTTCGAGGGCGGCCAACCCTTCGCGCACGGAATCGACCGCCGCGCGGTGTGCGTCGTTCTCGATGATCACGGCGGTCGCACCGGAGTCGCCCAGGATCCACTGGACCTGCTCGGCGGAGCTGGTTTCGTACACCGGCACGGTGACCGCGCCGGCGCTCCAGATCGCGAAGTCGAGGAGCACCCACTCGTAGCGGGTGGCCGACATCAGGGCGACCCGGTCGCCCGGCTGGACGCCGGAAGCGATCAGGCCCTTGGCGGCGGTGCGGACCTCGGCGAGGAATTCGGTGGCGGTGACATCCGCCCAGGCACCTTCGACCTTGCGGCTCATGACCGCCACGTCTGGATGCTGAGTGGCATTGCGGCGGATGAGATCCGTCAGGTTGCCGTCCGTAGGGACCTCGTACAGGGCCGGAAGGCTGAACTCGCGCAAGACTGCTGCTCCTCATCGGGCGCCGGCGCCACGTCAGTGGGTGCGTCGGCTGCGGTCCAAGATCGGGCAGGTGCTCAGTGGGGTGAGCACGACTGGACTGCCCGGACGTTACCCACGAGTACTGGGTTCCGGATAGGGGGTCCTGGCCAGATGTTCGCTGCGTCACACGTCGTGGCGATGCTCTGCGCAGACTAGTGCACCCTCCTGAGACCTCGGAAGTAACCGCAGGTCCGACCCCCTCTACCGGGGCTGAGCAGGGAGTCCTAGGGTGATCTCCATGCGAGTGCATGTGGTCAGTGACGTCCATGGGAACGCGAAGGACCTCGCCAGGGCGGGAGAGGGCGCCGATGCCCTGATCTGTCTCGGCGACCTGATCCTGTTCCTCGATTACGCCGACCACTCGCGCGGCATCTTCCCTGATCTCTTCGGCGTCGAGAACGCCGACCTGATCGTGGAACTGCGCACTGCCCGTCGCTTCGACGACGCCCGTGACCTGGGCCGCAGGCTGTGGGCCGGTCTCGACCGCAAGGCCGCGACCGAGGCCGCGGTCCGCAAGCAGTACGCCGAACTCTTCGCCGCCTTCCCCACGCCGACGTACGCCACCTACGGCAACGTCGACATGCCGGACCTGTGGCCGGAGTACGCCGGACCGGGCACCACGGTCCTCGACGGCGAGCGCGCCGAGATCGGCGGCCGTGTCTTCGGCTTCGTCGGCGGCGGCCTCAGGTCGCCGATGAACACGCCGTACGAGATCGACGAGGAGGAGTACGCCGCCAAGGTCGAGGCCCTGGGCGAGGTCGACGTGCTTTGCTCGCACATTCCGCCCGAGGTACCGGAACTGGTGTACGACACCGTGGCGCGCCGCTTCGAGCGCGGCAGCACGGCCCTGCTCGCCGCGATCCACCGCACCCGCCCCCGGTACGCCCTCTTCGGCCACGTCCATCAGCCGCTCGCCCGCCGGATGCGTGTGGGGGCGACCGAGTGCGTGAACGTCGGGCACTTCGCGTCCACCGGCCGCCCATGGGCACTGGAGTGGTGACCTGGCCGATCGCGGTAGCCTTCACGCGGCACGCACCCCTGACCGGAACCGCACTGGAGGAGCCACAGCGATGGCGGAACACACCAGCTCGAGTATCACGATCGAGGCGACACCGGCCGACGTGATGGGCGTGATCGCCGACTTCGCCCGCTACCCCGACTGGACCGGCGAGGTGAAGGAGGCCGAGGTACTGGCCACCGACGCGCAGGGCCGCGCCCAGCAGGTGCGCCTGCTCCTGGACGCCGGGGCGATCAAGGACGACCACACCCTGGCCTACACCTGGACCGGCGACAACGAGGTGAGCTGGACGCTGGTCAAGTCCCAGATGCTGCGCGCCATCGACGGCTCGTACAGCCTCAAGGCCGTGGACGGCGGCAGCCGCACCGAGGTCACGTACCAGCTGACCGTCGACGTCAAGATCCCGATGCTCGGCATGATCAAGCGCAAGGCCGAGAAGGTCATCATCGACCGCGCGCTGGCCGGTCTGAAGAAGCGCGTCGAGTCCGGCCCGAAGGCCTGATCGCCCGATGCGTACGGTCCTCGTCACCGGCCTCGGAGGCGCGGGCCGCACCACCGTCGCCGCGGCCACCGCACTGGAGGCCGCCCGCGGCGGGCAGCGCGTCCTGCTGCTCTCCACCGACCGGGACGACACCCTGGGCGCGGTACTGGGCGCACCCACCTGCGCCGTGCCCGCCGAGGTGGCGCCCGGCCTGTGGGCGGCAAGGACCGACTCGGGCACCCACTTCCGCACGGAACTCCTCGCGCTCCAGGAACGGGCCGGGTCGTTGCTCGACCTGCTCGGCTCGAAGCGGCTGGCCGACGAGGAACTGACCGAGCTGCCGGGCAGCGAGCAGTTCGCGCTGCTGCACGCGCTGCGTGCGCGAGGCGGCCCCGGATCGCCCGGTGACAGCCACGACCTGCTGGTCGTCGACATGCCCGCGCTGCCCGAGACCCTCGCCGTGCTCGCCCTCCCCGAACAGCTGCGGCGCTACCTGCGGCGGCTGCTGCCGGCCGAGCGCCAGGCCGCCCGCGCCCTGCGGCCCATGCTCGCCCAGCTCGCCGGCGTCCCGATGCCCGCGCAGTGGCTGTACGAGACCGCCGCCCGCTGGGACGTGGAACTGGCCGCCGTCCAGGCCCTGATAGAGGACGCCGGCACGACCGTACGCCTGGTCGCCGAACCCGGACCGGCCGCGGCCGACGCGCTGCGCACCGCCCGCACCGGCATCGCCCTGTTCGGCGCGGGCGTCGACACGGTGGTGGCGAACCGGGTACTGCCGCAGGACTCCCCGGACACCTGGCTCGCCACCCTCGGCGCCCAGCAGCAGAAGTGCCTGGCCCAGTGGCACGACGAGTGGTCGCCGGCCGCGCCGCTGCGCGAAGTACGCCACCTCGGCCGGGACCCGCGCGGCCTCGACGACCTCACGCTGTTGGGGGAGGGCCTCGGGCCGACCGCGCCCGTACCCGCCGGGGCGCTCTGGGAGGTGGAGGACCGGCTCGCCGACGACAACGTCCTCATCTGGAACCTGCCACTGCCCGGCGCGGTCAAGGACGAGCTGTCCCTGGTCCGCCGAGGTGACGAACTCGTGCTCACCGCGGGACGGTTCCGCCGCATAGTCGCCCTCCCCTCCGCACTGCGCCGCTGCGCCGTCTCCGGCGCGGGCCTCACCGGCGGCGTCCTGCGCCTGCGATTCACGCCGGACCCGCAGCTGTGGCCGCGGACCCAGTGAACGCCGTACCACCATTCGGGTAACGTCGGTGGTACGAGGCGTACGTACCGTACGAACCGCCACCCTGCCGCAGGAGTGTCCGCCATGAGCGATGCCACTGAGCCCGCGCCCCGGCCCACCGAGGCCGCCGACGCCGACGCCTGGGCGAAGGCCTGCGCCGAGGACCTCGCCGCCGAGAAGGCCCGCCGGCGCACCCAGCAGGGGATGCCACCGGGGTCCGCGGCCGACGAGCTGCGCAAGCTCGTCGAAGCGGTCGCCGACAAGGTCTCCTCCCTCCAGACGCCGCTGCTCGGCATGGCCGCCCAGGGCGCCGCCCGCCAGCTGATCAACCAGGCGAAGTCCGCCGTCGAACCGGTCATCGAGCGCAACCCCGACGTCTTCGACCACCTGGCCGCGGCCGGTGGCGAGCTGCTCGCCGCGTACCGGTCCGCCGTCGAGGGACAGGAGCGCCGCTGGACCCGGGGGCCCGAGGGCCCCGAGCAGCCCCAGGAACCCCGGGAATCCCCCAAGCCCCAGGGCCGCGAGAACGACGACGACGAGGGCCCCGACGGCCCCCCGCCGGGCGAACACATCGATCTGGACTGAGCTGCTCCTCGGGTACGGTTGCCCGTTAGCGGGGCACGACCGAAAACTGAGGGAAAAATGGGACTCACCATCGGCGTCGACATCGGCGGCACGAAGATCGCGGCAGGCGTGGTCGACGAAGAGGGCACCATTCTCGAAACACACAAGGTGCCGACGCCGCCGACCGCCGAAGGCATCGTCGACGCGATCTGCTCGGCCGTGTCCGCGGCCGGAAAGGGCCAGCAGATCGAGGCGGTCGGCATCGGCGCCGCCGGCTACGTCGACGACAAGCGTGCCACCGTCCTCTTCGCGCCGAACATCAACTGGCGCCATGAGCCGCTGAAGGACAAGGTCGAGCAGCGTGTCGGCCTGCCGGTCGTCGTCGAGAACGACGCGAACGCGGCGGCCTGGGGCGAGTACAAGTTCGGTGCCGGCCAGGGCCACGAGGACGTCATCTGCATCACGCTGGGCACCGGCCTCGGCGGCGGCATCATCATCGGCAACAAGCTGCGCCGCGGACGCTTCGGTGTGGCTGCCGAGTTCGGGCACATCCGGGTCGTCCCCGACGGCCTGCTGTGCGGCTGCGGAAGCCAGGGTTGCTGGGAGCAGTACGCCTCCGGGCGCGCCCTCGTCCGGTACGCGAAGCAGCGCGCCAACGCCACCCCGGAGAACGCCGAGATCCTCCTCGCCCTGGGCGACGGCACGGTCGAAGGCATCGAGGGCAAGCACATCAGCGGGGCCGCCCGGCAGGGCGACCCGGTGGCCGTCGACTCCTTCCGCGAGCTGGCCCGTTGGGCCGGAGCGGGCCTGGCCGACCTGGCCTCGCTCTTCGACCCGTCGGCGTTCATCGTCGGCGGCGGCGTCTCGGACGAGGGCGAGCTGGTCCTCGACCCGATCCGCAAGTCGTTCCGGCGCTGGCTCATCGGCGGCCAGTGGCGACCGCACGCCCAGGTGCTCGCCGCCCAGCTGGGTGGCAAGGCGGGAATGGTCGGCGCCGCCGACCTGGCCCGCCAGGGCTGAGCTCCGGGCTTCACACCAGTACGCAGGGCAGCGCCCGCCGTGCCCTCTGGGGCCACGGCGGGCGCTGCCCTATGTTGATCAGCATGGCGACTGGCATGCTGCCCGAATCCCGTACGGAGGCCGATGGTTCGGCCGTGATCCGTGTCCTCAGCTACAACATCCGCTCGATGCGCGACGACGAGGACGCGCTGGCCCGGGTGGTCCGCGCGTGCGAACCCGACCTGGTGCTCGTGCAGGAGGCACCCCGCTTCTTCCGCTGGCGCAAGCACGCGGCGCGGCTCGCGGCGAAGAGTGAACTCGTGGTGCTGAGCGGCGGTGCCACCGCGTCCGGGCCGCTCCTGCTCTGCTCGCTGCGCGCGACGGTGGAGCGGACCGAGGACGTACTGCTGCCGCGTACGCCGGGGCTGCATCAGCGCGGCTTCGCGACGGCGGTGGTGCGGATCGGGGGCGTGAGACTCGGGGTGCTGAGCTGTCACCTCAGCCTGCAGAGCAAGGAGCGCTACGTGCAGGCGGGGATGCTGCTGGACCGGCTCGCGGCGATGGGCGTGCCGCACGCGATCGCGGGCGGCGACCTCAACGACCGTCCGGACGGCCGGGCGTTCGGACGTCTGGCGGCGGGGCTTCAGGACTGCTGGGCGACGGCTCCGTGGGGCGGCGAGTACACCTCGACGCCCGACCGCCCCCACCAGCGCATCGACGCGCTCTTCGCGACGCGGGGTGTCGAAGTCCTGGGCTGTGGCGTCCCGTTGTACCTGCCGGACACGGACCTGAGGGCGGCGACGGACCACTTGCCGGTACTGGCGGCGATGCGGGTGCCGGCGGGGTAGGCGGTGCCCGCATCGCTTTCCCCTACCCGCCCCTTCCCGTAACCGGGGCTCCGCCCCAGACCCCGGTCCCCGAACGCCGGACGGCTGGAAGATCGCCGTGAGCGGCGACATCCAGCCCACCCGGCGTTCGGGGACACGTCCGCAGTGCGTCCCGGGGGCCGGGGGTCGCTTCCCGGCCTGGGCAGAGGCGGGCGGTGAAGAGCGCCGCTCCGGGCTAGACCACGGCTCCGCGCCCCGGGTCGTCCTCGCCCTCTTCGTCCTCGTGGGCCATCCGCCCCACCAGCGTGCCGAAGCCGCCCAGGAACCCGCCGACCCCGGCCAGCGTGAGCCACCACGTCATGTCCCACTGGAGCAGCACCGCCACGAGCAGCAGCAGCGGCCCACCGATGACCGCGAGCCAGGCGAACCTGGCCGTGGTGTCCGCGGACGGCAGCGGCGGCGGCTCCGGCGGGACGAAGTGCCCCTCGTCGCTCGCGCCCGGGCCGTCGTCGGCGGGCTCCGCCACCGAGTAGTCGCGCGGGCTGCCGACGCCGGGGGCGAAGACCACGGAGCTGCCGAGCGGCTTGCCCGGCTCCGGGTCCTGCTCGGCATCGGGCTCCCGGTCCTTCTTCAGCGACTTCTCGGACTGGTCGGACGGGCCGGTCCGGCCCGCGCCGCCGTCCGTGGCGCTGCTGTTGCGCTCACCCTCCAGCAGCGCCAGATCCTCGATCGACTTGAACGGCTTCGCGCCCGGCGGGTCCGGCGGCTCGTCCCCGTACCCGGCGACGATCGCCGCCCAGACGGAGTCCTCGTCAAAGGGCTTCGCGGCAGGGTCGGCGGCAGCGGCATCGGCAGCGGCCGGCGCCGTCTCCTCCGGCTCCCGTTCCTCCTCGCGGCCCGCGGGCTCCGCGTCGTGCTCAGCCACCGGTGCTGCTCCCCTTCTTCCCGACACTTGGAGCGAGGCGGCCGATGAACGCATGGCTCTCGTCGAAAATCCGCTCCGCGTCATGGTCCAACGTCGCGACGTGGTAGCTCTGTTCCAGCACTACCTCGGTGACATCCGTGGAGGAGACCCGGCTGAGGATGCGGGCCGAGTCGGCGGGCGGCACCACATGGTCCTGCGGGCTGCGCAGCAGCAGCAGCGGCTGGGTCACCTGGGGCAGCTCGGTGTCGACGAGCTGGAAGAATTTCCGCACGGAGTGCGCGGCGTGCAGCGGGACACGGTCGTAGCCGACCTCCTCCGAGCCTGCCTTGGCGATGTCGCTGCGCAGCCCCTTGGTCGTGCGGACCAGGTGGCGGGCGACCGGCAGCGCGTACGCCGACAGGCCGTGCACCTTGTTGGCCGGGTTGACGACCGCGACACCCGCGACGTCGTGCCCGTGCCTGGCGGCCAGCCGCAGCGCCAGCGCCCCGCCCATCGAAAGGCCGAAGACGAAGACCTGCGAGCATCGCTCCAGGAGCACGCGCAGCTCGCGGTCGACCTCCGCGTACCAGTCCTGCCAGCCTGTGACCTGCATGTCCTCCCAGCGGGTGCCGTGGCCGGGCAGCAGCGGCAGTGAGACGGTCAGCCCGCGCTCGGCCAGATGATCGGCCCAGGGACGCATCGACTGCGGGGAACCGGTGAAACCGTGACAGAGGAGGACGCCGACCTCTCCGCCCTCGTGGCGGAACGGCTCGGCTCCAGGAAGGACCGGCACCGGGGTCTCCTGTTCGTAGGTCTTCATAGGACTTCGTCAGCCTTCACAAGGCCTCGTACGCAAAGCCTCATACATCCCATGGGCCGTCATAAGGCTTCAGGAAGCCGGGATGGCGAGGGGGTGTCGAAGATGTAGTTCACCGTACGCGACCGGACCGACACCGACCAGGTGCGTCGGCCGTCTTGTGCGCTGCCCGGTGGCCGCCTTCTGGGAGAGAGTGCAGGCCCGGCGCGGGTTATGGTCGGTGCGACAGACAAAGGAAGGCAGTCGAGTTGATCTACGGCGCAATGAAGTTCTCCATCGGAGGGTCGCTGAAGCTTGCGTTCAGGCCCTGGGTGGAGGGCCTCGAAAACATCCCCGACGAGGGGCCGGCGATCCTCGCGAGCAACCATCTGTCCTTCTCGGACTCCTTCTTCCTGCCCGCGGTCCTCGACCGCAAGGTCACCTTCATCGCCAAGGCGGAGTACTTCACCTCGCCCGGCGTGAAGGGGAAGCTGACGGCGGCCTTCTTCAAGGGCGTCGGCCAGCTGCCCGTGGACCGCTCGGGCGGTCGCGGCGCCGGTGAGGCGGCGATCAACGCCGGCATCGAGGTCATCAAGGGCGGCGGGCTCTTCGGCATCTACCCGGAGGGCACCCGCTCCCCGGACGGCCGGCTCTACCGCGGCAAGCCGGGAGGCCTCGCCCGGGTGGCGCTGGCCACCGGCGCGCCGGTGATCCCGATCGCGATGATCGACACCGAGAAGATCCAGCCGCCCGGCAAGGTCGTGCCCAAGCTGATGCGTCCGGGCATCAGGATCGGCAAGCCGCTGGACTTCAGCCGCTATCACGGCATGGAGGGCGACCGGTTCATCCTCCGGTCGGTGACCGATGAGGTCATGTACGAAATCATGAAGCTGTCCGGCCAGGAGTACGTCGACGTGTACGCGACCGCCGCCAAGCGGCAGATCGCGGACGCGGAGAAGGCGGCCAAGGCCGAAAGGGCGGCGCTGGAAAAGGCGGAGAAGGCAGAAAAGGCGGAACTCGCCGAGCAGGCGGAGCGGCCCGGCGCGTAACCGCGTCGGTCCGGGGGTGGGGATGATGGCCAAGGCTCAGCGCGAGCGGGTCGTGCGTATGTCGGTCGAGCAGCCGCTGTGGCGTGCGCTGACGGCGTACCGCGTCCTGACGATGCTCTACGCGGTACTCCTGTTCGTGTTCACCCGGCAGAAGTTCGAGCGTCCCTGGGTGGCGGTCGCCTTCCTCGCGGTGATGGCCGTCTGGACCTTCGTCACGCTCCCCAAGGTGGCGAACGCGGCGAGCTGCACCAAGCGCTTCCTCGGCGCCGACCTCACCGTCGCCCTCACCGGCATCCTGCTCACGCCGCTCGCCGACGCGCAGGCCCAGCAGGTCGACGGCCCCACCCTGCCGACGATATGGACCGCGGGCGCCGTCCTGGCCTTCGCGATCAAGGGCGGCTGGCGCTGGGCGGCCTTCGCCTCCAGCTTCGTCGCCGTCGCCAACATCATCGAGCGCGGCCACCCCAGCCGCGACACCTTCCACAACGTCCTGCTCGTGTGGGTCGCCTCCATCGCGATCGGTTACGTCGTCGAGGTCGCCCGCGCCTCCGAGCGCACCCTCGCGCGCGCCCTGGAGATCGAGGCCGCCACCCGCGAGCGGGAGCGGCTGGCCCGCGACATCCACGACAGCGTGCTCCAGGTGCTCGCCATGGTGCAGCGCCGGGGCAACGCGCTGGGCGGTGAGGCGGCCGAGCTGGGCCGGATGGCGGGCGAGCAGGAAGTGGCGCTGCGCACCCTGGTGTCCAGCGGCCTGGTGCCCGCCACCCGGGTGTCGGAGGACGCGGCGCAGGGCGCGGTGGTCCGGGCGGTCGAGGTCGACGACGAGTACGGCTCCGACAGCGGGGGGCCGTGCGATCTGCGCTCGTTGCTCGCCGCGCACGCCGGGGCGAGGGTGAGCTTCGCCGAGCCCGGCGCCCCTGTACTGCTGGAACCGGCGGCGG
The DNA here is from genome assembly GCF_051131715.1 of Streptomyces sp. A5-4. Taxonomy (NCBI): domain Bacteria; kingdom Bacillati; phylum Actinomycetota; class Actinomycetes; order Kitasatosporales; family Streptomycetaceae; genus Streptomyces; species Streptomyces sp. A5-4. Next base: position 1,812,453 of record NZ_CP178591.1, on the reverse strand, counting down.
CCAGGGAGCTCGCCGGGGCTGTCAGTGCCGCACTGGACAATGTGAGCAGGCATGCCGGCGAGGGCGCCCAGGCCTGGATCCTGGTCGAGGACTGGCCGCAGGAAGTGATCGTGACGGTGCGGGACGACGGGCCGGGTATCCCGGAGGGCAGGCTCGCGCAGGCCGAGGGGGAGGGGCGGCTCGGGGTCGCCCAGTCGATCCGCGGGCGGCTGCGCGACATCGGCGGCACCGCCGAGCTGATCTCGGTGCCGGGGCAGGGCACGGAAGTTGAACTGAAAGTTCCACGGGGGAAGGCAGGACCGGCGCGATGAGCGACCAGAGCGACCAGAGCGAGCACACGACGATCCGGGTGATGGTGGTCGACGATCACCCGATGTGGCGGGACGCGGTCGCCCGCGACCTGGCCGCCGCGGGCTTCGACGTGGTCGCCACGGCGGGCGACGGCCCGCAGGCGGTACGTCGGGCGCGGGCCGTCATGCCCCAGGTCCTGGTCCTGGACCTCAATCTGCCGGGGATGCCCGGCGTGCAGGTCTGCAAGGAGCTGGTCGGCACCGACCCGGGCCTGCGTGTCCTGGTCCTGTCGGCGAGCGGCGAGCACGCCGACGTACTGGAAGCGGTGAAGTCCGGCGCGACGGGATACCTGCTGAAGTCGGCCGGCCCCGAGGAGCTGATCGACGCGGTGCGCCGCACGGCCGCGGGCGACCCGGTCTTCACCCCCGGCCTGGCCGGGCTCGTCCTCGGCGAGTACCGCCGCCTCGCCTCCGACCCGTCCCCCGCCGCGTCCAACGAACCCAAGGCCCCGCAGCTCACCGAGCGCGAGACCGAGGTGCTGCGGCTGGTCGCCAAGGGGCTCTCGTACAAGCAGATCGCCGAGCGGCTGGTGATCTCCCACCGCACCGTCCAGAACCACGTGCAGAACACCCTCGGCAAGCTCCAGCTGCACAACCGTGTGGAGCTCGTGCGGTACGCGATCGAACGCGGCCTCGACGACGCCTGACAGCGGCGCCCGGGGCGACCCGGGGCAGGACTCGATGAGCAACGCCTGTTTTGTACAGGGGAATTGACCTTTCGCCCCATGTCGCTGTGACCTGGATCACCACTAGCGTGGCGGTTCACAGCCGGCTGTGGCGAAGGGACAATTCCATGCGGGTAGGAGTACTGACCGGGGGCGGCGACTGCCCTGGGCTCAATGCGGTCATCCGCGCAGTCGTCCGCAAGGGCGTGCAGGAGTACGGCTACGACTTCATCGGCTTCCGGGACGGCTGGCGCGGCCCCCTCGAAGGCGACACCGTGCGGCTCGGGATCCCGGAGGTCCGCGGCATCCTGCCGCGCGGCGGCACCATCCTGGGCTCCTCGCGCACCAACCCCCTCCAGGCCGTGGACGGCATCCGCCGCGTCAAGGAGACCCTGGCCGAGCACGAGGTCGACTCGCTGATCGTGATAGGCGGCGAGGACACGCTCGGTGTCGCAGCGCGGCTGTCCGACGAGCACGGCGTGCCCTGCGTCGGCGTCCCCAAGACCATCGACAACGACCTGTCCGCCACCGACTACACCTTCGGCTTCGACACCGCGGTCGGTATCGCGACGGAGGCGATCGATCGCCTCCACACCACCGCCGAATCGCACATGCGCGTCCTCGTCGTCGAGGTCATGGGCCGGCACGCGGGCTGGATAGCCCTGCACTCCGGGCTCGCGGGCGGGGCGAACGTCATCCTCATCCCCGAGCAGCGCTTCGATGTCGACCAGGTCTGTGGCTGGATCACCTCCCGCTTCAGGGCGTCGTACGCCCCGATCGTCGTCGTCGCGGAGGGCGCGATGCCCAAGGACGGCGAGCTGGTCCTCAAGGACGGCACGATGGACTCCTTCGGGCACGTACGGCTGTCGGGCGTGGGGGAGTGGCTGGCCAAGGAGATCGAGAAGCGCACCGGCAAGGAGGCCAGGACCACCGTCCTGGGGCACGTCCAGCGCGGCGGCACACCGAGTGCCTTCGACCGCTGGCTGGCCACCCGCTTCGGGCTGCACGCGATCGACGCGGTGCGCGACGGCGACTTCGGCAAGATGGTCGCCCTCCAGGGGACGGACATCGTGCGGGTGCCGATCGGCGAGGCGACCGCGAAGCTCAAGACGGTCGACCCGAAGCTCTACGCCGAGGTGGGGGTCTTCTTCGGCTGATCCTCCGGCCGGATTCCCGGGCGGCCCCGGCGGGCTCTCCCGGGCGGGGCCGAGCTGGGGGCCGTATATTCGCACTATCCTTCCCATGGCTAGCTTTTGGCTGTCCTCGGCCCCTTGGGGGAAAAGTCGTGGAAATTCTGGCATTCGGCGTGCAGGCCGATGAAAAGCCCCTGATCGAGAGGGCCTTCGCGGGACACCACGCCCTTGAGGTCGGCTGCCGCACGCTCGATGTGTTCCTTACCGAGGACACCGCGCCCATCGCCGCCGGGTACGAGATCATCAGCTCCAGCGTCAACGCCGACCTGGGCGCGGGCGTTCTTCGCACCCTGGCGGCCGGTGGAACGAAGATGATCGCCCAGCGCTCCACCGGGTTCAACAACATCGACCTCGACGTCGCCCGGGAACTCGGGATGACCGTCGCCCGCGTCTCGTACTACTCCCCGTACTCGGTCGCCGAATTCGCCTGGACCCTCGCGATGGCCGTCAACCGCCGCATCGTCCGCGCCGCGGGCCGTACCCGCGACTTCGACTTCCGCCTCGACGGGCTGCTGGGGCGCGACATGCGCGGGCGCACGGTGGGCGTCGTCGGCACTGGCAAGATCGGCGAGGCGTTCACCCGGATCGCCCACGGCTTCGGCATGAACCTGCTGGGCTGGGACATCGCGCGCAACCCCGTCTGCGTCGAGCTGGGCATGAAGTACGTCGAGCGCGGCGAACTGTTCGCCGTGTCCGACGTGATCAGCCTGCACGTTCCACTGATGCCGGCCACCCACCACCTCATCGACGCGGACGCGCTGCGGTCGATGAAGGACGACGCGATCCTGGTGAACTCCAGCCGCGGTGGGCTCGTGGACACCGACGCGCTGGTCGACGAATTGAGGCTGGGGCGTTTCGCGGGGGTGGGCCTGGATGTGTACGAGGCCGAGGCGGGGCTCTTCTTTCTGGACAAGTCGCTGGTGGCGGTCGAGGACGACACGTTGGCGCGGCTGATGACCTTCCCGAATGTGCTGGTCACCTCGCACCAGGCGTACTACACGGTGGATGCGGTCGGTGAGATCGTCGCGGCGACCGTCCAGAACGTCGAGGACTATCTGGCAGGTCGCCGCAGCGACAATGTGCTGGTCCCGGCGGGCGCGCCCGGAGCCGTGTGAGGGCCGGAGGTTACGGCACCACCGAGGTCGTCAGCCCGGCCAGCAATTCGCTCACGATCGCCGCCCCGCGCAGCGTCAGCACCGACTCCGGATGGAACTGGACCGAGGCGAAGCCCGCCCCCCGCAACGCGTGCAGCTCGCCCGTCGCCGCGTCACGGCTGACCTCGACCCCGTGGGCGGCCAGCTCCTCGGCCGCCGCGTCACCGCAGTGCGCGGCGAAGCTGTTGTAGTAGCCGACCGTCTCCGGACGCCCGAAGAGGTCGATGCGCTCCTGCGCCCCCTGGTACGGCGCGTCCTTGCGCACGATCCCGAGCCCCAGCTCCGCCGCGATCAGCTCGTGGCCCAGGCAGACCCCGAGCAGCCCGTGCGTGTGCGAGCCCAGCAGTTCCGCCGTCAGCGCCCGCAGCGCCAGCATGCGAGGGTCGGTCGTGTCCGCCGGGTTGCCGGGACCGGGGCCCAGCACCACCGGGCCCACATGGCCGAGGGCCGTCTCGCGCAGCCCCGGCTCGTCGTAGCGGCGTACCGTCACATCGAGCCCCGTGGCCCGCAGCAGGTGCGCCAGCATCGCGGTGAAGGTGTCCTCGGCGTCCACCACCAGGGCGTGCCCGGACAGGGTGGACGGCAGGGTCTGCATGCGCAGCCAGAAGGGGGCGAGATCGGCGCGGCGGGCCTCCAGCGCGGCCTGCACCCGTGGGTCGTCCGCGAGCCGGGGCCGCACACCGGTGACCTGTGGCCGTCCCTCGCGCACCCCCAGTGCGGCCAGTACCCCCGCCGCCTTCGCGTGTGTCTCGGCGACCTCGCTCGCCGGGTCCGAGTGGCGCACGAGCGTCGCCCCGACAGGCACCCGCAAGCGGCCCTGCGGCGAGATGTCCGCCGTACGGATCAGGATCGGCGAGTCCAGGGTCTGCGTCCCGCTCTCGTCGCGCCCGATCAGTGCCAGCGCTCCCGCGTAGTAGCCGCGTCCGCCGACCTCGTGCCGTTCGATGACGCGGCACGCGTTCTGCACGGGCGAGCCGGTGACCGTCGCCGCGAACATGGTCTCCCGCAGGACCTCGCGCACATCCAGCGAGGAGCGGCCCCGCAGCTCGTACTCGGTGTGCGCGAGGTGCGACATCTCCTTGAGCCGGGGCCCGACGACGACGCCGCCCATGTCGCCGACGGTGCACATCATCTTGAGCTCTTCGTCGACGACCATGGAGAGCTCCTCGGTCTCCTTGCGGTTGCCCAGGAAGTCGAGGAGCCCCGCCACGTCCGGCTCGCCCGCCGGGTAGCGGTAGGTCCCGCTGATCGGGTTCATCACCACCGTCCCGCCGGACATCCGCACATGCACCTCGGGGCTGGCGCCGACCAGGGTGCGCTCCCCGGTGTGCACCACGAACGTCCAGTACGCGCCGCGCTCCCCGGCGAGCAGCCGCCGGAACAGGGCCAGTGCGTCGGCCCGGCAGAAGCCGGGGATCTCGCCGGTGTACGTCCGGCGGATGACGAAGTTCGCGCCCTCGCCCTGCCCGATCTCGTCCTCGATGACCCGCCGGACGATCCCCGCGTACTCCTCGTCGGCCACGTCGAAGGCGCCGCTCTCGACCCGTACGCCGTGCGTCGGCAGCTGGGCGAGTGCCTCGTCGAGCGGCAGCTCGTACGTCTCGTCGGCGACCAGCACGCTCAGCGGCGTGCCGTCGTCGCGCACGTCGAAGCCGCGCTCCCTGATCTGCCGGAACGGCACCAGGGCCAGGGCGGGCGGGCCTTCGGCCGGGATGTCGGCGAGGTGCTCGACCTCACGCACGGAGCCGATCAGGACCTCGACGGTGTCGTGGTCGCGCCCGGGTGTGCGCCTGCGCAGCAGCGCGAAGGGCGGACAGTCGTCGCCGAGCAGCCTGTCGATGAGCATGGGGATGCGTTCCTTCCGGAGAGGAGGAACGGCCCGAAACAAAAAGGCCGCCCTCCGGGGCGGCCTTCGCGTTGTCTGGGTACGCGCAATCAGTGGGCCGCCGGCTGAGCGGTCCACCACCAGGTGTGGTTCAAGTGCGCGAACATGAGGTGGATCGTAGCGCAAGGTCCGGCGTACGAAGCGCTGTCTCAGCCGCTGTCTCAGTGGGCGGTCGGGTGCCGACGAGGCAATGACGACCCCGTACTCTGGTGGAGTGATCGTGAAAGCTGAATCCCAAGGCGTCGCCGCCAAGGCGACCTGGCGAGACCTTCCCGCGGCGCAGCAGCCCGAGTACCCGGATGCCGAGGCCCTGCGCGATGTGATCGCGGAGCTGGAGTCGTATCCGCCGCTCGTCTTCGCGGGCGAGTGCGACCAGTTGCGTGCCCGGCTCGGAGCCGTCGCCAAGGGCGAAGCGTTCCTGCTGCAGGGTGGTGACTGCGCCGAGGCCTTCGACGCGGTGTCCGCCGACCACATCCGCAACAAGCTCAAGACCCTCCTCCAGATGGGCGCGGTGCTGACGTACGCCGCGTCGGTGCCCGTCGTGAAGGTGGGCCGGATCGCCGGTCAGTACTCCAAGCCGCGCTCCAAGCCGACCGAGACCCGCGACGGTGTGACCCTGCCGACGTACCGCGGCGACTCCGTGAACGGCTTCGAGTTCACCGAGGCGTCCCGGATCCCGGACCCGGACCGGCTGAAGCGGATGTACCACGCGTCCGCGTCCACGCTGAACCTGGTGCGCGCCTTCACCACCGGCGGTTACGCCGACCTGCGCCAGGTGCACGCCTGGAACCAGGACTTCGTGAAGTCCTCCCCGTCCGGGCAGCGTTACGAGCAGCTGGCCCGCGAGATCGACAACGCGCTGAACTTCATGAAGGCCGCGGGCACCGACCCGGCCGAGTTCAAGACGGTGGAGTTCTACTCCTCGCACGAGGCGCTGCTGATGGACTACGAGTCCGCGCTGACCCGCGTCGACTCCCGCACCGGCCACCTGTACGACGTGTCGGCCCACATGGTGTGGGTCGGTGAGCGCACCCGTCAGCTCGACGGCGCGCACATCGAGTTCGCCTCGCAGATCCGCAACCCGATCGGCGTGAAGCTCGGCCCGACGACCACCGTCGACGAGGCGCTGCAGTACATCGAGAAGCTCGACCCGGAGCGTGAGCCGGGCCGGCTGACCTTCGTCGTCCGGATGGGCGCCGACAAGGTCCGCGACAAGCTCCCCGAGCTGGTCGAGAAGGTCTCGGCCTCCGGCGCCGCGGTGGTGTGGGTCACCGACCCGATGCACGGCAACACCTACGAGGCCGCGTCCGGCCACAAGACGCGGCGCTTCGACGACGTGCTCGACGAGGTCAAGGGCTTCTTCGAGGTCCACAAGGGCCTCGGCACGCACCCGGGCGGCATCCACGTCGAGCTGACCGGCGACGACGTCACCGAGTGCGTGGGCGGCGGCGACGAGATCTTCGTCGACGACCTGCACCAGCGCTACGAGACGGCCTGCGACCCGCGGCTCAACCGCAGCCAGTCGCTGGACCTGGCGTTCCTGGTGGCCGAGATGTACCGGGATCAGTAGATATCAGAGCAGCAGAACGGCTGTGGGGCGCGGATCGAATGTGATCCGCGCCCCACAGCCGTTTGGGGGGCTTTTGCGGGCAGCCCCGGCCGGGTAAGGTTAGGTTGACCTAACCGAGAAGCTGTCCCCTGGCCCTGTGAGGAGGTGCTCCGCGTGTTCGTCTGCTCGTGCTTCGGCGTTACCGATCGGCAGATCGAGGATCACGCGGCCGCCGGCGCCTGCACGCCGCGCCAGATAGCGTCGGTGAGCAAGGCGGGAACGGACTGCGGATCGTGCGTCCGCACGATCCAGGGGCTCCTCGGCAGGGGCGCCTGTCCGCGCCGTGAGCTGATGGAGCAGGGCGAGGAAGCTCTGAGTGCGACGGCGCTGAGCGAGGTCAGGCTCAGCGAAGCCGCCTAGGTCTCCCCGGCTTCGCTAGCTGCTCGGCTGCTCGATGAGCTGCGCGATGTAGAGCGCTTCACCGAGCTTCTCCACCAGCTCCAGCTGAGTGTCGAGATAGTCGATGTGGTGCTCCTCGTCGGCCAGGATGTCCTCGAAGATCTTCGCCGAGGTGATGTCGCCCTTGCCTCGCATGACCTCCGCACCGCGCCTCAGGCGGTCGATCGCCTCGGCCTCGACCTGACGGTCGGCCTGGAACATCTCGGTGACGGTTTGACCCACGCGGACGTGGAAGAGCCGCTGGTAGTTCGGCAGTCCGTCCAGGAAGAGAATCCGGTCGGTCAGCAGCTCGGCGTGCTTCATCTCGTCGATCGACTCGGACCGCGTATAGGCGGCGAGCTTCGACCAGCCGAAATTTTCCTGCATCTTCGCGTGGAGGAAGTACTGGTTGATCGCCGTCAGTTCGGCGGTCAGTTGCTCGTTGAGGAATTCAATGACCTCGGGGTCGCCCTGCATTGCAGAGGCTCCTTCCAGGCGTTGTACTCGGCAGGTTTCGCGCATCCTCGCACCGCGCGTGCGGACCGTCCAGTAAGTGCAGGCTTAGTATGGCTTGCACCGAATCGGGGCAGACCTGGTCATGACCACCCCTCGCCGTCTGTCACCATGGAGCACATGGGTCAGCCGGAAAGCCGGGAACATCGTGCGTCGGGATCGTCCGAGCTTCCGCCGGGTCAGCGGCTGCAACGCGGCTGGCCGGTCACCCACTACGGCCCCGTTCCCAAGTTCAAGCCGGAGCGCTGGGAGTTCAGGGTTTTCGGCGCCACGGCGGACGGCGACAAGCACTGCTGGAATCACGAGGAATTCTCGGCGCTCCCGTTCTCCACGGTTGAGGCCGACCTGCACTGCGTGACGAAGTTCAGCATGCTGGGGGCCGAATGGGGTGGTGTGCTCGCCCGTACCCTCGCCGAGCTCGCGCCCCCCGCACCCACCGCCACTCATGTCATGGTCTGGGCCGAGTACGGCTTCAGCGCGAATCTGCGGATCGCGGACTTCGTCTCGGACCGCGCGATCTTCGCCACCCACAAGGGCGGTGAGCTGCTCACCGCGGAGCACGGCTTTCCGCTGCGACTGGTCGTGCCGCACCTGTACGCCTGGAAGGGCCCCAAGTGGGTCCGGGGCATCGAGTACATGACGGCGGACCGCCGCGGCTTCTGGGAGGAGCGCGGTTATCACAATCTGGGCGACCCCTGGCGCGAGCAGCGCTACTCCTATCAGGAGGAGCCGGGGGACGGCCCCGAGCTGTAGCCGTACGCGCCGTCGGCTGCCTCAGTGGTGGTACTGGTGCACCACCGCGTGGCCCTTGCCCCGGCCGATCATCCACTTGTTGACGGGGACGGTGATCACGAAGGCGGCGGCGAGCGCGAAGGCCAGTACGCCCCAGAACGTCACGTCGGTCAGGTGTGCGTCCATCGCGCCCGGCCAGAAGGCGATCACCCCGTTGTCGATCAGCTCCATCACGGCGATGGAGAGGGTGTCGGCGGCGAGGGCGACCCGGATCGCCGTCCTGAGGTCGACGCCGGCCTTGCGGACGCCGCGCAGGGTGAGCGCGTAGCCGAAGAAGAAGGCCAGGGCGATCGCCAGGATCATGGTCGGTACGTTGCCCCAGCCCAGGGCGGTGCCGATCACCATGCCGAGCACCTCGCCGATGGCGCATCCGGTGAGGCAGTGCAGCGTGGCCCGCGCGGCCGCCGACCAGGTCACCCTGCCGCCGCCCTGGTGCGTGCCGTGGCCCTCGGGTGCGTCGTGACCGTGGTGCGCATGAGTGTCGTGCTGCATGGCGAAGCTCCCCAAGTCGGATGACGTTCCTGCCCAGGGCAGGAACACTATACCCCCCTAGGGTATTCCTCAATGGGATTCGGGGCGGTTCGGCCGCCCTCAGAAGTCGCGCAGCTCCTTCAGCCGTGCCACATCGGCCGCGTGCCCCTCCTTGCCGCCGGGCGTCTCGATCGTCAGCGGTACGCCCTCGGTCGCCGGGTGCGAGAACAGCTCGCGGAACGGGTCCTCGCCGATATGGCCCGCGCCGATGTTCTCGTGGCGGTCCTTGTGCGCGCCGACGGTCTCCTTGGAGTCGTTGGCGTGGATCAGCTTGAGCCGGCCGTCGCCGACCGTGTCCACCAGAAGATCCAGGGTCTGCTTCATCCCGCCGGGGCCCGCGAGGTCGTGCCCGGCGGCGTAGATGTGGCACGTGTCGAGACAGACGCCCAGCTTGGGATGGGCGTCGAGTGCCTCGAAGTACGGGCCGAAGTCCCAGGTCCGCGAGCACAGCGAGAAGCCCTGCCCGGCCGTCGACTCCAGCAGCAGGAACGGGTCGTCGTCGTGGGTCAGTTCGTCCAGGAGCGGCAGCAGATGCGTGCGCACCTGGGCGAGCGCCTCCGCGCGCGGCCGGCCGCCGGTGGCCGATCCGGTGTGCACCACCACACCCAGCGCGCCGATCTCCCGGCCGCGGCGCAGCGAGTGCCGCAGCGACTCCACCGACTTCTCCACGGTCGCCTCGGTGTGCGAACCGAAGTTGATCAGATACGGGGCATGGACGTACACCGGGATCCGCTCGGCGGCGCAGGCCGCGCGGAACTGCTCGTCCTGGGCCGGGTTTCCGGTGGGCGTCGCCCAGCCGCGCGGATTGGCGACGAAGACCTGCACGGCCTCGGCGCCCATCTCGCGGGCGTACGGGAGCCCGACGGTGGCGAGGCCGCCGGCCACGGGGATGTGGCCGCCGACGGGATTACGGGAGGGGAAAGGTGCGTTGCTCATCACCCTCCAGGATGCCAGGGCGGGCGCGGCCCGCTGACGCGGGCACCTGGCCCCGGCCTACAGCCCCTTGGTCTTGATGGTGATCGTGCTGCCCTCCGGGGCCTCGCCCCCGGCGTCCACCGACTGGCTCGCGATCTCGTCGCTGAAGGAGAGGAAGGGCCGGTCGACTTCGACCGCGAAGCCCGCTTCCTTCAACTCGGCCTTCGCGTCGTCGACGTTGTCACCGACGACATCGGGTACGGAGATCATGCGCGGCCCCTTGGAGACCGTCAGCGTGATGGTGTCTCCCTCGGCGAGCTGGTCCCCCTCGGCCGCGGACTGCTTGGCGACGGAGCCCGCGTCCTGCTGCGAGGAGATCCTGCCGGGCGCGACCTTCACGGTGAACCCGGCCTCCTTCAACTCGGAGGTGGCGTCGGTCACGCTCTCGCCCGTCACGTCGGGCACGTCGAGAGGGGCGCCCTTGCTGACGACCATGGCGACCGCCGAGTCCGGCTGCCTCCCGGTGCCCGCGGCGGGTTTCGTGCGGATGACGGCGCCCTGCGCGATGTCCTCGTTGAACTCCCTGCTGACGATGCCGGGGGCCAGCCCCGTCTTCTGCAACTCGCTCCTGGCCTTGGACAGCGGCATCCGTTCCAGGTCGGGGACCTTGACGATCTCCGGGCCGCGCGAGACGACGAGCGTCACCGAACCGTTGGTACGGATGCGCTCGCCGGACTTGGGGGCGCTGTTCATGACGGCGCCCCGGTCGAAGCTGTCGCTGAACTTCCGCTCGACCTTCTTCACGTCGAGTCCGGCGTCCGAGAGCCGTTTTCCTGCCTGCTTCTCCGACTGCGTGAGCAGCGGGGGGACCCGGGTGAACTGACCGGAGTTGATGTACCAGACACCGGCGCCGACGCCGAGGACCAGCAGGACCGCGACGACCAGCGCCAGCACACCTCGACGGGGCGCGAAAGCACGACGACGCGACGGCGCGGGCTGCGGCGGTCCCGGCGGCTGCATCTGAAGCCTGCTGGTGCGATTCAGGGGCTCCTGGTGGCGGCCGTGCACGGGAACGGGCGTACGCGCCGCTCCGAGCGCCCGCGGGATGACGCTCGTACGGTCCAGCGAGCCGTCGTGCGCCTCGGCACGGGCCTGCGGCGGCACCGCGTCGAGCTGCTCGTCGCCGAGCTCGGCGCGCGCCTCCCTGGCCCGCGCGAGCAGCGCGACCGCGTCGTACGGCCGGATCTCGGGGTTGCGCGCGGTGGCGCTCGCCACCAACTCGTCCAGTGCCACGGCCAGGCCGGGCACGGCGGCCGACGGGGCGGGCACGTCCTCGTGGAGGTGCTGGTAGAGCACCTGGGCGGCGGTGCCGCCGGTGTGCGGCTTGGCGCCGGTCAGCATTTCGTAGAGCACCACGCCGCAGGCGTAGACATCGACACGGGTGTCCGCCGTGCCGTGTTCTATCTGCTCGGGTGCGAGATAGGACACCGTCCCGAGGATGGATCCGGTGGTGCTGGTGATGGTGTCCACGGCCCGAACCAGACCGAAGTCGGCGACCTTGACCCGGCCGTCGTCCCCTATCAGCACGTTCTCCGGCTTCATGTCCCGGTGGACGAACCCGGCGCGATGCGCGGCGCCCAGCGCGGCCAGGACCGGCTCCAGGATGTCCAGGGCGGCGCGCGGCTGCAGCGCACCGCGCTCGCGCAGTACGTCGCGCAGGGTGCACCCGGCGACGTACTCCATCGCGAGATAGACGTACGCCCCGTCGGCGCCCTGGTCGAACACGCCGACCACATTGGGGTGCGAGAGCCGGGCGACGGACTTCGCCTCACGGATGAACCGCTCGACGAAGGAGACGTCGGCGGCCAGCATGGGGTGCATCACTTTCAGCGCGAGCACCCGGTCGAGGCGGGTGTCGACGGCCCGGTAGACCGTGGCCATGCCGCCCACGGCGATGCGCGCATCGACGCGGTAGCGGCCGTCGAGCACGTGCCCGACGAGCGGGTCCTGAAGGGTCGTATCCACGCAGGGAGTCTACGAGCCAGGACCGACGGGCCGAACTCCGCGGGCCGCCCCGCGACCGTACTGAAGCCGACCTGTGACAGCTCTCACGCCTTCCACGCACGTTTGTGCGGGCCTCCGGCGCCCGGTCAGAACGCCGGACGCTCCGGGTCCAGGGACGCCAGGCCGCCCGTCGGGGACGATGCCTCGGCGAAATGCCGGCGCGGGATCCGGCCCGCGCGGTACGCGAGACGGCCCGCCTCGACCCCGTGCCGCATCGCCTCCGCCATCAGCACCGGCTCCTGCGCCCGCGTCACCGCAGAGGCCAGCATCACCGCCGCGCACCCCAGCTCCATCGCCAGCGCCACGTCCGAAGCGGTCCCCGCGCCCGCGTCGAGAACGACCGGCACGCGCGCGTGCTCGGTGATCAGCTGGAAATTGTGCGGATTTCGGATGCCGAGACCCGAGCCGATCGGCGAACCGAGCGGCATGATCGCCGCGCAGCCCACGTCCTCCAGCTTGCGGGCGAGCACCGGGTCGTCGTTGGTGTAGGGCAGCACGGTGAAGCCGTCGTCGACGAGGGTTTCCGCGGCGTCCAGCAGCTCGATCGGATCGGGCAGCAGCGTCCGTTCGTCGGCGACGACCTCCAGCTTGATCCAGTCCGTGCCGAGCGCCTCGCGCGCCAGCCGGGCGGTGAGCACGGCCTCGCCCGCCGTGAAGCACCCGGCGGTGTTCGGCAGGACACGGATGGAGAGCCTCTTGAGCACGGACAGCACCGACCCCTGCACGGTCGGGTCCAGGCGGCGCATGGCGACGGTCGTCAGTTCGGTCCCGGAGGCGACCAGGGAGCGTTCGAGCAGGTCGAGGCTGGGCGCGCCGCCGGTGCCCATGATCAGCCGGGAGGAGAAGGTGGAGTCCGCGATGGTGAGGAGATCGTCGGCCATGGGTCAGCCCCCCTGGACCGCGGTGAGGACTTCGACGCGGTCGCCGTCGCCGAGTGTGGTGGCGGCCCACTGGCCGCGCGGCACGACGGTCTCGTTGAGCGCCGCCGCGACGCCCGAGGGCGCGCGGGTGAGGGTCGCGACGAGCGCGTCGAGGGTGACGCCCGCCGGGATCTCGCGGGGCTCGCCGTTGACCGAGACGGTCGGGCCTGTGGTGTTCGGCCCGCTCGGGCCGGTGGGGACGCTCATGCGGGCTGCTCCTGCGGTACGGGCTCGTGCGGTACGGGGGAGAACCGGCGCGGGGTGAACGGTCTGGCCTCTTCCGGGAGCTCCCCGGTGGCCAGGACGGTCGCCATCACATCGCCGGTGACGGGCGTCAGGAGGACCCCGTTGCGGTAGTGCCCGGTGGCCAGGTGCAACCCGGGCAGCGCGCTCGGCCCCAGCAGGGGGGCGTTGTCGGGGGAGCCGGGGCGCAGCCCGGCGCGGGTCTCCGTCAACGGCAGCTCGGTGATGCCGGGCACCAGCTCGTGCGCGTCGCGCAGCAGCTCGTAGACCCCGCCCGCCGTGACCGTCGTGTCCCAGCCGAGTTCCTCACTGGTCGCGCCGACGACCAGCTCGCCGTTCTCGCGCGGCACCAGGTAGACGTGGCTGCCGCGCACGAAGGCCCTTACCGTCCGGCTCAGGAACGGCGCGTACGCCCGCGGCACGGTCAGCCGCAGCAACTGCCCCTTCACCGGCCTGACCGGCGGCAGCACGTCGTCGGGCACGCCCGCGAGCCGGCCGCTGAGGCTGCCCGCCGCGAGGACCACCTGGTCGGCGGCGAGCTCCGTGCCGTCCGCGAGGACGGCGCCGGTGGCCCGGTCCCGAACGACCGAGAGCCGGTCCACCCAGTCGCGGTGGAAGGCCACCCCGGCCCGCTCACAGGCCGTCACCAGCGCGGCGGCCAGCCGGCGCGGGTCGACCTGGTGGTCGCCGTCGACCCGCAGGCCGCCGCGCACGCCCGGCGCGAGCATCGGCTCCAGGCGCCGGCATTCGCGCCCCGTGAGCCACTGCGAGTCCAGCCCGGACCGGCGTTGCAGGGCGTGCAGTTCGCGCAGGTGGGCGCGGTCGTCGGCGTCCAGCGCGACGGACAGCGTGCCGCAAGCGCGGTATCCGGTGTCCTGCCCGCTCTCCGCTTCGAGCTCGGCGACGAAGGCCGGATAGCGCTCGGCCGAGGCCAGGTTGAGACCGAGCAGGGTCTGCTCGCCGTAGTGGAGTTCGGTGACGGCGGCGAGCATGCCCGCCGCGACCTGTGCGGCCCCGCCGCCCGGCTGCGGATCGACGACCGCGGTCCGCAGGCCGCGCTGCGCCGCCCGCCAGGCCGTGGCCAGGCCGATGATCCCGCCCCCGATGACCAGGACGTCGGATCCCGTGGGTCCTGTCGTCCCGGTGGTGGTCCCGGTGGATCGTGCGTGGGATACGTGCATGGGTGTCCAGCCCCTCCCTTCGCCGGCATGACCCGGATCAGGTTCGTACGGTCGGAGGCCGCCCAGCCTCCCTCTCAGCCCGGTCCGCCCGGGCTCCCGCGAGTGCCTTACGGTGGCCACCCTAACGCCAGGCCCAACGCGCAGTAAGGGAGCAACCCCCGTGGCCCGCTCGCTCGACGGACTCGTCCTCTCGCCGGTCGCCGACCAGGCCCCCGGCCAGGTGGGGACGCGGACCCGCTTCACGTACCACGAGGAGAACGGCCGGGTCTGGGCCGAGTACGCGGGCGGTGACGTGGTGCGCGGCCACCTCGTCGGCACACGCGAGGGAGACCGGCTGGACTTCCGGTACGTACAGCTGAAGGAGGACGGCGACACCGCGTCCGGACACTGCCGGTCCACTGTCGTCGACCTCGCGGACGGGCGCGTGCGGCTGGAGGAGACCTGGGAGTGGGAGTCCCGGCCCGGCAGCGGTACAAGCGTCGTGGAGCAGCAGGTTCAGTGACGCGGTAGGTGCGCGGCCGGTGACGCGGCGTATTGAGGCGGTTGGTGTCACCGCGTCGGTGACGTTGTGTCAGAAGTCTCCTTGCCCGGCTCTGAGGGCCCCTGTACATGCCGCCCTACAGTGATCGTGTGAGCGAGCAGAGGCAGGCAGACGAGCAGAAGCGCGCAGAGCGGCACGTGGTTGTCGTCGGGGCCGGGATGGCCGGCGTGCAGAGTGCCGTGGCACTCCGCGAGCAGGGCTGGACCGGCCGCGTCACACTGATCGGCGCCGAGCCGCACCAGCCGTACGACAGGCCGCCGCTGTCCAAGGCGGTCCTGCTCGGAAAGGCCGACGGCTCGGCCTTCGACATCGACTTCGAGGCACTCGGCATCGAGCTCAGGTTGGGGCTCGAAGTGCGCGGCGTGCGCTCCTCGGCGCACGAGATCGACACCGCGTCGGGGCCCGTCCCGTACGACGTCCTGGTCATCGCGACCGGAGCGGAGCCGATCATGCTGCCCGGCAGTGAGGGCGTTCCCGGCGTCCATCTGCTGCGCACCCTCGACGACGCCGCGCGGCTGCGGCCCGTACTCGACGAGCAGCACGACGTCGTGGTGGTCGGGGCGGGCTGGATCGGCGCGGAGTTCGCGACGGCCGCGCGGGAGGCGGGCTGTGCGGTGACCGTCGTCGAGGCCGCGGACCGGCCGCTCGCGGGCACCGTGCCCGCCGAGGTCGCCGTCCCGATGGCCCAGTGGTACGCGGAGAGCGGCGCGCGGCTCCTGACGGGGGCGCGCGTCGCGCGGATCGAGCCGGGGCAGGTCGTGCTGGACGACGGGACGCGGATCGCTGCGGGCGCGGTGGTCGTCGGCATCGGCGCCAGGCCCGCGACGGCCTGGCTCGCGGAATCCGACATCGAGCGGGGGCCGGACGGCGCCGTCGTCGCGGACGACCGGCTGGGCACCTCGCTGCCCGATGTGTACGCCGTCGGGGACTGCGCCTCCTTCCCGTCCCGGCGCTACGGCGAACGGCTCCTCGTCCACCACTGGGACAACGCCCTCCAGGGGCCCCGGACGGTCGCGGCGAACATCATCGGCGAGACACCGCAGAGCTACGACCCGATTCCGTACTTCTGGTCCGAGCAGTTCGGCCGCTTCGTGCAGTACGCCGGCCATCACGCGTCCGCCGACACGACGGTGTGGCGCGGCGACCCGTCGGGAGCGGCGTGGTCGGTGTGCTGGCTGCGGGAGGGGGCGCTGGTCGCGCTGCTGACCGTGGCCCGGCCGAGGGATCTCGCCCAGGGCCGCAAGCTGATTGGCTCAGGCGCGCCGCTGGACCCGCAGCGGGCCGCAGACCCGTCCATTCCACTCAAGTCGGCCACACTCTGAGCCGACGTGGGGCCGTGCCGGGCAAACTCGACTACCGGCTGTCAGTCCAAGATGGCACGCTTGTCCTGTGACCCAGATTGACGCAAAGATCGACGCCCTCATCCCCGCCTGGCTCCACCTCCCCGACATCGCCGAAAAGTTCGACGTCGAGGTGACGCGCGTACGGCAACTGGTCAGGGACGGCCAGCTGATCGCCGTGCGCCGTGGAGAGAACAGGGCGCTTCAGGTACCTGCCGCGTTCATCGACGGCGACAAGGTGGTCAAGGGTCTCGCCGGGACCCTGACGCTCCTGAGGGACGACGGCTACTCCGACCAGGAGATGCTCGAATGGCTCTTCACCGCCGACCCGTCCCTGCCGGGCACGCCCGCGCAGGCACTGAGTGAGAATCGCGGCACGGAGGTGAAGCGCCGAGCCCAGGCGCTGGCCGTCTGACGGCCCGACGTGCGGGGCTTAGACGTCCGAAGCCTTTGACGTCCGAGTCTTTGACGTCCGAGCCTCTTTGACGTCCGAGGCCCGATGCCTGGGGTCCGATGCCTCAGGCCCGGTGCCTGAGGCTCGACGCCGGACGACAGAACGAGCTGATCACATGCGGTGCACCGGCTCCCGCGGCCCGTGCACCGCCGACCAACGGGGGATATTCGCCATGCCCAGTCCGAGCTCCAGTCCCATTTCCGCGACCGGGGGCCGGCTCTCCGACGCCCGGCTGTACCTCTGCACGGACGCCCGCAAGCGCCAGGGCGACCTTCCGGAGTTCCTGGACGCCGTGCTGGCCTCCGGTGTGGACATCGTGCAGCTGCGGGACAAGGGCATGGAAGCGGCCGAGGAGCTGGAGCACCTCCAGGTCTTCGTCGAAGCCTGCCGCAGGCACGGCAAGCTCCTCGCGGTGAACGACCGGGCCGATGTCGCCCATGGCATCGGCGCCGACGTGCTGCACCTGGGGCAGGGGGATCTGCCGGTGCCGGCCGCACGCGCGATCCTCGGCCCCGATGTGCTCGTCGGCCGCTCGACGCACGCCGAGTCTGAG
Organism: Streptomyces sp. A5-4; assembly: GCF_051131715.1. NCBI lineage: Bacteria > Bacillati > Actinomycetota > Actinomycetes > Kitasatosporales > Streptomycetaceae > Streptomyces > Streptomyces sp. A5-4. The sequence continues at coordinate 1,795,172 of NZ_CP178591.1, read as the reverse complement.
GTGGACGCGGCCGTCGCCGAGCCGGGCGTGGACTACTTCTGCACCGGCCCCTGCTGGCCCACCCCCACCAAGCCCGGGCGATACGCCCCGGGCCTGGGGCTCGTCCGGTACACGGCAGCGCTGCGCCAGAACCGGCCGTGGTTCGCGATCGGCGGGATCGACGCGGGCAACCTCGACGAGGTGCTGGACGCGGGTGCCCGCAGGGTCGTGGTGGTTCGGGCGATCACCGAGGCCGACGACCCGGCAGCCGCGACGGCCGCACTCGCCAAGCGGGTCGGCGACAGATTCCACGCGTAGCGTGGGGACAGCCGCCGGAGCGCGGTGGGCGGCGTGCCGGAGCACTGTCCGAAGGGTGGACAGCAAAGCCGCAAAACGGTCATACTCGTCGCTCTGGTTGGGGGTTCGCGCCCCCCTGGCTAACCTGCCAGTATGGCCTTTGGCACTGCTTCCACCAGGACTGATCGCGCACGGACCGTTCGCGACATGCTCGCGACCGGGAAAACCTCGTATTCGTTCGAGTTCTGGGCGCCCAAGACGGAGAAGGGCGAGCGCAACCTCTGGAACGCGCTGCGCCGCGTCGAGGCAGTCGCCCCCAGCTTTGTCTCCGTGACCTACGGCGCCGGCGGCTCCACCCGCGCGGGCACGGTCAAGGCCACTCAGCGGATCGCCGCCGACTCCACCCTCACACCGGTCGCGCACCTCACCGCCGTCGACCATTCGGTCGCCGAGCTGCGCAACATGGTCGGGCAGTACGCCGACGCGGGTATCCGCAACATCCTCGCCGTGCGCGGCGACCCGCCCGGCGATCCGATGGGCGAGTGGGTCCGTCACCCGAAAGGCGTGACGTACGCGGCGGACCTGGTCCAGCTGATCAAGGAGTCGGGCGACTTCTGCGTGGGAGTCGCGGCCTTCCCCGAGATGCACCCGCGATCGGCCGACTGGGACGCTGATATCGGCCATTTCGTGGACAAGTGCCGGGCCGGTGCCGACTACGCGATCACCCAGATGTTCTTTGATCCGCAGGACTACCTGCGGATGCGCGACCGCGTGTCGCAGGCGGGCTGCGAGACTCCGATCATCCCGGAGATCATGCCGGTGACCAGCGTCAAACAGATCGAAAGGTTCAGCCAGCTCAGCAACGCATCGTTCCCGGAGGCTCTGAAAGAGCGGATCCTCGCGGTCAAGGACGATCCGGCGGCTGTACGCTCCATTGGCATCGAGTTCGCGACGGAGTTCTGCGCGACGTTGCTGTCCGAGGGTGTGCCCGGGCTGCACTTCATCACGCTGAACAACTCCACTGCGACGCTCGAGATCTACGAGAATCTCGGACTGCACGAGCAGTCCTGACAGCAGTGCCTGCCGTATCCCAGGAGCGGCGGTCGTACGAGGAGGGGCGTACATGGGCTGGACGGTCCTCTACATCGCGTTCGGAGTCGTAGCACTGTGGCTGCTCGGTGAGGTGCTGCTGCAGTACAAGGCGCGGCTGCGCTGGCGGCTGCTCGCCTTCACCGGCTTCCTTGGCGTGGTGATCGGAGTCCTGCTGCCCTCCGTCTTCGTGATCGCGGCGGGCGCCGTCGCCTTCGCGACAGGGCAGATGTACGTGACGTTGTCCTTCCGCCGCGGCTTCTCCACGGGCTGGGCGATCGGCGGCAAGCCCGGCGAGAGCCGGCGCCGCAAGCGCGGCGGCGGGCGCGCCGTCGAGCAGGAGCCCTCCCTGGAGGTCTCCGACCTCGCGTACGAGCCGGTCCCGCAGCCGGAGCCGGTGTACGCGCCGGAGCCCCTGCCGGACGAGACCGGGCAGTACGCCGTCTACAACGACGCGGCGTACGAGGCGACGCAGACCCGGGACGACGCTTTCGCCGGGTACGACACCGCCTACTCCGGATACCAGCAGCCGGACCCCCAGCAGCACGACAGCTACGCCGGGCAGTACAACTACCCGGCCGGGGGGGACCAGCAGTACGCCGCCTACTCCGACCCGTACATCGGCACCCAGCAGTACGGCGGGCAGTACGACAACGGTTACGGCGGCCAGCAGGGCTACAACGAGACTCCGCCCGGCGGGGTCTGGGTCCCCCAGCAGCGCGACGGCGAGCAGCCCTTCGGCGGGGAGCAGCCGCCCCAGGAGCCGTACCAGAACGGATACGACTCCACCGGCTACAACGAGCAGTACCGCTACTGACGGAACGGGCCGCCCGGTCTCAACTGCCCAGCATCCGGGGCAGGATCACCGGCCCGTCGTCTCGCCGCGGGTCCACTTCCCCGCGGGTCCACCGCTGGGTCACCGCGAGCCGCGGAACGCGTCGCCCTCGACGATGAGGCCCGCGACCAGCGCGCCCGACATCCCGGCGTGCGCCAGCCCGCCGCCCGGATGGGCCCAGCCTCCGGCGAAGTAGAGTCCCGGCAGCCGCGTCGTATTGCCGGGCGCCAGATACCCGCCCCCCGCGCCCGCCAGGGCCGGGGCCGGCATTCCACCCCCCGGGGCGCCCGTCGCGTCGGCGGTGTCCGCCGGGGTGCGGATCTCACGCCACAGCACACGACCGGCCAGGCCCTCCATCGCAGCCCCTGCGACGGCGGTCATCCCGTCCGCCCAGGCGTCCTTGGCTCCCGGCGCCGACCAGTCGTACCGGCCCAGGGGCGGTGCGGCGGCGGTGAGCACGACGGCTTCGTGGCCGGCGTCCGGCCGCAGCGCCGGATCGTCGGGGCGCGAGACCCACACGGTGGGCCGCCGGGACGCGGAATCCTGGTGGCCGCGGTCGAAGAGTCCGCGCAGCTCGTCGTCGCGCCCTGCCGAGTGCACCACGGTGCGGTGGGCGGCGCCGGGGTCCCGCGGCCCGGAGAGGGCCAGGCAGACCGTGACTTGGCCCGCTGCCGCGCCACGCGGGTCGTCACGCCGGACCTCGTCCGGGGCGAACAGCTCTTGGTGCGTCCCGCGCAGCAGCGCGCTCAGCCGGGACGGGTGGACGGCCGCGACCACCGAGTCCGCGTCGACCACCGCGCCGTCCGCCAGCCGCACACCCGCGACGCGGCCGTCCTTCTCCGGCAGGCCGCTCACTTCGGCGCCGAAGGTGAACTCCACCCCGCGCGCCAGGCACCGCTCGTACAGGGCCTTCGCCAATTCCCGCATCCCGCCGGTCACATACCAGCTGCCGAAGGTCTGCTCCATGTACGGCAGCACGGCGGCGGACGCCGGGGCGTCGCGCGGATCGAGGCCGCAGGCGAGGGCGTAACTCTCCAACAGGGCCGCCAGACGCGCGTCCGACAACTCCCACTCACCGACCTCGGCGAGGGTGCCCGCCGCCCGGCCGCGCCGCAGCACCCGGCGCCGCGGCACCGACGGATACGGGTCGCGGGCCAGGGCTTCCCGGTCCGGACGCAGTGGTTCCTCCAGGAGCGGCCGTCTGGTCCGGTCCCAGGCGTCGCGGGCTCGGGTCAGGAACTCGCCCCAGCGCCCGCCCGCCCCCGCGCCGAGCGCCGTGTCCAGCGCGGCGACGACGCCCGCGCGCGAGGCGTTGGGCAGGGAGACGTCCGTACCGTCCGCGAAGAGGTGCCGGGCGGCCGGGTCCACCGGCCTGAGCCCGACGCACTGCTCCAGGGACTCCTTGCCCGTCTTGGCGAACAAGTCCCGGTAGACGGCGGGCAACTGCAGCAGACCGGGCCCCGTGTCGAAGGCGAACCCGTCCCGCTCGAATCGGCCCACCGCGCCGCCGTAGGTCGCCGCGCGCTCGTACACCGCGACCCGGTGGCCCGCGACGGCCAGCCGGGCAGCCGTCGCCATCGCGCCCATGCCGGCGCCGATCACCGCAATCCGTGCCATGCCGAAGACTTTATCGGCCGCCACTGACAGCCTGGCCGACGGCTCAGCCAGGAGACCGGGGGGTGCCCAGTCCGAGCCGTTTCTCCTCGCGCCGCTGCGCTCTGCGCCGCCGGAACCGCCGGATCTTCGCCGCCAGGAAGATCAGTATCACCAGGCCGAGGAGGAGCAGCGTTGCGGCGATGATCGCGGCGGCGACCGGATAGAAGATCGCGAAGCTGATGATCCCCGCGACGCCCAGGTCCTCCGCCGTGCTGACGGCGATGTTGCTGAACGGCTCGGGCGAGGTGTTGACCGCCATCCGCGTGCCGGCCTTGACCAGGTGGCTCAGGAGCGCTGTCGAGCCGCCCACCGCACCGGCGGCCAGCTCGGGCAGGGAACCGCTCTGCCCGGCCAGCAGCGCGCCGACGACGGCGCCCGACACCGGCCGGACCACCGTGTGCACCGAGTCCCAGACCGAGTCGACGTACGGGATCTTGTCGGCGACCGCCTCGCACAGGAAGAGCACCCCGGCGACGATCAGGACGTCGGGGCGTTGGAGTGACTCGGGCACCTCGTCGGTGAGCCCGGTCGCGCCGAAGATGCCGAAGAGCAGGACCACCGCGTAGGCGTTGATCCCGCTGGCCCAGCCGCTGGTGAAGACAAGGGGGAGTACGGACACGGACGTGATCGTAACCAGTCCCGGCCGCGGGGGACTGAGGTTGAGCACACAGGGGTGAGTATCCGTACCTAGTGGGTGAGATGAGTAGTTACGCGGATGGGCTCCCACCTGCGCAGACGGAAGAGTGGGGACCACGGAAGGGGCGCAGCGCCGACACCGCCGACACGGGGCGGCGGAGCGGAGCGGTTCCCCGGAAGCAGCGGGGGAGGACCACGGGGGTCGGGGGGCCGCCGGGGGAGCACGGGGGGAACAAGGAAAAACGCCGGTCCGGTGAAGCTCGGGGGGATCGAGCTTCACCGGACCGGCGCGTTTCTGTGCCCGCGCGCCCCGCGTCGGGGCGACTGCGCTCCGGGGCTAGCGGCCGCTCACGCGCCCGTGCAGCAGTCGCGACAGCGCCGCATGCACATCGTCGATCGTCCGCTCCGGCTGGAACGCCTGCCAGTCCAGCGCCGCGACCAGCACCATCCCGACCAGCGCCGCCGCCGTCAGCGGAATGTCGATCTCCTCGCTCAGCTCGCCGTTCTCGATGGCCTCCCGCAGCACCGTTTCGACGACGGCGACCGCCTGCTGCCGTACCACCAGGAGCGTCGACTGCCAGGCCCTGTTGGTGCGCCACAGCTCGGCCACGTACAGCTGGGTGAAGGCCGGGTAGCGGTCGATGAAGACCAGCCCCGCCTTGATCATCGCGTCGAGGGCCTCCACCTTCGTGCCCTCGCGCTCCTCCGTCTCGTCGGCCGCGGCCTTCAGGGACGCGGTGAGCAGGCCGACGCCGTGCCGCAGCAGCTCTTCGAAGAGCTCGCTCTTGCTCTTGAAGTTGTAGTAGACCGTGCCCTTGGCGACCCCGGCGCGTTCGGCGATCTCGTCGACCGTCGTCGAGGAGAAACCCTGCTCCGCGATGAGAGTGACAGCCGCCTCGTAGAGCTTCTGCCGGGTGCCTTCGCGGCGCGTTCTGCTGCTTTCCATGGACACGATTCTCACAGGCTGAGGTCCGGGTGGAGACGGTCCAGCGTCCACACCTGCTTGCGTCGCGCGGAGACGGCGGTCAGGGCCAGCGCCCCGGCGGTGAAGGCGAGCAGCACCACACTGCCCGTCCAGACGGGCTCCAGGCCGCCGCCGGTGATCAGCCTGCGCAGCCCCTCCACGACGTAACTCATCGGCAGGAAGGGATGGATGGCGTTGAAGAAGTCGGGGCTGGTCTGTACGGGGTACGTGCCGCCCGCCGAGGTGAGCTGGAGCATCAGCACCGCCAGGACGAGGATCCGGCCCGCCGCGCCGAAGCGGGCGTTGAGCCACTGCACGATCGCCGCGAAGCAGCCCGTCACCAGTACCAGGAAGCCGGCCGTCCCCGCGGCCCGTTCCATCTGCAGTCCGAGCGCCCAGTGCAGTACGGACAGCAGCGCCGCGCTCTGCAGCACCCCGAGCGCCGCCACCGGGAGCCAGCCCGCGAAGGCGATCCGCCAGGCCGACGCACCGGCCGCGAGGGCGCGCCGGTTCAGTGGCTGGATCAGCATGTACGCCACCATCGCGCCGACCCACAGGGACAGCGGGATGAAGTACGGGGCGAAGCCCGTGCCGTAGTTGGGGGCGCGGTGCATCGACTGGGAGGCGAGCTGAACAGGGTCGGCCATCACTTCGGTGCGGTCGTCGCGGTCGCTCTTGCCGTAGTCGGGGATCTTGCCGACGCCCTTGTGCAGCCCGTCGGCCAGTTCGCCGGAACCGTCGGAGAGCTTGATCAGGCCGCCGTCCAGCTTGCCCGCGCCGGACTTGAGCTTGCCGACGCCGGTGTCCAGTTTGGTGGCGCCGGTGTCGAGCTTGCCGATTCCGCGGTCCAGGTCGGCTGCGCCGTTCTGCGCCGTGGCCAGGCCGGTGTCGAGCTTGGCCGCGCCCTTCGCGACCTTCTTGGCACCGGTGTTGAGCGCGTTGACCTTGGCGACGGCACTGGTCAGGTCCTCGTCCAGGTGGGGGGCGCGCACGGATAGCTCGCGCGCCTGCTTCTGGAGCTTCGCCAGGTCCTTGTCCAACTGCTTGAGGTCCGTGCCCTGGTCCTTGACGAGCGCGTTGACGTCACCGGAGATCAGGGCGGCGTCCGCCGCGGCCTTGTCGGCCTTCTTCAACTGGGGGCATGCCGGGTCCGGGAGGGGCTGGTCCACACAGCGCGCGGTGTAGACGCCGTGCAGTGCGGTGGCCGCCTTGCGGGACCCCTCCGCCGCGACGGGCGCCTTCTCCACGAGGGTGCCGAGCCGGTCGCGTACCACCCGAGTGCTGTCGGCGACCAGCCGCGCCGTGTCGCCGACCGTCTTCCCGTTGTCCCGCAGATACGGGCGGACCGCGCCCGCGATCCCGTTGACCTTGTCGGCGAGCGTCTGCGTGCCGTCCGCGACCTGCCGCGTACCGCTCTTCAGCTCGCCGGAGCCCTTGTGCAGCTTCTTCACCCCGTGGGCCAGATCACTGCTGCCCTTCTTGGCGCTCTTCTGGCCGTCCGCGAGGGCCTTCGTGCTGTCCTTGGCCTTGTTGAGCCCGCTCTTGAGCTCTCCCGAGCCCTTCTTCGCCTTCCCGACCCCGCCGTCGAGTTCGGACGCGCCCTTGGCTGCCTTCTCCGTCTCGTCGTGGATGTCTGAGAACGAGATGAAGATCTTGTCGAGGAACGAGCGGGACGCGTTCTTCGAAGCGGCGGTCCGCACCTCGGAGAAGACCGTCCGGGAGATCTGCCCGACGATGTAGTTGTTGGCGTCGTTCGTACGGACCTGAAGGGCGCTGGTCTCGGGTACGTCGCCGGAGCTGGACGCGATGCGACTGCTGAAGTCGGACGGCATGGTCAGCGACAGGTAGTACGCGCCGTCCTCCACGCCCTTGTCGGCCTCCTTGGCGCTCACCTCGTGCCACTCGAAGACCTTGCTGTCGCGCAGCTTTCCGGTGATCTCGTCACCTGCGGCGATCTTCTTGCCGGCGGCGGTGGCGCCCCTGTCGTCGTTGACCAGCGCGACGGGTATCCGGTCGAGCTTGCCGTACGGGTCCCAGAAGGACCACAGGTACAGCGCGCCGTACAGCAGCGGAAGCAACAGGAGGGCGACGAGCGCGGCGCGCGGCAGCTTCCCCCTGCCGAACCGCTTCAGCTCAAGCGCGGCCAGCTTCGGCGAGCGCATCGTCCGCCCCCTTTTCCTCGTTGTCGGTGGTGCTCTTCGTGGTGGTGCCGGTGCTGTCGGCTGTGCTGTCTGTGTCGTCGCTGGCGCCGACGACCGCGGTGGTGACCCGCAGTGCGTCGCCGGGTGCCTCACTGCACACCGCCAGGACGGTCGTCCCCTCCCGGGCGACGGAGCGCAGCAGCTCCCAGGCCAGTGCGCGTTCCGCATCGGAGAGCTTCATGTCCAGGTCGTCGACGGCGAGCAGCCGGGGGCGGCTCATCAGCGCGAGCCCGACGGACAGCCGCAGCGCCTCCAGCCGCTCCAGGTCCCGCACGGAAGTGCGGGGCCCCCTGGGGAGCGAGGCCAGATCCAGACCGGCGGCGTCGAGCGCCGCGTCGATTCCGGCCTGCGCCTCCGCGGCGCGTACGGCGCGCGGGCGCAGCAGCGCGCGCAGCGAACCGTCGTAGCGGCGCCGCAACAGGGCACGTTCACGCAGATGCTCGGCCACGGTGAAGGCGGGATCGAGTTCGTTGACCCCGGCCACCGGGCCGAGCGCGCTGATCCGGCGTACGGCGGCCAGCTCCTTGGGCAGGTGGCGGCCGCCCACTTGCGCGCGGCCCTCGGTGGAGCGCATGCGCCCGGTGAGAGCGAGCAGGAGACAGGTGCGGCCAGAGCCGGACGGGCCCTCGACGGCTACGAGTGAGCCGGGCTCCGCCTCGACGTGTACGCCGCGAAAGGCCCAACCGCGCGGCCCCTTCAGCCCGAAGCCGTCGGCGGACACACCTGCCCCGTGCGCTGGGCTGTTCACAAGCCCTCCCCATTTTTAGACTGACCAGTCAGTGCAAAAGTATCTCGAACCTGTGAGCGAAGCAAAAGGCCAGGTCAGGGCGGATTGTCAGTGGTGTCCCTCACGATGGACACATACGGCCACAGTGCCGTCACACGACGACAGGAGGTTCGTCATGGCTCGCACGTCCGCAGCTGCCGCACACCGGCGCCGCGTCACCGGCCCTGCACCCTCGCCCAATGGCCCGCCGAGTGACGTCCACCCCGTGTTGCGCAGGGCCACTGCGCCGCCCGCCGCCCTCGACCTGCTCGCCCAGGCCCGCAGTGGCCTGGAGGAGGCAGTCGGCCTCGAAACGTCCAACGAGCGGTACGCCATGGCCCATCTCGCCGCCCTGCGCACAGCGGCAGCGGTCCTCGCCGCCCGCGGCCGGCCCGAGACCGGGCCGCGCAGGCGCCAGCGGATCCGCAGCGCCTGGGAGGTCCTCCCGGAGATAGCGCCGGAACTGTCCGAGTGGAGCGCCCTGTTCGCCTCCGGCGCCGCCCGCCGGGCGCGCGCCGAGGCGGGCATACAGGGAGCGGCGAGCGCCAGGGACGCCGACGACCTGCTGCGTGACACCGCCATGTTCCTGCGCCTGGTCGAGCGGCTGCTGGTCCTCGACCCGGTGCTGCCGCGGCCCCGTACGGAGCGTGCGGAGCACCCAGACGCGGGGTGAGCCGGACCGGTGCGGGAAGGCAATAGGGTGGGCAGGGCCTTTTAGCCCCCGCACTGTTCACCGCCCCGCCGCCCGCGGCGGCGCCGCGCCGAGGAGTCAACTGCCGTGTCGGACCCGATGCGCCCCCGCGCCTCTCTCCGTACCGCTGTGGTCTGGGAGGTCCTCAAGGACGGCCTCGACCGCAGGGTCAAGGCGACCGGGAGGGACGCCCTGGACGTCCTCGACACCGGCGGCGGCACGGGTAACTTCGCGGTGCCCGTCGCCCGCCTCGGCCACCGCGTCACCGTCGTCGACCCCAGCCCCAACGCGCTCTTCGCGCTGGAGCGCCGGGCCGCCGAGGCGGGCCTGGCAGAGCGGGTGCGCGGTGTGCAGGGTGATGTCCATGGCCTGTTCGACGTGGTCGAGCGCGAGGGCTACGACGCGGTCCTGTGCCACGGCGTCCTCGAATACCTCGACGACCCCGCCGAGGGCCTGCGCAACGCGGTCGACGCGCTCCGCCCCTGCGGGACGCTCAGCCTGCTCGCGGCCGGGCTCGGCGGCGCCGTCCTCGCGCGGGCACTCGCCGGGCACTTCACCGAGGCCAGGAAGGCGCTCACCGACCCGGCCGGCCGATGGGGCGAGGGTGACCCTGCAGGCCGCCGTTTCACCGCCGACCAGCTCACCGAACTGGCTCGGGCGGCCGGTCTGGAGGTCGGCTCCGTGCATGGAGTGCGGGTCTTCGCGGACCTCGTACCAGGGGTTCTGGTGGATACCGAGCCCGGCGCCCAGGAGGCCCTGCTCAAGCTCGAAGCCGCGGTCGCGGAGCTGCCCGCTTTCCACTCCGTCGCCACCCAGCTCCACGTTCTGGGCGAGAAGCGGCAGCCCGACGCGGGCTGAAGTGGACGCCGATGGGGGCTGATCAGCGACGCAGTCGCGCATGGAGTACGCCACAGGCCCTCCGATCAGGCCTCTCGCCCCGTATGATCGAGGGACACCATCCGGCATGACGGATCGGCCAATGGGGAATGCACGCCTCAGGCAGTCGAAACGGCTTGGCGGCCCGGATTGGTTATTTGGCGTAGAGGGCGGGTTTCACGGGGGCGATTCCCTGCCTATTCTGAAAGGGCCGCAAACGGTCGCCCCCCGCGACCGACGAGTAGGAGGACTCCGTGCCGCTCTCGGAGCACGAGCAGCGAATGCTCGAGCAGATGGAGCGAGCGCTGTACGCCGAAGATCCCAAGTTCGCGACAGCGCTTGAGGGAAGCGGGCTGCGTACGTATACCCGACGACGGGTCTACCAGGCAGTCGCTGGCTTTCTGGTGGGTATCGCGCTCCTCATGGCCGGAATGGTCGCACAGCAGATCTGGGTCAGTGTGGTGGGCTTCCTTGTGATGCTCGGCTGCGCGGTACTCGCGGTCACTGGCTGGCGCAAGGCTCCGAAGCCGGGTGAACAACCGGCTTCTGATCCGTCGGCCGGCCGCCAGACTCGGCAGCGCCGGTCGATGATGGGCCGAATCGAGCAGCGATGGCAGCGCCGTCGCGACGAACAACAGGGTCAGTGACTACCGGCCGCCGCACAGCACCGTCCCATACTTGAAGTACCAGTGAGGGGTGACCACCTTCGGGCGGTCACCCCTCACGCATGTCCTGTGCTGCCGGGCCCGGACGGCCCAGGCCCTGGGGGCCGCCGCGACGGCCCTACGGTGTCAGCTCTGCCTCCGCCCCCGTGCCCCTTGTCGGCTGGGCCCGCCCGGTTCGCGAGCGGCGCCTCGCAGCGTCAGCCCGCCCGGGCCAGGTGTCGGCCCGGCCCGGAGTCGGCCCGGCCGGTTCCGGCGGCCCGGCCCACGGCCCGTCCGCGCACGGCCGCCCGCACGGACCCGGCCCCGGGTCGGGGGCCCCTCAGCCCCGCTGGCGGAACGGGCGGCGCCGCAGGGCGACCGCCCAGCGATCCAGGTTCCAGCGGCGCGTGCCCCACCTGTTCACCAGGGCGTTCCACTGCTCCGACAGCTCCCAGACCACCCGGACGGCCGAGCGCGGCGCGAGCACTGCCCGCAGCCGCGCGACCCGCCCCACCACGGCCCGCAGGCCCGCCCGTATGCGCTGCGCGTCCTCGGCGAGACCGCTCACCGCCTGTGGTCGCGGCGCGTAGAGCACCTGCTCCACGGCGCCCGCCACCCGGTGGACCGCCTCGGCGGGTGTGCCTTCGAGGCCGCCGAGCCGCACGATGCGTGCGGCGGCCTTGCGTGGTGTCAGTGACTCGTCCGGCGCAATGCCGTAGTCCCACGCCGAATCGGTGATCTCACGCCAGGCGGCCAGCGTCCGGGCGTCCGCGTTCGCGGGGGTGCGCCCGCCGGAACCCAGTCGTCGCGCACGGACCCGTGTCCGCCACAGCAGCGGCAGCGTAGGCAGCAGCGCCACAAGCAGGACGCCCAGCCCCACGCCGATCACGGTCCTGGCCGGGGGACCCGTGTCGGTCGGGCCCGCCCCGCCCTGCGCGGCGGTCGCGCCGCAGTCGCCCTGCTTCCTGAGGTCCGCGGGGCAGCTCTCGGAGACGCTGGGCGCCGCCGAGGGGGCGACCGAGGTGCTGGGCCTGGGCCGCGCGGCATCGGACGCGCGGCCCGCCGGGGTGTCCGCGCGGGTGTAGTCGGGGACGGAGCCGCGGGACGGTGTCGGCTCGAACCGGGTCCACCCCACGCCCTCGAAGTACAACTCGGGCCAGGCGTGCGCATCGCGCAGGCCGACCGACATGGTGCCGTCCGGCTGCGAGGTGCCGGGCGTGAAGCCCACGGCCACCCGCGCCGGGATGCCCATGGTCCTGGCCATCGCGGCCATCGAGAACGCGAAGTGGACGCAGAAGCCTTCCTTGTCCCTGAGGAAACGCGAGATGGCGGCCGTTCCGCTGCCCGACCGCACCTGCGTGTCGTAGGTGAACCCGCCGTCCGTCGCGAACCAGTCCTGCAGCCTGACCGCCCGCTCGTAGTCGTTCGCCGCGCCCTGCGTCACATCGAGCGCGGTCGACCTGACCACGTCCGGCAGGGAGTCGGGGACCTTGGTGTACTCGCGCAGCAGCCCGGACGGCGCCGGGGCGGCCGCGGACAGCTGCTCGGAGGTCGGCTGCACTATCAGGCTGCTCACCGAGTACCGCGCACCGCGTGTGGTCTGGCCCCGGTCGCCCACGAGAGTGCGGCCGGTCGGCTCGTACCGCCAGCGACCGTCGACAGCCACCTTCGTCGCCGGATAGGGGAGGGGCAGATAGGTCTGGGAGTACCAACCGGCGGCCGAGACATTGGAGTTGATCTCGGTTGCCCTGACCTCGGGGCTGAGCCCCGGCGGGCTGGGCAGCCGCTCAGGCACGTCGTTGATCCGGCGCTCCGAGGACTTCCACGCCGCGCCGTCGAACTGGTCGAGCGCGACGATCCGCAGATACAGGTCCTGTGTACGGTCCGCGTTCGTGCGGTACCGCAGCACCTCGCGGTCCTCGGGCTCGTTCAGGCTGTTCTGTAGCGAGACCAGCGGATTCACCGCCGAGATGGTGCCGCCGCCGGTGCCCGCGCCGCCCCCGGAGCCGGCAGTGTTCAACAGCCCGCCGTCCAGCGCGGGCAGCATGGCGGGGATCACCAGCGCGATGCCCAGCGCGGTCACACCGATGCGCCTGCCCGTACGGACCGGGGCACGGGCGGACCCGCCCGCGGTGTCGAGCCCGGCAGTCGGCCGGCCCGCCGTACGCGGTGCGCCGCCGAATACCCGCCCCCACTGGGAGAGCCGGTCCCGGCCCTCGGACAGCAGGAGCAGCAGATAGCCGCAGGCCGCCAACAGGAACCAGGCCCAGCCCGCGCCGCCCGGCGAGAGCCCGGCGGCGACCGAGTAGAGCGCGAGCAGCGGCAGCCCGGCCGGCGCCGCGCTGCGGAACGTCACGGCGAGCGCGTCCACCGCGAGAGCGATCAGTACGACGCCGGCGACCAGCATCAGCTTGATGCCGTCGGTCGCGGGCGCCGGGATGGCGTACCGCCCGACCTCCTCCGCGCCCGTCGACAGGAGCCCGCCGAATTCCCTGAACGCGTCGGGCCCCGGCAGCACACCGCCGATCGCCTCGTCCATCGTGAACATCATGGTGAGCAGGACCAGCGTCACCAGCGCCTGGACCACCACGGTCAGCGCCCGGGCGAGCGGCACGCGCCGGGCTATCGCGCCCACGCCGGCCTGGAGCGACACGAGCAGGACGACCTGGAGGAACCAGGAAGCACTCTCGATCAGTGGCAACAGTGAGGCCGCAGCCATCAGCGTTGCCGCCGTGGCGCAGAGTGTCAGCCTTCCACGACCACTCATGACCAGCCCCCAGTTGTGCCGCCGGCGCCGCCCGAGGGGGAGGCCCCCGACCCCGCGCGTTGTCGCTCCGCCAGTCGCCACAGGTCGGCGAGCGAGGCGCCGGGCGGCACGGTCACCACCGTCCACCCCGCCTCGCGCAGCGGTCTGGCCCGGTCCTCGGCCCGCGCCGTGATCTCCACGGGGACCTGCGCCGGAGCCCGCCCGTCGGGCTGCCCGGCATCCGCGCCGGCCTGGCCCTGCACCCAGGTCGCACTGTCCAGGACGAACGCCACGGCGGCGCCGCCGCGCTGGCGCATCCGCGCCGCCACCGCCGCCTGCTCCCCGTCCAGGTCACCGAGGAAGGCGACCAGCAGTCCTTCGTTCCCACCGCGCAGCACGTCGTACGACCGGGACAGACCGGCCTCGTCCGAGTGCCCGACGACGGCGAGCGTGTCCATCATCAGTCCGGCGGAGTCGGCCGTCTCCTGGGTGGCACCGGCGAAACCGCCGGCCCCCTCGCCGGGCACCGAGTTCCCAGTGTCGGTCAGCAGGCGCACCGAGAAGCCGCGTTCGAGCATGTGCACCAGGACCGATGCCGCTCCCGACACCGCCCATTCGAAGGCGGAGTCGGGGCCGGCCCCCTGGTAGGCGACCCGGCGGGTGTCGAGCAGCACCGTGCACCTGGCCCGCTGCGGCTGCTCCTCACGGCGCACCATCAACTCCCCGTAGCGCGCGGTGGAACGCCAGTGCACCCGCCGCAGGTCGTCGCCGTGCCGGTAGCCGCGCGGGATCACATCGTCCTCGCCGGCCAGCGCCAGTGAACGGTTGCGCCCGTCGCCGTACCCCGATGCCTCGCCCGCGAGCCGCACCGCGGGCAGCGGCTCGACCTGCGGGATCACGGTCAGGGTGTCGTAGGCGCTGAAGGAACGGGTCAGCTCGCACATGCCGAAGGGGTCGGTCAGCCGCAGTTGCAGCGGGCCCAGCGGATAACGTCCGCGCAGGTCGGAGCGGACCCGGTAGGACACCTCGCGCCGCCCGCCCGCCTCCACCCGGTCCAGCACGAACCGGGGCCGCGGCCCGAGCACGTACGGCACCCGGTCCTGGAGCATCAGCAGGCCCGTGGGCAGTCGCGAGACATTGTCCATCCGCAGATGTACGCGTGACTCCGCGCCGGTCGGGACGCGCGACGGCGAGAGCCGCCTGCTCCCCGCGACTCGGTAGCGCGTGCGGTACAGCACGGCCACGCACACCAGCGGCAGTACGGCGAGGAGCAGTCCGACGCGCAGCAGGTCGCTCTGGCCCAGGGCGTACGCGCAGACCGCGGCGGCGACGCCGGCCGCCAGGAACGAGCGGCCGCGTGTGGTGAGCCCGGACAGGGCCGCGCGCAGACCGCCCCCGCCTTCCGGGTCCCTGCCGTCGTCGACCGGCGCGGGCTCCCCGGCCGTCATCACAGCCGCCGAACGCCGGGCGGCTGGTTTCCGTACAGCGGACCACCGGGCGCCGGCGTCGCACGCCCCGCCACGCGGCCGACGTCGGGCGCCGCCGCGGTGGGCACCGCGGTGCGCTGGAGGATCTCCAGGACGACCTGCTCCGCGGTGCGCCGGTTCAGCTGGGCCTGCGCGGTCGGCAGCAGCCGGTGCGAGAGGACCGCCACCGCGAGTGCCTGTACGTCGTCGGGCAGCGCGTAGTCACGCCCGCTGAGGGCGGCCGAAGCCTTCGCGGCGCGCAGCAGGTGCAGTGTCGCGCGCGGTGACGCACCCAGTCGTAGATCGGGGTGGTTGCGGGTGGCGCCGACCAGCTCGACCGCGTAGCGCCGTACCGCGTCCGCCACGTGGACGGCACGGACCGCGTCGATCAGCTTCAGGATCTCGTGCGCGTGGGCCACCGGCTGCAGGTCGTCCAGCGGCGAGATCCCGCCGTGCACGTCCAGCATCTGGAGCTCGGCCTCCGGGCTCGGATAGCCGATGGACACCCGCGCCATGAAGCGGTCGCGCTGGGCCTCGGGCAACGGGTACGTGCCCTCCATCTCCACCGGGTTCTGCGTGGCGACGACCATGAAGGGGCTGGGCAGCTCGTAGGTCTGGCCGTCGATGGTGACCTGGCGCTCCTCCATGGACTCCAGGAGCGCGGACTGTGTCTTGGGCGAGGCGCGGTTGATCTCGTCGCCGATCACGATCTGGGCGAAGATCGCGCCGGGCTTGAACTCGAAATCGCGCCGCTGCTGGTCGTAGATGCTGACGCCGGTGATGTCGGAAGGCAGCAGGTCGGGCGTGAACTGAATGCGCCGGACCGAGCAGTCGATGGATCTGGCGAGCGTCTTGGCGAGCATGGTCTTGCCCACGCCCGGCACGTCCTCGATGAGCAGATGTCCCTCGGCGAGGAGCACGGTCAGCGAAAGCCGTACGACCTCCGGCTTGCCCTCGATCACACTCTCCACCGACCTGCGGACACGCTCCGCTGTGGTGGTCAGATCTGTGAGGCTCGCTCGATCGTCATAGGTCGTCACCCGGCCCTCCTCGGCCCTTCCCCAAGCTCTTGAGGAGCAGGGGATACCCCATTCACGGGCCGACGCCACAACGACGGAACGGCCCACCCCGAAACACGGACACCACGCGTGGATTGGTTCCGGCGCGATGTCACTCCCGCATTCTTGTAGCCGTTACCGCTTCGTGTCACTCGCCTGTGGATAACTGGGTCGGATATGTCGGGGGTTGCCGTCTTTTTGGCTGCTCACATCACATCACTTGACGGGATCGATCTCCCGCAGCAGTCCGTTCGCCACCTGGAAGACGAAGCCGCGCACATCGT
Source organism: Streptomyces sp. A5-4 (assembly GCF_051131715.1). NCBI lineage: Bacteria > Bacillati > Actinomycetota > Actinomycetes > Kitasatosporales > Streptomycetaceae > Streptomyces > Streptomyces sp. A5-4. The sequence goes on along the minus strand of NZ_CP178591.1, from coordinate 1,778,984 downwards.
CGGTGTGCGGCAGGAACGGCGAGGTCCGCACGCGCTGCATCGACTGCCGTACGTCCTGGTCGACATCGCGGAAGGCCTCCACGGCCCAGGAGGGACGCTGGCCCACCTCGTCCTCCAGCTCGTGCCTGAAGTCCTCGGTGAGGCTCTCAAGACCGCAGCTGGTGTGGTGGATCAGTATGACGCTGCGGGTGCCGAGCGCCCGCTGGCTGATGGTCAGCGACCTGATCACGTCGTCGGTGACCACACCGCCCGCGTTGCGGATGGTGTGGCAGTCGCCCAGTTCGAGCCCGAGGGCGTCGTGCAGGTCGAGCCGCGCGTCCATGCAGGCGACCACAGCGACGTGCAGTACGGGCCGGGCGTCCATGCCGGGGTCGTCGAAGCCCGCGGCGTACGCGCGGTTCGCCTCGACGAGGCGGTCGGTCACCGTACCTCCGGAACGCGCCGAAGTCGGCGCGGCGGTGACGGGCCCGGGGGGGAGGTGCGGGGAAGTCGACATGACCTAGACGTTAGTCGTCGCGGTGGGGGTGGGCCCGCTGTGAGATGGGACAAAGAACGTCAACGAGGCTTGTTGTGAGGTAACCCACAGGTGTGGTGGTGCCTCCTCCGTACGGGTGAAAACGCGCACGCGCGACGCGCCAGCCGGTTGATTGACCGGAACGACGTGTCGACTAAAGTGACGCGAAGTGGGTGGCGTGACGCGCCCCTTACTGCTTTACGGACACATCACGCACATCTTGAATTCCGCAAGTTACTCACGCGTGCGCGGCGTACGTACGGCCCGGCCTTCTCCCGCTCGCCGGTCGGCCGACGCCACTTCCCCGGCGCCGGCAGGCGACCTCCCCTTCTGCGAGCGGGCGGGGACCAGGCCGTACGTACCACCGCGCCGCTACCTGAGAGGGCGCATGAGCCAGACCCGACACGTCCCGGTGATGCTCCAGCGATGCCTGGACCTGTTGGCCCCGGCTCTCGCCGAGCCGGGAGCCGTCGTCGTCGACTGCACCCTCGGCCTCGGCGGACACAGCGAGGCCCTGCTTACCGCCTTCCCCTCGGCGCGACTCATCGCGCTCGACCGGGACAAGGAGGCACTGCGGCTCTCCGCCGAGCGGCTCGCGCCGTTCGGCGACCGGGCCACCCTGGTGCACGCTGTCTACGACGAGCTGCCCGAGGTCCTGGAGCGGCTGTCCGTCCCACGGGTGCAGGGCATCCTGTTCGACCTCGGCGTCTCGTCGATGCAGTTGGACGAGGCGGACCGCGGTTTCGCCTATGCCCAGGACGCCCCGCTCGACATGCGGATGGACCAGACGACGGGCATCAGCGCCGCCGAGGTGCTCAACACCTACGCACCGGGTGAGCTGGTGAGGATCCTGCGCGCGTACGGCGAGGAGAAGCAGGCCAAGCGGATCGTCTCGGCGGTCGTGCGCGAGCGCGATGGCGAGCCCTTCAGTAACAGTGCCCGGCTCGTCGAGCTGATCCGTGACGCGCTGCCGCAGGCCGCGAAGCGCACCGGCGGCAACCCCGCCAAGCGCACCTTCCAGGCGCTGCGCATCGAGGTCAACGGTGAGCTCACGGTGCTGGAGCAAGCCATTCCGGCGGCGGTGAAGACCCTCGCCGTGGACGGCCGGATCGCGGTCCTCTCGTACCACTCACTGGAGGACCGGCTGGTCAAGCAGGTGTTCTCGGCGGGCGCCGCCAACACGGCGCCGCACGGCCTGCCGGTCGTGCCCGAGCGCTACCAGCCACGCCTGAAGCTGCTGACACGCGGTGCGGAACTGCCGACGGAAGAGGAGATCGCCGAGAACCGGCGTGCTGCTCCGGCCCGGCTGCGGGGCGCGCAGCGCATCCGGGAGGACGTGCTGTGAGCAAGTCGGCCAAGCAGTTGAAGGGGCGGGCCGCGAAGTTGTCGCAGCTGATGCCCTCGGGTCCCAGTACGGCGGCTCGCACCCCCTTCGTGCTGCTGGTCGTGCTCCTTCTCGGCGGTGGGCTCATCACACTGCTGCTGTTGAATTCCTCGCTCAACGAGGGCTCGTTCAGGCTGAGCGAGCTCAAGAAGCGGACCACCGAACTGACCGACGAGGAGCAGGCGCTCCAGCGGGACGTGGACGACAGATACGCGCCCGACGCGCTGGAGCGCAGGGCGCGCCAACTGGGCATGGTGCCCGGCGGCAGCCCCGTCTTCCTCAACCCGGACGGCACGGTCCGCGGTGTGCCCACCGAGGCGTCCGCCGATCCCGTCGCCCAGCCCACCGCACTGAGCGTCCCCGCCCCGCCGCCCGCGGCGGCGCCCTCCGCGCCGGTGGCATCGGCCCCGCCCGCCCCGCCCCCGGCGCCCTCCACGCCTTCGCCCACGGCTCCTCCCGCTCGGGCTTCCGACCCCGCTCCCGCCCCGGTGAGCCCGTCCACGCAGCCGACCACGACACCCGGCAGGTGACGCAGTGCCTCCCAAGGAACCAGCCACACCGCGCCGCCGAGTACCCGGCCCCGCGCGTGCGCAGGGCGGGGGGCGCTCCAGATCCACCGCGCGCCCCCCGGCGGGACGCCCGCGCCCCGCACGCAAGGAGGCGCGCACCCTGCGGCTGGGCAGCCCAAGGCCCCGGCTGCGGCTGGTCGGCCTCGGTCTGACCCTGGTCATGCTGGCCTTCGTCGTACGGCTGCTCCAGGTGCAGGCCGTCGACGCGAGCGCGTACGCGGCCAAGGCGGAGAAGAACCGGTACTCCAGCTCCACGCTGGCCGCCGAGCGCGGTGAGATCACCGACCGCGACGGCATCGCGCTGGCCACCAGCGTCGACGCGTACGACATCACGGCCGACCCGTCGATGTTCACCCCCAAGTTCAGCAAGGCCGACGACACGCCCGAGCAGGCCGCCGCGCTCCTCGCGCCCATCCTCCGCAAGGACGCCGGCGACCTGGCCAAGCAGCTCAGCAAACCCAAGAGCAGGTACACGATCCTGGCCCGCCGCCAGACCCCGCAGATCTGGAAGCAGATCAAGGATCTCCGCAGCGTCTTCACCGAGAAGGCCAGGACGGACAAGGCCAAGGGCGGCACCGGCGCCAATGTGCTCGCCGGTGTCTTCCAGGAGCCCAGCAGCAAGCGCGTCTACCCCAACGGCGATCTCGGCGCCGGAATACTGGGTTACGTCAACGCCGACGGCAAGGGCGGCGGTGGCCTGGAGACTCAGCTGAACAAGGAGCTGGCGGGCAAGGACGGCGAGATCACCTACGCGCAGTCCGGTGGCCGTCGGGTGCCCACCGCGGGCAACCGCGAGGTGCCCGCGGTACCCGGCTCCGACATTGAGCTGACCATCGACCGGGACATCCAGTGGGCCGCCCAGAAGGCCATCGCCGACCAGGTGAAGAAGTCCGCGGCGGACCGTGGCTACGTCATAGTGCAGGACAACAGGACCGGCGAGGTCCTCGCCATGGCCAACGCCCCCGGCTTCGACCCCAACGACCTCTCGCAGGCCAACTCGGCCGCGATGGGCAACGCGGCGCTCCAGGACGCCTTCGAACCGGGCTCCACCGCCAAGGTCATGTCCATGGCCGCGGTACTGGAGGAGAACGCCGCGGCCCCCGGCACCCATGTGGTGGTGCCCAACCGGCTGCACCGCGGCGACCGGCTGTTCAAGGACGACATCGACCACCCGACCTGGTACCTGACGCTCAACGGCGTACTCGCCAAGTCCAGCAACATCGGCACGATCCTCGCGACCGAGCAGCTCGGCAAGACCCGTGCGGAGGCCAACCAGGTCCTCCACTCGTATCTGCGCAAGTTCGGCCTGGGCAGCCCCAGCGGGCTCGGCTATCCGGGAGAGACGTCCGGCATCCTCGCCAAGCCGCAGGACTGGAGCACCTCGCAGCAGTACACGATCCCGTTCGGCCAGGGCCTGTCGCTCAATGCCATGCAGGCCACTTCGGTCTACTCGACGATCGCCAACGGCGGCGTAAGGATCGAGCCAACCCTGGTCCGCGGCTCCAAGGGCCCCGACGGCCGTTTCACCCCGGCCACCGCCCCCAAGAAGTCCCGTGTGGTCAGCGAGAAGACCGCCAAGACCGTGGCCTCGATGCTGGAGTCCGTGGTGGACGACGAAGAGGGAACGGGCACCAAGGCGCGCATCCCCGGCTACCGCGTCGGCGGCAAGACCGGCACGTCCAACCGGGTGGATCCGGCCACCGGCCGCTACAAGGGCTACACGGCCTCCTTCGCCGGATTCGCGCCTGCCGACAACCCGCGCATCACCGTGTACTGCGCCATCCAGAACCCGACCAGGGGCAGCTACTTCGGCGGCCAGATCTGCGGTCCCATCTACAAGCAGGTCATGGAATTCGCACTGAAGACCCAGCAGGTAGCCCCGAGCGGCACCGCCCCCGCGCGGCGGCCGGTGTCCTTCCAGCCCGGCGAGTGACTCAGGAACCATCAGTGACAACGATCACCCGCGATTCCGGGAACCAACAAGACCCGTCCGCCGACCCGCCCCCCTCACTTCGCGGCAGGCCGGGTCAGCCCGGTACGCTCACCGCCGTGCCACACGCTGATCAGTCCCAAACCACCCAGAAGGACGCCCCGGTGACGTACCCCGGAGCGCCCAGGCCGGTCCAGGTCCGCCCGACACCCCTAGGGAAGCTGGCCGCACGGCTGGGCATCGATTCCCCGGGTGCGGCCGAGGTCACTGGCATCACCCACGACTCCCGTGCGGTGAGGCCAGGTGATCTGTACGCCGCCCTGCCGGGGGCCCGCCTCCACGGGGCCGACTTCGTCACCCAGGCGGCGAGCCTCGGCGCGGCCGCGATCCTCACCGACCCGGCGGGCATCGAACGGGCGGCAGGCACGGGCCTGCCGGTGCTCTCGGTCGAGGACCCACGCGGCCGGATGGGCGAGATCGCCGTCGAGATCTACGGCCGTCCCGGCGAGGACCTGCTCCAGATCGGCATCACCGGCACGTCCGGCAAGACGACCACGGCGTATCTCGTCGAGGGCGGCCTGCGCGCCGCCGCGGGCCGGGACGAGCAGGCTCTGACCGGGCTCATCGGGACGGTCGAGATGCGCATCGGTGACGAGCGCATCAAGTCCGAGCGCACCACCCCCGAGGCAACCGACCTGCAGGCCCTCTTCGCCGTCATGCGCGAGCGCGGCGTCAAGGCGGTCGCCATGGAGGTCTCCAGCCACGCCCTGGTGCTCGGCCGCGTCGACGGCTGCGTCTTCGACGTGGCGGTCTTCAACAACCTGAGCCCCGAGCACATGGAATTCCACTCCGGCATGGAGGACTACTTCCAGGCGAAGGCGCGGCTGTTCACGCCGGAGCGCAGCCGGGTCGGCGTGGTCAACTTCGACGACGACTACGGGCGCAGGCTCATCACCGAGTCGGGCGTCCCGGTCACGTCGTTCTCCGCGGAGGGCCACCCGGACGCCGACTGGCGGGCCGAGGACGTCGAGGTCGGCCCGTTCACCAGTGCGTTCACCGCGGTCGGCCCCGAAGGGCAGCGCGTCACCGCGACCGCCCCGCTGGCGGGCCCGTTCAACGTCGCCAACACCCTCGCCGCGATCGTCACGCTCGCCGTCGCCGGCGTCGACCCGCAGACCGCCGCGGACGGCATCGCGGCCGTCCCCGGTGTGCCGGGCCGCCTGGAGCGCGTGGACGTCGGCCAGCCGTACCTCGCGGTCGTCGACTACGCGCACAAGACGGACGCCGTCGAATCGGTCCTGCGCGCGCTGCGCAAGGTCACCGAGGGCAAGCTGCACATCGTCCTTGGCTGCGGCGGCGACCGCGACAAGCAGAAGCGGGCCTCGATGGGCGCCGCCGCCGCCAGGCTGTCCGACACCGCCGTACTGACCTCCGACAACCCCCGTTCAGAGGACCCTCTCGCGATCCTTGCCGCCATGATCGCGGGCGCCGCCGAGGTGCCCGTGCACGAGCGCGGCGATGTCCTGATCGAGGCCGACCGGGCCGCCGCGATCGCCACGGTCGTGGCGCGCGCACAGCCCGGCGACACCGTGCTCGTCGCGGGCAAGGGACACGAGCAGGGGCAGGACATCGCAGGGGTACTACGCCCCTTCGACGACCGTCAGGTGCTTCGCGCCGCGATTATGAACACCCAGGGATGACCCAGTGATCGCCCTCTCCCTCGCCGAGATCGCCGAAATCGTCGGCGGGCAGCCGTACGACATACCGGACGGTGCCCTCAAGGTGACCGGCCCCGTCGTCATCGACTCCCGTGAGGTCGGCCCCGGCAGCCTCTTCGTCGCCTTCGCCGGCGAGCGCGTCGACGGCCACGACTACGCGCGGCGCGCCATCGATTCGGGCGCGGCGGCCGTGCTGGCCACCCGCCAGCTCGACGTGCCCGCCATCGTCGTGGACGACGTCGTGCGGGCGCTCGGCGCCCTCGCGAGCGCCGTCGTCGAGCGCCTGGGCGCCACTACCGTCGCGCTCACCGGCTCGGCCGGCAAGACCAGCACCAAGGATCTGATCGCCCAACTCCTGGAGCGCAAGGGCCCGACGATCTGGCCGGCCGGCAACCTCAACAACGAGATCGGGCTGCCGCTGACCGCGCTGCGGGCCGCCGAGGACACCCAGCACCTCGTCCTCGAAATGGGCGCCCGCTACATCGGCGACATCCGCTACCTCAGCAGCCTCGTCCCGCCGAAGATCGGTCTCGTGCTGAACGTCGGCACCGCCCACATCGGCGAGTTCGGGGGCCGCGAGCAGATCGCCCAGGCCAAGGGCGAACTGGTCGAGGCGCTGCCGACCGCCGAGGCGGGGGGAGTTGCCGTACTCAACGCGGACGACCCGCTCGTACGCGCCATGTCGGCCCGTACGAAGGCCAGGACGATCCTCTTCGGCGAGTCCGACGACGCGGACGTACGTGCCGAGAATGTCCGGCTCACGCAGAACGGGCAGCCCGCCTTCCGGCTTCACACACCCACCGGGTGCGGTGACGTGACCATGCGGCTGTACGGTGAGCACCACGTGTCGAACGCGCTCGCCGCGGCCGCCGTCGCCCATGAGCTGGGCATGTCCGTTGACGAGATCGCCGTGGCGCTCTCCGAGGCGGACACGCTGTCCCGCTGGCGTATGGAGGTCACCGAGCGTCCTGACGGCGTGACGGTCGTCAACGACGCCTACAACGCGAATCCCGAATCCACGCGAGCCGCCCTGCGCGCGCTCGCGGCCATGGGCACGGGACGTCGTACGTGGGCGGTGCTCGGCCAGATGGCCGAGCTCGGCGACGATTCGCTCGCCGAGCACGACGCGGTCGGACGACTTGTCGTCCGGCTCAACGTCAGCAAGCTCGTGGCAGTCGGGGGCAGGGAAGCGTCCTGGCTGCAGCTGGGCGCTTACAACGAGGGTTCGTGGGGTGAGGAGTCGGTGCACGTGTCCGACGCGCAGGCGGCGGTCGACTTGTTGCGCAGTGAGTTGCGCCCGGGAGACGTCGTGCTGGTGAAGGCTTCCAGGTCGGTCGGTCTCGAACGGGTCGCACAGGCGCTGCTCGATCACCGTACCGAGGGCGAGGTCACCGGCCGATGAGGCAGATCCTCTTCGCGGGAGTCATTGGTCTCTTTCTGACCCTGGTCGGCACCCCGCTGCTGATCAAACTGCTCGCCCGCAAGGGATACGGGCAGTTCATCCGGGACGACGGTCCGCGCGGCCACCACGGCAAGCGCGGTACCCCCACCATGGGCGGCATCGCCTTCATCACGGCCACGCTCATCGCGTACGGCCTGGCGAAGGTCATCGCCGGCGAAAAGCCGACGATGTCGGGCCTGTTGGTGCTGTTCCTGATGGCCGGCATGGGTGTCGTCGGGTTCCTCGACGACTACATCAAGATCGTCAAGCAGCGTTCGCTGGGCCTTCGGGCCAAGGCGAAGATGGCGGGCCAGCTGATCGTCGGCATCGCCTTCGCGGTGCTCGCACTGCAGTTCAAGGACGCCCGCGGGCTCGCCCCGGCATCCACCAAGCTCTCCTTCGTCCAGGACTTCGGCTGGACGATCGGCCCCGTGCTCTTCGTGGTCTGGGCGCTGTTCATGATTCTCGCGATGTCGAACGGTGTGAACCTCACCGACGGCCTCGACGGTCTCGCCACCGGCGCCTCGGTGATGGTCTTCGGCGCGTACACCTTCATCGGTGTCTGGCAGTACCAGGAGTCCTGCTCCGACGCGGTCTCGCTGACCAACCCGGAGGCCTGCTTCGAGGTCCGGGACCCACTGGACCTCGCGATCGTCGCCGCGGCCCTGATGGGTGCCTGCTTCGGCTTCCTGTGGTGGAACACCTCGCCCGCCAAGATCTTCATGGGTGACACGGGCTCGCTGGCCCTCGGCGGCGCGCTCGCCGGTCTGGCGATCTGCTCCCGTACGGAGTTCCTCATCGCCCTCCTTGGCGGCCTGTTCGTCCTGATCACGATGTCCGTCGTGATCCAGGTCGGCTTCTTCAAGATGACCCGCAAGCGGGTCTTCAAGATGGCGCCGCTCCAGCACCACTTCGAACTCAAGGGGTGGTCCGAAGTCCTTGTGGTGGTCCGCTTCTGGATCATCCAGGGCATGTGCGTGATCGTAGGGCTGGGGCTGTTCTACGCCGGCTGGGCGGCCGACAAGTGAACTGGCACGACAAGAAGGTCACCGTCGCGGGTCTCGGCGTCTCGGGGATCCCCGCGGCGCGTGCTCTGCGCGACCTCGGCGCCCGCGTCACCGTCGTCAACGACGGTGACGACGAGCGCTCCCGCGCCCAGGCCGCCGAGCTGGAGGCGCTGGGCATCACCGTGCGCCTCGGCGACGGAGCGACGCTGCCCGAAGGCACCGAGCTGATCGTCACCACGCCCGGCTGGCAGCCCGACAAGCCGCTCTTCACGGCCGCCGCCGATGCGGGCGTGGAGATCTGGGGCGACGTCGAGCTGGCATGGCGCCTGCGGGGCCCGGACGCGGCCCCCTGGCTCGCGGTCACCGGCACCAATGGCAAGACCACGACCGTGCGGATGCTGGCCTCCATCCTGCAGGCCGCGGGCCTGCGTACCGCGGCCGTCGGCAACATCGGCGTCTCCCTGCTCGACGCCGTCCTCGGCGACGAGCCGTACGACGTCCTGGCCGTCGAGCTCTCCAGCTACCAGCTGCACTGGGCGCCGAGCCTGCGGGCGCACTCCGCGGCCGTGCTCAACCTGGCCGCCGACCACCTCGACTGGCACGGCTCCATGGCGGCGTACGTCGCCGACAAGGGCCGCGTCTACGAGGGCAACCAGGTCGCCTGCGTCTACAACCTCGCCGACCCGGCCACCGAGGCACTGGTCCGTGGGGCCGATGTCGAGGAGGGCTGCCGCGCGATCGGCTTCACCCTCGCCGCGCCAGGCCCCTCCCAACTCGGCGTCGTCGACGGCATCCTGGTCGACCGCGCCTTCGTGAAGGACCGGCAGAGGAACGCCCAGGAGCTCGCCGAGGTCTCGGACGTCGACCCACCGGCCCCGCACAACATCGCCAACGCCCTCGCGGCCGCGGCCCTCGCCCGTGCCTACGGCGTGCCGCCCACCGCCGTACGCGACGGACTGCGGGCCTTCCGCCCCGACGCCCACCGCATCGAGTACGTCGGGGACGTCGAGGGGGTCGCGTACATCGACGACTCCAAGGCCACCAACACACACGCCGCACAGGCGTCCCTGGCGGCGTACGACCCGATCGTGTGGATCGCGGGCGGCCTCGCCAAGGGCGCCACCTTCGACGAACTCGTCGAGAAGTCGGCGAAGCGACTGCGCGGTGTCGTTCTGATCGGCGCCGACCGCGCCCTGATCGCCGAAGCCCTCGCGCGACACGCCCCCGAGGTACCGGTGGTCGACCTCGACCGGACCGACACTGGGGCGATGTCGGCGGCGGTGCGCGAAGCGGCGCGACTCGCACAGCCGGGGGACACCGTGCTGATGGCCCCGGCCTGCGCCTCCATGGACATGTTCGCCAACTACAACAAGCGTGGCGAGGCATTCACCGACGCCGTACGCGAGTTGGCTCCCGAACGCGACTAGCGGACCGGTCCCCGCGCCGCGGACCGGTCGGCGCAGCCCATGAGTGGAGGGGACACGAGATGTTGGCCGACGACAGTGCCCTGACCGGCCGCCCCGCCCTGCGCGGGCGGGCCGGGGCAGGAACGGTCCGCCGCCAGGCCGCGCCTCGCCGCCGCGGCCCGATCCTGCCCAGAGCACCGCGGGGCAACGGCCCACGACGGCTGTACGAGCAGCTCCGCCGTGCCTGGGACCGGCCCCTGACGGCGTACTACCTCATCCTGGGCAGCGCCCTGCTGATCACCGTGCTCGGCCTGGTGATGGTCTACTCCGCCTCGATGATCAAGGCGCTGGAGCTGTCGCTGCCCGCCTCGTACTTCTTCCGCAAGCAGTTCTTCGCGGCCGTCATCGGGACGGCCCTGCTGCTCGTCGCCTCCCGGATGCCGGCCAGGCTGCACCGCGCCCTCTCCTACCCGTTGCTGGCCGTGACGGTCTTCCTGATGGTCCTGGTGCAGATCCCCGGGATAGGAGTCTCGATCGGCGGCAACCAGAACTGGATCTCGCTGGGCGGCCCCTTCATGCTCCAGCCCAGTGAGTTCGCCAAGCTGGCGCTGATCCTGTGGGGCGCCGACCTGCTCGCCCGCAAGCAGGACAAGCGGCTGCTGACCCAGTGGAAGCACATGCTGGTGCCGCTCGTCCCGGTGGCCTTCATGCTGCTCGGCCTGATCATGCTCGGCGGCGACATGGGTACGGCGATCATCCTCACCGCGATCCTCTTCGGCCTGCTCTGGCTCGCGGGCGCCCCCACCCGGCTCTTCGCCGGCGTGCTCGCCTTCGCCGCCTTCATCGGCTTCGTCCTCATCAGCAACAACGCCAACCGGATGTCGCGGCTCGCCTGCATCGGCGCGACCGACCTCGGCCCCAAGGGCGAATGCTGGCAGGCGGTGCACGGAATCTACGCGCTGGCGTCCGGCGGATGGTTCGGTTCCGGACTGGGTGCGAGTGTGGAAAAATGGGGCCAACTCCCGGAGCCCCACACCGACTTCATCTTCGCCATCACCGGTGAGGAACTGGGTCTGGCGGGGACGCTGTCGGTACTCGCCCTCTTCGCGGCCCTAGGCTATGCGGGTATCCGCGTGGCCGGACGCACGGAGGATCCCTTCGTCAGGTATGCCGCGGGCGGTGTGACCACCTGGATCACGGCTCAGGCCGTGGTCAATATCGGTGCGGTGCTCGGTCTTCTGCCGATCGCCGGTGTCCCGCTCCCGCTGTTCTCCTACGGGGGCTCGTCGTTGCTGCCGACCATGTTCGCCGTAGGGTTGCTGATCGCCTTCGCGCGAGAGGATCCCGCCGCCAAGGCGGCCCTGGCCATGCGACGGCCCGGCCTTGGCAAAAAGGCCGGGGTGAGATGGAAGACGATGAGACGGCGCGTCAAGAAGCGTCCGTCCGGAGAGCGGTGAATTTCGGTGCATGTCGTACTCGCCGGCGGGGGGACCGCCGGCCACATCGAGCCCGCGCTCGCCCTCGCGGACGCCCTGCGCAGGCAGGACCCGAGCGTAGGAATCACGGCCCTTGGCACGGAGCGCGGACTTGAGACCAGGCTCGTACCCGAGCGTGGTTACGAACTGGGGCTGATCCCCGCCGTACCGCTGCCCCGCAGGCCCACCCCGGAACTGATCACCGTCCCGGGACGGCTGCGCGGCACCATCAAGGCCGCCGAGCAGATCCTGGAACGTACGAAGGCGGACTGCGTCGTCGGCTTCGGTGGCTATGTCGCGCTGCCCGGCTACCTCGCGGCCAAGCGCCTCGGAGTGCCGATCATCGTCCACGAGGCCAACGCCCGCCCCGGCCTCGCCAACAAGATCGGCTCGCGCTACGCGGCCGCCGTGGCGGTCTCCACCCCCGACAGCAAGCTGCGCGGCGCCCGCTACATCGGCATCCCACTGCGTCGCACGATCGCCACCCTGGACCGCGCCAAGGTCAGGCCCGAGGCGCGCGCCGCATTCGGGCTCGACCCCAACCTGCCGACGCTGCTCGTCTCCGGCGGCTCGCAGGGCGCCCGTCGCCTCAACGAGGTGATCCAGCAGATCGCTCCGGTGCTCCAGCGCTCCGGAATCCAGATCCTGCACGCGGTCGGTCCGAAGAATGAAATGCCACACGTCGACAACATGCCCGGTATGCCGCCCTATATCCCGGTACCGTATGTCGACCGGATGGACCTCGCGTACGCGGCGGCCGACATGATGCTCTGCCGTGCGGGCGCGATGACCGTCGCCGAACTCTCCGCCGTCGGACTCCCGGCCGCCTACGTCCCGCTGCCCATCGGCAACGGCGAACAGCGGCTCAACGCGCAGCCGCTGGTCAACGCCGGGGGCGGTCTGCTGGTCGATGACGCCCAGCTGACCCCCGAGTGGGTGCAGAGCCAGGTGCTCCCGGTCCTCGCGGACCCGCACCGGCTGTACGAGATGTCCCGCGCAGCCGCCGAGTTCGGCCGCCGGGACGCCGACGAGCTGCTGGTCGGCATGGTGTACGAGGCGATTGCCGCACGCAGGGCCGGCTGAACGGCCCCCGACGCAGGAGGCAGCAGCGAGTGGCCGGACCGACGACCGCCCAGCGCGGCGCACGAAAGGCGCCGGGACCGGCGGCCCGCCCACCCCGCGAGAAGGGGCCGGGGGGCCGCCTGCGGCTCCCCGGCCGCCCCTGGATGATCCTGCTCGTCGTCGCGGCGCTGCTGCTCGCCGGGGGCGGCGTCTGGGCGCTCTACGGCTCCACCTGGCTGCGGATCGAGCGGGTGAAGTCGTCCGGCACGCAGGTCCTGACGCCCGATGAGGTACTCGCCGCCGCGGCGGTTCCGATCGGCGCGCCGCTGATTTCCGTCGATTCGGATGCCATTGAGGACCGGCTGCGCCGGAAATTGCCCCGTATCGACTCGGTGGACGTTGTTCGTTCGTGGCCGCATGCCGTCGGTCTGAAAGTGACCGAACGAAAGGCTGTACTGCTCGTCCGGCAGGGCGCACAGTTCGTCGAAGTGGACGACGAGAGTGTGCGGTTCGCCACGGTCCCCAAGGCGCCCAAGGGTGTACCACTACTTGAATTGACGCCCGATCAGTCACCGAGTCTGCGACGCTTCGGAGCGGACCGTCTGATGCGGGAAGCCGTTCGGGTTCAGGGCGAAATCCCCGAATCCGTCGCCCGGGATGTGCGATCCTTCAAGGTCCGTTCGTACGACGCCATCTCACTGGAGCTGAGCCGGGGCCGTACGGTCGACTGGGGCAGTAGCGAGCAGGGCGAAGCGAAGGCGCGCACACTGGGGGCTCTCATGAAAGCAGCCCCCAAGGCCACGCACTTCGACGTCAGTGCGCCCACCGCCCCGGCCGTGTCGGGGAGTTGACGGGTATACGCCCTGGCCAGCACCCTGGTTGGCCAGCGATATGGGTGATCACATAGGGTGAAAAGAAAAACGGGAGGTTCGGCGTGTTCGTTGAACGTGCGCCACTTGTCGACTTAGTGTCCTGTTCGGAAGAGTCCAACAGACACACTGGTAACCCTGAACTTCACCGTTAGGGTTCGGGTCGGCGTTCGGACCGTCCCAATCGGCATCAGTCGTCGCGGGGGCTGCAACTCCGCGGCGGCACGTAACTCGAGGCGAGAGGCCTTCGACGTGGCAGCACCGCAGAACTACCTCGCAGTCATCAAGGTCATCGGTGTCGGCGGCGGTGGTGTCAATGCCATCAACCGAATGATCGAGGTCGGTCTCAAAGGCGTCGAGTTCATCGCGATCAACACGGACGCACAAGCGCTGTTGATGAGCGACGCCGACGTCAAGCTCGACGTCGGACGGGAACTCACCCGCGGCCTCGGCGCCGGAGCCAACCCGGCAGTCGGACGCAAGGCGGCAGAGGACCACCGTGAGGAGATCGAGGAGGTCCTCAAGGGGGCCGACATGGTCTTCGTCACCGCCGGCGAAGGCGGCGGCACCGGAACGGGCGGCGCACCTGTCGTCGCCAACATCGCGCGCTCGCTCGGCGCCCTCACGATCGGCGTGGTCACCCGCCCGTTCACCTTCGAGGGCCGGCGTCGCGCGAATCAGGCGGAGGACGGCATCGCCGAGCTCCGCGAAGAGGTCGACACCCTCATCGTCATTCCCAACGACCGGCTGCTGTCCATCTCGGACCGCCAGGTCAGCGTGCTCGACGCGTTCAAGTCGGCCGACCAGGTACTGCTCTCGGGCGTGCAGGGCATCACCGACCTCATCACCACCCCGGGTCTGATCAACCTCGACTTCGCGGACGTCAAGTCCGTGATGTCCGAGGCCGGATCGGCCCTGATGGGCATCGGCTCGGCGCGCGGCGACGACCGCGCGGTGGCCGCCGCGGAGATGGCGATCTCCTCGCCCCTCCTGGAGGCGTCCATCGACGGCGCCCGCGGTGTGCTGCTCTCCATCTCCGGCGGCTCGGACCTCGGTCTCTTCGAGATCAACGAGGCCGCGCAGCTGGTGAGCGAGGCCGCCCACCCCGAGGCCAACATCATCTTCGGTGCGGTCATCGACGACGCGCTCGGCGACGAGGTGCGGGTCACCGTCATCGCCGCCGGCTTCGACGGTGGACAGCCGCCGACCCGCCGGGAGACCGTTCTCGGTGCGGGCGCGGGCAGCAAGCGCGAGGAGTCCACGCCGTCCCGCCCCGCGGAGACGTCGCGGTCCACCAGCGGTATCGGCACGGTTCCGCCGCGCGAGGAGACCCCGGCCCCGGCCGAGGCCGCCCCGGTCAGCGAGTACACCAGCACGCCGGTCTCGCCGCCGCACGTGCCGCCGGCCCGCCCGTACCAGGACAGCCAGGCCGAAGAGCTGGATGTCCCGGACTTCTTGAAGTGACCGTGCAGCACGACGCGATACATCCGGACGGCGCGCACTTCGCCTTCACCGACAGGTGGGGCGGGGTGAGCGCCGTTCCGTACGCGGAGCTCAATCTCGGCGGCGCGGTCGGCGACGAGGCCGCCGCCGTGCTCGCCAACCGGGACATCGCGGCCAAGGCGCTCGGGCTCGACCCCTCCCTGGTCGTCTGGATGAACCAGGTGCACGGGCGTGCGGTGGCCGTCGTCGACGGGCCGTGGGGCGAGGGGGCCGGGGGCGCCGCGGACATCCCGGCGGTCGACGCGATCGTGACCGCCCGGCGGGGGCTCGCCCTCGCCGTTCTCACCGCGGACTGCCTGCCGGTCCTGCTGGCCGACCCCGTCGCCGGGGTCGCGGCGGCGGCCCACGCCGGGCGGCCCGGTCTGGTCGCGGGGGTCGTCCCGGCCGCCGTCGAGGCAATGATCACATTGGGCGCCGAGCCGTCCCGGATCACCGCCCGCACCGGCCCCGCCGTCTGCGGACGCTGTTACGAGGTGCCGGCCCAGCTACGGGCCGAGGTCGCCGACGCGGTGCCCGAGGCCTGGTCGGAGACGAGCTGGGGAACCCCGGCCGTCGATGTGAGTGCCGGGGTGCACGCGCAGCTCGAAGCGCTCGGCGTACGGGACCGGCAGCTCTCGCCGGTCTGCACCCTGGAGTCGGGTGACCACTTCTCGTACCGCCGCGACCGCACCACGGGGCGGCTCGCCGGATATGTCTGGCTGGACGGATGAGGCATGACGGATCGCAAGTCTGAACTCGCGGCGAACCTGGAGCAGGTGGAGGAACGTATCTCCACCGCTTGTACGGCCGCCGGGCGCAAGCGCGAAGAAGTGACCCTGATCGTGGTCACCAAGACCTACCCCGCGAGCGATGTACGGCTGCTCGCCGAGCTCGGCGTCCGCCATGTCGCCGAGAACCGGGACCAGGACGCGGCTCCCAAGGCTGCCGAGTCCGCCGGACTGCCGATCTCCTGGCACTTCGTGGGGCAGTTGCAGACCAACAAGGTCCGTTCTGTGGCGTCCTATGCCGATATCGTGCAGTCCGTGGACCGGGCCAAGCTCGTCACCGCGCTGTCGACGGCGGCGACGGGGGCCGGGCGTGAGCTCGGCTGCCTGATCCAGGTGGCCCTCGACGCCGGGTCGGGCGAGCGCGGGGAGCGGGGCGGTGTGGCACCCGACGGCATCGAGGAGTTGGCCGCGCGGGTGGCCGGTGCCCCGGGTCTGCGGCTCGACGGTCTGATGACGGTCGCGCCCCTGGTGGGTCCGTACGAGGGGCGCCAACGTGAGGCGTTCGGGCGGCTGGTGGAATTGTCATCCCGCCTGCGCGCGGCCCATCCTGCTGCGAACATGGTCTCGGCAGGGATGAGTGCGGACCTTGAGCAGGCCGTAGCGGCCGGAGCGACACATGTACGCGTCGGTACTGCGGTACTCGGAGTCCGACCCCGCCTCGGGTAACGTCGCGAAGCAAGTCGGACCACAGCAGAAAATATGGTCATTCCCACCAAGAGGTGGGCAGGCCCAGTGGATCGCGGGCACTTGGTGACGATGCCGATGGTGACGATGCCGATCCACCACAGAGCGGAGGACTCAGAGAATGGCCGGCGCGATGCGCAAGATGGCGGTCTACCTCGGCCTCGTGGAGGACGATGGGTACGACGGCCGGGGTTTCGATCCCGATGACGATTTCGAACCCGAGCCGGAGCCCGAGCGGGAGCACCGCCGGCACCAGCCACCCCACCAGGACCGGCACGAGGATTCCGTGCGCGTGGTGCAGCCTCCCGCGCAGCGCGAGCCGGTTCCGCTCGCGGCGGAAAGCGGACGACCGGCGCGAATCGCCCCCGTGGCATCCATCACACCTGAACGCCCGAACCTGGAGAAGAACGCACCGGTGATCATGCCCAAGGTTGTGTCCGAGCGGGAGCCCTACCGCATCACCACGCTGCACCCGCGGACCTACAACGAGGCCCGTACCATCGGGGAACACTTCCGCGAGAGCACTCCCGTGATCATGAATCTCACGGAGATGGACGACACGGATGCGAAGCGACTTGTCGACTTTGCGGCAGGACTTGTCTTCGGTCTGCATGGCAGCATTGAACGAGTGACGCAGAAGGTGTTCCTGTTGTCGCCTGCTAACGTCGATGTCACGGCGGAGGACAAGGCCCGTATTGCAGAGGGCGGCTTCTTCAACCAGAGCTGAGACGCGACACACGTGACACAGGGGAACGACCCCGGCCGGGAGGCCGGACCGTGAGGGCATGGGGAGAGGGAAGTTAAGAGATGGGCATTGCACTACAGGTGATCTACATCGCGCTGATGTGCTTCCTCATCGTGCTGATCTTCCGGCTCGTCATGGACTACGTTTTCCAGTTCGCGCGCTCATGGGAACCCGGCAAAGCGATGGTGGTCGTCCTGGAGGCCACCTACTCTGTCACCGATCCACCGCTCAAGTTTCTGCGGCGGTTCATTCCGCCGCTGCGTCTCGGGGGCGTGGCACTCGACCTGTCCTTCTTCGTTCTGATGATCATCGTCTACATCCTGATCAGCATCGTGGTCAGGTTGTGAGCGATACGGTCTTGCCGACTGCCGACGACTACGTAGAGGTGAAGAAGAGATGCCGCTGACCCCCGAGGACGTGCGGAACAAGCAGTTCACGACCGTCCGGCTCCGAGAAGGCTACGACGAGGACGAGGTTGATGCCTTCCTCGACGAGGTCGAGGCCGAGCTGACGCGACTGCTCCGCGAGAACGAGGATCTGCGCGCCAAGCTGGCCGCCGCGACGCGTGCCGCCGCGCAGAACCAGCAGCAGGGCATGCGCAAGCAGCAGGAACAGCAGGATCGTCCCGGCGCACCCGTGCCCGCGGCCATATCCGGCCCGCCGGTCCAGCAGCAGCCCCCGCAGATGGGTCCGCCCCAGCTGCCCGGTGGTGCTCCGCAGCTGCCCGCGGGTCCCAGTGGTCACGGTCCCCAGCAGGGCCAGCACGGTCCGGGCCCGCAGGGCCAGCACGGCCAGGTCCAGCAGCACGGTCCGGGTCCGCAGGGCCAGCACGGCATGGGCCAGGGTCCGATGCAGGGACAGATGGGTCAGGGCCCGATGGGCCAGGGCCAGATGCAGAACCAGATGGGCGGCCCGATGGGCGGACCCATGGGTGGCCACGGACCGCAGCTCTCGCAGCCCGGCCAGGCGCCCGGCGGCGACAGCGCCGCACGTGTGCTCTCGCTGGCGCAGCAGACCGCGGACCAGGCGATCGCGGAGGCCCGTTCCGAGGCCAACAAGATCGTCGGCGAGGCGCGCAGCCGCGCCGAGGGCCTGGAGCGGGACGCCCGTGCCAAGGCGGACGCGCTGGAGCGGGACGCGCAGGAGAAGCACCGTGTCGCGATGGGCTCGCTGGAGTCCGCCCGCGCCACCCTTGAGCGCAAGGTCGAGGACCTGCGCGGCTTCGAGCGCGAGTACCGGACCCGGCTGAAGTCCTACCTGGAGAGCCAGCTGCGTCAGCTGGAGACCCAGGCGGACGACTCGTTGGCTCCGCCGCGGACCCCGGCGACCGCGTCGCTGCCGCCGGCTCCGCAGATGAGCGGCTCGATGGCTCCGGCCGGTGCGGGTGCCATGGGGCACTCCATGGGCGGCCCGCCGTCGATGGGCAACCACGGTGGCCAGCAGTCCAACGCTCCGTCCTACGGCGGCCAGCAGCAGATGTCCCCGGCGATGACTCAGCCGATGGCGCCGGTGCGGCCGCAGGCCCCGCAGCCGATGCAGCAGGCGCCTTCGCCGATGCGCGGCTTCCTCATCGACGAGGACGACAACTGACGGGCCTGCGCGCGCTGAGCGCGTAGCCGTCGGCAGGCTGAGGGCCGGGCCCCGGGGATTCACTCCCCGGGGCCCGGCCCTTTTCTGCGTGCGGCGGCCGGCTCCGGGGCGGGCGGGGACCGGGGGCGCGGTGGGGTGGCGCCTGCGGACGGGCTGTTTCCCCCTCCCGCCCGCGCGACCGGGGTTCCGCCCCGGGCCCCGGTCCTCGAACGCCGACAGGCTGGAATACGCGAGGCGACCGGAAAACGTTCAGCCCGGTCGTGCGAAGTCCCGGACAGCGGAAGGCCCGGCCGAAGTCGGCCGGGCCTTCCGCGCTTACCGGTTGAGCGTTACGCCTCGGTCTTGCGCAGCCGGAAGGTGAGGGACAGGCCCTCGTCCGTGAACGGGTCGCCGTATGTCGCGTCCGCTTCCGCCGCCGCGAAGTCCAGCGCCAGGACCTCCTCCGCGATCAGCCCGGTGTGCGCGGTGAGCGCCTCGGTGGTCTCCGGGTCCGTTGTGCTCCAGCGGACCGCGATACGGTCGGCGACGTCCAGCCCGCTGTTCTTGCGGGCCTCCTGGATCAGACGGATCGCGTCGCGGGCCAGGCCCGCCAGGCGCAGCTCCGGGGTGATCTCCAGGTCCAGCGCGACCGTGGCGCCCGAGTCGGAGGCCACCGACCAGCCCTCGCGGGGCGTCTCGGTGATGATGACCTCGTCCGGGGTCAGGGACACCGTCATGGCATCCGGCTCACCGGGCACCGTCACCTCGGCGCTGCCTTCGCGCAGGGCGAGGGACAGGGCCGCCGCGTCCGTCTCCGCGACCGCCTTGGCCACCGCCTGGACGCCCTTGCCGAAGCGCTTGCCCAGCGCGCGGAAGTTCGCCTTGGCCGTGGTGTCGACCAGGGAGCCGCCGACCTCCGAGAGGGAGGCCAGCGAGGTCACGTTGAGCTCCTCGGTGATCTGGGCGCGCAGCTCGGGGGAGAGGGCCTCGAAGCCATGGGCCGCGATCAGTGCGCGGGACAGCGGCTGGCGGGTCTTGACGCCGGACTCCGCACGCGTCGCGCGGCCGAGCTCGACCAGGCGGCGTACCAGCGCCATGTGCTGGGACAGCGTGGGGTCGATCGCGGAGAGGTCGGCCTCGGGCCAGGTGGAGAGATGGACCGACTCCGGGGCGTCCGGCGTGACCGGGACGATCATGTCCTGCCAGACCCGCTCCGTGATGAAGGGGGTGAGCGGGGCCATCAGCCGGGTGACCGTCTCGACCACGTCGTGCAGGGTGCGCAGCGCCGCCTTGTCGCCCTGCCAGAAGCGGCGGCGTGAGCGGCGTACGTACCAGTTGGACAGGTCGTCGACGAACGAGGAGAGGAGCTTGCCGGCGCGCTGGGTGTCGTACGACTCCATCGCCGAGGTGACCTGATCGGTCAGGGCGTGCAGCTCGGACAGCAGCCAGCGGTCCAGGACCGGGCGGTCCGCCGGGGCCGGATCGGCCGCGGACGGGGCCCAGTTGGACGTGCGGGCATAGAGCGCCTGGAAGGCGACCGTGTTCCAGTACGTGAGGAGCGTCTTGCGGACGACCTCCTGGATCGTGCCGTGGCCGACGCGTCGCGCCGCCCACGGGGAGCCGCCGGCCGCCATGAACCAGCGGACGGCGTCCGCGCCGTGCTGGTCCATGAGGGCGATGGGCTCAAGGGTGTTGCCCAGGTGCTTGGACATCTTGCGGCCGTCCTCGGCCAGGATGTGGCCCAGGCAGACGACGTTCTCGTAACTCGACTTGTCGAAGACCAGGGTGCCGACGGCCATCAGCGTGTAGAACCAGCCGCGGGTCTGGTCGATGGCCTCCGAGATGAACTGCGCCGGGTAGCGCTTCTCGAAGAGGTCCTTGTTCTGGTGCGGGTAGCCGTACTGCGCGAACGGCATGGAACCCGAGTCGTACCAGGCGTCGATGACTTCGGGCACCCGCGTCGCGGTGAGCGCGCAGCTATCGTCGGGACAGGGGAACGTCACGTCGTCGATGTACGGGCGGTGCGGGTCGAGCGAGGACTGGTCGGTGCCGGTCAGGTCGGTGAGCTCGGCGCGCGAGCCCACGCAGGTGAGGTGGTTGTCCTCGCAGCGCCAGATGGGCAGCGGGGTGCCCCAGTAGCGGTTGCGGGACAGTGCCCAGTCGACGTTGTTGTTCAGCCAGTCGCCGAAGCGGCCCTGCTTGACCGAGTCCGGGAACCAGTTGGTCTTCTCGTTCTCGCGCAGCATCGCGTCCTTGACCGCGGTGGTGCGGATGTACCAGGACGGCTGCGCGTAGTACAGGAGCGCGGTGTGGCAGCGCCAGCAGTGCGGATAGCTGTGCTCGTACGGAACATGACGGAACAGCAGTCCGCGGTTGCCCAGGTCCTCGGTGAGCGCCTCGTCGGCCTTCTTGAAGAAGACGCCGCCGACCAGCGGGATGTCCTCCTCGAAGGTGCCGTCCGGGCGGACCGGGTTGACGACCGGCAGGCCGTACGCCTTGCAGACCAGGAGGTCGTCCGCGCCGAAGGCGGGGGACTGGTGGACGAGACCGGTGCCGTCCTCGGTGGTGACGTACTCGGCGTTGACGACGTAGTGCGCCTCGGCCGGGACACGCCCGTTGGCTCCCTCGACGCTGCTCGGGAACTCGACCAGCTCGAAGGGGCGTTGGTACTTCCAGCGCTCCATCTCGGCGCCGGTGAAGCTCTCGCCGGTCGCCTCCCAGCCCTCACCCAGGGCCTTTTCGAGCAGCGGCTGTGCGACGACGAGCTTCTCCTCGCCGTTCGTCGCGACGACGTAGGTGACGTCGGGGTGGGTGGCGACGGCGGTGTTGGAAACCAGCGTCCAGGGGGTGGTCGTCCATACGAGCAGCGCCGCCTCGCCGGCCAGTGGGCCCGAGGTGAGCGGGAAGCGGACGAAGACCGAGGGGTCGACGACCGTCTCGTAGCCCTGCGCCAGCTCGTGGTCGGACAGCCCGGTGCCGCAGCGCGGGCACCAGGGGGCGACGCGGTGGTCCTGTGCCAGCAGGCCCTTGTTGAAGATCTCCTTCAGCGACCACCAGACCGACTCGATGTAGTCGGGGTCCATCGTGCGGTAGGCGCCGTCGAGGTCGGTCCAATACCCCATGCGGGTCGTCAGCTCGGCGAAGGCGTCGGTGTGCCTGGTCACCGAGTCGCGGCACTTCGCGTTGAACTCCGCGACGCCGTACTCCTCGATGTCCTTCTTGCCGGTGAAGCCCAGTTCCTTCTCGACCGCCAGCTCGACGGGCAGGCCGTGACAGTCCCAGCCGGCCTTGCGGGCGACGTGGTAGCCGCGCATGGTGCGGAAGCGGGGGAATACGTCCTTGAAGACGCGGGCCTCGATGTGGTGGGCACCGGGCATTCCGTTGGCGGTCGGCGGGCCCTCGTAGAAGACCCACTCGGGGCGGCCCTCGGACTGGTCGAGGCTCTTCGCGAAGACCTTGCTCTCGCGCCAGAAATCGAGCACGGCGTGCTCAAGGGCGGGCAGGTCGACCTGGGCTGGCACCTGGCGGTACTGCGACATCGGTTCCTCCGGCGGACGTGGCATCTCCGTCGGAGGGACGAGAGCGAGTGCTCCCGCGGTACCACCCTCCTTGACCGCCGACGGTGCCGGCGGCCCCCTCATTGGGGTCGCGATGCCGGTTCTACTGACCCCTGAGGGCGTTCTTCCGGCAGCTCCGGGGTGATGCTTCACTTCGCGCTCGCCCCCGGGCTCTCACCGCCCCCGGGTCGCTCATGACTGCGTACGACGCTACTGGTCCCCGTCATCGCCTTTCGCAGGGCCCAGTGTACGGGCCCCGGGGTCAGGAGGTCGCCCGGTTTCCGCGGGGCGCCCGGGGCCGCGCCGCTAGCCCGAATGGCCACCCGGGCCCCTTTGGCCTAGGGCTGCTTCCGCGCGGCGGATTACCCGGCGGAGAGCTGGGCACAACGGACTCAGACCCGCCGCGTCGACCGGGTGGCGGGGTCTACCGGCGGCGTGCCCCGTTGCCGCGGGGCTGGGGTCGATTTATCGTCCCAGCACGATTCGCGCGCAAGATCACAAAATGTGAAGGGGCCGCGGCCATGGTGGCTGAGAAGACCGCCGCACAGAAGAAAACGGCGTCCGAAGGATCCACTGGTACGGCGGCGGACGACGCTGACGGGGCCGGTGGGAAGAGGGCCGCCGCAGCGAAGAAGGCCACCGCCAAGAAGACTCCGGAGAAGCCCGCCAAGAAGCCCGCCAAGAAGGCGGTCACGAAGAAGGCGGCACCTGCCAAAAAGGCACCTGCCAAGAAGGCGGCTGCGAAGAGGGCCGCTCCTGCGGCCAAGGGGGCGGCTCAGGCCGCGGAACAGACAGGAGCCAAGACGGTGGTTGCGAAAAAGACACCGAGCAGGGCGCCGGCTGTCAAGAAGGCCCCGGCGGCCACGGCCACGGCGGTTCCCAAGTCCCGCTCGGCCGCGGCGGCGGGCCTGGGCGAGCTCGCCGTCCGGCCGGGGGAGGATCCGTGGACCTCGTCGGAGACCGCCGAGGCGCGGGCCGAGCTGGAGAGCGAGATCCTGCAGCTCAGGGCCGAGATCGCCACGCTGGAGGAGGCGGTGTCCGGACTGATGCGGGACTCCGGCGGCGGCGCGGGCGACGACGACGCGGACACCGGGACCAAGAACATCTCCCGCGAGCACGAGCTGGCGCTGGCCGCGTCCGCCCGCGAGCGGATGGAGCAGACCGAGCGGGCGCTGGACCGGCTGGACGCGGGCACGTACGGGCTCTGCGAGATCTGCGGCAAGGCGATCGGCAAGGCGCGCATGCAGGCGTTCCCACGCGCCACGCTGTGCGTGGAGGACAAGCAGAAGCAGGAGCGCCGCTACTGAGGGCCGCCGAGCGCCGGCGAGGGCTCCGAAGGACCGCGGCCGGACCGCCGCCGGACGGCTGCGTGGCTGGTCCGGTGCCTCGGGGTCCGTACGTGTGTGCCGTACCCTCGTGCTCTAGTCAGGCACCTAGGTTGAGGGACTCACGTGGCAGAGGCGGAGCGCATCATCGGTACGCCGGATACCCCTGAGGCCGGGGGCGCCGAGTCGGAGCGGCGCTCTGGCGAGGCGGCCCGGCCCGAGCCCGGTGCCGAGGGCGCGGCCGGTGCCGGGGACCCGGCAGAGCAGCCCGCGCACAGGGGCAGGCGCAAGATCGTCGCGCTGTTCGTGGTGACGCTCGTCGCCTATCTGCTCGACCTCGGCACCAAGATGCTCGTGGTGGCGAGGCTGGAGCACCACGAACCGATCGAGGTCGTCGGGGACCTGCTCAGGTTCGAGGCGATCCGTAACGCGGGCGCCGCCTTCGGTATCGGCGAGGCCTTCACGGTGATCTTCACCTGCATCGCCGCCGCCGTGATCGTGGTGATCGCCCGGCTCGCGCGCAAGCTCTACAGCATGCCCTGGGCCATCGCGCTGGGCCTGCTGCTCGGCGGTGCGCTGGGCAACCTCACCGACCGGATCTTCCGCTCGCCCGGTGTCTTCGAGGGCGCCGTCGTGGACTTCATCGCGCCGGCGAACTTCGCGGTCTTCAACCTGGCGGACTCCGCGATCGTCTGCGGCGGCATCCTCATTGTGATCCTGTCGTTCCGGGGCCTGGACCCCGATGGGACCGTCCACAAGGACTGACAAGGCATACTCGACAGGTGAGTACGATTCCCGAGGTTCGCACCCTGCACGTTCCCGATGGCCTAGAAGGCGAGCGCGTCGACGCCGCTATTTCCCGCATGTTCGGCTTCTCCCGTACCAAGGCGGCCGATCTCGCCGCCGCGGGAAAGGTTCAGGTCGACGGGGCGGTGGTCGGGAAGTCGGAACGGGTGCACGGCGGGGCCTGGCTCGAAGTGGAGCTGCCACAGGCCGCCGCGCCCGTGCAGATCATCGCCGAGCCCGTCGAGGGCATGGAGATCGTCCATGACGACGACGACATCGTCGTGATCGTCAAGCCGGTCGAAGTCGCCGCGCACCCCAGCCCCGGCTGGACCGGCACCACCGTGATCGGTGGCCTCGCCGCCGCCGGATACCGGATCTCCACCTCCGGCGCCTCCGAGCGCCAGGGCATCGTGCACCGCCTCGACGTCGGTACGTCCGGCCTCATGGTCGTCGCCAAGTCGGAGCGCGCCTACACCCTGCTCAAGCAGCAGTTCCGGGAGCGCACGGTCGACAAGCGCTACCACACGCTCGTCCAGGGCCACCCGGACCCGATGAGCGGCACCATCGACGCCCCGGTGGGGCGCCACCCCCAGCACGACTACAAGTGGGCCGTGACGGCCGAGGGCAAGCCCTCCGTCACGCACTACGACCTCATCGAGGCCTTCCGGGCCGCGAGCCTGCTGGACGTCAAGCTGGAGACGGGGCGCACGCACCAGATCCGCGTGCACATGTCCGCCCACCGCCACCCGTGCGTGGGTGACCTCACCTATGGCGCGGACCCGACCATCGCCAAGCGCCTCGGCCTGACGCGGCAGTGGCTGCACGCAGTGCGGCTCGGCTTCGAGCACCCGTCCGACGGCCAGTGGGTCGAGTACGCGAGCAGCTACCCCGACGACCTCCGGAACGCGCTGGACGTGATCCGGGCGGAGAGCGAGTGAGCTCCGTCCCGTACGTCGTACGGGTCGCCGACGGGCCCGCGGACACCGAAGCCTGCTTCGCGGTCCGCAAAGAGGTCTTCGTCGTCGAGCAGGAGGTGCCCGCCGACATCGACCACGACGCCTACGACGCCCTGGCCGTGCACGTCCTGGCCGTGAGCGACGAAGGGGTGCCGCTGGGCACGGGGCGGCTGCTGCACGGCCCGTGGGCGGCCGGCCCGACCGGTGGTGACGCGGCGGTCGGCTCGCTCGGCCGGCTGGCGGTGAGCCGGGCCGCACGCGGGCTCGGTGTCGGGGCCGCGCTGGTGCGGGCGATCGAGGACGCGGCCAGGGATCGCGGCCTGAGCGCCGTCGACCTGCACGCGCAGACGCACGCGCTGGGCTTCTACGAGCGACTCGGCTATGCGGCGTACGGGCCGGAGTTCATGGACGCGGACATCGCGCACCGGTCGATGCGGCGCCCGCTGTAGGCGCAGCTCAGAGGATCGACGGGGTCACAGCTCAGGCTGTCGGCCCCGTTTTGTCGTTCCCGGCCCGTGCCGCCGCGCCTGGGGCCCGGCCGTCGTCCTGCCGCCCCGCGCTGTCATTTTCCCGTCCCCATGATGGTTAGGAAAGTTTCCCAACACTCTTGACGGCGGCTGGAAACGACCCTAGCTTTCCCGGCGTGCTGTACGAGATCGCGAACGAGCCGTCAGCGACGAGCTGGTCCAGGATCAAGTCCTACGCCGAGAAGATCATCCCGATCATCAGGGCCCAGGACCCCGACGCGGTGGTCCTGGTCGGCACGCGCGCGTGGTCCTCGCTCGGTGTTTCGGAGGGCTCGCACGAGAAGGAAGTGGTGAACAACCCGGTCAACGCCTCCAACATCATGTACACGTTCCACTTCTACGCCGCCTCGCACAAGGCGGAGTACCTGGACACGCTCAACCGGGCCTCCGACAAGCTGCCCATTTTCGTCACCGAGTTCGGGACGCAGGACTACGCGGGCGAGGGCGCCAACGACTTCGCGCAGTCCCAGCGTTACATCGACCTGATGAAGCGCAAGAAGATCTCCTGGACCAACTGGAACTACTCCGACGACAACCGCTCGGGCGCCGTCTTCAAGACCGGCACCTGTAATGGCAGCAATTGGACGGGGACCGGTGTCCTCAAGGAGGCCGGCGTCTGGATCTGGGAGCGGGTCCGCAGCGACAGCTGAGTGACGGCCGGCCCGCGCCCGGACAGTCCTGCGCCCCTCGCCGTGCACGGCGAGGGGCGCAGGACTGTCCGGGCCGTGCGGCGCGGGGGCCACTGCTCCGTCAAAGGGGGAGGGCGTGGCAGTCTGGGGACCTTGATCGTCCAGGTCTCGTACCGCCGGAGGGCGCACCGTGGATCAATTGGCCCTGCTGTTCGTGTTGCTGCTCGGGGCCGTGATCACGGTGCCGCTGGGGGAGCGGATCGGGTTGCCGGCGCCGATCCTGATGACGCTCGTCGGGATCGTACTGGCGCTGCTGCCGTTCGTGCCGAACATCGAAGTTCCGCCCGAGTACATCCTGCCGCTGGTGCTGCCCCCGCTGCTGTACGCCTCCGTGCAGCGCACCTCCTGGCGGCAGTTCACGGCGAACCTGCGGCCCATCCTGCTGCTCGCGGTGGCGCTGGTCTTCGTCACCACGGCCGCCGTCGCCGCCGTGGCCAACTCCATTCTCCCCGGGCTGCCGTTCGCCGCGGCCATCGCGCTCGGCGCACTGGTGGCCCCGCCCGACCCGGTCGCCGCGACCGCCGTGGCCGGATCCCTCGGGCTGCCGCGCCGGCTGGTGTCGATCCTGGAGGGCGAGGGCCTGTTCAACGACGTGACCGCCATCGTGCTCTACCACGTGGCCATCGCCGCGGCGGTGAGCGGGACCTTCTCCTGGCCCGCCGCGGTCGGGGAACTCGTCCTGTCCGCCGTGGTCGCCGTGGCGGTGGGCCTCGGGCTCGGCTGGCTCACCGTCAAGCTGATGGGCTTCCTGGGCGACGCGACCCTGCAGATCGGCCTGACGCTGCTCGCGCCCTTCGTCAGCTATGTGCTGGCCGAGGAGTTCAAGGGGTCCGGTGTGCTCGCCGTCCTGGTGATCGCGCTCTTCCTCGCCGAGCACGCCACCGACGCCGACGACGTGCTCGGCCGGCTGGCCGGGCAGACCTTCTGGCAGATCGTCGACACCCTCGTCACCGGTGTCGCCTTCGGTCTGATCGGGCTGGAGCTGCATGTCGTCTTCGGCACGGCCGACGGACGCCTGTCCGAGATGCTCGGCTGGGGCGCCGCCATCGTCGGGGTCGTCGTCGGTGTACGGCTGCTGTGGCTGCTGCCGGCGACCTGGCTGGCCAAGCGGATGCACTCGCTGCGCGACTACGACGAGGAGATCCCCGTCAGCTGGCGCGAGACCGTCATCATGTGGTGGTCGGGCATGCGGGGTGTGGCGTCCGTCGCGCTGGCGCTGGCGATCCCGCTCAAGACGGAGGACGGCTCTCCCTTCCCGGCCCGGGACGAGATCATCTTCGTCGCGTTCGCCGTCATCATGACGACGCTCGTCGTCCAGGGGCTGACGCTGCCCTGGCTGGTGCGGAAGTTGGGCGTGCGCGCCGACACGGACCTGGAGCGGCTGGTCGAGCACGAGCTCGCGGTGCGGGCCGCGAAGGCCGCCAAGCGCAGGCTCAAGGAGATCGAAGAGGTCGAGGACCTGCCGGAGGAGGTCGTCGACCGGCTGCACCGGGGCGCGTACGACATCGGCGCCAGGATCAGCCCCGAGATCATCGACGAGGAACGCCGGGAGGCGTTCGCGCAGCGGGCCGAGCGGGTGAAGTCGGTGCAGCGGATCCAGCGGGAGATGCTGTCGGCCGCCCGCCACGAGGTGCTCTCGGCGCGCAGCGAGGTGGGAGCCAACCCCGAGATCGTCGACCGGGTCCTGCACCAGCTGGACATGCGCAGCCTGCGCTGAGCCGGCCGGCTGCGCGGGGGCGCGACGGTCCCGGTGGGAGCGGCCACCCGGGGGAGGCGCCCGGCCAGGGGGACGCGCCCGCCCGGGTGGCGCCGCTCGCAGCCGTCAGCCCCGGCCGGTCTCGTCGGCGCGCGGCGGCCGTCCGTCGGCCTTGCCCAGCTCCGGCCACTGCCCGTCCGGCGGCAGCGCGGCGGCGGTGGTGGTGACCCGCGGCAGCGCGTACGGATGCTTCTCGCACAGCCAGGCGATCAGCTGCTCGCGCACGGCGCACCGGGCCGTCCAGATGTCGTCCGCGTCCTTGGCGGTGACCACGGCACGCACCTCGATGGTGCTCGGCGTGGTGTCGGTGACCGCCAGGCTCCAGTCGCGGCCGTCCCAGGCCATGCAGGTGCCGAGGACCTCCTGGAGCTTCTCGCGCATCAGGCTCACCGGGGCGCTGTGGTCCAGCTGGAAGAAGACCGTGCCGGTCATCTGGGACCCGCCGCGCGACCAGTTCTCGAACGGCTTGCTGGTGAAGTAGGACACCGGCATCGTGATCCGGCGCTCGTCCCAGGTCCGTACCGCCAGGAAGGTGAGTGTGACCTCCTCGACGACACCCCACTCGCCGTCCACCACCACCGTGTCGCCTATCCGCACCATGTCGCCGAAGGCGATCTGGAAGCCCGCGAAGAGGTTGCCGAGGGTGGACTGGGCGGCGACACCGGCGACGATGCCGATGATTCCGGCGGACGCCAGCATCGACGTACCGATCGCGCGCATGTCGGGGAAGGTCAGCAGGCTCGCCGCGACCGCCACCACCACGACGACGGCCGTCACGATCCGCATGATCAGCGTCACCTGGGTGCGGACGCGCCGTACCCGGGCCGGGTCGCGGGTCGTGGACGCGTAGCGGGCGTACGTCGTCTCGACCACGGCCGAGACGATGCGGATGACCAGCCAGGCACTGGCGGCGATCAGGACCAGGGACAGGGCCCGGCCGATGCCGGCCTCGTGGTCCTGGATGAGCTTCACCTTCGTCTGGCCGTAGGCCCCTCTCAGCAGGGTGGTCAGCAGGACGACCTGGAGCGGCAGGCGGCAGCGGCGGAGCAGGCCCCACAGCGGGGTCTCGTGGTGGCGGGCATCGGTACGACGCAGCAGTACGTCGGCGGCCCAGCCGACGAGCAGCGTGAGCACGACCGAGCCGCCGATGACGATCAACGGGCGCAGTACGTTCTCCATGGCTAGAAACTAGCTCCGAATCGAAATGGGAGGATAGCGGAATGGACATCATTCTCTTCCACTCCGTCTACGGCCTTCGTCCGGCGGTGCACGCCGCCGCCGAGCGGCTGCGTGCCGCCGGGCACCAAGTGCACGTGCCCGACCTTTTCGATGGGCAAACGGCCGGGACCACCGAGGAAGGGATGGCGCTCAAGGACAGCTTCGGCCGTGACGAGCTGCTCAAGCGGGCGGTGCTGGCCGCCGCGCCGCACTCCGAGAGCGGGCTGGTGTACGCCGGATTCTCCTTCGGCGGGTCCGTCGCGCAGACGCTGGCACTCGGTGACGAGAAGGCGCGCGGCCTGCTGCTTCTGCACGGGACCTCGGACATCGCGCAGGACGCGTCGGCGCCCGACCTGCCGGTGCAACTGCATGTCGCGGACCCCGATCCCTTCGAGCCGAACGACTGGCTCAACGCGTGGTACCTGCAGATGCGGCGGATCGGTACGGATGTGGAGGTCTACCGGTATCCCGGGGCCGGGCACCTCTACACGGACCCGGAGCTGCCGGACTTCGACGCGGAATCGGCCGACCTGACGTGGAAGGTGGCGCTGGGGTTCCTGGCGACGTTGTAGGGCGCGGGAGGGGCGGTGCGTGGCGGGTGCTCCGCGGCTACGGGCGTGTGCAGCGGCCCGTCGGGTTCGCCGCCGGCGGGCGGCACTGGAACACCTGGTCCTCAGGGGCGTCGCTGAGCCGGCCCGGCCCGACGACAGCGGCACCGAGCGCGGCTGGGCGATCCAGCCGGCCGTGGGCGGGGGTGGAGCGGCCCGCGTGGAGGTGGTTGTCGGCGTAGGGGCGGCGGACGTGGCCGTCGGCTCCGGCGGTGGCTCGGGATCCGTCGTCGCGGTGACCGTCGCCGTCGAGCGGCCCCCGCCCCCGGTGCCGGCGGCGTCCATTCCGTCGTCCGGCCTGGTCAGCGCGTACGCCCCCAGGCCCCCCCAGGACCAGCGCCACGGCCGCCGCTGCGGCGATCAGGGGCACCCGGACCCCCGAGCCACCGGACCGGGCGGGCGGCGGGCCCTGCGAGGACACCGTCGGCAGATGATGCGGCCACGGGGTGTCGGTCCGGGTCGGCGAGGGCGGCACGGGCGTCGGTGATGGAGCGGGAAGCCGCCCCGAGGCGGCGTCGGCCAGCAGCGCGTCGAGGCGCTCCGCCGATGGCCGGGCAGCGGTGTCCCCGACCAGCAGTTCGGCCAGTACGGGGCCGAGCGGGCCCGCCTGCCGGGGCGGCGGAACCGGGTCGTCGAGCACCGCGGCCGGTGTCGCCAGGCTGGTGTCCCGGCGCATCGGGCTGACGCCTTGTGCGGCCCGGCAGCAGCTCCATCACCAGCCACGGATGCGGCCCGTCCGCCCACGCGTCCACGATGTGATGGATCGTCACCACATGCGAGTGGTTGAGCCGCGCCAGCGCCCGCGCCTCGCGCATCACGCGCGAGGCCTCACTGTCGAGCAACGCGGGGCCGGGGGGCCTGACTTCCTTCAGGGCCACCTCGCGGTGGAGGGCGAGGTCGCGGGCCCGCCATACCGTCCCCATGCCACCGCTGCCGAGCCGCTCCAACAGCTCGAAGCGACCGTCGACGACTCTGCGACCCCGGTGTTCCCCGCCCCCGTGCATGCCCGTCAGAGTACGGGCTGGTACACCCGCTCCACCCGCTGAGTGCCCGAAAGAGTGCGGTACGAGCGGGCCCAGCGCGACGTCGCGTCCTGCTTCGACTTGTCGGAGAGGACGAAGTAGTCCATCTGTGAGCGCTCGCCCGTCACGTCGAGGACGCCGTAGCCGTGCGAGTCCATGTCGAGCCACTTCACATGCCGGTTGGCCGCCTTGATCGCCGTGGCGGCGACCAACGAGACGGTCTGCGGCGCGACATGCAGGATGTCGTCGAGGTTGTCCGAGGACACCGAGGTCACCACGAACTCGGTCGCCGCGGACTGCGACAGCGGATACGTCGCCGCCTTGACCGGCACGTCGTTGGCCCAGGCCATGTGGATGTCGCCGGTGAGGAAGACCGTGTTCTTGATCGCCCGGTCCTTGAGGTGGCCGATCAGCTCCTTGCGGTCGTCGGTGTAGCCGTCCCACTGGTCGGTGTTGACCGCGAGGCCCCCCTTGGGCAGCCCGAGCAACTCGGCGAGTGGCGCCAGGAGATGGGCCGGTACGGAGCCGAAGGCCACCGGCGAGATCATCACCGACGTACCGACCAGTCTCCAGGTGGCGTCGGAGGAGGCGAGTCCCGACTTGAGCCAGTCCAGCTGGGCTCGGCCCGTGACCGTACGCTCCGGGTCGTCCACCGCGCCGCTGCCGACCTTCGCCTGCTCGGAGCGGAAGGACCGCAGGTCCAGGAGGTGCAGATCGGCGAGCTTGCCGAAGCGCAGACGGCGGTAGACGGTGCCCTCGGTGGAGGCGCGGACCGGCATCCACTCGAAGTACGCCTGCTTGGCGGCGGCCACCCGCGCGGCCCAGTCGCCCTCGGCGCCCGGCGTGTGGTTCTCCGCGCCGCCCGACCAGGCGTCGTTGGCGAACTCGTGGTCGTCCCAGATCGCGATGACCGGGTGCGCCGCGTGCAGGGCCCGCAGATCGGGGTCGGTCCGGTACTTGCCGTGCCGGGTGCGGTAGTCGGCGAGGGTGACGATCTCGTGCTTCGGCTCGTGCTCCCGTACGACGTACTCCGGCGCCGGGTAGCCGCCGCTCGCGTACTCGTAGAGGTAGTCGCCGAGATGGAGGACCGCGTCGAGGTCGGCGCGGGCGGCGAGGTGGCGGTACGCGGAGAAGTGGCCCGACTCCCAGTTGGCGCAGGAGACGACTCCGAAGCGCACACCGGGTGTGGCGGCGTCGACGGCCGGAGCGGTACGGGTGCGGGCGGCGGGGGATCTGACACCGTCGGCCGAGAAGCGGAAGTAGTGCGCGGTGGCCGGGCGCAGGCCTCTCACATCGACCTTGACCGTGTGGTCGGTGGAGGCACTCGCCTTCGTCGTACCGCTGTTGACGACCTGGGAGAAGTCCTTGTCCAGGGCGACTTCCCAACTCACCTCCACATCGGGCCCCTTGCCGGAGCCGGGGACCGCGTCGGGGGTGGGCGTGACCCGGGTCCACAGCAGTACGCCGTCGGGCAGCGGGTCGCCCGAGGCGACTCCGTGGAGGAAGGCCGAGGCCCGCGTCCCGGCGGCGGCGCTCGGGCCGGCCAGGACGGTTATGGCGACAGTGGGTACGGCGACAGCGGTGGCGGCAGCGGCCTTGACGACCGTGCGGCGGCTGGGGGCAGAGGAGAATCGACTGGTCACGGACGATCACATTACTGAGCGGTAGGCCCGAAGGGCAGGCGAATCGCTTGAACGTTCGCCTGCCCTTTCGTGAAATGTTCCGTGGACCTGCCGCGAAGTGCCGTCCCGCAGCGGCCTCTTGCGTCAGCCCTTGATGGCCTTGTCGATCGCGGTGTTGAACGCGTCGGGCGTCATGGGGGCGTTCTCGCTGCCCTCGGCGGTGAGCTTCTTGCCGTTCATCTTGAGTGTCGGGGTGCCCTCCACGCCGCTGTCGCTGAAGGCGTCGGACATCTTCATCGCCCAGGCGTCGAAGGTGCCGGCCTGCACGTTCTTCTGGAACTTCGTGCTGTTCTTGAGCGCGCCCACACCCTCGGCGATCTTGAGCAGGTCGTCGTCCTTGGCGAACTTGTCGTCCTGCTCGGCGGGGTGGTTGTCCTTGGAGTAGAGAGCCGCCTTGTATTCGAGGAAGGCCTCGGGGCTGACATCGAGCGCCGCGCCCAGCGCGCTCAGCGCGTTCTTCGAGCCCTCGCCGCTGTCGCTGTTGTCGATGAACGTGGCGCCGACATAGCGGATCTTGTACTTGCCGGCCGCGACGTCCTTCTCGATCGTCTTGCCGACCGACTGCTCGAAGGTCGCGCAGATCGGGCAGCGCGCGTCCTCGTACAGCTCCAGCGTCTTCTTGGCGTCCTTCTTGCCGATGACGACGGTCGTGCCGTTCGCGCCCGTGGTGTTGGCGGGCTCGGTGACCTGCTTCTTGTCCTTGGCGGCTTCCCAGGCGCTGGGCTTGTTCGCCTGCATGATGCCGTAGCCGACGCCGCCGGCGATCGCCAGGACGGCGACGATGGTACCCGCGACCACCAGCTGCCTGCGGGTTTTGTCCTTCTTGGCCTGGCGCTCGCGCTCGATGCGCAGCCGGTCGCGGGCGGCGGCCTTGTTGGAATGGCTGTTGCGTGCACTCATGACGGTCTCCGATGGGGTGTGACAGACAGGGGGGACTTACCGGCTCAGGCGAGGGTGAATGCCGAGCGCGGTGGTCCCCTCCGTCCGACCCAGTGCACGAACAGCCGGTCGCGCGCGGAACTCCGCGCCCGGCGCGCGGGGGGTGCCGTGCGCCGCACGGTCCGGTGGACCGAGACCGCCATGGCCGCCGCGATCAGCAGCGGCCGGAAGGCGAAGCCGGCCGTCGCGCGCAGCAGCCCGGCCAGCGCGGCCTCGCCTCGCCGCAGCCAGAGCGCCGCGAACAGACCGACCGTCACATGCGCGCCGAGCAGCAGCCAGGGCAGCGCGGGATCCGGGGAGCTGAGCAGCGCCGCCACGCTCTCCCCGGAGCCGGTGACGCGCGCCAGGGGCGCCCCGACACCGCTGCCGCCGCACAGCACATCGACGCCGAAGGCGCGCAGCGGACCCGCCACGGGGCCGCCCGCCGGGCCGTAACAGACGTGCTGCCCGGCGGTGAAGACGGTGTCGGCGGCCAGCTCCAGCGGGACGAGCAGGGCGGCGATCCGCCCGAAGCCGCGCTCTCGGCCCGCCAGCGCGTACGCCACGGCGAACACCGCGACGCCGACCGCGGCGACCGTGTTCACCGGCAGCGGGATCCCGGAAAGGAGCACGTGGGACCCCGCGGACAGCGTCACGACGAGTGCCGTGAAAAGCGCCGCGCGCAGTGTCCTCAACCGGGCCCCTGATATGTCCATCGGACAGGAGTTTGCCATGGGTCCGGGTAAGGCCTTCCTAAAGGTGCCTTCCGGACACCCCTAGAGGCCCTGCAGCCCCGGGATGCGCCCATTGCGGAAGAGGTCGACGAAGATCTGGTGGTCCGTGCGGGCCCGCGCGCCGTAGGAGTGCGCGAAGTCCACCAGGAGGTCACCGAAGTGCTCCTCGTCGGCGGCGATGGCCGCGTCGATCGCCCGCTCCGTGGAGAACGGCACCAGCGAGTGCCCGCTTTCGTCGTCCGCCGCCGCGTGCATGGTCGCGGTGGCCCGGCCGAGGTCGGCGACGACGACCGTGATCTCGTCCAGGTCGTCGATGTCCGACCAGTTCAGGTCGACGGCGTACGGCGAGACCTCCGCGACCAGCTGCCCGGCCCCGTCCAGCTCGGTCCAGCCCAGCCACGGATCGGCGTGCGCTTGGAGCGCGCGCTGCGAGATCACCGTGCGGTGGCCCTCGTGCTGGAAGTACCCGCGGACGGAGGGGTCGATGATGTGCCGGGAGACCGCTGGGGTCTGCGCCTGCTTCATGTAGATCACCACGTCGTTCTCCAGGGCGTCACTGTTGCCCTCAAGGAGGATGTTGTACGAGGGCAGGCCGGCCGAGCCGATGCCGATGCCGCGCCGCCCGACGACGTCCTTCACCCGGTACGAGTCGGGTCGGGTCAGGCTGGACTCGGGCAGCGTCTCCAGGTAGCCGTCGAAGGCCGCCAGGACCTTGTACCGGGTGGCGGCGTCGAGGTCGATGGAGCCGCCGTCCGGCGCGAAGCGACGCTCGAATTCGCGGATCTCGGTCATCGAGTCGAGCAGCCCGAAGCGGGTCATCGAGCGCGCGACGCGCAGCGCGCCCAGCAGCGGCCCGTCGGCCGTGTCCAGCGTGAAGGGCGGCACCTCGTCGTTCTTGGCGCCGGTGGCCTGGGCGTGGATGCGCTCGCGGTAGGCGGCGGCGTATGTCCGCACCAGCTCGGTGATCTGCCCGTCGCTGAGGGCCTTGGTGTAGCCGATGAGCGCGATGGAGGCGGCGAAGCGCCTGAGGTCCCAGGTGAAGGGGCCGACGTACGCCTCGTCGAAGTCGTTCACATTGAAGATCAGACGGCCCTGGGAGTCCATGTACGTGCCGAAGTTCTCGGCGTGCAGATCGCCGTGGATCCACACCCGGCCGGTGCGCTCGTCCAGGTACGGGCCGCCGTGCTGTTCGCGCTCCAGGTCGTTGTAGAACAGGCAGGCCGTGCCCCGGTAGAAGGCGAAGGCGGAGGCGGCCATCTTGCGGAACTTGACCCGGAACGCGGCCGGGTCGGCGGCGAGGAGCGTGCCGAACGCGGTGTCGAAAACGGCGAGGATCTCTTCGCCGCGCTGAGCAGCGTCTGTCTGCTGGACCGACATCGCCGGGTGCCTCCTGGTGCATGACGTACAGGGCAAGTGGGACGAGTGTTTCGCCCCGTCCAACGCTCGACCGTACCCGTGAGTGCCCGGCCGGGTGCCCGCCCGCCCCCGGCCCCTCGTCGAGGTGCACGGCGCCGAAGGATCCTCCGAACTGTCAGTCGCCCGACGTAGACTTCCACGCTGTCGCCCCAACCTGTCATCGACCGTTTCGCCGGAGGCCTTCGCCGTGACCAAGCCGCCTTTTACGCACCTTCACGTCCACACCCAGTACTCGCTGCTGGACGGTGCCGCGCGGCTCAAGGACATGTTCGACGCCTGCAACGAGATGGGCATGTCGCACATCGCGATGACCGACCACGGCAATCTGCATGGGGCGTACGACTTCTTCCATCAGGCCAAAAAGGCCGACGTGACGCCGATCATCGGCATCGAGGCGTATGTGGCGCCCGAGTCGCGGCGGAACAAGCGCAAGATCCAATGGGGCCAGCCGCACCAGAAGCGCGACGACGTGTCCGGTTCGGGTGGTTACACGCACAAGACGATCTGGGCGTCGAACCGCACCGGCCTGCACAACCTCTTCCGGCTGTCGTCGGACGCCTACGCCGAGGGCTGGCTGACGAAGTGGCCCCGGATGGACAAGGAGACGATCGCCAAGTGGTCGGAGGGGCTCATCGCTTCGACGGGCTGCCCGTCGGGTGAGGTGCAGACCCGGCTGCGGCTCGGTCAGTTCGACGAGGCGGTGCAGGCCGCCTCGGACTACAAGGACATCTTCGGCGAGGGCAAGTACTTCCTGGAGCTGATGGACCACGGCATCGAGATCGAGCGCCGCGTCCGCGAGGGGCTTCTCGCGGTCGGCAAGAAGCTGAACATCCCGCCGCTGGTCACCAACGACTCGCATTACACCTATGCGAAGGAGGCGACCGCGCACGACGCCCTGCTGTGCATCCAGACCGGAAAGAACCTCTCGGACCCGGACCGCTTCCGCTTCGACGGCACCGGCTACTACCTGAAGTCCACCGACGAGATGTACGCCGTGGACTCGTCCGAGGCCTGGCAGCAGGGCTGCGCCAACACGCTGCTCGTCGCGGAGCAGATCGACACCGAGGGCTGGTTCCAGGAGCGGAACCTGATGCCGAAGTTCGACATCCCCGACGGGTACACCGAGGTCACCTGGTTCCGCGAGGAGACCATGCGCGGCATGGCCAGGCGCTTCCCCGGCACCATCCCGGAAGACCGGCTCAAGCAGGTCGAGTACGAGATGGGCATCATCATCGAGATGGGCTTCCCCGGGTACTTCCTGGTGGTCGCCGACTTCATCATGTGGGCGAAGAAGAACGGCATCGCGGTGGGCCCCGGGCGCGGCTCGGCGGCCGGTTCGATCGTCTCGTACGCGATGGGAATCACCGACCTCGACCCGATCGAGCACGGTCTGATCTTCGAGCGGTTCCTCAACCCCGA
This sequence comes from Streptomyces sp. A5-4, assembly GCF_051131715.1. NCBI lineage: Bacteria > Bacillati > Actinomycetota > Actinomycetes > Kitasatosporales > Streptomycetaceae > Streptomyces > Streptomyces sp. A5-4. The sequence goes on along the minus strand of NZ_CP178591.1, from coordinate 1,741,728 downwards.
GCGCGTCTCCATGCCCGATGTCGACATCGACTTCGACGAGCGCAGGCGCGGCGAGGTGATCAGGTACGTCACCGAGAAGTACGGCGCCGACAAGGTCGCCATGATCGGTACGTACGGCAAGATCAAGGCGAAGAACGCGATCAAGGACTCCGCCCGCGTCCTCGGCTACCCGTACGCGATGGGCGACCGGCTCACCAAGGCGATGCCCGCCGATGTGCTGGGCAAGGGCATCGATCTCAACGGCATCACCGACCCGAAGCACCCGCGCTACAGCGAGGCCGGCGAGATCCGGGCGATGTACGAGAACGAGCCGGACGTGCAGAAGGTCATCGACACCGCGAAGGGTGTCGAGGGCCTGGTCCGGCAGATGGGTGTGCACGCGGCCGGCGTGATCATGTCCAGCGAGACCATCACCGACCACGTCCCGGTGTGGGTGCGGCACTCCGACGGCGTCACCATCACGCAGTGGGACTACCCGCAGTGCGAGTCGCTCGGCCTGCTGAAGATGGACTTTCTCGGCCTGCGCAACCTCACGATCATGGACGACGCCGTCAAGATGGTGAAGGCCAACAAGGGCATCGATCTGGAGATGCTCAGCCTCGCGCTGGACGACCCCAAGACGTACGAGCTGCTCTGCCGCGGGGACACCCTCGGCGTCTTCCAGTTCGACGGCGGGCCGATGCGGTCGCTGCTGCGGCTGATGAAGCCCGACCACTTCGAGGACATCTCCGCCGTCGGCGCCCTGTACCGGCCGGGCCCGATGGGCATGAACTCGCACACGAACTACGCCCTGCGCAAGAACAAGCAGCAGGAGATCACGCCGATCCACCCCGAGCTGGAGGAGCCGCTCAGCGAGGTTCTCGGCATGACGTACGGCCTCATCGTGTACCAGGAGCAGGTGCAGAAGGCCGCCCAGATCGTCGCCGGCTACTCGCTGGGCGAGGCCGACATCCTGCGCCGCGTGATGGGCAAGAAGAAGCCCGACGAGCTCGCCAAGAACTTCGTGCTCTTCCAGGCCGGCGCCAAGAACAACAACTACTCGGACTCGGCGATCCAGGCCCTGTGGGACGTGCTGGTCCCGTTCGCCGGATACGCGTTCAACAAGGCGCACTCCTCGGCGTACGGACTGGTCACCTACTGGACGGCCTATCTCAAGGCGAACTACCCCGCCGAGTACATGGCGGCGCTGCTGACCTCGGTCAAGGACGACAAGGACAAGTCGGCGGTCTACCTCAACGAGTGCCGCCGCATGGGCATCAAGGTGCTGCCGCCCAATGTGAACGAGTCCCAGTCGAACTTCGCCGCCCAGGGCGACGACGTGATCCTCTTCGGCCTGACCGCCATCCGCAACGTCGGGCAGAACGTGGTGGACTCGATCATCCGCTGCCGCAAGGCGAAGGGGAAGTACGCCTCCTTCCCGGACTTCCTCGACAAGGTCGAGGCGGTCGTGTGCAACAAGCGGACCGTGGAATCCCTCATCAAGGCCGGTGCCTTCGACGAGATGGGCCACACCCGCAAGGGCCTCGTCGCGCACCACGAGCCGATGATCGACAACGTGGTGCAGGTCAAGCGCAAGGAGGCCGAGGGGCAGTTCGACCTGTTCGGCGGGGGCGACGAGGACGGTGACGCGCCCGGCTTCGGGCTCGACATCGAATTCTCCGACATCGAGTGGGACAAGTCCTACCTGCTGGCGCAGGAGCGGGAAATGCTCGGTCTGTACGTCTCCGACCACCCGCTCTTCGGCATCGAGCACGTGCTGTCGGACAAGGCCGACGCGGCGATTTCCCAGCTCACCGGCGGTGAGCACTCCGACGGCGCGATCGTGACCATCGGCGGCATCATCTCCGGCCTCCAGCGCAAGATGACCAAGCAGGGCAACGCCTGGGCGATCGCCACGGTCGAGGACCTGGCCGGCTCCATCGAGTGCATGTTCTTCCCGGCGACGTACCAGCTGGTCTCGACCCAGCTCGTCGAGGACACTGTGGTCTTCGTCAAGGGACGCCTCGACAAGCGCGAGGACATCCCCCGGCTCGTCGCGATGGAGCTGATGGTCCCGGACGTGTCGTCGGCGGGGACGAACGCGCCGGTGGTCCTCACCATCCCGACGGTGAAGGTCACGCCGCCGATGATCACCAAGCTCGACGAGATCCTCAAGCACCACCGGGGCAACACCGAGGTCCGGATCAAGCTCCAGGGGGCGCGCAAGACCACGGTGCTGCGGCTCGACCGGCACCGCGTGCAGCCGGACCCCGCGCTCTTCGGCGACCTGAAGGTGCTGCTCGGCCCGTCCTGCCTCGCCGGCTAGCCGCCGCCGTACGCATGCCGAAGGGGCGCCCCCGTCGTCACGGGTGCGCCCCTTCGGCGCGAGCGGTCGCCGTGAAGCGTCATGACGCCTCACGGCACGCTGTCACGCTCGGTCAGTTGTGGCCGAAGCGCTTCTGGTGCTTACGGGCAACATCGGCGGGGCTGCCCTGCGCCGTCGTCTGCGGCTCGGCCTGGGCCTCGAAGGCACTGTCCTTCGCCTGCTCCGAGCCGCGCTCCGCTGCGGACGCCCGGTCCTGCTGGGCGCCCTGCTTGCGATTCTTATTGTTCTTGGCCATGGTGCTGCCTCCTGCGGGGGGTTTAGGGGCCAGGGCCGGAACCAGATTCACACGTACCGACAAAGCGCGCATTTTGGATCATTACCGTGCGTAATTGGGGCTGGCGCAGCGCAACTTACGGATACGCCACGCCGATGATCGAGTTCCGGCCGTCAACCCCCACGTAGTCGGGCAGACTCGAAGGAAGCCTGAAGCACTTCCGATCCCGAGGTTCCCGAAAGAGGGTGGAACGCGTGGACCGCTGCGTCGTCCTGGTGGACGCCGGCTATCTGCTGGGCGCCGCCGCGAGCCTGCTGGCCGGAGAACCGGCCCGTTCCCGCATCACCGTCGACCACGCGGCCCTGATCCAGGGGCTCCGAGAACGGGCGGAGGCCGATACCGAGAAGCCTCTGCTGCGCATCTACTGGTTCGACGGGGCCCCCGACCGGGTGCCGCAGCCCGAGCACCGGCGTCTGCGGGTCATGCCGCGCGTGACGGTCAGACTCGGTGCGCTGACCCGCAGCGACGGGCGCTGGGCGCAGAAGGGCGTGGACGCCGCGATGCACGCGGAGCTGACCGAACTGGCCAGAAATCGCGCCTGCTCCGACATTGTGCTGGTGACCGGCGACGGCGATCTGCTACCGGGGCTGATGTCCGCCAAGGAGCACGGCGTCGCGATGCACCTGTGGGCGGTGCAGGCCGCGGACGGTGACTACAACCAGTCCGAGGACCTGGTCGCCGAGGCCGACGAGCGGCGGGTCCTGGACCGGGCGTGGATCACCAAGGCGGTACGGGCGAAGGAGCTCGGCGGGGTCTGTTCACCGCCGCCGGCTCCGCGGCCGGAAATCGCCGCGATCCTGTCGGCCCCACTGCCGGAATCGGCGCTCGCCGCGTCGGCGGAACGGGCGGCGCAGGCGCAGGCCGACGCGCGGGCCCAGGCCCAGGCCCAGGTCGTACGGAACGGGTCGGGTGCCGCACCGGACGCCGAAGGGGCGGCTGCGGCGGCGCCCGGCGCGGCGGCGGACGCAGCCGGGCAGCCCCATGAGGCGCACGAGACGCACGGTGCGAAGGGTGTCCCGACACCGAAGGATCTCGCGAGCCTGCGCGGCCCCGGCACACAGGCGGCGCAGCATCCGACGCCGCCGGGCACGAGTCCCGCCGGGGCGACGCTGCGGTGGTCGTCCGACAAGGGCTGGGTCGAGCGTCCCGGCGGTGGCGGCAGCGCGCTCGGCGAGCCGCCCGAGACCGCGTCGCTGCCGACGCTGGCGCAGCTGACGAGCGCGGAGCAGCGCTGGGCGGACCGTGAGGAGGACATCACCACGGTCGGCGGCGACCCCTTCGAGGTGGGGCAGGTCTTCGCCCGGCGCTGGATGGAGCGGCTCCCGGAGCCGGGACACACCCAGAAGCTCTCGACGATGTATCCGCGGATCCCGCACCGCATCGACGGTGAACTGCTGCGGTACGCGGCGCGGTTCGGGCTGCTGGCACACAAGGACGACCAGATCGACGAGCACGACCGGTATGCGATCAGGGCGGGGTTCTGGCGCGAGATCGATGTGCGGGCGGCGGCGGAGCAGCAGGTGACGGCGGGGGAGTAGCGCAGGGGCGGCGCCGGGCCCGGGTCCCCGCGGGGCTGAGCCCCTGACCGCCGTTGCCTGGACCGGTGCCGTGCCCCGGCCCGACACCGTGTTCGCGCCGCGCGGCACGCTGTTTCCGGGTCCGGTCGTGGGGCGGGGTCGCGCCGTGGGCGGGCGGAGGCGACCCGCGGGCCGTGCGGGGCCCGCAACCCCGTAGGCTCGTCCCTCGTGAGTACGGGCGCAGCGCAGGCGGGACGCGACACGGCAGTCGTGTGTGCCGTGCGAGAGCTGGTCAAGACCTATCCGGCCGCCCGGGGCCGACGTGGGACCCCCGCGACGCCCGAGGTGCGGGCCACCGACGGCATCTCCCTCGATGTGCGACGCGGCGAGATCTTCGGGCTGCTCGGGCCCAACGGCGCCGGGAAAACGACGCTCGTGCGCCAGCTCACCGGGCTGATGCGACCCGACGCCGGCACGGTGGAGCTGCTCGGGCACGACCTCGTGCGCTACCCGGAGCGGGCCGCGCGGCTCGTCGGGTACCTCGGGCAGGAGTCGACCGCGCTCGACGAACTGACCGTGTCGCTCGCCGCCGAGACCACCGGACGCCTGCGCGGGCTCACCGCGAAGGCGGCGCGGGCCGAGCGGGACGACGTACTCGAAGAGCTCGGACTGACCGAGATCGCCGGTCGCGCGCTCAAGAAACTGTCCGGCGGGCAGCGGCGGCTCGCGTGTTTCGCCGCCGTGCTGGTGGGTGAGCGGCCGGTACTCGTACTGGACGAACCCACCACCGGCATGGACCCCGTCGCGCGGCGCGCGGTGTGGGCCGCCGTCGACCGGCGCCGGGCCGAGAACGGCGCGACCGTGCTGCTCGTCACCCACAACGTCATCGAGGCCGAGACCGTCCTCGACCGGGTCGCGGTCCTCGAACGCGGCAAGGTCATCGCGTGCGACACCCCCGCCGGGCTCAAGGCGCAGGTCGCCGGGGAAGTACGGCTCGACCTCGTATGGCGGGAGCGGGCGCCGCTGGATGTGCCCGAGGTCGCGGCGCTGCGCGAATCCGCGCAGGAATCCGGCCGCCGCTGGGTGCTGCGCCTCGCGCCCGACGAGGCGCGGGCGGCCGTCGCCGCGGTGACCGGGGGCGCCGCCTTCGCGGCGCTCGACGACTTCACGTTGGCCACGCCGAGCCTGGAGGACGTCTATCTCGCACTCGGCGGGAACACGAAGGGGCTGGTCAAGGGGTGAGTGTCGTTCCTGCTGAGGCGGTCGTCGGGTCGTGGACCCGGGCGGAGGCCACGGCCGCCGAGGAGTGGCCCGCGCCGCTGGCGCCCCGGGCGCGGCTGCTGCCGTCGCTCGCCGCCGTCTACCGGGCGCAGCTGTCCCGGGCCCGGGTGGCACGCATTCCGCTGCTCTTCGTCGCGACCTTCCAGTCCGTCGGGATCATGGTCCTGATGCGAGGGGTCGTCGACGGCGGGGGCGAGGCGCGGGCCGTGGTCGCGGGGTCGAGTGTGCTGGTCGTCGCTTTCGTCGCGCTCAACCTCCTCGCCCAGTACTTCGGGCAGCTGCGGGCGAGCGGCGGGCTCGACCACTACGCCACCCTGCCTGTGCCGCCCGCCGCGGTGGTGCTGGGCGCGGCTGCCGCGTACGCCTCGTTCACCGTTCCCGGCACGTTCGTCACGGCCGTCGTCGGCTGTGTGCTCTTCCAACTGCCGCTCGCGCACCTGTGGATCCTGGTCGCGGTGGTGCCGCTCGCCGGCGCGGCCCTCGCCGGGCTCGGCGCGGCGCTCGGGCTGCTCGCGCCCCGGCAGGAGCTCGCCACGCTCCTCGGTCAGCTGGGCATGTCAGCGGCGCTGCTGCTCGGCGTACTGCCCGCCGACCGGCTGCCCGGCCCCATCTCGTACGCCCGCGATCTGTTGCCCTCGACGTACGGCGTGGAGGCCTTCGCGCGGACCTTCGACGCGCATCCGGACTGGTCCGCCGTCGCGCTCGACCTCGGGGTCTGCGCGGCGGTCGGTGTCGCGTCGCTCGCGCTGGCCACTTGGGCGTACCGGCGGGCAGCGGTCCGGTGAGGCACGCGCCGGTACGGCCTGGCACGATGGCAGGGTGACCGCTCCCCTGACGCCGCCTCACCAGCAGCCGCCGAACGATCCCTGGCAGAAGTCCGACGCCGGGGCCGTTCCTCCCTTCGAGCCCGCAGCGGACGAGGGGCCCAGTCTGTCGATGGAGGTGGCCAGGGCCGCGTTGGTGGTCGCGGCCATGACGGTCGCGGGTGTGGCGCTCGGGCTGCTGTGGATGTGGCTGGCCCCCAGGGTGCCGCTGGTCTCCACGGACAAGGCCGTTTTCCTCCAGGACACCGAGGGCGAGGAAGCGGTCGGCGCGGACGGCACGTTCGTCCTGCTCGCGCTCGCCTTCGGTGCCGTGAGCGCGGCCGTGGTGTTCTGGTTCAACCGGCGCGGCGGTATTCCGCCGGTGGTCGCTCTGGCGCTGGGCGGGCTGTTCGGCTCGCTCCTCGCCTGGGGGATCGGCGTCTGGGGCGGCCCGGACGACGTGGTGGCCCGCGCGCGTGAGGTCGGGCAGGGAGTCCCCTTCGACGCACCGCTCGAACTCGCGGCGAAGGGCGCGCTCCTGGCCTGGCCGCTCGCGGCGCTGTTGGTCCATCTGGCGCTGACGGCGCTCTTCGGGCCGCGGGACCCCGAGCCGGAGTGGGAGCTGCCGCCCTACTACGGGGCGCCCATGACCGCGCCCGAACCCCCGCCGGGGCATGCGCCCGGGGCAGCGGAGCCGCCGCAGGCGGGCGGGGTCGACGGCTGGCCGGCCTGACCGGCCCGGTGCCGGGTGCGGGCGAGGCCGCTTCTCCCCCGACCCGACCCGACCCGACCTCTGCCGCTGTGCGGCTGCCGTCACGTCGTGGGGGGCAGGGCCCTCGGACCCCGCGGCCCTCGGCGGCGGCGTTGTGGGCGGCGGTTCGTTACGCCGGCCTGCGGCCGTGGTTCGCTCGGCCCTTCTTGATGCGCCACTTGCGCTTTCGGGTCTTCTTGGACATGGCGTGCCCCTCCCCGGTCGGAAACCCGCGTTCCCTCGGTCGTAGTCGAGGACGGGCCCGCCGTCGAGGGGTCAGGCGCGTCCGATCGGCGCGATCACCGCGTCCGTGAGCGCCGCCAGGTCGGCCGGGGACAGCTCGATCTCCAGGCCGCGGCGGCCCGCCGACACGCACACGGTCGGGTGCGCGGACGCGGTGGAGTCCAGCACCGTCCGCAGCCGTTTGCGCTGGCCCAGCGGGGAGATGCCGCCCCGTACATAGCCCGTCGTGCGTTCCGCCGCCGCCGGGTCCGCCATCGCGGCGCGCTTGCCGCCGACCGCCGTAGCCAGCGCCTTGAGGTCCAGCGAGCCCGCGACCGGGACGACCGCCACGGTCAGCTCGCCGTCCACGTCGGCGACCAGCGTCTTGAAGACGCGGTCCGCCCCGACACCCAGCGCGCGTGCCGCCTCCTCGCCGTACGACGGCGACGCGGGGTCGTGCTCGTAGGCGTGCAGGGTGTACGCCGTGTCCGCCGCGGCCAGCGCCACGGTCGCGGGGGTCCCCGCCGACCTCTGCTTCTTCTTCGCCAAGGCGGCTCCGCCTCCGGGATCAGTTGGGGCTGGTCGGGGTCCTGGTCAGCTCCACGGCGGGCAGCGACGGCAGGTGGCGGATCACGGCGGTCTCGGTGCGCAGGATCTTGAGCTCCTCCCGCAGCCGGGTCGCCGCGTCCGGCGCCTGGAGCAGGCGCTGACGCGCCGGGATGTCCAGTACCGTCGCCGCGGCGACCAGGTACGACACCACCGAGGGCTCGTCCGGCAGCTCCGCGCCGCTCGCCAGTGAGCGCTCCCGCGCTCCCGCGAGCCGCTTCTGGTAGTTGCGGAAGGCCCGCAGCACCCCCTCTGCGAGGACGCCCGCGCCCTCCCCGAGCTCCTCGGGCAGCTCCTCGATCTCGGCCGTCAGATACGGGCCGCTCGCGTCGACGGAGAGCAGCTTCACCCGGGTGGTGCCGGTGGCGAGCACCTCGTAGCTGCCGTCCTCGCGTTCGCGGATCGTCGCCGCGTCCGCGACACAACCGACCTGGTGGAAGGCCTGCAGCGGGTCGGGCCCGAAGCCCGCGCCGGGCCCGCGCTCGGGCACCGCCGTCGGGTCGGGCATACCGGGGGCGCTGGGGGCGACCTCGCGGCCGTCGCGGATGGCGACCACGACGAAGCGGCGGGGCTCGTCCTCGTCGTCCTCCCCGGAGTCGGTGGTCTTCGACAGGTCCCGCATCATGGCGCGATAACGCTCCTCGAAGACGTTCAGCGGCAGCACGAGGCCGGGGAACAGGACCGAGTTGAGCGGGAAGAGGGGGAGACGAGCGGTGGTCACAACGCTCAAGCGTAATGGCCGTCGGACCTGATTCCGCGTGCCGTCCTGCGCGAAGGCCGTAAAGGCGTCACCCGAGCGACCTGTATGCGCGCGGTGTCGCGCAGTTCCAGGAACTGCGCGAGCGGGTCCTCGCTCAGATATGCCCAGGGAAACGAGGTCGCGTGCGGCCCGATCAGCCGGAACTGTTCCAGCGCTTCGACCCACCGTCCCCGGCTGATCAGCATGTACGCGAGGAGGTTGCGGACCTCGGCCGGCCAGGGGTCGCCCGCCGCGTACCGGGCGGAGAGCTCGATGGCGCAGTCGGCGGCGGCGTCGATCCGCTCGTACGCCACCATCGACCCGCCACTGCTCAGCAGGTGCGCGAACGCGGCCCGGACCGGCAGGGCCTGCACCAGCGACCCGGGCAGCGCGTCCGCGGCGGCCTGCTCGGCGAAGTCGAAGCACTCGCGGTGCGAGCCGTACCACTGGGCGGACAGGTACTGGAGCGCTGCGGAATGGCAGCCGTAGTGGTGCGAGGAACGGCTGACGGCCTCCCCCCACAGCTCCCCGAAGGCGGAGTACGAGGCGTGCGTGCCCCGCGCGTGGTCGAGCGCGATGCGCCAGGGCACCGGGTCGCGTGCGGAGCCCCGCGCCGCCGCGTCGATCAGCGGGCCGATCTCGCGCAGCCGCTCGGCGCGGGCCGGTGACTCCCAGGCCCTGAGCACAGCGAGCTCCGCCTTGACGAGCAGGGCGTCGGGGTCGCGCGGCGCGGCGGCCAGCCACTGGTCCAGCCAGTCCTGGCGGTTGTACGCGAAGGTCGCCAGGCGGGTGGTGTAGCGGTCGCGGTTCTCCCACTCGGCGGCCTCGCGGGTGCCGGCCATCAGCTTGGCGGCGGGCCCGTAGTCGCCGAGGGCCGCCGCGACGAGGGTGGGGCCCATCTGTTCGTCGGGGGCGTCGAGCAGTACCTCGTCGTCCGACGGCAGGCCGGCGGCGAGCTCCGGAGTGTTGCGGATCATGCGCGCGGTGCTGATGAGTGCGCGAAGGAGTGACATGGTGTGAACCATTGAAAACCGCAGGTGGGAGCCGCGCCAGAAGGGTGCTGTGAAGCTTTCGTATCGACGAGAAGGTTGTGCTGGTCGAAGTCAAGGGATGGCAAAGAAGCGGGGGTGATCGGCCGCTTCCCGATGTCCCGAGCGTCAGTTCCGGCGCAGCAGCCGCGACGCACCCGCCGCGACCGTCGTGGCCAGGATCCAGCCGAGCAGGACAAGGCCGGCCCCGAGCCACTGCCAGCCGCCCGTCAGCACCCAGTACCCCTCCTGCCCCAGATTGATCACCGGCAGCAGCAGGTCGAGGGCGAAGAGGGGCGGGCTCCACTTGGGGTGCTCCGCGTTCTTGAGCGCGGCCGGGTCGAGCTGGGCGAACGCCACCGCCCCGGCCGCCCACAGCACGGCCATCCACACCGCGGCCCGGCCGGGGCGGTAGCCGTACGCCACCGTCCAGTCCTGCAGGAGCCCCCACAGCTTCCCGGCGATCGGCAGGGTCTCGCGGCGTCTGCGCTGCTTGGCGAGGAGCACCTCGCGGGCGTCGGCGTCCTCGCCGCTGCCGCGCAGCACGGCGGCGAGACGCTCGTACGGCTCCGGGGCGTACTCCGGTGTCGCGGCCGTCACCCACTCCAGCCGCAGCGCGAGCGGGAACTGGCCGCGCGGCACGAGGTTGTCGTAGCTGAAGCCGTTCATCGTCAGCCCACCGGGACCCGGCCAACTGGCCGCGCTGTCCACCAGGTTGCCGACCTTCGCACCGGACAGGACCACCTTGCCGTGCTCGGGCCGCTCGCCGAGGAAGCGCAGCTCGGGGACCTGGATCCGGCGCATCGACAGCTCCTGGCCGAGGGACATGAGGAACCGGGCGCCCTCCATGTCCACCGCGTCGCCGAACCGCCCGTCGTCGAGCCTGATGCCGCCCTCGCACGCGAAGTGCTGGACCCGGGTGCCGTGCAGTGGGGTGTTCGAGATGCCGTACGGGGGAGTGGCGCCCAGCGGCACGCTCTGGGGGCCGAGACCGGCGGCGGTCAGATAGAGGGTGCGCTCCACGGTCAGCTGCGGTGCGTTCAGCGCACGGCGTCCCGCCGGGGTGTAGGGGGCGCGCAGCCGGCTGCCGCGCAGACTCAGTGACACACCGACCTTCGCGCCGCGCAGGCTGAACTCGCCGTGCGACTCGATCATCTCGGCCTGCAGGTCCTGGGCGACGGACAGACCGTCCGCGGAGATCGAGCGGCCCTTGCGGTCCTGGTGCACGACGATCTGGCTGATCAGCAGGTCCGTGCCGATCTGTGCGTCGGTGAGCCGGATGCCGCCGGGCACCTGGCAGCGCGGTAAGTGCAGGTCACCCTGGGTGCGCAGCCGGGAGGCCTCCAGTCGCGGTATCGAGCAGCCGACCATGCGCAACGTGGTGAAGTGGCACTCCGGCAGCTGCACCTCCTTCTCGAAGCGGCACCTGTTGAGCTCGACGTACGGCTCGACCCGGCCGCCCGCCAGATTGAGGGTGCCGGTGATCTGCACGCCGGTGAGTTTGAGGGAGGCGACCCGTCCCGGGGTCGCGGGCGGCCCGTTGAGCAGCAGCAGCGCCACCACTCGGGCGCGCACTCTGCGGTCGGGGGACCAGTGCCTGGCGGTCATCGGATCGTCCAGGACCGGATTTCGGGTGCTCAGGTCGTACGTGATGCCGTTGCGGAAGGCCTGCCACATGCCGAGCTCCGAGGCGCTGAGCCAGTCGGGCGCTTCGACGTCGCTCTGCGGCTCCGTCAAGTGCCGCCCCTTTCCCGTATTCGTACACCTGACCCCTCTTGGTTCTTCCCTCTGAGTGACCGACTGAACGCCGGGGGTCATGAACGAGTTCTGGGGCGTGTATCAGCCAGTGATACAGGCGTCCGGTGGCGGGAGGCCATCTGAGAGAATTGGCTACGTGATCTCTCGAATCGATCTGCGCGGTGACGCCCTCCCCGAGGGCGCCGACCTGCGCGGCCTGCTGCCCCGTGCCGAGTTCGACGTGGAAGCCGCCCTGGAGAAGGTGCGGCCGATCTGCGAGGACGTCCACCATCGGGGCACAGCGGCGCTGATCGACTACGCGGCGAAGTTCGACGGTGTGAAGCTGGAGCGGGTGCGGGTTCCCGCGCGGGCGCTCCGTGACGCGCTCGAAAGGCTCGACCCCGTCGTGCGGGCGGCCCTGGAGGAATCGATCAGGCGGGCCCGACTGGTCCACCGCGAGCAGCGCCGCGCCACGCACACCACCCAGGTCGTCCCCGGCGGCACGGTCACCGAGAAGTGGGTGCCCGTCGACCGGGTCGGCCTCTACGCGCCCGGCGGCCTCTCCGTCTACCCCTCCTCCGTGATCATGAACGTGGTGCCCGCGCAGGAGGCGGGCGTCCCGTCCATCGCGCTGGCCTCCCCGCCGCAGGCCGCCTTCGACGGGCTGCCGCACCCCACGATCCTGGCGGCCTGCGCGCTGCTCGGCATCGACGAGGTGTACGCGGCGGGCGGCGCCCAGGCCGTGGCGATGTTCGCGTACGGGACCGCGGGCCCCGACGGCTGCGCCCCCGCCAACATGGTCACCGGCCCCGGCAACATCTGGGTCGCCGCGGCCAAGCGCTACTTCACCGGGCGCATCGGCATCGACACCGAGGCGGGCCCGACCGAGATCGCGGTCCTCGCGGACGACACCGCGGACCCGGTGCACATCGCCGCCGACCTGATCAGCCAGGCCGAGCACGACCCGCTAGCCGCCGCCGTCCTGGTCACCGACTCCGTCGCGCTGGCCGACGCCGTCGAGAAGGAGCTGGCTCCGCAGGTGGCCGCCAGCAAGCACCGTGCCGACCGGATCGAACCGGCGCTCGCGGGCAGGCAGTCCGCGATCGTGCTGGTCGACGGCCTCGACGAGGGTCTGCGCGTCGTCGACGCCTACGGCGCGGAGCACCTGGAGATCCAGACCGCCGACGCCGCCGCCGTCGCCGACCGGGTGCGCAACGCCGGCGCGATCTTCGTCGGCCCTTGGGCGCCGGTCTCCCTCGGCGACTACTGCGCGGGCTCCAACCACGTCCTGCCGACCGGTGGCTGCGCCTGTCACTCCTCGGGCCTTTCCGTCCAGTCCTTCCTGCGCGGCATCCACATCGTGGACTACACCCGCGACGCCCTCGCGGACGTCGCGCACCACGTGGTGACCCTGGCGGAGGCCGAGGACCTGCCCGCGCACGGCGCCGCCGTGAAGGCGCGCTTCGACGGATGGAAGGTGCCGCAGCGATGACCCGTAGCCCCCGCGTCAACGGCATCGACGACCTGCCCGTCCGGGACGAGCTGCGCGGCATGTCCCCGTACGGGGCGCCCCAGCTCGACGTACCGGTGCGGCTGAACACCAACGAGAATCCGTACCCGCTGCCCGAGGCGCTCGTCGAGCGGATCGCCGAGCGCGTCCGCGAGGCCGCCCGCGCTCTCAACCGCTACCCGGACCGGGACGTGGTCGAGCTGCGCACCGAACTGGCCCGCTACCTCACCCGCACCGCCGGGCACGAGGTCGCCGCGGCCAACGTCTGGGCGGCCAACGGCTCCAACGAGGTCATCCAGCAGCTGCTGCAGACCTTCGGCGGACCCGGCAGGACCGCCATCGGCTTCGAGCCCTCGTACTCGATGCACGCCCTCATCTCCCGGGGCACCGGCACCGGCTGGATCTCCGGGCCGCGCCGGGAGGACTTCACCATCGACGTGGTGGCGGCCCGCCGGACCATCGCCGAGCAGCGGCCCGACGTCGTCTTCATCACCTCGCCCAACAACCCCACGGGCACCGCCGTCAAGGCCGACACCGTCCTCGCGCTGTACGACGCGGCGCAGGCCGTCAAGCCGACGATGGTGGTGGTCGACGAGGCGTACGGCGAGTTCAGCCACCACCCCTCCCTGCTGCCGCTGATCGAGGGCCGCCCGACCCTGGTCCTCTCCCGCACCATGTCGAAGGCCTTCGGCGCCGCCGGCCTGCGCCTGGGCTATCTGGCCGCCGACCCCGCGGTGGTCGACGCCGTACAGCTGGTGCGCCTGCCGTACCACCTGTCGTCCGTCACCCAGGCCACCGCGCTCGCCGCCCTCGAACACACCGATACCCTGCTCGGGTACGTCGAGCAGCTCAAGACCGAGCGGGACCGCCTGGTCACCGAGTTGCGGGCAATGGGCTGCGAGGTCACCGACTCGGACGCGAACTTCGTGCAGTTCGGCCGCTTCGACGACTCCCACGCCGCATGGCAGCGGATCCTCGACCAGGGCGTCCTGGTCCGTGACAACGGCGTACCGGGCCGGCTGCGGGTCACCGCCGGCACCCCGGCCGAGAACGACGCGTTCCTCGATGCGGTTCGCGAAATGATGAAGGAGCAGAGCGCATGAGCCGGGTAGGACGTGTGGGACGCGTGGAGCGCACCACCAAGGAGACTTCGGTCGTCGTCGAGCTCAACCTCGACGGCACCGGCAAGGTCGATGTGTCGACAGGCGTCGGCTTCTACGACCACATGCTCGACCAGCTCGGCCGCCACGGCCTGTTCGACCTCACCGTGAAGACCGACGGCGATCTGCACATCGACTCGCACCACACCATCGAGGACACCGCGCTCGCGATCGGCGCCGCCTTCAAGCAGGCGCTCGGCGACAAGGTCGGCATCTACCGCTTCGGCAACTGCACGGTGCCGCTCGACGAGTCGCTCGCCCAGGTCACCGTGGACCTCTCGGGCCGCCCGTACCTGGTGCACACCGAGCCGGAGAACATGGCGCCGATGATCGGCGCGTACGACACGACGATGACCCGGCACATCCTGGAGTCCTTCGTCGCGCAGGCCCAGATCGCGCTGCACGTGCACGTCCCGTACGGGCGCAACGCGCACCACATCGTGGAGTGCCAGTTCAAGGCACTCGCCCGCGCCCTGCGCTACGCGTGCGAGCACGACCCGCGCGCCGCCGGCATCCTCCCCTCGACCAAGGGCGCCCTGTGACCGGCCTGAACACCATCCTGATCGTCGTCGGACTCTTCCTCCTCGGCGGCGTGTACTCCTTCTGGAAGCAGCAGCTGCCCAAGGGCGTCATCGTGCTCCTCGGCCTCGGCGCCGTGATGTGCCTGGCCGCCGGCATCATGCGGATCCAAGGACTCTGGGGATGAGCGCAGCGAAAAAGGTCGTCGTCTTCGACTACGGCTTCGGCAACGTCCGCTCCGCCGAGCGCGCCCTCGACCACGTCGGCGCGGACGTCGAGATCACCCGCGACTTCGACCGGGCCATGAACGCCGACGGCCTGCTGGTCCCCGGCGTCGGCGCCTTCTCGGCGTGCATGCAGGGCCTCAAGGACGCGCGCGGCGACTGGATCGTCGGCCGCAGACTGGCCGGCGGGCGCCCCGTCATGGGCATCTGCGTCGGCATGCAGATCCTCTTCGAGCGCGGCATCGAGCACGGCGTGGAGACCGCGGGCCTCGACGAGTGGCCCGGCACGGTCGGCCCGCTCCAGGCACCGATCGTCCCCCACATGGGGTGGAACACCGTCGAGGCCGCCAAGGACAGCGAGCTCTTCGCCGGCCTCGACGCCGAAACGCGCTTCTACTTCGTGCACTCCTACGCCGTGCACGACTGGAGCCTGGAAGTCACCAACGCCAAGATCCGTGTCCCCAGGGTCACCTGGGCCACGCACGGCGAGCCCTTCGTGGCGGCCGTCGAGAACGGGGCGCTGATGGCGACCCAGTTCCACCCCGAGAAGTCCGGCGACGCCGGCGCCCAGCTGCTGACCAACTGGATCGGAACCCTCTGATGTCCACCGCGAAGCTCGAACTCCTCCCCGCCGTCGACGTCCGCGACGGCCAGGCCGTGCGCCTCGTCCACGGCGAATCCGGCTCCGAGACGTCGTACGGCGACCCGCTCCAGGCCGCACTCGCCTGGCAGCGCTCCGGCGCCGAGTGGCTGCACCTCGTCGACCTCGACGCGGCGTTCGGCACCGGTGACAACCGGGCGCAGATCGCCGAGGTGGCCCGCTCCATGGACATCAAGGTCGAGCTGTCCGGCGGCATCCGCGACGACGCCTCACTCGCCGCGGCCCTCGCCACCGGCTGTCGCCGCGTCAACCTCGGCACGGCCGCGCTGGAGACCCCGGAGTGGGTCGCCAAGGTCATCGCCGAGCACGGCGACAAGATCGCGGTCGGCCTGGACGTACGCGGCACGACGCTGCGCGGCCGGGGCTGGACCCGCGACGGCGGCGACCTCTTCGAAACACTCGCCCGCCTCGACGCCGAGGGCTGCGCGCGCTACGTCGTCACCGACATCGCCAAGGACGGCACGCTCCAGGGCCCCAACCTGGACCTCCTGAAGAACGTCTGCGCCGCCACCGACAAGCCCGTCGTCGCCTCCGGCGGCGTCTCCTCGCTCGACGACCTGCGGGCCATCGCCTCGCTGGTGCCGGACGGCGTGGAGGGTGCGATCGTGGGAAAGGCGCTGTACGCGAAGGCGTTCACCCTCGAAGAAGCGCTGGAGGCTGTGTCCTCATGACCGAAGTACGCCGTGTGTCGTCCGGTGCCCCGGGAGAGGAGACCTTCGGCTCCTCGCGCGCGGTGGCGCTGCCCAACGGTCTCGTCCTGGTGTCCGGCTGCACGTCGACCGCCGACGGCCGGATCGCCGAAGGCACGCCCTACGAGCAGACGGTCATCGCGTTCGGCGTGGCCGTCGCCGCCCTCGAAGAGCTCGGCCTCGGCCGGGAGCACGTGGTGCGCACCCGGATGTACCTCACCCACGCCCGGGACGTGGACGATGTCGGCCGCGCCCACAAGGAGCTGTTCGACGACGTCCGCCCGGCCGCCTCAATGATCATTGTTTCCGGCTTCGTGGACCCCAGCCAGGTCGTCGAGGTCGAGGTCGAAGCCTTCCGAGGAGCACCCGAGTCATGACCCTCGCGGTCCGAGTCATCCCCTGCCTGGACGTCGACAACGGCCGGGTCGTCAAGGGCGTCAACTTCCAGAATCTCCGCGACGCCGGCGACCCGGTGGAGATGGCCAAGCTGTACGACGCCGAGGGCGCCGACGAGCTGACCTTCCTCGACATCACCGCGTCCTCGGGCAACCGCGAGACCACGTACGACGTGGTGCGCCGCACCGCCGAGCAGGTCTTCATCCCGCTGACCGTCGGCGGCGGTGTCCGCACCACCGAGGACGTCGACAAGCTGCTGCGGGCCGGCGCCGACAAGGTCGGCGTCAACACCGCCGCCATCGCCCGCCCCGAGCTGATCCGCGAGATCGCCGAGCGGTTCGGGCGCCAGGTGCTCGTCCTGTCGGTGGACGCGCGCCGCACCGCGGCCGGTACCTTCGAGGTCACCACGCACGGTGGCCGCGAGTCCGCCGGCATCGACGCCGTCGAATGGGCGCACCGGGCCGCCGAGCTCGGCGCCGGTGAGATCCTGCTCAACTCGATGGACGCCGACGGCACCAAGGACGGCTACGACACCGAGATGATCGCGGCGGTGCGCGCGCACGTCACCGTGCCGGTGATCGCGAGCGGCGGCGCCGGCAAGCTCGACCACTTCGCACCGGCCGTCGCGGCGGGCGCGGACGCGGTGCTTGCCGCCTCCGTCTTCCACTTCGGCGACCTGCGGATCTCCGAGGTCAAGAACACCTTGCGGGAGGCGGGCCACCCGGTCAGGTAGCGCGACCGCGCCGCCCGCCTCCACGGGGGAGAGCTACGAGATACCGAGCCTGGTCTCGTGCAGGCGGGCCACCGCTTCCTTGTCGCCCGCCACCTCCACCTGCGCCGCGTCCTGCCGGCCGTAGGCGAAGAGCACCAGCTCACCGGGCTCGCCGGTGACCGTCACCACCGGCGTCCCCCGGTGCGCCACCGCCGTCTGGCCGTCCGGGCGGCGCAGCACCAGGCCCACCGGGGCCTTGCGGCCCAGCACCCGCGCCATCTTCTCGATCCGCCCCCACAGGGCGTTCGCGAAGACCACGTCGAGCTCGCGGGGCGTCCAGTCGGGCTGTGCCCGCCTGACGTCCTCGGCGTGGACGTAGAACTCGATGGTGTTGGCCGCTTCGTCCAGCTGCTTGAGGGAGTACGGCGACATCCGCGGCGGACCCGTACGGATGAGCTGGATCAGCTCCTCGTACGGCTTCGCGGTGAACTCGGCCTGCACCCGCTCCAGGCGGTTCTTCAGGGCCCCCAACAGTATTCCTCCCGCGGCATCGGGGCGGCGCTCACGCACCACGACATGAGCGGCTAGCTCGCGGGTCTTCCAGCCGTCGCACAGAGTGAGGGCGTCGGGTCCCGCCGCCTCCAACAGGTCGGCGAGCAGAAGTCGTTCACGCTTGGCATGGGTCGACATGACGGCCAGCGTACGGCGCGTCACCGTTCACGGCCACGGCGCCGCGCGTCAAATGTCCCCGCGGTGCCCGCTCCGGGCGTCCAGAGACCGGACAGCGGGTCCACCGGTCTCCGCCCGCGCGGCACAATGGGGACCATGACCAGCGCGCCCCGCCCCAGCAGTCTCGACCCCGCCCTCGCCGCCCGCCTCAAGCGCAGCGCCGACGGCCTGGTCCCGGCCATCGCCCAGCAGTACGACACCGGCGAGGTGCTGATGCTCGGCTGGATGGACGACGAGGCCCTGCACCGCACCCTCACGACGGGGCGCTGCACCTACTGGAGCCGCAGCCGCCAGGAGTACTGGGTCAAGGGCGACACCTCGGGACACTTCCAGCACGTCAAGTCCGTCGCCCTGGACTGCGACGCCGACACCCTCCTCGTCCGGGTCGACCAGATCGGCGCCGCCTGCCACACCGGTGCGCGCACCTGTTTCGACGCGGATGTGCTGCCTCTGGGAGAGTCTTCCGGACACTCTTCCGGCCAGTAGGGTCTGCGCTCATGGATCTGGAGACCTTCCGCAAGCTTGCCGTCGACCGTCGTGTCATCCCCGTCAGCCGCAGACTGCTCGCGGACGGCGACACCCCTGTCGGGCTCTACCGCAAGCTCGCCGCGGAGCGCCCCGGTACGTTCCTGCTGGAGTCCGCCGAGAACGGCCGCTCCTGGTCCCGCTACTCCTTCGTCGGCGTACGCAGCGCCGCGACCCTCACCGCGCGTGACGGCCGGGCGCACTGGCTCGGCACCCCGCCCGTCGGCGTACCGCTGGAGGGCGACCCGCTGGACGCGCTGCGCGCCACCGTCGAGACCCTGCACACCCCGCACGACCTGGGGGACGAGCTGCCGCCGTTCACCGGCGGCATGGTCGGCTACCTCGGATACGACGTCGTACGCCGCCTGGAGAGGATCGGCGAGCACACGCGTGACGATCTGCGCCTCCCCGAGCTGACGATGCTGCTCACCTCGGACCTCGCAGTCCTGGACCACCGCTCGGGCACCGTCCTGCTGATCGCCAACGCGATCAACCACAACGACCTCGACACGGGCGTCGACGAGGCCTACGCCGACGCCGTCGCCCGCCTCGACGCGATGCAGGCCGACCTGGCACAGGCGATCCCCTCCGAGCCCACCGCGCTGCCGCCGTCCGAGCTCCCGCCGTACACCGAGCAGTGGGGCGGCGAGGCCTACCAGGCCGTCGTCGAGGACATCAAGGAGCGGATCCGCGCGGGCGAGGCCTTCCAGGTCGTTCCCTCCCAGCGCTTCGAGACGCCGTGCACCGCGAGCGCGCTGGACGTCTACCGGGTGCTGCGCGCCACCAACCCGTCGCCGTACATGTACCTCTTCCGCTTCGACGGCTTCGACGTCGTCGGCTCCAGCCCCGAGGCGCTCGTCAAGGTCGAGAACGGCCGCGCCATGCTGCACCCGATCGCCGGGACCAGGCCGCGCGGCGCCACACCGCAGGAGGACCAGGACCTCGCCGACGAACTGCTCGCCGACCCCAAGGAGCGGGCGGAGCACCTGATGCTCGTCGACCTGGGCCGCAACGACCTCGGCCGGGTCTGCGAGCCCGGCAGCGTGGAGGTCGTCGACTTCATGTCGGTCGAGCGCTACAGCCACGTCATGCACATCGTCTCGACCGTGACCGGACGGATCGCACCGGGCCACAGCGCGTTCGACGTACTGACCGCGTGCTTCCCGGCCGGAACCCTCTCCGGCGCACCCAAGCCCCGCGCCATGCAGATCATCGAGGAGGTCGAGCCCTCCCGCCGCGGCCTGTACGGCGGCTGCGTCGGCTATCTCGACTTCGCGGGCGACTCCGACACCGCCATCGCCATCCGGACCGCGCTGCTCCGCGAAGGCACGGCGTACGTGCAGGCTGGAGCGGGTGTGGTGGCCGACTCCGATCCGGTCGCCGAGGACACCGAGTGCCGCAACAAGGCCGCCGCGGTGCTGCGCGCGGTGCACACGGCGAACCGCCTCGGGGGCTGAACTGGGCGTAGGGGATAGTGGAGTGCGTGAGTGCCGCATCCCCCGCCCCAGTGCCCCATCCGCTTCCGCGCGGCGAGACCGGACCGGCCGTGTCGACCGGCCGCCGCAGCCTCGCCGTCGCCCTCCTGTCCGGCGCCGTCGGCGCCGTCGTCGTGCTGCTCGCATCGGGCCGGCCTTGGGCCGAGGGCACGGCCTCCGTGGGCGGCGGCTCCCTGCCGCTGGTCGCCGACGGGCAGGACATCACCGGCGCCCCCGCCGCACTGGCCATCGTCGGCCTGGCCGCGCTCGTCGCGGTGTTCGCCGTGCGCCGCGCCGGCCGGCTGCTGGTCTCCGCGCTGCTCGCGCTGAGCGGCGCGGGCGCGGCGGTCACCGCGTACCTGGGCGCGTCCGACAGCGCTGCGCTCGACGAGAAGGCCGCCACGGCCACCGGCGACGCCACCGCCGCTGCCGCAGCCCTGACCCACACCGCGTGGCCCTACGTGACGGCGGTCGGCGGCCTGCTGATCCTGCTCGCCGGGCTGCTCGCCCTGTTCCACGGCCGGAAGTGGCCCGCCATGTCCGGGCGTTATGAGCGCGACGGCAGCCCCAGGCCCCGCAAGGCCCCGCGGGCGGCCCCGGACCCGGAGCGGCCCGAAGAGCTGTGGAAGGCCCTCGACCGCGGCGAGGACCCGACGCGCGACGCGTGACCCCGGGCTCCACCCACGGGCCCGGGTACGGGACAATGGGCCGCGAGCACCCACTCACCACGACTCACCACAGAGCAACAGCAACGAGGAGCAACTCATGGCGGGCAGCAGCCACGGACACACCCCGGCCGCCTGGACCGGTGTCAGCATCGCCTTCATCGGTTTCTGCATTTCGGGCGCCTTCATGGTGCTGGCCAACCCGCTCGGCGTCTGGGTCGGTCTGGCCCTGATACTGCTGGGTCTCGTTGTCGGTCTGGCCATGAGCGCCGCGGGCCTCGGCATGCCGAAGGAGTCCGACGCGGTGCGCCAGGCCAGGATCGACGCAGGGCAGATGCAGACCCGCTGACGGGTCGGTCGCCCACCGGTCGCCCGGTCGAGAGGGACCGGGATCCGGCCTTCGCAGGTTTCGAAGCAAGGCGCAGCCCCGGTCGGGCTGCGCCTTCCTTCACGAGCAGGGACAATCGCCCCGTGGATGCCAAGCCTTCGCCCGCCCCCGCCCCCTCGCCGCCGCCCGCGCCGGCCCCCGCGCCGCTCGCCCGGCGGCTGCTGACCCCGCTCGTCGCCCTCGCGGGTGTCGCCGCGGCCTTCGCCTACGTCGGCACGGTCGACCCCAACGAGCCGGGCCACTACCCGGCCTGCCCACTGCTCCAGCTCACCGGCATCTACTGTCCCGGCTGCGGCGGTCTGCGCAGCGCGCACGGTGTCGCCACCGGTGACCTGGCCGGGGCGTTCGGCGCCAACGCCATGGCCGTCGTCGGCTACGCGATCTGCGCCGCGCTGTGGGCCGTATGGGTGGTTCGTTCCGCCCGCGGACTGCCGATGCGGGTCCAGGTGAAACCGGTCTTCTGGTGGTCCCTGGGCGCAGTGGCCGCGATCTTCAGCATCGTCCGGAATCTGCCGTTCGGCTCGGCGCTCGCTCCGTGAAGTCCCAGGTGGTGGGACTGGCGCCCACCGGATGCGAGACCTGGGCCCTCCTGCGGATATCATCGGTATGGCTGATCCTGGTCCACCATCACTGTCCCGAAAGGGGGCCGCTCGCGTGAGTGTGCTCGACGAGATCATCGAAGGCGTCCTCGCCGACCTCGCAGAGCGGCAGACACGCGTCAGCCTCGACGAGCTCAAGGATCGCGCGGCCAAGGCCCCGCAGGCGAAGGACGGTGTCGCCGCCCTGCGCGGCGACGGCGTCAAGGTCATCTGTGAGGTCAAGCGCTCCAGCCCGTCGAAGGGCGCGCTCGCCGCGATCGCCGACCCGGCAGGTCTCGCCGCCGACTACGAGGCGGGCGGCGCGGCCGTCATCTCCGTGCTGACCGAGCAGCGCCGCTTCGGCGGCTCGCTGGCCGACCTGGAAGCCGTACGCGCCAGGGTCGACGTGCCTCTGCTGCGCAAGGACTTCATGGTCACGGCATACCAGCTGTGGGAGGCGCGGGCGTACGGCGCCGACCTGGCGCTGCTGATCGTCGCGGCCCTGGAGCAGGAGGCCCTGGTCTCCCTCATCGAGCGGGCCGAGTCCATCGGGCTCACCCCGCTGGTCGAGGTCCACGACGAGGACGAGGTCGAGCGCGCGGTCGAGGCCGGCGCGAAGATCATCGGGATCAACGCACGCGACCTCAAAACGCTCAAGGTCGACCGCGGTGTCTTCGAGCGCGTCGCCCCCGAGATCCCGGCGCACATCGTCACCATCGCCGAGTCCGGCGTGCGCGGCCCGCACGACCTGATCGCGTACGCCAACGCGGGCGCCGACGCGGTGCTCGTGGGCGAGTCCCTGGTCACCGGCCGCGACCCGAAGGCGGCCGTCGCCGACCTGGTCGCCGCGGGCGCCCACCCGGCGCTGCGCCACGGGCGGAGCTGACCCCACCCCATGACCGCTCTCCGTCGCCCCGTCACCCGCACCCGGCCGGGCCTGCGCCCGTCCGTGGCGCAGGCGCGCGACCCGCACGCGCCGCTGGCGCGCGGGTGCCGTCCGCGTGGGTGCAGGGCGCCGGCGCGGCGGGTCCTGGGACGCCGGGTGCGCTACCACATCGGTGCGGAGCCCGGCCAGATCAACGGCATGCGATGGCGGGCCGAAGGCGCGTCGTAGCGAGTCCGGCATGCCGGTACGTGTGATCACGTACCCGTTCCATCCCTCGCACGGCGCAGAGGCGAAGCCCACCTGTTGATTCATGGGGCGCGAGCCCCTTCTGAGGAGTGCGTCGGATGTCTTCTGACTTCTTCATTCCGGACCCCGAGGGTCACATCCCCAACGCCGAGGGCTATTTCGGCGCGTACGGCGGCAAATTCATCCCCGAGGCGCTGGTCGCCGCGGTCGACGAGGTCGCCGTCGAATACGACAAGGCCAAGTCGGACCCGGCCTTCGTGGCCGAGCTGAACGAGCTCATGGTCAACTACACCGGCCGTCCCAGCGCGCTCACCGAGGTGCCGCGGTTCGCCGAACACGCGGGCGGGGCGCGGGTCTTCCTCAAGCGCGAGGACCTCAACCACACCGGCTCGCACAAGATCAACAATGTGCTGGGCCAGGCGCTCCTCACCAAGCGCATGGGCAAGACCCGGGTCATCGCGGAGACCGGCGCGGGCCAGCACGGCGTCGCCACCGCCACCGCCTGCGCGCTCTTCGGCCTCGAATGCACCGTCTACATGGGTGAGATCGACACCGAGCGCCAGGCGCTCAACGTCGCCCGGATGCGGATGCTCGGTGCCGAGGTCGTCGCCGTGAAGTCCGGCAGCCGCACCTTGAAGGACGCCATCAACGAGGCCTTCCGCGACTGGGTCGCCAATGTGGACCGGACGCACTACCTCTTCGGCACCGTCGCGGGGCCGCACCCCTTCCCCGCGATGGTCCGCGACTTCCACCGCGTCATCGGTGTGGAGGCCCGCCGCCAGATCCTGGAGCGCGCCGGACGGCTGCCCGACGCGGCGGTCGCCTGCGTCGGCGGCGGCTCCAACGCCATCGGCCTCTTCCACGCCTTCATCCCGGACGCGGACGTACGCCTCGTCGGCTGCGAGCCCGCCGGGCACGGCATCGAGACGGGGGAGCACGCGGCGACCCTGTCCGCGGGCGAGCCGGGCATCCTGCACGGCTCACGGTCGTACGTCCTGCAGGACGAGGAGGGCCAGATCACCGAGCCCTACTCGATCTCGGCGGGCCTCGACTACCCGGGCATCGGCCCCGAGCACGCCTACCTCAAGGACAGCGGGCGGGGCGAGTACCGGGCCGTGACGGACGACGCGGCGATGCAGTCGCTGCTCCTGCTGTCCCGCACCGAGGGCATCATCCCGGCCATCGAGAGCGCCCACGCGCTCGCCGGTGCGCTGGAGCTCGGCAAGGAACTGGGCAAGGACGGGCTGATCCTGGTCAACCTGTCCGGGCGCGGCGACAAGGACATGGACACGGCCGCCCGCTACTTCGGTCTGTACGCCACCGACGCCGCGGTCGAGGCCGACGCCTCCGCCGGCAACGGCGCCGCCGAGATCCAGAAGGACGCCAAGTGAGCGGCAACATCAAGCTGTTGAGCGACACGCTCGCGAAGACCAGGTCCGCGGACCGGGCCGCGCTCATCGCCTACCTCCCGGCCGGGTTTCCGACCGTGGACGGCGGCATCGAGGCCGTGAAGGCGGTCCTGGCGGGCGGCGCGGACGTCGTCGAGATCGGGCTGCCGCACAGCGACCCGGTGCTCGACGGCCCGGTCATCCAGACCGCCGACGACATCGCGCTGCGCGGCGGCGTGAAGATCGCCGATGTGCTGCGCACGGTGCGCGAGGCGTACGAGGCGACCGGCGCGCCGGTGCTCGTCATGACGTACTGGAATCCGATCGACCGATACGGCATCGAACGCTTCACCACCGAGCTGGCCGCGGCCGGCGGCGCGGGCTGCATCCTGCCCGACCTGCCGGTGCAGGAGTCCGCGGAGTGGCGCGAGCACGCCGACGCGCTGGGGCTGGCCACGGTCTTCGTGGTCGCGCCGAGCAGTCAGGACGAGCGCCTCGGCACGATCACGGCGGCGGGTTCCGGTTTTGTCTACGCGGCCTCGCTGATGGGCGTGACCGGCACCCGGGTCTCGGTGGGCGAGCAGGCCCAGGACCTGGTGCGCAGGACCAGGGCCACCACCGAACTGCCGGTCTGCGTCGGGCTCGGGGTCTCCAACGCCGTACAGGCCAAGGAGGTCGCCGGGTTCGCCGACGGGGTGATCGTCGGCTCGGCCTTCGTCAAGCTGATGCTGGACGCGCCGGACGAGGCGGCGGGCCTCGCCGCGGTGCGGGCGCTCGCCGCCGAACTGGCCGAAGGCGTCCGCAGGAACAACTGATCGGCTTCGCTCGTATGGGTGGACCTGGACCGGGGAGGCACGCGTGTGCCTCCCCGGTTCGTTGTCGCGGGTGTGAGCGACAAGAACCTTGAGGGAAAACGAACCGCCCGTGAGCGGCTCATCCAGGAACGTGAAGCGCAGAAGGTCCGCGACCGGCGCAGGCGGACGCTGATCGTGTCCGCCGCCGTGGTGGGTGTGCTGGGGCTGGCCGCGGTGGTGGGCATGCTCGCGGTGAACTCCGACTCGGGCGGGGGGAAGAGCGACACCGCGGGCCCGCTCCTCGCGCCCAAGGGCACCGATGCCAAGAGCGACCCGATGGTCCCGGTGGGGGCGACGGACGCCCCGTCCACGCTCACCGTCTGGGAGGACTTCCGCTGCCCGGCCTGCGCCCAGTTCGAGAACGGCTTCCGGGCCACCATCCAGGAGCTGGAGAAAGCGGGTCAGCTCAAGGCCGAGTACCACCTCGCCACGCTCATCGACAGGAACATGAGCGGCGCGGGCTCGCTGCGCGCGGCCAACGCGGCCGGGTGCGCGCAGGACGCCGGGAAGTTCGCCCCGTTCCACGACGTGCTCTTCCAGAACCAGCCACCGGAGACCGACGACGCCTTCGCCGAGAACAGCCGTCTGATCGAGCTGGCGGGCAAGGTCGACGACCTGGTCACGGACCCGTTCAAGCAGTGTGTGAACGACGGGGCGCACGACAGCTGGGTGCGCAAGTCCAATGAGGCGTTCCAGAAGGGCAACTTCAACGGGACGCCGACCGTGCTGCTCAACGGCGAGGCGATCTTCCCGAAGAAGGGCGGCGAGGGGATCTCCCCGGCGAACCTGAAGAAGTGGGTCACCGAGGCGAACAGGGGCAAGAAGGCGGGGACGGCGACCGCCACCCCGCCGGCCTCCGGCTGAGCCCGTTATCCATACGTTGCCGGGTGGGTTGCCGTACGTCCCACCCGGCAAGGTAGCGTCGACCCTGCCATGGAACTTGCCTATATCCCCAGCCCGTCGACCGGTGTGATCGAGCTCGGACCGATCCCGCTCCGCGGCTACGCGTTCTGCATCATCATTGGCGTTTTCGTCGCTGTCTGGTACGGCAACAAGCGCTGGGTCGCCCGGGGCGGCAAGAGCGGCACGGTTGCCGACATCGCCGTCTGGGCCGTGCCCTTCGGCCTCGTCGGCGGACGGCTCTACCACGTCATCACCGACTACCAGCTGTACTTCAGCGAGGGCCGGAACTGGGTCGACGCCTTCAAGATCTGGGAAGGCGGCCTCGGTATCTGGGGCGCCGTCGCGCTCGGCGCGGTCGGTGCCTGGATCGGCTGCCGCCGCCACGGCATCCCCCTGCCGGCCTGGGCCGACGCCCTCGCACCCGGTCTCGCCTTCGCCCAGGCCATCGGCCGCTGGGGCAACTGGTTCAACCAGGAGCTGTACGGACGAGAGACCGACGTGCCGTGGGCGCTCAAGATCAGCGAGGGCGCGAACCGCGCGGCGGGCACGTACCACCCGACCTTCCTCTACGAGTCGCTGTGGTGCATCGGCGCCGCACTCCTCGTGATCTGGGCCGACCGCCGCTTCAAGCTCGGCCACGGCCGGGTCTTCGCCCTGTACGTCGCGGTGTACTGCGTGGGCCGCAGCTGGATCGAGTACATGCGTGTCGACGAGGCCCACCATGTGCTGGGGCTGCGCCTCAACGTGTGGACCTCGATCGTGGTGTTCGTGCTCGCGGTGATCTACATCGTCATCTCGGCGAGGTTGCGGCCGGGACGCGAGGAGATCGTCGAGCCCGATCGGTCCGAGCCCGCGAAGTCCGGGTCGGCCAAGGACGGCGACGACAGCGACGACGAGACCGGGCCCGAGCACGACGACGTCGACGCGGATGGCCCCAGGGCCGACGCCGAGGACGAAACCGGTACGGCCAAGAAACTCTGACCGCACGCACCACCCCACACCCTTCCCGGGGCCGCCGGACCGCTCATGGTCCGGCGGCCCCGTCGTATGTCGCCCGGTCGGTACGGGCCGCTCAACCGCAGGTAAGTTCGGCCTTCCTTGCTGGCGGGAGCCCTGATTCGTGCGTACTTTCGAGGAAGTTGAGGAAGCGGGCCCGCAAGAGGGGCCGCTTCCGGTGAGAAGGGGAACCGCACGACATGGCGATCATCGAGACCGGGGCGACGCTGCACGTGGCGCACCGTGACAACCACACCCACCGTGATGTGAACGGCGGTTGGCTGCGCCCCGCCGTCTTCGGCGCGATGGACGGCCTGGTCTCCAACCTGGCTCTGATGACCGGCGTCGCGGGCGGCTCGGTCACCCATCAGACCATCGTCATCACCGGACTCGCGGGCCTCGCCGCCGGCGCCTTCTCCATGGCCGCCGGTGAATACACCTCGGTGGCCTCGCAGCGTGAGCTCGTACAGGCGGAATTGGAGGTGGAGCGCGTCGAGTTGCGCAAGCACCCCGATGACGAGCTGGCGGAGCTGGCCGCGCTCTACGCGTCGCGCGGGGTGGAACCGGAGCTGGCGCGCGCCGTCGCCGAGCAGTTGTCGAGGGACCCGGAGATGGCGCTGGAGATCCACGCCCGCGAGGAGCTGGGCATAGACCCGGGCGATCTGCCTTCGCCGCTCGTCGCCGCGGTGTCGTCGTTCGGCGCGTTCGCGCTGGGTGCGCTGCTGCCCGTGCTGCCCTATCTGCTCGGTGCCTCGTCCATGTGGCCCGCCCTGCTGCTCGCCCTCGTGGGCCTCTTCGCCTGCGGGGCGCTGGTGGCCAAGGTGACCGCACGGTCCTGGTGGTTCAGCGGACTGCGCCAGCTCGCTCTCGGTGGCTCAGCGGCGGGTGTGACGTACGCCCTGGGCGCTCTGTTCGGAACAGCCGTAGGATGAGAAGCTGCGACGCTATGCGGCGCGTCGAATAAGTAGTCGGTTACTCGCTGGTTTCATTCCCTTAACAGGCGGGAATGAGCCGGGAGCGCTGCAGGCAAGGACGCCGGCTCAGCGACGACCGGGCAGACATGATCTGCCCGCCTCTGCACCACTTTCACCGCCATACGCGGTGTCCGCATGCTGGAACGCGTTATCCGCTTCCCGAGAAGCGCCCCATCATGTAACCTGCACGAAATTTCGCGGAGGGCCAACGTCGTCCCTCGGTACTTGCATATGCCACGACGACGACGGGAGAGCCGATGCGTTCCGCGTCCACGCACTCCGCGACCGACAGCACCCTCACCAGTGCCTGGTCGCCCATGGACGGTCGCCCTGCCCAGCAGGGCATGTACGACCCGCGCAACGAGCACGACGCCTGCGGCGTCGGCTTCGTGGCCACCCTCACCGGCGAGGCGAGCCACGCGCTCGTCGAGCAGGCTCTGACCGTACTGCGGAACCTTGAGCACCGCGGTGCTACCGGCTCCGAGCCCGACTCGGGCGACGGTGCGGGAATCCTCCTGCAGGTCCCGCACGCCTTCCTCTCCGAGGTCACCGCCTTCGACCTGCCCGAGGCCGGCGCGTACGCGGTGGGAATCGCCTTCCTGCCCGCGGACGGCTCCACCACCGCCGTCTCGCGCATTGAGACGATCGCCGCCGAAGAGGGCCTCGAAGTCCTCGGCTGGCGCGATGTCCCGGTCACCCCCGACCTGCTCGGCAACGGCGCCCGCGCCACCATGCCGGCCTTCCGCCAGATCTTCGTGGCCGACGGTGCGAGCACGGGCCTGGTCCTGGACCGCAAGGCCTTCGTGCTGCGCAAGCGCGCCGAGCGCGAGGCCGGCGTCTACTTCCCCTCGCTGTCGGCGCGGACCATTGTCTACAAGGGCATGCTCACCACCGGGCAGCTGGAGCCGTTCTTCCCGGACCTGTCCGACCGGCGCTGCGCCACCGCCGTCGCCCTGGTCCACTCGCGCTTCTCCACGAACACCTTCCCGAGCTGGCCGCTGGCCCACCCGTACCGCTTCGTCGCGCACAACGGCGAGATCAACACGGTCAAGGGCAACCGCAACTGGATGAAGGCCCGCGAGTCACAGCTCGCGTCCGACATGTTCGGCTCTGCCGACAATGGGCACAGTGGTGCGGAGAAGCTCGACCGGATCTTCCCCGTCTGCACCCCGGACGCCTCCGACTCGGCCTCCTTCGACGAGGTCCTGGAGCTGCTGCACCTCGGCGGCCGCTCGCTGCCGCACGCCGTGCTGATGATGGTCCCCGAGGCGTGGGAGAACCACGCCTCCATGGACCCGGCCCGCCGCGCCTTCTACCAGTACCACTCCACACTGATGGAGCCCTGGGACGGCCCGGCCTGTGTCACCTTCACCGACGGCACCCAGGTCGGCGCGGTCCTCGACCGCAACGGTCTGCGCCCCGGCCGCTACTGGGTGACCGACGACGGCCTGGTCGTGCTCTCCTCCGAGGTCGGCGTGCTCGACATCGACCCGGCCAAGGTGGTCCGCAAGGGCCGTCTCCAGCCCGGCAAGATGTTCCTCGTCGACACCGCCGAGCACCGCATCGTCGAGGACGACGAGATCAAGGCGACCCTGGCCGCCGAGAAGCCGTACCAGGAGTGGCTGGAAGCCGGCGAGATCGAGCTGGAGGACCTCCCCGAGCGCGAGCACATCGTGCACACGCACGCCTCCGTCACCCGCCGCCAGCAGACCTTCGGCTACACCGAGGAAGAGCTGCGCATCATCCTGGCGCCGATGGCCCGCACCGGTGGCGAGCCGCTGGGCTCCATGGGCACGGACTCGCCGATCGCGGCCCTGTCCGAGCGCCCGCGGCTGCTCTTCGACTACTTCACCCAGCTCTTCGCGCAGGTCACCAACCCGCCGCTGGACGCCATCCGCGAGGAGCTCGTCACCTCGCTGCTCTCCTCGCTCGGCCCGGCGGGCAACCTGCTCGACCCGACCGCCGCGTCCTGTCGTAGCGTCACCCTGCCCTTCCCGGTGATCGACAACGACGAGTTGGCGAAGCTGATACACGTCAACGCCGACGGCGACATGCCCGGCATGACGGCCGCCACCCTCTCCGGTCTCTACCGCGTCGGCGGAGGCGGCGACGCGCTCGCCGCCCGTATCGAGGAGATCTGCGCCGAGGCCGACGCGGCCATCGAGGCCGGCGCCCGCCTCATCGTGCTCTCCGACCGGCACTCCGACGCCGAGCACGCGCCGATCCCCTCGCTGCTGCTCACCTCCGCCGTGCACCACCACCTCATCGGCACCAAGCAACGCACCCAGGTGGGCCTCCTGGTCGAGGCGGGCGACGTGCGCGAGGTGCACCATGTCGCGCTGCTCATCGGTTTCGGCGCGGCCGCGGTCAACCCGTACCTGGCGATGGAATCCGTCGAGGACCTGGTCCGCGCCGGTACGTTCATCGAGGGCGAGGAGCCCGAACAGGCCATCCGCAACCTGATCTACGCCCTCGGCAAGGGCGTCCTGAAGGTCATGTCGAAGATGGGCATCTCGACCGTCGCCTCCTACCGCGGCGCGCAGGTCTTCGAGGCCGTCGGCCTCGACACGGCCTTCGTCGAGAAGTACTTCCACGGCACCGCGACGAAGATCGGCGGCGCCGGTCTGGACGTCGTCGCGAAGGAGGTCGCAGCCCGGCACGCCAAGGCGTACCCGGCCTCCGGCATCTCCGCGTCGCACCGCGCGCTGGACATCGGCGGCGAGTACCAGTGGCGCCGCGAGGGCGAGCCGCACCTGTTCGACCCGGAGACCGTCTTCCGCCTCCAGCACGCCACGCGCTCGCGCAGCTACGACATCTTCAAGCAGTACACGGGCCGGGTGAACGAGCAGTCCGAGCGCCTGATGACGCTCCGCGGGCTCTTCGGCTTCAAGAGCGGCCGGGAGTCGATCCCGATCGACGAGGTCGAGTCGGCGGCCGACATCGTCAAGCGCTTCTCCACCGGCGCCATGTCGTACGGCTCCATCTCGCAGGAGGCGCACGAGACGCTCGCCATCGCCATGAACCAGCTGGGCGGCAAGTCCAACACCGGTGAGGGCGGTGAGGACGCCGACCGGCTCTACGACCCGGCGCGCCGCTCCTCCATCAAGCAGGTCGCCTCCGGCCGCTTCGGTGTGACCAGCGAGTACCTGGTCAACGCGGACGACATCCAGATCAAGATGGCGCAGGGCGCGAAGCCCGGCGAAGGCGGCCAGCTGCCCGGCCACAAGGTCTACCCGTGGGTCGCCAAGACCCGGCACAGCACGCCCGGTGTCGGTCTGATCTCCCCGCCGCCGCACCACGACATCTACTCGATCGAGGACCTGGCCCAGCTGATCCACGACCTCAAGAACGCCAACCCGCAGGCCCGCATCCACGTGAAGCTGGTCTCCGAGGTCGGCGTCGGCACGGTCGCCGCGGGTGTCTCCAAGGCACACGCGGACGTGGTCCTCATCTCCGGCCACGACGGCGGCACGGGCGCCTCCCCGCTCACCTCGCTCAAGCACGCGGGCGGCCCCTGGGAGCTCGGTCTCGCCGAGACCCAGCAGACCCTGCTGCTCAACGGCCTGCGCGACCGCATCGTCGTGCAGACCGACGGCCAGCTCAAGACCGGCCGTGACGTCGTCATCGCCGCGCTCCTCGGCGCCGAGGAGTTCGGTTTCGCGACCGCGCCCCTCGTCGTCTCCGGCTGCGTCATGATGCGCGTCTGCCACCTCGACACCTGCCCCGTCGGCATCGCCACGCAGAACCCGGTGCTGCGCGAGCGCTACGCGGGCAAGGCCGAGCACATCGTCAACTTCTTCCAGTTCATCGCCGAAGAAGTCCGCGAGCTGCTGGCCGAGCTCGGTTTCCGTACCCTCGAAGAGGCCGTCGGCCACGCCGAACTCCTCGACACCGACCGGGCGATGAGCCACTGGAAGGCGCAGGGCCTCGACCTCTCGCCGCTCTTCTACGTCCCCGAGCTGCCGGACGGCGCGGTGCGCCACCAGACCACGATCCAGGATCACGGTCTGACCAAGGCACTCGACAACGAGCTGATCAAGCTCGCCGCCGACGCGCTGTCGGCGGACAGCGCCGAGTCGGCCGGACCGGTCCGCGCGCAGGTCGCGATCCGCAACATCAACCGGACCGTCGGCACCATGCTCGGCCATGAGGTGACCAAGAAGTTCGGTGGTGCGGGCCTGCCCGACGACACCATCGACATCACCTTCACCGGCTCCGCGGGCCAGTCCTTCGGTGCCTTCGTCCCGCGCGGTGTCACCCTGCGTCTCGAAGGCGATGCCAACGACTACGTGGGCAAGGGTCTTTCGGGCGGCCGGGTCATCGTCCGGCCGGACCGCGGCGCCGACCACCTCGCCGAGTACTCGACGATCGCGGGCAACACCATCGGCTACGGCGCCACCGGCGGCGAGCTGTTCTTGCGCGGTCGCACCGGCGAGCGCTTCTGCGTCCGCAACTCCGGTGCGACGGTCGTCTCGGAGGGCGTGGGCGACCACGGCTGCGAGTACATGACCGGCGGCCACGCGGTGGTCCTGGGCGAGACCGGTCGTAACTTCGCCGCCGGCATGTCCGGCGGCATCGCGTACGTCATCGACCTCGACCCGGACAACGTCAACGCCGGCAACGCCGGCGCGGTCGAGGCCCTCGACGACACCGACAAGCAGTGGCTGCACGATGTGGTGCGCCGCCACCAGGAGGAGACCGCTTCGACGGTCGCCGAGAAGCTGCTTGCCGAGTGGGACATCGCGGTGACCCGTTTCAGCAAGATCATCCCGTCCACTTACAAGGCAGTGCTCGCCGCCAAGGACGCCGCTGAGCTCGCCGGTCTCTCCGTGGAGCAGACCACCGAGAAGATGATGGAGGCAGCGACCAATGGCTGACCCCAAGGGCTTCCTGACCACCGGGCGCGAGGTCGCACAGACCCGCCCGCCCGGTGAGCGTGTCAAGGACTGGAACGAGGTCTACGTTCCCGGTTCGTTGCTGCCGATCATCAGCAAGCAGGCCGGGCGCTGCATGGACTGCGGCATCCCGTTCTGCCACAGCGGCTGTCCGCTCGGCAACCTCATCCCCGAGTGGAACGACTACGCCTACCGCGGGGACTGGACGGCCGCCTCCGAGCGGCTGCACGCGACCAACAACTTCCCGGAGTTCACCGGTCGCCTCTGCCCGGCCCCCTGCGAGTCCGCGTGCGTGCTGGGCATCAACCAGCCCGCCGTCACCATCAAGAACGTCGAAGTCACCATCATCGACAAGGCGTGGGACAGCGGCGACGTCACCCCGCAGCCGCCCGAGCGGCTCAGCGGCAAGACCGTCGCGGTCATCGGCTCGGGCCCGGCGGGCCTCGCCGCCGCGCAGCAGCTGACGAGGGCGGGCCACACGGTCGCCGTGTACGAGCGCGCCGACCGCATCGGTGGACTGCTGCGCTACGGCATCCCCGAGTTCAAGATGGAGAAGTCGCACATCAACCGCCGCATCGAGCAGATGCGCGCGGAGGGCACCAAGTTCCGTACGGAGGTGGAGATCGGCCGCGACGTCGACGCCGCGAAGCTGCGCAGGCGTTACGACGCGGTGGTCATCGCCGCCGGTGCGACGGTCTCCCGCGACCTGCCCGTGCCGGGGCGCGAGCTGTCCGGCATCCACTTCGCGATGGAGTACTTGCCGCTTGCCAACAAGGTGAAGGAGGGCGACCTGACGGTCTCCCCGATCACTGCCGAGGGAAAGCACGTCGTGGTCATCGGTGGCGGCGACACCGGCGCGGACTGCGTCGGCACCGCCCACCGCCAGGGCGCGGCGTCCGTCACGCAGCTGGAGATCATGCCCAGGCCGGGCGAGGACAGGGCCCCCAACCAGCCCTGGCCGACCTTCCCGATGCTCTACAAGGTCACCTCCGCGCACGAGGAGGGCGGCGAGCGGGTCTATTCCGTCTCCACCACCCACTTCGAGGGCGACGAGGACGGCAACGTCCAGTCCCTGCACCTCATCGAGGTGGAGTTCAAGGACGGCAAGCTGGAGCAGAAGTCCGGCACCGAGCGTGTCATCCCCGCGCAGCTGGTCACCCTCGCGATGGGCTTCACCGGCACCGACCAGGCGAACGGGCTGGTCCAGCAGTTCGGTCTGGAGCTCGACGCCCGCGGCAACGTCGCACGCGACGACGAGTACGCGACCAACGTCGGCGGCGTCTTCGTCGCCGGTGACGCGGGCCGCGGCCAGTCACTGATCGTCTGGGCGATCGCCGAGGGCCGCTCGGCGGCGCGCGGCGTGGACCGCTTCCTGACGGGGGCGAGCGACCTGCACGCCCCGATCAAGCCGACGGACCGTTCACTGACGGTCTGACCCGGCTCACCACAACGTCCCGTACAACGGCGTACGGAACTAGGGGGGGGGCATCCCCCTCTAGCCGCGGCGCCTGCCATTCCCCGACCGGAATACGGCAGGCGCCGCGGCGCGTTCCGGTGCGGTCGGCGGCGCTCGGTCAGCCCTTGCCCGTAGGGGGCGCGAGCCAGGTGACCACGATCACCGCCGCCACGCACAACATGCCGAGCAGGGCCAGCCATCTCGCCCACTCCACCAGCCGCCATACCCGCCGGGTGCGGTCGGTTTCGTACCGCAGGATCTGTGGTGCCTCCAGGACCAGGGTCTCGCCCGGCCGGCCGTGCACCGCGGAGACGCCGAACCAGGACGCCGCGATGAGCGTGAGAAAACCGGCGGTGAGGAGGGCGACGACGGCCCAGCGTTAGCTGTGCGGCAGCTTGCTCAGATTCTCCTGGCCCTTGAGGACGAAGACGACCGTGAGCAGACCGGTCAGGGACGTAGGGAAGTTCCGGTAACCCTCGGCCTGTTGACGGGCCGTCTGGAGTCGCTGGTGCGGATCGCCCATGTCCTGGGCCCTGCGCAGCGCGCGCCGAAGATGATCCTGGTCGAAGGGGGGCACTGGGGGAGCCCGGTCGGCGGCAGCAGGGCCGGGCCGGCTGCTCCTGGCTACGACAGGCAGCCGGCCCCGGACGCGGTATCAGTCGCAGCCGCGCCGCAGTCGCGAGCAATTGGTCGTCGCTGTGGGTCGGCGTCGGTGGGGTCGTGTCACGTAACCTCGTGACCTCCCGCACACCGCACTCCCACCTACCCGACGGAGTCCCCGTATGGCCATCAGCCTCCAGAAGGTGGAGGAGACGGCGCCCGCGCTCGTCAGCCTCTTCAAGAGCGCGGGCGTTTCGCTCAAGAAGCACGGGCTGAAGGGGCAGCGCGCGGCGGTCTATCTGGTGCTCGACTACTCCGGCTCCATGCGCGAGTACTACAAGGACGGCACGGTCCAGGCCCTCGCCGATCAGGTCCTCGGCCTCTCCGCGCACCTCGACGACGACGGCATCGTGCCTGTCATCTTCTTCTCGACCGAGGTCGACGCCGTGGCCGACATCGCGTTGGAGAACCACCGGGGCCGGGTCGATGCCATCGTGGCCGGGCTCGGGCACATGGGGAAGACCAGTTACCACCTGGCCATGGACGAGGTGATCGACCACTACCTCGACAGCGGGGCGCAGGACCCCGCCCTCGTCATCTTCCAGACCGACGGCGGGCCGATCAACAAGGTCGCCGCGGAACGGTATCTGTGCAAGTCGGCGAAGCTGCCGATCTTCTGGCAGTTCATCGGCTTCGGCAATACCCGCAGTTCGCAGTTCGACTTCCTCCACAAGCTCGACGAGCTCCCCGTCCCGGCGAAGCGGCCGGTCGACAACGCGGGCTTCTTCCACGCGGGGCTCGACCCGCGCAAGGTCCCCAACTCCGTCCTGTACGACCAGTTGGTGCGGGAGTTCCCCGACTGGCTGAAGGCCGCCCGTGCGCTGGGCATCGTCCGATGACGGACCTGCGCGTGCTGAAGGCCGCCGACCGGCCCGCGGTCCCCTGGAAGAATGGCGGCGGCGTCACCCGTGCGATCGCGGCCTGGCCCGAGGGCTCCGGGATCGACGACTTCGCCTGGCGCGTGAGCCTCGCGGACGTCTCCGCCGACGGGCCGTTCTCCGCCTTCCCCGGCGTCGACCGGACCCTCACCGTGGTCGAGGGCGCGGGCATGGACCTCACCGTCGGCGGCCGGCGACACCTCGTCGACGTACGCGACACGCCCCACCGCTTCCCCGGCGACGTACCCACCGACGGCCGCCTCATCGACGGGCCCGTCGTGAACCTGAACGTCATGCACCGCAGAGCCCGAGGGGGCATCGCCGTGCTCGTCTCCGTCGTGCGCGGCGGCTTGCCGCTGCTGGTCCCCGCCGGCAGCACGGTCCTGGTCGTCGCCCTCGACGCTCCGGCGCGCCTGGTGAGCGAGCGGGTCACCCTCGACCGCCACGATGTCGCCGTGGCGACCGGATGGCCCGGCGTCCTGGAGACCGAGGGCCGCGCCGCGGTCATTACGATCCGCTGTCCGTGACGACCGACAACCGCGCCGGAGTCATGACGATCCGCTGTCCGTGACTCCGGCGTCGGTGTGCCGCGGTCCGGTCCACTCGGTGAGCGCGGACCGGATCGCCCCGGGATCCGCCGCGTCCGCCGCCCAGGCGACGTAACCGTCCGGGCGGACGAGGAGCGTGGTGCGCCGGTCGCTCGTCCACCGCGTCACGACGAGCCGGTCCTCCCGGCCGCTTGCCGGCTCGTCCGCCGGCCCTCCCTCACCCCCGGGGGTGATGAGCACGAACTTGCCCGCACGCAGCACCTCGTGGAGCCGGCCGTCCCTGAGCCCGACATCCGGGACGCGCTTGCCGGTGAGCCGGTGGGCGCCGCGCGGAGCGCCGTAGGCATAGCCGATGCCGGTGATCTGTCCGAGAGTCTGACGGCCCACCGGCCGCACCCGCCCGACGAGCAGGCTCAGCGCCGAACGGAGCGCGCGCTGGGCCGGGTTGTGCGCCATCGCCAGCCGTACGATCGCGCCACTGCTGCGCAGCACCGCCTTTCCGACCGGGTGCCGTTCGCTGTGGTAGGTGTCCAACAGCCCCTCCGGAGCCCACCCGTTCACCACGGCGGCCAGCTTCCAGCCGAGGTTGGCGGCGTCCTGAATGCCGGTGTTCATGCCCTGGCCGCCCGCGGGGGAGTGGGTGTGCGCGGCGTCCCCCGCGAGCAGCGCCCGGCCCACCCGATAGCTGGGCACCTGGCGCTCGTCGCTGTGGAAGCGCGACAGCCAACGGGCGTCGTGCATCCCGAAGTCGCTGCCGAAGGCGCGCGCGACGATCGAGCGCAGCTCTTCGAAATCGGTGGGCGCACTGTCGGGCACGTCGCCGGAGGTGCGGTCCCAGCCGCCCACCCGCCAGTAGCCGTCCCCGAACGGGATGACGAAACCGAAGGCGTCGCCCACCCCCCTGACCGCGACGGACCGGCTCGGCTCCTGCTCCAGCAGTACGTCGGCCATGACGATCGACTTGATGACGGAGT
This sequence comes from Streptomyces sp. A5-4, assembly GCF_051131715.1. Taxonomy (NCBI): domain Bacteria; kingdom Bacillati; phylum Actinomycetota; class Actinomycetes; order Kitasatosporales; family Streptomycetaceae; genus Streptomyces; species Streptomyces sp. A5-4. Next base: position 1,704,516 of record NZ_CP178591.1, on the reverse strand, counting down.
GGCCGGGGAACGGCAGGCCCAGCGCCTGCCGCACGGCGCTGCGGACCCCGTCGGCCCCCACCACGTACGCACCGTGCAGCGTGTCGGTCGAGTCGTCCTCGTGCCTGACCGTCACCTCCACACCCGCTTCGTCCTGCGCGACGCCGGTCACCTCGGCCCCGTACAGAAAGGTGACGCCGTTTTTCTCGGCCCGCCGCAACAGCAGCCTCTCGACCTCGTACTGAGGGGTGATCAGCAGGTACGGGTAGCGCGAGGGCAGCTCGGACAGGTCGAGGGAGAGGCGGTTGAAGGGCCGCATTCGCGTGAGGGGCCGACCGGTCTCGATGAGCTCGTCGGCGAGGCCCCGGGCGTCGAGCTGCTCCAGGGTGCGGGCGTGTACGCCGAAGGCGCGGGTCAGATTGCTGATGCCGCAGGGGCGCCGCTCGACCAGGGTGACCGGGACGCCCGCCGCGGCGAGGTCGCCGGCCAGCAGCAGTCCGGTGGGGCCCGCTCCGACGACGATGATGTCGCGGACGGTGCGCCGAGATGTGGTGCCGTTCATGACGACCTCCTGCTGCCAACACGAGCCGGTCAACGCTTGTTGGCCAATGTAGGACCGGCGCCGCGATGAAGTCAACGCGTGTTGGCCTACGCGTGTTGGTGTGCGGGACGAGCTGCGCCTCTCAATCGGCCAGCACCCGCCTCCGGCACTCCGAGGGCGTGCCCCACGCGTCCCTCAGTGGGCGTGCCTTTCGCAGCCACAGGGAGAGGTCCAGCTCCTGGGTGTACCCGATCGCGCCGTGCAGTTGGAGCGCGGCGCGGGCCGTGGCGTACGCCGCCTCACCCGCAGCCACCTTCGCCGCCGCGACATGCGCCCCCGCCCGGGGCGAGCCGGCTCCGAGGGCGAGCGCCGCCCCGTGCAGCAGCGGGCGGGCGAATTCGAGGCCGATCAGTATGTCGGCCAGCCGGTGCTTCACGGCCTGGAAGGAGCCGATCGGTGCGCCGAACTGTGTGCGCTGCTTGACGTACGCCACCGTCCGCGCCAGCAGCGCCTCGCCCACCCCCAGCGACTGGGCCGCCGTCAGGAAAGCGGCCCAGTCGGTGGCGCGCGCCGCCGCCTCGCGCACGGCCGGCCCGCGCGCCAGCAACTCGCCGTCGTTGGGCGGCCGGAACAGGCGCCGCGCTGGATCGGCGGACGCCCGCGGCGGGCCCGGGGCTGCGGCCAGCCGCAGTTCGTCGCCCCGGACGAGGAAGACCGCGTCGGCGGAGTCGGCGTCCAGCGCGTACGCCCCGACGCCCAAGGAGGCGACGCGCCGTCCGGACGCCAGCGAGGACAGCCACTCCTTGGCGGGGGCGAATCCCGCATCGCCCAGCGCGCCAAGAAGCGCCGCCGCCGCGGCCGTCTCGACCACCGGCCCGGGTACCGCGTGGCGCCCCAAAGCGGTGTAGGCAAGGGCCAGTTCGACCGGCAGCGGGCCCACGCCTTCGTACGCGTCAGGCACCGCCAGCGCGAACACCCCCGCGTCGGCCAACCGCGACCAGAGTGCCAGGCCGGGACCGCTGTCCCCGTCCGCCCAGGCCCGCACGGCGGCGGGCGTGTCCGCGGCCGACAGCATCGCCTCCAGCGAGCGCGCGAACTCCCGTTGCTCGTCGGTGAGGAGGAGGCGCATCAGCGGCGGCCCTTCGGGAGGCCAAGCAGGCGCTCGGCGATGATGTCGCGCTGGATCTCGTTCGTACCGGCGTAGATGGGGCCCGCGAGCGAGAAGAGATACCCCTCGGCCCACTCGCCTTCGGCCAACTCCGCGTCGGGGCCCAGCAGATCGAGCGCCGCCTCGTGCAGGGCGATGTCGTAGTCGGACCAGAAGACCTTGTTCAGGCTCGACTCCGCGCCGATGGTGGCGCCCGCGGCGAAGCGCGACGCGTTGGTGTAGGTGAAGAGCTGGTAGGCGCGGGCGCCGATCACCGCGTCCGCGACCCGGTCGCGCAGCGCCGTGTCCGCCGGGTCCCCGTGCGTACGCCACAACGCGGCCAGCCGGTCGGCGGCGGCGAGGAAACGGCCGGGGGAGCGCAGGGTCAGCCCCCGCTCGTTGCCGGCCGTCGACATGGCGACCTTCCAGCCCTGCCCCGGCTCCCCGACGACATCCGCGTCCGGCACGAAGACCCGGTCGAGGAAGAGCTCGGCGAACGCGGGCTTCCCGTCGAGACGCCCGATGGGCCGCACGGTGACGCCCGGCGCCGACAGGTCGAACATCAGGTACGTCAGGCCCTGGTGCGGCTTGGGTGTGCCCTGTTCGGTGCGGAAGATGCCGAAGGCTCGGTCGGCGAAGGCGGCCCGCGACGACCAGGTCTTCTGGCCGGACAGCAGCCAGCCGCCCTCGGTGCGTTCACCGGACGACCGCAGGGACGCGAGGTCCGAGCCCGCCTCCGGCTCCGACCACGCCTGCGCCCAGATGACCTCACCGCTCGCCATCGACGGCAGCACCCGGGCGCGCTGTTCGTCGTTCGCGTGGTCGAAGAGGGTGGGCGCGAGGAGGTTGATGCCGTTCTGGGAGACTCGGCCCGGCGCGCCCGCCGCGAAGTACTCCTCCTCGAAGATCAGCCACTTGAAGATGTCGGCGCCCCGGCCGCCGTACTCCTCGGGCCAGGAGACGACCGACCAGCGGTCTTCGGCCAGTCGTGCCTCCCACGTCCGGTGCGCCGCGAACCCCTCCTCGGTCTCCAGTGACCTCAGTGGCTCGGCGGGCACATGTGCGGTGAGCCAGGCCCGCGCCTCGGCCCGGAAGGCGTCCTCGTCCGGGGTGAAGTCCAGGTCCGTGCGCAGGCCGTCGTCAGACATCCTCATCCTTCCCTAACAAGTGTTTGGTAGGTTAACGTACGGCCATGAGCAGCGTCGAGGAGCCGAGCGCACCCGGATACCTGCCGGACGCACCCCAGTACGTACCGGGGCACGGTCTGCTCCGGGGCCGCAGCGCCGTCATCACGGCGGCGGCCGGGGCCGGGATCGGCGGCGCGACCGCCCGCAGATTCCTGGAGGAGGGCGCGCGGATCGTCATCGGCGACGCGCACGCGCGGCGGCTGAAGGAGAGCGAGGCGGCGCTCGCGGAGGAGTTCGGGCCGGACGCCGTCACCTCGATCCCGTGCGACGTCACGGACGAGGCTCAGGTCCAGGCGCTCTTCGAAGCGGCCGTGGCGCGACACGGCGGGCTCGACATCGTCGTCAACAACGCGGGCCTGGGCGGCACTTGCACCCTGGTCGAGATGACCGACGAGCAGTGGTCGAAGGTCCTCGACGTGACGCTGAACGGGACGTTCCGCTGTACCCGGGCGGCGTTGCGGCTGCTCAGGGACGCGGATCGCGGCGGAGTGATCGTCAACAACGCCTCCGTCGTCGGCTGGCGCGCCCAGGCGGGCCAGGCCCACTACGCCGCAGCGAAGGCCGGCGTGATGGCGCTGACCAGGTGCGCGGCGGTCGAGGGCGCCGAGTACCGCGTCCGGGTGAACGCCGTGGCCCCCAGCCTCGCCATGCATCCCCACCTGGTGAAGGTCACCACCCCCGAACTCCTCGAAGAGCTGACGGCCCGCGAGGCCTTCGGCCGGTACGCCGAGCCCTGGGAGGTCGCCAACGTCATCGTCTTCCTCGCCAGCGGCTACTCCTCCTACATGACGGGCGAAACGGTGTCCGTCAGCAGCCAACGTGCCTAGGACCGGTGCGGCCCCCGGCCTGACAATGGACGGGTGCCTACCAAGAAGAAGCCCCAGGTGACCGCATCGCCCGAGCGGCGCCGCGAACTGCTCGACACCGCCGCCGAGGTGTTCGCCGCCCAGGGCTACAACGCCACCACCGTCCGGAAGATCGCCGACGAGGCGGGCATGCTCGCCGGCAGCCTCTACTACCACTTCGATTCCAAGGAATCGATGCTCGACGAGATCCTGTCGACCTTCCTCACCGAGCTCTGGGACGGGTACGACACCGTGCTCGCCGCCGGCCTCGGCCCCAGGGAGACCATCGAGGCCCTGGTCACCGAGTCCTTCCGCGAGATCGACCGGCACCGCGCCGCGGTCGCCATCTACCAGAAGGAATCCAGGCACCTGGCCTCGCAGCCCCGCTTCCACTACCTCACCGACTCGCAGCAGAAATTCGAGAAGGCGTGGCTCGGAACGCTGGAGCGCGGCGTCGCCGCCCAGGTCTTCCGCGACGACCTCGACGTCCGCCTCACGTACCGCTTCGTGCGCGACACCGTGTGGGTCGCCGCGTCCTGGTACCGCCCCGGTGGACAGCACAGCCCCGAGGAGATCGCCCGCCAGTACCTGTCGATGGTCCTGGACGGAATCGCCCTGCGTACGTAACCCACCCAAGGAGCAGCAGCCATGGCCGAGGCCTACATCGTCGAAGCGGTACGCACCCCGGTCGGCCGGCGCAAGGGCGGCCTGTCGGCCGTCCACCCGGCCGACCTGGGGGCCCACGTCCTCAAGGCCCTGGTGCGGCGCTCCGCCGTCGACCCGGCCGCCGTCGAGGACGTGATCTTCGGCTGCCTGGACACCGTGGGCCCACAGGCGGGCGACATCGCGCGTACGGCGTGGCTGGCGGCCGGGCTGCCCGAGGAGGTGCCCGGCGTGACGATCGACCGGCAGTGCGGCTCCTCGCAGCAGGCCGTGCACTTCGCCGCGCAGGCGGTGCTGTCCGGCACCCAGGACCTGGTCGTCGCGGGCGGCGTACAGAACATGAGCCAGATCCCCATCGCCTTCGCCTCCCGCCTGGCCGCCGAACCACTGGGCCTGACCGAGGGCCCGTACGCCGGCTCCGCGGGCTGGCGGGCACGCTACGGCGACCGGCCCGTCAACCAGTTCCACGGCGCCGAACTCATCGCCCGCAAGTGGGGCATCTCCCGCCTCGACATGGAGGAGTTCGCGCTCCGCTCGCACCAACGGGCGCTGCGCGCGATCGACGAGGGCCGCTTCGAGCGGGAGACCGTCGCGCACGGCGACGTAACGGTGGACGAGGGGCCGCGCCGCGACACCACGCTGGAGAAGATGGCTGGACTGGGGCCCGTCGTGGCGGGCGGCACCATCACCGCGGCCTGCTCCTCGCAGGTCTCCGACGGCGCCGCGGCGATGCTCATCGCGTCCGAGCGGGCCGTCGCCGAACACGGGCTGACGCCGCGCGCCCGCATCCACCACCTGTCGGTGCGCGCCGAGGACCCGATCCGCATGCTGTCCGCGCCCATCCCGGCGACGGCGTACGCCCTGAAGAAGACCGGGATGTCGATCACCGACATCGACCTGGTCGAGATCAACGAGGCGTTCGCGCCGGTGGTTCTCGCCTGGTTGAAGGAGACCGGCGCCGACCCCGAGCGGGTCAACGTCAACGGTGGCGCCATCGCGCTCGGCCACCCGCTCGGCGCGACCGGTGTGAAGCTCATGACGACGCTCCTGCACGAACTGGAGCGCACGGGCGCGCGGTTCGGGCTGCAGACGATGTGCGAGGGCGGCGGACAGGCGAACGTCACGATCATCGAGCGTCTGTAGAGCTGGCGCTCCGGCGTCGTCGTGCTAAGCTGGGCGAGTTGCAGTTTTGGTACCCATAAACATTATGTGCGCCTGACGGGAATGCTTCCATCAGGCGCATTTTGTTTTCCGGTTCTCCGGATGGGGCTAATTGCGGCGACGTGGAATCCGTACAGTGCGGATTTCCGGATCTGCCCCAGTTTTTTATAGGAGAATGACATGGCTACTGGAACCGTGAAGTGGTTCAACTCGGAAAAGGGCTTCGGCTTCATTGAGCAGGACGGCGGCGGCGCCGACGTCTTCGCCCACTACTCGAACATTGCCACCCAGGGCTTCCGTGAGCTCCAGGAGGGCCAGAAGGTCTCCTTCGACGTCACGCAGGGCCAGAAGGGCCCGCAGGCGGAGAACATCGTCCCGGCCTAATCGCCCGGACGCGTTACCTCCTGGCCGGGGCCCGCACCGTGAAGGTGCGGGCCCCGGCTTGTGCTGTCCCCAGGAAGGCAATTCCCGAATGACTCGCTCCGAACGCCCGGCCGCCGCTCGCTCAGCCCGTCCCGCTCGCAATCGTCCCTCGAAGGCCCAGGGCAAGGCCCCCGCGAAGGGTCCCGCCCGTCGGTCCACCCCCCTTCAGGGTGAATTCGCGATGCCGGAGACCATTACCCCGGCGCTGCCGGCCGTCGAGCAGTTCGCAGACCTCGACATGCCCGCAGCCCTGCTCAAGACCCTGGCGGCACTGGGTGTGACCGAGCCCTTCCCCATCCAGGGCGCGACCCTGCCGAACGCGATCGCGGGCCGCGACATCCTCGGCCGCGGGCGCACCGGATCCGGGAAGACCCTTGCCTTCGGCCTCGCGCTGCTGGCCCGCCTCGCGGGACAGCGCGCCGAGCCGCGTACGCCGCTCGCGCTGGTCCTGGTGCCCACCCGGGAGCTGGCGCAGCAGGTCACCGACGCCCTGACGCCGTACGCGACCGCCGTGAACCTGCGAACCGCCACGGTCGTCGGCGGCATGTCGATCACCCGGCAGTCGACCGCGCTGCGCCGCGGCACCGAGGTGCTCGTGGCCACCCCCGGCCGCCTCAAGGACCTCATCGAGCGCGGCGACTGCGACCTGACCCAGGTCTCGATCACCGTCCTCGACGAGGCCGACCAGATGGCCGACATGGGCTTCCTTCCGCAGGTCACAGGACTGCTCAAGCAGGTTCGGCCGGACGGGCAGCGGATGCTGTTCTCGGCGACCCTGGACCGGAACGTCGACCGGCTCGTGAAGATGTTCCTGAGCGATCCGGTGGTGCACTCCGTCGACCCGTCCGCGGGCGCGGTGACCACGATGGAGCACCACGTGCTGTACGTCGCGGACGAGACCGACAAGAAGGCCGTGGCCACCCGCATCGCGGCCCGCGAGGGCCGGGTGATCCTCTTCGTGGACACCAAGCGCGCGGCGGATCGTTTCGCCAAGCGCCTGCTGGCCAGTGGTGTACCGGCGGCGGCGCTGCACGGCGGCCGTTCGCAGCCGCAGCGCAACCGGACCCTCGACCAGTTCAAGACCGGCCAGGTCACCGCGCTGGTCGCGACCAATGTGGCGGCCCGCGGCATCCACATCGACGACCTCGACCTGGTCGTCAACGTGGACCCGCCCACCGACCACAAGGACTACCTGCACCGCGGCGGCCGTACCGCCCGCGCCGGTGAGTCCGGCAGCGTGGTCACGCTGGTGCTGCCCGACGAGAAGCGGGAGATGACCAAGCTGATGTCCGACGCCGGCATCAGCCCGCAGACCGCCAGGGTCAAGTCCAGCGACGAGGAGCTGGCCCGCATCACCGGTGCGCGCGAGCCCTCCGGCGTGGCCATCATCGTCGAGGTCCCGCAGCAGCAGCAGGCGCAGCCCAAGCGCAAGCCGCAGGGCGGCGGCCGTGCGAGCGGCGGCAACCGTACGGCAGGCGGCCGTGGCGGTCAGGCCGGCGGCGGTCGTGGTCAGGGCGAGCGCGCCCCGGCCGGCGGCCGTGGTGGGCAGACCGCGGGCCGTGGCGGCCAGGGTGAGCAGGGCGGCGGCGGACGGGCGCCCCAGGGCGAGCGTGCCCCGGGCAGCCGGAGTCGTGGCCGTCGTGGCCGCCCGGGGACGGGCGCGCAGGGGGGCAGCCGCGCCGCGGCGTAGTGCTTCAGCCGTAGCTCTTCTCAGCGCAGCAGCCGGGCCTGGAGTTTCGCGATCGTGCGGAAGTCCAGGCCCAGGCCTTTGCCCAGGTACTGGTGCAGGCCGCCGTAGTCCGCGGCGACCCGGTCGAGAGCGCTGCGCAGGTAGTCCGTGCGTACCTCCTGGAGCGGAATCAGCAGATCCGGGTTCTGCATCAGCCCGGACTGCTTGAGGCCGTCGCGGAGCTTCGCGTCGTACGCCGCGCGGTAGGTGTTGGACGCGAGGTAGTCCTGCTCGGCCGTCAGGGACGGGACGCCGAGCGCGAGCAGCAGCAGGTAACTCGTCCAGCCCGTGCGGTCCTTGCCCGCCGTGCAGTGGTACAGCAGCGGGGCGCCCCGGCTGCCCTCGGCGATGTCGCGCAGGGTCGCCCCGAACCGGGCCCGGTTCTCCGGGCTCGTGACGAACGTCCGGTAGACCTCCCGCATGAACGCCGCGGCCCGGCCGCCGCCGAGCATCTCCTCCTGCTTGACCGGGTCCTTGGAGCCGATGACGGTCAGCAGCTGGGTGAACAGCCCGTTGTCCGTGACCGGGCGCGACACGGGGACGAGACCGGCCGGGAGCCGGTCCGCGCCGTCGAACTGCACCTCGACCGGGACCCGGTAGTCGACGACCTTCTTCAGGCCGAGCCGGGAGAGCGTGACGACGTCCGCGCGGTAGACCTGCCCGTGACGGACCGTGTCCCCGCCGTACGTGCGATAGCCGCCCACGTCACGGACGTTGACCGCGCCCTCCAGGGGGACCCGGCGGATCTCGTCGCCGCGGAGGCTCTGCTGGGCGGCGGGGGCCGGTCCTGCGGTCGGCGTCCCGGCGAGCGCCGGGGCGGGCAGCGTCCCGAGGGCGAGAGCGGCCAGGGCCGCTCCGGTCGCCAGGCTCATTCGGGCACGGCTCATCTGGACCACTCCTGTGAGGGAGAAGGAATCACCCTGCTGTCGGCAGGGTGCGGAGCGCCTGGAATCGTTCGAGCGTTTCGTTCGCTTCCGCCATGACACGTGCCACCAGCTCGGCGCAGGACGGCAGATCGTCGATCACTCCCGCGACCTGGCCGGACGCCATCACACCGAGATCGGTGCGGCCGTCGACCATGGACGCCTTGAGCAGCATCGGAGTGTTGGCGGCCAGCAGGACCTGACTCCAGTTGAGGTCCCTGCCGTGCTTCATGGCCAGGCCGTCCCGGACCATCGCGGTCCAGCTCAGCCCGGAGATCCTCTTGAAACCGGCGGCGCGGCGCACGGCCTGGGCCAACGCCCGGGTGCGGCCCGCCCGTTCCAGCGAGTCGATGAGATCGGTGCGGAGCATGCGGTGCGGGAGGCCGTCGACGGCCGTGGTGACCGTGACCTCCTTGACGCCCGCCGCGAGGTACTTGGCCTTCACGGCGTCGGGGACCGTGGATTCCGAGGTGAGCAGGAAGCGGGTGCCCATGCCGATGCCCGCGGCGCCGTACGCGAGTGCGGCGACCAGGCCGCGGCCGTCGCAGAAGCCGCCCGCGGCGATCACCGGGATGTCGACCGCGTCGACAACCTGCGGGAGCAGCACGGTCGTTGCCACCTCGCCGGTGTGTCCGCCGCCCTCCCCGCCCTGGACCATCACGGCGTCCGCCCCCCAGGCCGCGACCTTCTCGGCATGCCGGCGCGCGCCGATGGACGGGATGACGACGACCCCCGCGTCCTTGAGCTCCGCGATCAGGTCCCTGGACGGCGCGAGTGCGAAGGAGGCCACCTTCACGCCCTCGTCGATGACGATGCGTACCCGCTCACGCGCGTCGCCCGCGTCGGCGCGCAGATTGACGCCGAAGGGCGCGTTCGTACGGGACTTGACCTCACGCACCGCGTGCAGGAGCCGGTCGGTGGTCATGGTCGCGGAGGCGAGGATGCCCAGCGCCCCCGCGTCGGCGGCGGCCGACACCAGGCGCGGGCCCGCGACCCAGCCCATGCCGGTCTGGACGATGGGGTACCTGACGCCGGTGAGCCGGGTGAGCGCGGTCTCCATCAGGCCCTGACCTCCCGGTCGCGCAGGCCCTCGGGGTCGATGACCTCGCGGATCAGCCGCAGTTCGGCGGGGGTGGGTTCGCGCGTGAAGGGCGCGTCGTCGGGGACGTCGAGGTCGAAACCGGTCGCCTCGCGGACCTGTCCGGCGGTGACCCCCGGATGCAGCGACGCGAGGCGCATCGAGTGGTCGGGGGTTTCGAAGTCGAAGACGCCCAGGTCGCTGACGACGCGGGGGATGCGGTGATAGCGGGTGGCACTCGGCCCCGCGGCGGCGGCGTTGTCGTAGCCGACGCCGCACACCATGTCGACCTGCGCGACGAACACCCGGGGGGAGTGCCTGGGCACCCAGTAACTCGTCGGATTGTTCAGGGTGTTGACGGGCGCGCCGCGCACGCCGAGGAGCTGTCGGGCCGGCCGGGCCCAGTCGCCGATGCAGGAGATGTTCTGGTTGCCGAAGCGGTCGACCTGGCCGGCGCCCATCATGACGTGGCGCCGGCCGCCGGTGACCATGGCGAGATGCAGGCGGTACGGGAGCCAGCCCTCCGGTGCCCCGTCCAGGTCGACGAGCAGAGCTTCGCCGTCGGTGAGCAGGAGGTCGGGGGAGAAGGTGCGCTTGGCGAGCCGCGCTCCGATGCCGGGGACGGTGCCCATGGGGCTCGCCAGTACCTCGCCGTTGTCGCGCCAGGCCTCCGCGCAGGCGATCACGCAGTACTCGGCGCGGGAGACCGTGGCCGTGCCGGTATCCCTGCCCGAGGTGGTCGGTGCTGTACTCACTGCTGCTCCTCGTGCCAGGCCTGCACGGCCGACTGGTAGGCCTTCTCGTCGCCGGACAGGAAGCGTGCGGCGAACTCGGGCCAGGGGGTGCTCGCGTACAGCTTCTGGAAGGCCTCGTCGCGGCCGTAGTCGGGGGCGCACGAAGTGAAGTGCGCGCCGTTCGGTGTCTCGCATACGCCGGTGACCGCGTGCCGCTTGAGGAGGAGGGTCTGCGGGGCCGCGTCCTTGGTGAGCTCGGCGGTGTCGACCAGTTGCTCGCAGGAGACGTACGCCGTGTCGGCCGCCTCGCAGAAGAGGTCGTCGAAGTACGGGTCGGGGCCCAGGTACTGGCCGTTGCCGAACCGGTCGGCGCGGTTCATGTGGACCAGGGCGGCGTCCATCCGCAGGGCGGGTGCGGCGACGAACTCCTCGCCGTCCTCGTAGGGCGAAGTGACCTTACGGAGCTGGGGGTTGACCCGCATCACGTCGGAGCCGAGTGCGGCGCGGACCGGCAGGAACGGCAGCCGGTTCGCGGCGGCGTGCAGCCCCCACATGAACATCGCCTCGTCGATCTCGGTGAGTTCGAAGGCGGCGTTCTGACGGGCGGCGCGGTAGTGCGGTTCGAGGGTGATCGAGTCGAGGGTGACGAACGCGGTGACCAGCCTGCGGATCCTTCCGGCGGCGGCCAGCAGGCCGACGTCGGGGCCGCCGTACGAGATCACCGTGAGATCGGTGATCTCGGACCGGAGCAGTGCCCGGACCAGGGCCATCGGCTTGCGGCGCGAGCCCCAGCCGCCGATGCCGATGGTCATGCCGCTGCGGAGGCGGGACGCGACCTCATCGGCGGGAAGCGTCTTGTCGGTCTGGCCGCTCATGCCGGGTTCTCCTTGTCGTGCCTGCGGACGGTGTCGTCGGCGTCGCCGTCCTTGCCGAAGGTGTCGCGGACGCGGTCGGCGAGGCCGCTGAGGTTGGCCTCGAAGGTGAAGCCCTGTTCGAAGCGGTAGCTGCGGCGTACGTCCACCGGGTCGATGCCGTTGATGGCGGCCTTGGCCAGCCGGATGAGCGAGCCGTCCTTCCGCGCGATCTCGCGCGCCAGGTCCAGGGCCGCTTCGCGCAGTTGGGCGCGCGGTACGACCTGCCAGACCGAGCCGTGCCGGTGCAGTTCCTGCGCGCTCACGGTGCGCGAGGTGTAGTACAGGGTGCGCATCAGATGCTGGGGGACGAGGCGGGCGAGGTGGGTGGCGGCCCCGAGCGCGCCCCGGTCCAGCTCGGGCAGTCCGAACGTGGCGTCGTCGGAGGCGACGATCGCGTCCGCGTTGCCGACCAGCCCGATGCCGCCGCCCAGGCAGAAGCCGTTGACGGCCGCGACGACGGGCACCTCGCACTCGTAGACGGCGGCGAAGGCCTCGGCGCAGCCGTGATTGGCGCCGATGAGGGCACTGCGGCCGGGGTCGCGCCGCATCTCCTTGATGTCGACGCCCGCGTTGAAGCCCCGGCCGTCGGCGGCGAGTACGACGCAGCGGATCTCCGGGTCGCGGCCCGCCGTGCGGACCGCGTCGGCGAGGTCGTACCAGCCCTGTACGGGCAGCGCGTTGACGGGCGGGAAGTCGGCGGTGACGACGCGGATGCCCTTGTCGGGGCTTGAGGTGGAGACACCCATGAGTGGATCAGCTACCTTTCCACCAAACATTTGTTAGGTACGGAAGGTAGCAGCGAATGGAACTGGACGGGAGGGTCGCCGTCGTCACCGGCGGCACGCGGGGCGTCGGCGCGGGAATCGCGCGGGCGTTCCTGGCGGCGGGCGCGAAGGTGGTGGTGTGCGCCCGCAGACCGCCGGACCGGCCGGTGGAGGCGGCGGGCGCCGCGGCCGTGTTCAGGCCCGTGGATCTGCGCGACCAGGCCGCCGTCCACGACTTCTTCGCCGATGTCGCGGCGACGTACGGGCAGCTCGACGTGCTGGTCAACAACGCGGGCGGAACGCCGTACCGGCTCCTCGGCGAGGGCGAGGCGGAGCGGCACGCGCGCGTGGTCGCACTCAATCTGACGGCGCCGATGCATGCCTCCCTCGCGGCGTACGAGTATCTGCGTGCGTCCCGGGGGTCGGTGGTGATGATCGGCAGCGTCAGCGGGAGCCGGCCGTCGCCCGGAACCGCCGCCTACGGCGCGGCCAAGGCCGGGCTGCAGAACCTGGCCGGGTCGATGGCCGTGGAGTGGGCGCCCGAGGTACGGGTGAACACGCTCGTCCTCGGGATGGTCCGTACGGAACTCTCACATCTGCACTACGGGGACGAGGCGGGCATCGCCGCCGTCGGGCGGACCGTGCCCGCGAGGCGGCTCGCCGAGCCCTCGGAGATCGGCGACGCGGCGGTCTTCCTCGCGTCGGAGCGTGCCGCGTATGTGAGCGGCGCCTCGCTGCTCATCCACGGGGGCGGGGAGCGGCCGGCGTTCCTCGACGCCGCGACAGCCAATAAGGAGAACTGACATGGCCGGTATCGGTGACGCAAACGACGAGGGCCGCCGCGAAGGGCTCTGTGGCGGACGGGTGGTGATCGTGACGGGCGCGGGGCGTGGTCTCGGGCGTGCGCACGCTCTCGCCTTCGCGGCCGAGGGCGCGAAGGTCGTCGTCAACGACCTGGGTGTCGGGCTCGACGGGGCGGGAGTCTCGGTGAGCCCCGCGCAGCGGGTCGTCGACGAGATCGTGGCGGCGGGCGGCGACGCTGTGGCGCACGGCGGGGACATCGCCACACCCGAGGGCGCGGCGTCCCTCGTCGCGGCGGCGGTGGAGACCTTCGGCCGCCTCGACACCCTGGTCAACAACGCGGGCTTCCTGCGCGACCGGATGCTCGTCAACCTGGACGAGGGCGACTGGGACGCGGTGGTGCGGGTGCACCTGAAAGGCCACTTCCTGATGCTGAAACACGCGGCGGCGTACTGGCGTGCGGAGGCGAAGGCGGGCCGGGAGGTCACGGCGCGGGTGATCAACACCAGCTCGGGAGCAGGCCTGTTGGGCAGCGTGGGGCAGGGCAACTACGCGGCGGCCAAGGCCGGCATCCTCGGCCTGACGCTGGTGGCGGCGGCAGAGATGGAGCGGTACGGCGTCCAGGTGAACGCGATCGCACCGGCGGCCCGCACCCGGATGACCGAGCAGACCTTCGCCGGAGCCATGGCCGCGCCGGGCGGCGGCGAGTTCGACGCGATGGCCCCGGACAACGTCTCACCGCTGGTGGTGTGGCTCGGCTCGGCGGCGAGCGCGGGGGTCACCGGGCGGGTCTTCGAGACGGAGGCGGGCCGGATCACGGTGATGGAGGGCTGGCGCACCGGGCCGACGGCGGACAAGGGGGCGCGGTGGGCGCCCGCGGAGGCGGGGGAGGCGGTGCGCAAGCTGCTGGCGGACGCGGAGGCACCCCTGCCGGTTTACGGGGCGCGCTGATCGGGCTGGGCCGGTACCGCCAGGGGTGCCGGTCCGCCTTTCAACAACCGTGCGGGTAGCGGTGGTTCCGGTCGCGGTCGTTCCGTTCCTGGCCCGGCGCGGCGGCCAATTCGCCGCGTCCGTGAGCTAGGCGCACGCCCCGTTCCCTGCCACAGTCATGCACGGAAATACCCAGTCGGAAGTGCACGAACTCTCGCGGCCTCGACCGAACTCGCACCCCCGATCGGCTTGTTGTGTTCACCGACATTCCGCGCGGCGCGGAATTCCTTGATTCGACGACAAGAAAGGGATCCGGCGGCGCGGAGGCGCGGCGTGAAGATTCCATCCCTGGGGCGGGGAGAGGCGCTCGCCGAGCCGGCGGAAGTGCTGCGGGAGGCGCGCCCGGGGCAACCGCGGATCGTGCTGCTCGAAGGGCCCGCCGGGGTCGGCGAGACCGCTCTCTGGGGCGCTTCGTCCCGTCCCTGACCAGCCGTTGGGCGGGCAAGCAGGACAGCCCCGAGCGGACCGTGACCTACTCCGGATAAGGAGGCAGGTGCCAGGTGGTCTACGACTGGCGGATGGTCGCCTGAACGAGTCCGGTCGGCGCGACGGTCCGGGGCCTGAACCGGCCCGGTGGGCAAAACGACCGGGTCAATGCCGGTGGTGCGAGTCTGCCCCAGCCTGTCCACGGGGGTGACGGGCGGCTCCACTCCCTCGTCCCCCATGGCGAGGGCCGGTGACCAGAGCCGGCCCGGCCTTGCCGTGAAGGGCCCTCTTCTCCCGTGCCGACGCCGAAGCAACGGCGTCATCGGCCAGGCCGCGTACACCCGGCCCCACGCCACCGGCCCGGTCACCGGTCGCGCGGCGGTGTCCGTTCCAGGCGGCGCCGCACTGTCTCGTCCTCGACGCACTCCAGCGTCTCCAACGCCGCGGCATACGCGTACCCCCGCGGATCCTCGTGGCCGAGTATCCGCGCCAGCGCGTCGATCGCCCGAGGGTCCTGCCGCACCGCCAGCCCCCGCGCCGCCTCCGCCGCCGTGTCCGGGTCCCGGTCGTCCAGGCGGGCCGCGAGGGCCTCCCGGATGTCCGGGGTGTCGGCCTCGATTCCGGCGAGCGCCAGCGTCGCCCAGTCCCGTACGTCGTCGTCGGCATCGCCGCTGAGAGCGATCAGTGCCGCGGCGCCCGCCGCGTCGTCACCGGGGACCAGACCGACCAGGGACAACGCCACCCGGTGGCGCACCTCGGCGTCGGGATGCGCCGCGTGGCGCAGGATCTCCGGAAGGGCCGCCGGGTCGCCCTGCTGCCCGAGCCCCAGCACGGCCGCCCTGACCAGCTCGGCGTCCTCGGCCTCCCGCGCCAGCTCCCGCAACAGCGGCAGCGCGCGCGACGCGAACGGCCTGCTGTCGGCATCGAAGCCGAGCTGCGCCAGCACATCCGCGGCGAACGCCCGCCGCAGCGGATCACCGCTCGCGCACCACGCGGTCGCGGCCTGGAAAGTCTCCTCGTCGCCGCGCCGCCACAGCGCGGCCACGGCCTCCACCCACTCGTCCCGGTCCGGGTCCGCGCCGCGCAACGCCCGCTCGGCCAGCTCCGCGAAGGGTGTCCGTACGCCCAGTTTCTCCTCCAGCACGGTGGCTATGGCGGCGTGTCCGGTCTGCTGCTCCTTGCCCGCCACGAGATTGCCGTCCCGCACCAGCTCGACCACGACGGTCACCGCGCCGTCCTCGCCGACCCGGCGTATCACCGTCTCGGCGTGCGTCGCCCCGTAGGTGTCGCGCAGCCACTGGCGCAACTCGTGCTCCACATCGGTTTCCAGCCAGTGCCGGGCCTCCGCCAGCGCCTCCCGCCGCGCGGACGCGCCGTGCCGCAGGAGGGTCCGTACCGTCTCGGCCGAACCGCGCCGCGCCGCCAGCACCAGCGGCGGCTCCCCGCCCGGACCCGGCAGGTCCGGGTCGGCCCCGTGCTCAAGGAGCGCCTCCACGGTGCCCGCGTGCCCCTGTCCGACCGCCCAGGCCATCGCCGTGAACCCGAACCGCTCCCGCAGGTCGGGCCGGGCGCCCGCCGCCAGCAGCGCCTCCACGACCTCGGTGTGACCGCCGACCGCGGCCCCGCACAGCGGGAGATCGCCGGCCTCCGGTCCGCTCGCCCGGTCCGGGTCGGCGCCCGCGGCGAGCAGCAGCCGGACCATGCCGGGCCGGTCGTTCACGGCCGACAGGTACAGCGCGGTCTCGCCCTCGTCGTTGGCCGTCTCCGCGGGAATGCCCGACCGCAGCAGGCGCACCACGGCGTTGTCCTCGCCGCCGTACACCTCGGCGAACAGATCCTGCGGTGTCGCTGTCGCCTCGGCCGTCATGATTCGACCCTACGTGGGCGGGTTCAGGTGTCGCATTCGAGAATCGTGCGGCACAGCGCGCAGCGGGCCCGCACCCGGCCGCGCACCGGCACACGGATGCGCTGGTGACAGGTGGGGCAGTCGAAGGACACCCGCAACTGCCCGGCGCCGCCGCTCCCCTCGAAGGCGTACGTCGAGGCGCTCTCGTGGCGTCCGCCGTTCTCCCGCGCGTACCGCCGCTCCTTGGCGTACCGACGGCGGCCCGCCCAGCCCGCGGCCACCAGCGGCGGCTGCTGCTCGTCGCGCCGGGCCAGCGCCAGGCCCTTGGTGTACGCCGTGTACGCCTGCGCGCTGGTGAACCAGGGGGCCGGGTCCTCGCCGAACGCGATCGCCCGCTTCGCCAGCACGTAGCCGAACTCCTCCGGTGTGAGGTAGCCGAGCTTCTGGCTGGACGCCCCGTCCTCGCGGAACGCGTCGAGCAGCAGCCAGCCCGCGCCGAGGTACGTCGTCACGGTGTCGGTGAGGATCTCGTTGTCCCTGGTGCCCGCGAAGGCCAGGCCCAGGCGGTGCAGCAGGACATGGGTGATCTCGTGGGCGAGAGCCGCCCCGATGTCGTTGCGGTGGGTCCGGAAGCGGGCGTTGAGCTCGATGAAGTACTCGGGACCCGCGGCCAGCTCGACGCTCGCCGCGTGCTCCATCTCCCGGAAGCTCACGATCATGCGGGCGTCCGGCAGCCGCAGGTGCTGGACGAGGGCGCGGGCCACCCGCTGGGTGCCCAGGTGCAGATCGTCCTGGTCGCTGAAGGCGACATCGACGGGGAAGACGCTCGGGGCGTACGAGCGCACACCGTCGTGACCGATCCGTTTGTGGAGCGCGGTGAGGGCGGACCGCACGGTGGTGAGATGCGGATACCCGTGTACGACCGCACTGCCGCTCGTCACGACCGCACCCCCTATCCCCCCACAGGACGTGAACAGGTCTCCACTGTAAGCCGATTTCGACGCCCTTGGGGGCTCGCGAGAGGTGGCCGGAAACCATCCCTTGTCGGGCGGGGGACCAACTCCACATAATCCAGCAACGCCTTGACGGGCCCATGCCAGCTTTGGGTTGGTGCGGAGTCCGTCGTGCGAAGAGTGACCCCCCACGATCACCCCCACGAAAGGCACTCCGTTGAAGAACGTTCTGCGTGCTTTCAAGAGATGCGCCGCAGTCGGCGCCGTGGTTCTCGCCGCCGTCAGCATCCAGCCCGCCGGTGCCAGCGCGGCCCCGCCGCCCGCCCCGCCCGTCGTCGGCGGAACCCCCGCCGCACAGGGCGAATTCCCCTTCATGGTCCGGCTCTCCATGGGCTGCGGCGGTGCGCTGTACGCCAAGGACATCGTGCTCACCGCGGCGCACTGCGTGAGCCGCTCGGGCAGCAACACCAGCATCACGGCCACCGCCGGTGTCGTCGACCTCCAGTCGTCGCGCGCCGTCAAGGTCAAGTCCACCAAGGTCCTGCAGGCGCCCGGCTACAACGGCAAGGGCAAGGACTGGGCGCTGATCAAGCTCGCCAAGCCCATCGAACTGCCCACCCTGAAGATCGCCACGACCACCGCGTTCAACCAGGGCGACTTCACCATCGCGGGCTGGGGCGCGGCCACCGAGGGCGGCGGCCAGCAGCGCTACCTCCTCAAGGCGAAGGTCCCCTTCGTCAGCGACGCAGACTGCGCGAAGGCGTACGGCAACCAGCTCACCCCGGGCGAGGAGCTGTGCGCCGGCTTCGTCGGCACGGGCGGCACCGACACCTGCCAGGGCGACTCGGGCGGCCCGATGTTCCGCAAGGACGAGGCCAACGCCTGGATACAGGTCGGCATAGTCAGCTGGGGAGAGGGCTGCGCACGACCGGACTACCCGGGCGTGTACACCGAGGTCTCCACGTTCGCGGCGGCCATCAAGAGCGCCGCTGCCGGTCTCTGACCGCGCGGCGCCGAGGAGCTGAAGTGCCTGGGGAGCTGAGGCACTGAGGCCCCCGGGGCGGGGGAGGGGCAGGCCGACGGGCGCATTAGTCCAAGACCTGTTCCTCCTTTGTCCATAGGCCCTCTCCTCCCACGCGGCGCATCGTGACGGGCACGGTCAACCGTCACGAGAAGGAGCCAGCGTGGATTCGTATATTCAGGGCCGGGGACCGAGCCGCAGGACCGTGGCGGGCGCGGCCGCACTCGCCGGCATCGGCGCAGTCGTCGGCGCCCCGGGCCTCGCCACCGCCGCCCCGGCCGCCGGCCACGAGAACCGGCTGCGCTCCCGCGAGCTCGATGTACGCGTCGACTCCGGTTTCCCGCGCATCGTGTCCTACACCGACCGCGGCACGGGCGCGAAGCTGCACGCCCAGGAGGACCCGGTCACCTCGGTCCTGATCGACGGAACCGCCCGTACCCCCAAGGTCACCACCAGGGTCCAGCACGACCGGGCCGATTACACCCTCGCCTTCGACGGCGGCACCGAGATCGGCGTCGAGATCCGCGTCGAAGGCCGGCAAATCCACTGGCGGGTCACCCGCATCGCCGACACCCCCGCGCTGCGCGTCGGCACCCTGCAGATCCCCGGCCTGGCCTTCCTGTCCGTACGCAGCGACCAGCCCGGCGCGACCCTGCTCGCCGCGCGCGTCGAGATCGACAAGGCGAAGAGCGGCGACACCCTGGTCGAGGTCGCCCCGGACACGACGCCCGACGCCGCGCCCAAGGGCTGCGCGTACGCCGTCGTCGCCCACGACCGGCTCGGCGGCGCCGTCGAGACCAACACCACGTACGACAAGCCGACCAGCGCCGACGGCACCACCTGGGAGAACGGGCGGCTGTGGCGGCAGACCGTGCGGCGGGACGGTTACGTCAAGGCGCAGGTGACCTGCGGACAGTGGACCCACCGCGCCGCGACCGCGCCCACCGGCGCCACCGAGCCCCTCCCGTACGCCACCGTCGTCGTCACCCGCGACCGCGACGACGACTCCGTCGTCACCTGGCAGGACGCGGCCATCGCCTTCCGCGACATCATGGTCGACCCGCTGGGCGCCGACGAGCAGCACCTGCGGGTCGTCCCGCACATCCCCTTCAACTTCGCCAGCCAGGCCACCAACCCGTTCCTGCAGACCCTCGACAACGTCAAGCGGATCTCCCTCGCGACGGACGGGCTGCGCCAGTACACGCTGCTCAAGGGCTATCAATCGGAGGGCCACGACTCGGCGCACCCCGACTACGCGGGCAACCCCAACAAGCGCGCGGGCGGCCTCGACGACCTCAACACCCTGGTCAAGGAGGGGCGTAAGTGGGGCAGCGACTTCGGTGTCCATGTGAACGCCACCGAGTCCTACCCCGTCGCGAACGCCTTCTCCGAGACCCTCGTCGACGAGGCGAACGAACAGTGGGACTGGCTCGACCAGAGCTACCGCATCGACCAGCGGCGCGACCTCGTCTCCGGCGACATCATCAAGCGCTTCAAGGACCTGCGCCAGGAGACCGATCCCGCGCTCAACATGCTCTACATCGACGTCTTCCGGGAGTCGGGCTGGACCTCGGACCGGCTCCAGCGGGCGCTGCGCGAGCAGGGCTGGCACGTCACCACCGAATGGGGACACGGCCTTGAGCGCTCGTCCCTGTGGTCGCACTGGGCCACCGAGGTCGACTACGGCGGCGACACCTCGCGGGGCATCAACTCCCAGCTGATCCGCTTCATCCGCAACCACCAGAAGGACGTCTTCGCCGATAAGTGGCCCACCCTGCTCGGCATCCCGCGCACCGGAAATTTCGAGGGCTGGGTCAACAAGACCGACTGGAACGTCTTCTACCGGCTCATCTGGACCGACAGCCTGCCCGCCAAGTACCTCCAGGCGTACCCGGTCAAGACCTGGGCGGAGCACCGGATCACCTTCTTCGGCCCGACGAGGACCACCGTCGACGACGAGGAAGGCACCCGGCGCATCACCACCGACGGGCGCGTCGTGTACGACGACGGGACCTATCTGCTGCCGTGGGAGCCGCGCAGGGCAATCGATCCGGACAAGCTCTACCACTACAACCCGGCGGGTGGCAGCAGTAGTTGGCAGCTGCCACGCGGCTGGGCAGGCAGGTCGAAGGTCGCGCTCCACCGGCTCACCGACCAGGGCCGGGTGCACGTCCGTGACATCCCGGTCCGCTCCGGCAGGATCACCATCGACGCCGATGCGCAGCAGCCGTACGTCCTGCACCGCGACCGGGCACGGCAGGCGGGTGACCCGCACTGGGGGCAGGCCACCCCCGTGCACGACCCCGGCTTCCACTCGGGAACGCTGGACGGCTGGACGGCCGGTGGACCCGCGTCGGTGGAGCTCAGCGCACTGGGGGACTACGAGCTGGTGATCGGCGCGGGCGGCGCCGCGGCCGTCGGGCAGCGCCTCGCACGCCTGGCGCCCGGCACATACGCCGCGTCCGTACAGGTCGAGGTGGGCGCGAAGGCGGGGGAGCGGCGCCGGGCCGCCCTCACCGTGCGGACCGCGGACGGCGCCACCGCCGAGAACTGGACCGACTCGTCCACGGCCGTCAATCTCGTCGCGGCCGACCGCAAGCACGACACCCGCTTCCAACGGATGTTCACGTACTTCACCGTCCCGGAGGGCGGCGGCCGGGTCGACCTCACGCTGCGGGCCGCGGCGGGTGAAGCGCGCGTGCGCTTCGACAACGTACGGGTCGTCCCCGCCACCCGCCCCGCGAAGGAGGGAACGGTGGCCTTCGAGGACTTCCAGCAGGTGCCGCAGGGCTGGGGCCCGTTCGTGAAGGGCGACGCGGGCGGTTCCACCGACCCGCGCACCCACATCGCGCAACGGCACGCCCCGTTCACCCAGCGGGCCTGGCACGGCAAGGCGATCGACGACGTCATCGACGGCTCGGAATCCCTCAAGTCGCGCGGCGAGAACGACGGCCTGGTCTACCGGACCGTGCAGCACACCGTCCGCTTCGAGGCGGGCAGGCGCTACCGGGTGTCCTTCCGTTACGAGAACGAGAAGGCCGGCCAGTACGCGTGGATCACCGGCGTGGACGAGCCGGCGCCCCGGGAACTGACGCGGGCCCCGCTGCCCGTGGCGACCGTCCCCACGGCCTTGACCTACGAGTTCACGGCGCCGGCCGAGGGTGAGCCGTGGGTGGGCCTGCGGAAGGTCGGGGACGACGGTAAGGCGGAGTTCGTCCTGGACACCTTCGAGGTGAGCGAGGTGTAGGCGGCAGATCGCGGTGCGACGGACGGGTCGGGCTCCCGCGGGAGCCCGACCCGCCCGTCGCGGAGCGGCTATGCGGCGCGGCGCTCCCCGGTACGGCCGGCTCCCGGGCGCAGCGCGAGGGCGCACCAGACTGCCGTCGCCGTCAGCGCGACCGCGGCCAGCGCACCCAGCGCCGGTGCCTCCGGCCGCCAGCCCAGGGAGATCCGGGTGCCCAGGAGGGTGAGCACCACCGCGATCTGCCCCGGGGCGTAGAGCGGCACCCGCAGGGCGGTGGCCCGTATCGCGCCCGCCGCCACCAGCCCGGTCGCGGTCCAGGCGGCCACATACGGCCACACCGACCCCGGAGCGGCGGGCGGCAGCCCGTACTCCTCGGGGCCGATACGGAACAACGCGCCGACCCAGCCCAGGCCCACCCCGAGGGCGGCGATGCCCGCCATCCACACGGCGTGGCGCCACAGCGGACCCGGCCGCACGCGCTCCTCGTCGTCTTCAGGGGGAGTGATGTCGTCGGGGCCGCAGAGGTCGTGGGATTGGATCATGTCCGGTAGGACGCGGTTCGGCGGCCGGGAGTTGCGGGGGCGAAGGCGAATCGTGCCGGCGGTGTTGCCCGGCGGGTCCCCGCGGTGCCCCCGCCGGGCGAGCTCAGCGGACCCGAACCGTCAACTCACCCGCGTCCGCACCCTCCACCTCCAGGACCCACACCTCGTTGGCCCCCTCCCGCAGCACCGGCCCCGGAACGTACAGCGACCGCTGCGGCCCCACACCCCAGTAGCGCCCCAGGCAGAACCCGTTCACCCAGACGAAGCCCCGGGTCCACCCCCGCAGCTCCAGCCCCGCGTCCCCCGCGCCCCGCACCTCGAACGCGCCCCGGTACAGCCCCGCCGCACCCGAGGCCTCACCCGTCTCACGGAACGGCACCCGGCCGACCGACTCCGCGTCGTCGAACGCGTCCAGCCGCAACCCCCGGGCCCGCACCCCGTGCACGTACTGCCGCTCGTGCAGCACCCCACCCGTGATGCCCTTCGGCTCGGCGAGACGCGGCCCGTAGTTGACCCGGCCCAGCGACTCCACCCACAGCTCGACCTCCGCGGGGCCCTCCACCGGCTCCGCCAGAGCCGTGTACGCGTCGGCCCCGCCCGCCGCGCCGTTCAGCACACCCGTCCGCACCCCGTCGACGTACACCACGGCCAGATCCCGCAGTCCCGTCACGCCCAGCGGATACGCCCGGCGCGGACCGGGCAGCCGCACCCGGTAGCGGACCAGCCCACGGTCCACCCCCAACTCCTCGAACGTCGGCGGCATCGCCGTCTCCGTCTCCGCGCCCCCGAGCACCTCCAGTACGTCGCCCAACGGCGCCCACTGCGAGAGCCGCGCGTCGGCGGGCCCGGCCGCCTGGGCGGGCGCGGCAGGCACATCGGGGATCGGGGCGTCGTCGTTCCGGTGGAGCGCGAGGATGTCGCGGAACAGCCAGAACTTCTCCGTGGGCCGCCCGTACTCGTCGATGGGCGCGTCGTAGTCGTACGACGTGACGGTCGGCTGGAGGGCGCCGTCGTGCAGCCCGCCGGAGCGGTTCGCCCCCGCCCAGCCGGCGAAGTTCGTACCGCCGTGCGCCATGTAGAGATTGACGGAGGCCCCGCAGTCGAGGATCTCGCGCAGCGCGTCCGCCGTGTCCGCCGCATCCCGCAGGACGGGCTCCGCGTCCCAGTGGCCGAACCAGCCGCACCAGAATTCCATGCACATCAGCGGGCCGGTCGGCTGATGACGCCGCAGCACCTCGAACCCCGCACGCGCGCCGGACCCGAAGTTGGCCGTCGCGAGCACCCCGGGCACCGAACCGCCGGTCAGCATGTGGTCCTCGGGGCCGTCCGAGGTGAACAGCGGTACTGTGACGCCGAGTTCGCGCAGCAGGCCCGTCAGGTGCCGCAGATAGACCTGGTCCGAGCCGTAACTCCCGTACTCGTTCTCGACCTGCACCATGATCACCGGTCCGCCCCGGCCCAACTGCCGCTGCACCACCTGCGGCAGCAGTCGCCCGAACCACCGTTCCACGTGCTTCAGGTACTCGGCGTCGCGCGTGCGCACGCGAGTGCCCAGTGCCCCGGTCAGCCAGTGCGGCAGCCCACCGTTCTCCCACTCGGCGCAGATGTACGGGCCGGGGCGCACGATCGCCCACAGGCCCGCCTCGTGCGCCGCGTCCAGGAACCGGCCGAGGGCATGCACATCATGGAACCCGCCGGGCCGCGGCTCGTGCAGATTCCACGGAACGTAGGTCTCCACACAGGCGAGCCCCATGGCCCGCAGCATCGCCAGGCGATGCCCCCACTGCGCCTCGTGCACCCGGAAGTAGTGCAACGCGCCCGACAGCAGCCGCACCGGCCGCCCGTCGACCTGAAAGTCCCGCTCACCCACCGTGAAGTCCACCACGGTCCCCGCCCGTCTCTCGCTCATTTGTGGCATCTGCGGGGCCTCACCCACAGCGCTTCACCTTCACCCCTTGGCGGCGGACCGGTCCATGGACAAAGATCAGCGCTGTTTGGACACAAGGAAACACAACGGCACACAAGGACACCGCCTGAGCCCCGGGGGAGGAAGAAAACGGGATGTACCACACCTGGATGCGCTACTTCACCCCCAGTCCCACCCATCACCGGCTCGGTCTGGTCTGCCTCGGAGTCGGCATGCAGCACGGCACGCTGCCCACCGTCGGCCCGCGCACCCTCGACCACCACGTCGCCATCGTCATCGGCGCCGGCGCCGGCTGGTTCCGCGGCACGGACGGCCGACGTGTCGGCGTCACCGCGCCCGCACTGATCTGGGTCACCCCCGGTATCCCGCACCACTACGGGCCCGACCCGGTCACCGGCTGGGACGAGAGCTTCGTCGACTTCACCGGCCCCGCCACCGCGACCTACACGGAGCTCGGCTACATCGAACCGGACCGTCCCGTCGTCCCGCTCTCCGACACGGTGGGAGCCCGCGCCGCCGTGAGCCGCATCGCCCGCGCCGCACGCCGCGGCAACCCGCTGCTCGAAGTCGAGACGGGCGCCGCCGTCCATGAGCTCCTCGTCGCGCTGCGCCGGGCCCGCGCGGACGTCGGCGCCGACGGCGACCCCGTCCTGCAGTCCCTCGCCCGCGACGCCTTCCAGCCCCTGTCGGTCGCCGAGCACGCCTCGCGCCACGGCATGACCCCCGCCGAACTGCGGACCGCTGTACGCCGCAGCGCCGGGTGCAGCCCCAAGGACTACCTTCTCGGCATCCGCCTCGGCCGCGCCAAGGAACTCCTCGCCGCCACCGAACTGCCCGTCGCGGCCGTCGCCCGCCGGGTCGGTTACGACGACCCCGCGTACTTCTCGCGCCTGTTCACCCGGCGTGTGGGGACGGCCCCCGTCCGCTTCCGCGAGCAGCAGGGCCGCGCGGTCCACGGCGGCTGGAGCACCCAGATACCGGACCCGCGACACCCGCCGACGATCGACACGTAAGCTCGATGACCATGACTTCCAGCGAAATCGACGAGTCCGTGATCGCCGAGCTGAACCGCCTGCGCGACAGCATCGACAACATCGACGCGGCCGTAGTCCACATGCTCGCCGAGCGCTTCAAATGCACTCAGCAGGTCGGCCACCTCAAGGCGGCACACCAGCTCCCGCCCGCCGACCCGGACCGCGAGGCCCGCCAGATCATCCGGCTCCGCGAACTCGCGGAGAGCGCGAAACTGGACCCGGCCTTCGCGGAAAAGCTGCTGAACTTCGTAGTCGCGGAGGTCATCCGCCACCACGAGACAATCGCCCGCACGTAGACCCGGCCCCGGCCCGCCCTGCCCGGCGCCGGAGGCCCCGGCCGCGCGAGGGTGGGGCGGGGGGAGCCGTCGCCCGGCGACTTGCCCCCACCTGGCGCCCCCACTCGGCGCCCCGGGTCGTGCGGATCACGGGTCCCACCGGCCCAGGGGACCCACCGGCGGGTCTCACGAACCACGGCGCCCCGCGGACCAAGGTGCCCGCGGACCCCGGGTCTCACGGACCACGGCGCCCCGCCGACCACGGCGCGCGGACCCCGGGTCGCGCGGATCACCGGTCCTACCGGCCACGGGGCCTGCGGACCACGGGTCTCACGGCCGGTTCCCACGGACCCCGGGTCGCGCGGACCACGGCGCCCCACCGACCACGGCCCGCGGACCCCGGGTCCCACCGATCACTGGTCCCACGGACCACAGGTCCCACCGACCACGGCGCCCCACAGACCGCCCCACCCCACTCCACCGCACCACACGCCCCCCACCGCACCACACGCCCCCAGGGCACATCGCCCCCACGGGATCGCACCCCGCAACCCAGTGCGCCCCGCGCCCGCCATCAGGCAGCATGTCCCCATGCCCGTACTGACGCGCGACGAAGCGCAGACCCGTGCCCAGCTCCTCGACGTCCACCGGTACCGCATTGCCCTGGACTTGACCCGTGGCGAGGAAACCTTCGACTCCCGCACCGTCGTCCACTTCACCGCGCGCACCGCCGGGGACACCTTCGTCGAGCTCAAGCCCGCCACCCTGCGCACCGTCACCCTCGACGGGCAGCCGCTGGACCCCGACGCACTCGTCGAGAACCGCCTCGAACTGACCGGCCTCACCGCCGGTGAGCACGAGCTGCGCATCGACGCGGACATGCGCTACTCCCGTACCGGCGAGGGCATGCACCGCTTCACGGACCCCAGCGACGGCGAGACGTACCTCTACACCCAGCTCTTCATGGAAGACGTACAGCGCGTCTTCGCCGCGTTCGACCAGCCCGACCTCAAGGCCGTCTTCGAGCTGACGGTCACGGCTCCCGAAGAGTGGACCGTCCTCGGCAACGGCATCGCCGAGCACCACGGTGAAGGCCGCTGGAAGATCGCGCCCACGCCCCTCATCTCCACCTACCTCGTCGCCGTCGCGGCGGGCCCCTGGCACTCCGTACGCACCGAGCACGCGGGCCTGCCCTTCGGCATCCACTGCCGCCGCTCCCTCGCGCCGTACCTGGACGCCGACGCGGACGAGATCCTCGACATCACGCGCGCGTGCTACGACCGTTACCACGAGAAGTTCGAGGAGCCCTACCCCTTCGACTCCTACGACCAGGCCTTCGTCCCGGAGTTCAACGCGGGCGCCATGGAGAACCCCGGCCTCGTCACCTTCCGCGACGAGTTCATCTACCGTTCCGCCGTTACCGACACCGAACGCCAGACCCGGGCCATGGTCATCTCGCACGAGATGGCCCACATGTGGTTCGGCGACCTCGTGACCCTCCAGTGGTGGGACGACATCTGGCTCAACGAGTCCTTCGCCGAATACATGGGCTACCAGACGCTCACCGAAGCCACCCGCTTCACCGACACCTGGACCGACTTCGCGGTCGCACGCAAGGGCTGGGGGTACGACGCCGATCAGCGCCCCTCCACCCACCCCGTCGCCCCGGACCCCGACGCCGTCCCCGACACCGCGTCCGCCATGCTCAACTTCGACGGGATCTCCTACGCGAAGGGTGCCTCGGCCCTGCGCCAGCTCGTCGCCTGGCTCGGCGAGAAGGACTTCCTGGCGGGTATCAACACCCACATCGCCCGCCACAAATTCGGCAACGCCACCCTCGCCGACTTCATCGAATCCCTCGCCCACACCACGGATCGCGACGTCCACGCCTGGGCCCAGCGGTGGCTCCGCACCACCGGCGTCGACACCCTCACCCCCGACCCCACCGAAGCCGACGGGTCCTGGTCCCTGAACATCACCCACGACGGCAGCCGACCGCACCGCGTCACCGTCGGCACCTACGACCACACCCTCGGCGAACCGACTGTCCCCGAACGGCTCGTCCTGCGCGACCGCTTCGAGATCGACATCCCGCAGAGCGACTCCCGCAGGACGTTCCCGGGCCGCCGTCCGGCCCTCGTCCTCCTCAACGACGGCGACCTCACCTACGCCAAGGTCCGCCTGGACGCCACCTCCTGGGACACCGCTGTACGGTCCCTCTCCGGCCTCCCCGACCCGCTGACCCGCGCCGTCGTGTGGAACGCCGCCCGGGACATGGTCCGCGACGGCGAACTGTCCCCGGGCGCCTACCTGGACGCCGCCCGCGCCCATCTCCCGTACGAGACGGACCTGGCCATCGTCCAGGGCGTCCTCGTTTTCGCGGCCACGCAGATCGCCGACCGCTATCTCGGCGCCACCGAGCGTCCCGCGGCCCTGGCGACCCTTTCCACGATCTGCCGCGACCTGATCCGCCGCACCGAGGACGGCAACGCACCCGGCCTGCGCCTCATCGCCGTACGTCACTTCATCGACGCGGCCACTCAACCCGACACCATCCAGGACTGGTTCGGCTCGGGCAGCGTGTCGGGCGGCCCCGAACTCGACCCCGAACTGCGCTGGCGCATTCTCCGCCGCCTCGCGGTGCTCGGCGCCACCGACGAAGCGGCCATCGCCGCGGAGCTCGCCCGCGACCCCAGCGCCACGGGCGAGGAAGGCGCCGCCCGCTGCCGTGCCGCGCTGCCCACGGCCCAGGCCAAAGCCGCCGCGTGGTCGAGGATGTTCGAGGAGGACACCCTCTCCAACTACCTCTTCACGGCGGCCGCCCAAGGCTTCTGGCAGCCCGAACAGGCTGACCTCGTCAGGGAGTACGCAACCCGCTACTACCGCGACGCGGCGGCCCTGGCCGACCGCCGCGGCCCCGCCATCGCCGAAGCCGCGGGCCGCTACGCCTTCCCGCTCTTCGAGGCGGACGCGGACGCGCTGCGCCTGGGCGAGGAATTCCTCCGGGACAACGACATGATCCCGGCGCTGCGCCGCAAACTGGTCGA
Source organism: Streptomyces sp. A5-4 (assembly GCF_051131715.1). NCBI lineage: Bacteria > Bacillati > Actinomycetota > Actinomycetes > Kitasatosporales > Streptomycetaceae > Streptomyces > Streptomyces sp. A5-4. Next base: position 1,676,322 of record NZ_CP178591.1, on the reverse strand, counting down.
CCAACTGGACGACCTGCGCCGGGCACTGGCAGTCCAGAAGAACTGAGGCACGCGAGAACCGCCGGGCGGGCTCGTGGAACACCCCGAGCCCGCCCAGTCACCAAACGCTCCGCGCGAAATCCACCCCTCCTTCCACACACGGCAGTACCACTTTCGGGTCCGGATCGTTGAGCACTCCGGACGCCCCGGCTCTGGCCCATGCACGTCGGCGCGCCGGCCCCGCACCCGAAGGACCCCGCATGAGTACGCCGCCGCCCCCCGGTACCGCTATCCCGCCCCTCGCCGGCGGCGTGGACGGGAGCGCCGCCCTGCGGCCGCTGCTCGCCACCGTCCTCGACGCGCTCCACGAAGGAGCGGTCGCCCGCGGCGGACCACTGCCCGCGGGCGGCCCCGACGCCGTCGCGAAACGGCTGCGCGACGCCGTCGGGCCTGCCATCCCCGCCCACGGCACCGGCGCGCAAGAGGCCCTGTACACCCTCGTCCGCGCCCTCGCGGAAGGCGCCGCGGACCCGGCCGAGCCCCGGTGCGCAGCCCACCTGCACTGCCCGCCGCTCGCCGTCGCCACGGCCGCCGACCTCGCCGCGTCCGCGCTCAACCAGTCGATGGACTCCTGGGACCAGGCTCCCGCCGCCTCCGCGCTGGAGACCGCCGTCACCGAGGCCATCGCCGCCGAGGTCTACCCGGGGACAGCAGCCACAACAGGCACCGCACCACGCACCCCACCAATCAGCGCCCCCACAGCGGACTTGCACACCAGCCCCACCACCCGCACCGCACGCCCCACCCCCGACGCCCTCGTCACCACCGGCGGTACCGAGTCCAACCAACTCGCCCTCCTCCTCGCCAGAGAGCGCCACGGCGCCGTACAGCTCATCTGCGGCGCCAACGCCCACCACTCCCTGCACCGCGCCGCCTGGCTCCTTGGCCTCCCCGAACCCGTCACCGTCCCCGCCCCCTCCGGTGTCATCGACCTCGCCGCCCTCGATGAAGCCCTCACCGATCTGCACCACCCCCTGCTCGTGGCGGCCACCGCCGGCACCACCGACACCGGGCGCATCGACCCGCTTCCCGAGATCGCCGATCTCTGCGCACGCCACAACGCCGAGCTGCACGTCGACGCCGCGTACGGCGGCCCCCTGCTCTTCAGCGACACGCACCGCGACGCCCTCGAAGGCCTGGACCGCGCCCAGTCGGTCACCCTGGACCTGCACAAACTCGGCTGGCAGCCAGTCGCCGCCGGGCTCCTCGTCGTACCGGACAGGCGCCTCCTCGACGTACTGCGACACCAGGCGGACTACCTCAACGCCGAGGACGACACCGAAGCGGGCCTGCCCGACCTCCTCGGCCGGTCGCTGCGCACGACCCGCCGTCCCGACATCCTCAAAGTCGCCGCGACCCTCAGGGCGGTGGGCCGCAGCGGTCTCGGCGACCTGATCGACCGCACTCTCGCCGCCGCCCGGCGACTCGCCGACCTCGTCGAGGCGAGCCCGCACCTGGAGCTCTACGAACGCCCCACGCTCTCCACGGTCCTCTTCCGCCCGGCCCCCGACGCAGCCACCGCGTCCCACACCGCCACCACCGTCGCAGCCACCTCGGACGAAACCGTGGCCGACATCCGCCGGACCCTCCTCACCGAAGGGCGGGCCGTCCTCGGCCGGGCCCGCATCGACGGCCGCCTCTGGCTGAAGGCCACCCTGCTCAACCCCCACACCACGACCAGCGACCTCGAAGCACTCCTGAACCTCCTGGAAGGCCGTACTCACCGATGACCGTCCCCCAGCCCCCGGAGCCCGAACACCCCCACGACCTGGTGGGCATCGGCATCGGCCCGTTCAACCTCTCCCTGGCCGCCCTCGCGGACGGCATCCACGGCGGTATCACCTCCGCCTTCTACGAGCAGCGCCCCGCCTTCCACTGGCACCCCGGCCTGCTCATCGAAGGCGCCACCCTCCAAGTCCCTTTCCTGGCCGACCTGGTGACGCTCGCCGACCCCGCGAGCCCCTGGTCGTTCCTCAACTATCTGCGCACCCGTGAGCGGCTCTTCCCCTTCTACTTCGCCGAGCGCTTCCACATCCAGCGCGCCGAATACGACGCGTACTGCCGCTGGGTCAGCGCCAACCTGCCCGGACTGCACTTCGGCCATCAGGTCGACGCGGTCCGCTGGAACCCCGAACGCGCCGCCTTCGAGGTCGACTTCACCCAACTCGACGCCGAAGGCGAGGCCGAAGCCCTCGGCCGCGCGTACGCCCGCAACATCGCCGTCGGCGTCGGCACCGAGCCGTACATCCCCGAACCCCTCAGACCCCTCGCCGAGGCCCCGACCGTCCCGGTCGTCCACGCCGGCGAGTACCTGGACCACCGCGAACGCTTCCTGGGCGCCGAGCACATCACCGTCGTCGGCTCCGGCCAGTCCGGTGCGGAGGTCTTCCTCGACCTGCTGCGCGCCCGCCCCGCGGGCCGGGAGAAGATCACCTGGCTCGCCCGCAGCGAGGCCTTCGCCCCCATGGAGTACTCGAAGCTCGGCCTGGAACACTTCACGCCCGACTACGGCCGCTACTTCCACGCACTGCCCGAGCCCGTACGCGACGAGCTTGTGCCCCGTCAGTGGCAGCTGCACAAGGGCATCGACGCCGACACCATCACCGCCATCCATGACGAGCTCTACCGGCGCACGATCCACGGCGGCTGGCCCGACGTCGTCATGACCCCGGGAGTCTCCGTCCGTACGGCGGGCCGCGTCGCCACCACCAAGGTCGAACTCCACCTGGAGCACATCCAGCAGGGCACCCGCTCCCGGCTCACCACCGACGCGGTCGTTCTCGCCACCGGCTATCGCGAGCGCCCCCTCGGGCAACTCCTCGCGGGCCTCGACCCGTACATCCGGCGCGACGCCCGGGAGCGCCCTCGCGTCGACGAACGATTCCGGCTGCTGTTCGACGCCTCCGTCACCGGATCGGTGTACGTGCAGAACGCCGAGCAGCACACCCACGGTGTCGGCGCCCCCGACCTGGGGCTGGCCGCCTGGCGCAGCGCGACCATCCTCAACTCGCTCACCGGCACGGAGGCGTACCCCATGCCACGCCGCACGGCGTTCACCAGCTTCGGCCTGGAATCCCGGGAGGCGCCCAGAGTCCCGTCCCAGCAGCCGGAGCTGACACCCCTGGCGCAGGGGAACTGAACGGGGGCGCGGGTGCGGCGCGTGGAGTTGCCGCCCGTCCAGTCACCCCGCCCACGTCAGCCGTCCGGCGCTCGATGACCGGGGTCCGGGGCGGGGCCCCGGCTTCGGGAAGGGGAAGGGGCGGGGGACAAGCCCCCGCACAGCGCCCAACCACACCCGCATCCCACCCCGCTAGAACACCGGCGCGCCCTCCCGCGTCAAACGCCAGCCCACCACGGCGAACTCCGCCGGATCAACCGTCCCCTTGGCCGTCACCCAGGAAATGATCGTGTTCCGGATCTCCTCCGAATTCGCCCACACCTGCTTCGCCCCCGCGATATGCGGAAACGCCCCGCCACCACTCGCCCGATAGTTGTTGACCGCCATCACGAACCGCGCCGCCGGATCAATGGGCTGCCCGTCGAAGGACAGTTTCACGATCCGCGCGCCCACCGCCTTCGCGATATCGATCTCGTACGTCAGACCCGACACCGCGTCGTAGTTGTAATCCGGAATGCCGCCCGAATTCGTCAACTTGGCGGTGTCCACCGGCGCGCCCGCCGCCGTCTGCACGTAGTACCGCGCGGAGTACTCCAGGTACTCCTTGATCTGCGCCCCGGTCAGCACCCGCGCCTCAAGTGTGTTCTCGAACGGGTACAGACCGGCCGCGTCCTTGATGGTGACCTGCCCGGCCGGCACCGCCGCCGTGCGCGAGAAGCACGACGCCTGCGAAACGATCGGCAGCGCCGCGTACTCGCCGCCCGCCAGGGCCGCCCGCACCGTCTCGACCTGGACATGGTTGATCAGGTCGATGAGCGGCTCGTCCTTCCACGGCGCGTCGGCCGTGGCCATCGCGGACACCGACGTACCGATGACCTGGTTGACATACGCCACGACCTTCTTGTGCTCGTCACTGAGCAGCCGCGTGATCCGGCGGTCCTCCACGGCCGTATTGGAGTTGAGGACCTTCGAGCCGGCCTTCTCCACGGTCCAGCCGCCCTTCGCCCACACCAGGTCGAAGTCGAACAGCGTCAGCCGCTGCCCCCACTTGAGCGGCTCGGACAGCAGGACCTTCTTCCCGGTCTTCTTGTTCTCCACGAAGTACTCGGCGATCTCGGTGTGCGCGTGCCCGACGAGAATCGCGTCGATGCCGGGCACCTGCTCCGCCACCAGCCCCGCCGCGTTCTCGACGTACGGAAGCTGGTCACCGTACGACGAGGTACCGCTGGAACCCGAGTGCGCCGAGACGATGACGACGTCCGCGCCCATCGACCGCAGCTTCGGCACCCACTTCGCGGCCTGCTCCTCAAGCCCCGGGAAGGTCATCTTCCCCTGCACGTTGGCCTTGTCCCAGATGGCGATACCCGGGTTGGTGAGCCCCAGGATCGCCACCCGGACATCACGGCCGTGCGGGGTCCGCAGCCGCTTGATGACGTACGGCGCGAACGCGGGCCGGAGCGTCTTCGCGTCCAGCGCGTTGGCGCCGAGCAGCGGGAAGTCGCACTGCTCCTCGAACTTCCGCAGCACCGGTATGCCGTAGTTGAACTCGTGGTTGCCGAGAGCCGCCGCGTCGTAACCGATCGCGTTCATGGACTGCGCCATCGGGTGCACCGGACCGTGCTTCGCGGTGATCGGGTCGACCTTGGCGTAGTAGTACGACAGCTGGGTGCCCTGGATGGTGTCGCCCGCGTCGATCAGCAGGGTGTTGCGCCGGCCCTTGTCCTTGCGGACCTGCTCGACGAGGGTGGAGATCTTCGCCAGGCCCACATCGTTGTGGTCCTTGTCGTCGAACTCCTTGTCCGTGAAGTAGTCCCAGTTGAAGACATTGCCGTGCAGGTCGGTGGTACCCATGACGGTGAAGGAGTACCGCTTCGGGGGACGCCCGTGTCCGTGTCCGTGACCATGGCCGTGGGCCTCGGCGGGGGCGACGGCGCTTCCCGCGACGGCCGCACCGGCCCCGGCGGCGGCCGAGCGGCCCAGGAACGTCCTACGGTTCAGCGGCATGCTGAGGTCTCCTTGGTTCACTGTGAGACGCCGTGTCCGACGTCGTTGTGCAACGCGCGTAGATTCTGACCCAGAAGCCACACCCCACAACACCCCCTGCGGGTTTCGATCTGATGACTGCCACTTGTCCGACCCGGGTGCGACAGTGGCTGAGTGACCGACGAACCGAAAACCGCAGCCCCTTACGGCACGCCCGACGCGCCCCGCCTCGCGGTGCAGGGCGAGGCGCGCCTCGAATTCGACCCGGAAATCGCCGGCATCGGCATCACCGTCAGCGCCCGCGGCACCGACCGGCGCACCGCGCTCGAAGACCTCACCCGGCGCAATGCCCTGGTGCTCGACCTCATCAAGGGCTATGGCGACGCCGTCGAAAAGCTGGAGACCGGGTCCCTGTCCATCAGCCCCGAGCTGACCAAGCACGGCCGCGGCGAGCGCGTCCGTGCCTACCACGGCCATGTCTACGTCACCGCGGTCCTCAGCGACTTCACCGCGCTCGGCGAGCTCACCACCCGCCTCGCCGACCTCGATCTCACGCGGATCGACGGGCCCTGGTGGAGCCTGCGCCCCGAATCGCCCGCCTACGGCGAAGTCCGCCGCCAAGCAGTGAAGCAAGCCGTCAAACGGGCTCGCGAATACGCCCACGCCCTCGATACCGAACTTGCCGCCCTGGTCGAACTGGCGGACCCCGGAGCGGACGAAGCCCACCCCGTCCACGCCGACTTCAAGATGGGCTTCGCCGGCCGTGCGCGCTCCGCGGCCGGCCCGGAAATGGCGGAGGACGCCCCGGCGCTCGACCTCGAACCCCAACGTCAGGCCGTGCACGCCCTGGTGAACGCGCGATTCATCATGAACCGGCCCCAGCTCTGACCCGGCGCCCTGCCGCTCCGAGAGGCGAACTCACGCGACGGCGCTCTGAATTGCTCATCAGAGCGCCCCCGCGCACAATTCAACACTTGTCAATAACCTTTCACTCAAAGGTTGTTGAGTAGTCATGCTCGGCCAATTCTCTACTCGTGGGTAAGGTTTAGGCTCGACTCATGCGCCGAGCAAAGATTGTCTGTACCCTTGGGCCCGCCACCGACACATACGACCAGATCAAGGCACTGGTCGAAGCCGGAATGGACGTCGCCCGGTTCAACCTCAGTCACGGCACCTATGCCGAGCACGAGGAGCGCTACCAGCGCGTACGGAAGGCTTCCGAGGAGACCGGCCGCAGCGTCGGCGTCCTCGCCGACCTTCAAGGTCCGAAGATTCGCCTCGGACGCTTCCGTGAAGGCCCCGTACTGCTTGAACGGGGCGACGAGTTCACGATCACCGTCGAACCGATGGAAGGCGACCGCCACACCTGCGGCACGACCTACGAGGGCCTGGCCGACGACGTCACCACCGGTGAGCGCATCCTCATCGACGACGGCAAGGTCGCCCTCGAAGTCACCGCCGTGGAAGGCCCCCGCGTCCGGACCACCGTCGTCGAAGGCGGCATGGTCTCCGACCACAAGGGGCTCAACCTCCCCGGCGTCGCCGTCTCCGTCCCCGCCCTCTCCGAGAAGGACATCGAGGACCTCCGCTGGGCCCTGCGGATCGGCGCCGACGTGATCGCTCTCTCCTTCGTGCGCAGTGGACGCGACATCGAGGACGTCCACCGCGTCATGAAGGAGGAGGGCCGCCGCCTCCCCGTCATCGCGAAGATCGAAAAGCCGCAGGCCGTAGAGAACATCGACGACATCGTCGCCGCGTTCGACGGCATCATGGTCGCCCGCGGCGACCTCGGCGTGGAAATGCCGCTGGAGCAGGTCCCGATCGTGCAGAAGCGCGCCATCAAGCTCGCCAAGCGCAACGCCAAGCCGGTCATCGTCGCCACCCAGATGCTGGACTCGATGATCGAGAACTCCCGCCCCACCCGCGCCGAGGCCTCCGACGTTGCCAACGCCGTCATCGACGGCACCGACGCGGTGATGCTCTCCGGCGAGACCAGCGTGGGCAAGTACCCTGTGGAAACGGTCAGGACGATGGGCCGCATCGTCGAGGCGGCCGAGGAGGACATCCTCGACAAGGGCCTCCCGCCCCTCACCGAGCGCAGCAAGCCCCGCACCCAGGGCGGAGCCGTGGCGCGCGCGGCGGCGGAGATGGGCGACTTCCTGGGGGCGAAGTTCCTCGTCGCCTTCACCCAGTCCGGCGACACGGTCAAGCGCCTCTCCCGCTACCGCTCCCCCATCCCGCTGCTCGCCTTCACGCCCGACCCGGCGACCCGCTCGCAGCTCAACCTCACCTGGGGCGTCGAGACCTTCCTCGGCCCGCACGTCGACTCCACCGACGCGATGGTCGCGCAGGTCGACGAGCTGCTCCTGAAGATCGGCCGCTGCCAGCAGGGCGATGTCGTGGTCATCACCGCCGGCTCCCCGCCCGGCGTGGCCGGCTCCACCAATCTCGTCCGCATCCACCACATCGGCGAGGACGACGCCCCGAAGTAGTGCGTGACGCGCGCCCGCGGGTGGCGACGTACAGAAGAGGCCCCTTCCTGGTGGAAGGGGCCCTGAGGGGCGAAGATCAGAAAACCATGATCTACCTTGGAATTGAAGGAGAAGTGCCCCGAGTCGGACTCGAACCGACACTGGATGGGTTTTGAATCCATTGTCTCTGACCAATTGGACTACCGGGGCTCAGGGAATCGAAGGTTGCACTCGACCCGCTGCGCGTCCACCATACCCCAGCTAGGTAGGCTCATGGGGAGCTGTATCTGCCGTGGAACGAGGAGCCCCGTGACCACCCCCGAGTCGCCCCAGCCCGTCGCCGACGACGACAAGTCGCACGTCCCGCCGCTGACGACCCGCGTCGTCATCGCCGAGGACGAGGCCCTCATCCGCCTCGACCTCAAAGAGATGCTGGAGGAGGAGGGCTACTCGGTCGTCGGCGAGGCCGGAGACGGACAGCGGGCCGTCGAGCTCGCTCGTGAGCACCGGCCCGACCTGGTCATCCTCGACGTGAAGATGCCCGTTCTGGACGGCATCTCCGCCGCCGAGCAGATCACCGCGGAGTCCATCGCCCCGGTCCTGATGCTGACCGCGTTCTCCCAGCGCGATCTTGTCGAGCGGGCCCGCGACGCGGGCGCGATGGCGTACCTGGTGAAGCCGTTCAGCAAGAGTGACGTCGTACCGGCCATTGAGATGGCGGTCTCGCGGTTCACGGAGCTGAAGGCGCTGGAGACCGAGGTCGCCGACCTGACGCAACGGCTGGAGACACGCAAGCTGGTGGACCGGGCGAAGTCGGTGCTGCAGACGCAGTACGGGCTGACCGAGCCGGCCGCGTTCCGGTGGATCCAGAAGACGTCGATGGACCGCAGGCTGTCGATGCAGCAGGTCGCGGAGGCGGTCATCGAGGACGCCGAGGAGAAGAAGGCCGCGAAGGACCAGTAGCCCCAACCGGTACGCCAGTACATACGAAGAGGCCCGCCCCCCGGACTGCTGGGGGGCGGGCCCCTTCGTACGCGTACAGCTGGTGTGTACACAAGGGGTGTACGGGAGGGTCAGTCCTCGCCGAGGTACGCCTTGCGGACGGACTCGTCGTGCAGCAGGTGCTGGCCCGTGCCGGAGAGCACGATCTTGCCGATCTCCATGACGTGGCCCACATCGGCGAGCGACAGCGCGGCCTGGGCGTTCTGCTCGACGAGAAGGATCGTCGTGCCTTCGGCCTTGAGGCTGACGATGGTCTCCATGATCTTCTGCATCATGATCGGGGAGAGGCCCATGGAGGGCTCGTCGAGCATCAGGAGCTTGGGCCGGGACATCAGGGCGCGGCCCATGGCGAGCATTTGCTGTTCGCCGCCGGAGAGGGTGCCCGAAGCCTGCTTACGGCGCTCTCCCAGGATCGGGAAGAGGTCGTAGGCGCGCTGGATGTCCTTCTCGATGCCCGCCTTGTCGGTGCGGAGGAACGCGCCGAGCTGGAGGTTCTCCGCGATGGTGAGGCGGGGGAAGATGTGCCGTCCCTCGGGGGAGTGTGCGAGCCCGAGTGCCACGATCTTGTGGGCCGGCACGCCGTTGAGGGGCTTGCCCTCGAAGGTGATTCTCCCGCTGAGCGGCTTGAGCAGCCCCGAGAGGGTGCGCAGGGTGGTGGTCTTGCCGGCGCCGTTGGTGCCGATGAGTGTGACGACCTGGCCGGCTTCGACGCTGAAGGAGATTCCCTTGACGGCTTCGATCTTGCCGTAGGCGACCTTGAGGTCTTCGACCTCGAGAAGTGCGGTCACTTGGTCTCGTCTCCTTCCGTGCTGGTGGGGCTGGTAGTGCCGGTGGCGCTGTGCGCCTCGGCCGCTTCGACCTCGGCGACCTCATCCGCACCGGGGGCCCCTTCGAAGGGGGTGCCGAGGTAGGCGGCGATGACGCGCTCGTCACCCTGCACGACTTCGGCGGTGCCTTCGACGAGCTTCTCGCCCTGCACGAGACAGGCGACGCGGTCGGACAGGTTGAAGATGAAGCGCATGTCGTGCTCGATGACGAGTACGGCGATGCCCTGGTCCCGGATGGCGAAGACGAGCTCTTCGGTGGCGCGGGTTTCCTGGGGGTTCATGCCGGCCGTGGGCTCGTCGAGGAGCAGCAGGCCGGGCTCGCTGGCGAGTGCGCGGGCGATTTCCAGCTTGCGCTGGTCACCGTAGGGCAGGTTGCGGGCGAGGTGGTCGGCCTTGTCCTGGAGGCCGATGAACTCCAGGAGTTCCATGGCGCGGGCATGTGACGTGGCTTCGGCCTTCTTGAAGCCGGGACCACGCAGGAGGGCCGACCAGAGGCCTTCCTTGGTCCTGGTGTGGCGTCCCACGAGGACGTTCTCCAGGACGGTCATGTTGGAGAAGAGCCGGATGTTCTGGAAGGTCCTGGCGATGCCTGCCTGGGTGACGAGGTGGGGCTTGGGCGGCAGGACGGTGCCCTTATAGGTGACCTTGCCCTCGGTGGGCACGTAGAGCCCGGTGAGGCAGTTGAAGAACGTGGTCTTACCGGCGCCGTTGGGCCCGATGAGGCCGACGATCTCGCCCGCGTTGACGGTCAGGTTGACGTTGCGTACGGCGGTGAGGCCGCCGAAGCGCATGGTCACGCCGCTGGCGTCGAGGACCGTGGTGGTCTCGGTGGTGGTCGTCATGTCGTTCACGCCCCCGCCTTCGTGACGCCGACGCCGGAGCCGGTCAATCCCTTGTCCGGTACGTCGAGTTGGTCGGTCTCGTGGTACTCGAGCTGGGCGCGCCGGTTGGCGATGAGGCCTTCCGGGCGGAAGCGCATGAGCAGGATGAGCGCGAGGCCGAAGCCCAGCAGCTGGTAGTCCTGAAGGAACTGCAGCTTGGCGGGGATCATGTAGAGGAGCGTCGCGCCGATGAGGGGTCCGCTGATGGTTCCCATGCCGCCGAGGATGACGGCGGCGAGGAGGAAGGCGGAGTTGGGCGGTACGGGGCCCGCGAAGACGTACATCTCGGGGACCACGGTGCTCTGGACGTGTGCCTGGACCGTGCCGGCCAGACCTGCCAGGGTCGCACCGAGGGCGAAGGCGATGAGTTTGACGCGGAAGCCGTTGATGCCCATGGCGGTGGCTGCGGTCTCGTCCTCGCGGATGGCGACCCAGGCGCGCCCGATGCGGGAGCTGCCCGCGCGGCTGAAGACGAGGATCACGAGGATCATCGCGAGCAGCATGAGCATGTAGTAGTTGGCGTACGCGCCGAGTTCGAAGCCGGCGATGGTGTGGGCCTCGCCGAAGTCGTATCCGAAGAAGACGAGGTCGGGGATGTTCGGCACGCCGTTGGGGCCGTTGGTGATCTGCGGGCCGGATACGCCGTCGAGGTTGCCGACGGTGATGCGGAAGATCTCACCGAAGCCGAGGGTGACGATGGCGAGATAGTCACCGCGGAGCCGCAGGGTCGGGGCTCCGATGACGACGCCGAAGATCAGCGAGACGAGGCCGCCGGTGAGGACGGATGCCCAGAACGGGAACTGGACGTCGAAGGCGGATGCGGTGGTGCCCGAGACGAGGGCGGCCGTGTAGGCGCCGACGCCGAGGAAGGCGACGTATCCGAGGTCGAGGAGTCCGGCGAGGCCGACGACGATGTTCAGTCCGAGCGCGACGGTCGCGAAGATGAGGATGTTGACCGCGATGAGCGTGAACTGGTCGGTGTTCTGGGTGAACGGGAATGCCGCTGCGGCGACGAAGGCGGCCGTTACCGCGATGGGGCGGTACTTGGTGGTGAGCCCTGAGAGCCGTGCCATGAGGCCGGCCTTGAACAGGGCCGCGACGGCGAAGCCCGCGGTGATCATGTAGCCGGTGAAGAGCTCGGCGTACTCGGTGTCGATGCCGTACGTGACGACGAACAGACCGATGCCGAAGGCGACGACGATGATCAGGATCTCGGCCCAGGAGGGGAGTGCCTTGGGGCGCCGGGCCTTGCGTGTGTCGTCGGGGAGCTGGAATGCCGCGACGAGTGGGATGACGGAGGCCACCGCTGCGACGAAGCCGCCCGGTTCGAGGTGTACCACGCCGCCGAGTTCGACGGTGATGGCGACGATCGTGAACCAGGTGGTGCCGAAGGCGCCGAGGGCGAGCAGCCGGAGGGCCTTGGTGGTGCCGGTGGGAGCCAGCCAGCGCAGCCCCTTGATGTCCAGCGACGCCAGGGCGAACAGGGTGGTGAGGAGGCCCGCGACCAGGGTGAGGACCTGGAGGCCACCGGGGTACCCGTAGACGGTGAGGTCACCGGGGAACTCGTCGGTGTAGGTCCAGGACAGGAAGGTGCTGGCGATCGTGGCGAGCCCACCGACGGCGGTGAGCCGACGGAGGAGCACCGTGCGGGCGTTGCGGTCGGCCGGTGCGGTCTCGGCCGTCTGCGTGGTTTCGGTTGTCATGGCTCTCACGCCCGATCCGCGACGCGCTCACCGAGCAGGCCTTGTGGCCTGACCAGGAGCACGACGATGAGAAGTACGAATGCCCAGACGTTGGCCCAGGCGCCGCCGCCGAGCTGCTGCATCCCGGGGATCTCTTCGATGTAGGCGATCGACAGGGATTCCGCGAGGCCCAGGACGACTCCGCCGACCATGGCTCCGTAGATGTTGCCGATGCCACCGAGGACGGCGGCGGTGAAGGCCTTGAGTCCGAGGATGAAGCCCATCTCGAAGTTGATCTGGCCCTTGTCGAGGCCGTACGCGACGGCTGCGACGGCGGCGAACGCGGCACCGATGGCGAACGCCATCACGATGATGCGGTCCGTGTTGATGCCCATCAGCTTCGCGGTGTCGCGGTCCTGCGCGGTGGCCTGCATGGCGCGTCCGCTGCGGCTCTTGGCCACGAAGAGGCCCAGGGCGAGCATGCACAGGGGGGCGAGGACGAGGACGAAGGCGTCGGCGCGCTGGAGGTACAGGTTGTCGAACAGCTTGAAGGACTCGCCCTGGAACTCGGGGAAACTACGCGGCTTCTTGGCGTCCGGGTAGAAGCCCCAGACAAGCTGCTGGAGAACGATCGAGAGGCCGATCGCGGTGATGAGCGGTGCCAGCCTCGGGGCGCCGCGCAGCGGGCGGTACGCGAAGCGTTCCGCCGCGGTGGCGACGGCGACGGAGGCGATGGCGCCGCCAACGATCATCAGTGGAATGGCCACGAGAAGTGACGTGCCACTGGGGAGCGCTATGTAGGCGGTGAGGGCGCCGAAGCCCCCGATCATGAAGATCTCGCCATGGGCGAAGTTGATGAGCTGGACGATGCCGTACACCATGGTGTACCCGATGGCTATGAGGCCATAAAGGGCGCCGAGTGCAAGGCCGTTGGCCAGCTGTTGCGGCAGTTCGTGCACCGCAGGGCCTCCGATGAGCTTGTCGGATATGACTCCGCGCGAGGGCGCTGTTGCGCCCTCGCGCGGTGGGGATCAGGTCGTGATGTGGAGCGGGGTGGTGCGGTGGATCAGTCCTTGAAGGTGGCGGACTTGACGTCCTTCCAGACCTTGCCCTCGACCTTGTAGACGGTGAGCTGCTTGTTCGTGGTGTCGCCGTACTCGTCGAAGGCGACCTTGCCGGTCACACCGTCGAAGGAGACCTTGGCCATGGCCTCGACGACCTTGGCGCGGGCGTCGTCGGGGAGCTTGCCGTCGTTGGCGGCGACCACGCTCTTGACGGCCTGGACGATGGCCCAGCCGGCGTCGTACGAGTAACCGCCGTACGCGGCGTACGGGTCCTTGTAGCCGGCCGCCGAGTAGTCGGCTATGAACTTCTTGGCCGTCGGGAGCTTCTCGACCGGGTAGCCGATCGAGGTGGCGAAGTCACCGTCGTTGGCAACGCCGGAGGCGCTGATGAAGGCCGGGTCGTAGATGCCGTCTCCACCCATGGTGGGGATCTTGGCGCCGGTCTTCTTGATCTGGTCGGAGAGCAGGCCGCCCTCGGGGTACTGACCACCGAAGTAGACGGAGTCGGCGCCGGAGGACTTGACCTTGTCGGCGGTGCTGGAGAAGTCCGTCTCCTTCACCGTGACGTGGTCGGTGCCGGCGATGCTGCCGCCGAGGCGCTTGAATTCGGCGGAGAAGATGGCGGCGAGGCCGGCGCCGTAGGTCTGCTTGTCGTCGACGACGTAGACCTTCTTCTTCTTCGCGTCGTTGTACAGGTACTGCGCGGCGAACTTGCCCTGGACGACGTCCGTGGCGGCGGTCCTGAAGTACGTCTTGAACGGGCGGTCCAGCTTGCCCTTGCCCCAGTCGTCGCCCTGGCTCAGCGCCGGGTTGGTGTTGGCGGGGGAGACCTGGACGACGCCGGCCCTGTCGAAGTCACCCTGCATGGACTGGGCGACGCCGGAGTTCAGGGGGCCGACGGCTCCGATGACGTCCTTGTTGCCGACGAGCTTGGCGGCGTTGGCCTTGCCGGAGGCGGGCACGGCCTGGTCGTCGAGGGCTTCGATCTTGAACTCGACGCCGGGGACCTCGTTGTTCTTGTTCGCGGTCTTGGCCGCGAGGTCGACGGAGTTCTTGATGCCCTGGCCGAGTGCGGACAGCGAACCGGTCAACGGTGCGTCGACGCCGATGACGACGGTGGTCTTCTTGCTGCTGTCGCTCTTTTTGTCGCCGTCGTCGCGCGACCCGCAGGCGGTGAGCGTGAGCGCTCCCGTGGTGACCACTGCGGTGAGAATGAACAAGGAACGGTGTCGCACGGTAAGTCCTTTCCCTGGCGCGGCCTCCTCTGCTGAGGTGCCGTTTCGTTCGCCGGGCCGTACTGGGGCGGAAGGGGCGGGCTGCAGACGCGCCCGGCGGCGCGGTGACTGGCCGTGACTCTAGGCGCAGGTGATGGGGTGGGGGAGCGGGCAGCTCAGGATGTGACTCTCTTGTTATGCCGAGGCCAACACTCAGGGTGACCTATGCGGCTAAAAGGGACTTATGGTCGCGTTGGTGAACTGCTCACATGCTGAGAAAGCCCAGTTCCGCTAAGGGGCTTGAGGCGATCTTGGTGCTGACCGCGTAGAGAGTGTGCGAAGTGTGGAGGCGGCGTCGGCGGTGTGACGGCCGTCAGGAGCGAAGCCTGGATCCCTCCGGGCGTTTCTGTTACGGAGCGTTACGTCGAGAAGGGCCGGCCGGGCTCGACGCGCGGTGGCGGTTGTCGATGGTCACGCTGGGCCGCTGCCGAAAAGGCGCCCGCCGGGGGTCGGGGGCGCGGACGCGTGCGGCTGTTTGGCCGACTCGGCTGCGGCCGGTGTCCCTGGTGGCGGGGGGCGGCGATCGGGAAGGCGGAGCCGTGGGGCGGCTGTTGGGCGGCCCGTGGGCCGACGGTGGGAAATGCGGGTGACCAGGCCGCCAGCGGGGTCGGCGGTCGGGCCGGCGCGGGTTTCGGGGGCGCTGCGATGGCGGAGGACGTGAAAGCGGTGGCTGTCGCGATCGTCGCCGGAAGTCAACAGGGCTTTCGTGCGGGCCGGTTGGAGTGGGGGGGCCTGCTCGGTTCGGTGGCCGGCTGCGGTCCTGGCCGGGCCGGTGCGTCGCTCAGGGGCGGGTCAACTCGGCGGTCGCCAGTTTTCCGAGCTGCCGGTGGCGCCCTTCGCGGCCTCGCAACGCGCCCGGCTCTCACGGCTGATCAGTGCCTCGCCGGCAGCGGCGCCGCGTTCGCGCTGCTCAGCGCGTGCTGCGGCCAGGATTTGCTCGTGGAGTTCGTACTGCTCGTTGGAAAGGCCTTTCTGCTCCCAGTCGATGCCGGCCCATTTCCCACCCCTGAGCGCCTCCTTGGCCCAGTACGAGACGAGCGAGGTGCACACGTCGGCCGGGGTAGTGCGGTGGGGCGCGGGGCTGTCACTCGGGGTGATCTCGGAGGAGCCGGTTCCGCCGCAGCCGGTCATGGCGGCGAGCAGCGCGAGCGTGCACCCGATGCCCGCTCGGCGCGCCGATATTCCGACTGAACCCACCTTCGCAGGTTAGGGGTTGGCGATTCATTTGTCTTCGGCTTGTGGTGTGCTCGCTAGACGGTCCGGGTCGCGGACACCGCATGGCAGGCCGTCGTCTGCTGCCCCACCCGGCCGGGACGCTGTTGGGCGTCGGGCCGGGGGAGCGGCGCGTCCCGGACTCAGCCCGCGGCGGGCGGGGCCGCGGAACTGTCGGCATCGCGCAGCAGGCAGGTGAGGCGGGCCGTGCAGACCCGCTTGTCCTGGTCGTCGGTGATCACGATCTCGTAGGTGGTCGTGGAGCGCCCGCGGTGCACGGGGGTGGCGACGCCGGTGACCAGGCCGCTGCGGGCCCCCCGGTGGTGGGTGCAGTTGAGGTCGACACCCACGGCGATCTTGGAGATGCCGCCGTGCAACATGGCCCCGATGGAGCCGAGGGTCTCCGCGAGCACCGCCGAGGCGCCGCCGTGCAGCAGCCCGTACGGCTGGGTGTTGCCCTCCACCGGCATGGTCGCGACGACGCGCTCCGCGGAGGCCTCGACGATCTGCACGCCCATGCGGGTGCCGAGGTGGCCCGCGGAGAAGAGTGCGGGCAGGTCCACGCCCAGGGCGGCGTACTCGTCGATGACCTCTTGCGGGAACTTCACAGCTGTCTGCTCGCCCATGGGGCCAGGCTCCGATCCTTGTGCGGCTCGTCGTGCGGCGTCCTGCCGCCCACCTGCTTAAGCGAACGCTTAGGCGGGTGGTGATTGTTCCAGACGGACAATCACGGACTTGCTCGCGGGTGTGTTGCTGGTGTCGGCGGTCGAATCGAGGGGGACCAGCACATTGGTCTCCGGGTAGTACGCGGCGGCGCAGCCCCGCGCGGTGGGGTAGTGCACCACCCGGAAGCCCGGTGCGCGCCGCTCCACCCCGTCCTTCCATTCGCTGACCAGGTCGGCGTACGAGCCGTCGGCCAGGCCCAGGTCACGGGCGTCGTCGGGGTTGACGAGAACCACGCGACGGCCGCCCTTGATGCCGCGGTAGCGGTCGTCCAGGCCGTAGATCGTGGTGTTGTACTGGTCGTGCGAGCGCAGGGTCTGCAGCAGCAGTCGGCCTTCGGGCAGCGCCGGGTACTCGACGGGCGCCGCGGTGAAATTGGCCTTGCCGGTGGCGGTGGGGAAGCGCCGCTCGTCGCGCGGGGCGTGCGGGAGGCTGAAGCCGCCGGGGTGGGCCACGCGCGCGTTGAAGTCCTCGAAGCCGGGGACGACGCGGGAGATCCGGTCGCGGATCGTCCCGTAGTCCTTCTCGAAGTCCTCCCAGGGTGTGGTGGACGCGGGGCCGAGGGCGGCGCGGGCGAGGCGGGCGACGATGGCCGGCTCGGACAGCAGGTGCGGTCCGGCGGGGGTGAGGTTGCCGCGGGAGGCGTGCACCATGCCCATGGAGTCCTCGACGGTCACGAACTGCTTGCCCGCCGCCTGTACGTCCTTGTCGGTGCGGCCGAGGGTGGGCAGGATCAGGGCGCGGGTCCCGGTCACGACGTGCGAGCGGTTGAGCTTGGTCGAGACGTGGACGGTGAGATCGGCGCGGCGCATCGCGGCTTCGGTGACGTCGGTGTCGGGGGAGGCGGCGACGAAGTTGCCGCCCATCGCGAAGAAGACTTTCGCCCGGCCGTCGCGCAGCGCCTGGATGGCCCGCACGACGTCGAAGCCGTGCCGGCGCGGCGAGGTGATCCCGAATTCCTTGTCGAGGGCGTCCAGGAAGGCGGGGGCGGGGCGCTCGAAGATGCCCATCGTGCGGTCGCCCTGCACATTGGAGTGCCCGCGCACCGGGCACACACCGGCGCCGGGGCGGCCGATGTTGCCGCGCAGCAGCAGGAAGTTGACGACTTCACGGATCGTCGGCACCGCGTGCTTGTGCTGGGTGAGGCCCATCGCCCAGCACACGATGGTGCGCTTCGACGCGAGGACCATGCGCAGGGCCTCCTCGATCTTCGCGCGGTCCAGGCCGGTCGCGACGAGGGTCTCGTCCCAGTCGGCCTCGGCGGCCGTGGCCACGAACTCGTCGTACCCATGGGTGTGTTCGCGCACGAATGTCTCGTCGACCGCGCCGTCGGTCTGCACGATCAGCTTGTTCAGGAGGCGGAAGAGGGCCTGGTCGCCGCCGAGGCGGATCTGCAGGAACAGGTCGGTGAGCGCGGCGCCCTTGATCATGCCCTGCGGCGTCTGCGGGTTCTTGAAGCGCTCCAGGCCCGCCTCGGGCAGCGGATTGACCGAGATGATCTTCGCCCCGGCGTCCTTGGCCTTCTCCAGCGCGGTGAGCATCCGCGGGTGGTTGGTGCCCGGGTTCTGCCCGGCGACGATGATCAGGTCGGCCTGGTGCAGGTCCTCCAGGGAGACGCTGCCCTTGCCGATGCCGATGGTCTCGTTCAGCGCCGAGCCGGACGACTCGTGGCACATGTTGGAACAGTCGGGCAGGTTGTTCGTGCCGAGCTCGCGGGCGAAGAGCTGGAACAGGAAAGCCGCTTCGTTGCTGGTGCGGCCCGAGGTGTAGAAGACGGCCTCGTCGGGGGAGGCCAGCGCCTTGAGCTCGGACCCGATGAGCTCGAACGCCCGCTCCCAGCTCACCGCCTCGTACCGCTCGGCACCCTTCTCCAGGAGCATCGGCTGCGTGATGCGGCCCTGCTGGCCCAGCCAGTACCCGCTGCGGCCCGACAGGTCCGCGACCGGGTGCGCGGCGAAGAAGTCGGGGGTGACGCGGCGCAGGGTCGCCTCCTCGGCGACGGCCTTCGCGCCGTTCTCGCAGAACTCCGCGGTGTGGCGCTTGTCCTCCTCGGGCCAGGCGCAGCCGGGGCAGTCGAAGCCGTCCTTCTGGTTGACCTTCAGGAGGGTCTGCGCGGTGCGGCGCATCCCCATCTGCTGCTGCGCGATCCGCAGGGTGTGACCGATGGCGGGCATCCCGGCCGCGGCGTGCTGCGGCGCCGCGACCTGCGGTGCGTCCTGGACCGGGTCATCTGCGGGCGGCTTGGCAGCCATGGCGCTCCCCTTTGAGCTCTGAGCATGCGTAGTGCGTTGTGTCGTTCCACGGTGCGCGGTCCGTATGTCGCGCGCACCGTTCCGTCACCTGTACGTCCGATCCTGTCACGCAGCGCTGACAACGGGGGCGGGTGGGCCGGGAATGTCAGTGCGGCGGCCTAGGATCGGGTGCGTGGTAGAGACAGCATCGAAGAAGAGCGCAGACAACCGTCCCCGCCTGCTCCTCATGGACGGGCACTCCCTGGCGTACCGGGCGTTCTTCGCGCTGCCCGCGGAGAACTTCACGACCGCGAGCGGCCAGCCGACGAATGCCATTTACGGCTTCGCGTCGATGCTGGCGAACACGCTGCGCGACGAAGCGCCCACGCATTTCGCGGTGGCCTTCGACGTGTCGCGCAAAACGTGGCGGTCGGAGGAGTTCCCGGAGTACAAGGCGAATCGTTCCAAGACCCCCGACGAGTTCAAGGGGCAGGTCGAGCTGATCGGCGAGCTGCTCGACGCGATGCACGCGGACCGGTTCGCGATCGACGGGTTCGAGGCGGACGACGTCATCGCGACCCTGGCGACGCAGGCCGAGGCCGCCGGTTTCGACGTGCTGATCGTCACGGGCGACCGGGACTCCTTCCAGTTGATCAGCGAGCGCGTCACCGTGCTGTACCCGACCAAGGGCGTCTCGGAGCTGACGCGCTTCACGCCCGAGAAGGTCGAGGAGAAGTACGGGCTCACCCCGCAGCAGTACCCGGACTTCGCGGCGCTGCGCGGTGACCCCTCGGACAACCTGCCGGGCATTCCGGGCGTCGGCGAGAAGACCGCCGCGAAGTGGATCAACCAGTTCGGTTCGTTCGCCGAGCTGGTGGAGCGCGCGGACGAGGTCAAGGGCAAGGCCGGGCAGAGCTTCCGCGACCACCTGGACGCCGTGAAGCTCAACCGCCGCCTCACCGAGATGGTGCGCGACGTGGAGCTGGCGAAGGGCCCCGCCGACCTGGAGCGCGCCCCGTACGACCGGGAGGCGCTGACGGGCGTCCTGGACGTCCTGGAGATCCGCAACCCGAGCCTGCGCGAGCGACTGCTCGCCGTGGACCCGGGCGCGGTGGCGGAGGAGGCCCCGGCCCCCGCCGCCGGCATCGCCATCGACGGCACGGTCCTCGGCTCCGGTGAGCTCGCGCCCTGGCTGGCGGAGCACGGCGATCAGCCCCTCGGTGTGGCCACCATCGACGCCTGGGCGCTGGGCACGGGCAGCGTCGGTGAGATCGCGCTCGCCGCGGCCGACGGGGCCGCCGCCTGGTTCGACACCACGCAGCTCGACGAGGGCGACGAGAAGTCCTTCGCCGCGTGGATCGCGGACCCCGCCAGGCCCAAGGTCATGCACAACGCCAAGGGCGTGATGCGGGTCTTCCCCGAGCACGGCTGGCAGGTCGACGGTGTCTCCATGGACACCGCGCTGGCCGCCTACCTGGTCAAGCCGGGACGCCGCTCGTTCGCGCTGGACGCGCTGTCCGTGGAGTACCTCGGCCGTGAGCTGGCCCCGGCCGCTTCCGCCGACGGCCAGCTGGCCTTCGGCACGGACGAGCAGGCCGAGGCCGACGCCCTGATGACGCAGGCCCGCGCCGTCCTGGACCTGGGCGACGCCTTCACCGAGCGGCTGAAGGAAGTCGGCGCGACAGACCTGCTGCACGACATCGAGCTGCCCACCTCCATTCTGCTGGCCCGCCTCGAGCGGCACGGCATCGCCGCCGACCGCGCCCATCTCGACACCATGGAGCAGCAGTTCGCCGCCGCCGTGCAGCACGCGGTGGCGGAGGCGCACGACGCGGCGGGGCGCGAGTTCAACCTCGGCTCGCCCAAGCAGCTCCAGGAGATCCTCTTCGGCGAGCTGGCACTGCCCAAGACGAAGAAGACCAAGACCGGTTACACCACGGACGCGGACGCCCTGGCGTGGCTGGCGGCGCAGACCGAGCACGAGCTGCCGGTGATCATGTTGCGCCACCGCGAGCAGGCCAAGCTGCGCGTCACCGTCGAGGGCCTCGTCAAGACCATCGCGTCGGACGGCCGGATCCACACGACGTACAACCAGACGGTGGCGGCCACCGGCCGACTCTCCTCCACCGAGCCCAATCTGCAGAACATCCCGGTGCGCACGGACGAGGGCCGGGCCATTCGCCGGGGCTTCGTCGTCGGCGAGGGTTACGAATGCCTGATGACCGCCGACTACAGCCAGATCGAGCTGCGCGTGATGGCGCACCTGTCGGAGGACGCGGGGCTCATCGAGGCGTTCGCCACCGGCGAGGACCTGCACACCACGGTCGCCTCCCAGGTGTTCGGCGTGGAGAAGTCCCAGGTCGACCCCGAGATGCGGCGCAAGATCAAGGCCATGTCGTACGGACTGGCCTACGGTCTCTCGGCCTTCGGCCTGTCCCAGCAGCTCAACATCGACGCGGGTGAGGCCCGCGGGCTGATGGACACCTTCTTCGAGCGGTTCGGCGGGGTACGGGACTATCTGCAGCGCGCCGTCGAGGAGGCCCGCGCCACCGGGTACACCGAGACGATGCTCGGCCGCCGCCGCTATCTGCCGGACCTCAACAGCGACAACCGCCAGCGCCGCGAGATGGCCGAGCGGATGGCGCTCAACGCCCCGATCCAGGGCACGGCCGCCGACATCGTCAAGGTCGCCATGCTCAGGGTCGACAAGGCCCTCGAAGAGGCCGGGCTCACCTCGCGGATGCTGCTCCAGGTGCACGACGAAATCGTGCTGGAGATCGCCAAGGGCGAGCGCGAGCGGGTCGAGGAGATCGTGCGCCGCGAGATGGCCGCCGCCGTCGAGCTGAACGCTCCGCTCGACGTATCGGTGGGTGTGGGCACCGACTGGGAGTCCGCCGCGCACTGACCGCAGGGTCCGGCGGCCCGCTCACCCACGTTCCGGGTTCCGGTACGCCAGGGAACGGGTGAGTGGGCCGCCGCCCCGAGGCAGGTGCGTCAGCGTCGCCGGCCGGCGGCGGTGGAACCGACCGCGGCGTCCGGGACCGCCGGGTCAGGACCCGTCGCATCGCGACCACGGCCCCGCTGCCAGAGCCGCACCCCGGCGGCGTACAGCACCAGCCCCACGGCAAGTCCGGCACCGGCCCCGAAGCACGCGGTCGGGACGAAGTCCAGCGGCTGCAACGGCACGATGTCCATGGCGATCAGCCGCAGACACCGGTGCACGACGCCCAGCAGCACGCACACCCCCAGCAGTGCGCCGGCCGCCCAGCGCCCCCTCGCGTCCAGCAGCGGTACGGAAGCGGGCGCCTCCCCGTCGGGACCGCGCCGCAGCGCGGTGACCGCGAACCACCCGATCATCACGAGGGCGAGCGCCGAACTGGCGTACTGCGCGTACGAGTACACCGGGAAGCCCGCGACGGACTCCCCGAGCACCGGCAGAGCCCGCACACCCCACCGGTCCAGGTGCGTGAAGCTGTCCCAGAGGACATGCGTGCACGCGCCGACGGTCGCCGACAGGACGAACCGCCAGGCCAGCGACGAGAGTCGGATGCCGTGCCAGTCGCCGCCCCGGACAAAACGGTGGAAGCGCGCCTGGCGGCGGCGCGGCACCAGCGCCAGCAGCGGCTCGCGCATCAGCAGCCATATGCCCACCAGCGCCGCCGTGATCAGCACATCGACGGTGACGATGCCCGGCAGCGAGTGGGTGACTTCCCCGAAGGTCATCGCCGCCGGGATCGCGGTGGCGGCGAAGTACGTCATGTCGGGTGCGAAGGACCCGGCGACGAGCGCCGAGGCGAACAACGAGCCGCGCGCGGTCCCGTCGCGTCGAATGCCCGGCAACACCGCCGCAGCATGACTGAGTGTGAACGGCAAGGGCCCCCCTCGGACCGCTTCTGAGCGGCGTCGAATCAGTGCCGATCAGTATGCGGGACGTTTACGGGCGAGTGTCCGGAGCCACCCGCCATGTGAAGAACCGGCAATAAAGGGGCAGGGGCCGGTGCCCCGGCGTGGCGAGTTGTCGTAGTGTCGCGTGAGTCCTGGCGCTGGGGAGCGCGGGCAGTCATCGACGGGGAGGGCCTTACGTATGACAGCGCAATTCGGTCGCAGGCTGCGCAAGGGGGCGACGGCCACCACAGTGGCGGCGCTCGCTGTGGCAGCGCTTTCGGCCTCGCAGGCGCCCGGTGTCACGGGCGCTCACGGCGATCAGCCGGCCGCGGGGGCGACCGATACTCCGGACACCCCGGTGACCGGTGACTCGCCGTACTACACCGATCTCCCGCCGCTGCGCACCCCCGACAAGCCGGGCACCTCGGTCAACCTCCCGGGCTCGCCCGGTTCGGCCGAAGCGGGCATACCGTCTTCGGTGCTGGCCGCGTACAAGCGGGCGGAGGCCGCCATCAAGGTCTCCGACCCCGGCTGCCGCCTCCCCTGGCAACTGCTCGCGGCGATAGGCAAGGTCGAGTCCGGACAGGCGAGTGGCGGCGCGGTCGACGACAACGGCACCACCCTGAAGCCGATTCTCGGCCCCAAGCTCGACGGCGTCGGATTCGCCAACATCTCCGACACCGACAACGGCGTGTACGACGGCGACGTGACGCACGACCGCGCGGTCGGCCCGATGCAGTTCATCCCCTCCACCTGGGCGACCTGGGGCCAGGACGGCAACGGCGACGGCCAGAAGAACCCGAACAACATCTACGACGCGGCGCTCGGCGCGGGCCGCTACCTCTGCGCCAACAACCGGGACGTGTCGGTCGAGGAAGACCTCGACTCGGCGATCCTGGGCTACAACCGGTCGACGGAGTACCTGCGTACGGTCCTGTCCTGGTTCGAGTTCTACAGGAGCGGCAGCCACGAGGTCCCGGACGGCGAGGGTGTCCTGCCCGGCAACTCCCTCCCCGACAGCGGCCCGGTCGGCGCCGGACGGCCCACCCCCGGCGCGAGCCCCACGCCGGGGCCCAGCACACCCGGCCCGAGCACGCCGGGGCCCACCGAGCCCGGCAAGCCGACGCCTCCCGCGACGACCCCGCCGGCCAAGCCGACGCCGCCCACCACCCCGCCGACCAAGCCCACCCCGCCGGCTCCCGCGCCGCTCACCGCGCTTGAGCGCCTCGGGGCGCGCACGGTGACCGCCACCGAGGGCGAGAACTTCGCCGACCGGCTGCGGGTGCGCGGCGAGACCGCCGCGGGCAAGGTGGTCAAGGGTGCCAAGGTCCAGTTCCAGATCGTCGGCGACACCGGCGCCCGCTTCCCGGGCAGCGCGCTGCGCGTCACCGTCACCACCGGCGCCGACGGCATCGCCGCTGCCCCCGCCCTGAGCGCGGGGCAGCGGACCGGCACCTTCACCGTCCGCGCGAAGGCGCTCAGCACCGGCGCGCCCACCACCGACTTCGGTGCCACCGTCAAGGCGAAGCCCGCACCGGACCCCAAGTCCGATGCGCTGGCCCGTACATCGGACAAGGCACTCACCGCCCAGGCCGGCGGCTCGTTCGCCGACCTGGTCGAGCTGAAGGCGACGTACAAGAGCAAGGCCGCCGCGGGTGTCGGGGTGAGTGCCTCGCTGGTTACCGATGGCGCGGCGCCCGTGGAGAACGACAAGGGCCCGTACTTCGAGGATGCCGCGGGCAAGGCGGTCCGCACGCTGACCGGCCTGAAGACCGATGCCAATGGTCTGGTGAAGCTCCCGAAGATCTACACCGACGGGAACGCGGGCACCTACAAACTCCGCCTCACCACCGAGGACGGCGTGGTCCTGACCGTCGAGCTGACCGTCACCGCGGCGCCCACCACGCCGCCGACGGACACCCCGTCGACGCCTCCTGCCACGACCCCCACCGGCACCCCCGGCGCGTAACCGCACACAGCCGAACTGCCGCTGCCCCGCCCGGACCTGCGTACCCGGCGGGGCAGCGGCACGTCCGCGCGAAGTGTCCGCGCACCGCCTTCTCATCTGGCCGACGCGTTGCTACGGTGCCCCCGTTCTGACGATGCATCAGATACCGGGAGGTCGAGCATGCGTGCTCTCGTCGCCGCCGCCATCGGGCTGGCCGCCGCCCTCGCCCTCGTCCTCGGCATCACGGCCGTCGGCGCCCCGCCGGGGGAGACCTCGCCCAAACCGCTGCTGACCACCGTTCCCGGGCCGAAGAAGTAGTGGGGGCCGCACCGTGCGCCGTAAAGCCAGCCTGATCCTGCTCGCCCTCGCGGTCTTCTTCGCCGCCATGTCACCGCTGCTGCGCTGGTACGCGTTCCCGAGGCTCGCCAAGATCCCGCCCAGCCAGTACCAGGAGGCCGTGCTGGAGGCGAAGCCCGCGACGCTCCTCGACTACGGCACCATGAAGGCCGCGGAGGTCGAGAAGCTCACCGTTGTGCAGACCCTCAAGGGCAACGTCGAGGAGTCCGAGAAGATCGAGCGCAGCGCCGGACGCGACGTCGTCGTCTGGGACGCCCTGTCGTACGTCGAGGGGCCGGACGGAAAGATGGTGTCGGCCCTCCCCGAGCGCTACATCTTCGACGCCCACAGCCAGGCACCGGTGCACGCCACCGGCGAGATGGTCGACGGCGACGCGGTCAGGCGGGAGGGCATCGAGTTCAAGTGGCCCTTCCTCACCGAGAAGCGCGACTACGAGTACTTCGACGCGCAGACCCGCACCGCCGCCCCGATCCACTACAAGGGGACCCAGGACTTCCGCGGCCTGGAGGTCTACTACTTCGAGCAGACCATCCCCTGGACCAAGGTCAAGTACCCGAAGAAGCTGCCCATGCCGGGCGTCGACGCGACCAAGTTGGAGCAGCAGACCGGAACCACCCGCTGGTACACCACGAAGCGGATGTTCTGGGTCGAGCCCGTCACCGGCGCCCCGGTCAACGGTGAGGAGATCCACCAGGAGGAGCTGCGCGGCGGCACCCTGCTGGCCGGCCGCGACAAGGTCACCGCCTTCTCCGGCCATGTGAAGATGCGCGCCGACTACGTCGACTCCACCTTCGACCTCGTCAAGTCCAACCGCCTCATGGTCCTGCTGCTCACGGCCTACCTCCCCTGGGGCTTCCTCGTTTCGGCCGTCGCCCTGCTGGCCCTCGCCCTGCTCCTGGAGGCCCGCAGCCGAAGGCCGGGCGATCCCGCACGGGCGGGCGCCACGTCCCCCGCGCCCGAACCGGTCGGCAGCCCCTGAAACAGGTGAACCCCCGCCCGGAGCAACCGAATTACCTCCTCAGCCCCGGCTGAGCCGCGCCTTCGTGTACCGCGTCGGCACGGCCCCCGCCGGGTCCTCCGGCCACGGGTGCTTCGGGTAACGACCGCGCAGGTCCGCACGGACCGCGCGGTATCCGTCGCGCCAGAAGGACGCCAGATCGGCCGTGACGGCGGCCGGGTGCCCCGCGGGGGAGAGTAGGTGCACCAGCACCGGCACACCCGCCACCCGCGGGGTCTCCGCGAGACCGAACATCTCCTGGAGCTTCACCGCCAGCACGGGCTGCTCCCCGCCGTACTCGACCCTGACCCGCGACCCGCTGGGCACCTCGATCCGCTCCGGCGCCAGCTCGTCCAGCCGGCCTGCCTCGCCCGACGCCCAGGGCAGCAGCCGGTTAAGCCTTGATCCACCGACGTGGTCTGAAAGTGATCTTCTGACTGATTTCTGAGCCGGGTTCGGGATGTCCGTTGAGGTTGGGCAGCCTGTAGCCGCTGGTCTGCCCAGCGTTTCCACGTGTTCGGTTCCGGTTGGGCCCTGGTGGGCGGGGTGGTCAGGGGATCAGGCTGGCGGGGGTGGGTCGTGGACGGTGTCGAAGAGGTGTGTCCAGGCTTGCTGCCAGGGCCAGTTGCGTGGCAGGTGCAGGGTGAGGCGTCGTGCGGAGCGGGCGATCCTGGCGGGGACGTGGACGAGGTGGGTGCGCAGGGTGGCGGTGGTGGCTTTGGCGTGGAAGGGCGAGGTCAGTGCACCGGTGGCCCGCAGCAGGTTGTAGGTCATCGCCCACAGGGTCAGCCAGGCCGCGTTGGCATTGAAGTGTCCAGACGGCAGGTGGGCCAGAGCTCCGGCTTTGCTGTCCGCGATGACCTGCTCGACCACGGCGTGGTGGCGGTGTTCCCGCTCGGCCTGAAGGGTCTGGGCCGGGTTGTCGGTGAAGAAGGGGTGGTAGCGCCAGAGGGGGAACAGTTCGCCCTGCTCGCCCACGACGGCGGGTTTGGCCAGGTCACGGACCCGGCGCACGATCAGCCGGGCGGTGACGTGCTCGCTCTTCTTGCGGCCGGTGAACGCGGTGTATGCGGGTATCTCGGCGACCTCGGCGTCCGAGATGAGCTCACCGGTGTCGGGGTCGGGTACCGCGGTCGGGTACGTGATCTGCTGCCAGTCGTGGTCGGGGATGGCGTGGACGGCCCGTTTGATGGAGGGGTTCATGCCGGTGGTGATCGAGAAGTGGGCTCCGGCCCGGCGGCAGGCGGCGATCACACCGGCGTTGTAGAACTGCGAGTCCGCGCGCAGGATGCGGGTGCCGGTGCAGCCGGCTTCCCGGGCGGTGGCCAGGGCCTCGGCCACGAACTTCGGGGCGCCCCGGGAGTCGGCCGCTTTGCCGCGGCGCATTCGCACCGCGGCGATCACCGGCCTCGACCGGGGGGTGCAGATCGTGGCCAGCAGGGGGTGCAGGGTGCGGATGCCCTTGAACCGTCCGTACTCGGCGCCCTGCTTGGTCCGGCCGTAGACGCGTTTGTGGGTGGAGTCGACATCGATGAACGCCATCGCGTCGGCGCCGGGCAGCAGCGGGGTATGCGCGGCCAGCTCCGCAAGGAATTTCCGGTGCACGGCGTGGAGTTGGAGTGCGTGACCGTGGGTGAACGCGCGCAGGAAGCTGCCCAGGGTGGACGGGGCACGGATGCCCGCGAAGACGACAGGCATCGCACCGTGTCGCAGGACGTGGAGGTCGTCGATACTGTCCGCCCCGGCGGCCATCCCGGCCACGATGCTGGTGACCTTGGCGTCGGCCGACGCGCCCGCGCCGTTCGCCGCCCCCGTCAGCTTCACCTTCTCCGCCGCCAGGCGCGAAAGCCCGCACCGCTCGGCCAGCCGCATCACCGGGACCAGCCCGGCATGCGCGATCAGATTCTCGTCGTCGAACGCAGCGGAGACCGCCGCCCGGGTATGGGAAACTTGCATCTCGGAAGTGCCTTGCTGATTGTGTGTGCTGGAAGCCTCAAGAACTCCCATCATCGCAGGTCACAAGGCACTTCTTCGTTTTCCCAAAAGTTACCCACAGGCACCAAATCGGTGGATCAAGGTTAAGCCCCTGGGCAGCGCTGATCCGCCCGAGGTCGGACCGGCGCCGGGCGCGGGACAGTTCCGGCTCCAGCCATGCGTCGATGCGGGCCGGGTCCGCCAGCGCGGCGTCCGACACATCGGGCCACGGCGCTCCCCTGACCCGGTGCAGGAACGCGAGCCGGTCCCGCAGCGCCTGCGAGTCGCGCGACCACCGCAACAGGCCCAGCCCCTCCCGCCGCAGCCCGTCGAGCAGCGCGTCCCGTACGAGCGCCTTGTCCGGCGACTTCAGCGGCCGTACGGCCAACTCGACCGCCCCCAGACGCTCCACGTGCCGGGCCACCACGTCCCCGTCCTCCCAGCGGACCTCCTCACCGCGGGCGAGCAGGTGCTCGGCGGCCAGCCGTGCGGTGTCCTCGTCGATGACCGCCGCGAGCCGTACACGCGCCGAGGGAGCGTGTACGGGACGGTCGGCCACGGCGACCGCCAGCCACGACGCACTGCGCAGCCGCGACCCTTCGCCGAGCTCGGCCCCGGTGCCCGAGGCCATCAGGAAGGCCCCCTCGCCCCGGGCCCTGGCCACCCGCTCGGGAAACGCCAACGCGGCCACGAGCCCGGCGACGGCGTCGTCACTCGCGGACGCGGAGGTGCCTCCGGGGAGGGGCGATGCCCCGGCGGAGCGGGAGCCCGCGCCGCCCGCCGTCGCCAGACGCTTCGCCTCCTGGCGCCAGCGAGCCCCGTACGCGTCGTTGCCCCGCCTGGCCGCCCGCCAGGCCGCCGCCAGGTCGTCCCCGTACTCCCTCGGAGGCTCCTCGCTGAGCAGCGCGACCACCTCCGCCGCCCGGCGCGCACCGACCTCCCGCGCGCCGTCGACGAGCGCCCGCGCGAGCCGGGGGTGCAGGCCGAGGCGGGCCATCCGTACGCCGCGCTCCGTCGCACGGCCCGCGCCGTCCACCGCGCCGACGGCGGCCAGCACCACGCGCGCCGCGGCCATCGCGCCGCCCGGCGGCCGATCGAGCAGAGCCAGGCCGGCGGCGTCCGGATCACCCCAGCAGGCCACTTGAAGAGCGAACGCCGTCAGGTCCGCGACCTTGATCTCCGGGGCGGGATAGCTCGCCAGCCGCCCGTTCTCCGCCTCGGACCAACAGCGGTAGACCGCGCCCGGCGCCTCACGCCCGGCCCGCCCCGCACGCTGCCTGGTCGCCGCCAGGGAGGCCCGTACGGTCGCCAGGGCGCTCAGCCCCCGCGCGTGGTCGGTACGGGGCTCACGGGCCAGGCCGGAGTCCACGACGATCCGCACTCCGGGGACCGTCAGGCTCGACTCGGCCACGGACGTCGCGAGGACCACCCTGCGCGCACCGGCGCCCGATCCCGCGAGCACCGCGTCCTGCACCGCGGCCGGCGCGCGCCCGTGCACCTGGAGCACCTCGGCGTCCAGGCCGCCCAACTGTCCGGCGACCCGCGCGATTTCACCGACGCCGGGCAGGAAGCACAGCACGTCACCGGCCCGCTCGGAGAGAGCCCTGCGCACCACGGACGCCACATGCGTCAGCATCACCGGATCGACCCGCATACCGTGCGGCGGCCGTACCGGCCGCGCGGGCGGCGCCCACACGGTCTCGACGGGGTACGAGATCCCGTGCGCCTCCACCACGGGCGCGTCGTCGAGCAGCCTGGCCCAGCCCGCCGCGTCGGTGGTCGCGGACGCCGCGACGAGCCGCAGCTCGGGCCGCAGGGCCGCCCGTACGTCCAGCAGGAAGGCCGCGACGGTGTCCGCGTCGAGATGCCGCTCGTGGCACTCGTCGAGTACGACCACGTCGACCCCGGTCAACTCCTGGTCGCGCTGGAGGCGTTGCAGCAGGACGCCGGTGGTCACGACCTCCACCACCGTCTCGCGCCCCACCACGCGCTCCCCGCGCACGGTGAACCCCACGCGCCCCCCGACGCTCTCGCCGAGGAGCCAGGCCATGCGCCTGGCCGCGGCCCGTGCGGCGATGCGGCGGGGCTCCGCGACGACGACCCTGCGCACCGGGCCCCCCTCGTCGAGCAGCCCGGCGAGGACCAGCGGCACGAGCGTCGTCTTGCCCGTGCCCGGCGGGGCGCACAGGACGGCGGTGCCGTGCTCTTCCAGGGCGCGTTGAAGGTCGGGCAGAGCACTGCGAACGGGCAGCAGGGCGAGGGCGTCGGTGCGGATCACGCCCCCAGTGTCGTGCCTGGGACGGGTGCGGGGGCGGGCCGCCCGCCCCCGCACCCTCAGTCCCGTTCGCAGACGAAGATCGCCGTGCCCGGGATCAGGTTGCCGCGCAGGGGGGACCAGCCGCCCCACTCCTGCGTGTTCCACGCGGGCCACCGCGGCTCGACCAGGTCGACCAGGGTGAAGCCGCCCGCCACCACGTCGCGGACCCGGTCGCCGACCGTCCTGTGGTGCTCGACGTACACCGCGCGGCCCTCGTCGTCCTGCTCGACGTACGGCGTCCGGTCGAAATAGGACGCGGACACGGAGAGGCCCTCGGGGCCGGGCTCGTCGGGGAAGGCCCAGCGGACCGGGTGCGTGACGGAGAAGACCCAGCGGCCGCCGGGCCGCAGGACCCGCCGCACCTCGCGGAAGACCTCCACCGGGTCGGCGACGAAGGGCACCGCCCCGTACGCGGAGCACGCGAGGTCGAAGGAGCCGTCCTGGAAGGGCAGCTTCCCCGCGTCGGCCTGCACCAGCGGGATGTCGCCGCCGATGCGCAGCGCGTGCTGGAGCTGCCGGTGGGAGAGGTCCAGCGCCACCGGGCGCGCGCCCTGCGCCGCGAGCCAGCGCGAGCACTGGGCCGCGCCCGCGCCGATCTCCAGGACGTCGAGCCCCTGGAGGGACTCCAGCGGCCCCAGCAGGCCGGCCTCCATCTCGTCGAGCCCCTCGGGGCACCACACGAAACGGTCGTCCCCCAGGAAGGTGCCGTGCTCGATCTGGTAGTCGTCCGCGTTCCGGTCCCACCAGCCCCGGCTGGCCCGGCTGCTCTCGGCCTCGTCGGCTGCGCGCCGGGTGGGCTCGCTCTCGTCGGCGTCGTCCGCCGCGCAGGAGTCGAGAGCCTCGTAAGTGTCGTCCTCGTGGATCATTGCGCCCGTCTGTCTCGTCTGCGTAGGGTCGCTCGGACCTGGAGCTGCCGGGTGTGAAGCGGCCCGGGTGGCCTGCTGAAGCCCCGTGAAAGCCCAGGTGTGCCGGGTATGGGGTGTTCCGCCCCGGGTGTGCGCCTTCGCGCATTGACCCTGCTCGGCTGCCCCCGTATGCTACAAGTTGCGCTGCGAGCCTGCGCACCTCAGACAGAGCAGGCTGCGCTTGCATCGGTTGTATGCCCCCTCGGTTGTCGAGGCGCTTCCGTTCTTCGGAAAGTGCGCCTCCTAGGCTGCCCGGCTGCAGCTGATGCCGATACGGGCTCCCGGCGTAGCAGTACCTACGACTTACTGTCCGTACCGGAGCCCTTACCCACATGACGAGCAGCACCGAGACCACCGCTTCCACCACCCCGCAGGTAGCGGTCAACGACATCGGTAACGAGGAAGCCTTCCTCGCCGCGATCGACGAGACGATCAAGTACTTCAACGACGGCGACATCGTCGACGGCGTCATCGTGAAGGTCGACCGGGACGAGGTCCTGCTCGACATCGGTTACAAGACCGAAGGCGTCATCCCGTCCCGCGAGCTTTCCATCAAGCACGACGTCGACCCCAATGAGGTCGTCGCCGTGGGCGATGAGATCGAGGCTCTTGTTCTCCAGAAGGAGGACAAGGAAGGCCGTCTCATCCTGTCCAAGAAGCGCGCACAGTACGAGCGCGCCTGGGGCACGATCGAGAAGATCAAGGAAGAGGACGGAATCGTCACCGGCACCGTCATCGAGGTGGTCAAGGGTGGTCTCATCCTCGACATCGGCCTCCGTGGCTTCCTGCCGGCTTCCCTCGTCGAGATGCGCCGCGTCCGCGACCTCCAGCCCTACGTGGGCAAGGAGCTCGAAGCCAAGATCATCGAGCTGGACAAGAACCGCAACAACGTGGTCCTGTCCCGCCGTGCCTGGCTCGAGCAGACCCAGAGCGAGGTCCGTCAGACCTTCCTTACGACCCTGCAGAAGGGCCAGGTCCGCTCCGGCGTCGTTTCCTCGATCGTCAACTTCGGTGCGTTCGTGGACCTCGGTGGCGTCGACGGTCTTGTGCACGTCTCCGAGCTTTCCTGGAAGCACATCGACCACCCCTCCGAGGTTGTCGAGGTCGGCCAGGAAGTCACCGTCGAGGTCCTCGACGTCGACATGGACCGCGAGCGCGTCTCGCTGTCGCTCAAGGCGACGCAGGAAGACCCGTGGCAGCAGTTCGCCCGTACGCACCAGATCGGGCAGGTTGTTCCCGGTAAGGTCACGAAGCTCGTTCCGTTCGGCGCGTTCGTTCGCGTCGACGAGGGCATCGAGGGTCTGGTCCACATCTCCGAGCTGGCCGAGCGCCACGTGGAGATCCCGGAGCAGGTCGTCCAGGTCAACGACGAGATCTTCGTCAAGGTCATCGACATCGACCTTGAGCGTCGCCGCATCAGCCTCTCGCTGAAGCAGGCCAACGAGGCATTCGGTGGCGACCCGGCGTCGGTCGAGTTCGACCCGACCCTGTACGGCATGGCCGCGTCGTACGACGACCAGGGGAACTACATCTACCCCGAGGGCTTCGACCCCGAGACCAACGACTGGCTCGAGGGCTTCGAGTCCCAGCGTGAGGTGTGGGAGACCCAGTACGCCGAGGCGCAGACGCGCTTCGAGCAGCACCAGGCTCAGGTCATCAAGTCCCGCGAGGCCGACGAGGCCGCTGCCGCCGAGGGCGCTGCAGCCCCCGCCGGTGGCACCCCGGCAGCCTCCAGCGGTGCTGGTGGCGGCAGCAGCAGCGCCGGTTCGTACTCCTCGGAGTCGGCGGACAACTCCGGCGCCCTGGCGTCGGACGAGGCACTGGCGGCGCTCCGCGAGAAGCTGGCCGGCGGCCAGAGCTGAATCGCTGAGCAGCGCGTCGGCGTAAAGCCGAGTAGCTGACGAGCAGGGCCCGCTCTCCTGGAGAGCGGGCCCTGCTTCGTTTTCCGCCACTTCCGCCCCGGTGTCCGGCAGGTGACCGGCGTGTTCAGGGAATGCCCGCGCCGCACGGCCTGTTCTCCAGTAGGAACACGAGGAGGAGCGGTAATCGTGCTTGAACCGCAGGATCTGTACGCATGGGAGCCGAAGGGTCTGGCCGTCGTCGACATGGCGCTGGCCCAGGAATCGGCCGGACTGGTCATGCTCTACCACTTCGACGGCTACATCGATGCGGGTGAGACCGGCGATCAGATCGTCGAGAAGCTGCTGGACACACTTCCCAACCAGGTCGTGGCCCGCTTCGATCACGACAGGCTGGTGGACTATCGGGCCCGCCGCCCCCTCCTGACCTTCCGGCGCGACAAGTGGGCGGAGTACGAGACCCCGGCGATCGACGTCCGCCTGGTGCAGGACGCGACAGGTGCCCCTTTTCTGCTGCTCTCCGGCCCCGAGCCGGACGTGGAGTGGGAGCGGTTCTCCCTCGCCGTGCGTCAGGTCGTCGAGCGCCTCGGTGTGCGGCTCTCGGTGAACTTCCACGGCATTCCGATGGGCGTCCCGCACACCCGCCCGGTCGGCATCACCCCGCACGGCAACCGCACCGACCTCATGCCCGGGCACCGGAGCCCCTTCGACGAGGCACAGGTGCCCGGCAGTGCGGAGTCGCTCGTGGAGTACCGCCTGTCGGAGGCCGGACACGATGTGCTCGGTGTCGCGGCGCACGTGCCGCACTACGTCTCGCGTTCGTCGTACCCCGACGCCGCGTTGACCACTCTGGAGGCGATCACGGCGGCGACCGGGCTCGTGCTGCCCGGGGTCGCGCACTCGCTGCGCACGGAGGCCCGCCTGACGCAGGACGAGATCTCCCGGCAGATCGGCGAGGGCGACGAGGAACTCATCTCGCTCGTGCAGGGGCTTGAGCACCAGTACGACGCGGTGGCGGGTGCGGAGACGCGGGGCAATCTGGTGGCGGAGGCGGTCGATCTGCCGTCGGCTGACGAGATCGGCCTCGAATTCGAGCGTTTCCTCGCCGAGCGGGAGGGCGAGGGCTAGGCGTTTGCCGGGTCCCGGACGGGCTGGATGCCGCCGCCACTTGCGGCAGCGCCCAGCCCGTCCGGTTTCCAGGGCTCGAACTGCCGGTCCAGGAACGGGCCTTGGATGGAGCCCCAGTGGACCGGAGGGTCCGGGGAGCCAACGGATCCGCAGGCTCCCCTTAAGCTTTCGCGCATGCTGAAAGTGGGCCTGACCGGCGGTATC
Organism: Streptomyces sp. A5-4; assembly: GCF_051131715.1. Taxonomy (NCBI): domain Bacteria; kingdom Bacillati; phylum Actinomycetota; class Actinomycetes; order Kitasatosporales; family Streptomycetaceae; genus Streptomyces; species Streptomyces sp. A5-4. Next base: position 1,642,241 of record NZ_CP178591.1, on the reverse strand, counting down.
GGCGCCGGCAAGAGCGAAGTGTCGCGCATGCTCGTCTCGTACGGGGCGGTACTGATCGACGCCGACAAGATCGCCCGGGAGGTCGTCGCGCCGGGAACCCCCGGACTCGCGGCCGTCGTGGAGGCCTTCGGCCAGGACATCCTCGCCGCCGACGGGACACTGGACCGTCCGAAGCTCGGCTCGATCGTCTTCGCCGACCCGGCCCGTCTGGCGACGCTGAACGCGATCGTCCACCCCCTGGTCGGCGCCCGCTCCGCGGAGCTGGAGGGCGGCGCGGACGCGGACGCCGTCGTCATCCACGACGTACCCCTGCTCACGGAGAACGCACTGGCCCCGCTGTACGACCTGGTGATTGTCGTGGACGCGTCAGCGGCGACCCAGTTGGCGCGGCTCGTGCGACTGCGTGGCATGACCGAGGACGAGGCCCGCAGCCGGATGGCTGCGCAGGCGAGCCGCGAGCAACGCCTGGAGATCGCCGACCTGGTCGTCGACAACGACGGGCCGTTGGAGGCGCTGGAGCCACAGGTCCGCAAGGTCTGGGCCGAGCTGACCGGGCGCGCCGGGCGGACCGCCGCCCCAGGGAGCTAGGCCGCGGTCGGCCCACGGAATATGACATGCCGTGCCGACCGTTGAAAGTGTGAGGCGAGGGGAAGGATGTCAGCGTGTCCGAACGCAGCCCGGAAACCCACATCATCGACTACCGCGCGGCGGAGCAGTTGCTCGCCACGCGCGATCCGCGGGGTGCCGTCAAGCTCCTCGACTCCGTGATAGCGGTCCACCCGGAAAACACGGCAGCTCGGCTCCTGCGTGCCCGCGCCTTCTTCGCCGCGGCCCAACTGCGGCTGGCCGAGCTTGAGTTCCAGCTCGTCCTGGAGCGCGAACCGGACAACGCCTTCGCCCACTTCGCCCTGGCGCGGACGTACGAGCGGGTGGCCCGCCCGGATCAGGCCAAGCGCCACTTCCGGCTGGCCGCCGCCCTGGACCCGAAGCCGGAGTATCTGGCGGCGGCGCGGTTCGACTCCGACGCGCAATGAACCCTGTGCCGGGTCGCGCTGTGACTCGCGTGAGGACTCGCGACCGGGTGCGAACAGCCGCCCGCCCGCGGTGAGCGCCCGCGCGGCGTTCCGCACCCGGCGCTCACCACGTCGACCGTCGTCCCCAGCTCGTCGACAGCCGTGGCCGAGGGCCTGATCAGTCGTCGATACGGTCCATGACCCTGCCGAGGTCCACGAACTTGAAGTCCGTGGACTCCCGCCCGCCGTCGCCGTCCGCCGATGTGTTGTGGCCGTCCTGCACGACGAGGAGGCCGCGCGGATACCTGCTGCCGAGTGGAGCGTTCAGCACCGCCGTCCCGTCGCACTCCTCAGAGCCGTCGAGGGCCTTGGACGCCGCGGTGACGCGGAAGCCGCCCTCGTACTCGTTGTTGTCCTTGAGCTCACGGTCGTAGAGGGCGAAGGTGTCGTCGCCCTGGCTCGACGAGAGAAGGTACCCGTCACCGTCGGACTCGGTCAGCAGCGTCAGTCCCTCGACGTCGGACGAGATCCGGGACCCGCCGAAGCCGGGATCGGCCCCCGGGGCGCACTCCTCGGTCTCCTCGTCGTAGACGCCCGGAACGCCGTATTCACGTACCTTGTCGACGAGTTGCGGCGCGCTTGTGAGATCGGCGCGCAGCCGCCAGATGCCTACGTCCTCCTGGCCCGCGTACAGCATGCCGTTGTCCGGGTCGACGACCATGCCTTCGACCTGGGGAAGCTCACCCGGCTCGGCGCAGGGGGACCAGGTGGCGCCGTTCGGCAGCCGGAAGGCCGACGGCAGGTCGAGCGTGCGGACCTTGCGGTAGCCGACCTTGCCGCCCGCGGTGGCGGTGAGTTCCAGCAGGGCGATACCGGTGCGCTCGCGCCGGCTGACCAGTGCGTAGGAGCGCCCGGTCCTGCGGTCGGTCCAGGTGGCCAGGCCGTACGCCGTCCGCTGGTCGTTGATCTCGCTCTGGCTGCCGGAGAAGACCGGCGCGGCGGCCGGGTCGGTGATGTCGGTCAGTGGGCCGCCGGGGCGGTCGCGGTCGATGCGGTAGACCCGCAGCCGGTCGTTGCCGCGGTCACTGGTCACGGCGACATCGGCGCGACCCGACGACAGGCGCAGGCCCGTCACGAGGTCGACGTTGTTGAACCGCCCCGGAGCGTCGCCCGCGGCGCCCGTCGAGGGAGCCGGGATCGCCTGCACCTGGCGCGCGTCCAGGTCGTACACCCGCAGGCCCGCCTCCTTGGCGGTGGCGATGACCAGGCTGCGGTCGGGATCGCTCGTATTGCGCCAGATCGCCGGGTCGTCCGCGTCGGCGTTGCCCCCGGCCTCGTCGTCGTGGAGCGCCGAGGTCTCGGCCCGGGGGGTGACGGCGGGCAGCGGGTCGGCGGCGGGCCCGTGCGCCTCGGCCGGCGCGGCGAGGGCGAGCGCCGTCAGCGTGGTGCTCAGGGCGAGTGCGGTCGAACGGAGCGTTCGGTGTCGGAGCACGGAGAGCCTCTCGATGTCGGGAACATGGCAAGCGCAGCGTGAGCATCGAATGGTCGTCCGGCCGGCAGGACATGAACAGGGAGCATCAAGGTGTGCGGGGCGTGAACAGGCCGCCCCACCGTGGAGCGTTCGGCCGACCGAACGAGCAGCCGTTGAGGAAATGGCCTCTCAGGCCGATGAGTTCCGAGGGCCCGCCGGGTCTACATCTCTGAAGAGCACGCACCGCACTGCTGCACAGAGGGAGACCACGATGTCCGAGGCCACCACCACCCCAGCCGCCGCTTCCACCCCTGTTTCCACCCCTGCTTCCACTTCGGCTTCCGCTGCCGCCGCCGGGTCGGCTCCGGCCGGGACGGGCCGCCGGTCGAACATCGCCGTGCGTGTGCTCCAGGTCGTACTCGCCCTGTTCTTCGCCGTTCCCAGCGCGCTGCCCAAGCTGATCGCGCACCCCTCGGCCGCCGAGAGCTTCGACAAGATCGGCTTCGGCGACTGGTTCATGTACCTGACGGGCGGCCTGGAACTGGCCGGTGCGATCGCCCTGGTGATACCGATTCTGTCCGGCGTCTCGGCGCTCGCCCTGAGCGGGCTGATGGTCGGGGCGTTCATCACGCAGATCACCGCCTTCGACGGGCAGAACGCGGCGACGCCACTGATCGTGATGGCGCTGCTCCTCGTCATCGCCTGGGTCCGCCGCCACCACAACGCGGACCTCGTCGCGCTGGTACGCCGTCGCGCGTAGCCGCCCGCCCGTCGCCTTCATGGCCCCGCGCGCCCTGCCGGACCCCTCGTCCGGCGCGGCGCGCGGGGCCATGAGCTGTTACGAAGTGGGTTTTCGCCCGCACGCACCGACGGATCTCTTTACGGTGTAAGGGGTAGCTGTACGGACCGACTCAGGTCGAGGACGCAGGTTGAGGGGGCGCGATGGAAGCCGAGTTGGTGGCTCTGGCGACGGCATGAGCGACGGCGCTGGTGCAACAGATGGTGACGGATTCCTGGTCGCAGGTGCGCGGGCGCGTCGCCGCGTTCTTCTCACGCGGCGGTGCTGCGGTCGACGAGGAGACGGTCGAGGGCGAGCTAGAGCTGTCGCGCGGCGAACTGGCCGCCGCGCGGGAGGCGGGCGACGAGCAGACGGTGTCGGACGTGGAGGCGGAGTGGCGCACCCGGCTGCGCCGGGCACTTCAGGCGGATCCGGAGCTCTGCGGCAGAACTCCGCGCGCTGCTCGGGGAGTTGGCGCCGGGCGAGGACGGGCCGGGCCGTGGCGACGTACATAACACGATCAGGGGGGAGTGCGGCACGGCCATGTCGTCCAGGCGCGGACGATCTTTTCCGTGCACTTCGGCGAACAGACCTGAAGAGGCAGACCTGAAGAGGGCGGATCTCTGCCGGGTCCGGCAGCCCGCTCTGGTTCGCGGGAGGGGGCAGGCGGGGATAAGGCGGGCCGGCCGCTGAGGACTCGGCGCTCCGCCCGATCCCGCTCCCCCGGTCCCGCTCCGCCCGGTGGCGCGGCTGGAGCGCCGCGCCCCACCTGGTCCGCATCGCGAAGACCGGCTGTCAGACCCCGCCCGTAGACTCGCACGTGTACAGGGACACAAGCACACGAGTGGGGCGGGGGAGTCGACGTGGACAGCACGCAGCAGCCATCGGGGGCCCCGCGCGCTCCCGTTTCGCTCGCTTCGGTCCGGCGTGCTGCCGCAGTCTTCCTGCCCGCCGAGCTGCCGCGCGACGGCAAGGTCGCCTTTTGGGACCCGGAGGGTGACGCGCTGCCCGGCGCGAGCGCCGAGATCACGGTCGTACGCCGGCACGGCGCCGCCGTCCGCCGCCGCACCGTTCCCGCCCTGCTCATGTCCATCACCGAAGCGCTGCCGCTGCTGGCCCGCGCCCGGCAGGACCCGGCGGCCCACCCCGCCGCCCGCTGCTGGGGCGCCGCCGCGCTGCACGCGCTGCACCTGACCGCGCGGGCCCGGCTGTTGCCCGGCCTGACCGCGGGCGACCACGACGCCTGGCGGGCCGGACCGCTCGACGCCGACGACATCGCGCAGGTGCGGGCCGTCGCGGCGGCCATGCCCCCCGAGGCGTACGCGGTGCCGCTCCCCGGCCGTGCGCCGCTCCAGCTCCCCGAGCCCGAAGCGCTGGTGAAGGCGTTCCTCGACGCGGTCGCCGACACGCTGCCCCGGACCCCTTCGGCCGCCTTCGCGGTGGGCGCGCCCTTCGCGGCGCGCGCCGCGCAGCATCTGCCGGGCCTGCGGGAGTGGGCGGCGGAGGTCGCGTCCGGGATGGACGCGGGAGTGCGGGTGTCGCTGCGTCTGGACCTGTCGCAGTTCGAGCTCTTCGACGGGGGTGCGGACGACGCGGACACGGCGGCCGGTCAGGATGCGGCCCGTCAGGACCCGAGCGATTACGACGCGGACAGCGACGCCGCCGATGCCCCGGTGAAGCGCCGCGCCGGCACCGCCCTGGTCCAGGTGCACAGCCTGGCCGACCCCACCCATGTCATCGACGCCGCCGCCCTGTGGGCGGGCGGCGGAAGCGACGGTTTCGGCCCGCGGGCCAGGATCGACGCGGTGCTGGCGCTTCGCCGGGCGGCGCGCGTCTGGCCTCCGCTCGGGCGGCTCCTGGAGCGCCCCGTTCCCGACGTACTGCCGCTGTCGGAGGACGAGCTGTACGACCTGCTCGGTCCGGCGGCGGCCAAGCTCGCTGCGGCGGGCGTCGCCGTCCACTGGCCCAGGGAGCTGGCCCGTACGCTCTCGGCGACCGCGGTGGTGCGCGCCGCCCCCGGCTCGGCAACCGACGGCACTTCCTTCTTCGACGCGCAGGAGCTGTTCGCCTTCAGCTGGCAGCTGGCGCTCGGTGGTGAGGAGCTCAGCGAGTCCGACATGGACACGCTCGCCGAGGCGCACCGCCCGATCGTAAGGCTGCGCGACCAGTGGGTGGTGGTCGACCCGGCGCTCGTACGCAAGGCGCGCAAGCGGGAGTTGGGCCTGCTGGCCCCGGTCGACGCGCTCGTCGTGGCGCTCACCGGCAGTGCGGAGGTCGACGGCGAGCAGGTCGACGCGATCCCCGTCGGCGCCCTGGCCGCCGTCCGTAACCGACTCATCGCCGAAGCCGGTGACACGGCGGCCGGCGCCCTGCCGGTCGCCCAGCCGGCCGGCCTCGACGCCACCCTGCGCGACTACCAGCTACGCGGTCTCGCCTGGCTCGACCAGATGACCGCACTCGGCCTGGGCGGCTGTCTCGCCGACGACATGGGCCTGGGCAAGACGATCACGGTCATCGCGCTGCATCTGCGTCGGGCCCGCCCCGAGCCCACCCTGGTGGTCTGCCCCGCCTCCCTCCTGGGGAATTGGCAACGCGAGATCACCCGCTTCGCGCCGGGCGTCCCGGTCCGCCGCTTCCACGGCACGACACGGACCCTCGACGACCTCGACCCGCTCGACGGCGGCTTCGTCCTCACGACGTACGGGACGATGCGTACGAGCGCACCCGAGCTCGCCACTCAGGCCTGGGGGATGGTCGTCGCCGACGAGGCACAGCACGTCAAGAACCCCTACTCGTCGACCGCCAAGGCGCTGCGCACCATCCCTGCCCCCGCACGCATCGCGCTGACGGGCACCCCCGTGGAGAACAACCTCTCCGAGCTGTGGGCCCTCCTCGACTGGACCACCCCCGGGCTGCTCGGCCCGCTCAAATCCTTCCGGGCCCGGCACGCGCGGCTGGTGGAGAGCGGCGAGGACCAGGACGCCTCCGAGCGCCTTGCCCGCCTGGTCCGCCCGTTCCTCCTGCGCCGCAAGAAGTCCGACCCGGGCATCGTGCCCGAGCTGCCGCCGAAGACGGAGACCGACCACGCCGTCTCGCTCACGCGCGAGCAGGCCTCGCTCTATGAAGCGGCCGTCCGCGAATCCATGGCGGTCATCGAGGCATCGGAAGGCATCGCCCGCCGCGGCCTCGTCATGAAACTCCTTTCCTCCCTCAAGCAGATCTGCAACCACCCGGCGCAGTATCTGAAGGAGGACACCAGACGCCTCGCCGACCGCTCGGGAAAGCTCGAACTGCTCGACGAGCTCCTCGACACGATCCTGTCGGAGGGCGGCTCCGTCCTGGTCTTCACCCAGTACGTGACGATGGCCCGCATCCTCGCCGACCACCTGGCGGCCCGCGCCGTCGGCACCCAACTCCTGCACGGCGGAACGCCCATCGCGCGGCGCGAGGAAATGGTGGACCGCTTCCAGTCCGCCGAGGTCCCCGTCTTCCTGCTCTCCCTGAAAGCGGCGGGCACCGGCCTGAACCTCACCAGGGCCGCCCATGTCATCCACTACGACCGCTGGTGGAACCCGGCCGTGGAGGACCAGGCCACCGACCGCGCCTACCGCATCGGCCAGACCCAGCCGGTGCAGGTGCACCGCCTGATCGCGGAAGGCACGGTGGAGGACCGTATCGCCGAACTGATCGCGTCTAAGCGGGCGTTGGCCGACGCGGTTCTCGGCGGCGGCGGGGAGGCCGCCCTGACCGAGCTCACCGACCGCGAGCTGGCGGACCTGGTGTCCCTGCGGAGGCCCGCATGAGCACCGGAGCGGACGCAAGCATCGGCGGGGGCGGGAGCGGGGGCATGAGCGTCAGCTGGTGGGGCGCCGCCTGGATCGAGGCACTCGAAGCGCTCTCCCTGGACCCGGGCCGCCTGGCCCGCGGCCGCAGTTACGCCGGCGAGGGGAACGTCGGCGCGATCAGTGTCGCGCCGGGCCGGATCATCACGTACGTCCGCGGCAGCAGGCCCCGCCCGTACCGTACGGAGATCCGCCTTCGTGTGCTGCCCGACGACGACTGGGACCGCTTCCTGACCACGGCGGCGGCCGACCCCGGGCACATGGCTGCCCTCCTCGACAAGGACATGCCGCACTCCCTGGTGGAGTCGGCGGCCGAGGCCGGCGTGGACCTGCTGCCCGTCCCGGGAGACCTCGCCCCGTCCTGCTCCTGCCCGGACCACGGCCACCCCTGCAAGCACGCCGCCGCCCTCTGCTACGAGACCGCCCGTCTCCTGGACAACGATCCGTTCGTGCTGCTGCTGATGCGCGGCCGGGCCGAGCGTGACCTCCTCGACGACCTCGCCCGCCGCAACGTGGCCCACTCGGCGCGCGAAAGGCCCGCACCGCCGCCCTTCCCCGGGATCCCCGCCGACACCGCCCTGGCCCCGCGCACACTCCCGGCGCTCCCGGGTCCGTTGCCGGTGCCCGTGCACCCCAGCCACGCCTCGGCGGCGTACCCCGGCTCGCGCGGCGCCCCGGACCCGCTCGCTCTGGACCTCCTGGTGACGGACGCCGCGGCCCGCGCCCACACCCTCCTCACCACCGGTGAGGACCCCATCGCAGCGCTCACCGCGTGGCAGGACGCGGTCCGGCTGGCCGCCGCGCAGCCCGGCTCGGGCCTCACCGCCGCCACCCGCGGCCTGTACGCCGCCCTCGCGTCCGCGACCGGCCGCACCCCCACCGACCTGGCCCGTGCGGTAGCGGCCTGGCAGCAGGGCGGTCGCCCGGGTCTGGCGGTCCTGGAAGCGCCCTGGGACCCGCCGGCGGGCCCCTTCGACCGGGCGGGCCCGGCCCTGTCCGCCGCGCGTCTCCCCCGCCTGCGCCCCCACCGCAACCGCCTCAGCGACGCGGAGCGCGGCATCCAGCTCCGGCTCGGCCACGACGACCGCTGGTACCCGTACGAATCGGACCCGGGCACCGACGACTGGTGGCCGACGGGCACCCCGGACGCGGACCCGGTGGGTGCGCTCAGCGCCCTGCTGGACGACTGAAGGACGGCGCACGAACAGCGGTGTACGAGACGTACGCGGTGCACGAGACGTACGCGGTGCACGAGACACAGGGGAAGTGCGGGGGACCGGGACCGGCCTGATGCGAGGTCAGGCCGGGACACCGGCCGAGGCAGTGTTTCGGCCGCGCTGCGCCGTTCGCTTCTCCCCCTGTGCCTGTGCCACGACCTGTGTCACCACGCTCAAGTAGAAACGGTCGACAGCAGAATCCACGCTGCGGATGAACCCGGACTCCGCGTTGCCCCGCGTGCTGCCGATCCCCTTGGAGAGCGACAACCGGAAGCCGGTGATCTGGCTGCCGTCCTTCGGCAGGAGATCGCCGGGTTCCGGCCGCAGCTTCTCCAGCGTGCTGCGCGGCCCGGTCCCGTCGCCCTCGACGAGCGTCTGGACGTGCAGATCCGCCGGAGCCTCACCCAACTGCTTCACCAGCCGTTTCACCCAGGTGAGGGGGTATCCCAGCTCCGGGGCCGGGACCTCGATGGAGGTGCGGAGCCTGCTCAACCGGAGGTCGGCAGTGATCAGCAGAATGCCCGGCGCCCCCTCTATCCGCACCTCCGCGTGCAGCAGCCCGTCCTCGCAGAGACGGTCCGCGAGTGCGACCCGGCGCGACCCGGGGTCCGTGCCGCGCCTGGCGCGCTGGACGGGAACGACCTTCTCGCCGATCTCACCACCGAGCCGCAGACACACCTGCCGGATCAGCCGCTCCCAGCTCTCCACGACGAGCACGGTGCGGGCGTCCCCGGCGCACAGGGTCTCCTCGTCGATCCCTCTGCGCACGGGGACCCAGGCCGGGCCCATGTTCTGGAAGCCGTGACACCCGGAGTTGTCGTGCTGAAGGTAGTGGAGCAGCTCGCGCAGGAGCCAGGCCTGCGACTCGTGGCGTACGCCCTCGTGGTTGATCAACATCTGGGCCTGGTGGGTGACTTCCGCCCAGGACAGGTGCCAGAGGGCGACCTTGTGCTTGCGGCGGCCGTCGATCCTCACATCGACCAGTGGGCTGCCCTCCAGAGCCACATCGTTGGACAGCGTGATGACGGCTTCGTATCCGCGCCGGGCCGCGATGTCCATATAGGCCTGGATCTGCTCGGCCTTGAGGGGGTTGCCGTTGGTCTTGGTCTCCACCAGGGCGGTCCACAGTTTGCCCGCACGCTCGACGCGGATGATGCCGTCCGGCCGCCTCGGGCTGTCCCCGTTCGGAAGGGAGACCTCGGTGAAGGTCTCCATGCGGCCGGCGGGCGCGCCGAAACCGGCGGTGAGGCGATGCCCGAACTTGGGGACCTGGGCCATGACGGACAGCAGGATGGAGGTCGCCCGCATCTCGCGTTCGTGGTCGCTCTTCAGGGAGGACGCGGGGAACAGCCGTGCGCTGCGCCAGGAGTCGTTCTCGGCGAGCGAGGGCTTCGCGACCTTGGGCGGGGCGACCTTCTTCTTCGCGGTGCGCAGACGCTGCGCGGGGGCCGGGGGCCGGGCCGATTCGGGTACGGACCGGGCTGCGGGCTGAGCGGGGACTGCGGCCGACGGCACCACGGTTGCGGGGGCGCCGACGACCGGCTCGGCATGCGTGGCTTCCGTACGCGCGGGTTCCGCTCGCGTTGCCTGCGCCGTCGCGGCGATCCCAACGCGCGACTGCGCGGCGGTTTCCGCGTCCTGGACTTCCGCGTCCTGTGCCTCGGTGTCCTGATCGTCGTCCTCGTCCTCGTCGATCTCGATGCCGTAGTCGGTCGCGAGCCCCGCGAGTCCGGTTTCGTACCCCTGCCCCACGGCACGGAACTTCCATGCGTCGTCGCGCCGGTACATTTCACCGAACACGAAAGCGCTCTCCACACTCGCATCCGTGATGGAGAAGCCGAGGACACCCTCACCGCTGCCGTCGGTGAGCACGAGCCGGATGTTCTCCAACTCGCCGAACGCCGCCCGCTGATGGCGGCTCGCGGCGACGACCACCCGGTCGATTTCGGCGGGCAGGACGGAGAGGTCGAGTTTGATCCGGTCCTCAGTGCCGTTCTCCGTGGGCGTGAGCCCGAGGAGTTGCACGCTGCCGTCCGACGCGGCGGGGTTGTTGTAGAAGAAGAAGTCGTCGTTGTGGCGAACCTTGCCGTTCCCGCCGAGCAGCAGCACCGATACGTCGGCATCGCCCTCACCGCTCGGGCTGCTCCAGCTCAGACTGATGATGACGGAGTCGGCGTTGTCGCTGAGCGTGCTGACACCGACGTTGGAACCCTTGACCATTTCGTGCACGGAAGACCCCCCACAGGCCGGAGCGCGAGGCTGGACGGCCGGCCGTACGCGCTCCCTGGAACGATGAGATGAGGCTCCCCCCTCAGGAGCGTGAGGTGGAGCCTATCCAGGCACCGAAGGCCAATCCGCCCGTATCGGTAAATGGCACTCGTGGGGTGAGTGTTGAGGCTGGTGAGGTGCGGCTGCGAAAAGCCCGGGGGTGTGCAGCGGATGGACCGTGCGGGTCACGGCAAGGGAAATCCCGCCGCGGCAAGGGGAGGGGGACCGGACGTGGCCGGACCCTTGTCGCGACGGGTGCCCGCGGGGGTGCTACGGGGTCTTGCGTCAGGCGGTCGGGCCGGGTGCGGGCCCAGGCGCGTCCGCAGTCCTAAGCCGTGTGCAGTCGCAGACCGTACCGGCCGAGGATCTCGTTGATCGGCTGGTGCCAGGTCTCGCCGCCGCTGCCGCAGTTGCCCCAGCCGCCGGAGGTCACGCCCTGTGCCTGGTCGCCGCTGATGAAGGAGCCGCCCGAGTCGCCACCCTCGGCGCAGACGCTGGTCTTGGTCATCTGGTGGACCGCGCCCTGGCTGTAGTTGACGGTCTCGTTCTTGGCCAGGACCCTGCCGCAGTGCCAGTGCGTCGTGGAGCCGGACCGGCAGACCGAGGCGCCGACGGGGGCCTCGGCGGAGCCGCGGACCAGTTGGTCGGGGACCGTGCCCCAGCCGAGGACCACCGGAACGGTCCACCAGCCGCTGCCGACGCTCACCCAGGCGTAGTCGTTGCCCGGGAAGGACGAGCCCTGGAAGTTGCCGATGGCGGAGTTGTCCCAGCCGCGCACGGAGGCGCCCGCCGAGCCGCAGTGTCCGGCGGTGACGAAGCCGCCGTGCACGGAGAAGCCGATGGAGCACCGGACGTTCCCCGTGTAGTACGGGTCGCCGCCCACGGTCCCGGCGGCGAAGGTGGTCGGGGCCTGGGAGGTCTCCTCGACCTTCACCGGGCCGGCTTTGCGGGCCTGCTCGACGAAGCTCTGGACATCGTTGTCGTCCCGCGCCGAGGCGACGATGTTCAGCACGACCCGACCGGCTTCGGGATCCACGTGCCAGCTGCTCACCCCGGCCGGCGCGGACAGCGAGTCGATCCGCGTCTTGACGGCGTCGAGCTCCCTCGCGCTGTGCGTCACCAGCCGGACCGTGGCGCCTGTCGCGCGCACGTCGTCGGCCCTTTCGGCGCCGTTCACGGCGACGGTCAGCTTTCCGCTGTCCGCGTCGAACCAGGAGCCGCCGTACGACGCGCCCGCGGCGCGCCGCGCGTCGCCTTCGAGTGCGGTTGCCGTCTTCTCGGCCTTCAGCCTTGCCTTGGCCTGGCTCTGCGTCAGGCCCAAGTCCCTCTGCATGGCGCTGAGTAGGCCGGTGGAGGCCGGTGGGGTGGTGGTCGGCTCCGGTGTCGCGGCCGCGGCCGGGGCGAGCCCGGCGGTTGCCCAGGTACCGAGGAGGAGGATGGCGGACAGACCGGTGCGTATGACTGTGGTGCGTCTCAAGGTATTGGCCCTTCTGTTGTTCCAGCAGCGTGGGGCGGAACAGCAGGCGGATGAGAGCGATCAGGCGGATGAGAGCGCTCTCATATTCCACCCGGCCGGAGCGTAGCCGAGGAAGCTGGGCAGGTCCATGCCAATGGCGGCAGGCCCTGTTCAATGGCCGGTTCCGGGTGTTCGCTCCGCCGGGTCGGGCCCGACGAGCCGAGGAGCCCCGGCAGCTCGGTGCCCCGGCGGAGCCGTTCCTACGCGGGACGAGCAGCGCGCCCCGACGGCAGGCGCTGACCGAAAGCACTCCGAGCGGGCGTCGTCGTACGGCCCGGCGCGGGTGGCGCGGGTGGCGTGGGTGGAGTGGACAGGTCGGCCGCGGTCCCGCGCCACGTGACGGCCATGGACCAGACGCCGTCGCGGTCCGCGCGCGTAATGCGGACCCGTTGGGCATCCGGAGCGAGCAGTCGTGGGGCTAGAGCTCCTCCGCCCACCGCGTCAGCGCAACAAAGTCCGCCTTCCGCAGACCGTGGCGCGGATGAATGCGCAGCAGCAGCGCCGGAGCGTCGTGGTGGGCCGCGACGTACGCCGTGTCCAGATCCGTGATCATGTCGTCGACCCAGACGAACGGGCGTCCCACCGCCCACTTCAGGAGTGGGCGGGTCTTCCAGTACAGGCCGTCCGGGTCCTTGCCGAACAGCTCCGGCCACTCGATCACCGGGAGGGTGTCGGGGAGGCCGATGACCGGGGCGATCAGTTCGTTGGCCTCGTGCATCCACGTGGTGGCCCAGACCAGCTCGTACGGGAGCGCCGAGAGGAGTGCCCCGTGGCCGGGGTGCAGGCGGATGCGCAGCCCGCGGCGGTGGGCGCGGGAGCCGGGAGTCTGGCGGGAAAGCCAGTTGGCCGGGTGGAGGCGGCGGGTGGTGTAGCCGCGCAGGCGGGGGAGGCGGGCGAAGTACGGGTTCAGCGGGCCGTCCACGTCCAGGAGCAGCAGGGGGCGATCCTTCATGACAGAGGGCTGCCCATGGGGGAGGCTGATCACGTGCCGATGAGGGCCTGTTCGGGGCCCCATTTTTTGATCCTGTTCCGGGTAGGCCCCGAGCAGGGCGGACCGAGGAGGCGCCGGATGCCCGCCGATCTTGTTATTACGGGCTGTACCGCCCTGGTGCCCGGGGCGGGCGGGGACGGTGGGATCGACTTCGTCGAGGACGCCGCCGTTGTCGTACGCGACGGAGTCATCCAGGCCGTCACGTCCGCCCAGGACGTCGCCGATCTGCCGTCCGCCGAGCGGATCGACGCGCGCGGGCAGCTCGCCATGCCCGGGTTCATCAACTGCCATACCCACTCGCCGATGGTGGCGCTGCGGGGCATCGCGGAGGACATGGCCGCCGAGGAGTGGTTCAACGACTGGATCTGGCCCATGGAGAGCAACCTCACCGACCCCGTGGTCGAACTGGGTGCGTCGCTGGCCTGCGCCGAGATGATCCGTGGTGGTGTCACCTCCTTCGCCGACCACTACTTCGCCATGGACCGGGTCGCCGCCGCGGTCGTCGCGAGCGGGCTGCGGGCCAACCTCGGGTCGGCCTTCTTCTCCAGTCAGGGGGCCGAAGGGCGTGCACGGTCAGTGGAGTTCGCGCTTCGGCTGCGGGGCGCTGCCGGTGGGCGGATCACCACCTCGCTGGCTCCCCACGCGCCGTACACCGTCGACGACGCCGATCTGGCGGCCACCGCCGAACTCGCCCACGAACACGGGCTTCCCGTTCACATTCATGCCGCCGAGAATCGGGCGCAGACCGACAGCAGCCTGGAGCGGTACGGGGTCTCACCCATGCAAGTGCTCGCACGTGCGGGGCTGTTGGACGTGAACCTCCTCATCGCGCACGGCACCGGCATCAGGGACGAGGACCTGGCGGTGCTTCAAAACGGCAGCGGCCGCATTGCCGTCGCGACCGCCCCCAGGGGCAATCTGAAGTTCGGCTGGGGCACCACGCCCATCCGCGCGCTGCGCTCCATCGGGATCCCGGTCGGTCTGGCGACGGACGGCGCCGCCTCGAACAACACCCTCGATGTGTGGGAGAGCATGACCCTCACCGCGCTGGTGCAGAAGTCCTTCGAGGCCGATCCGACCTGGATGACCGCGCGCCAGGCGCTCGACCACGCGACTCGTCAGAGCGCCCGCGCCATTGGCCTGGAGGGTGTCGTGGGCGCGCTCGCGGCCGGGCACCGGGCCGATCTGATCCTGGTGGACCTCACCGGGCCCCACACCCGGCCGCCGCACGACATCGCCGCCACCCGGGTGCACAGCGCGCGCTCCAGTGACGTGCTGACCACCATCGTCGACGGGCGCGTCCTCATGCGGGACCGGCGGCTGCTCACCCTCGACGTGCCCGCGATCGCGGATGAACTGGCCGGACAATTGCCCGAGTTGGTCAAGCGTCGCGTCGGCCGGAGTGTCCAGGACTACCGCGCGGAGGGTTAGGCCTCCGCCACGCCGCCAGCACCGTCTCGATCGCCCCCGCCATCCGCCGCCGCGCCTCGTCACGCCGTACGCCGCTCATCAGCAGCGCGTCGTACGCCGTGTCGTCGTGCCGTACCGCCGCCCGCACCGCGGCCGTCACCGCGCCCTCGTCCAGGGAGCGGCCCGCCGCGCTGCGGCCCACCCGGCCGCTGCCCCGGAGCGAGGTGTGCGTGGCGACCGCCTCGGCCCGGACCGGCGGGCAGCACGGGAACAGGCGCAGAATCTCCGCGGTCAGGGTGGCGGTGAAGCGGACATCCTCGACCGCGCGGCGTGCCGCGTCCCGTTCGCGGCGGCGGGCGCGGGCGTCGGCGTCCGCCAGGCAGGCGGCCTCCGCCCGGAGCAGGGCCCGCTCCTCGACGAGGATGCCCTGGCGTTCGTAACGCGTACGGCGGCTGTTGTGGCGCAGGACCACCGCCCACAGCGAACTGGCCTCCCGGGCGCGGCGCGTGAGAGCCGCGTTGCCGCGCGGGAGGTAGCTGAGGTGGCCGAGGTCCGCGCAGTCCAGGCAGTGCGGGGCGTTGTGCTCCAGGACGAGGAGGGGGAGCGGGCCCTGGTGGCATTCGGTGCAGTGCAGGCGCGGTCTGCGTGGTTGGACGACGACGACCGGTGGTCCGGCGCCGACCATGTCAGCGCACCCCTGGCGTCGCCGCCCCGATGAACGCGCGCACCGCCTTCCCCGAGCGCGGCGCGCTCCGTGTGGTCCGGTGCGTCGCGAGCGCGTCGAGGGGAGTGTCTCTCACTGCGGCGTATGCTCTGCCCATCGCGCGAACTCCCGGGCGTTGTTGAGGTGTTGAAGTGATGAGGTGCGGGGGTGGGTGCAGGCGTGGGCGGAGGGTCCGGCTGATCGTATAAATGGTTCGGAAGATGCGAGTGATCTTGCTAGCGTCTTGGTCGTGGCGAAACTCAATCAGATCATCGCGGTGGAGAAGGGCGTCAAGTCTAAGGCGCAGCAGGACCTGACGGCGGCCCATCACGGGCTCCAGAAGCCGGCGCTGCTCGCGGGCATCTCGCGCACGTACCAGCCGAAGGACGAAGAGGGCGAGCAGCTTCCGCCCGAGTCGACGCGGGTCCAGATCAAGGCCGAGGACGTGCTGCGCGACACCGCGAAGACGCTGACCAGGCTCTTCGACGTGACCGCCACCAAGGACTGGGCGAACTGCGAGGCCCGCGCCGACGTGACCGTCGACGGTCGGGTACTCGTGAGCGCGGTCCCGGTGTCCTATCTGCTGTTCCTGGAGAAGCAGTTGACGGACATCTACGCCTTCGTGCGCAAGCTTCCCCTGCTCGACGCCTCCGAGGCGTGGACGCTCGACCCGTCGACCGACGACTGGAGGACGGACGCCGTACGGACGCTTCGGACGAAGAAGGTGCCGCGCAACCACGTGAAGGCCGAGGCCACCGAGAAGCACCCCGCGCAGGTCGAGGTGTACTACGAGGACATCCCGGTCGGGTACTGGACGACCGTCAAGTTCTCCGGTGCGCTGACGGCCCGGCGCGTGAACGACGTGCTGGAGCGGGTGGAGAAGCTCCAGCAGGCCGTGAAGTTCGCCCGCGAGGAGGCGAACGGCGCCGAGGTCACCGACCAGCGGGTGGGCGACGCCGTCTTCGGCTACCTGTTCGGGTAGCCTCATCAACTCCCCGGCCACCATTGTGCGGTTGGGGTGCGCGAAGAGCGCAAGCTGAAACTGAAGTTCGTCGTGACTGCGCGGTACCGGCTTCGGGCCGCGTTCAATCTCAGACTCTTGCTCCAGACTCAGCATTCGTCGCCGATCGCCGTACCAACCGGGCCCGGGCCCATGCGCGTCGAGATGCCGGTTCAATTCCGGCCCGCGGAGCTTCGATCCGCGGTGGTCCAAAGGCAGGACGCGGCGACATTACGACTGATCCGGTCTCTTCAACGGGCGGCGCATCAACCAGGTGGCATCAACAGGGCTCGGGGGCCGGCTACGCCCCCGGGCCCGCTTCCTTCGCGAGGTGTGCGGTGTGTTCGCGTGGTCCGGCGAAGGAGACCCCTCGGCCGGCGAAGAAGCGCTCGAAGGTGGCGAGGGGGAGATCCGCGGCCCGTGAGAGAGGGGCCGTGCCCGACGGGTTGTGGAAATGGACGCCCTCGCCGTCCGGCGTACGGCCCGTCACCAGCACCAGATGGCCGCCCCTGCCCGGCGCCGGGCGACCCGGGTTACGGATTTCATAGTGGACCGAGGCCATCACCGTCCGTCCCGCGTCGAGGAGTTCAAGGATCTCCGCCGGGCCGAGATGGCGGTGGACGGTGGTGGGGAGCGCGTGGGCCTCTTCGGCGTACGTTGCCAGCGCCGCACAGATGACCGCACCACCGGCCGTAGTCCTCGACGGTCGCCGCTCCCGAGGTCTCCCACGCCGGGTCGGTGGCCGGGTCCAGGCCGTCGTACACGATCTGTTCGATCAGATGCGGTGAGGCGAACTGGGTGTGGACGACGGTGTTACATGTGGAGCACATGGGAGCTGTGTGGCTGGTGAGGTGGCTGGTACTGGTGAGGTCGGCCATTCGCGGTATCCACTCAGAAACGGTCGATACGACTGATCGCCGCATCCGGATGGTCAGGGTACGGTGAGGCGATTTTGGCGGTAGTGGTCACAGCGTGCGGTAGCCGCGGCAGCAAGGGGGGCCGGGATTCCCTGCCCGCGACGGGAGTTGAGGGGATTGGCGATGAGGTTCAAGGAACTTGTGGGACAGGGCGGTCGGCACGGATCGGTGCGCAGAGCCATCATCCTGATCGGGTGTGCGGCCGCGCTCGGCATGGTGCCGTCAGCGGCACTCGCCACCCCCGGCAGCGGAGTGACCGGCACGGTCCTGGCCACCGGCACCTCCGCCGAGACCCTGAAGGTGAAGACCAAGGGCCCCGTCGATGTGGTCGTACGCACGATCACCATCGCGCCGGGCGGATCCACCGGCTGGCACCATCACGCCGGGCAGCTGATAGTCGTCGTGCAGCAGGGCACACTGACCCGGACACTCCAGAACTGCGCCGTCGAGCGGACCACCGCGGGCCAGTCCTTCACCGAGCCCTCCGGCGCCAAGCACCGACACATCGGCCGCAACCTGGGGACCACTCCGGTCGTGCTGTACGTGACCTACATGCTGCCCGCGGGCAGCCCGCTCTCCGCCGACTCGGACGCACCGGCCTGCGCGGCGGGGAAGTAGCCGGGGAACAGCTGCGGAATAGCTGCCGAGTAGCCGCGGTGCGGGCGTGGAGCAGGCGCGGAGGGTTCGGGAGCGTGGAGGGCCCGGAGCGCGAAGGGTGCGAGGGGTTCCGAGGCAGGGGGTGCGCCACTTGGGGCGCGGGTGACGCGTCTGGCGCGCTCAGAGGTGTGGGTCCCGGGCGTGGAGGCCCGGCCCGGTGTCCGAGGTGAGGGCCCGGGGATCGGGCGCGCGGAGAGGTGCCGGGCATGGGGGCGTCAGAGGCCGTGGCCCCGGGCGGGCGTGGGCGTGCCAGAGGTGGGCGGGCCCCGCGTGTGGGCGTGCCAGAGGGGGGTGACGGGTGTGAGGCGGGTGGCTAGGTCACGCGGTCCCGGGGGCTCCGACTAGGGTCGGCTCCATGACTTCCGACCTCTGGGCCGCACTGCCCGCCGCCGTACGCGAGAACGTCGACGAACTCGTCGTCCAGGGGCGATCGGTCCAGGCCGTCTTCGCCATCCGCTCCTCCGGGGTCGAGCCGAGGCCCGGTCTCCGCGGCTGCCAGGCCCTCGTCGCCGAACGCAGCGCCGCGCTCGCCGACCGCATCGGACCCCCGCCGCTGCGCGACGTGGACACCCTCGCAACCGAGGTCGCCGCGCTGCCGGGGCCCGCGGTGGCCGTCGAGGCGGACTGGCACAGTGACGACCAGGGCTGGTTCGTGCGGCTGTTCGCGGTCATGGCCGACCCGGCGGACACCCACTGCCTGGCGCATGTCCGGCACGACCTGGGGGCCGAACAGGCGGACGTGACGGCCGCCGGACAGGCGCTCGCACAGCGGCTCGGGGTGCCATTCCGTTTCGTGGGAGTGCCTGAATGACCATGTGGTCCCCGGCGATCCGGGCCAGGTAGCCGTGCGGTTCGAAGCGATCACCTGGGATCGCCTGACCGACGCCCTCGCCGACCACCTCGCCGCGCTGAAACCGGCCGACGGCGGCCCTTGGCTCAAGGCCGCCCTCGACGGCGCACCCGCCGCCCGCACGGCAGAGGCGGCCGAGCGCCTCGCCGAGGCCCTACGGCTGCGCGGCCATACCGTTCTCGTGGTCGGCACGGAGGGATTCCTTCGGCCCGCCTCGCTGCGCCTGGAGTACGGGAAGCGGAACCCGGACACCTATTACAGCGGCTGGTTCGACACCGGCGCCCTGTGGCGCGAGGTCTTCGGGCCCCTCGAACCGGACGGCAGTGGGCGGGTCATTCCTGACCTCTGGGACCCGGCCACCGACCGGGCGACGCGCAGCCCGCACGTACAACTTCCGGCCGGCGGTGTGCTGTTGCTGCACGGACCGCTGCTCCTCGGGCACTGGTTCCCGTTCGACCTGACCGTGCACGTACGGCTGTCGCCCGGCGCCCTCGCACGGCACACCGACGTCAGCGAGCACTGGACCCTGCCGGCCTTCGCCCGTTACGAGGAGGAAGTGGGCCCATCGGAAGCAGCCGACGTCCTCGTCCGGTCCGAGGACCCACGCCATCCGGCCTGGACGGGCCTCCGCCCATAGGCGCACCGGCCGCACCCGGCGCACGCGTCCGTCACGGACGCCCGATCCAATCAACGACGCAGTGCCGCCCGGGGCCCAGGCGGCGCCCGGGGCCCTGGCCGGCACCTGGGCTCCCGCGTCGGCGCCTGGGTGGCTGCCCCCGACCTGCGGGCCCCTGATCCGGAGGTTCCCGGACCTGGAGGCCTCCCGGGCCTGTCGCACGTGCGCTGTCGTCCGAGCGGAGCCACCTCGAACACCGAGGCCACCGGGACACTCTCCACCGGGGCAACCCCCACCAGGACGACCTCGTGCCGCTCACCCCCGCCTTGCCTGACGCCGGTGCCGCTTACTCCGCCTCGTACGAGGCCCGTGCAGGACAAGGACACCCCGCCTCATACGACGCCCGTGCAGGACACCCCCGTGGTAGCCGTGGAGATACGCGCCGGGCGGCTGCCGTTCAGCCCGACCCGGGCGGGTCGGCGGTGCCTCGGAGGGGTGGCCGTCCGCCGATCACCGTCACCGCGTGCGCCCCGGCCCGGCAGCCCGCCGCGGCGGCCCCTACGTCGTTTCCCCGTGAGCCGCCCGCACCGCTGAGACGTGCGGCGAGAAACGCACCGGTGAACGCGTCGCCCGCGCCCGTCGAATCCGCCGCCTCCGCCGGGACGGGCGGGACCCGGGCCGTGACACCTCCGGCTGCCGCGAGCAGTGCCCCGTCGGCGCCCAGGGTGACGGCCACGAGCGGGAAGCGGCGGCTCAGCTTCGCCGCCGCGTCGCCCGGTTCCGGCAGACCGGTGAGCAGCCGGGCCTCGTCGACGTTGGGCAGCAGTACGTCCGCCCCCGCCACCGCGGCCAGGAACCGGTCCACTCCCAGCCCGGCGATGAAGCCCGCTGACGCGGGGTCCACGCTCACCGTCACCCCGCGCCCCCGGGCCTCCCGCAGGGCGAGACGAGCCGTCGCCCGGCTCGTGTCGGAGAAGAAGAGATACCCGGAGAGGTGAAGATGGGTGACGCCGTCGAGCAGGGACGGGGACCAGTCGGCGGGGGAGAGGCGCAGGGCCGCGCCGTTGTCGGAAAGGAACGTGCGCTCGGCGCCGGCATCGACGAGGGAGATCACGGTGCCGGTCGGCGTCTCTGCGTCGCGGACGAGATGGGGTCGCACGCCCGCGTGCCGGAGCTGCTCCTCGTGCCAGGCCGCCGAGTCCGTGCCGACCCGCGCGAGTATCCGTACGTCCGTGAGGCCCGAATGTGCGGCCCAGCAAGCGGCGTTGGCACCTGCTCCGCCCGGCAACGTCCTGATCTCGGCGGCCGTGTCGGTCGCGGGCGCCAGCGGTCCACGGTGGCGGGCCACGACGTCGGTCACCACATCGCCGATCACCAACAGGCCGCGCTCCAGGCCACCGGGCTTCACGACACCGGGCTCCACATCATCACCACCCTTCTCTCCCTGGCTCTCCGAGCCGCTGTTCTCCACGCCGCCGTCCCTCGGATCGTCGGGGGCGCCGTCGGCATCCTTCGATCCCTTGCCGTTCATGCGGGGGGTCTCGTCGCGGCTCAAGCCCGTGTCCAAGCGACCGCGATCTCCGCCGCCAGTCGTACGTTGCCCCGCACCGCCGCCAAGTTGGCCTCCAGCGACGCCCCTTCGGTGTGTCGAGCCAAGTGGTCCAGCAGGAAGGGCGTGACGGCCTGCCCCGCGATACCGCGGTCAGCGCACTCGGTCAGCGCGTCCGCCAGGACCCTGTCGTGCAGCGCCGGATCCAACTGCTCCGACTCGGCTACGGGGTTGGCGACAAGCAGCGCCGCCTCTGGGCCACCGAGCGCGTCCTGGGCCCGCATCACCGCCACCACCTCACCCGGCGTACGCACCGTCCAGTCCACCGGTTCGCCCGAACTGCTCAGGTAGAACCCCGGAAAGTGCTCCGTGCCGTATCCGAGGATGCCGACCCCGAGCGTCTCCAGTCGCTGCAACGTCGCGGGAACATCGAGGATCGACTTCACTCCCGCGCACACCACCGTGATCCGAGTCCGTGCGAGGAGCCCCAGATCCGCCGACTCGTCCTGGGTAGTGGCCCATTCGCGATGTACGCCCCCGAGCCCGCCCGTCGCGAGGATCCGCAGCCCCGCGCGCGCGGCCAGCAAGGCCGTCGCCGACACGGTCGTCGCCCCGCTCGCGCCCGCCGCCAACGCCGGCGCGAGATCGCGGTGTCCCAGCTTGCGCACCGAGTCGTCGTTCGCCACGCGCTCCAGCTGGGACTTGTCCAGCCCGACCAGCGCCCTGCCGTCGAGAACGGCAATAGTGGCAGGAGCAGCGCCCGCGGTACGGACCACCTCCTCCAGCTCTACCGCGACGCGCAGATTGCGCGGGCGTGGCAGCCCGTGCGCGATGATCGTCGATTCCAGGGCGACCACGGGACGACGCTGCTCCAGCGCCTCCCGTACTTCCTCGGACAGCAGCAGCGTGGTGTCAGGCATGCTCCATCCCTGGCGCACCCGCGCCGCCCGCAAACCTCGTCACCCGAGCCTCAGCAGGCTCTCGACCGCCAACAGGGCTCAAAACAAGGGGTGTTGGCGTGAGCTTGCTGTCCGCCCGCCCTACACCAGGCGCTTTATCTCTCCCCGCACCCGGTAGAAACCACCCTGCGACGTGTGCAGCGCGTCGACGACGTAACGGGTGCCGAGCTGACGCATGGAGCGGGGGAACTGGACGTTCCATGCCGGCTCATAACCCTCGGACACTACGTGGACTCGCATCCGGCCACCCTCCTGGACGCATTCGACGACCACGCCGGCCCCCGGCGCGGGCATCGCGCTGACCGTCGCGATGGACGTCGTGGGCATATAGGTGGGAAGTGCCGCCGCCTGCTTGATGTCCATGGCGACCGGCACGGAGCCGGACTGGGCGGCGGAGATCGCAGCCTCACTCGCGTCGATACAGGCCAGCGAGCCGTCGGTGGTCACTATGTAGAGCTTCTCGCCGCGGTACTGCATGGACAGCGCCGAACCGCCGCCCGTGCCGAGCTTCCACAGTCGGGTGCCGTTGGCGTCGAAGCAGTACACGGACGAGGACGAGTCGCCCGCGAAGACATAGCGACCGCCCGGGGAGGTGGCGCAGGAGTACACCGACGAGTCGCACTGGTACCTGGCCTCGATACGACCGGTGGCCTTGGACAGCCGCTCGACGACCCGCCGACCGGTGCCCGCGTACACCGCGGTGTCCTCCTGCCAGCCGAACAGCACGTTCCCCGTGGTGGCCGTGTGCCACAACTCCCCGCTGCCGTCGCTCGCGTAGGCCGTCACCCCGCTCGTGTGCCCGTGGTAGACGGCTTCCTCGTCCGCCCGCACCATCCAGGCGCTGTCGCCCGTCGAGCGGCGTGACCACTGGAACTCGTCCTCGTGGTCGATCACGGTGAGTCCGCCGTTGCGGTCCGCGACATTCAGGACGCCCTCATGGATGTCCAGCCAGAAGATGTCGACGTCTTCCGCGATCTCGTACGCCGCGAACGGCAGCTTCGACGACAGGTCGTACACCCTCCCGTCGTCACAGCCCGCGTAGATCCAGAAATCGTCCGCGACCAGGCACTTCACCCCGTCGGGCAGCTGATACCTGGCCAGCACCTCGCCGTCGTGGCCCAGGGTGTAGACATCGCCGTTCTGATTGCCGACCCAGCACCGGTCCTCCTCGATGTGGATTCCGAGGGCCGTCGCGCCGGTGCGGAACCGCCACAGCACCGGGGCCGTGGCGCGCGCCGTGGACGGCGCCGAGGTCACCTGGCGGCGTGACACGGCGCGGGCGGCCCGCTGCCCCTGTACCGCCGGCGCGTACCCCTTGCGCACCTTCTCGCCGACCTTCTTCGCCGCTGCTGCCTTCGCCTTCTCCACGCTGGGGAACGTCGATGTCTGGAGCTGGCCGCCCGCGCCGATCCGTCCGTAACGCACCGACACCGTCAGCCTGTCGACGGTCACTTCGTAGAACTTGTGCGCCCCGCCGTCGTCCTGCGACAGCTCCAGATACGTTGTCTCCCGCGAAACCCGCGTCCTGGCAGCAGACATGGCACACCCCTCCCCAAGGACCGGCCGGTGCAGCCGATCTCGACTGATCCCAAAGTAGAGCCAGCCACTGACAATCGGTCCTGAGGTCGGTGGGCACACGTCGAGCCGTGTGTGCGTCGGCCATGCAGGTTGCCGCATCTGCCCGCGCTCGTAGGGGTGTTCAGCGCACCGTGGATACGCGCATGGCACATGCGCCTTGTGTGGGAGCTTCTCCACCCGTGGCGGGTGCGGCTGCCGCCCGACTTCGCCCGGTCCAGTACGGCCACACCGATCGCCGCGAGGCCGATCCGGATCAGCCGCCCCACCCAGTCGACGTCGTCCGTGTCGGACACGTCGAGGCCCTGGGCGATCGCCGTGCCGAGCAGCGCGGCCGCGATGCTCACCGGAATCGTCCGTAGGACGCCGACGTGCTGATGGCCGGGCCGGGCCAGCCGGCCCGGGATGCCGAAGACGTGCCGATCACGATCGCGCTGAAGATGCCCGAGATCTCCATGCTTCTCTCCTCGCGGAGGCGTGTGCCGGGCCGGATGCCCCGTATCGCCTGATGCCTGCCTCACTGCTGGGCGCCCCGCGGCGTCCGGCTAAGGTGTCGCGCCATGACGACAATTGATCAAGTTCCCCCGTCCTTCGCCGTGCACATCCCGGACGCCGAACTGGAGCCGGAGCCGCTCGACCCGGAGCAGATCGTCTCCGGTGAGCCGGTGGTGACGGGCAAGCTGCTGTGGGAGTCCCCCGACGGCAAGCAGCTTCGCGGCATCTGGCAGATCACGCCCGGCGTGGTCACCGACATTGAGGCCAACGAGCTCTTCGTGGTGGTCAGCGGGCGCGCCACCGTGCAGGTGGAGGGCGGCGCGACCCTGGAGATCGGCGCGGGTGACGCGTGTGTGCTGCGCGAGGGGGACCGTACGACGTGGACCGTGCACGAGACGCTGCGCAAGGCCTACCACATCAGTCTTTGACGTCATCAACCTTTGACGTCGTTCCTGACCTCAGTCCTGATCAGTCTTGAGATCGCTATTGAACTCGGCCTTGACGGGACTCGTCGGCGGGCGGCGGGCGGCGAGCAGAGCGAGCGTGGCCATCGGCAGGAGCAGGCAGGCGCCGATCGCGTTGAGCCAGCCGTAGCCCGCCTGCGAGACGATGAGTCCCGCGGCTGCCCCCCCGATGCCCGCTGCCGTGTTCATCGTCAGGTCCGACAACCCCTGGACGGCGGCGCGGGCCTGCTGCGGCACCGAGTCGGTGAGCAGGGCGGACCCCGAGACCAGACCCGCGGACCAGCCGAGACCCAGCACGAACAGACCGGCCGCGGTCTGCGCGTGGCTCGGACCTGCCGTGCCGGCCAGCAACGCGGCGAAACTGAGCAGGCCCACCGCGAGCCCGATGACCGCGAGGCGTCCGATGCGGTCGGACAGCCAGCCCATGACCGGTGAGAACGCGTACATACCGGCGATGTGACCGCTGATGACGAGGCCGACCAGTTCGAGACCGGCCCCGTGATGGCCCAGGTCGACGGGGGTCATCACCATGATCGAAACCATGACGGTGTGCGTAGCGGCCACGGTCACCAGGGCGAGTCTCGCGTGCGGTGAGGCCTTGACCGCTGTGATGCCCGCGCGCAGTGAGCGGCCTTCCGCGGACTGCGACTCCGGCGGGGCCAAGGCCCGCGCGGTGAGGAGGGGGTCGGGGCGCAGCAGCACCGCGACCACCAGGCCCGTGATCAGGAAGATGCCGGCAGCCCACAGGAAGGGGCCCGCCGTCTGGGGAATCGACGTTCCGGCGAAGCCCCGGCCCGCGGGGGCCGCGATGTTGGGGCCGAGGACGGCGCCGATCGTTGTCGCCCATACGACCGTGGAGATGGCGCGGGCGCGCCGGTCCGGCGGGGCCAGGTCGGCGGCGGCGAACCGGGCCTGGAGGTTGGCCGAGGACGCGGCGCCGAAGCCGGCCATGCCGAGCAGCAGCAGCGGAAAGTTGCCGATGACGGCGGCGAGCACCACGAGGCCGGCGCCCAGTGCACCGATCAGATAGGCCAGGACAAGCCCAGGGCGCCGGCCGCGTGAGGTCATCAGGGCGGCCAGAGGTATCGAAAGCAGCGCCGTACCGGCCACGGACGCGGTCGGCGCCAGCCCGGACAGAGCCTCGGTGCCGCTGACCTCTGTGGCCAGAACGGGGGCGAGCGCGATGCCCATGGGCACGCCGAGGCCGCCCAGGATCTGGCTCACGATGAGCACGGCGGTGGTGCGCCGCTGAAGCGTCCGCACCGCCTCGGGCCCGAGCACGGTCGCCGCCGCGCTCACCTTGCCGGCGGAGCCGCCGGTCGCCTTGTCGGTCGTAGTCACCGCCGAAGTGTGCCAGCCCGTACGTATGCACGAAACCGGATATGGCTCGGGACTCGGAACAGAGTCCTCTCGGGTCGGAACAGCGCCCTCTCGGGTCGGAACAGCAATTTTCGCAGGACAGCCGCTTCCTAGGAGCAGCGACTTCCTCAGAACAGCCGCTTCCTCAGAACAGTGGGCGGGGCAGTACCCCTTCCAGGGCCAGCAACACCCGCTTGGTCTCCAGGCCGCCCCCGAACCCGCCGAGACCGCCGTCGCTCTCCACCACGCGGTGACAGGGCACCACCACAGGCAGCGGGTTCGAACCCATCGCCGCCCCCACGGCCTGCGCCGCGCCGGGCTGCCCCACGCGCCTCGCCAGGTCTCCGTATCCGACCACCGCGCCGTACGGAACGCCGGTCGCCAGCTCCCGCAGCACCTGCCGGTTGAACCCGGAGGTCAGCGACCAGTCGAGCGGCAGATCGAAGTCGCGCAGCTCGCCCGCGAAGTACGCCGCGAGCTGCCGTATGGGCTCGGCCAGTCGGGCGGAGCCGGGGGCCTCGACCACCTCGGCCCCCAACTGCGCGCGCAACTGGGCGAGAGCCTTCTGCTGGACTGCGGGATCCGCATGGAAGATCACGCTCACCAGTCCCTCGCCGGTGGCGGCGAGCAGCAGCGACCCGATGTCGGTGTCGCCGCTGCCGATGACGGCCCACTCCACGAACTGCCCGCCCTGCTCGTCGCTCCTCATGCCAGCCACGGTACGACCGGGCACTGACAGCCGGCCGGTGACGGCGGACCCGGGGTTACGAACCGACCGCCTCTTGCACGACGTCAGGGGTGTTGCTGATGATCCCGTCGACCCCGAAATCGCGCACCCGTACCGCGCCCGCCGCGTCGTTGACCGTCCAGGTGTTGACCCGCAGCTTCTTGCCGTGCACGCCCTTCAGTCGGTGCACCGCGTCGACATAGTCGGCCGTCAACGAGGTGTGCGTCGGATTGATCTGGTCCGTGAACTCCGCGTACGCGGGCAGTTCGGCGACGGCCGGTGTGCCGAGGAAGCCGGTCGTCAGGTCGGGCCGCTGCCTGTGCACCTCCTTGACGCTGTCGGCGCCGAAACTCTGGATGACCAGGCTGTGCCTGACGTGATGGCGGCTCAGCCATCCCTCCTGGCGCAGGACGCGCAGGGCGTCCCTCTCGATGCCCGGGTAGAGCGCGGGCACCTTGATCTCCAGGAGCAGCTTCTGGTGATTGCGGTCGACCCTGTTCAGGTACTGCTTGAGTGTCGGCACGCGTGCGCCCGCGTACGCGTGGCCGAACCAGCTGCCCGCGTCCAGCTTGGCGATCTCCGCTGCGGTGAAGTCCTTGACCTTCCACGGCGACCGGCCCGGGAAGACCTGCTCGACATCGGTGGTCCGCGCGAGACTGTCGTCGTGGACGACCACCAACTCGCCGTCCCTGGTGCGCTGTACGTCGTTCTCCACCCAGTCGATGCCCATCCGGTCGGCCGCATCGACCGCCGCCAGGGTGTTCTCCGGCGCGTACGCCGATGCTCCCCGGTGGGCGATGACGGCGGGGGCGTCGTGCTGCCCCGCGGGAGCGGCGGCCTGAGCGGCGGAGCCGGGCAGCAGCAGCGCGGTGGCACTCAGGAGTGCGGCTGCCGCGGCCGGGACGGTGCGTGCGTACACAAGGACTCCTCGCATCGACTGATCACGGACGGTCCGACAGTGGCAGCAATCGGCCAACGAAAGACAGGCGAAGGATGGCCACGAAATGAATCAAACAGCCTGGGCCGTGTCACGTGTCAGTTTCTGTGTCGATGAAATGCTGCAAAAACATGTTCGGATCATGCGGATCGGCTTACTCTCGCCCCCAACCAGGGCCTCCGCACCATTCTTCGGGCCTCTCTCCCAACGGGCACGGCCGAAGGGGCGGTAAGGGTATGCAGGGCACTGTCGACGGGTTCAGCTACGGTCTCGTCACCCCGGTGGCGGCGTACGTCATGGCGTGTCTCGGTGGCGCCCTCGGGCTGCGCTGCACCGCCAGGTCGTTGATGGATGAACGCGGCTGGAAGGCGGGCTGGCTCGCCCTGGGGGCGACCGCCATCGGCTCGGGCATCTGGACCATGCACTTCATCGCGATGATGGGCTTCACCGTCAAGGAGACGCCGCTGAACTACGACTCCTCCCTGACCTTCGCCAGCCTCGGCGTGGCCATCGTCATGGTCGGTGTCGGCATCTTCATCGTTGGATACCGCGGCGTCACCCCCATGGCCCTGGTGACCGGCGGCACGATCACCGGCCTGGGCATCGCCACCATGCACTACCTCGGCATGGCCGGAATGCGACTGCGCGGTCAGCTCCAGTACGACACCTTCACCGTCGCGCTCTCCGTGGTGATCGCGGTCGTGGCCGCGACCGCCGCCCTCTGGGCGGCCGTATCGATCCGTGGCTTCCTGGCCAGCCTGGGCGCCAGCCTCCTCATGGGCATAGCGGCGAGTGGCATGCACTACACCGGCATGGCCGGGCTCAGCGTCCATCTGCACGGGGCCACGAGCGCCCCCGGCGGAGAGCCGCCGGCCATGTTCCTCGCGCCGATGCTGATCGGCCCGATAGTTTTCCTGTTCATCGCGGGCGTGGTGGTGATGTTCGATCCGCTGCTGGTGATGGGCCGCCCGGACTGGCGGAGCCCGCCCGGGGCCGACGTCCCGCGACCGGCCCTGAGGCCCATGCGGCGCCGGTGACCCGAGCGATCACCACGTGAGTGTCAGTGCCGAGTCGTACGGTTGGTGCATGCGGCCCGTTTCCAAGATCGAACGTACGGTGGCGCCCTTCGAGGTCGTCAGTTCCTACCAGCCCAGCGGTGACCAGCCGGCGGCCATCGCCGAGCTGGAGCGGCGCATTCGCGCAGGTGAGAAGGATGTCGTCCTGCTCGGTGCGACAGGCACCGGCAAGTCGGCGACCACCGCCTGGATGATCGAGAAGCTCCAGC
This sequence comes from Streptomyces sp. A5-4, assembly GCF_051131715.1. Lineage (NCBI taxonomy): Bacteria > Bacillati > Actinomycetota > Actinomycetes > Kitasatosporales > Streptomycetaceae > Streptomyces > Streptomyces sp. A5-4. Next base: position 1,613,642 of record NZ_CP178591.1, on the reverse strand, counting down.
GCCCCACGCTCGTCATGGCGCCGAACAAGACCCTCGCCGCTCAGCTGGCGAACGAGTTCCGCGAGCTCCTGCCCAACAACGCCGTCGAGTACTTCGTCTCGTACTACGACTACTACCAGCCCGAGGCGTATGTCCCGCAGTCGGACACCTACATCGAGAAGGACTCCTCGATCAACGAGGAGGTCGAGCGTCTGCGCCACTCCGCGACGAACTCGCTGCTGACCCGGCGGGACGTCATCGTGGTCGCTTCCGTCTCCTGTATCTACGGCCTCGGCACCCCGCAGGAGTACGTGGACCGCATGGTGCCGCTGAAGGTCGGCGAGGAGATCGACCGCGACCAACTGCTGCGCCGCTTCGTCGAGATCCAGTACACCCGCAACGACGTGGCCTTCGCACGCGGCACCTTCCGGGTCCGCGGCGACACCATCGAGATCTTCCCGGTGTACGAGGAGCTGGCCGTCCGCATCGAGATGTTCGGCGACGAGATCGAAGCGCTCTCCACGCTCCACCCGCTCACCGGCGAGATCATCAGCGAGGACCGGGAGCTGTACGTCTTTCCGGCCAGCCATTACGTCGCGGGCCCCGAGCGCATGGAGAAGGCGGTCAGGGGCATCGAGAAGGAGCTGGAGGAGCGGCTCGCCGAGATGGAGAAGCAGGGCAAGATGCTGGAGGCCCAGCGACTGCGCATGCGCACCACCTATGACCTGGAGATGATGCGCCAGATCGGCAGCTGCTCGGGCATCGAGAACTACTCGATGCACATGGACGACCGCGAGCCCGGTACGGCTCCGCACACTCTGATCGACTATTTCCCCGAAGACTTCCTGCTGGTCATCGACGAGTCGCATGTCACCGTTCCGCAGATCGGCGCGATGTACGAGGGGGACGCGTCCCGCAAGCGGACCCTGGTCGAGCACGGCTTCCGGTTGCCGTCCGCGATGGACAACCGGCCGTTGAAGTGGGAGGAGTTCCAAAAGCGCGTCGGCCAGGCGGTCTACCTGTCCGCGACCCCCGGTGCGTACGAGCTCTCCCGCTCCGACGGCTTCGTGGAGCAGATCATCCGGCCCACCGGCCTCATCGACCCCGAGGTGATCGTCAAGCCCACCGAGGGGCAGATCGACGACCTGGTGCACGAGATCAGGAAGCGCACCGAGAAGGACGAGCGCGTCCTGGTCACCACGCTCACCAAGAAGATGTCCGAGGACCTCACCGAGTACTTCCTCGAACTGGGCATTCAGGTCCGCTATCTCCACAGCGACGTCGACACACTGCGCCGCATCGAGCTGCTGCGCGAGCTGCGGGCCGGTGAGTACGACGTCCTGGTCGGCATCAACCTGCTGCGTGAGGGCCTCGACCTTCCCGAGGTGTCGCTGGTCGCCATCCTCGACGCCGACAAGCAGGGCTTCCTGCGCTCCGGCACCTCCCTGATCCAGACCATCGGCCGCGCGGCGCGCAATGTCTCCGGCCAGGTCCACATGTACGCGGACACGATCACCCCGGCGATGGAGAAGGCCATCGACGAGACCAACCGGCGCCGTGAGAAGCAGGTCGCGTACAACACCAAGCACGGGATCGATCCGCAGCCGCTGCGTAAGAAGATTAACGACATCGTCGCCACGATCGCGCGCGAGCAGGTCGACACCGAGCAACTCCTCGGCTCCGGTTACCGGCAGGCGAAGGACGGCAAGGGAGCCAAGGCTCCGGTGCCCGCGCTCGGCGGCAAGGCGGCCAAGGCCGGCGCCGCGGGCAAGAAGGGCGAGGTCCTCACCGACCGCCCGGCTGCCGAACTGGCCCAGCTCATCGAGGAGATGACCGAGCGGATGCGCGGTGCCGCGGCTGAGCTCCAGTTCGAGGTCGCCGCCAGGCTGCGCGACGAGGTGGGCGAGCTCAAGAAGGAGCTGCGCCAGATGCGGGAGGCGGGGCAGGCCTGACCGTTGGGGCCGGTCCCGGCGGAGCGGGGGAGGGCAGGCCATACCGCCGGAACGCCGGGCCGCGTCCGACGGGCCAGGCCCGACCCGCCGGCATCGGACAGGGTCGTGCAGCGGCGCACTTTATGTGTTGCAAGACCGACACAAAATGCACCGGGGCTGCGGCTCGCTCGGCGCCACTGCGTAGGGTGCTGCTCAGCCGCACACACGGGCGGTGCAAGGCTTTGGGGAGAGGGGACAGCGCGTGACGGTCAACATGACCAAGGGCCAGGCCATCAGCCTGCAGAAGAGCGACGGGGCAACCCTGACCGCGGTGCGGATGGGGCTCGGCTGGCAGGCGGCGCCGCGTCGCGGCTTGTTCGGCTCTCGCACGCGGGAAGTCGACCTCGATGCCTCGGCGGTGCTGTTCGCGGACAAGCAGCCGGTGGACGTGGTCTTCTTCCGTCACCTCGTCAGCGACGACGGTTCGGTGAAGCACACCGGCGACAACCTGGTCGGCGGCGCCGGTCAGGGTGGCGACGACGAGGCGATCCTCGTCGACCTCCAGCGTGTTCCGGTGCACATCGACCAGATCGTTTTCACGGTGAACTCCTTCACCGGCCAGACGTTCCAGGAAGTGCAGAACGCGTTCTGTCGCATCGTCGACGAGACCAACGGCCAGGAAATGGCCCGCTACACCCTCGACGGCGGCGGCCAGTACACCGCCCAGATCATGGCGAAGGTGCACCGGGCGGGCGCGGGATGGCAGATGACGGCCATCGGCACCCCGGCCAACGGCCGTACTTTCCAGGACTTGATGCCGTCGATCCTGCCGCACCTCTGAGCAGAGACGATCTCGGTACACGCAGCTCCCGGAGGCATCGCGCCGCCGGGAGCTGCACCACTTGCATCACGTGCACCACTCGGCGCCGCCAGGCTCCGAACGATTCAAATCGACTTCGACGTGGGGGAGACAGGCGATGACGGCCGAGCTGGTCCGGGGACAGAACCATCCATTGCCCCAGGCCCGTTTGGAGATCCGGGTCTCGGCCGGCAAGCCGATCGTGGCCGGTGCCACGCTCGGCGACGAGCAGGGCACCGTACGCGGTACGGAGTGGGTCGCCCACCCCGGTTCGCCCCATCTCCCCGGGCTCGAAGTGTCCAAGCAGGCCGCGGCCGACCACCGGCTGGCCGTCGACCTCGGGGCCCTGCCCGAGTCCGTGCACCGGGTGAGCGTCCTGCTCGCCCTCCCCCTGGGCGTCGGCGGCCCCAGCAGCTTCGGTGCGCTCGCCGCCCCCTTCGTCGCCGTCACCGTGCTCGACGGCTCCGAGGTCGCCAGCTACACGGTCACCGGCCTGGACAGCGAGTCGGCGGTCGTCGCCCTGGAGCTCTACCGCCGGCAGGGCGCCTGGAAAGTACGTGCCGTCGGTCAGGGATACGCGGGCGGCCTCGCCGAGATGCTCGCCGACCAGGGCCTGCCCCAGGCCAACGAGCTCGCCACCGCCATCCAGGAAGCCGTGAGCAGCGGGCTGGCCCGCTCCGTGCAGGCGCCCCCGCCCCGCGCCCAGGACGACGACCGGGCGCGGCCCACCGCATCCCGGACGAGTGCCCGTCAGGAGCAGGCAGGCAACGGGGCAACCCCGGCCGACGCCGCTCCCACGGCCATGCCGGCGCCCGCTGCGTCCGATGCCGCGCGCGGCTCCGCGACCGGCGCCCCGTCCGCCGCGGTCCCCGGCGGCCCGGAGGCCGGCGCCCCGCAGGCCGCCGGCGGCCCCATCGATTACGCGCACCCCCGCCGCCAGAACACCGCGCCCCCACCGCCGCCGCCCACCGCGCCGCCCGCCCCGCCGGGGCAGCCCGCACCGCCCGTCGCGGGCGACGCGACCGGCTGGTCCATGGAGGAGCGGCTGTACAACCAGGTGTGGGGCATGTTCGAGGACCTGGCCCGCACCACCGCGGCGTACCGCAGTGCCGTGGACTTCGCCGAGTCGAGGATGGAGCAGGAGCTCGACAAGGTGCTCTCCGACCCGCGCAGCCGGATCGGGAGCGCGGGCGACGCCGCCCGCCAAGCGGCCCGTACCAAGCACGACAACCTCGTCGAGCAGGCCCGCGTGGTGCTGGAGCGGGACCTCGCGCAGCTCGTCGCCGAGGCCGAAGTGGTCGAGCCCGCCCTGCCCCCGGCCTTCGCCTCCTGGCACAACCCCACCTGGCACGGCTACCGGGTCCCCATGGAGATCCCGATGGCGCTGCGCCTCGGTGATCTCCAACTGCCCGAGCGCCCGGATCTGCGCATCCCGATGCTGGTACGGCTGCCGCTGGAGCGCGGCATGTGGATCGACAGTGGCCGTTCCGGTTCCGAGGCCGCGCTGATGCTGGACTCGCACCAGCTGCGCAGGGCCGCCATGGACACCGCGGTCGCGCATGCCGCACGGCTGTTGGCGGCCTACCCCGCGGGGGAGTTCACCGTCCATGTCATCGACCCGGCGGGCTCGGGCGCGCTCGCGCTGGCCCCGCTGACCGGGTTCGGGGTGCTCGACGCACCGCCCGCGGCCGGTGCGCAGGGCGTCAGCGCGGTGCTGGCCAAGCTCACCCAGCGCGTGGACCTGGTGCAGATGGCGGTGCGCGGACGCGCCGCCGACGCGCTCCCGCCCGATCTGGACACGGCCGAGCAGCTACTGATCGTCAATGACTTCCCGCACGGCTTCGACGACCGCGCCGTCACCCAGCTGCGCTATCTCGCCGACGAGGGCCCGGCCGTCGGCGTGCACCTGATGATGGTCGCCGACCGCGAGGACGCGAGTGAGTACGGGCCGGTGCTCGACCCGCTGTGGCGGTCGCTGCTGCGGGTCACCCCGGTGCCCGACGACCACCTGGTCGACCCGTGGGTCGGCCATGTGTGGACGTACGAGCCGATGCTGCCGCCGGCCGGCAGCCAGGTGCTGCAGGAGGTTCTGGCCCGGGTGGCGGCGGCGAGGCGGTCGCTGCGCGGCTGACAACTCCACGCTCGACCTGCGCTCTTGGGGCACTTTTACCATCCCCTTTACCTTCCCTTGGGTATTCCTGTACTCTTCGAGCAGCGGAGGGGAGTACTCCCGGCTGCGACGTACCCGTCAATACGGACCGCCATCGGTCCCGGGGCGTCGGCCCGTAGCGCGAGAACAGCGCTCGGGTGGAAGAGACCTCCGGCAGCGACGACGCTGATTGAGTTGCCGTAGCTATCTGCCGGAGGCGCAGTGGACGTTTCATTGAACATGTGGATCCTGACCATTCTCGGTCTGGCCGCCCTGATCGCTGTCGACTTCCTCATCGGGCGCAAGCCCCATGACGTGTCGATCAAGGAAGCCGGGATCTGGACGGTCGTCTGGATCGTCCTGGCCGTCCTCTTCGGCCTCGGCCTGCTGGTGTTCGGCACCGCCCAGGCGTCCGGAGAGTTCTTCGCCGGCTTCATCACCGAGAAATCGCTCAGCGTGGACAACCTGTTTGTCTTCGTCCTGATCATGGCGAAGTTCTCGGTGCCGTCCCACCTCCAGCAGCGTGTGCTGCTCATCGGTGTGCTGATCGCCCTGGTGCTGCGTGCGATCTTCATCGCGGCCGGCGCGGCGGTCATCGCCAACTTCTCGTGGATCTTCTACATCTTCGGCGCGTTCCTGATCTACACCGCCTGGAAGCTCATCCAGGAGGCGCGCTCCGGGGACGAGGAGGACGAGTTCGAGGAGAACCGTCTCCTCAAGTCCATCGAGACCCGCTTCGGCGTGGCCGACAGCTACCACGGCACCAAGCTCTTCATTCAGAAGAACGGCAAGCGCATCATGACGCCGCTGATGGTCGTCATGCTGGCCATCGGCACCACCGATGTGCTGTTCGCGCTGGACTCGATCCCCGCGATCTTCGGCCTCACCCAGGACCCGTACATCGTCTTCACCGCCAACGCCTTCGCCCTGATGGGCCTGCGCCAGCTGTACTTCCTCATCGGTGGCCTGCTCAAGAAGCTGGTCCACCTGAGCTACGGCCTGTCGGTCATCCTGGGCTTCATCGGCGTCAAGCTGGTGCTGCACGCGCTGCACGAGAACGGGGTGACCGTCCCCGTGATCTCGATCCCCTTCTCGCTGGTTGTCATCTGCGGCGTGCTGATCATCACCACGATCACCAGCCTGATCGCCAACAAGAAGACCGAGCAGCGCGAAGCGGCCGAGGCCGCCGCGGCGGGCGACAAGGAGAGCGTCGAGTCCTGACGATCCGACCCGCATGCATGACTGGGGCCCGTACGCGTGGTGCGTACGGGCCCCAGTCATGCATGCGGGTTGTGGTCTACCAGCCGCGTCTGCGCCACTCCGGCAGCTGCGGGCGCTCGGCGCCGAGCGTGGTGTCGTCGCCGTGGCCCGGGTAGACCCAGGTCTCGTCCGGCAGGCTGCCGAAGAGCTTCTGCTCCACGTCGTCGAGCAGGCTGGTGAAGGCCGCCGCGTCCTGCCGGGTATTGCCCACGCCGCCCGGGAAGAGACAGTCCCCGGTGAAGGCGTGCGGATGCCCGTGCGGGTCGTCGTACACGAGGGCGATGCTGCCGGGGGTATGGCCGACCAGCCGGTGCGCGGTGAGCTCGACGCGGCCGACCCGGATCGTGTCACCGTCCTCGACCGGGACGTCGGTCGCAACGGGGATCCCCTCCGCGTCGTACCGGCCGGCGTACGTACGCGCCCCGGTCGCCGCGACGACCTCGGCCAGCGCCTGCCAGTGGTCGCCGTGCTGGTGGGTGGTGACGACGGACGCGATGCCGTCGTCACCGACCAGCTGGAGCAGGATGTCCGGCTCGGCCGCCGCGTCGATCAGCAACTGCTCGCCGGTGGCACGGCAGCGCAGCAGGTAGGAGTTGTTGTTCATCGCGCCGACCGCGACCTTCGAGATCATCAGGTCCGCGAGCTCGTGCACGTCCGCAGGACCGCCGACCCTGACCGTTCCGCTGTACGTCATACGCTCAGCCTATAGCGGGGGCAGGGTGGGCAGCAGGGCCCCCGAGGTGTCGAGCGAGGCACCGTCGCGGCGGCCCGCGAGCCAGCCCAGGAGGTCGGGAGCCGCGCCCGTGACGGGCACCGGATCACCCTGGGTGCGTCCCGTGTGCCACTGCCGTCCGTCGGTCGCGGTCAGCAGGACCGCGGGCACGTCCGGGTGGCCGGCGAAACGCGCCGCCAGGAAGGCGATCTCGCGCCCGGTGAAGTCCTCCGGCAGATCCTCCAGCTCGTAGCCGACGCCCAGGTCGACGTGGTGCAGCTCGATCTCGATCAGCCGGCGGAAGGGGATGCGGGACGCGTCGTCGGTCACGCCGTTGCGCAGGGCGACCGTGCGGGTCCAGTCGGCGGGGGCGGCGCCCGCTTCCTGGAACAGGGCCGCGCTGTCGCGCACGTCCTGGAGCTGCACGGGCAGGGGGCGGGGGGCGTCGCGCTCGATGTCGGCGTCGCGGGTCTCGGCGCTCGCGTACATGGGGCGGCCGGCCAGCACATTGATCAGGGCGTCCGCGTTGCGGGCCACGTGGGCCAGTACGTGGCCGCGTGACCAACCGGGAAGCCGTGACGGTTGCGTCACTCCGGCGTTGTCCAGCTTGCCGGCCGCGGTAAGGAGCCGGTCGGTCGCTTCGCGTACAGAAGCCAGGTCGCGCACATGATCGTTCATGGCGCCGACGATAGCTCCGCCACTCGATCGGGTGAAGCTGTTTGACGACGGCCGTAATTCGAATGCACGTGCTATAAGCTCGGCAGAGCCATCAGGCATCCTTGAAGTGGTCGCTCCTTAAGACATCGCTGTGGCGACCCCCATAGTCTGGGATTGGGGGGCTCAGCCCCCTGCTTCTCTCAAGAAAGGTGCGGACCGGCGTGGCCGACCGTCTCATCGTCCGTGGCGCGCGCGAGCACAATCTCAAGAATGTCTCGCTCGACCTCCCCCGTGACTCCCTCATCGTGTTCACCGGGCTCTCCGGGTCGGGCAAGTCCTCCCTCGCGTTCGACACGATCTTCGCCGAGGGGCAGCGCCGCTACGTCGAGTCGCTCTCCTCCTACGCCCGGCAGTTCCTGGGCCAGATGGACAAGCCCGATGTGGACTTCATCGAGGGTCTGTCGCCCGCGGTCTCCATCGACCAGAAGTCGACCTCGCGCAACCCGCGCTCGACGGTCGGCACCATCACCGAGGTCTACGACTACCTCCGGCTGCTCTTCGCCCGTATCGGCAAGCCGCACTGCCCCGAGTGCGGCCGTCCCATCACGCGCCAGTCGCCGCAGGCCATCGTCGACAAGGTGCTGGAGCTGCCCGAGGGCAGCCGCTTCCAGGTGCTCTCCCCGCTGGTGCGCGAGCGCAAGGGGGAGTTCGTCGACCTCTTCGCCGACCTCCAGACCAAGGGGTACAGCCGGGCGCGCGTGGACGGCGAGACGATCCAGCTCTCCGAGCCGCCCACGCTCAAGAAGCAGGAGAAGCACACCATCGAGGTGGTCATCGACCGCCTGACCGTGAAGGACAGCGCCAAGCGCAGGCTCACCGACTCGGTGGAGACCGCGCTGGGACTGGCCGGCGGCATGGTCATCCTCGACTTCGTCGACCTCCCGGAGGACGACCCCGAGCGTGAGCGGATGTACTCCGAGCACCTCTACTGCACGTACGACGACTTGTCCTTCGAAGAGCTGGAGCCCCGCTCCTTCTCCTTCAACTCGCCCTTCGGCGCCTGCCCCGACTGCACCGGCATCGGCACACGCATGGAGGTCGACCCGGAGCTGATCGTCCCTGACGAGGACAAGTCCCTCGACGGGGGTGCGATCAACCCCTGGTCGCACGGACACACCAAGGACTACTTCGCGCGGCTCGTCGGGGCACTCGCCGACGCGCTCGGCTTCCGTACGGACATTCCCTGGGCGGGGCTGCCGCAGCGCGCCAAGAAGGCTCTGCTGCACGGCCACAAGACCCAGATCGAGGTCCGCTACCGGAACAGGTACGGGCGCGAGCGGGCGTACACCACCGCCTTCGAGGGCGCGGTGCCGTTCGTCAAGCGGCGGCACTCGGAGGCCGAGAGCGACAGCAGCCGGGAGCGCTTCGAGGGCTACATGCGCGAGGTGCACTGCCCGACCTGCAACGGCACACGACTGAAGCCGCTCGTTCTCGCGGTCACCGTCATGGAGAAGTCCATCGCCGCGGTCGCCGCGATGTCGATCAGCGAGTGCGCGGACTTCCTCGGTCGGCTGAAGCTGAACGCCCGCGACAAGAAGATCGCCGAGCGAGTGCTCAAGGAGGTCAACGAGCGGCTGAAGTTCCTGGTCGACGTGGGCCTGGACTACCTCTCGCTGAACCGCGCCGCGGGCACACTGTCCGGTGGCGAGGCGCAGCGCATCCGGCTCGCCACCCAGATCGGCTCCGGTCTGGTCGGCGTGCTGTACGTCCTGGACGAGCCGTCCATCGGCCTGCACCAGCGCGACAACCATCGGCTCATCGAGACTCTGGTGCGCCTGCGGGACATGGGCAACACCCTGATCGTCGTCGAGCACGACGAGGACACCATCAAGGTGGCCGACTGGGTGGTCGACATCGGCCCCGGGGCGGGCGAGCACGGCGGCAAGGTCGTGCACAGCGGCTCCCTCAAGGAGCTCCTCGACAACGAGGAGTCCATCACCGGGCAGTACCTGTCGGGCAAGCGGTCCATCGCGACGCCGGACATCCGCCGCCCGGTGGACCCCACACGGCAGCTCACCGTCCACGGCGCCCGCGAGAACAACCTGCACGACATCGACGTGTCCTTCCCGCTCGGTGTACTGACGGCGGTCACGGGTGTCTCGGGCTCGGGCAAGTCGACGCTGGTCAACGACATCCTCTACACGCATCTGGCGCGCGAGCTGAACGGCGCCCGCACGGTGCCCGGCCGCCACACGCGCGTGGAGGGCGACGACCTCGTCGACAAGGTGGTCCACGTCGACCAGTCGCCCATCGGCCGCACCCCCCGGTCGAACCCGGCGACGTACACCGGCGTCTTCGACCATGTCCGCAAGCTGTTCGCCGAGACGATGGAGGCGAAGGTCCGCGGTTATCTGCCGGGCCGGTTCTCCTTCAATGTCAAGGGCGGCCGCTGCGAGAACTGCTCGGGCGACGGCACGATCAAGATCGAGATGAACTTCCTGCCGGACGTGTACGTCCCGTGCGAGGTCTGCCACGGGGCGCGCTACAACCGGGAGACCCTGGAGGTCCACTTCAAGGGCAAGTCCATCGCCGAGGTGCTGGACATGCCGATCGAGGAGGGCCTGGACTTCTTCGCGGCCGTCCCGACGATCTCCCGTCACCTCAGGACGCTCAACGAGGTCGGCCTCGGGTACGTCCGGCTGGGACAGTCGGCGCCCACGCTGTCGGGCGGCGAGGCGCAGCGGGTCAAACTGGCGTCCGAGCTTCAGAAGCGCTCCAGCGGTCGCACCGTGTACGTGCTGGACGAGCCGACCACCGGTCTGCACTTCGAGGACATCAGCAAGCTCATCAAGGTGCTGTCCGGCCTGGTCGACAAGGGCAATACGGTGATCGTCATCGAGCACAACCTCGATGTCATCAAGACGGCCGACTGGGTCATCGACATGGGCCCGGAGGGTGGCAACGGCGGCGGACTGGTCATCGCCGAGGGCACACCGGAGCAGGTCGCGTCCGTACCGGCCAGTCACACGGGCAAGTTCCTGCGGGACACCCTGGGTGACCGGGTCAGTGACGCGGCTCCGGCGAAGCGGAAGGCGCCCGTGCGGAAGGCCGCGGCCAAGAAGGCGGTGGCGGCGAAGGCTCCCGCGAAGAGGGCGGCGGCCACGGTGAAGACGGCCACGAAGACGGCTGCGGTGAAGACGGCCACTGCCAAGAAGGCGGGCCGCACGCCCAAGGCGTGACGGTGGGGTAGGGGCAGTGCGGCAGGTGTGGTTTGCCTGCGGCACTGCCCCTACCCTGTCCGTGCCTACCTTTCCCGAGCTGAGGTCCCGCTCCGGGCCCCCGTTCCTTGAACGCCGCCAGCCCTCGAACGCCCCCGGCCCTCGAAGGCCGGACGGCCGGATCCCGGGGTCTTCCGAGCGTCAGGCCGGCAGTTCCCTCGCGTACGGCGGCTGCGCTCCCGGGCGCGAGCAGGTGATGGCGGCTGCTGCCGCCGCGAAGCGCAGAGTGCCGGCCCAGTCGTCCTCGCCCAGCGCCGCGAGTGCCCGCCCCGACAGTGCGTCGTGTGTCGGGAGCCGGTGCAGCAGCGCCGCGTTCACCGTGTCGCCCGCGCCGATCGTGTCGGCGACCTCGCCGCGTACCGCCGGGACGTCGATCACGGCGCCGCTCCGTGTCCGCACCGTCAGGCCGTCGGCGCCCCGCGTCAGCACCACAGCCGCCGGACCCGCCGACAGCCACTCCTCCACCGACCCGCCAAGCCACTCGGCGTCGTCCCGCGACAGCTTCAGCAGGGTGACGTACGGCAGCCAGCTCCGGAAGCGGGCCCGGTAGACGTCCGGGTCCGGGATCAGGCCGGCCCTGATGTTCGGGTCCAGCAGGGTGAACACCCCGCGCCCCGCCTCCCTCCGCAGCAATGCCTCGTACGCGCTCGCACCCGGCTCCAGCACCAGCGAGCAGGTGCCGAACGCCAATGCCCGTACGCCCGAAGGAAGATCGGGCGGCAGCTCGAAGAGGCGGTCTGCGCTGCCCTGGGCGTAGAAGCCGTACCCGGCCGACCCGCCCTCGTCCAGGGTCGCGAGTGCCAAGGTCGTCGGCTCGGGTCCGCGCTGGACGAGTGAGATGTCCACCCCGGCCGTCCGCAGCCCGTCGACGAGAGCCTCGCCGAAGCCGTCCGTCGAGACCCTGGAGCAGAAACCGGTGCGCGCGCCCAGCCGGCCGAGCGCGACGGCGGTGTTGTACGGTCCGCCGCCCAGCCTCGGCAACAGCGGTGCGAGCGCACCCGGCTCCTGCGGCACCAGGTCGATCAGGGACTCTCCGGCGACGATGATCACGCGGCAGAACGTAACCCATCACTGTTCGGTACGACGACAGGTGTGAGGCGCGTGCGTGGCCCGCGCATGGCCCGCTGACGAGGCTCCCGATCTCCGTCGGTATCGTCGGGTCTGTCACCGATGCTCAGACCAGTGGAGACCGCATGCCCGGCCAGCCCGCCCCCCGTCGCACCGTGCTGATGGGCGTCGCTCTCGCCGGCGCGGCCGGACTGGGCGTGGCGGCCTGCTCCACCGAATCGAAGCTCGGGCACGCCGAGCCGCTGCCGACCGCTCCCGTGGACCTCGGAGCGCCGGGCGAGGTCCCCGTCGGTGGTGCCAAGCTCTACCGCGAGGCGCGCATCCTCGTGAGCTGCCCGGCCGAGGGCGATTTCAAGGCGTTCAGCGGCCAGTGCACGCACGCCGGCTGCGCACTGGAGAAGATCGAGAAGGACGTGGGGATCTGTCCCTGCCACGGCAGCCGTTTCGATGTGACCACCGGCAAGGTGCTCAAGGGCCCGGCGACCGTGCCGCTGTCCGTGATCCCGGTCAAGGTCGAGGGCGGCAAGCTGATCGCGGGTCCGGCGGCCGGGCGGGCGTCGTAGGCAGGGCCCTCCCTGGAGGGCCAACCTGCCGTGCTCGTCCGGTATGTCCGGCACGCGCGTTCCCCAGGCCGGAGGCTCGCCCAGTGCTGTGAGCTCGTGCGCGGGCCCGGCCCGCACTCTCCACCCTGCGCCGGGGGCTCGCGCAGCGCTCCAGCCGTGGTGCACGGTCGACCGCCGTGCGCGTACCCGTCCGGAAGCTGAAGGAGTGACAGCGCACGACCAGGTGGGTGCCCCGTTGTGTGTGGTCGTTGCCCGGAGGGGGCCTGCCGCGTTGAAGTGGGCTCGATTGTGCCCGTCGCCTCCGTGGGGACGGGCATCCCCTCATCCTGTGGAGGTCCCATGCCCCGCTTCCGTGTCCGCCGACTGTCCGCCGCCGTGGTCACCGTTGCCACGACGCTGGCTGCCACCGGTGCGTTCGCTCTCACCGCCCAGGCGGCGCCGGCAGCCGTGGACGAGAGCAAGGACAAGGTCACGACGCTCAACTGGGTGGCGCACACGCACTCGGACACCAAGCCGCACTCGGTGCGCGCGGGTTCCGACTGGACTGTCTACTCGCACCTGTTCGAGAACAAGAAGGGCGACGCGGGCAAGAAGATCGGTGACGCCACGGCTCAGTGCAGTGCTGTCGACGTGACCCCGCACGGTTACGTCGCGCAGTGCCAACGCGTTCTGCGTACGGACCGGGGCAGCATCACCCTGAGCGACACCATCGACTACTTCGGCCACGGCCCGCACGGTGGCGCGTCGGCGGTCACCGGCGGCACCGGTACGTACGAGGCCGCCGAGGGGCAGGCCAAGATCACCGCCCACCGCGGCCACGCCGAGCTGCGCATCAGCCTCGACGACTGAGGGCAAGCCGACCGACTGCTTCGCGACCGGCCCCGCTGCCGTACGTCGGCCGGCCGCTCCGCGACCGTGCGGCTTCCGGTTGGCGTTCGGCCGACCGGAAGCCGCCCCGCCCGAGAGCCCGATGACTCGCACGTCCCCTTCGCCGGCGGCGGGGCGGCTCCGGTCCGACCGGGTGGTGTCACGGGCGCCGCGTCCGAACCGGAACGAAGGCCCGCTCGACCTCACGGGCAGCTGGGCAGCCGTCACTCCCAGTCCCAGTCGATCCCGAGGATTCCGGCGCGTACCCCCTGTTCCACCAGGTGCACCGTCCCGTGCCGTCCGCTGAGGGTCAGGTCCTTGCGGGCCGCGTGCGCCGCGCCCGCCGATGACTTCGCGAAGCGGTGGCACCGCACCGGCAGCGCCTGCTCGTCGAAGCGCACCTGGAGGACGTACTGGCCACCGGTGAAGCTGAAGCCGCGGACGTACTCGCTGCTGGGGCCCCCGGTGCCGTCCTCGAAGGCGTAACCGAAGAAGTACGTGTCACCGGCCCGCAGCCGCGCGTCGAAGAGCAACTCGGCGACCACCACCCCCGCTTCCCGGTCCCACCGCACGCGCCCCGTCCGGCAGTTCTCCCGCGCCTGCACCACGACCCGACCGGGGTCGCAGCCCGGGTCCCCGTGGTGGATGGCCAGGTAGCGGTCGATGCCGTCGCGGTGCGCCCGTACGACATGCTGCGAGTCGCGGCCCAGCAGCCGGCGATCCGCCCCGATGCGTACACGCTCGTGATGGCCGACGGTGTGCAGCCCGCCGTCGGTGGGGAACTCCAGCTCGGCGAGCAGCTGCTCCAGGGCGTCGAAGGGCTCGACGAGGGCGCGGTACGAGCGCGTGGCGGGGCGCTCGACAGTGCCGTGCACGCCCCCCACGTCGAGCAGCCGGATCAGTGAACCCCGGGGGAGTCGCAGCACTTCCTCCAGAGCACTCACGGCGCGCAGCGACTCGGCGCGCTGAGGGCGGCGCGCGCCCTGCTGCCAGTAACTCAGGCTCGTCACACCGACCTTGATCCCGCGGCTCGCCAGATGGTGGCGGACCCGCTGCAGGGGCAGTCCGCGCGCCGCGAGTGCGGCCCGCAGCGCCAGGTGGAAGGGGCCGGTGTGCAGCATCTGCGACAGGTCGGCCGCCAGGGCGTCCGCCCCCTGCTCCAGGGTCCGCGGCATCGGGTACCTCCAGTGAACGTTCACTACCGGGCCGGCGCGGCGGTGCGCCGGTGGGGGGCCGGAGCCAGGTGGGCGAGGCGGGGGTGTTCACATCACAGGCCACACCGTTCACAGCGCCGTACCCCCGCATTGAAGCGTGTTGACCTGCACCCGACAACAGCTGATGCTCCTCAACAGCGTCCGGACGCGCTCCTCCAACCCACCCCCCGCCTTGGGAGGAACGCGATGCGCAACCGAAAGAGACGGCTCTCCTTCGCAGCCGTCTTCACCGCATTCATGCTCGCCCTGCCGACCGCAGCGGCCACCGCCACGGCCGCCCCCAACGACGACTCCTCGGCGCTCGCCACCAAGCGCCTGAACATCACCATGCAGGCGCAACAGAAGACCAACTGGTGCTGGGCGGCCGGCGGCAACACCATCGCCACCTGGTTCGGCAAGAACTACAGCCAGAACCAGTTCTGCAACGCCGCCTTCGGCCGCTCGCAGAGCAGCGAGTGCCCGAACAACCAGGCCACCCTCGGCAATGTCCAGGACGGGCTCGACTGGGCGGGCATCAACCCCGGCTCGTACGTCACCGGCTATCTGCGCTACCCGACCGTGCAGAGCGAGGTCGACGCGAACCGTCCCGTCGAGACCCGCATCCAGTGGTCGAGCGGCGGAGGCCACATGCATGTCATCTACGGCTACGACACCGCCAACAGCTGGGTGTACTGGGGCGACCCCTGGGCCAGCAGCGACCGCTACAACTGGGCCTCGCACAGCTGGTACGTGAACAACAACTCCTTCTCCTGGACCCACTCGCTCTATCGGATAGGGGCGTGAGGACGATGACCGGACACATCAGAGTGGCCGCGCGCAGCGCCGCCGTCCTCACCGCCGCCGTCACGGCAGCCCTCATCGGCCTGGCACCGCAGGCCGTCGCCGCCGACGGGAAGCCGGGGGCGCCCGCCGCCCCCTCCGCCGAGAACCGGGCCGCCGCGCACCTGGCCGCCGCCGCACCCGCGACCCTCGACACCCTCGCCCGCTTCTTCGCCCGCGAGGGCGCCGTCACCAGGGCAGCCGCCGAGCCCCGCATCGAGGGCGCCGCGGTACCCGTCTACACGCTCGCCCCCGAGTTCGTCGCGGGACGCGAGGGAGCCCCGGTCGCACACCTGGAGTACCTCGCCAGCAAGGCCGTCTCGTCGGACGGGCAGAAGGCGTCCCTGTGGAGCGTGCCGCAGGGGGGCTCGTGGCAGGTGGTGAACATCGCCACCGGCGACGACGAGACGCGTTACGCCTCCGAGGGCGCCCGCAGGCTCCCCGGCGGCACCGTCTTCCGCGAACCGCAGATCGACGCCTGGTACGTACAGCGCCACGCGCGCGTGCTGCCCCTCGACGAGGACGCGGTGAAGGCTGTGGGTGCCCGCGGCGTCACGCTCGCCGCCTACCAGGACCGGGTCGAGAAGGCGTACGCGGACAAGCTGCCCGGCTCGGCGTACGCGAAGAAGGGCAGGGCGGGCGGCTACGCGGCAGGGGCGAATCCGCAGCCTCGGCCGGAGTCACAGTCACAACCGCAGGCGCAGCCGCGACCGCAGTCGCTCGCGGAGGACGCCGTACCCACGGCGTCCTCCGGTGAGTCCTCGCCCGCCGCCCCGTCGGCCGCCCTCGCCACAGGGCTCGCGGCCCTCGCCCTCGGCGCCACGGTGCTCGGGCTGCGGCGCCGGACGCGCTCCGGCGGCTGAACGGCCCCGGCCGTCGGCCGGTGGAGCCGATGCCCGGCCCCGGGCCGGTCGGTGGATCCGGCACGGGCCACAGGTCCGGCGACAGGCCGGGCAGCAGGGCCGGCGCCGGATCGGGCGGTGGGGGCGGGAGGCGTCGACTCCTCCCGCCCCCGGCCGGAGGCGGCCACACTGTCACTGGCCGCAAGTAGGCTGTCCGACATGGCCGACCCCTCCAGCTACCGCCCCAAGCCGGGACAGATCCCCGACTCGCCGGGGGTCTACAAATTCCGTGACGAGCACCGCCGGGTGATCTACGTCGGGAAGGCGAAGAGCCTGCGCCCGCGCCTCTCCTCGTACTTCCAGGACCTGGCGAATCTCCACCCGCGCACGCGCACGATGGTCACCACGGCTGCCTCCGTCGAGTGGACCGTCGTCTCCACCGAGGTCGAGGCGCTCCAGCTGGAGTACTCCTGGATCAAGGAGTACGACCCCCGGTTCAACGTCAAGTACCGCGACGACAAGAGCTATCCGTCGCTCGCCGTGACCCTGGGCGAGGAGTTTCCCAGGGTCCAGGTCATGCGCGGCCCCAAGAAGAAGGGTGTGCGCTACTTCGGTCCGTACGGGCACGCGTGGGCCATCCGCGAGACCGTCGACCTGATGCTGCGCGTCTTTCCCGTACGCACCTGCTCGGCCGGAGTCTTCAAGAACGCCGCGAGGACCGGCCGCCCCTGCCTCCTCGGGTACATCGGCAAGTGCTCCGCACCCTGTGTGGGCCGCGTCACCCCCGAGGAACACCGCGAACTCGCCGACGAGTTCTGCGACTTCATGGCCGGCCGCACCGGCGCCTACCTGCGCCGTCTCGAAGAGCAGATGCACGAGGCCGCCGAGGAGATGGAGTACGAGAAGGCGGGCCGCCTGCGCGACGACATAGAGGCCCTGCGCCGCGCGCTGGAGAAGAACGCGGTGGTGTTCAACGATGCCACCGACGCCGACCTGATCGCCGTCGCCGAGGACGAGCTCGAAGCGGCGGTCCAGATCTTCCACGTGCGCGGCGGCCGGGTCCGTGGCCAGCGCGGCTGGGTCACCGACAAGGTCGAGGCCGTCGACACGGCGGGCCTCGTCGAGCACGCCCTGCAGCAGCTGTACGGCGAGGAGAAGGGCGACGCCGTCCCCAAGGAGGTCCTTGTCCCCGCCCTCCCGGAGGACGCCCCCGCCGTCTCGCAGTGGCTCGCCGAGCGCCGCGGGTCCAATGTGTCGCTGCGTATCCCGCAGCGCGGCGACAAGAAGGACCTGATGGCGACGGTCCGGCGCAACGCGCAGCAGACCCTCGTCCTGCACAAGACCAAGCGGGCCTCCGACCTGACGACCCGCTCCCGCGCCCTGGAGGAGATCGCGGAAGCGCTCGGTCTGGACTCCGCGCCGCTGCGCATCGAGTGCTTCGACATCTCCCACCTCCAGGGCGACGACGTGGTGGCCTCCATGGTCGTCTTCGAGGACGGCCTGCCCCGCAAGAGCGAGTACCGCCGCTTCCAGATCAAGACCTTCGAGGGACAGGACGACGTCCGCTCCATGCACGAGGTGCTCACCCGGCGCTTCAGGCGTTATCTCCAGGAGAAGGAGAGAACGGGGGAGTGGACGCAGGCCGAGGGCGGGACCGGGGTGCCCCTCGACGCGGCGGCCGAGATGTCCCACGAAGTGGCGGCGGACGCGGAGGACGACGGCAGGCCCAAGCGTTTCGCCTATCCGCCCCAGCTCGTCGTCGTCGACGGCGGACAGCCGCAGGTGGCCGCCGCCCGGCGTGCTCTCGACGAGCTCGGCATCGACGACGTCGCGATCTGTGGTCTCGCCAAGCGCCTCGAAGAGGTCTGGCTGCCCGGTGAGGACGATCCGGTGGTGCTGCCCCGCAGCAGCGAGGGCCTCTACCTCCTTCAGCGGGTGCGTGACACGGCCCACGATTTCGCCATCCGCTACCAGCGGACCAAGCGGGCCAAGCGCTTCAAGGCCGGGCCGCTGGACGCGGTCCCCGGCCTGGGCGACACGCGCAAGCAGGCGCTGATCAAGCACTTCGGTTCGGTCAAGAAGCTGCGGTCCGCGACAATCGAGCAGATCTGTGAGGTCCCGGGGGTAGGCCGCAAGACGGCCGAGACCGTCGCCGTGGTTCTCGCGCAGGCGGCACCGGCCGCGCCTGCCGTGAATATGGCGACAGGAGAGATCATTGAAGACGACGAGGGCGTTGCGCAGACCGCACCCGCGGCCTCCCCGCCCGAGCGGGAACAGCAGGAACGCCCACCGGGACAGGGACAGCAGGAATGCCCACCGGAGCGGGAACAGCAGGAATGAACGGGGGCAGCGAAATGACTGAGAACGACGGAGACGGAGCACAGGTGAGCACGGGCACACCGCGGGAGACCGTGGAAGCAGCCGATACACCCATCCCCGAGCTGGTGATCATCTCGGGCATGTCCGGGGCGGGCCGCAGCACCGCGGCGAAGTGCCTGGAGGACCTCGGCTGGTTCGTCGTCGACAATCTGCCGCCCGCCCTGATCCCCACCATGGTGGAGCTCGGAGCCCGCTCGCAGGGCAATGTGGCCCGTATCGCCGTGGTCGTCGACGTCCGTGGTCGGCGCTTCTTCGACAACCTCAGGGAGTCCCTCGCCGACCTGGACTCCAAGCAGGTCACCCGGCGAGTGGTCTTCCTGGAGTCCTCCGACGACGCGCTGGTACGCCGCTTCGAGTCGGTACGCCGACCGCACCCGCTGCAGGGTGACGGCCGGATCACCGACGGCATCGAGGCCGAGCGCGACCTGCTGCGCGAGCTGCGCGGCGACGCCGACCTGGTGATCGACACCTCCAGCCTCAACGTCCATGAGCTGCGCGCGAAGATGGACGCCCAGTTCGCGGGCGACGACGAGCCGCACCTGCGTGCCACGGTCATGTCGTTCGGATACAAGTACGGCCTGCCGGTCGACGCCGACCTCGTCGTCGACTGCCGCTTCCTGCCCAACCCGCACTGGGTCCCCGAGCTGCGCCCCTTCACCGGGCTCAACGAAGAGGTCTCGGCGTACGTCTTCAACCAGCCGGGCGCCAAGGAGTTCCTCGACCAGTACACCGAGCTGCTCCAGCTGATCGCCGCGGGCTACCGCCGCGAGGGCAAGCGCTATGTGACCATCGCGGTCGGCTGTACGGGCGGCAAGCACCGCAGCGTCGCCATGTCGGAGAAGCTGGCCGCGCGCCTCTCCTCCGAAGGGGTCGAGACCGTCCTCGTACACCGGGACATGGGGCGCGAGTGAGGCTGCACCGGGCGGGCAGACGGGATGCCGGGACACCCGGACCGGCTGTGGCCGTGCCTCGGGAGCCCGACCGCACGGTGCCCGCCCAGGCGCAGGCCCGGACCGAGCTCCCGACCCCGGCCCGGCAGGCCGACGCAAGGCCCCGGAGCCGCCCCGGGGCCCGGCACCAGGACAGCACGCCCGCCACCGCCAAGGCGGGCGCCGCGTCCCCCAGCCCGCCCCCGGACACCCCGGCGCCGTCCGTCCGCAACCTCCGGCTGCGCCGGCTGCGGCGGCACACCCCCGAGCACGGCGAATCCGCCGCGCGCAGCAGCCGCAAACGCGGCGCCCACCCCAAGGTCGTCGCCCTCGGCGGCGGCATGGGGCTGTCCGCCTCGCTCACCGCGCTGCGCCGGATCACCGGTGACCTGACCGCCGTGGTCACCGTCGCCGACGACGGCGGCTCCAGCGGGCGGCTGCGCGACGAGCTCGGCGTCCTGCCCCCCGGCGACCTCCGCAAGGCGCTCGCCGCGCTGTGCGGCGACGACGACTGGGGCCAGACCTGGTCGCGCGTCATCCAGCACCGCTTCTCCAGCCGGGGCGACCTGCACGACCACGCCGTCGGTAATCTGCTGATCGTCGCCCTCTGGGAGCAGCTCGGCGACCACGTCCAGGCCCTGGACCTGGTCGGCAAGCTGCTCGGAGCCCACGGCCGGGTGCTGCCCATGTCCGCCGTGCCGCTGGAGCTCCAGGCGCTCGTACGCGGCCACGACCCGCTGCGCCCCGACGCCGTCGACACGGTCCGCGGTCAGGCGACGGTGGCACTGACCCCCGGCGAGGTGCAGTCCGTCCACCTGGTGCCGCACGACCCGCCCGCCGTCCCCGAGGCCGTCGCCGCCGTCCTCGACGCGGACTGGGTGGTGCTCGGCCCCGGCTCCTGGTTCTCCTCCGTGATTCCGCATCTTCTGGTGCCCGAACTGCTCGACGCGCTGGTCGAGACGAAGGCCCGCCGCGTCCTTTCGTTGAACCTCGCGCCGCAACCCGGAGAAACCGATGGCTTCTCCCCGCAGCGTCATTTGGAGGTTTTGGGACGACACGCCCCTAAACTCGCCTTGGACGTGGTGCTGGCCGACGAGGCTGCCGTGCCCGACCGCGATTCCCTGGCCGATGCCGCAAAACGGTTCGGCGCCGCGGTCGAGCTGGCTCCGGTCGCCGCGCCCGACGGCTCCCCGAAGCACGACCCGGAGCTGTTGGCCGCCGCGTACGACCGTATTTTTCGGATGCATGGAAGGATCGGCCCATGGCGATGACGGCAGCGGTGAAGGACGAAATTTCCCGGCTTCCCGTCACCCGGACCTGCTGCAGGAAGGCAGAGGTCTCGGCGATTCTTCGGTTCGCGGGCGGCCTGCACCTGGTGAGCGGCCGCATCGTGATCGAGGCGGAGCTGGACGTGAGTTTCGCGGCCCGCAGAATCAAAAAGGACATTCTTGAGATTTTCGGACACCAATCCGAGTTGGTGGTGATGGCCCCGAGCGGCCTGCGCCGCGGTTCGCGTTACCTCGTTCGGGTGGTTGCCGGCGGCGACCAGCTGGCCCGTCAGACCGGCCTGGTGGACGGCCGCGGTCGTCCCATCCGCGGACTGCCCCCGCAGGTCGTCTCCGGCGCCACGTGCGACGCCGAGGCGGCCTGGCGGGGTGCGTTCCTGGCGCACGGTTCGCTCACCGAGCCGGGCCGCTCGTCCTCGCTGGAGGTGACCTGCCCGGGACCGGAGGCCGCCCTCGCCCTGGTGGGCGCCGCACGCAGGCTCTCCATCGGAGCCAAGGCGCGCGAGGTGCGCGGTGTGGACCGCGTCGTCGTGCGTGACGGGGACGCGATCGGCGCCCTGCTCACCCGGCTCGGCGCGCACGACTCGGTGCTGGCCTGGGAGGAGCGGCGGATGCGCCGCGAGGTCCGGGCCACGGCCAACCGGCTCGCCAACTTCGACGACGCCAACCTGCGCCGTTCCGCACGGGCCGCGGTCGCCGCGGGTGCCCGGGTGGGGCGCGCGCTGGAGATCCTCGGCGAGGAGGTGCCCGAGCACCTCGCCGCCGCGGGCCGGCTTCGCATGGACCACAAGCAGGCCTCCCTGGAGGAGCTGGGCGCGCTGGCCGATCCCGTCCTGACGAAGGACGCGGTCGCGGGCCGGATCCGCCGGCTGCTGGCGATGGCCGACAAGCGGGCCCAGGACCTGGGCATTCCCGGTACGGAGTCCACGCTCACCGAGGAGATGGCGGACGGCCTCGTCGGCTGAGGCCGGGCCGCCGCCCGCGCAATGCACAACCCGTCGCTGCCGGTGCCCCCTTGGGGGCGCCGGCAGCGTCATGTACTGCTGTCCTGCGCCCTATTGACATGACCGTGAACTGTCATGAGCCTGGCGTCTGTCCACTTACGTGGCAGACAACAGCAAGGGGGGCACATGAGACGCAGAGCGAGATCGATCCTCGCAGCGGGCGCATTGCTGATAGGCGGCATGGCGGCGGCACCCGTCGCGCAGGCCGACGGGGCGGGCGCCGCGAAGGCGAGCGCCGCGGACGCGGGCGCCGACGCGGTGAAGGTGTTCAACGCCGATGTCACCAAGGAGCAGATACCCCTGGTCCTCGCGGCCGGCCAGGACGCCCATGAACTGGGTGAACGGGTGCCGGACAAGGGCACCACGAAGGTCGAGCTCTTTCTGACCGACGCCCAGGCGCGCGACCTGGGGAAAAAGGGCGTCAAGGTCACGGAGCGCAAGATCTCGGCCAGGAATGAGGCGCGGCTGCAGGCGGCGGGCGACGGGGTCTACCGCCCGTACAGCGGCGCGGGCAATCTGCAGGAAGAGATCGTGAAGACCGGGCAGGCGAACCCGGGCATCACCAAGGTCGTCTCCATCGGCAAGACCCTCAAGGGCCAGGACATCCTCGCGCTCAAGCTGTCCAAGGGCGCGAAGAAGACCAAGGACGGCGCGAAGCCCTCCGTGCTCTACATGTCCAACCAGCACGCCCGTGAGTGGATCACCCCGGAGATGACCCGCCGGCTGATGCACCACTACGTGGACAGCTATGGCAAGGACCGGCGGATCACGAAGATCGTGGATTCCACCGAGGTGTGGTTCGTGCTCTCGGCCAACCCGGACGGCTACGACTTCACCCACCAGGCCGGCGGCGAGCGCCTGTGGCGCAAGAACCTCCGTGACATCAACGGCGATGGCGCCATCACCACCGGCGACGGCGTCGACCTGAACCGGAACTTCTCCTACAAGTGGGGCTACGACAACGAGGGTTCCTCGCCGCGCACCGCGAGCGAGACCTACCGCGGCACGGGTCCTGCCTCCGAGCCCGAGACCCAGGCCATCGACCGCTTCCAGAAGCGCATCGGCTTCGAGTACGGCATCAACTACCACTCCGCCGCCGAACTGCTCCTCTACGGCGTGGGCTGGCAGGTCGCCACCCCGACCCCCGACGACGTCCTTTACCGGGCACTCGCCGGCACCCCGGAGAACTCCGCGGTCCCCGGCTACTACCCGCAGGTCTCCTCCGAGCTCTACACCACCAACGGTGAGGCCGACGGACACGCGGCCAACATCAACGGGACGATGATGTTCACCCCGGAGATGACGACCTGCCAGGCGGCGTCGGAGATCGACCCGAACGACCAGTGGCGTCCCGAGGACTGCCAGTCCGGCTTCAACTTCCCGGACGACGAGACACTGATTCAGGCGGAGTTCGCCAAGAACATCCCCTTCGCGCTCTCCGTCGCGGAGACGGCCTCCCACCCCGACCAGCCCTCCTCCTCGGTCGGCATGACAGCGCCCGACTTCACCGTCGACGCCTTCAGCACCTCCTTTGCCCGCTGGGACGACCAGGAAGTGGCCGTCACCGCCCGCAAGTCCGTACGCGACAAGGAACTCAAGTACCGCGTCAACGGCGGCCGTACGCACGACCAGGCGCTCAAGCCCTGGAAGGGCGGCGAGACGTACGGCGGCGACGACAACCTCTACTTCGACGAGTACCGGGCGAAGGTCCAGGACGGCGACATCGGCGACAAGGTCGAGGTCTGGTTCACCGGACGGACCAAGGCGGGCAAGCCCACCTCCAGCGAGCGCTTCACCTACACACTGGCCGCGCGGCCCAAGGCCGGGACGCTGGTGATCGCCGAAGAGGGCGCAGCCGCCAAGGAGACCCAGAAGTACGTCGACGCGCTCAAGGCCAACGGCCGCAGCGCCGCCGTCTGGGACGTCGGCACACGGGGCGCACCGCACGCGCTGGGCGTCCTCAGCCACTTCTCCACCGCGGTCCACTACACCGGCGCCCAGGCCCCGGGCGGACCCACCCAGCTGGCGGTCCGCGCCTTCCTCAACGAGGGCGGCAAGCTGATCGAGGCCGGTGAGCTGGCGGGCGGCAACGCCCAGGTCGGGCGAGCCGCGACCGACGACTTCAGCCAGTACTACCTCGGTGCGTACGGACGCACTTCCACGCCCGGCGCCACCGGCTTCGCCGGAGCGGGCGGCCTGGCCGGATTCACCGGACCGCTGGCGGGCACCGCGACCAATCCGCTGAACGCGGCCGGTGCGTACACCGTCACCTCCGACTCCCTGCCCGCCGCGGAGTTCCCGCAGTTCGAGAGCGCGCAGGCAGGCAAGTACACCGGGGTCACCAACCCGTACGCCCCCTACGAGGGCCAGTGGATGGCCGCCGCCACGCACGAGGACGGCGACTGGCGCAGGCTGGCCCGCACCGTCGACCTCACCGGCGTCGCCGCGGCCGACAAGCCCGAGCTGAAGTTCGCCCTGAACTGGAACACCGAGGAGGGCTACGACCACGCCGTCCTGGAGGCCCACACTGCCGGCGCCGAGGACTGGACCACGCTCCCGGAGGTCGGCGGCGCCTCCTCGTCCGCCGTTCCGGCGGAGTGCGAGGCCGGCTTCTTCATCAACGGCCACCCCTTCCTGCGCCACTACCTGACCCTGGAAGCGGGCGGCTGCACGGCCACCGGCACCAGTGGCGCCTGGAACAGCTTCACCGGCGCGTCCAGCGGCTGGAAGCAGGTCTCCTTCGACCTCAGCGCCTACGCGGGCAAGAAGGTCGAGCTGTCGCTGGGCTACATCACCGACCCCGGCAGCGGTGGCCGTGGCGTCTACGCGGACAACGCCAAGCTGGTCGTGGCCGGCGCGGAGAAGGAGTCCGAGGGCTTCGAGACCTCACTCGGCGCCTGGACGGTCCCCGGTGGCCCCGAGGGAAGTCCGGTTGTCGAGGGCGACTGGGCCCGCTCGCAGGCGCTCTTCCAGTCCTACGGCGCGGTCACAACGCGTGACACCGTGCTGCTGGGCTTCGGCCTGGAGCACGTGCCGGCCGCCGCGGACCGCGCGGCACTGCTCGGAAAGGCGCTGCGTTCGCTGCGGGACTGACTCTGAGTGACGGGGACGAAAGTCCATCCGCGGGCGGCGGTCCGTACTCCTACTGGGGAGTACGGACCGCCGCCCGGCGCCTGGGCCCACTCGATGTCACCCCGGCCCCCACGGAGAGGTAGGGTCGGAACCGGTCGGGGACATCCCATACATCTCGCCGGCGTCGAAACCCGGCGTACCAACGAGGAGATCGGTTCGTGACGATCCGCGTAGGCATCAACGGCTTCGGCCGCATCGGGCGCAACTACTTCCGGGCGCTGCTGGAGCAGGGTGCGGACATTGAGATCGTGGCTGTCAACGACCTGGGTGACACTGCGACAACTGCACACCTTCTGAAGTACGACACCATCATGGGCCGCCTCAAGGCCGAGGTGTCGCACACGGCGACCACCATCACCGTCGACGGACGCACCATCAAGGTGCTGTCCGAGCGCAATCCGGCGGACATTCCGTGGGGCGAGCTCGGCGTCGACGTCGTGATCGAGTCGACGGGCATCTTCACCAAGAAGGCGGATGCTGAGAAGCACATCGCCGGTGGCGCCAAGAAGGTCCTCATCTCGGCTCCGGCCAAGGACGAGGACATCACCATCGTGATGGGCGTCAACCAGGACAAGTACGACGCGGCCAACCACCACGTCATCTCCAACGCCTCCTGCACCACCAACTGTGTGGCGCCGATGGCCAAGGTTCTCGACGAGAACTTCGGCATCGTCAAGGGCCTGATGACGACGGTGCACGCGTACACCAACGACCAGCGCATCCTGGACTTCCCGCACTCCGACCTTCGTCGGGCGCGCGCTGCCGCGGAGAACATCATTCCGACCACCACGGGTGCCGCCAAGGCCACCGCGCTGGTCCTCCCGCAGCTCAAGGGCAAGCTGGACGGCATCGCCATGCGCGTCCCGGTCCCGACCGGTTCGGTCACCGACCTGGTCATCACGCTGGAGCGCGAGGTCACCCGCGACGAGGTCAACGCCGCGTTCCAGAAGGCCTCCGAGGGCAGCCTCAAGGGCCAGCTGGTCTACACCGAGGACCCGATCGTGTCCTCGGACATCGTCGGCGACCCGGCCTCCTGCACCTTCGACTCTCTGCTGACCATGGCCGAGGGCAACCAGGTGAAGATCATTGGCTGGTACGACAACGAGTGGGGCTACTCCAACCGTCTCGTCGACCTCACGGTCTTCGTCGGCAACCAGCTCTGATCCGTACGGCAGGCACCTCGATGTGAGTACAGGGCCCGGGCAGCGCAACGCGGCGCTGCCCGGGCCCTGTCACGTGTTTTGTCTCCCAGGGAGTCCAGGAACAACAGATGAAGACCATCGACGAACTTCTCGCCGAAGGGGTCGCGGGCAAGCGGGTATTCGTCCGCGCCGACCTCAATGTGCCGCTCGACGGCACGACCATCACCGACGACGGCCGCATCCGGGCGGTCCAGCCGACCATCGAGAAGCTGGCCGCCGCGGGCGCCAAGGTTGTCGTCGCCTCGCACTTGGGCCGTCCCAAGGGCGCCCCGGACCCGGCCTTCTCGCTGGCGCCCGTCGCCGCACGCCTCGGTGAACTTCTCGCCACCGACGTCGCGTTCGCGACCGACACGGTCGGCGAGTCCGCCACCGCGGTGGTCGCGGGCCTGGCCGACGGCCAGGTCGCCGTCATCGAGAACCTCCGCTTCAACGCGGGCGAGACCTCGAAGGACGACGCCGAGCGCGGCACGTTCGCCGACCGGCTCGCCGAGCTCGCCGACGTGTACGTGGGCGACGGATTCGGCGCCGTGCACCGCAAGCACGCCTCCGTCTTCGACCTCCCGGCCCGCCTCCCGCACGTCGCGGGCGGCCTCATCGCCACCGAGGTCGGTGTGCTGAAGAGGCTCACCGATGACGTCGAGCGCCCGTACGTCGTGGTCCTCGGCGGTGCCAAGGTCTCCGACAAGCTCGGCGTGATCGACCACCTGCTCGACCGCGCCGACCGGATCCTCATCGGCGGCGGCATGGCGTACACCTTCCTCAAGGCCCAGGGCCACGAGGTCGGCAGCTCGCTTCTGCAGGAGGACCAGGTCCCGAAGGTCCAGGAGTACCTGGAGCGCGCGAAGGCCAAGGGCGTGGAGTTCGTGCTCCCCGTCGACGTACTGGTCGCGCCCGCGTTCCCGGACCTCAAGACCAAGGCTCCGGCCCACCCGGCGACGGTCGCGGCGGATGCCATGCCGGCCGGTCAGATGGGCCTGGACATCGGTCCTGGGTCCTGCAAGCTGTACGCATCGAAGCTCGCCGACGCGGCCACCGTCTTCTGGAACGGCCCGATGGGCGTCTTCGAGCACCCCGACTACGCCGAGGGCACCAAAGCGGTCGCCCAGGCCCTCATCGACAGCCCCGCGTTCACGGTGGTCGGCGGTGGCGACTCCGCCGCGGCGGTCCGCATTCTGGGCTTCGACGAGAACGCATTCGGCCACATCTCGACCGGTGGCGGCGCAAGCCTCGAATACCTCGAGGGCAAGACGCTTCCCGGCCTCGCCGCACTGGAGGACTGACCCCATATGAGCAGCACCCGCACCCCGCTGATGGCGGGCAACTGGAAGATGAACCTCAACCACCTCGAGGCCATCGCCCACGTCCAGAAGCTGTCGTTCGCGCTGGCCGACAAGGACTTCGACGCCGTGGAGGTCGCGGTCCTGCCGCCCTTCACCGACCTGCGGTCCGTGCAGACCCTGGTCGACGGCGACAAGCTCAAGATCAAGTACGGCGCCCAGGACATCTCGGCGCACGACTCCGGTGCCTACACCGGTGAGATCTCGGGCCTCATGCTCGCCAAGTTCAAGTGTGCGTACGTCACGGTCGGGCACTCCGAGCGCCGTCAGTACCACGCCGAGTCCGACGAGATCTGCAACGCCAAGGTGAAGGCCGCGTACAAGCACGACCTGACGCCCATCCTGTGCATCGGTGAGGGCCTGGACGTCCGCAAGGCCGGCAATCAGGTCGGGTACACCCTTGCCCAGCTCGACGGCGGACTGAAGGACATCCCGGCCGAGCAGGCCGAGTCCATCGTGATCGCGTACGAGCCGGTGTGGGCGATCGGCACCGGCGAGGTCGCCACCCCCGAGGACGCTCAGGAGGTCTGCGGGGCGATCCGCGGCCGTCTCGCCGAGCTGTACTCGCAGGAGCTGGCCGACAAGGTCCGCATCCAGTACGGCGGCTCCGTCAAGTCCGGGAACGTCGCGGCGATCATGGCGCAGCCGGATGTGGACGGTGCCCTGGTGGGCGGCGCGGCACTGGATGTCGACGAGTTCGTCAAGATCGTTCGGTTCCGTGACCAGTAGGGCGACCAGTGAGTAGGCCTTAGGGCCGATCCGTCGTAGTCTTGCGGGGGCCGGGGGCTGTACAGACAGCCGTCCGGCCCCCGTCGTCGTATGTGAGTCCCGTCCGTTTGCGAAGTCCGAGGAAGTTGGTCCAGCCGTGGTTATGGGGTTCTCGATCGCCCTGATCGTCTTCAGCCTGCTGATGATGATGCTGGTTCTGATGCACAAGGGGAAAGGCGGCGGCCTCTCCGACATGTTCGGTGGTGGCATGCAGTCGTCCGTCGGAGGGTCCTCGGTCGCCGAGCGCAACCTCGACCGGATCACGGTGGTCATCGGTCTGTTGTGGTTCGCGTGCATTGTCGTTCTTGCATTGCTGATGAAGCTGGACAGCTGACCCGTCCTCCGATATGGAGGCGAGGTGCGGCCTATCATGGGTCCAGCGTCTCCACGTGTCCTGGAGTGCGGATGTAACTCCAGTAGCGGGATGCGCGTTGGGCCTTCGGTAGACCGGGGCGCAACAGCCGAGCTGTTTGACGACGCTTCGCAGCACCATCACGCAGGGAGTTACGACCGTGGCAAGTGGCAACGCGATCCGGGGAAGCCGGGTCGGAGCGGGGCCGATGGGTGAGGCAGAGCGCGGCGAGTCCGCGCCCCGTCTCCGCATCTCCTTCTGGTGCTCGAACGGGCACGAGACGCAGCCGAGCTTCGCCAGTGACGCGCAGGTTCCGGACAACTGGGACTGCCCGCGCTGCGGATTCCCGGCGGGCCAGGACCGCGACAATCCGCCGGCCCCACCACGCACCGAGCCGTACAAAACGCATCTCGCGTACGTACGGGAGCGGCGCAGCGACGCGGACGGCGAGGCGATCCTCGCCGAGGCGCTCGCGAAACTACGCGGCGAAATCTAGGAATTGTGGTCCGGCCGGGCGCCCCAGGGTGCCCGGCCGGACCGCTTTGTCGGCCACCGCGTGCCGCCGGGTGCTTCCGCGCGCCGTCCGCCGCTCTGATCAATTAGGTTGGAGAGGCAGGGGGCATGGACGCAGGTACGAGAAGAATGGGCTGATGTCCGAGATGAACGCAGAGAGCCGCACCAGGCTGAACCACACGACCGAGTGGACCGCTCTGGGCAAGCATCGTGAGCAGCTGGGCCGGACACATCTGCGGGAGCTGTTCGCGGACGATCCGCAGCGGGGCGCCGGGTACACCCTCACGGTCGGCGATCTCCATCTCGACTACTCCAAGCACCTGGTGACCGACGAGACCCTGGGACTGCTGCGCGAGCTGGCCGCCGCCACCGGCGTCGCCGAGCTGCGTGACGCGATGTTCCGCGGTGAGCGGATCAACACCACCGAGGACCGCGCGGTGCTGCACACCGCGCTGCGCGCCCCGCGCGACGCGGAGATCGAGGCCGACGGGGAGAACGTCGTACCGGCGGTGCACGCCGTGCTCGACAAGATGGCCGCCTTCTCCGACCGGGTCAGGTCGGGGGAGTGGACCGGCCACACCGGCAAGCGCATCAAGAACGTCGTGAACATCGGCATCGGCGGCTCCGACCTCGGACCCGCCATGGCGTACGAGGCGCTGCGCTCCTTCACCGACCGCGGTCTCACGGTCCGCTTCGTGTCCAACGTCGACGGGGCCGATCTGCACGAGGCCGTGCGGGACTTGGACCCGGCCGAGACGCTGTTCATCATCGCGTCCAAGACGTTCACCACGATCGAGACCATCACCAACGCGACCTCCGCGCGCGACTGGCTGCTGACGAACCTCCGCGCCGGTGACGACGCCGTCGCCAAGCACTTCGTGGCGCTGTCCACGAACGCCGAGAAGGTCGCCGACTTCGGCATCGACACGGCCAACATGTTCGAATTCTGGGACTGGGTCGGCGGGCGCTACTCGTTCGACTCCGCCATCGGCCTTTCGCTGATGATCGCCATCGGCCCCGACCGCTTCCGCGAGATGCTCGCCGGCTTCCACCTCGTCGACGAGCACTTCCGCACCGCGCCCGCCGAGGAGAACGCACCGCTGCTGCTGGGCCTCCTCGGCGTCTGGTACGGCGGGTTCTTCGACGCGCAGGCGCACGCCGTCCTCCCGTACAGCCACTACCTGTCGAAGTTCACGGCCTATCTCCAGCAGCTGGACATGGAGTCCAACGGCAAGTCCGTGGACCGCGAGGGCAACGCCGTCGACTGGCAGACGGGCCCGGTCGTCTGGGGCACCCCCGGCACCAACGGGCAGCACGCGTACTACCAGTTGCTGCACCAGGGGACCAAGGTCATCCCGGCGGACTTCATCGGCTTCGCCAAGCCGGTCGCCGACCTGACCCCCGGGCTGGAGGAGCAGCACGACCTGCTCATGGCCAACTTCTTCGCCCAGACCCAGGCGCTGGCCTTCGGCAAGACGCCGGACGAGGTACGGGCGGAGGGGGTGGCCGAGGAACTGGTGGCGCACAAGACCTTCCAGGGCAACCACCCGACGACGACGATCCTCGCCGAGGAGCTGACCCCGTCCGTGCTGGGGCAGTTGATCGCGCTGTACGAGCACAAGGTGTTCGTACAGGGGGCCGTCTGGAACATTGACTCGTTCGACCAGTGGGGCGTGGAGCTCGGCAAGGTCCTCGCCAAGAAGATCGAGCCCGTCCTGACCGAAGGCGCGCGGGGCGAGCGGCTGGACAGCTCGACCGCCGCGCTCGTCGGCAAGTACCGCACGCTGCGCGGCCGTTGAACGCCATAGGGGCCACCGTTCGGCTGCGACCGCCGAACAACACGCTGGACGGGCGGGTCGTCGGCTGGTGGCGCACGCAGTGGCTGCTGCTGGTCCTGCCCGTCGTGGCCCTGCTGGTCGTGCTGGGCGTGCTCATCGCGCCCGCACGGCTGTGGCTGCTGCTGTCCGCCGCCGCGGTCGGGGTGCCGGGTCTTGCCTGCGCGGTGTTCCTGCCGCTGTGGTGGTTCCGGGTGCACCGCTGGGAGGTCACGGACGACGCGGTGTACGTCCGTACCGGCTTCTTCTGGCAGGAGTGGCGGATCGCGCCCATGTCGCGGATCCAGACCGTGGACACCGTGCGCGGCCCGCTGGAGCAGGCGTATCGGCTCGCCACCGTCATCGTCACCACCGCCTCGTCCAAGGGCGCGGTGAAGATCGAGGGGCTCGATCACGAGCTGGCCGCGTCGCTGGCCGAACAGCTGACGCGGATCACCCGGGCGACGCCCGGCGACGCGACGTGACCGGTACGGGGTCGGAAGCGGGGGACAGCGCGGTGGAGGAGACGCCGGACGGCTGGCAGCGGCTCAGCGTGCGCACGGTGCTCGTCACCGCGCTGGTCATGGGCGGTGTCGTGGTGGGCGCCGGAGTGCCCGCCACGCTCGGCCTGGCGAACGGCCGGCCCCTGTGGGTCGCCATCGGGTGGGTGCTGACCGGCGCCGTCCTGGTGATCGTCGGCGGCACCGCGGCCGACTACGTGCGGTGGCGCAGGACCCGCTACCGCATCGGCCCCGAGCGCGCCGAACTCCACACCGGGCTGCTCCTCGTCAAACGCCGCTCACTGGCCCGCGAGCGCATCCGCAGCGTCGACCTGACGGCCAATGTCTTGCTGCGGCTGCTCGGCCTGGTGAAGGTCCGTATCGGTACGGGCGAGAGCACCGGCGGCGGCGAGTCCACGCTCGAACTCGACCCGGTCACCCGCGAGGAGGGCGAACGGCTGCGCCGGGAACTGCTGGCGCGGGCGGCCGTCGGCGAACCCGGAACACACCGCGAGGGCGAACTGGCCGCGCTCGACCCCCGCTGGATCCGGTACGCGCCGGTCTCCTTCGTCGCCCCGGCACTGGGTGGTGCGGCGGTCGGCGGCCTGATGCAGGTCAGCGAATGGTTCGGCGCCCAGGGCAAGTTGATCAACTGGGTGGGCGACCGCTTCCAGGACACCTCGGTCGTCTGGATCGTCGTGTCGCTCGTCCTCGGGGCCTGCGTGACGGGCGCGGTCGGCGCGCTCGGCCTGTGGGGCGAGATGTGGTGGAACTACCGCCTGGAGCGGGAGCCCGGTGGCACACTGCGGGTACGCCGCGGGCTGTTCACCACCCGCTCGATCTCCATCGAGGAGCGCAGGCTGCGCGGGGTGGAGCTGGTGGAGCCGCTCGGCGTACGGACGCTGGGCGCGGCCCGGGTGGACGCGGTCGCCACCGGCCTCGCCGAGGACGAGAGCAGCCGCAACGCCGACCACAAGACGCTGCTGCCCGCCGCGCCGAGGTCCGTCGCCGAGGCGGTGGCGGCGCACGTCCTGCGCGAGCCCGCGTCCCCGACGAGCACCGCCCGGCTCACCCCGCACCCCCGCGCCGCCCGCACCCGGCGGCTCCGCTGGGCGTTCGCGGCGGCGCTGCTGCCGGTGCTGGTCCTCGCCCTGCTCGGCGTGCTGCTGACCGATGTCCTGCTGTACGTGGCCGGGGCCTGCGCGGTGGTGCTGTTGCCGGTCGCGTACCTCCTGGCCGTCGACGCGTACCGGAGCCTGGGGCACGCGGTCAGCGGCGACTACCTGGTGGCCAGGTCGGGGACGGTGCGGCGCACGACGGTGGCGCTGCAGCGGGGCGGGGTCATCGGCTGGACGGTCAAGCAGTCCTTCTTCCAGCGCCGGGTCGGCCTGATCACGCTCACGGCGACGACGGCCGCGGGGGCCGGGGCGTACTCGGTCTACGACGCGGGTCAGCCCGACGGGCTGAAGTTCGCGGCGGACGCGGTGCCGGGGGTGCTGGCGCCGTTCCTGGAGCGGGGGGAGTAGGAGGCGCGAGGTCGCCGGGTGCGGGTGGGCGCCCGCGGCGGGCTTGTCCCCGACCTGCCCCTTCCTGAACCTGGGGCTCCGCCCCGGACCCCGGTCCCCAATCGCCGGACGGGCTGAAGCGGGCCAGGGTTTGCGGCCCGTCCGGGGCCCGGGGCCTGCCCCGGTTTCGGGAAGGGGCGGGTAGGGGACCAGCGCCACAGGCAACCCCCACGCCGAAGGCCCGGCCCACCACGTGGTGGGCCGGGCCTTCGGCGCGACTCGGGCCCGTCAGGAAGTGGCCGGTGGGTACAGCGAGCGCGGCAGCTGCGAAGCCGCCGCGTCGTCCAGCAGCCACAGGGTCCGGCTGCGCCCGTACGCGCCTGCCGCCGGCGCCTGGATCTCCCCGGCGCCCGACAGAGCGATCGCCGCGGCCTTCGCCTTGTCCTCGCCCGCGGCGAGCAGCCACACCTCACGCGCCGCGCGGATCGCGGGCAGTGTGAGCGAGATCCGGGTCGGCGGCGGCTTGGGGGCGCCGTGAACGCCCACCACCGTGCGCTCCGTTTCCCGGACCGCGGGAAGCTCCGGGAACAGCGAAGCCACATGCGTGTCCGGGCCGACGCCCAGTATCAGGACGTCGAAGGACGGCACGGGGCCGTGGTCCTCGGGCCCCGCCGCGGCGGCCAGTTCGGCGGCGTACGCGACAGCGGCCGCGTCCGCGTCGTCGGCGTACGGACCGTCCGAAGCCGGCATCGCGTGCACCCGGGCAGGGTCAAGCGGCACCGAGTCCAGCAGCGCCTCGCGGGCCTGCGTGACGTTGCGCTCCGGGTCCCCGTCCGGCAGGAACCGCTCGTCGCCCCACCACAGGTCCAGGCGGCGCCAGTCGATCGCGTCCCGGGCGGGTGAGGAGGCAAGCGCGGCCAGCAGGCCGTTGCCGTTGCGCCCGCCCGTCAGCACCACCGACGCGGAACCGCGCGCGGCCTGGGCATCCACGATCTTCGTGATCAGCCGGGCCGCCGCGGCCTGCGCCATCAGCTCCTTGTCGTGGTGCACGACAAGCTGAGGTGCACCACTCACTTCGACGCCGCCTTCTTGGCCGGAGCCTTCTTCGCGGCGGCAGCGGCGGGTTTCGCCTTCGCGTCGTCCGCTGTGACACTCGCGTCCGACTCCGACGCCCGCGTCTGCTCCTGCGGCTCACCGAGCCGGTCGACGCCGAACTTCAGCGCGGTCGCGTACGTGTCGTCCGGGTCGAGCCTGCGCAGCTCCTCGGCGATCAGCTCGGCGGTCTCCCGCCGCTTGAGCGCCACCGCGCGGTCCGGCTGTCCGTCGATGGACAGCGTCGCGAGCGAGCCGTCCGACCGGCCGAGTGAGATCGGTCCGGAGTCCGTCTCCATCCGCACGCCCGTCAGACCGGGCCCCGCGGACAGGGCGCGCTTGACCGGTACGGCCAGTCGCCCCGCCAGCCACATGGCGAGCAGCTCGACGCTCGGGTTGAACTCCTCGCCCTCCACCTCCACCGCGGTGACCTCGCACTGCACCTGGTCCAGTGCGGCCGCGAGCATGGAGCGCCACGGCGTGATGCGGGTCCAGGACAGGTCGGTGTCACCCGGCGTGTAGGTGTCGGCGCGCGCCGACAGCTCCTGAATGGGCTGCTCGGCGGCGTACGTGTCGGTGACGCGGCGCTGGGCCAGCGCGCCGAGCG
The DNA here is from genome assembly GCF_051131715.1 of Streptomyces sp. A5-4. Classification (NCBI taxonomy): domain Bacteria; kingdom Bacillati; phylum Actinomycetota; class Actinomycetes; order Kitasatosporales; family Streptomycetaceae; genus Streptomyces; species Streptomyces sp. A5-4. Next base: position 1,579,024 of record NZ_CP178591.1, on the reverse strand, counting down.
GGTCCTTCGCCGGGTCGAGCGGCGCGTTCACCGCCCACCACACGACGACCGGCGCGTCGGGCAGCAGCAGCGGCAGGACCACCGACTGGGCGTGGTTGATGACCTCGCCGTACAGCCGCAGGATGACCGTCTCACCGGTGCCCGCGGCCGTGCCCACCCGCACTTCGGCGTCGAGGCGCGCCTTGGCTCGGTCGCGCGGCGAGCGCGAGACCCGCTTGATGACGACGAGGGTGCGCGACGGGTGCTCGCGGGAGGCTTCGTTGGCCGCCTTGAGCGCGTCGTACGCGTTCTCCTCGTCGGTGACGATGACCAGCGTCAGGACCATGCCCACGGCCGGCGTGCCGATGGCGCGGCGGCCCTGGACCAGGGCCTTGTTGATCTTGCTGGACGTGGTGTCCGTCAGGTCGATTTTCATGGCCGACGCCAGCTCCGTCCGTCTCGTGCGAGCATTTCGTCCGCCTCGTCCGGGCCCCACGTGCCGGCCACGTACTGCGCGGGCTTGCCGTGCTTGTCCCAGTACTCCTCGATCGGGTCGAGGATGCGCCAGGACTGCTCGACCTCTTCCAGCCGCGGGAAGAGGTTGGAGTCGCCGAGCAGGACGTCCAGGATCAGGCGCTCGTACGCCTCGGGGCTGGACTCGGTGAAGGACTCGCCGTACGCGAAGTCCATCGACACGTCCCGCACCTCCATCGCCGTGCCCGGCACCTTGGAGCCGAACCGGACCGTGACGCCCTCGTCCGGCTGCACGCGGATGACCAGGGCGTTCTGCCCGAGTTCCTCCGTTGCCGTGCGGTCGAAGGGGGAGTGCGGGGCGCGCTGGAAGACCACCGCGATCTCGGTGACCCGGCGGCCGAGGCGCTTGCCCGTGCGCAGGTAGAACGGCACACCCGCCCAGCGGCGGTTGTCGATCTCCAACTTCACCGCGGCGTAGGTGTCGGTCGTCGACTTGGGGTCGATGCCCTCTTCCTGGAGATAGCCGACGGCCTTCTCGCCGCCCTGCCAGCCCGCCGCGTACTGGCCGCGAACGGTCTCCTTGCCCAGGTCCCTGGGGAGCCTGACGGCGCCCAGGACCTTGGTCTTCTCGGCGACCAGCGCGTCCGCGTCGAAGGAGGCGGGCTCCTCCATGGCGGTCAGCGCGAGCAGTTGCAGGAGGTGGTTCTGGATGACGTCGCGGGCGGCGCCGATGCCATCGTAATAGCCGGCCCGGCCGCCGATGCCGATGTCCTCGGCCATCGTGATCTGCACATGGTCGACGTACGACCGGTTCCAGAGGGGCTCGAACATCTGGTTGGCGAAACGCAGCGCCAGGATGTTCTGGACCGTCTCCTTGCCCAGGTAGTGGTCGATCCGGAAGACCTCGTTCGCCGGGAAGACCTCGTGCACGATCCGGTTGAGCTCCTGCGCGGAGGCCAGGTCGTGCCCGAACGGCTTCTCGATGACGGCGCGCCGCCACGAGCCTTCCCGCTGGTCGGCGAGCCCGTGCTTCTTGAGCTGCTGGACGACCTTGGGGAAGAACTTGGGCGGGACGGAGAGGTAGAAGGCGAAGTTGCCGCCGGTGCCCTGCGCCTGGTCGAGCTCGGCGATCGTCGACTTGAGTGTCGCGAACGCCTTGTCGTCGTCGAAGTCGCCCTGGACGAACCGCATGCCCTGGATCAGCTGCTGCCAGACTTCCTCACGGAAGGGCGTACGAGCGTGTTCCTTGACGGCGTCGTGGACGACCTGGGCGAAGTCCTCGGTCTCCCAGTCGCGGCGTGCGAAGCCGATGAGCGAGAAGCCCGGCGGCAGCAGGCCGCGATTGGCCAGGTCGTAGACGGCGGGCATCAGCTTTTTGCGTGACAAATCGCCCGTGACGCCAAAAATGACCAGGCCGGACGGCCCCGCGATGCGCGGGAGCCGCCGGTCCTGAGCGTCACGGAGCGGGTTAGCTCCGCGTACAGCAGACAAGAGGGTCAGGCCTCCGAAGGGGAGAGGCGCTTGAGCTCCGCCTCGGTGGACTTGAGCAGGTCGTTCCAGGACGCCGCGAACTTCTCGACGCCCTCGTCCTCAAGGAGCTGCACGACATCGTTGTAGGCGATGCCGAGCTTCTCGATGGCGTCCAGATCGGCGCGCGACTGCTCGTAGGTGCCGGCGATCGTGTTGCCGATGATCCGGCCGTGGTCGGCGGTCGCGTCGAGCGTCGCCTCGGGCATGGTGTTCACCGTGCCGGGGGCGACCAGGTCGTCGACGTACAGGGTGTCCTTGTACGTCGGGTCCTTGACGCCGGTCGAGGCCCACAGCGGACGCTGCTTGTTGGCGTGGGCCTTGTCGAGCGCGGACCAGCGGTCGGAGGAGAAGACCTCCTCGTACGCCTCGTACGCGAGACGGGCGTTGGCCAGTGCGGCCTTGCCCTTGAGGTCCTTGGCCTCGGCGGTGCCCAGGGCGTCCAGACGCTTGTCGATCTCGGTGTCCACCCGGGACACGAAGAACGACGCGACCGAGTGGATCTTCGCCAGGTCCAGGCCCGCGGCCTTCGCCTTCTCCAGACCCGCCAGGTAGGCGTCCATGACCTCGCGGTAGCGCTCCAGCGAGAAGATCAGCGTCACGTTGACGCTGATGCCGAGACCGATGGTCTCGGTGATCGCCGGGAGACCCGCCTTGGAGGCCGGGATCTTGATCAGGGTGTTCGGCCGGTCCACCAGCCAGGCCAGCTGCCTGGCCTCGGCGGTCGTCGCCCTGGTGTTGTGCGCCAGGCGCGGGTCGACCTCGATGGAGACCCGGCCGTCCTGGCCGCCGGTCGCGTCGAAGACCGGTCGCAGGATGTCGGCGGCGTCGCGGACGTCGACCGTCGTGATCATGCGAATGGCTTCTTCGACGGTGACCTTGCGGGCGGCGAGGTCGGCGAGCTGCTGCTCGTAACCGTCGCCGGACGAGATCGCCTTCTGGAAGATCGACGGATTGGTCGTGACGCCCACGACGTGCTGCTGGTCGATCAGCTCGGCGAGATTGCCGGACGTGATCCGCTTGCGCGAAAGGTCGTCAAGCCAGATCGCGACGCCTTCGTCGGAGAGGCGCTTGAGTGCGTCTGTCATGAGGTTTCCATCTCCTACTTGTCGTATACCGGCGTCAGCGCGCTGCGGCTTCGAGAGATTCCCGGGCGGCGGCGGCGACTGCGTCCGCGGTGAAGCCGAACTCACGGAACAGGACCTTGCCGTCGGCCGAAGCACCGAAGTGCTCCAGCGAGACGATGCGGCCCGCGTCACCGACGAAGCGGTGCCAGGTCAGACCGATCCCGGCCTCGACGGCCACCCGTGCCTTGACGGAGGGCGGCAGCACCGAGTCCCGGTACGCCTGGTCCTGCTCCTCGAACCACTCGACGCAAGGCATCGAGACAACCCTGGTCGCGACACCCGCGGCCTGGAGCTGCTCGCGCGCCTCGACGGCGAGCTGCACCTCGGAGCCGGTGCCGATCAGGACGACCTGGGGCTTTCCGCCCTCGGCCTCGAACAGGACGTAACCGCCGCGCGCGGCGTCCTCGTTGGCGTCGTACGTCGGCACACCCTGACGGGTCAGCGCGAGCCCGTGCGGGGCGCCCTTGCCGAACTCCTTGGTGTAGCGCTTGAGGATCTCGCGCCAGGCGATCGCCGTCTCGTTGGCGTCGGCCGGGCGCACCACGTTCAGGCCCGGGATGGCGCGCAGCGTGGCCAGGTGCTCGACCGGCTGGTGCGTCGGACCGTCCTCGCCGAGGCCGACCGAGTCGTGCGTCCACACATGCGTGACCGGCAGGTGCATCAGCGCCGAGAGCCGGACGGCGTTGCGCATGTAGTCGGAGAACACCAGGAAGGTGCCGCCGTAGATGCGCGTGTTGCCGTGCAGCGCGATGCCGTTCATGGTCGCGGCCATGGCGTGCTCGCGGATCCCGAAGTGGATGGTGCGCCCGTACGGGTCCGCACCAGGCAGCGGGTTGCCCACCGGGAGGAAGGAGGAGTTCTTGTCGATCGTGGTGTTGTTCGAGCCTGCGAGGTCGGCGGAGCCGCCCCACAGCTCGGGCACGACCTCGCCCAGCGCCTGGAGCACCTTGCCGGAGGCCGCACGGGTGGCGACACCCTTGCCGGTCTCGAAGACGGGGAGCTTCTCCTCCCAGCCCTTCGGCAGGTCGCCCGCGGCGATGCGGTCGAAGTCGGCGGCGCGCTGCGGGTTGGCGGTCCGCCAGGCGGCGAACGACTTCTCCCACCCGGCCTTGGCGTCACGGCCGCGGTCGAGGACCGCGCGGGTGTGCTCGATGACCTCGTCGGAGACCTCGAAGGACTGCTCGGGGTCGAAGCCCAGCACCCTCTTGGTCGCGGCGACCTCGTCGTCGCCGAGCGCCGAGCCGTGCGCGGCCTCGGTGTTCTGCGCGTGCGGGGCCGGCCAGGCGATGATCGAGCGGGCCGCGATGAACGACGGGCGGGTGGTCTCGGCCTGGGCCGCGAGCAGCGCCTTGTGCAGGCCGACCGGGTCGAGGTCGCCGTCGGGCAGCTGCGCGACGCGCTGGACGTGCCAGCCGTACGCCTCGTACCGCGCCAGGGTGTCCTCGGAGACCGCGGTCTCCGTGTCGCCCTCGATCGAGATGTGGTTGTCGTCCCACAGCAGGACGAGGTTGCCCAGCTTCTGGTGTCCGGCCAGCGAGGACGCCTCCGCGGAGATGCCCTCCTGGAGGCAGCCGTCACCGGCGATCGCCCAGATGGTGTGGTCGAACGGTGAGGTGCCCGCCGCGGCGTCCGGGTCGAACAGGCCGCGCTCGTAGCGGGCGGCCATGGCCATGCCCACAGCGTTGGCGACACCCTGGCCCAGCGGGCCGGTGGTGGTCTCCACACCGGTCGTGTGCCCGTACTCGGGGTGCCCCGGGGTCTTCGAGCCCCAGGTGCGGAACGCCTTGAGGTCGTCCAGCTCCAGGCCGTATCCAGCCAGGTAGAGCTGGATGTACAGCGTCAGGCTGGAGTGCCCCGCGGACAGGACGAACCGGTCGCGGCCGGTCCATTCGGCGTCGGAAGGGTCGTGCCGCATCAGCTTCTGGAACAGCACATATGCGGCGGGGGCCAGGCTCATGGCCGTACCAGGGTGGCCGTTGCCGACCTTCTGTACGGAATCCATGGCCAGGACGCGGACGGTATCGACAGCCCGCTGGTCCAATTCGGTCCACTCGAGGTCTGTAGCGGTCGGCTTGGTGCTCACCCTGCGTCAGGGCTCCTCTCCACATGTCGAATCCCGGTGACTGGCAGCCGCACCGGGCGTTGTCGAGCCTACCCCCGTGGGAACACGCATCTTTTCGACTGCATGACTTCGAAAAAAACAGACACAGTCAGACTGCGGGGCCCTGCGCGAGTCCGCCTCCCGGCGAACGTAATTGCGTGTCGTACCTCTGTACGTGGCTGCGCGACTCCCCGCTCAACACGACCCCACCCCCGCGAAGAACGCCGTATGGGCAACGTCTACAGTGGCGTGGTACGCGCAAGCCTTTACCGGGCCTTCACGTCCGGAGCTTGCTGGATTTCTCTGTCAGGGGTGTGCGTGACGGCCGTCGAGTCCCGACCCGCAGGGGTCGTCTTGACTCCGAGCCCGGTAGGCCATCGGCCATTCGGAGCACGGGTCAAGGCGTTCGTGGCACTGACAAAGCCTCGGATCATCGAACTGCTGCTGATCACCACGGTCCCGGTGATGTTCCTGGCGGAGCAGGGCGTGCCCGACCTGTGGCTGGTCCTGGTGACCTGCCTCGGTGGTTATCTTTCCGCAGGCGGCGCCAATGCGCTGAACATGTACATCGACCGCGACATCGACGCGCTGATGGACCGCACGTCGCAGCGGCCCCTGGTCACCGGAATCGTGAGCCCGCGCGAATGCCTGGTCTTCGGCATCTCCCTCGCGGTGATCTCCACCCTCTGGTTCGGGCTGCTCGTCAACTGGCTGTCCGCGGCGCTCTCGCTGTCCGCGCTGATGTTCTACGTCGTCGTCTACACGATGATCCTGAAGCGGCGCACCTCGCAGAACATCGTCTGGGGCGGCATCGCGGGCTGCCTGCCGGTCCTCATCGGCTGGTCCGCGGTCACCAACTCGATGTCCTGGGCCGCGATCATCCTCTTCCTGGTCATCTTCTTCTGGACGCCGCCGCACTACTGGCCACTGTCGATGAAGGTCAAGGAGGACTACGCGCGCGTCGGCGTGCCGATGCTTCCCGTCGTCGCCTCCAATCAGGTGGTGGCCCGCCAGATCGTCGCCTACAGCTGGGTGATGGTGTTCGTCTCCCTGCTGTTGACGCCACTGGGCTACACGGGCTGGTTCTACACGGTGGTCGCCGTCGTGGCCGGCGCGTGGTGGCTCAAGGAGGCGCACGGGCTGCGTTCCCGCGCCAAGGCCGGGGTGACGGGCGTGAAGCTCAAGGAGATGCGGCTGTTCCACTGGTCCATCACCTACGTCTCGCTGCTCTTCGTCGCCGTGGCGGTCGACCCCTTCCTGCGCTAGCCGCCGCCCGTTCGCGCGGCAGCCGCACCCCACCCCTCGCCCATCCGGCTACTCGTCGGTAGCATCCTGCTCATGGCAGACACGAAGCAGGCGACGAAGCAGGCAGAGCGCAAGGCGTCGAAGCTCGCCAAGGAGATCGGCGCCTTCGCCAAGCAGCACGGTGGGGCCGAGGGCCAGCTCGCGTACATGGGACAGGCCGGCACCCGCATCGTGCTGGTCGGCGAGGACGGTGACTGGGGCGACCTGGTGGCGCCCGACCACGCCGTCGCGCGGAGCGCCGCCGAGAAGGCGGGGCTCACCCTCCACGAGTCCTTCGACGGCGAATTCGCTGCCAAGGTGCGCACCGGCCCGTACGAGTGGAGCCGCATGGCGGGCAGCCAGATCGGCGGCCCGTCCAACGGGTAGCAACACTCGAAGGCGATTCACCCGTTAGAGCCTGCGGAAGGTACGTCCACCACAGGGAGCCCCGGATGATCGATACGCCTTCCCTGGTCGACCAGTACTGCCACGGAGTGCTCCGTACGGAGCTCGGCCTGGGCACCTTCGAGGCGCACCTCGGCAGGACCCACGCGCCGCCCGCCCCCGGCACGACCTTCTTCGACACCCAGACCGGCTTCGCGGTGCGCCGCTGGTGCCCGCCGCTCCTTGGGCTCGAACCGCACTGCACGCCCGCGCGCTATCTCGCACGCCGCCGGGAGCTGGGCGTACTGGAGTCGGGCCGGAGGTTGCTGCGGGGGACCGGGATCTCCACCTACCTGGTGGACACCGGGCTGCCGGGGGACCTCACCGGGCCGACGGAGATCGCCGCGGCGGGCGCGGCGGAGGCCAGGGAGATCGTGCGCCTGGAATTACTGGCCGAGCAGGTCGCCGACACCTCGGGCACCGTCGAGAGCCTGCTGGCCAACCTCGCCGAGGCCGTGCACGGCGCGGCCGGGTCCGCCGTCGCCTTCACCTCGGTCGCGGGCGTACGGCACGGGCTCGCCCTGGCGCCGGAACCGCCGGGCCCCGGCGAGGTGCGCGGGGCCGCCGGGCGTTGGCTGGCGGGGCGCCGCGTCGGCGGTCGGCTCACCGACCCCGTGCTCCTGCGGCACCTGCTGTGGATCGCCGTCGCCTCGGGACTGCCGCTGCAACTGCACGCCGGCGCCGCCGACCCGCAGCTGCGCATCGACCGGACCGACCCGATGCTGCTCACCGACTTCGTGGCCGCCACGGCCGGGCTCGGCACCGATCTGGTGCTGCTGCACGGGTATCCGTACCACCGGCACGCCGCGCACCTGGCGAGTGCCTTCCCGCACGTGTACGCCGACCTGGGCCCGGCCCTCGCGCACACGGGGGCGCGGGCCGCCGCCGTACTCGAGGAGATCCTGGAGCTCGCCCCTTTCGGGAAGCTGCTCTTCTCCAGTGGTGCGAGTGCCCTGCCCGAACTGCACGTGGTGGGCGCCCGGGTCTTCCGGGAGGCGCTGGGGCGGGTGCTGGGCGGCTGGGTCGGCGACGGGGCCTGGTCGCGGGCGGACGCGGAACGCGTCGCCGGGATGATCGCGGCGGGCAACGCGCACCGCGTCTACGGGCTGGCCGAACCGCCGTCAGACGGAGGCGGACACCGATGAGTCGGACTGCGCGGGCAGCGACGGGGTGGCCGCCGGCCGCTCGCGCAGGCTGAGGGCGACCCGCAGGACCGCGATCCACACCAGGCAGGAGCCGAGCATGTGGATGCCGACGAGGACCTCGGGCAGCTCGGTGAAGAACTGCACATAGCCGACGGCGCCCTGGGCGAGGAGCACGAGCAGCAGGTCACGCGCGCGTGCCCTGGTGTCCCTGGGCGCGTCGACGACCCGCAGGGCCAGCCACATCGCGAGCGCCAGCGCGCACACGATCCAGGCCGCGATCGCGTGCACATGCGCGGTGGTCGCCCAGTCGAACGGCATCCGCGGTACGTCGCTGCCGTCGCCCGCGTGCGGGCCCGAGCCGGTCACCACGGTGCCCGCCGCGATCAGCACGGCGGAGGTGGTGAGCAGGGCCCAGGACAGCTTGCGCACGGGGCCGGGGACGCGGGGGCGCGGGGCGGTGTCGCCCTCGCGGGTGCGCTGCCAGGTGATCACGGCGACCGTGAGCAGCGAGGTGGCGGCGAGGAAGTGGCCCGCGACGGTCCACGGGTTGAGGCCCGCCATCACGGTGATACCGCCCAGGACGGCGTTGAGCATGACGATCCAGAACTGGGCCCAGGCGAGCCGGGTCAGCCCGCGCCGCCAGGGCTTCGTCGCACGCGCCGAGATGATCACCCAGCCGACCGCCGCCGACAGCACGTACGTCAGCATGCGGTTGCCGAATTCGATCGCGCCGTGGATTCCCTCCTCGGGCGTCGCGAACAGGCTGTCGTCGGTGCACTTGGGCCAGGTGTCGCAGCCGAGGCCGGAGCTGGTCAGGCGTACGGCACCGCCGGTGACGACGATGAGCACGCTCATTACGACGGCGGCGAGCGCGGCGCGGCGCAGCGTACGGGGAGTGGGCGTCCAGCGCTGCGCGATGAAGGCGAGGGGGGTCAACACGGCAACCATCGTAGAGCGGCGCTTGTGCGGGAATTCACGAGGGGTCCGGGAGAGGCGTGTCCCCAGGCGCGACGGGGGTGCGAGTCACCTCGGCGATCGCGGTGCGGGCCTGCGGAGAGCGCGGCGCGGCCCCCGGAATGCGCGCCGCGGTGGAGCGGGCGTCCACTCGTGCGCGTTCGGCTACTCCCAGTGGAAGAAACGCGCCGCCGCGCCCAGGCCGAGCGCCGCCCACACCGCGAGGATTCCCAGGCCGCCCCACGGGACGCCCGCGCCGTGCTGCAGCACGTCGCGCAGACCGTCCGAGAGGGCGGAGATCGGCAGCAGACCGAGAACCGGCTGGGCGGCGTCCGGGAACTTGTCGAGCGGCACGATCACACCGCCGCCCACCAGCAGCAGCAGGAAGACCAGGTTGGCGGCGGCCAGGGTCGCCTCCGCCTTGAGCGTGCCGGCCATCAGCAGCCCGAGGCCGGAGAAGGCCGCCGTGCCGAGGACGAGCAGCAGGAACACCGAGACCGGGCTGCCGTGCGGCGACCAGCCGAGGCCGAACGCGATCACCGTCAGCAGCAACACCTGGAGGACCTCGGTGACCAGCACCGACAGAGTCTTGGCGGTGAGCAGGGCCCAGCGCGGCAGCGGCGACGTACCAAGGCGCTTCAGCACGCCGTAGCGGCGCTCGAAGCCTGTGGCGATGGCCTGCCCCGTGAAGGCGGTGGACATGACGGCGAGCGCCAGGATGCCCGGCGCCAGGAAGTCGATGGCTTCGCCCGCGCCGGTGTCGATGATGTCCACCGACGAGAACAGCACAAGGAGCAGCGCCGGGATGATCACGGTGAGCAGCAGCTGCTCACCGTTGCGCAGCAGCATCTTCGTTTCGAGCACGGTCTGCGCCGCGATCATCGTGGGCAGCGGGGCCGCGCCCGGCCTCGGGGTGTAGGTGCCGCTGCTCATGGACGCAGATCCTTACCGGTCAGCTCAAGAAAGACGTCCTCCAGGGTGCGCCGCTCGACGGCGATGCCCTCCGGCATCACGCCGTGCTGCGCGCACCAGGAGGTGACGGTGGCCAGCAGCTGCGGGTCGATCTTGCCGGTGATCCGGTAGGCGCCCGGGGCCGGCTCGACGGCCAGGGTGTCCACCGGGAGCGCCTTGAGCAGCGACACGACGTCGAGGCCCGGGCGGCCGGTGAAGCGCAGGGTGTTCTCCGCGCCGCCGCGGCACAGCTCGTCGGGCGTGCCCTGGGCGATGGCCCGGCCCGCGTCGATGATCACGACATCGTCGGCGAGCTGCTCGGCCTCGTCCATGGAGTGCGTGGTCAGTACGGTGCTCACCCCGTCGGCGCGCAGCTCGCGCAGCAGGTCCCAGGTCGAGCGGCGGGCCTGCGGGTCGAGGCCCGCGGTCGGCTCGTCCAGGAAGACCAGCTCGGGGCGGCCGACGACGGCCATCGCCAGGGCGAGGCGCTGTTGCTGACCGCCGGAGAGCCGCCGGTACGTCGTGCGGCCGCAGTCGCCGAGCCCCAGGCGCTCGGTCAGGGCGTCCACGTCGAGCGGATGGGCATGCAGCTTGGCCATGTGGCGGAGCATCTCGCCGGCCCTGGCTCCCGAGTAGACGCCGCCGGACTGGAGCATCACGCCGATCCGCGGGCGCAGCTTCGCCGCGTCGGCCACCGGGTCGAGGCCCAGGACGCGCACGGTGCCCGCGTCCGGTCTGCGGTAGCCCTCGCAGGTTTCGACGGTGGTGGTCTTTCCGGCGCCGTTCGGGCCGAGGACGGCGGTGACGGTGCCCGCGCCGACCTCGAGATCGAGGCCGTCCACGGCGGTCCTGGCTCCGTACCGCTTGACCAGGCCGCGGACCTGGACGACGGGCTCGCTTCGCATGCTGGCGAGTCTAGGCAGGAGGGCCGGGCAGCCGGGCCGCGGGGCCCGGAGCAGGGAGATTAGGTGACCCTAAGTGACCGAGGCCACCGCCATCTGGTCCCGGCCGCGCTTGTCGGACGCTGGGGAATTACGCAACAATGGTGTTGTGAAATACGTTGGCGAGGCTCCGCAGGAGGAACTCGCGACAGGTGAGCGGTCGACCCGCAACCGTGTCGCGCGCTCCATCCTGGACCACGGCCCCTCGACCGTGTCCGATCTGGCGAAGCGCGTCGGCCTCACTCAGGCCGCGGTCCGGCGCCACCTCGACACCCTCGTCTCCGACGATGTGGTCGAGCCCCGTGAGCAGCGCGTCTACGGCGCACGGACCCGTGGCCGCCCCGCGAAGGTGTTCGTACTGACCGACTGCGGCCGGGACGCCTTCGACCAGTCCTACGACGCGCTGGCAGCCGATGCCCTGCACTGGATCGCGCAGGCCGCCGGCGGCGGCGAGCAGGGGGAGGCGGCCGTCACGGCGTTCGCCCGTGCCCGCTTCGCCACGCAGGCCGAGTCGTACCGGGAGGCCGTCGAGGCCGCGCCACCCGAGGCCCGCACCGAGGCGCTCGCGAAGGCCCTCAGCGCCGACGGGTACGCTGCCATGGCGCGAATCGCGCCGAACGGGCAGGGCGAGCAGCTGTGCCAGCACCACTGCCCTGTCGCCCACGTCGCGGAGAAGTTCCCACAGCTGTGCGAGGCGGAGACGGAAATCTTCTCCAGCCTGCTCGGGACCCACGTCCAGCGACTGGCCACCATCGCCCACGGCGACGGGGTGTGCACGACGTACATCCCGCACAGCAGCACCAAGCACAGCACCGCACAGACGACCCACTCAGCATCCGCAAGCACTGCAGGGAGGAACCCCGCATGACTCTCCCCACGGAGACTGCCCACCCCGAACTTGAGGGCCTGGGTACGTACGAATTCGGCTGGGCCGACTCCGACACGGCGGGCGCCACGGCCAAGCGCGGCTTGTCCGAGGCTGTCGTCCGCGACATCTCGGAGAAGAAGAACGAGCCGGAGTGGATGCTGAAGCTGCGGCTCAAGGGCCTGAAGCTGTTCGGCAAGAAGCCCATGCCGAGCTGGGGCTCCGACCTGTCGGGCATCGACTTCCAGAACATCAAGTACTTCGTGCGGTCCACCGAGAAGCAGGCACAGTCCTGGGAGGACCTGCCGGAGGACATCAAGAACACGTACGACCGGCTCGGCATCCCGGAGGCGGAGAAGCAGCGCCTCGTCGCGGGTGTCGCCGCCCAGTACGAGTCCGAGGTGGTCTACCACCAGATCAATGAGGAGCTGGAGGCGCAGGGTGTCATCTTCATGGACACCGACACCGCGCTGAAGGAGCACCCGGAGCTCTTCCAGGAGTACTTCGGCACGATCATCCCGGTCGGCGACAACAAGTTCGCGTCGCTGAACTCGGCCGTGTGGTCCGGCGGCTCGTTCATCTACGTGCCCAAGGGCGTCCACGTCGAGATCCCGCTCCAGGCCTACTTCCGTATCAACACGGAGAACATGGGCCAGTTCGAGCGGACGCTGATCATCGTCGACGAGGACGCGTACGTCCACTACGTCGAGGGCTGCACCGCCCCGATCTACTCCTCGGACTCGCTGCACAGCGCCGTGGTCGAGATCATCGTGAAGAAGGGCGGCCGCTGCCGCTACACGACCATCCAGAACTGGTCGAACAACGTCTACAACCTGGTCACCAAGCGCGCCGTGGCGTACGAGGGCGCGACCATGGAGTGGGTCGACGGCAACATCGGCTCCAAGGTCACCATGAAGTACCCGGCCGTCTACCTGATGGGCGAGCACGCCAAGGGCGAGACCCTGTCCATCGCCTTCGCGGGCGAGGGCCAGCACCAGGACGCCGGCGCGAAGATGGTGCACATGGCGCCGAACACCTCCTCGAACATCGTCTCCAAGTCGGTGGCACGAGGCGGCGGCCGTACCTCGTACCGCGGTCTGATCGAGATCGGCGAGGGTGCCCCGGGCTCCAAGTCCAACGTGCTCTGTGACGCGCTGCTCGTCGACACGATCTCCCGCTCCGACACGTACCCGTACGTGGACGTCCGCGAGGACGACGTGTCCATGGGCCACGAGGCGACGGTCTCCAAGGTCTCCGAGGACCAGCTCTTCTACCTGATGAGCCGCGGCATGACCGAGTTCGAAGCCATGGCGATGATCGTCCGTGGCTTCGTGGAGCCGATCGCCAAGGAGCTCCCCATGGAGTACGCCCTGGAGCTCAACCGGCTGATCGAGCTGCAGATGGAGGGCTCGGTCGGCTGAGGCCGGACCGATCGTTCCCGTTCAGCAGCGACTGAATTCGCACCTAGGAAGAGAGCACAACGACAGCCATGGCTGAGGCTCAGAACATTCCGGCTGGCTCCACGACTGCCGGGTCCATCGCGGTGGCCGCGGAGTCCACCGTCGCCACGCGCATGAGCGCCCCGCCGTCCTTCGACGTGGCGGACTTCCCGGTGCCCCACGGCCGCGAGGAGGAGTGGCGCTTCACGCCGCTGGAGCGCCTGCGCGGTCTGCACGACGGGACCGCCGAAGCCGGCGGTGTCCTTAACGTCGAGGTGAACGCGCCCGAGGGCGTCGTCGTCGAGACGGTGGACCGCGACGACAAGAGGCTCGGCAAGGCCGGTACGCCGGTGGACCGGGTCGCCGCCCAGGCATACAGCTCCTTCGAGAAGGCCTCGGTCGTCTCGGTGCCCAAGGAGATGGTGCTCAGCGAGCCGATCAGGATCTCCGTGCACGGAGAGGGCGGCACCGCCTACGGCCACCAGGTCGTGGAGCTCGGCGCCTTCGCCGAGGCCGTCGTCGTCATCGACCACACCGGTGACGCCGTGCTCGCCGCCAACGTCGACTTCGTCGTCGGCGACGGTGCGAAGCTCACCGTCGTGTCCGTTCAGGACTGGGACGACAAGGCCGTGCACGTCGCGCAGCACAACGCGCTGATCGGCCGGGACGCCTCGTTCAAGTCCGTCGTCGTGACCTTCGGCGGCAACCTCGTACGGCTGCACCCCCGCATCGCGTACGCGGGCCCCGGCGGCGAGGCCGCACTCTTCGGTCTGTACTTCACCGACCACGGCCAGCACCAGGAGCACCGCCTCCTGATCAACCACAACGTGCCGCACTGCAAGTCCAACGCCGTGTACAAGGGCGCGCTGCAGGGCGACGGCGCCCACGCCGTGTGGATCGGTGACGTCCTCATCGAGGCCGCCGCCGAGGGCACCGACACCTACGAGATGAACCGCAACCTCGTCCTCACGGACGGCGCCCGGGTCGACTCGGTGCCGAACCTGGAGATCGAGACCGGCGAGATCGTCGGAGCGGGCCACGCCTCGGCGACCGGCCGCTTCGACGACGAGCAGCTCTTCTACCTCATGTCGCGCGGTATCCCCGCCGACGAGGCACGCCGCCTCGTGGTCCGCGGTTTCTTCGCCGAGCTCGTCCAGCAGATCGGTCTGCCGGATGTGGAGGAGCGCCTCCTCGCGAAGATCGACGCGGAGCTGGAGGCGTCTGTCTGATGGCCTTCGTCAAAGCCTGTGCGCTGAGTGAGCTGGAGGAGGACACCCCGAAACGGGTGGAACTCGACGGCACACCGGTGTCCGTCGTCCACACCGAGGGCGAGGTGTTCGCGATCAACGACATCTGCTCGCACGCGAACGTGTCGCTCTCGGAGGGCGAGGTCGAGGACTGCATGATCGAGTGCTGGCTGCACGGCTCCAGCTTCGACCTCCGCACCGGCAAGCCCTCCGGCCTTCCCGCGACGCGCCCCGTCCCCGTTTACCCCGTAAAGATCGAAGGGGACGATGTGCTCGTCTCCGTCACACAGGAGTCCTGAGACAGCCATGGCAACGCTTGAAATCCGCGACCTGCACGTATCCGTCGAGGCCGACCACGCCACGAAGGAGATCCTCAAGGGCGTCGACCTGACGGTCAAGCAGGGTGAGACCCACGCCATCATGGGGCCCAACGGCTCCGGCAAGTCCACCCTCGCTTACTCGATCGCGGGCCACCCCAAGTACACGATCACCAGCGGCACGGTGACCCTCGACGGCGAAGACGTCCTGGAGATGACTGTCGACGAGCGCGCCCGCGCCGGCCTCTTCCTGGCGATGCAGTACCCCGTCGAGATCCCCGGCGTCTCGGTCTCCAACTTCCTGCGCACGTCGGCGACGGCGATGCGCGGCGAGGCCCCCAAGCTGCGCACCTGGGTGAAGGAGGTCAAGACCGCGATGGAGACTCTCCAGATGGACCCGGCCTTCTCCGAGCGCAACGTCAACGAGGGCTTCTCCGGCGGCGAGAAGAAGCGCCACGAGATCCTCCAGCTGGAGCTCCTCAAGCCGAAGATCGCGATCCTCGACGAGACGGACTCCGGTCTGGACGTCGACGCGCTGCGCCAGGTCTCCGACGGCGTCAACCGCGTCCGCGCGTCCGGTGAGGTCGGCACGCTGCTGATCACCCACTACACGCGCATCCTGCGCTACATCAAGCCCGACTTCGTGCACGTGTTCGCGAACGGTCGCATCGCCGAGTCCGGCGGCGCCGAGCTCGCCGACAAGCTCGAGGCCGAAGGCTACGAGGCATACACGAAGGGTGGCGCGACCGCGTGACACAGTTGCCCGGCCTCCTCGACACCGAGGCGATCCGCAAGGACTTCCCCCTTCTGGATCGTGTGGTCCACGACGGGAAGAAGATCGTTTACCTGGACAACGCGGCGACTTCGCAGAAGCCGCGCCAGGTCCTCGACGCGCTGAACGAGTACTACGAGCAGCACAACGCGAACGTCCACCGTGGCGTGCACGTGCTGGCCGAGGAGGCCACGGCGCTGTACGAGGGCGCTCGCGACAAGGTCGCCGCCTTCATCAACGCGCCGAGCCGCGACGAGGTGATCTTCACCAAGAATGCCTCGGAGTCGCTCAACCTCGTGGCCAACATGCTGGCCTGGGCCGACGAGCCGTACCGCGTCGACAACGAGACCGAGATCGTCATCACGGAGATGGAGCACCACTCCAACATCGTGCCGTGGCAGCTGCTCTCGCAGCGCACGGGCGCGCAGCTGAAGTGGTTCGGCATCACCGACGACGGCCGTCTCGACCTGTCGAACATCAACGAGGTCATCACCGAGAAGACGAAGATCGTCTCCTTCACGCTGGTCTCCAACATCATGGGCACCATCAACCCGGTCGAGGCGATCATCCGCCGGGCGCAGCAGGTCGGCGCCCTGGTCTGCATCGACGCCTCGCAGGCCGCGCCGCACATGGTGCTCGACGTGCAGGCGCTGCAGGCCGACTTCGTGGCCTTCACCGGGCACAAGATGGTCGGCCCGACCGGCATCGGTGTGCTGTGGGGACGCCAGGAGCTGCTGGAGGACCTGCCGCCGTTCCTCGGCGGCGGCGAGATGATCGAGACCGTGTCGATGCACTCGTCGACGTACGCGCCGGCGCCGCACAAGTTCGAGGCGGGTACGCCCCCGATCGCCCAGGCCGTCGGCCTCGGTGCGGCCGTGGACTACCTCTCCGCGATCGGCATGGACAAGATCGCCGCGCATGAGCACGCCATCACCGAATACGCGATGGAGCGGCTGCGGAACGTCCCGGACCTGCGGTTCATCGGTCCGACGACGGCAGAGGACCGCGGCGCGACGATCTCCTTCACGCTCGGTGACATTCACCCGCACGACGTGGGCCAGGTCCTCGACGAGCAGGGCATCGCGGTCCGGGTCGGACACCACTGCGCACGGCCGGTCTGCCTGCGGTACGGAATTCCTGCGACCACGCGGGCGTCGTTCTATCTGTACTCCACGCCGGCCGAGGTCGATGCCCTGGTCGACGGCCTGGAGCACGTACGGAACTTCTTCGGTTAGGGCTGGGGATCGTGAAGCTGGATTCGATGTACCAGGAAGTAATCCTGGACCACTACAAGCATCCGCACGGGCGCGGTCTTAGAGACGGCGACGCCGAGGTGCACCATGTGAACCCGACGTGCGGCGACGAGATCACGCTCCGCGTGAAGTACGACGGCGACACCATCAAGGACATCAGTTACGAGGGGCAGGGCTGCTCCATCAGCCAGGCCAGCGCGTCCGTGCTCAATGAGCTGCTGGTCGGCAAGGAGCTGGCCGAGGCGCAGAACATCCAGGCGAACTTCCTGGTGCTGATGCAGTCCAAGGGCAAGCTGGAGCCCGACGACGCGATGGAGGAGGTACTGGAGGACGCGGTCGCGTTCGCCGGTGTCTCGAAGTACCCGGCGCGAGTGAAGTGTGCTCTGCTGAGCTGGATGGCATGGAAGGACGCGACGGCCCAGGCACTGGGCGACGGCGCCGAGAGGAAGACCGCATGAGCGAGAACGCAGTGACACCCGTCGAGACCGAGGGCCTGACGACCAAGCCGGCCTCCGAGGAGGAGGTCCGCGAGGCGCTGTACGACGTGGTCGACCCCGAGCTGGGCATCGACGTCGTCAACCTGGGCCTCATCTACGGCGTCCACGTCGACGACTCCAACGTCGCCACCATCGACATGACGCTCACGTCTGCGGCCTGCCCGCTGACCGACGTCATCGAGGACCAGGCGAAGTCGGCGACCGAGGGCATCGTCAACGAGTTGAAGATCAACTGGGTCTGGATGCCGCCGTGGGGTCCGGACAAGATCACGGACGACGGTCGTGAGCAGCTGCGCGCGCTCGGCTTCAACGTCTGAGTTCGAGCACCGGGGCTCCGGGCCCACAGCCCCGACAGCGATGCCCGCCGGTCTTCACGACCGGCGGGCATCGCTGTTCGCGTGAGAGCCCCGTTCAGTGTCCGGCGGGCGGCGGGAGCGCCGCCGCGCTCTCGGCGAGGACCGGCGCCAAATTCTCCTTGCGGATGCGCTGGTCGACGTAGAGCAGGCCGGTCACCAGCTGGGGGAAGGTGGTGGCGAAGATCTGGCTGACCATCGCGCCCAGCATGATGAACACCACGTAGCTGCCCGCGGCGACGAGGATCTGCTCAGGGCGGGGCTCCGAACCCATGTCGAACATGGAGGGGAGCATCGACAGCGCGCCGATCATGGTGAACGGAATCTGGATGAGGTAACCCGCGATCGTGGCGATGGCCCCCGCCAGCGCCGTGATGCCGAAGATCCGCCACCAGGAGCCGCGCACCAGCTCGACCGAGCGGCGCAGTGCGGCCACGGGGCGCTGGGACTCGAAGACCACCGCCGCCGGGGCCAGGCTGAACAGCACCCAGGCCCAGGTGGCAAGCGGGATCATCGCGAGGAAGCCCACGAAGCCCACCGCGGCCCAGACGCCCGAGGCGACGTCCGAGTCCAGCGGGGCCAGGCTGACGAGCAGCGAGACGTAGCCGAGCAGGAAGAGGCCCACGGCGACCGCCGCGGCGAGCCACGGCACCAGCATCGCGCCGATCACTGCGGGCACCCGGGGCCAGGCCCGTCGCCACACCGCGCCGATGGTCGTACGACGGCCGAGGACCGCGTCCTGGAGCACCGCGGGGCAGGCCGCCTGGATCGTCGCGGTGGCGACCACCATGGCCAGGATGGCGATGAGCCACACGGCGCCGAAGGCGATCCCCAGCGACCAGCCGGTCTCGGAGGTGAAGTCGTCGTTGTTCGCGGAGGAGTCGAAGACCAGGTCCAGGTCGTCCTTCACGGCGGAGATCGCCACCGCGAGTGCCGCGCCCGACACCAGCAGTGCGGCGCCGTACATCAGCACGGCTATGCCGAACAGCTGCTTCCAGTAACGGCCCATGGCGGTGAAGCTGCCGCCCAGGATGTCGCTGAGGGCGAGCGGGCCCAGCGGGATCACACCGGGCCTGGGCGGCGGCGGGGGTGCCCAGCCGGGCCAGCCGGGCGGCGGTGGCCCGGTGTACGGGCCACCTTGATAGGGACCCCCGCCCTGCGGACCGCCACCGGGGTACGGACCGCTGTTCTGCGGCCCGGCGTCGTACGGCCCCCCGTGGGGCGGCCCGTTCGGTCCTGAATCCTGCGCCACTGCTGCTCACTCCGTCGTGTTTCATGCCTGACCAGGCGGTACACCGTAGCGGGTGGGCACCGGACGCGGAACGGCGAGCCGCGGCTGCGCGGACAGGACGCGGGCGGTCCGGTTCACGGCGGCGGACCAAGCGCTTTGTGTACGGTCGTACGCAACGATGTGTACACTCGTACGCATGCCTTATGCACTGCTGGCCGCGGCCATCGCGGCGGAGGTGGCCGGGACCACGGCCATGAAGTACAGCGAGGGCTTCAGCAAGCTGTGGCCCTCGCTCGGAACGGTCGCGGGCTACCTGCTCGCCTTCACCCTCCTCGCCCAGACCCTCAAGACCCTGCCCGTCGGCACCGCCTACGCGATCTGGGCCGGAGTCGGCACGGCCGCCGTCGCCGCCATCGGCATGTTCTTCCTGGGCGAGTCGGCGAACGCGGTCAAGCTGGCGGGCATCGCCCTGGTCATCGGCGGTGTCGTCCTGCTCAACGTCGGGGGCGCGCACTGATGGCCCGCCGATACGATCCCGAGCGCCGCCAGCGCATCATCGACGCCGCGATCCGAGTGGTCGGCGGCAAGGGCATCGCGGGCCTGAGCCACCGGTCCGCCGCCGCCGAGGCGGATGTGCCGCTCGGCTCGACGACGTACCACTTCAAGACCCTCGACGAGCTGATGGTCGCCGCGCTGCGCCAGGCCAACGAGGGCTTCGCCAAGGCGGTCAGCACGCGCGGCGCGTTCGACGACCCCGGGGCCGATGTCGCGGCGGAGCTCGCCGGGCTGCTGGGGGAGTGGCTCTCCGGGGACCGCACCGGTGTGGAGCTGGAGTACGAGCTGTATCTGGCCGCGCTCCGCCGCCCCGCGCTGCGCCCGGTCGCCGCCGAGTGGGGCGAGGGAGTGGCCGACCGGCTGGCCCTGCGCACCGACCCGGTGACCGCCCGTGCGCTGGTCGCGCTGATGGACGGCATCTGCCTCCAGGTGCTGCTGACCGACGCCAGGTACGACGAGGCCTACGCGCGCGAGATGCTCGCCCGCCTCATTCCGCGCCCGCCATCCGGGACCGGTTCGCCTCCGCGTACCCCTCCCGGTTAGCGTTCGGCCATGACCGATTCCACTGCTACTCGCACCACCGGCGCCGTCGCCGCCGGACTCGCCACCCTCACCGAAGACGGCACCGTCCTCGACACCTGGTTCCCGGCACCCGAGCTCGTCGCCGAGCCGGGCCCCACGGGCACCACGAGGCTCTCCGCCGAGCGGGCCGCCGAGCTGCTCGGCCAGGCCGCGCCCAAGGCCCTCGGCCCCGACGCCCGGCGCGGCGTCGAGGTCGTCGCCGTCCGTACGGTCATCGCCTCGCTCGACGACAAGCCGCTGGACGCGCACGACGCGTACCTGCGCCTGCACCTCCTCTCGCACCGCCTGGTGCTGCCGCACGGCCAGAACCTGGACGGCGTCTTCGGGCTCCTCGCCAATGTCGCCTGGACCTCGCTGGGCCCGGTCGCCGTCGACGACGTCGAGAAGGTCCGGCTGAACGCCCGCGCCGAGGGCCTGCACCTCCAGGTCACCTCGATCGACAAGTTCCCCCGGATGACCGACTACGTCGCCCCCAAGGGCGTCCGGATCGCCGACGCGGACCGGGTCCGCCTCGGCGCGCACCTCGCGGCCGGCACCACTGTGATGCACGAGGGCTTCGTCAACTTCAACGCCGGCACGCTCGGCACCTCCATGGTCGAGGGCCGCATCTCCGCCGGTGTCGTCATCGGTGACGGCTCCGACATCGGCGGCGGCGCGTCCACCATGGGCACCCTCTCCGGCGGCGGCAAGGAGCGCATCACCATCGGTGAGCGCTGCCTGATCGGCGCCGAGGCGGGCGTCGGCATCGCCCTCGGTGACGAGTGCGTCGTCGAGGCGGGTCTCTACGTGACCGCGGGCACCCGCATCACACTGCCCGACGGCCAGATCGTCAAGGCGCGCGAGCTGTCCGGCGCGAGCAACATCCTCTTCCGCCGCAACTCGGTGTCCGGCACGGTCGAGGCCCGGCCCAACAACGCGGTCTGGGGCGGGCTCAACGACGTCCTGCACAGCCACAACTAGCCACACCGCACGCAACTCCCGCGGCCCGCACCGGCATTGCTCCGGTGCGGGCCGCAGTCGGTGTCGACCGTCCCTCCAGCCCCGGCCAGGCGAACCGCCGCCGACCCCGACGGTGAGGATCAGTCCGACGCCGCCCGTCGCCCCTCCCTCGCCCGCCACCAGGCCGGGCCCGCCGGAGCTGTCCCCGGGGCCCGAAAAGACCGGCCTCGGTGATCCTCGCCCCCGGCGAGAGCGTCCGATTGCTCCTCTCCTGGACGAGCAACACCAAGGGCGGCGAACTCCGCCAGGGATCCGCCCTGTTGCTCGCCCCGTCCCCGGCGGGAAGTCGCGGAAGTTCCCGCTGGAGGACGAGATGCGGATCCTGGACGAGTTCACCGTGACCGCCTGGTGAGCCGCGCCGTAGCGGTCGGCGGCTACGGGCGGAAGCGCAGCACCTGCGGGTCGTGGTCGCTGTTCTGGTCGGCGAACTCCGCGTTGATGTGCACGCTGTCGTAGGCGAAGTCGTCGATCGACGGGCTGGTCAGGATCTGGTCGAGCACCTGGCTGTTGCCCTGGTACACATAGCTGTAACGCTCCGACTTCGGCAGCGACTTGACGGCTGGGTACAGCGCCCCGCCGTCGCTGAGCGCCTTCGTCGTCGCGGAGAACTCGAAGTCGTTGATGTCGCCGAGGACCAGGACGTCGGCGCCGCGCTGGGCCTTGAGAATGTCCTTGACGAACGCGTTGACCGCCTTCGCCTGTTCAAGACGCTTGACCTCCGAGCCCCGCACCGGCGGCTGGTGGTGCGCCACCAGGCTCTCGTCGCCGCCCTTGGACCCGAAGTGGTTGGCGATCAGGAAGACCGTACGGCCGCGGAAGGTGAACTCACCGGCGAGCGGCTTGCGGCTGTTGTCCCAGGCGGCGTTCGCCGGGTCGACGCGGCCGGGGGAGTGCGTCAGGGCCGCGCGGCCCTTCTCCCGTACGACACCGGTCGGCGTCACCGCGTCGCCGGCCGCGCGGTCGGTGAAGGAGACCCGCTCGGGGTTGAAGAGGAAGGCCTGTCGGATGTTGCCGCCGGGCTCCCCGCCGTCCTTCTTGTCGACCGGGTCGACGCTCCGCCACTCGTACGCCGGACCGCCCGCCGCCGTGATCGCGGTGATGAACTTCCGCAGCGTCTCGTCGGCGGCGACCGTGCCGTCGTTCTTCGCACCGTTGTTGTCCTGGATCTCCTCCAGGGCGAGGATGTCGGGCGAGGCCAGGTTGTCGACGACCGCCGCGGCGAGCGCGTCGAACTTCTCCTGCGGGTCGCCCGGGTCGAGGTTCTCCACGTTGTACGTCGCCACCGCCAGCTCGCCGCCGCGCTGCGCGCGTGTCTTCTCGCGCACCGGGCCGCGGTCGGTGACCTCGCCGATCGTGCGGGCCGTCAGCGTGTAGCCGCCGAACTGGTTGAAGTCCAGGGGCCCTTCGGTCCTGCCGGACAGCACGTCACCCACATCGGCCCTGGGGAACGGCTGCTCGGCGGCGGGGGCGAGCTGCTGGATCTGGATCCGGCCGGTGTTCTGTGCGGCGTAGGAGCCGTAGACCGCGCCGCCGCGCCGGCTCGCGTTCTCGTGCGGCTTCACGGTGACCCACAGCTCGTTGTACGCGTCCGTCGCGCCGACCACCCGCGAGCTGCCGACGCGGACATTGCTGCCCTCCAGCGACTCGTAGAGGTCCAGGGCGTACTTGCGGGGCCGCAACGGCAGCGCGTTGACGCTGCCGCCCGCCGCCGGGTCGCCGTCCGGGGCGTACGCCGAAGGCACGGAATTCGCGGAGAGGGTGACCGGCGCGGGCACCGCGTTGCCGGACGACGTCACGGTCACCGTGGGCTTCGCGATCTGGGTGAGCGACTGGTTGCCGGAGGTGGCCCCGCCGGGAACGTACTCGCCCACCGTGCCCGACACCTTCACCGCGTCACCCACGGCGACCGTCGGCGCGGAGCTGGTGAAGACGAAGACGCCCTCGCTGGTCGCGGCGGAGCGGTCGCCCTTCGGGTCCTGGAACCAGAAGCCCTTCGAGCCGTACGTCCGCACGCCCGTGACGATCCCTGTGACGTCGGTGACCTGCTGCCCCGCGAGCGGGGATATCCGGGTGCTGCCCTGGATGTCGTGGATCCGCGTCCCGTCGGCGGAGCCGGACGCGGAGGCCGAGGACGAGGCCGCGAGCAGGCCGCCGGCCAGTGCGGCGGCGACTACGGCCGCGACGGCGGCGGACCTGGGGAGGGAGGAACGGGCAGTCATCACGAGGCTCCGGGAGGGTGTGAGTGAGTGAGTGCGAGAAGGGTGACGGAACAAGGGTCTACGCGCGTCAATCTCTTGTGTCGGCCCAGGGGTTGTCAAGGGTCGCCGGGTGTACGGCTCCCGGCCGGTACATGAACCAGGTGGCATAGGGGCAAATACGTCTACGCTGGGGGCCGCCCGAGCCGCATGCCCCGAGGAGAATCACCAGATGTCCGGAGACCGCCCGACCCTGCCGCCGGTGCGGCTGCACTCCGACGCCGAGCTGGCACGCGAGGCACTCGCCTCCCCGCTGCTCGCGCGCGCCGCTCTGCTCGCCCGCTGGGCCGGGCCCGCGACCAGGGTTGGAGCCGGCGGCGAACTCGCCGACGAGCAACTGCCCGCCGCTGCCGAGCACCTCGGCCTCGCCGACGACGAGGACGGCGCCGCGGACGCGAGCGAGGCCTGGCGGATCGCCGTCGACACGGGCCTGGTCGACATCACGGACGCCGACGAGGACGCGGAAGCGAGCGCTGCCCAGTCGGACGCGACCGGCACGGTCACGGCCGGTGAGAACCTGGCGACGCTCACCTCCGGAAGCCCGCAGGACATCCTCGCGATCTGGCTCGACGCCTTCGACGCCGTATTCGCCGACGCGACCGCCCCCGTCCTGGAGGACCTCGCGGAGGTCATCGACGAGGACGGCGAGATCGACTTCGGGGCGCTGGAGTGGGACCCGGAGGCGGAGGCCGAGTTCCTGGAGGGCGTACTGGGCAATCTGTATCTGCTGACCGTGTCCTCCGGCGCGGCGGAAGGGCCCGTGCCGCTGCCAGCGCTCGCCGCGTCGATGATCGTGCCCGACGACATGAGCGAGCCCACCGACGACGTACTGGAGCAGGTGTCGGACGCGATGATGCGGCTCGACGACCAGTTCCGGGTGCTTGAGCCGGTCGGGCTCGTCGTCTACCGGCCCGTCGACGAGGCGCTGATGGCGGAGGCGGGCGAGGACGAGCCCGAGGTACCCAGGCCGCCAGTCGACGAGGAGGACGTGTCCCGGTACGGGATGGTCGGGCTCACGCCGCTCGGCCTGTACGGGGTCAGGTCCCGGATGCTCGAAGCGGGCGTGGACGCGCCCGCCGTCGGTGACCTCGTGGACAAGGGCGCGGACACGCTGCTCGACGGCATCGCGTACTACCCGGAGATCTCGGCGCGGGCGGAGACCGTGCTGTGGCTCGCCGGCCGCGAACCGGCCGTCGCCGCAAGGGAGTTGCTCGCCGCCGCGCATGGCGCCGACCGGGGCGCGCCGCTGCGCAGGCTCCGCAGCCAGCAGGCCCTCTCGCTGGTCGGCCCGGAGGCGGAGCCAGCCGTGCGCGAGGTGCTCGACGACCCGGAGCTGGGCGGCCTGGCCCGGGTCTGGCTCGCCGAGAGCGGCGCGTCGGACGTGCCGCCGCCGCCCGACACGATGATCTTCTGGCTGGCCATCGACACGATCGCGGCCCAACTCGACGCGGACGGCGAGCCGGCCGAGCTCCAGGACCTGGTGGCGGGTCTCACCGGTCAGCACAGCGGCTTCTTCGACACGGCCTGGCGGGTGGAGCACCCGTCCACGGCGGACGTGCTGGAGGCGATGGGCCGGCTGCACCCGGACCGGAAGTCGGCCAAGGAGGCCCGCAAGGCCGCCTTCAAGGCCCGCTCGCGCACCGGGAGTTGACCCTGCCCGGACGGTGAGGCGCCGGTGCGGCGGCTGTGGTGAGGCGCGGTGCGTGCGGGCGGGCGGGCGGCGGGTCCGATGGATCCCGCCGCCCGCCGGTTCACGTACTCAGGACGTGTGCGCGCAGTTGCGCGTCACTGGTACTTCGTCGTGTGCTTGAACGAGGACGACGCCCCGTCGAATCCGTACGTACCCTGGTACGACGACGGATTCCGGAACTCGCCCACGATCGTGATCGTGTCGGCGCAGGAACCCTGCCCCGTACGCTTCGCGTCGAGCCTGATCTGCTCGCCGACGATGCCGCCCGTGATGTCCCACGGGGCGCCGCAGATACCGGACGTGATCCGACCGCCCGTCACCACGTGCGGGTAGGTGTTGGGGATTACAGGTGTTCCATGCCTGTTGACCTTCTTTACGAAGATTCTTCGAACCACTCGCCGGGTACGCCGAGAACCGTCCGCGGGAGGTCCGGCGATGCCCGCGCTCAAGTACGCAAATGCGAAGCGCCGTTGAGGTCCAGCACCGCGCCCGAGGACCATTCGGCGGCCGGTGAGGCCAGCCACAGCACCGCCGACGCGACCTCGTCCGCCGACGCCACCCGGCCGAAGGGGCTCTGCGCCCGGATCGCCTCGCCCTCCGCCCCGCTCAGCCGGTGCGCCACCCGCTCGGTCTCAAAGAACCCCGGTGCGACCGAGGCCACCCCGATTCCGTACGGGGCCAGCGAAACCGCCAGCGACTGGCCCAGCGCGTGCACCGCCGCCTTCGTCGCCCCGTACGCCGGGTGGTCCGGCTCCCCGCGGAAGGCGCCGCGCGAACCGATGTTGACGATCCGGCCGCCGCTTCCCTGGTCGATCATCCGGCGCGCGGCGAGATGGCTGAGATTGGCGGTGGCGAGGAGATTGACGGACACATGCCGCTGCCATACGGCGGCCCAGTCCTCGTACGACGTCTCGGCGAGCGGGTGGCGCTCGTTGACGGCGGCGTTGTTCACCAGGACGTCGATGCCGCCGAGTCCGTCCGCGGCCAGGGCCGCGACCTCGGCCGCCCCGGCCGGGTCCGAGAGGTCACCGCCGACCAGCACATGGCCCGTACCGGCGAGCCCGGCGAGGGTGCGCTGTGCGTCCTCGCGCCGTGAGCCGTAGTGGACCGCGACGCGGTCGCCGTTCTCGGCGAAGGCTCGGGCGACGGCGCGGCCGAGGCCGCGTGAGGCGCCACTGACGAGGACTCGGCGTGCGGTGCCTTCGGAGCGTCCGGGGACTTCGGCGGCGGACAGGTTCATCGGTGGTGCCTCTCGGAACTCGGGTGGTGTGCAAACGTCGTTGGCGGCCCGGACGGGAGGCGTGCGGCGCTCTTCCGGCTTCCGGGAGTCGCGCGGAGTCGGAACTCGGCGCATTCCCCCCGCGGTCCGCACCCTCGCGGTCCTCACCCCGTCTTCGACGCGGAGTCCGCACGTTCGCGGGAAAGGCGTTTACGCGAAGATCGCCCGCCGCGCGCATATCCGGGAGCCCGGCATCAGGCCCGCCAGTCCGGGTCCGTCGCGGCGTCGATTTCGGGGTCGGATTCACCGAGGCCGAGAAGTTCGGTCACGTCGTCCTCATGCTCGCGGATCACCCCGGACATCGGTTCCTCCTCCCACCACGGCACGGCGGCTGCCTGACCGGCACACCAGGCCAGGGCCTCGGGGACGGTGGGGCGGTCCGCCGGGCTCTTGGCGAGGCAGTGCGCGATGAAACCCGGCCACTGGGGGCCCGGGACACCGATCAGATCGGGCGCTTCGTGCAGCGTGCGCAGGAGCACTTTCTCGGCGCCGCCCGAGCCGTGCGGATTGCGCCCGGTGCTGGACAGTGCCAGCAGCACGCCGAGCCCGAACACATCGGCGGGTGGGCCCACTTGGGCGCCGGGCGTCAGCTGCTCCGGGGCGACGAAGCCAAGCGGTCCGGTGGCGTCCTCGGGGTATCCGGCGCCGAATCCGATGACCTTCGGACCGCCGCGGGTGACGATCACATGGGCCGGTTTGAGCTCGCGGTGGACCAGTCCCGCGGCGTGCAGGGCGGACAGGGCGACGGTGAGCGCGGTGCCGAGGGTGCCAAGGCTCGGCGGGTCCAGCGGCCCGAGTGTGGTGACCGTCTCGACGAGGGCGGGGCCCACGCAGAACTCGGTCGCCAGCCAGGGCTGCCCGCTCTCGATCCCGCCGTCGACGACCGCCGCCGTGAACGGCCCGCCGACGGTGTGCGCGGCGGTCGCCTCACGGCGGAAGAGCTCACGGAAGCTGCGCTCCGCCGCGAGGTGCGGGTGCACGGTCTTGAGGGCGACCAGCTGTCCGGAGGCCGCCTGAGCCAGCTCCACGCGGCCCGTCGCGCCCTCGCCGAGCAGCGAGACGATGCGGTACTCCGCGCGCTCGGCCATGCCGTGATCCCCTCGCGTGATCCAGTGGTGCGGTTGCTGCCAGTGATCAGTTTCCCGGACGCCATGAGTGACGCGCGCCGCGCCCCCTCGGTTGCGGGCCCGGTCCCGGCGCCCGTGTGTTCGGAATCGGCTCGCTGCCGGAATCGAAAAGTCGTGCCCGTGCTGCTCCGTGCAGAGGGTTTTGAGTCGAACAGCGGGAGCGGCCCACCGGGATTCGCGGGTCGTGAGGATTCGCGGAGAAAAGAATTTCCCGTACGCGCCGCGGCAAACCGCGGGGCACCGACCGAGGACTGCGGTGGCCTCCGGGTGGAACTGTCAACGGGGGCGAAAGCCGAATTCTGTGGGGCGCCGGGGCGGTCGCGCCCCGTCCCAAATGCCTGGTCGCCGCACCCTCGGCGGGCCGACGATTGCGGCGTTGCGGACGGTGGCACCGACCGGGACGGGGCGGGGTGCGAACTGCCCCTGAGGCAAGTGATCAAGGACGGGCATGGCGTGGCGGGCGCGCGGGGCGCATACTCTCAAGCAATGACAAAGTCAGCCGGAGCCCGGCGTTACCTGCCGTCCAGTCCCTTCAACGTCCCGGCCGCGGCCGCCCCACCGATCGAGGTTTTCGATGTGGGCGACCGGGTCTCGCACGACCAGTTCGGACTTGGGAGGGTTGTCGCAGTCGAAGGAGATGCAGCAGTGCTCATCGACTTCGCGGGGCGACAGGGCCGCATCCTGAGTCCCTTCGTCAAGCTGACGAAGCTCTAGACCCTCCGGCGCGCAAGCGCTAGAGGGCCTGGGCAGCCGGCTTGACCATGCCGCGAACGGTGCGACTCTTCGCGAAGTCGCCCATCGCGGTCATTTCCCATTCCCCCGAGAACTGCTTGATCAGCTTCGCCATCATCACGCCCGTCTGCGGCTCGGCGCCCGTCAGATCGAAGCGCACCAGCTCCTCACCGGTCGCCGCGTCCAGCAGACGACAGTAGGCCTTGGCGACCTCGCTGAACTTCTGGCCGGAGAACGAGTTCACCGTGAAGACCAGGCCGGTCGCCTCCGGGGGGATGCGGCCGAGGTCGACGACGATGACCTCGTCGTCGCCCGCGCCCTCACCGGTGAGGTTGTCACCGGAGTGCTTGACGGAGCCGTTGAGGATCGAGAGCTTGCCGAAGTAGCAGCTGTCGAGGTGCTTGCGGTTTCCGTCGTAGGCGATGACGGACGCGTCCAGGTCGATGTCCTTGCCCCGGAAGGCGGGCTCCCAGCCGAGCCCCATCTTGACCTGGGACAGCAGCGGCCGGCCGCCCTTGACCAGGGAGACGGTCTGGTTCTTCTGGAGGCTGACCCGCCCCTTGTCCAGGTTGACCTTCCCGGCCGCGGCGGGGGGCGCGGGCGGCGCCTGAGGGGCCGCGGGGGGCGCGTGGGCGGCAACCCTCGGGTCGGCCACCGGAGGCGCCGAGGGGGCCACCGGGGCGGCCGGAGCGGGCGTCGGAGCCGCCGCGGCGGCCGGCTCGTCCACCGAGACGCCGAAGTCGGTGGCGATGCCCGCCAGCCCGTTCGCGTAACCCTGGCCGATCGCGCGCACCTTCCAGGCGCCGTTGCGCAGGTAGATCTCCACGATCACCAGCGCCGTTTCGGTGCCGAGCTGCGGCGGGGTGAACGTGGCGAGGGCGCTGCCGTCGTCGGCGTTGCGCACGGTGGCGGTGGGCTCGATGCCCTGGAAGGTCTGGCCCGCGGCGTCGGGGCTCGCGGTGATCACGATCTTCTCGATGCCGGCCGGTACCGCGGCGGTGTCCACCACGATCGCGTCGGGCGCCGAGCCGCCGCCGGACCGGTGGACGACACCGGGTCCCGTAGGCTGGTTGAAGAAGATGAAGTCGTCGTCGGAGCGCACTTTGCCGTCGGCGGTGAGCAGCAGGCCCGATACGTCGAGCCGCACCGGAGCGGCGACGTCCACGGCCACGCGGGCGGTCGAAAGCGGGATGTTCGAGCCGGGTGTCATTGCGGTCATGCCAGGGCTAACGACCGACACCTCTTTGCCGTTCCCTTACCTGCCGCTATCTGTTGCGCGGGTGAATGCGGGCCGCCCGCTCGTTTCCGTGCTTGTACGCGCCGGTCCAGCGGGCCATCAGGAGCTGGCTGTCGCCGGCCTCCGCCTCGGCCAGGAACTTCGCCGCGCGCCCACCCCGCAGGGTGCCCGCGGCGCGTCCCTGGTGGGTGATGACGACGCTGCCGTCGCTGTGTGCTTCCCAACTGAATCCATGAGGTTTCGGCATGGAGGCATGGTGCCTGCCGGACGCGCTTGCGGCCACGTGTTTTAGGCGCCCGACGGCTCCGGCGGGTTTCACTCGTCCGGGTCGGTTCTCCGGCGCGCACCGAATGCGGTAGGCCGGCCGTCCCCGCCGCGGTCGGCCCGCTACCGGGGACCTCGTACGCGGTCGCTCAGTACGGCCACTGGGGCGGGTCGGTGCAGAACGGGCCGCCCAGGTTGGCGTGGGCCGAATTGTCCGGGTCGAGCTCCCCGTGCTCGGAGATCAGCTTCTCGGCGTACTGCTCCGAGTCGTCCTGCGGGTCGTAGCCGATGGCCCGCGCGGTCGACAGGTCCCACCACAGGCGGGTGTTCGCGGACGAGCCGTAGATGACGGTGTGGCCGACCTCCTCGGCGGTGAGCGCGGCGTGGAAGAGCCGCCCGCCGTCGCCCGGACTCATCCAGACCGAGAGCATCCGCACCGAGCTGGGCTCCATGAAGCACGATCCGATCCGCACGGAGACGGTCTCGACGCCGTGCAGGTCCCAGTAGAGCTGCGCGAGGTCCTCACCGAAGGCCTTGGAGAGCCCGTAGAAGGTGTCCGGGCGGTGCGGGGTGTCGATCGGGATGAGCGGCGCGCCTTCGGCGGGGCGCGGGGTGAAGCCGACCGCGTGGTTCGACGAGGCGAAGACGGTCCGGGCGACGCCCTCCTCGCGGGCCGCCTCGTAGAGGTTGTAGGTCCCCTCGATGTTGGCGCGCACGATCTTCTCGAAGGAGGCTTCCAGGGAGATGCCCGCCAGGTGGATGATCGCGTCGACGCCCCGCGCGGCCTCCCGCAGCGCCTCCTTGTCGGCCAGGTCCGCGGTGATCGCCCCGGGCTCGCCCTCGATCGGAGTCGCGTCGAAAAGCCGCAGCTCATAGCCGTACGCCGGGAGGATCCCGCGCATCAGGGTGCCGAGGCCGCCCGCGGCGCCGGTGAGCAGGACGGTGCGTGGAGCAGGCATCGGTGGATCTCCTCGGTGCGCGGCAGGGCGGTACGTGAGCGGGGCATGGTTCGCAGACGCGGACGTGTGCATGAACGTAATTCACATGCGTGGACACGCTACGGAGCGCCGCCGAACCACGTCAAGTGTTGCGCGGAGGGGCTCAATCCGTCTGTGTGTTGCGGTTTCTCGCCTTGACCGGCCCCGTGGGCCTGCTTTAGCGTGACGGCGTTCAGGGATATAGACGCAGATCAGAATTGTGCACGCACAAGGAGCGCTCGTGACCTCAGCCCCGCTCGCCGACCGACTCGACGGTCTGCTCTTCTTTCCCGTCACCGCGTACGGACCGGGCGGCGGTCTCGACCTCGACGTCTTCCGCGCCCACGTACGCGCTGGCATCGACTCCGGCGCAGCCGCCGTCTTCGCGTGCTGCGGAACGGGCGAGTTCCACGCCCTGACCCCGGAGGAATTCCGCGACTGCGTAGCCGCGGCCGTGCAGGAGGCCGCGGGCCGGGTGCCCGTCGTCGCCGGCGCCGGCTACGGCACGGCGCTCGCGATCCAGTACGCGAAGGCGGCCGAGGCGGCGGGGGCGGACGGCCTGCTCGCCATGCCTCCGTACCTCGTCGTCGCGGACCAGGAGGGGCTGCTGCGCCACTACACCGCACTGGCGGCCGCCACCTCCCTCGACGTCATCGTCTACCAGCGCGACAACGCGATCTTCACTCCGGAGACCGTCGTCGGGCTGGCCCGGGTGCCCCGCATCATCGGGCTCAAGGACGGCCACGGCGACATCGATCTGATGCAGCGCATCGTCAGCACCGTGCGCCGGGAGCTTCCCGGTCATCCGTTCCTCTACTTCAACGGCCTGCCCACCGCGGAGCTCACCGGCCTCGCCTACCGGGCCATCGGTGTCAGCCTCTACTCCTCGGCCGTCTTCTGCTTCGCCCCCGACATCGCCCTCGCCTTCCACAAGGCGCTGAACAGCGGCGACGACGTCACCGCCAACCGGCTGCTCGACCACTTCTTCGTGCCCCTGGTCGAGCTGCGCAACGCGGGCCGCGGATACGCCGTATCGCTTGTCAAGGCGGGTGTGCGGCTGGGTGGTCTGGACGTCGGCGAGGTGCGTCCGCCGCTCAATGAGCCCGACGCCTCGCACGTCAAGGAGCTGGCCGAACTGATCGCGAGTGCGCGCCGTCTGCTGGGGGACGACGCGTGAAGGCCTCCGCCTTCGTCTACCCCTGGGACGTGGTGGGCGATCCGGGCGCCGCCGCCCGCATCGCGGACCTCGGTGTCCGGCAGGTGACCCTCGCCTCGGCGTATCACTCGACGAGGGCCCTGACCCCGCGCCACCCCGGTCACCGCATCGTCACCGCCGAACACGCTTCGGTGCTCTACCCCGTGGACGAGGACCGCTGGGCCGGGCGCGCCCTGCGGCCGTACGCCCCCGGGGCCTGGGCGCCGGCCGCCGACCCGTACGGCGAGGCGGCGCACGCGCTCACGGAGGCCGGGCTCGACGTGCACTCCTGGGTCGTCCTCGCCCACAACTCCCGCCTCGGCGCCGAGTATCCGGACACCGGCGTGGTCAACGCCTACGGCGACCGCTACCCCTGGGCGCCCTGTATCGCCCAGCGTGCCGTCCGCGACTACCTCACCACGCTCGCGGCGGAGGCAGGCGTACGCCCCGGCGCGCGGGGCACCGAGCTGGAGTCCTGCGGCTGGTACGGGCTGGCGCATCTGCACGCGCACGACAAGATCGCGGGAGTCGGGCTCGGCGACGCGGCGCAGTATCTGATGTCGCTCTGCTTCTGTCCCGCCTGTCGCTCCGGCTACGCGGAACTCGGCCTGGACGCGGACGAATTGAGCGCGGCCGTACGTCGCGCGCTGGAGCCGGTGTGGTCCGCGGGCTCGCTGGACGCCGGTTGGCCCGCGGTGGAGAAGCTCGTCGGGGCGGGCCTCGCGGCCACAACCCTGGAGTGGCGCACGCGGGTCGCCCGCACGCTCCAGGAGTCGGCCGTCGAGGCGGTACGGGCAGCGGCGCCCCCGGGTTTCCAGGTGCTGCTGCACGCCGATCCGACGACGTACCACTGCGGTGCGAACGTCGGTGTCGATCCGCATCACATCATGCGGGTCGCCGACGGTGTGGTCGTTCCCTGCGCGGCCGGTCCGCATCTGATCGCCCCCTTCGCGGAGCACCGCACCGGGGGAGGTGTCGTCGCGGCCAACCTCACCGTGGTCTCCGGCATGGGCGGCAGCCCGGCCAGGCTCGCGGCGGACGTGGCGCGCGCGGCCGGGCTCGGGGCCACCGAACTGCGGCTCTATCACGCGGGCTTGGCGTCCGACGCGGACCTGGCGCTCGTGCGGGAGGCTTTGGGAGCGTGAGGACCGGGGGCGCCGGGAGGCTCCCGGGAACGCCCTTCAGGTGTGTCCGCAAGCGCCGGACCGGCCGACAGCTCGGCCCGTCCGGCGCTTGCGGCAGTCTGCCCCGGTCGTCCCCGCCGAAGTAATGGACTGGTTGGTTCAAAACGTGTTAGCGTCCTCGTCATGGCCCGCCCGAGGGAGTTCGACGAGGAGCAGGCGGTCGACGCCGCGATGGAGGCGTTCTGGACCGCCGGCTTCGAGGCGACGTCCACGCAGGACCTGTGTGAGGCCACCGGTCTGGGCCGCAGCAGCGTCTACAACACCTTCAGGAGCAAGCGCGATCTCTTCGACCGGGCGCTCGCCCGCTACATGGAGTTCAAGAACGCCGAGCTGATCGCCCTGATGGAGAGTGACCTGCCGGTGCGGGAGAAATTCCGTACCCAGCTCCAGCGGGTGATCGACGAGGAGTTCGGCCGCGGTCGCGACGGCCGCGGCTGTCTGGTCGTCAATACGGCCGTCGAGGCGGCCACCCGCGAGCCGGGGCTCAAGGAGGAGCTTGCGCGTGACTACGGGGTGCGGCTGTCGGTGATCCGCGCAGCGATCGAATCCGGGCAGCGGGACGGCGACATCGCCCGCGACAGGGACGCGTCGGCCCTCGCGCACTTCCTGATCGCGACCGTCGCGGGCCTGCGGGTCTCGGCGCGGGTTACCTCGGAGCGGTCCACCTTGGAGGGCATCGCGGACGCGGCTCTCGCCGCACTGTGAAGTCCGCACAACGCGCTTCGCACAACGCGCTTCGCACAACGCGCTTCGCACGATGAACTTCGTGCGATCAAGACCGCGATTGAGCACCGCGCGGTGCAGGCCGCGCGGTGAGAAATGCCCCCGTCGTCCGGGGGTTTCTTTACGGGTTCATTTTGAACTGCACAGTACAAAAAGGAGCGCCCCACTCATGCCGATCGCCGTCTACATACTGGGCCTGGGCATCTTCGCCCAGGGAACCTCCGAGTTCATGCTCTCCGGGCTGCTGCCCACCATGGCCGCCGACCTGGGCGTCTCCATCCCCGACGCGGGACTGCTCATCTCCGCCTTCGCCGTCGGCATGGTCGTCGGCGCACCGGTGATGAGCGTGCTCACCCTGCGCGTGCCCCGGCGCACCGCGCTCGCCGCCTTCCAACTCGTCTTCATCGCCGGGCACGTGGTGGCGGCCCTGGTGCCGGAGTACGGGGTGGTGTTCGCGACCCGCGTGGTGACCGCGGTCGCCTACGCCGGATTCTGGAGCGTGGCCGCCGCGGCGGCCGTCAGCCTGGTGCCCGTCGGCGCCAAGGGCAAGGCGCTCTCCGTCGTCGCCACCGGCCTCACACTCGCCACGATCGTGGGCGTACCCGCCGGGACGCTCCTGAGCCAGTACGTCGACTGGCAGGCCGCGTTCTGGGGCGTGGCCGCGTTCACCCTGGTGAGCCTCGTGGCGATGCTTGCCGTCCTGCCCGGCGGCCATGCGGCGGACCGGCAGATCCCCTCCTTGCGACGGGAGTTGAAGGCGATGGCCCGGCCGGCGCTCTGGGTGTCGTTCGCGGTCACCGTGCTGACCTTCGGCGCTGCCATCGTCACCTTCAGCTATCTCGCGCCGCTGCTCACCGAGGTCAGCGGAGTGCCGGAGAGCTGGGTGCCCGCCGTGCTCTCCCTGTACGGAGTCGGCGGGCTGATCGGCATGACCATCGGCGGGCGCGTCGCCGACGCCCACCCGATCCGTACGCTCTACTTCGGGGTCGGCGGACTCACGGTCCTGTCCGCCGCCCTCGCCGTGGCCGCGTCGAACACGGCCGTCACGATCGGCCTGATCCTCCTCCTCGGTGTGGCCGGATATGTCACCAACCCCGTGCTGCAGTCCCGGGTGTTCGGCATCGCCCCCGACGCACCGACGCTGGTTCCGGCCGTCAACACCTCGGCCTTCAATGTGGGCATCACCCTCACGCCGATGCTGGGCGGCATGGCCATCGACGCCGGACTCGGCTACGCCTCGGTCGCCTGGGTCGGTGCCGGTGTCGGCGCCCTGGGCGTCGCGGCGACGGCCTGGGCGGCCGCGCTCCAGCGGCGTGCGCTCCCGGGCCGGGTGGTGGCCACAGGGGGAGAGCCCCGCGTACCGGCCGCCGAAGCCCGGGTCTGACCCGCCCCGCGAACTCGGCCGGCGCCGAATCCATACCCGTCGCCCGGTACCGACTCAGCCGGCCGTCCCCGTGTCCTTCGCGGGGGCGGTCACTCGCGCCTCCGCGAGGGCTTCGTCGCGTGCGAGGCCGGGGCGGTCGAGCAGGAACGGGGTGAGGGCGAACACCGCCGCGCCGATGAGCAGCGCCGCCCGCAGGCCAAGGAGTTCGGCGCAGGCCGCCCCTGAGCGGCCCGAGCACCTTGCCCGCGCCCGCCAGCGACAGGGCCGCCGAGTGGACCCGGGCGCGCATCGCGGGCGGGCAGATCCGTTGCCGGTAGGCGGTCTGGCCGGTGGTGTGGACGGACGCCGCGAACAGCATGGCGAACCAGCAGCCGCCCACCAGGAGCAACCCCGCCGTCCCGGGCCGCGCCGACACGAGGAGCAGTGCCCACGGGCCGCGGGCGAGCGCCGACCACCACAGCACCCGGGTGGTGCCCCACCGGGCATCGAGCCGTGCGACCAGCGTGATGCCGATGAGGCCGCCGATGCACGGCAGCGCGTTCACCAACCCGTACTGGAGCGCGGTCGCCTCCAACTCGCTCAGCACGAAGAGCAGTTCCAGCGGGGCGAGGAACATCACGGCCCACGATGTCAGCGCATTGGCGAGAACGATCCGGCGCAGTGTGCGGGTGGCCGGAGAGAAAACGCATGCCGTCGCCGATGTCGGCGCGGATACCGCGCCGCTCCTCGCGGGGGTGCGGGGCGGGCTCGGGGCCGCGCAGCAGCAGTACGCTCACCGCACTGACGAGGTACGAGACGACGTCGAGCAGCAGGGTCCGGGTGGCGCCCAGCGCGGTCACCAGGAAGCCGGCGAGCGCGGGCCCGCTGATGTTCGCGGCCCAGGCGGTCCCGGAC
This sequence comes from Streptomyces sp. A5-4, assembly GCF_051131715.1. Lineage (NCBI taxonomy): Bacteria > Bacillati > Actinomycetota > Actinomycetes > Kitasatosporales > Streptomycetaceae > Streptomyces > Streptomyces sp. A5-4. The sequence goes on along the minus strand of NZ_CP178591.1, from coordinate 1,543,046 downwards.
AGGCGGCTGTTCGCCCGGAGCAGGTCCTCGTCCGCCACCAGCGTCGGCAGGTGTGCCTGCGCGGCGACGTTGAAGAGGAGGGTCAGCAGTCCGCAGAGCGCGGCGACGGCATACAGGTGCCCGAGGCTCAGCCCGCCCAGATGCTGCGCGAGGGGCAGCGAGGCCAGCAGTACCGCTCGGCCCGCGTCCGCCGCGATCATCATGGGCCGCTTGCGCATCCGGTCGACGAACGCGCCCGCGGGCAGTGCGGCGACCGCGGCGGCCACCGACCCGCAGGCGGTCAGGACGCCCGCCTCGAAGGCCGACACGTCCAGGACCAGCACACCCACCAGCGGCAGCGCCACCGTTGTCACCGTCGACCCGGCGTCGCTCACGGCCTGGCCCGCCCACAGCAGCCTGAAGTCCCGTGACAGCGGCGGCGACGAGGGCGGTAACGAGGGTGACGGCGACGAGCGGGGAGATGGCATCCGAGCACTCTGGCACATGCTCCGACCGCCGCTCCGGCCACGGAGTTTCCGGCAGGTCAGCCCGCCCAGTGACCGGGCAGGAAGGCGACGGCGACGATGGTCGACAGGGGAGCGGCGACGTACAGATAGGCACTCTTCAGCCAGGCGCGGCGCAGGCTCCAGGCGGCGAGCAGCGTCCACAGGGGCCACCACAGGAGGGTGGCGCGAGGAACGGACATGTACCAGTAGGACGTCCCCAGCGCCCACAGGCTGAGCCCGATGTAGACGGCCTCCGGCCGGCGCCGGAGCCGCAGGAGGACGCCGAGCAGCACGACGCCGCCGACCATCGCCAGCAGTTCGGCCTGGCACATCAGGGCGTACCCGGTGGACTGGGTGTGCCCGAAGGAGGCCCGCCAGGTGTGCTGCCAGGCCTCCCAGGGGCGTGGAACTCCCGGCTCCAGCCGTGTTCCTGGGCGTGTTTCCACGCCATCCAGTCGCCGGTGTGCGCGTGCAGGTACCAGCTGTAGAGAACCGCGGGCAGGGCGGGCAGCGCAGTGAGAGACGTCACAGCGCGCGTGGTGCGCGACACGCGGCGGTGGAACCCTCCTGCGGAGTGATCACAGGGAAACGGAAAACGCATAACATGCGCGCGATGTATCCATCGCAGCACTTCCGTCCGAGGGGACTCAGCGTGCGCAACAAGGTTCTGCCTTCCCTGTTCTGTGCCGGGCTCATAGTGGCCACCAGTGTGCTGGCCGGCACAGCGGCCACCGCCGCCGAAGCCGCGCCCGCGTCGCGGACCGCCGCGGCCGACATCCGCGAGAAGCTGGAGCGGATCCCCGGACTGACCGTCGTGTCCGAGGTGGACAAGGGCGGATTCCCCCTCTACACCCTGACGCTGACCCAGCCGGTCGACCACAGCCGCCCCGGGCGCGGCTCCTTCGAGCAGACCTTCACGCTCTGGCACAAGGCCGAGAGCGCGCCGGTGGTGCACTACACCGGCGGCTACGGGCTGTCCTCGGGCACGCGTGAGATCACCACGCTGCTCGGCGCCAACCAGGTCAGCCTGGAGCACCGTTACTTCAACACCGCGCGCCCCGCCGACGTCGACTGGGACGACCTGAACGTCTGGCAGGAAGCGAGCGACGAGCACGCGATCGTCAAGGCGCTCAAGAGCATCTACACCGCGAAGTGGCTGGGCACCGGCGCCAGCAAGGGCGGCATGACGCAGGTCTACCACGAGCGTTACTACCCCAAGGACCTCGACGCCGTCGTCGCGTATGTCGCGCCGAACGACGCGAACAACCGGGACGACAGCGTCTACGACAAGTTCTTCAAGACCGTCGGCACCGCCGAGTGCCGCACCGCGCTGGATGCCGTGCAGCGCGAAATGCTGGTGCGGCGCGACGCGATGCTGCCGCGCTTCGAGGCCACATCGAAGGAGCAGGGCCTCACCTTCAAGTACCTCGGCACACCCGACCGTGCCTTCGAGTTCTCGGTGCTCGACCAGGTGTGGAACTTCTGGCAGAGCGGTACGTACACCGACTGCCCGGCCGTCCCGGACGCCAAGAAGGCCACCGACGACGAGCTGTACTCCTGGTCGCTGGACCACGGCCTGAGCATCTACTCCGACCAGGGCAACGGCGCGGAGGGCTCCGGCCCGTACTACCGGCAGGCCGCGAGCCAGCTGGGCTGGGCCGACCTGAAGTTCAAGCACCTGCGCGACGTCCGCAGCTACCCGGGCATCTACCAGCCCAACTCGGTGCTGCCCGAAGACATGCGGACCTCGTACAACGGCCGCGCCATCAAGGACGTCGACCGCTGGGTGGCCACGCAGGGCAAGCAGATGATGTTCGTGTACGGACAGAACGACCCGTGGAGCGCGGAGCGGTTCAGGCCGAGCCGGCGTGACTCGCACCTGTTCGTCGCTCCGGACACCAACCACGGCGCCCTGATCTCGAAGCTGACGCCCAAGGAGCGGGCGAAGGCCGAGTCGACGGTCAAGCGCTGGGCAGGCCAGTAGGAGCAGCGGTGGCCCGGACGGGCCCGAAGCGCTGCTTCAGGCCCGTCCGGCGCCGTCCCACCTCACCGGCCGATCGCCGCCTTCATCGTCTTCTGCGCGATCGGCGCCGCCAGGCCGTTGCCGCTGACCTCGGAGCGCGCCGCGCCGGAGTCCTCGACGAGGACCGCGACCGCCACCTCCTTGCCGGAGGAGCTGTCCTTCGCGTACGACGTGAACCAGGCGTACGGCGTCTTGCTGTTCTCCACGCCGTGCTGCGCGGTACCGGTCTTGCCGCCCACTTCGGTGCCGTCGATCTGCGCGTTCGTGCCCGTGCCGTCCTTGACGACCGTGACCATCGCACTCCGCAACTGCTCGGCGGTGGACGAGGACACGACCCGCTCGCTGTCCGCGCCGTCCGGCTCCTCCAGGTTGTTGCCGTCGCCGTCCGTCACCTTGGAGACCATGTGCGGCGAGGCCAGCTCACCGCCATTGGCGAGGGCCGCCGAGACCATGGCCATCTGCAGCGGGGTGGCCGTCACCTCGAACTGGCCGATGCCGGTGAGCGCCGTCTGCGGCTTGTCCATGCCGGACGGATAGACACTCTCCGAGGCCCTGACCGGCACATCCAGCTTCTCGGTGTTGAAGCCGAACTTCTCCGACATCGCCTTCACCTTGTCCTGGCCGAGGTCGACGGCCAGCTTCGCGAAGACGTTGTTGCAGGAGAACTTGAGCGCGGTGCGCAGCGTCGCGTTCTCGCAGGGGGCCGAGGCGTTCTCGTTCTTCAGGACCGTCCGGGTGTTGGGCAGGGTGTACGGGTTCGGGCTGTCCGTCTTCTCGTCGACCGACCCGTGGATCCCGTCCTCCAGTGCCGCGGCGGCGACCACCAGCTTGAACGTCGACCCCGGTGGCAGCGGCTGTCGCAGTGCCCGGTTGACCAGCGGCTTGTCCTGGTCCTTCAACAGCTGCTGCCAGGTGTCGCCGTCCGTGGTCCCGCTGATCTTCGAGGGGTCGTACGACGGGGTGGAGACCATGCCCAGGATCCGCCCGCTCTTGGGATCCACGGCGACGGCCGCGCCCTTCTTTTCGCCCAGCGCCTCGTACGCCGCCTTCTGCACGGCGGGGTCGATGGTGGTCACGACGTCGCCCGGCTCGGTCTGCTTGCCGGTGATGACATCCGCCGGGTTCTTCAGCCGGTTGTCGGTGCCGTCCAGGACATCGCTGTAGATGCCTTCGAGCTGGGTGGACCCGTACGCCTGTGAGCTGTAGCCGGTGACGGCCGAGTAGAGCTGACCGTTGGTGTAGGTGCGCTTGTACGCGAGATCGCCGACCTCCGTCTTCTTCGATCCGGTGACCGGCGAACCGGCCACGATGATGTTCCCGAGCGGCTGCGCGTACTGCGCGATGGTGTTCCGCCGGTTGTTCTTGTCGTCTGCGAGGGCCTTGCCTTGGTACGCCTGCACCCAGGTGGCCCGCACCAGCAGGGCGAGCACCATCAGCAGGCAGAAGACCGAAGCGCGCCTGATTGTTTTGTTCATCCCGTACGAAGGACGAGCGACGGGGGCACGGACGTTCCCATATGTCGCGCTTCTCAGGAAAACTTCATCTGGCGCCCCCCGGTTCTCAGCCGGGGGTGATGAAGCCCGACTCGTACGCCTTGATCACCGCCTGGGTGCGGTCCCGCGCCCCCGTCTTGGCCAGCACGGCCGCCACATGGCTCTTGGCCGTCGCCGGGCCGACCAGCAGCCTGCCGGCGATCTCCGCGTTCGTCAGGCCCGCCGCCATCAGGCGCAGCACCTCCGACTCGCGGTCGGTGAGCCGCGCCACCCAGGGCGGCGGGGCTGCGGGCCGGCGCGCCGCGTGTTCGGCGGCCAGGCCGCGCAGGGCGGCCGGGAAGAGCAGGGAATCGCTGCGGGCCACCAGCCGGACCGCCTGGACCAGGTCCTCGGCCGCGGCGCGTTTGAGGAGGAAGCCCGAGGCGCCGGCGCGCAGGGCGTCGTACACGTAGGAGTCGTTCTCGAAGGTGGTGACGACGACGATGCGTGGCGGCTCGGAGAGAGTGGCCAGGATCTGCTCGGTGGCGCGGATGCCGTCGATCTCCGGCATGCGTACGTCCATCAGCACCACATCGGGCCGCAGCTCGCGCACCACCGACACGGCCTGTGCGCCCGTCGCCGCCTCGCCGACCACCTCAAGGTCGGGCTCGGCGTCCAGGATGACCCGCAGCGCGGTGCGGACCATGCGCTCGTCGTCGGCGACCACGACACGGACCGTGCGCGAGGTGCCCGGTGTGCTCGGTGCGTCCGGTGCGTCCGGTGCGTCCGGTGTGTTCGGAGTGCTCATCGGGCGCCGCCGCAGGTCGGCAGGTGGGCCGTGAGCCGCCAGACGCCGCCGCGCGGCCCGGCCTCGGAGTGACCGCCGAGCAGCGTGGCCCGCTCCGCGATACCACGCAGGCCCCGGCCGCCCCCGGGGCGCAGGACGGGGGCGCTGTCCGGCAGCGGGTTCTCCATGGTGATCTCCAACTCCTCGCCGTGCAGGGCGATCCGTAGGGAAATCGGCGCGGCGCCGCCGTGCCGGAGCGCGTTGCTCAGCCCTTCCTGGACGATGCGGTACGCCTCACGGGAGACCGCGCCGGGCACACTGTCCGCCAGGTCCGGGGCCGCCGCGCAGTCGACCCGTACGCCACTGCGGGCCAGCAGGTCCCCGAGCCCGTCGAGAGTGGGCCCCGCGAACCCCGTCGCGTCCTGCCCGGCGTCCTCGCCCTGCCTCAACAGGCCCAGCACGGCGTCGAGTTCGCCGACGGTGCGGCGCGTCGTCTCCTCGATCGCGGTGAGCGCCTCCCGTACGAACTCCACATCGCCCGGGGCGTCACTGTCCAGCACCCGGCGGGCCGCGCCCGCCTGCAGTGTCACCGCGCTGAGCGCGTGACCCACCGAGTCGTGCAGCTCGCGGGCCAGCCGGTTGCGTACGGCCAGGTCCGCGGCCCGCCGCTCCGCCGCCGCCAGCCGGTCGGCCGGTGCCGGCCCGAGCAGGACGACCGCCGCGCGGGCCAGCAGCGCCCCGGCCCCCGCCGCGCACGCCGCCAGCGCCAGCAGCATGGCGGTCCCGACGACCGGGGTGAGCGCCAACGCCCAGGTGTGGTCGAAGGCTTCGGGGAGGCGGAGCCGGGAGTCGCGCAGCCCGCCGACGAGCGGCAGGACGATCAGTACCACCGCGAACGGCGGCAGTGCGAGGCTCGCCCCGCTGATGAGACCGCCGAGGCCCACGTACAGCGTGTACCAACCGGCGGTCCGCACCCGAGCGGCCCACGACCGCGCAGGCCCCTCGGCCAGCGACCCCTCCGGTACTCCCGCCAGCGGCCGGACGGCTGCCACCAGCAGCGGCCTGGCCAGGGGGAAGAGCCCGGTCGCGGCGGCGATCGGCAGGGCGACCGCGAAGGAGCCGAACTGCATCGCAAGCGAGGTGAAGACGTTCGTGTCACCCGTGAATGGGCCGATGGCCACGCTGCCGAGGAGGAAGTACGGCATCAACAGCGCGCCGCCGAGGATGAGATGGAGCCAGCGCAGCCTGGCGCGCTGCCCGAACAGCTTCGCGAGCGGTCTCCCCCACGGCGGTTTCACGCGGCGCGGCCCCGCAGGAACGAGGCACCCGAGGCGAGGACGAGGAAACCGGCGGTCATCTGCACAGCGTAGGTCAGCAACATCAACTGCGACGGCCCGCCGGCCTCTTCGGCATCGGGCATCGCCCCGGCGATGAGCAGCCAGCCACCCCAGCACCCCACCGCGCCCGAGCCCAGCCAGGCGGCTGCCAGCGGCGCCTTCAGCGGCAGGCGGGGGCCGTTGCGGAAGAGCAGCATCAACATCCCGGCCACGGTGACGACCGCGAACAGCGCGTAGGCGCCTTCGAGGACATGGAAGTCCGGGGTGCGATCCTCGATCCTCGCCCTGCTGAGGCCGGCCGTCGCGCCGAACGCCCACATCGCATGCGGGACGGCGGAGAGCGCCGCCAGCGCGCACCCGGCCACGGCGGCCGGTCGCGGCACGGGCCCGGGGGCGTGGCGTGGCAGGTCCTGGACCCTGCCCTGCCACAGGTGACCCCACCGCTCGCGGGCGTACAGCGCGAAGAGGGTGCCCAGCGCCAGGCCCTGCACGATGAATCCGGGGTAGACGACGGCGAAGACCCACTCGTCGAGGAAGGGCTCCTTCGACGCCGGTGCGCTGCCCGCGTCGCTGAAGAGCTTGACCACCAGCTGGAGCGGATACGCGGTCATGATCGGCACCAGCAGCCCGCCCGCCGCCCACATGGGCAGCGCCAGGAGCCAGGCCGGGACGCGTCGGCCCCAGGCCTGGGTGAGCAGCAGTGCCAGCACGACGACGGCGCCGTCCATCAGGACCGTCACGCTGTTGGCGACGGCCATCACGCCCGGCTCGTCGAGCAGCACGCTGCCCTCGGGGATGCCCACGCGGCTCCCGGCGATCCAGGAGATCTTCAGCGCGAGGTACGGCAGGCAGGAGACGACGGCGACGGCGCGCAGCGTCCGGCGCAGCGGCCCGGTGCTGGACGGATGGGCGGACGGACGGGCCCCCGACGGGTCGACGGAGGCGGGGAGGAGCGGTGGGTGTGTCATGACCTCCACACTTCCGGCCGCCGCCGCCGGGCACGTCCTGCGCGACGACGATCCGTCTCCGCCGTGCGGCGGAGACGGATCGTCGGTTCTCACCCGCTCAGGCTGAGCACCAGCTCTTCGGTCTCCGCGCCACGGCCGTTGGCGTAGGTCCGCTCGCGCCCGACCACGGTGAAGCCGCACTTCTCCATCACCCGGATCGAACCGGTGTTGTCGGCGGCGGCGCGGCCGAGCAGCGGCCGCTCGGGCACCAGCGTGAGCAGCGCCCGCAGCGCCGCGGTGGCCACCCCGCGCCCCCAGAAGGCGCGGTCGATCCAGTACGTCACTTCACGCTCGTTCAGCGGTCCGTACACCGCGGCGTTGCCCGCGACCTCGCCGTCCGCCAGGATCGTGCGCACCACCACGTCGGAGTCGAGGATCCGCACCCAGTGCGCGTCGAACTGGGCCCGGTCCGAGGGATCCTCGTGGGTGAACGCCGCCATCCGGACGGATTTCGGGTCCTGTGTCTGCTCGAAGAACAGGGGCAGGTCGGGCGGCCTTACTTCGCGCAGAGTGACATCCATCGAGAGTCAGAGCCTCCGAGTGGCGAGGGTGAGCCGGTCGCGCGCGTCGAAGAGCGCGTCCTTGATCATCTGTTCGTGTCCGGGAGTGAGCCGGGCGACCGGTACCGAGCAGCTGATCGCGTCGCGTGCCGGTGTGCGGTACGGGATCGCGATGCCGAAGCAGCGCAGGCCCAGCGTGTTCTCCTCGCGATCCACCGCGTACCCCTGTTCGCGGATCAGATGCAGCTCCTCGATGAGCTTCTCGCGGTCGGTGATGGTGTGCTCGGTGAGCGGCGCCATCGTCTCCGGCAGCATCTTGCGGACCTGCTCGTCGGTGTGGGTCGCGAGCAGCGCCTTGCCGAGAGAGGTGGAGTGCGCGGGCAGTCGCCGCCCGACGCGGGTGAAGGGGCGCAGATAGTGCTGCGACTGGCGGGTGGCGAGGTAGACGACGTTCGTACCGTCGAGGCGGGCCAGGTGGATCGTCTCGGTGGTGTCGTCGGAGAGCCGGTCCAGGGTGGGCCGGGCCGAGGTCACGACCTCGTCGCCGTCGATGTACGACGTACCGACGAGGAGGGCCCGCACCCCGATGCCGTACCGCGTGCCCGTCGCGTCGGTCTCCACCCAGCCGAGCTCGACCAGGGTGCGCAGCAGCATGTAGAGGCTGGACTTGGGGTAGCCGACGGCTTCCTGCACGGCGGCGAGGGAGTGCATACCGGGGCGTCCCGCGAAATATTCGAGCAATTCCACGGTCCGCACCGCGGACTTGACTTGTGCTCCACCTGAATCGGCAGCCGACATTGCTCTTCGCCCCTTCTTGACCACACAGATCTTGACCACACAGAACACCCGGAAATAAAGTCCCCATCATATTCATCATCAGGAACTGTGTTCAGAATACCGAACAACTTCTGATGGTCGGCAGTGAAGCTGGAAGGAATCTCGGTGGCAGCAGCACCAGTCTGGAGTGTCGACCCTCGTACGGGGAAGCCGCGGGAGCAGGTTGCGGTGGAGGCCACAGCGGCGGAGGTGGACGCGGCGGTGCGCGCGGCGCACGCCGCGCGCGGGGCGCTCGCCGACCGCGCCGTGCGTGCGGCCCTGCTGCGCACGGTGGCGGATCTCCTCGACGGGACCGGCGAGCGCATCATCGAGGCCGCGGACGCCGAGACGGCGCTGGGCCCGGTCCGCCTCACCGGCGAACTCGCCCGCACCACGGCCCAATTGCGGGCCTTCGCGGAGGTCGTCGACGAGGGTGCCTATCTCGACATCCGCATCGACCACGCCGACTCCGCGCAGACCCCGCCCTGGCCCGACCTGCGGCGCTGGAAAGTGCCGCTCGGTGTGGTCGCGGTCTACTCCGCGAGCAATTTCCCGCTGGCCTTCTCGGTACCCGGCGGCGACACGGCCAGTGCGCTCGCCGCGGGCTGCCCGGTCGTCGTCAAGGCGCACCCCGACCACCCGGCGACCTCCGAGCTGTGCGCCGCCGTCGTGCACCGCGCCGCCGAGCGGCTCGGGCTCGACCAGAACGTCCTCGTCCTGGTGCACGGCTTCGAAGCGGGCGTCGAGCTGGTCAAGCACCCGCTGGTGACCGCCGCGGGCTTCACCGGTTCGGTACGGGGCGGACGCGCCCTCTTCGACGCGGCGGCGGCCCGGCCGACGCCGATCCCCTTCCATGGCGAACTCGGCAGCCTCAACCCGGTCGTGGTCACCGAGGCCGCCGCCGCCGAGCGGGCCGAGCAGATCGGCGCCGGACTCGCGACCTCGATGACGATGGGCGTCGGCCAGTTCTGCACCAAGCCGGGATTCGTGCTGGCCCCCGCGGGCGCGGCGGGCGACCGGCTGCTGAAGTCCCTCACCGAGGCCGTCAGCGGCACCGCGTCCGGGGTCCTGCTCGACCAGCGGATGCGCGACAGCTTCGTCGCCGGAGTCCGGGAGCGGGCCGAACTGCCCGACGTGGACGCCCCGGTGACGCCCGGCGCCGGCGGCGAGCACACGGTGAGCGCGGGATTCCTGACCGTACCGGCGCGCGCCCTGGCCACCGAGGGCCCGCACGACCTCCTGCTGGAGGAGTGCTTCGGACCGGTCACGGTCGTCGCCCGCTACGAGGACCCCGCCGAGATCACCGCGGTGCTCTCGCGTCTCCCCGGCAACCTCACGGCCACCCTCCAGCTCTCCGCGGAGGAGGGCGCGGGCACCGAGGGCTCGGGCGCCGAGCTTCTCGCGGAGCTCACCCCGCTGGCCGGCCGCGTCCTGGTCAACGGCTGGCCGACCGGAGTCGCCGTGGCCCCGGCCCAGCACCACGGCGGCCCCTACCCGGCGACGACGTCCACCTCCACTTCGGTGGGCGCGACCGCGATCGAGCGCTGGCTGCGCCCGGTCTCGTACCAGTCGACGCCCGAGGCGCTGCTCCCTGTGGAGCTGCGTGACGCCAACCCGGGCGCGGTGCCGCGCCGGGTGGACGGCCGTCCGGAGCCCCGTCCATGAGTGAGCAACTCGAACTGCCCGAGCTGCCGTTCCCGCTGCGCCGGTACGGTCCCGACGGCTCCTGGTCGCGGGAGGGTGAGGCACTCACCGGCTCGGCGGGGCCCCGCCAGGACCGCTTCGTGCCGCCCTCGGGCGAGGCGCTGGACTCCGCGTCCGACGCGCCCCGGCTGCTCGGCGCGCCCGACGGCGACTTCCAGCTCATCGCCCGGGTCACGGCGGGGCTCGCCGCCGCCGGCGACGCCGGGGTGCTGTATCTGCACGTCGGCGAGCGGGAGTGGGCCAAGCTCTGCCTGGAGCTGTCCCCGGACCTGCCGACGGTCTGCACGGTCGTCACCCGGGGTCACTCCGACGACGCGAACTCCTTCGTGGTCGACGGTGACAGCGTCTGGCTGCGCATCAGCCGTACGGGCAGGACCTTCGCGTTCCACGCCTCCACCGACGGCGAGCGCTGGACCTTCGTCCGGATCTTCACCCTCGGTACGCCGGAGCGGGCGGCGGCGGCGCTCGTGGGCTTCATGGCGCAGTCCCCGTTGGGCGAGGGCTGCGCGGTGACGTTCGACCGGATCGAGTTCCGCCCGAACTGGCCCAAGGGGCTGCGCGACGGCACCTGATACCCGGTGTTGGGCCGCGGACGGGACGTGAGCCCGGCCGCGGCCCGGGCGCGGCCGGCGCCGTGGCCGCCAACCGGGCGCCGCTGATCCGCGGGCCCGTGCGCGGCCGGCCCGCTCCGCCGGCGCCGGCCGTGCGAGGCCGGTCCCGCTCCGGGCGCGTAGCGTGCGTTCCTCAGCCGCATCGCGGCCCCGCAACCGCACGCCGACAAGATCGCGTCCACTTCATGATGATCAGAAACGCCACCCCCGCCGACCTCGACGCCATCACCACCCTGCACGCGGCTGCCCGTGCCACGTACTACCGCGGCCACATCCCCGAGGACGACTTCGACGGCCCCATCGAGCACGCCCGGGTCCGTGGTGGCTGGACGCGGGCGCTCGCCCGGGGCGGCGGTGTGCTGTGCGCCGAGGCCGCCGACGGCACGCTGGCGGGCGTGGCCGCGTTCCGCGAGGTCGACGGCGCCCTCACCCTCACCCAGCTCCATGTGGCCCCCGAGGACTGGAGCCGTGGCATCGGCACCGCTCTGCACACCGCCTGCGTCGCTTCCTGGCAGCGCTCCGGTGTCCGCGCCGCGCGCCTGGAGGTCTACGAGCACAACCTGCGCGCCCAGGGCTTCTACGCCCGCCACGGCTGGCGCCCCGACCGTGAGGCGGTGCGCTCCGGCACCCATCTGGTGCTGTGGCTGGATGTGCGGTCCGCGGGGGAATGGGCAGGCCACCACACGCGTTGAGGCGGGAGCGGAGGGTGCCTCCGTGCCCGTCGGACCGTGGAGAGAAGAAGTACATGCGCGTCGAGATCTGGTCGGACATCGCCTGTCCCTGGTGCTACATCGGGAAGGCCCGCTTCGAGAAGGGCCTGGCCGCCTTCGCGCACCGCGACGAGATCGAGGTGGTGCACCGCTCCTTCGAGCTCGACCCCGGCCGCGCCAAGGGCGACACGGCGCCCGTGATCGACATGCTGGCCACGAAGTACGGGCGCACCGTTAAGGAGGCCCGCGCCATGGAGGAGCACGTGGCCGGCAACGCACAGGCCGAAGGCCTCGGCTACCTCACCGAGGGACGCGAGCACGGCAGCACCTTCGACATCCACCGGCTGCTGCACCTGGCCAAGTCGCACGGCCGGCAGGACCAGCTGCTCGACCTCGCCTACCGCGCCAACTTCGCCGAGGAGCGCTCCGTCTACGACGCCCAGGTCCTGGTGGACCTCGCGGTGGAGGCCGGACTCGACGCCGAGGAGGCGCGGGCGGTCCTGACGGACGAGAGCGCGTACGCCGACGACGTACGGGCCGACGAGCGCGAGGCCGCCGAACTGGGCGCGAGCGGTGTGCCCTTCTTCGTGCTCGACCGCCGCTTCGGCGTCTCCGGCGGCCAGCCCGCCGAGACCTTCACCCAGGCGCTGGAGCAGGCGTGGCAGGGCCGGGCCCTCACCACGATCGGCGACAGCGCCGACGGGGAAGCGTGCGACACGGAGGGATCCTGCGAGATTCCGCAGGCCGACGGGCACGTATAAGCATTGCTTGGAGGTACCCGGTAAACATTGGCAATGGACGGGGTGTTCGTGGGGCCGCAGAGTGGGGGCATGGAGCCTCTATCTCTCAGTGACCTGGCAGGCGCCGAGTTCGCGCCGCAGACGACCTATCTGGACACCTCCACCGGCGGCCTGCTGCCGGCCCGCACCGTGGCGGCGGTCAAGACCGCGGCCGAGGACTTCGCCTCCGGCCGCAGGGATGTCGGTGATCCCTTCGAAGCCGTGGCCGCCGCCCGCGCCTCCTTCGCACGCCTCGTCGGGGTGGACACCGGGCGGGTCTCCGTCGGCAGCGCGGTCGCGGTCCATGTCGGGCTGATCGCGGCCTCGCTGCCCGCGGGCGCCGAAGTCCTCGTACCCGAAGGGGACTTCAGCTCGCTCGTCAACCCGCTCGCGATCCGCGGCGACCTCAAGATGCGGTACGTGCCGCTGGACGCGCTGGCCGCGTCGGTGCGCCCGGGAACCTCCCTCGTCGCCTTCTCCGCGACGCAGTCGGCCGACGGCCGGATCGCCGACCTCCCCGCGATCCGCGCCGCGGCAGCCGCCCACGGCGCCCGCACCCTGGTCGACGGCACCCAGGCGGCCGGGTGGCTGCCGTTCGACGCCGGGGACTACGACTACACCGTCACCGGCGGCTACAAGTACCTGCTGTGCCCGCGCGGCACGTCGTTCCTCACCGTCACCGCCGAGGCGCAGGAGAGTCTCACGCCGTTGCACGCGGGCTGGCTGTCCGGGGAGGATCCGTGGGGCAGCACCTACGGCCCCGTGGCGGAACTCGCCCACAGCGCACGCCGCTTCGACGAACCCCCGGCGTCCATCCCCTACCTGGGCGCCCGGCACTCCCTGGCGCTCATGGAGGAGATCGGCACCGAAAGGCTCCACGCCCACACCACCGTTCTCGCCGCCCGCCTGCGCGCCGGCATCGCGGAGCTGGGACACACCCCGCTCCCGGGCGAAGGCCCGATCGTCGCCGCCCCCTCGCTGGTCGGCCGGCACGGGTCACTGGAGGCGGCCGACGTCGTCACCTCCGTCCGGGCGGGCAACCTGCGCGTCTCCTTCCACCTCTACAACTCCACCGCCGACGTGGACCGGGTGCTTGACGTCCTCGGCGGCCGAGCGTAGGAGGACAGCGCGAGGCGGCGCCGGTGGAGTCGACACTCAGCGGGTCGCCGACCGGCGCCGTCCGCGTCAACGGCGGGTGTACGGGAACGAGTCCGCGCCGGGGCCCGCCGACGCGGTGTGGGGCCGGCCCGAACTCGGACCGGCCCCACACCGTAGGTCTCGCGTACCGCGTCACTTCACCGGCGTGAAGTCCCTCGCCCCGATGAAGTCGGGCCGCGGAACGGGCGCCGCGAACGGCGCGACCGCCGCGTTCTCCACGCTGTTGAACACGATGAAGACATTGCTGCGCGGGTACGGCGTGATGTTGTCGCCCGAGCCATGCATGCAGTTGCAGTCGAACCAGGTCGCGGAACCGGCGTTGCCCGTGAAGAGCTTGATGCCGTGCTCCTCGGAAATGCGGGTCAGCGCGGCGTCCGACGGCGTACCGGCACCCTGCATCTGCAGCGACTGCCGGTAGTTGTCCCTCGGCGTCTCGCCCGCGCAGCCGAGGAATTCCTTGTGCGACCCGGGCATGATCATCAAGCCGCCGTTGGTCGCCAGGTTCTCGGTCAGCGCGATCGACACGGACACCGTCCGCATGCTCGCCAGACCGTCCTCGGCGTGCCAGGTCTCGAAGTCCGAGTGCCAGTAGAAGCCCGAAGCCCCGAACCCCGGCTTGACGTTGATCCGCGACTGGTGGACGTACACGTCGGATCCGAGGATCTGGCGGGCGCGGCCGACCACCCGCGGGTCACGCACCAGCTGGGCGAAGATCTCGCTCATCCGGTGCACCTCGAAGACCGACCGTACGTCCTGCGACTTGGGCTCGATGATCGAGCGCTCGTCGGCCCGGACCCCGGGGTCATTGATCAGCCGGTCCAACTCGGCGCGGTAGAGCACCACTTCGTCGGGGGTGATCAGCTGGTCGACCGTGAGGAAACCGTTCCGCTCGAAGCCCTGGAGCTCCGGGGCTTCGATCGGCCCCGGCGCGCCGGGCACGGACCAGACGACCGGGTCCTGGCGGGGGGTGGTCACCTCGGCCGTACCGCGCGTCGGGTATCGGTCGGTCTTCGGTTCGCGGGCGGTCGTCGGGGTCAGTACGTCGGTCATGGATCAGCCCTCCTCTGTCAGCAGCGGGTATACGCCGTTCTCGTCATGGTCCTCCCGTCCGGTGACGGGGGGGTTGAACACGCACACGCAGCGGAAGTCGGTCTTGGGCCGCATGGTGTGCCGCTCGTGGCCGTCCAGCAGGTACATCGTGCCGGGTGAGATCCAGTGGGTCTCGCCCGTCTCGTCGTTGGTGAGCTCGGCTTCGCCCTCCGTGCACAGCACGGCCTCGATGTGGTTCGCGTACCACATCGACGTCTCCGTACCCGCGTACAGCACGGTTTCGTGGAGCGAGAACCCCACCTTCTCCTTGGCGAGCACGATGCGCTTGCTCTCCCAGGTCCCGGAGGCAGCCTTCACATGCCGGTCGGTGTTCTCGATGTCCTTGAAAGATCGGACGATCACGGTGAGTCGTAGCCTTTCTCTATACGGTGGTGCGTGGTGCGTGGTGCGGTCAGGCGGTTTCGCGGACCGACCGGGCCAGGATGCGCAGACCCTCGTCGAGCTCCTCGGCGGTGATGGTGAGAGCCGGGAGCAGCTTCACGACCTCGCTCTGCGGACCGGAGGTCTCCAGCAGCATCCCCAGCTCGAAGGCGCGGCGGCAGACCGCGCCGGCCCGCGGCTTGTCGGTGAACTCAAGGCCCCAGACCAGCCCGCGGCCGCGGAAGCTAAGGCCGGCCCCGTCGTTCTCGTCGACGATGGCGAGCAGCGCGCGCTCGACCTGCTCGCCGCGGAGCTCGGTCTGCTTCTCCATCTGGCCGTCGGTCCAGTAGGTGTCCAGCGCGGCGGACGCGGTGACGAACGCCGGGTTGTTGCCGCGGAAGGTGCCGTTGTGCTCGCCCGGCTCCCAGATGTCCAGCTCCGGCTTGAAGAGGCAGAGCGACATGGGCATGCCGTAACCGCTGATCGACTTCGACAGCGTGACGATGTCCGGCGTGATGCCCGCCTCCTCGAAGGAGAAGAACTTGCCGGTACGGCCGCAGCCCATCTGGATGTCGTCGACGATCAGCAGCATGTCCTGGCGCTTGCAGAGATCGGACAGCGCGCGCAGCCACTCGGCGCGGGCCACATTGATGCCGCCCTCGCCCTGCACGGTCTCGACGATCACGGCGGCGGGCTTGTTGAGGCCGGAGCCATGGTCGTCGAGCAGCCGCTCGAACCACAGGAAGTCTTCCACCGTGCCGTCGAAGTAGTTGTCGAACGGCATCGGCGTGCCGTGCACCAGCGGGATGCCGGCGCCGGCCCGCTTGAAGGCGTTTCCGGTGACGGCGAGCGCGCCCAGCGACATGCCGTGGAAGGCGTTGGTGAACGAGACGACGGACTCGCGGCCCTTCACCTTGCGGGCCAGCTTGAGCGCGGCCTCGACGGCGTTGGTGCCGGTCGGGCCCGGGAACATCACCTTGTACGGAAGGTCACGCGGCCGCAGGATCACATTCTGGAAGGTCTCCAGGAACGCCCGCTTCGCGGTCGTCGCCATGTCCAGGCCGTGGGTGATGCCGTCCCGTTCGATGTAGTCGATGAGCGCCCGTTTGAGTACCGGGTTGTTGTGTCCGTAGTTGAGTGACCCGGCGCCGGCGAAGAAGTCGAGGTAGGTGTGGCCGTCCTCGTCGTGGAGGTGACTGCCCTGCGCGCGGTCGAACACGGCCGGCCAGCCGCGGCAGTAGCTGCGTACTTCGGATTCGAGGGTCTCGAAGACGCTCAGGGCGGGAGGGGTGATGGTCATGGCGGTCTCCTGGTGTGTGGGGGGTGTCAGGAAGCGATCGGGCCGATGCGGTACAGCACTTCGGGCAGGTGTGATCCCTCGGGGAACAGCCCGCCTTCGAAGAGGACTTCGCGCTCCAGGGACGCTCCCTGGCGCTCGGCGTACGAGGTGAAGAGCCGGTCGGATGCGGTGTTGTCCGGCGTCACCGTCGTCTCTATCGCCTTGACCCCCTGGCCTGCGACGACCTTTGCGGTCAGCGCGTCCAGCAGAACCCCGGCAAGCCCGCGGCCACGGTGATCGTGACCGACGGCAACCTGCCAGATGACCAGTGTGTCGGGGCTTTCAGGACGTACGTAGCCCGTGATGAAGGCGATCGGTTCGCCCTCCGGGTGATCGCGCGCCACCACTGAGGTCGCGGCGAAGTCACGGCACCACAGCAGATAGCTGTACGAGGAGTTGAGGTCCAGGACCTCGGAGTCGCGGGCAATGCGCCAGATCGCGGCTCCGTCCTCCACTCGTGGAGCATCGATCTGCATGAATTCGCTTCGGGCACGTGCAAGGTCTGCTTGTGCGGCAGTCATGTGGATGGAATTTACCGAGCAAATTCAAAAAGTGCATCGTCGGATGGTGTTGGCTGAGAGGCGATGCTGTGTTATCGCGCGGGCCTCCGCGGGCGCAAAGTTGCTGCGAAAACAGATGATTTGCCCGTAAATTTACGGGCAAATCGTCTTGAGTGTGGGGTCGGTCACAAGGCCGTAACTCCTGAGAGACGTGCCCGAATTACGCCTTTCGGCCATGTTGAAATCTTGGTGTTTAGGGTTGGAAAAAGCGGGCAGAAGAATACGGGAAGCTGCGCTGATAAAGGCGCTCAATTTTATCCGGAATTCATGGAATTCAAAGACGATTATTCATTGGGCCAGGTTTCCGTCACGGCCTTGCGGGCAGCTTCGAGGTCCACCGGCCGGCCCGAGCCGCTCAGCGCCGCCCCCAGGGCCGCGAGCGAGGACTGCACGACGACCCGGGTGGCGTCCACGCCGTAGTGATTGACCCGGATCATCTCCTTGGCCAGCGCGCCGCCGCCCGCGATCAGCGGCAGCGACGGGTCGGCCGCCAGAGCGGTGGCGACCAGCTCGGACGCGTCGACCCCGACGGGGGAGCGCAGCGTCGTGGCCACCGGCGCCGCGTCCCGCGCCTCGTGGACGTACGGCTCCAGTCCGCCGCCCAGCGCGAGCGCGCCCGCGCGGGTGGCCGCCGCAGCGGCGGCGTGGCGGGCCATCACCGCGTCGAGGCCCTCCGCCTCGATGCGCTCGGCACACGCGTCGAGCGCCAGCATCTCCAGCTGGGCCGGCGCGTGCAGCAGCGTCCTTCGGCCACCGTCGATCCATCGCTCCTTCCAGTCAAGAAGTGAAAGGTAGGAGCGGCGCGGGGCCTGCGGGTTCGCCGCGATGCGCTCCCAGGCGCGCGCGCTCACCGACACCGCGGACACGCCCGCCGGGCCGCCCATCGCCTTCTGCGCGCCGATCACACACAGATCCACCCCCCACGCGTCGGGCAGCAGCGGCTCGGCGGCCACCGAGGCGACCGCGTCCAGCATGAAGAGGGCGCCGTGGGCCCGTACCACCTCACCGATCGCGGCGACCGGGTTGGTGTTGCCGGTGGCCGCCTCGGCGTGCACCAGCGACACGAAGTCGATCTCCGGGTGCTCGGCCAGCGCACGGGCCACCTGGTCCGCCGACACGGCCGTGTCGAAGGGGACCGCCAGGTCGATCACGGTCGCGCCGCAGTCGCGCAGCCAGTTGCCGAAGGTCTGCCCGTACGGTCCCGTCACGACATTGAGCGCCGTCGAACCGGGGTGCGCCGCCCCGCGGATGCAGCCCTCCAGGGGAAGCAGCGCCTCGCCCTGCATGATGACGACGTCCTGCTCGGTGGAGAGTAGCGCGGCGACCCGCCGCTCGATCTGCGCGAAGTGCTCGGCGGTCAGTGGGGCCAGGTCCAGCAGCGGGTGTGTCACGGCGTGCTCTCTTCGCGAGGGTGATCGGGCTTTCGGCCGAGACTACGCACCGCCTCCGACAGCCCTCGCGGCGTCCTCGTACAGTGCTGTTCATGAGTGATCACAGGGTGCTCCGGGTGAAGGGGCGGGTGCTCGCCGGACTCGACGACGTCAGGGACGAGCTGTGGGCCGTGGACGGCCGGATCACCTACGAACGGCCCGTCGGCGCACGGGACGTGACGACCGTCGAGGGCTGGGCACTGCCCGGCCTGGTCGACGCGCACTGCCATGTCGGGCTCGACCGGCACGGGCCGGTCGACGACGCCACCAGCGAGAAGCAGGCACTCACCGACCGGGAGGCGGGCACGCTGCTGCTCCGCGACGCCGGATCGCCGTCCGACACCCGCTGGATCGACGGCCGCGCCGACCTGCCGAAGATCATCAGGGCGGGCCGGCACATCGCCCGCACGCGCCGCTACATCCGTAACTACGCCCACGAGATCGAACCCGGCGACCTGGTCGCGTACGTCGCCCAGGAGGCGCGCCGCGGCGACGGCTGGGTCAAGCTCGTCGGCGACTGGATCGACCGGGAGACCGGTGACCTGAGCGCGTGCTGGCCGCGTGGCGAGGTGGAGGCGGCCATCGCGCGGGCGCACCGGCTGGGCGCCCGCGTCACGGCGCACTGCTTCGCCGAGGACTCGTTGCGCGACCTCGTCGAGGCCGGGATCGACTGTATCGAGCACGCGACCGGACTGACCGAGGACACGATCCCGCTCTTCGCCGAGCGCGGCGTCGCGATCGTCCCGACACTGGTTAACATCGCGACCTTCCCGCACTTGGCGGACGGCGGTGAGGCGAAGTTCCCCCGCTGGTCCGCCCATATGCGGGAGCTGTACGAGCGGCGCTACGACACGGTGCGCGCGGCGTACGACGCGGGCGTTCCGGTCTTCGTCGGAACGGACGCGGGCGGCGCGCTGGCGCACGGCCTGGTGGCCGCCGAGGTGGCCGAGCTGGTGAAGGCGGGCATCCCGGCCCTGGACGCCCTGTCTGCGACGGCGTGGGGGGCGCGCGAGTGGCTGGGGCGCCCGGTGCTGGAGGAGGGCGCCCCGGCGGACCTGGTGGTGTACGACGAGGACCCGCGGGCGGACGTACGGGTGCTGGCGGCGCCGCGGCGGATCGTGCTCGAAGGGCGCGTCGTCGGCTGACGGCTCCCTCCGCCCGAGCGGGCAGTGCGCGTCGGTGTGCTTCATCGTGTTGACAGAGCGTGACCCGCGCACCTTCCGCGTCGTTGTACGCTCTCGCGCCCGCCCGGCGCGGGAGCGGTGGTGAACCCATTTTCACCGTCGCGCAGGAGACGCACGGGAAAATTTGTACCGACAGATTCGAATACAGACACGGAAACCCCCCTTTGGGGTGAACTCACGCCAGGTTGCCGCCCGTTCACCCTGAGTGCGTAAAGATTCCGGTGTCTCGGTCGCCGGTACCCACGATGTCCCCCATTGGCGGGTGCCGGGCGACGCCATGTCACTTGTGGGGGTTCCACCACCTTGAACAGCTCTTTCTTCAGCATGCCCGCGCGCCGTAGCGCCGCCCTCGCGACGGCCGCCGCGCTGGCCGCGGGCCCCGCGGTGCTGTTCGCAGCCGCTGCCCCGGCGCACGCTACCGGAGGCGGCGACGGGAAGGCGAGCGCCGTCGTGCTCCGCACCGGGCTCGATGTGTCACTGCTCAACAAGACCGTCAATGTGCCCCTCAGGACCGCCCTCAACGAGGTGCAGGCCCCGGCGAGTGCCGAGAAGACCTCGCTGACGGTCTCCCTGGACGGGGTCGGGCAGGGCGGCGCGGTCAGCGTGCTGCGCGCCGACGTGGCCACGGCGAGAGCGACCGCCGACGCGCGGAGGGCCGAGGGGTACACCAACCTCGCGCACGCCAGGATCCATGTGCCCGGACTGCCGCTGCTCTCCCTCATCGAGGTCGAGAAGGTCACGTCGAGGGCGCTGTGCGAGGCGGGCAGGAAGCCCGTCGCCGAGTCCAATGTGCTGGGCGCGGTGACGGTGCTCGGCAAGAAGGTCACGCTGACGGCGGGCGGCACCACGCGGGTCGACGTGCCCGCGGTGGGCGAGGTCACGCTCGACCTGTCGAAGCGGAGCACCACCTCGCGCACGGCCGCGGCCACCGCGCTCGAACTCAGGGTGGCGGTGAACCCGCTCAAGCTGAACGTCGCCGAGGTCGAGGGCACGCTCACGCTGGCCGGGGCGACCTGCGAGTCGCCCAAGGCGCCCGCGGTGAAGCCGGAGGAGCCGAAGGAGCAGCCCGGTGTGAAGCCCCGGACCGCGCCCGTCCCGCCGGCCGGGGCGAACCTCGCGGAGACCGGCGGCAACTCCGTGACGCCGTACATCGCGGGCGGCGCCGTCGCCCTGCTGGCGGCGGGCAGCGGAGCACTGGTGCTGGTACGGGCGAGGGCTCGCGGGCGGGGCTGACCGCTGCGCGGGGCCGGCTGCCCGCCCCGTCCTTCCCCGAAGCCGGGGGAGCCCCCGGGGCCCGGCGCCCCGCGGGCGTGTCCTCAGGGGCCGGACGGGCTGGACGCTGCCGATCGCGGCAACTATCCGGCCGTCCGGCCCCTGAGGGCCGGGAAGGGGCGGGGGAGGGACAAGGCCGCCACGGGCGACCCCCACCCCGGCGCCCCGCACCCGGCCCCGGACCGTCACCGGGGCCGCCGGTTCACCCCGCGACCAGCGTCAGCGCCTGGTCCAGGGCCTGCAGGAAGCGGCCCGTCGTCACCCGGTCCCGCACGGCGATCCGCAGCCACTCGGGTCCCAGCCCCGGAAACGTGTCGCCCCGCCGCACCGCGAAGCCGAGGGTGCGCAGCCGAACCCGTATCTCGTCGGCCCGTTCCATCCGGACCAGTACGAACGGTGCCTCGGCCGCCTCCACCGCCCGTACCTCGTCGAACTCCGCGAGCCCGGCCAGCAGATGGGCCCGGTCCGCGGCGATCCGCCGGGCGGCGTGGGTGGCCTCCGCGAGCGCCGGGGGCGCCAGACACGCCTCGGCGGCGATCAGCGCCGGCGAGGAGACCGGCCACAGGGGCTGTGCGCGCTCCAGCGCCCCGACCGTCGCCGGATCCGCCAGGACGTATCCGATGCGCAGTCCCGCGAGCCCCCAGGTCTTCGTGAGGCTGCGCAGCACCACCAGACCCGGCACGTCGGTGCGGCCCGCCAGGGCCTGCGGCTCACCGGGCACCGCGTCCATGAACGCCTCGTCGACCACGAGCGTCCGCCCGGGACGCGCCAGCCGGGCGATGGTGTCCGCCGGGTGCATGACGGAGGTCGGGTTGGTCGGATTGCCGATCACCACGAGATCCGCGTCCTCGGGCACGACCGCCGGATCGAGCCGGAAGCCGTCCGACTCCCGCAGCAGGACCCGCCCGACGTCGTGCCCCGCGTCGCGCAGCGCCGCCTCGGGCTCGGTGAACTGCGGATGCACGACCACCGGGCGGCGCACCGCGAGCGCGCGGGCGATCAGCACGAACGCCTCCGCCGCGCCCGCCGTCAGCAGCACCCGCTCGACCGGCAGCCCGTGCCGCCGCGCCACCGACTCGCGCGCGGCCCGCCCGTCCGGGTAGGCCGCGAGCGTGTCCAGGGACGCGGCGATGCGCTCCTTGAGCCAGCCGGGCGGGGTGTCCGCCCGGACATTGACCGCGAGGTCGACCAGCTTCCCGTCGCGGACCTCCGCGTCCCCGTGGTGCCGCAGGTCGTGACCCGCGTCAGTGGGCGTGTGCATGGCCGTCGTGTTGGTGCTGCCCGTGCCCGTGCCCGTGCCCGTGCCCGTGTCCATGTCCGTGCCCGTCGTCGTCGGGGTGGAAGTGCGGCTGCTGCGGCGCCGCCACCTTGTCCTCGAAGCCGGGCAGCGCGATGCGGTAGACACAGGAGTCGCAGTTCATCCGGATGTCGCCCTGGACGGCTTCCCGGTAGCGCTCCATCACGAGGTCCATCAGCTCCTCGGTGGGGCCGATGACGCCGGCCGAACGCACCCCGGTCTCCGGGTGTGCCTCCGCCCAGTCCTGTGTCTGCTGCAGCACCCGGTCCGGCAGGATCCCGGTGAACAGGAAGTACGGCAGGACCACGACGTGCTTGGCCCCGAGCCTGGTGCAGCGGTCGAGCCCACTCGGCACGTCGGGCGCGGCGAGCGAGACGAACGCGGTTTCCACTCCTGCGTACCCACGTCCCTCCCAGAACAGTCGTGCCGCCTTGAACACCTCGGCATTGGCATCCGGATCGGTCGAGCCGCGGCCCACCAGCAGCACGGTCACCTCGGCGCGGTCCAGCGCACCGATGACCTCGTCGACCCGGCGCTCCAGGACGGCCATCAGGCCCGGATGCGGGCCCAGCGGACGGCCGTACGTGTAGGAGATCCCCGGGTGGCGCTCCTTCTCACGGGCCAGCGCCGCCGGGATGTCGCCCTTGGCGTGACCGGCGGAGACCAGCATCAGGGGGACGGCCGCGAAACGTTTCGAGCCGCGCTCGACCAGCTCGGCGACGGCATCGCCGAGCGGCGGCGGGGACAGCTCGATGAAGCCGCCGGCGACCAGTAGTCCGGGGTGGCGGATGCCCAGTTCCTGGACGAAATCCCGGAAGGCTCCGGCTCCCGCCCGGTCGCGGGTGCCGTGGCCGGCGATGAGCAGTGCGGGCGCGGTGGTCACGCGTTCTCCTTGATGAGGGGGGTGTTGGCGGGGGTACGGAGCAGGGTGTTGAGGGCGGTGGGGGCGCAGCCGATCACCCACGGGGCGCCACGCCCCACCTGCTCGTACCCGAGCCCGACGGCCTGCGCGTGCGGGGCGGCCCCGGGCCTGCCGTGGCCGCCTTGTGGCGGCACACCGCCTCGCGCCGGGTGATGCCCGCGGCGGCCATCGCGACAGCGGCGACGACCGGCGTGCGGGGCGGCGAGCGCGACTTCGGGTGCGCTCCCGTCGCAGACCGGGTCGGTGGCGTACTCCAGCTCCGCCGCGGAGTGAATGACCCGCTCGACGACGGCCCGCTCGATCTGCGCGAAGTGCGAGGTGTCCAGGCGCGAGCGCAGCCGCCGGAAGGACTCCTGCTCGATGGGGCGGACGACCCGGTCCGTGGCCGTCACGAGCCCTCCGTCTGCCAGCGGTAGCCGCGCGGCGTCACCATGCGGCCCGCGATCTCACGGGCCGCGGTGTTGCCGACGACCACGACGGTCATCATGTCGACGGTCGTCGGATCGATCCCGGCGAGGGTGGTGAGGCGGCTGGTGCCGTCCGGGCGCGAGGCATTGCGTA
This sequence comes from Streptomyces sp. A5-4, assembly GCF_051131715.1. Taxonomy (NCBI): domain Bacteria; kingdom Bacillati; phylum Actinomycetota; class Actinomycetes; order Kitasatosporales; family Streptomycetaceae; genus Streptomyces; species Streptomyces sp. A5-4. Next base: position 1,519,622 of record NZ_CP178591.1, on the reverse strand, counting down.
CGACACCGACCGGCGTCGAGGGCTCCCGGTGCTCCGCGAGGATCGACAGCGCCTTGGGGAGCTGCCAGTCACGGCCCCGGCTGCGCGGGTTGTAGAACGTCACGACGATGTCGGCCTCCGCCGCCGCCCGTACCCGCCGCTCGATGACCTCCCACGGGGTGTGCAGGTCGGAGAGGCTGATCGAGACATGGTCGTGGCCGAGCGGCGCGCCCAGGATCGCGGCGGCCGCCAGGGCCGCCGTCACCCCGGGGACGCCGACGACGTCGATGTCGTCGCTCGCCTCGGCGAGCGCCGGCGACGCCATGGCGTACACGCCCGCGTCACCCGAGCCGATCAACGCGACGGCGTGCCCCGCGCGGGCCTCCGCGACCGCGGTACGGGCCCGCTCCTCCTCGGCGCCGAGGCCCGATTCGAGCACCCGGGTGCCGGGCCGCAGCAGGTCCCTGATCTGGTCGACGTACTGATCGAGTCCGACGAGCACCGAAGCGCGCCGGATCTCCGCACGGGCCCGCGGAGTCAGCAGGTCCCGGGCGCCCGGCCCGAGCCCGACCACGGCGAGCCGCCCGCGCGGCTGCTTGCGCACGACGGCGCAGGTGGCCATCGCCGGGCGTCCCTCCGGCGCCGACTTCCGCTTGGATACGAGCAGTTCGCCCCCGCCGACGAGTGCGGCGGCCTCCGCCACGGAGGGCGTGCCCACGGCGGCGAGCGGCGCCCCCGAGGGGTTGGGCACCTCGACGGCGGCCAGTTCCGCCGCGGCGTACGTCCGCAGCGGGACGCCCAACCGCGCGGCGGCCTCCACGATCCCCGCCTCGTCCGCCTTGGCGTCGACCGTCGCGAGCGCGGCGACGGAACGAGCGGAAAGCCCCGCGTCGGCCAGGGCGGCCTCGATGAGCCCGAGCACCTCGTCGACGGACACGCCCCGGCTGGCCCCGACCCCGACGACGAGCGACGGCGGGCGCAGCACGGCCTCCCGTGCCCCGGGTTCCACGAGCAGGTCGGTGACGCGCAGGACGGCGGGCCCGGCCTGCGCCCCGCCCACGGCGGCGTCGGCCAGCACCGTGTGCGCGGCGGTCGCGGCCATCGCGGCGGCGACGCCCCCGACCGGGACGGGGGCCGCGGCCACGGCCTCGATCATGTCGTCGGCCGCCCGGCCGGCGGCGTCGGTGCCGGCGTCGACAGCTGCGCTCCCGGAGGCCGGGTCCGGGGCCACATTCGGCGAGAGCGCGGGCAGTGGCCACACGGCATCGGCGTACAGGGTGACCGGTGAACCGTCCAGGGCCGCCCGCGTCACCGCGGCGACCGCGCCCTCGACCGGCCAGCCCAGCGTGTCGAGGCCCGGGATGTCCACCGCGTCCGTCGCCGTGGTGACGACCGGGGCGCAGGGCAGCACCTCGGACACCGCGAGCGCCAGCTCGTTCGCGCCGCCCCCGTGGCCGCCGATCAGCGAAACCGCGTGACGCTGCGCCTCGTCGACGCACACCACGCCGGGGTCCGACGCCTTGTCCTGGAGGAGCGGCGCGATGAGCCGGACGACCGCGCCCGTCGCGAGGAAGCACACCAGCTGGTCGCATTCGGCGAAGGCGTGCCCGACGGCCTCCCGCACCGGCCCCTCGTAGACCCGGGTACGCGTGGGCCAGGCCGAGGCCAGCCGGTCGCGGGCCGCGGCGCCGGCCGCCGTGGCGGAGATGAGGCCGATCACTCGACTGCTCCTTCGATAGCGGAATCCGCGGGGCGATGTCCCCACAGCAGAAAGACAGGGTTGGCCGCGGCGAGCCGGGTGACACCGCCGGGCAGCGGTGCGAGGCGGGAGGACTGCAGGAGTACGCCCTCGGAGCCGAAACCGGCGCCCGCCAGCGCCTCACGCACTTCGGGCACCCGGTCGAGCGCCGCGAGGGCGACCACGACCGTGCGCCGCGCGCGCCGGGCGCACGCGGCGACGATGGTGGGCAGCTCGCGCCCCCCGCCCCCGATGAACACCGCGTCCGGATCGGGCAGTCGCGAGAGCACCGTCGGAGCCGCGCCGTGCAGGGTCTGGACGTCCACTCCGTGCGCGGCGGCGTTCGCCCGGATGCGTTCGACGCCGTCGGAGGTCTTCTCCACGGCGATGGTGGCAGCGCCCAGCCGGGCGCACTCCACGGCCACCGCGCCCGACCCGGCTCCGATGTCCCACACCAGGTCACCGGGGCGTGGGCCGAGTCTGGCCAGTGCCAGGGCCCGTACCTCGAACTTGGTGATCATCGAATCGCGGTGCTCGAACGCCTCCTCGGGCAGCGCCCAGGAGGAAGCCAGGGCGAACTGCCCGGCCACCGTCCGCTGCGTCGGCGCCAGGGCCCGCGCCTCGTCCAGGCACACGACGACACTGACCGTCCCCGGCCAGTCGCGCGCCGCCGCCTCGGCGGGGGAGAGGCGCAGCACGCTCTCGCCCTCCGGGTCACCGAGCGCCGAAGCGACCACCAGGGTGCGCGGAATACCGGTACGGGCCAGCGCTGCGCCCAGCTCCGCGGGCCCGGCGCCCGGACCCGTCAGGACGGCCGTCTTGGGGTGCACCCGGCACACGTTCACCGCGGTCCGCAGCTCACGCCCGTGCGCGCTGACGACGACCGCGTCGTCCCACGGCAGCCCGAGCCGGGCGAAGGCGACCGCGACCGAAGGCGCCCCCGGCCGTACGTCGAGGGACTCCGGCCCGAAGCGCTCCGCCAGCGCCCGCACGATCCCGAAGAACCCGGGGTCGCCGGAGGCCAGCACCACGATGCCGAGGTCCGGATTCTCCGCCAGGTGCTTCTCCACGGCGTCCAGCGCCGGCGCGAGCGGGCCGAGGACCAGCCTGGCCGTCCCCTCGGGCAGTGCGGCGGCGTCGAGATGGCGCAGGCCGCCGACCACCAGAGCGGCGGAGTCCAGTGCGGCGCGGGCGTCCGGAGCGAGCGGCGCGCCCGTCCCCGTACCGATGACAGTGATGGCGAAAGAGGTCATGAGCCGGACGTCTCCGCCGGTTCGGCCACGGGCCTGCCCGACGACTTCTCCGCGTTCTCCGCGCGCAGTGCGGCCCTCGCCGCCCGGTCGGCCCGCCGGAAACCGTGGAAGTGGCCCGGATGGTAGAGGTGCGAGCGGGTGCCGGAGGCGGACAGGGCCGGGCCCACCAGGAAGAGCGTGTGCTTCCACAGCTTGTGCTCCTTGACGGTCTCCTCCAGCGTCGCGATGGTGCAGGGCAGCACCAACTCCTCCGGCCACGTCACCTGGTAGGCGACGATCACCGGCGTGTCCGTCGGATAGCCGCCCTCCAGCAGTTCCGCCGTCAGCTGCCCCGAGCGGGCCGCCGACAGGAAGACGGCCATCGTCGTGCCGTGCCGCGCGAACTCCCGTACCTCCTCGCCCGGGGGCATCGGCGTCTTCCCGCCGCCCAGCCGGGTCAGGATCACGGACTGCGCGACCTCGGGAATCGTCAGCTCGCGCTGTGCGATCGCGGCGACGGCCGAGAAGGACGAGACACCCGGCACGATCTCGACCTCCAGGCCCAGGTCGTCGCAGCGGTCGACCTGCTCCTGTGTGCCGCCCCACAGGGCGGGATCGCCGGAGTGCACCCGGGCGACCCTGAGACCGTCCCGGACCGCCCGCTCGTACACCGCGACGACGTCCTCCAGGGACATCGCCGCCGAGTCCAGGATTTCGGCGCCCACGCGCGCGTGCTCCAGGATTTCGGCCTGCACCAGGCTCGCCGCCCAGATGACGACATCGGCGTCGGCGATGGCTCGCGCGGCGCGGAAGGTCAGCAGATCGGCGGCGCCGGGGCCGGCCCCGACGAAGGTCACCTTGCCGGTGGGGGCATCGGCCATGAGTGGGGGGTCCTCTCGGGAACAGAAATCACGTGTACGGGAAATCGGCCGGACGGGGTGGATCTTGGATGTGCGGAGTGAGGGGCTAATCGGCTAGCAAGGGCACATGGCCGTCTTCGTAGCGCTCGGCGCGTTCTGCATGACGCTGTTCGGCGGGTGGGTGGCGCAGCGCGTCACCGACCGGCGTCACCTCGTGCTGGGCCTGGCCGGTGGGCTGATGCTCGGAGTCGTCGGCCTGGACCTGCTGCCCGAGGCGCTGGCCGCGGCGGGCAGGGAACTCTTCGGGGTGCCGCGGGCCCTGCTGTTGTTCGTCGGCGGCTTCCTGGTGGCCCACCTGGTGGAGCGGCTGCTCGCGGTAGGCCAGGCGGCGCACGGGGCGAGCGAGGAACGCGTGCCCCAGGTCGGACTGACCGCGGCGGCGGCGATGGTCGGCCACAGCCTGATGGACGGCATCGCGATCGGCGCGGCCTTCCAGGTCGGCGGGGGCATGGGCACGACCGTCGCACTCGCCGTCATCACCCATGACTTCGCGGACGGCTTCAACACGTACACGCTCACCAGCCTGTACGGGAACGCGCGCCGCAAGGCGGTCGCGATGCTCTTCGCGGACGCGCTGGCCCCCGTGGTGGGCGCCGCGTCGACGCTGCTGTTCACCCTTCCGGAGGAACTGCTCGGCAGCTATCTCGGGTTCTTCGGCGGCGCCCTGCTCTACCTCGCCGCCGCCGAGATCCTGCCCGAGGCCCACCACGACCACCCGGCCCGCTCCACCCTGCTGTGCACGGTCGCCGGAGTGGCCTTCATCTGGCTGATGGTGGGCCTGACGGGCTGAGAGCCCGGGTTGGGGACTCACAGCTTGCCTCCGCGGCCACCGTCACGCCTGGCCGGCGCGATGAGAGTCGAGAGATACGGCAACGGGCCGCCCCCGGTGAGCTCCGCGGCCGGGCGGATCGACTCCTCGGGCAACCCGAGCGCCGACCCCCACACCGCCCCCTCGGTGCGGCCGGTCTCGCGCAGCGCCGTCGCCACCTCGCCCGCCAGCCGCCCGAACTTGTACGCCACCACCGTGCCGGGCCCCGCCAGGGCCTCCTTGAGGACGGCCGCACCGGCGGTCACCGGCACCAGCGTCAGTGGCTCTGTGCCCTCGGCCAGCACTGCTCCGCTGCGCGCCGCGAGGTCCTGCATGGCGGTGATCCCCGGCACGGTCTCGACGACCGTCCCCGGCAGCAGCGCGCCGATGGTCTGCGCGAGATACGTGAACGTCGAGTACACATTGGGATCGCCGATCGTCGCGAACGCCACCGTGCCGTGCGCGCGCAGCAGTTCGGCGACGCGCGACCCCGCCGCGTCCCAGGCGGCCTCACGCCGGGTCCGGTCCTCGCGCTCGTTGAGTGCGAACACCACCCGGACGACCTTCGCCGCGTCGACGTAGTGCAGCACCGTCGCCTCGGCCCTCCCCGGCTCGCCCACATCGGTTCCGTCGGGCGCGGCCATGACGGGCACGACCACGACGGCCGCGTCCCGCATGGCATTGACGCCCTTGACGGTCACCAGCTCCGGGTCACCGGGCCCGACACCGACGCCGGTCAACTTGCCGCTCATCCCGCACACCTTTCGACGAACCTGCGGGCCACGCCGGGCTCGGCGGCCCAGTGCGTGTGCAGAAAACTCGCGTGCACGCCCTCCTGTACGAACCCTTCGACCCGGCGCTCCGGCAGATGCATGCCCCACGCGGGGGCGGCGCCCGCCCCGGGCTCGATCACCGTCCGGTGGAACTCGTGCCCGCGCAGCCGCGTCCCGGTGGGCGCCAGCACACTGTCCGACACCGCCACCGCCTCCCGATAGCCCAGCGTCAGCCGATCCGACATCCGTGCCTCGGCGTCCAGCACCCCGCACATCGGCTGCCCGTCCAGGGAGCGCGCGAGGTACAGCAGCCCGGCGCACTCGGCGGCAACGGGCGCCCCGGAGAGCGCGAGCTCGGCGACGGCCTTGCGGAGCGGCTCGTTGGCGGACAGCTCGGGGGCGTACACCTCGGGAAACCCGCCCCCGACGACCACACCGCGCGCCCCCTCGGGAAGCGCCTCGTCCCGCAGCGGATCGAAGGGCACCACCTCGGCGCCGGCGGCGGCGAGCAGCTCACCGTGCTCGGCGTAGGAGAACGTGAACGCGGCCCCGGCGGCGACGGCGACCACAGGCCGCCGCCCGCTCGCCGCGCCGGGCCCGGCCGGCCCGCCCGCGGCCCCCGCCGGATCCCACGCGTCCCCCGCGAGCGCGGGCGCGCCGCGCGCCAGCGCCAGCAGCGCCTCCAGGTCGCACCCGGCCCGCACCTGCTCGGCCAGCGCGGCCACCGACTCCACAGCCTCCGCCCGGCGCTCGGCCACCGGCACAAGACCCAGGTGCCGCGACGGCGTCCGCACCTGCTTGACCCGCCGCAGCGCACCGAGCACCGGCACGCCAGACGCGTCCAGCGCCTCGCGCAGCAACTGCTCGTGCCGCTCGGAGCCGACCTTGTTCAAAATCACCCCGCCGATCCGCACCCGCGGATCCCAGGAGGCGAAACCGTGCACCAGCGCCGCCACCGACCGCGACTGCGACGACGCGTCCACGACCAGCACCACCGGCGCCCCCAGCAGCTGCGCCACCTGTGCGGTGGAGGCCAGTTCGCCCTGTCCCGCGGCGCCGTCGTACAGGCCCATCACGCCCTCGACCACCGCCAGGTCGCACCCTGCCGCGCCGTGCGCGAACAGTGGCGCGATCAGCTCCGTACCGCATAGGTACGCGTCGAGATTGCGTCCCGGACGGCCGGTCGCCAGCGCGTGGTAGCCCGGGTCGATGTAGTCGGGGCCCACCTTGTGCGGGGAGACGGAAAGACCGCGCTCCGCGAAGGCGGCCATCAGTCCCGTCGCGACGGTGGTCTTGCCGCTGCCGGACGACGGCGCGGCGATGACGAGTCTGGCTACCACTCGATGCCCCTCTGGCCCTTCTGGCCCGCGTCCATCGGGTGCTTGACCTTCGACATGTCGGTCACCAGGTCCGCGTGGTCGAGCAGGCTCTGCGGCGCGTTGCGGCCGGTGATCACGACGTGCTGGTTGCCGGGACGGTCGCGCAGCACCTGGATGACCTCGTCGGTGTCCACCCAGCCCCAGTGCATCGGATACGCGAACTCGTCCAGCACGTACAGCTGGTACGTCTCGGCGGCCAGGTCGCGCTTGACCTGCTCCCAGCCCTCGCGCGCCTTCTCCTCGTTGTCGAGCTGCGCGTCACGCTGCACCCACGACCAGCCCTCGCCCATCTTGTGCCAGGCGACGGTCCCGCCCTCGCCGCTCGCACCGAGGACCTTCAGCGCGTTCTCCTCGCCGACCTTCCACTTCGCGGACTTGACGAACTGGAACACCCCGATCGGCCAGCCCTGGTTCCAGGCGCGCAGCGCCAGCCCGAAGGCGGCCGTCGACTTGCCCTTGCCGATGCCCGTGTGGACGAGGAGAAGCGGGCGGTTGCGGCGCTGACGAGTGGTGAGTCCGTCGTTCGGAACGACGGACGGCTGTCCCTGTGGCATTAAGCAGCCCTCCTTGAGCTTTGAACGTCCTTGACGAGCCCGGCGATACTGTCGGCGCGCAGCTCGTCGAGCGTGACGGCGCTGCCGCCGAGATCACGGGCCAGAGCCCCGGCCAGACCGAGCCGTACGGGACCCGACTCGCAGTCCACGACCACCGAGGCGATGCCCTCCACGGCATGCAGATGGGCCGCGCGGGTCGCGTTCGCGAGCGGCTCGGGCCCGCCCGTCGCCCGCCCGTCGGTCACGACGAGCAGCAGCGGGCGGCGCGAGGGGTCGCGCAGCCGCTCCACACGCAGCACGTCGTGGGCCTTCAACAGCCCTGCGGACAGCGGTGTCCTGCCCCCCGTCGGCAGGGTCTCCAGCCGCGCTGCGGCGGCCTCCACGGAGGACGTCGGGGGCAGTGCCACTTGGGCGTCCTTCCCGCGGAAGGTGATCAGGCCGACCTTGTCGCGCCGCTGGTAGGCGTCGAGCAGCAGCGAAAGCACCGCGCCCTTCACGGCGCTCATGCGCTGCCGCGCGGCCATCGAACCCGAGGCGTCCACCACGAAGAGCACCAGGTTGCCCTCGCGCCCCTCCCGGTTGGCCTGCCGCAGATCGTCCCGGCGCACCACCAGGCCGCGCCCCGCGCGCCCGCGCGCCCGCTGATGCGGCGCCGCCGCCTGCACGGTCGCCGCCAGGTGCAGCTTGGTGAGCGCCCCCTGGGGGCGCCGGGCGCCTGTCGTCCTGCCGTGCTCGGTACGCGCGCGTGAACGCCGCCCCGCCGCGCCCTCGCCGAGACCGGGCACGCTCAGCATCTTCGTACGGAACGGCTCCGAGGCCTGCGCGGCAGGCTGCTCGCCGCCGCCCGCAGAGCCCTTCGGCCCGCCGCCCTCGGCCTCCTCGGACCGGGCGGGGGACTCGCCCTCCTCGGGAGACTCGGGCGACTCGCTCTGCTCGGGAGCACTGTCCTGGTCCGAACCGTCCTGCTCCGAACCGTCCTGCGGACCGACGTCGGGCCCGTCGCCCTGCGGCGGCTGCCCGCCCCCGCCGGGCCCGTCCGGGTCCGGATCGTCCTCGTCCGGGCTGCTGTTCTGCTCCAGCGTGTCGTCGAGCTTGTCCTCGTCGAGCCCCGGCGCGTCGAACGGATTGCGCCTGCGCCGGTGCGGCAGCGCCAGCAGCGCGGCCTGTCGCACGTCCTCGGCGAGCACCACCGTGCGCCCGGCCCAGGCGGCCAGCGTGGTCGCCGTGCGGGCCATCACGATGTCGGCGCGCATCCCGTCGACCTCGAAGGCCGCGCAGGTCGCCGCGATCTGCCGCAACGCGCCGTCGCCCAGCCGGACTTCCGGCAGCAGGGCGCGCGCCGCCACGATGCGCGCCTGCAGCGCGGACTCCTCGTGCGCCCACTTCGCGGCGAACCCGGCGGGGTCGTCCTCGTACGCGAGGCGCCGGCGGACGACCTCCACGCGCTGGTCGGTCTCCCGGGAGGCGGCGACCTCCACGGTCAGCCCGAACCGGTCGAGCAACTGCGGTCGCAGCTCGCCCTCTTCGGGGTTCATGGTCCCGACCAGCAGGAACCGCGCGGCGTGCCGCACCGACACGCCCTCGCGCTCGACGTACGACGCACCCATGGCTGCGGCGTCGAGCAGCAGGTCCACCAAGTGGTCGTGCAGCAGATTGACCTCGTCGACGTACAGGATGCCGCGATGCGCGTCGGCGAGCAGACCGGGCTCGAAGGCCTTCACCCCCTCCGACAGCGCCCGTTCGATGTCGAGCGCCCCCACCAGCCGGTCCTCGGACGCCCCGACGGGCAGCTCGACCATCCGCGCGGCGCGCGACACGCCGCCGGTGGTCTCGTGCGGGCCGTCGGGGCACGCCGGGTCGGGCGACGCGGGGTCACAGGAGAACCGGCACCCGGCGACCACCCGCACCTCGGGCATGAGCGTCGAAAGGGCGCGTACGGCAGTGCTTTTGGCGGTGCCCTTCTCGCCTCGGACGAGCACACCGCCCACGGCGGGGGACACGGCGTTCAGCAGCAGCCCGAGCCGCAGGTCGTCCATACCGACGATCGCGGTGAATGGGTAGTGAATCGTGTTGCTCATGCGTCGTCACCCTCCAGGTCGCTCTCAAGTTCCAGATACGTCGCACGAAGCCGCTCCAGCGTCCGCGCGTCCGGCTCCGCCCACAGCCCGCGCTCGGCGGCCTCCAGGAGCCGCTCCGTGATGCCCCGCAGGGCCCAGGGGTTGGACTTGCGCATGAAGGCGCTGTTCTCGGGGTCGAAGACGTACTCGCTCGACAACTTCTCGTACATCCAGTCGTCGACCACACCCGCCGTCGCGTCGTACCCGAAGAGGTAATCCACGGTGGCCGCCATCTCGAAGGCGCCCTTGTAGCCGTGCCGCCGCATCGCCGCCATCCAGCGCGGGTTGACGACCCTGGCCCGGAACACCCGGTGCGTCTCCTCGCCCAGCGTGCGGGTCTTCACCTGGTCGGGCGTCGCGCTGTCACCGACGTACGCCTCGGGGGACTCGCCCGTCAGATGACGCACCATCGCGACCATGCCGCCGTGGTACTGGAAGTAGTCGTCCGCGTCCATCAGGTCGTGCTCACGCGTGTCGACGTTCTTCGCGGCCACCGCGATCCGGCGGAACGCCGTCTCCATGTCCCCGCGCGCCTGCCGCCCGTCGAGGCCCCGCCCATAGGCGTAACCGCCCCACACCGCGTACACCTCGGCCAGGTCGGCGTCGCTGCGCCAGTTCCTGGCGTCGATCAGCGGGAGCAGGCCCGCCCCGTACGCGCCGGGCTTCGAGCCGAAGATGCGCGAGGTGGCGCGTCGGCGGTCGCCGTGCTCGGCCTCGTCCTCGGCCGCGTGCGCCCGGACGAAGTTGCGGTCGGCGGGCTCGTCCAGCTCGGCGACGGCCCGTACCGCGTCATCGATCAGCCCGATGACGTGCGGGAAGGCGTCCCGGAAGAAGCCGGAGATGCGCACGGTCACATCGATGCGCGGCCGGCCCAGCTCCTCCAGCGGCACGATCTCGAAGCCGGTGACCCGGCGCGAGGCGTCGTCCCACGCGGGACGGCAGCCCAGCAGCGCCAGGATCTCCGCGATGTCGTCGCCCTGGGTGCGCATCGCGGACGTACCCCACACGGTCAGGCCGACCGACTTGGGATAGTCACTGGTGTCGGCCAGATAGCGGGCCACCAGCGAGTCGGCCAGCGCCTGGCCGACCTCCCACGACAGGCGCGACGGAATCGCCTTGGGGTCCACGGAGTAGAAATTGCGGCCCGTCGGCAGGACGTTGACCAGGCCGCGGGTCGGCGAACCTGAGGGGCCGGCGGGTACGTAGCCGCCCTTCAGGGCGTGCAGGATGTTGGTGATCTCGTCGGTCGTACGGGCCAGCCGCGGCACGACCTCGTCGCACGCGAAGCCCAGCACGGCCACGGCGTCCGGGAGTTCGAACCCGAGCACCTCACGGACCAGGGGCGCCGCGGTGGACTTCTCCCAGCCGCGCTCCTCCATGCCCTCCGCGAGCCGCCGGCACAGCTGCTCAAGGAGATCGACGGCGTCGGCGGCGGACCGCGCGGGCCCGTCGACCAGCGAACTCAGCCCGTCCGGCACCTTCACCGGCGCGCCGGGCTCGCCCAGCAACTCCTTCTCGACCAGACCGAAGTGCTCGGCGAGAGCGGCCCGCAGGCCGGGCAGCGCGTTGGCCTTGCCGCCCCACACCTGCGAGGCACGCAGCACGGCCAGCACCAGATTGACCCGGGCCCCGGCCTCCGGGCCGCCGCCCAGGATGTGCAGACCGTCACGGATCTGCACGTCCTTGATCTCGCACAGATAGCCGTCGACATGCATGACGAACGCGTCGAAGTCGGCGTCGTCCGGCTGCTCGTCCAGATGCAGGTCGTGGTGCAGCTGGGCCGCCGTCACCAGCGTCCAGATCTGCGCCCGCACCGCCGGCGCCTTCGTCGGGTCGAGATCGCTGACCAGGGCGTACTCGTCGAGCAACTGCTCAAGCTTGGCGAGGTCCCCGTAGGTGTCCGCGCGCGCCATCGGCGGCACGAGATGGTCGACGACCGTGGCATGGCCGCGGCGCTTGGCCTGGGTGCCCTCGCCCGGGTCGTTGACGATGAACGGGTAGATCAGCGGCAGATCACCCAGGACGGCGTCCGGCCCGCAGCCGGACGACAGGCCGAGGCCCTTGCCGGGCAGCCACTCCATCGTGCCGTGCTTGCCCATGTGCACGATCGCGTCGGCACCGAAGCCGCCTTCCGATGACGCGGTCTCGAGCCACCGGTACGCCGCCATGTAGTGGTGCGAGGGCGGCATGTCGGGGTCGTGGTAGATCGCGATCGGGTTCTCGCCGAAGCCGCGCGGCGGCTGGATCATCACGACGACATTGCCGAACTGCAGGGACGCCAGGACGATGTCGTCCCCGTCGATGTACAACTGGCCGGGCGCCTCGCCCCAGTGCTCCAGCATCCCGTCGCGCAGCTCGGGCTGCAGCTTGTCGAACCACTGCTGGTAGTCGGCGAGCGGCACGCGCGCGGGGGCCGCGGCGAGCTGCTCCTCGGTCAGCCACTCCACGTCGTGACCACCGGCGCTGATGAGCCGGTGGATCAGCTCGTCACCGTTGTCGGGGTGCCCGTCCACGCCGTAACCGGCGTCGCGCAGGGCGTCGAGGACCCGGATCGCGGAGGCGGGCGTGTCCAGGCCGACCGCGTTGCCGACCCGCGAGTGCTTCGTCGGGTACGCGGTGAAGACGATCGCGAGCTTCTTGTCCGCGTTCGGCTTGTGGGCCAGCGTGGCGTGCCGCACGGCGATCCCGGCGACCCGGGCGGCCCGCTCGGGGTCCGCGACGTACACCGGCACGTCGCCCTCGGCCTGCTCCTTGAAAGAGAACGGCACGGTGATGAGCCGGCCGTCGAACTCGGGGATGGCGACCTGCATCGCGGCGTCCATCGGCGACAGCGCGGCGTCCGACGCGTCCCAGGTCGCGCGCGAGGACGTCAGACAGAGGCCCTGGAGCACCGGCACATCGAGGTCCGCGAGCGCGCCGATGTCCCACGCCTCGTCGTCACCGCCGGCCGAGGCGTCACTGGCCCGGGTGCCGCCCGCCGCGAGGACGGTGGCGACCAGGGCGTCGGTCCTGCCGAGCACGGTGTACAGCTCGGGGTCGGCGCTGCGCAGCGAACCGCAGTACACCGGAAGCGCGTTGGCCCCCTGAGCCTCGATCTGCTCGCACAGGACGTCGACGAAGGAGGTGTTCCCGGACAGCTCGTGCGCCCGGTAGAAGAGCACCCCGACGGCAGGCCGGCCCTCGACCCACGCCCGCTCGCCGTGCACACCCCACTCGGGCATCTTCCGCGGCTCCGCGCTGCGCCGCTCCCGCGCGTCCCCGGCGCGCCCGTGCCCGCCGAGCAGGACGTCCTGGGTGAGGAAGACGGCCAGCTCGGTCAGGTTGCCCGTACCGCCCTCGACGAGGTAGCGCAGCGCCTGCGCGACCGCGCCCGCGTGCACGGTCGACTCGGCCATCAACTCGGCGTCCGGCACGGCCTCCCCGCCGAGCAGGACCGTCGGAATGCCGGACGACTTGAGGACGGCGAGCCCGTCCTCCCAGGCCCGCTTCCCGCCGAGCAGCCGTACGACGGCCACCGAGGCGCCCTCGATCAGCGCGGGCAGCTCCTGGACCGCGTCGATACGGGTCGGGTTGCCGATCCGGTACGGGGCGCCGGAGGCGCGTGCCGCCAGCAGATCCGTATCGGCGGTGGACAACAACAGCACGGTACTCATGCGGGCGCTCCAGGTGCGATGAAGGGAAGTCCTGCCGGCGCGCCCGACTCGATCAGTCGCAACAGCGCGTCCGTGTCCGCGTGTTCTTCGATGAGGTCTCCGAGACGGTCGAGCTGCTCCTCGCGCAGCGCCTCGAAGGAGGTGTCGGGTGCCGGTACGAAGCGTCGCCCGGCGGCGGTGGCGACTTCGCGCAGGAACGCGCGCCGGAAGGCGTCGCTCTCCAACGACCCGTGCCAGTGGGTGCCCCAGACCGCGCCGGCCCGGCAGCCGTCCAAGGCATGCCCCCGGTCGTCGGTGAGGAACCCTTCGCCACCGAGGACTTCGGCGACGCCGTGGTGGATCTCGTAGCCCTCGACGGGCTCACCCAGCGCGATGCCGACGGGCCGCGCGAGGGTCTTCTCGACGGCGAACCGCACCCGCAGCGGGAGCAGCCCCAGACCGTCGACGGAGCCCGCGCGTGATTCGACGTGGTCCTCGATGTGCCGGCCCAGCAGTTGGTAGCCGCCACAGATACCGAGCACGGGACGGCCTTCGGCGGCCCGCCGGGCCAGGGCGTCGGCGAGCCCGCGCTCGCGCAGCCACCGCAGGGCGCGCACTGTCCCGCGCGTCCCCGGCACGATCACCAGATCGGCGTCGACGAGCTCTTCGGCCCGGTCCACGAATCGCACGACGACGCCCGGCTCGGCGGCCAGCGCGTCCACGTCGGTGAAGTTCGACATGAGGGGCACCGCGCACACGGCGACGCGCAACACGTCCTCGCCGACGGGCGGTGCGACGACGGACTCGCGTACGGCGCCACGCATCGACACCCGCAGTCCGTCCTCCTCGTCGATGCCCAGGCCGTGGGTGAAGGGCAGCACCCCGTAGGTGCGCCGTCCCGTGAGCCCCTCCAGCATGTCGAGGCCGGGTTCGAGGAGCGACACATCGCCGCGGAACTTGTTGACGAGGTAGCCGGCGACGAGCTTCTGGTCCTCGGCGGAGAGCAGCGCGGTCGTACCGAAGAAGGAGGCGAACACCCCGCCCCGGTCGATGTCGCCGACGACGACCACCGGGAACCGCGCGGCCCGCGCGACGCCCATGTTGACGATGTCGGTACGCCGAAGATTGATCTCGGCGGGGCTGCCGGCGCCCTCGCAGATCACCGCGTCGTACGTGCCGCGCAATTCCTTGAGGCAGTCCGTCACGACACCGAGCAGCGATTCCTGCCTGCCCCCGTGGTAGCCGCGGGCGCTCATCTCACCCACCGCCCTCCCCAGCACGACGACCTGGCTGGAGCGGTCACTGCCGGGCTTGAGCAGCACCGGGTTCATGAGCGCCGTCGGCTCGACGCGGGCCGCCTGGGCCTGCATGGCCTGGGCCCGGCCGATCTCCGCGCCCTCACGGGTGACGAAGGAGTTCAGCGACATGTTCTGCGCCTTGAAGGGGGCGACCTTCACACCCTGGCGTACGAGCCACCGGCAGATCCCGGCGGTCACGACGCTCTTACCGGCGTCGGAGGTGGTCCCCGCGACGAGCAGACCGCCCCCCAACTGGTCTTTCATACGCGTCCCTTCGGGTTACGGGGCCTGCTGCTCCTGCTGCCTCCGGCGCGCGACGTGGCGAGGGCGAGACGCCCCACGACGGCTGTCGCCAGGGCCAGCGCGCCGACCCGCCGGGACAGCCGGGCCGCCCGTTCGATGTCCCCGGCGCCGACGGGGCGCCCGGCTGGGTTGAGCACGGGCCGGTGCTCGACGCGTCCCGCGTACGAGAGCGTGCCGCCGAGCCGCACACCGAGGGCCCCCGCGAAGGAGGCCTCCACCGGGCCCGCGTTGGGGCTGGGGTGCTTCGACGCGTCCGCGCGCCAGGCCCGTACCGCCCCTCGGGTGTCGTCGCCGGCCAGGGCCGCGAGGACGGAGGTCAGCCGGGCTCCGGGCCAGCCCGCCACGTCGTCGAGACGCGCGGAGGCCCATCCGTACCGCAGGTACTTGGCCGACTTGTGGCCCACCATGGCGTCCAGCGTGTTCACGGCGCGGAAACCCACCAGGCCGGGTACGCCGCCCAGCGCGCCCCAGACGAGTGCGCCGACCACCGCGTCCGAGGTGTTCTCGGCGACGGACTCGACGACGGCGCGGGCGATCTGCGCGGCGTCCAGCGACTGCGGATCGCGACCGCACAGATGGGGGAGGCGCTCGCGGGCCACATCGATGTCCCCGGCCTCCAGGGCGCAGCCGATGGCCCGCGCCTCACGGCCGAGTGAGGTCCCCCCGACGACGGCCCAGGTGGCGGCGGCGGTCAGCGCCAAGGCCGCGGCGGGACGGTGGCGCACGGCGTGCGCGGCCAGCGCGGCGGCCCCCGTCGCGCCCCCGGCGCACACCAGCGCGTGCAGCGCGCCCCACCCGCGGTGGTCACGCCACAGGGCAGCCTCGACCGCGCCCGCGGCCCGCCCGAACGCGGCGACCGGATGTCCACGGCGGGGATCGCCGAGAACGAGGTCGCCGAGCAGGCCGGCCGTGGCGCCGTACGCAAAAATGCGATCGGCTCGCACGGGGTCAGCAGGCCGCAGCGCCTGGAAGTGCCCTGGTACATACTGGATTGATCACAGGTATGGGGGAGCGACCGGGCATGACGGTATGTCCTCACTCAGGGTCCGCGCCCTGGTTCGACGTGACCGGCGGTGAGAGTTCCTGGCTTCCGGGGTGGGTGTCTCCCCGGTGACAGTGGCGGGACCGCGCCGGATTCGCACCGGACTTCCTCTCCTGCCGCCGAAATTGGCTCGGGCAGTCCACCACGCGCCGCGAATGCCGTCAACTTGCTGTTGACCTGCGACGGGAGAGTGTGTTGGGGCACACAGGAACCGCCCCGCGACGGGCCGGGCGGGGCCTGTCACGGGGCGGGGCGGGTGGGGCGCCGGGGGTGGGGCCCCAGGGGTCAGGCGACGATCAGGAAGATGCCGTACGCCACGGCGCCCGCGCACAGCGCGAAGCACGCGTACGCGCCGGTACGGGCCAGGGAGACAGCTCCGCCGCCCTGCGCGGAGGCCGCTTCCCGCTTGGACAGGCCGACGATGCCGAGGGTGAACAGACCCACGAGCGCGACGGTGACGACAAGGCTCACGCCGAAGACGGTGCCGAGAGCTACCCAGTCGATTTTCATGCTGATTCGTCCTTACACCGTGGCCGGGCGGGCCGGCTCGGTGACGCTCGCGGCCGGGGCCGGGATGGTGGTCTTCAGGCTCTCGGCGGTGGCGGGGCCACCGATGGGGGGCGGGCTGACGGCCGCCATCGCGGTGGTCACGACGCCCGCAGGCTCGTGGAGTTCGTCGTCGGTGACATTGGTGTGGTCGACCGGCTGGCGGCGCGAGAGCGACCAGATGATCCCGGAGCCCGCGACGAGCAGCACGGCG
Source organism: Streptomyces sp. A5-4 (assembly GCF_051131715.1). NCBI lineage: Bacteria > Bacillati > Actinomycetota > Actinomycetes > Kitasatosporales > Streptomycetaceae > Streptomyces > Streptomyces sp. A5-4. The sequence continues at coordinate 1,503,087 of NZ_CP178591.1, read as the reverse complement.
ACCGCGGCGATGCCCCAGGGGCCCTGCTTGGTCAGGAACTCGGCGCACGCGGCGACGAGACCGGCGGCCGGCAGGGTAAGGCCCCAGGCGACGAACATCCGGGTCGCCGTGGACCAGCGGACCACGCCGCCCTTGCGGCCGAGGCCGGCGCCCATCACGGAACCGGAGCAGACCTGGGTGGTGGAGAGGGAGAAACCGAGGTGCGAGGAGGCGAGGATGACCGTGGCGGCGCTGGTCTGCGCGGCGAAGCCCTGCGGCGGACGCAGCTCGGTGAGGCCCTTGCCCATGGTGCGGATGATGCGCCAGCCGCCCAGGTAGGTGCCCAGCGCGATCGCCACACCGGCCGAGACGATGACCCACAGCGGCGGGTTGGAGCCGGGGGCGAGGACGTTCCCGGTGACCAGGGCGAGGGTGATGATGCCCATCGTCTTCTGCGCGTCGTTGGTGCCGTGGGCCAGCGATACCAGACCGGCGGAGGCGATCTGGCCCGCCCGGTACCCCTTGGCGGTGGCCTTCTCGTCGGTCTTCTTCGCGAGCTTGTACGTCAGCCTGGTGGCCAGCAGCGCGGCCAGACCGGCGACGATCGGCGCGGCAACGGCGGGCAGCAGAATCTTGGTGAGGACGACGCTGCCGTTGACACCGGAGGTGCCGACCGACATCAGGGTGGCGCCGATGAGGCCGCCGAAGAGTGCGTGGGAGGAACTGGAAGGCAGACCGATCAGCCAGGTCAGCAGGTTCCAGAGGATCGCGCCGACCAGCGCTGCGAAAATGACTTCCGTGGTGATGCCGCTCTCGTTGACGAGTCCGCCGGAGATCGTTTTTGCGACCTCAACAGACAGGAAGGCGCCGACGAGGTTGAGAACGGCGGACATGGCCACCGCCGTCTTGGGTTTGAGCGCGCCAGTCGAAATGGTGGTCGCCATCGCGTTGGCAGTGTCGTGGAAACCGTTCGTGAAATCGAACACGAGAGCGGTTACGATCACGATTCCGAGGAGGAGCGTGATGTGTTCCATTTACCCAGGCAATCGTTTGAGGTCAGTGGCACGTGGAACGTAGGCAACCCGAGTGAACGGAAGGTGAACTGGGGCGGGCGGTGCGGTAACCCAAAGCGCGCTCCAGGCACTCCGGTTGTGTCCGTCCGGGCCGCGAATGGCGCCGTACACCGGCCACCGGCCCCTCAGGACGCACCGGAGCCCGGCGGGCGACCCGTCGAGGAGATCCTGGTCACCCGCCGGATCCGTATACGGCCGCGCGGCACGGCGGGGCCGGTGCTCCCGCCGTGCGCGGCAGTGGGGCCTGGCAGGATCGCGGCATGGCTGAGCAGCGGCGGGACGAGCGGGAAGAGCGGGGCGAGCGGGACGAGCGGCGCGGCGAGATCGCGCGGGCCTGGGACGATTTGGTGGCCACCGCCCGCAGGAGCGTGAGCGAGGGCTTGGTCGTCGGCACCTCGGGCAATGTCTCGGTGCGGGTCGGCGAGCTCGTCCTTGTCACCCCGAGCGGAGTGCCGTACGACCGGCTCGGCCCGAAGGACACCGTGGCCGTCGATCTGGAGGGAAACCGGGCGTTCGGCGACCTCGGGCCCACCAGTGAACTGCCGATGCACCTCGCGATCTACCGCAGCACCGGCGCCACCGCCGTCGTGCACACCCATGCCGTGCACGCCACGGCCGTCTCCACGCTCGTTTCCGAACTCCCGTCGGTGCACTACATGACCGCGGCCCTCGGCGGCCCCGTCCGCACCGCGCCGTACGCGACCTACGGAAGCGCGGAACTGGCGCGGAACATGCTCGAAGCCCTGCGCGGGCGCTCCGGTTGTCTGCTGCAGAACCACGGGACCGTCACCTACGGGGACTCCCTCGACCAGGCCTACGACCGCACCGCGCAGCTGGAGTGGATGTGCCGGCTCTGGCTCACCGCGAGCTCGGTGCCCGGCCGCACGCCGAGCCTGCTCAGCAGCGCTCAGCTGCACGAGGTGGCGGAGAAGTTCAAGGGCTACGGCCAGCGCGGCTGACCACGCGCCGAACACGGGTACCGGCGCGGAGGCGGACGCCGGGGCGCACACCGGACGGCCCCTGCCCACTGGCCGTGGCCCCCCGCGATGCGGACACTGGGGCGATGCGCCCGGCCACAGCGACGGCAGCAGCCGTCACCACACTCATCGGCGTCGGCGCGGCCGCGGTCGCGATCGGCCGCCTCGCCGGCGACGCCGCCCTCAAGCCGTCGCCCGGCCGTCCGCTGCCCTCCGACCCCAAAGTCACCGTGCACGCCACGGCCGCGGGCCAGGTCGCCCTGACCCGCGGCTTCGCGACCCTGCGCCCCGGCACGTACGGCATCGAGGGCCCCGGCGTCCACGCGGTCGTCGGGCCCGTCCTGCCGGACGCCCCGCACACCGCCGACTCCGTCGTACGCCGCCTGGTGCGGGTCGACCACGGGGACCTGCGCACCGGCGCACGGGTGCGGCTCACCCCGCAGCTGTTCATCGGCGACCCGCGCACCGCACTCGGCCTCGACCACATGGACGTGGAGATCCCCGGCGAGCTGGGCGCGCTGCCCGCCTGGTTCGTCCCCGGTGCCCGCGAGACGTGGGTGATCACCGCGCACGGCCTGGGCGCCACCCGCGAGCACCCCATGAACCTCATGGGGTTTCTGCACGCCCAGCAGTTCCCGGTCCTCGACCTCACCTACCGCGGCGACGCCGGCGCCCCGAGGCAGCCGGGCGGGCTCGGGCACCTCGGCGACTCCGAATGGCGCGACCTGGACGCCGCGGTCCGCTACGCCGTGCGCAACGGCGCGGAGCGCGTGGTCCTGCACGGCTGGTCCACCGGGGCGGCCATGGCGCTGCACGCCGCGGCCAACTCGGGCCTCCGCCACCGGATCAGCGGCCTCGTGCTCGACTCCCCGGTGCTCGACTGGGAGGCCACCGTCCGGGCGCTGGCCGCCGCCCGCCGCACCCCGGGCGCGTTGCTGCCACTCGCGGTCCGGGCCGCCCAGGGCGCCACCGGGCCGCACGGCGACCGGCTGCGCGAAGCGGCCGATCCCGAGGCGCTGCGCGTCCCCACGCTGATCTTCCACGGGCCGGGGGACACCCTGGCCCCGTGGGGGCCGTCGCGGGAACTTGCCCGGCTCCGGCCCGACCTGGTCAGCCTGCACACCGTCCCCTACGCGCCTCACGCGTCCATGTGGAACGCCGACCCCGTGGCCTACGAGGAAACCCTGCGCCGCTTCCTCACCCCCTTGATGTAACCGGCGCCACGACCGGGCGCGCCCGGGCTGTGGCCGGTGGGGCGACCGGCCTCCGCACGGCCGGTGCGGAGGCCCGTCCGGGGACGGGCCACGAGTGGCAAGTCCGGTTCCGTTTGGGCTTTCGGGGCGTCAACGGAGACACTGCTTCCCGTGACGTCCCGTACCCCGCGCGACTCCAGGCTCCGACTTGTCGGCCCCCGACCCCTCGCCGCCTCCCTCCCCCTGACTTCTCAGGACGGCCCCCGGGCTGTGACGAACCGGCGTGCCCGCCCGGCCCCGAGGCCCCCGGAAGGAACTCCGCCGCCCGCGGAGCTGGCCCGCCAGGCCAGGGCAGTGCTCGCCGATGCCGTCCGCGTCGCACGGTGGGCCTCGCCCTCCCTGCGGAGCGGGAAGCTCCACCCGGAGCGCGGTCAGGCCGGCACCCTCTCGCCCGCGACCGTCGAACAGGCCGCCTCCGAGCTCGACTTGACCCCCGCCCAGGTGCGCGCGGGCTGGGACAGGGCCCGGCTCGCCGGGCTCGTCGAGCTGCACGGCGACGGCACTCGTCCCGGCTGGCGGCTGCGCGCCTGGGACCGTGACGAGGCCGCTGTCCTGCGCGGCTGGGTCGCGCTCTTCGACGCCTGGTCGATCGTGCATCCCGCGCCCGAAGCGATCGCCGTCACCTCCGTCGCGGAGGTCGTGGAAGCCGTTCCCCAGGTGCTCTCCCTCCTTCAGCTCTCGGCCGGCCCCGTGTACGTACCGGCCCTGCTCGACCTCCTTGAACAGCGCGTCGCCGAACTCCGTGAGGAGCACTGCGAGGTCCCCTACGGATCACAGCCGCTTCCCGCGCCGGCCTCCGACGTCCCGCTGCCCCTGCTTCTCGACTGGGCCCTGGCGGGCCTGGCCGCCGTGGGCGCGCTGACGCTCGGCCGGGGCATCGCCACCCTGACCCCGCTCGGCAACTGGGCGGTGTGGGTCAAGCTGGAGCAGATCTGCGTCGCCGCCCAGAGCCCCGCCGGGAACATCGAGCAGTCCGCGGAGAAGATGCTGCGCGGCTGCGCCCGCCTCACCCCCGGCCCGGCCCGCGCCGAGTACCGGGCGTGGCTGGCCGCCCGTCCCGTCTCCAAAGCCGTCACCGAGCTCCTCGAAGCCGCCCGGGGCGAAGACGCGCTGCTGCGCGGACTCGCCTTCGAGGCGCTGCGCGTGGTGGGCGGCCCGGCGGAGGCCGAGGTGCGGGCCGCGGCCGCGGAGGCCTCGGTACGGCCCTACGCCCTCCTGTGGCTGGCGGAGCACGAGGGGGCCGACCCCGAGGAGACCTCCGGGGTGCTCACCCGTGAGGAGTCCACCTGGCTCTGGGTGGACACCGCCGCTGCCGTGGCGGACCACGGCGAGACCCAGCTGCTGATCCGCCATCTCGACTCGGCGGTGCAGTCGACCGTCCCCGCCCTGCTGGACGAGGTACGGGCCGTGGGCCACCCGCGCACCGTCCAGGTCCTGGTTGCCCTGGCCGCCGCCCACCCGGACCCGACGCTGGCCAAGGCCGTGCGCCGGGCGGCATTCCAGGTGCACACGGGCGGTTCGTAACCCCGGAGCCGGTCCGGGCCCGGAGCGGTCCCGGGATCGGAGCGGGAGCGAGCCCCCGGGCCCGGGCCGGAGTCGAAACCCCGGGCCGGAGTCGAAACCCCGGGCCGGAGTCGAAACCCCGGCCCCGGGGCGAAGCCCGAAGCCCTGGCTCCGGCACGGGCTCCGCACCGGCCCGAACCGCACCGGCCGGACCTGCAACCGGCCCGATCTACGACCGGCCCGCACTGCGACCGGCCCGCACGAACCCCGCCCGGCTCCCGAAGCCCCCAGACCCCCGAAAGCCGCACACCAGCAGCAGTCGCCCGCAGGCTCCCGCGTGCCCCGCCCCCCGCACGGGCCCCCTCAGCCCCCCGATCCGGGTGTGTACGTACCGAAGCTCCAGACATTGCCCTCGGCATCCCGTGCCATGTAGTCCCGGGAGCCGTAGTCCTGGTCCGTGGGCGGCATCAAAATCTCCACCCCGTGCTCCGCGGCGTGCGCGTGGTGCGCGTCCACGTCCGCCACCACGACGTAGACGCCCGCGGGCCCGGCGTTCGACATGGCCTCGTCGAAGACGCCGCCCTTGCCCTTGGTGCCCAGCATCACCACGCCGTTGCCGTACGCCAGCTCGGCGTGCATGACGCTGCCGTCCTCGCCCTCGTGCACGGCGACCGCGCGGAAGCCGAAGGCGTCCGTCAGTAGCCTGATGGCCGCCTTGGCGTCCGTGTACGTAATCGTCGGACACATACTCGGTGCCCCTGTGCTCATGCCGACCACCTTCCGCCTCGCTCGGTGTGACCTTGGCAACAGTCTCGCACCGGGCACTGACAACGGCCGGGGAGCGCGGTGGAACCTCGGGGAGCGCACGACCCGCGCCCGGGGCCGGCGCCTGGAACCCGCGCCGGGGTCACCGCTGGAAGGTGTTGCACTTCCCCATGTCGCCCGTGCGGAAGCCCGTGTACAACCACTGCTGGCGCTGCTCGGCCGAGCCGTGCGTCCATGTCTCCGGCGTGACCCGGCCCTGGAACTTCTCCTGGATCCGGTCGTCGCCGACCGCCGCCGCCGCGTCCAGGCCGTCCTTGATGTCCTGGTCCGTCAGCGAGGTGATCAGCGGTCGTCCGGTCGATTCGTCGGGCGTACGGGTCGCCTGCCGCGCCCACACCCCGGCGTAGCAGTCCGCCTGGAGCTCCACCTTCACCGCGTTGCTGTCGACGCCCTGCCTGCCGTCCTGCGCCCGGCCCAGCGTGCCCATCTGGTTCTGGACGTGGTGGCCGTATTCGTGCGCCACGACGTATGCCTGCGCGAAGGGGCCGCCGCTCGAACCGAACTTGGTCCGGAGCTCGTCGAAGAAGCCCAGGTCGAGGTAGACCTGCCGGTCACCGGGGCAGTAGAAGGGCCCGACCGCCGAGGTCGCGGCGCCGCACGCCGTGCCGACCCGGTTGCTGAAGAAGACGGTCCTGGCCCCTGCGTACCGCGCGTCGCGCCTGGTGAATTCCTGGCGCCAGTAGTCCTGCACGCTGTTGACCACCGCCAGGATCCGGCAGTCCTCCTTGGTGTTCGCGTCGCTGCCCTTCTTGCAGGTCTGCTGGACCTGGGCCTGCGACGACGACGTCGCGGCCGGGTCCGGATCGCCGGCGGACAGCCCGAGCTGTTCGGGCCCCACCCCGAACAGCACCCCGAGGACCAGCGCGATGAGCCCGACGATGCCGCCACCGATCGTGGCCCTGCCGCCGGGGACCCGGCTGCCGCGCACGTCCTGGACCTCCGAAGTGTCCAGATTGGCGTCGTCGTCGAACTGCATGGGTCCACCACCCTCTGCTCCACGGCGACGGCACCGCCACCCTGCGCCGAGTATCGACCAGCTAGCCGCCTTTCGCTCTTTTCCTGGAGTTGCCGGGGCGCGGCCGAACGGGGGACGCCCCTGTCCCCGCCCGCCGTGTCGGCGGGGCTCCCGCCCCGCCCTCCGGCCCCCGCCGCTACGTTCTGTGCCTGGTCGACGCCCGATCCACGGGCAGCGCCGCAAGGGGGAATCGTGACCGCTGGGGCGTACGTGGCATCGGCAGCCGGTGGCTTCCGCCGGAGCGTTCGCATCGCGGTCACCCTCGCCGCGGCCGTCCTCGCCCTGCCGCTGGTCACCGCCGCTCACCAGGCCCGTCCCGCCCCCTATGGCGACCACCTCACCGTCCGCACCCCGGCGACCGGCCGGGCTCCCGCCCTGCGGACCAGGGGGAGGGCGGTCGAGGCGTACGACAGGGCCTCCGGGCAGCGCCACTGGACGTACACCAGGGAGGGCCGCCGCCCGCTCGCTGTGCGGCCCGCGCCCGGCCATGCCTTCGCGCTGTGGAACGACGGGCTGGTCACCGACACCGCCCGCGCCGACGGCCGCCGGGTCCACTGGCACCGGGCCGTTCCCGGCCTCTCCGGCTGGCTGGCCGGCGATCCGCGCCGCGCCGCGGGCGTCCTGCGGGCGCTCGACCCGCAGGCCCGCATGCTGGCCGTCGTCACCCCGCGCCGCATCGCGGCGTACCGGACCATGGACGGAGACCTGCGCTGGGTACTGCCCGCCACGCGGGGATGTACCTTCGAACCGCACCGTTCGATTCACGCCCGGGGCGCACTGATCGTCGCGCAGTCCTGCGGCGCGGACGCCTCCTGGACCGCCGAGCTGGTCGCCGTGGATGATCTCGGCCGGATCACCCCCGACCGGACCCCGCTCGGCAACGCTGCGCCCGGTGACGCGGCCGGTGCCAGAAAATCCGTTGCCGGCGACCGGTAGACTGGGCCGTATGGCATATCTCCTTGTGCATTAGACGGCGTCGAAATCCCCTCCGCCTGCCCTTTCCGCCGTCCATTCCGCCCTGGAGTTTTTCCGTGATCACCGCCACCGGCATCGAGCTGCGCGCCGGCGCCCGCCTGCTTATCGAGTCCGCCTCCTTCCGTATCGCCAAGGGCGACCGCATCGGCCTCGTCGGCCGCAACGGAGCGGGCAAGACCACCCTCACCAAGTGCCTCGCCGGCGAAGGCACCCCCGCGGGCGGCACCATCACCCGCTCCGGCGAGGTCGGCTACCTCCCGCAGGACCCGAGCTCCGGCGACCTCAACATGCTCGCCAGCGACCGCATCCTCTCCGCCCGTGACCTCGACGCCGTTCTGCGCAAGATGCGGGAGAACGAGGAGCGGATGTCGACCGGGCAGGGCGCGACCCGCGACAAGGCGATGAAGAAGTACGAGCGCCTGGAGACGGAGTTCCTCACCAAGGGCGGGTATGCAGCCGAGGCCGAGGCAGCCACCATCGCCGCCGCGCTCGGTCTCCCCGACCGCGTGCTCGGTCAGGCGCTGCACACGCTCTCCGGTGGTCAGCGCCGCCGGGTCGAGCTGGCGCGCATCCTCTTCTCGGACGCCGACACCCTGCTCCTCGACGAGCCCACGAACCACCTCGACGCCGACTCGATCGTCTGGCTCCGGGACTACCTCAAGTCGTACCGCGGCGGCTTCATCGTGATCTCCCACGACGTCGACCTCGTCGAGACGGTCGTCAACAAGGTGTTCTACCTGGACGCCAACCGCTCGCAGATCGATGTCTACAACATGGGCTGGAAGCTGTACCAGCAGCAGCGCGAGGCGGACGAGAAGCGCCGCAAGCGCGAGCGTCAGAACGCCGAGAAGAAGGCCGCGACCCTCAACTCGCAGGCCGACAAGATGCGCGCCAAGGCGACCAAAACCGTCGCCGCGCAGAACATGGCCAAGCGCGCCGACCGGCTGCTCGCCGGCCTCGACGCGGTGCGCGTCTCCGACAAGGTCGCCAAGCTGCGTTTCCCCGACCCCTCGCCCTGCGGCAAGACGCCGCTGATGGCGGAGGGCCTGTCGAAGTCGTACGGCTCGCTGGAGATCTTCACCGACGTCAACCTGGCCATCGACAAGGGCTCCCGCGTCGTCATCCTCGGCCTCAACGGCGCAGGCAAAACGACTCTGCTGAGGCTGCTCGGCGGGGCCGAGACGGCCGACACCGGCGAGGTCATCCCGGGCCACGGCCTCAAGCTCGGCTACTACGCCCAGGAGCACGAGACGCTCGACCCGGAGCGTTCGGTCCTGGAGAACATGCGCTCCGCGGCGCCCGACCTCGACCTGGTGTCGGTCCGCAAGACGCTCGGCTCGTTCCTCTTCAGCGGCGACGACGTCGACAAGCCTGCCAAGGTCCTCTCCGGCGGGGAGAAGACCCGGCTGGCCCTGGCCACCCTGGTCGTCTCGTCCGCCAACGTCCTGCTCCTCGACGAGCCCACGAACAACCTCGACCCGGCGAGCCGTGAGGAGATCCTCGGCGCGCTGCGCACCTACAAGGGCGCGGTCGTCCTGGTCACCCACGACGAGGGCGCGGTCGACGCGCTGGAGCCGGAGCGGATCATCCTGCTGCCGGACGGTGTCGAGGACCTGTGGGGCCCGGACTACAAGGATCTTGTCTCGCTGGCCTGATCCGCCGCCCGGCCCCCGCCCGACCTCGGGAAGGGCCCGTGATCCGGTTCTGATCCACTTCGACTGGATCATTCGGCTTACGGGTGATCCTTCATCTGAGTGAGTGCCTCTCGTACCCCGCGTGTCTTGCAGCACGGAACGGCCCGTCCCCCCTGGGGCGGGCCTTCCGCGTTCCAATGATCCTTTGCCCCGGCTGACCTGCTGCTTCCCGCCGTGACCTGCTCCGCCGCACGCCGCAGGACAGGTGGAACAGCGGATTTGACTCCTGGCGCGCGGCGCCCCTCCGGCCAACGTTGTTGCACGGACCTTGCCGAATGGGTGGCCAGGAAGCCCCGGAGGGGTGATCATGAGAGTCCAGAGCGCACTTCCTTGAGGAGGCACGGGTGGCCGAGACTCTGAAGAAGGGCAGCCGGGTAACCGGCGCCGCGCGCGACAAGCTCGCGGCAGACCTGAAGAAGAAGTACGACTCCGGTGCGAGCATCCGGGCGTTGGCCGAAGAGACCGGCCGCTCCTATGGGTTCGTGCACCGGATGCTCAGCGAGTCGGGAGTCACGCTGCGGGGACGCGGCGGGGCGACGCGAGGCAAGAAGGCCACTTCGGCCTGACGGTCGCGCGGGTGAGTCCGGCTCACCGGTTTTGGTGGTGGCCACCCGGTCGGTCGCATGATCGGCCGGGTGGTTACTGTGCAGTCACTTACCTGATCTGCCCGACTGCCACCCGAACCGGAGGCCCTCCATGGCTTCGCTCGACTCCATGCTCGACAAGGACGGCGTACGACTCACCGTCGAGGACGCCGTTGCCACGGTAACGCTGACCAATCCGGCCAAGCGCAACGCCCAGTCTCCCGCTCTGTGGCGGGCGTTGACAGAGGCCGGACGGTCACTTCCGGGCAGCGTGCGGGTCGTGGTGCTGCGCGGTGAGGGCCAGTCCTTCTCCGCCGGCCTGGACCGGCAGGCGTTCACACCCGAAGGGTTCGACGGTGAGCCGTCCTTCCTCGATCTGGCGCGCGGTTCCGACGGCGACCTCGACGAGGTCATCGCCGAGTACCAGGCCGCGTTCACCTGGTGGCGGCGCAGTGACCTCGTCACCATCGCCGCCGTGCAGGGGCACGCCATCGGCGCGGGCTTCCAGCTCGCCCTCGCCTGCGACCTGCGGGTCGTCGCCGACGACGTGCAGTTCGCCATGCGCGAGACCAGCCTCGGGCTGGTCCCCGACCTCACCGGTACCCACCCGCTGACCCACCTCGTGGGCTACGCCCGTGCGCTGGAGATCTGCGCGACGGGCCGTTTCATCCAAGCGGCGGAGGCCGAGCACCTGGGCCTCGCCAACCTCGTCGTGCCCGTCGATGAACTCGACGGCGCCGTGACGGACCTGGCCGCAGCGCTGCTGGCCGCGCCCCGCGACGCCGTGATCGAGACCAAGGCGCTGCTGCGGGGCGCCCCTTCCCGTACGTACGAGGAGCAGCGCACCGCCGAGCGCGCTGCCCAGGCCCGTCGGCTCCGCGACATCGCGGGCCTCTCCGACTAGGGCCACTCGCTCACTGCCCGATGCCGGTCACCAGGACGGCCACCGTGGGGTGGCCATCCTGCGACTTCGCGACCGCCGCGCGCACGGCCAGCGCCACATCCAGCGCCCGATGATCCGCGGCCGTCGCCAGCTCCACCCGCACATGACCGTCCGCCAGGTGCACCGGCGTACCCAGGGTGCTGGTCAGACGCAGAACCCCGGGTACGGAGACGGCCGCCGCGGCGGCCCGCTCCCGGGGGCCGTCCGGGCCGGGCCGCCCGGCGCCGTTTCCCCCGGTCGGCCCAGTGGCGTCCTTCGAAACGGGCGCCGCGTCCAGCAGGTCCGTGACCCGCAGGTGCACCTCCGCGATCACGAGCCCCAGCCCGTCGGACGCCGACGCCAACAGCGCCTCCCGCAACCGCCCGGCCGCCTGCGGCAGTGGCTCGTCGGCCGTGGCGTCGAAGTCCGCCTCGATCCGCAGCGGCCCCGGCGGCAGCGCGCTCGGCGGCGGCGGTACGGCCGATGTGCCCGCCGATCGTGGGTCGTTGAGCGCGATCCGGAGCGTTCCCAGGCCGACCCCCGTGACGCCCTCCGCAGCGCCCCGCAGCACCGTTACAGCGGCCCGTTCCGCCAGCCACGCGCCGTCCCCGGCCCCGCCTAGCGGCAGCAGTCTGCCCAGGCCCAGCCGCTCCCGTACCGCCTGCGTCCATCCGTCAGGTGCCATGGCCCCAGCCTGCCGCATCCCCGGCGCGAGATCGGGCATCGGCGCCTAATGTGGGCAGCGAAGTCCGGTACCGCTCGGAAAGGGATGAACGGCGATGACTGACACAACACAGCGCAAACAGCCTGAGAACCCCCTGAAGGGGACGGAGGGCGACGGGTTGAAGACCTCGGTGGCCAAGCGGGGTGGCGGCGATCCGGCCTCCCGTGGCCGCACGACCATCGCCGACGGCGTGGTGGAGAAGATCGCCGGTCTCGCGGCCCGTGACGTGGACGGCGTCCATGCCATGGGCAGTGGCCTGTCCCGTACCTTCGGAGCTGTCCGCGACCGGGTGCCCGGCGGTGCCAAGTCCGTCAGCCGCGGTGTGAAGGCCGAGGTCGGCGAGGTGCAGACGGCCCTCGATCTGGAGATTGTCGTCGACTACGGCGTCTCGATCGCCGATGTCGCCCGCGACGTCCGCGAGAATGTCGTCTCGGCCGTCGAGCGTATGACGGGCCTCGAAGTCGTCGAGGTCAATATCGCGGTCAGCGATGTGAAGCTGCCCGACGAGGAGGAAGACGAGCCGGAGCAGCGCCTGCAGTAGGCGTCCAGCGTCCGGTTTCAGTCGAACAGTTGAGGAGCGCAGGATGAGCATGGCGGTGGTCGGCCTGTTGGCCGGTATGGCGCTCGGGTTCGCCGGGTACTTCGGTGGCTTCGGAGCCTTTCTGCTGGTCGCGGCGCTGGGCGCGATCGGTTTCGTGGCGGGCCGGTTCCTCGACGGCGACCTGGACCCCGGCGATTTCTTCCGCGCGCGTGAACGCGGCGACCGGCCGCGGTGACCGCGATGGTCTCCGGCCGCGTCGAGGCCGCGGAGCGTGGCGCGACCCGGATCGCCGACCGGGTCGTCGCGAAGATCGCCGCGCAGGCGGCGCATGAGGCGCTCGACGCGGCGCCGGACGTTGGCGCGGCGCCGCACGCCACGGTGACCGTCCACCACGACACGGCGCGGGTACGGGTCAGTGTCGAGCTCGGCTATCCTTCCGACGTCGGCGGCCAGTGCGGCGCGGTGCGTCGCCAAGTCGCCCAGCGGGTAAAGGCGTTGGCGGGGATGGAAGTGCCGGAGGTGGCGGTTCAGGTCGAGCGGCTGCACTCGGCGAAAGTGCTCGTGGCGGAACGGGGGAGGATCCGATGAACGAACCCGACAGGCCGGACGGCTACACCCGCCCGGACGACTCCCTGGGCGGCGCCACCCCCGAGAGCCAAACGCAGCGGCTGCCCGTCATCGAGCGCGAGCCTGAACCGGCCGAGCTCGCCCAGTCGGCCTCCGCCGAGGCGTACGAACCGGTGCCGGTGCTCGAAGCGGGCAGCGGTGGCAGGACCGGCCGGTTCTGGTCGCCGCGCCGCGTGCCGGCAGCGCTGCTCGCCCTCGTGGCGCTCGGCGCCACCGGCCTGCTGCTCTACGACATCGCTGCGGTACGGGCCGACCACAGCGCGATGCGCTGGCGCCGCGACCTCGCGGCGCAACTCGCCGACCGCCCCCTGGACAACGTGTGGGTGCTGGTCGGCGCCGGTGCGGCGATGGCGCTCGGCCTGTGGCTGCTGGTTCTCGCCTGCACGCCGGGACTGCGCGCCCTGCTGCCGATGCGGCGCGACAACCCCGACGTGCGTGCGGGGCTCGACCGCGACGCGGCGGCGCTGGTCCTGCGCGACCGGGCCATGGACGTCTCCGGGGTGCAGTCCGCGAAGGTCCGCGTGGGCCGGTCCAAGGTGGCGGTGCGGGCCGTTTCGCATTTCCGTGAACTCGACGACGTACGAACCGACTTGGACGCCGCGCTCGGCGCGGGGATCCGCCAGCTCGGACTGGCAAGGCAGCCGGGGCTCTCCGTGCATGTCGGCCGTCCGGCCAAGAAGGGGTGACCCGGCGATGCTGAAGACGGTCAATCGCGTCCTGCTCGGGCTCGCCGGGCTGTTGCTGTTCGCCCTCGGCGGCGCGGTGCTCGCGGCCGGGCTCGGCCTGTCCGTGCCGTCCTGGTGGCCGTTCGACGGGAAGGGCGACGTCCTGCTGAGCGAGGCGGCCCGTACCCGGTGGCGGGACGACGGCTGGTGGTGGCCCACGGCCATCGCGGTCCTTGCCGTGCTGGTCCTGCTCGCCCTGTGGTGGCTGCTGGCCCAGCTGCGCCGCGCCCGCCTCGCCGAGGTGCTGGTCGACAGCGGCGACGGCGAAGGGGCGCTGCTGCGCGGGCGGGCGCTGGAGGGCGTGGTGGCGAGCGAGGCGATGCTGATGGACGGCGTGCAGCGCGCGCAGGTGCGGCTGACGGGGCGTCGGGACGCGCCCGAGGCGCGGGTCGGGCTGGTCCTGGAGGCCCACGCGGAACCGGCGCAGGCCCTGGCCGGCCTCACGCACGAGGCGCTGGCGCACGCACGCGACTCGGCGGCTCTCCCTGCGCTGCCGGCGGAGGTCCGGCTGCGGGCGGTCCGGCACCGGGCCCAGCGGGTGACATGACGTGCGGGGGGCCGGGCCCGAGCCCAAGCCCCCCACTCGTCGGGCGGCGAAGACCTAGAAGCCGTGCCTGGATCCGCCGTCGATCGGGAGCATCGTGCCCGTCAGATACGACGCCGCGGGGGACAGCAGGAACGCCGCCGCCTTGCCGAACTCCTCCGGCCTGCCGTAGCGCCCCAGCGGGATGCGGGACTCGTTGGCCGCGCGTGCGGTGTCCGGGTCGCCCGCCATCGCGTCGAGCTGGCGCACCCGGTCCGTGTCGATCCGGGCGGGCAGCAGGCCGATGACGCGGATGCCGCGCGGGCCCAGCTCGACGGAGAGGGACTTCGCGAAGCCGGCCAGGCCGGGGCGCAGGCCGTTGGAGATGGTCAGGCCGGGGATCGGCTCGTGCACCGAGCCCGACAGCACGAAGCCGATGACGCCGCCCTCGGTGAGCGAGGCCGCCGCCGTCCGGGCCAGCCGGACCGCGCCGAGGAAGATCGACTCGAAGGCCGCCTGCCACTGGTCGTCCGTATTGTCCGCCGCGGAACCGGGCGCGGGGCCGCCGACGCTGATGAGAATGCCGTCGAAGCGGCCGAAGTGCGTACGGGCGGCGTCGACGAGGCGCTGGGCACCCGCCGGGTCGGCGTTGTCGGCGGCGACACCGACCGCGTTCGGGCCGAGCTCCGCGGCGGCCTCGGCCACCGTCTTCTCGTCCCGGCCGGTGAGCACGACCTTCGCGCCGTCGGCGGTCAGCTCACGGGCGGAGGCGAGGCCCAGCCCACGGGTGGCGCCGGTGACGACATAGACGCGGTCCTTCAGTCCAAGATCCATGGCCCTATCCTGCCGTGCCGTCCGCCTCCAGGGCGAGTGCGGATCCCACCAGACCGATATGGCTGAAGGCCTGCGGGAAGTTTCCGAGCTGCTGTCCGGACACCGGGTCGTACTCCTCGGCCAGCAGTCCCACGTCGTTGCGCAGCGCCAGCAGCCGCTCGAAGAGCTCCTGCGACTCCTTCCCCCGGCCCGTCAGCCGCAACGCGTCGACCAGCCAGAACGAGCAGACCAGGAACGCCCCTTCATCGCCCGGCAGTCCGTCGACGCTGGTGCCGTCCGCGCTGTAGCGGCGGATCAGACCGTCGTGGGCGAGCTCGGCACGTACCGCGTCGACCGTGCCGATCACCCGCGGATCGTCCGGCGGCAGAAAGCCGACCCGGGGGATGAGCAGTGTGGCCGCGTCCAGTTCGGTGGATCCGTACGACTGGGTGAAGGTGTTCCGCTCGGGGTCGTACCCCTTCTCGCACACCTCCCGGTGCACCTCGTCGCGCATGGCCCGCCACCGCGCCGCGTCGCCGTGCAGCGTCGGGTCCTCCTCCAGGGTGCGGACGGCCCGGTCGGCCGCGACCCACGCCATTACCTTGGAGTGGACGAAGTGCCGGCGCGGACCGCGGACCTCCCACAGCCCCTCGTCCGGTTGGCGCCAGGTGGACTCCAGGAAGCCGAGCAGGCTGAGCTGCAGACTCCAGGCGTGCGGCTTTGCCATGAGGCCCGCGCTCCTGGCCAGATGGAGGGAGTCGATGACCTCGCCGTACACATCGAGCTGAAGCTGCTTGACGGCGTCGTTGCCGATCCGTACCGGCGCGGAGCCCTCATAGCCGCTCAGCCACGGCAGTTCCGACTCCGGCAGCCGGCGTTCGCCGGAGAGCCCGTACATGATCTGGAGGTCGGCGGGGTCGCCCGCGACGGCCCGCAGCAGCCAGTCGCGCCAGGCCGCGGCCTCGTCGAGATAGCCCGCGGTGACGAGCGCGCCGAGGGTGAGGGTGGAGTCGCGCAGCCAGCAGTAGCGGTAGTCCCAGTTGCGTACGCCGCCGATCTCCTCGGGGAGGGAGGTGGTGGGGGCCGCCACGATGCCGCCGGTCGGGGCGTAGATGAGGGCCTTGAGGGTGATGAGCGAGCGCACTACGGCTTCCCGGTACGGGCCTTCGTACTGGCAGCGCCCGACCCACTCCTCCCAGTCGTCGATGCTGTGTCGCAGGGCTTCGTGCGGGTCGATGAATTCCGGCTGCGGTTCGTGCGAGGGGTGCCAGGTGAGGACGAATGCCACCTTTTCCCCTTCGGAGACCTCGAAGGACGAGCAGGTGCTGAAGTGCTGTCCCCAGGTCTTCACCCGCTCTTCGGGCTCGCTGCGCAGCCACACGGCGTCTGGCCCGGCGACGGCCACCCGGTGCCCGTCGGTACGACGCATCCACGGCACGATGTTCCCGTAGTCGAAGCGCAGCCGGAGCGTGGAGCGCATCGGCACCGTGCCGGAGATGCCCTCCACGATCCGCACGAGGTCGGGGGCCTCGTCGCGCTGCGGCATGAAGTCGGTGACCTTGACGGTGCCGGAGCGGGTTTCCCAGACCGACTCCAGGACCAGGGTGTTGCGGCGGTACTCGCGGCGGGTGCAGTTGTCCGCGCCGGCGGGGGCGACGCGCCAGTGGCCGTTCTCCTCGTCACCGAGCAGCGCGGCGAAACAGGCCGCGGAGTCGAAACGGGGCAGGCAGAGCCAGTCGACGGAACCGTTCCTGCCGACCAGTGCCGCGGTCTGCAGATCTCCGATAAGCGCGTAGTCCTCGATGAGTTGCGTCACGCAGTGCCGTCTTCCCGCGTCGGCCCCGGGCTAAGCGGGGCGGGTGTTACGCGGCCGAAGCGGTGGCGGGCTCGGCCCGGTCGCCGTCGCCCGTCCGGGCGGCCTGGGCCCGGTCGCGCACTTCACGGCGTACCAGGATCACCCATCCGACCGGTACCGCGGCGGTGAAGAGCCACCACTGGACGGCGTACGCCATGTGCGGGCCGATGGAGTCCGCGTCGGGGGCGGGCACCAGCTCGGGCTTGGGGCCGGGGACGGGCTCGGTCTGCTCGATGTAGCCACCGAGGACGGGCCTGCCGAGCGCCTTGGCCTGCTGGGCGCTGTTGATCAGCATGATGTGCCGGGGCGGCAGCCCGCCCAGGTCCTTGATGCCGCTGCCCGCCTCGGTCTCGTCGGCCTTCAGGCGCCCGGTGACCGTGACTTCGCCCTTGGGGGCGGCCGGGACCTTGGGGTAGGCCTTCTGGTCGGCGCCGAAGGGGACCCACCCGCGGTTGACCAGGACGACGTCACCGTCCTTGAGCACCAGGGGGGTCAGGACGTGATAGCCGACCTGGTCGTCGGCGGAGGTCCGGCGGCGTACGACGACCTCGTGCGCGGTGTCGTACGTGCCGGTGGCCGACACCCGGCGCCAGTAGTCGGCGCGCGGGACGCTGTGTCCGGGGGAGGTGATGTCGCCGATGGCGAGCGGCTCGGCCTTGAGATTGTCCGAGATCAGCTTGTTCTGCGCGACCCGGTGCTCATGGCGGTGCAGCTGCCAGAATCCCAGCTCGATCATCGCGGGGACGAGGAGCAGAACCAGAAGGGTGAGGATCACCCACTGCCGGGAGAACAGGAAGCGGTACACGCCGAAGACGGTACCTGGCGGGGTTTGTCCCGCGGTCGGTGGGTCTGGGGAGTGTCCGGCGGATCTCCGCGGGACACCCCCTGGTCCGGCCGGCTGTGGGGCGGACCCCGGGAAGGCTCAGACCCTGTCGACGATGCCCACCTTCCCCTCCGCGCGGGCGCAGTGGGCGCCGCAGAACCAGTGGCTCTCGACCTCCACGCCCTGGCCGATGATCCGGCACCGGCAGTGCTCGCAGATGGGCGCCATGCGGTGAATGGCGCAGGAGAAGCAGTCGAAGACGTGCACCGCGCCCTGCGCGTGCACCTCGAAGGACATGCCGTAGTCGTTTCCGCAGACCTCGCAACGTGCCATGTGCCACAGGGTGGGACGCGGGGCGCCGGTGGCGCGAGACGGTGACGGGCGAGTCGCCCGACAGTCACCCGTCTGCCGGGGTCACATCCCTCAGCAGCTGGGTGAAGGCCGCCTCGTCGACGACGGGTGTGCCGAAGGACTTGGCCTTGACCGTCTTGGAGGTGGCGGAGTCCGGGTCGTTGGTGACGAGCAGGCTGGTGAGCCGCGACAGGCTCGTCGCGATGTGCAGCCCGGCCTCGACCGCCCGGTCCTCCAGCAGCTCGCGGTCCACCGAGGTGTCCCCGGAGAACGCGATGCGCATGCCCTGCTTCAGCAGCTTCCCCGGCTCGTACCGCCCGGGGTTCGGGTGCGGGCAGGTCGGCCGCTTGCGGGACGGCCGCCAGCTGCCCTGCCCGTACGAGGAGGGCGCGGAGGCCTGGTAACCGATCCGGGGCTTCGCCGGGGAGTCCGACCACTCGGTGAGCGGCAGGCATTCGAGCAACGGCAGCCGCACCCCGTCACGGGCCGCCGCGTGCAGGCTCGGGCGGAACGCCTCGGCCAGCACCCGCGCGTCGTCGAGGGCGTGGTGCGCGCGCTGCTGCACCACACCGAAGTGCGCGGCGAGGGACTCCAGCTTGTGGTTGGGCAGCGGCAGCCGCAGCTCCTTGGAGAGTGCGATGGTGCACAACCGCTGCGCCACCGGTGCGACGCGCGCCGCCCGTGCGTACTCCCGGGAGATCATCGACCAGTCGAACATCGCGTTGTGCGCGACGAGGACCCGGCCGTCGAGCCGCTCGGACAGCTGGCCCGCGATCTCCGGGAAGAGCGGGGCGCCTTCGAGCACATCGGTGGTCAGCCCGTGGATCCAGACGGGCCCGGGGTCACGCTCGGGGTTGACCAGTGTGTACCAGTGGTCCTCGACATTGCCTCTGGCGTCCAGCCGGTAGACGGCAGCGGAGATGATCCGGTCGTCGCGCGCGAGTCCGGTGGTCTCGACGTCGACGACCGCGTACCCCTGTGGGTAGGCGGTCGGCCACGGCGCTGCTGTCGTGTGGTCTTCGAGCATGGTCACTGAGGATACGGGCCATCACTGACAGTCTTGTCATCCCGGGTGAGCAGAGCCCCGACAAGCGCCCGCACGGAGTTGACGAAGAGCCGTTCGGAGTCGACCGGTCGCGCCAGCGCGCGGGCGAGGGCCGGGTCGCCCTCCGCCGCCGCCGCGTCCCACAGGTCCTCCTCGCCGGGGTGCTGGGCCGGGGCGCGTTCGCGGTTGCGCTCGACGAGGACGTACCCGACGACCTGGAACTGCACGGCCCGTACGACCTCGGCGGCCCGCGCGCCGCGCACCCCCGCCGCGTGCACCTCGTGGACGAGGGCCTGCTGGGCGGGCAGGAACATCCGCTCGGTGAGGCCGCGTTCGTGGACCATCGCGACGAGATGCGGATGGTCGCGCAGATCGCGGCGCAGGGCGCGCGCGACGGAGACGACGCGCTCCTCGGGCGTGCGCCCGCGCGGCCGGATCTCGGCCAGCTCGTCGACGGTGCGCTCGACGAGGGCGTCGAGCAGCGACTGGCGGTTGCCGATGTGCCAGTAGATGGAGGTCACGGCGGTGCCGAGCTCGGCGGCGAGCTTGCGCATCGTGAGGGCCTGCGGGCCGTGCTGCTTGACGAGGCGCGCGGCGGCTTCCACGACCTCTTCGCGGGTCAGCGCCGGTCTCGTCATGATGTCCCCAATTCTGTTGCCTGCACGGCTCTTTACCCTTCGGCGGCGCCGGTGTAACAGTGTTACAGGACTTCAGGGTGCGGCGCGATTCAGGCGGGACTGTTCCAGGCGGCGCTGCTGCAAGCAGTGCTCAGGCACGACCGACCAAGGGTGGTACGGCATGGCACGCGTACGGTACGGACCGCGCACCGAGGCCGAGATCGCGGCGGCCCGCACAGCGAGTTCCAAGCTCCCCGACATCTGGTCCACCGGAGTGGTGGCGCTCTGGGAGAGCGACCCCGACGCGGTGGCGGCCGTACTGCCGCCGCCCCTCAAGCCCACTTCGCGCCCGCTCGTCCGGGCCAACATCAGCAAGGTCGACCTGCCCGGCTACCCGCTGGGCGCGGGTTCCGTGGCGGTCGCCGCCGAGCACGGGGGGATCGAGGGCTGGTACCCGCTCGTCATGCCGATGACCCACGAACGGGCGCTGATCGGCGGCCGGGAGGTGTTCGGCGAGCCCAAGAAGCTGGGCGAGGTGAGCGTCGAACGCGACGGTCTGGTCGTACGCGCCTCCCTCGCGCGGCACGGCATCGCCTTCGTCGAGGTGCGTGGCGCGGTGGGCGGGGCGCTGCCGCTGCCCGAGCCGGCCGAGAAGGTCGACTTCTACTTCAAGTTCCTTCCCGCGGTGGACGGTCACGGCTTCGACGCGGACCCGGTCCTGGTGCACTGCACGCGCAACGAGAAGATGCGCAAACTGGAGCGGATCACCGGCGACGTGGTGCTGCGCGAGTCGATGTACGACCCCATCGCTGATCTGCCGGTGCGCCGTCTGGTGGGGATCACCATCGGCGAGAAGACGACCGACCAGCGGGGCCGGGTCGTCGAGCGGGTGAGCGCGCAGGCCCTCCTGCCGTACATCCACCAGCGCTACGACGACCCGCAGCAGATCCTCGACGGCCCGCCGGAGGGGAGCTTCTGATGGAGTTGCGGGAGGGGCAGGTCGCTGTGGTGACGGGCGCGGCGAGTGGCATCGGGCTCGCGATGGCCCGCCGGTTCGCGGACGAGGGACTGAAGGTCGTCCTCGCCGACGTGGAGGAGGGCGCCCTGGAAAAGGCGGCGGCCGACTTGCGCGAAGGGGGCGCGCAGGTGCTCGCGCGCGCCGTGGACGTCAGCGAACGCGCCAGTGTCATGGCGCTCGCCGACGCGGCGTACGAGGCCTTCGGCGCGGTGCACGTGCTGTGCAACAACGCGGGCGTCGGGTCGGGCGCCGAGGGCCGCATGTGGGAGCACGAACCCAACGACTGGAAGTGGGCGTTCGCGGTCAATGTGTGGGGTGTCTTCCACGGCATCCAGGCGTTCGTACCGCGGATGATCGCGGGCGGTGAGCCGGGCCATGTGGTCAACACCTCGTCGGCGGACGGCGGCATCGCGCCACTGCCGACCGCCTCCGTGTACGCCGTCACCAAGGCGGCCGTCGTCACCATGACCGAGTCCCTGTACGCCCATCTCCGGGCGGAGGGCGCGGAACTGGGCGCCTCGGTGCTCTTCCCCGGACCGCACATGCTGCGCACCGGGCTGTGGGAGTCGCACCGCAATCGGCCGGAGCGGTACGCGAAGGAACGACCTCGCAGGACGCCGTACCGCAGCCTCGGGCAGTGGGAGTCGGCGATGCGGGAGGCCGGGCACGAGATCGAGTTCACACCGGTCGAGCAGGTCGCCGAGGTCGTCGTCGAAGGGATCAGGGCCGACCGCTTCTGGATGCTTCCGGCGAGCGAGCACAGCGACCGGCAGATCCGCGCCAGGTCGCAGTCGATGCTCGACCGCGCCAACCCGTCGTACCTGGAGAACTTCATTCTCGACTGAGACCGGTCGCGGCCGGCACCGACCCGTCAGGGCCGGCGCCGGCCCACCACGACCGGCTCGACTGCTTCGACTCATTTCATTCGACCGAGGTGTGTGTGATGACAGAGCGGGACCCGTACCTGATCATCTCCTCCGACTGCCACGCCGGACTGCCGACCGAGCAGTACCGGCCCTATCTGGACAGCGCCTTCCACCGGCCCTTCGACGAATTCCTCGGGCAGCGCGACGCCCGCCGCGAGGAGATGACACGGCTTGGGGTGCGCAACGAGGCCTTCGCCACCAAGTGGTTCGAGGACAACGAGGAAGGGCTGCGCGGCGGTTGGGACACCGCGCGGCGGATCAAGGAACTCGACGGTGACGGGGTGGCGGCCGAGGTCGTCTTCCCCGACGCCGATGCCGTCGACAGCCGGACCGCGGCCCCCTTCGGGGTGGGCCTGGGGCTCTCCGGCGACCAGGACCCCGACCTCGGCATGGCGGGCGCGCAGGCGCACAACCGCTGGCTCGCCGAGTTCGTGTCCGAGTACCCGCAACGGCACTGCGGGGTCGCCCTGCTGCCCATCACGGGCGAGGTGGACCGGGTCGTCGCCGAGGTGCACCGGGCCAAGGAGTCCGGGCTCGGCGCGCTGATGATCCCCTCGATGTGGGTCGACAAGGCGCCCTACCACGACCGTCGTTACGACCCGGTATGGGCGGCGGCCGCCGAGACGGGGATGCCGATCGTCACGCACTCCGGCGCCGCGCCGCGCCACGAATACGGCGACCACCTGGGCATCTACGTCTCCGAAGTGACCTGGTGGCCCGCGCGGCCCCTGTGGTTCCTGCTCTGGTCCGGCGTCTTCGAGCGCCACCCCGGGCTGAAGTTCGGCGTCGCGGAGTCCGGCTGCTGGTGGCTGCCCAACCAGCTGTGGTTCATGGACCGGCTGTATCTGGGCGCGCACGGCGGAAAGAAGCTGTCGCCGTTCGCGGAACTGAAACGGCCGCCGAGCGAGTACCTGGACCGCCAGATCTTCATCTGCGCCACCAACACCAAGCGGCGTGAGCTCGCCCAGCGCTACGAGATCGGCGTCGACAACATCCTCTGGGGCAGCGACTTCCCGCATCCCGAGGGCACCTGGCCCGACACGCGCGCGTGGCTGCGGAAAACCTTCCACGACATCCCGGTCGCCGAGACCCGGCGGATGCTCGGCCTGGCCGCCGCCGATGTCTTCGGCTTCGACACGGCGGAGCTCGCCCCGGTCGCCGAGCGTATCGGCCCGACGCCGGACGACCTCGGTCAGAGCGCCGACCAGCCCGCGGTCGAGGCCACCTGGGCGAAGTCGCGCGAGGTGGGCAGGCACTGGCTGACCGACCACGACTTCCCGCAGCTGGGAGTCCTGTGATGGACCGGCACCAGGACCGCTACACCGTCATTTCCGCCGACTGCCACGCGGGCGCCGACCTCCTCGACTACCGGCCGTACCTGGAGAAGCGCCACCACGACGACTTCGACGCCTGGGCGGCGACGTACATCAACCCGTACGAGGACCTCCTCGCGGACACGGCGGACCGCAACTGGAACTCCGCGCGCCGCGTCGCCGAGCTGGAGGCCGACGGGATCGTCGCCGAGGTCGTCTTCCCCAACACCATCCCGCCCTTCTTCCCCAGTGCCTCACTGATGGCGCCCGCGCCGTCGAAGGCGGAGTACGAACAGAGGTGGGCCGGGCTGCGGGCCCACAACCGCTGGCTGGCAGACTTCTGCGACGCGGTGCCCGGACGGCGGGCCGGTGTCGCCCAGATCCTGCTCAACGACGTGGACGAGGCGGTGCGGGAGGTCCGGCGGGTCAAGGAGGCCGGCCTCACCGGCGGCATCCTGCTGCCCGGCGCCCCACCCGGATCGGGGATACCCGAGCTCTACTCGCAGACGTACGACCCGCTCTGGGCGGTGTGCGAGGAGCTGGACGTACCGGTGAACCACCACGGCGGGTCCGCGTCCCCGCCGCTGGGGGACGAACCGGCCGCTCGCGCCGTCTTCATGGTGGAGACCACCTGGTTCTCGCACCGGGCGCTGTGGCACCTGATCTTCGGCGGGGCGTTCCGCCGTCACCCCGGACTGCGACTGGTCCTGACCGAGCAGGGCTCCGGCTGGATCCCCGGCGTCGTCGAGATGCTCGACTACTACCACTCACGCCTGGTCGCGGCGGCTTCCCCGGCCGTCACCGCGGAGTCCAAGTTCGGTGCGGGGCTTGCCGATTCGATGGGGAACAGCCCCAGCGACGTCTGGCGCGACAACTGCTTCGTCGGCGCCAGTTTCATGCGCCCGCACGAGGTCCCGCTGCGTGACCGGATAGGCCTGGACAAGATCATGTGGGGTTGCGACTACCCCCATGACGAGGGCACCACGCCGTACTCCCGCGAGGGCCTGCGGATCGCGTACGCCGGTCTGCCGAGGGACGAGATCGCGACCATGGTCGGCGGCAACGCGGCCCGTGTGTACGGCTTCGACCTCGCGGCGCTCGACCGGATCGCCGCGCGGGTCGGCCCCACGGTGCAGGAGATCGACGAACCGCTCAAGGAGGTGCCGCCCGGTGCGACCAGCCCCGCGTTCGCACCGGGCGGGTCGGTACGCGTCTGGTGAAGCACCGGGTGAGACCGTCGGCGGATGACCGATACGACGGACGACCGCGCCGGGACCCATGAGGAAGCGCACGGCGGGGGCCTCGGCGCGCGGCTGAACTGGCTGCGCGCCGGGGTCCTCGGGGCCAATGACGGGGTGGTCTCCACCGCGGGCATCGTCGTCGGCGTGGCCGGCGCGACGGACGAGCGCGCCGCGTTGCTGACGGCGGGCCTCGCGGGGCTGCTGGCCGGTTCGATGTCGATGGCGGCGGGGGAGTACGTATCCGTCTCGACGCAGCGCGATTCGGAGAAAGCGGCGCTGGCCCAGGAGACCCGGGAGCTGCGGGAGCAGCCGGAGGCGGAACTGGCCGAGCTGGCCGCGCTGTTGTCCGCGCGCGGTCTGTCGACGGAGGTGGCGCGGGAGGCGGCGGAGCAACTGACGGAGCGGGACGCGTTGCGGGCGCACGCGCGCGTGGAGCTCAATATCGACCCGGACGACCTGACCGACCCCTGGCGGGCGGCGGGCGCGAGCTTCGTCTCCTTCACGCTGGGGGCGCTGCTGCCTCTGCTGGCGATCGTCCTGCCGCCCGCTTCCTGGCGGTTGCCGGTCACGGTGGTCTCGGTGCTGGTCGCCCTGGCCCTGACGGGCTGGGGCAGCGCCCGCCTGGGCACGGCGCCGCCCCGCCCCGCGGTGCTGCGCAATGTGGCGGGCGGGGCGCTGGCCATGGCGGTGACGTACGGGGTGGGGTCGCTGCTGGGCGCGGCGGGGGTGTGAGGGTCAGACCCTGGAGCGGGTTGTCAGGATGCGGGAGGACGGGACGGGGTCGCTGCCCACGACCCGGGTGTCGTCGGACACCCTGATCGTGAGTTCCGTCAGATCGGCCAACGCGCCCAGGTCGAGGGGGCCGCGCGGGGTGCAGCGCGACAGGCTGAGATCGCGAAGCGCCGGGAGATCGCGCAGCGGCCCCAGGCCCCCCGAAATGGTGCACTCCATCAGCGAGAGCCGGCGCACCCCGGTGAACCGGCCGAGCATTCCGAGATCGAGCGAATCCTGGTGGCCGCCCAACATGGCTTAGCTCAGGGCGATTTGACGCTCCCTGCGCCGATGCTGGCCGGATCGGCGCGGAAGCCCGGACCGGCGGGCGGCCCCGGTGACGTCACCCGCGCCCCACCAGAACCGCCGGGACCGCTGACATCGCGTCTTACATACTTGTCGGTAACAACCCCTAGCGAGACGCTCGGCCCCGCCTTTAAAGTGCGGGCATGCCGAACCTGCCCGATGTCGTGCTGTGGTCGATACCGGCCTTCGTCCTGCTCACCGTGATCGAAGTGGTGAGCTACCGCCTGCATCCCGACGAGGACGCTATCGGGTACGAGACCAAGGACGCCGTCACCAGCGTCGGCATGGGCCTGGGCAGCATCGCGTTCGACATCCTGTGGAAGATCCCGATTGTCGCGATCTACATGGCGGTGTACGAGCTGACGCCCGCCCGCGTCCCCGTCCTGTGGTGGACGATCCTGCTGATGCTGCTCGCGCAGGACTTCTTCTACTACTGGTCGCACCGGGGCCACCACGTCATCCGCGTTCTGTGGGCCTGCCACGTCGTGCACCACTCCAGCCGCAACTTCAACTTCACCACCGCGCTCCGCCAGCCGTGGACGTCCCTCACCGTCTGGCCGTTCTATCTGCCGCTGATCGCCTGCGGAGTGCACCCGGCGGCGCTCGCGTTCTGCTCGTCCGCGAACCTCGTCTACCAGTTCTGGGTCCACACCGAGCGGGTCGACAAGCTGCCGCGCCCCTTCGAATACGTCCTGAACACGCCGTCCCACCACCGCGTCCACCACGCCTCCCAGGGCGGCTACCTGGACCGGAACTTCGGCGGCATCCTGATCCTCTGGGACCGGCTCTTCGGCTCCTTCGCGGCCGAGACCGAGCGGCCCGTCTACGGCCTCACGAAGAACATCGAGACGTACAACCCGCTGCGCGTCGCGACCCACGAGTACGCCGCCATCGCCCGCGACGTACGCGCGGCGACGAGCTGGCGCGAGCGTGCGGGACGCGTCTTCGGCGGCCCCGGCTGGCAGCCGGAGGCACGGAAGACGCCCGCGCCGGAGGCCGGGCCGGGCGTCGTACCCGCCGCGCCCGCCGCCACGTCGGAGGCCGCGCCCGCCGCCCCGGCAGCCACCGGTGTCCAGCAGCCGGAGCCCGCCGCATGAGGCGCGGCGCCCCCGCTCGCCTTCTCCTCGCCGCCTTCGCCGTCGCGACCGCCGCCGACCTCGTTTCGCTGCTGGCCGGCGCCGACCTCGGGCACCAGATCGCCAAGCCCCTGCTGATGCCCCTGCTCGCCGCGTACGTCGTGGCGCGCGGCGGCCCCACCCTGCTGGTCGTGGCGCTGCTCTTCGGCTGGGGCGGCGATGTCTTCCTGCTCTTCGACGCCGACCCCGCCTTCATGGCCGGCATGGGCTCCTTCGCCGCGGGACACGTCTGCTACCTGCTGCTCTTCCGCCGGACACGGACCAACCCGTACCTCGGCGCCGGATACGCCGTCGCCCTCGTCGTCACCGTGCTGCTGCTCTGGCCCGACCTGCCGGCCGAACTGCGTGTCCCGGTCGCCGGATACAGCCTCCTGCTCACCGTCATGGCGCTGCGGGCGGGCGGGCTCGGGCTGTATGCCGGGCTCGGCGGTGCGCTCTTCCTGCTCTCCGACACCCTCATCGCCACCGGTGTCGCCGAGTGGCCCCAGCTGCCCGCGCCCGATTTCTGGATCATGTTCACCTATGCGGCGGCGCAGTACCTGCTGGCCACCGATGTGCTCGCGCGGCAGGCCGGCACGCCGGTGAGCCCCCGCCCGGCCGTCGGCGACACCGTCCGCACCTGAGACCGGGCCGCCACGGCCCGCGGCGCCCGCTACGGGAAACGGGCCGCCCGGAGAGCGGGCGGCCCGTTTCTGTGGAAGGGGCGTTACTTCTTGGTCACCGCGTCCAGGGCGTCGGCGATACCGACCCCGTAGAAGCCGTTGCGGTTCTTGCCGCCCTCGCACACCGCGTCGGCCTTGCCGTCGCCGTCGATGTCGTACGGGTCCGTGCACGGCGTCCTGTCGGCCTGCGCCGCGAGAAGCGCCTTGACCTTCGCCGCGGAGGCGTGCGGGTGCGTGCTCTTGATGAGCGCCGCGACACCCGCCACGTGCGGGGAGGCCATCGACGTACCGGCCATGTAGGCCCACTGGCCGCCCGGCACGGGGCCGAGGATCAGGCCGCTGGTCGCGGGGGCCCGCGGCGGCTGGTACGCCGTGCTGTCGCCGCCGGGGGCCGCGATGTCGATGACGCCGCGACCGTAGTTGGAGAACGAGGACTTGATGCCCTTGGCTCCGGTCGACGCGACGGTGACGACGCCGGGCAGCTGGGTCGGCGCGTCCAGGCACTCGGACGGGTCGATGTCACGCTCCACCGGCGTCGAGTCGTTCGGGCTGGTGGTGTCGTTGATCGTGTCGGCGGCGAGGTCGAAGTTCGAGTTGCCCGCCGCGGCGACGTTCACCGTGCCCTTCTTCTCCGCGTACAGCGACGCCCGGGTGATGGCGTCGACGAGCGCCTTCTGGTCCGGGTCGTCCTTGCAGTTGAACATCCACGGGTCGGTGTAATAGCTGTTGTTGGTCACATCGACGCCGTGCTCGGCCGCCCAGATGAACCCGCAGACGACGGACTCGGTGTAGAAGAAGCCCGCCGTCGTGGACACCTTGATGCCGGACACCTTGACGCCGGGCGCGACCCCGGTGACGCCGACGCCGTTCTTCGCGGCGGCGATCTCGCCCGCCACATGCGTGCCGTGCGGGCTCTCCTCGGCGGACGGGCGCCAGGCGCCGTCCGTCGTGTCCGGCTTGCCCGTCACGCAATTGACCGACGCCGCGCGGTCGAAGTTCGGCGCGAGGTCCGGGTGGGTGTCGTCGACGCCCGTGTCGATCACCGCGACGGTGACCTCCTTGCTGCCGAGCGTCTTCTTGTGGGCCTTGTCCGCCTTGATCGCGGGCAGGTCCCACTGCAACGGCTGCAGCGGGTCCTCGCCCGCGACCGCCCGGGTGGACGCCGCCTTGGCCTGCGCGCCGGTCAGCGCCTTCGGGGTGCCGACGTCCTTCGTGGACTGGGCGGGCAGCGGCGCGGTACGGGTGGCGCCCGCCGACTGGACGCCCTTGGCCTTGCGGATGGTCTTCGCGAAGGCGTCGTCCGACGAGTGGACGACGATCACGCCGATCTGGTCGTACGCCTTGACGACGGTGCCGCCCGCCCTGGTGATGGCCTCCTTCACCTTGGCCGCGTTGCCGTGCCCGGGGCGCACGTTGACGACGTAACTCAGCGGCGTACCGGCCGCGCTCCGCAGGGCCGCCGCCGGGGAGGCGGCGTCGGCCGAAGGCGCGGTGGTCGCGGCGGCGGTGCCCGGGAGGAAGGCGAGGGCGGCGGTTATCGCCAGGCCGGCGGGTATCGCCACGGTCCGACGGGACCAGTGGGTGCGGGGCGACGTCATGAGATCTCCGGTTCTTCGGGGCGGTCGGGGGAGAGCCACTTCTTCGGGGAGATTCACTTCTTCACGGCGTCGAGGGCGTCGACGATGCCGGAGCCGTAGTAGCCGTTGACGCGCTTGCCGCCCTCACAGGTGGTGGCCTCGACCCAGTTGCCGGCCGTGTCGTACACGTGGCTCGGGCAGCCCGGGTTGTCCGCCTGCTTCTTGAGCATCTTCTGGAGCTGCGCGGGGCTCGCCTTCGGGTGCGCGCTCTTGAGCAGCGCCGCGACGCCCGCCACGTGCGGGGTGGCCATGGAGGTGCCCTGCTTGTAGCCGTAACCGCCGTTCAGGACGGTCGACAGAACCCGGCCGTTTGCGTCGGGCGTGCCCGGAATCTGGTACTTGTCGCCGCCGGGAGCCGCCACGTCGGCCACGCCGTAGCCGTAGCTGGAGTAGTACGACTTG
The DNA here is from genome assembly GCF_051131715.1 of Streptomyces sp. A5-4. Classification (NCBI taxonomy): domain Bacteria; kingdom Bacillati; phylum Actinomycetota; class Actinomycetes; order Kitasatosporales; family Streptomycetaceae; genus Streptomyces; species Streptomyces sp. A5-4. Next base: position 1,474,231 of record NZ_CP178591.1, on the reverse strand, counting down.
ACGTCCTTGTCACCCGTCGCGGTGACGGTGACCACGCCGGGCAACTGGGTCGGCGCGTCGAGGCACTCCGACGGGTCGATGGTGCGCGTGGCCGGCGTGGAGTCGTTGGGGCTCGACGTGTCGATGAGCGAGTCGGCCGACAGGTCGTAGTCCGAGTTGCCCGCCGCCGCGACGTTCAGGGCGCCCTTGCGCTCCGCGTACTTCGTGGCGCGCGTCAGCGAGTCGAGCAGGGCCTTCTGGTCCGGGTCGTCCTTGCAGTTGAACATCCACGGGTCGACGTAATAGCTGTTGTTGGTCACGTCGATGTCGTGCTCGGCGGCCCACACGAAGCCGCAGACGACGGCCTCGGTGAAGAACAGGCTGGTCCCGGGCTCACTGACCTTGATGCCCGCGACCTTGACGCCCGGCGCGACTCCCGCGACACCCAGCCCGTTGCGCGGCGCCGCGATCGTGCCCGCGACGTGCGTGCCGTGGTCACTGCCGTCGGTGTACGGGCGCCACGCGCCCTCGGAGGAGTCGGCGACGCCGCCGACACAGTTGGCCGACTGGGACTTGGAGAAGTTGGGCGCGAGATCCGGGTGGGTGTCGTCGACCCCGGTGTCGATCACGCCGACGGTGACCCTGCGGCTGCCGTCATTGATCTTGGCGGCCTTGTCGGCCCCGATGGAGCGCAGGTCCCACTGGTTGGCCTCAAGAGGCTCCTGGCCCGGCTCCGCCGCCGCGGCGGCCTTCGCGGCCTCGGCCGCGGACAGCTTCTGGGTGGTGCCTTCCTCGGTGATACCGACCGGCGTGAGCGGGGCGGTGCGGGTGGCGCCGGCCGAGGACACGCCCTTGGCCCTACGTATCTCCTTGCCGAAGTCCGGGTTCTGCGAGTGGACGACGACGACGCCGATCTGCTCGTACGCCGTCACCACGGTCCCGCCGGCCTTGGCTATCGCCTTCTTGACCGACCTGCTGTGGCCGTCCTTGGTATTGACCACGTAGGACATTTTCGGTCCCGTGGGGGCGGCGGTGGCGGTGGCCGGGCCGTCCTGCGGTGCGGCCGTGGCGACCGCCCCTGGCAGGAAGCCGAGCGAGGCCGTCAGCGCCAGTCCGACGGGCAGGGCGAGTGCGCGCTGCCGGCTGGATCCCAGATGAGCCATGGGTTCTCCACATCATCCGTGAGAACCGCCCGTGCGCGGGGTGCACGCGAGCGGGTACATGACGAGTGAAGCTAGCGCCGATCATGCGTTCGTATCAACGAGTTCGGAAAAGATAGTGGCCGATGTCGAACCGCGTCGCCGTGCGCTCCGTGCCGTTGTCAGGGGGACGAGCATCACCGCCCCCCGGCAGTGAGCTCGTACGTCCACCCCGACCGCACCCCCGTCGCGAGGAGAATCCGTGGCAACCGATGCCCCACCGCCCGAGGGCGGCACGGACTTGAGTACAGCAGGACCCACGACGGAGCAGTACGTCGCCATGCAGAACAGCCCCGAATTCGGGGAACTGCGTCGCTCGCACCGTGCCTTCGCCATCCCCCTGACCATTGCCTTCATCGCCTGGTACCTGCTGTACGTGCTGCTGTCCAACTACGCGGGCGGCTTCATGGGCACCAAGCTCTTCGGCAACATCAACGTGGCCCTCGTCTTCGGCCTCGCCCAGTTCCTCACCACCTTCCTCATCGCCTGGTTCTACTCACGCCACGCCGCGACGAAGCTCGACCCGAAGGCGGAAGCCATCAAGTCCCGCATGGAGGCCGACGTATGAGCACCGCGCTGACCACGGTCCAGCTCGCCGCGGTCGGTGACGCCAGCGAGCACCGGCCGCTGATCATCACCCTCTTCGGCCTCTTCGTCGTCGCGACGCTGATCATCACCGTCTGGGCCGGTCGCCAGACCAAGAGCGCCTCGGACTTCTACGCGGGCGGCCGGCAGTTCACCGGCTTCCAGAACGGCCTCGCGATCTCCGGCGACTACATGTCCGCCGCGTCCTTCCTGGGCATCGCCGGCGCCATCGCCCTCTTCGGGTACGACGGCTTCCTCTACTCCATCGGCTTCCTGGTCGCCTGGCTCGTCGCCCTGCTCCTGGTCGCCGAACCGCTGCGCAACTCCGGCCGGTACACGATGGGTGACGTCCTCGCCTACCGCATGCGCCAGCGCCCGGTCCGTACCGCGGCGGGCGCCTCCACCATCGTCGTGTCGATCTTCTACCTGCTCGCGCAGATGGCGGGCGCGGGCGTGCTGGTCTCGCTGCTCCTCGGCATCACCAGCGACGCGGGCAAGATCCTGATTGTCGCCCTGGTCGGCGTCCTGATGATCGTGTACGTGACCATCGGCGGCATGAAGGGCACCACCTGGGTCCAGATGGTCAAAGCGGTCCTGCTCATCACCGGCACCGTGCTGATCACCTTCCTGATCCTGCTGAAGTTCAACTTCAACGTCTCCGACCTGCTCGGCTCCGCCGCGTCGAACAGCGGCAAGGGCTCGGCGTTCCTGGAGCCCGGCCTGAAGTACGGCGCCACCAGCGTCTCCAAGCTCGACTTCATCTCGCTCGGCATCGCCCTGGTCCTGGGCACCGCCGGCCTGCCGCACATCCTGATCCGCTTCTACACGGTCCCGACGGCCAAGGCCGCCCGTAAGTCCGTGAACTGGGCGATCGGCATCATCGGCGGCTTCTACCTGATGACCATCGTGCTGGGCTTCGGCGCCGCGGCGCTGCTCAAGCCGGCCGACATCATCGCCTCCAACAAGGCGGGCAATACGGCGGCGCCACTGGCCGCGCTGGAGATCGGCGGCGGCGCCGGCTCCACCGGCGGCGCGATCCTGCTCGCCGTGATCTCCGCGGTCGCCTTCGCCACCATCCTCGCGGTGGTCGCAGGCCTCACGCTGGCGTCCTCGTCCTCGTTCGCGCACGACATCTACGCCAACGTGATCCGCCGGGGCCAGGCCACCGAGAAGGAAGAGGTCCGCGCCGCCCGCTGGGCGACGGTGGCCATCGGCATCGTCTCCATCGCGCTGGGCGCGCTCGCCCGCGACCTGAACGTGGCCGGTCTGGTCGCCCTCGCCTTCGCCGTCGCCGCGTCCGCGAACCTGCCGACGCTGCTCTACAGCCTGTTCTGGAAGAAATTCACCACCCAGGGCGCGCTGTGGTCCATCTACGGCGGCCTGGCCTCGTCGGTGACCCTGGTGCTCTTCTCGCCGGTGGTCTCCGGCAAGGCTTCGTCGATGTTCCCCGGCGTGGACTTCGCCTGGTTCCCGCTGGAGAACCCCGGCCTCATCTCGATCCCGCTGGGCTTCCTGCTCGGCTGGCTCGGGGCCGTCCTGTCGAAGGACGACGTGGACAAGGACAAGTACGCCGAGCTGGAGGTCAAGTCGCTCACCGGTATCGGAGCGCACTGACCCCGGTTCTCACCGCCCCTTTCCGTGGCCGCGTCGTAGAGTCCTACGACGCGGCCACGCCGCTCTGGTGACTTCGGGCCCCTACCGCTGTCACAGGCGTCGCGTAGGCTCGACAACGTTCCACCATGCTGAATTTACGGATCGGGGAGGAGGTCGACATGCTTATCGACACCTACGGCCGGGTCGCCACCGACCTGCGTGTTTCACTCACCGATCGCTGCAATCTGCGCTGTACGTACTGCATGCCCGAAGAGGGCCTGCAGTGGCTGACGAAGCCGGATCTGCTCACCGACGACGAAATCGTGCGGCTGATCCGGATCGCCGTCACCGACCTCGGCATCACCGAGGTGCGCTTCACCGGCGGCGAGCCGCTGCTGCGCCCCGGGATCGTCGGCATCGTCGAGCGCTGCGCGGCCCTGGAGCCGCGCCCCCAGATGTCGCTGACCACCAATGGCATCGGGCTCAAGCGCACCGCGGCGGCACTGAAGGCGGCCGGTCTCGACCGGGTCAATGTCTCGCTCGACACCCTGCGCCCGGACGTCTTCAAGACCCTCACCCGCCGCGACCGCCACCAGGACGTCCTGGACGGCATGGCGGCGGCCCGCGAGGCCGGTCTGACGCCGGTCAAGGTCAACGCCGTGCTGATGCCGGGGCTCAACGACGACGAGGCCCCCGAGCTGCTCGCCTGGGCCGTGGAGAACGCCTACGAGCTGCGCTTCATCGAGCAGATGCCGCTGGACGCCCAGCACGGCTGGAAGCGTGACGGCATGATCACCGCCGGTGACATCCTGGAGTCTTTGCGTACGCGCTTCACACTCACCGAGGAGGGCGAGGGTGAGCGCGGCTCCGCCCCCGCCGAGCGCTGGGTGGTGGACGGCGGCCCGCACCGGGTCGGGGTCATCGCCTCCGTCACGCGCCCGTTCTGCGCGGCCTGCGACCGGACCAGGCTCACCGCCGACGGGCAGGTGCGCACCTGCCTCTTCGCCCGCGAGGAGTCGGACCTGCGGGCCGCCCTGCGCTCCGGCGCGCCGGACGAGGAGATCGCCCGGTTCTGGAAGCTCGCGATGTGGGGCAAGAAGGCGGGCTCCGGTCTCGACGACCCGACCTTCCTGCAGCCCGACCGGCCGATGTCGGCCATCGGCGGCTGACGCCGTTCCCTCGGGGCCCTCAGTCGCCCCGGGGGACGGATTCCCATTCCTTCAAGGTCACCACGTCCTTGAGGAAGCCCCGCAGGTCCAGGAAGTGCGAGAGGTGCTCGCGGTGCTCCTCGCACGCGACCCAGGTCTTGCGGCGGTCCGGTGTGTGCACCTTGGGGTTGTTCCAGACGACGACCCAGACAGCGGCGTCGCGGCAGCCCTTGGCCGAGCAGATCGTGGCGGTGGTGCCGGCTTCGGTGGAGCCGGCGGCGTCCGGAGAGTCGGGGGAGCGGGGCGTCTCGGGGGAGTTCACGCACTCAACCCTAGATCAGCTGTGGCTCTGCGAGCCGGCCGCGAAACCCCCGGAAAATGGCGACGCCGAGCAGCCACGGGGGGAGCTGCCCGGCGTCGGTCCGTCGCTCCGACGGGGGATGCGGAGCGCCTACGAAGTATGTCACGCGACATGGGGTGCGGTGCACCGGAACTTCATGATTGATCTGAGCTTTTCTTGAGCTTTGCGGACCGGGAAAGATCAGCTCTGTTCGCGTGGCCATTGTTCCCGGTCGGTGGCTGCCTCTTCCGCGGTGGGTTTCGCGCCGACCGCTCCGAGAGGCGGCTCGATGGCCGGCGCTATCGGCGTCGGAATATACGCGGACGGCAGTGAAGGCGCGTTCTCCCGGCCTCCGTTGGCAATTACCACGGCGATGTACGGCAGCAGTACGCCGAGCCCGAGGGCCACGATCGCGATGTGCCGCTCCACGTTCCACAAGACCGCCGCCAGCACCACCGACACGGTGCGGACCGACATCGAAATGATGTAACGGCGCTGCCTGCCGCGAATGTCGTCGGCCAGGCTCTGCCGGGCCCCGGTAATCCGCACGACCTCGGCGCTGCGCTGCTTCCGCATCACGTTCCACCACCCGATTTCCTGTGCCGGACACTCCCCGGACCGGACACCTCCCACGGTACGCCGCGACTCCGCCGGGTTCGAGACCGGGGCATCCCCGGTCGTGGTGCGCGTGCCCCGCCGATCCACGTATGGCGCTGTCCGGCATGCGCCGTACGGCGCATCGTCCGAGACTGAGCGGACATGCGCGAACCGCGCCGCATGAGGAGGCGACATGAGTTGGTTGTGGGCAATCGTCGTGGGACTGGTCCTGGGACTGATCGCGAAGGCGATCCTCCCCGGGAAACAGGAGATCCCACTGTGGCTGACGGCCGTGTTCGGAATTCTCGGCAGCATTCTCGGTAACGCGGTCGCCACCTGGATGGGCATCAACGAGACCAAGGGCATCGACTGGGGACGGCACATCCTCCAGCTGATCGGTGCCGTGGCCGTGGTCGGTGTCGGTGACATGCTCTGGTCCGCGATCCGGGGCAAGGGCAGGCAACGAACCTGACCCCGGCACGACGAAGGGCGACCGGACGCGCAGAAGCGTCCGGTCGCCCTTCGTCCGGCCCGGCCCCGCTGGGCCGGGCCGGGCCGCCGGAGGATCAGCCCCCGGTGACCTCGACCGCCGCCAGGTTCTTCTTGCCCCTGCGGAGCACCAGCCAGCGGCCGTGCAGCAGCTGCTCCGGGCCCACCGGGGTCTCCTCGTCGGCGACCTTGACGTTGTTCACGTAGGCCCCGCCCTCCTTGATCGTGCGGCGGGCGGCGGACTTGCTCGCGGACAGACCGACCTCCGTGAGCAGATCCACGACGGACCCGAGCGCGGCGACCTCGGCGTGCGGCAGCTCGGAGAGAGCCGCGCGCAGGGTGGGCTCGTCCAGCTCGGACAGCTCACCCTGGCCGAAGAGCGCCTTCGAAGCGGCGGTGACGGCCTCGCACTGCTCCGCGCCGTGCACCATCGTCGTCAGCTCCTGGGCCAGCGCCCGCTGCGCGGCGCGCGCCTGCGGGCGCTCCTCGGTCAGCTTCTCCAGCTCCTCGATCTCCTCGCGGGACTTGAAGCTGAAGATGCGCAGGAATTTCGAGATGTCCCGGTCGTCGGCGTTCAGCCAGAACTGGAAGAAGGCGTACGGCGTGGTCCGCTCGGCGTCGAGCCAGACCGTGCCCGACTCCGTCTTGCCGAACTTCGTGCCGTCGGCCTTGGTGATCAGCGGCGTCGCCAGCGCGTGCACCTGGGCCTCGGGCTCGACCCGGTGGATCAGGTCGGTGCCCGCGGTCAGGTTGCCCCACTGGTCGCTGCCGCCGGTCTGCAGCGTGCAGCCGTAGCGCCGGTTCAGCTCCATGAAGTCCATGCCCTGCAGGATCTGGTAACTGAACTCGGTGTAGCTGATGCCCGCGTCGGAGTTGAGCCGCCGCGAGACGGCCTCCTTCGCGATCATCTTGTTGACCCGGAAGTACTTGCCGATGTCCCGCAGGAAGCTGATGGCCGACAGGCCCGACGTCCAGTCCAGGTTGTTGACCATGGTCGCGGCGTGCGGTCCTTCGAAGTCGAGGAACCGCTCGATCTGCCCGCGCAGCCGCTGCACCCAGGCGGCGACCGTCTCGGGGTCGTTGAGCGTGCGCTCCGAATTCGGCTTGGGGTCGCCGATCAGCCCCGTCGCGCCGCCGACCAGACCCAGCGGGCGGTTGCCCGCCAGCTGGATCCTGCGCATGGTGAGGATCTGGACCAGATTGCCGAGGTGCAGGCTGGGTGCGGTCGGGTCGAAGCCGCAATAGAACGTGACGGGACCGTCCGCGAACGCCTTCCGCAATGCGTCCTCGTCAGTGGAAAGGGCGATCAGCCCGCGCCACTGCAGTTCGTCGACGATGTCCGTCACGGTTCTCTTGTCTCCTCGGTGATGTTTACGGTTCGCAGTGCGAGGTTATACGCCCTGGCTGACCGAACTCATATTGAAATCCGGGATGCGCAGTGCGGGCATCGCGGCCCGGGTGAACCAGTCGCCCCATTCCCGGGGCAGCGTCTTCTCGGTGCGTCCCGCCTCGGCGGCCCGCGACAGCAGATCCACCGGCGACTCGTTGAACCGGAAGTTGTTCACCTCGCCCACCACTTCGCCGTTCTCCACGAGGTAGACGCCGTCCCGGGTCAGCCCCGTCAGCAGCAGCGTCGCGGGGTCGACCTCCCTGATGTACCAGAGGCACGTCAGCAGCAATCCGCGCTCGGTGGCGGCGACCATCTCGTCCAGCGACTTCTCACCACCGCCGTCCAGGATCAGATTGTCGATCGCCGGTGCCACCGGCAGCCCGGTCAGGCCCGCGCTGTGCCGGGTCGTGGTCAGGCGCTCCAGCTTCCCGCCGCGCACCCAGTCGGTGGCCGCCAGCGGCAGCCCGTTGTCGAACACCGACGAGTCGTCGCCCGAGGAGTGCGCGATGACGAACGGCGCGGACTCCAGCCCCGGCTCGTTCGGATCGCTGCGCAGCGTCAGCGGCAGTCCCGACAGCGTCTCTCCGACCTTGGTCCCGCCGCCCGGCTTGGAGAAGACCGTTCGGCCCTCCGCCGCGTCCCTGGCCGCGGACGACCACAGCTGGTAGATCAGCAGATCGGCGACCGCGGTCGGCGGCAGCAGCGTCTCGTAGCGGCCCGCCGGGAGGTCGATCCGGCGCTCGGCCCAGCCCAGGCGCTTCGCCAGCTCCGCGTCGAGCGCCGCCGGATCCACGTCCTTGAAATCCCGGGTGGCGTGCCCGGCCCAGGCCGAGCGGGTACGGTCCGGCGACTTGGCGTTGATCTCCAGCGTGCCGTTCGGCTGGTCGTGGCGCAGCCGCAGCCCCGTCGACGTACCCAGGTAGCTGGAGGTCATCTCGTGGTTCGCGAACCCGTACAGCTCGCGGCCGCCGGCCCTGGCACGGGCGAAGGACTCGCCGAGTGCGGGCGCGAAGTCGGTGAACACCGCGGACGAGGTCTCGGCCGGGGCGTCCCTGAAGTCGGGCGACGCGGGCACCCCGGAGACCAGCGGCTGCGCGTCCTCGGCCGGCTCGGCGCCCCGGGCCGCCGCCTCGGCGGCCCGCACCAGCGGCTCCAGTTCGTCGGCGGTGACGGCGGAGCGCGACACCACACCCGAAGCCGTGCCGCGGGCGCCGTCGACGGTCGCGATCACCGTCAGGGTGCGGCCCCGGGTAACCCCGTTGGTCGTGAGCGAATTGCCCGCCCAGCGCAGATTGGCCGAGGACTGCTCGTCGGCGATCACCACCAGACCGTCGCCGCGCGACAGCTCAAGGGCCCGCTCGACGATCTCGTACGGCTTGGCTGTGCGGCTCATCGACCGGCCTCCTGCGTGGTGTTGAGAATGTTGACGCCCCGGAAGAGAGCCGAGGGGCAGCCGTGGGAGACCGCGGCGACCTGGCCGGGCTGGGCCTTGCCGCAGTTGAACGCGCCGCCCAGAACGTAGGTCTGCGGGCCGCCGACCTTCTCCATCGAGCCCCAGAAATCCGTGGTCGTCGCCTGGTAGGCGACATCGCGCAGCTGGCCCGCGAGCTTCCCGTTCTCGATCCGGAAGAAACGCTGGCCGGTGAACTGGAAGTTGTAGCGCTGCATGTCGATCGACCAGGACCGGTCGCCGACGACGTAGATGCCGCGCTCGACCCCGCCGATCAGGTCCTCCGTCGACAGACCTCCCGGGTCCGGCTGGAGCGAGACGTTCGCCATGCGCTGCACGGGCACATGGCCGGGGGAGTCGGCGTAGGCGCAGCCGTTCGACCGACCCAGGCCGGTCAGCTTCGCGATGCGCCGGTCCAACTGGTAGCCGGTGAGCGTGCCGTCCTTGATCAGGTCCCAGGACTGCGCCTCGACGCCCTCGTCGTCGAATCCGACGGTCGCCAGCCCGTGTTCGGCGGTCCTGTCACCCGTCACATTCATGATCGGCGAGCCGTACGCCAGCTTCCCGAGCTGGTCGAAGGTGGCGAAGGAGGTCCCGGCGTACGCCGCCTCGTACCCCAGCGCCCGGTCCAGCTCGGTGGCGTGTCCGATCGACTCGTGGATGGTCAGCCACAGATTGGAGGGGTCCACCACCAGGTCGTACGCGCCTGCCTGGACGCTCGGCGCGCGCATCTTCTCGGCGAGCAGCGACGGGATCTGCTCCAGCTCGCTCTCCCAGTCCCAGCCGTTGCCCCGCAGATACTCCCAGCCGCGTCCCACCGGCGGGGCGATCGTGCGCATCGAGTCGAACTCACCGGTCGTCGCGTCCACCGCGACCGCGGTGACCTGCGGATGCAGCCGCACCCGCTGCTGGGTGGTGACGGTGCCCGCGGTGTCCGCGTAGAACTTGTTCTCCTGCACGGTCAGCAGGGAGGCGTCGACATGCGCGACGCCGTCGGCGGCCAGCAGCCGCGCGCTCCACTCCGCGAGCAGCCCCGCCTTCTCCGCGTCGGGCACGGAGAACGGATTGATCTCGTACGAGGAGACCCAGGTCCGGTCGGCGTGCACCGGCTCGTCCGCCAGTTCCACGCGTTCCGTGGACCCGGCGGCCTTGATCACCTTGGCGGACAGCTTGGCCATCGCCACGGCCTGGCCCGCGACCCGGGCCGCCGCGTCCATGGTCAGGTCGACGCCGGAGGCGAAACCCCAGCTCCCGCCGTGCACGACCCGCACCGCGTAACCGAGGTCCGTGGTGTCGGAGGAACCCGACGGCTTGGCGTCGCGCAGCCGCCAGGACGCGCTGCGCACCCGCTCGAAGCGGAAATCGGCGTGATCGGCGCCGAGGGCGCGGGCCCGCGCGAGCGCCGCGTCGGCGAGCGCGCGCAGCGGCAGCGCCGTGAACGCTTCGTCGATGGAATGAGGCACGGATGACTCCTGTCGTCGGGACCGGACACCTCCGATGATGTCGCGCCGCAGGGCCCCTTGCCCACTACTTTCTGTAGGGACCCGACAGTGACTTCTCCAAGGCGCTGTCAGAGCTCGATTCTCCGTACAACGTCATCTACCGATAGCTTCGATCAGTACCCGACCGCTATCGAAAGGGTGTCCGTTGAGCCGCTCGGTTCTCGTCACCGGAGGAAACCGGGGCATCGGCCTCGCCATCGCCCGCGCTTTCGCCGACGCCGGCGACAAGGTCGCGATCACTTATCGCTCCGGCGAGCCGGCGGACCTCGAAAAGCTGGGGTTCCTGGCCGTCAAGTGCGACATCACCGACACCGAGCAGGTGGAGCAGGCCTACAAGGAGATCGAGGAGAAGCACGGCCTGGTGGAGGTGCTGGTCGCCAACGCCGGTGTCACCAAGGACAAGCTGCTGATGCGGATGTCCGAGGAGGACTTCACGTCCGTCCTCGACACCAACCTCACCGGCGCCTTCCGGGTCGTCAAGCGCGCCAACCGTGGCATGCTGCGCGCCAAGAAGGGCCGCGTCGTCCTGATCTCCTCGGTCGTCGGACTCCTCGGCTCGGCCGGGCAGGCGAACTACGCCGCCTCCAAGGCCGCCCTGGTCGGCTTCGCGCGGTCCCTGGCCCGCGAGCTCGGCTCGCGCAACATCACCTTCAATGTCGTCGCGCCCGGGTTTGTCGACACCGACATGACCAAGGTGCTCACCGACGAGCAGCGCAGCGGCATTGTCGCCAATGTGCCGCTCGGCCGGTACGCGCAGCCGGAGGAGATCGCCGCCGCGGTCCGCTTCCTCGCGTCCGACGACGCCTCGTACATCACTGGAGCCGTCATCCCGGTTGACGGCGGATTGGGCATGGGTCACTGATCACATGAGCGGAATTCTTGACGGCAAGCGCGTCCTCATCACGGGTGTGCTGATGGAGTCCTCCATCGCCTTCCACACCGCCAGGCTGGCCCAGGAGCAGGGTGCCGAAGTCATCCTGACCGCCTTCCCCCGGCCCACGCTGACCGAGCGCATCGCCAAGCGGCTGCCCAAGCCCGCCAAGGTCATCGAGCTGGACGTCACCAACACCGAGCACCTGGACCGCCTCGCGGAGCTCGTCCGGGCGGAGCTCGGCGGCCTCGACGGCGTCGTGCACTCCATCGGCTTCGCGCCGCAGGACGCGCTCGGCGGCAACTTCCTCAACACGCCGTTCGAGTCGGTCGCCACGGCGATGCACGTCTCGGCGTTCTCGCTGAAGTCGCTCACCATGGCGTGCCGCCCGCTGATGGGCAGCGGCAGCGCGGTCGTCGGCCTCACCTTCGACGCCCAGTACGCCTGGCCGCAGTACGACTGGATGGGCCCGGCCAAGGCCGCGCTGGAGGCCACCTCCCGCTACATCGCCCGTGACCTGGGCAAGGACGACATCCGCTGCAACCTGATCTCGGCCGGTCCGATCGGCTCGATGGCCGCCAAGTCCATCCCGGGCTTCTCGGATTTGGCGGACGTCTGGAACCACCGCTCCCCGCTGGCCTGGGACATGGCCGACCCGGAGCCGACCGGCCGCGGAGTCGTGGCGCTGCTCTCCGACTGGTTCCCGAAGACCACCGGCGAGATCATCCACGTGGACGGCGGGCTGCACGCCGTCGGCGCGTGAGCCCGCACGGATTTTCGTACGGCCTCGGGAGCCCGCGCGCTATCGCTTCCGAGGTCGTTGGGCCGCGCGTCCGTCCAGCAGACGGCGCGCGGCTTCCGTGCGCCGTGGGTCGACCCTGATGCGTACGCCGTCGAAGTCCGGGCCCCGCGTCGCGTCCAGCGCCATCCGGGACGTGGTGCCGTCCGCCGTCGACGAAGGGTCCAGCGGGCTGCCCGGCAGCCCGTCGACCGTGAACACGTCGCGGTGCGGCTGCAGATGGGTGGCCATCGCCCACAGGACCTGTGAATCCAAGGTGACATCCACGTCCTCGTCGACCGCGACGACGGTCTTGAGGTACGGGTCCCAGCCCAGCAGGCCGAGCATGATCTGACGGGCCTGCCCCGGGCGGCTCGCGCGCATCGCCACATACGCGTGGAAGTGCGTGCCCGATGTCGGGTAGTGCAGCGCCGTGACCTCGGGGAAGCGGTCCATCAGCTTCTGCGCCATCTCGGACTCGCGCGGGACCCTGGCGAGGTTGAGATGCTCGGCGGTGTTGCCGCCGACCACGTCGAGGAGCAGCGCGTCCCGGCGGCGCAGGACAGTGCCGACGGTCAGGACGTTGTTGGTCGAGCGGTCCGACGAGTATCCGGAGAATTCGCCGAACGGGCCCTCGGCCGCCCGCCGCGCCGGGTCGATCACCCCCTCCAGGACCAGCTCGGCGCTCGCCGGCACCCTGATTCCGTACTCCGGTGTCCGCACCACCTCCAGTGGCGCCCCGAACAGGCCTCCCGCTACGGCCCGTTCGTCGGTGTTCGCGCCGACACGCGCCGAGGCGGCGAGCATGAACAGCGGGTGCGCGCCCACCACCATCGCCACCGGCAGCGGCTCTCCGTGTTCCTCGGCCAGCCGCAGCAGCTGCCACAGATGACCGCGCGAGTGCAGGCTGGTGGCCAGTTCATTGCGGCTGTGGACCAGCGAGCGGTGGTAACTGAGGTTGCCGGAGCGGCCGACCGCGTACGACGGGGCCTCGGCCGTGATGATGCCGCTGGTGATGTACGGGCCTCGGTCCGACGCGAAGTGCTGGATGAGGGGGAGCGCGGTGAGGTCCACCGCGTCGCCCGAATCGACGACTTCGAGAACCGGCCCGTCCGCGACGACGCGCGGCTCGCAGCGCCGGGCGGACGCGCGCTGGTACGCCCGGTGCAGACCGGCCGGGTCGGCGCCGAGCAGCCGGCCGATCCGGCGCCGGGACGCGAAGACGTTCGTGACCAGCGTGGTCCCCAGCCCCGTCACCCGCGCGCACACCAGCATCTCGTCACGGCCGCGCGCCGCGAGCTCCATGGCGAGCGCCGCCACGTCCTCACCGTCGATCCTGTCGTCGATGTTCAGTACGTCCTCGGGGTGCAGGGCGCCGTACTGGCTGAGAAAGACCCGCAGATCCTGCGAGGCCCCGGGGGAGGGGCCGGGCTCAGTGGTCACAGCAGACCCCCGCCTTGCGGTCGACGGTGAACAGCTCGCCCCACTCCGGGGCGCTCACCGTCAGCCCCAGCAGATCGAGCCCGGTACGGATCGCCACCCGCGCCCCGTCGTACACCGGCTTCCCCAACTCCCGCTCCACCAGCGCCGCGACCGGTGCCACCGGCAGCTCGGTGCCCGCCACCACCACGCACTGCGCGTCCAGCGAATCCGCGCCGAGCAGCAGCTTGCGCATGCGCGACACCGGCAGTTCCGCGGCCTCGCGCGGTGTGCCGAGACCGAGCGCCGTCACCGAGGCGATCTTGAACCCGGCCGCGAGATACGTGTCCGCCAGACGGCCCGCGACCTGCTCCGAGCCGGGCGCGATCAGCGCCAGCGAGACGAGGTCGCGCCGCGCGAGCAGATCGAGCTGCCCCAGCGTGACGGTGGACGCCCGTACGCCCGCCACCTCCTCGATCCGGCGGGCCACGGCCCGCCCGTGCGCCGCGCCGTGCAGGTCGCTCGAACTGCCGCCCCACACCACCGCGTCCACCCCGGCATCGGCCAACAGCCGTGCCGCACGGGTCAGTTCATTGGACTGGGAGGGAGCGAGCAGCGGGCCGCTCAGCACCTCGGGCAACGCGGCCCGCCCGACGGGCTGGGCGGTCTCGATGGAGACCGGCTTGCAGATCTGGGCCGCCCAGCGCTCGACGCCGATGCCGGTGGCCGGAACGAGATGACCGATGCGCTGCATGGGATTCCATTTCTCGTCTGCTCGCCGCCGGACGGGCTCGGAACCGAGCCCGTCCGGCGGCCGAGGACATGCGGCCGAAATGCCGCATCCGGGGGTTACGCGCGGGACGATGCGGCCGTGTCCAGCGAGGCGTAACTGTCCTTCAGGCGCAGCTGCGCCTCTTCCTGGTTGCGCGGCGGGGGCGTGGGCTCGATGCCCAGCAGCTTCGCGGTGTTGTTGCCGAGGTAGCCCTCCAGGTGTTCCTCGGAGAGATTCATGCCCTGCGGCGGCGGGCCGCACAGCACCTCCAACTCCCTCGCCCACATGCCCGGTTCGTTCGGCGGTGAGTCGGTCCCGAAAAGCAGCTGGTGCTTCTCCATCTGCTGGGCGAACTCCACGATCCGCGACTGGAGCAGCCAGCCCGACTCGCCGTACACATTGGGGGAGTCGAGGATCATGTAGAGCGCCTCGAAGCAGTACACCCCGCCGGTCTGCACCCCGAAGTGCCCCAGGATGAAGTTGACGTTCGGGAACTCGCGGATGATCGGATAGAACTGCGTCGGGATCGAGTACGGCCCGTCGCCGGTGTGGATCAGGACGAGGATGCCCAGCTCGTCGCAGACCCGCAGAACGGGACGCAGCCAGTCCAGCGCCCGGTCGGGGCGGTAGGCATGCATGTTGGCATGCAGCTTGAGCATCTTGTAGCCGTATTCCTTGACGTGGAACTCCAGCTCCTTCGCGCCGTTCTCGGGCCCGAAGCGCGGGTTGTACATGAAGTTCCCGATGAAGCGGTCGGGGTACGTCGTCACCAGCTCGGTGATGTACGCCATGTAGTCCCGGATGCCTTCGCGTCCGCCGCGCATCCCGTCCTGCCACACGCTGTTGCCGGGCGGGGGCATGATGCAGCCGTAGTCGATCCGGCGCGGCTTGCCGTTGATCATGTACGGGCCGTCCATCATGGCCAGCGTCCGCTCACCGGTGAACGGCTCGCCGTCGTGCCTCCAGGCCTGGTCCACCACGTTCGTGGGGTGCATATGAGTGTCGATGATCAAGGTGCTTTTCCTTCCCAGCTGGTTCTGGTCGTATGTCGGATGACCGTGGTGAACCGTCGGGGGACCCGGGGGCGGGCCCGCATCACCTCCCTTCGCCGGAGCCGTCGTTGATGAAGCCGGCCCGGCCGATGAAGTCGTCGGGCCGTACCGGGACCCTGGCCAGCTCCAGGCCGGTCGCGTCGCGCAGCGCGTTGGCGATGGCCGGAGTGGAGGACAGGGTCGGTGGTTCGCCCACCCCGTTCAGGCCGTACGGCGAGTCGGGGTGCGGCAGTTCAAGAAGGTCGATGGGGACGGACGGCATGTCCGCGATGGTGGGGATGAGGTAGTCGGTGAAGGACGGGTTGCGCACCCGGCCGTCCTTGACGTGCAGCTCCTCCATCAGCGCGAGGCCGAGCCCCTGCGCGCTGCCGCCCTCGATCTGCCCCTCCACGGCAAGGGGGTTCATCGCCTTGCCGACGTCCTGCGCGGTGGCCAGCTCGACCACCTTCACCAGGCCGAGGTCGGTGTCGACCTCGACGACCGCCCGGTGCGCGGCGAACGCGAACGCGATATGGGCGTCGCCCTGCCCCTGCTCCGGGTCGACAGGGAACGTACGGCGGTGGGAGAACTCGTACTCGGCCTCGACCGGCCCGTCCGCGAGCAGCTTGTCCAACGGACCACCGCCACGGGCGTCCAGCTCCTCCCGTACGGCCACGCACGCGCCCCGGACCGCGCCGCCGCTCATCCAGGTGATCCGGGAGGCGGACGCCGACCCGGCGTCACCGACCCGGGTGTCGGCCGGCAGCACCACCACCCGCTCGATGCCCAGCTCGGTCCTGGCTATCTGCGCCTGGACGGTGACGATGCCCTGGCCGCACTCGGCGGCGGAGGTGTGGATCTCGGCCACCGGCTCGCCGCCGACGAGGGACAGCCGGACCCGGGCCACCGAGCGGTCGTCGACGCCGCCGGAGAAGCCGATCGCCTTCACCCCGATCGCATAGCCGACGCCGCGCCTGATGCCCTCGCCGTGCGTGGTGTTGTTCAGCCCGCCGGGGAGAGCGAAGGTCCCCTCGGGGGCGGGCGGCAGCGGCCGGTCCCGCAGCCGCGCGAGCAGTTCGGCGGCGGGCGCGGGACCGTCCACCGCCTGGCCCGTCGGGAGCACGGTGCCGGTCGTCATCGCGTTGCGTATCCGCAGCTCCACCGGGGCGATGTCGAGCGCGGCGGCCAGCTTGTCGAGGTTCGACTCGACGCCGTAGCAGGACTGCACCGCGCCGAAGCCGCGCATTGCCCCGCACGGCGGGTTGTTGGTGTAGACGGAGAAGCCGTCGATCTCGACATGCGGTACGTCGTAGGCGCCCGCCGCGAAGTAAGAACCGTTGGCTATGACGACCTGCGAGGTGGAGGTGTAAGCGCCGCCGTCGAAGAGCAGCCGCGCCTTGACATAGACGATCCTGCCGTCCCGCGTCGCACCGTGCTCGAACCACATCTTCGCCGGATGCCGGTGCACATGCCCGAAGAAGGACTCCTCGCGGTTGTAGCTCATCTTCACCGGCCGCCCGGTGCGCAGCGCGAGCAGGGCCGCGTGAATCTGCACCGACACGTCCTCACGGCCGCCGAACGCCCCGCCCACCCCCGACAGCGTCAGCCGCACCTTCTCCGGCGGCAGCCCGAGGGCCGAGCAGATCTGCCGCTGGTCGTCGTGGATCCACTGAGTGGAGACATACACATCCACGCCGCCGTCCTCGGCCGGGATCGCCAGCCCCGACTCGGGCCCCAGGAAGGCCTGGTCCTGCATCCCGACCTCGTACACCCCCGAGACGACCACCTCGGCGAGCTGCCCGGCCGCGGCCATGTCGCCGTGCCGGATGCGGACATGACGTACGACATTGCCGCTCTTCCCATCGACCCGCCGCTCGTGCACCAGCGGGCCCGAACCTCGAACCGCCTCCTCGGGATCGGTGAGCGCGGGCGACTCCTCGTACTCCACCTCGATCAGCCGCAGCGCGCGCCGCGCCGTCTCGGGGTGGTCCGCGGCCACCAGCGCGACCGGCTCGCCCTGGTGGCGGACCCGGCCGGCGGCCAGCACCGGCTGGTCGGCGACCTTCATGCCGTACAGCAGCCGGCCCGGCACGTCCTCGTGCGTGAGCACCGCCACCACGCCGGGCAGCTCGCGCGCCCTGGTGGCGTCCAGCCGGAGGATCCGCGCCGAAGGATGCGGGCTGCGCAGGGTCGCGCCCCACACCATGCCGTCCATGCGCAGGTCGGAGGAGTACGCGAAGGCCCCCTTGACCTTCAGCCGGCCGTCGGGCCGCAGGACGCTCTCGCCCACCCCCTGCCGGATGCCGGTAGCGGTACTCACGATCGATCACTTCCCTTCCGTGGAACGGGGGTGGTGCGACGCGCGGGGTGCCTTGGCGCAGTCGCTACTCGCCGGGGCCTACGTGCTGGTCGACGCTTCGGAATTCCGTCGCCGGCGCGTCGGGCCGCGGCCCGTTCGCCACGGCCTGCGACAGCCGGATCCGCAGCCGCCTGATGTGTTCGCGGGCGGCCAGCTCGGCTGCGTCCGGATCGCCCGCCGTCATCGCCTCGAAGATCCGGCGGTGCTCCTGCACGGCCAGCCGCGGCGCCTCCGGGCTGCGCCACAGCGAGTGCAGCGCCAGGTGCGCCTTGCCCTGGATGGTGTCCAGTGCGGCGGTGAGATGGGTGTTGCCCGCGACCTCACGGATCAGGCGGTGGTAGGCCATGTCCATCTCGATGTGGGACTCCTCGCGGGAGTCCGACGTCACCACCTGCTCGTGCCGGTCGAGCAGGTCACGCAGCTCGGCGACCGTGGTGGCGTCCAGCCGCTCGGTGGCGAGCCTGGCGGCCAGGCCCTCCATCACCTCGCGCACCACGTACAGCTGGCGCACGTCCTCGACGTCGACGGTGGAGACCACGGCGCCCCGGTGCGGGACGTGGGAAGCGAGACCGTCGTGGATGAGACGCTGCACCGCCTCCCGCACCGGGCTGCGGCTGATGCCCATCCGGGTGGCGAGCGCCGGTACGGAGAGGGCGTCACCGGGGCGCAGCCGATTGGCCAGTACGGCGCTCCTGAGCTCCTCGTACGCCCGGTCCGCCAGCAGGGTTCCTGCCGCGACCGGATTGACCGCACTCGCTGCCGACATGCCCAGTCCCTTCTCGCGCTGCCCTCACGCCTCGTCCTTGTGGACTTCATGTTGCATGTAATGTTCAGACCCGTCAACGGTTCGCGCGGCATTCTCGGCGCTCCCAGGGGCCTTTACGGGGACCTTCTTGCGGCCCGGCAGGCGCAGATGGTGGAAAAACAGATTCAGGAGCACCGCGGAGACCGTGCCGAGGATGATGCCGCTCTCGAAAAGTGCATGTAGTTGCCGTCCCGGCATCTGCTCGGCGAACTGCGGGAACGCGGTGGGCAGGAAGCCGATGCCCATGCTCGCGGCCACCAGGACGGTGTTGCGCTGGTCGGTGAGGTCCGCCTGGACCAGGATCTGCACCCCGACCACCGCGATCGTCGCGAACAGCACGATCGTCGCGCCGCCCAGCACCGAGGCCGGCATCGAGGAGACCACCGCGCCCACCTTGGGCACCAGGCCGAGCACCATCATGATCACGCCGGACGAGGCGACGATCCAGCGACTCTTCACCCGGGTCAGCCTGATCAGCCCGATGTTCTGCGAATAGACCGTGCTGGGAAAGGAGTTGAGCAGGCCGGCCGCCGCCGTGGCCAGGCCGTCCGCGCGCAGCGCCCGGGTGACCTGTCTGCCGTCCACCTCACGGCCGACGATCTCACCCACCGCGAAGAACTGCCCGATCGACTCCACCGCGATGATGATCATCACCAGGAAGATCGAGAGCACCGCGATCATCTCGAAGCGCGGCGTCCCGTAGTGCAGCGGAGCCGCCATCCCCACCCAGGACGCGTCCCCGATCCCGGAGAAGTCCGTCCTGCCGGTGAACGCGGCCACCAGGGTTCCCACGAACAGGCCCACCAGCACCGCCACGGTGGCCAGAAAGCCCCGCGAGAACTTGTGCAGCAGCAGAATGACGACGAGCGTCACCGCGGCCAGACCCAGATGCGCGGGGGAGCCGAAGGTCTCCTGGGTCGGGTCGCCGCCGCCCACCTGACGGGCCGCCACCGCCAGCAGGGTGATCCCGACGATCGTCACGATCGTGCCCGTGACCAGCGGCGGGAAGAAGCGCACCAGCCTGCTGAAGATCGGCGCGATGACGAACAGCGCGAGCCCGGCGGCGATCACGGCGCCGAAGACCGTGGGCAGCCCCGCCTTCGCCCCGCCCGCCGCGAGCCCCACCGAGACGAGCGAGGGAACGGCGGTGGTCGACGTCCCCTGCACCACAGGCAGCCTGATGCCGATGCCCGGCAGCCCCACGGACTGCAGCAGCGTGGCGAGGCCGCAGGTCAGCAGCGACGCGTTGACGAGCAGCCCGATGTCGTCGCCGCTCAGGCCGATTCCCTCCGCCACCAGCAGGGGCATGACCACGGCCCCCGCGTAGAAGGCCAGCACGTGCTGAAGCCCGTACACGGCCAGCCGCCAGGCCGACGGGACCGTCTCCACGGGGTCGATCTCATCGACCGCTGCGCAGTCGTTGGCCGCTACGGAGTCGGCGGCCGATACGGGGCCGGCTCTCCCGGCGGCGTCGCTTTCCTTGCGTGACATGTGCGTCTCCCTCCACCCGGCGGCCCTTGGGGCGCGCCGGGGGTTCTTGTGTGCGCATGTACGGGGGCCGCGGACGGGCAGCCGGGGGTGGGTCGGTGGCCGGCGGTGGAGTGGGTCAGTACCGCCAGGAGGTGGTCAGCGCGCCGAAACCGGCCCGCTCCACCAGCCGTTCGGCCCGTTCCTGTGCCTCGGCCATGAGTGCCTCCTCGTCGACCAGCACGCAGCGGCCGTCCTCGAAGACGACCCGGCCGTCGACGACCGTCATCTCCACGTCGGAACCGCGCGCCGAGTAGACGAGCGCGGCCACGGTGCGGTGCAGGGGCCGCAGATGAGGGCGGTCCAGCGCGACGACGGCGATGTCCGCGGGCGCGCCCACCGACAGGTGCCCGGTGCCCGTGCCCGCGTAGCGACCGCCCTCCCGGGTGGCCAGTTCGAGCGCCTCCTCGCAGCGCGTCACCGCCGGGTCCAGGGTGTGCTGACGCTGGCCGAACAGGGTCTGTTTCATCACCTCGAACATGTCCTGGCGGTGGCCCGCGCTCGGGCCGTCGGTGCCGAGCGCCACCACCGCGCCCGCGTCCCGCAGCTCACGCAGCCGCATCACCCCGGACGCCAAGTAGGCGTTGGACGCGGGATTGTGGGAGACGCCGGCCCGCCGCTCGCCGATGTGTTTGATCTCTGCCTCGTCCAGCCACACGGCGTGGGCGAGCGTGCTGCGCTCGTCCAGGAGCCCCTCCTGGGCCAGCCACTGGACGGGCCTTACGCCGTACGTCTCCAGGTAGCTCTCCGGGTCCTTGGCCCCTTCGCTGCAGTGCGTGTGCCAGCGCGTGCCGAACTCGGCCGCGAGCTCGGCCGCGCCCCTGACCAAGTCCTGGTCGACGTAACTCAGATTCAGCGGCGCCGGCCAGATCTCCACCAGGGAGTGCGGCGGGCGGCGCTCCATGCACAGGCGGGTGAGCTCGATCTCCTCGTCCACGGAGTAGCGGAAGAGGGCGTCGGGCAGGTCGCGGGCGGCCGCGACCGCCGTCTTGTGGCCGATCATCCCGCGTGCCACGGCGCCGCGCAGACCGGTCGACTCGACGGCGCGGGCGATCGCGAGCACGGTCTCGGGGTCGGTCGGCGCGTAGTGGTTGTCGATCACGGTGGTGATGCCCGAGCGCAGCGCCTCCACCGCGCCGAGCGTGGCCGCGACCCGGGCGTCCTCGGGGCCGACGGCTATGGAGTACGGCCACATGAACTCGCACAGCCACGGCCGGATGGACAGCCCCTCGCCGAGGCCGCGGGCCAGCGCCTGGAAGAGGTGCGTATGGCCGTCGACGAAGCCGGGGACGACGGCGCGGCCCCGGCAGTCGATTGTCCGGGCCGCCTGCCAGGCGGAGTTGATCTCCGCCGCCGGGCCGACCGCCGCGATCCGGTTGCCGATGACCGCCACCGAGCCCGGCTCGTACACGGACCGCGGGCCGTCCACGGTCACCACCCGTCCACCGGACAGCAGAAGGTCGCATTGCATGGGTCCTCCAGAGGGGGTGCAGGGGTGGAGCTGGTGGCATGTTCAACATTGCATGTAACATATTCAGGCCACCGAGCCTGTCAACCCTCTGCGCGCGATCCCCCTGGATCCCTGCCGGTCCCGCTGCCGATCCGAGCCCCCGAGTCGAAAAGACCGACGACTCACCGCAGACTGTGGAAACCGGGACATACCCGGCGCTCTGTGGGGAGGAGGTGAGGGCGTTTGCGCCCGTCATTCCGTCGAGCGGCAGCTCTCGCAGTGTCCACGGTCGCGCTGGTCGGACTGACCGGCCCGGCCACCACGGTGCAGGCGGCCCCGGCCCTGCCCGCGTTCCGCGCGCCCGCCGGTCCCGCACCGGCCCCCGCGCCCGCCCCCAAGACGCCCGCCGGCCCGGAGCGCCCCAACGAGCCCGCCCCCTTCGGCTCCACCTGTCGTACGTCGGTCGAGGGCTCCCAGGTCGTCGCGTACTGCCACAACCCGTTCCCCGAATCCGACCAGGTGCGGCTGCACACCGAGTGCGACCGCTGGTGGGACATCGACGCGGACGGCCGGCCGGTCGAGGTCGGACCCGCGCAGACGGTACGGCTCACCGACCGCTGCTGGAAGGAAGTCCGGTCCGCGTGGGTCAGCCACGGACGGATGTGACACCGGGCCCGGGCCAGGCCGGCTCCCCTGCCCGAAGTGCCGTACGGCCCTACGCCCGCTCCCCGAGGCACTTGAGGGAGTACCCCGCGGCCTCGGTGGCGGCCGTCTCCTTGTCACCGGCGCGGATCGCCTCGACCAGCCGCGCGTGATCCATGTGCTCCTGCGGCCGCAGCTCCTGACCCACGTCCTCGCGCAGCCAGTCGCGCAGCAGGTCGCCCAGGTCCGCGTAGAGCCCGATCAGCACGTCGTTGTGCGAGGCGGCGACGATCGCGAGGTGCAGCGTCGCGTCGGCCGTCACGAAGTGCTCGGCGTCGCCCGAGGCCCAGGCCTGCTCACGCCGCGCGAGCAGTGTGTCCAGCTGCCGCACGTCACGCGCGGTGCGCCGCTCGGCGGCCAGCCGGGCGGCCGAGGACTCCAGGGTCGAGCGCAGCTCCGCGATGTGGCGGGGGTCGGCGTCCGCGAAGCGGCGGTGCATCACCCCGGCCAGCTCGCTGGTGGCGATGACATACGTGCCCGAGCCCTGGCGGATGTCGAGCAGCCCGTTGTGCGCGAGCGCGCGGACCGCCTCGCGCACGGTGTTGCGGGCCACTCCCAGCTGCTCGACCAGCGCGGGCTCGGTCGGGATGCGCGAGCCGACGGGCCACTCGCCCGTGGTGATCTGGTTGCGCAGCTCGGTGATCACCTGGTCGGCCAGTGCCGAACGCCGGGGAGAGGTCAGCGGCATGGTGCTCCTCGTCTCGGGTGTCGCCTCGGGGAAGCGATTGGACAACCAATCATCCCATGATTCTATGATGGCTCCATGCCCGAAGACGAGACCCGGACCCTGAGCCCCGCCCGCGAGGCGCCGGCCACCCCCGCGGAACCCCCCGCCAGTACGCCGCAGCGACCGGTGTGGATCACCCGGCTCGTGGTCGTCGGCCTCGTCCTCGCCGCGCTCAACCTCCGCCCGGCCATCACCAGCCTCGGCCCGCTCCTGGAGGAGGTCCGCACGGGCCTCGGCATGAGCGGCAGCCTCGCCGGCCTGCTGACCTCCGTACCGCCGCTCTGCTTCGCGATCTTCGGCCTCACCGCCCCGAGGCTCGCCCGCCGCTTCGGCCCCGGCGCGATCATCTGCGCCGGCATGGCGGCGATCGCCGCGGGTCTGGTGCTGCGCCCCTTCGCGGGCGGCGCGGCCGGGTTCCTCGCGGCCAGTGCGCTGGCCCTGATGGGCATCGCCGTCAGCAACATCCTGATGCCGGTCATCGTCAAGCGCTGGTTCCCCGACCGGGTCGGCTCGATGACCGGGCTCTACTCGATGGCCCTGGCCCTCGGCACCGCGCTCGCCGCAGCCGCCACGGTCCCCATGACCCAGGCGCTGGGCGGCAGTTGGCAGACCGGCCTCGCCGTCTGGGGCGGCCTCGCCGCCGTCGCCGTAGTGCCCTGGCTCATCCTCTCCCGGCACCGCAGCACCGGAGCCGCCGCGGCACGGAGTGCGACGCAGGGGCAGGAGACGCCCGGCCTCAGGATCACCCGCAGCCCCACCGCGTGGGCCCTCGCCTGCTTCTTCGGCCTGCAGGCCACCGCCGCGTACATCACCATGGGCTGGATGCCGCAGATCTTCCGTGACGCCGGGGTCTCGGCCGGCACGGCCGGTGTGCTGCTCGCCGTGACCATGGCGATGGGCATCCCGCTCGCCTTCGTCATCCCACGCGTCGCCTCCCGTATGCGCACCCAGGGCCCGATCGTCGTCGTACTCGGCCTCTGCGGACTCATCGGCTACACGGGACTCTTCCTCGCCCCCGCTTCGGGAGCCTGGGCCTGGGCCATCCTGCTCGGCATCTCCAACTGCGCCTTCCCGCTGGCCCTCACGATGATCGGCATGCGGGCCAGGAGCGGCGCCGGTGTCGTCCGGCTGTCCGCCTTCGCGCAGAGCACCGGATATCTGATCTCCATCCCCGGTCCGCTGCTCGTCGGCGTGCTCTACCAGCACAGCGGCGGCTGGGGCCTGCCGATCGGCCTGATGGCGGGGCTGATGGTGCCGCAGATCGTCGTCGGCATGCTCGCCGGACGCAACCGCACCATCGAGGAAGAGCTGCGCTGACCCGGCCGGCCGGCGCCCCGACCCGGCCGGGTCGGGGCGACCGAAGGGTGCGAGACTTGGCGTATGCCAGTACTCGACCCCAATCCCCAGAACGGCCAGCGCAAGCTGCTCATCGTGCTCGGCGCGATGCTCGGCATCACGCTGATCATCGCGATCATCGCGTCGATCGCATCCCCCTGATCGTCGCCTCCATCGCGTCCCCCTGACCCCTCACGCGGGCGGGGGTGGGGCTACCCCCACCATCCCCTAGGGGGCCAGGGTCAGGGTGAAGTGGGTGGGTCACCGGATGGGGCCCGGCGCCCCCGGTCCGTAGGTTCGAAGCACACCAACCGAACCTTACGGAGGCGGCCATGGCGGCCCGTGCACACATCCGGAGCACCCCCCCGGCCTCCGGCGTCGAGATGCGGCTGCCGTGGTGGGCCGTGGTCCTCCCCGCGATCGCCTTCGCCGTCCTGCTCGTGCTCATCGCCGGTCCCGGCCAGGCGCAGGCCGCGAGCGGCGATCCCGCGGTCACGCACCTGATGGAACGCATCCAGCAGAGCCTGTCCGGCCAGGGGTGACCGGCGGACATCCACCGGCCACCGCCTCCCGGCCGGCAGCCCGTTCACCCGTGGTGGGGGAGCACGCCAACACCCTGCGCCCCGTGGCGCGATCCATGCGAAGCTGGGATGCATGAGCGTCGATACACCCCGCAGGATCGTCCTACTCAGGCATGCGAAGGCCGACTGGCCACAGGTGTCCGACCACGATCGGCCGCTCGCCGACCGCGGCCGCATGGACGCCCCCACCGCCGGGGCCCGGCTGGCCGAGACCGGTATCCCCTTCGACCTGACACTGTGCTCGACCGCGGCCAGGACGCGCGAGACCTGGAAGCTGGTGGTGCAGGCACTGCCGCACCGCCCCAGGACCGTGTACGAGGAGCGGTTGTACGAAGCCTCCCCCGGTGAGCTCATCGCGCTCCTGAACGAGACCCCGGACGACGTGAACGACCTCCTTGTCATCGGGCACAACCCCGGAGTGCACGCGGTGGCGGAGGCCCTCTCGGGGACCGGCGAGGGCGACGCGCCCGCCCGCATGGCCCGCAGTGGATTCCCGACCTCGTCGTTCGCGGTCATCGGTTTCACCGGCCCGTGGAAGTCCCTGGAGCACGGCGTCGGAAACCTCGTCGACTACTGGGCCCCGCACGACTGACCGGCTCCCGATTCGCGACGAACACGACGAGCGCGACGACCCGAACGAACACGGCCGACACGATGAAGCCCCGGCGCGGAGATGACCGCACCGGGGCTTCGCGTTCGCCGACTACTCCACGAGGCCGTCGGCCGCCTCGACCTCTTCACGGGTGATGCCCAGCAGGTACAGGACGGTGTCCAGGAACGGGACGTTCACGGCGGTGTGCGCGGCCTTGCGGACCAGCGGCTTCGCGTTGAAGGCGACCCCCAGGCCGGCGGCGTTCAACATGTCGAGGTCGTTCGCACCGTCGCCGATCGCGACCGTCTGGGACAGCGGTACGCCCGCCTCGGCGGCGAACCGACGCAGCAGCCGCGCCTTGCCGGCGCGGTCCACGATCTCGCCGGTCACCCGGCCGGTGAGCTTCCCGTCCACGATCTCCAGGGTGTTGGCCGAGGCGAAGTCGAGGCCCAGCTTCTCCTTGAGGTCATCGGTGACCTGGGTGAACCCGCCCGATACGACACCCACTTGATAACCGAGCCGCTTGAGCGTACGGATCAGGGTGCGGGCACCGGGCGTGAGCCGCACCTCGGTGCGGACCTTGTCCACGACCGCCGAGTCGAGCCCCGCGAGCAGCGCCACGCGCGCGTGCAGCGACTGCTCGAAATCCAGCTCCCCGCGCATGGCCCGGTCGGTCACCTCGGCGACCTCGGCCTCGCAGCCCGCGTGCGCGGCGAAGAGCTCGATGACCTCGTCCTGGATGAGCGTCGAGTCCACGTCCATCACGACGAGCCGCTGGGCGCGCCGGTGCAGCCCGGCCGAGACCACGGCCACATCGATGCCCTGCTCTGCGGCCTCCAGCGCGAGCGCGGTGCGCAGCGGCTCGGTCTCGGTGCCGGACACCGCGAACTCCACCGCCGTGACGGGGTACTTGGCCAGCCGGAAGATCCGGTCGATGTTGCCGCCGGTCGCGGTGATGCGGGCCGCGATGGCGGCGGTGGACTCGGAAGTGAGGGGGTGCCCGAGCACGGTGACGTGCGAACGGCCGCTGCCGCGCGGCCGGTTGTCGCCGGTACCCGAGATGATCTCGGCCTGGAGCCTGAGCGACTCGGCCCAGCTGTGCACGGTGGCGCGGAGGTCGCCGGCGGTGCTCACGGTCGGCTCCGTGACGAGGGCGCACAGGACGATGCGGCCACGGGTGACGACCTGCTCGATGTCGACCACGTCGACGGCGTAGGCGGCGAGGGTGTCGAAGAGCCCCGCGGTGATCCCGGGGCGGTCCTTCCCGAAGATCTTCACGAGAAGCGTGGGGGCGTCAGAGGCCTGACTGGGCTGTGATGCGGTCATGGTGCCCCCACCGTATCGGGCGTCCTCCCGGCTTCGATCTCCCGTCCCGAGTGCCGGACGCGAGTGGCGGCCGGCCGGGCGCCGAGGACCGGCGTCCGCGGCCTTCAGGGGCGCCCGGTGTCACCTCGGCATCCGCGGCCTCCCCGGCGGCGGCGGGCCCTCCTCCGGCGGCGCCGGCGGACGGGGGCGGGGCGAGGGCGGTGGCATCGGCGGCGCGGGCCCCACCACGGTCGGCGCCCCGTGCACGCCGTGTGGTGGCCGCAGATAGGGGTTGGTGTCCTCGCCGGCGGGGCGGTATCCGGGCGACGGTGTGTACGGCCCGGGTCCGGACGCCGGATCCGGGTACGTCCGGTCCTCCCGCCGCGTCCCGAGGGCGAACGGCGAAGCCCGCCGCCCCGCCGCCCCCGACAGGCACGCCAGCAGCGCCCCGAGGCCACCGGCCGCCGTACCCCACGCGCCCCCGAGCAGCGCCGCCATCGGCGCACTGCCGTGCAGCTCGATGCCCGCGCCGAACGCGTCGAACCCGAGCACCGACAGCGAAGCGTCGGCGGAGATGTCCGTCAGCCACACCAGCAGCGGCAGCGCCGACGCGGTCACGACACCGAGCCGCACCGCGCACCGCCCGGCGAAGCCGACCGCCGACCGGCCGCCCCTGGGGGTACGGGCCGCGGCCAGCACCCCGGCGAGCAGCATCGTCACCGCGGCGGCCACGCCCAGCAGCCAGACCCGCTGATCGAGCTCGGCGAGCCGCCCCAGCGTCAGCTCCCGGCCGTCGGAGACCCGCAACAGGTCGTCCACCGGATCGGGCAGCAGCTGCGCCAGCTCGCCGGTGGCCCCGCCGTCCCACGGCACCAGCAGCCCGACCGTGATCCCGAGCCACACCCCGTTCGGCGCCCCGAGCAGCGCCGCCCCGGCGATCCGCTTCGGGTTGTCGTCACCGACCGCCGCGTACGCCGCCGCGGCGAGCCCCGCCAGGACCGCCAGCACGAACACCGTGACCAGGGCGGAAGCGGCGGGCCGCACGAGCCGGTGCAGCGCGTCCAGGCGGCGCGGCAACGGCGTACGACGGGACGCGAGCAGTGCGATCACCAGCACCCCGAGCACCCAGCAGGCCCCGCCCACCAGGGACTCGGCGGTGTTGACGGTGAACCCCACCGACGCCTTCGCGTCCGCGAGATCGGTGAGCCGGTCGGGCAGCAGACCGCCGAGGTCCCCGAGCCCTTCGGGCAGTTTGTCGCTGATGCCGTCGGGCAGATCGTTGCCCGGGATCTCCTCAAGGCCGAGTCGGTCACCGTCGATTGTGATGACGTCGTGACCTGCCCAGGCGAGCCCGCCCATGGTCGCGACGAACAGGACGGCCACCGCACCCGCCCGCGCGGCCAGCTCACCCCCGGAGATGAACGCGCCCGCGCCCCGCAGCGACCGCAGGAAGAACACGGCGAGAAGGAGCGCGCCGGCCAGGCCCACCCCCAGTGGCGCGATGTCGACGGCGGTCCGCGCCTCGGCGCCCTCAAGGCCGAAGGCCTCGACGTCGCCGGACGGGCTGACCGAACCACCCGCCCCGAGCACCACCATGGCCGCCGTCATCGGCCCGAGCGACGCGGTGGAATCCGCGCCCAGCAGATGCAGCCCGAGAGCGGCCACGCCCGCCATCCCCACCAACGCCCAGCTCACCGAGGCGATGGAGGCCGACAGCGCATCGCCCCACCGCACACGCCCGCTGTCGCTCGCAGCCATAAGGCCCCCCGATCCGTACGGAAGTGTCCCTACTTATTCTGTTCGCGCATGATCCGTACGCACTCATGGACGCTTACTACTCTCCGAGCCCATTCCTCCCGCGTCAACGGGCAGCTGATACAGGGTTGGTACGAGGTCGTCACTGGGCCCGGCTTTCGTATTCGGGACTGGGCCTGAAATAGTTCCCCACGATGTTCAGCATCCCTAGACTCCCTGCGATGGGGGTAACTCGGGGGACAACTAGTGGGGCGCGGAGTGCCGGAACTCGTACTGGAATTGAATGGCAGGACCTGGACGCTCGATCCGTCCAGGTCGTACACCCTCGGACGCGATCCGCAGGGTGATCTGGCGATCGACGACGCCAGGGTCTCGTGGCGGCACGCGACCATCAGCTGGGGCGGGCGCAGCTGGGTCATTGAGGACCACGGCAGCACCAACGGCACCTATGTGCAGGGTCAGCGGATCCACCAGATGGAGATCGGCCCCGGCTCCGCCGTGCACCTGGGCAATGCCACCGACGGCCCGCGGCTGAGCCTGACCGGCGCGGGCGCGGACGCGGGTGTGCCCAGCGCGCAGGGGGCGATGGGCAACCAGCAGGCACCTCAGCAGCAGGCACCCCAGCAGGCGCCGCCGCAGAGCGGTCCGGGCTGGGCGGCGCAGGCGCAGCAGTACCAGCAGCCGCAGTACCAGCCGCCGCAGCAGCAGCCGCAGCCGCAGCCGCAGGGACAGCGGGCCTGGCAGCAGCAGCCTCAGCAGGCGCAGGTGCCGCACCAGCAGGGCGGCCCCTCCGGCGGTGCCGCGGGGGCTCCGCCGGTGTACGGCGACCGCAGCCCGACGACGTTCCACCAGGTGGCGCTCGGCCGGGTCATGCGGATCGGCCGTGCGCTGGAGAACGAACTGGTCGTCTCCGACCTCCAGGTCTCCCGGCTGCACGCCGAGTTCGTGGCGACGCCCGACGGCCGTTTCGAGATCCATGACCTCGGCAGCCACAACGGCACGTACGTCAACGGTCAGCCGATCGCCAAGTCGGGCACCGCGCTGCTCGGTCCCAACGACATCGTGGGCGTCGGCCACTCGACGTACCGCCTCGTCGGGGACCGGCTCGAGGAGTTCGTCGACACCGGTGAGGTCTCCTTCTCCGCCCGCCACCTCACGGTGACGGTCGACGGCGGCAAGGACATCCTCAAGGACGTCTCCTTCGGCGTACCGGAGAAGTCGCTCATCGCGGTCATCGGCCCCTCGGGCTCGGGCAAGTCGACGCTGCTCAAGGCGCTCACCGGCTACCGGCCCGCCAACAAGGGCGATGTCCTCTACGACAACAGGAACCTGTACAAGCAGTTCGCCGAGCTGCGCCAGCGCATCGGTCTGGTCCCGCAGGACGACATCCTGCACAAGGAACTGTCGGTGAAGAAGGCCCTGAAGTACGCGGCCAAGCTCCGCTTCCCGGCCGACACCTCGGAGGCCGAGCGGCAGACCCGTATCGACGAGGTACTGGGCGAGCTCAAGCTGGACATCCACAAGGAGAAGAAGGTCAGCTCCCTCTCCGGTGGCCAGCGCAAGCGCGTCTCGGTCGCCCTTGAGCTGCTGACCAAGCCGTCGCTGATCTTCCTCGACGAGCCGACGTCCGGCCTCGACCCGGGCATGGACCGCGACGTCATGCAGCTGCTGCGTGGCCTCGCCGACGACGGCCGCACCGTCCTGGTCGTCACCCACTCCGTGGCCGAGCTCGCGATCTGCGACAAGCTCCTGGTGATGGCGCCCGGCGGGTCCGTCGCCTACTTCGGGCCGCCGGAGGAAGCGCTCAACTTCTTCGGCTACAGCACCTGGGCCGACGTCTTCTCGGCCTTCGAGAACTACCGCGACTACGACTGGGCGGGCCGCTGGCGCGGCTCGCAGCACTACCAGATGTACGCCGCCGACATCGACGCGGTCGCCGCACAGTCCGTACACATGCCGCCCGCCCAGCAGATGCGCCCGCCCAAGCCGCAGGGCTGGGGCTCGCAGCTGTGGACCCTGGTCCGCCGCTATGTGTCGGTGATCGTCTCCGACAAGGGCTTCATCGGCCTGATGCTGATCCTCCCGGCGGTGCTCGGCATCGTCAGCGTCGTCATCCCGGCCGACAGCGGCCTCGGCCTCGGCCCGGAGAAGAACAGGCTGGTCAACAAGGACGTCGGTACGATCCTGCTGATCCTCGCGGTCGGCGCGTGCTTCTCCGGCGCCGCCAACTCCGTCCGCGAGCTGATCAAGGAACGGGTGATCTACGAGCGGGAGCGCGCCACCGGCCTGTCCCGTTCCGCGTATCTCATGTCCAAGGTCATCGTCCTCGGCCTGATCACCGCCCTGCAGGGCATCATCATCGCGGCGATCGGCTTCGGCGCCCGCGCGAAGCTGCCGGCCGAGGGCGTCATCTTCGAGGACTACCCGGTCGTCGAGATGACGATGGTCATCAGCGCCCTCGGGTTCACCTCGATGATGTTCGGCCTGATCATCTCGGCCCTGGTGAAGACCGCCGAGAAGACCATGCCGCTGCTGGTCATGTTCGCGATCGTCCAGGTCGTCTTCACCGGCGTCCTGTTCCAGCTGCACGACAGCCCCGGCATCGAGCAGGTCGCCTGGCTGATGCCCTCGCGCTGGGCGGTGGCCGCGCTGGGCACGACGGCGGAACTCAATATCGCGATGCCGTGGGACGTCAAGAACCTCGACGCCCTGTGGGACCACTCCGCGAGTCAGTGGATCACCGACATGGGTGTGCTGCTCGGCATCGGCGCACTCTGCGGCTTCATCGTGGTGCGCCTGCTGCGCCGCCACGAGCCCGAGGTCATGCGCAAGTAACGGCTCCGGTACGACGCACAAGGGCGGCACCTCTCGGAGGTGCCGCCCTTGTGCGTCGGCGTTCGGTCGGGCCTGTGGGGGCCACGACTCAGTAGGCGCCGTTGACGTTGTCGATGGAGCCGTACTTGTCCGCGGCGTAGTTGGCCGCGGCGGTGATGTTGGCGACCGGGTCGGCGATGTTCGTCGACGTACCCGAGACGTGGAAGGCGTCGAACGTCGGCTGGATGACCTGGAGCAGGCCGATCGACGGGGTGCCGTTCTGGGCGTTGATGTCCCAGCCGTTGCTGGCGTTCGGGTTGCCCGTGGACTCCCGCATGATGTTGCGGTGCAGTCCGTCGTACGAACCGGGGATGCCCTTGGACTTCATGATGTCCAGGGACTGGCGGATCCAGCCGTCCAGGTTGTTGGCGTAGACGGGCTTGCGCGCGGCGGCGCGGCTCGCGGCCGCGCGCTCGTCGGCGCGGGCCTTCGCCTCGGCCTTGGCCTTCGCCTGGGCGGAGGCCTTCGCCTTGGCCCTGGCGTCGGCCTTGGCCTTGGCGTCGGCCTTGGCCTCGGCGGCCTTCACCTTGGCGGCGAAGTCCTTGGCCTGCTTGTCGGCGCCGACGTGCTGCTGCTCGATGCTCAGGTGAACGGCCTTGGCCTGCGTGCTGCCGGCGGCGCTCGACCAGGCCACGGGGGCGGCGGAGACGGTCTGGGGCTCGGCCTCGGCACTCGCTTCGCCGGGGACGAGCGAGAACGCGAGGGCAGCGGCGCCGAGAGCGGCGACGCCGGCGATGGAGGCCTTGTGAGTCTTCTTCAGGCGACTAAGGCCGGGGGTGCTGGACGCGGACATGCAGACTTACCTCTTCGAATAGCGGAAGCCGCGGAGTCCGCGACGGCAGCCATTGTTAGCGTCCGCAAAATCTTGTGGCAAAGCTGTGAAGTACGATCCGAGGTAGTTGGCCCAGTGGCTAGCAGGCGCGTCAAATGTCCGGTCCTACCCCGCTCACGTGCCCCTTATGCATCCACTAGGGCTCTTCGTAAGTGATGTGCGTCCTATGTGCGGGCTCACATCGGGCAGGTAACAACCTCACCAACCGTTGCTGTCGCGACGCACACCGTGAGCGTTCTCCTCCGGAAGTATGAGGGGGAGGCCGCCGAACTCGCGCCAGAGGTAGAGACGACGCAACGCCCCGGTGTACGCGCGGCGCAGCGCCGCCCGCCCCACGATCGCCTCCAGCGCCCGCACCGCCGTCGTGCCCACCGCGAGAGCCCGGCCACCGGCCACCCGCGCGGCGTTGCCGGCCACGCCGTGGACTCCGGCGCCTCAGCCGCCGACCGCGTCCACAGGGGTACTTCGGCCTACGCCCTGCGGACCAGGCGACGGCCGCCGCAGGCCCGATACGGTGCGTGTTCGCCGCCGGTAGCGTGAGCCCATGACCCCGTCCCCGAGCTCCGGCCTCACCGCCGTGAGCACCGCGCTGCTCGCCATGAGCCGGCACCTGGAAGTACGCGACGTACTCAAGACGATCGTGGCCTCCGCCCGCGAGCTGCTCGACGCGAAGTACGCCGCCCTGGGCGTCCCCGACGACCACGGCGGCTTCGCCCAGTTCGTGGTGGACGGGATCAGCGAGGAACAGTGGAAGGCCATCGGCCCGCTGCCCCGCCAGCACGGCATCCTCGCCGCGATGCTGCACGGCGCCCAGCCAGAGCGCCTCGCGGACGTACGCAAGGACCCCCGCTTCGAGGGCTGGCCCGCCGCGCACCCCGAGATGTCCGACTTCCTGGGCCTGCCGATCAGGGACGGCGACGAGGTCATCGGCGCGCTCTTCCTCGCCAACAAGCGCTGCTCCAAGCCCGGCGGCGGCTGCGGCTTCACCGAGGAGGACGAGGAACTGCTCGGAATGCTCGCCCAGCACGCGGCGATAGCGCTCACCAACGCCCGCCTGTACGAGCGCAGCCGCGAGCTGACCATCGTGGAGGAACGCTCCCGGCTGGCCCACGAGCTCCACGACGCCGTGAGCCAGAAGCTCTTCTCCCTGCGGCTGACCGCCCAGGCAGCCGCCGCCCTCGTCGACCGCGACCCGGCCCGCGCCAAGGACGAGCTCCAGCAGGTGGCCGCGCTCGCCGCCGAGGCCGCCGACGAACTGCGTGCCGCCGTGGTCGAGCTGCGCCCCGCCGCCCTCGACGAGGACGGCCTCAACGCCACCCTGCGCACCCACATCCAGGTCCTCGACCGGGCACACGGCGCCCGTGTCACCTTCGAGAGCCGCGGTGTGCGGGCGCTGCCAGCCGCCCAGGAGGAAGCGCTCCTGCGGGTCGCCCAGGAGGCCCTGCACAACGCGCTGCGCCACTCCGGCGCCGGAGAGGTCGGCGTCGTACTCGCGAAGAGCGGCCGAGGCGCCCGGCTGAGGATCACCGACGACGGCTCGGGCTTCGACACCGGCACCGTCCGACGGGCCGGCCGCCACCTGGGCCTGGTCTCGATGCGCGACCGCGCGAACGGCGTCGGCGGGCGGCTCACCGTGGAATCGGCGCCCGGCAAGGGCACCACCATCGACATGGAGGTCCCCGGTGGCTGAGAAGACGATCCGCGTACTGCTGGTCGACGACCACCAGGTCGTCCGCCGCGGCCTGCGTACGTTCCTGGAGGTCCAGGACGACATCGAGGTGGTGGGCGAGGCAGGCGACGGCGCCGAAGGCGTCGCCCGCGCCGAGGAGCTCCGCCCCGACGTCGTCCTCATGGACATCAAGATGCCCGGCACCGACGGCATCGAGGCGCTGCGCCGGCTCCGCGAGCTGGCCAACCCCGCCAAGGTACTGATCGTGACCAGCTTCACCGAGCAGCGGACCGTCGTCCCCGCCCTGCGCGCGGGCGCATCGGGATACGTCTACAAGGACGTGGACCCGGACGCGCTGGCCGGCGCCATCCGCTCGGTGCACGCGGGCCATGTCCTGCTCCAGCCGGAGGTCGCGGACGCCCTGCTGGCCCAGGACGACACCCTCGGCGGGACGGGCCGGGGGAGCACCCTCACCGAGAGGGAACGCGAAGTGCTGACACTGATCGCCGACGGACGGTCCAACCGGGAGATCGCCCGCGCGCTGGTGCTCTCCGAGAAGACCGTCAAGACACATGTATCGAACGTTCTGATGAAGCTGGACGTCTCCGACCGGACCCAGGCGGCGCTGTGGGCCGTCCGACATGGGGTTACTGGCTAATCCGACGATCCCACCCCGAACCAAGATTCATACCGTCGGGTGTATGTCACCCGTACGGCGCATCCTGATCGGCCCCCGGCCGTTCTCCATGGCGTGCTGCGGCGGCTGGTCGCAGCGATTTGCTAGGAGGACCCTCAAGTGAAGAACCTGCAGAAGGCCGCTGCCATCGCCATGGTCGCCGGTGGCATTGTCGCCGCCGGTGCCGGCGCCGCCTCCGCCACCTCCGGTGCGGACGCCCACGGCAAGGCCGTTCACTCGCCCGGCGTTGCCTCCGGCAACCTGGTCCAGGCGCCCATCCACGTACCGGTGAACGCGGTCGGCAACACCGTGAACGTCATCGGTGTCCTCAACCCGGCCTTCGGGAACCTCGGCATCAACCGCTGACCGACCCCCGCGGTCGACCAGTGACCACCGGCCCCCGAGCCCGCTCGGGGGCCGGTCCGGTGTCGCTTGCTCCACATCCCCCATGGGGCCCGAACCCGTAACAGCAGAAGGAACTTGTTTCATGAACAGCGCCAAGAAGTCCGCCTTGATCCTCGCCATCGCCGGTCTCGCCGCGGGCGCGTCCGCGGGCGTCGCGTCGGCCGACGCCCACACGCAGGGTGCGGCCACGAAGTCCCCGGGCGTCATCTCCGGCAACCTGGCGGAGGTTCCGGTCCACGTTCCGGTCAACGCCACGGGCAACAGCGTCAACGTCATCGGCGTGCTGAACCCGGCCTTCGGCAACGCCTCCCAGAACGTCTGAGCAGCCACACCACTGCTCCCGAAGGCCCCGCGGACTTAGGACCGCGGGGCCTTCCCCGTGCGCGGACCGGGGCGCGCCGCGCCCTACCCGCGCTCCTGCTCCTCCACCCACGCGTTGTACGCCGCGACCTGCGCCCGGCGCGCCACCCGCTCCACCGGCCGCAGCGCCTCCCCCCGCGCCGCGATCTGCGACGCGCTCACAGCGCCGCCCGGCCCGTGCTCGTACGCCAGCGAGATCAGCAGCCCGACCCGCTGGGCCAGCTCCAACACCCGCGCCGCCCGCGGCGGATACCCGGGGGCCAGCACATCCCGGCCGACCCCGGTCCGCCCCGCCCGCGCCCGGTACGCGTCCATCGCGGCCTCCGCTACCGGCCCCGATCCCGCCACATCCAGCTGGGCGAGTGCCGCGGTGGCGTCCCGCAGCCCCTCCGCGAGCTCCCGCTCCGCCTCCCCGAGCGAGGGCACATCGGCCGGCGGGGCCTCCCGCACCGGCAGGCAGTGCCACACCACCTCGACCCGCACATCACCGGGCGGACCCACCTCGTCCACCTCCGGCACCAGCCCGTACGGAGCCCCGACCGCGACCACCGCCTCCTGCGCGTCCAGTGCCCGCGCGTTGAACTCCGGCGGCCCGCTGAGCCCCAGCGGATGCCCCGGCGCGGGCAGCGCCACCCGAAAGCCGGTCACGCCCAGCGCCCGGAGTCTCCCCAGCGCGAGGGTGAGCCCCACGGGCCGCGCCTCACCGGGCACACCCTCCACCCGGTGCACCGTGTCCTCCCCGACGACGCCGAGCGCGGCGTCGTCCAACGAAACAAGTCCGGCCAACAGGGCGTTTCCCCATGCGGCCAGTCGTCCTGAGCGTGGTTCCGAAAGCATGCGCCCAGCCTAGAGAATCGACCGGGGAGACCTGGGGCCCGTCCGGCGGATCAGGGTCGGACAGGCCCTAAGGGCCGGACCGCCCGGCCGGTGGCGTAGGTTTTCCCTGGGAACTGTGCCCACAGGTACACCCGAAATTTCCGAGACTGCATGGGGAGACAACGCGCTCATGAGCGATGTACTGGAGCTGGTGGACGTATCCGTGGTCCGGGACGGACGCGCTCTGGTGGACGACGTCTCCTGGTCGGTCAAGGAAGGCGAGCGCTGGGTGATCCTCGGCCCCAACGGCGCCGGCAAGACCACCCTGCTCAACCTCGCCTCCAGCTACCTCTACCCGTCCACCGGCACCGCCCGGATCCTCGGCGAGCAGCTCGGCAGCCCGGGCGCCGACGTCTTCGACCTCCGCCCCCGCATCGGCATGGCCGGCATCGCGATGGCGGAGAAGCTGCCCAAGCGGCAGACCGTCCTGCAGACGGTGCTCACCGCCGCGTACGGCATGACCGCCACCTGGCACGAGAGCTACGACGAGGTCGACGAGCAGCGCGCCCGCGCCTTCCTCGACCGCCTCGGCATGACGGACTACCTGGACCGGAAGTTCGGCACGCTCTCCGAGGGCGAGCGCAAGCGCACGATGATCGCCCGCGCGATGATGACCGACCCCGAACTGCTGCTACTCGACGAGCCCGCCGCCGGGCTCGACCTCGGCGGCCGCGAGGACCTCGTACGCCGACTCGGGCGCCTCGCCCGCGACCCGTACGCCCCCTCCATGATCATGGTGACGCACCATGTCGAGGAGATCGCCCCGGGCTTCACCCACGTCCTGATGATCCGGCAGGGCAAGATTCTCGCCGCGGGCCCCATGGAGACCGAACTGACCTCCCGCAACCTCTCGTTGTGCTTCGGCCTCCCGCTCGTCGTCGAGCGCAGGTCCGACCGATGGACGGCCCAGGGACTGCCGCTCAGCTGACCCGCTCTGCGCACTGTCGGCAAGGACCCCCGCGCACCTACCATGACCATGTGGAAATCGAAGCATGGGTGTGGTGGCTGATCGGCGCGGTAGGGCTGGGAATTCCGCTTGTCCTGACCACGATGCCGGAGTTCGGAATGCTGTCCGCCGGCGCGGTCGCCGGCGCCGTCACAGCGGGCGTCGGCGGCGGCATGGTCGCCCAAGTGCTGGTCTTCGTCGCCGTATCGGTCGCGCTCCTCGCCGTGGTACGGCCCATCGCGGCCCGGCACCGCACCGAGCGTCCCCAACTGGCCACCGGGATCGACGCCCTGAAGGGCCGTCAGGCCGTCGTCCTGGAACGGGTCGACGGCGGCGGCGGGGGCAGAATCAAGCTCGCCGGCGAGATCTGGTCGGCGCGGGCACTGGACAACGGTCAGAGCTTCGAACCGGGCGAGCAGGTCGACGTCATCGAGATCGACGGAGCAACTGCCGTCGTCATGTGAGCCGTTGCGCGAGTCCCACCTGGGCGCCACAGCTGTCCCATGTGAGCCGAACCACCCACGCACCAGGCACCGATCTGGGAAGATGGATCATCAGATCAGCCGGGCCGTACTCTCGAGCAGCACAAGCCGCACTCTCGAGCAGCACAACACGAAGGGCACGGGGAACGCGATGTCATCCGTCATCATCGTCCTGATCATCCTGGTGGTGCTGGTCTTCATCGCCCTGATCAAGACGATCCAGGTCATCCCGCAGGCGAGCGCCGCCATCGTGGAGCGCTTCGGCCGCTACACGCGCACCCTCAACGCAGGCCTGAACATCGTCGTTCCGTTCATCGACTCGATCCGCAACCGGATCGACCTGCGTGAACAAGTGGTGCCCTTCCCGCCCCAGCCAGTCATCACCCAGGACAACCTGGTCGTGAACATCGACACCGTCATCTACTACCAGGTGACCGACGCCCGCGCCGCGACCTACGAAGTCGCCAGCTACATCCAGGCGATCGAGCAGCTCACCGTCACCACCCTGCGCAACATCATCGGCGGCATGGACCTGGAGCGGACCCTCACCTCCCGCGAGGAGATCAACGCCGCGCTGCGTGGCGTGCTCGACGAGGCCACCGGCAAGTGGGGCATCCGCGTTAACCGGGTCGAGCTCAAGGCGATCGAGCCGCCCACCTCCATCCAGGACTCGATGGAGAAGCAGATGCGCGCCGACCGCGACAAGCGCGCCGCGATCCTCACGGCCGAAGGCATCCGGCAGTCCGCGATCCTGACCGCCGAGGGCGAGAAGCAGTCGGCGATCCTGCGCGCCGAAGGTGAGGCCAAGGCCTCCGCACTGCGCGCCGAGGGCGAGGCCCAAGCCATCCGTACGGTCTTCGAGTCCATCCACGCGGGCGACCCGGACCAGAAGCTCCTCTCGTACCAGTACCTCCAGATGCTCCCCAAGCTCGCCGAGGGCGACGCCAACAAGCTCTGGATCGTCCCCAGCGAGATCGGCGACGCGCTCAAGGGCCTCAGCGGCGCCTTCGGGAACCTCGGCAGTGGCGCCTCCGGCTTCAACACCGGCCAGGAGCGTCGCGACACCGGCCAGGAACGCCGCGAGCAGCCTCCCATCGACTGACACGCGTACGCCGTCGGGCATGATCGGTGATCGGTGCAGCAAGCACCGATCACCGACTAGGGGCGCCGCGTGACGATCTGGGAGATGCTCGCCGTTTTCGCCGCGGGCATCGGCGCGGGAGCCATCAACACCGTCGTCGGGTCCGGCACGCTCATCACCTTCCCGGTGCTGCTCGCCACCGGCCTGCCCCCGGTCACCGCGACCGTCTCCAACGCCCTCGGCCTGATCCCCGGTTCGATCAGCGGCGCCATCGGCTACCGCAAGGAGCTCACCGGCCAGCGCCGTCGCGTCCTGCGCCTGGGTATCGCCTCGGCCATCGGCGGCATCGCCGGAGCCGCGCTGCTCCTCGTCCTGCCGCCGACCGCGTTCGAGACGATCGTCCCCATACTGGTCGGGCTCGCCCTGGTCCTGGTGATCCTGCAGCCCCGCATCACCAAGGCCGTCCAGCGCCGCCGCGAACGCACGGGCTCGCACGCCGACCCGGACGGCGGCCCGCTCCTGTTCACCGGGCTGCTGCTCGCCAGCGTCTACGGCGGCTACTTCACCGCGGCTCAGGGCATCATCTACGTCGCCCTGATGGGCATGCTGCTCATCGACACCATGCAGCGCCTCAACGCCACGAAGAACGTCCTCGCCGCCATCGTCAACACCGTCGCCGCGACGTTCTTCCTCTTCGTCGCGGAATTCGACTGGACGGCGGTGGCCCTCATCGCCGTCGGCTCGGCCATCGGCGGCCAGCTCGGCGCCAAGTTCGGCCGTCGCCTTCCCCCCACGGCTTTGCGCGCACTGATCGTCGTCGTGGGAACCTTGGCGATCATCCAGCTCCTGCTGCGCTGACACACGGAAGCCCGCCCTCGTCCCCGAAGGCGGGTTTCTCCACATCACCACCCGCTACGCGGGCTGGGCCAGCCACCCCGGCAGCGCCGACCGCTCGCCCGCGCCCAGCGCGAGCAGCATCGCGTCCGCGGGCGACGGCACGAACGGCCGCCTCAGCAGCGGCATCGAAGCCTCCTCCGGCGTACGCGCCGCCTTGCGGTGGTT
The DNA here is from genome assembly GCF_051131715.1 of Streptomyces sp. A5-4. Taxonomy (NCBI): domain Bacteria; kingdom Bacillati; phylum Actinomycetota; class Actinomycetes; order Kitasatosporales; family Streptomycetaceae; genus Streptomyces; species Streptomyces sp. A5-4. Next base: position 1,434,687 of record NZ_CP178591.1, on the reverse strand, counting down.
GTCCTGCGCACAGGACGCCACCGTGTTCAGCCAGGTGTCCTCACCACCCTGCGACCTCGGCACGACATGGTCGACGGTCGTCGCCCGCCGCCCGCAGTACGCGCACCGGTGCTGGTCCCGTATCAGCACACCCCGCCTCGACCACGGCGCATGTCTTCGGAAAGGCACCCGCACATACCGGCAGAGCCTGATCACCTGCGGCACCGGAAGCTCCACGGCCGCCGCTCGCATCAGCAGTCCGGGATGGGCCTGCTCGACGACGGCCTTGTCCTGCAGCACAAGCACCACGGCACGGTTCAGTGTCACTGTCGACAGCGGCTCGAAGCTCGCGTTCAGTACCAGCGTGTCCCGCATCTCGCCCACCCTCCCTGCGTCGGCCCACCCCCGGCGGGCTTGGATCAACTCTGGACGGGCGCGTCGAGATGGACAACGTAATAAAAAAATGCCCGTCCCTGATCTCTTCCAAGACCAGGGACGGGCAAACAGAGGATGAACGGTCAACTCTGCGCGGGAGCCTCATACTGTGCGACCAGCTGAGCACGCCCGAGGGTGTGAAAACGCAGATTGAACCCGACCGCCGCAGGCGGGGTGTCCGCGTCCGGCCCGAGCTTCTCGCTGTCCACCGCGTACACGGTGAAGACATAACGGTGGTTCTCGCCGGCCGGCGGCGCTGCCCCGCCGAAGTCCTTCGACCCGTAGTCGTTACGAGCCTGCAGGGCGCCGTCGGGAAGCCCCTCGAACTTCCCGCCGCCCGCCCCGGCCGGCAGCTCCGTGACCGACGCCGGAATGTTGAAGACAGTCCAGTGCCAGAAACCGCTGCCGGTCGGGGCGTCCGGATCAAAGCAGGTCACGGCGAAGCTCTTGGTCCCGGCCGGGAACCCCTCCCACCGCAAGTGCGGCGACGTATTACCGGCCGCGTGGACCTGAGCGTCCTTGAGCACCGCACCCTGCGCGACGTCCTCGCTCACCACGGTGAACGAGGGCACCGGCGGATGGAAGTCATGGGGGAGCGGCGCCTTCTTGGCCTCGGACACGTCTCAACCTCCGGTTCGGTGTTTCTGCCTGACAGCTTCCGAGCCTAGGGGCCTAGAGCCAGTTGCGCCGACCGCCGACCTGCGCGAGCCACTCGTTGAGGTACGCACTCCAGTCGGTGCCCTGGAAGTCGTTCAGCCCGACCTTGAATGCCCGGTAGGAGTCACTGCTCTCGCTGAACAGCCCCGGCTTCTTGTCCATCTCCAGTACGACGTCCATCTCGCGGTCGTCCGCGACGAAGGTCAGCTCGACCTGGTTCAGCCCGCGGTACTGCTGCGGCGGCAGGAATTCGATCTCCTGGTAGAACGGCAGCCGCTGACGCGTCCCACGGATGTGACCGCGCTCCATGTCGGCGCTCTTGAAGCGGAAGCCCAGCTGTACGAAGGCGTCCAGCAGGGCCTGCTGCGCCGGCAGCGGGTGCACGTTGATCGGGTCCAGGTCACCGGAGTCCACGGCCCGCGCGATCTCCAGCTCGGTCGTCACCCCGATGTTCATCCCGCGCAGCTGCTGGCCGGCGATGCTCGTGATGGGCGTCTCCCAGGGAATCTCAAGACCGAACGGCACCACGTGCACGGCCCCGGCCTTCACCTCGAAGGCGCCACCGAGCCGCTGCTTGGTGAACTCGATGTCCTGCTTGATCTCCTGGTCGTTGCCCTCGACCTCGACGCGGGCCTGAAGCCCGACCGAGAGGGCGTCGATCTGCTGATCGACCGATCCACCCTGGATCCGCACCTCGCCCTGCACCACACCACCGGGCACGACGTTCGCCTCGGTGAGCTCCGTCTCCACCGACGCGCCACCGGCACCCAAACTCGCGAGCAGCTTCTTGAAGCCCATGTCTCTCCCCAGATTTTTGATACTGACCCGTACAAACGCAGAACGAGCACACCCGGTTCCGCGCCCTCACCCTGGCAAAGCGGATGTCTCGCGGCCACCTACCCGGGTGGACGAGTTCCACTACGCTCGGATGGCATGATCACGGATCCAGACCGTACGCCGCTCGACCGGGGGTTCTTCGACCGCCCTGTCCTTGCGGTCGCCCCCGACCTGCTGGGCCGCACCCTGGTGCGTGAGTCCGACGACGGGCCCATCGAACTGCGCCTTACCGAGGTCGAGGCATACGACGGACCGCGCGACCCGGGCTCGCACGCGTAT
>NZ_CP178591.1:962500-1427500 GCF_051131715.1 Streptomyces sp. A5-4 | reverse complement strand
TATAACCATCCTAAGGTAGCGAAATTCCTTGTCGGGTAAGTTCCGACCTGCACGAATGGCGTAACGACTTCTCGACTGTCTCAACCATAGGCCCGGTGAAATTGCACTACGAGTAAAGATGCTCGTTTCGCGCAGAAGGACGGAAAGACCCCGGGACCTTTACTATAGTTTGATATTGGTGTTCGGTTCGGCTTGTGTAGGATAGGTGGGAGACGTTGAAGCATGCACGCCAGTGTGTGTGGAGTCAATCTTGAAATACCACTCTGGTCGTGCTGGATGTCTAACCTCGGTCCGTGATCCGGATCAGGGACAGTGTCTGATGGGTAGTTTAACTGGGGCGGTTGCCTCCTAAAGAGTAACGGAGGCGCCCAAAGGTTCCCTCAGCCTGGTTGGCAATCAGGTGTTGAGTGTAAGTGCACAAGGGAGCTTGACTGTGAGACCGACGGGTCGAGCAGGGACGAAAGTCGGGACTAGTGATCCGGCAGTGGCTTGTGGAAGCGCTGTCGCTCAACGGATAAAAGGTACCCCGGGGATAACAGGCTGATCTTCCCCAAGAGTCCATATCGACGGGATGGTTTGGCACCTCGATGTCGGCTCGTCGCATCCTGGGGCTGGAGTCGGTCCCAAGGGTTGGGCTGTTCGCCCATTAAAGCGGTACGCGAGCTGGGTTTAGAACGTCGTGAGACAGTTCGGTCCCTATCCTCTGCGCGCGTAGGAATATTGAGAAGGGCTGTCCCTAGTACGAGAGGACCGGGACGGACGAACCTCTGGTGTGCCAGTTGTCCTGCCAAGGGCACGGCTGGTTGGCTACGTTCGGAAAGGATAACCGCTGAAAGCATCTAAGCGGGAAGCCTGCTTCGAGATGAGTATTCCCACCACCTTGAGTGGTTAAGGCTCCCAGTAGACGACTGGGTTGATAGGCCAGATGTGGAAGCCCGGTAACGGGTGGAGCTGACTGGTACTAATAGGCCGAGGGCTTGTCCTCAGTTGCTCGCGTCCACTGTGTTGTTCCCGGGTTGCGAACAGTCGCACCGGTTGAACAGATCCACTTACTTAATTGAAGAGTGTGCTTGTTCGCTAGAACCCGATAGGGTTTCGGTGGTCATAGCGTTAGGGAAACGCCCGGTTACATTTCGAACCCGGAAGCTAAGCCTTTCAGCGCCGATGGTACTGCAGGGGGGACCCTGTGGGAGAGTAGGACACCGCCGAACAATCTTTCAGGACCCTTGGTCCAGCGTCCACGCTGGACCAAGGGTCCTTTTTGTTTTTCCCAAAGCGCGTCCGACGGCCGGCTGCGCGAGAATGACTGCGTTACCCCAAGACAGGAGCCATACCGATGTCCACCAACACCCCCGACGATCGTCCGGAGCGCGACTCGCGCCGCCGGGACGGCGAAGACAGGGGCGGATTCCGCGGCGGTCGTGACGACCGTGGGCCGCGCCGGGACGATGATCGCGGTGGCTCCCGTCGGGACGACCGCCCCACTGGTGGCGCGCGCGACGACCGTGGCGGTCCCCGCCGCGACGACAACCGTGGCACGCGTCCCAGCACCAGCGGTGGCGGTGGTGGTTTCCAGCGTCGTGATGACCGTCCGTCCAGTGGTCCTCGTCGTGATGATGATCGTGGTGCGCCCCGTCGTGATGACCGTGGTGGTCGTCCCAGCGGTGGCGGCTACGAGCGTCGTGACGACCGCCCGCCGAGTGGTCCTCGCCGGGATGATCGCCCCAGTGGTGGTGGCGGTGGGTTCCAGCGTCGCGACGACCGCCCGTCCAGTGGTGGTGGTGGTTTCCAGCGTCGTGATGACCGTCCGTCCAGTGGTCCTCGTCGTGATGATGATCGTGGTGCGCCCCGTCGTGATGACCGTGGTGGTCGTCCCAGCGGTGGCGGCTACGAGCGTCGTGACGACCGCCCGCCGAGTGGTCCTCGCCGGGATGATCGCCCCAGTGGTGGTGGCGGTGGGTTCCAGCGTCGCGACGACCGCCCGTCCAGTGGTGGTGGTGGTTTCCAGCGTCGTGATGACCGTCCGTCCAGTGGTCCTCGTCGTGATGATGATCGTGGTGCGCCCCGTCGTGATGACCGTGGTGGTCGTCCCAGCGGTGGCGGCTACGAGCGTCGTGACGACCGCCCGTCGAGTGCTCCGCGTCGTGATGACCGTCCGGCCGGTGGTGGTTTCCAGCGTCGTGATGACCGTCCGTCCAGTGGTCCTCGTCGTGATGATGATCGTGGTGCGCCCCGTCGTGATGACCGTGGTGGTCGTCCCAGCGGTGGCGGCTACGAGCGTCGTGACGACCGCCCGCCGAGTGGTCCTCGCCGGGATGATCGCCCCAGTGGTGGCAGCGGTGGGTTCCAGCGTCGCGACGACCGCCCGTCGAGTGCTCCGCGTCGTGATGACCGTCCGGCCGGTGGTGGTTTCCAGCGTCGTGACGACCGTCCCTCCAGTGCACCCCGTCGTGATGACAACCGCGGTGGCGGCTTCGAGCGTCGTGACGACCGGCGTGACGACCGCGGGCCGCGTCGGGACGACCGGGAGCGTGGTGGCTTCCAGCGTGATGATCGGGACCGTGAGCCCATCAAGCGGCTTCCCATCCCTGAGGACGTCACGGGGCGCGAGATCGACAAGGACGTTCGCCAGGAGCTCATGAGCCTGCCGAAGACGCTTGCCGAGGATGTCGCGAAGAACCTCGTCATGGTCGCCAACCTCATTGACGAGGAGCCCGAGGAGGCCTACGAGTACTCGCGGATCGCGCTGCGTCTCGCCTCGCGTGTGGCGGCGGTGCGTGAGGCCGCAGGTTTCGCGGCCTACGCGACGCAGCGATACACGGAGGCTCTCGCGGAGTTCCGTGCGGCCCGTCGGATGACCGGCAGCGTAGAGCTGTGGCCCGTCATGGCGGACTGCGAGCGCGGTCTTGGCCGGCCGGAGCGGGCGATGGCGATGGCCGGTGAGCCCGAGGTGAAGAAGCTCGACAAGGCGGGCCAGGTCGAGATGCGCATGGTCGCGGCCGGTGCACGCCGTGACATGGGGCAGATCGATGCGGCCATCGTGACGCTGCAGGGCCCCGAGCTGGCGTCGAACTCCGTACAGCCGTGGACCGCGCGACTGCGGTACGCGTACGCCGACGCACTGCTGACCGCAGGGCGTGAGGCCGAGGCGCGCGAGTGGTTCGGCAAGTCCGCCGAGGCCGACAAGGACGGGTCGACGGACGCTTCGGACCGGCTCGCCGCGCTTGACGGCGTGGAGTTCGTGGACGCGCTCGGCGACGAGGCGCACACAGACGAGGCGGAAGCCGACACGGGCGAGGTCGCGATCGACGTCGACTCGGACGCGGGCGTGGACGCGGCTGCTCCGGCTGCCTCGGACGACGACGTCGACGTCGAGGACGAGGTTCGGATCGAGGCGGAACCCAAGGCTGCGCCCGGGATCGCGGGCACGCTGTTCGTGGAGCCTGTCGACGGCGACAAGGACTGATCCCACCGCCATGCGCGCGTGGCACGTATGAAGGGCGGCACCCCACGGGGGTGCCGCCCTTTCGCGTTTTCGCCTCGGTCAGCTCAGACCGAGGCTGCGCAGGACCAGGCCGGAGGCCGGCTTGGGGCCGAACGACGTGGACTTGCGGGGCATCATGACGCCCTGGCGCGCGAGGTCCCGGACGACTTCCTCGCGTACCGGATGCATGAGGACGGCCGTACCCCCGTGCCGTTCCGCCTGCTCGACGGCCGCGTCCGTGGCGTGGATGTAGCCGATGTCCTCGGGGGCGTCCGGGATCGACCACAGGTGGTCCAGCAGGGTGGTGTGCAGGACGGTCGCGTCGAGGGTGCGCCAGGCCGCGGGACGGTCGGTGGGGACCGTACGGGCGAGCAGGGCCTCGTCGGGGCGGTCGACGAGGTGGAACGCGCCGTCTCCCGCGAGGAGGAACGCGTTGCCTGCCGTGGCCGCAGCGGCGAGGGCGTCCATGGCGTGCGGAAGCGGGCCGGGGACTTCGCGGACGCGGAACGCGCCGGCCAGCGCCGCCAGCGCGTCGGCCACGGGCAGGCGGTGCAGCAGGCGATGAATGGCGCGGACCTGGAGCGGGTAGCTCGCCGTGTCGACGAGGAGGACCAGGCTGTAGTCCCAGGGGCCGGGGGCGGGCTGTTCCGACCTGAGGCGCAGGCAGGTCGCCCAGCGGTGGTGTCCGTCGGCGATCAGGGCCTGGCGGTGGGAGAGGTCCTTGGAGACCACTTCCAGTTCGGCGGGGTCCGTGACGGACCACAGGCGGTGACTGAAACCGTCCTCCGTGGTGGTGGACAGGAGCGGGGCGCGTTGGGTCGTGCGGTCGATGACGGCTGTGGCGCCGCTGTCGTCGCCGTCGCTCCGGTAGGTCAGCAGGAGCGGTTCGAGGTTGGCGGCGGTGGCGCGCATCAGTCCGGCCCGGTCCGCGACCACGTGCGGCATGACGTCCTCGTGCGGGAGGACCACGCCGTCGGCGGGGTCGGACAGGGCGAGAGAGCCGATGAGACCGCGCTGGAGGAGGTCGCCCTTGCTCTGTTCGTACACGTACAGAGCGGGTTCCGGATCGGGGGCCAGCACGCCTTCGCCCAACCAGCGGCCCAGGGTGTCGGCCGCCTGCCGGTTGCGATCCGCCGGGGTGGCCGCCTGCGGGAGGATCAGCCGGACGATGTTGTGCGGATCGGCCGATTCCAGATGGTGGAGACCGTCCGGTCGTACGACGACGTCGTACGGCGGCGACGTCACCGCGGCCAGACTGCCGACCCGCTTGGGGACGTATCGCAGTCCACGGAAGGGGACCAGGCGCAGGCCGTGGTCCTCCTCTGGCCCACCATGGTTAGTCATTGATGCATCGTAAGTGGGGTACCTCGATGCGCGATGATCGGGGGAGAGGCATCGACTGAGGAGCGAGACCAGAATGAGCCAGCAGATCAGGACCTGTCCCGACGCGAGCGCGCGAGTGCTGGGGGAGGCGTACGACACGGCTCTGCTGGATCTGGACGGAGTGGTGTACGCGGGCGGCGAGGCCATCGTCCATGCCGTCGAGGCGCTCGGCGCGGCCAGGGACGGCGGAATGCATCTCGCCTATGTGACCAACAACGCACTGCGGACGCCCGACGCCGTGGCGCAGCACCTCACGGAGCTCGGGGTGCCGGCCGAGGCGTCCGATGTGATCACGTCGGCGCAGGCCGTGGCCCGGCTGATCGCCGATCAGGTACCGGCCGGAGCGAGGGTGTTGGTCATCGGCGGTGAGGGGCTGCGGGTCGCGCTGCGCGAACGGGGCCTGGAACCGGTGGAGTCGGCCGACGACGACCCGGTCGCCGTGGCGCAGGGATACGGCGGGCCGGACCTGCCGTGGAGCCGGTTCGCGGAGGCCTCGTACGCCATCGCGCGGGGCGTGCCCTGGTTCGCGTCCAACACCGACCTGACGATCCCGAGTGCGCGGGGGATCGCCCCCGGCAACGGTGCGGCGGTGGAGGTCGTACGCATCGCCACGGGCGCCGAGCCGCAGGTGGCCGGCAAGCCGCTGCCGCCGATGCACCGGGAGACGGTGCTGCGGACCGGCGCCGAGCGGGCGCTGGTCGTCGGGGACCGACTGGACACGGACATCGAGGGCGCGAATGTGGGAGGCGTCGACTCCTTGCTCGTGCTGACCGGGGTGACGGACGCGGCGCTGCTGCTGGGCGCCGAGCCGAAGTACCGGCCGACGTACGTGGACGCGGATCTGCGGGGCCTGCTGACCGGGCAGCCCGAGGTGGCCGAGGCCGACGGCGGGTTCACCTGCGGTGGGTGGACGGCCTCCGTGCAGGGGGACGCGCTGATGGTCGACGGTGAGGGGGGCGCGCTGGACGGGCTGCGGGCGCTGTGCGCTGCCGCCTGGACGCAGGCGGGCGACGGGGCATGCGCGCTGGATCCCGCGAAGGCTCTGGACCGGCTGGGCCTCTAGCACGTATCCGGCACGGTCGAGGAGCGACCGCGATGCGAGGGTAGGCTAACCTAACTGGGTGTTGGTCGACAGTCCCCCCGAACAGAGCGCGGTGCAGGCCGAGCCGGATCCCGCGCTCCGCAGACGCCGCGCCCTACGGGCCGGCGGGTTGCTCCTCTCGCTCGGCGTGCTCGCGCTCGTGGTGATCGCGAGTATCGCCATTGGCGCCAAGCCCGTCCCGTTGGACGACGTATGGCACGCGCTGTTCGATGCCTCGGGCACCGGCATCGATGTGATCGTCCGGGACGTGCGGGTGCCCCGAACCGTCCTCGGCATGCTCGTCGGCACGGCGCTCGGGCTCTCCGGCGCGGTCATGCAGGCGATCACCCGCAACCCGCTCGCCGAGCCGGGGCTGCTCGGGGTGAGCGCGGGCGCCTCGGCCGCCGTCGTCTCCGCCATCAGCTTCCTGGGGATCACTTCGCTGACCGGCTATGTGTGGTTCGCGTTCCTGGGCGCCGGGGTCGTCTCGGCCCTGGTGTACGTCCTGGGGGGCAGCCGGGGGGCGACACCGGTACGGCTCGCCCTCGCGGGTACGGCCGCCACGGCCGCGCTCTACGGCTATGTCAACGCCGTACAACTGCTGGACTCCGCGGCCCTCGACCGGCTCCGCTTCTGGACGGTCGGCTCGCTGGCCTCCGCGAACATGGAGGTCATCGGCAAGGTCTGGCCGTTCATCACCGCCGGTGTGCTGCTCGCCCTGCTGATCGCCCGGCCGCTGAACGCCATGGAGATGGGCGACGACGCCGCGCGCTCCCTGGGCGCGCACCTGACCCGTACCCGCGTACTGGCCATGCTCGCCGTCACCCTGCTCTGCGGCGCGGCGACCGCCGCCTGCGGGCCGATCATCTTCGTCGGACTGATGGTGCCGCACCTCGTCCGCGCCATCACGGGACCCGACATTCGCTGGATCCTGCCGTACGCGGCGGTCCTCGCGCCCGTCCTGCTGCTGGGCTCGGACGTCATCGGCCGCGTCGTCACCCGGCCCGCCGAACTACAGGTCGGTATCGTGACCGCGCTCGTCGGCGGGCCCGTCTTCATCCACCTCGTACGTCGCCGGAAGATGGCCCAGCTGTGAGCGTTCCTTCCCGGGGAAGGACCCCCGGACCCCGCGCGGTGCGCACCCCCGGCGGGTTCTCCGTCCGGCTCGACCCCAGGGCGCTCCTCGCGATGCTGCTGCTCGCCGTCGTGGCACTCGCGGTGGGCATCGTCCTCATCGGCAGCGGCGACTTCCCGATGTCGCCCGCCGACGTCGTACGCACCCTTCTCGGCAACGGCACCGCCGCGCAGGAATTCATCGTGACCGACCTGCGGATGCCGCGGGTCGTCGTCGCCCTGCTGGTCGGTGTGGCGCTCGGAGTGTCCGGCGCGGTCTTCCAGTCCCTCTCCCGCAACCCGCTGGGCAGCCCCGACGTGATCGGCTTCGGCCAGGGCGCGACCGTCGGGGCGCTCACCGTGATCGTCGTGTTCAAGGGCGGGGCCGCGGCCGTGGCGGGCGGCGCGCTCGTCGGCTGCCTGCTGACCGGTGTCGCGGTCTACTTCCTCGCGTGGAAGCGGGGCGTGCACGGCTATCGGCTGGTGCTCGTCGGTATTGGCGCGGCAGCCATGCTCACCGCGTTCAACCACTACCTGCTCACCAAGGCGGCCCTGGTCGACGCGACGCGGGCCACGGTCTGGATGACCGGCTCGCTCGACGGCCGGGGCTGGGAGCAGGCCTGGCCGCTGCTGATCGGGTGCCTGGTCCTGCTGCCGCTGGTCCTTGGGCACGGTCGTGCGCTGCGCATGCTGGAGATGGGCGACGACTCCGCGTACGCGCTCGGGGTGAGTGTCGAACGCAGCCGGCTGGTGCTGATGCTCGCCGCCGTCATGCTCATCGCTGTGGCGACGGCCGCCGCGGGGCCCATCGCCTTCGTGGCGCTCAGCGCGCCCCAGCTGGCCCGCCGGGTGACGGGATCACCCGGGCCCAACGTCGGGGCAGCCGCCTGTATGGGCGCCGCACTGCTGGTGGTCGCCGACTGGGTGGCCCAGCAGGCCTTCGGGGACAGCCAACTGCCGGTGGGTGTGGTGACCGGGGTGCTCGGTGGCTGCTATCTGCTGTGGCTGCTGGTCACCGAACGCAAGGCGGGGCGCATATGACCTCGCGACCCACCGATTCGACTCTTCCGACCGCCCCGGCCCATTCGGCCGGTTCGGCTGTGCAGACTTCCAGGAGCATGCCAGTGCAGCGCCTCACCGCGGAATCGGTGACCCTCGGCTACGACCAGCGGGTCATCGCGGAAAACCTCTCCGTCGAGATACCCGACAACTCCTTCACCGTCATCGTCGGGCCGAACGCCTGCGGCAAGTCGACACTGCTGCGCGCGCTTTCACGGATGCTCAAGCCATCCCGAGGCAGGGTGCTGCTCGACGGCAACGTCATCGGCTCCATGCCGGCGAAGAAGGTGGCCAAGACACTGGGGCTGCTGCCCCAGTCCTCGATCGCACCGGACGGCATCACGGTCGCCGACCTGGTGGCGCGCGGCCGCTACCCGCACCAGGGGCTGCTGCGGCAGTGGTCGCCCGAGGACGAGCGGATCGTCGGGGAGGCGATGGACTCGACGGGCGTCGCCGATCTGGCCGAGCGCTACGTCGACGAGCTGTCCGGCGGCCAGCGGCAACGCGTCTGGATCGCGATGGCCCTCGCCCAGCAGACCCCGCTGCTGCTCCTCGACGAGCCGACGACCTTCCTCGACATCCAGCACCAGATCGATGTCCTGGATCTGTGCGCGGAGCTGCACGAGACGCAGGGGCGCACGCTCGTCGCCGTACTGCACGACCTGAATCACGCCGCGCGTTACGCCACGCACCTGATCGCCATGCGGGAGGGCGAGATCGTCGCGCAGGGGCCGCCCGCCGAGGTGGTCACCGCGGAGCTGGTCGAGCGGGTCTTCGGACTGCGCTGCCAGGTGATCGACGATCCGGAGACCGGGACTCCGCTGGTGGTGCCGGCGTCACGCAGGGCGCGTACGGCGAAGATCTCGGCAGGGACCGCGACGGCCTCGGCCGTTGCAGGGGGCTCCTGACGGTCCGGGCCGTTGCAGGAGTCTCCCGGCCCGGCGGCCCCGGCCGCTACAGCAGCTTCCTGAGGCGCATCAGGTCGCGGAAGCCCGCCTCCAGCTTGACCCGGCCGGTGGCCCAGGACTTCGCGAAGTTCAGCTCGCCGCCGACCAGCGCGACCAGGTCGTCGCCGGTCATGGCCAGCCGGATCTCGGCGCGCTCGGGCGGGCGCCCGTCCAGGGTCTCGACCACCTCGATCCGGCCGGCCGTCAGGCGGCCGGTGAAAGAGACGTCGAGATCGGTGATGTGGCAGCTCAACGAGCGGTCGAGCGCCACGGCGCCACGCACGCCGTCGTCGGCCCGAGCCAGATTGTCCGAGATTTTGTCGAGCGCGCTGCGGCACTCCCCCGTGGTCGCCATTGAGATCGACGGTACCCCAGCGCTTCGGGGTAGCGTCGTGGCATGAACGACGCGATGGCGGGTCAGGGGGCCGACTCCGGGAGTCAGGGGTTCGCAGGGGGGCGGGACATCTCGGGGGCCGCACTCCAGGGGCCCGCGGGCCCGGAGTTCGCCGACGGGACTGCCGCGGGTCCGGTCCACGCACCGGTCGGCCCGGCGCCCATCGGAGTGGTGCGCACCCCTACCGGGCACGCCGAGGTGGACGCGCACCTGGAGCGGCTGGCCGACGCGGACGACCTCCCGTCGGACGGACACATCGAGGTGTACGAGGATGTACACGGGGGGCTGCGTGAGGCGCTGACCGCGCTCGACGCACGCCCGGGACCACCGGCGCCCCCTTCCTCGTACGAAAACAGGAGCTGAACCGAACGTGGCAGGAGTCGCGCGACGCCGCCTCGACGCCGAGCTGGTCCGCCGGAATCTCGCGCGCTCACGGGAGCACGCGAGCCAGCTGATCGCCGCAGGGCGGGTGAAGGTGGCCGGCACCACCGCGACCAAGGCCGCCACACAGGTCGAGACGAGTGCCGCGGTCCTGGTGCTCAACGACGACAACGACCCCGACTACGTCTCGCGCGGCGGGCACAAGCTGGCGGGCGCACTGGAGGCGTTCACCCCGCTGGGGCTGAAGGTCGAGGGGCGGCGGGCACTGGACGCCGGGGCGTCGACCGGCGGCTTCACCGATGTGCTGCTGCGGGCCGGGGCCGGACATGTCCTCGCGGTCGACGTCGGCTACGGCCAGCTCGCCTGGTCTTTGCAGTCCGATGAACGCGTGACCGTCAAGGACCGTACCAACGTGCGGGAAATGACTCTTGAGATGATCGACGGGGAGGCGGCGGACATTATTGTCGGCGACCTGTCCTTCATCCCTCTGGGGCTGGTGCTCCCGGCGCTCGTGCGCTGCGCGGCTCCGGACGCCGACCTTGTCCTGATGGTCAAGCCGCAGTTCGAGGTGGGCAAGGAACGCCTGGGCAGCGGCGGAGTCGTGCGCAGCACCGAGCTGCGCGCGGAGACCGTACGGGCCGTGGCGCGGCGGGCATGGGCACTGGGCCTCGGCGTACGGGGTGTGACCGCGAGCCCGTTGCCCGGGCCCTCGGGAAATGTCGAGTACTTTCTTTGGCTCCGGGCCGGGGCTCCCGAACTGGACCCGGCGGACGTTGACCGTGCAGTGGCGGAGGGGCCGCGTTGACAACGACGACAGCTGGAACAGAAGCATCGGATGCGGCGCGGACCGTGTTCCTGCTGGCGCACACCGGTCGCCCAGCGGCGATCCGCAGCGCCGAACTGGTCGTACAGGGGCTGCTGCGCAGCGGAATCGGCGTTCGCGTGCTCGCCGCGGAAGCGGCCGATCTACCGCTGCCACCATCCGTCGAACTGGTGGCGGAGGCTTCGCCCGACGTCCTCGACGGCTGCGAACTGCTCGTCGTCCTGGGCGGGGACGGGACGCTGCTGCGCGGCGCCGAATTCGCCCGCGCCTCCGGGGTGCCGATGCTCGGCGTCAACCTCGGCCGGGTCGGTTTCCTCGCGGAGGCCGAGCGCGACGACCTCGACAAGGTGGTCGACCGGGTCGTCACGCGCGCTTACGAGGTCGAGGAGCGCATGACTCTCGACGTCATCGTGCACAACAACGGCACGGTCGTGCACACCGATTGGGCGCTCAACGAGGCCGCCGTGCAGAAGGTCTCGCCCGAGCGGATGCTGGAGGTCGTCCTGGAGATCGACGGCCGTCCGGTGACCGGCTTCGGCTGTGACGGCATCGTCTGTGCCACCCCGACCGGCTCCACGGCGTACGCCTTCTCGGCCGGCGGGCCCGTGGTCTGGCCGGAGGTGGAGGCTCTCCTCATGGTGCCGATCAGCGCCCATGCGCTGTTCGCCAAGCCCCTGGTGACCTCGCCCGACTCGGTGCTCGCCGTCGAAGTGCAGCCCCACACGCCGCACGGCGTGCTGTGGTGCGACGGGCGCAGGACCGTCGAACTGCCCGCCGGGGCGCGGGTGGAGGTCCGGCGTGGCGCTGTGCCTGTACGGCTGGCGCGACTGCACCACGCGTCCTTCACCGACCGGCTGGTCGCCAAGTTCGCCTTGCCCGTGGCCGGTTGGCGCGGCGCGCCGAACTGAGTCCGGGCGGAGCACTGGCCCGCGTCTGCGCGGAATAGGGCGGAATCGGCCCGCGCGGGGCCGGGCCTGCGCCGGGCCTGGTCCGCGCGCAGCTGAGTCCGCGCCGGGGGTGGCTCTGGAAGCTCTCTCGGCGGCTTCGCCCGTCGACTGCCTGGACATCAGGACGGACAGCGGCGCCCCGCCCGTGACGGCGAGCAGGCCGGGCGGGGCCACGCCAGCGGGCCGAGACCCTGGCGGCCCGGCGAGGCCTCGTCGAGCGCCTTGGCGGGGCCGCAGCAGCGAGAGGCGCAGCGACGCCGGCAGCGCGGCGGCCGTGGACGTCACCACGGCGACAGCTGGACACACAGGCGGCGCGACCCGGCTGACGCGGGCGTCCGTCCCCGGCGGTATCAGCCCATGACTGGGCATCCCCTCGAACCAGGGGCGGGCCGGCGCCGCGCCCAGCACAAAACCGGTGCGCGCCGCGGGCAGGGACGCGGCCAGGGCCCGGCGGACCTGGCGCGGCCGGGCCCCGATCGGGCGGACCAGCGCGATCGCGCGATGCTGCTGGACCACAGCCGTGCCCATCGTGGACACGACGACGAAAATCGACATGTAGATGGATCCGATCAGCAGGGCGGCCGCCATCTCCTGCACGCCGCCCGGCACGCCGTCGCCGCCCGCCACGGTCGGCATGGGCATCGACGCGCTCACCACGGGCGCCGCGAACAGGGCGGCCACCGCCGCGCCGACGAAGGCGGGGCGGTGTCCACGCAGGGCAAATCGTGCGCATCCCGTACTCATGGGATTCAGAGTGCCGGTTGGCAGGGGCGGGCACCATGGGGGGATCACCCGGACCCGGGGTGGGGTTTTCCGAACCGGCCGGAGAGCTTTCGGGAGCATCCCCGAGGCACTCCCGGCGAGCTCCGGGAGGGTGAGGGAGCGGGGGCCGTCGCACACCGGGTGCCAGACCTCGTAAGGTCGTGTCCGTGTTGGAGGAGATGCGGATACGGTCGCTGGGCGTTATCGACGATGCTGTCGTCGAGCTGTCACCGGGGTTCACGGCGGTGACCGGCGAGACCGGTGCGGGCAAGACCATGGTCGTCACCAGCCTCGGGCTGCTGCTCGGCGGGCGAGCCGATCCTGCCCTGGTGCGGGTCGGAGCCAAGGCCGCGGTGGTCGAGGGGCGGATCACCATGCCCGCCGACGCGCCGGCCGCGGTACGGGCCCGGGAGGCCGGCGCCGAACTCGACGACGGAGCGTTGCTGGTCAGCAGGACCGTCTCGGCGGAGGGGCGCTCGCGCGCCCATCTCGGCGGGCGTTCCGTGCCGGTGGGGCTGCTCGCCGAACTGGCCGACGACCTCGTCGCCGTACACGGACAGACCGACCAGCAGGGACTGCTGAGGCCCGCCCGTCAGCGGCAGGCGCTGGACCGGTACGCGGGCGACGCCGTATCGGTGCCGCACGCCAAGTACACCGAGGCCCACCGTCGCCTGCGGTCCGTCTCGGCGGAGCTGGAAGAGCTGACCACCCGGGCGCGTGAGCGCGCCCAGGAAGCCGATCTGCTCCGCTTCGGTCTTGAGGAGATCAACGGCGTCGAGCCGCTGGCCGGCGAGGATGTCGAACTCGCCGCCGAGGCCGAACGACTGGGCCACGCCGAGGCGCTGGCCTCGGCCGCGATCGTCGCGCACGCCGCGTTGGCCGGCAACCCCGAGGACGCCGAGGACATCGACGCGACCGTGCTGGTCGCCGGGGCGCACCGGGCGCTGGACGCCGTACGCTCCCACGACCCGGCGCTCGCCACCCTCGCCGAACGCATCGGCGAGATCGGCATCCTGCTGGGCGATGTGGCGGGGGAACTGGCCGGATACGCCGACAACCTCGACGCAGACCCGCTGCGGCTCTCCGCGGTGGAGGAGCGTCGGGCGGCCCTCACACAGCTCACCCGCAAGTACGGCGAGGATGTCGCCGCCGTCCTGCAGTGGGCCCAGGAGGGCGCCGCACGTCTCACCGATCTGGAGGGCGACGACGACCGGATCGGTGGACTGGCGGCCGAACGCGATGTGCTGCGGGGCGAACTGGCCGGGCTGGCACAATCCCTGACCGACGCCCGGACGGAGGCCGCCAAGCGGTTCGCCGACGCCGTCACGGAGGAACTGGCCTCGCTCGCCATGCCGCACGCCCGCGTGTCGATCGACGTCAAGCAGACCGAGGACCCGGAGAACGGGATTGAGGTGGATGGCAGGCTCGTCGCGTACGGCGCGGCCGGCGCGGACGAGGTCGAGCTGCTGCTCGCCCCGCATCCTGGCACCCTGCCGCGCCCGATCGCCAAGGGCGCGTCGGGCGGTGAGCTTTCGCGGGTGATGCTTGCGGTGGAGGTCGTCTTCGCCGGATCGGACCCCGTGCCCACGTACCTTTTCGACGAGGTCGACGCGGGTGTGGGCGGTAAAGCGGCGGTCGAGGTCGGGCGGCGGCTGGCGAAGCTCGCCAAGTCGGCCCAGGTCGTCGTCGTGACGCACCTCCCGCAGGTCGCTGCCTTCGCCGACCGGCAGCTGCTGGTCGAGAAGACGAGCGACGGGTCGGTGACCCGTAGTGGTGTGACCGTGCTGGAGGGCGAGGACCGGGTCCGGGAGCTGTCGCGGATGCTGGCGGGCCAGGAGGACTCGGAGACCGCTCGGGCGCATGCGGAGGAGTTGTTGGCCGCGGCTCGGGCGGACGCCTAGGCCTCTGCCCGGCCGGGCCAGTGGAGTGGAGCGTGTCGTGGTGCGGGTGTCCGGCCGGGGGCGTGGAGCGTAGAGGGTGCACGCCGCTCCGGAGGCAGCGATCGGGACCGCATGATGCGGACGCACTGCGCGGTCACCGAAAGCCTTGCCGGGGTGAGACCCACAAGTCACGCTGCACGTCCCGACACGACCTTCTCCGCGTCCCGCCCCTCCCGACGGTGGGTCTCCTGACGGCCTGGGAGCCTCCGGGGGGGGAAGCCTCCCGGGGGTGAATGCCGCCTCGTAGGGTTGGGGCCATGGCAGTGGTGAGTGGTGGGGCGTTCGTCTTCGGTGTGGGGGCGACGCGCGGTGTCTATCGTGCGCTGCGGCGGTGGCCTCCCGGGGGAGTCGCTCTGGGGGAGCGGACCAATTTCGCCGGGCGTGCTGTCGATCTGTGTGCCGGTCCCGCTGTTGTTGCCGGGTGTGTGGTGGGGGCCGCCCTGGCGGCTGTTCCCGTGCGTGCGCGGGCCGCTGCCGTGGTTGCCGTGGTGGGGGCCGGGGCCTGCGGGGCTTATGACGACTTCGTGGGGGCCGGGGATCAGCGGCGTGGATTCCGGGCGCATCTGGGGGCGTTGCGGCGCGGCGAGGTGACCAGTGGCGCCGTGAAGCTCTTCGGGGTCGGGACCGCCGGGCTCGTCGCCGGTGCGCTGGTCAAGGAGCGGCTGGTCGACAAGGCCCTCGCGGGGGTGGTGATCGCGGGCACCGCGCATCTTGTCAATCTCGTCGACGTGCGGCCGGGGCGGGCCGTTGCCGGGGTGCTCGCGCTGGGGGTTCCCGGGCTCCTCGGGCGCGGTACGGGCAGGGCGCTCGCGGTGGCACCGATGGGCGCCGCCGTGGCGGTTGCGATGGACGACATCGAACAGCGCACCATGCTCGGTGACACGGGCGCCCATGCGCTCGGTGCCGCACTCGGCGTCGCCATCGCCGCGGGGCGGGGCAGGACCGGTCTCGCTCTGCACGCGGCAGCTCTGATCGCGGCTGCGGCCCACGGCGACCGCTGACGCCCTACGATCACCCATGTGAGTGATCCCCGTGCCGCTGTTGCGGCCCCGGGTACGGATCGGTCCTTCCGCAGTGCCGGAACGCGCGTGCGGACTGGCATTCTTGGCCGTAGTACGTCACACCTCCCTTTCCACCGTCCGACGCCCACTCAGGAGCTCCGACCACCGTGAGCAGCACCCTGCCGGTCCCGCCGTACGGCCAGTCGCCGTTGTGCGCTGTCCAAGTGCTCGGCGGCGGAAGCGCGGGCAGCAGCACCCACGTCAGGTCGCTGGCCGCCGGGCTCGTCGCGAGGGGCGTACGCGTCACCGTGTGCGCCCCCGCCGAGCTGGAGCGCACCTACGACTTCGCCGGAGCCGGCGCCAACTTCGTGTCCGTGGCCGGGCGCAGCGACCCCGCGGCCGTCGGTACGCTGCGCGCGGCCTGCGTCGGGGCGGACATCGTGCACGCGCACGGGCTGCACGCCGCCGTGCGGGCCGCGCTGGCGTTGCGGGGACGGCGCGTCCCCCTGGTCGTCACCTGGCACAGCCGGGCGCACGCCGAGGGCGCGCGCGGGCATCTCGTACGCCTGCTGGAGCGCAGGGCCGCCAAGGCAGCCGCCATCGTGCTCGGGACGTCGTCCGATCTCGTCGACCGGGCCCGCAACCGGGGGGCGCGCGATGCGCGGCTCGCGCCGGTCACCGTGCCCACGCCGCGCCCGCCGGTGCACGCCCACGAGAGCAAGGCGCGCGCCGAACTGGGCGCTGTCGACCGGCCGTTGATCATGGCCGTCGGGAGCCTGGTGCGGCACCGGGGTTACGGAGCCCTGCTGGACGCGGCCCGCGCGTGGCGCGATCTCGACCCGGTACCGCTGCTGGTCATCGCCGGAGAGGGCCGCGAGCGGGGCGGGCTTCAGCGCCGTATCGAGGCCGAGGCGCTGCCGGTCAGGCTCATCGGGCACCGTGACGACATTGGAGAGTTGCTGGCCGTCGCCGACATCGCCGTGCTCTCCAGCCGGTGGGAGGCGCGTTCCGTCCTCGCGCAGGAGGCTCTGCGGGCGGGTGTGCCGCTGGTTGCCACGGCGGTCGGTGGAGTGCCCGAGCTGGTGGGTGACGCGGCCGAACTCGTCGCCTATGGGGACACGGAGGCCCTCGCGGGGGCGGTGGTGCGGTTGCTGGCGGATCCCGCGCGGTGCGAGTGGTTGGGGCAGGCCGGGCGGGCACAGGCGGCTACCTGGCCCACGGAGGACGAGACCGTCACGCAGGTGTTGAGCGTGTACGACGAGTTGACTGGCTGAGGAGTCGTCCGGTTTGCGGAGTCAACGGGACCACGAGTTCATGCGCTGACGGGCTGACGGGCTGACCGGCTATGGGCCGGCCGCTTGGGTGCTGGCCGGTTGAGGGGCCGACCGGCTTGGACGCCGACCGGTTGGGTGCTTGTGACTGCGCGGGTCTTCTTCCGCCCGCCCTTCCCGAGGCCCTCCGGGCCGGCGCTAAGCCGTGTGGCGGCGGGCCCTCAGGGCCAGGCTCAGCGCCAGGACCGTCTGCGGGTCGTCCAGGTCGGTGCCCAGCAGCTCCGAGATGCGCGCCAGCCGGTTGTAGAGCGTCTGGCGGTTCAGGTGCAGCTCGCGCGCCGTCTCCGCCTTGCGGCCCGCGTGCGCGAGGAACGTCTGCAGGGTGGGCAGCAGCGGCGGGCGCGCCGTCCTGTCGTGGTCGCGGAGCGGTCCGATCGCCCGGTCCACGAAGGCCGCCAGGTCCGGGTGCTCGCGCAGGCGCCAGAGGAGCAGGTCGATGTCCAGGCGCCGCGCGTCGTACCAGGGCCGTCCCGGCAGCCCCTCCGCGGCCGTCGCCGTCTCCGCGGCGTGCCGCAGACCCGCCGACGCCGCCGCCCAGTTGCCCGCGACGCCGACCACTACGACGGGCGGAATGCCGCCCGTGCGTCCGAGGCCGGCCCGTTCCACCCCGGCCCGCAGCGCCGCCGCGACCCGGTCGGCCACCGCCGCACGTTCGGATTCGGTGCGCAGGCCGAGCAGCAGTGGTACCCGGCCCTCCACCGGACGGACGCCGAGGAGCACCGGCACACCCACCGCCGAAAGCTCCTCCAGGACGGCCCGCGCCAGCACCGCCCAGTTGCCCGTCGGCGACAGCTCGGCCGCCAGCCGCATCACCACCGGCAGCAGCGGCCCGTCGCCCGGCTTGAAGCCGAGCACCCTGGCCTGCGCGGGGGCGTCCTCGGCGGTGATGCGGCCCTGTGCCAGGTCCGTGAGGAAGTCGCCGCGCCCGCGGGCCGCGAGCTCCTCCTCCTGGCGCGCCTGCATCAGGACGACCGCGAGGATTCCGGCAGCCCGCTCCGCCGCGATCCGGTGCACGGGCAGGAGCGGGGCGGACACCGCGAGCAGGGCGATCCTGGCCCGTACGGAGCCTGCGCCGTGCCCGCCGCCCGGCACGTCCACCAGCACGCCGTTCGCGGGCGGCCCCTCCTCGCGCGCCTCCCGCTGCCCGCGCAGCCCCTCCCACACCTGCAACGGGTCGGCGCAGGCCTCCCCGGCCTCGGGGGCGGCGGCGTACAACAGCTGACCGTCGGCCGTCTCCAGGAACACCGGGTTGGCTGTGAAGTCCGCGAGGATGCCGAGGACCTGCGGGATCCCGCCCCCGCCGAGCAGCGCCTGCGTACACCGCAGGTGGACCTCCTCGGCCTGCCGCAGCAGTGTGTAGTGCCCGTTGACGATCTCGGTGTGAATCTCCTCGGTCACGGAAACGAAGGCCACTTCGCGGTGCAGCTGTACGAGCGGCAGCCCGGCCGCCCGCGCGGTGTCCACGATCGTCGAAGGCAGCCGGCTGAAGCGCGGTCCCAGCTCCACCACCAGGGCCGCGATCTGGCGGTCCGCGAGCCTGCGGACAAAGGCGCGCTGCTCGGCGGGGCGGGTCCCGAGGCCGAGGCCGGTCGTGAGCAGCAGCTCGCCGCCCTTCAGGAGCGAGGCCATGTTCGGGACCTCGCCGGCGTGCACCCACCGCACCGTTCGGTTCAGCCGGTCGGCGCCCGCGACGACCTCGGGCAGTCCGCCGCGGAGTCCTGGCAGCTCAAGTGCCCGTTGCACGGTGATACCGCCCTGAGTATCCATTCGGCGGACGCTACTCGCGTGCATGTCCAAGGACCATCACCCCGAGGTCACGGGACGGATGCCGTCGCCCTTCGCCCCGACAACTCGTCGCCCCCGTGAGGGGTTTGAGCGACCGCCTGCCTGTTGTGGTGTATGTCACGCAGGCGGGTCGCTCCCTGAACCCCGGCGACCTGCAGGTCCCACGCCCCGTGTCATCTGCCGCGTCTCTGACCTCGACAGTTCTCGGGCTTCTCACGCCGTGTCATCTGCTGGAGTCCCGGCTCCGTGTCATTTCCCCAGCTTGCCCGGCGGAAACGGCGATGCCACTGCCCGAAGAGTCACGGCGCTGCTCTCCTTCTCACCCGCTGCCGTCGTGTCTCATCTCAGGCGATCTGGCCCCAGTCTCAGATGAACCGGTCCGATTCATTCGCCCGTCTCGGATAATCTTGATCATTTACGGAGGGGGGTGAACGTCAGGTCGGTGCCGGTCAAGTCGCAGCTGGCCTCCCACAGACGTGCCGCGGTCGTGGTGTCGGTCAGGTGGGTCCAGACGGGTTCGACCCTGGGCGTACCGCGCAGTTGGGCCGGTAGTCGTGCGCGCTCTGGAGATCGTCGGGGTTCAGACGTTCGGACTTGGCGGCGAAGCTGCCGGTGGTGACGATCCGACTCCCCGGAGTCGCCGCGAGCAGGGAGGCCAGGTAGTGGGTCAGCGCGAAGTGGCCCAGGTGGTTGGTCGCGAACATCAGCTCGTGGCCGGCCTTGGTTTCGCGGCGTGGTGGATGGTCGAGCGCCACGCCGGCGTTGTAGACGACCGCATCCAGGCGGTCCAGCCCGAGCGCGTCCACGGATGCCTCCAATGAAGCAAGATCGGCCAGGTCCAACGGCACGTGCGTCACCTTCGCGCCGTGGATACGCGAGCCGATGGAGGCGATCGCGGCCTCGGCCTTCGACGCGTTGCGGCTACCGAGAGCAACCGTGGCCCCGGCGCCGGCCAGCTGCTCGGCGACGAAATACCCGATGTCCGCGTTGCCGCCGGTGACCAGGACGCGCTTTCCCTCGGCGGGTGGCAACCGGTGAACGTCCCACTGCGAAGCCTTGGGTACGAAGGGCATGGCGTGCTCCCGGAGCTCAGAGTGATCTGGAGGCGAGCGGGACCGCACCTTCACAGCCACTCACGCCCAGTCCCTACGGTCCCAGCGGCCGCCTACACCCCACCGACAGTTCGCTGTCCTCACCGACAGGCGACCGATACCGCGCGATGCCGGCGCGGACCCCGTGTCTTCCGAGGCGACCCCGCCGGTCGCCTCGGAAGACACGGGGTCGTGCCCTCGTCACGCACGCCGATGGCGACCGCGGGCGGTCCTGTACGCGAAGCGGGAAACCACTCGATCAAGAAGCATGGTTCTCACCCCCCGTGTCCTATCGCACGCGGTGGACATCCCCGGTGAGAAAAGGACACGGGAGCCGCGAACCTACGACGCGACTCAGCCGCCGTACGCTCCGCTCGCGGTCAGTCGCAGCGCCGTGTCGATCAGCGGCACGTGGCTGAACGCCTGAGGGAAATTCCCCACCTGGCGCTGCAGCTTGGAGTCCCACTCCTCGGCGAGCAGCCCAAGGTCGTTGCGCAGGCCCAGCAGCTTCTCGAAGAGGATCCGGGCCTCGTCGACCCGGCCGATCATCGCCAGGTCGTCGGCGAGCCAGAACGAACACGCCAGGAAGGCACCCTCGTCGCCCTCCAGGCCGTCCACGCCCGCGTCGTCACCGGACGTCGGGTAGCGCAGTACGAATCCGTCCTCCGTGGAAAGTTCCCGCTGGATCGCCTCGATGGTGCCGATGACCCGCTTGTCGTCGGGGGGCAGGAAACCCATCTGCGGGATGAGCAGCAGGGAGGCGTCCAGCTCCTTCGAGCCGTAGGACTGGGTGAAGGTGTTGCGCTCCGGGTCGTAGCCCTTCTCGCACACGTCGCGGTGGATGTCGTCGCGCAGATCGCGCCACTTCTCGATCGGACCGTCCGCGTCGCCGGACTCGATCAGCTTGATCGTGCGGTCGACCGCGACCCAGGCCATCACCTTGGAGTGCACGAAGTGGCGGCGCGGGCCGCGCACCTCCCAGATGCCCTCGTCGGGCTGGTCCCAGTGGTCCTCCAGGTAGCGGATCAGCTTGAGCTGGAGCAGCGCGGCGTAGTCGTTGCGCGCCAGGCCCGTCATGTGGGCCAGGTGGAGTGCCTCGGTCACCTCGCCGTACACGTCCAGCTGCAGCTGGCCCGCCGCGCCGTTGCCGACCCGGACCGGCCCCGAATTCTCGTACCCGGGCAACCAGTCCAGCTCGGCCTCGCCCAGCTCCCGCTCGCCCGCGATCCCGTACATGATCTGCAGGTTCTCCGGATCGCCCGCCACCGCGCGCAGCAGCCACTCGCGCCAGGCCCGCGCTTCCTCGCGGTAGCCGGTGCGCAGCAGCGACGACAGGGTGATCGCGGCGTCCCGCAGCCAGGTGTAGCGGTAGTCCCAGTTGCGGGAGCCGCCGATGTCCTCCGGCAGTGAGGTCGTCGGTGCGGCGACGATGCCGCCCGTCGGGGCGTAGGTGAGCGCCTTGAGGGTGATCAGTGAGCGGACCACGGCCTCGCGGTAGGGCCCGTGGTACGTGCAGTGGTCCACCCAGTCGCGCCAGAATTCGGCCGTGGCCTCCAGCGCGGCCTCGGGCTCGGGCAGCGGCGGCGCGTCCTTGTGGGAGGGCTGCCAGCTGATGGTGAAGGTGATCCGGTCACCGGGCGCGACGGTGAAGTCGGAGTACGTCGTGAGGTTCTTGCCGTAGGTCTCGGTGTCCGAATCGAGCCATACCGAGTCGGGCCCGGCGACGGCGACGGTGCGCGCGCCGACCTTGTGGACCCAGGGCACCACACGTCCGTAACTGAAACGCATCCGCAGCGCGGAGCGCATGGGCACCCGGCCGCTGACGCCCTCCACGATCCGGATCAGCTGGGGCGCGCCGTCGCGCGGCGGCATGAAATCGGTCACTCTGACCGTGCCGCGCGTGGTGTCCCACTCCGATTCGAGGATCAGTGAGTCCCCGCGATAGCGGCGGCGGGTCGCCGGTGGTGGCCCGGCGTCGGCCGCGTGCGCCGGGCCGACCCGCCAGAATCCGTGTTCCTCGGTGCCGAGAAGTCCGGCAAATGCGGCATGTGAGTCGAAGCGGGGGAGGCACAGCCAGTCGACCGAGCCGTCCCTGCAGACCAGCGCCGCTGTCTGCATGTCTCCGATAAGTGCGTAGTCCTCGATGCGCCCGGCCACGTGCAATCTCCAGTCGAACGGCCGCTGCTGCCCCCGTGGGGCACGTGCGGTCAGGGGATCTTCGACGAGCTCGTTCGGTCCCGGGAGCGGGCGGTGATGGTGCCTTCGCCGGCCGGCTCGCAGCGATGTGTCCGAGCAGGATACGACGCACCTCGGTGATCTGCGCGACCGTCTCGGCAACGCGAGTCCGCCGAACGGGTGAGCGGCAGGTGAGAGGCAGGTCGAACGCGGTCCGGCGCGTGGCCGGAAGCGTCCTCGTCTCGTCGCTGATACCCTGGTACCCCGTGGACCGGTGGGCAGAGAACCCCCGACCGCAGCGACGGCGCCTCCCGAATTCCGGGCCGGCGGCC
Source organism: Streptomyces sp. A5-4 (assembly GCF_051131715.1). Taxonomy (NCBI): domain Bacteria; kingdom Bacillati; phylum Actinomycetota; class Actinomycetes; order Kitasatosporales; family Streptomycetaceae; genus Streptomyces; species Streptomyces sp. A5-4. Next base: position 1,405,471 of record NZ_CP178591.1, on the reverse strand, counting down.
GGTACGCACCCTCACCTCGCGACCACGGGAGCCCCCTCTTGGCGATGCCGCCCAAATCCATGACGACCAAGCACATCTTCGTCACCGGGGGTGTCGCCTCCTCCCTCGGTAAGGGCCTTACGGCTTCCAGCCTGGGTGCGCTGCTCAAGGCGCGGGGCCTTCGGGTCACCATGCAGAAGCTCGACCCCTACCTGAACGTCGACCCCGGCACGATGAACCCCTTCCAGCACGGTGAGGTGTTCGTCACCAACGACGGCGCCGAGACCGACCTGGACATCGGCCACTACGAGCGGTTCCTCGACGTCGACCTCGACGGCTCGGCCAACGTCACCACCGGCCAGGTCTACTCCACGGTCATCGCCAAGGAGCGCCGCGGCGAGTACCTGGGCGACACCGTGCAGGTCATCCCGCACATCACCAACGAGATCAAGCACCGCATCCGGCGCATGGCGACCGACGACGTCGACGTCGTCATCACCGAGGTCGGCGGCACGGTCGGCGACATCGAGTCGCTGCCGTTCCTGGAGACGGTCCGTCAGGTCCGCCACGAGGTCGGCCGCGACAACGTCTTTGTGGTGCACATCTCGCTGCTGCCCTACATCGGCCCGGCGGGCGAGCTGAAGACCAAGCCGACCCAGCACTCGGTGGCGGCCCTGCGCAATATCGGTATCCAGCCGGACGCCATCGTGCTGCGCGCCGACCGTGACGTACCGCTGTCCATCAAGCGCAAGATCTCGCTGATGTGCGACGTCGACGAGGCCGCGGTCGTGGCCTGCAAGGACGCCAAGTCGATCTACGACATCCCCAAGGTGCTGCACACCGAGGGCCTGGACGCCTACGTCGTGCGCAAGCTCGACCTGCCGTTCCGTGACGTGGACTGGCGGACCTGGGACGACCTGCTCGACCGCGTCCACAACCCGGACCACGAGGTCACCGTCGCGCTCGTCGGCAAGTACATCGACCTGCCCGACGCGTACCTCTCGGTCACCGAGGCGATCCGCGCGGGCGGCTTCGCCAACAAGGCCCGCGTCAAGGTCAAGTGGGTCGCGTCGGACGACTGCAAGACCCCGGCGGGCGCCGCGAAGGAGCTCGCCGACGTCGACGCGATCTGCGTGCCCGGCGGATTCGGCGACCGCGGTGTCAACGGCAAGGTCGGCACGATCACCTACGCCCGGGAGAACAAGATCCCGCTGCTGGGCCTGTGCCTCGGTCTGCAGTGCATCGTCATCGAGGCGGCGCGCAACCTCGCGGACATCCCCGACGCCAACTCCACCGAGTTCGACGCCGCCACCGCCCACCCGGTGATCTCCACCATGGAGGAGCAGCTGGCGTACGTCGAGGGCGCGGGGGACCTGGGCGGCACCATGCGGCTGGGTCTGTACCCGGCGAAGCTCGCCGAGGGCTCGATCGTCCGTGAGGCGTACGAGGACCTGCCGTACGTCGAGGAGCGCCACCGCCACCGCTACGAGGTGAACAACGCCTACCGCGCGGAGTTGGAGAAGAAGGCCGGCCTGGTCTTCTCCGGCACCTCCCCGGACAACAAGCTCGTCGAGTACGTCGAGTACCCGCGGGAGATCCACCCCTACCTGGTCGCCACCCAGGCGCACCCGGAGCTCCGCTCGCGCCCGACGCGCCCGCATCCGCTCTTCGCGGGCCTGGTCAAGGCCGCCGTGGAGCGCAAGACGGGCAGCGCGGCCCAGTAGGCAACAGGCGATACGGTTCCGGGGTGCGGGTCTTTCAGTAGACCGGCACCCCGGTTTTCGTTCGCTTGGAGGATGCACATGGCCATCGAGGACACTCCCGAGGAGTGGCAGGTCACCGCGACCATAACCCCCTTCACGGGGAACAAGACCAGTGTCCGCACGGACGATGTGGTCATGCCCGGCGGCGGTGTGGTCCGCCGCGACTACCAGGTCCACCCCGGTTCCGTGGCCGTCCTCGCCCTCGACGACTCCGGGCGTGTCCTGGTCATCCGTCAGTACCGTCACCCCGTACGGCACAAGCTCTGGGAGATCCCCGCGGGTCTGCTCGACGTGCCCGGCGAGAACCCGCTGCACGCGGCGCAGCGCGAGCTCTACGAGGAGGCACACGTCAAGGCCGAGGACTGGCGGGTGCTGACCGACGTCTTCACCACGCCGGGCGGCTGCGACGAGGCGGTCCGGATCTTCCTCGCCCGTGATCTCTCCGAGGCCGACGGCGAGCGCTTCGAGGTCGAGGAGGAAGAGGCCGACATGGAGCAGGCGCGGGTTCCCCTCTCGGAGCTCGTACGGGGCGTGCTCGCCGGGGAGTTGCACAACAACTGCCTGGTCGTGGGCGCCCTCGCGCTCACCGCCGTGCTCGGCGGCGAGGGTCTCGACGCACTGCGCCCGGCCGATGCCCCCTGGCCTGCCCGCCCGTTCGACGTATAGCGCCGCCGGTGAAAAAACGCTGATCCGATTGGGGGATGCCCCCGCCGCGCTCAACCCGGTTCGTCACGATGCGTGAACTACGCTCGGAGTTCCCGGCCGCAGTCGCGGCGGGCTTGTGCGCAGGCGGACGGGAGCGTGGCCCGTGACGGATCAGGCGGTGGACACCAGCGACACGGCGGCGGGTTCCGCGGCAGGGTGGGCGACGGGTGAATTCTTCGGCAGACAGCGCGAGCTGAAGGCGCTGCGCGCCGACATCGAGCGTGCCGGACTCGACACGATCTCCGGCCGCAAGGCACCCCGGGCCCGGGTACTGCTGATCGCCGGGCGCCCCGGTTCGGGGCGCACCGCCCTCGCCGGATCGCTCGCCGCGAGCCTGGCCGACACCTACCCGGACGGCGCCCTGCGCGCCCGGCTGACCACGCCGGGCGGCGAGCGTGTCCCCACCGAGCGGACCGCCCGCGCCCTGCTCGACGACCTGGGGATCGCGGCGCCGCCCGGGGCCGGCGAGGACGAGCTGTCCGAGATGGTCCGCGACGCGCTCTCCGTACGGCGCGTCCTGTTGCTCCTGGACGACGCGGTCGACGCCGAGCAGGTCGATCCGCTGCTGCCCGACAACTCGGACTGCCTGGTGGTCGCCACCTCGCAGGGACCGCTGACCGGGATCCCCGACGTCCGGCCGTGCAGCATCGGCGGCTTGGAGAGCGGCGCCGCCGTCGAACTGCTGGCCCGTTTCGCGGGCGCGGTGCGGGTCACCGTCGATCCGACGGCCGCCGCCGCGCTCGCCGAGGAGTGCGGGGGACAACCGGCCGCCCTGGTGCTGGTCGGCGGCTGGCTCGCGGTCCGGCCCAAGTCCTCGGTCGCCGATGTGACCAAGCAGCTGCACGACATGCCCCTCGACACGGCGCAGCCCACCGGGAGCAGGCCGCTGGCCCGCTCCTTCCGGTTCGTGTACGAGTCGTTGCCGCAGACGGCCGCGCGGATACTGCGACTGCTCGCCCTCGCGCCCGCCGGCCTCGCCGACGCGCACACCGCGTCCGCCCTGGCCGGCTGCTCGGTCTCGGCGGCCCAGTCGACGCTGGACGACTTCGCGGGGCTCGGTCTGCTCAGGCGCGACGGCGTGCTCTACGAGGTACCGGGCTGTCTGGCGCCCCTGCTGCGCGCCCTGATGGAGGACCGCGACCGGCCCGCCGAGGTGCAGTTGGCGCGGGCCAGGATGCTGGAGCGGACCGTGCGCCAGCTCCAGTCCTGCCGGGCGACCGCCGAGCCCGAGGGCTCGGCGGCCCGCAAGAAGATGGCGGGGCTGCCGCGCGCGTTGCGCTTCCCCAACGCCTTCACCGCCGCCGAGTGGCTGCGGATCCGGCAGGACGCGCTGCTCGCGTCGGCCCGGATCGCGGTCGAGGACGGCGAGCTCGACACCCTGGCCCGGCGGCTCGTCGCCGCCCTGGTGCGGGCACTGGCGGCCCACCGGGGCACCGAGGCGGCGGCCCCCGAGCTGTACGGGCTGCACCGGCTCGTACTCGCGGTGGCCGAGCGGTGCTCGCTGCACCGCGAGCAGGCAGCCGCACTGCTGAACCTCGCCGATCTGGACGCGCAGACCGGACGTACCCAGGACGCACTGGTGCGGTACCGGGCGGCCCTGGACGCCGGACGGGCCGCCGCCGACCCGTACGCGACGGCCCGCGCGATGGAATCCGTAGGCGGCGCGTACCAGGATCTGGGGGACTGGCCCCGGGGCGCGGACTGGTACGGCCGGGCGCTCGGGCAGCGGCTGGCGCGCGGCGAGCACGCGGACGCCGCGCGGCTCTACGGGCGACTGGGCACCGTGCACACCTATGCGGGGAGGTACGGCGACGCGCTGCGCGACTGGCGGGCCGCCGCGTCCGGTCACCGCCGACTGGGTGATCTCGCGGGCTACGCAAGGGCGTTGAGCGAAGTGGCCCGGGTGCAGGAGTACGCGGGGCGTCCCGAGGAATCGATGCGTACCTGCCAGGAGGCGGTGGAGTGGGCGCGGCAGGCCGGTGAGGTGCGGCTTCGGGCCGCGCTGCAGCTGCGACTGGCCGACACGCTCGACCGGCTCGGCGACCCGGCGGCCGCCCGGCTGCACCGGAGTGCTGCGGAAGCTTTGCTCGAAGAAGAGGGTTCTGCCTGCGAAATCCGTAGCGGTTCGGCGAGAGATTGATGCTTTGTAAGGCTAGACAGTCAGAAATCCTTCATTAGACTGGCTCCGCTGCGGCTTACTGCGGCGTACCCCGGACGTGCCCTACGTACCTGGGTATGTATGGCATTGACCGAATAAATCCCCTGAGCCAAGGACCGTGATCCATCGTGCTGGTCGGCATCCCCCGCGAGGTCAAGAACAACGAGTTCCGGGTGGCCATCACCCCCGCCGGAGTGCACGAGCTCGTGCGCCACGGCCACCAGGTGGTCATTGAGCAGAACGCCGGTGCCGGCTCCTCGATCACGGACGCCGAGTACGTCGCCGCCGGTGCGCGGATCCTGTCCACCGCCGACGAGGTGTGGGCCACCGCCGACCTGCTCCTGAAGGTCAAGGAGCCCATCGCCGAGGAGTACCACCGCCTCCGCAAGGACCAGACGCTCTTCACGTACCTGCACCTCGCCGCGGGCCGCGCGGTCACGGACGCCCTCCTGGAGTCCGGCACCACCGCCATCGCGTACGAGACGGTGGAGACCGCGAACCGCGCGCTGCCGCTGCTCGCCCCGATGTCCGAGGTCGCGGGTCGGCTGGCCCCGCAGGTCGGCGCCTACCACCTGATGCGCTCGGTCGGTGGCCGCGGTGTGCTCCCCGGCGGCGTCCCCGGCACGGCCGCGGGCAAGGCCGTCGTCATCGGCGGCGGTGTCTCCGGCTGGAGCGCCACCCAGATCGCCGTCGGCATGGGCTTCCACGTGACCCTGCTCGACCGTGACGTCAACAAGCTGCGCGAGGCCGACAAGATCTTCGGCACCAAGGTGCAGACGATCGTCTCGAACGCGTTCGAGCTGGAGAAGGCCGTCGTCGAGGCGGACCTCGTCATCGGCGCCGTTCTCATCCCCGGTGCGAAGGCCCCGAAGCTCGTCACGAACGAGCTTGTCGCCAAGATGAAGCCCGGAAGTGTCCTTGTCGACATTGCGATTGATCAGGGCGGTTGCTTCGAGGACTCGCACCCGACCACGCACGCCGAGCCGACCTTCATGGTCCACAACTCGGTCTTCTACTGCGTGGCGAACATGCCGGGTGCGGTGCCCAACACCTCGACCTACGCGCTGACCAACGCCACGCTGCCGTACATCGTGGAGCTCGCGAACCGTGGCTGGGTCGAGGCGCTGCGCCGCGACCCGGCACTCGCCAAGGGCCTCAACACCCATGACGGCCAGGTCATTTACCGTGAGGTGGCCGAGGCTCACAGCCTGCCGCACGTTGAACTGGGCACGCTCCTCGGCTGACCGGTCAACCCGGTTCGTCAACCTCGCGCATCCGGCCGGACCTTGCCGTGCAAGGGCCGGCCGGAGGCGTTTCCGGCGACTTCGCGGACACGCTCAACTAGCCCCGAACGTAACGCTTGACCCGTTTCGTGCACCCGCGAAACGTGCGGGTCGAGCCCCCGTTTCGCGCCCCCGCACCCTTGACAGAGGGGTGTTCGGTTGCCGACACAACGGGCCGGGTCCGGCGGATTGTGTTGCTGCGGACCGGTGACACGCCATAGAGTCGCCAACCGTCGGCATGGTGCCACGCTGACCTATCGATAAGTTTCCTGGTCACGTCCAAGGAGGTAAGACGACTTGTGAATGAGTCGACATTTACTCCCGGGGGTGGTCAGCCAGGAATGCCTGCACGGGGCCAGGGCCCATCGGGGCTCGAGGCTGTCGGCTCCGTCGCTGTCCGCACCTTCGCCACCCATCAGCACATGACGACAGCCCACCAAAGCATGGACGGCCTACACGTGAACGCCATGGCCGGCGACCAGAGTGGCGACAAGTCCACCACACGCTTCGCCGATTTCGACGAGGTGCCCGAAGGGCACTTCTACGATCCCGATGCCGAATACGAACCCGACCCCGAGTACGCGGCCACCCTCGCCCCCGACGCTGCACGCCAGCGCCGCGAGCGCATCGGCCCGACCGGACGGCCGCTGCCGTACTTCCCGATCCCCGGTCCGCTGACCTCTCACGGTCCCGCGCAGATCATCGCCATGTGCAACCAGAAGGGCGGCGTCGGCAAGACGACGTCGACCATCAATCTGGGTGCGGCTCTCGCGGAGTACGGACGGCGGGTGCTGCTCGTCGACTTCGACCCGCAGGGAGCCCTGTCCGTCGGTCTCGGCGTGAACCCGATGGAGCTCGACCTCACGGTCTACAACCTGCTCATGGAGCGGGGAATGTCGGCCGACGACGTGCTCCTGAAGACCGCGGTGCCCAACATGGACCTGCTGCCGAGCAATATCGACCTCTCGGCCGCAGAGGTGCAGTTGGTGAGCGAGGTGGCCCGCGAGTCCACGCTCCAGCGGGCGCTCAAGCCGCTGATGGCCGACTACGACTACATCGTGATCGACTGTCAGCCCTCGCTCGGTCTGCTCACCGTCAACGCGCTGACGGCCGCTCACCGGGTGATCGTGCCGCTGGAGTGCGAGTTCTTCGCACTGCGCGGTGTGGCGCTGCTCACGGAGACGATCGAGAAGGTCCAGGAGCGGCTCAATCCCGACCTGGAGCTCGACGGCATCCTCGCCACGATGTACGACTCCCGCACGGTCCACAGCCGTGAGGTGCTCGCCCGAGTGGTCGAGGCCTTCGACGAGTACGTGTACCACACGGTGATCGGACGGACCGTCCGCTTCCCGGAGACCACGGTCGCCGGTGAGCCGATCACGACGTACGCCTCCAACTCGGTCGGTGCGGCCGCTTATCGTCAGCTCGCCAGGGAGGTGCTCGCCCGGTGTCACGCCGAGTGAGTCTGCCGGGCGCCGACGAACTGTTCCGCACGACCGGGGGCATGGCGCTGCAGGGTTCGTCCCCGAGGCGGCCGGCCAACGGTGAGCCGCGGGTGCCGGCGCCGGCGGGGGAGAGCGACTCGGCGGCGGAGCAGTCCGACGCGCCGTCGTCCTCGCCCGCCAGGGCCGGCGGCGGTGCGGAGCACGCCGCGGCCGACGCGGAGTCGGACGGGCATCGCAGCCGGGCCGCGGACGGCGGTCAGGCCGCCCAGGCCCGGCGCCAGCAGGAGAGCCAGCAGCAGGCGCAGCAGCAGCGTCCCGCCGGGCAGCCGTCCGGCGGACAGCCGCGGCGGCGCGGCGGGCGCGGGGCGAACAGGCGGCCTAGTGGCCGCGAGCGCCACGACGAGAAGATCACGGTCTATGTCTCGGCCGAGGAACTGATGGACCTCGAACACGCGCGGCTGGTGCTGCGCGGCGAGCACGGGCTCGCCGTGGACCGCGGGCGGATCGTCCGTGAGGCGGTCGCGGTGGTCCTCGCCGACCTGGAGTCGCGCGGCGACGCGAGCATCCTCGTACGGCGCCTGCGCGGGCGCTGACCGGCCCGGCGGTAGCCTGCGCGCTACCCCTGCCCGTCTTTTTCCCCGCACCCTGGACCGCGATGCCGCCCACTGACCCCGCCGAGCCCGTCGGCGCCCCCCGCCGCCGTCTGGGGGGCGGCCCGGGCGTGGTCCGTCCGCCCCGTCCGCCGGGGGCGCCGCCCGACGGCGCGACCCCGGGGGCGGAATCTCCCGAACCCGACGGACCCGTGGCGCCGGAGCCGCCGGTGCCCGCCGACGCCGGTCCCGTCGCGCCCGCCGAGCCGGCTGCCGCACCCGCCGAGCCGCCCGCACCGGTGGTGACCGCCGGGCCGCCCCTGCCGGCCGTTCCCGTACCCACCGATCCGCCGGTACCCGCCGAGTCAGGCGACGGGCGGTTCACCGTGCGGCTGGTGAACTTCGAGGGTCCCTTCGACCTGCTGCTCCAGCTCATCTCGAAGCACAAGCTCGACGTCACCGAGGTCGCGCTGTCGAAGGTCACCGACGAATTCATGGTGCACATCCGTGCGATGGGCCCGGACTGGGACCTCGACCAGACCACCGAGTTCCTCGTCGTCGCCGCCACCCTGCTCGACCTGAAGGCCGCGCGGCTGCTGCCCACCGCCGAGGTGGAGGACGAAGGGGACCTCGCGCTCCTCGAAGCGCGGGACCTGCTGTTCGCGCGGCTCCTCCAGTACCGCGCGTACAAGCAGATCGCCGACATCTTCCGCGAGCGTCTGGAGGCCGAGGGCCGCCGCTACCCGCGCACCGTCGGCCTGGAGCCGCACCATGCCGCGCTGCTGCCCGACGTCGTGATCAGCATCGGCGCCGACGGCTTCGCCAGGCTCGCCGTGAAGGCGATGCAGCCCAGGGCCGAGCCGCAGGTGTACGTCGACCACATCCACGCCCCACTGGTATCTGTGCGGGAACAGGCGGACGTCGTCGTGGCGCGGCTGCGGGAGGTCGGCGCAGCGAGCTTCGCGACGCTCACCGAGGACGCCTCCGACACCCTGACGATCGTCGCCCGCTTCCTGGCGCTCCTGGAGCTCTACCGGGAGAAGGCCGTCGCCTTGGACCAGGAGGAGGCGCTGGGGGAGCTCATGGTGCGATGGACGGGCGGCGAGACGGCGCGGCCCGTGGTGACGGACGAGTTCGACCAACTGGTGGAGGAGACGGCGTGAGCGAGCCCGGCACGGTCGCGGATCTCGACCTCAGACCCGCCCTGGAGGCGGTCCTCATGGTCGTCGACGAGCCCGCGACCGAGGAACACCTCGCCAAGGTGCTGGAGCGGCCCCGCCGAGCCGTCGCCGACGCCCTGCGCGAGCTGGCCGACGAGTACGCCGAGCAGGCGCGCGGCTTCGAGCTGCGGCTGGTGGCCGGCGGGTGGCGGTTCTACACCCGGCCGCGGTACGCGGCGGCGGTCGAGGCCTTCGTACTGGACGGTCAGCAGGCCCGGCTCACCCAGGCCGCCCTGGAGACTCTCGCGGTCGTCGCGTACCGCGGTCCGGTCGGTCGATCAAGGGTCTCCGCCGTACGCGGTGTGAACTGCGACGGTGTGATGCGGACCCTCCTCCAGCGGGGTCTGATCGAGGAGGCGGGCGCGGAACCCGAAACAGGTGCGATCCTGTACAGGACGACGAACTACTTTCTGGAGCGGATGGGCCTGCGTGGCCTGGACGAGCTCCCGGAGCTCGCGCCCTTCCTCCCCGAGGCGGATGCGATCGAGGCCGAGACACAAGAGGGTGTGCCGTCGTTCGATCCGGACGCCCCGGACACCGACGCAGACGACAAGACGGATTTTTGATGCGAAGCAGCGGCAGGAACAGCGGAAGCAGCGGCAACGACCGGAACAAGCGGGGTGCCGGCGGCGGTCGCGACGACAACCAGGGCCGCATCGACCGCCCCCGCCCCGAGGAGCGCCGTTACGACGTCGGCGGTGCCGGTTCCTCCGACGGTGACAGCCGCAGGGGCGGCGGCGGCACCGGCGGCGGTGGCCGCGGCGCGGCCCCGCGGGGCGGCGGCCGTGGTGGCGCCCCGTCCGGCGGCGACAGGGGCCGTGGCGGCCCGCAGTCCGGCGGCCGTGGTGGCGCTCCTTCCGGTGGTGGCCGCGGTGGAGCCTCGTCCGGTGGCGAGCGGGGCCGTGGTGGCCCCCAGTCCGGTGGTGACAGGGGTCGTGGTGGCGCCCAGTCCGGTGGTGACAGGGGTCGTGGTGGCGCCCAGTCCGGTGGTGACAGGGGTCGTGGTGGCGCCCCGTCCGGTGGCGAGCGCGGCCGTGGCGGCCCCCAGTCCGGCGGCAGCCGCAGTGGCCCCCAGGCCGGCAGTGGCCGCGGCGCGTCCGCGCGCGGCGGTGCCAAGGGCGGTCCCAAGACCCCGCAGAGCGGCAACCGCATCGGTGGCGGCCCCATCCGCGGCTCCCGCACCACCCCGGCCCGCCCGCGCGAGCTCGACGCCAAGATCGAGGAGCGCAACCGCGAGCGGCACGACAAGCCGCTGGTTCAGACCCCCAGGACGCACCCCGGAGCCGAGCAGGAGGGCGAGCGTCTGCAGAAGGTCCTCGCCCGTGCCGGCATGGGATCGCGCCGCGCCTGCGAGGAGCTGATCGAGCGCCGCCGTGTCGAGGTGAACGGCGAGGTCGTCACCGAGCAGGGCAAGCGTGTCGACGTGCACAAGGACGAGGTCAAGGTCGACGGCCTGACGGTCTCCACCCAGTCGCACCTCTTCTTCGCGCTGAACAAGCCCGCCGGCGTCGTCGCGACGATGGGCGACCCGGACGGCCGCCAGAACCTCGGCGACTACGTGAACAACCGTGAGACGCGTCTCTTCCACGTGGGCCGGCTGGACACCGAGACCGAGGGCATCATCCTGCTCACCAACCACGGCGAGCTGTCCCACCGGCTGACCCACCCGAAGTACGGCGTGAAGAAGACCTACCTCGCCGCGATCCAGGGACCGCTCCCGCGCGACCTGGGCAAGCGCCTCAAGGACGGTATCGAGCTGGAGGACGGGTACGCCCGCGCCGACCACTTCCGCGTCGTCGAGAACGTCGGCAAGAACTACCTGGTCGAGGTGACCCTCCACGAGGGCCGCAAGCACATCGTGCGCCGCATGCTCTCCGAGGCCGGTTTCCCCGTCGAGAAGCTCGTGCGGACGTCCTTCGGGCCGATCCCGCTCGGTGACCAGAAGTCCGGCTGGCTGCGCCGTCTCACCAACACCGAGGTCGGCATGCTGATGAAGGAAGTCGGCCTGTAGGCCGCACCTTCCGAGAAGCCGTGAGGCTGTGAGGCCCCCGGCCGGTTCCTGTTCGCACAGGAACCGGCCGGGGGCCTTTTCACGCGGCGGTTGCCGTGTTCGCCGCGATTACTGCTTGTGCCGCGGACCGCTCCCCCTTTATAGTCACTGTGACCATTAAGGGGGTGGGCGTGAGTCTCGCAGACATACTCGAACCACTCCAGCAGCCGTTGGTGACCGTCCTGGACACCCCGGTGAGCTGGACCGAGGTCCTCGGCTTCGGCAGCGGGGCGCTCTGCGTCTGGCTCGTCGCCCGCCAGCACATCGCCAACTGGCCGATCGGCATCGCCAACAACCTGTTCTTCATCCTGCTGTTCACCCAGGCGGGCCTGTACGCCGACGCCGGCCTGCAGGTCGTCTTCATCACCCTCGCCGCCTACGGCTGGTGGACCTGGACCCACGGGGGTGGACCAGGCTCCACCGCCCTCCCGGTACGGCGCACGAGCCGCACCGAGTGGACCTGGCTGCTGGCGGCGGGGGCGGTGGGGACACTCGCCCTGACGCTTGTCCTCGACCGCGCCACCGACTCCACCGTCCCCTTCTGGGACGCCCTGACGACCGCCCTGTCGCTGACCGCGACGTACGGGCAGTGCAGGAAGCGCGTCGAGTCGTGGTGGCTGTGGATCGCGGCGGACGTGGTGTACGTGCCGCTCTACGCCTACAAGGGGCTCTACCTCACCTCCCTGCTGTACGTCGGCTGCATGGCGCTCTGCGTCATGGGGCTGCGCAGCTGGCGCCGCGATCTGGCCCCGCGGTGGCCCCGGACCGCGGAGGCGGTGGCATGACGACGTACAAGCACGCGCTGGTACTCGGGAAGTTCTATCCGCCGCACGCGGGCCACCACCACCTCGTCCGTACCGCGCTGAGCCGCTGCGAGCGGCTCACCGTCCTGGTGTGCGCCTCCTCCGCCGAATCCGTCCCGCTCGCGGACCGGGTGGAGTGGATGCGCGCCGTGCACCCGGACGCCGATGTCGTCGGCGCCGTCGACGACATTCCGGTCGACACCACCGACCCCGACGTGTGGGACGCGCACATGGCGGTCTTCCTGGCCGCCGTGCCCGCCCCCGTCGACGCCGTCTTCACCTCCGAGGCGTACGGCGACGAGCTCGCTCGGCGCTTCGGCGCGGACTCCGTGTGCGTCGACCCGGAACGCACGGCCCACCCGGTGTCGGCGACCGCCGTGCGGGCGGACCCTGTCGGCCGCTGGGACTGCCTGGAGCCGCCGGTACGGGCCGCCCTCGCCCGGCGCGTGGTCGTGCTGGGCGCCGAGTCCACCGGGACCACGACCATGGCGCTGGCGCTCACCGAGCACTACCGGGCGCGCGGCGGCGTCTGGGCGCGGACCCAGTACGTACCGGAGTACGGGCGGGAGTTCAGCGAGCGGAAGCTGGCCGCGCTGCGCGCCGAGCGGCCCGACGCGGACTGGGCGGACGTCACCTTCACCTCGGCGGAGTTCCCGCTGATCGCCCAGCGGCAGACCGACGACGAGGACGGCGCGGCCGGCGCGGGCTCGCCCGTGCTGTTCTGCGACACCGACGCATTCGCCACCACGATCTGGCACGAGCGCTACCTGGGCGGCCCCAGCCCCGAGGTGGCCCGGATCGCCGCCCGGGGCGGGCGGCATCTGTGGCTGCTCACCGACCACGCGCGCGTGCCCTTCGAGGACGACGGGCTGCGCGACGGGGAACACCTGCGGCCCTGGATGACACAACGGTTGCGCACGGAACTCGCCCGTACCGGGCGGCGTTTCGTCACCCTCGGCGGACCGCACGAGGAGCGCCTGGCGGAAGCTGTCGCCGCCGTGGACGCGCTGCTCGCCGAGGGCTGGGGCTTCACCGATCCACTTCCGGAGAAGCGATGACCGGCGCACAGGTGCCCGAGGGCTACGATCCGCACGCCTTCGCGCCCTTCGCCGTCACCGTCGACCTGGCCGTCTTCACCGTGCGCGACGGGCGCCTGCACGTCCTGCTGATTCAACGGGGTCAGGCCCCCTACGCCGGGGCGTGGGCGCTGCCCGGCGGCTTCGTACTCCCCAACGAGTCCGCCGAACTGGCGGCCCGGCGCGAGCTGGCCGAGGAGACCGGTCTCTCCCCGCGGTCCGCTACCGCGCTCCACCTGGAGCAACTGCGCACCTACAGCGAACCGGACCGCGACCCGCGGATGCGGGTCGTCTCCGTCGCCTACACCGCGCTCGTCCCCGGCCTGCCGGAGCCACGCGGCGGCGGCGACGCGGCGCACGCCCAGTGGATGCCCGCGGACGCGGCGCACGAGCTGGCCTTCGACCACGCGGGCATCCTCGCCGACGCGCGCGAGCGCATCGGGGCGAAGCTCGAATACACCTGCCTGGCCACGGAGTTCTGCCCGACCGGCTTCACGCTGGGGGACCTCCAGCAGGTGTACGAGACGGTCTGGGGCGTGCCCCTGGACCGGCCCAACTTCCGGCGCAAGGTTCTCGCCACCGCCGGTTTCGTCGTACCGGTGGAGGGCGCCCCGCGCCGTACCGGGGGGCGCGGCAAACCGGCCGCCGTTTACCGAGCGGGCTCCGCCACCGCACTGCATCCACCACTTCTGCGCCCGGAAGGACGATCCGCATGAATACGAAGCAGGCAGCCACCGGCTCGCTGATAGGTCTCGCGCTCGGGGACGCGCTGGGATTCCCGACCGAGTTCAACGACGTACCGGGGATCCTCGCGAAATGCGGGCCGTGGCGCGAGATGGAGCTGCCCAGGCCCGCGACGGTCACCGACGACACCCAGATGACGCTGGCGCTGGGCCGGGGGATGCGGACCGCGCTGGAACGCGGTGGGCTCGCGCCGCTGCGGATGGCGCGGCCGGTGCGCGAGGAGTTCGTCGACTGGTTCCACTCGCCCGAGAACAACCGCGCCCCCGGGCGCACCTGCCTGGTCGCCTGCGAGAGGCTGGACAGCGACCTGCGCTGGCAGGACGCCAGCGAGGTCGGCTCCAAGGGGTGCGGGGCCAACATGCGGGTCGCGCCGGTCGGCCTGGTGCCGGGTCTGAGCGCCGGACAGCGGGCGGGGGCGGCCCAGTTGCAGTCCGCGCTCACCCACGGCCACCCGACGGCGCTGGCGGCGAGCGATCTGACGGCCCACGCGGTGTACCTGCTGGCCCAGGGCGCGGAGCCGACCGGCCTGGTGGGCCTCCTGCGCAGCTACGCGTACGAGAACCGCACCCGCTACGACCACCACTGGCTCGGCGACCTGTGGACCCGCTCCCACGACGCCTCGCCGGAGGTCTTCATCGCCCGGGGCTGGGACGAGTGCCTGGCGGTCCTGGAGCGGGCCGCGGACGCGCTGCGCACGCCGTCCCCCGAGACCGACCCGTGCCTGGCGACAGGCGAGGGCTGGATCGCCGAGGAGGCCCTGGCCACCGCCCTGCTGTGCTTCCTGCTCTTCCCGCAGGAGCCGGTCACCGCTCTGCGCCGGGCCGCCTGCACCAAGGGCGACTCGGACTCGATCGCCTGCCTCACGGGGGCCTTCGCGGGGGCGCATCTGGGGGCGGCGGCTTGGCCCGAGCGGTGGGCCGAGCGCATCGAGTACCGGAGCGAGCTGCTCGCGCTGGGTGCGCTCTGGGACCGTTGAGCACGGTGAACCGAAGCCGTTGGTCAGCGGGCTGACGCCCGGCGCGTCCGGACCAGGAAGTCCTCGACCCTCGCCCGGTCCGGCTCCCGCGGCAGCGGGCTGTTCGGCTCGGCCCTGTCGGCCGCTGCCGCGGCGCGCTCCATCCAGCGCTGCACCTCCGGCCACGCGACCTCGCCGCGCCTGACCGCGAGCAGCCGCTCGCGGTCGTCGCCGACGTCGAGCGTCAGCTCGCCGGTCCGCAACAGGTCGCGGCAACTGCCCAGCAGCCGCAGCAGATGCGTGGCGTGCTTCCAGCGCGGGGCGCCGTACTGCCGGACGTCCGCGTCCAGTTTCCCGCGCTGGCTCGCCGCGTACCGCACGAAGGTCCGATGGGCCTGTCTGGACAGGAACGCGCCGCGCAGGGAGAGCAGTTCCTCGCCGGTCGCGTCGATGCGCTCCACGAGCGGGGAGTGCAGGCACTCCAGGATGTTGGGATTGGCCCGCAGGGCCAGCTCGCAGTAGCGCTCCAGCTCCCAGGAGAACTGCTCGTCGGCGGGGCCGTCCACATGCGTCGGCGGCTTGTCGAAGCGCCAGAACAGCGGGGTCGGAGCGAGGAACACGCCGCGGCGGTCGGTGTCGCTGGTCTCCGTCGCGAGGCCGAAGGCGCGCGAGCCCATCACGCAGGAGTAGACGGTGTGATGGCGTACGAGATCTTCGGGTGTCGGTACGGACGCGGGCGGCGGCATCATGGGCCGGATTGTGCCGCAGTCCATCAGGCGGATCGAATCACTTTCCACCGAAGCGGCCTCGACGGGCAGTTCGCGGACAGTGCGCGGGCGGTCTCCACGAGTGGCGACTTCACCCTGTTTGGGAAGAATTGGGCTGGTCCGATGCCGGAAGTCCCGCACGGCGTGGCCCGGCTGCCCTCTTCGAAAGGCAGAACCATGGCAGGGAACGACCTCGGCAGCCTCCTGGGCGGTCTCCTCGGCGGCAGCGGCAGCGGCAGCGGCGGCGGGACGGGCGGTGGTGCGGGGAACATCCTCGGCGCGCTGCTCGGCGCACTCGGCGGCGGCAAGAACGGCGCGAGCGGCGCGGGCGGCAACCCCCTGGAGGGGCTGATGGGGATGCTGACCAAGTCCGGCCTGACCGACCAGGCCCAGTCCTGGGTCGGCACGGGCGAGAACCAGTCCGTCAGCGGCCCGCAGATCGCCGAGGCCCTGCCGGACGAGACCCTGCGGAAGGTCGCGCAGGACACGGGCGTCTCCCCGCAGGAGGCCGCCGATCAGATCGCGCGGTCACTGCCGCAGGCCGTCGACGAGCTGACCCCCGGTGGGGCGGTCCCGCGGGGCGGTTCGCTGGAGGACCTGATCAAGCAGCAGCGGCTCTGACGGTCCGCCGCTGGGCTCCGGCCGGCGCCGCTCCGATTTCCTGTACAGTCGTCCAGAAAATTGGAGCGGCAGTCGGACCGGAGGCATGCAGATGCAGATCGTGGCCCACGTACTGGTGGCGTTGGTGGCCGTCGTCCACACCTACTTCCTGGTGCTGGAGATGTTCCTGTGGGACACCCCGCGCGGCCGGAAGGTGTTCTCCACCACGGCCGAGTTCTCGAAGGAGAGCGCGCCGCTCGCCGCGAACCAGGGCCTGTACAACGGATTCCTCGCCGCCGGCCTCTTCTGGAGCCTCTTCGCGAGCGACCCCGTCTCCTTCCAGACCCGGATCTTCTTCCTGATCTGCGTGATCGTGGCCGGAGCGTACGGCGCGGCGACCGTGAACCGGCGCATCCTCCCGGTGCAGGCGGTGCCCGCCGCCGTCGCCCTCGGGTTCGTCCTGGCTGCGGGCTGAGCACGTGGTGGCGGTCGCGGGCAGCAAGGACCCCCGTACGGCACGCACGCGTGGCCGGCTCCGCGAGGCCCTCCTCGCGGCGTGCGAGGAGCAGCCGCTGGAGCAGGTCGCCGTCGCCGACGTGGTGCGCCGCGCGGGCGTGGGCCGGGCCACCTTCTACCTGCACTACGACGACCTGCACACGCTGGCCGTGGACGCGTGCGCCGGCCTGGTGCGCGACGCCGTCGACGCGCTGCACGCCTGGGAGACGCCGCCGGGCCCCGAGCGGCCCCCCGGCGCCCTCGTGGACCTGCTGGACGCGGTGCGCGCGCGGGCGGCCGTCCACCGGAGCCTGCTGAGGCCGGGCGGCGGCGGCCCGCTCGGTGAGCTGCTGCATGAGGAGCTCATGCGGCGCAGCCTCGCGGAACGGCGACAGCGGCGGCCGGGTGGCGGCGACGCGGACGAGGCCGTCGCGAGCGCGGTCGCCGCGCTGTTCACCGGGGTGCTCGCCGACTGGGTGCACGGCCGGGTCGCGGGGACACCGCCCGAGCTCGCCGCCCGCGTCTGGCGGATGCTCGTCGCGCTCCAGGCGTCGCACGGCCGTGTCCCGCCCCACGAGGCGTCTCACCGACAGAACGGGTGAAGCCCGGTCGCTCCCGCCGAACTAGGCTGAACGAAGCAGGCGCAGTCGAGGTACGGAGCGAGGAGCACGACGTGGCAGTACGAGCAGTCCGTGGGGCCGTCCAGTTGGAGCGGGACGAGGCCGGTCACATGGACGATCAGGTCAGCGAGCTGCTCACCGCCATCCTGGAGCGCAACGGGCTCACCGCCGACGACCTGATCAGTATCTGGTTCACCGCCACACCGGACCTGCACAGCGACTTCCCGGCCGCGGCGGCCCGCAAGCTCGGCATCGTCGACGTCCCGCTGATCTGCGCCCAGGAACTGGACATCGTGGGCGCGCTGCCGCGCGTCGTGCGGATCCTCGCGCACATCGAGTCGGACCTGCCCAAGACCGGGATCTCGCACATCTACCTCGGCGCGGCCGCCGCCCTCCGCAAGGACATCGCCCAGTGAGAACCGCCCTCGTCATCGGAACCGGCCTGATCGGCACCTCGGCCGCCCTCGCCCTCGCCGGACGCGGGGTCAAGGTGCATCTCGTCGACCACGATCCCGCCGAGGCCCGCACCGCCGCCTCGCTCGGCGCGGGCACCGTGGAGGCGCCCGAGGCGCGCGTCGACCTCGTGATCGTCGCCGTACCCCCGGCGCACGTGGCCACGACGCTGGCCGACGCGATGCGGCGCGGGGCGGGGCGCGCGTACATGGACGTCGCCAGCGTCAAGGGCGGTCCGCGCCGGGAGCTGGCGGCGCTGGGCTGCGACCTCGCGCCGTACATCGGTACGCACCCCATGGCCGGCAAGGAGAGTTCGGGCCCGCTGTCTGGCACCGCCGACCTGTTCGAGGGCCGCCCCTGGGTCCTCACCCCGACCCGTGACACCGACACCGAGGTCCTGAACCTCGCGCTGGAACTGGTCGCCCTGTGCCGGGCCGTGCCCGTGGTCATGGACGCCGACGCGCACGACCGCGCCGTCGCCCTCGTCTCGCACACCCCCCAGCTGATCTCCTCCATGGTCGCGGCGCGGCTGGAGGACGCGGACGAGACGGCCGTACGGCTGTGCGGGCAGGGCATCCGGGACGTCACCCGCATCGCGGCGTCCGACCCGCGGATGTGGATCGAGATCCTCTCCGCGAATCCGGGCCCGGTCGCGGACGTGCTCGCCGGGGTCGCACTGGACCTCGACGAGACGGTCCGGGCGCTGCGCTCCCTGCAGTCCGCCGACGAGGACAAGCGGCAGAGCGGCGCGCAGGGCATCGAGGACGTCCTGCGGCGCGGCAACGCGGGCCGGGTGCGGGTGCCGGGCAAGCACGGCGCCGCCCCGACGACGTACGAGATCGTGGCCGTCCTCATCAGCGACCAGCCGGGCGAGCTGGCTCGGATCTTCGCGGGCGCGGGCAGGGCGGGCGTCAACATCGAGGACGTACGCATCGAGCACGCGACCGGGCAGCAGGCGGGCCTGGTCCAGCTGATGGTGGAGCCACAGGCGGCGCCTTCGCTCGGCGCGTTCCTGCGCGAGCGCGGCTGGTCCACGCGGCAGTGATCGCCGGCGCCGACGCACGGAGTCCGGCGCAGCCGTGCGAAGCCGGTGCGGCCCCCTCGGGCCGTCCGATGCGAGCGCGGGGTGCGCGCCGGCCCACCCGGAAGTGACCGCCGGCGCCGCCCACCACGGCGTCCTGGGGCCGGTCCGGCGGGCCGCGACCGGGCCCTCGCGGGGGCCGGACAGCGGTCTGTACGGGGTGGCCCGGCGCAGCCAGTAACCTTGTGCGGGGCAATCATTCGTCCCCGCCACCCCAGCCCGTGTACCAGGAAGGTGTCCGACACCGTGGAAACCGCCGCCCGGACCGCCCCGGCAGCAGTGATTGTCGCCATCGACGGCCCCTCCGGCACGGGCAAGTCGAGCACCTCCAAGGCTGTCGCGGTCGAGCTCGGCCTCAGCTACCTGGACACCGGTGCCCAGTACCGGGCCATCACCTGGTGGATGCTGAACAACGGCGTCGACGTCACCGACGCCGACGCCGTGGCGAACGCCTCGACCAAGCCCGTGATCGTCTCCGGCACCGACCCGGCCGCCCCGACGATCACCGTGGACGGCGTGGACGCCTCCGGGCCGATCCGCACCCAGGAGGTCACCTCCAGGGTGAGCGCGGTCAGCGCGGTGCCCGAGGTGCGGACGATCATCACCGACCTGCAGCGTTCCATCGCGAAGGGTGCCGAGGCCGGCATCGTCGTGGAGGGACGCGACATCGGTACGACGGTGCTGCCGGACGCCGACCTCAAGATCTTCCTGACCGCCTCGCCCGAGGCCCGCGCCGCCCGCCGCAGTGGCGAGCTCAAGGGCAAGGACTCGACCGACCTGGCAGCCACCAGGGAAGCACTGGTCAAGCGGGACGCGGCCGACTCCAGCCGCAAGACCTCGCCGCTCGCGAAGGCGGACGACGCGGTCGAGGTGGACACCACCGAGCTGACGCTCCAGCAGGTCATCGAGTGCGTCGTCATCCTCATCGAGGAGAAGCAGGCCGCGAAGTGACCGCACCCACGCCGCGCGGTGCGGCGGTCGGCCGGGGCATCGGCATCGTGCTGATGTACGGGCTGTGGAAGCCGCGGGTTCTCGGGGCGTGGCGGGTGCCCGTGACCGGTCCGGTGATCCTGGCGGTGAATCACTCGCACATGATCGACGGACCGATGCTGATGGGTACGGCCCCCAGGCCGGTGCACTTCCTGATCAAGGAAGAGGCGTTCGTCGGCCCCCTCGACCCGTTCCTGCGGGGAATCGGGCAGCTGAAGGTGGACCGTACGACCGTGGACCGCAAGGCCGTCACGGACGCGATCGGTGTCCTTCAGGGCGGCGGCGTCCTCGGGATCTTCCCCGAGGGCACCAGGGGCGAGGGCGACTTCGCCTCCCTGCGCGCCGGGCTCGCGTACTTCGCGGTGCGCGGCGGTGCCCCCATCGTCCCCGTGGCGGTACTGGGAAGCACGGATCGCCGCGGACGGTTGATACGGGGGCTGCCGCCGCTGCGCAGCCGAGTCGATGTCGTCTTCGGCGATGCCTTCGAGGCCGGCGACGGCAGCGGACGGCGTACCCGCAAGGCGTTGGACGACGCCACAGTGCGCATCCAGGAGCGGCTGAGCGCCCACTTGGAAACTGCCAAGCGCTTCACCGGGCGCTGGGCGAAACTTGAGTAGTGGACCACGCGATCGTGGGCCATCGATGATGAACGAGGAACGGACTTCATGAACGACCAGAATCACTCCGGCGACGAGCATGGATCGCTTGGCGACGCCGAGTACGCGGAGTTCATGGAGCTCGCCGCGACCGAGGGCTTCGACCCCGAGGAAGTGGAGGGAGCGCTCGCCGGACACGGCCCGCTGCCCACCCTCGCCGTCGTCGGCCGCCCCAACGTCGGCAAGTCGACCTTGGTGAACCGCATCATCGGCCGCCGCGAGGCCGTCGTCCAGGACAAGCCCGGCGTCACCCGCGACCGTGTCACCTACGAGGCCGAATGGGCCGGCCGCCGCTTCAAGGTCGTCGACACCGGCGGCTGGGAGCAGGACGTACTGGGGCTCGACGCCTCCGTCGCCGCCCAGGCCGAGTACGCCATCGAGACCTGCGACGCGGTCGTCTTCGTGGTGGACGCCACGGTCGGCGCGACCGACACCGACGAGGCCGTCGTCAGGCTGCTGCGCAAGGCGGGCAAGCCCGTCGTGCTGTGCGCCAACAAGGTCGACGGCCAGAGCGGCGAGGCCGACGCGACCGCGCTGTGGTCGCTCGGGCTCGGCATGCCGCACCCCGTCTCCTCGCTGCACGGCCGCGGCACCGGCGACATGCTGGACGCCGTTCTCGAGGCGCTGCCCGAGGCGCCGGCCCAGACCTTCGGTCTGACCGTCGGCGGCCCCCGCCGTATCGCGCTCATCGGCCGCCCGAACGTCGGCAAGTCCTCGCTCCTGAACCGGGTGGCGAAGGAGGACCGTGTTGTCGTCAACGAGCAGGCCGGCACCACCCGCGACCCGGTCGACGAGCTGATCGAGCTCGGTGGCGTCACCTGGAAGTTCATCGACACGGCCGGCATTCGCCGCCGCGTCCACCTCCAGGAAGGCGCGGACTACTACGCCTCGCTGCGTACCGCCGCCGCCGTCTCGAAGGCCGAGGTCGCGGTCATCCTGATCGACGCGAGCGAGTCCATCACCGTCCAGGACCAGCGGATTCTCACGATGGCCGTCGACGCGGGCCGCGCGATCGTCATCGCGTACAACAAGTGGGACACGCTCGACGAGGACCGGCGCTACTACCTCGAGCGCGACATCGAGACCGAGCTGGCCCAGGTCGCCTGGGCGCCGCGGGTGAACGTCTCGGCGCTCACCGGCCGGCACATGGAGAAGCTGGTTCCGGCGATCGAGACCGCGCTGGAGGGCTGGGAGACCCGGATCCCGACGGGCAGGCTCAACGCCTTCCTCGGCGAGATCGTTGCCTCCCACCCGCACCCGGTGCGTGGCGGCAAGCAGCCCCGCATCCTCTTCGGTACGCAGGCGGGCGCCGCGCCGCCGCGGTTCGTGCTCTTCGCCTCGGGCTTCCTGGAGGCGGGCTACCGACGCTTCGTCGAGCGCCGGCTGCGTGAGGAGTTCGGCTTCGAGGGCACCCCGATCCACATCTCGGTGCGGGTGCGCGAGAAGCGCGGCCGCAACAAGTAGGCAGTGACGGGGGCGCCCGGTGGGGGCGCCCCGAGTCCTGCGGGCCCGGACGGGCCCCGGGGCTCAGAACCCTCTGCGGGGGGCGGGCGGCAGCGCCGCCGGAACGTGGTTTCCGGTGTGCTGCCGCCCATTGCTGTTGCTGTGCCAGGAACTGGTGTAGCCGCTGTTCATCCCCTGGCCGGAGTGGTTCCCGTAGCCGCTGTGCTGGCCGGAGCCGGTCCCCGGGCCCTGGTGCGTCCTCGGGCCGAAGGCGGTGAACCCCAGATCCTCCTCGCCGTGGCGATCTCCGGGCAGAGCCCGGAAGGACCTGAGGTACTCCGAGTACAGGGCGTCGTAGATCGGGGTGTGCGACTGCTCGGCCTGCGGGGCCTGATGGGGAGGGCGCATCGCGGGGATCGGGTTCGGGTACGGCTGATGGCGGGAGGGGTCGTATGAGTGCACATATGTGGCAACGACCCCACCGCCTCTCGGATGCGGGCCGAGCGGCGAATTCGCTGTTCGGCGGGGGTGCGTGGAAGCACGGCCAAGCCGTGCGGCCCCGTCAGGTGCCGGCCAGCGGCATCGCGCCGCCGACCAGCAGACCCCCGGCCGCGGCCTTCTCCAGCATGTCGCGCAGCAGGTCCTCGCGGGGCTGCTGACCGATGGATCCGACGGGCGCCGCGAAGACCAGCACGGTGTGCGACCTGTTGGCGGCGGCGCGCCAGCCGTCGGTCACCTGGAGCGGCTGGTGGGCCTGCCACCAGGAGACGGCGGGGCCGCCGCCGACGCCGGGCTGGAGCACGGCGTGCAGCTGACCTGCGGCGAGCAGCACGGACCAGCCGGGCAGCACGGCGGGCGGCTGGTCCAGGTTGGCGAGCTGCTGGAAGCCCTGGTCGGTGAGGAGCGGCAGGAACTCGTCGGTGTCGCCGAGGGAGCCCGGGCGGGCGATGGGCCCGGTCGGCTCGACGACCAGCGCCGGGTGGAGCTGGTGGTTGATCAGTACGAGACCGCTGGTGATGCCGAGCACGGCCTGGTCCGACGCGAGGTCGGTGGGGCCGCCACCGGGGCTCTCGGGGCCACCGCCGGTGATGCTGCGAACGGCGCCCTGCAGGTGCTCCTCGGCGACCTGGACCACCTGCGAGGGGATGCAGGTGGCGTGGGCGAAGGCGAGGACCGCGGTCTCGTCGCCGACGAACAGCACCGTGCTGGTGCGTTCTTGATCTGAGTCGCCCGGGGTACGGCATGAGGTGCAGTCGTAGCTGCCCGGGGCGTTGCCGCCGGAGAGCAGCCGCTCGGCCTCTTCATTGCCGATCTCGGCGCGTACGTCGTCGCTGACGTCGAGCATGCGCGACACGGGTGGCTCCTCGAACTCGGTGCGGATGCCGGGAGGTTCCCGGCTCGTCAACTGAACAACGGGTGATCTGCGGCCGGGGTCACGCACGGAAGCGAACGGAATCGAACCGTCGGGCGCGGAGGGTGAACCAGCTGCCGGAAGCCCTCACTCCATGTCGACGGTCGGGTGCGGAACGGCCCGGCGGCTCGTCACCCGGGCCTACCGCGCGGTGCGGCTCACCACCCCGGCCCACCGCGCAGTTCGGACGCCTCTCCGCTGAATACGACGGACCCGCGTCGCAGCTCGTGCACGATCACCGGGGGCGCCGTCCGGGCCCGCAGGCCGGGCGGCATGCTCTGTTCCGCGGCCACGACGGCCGCGCCGAGAACGCCGAGCAGTTCGTACGTACGGGCGGCGCCGGTTGGCGTCATGCCCTGGGTCGGCTCGTCGACGAGGACCACGCGCGCGTGCGTGAGCAGGGCGCGCGAGACGGCGAGCATCCGCTGCTCGCCGCCGGACAGGGTGCCCGCGAGGCGGGGCAACAGGGCGCGGAGCGCCGGGTAGCCGGTCAGGGCCGGAGCGAAGTCGCCGTCCGGTGAGGCGAGTTCCAGGTTCTCGGCGACGGTGAGGGTGGCGTACACGGCGTGCCGGTCCGGTAGGAAGCACAGGCCGCGGCGGGCGCGGTCGTGGGGGCGCATGCGGGTGACGTCCGCACCGCGCCACACCACCCGGCCCGCGGCGAGCGGCACGGTCCCGGCGAGCGACCGCAGCGCGGTCGTACGGCCGGAGCCGCTGCGCCCCAGGAGCACGGTCGGCGCGCCGCCCGCCGGGACGGGCAGGTCCACTCCGTGCAGAGCCTCAAGAGGCCCGTAGCGCACGCGCGCGTGGCGCAGCTCGATCTCGATGCTCATGACCGGAGACTCCCCGCCGTCATCGTGTGCACGGTGTGGGCGATGCCGTCCAGCAGGTCGAGGTCGTGCTCGACGACGAGGACCGCCATGCCGTCCGCTGCCAGGGCGCCCATGACGCGGCCCAGCTGCTCGGTCTCCGCCGTGTCCAGGCCGGCGGCGGGCTCGTCGAGCAGGAGCGTGTGCGGCCGGCCCGCGAGCGCCCTCCCCAGCTCGACCCGCCGCAGGGCGCCGGTGGGCAGACCGGCGGCGGGGAGGCGGCGCACGGGACCGGCGAGGCCCAGGAGCCGCAGTGCGGGCTCGACGGCGCCCGGGTCGCGGGCGTGGCCCTGCTCGGCGCCGAGCCGCACGTTCTCCTCGACGCTGAGGGAGGGGAAGACGGCGAGCTGCTGGAATGTCCTGGCGATGCCGAGGCGCGTACGGGCGTGCGCGGGTCTGCGGGTGATGTCCATGCCGTCCAGCTCGACCCGCCCCGCGTCCGGGCGGAGCGTGCCGCACAGGCAGTGGAAGAGGGTGCTCTTGCCGGCCCCGTTGGGCCCGACGAGGCCGGTGACGCGCCCCGGCGTGACGGTGAGGTCGACTCCGTTGAGCGCGGTGAAGGCGCCGTAGGCGACCCGGATGCCTCGGGCCCGCAGGGGCGGCCGGGGTACGGATCCGCGGGTCCGGCCCTTTCTGACCGGGGCGCCGCGGGAGGAGGCACCGGCCGGGCGCACTCGCCGCCCCGCCCCCGCACCCTCCCCCGCACCCTCCCCCGGCGCGGGTGCGGGAGCCGCCGGGGGCACCAACCCCGGCCCCGCCTTCGGCGCGGCCGGGGGCCCCCTTCGTGTCGGCCCGGCCCCTGGTTCCCGCACGGCCGGGCGCGGCCACCGCAGCATCCGGTGGGGGGCGGTGGGCAGGCGGCCCACCAGCAGGGCCAGGACGCCGATCACCGCGGCCGCCGCCCCGCCGCGCGCCCCCGCGTCCAGGCCCACCAGCAGAGCGGCGCCCGCGCAGGCGCCGAGGAGGTTGTCGGCGCCCAGGACGACCACCGCGGCGAACCACAGCAAGGCGCGCACCGGGTCGTACGCCGCCGGATCGAAGGCGCGCAGCCCCATTCCGAGCATGCCACCGCCCAGCGCGGCCAGCGCCGCGCCCGCTCACGCGCGCGTGCGTCGAGGCGTATATGAACCGGGACGAGCCGTACACCGCGCGCGGCCTGCTGCTCCCGGTCAGTTACGAGCACCGGGCACAGCCGCCCGATTCGAGGCGTACCTGCCTGTCGGTGGCGCGCTGGAAGGACGGGGAGGGCTGGGTCACCCAGGGCGGCGACATGAACGAGAACTGTTTCACCGTTCCACAGCTTCCCTATCGGCCCTGATGAGTGAAGTAGGTGAAAGGTTGCTCGCGCGGGTTATCAATGCGACAACCGTTCAGGAACGATTCAGATAGCATCCAAAACGACGCGAAAGTGCCAAGTACAGTCCAATCCTGAAAGCTAGTAGACCTCTGGCCAAGGTCTGCGGACGATCAGGGGGACTCGTCAGCGTATGCACATCTCTTTTCTGCTCCACAACGCGTACGGCATCGGTGGCACGATCCGCACCACGTTCAACCTTGCGCAGGTGCTGGCCGAGCGGCACGACGTCGAGATCGTCTCCGTCTTCCGGCACCGCGACGACCCGGCGCTGGGCGCACCCGTCGGCGTACACCTCGATCACCTCGTGGACCTGCGGAAGAAGAGTCCCGGTTTCGACGGCGACGCCCCCCTCTTCGCCCTCCCCGCCAAGGTCTTCGCGCGCGGTGACGGCCGGCACAAGCAGTACAGCCGCCTCACCGACACCCGAATAGCGGCGCACCTGAAGTCGATGGCGGCGGATGTCGTCGTCGGCACCCGCCCCGGCCTCAACGTGCACATAGCCCGCCAGACCAGGCGCGGCCCGGTGCGCGTCGGCCAGGAGCATCTCACCCTCGACGGCCACGGCTACCGCCTGCGCCGCGAACTGAGTTACCGCTACGCCCTCCTCGACGCCGTCACCACCGTCACCGAGGCCGACGCCCGCGCCTACCGCACCCGCCTCGAACTGCCCGGCGTCCGCATCGAGGCCGTGCCCAACAGCGTGCCCGCCGCCACCGTCGCCCCCGCCGACGGCCGCGGCAAATGGATCATCGCCGCCGGCCGCCTCACCAAGGTCAAGCGCTACGACCTGCTGATCGAGGCCTTCGCGAAGGTGGCCGCCGCCCACCCCGACTGGCGGCTGCGCATCTACGGCAGCGGCGACGCGGGCGTCAATGAGCTGGGCCTCTACAACCACGTCTTCCTGATGGGGACCACCAACCCCATCGAGCCCGAATGGGTCAAGGGCTCGATAGCCGCCGTCACCTCCAGCACGGAGTCCTTCGGCATGACCATCGTCGAGGCGATGCGCTGCGGTGTCCCGGTCGTCTCCACCGACTGCCCGCACGGACCCCGCGAGATCATCACCGACCGGACCGACGGCAGGCTGGTGCCCACCGGCGACTCCGGCGCGATGGCCGATGCGCTCCTGGGCCTGATCGAGGACGATGAGCTGCGGCGCACCATGGGCGCGGCGGCGCTGGTGAGCTCGGCCCGCTTCGACCCGGCCCGCATCGCCGAACGCCACGAGGCGCTGTTCACCGAGCTCGTCGCCCGGGGCGTGAACGGCGGCTCACGCAGCCGGACGCGCGACGCGCTGTGCCTCGCCCGCGGAGCGGCGCTCGACGGCGCGTACTCCCTCCGCTACAAGGCCGCCTCCGTGCTCCGGAAAGGGCAGACCGTATGACCAGCACCTCGACCCGCACCTGGCCGCCGCGCGCCGACTGCATCGCGGACTCCGCGGGCGGCGTCACCTTCGACATGGCGGGTGAACCGTCGCCCGGCGCGGCGCTGGTGCTGCGCCGTCGTGGCGGCAAGGGCGCGGCGGCCGAGATGCGGCTGCCGCTCACCCCGTCGGGGGAGGGCAGGCTGCGGGCCGTGCTGCCCAGCACCGTCGAGCTGGCCGAGGGCCGCTGGGACGCCCTCACCACGCTGGGGGACGCCACCGCCGAGCAGCGCGTCGAGCCCGGCATCCGGGACCTGCGCTCCCTCGTGGACCGCGACCCCGAGGCCGATCGCGCCCAGGTCGCCGTGCGCATCCCGTACCCGACCGCCGACGGCAGGCTGGCGGTGCGCTGCTGGCTGCGGTCGCCGCACGCGGAGTCGGGGGCGCTCGCCTTCGGGCAGGGCGCGATGACCGCGGAGGGCAGGCTGTACGGGGTCGAGCTCGCCGCGGGCGCGGTCGTCGAGGCCAGGCTGCGGGCGAACAAGGACCTGGTGCACCGGGTGCCGGTGACGGGCACCGGCGGCGGCGCGTTCACCTTCACGCTGCCGTACGGGCCGCTGGCCGACGGGCGCGGGGACGAGCAGCGGCTGTGGGACCTATGGCTGTGCCCGACGGGCCCGCACGGCGCCGCCGGGGTGCGGATCGGGCGGATCCTGGACGACATCTGGGAGAAGAAGGGCGTCTTCCGGTACCCGGTGCTGCCCGTCGAGGACGCTGCCCGGCCCACCACCGCCTACCCGTACTTCACCGTCGACAACGACCTGAGCGTGCGTCTCGACACCGCCGGGCAGCCGACAACGTAGTCATCCCACCGGCGCCTCCTTCGCGGACCGTAGCTGTCCGCGAGCGCTGGCAGACTCGGGCGCATGTTGGAGACTTCGGCACGTCTGCTGCGCCTGCTCTCGTTGCTTCAGGCCCACCGCGAATGGTCGGGCCCGGCCCTGGCCCACCGCCTCGGCGTCACTCCGCGCACCGTGCGGCGTGACGTGGACCGGCTGCGCGAGCTCGGCTACCCGGTCAACGCCAGCCCCGGCACGGGCGGCGGCTACCAGCTCGGCGTCGGCGCCGAGCTGCCGCCGCTGCTGCTCGACGACGAGGAGGCGGTGGCCGTCGCGGTCGGCCTGCGCACGGCGGCCGGCAACGGCGTCGAGGGCATCGGCGAGACCTCCGTGCGGGCCCTGGCCAAGCTCGAACAGGTCCTGCCGCACCGGCTGAGACGGCGGGTCGGCGCGCTCAACGCCTTCACCGTGCCGATGCTGCGCGGCCCGCAGGCCTCGACCGTCGACGCCTCGGTGCTCACCGAGCTCGCCAACGCGTGCCGCGACTGCGAGCGGCTGCGCTTCGACTACCGCGACCACACGGGCGCCGGCACCCGCCGCACGGTCGAGCCGCACCGCCTGGTGTGCACCGAACGCCGCTGGTACCTCGTCGGCTGGGACCTGGACCGGTCCGACTGGCGTACGTTCCGGGCGGACCGGATCACCCCGACGCCCCCGCACGGCCCGCGCTTCGTTCCCCGCGATCCGCCGGCCGACGACCTCGCGGCATACGTCTCCGAGGGCGTGTCCAACGGGGCGTACGCCGCCACGGCCGTGGTGCGGCTCCGGGTGCCCATGGAGGAGGCCGCGCAGGTCGTCTCGCCCAGTGCGGGGGTACTGGAAGCGGTCGACGAGCACAGCTGTCTGCTGCGCGCGGGCGCGGCCAGCCTCGACGTGCTGATCATCCACATCATGCTCATGGGCTTCGACTTCGAGGTGGTCGAGCCCCCGGAGCTCACGGAACGGATCCGGTCGGCCCGTGATCTCCTCGCGCGCTCTCTGGATCGAGGCGCGCCGGAGTGACCTGGGTGGCCCGTTGGAAGGCCGCGTACTCGGGGTGGTGCAGGTCGAAGGCGGGCGACTCGGAGCGGATCCGGGGGAGCGTGACGAAGTTGTGGCGGGGCGG
The DNA here is from genome assembly GCF_051131715.1 of Streptomyces sp. A5-4. Taxonomy (NCBI): domain Bacteria; kingdom Bacillati; phylum Actinomycetota; class Actinomycetes; order Kitasatosporales; family Streptomycetaceae; genus Streptomyces; species Streptomyces sp. A5-4. Next base: position 1,376,591 of record NZ_CP178591.1, on the reverse strand, counting down.
CGGGCAGGAGGTCGCCCACTCCAGCGAACGGCCGTAGCCCCACGGGTCGTCGACGTCGACCTTCTTCCCGTACTTCGCGGTCTTCCAGATGTTGTAGAGGAACGGCAGCGTGGACAGGCCGAGCAGGAACGCGCCGATGGAGGAGATGGTGTTGAGCAGCGTGAAGCCGTCCGCCGCCAGATAGTCCGCGTACCGCCGCGGCATGCCCTCGGCGCCCAGCCAGTGCTGCACCAGGAACGTGGTGTGGAAGCCCACGAACAGCGTCCAGAACTGCAGCTTTCCGAGCCGTTCGTCGAGCATCCTGCCGGTGAACTTGGGCCACCAGAAGTAGAAGCCCGCGAACGTCGCGAAGACGACCGTGCCGAAGACGACGTAGTGGAAGTGCGCCACCACGAAGTACGAGTCGGTGACGTGGAAGTCCAGCGGTGGGGAGGCCAGGATGACGCCGGTCAGGCCGCCGAAGAGGAAGCTCACCAGGAAGCCGACGGCCCACAGCATCGGTGTCTCGAAGGAGAGCGAGCCCCTGAGCATCGTCCCCGTCCAGTTGAAGAACTTCACCCCGGTCGGAATCGCGATGAGGAACGACATGAAGGAGAAGAAGGGCAGCAGCACCGCGCCCGTCGCGAACATGTGGTGGGCCCAGACCACGACCGAGAGACCGGTGATGGCCATGGTCGCGCCGACGAGCATCACGTAACCGAAGATCGGCTTGCGGGAGAAGACCGGGATGATCTCGGTGATGATGCCGAAGAACGGCAGCGCGATGATGTAGACCTCGGGATGGCCGAAGAACCAGAAGAGGTGCTGCCAGAGCAGCGCGCCGCCGAACTCGGCCTCGAAGACCATCGATCCGAAGCGCCGGTCCGCCTCCAGGACCAGCAGCGCCGCCGCCAGCACCGGGAAGGCGAGCAGGACCAGGATCGAGGTGAAGAGGACGTTCCAGGTGAAGACCGGCATCCGGAACATGGTCATGCCCGGCGCACGCATCCCGATGATGGTGGTCAGGAAGTTGACCGCGCCGAGGATCGTGCCGAAGCCGGAGAGCGCCAGCCCCATGATCCACAGATCGGCTCCGATGCCGGGAGAGCGCTCCAGGCCGTTGAGCGGGGCGTAGGCGAACCAGCCGAAGTTCGCGGGGCCGCTGGGCACGAGCAGTGAGCCCAGCACGATGAGTCCGCCGAAGAGGAACAGCCAGTACGAGAGCATGTTCAGCCGGGGGAACGCGACGTCGGGTGAGCCGATCTGGAGCGGCATGATCTCGTTGGCGAAGCCGGCGAAGGTCGGGGTCGCGAAGAGCAGCAGCATGATCGTGCCGTGCATCGTGAACGCCTGGTTGAACTCGTTGTTGTTCATCAGCTGCAGCCCGGGGCGGGCCAGCTCGGCGCGCATCATCAGGGCCATCAGCCCGGCGGCCAGGAAGAAGACGAATGAAGTGATCAGGTAGAGGTGCCCGATCTTCTTGTGATCGGTGGTCGTCAGCCAGTCCACGACCACCCGCCCCGGCCTGCGCACTCCGGCCGGCTCAGCAACCGCTTCGACGGTCTCCGTCCCCATGGTGTGCCCCCTCGCTGTGCGACTCTCCGACTGACGGCGGATCGTGCTTCAGGTACCAGGCAGGACACACATGATGCTCGCGTCCACCCCGGATCCAACAGGGTGCGTACTCGGCCGCATACGCGTGCGAGCGTGTCGCGACTCACTCTGGACGGTGCGGATTCTGTGCGGAAACCGTGAATTGGCTACGGCCCGTCAGATATCCCGGCGGTGCCTGTGGCCGGAAACCGGACGGCCGCGCGAGGGGAGACCGGGATGAATTGCGGCGAGGCGCTTTCGTGATCGTTCAACGGGCACGCAATTCATCTTGTCCGGATAAGGAACTGCCCTTTCGGGTGAAGGCGTTCATGCCAAACGCTTGTCGTGATCCTGTGACACAAGCGTGACCGGTGAGGTACCTGAGTGGGGGTGGTGCCCCGACGGGCCCGGACTTCCGTCCCTGCCCGAGGCCGCCTACGGTGAGCCGCATGGCACCTATACCGACCCCAGCGGCACAGCCCGACGACGCTCCCGGGGCCTACGTCGGCCTCGACGCCACCAGTGCGGAACGCCTGGCCCGCGAGCGGGGCTGGAGCACCGTCAGGGCGCTGCCGCCGGGCGCGATCATCACCATGGAGTACCTGACGGGCCGGCTCAACTTCGAGGTGGCCGAGGAGACCGTCACCCGCTGCTGGCAGGGCTGAGCGGCTCCCTCGGGCGGAAGTGGTCCGGTCGGTGGGTCAGCCGCCGGTCACGGGGCGGGCCGACGTGCTGCCCCGGGCCGTGCTGCCCGCGCGGTCCGCGTGCGGCGGGCGGCGGCTGCCCGCAGGGGTGACGGAGGGACGCTCGGAGCGGACCGTGTACGCCCGCTGGCTGAGATGCACGGACGCCCTGGCCCCCGATGGCCTGCCCGCGCCCACCGGTTCACGGACGGGCTTCTCGGCGCCCGAGGGGCGCCGCTGCGGGAAGAGCGAGGGCATCGCGGGTCCGCCTGCCGGTGCGGGCAGCGCGGCGGCGAGCCTGCGGCGGGCCCGCCAGACCTCGCGCACGTCGAAGATCCACGCCTCGGTGCGGCCGATCATCGGCTCGAACCAGGGCAGGGCCAGCAGGATCAGCAGGCCGGCGGCCCAGCCGAGCAGTACGTCGCTCAGCCAGTGGGTGCCCAGGTAGACCGTGGTCGCGCCGACTCCGAGGGCCACCACGGCGGACAGCACGGACAGCCAGCGCCGGGCCCGCGGGGTGGTGGCCAGGTAGGCCAGGATGCCCCAGGTCACCACCGCGTTGGCGGTGTGGCCGGAGGGAAATATATCGCCGCCGGCGAACATCTCGGCGGAGCCGATCTCGGTCGCGTAGTGCGGCCCGAGTCGGCCGAGGCCGAGCTTGACCGCGCCCACTGTCACATTCAGCAGCAGGATGGACGCGCCCAGGGTCAGCAGGGGCCGCAGCGTGTGCTGACGCCAGGAGCGCCAGCCGAGCCAGGCCGCGACCATCACGGCGGTCGGGCCGCGCTGCCCGAGGACCACGAAGTAGTCCAGGAAGGCGTGCAGCTCGGGCCACTGCTCGTACGGGCGGAACAGCATGACCTTCCAGTCGAGGGTCACCAGCCAGGACACGATCAGCACAGCCCAGACGATGGCGATGTAGAACGCCAACGTCGAACCGAAGAGGACCGTTCGGGTAACGCTCATCCCGGGGATCTCTGTCTTCGGCGGCTCCGGCTCCCGGTCCAGCCGGGCAAAGATTCGGTCGGTACGCACCCAATCGACGTTACAGCGAGTGAGTGACAAGCCCGGCCCATCCGGCTGTTTTGTGATGACGATGTGATGTGGGGTGTGTCTCATCGGCGGTGTTATTCCCGGCCAATCCCGAATACCGGATGACCTTGTGCCCTATTCATTCAGAGGCTGGTAAGCAAGGCTGATTGTGTGTCGATGAATTCGGTTCACCGGAACGCAACACGGAATTGGCCGCTCCCACATGAGGCCGGCCCGGATCCGACAAGATCATTTGGTCGCCCCCGGGGCGTGGCGCACGCCACACCCGGTCGTCCGCCGAGGTGAGAGTTGGGACACGCGGCGCGTGGGGGAACTCGCGTACTCTGACGGCTCACTCGCCCGTCGATGCCGGGCCCCCGCGGGACACTGCGCACCACCGTCCCCGCCGGTCCGCCGAGCGCGAGGGATTCCACTGGGAGGTACGTACATGTCAGGGACGACCACGGCCGGAACTCAACGGTCTGCGGGCGCCACCCGACATGCTCCGCGCCTGCCCGTCGCCGGCAACCGCTGGGTCGTCCTCGGCGTCCTGTGCGTCAGCCTGCTGCTCGTCGCCCTCGACGCGACCATCCTGCACATCGCGGTACCCGCCGTCACCGAGGACCTGCGACCCGGCGGCGTGGAGCTGCTGTGGATCGTCGACGCCTATCCGCTGGTCTGCGCCGCACTGCTGATCCTCTTCGGCACCCTCGGCGACCGCGTCGGAAGACGCCGCATCCTGCTGATCGGATACGGGCTCTTCGGCGTGGCCTCCGCCCTCGCCGCCTTCGCCGACACCCCGCACATCCTCATCGCGGCCCGCGCCCTGCTGGGCGTCGGTGGCGCGATGATCATGCCCGCGACGCTGTCGATCCTCCGCCAGGTCTTTCCCGACCGGCGCGAGCGTGCCGTCGCCATCGGCCTGTGGACGGCGGTCGCGGCCGCCGGCGCCGCCACCGGACCCGTGCTCGGCGGTTTCCTCGTCCAGCACTTCTGGTGGGGCTCGGTCTTCCTGATCAACATCCCGCTGATGGCGCTGCTCCTGCCGGTCGGCCGCTGGCTGCTGCCCGAGTCCCGAGGCGGCGGCCAGGGCCCCTGGGACGTGCTCGGCGCGCTGATGGCGGCGGCCGGTGTGCTCGGTGTGGTGCTCGGTGTGAAGCGGGCGGGCGGCGGCGCGGACATCCTCGACGGCCGGACCCTGGTGCCGCTGCTGGTGGGCTCCGCGCTGCTGGTCCTGTTCCTGCGGCGGCAGAAGCTCAGGAAGTACCCGCTGGTCGATGTGCGGATGTTCGCCAGGCCCGCCTTTTCCACTGCCGTGGGCTGCATCGTCCTCGCGATGCTCGCGCTGGTCGGCCTGGAGCTGGTCGCCGTCCAGTACATCCAGCTGGTGCTCGGCCTGAGCCCGGTGGAGACCGGGCTGCGGCTGCTGCCCCTCACCTTCGCCGCGATGGCGGCGGGCGCCACCGGCTCGTACACGCTGCAGCGCATCGGCCCGCGCGCGATGGTCTCGCTCGGCTTCACGCTCACCGCCGGCGCCGTTCTCGTCCTGACCCTGATGGGGCAGCACGACCGGCCCTGGCTGCTGACCATCGGGTTCATACTGCTCGGCTTCGGTCTCCAGACCACGTTGTTCGGCTCGTACGAGTCGATGCTCAGCGAGGCCCCGGCCGAGCAGGCGGGCGGCGCGGCGGCCATCGGTGAGACCTCCTACCAGCTCGGCGCGGGCATCGGCATCGCCCTGCTCGGCAGCGTCATGAACGCCGTCTACGCGCCGGGCCTCGCCGCGGTCCCGGGGGTCCCGGTCCGGGACAGTTCCGCCGCGGCCCACTCGCTCGGCGAGGCGTACCAGGTGGCCGCCCAGCTGGGCGGCCCCGCCGGTGCCGCGCTGCGCGCCGCCGCGCGCCATTCCTTTGTGCACGGCCTGCATGTGACGCTCTTCGTGAGCGCGGGTCTGCTGCTGCTCGGCGCGCTGGCCGCGCTCCGGCTGCCGCGTCTGATGGAGTGCGGTGCGCGGGAGCTTGAAACGGCCGACGTCGCGGACCAGGTTCTCCCGGCGCCGGTTCCGGCGTGCCGGGAGCATGCTGAGCGGGCCGGGTCTGGACGGGCCGTGGTGTGACCCGTAACGTCGGCGGAAAACCGTAACTAACACTGCTAGTTTTACGCAGTCCGTGAGCCGCCGGAGGGCCAGTCATGTCCGCAACTCCCCCCGCTTCCCCTGCGAAGGTCCCGCCGTTCGACCCGGGCGACCCGCTCGGCATCGACGATCTGCTCGCCCCCGAAGACCTCGCGATCCGCGCGACCGTGCGTGCCTGGGCGGCCGACCGCGTCCTGCCGCACATCGCCGACTGGTACGAGCGCGGCGAGCTCCCCGGCATCCGCGACCTCGCCCGTGAGCTGGGCTCCATCGGCGCGCTCGGCATGTCTCTCGACGGATACGGCTGCGCGGGCGCCAGCAACATCCAGTACGGCCTGGCCTGTCTGGAGCTGGAGGCCGCCGACTCCGGCATCCGCTCACTGGTGTCCGTACAGGGATCGCTTGCCATGTACGCGATCCACCGCTTCGGCTCCGAGGAGCAGAAGCAGCGCTGGCTGCCCGGCATGGCGGCGGGGGAGATCATCGGCTGCTTCGGCCTGACCGAGCCCGACCACGGCTCCGACCCGGCCGGTCTGCGTACGTACGCGAAGAGGGACGGCGCCGACTGGGTGCTGACCGGCCGCAAGATGTGGATCACCAACGGCTCGGTGGCGGGCGTCGCCGTCGTCTGGGCGCAGACAGACGAGGGCGGCGCGGGCGCGGGCAGCGGAATCCGGGGGTTCCTCGTCCCGACCGACACCCCGGGCTTCTCCGCCCCGGAGATCAAGCACAAGTGGTCGCTGCGCGCCTCGGTCACCAGCGAGCTGGTCCTCGACGAGGTGCGGCTGCCCGCCGACGCGGTGCTTCCCGGGGGCACCGGTCTCAAGGGGCCGCTCAGCTGCCTGAGCCACGCGCGGTACGGAATCGTGTGGGGCGCCATGGGCGCGGCCCGCGCCAGCTTCGAGTCGGCGCTCGACTACTCGAAGACCCGCGAGCAGTTCGGCAGGCCGATCGGCGGCTTCCAGCTCACCCAGGCCAAGCTCGCCGACATGGCGGTCGAGCTGCACAAGGGCATTCTGCTCGCCCACCACCTGGGGCGGCGGATGGACGCGGGGAGGCTCCGGCCCGAGCAGGTCAGCTTCGGCAAGCTCAACAATGTGCGGGAGGCGATCGAGATCTGCCGGACGAGCAGGACGATCCTGGGCGCCAACGGCATCTCACTGGAGTACCCGGTGATGCGGCACGCGACGAACCTCGAATCGGTGCTCACCTATGAGGGCACCGTCGAAATGCATCAGCTGGTGCTGGGCAAGGCGCTCACCGGCCTGGACGCCTTCCGGTAAAGACGCGCCCACGGTGATACGTGGACACCCGGCCGGAGTGCGGTCGGCGAGCGCCCCGCTCAGCTCTGGTTGAAGAAGCCGTCGGTGGAACGGCCGGCGGCCTCGCCGCTGACGACCATCGTGTTGGCGGGGCTCAGGAGGAAGACCCGGGTCGCCACGCGCTCGATCGAGCCGCGCAGGCCGAAGGTCAGTCCAGCGGCGAAGTCCACGACACGCTTGGCGTCGCCGGGCTCCATGGACGTGAGATTCACGATGACCGGAACGCCGTCCCGGAAGAGCTCGCCGATGCCACGCGCGTCCCGGAAGCTGTCCGGGGTGACCGTGGCGATCCTGCGACCGTGGTCCTCGGCCTTCTCGGAGGCCACCTGGACCCGCGGGTCCGTGACCCAGGGGTTGGCTGTCTCGCTCTTCTCGGCGTACTCGTCGTCGTAGTAGCGGTCGTCGTCGCTGTCCTCAACGAGTCCGAGCCAGGCACTGGCCTTGCGAACCGATCCCATGGGACGCCTCCTTTCACCGCGGTCAGTCTGTGTTCCGCTTTCCCTATGGTCGTCCATCATGCGGATTACGCGCCAAGTGAATAGTCGGCGCGCAGGGGATTCGTGACGGTACTGGTGCAGAACGTGTGTTGATTCGTCAAGGTTGTTGCCGTGTAAGGCTGCTGACAGAGTGAAAAATATGATGGTCGGGCCACACGGGTGACGAAGGGGTCGTACGGGTGAACGGATCGCCTCGGTACGATGCGGGCCGCACTGTCGAAAGACTCCCGGGGGAGCGCCGTGTTCGGAATCGTCAGGCCCTGCAGCCATCGGCTCACCGAGGGGCTCAAGACCGAGTGGATGGCCCATCTGTGCGGCCTCTGCCTGGCACTTCGTAGCGACCACGGCCAGCTCGCCAGGGTCGTCACCAACTACGACGGCCTGATCGTCTCGGTTCTGACGGAGGCTCAGGTCGAGCGCGGTACGGGATGGCGGCGCACCGCGGGCCCCTGTCCGCTGCGCGCCATGCGCACCGCGCCGGTCGCGCAGGGGGAGGGCGCCAGACTCGCCGCCGCCGTCTCTCTGGTGCTCGCCTCCGCGAAGGTCCGGGACCACGTCGCCGACCGGGACGGGGTGTTGGCCCGCAGACCGGTGGCCGCGGCGGCGCGCAAGGTCGCCGCGGGATGGGACAGGGCGGGGGCCCGCACCGGCGCCTCGCTCGGTTTCGACACGGCTGTGCTGGTCGACGCGGTCGACCGGCAGGGCGCGATCGAGGCGCTGGCCGGCCCCGGTACCTCACTGCTGACCGTCACCGAACCGACCGAGACCGCGACCGCGGCGGCGTTCGCGCACACCGCGGTACTGGCGGGCAGGCCACAGAACGCGGCGCCGCTGGCCGAGGCCGGCCGGCTCTTCGGCCGCCTCGCGCATCTGCTGGATGCGGTGGAGGACCAGGAAACTGACGCGGCGTCGGGTGCCTGGAACCCGCTGACGGCGACCGGCACCGACCGCACCGAGGCCCGGCGGCTGTGCGAGGACGCGCTGCGCGGTGTACGGCTGGCCCTGCGCGACGCGCACTTCGTGGACGACAGGCTGGCGCACGTACTGCTGGCCCACGAGCTGCGGCAGTCGGTGGACCGGGCGTTCGGGACGACGAGCTGCGGACACCAGGGTCAGGTACGGGGGCAGGGGCAGGTCCAGGCGTACGGGACGCCGCCGACCGGATCCGGGAACGGCGTGGGGCCGTACGGTACGAGCAATCCCCACGGCGGCACCCCTTACGGAGGGACTCCCCAGGGCGGCAATCCCTACGGTGGCGGTGTTCCCGGCATGCCGGGCGCGCCCGGTGGTCCCGGCGGGCCGCCGCCCGGCTTCTCGTACGAGCCGCCGAAGCCCGGCAAACGCGGGTTCTGGGCGGGCTGCGCGGTCGCGATCGGGCTGTGCTGCACCTGCCAGATGTGCTGCGCCGGCGAGTACGAGGGCCCCTGGTCCAGGAAGAAGCGCGAGGGCTGCTGCCGCGACTGCGACTGCCCCGACTGCGGCTGCGACTGCTGCTGCCCCTGCGACGGCTGCTGACGGAGGCTCAGCTCCGGCGGCGGGCGACGGGGCCACCCGGAGCGACGCTGCGCGATCACCCGGGATCCCCCTGCCCGTACAGCGGGTGTGAAAGGTTGACCGCATGAGCACAGACCCGCAGCAGGACTGGCAGACCTGGCACCAGCAGCGCATCGAGACGGTCCGGGCGCCGTACGGCCCGCTCTCGCTCACCGGCACCCACTGGCTCTCCGACCACCCGGAGGGGCGAATTCCGGCCGTGGCCGGGCGGTGGGCCGAGGACGGCGACGAGGTGGTCCTGACCGCCGGGCCCGATGACCGGATCACCGTCGACGGCAAGCCCCTGACCGGCGAGATCAGGCTGACCGCGGACACCGGGCCCATCCACGAGTCCCGTGTCCTGGCGGGCGAGCAGCGACTTGTGGTGCTGCGCCGCGAAGGGCTGTGGGCCGTCCGCGTCTTCGACCCGCAGTCACCCGCGCGGCGCGCGTTCGCCGACATCGAGGCGGGACCGTACGACGAGAAATGGTCCCTGCCGGGCCGCTTCCGCCCGTACGACGAGGGGCGCACCACGATCCAGGTGGAGAACGCGGACGGGCGCGCGCGGGGGCTCGGTCTGGCCGGCGAGATCGCCTTCGACGTCGAGGGGAACGAGCACACGCTCCAGGTCGCGATCGAGAACGACGGCTCGCTGTGGGCGGTCTTCGCCGACGGGACCAGCGACGTCAGCAGCTACCACTTCCGTTTCCTGCGGCCCGCCGCACCGGCCGCCGACGGCGCGGTGACCGTCGACTTCAACCGGGCGCTGCTGCCGCCCTGCGCCTTCGCCGACCACTTCATCTGCCCCTTCCCGCCGCCGGGCAACACCCTGTCGGCCCCCGTTCCGGCGGGTGAGCGGAACCGCGTCGACCGCTGATCCGTCCCACCGCTCGAAAGTGTGCCGCTCAGCCCCGTCAGCCCCGTGACTTCCACGACTGCCGGGGCCGCGCCGTGTAAGCGCGGTCGGCCGAAAGGCGCCCTTGCGCGGGCAGTTGACTCCCCGAATACTCCCGAACAGCGCTTGTCAGGGACACAACTTGTCCGGAACGCGGACATGCCACTGGCTGCGCCTCACGGACCCGACCACCCCACCGCGGGTCCCCGACTCCCCTCGGGAGGAACGACAAGTGAGGATCAAGCGCACCACCCCCCTCAGCGGTATAGCGAGACGGTCCAGAGTGATCGCCATGGCAGCCGGCTTCGTCGCCGTCGCCGCTCTCGCCGTACCGACAGCCAGTGCCGGTGAAGCCGGTACCTTCAGTGCGGGCCAACTCACCTCCGCCAGTGACGCGGTCCTGAAGGCCGACATATCCGGAACGGCCTGGCACATCGACAAGGCGACGAACACTCTCGTCGTCACGGCCGACAGCACCGTCTCCCGCGCCGAGATCACCAAGATCAAGCGGGAAGCCGGGACGGACGCGGGCGCCATCCGCGTCGAGCGCACCCCCGGCACCTTCTCCAAGCTGCTCTCCGGCGGTGACGCCATCTATACCTCCAGCTCGCGCTGCTCCGCCGGCTTCAACGTCCGCAGCGGGACCACGTACTACTTCCTGACGGCGGGCCACTGCACCGACGGCTCCCCCGCCTGGTACACGAACTCCGCCCGCACCACGCGTATCGGCCCCACGACCGGGTCCAGTTTCCCGGGCAACGACTACGGCATCGTGCGGTACGACAACGCGTCCGTCACGCACCCGGGGACCGTCGGCAGTGTCGACATCACCAGTGCGGCCAACGCCACCGTGAACATGTCCGTCACCCGTCGCGGTTCCACCACCGGAATCCACAGCGGTACTGTCACCGGCCTCAACGCCACCGTGAACTACGGCGGCGGCGATGTCGTCTACGGCATGATCCGCACCAATGCGTGCGCCGAGCCCGGCGACAGCGGCGGCTCGCTGTACTCCGGCACCCGCGCCGTCGGTCTGACCTCGGGCGGCAGCGGCAACTGCTCCTCCGGCGGTACGACCTTCTTCCAGCCGGTCACCGAGGCACTGAGCGCGTACAACGTGAGCATCTACTAGGCGGCATCGGACGCTCCGAGCACGATCGCATGACTGCAGCCAGCAGCAGATGAGTCCCTGCCCCCACCGGGCGGGGACTCATCTTCGTCACGGCCGTTGTCGCAGCTGTGGTCACGGCCGTCGTGCGGGACGGGAACGGGCTCCCCATCGGCGGTGCGGCGGAGGTACGCGGTGTCGCGGACGGCCCGGACCTCGTCCGGGTGTCTTGTCGGAATTCGCTCGCGCACAGTCGGCCACACCCGCCGTCGCGCCGAAGTCCGTACCCGCGAAGCCGGCGGCCGACGCCATGGGACAAAAACAGAACAGGACCGGCCCTCACCCGCTGCCCGGGTCCGGTCGCACTGGGTGTTCGCGAACGCGACCGGCACAGCATGATCACCTCACCGCCCCGGTATGGCCGCTGATGTAAAGAGACAGCAACCGTGCCGGGGTTGTCGTGTGCGCGTCTTGAAGTCGACCTTGTGTACGAGCGAACGACCTCGGAATAGTGGGCGCCTCCGGGCCCTCCCCCCACCTTGTTGGGCCCGACCCCCCACAGGAGGTCTTGACTTGAAGCACCGACGCATACCCAAGAGGCGCGTGGCGGTCGTAGGAGCCGGTGTCGCGGCACTGGTCGCAGCAGGAGTCACCCTCCAGACTGCGAACGCGAGTGAGGAAGCCCCTCAGTACACCGTCAAGTCGCTGTCGGCGACGGCGGCCGGAAAGCTCGGCTCCGACCTCACCTCGGGTCTGGGCGGCGACGCGGCCGGCGCGTACTACGACACCAAGTCCAAGGCCCTGGTGGTCAATGTTGTGGACGAGGCGGCGGCGCAGGGCGTACGCGAGGCGGGCGGCAAGGCCAGAATTGTCGAGAACACCCTCAATGAGCTGAAGGCCGCGCGCACGACCCTCACCGACAAGGCAACCATCCCCGGCACCTCCTGGGGTACGGACCCGGTGAGCAACAAGGTGGTCGTCACGGCGGACCGTACGGTCAAGGGTGAGGCCTTCAGCAAGCTGGAGAAGGTCGTCAAGGCGCTCGGCGCCAAGGCCGAACTGAAGAAGACCGCAGGGGAGTTCAAGCCCCTCATCGCGGGGGGCGACGCCATCCTCAGCGGCGGCGGACGCTGCTCGCTCGGCTTCAACGTGGTCAAGGACGGCGCGCCGCACTTCATCACGGCGGGCCACTGCGGCCAGGCCGGCAGCGCGTGGACGGAGCAGGGTGGCGGCAAGCTCGGCACCATGGCCGAGTCGAAGTTCCCGACGACCGACTTCGCCCTGGTGAAGTACGACGACGGAGTCGCCCACCCCAGCGAGGTGAACCTCTACAACGGCAGCGCGCAGGCGATCAGCAAGGCCGGCGAGGCCACCGTCGGCCAGCAGGTGCAGCGCAGCGGCTCCACCACCCAGGTGCACGACGGTGAGGTCACCGCGCTCGACGCGACCGTGAACTACGGCAACGGTGACATCGTCAACGGACTCATCCAGACCACGGTCTGTGCCGAGCCCGGCGACAGCGGCGGCTCGCTCTTCGCGGGCGACACCGCGCTGGGTCTGACCTCGGGCGGCAGCGGCGACTGCTCCGCCGGCGGCGAGACCTTCTTCCAGCCGGTGCCTGCCGCGCTGTCCGCCCTCGGCGCGGAGATCGGCTGACCCGACATCGGCTGACCCGACATCCGGTGGTCCGACATCGGGTGGTCCGGGATCGGCTGATGCGGCCGCAGGATTGCTAGGAACTACGGGCCGGTCAACGACATGTGTCGTCGACCGGCCCGTAGTGCTGTCATGACGGCCAGGCCGCCAGAGGGCCGGACCGATGCGGACGTGGACTGTTCGGCCCGGCTGCGGGCGGGCGCCGGCCCGTCGCCCACGCCTGCGGGGACGGCTGTGGACGCGGCGCTGTTCGCCCGCGCCCTCGCGGTGCACCGCGTCCAGGTCCGCGGAGCTACCGCTTCGGCCAGTACCAGAGCGGTTCGTCCAGTGGGCCCTCGTGTCCGGCCACGCCGGTCTCGCCGAAGTCCTTGACCAGTTCGACGGTGCGCAGATCGAGGCGGCGGTCGTGGGCGCCGCGTCCCAGCGCCTCGGCCAGCGGCCCGGCGTGCGTGACGACGACCAGCTGGATGGTGGCGCCCGCGGTGAGGATGAGCTCCGCGAGCGGTCGCAGCAGGTCCGGGTGAAGGCTGGTCTCGGGCTCGTTGAGCACCAGCAGGGTGGGCGGGCGCGGAGTCAGCAGGGCCGCCACCCACAGCAGGTAGCGCAGGGTGCCGTCGGAGAGTTCGGCGGCGCCCAGCGGTCGCAGCAGGCCGTGCTGACGCAGCTCCAGTTCGAACCGGCCGCCGTGGTCGGCGACCGTGACGCGGCTGCCGGGGAACGCCGCGTCGACCGCGGTGTCCAGTGCGTCGTGGTCGCCGATCTCCCGGATCGTCTGGAGCGCCGCGGGCAGGTCGGAGCCGTCGTGACTGAGCACCGGCGTACGGGTGCCGATCCGCGCGGACCTGGCCGGCGCCGCCGCGTCGGTGCGCACATGGTCGTAGAAGCGCCAGGACCTGATCTGCTCGCGCAGCGCCAGTAGATCGGGGGCCAGCTGCGGGTCGGCCAGCTCGCTGAGCATGCTGTCGTACGGGCGTACCGCGCCCTGCGTCCGGTGCCAGCTGCCATCGGCCGCGCGGGTCCGCACGGCGGGTCCCGAGCGGTCGCAGAGCAGCGCGGCGGGGCGCAGCACCGGCCCGGACCAGGTGCACTCCCGCTTGATCTCCGGGTCGAGGCCGAACAGGGAATCGGGCGCGGGGGAGGGGTGGCCGAAGTCGACGGCGTAGCCGAACTCGTCGCCCGCGAAGCCCAGTCGCAGACTGACCGGCCCCGTGCGTACCGTCCCCTGCACCGGGTGGTGGCCCTCGCGCACGGCGCGGCCCGTCTTCTCGGGGCCCGCCCACAGTGTCGATGCCAGCCCGCCCTCCCGGGCGAGGGCCGCCACGGCGCCGCCCCGGGCCGAGTCGGCGAGCAGCCGCAGGGAGCGGTAGAGGCTGGATTTGCCGGTGCCGTTCGCGCCGGTCACCACGGTGAGCCGGCCGAGCGGGACGACGAGTCTGCGCAGGGACCGGTAGTTCTCCACGGCCAGAGTGCTGATCACGTCCGGGACCCGGAGGGGCCGCGGGGATCCGTACCGCTCACCCCAGGGCCGCGGGGTCGTCGGGAGCGGTGGGGACCTCTTCCGGCCTGCGCAGCGAGGACATCACCAGCGTGACGACGGTGCCCAGGATCGCCCAGATGGCGAGGACCTGGAGCGAGCCGGACATCGCGTTGCCCTTGAAGTACGCGATCGAGCGGGCCGCCCAGGTGCCCGCGCCCGGCGGCAGGCCGGGGCCGATGGCCTCCCAGAAGGGCGGCAGCATCGGCAGCGGGAAGGCGCCGCCCGCGCTCGGGTTGCCCGCGATGACGACCAGCAGGACGGCCAGACCGATGCCGATGATGCCGGTCAGCGCCTGGAGGGCGAGGGTGATCGCGCCGACGGCGAAGACGACCAGGGCGCCGAGTCCCCAAAGGGCCACGATGCTGCCGGGCAGGGCGCCGAGAATCGGTCCGACGATGATCGCGCCGCCGAGGCCGCCGGCGATCGAGTAGAGCGCCATGGCGCCGAGCCTGACGACGGCGCGCTCCCGGTTGGCCGCTCGCGAGCCGGCGCTGATCGCGAGGATCGACGCGCAGAGATACCCGCCCACGCACCAGCCCACGACCAGGTAGAACGCGGAAAGCCCGTCGAAGTCCTGGGCCGAGGCCGGGGCCACGTCCACGGTCTTGACCGTGCGCTGCTCGGACGCCTCGACCTTCGTGGTGAGGGAGGTCAGGGCCGAGGACAGCACGGTGCCGCCGCCGGAGGCGACGAGCAGGGTGTCCTTCTTGGAGGCCGGGTCGACGATCAGGGCGCCGTCGATCTTGCGGTTCATGATCTGGTCGCGGGCGGTGGCCTCGTCCTTGACCGTGCGCGGATCCAGCGGCTTGCCGGGCAGGCCCCGGAGCTGGTCGACGAGTTGGCTGCCGGCCTGTGCGGGGGCGACGACACCGAAGGCGACGTCCTTGGGCTTGGGATTGTGCAGCGCTCCCACGTAGGACGCGATGAACAGCAGCTGGAGCGCCAGTACGCCGATGACGAGCAGTGCGGCCCGTGGCGTGACGGCGGTCTTCACCTCGTCGACGAGAGTCATGCCCCCACGGTCTGGGCAGTCAGGTGTTTCCGCAGGTGGGGAGGGTCCGAATGGCTGACGGCCGGGTGGGCGGCAGGAGGTTGTTGACTTTCCGTCAAGATTTCTTGGCGCGTCACTTCAGTCTTTGACTACTCGCGGGTATTTTGGCCTCACCACCACATCTTTGTGATCCGGATCACAGGGCGCACCCCATCGCATTTCCCCTTGAGCCGCAAGGAGATCACCCGATGCTGCCCTGGAAACGAGCGCTCAGACCCGTCGCCGCGCTGCTCCTCGCCGTCGTTGCCACCGTCACCCCCGCCGTCACGGCCACCGCGAGCGCCGCCGCGCCCGCCCCCACCAGCGGGTGGAACAACTACGCCTGCCAGCCGTCCGCCGCCCACCCCCGCCCCGTCGTCCTCGTTCACGGGACCTTCGGGAACTCCGTCGACAACTGGCTCGGCCTCGCCCCCTACCTGGTCAAGCGCGGGTACTGCGTCTTCTCCCTCGACTACGGGCAGCTCCCGGACGTGCCGTTCTTCCACGGCCTGGGCCCGATCGACAAGTCCGCCGAGCAGCTCAATGTGTTTGTCGACAAGGTGCTCGCCACGACCGGCGCACCCAAGGCCGACCTGGTCGGCCACTCGCAGGGCGGCATGATGCCGCGGCACTATCTGAAGTTCCTCGGCGGAGCCGCCGAGGTGAACGCCCTGATCGGCATCGCACCCGACAACCACGGCACCACACTGCTCGGGCTCACCAAACTCCTGCCTTTCTTCCCCGGCATCGAGGGCCTGCTCACCACCAAGACCCCGGCCCTCGCCGACCAGATGGCCGGGTCGCCCTTCCTCACCCGGCTCAATCAGGGCGGTGACACCGTCCCCGGAGTCCGCTACACCGTCATCGCCACCCGGTACGACGAGGTGGTCACCCCGTACCGCACACAGTTCCTGTCGGGTCCGGGCGTACGCAACGTCCTGCTCCAGGACCTGTGCGGGGTCGACCTCTCCGAGCATGTGGCGATCGGGGTGCTCGACCGGATCGCCTTCCACGAGGTGGCCAACTCGCTCGACCCGGCGCGGGCCACCCCGACCACCTGCGCCTCGGCCGTCAGCTGACCCACGTCGGCAGGCACGACTGCCGCCCGCCCCGGAGAACGGGACGGGCGGCAGTCGTGTGCGGGGCCGTGGGTCAGCGGCGGGCGGCCTTGCGGCGGACCGAGCCGAACATCACCGCGGCGCCGACGGCGAGGGCGGCGGCGCCGCCGATCGCGATGTACGGCGTGGTGCTGTCGCCACCGGTCTCGGCGAGGTTCTCGTCGGCGGCGGGCGCGGCGGCCGGCAGCGTGGCGCCGTTGGGCTCCGGGGCGTTGGCGGCGGGCTCGTCGGCCCCGGGCTGCTCGGCGGTTGCCGGTGCCGTCGTCTCGGCGCCCGTCTTGTGGTCACCGTCGCCGTGGCCGTTGTGCTCGACGGAGGACTTGTCCGCGCCGTCGGCGAGCTCCTGCTCGGAGGGGGCGGAGGCGCCCGGCGACGGCGCGGCGCCCGCGCCCGAGCCCGCGGTGTCCTTGCCGAAGACCACGTCGGAGCAGGTGTAGAAGGCCTCGGGGCTGTCCGAACGCTGCCAGACGCTGTAGACGAGGTGGCGGCCGGACTTCTTCGGGATGGTCCCGTTGAAGACGTAGTCGCCGTTCTCCATCTTCGGGTCGGTGACGTCGGCGAAGGGCTTCTCCTCCAGGTCCGACCACTTCAGGGGCTTGGCGGGGTCGTAGCTGTCCTTGGTGATGTACAGCTCGAAGGAGCCCTTGTGCGGGGCGGTGCCTTTGTAGCGGAAGGTGTGCTGACCCGCGGCGAGCTTGCTCGACGGCCAGTCGGCGCGCGGCAGGTCCAGGCCCTTGTACTTGTCGTTGCCTGCGCTGCACAGCTCGCCGTCCGGGATCAACTGCTTGTGGTTTCCTGCGGCGTTGGCGATGTTGACCGCGTTCCAGTCGTAGAAGGCCTGCACACCGCTGGCAGAGACCGCCGCCTTGCACGCCGCCGAGTCGGGGCTCTCCGGACCTTCCGCGTAACAGGCGGACACCCGGGAGACCGGGTCCGTCATCGACCCGTGGGCGGCGGCCGGAGCGGCGGACAGAGCGGTCAGTGCCAGCGGGGCGATGCTGAGGGCGGCGATCGAGGCTGCCGTGCGACGAGCGGTCATCGTGACGTTCTCCTTCAGGTTCCACGGGGTGGGGGGATACGGGACGGGGTTCGAACCGGCGGCGCAGCCCCCCGGCGAACTGCTGCGCCGACGGGAGGAATCCCGCCCCGGCGATCAGCACGCTAGCCCCAAGAAACCGTGAAATTCCCTGCTGAGGAGGGGTGATGGAGATCCTTATGGTCCGGTTAAGGGAGCGCTAACCGGGGGCTGAGGCTGGGCCCCCGCAAGCCCCCGTTCGACCCGTTCGTCGGTTACGGACCAGTCCGTGGGGGTCCGTAACGGGGCACCTCGTGCGGCGCGCCCCGAACAAGGGGCGCGCCGTGAGGCGGAGAGGGCGGCGGCGTGCCGCCCGGGGCTCAGGGAGAGGAACGCGGAGCGGCGGCCCCGGGCTGCGTTGGCCTCAGGTCGGCGTGCAGCAGGTCGTGGTCCGAGTACGGGGTGGGATGCACACCGTGCTCCAGCGGGACGAAGCCTCGCAGGAAGATGTAGTCGAACTTGCTGCGCCAGTCGGTGGTCGGCTCGCAGGTGCCGGTGGCCGAGGGCCCGCACCCGGGGTCCGCGTCCGTGGCCAGGCCCCACATCGCGGTGAGTTCGGCGGTGTCCGGCACCGCGTTGAAGTCTCCGAGAACGATCGTGCGGTCGTGCCGGGCGACCTCCGCCGCGAGTACGCGGGTCTGTTTCGCCCGGACCGCTTCCTGACGTCGTTGGGCCAGGTGCGTGTTGAAGACCCGGACGGGCCGGCCGTCCACGAGGGTGGTGACTGCCATGTACCCGCGGTCCTCGGATCCGCCGTCGGGGTATTCCACGTTCATCCGGTCTGTCATCGGTGCGGCCGAGAGGATCGCCTGGCCAAAGCCCCCCGGGCTCCACGGCAGTCCTCCGCAGCGGCCCCAACTGCGCAGAACCGAGCCGTACTCGACGTGGTAGACCAGCCCGTACAGGTACCGCAGATGATCCCGGATCCTCTCGACGTCACGCACGCACGCTTCTTGCAGGCCGACGACCTGGGGCGCGTACGTGGCGATCTCCGCTGCCCGGCCGACGTTGTGCCTGCTCGCGTCGCAGGGGTTGCAGATGTTCCACGTCATGACCCAGTTCGGTACGACCTCTCTGGCGGCGTCGGCCGACAGGGGCACGGCGATACGGGTACCGTCTGGTGCGCTGGGGCCGACGAGCGCCACGCAGGCCACGATCACGGTGCCCGCGAGCAGCCGCGCGGCGGTTCCGGTCACCATCGCCTCCTCGAAGTGGAGACACATGGCATCGCCTGAGGTCTCTCCGCGCGAGGCTATGGGACGGGTTGTCTGCGGCGCGTGAGGTGCCCGGATCTCGTCGTGCTCGGACGCGAGATGTCACCTGCACGTACCAAGACGCGTGCGGGCCAGGTCTCGTCGGGAAGAGCGGGTGGGACGCGCGCGGCGGCCCGGCGCGTCCTGCGCCGGGCCGCCGTCCCACTCGGGCTCAGAAGTTGAAGACCGTGCCGTCCGCCAGGCGTCCGTTCATCTCGCAGGCGTTGCCGAACGTGGTGGACCAGGTGACGTGCTTGCCCTGCCACACCCCGCCGGCGGTGACCGTGACGGGGTCCCACTGGCGTGTGCACATGCGCTGCGAGGTGGGCTCGACCAGCTGGTTGAACTCGCCGCCGACGGAGCTCAGTTCCGCACACGCGGACACGGGGGAGGGGTGGCTGCCGGTGGGCTTGGGCGCGCAGTTCAAGGTGACGGCCCGCTCGACGGTGGCCGTCGCGGCGTCGTCGCCCTTACTGACGGTGAGGACGAGAGCCGACGGGGCGTAGAGGCTCGTCGCGCGGGCGGGCTGGGCCTGTGCGGCGCCCGCGGCGGCCGTTCCGGTCAGGAGGAGGGCGGCTGCCGCGGCGAAAGTACCGGCCGTGTTGAGGGTGTTACGCATGGGTGAATCCCTTTCGTTCGCTGTTGCGATTGCGGTCGGGAGTCTTGCGTACGCGGACAGTGAGTGCACATCGGTCGGCAGTTTCCGGCCCCAGCGTTCGAACCAACCTCTACCGAATGGTCGTTCGGCCAGCTGGGAGTGGGTGTGCGGGGCACACGAAGGGCCGTCCATCATGTGGACAGATCTTGGTGGTGCAACAGAAAACTACCCTCTGACCTGCGGGTATTTCCGACGGGTGTCTTTCGCAAAGAACACGCTTCGGCCGGAAATCACTCGTATACGGCCTGCTAGCCGACCCACCGATAGCGCCGCTCGGGCCGACCCGTCCCGCCGTACCTCAGCGTCACCTCGGCCCGGCCCGTGTCCGCGAAGAACTCCAGATAGCGGCGCGCGCTCACCCGTGAAAGTGACCCCGCCTTCGCGCACTCGGTGGCGGACAGCCCCGCGGGCTCCTCGCGCAGCGTGCGCTCCACCAGCTCCGCGGTGTGCGCCGCCAGACCCTTCGGGAGCTCGCGCGAGCCCGGCGGGCGGGTGCCGAAGATCTGGTCGACGTCCTCCTGGCGCGCCTCACCCAGCTCGGCCAGTTCGTGGAAGCGGGTCCGCAGGGACGCCACGTGCCGCAACTGCTCCTGCAGAGCGGCCTGGTTGAACGGCTTGATCAGGTAATGCAGCGCACCGGCCCGCAGCGCCGCCCGGATGACCGCCGCGTCCCGGGCCGCCGTGATGAACAGGGCGTCGACCGTGTGCCCGGCCTCGTCGCGCTGCTCCGCGGCCCGCAGCTCGCGGAGCACGGTGATCCCGTCCATGTCCGGCAGATAGACGTCGAGCAGCACGAGGTCGGGGCGCAGCAGCCGGGCCGCGCGCAGCGCGTCGGCGCCGTTGTGTGCCACCCCGACGACCGTGAAGCCGTCCATCGCGGACACGCAGCGGCTGTGCAGCTTCGCGACCATGAAGTCGTCGTCCACCACCAGCACCTTGGTCACCGCGCCAGGCTAGGCCGATCCTCCGCACATAGCTGAATCGGATGAACTGATGAGTTGGCCGGTACTTCGATAAGTGCGGGTCGTTGTTCTGGACGTGCCGATATCTCGTTCGTGTCGTTCCCGGGTCCAGCGCCCCCGCATGTCGGTGGAGTTGGCGCCTGTGGTGGAGAGGCGTCTGGGTGCTCTGCCTGCCTCTGCCGAGTTTCTGCGCCGGCTGGACGTGGCCGGGATCATCGACGAGCTGTGTCCTGTCCGTGAGGTGGCTCATCTGACGCACGGGCAGGTCGTCGAGGCGCTGATCGCCAACCGGCTGTCCTCGCCGACCTCGATGGTGCGGGTGGAGGACTGGGCGCGGAAGTGGGCTGTCGAGGAGGTCTTCGGCATCGAGCCGGACCTGCTCAACGACGACCGTATCGCCCGCGCTCTGGACGCGATCGCCCCGCACCTGGAGGAGATCACCGGCTCGGTCGGCGCGCAGGCCATCGCGGAGTTCGGCATCGATACCGCTCAGATCCACTGGGACATGACGTCGATCTCCATGTTCGGCGCCTACCCGGACCAGGAAGAGGAGTACGCGCAAGTCAGATACGGTCACCCCAAGGACCGGCGGGTCGACCTGAAGCAGGTCCAGGCCGGGCTGGCCGTCACCCGCGACGGTGGCATCCCCGTCTTCCACCGTGCCTACGACGGCGGAGCGGGCGAGGTCGCCCAGGTCGTCGGCGCGATGAAGGCCCTGCGGAAGATCGCCGACCGCAAGGACTTCCTGCTCGTCGCGGACTCCAAACTGGTGTCCTACCCGAATGTCACCGCCCTGCTTGACGCCCGGGTCGGATTCGTCGCCCCCATACCCGCGGCCCAGGTCAAAGCCGGCTTCTACGCCACTGCCGACCTCGGGGCCGCCGAGCTGGTCGACTACGTCAACGACCGCGACCGCGAGCGGGAGACCCCCGCCGACCAGCGCGAGTCCTACCGGGTCCTGGAAGACGTCCACGCCATGGCAGGACCACGCAAGCGCGACCCGGTCCACCACCTGCGCCGGATCCTGGTCCACTCCACCGGCAACGCGGAGGGCCAGCGCAAAGCACGCGCCAAGCGTCTGGCCAGAGCCACCGAGGATCTGGAGAAACTGCAAAACTCGGCCGGCGGCCGGTACTACACCACCGCCGAGAAGGTCCAGGCCCGGATCGGGGTGATCACCAAGTCCCGCCGGGTCGCCAGCTGCCTGCGTACCACCGTCACCGCCGGCCCCGACGGGAAACCCACTCTGGCCTGGCACTTCGACGAGGACGTCCTGGCCGCCGAAGCCGCCGCCGACGGCTGGTACTCCCTGGTCACCGCTCTGACTCCGGAGCAGGCCGACACGGCCGAGGTCTTCCGGCGCTACAAAGGCCAGGGAGTGGTCGAACGCCGCTACGGCGAGTTCAAAGGCCCCCTGGCCGTCGCGCCGCTGTTCCTGGAGCACAACCGCCGCATCACGGCCTTGATCACCGTGATCTGCCTGGCCCTGCTGGTCTACTGCCTGATCGAACGCCAGGTCCGCCAGGCCCTGGGCCCCGAGCAGACCATGGCCGGCCTCTACCCCGACAACCGCAAGGTCCGACCCACCGGCCGCATGATCCTCTACCACCTCGACGGCCTCATGCTCCGCCCCGGCACCGCCACCGACCCACCCGTCATCCTCATCAGCCGAGGAGTCCAAGCACACCTACTCGAACTCCTCGGCATCGACGAAACCCGGCCCCGCTGGCTGGAGACCTAAAGCCCCATGTGCGAAGTCACCGGCTAGGTCGCGACCACAACGATCACAACGTCCGTTGATTGCGGAAGGGAGACAGGTTGTTAACGCACAGGCAACATGTGGGCCACTTCACAATCAGCCGAACTGATCAAAAGGACAGGTGGTGGCCCAGGTGCGCATGCGCACTCCCCTCGCCCTGCTCGGGGCGGCCGTGCTCGTACTGGTCGGGCCGCCGCTGCTCACCTCGGGCAGCGGCTCCGACACCGGCACGCAGATCCCGGGCCTGCGCTTCATGGTTCCCAACACCCCCGGCGGGGGCTACGACATCACGGCCCGGACCGCCGCCAAGAACGCCGAGGACGCCGAGCTCACCCACAACATCGAAGTGTTCAACCTGCCGGGCGCGGGCGGCACCGTCGGCCTCACCCGGCTCGTCGGCGAACACGGCAACGGCAAGGTCGCCATGTCGATGGGGCTGGGCGTCGTGGGCGCCGTACACACCAACAAGTCGCCCAATACCCTTGCCGACACGACGCCGATCGCCCGGCTCACCGAAGAGACCGACATCGTCGTCGTCAGCAAGAACTCCCCGTACAAGACCTTCGGCGACCTGCTGAAGGCCTGGAAGAAGAACCCCGGCAAGCTCCCCGTCGGCGGCGGGTCCTCGCCCGGCGGCCCCGACCACCTCGCCCCGATGCTGATGGCGAAGGCCGCGGGCATCGAGCCGAAGGCCGTCAACTACATCCCCTTCGACGGCGGCGGCGAACTGCTCGCCTCGATCCTCGGCGACAAGGTCGCCTTCGGCGTCTCCGGCCTCGGCGAATACCTCGACCAGATCGAGTCGGGCGAACTGCGCCTGCTCGCCGTCACCGGGCCCAAGCGCGCCAAGGGCCTGGACGCCCCCACCCTGCGCGAAGCGGGGCTCGACACCGACTTCACCAACTGGCGCGGCATCGTCGCACCGCCCGGCCTCACCGACGCCGAGCGCGACAAGCTCGTCACGCTGATCCAGAAGCTGCACGACTCGCCCCAGTGGCAGGAATCGATGAAGAAGAACGGCTGGGACGACGCGTTCCTGACCGGGAAGGAGTTCGGCGACTTCCTGGACGAGCAGGACCGGCGCGTGGACTCGGTGCTGAAGGAGCTGGGGCTGTGACCGCCGGAAGCACGACCGAAACGCCCCTCTCCGCGCGCCGCACCTGGCTGCGCGAGCACTCCGAACTAGGCGTCAGCGTGCTGCTGCTGGCCCTCGGCATCCTGGTCCTCACCGACGCCCTCACCATGGACGTCGACATCGCCCAGCGCGGCCCCGTCGGCCCCAGAACAGTCCCCGTCGTCGTCGGCATCGCCCTGCTCCTCGTCGCCGCGCTGCTCGCCGTCGACGTGCTGCGCGGCGGGCGCGGCGAGGCCGAGGGCGGCGAGGACATCGACCTGAGTGAACCGGGCGACTGGCGTACGGTGCTGCTCCTCGCCGGCGTATTCCTCGGCAACGCGGTCCTCATCGACCCGCTCGGCTTCCCCGTCTCCGGCGCACTGCTCTTCTGGGGCTCCGCCTACGCACTGGGCAGCCGGCACTTCGACCGCGACCCGCTCATCGCCGCCGGCCTCTCCCTCGCCACCTACTTCGTCTTCAACAACCTGCTCGGAGTCCCGCTCCCCGGTGGCCCCCTGATGGAGGTGCTGTAAGCAGATGGACTCCCTCAACTCCCTCATCGACGGCTTCGGTACGGCGCTCACGCCGATCAATCTGCTCTGGGCCGCCATCGGCGTACTCCTGGGCACCGCCATCGGCGTACTGCCCGGAATCGGCCCCGCGATGGCCGTGGCCCTGCTGCTCCCGGTGACGTACGGCCTGGAGCCGACCGGCGCGTTCATCATGTTCGCGGGCATCTACTACGGCGCGATGTTCGGCGGCTCCACCACCTCCATCCTGCTCAACACCCCGGGGGAGAGCGCGGCCGTCGTCGCGGCCATGGAGGGCAACCCGATGGCGAAGGCCGGGCGCGGCGCGCAGGCTCTCGCGGCGGCGGCGATCGGCCACTTCGCCGGCGGCATGATCGGCACCATCCTGCTGGTCGTCCTCGCCCCGACGGTCGCCTCACTCGCCGTGGACATCGGCGCACCCGACTACTTCGCCATCATGGTGCTGGCCTTCATCGCCGTCACCTCGGTCCTCGGCTCCTCGCGCATCCGAGGCCTGGCCTCGCTGCTCATCGGCCTCACCATCGGGCTCGTCGGCCTGGACCAGATGACCGGCCAACAGCGCCTCACCTTCGGCTCGCTGCAACTCGCCGACGGCGTCGACGTGGTGATCGTCGCGGTCGGGCTCTTCGCGATCGGCGAGGCCCTGTGGGTCGCCGCACACCTGCGGCGCTCCACGAGCGAGCCGATCCCGGTCGGCCGCCCGTGGCTGGGAAAGGCCGACCTCAGGCGCACCTGGAAATCTTGGCTGCGCGGCCCGCTGATCGGCTTCCCGTTCGGCGCGATCCCGGCCGGCGGCGCGGAGATCCCCACGTTCCTGTCGTACGTCACCGAGAAGCGGCTCTCCAAGCACAAGGAGGAATTCGGCAAGGGCGCCATCGAGGGCGTCGCCGGACCGGAGTCGGCGGCGTCGGCCTCGGCGGCCGGAACGCTCGTCTCCATGCTGACCCTCGGCCTGCCGACCACGGCCGTCGCCGCCGTCATGCTGGCCGCCTTCCAGCAGTACGGAATCCAGCCGGGGCCGCTCCTCTTCGAGCGCGAACCCGACCTGGTGTGGGGCCTGATCGCCTCGCTGTTCGTCGGCATGGTGCTGCTGCTCCTGCTCAACCTGCCGCTGGCCCCGCTCTGGGCCAAGCTGCTGCGGATCCCGCGCCCGTACCTCTACGCGGGGATCCTCTTCTTCGCCGCGGTCGGCGCGTACGCGGTCGGCGGAGAAGCCCTGGACCTGGTGATCCTGCTGGTCATCGGCCTGATCGGATTCGGCATGCGGCGCTACGGGCTGCCCGTGCTGCCCGCGGTGATCGGCGTGATCCTCGGCCCGGCCGCCGAACAGCAGCTGCGGCGCGCGCTGCAGATCAGTGACGGCAGCGTGACCGGTCTGGTCAACACGCCGTTCTCGGTGACGGTCTACCTGGTCATCGTGCTGTTGCTGGCCTGGCCCTTGCTCAAGAAGCTGCTCCCGCACCGCCGTCATGTGAAGGCGTGACCCACGGCATCGTGCCCGAGGCGAACCACCTCTTTCTCGACAGCACCGCGGTCCACCCCGACGCCCACGGGCAGGGGGTGGGTCGCGGTCTGCTTGCGTTCGTCGACGAGCGCGCGCGAGCTGGACCCCCCGAGGTGCGGCTCCATACGAACGCGCTCTTATGGGAGAAGCAGAAGCTCTACCCCAGGTACGGGTACGGGTACGGGTACGAGTGCGTGGAGCGGTGCGTGGACGGGGTCCGGAGCCGCTTTCACTACCGCAAGCGGCTCCGGCCGGTCGCGAACGACCCCGGCAGGTCAAACCCCCGACCGGCCTGAAACCGCGGTCAGCAGGTGGGTGAGGCCCGGTCCCCGGGCCAGCAGCTCAAGGTCGTCCAGCGCCCGGCCCGCCTCGGCCGCCGCCTGCGGGTCGCGGTCCGCCAGGCCGCTCTCCTCGAACTCGTCCTCGTCCAGGCGCAGGATCGCGGAGCCGTCGGCCGAGACCCACAGGTCCAGGTCCAGGTCCTCGACCTCCACGCGGTCCGTCAGGACGACCGCGGGGCGCGTCACATCGCAGTACCAGCCCTTGAGCGTGCCGTCCCCCGACCTGACCTCCTTCACCGCGTACCAGCGGTCCCGCCAGTAGTGCTCGGTGAAGACATCACCCGGCTCGAACCGTACGAAGCCGAAGTCCCGTACGCCCGCTCCCGCCCAGGGTGCGCGGACCACGAGATGAGTGCCGTCGTCGGAGAACAGCTCCGCCGGATAGCGGATCTTCGTACGGCCCGCCTTCAGGAGGGTGATCTCAACGCGGTGTACGGACATGGCGGACCCCCGAGGCGCGAACGATCAACAGCATGGACGGGACGTTACGCGCGGGACATCCGCTCTTGCCTCCCATTTTCCTTCCGTGGGGGACAATTGGCCGGTGACTTTGAACATCTCCATCGACCCGGACGACACGACCGCCCCGTACGAGCAGTTGCGTGCCCAGATCTCCGAGCAGGCCCACGCCGGCGCGCTGCCGGTGGGCCACAAGCTGCCGACCGTGCGCGGCCTCGCGGAGGATCTGGGGCTCGCGGCGAACACCGTGGCCAAGGCGTACCGCGCACTGGACGCCGACGGCGTGATCGAGACGCGCGGGCGCAACGGCACGTTCATCGCCGCCGCGGGGGACGCGGCGGAACGGCAGGCCGCAGCCGCCGCCCAGGCGTACGTCGACCGGGCGCGACGGCTCGGGCTCAGCCGCGCCGGGGCGCTGGCGGCCGTCGAGGACGCGTTGCGCGCCGGCTACACGAAGTAGGCGCCGGACGTTAGGGTTCGGCGGGCTCTCGCGGGCGGCTACAGGTACAGGCCCGCGTCGGAGACCTCGTGCTGGGCCGGCACCGAGGCCGGACCGGTGCCGCGCCGCAGGGCGTACAGCTCCGCCAGGGTCATGCCGTCGCGGCCGACGCCCTCCGCCGTGCCCAGCCAGTTCACCGCCTCGTTGCGGGTGAGCGAGCCGACCTCGATACGGGCCAGGCAGCGGCCGGGGCGGACCACCGCCGGGTGGAGCCGCTCCAGGTCCTCATTGGTGGTTACGCCCACCAGCACGTTCCGCCCCTGGCCCAGGAGACCGTCGGTCAGGTTCAGCAGCCGCGACAGGGCCTGGCCCGCCGTGTGCTTGGCCTCGCCGCGGATCAGCTCGTCGCAGTCCTCAAGGAGCAGCAGACGCCAGCGGCCCTTGGCCGATCCGTCGTCCTCGCCGATCGCGATGTCCATCAGATAGCCGACATCGTTGAACAGCCGCTCCGGGTCCAGTACGCAGTCGACCTGACACCAGTCTCGCCAGGAACGGGCCAGCGTCCGCAGCGCCGAGGTCTTCCCGGTGCCCGGCGGCCCGTGCAGGAGCAGTAGACGCCCCGCGATGTCGTCCGGCGTGACCTTCATCAGGCGGTCCATGGCGTCGGCCACCGGCGCCGTGTAGTTGGGCCGCACCTCATCCCACGTACCGGCGGCGATCTGCCGGCTCGTGCGGTGCGGGCCGCGGCGCGGCGAGACGTACCAGAAGCCCATCGAGACGTTCTCCGGCTGCGGCTCCGGCTCGTCCCGCACGCCCTCCGTCGCCTGCCCCAGCACCTGCTCAGCCAGCTCGGAGGTCACCGCGGTCACCGTGACGTCCGCGCCGCGGCTCCACCGGGACACGAGCAGCGTCCAGCCCTCGCCCTCGGCGAGCGTCGCGCTGCGGTCGTCGTCGCGGGCCGCGCGCAGCACCTTCGCCGACGGGGGCAGCAGTGTGGCCCCCGGTTTGACGCGGTCGATCGACGAACTGTGGGAGTAGGGCTGCTCGCCCGTCGCGAAACGGCCGAGGAACAGCGCGTCGACGACATCGGACGGTGAATCGCTGTCGTCGACATTGAGCCGGATCGGCAGTGCGGCCTCAGGGTTCGCAGACATGGCGCCCATGATCCCCCGCGGCGCGGTCTCGTGCACCGGGTTTCACCAGCTGCCCCGCGGCGCGGCGTTACGTGCCTGTTCCGGAAGAACCTGCGGAAATGCGGCCGCCCCCCGATACTCTGACGAGTGATGGGACGTCATGAGTGGAATTCGGGGCCCCGGCGGTGGCGCATCATCGCACTGCTGGGCGTGGGCGCGGTGGTGGTCGCCCTCCTGCTGACGATGTGCAGCACCCTCCCCGACAACGGTGCACGCGACGACGCCGGCACCACCGCGGACGGCGACAAGGTGCACGGCACCCCGGCGAAGCCGCCCGCCGATCCGTCTCCCGAGCTGGGCTGGGGCTTCACGCACACGCAGTACAGCGCCGACGAGGGTACGGCCGCGGCACGCAAGAAGGCGGACGAGACGCTGTCCGCGCACAAGCTGCCGCAGATCCAGCACATCATGGGATGGGGCGCGGAGAACCCCGAGCCCTCACCCGGCCGCTACCAGTTCGACGAGCTCGACAGCCGCGTCGACCTCATCCGCAGGACGGGCGGCACCCCCGTCATCACGCTGTGCTGCGCGCCCGACTGGATGAAGGGCGGCAAGGCCGGCGCGGAGAACACCGACTGGAGCAAGAAGTCGCTGGAGACCGCGCCGAGCCCCAAGCACTACAAGGACTTCGCGAAGCTCGCCTCCACCGTTGCCAAGCGCTATCCCGACGTGCGGCACTTCATCGTCTGGAACGAGTTCAAGGGCTTCTTCGACGACAGCAGCAAGCGCTGGAACTACGAGGGCTACACCGAGCTGTACAACCTGGTGTACGCCGAGCTGAAGAAGGTCGACCGGGAGAACCAGGTCGGCGGCCCGTACCTCGTCATGGACAGCTACGAGCCCCGCGACACCACCCACGCCTCGTCCCTGAAGGGGCCCTGGGGCAGCGTCGACCAGCGGGTCCTCGACGCCTTTGCCTACTGGAGCAAGAACAGGGCGGGCGCCGACTTCGTCGTCGTCGACGGCGCCAGCTACACCCGTGACGACGAGCTGCTGCCCGACGAATTCAAGGCGACGGACAAGCTCACCGCCGTCGGCGAGTGGGTCCGTGCCAGGTCCGGCAAGCTGCCGCTGTGGTGGGCCGAGTACTACGTCGAGCCCGGCGACGACGACGACGAACGCGAGGGCTGGAGCGAGCCGCACCGCGTCGCCGTGCACGCTTCCGGCATGATCGCGATGGCCCGCGGCGGGGCGAGCACCGGCTTCTACTGGAACCCGCAGAACAGGGGCGCCAAATGCGCGGGGTGCCTGTGGCGCTCCACGCAGCTGGCCGACGGCGGCAGCGAGCTGCCGATGCTGACACTGCTCGCACGGTTCGCGAAGGAGTTTCCGCCGGGGACCCGCTACGAGAAGGTGCCGGTCGCCTCCGACGACGTACCCAATGTGCGGGTCGTCGCCGACGCCGACGCGGCGCTCGTCGTGAACACCCTGAACCGGCCCATCCAGGCGAAGGTGGACGGGAAGTCCTTCGACATGGCCGGGTACGAGGTGCGCTGGCTCAAGCGCTGACCGGCGGCGGGCGGTACGCCTAGGACATCGTCATGAAGCGCTGGACCAGTGCGGCCAGCAGCACCGCCAGCAGCGGCAACGAGAACCAGAACGTGCTCTGCAGCCACTGCAACTGCCGCACGCCGGGCGCCACCGCCACCCGTACGACCTCGCGCGCCGCCAGCAGCACGATCAGCGCGAGCGCTGCCAGGGCGCCCACCACCGACCACGGGGTCCAGGTGACCTGCGGGCCGATCGGACCGGGGTTCGGCTTCTCGACCGGATCGTCCGGCTGCTCGCGCAGCGCGTACATCGACACGTCCGCGTTCGTCAGGACCTTCCTGAGCTCGGGGCGCCTGTCGAGGTTCGCGACGAGTCGCTTCTCCCAGGTCGGCGAGTAGCCCGCGTCGAACTGCAGATAGACCGACTGGCTGCGGTTGATCATGAGGTACGAGTTCGGCCCGGCGACCTTGAGCGACTTGACCAGGCCCGCCACCAGCACCGGGTCGGCCGGCGCGAGCGTCGGCAGATAGCTGACCTTCTCCATGTCCCTGGCGCCCCAGGGGAGGGCGGGTGTGACGTTGTCCAGGATGTCGTTGCTCATCCACAGCAGCCGCACGGAGGGGTCATCGTGCTCGTACACGAACTCCATCGCCGCGACCTCGCCGCCCCTGATCCGCTCGAAGGGCTCATTGCCCCACCGGGCGACCAGGAAGCCGCCGATCAGGACCAGGCCCGCCATCAGCGCGGCCACCGGCGCCAGACTCTTGCGGTCCGCGTCCCGCTCGTCCGCGGTGGCGCCGGTGCGTGGGAACAGCGCGAGGCCGGCCAGCAGGGCCGCCCCGGGCAGCGCGAACATGAAGACGCGCAGGGCCATTTCGCCGCCGTACGACTGCATGCCGAAACCCAGGAACGGGACGAAGGCCAGCACCAGCAGGGACCGCTCGCGGTACCCGTTGAGGCGGCGGCGCCACCAGCCCCAGCAGGCGAAGGCCATCACACCGCCGGCCAGCGCCACCCGGACGTAGAGCACCAGCTTGTGGGTGGAACTGCCGCCCTCGATACGGCCGGAGACCGACGACGTCACATTGCCGCCGACGCCGCCGACGCCGCCGAAGAGCTCGTCGAAGTGCCCCGACCAGTACGGCTCGGCGAAGAACCCGATCCACACGGCCACCAGCACCCCGAAGAGGATCGGCAGCCCACGCAGGGTCGAGAGTCCGGTCACGACCAGCGCGGCGAGCACTCCGAGCATCACGAACGGGGTGAGCTGGTGCGCGGGCACCGTCGCGGCGAACAGGCCGACCAGGACGAGCAGCAGCACCGCCTTCTCGCGCCGCGCAGCGGGCCTGACCTCGGCCTCGCCCGGCCGCCGCTTGGTCCACAGGACCCGCGGCTCGCGGAACCAGACCAGTAGCACCGCCACGAACGCGATGTACAGCGCGTAGGTGAAGCCCTGCGGCGAGAAGTAGTCCTGACCGACCCAGCCGCTCAGGACGAAGATCCAGACGCCGGTCCACTTGGCCCGCCAGCTCGCCCGCATGGACCGCGCGAGCAGGAACAGCGGCGGCAGATACAGCAGTTGCAGGGCGGTCGGCCACCAGCGGATCACCGAGGACATGTCCGAGATGCCGCAGGCCTCGGAGACGAAGGAGGCCGCCGCGAAGAAGCCGGGCCAGCTCCAGCGCGCGTCCAGGTCCGGCACCGCGGAGCCGGTCCTGTCGATGTAGTCCATGAAGCCCAGGTGCTGCCAGGCCGTGGCGAACCGCGGCTCGGCCTCCAGCACGGCGGGCAGCGCGTGCAGCGACACCACGGTGGCGAGCAGCGCGGCCAGCAGCAGCACGGTCCGCGGCCGGTCGAGCCACAGCAGCGAGGCGAAGGACAGTGCGAGCAGCCCGGCGCCGACCAGTGTCGCCGTCGGCAGTACGGAGATGAGTCCGAGCCCGCCCATCCGGTCGAGATCCGCCTCGCCGATGCCCAGGACGGGCAGCCAGTACAGCGCCAGCGCGGTCACCAGCAGCAGCCCCACACCCAGCTCCGGGATGCGCGCGTGCGGGAGAGCGAAGCGGCTCTTGGACGGCTCGGGGCTGACCGTCGCCGCCGGTGGCCCGTCGGGCGACGGGGGCTGCTCGGCGGACGGCGGCGTCTGCTGCCCCCGCGTGGGGTGCGCCTTCGGATCCTCGCTCGCCTCGGCCGACGGCGCGGGCGAGGGGACGGACGAGGTGGAGTGCGGCGCGTCGACCGCCTTGGGCGGCGACTTGAGCGCCCAGGTGGGCCGGTGCCCGGCGTCCGCGTCCCCGCCGCTTCCGAGCTCCCCGCCACCGATCACGGGCGTGCCGGCGGCCGGTGTCCCGGGCCCCGGTCGCACATCGGGCCGGCGCTCCGGGTGGTCGAAGTCCAGCCGCGCGCCGAGCGGCATGGTGTCCTGGTCGAGTGCGGAGCGCAGCGCCCAGCGCGTCCCGAACTCCCCGCGGGAGCCGGAGCCCGAGCCACCGCCGATGCGCTCGGCGGGCACCTGCCCAGCCGGCGCGAGCTCCGTGTCGCTGTCACTCTCGCCTTCGACCGCCCGGTCCGCGAGCTTCCCTTCGGGGACGGTCGCCCGGGGCGGCGCCGACTTGATCACCCGGTACAGCTTGATGCCCGCGACCGACGCGACGACCGCGAGGCTGGAGATCTCGGCGACACCGGCCCCGACGAGCCCCATCCGCGGCAGCAGCACCAGCGTCAGGCTCAGCACGAGCACACACAACGCGCCCTGGAGGTAGGCGAGCCCGGAGGTGCGGCTCTGGGCGCGCAGCACCGCGAAGTAGACCTCGATGACGACGCGCAGCAGCGCACCGATCGCGAACCAGCGCAGCAGTGGCGTCGCCGCGTTCGCGTACCCCTCGCCGAACACGCCCAAGATGTACGGGGCGCCGAAGAACAGCACGGCCGCCACGGGCAGCATGATGCGGGCCATGCGGCGCAGTGCGGCCCGGCAGTTCCGCGCCAGCGTCGACGGGTCGTGCGCGCCCTCCACCGTCAGCGAGGCACCCATGTTGATGGCGAGCAGGTTGACCGTGCCGCCGATGGTCGTGGTGATGTAGAAGTACGCGTTGTCCTCGGAGCTGACCTGCGAGGCGACGATCACCGGCACCGCGTAGACGACGGCCAGCGAGAAGAGCGAGCCGGTGTAGTCACCGGCCAGGAAGCGGCCCATCTGCCGCAGGGTGGGCGGCCGGGTGGTGTGGGCCGTGGCCGCCACATGGCGCGGTACCAGCCGCCGGAAGACCATCCAGCCCAGCGGGATCACCGAGACCGCGATGGCCGCGACCCAAGAGACGAAGACACCGGCGGTCGGTACCGACGTCGCGATGACGATGAGCAGGACCAGCTTCACCGCGGAGAAGACGGTGTTGCCGACGGGCACCCACAGCGCGCTGCGCAGACCGGTCAGCACACCGTCCTGAAGAGTCAGCAACGACCAGGCGACGACGGCGAGCACAAAGCCGAGGCCGTTCAGCGGGCCGTGCAGAAAACTGTACGAAGGGCCCCACAGGTTCAGGGTGGACAGGAAGATCCCGGCGGCCACCGCGACCACCAGGGAACTTCCCGCGTACGTCTGGAGGACCAACCGCCCGGTCCTGCGCCCCGCCACCGGAATGAAGCGCGCCAGAGCCCCGGTCAGCGTCAGCGCGGCGAGGCCGGCCAGCAGCTTCATCGCCGCGATGGCCGCCGAGCCCTGGCCCACCGCGGACTCCGAGTAGTACCGGGCGGCGATCAGCCAGAAGCTCAGCCCGAGCAGCGCGCTGATCCCCGTGTTGAGCATCAGCGCATAGGCGTTGCGGAAGAGCGGGTTGCCCCCGCCCTTTCCCGGCAGGAGCAGGCGGCGTCCCGGCGTCGGCCGGGTCGCCGGCGCGCTGTCGGCCTGGGCGATCGTCGTGTCAGACACGGGTTCTGCTTACCTTCCGGCCGGCCGCTCGGGCTCTGCGGACCACGGCGTATCCCTTGGTGAGGGCTCGGTCCCTGGCGAAGGCGCGGGCAATCGACCGGCCTTCCACCAGTTGTTCGAACTCCTCGATACCGGTACTGCGCTGTACGGTCACCCGACGCAGGGCGTACGGCCCCTGGCATCGCTCCGCGAGCGCGTTGCCCACGGCGAGCGACTGGGTGAACCCGGCCTTGCGCACGGCACGCCGCACCCGACGGCTGGAGTATCCGTACGGATAGGCGAACGAAGCGGGAGGGTTCCCGAGTTCCCCGGTGATGATCTCCATGCACCGCGAGGCCTCGAACCACAGCTCGGAGTCGGGCAACTGGTCCATCTGCGGGTGGGTGTGGCTGTGCCCGCCGATCTCGGCGCCGTCGGCGGCGAGCTCCCGCACCTGGTTCCAGTCGAGCATGGTGTCCAGGGCGCCCCTTTCCTCGTACGCGCCGCGTACCCACCCCGTCGAGACGAACACGGAAGCCGCGAAGCCGTACTCGGCCAGCACGGGGCGTGCGTGACGGTGCACGCCCTCGTACCCGTCGTCGAAGGTGATCACCACCGGACGGCGCGGCAGCGCGCCGCCGTTTCGCCAGCGTGCGGCCAGCCGCGCCGTCGTGAGCGGCGTGTAGCCGCCCGCGTCGAGCAGCTCCATCTGCCCGGCGAACGCCTCCGGCGTCACCGAGAGGCCGTACGCCTGCGGCGACGGGGCGCGCCCCACCGCGTGGTACATCAGGATGGGTACCGGCGTGTTCACTGAACCTCCCCTTGCGCACCTTCCGTGTTCGTGACGCGGTTCGGGACGGGCACCGTGAACGTGGCGGCGCCCCGTCGGGCGCGGACGCTGCCGAGTACGTACCCGCCGGCCGCCGCGGCGACTCCGGTCACGATGGCTCCCGCGCGGCCCGCGCCGCCCGGCCGCCCGAGCGCGGCGTCGCGCAGCCCACGGGCCACCCCCGCGGGCAGCACCCGGGTGGTGTAGCGGCGCTCGGACTCAAGTCCCTTGCCCGCCCCCACACTTCGCGCCACGAGCGCCTTCGACAGGCCCTCGGCGTAGGCGCGCGTACGGAAGTAGCCGAACCGCTCACGGATGTGGGGGACCTTGTGGTGGATCACGGCGCGGTCGTCGATCAGCAGCACCGCGTCGGGCAGCGCTTTGGTGAGCCGGATGCACAGCTCCGTCTCCTCGCCGCCCAGCGGTCGCTTGTCGCCGTCCCTGCCGATCCCGGTCGCGAAGCCTCCGGCCGCCTCGAACGCGGACCTGCGGAAGGAGGCGTTGCCGCCCAGGACGTTACGGACCCGCACCTTGCCGGGGGGCAGCCCCTTGTACGTACAGCCGACGACCCAGTCGAACTCGGCCGGGAACCAGTCGGGCCTGCGGCCCGAGGCCCAGGCTGGCATGGTCCGGCCGCCGACGGCCATCACCCGCGGGTCCTCGTACCCCGCGGCGAAGTGGAACAGCCACTCGCGCTCGGCCACCGCGTCGTCGTCGAGGAACGCGAGGATCTCGCCGCGGGCGGCGGCGATACCGGTGTTGCGGCCCGCGGAGAGGCCGCGGGGGCCCGCGTTGGCGAGCACCCGCACCTCCTCGGGCGTTTCCTTGTACTCCTTGCCGAGCCGTTCGAGCAGCGCCGGATTGTGGTCGACGACCAGCAGCGTCTCGACGGCCGGCAGTGACTGCGCGCGCACCGAGTCGACCGCGGCGAGGATGTCCTCCCAGCGGTCCTCCGTGTACACGCAGATCACCACGGAGATGGCCAGGTGGGTCAAGACACCTCTCCCCGGTTCACGCCCGTCGCGAAGGCCGGCGGGCGGCGGCGGCCGTGCCGCTTGCCGCGCTCGTGGAGGATGACCCGCAGCACGCGCAGTCCGTCCCGTACGGCGCTGAGGTTGCTCACGCCGTGGATGCGGACGTACTCGTGGCTGGGGATCTCCTGGACCCGCAGGCCCGCCTTGACGACCCGGATGTTCATCAGGGTCTCGACCTCGAAGCCGGTGCAGTCCAGGTCGATCTTGTCCAGGCAGTGCCGCCAGAAGGCGTTGTAGCCGTAGCAGAGGTCCGTGTAGCGGGCGCCGAACTTGGCGTTGACGACGGCGCACAGCGCCCAGTTGCCGAGCTTGCGGATCGGCGTCATGTCGTCGGTGCCGCCGCCGTTGGCGAACCGGGAGCCCTTGGCGAAGTCGGCCCCGGAGACCAGCGCCGAGACGTAGCTGATGATCTCGTTGCCGTCGGCCGAGCCGTCCGCGTCGACCATCACGATGATCTCGCCGGAGCAGGCGGCGAAACCACTGATCAGCGCGTCGCCCTTGCCCTTTCCGCGCTGCTTCACGACCTTGACCCCCGGCCACAGGTCGCGGGCGACCTGCACGGTGTCGTCGGTCGAATTCCCGTCCACCAGGACCACTTCGTGGATCCAGTCGGGCAGGGTCTTGAAGACGTAGGGGAGATTCTCCGCCTCATTCATGGCGGGAATCACTACGCTCACCGGCGGCGCAATGGCGAGGTGGGAGGAGATCGGACGGTACTGGCCGGATATCCGGCCGCCTCCGATCTTGGGCGCGCGGTCCGCATGGCCGTTTTCGGACGGTGTGATCAATGGATCTTCGCCCGGTACCGCAGGACGGAGGAATGAGCTCATGGGTCTTTTCCCTCTCCACCGGTGGACCGCCCGCCCCCGGGCAGCCCGGATGAGTTTCCGGTTCGAAAGGGGGGATTCTCACCCCGGCCATGACGGAATGGCACTCCGTACTGGTTGGGCGAGATGGCATAGCTGGCCGCGCGGCCCGCGGCTCGGCGCATGTGTGATCACCGAGTACGGCACCCCCCTACCGCGCCCCACTCCTGCCCCCGTCGCGACGCTTGAGCCCCCCTAGAGTCGCTTTGAATGATGGGCAGTTGCAGGTGGATGTACGACGGTATTGATGATTGGGACTGTATGGCAAGACCTGGAACGTAGCCTCACTTTTTTACGTCTTTGGCCATACTTCGACACTTCGGCGGTCACATGTGAGACCGTCCTGAACGGATCTCTCCAATCCGCTTCAGTAACTTGTCGGCCGGTTCGAACAGTTCTGGTCGTTCGACTACCGCGTTGCGCAGAGCCCGGACCGGGGCGCGGTGCGCCCGGTGTCCGAAAGCAACCGGGTGACGGCGCATTACCCACCCTTCCGAGACCGAGATTTCCCGGGTCTTCAGGGAGTCCTTGTACTGCTTCTGACCGCGGCCGAGATCGATGTAGGCGATTCCGTCGGCGGCTGCCGCCTCGGCGATTCGCAGATGCATCAGCAAACCGGGCGAGTATTTCGCGAACGCCGGATCATAGGCGGGGAACCAGCAGCAGATGATCCTTTCCGAACGCGGGCCGAAATGCGCCGCGATCGGCCGGTCGTCCGCGTAGAGCACCGACAGCAGACCGCTGAAGGACTCCGTCCTGGTGTGGAACAGACGCTCCACCAGCTGGATGATCCACGTCTGGGTGAAGCGGTCGCTGCGCCCGGTCCTGCGGTACTGCGCGGACTTCCAGCGCATCAGCGTCCGCAGCATCCGCGGGTCCCGCTCGTCGTGCACGTACCGCAGCTCGCCGCCCGCCCGCAGGAGCCGGCGCTCCTTCGCGAAGGTGGACTTCACGAACTTGGGCGCTTCCCTGCGCAGATGCGCGAGGTACGCCTCGTAGCCGTCCTGGATGTCGATCACCGGCGAGGCGAACGATCCGGTGGCGCCGGTCTCGAACGCCCGCTGGCCGTCGACCAGATGATCGAACTCCCACACCGCGAGCCCGCAGGCCCGCAGCATTTCCCGTGCGTCCCATTCGTAACCCGGTCTGTGCACCAGACCCTGGGCGTCCGAGACTCCGAGACCGATGGCCCGGCCCACGCCGGTGGCGGATCTCTGGAACGGGAAGAAGGCCGCGGGCTCGCCGTCCTGTCGTGCCACGGCGATCCGGACCCCGCGTCGGCAGTGGCCCATGGCCAGCGCGAACTCGGGGGAGAGGAAGGGGTTCGCCAGCTCCGGCGAACCGTGGAGATGGGCCTTGGACTGCATCGCGGTCCAGGCCAGCCGGTCGGCTGTGGTGAGCTCGCCGGGGCGGTGCACGGTGATGTCCACGTCAGGAGGTCTGCCTTCTCGCCTTACGGCCTCCGGGGCGCCGCACCAGTGTCAGCAGGAAGAGGAGGGCGCTGATCCCGGCGACCGCCGCGACCCCGCCCCGGATCGACCAGATGTGCATGGCCAGCATCGCCTGAGCCACGAGCAGGTCGATCGCGATGGCCCCGGCCACCGCGGCGACCCCGCGGCCCAGCGGTTCCAGGCCGCGCAGGCCCGCGGCCACGGCGGCCGCGGGTGCCACGACCAGGAAGAAGAGAGTGAACGGCGCGCGAAGCGGTGACGCCAGATCGGTGAGCGCCAGGACGGCGCCGACCACCGATACGGCGAGCGCCGCACCCGCCAGCACGGGCAGCGATTCCGATACGGCCGCGGATGGCTTGTTACTGATGTTCTGCATTGGCGACTTTGCCCCCTGAAGCGCCGGATGCCGGGCTTCAATGTCGCGCAGACGACGGAGCCGCGTCAAGGATGCGGAGAGAGTGTGCAGATGATCCGTCGCCCGGGGCAACTTGGCATGGACACTTCCAACGAAGTGGTGGGACTGCTACGAAAGTTGTGGCGGAAATCCTGCTAAAGGGAGGTTCCATGAAACTGTCCCGAATCGCGGCATTATCATCCTCACTCCTTCTCGCCGCTGCCCTCGCCCTCACCGGGGCGGGCGCGGCGCAGGCGGTGGGCCAGGCGCAATCCCTGGACTACGTAGCCCTGGGCGACTCGTACTCATCGGGCGTCGGAGCCGGTAGCTACGACAGTGGCAGCGGCTCGTGCAAGCGCAGTACCCGCGCCTACCCGGCCCTGTGGGCGGCGGCGAATTCACCCTCCACGTTCGCGTTCACCGCTTGTTCGGGCGCTCGTACGGGTGACGTCACAGCTGGTCAGCTCGCCCCGCTCGGCGCGGCGACCGACCTCGTCAGTATCAGCGTCGG
Source organism: Streptomyces sp. A5-4 (assembly GCF_051131715.1). Lineage (NCBI taxonomy): Bacteria > Bacillati > Actinomycetota > Actinomycetes > Kitasatosporales > Streptomycetaceae > Streptomyces > Streptomyces sp. A5-4. The sequence continues at coordinate 1,338,683 of NZ_CP178591.1, read as the reverse complement.
CGGCAATGACGCGGGCTTCGCCGACGTCATGACGACCTGTGTCCTGCAGTCCGAGTCGGCCTGCCTGAGCAGAATCGCCACGGCGCGCGGCTACGTCGACACCACCCTGCCCGGAAAGCTCGACTCCGTGTACTCGGCGATCAGCGCCAAAGCCCCCTCCGCGCGGGTCGTCGTCCTCGGCTACCCCCGCTTCTACAAGCTCGGCGGCGGCTGCGTCGCCGGGCTGAGCGAGAACGAGCGCACCGCGATCAACGGGGCGTCCGACTACCTCAACGCCGCCACAGCCAAGCGCGCGGCCGACCACGGCTACACCTTCGCCGCGGTCGCCCCGGCGTTCACGGGACACGAGATCTGCTCGGGCTCCCCGTGGCTGCACAGCCTGAACCTGGGCAACATCGGCGAGTCGTACCACCCGAACGCGGCGGGCCAGTCGGGAGGTTATCTGCCCGTGTTCACCGCCGCGGCCTGACCCCGACGCGGTGGCGTGTTCACCGCTGCGGCCCGACCGTCGCATCGGCTGACGCGTTGGCGGTACCGCTCGCCGTGTAGGAGGAGGCCCCGCCCGTCGGGGTCTCCTGCTCACAGGTCACCGAGAACGCCACGGCGTTGGACGTGGCGTTCACCGGATTCCTGACCTCCACGCTGATCTCGTTGTGCGGGGGCCCGTCCGCCAGGTACGCCACTTCGGTGTGGTTCACCTGCTTCGACTTCGGGTCGCCCGCGCCGAAGGACAGCGTCTTCCAGCCCGGGTCGGTGCTCTCGCCGCCCTTTGTCACCCAGCGGTAGTCGACCTCGACGGGGACCCGGCCGACCGTGAACGTCGCGGCGAAGGCCGGGGCCTGGGCCTCCGGCGGCGGGCAGGCGCCCGTGTAGCTGTCGCGCACGGCCGTCACCGTGACCTTCACCGAGTGGGGTGGCGGGCCGGTCGTGCCGCCGTCGCCACCGCCGCCGTTCCCGCCGTTGCCCCCGTTGCCTCCGTCGTCGCCCCCGTTGCCGTCGCTCGGTGTGCCGCCGCCTCCGTCCGTGGCGCCGTTCGTGCCGCCGTTCCCGCCCGTCGAGCCGTTGCCTCCGGTCGCCGCGCCGCCGCCGGTACCGCCGCTCGTGTCCCCGGTGCCGCTTCCGTCGGCTGTCGGTGAGCCCGAGGCGTTCCCCGAATTGCCTCCCGGGTCGTCGCCGTTGTTCAGCAGCGCCCACGCGAGGCCGCCGACGCCGAGCAGCAGCAGGGCCGCACCCGCCGCCATCCACCCGGCCCACCGCGGCCGGCCCTGCCCCGTGGTGGTCGTCGTCGCGGACGGCCGCGGGGGCGGCGTGGGGGCGCCGTAGGGGGAGGGCGTCGGTGAGGCGCTCGGCGTCGAGGCCGCGACGGTCGGCGCGTAGCCGACGGGGAAGACCGGCGTCGACCCGGTGCTCGGCGTGCCCCCGGCCGCCACGATCCGCAGCAGCCGCTCCGCCTCGACGGCCGGCATCCGCTCCGCCGGATCCTTGCGCAGCAGCCCGTCGAGCACCGGTGCGAGCCCGCCCGCCCGGCGCGGCGGCGGCAGCTCCTCGTCGACCACGGCGCGCAGTGTGGAGAGCGGGGTGTCCTGGCGGAACGGCGAGTTGCCCTCGACCGCGGCGTACAGCAGCACTCCCAGCGACCACAGGTCCGACTCGGGTCCCGGCCTGCGCCCCAGGGCCCGCTCGGGCGCGAGGAACTCGGGGGAGCCGATCAGCTCGCCCGTCATGGTGAGGGCCGAGCTGCCCTCGACCAGCGCGATGCCGAAGTCCGTCAGGACCACGCGGCCGTCATTGCCGATCAGCACATTGCCCGGCTTCACATCGCGGTGCAGTACACCCGCCTCGTGCGCGGCCCGCAGCGCGGCCAGGACCTCGACCCCGATGTGTGCGGCCCGCCGTGGTGGCATCGGGCCCTCGGCGTCCAGTACGTCGGAGAGCGTCAGTCCGCGCACCAGTTCCATCACGATCCACGGGCGGCCCTCCTCGTTGGCCACGTCGTAGACGGTGATCACGTTGCGGTGCGAGATGCGGGCGGCGGCCCACGCCTCGCGCTCCAGGCGGGCGTAGAGTCGCTGGCCGTCCGTGCCGCCCAGACCGGCCGGCGCCCTGACCTCCTTGACCGCGACCTCGCGGCCGAGCAGTTCGTCCCGGGCGCGCCACACGACACCCATGCCGCCCTCGCCCAGGGGAGACAGTAGGCGGTAGCGCCCCGCGATCACCCGCTCGTTGCCCGGCTCTTCGGTCACTGACGAGCCCCCCATCCGCAGCTGGGCGCAGCACGGTAGAAACCACTCAAAGTTAGCTCAACCCGGGGCCGCTGAGGCCTCCTTGGACGTCACTCGCCACGGCAAGGGGGCGAACTGTCCAACTCGCCCTGGAATCAGTTGTATTCGGAGAGTAATCGTCAACCTCCGTACAGGTGTGGTGAATCCTCGGGGTGGGATACTTGAGTGTGACGGCGGGGCGATAGGGTTAACCTGCCCGGGCCGGGTGCCCTCGTACGGGTGGGGAGTGAAATGGAACAGATAACGGTGCGCAGCAGGCCACGAGTGCCTGCGATCACATGTGGGAGCAGTGCGACCAGCTCGCGCCTCGACCGCCATCTTTCGGTGCTCGGCGGCCCAGCCGTCCCGCAGCGGGAGTCGGCCGAGGCGACGCTGTTGATGCGCGAGCTCACCTCGCGTGACGTCGCGCACTCGCGAACAGGCCGAGGCGCGCGCGTCTCGCTCTTCGCTCCGCTGCGGCGACTGCGTCGCTCGCTGTTCGGCAGCCGCCGCTGACCGGCGGCCCAGCGGTACGTCCGGCGGCACGTCCACAGTTCGGTACGGATTCAGTGCGGATGTGAACGGACGCGCTCAGGCGACCACACCGTCCCGGCGCAGCGCTGCTGCCCGAACGCCCCTCGTCCCCGGGGCGTGCGGCAGCGCGTCGGTGTGCTCGCCCGGCGCGGGATTTTCTGTCTTTCGGCGGGACCGGCCACCCGCCGTCGCTGCTCAGCGGCCGGTGTTCGGGGGTCCGCGGCCGGCCGGCGGTGGGAGCTAGAGCAGGGCGAACTGCCCCTCGGGACCCTCCTCGCGATGGTCGAGTACGGACGCCGGGCGCCGGGCCGTCCCCGGGGTCGGCAGCACTCCTGCCTCCGTCAGATCGGCACGGGTGATCTGCTTGGCTCCGGCCATGTCGGGGCGCCCGGCGTCCAGTTCGCCGAGCAGGGCAAGCACCGTGATGAGTTCGAGCAGCTCCGACGACCACTCCTTGGGCCAGCCCGGGGGGCGGATCGCCGCCAGGGTGCCGGGCGTCGTCCCCGCCGTACGCCGCTCGAACCACATGCGGAGCACCCGCACCCCGCCCACCCGGAAGTTCCAGGCGGCCGGGGGCACCGGCGAGACGCGGCCGTCGCCGATGTGGAGGACCTCGTCCTCCGCGTCGTAACGCAGCTCCTGAGGGTGAGCGGGGACCGCGGTGCGCACATAGGGGCGCCGACCGCCGGGCAGCCGGGGGCGCTCGCCGCCGTGGGCGCCGCGCAGCTGGACCGCCGTCATGCGGCGGCCGAGCTCGACGCCCGCCGCCCAGCGCGCGGGGTCGGCCGGCAGCGGCACGGCGGCGCCCGAGGGGGACGGGACCGCGGCGGCGAGCGCCCAGGCCAGGACCTCGTCGGCGCCGACCCCGTGCCCATAGCGGGCGCTGAGCAGCTCCGTCAGCCCCGGTGCGAGGTTCGGTTCGTGTCCGTCGGGGCGGCGGTACAGGGGCCGGACGCGGGCGGGCCGTCCGGCGGGGGAGCGGTCGTCCGGCAGCAGGGCGCCGACCAACAGCGCGGGCCCCGTCGCCCGGGGCACGTAACCCTGCTCCACGGCGAAGAGCTGCCCGGTGCCCGCCACCCGCCACAGCTCGGGGCGGGCGGCGTCGATCAGCCGGTGGTCGGGGATCAGCCACTGCTCGTCGAACGGCCCGTGCAGGAACCGCACCGGCTCCGGGCAGGGGCCGTGTTCCCTGGCGAACCTGCCGGTCCCGGTGGGCCGCCCCGGCAGCGCGGTGACCGCGCTGCGCAGCGTGCGCGCCCGGCTCTCGTGGAACAGCGCCGCGCGCGCGGGGCCTTCGGCCCGTACCAGCGCGTCCCAACGGGCCCGCAGCGTACGGATGTCGGGTGCGAGGACCCAGTCGCGGCCCAGCCGCAGGGGCGCCACCGACCAGGGCATCAGTTCGTCGAGCAGCGGTGCGTCCGCGAGCGGGTCGGCCCCGGTCGCGCCGCCCCACCGCGTCGCCGTCATCCGGACATCCTCCATGTCGGAGCCGCTGCGCGTCGAGGCCGCCGTGGGCCCGGCCCGGTGCGCCCCGTCGGTGCGCTCCGTCCGGGCTCCACCGGTCCGGCTCAGTGCGCGTCGAGCGTCACCGAGAAGGAGAAGCGGTCACCCCGGTAGCGGATGCGGGCCACGTCCACGACCCGGCCGTCCTGGTCGTACGTCACGCCCGTGTAGTGCAGGATCGGGCTGAGCAGCGGGACCTTCAGCAGGTCGGCGGTGGCCGGGTCGGCGAGTGTGGCCTCGACCGTGTCGGTGATCTTGCTGATCCGCACTCCGACGACGTCGCGCAGCACCTTGGTCATCGGCCAGCGTTCGAGATCGGCGATGTCCACTGTGGCCGCGATCTCCGAACGCACCGTGTTCTCGGCCCAGTTGGTGGGCTCGCCGCTCTCGCCGTCGCACCGCAGCCGCTTGTACAGGACTACTTCGTCGACGTCCGGGAAGTACTCGACGAGTTCACCGGGAACGGGCGCCGGGCCATGGCCGAGGATTGTCGTCAACTCGCCCGACTGCTGGGCCACGATCGCGTCGATCGAGCCGAGCAGCTTGCGCGGGGCGCCCCGGCGCGCACCCGGCTCGATGAAGGTGCCGCGCCGCCGGTGCCTGCTGATCAGGCCCTCCGTCTCCAGCTCCTTGAGCGCCTGACGCATCGTGAGCACGCTCACCCCGTAGTGCGCGGCGAGCTGCTCCTCGGTGGGCAGCCGCAGTGACGCGCCGGGTGAGCGGCCCAGTATGGAGGCGCGCAGGGACTGCGAGACCTGGTACCAGAGCGGAAGCTTCCGGTTCAGGACCAGCGAGTCTGGGGCGAAGGCGGTCAAGGGTCTTCTCCGGGGGGCGGCAGGGCTACGGCTTGTGCCAGGACTACGGCCGGAAGTGGCGTTGCAGACCCTGCCACACGTCGTCGTACGACGTCTGTAGATGACTCGCGTTCGCGGCCTGCCCGGTGGCTGTCACCGGCCAGCGCGTCTCGAACATGAAGGCCAGCCCGTCGTCGATCTTCTGCGGCCTCAGCTCCGCGGCGCTCGCCCGGTCGAACGTCTCCCGGTCGGGTCCGTGCGCGGACATCATGTTGTGCAGCGAGCCGCCGCCGGGGACGAAACCCTCGGCCTTCGCGTCGTACGCGCCCTCGATCAGGCCCATGTACTCGCTCATCACGTTGCGGTGGAAGTACGGCGGGCGGAAGGTGTCCTCACCGACCAGCCAGCGCGGGGCGAAGACGACGAAGTCGACGCCCGCCAGGCCCGGGGTGTCGGACGGCGAGGTCAGCACGGTGAAGATCGACGGGTCCGGGTGGTCGTAGCTGATGGAGCCGAGGACATTGAAGCGGCGCAGGTCGTAGACGTACGGGACGTGGTTGCCGTGCCAGGCGATGACATCGAGGGGTGAGTGGTCGTACGTCGCCGACCAGAGGTTCCCGCAGAACTTGTTGACCACCTCCACCGGGCCCTCGGTGTCCTCGTACGCCGCGACCGGAGCGAGGAAGTCCCGGGCGTTGGCGAGGCCGTTGGCGCCGATCGGGCCCAGGTCGGGGAGCTGGAAGGGCTGCCCGTAGTTCTCGCAGATGTAGCCGCGGGCACTCCCGTCGAGCAGCTCGACGCGGAAACGCACCCCGCGCGGGATCAGGGCGATGTGGCCGGGCTCGGCGCGCAGCAGGCCGAATTCGGTGCGCAGCAGCAGACCGCCGCGCTCCGGGACGATCAGCAGCTCGCCGTCGGCGTCGCTGAACACCCGGTCCGTCATGGAGGAGTTGGCGTGGTAGAGGTGCACGGCCATGCCGGTGCGCTGGGTCACGTCACCGTTGCCGCCCAGTGTCCACAGGCCGGCCAGGAAGTCGGTACCCGGCGTGGGCTCCGGCAGCGGGTTCCAGCGCAGCCGGTTGGGGTCGGGGACGGCCTCGGTGAAGGGCGCGCTGCGGATGCCGCCGTTGTCGGCCCGTACGAACGCCGGGTGCGCGGCCGACGGCCTGATCCGGTACAGCCACGAGCGGTGGTTCTGGGCGCGCGGCTCGGTGAAGGCGCTGCCGCTGAGCTGCTCGGCGTACAGCCCGAGGGGTGCGCGCTGCGGCGAGTTCCGGCCGTGCGGCAGGGCGCCGGGAACTGCCTCCGAGCTGTGTTCGTTGCCGAAGCCCGAGGAATGGGCCAGGGCCTCGGCCGTTTTCCTCGCCTGCTCGATGCCGTTCATGGTCCGCTCCCGATGCCGAAGGAATCCTATGCTTGACAGTAGGATTCCTCGGTCCGTGCGTCAACGGGTGTCACGCCACGCGATCACTCCCGGAATTCCTGTTGTTCGCGGGGCGCGCGCGAGGACGGGCGCGAGATGATCGGCCCATGGAGCCCGTGCCACCCGCGAACCCACTCCGCCGGACCCCTGTGCAGCAGCGCAGCGCCGACCGGCTCGCCCGGATCCTGGACGCCTGCGCCGAGCTTCTCGACGAGACCGGGTACGAGGACCTGAGCACCCGGGCCGTCGCCGCCCGAGCCGACGTGCCCATCGGCTCGGTCTACCGCTTCTTCGACAACAAACGCGCCATGGCGGACGCCCTCGCCCGGCGCAACCTCGACAGCTACGCCGAGCGGATCGGCCACCGCATCGCCGCCGTCCCGGCCGGGGACTGGCGCGGCGCCATCGACGCGATCCTCGACGAGTACATCGACATGAAGCGCACCTCGGCGGGGTTCGCCCTCATCGACTTCGGCGTGCAGATCCCGGTGGGCGGCCCGGCCGCCGACCCCAACCACCGGGTCGCCGACCGCCTCACCGGCCTGATCGCCGGCCACCTCGGCCGCACCCCGGACGAGGCGCTGCGCCGCAGCGTCCTGGTGGCGGTGGAGGCCACCGACGCACTCCTGCAACTCGCCTTCCGCTCCGACCCGTCGGGCGATCCGGGGATCATCGCCGAGACGCGGGAGCTGCTGCGGGCCTATCTCGCCCGTACCCTCCAATGACTCCCCACTGTGCGTACTGGTCGGTATGCTCGGTGGTGCCTGTACGCGGCCGTACGTGCGCCGCGCCCTCAGTACGTCGCGCCGTCCGCACGCCGTGTCTGTACGCCACCGCCCCGGGAGGGCTCCGTGTCCCGTACCGCCCTGCGCATCTGCCCCCTCTGCGAAGCCACCTGCGGCCTCACCCTCACCATCGAGGGGAACAAGGTCACCGGCGCGCGCGGTGACCGCGACGACGTCTTCAGCCAGGGGTTCATCTGCCCCAAGGGCGCCGCCTTCGCGGAGGTCGACGCCGACCCCGACCGGCTGCGCCGACCCCTCGTCCGCAAGGACGGGAAGCTCCAGGACGCGAGCTGGAGCGAGGCCTTCGACCTCATCGCCGCCCGGCTGCGCCCGATCATCGAGCAGCACGGGCCGAACGCCGTCGGCGTGGTCCTCGGCAACCCCAACGTCCACACCATGGCCGGCGCGCTCTACCCGCCCCTCCTGCTCGGCGCCCTGCGCACCCGCAACATCTTCACGGCCAGCACCCTCGACCAGATGCCCAAGCACGTCTCCAGCGGCCTGCTCTTCGGCGACGCCTTCGCGATCCCGGTGCCCGACCTGGACCGTACGGACCACCTGCTGCTCCTCGGCGCCAACCCGCTGGACTCCAACGGCAGCCTGTGCACCGCCCCCGACTTCCCCGGCAAGCTCAAGGCCCTGCGCAAGCGCGGCGGCACGCTCGTCGTCGTCGACCCCCGCCGCACCCGCACCGCCAGGATCGCCGACCAGCACGTGCCCATCCGGCCGGGCACCGACGCCCTGCTGCTCGCCGCCCTCACCCAGGTCCTCTTCGAGGAGAAGCTCACCGCGCCCGGCGTGCTGGCGGAGCACATCGACGGCATGGACGAAGTCCGCGATGCGGTACGGGACTTCACGCCGGAAGCCGTCGCGGCGGCCTGTGACGTGCCGGCCGACGAGATCCGGGGGATCGCCCGCGCGCTGGCCGCCGCGCCCACCGCCGCCGTGTACGGGCGCGTCGGCAGCTCCACCGTCGAGTTCGGCACCCTGGCCAACTGGCTGGTCGACGTACTGAACATCATCACCGGCAACCTCGACCGCCCCGGCGGCGCCCTCTTCCCGCTCGCCGCCACCGCGGGCCCGTCCCGCCCCGCCGGGCCCGGCAAGGGCTTCGCGCTCGGCCGCTGGCGCAGCAGGGTGAGCGGGCACCCCGAGGCCAAGGGCGAGTTCCCGAGTGCGGCGCTCGCCGAGGAGATCCTGACGCCGGGGGAGGGGCGCATCCGGGCGGTGATCGCCGTCGCCGCCAACCCGGTGCTTTCGGCGCCCGACGGCGACCGGCTCGACGAGGCGCTGGCCGGACTCGACTTCCTGATCAGCGTCGACCCGTACCTCAACGAGACCTCGCGCCACGCGGACGTCGTACTGCCCCCGCCGCCGCCCGCGCAGAGCGCACACCACGACTTCGCCTTCAACGGCTTCGCCGTGCACAACCAGGTCCGCTACACCCGGCCCGCCGTCCCGCTGGAGGACGGCCGACTCGACGAGAGCGAGATCCACGCCAGGCTGATCCTCGCCGTGAGCGGGATGCACGACGCTGAGCCGGAAGCCGTCGACGCGCGGGCCATCGGCCAGACGCTGGACAAGGCCGTCGCCACCGCCCACTCGGCCGTCCACGGCCGCGACCCGCAGGAGCTGGCCGGGCGGCTCACCGGGCTCACCGGCCCCGAGCGGCGCCTCGACCTGATGTTGCGCCTCGGCCCGTACGGCGACGGATTCGGCGCGGTACCGGACGGGCTGAGCCTGGAGCGGCTCCTCGCGCACCCGCACGGCATCGACCTCGGCCCGCTGAAGCCGCGCATCCCCCAGGTGCTCAAGACCCGCAGCGGCCGGATCGAGCTGCTCCCCGCGCCGATCGCCGACGATCTGCCCCGGCTGCGGCGCACGCTGGACGAGCGGCCCGCCGGATTCGTGCTCGTCGGCCGCCGCCATCTGCGGTCCAACAACAGCTGGATGCACAACATCCCCGCCCTGGGCGGCGGCAGCAACCGCTGCACCCTCCAGATCCACCCCGAGGACGCGGGGCGGCTCGGCCTGACCGACGGCGGGCAGGCGCGGATCAGCTCCGACGGCGGGCAGCTGGAGGTCCCGGTGGAGGTGACCGACGCGGTACGCACCGGAGTGGTGAGCCTGCCGCACGGCTGGGGCCACAGCCGGGCCGGCGTCCGGATGTCCGTCGCCGAGGCCACCCCCGGAGTCAACGTGAACCAGCTCCTCGACGGGACCCTGCTCGACCCGCTGTCCGGCACCTCCGTGCTCAACGGATTCCCGGTGGAAGTGGCACCTCTGGGATGACCTGGGGTTTTGCTCGTATTGCTCGCATGTCAACATCTTGTTAACGCGAGGTAGCGCGACCTAACGTCAACAAACCGCCGGGTCTGGTGGAAGTTCAACGGCGAACGTTAGGTACCCCAAATGCTGACCATCCTCGGCTTCGCCATGATTGCGACCTTTCTGGTCCTGATCATGATGAAGAAGATGTCGCCCATCGCGGCGCTGGTGCTGATCCCGGCACTCTTCTGTGTGTTCGTCGGGCAGGGCGCGAAGCTCGGCGAGTACGTCCTCGAAGGCGTCGGGAACCTCGCGCCGACCGCCGCGATGCTGATGTTCGCCATCGTCTACTTCGGCGTGATGATCGACGTCGGCCTGTTCGACCCGATCGTCCGGGGCATCCTGCGCTTCTGCAAGGCGGACCCGCTGCGGATCGTCGTCGGTACGGCCGTGCTCGCCGCGATCGTCTCACTCGACGGCGACGGCTCGACCACCTTCATGATCACGGTCTCGGCCATGTATCCGCTGTACAAGCGGCTCGGCATGAGCCTGGTCGTGATGACCGGTGTCGCCGCCACCGCGAACGGCGTGATGAACACCCTCCCCTGGGGTGGCCCCACGGCCCGCGCGGCCACCGCGCTCAAGCTGGACGCGGCCGACATCTTCGTCCCGATGATCCCGGCGCTGGGCGTCGGCCTGCTCTTCGTCTTCATCCTCGCCTTCGTGCTGGGCAAGCGGGAGCGCAAGCGCCTCGGGTACCTCTCGCTCGACGAGGCCGTCAAGACGGACACCGAGAGCGAGACCGTCCTGGTCGCCGCCGGTGGCGGAGGCGCCGAGAGCCGCAAGAGTGTCGGCGGCGGCGCGGGCGTTGACGGTACGGAGGCACCCGCCGCGGACGACGATGGTTTCCAGGGCCTCGACCCGAACCGCGACACCCTGCGCCCCAAGCTCTACTGGTTCAACGCGGGCATGACCATCGTCCTGCTCGCCGCCATGATCATGGAGCTGCTGCCGATCCCGGTCCTCTTCCTCCTCGGCGCGGCGCTCGCGCTGACGGTCAACTACCCGAACATGCAGGAGCAGCGGGCCCGTATCGCCGCGCACGCGGACAACGTCCTCAATGTCTCCGGCATGGTCTTCGCCGCGGCCGTCTTCACCGGCGTCCTCACCGGCACCGGCATGGTCGAGCACATGGCGGACTGGCTCGTCGGCGCGATCCCCGACGGCATGGGCCCGCACATGGGCATCGTCACCGGCCTGCTGAGCCTCCCGCTCACCTACTTCATGTCGAACGACGGCTTCTACTTCGGCGTCCTGCCCGTCCTCGCCGAGGCCGGCGCGGCGCACGGTGTCTCGTCGCTGGAGATCGCCCGCGCCTCGCTGGCGGGCCAGGCCCTGCACATGTCGAGCCCGCTCGTTCCCGCGGTGTACGTCCTGGTCGGCATGGCCAAGGTGGAGTTCGGCGACCACACCAAGTCCACCGTGAAGTGGGCCGCGCTCACCTCGCTGGTGGTGCTCGGGGCCGGGATCCTCTTCGGCATCGTCTGATGGGAGGAACGGGCAGCAGGGGCTGGTTGCTGCGCCTCGTCATCGCCTTCAGCTTCGCGCAGGCGGCGGTGTCGATGGCGCGGCCGGCCGTCTCCTACCGGGCGCTGGCGCTGGGCGCGGACGAGCGCGCGATCGGTGTGATCGCGGGTGTGTACGCGCTGCTGCCCCTGTTCGCGGCCGTACCGCTCGGCCGCCGGACGGACCACGGCCGGTGCGCACCCCTGCTGCCCGCCGGAGTCGTCCTGATCGCCGCCGGGTGCGCGCTCAGCGGTACGGCGAACTCCTTGGCGGCGATGGCCGCCTGGAGCGGGGTGATGGGTCTCGGCCATCTCTGCTTCGTCATCGGCGCCCAGTCGATCGTGGCCCGCCAGTCGGCCCCGGCCGAACAGGACCGCGACTTCGGCCACTTCACGATCGGCGCCTCCCTCGGCCAGCTCATCGGCCCGATCGCGGCCGGACTGCTGGTGTCCGGGCACGAAGGCGCGATGGCCCGTACGAGCGCGCTCGCCCTGGTGGTCTCGGCGGGCGTCGCGGCGGTGTCGTTCACGTCGCTGTGGCGCATCGAGCACCGGGCCCCGACGAAGGCGTCCCCGGAGCGGACCAAGGTCCCCGTCCACCGCATCCTGCGGACGCGCGGGGTGCCGGCGGGCATCTTCATCAGCCTCGCCGTCCTGTCCACCACCGACATCCTGACCGCGTACCTCCCGGTCGTCGGCGAGCACCGGGGCATCGCCCCCGCCACGATCGGCATCCTGCTCAGCCTGCGGGCCGCGGCGACGATCGCGTGCCGTCTGGTGATGACCCCGATGCTCCGACTGGTGGGCCGCCGCGCCCTGTTGACGGTGACGTGCCTGCTGGCGGCCCTGCTGTGCGCGGGCGTCTCGCTGCCGGTCCCGGTGTGGGGGCTCGCGGTGATACTGGCGGCGCTCGGCTTCTGCCTGGGCGTCGGACAGCCCCTGTCGATGACCACGGTGGTCCGGGCGGCCCCGGCCGAAGCCCGCTCCACGGCCCTGGCCCTACGGCTGACGGGCAACCGCCTCGGCCAGGTCGCGGCGCCCGCCTCGGCGGGCCTGGTGGCGGGCGTGGTGGGCACGGCGGCGCCGTTCGTGATGCTGGGCGGACTGCTGCTGGTGGCCGCGGGGTTGGGGCTGCGGCGGGAGAGGGCGGCGGGGGATGTGGTTGCGCCCTCGGCGGGCGGAGGCGGCAGCCGTCCATCGTCTTGCCGGGCCGACGACGCCCGAACCTGAGTCGGCTGCTCCTCTTTCCCCTGCCTGTTTTCCGCTTGCTTCACTGGCGCCGTCCGGGTGTGCCGTCCCGCCACTGGGGCGTGGCGCTGGTTGTCGGGAGCCTCGTCGGCGCTGTTCGGTCCGCGCTCCTGGAGCCGTAGGGCCGGACGGGGGACATCAGCGGACGGTCGCGCGTTGCGGCCGTCCTGGGTGCCGATTGTGTGGCAAATAGTCATATTAACGGTTTACTCGGCCGTCACTCTCATGTTCCGGAGGACTCCGCATGACTGTCAGACCTCTACTGCGCACCGCCGTCGTCGGCTTCACCCTGGGCGCTGCGGCCCTCACGGCGACCCCCGCGGCCGTCGCCGCTCCCGGCGACAACGGTGACGTGAAAATCCACTCTGTCGGCACTCCCTTCAACGACCAGCGCAACGAGCCGAAGGTCTGCCAGTTCTACCTCGCGGCGTTCAACTTCGACACGTTGCAGAACGTCAGCTGGAGCATCGTTCCCCAGCCTCCGAAGGAGACCGGTCCGGCCCGCAATGGCCAGATCACACTCGCCACCGGCACCGGGCAGACCCTCCCGCTCTCGCTGCCCGACGGGATGTACAAGCTGACCTGGAAGTTCCAGGGGCAGAGCGGCGCCGGCAAGATGAAGGTGTTCAAGGTCGACTGTCCGGGAGGCGTCGGCCAGCCGAACGGGCCCGTCGGTGCGGGCGGCGGTGGCGCGGCCACGCTCGCCGCCGACAGTTCCTCGCTGTCCGGTGTCGGTGTGACGATGGCCGCCGGCCTGGCGGGAGCGGCCGGGCTGATCCTCGTCCGTCGATCCCGACGCCGTGCTGATGGCGCGTCCTAGACCTCGGTACTCGCGCAGGCGCAGACGCCACCTGCGTCTCGCCAGGACGCTGGTCCTGACTCTGTTGCTGGTCTTCGGCGGCGTCCGGTGTGCTCAGGACGGTCATCCGTCCGGTTCACCGGTCGCCGCCGGTCCGGCGGCCGACCGGACGGCGCGGGCACCGTCGAAGCCGCCGGCCGAGCCCCGTCCCGCGCCACCACCCCCGCCCGTGTCCCCTGCGCCACCCCCGGCGCCCGCACCTCTGGCGCCGTCGCGCCCGACGCGGCTCGCCGTCCCGGCGTTCAAGGTCGCGGCGCCGGTCGTCGGGCTGGGGCTCGACCGGGCGAGGCATCTGATCACGCCACCGGTGGACAACCCGCGCCTGGTCGGCTGGTACCGGGACGGCCCCACCCCCGGCGAGGTGGGAACCGCGGTGGTTGTCGGGCACCGCGACACCCGGACCGGCCCGGCCATCTTCCTCAATCTCGGCATGCTCAAACCCGGCAACACCGTCCGGGTCACCCGCGAGGACGGCCGCACCGCCGTGTTCACGGTCGACTCGGTGCGGACCTACGAGAAAGCGAAGTTCCCCGACAAGGAGGTGTACGGCGCCGCCCGCCGCCCCGAGCTCCGGCTGCTCACCTGCGGGGGCGCGTTCGACTCCAAGGCGGGCTACGCGGCCAATGTGGTCGCCTTCGCCCATCTCACCGACGTCACCAAGGCGGCATGACCTGACGGGCCCGCTTGCCTCGGAACTGACTCGGGCGGGGGCGTCCGCGCCGAGCAGGTGCCGGACGCGTACGGATCCACGCGAAGCCCGCACCTTCTCCCGCACCTTCTCCCGCACCTTCCCCCGCACCTTTCCCGCTGCCAGAGTGGTCGCCGCTCCGGCAGGTCTGTCGATCCGTATCGGAGGGACACTCCCATGCCGTTCCTGACCATGCGCGCCCGTATCGCCACCACCGCCGCCGGTGTGCTGCTCGCCGTAGGCGCGCCCACCGCGTACGCCACGCTCGCCGATGCGGCCCCGGCCGCGTCCCCCTCCGCCGCTGCCCGGGGCAAGGCGTACGTCGAGACCCGGCTGTTCTTCGGGACCGAGCGGCCGGACGGCGGGCCGGACGTCACCGACAAGCAGTTCATGGGCTTCATCGACCGCGAGGTGACCCGCGCCTTCCCCTCCGGGCTCACCGTCCAGGAGGGGCGCGGACAGTACCGGGACGCCAACGGCGTGATCGAGCGTGAGCGTTCGTACGAACTGATCCTGCTGTATCCCACCTCCGAGGCGAAGAAGCGCGACCCGCAGATCGAGCGCATCCGTACCGCCTATCAGCGCGCGTTCGGTCAGGAGTCCGTTGCCCGGATCGAAGACCGGGCCTCGGTCGACTTCTGATTGAGGGTCCGCACAGTCGCCCACACCGTTTTGCCGACCTCGCGGTCCAGCACGCCCCACCCGTCGGCCAGCGCCTCGACGAGCAGCAGGCCCCGGCCGCCGCCCGCCTCTGCGCCGGTGGGTGGGGCGAGGTGCGGCGGTACCGGCCGCCGTTCCGTACGGGCGTCGCTCACCTCGATGCGCAGCACGCCCTCGCCGTCCAGCGCCAGCCGCAGCTCGAAGTCGCGTCCCGGCACCCGGCCGTGCGTGACCGCGTTCGTGGCGAGCTCCGCGACGATCAACGCTGTGTTGTCGGAGAGCTCGGTGCCGTAGGGGACATCCCACTCGTGCAGCTGGTGCACGGCGAGCAGTCTGGCCAGCCGGGCGGCCTTGTGTGTGGCGGAGAACGACTGCCTGAACACACGTACGGTAGTGGGTGGTTGGGTGGTGGACAGCTGCGTGTCGGTGTGCATGGGACCACCGTGGCGGGCACGCTCCGGGCTCCACCAGCGGACACGTCCGTACGCTGCGTCAGCGTACGGACGCGAACGGTGGACAGTACGTCGTGTGTTCCGTCACCCTGGGTGAGTTGTGGGCGGGGAGATTCACTCACCGGGAGGGTGGCCGGACATGGCCGAGGACTGTGAACGTGATGAGCCGGAGTCGTCGGACAGCCTGAGGACTTTCGGGGCGTTCGTGCAGGGCCTGCGGGAGCACGCGGGCCTCACGCGGGAGGAGTTCGTGCCGCTGGTGCGGTTCTCCAAGCACACGGTCGAGTCCATCGAGCTGGGGCGGCGGATGCCGGACCGGGAGTTCGTGGAGCGGGCGGAGGCGGTGTTTGGTGAGACGGGTGCGTTGCGGCGGGCGTTCGCCCATCTGACGCGGCAGCCGGGGCTGGCGGCCTGGTTCCGGAAGTGGGCGCGGCTGGAGCGGATGGCGGTCAGCCTGGATACGTACGAATGCAGGCTGGTGCCGGGGCTGTTGCAGTCGGAGGCATACGTGCGCTCCGTGTTCGGGAACAGCATCCCGCTGCTGACCGACGAGCAGCTTGAGGCTCAAGTCACCGCCCGCATAGGGCGTCAGTGCATGCTGCGCGAGCGGCCCGATACGTCCTTCAGCTTCATCGTCGAGGAGCATGTGTTCCAACGCCGTCTCGGCGGTGCGGAGGTGACCCGCAGGCTTATCGAGCATGTGCTGGACAGTGCGCGTACGCGGAACGTGGAGCTTCAGATTATGCCGACGGACAGTGAGTTCCACGCCTGCTTGGACGGGCCTCTGCGGCTGCTGGAGACCCCGGACGGAAGGCGACTCGCGTACTCCGAGGGTCAGCAGAACGGCCGGTTGATTGCTGACCCGAAAGAGGCCGTCCTTCTCCATCGGCGGTATGCAACACTGCGCTCGCAGGCCCTCTCGCCCAAGGACTCCAGGGGGCTGCTGGAGCGAATGCGAGGAGCGCTATGAGTACCACTGAACTCGCCTGGTTCAAGAGTAGTTACAGCGGAACACAGGGCGACGATTGCGTCGAAGTCGCCCTGTCCTGGCGCAAATCCAGCTACAGCGGAACGCAGGGCGACTCCTGCGTAGAGATCGCCACCTGCCCCACCACCGTCCACATCCGCGACTCCAAGGACAAGGACGGCCCCGTCCTCGCCCTCCAGCCTCGCGCCTGGTCGGACTTCCTGGACCTCGCCACCACCAGCTGAGGCGGGGCGGATGGACGGACCCGTACCGCTGCACCGGCTCGACGTGCCCGCCGTGCACCTGTTGCCGTTCGCCATCGGCACCTTCGACACCATCGGCCCGATGTCCCGCGCCGCGTTCCCGCACCGGCACACCTTCTACGAGATCGTGCACGTCACGGGCGGGACGGGCGCGCATGTCATCGATCTCGCCCGGTGGGAACTGCGTCCGCCGCACCTGTGCTTCGTCGTGCCCGGACAGGTTCACTACTGGGAGGGTGTCTCGGACCTCCAGGGTGTCGTCATCCTCTTCACCGACGACTTCCTGCTCGACCACCCCGGCGACCACGACCTGCTGCGCAAGCTCGGCGAACGGCCGTGGCTCACGCTTTCCGACGCCGGCATGGCGGACATCGCACCGATCGTCGCCGAGATGGAGCATGAATACGCCCTCGGGCGCCCGCAGTTCGCCGACATTCTGCGTGCCTATCTGCACGTACTGATCCTGCGCGCCGCGCGTATGTCCGAGCTGGGCGGTGATGGTTCCGGCAGTCCGCGAAGGGCGGACGCCGTGACGCAGGAGTTCGTACGGATGCTGGCCGGGCCGGGGTCCGGTGTGCGGTCGGTGCGGAACTGCGCCGCGCGGATCGGGGTGAGCGTCGGGTATCTCAACGAGGTCGTCAAGCAGGTCACCGGCCGTACCCCGGGGCAGCTCGTCCGGCAGACGAGAACGCACGAGGCGAAGCGGCTGCTCGCGCTGACCGAGTTGACTGTGCGGCAGGTGGCGGGGGAGGTCGGGTTCGCCGACCCCGCCTATTTCTGCCGGTACTTCCGGCGGGAGACGGGACTCAGCCCCAGTGAGTTCCGGCGGGGGAGCGGTGCTTTGCACCACGACTACCGCATTCCGTCCATCGACCGCCCCCGGCCCCCTGCGTAGGTTCGGACCAATCCCCCGACCGCACGCAGTCAAGGAGCCCGTCCATGGACCGTGACAGTCGCCCGAGCCGCAAAACCATACTGAAAGCCGCCTTCGTGGCAGGTGCTTCGGTGCCGATCGCGATGGCCGGCGTACCGGCGCTGGCACAGCCCGCGCGGGACAGCGCCGGGTTACCCGTCTTCACCCCGGCCTGCGACGACGGGGACGACCCGACCCCCGCGCAGACCGAAGGGCCGTACTTCAAGCCGAACTCGCCGCGTCGTACCTCTCTCGTCGACGCGAACACCCAGGGCACCCGGCTGACCGTCTCCGGCTTCGTCTTCGGGGCGGCCTGCCGGCCGATCGCCAACGCGCTGCTGGATTTCTGGCAGGCGGACACCAACGGGGCGTACGACAACAGCGGTTACCGCTTCCGTGGGCACCAGTTCACTGACGCCCAGGGGCGATTCGCGCTGACCACCATCGTCCCGGGGCTGTATCCGGGGCGTACGCGCCACATCCATGTGAAGGTGCAGGCGCCCAGCCGCCCCGTGCTGACCACGCAGCTGTACTTCCCGGGTGAGCCGCGCAACAACACCGACACCATCTTCGATCCGGAGCTGCTGATGACGGTCCGGGCCAATGGTCCGGCGCGCGAGGCGAGCTACGACTTCGTACTGAACGTGCCGCAGGACCCGGGGCCGGGCGATCCCGGCGATCCCGGTGATCCGCCGGGCGGCTCCTGGAAGGCGGGGACGGCGTACCGGGCGGGGGACCGGGCGACCTATGGCGGACGCACGTACGCGTGCCTCCAGCCGCACTCCGCGCAGGCAGGGTGGGAGCCGCCGAACGTACCCGCTCTCTGGCGGGTGCAGTAGGCCGCCGGTCACTGCGCCTCTGGCGTCAAAAAACTATCACCGCTAGTTTGGGGCGTGGACGACTACGGCCAGCCCTGGAGGAATAGCGATGAAGGCCCATGACGCGATGTACATCGGCGGTCAGTGGCGGCCCGCAGCGGGCGGGGACACGATCGCCGTCGTGAACCCGGCCGACGAGCAGGTCATCGGCCATGTCCCGGCCGGGACCGCAGAGGACGTGGACGCTGCCGTGCGGGCCGCACGCGACGCCTTCCCGGGCTGGGCCGCGACCCCGCCAGCCGAGCGTGCGGCGCGGATAGCCGCGCTGCGCGACGCGCTGGTGGCCCGCAAGGACGAGATCGCCCTGACCGTCACCTCCGAGCTCGGCTCGCCGCTGGGCTTCTCGCAGATGGTGCACGCGGGGGTGCCGATCCTGGTCGCCGGGTCGTACGCCGAGCTGGCGGCGACGTACTCCTTCGAGGAGAAGACCGGCAACTCGACGGTGTTCATGGAACCGGTGGGTGTCGTCGGCGCGATCACGCCGTGGAACTACCCGCTGCACCAGATCGTCGCGAAGGTCGCCCCCGCGCTCGCGGCGGGCTGCACGGTGGTCCTCAAGCCCGCCGAGGACACCCCGCTGACCGCGCAGCTCTTCGCGGAGGCCGTGGACGAGGCCGGTATCCCCGCCGGGGTGTTCAACCTGGTCACCGGGCTCGGCCCGGTCGCGGGACAGGCGCTCGCCGAGCACGAGGGCGTCGACCTGGTCTCCTTCACCGGCTCCACCGCCGTCGGCAAGCAGATCGGCGCGACAGCCGGCGCCGCCGTCAAGCGGGTCGCGCTGGAGCTGGGCGGCAAGTCCGCGAACGTTGTGCTGCCCAGCGCGGACCTGGCCAAGGCCGTCAAGGTCGGCGTCGCCAACGTCATGTCCAACTCCGGCCAGACGTGCAGCGCCTGGACCCGGATGCTCGTCCACCGCGACCAGTACGACGAGGCCGTGGCGCTCGCAGCCGGGGCGGTTGCGAAGTACGTCGCGGGCGACCCGCACGACGAGAGCAGCCGTCTCGGCCCGGTCGTCAACGCCAAGCAGCACGCGCGCGTGCGGGGCTACATCGAGAAGGGCGTCGCAGAGGGCGCGCGCCTCGTCGCGGGTGGTCTGGACGCGCCGCACGAGAAGGGCTACTACGTCAGCCCCACCGTCTTCGCGGACGTCACACCCCAGATGACCATCGCCCAGGAGGAGATCTTCGGCCCGGTCCTCTCGCTCATCGCGTACGAGGACGAGGCGGACGCGCTGCGGATCGCCAACGGTACGGTCTACGGGCTCGCGGGTGCGGTCTGGGCGGCGGACGACGCGGAGGCGGTCGCTTTCGCCCGGCGCATGGACACCGGTCAGGTCGACATCAACGGGGGCCGTTTCAACCCCCTCGCGCCCTTCGGCGGCTACAAGCAGTCGGGGGTCGGCCGCGAGCTGGGGGCGCACGGGCTCTCCGAGTACCTCCAGACCAAGTCCCTCCAGTTCTGATTTTTTCGGGCCGTCCCGATCGGCCCCGATACAGCCCCGACCAGCCCTGAGACCCCACAGGAGTACGCACCATGGTTCGCGCCGCAGTACTGTCCGCCGTCGGCGCCCCGCTGACGATCACCGACATCGAACTCCCGGAGCCGGGCCCCGGCCAGGTGAGGATCCGGCTCGCCGCCGCCGGGGTCTGCCACTCCGACCTCTCCCTCACCAACGGCACCATGCGGGTGCCGGTCCCGGCCGTCCTCGGCCACGAGGGGGCGGGCACGGTCGTATCCGTCGGCGAGGGCGTCACGCATGTTGCCGCCGGCGACGGCGTGGTCCTCAACTGGGCCCCGTCGTGCGGCAACTGCCACTATTGCGGCCTCGGTGAGGTGTGGCTGTGCGCCAACGCGCTCACCGGCGCGGGGAATGTGTACGCCCGTACCGCCGACGGGACGGACCTGCATCCCGGGCTGAACGTCGCGGCGTTCGCCGAGGAGACCGTCGTCGCCGCGAACTGCGTGCTGCCGGTCCCGGACGGCATCCCGCTCACCGACGCCGCGCTGCTCGGCTGCGCGATCCTCACCGGGTACGGGGCGGTGCACCACAGTGCGCGGGTCCGTGCGGGGGAATCGGTCGTGGTCTTCGGTGTCGGCGGGGTCGGCCTCGCCGTCCTGCAGTCGGCGCGGATCGCCGGTGCGGGACGGATCATTGCCGTCGACGTGTCGGCGGCGAAGGAGGAGTTGGCGCGGGCCGCCGGGGCCACGGACTTCCTGATCGCCTCCGATACGACGGCCAAGGAGATCCGGAAGCTGACCGGCGGGCACGGGGCGGACGTCGCCATCGAGTGCGTGGGCCGGGCCGTCACCATCCGTGCGGCGTGGGACTCCACGCGGCGGGGCGGGCGGGCGACGGTCGTCGGCATCGGCGGCAAGGACCAGCAGGTCACTTTCCACGCGCTGGAGCTTTTCCACTTCGGGCGGACGCTCTCGGGGTGTGTGTACGGGGACTGCTCTCCGGAGCGGGATCTGCCGGTCATCGCGGAGCATGTCCGGGCCGGGCGGCTCGATTTGGGGAGCATGGTCACTGAGCGGATCGGGCTTGACGGGATTCCCGCTGCGTTCGACAACATGATCGCGGGCAAGGGAGGCCGGGCGCTGGTGGTGTTCTAGGGGAGCACGGGGAGTGGGGTGCGGGACGGGCGCGCCTGCGGCGGGCTTGCCCCTACCCGCCCCTTCCCGAGTACCCGCCCCTTCCCGGAAACGCGACAAGCCCCGGACGCCGGGCGCCCTACGGGCATGTCCTCAAGCACCGGACGGGCTGGATTCGCCGGGCGGTCCGGTTTGCTGTGCGCGGCTGCGGCTGGGCTCGTGCAGCAGATCTTCGGCATTGCAGTAACCCTCCGGCCCGTCCGGCGTTTGAGGACCTGGGCCCGGGGCGGAGCCACGGTTCGGGAAGGGGCGGTTCGGGGAACAGCGCCGCAGGCAACCCGCGCCCGTGCACCCGTTTCCGGCCGCCCTTGCCGCCGTGCCCGGCAACCCGCACGCCCGCGCACGCGCCCCCCACCAGCCAAAAAACTCCCCCCGCACAACCGGTTGACCTCCGTACCATCCGGTCGGTACGTTCCCCGAACATCCCGCCGCCGCCCCCCTCCGTCCCCTCCCGCCCCGCACCCACCGGAGTGTGCACCGCATGGACACGGCCGCATCCCCGCTTGTCGGAACCCCCGATTCCGCCTCAGCCGACCGCAACCGGCGCAAGGTCGCCACCGCCGCCGCTCTCGCCTCCGCCGTCGAGTGGTACGACTACTTCGTCTTCGGCATCGCCGCCGCGCTCGTCCTCGGCGATCTGTACTTCCCGTCCGGCAGTTCCTCGGCCGGTGTCCTCGCCGCGTTCGCCACCTTCGCCGTCGGCTTCCTCGCCCGGCCCGTCGGCGGCGTCATCGCCGGGCAGTTCGGCGACAAGCACGGCCGCAAGCCGATGCTGGTCATCGCGCTGACCCTGATGGGCCTCGCCACCACCGGCATCGGCCTCCTGCCGACGTACGAAACGATCGGGATCGCCGCTCCGATCCTGCTCGTCTTCCTGCGCGTGCTCCAAGGCATCGCGGTCGGCGCGCAGTGGGGCGGTGCGATGCTCATGGCCACCGAGTACGCCCCCGAGGGCAAGCGCGGCCTCTACGGCAGCCTCGTCCAGCTGGGCGTGCCCATCGGCGTGGTCACCGCCAACACCGTCTTCCTCGTCGTGGGCGCCACGACCAGCGAGAGCGCCTTCGCCTCGTGGGGCTGGCGGGTGCCGTTCTTCGTCGGCATCCTCGTGCTCGTCCTCGCCTGGTACATCCACACCCACGTCGAGGAGACCCCCGAGTTCCGCGAGGCCGAACGGGCCCTGGCCGCGCAGGAGAAGGGCGAGAGCCGCTCCCCGCTCCGGACGATCCTGCGCAAGCACCTCGGCACGGTCTTCCTGGCCGGCGGCTCCTTCGCCGTCAACACCGCGACCTTCTACATCATCATCACCGGCGTGCTCGACTACGCGACCCGCGAACTCGACATGAAGCGCAGCGCCGTACTCACCGTCTCGCTCTGCATCAGCCTCACCCAACTGGTGCTGATCCCCGCATCGGCCGCCCTCTCCGACCGCATCGGCCGCCTGCGGATCTACGCGCTGGGCGCGGCGGGCCTGGGGCTGTGGGCGATCCCGATGTTCCTGCTGATCGACACGAAGTCGCTGCTCTGGCTGGCCGTGGGCACCTTCGTGACCAGCTGCTTCCTGAGCATCATGTACGGCCCCCAAGCGGCCCTGTTCGCGGAGCTGTTCACCGCCGAGATGCGCTACACGGGAGCCTCGCTCGGCTACCAGATCGCCGCGGTCTTCGGCGGCGGCCTCGCCCCGTTCATGATGGTCCTGCTGCTGGAAACGACCGGTACGTCCATGGCGGTCTCGGCCTACATCATCGGTCTGGCCGTGATCGCGCTGCTCTCGATCAGGATTCTCGCGAAGCGCGCGGCTGCTCGGGAGCCGCAACCATAAGGTCCGCGGCGTCCGCCCCGGTGGCCACCACCCGGGTGGACGCCCGCTTCCCGGCCCGCGAGCGCGAAACCGCCACGCCCGCCAGGCAGACCACACCGCCCAGCAGCGTCAGCCACCCCGGCACCTCGTCGAGCAGCAGCCAGGACATCAGCACCACCAGCGCCGGCACCGCGTACGTCGTCGAGCCCATCCTGCCCGCCGTCGTCCTGGCCAGGGCGTACGCCCAGGTCGTGAACGCGATCGCGGTCGGGAAGACACCCAGGTAGACCATGTTGAGCGTCGCCGACATCGGCGCCCGCGCGACGTCATGGAACAGCTGCCCCGCGAACGGCAGGCAGCCGACCATCCCCACCAGGCAGCCGTACGTCGTGACTTGCAGCGGGCTCGCATGCGCCAGCGTGGGCTTCTGCGCGACGACGCCGCACGCGTAGGTCACCGCGGCAACCAGGCAGAGCACCACACCCAGCACCGAAGTGCTGCCGCCGCCCGACATCGACAGGCCGACGACCGCCGCCCCCACGAAGGACACCGCCATCCCGGCCAGCAGCCGTCGCGGCAGGCCCTCGCCGAGCATGCGGCCCGCGAGCAGGGCCATCAGGATCGGCGCGACATTGACCACGAGAGACGCGGTGCCCGCGTCGACCAACTGCTCGCCCCAGTTGAGGAGCACCGCGTAGCCGCCGAACCACAGCAGCCCGGACACCGCGATCCCGCGCCACGCGGCCCGCGGGGGAAGGCCTTCACGACGTATCAGCAGGATCGCGACGAGCACCAGCGATCCGGTGACCAGCCGGCCCAGGGCGAGCGCGCCGGGCGCGTACGCCTCACCCGCGCTCCGGATCGAGACGAAGGCCGAGGCCCACAGCACGACGGTGACCCCGGCGGCGGCGAGGGCGAGAGGTTCGGCGCGACCTGAGGGGGGCCCGGAGAGGGGCGAAGTAGGCATGCGGCGATACTAAGCCCTCGACACTTCGGTTGTCACCGAAGTATGCCCGACTCGATATCGAGCAGCTCCCCGAGAGCGCGCTCCCCGGCCGGGGTCACCCGCACCGCCCGCTCGGTCCCGATCCGTTCGCACCACTCGGCTTCCAGCGCATGTCGGCACAGCGCCGCCCCGGCGACGCCCGCCAGATGCCGCTTGCGCTCGGTCCAGTCCAGGCAGGAGCTGACCAGCGGGCGTCGGCCCTTGCCCTCCAGGGGGATACCGGTCTCCCGGAACCAGTGGGCCCCGTCGTCGGTGAGCGTGAATCCAGTGTCCAGGATCAGCAGCCCGCGCCGCTCCATGGCCTCCGTGATGACGATGCCCAGACGGCCGGCGAGATGGTCGTAACAGGTCCGCCCCCGGGCCATGGCGCTGCTCGCGCTCGCCGCGCGCAAGGTGTGCGGGTTGTCGCGGCCGGGGATGGCGTGGGCGGCGAGGGACTCGACGAGCTGCGCGGTCGACGCGTCGGCCAGCCGGACGTACCGGTGCCGGCCCTGCCGTTCCTCGGTGAGCAGCCGGGCCGTGACCAGCTTGCCGAGGTGCTCGCTGGCCGTGGAGGCGGCGACGCCCGCCTGCCGGGCCAGCTCGCTGGCCGTCCAGGCGCGTCCGTCGAGCAGGGACAGGCAGAAGACGGCCCGGGTCTCGTCGGCGAGGAGTGCCGCGAAGGCGGCGAGCCGGGCGCCGGGGGTGCCGGCCGAGTCGGTGGGAGGCATGCCTCCAGGGTGCCTCATGGATGGTTCGGGGCGCACCGAACTGTTGCGGATGTGGCGGTGGGGACGCCCGACTGTTGGGGCGGGAACAGGTGGACGTAGCTGCTGACGAGCATGCCGCGCAGGGTCGCCTCGTGGGCGGCGGCCCGGAAGAGATTGTTCGGGCCGGGGGCCGGTTCGGTGGCGTCATGGCCGAGCAGAAGACCGCCCCGGCCTCGGTCGCCGCCCAGTCGCTGGACGCGCTGGAGGAGGACCTCCCGGAGATCCTGGCCGACGGCATCACCCGCCAGGTCAGGCTCTCCCTGTCCGGCCCGCCCGCCGCCGTCGCCGTGACGGTCTGAGGCGGGAAGCTAGGCCTGGCCGCCCGCCCCCCGCTGCTGGGTCCTGCCGTTCGGCGCGAGCTGCTCGTACTGCAGGGCAAGGCCGTCGACGAGCGCCCGCAGGCCCGTCTCGAACGCGCCCTCGTCGACCTTCTGCCGGTGCTCGGCCAGCAGGTGGGCCTGGCCGAGATGCGGGTAGTCGGCCGGGTCGTACGCGCTCTCGTCGTCCACGAAGCCCTGCGCGAAGGAGCCCAGCGCCGAGCCGGTGATGAAGTACCGCATCAACGCCCCGATGTGCGTCGCCTGGGCCGGCGGCCAGCCCGCCCTGACCATCGCGCCGAACACCGCGTCGGCGACCCGCAGGCCCGCCGGGCGGCGACCGGGGCCGTGCGCCAGGACCGGGACGATGTTGGGGTGTTCGGTGAGGGCGGCCCGGTAGGAGACGGCCCAGTCGTGCAGCGCGGTGCGCCAGTCGCGGTTGTCCCCGGTGTCGAACATCGACAGGTCGACCTGGACGCTGACCGCGTCGGCGACCGCGTCAAGGATCTCGTCCTTGTTGCGGAAGTGGTTGTAGAGGGAGGGGCCGCTGACCCCCAGCTCGGCGGCGAGCCGTCGCGTGGAGACCGCCGCGAGCCCCTCGCCGTCCACGAGAGCGCCCGCCGCCTCGACGATGCGGTCACGGCTCAGCAGGGGCTTGCGTGGTCGGGCCATGCGGCTCATAGTAGGCGTGCCAGCAAGAAACTAGCAGTGCTAATTAAAGCACCGCTGATCACAGTGGGGTGCCCGGATGAATCTGGAGCTCAGCGAGGAGCAGACCGCCGTGCGGCAGCTCACCAGGGACTTCGTGAGCCGCGAGGTCACCCCGTACGTCGTCGAGTGGGACCGGGCCGAGTCGGTGGACCGCGGCCTCGTGAAGAAGCTCGGCGCTCTCGGCTTCCTGGGCCTGACGATCCCCGAGGAATACGGCGGCTCCGGCGGCGACCACCTCGCGTACTGCCTGGTCACCGAGGAGCTCGGCCGCGGCGACTCCTCGGTGCGCGGCATCGTGTCCGTGTCGCTCGGTCTCGTCGCCAAGACCATCGCCCACTGGGGGACCGAGGAGCAGAAGCGGCAGTGGCTGCCCGGCCTCACCTCCGGCGACCTGGTCGGCTGCTTCGGCCTCACCGAGCCGGGCACCGGGTCCGACGCGGGCAACCTCACCACCCGCGCCGTACGGGACGGCGACGACTACGTGATCAACGGCTCCAAGATGTTCATCACCAACGGCACCTGGGCCGATGTGGTGCTGCTCTTCGCCCGCTCCACCGACGCGCCCGGCCACCGGGGCGTCACCGCCTTCCTGGTGCCCACCGACACCCCCGGCCTCACCCGCCGCGAGATCCACGGCAAGCTCGGCCTGCGCGGCCAGGCCACCGCGGAACTGTTCCTGGAGGATGTGCGCGTCCCCGCCTCCGCGATGCTGGCGCCCGAGGGCAAGGGCTTCTCCGTCGCCATGTCGGCCCTCGCCAAGGGGCGGATGTCGGTCGCGGCGGGCTGCGTCGGGATAGCCCAGGCCGCGCTCGACGCGGCGGTGAGGTACGCCACCGAGCGCGACCAGTTCGGCAAGACGATCGCCCACCACCAGCTCGTCCAGGAACTGCTCACCGACATCGCGGTGGACGTGGACGCGGCCCGGCTGCTGACCTGGCGCGTCGCCGATCTGATCGACCGCGGCCGGCCGTTCGTCACCGAGGCGTCCACGGCCAAGCTCTTCGCCTCCGAGGCCGCCGTACGCGCCGCGAACAACGCGCTCCAGGTCTTCGGCGGCTACGGCTACATCGACGAGTACCCGGCGGGCAAACTGCTGCGCGACGCCCGCGTGATGACGCTCTACGAAGGCACCAGTCAGATCCAGAAGCTCGTCATCGGCCGTGCGCTGACCGGGGTTTCGGCCTTCTGACGCTCGGCCGTCCGGCTTCTGAGTACCGGGGCGCCCGACCTGAGTACGGCAGCGGATGTGGCGGGCGCCACGCCGGACGATGCTGTGGTCATGAGCGAGACACAGGTCAAGCAGCAGAACAACACAGCGGCGTACTACGGACAGGCGGTCGCCGCCTTCGCGGTCGCCCTGGGCGCGGTGACCCTCGGTATCCTCAAGATGGAGGCCGACGCCTGGGTGCGTGCCTTCCTCGGCATCGGCGTCCTGTACCTCGTCACCTCCGCCTTCACGCTCGCCAAGGTGATCAGGGACCGGCAGGAGGCCGGGCAGATCGTGAGCCGCGTCGACCAGGCCCGGCTGGAGAAGCTGCTCGCCGAGCACGACCCGTTCCAGAAGCTCTGAAGCCCGAACCCCCGAACCCCCGAACCCCCGAAGCTCTGAAGCCGCGGATGTCCGAGCTCCGAATGCCTAAGCGCTTGCTCACCTTCGGGGTATGGTGTTCGTCCTGGTCGGACGGGCCGACCGGGCGGAAGGGGCGCGATGAGTACGGCGGAGGAGCCGGCCGGTGGTGAGGACAAGCCCTGGGGCGAGGTGACCCCCGAAGCGGCCAGGAGACTGCTGGTCGCCGCCGTCGACGCGTTCGCCGAGCGCGGCTATCACGCGACCACGACCCGCGACATCGCAGGCCGCGCCGGGATGAGCCCCGCGGCGCTCTACATCCACTACAAGACCAAGGAAGAGCTGCTCCACCGGATCAGCAGGATCGGGCACGACAGGGCCCTGGAGATCCTCCGGGCGGCGGCGGACGGCGAGGGCACGGCCGCGGAGCGGCTCGCCGACGCGGTACGTTCCTTCGTCCGCTGGCACGCCGAGCGGCACACCACGGCGCGCGTGGTCCAGTACGAGCTGGACGCGCTCGGTGTCGAGCACCGCGTCGAGATCGTCGAGCTGCGCCGCAGGAGCGACGCCGCCGTGCGCGAGATCATCAACGACGGCGTGCGGGCGGGGGAGTTCGACGTCCCGGACGTCCCCGGCACCGCCCTCGCCGTGCTGTCGCTCTGCATCGACGTGGCGCGCTGGTTCAACACGCAGGGGCGCCGGACGCCCGACGAGGTCGGTGCGCTCTACGCCGATCTGGTCCTGCGGATGGTCACTGCTCAGAAGTAGCGGTCCCGCGCACCGTCACCGCCCGGAAGCGGCGGCGGGCGCCGCTCGGGACGACCGCTCGGCGGCGGTCGCCCCGGGGGGCCTTGGGAGTCGCCCGGAACCGGTTCAGAAGTAGTAGCGGGACACGGACTCGGCCACGCAGGCCGGCTTCTCGGCGCCCTCGCGCTCCACCGTGACGACGGCCGTCACCTGTACGCCGCCACCCGCGTCCGTGACCTCCCTGAGGACCGCGGTCGCGCGCAGCCGTGAGCCGACCGGCACGGGGGACGGGAAGCGCACCTTGTTGGTGCCGTAGTTGATGCCCATCTTCATGCCCTCGACCCGCATGATCTGCGGGACCAGCGCGGGCAGCAGGGAGAGCGTCAGATAGCCGTGCGCGATCGTCGCTCCGAACGGGCCCGCGGCGGCCTTCTCGGGGTCGACATGGATCCACTGGTGGTCACCGGTCGCGTCGGCGAACAGGTCGATCCGCTTCTGGTCCACCTCCAGCCATGCGCTGTGCCCCAGTTGCTCGCCGACCCCGGCGCGCAACTCCTCGGCGGAAGTGAAGATCCTCGGCTCTGCCATGTCCCTGGCCCCTGCCTCTCCAGCACGGTTACGTTCCAACAGCATCTCTGGTCCAGCAGCCTGTCTAAGCGCTTGCTCAGCATCGTCGGGCGCATGTGTTCCTGTCAACGGACTCCCAGTAGGGTTCACTGAGTGCCGCAGATTCCAGAGAAGATCCATGAGCTCACGGTCGGCCAGCTGTCCGCGCGAAGCGGCGCCGCCGTTTCCGCCCTGCACTTCTACGAGTCCAAGGGCCTGATCAGCAGCCGCAGGACCAGCGGCAACCAACGCCGCTACGGCCGTGACGCACTGCGCCGCGTCGCCTTCGTGCGGGCCGCCCAGCGGGTCGGTATTCCGCTCGCCACGATCAGGGACGCGCTGACCGAGCTTCCCGAGGAGCGGACGCCGAACCACGAGGACTGGGCCCGGCTCTCCGAGGTGTGGCGCTCCGAGCTGGACGAGCGGATCAAGCAGCTGGGCCGGCTCCGCGACCACCTCAGCGACTGCATCGGCTGTGGCTGCCTGTCGCTGGAGACCTGCGTCCTGTCCAACCCGGACGACGTCTTCGGCGACCGCATGACCGGCTCCCTGCTGCTCCCCGGCCGCAAGGCCGCGAGGGAGAGCCGGGACCAGGGGTCGTCCGGCAGCTGATCGCCGGACCGGCGACGGGAGGGCCCGGCGACCGCCGGACCAGCCCCCGCCGGCCACTCGCCTGGCCCCGCCCCGCGGTCACTCGTACTCGGTGCCGCCCTTGCGGGTCAGGTAGGCCGGGCTGACCGCCTTCGCGATCGCCCGGCCGCCCAGCACCTGGCTGTGGCGCCCGCCGGCCGCGCGGATCACCACGCCCTCGCGCAGATGCAGCTCGCGCCCCGAGACGGTCTCCCGGCCCGAAGCCAGCTCCAGCACCTGGTCGACGGCGTACGGACCCTCGTACAGCCGGGGTACCAGCGGCAGTTCGCCCGTCAGCAGCTTGGCCGCGTCCAGCCACGCGACCTGCCCGTCCACCTCGGCCGACACGTCGAAGACGGCGTAACCCAGAGCCTGGCCGCGGCCGTCGGCGCCGTACGCCAGGTCCTGCACGCCCGCTCCGTACACCTCGCCGAAGATGCCGACCCGGGTCGCGCCCAGCTTCTCGGCGAGGCGCGCGGCGACGGCCGCGACATCGTGGCCGTGGATCGCCCGCCAGTACAGATTGCGCGGATCCTCCTTCAGCGCGAGCCTCTTGGAGCCGAAGCCCTTCGACGACACCTGCACCTGCCCGTCCGCCGCGTGATACGTCAGCAGGCAGGCCGAGCCGTGCAGCTTCTCGGTGAGGACGACGGGCTCGCCGGGCTCGAAGATCTCCGGGTAGCGCTGGATGTTCTCGATGTCGCACCAGGGCAGCAGATCAGGGGCCTGCTCCACATCGCCGCTCATCGTGGGCGGGATCGGCGGAACCCACTTGGAGACGCCGAGGATCTCGGCGAGGTCGGTGCCCTCGGCGGCGGCCCGCACCAGGTCGAGGTCCGCGAGCGCCCGTGGCCGGCACACGATGCCCTGCGACAGCTCACCGCGCAGTCGCACCGCCCGGACCCGGTCGGAGTCCTTGCCGGCCAGTCGGCCGGTGAGCCCCAGCTCCTCGACCAACGCGGCGGGCAGCACGGACTGTTCGGGGATGTAGACGGCGGCGTCACCACTGCGGTACGTGCCCTTGGCGACGACGGCGCGGTAGAGCCCCACCTGGGCGAGCTCCAGCGCGTCGGCGTTCGGATGGTCATGAATGGTCAGCAGCTCGGCAGTGACACGCAGCGTCGACATTCGGCGCCCCCTCTGTTGCGGATTTCCGTCCCCACTGTGAAGGGGCGGCCCGCCTCACGGCCAGCGAATATCGACCACCGCGCGCACCAACTCGGCGTTGGAGGAAGCGGGTCGGCAGTCCGGAAGCCGCAGCGTGTCCTCAAGGCCGGCCCTGGTCGCCAGGCCCAGCCGACGGGCGAGCCGCAGCACCGGCCAGGCCGAGCCATCCTCGCCGTGCAGCAGCACCGGCCTGCCGCGCGCGTCGCGCAGGGCGGACAGCAGTGCGCGGGCGGAGTCCTGGGCCGTCCCGGGCTCCGGGTCCGTCACCTCGGCCGGCACGCGCAGCACTCGGGGCGCCAGCGGCGAGGCGAGGAAACGCTCCGCGCGATTCGGGTCGCGGTGCCGGCCTCGGTCCCGGTCGGGGTGACCACGGGCGCGTGGCGCCGCGCCCCCGTGCCTTTACGCCACCGACGCCAAGTCCTTGCGCCGTACCCTCTTGGACTCCGCCAGGGCCGCGGAGGTCAGAACCGGCCTGGGCACCAGGATGCCGCAGCCCGCGCAGACGGGCCCGAACCAGGGTTCATGGTCGAGATCCTGCGTCCAGACGATCCGGCTCTCCGTGCACGCCGGGCACCGCGCGCCGGGGTCGGCCTCCAGGGCGGAGATCAGCCGTCGCAGTACGTCGCCGAGCGGCGCCGTCGGATGGACCGCGGGATCGGGGCACAGGGCCGTACCGCACCCTCCCCAGGTGCGCCGGTGCCAGTCGTCGAACGAGCCCGGCTGCCGCAGCCCGTCGTGCTTCTCGCGCTTGCGGCGCTCCGCGAACTCCTCCTCGTAGCCGAGCCAGACGGTCCGTGCTTCCTCCAATTCGTCGAGCGCGGCCACCAGCCGCACCGGATCGGGCGCCCTGTCCTCCGGCTCCATGCTGTGCCGTGAGCACAGGTGGTCCCACGTCGCTCGGTGACCGTAAGGGGCAAATCGTTCCAGGCATTTGCGCAGCGAATATCGCCGCAGGGCAAGATCGCACCGCGGGTCGCGCACCTGTCTCGCAAGACTCCGGAAACCGGCCATCGCACTGCCACCTCCGTCGCTGGTACTTCGGCGTCATGGAATGGACGTACGGGTGCCCGATCTGGCTCCATCGAAAAACAAATGGGCCTCATAAGCGGTATTTCGTCTACATCGTGAGACGCGTGCACGACGCCCGGCCCCGGCGATCAGCGGCCCACGCGCCCCGCGGCCAGTACCATCCGCGCCAGCTCGGCGTGACAGACGTCGTTGTGTGCCCCCGCCGGCGGGCCGCCGCGCCGCACCAGCGCGGACGCGTCGACATTCACGCACCCCCGGTCCGGCATGCCTCCGCGCAGGGCCTGCGCCACCGTGAGCGTGGGGGTGCCCGTCACCGCCTGCACCCCGTCGTAACCGATCGCACCCCACTTGTCGTGCGACGCGATCAGCCCCGCCGCGTCCCCGGCGAGCCGCGACGCCAGCGGATAGATCACCCCGAGCGCCGTGTCGTGGTGCGAGTAGCAGGCGACCAGCGGCCCGTCGATCCGCCGCTGGGCGTCGCTCAGCGCGCCGCCGCCGCGTACCGAGTGCGGCAGGCGACCGGCGAACGCGTAGTGCGAGAAGGCGCCTTGGAGCAGCGTCACGGACTTCACGTTCCGCGCGCCCTCGGGCAGGCCGCGCAGCGCGAACGACACCAGCCGGGCGCCCTGGCTGTGACCGACCAGATGCACCCGCATCGAGGGCGAGGACCGCGCCAGTTCGCCGAGCAGTGGCCCGAGCCCCAGCCGGCCGACCGCCCCCGACCGCCGCTTCATCGCGTAGTAGGTCGCCTGGCGCAGCAGCTCCTTCGCCCCGTTCCAGGCCTTCTTCAGGCCGCCGCCCAGTGAGATGCCGGGCGCCGGCCCCTCGGCCATCTCCGCGCCCGCCTCCTCCAGCGCGTCGGTGAACCCGACGCAGACCGTGAGCGTGTCCTCGTACAGCATCACCGGATCGCTCTGCGGGTGATCCTCCGATTCCAGGTCCGAGCCGAACAGCACGGCGAGCCGGTCCTGCGGCTCCTCCACCAACTGGCGTATCAGCATGCCGAATTCGTCGAACGCCGTCCGCTCCGCCGGGCACTCGTCGAGCAGCCCGGCCAGCCGCGCCACGAGCCGCTCACGGCCCGGGAAGGCCTGGACCAGCGCCCGCAGCGTCGCGTCGTCGAGGCCGGGAGTGACCCGCGGGGTCACCGCGCCGCGCGGCTCGAAGTCCGGAATCGGCTCGTCGGCGAACCTGATCGACGGCCACATGATCCCCGCGTAGCCGAGCCGGACGCCCGGCTCGTCGGCGACCAGACCGGGGAAGGGGGAGAAAAAGCGGTCGTACAGCCGGTTGGCCGTCCCGCGGTCGTTGTTCCAGCCGTGCGCGAACATCACCAGGTCGGTGACGTCGAGTTCGGCGAGACGCGCGCGTTGTCGTACATCGATGTCGCCGTCGGCGTCGAACGTCACTTCCCGGTACGGCTCCACACCCACATCCACCATGACCCATCCCTCCGGTCCACGCGGGCACGCTGGGAAGTTCAGCATCCCGCCGGATCGGAGGATGGGCCATACGCGCGGCAGGGCCGGCCCGAGCCGGTGTCAGGCCCGGCGCCGTCACCGGTAGAGCAGATACTCCCGGCGTACTGCCCTGAACGCGGCGAGGTCGCTCCGCCAGGCCCCGACCACCTCGTCCGTCCCCGCGCCCGCGTCGATCATCGTGCGGACCCGGGTGTTGCCCGTCAGCTTGTCGATCCAGTTGTCGGGGCGCCAGGCGAAGCCGCTCCAGCTCTTCTTCGCCGTCACCAGCAGGCCGATGCCGGTGCGCACCGGGTCGAACGCCTGGCGGTCGTGCACATGCAGCTGGACGCCGCCTACCGTCTTGCCCTGGAACTTCGAGAACGTCGGCGCGAAGTACGCCTCGCGGAAGTGCACGCCCCTGAGCCCCGCCGCGTTCGCCGCCTCGGCCCAGCGGCGGTCGACGCCCTCGGCGCCCAGCAGCTCGAAGGGCCGGGTGGTGCCCCGCCCCTCCGACAGGTTCGTGCCCTCGAAGAGACACGTGCCGGAGTACACCAGGGCGGTCTCCGGCGTCGGCATGTTGGGGCTCGGCGGTACCCAGGGCAGGCCCGTCTCGTCGAAGAAGTCCGAGCGCCGCCACCCCGACATCTTCACCGTCTCCAGTGGCACCGGGGTCGTCAGGAACTCGCCGTTGAACAGCCGCGCCAGCTCGGTCACGGTCATGCCGTGCGCCTGCGCGATCGGCTCACGCCCCACGAACGTCGCGAACGCCCTGTCGAGCACCGGTCCCAGCGCGGCCCGCCCCGTCACCGGGTTCGGCCGGTCGAGCACCACGAAGCGCTTGCCCGCCAGCGAGGCGGCCACCATGCAGTCGTAGAGCGTCCAGATGTACGTGTAGAAGCGGGCCCCGGCGTCCTGGATGTCGAAGACGACGGTGTCCACGCCGGACGCCGTGAAGACGTCCGCGAGGGGTCTGCCGCTCTTCAGATACGTGTCGTAGACGGGCAGCCCGGTCGCCGGATCGTCGTAGCGCCCCTCGGACCCGCCCGCCTGGGCGGTGCCGCGAAAGCCGTGCTCGGGTCCGAAGACAGCGGTCAGGTCGACCCGGTCGTCGGCGTGCATCACATCCACGATGTGACGCACGTCGGAGGTGATGCCCGTCGGGTTGGTGACGACGCCGACCCGCTGTCCGTCGAGGACGTCGTACCCGTTGGCGGCCAGCCGGTCGAAGCCGGTACGCACCCGCCCGCGCCCGCCGGCGTGCCCACCGCCCTGCTCGTCCACGGCGGCGGCGCCCTTGGTGGTGGCGGCGAACGCCCCCACCGCTCCCGCGGCTCCCGTCACGGCCAGCAGTCCCCGTCTGGACAGGCTCATCCCACTACCTCCGGTATCGGCACTGTCTGTCATGGCCACGCACGCTAGCGTGTGGACAGGCCGCGGGGAACGCACCGCACACGGCGGTTCACGGCCCCCGACTCCTTTCGCCACGACATACCGACTGGTTAGTCTGTTGAGGTTGTCAGCATCGAGAGGCGGGTCGCACGTGAGTACGTTCCAGGGCGCCAGTGTTGTGGTCACGGGAGCGGGAGGCGGCATCGGAGCCGCCCTCGCCCGCAGATTCGTGGCGGAGGGCGCACGGGTCGTCGTCAATGACCTCGACGCGCAGAAGATCAAGGCCGTCGCCGACGAGACCGGCGCGATCGCCGTCGCCGGTGACGCCTCCACGATCGTCGACGAGGCCCGCGACGCACTCGGCGGCACCATCGACGTCTACTGCGCCAACGCGGGCCTCGCCTCGCCGGGCGACGCCTTCGCCGACGAAGAGGTCTGGGCCGCCGCCTGGGACGTCAACGTGATGGCCCACGTCAGGGCGTCCCGCGCGCTGCTGCCCGACTGGCTGGAGCGCGGCAGTGGCCGCTTCGTCTCCACCGTCTCCGCCGCGGGGCTGCTCACTATGGTCGGCGCCGCGCCGTACAGCGTCAGCAAGCACGGCGCGCTCGCGTACGCCGAGTGGCTGTCGCTGACCTACCGCCACCGCGGGGTCAAGGTGCACGCCATCTGCCCGCAGGGTGTACGCACCGACATGCTGACCGCGGCGGGCTCGGCCGGTGAACTGGTGCTGGCGCCGACCGCCATCGAGCCGCAGGACGTCGCGGACGCGCTCTTCGACGGGATGGCCGCCGACCGGTTCCTGATCCTGCCGCATCCCGAGGTCGCCGGGTACTACCGGGCGCGCGCCGAGAACCCGGACCGCTGGCTCTCCGGCATGAACCACCTCCAGCAGAAGTGGGAAGGGGCCGCCGGATGAGCGCGTCGATCTATGCGGCCAAGCCGTGGCTCGCGCAGCTCAGCGAGGCCCAACGGGCACCCGTGCGGCCCGCGCCGAGCGTGCTGCACGCTTTTCGTGCCGCGGTGGCCCGCGCTCCCGAGCACCCGGCCCTCACCTACTTCGACGGCCGGCTGTCCTACCGGGAGATCGACGCACTGTCCGACTCCGTCGCGGGTCATCTGGCGGCGAAGGGGCTGCGGCGCGGCGACCGGGTCGCCGTCATGCTGCAGAACACCCCGCACTTCGTGATCGCGCTGCTCGGCGCCTGGAAGGCCGGCGCCACCGTCGTCCCGGTCAACCCCATGTACAAGTCGGCCGAGGTGGCCCACGTGCTGGCGGACGCCGAGGTGAGCGCACTGGTCTGCACGGACCGCGCTTGGGCGGCGTACCTGCGCGACACCGTCGCGGACTCTCCGGTCCACACCGCGCTCACCGCCTGCGAACTGGACTTCCAGACCAGGAACGACGAGCGCGTCCTCACCTTCGAGCGGCAGCCGCAGGCCGAGGACGCCGAGGACCTGGTGGCCGTCGCCCGCCAGGGCCTGCGAGCCCCGCAGGACCGCGAGTTGAGCTCCACCGACGTGGCACTGATCAGCTACACCTCGGGCACCAGCGGCGCCCCCAAGGGCGCCATGAACGCCCACGGCAACATCATGGTCAACGCCGAGCGGCAGCGGGCCGGCCACCCGATCGAGGAAGGGGCGCGCTACTTCGCGCTCGCGCCCCTCTTCCACATCACCGGCATGGTCTGCGAACTGGCCGTGTGCATCGCCAACGCGGGCACCCTCGTCCTGGCCTACCGCTTTCACCCGGGCGTCGTGCTCGACGCCTTCACCGAGCACCGCCCGGCGTACACGGTCGGCCCCTCCACCGCCTTCATGGCGCTGAGCGCCACCCCCGGCGTCTCCCGGGACCACTTCGCGTCCTTCCAGGTGATCTCCTCGGGCGGCGCCCCGGTGCCGCCCGCCCTGGTGGAGAAGTTCCGGGCGGGCTTCGGCCCGTACATCCGCAACGGCTACGGACTCACCGAGTGCACCGCGCCCTGCGCCTCGGTGCCGCCCGAGAAGGAGGCCCCCGTCGACCCGGTGTCCGGGACGCTCTCGGTGGGCGTGCCCGGCCCCGACACGGTCGTTCGGATCGTGGACGAGAAGGGCGACGAGGTGCCGTTCGGCGAGCAGGGCGAAATCCTGGTGCGTGGCCCGCAGGTCGTCTCCGGCTACTGGCGCCGCCCGGAAGCCACCGCCGAGGCTTTCCCGGACGGCGAACTGCGCACCGGGGACATCGGCTTCATGGACGCGGACGGCTGGCTCTACGTCGTCGACCGCAAGAAGGACATGATCAACGCGTCCGGCTTCAAGGTCTGGCCACGCGAGGTCGAGGACGTGCTCTACACCCACCCGGCGGTGCGCGAGGCGGCCGTCGTCGGCATCCCGGACGCGTACCGCGGGGAGAGCGTCAAGGCGTACGTCAGCCTGCGCCCCGGCGACGGCGCCACGCCGGAGGAGATCTCCGCGTACTGCGCGGAACGGCTGGCCGCGTACAAGTACCCGCGCCAAGTGGAGATCCTGCCCGAGCTTCCCAAGACGGCGAGTGGGAAGATCCTCAGGCGGGAACTGCGTTCCCGTCCCTGAACACGGAACCTTCGACGAAAGGCAGGTGGCGGCAATGGCCAGGACGACGGACGGGAGCGGCATTCCCGTCCCCCAGAGGCTGCTGGCCGCCGCCACCCGCCTGTTCGCCGAGCGCGGTTACGACCGCACCTCCGTCCAGGAGATCGTCGAGGCGGCGGGTGTCACCAAGGGCGCGCTCTACCACTACTTCGGCTCCAAGGACGACCTGCTGCACGAGGTGTACGCGCGCGTGCTCCGCCTCCAGCAGGAGCGCCTCGACGCCTTCGCGGACGCGGACGCGCCGGTGGAGCAGCGGCTGCGGGACGCGGCGGCGGACGTGGTCGTCACCACCATCGACAACCTCGACGACGCGTCGATCTTCTTCCGCTCCATGCATCACCTGAGTCCGGAGAAGGACAAGCAGGTGCGGGCCGAGCGGCGCCGCTACCACGAGCGGTTCCGGGCGCTGGTCGAAGAGGGCCAGAAGAACGGAGTGTTCTCACTGGCCACGCCCGCGGATCTGGTGGTCGACTACCACTTCGGCTCGGTGCACCACCTGTCCACGTGGTACCGACCGAACGGCCCGCTCACCCCGCAGCAGGTCGCGGACCACCTGGCGGACCTCCTGCTGCGGGCGCTGCGGCCGTAGCCGCCCCGGGCTCAGGCCCTCACCCGCAGGGCGGACCGAAGAGAAATCCTTCAGCCCGCCGACGTGTGAGGACCTGCCCGAAGGGCGTCCCGGGCCCCCGACCGCCCTACAGGTACTTCTTCAGCTCCCGCCGGGCCAGCGACCGCTGATGCACCTCGTCCGGCCCGTCCGCCAGCTTCAGCGTCCGCGCCCCCGCCCACAGCTCCGCCAGCGGGAAGTCCTGGCTGACCCCGCCCGCACCGTGCAGCTGCACCGCCTTGTCGATGATGTCGACCACGGCTCGTGGTGTCGCGATCTTGATGGCCTGGATCTCGGTGTGCGCGCCCCGGTTGCCCACCGTGTCCATCAGCCACGCGGTCTTGAGGACCAGCAGCCGCAGCTGCTCGACCGCGACCCGCGAGTCCGCGATCCAGTTCTGTACGACACCCTGCTGGGCGATCGGCTTGCCGAAGGCCGTCCGCTCCACCGCGCGACGGCACATCAGCTCGATGGCCCGCTCGGCCATGCCGATCAGCCGCATGCAGTGGTGGATGCGGCCGGGGCCGAGGCGGGCCTGGGCGATGGCGAAGCCGCCGCCCTCCTCGCCGATCAGGTTCGCGGCGGGCACCCGCGCGCCGCTGAAGACGACCTCCGCGTGGCCGCCGTGGGAGTGGTCCTCGTACCCGTAGACCTGCATGGCCCGCCGGATCTCGACCCCCGGGGTGTCGCGCGGTACCAGGATCATCGACTGCTGGCGGCGTGGGTCCGCACCGTCCGGGTCGGTCTTGCCCATCACGATGAAGATCTTGCAGTCCGGGTTCATCGCACCGGAGATGTACCACTTGCGGCCGGTGACGACGTACTCCTCGCCGTCCCGCTCGATCCGCGTCTGGATGTTCGTCGCGTCCGAGGAAGCCACCTCGGGCTCGGTCATCGCGAAGGCCGAGCGGATCTCACCGGCGAGCAGCGGCTCCAGCCACTGCTTCTTCTGCTGGTCGGTGGCGAACTGGGCGAGCACCTCCATGTTCCCGGTGTCCGGGGCCGCGCAGTTGAGGGCCGTGGGCGCCAGGTGCGGGCTGCGGCCGGTGATCTCGGCCAGCGGCGCGTACTGCAGGTTGGTGAGCCCGGCGCCGTGCTCCGCGTCCGGCAGGAAGAGGTTCCACAGCCCCTGCCGGCGGGCCTCGGCCTTGAGGTCCTCGACGACCTGCGGGGTGTCCCAGGGCGAGGCGAGCTGCCCGCGCTGCTCGTGCGCGACGGTCTCGGCCGGGTACACGTACTCGTCCATGAAGGCGAGAAGCCGGGTCCGGAGCTCTTCGGTCCGCGCGTCGAATGCGAAGTCCATGGTGTCTCAGCCTTCCTGGAGGGTCGTGAGGCCGTGCTCGATGAAGACGGGGACCAGATCGCCGATCCGGTCGAAGCCGGGGCCGACGGTCTGCCCGAGTGTGAAGCGGTAGTGGATGCCCTCCAGGATCACGGCGAGCTTGAACCAGGCGAACGCCGTGTACCAGTCGATCGCGGAGGTGTCCCGGCCGGACCCGGCGGCGTACCGCTCGACGATCTCGCGCGCCGATGGATGCCCCGGGGCGCCGCTGGTGGTGCTGATCGGCGAGTCGGGCAGCGAGATCTCCTGGCTGTACATGACCAGCAGGCCGAGGTCGGTCAGCGGATCGCCGAGCGTCGACATCTCCCAGTCGAGCACGGCCGTGATTCGGTCGCCGCCGCCACGGCCGGTGGGGGCGATCAGGACGTTGTCGAGGCGGTAGTCGCCGTGCACGACAGTCGGCGCGGGGGAGGCGGGCAGCGAGCGCCCGAGCGCGGCGTGCAGCTCGTCGATGCCGGCCAGGTCGCGGTTGCGGGAGGCGTCGAGCTGCTTGCCCCAGCGCCGCAACTGCCGGTCGAGGAAGCCTTCGGGCCGCCCGAAGTCGCCGAGTCCGACCGCGGCGGGGTCCACGGAGTGCAGGGTGACGAGGGTGTCGACCAGGTCGAGCACCACGCCACGCGTGCGCTCGGCGCCGAGCACGGCCAGTTCCTCGGCCGTACGGTACGGAACACCCTCGACGAACTCCATGACGTAGAACGGCGACCCGATCACCGACTCGTCCTCGCACAGCAGCACCGGCGCGGGCACCGGCACATCCGTCGGGTGCAGCGCGCTGATCACCCGGAACTCGCGCTTCATGTCGTGCGCGGTGGCCAGCACGTGCCCCAGCGGCGGCCGCCGCACCACCCACCGGGCCTGCCCGTCGGTCACGGCGTACGTCAGGTTCGACCGGCCGCCCTCGATCAGCCGGGCGCTGAGCGGTCCGCTCACCAGCCCCGGCCGCTCTCGGTCGAGAAGACCGCGCAACTGCTCAGGATCGAGACCTGGCGGGTGGGCTGCGCTCATGGACTGCACCTCCGAGGGCGTTTAGTACGTCGCACCCTCATCATGCCGACCAGTCGGTATGTAGTCCAGTGCGCTGACGCGCCCGGAGACCGGAATCACGCGTGACAGGCGACCGGCCGGCCTCCGTTCATGACCGCCATGTCGGTGAATACGGCGACCGGATCGAGCGGCGAGCCCGGCGGGAGGCCGTCCAGCTCGGCGTAGGCGCGGTGCAGATTGGCGACGAGCCGCTCACTCTCGCGCAGCTCGGCGAAGTCCCCCGGACCGGACTGCTTCGCCGTCTCCAGCGGGGTGAGCCCCTTGGCGTGACCGGCCTCGGCGAGCTCGGCGACGTACCGCAAATAGCGCTCTGTCGCGTCGTACGCCGACGGATCGGTGATCGGGCCGTGGCCCGGCACGACCGTGCTCGCGTCGAGGGAGCGCAGCAGGTCGAGCGCGCGCAGGGAGCCGCTCAGGGAGCCCATCGGGGCGAAGGGGGTGCCGCCCTGGAAGACCAGGTCGCCGGTGAAGACGATGCCGTGCTCCGGCAGATGGACGACCGTGTCGCCGGTGGTGTGCGCGACGCCGGGGTGGATCAGTCGCACCTCGGTGCCGCCGACATGGACGGTCAGGCGCTCGCTGTAGGTGAGGGTGGGGGCGGTGATGGTGATGTCGCCGAAGTCGTTCCGCGGCCACATCAGGTGCAGTTGGTGCCCGGCCGCCAGAACCTCGGCGCGACAGGTGTCGTGCCCGACGACGGTGGCCTCGGGCAGGAAGACGCTGTTGCCGTAGGTGTGGTCGCCGTGGTGGTGCGTGTTGACGACGGTGCGGGGGAGCGGCACCCCGGTCTCCAGCAGCGCCGCGCGCAGCGCGTGGGCGCGGCGCTCGGTGGCCGCCGTGTCCACCAGCAGGGTGGACTCGCCGTCGCTGACGAACCCCGCGTTGTTCAGGCACCAGCCGCCGTCCGGCTGGACGTAGGCGTGTACGTGCGGCGCGAGCCGGACGGTGTACGGATCCGTGGCAGGCATGGGAGTCCCCCGGGTCGGGGCCGGCCCGGCGAACCGGGCGGACCGCGGCGAGCTGATCGAACTGGTCGATGAGAGCCTGCCAGTCGACGCGGACCCGGGGGAGGGGGGTATGGGGTACCCGGTGGGTCAGTGGTCGTCCCAGTGCCCCTCGTGGGCGGCGTGCCGGTGACCGTCGTGGACGTAGTCGACGTGGTCGCCGTGCGCGACCGCGGGGTGTCCGCAGTTCTCCCCGTGCGCGTGGCCGTGCCCGCCGTGCGGGACGTGGTCCGTGGACTCGCACTCGTCCCAGTGCCCGGAGTGCTCCCGGTGCAGGTGTCCGTCGTGCGCGTAGTCGAGGTGGTCGCCGTGCGGGACCTGGGTGTGCCCGCAGGCCGGACCGTGCACGTGCTCGTGGGTCGGGTGCTCCTGGTGGGGGACGGTCATGACGTTCACCTCTGGTGCGATGCGGATGCGTCGTTGCTCTTTCGAGGCTAGTCCCGAATGAGTGGTTGATCCCGATACCGCACCGTGGCTCAGGTGCCGTTCCGCACGGGTGACCCGCCGTTTTCCGCTTCGGCTTGCGCGGGGGCCGGGCTGCGCGGAGGGTCGGAGGCATGAAGGCGATCAGTTACTCCCGCTACGGCGGCTCCGATGTCCTCGAATACGGCGAGCGCCCCGACCCCAAGGTCGGGCCCGACTCCGTCCTGGTGAAGGTGCGTGCCGCGGCCGTCAACCCGGTCGAC
The DNA here is from genome assembly GCF_051131715.1 of Streptomyces sp. A5-4. Classification (NCBI taxonomy): domain Bacteria; kingdom Bacillati; phylum Actinomycetota; class Actinomycetes; order Kitasatosporales; family Streptomycetaceae; genus Streptomyces; species Streptomyces sp. A5-4. The sequence continues at coordinate 1,297,504 of NZ_CP178591.1, read as the reverse complement.
TGGAAGTGCCGGCAGGGCTATCTCGACGGCGCGCTCGACGCGCTCTTCCCGGTGATCCCCGGCTGGGACGTGTCCGGAGTCGTCGTCCAGCCGGGCCCGTCCGTCACGGAGTTCGCCGCCGGTGACGAAGTCATCGGATACGTACGCGAGGACTTCCTCTCCCGCGGCACCTTCGCCGAACTCGTCGCCGCCCCCATTCGCGCCCTCGCCCCCAAGCCCACGAGCCTGAGCTTCGAGGAGGCCGCCGGGCTGCCGCTGGCCGGGCTCACCGCCTACCAGGTGCTGCATGGGGCGCTGGAGGTGCGTGAGGGCGACACGGTCCTGGTGCACGCGGCGGCGGGCGGGGTGGGTTCCCTCGCGGTGCAGATCGCCCGGCACGCGGGCGCACGCGTGATCGGCACGGCGAGCGAGCGCAACCACGACCATCTGCGGAAGCTGGGTGCGGAGCCGGTGACGTACGGCGACGGACTGGTCGGCCGGGTGCGGGCCCTGGCACCCGGCGGCATCGACGCGGCCTTCGACACGGTGGGCGGTGACGCGCTCAAGGCCTCGGTCGAGCTGCTCACCGACGCCGGTCGGCTGGCCTCGATCGCGGACGGTTCGGTCACCGAACACGGTGGACACTATGTGTTCGTACGGCCCGACGCGGGCGATCTGCGCAAGCTGGGCGAGCTGGCGGACGCGGGTGTCATCAGCGTCCATGTGGACCGGGTGTTCCCGCTGGAGCAGGCGGCGGAGGCGCACCGGCTCAATGAGCAGGGGCGCACCCGGGGCAAGATCGTGGTGACGATGAACGCGGGCTAGGCCGATCCTCCGCACATAGCTGAATCGGATGAACTGATGAGTTGGCCGGTACTTCGATAAGTGCGGGTCGTTGTTCTGGACGTGCCGATATCTCGTTCGTGTCGTTCCCGGGTCCAGCGCCCCCGCATGTCGGTGGAGTTGGCGCCTGTGGTGGAGAGGCGTCTGGGTGCTCTGCCTGCCTCTGCCGAGTTTCTGCGCCGGCTGGACGTGGCCGGGATCATCGACGAGCTGTGTCCTGTCCGTGAGGTGGCTCATCTGACGCACGGGCAGGTCGTCGAGGCGCTGATCGCCAACCGGCTGTCCTCGCCGACCTCGATGGTGCGGGTGGAGGACTGGGCGCGGAAGTGGGCTGTCGAGGAGGTCTTCGGCATCGAGCCGGACCTGCTCAACGACGACCGTATCGCCCGCGCTCTGGACGCGATCGCCCCGCACCTGGAGGAGATCACCGGCTCGGTCGGCGCGCAGGCCATCGCGGAGTTCGGCATCGATACCGCTCAGATCCACTGGGACATGACGTCGATCTCCATGTTCGGCGCCTACCCGGACCAGGAAGAGGAGTACGCGCAAGTCAGATACGGTCACCCCAAGGACCGGCGGGTCGACCTGAAGCAGGTCCAGGCCGGGCTGGCCGTCACCCGCGACGGTGGCATCCCCGTCTTCCACCGTGCCTACGACGGCGGAGCGGGCGAGGTCGCCCAGGTCGTCGGCGCGATGAAGGCCCTGCGGAAGATCGCCGACCGCAAGGACTTCCTGCTCGTCGCGGACTCCAAACTGGTGTCCTACCCGAATGTCACCGCCCTGCTTGACGCCCGGGTCGGATTCGTCGCCCCCATACCCGCGGCCCAGGTCAAAGCCGGCTTCTACGCCACTGCCGACCTCGGGGCCGCCGAGCTGGTCGACTACGTCAACGACCGCGACCGCGAGCGGGAGACCCCCGCCGACCAGCGCGAGTCCTACCGGGTCCTGGAAGACGTCCACGCCATGGCAGGACCACGCAAGCGCGACCCGGTCCACCACCTGCGCCGGATCCTGGTCCACTCCACCGGCAACGCGGAGGGCCAGCGCAAAGCACGCGCCAAGCGTCTGGCCAGAGCCACCGAGGATCTGGAGAAACTGCAAAACTCGGCCGGCGGCCGGTACTACACCACCGCCGAGAAGGTCCAGGCCCGGATCGGGGTGATCACCAAGTCCCGCCGGGTCGCCAGCTGCCTGCGTACCACCGTCACCGCCGGCCCCGACGGGAAACCCACTCTGGCCTGGCACTTCGACGAGGACGTCCTGGCCGCCGAAGCCGCCGCCGACGGCTGGTACTCCCTGGTCACCGCTCTGACTCCGGAGCAGGCCGACACGGCCGAGGTCTTCCGGCGCTACAAAGGCCAGGGAGTGGTCGAACGCCGCTACGGCGAGTTCAAAGGCCCCCTGGCCGTCGCGCCGCTGTTCCTGGAGCACAACCGCCGCATCACGGCCTTGATCACCGTGATCTGCCTGGCCCTGCTGGTCTACTGCCTGATCGAACGCCAGGTCCGCCAGGCCCTGGGCCCCGAGCAGACCATGGCCGGCCTCTACCCCGACAACCGCAAGGTCCGACCCACCGGCCGCATGATCCTCTACCACCTCGACGGCCTCATGCTCCGCCCCGGCACCGCCACCGACCCACCCGTCATCCTCATCAGCCGAGGAGTCCAAGCACACCTACTCGAACTCCTCGGCATCGACGAAACCCGGCCCCGCTGGCTGGAGACCTAAAGCCCCATGTGCGAAGTCACCGGCTAGGCGAAGCCGCCGCCCCGCGGGGGTGTCCTCCATCGCCGGAGGGGCCGGATTCTTTCCGGCCGCCGCGTATGTGCAGCCCGCCCGGTGGGCCGGGGTGGGGCCGAGTTGCCCCGGCCCCGCCCCATTCGGCCGGCAATGGCGTTCGAGGACCAGGGGCAGCGCGTGGGGCCGCCTCCGCGCTCTCCCACCCCGCCCGGGTGAGCCGCCCGGGGCCCCGGGCCCGCCCCGGCCACGGGTAGGGGCCGGGCGGGGAACAGCGCCGCGGAGCGCCCCCGCCCCGCACCCGCCGCTCACCCCACCATCGCCACCGCGAACCCCGCCAGCGCCACTGTGCAGGCCGCCGCCGTCACCGCCGCCCGCACGGACATCGGCCCGGGGCTGGGACTGCTGCCCACCGTCCGCATCCGCCGGTGGGCGACCCCCAGAAAGCCCAGCCAGACGAACGTCGTCAGCGCCATCGCGACCAACGAGGCCACGGTGAGCTGCTCGATCGCCGCCTGCCGCCCCGCGAGCACCGCGACCACCGTGCAGGAGAGCGTCGTACGCCGCCAGGCCAGCCTGGTCCGCTCCGGCTGCAGGCCGGGGTCCCGGTGGGCGGGGGTGGGCGGGGCGGACTCGGTCACTTGCCCTCCCGGCCGAAGACGACGACCACCACCATCGCCACCGCGACCACGGCGACCACCAGGCTCAGCACGGTCGGAAAGCGCGTCACCGGAAGGTCGTCGCCCCGCCGCATCGCCTGCTCGCAGCGCATCCAGTGGTTCACCGCCCGCAGCGCGCACAGCACACCGGCGACCAACAGCCCGAGCGCCATGGTCGCCGCGACGGCCCGGGGCAGGTCAGGCAGGAACTGATCGACGGCGAATCCGCCACCGATCAGCGCGAGAGCCGTGCGGATCCAGGCCAGGAAGGTGCGTTCATTGGCCAGCGAGAAGCGGTAGTCGGGGGTCTCGCCCTCTTCCTTGATGTGCTGCGGAGCGAACCACAGTCGCAGGCTCCGCACGAAGTCGATCACGCGCCGCACCCTACCGGCCGGAGCTTTCCGCCCGGCTCGCGCGAAACGCCCGCACCCGCTCCCACGCGGCGAGTCCGTCCGGCACCCACTCCCACCCGCCGAGCGCCTCCGCCAGCTCAGCCGCGGACAGGAAGGCGTGCCAGGCGACCTCCTCCACCTGCGGGTCCACCGGAAGCTCGCAGCGCACCTCGTAGACGTACGACCACCAGGTCCGGGCGCCGTCGCCGCTCTCGTAGAGGAACTTGAACAGGGGCTCGGGCCGGGGCAGCCCGCTGACACCGAGCTCCTCCTGCGCCTCGCGCAGCGCCGCTTCGTCGTAGGACTCGCCCGCGCGGACGACCCCGCCCACGAACATGTCGTACAGCGAGGGGAAGACCAGCTTCACCGGCGTCCTGCGGTGCACGAAGTACCGCCCCTCGCCGTCCCGCGCGAGGACGAACACGCAGCGGTGGCGCAGCCCCCGTGCGTACGCCTCGCCGCGAGGGGCCTGCCCGACGACCTCGTCGTTCTCGTCGACGATGTCGAGGATCTCGGCGGCGGGGTCGGATGTCGCTTCGGTCGTCATGGAACCATTCCAACACTTCGGACGGTTGACGCCTCGACCGGCTGTCCCGAAGATCTGACGCACGAGTAACTTCCTGCTCGACTCGCCCCGGCAAGGACGGAAACCATGGCGTACGACGCTGATGTGATCGTGATCGGGGCGGGCCTCGCAGGCCTGGCGGCCACCGCGGAACTGGTCGACGCCGGCCGCACGGTGATCCTGCTCGACCAGGAGCCCGAGCAGTCCATCGGCGGCCAGGCGCACTGGTCCTTCGGCGGCCTCCTCCTCGTCGACTCACCCGAGCAGCGCCGGATGCGGATCAAGGACAGCCGGGAGCTGGCCCTCCAGGACTGGCAGGGCACGGCCGGCTTCGACCGCGAGGAGGACCACTGGCCGCGCAAGTGGGCAGAGGCGTACGTCGACTTCGCCGCGGGGGAGAAGCGGGCCTGGCTGCACGGCCAGGGCGTGCGCTTCTTCCCCGTCGTCGGCTGGGCCGAGCGCGGCGGGTACGACGCCAACGGACACGGCAACTCGGTGCCCCGCTTCCACATCACCTGGGGCACCGGGCCCGGCCTCGTCGCACCGTTCGAGCGCCGGGTGCGCGACGGGGTCGCGCGCGGCCTCGTCAAGCTGAAGTTCCGCCACCGCGTCACCGGCCTGGCCCGCAGCGCGGGCTCCGTGGACACCGTCACCGGCGAGGTCCTGTTCCCGTCCGACGTCGAGCGGGGGGCCGCCAGCAGCCGTGAGACGGCCGGCGACTTCGAGCTCAGGGCCCAGGCGGTGATCGTCACCTCGGGCGGCATCGGCGGCAACCACGACCTCGTACGGGCCAACTGGCCCCAGCGGCTGGGCACTCCGCCCGCCTCGATGCTCTCCGGCGTGCCCGCGCACGTGGACGGCCTGATGCTCGGCATCGCCGAGGGCGCCGGCGGCCGCATGATCAACCGCGACCGGATGTGGCACTACACCGAGGGCATCGAGAACTGGAACCCCATCTGGGCCAAGCACGGCATCCGCATCCTGCCGGGCCCCTCGTCCCTGTGGTTCGACGCCACCGGCAAGCGGCTGCCCGTGCCGCTCTTCCCCGGCTTCGACACCCTCGGCACGCTCGACCACATCATGAAGACCGGCTACGACTACACGTGGTTCGTCCTCGACCAGCGGATCATCGGCAAGGAGTTCGCGCTCTCGGGCTCCGAGCAGAACCCGGACCTGACGGGCAAGTCGATCCGTGATGTCATCGGCCGGGCGCGGGCCGATGTACCGGGCCCGGTCAAGGCGTTCATGGACAAGGGCGCGGACTTCGTCGTGGAGAAGGACCTGGCCTCGCTGGTCCGCGGGATGAACGCGCTCACCAAGGAGCCGCTGATCGACGAGGCCGCGCTGCGCCACGAAATCACCGCGCGCGACCGGGAGATCACCAACACCTTCACCAAGGACCTCCAGGTGATGGCGATCCGGGGCGCTCGCAACTATCTGGGCGACAAGCTCATCCGTACGGCGCCGCCGCACCGCATCCTCGACCCCAAGGCGGGCCCGCTCATCGCCGTGCGCCTGCACATCCTCACCCGCAAGTCGCTCGGCGGCCTGGAGACCGACCTGTCCTCGCGGGTGCTCACCGACGACGGCGACACGCTGCCCGGTGTGTACGCGGCGGGCGAGGCGGCCGGCTTCGGCGGCGGCGGGATGCACGGATACCGCTCGCTCGAAGGCACCTTCCTCGGCGGCTGCCTCTTCTCCGGGCGCACCGCGGGCCGTGCCGCGGCCAAGGCGGTCGGCTAGCGGCGGCGCCGCACTGGGTGGCCCCCGGGCGCGCGATCGGTATGCTCTGCCGCCCTCGCCATGGCGCCGGACACGGCGGCGGCCGTGTTCGACCCCGCGGCCCTGCACGCCCTCGGCCGGATCTGCGACCTCGCGCCGCTTCCCGTCATCGCCGATTTCACCACCGCGCGGGCCCGTGCCGTACTGCGGGACGTGGAGGTCCTGGTCACCGGCTGGGGCTGCCCGCCGCTCGACGCCGGTGTCCTCGACTCCGCGCCACGGCTGCGCGCCGTGGCGCACACCGCGGGTTCGGTGCGCGGGCACATCACCGAGGAGTGCTGGGAACGCGGCATCGAGGTGTCCTCGGCCGCCGCGGCCAACGCGCTGCCCGTCGCGGAGTACACCGTCGCCATGATCCTGCTCAGCGGCAAGCACGTCCTGGAACGCGCCCGGGAGTTCCGTACCGCGCGCCACCGCGGCGACTGGCTGAGCACCCCGCGCGACATCGGCAACTACGGCCGCACGGTCGGCATCCTCTCCGCCTCACTGATCGGGCGCAGAGTCGTGGAACTGCTGCGCCCGTACGACCTGAAGGTGCTCCTGCACGACCCGTACGTCACCGAGGAGGAAGCCGCGTCCCTCGGCGTGCGCGGGGTCGGCATCGACGAACTGTTCGAGCTCAGCGACGTCGTGAGCGTCCATACCCCACTGCTCCCCGCCACCCAGGGGCTCGTCGGCCGGGAACTGATCGGCGCGATGCGGCCGGACGCGGTGCTCATCAACACCGCCCGCGGAGCCGTGGTCGACCAGGACGCGCTCACCGACGCGCTGACGGACCGCCGGATCCGGGCCGTCCTGGACGTCACCGACCCCGAGGCCCTGCCGCCCGAACACCCCCTGTGGGACTACGACAACGTCACCATCACCCCGCACCTAGCCGGCTCACAGGGCAACGAGTGGGGACGGCTGGCCGCTCTCGCCGTCTCCGAGACGGGCCGCTGGGCCGCGGGTGACGGTTTCGCCCATCCGGTACGACGCGAAAGGCTGGCCTACCTCGCATGAGCATCCCCAGCACCCCCAGCTCTCCGAACCCCCTCGGACTCCCCGGCGACGACCGGGAGACGAGCCCGTACACGGGTTACACCCGCGCCCACTGGGAAGCCGCCGCCGACGGGCTGCTGGGCGCCGCCTGGCGGTGGGCCACCCCGCGCGGAGCCCTGCTCGACCTGCCGGGGCGCCCCTCCGCGTCCGGCGTGCGCTCGGACGGCCTGGAGGGATACGCCCGCACCTTCCTTGCCGCCGCGTTCCGGGTCGCGGGAGCCGGCGGCAAGGACCCGCACGAGTGGCTCGACCGGTACGCGCAGGGGCTCGCGGCCGGCACCCGCACACCGGGCCGTGACGACACCGAGTCCTGGCCGCGCACCCTCGACCAGCACATCGGGGGCCAGCCGATGGTGGAGTCCGCGTCCGTGGCGCTCGGCCTGCGCCTGACCAGGCCCTTGCTGTGGGACCGGCTCGACGGGGGCGTACAGGACCGGGCGGAGGAGTGGCTGCGGGGCGCGCTGCGCCATGTGCCCGCCCCCAACAACTGGTATCTCTTCCCGTTCACCGTGGCCGGGTTCCTGGAGTCGGTGGGCCGCGGCGACGCGGAGACCGCCCGCGCCCGCGAGCGGGCCCTGGACCTGCTGGAGACCTGGTACCGGGGGCAGGGCTGGTACGCGGACGGCGACGGCCGCGCCTTCGACCAGTACAACGGCTGGGCCCTGCACCTGTATCCCGTGCTCGACGCCTTCCTGGCGGACGACAACGACCGCGCCCCGTACGGCGACCGGCTGCGGGAGCACCTGGAGAGCTTCTCGCTGCTCTTCGGCGCCGACGGCGCGCCCCTCCACTTCGGGCGCTCACTCACCTACCGCTTCGCCGCGTCCTCCGCGGTGGCGCTGGGCACGGTGACCGGCCACACCCCGCTCGCTCCCGGTGTGGCGCGGCGGCTCCTGAGCGGATCGCTGCGCCACTTCGTCGACCGCGGCTCCGTCGGACCCGACGGGCTGCTGAGCGTGGGCTGGCACGGCCCGCACGTGGCGACGTCACAGTCCTACTCCGGTCCCGCCTCGCCGTACTGGGCATCGAAGGCCTTCGTGTGCCTGCTCGCCCCGCCGGAACACCCGCTGTGGACCGCGCCCGAGGAGCCCGCGCCCAGCGAGGGCCCGGACCGGGTGCTGGCGCTGCCCGCGCCCGGCCTGCTGGTGCAGAGCACCAGGGCCGACGGGATCGTACGGCTGCACAACCACGGCAGCGACCACGTACGGCCGCACGAGGGGGAGTCGGCCGACGGCGACGATCCGCTCTACGCGCGTCAGGCCTACTCCACCAGGACCGGCCCGACGGCAGCGGGGAACACGGCGGACAACCACTTCTGCGTCGAGGTCGCCGGGGTGCGCAGCGTCCGCCGCCGCATCCGTCCGCTCGGCGCCGGACACGGCGCCGGCTGGGGCTGGGCGGCCTCCTGGCACCGGCCGGTCTTCGCCTCAGGACCGCCGATGGTGCCCGGCCTCCGAGTGGAGAGCGTCACCGTGGTCCGGGGCAGCCGTGAACTGCGGGTCCACCGGGTCGTGGGCGCACCGCCCGGAGCCCGGGTCGCGCAGACGGGCTGGGCGACGGACCCGGCCGAGCCCCTGCTGTCCGCCCTCCATCCGCTGCACGGCTGGACCGGTCAGGACCGGCCCCGGGCGCCCCGGGGCACCGCCTTCACCCCCTGGGCCGACCTGCCCCGGCTCACCGCCGCGGCCGAGGGCACGGCCGTGTACGCGGCCCTGGCCACGCTCACCGGCGAGCCGCGGCCCGAAGCCCTGGCCGCGGCGGTCACCGCGGTGTCCGTGGCCGGGGACCGGGTGGAGGTGCGGTGGGCGGACGACGGCTCGGTGACCCGTATCGCCTTCGAACCGCTCACGGTGGAGCACCTGGACATGTCCACCGGCTGACCGGACCACGCCGACCCGACCCCGAAGAATGGGGATCCGCTGTGCGAAGGCAAGCCCGTCAACGGCAACGGTTCGAGCGGCCAGTGGTGCAACCCCTCCGGCCGTCGGCTCGGAGTGCCCGCGCAGGTCGGCGGGGGCGCCGAGATGCTGCTGTGGGTCAAAACGCCGGGCAACTCGGAGGCCTGTGCGGCACCGTGCCCGACGCCCCGGCGGGGCAGTTCGACCCGAACCTCGCCGTGCGCCTGATCGACGGCGCCTGAGCCGGGGGGCCGGGGAACGGGCGCACCACACCCCGCGCCCCGGCCCCATCACGCCCCGGCCCGGGCCGGCTCAGACGGTGTCCGGCCCGATGAGCCGCTCGACGACCCGGAAGCGCTCCGCGACCACCATCGTCGAGTCGTCGACCTCGAACTCCGGATCGCCCAGCGCCTCGCGCATCTCCTCGCCGTGCCAGAACGCCTCGTGCCCGGCGCGCCAGTCGGCGACCGACGTGTAACCCTCCCCCTCGTCCAGCGCGTGCTGGAGGTTCACGTCACCCAGGGCGAGCACCCGTACCTCGGTCAGCTCGATCACCGCGACGTGCCGCCCGTCCGAGTCGACCACCACCGAGCGCTCGCCGACCGGCGGCAACTCCTCCTTCTCCGCCTCGTACTCGACGAGCAGACCGGTCGTCGACACCTTCTCGCCGGACAGCGTGGCCGCGACCAGCCGATCGCGCAGCGGGCCGGGGTAGGCGAACAGGCAGAGCGGGAGCGCCGAGGTGTCAGACATGGCGCAAGAGTAGGGGGAGGCCCGCCCCGCCGCCCTGAGTGGCGAGCCAAGTACAGTGATCGATGGTCGTGTTGATACCGATCCGCCTTGACGCGGAGCCGCCCCTACCGGTTTGCTGTCGGTGATCAAACGCTCGCACACTGCGTGTGGAGGACCCGCGGATGAGCCCACCTCCGCCGCCCCTCGGCCGCTCACGCCGCCGGACCGACCATTTCTTCGACCCCGCACTCGACGACGCCGAACTGGCCGACGTACGAGGGCAGCTCGCTCAGGGCCGCTGGACGCGCGCCCGCTCCCTGCTCACCGCGACCGGCGACGACTGGGACCGCCGCGGCCATCGCCTCGTCGTCCTCGCCGAGGGCGCCGGGTCGGCGGCCTGGGCCGACGACTGGCTGCTCGCCGAGCCGGAGAGCGCCGACGCCCTGACGCTCCTGGCCTGCGCCCATGTCTTCGGGGCCCTCCGCGGCAAGAAGTCCGCGGACCGGGCCCGCGAGGCATGTCGGCGCGCCGCCGCTCGGGCACCCGCCGATCCGACCCCCTGGCTCGGCCTGTTGCTGCTGGCCCGCTCCCTCGGCACGGAGGAGGAGGTCACCCAGCTCTTCGACCAGGTGCGGCTGCGCCACCCCGAGCACCACCACGCCCACCACCTGGTGGTCGCCCGCCTCGCCGAGCGCAGACCGGACACCGGCCGCGACCCGCTGCACGAGGTGTACGACTTCGCCGCCTGGGCCGCCGAGCAGGCCCCCGCGGATTCCCCGCTCGCTGTACTGCCGGTGGTCGCGCACGCCGAGCGCTACCGCGCCCTGGCCGTGGCGGGCCGCGAATCCCCGGACCCTGTCGCCTCCGGCCACTGGACGGACCGGCGCGCCCGCCAGGTGATGAAGGCGGCCTTCGACTGGTGGCTGGAGTGGGAGCACGAGGACCGGCCACGTCACTGCGTCGACCTCAACTTCCTGGCCCACGCGAAGTTCTGCGAGGGCAGGTCGGCCGAGGCCGCGGCCCTGTTCGGCCGCATCGGACCGCACCTTACCCCGGCCCCCTGGTCCTACCCGGGCCGGGACCCCCATCAGGCGTTCGTCGCCGCACGCAGTGCCGCGTTCGGCTCCGTGTAACTCCTCACCGAAGGGACAACCCCGCCATGTCGACGGGCAGATCGAGCACGAGCGAGACCAGTGCGCGCAGTGCGAGCGCCGCAGGTGGCAAGGCCGGTGAGATCCGTACGTACAAGGGACAGGAACGGGCGCTGCGCGCCGGCCGCCTGGGCACCACCGGGCTGCTGCTGTCCGTCCTGGCGGCCAGTGCGCCCCTGATGGTCGTCGCGGGTGTCATGCCCACCACATACGGCGTGATGGGCATCGTCGGCCAGCCACTGCTCTTCGTCATCCTCGGCGTGGTCCTGATGCTGTTCAGCGTCGGATACGCGGAGATGAGCCGGCACGTCCACAACGCCGGCGCCTTCTACGCGTACATAGCCCGAGGCCTCGGCCCCACCGCGGGCGCCGGGGCCTCGGTGGTCGCCCTCGTCGCGTACAGCGCCATGCAGGTCGGCATCTACGGCATCCTCGGCTTCGAGGTGTCCGGGATCCTCGCCACCTACTTCGACGCCACCGTCGCCTGGTGGATACCGTCGCTGGTCGCCGTGGCGCTGGTCGGCGCGCTCGGCTGGCTCAAGATCGACCTCAATGCCAAGGTGCTGGGCGTGCTGATCGTCGTCGAGTGCGCGCTGGTCGTCATCTTCGACGTGGCGGCGATAGCGGAGCCCGGCAAGGAGGGCCTGTCCCTCCAGGCGTTCAACCCCGACACCCTCACCGGCGCCGGCCTGGGCACCGCGCTCTGCTTCTGCATCGCCGCCTTCCTCGGCTTCGAGCAGGCCCCGGTGTACGCGGAGGAGACGACCCGCCCGCAGATCGTCGTCCGCCGCGTGATGTTCCTCGCCGTCGGCTACGCCGCGCTCTTCCTCGCGTTCAGCGCCTGGGCGCTGAGCGTCGCCGTGGGACCCGCCGAGATCGTCAAGGTGGCGGGGGAGCAGGGGCCAGGACTGCTCTTCGGCCTCACCGAGAGCCGGCTCGGCTCGACCTTCACCGAGGTCCTGCACATCCTGTTCGTCACGGGCATGTTCGCGGCGCTGCTCAGCTTCCACAACGTCGTCGCGCGGTACGCCTTCGCGATGGGCCGCGAGGGACTGCTGCCTGCCGCCTTCGGCCGTACGAACAAGACGAGCGGCGCCCCCGCGGGCGGCTCGCTGCTCCAGTCCGCGGTCTCCGTGGCCGTCGTCCTGGCCTTCGCCCTCACCGACGACAAGCCGGCCGGCGACCCGACGGCGCCCGTGCTGCACCTCTTCACCTGGATGGGCAACGTCGGCGCCCTCGGCGTCATCCTGCTGATGGCCACCGCGTCGCTGGCCGTCATCGCCTTCTTCGTACGGCGCGGCGCGGGCCGCGCGCAGGCCGGCCGGCTGGTGGCCTCCGGCCTCTCCGGGCTGGCCCTCCTGGCGATCGCCTTCTACACCGTCAAGGACTTCGACGTGCTCGTGGGCACAGGCCCCGGCTCCGCCCTGAGCTGGATCCTGCCGGCCATCATCGGCGTCGCCGCCGTCGTCGGCCTGCTGTACGGCGCGGTCCTGCGCTCCGTGAAGCCCGAGGTGCACGCCCGGATCGGCCTGGGCAACGAGGCCTTCCAGCTGGAGAAGGCCGCCGAATCCGAGCGCGCCCAGGTGTGACGGAAGTCTGACGAACACCCGCGGTCGCTGGCCATCGGTGGCCGCGGGTGCTCGAATCGTCCTGTGACTCATCAACCAGCGGACGAAGGGGGCGCGCCGGTAGGCCGCCGCGTCGTCCTCGGCATGCTCGGCCTCGGCGCCGCGGGTGTGGTAGCGGCGCCGTACCTCCAGAACGGTCTGGAATCGTTCCTCGGCTCGGCCGCCGACAAGGACCCCACCGGCCTCACCCGCCTACTGCCCAACGGCGGCGGCTTCCGCTACTACTCGGTCGCCACCTCTGTGCCCCGCAAGGGCCCGGAGAACTACCGGCTCAAGATCGACGGACTGGTGGAGCGGCCTGCCACGTACACCCTCGACGACCTGCGCGCGATGGAGCAGACGCGGATCGTCCGCGACGTCCAGTGCGTGACCGGCTGGCGGGTCCCCGACACCCCCTTCGAGGGCGTACAGCTGTCGCGGCTGCTGGCCGCCGCCGGGGTGCGTCCCGAGGGCAGGGCGATCCGTTTCACCTGCTTCGACGGCACGTACAGCGAAAGCCTCACGCTCCAGCAGGCCGGCCGCAAGGACGTGCTGGTGGCCCTGCGCATGCAGGACAAGGCGGTCAGCCACACCCACGGCGGCCCGGTGCGGCTGTACGTCGCGCCCATGTACTTCTACAAATCGGCGAAATGGCTCTCCGGCATCACCGTCACCGACGAGGTGCGCCCCGGATACTGGGAGGAGCTCGGCTATGACGTCGACGCATGGGTCGGCCGGTCGAACGGACGCGACGATGCTCCAACGGTCTGAACTCCCGGCAAGGCTGCGCCGGTTCAGCCGCTCCGAGCGCTGGGTGCACCGCGCCACCGCGGGCCTGACCCTGCTGTGCATCGCGACAGCGGCATTTCTGTACGTGCCCCCGCTCGCCGAACTCGTCGGCCGCAGGCACCTGGTGGTCACCGTGCACGAATGGTCGGGGCTGCTGATCCCCGCCCCGTTCCTGCTCGGCCTGGTCTCCCGCCCCTTCCGCTCGGACCTGCGCAGGCTCAACCGCTTCGGCCCGCACGACCGGCGCTGGCTGCGGGCCGCGCTGCGCCGCGACCACCGTCTCGCGCTTCGCCCCGCGGGGAAGTTCAACGCGGGGCAGAAGCTATACGCGGGCTGGGTGGCGGGCGCGGTGCTGGTGATGCTCGGCACCGGGCTGCTGATGTGGTTCACCGATCTGGCGCCGCTGCTGTGGCGCACGAGCGCGACCTTCGTGCACGACTGGCTGGCGCTGGCCATGGGCCTGGTGGTCGCCGGACACATCGGGATGGCCCTGATGCGGCCGGAGTCCCGGCGCGGCATGCGCACCGGGACCGTCGACCGTCGATGGGCGCGGGAGGAACACCCGTTGTGGGAGCAGGAGATGAGGGAGGGGGCGGAGCTACAGAACGAGCGAGAGCAGCAGGATGAAGAGCAGTGAGACCACCGAGATGATCGTCTCCATCACCGACCAGGTCTTGATCGTCTGCCCGACGCTCATCCCGAAGTACTCCTTGACCAGCCAGAATCCGGCGTCGTTGACGTGGCTGAAGAAGAGCGAGCCCGCGCCGACGGCCAACACCAGAAGCGCCGCGTGGGACGTCGACATGTCGGCCGCGAGCGGCGCCACCAGACCGGCGGCGGAGATCGTGGCCACGGTCGCCGAGCCCGTCGCGAGCCGGATGGCGACCGCGATCAGCCAGGCGAGCAACAGCGTGGGGATCGCCCAGCTCTTGGAGAAGTCCAGGATCATCTGGCCCACGCCCACATCGATGAGCGTCTGCTTGAAGCCGCCGCCCGCGCCGACGATCATCAGCACACCCGCGATCGGGGCGAGCGACTTCTCGACGGTCGAAGCGAGACGGTCCTTGGTGAAGCCCGCCGCGCGGCCCAGCGTGAACATGCCCACGAGCACGGCGGCGAGCAGGGCGATCAGCGGGGAGCCGATGACGTCGGTGACCCGCTGGACGGGATGCTCCGGATCGTCGACGACGATGTCCACCAGGGCCTTGGCCAGCATCAGCACGACCGGCAGCAGCACGGTCGAGATGGTGGCGACGAAGCTGGGACGACGGTCCAGGTCCTCCGAGGGCCGCTGCGGGATCATGCGCTCCGGCGCCTGGATGTCCACCCAGCGGGCGGCGTACTTCGAGAACACCGGACCCGCGATGATCACGGTCGGGATCGCCACCAGCACACCCAGTGCCAGCGTCACGCCCAGGTTGGCGCCGATCGCGTCGATCGCCACCAGCGGCCCGGGGTGCGGCGGGATCAGCCCGTGCATCACGGACAGACCGGCGAGCGCCGGGATGCCGATCCGCATCAGCGAGTAGTTGCCGCGCTTGGCGACCAGCAGTACCACCGGGATCAGCAGCACGATGCCGACCTCGAAGAAGAGCGGCAGCCCGATGATGCTGGCGATCAGCACCATTGCCCACGGCATCGCCCGGCCGCTCGCCCTGGCGAGGATCGTGTCGACAATCTGGTCGGCGCCCCCGGAGTCGGCCAGCAGCTTGCCGAGGATGGCGCCGAGCGCGATCAGGACCCCGACACCCGCGACCGTGCTGCCGAGCCCGGCGGTGAAGCTGGTGATCGCCTTGTCGAGCGGGGCGCCCGCGAACGCGCCGAGCAGCAGTGACCCGATGGTCAGTGCCAGGAAGGCGTGGAGCTTGAACTTGGTGATGAGCAGGACGATGACGGCAATGCCCACGAGCACGGCGATCCCCAGCTGGGCGTTGCCCGCCGAGGTGATCGGCTCGACGGCGTCCGCTGCCAGCGTCTCGACGCTGAGACTGGTCACGGTCTGCTTCTTCCTGAAGGCTTGGCTGAGGCTCAGTTGTCGAGCCGGCGCAGGGTCGCGACGGCTCGCTCGGTGATGACTTCGGGGGTGCCCGAGACGTCGACGTCCACGCCCGCCTCGTCGTCCTGGAGCGGCTGGAGGGTGGCGTACTGCGAATCGAGCAGCGCGGTCGGCATGAAGTGCCCCTTGCGCTCGCGCATCCGCTCCTCGATCAGCTCGCGGTCGCCGGTGAGGTGCAGGAACACGGCGCCGGGGGCGGCGGCGCGCAACCGGTCGCGGTAGGAACGCTTGAGCGCGGAGCTGCTCACCACCCCGCCGAGCCCCGCCCGGCCGTGCGCCCACTGCCCGATCGCGTCGAGCCAGGGCCACCGGTCCTCGTCGTCCAGCGGTGTGCCGGCCGACATCTTCGCGATGTTCGCCGGCGGGTGGAAGTCGTCGCCCTCGGCGTACGGAACGCCGAGGCGTTCGGCGAGCAGGGGACCGATGGTGGTCTTGCCGGTCCCTGCCACGCCCATCACCACGACGACGTGGGGCTTGTTCATGAATGGATGCCTCGCTGTCTTCATCGACATCGGTCCGTCACGCCACTGAAACCCATTAGGTACGACGTATTCAAGAGGCTGTGACATAAACGTCGTACTTATTATTTCTGGAGGGTGCCCGTACGCTGACTCCATGACCACTCAGGCCCGGGGACTGCACGCGCAACTGCTCGACAGCCTCGGCCCCGCGATCACCGCCGGCGAGTACCCGCCCGGCAGTGTGTTGCGCACGGACGAGCTGGCGCAGCGCTTCGATGTCTCGCGCACCGTCATCCGCGAGGCGGTGCGGGTCCTGGAGTCGATGCGCCTGGTGGAGTCCCGGCGCCGGGTGGGCGTGACGGTACGACCCACCGAGGAATGGAACGTCTACGATCCGCAGGTCATCCGGTGGCGGCTGGCCGGCGCGGACCGGCCGCGCCAGCTGCGCTCGCTGACCGTGCTGCGCTCCGCCGTCGAGCCCGTCGCGGCCGGGCTCGCCGCCCGCAACGCCACCCCAGAGCAGTGCGCGACCCTGACCGAGCACGCGCTGGGCATGGTCGCGACCTCGCGCGGCAGGCAGCTCGACGCGTACCTCGTGCACGACATCGCCTTCCACCGAGTGGTGCTGCGCGCCTCGGGCAACGAGATGTTCGCCCGGCTCGGTGACGTGGTCGCCGAGGTGCTGAGCGGGCGTACCCGGCATCAGGTGATGTTCGAGGACCCCGACCCGGCGGCGGTCACGCTGCACGTCCAGGTCGCCGCGGCGGTGCGGGAGGGCGACGCCGGGCGGGCGGAGGAGCTGACCCGGGAGATCGCCGTCGGGGCTCTCCGGGAGCTCGACGTACTCGCCCCCTGATCGAGCCCCTCAGGGCCCCTGATGTGACCGGTTATGTCCGGTCCTTTATCCTTTCCTTCTTTTTAAATCAACTCGCCGATCGCTCTTGACGCTTACGTGTCTCACCTCCGAGCATTCACCGCATGGTCTTGTCAGACAGCCGGACAAGTGGCGGCGTTCCCCGGCGTATCAGCGCCATGGACGCCGTCCTGGCGCACCTCAGGGACGCGATAGAGCGCGGCGAGCTCACCGTGGGGGAGAAGCTCCCCACGGAGGCCGAGCTCGGCAAGCACTTCGAGGTGAGCCGCTCCGTCGTGCGCGAGGCACTGCGCACCCTCCAGGCGCTCGGCCTCACCGTGTCGCGGGCCGGCAAGGGGACCTACGTCGCGGCCAGCGGGCCCGACCAGAACCCGATCTTCGGCTCGTACTCGGCCCGTGACCTGCTGGAAGTGCGGCGGCACGTCGAGATCCCCGTCGCGGGTTACGCTGCTTCCCGACGCACGCAGGACGACATCGACCTGCTGACGCACCTGATCGGGAAGATGGAGCAGGAGCCCGACCCCACCGCGTGGGTGGCGCTGGACACGCTCTTCCACATCTCCGTCGCCCAGGCGTCGGGCAACCCTGTCTTCCGCAAGATCATCGAAGAGATCAGGGACGCCCTTGCCCGGCAGTCCACCTTCCTGAACCAACTCGGGGACCGGCGACGCCAGTCGGACCTTGAGCACCGGGCCCTCGTCGAGGCGATTCTCGACGGCTCCGAGGGGGCGGCCATGCAGGCCATGGCCGCCCACCTCGAACACGTCGAGATCACTCTCAACGCGATCGTGCGGCCCGGTACCGCACACCCCCCAAATGAAGGCGAAGAAATACATGAGTGACCGCACCCTGTCTGCGGCCGACCCCGGCACCGACCCCCACACGCGGACGTCTCCGCATGTCGACGCCGGTGACGAGGGTTACAGCAAGGATCTCAAGCCCCGTCACATCAGCATGATCGCGATCGGCGGAGCGATAGGCACCGGCCTGTTCCTCGGCGCCGGTGGCCGGATGGCCGGCGCGGGCCCGTCGCTCGCCGTCGCGTACGCAGTCTGCGGAGTCTTCGCCTTCTTCGTCGTCCGCGCACTGGGCGAGCTGGTCCTCTACCGCCCCTCCTCGGGCGCCTTCGTCAGTTACGCCCGAGAGTTCATGGGCGAGAAGGGCGCCTTCGCGGCCGGCTGGCTGTACTTCCTCAACTGGTCCACCACCGCGGTGGCCGACATCACAGCAGCCGCCACCTACGCCCACTTCTGGGCCATGTTCAGCGACGTACCCCAGTGGCTGCTCGCCCTCATCGCCCTCGCCGTGGTCCTCACCGCGAACCTGATCTCGGTGAAGTACTTCGGCGAGATGGAGTTCTGGTTCGCGATCATCAAGGTCGCGGCGCTGGTCGCGTTCATGCTCGTCGGCATCTACCTGGTGGTCACCCAGCACCAGATCGACGGACACACCCCCGGCTTCTCCACCATCAGTGACAGCGGCGGCCTCTTCCCGGTCGGCATGCTGCCGATGCTCCTGGTGATCCAGGGCGTCGTCTTCGCCTACGCCTCGGTCGAGCTGTGCGGCGTCGCCGCCGGTGAGACGGAGCACCCCGAGAAGATCATGCCGAAGGCGATCAACTCGATCATGTGGCGCGTCGGCCTCTTCTACGTCGGCTCGGTCGTCCTGCTCGCGCTGCTGCTCCCGTACACGTCGTACTCCGACGGCGAGAGCCCCTTCGTCACCGTGATGAACAAGCTCGGCGTCGCCGGCGCCGCGGACGTGATGAACCTCGTCGTCCTCACGGCGGCGCTCTCCAGCCTCAACTCGGGCCTGTACTCGACCGGCCGCATCCTGCGCTCCATGGCACTGGCGGGCTCCGCGCCCCGGTTCACCGGCCGCATGAACAAGGGCCAGGTGCCCTACGGCGGCATCCTGCTGACCGCCGGCTTCGGTGTCCTCGGCGTCGCCCTGAACTTCGTGATGCCCGGCGAGGCCTTCGAGATCGTCCTCAACTTCGCCTCCATCGGCATCCTCGGCACCTGGGGCATGATCATGCTCTGCTCGCTGCTGTTCTGGCACCGGGCCAAGGAGGGCAAGGTCGTCCGACCCTCCTACCGGCTGCCCTGGGCCCCCTACACCCAGCTCGTCACGCTGGCCTTCCTGGCCACCGTCGTGGTCCTGATGTGGTGGGGCGGCGGCGTCGGCCGCACGACCGTGATGTGCCTGCCGCTGATCGCGGCGGCGCTGGTCGGCGGCTGGTTCCTGGTCCGCAAGCGGGTCGCGGTGACAGCCGCGGAGCGCGAGGGGTTCTAGCGTTTCCCGATCGCCGGACGGGCCGAATCACTCGGCCCGTCCGGCGGTCGTCCAGATTCTTCCGCACGCAGCCGGCCCAGCCGCGCCACGGCCGTCGCCAGCATCATCTCCAGCGCCGCCGGATAGGCACTGTGCCGCATCTCGGCCACCAGCACCGGAGCGACGGCCGCCACATGGGGGTGACTGTCCGCGGGCAGCCGGGCGTACGTCCCCGGCCAGGCCCGCTCCTCGGCCTCCCGCGCATCCGGCGGCAACGCGAGGGTGGCCGCGTCCAGCGCCGCGAACGCCAGCGTCTGGTCCACGAGCACGTGGTAGATCCGCACCGCCTCCGCGTCGGGGAAACCCGCGCCGCGCAGGATGCCCAGGATCGTCTCCACCGACCGCGTCTCGTTCGCCCGGCCCGTCACCCGGGCGCAGATCAGCATCGCCGCCTGCGGATGGGCCTGGTAGTCCGCGTGCATCCGCAGGCCCAGCGCGCGCAGATCGGCCCGCCACTCACCGGTCGGCCGCCAGCCCCGCAGCGTACGGCCGATCAGCTCGTCGGCGACCGCGAGCAACAGCTCGTCGGTGTCCCGGAAATAGCGGTAGAACGCGCTCGGATCCGCGCCCAGCGCGGCGCCGAGCCTGCGCACCGTGAGAGCCGCCGCGCCGTGCTCGTGGATCAGCCGCAGCGCGGTCCCGACGATCAGCTCCTCGGACAGGACCGTCCCGTGCTTGGTGGGGCGCCTGCGCCGCCGTGCCGCCTCGGACACCACTCGCTCGCTCATGACCCGCACGTTACGACAACAGCATTGACGTGTGAAGGGTCCGCGGAGTTCGATGTGCCGCCATCGGGGCCGTCCTGGGCGGTCCGTCGCCGAAGGTGTTGAAGGAGCGAGCAATGACGGCCTCGAAGACCTCTCACGACGGCGACCCACCGGCGCCGGGCACCCTGCCCAGAACCCTCGGCGTCACCGACAGCTTCGCCATCGCGGCCTCCAGCACCGCGGCCACCAGCAGTATCGGCATCGGGCTGGGCGTCACCGCGGGCGTCGTCGGACTGCACCTGCCGATCATCATGCTGCTCGCCGTCCTGCCCGTACTCGGCATGGAGAGCGCGTACTCCCGACTCAACAAGGACGAGCCCAACATGGGCAGCGGCTACGTCTGGGTCGGCCGCTCCCTCAGCCCCTGGCTCGGCTTCCTCGTCGGCTGGATCGGCCTCGTCCCGACCGTCGTCTTCCTCGCCACCGCCACCGCCACCGCACCCGCCACCGCCACCGCCACCGACCCGCAGACAGCACCCACCCCTTCCTGAGCCCCTCCCGCCCCACCACCGAAGGAACCCGCCCCATGTGCCACGCCCCTGCCGACCTGGTCCTCACCGGCGGCCCCGTGCTCACCCTGGACTCCGCACGCAGCCGCGCCACCACCGTCGCCGTCACCGGCGACCGCATCACCGCCGTCGGCCACGACGAGGTACGCGACCTCATCGGCCCGAAGACCGAAGTCGTCGACCTCGCGGGCAAGTTGCTCGTCCCCGGCTTCCAGGACGCCCACGTCCACCCGGTCTCGGCCGGACTGGAGCTGGCGCAGTGCGACCTGACGGGCATCCTGACCGCCCCCGAAAGCGTCGCCGCCGTACGGGCGTACGCCGTGGCCCATCCCGAAGCGGAGTGGATCACCGGCGGCGGCTGGTCCATGGAGGCGTTCACCGGAGGCAGCCCCACCAAGGACCTGCTCGACGCGGTCGTCCCCGACCGGCCCGTCTACCTGCCCAACCGCGACCACCACGGAGCCTGGGCCAACAGCCGCGCCCTGCGCCTCGCCGGCATCGACCGCGACACCCCCGACCCGGCCGACGGCCGCATCGAGCGCGACCCGAACGGCGAACCCACCGGCCTCCTCCAGGAGGGCGCCATGGACCTGATCGCCCGCCTCACCCCGCCCTCCACCCCCGCCCAACGCCTCGCCGCCCTGCTGCGCGCCCAGCGGCTCCTCCACTCCTACGGCATCACCGCCTGGCAGGACGCCATCGTCGGCACCTTCGGCGCGATGGGAGACCCCTCCGACGCCTACCTGACGGCGGCCCGCGACGGCTCGCTCACCGCCCGCGTCGCCGGAGCCCTGTGGTGGGACCGCGAGCGCGGCGCCGAGCAGATACCCGAACTCGTCGCGCGGCGAGCTGAGTCGAGCCACGGCCGGTACCGCGCCGGATCGGTCAAGCTGATGGTGGACGGGGTCGCCGAGACCGGCACCGCCGCACTCCTCGACCCCTACCTGGACGGCTGCGGCTGCGCCACCGCGAACCGGGGCACCAGCTTCATCGCCCCCGCCGACCTGCGCCGGTACGTCACCGAGCTGGACGCCCTCGGCTTCCAGGCCCACTTCCACGCGCTGGGCGACCGCGCCGTGCGCGAGGCCCTGGACGCCGTCGAGGCGGCCCGCACCGCGAACGGCTGGCGCGACACCCGCCCGCACCTCGCCCATGTCCAGGTCGTCCACCCCGACGACATCGGCCGCTTCCGGGAACTGGGCGCCACCGCCAACATCCAGCCCCTGTGGGCCGCGCACGAACCGCAGATGGACGAACTGACCATCCCCTTCCTCGGAACGGAACGGGCCGGGTGGCAGTACCCGTTCGGGGCACTGCTGCGCTCCGGCGCCACCATCGCGGCGGGCAGCGACTGGCCGGTCAGCAGCCCCGACCCGCTGCAGGGCATCCACACCGCGGTCAACCGGGTCGGGCCCGGCGACTGCGGCCCGGTCTTCCTCCCCGACCAGCGCATCGGCCTGACCGCCGCCTTCGCCGCGTACACCGCCGGGTCCGCCCATGTGAACCACCTCGACGACACCGGCAGCGTCCGCGCCGGCGCCCTCGCCGACCTGGTGGTACTGGATCGGGACCCGTACGCGGCGCCGCCCGAGGAGATCGCCGCGACCCGCGTCGCCCGCACGTATGTGGGCGGACAGCAGGTCTACGACGCCGGTCTGTAGTCCACCGCTCCGCAGACGCCGGGCAGCGAGTACGGTGCGGAAAACGGGGGCGTACCCGACACGCGAGGAAGGAAGTTCAGGTATGACGCAGCAGGTCCAAGGGGTAATCGCCCCCGGAAAGAACCAGCCGGTACGGGTGGAGACCATCCTCGTCCCGGACCCGGGACCCGGCGAGGCCGTCGTGCGGATCCAGGCGTGCGGGGTCTGCCACACCGACCTGCACTACAAGCAGGGCGGCATCAACGACGACTTCCCCTTCCTTCTCGGCCACGAGGCGGCGGGCATCGTCGAGTCGGTCGGCGATGGTGTCACCGACGTCGCCCCCGGCGACTTCGTCATCCTGAACTGGCGCGCGGTGTGCGGCCAGTGCCGGGCCTGCCTGCGCGGGCGCCCCCAGTACTGCTTCGACACCCACAACGCGAAGCAGAAGATGACCCTCCTCGACGGCACCGAGCTGTCCCCGGCCCTCGGCATCGGCGCCTTCGCCGAGAAGACCCTGGTCGCGGCCGGCCAGTGCACCAAGGTCGACCCGGCCGTCTCGCCCGCCGTCGCCGGCCTGCTCGGCTGCGGCGTCATGGCGGGCATCGGCGCCGCCATCAACACCGGCCAGGTCGGCCGAGGCGACTCCGTCGCCGTCATCGGCTGCGGCGGCGTCGGCGACGCGGCGATCGTGGGTGCCAAGCTCGCGGGCGCGGCCAAGGTCATCGCCGTCGACATCGACGACCGCAAGCTGGAGACCGCCCGCACCATGGGCGCCACCCACACCGTCAACTCCCGCTCCACGGACGCCGTCGAGGCAATCCGTGAGCTGACCGGCGGCAACGGCGCCGACGTCGTCATCGAGGCGGTGGGCCACCCCGAGACGTACAAGCAGGCCTTCTACGCCCGCGACCTGGCCGGCACGGTCGTCCTGGTCGGCGTCCCCACCCCGGAGATGAAGCTGGAGCTCCCGCTCCTCGACTTCTTCGGCCGCGGCGGCGCGCTCAAGTCCTCCTGGTACGGCGACTGTCTGCCCTCGCGCGACTTCCCGATGCTCATCGACCTGCACCAGCAGGGCCGTATCGACCTCGGCGCCTTCGTCACCGAGACCATCGCGCTCGGCGACGTGGAGAAGGCCTTCGAGCGTATGCACGAAGGTGACGTCCTGCGTTCGGTGGTGGTCTTCTGATGGGCGCTCGCATCGACCACCTGGTCACCTCCGGCACCTTTTCGCTCGACGGCGGCACCTGGGACGTCGACAACAACGTGTGGATCGTCGGTGACGACACCGAGGCCGTGGTCATCGACGCCGCCCACGACGCGGACGCCATCGAGGCCGCCCTCGGTGGCCGTACGCTGCGCGCCATCATCTGCACGCACGCCCACAACGACCACATCGACGCCGCCCCGGCCCTCGCCACGGCCACCGGCGCCCCGATCCTGCTGCACGGCGACGACCTCCCGCTGTGGAAGCAGACCCACCCGGACCGGGCCCCCGTCGGTGAGCTCACCGACGGCCAGAGCATCACGGTCGCCGGCATCGCCCTCACGGTCCTGCACACTCCCGGGCACGCGCCGGGCGCCGTCTGCCTGTACGCGCCGGAGCTGTCCACGGTGTTCACCGGCGACACCCTCTTCCAGGGTGGCCCCGGCGCCACCGGCCGTTCCTTCTCGCACTTCCCGACGATCGTCGACTCGATCAGGGACCGGCTGCTGACCCTGCCGCCGGACACCGAGGTCCGTACCGGCCACGGCGATCCCACCACGATCGGCGCGGAGGCCCCGCACCTCCAGGAATGGATCACCAGGGGCCACTGACACGGTGGGTGGGGCGGCCGGACCATCCGGCCACCCCACCACGCCCGGCTACCTCTCCTTGATCCGCAGGAAGGTCACGGAGTTCGCCGGGAACGTGCAGGTGAACGACTCGTCCACCCCGCGCAGCGTCGAGCGCGGTCGCCCGGGTCCTGCGGCTGCGGGGCGGTGGCGCCGGGTGGCCCGGCGGCGAGCGTGGTCAGGAGCAGCACTCCCACCAGCAGGCCAAGCGACCGCGTACCTGACATGAGCACCCTCGATTTCGTTCGATATATCGAATGTGGATCGACAAGTCGAACGAAAGATAGGGAGCCGGACTGCCCCGTCAACGCTTCCGACACGGTGGCCCACGGATTTCGCCGACGACGTGGCCTGCTGTCCCGGAAACGCAAAAAACCCCAGATCAACTGGGGTTCCTGCTGGTGTCCGAGGGGGGACTTGAACCCCCACGCCCGATAAAGGGCACTAGCACCTCAAGCTAGCGCGTCTGCCATTCCGCCACCCGGACAAGGTGTCTGCCGTCCGGGCCCTGGGCCGTTCCGACGTGGAAAACCATAGCAAACATTCGGACCCGCTGATCGCCACCCCCCTCACCCGTGAACTGCGCGTGACGCGGGGCGACCGCCCTTGGGGTGCAGGGGTGAAAAGCGGGAGGATGCGGGGGGACCACCAGCAACGCCAGTGGGAGGAAGCAGCGTGAGCGAGTCGAACACGGCCGGAAAGATCTCGGGCGAGGACGAGGTCGTCGACCTCTGTCGTGACCTGATCCGGATCGACACCAGCAATTACGGAGACCACTCCGGGCCGGGAGAACGCGCCGCCGCGGAGTACATCGCGGAGCAGCTCGCCGAGGTCGGGCTCGAACCGCAGATCTTCGAGTCCCACCCGGGCCGCGCCTCGACGGTGGCCAGGATCGCGGGCGAGGACCCGTCCAGGCCGGCGCTGCTCATCCACGGGCACACCGACGTCGTGCCGGCGAACGCCCAGGACTGGACGCACCATCCGTTCGCCGGAGAGATCGCCGACGGCTGCGTGTGGGGCCGGGGCGCGGTCGACATGAAGGACATGGACGCGATGACCCTCGCGGTCGTACGCGACAGGATGCGCAGCGGCCGCAAGCCCCCGCGCGACATCGTGCTGGCCTTCCTCGCCGACGAGGAGGCGGGCGGCACGTACGGCGCCCGGCATCTCGTCGACAAGCACCCCGGTCTCTTCGAGGGCGTCAACGAGGCCATCGGTGAGGTCGGCGGCTTCTCCTTCACCGTCAACGAGAACCTGCGGCTGTATCTCGTCGAGACGGCGCAGAAGGGCATGCACTGGATGCGGCTCACCGTGGACGGCACGGCAGGCCACGGCTCGATGACCAACAAGGACAACGCGATCACCGAGCTGTGCGAGGCCGTCGGCCGGCTCGGTCGGCACAAGTGGCCGGTGCGCGTCACCAAGACCGTACGGTCCTTCCTCGACGAGCTCTCGGACGCGCTCGGCACCCCCCTCGACCCGGAGGACATGGACGCCACGCTCGCCAAGCTCGGCGGCATCGCGAAGATGGTCGGCGCCACCCTGCAGAACTCGGCGGCGCCCACCATGCTCGGCGCCGGCTACAAGGTGAACGTGATCCCCGGGCAGGCCACCGCGCATGTCGACGGGCGCTTCCTGCCGGGATACGAGGACGAGTTCCTGGCCGACCTCGACCGGATCCTCGGCCCGCGCGTCAAGCGCGAGGACGTGCACGGGGACAAGGCGTTGGAGACGAGCTTCGACGGCGACCTCGTCGACGCGATGCAGGTGGCCCTCAGGGCCGAGGACCCCATCGCGCGCGCCGTCCCGTACATGCTCTCCGGCGGTACCGACGCCAAGTCCTTCGACGACCTGGGCATTCGCTGCTTCGGCTTCGCACCGCTGAAGCTGCCGCCCGAGCTGGACTTCGCGGGGATGTTCCACGGTGTCGACGAGCGGGTGCCCGTGGACGGGCTGAAGTTCGGCGTGCGCGTCCTGGACCGCCTCCTGGACGGCTGCTGAGCGGGCGCCGTCGATCGGTAGCAGAAGCGGAACATCCAATAATCGGGTGAGCGTGCTATTTGACTGAATGGAGTGAATGAAAGCATCAGGTCGTAGCTACATCGGTTTTTCCTCGTTACAGGGGGTGCGGTCCGCGGCTGGGATCGCATTTGCCAACAAGGAGGAAAAGTAATGATCAAGAAGGTCGTCGCTGCTGCGGTTGCCACTGGTGGTCTCGTGCTCGCTGGTGCGGGTATGGCCGTCGCGGATTCCGGCGCGCAGGGTGCCGCTGTGGGCTCGCCGGGCGTCCTCTCGGGGAACGTCGTCCAGGCGCCCATCCACGTTCCGGTGAATGTGTGCGGAAACACGGTCTCCGTGATCGGGCTGCTGAACCCCGCCTTCGGCAACACCTGCATCAACAAGTGACGTTGTGTCTCAACCCGTGAGGGTCTGAGTCCCGGGCGGCCCCGGAGTGCGCGCCATGCACTCCGGGGCCGCTGGGGATTCTGCCCGCGGGCGGCTGCGTCCGCGGGCATTCCGGAAGGTATGAAGGCGGAGGAAGAACCATGCGCCAGGTCACCAGAAAAGGCTTGATCACCATCGCGGCTGTCGGCGGCGTATTCGGCATGACCGGCGGCAACGCCTACGCCGACGCGGGGGCCCAAGGGGCCGCGTCGGACTCGCCGGGCGTGCTGTCGGGAAACTCCGTACAGGTCCCGGTGCACGTCCCGGTGAACGCCTGCGGGAACACCGTCAACGTGGTCGGGCTGCTCAATCCCGCCGTCGGTAACCGCTGCGCCAATGTGTCGGACGGTTCCGGTCACGGCAAGTCGCACGGGAAGTCGCACGGCAAGCCCCGTGGCGGCGGCGGTGCGACGGCCGATGGGCACGCGGGCAACTCACCCGGTGTCGGCTCGGGCAACCACGTCCAGGTCCCGATCGACATCCCGGTGAACGCCTGCGGGAACAGTGTCACCGTCGGCGGCCTCGGCAACGCGGTGACGGGCAATGACTGCGCCAACGACGGCGGCGCCCCGGACCGGCCGGGCCCCGGCAAGCCGGAGCAGCCGGGCCACCCGGGAGAGCCCGGCAACCCGGGCAACCCCGGCAACCCGGGAGAGCCGGGGAACCCGGGCAACCCGGGTCAGCCCGAGAAGCCCGTCGGCCCGCCCGGGCACGACGAGCCGGTGAGCCCGGAGCAGCCCGGCGAGCCGAACAGCCCCGGCGCCCGGAGCGTCACCCAGCCCGAGGGCACCGAACTGCTCGCGCAGACCGGCGTCGGTCCGCTCGGGCTGGTGGTCCCGGTGGGCGCGGGACTGCTCCTCGGCGGTGCGGTGCTGTACCGGCGGGCACGCTCGGCGGCGTAAGGCACTGAGGTGGTGACAGCGCCGGCCTCGACGGCGCGAAAGACGGTGCGGGCCCCGTGGCTGCGGGCCCGCACCGTCTTCACCAGGTCGCGCGCTGCTGGCGGATGATCCGCCTGCGCAGCCGCACTCGGCGGCTGCCGTCCCGGCGCAGGCTCAGTCGGTCCAACTCCCAGTGTCCGTACTCGGCGTGGTCGGTCAGCAGGCGGGTCGTGTCCGTGCGGGAGACCCCGCGTGGCACGTACACGTCGACAAATTCGTATTCCGGCATCGCATCTATTGTGCGGGCAGAGCCCCAGTACGGATAGCGTCTGCACTATGTCTGATGCTGCGCAGCCCACCGCTGCCGAGGTACGCGCCGCCGCCGAGGCGGTCAAGGCCGCGCTGGACCGTCACCTGGAGGCGGTCGAGCACCGCACCGGGGACGACGACCCGGCCGTCTACGACGCGTTCAACGAGCTCGCCGCAGCCGCCGAGGTGTACGACGAGCAGCTCTACGACCGCTACGACGAAGTCACCCCCTTCGAGATCCCCGCGTCCGACGACTCCCTGCCGCCGTACACCGGCCCCGAGGAGCCGAACGCGGTGAGCGTCCTGATCCGGCGCGACTACGCGGTGGCTCAGACGCAGCGGCTGCTCGCACAGGCACAGCGCATCGCGGACCTGGACCCGGACTCCGACGAGGGGAGCGCGGCGGCAGGAGCCGGCGGCGGCAGCGTCCACGCCGCCATCGGCGTGCTCTTCGGCGAGTACGAGCCGGACGAAATCGCGTCCCGGCACAAGGAGTTCGGCCTGGAGGAGGGCGACTCCACCCTGTGGGTGACGGCGACGGAGGACCTGCCCGAACCGGGGGAGTGGCTGACCGCCCCCTTCGAACAGGCCGATCCGCAGCGCGTCGTGTGCCGCTTCGACGTCAGCTCCGTCTTCGACGACGAACTCCACGAGGTCGGCGGTCGCGAGGAGGCCTGAGGGCCCGGGACACGGCCCGTCTGCCCCGCGACCCGCCTGGGTCGCGGGGCCTTTCGGTGCGGCCTATGCCGTGGGCTCCACCGCGGGCTGGAGCAATGCCCGCAGCCGCGTGGTGCGGGGCCGGTCCGCGACCTCCGTCACGGCGTGCGGCAGCGCCTGGTCCACGCCGTGGACCACGGACAGATGCCGCTCGCCGCGGCTGAACGCGGTGTAGATCCAGGGCCGGCTCAGCCCCGCCGCGGCGTCCCCGGGCAGCACCACCACGACCGCCGGCCACCGCATCCCGGTCGCCTGGTGCGCGGTGAGCGCCCAGCCGTGCCGCACGGTGGTCTCCACCCGGTCCTTCGGTACGACGACGGGCTTGCCCCCGCAGTCGAGATGCAGGCCGTCGGCGTCGGCCGTGACGATCGTGCCGGGCAGCGTCCGGCCGGGCACCGGTACATGGGCGATCCGGTCTCCCGGGTCGAAGCCGCCGAACCGGCCCGGGCCCGGGTTCAGCCGCTGTTTGAGGGCCGCGTTGAGCGCGCGGGTACCGGCGGAACCACCGTGCCCGGGAGTGATCACCTGCGTCTGCTCGACACTCACCCCGAAGGCGCGGGGCACCGAATCGGCGACCAGCTGCACGGTGCGGTGCACCGCCTCGCCCGCGTCGCGGACCGGGACGATCACCACTTCCTTGCCCGGCGCCTCGACCTGGTTCAGCTCGCCGATCCCGATCCCGGACACCAGCTCGCCGATCGGCCCGGGGTCGGGCGTGCGCGAGGCGATCTGCGGGCAGGCACGGGCGGCCAGCAGATCCGCGAACACCCTGCCCGCACCGGCCGAAGGCAGCACGCCGGGGTCGCCGCTGAGGACGAGCCGGGTGGCGTCGGGCAGTGACTCCACGAGGATCGCGGCGGTCTCCACGTCCAGCTGCGGGGCGTCCAGCACGACCAGCAGGTCGAGCGCGAGCAGGCCCTCGTCGTCCCGGCCGGGCCCCTCGGTCCCGGAGAGCAGGCCGTAGAGGGTGACCGAGGCCGCGGGGTTGTCGACCGCCGCGGCGAGGCGCCGCGCGCCGTCCACGCTGTGCGACGCCGCGAAGGCGCGCAGGCCGAGCCCCCGCGCCATGGTGACCAGCTCGGCCGGTTCGGCGCGGGCAGCCTCACCGCCGGTGTGGGCGACCAGGCCGTGGCCCGCGACGGCGCCGATCAGTCCGGCGGCGGACCGCGAGGCCGAGGCCGTGTCCCAGGTCGCGGCCTCGGTGAAGGTGCTGACCAGCCGGGCGAGGCCCTCGGCGAGGCTCTCCTCGGCGAGGGCGTAGCGCTCAAGGCCCAGCAGGACCTGGACCGGCTCGGCCGGCTCCTGCGCGCTCGCCGACTGCGCCCCGTCCTCGTCCTCTTCGGTCGCGGCCGTGTCGTCGGCGCCGTCCTGGAAGCCCAGCACGACGCCTTCGGCGATCGCGTGCCGCAGGGCCTCGTCGGGGCCGGGCACCCCGTGCCCGGTCAGCGCCTCGGCCACCGCGGTCGCGTCGAGGACGGTGTGCCCCTGGAGGGCGGCACGCTCAAGGAGCCGGGTGACGAGCGCCGCCGTCCGGCGCTCGTCACCCGGACCGCACTCGGCGCCGAGCAGCGCACGCGCGAATCCGTCGGCCTGCTCGGGCTGCACCCCCGGCACCGACATCAGCTGCCAGGGGTCGTCGCGCAGCACTTGCCCGGCCTGCTCCCCGAGTGTGGCCGCGACCGCCTCCGCCAGCGCCGCGGGCGCACCGCCATCGGCGAGCACCTCCTGTACGGACGCGACGGCCTCCGGCGCGGGGGGAGCGGCGCCCGTGACGGGCTCGGGCGCCCCCGGCCGCGCGGCTGCGGCGGGAGCGGTGGCGGCGGGGCGCGGCGGGGGCGGCGGGGACGCGAAGAGCGCCTCGCCGGACTTCGTGCCGCTCTCCACGGCCCGTACCGCCGCGAGTAGATCGGCGGCCTGCCCGCTCAGCTTGGCACCCGCCTCGACGGGGGCCTCCTTGGCGGCTTTGCGCTGCGCGATGCGCTCCCGAAACACCCGCTGCGCGGCCAACTCGGCCTCGGCCTCGGAGAGTTGGGGCACGACGGGCTCGGCCGGAACGACCACGGCGTCGGCGTCGGTGGCCTCGGTCTCCTCGGCGGCAGGCGCGACCTCGGTGGCAGGCGCGTCGTCGGCCTCCTCGGCCTCCCCAGCGTCCCCGGATCCACCGGGCGCCTCGGCTGCGTCCTGGGCGCCCGTGCCGACGGGCGCGGCCTCGCTGTCCGGAGCGCTGCCGTCCAACTGGGCGCCGTCGGACTGGCCGCCGTCCTCGGACGGGTCGGCTTCGGACCCGACGGACGGGGTGTCGTTCCCGGCGGCGGTCGGCGCGGGCACCGTGGCGCGGTCGGGCGGCGTGGCGGCGGCCTCGTCGGGCTCCGGGCCCACGTCCCCACCTCCATCGGCTTCCGGCGACGGCGCCGGTGAGGGAGAGGCGGACAGAGCGGTCGACACCTCGGCGTCGGCCTCGGCCTCGTCCGGTGCGCCGACCTCGATGGTGTCCGGCTCCGGTGCCGTGTCGGTGGCCTCGTCCGCGGCGGCGGTGTCGCGGTCCGTACTCACAGCGTGCTCCAGTCCTGGTCGGGATAGCGGTGCACGGGCGCCGACACATCGTCGAGCGCCTGGCAGATCTCGTCTGGAAGACTAAGCCTTGATCCACCGACGTGGTCTGAAAGTGATCTTCTGACTGATTTCTGAGCCGGGTTCGGGATGTCCGTTGAGGTTGGGCAGCCTGTAGCCGCTGGTCTGCCCAGCGTTTCCACGTGTTCGGTTCCGGTTGGGCCCTGGTGGGCGGGGTGGTCAGGGGATCAGGCTGGCGGGGGTGGGTCGTGGACGGTGTCGAAGAGGTGTGTCCAGGCTTGCTGCCAGGGCCAGTTGCGTGGCAGGTGCAGGGTGAGGCGTCGTGCGGAGCGGGCGATCCTGGCGGGGACGTGGACGAGGTGGGTGCGCAGGGTGGCGGTGGTGGCTTTGGCGTGGAAGGGCGAGGTCAGTGCACCGGTGGCCCGCAGCAGGTTGTAGGTCATCGCCCACAGGGTCAGCCAGGCCGCGTTGGCATTGAAGTGTCCAGACGGCAGGTGGGCCAGAGCTCCGGCTTTGCTGTCCGCGATGACCTGCTCGACCACGGCGTGGTGGCGGTGTTCCCGCTCGGCCTGAAGGGTCTGGGCCGGGTTGTCGGTGAAGAAGGGGTGGTAGCGCCAGAGGGGGAACAGTTCGCCCTGCTCGCCCACGACGGCGGGTTTGGCCAGGTCACGGACCCGGCGCACGATCAGCCGGGCGGTGACGTGCTCGCTCTTCTTGCGGCCGGTGAACGCGGTGTATGCGGGTATCTCGGCGACCTCGGCGTCCGAGATGAGCTCACCGGTGTCGGGGTCGGGTACCGCGGTCGGGTACGTGATCTGCTGCCAGTCGTGGTCGGGGATGGCGTGGACGGCCCGTTTGATGGAGGGGTTCATGCCGGTGGTGATCGAGAAGTGGGCTCCGGCCCGGCGGCAGGCGGCGATCACACCGGCGTTGTAGAACTGCGAGTCCGCGCGCAGGATGCGGGTGCCGGTGCAGCCGGCTTCCCGGGCGGTGGCCAGGGCCTCGGCCACGAACTTCGGGGCGCCCCGGGAGTCGGCCGCTTTGCCGCGGCGCATTCGCACCGCGGCGATCACCGGCCTCGACCGGGGGGTGCAGATCGTGGCCAGCAGGGGGTGCAGGGTGCGGATGCCCTTGAACCGTCCGTACTCGGCGCCCTGCTTGGTCCGGCCGTAGACGCGTTTGTGGGTGGAGTCGACATCGATGAACGCCATCGCGTCGGCGCCGGGCAGCAGCGGGGTATGCGCGGCCAGCTCCGCAAGGAATTTCCGGTGCACGGCGTGGAGTTGGAGTGCGTGACCGTGGGTGAACGCGCGCAGGAAGCTGCCCAGGGTGGACGGGGCACGGATGCCCGCGAAGACGACAGGCATCGCACCGTGTCGCAGGACGTGGAGGTCGTCGATACTGTCCGCCCCGGCGGCCATCCCGGCCACGATGCTGGTGACCTTGGCGTCGGCCGACGCGCCCGCGCCGTTCGCCGCCCCCGTCAGCTTCACCTTCTCCGCCGCCAGGCGCGAAAGCCCGCACCGCTCGGCCAGCCGCATCACCGGGACCAGCCCGGCATGCGCGATCAGATTCTCGTCGTCGAACGCAGCGGAGACCGCCGCCCGGGTATGGGAAACTTGCATCTCGGAAGTGCCTTGCTGATTGTGTGTGCTGGAAGCCTCAAGAACTCCCATCATCGCAGGTCACAAGGCACTTCTTCGTTTTCCCAAAAGTTACCCACAGGCACCAAATCGGTGGATCAAGGCTAAGCGCCTCCACTGACAATGCGGCCCTGAGCTGCTGCGCGTTGCGCGCGCCGACAATCGGGGCCACCACACCGGGCCGGTCGCGGACCCAGGCCAGCGCCACCTGGAGCGTGGTCGTGGCCAGCCCGTCAGCGGCCGTCGCGACCGCGTCCACGATGCGGCTCGCCGCGTCGTCCAGGTAGGGCTCCACGAAACCGGCCAGATGCTCGGACGCGCCCCGGGAGTCCACGGGGGTCGAGGTGCGGTACTTGCCGGTGAGGACGCCCCGGCCCAGCGGCGAGGACGGCAACAGCCCCACTCCCAGATCGATCGCGGCCGGCAGCACCTCGCGCTCCACACCGCGCTGGAGGAGCGAGTACTCCATCTGCGTGCTGGCCAGCCGGGTCCGCAGCCCCGGAGCGGCGAGCTGCCAGGTGGCGGCCTTCGCCAGCTGCCAGCCGCAGAAGTTGGACACCCCCGCGTACCGCGCCCGGCCACTGCTCACGGCTATGTCGAGCGCCTGGAGCGTTTCGTCGAGCGGTGTCCCGGGGTCGAAGGCGTGGACCTGCCACAGATCGACGTAGTCGGTGCCCAGTCGCTCCAGCGAGGCGTCGAGCGCGGCCAGCAGATGTCCGCGTGAGCCGTTGAAACGCCGGTCGGGATCGGGCACGCTGCCCGCCTTGGTCGCGATGACCAGATCCCGCCGCGGCACGAGCCGTTCGACGAGCTGACCGAGCAGATACTCGGCGTCCCCTCCGCCGTACACGTCCGCCGTGTCGACGAGGGTCCCGCCCGCGTCCCAGAAGACCTTCAACTGGTCGGCGGCGTCGTGCTCGCCGGTGTCCCGGCCCCAAGTGAGGGTGCCGAGCCCGATCCGGGATACGCGCAGGCCCGTGCGGCCGAGATGCCTCTGCTCCATGGGCGCTGAGATTACTGGCCAGGCGTCCATGGCAAGCGGCCCTGTGGACAACCCGGTCCTGACGGATCGCGCTCCCGCGCGTTAGAGTCCCCGGCACAAGGACGTTACTCATCAGTAAGACACGAGTAAGAGGAGCGGTTATGCGGCTCGGCATCAACCTCGGCTACTGGGGCGCGGGGATGGACGGCGACAACCTCGCTGTCGCACAGGAGGCGGACCGCCTCGGCTACGACGTCTGTTGGGCCGCCGAGGCCTACGGGTCGGACGCCGCGACCGTGCTCACCTGGGTGGCCGCCCAGACCGAGCGCATCGACGTGGGCTCCGCGATCTTCCAGATCCCGGCCCGTACCCCGGCGATGACCGCGATGACGGCCGCCACCCTCGACTCCCTCTCGGGCGGGCGCTTCCGGCTGGGCCTGGGCGTCTCCGGCCCGCAGGTCTCCGAGGGCTGGTACGGCGTCAAGTTCGACAAGCCGCTGGCCCGCACCCGCGAGTACGTGGAGATCGTCCGAAAGGCGATGACCCGCGAGCGCCTGTCGTACGAGGGGCAGCACTGGACGCTGCCGCTGCCCGACGGCCCCGGCAAGCCGCTCAAGCTCACGGTCCACCCGCAGCGCGAGCACATCCCGCTCTACATCGCCGCGATCGGCCCCAAGAACCTGGAGCAGACCGGTGAGATCGCCGACGGCGCGCTGCTGATCTTCCCCTCCGCCGACCACATCGAAGACACCGCGATCAAGCACCTGCGCGCGGGCCGCGAGAAGGCCGGCAAGACCATGGACGGCTTCGACGTCTGCCCGACGCTGCCGCTCGCGGTCGGCGACGACGTCAACGCGCTGGCAGACACGTTCCGCCCGTACACCGCGCTGTACGTCGGTGGCATGGGCAGCCGCAAGCAGAACTTCTACAACCAGCTCGCGCAGCGCATGGGCTACGAGAAGGAAGCCGCCGAGATCCAGGACCTGTACCTGTCCGGCGACAAGACGGGCGCGGCCGCCGCGATCCCGCACCGGCTGATCGACCAGACCACCCTGCTGGGCTCCGTGGAGCGGATCGCCGAGCGGATGCAGGCCTACGCCGCGGCCGGAGTGACGACGCTGACGCTGGCCCCCGCCGGCTTCACGCTCGATGAGCGGATCACCGCCCTGCGGGCCGGCACCGACGCCCTGGAGCGCGCCGGTCTGGCGTAACGCGCGGGGCCGTTCGGCGTAATCGGCGAGAAGAGAAAGTCTGCGGCCGTGGTGGGGGCTCGGGGGTCTTCCCCGCCACGGCCGTCATGCAGAACAACGCTCCACGAGCCCATGGGTTACGCGCAGATACGGTTCGCCCTGTGCTCCTTCCGGCTGAGATGTCCGGCGCAGCTGTTGCCTGCCCTCCACCCACGCACTTGACTTGTTCTTTGCGGATGTATTCACGGAGGAGTCCCAGATGTTCTCGGCCCGAAGCCTGTTCCAGGAAATCATCGACAACGACGACTCCTTCCAGCTCTTCTGCTCCATCGCGGCCAGTGGTGAGGCCCAGGGCGGCTGGGAGAACGGCCGGATCGCGGCCCTGGTCCCCGAGAGCATGCGTGTCCTCGCCCCCAAGATCACCCGGCACGGCGCGGACGAGGACAAGCACGGCAGGCTCTTCATCGCCCTGCTGAAGAAGCGCGGCCTCGAACCGGTGCCCGTCCCGCCGGAGACCGACTACACGATGCTGCTCGAACGCAAGGGCATCGGTCTGGCCCACGAGAAGCTGCGCCGCGACGAGCCGCTCACCGAGCAGGACATCCTCGTGTACCTGTCGCACAGCCGGGTGACGGAGCAGCGCGCCGCCGACCAGATGGTCATGCTGGTGAAGTACTTCGGCGACCACCCCGAGGCGGGCAGGCCGATCAGGATGATCTGCCACGACGAGGACAACCACCTCGCGTACTGCCACGAGGAGCTGCTGCGGCTGGCCGGCGCCGGACACGGCCGGGAGATCCAGCGGGTCCTGCGCGAGAGCGCCCTCGCCGAGATCGGCGTCTACCGGGACGTGAGCCTGGCCGTCATGGCGCAGATGGGCCGCGTCCTTGGCTGGCCGCAGCCCAAGGCCGCCGCGCTGGCCACCGGAATTCGTGGCGTGTACGGGTACGAACGCCTCGGTGGCTGGCGGCGGATGGTGAGCCTGACCATGCCGGAGCGCCGGGGCGCACTCGACGGCCCGTCGACGCCCGCGCCCGAGTTCGCCTGAGCGGCGGAGCCCGGAACGCGCGAACGACCCGACGTCGGGATCAGAGCCAGCCGCGCCGCTTGAACTGGCGGTACAGGCCGAACTCGCACACCGCCATGAAGAGGATCACCGCCGGATAGGACCACGTCCAGGTCAGCTCCGGCATGTGCTCGAAGTTCATGCCGTAGATGCCCGCGACCATCGTCGGCACCGCCGCCATGGCGGCCCACGCGGAGATCTTCCGCATGTCGTCGTTCTGCCGCACCCCCATCTGCGCGAGGTGCGCGGAAAGGATGTCGGACAGCAGCCGGTCGAGCCCGTCCACCTGCTCGTTGGCCCGGGTGAGGTGGTCGCTCACGTCCCGGAAGAACGGCTGCGCGTGCTCGACGACGAACGGCAGGCCGGGCGACGACAGTCGCAGCATGGGCTGGGTGAGCGGCCCCGTCGCACGGCGGAATTCGAGTACTTGCCGCTTGAAGGTGTAGATCCGTGCGGCCGTGGAGGGCACGCGGGGCGTGCTCTTGGCAGGCGCCCCCGTCGGCTCCCCGACCGGTGCGAAGACCTCCGCCTCCAGCTCCTCCAGGTCGGTCTGGAGCTCGACCCCGACCTCCAGATAGTGGTCCACGACGGCGTCGCTCACCGCGTACAGCACGGAGGTGGGCCCGTGCCGCAGGACTTCGGGGTCGGCTTCGAGCCGGTGGCGCACGGCGGCCAGCGGTGAGCTCTCGCCGTGCCGCACCGTCACCACGAAGGAATCACCGACGAAGAGCATCAGCTCGTCCGTGGTCACGGTGTCGCTCTCCGGCTCGTAGAGCACCGGCTTGAGCACCGCGAAGAGCGAATCCTCGTACACCTCCAGCTTGGGCCGCTGATGGGCCCTGAGAGCGTCCTCCACGGCCAGCGGATGCAGCCCGAACTCGCTGCTGACGAGAGCGAACTCCTCCTCCGTCGGCTCATGCAGCCCGATCCACAAAAACGCGTCCCCAGTGGCACGCGCCTCCGCGAGGGCATCCGAAAAGTCGGAAGGGCCGTCGGTTCGGCGCCCTTCCCGGTAGATGGCACAGTCCACGATCACGGCGCGCATTCTCCCCCGGTCCGGGCCCGGGCGCACCTCGGGGCGACAGGCCGCCTAGGCTGACCGCCATGGCCACGCTGATCCTCGTACGCCACGGACGCTCGACCGCCAACACCGCGGGGCTGCTCGCGGGCTGGACGCCGGGCGTCTCCCTCGACGAGCGCGGTACCGCCCAGGCGGCCGCACTCCCCACCAGGCTGGCCGCCGTGCCGCTGGCCGCCGTCGTCAGCAGTCCCCTCGACCGCTGCCGCCAGACCCTCCAGCCGCTGCTCGACGCGCGCCCCGGGCTCCCGCTGCACACCGACGACCGCATCGGCGAGTGCCACTACGGCGACTGGACGGGCCGCAAGCTCGCCGAGCTGACCGACGAGCCGCTGATGACCGCGGTGCAGCAGCACCCGTCGTCCGTCACCTTTCCCGGCGGCGAGTCGATGCGCGCCATGCAGGCGCGCGCGGTCGACGCGGTCCGGGAGTGGAACGCGCGTATCGAGGCGGAGCACGGCGAGGACGCCGTCTACGTGATGTGCTCGCACGGCGACATCATCAAGTCCGTCGTCGCCGACGCGCTCGGCCTTCACCTTGATCTCTTCCAGCGGATTCACGTCGACCCGTGTTCCCTGACGGCCATCCGCTACACGGGACTGCGCCCGTTTCTCGTACGCCTCGGCGACACCGGAGACCTCGGCTCACTGGCCCCGCGGGAGAACGGCAACGGCGCGGACGCGGCCGTAGGAGGCGGCGCGGGCGCACCGTGATCGCTCCGCGCAGTAGGGTGGACGGGCCCTGAGCCCGCGCGTACAACCGATTTCAAGGGAGAGCAGGACGTGTCCCGTCAGGTATTCCTCTACGACCCACCGGACCGCTTCGTGGCCGGTACGGTCGGGCTGCCTGGACGCCGTACGTTCTTCCTGCAGGCGTCGGCGGCCGGTCGAGTCACCAGTGTCTCGCTGGAGAAGTCCCAAGTGGCCGCCCTCGCCGAGCGGATCGACGAACTGCTCGACGAAGTGGTGCGCCGCACCGGCGGCAACGCCCCGGTGCCGGCCGTCGCCCCCACCGATGTCTCGGACAGCGCGCCGCTGGACGCCCCCGTCGAGGAGGAGTTCCGCGTCGGCACCATGGCGCTGGCCTGGGACGGCGAGGAGCAGCGCATGATCGTCGAGGCGCAGGCTTTGGTGGAACTCGACGCCTCGGACGAGGAAGACCTCGCGGACGCCGAGGAACGGCTGCTCCAAGACGAGGAGAACGGCCCGCCGATGCTGCGGGTACGGCTCAGCGGCGCGCAGGCGAGAGCCTTCGCCAAGCGCGCCCTCGACGTCGTCAACGCGGGGCGACCGCCCTGCCCGCTGTGCAGCCTGCCGCTCGATTCGGAAGGACACGTATGTCCGCGCCAGAACGGATACCGGCGCGGAGCGTGACGCCGGTGGATCAGCTCACCGTCCTGGCGAAAGGGCGGCTCACCGTCCGCGGACGGGTCCGTGAGGCGTCCAACGCGGTGCTCTACTGCGGGATCGAGTACGAGGGCGTGTCGGCGTCCTGTGTGTACAAGCCGGTCGCCGGGGAGCGGCCCCTGTGGGACTTCCCCGACGGCACGCTCGCCCAGCGCGAGGTCGCCGCGTACGAGATCTCCGAGGTGACCGGCTGGGGCCTGGTGCCGCCGACGGTGCTGCGCGACGGGCCGTACGGCGAGGGCATGTGCCAGCTGTGGATCGAGGCGGACGCCGACGGCTCACTGCTGGCCCTGGTCGAGGACGAGGAGCCCGGCGAGGGCTGGAAGCCGGTCGTCCTCGCGGAGGTCGCCGAAGGCCGCACCGCCCTGCTCGTGCACGCCGACGACGAGCGGCTGCGGCGGCTCGCGGTCCTGGACGCGGTCATCAACAACGCCGACCGCAAGGGCGGTCATCTGCTGCCGACGGCTGACGGCAAGCTGTACGGCATCGACCACGGCGTGACCTTCAACGCCGAGGACAAGCTCCGCACCCTGCTGTGGGGCTGGGCGGGCGACCCCCTGACGGCGGAGGCCCTGGAGGTTCTGGCGCGGGTGTCCGACGCCCTGGCGGAGGGCGGCCCCCTCGCCACCCGTCTGGCCGAGCTGATCACCCCGGCCGAGGTGGAGGCGGTGCGCGCCCGGGTCACGGCGCTGCGGACCACGGCCCGCCACCCGCAGCCGAGCGGGGAGTGGCCGGCTATTCCCTGGCCGCCCGTGTGATGTCTCACCGGCCATGACCGGTGATCGGTTCCGTATCCGGTTCGTATCCGGAACGTGCGTCCGGTTACGCTCATGACATGCATGCCTGGCCCGCTTCTGACGTCCCCGCCCTGCCTGGTAAGGGCCGCGACCTCAAGATCCACGACACCGCGACCGGTGGTCCCGTCTCTCTGGACCCCGGCCCCGTCGCCCGTATCTATGTCTGCGGTATCACGCCGTACGACGCGACCCACATGGGTCACGCGGCGACCTACAACGCGTTCGACCTCGTTCAGCGCGTGTGGCTCGATACCAAGCGGCAGGTTCATTACGTCCAAAATGTGACGGACGTGGATGACCCTCTGCTGGAGCGGGCGATCCGCGACGGACACGACTGGACCGAGCTCGCGGAGCGTGAAACCGCTCTGTTTCGCGAGGACATGACGGCCCTGCGAATGCTCCCGCCGCAGCACTACATCGGCGCGGTCGAGTCGATACCCGGCATCGTCCCGCTCGTGGAGCGGTTGCGCGACAAGGGGGCCGCGTACGAACTCGAAGGGGATGTGTACTTCTCCGTCGAGGCCGATCCGCACTTCGGTGAGGTGTCCGGGCTCGACGCCGACGCGATGCGGCTGCTCTCCGCCGAGCGCGGTGGGGACCCGGACCGCCCCGGCAAGAAGAACCCGCTCGACCCGATGCTCTGGATGGCCGCCCGTGAGGGCGAGCCGAGCTGGGACGGCGCGAGTCTGGGCCGCGGCCGGCCCGGCTGGCACATCGAGTGTGTGGCCATCGCCCTGGACCACCTCGGCATGGGCTTCGACGTGCAGGGCGGCGGCTCCGACCTCGCCTTCCCGCACCACGAGATGGGCGCGTCCCACGCCCAGGCGCTGACCGGCGAGCACCCGTTCGCCAAGGCCTACGTGCACGCCGGGATGGTCGGCCTGGACGGCGAGAAGATGTCGAAGTCCCGGGGCAACCTGGTCTTCGTGTCGAAGGTGCGCCGCGACGGCGTCGACCCGGCCGCGATCCGTCTGGCCCTGCACTCGCACCACTACCGCTCCGACTGGGAGTGGACGGACCAGGTGCTCGCGGACGCCGTCGAGCGTCTCGCTCGCTGGCGCGCCGCCGTGTCGCGCCCCGACGGGCCGTCCGCCGACGCCCTCGTCGAGGAGATCCGCGAAGCTCTCGCGAACGACCTCGACACCCCGTCCGCGCTGCGTGCGGTGGACCGCTGGGCCGCGCTCCAGCAGTCCGACGGCGGTACGCAGGAGGGGGCGCCCGGTGTGGTCTCGCGCGCCGTCGACGCACTCCTCGGGGTGGCCCTGTAGCTGAACCCCGTACAGAGCTCCTGTAGGGACATGACGGTGCCGGGCGGAGGGACATCCGCCCGGCACCGCTTTCTTGGGGCGCCCTGTGCCCTGTGCCCTGTGCCCTGTGCCCTGTGCCGGGTGCCTCCGACGCCCCGCGCTCCGGTCGGTCCACCGGCCCCCGCCCGCACCAACTCCCTTTGCGAGAAGGCGAATGGGCGGGCCGGGTATCGCCTGGTTCACCGATTCGTTCAACCCGGCGCTCCACGGGCTGCCGCTCGGGCGGCGCCGGTGAGCTGCCACAGGCGGGTGGAATGGTCACCCGTGTTGATGCGCGTCGAACCGCGCACGGGCGTCGCCCGGCGGGCCGCGCTGGGCCCGCTGAAGATGACGGCGACGGCCTGCTGCTGCTCGGCCAACTCCCGTACATCGTCCAGCAGTCGCAGAACGCGATCGACGTGGTGCGGCTGAGCGCGAGCGGCGCCAAGGGCGTCGCGGTCGCCCGCATCACCGACCCGAGTTTCCGGATTCCCACCACCACGGTGGCCCCCGGGGCGACCGGATCCATCTGCCCAACGCCCGCTTCGACGTGCCGCCGACGCCCGGCACGGAGTACGACGTGGTGTCCGTGCGCCGGGTCCGAGGGCCGTACCGCGCAGGTGATGACGGTGGGGCGGCGCCCCAAGGCGCCGCCCCACCGTCATCACTCCGTACCGCGCCACTCCCGGCCCGCTACTCCTCCGAGGAGTCTTCCGCCCCGCTGCCGCCGGCCTCGTCGGCGTCGCCCTCTTCGGGGACCGCCTCTTCGGGAACCGCCTCCGCGCGCGGCGGCCTGGGCGGCCGGGTGCGACCGCTGGAGTTGTCACGCAGGTACGTCGTACTGCTTTCGCTTCCGTCCGTGGCACGACCGGGGCCGGCCGTACCGGGCCCCGGACCGCCGTCGCGCCGCCGCAGGTACCGCTCGAACTCGCGGGCGATGGCCTCACCCGACGCCTCGGGAAGGTCCGCGGTGTCCCGCGCCTCCTCCAGCGACTGCACGTACTCGGCGACCTCGCTGTCCTCCGCGGCCAGCTGGTCCACACCGACCTGCCAGGCGCGGGCGTCCTCCGGCAGCTCGCCGAGCGGGATCCGCAGATTGATGAGGTCTTCGAGCCGGTTGAGCAGCGCGAGGGTGGCCTTGGGGTTCGGCGGCTGCGAGACGTAGTGCGGCACGGCGGCCCACAGGCTCACGGCCGGGACGCCGGCGTGCGTGCACGCCTCCTGGAGGATGCCGACGATGCCCGTCGGGCCCTCGTACCGGGTCTCCTCCAGATCCATCGCCCGCGCCAGGTCCGCGTCCGACGTGACGCCGCTGACCG
This sequence comes from Streptomyces sp. A5-4, assembly GCF_051131715.1. Taxonomy (NCBI): domain Bacteria; kingdom Bacillati; phylum Actinomycetota; class Actinomycetes; order Kitasatosporales; family Streptomycetaceae; genus Streptomyces; species Streptomyces sp. A5-4. Next base: position 1,256,162 of record NZ_CP178591.1, on the reverse strand, counting down.
GCACCGGGCGGGTGTGCGGAGTGTCACCGAGCAGCGCGCCCAGGATCACGACCATCTCGACGCCCAGCTCATGGGCGAAGCCGAGGATCTCGTTGCAGTACGAGCGCCAGCGCATCGACGGCTCGATGCCACGGACCAGAACGAGGTCACGGGGCTTGTCGCCGCCGATCCTCACGACGGAAAGCCGCGTGGTCGGCCAGGTGATCTTGCGTACCCCGCCGTCCAGGAACACCGTGGGGCGGTTCACCTGGAAGTCGTAGTAGTCCTCGGCGTCCAGCGCCGCGAACACCTCGCCCTTCCACTCCCGCTCCAGGTGCGCGACCGCGGCGGAGGCGGCGTCGCCGGCGTCGTTCCAGCCCTCGAACGCGGCCACCATGACCGGGTCGATCAGCTCGGGAACACTCTCGAGCTCGATCACCCAGTGCCTCCTTCCGAAGCGTGTGAAGTTCCTTTGTGCATGTGCCAACCCTACGGCTTCCAGCAGGTCCGGCCGCAGCCTCTGCGCACGGCCGGGTGAACAGGGTGACGCCTGATCCGCACCGGGGAAGCGTGCCCTTCGTGCATGAAATCAATCGAAAAGGACGGAGTGCGGTCAGAGCGTGGTGCGCAGCCACTGCTCGACGCTCGCGATGTGCACCGTCGCCCAGGACCGCGCCGCCTCCGCGTCCCCGTCGCGCAGCGCGGTGAGGATCGCGCGGTGCTCGTGGAGCGTGCGGCTGACCGCGTCCTCCTGGGTCAGACCGCGCCAGATGCGGGCCCGGGTCGTCGGGCCGGAAAGCCCGTCGAGCAGGGAGCACAGTACGGAGTTGCCCGAGCTCTGCACGATGACGCGGTGGAATTCGAGATCGCAGGCGACCAGCTCCTCGACCGAGGGCTGCGCGCCCAGGTCGTCCAACTGGGCGCTCAGGGCGTCTAGTTGAGCGCCCGTGATCCGGGAACTCGCCATCGCGGTGGCGGCGGGCTCCAGGATGCGACGTACCGCCAGGAACTCCAGCACCGTGTCGTCCCGGTGGAAGTCCACGACGAAACTCACCGCTTCGAGGAGCAGCTGCGGGTCCAGGCTGGTGACATAGGTCCCGTCGCCCTGGCGCACGTCGAGGATGCGGATCAGCGACAGGGCGCGCACCGCCTCACGCAGCGAGTTGCGGGACAGGCCGAGCTCGGCGGCGAGTTCGCTCTCCTTGGGGAGTCGGTCGCCGGGCCGCAACGCGCCCGAGACGATCATTTCCTTGATCTTCTCGATGGCTTCGTCGGTGACGGCCATGGACGACCTCCTCGTTGCGTCCGGCAACTGCCACCAGACGTCCGATGTATCGCCTCATTATGCCGCGCCGCGGTACCGGTGAGTATCCGGCCGGACGCGGGCAGCGGTGGGGCCCGGAGGCGCTTGCCCCCGGGCCCCACCGCGCCGCCGGGTCCACTCAGGCCTTGCGGTCCAGTACGTCGGTCACCTTGCCGCGGATCTCGTCCGTGGCCAGGCCCCGGATCGTCAGCGTCGTACGGCGGCGCAGTACGTCGTCCGCCGTCTCGGCCCACTCGTGGTCCCGGGCGTACACGACCTGCGCCCAGATCTCCGGCGCGTCCGGGTGGACTCGCTCGGCCAGCGCCGGGTTGTCGTTGGCCAGCCGCGCGATGTCGAAGGCCAGCGAGCCGTAGTGGGTGGCCAGGTGGCGGGCGGTGTCCCCGCCCATCCGCGGGCCGGGGCTGCCGCCGTCGACGAGCAGCCGGTGCGCGACCGCGTTCGGGTTGGAGATGCCCGGCAGCGGCTGGTGCTTGGGCAGCCGCGAGATCGGCTCCATGTCCTCGCCCAGCGGGTGGCCGGGCAGTGCGGCGAGCTTGTTCACAACGGTGCGGCCGATGTGACGGAATGTCGTCCACTTGCCGCCCGCCACCGAGAGCATGCCGCCTCGTCCCTCGGTGACGACCGTCTCGCGCTTGGCCTTGGAGGTGCTCCCGGGGCCGCCGGGCAGCACCCGCAGACCGGCGAACGAGTAGGTGATCAGGTCGCGGGACAGCTGCTGGTCGCGGATGGAGAAGGCGGCCTCGTCCAGGATCTGGGTGATGTCCTTCTCGTTGACGGCGACATCGGCCGGGTCGCCCTCGTACTCCTCGTCGGTCGTACCCAGCAGCAGCTGGTCCTCCCACGGCAGCGCGAAGGTGATCCGGTACTTGTCGATCGGCGTCGCCAGCGCGGCCCGCCAGGGGGCGGTGCGCCTGAGGACCAGGTGCGCGCCCTTGGAGAGGCGGATGGACGGCGCCGCGTCGGGGTTCTCCAGCTTGCGCAGGTGGTCGACCCACGGGCCGGTGGCGTTGAGCACCAGACGGGCGTCGACCCCGAACTCCGTACCGTCCATGCGGTCTTCGAGCTCCGCACCGGTGACCCGGCCGCCGGTGAAGCGCAGCCCGGTGACCTTGGCGTGGTTGAGGACGGTGGTGCCCGACTCGACCGCCGCGCGGACCGTCATCAGGGCCATGCGGGAGTCGTTCATCTGGTCGTCGCCGTACACGGCCACGGCCTTGAGGTTGTCCGTACGCAGCTCGGGCACCTCGCGCGCGGCCTTCGAGGCGCTGATCACATGGCCGACGCCGTCACCGAAGGCGGACAGCGCGGAGTAGGCGAAGACGCCCGCGCCGAGCTTGGCCGCGCCGTGCGGGCCGCCCTTGTAGACGGGGAGGTAGAACTTCAGCGGGTTGGACAGGTGCGGTGCGACGTCGCGGGAGACCGCGCGGCGCTCGAAGTGGTTCTCCGCGACCAGCTTGACCGCGCCGGTCTGCAGGTAGCGCAGACCGCCGTGGAGCAGCTTGGAGGAGGCGGAGGAGGTGGCGCCGGCGAAGTCGCCGGCGTCCACCAGCGCCACCCGCAGCCCGGACTGCGCGGCGTGCCAGGCAGTGGAGATGCCCAGGATGCCGCCGCCGATCACCAGGAGGTCGTACGTCGCCTTGGAAAGTCGCTCCCGAGTCTCGGCGCGGCTCGCTGTGGAACCGTCAGCCGGGTGCGTCCCGAGGGCCGGGACGCTCTGCAGGGTGGTCATGTTTACTCCTCGTCCTCGATCCAGCCCATGGTCCGCTCTACGGCCTTGAGCCAGCTCTTGTACTCGCGGTCGCGGGTGTCCGCGTCCATGCGGGGGGTCCACTCGGCGGCCCTGCGCCAGTTGGCGCGCAGTTCGTCGGTGCTGGACCAGAAGCCGACGGCCAGGCCGGCGGCATAGGCGGCGCCGAGGCAGGTCGTCTCGGCGACCATCGGGCGCACCACGGGGGCGTCCAGGAAGTCCGAGAGGGTCTGCATCAGCAGGTTGTTGGAGGTCATACCGCCGTCGACCTTGAGTGCGGTCAGCTCGACGCCGGAGTCCTTGGTCATGGCGTCACTGATCTCGCGGGTCTGCCAGGCAGTGGCCTCAAGAACGGCGCGGGCGATGTGCGCCTTGGTGACGTACTGGGTGAGACCGGCGATCACGCCGCGGGCGTCGGGACGCCAGTACGGGGCGAAGAGGCCGGAGAAGGCGGGCACGAAGTACGCGCCGCCGTTGTCCTCGACGGAGGAGGCCAGCGTCTCGATCTCGGCGGCGCTCTTGATCAGGCCCATCTGGTCGCGCATCCACTGGACGAGCGCACCGGTGACGGCGATCGAGCCTTCGAGGGCGTAGACGGGCTTCTGGTCGCCGATCTGGTATCCGACGGTCGTCAGCAGGCCGTTGTACGAGTTGACGGGCGTGTTGCCGGTGTTCATGAGCATGAACGTGCCGGTGCCGTACGTCGACTTCGCCTCGCCCTGGGCGAAACAGGTCTGGCCGAACAGGGCCGCCTGCTGGTCACCGAGCGCGGAGGCGACGGGCACACCCGCGAGCGGGCCCTCCTTGGCGACGCCGTACACCTCGGAGGAGGAACGGATCTCCGGCAGCACGGCCGCCGGGATGCCCATGGACTGCACGATCTTCTCGTCCCACTGCATCTCCTGCAGGTTCATGAGCATCGTGCGGGAGGCGTTGGTGACGTCGGTGACGTGGACGCCGCCGTCGGTACCACCGGTGAGGTTCCAGATGATCCAGGAATCCATGGTGCCGAAGAGGATGTCGCCGCTGTTGGCGCGCTCACGCAGGCCGTCGACGTTGTCGAGCAGCCAGCGGACCTTCGGGCCGGAGAAGTAGCTGGCCAGCGGCAGGCCCGTCTCACGGCGGAAGCGGTCCTGGCCGACGTTGCGGCCGAGCTCCTTGCAGAGCGCGTCGGTGCGGGTGTCCTGCCAGACGATGGCGTTGTGGACGGGCTCACCGGTGTTCTTGTCCCACATCAGCGTCGTCTCACGCTGGTTGGTGATGCCGATCGCCTTGACGTCGTCGGGCGTGATGCCCGCCTTCTCGATGGCGCTCGCGACGACTTCCTGGACGTTGGTCCAGATCTCGCTCGCGTCGTGCTCCACCCAGCCGGGCTTCGGGAAGATCTGCTCGTGCTCCTTCTGGTCGACCGCGACGATGCGGCCGTCCTTGTCGAAGACGATGCAGCGGCTGGAGGTGGTGCCCTGGTCGATGGCCGCGATGAACGGGCCGGTGGTGTGTGCGTCGGTCACGGTGTGCTCCCGGAGGTCTTGGAGGGTCGGCCGGTCGGCTCAGGCGAACGCGAGTTGGTAGATCCCCGCGGCCAGTGCTCCGCCGGCCAGTGGGCCGACGACGGGGATCCAGGCGTAGCTCCAGTCGGAGCCGCCCTTGTTCGGCAGCGGGAGCAGAGCGTGCACGATGCGCGGGCCCAGGTCGCGGGCCGGGTTGATCGCGTAGCCGGTCGGGCCACCGAGTGACAGACCTATGGCGACAACAACGAGGGCGGTGATCAGGGCGCCGAGCACGCCGAGGCCCTTGCCGCTGTCGTTGAGGCCCTGGGTGAGCACCGCGAGAACCAGCACGGTGGTGCCGATGATCTCGGTGGCCAGGTTCTGCCAGACGTTCCGGACTTCCGGGCCGGTGGAGAAGATGCCGAGCACCGGGCCGGCCTTGGGAGCGGCCTTCTGGTCGACCAGGCCCTCCTCGGCGGGCTGCGCCGCGAGGATCTCCGGGTCGGTGAGATGGGCCTGGAACTGGCCGTAGTACGCGATCCAGACCAGGGTGGCGCCGATCATGGCACCGAGTATCTGGCCGGCGAAGTAGACCGGGACGTTGCTCCAGCCCCCGTCCTTGATCGCGATACCGACCGTGACCGCCGGGTTGAGGTGGGCGCCGGACAGCGTGCCGGTCATGTAGACGGCCGTCATGACGGCGAAGCCCCACCCGAAGGTGATGGCGAGCCAGCCGGCGTTCTGCGCCTTCGAGCGCTTGAGCACAACGGCGGCGACGACGCCGCCGCCGAGCAGGATGAGCACGGCGGTACCGATGATCTCGCCGATGAAGATGTCGGAGCTGGACACCCGCGACTCCTTTGTCCTTCGTCCAGGGAAAAGGCGGAACCCGAGTCCCTCCGGGTGGTCCGCGCCCTCGGTGAGGGCCTAGCCGGTCCCTTGGCTTTGCCACACTCTAGCGCGTATTGCCGGTAGGTGTTCGGCATTGCCGACCGATGAACGGCAGTTTTCCCTCCGATAAACACACCCGTCAAGGGTTCTGTGACGAGTGTCGCGATCGTTACCAGCGTGACAGGAGATGTCCGAGCGCGCCTCAGAAGCGCCCGGCGCCCAGATCCCGGGAAACGGCACGGGCGCAGTCGCGCACCGCGGCGACCAGGTCGGGACGGAGCTCCCCGCCCTCGCACACCCGCTCCACCGCACCGGTGATGCCGACCGCGCCGACGGGCATCCTGCGCCGGTCGTGGATGGGTGCGGCGATCGAGGCCACCCCGACCCAGGTCTCCTCCACATCGGCGGCCCAGCCGCGCGCCCTGGTCAGATCCAGGACGGCTTCGAAGTCCACCGCGTCGGTGACCGTGCGCGGCGTGAAGGTCTCGCGGTCGTTCTCCAGGACCTCGTTGTGCGCCACGGGGTCGTACGCGGAGAGGACCTTGCCCAGGGCCGCGGAGTGCAGGGGCTGCATCGCCCCCACCTCAAGAACCTGCCTGCTGTCGTCCGGGCGGAAGACGTGGTGGATGACCAGCACACCACGCTGGTGCAGCACGCCCAGGTAGGCGCTCTCGCCGCTGGAACGGGCCAGATCGTCGGTCCACACCAGCGCACGGGCGCGCAGCTCGTGCACGTCCAGGTAGCTGTTGCCCAGGCGGAGCAGCTCGGCGCCCAGTTGGTAGCGGCCCGACGCGGCGTCCTGTTCGACAAAACCCTCCGCCTGGAGGGTGCGCAGGATGCCGTGCGCGGTGCCCTTGGCCAGGCCGAGCGAGGAGGCCACCTCGGACAGGCCGAGCCTTCGTTCGCCACCGGCGAGCAGGCGCAGCATCGCAGCCGCCCGCTCGAGCGACTGGATATGCCGTGCCACCGCTCTGCCTCCTCCGTCTCGGTTCGACAATGCTGAACAGTATCGGCTCATGTCGACTCAGTGTCACCGCGCGCCACTCCGTCCGCCTCGTGGGACGCATCGTGGCGCGAACGACACCACAGCTACCCTGGCCGGGTGTGCCTTCCGCCGGAAGGCACAAAGCCGACAGCCGTCGCACCTCAGGGAGCACTTCCATGGCCTCGTTGCCGACCTCCACCCCTGCCAGCAGCAGCACCCGAGTAGCAGCCTTCCGTGCTGCGCTTGCCTCGCGTGTGGTGGTGGCGGATGGTGCGATGGGGACGATGTTGCAGGCGCAGGATCCGACCATGGAGGACTTCGAGCAGCTGGAGGGCTGTAACGAGATCCTGAATGTCACCCGGCCGGACATTGTGCGTTCGGTGCATGAGGAGTATTTCGCGGTCGGTGTGGACTGTGTGGAGACGAATACCTTCGGGACGAATTACGCGGCGTTGGCCGAGTACGACATCGCGGAGCGGGTCTTCGAGCTGTCGGAGGCGGGGGCGCGGATCGCGCGTGAGGTGGCGGACGAGTTCACGGTGTCGACCGGGCAGCAGCGTTGGGTGCTGGGTTCGATGGGTCCGGGGACGAAGCTGCCGACGCTGGGGCATGCCCCGTATGTGACGTTGCGGGACGCGTATCAGCAGAACGCCGAGGGGATGATCGCCGGTGGCGCGGACGCGCTGCTGGTGGAGACGACGCAGGACCTGCTTCAGACGAAGTCCGCGATCATTGGCGCGCGGCGCGCGATGGAGGTCGCGGGTGTCAGCCTCCCGCTGATCTGCTCGGTGACCGTCGAGACCACCGGCACCATGCTCCTCGGCTCGGAGATCGGCGCGGCTCTGACGGCGCTGGAGCCGTTGGGCATCGACATGATCGGGCTGAACTGCGCGACGGGGCCCGCCGAGATGAGCGAGCACCTGCGCTACCTCGCCCGCCACTCGCGCATCCCGATCTCCTGCATGCCCAACGCCGGTCTGCCCGTGCTCGGCAAGGACGGCGCGCACTACCCGCTGTCCGCCGGTGAACTCGCCGACGCGCAGGAGACGTTCGTCCACGAGTACGGTCTCTCGCTGGTCGGCGGCTGCTGCGGTACGACGCCCGAGCACCTGCGCCAGGTCGTCGAGCGCGTTCGTGACCTGCGCCCCGCCGAGCGCACGGCGCACCCCGAGCCCGGCGCGGCCTCCCTCTACCAGACCGTCCCCTTCCGGCAGGACACCTCGTTCCTGGCGATCGGGGAGCGTACGAACGCCAATGGGTCGAAGAAGTTCCGTGAGGCGATGCTGGAGGCCCGCTGGGACGACTGCGTGGAGATGGTCCGTGACCAGATCCGTGAGGGCGCGCACATGCTCGACCTGTGTGTGGACTACGTCGGCCGTGACGGGGTCGCGGACATGCGGGAGCTGGCCGGCCGGTTCGCCACCGCCTCCACCCTGCCCCTCGTGCTCGACTCCACCGAAGTCGACGTACTGCGGGCCGGGTTGGAGAAGCTCGGTGGGCGGGCCGTCATCAACTCGGTCAACTACGAGGACGGCGACGGCCCCGAATCGCGCTTCGCGAAGGTCACCGCACTGGCCCAGGAACACGGCGCGGCCCTGATGGCGCTGACCATCGACGAGGAGGGCCAGGCCCGTACCGTCGAGCACAAGGTCGCCATCGCCGAGCGGATCATCGACGACCTGACCGGCAACTGGGGCATCCACGAGTCCGACATCCTCATCGACTGCCTGACGTTCACCATCTGCACCGGGCAGGAGGAGTCCCGCAAGGACGGCGTCGCCACCATCGAGGCCATCCGCGAACTCAAGCGCCGCCGCCCCGATGTGCAGACGACGCTGGGCCTGTCCAACATCTCCTTCGGCCTGAACCCGGCAGCCCGCATCGTCCTCAACTCCGTCTTCCTGGACGAGTGTGTGAAGGCCGGACTGGATTCGGCGATCGTGCACGCGTCGAAGATCCTGCCGCTCGCCCGGCTGGGCGAGGAGCAGGTCTCCGTCGCCCTCGACCTCATCCACGACCGCCGCGCCGAAGGCTACGACCCGCTCCAGCGCTACCTCGAACTCTTCGACGGTGTCGACACGAAGTCGATGAAGGAGGGCAAGGCCGAGGAGCTGCTCGCGCTGCCGTTGGGTGAGCGTCTGCAGCGGCGGATCATCGACGGGGAGAAGAAGGGCCTGGAGGCGGATCTCGACGAGGCGCTGGAGAGCCGTCCGGCGTTGGAGATCGTCAACGAGACGCTGCTGGAGGGCATGAAGACGGTCGGTGAGCTGTTCGGCTCCGGTCAGATGCAGCTGCCGTTCGTGCTCCAGTCCGCCGAGGTGATGAAAACCGCGGTGGCGCACCTGGAGCCGCACATGGAGAAGACCGACGACGACGGCAAGGGCACCATCGTGCTGGCCACCGTGCGCGGTGACGTCCATGACATCGGCAAGAACCTGGTCGACATCATTTTGTCCAACAACGGCTACAACGTCGTCAACCTCGGGATCAAGCAGCCCGTCTCCGCGATCCTGGAGGCCGCCGAGGAACACCGCGCCGATGTCATCGGCATGTCGGGGCTCCTGGTCAAGTCCACAGTGATCATGAAGGAGAACCTCCAGGAGCTCAACCAGCGCAAGATGGCAGCCGACTTCCCGGTGATCCTCGGCGGCGCCGCACTCACCCGGGCCTATGTCGAGCAGGACCTGCACGAGATCTACGAGGGCGAAGTCCGCTACGCACGCGACGCCTTCGAAGGCCTGCGCCTGATGGACACCCTCATCGGCATCAAGCGCGGTGTCCCCGGCGCCGTACTGCCGGAACTGAAGAAGCGCCGGGTCGCCAAGCTCGACACCCCCCTCGTCGAGGAAGCCCCCGAAGAGGGCGCGGCCCGCTCCGACGTGAGCATCACCAACCCGGTGCCCACCCCGCCGTTCTGGGGCACCCGCGTCGTCAAGGGCATCGGTCTCAAGGAGTACGCCTCCTGGCTCGACGAGGGCGCCCTGTTCAAGGGCCAGTGGGGCCTCAAGCAGGCCAGGGCCGGCGACGGGCCGACGTACGAGGAGCTGGTGGAGACCGAGGGCCGGCCGCGGCTGCGCGGCTGGCTGGAGCAGCTGCACACCAGGAACCTGCTGGAGGCCGCGGTGGTCTACGGCTACTTCCCGTGCCACTCCAAGGGCGACGACCTGATCCTCCTCAACGACGACGGCTCCGAGCGCACCCGCTTCACCTTCCCGCGCCAGAGCCGCGGTCGCCGCCTGTGCCTGGCCGACTTCTTCCGCCCGGAGGAGTCCGGCGAGCCGGACGTGGTCGGCCTGCAGATCGTCACCGTCGGCTCGAAGATCGGCGGAGCCACCGCCGAGCTCTTCGAGTCCAACTCCTACCGCGACTACCTCGAACTGCACGGCCTGTCCGTGCAGCTGGCCGAGGCCCTCGCCGAGTACTGGCACGCGCGCGTGCGCACCGAACTCGGCTTCGCGGGGGAGGACCCCACCGACGTGGCGGACATGTTCGCGCTCAAGTACCGCGGCGCGCGCTTCTCGCTCGGCTACGGCGCCTGCCCCAATCTGGAGGACCGCGCGAAGATCTCCGACCTGCTGAAGCCCGAGCGGATCGGCGTCGAACTCTCCGAGGAGTTCCAGCTGCACCCCGAGCAGTCCACCGACGCCATCGTCATTCACCACCCCGAGGCGAAATACTTCAACGCGCGCTGAGCCGTCGAGTCGTACACTGGTCCGTCCAGTGCAGGCCGGCCGCCCTCCCCACCAGGAGGGTGACCGGCCTTCTCGTCCCTCAAGGAGGTGTGCCCGGATGACCAGTACGGTTCCCGCGCCCAGTACCCGTTTGGCCGAAGGCTCCGCCCTGCAGGCCGTCTTCCTCGACATGGACGGAACCCTGGTCGACACCGAGGGCTTCTGGTGGGACGCCGAAGTGGCGGTCTTCGCCGACCTCGGGCACGTGCTGGACGAGGCGTGGCGCGACGTGGTGGTCGGCGGGCCCATGACCCGTAGCGTCGGCTATCTCATCGAGGCCACCGGCGCCGACATCACGCTCCCCGAAATCACCGTGCTCCTCAACGACCGCTTCGAGTCCCGCATCGACCACGGGGTGCCGCTGATGCCGGGAGCGGCCCGCCTCCTGGCCGAGCTGGCCGCGCACTCCATGCCCACCGCCCTGGTCTCCGCCTCGCACCGGCGCATCATCGACCGGGTCCTTGAGTCCCTGGGGCCGGACAAGTTCACCCTCACCGTCGCGGGCGACGAGGTGACGCGCACCAAGCCGCACCCCGACCCGTATCTGCACGCGGCGCTGCGGCTGGGAGCCGACCCGACGCGGTGCGCGGTCATCGAGGACACCGCGACCGGTGTGGCCGCCGCCGAGGCGGCCGGCTGCCGTGTGGTGGCCGTGCCGTCCGTCGCCCCGATCGCGCCCGCTTTCGGCCGGGTGGTCGTGGGCTCGCTCGAAGAAGTCGACCTCGCTTTTCTCAGCACACTGATTACGGGAATGCACTGACCGTTCACCGAGCGTGTTTTCCTGAAAGGCGTCGAGAACTCCCGGCATTGAAATGTGCTTTTTCCCCGCCGGATGGAGCGCGCGAAAAGGCCGCCGATCAATAGCCCGCCCGGCGTGATGTTCATCACGGGCGGGTCGGCCGGTGCGGGCGTGCGCGAGCCCTCGATCGCCGCCGTGAGGCCGATTCCGGCACCCTTGTGTCCGCATTGGTGGAGCGGTGTACGAATCATTCCCGCACCCCGGCGGCGGCATCCCGCCAATCATGATCACCGGCCCATAACAGTCCGGCCGTGCATCGGTCCTGCTTCCTGGGCGATTCCCACTAATCTCGTCGTGAGTACTTCGCCGCATCAATGCGTGCCTCAGCGCTCGACCAGTTGCTGACACCACGGAACCGATCGCACTGCATCCGGCCCGATCGCCCCGCCCAGACCGGGTGGCGGCGGCGGAGTGTCCCGCAATCGCTCAAACTCAGTGCCGGATGAGGGAGAACGTCCAGGATGAACCGCAAGACTCTGGTGCTGCCGGCCGTGATCGGTCTGCTCGCCCCCGTGCTGGCCGCGTGTGGCGCGACGGACAGTGGGGGCAAGGGCGGCGACGCCATTGTTGTGGGTACCACGGACCAGTTCGCCGCTACCAAGGACACCCCGGCACCCTTTGACCCCGCGTTCACGTATGACGCGGGTGTCTGGAACATCCTGCGCCAGACCGTCCAGACGCTGATGCACATCCCGCGCGGCGGCGGTGAGCCGGTGCCGGAAGCGGCCTCCAAGTGCGGCTTCACCGACACCCAGAACGAGAGCTTCCGCTGCAAGCTGCGCAGCGGACTCAAGTTCGCCGGCGGCGAGGCCATGACCGCCGACGACGTGAAGTTCTCGCTCGAGCGCGTGGTGAAGATCAAGGACAGCAGCGGCCCGAGCGGCCTGCTGACCAACATCGACACCATCGAGACCAACGGCGACAGCGAGATCGTCTTCCACCTGAAGACGTCCGACGCCACGTTCCCGTACAAGCTCTCGACGCCCGCCGCGGGGATCGTCGACCCCAAGGCGTACGCGGCCAACAAGCTCCGCGACGGCTTCGAGATCAACGGCTCAGGACCGTACTCCATGAAGGCCGAGACCAAGGGCAACAAGGTCACCAGCGCCGTCTTCACCAAGAACCCCGACTACAAGGGCGACTTGAAGCTGCGCAACGACAAGGTCGAGCTGCGCTCGTTCCCGGACGCCGACGCGATGGAGAAGGCGCTCAAGGACGGCGAGATCGGCATGATGACCCGCACCCTGACGCCCGAGCAGATCGAGCGGATGTCGGAGAACCCGCAGGAGGGCATCGACCTCGTCGAGATGCCCGGCCTGGAGATCCGCTACCTGGGCTTCACCACCGACGACGCCACGGTGAAGGACAAGGCAGTGCGCCAGGCGATGGCCGCCGTCATCGACCGAGGCGAACTCGCGGGCAAGGTCTACCCGGCCACCGCAGAGCCGCTGTACTCCCTCATCCCGGCCAGCATCGCCGGCCACCAGAACTCGTTCTTCAACAAGTACGGCGAGCCGAACCGCAAAAAGGCCGCGAACATGCTGAGCACGGCCGGCATCAGCACGCCGGTCAAGCTCACCCTGAACTACACCACCGACCACTACGGTGCGGCCACGGAGAAGGAGTTCGAGGTGCTCAAGGAGCAGCTCAACGCCACCGGGCTCTTCGATGTCGACACCAAGGGCACCGAGTGGACGAAGTTCCGCGAGAACCAGAACCGCGGTGACTACGCCGTCTACGGCATGGGCTGGTTCCCCGACTTCCCGGACGCCGACAGCTATGTCGCACCGTTCCTGGACGCGGACAACTTCCTCAACAGCCCGTACGCGAACACGGAAATCCGCACCAAGCTCATCCCCGAGTCACGGCGCGCCGCGGACCGGGGCGCGGCGTCCGCGCCGTTCGAGCGGATCCAGGAAATCGTCGCCGACGACGTGCCGCTGCTGCCGCTGTGGCAGGGCAAGCAGTACGTCGCCGCGCGCGACGACATCACCGGGGTCGAGTGGTCGGTCACCAGCTCCGCGGACCTGCAGCTGTGGGAGTTGGGCCGCGGCGTCTGACGACGCCGGCAGTACCCGGCCGCGTCGAGCACGCGGCCGGTGGGCAATTCGGTAAAGGCATTCGGTAAATCAGTGAGGCAAGTTCTGTGAAAACGCGTAACCAGTGGCTGACGGCCCCGCTCGCGGTGGGCCTGGCAGCGGGTCTGCTCGGCGGCTGCGGCTCCGATGAGGGCGGCTCCGGGAGCTCCGGCGGCGAGGTCGTCATGGGAATGTCGGACGAGGTGCTGGCCACCGACCCCGCCTCGGGTTACGACCCGGGATCCTGGCTGCTGTTCAACAACGTCTTCCAGTCCTTGCTCAGCTTCCCCAAGGGCAGCTCGGTTCCGCAGCCCGAGGCCGCCGAGAAGTGCGGCTTCGACAACGGCAGCAGCACCATCTTCCGCTGCACACTGCGCGACGGACTGAAGTTCAGCAACGGCAACACGCTGGCCGCCAAGGACGTCAAGTACTCCTTCGAGCGCGCCCTGAAGATCAACGACAAGGCCGGCCCCGCGCCGGTCATGCTGTCCACGATCGACACGATCAAGACGCCCGACGAGAAGACCGTCGTCTTCAACCTCAAGGTCCCGGACGCCACCTTCCCGAGCAAGATCGCCTCGGGTGCCGGATCCATCGTCGACCACACCGAGTACCCCTCCGACGAGCTGCGCACCGACCACAAGGCCGTCGGCTCGGGCCCGTACAAGCTGGACTCCTTCAGCGAGGCAGGGGCCGGCTTCTCGGTCAACGAGAGCTACCGGGGCACCGCCGAGACGAAGAACAGCGGCGTCACCATGAAGTTCTTCCACGGTGACCAGAAGGCGCTGGCCGCGTCCTTCAAGAAGCGCGACATCGACCTCGCCTACCGAGGCCTCACCGCCGGGGACATCGCGGAGCTCGAACGCTCGAAGGACAGCAGTGACAACGACGTCGAGATCGTCGAGGGCACCAGCGCCGAGGTCCAGCACCTGGTCTTCAATGTGAACGACCCGGTCGTCGGCAAGCTCGGCGTGCGCAAGGCCATCGCCTACCTCGTCGACCGCGACGCACTGGTACGGGACGTCTACCAGTCCACCGCCACCCCGCTGTACTCGATCGTCCCGGCCGGCATCGGCGCCCACAACACGGCGTTCTTCGACACCTACGGCGGCAGCCCGCAGCCGGCCAAGGCCGCCAAGGCGCTGCGGACCGCGGGCATCAACGGCAAGGTCAAGCTCACCCTCTGGGCCACCCCGAGCCGCTACGGCCCCGCCACGGTGCAGGAGTTCGAGGCGATAGCCAAGCAGCTCAACACGAGCGGGCTCTTCGACGCGACGGTCAAGTCGGTCGAGACGGAGCAGTACGAGAAGGACATCGCGGCCGGCCGCTACGGCGTGTACGTGAAGGGCTGGGTCCCCGACTATCCGGACCCGGACAACTTCACCCAGCCGTTCTTCGACAAGGACAACGTCCTCGGCAACAACTTCGAGAACGAAGAGATCACTGGCCGGATCATCCCGGACACCGCCGCCGCCGCGGACCGCACCACGGTCGAGGAGGACTTCGGCAAGCTCCAGGACATCGTCGCCGCCGAACTGCCGCTCCTCCCGCTGTGGCAGGGCAAGCAGTACGCCGTGGCGCACGACGGAATCGCGGGCCTCGAATGGACTCTGGACGCCTCGACCGTCTTCCGCTTCTGGGAAATCAGCAAGGCCTGACAGAACCGGCAGCGGGGACCGACACCGTCGGCCCCCGCTGCTGATCTGCTGCCGAACCCGCTCTCCGGGCCCGGCGTCCGCTACTGGGCGCCGGGCCTGACCAGTCCGCTCTCGTACGCGTACACCGCGGCCTGCACACGGTCGCGCAGACCCAGCTTGGTCAGCACATGACCGACATGGGTCTTGACCGTGGTCTCGCTGACGAACAGATCCGCGGCGATCTCCGCATTGGACAGGCCGCGGGCCACCAGCTTGAGCACCTCGACCTCGCGATCGGTCAGCGTGTGCAGCGTGTCGGGCATCTGCTCCTCGCCCGACGGCAGATGATCGGCGTACTTGTCGAGCAGCCGACGCGTGATGCTCGGCGCCAGCATCGCCTCACCGGCCGCGACCACCCGGATCGCCTGGACGAGCTCATTGGCGGGCGCGTCTTTCAGCAGGAACCCACTGGCGCCCGCCCGCAACGCCTCCACCACATACTCGTCGAGGTCGAAGGTGGTCAGCACCAGCACCTTCGCCGGGCCGTCGCGGCCCGGCCCGGTGATCTGACGGGTCGCCTCGACCCCGTCCATCCGCGGCATCCGGATGTCCATCAGGACCACATCGGGCTGCAGCGCCCGGACCTGGTCGAGCGCCTGCAGACCGTCTCCGGCCTCGCCGACGACCGCGAGGTCCTGCTCGGCCTCCAGAATCATCCGGAAGCCGGTGCGCAGCAGCGGCTGGTCGTCGACCAGTAGGACGCGGATAGCCACAGGTTCTCCTTCTCTAGACCGGGCCCATTCTGCCCTGGTCCTCCCCGGCCGATTCGGCCGGGCGCACCGACAGCGGATACACCGGGGGAGTGCCACCGAATTCCGGACATACCGCTTGGTAGTCGCACCACCCGCACAGCTTCGTCCGGCGCGGCAGCCACTCACCCGTCTCGGTGGCCTCCTTGATCGCGTCCCACAGCGCGAGCAGCTTGCGCTCCACCCGCTCCAGGTCCTCCTCGACCGGGTCGTACGTCAGCACATCACCGCTGCCCAGATACACCAGCTGGAGCCGGCGCGGCACCAGCCCCTTCCACCGCCAGATCACCAGCGCGTAGAACTTCATCTGGAACAGCGCACCCTCGGCATACTCCGGCCTCGGCGCCTTGCCCGTCTTGTAGTCGACGACCCGGACATCGCCCGAGGGCGTCACATCCACCCGGTCGATGATGCCGCGCAGCCGCAGACCCGACTGCAGCTCCGTCTCCACGAACAGCTCACGCTCCGCCGGCTCCAGGCGCGTCGGGTCCTCCAGCGTGAACCAACGCTCCACCAGCTCCTCGGCCTGCTCCAGCCAGTGCGACAACCGCTCGCCCCGCGGATCCTCCGCGAACAGCTCGACCAGCTCGGGCTTGGACTCCAGCAGCCGGTCCCACTGCCCGGGAACCATCGCCCTGGCCCTCGGCGCCGTGCGCTCGGTCGCCGGATCGTCGAACAGCCGCTCAAGCACCGCGTGCACCAGCGTGCCGCGGGTCGCCGCCTCACTCGGTTTCTCGGGCAGCTTGTCGATCACCCGGAACCGGTAGAGCAGCGGGCACCGCATGAAGTCGCTCGCCCGCGAGGGGGACAACGACATGGGGCGTTGGGCGGCATCGGCCCGACCGGTACTCGTAGTCATGACTCAGACCCTACGACCCGCCACTGACAGCGAGCCGCATACCATCGACGACAGACGCATCCGACCCGCATGATCGTAGGGCCGACCGCCCCGGCGGGAGGCGAAGCACCGAGCGGTCCGCACATGAAGCACGACGACCGAACGAAGGGACACCGTGGACGAGAGCGGCGAGAGCGGACAGCCGCAGTCCGGCGCAGGGGACAAGAGCCCCGGCGCCCCGCCCGACGGCGGCAAGCCGCAACGCCCCCGCGAACCGGGCGGCGGACTTCTGATGGGCCGCCCCTTCGGCGTTCCGGTGTACGTCGCACCCAGCTGGTTCCTCGTCGCCGCCCTCATCACCTGGGTCTTCGGCGGCCAGCTCGACCGCGTACTCCCCGAGTTGGGAAACCTCCGCTACCTGGTCGCTCTCTTCTTCGCCGTCGCCTTCTACGCCTCGGTGCTCGTCCATGAACTGGCCCACACCGTCGCGGCCCTGCGCTTCAAACTGCCGGTGCGCCGCATCCAGCTCCAGTTCTTCGGCGGCGTCTCGGAGATCGAGAAGGAGTCCGAGACGCCGGGACGCGAATTCATCCTCGCCTTCGTCGGCCCCCTCCTCTCCCTCGTACTGTCCGGCATCTTCTACGGAGGCATGAAGGCGGTCGAGGCAAGCACCGTCCCGGGCGTCCTGCTGGCCGGCCTGATGATCTCCAACCTGATCGTGGCCGCCTTCAACCTGCTCCCCGGCCTGCCCCTCGACGGCGGCCGGATGCTCCGCGCCGTGATCTGGAAGATCACCGGAAACCCGATGAGCGGTACCGTCGCCGCCGCCTGGGTCGGCAGGGCCCTCGCCGTGACCGTCCTCATCGGCCTCCCGCTGCTCACCCACACCGGCGCCCTCGGAAACTCCACCGCGGACATCGGCGGCATGGAAACCGTGACCGACGCGCTGCTCGCCGCCATCCTCGCGGCCATCATCTGGACCGGCGCGGGCAACAGCCTGCGCATGGCCCGGCTCCGCGAACACCTCCCCGACCTGCGCGCCCGCACCCTCACCCGGCGCGCGGTCCCCGTCGAGTCCGCCACTCCGCTCTCCGAGGCACTGCGCCGCGCAAACGAGTCCGGCGCCCGCGCCCTGGTGGTCGTCGACGGCCAGGGCGAGCCGACCGCGGTCGTCCGCGAGGCGGCCATCGCCGGCGTACCCGAACACCGCCGCCCCTGGGTGGCGGTGAGCGGCCTCGCGCAGGACCTCACCGACGACATGCTCGTCCCCGCCGAACTGGCGGGCGAAGCCCTCCTGGAACGCCTCCGGGCCTCCCCGGCCACCGAGTACCTCGTCATCGAGGAGAACGGCGAGATCTACGGCGTCCTGTCCACCACCGACGTGGAACGCGCCTTCGTCGCGGCCATGGCGAGGCCACAGTCCTGAAGGACCCCAGGTCCGCCCGGCGGTGCGGCGGGCGGCCGGGGTGAACGGGGCCTCAAAAAGGCCGGTAGTCTGGTCACATGTCCGAACCGACCGGTGCCGCCCGCCGACGCGGCCCCTTCAAGGTCGGGGACCAGGTCCAGCTCACAGACCCCAAGGGACGCCACTACACGTTCACGCTCGAAGCCGGGAAGAATTTCCACACCCACAAGGGTTCCTTCTCCCACGACGAGCTGATCGGCCTCCCCGAGGGCAATGTTGTCCGTACCACGGGGAACGTCGCCTACCTTGCGCTGCGCCCCCTGCTCCCCGACTATGTCCTGTCCATGCCCCGCGGCGCCGCCGTGGTCTACCCCAAGGACGCGGGGCAGATCCTGGCCTTCGCCGACATCTTCGCCGGCGCCCGCGTCGTCGAGGCCGGTGTGGGCTCCGGCTCGCTCAGCAGCTTCCTGCTGCGCGCCGTCGGCGACCAGGGCATGCTGCACTCCTACGAGCGCCGCGAGGACTTCGCCCAGATCGCCACGCAGAACGTCGAGCGCTACTTCGGCGGCCCGCACCCCGCCTGGCAGCTCACTGTCGGCGACCTCCAGGACAACCTCTCCGACACCGAGGTCGACCGGGTAATCCTCGACATGCTCGCTCCTTGGGAATGTCTTGATGTCGTCTCCAAGGCGCTCGTCCCCGGCGGCATCCTCTGCGCCTATGTCGCGACCACCACCCAGCTCGCCCGGACCGTCGAGTCGATCCGTGAGCACGGCACGTTCAACGAACCGGCCGCCTGGGAATCGATGGTCCGCAACTGGCACGTCGAGGGCCTCGCCGTCCGTCCGGACCACCGGATGATCGGCCACACCGGCTTCCTGCTCACCGCCCGCCGCCTCGCGGACGGCGTGGAGCCCCCGCTGCGCCGCCGCCGTCCCTCGAAGGGTTCGTACGGCGACGACTACACGGGTCCCGGAAGCGAAAGCGGGTCGGCCTCCAAGGGCTGATCCGCCAACAAGCAAGCGCCGCCGCTGAGTTCTCCGACCGACCGGGGAACTGGGCGGCGGCGCTTTTCCGTTGCCCGGCGATCCACTGCCGGATCCTCCGTCAGCAGCCCCGGAAATCGCTGTGACCCCGCCGCTGCGCCGCGCTGTGACATGTGGCACGATGCTCGCCACCCCACCGGACTGCCCCACAGGAGACATCCCGCGTGCAGACCTCCGTCGTCCCGGACCTCGCGCACACCCGGCCCCGCCCCGTGCACTGGCTGGCCACGGCCGCAGCGATGTGCGCGGTCCTCACGGCGGCCGGACTGCTGCAGCCCGGCGCCGCCACCGCCTCCCAGACCGCGCCAGGCCCCGGACCGGTGAGCGGCGGAGCGCCCGAAGCCGCACCCGACGCCTCCGCCGCCGTCTATCCGCTGGAATGCGGGGGAGCCAAGAGCGTCGTGGTGAAACAGGGCTCGGCCGACCTCGACGGCGACCGCAGGCCCGAGACCGTGGCGGTCGTGCGCTGCGCGTCGGGCTCCGGCACCCCGCCGAGCGGCGTCTACGTTCTGACCCGGCCCGCCCGCGTCGTGGCGACCCTGGTCGACCCGGCGGACCGGCAGAGCATCACGGACTTCGCCGTACGGGACGGGATGGTCTCCGCGACCCTGCTCGGCTACTCGTCGCCCGACGTGCCCCGCTGCTGCCCGGACGAGCAGGAAAAGGTCAAGTGGCAGTGGCAGGGAGACAAGTTCGTACGGGCCGGCCGACCGGCCGCGCAGAGTATGTGAACCGCTACGGGGCGTCGGGGCCGAACACCTCGACGCTGTCCGAAACCCGACGTACATGAATGCAGTCGCCGGGGCACTCCTTGGCCGAGTCGACCACGTCCTGCAGAAGCGTCAGCGGCACGGGCGCGGTGGCTCCCGGGTTCTGCAGCAGCTCGTCCTCGGGGCTCTTCACGTAGGCCAGACCGTCGATGTCCAGCTCGAAGACATCGGGGGCGTACTGCGCGCAGATGCCGTCGCCGGTGCAGAGGTCCTGGTCGATCCACACCTCTAGCGGGTCGCCGGTCTGCGCACCGTCGTCGGTGGGAGCCTCTTGCTGCACGGTCATTTCTCCTGCCGTTTCCTGCGCGGTTGTAGCAATTGGAGCCACCCTTGGCGGGTGTTGAACACTTCGACGATACAACCGGCCGCTTTCCGATGCTGATGGGTGGGTATTCCTCAGACGTGAGGGAGTACGCAAGGGTGAAGATCGGACACGCCCCGACCGTCTTTGTGATCTAGGGGTTTCAACCAGCACCCGCCCAGGTAGGGTCAGGAAGCGTCCAGCTCCCCTTGGAGGAGGTGAGGACCGTGGCAGCCCACGACGACGACATCAACCGCGGCATCCGGTCCGCGCGAGGGTCCGAGGACCCCGCCGGACAGGTTGCCTATCTCGAGCAGGAAATCGCCGTCCTGCGCCGCAAGCTCGCCGACTCTCCGCGTCATACGAGGATTCTCGAAGAGCGGATCGTCGAGCTGCAGACAAATCTGGCAGGCGTGTCCGCGCAGAACGAGCGGCTCGCCAACACGCTGAGAGAGGCCCGCGACCAGATCGTGGCCCTCAAGGAGGAAGTCGACCGGCTCGCGCAGCCGCCGGCCGGCTTCGGTGTCTTCCTGCTCGCCAACGAGGACGGCACCGCCGACATTTTCACCGGTGGCCGAAAGCTCCGGGTCAATGTCAGTCCCAGTGTGGAGCTCGAAGAGCTCCGGCGTGGCCAGGAGCTCATGCTCAATGAGGCGCTCAACGTGGTCGAGGCCATGGAATACGAGCGCGCCGGCGACATCGTCACCCTCAAGGAAGTCCTTGAGGACGGCGAGCGCGCCCTGGTGGTCGGGCACACCGACGAGGAGAGGGTGGTGCGGCTCGCCGAGCCGCTGCTGGACGTAACCATCCGCCCCGGCGACGCCCTGCTGCTGGAACCCAGGTCCGGCTATGTCTATGAAGTGATCCCGAAGAGCGAGGTCGAGGAGCTTGTCCTCGAAGAGGTACCGGACGTCGACTACACCAAGATCGGCGGCCTGGGCAACCAGATCGAGTTGATCCGCGACGCGGTCGAGCTGCCCTACCTCTACCCCGACCTCTTCAAGGAGCACGAACTGCGCCCCCCGAAGGGCATCCTGCTCTACGGTCCGCCCGGCTGCGGCAAGACGCTCATCGCCAAGGCCGTCGCCAACTCCCTTGCCAAGAAGGTCGCCGAGGTGACCGGCCAGCCCACGGGGAAGAGCTACTTCCTCAACATCAAGGGCCCCGAGCTCCTCAACAAGTACGTCGGTGAGACCGAGCGGCACATTCGCCTGGTCTTCCAGCGTGCGCGGGAGAAGGCGAGCGAGGGTACCCCCGTCATCATCTTCTTCGACGAGATGGAATCGCTCTTCCGCACCCGTGGCTCCGGTGTCAGCTCGGACGTGGAGAACACCATCGTCCCGCAGCTGCTCGCCGAGATCGACGGCGTGGAAGGCCTGGAGAACGTCATCGTCATTGGCGCCTCCAACCGCGAGGACATGATCGACCCGGCGATCCTGCGTCCTGGCCGGCTCGACGTGAAGATCAAGATCGAACGTCCCGACGCCGAGGCGGCAAGGGACATCTTCGCCAAGTACCTCAGGTCCCACCTCCCGCTGCACTCCGACGACCTGGCCGAGCACACGGGCTCCAGGGAAGGCGCCGTGCACGGCATGATCCAGACCGTCGTGGAGCAGATGTACGCCGAAACCGAGGAGAACCGCTTCCTCGAGGTCACGTACGCCAACGGCGACAAGGAAGTCCTGTACTTCAAGGACTTCAACTCGGGCGCGATGATCCAGAACATCGTCGACCGGGCCAAGAAGATGGCCATCAAGGCCTTCCTCGACCAGAACCAGAAGGGCCTTCGGGTCTCCCACCTCCTCCAGGCATGCGTGGACGAGTTCAAGGAGAACGAGGACCTGCCGAACACCACGAACCCGGACGACTGGGCCCGGATCTCCGGCAAGAAGGGCGAGCGGATCGTATTCATCCGCACGCTCGTCACCGGAAAGCAGGGCGCGGACACCGGACGCTCCATCGACACGGTGGCAAACACCGGGCAGTACCTGTAGATCACAGACCGGCTGCGGGTGCCCGCTCGGGCATCCGCAGCCGGTTGCTTTCTCCGACACGGCGACCCGCGCCTCGACCACAGCAAGCAATGACGGAATTGATCTCCCCACCAGCGCATGGGGGTTCTAGGCTCTTCGGTACCGCCGGGTCGCGCAGTGCGGGGACGGGCACCGCACACGCACCGGACAACCAGCGGTACTTGAGCGTCGCCTCCGTCCGGGGGCGACGCCGGGCAAGGAGGGCCGCATGACCGTACGGCGAGTAATGGGCATTGAGACGGAGTACGGCATCTCTGTCCCCGGCCACCCCAACGCCAATGCCATGCTCACCTCGTCCCAGATCGTCAACGCCTACGCGGCGGCGATGCACCGGGCGCGACGCGCCCGCTGGGACTTCGAGGAGGAGAACCCGCTGCGGGACGCACGGGGCTTCGACCTCGCACGCGAGTCCGCCGACTCCAGCCAGCTCACCGACGAGGACATCGGCCTGGCCAACGTCATCCTCACCAACGGCGCGCGGTTGTACGTCGACCACGCGCATCCCGAGTTCAGCTCACCGGAAGTCACCAACCCGCGGGACGCGGTGCTCTGGGACAAGGCCGGCGAGCGCATCATGGCGGAGGCCGCGGAGCGCGCGGCGCAGCTTCCCGGGGCCCAGCCGATCCACCTGTACAAGAACAACACCGACAACAAGGGCGCCTCCTACGGCACCCACGAGAACTATCTGATGAAGCGGGAGACCCCCTTCTCGGACATCGTGCGTCACCTGACGCCGTTCTTCGTGTCCCGGCAGGTCATCACCGGCGCCGGCCGTGTCGGCATCGGCCAGGACGGCCACGAGCACGGGTTCCAGATCAGCCAGCGCGCCGACTATTTCGAGGTCGAGGTCGGTCTCGAAACCACCCTCAAGCGACCCATCATCAATACGCGCGACGAGCCGCACTCGGACGCCGAGAAGTACCGCAGGCTGCATGTGATCATCGGCGACGCCAACCTCTCCGAGATCTCCACGTACCTGAAGCTGGGTATGACGGCCCTGGTGCTCTCGATGATCGAGGACGGCTTCATCAATGTGGACCTCGCGATCGAGCAGCCGGTGCGCACCTTGCACCAGGTCTCGCACGACCCGACGCTGAAGCAGCTGATCACGCTCCGCAGCGGCCGGACCCTCACCGCCGTACAGCTTCAGATGGAGTACTTCGAGCTGGCGCGCAAGTACACCGAGGAGCGGTACGGCGCCGACGCCGACGAGCAGACCAAGGACGTCCTGGTCCGCTGGGAGGACGTGCTGAACCGGCTGGAGAACGACCCGATGAGCCTGTCGGGAGAGCTGGACTGGATCGCCAAGCGGGAGCTCCTTGAGGGCTACCGCCGCCGCGACAGCCTGGACTGGGACGCGGCCAGGCTGCATCTGGTGGACCTCCAGTACGCCGACGTACGCCCCGAGAAGGGCCTCTACAACCGGCTGGTGGCCCGCGGCAAGATGAAGCGGCTGCTGGGCGAGGACGCGGTCGAACGGGCCGAGACGAAGCCCCCTGAGGACACCCGAGCCTACTTCCGCGGACGCTGCCTGGAGCAGTACGCGGACGACGTCGCGGCGGCCTCCTGGGACTCGGTCATCTTCGACCTGCCGGGCAGGGACTCACTCCAGCGGGTACCCACCCTGGAACCGTTGCGTGGTACACGCAATCACGTCAAGGAGCTCCTTGACCGGTGCCGGACGGCCGAGGATCTGGTCCGGGTGCTCTCGGGCGGCTGAAAGAGCCGGCGGGTGGGAATCATTGAGGTGGTGACCGCGCGTTGTGGAAGTACGGCGCGAATGTCGGACCCCACTTGTAGGGTCTGATCAAGGACATCGAACCGAGCGAGCGGGGTGAGGTAGAGATGGCGACCAAGGACAGCGACGGCGGGCAGCAGAAGGCGACACGTTCCACCGAGGAGGCCGAGGAGACCGCGCAGGAAGCGCAGGGCTCGGAGGATCTCAAGGAGCGGCAGGAAAAGCTGAGCGACGATGTCGACTCGGTGCTGGACGAAATTGACGACGTACTCGAAGAGAATGCGGAGGATTTCGTGAGGTCCTTCGTTCAGAAGGGCGGACAATAATCACGAATGTGAACGAATATAAGCGATGCTCTCGATGTCAGCGGACATTGCAGCGCGAGGTATTCGCGAGCAATCGCTCGACGAGTGACGGTCTTCAGGGTTACTGCAAGGAGTGCGCCGCCGAGTACTACCGGCAGCGCCAGGAGGCGAAGGGGCGTGCGGTGCGGGCGAAGGTGCCCGTGCCGCGTGGAAGCAAGCGTTGCCCCCAATGTGGCGAGATCAAAGCCCACTCGGAGTGGGAACTGAACTCGACCACGCCGGACGGCTATGCGAGCTACTGCAAGGTGGGCCGGGCAGGGCGGAACCAGCAGAGCTACTTCAAGCGGAAGTACGGCATCACCATGGCCGAGCGTGACGACATGATCTCGTCGCAGATGGGCATCTGCTCGATCTGCCTGTCTGCGCCCGCAGTTCATGTGGATCACTGCCACACGACGGGTAGTGTCCAAGGCGTACTTTGCTTCAACTGCAATTCGGCCATCGGCAAGTTGAGGGACGACCCCGACACCTTGCGTCGGGCCGCCGCATACCTGGAGGGAAACGCGTGGAAGCCAACACTCGTAGCACCGGGCGTCTACCAGCTGCCTTCCTGACGCCGGGCTCGTCATCGTTCATGGACTTCCTGGGCGACCACTCGCCCGAGATGCTGCCCGGTCGGCGCGTCCTGCCGCCCGTCAAGGGCGTCATCGAGGCGCCGCACGGCACGACGATCGTCGCGGCGACGTTCCCCGGCGGCGTGGTGCTCGCCGGTGACCGCAGGGCCACCATGGGCAACATGATCGCGCAGCGCGACATCGAGAAGGTCTTCCCGGCCGACGAGTACTCCGCGGTGGGCATCGCCGGCACCGCCGGGCTCGCCGTCGAGATGGTCAAGCTCTTCCAGCTGGAGCTGGAGCACTTCGAGAAGGTCGAGGGCGCCACGCTCTCCCTGGAGGGCAAGGCGAACCGGCTCTCCACGATGATCCGCAGCAACCTGGGCATGGCGATGCAGGGCCTGGCCGTGGTCCCGCTCTTCGCGGGGTACGACGTCGACCGCGAGAAGGGACGCATCTTCTCGTACGACGTCACAGGCGGCCGTTCCGAGGAGAACGGCTACGCGGCCACCGGCTCGGGCTCCGTCTTCGCCCGCGGTTCGATGAAGAAGCTCTTCCGTGAGGATCTGACGGAGCAGCAGACCATCACGCTGGTCATCCAGGCGCTCTACGACGCGGCCGACGACGACTCGGCGACCGGCGGCCCGGACGTGGCCCGCAGGATCTACCCGATCGTCACCATCATCACCGAGGACGGTTTCCGCAGGCTCACCGAGGCGGAGTCCTCCGAGGTGGCCCGGGCGATCCTGGAGCGGCGCATGGAACAGCCCGACGGTCCGCGCGCCGCGCTGCTCTGAGTCTGTGCCTCTCCGATGCATTCGCCACTGACAGAAAGGGACGGATAGCCGGTGTCGACGCCGTTCTATGTCTCACCCCAGCAGGCCATGGCCGACCGGGCGGAATACGCCCGCAAGGGCATCGCCCGTGGTCGCAGCCTTGTTGTGCTGCAGTTCGCCGACGGCATCGTGTTCGTCGGCGAGAACCCGTCCCGTGCCCTGCACAAGTTCAGCGAGATCTATGACCGGATCGGCTTCGCCGCCGCCGGCAAGTACAACGAGTACGAGAACCTGCGCATTGGCGGTGTCCGGTACGCCGATCTGCGTGGATACACCTACGACCGCGACGATGTGACGGCCCGTGGCCTCGCCAACGTCTACGCGCAGACGCTGGGCACGATTTTCTCCAGCAACGCGGAGAAGCCGTACGAGGTGGAGCTGGTCGTCGCCGAGGTCGGTGCCGAGGCCGAGGGTGACCAGATCTACCGGCTGCCGCACGACGGTTCGATCGTGGACGAGCACGGCTCGGTCGCGGTCGGCGGCAACGCGGAGCAGATCAGCACCTTCCTCGATCAGCGTCACCGCGACGGAATGACGCTCGCGGAGGCGCTCAAGCTCGCCGTGCAGGCGCTGTCGCGGGACACCAACGGCAGCGAGCGGGAGATCCCCGCTGAGCGCCTGGAGGTTGCGGTCCTGGACCGTACGAGGCCGCAGAAGCGCAAGTTCAAGCGCATTGTCGGCCGCCAGCTGACCCGCCTCCTGGAGGCGGACGGCAACGCGGCCGAGCCGACCGAGGTGCCTTCGGACACCGAGGAGGAGTAGCCCGGCCGCTCTCCGGGCGCCTCAGCCGATCCCCGGCCCGCCCAGCGGCGCCGGGGATCAGGCGTGTACGGGCCGCGAGGGCCGCGGGGCCTCAGGCGCGGGCTGTGGAGCCGCGGGCGACCAGTTCCACCGGCAGGTCGCCCCCCTCGGGCTCCCGGCCGTCCAGGACGGCCAGCAGCGCCGCCATGCCGCGTTCGCCGACCCGCTCGGCTGGCAGCCGGACAGTGGTGAGTTCGGGCTCCACGGCGGTCGCCAGGGCCAGGTCGTCGAAGCCGGTGACCGAGACGTCCTCGGGCACCCGCAGACCGAGGCGCCGCACGGCCTTGCAGGCACCGGCCGCGATGATGTCGTCGTCACAGACGAGCGCCGTGGGCCGGGGGCCGGGCCCGGTGAGTGCCAGCTCCGCGGCCCGCCGGCCGCTGTGCACGTCCAGCGCCGTGGGCACGGTACGCAGAACGACGTCCGGAACCCCGCGCAGTGCCTCGCCGATCGCCCGTGCCCGCACCTCGAAGGTCCAGGAGTCCACGGCCGACGCGAGGTGGGCGAACCTGCGATGGCCCAGCGCGAGCAGATGCTCCGTCACCTGACGCATGCCGTCGGCGATGTCGAGGTTCACATGGGCGGCGGCGTCGGGTTCCGCCGGGTCGCTGTCGAGCATGACCAGGGGCAGGGCGGCGCCCCGGATCGCGCCGAGCGCCCCGGCCGCCATGGACGAGGCGATGACGCCGTCCAGCGCGGCCCGTGCCGAGGCGAAGGGGTCCCTGGCGGGCCCTGTGCCGTCGGGGGAGGGGTAGAGCACCACGCCGAAGTCGTGCTCGGCGGCGGTGCGGGCGGCGCCCGTGTAGACCCGGGCGAAGAATTCGTTGGTGAGGGCGGGGACGACGAGCAGTGCGGTCCTGGTCCGGCCGAGCCGCAGACTGCGGGCGGCGAGATTGGGCCGGTACCCCAGCTCCCGCGCGGCCCCGCGCACCAGTTCCGCGGTGCGCTCCGAGACGCGTCCGCGCCACTTGTCGCCGAGGACCAGCGACACGGTGGCCTGCGACACCCCGGCGGCCCGCCCCACGTCCCTGCTGGTCGGGGCCGCGTCGGCGGCCGGCTCGCGCCTCGCCCGGCGGGGCGCGGCGGCGCCGTGGGTGTCGTCCGGGCTGGTCACTCGTGCCTCCGCGCGTCAACGGTTCCGCCGTCGCGGGGTGGACCCGCGATGTCGCCCCATGGTACGTATGACCCTGGAAGTTATACGTAAAACTCCGGGTCGTGCCGGGGGAGAGGGACGGACATGGCTGCGGGATACGCGGAACTGCTCAGAACCAGGCACGCCGCCCGCCTGCTGGCCGGGACCCTGGTGGGGCGTCTGCCGAACGCCACCGCGCCGATCGCGATCGTGCTCTTCGTCCGGGCCGAGGGCGGCAGTTACTCCCTGGCAGGCGCTCTGGCGGCCATCTACGGACTCTCCAACGCGGTCGGCCAGCCACTCCTCGGCCGCGCCGTGGACCTGTACGGACAGCCCCGCGTCCAGCTCCCCTCCGCCGTCCTCTCGGCCCTGGGCATGGTCCTGCTCACGCTCGCCGGCATCGATCCGCTGCTCCTCGCGTACGCCGCCGTGATCGTGGCCGGCCTCTTCACCCCGCCGCTCGAAGGGGGCCTTCGGGCGCTGTGGACCGACGTACTGGGCCGCGAGGACCGGGTGCACCGGGCGTACGCCATGGACGCCGTGGCGCAGGAGATCATGTTCACCGTCGGCCCGCTGCTCGTCACCCTGCTCGTGTCGCTCCGGTCCCCGGCCGCCGCGCTGCTGGTGATCAACGCGATAGGTGTGCTCGGCGCGCTCTCCGTCGTCCTGTCGAAGCCCTCGCGCGCGTGGCGCTCCGCACCCCGCGAGGCGCACTGGCTCGGCGCGCTGCGCTCACCCGCTCTGCTCGCACTCCTCGGCGCCTTCTTCTTCGTCGGCCTCGCCCTGGGCTCGATCACGGTCGCCGGAGTCGCGTACGCCGACGACCACGGCCGGGAGTCGGTGTACGGCCTGCTGATGGCCGCACTCGGCCTCGGCGCGCTGTTCGGCGGCCTGTTGTACGGCGCCCGCCAGTGGGCCGGCGCTCCTGAGCGGAGGCTGCGGGTCATCGTGGCGCTGCTCGCGCTCGGCTACCTGCCGCTGATGCTCACCCCGGGCGTCGCCGCGATGACCGTGCTCGTCGGGGTCGCCGGTGTCTTCCTGGCGCCCGCGCTCGCCTGCGCGTTCATCGTCGTCGACCGGCACGCCCCGCGCGGCACCGTAACCGAGGCGTTCTCCTGGCTCGTCACCACCTTCGGCGTAGGCGCGGCGGTCGGTACGGGAGCCGCGGGACCGGCCGTGGAACACGGGGGCGCCGCCGCGAGTTTCGCCGTCGCCTCGATCGCCGGAGTCGCGGCGTTGGTGGTGCTGCTGAGCACCCAACGGGTTCTCACTCCGCCCGTTGCCGTCGACTCCGTGTTTAACCCTTCGGGAAATGATCGAATCCGTGCGGCCGAACCCGGTTTCAGGACAGGCCATAAGGCGTAATGTTCAGTCATGGACCGCCGCATTTTCGGGCTGGAGAACGAGTACGGCGTCACATGCACGTTCAGGGGACAGCGCCGACTGTCTCCCGACGAAGTGGCGCGCTACCTCTTCCGCCGTGTTGTGTCATGGGGCCGCAGTAGCAACGTCTTCCTGCGGAACGGCGCCCGCCTCTACCTCGACGTGGGATCGCATCCGGAATACGCAACTCCCGAGTGCGACAACCTGACCGAGTTGGTTACGCACGACAAGGCAGGCGAGCGCATTCTCGAAGGCCTTCTCGTCGACGCCGAACGCCGCCTGCACGAGGAGGGAATCGCGGGCGACGTCTATCTCTTCAAGAACAACACCGACTCTGCGGGGAACTCCTACGGCTGCCACGAGAACTATCTGGTGGCCCGCCACGGAGAGTTCTCCCGGCTCGCGGACATCCTCATCCCGTTCCTTGTCACACGGCAGATGATCTGCGGTGCCGGCAAGGTACTGCAGACGCCACGTGGCGCGGTCTTCTGCGTCAGCCAGCGTGCCGAGCACATCTGGGAGGGCGTCAGTTCCGCGACCACCCGCTCCCGGCCGATCATCAACACCCGCGACGAGCCGCACGCGGACGCCGAGCGCTACCGCAGGCTCCACGTCATCGTCGGCGACTCGAACATGTCCGAGACGACCATGCTGCTCAAGGTCGGAGCCACCGACCTGGTGCTGCGCATGATCGAGGCGGGCACGGTGATGCGTGACCTCACCCTGGAGAACCCGATCCGGGCCATCCGCGAGGTCAGCCACGACATCACCGGCCAGCGCAAGGTGCGGCTGGCGAGCGGGCGCGAGGCATCGGCCCTCGAAGTACAGCGCGAGTACTACGAGAAGGCTGTGGACTTCGTCGACCGGCGAGGCATCCGCACCGGCAATGTCGCGCAGGTCCTCGAACTGTGGGGCCGCACCCTGGACGCGATCGAGGCCGAGGACCTCGACCGGATCGGTACCGAGATCGACTGGGTGATGAAGTACAAGCTCATCGAGCGGTACCGGGCCAAGCACAACATGACGATGTCGAATCCGCGGGTCGCGCAGATCGACCTGGCGTACCACGACATCCATCGCCGCCGCGGGCTCTACTACCTCTTGGAGAAGAGGGGGCAGGCCGCCCGTATCTGCAACGACCTGAAGATCTTCGAGGGCAAATCGGTGCCCCCTCAGACCACCAGGGCGCGGCTGCGCGGCGACTTCATCCGCAGGGCCCAGGAGCAGCGCCGGGACTTCACCGTCGACTGGGTGCACCTCAAGCTCAATGACCAGGCGCAGCGCACCGTGTTGTGCAAGGACCCCTTCAGGTCGGTGGACGACCGCGTCGAGAAGCTGATCGCCGGTATGTGAGTGGCACCGGTGGATGAGCCGTAAACGCTGTCAACACCGGACAGCAGCAGACAACAGTTGACACGCCTGCGCGCCGGGACGTACATGTTCCGGCGCGCAGCCGTGTCAGTACCCGTGGTGCTGCTGGGGCGAAGTCGTAGAGTGGCAGGCAGTGCCCGGACCCCCTCTACTCGCGAGTTGGACTGAATGAACCCCACGAAGACTGTCCGCCGTGCCGCTGCGGTACTGGTAGTTCCCACCTTGTTGCTGACCGCGGCCTGCGGGTCCGACTCAGGTTCCGAGGACGGCGAGGCGAAGAAGAGCAGCGCCGCCACGGTGACCGGAAAGTTCGGCGACGAGCCCAAGATCGAGATTGCCAAGGACGCGAAGCCCTCCGAAAAGATCGTCGTCAGCACCGTCAGTGACGGTGACGGCAGCGCGGTGAAGAAGGGCGACTTCGTACGCGTCGATCACAGCGGCAAGGCGATGAAGGACTCCAAGCCCCTCGGCAGCAGCTGGACCAAGGCTCCGGGAGCCGACCCGAAGGCGCCGCGCACCCAGGTCGTGCAGGAGATCGGCGCGCAGAGCCAGATGCTGCCCGCCAAGGTGCTCGATTCCCTGGTAGGCCAGAAGGTCGGCAGCCGGGTCGAGATCGAGGGCACCGCCGACGCGATCATCGGCCAGCAGCTGAACCCGCAGTCCGGGATCAAGCCGACGGACGGCCTGGTCTGGGTCGTCGACGTGGTCGCTGCCAAGAAGGTCGACAAGAAGGCCGAGGCCAAGGGTGAGCAGGCGGCGTCCGAAGCCGGCCTGCCCGAGGTGAAGGCCAACCCGCGGAAGGCTGCGACGATCACCATTCCCAAGGGTGAGAAGGCCCCCAAGGACCTCAAGGACCAGGTCCTGATCAAGGGCTCCGGCGCCGAGGTCAAGGCGGGCCAGGGCCTCGTCGCGCAGTACACCGGCGTCAAGTGGGAGGACGGCAAGAAGTTCGACTCCTCCTGGGACCACGGTGGCGCCACCGGCTTCCAGATCGGCGCCGGCGCGGTCATCCCGGGCTGGGACAAGGGCCTGGTCGGCAAGCACATCGGCGACCGTGTCCTGCTGAGCATCCCGGCCGCCCAGGCGTACGGCTCGAACCCGCAGAGCGAGCTGGCCAAGAACAACCTGCTCTTCGTCGTCGACATCATCGACACCGTCTGAGCCGGTCCTCCCCGATCCCGTCCGACCCGTGCCGTCCGTCCGCCCGTGGCAGACTGGCGCGGTTGTCCACAAGATTCATTCGTAGGAGCACTTTCGTGAGCATCGACAAGCCCGAGATCGACTTCCCGGAAGGTCAGCCGCCGGCCGACCTCGAGATCAAGGAAATCTGGGAGGGTGACGGCGCGGAGGCCAAGGCGGGCGCCACCATCAAGGTCCATTACGTGGGTGTCGCCTTCTCCACCGGTGAAGAGTTCGACGCCAGCTGGAACCGCGGCACGCCGCTGCAGTTCCAGCTCGGTGCCGGCCAGGTCATCGCCGGCTGGGACCAGGGCATGCAGGGCATGAAGGTCGGCGGCCGTCGCAAGCTGACCATCCCCGCGCACCTCGCGTACGGCGACCGCGGCGCCGGCGGCGGCGTCATCGCCCCGGGCGAGACGCTGATCTTCGTCTGCGACCTCATCGAGGCCTGATCAACCGGTAGCAGAACGAGGGCCCACGCCTTGTGTCGTGGGCCCTCGGCTTTTGCCGCGACACCCCGGGGCGGTACGGTCAACGGTCGTAGAGCAAGAGAGAGGGTGCCGATGGCGATTGCCAAGGCCGAACGGTTGATGAACCTGGCGCTGTGCCTGCTCGGGACCCGGCGCCCGCTCAGCAAGCGGGAACTGCGGGGGTCCATCGAGGCCTACCTGGAAGCCAGTACGGACGACTCCTTCAACCGGATGTTCGAGCGCGACAAGGACGATCTGCGCGAACTCGGTCTGGTCATCGACACGGTCGAGAATCTCGACGGCGACACCGGCTACCTCGCCCGCCGGGACAGCAACAGGCTGCCCGCCATCACCCTCGACGCCGAAGAGGCCGCCGCGCTGGGCCTGGCCGCGAAGGTCTGGCAGCAGGCCCGGCTGGCCGGCGCCGCCAGCGGCGCCCTGCAGAAGCTGCGTGCCGCCGGGATGCCGGAGGCGGACGACCCGTACGAGGTCCACCACAGCGCCCTCGAACCGCGGATCCCCGTGCACGAGGCGGCTTTCGAGCCGCTGATGCTCGCCTGCCGCGACCGCCGCCCCGTCGTCTTCGACTACCGCAAGGCCACCGCGGCCCGCCCCGAGACCCGGCAGGTGGAGCCGTGGACACTGGAGTGCTGGCGCGGCCACTGGTACCTCGCCGGCTGGGACCGCGACCGCAGTGCCGAGCGCGTCTTCAGGCTCTCGCGGATCACCGGCAAGGTGCGCTCGCGCACCGGGGCGTTCACCGCGCCCGTGCCGGACGTGGTGACGGTCCGCGAGACCGTCGAGAGCTGGGCGGGGGAGACGGCGACCCGCACGGCCCTGATCAAGCTCCGCTCCGGCTCCGGCTACCCCCTGCGCGCCCGCGCCACGGCCGTGCGCGACCTGGGCGGCGGCTGGGACGAGCTGGCCATCCCGTACGGGCACGGGCTCGACGCCTGGCTCGTCGAATTCGGCCCGGACGTGGTCGTACTTGAGCCCGCTGATCTGCGGGCCGACGTCGTGGACCGGCTGCGCGCCGTGGCCAAGGACTGAGAAGGACTGAGGGGGACCCGTACTTCATGGCCACGAACGCGATCGACCAGACGCGCCGGATGCTCTCGCTGGTGACCTATTTGCGCGAGCGCCCCGGCGCCCACGTCACCGACGTCGCCCGTGCCTTCGGGATCACCGAGGACGAGCTGATCTCCGACCTGGATGTGCTGCCCATGTGCGGCACCAGCTTCCGGGGCGGTGACCTGCTCGACATCGACACCGACGGCGACCGCATCTGGTGGCACAACCCCGACGACGTCGCCGAGCCGCTGAAGCTCGCCGCCGACGAGGCCACGGCGCTGCTCGTCGCCGCCCGCGCCGTCTCCACCCTGCCCGGACTGCGCGAGGGTGACCGCCAGGCCCTGCTGCGCGCCACCGCGAAGCTGGAGGCCGCGGCGGGGGAGGAGGCGAGCGCCAGCTCCCGCCTCTCGGTGACCTTCGAGTCCGAGGGCGGGGTCTTCGCCGACGTCGACCGCGCGATCTCCGAGCGGCGCCGGCTGTGGCTGCGCTACTACTCACCGGCGCGCGACGAGCTGACCGAGCGCGAGGTCGACCCGATCCGGCTCTTCGCCGTGGGCCACACGTACATGGAGGCCTGGTGCAGGCTCTCCGAGGCACGGCGTACGTTCCGCCTCGACCGGGTCGCCGAGATCAGGCTGCTCGACGAACCGTCGGTGCCGCCCGAGATCGAGCTGCGTGACCTCTCGGAGGGGCTCGTGCAGCCCGCGGCTGACGACCCGGAGGTCGTGGTGCAGGTCGGCCCCGGAGGCCGCTGGGTGGCCGAGTACTACCCGCACGACAGCGCCGAGGAGCTGCCCGACGGTGGCCTGCGGATCACGCTGCGCACCCCCGACCCGGCCTCGCTGCGGCGGCTCGCACTGCGGCTCGGCAGGGACGGGCACATCGTGGCGCCCGGATATCTGGCCGTGAGCGCACGGCAGGCGGCGCGCGAGGCGCTCACCGCCTACGACGGGCAGGCCTAGCGGACGCGGGCCGGGTAAGAAGGTTTAAGGAGATATGGAGAGATGTCGATGGTGCCCGGAACGACCACCGCGGTGGGCCCGGTCCTCTTCAGGGCGGCGTGCCCGGACTGCCGCGCCGGCTTCGAGCTGTCGGCGGGCTCGCTGCGGCTGGCCATCGGCGCCAGCAGACGCAAGACCTTCTACTCCTTCACCTGCCCGGAGTGCGGCTCCGCGGTGCGCAAGCCGGCCGATGAGCGCATCGTGGAGCTCCTCACGGTGGGCGGCGTACGGACGCTGCGCCTCCACACCACCTTCTGAGCGTCTAGGCTCTGCCCATGCTCTGGCCGATGCTCGCAATCGCTCTTGGATTCCTTGGTCTCGCCGTACTCGGTGTCCTGGCGGTCAAGGTCTTCCTCGAAGTCCAGCGCCTCGGCACCCAGGTCGCCGACACCTCGCTGCGGATCAACCGGGCCGCCGAGAATCTGGAGCGGGCGGCGGAGGATCTGGCCCGCACGGGTGAGACCCTTCGGTAGCGGATCCGCTCTCCACCGGCCCCGACCCGGGCGGTATCCTGCAGATGGCGGCCTTGCCAGCGAGGCGCGGGCCGCAATCCGTAGTACGCGCGGGCATTGCCCTGTGTTTACCCCTACGGGTTACGATCGCTGCCAGCGCGGCGACCGGACACGCGTCCGGCCGGTCGAGCACCAGACCCCCTGTCGCCTCGGTGAAGAAGGTAATCAGCTATGGGTAGGCTCGGCCCCACCGAGATCATCCTCATCCTCGTCATCATCATCCTGCTGTTCGGTGCCAAGAAGCTTCCGGACATGGCGCGCTCGCTGGGCAAGTCGGCCCGCATCCTCAAGAGCGAGGCCAAGGCGATGAAGAAGGACGACGACCAGAGCGCCCCGGCCGACCCGCCGGCCCCGGGTGCCACCCCGGACCAGACCGCCCAGACTCCGCCGCGCACGATCCAGGCCGCTCCCGGCGACGTGACCAGCTCGCGTCCCGTGAACGAGCCGACCGACACCAGCAAGCGCTGAGACCTGGGCCGCCGCAGGCACCTTGACCGGTGACCCCCTGCCGCACGAGATGAGGACGTGGGTTGCTCAAGACTGCCCGCAAGCCGGAGAAGGATCCCGAGGGCCGCATGCCTCTCGTGGAGCACCTGCGTGAACTCCGCAACCGGCTTGCCAAGGGTCTGCTCGCGATCATGGCGGTCACAATTGTGGCCCTCGTGTACAGCGAGGACCTCATGAAGTTCCTGACGGATTCGGTGCCGAAGTGCGGTCCGAACGTCACGAGCGACGGTGGTAACTGCGCGATCGTCTCCTTCAATACGCTGATGGCTCCCTTCAGCGTGACGATCCAGCTCAGCCTCACGGCCGGTCTCGTCGTCGCGAGTCCGGTCTGGCTCTACCAGCTCTGGGCCTTCGTGGCGCCCGGACTGCACAAGACCGAGAAGAAGTACACGTACGCCTTCGTCGGCGCCGCCGTGCCGCTCTTCTCGGCAGGCGCCTACCTCGCCTATCTCATCCTCCCGGTCAGCGTGAAGGTGCTCATCAGCCTCACTCCGGAGGGCTCGGCGAACATCCTGTCGCTCGGCGACGTACTCGACTTCACGCTGCGCATGGTGCTCGTCTTCGGGCTCGCCTTCGAGCTTCCGCTGGTCCTGGTGATGCTCAACATCACCGGCATCCTCAGCGGCCGTCGCATGGTCCGCTGGTGGCGCGGCGTCATCATGGGCGTCTTCGTCTTCGGCGCGGTGATCACCCCCACCACCGACCCGATCGGCATGCTCGCCCTGGCTGGTCCGATCACCGTCCTGTACTTCATGGCTGTCGCGTTCTCGCTGGCCAACGACCGGCGCCGCAGGCGCAACAACCCCGACGCGGAGCTGGACGACGACAAGGCGTCCGACCTCGATCTCACGCCCGAGGCCGTCGACGGCCTCGAGGCGGTCGAGACCGTGCCCGCGTCGCGCGGGCTGCCGGAACAGGCGGGCGCGCAGAGCGGCGGGACCCGTCCCAAGCAACTGAACGGGTACGACGACGCCACCTGATCCAGTGGTCGTGAAGGGTGCCTCAGCCCGTCGATAAAGATCGGGCTGAGTGTCATACCTGGCGGGTAGGCTCTTGAACAAGATGACAGAGGACCTCTCCCCAGCTGAGCGGTACGCCGCAGCTCGAGCGCGCACCGCCGAGCAGGCCACCGCGCTCGCACCCTTCCGTGAGCTGTACGACTTCGACCTGGATCCGTTCCAGATCGAGGCGTGCAAGGCCCTTGAGTCAGGCAAGGGTGTGCTCGTCGCCGCCCCGACCGGCTCGGGCAAGACGATCGTCGGCGAGTTCGCCGTGCACCTGGCGCTCGCCGAGGGCCGCAAGTGCTTCTACACCACGCCCATCAAGGCGCTTTCCAACCAGAAGTTCCAGGACCTCGTCAGGCGGTACGGGGCCGACAAGGTCGGCCTGCTGACCGGTGACAACAGCGTCAACTCCGATGCCCCGGTGGTCGTGATGACCACCGAGGTCCTGCGGAACATGCTGTACGCGGGCTCGCAGTCGCTGCGTGGGCTCGGCTATGTGGTGATGGACGAGGTGCACTACCTCTCCGACCGCTTCCGCGGAGCCGTGTGGGAGGAGGTGATCATCCACCTGCCCGAGTCGGTGACGCTGGTCTCGCTTTCGGCGACCGTGTCCAACGCCGAGGAGTTCGGCGACTGGCTGGACACCGTCCGCGGCGACACCGAGGTGGTCGTCTCCGAGCACCGGCCCGTGCCGCTGTGGCAGCACGTGCTCGCCGGACGCAAGATGTACGACCTCTTCGAGGAGTCCGACGACGGCAGGGGTGGCCGGCGCGAGGTCAATCCCGACCTGGTGCGCATGGCGCGGATGGAGAACAGCACCTCCTTCCACGCGCGCGGTCGCCGTGGCAGGGAGCCGCGCGAGGCCGACCGGGAGCGGGAGCGCAGAGCGCGCGGTCGCATCTGGACGCCCGCCAGGCCCGAGGTCATCGAGCGGCTCGACTCCGCCGGGCTGCTGCCCGCGATCACCTTCATCTTCAGCCGCGCGGGCTGCGAGGCCGCGGTACAGCAGTGCCTGTTCGCGGGCCTGCGGCTCAACGACGAGGACGGGCGCCGGCGGGTGCGCGAGATCGTCGAGGAGCGCACGGCGTCGATCCCCAACGAGGACCTGCACGTCCTCGGGTATTACGACTGGCTCGAAGGCCTGGAGCGGGGCATCGCCGCACACCACGCGGGCATGCTGCCGACCTTCAAGGAGGTGGTCGAGGAGCTGTTCGTCAAGAACCTGGTCAAGGCCGTCTTCGCGACGGAGACCCTGGCGCTCGGCATCAACATGCCCGCCAGATCAGTGGTGTTGGAGAAGCTCGTCAAGTGGAACGGCGAGCAGCACGCCGACATCACCCCCGGTGAGTACACCCAGTTGACGGGCCGCGCGGGACGTCGCGGCATCGACGTCGAGGGCCATGCGGTCGTGCTGTGGCAGCGCGGCATGGACCCGGGCGCGCTGGCCGGCCTCGCCGGGACGCGCACCTACCCGCTGCGGTCCAGCTTCAAGCCGTCGTACAACATGGCGGTGAACCTGGTCCGGCAGTTCGGGCAGCACCGCTCGCGAGAGCTGCTGGAGACGTCGTTCGCGCAGTTCCAGGCGGACAAGTCGGTCGTCGGGATCTCGAAGCAGGTCCAGAAGAACGAAGAGGGCATCGAGGGTTACCGGGCGGGCATGACCTGCCACCTGGGGGACTTCGAGGAGTACGCGCGGATGCGCCGCGAGCTCAAGGACCGCGAGACCGAGCTGGCCAAGCAGGGCGTGGCGCAGCGCAGGGCCGCCGCGGCGAACTCGCTGGAGAAGCTCAAGATCGGTGACGTCATCCATGTGCCGACCGGCAAGTTCGCCGGACTGGCGCTGGTGCTCGATCCGGGGCTGCCCGCCGGGCGCGCCAACGGGCACCGCGGGATGGAGCACCACGACGGCCCCCGGCCCCTGGTGATCACCGCCGAGCGGCAGGTCAAGCGGCTCGCGTCGATCGACTTCCCGGTGCCCGTCGAGCCGCTGGAGCGGATGCGGATCCCCAAGTCCTTCAACGCGCGCAGCCCGCAGTCGCGCCGCGACCTGGCGTCCGCGCTGCGCACCAAGGCCGGGCACATCGACCCCGACCGGCACCGCAAGCCGCGGGCCGCCGCGGCCGACGACCGTGAGATCGCCCGGCTGCGTACGGCCCTGCGGGCGCACCCCTGCCACGGCTGCGACGAGCGCGAGGACCACGCCCGGTGGGCCGAGCGCTTCTACCGGCTGCAGCGGGACACCCGGCAGCTGGAGCGGCGCATCGAGGGCCGGACGAACACCATCGCCCGCACCTTCGACCGGATCTACGCCCTGTTGACCGAGCTCGACTACCTGCGCGGCGACAAGGCCACCGAGCACGGCAAGCGGCTCGCCAGGCTGTACGGCGAGCTCGATCTGCTGGCTTCGGAGTGCCTGCGCGAGGGTGTGTGGGAGGGGCTCAGCCCCGCCGAACTGGCAGCGTGCGTCTCGGCCCTGGTCTTCGAGGCGAGGCAGTCGGACGACGCGGTCGCGCCCAAGCTGCCCACCGGGCCCGCGAAGACCGCCATGGCCGAAATGGTCCGCATCTGGGGCAGGCTCGACGCCCTGGAGGAGGACTTCGAGATCAACCAGACGGAGGGGGTCGGGCAGCGCGAACCCGATCTCGGCTTCGCCTGGGCGGTGTTCATGTGGGCCTCCGGGAAGGGGCTCGACGAGGTGCTGCGCGAGGCCGAGATGCCGGCCGGTGACTTCGTCCGCTGGTGCAAGCAGGTCATCGATGTGCTGGGCCAGGTCGCGGCGGCCGCGCCGCACGACGGCAGCACGGTCGCGAAGAACGCCCGCAAGGCGGTCGAAGCCGTATTGCGCGGCGTCGTCGCGTACTCGTCGGTGGGCTGAAGGCCGGCCGGGCAGTCATGGAGTGCCGGTGCGCCACCCCTGATTTCAGGGGTGGCGCACCGGCGTTTTCGTGAGGCGACAGGCGTCAACCAGCCATTCGGCCGGTGCGGTTGTCCACAGGGGCTGGTGGAGTGTCCGACCCGTCGGCTTCGATGGGGTCAGTCGCGCGCAGCACCCGATGCGCGCCGCCCGAGCAGGGGAGAGCCCATCATGACCACGGATGCCGGTGCGGCCGTCGACGTACAGCCGCAGGAGTACCGGTCCGTGCCCGGGCCGCGCGGGCTGCCCTTCCTCGGCAACCTGCCGCAGTTCGGTAGGAACCCGCTGGCGTTCTTCGAGCGGCTGCGAGGGTACGGGGACCTGGTGCGGTGGCGGTTCGGCCCGTCGCGGTGTCTCTTTGTCGCCGATCCCCAGCTCGTCGGTGAGCTGATCACCGAGGTCGAGCGGAGCTTCGACCAGCCCGAACTGGGCATCGCCTTCCGGACGTTGATGGGCAACGGAGTGATCGTGGCCCGGGGTCCCGACTGGCGTCGCAAGCGGTCGTTGGTGCAGCCGTCGGTCCGTCCCAAGCAGGTACGGTCCTACGCGACCACCATGACGGAGTGCGCCGCCCAGCTCGCCGACGGATGGTCCGACGGTGAACGCGTCGACATCAAGCGCGAGATGGCCGTCCTGACCCAGCGGATCGCTGTGCGCACCATCTTCGGGGCGGGCACCGCGGCGGACGCCGAGGCGATCGGCCGGGCGATGGATGTGGCGCAGCGGGAAATAGGCGTGGAGTTCAGCGGGATCGGGGCCCTGCTGCCCGACTGGGTGCCGACGCCGGGGCGGGCTCGTATCAGGCGGGCCGCGGCGGTCATCGACGCGGAGGTCGCCCAGGTGGTCGAGCAGCACCGGAGCGGCGACGGTGAACGGCCCGACCTGCTGAGCCGGTTGCTCGCCGCGCAGGACGAGACCGGGGCCCGTCTCTCGGACGACGAGATTCGCGACGAGACCGTCACGCTGTACATCGCCGGGCACGAGACGACCAGCAGCACCCTGGTGTGGGCCTGGTACCTGCTCGCGCGCAATCCGCGGGTGCGCTCCGCACTCGCGGAGGAGCTGGAGCGGGTGCTCGGTGACCGGGAGCCCGGCTTCGACGACTACGCGAAGCTCACCTACGCCCAGGCGGTGGTGAAGGAGACGCTGCGGCTGTATCCGACGATCTGGCTGCTCACCGGGGTCGCCAAGGAGGGCGCCCGGATCGGCGGGCTGCCGGTGGAGCCGGGGACCCGGGTGTGGTGCAGCCAGTGGGTCACGCAGCGGGACGCGCGGTGGTTCCCGGAGCCCGAGGAGTTCCGGCCGGAGCGCTGGGACGCCGAGAGCGGCGAGGAGATACCGGAGTACGCGTGGTTCCCGTTCGGCGGCGGCCCGCGGGTCTGCCTCGGCGCGCGCTTCGCCATGGTGGAGGCGGTGCTGATTCTGGCCGTCCTCGCGCGGCGGTTCGACCTGGACGTCGACCCCGGTGAGATACGGCCCGTACCGTCGCTCACGCTTCAGCCGGACCGGGAGGTACGGGCCACGGTGCGGTCGCGGTAGGCGCCGGGCCGCCGGGGCGGGTGTCCCGCGAGGCGGAGCTCGACGGTCGGGGCCTTCGGCAGGTGACGCCGTCGGATTCGGTGGCGTCGCCGGGGTCCCGGCCACCGGCCCCCGCACAGCGTGTCGGCGGCGTCGGGAAAGCGCGGAGGGCGCACCCGCGAGTCCGAACCCGAAGGGTGCGCCCTTCGGGTTCCCGACCGCCGGACGGACGACTGTCCCCACCACCCGGCCCCGCCCGGTCCGTCAGGTCACCGGGGGGAAGGGGAGTGGGGACAGAGGTGCCTCGTGTGCCGGTTGTCCCGGCACCGGGGTCGCGTCGAACCAGCGCCTGAGCGCCGGGTACTACTTCTTGGGCATCAGGACGGTGTCGACGATGTGGACCGTGGCGTTGGCGGTGGGGACGTTGCCGCAGACGACCTTGGAGGTGTCGTTGACGGTGTAGGACTCGCCGGAGCCGGCGGTGGTGAGGGTGCTCTTCTCCAGGGTCGGGTAGGTGCCCTTTTCGAGCTGCTTGGGGGCGAGCTTCTCACCGACGACGTGGTAGGTGAGGATCTTGGTGAGGGTGGCCTTGTCGGCGAGGACCTTGTCCAGGTCGGCCTTCGGGATCTTCGCGAAGGCGGCGTTGGTCGGGGCGAACACCGTGATGTTCTCGGCGTTGTTGAGCGTGTCGACGAGGCCGGCCTTCTTGACGGCGGTGACCAGGGTGGACAGCTCGGGGTTGTTGGACGCGGCGGTGGCGACCGGGTCCTTGGCCATGCCGTCGAAGCTGCCGGCGCCGTCGGCCGGGACGCTCGCACACGCCGGGCCGAAGGGCTTGTCCGTCATGGCGTCGTCGGCGGGGGGAGTGGACTTCTCCTCGGCGGCCGTCGGGGTGGAGTCGGCCTTGGTGTCCTTGCCGTCATCGCTGGAGCAGGCCGTGAGCGACAGCGGAAGAACTGCTGCGCCGACGACGGCGAGGGCGACGCGCTGGAAGCGTGTGGTGTTCATGGCGTACTCCTTGAGGGGGGTGGTGTGTGTACGGAACGTGCGGGGTGCGGTGGCGCGTGACCGGTGGGCCTATGTCACGGGGGACCACCTGCTGCCGGCCCGCACCTGTGTCTCGCTCGCGCCGTGCACCGAGCGGGTGTCCGGCTGGTCGGCCGGTCGCCCTGCGAGGACGGCTTCGTGCCGGTCCTCGCGCAGCTGAAGTCCGCGGCTGATCCGCCCGGAGCGGCGGGGCGGACACGCGCCGGTGGCGCGGTCCTGCCCGGGGCGCCGCCCCGTGCTGCCGGAACTTCCTGATCTTGGCTCACACCCGTTATTCGGGGCCGGGCCGCCCGCGGATTGGTCGTTCCCTCGAAGGAATTACTTCTCGTACCGCCGAGCGAAAAATTCGCCCGTGGAGTCAGCCCAGGCCGCGTGCCTGCTCGAACCTGCTGCGGCCGTCCGCGAGGTCCACGATCGGCTCCGGATAGTCGAGGCGGGCGCGGTCGGGCGCGGGAAGTTTCCACGGCTGGTGGACGGCGGCGTCCGCGAGCTCGGCCAGCTCGGGTACCCAGCGCCGCACGTAGTCGCCCCGGGGGTCGAAACGCTTGGCCTGGGCGAGCGGATTGAGGATGCGATTGGGTCGGGTGTCGGTGCCGGTGCCCGCCGCCCACTGCCAGTTGAGCTGGTTGTTGGCCAGGTCCCCGTCCACCAGGAGGTCCAGGAAGTGCCGGGCGCCGATCCGCCAGTCCACATACAGGGTCTTGGTCAGGAAGCTCGCCACCAGCAGACGGCCCCGGTTGTGCATCCAGCCCTCGTGCAGCAACTGGCGCATGGCCGCGTCCACGACCGGATACCCGGTGCGGCCCTCCTGCCAGGCGGTGATCTCCTCCTTGTCCGCGCGCCAGTGGTCGCCGCGGGTGCGGTAGTCGGCCCACGAAGCGGCCGGACGGGCCGCGAGGACCTGGTGGTGGAAGTCCCGCCAGGCCAGCTGCCGTACGAAGGCGTCCGCGCCCGGACCGCCCTTGCTCCGCGTCCGGTGGATCAGCTCGGCCGCCGACAGGCACCCGAAGTGCAGATAGGGCGAGAGCCGTGAGGTGGCGTCGCCTGGCAGGTCGTCGTGGCGCTCCTCGTACGCCGTGACGGCGTCCGCCAGCCAGCCGCGCAGCAGAGCGCGGCCCTGACGCTCACCGCCCAGCACGAGCCCCGGGGAGACCCCGGTGACGGAGTCGCGGCTGGGCAGCGGGCGGCCGGCGATCTCCGGCACCCGCACGGTGCGCGGAGCGGCCAGGGCCTCGCGGGCTCCGGCCGCCTCCCACTTGCGGAAGTACGGCGTGAACACCGCGAAGTGGTCACGGCCCGCCGGGGCGACCCGCCCCGGCGGCAGCGCCGTGATCACCGCGTCGTGCACATGGAGCGCGCACCGCAGGGGCTCCAGGGCGGTGCGCAGCGCCTCCTCCCGGCGCAGCGCGTAGCCACTCACGCCGGCCGCGACGTGGACCTCCCGCGCCCCACTCTCGGTGACCACCCGGCAGACCTGCTCCACCGCGTCGCCCGCCCGGACCACCAGCCGTCCGCCCCGCTCACGCAGTGCGGCGTCCAGGCCGGCCAGGCAATCGGCCAGGAAGGCGCGGCGGTTGGGGGCGTCGAAGCCCGCCTTGTGCACGCCCGGGTCCAGGACGAAGAGGGGGACGATCTCGTCCGCGGCGCGCAGGCCTGCCCGCAGTACCGGTTGGTCGTGCACGCGCAGGTCGGAGGTGAAGAGCACCACGGCGACACTCATGAGCGGGTTCCTTTTCGTTCTTCGCGCTGTTCTGTCGTGCCGCTCCGCGGGCGGGTCGGCCGGTTACGCGGGGAAGTTCATCAGGGCCAGCGGGTCTGAGGTCGGTTCGGGCGAGCCGCCCGCGGGCTCGACCGTGATGCCCATGCCGGATGCCGCGTCGACGGGCCCCTCCATCAGCACGCCGCCGGAGGTGGACGCGAGGTCCATCAGGCCTGCCGAGCGCATGGTGCCCTTGTCGTTGAACCACAGCTGGTAGACCTTGCCGCTGGGCGGCTTGGGCATCCCGGAGGCCAGGAAGGCCGCCTTGTTGCGGTCGCGGGAGACGACCACGGTGCCGGTCGCGCCGTCCGTCAGCTTTCCGGTGCTGACCTTGGCGTCCGGTGCGGCGAGCACCGTGGCCAGCGCCTCGGCCTGCTGCTGTGTCTGCTGGGCCTGGTCCCGCGCGTCCCTTGCCTCCTGGTTCTGCCACACCGCGACCCCGCCGAACGCGGCGGCAGCGGCCAGGCAGGCGGCCAGCGCGAAGCGCGGCAGTGCGCGCGCCCGGCGTATGCCGGGCGCCGGCACGGGCCTCGGGACTCTGGGGGGCTCCTGGCGCTCGCTGGAGATCTGCCGCATCACCTGGTCCTTGAGCGCGGCGGGCGGCGTCCGGGTCATGGCCAGCCCCAACCGGGCCGCCGTGGCGGTCAGTTCGGCGACCTCCTGGGCGCAGGCCGGGCAGTCCTCCAGGTGCCGCTCGAATTCCGCGCGCTCGTCGGGAGCCAGTGCGTGCAGCGCGTACGCGCCGGTCAGCGTATGCAGTTCCGCCGTACTCATGTGCCGACCCCCAGGCAGTCGCGCAGCCGGATGAGTCCGTCGCGCAGTCGT
Organism: Streptomyces sp. A5-4; assembly: GCF_051131715.1. NCBI lineage: Bacteria > Bacillati > Actinomycetota > Actinomycetes > Kitasatosporales > Streptomycetaceae > Streptomyces > Streptomyces sp. A5-4. The sequence goes on along the minus strand of NZ_CP178591.1, from coordinate 1,212,312 downwards.
GTCTTGACCGTGCCGAGTGGTACGGCCAGCAGTTCGGCGACTTCCCTGTAGGCCAGCCCCCGGTAATACGCGAGCGTCACCGACTGCCGTTGCAGTTCGGTGAGAGTACGCAGGCAGCGCCGCACCTGTTCACGTTCGAGGCGGCTCTCGACCTCTTCGGTGACCTCGTCGAAGGCCGGCGTGCGGTCCAGCAGCGCCGCCCGGTGCTCGCGGTCCGACGACGCCTGCGCCGAGCGGACCCGGTCCACGGCCCGCCGGTGGGCGAGGGTGAGCACCCAGGTCATGGCGGAGCCCCGGGTGGGCTGGAAGCGGGCGGCGGTACGCCACAGCTCGATCAGCACCTCCTGGGTGACTTCCTCCGACTGGGCGGGGTCGCGGAGCACGGCGCGCACCAGGCCCATGACGGGCCCGGAGACCGCGTCGTAGACCTCGCTGAAGGCATCGCGGTCACCGCGTGCCACCATGCCGAGCAATTCCTGCAGATCAGGCCCCGCCGAGGCGATGCCCCCGATGTGCACGGCTTCTTTCACGCGATGTTCCTCCAGGTACGGACCCTGCCCAGGACAGGCTTCACGACGTGTTCGGAGCCGTGGCCGCCCTGGATTGGTCCGGGTTCGGATTGTTGTGGAGATGGTTCCACAGCGCGTGGGCCTCGCGACACGCCGGTGTTCGCCGCGGGGCGGCGTGTCGCGAGGCTCGATGGCGGAGCGGGCTCGGCCGCGCGGGGGATTGTCAGGCTCGCCCGGCGCGTGAAGACGCGACCGTGGGCCGCTCGTCCCGAGGGCCGGGGAGGGGGAGGGGCCGGGCGGGGGAAGTGCCGGCCTTCCCCGTGCGCAGCGCGGCGTACGTCCCGACAGCCGCGCAGGCGAGGATCGCTGCCGCCGTGGTGAGCGTCGCGCCGTCCGGATGGATCAGGGCCTGTCCCCGCAGTGCCTGCCAGGTGAGGAGCGCCAGGACCGCGGCGTACGCCAGTACCAGCCGCAGCCGCACGCGCTCGTCGCGCAGCCGGGCGATGCGCGGCGCCAGCGCGACGAGGACGAGCAGGAACAGCGGCAGCAGTTGCAGGGCGTGCATGCCGACGAAGTGCGGGATGCGCAGATCGCCGCCGGTCGTCGACCAGCCGGTGAGTGGCATCGACGGGCCGCCGTCCGGTACGCCGACGCTGTGCGCGCCGACCACCTTGGCGTTGTCGAAGTCGCCCGCCGCCAGCTGCTGGGCGGTGGGCTGCGTCATCAGAAAGCCCAGGGCGGCGCCGATCAGCGCGATGAGGGCGCCGGAGCGGATCGACCAGGCCGCGGCCCGGTCGGTGAGCCGCGAGCGCAGCAGCAGCACGGCGATGACCAGCGCGCCGAGCCACAGGACGACGACGCTGATGGCCATCAGGTTGTACAGCTGCGAGTCGAGGGGCGACTCGTGGTTGAAGTGGCTGCGCCTGCCGCGGACCACCTGGGTGGTGATGAGCACCATCTCGGCCAGGCTCGTCACGGCGACGACCGTCCCCGCCCACCAGCCGGTCCGCCGGCCGTGGGTGAGGAGGGAGAGCATCCAGGCCAGCGCGGGGCTGTACAGCATGAAGGTGCTGGAGGCGGTCGACGATCCCGCGCAGCCGGTGCACAAGGTGCTCGGCGTGGCCGCGAAATCCCTCGCGCCGCGCTACGGCGAGGAGGACGACGACGCGGCGGCGGCGGCGCGGGAACAGGTGGTGGAGCTGATCGCCCGGCGCGGCTGGCGGGTGGCGGCGAAGGGCGCGGCGTCCGAGGCGCTGGCGGCGGCGCTGGCCGCACTGGACAGGGTGGGGCACGGCGCGTTCGCCGGGGTGCTTGACGACTACGCGGACGCGGCCGAGACGGTCGCCCACGCCGATCTCGCGTACGTCGCGGGCCGGGGGGCGCGGGACGACGTGGTGGAAGGGGTGGTGGTCGGCACGGTGCTGGGCGACGCGATGCTCGCCTCGATGCGCAGGATGGCGCAGACGAACGAGTCCGCCCGTCTCTACGGCGGCGAACGGACCCCCGGCTGAGCAGCCGGGGGTCCGTGGGCGGGCGGGTGGGCCGGGTTCAGGCCGCGCTCTCCTGCTCGCGCTCCACCTGCTCGTTCCACTCGCGCTTCGCCGCGCGCCAGGCGTCGTCGTCCTGGCCGAGGCGCCAGTAGCCGGAGATCGAGAGGCGCTCGCGCGGGATCGCCCGGTCGATGCGCAGATGGCGGCGGAGGTCCTTCACGAAGCCCGCCTCGCCGTGCACGAAGGCCTGGACGTCCCCCGCGGGGAAGTCGAGGCCGCGCACGGCGGCGATCAGGCTGTCGCCCACCGGGTTGCCGGCGCGGTGCAGCCAGGTGACCTCGACGCCGTCGGGCGTGACGATCTTCTGCTCCTCCTCGGCGTCCGCCACCTCCACGAAGGCGTGCACCAGGGCTCCGGCGGGCATCCGCTCCAGCGAGGCGGCGATCGCGGGCAGCGCGCTCTCGTCGCCGACCAGCAGGTGCCAATCGGCCGCCGCGTCCGGGACGTAGCCGCCGCCCGGGCCGAGGAAACGTACCGTCTCACCGGGCTGGACCAGCGCGGCCCACGGCCCCGCGAGACCCTCGTCGCCGTGCACCACGAAGTCGACGGCCAGCTCGCGCGCGGCCGGGTCCCAGCTCCGCACGGTGTACGCGCGGGTGGCCGGCCACTGCTCCGACGGGAATTCCTCCCGGATGCGGGCCATGTCGAAGGGCTCCGGGTACGTCACGTCCTCGGCCGGGAACAGCACCTTGATGTAGTGGTCGGTGAACTCGCCCACGGTGAAGCCGGACAGGCCCTCACCGCCGAGGACGACCCGCACCATGTGCGGGGTGAGCCGCTCGGTGCGCGTCACCTGTGCCTCGTGAACCTGCGCTGTCTTGCGGGCCGGTCGCTCTGCCACGGTGGTTCTCCCCTGACGCTGGTCTGGTTAGGCTTGCCTAACTTAGCACTCTACTTCCGCAGAGTGGAGAGCAGTCGCTGCAGGGCGCCACCGAGCCCCCACCGGTCCGCCAGCGCGTCGAGCAACTCCGGATCGAGCGGCTCGGAGGGCAGCGCCGGGTCGAAGCCGGGCAGCGGCACGTCGGGGGCGACGCGCACCACCTTGGGCGCGACCGCGACATAGTCCCGCGACTCGTCCAGCCGCTTGCGCTGCGACGGCGTCAGCTTCGACGCCGGGTCGCCGACGGCGGCCATGATTCCGGCCAGGTCGCCGTACGCGTCGAGCAGCTTGGCCGCGGTCTTCTCGCCGATGCCGGGGACGCCGGGCAGTCCGTCGCTCGGGTCGCCGCGCAGCAGGGCGAAGTCGACGTACCCCGAGGCGTTCACCCCGTACTTCTCGCGGAGCCACGCCTCGTCGGTGACCTGGAGTTGGCCGACTCCCTTGAGCGGGTACAGCACTCGCACCCCGCGGGCGTCGTCGACCAGCTGATAGAGATCGCGGTCGCCGGTGACGATGTCCACCGGTCCCGTCGCGCGGCCCGCGAGCGTGCCGATCACGTCGTCCGCCTCGTACGAGGCGACACCGACCCGGGCGATGCCGACCGCGTCGAGCACCGCCTCGATGATCGGCACCTGAGGGGCGAGGGTGTCCGGAGTGGCCTCCTCATCGGGGCCGGTCTCGGTCTCCACGGCCACCCGGTGCGCCTTGTAGGACGGGATCAGCTCGACCCGCCAGTTCGGCCGCCAGTCGGCGTCCATGCAGGCCACGAGGTCGTCGGGGTGGTGGTCCTGGACGAGTCGGGTGATGAAGTCGAGCAGTCCGCGCACGGCGTTGACGGGTGTGCCGTCGGGGGCGCGGACGGTGTCGGGAACCCCGAAATAGGCCCGGTAGTAGAGGGAAGCGGTGTCGAGGAGCATCAGGCGTCGCGTCACCCTCAGATGATGCCGTACGCGGCACAAGTGGCGACGGCGTGAAGTGGATCACTCTTGTGTTTGGCCTGTGTAAGCACGGGAAGGTGCCGCGTCGGAGCGGACCCCATTTTGGTTTCAACTTCTTGATGGGTGAAACGGGCCGAAGCCGTGCTGCTCCACGGCCTGCCGAGCGGGGGTGGTGGGCCGTTTTCAGTTCAACGCGTGAGGTGTATGTGTCCAGGCTGCAGGCTGAGCACTTGTACAAGGTGTTCGGCAAACGACCCGAAGACGCGGTTCAGAAGCTCGGAAGTGGAGCCGACCGTGACGAGCTGCGGGCCGACGGGACGACCGCCGCGGTGATCGATGCCACGTTCACCGTGGAGCCGGGGCAGATATTCGTCGTCATGGGTCTGTCCGGATCGGGCAAGTCCACGTTGCTGCGGATGCTCAACGGACTGCTTGAGCCGACCGCCGGACGGGTGCTCTTCGACGATCAGGACCTCACCGCGCTGAGCCCCTCGGAGCTGCGCGGCGTTCGTTCCTCGAAGATCAGCATGGTCTTCCAGCACTTCGCGCTCTTCCCGCACCGCAGCGTCCTGGAGAACGTCGGCTACGGCCTCGAAGTACAGGGCATACCCCGCCAGGAGCGCCTGAAGCGCGCCACCGAGGCCCTGGAACTCGCCGGCCTCAAGGGCTGGGAGAAGTCCTGGCCCGACGAGCTGTCCGGCGGGATGCAGCAGCGCGTGGGCCTCGCCCGCGCGCTGGCCACCGACGCCGACCTGCTGCTCATGGACGAGTCGTTCAGCGCCCTCGACCCGTTGATCCGCCGTGACATGCAGGACCAGCTCCTCGAACTCCAGAAGCGGCTGAAGAAGACCATCGTCTTCATCACCCACGACCTCAACGAGGCCATGCGCCTCGGCGACCGAATCGCGGTCATGCGCGACGGCCGAATAGTCCAGATGGGCACTGCCGAGGACATCCTCGTCACCCCCGCCAACGACTACGTCGCCTCCTTCACCCAGGACGTGGACCGCTCCCGGGTCCTCACCGCGGGCGCCATCATGGCCGACCCCGACACCGCCTTCGGTACGAAGACCGACGAGGGCGTGGAACTGCTCACCGCCGACGACGTCCTGAAGGCCGCCGCCGCCACCGTCACCGCGGACACCCCGATCATCGAACTCTTCACCCCCTGCTCCACCAGCGGCGCGCCCGTCGCCGTCGTCGACGCCAAGGGGAGGCTGACCGGCGTCGTACCGCGGTCGCGGCTGCTCGCCGTACTCGGGGAGCCGATGACTCCGGGCGACGCGCCGAAGGCCGCCGCCGAGACCATCGTCCCGATGAGCGTCAACTCCGTGAGCAAGGTGATCGCCGGTGCCTAGGTTCCCCCTGGGTGAGTGGGTCGACAGTGGTGTCGAGTGGCTCATCGAGAACTTCACCTGGCTGTTCGACGCGATCACCGCCGTGGTCGGCGGTCTGCACGACGTCGTGTCCGGCGCGCTCACCGCGCCCGAGCCGCTGATCCTCGCGGGCATCTTCGCCGTCATCGCCTGGTGGCTGCGCGGCCTGATCGCCGGTGTGCTGGCCTTCGCCGGATTCGCGCTGATCGACTCGGTCGAACTGTGGGACGACGCCATGTCGACCCTGTCGCTCGTGCTCGTCTCCACCGTGATCATCCTGGCGATCTCGATCCCGCTCGGGATCTGGTCCTCGCGGTCCAAGACCGTCAGCGCCGTGACCCGGCCCGTCATGGACTTCATGCAGACCATGCCGGCCATGGTGTATCTGATCCCCGGCGTCATCTTCTTCGGCGTCGGCGCGGTCCCCGGCATCGTCGCGACGATCATCTTCGCGCTGCCCCCCGGCGTCCGGATGACCGAGCTCGGCATCCGCCAGGTCGACGGTGACCTCGTCGAGGCCGCCGAGGCCTTCGGTACGACGCCGCGCAACACCCTGCTGCGCGTCCAGCTCCCGCTCGCCCTGCCGACGATCATGGCCGGCATCAACCAGGTCATCATGCTGGGCCTGTCCATGGTGGTCATCGCCGGCATGGTCGGCGGCGGCGGCCTCGGTGGCGCCGTCTACCGCGCGCTCGGCAACATCGACGTGGGTCTCGGCTTCGAGGCCGGTCTGTCCATCGTCATCATGGCCATGTACCTCGACCGGATGACCGGCGCGCTCGGCAACCAGGTCTCCCCGCTCGGCCGCCGCGCGCTCGCCAAGGCGCAGGCCATGTCCAGCGGTTCGAAGATCTGGAGCCACCGGCCGCAGCCGGTCGTCGCCGTCGCCGGTGTGGTCGTCCTCGCGCTGGTCGCGGGTGGCATGGGCCTCTTCGGCGGCTCAGCCACCAAGTCCGTCGCCGACTCCTCAAACGTCGGCCAGGGCAAGAAGATCTCCATGGGTTACATCCCGTGGGACGAGGGCATCGCCTCCACCTTCCTCTGGAAGGAAATGCTGGAGCAGCGCGGCTACGAGGTCGACACGAAGCAGTACGAGGCGGGCTCGCTCTACACGGGCCAGGCGGCCGGCCAGATCGACCTGCAGACCGACTCGTGGCTGCCGGTCACCCACGAGAAGTACTGGAAGAAGTACCAGGACAAGCTGGAGGACATGGGCTCGTGGTTCGGCCCTACCTCGCTGGAGCTGAGCGTCCCCTCGTACGTGAAGGGCGTCGACTCCCTGGCGGACCTCAAGGGCAAGTCCGGCAAGTTCAAGGGCAAGATCATCGGCATTGAGCCGAGCGCCGGAATGATGGGGCTCCTCAAGGACAAGGTCCTCAAGGACTACGGCCTGGAGGGCGAGTTCGAGGTCGTCGACGGCTCCACGCCCGCGATGCTGGCCGAGCTCAAGCGCGCGTACGCCAAGAAGGAGCCCATCGTCACCACGCTGTGGTCGCCGCACTGGGCGTACAGCGACTTCGACCTGAAGAAGCTCAAGGACCCCAAGGGCAGCTGGGGCAAGGGCGACGGTGTGCACACCCTCGCGCGCAAGGGCTTCTCCCAGGAGAACCCCGCGGTCGCCAAGTGGATCAAGAACTTCAAGATGACCGAGGAGCAGCTCACCGGCCTTGAATCGAAGATCCAGACGACCGGCAAGGGCAAGGAGCAGGAGGCCGTCCGCGCCTGGCTCAAGGACAACCCCGAGCTGCTCGACACGTGGGTCCCGGTCGCCAAGACGCCCAAGGCCGCGAACGGCGAGGACGAGCGTGACCGCGCCGTCGAGATGGCCTGGTTCCCCTGGGAGGAGGACATCGCCGCCACGTACCTGTGGAAGGCGGTCCTGGAGGAGCGCGGCTACAAGATCAACCTCAAGCAGTTCGAGGTCGGTCCGATGTACGAGGCGATGTCACGCGGCCAGCTCGACGTCCAGCTGGACGGCTGGCTGCCGTACACGCAGAAGAACTACTGGGACAAGTACGGCGACAAGCTGACCGACATCGGGTCCTGGTACGGGCCGACATCGATCGAGGTCGCCGTCCCGTCGTACGTCAAGGACGTCAAGACGCTCGAGGACCTCAAGGGCAAGGGCGACAAGTTCAAGGGCCGGATCATCGGCATCGAGCCCGGCACCGCGACGATGGAGAACCTCAAGACCAACGTCCTGCCCGGCTACGGCCTGGACAAGGAGTACAAGGTCGTCGACGGCTCCACGCCCGGCATGCTGGCCGAGCTGAAGCGTTCGTACGCCAAGAAGGAGCCCGTCGCGGTGCTCCTGTGGACCCCGCACTGGGCGTACAACGAGTTCAAGATGACCAAGCTCAAGGACTCGAAGAAGCTCTTCGGCGAAGGTGACCGGCTGCACATCATCGGCAACAAGGACTTCCCGAAGAACTACCCGCGGCTGACCGAGTGGTTCAAGAAGTTCAAGCTGTCCGAGGAGCAGCTCGGCGGCCTGGAGAACGAGATCCAGAAGCGCGGCGCGGGGCACGAGGAAGAAGCCGTGAAGGCCTGGATGAAGGAAAATCCGGGCATCGCGGAGAAGATGACGCCGGCGACCGGCTGACCGTTCGCCGCCTTGCGCGACACCACGAAGGGGTGGCATCACCACAGGGTGATGCCACCCCTTCGTGTTCTTCGTCCGGCCCGATGGGAGAAACCTTCCCTGACGTATGTACGAAACCGTCGCGTGAAGCTGCGTAGGCTTCACTCAGCCGGTTCGGACCACGAGCCAGGGAGGGAGCCGGAGCCATGGACGACAAGGAAACCCTTCGGGTCGGTACGGCCGTCCGGAGGCGTCGCAAAGCCCTGGAACTCACCCTGGCCACGGTCTCGGCCCGCAGCGGACTCTCGGTGCCGTTCCTCAGCCAGGTCGAGAACGAGCGGGCCCGCCCCAGCACCCGCTCGCTGGAGCGGGTGGCCGAGGCGCTGAAGACCACGGTGGGCGAGCTGACCGCGGCGGCCGACTCAGGGCTGATGGTCGATGTCGTACGGGCCACCGACGACGTCGGGGACTCCGACGGCGTGCGGTGCGTGGTGCGCGGCCGGCATCAGCTGAAGGCCACCGAATACACCGGCGAACAGGACACCCGCCGCGAATTCCAGCACCACGGCGACGAGCTCATGTACATCGCCGACGGCGCCGCCGAGGTGGAGGCGGAAGGCCGGGCGTACCGGCTGGAGCGCGGCGACACGCTGTTCCTGTCCGGCGGTGTACGGCACCGCTGGCGCGCCACCGAGCCGGGCACCCGCATCCTCATCGTCGCCGCGGCCGGCACCGTCGGTCACAGCGGCTGACGGGCCCGCCGTGCGCGTCGTCTCGCTGGTGCCGTCGCTGACCGAGGCCGTCGCCGTGAGCGCGCCGGGCCTGCTCGTCGGGGCCACCGACTGGTGCAGCCACCCGGCCGACCTCGATGTCGTACGCATCGGGGGCACCAAGAACCCGGACGTCGAAGCGATCGTGCGACTCGCCCCCGACCTCGTCATCGCCAACGAGGAGGAGAACCGGGAGCCGGATCTCGCCGCCCTGCGGCAGGCGGGCCTCACCGTCATGGTCACCGTCGTCCGCGACCTGCCCGAGGCCCTCGACGAGCTGGCACGGGTACTGGTCGCGGGCTGCGGACTGCGCTCCCGCCCGGACTGGCTCGACGCCGCACGCGACGCGTGGGCCGAAGCGCCCCCGGTGCGGCGGCTGACGGCGGTCGTACCGATCTGGCGCAGGCCGTGGATGGTCCTGGGCCGCGACACCTTCGCAGGGGACCTGCTGGCCCGCCTCGGCGTCGACCACCGCTACGCCCGGCACGCCGAGCGATACCCACGCATCCCGCTCGACGAGCTGCGCGCCGCCGGGGCCGACCTGGTGGTGCTGCCGGACGAGCCCTACCGCTTCACGGCCGACGACGGGCCCGAGGCCTTTCCCGGGCTGCCCGCGGCGCTCGTCAGCGGCCGGCACCTCACGTGGTACGGGCCGTCATTGGCCGAGGCGCCGACGGTGCTGCGAGCAGCGCTCCGCCGAGCAGACCGCGCAGCGTACGGACCGCAGCCACCGCCCACGCCGTGACGAGCACGGCATACAGTGCGACGGCCAGCCAGCTGAAGGCGTCGAGCCCGGTGTGGCGGGCGAGACCCGTGGCGCCCGTCACGCACGTACCGACGGGGAAGGTGAAGGCCCACCAGGTCATCGCGAAGGTCATCCCGTTGCGGACCGCGCGGACCACCAGAGCCACGGCGAGCGCCAGCCACAGCAGCGCGAACCCCATCACCGGCACCCCGTAGAGGACGGCGAACGCGCCGAAAGCGTGCGCGTACGGCGCCCCGATCGCGCCGGGCGCGACGTCCGCGAGCGCGTTGACGGCGGTGGTGGACTGGCCGAGCGGCCCCAGGACGAGAAAGAGCGTCGGCGTCAGAACGAGCGGCAGCGGGCCGTGATGGACGAGACGGGCGAATATCAGCGGCAGCATCAGCAGGGTGGCCAGCAGACTCAGCCCGAACATCGCGTAGCAGCCGAGCAGCATCGCCTCGCGCCACTGGCCCTCCGGCAGATGCGGGATCAGCTGCGGGCCGAGCGCCGCGGAGACCATCGGCGAGACCACCGGCAGGAGCCACACCGGTGAGGCGGCGGCGGGGTCGACCCGGTGACGTACGACCATCAGATACGGGATCGCGACGGCGGTGACCAGCCCGACGGCCGTTCCCGCGCACCACAGCGCCGCGGCGGCGGCCAGGGCCGCCCCGGCGCCGACGACGTCACCGCCGACCGCCGCCGTACCGCCGCCGACCGCGAGCAGCGCCATCGCCAGACACCCGTAGAACGGGGCGACGGCCGGGTCGAGGAGGTGCGTCCTGGCCTGGTCCCGGTGCTGGGCCCAGTGGCCGGCGCGGGCCGCGAGGAGACCGGTGAGCATCAGGACGGACAGCGCCCAGACCGTCGTGTACGCCGCGCGCAGGCCGGGGGCGTCGACCGGCAGCGCGGCGCCGGCGTTGGCGACGATGGCGGTGCCCATGACGGTGGCGTACCAGTTCGGGCCGAGGTGGCGCAGGGCCGGGCGGCGCGGGGTGGCCGTGAGGAGGGGATGCGGCTGCGCGGAGATGGCCATACGACCACTCTCCCCGGCGGAAGCGGCCCCCACCAGGGACGATCCTTCTATGGGGTCATAAGCTGGCTTTATGACACACCCAGGCTTCGGCGAATACCAGGACGTCGGCGACGCTGTGGAATCGGAGTCGGCGCCGGAGGCGGAGACGGGCCCCGGCCTCGCCGCCGGTTCCGGCTCGGGCATGGCCTCGGGCCCCGGCGCAGCTCCCGGCTCCGGGTCGGGCCCCGGCAGTGTGCGCCCGTCGTCCGGATCGCCGGACGGGGCGGAGAACCACCCGGGCCCCGGCGACCGGCCGCCACTCGCGCACCGGGTGCCCGATCTCGGCTCCATGGAGCTGCTGCTCGCCGTCGCCCGGCTCGGCAGCCTCGGGCGGGCCGCGCGGGAGCTCGGCATCACCCAGCCCGCCGCGAGCAGCCGTATCCGCTCGATGGAACGCCGGCTCGGCGTCGCCCTGGTGGACCGCTCGCCCCGCGGCTCGCGGCTCACCGACGCGGGCGCCCTCGTCACCGACTGGGCCCGCCAGGTCGTGGAGGCGGCCGAGGCCTTCGACGCGGGCGCGCAGGCGCTGCGCGGCCGGCGGGACTCGCGGCTGCGGGTCGCTGCCAGCATGACGATCGCCGAGTACCTGCTGCCCGGCTGGCTGATCGCGCTGAGCGGCCAGCGCCCCGGCACCGCGGTCTCGCTGCTCGCGGGCAACTCCGCGGCGGTCGCGCAGCGGCTGCTGAGCGGTGAGGCGGACCTGGGCTTCGTCGAGGGCCTGGCCGTGCCGGACGGGCTCGACGGCGTCGTCATCGGCCACGACCGGCTCGTGGTGGTCGCGGCCCCGACCCACCCCTGGGCCCGCCGCCGCCGCCCGGTGGCCGCGCGGGAACTGGCCGAGGCGCATCTCATCCTCCGCGAACGCGGCTCGGGCACCCGCCAGGTCCTGGACGCCGCCCTCGCCGGGCACGGCGGCCTCGCGGACCCTCTCCTGGAGCTGTCCTCCACCACCGCGGTGAAGGCCGCCGCGGTCAGCGGGGCGGGCCCCAGCGTGCTGAGCGAGCTGGCGCTGGGGGAGGAGCTGGCCTCGCGCCGCCTCGTCAAGATCCCGGTCGACGGCGTCCGGCTCAGCCGCGACCTGCGCGCGGTCTGGCCGACCGGGCCCCGCCCCACGGGCCCCGCCCGGGACCTGCTGACGCTCACCCGTCCGGCAAGGGAGGACAGCTGACGGTTTGCGGCGGCCCCGAGCGGATACCCGCAGGCCATGACTGAAGACAGCAACACCAGGACCACCGTTTCCAGTGCCGCCGCGAAGGTCGACGCCGACGCTGCGGTCTCGAAGGCCAAGGACGCCGCGGGAAAGGCCGTGGACGCGGCCGAGAGCGCGAAGCTGTCCGGACTGAAGGGCGTCCAGGCGGGCCGGCGCGCCCTGGAGTCGGCATCGGGCAAGGTCGCGTCGACCGCGACCACCGCATGGACGGCGATGCAGACGCGCAAGGGGATCGTGGCGGGCGCCGGTGCGGGCGTGGTGGCCATTGGCGCCGTGTCGTTCGCAGCGGGCCGCAAGCTGGAGCAGCGCCACCAGGGCCCGATCACCCGCCTCCTCGCCGGCCGCATCTGACCCGGTCCGGGGCCGCGCGGTACGCCGGCAGGCGTCCGCCGACCGGCAGCACGACATGGGCGGGCAGGCACGTGCGAAGCCACGGGCCCTGCCCGCCCCGTCGTGGTTTCGGGCCGGGCCCCCGAGTCACCCGGAGGCGCCGGACCCGCGCGACTCCGCGCTCAAGCGCCCGCGCGCCCCGCGTTCAAGCGCCCGCGTGACGTGACCCCGTGACCCCGTGACCCCGTGACCGCACGAGCGAAGTGACGGGACGGACTCAAGTGACGGGACGGGCCAGGTTCCGCAACGGGGCACGTGGCCGAACGGGCCAGGTGCCCCCGCCCCTCCCTCACCGCACCGCGGCCGCCGCGATGTTGCGGGCCATCCCGCCGAACACCACGCCGTGGAACGGTGCGACGCTCCACCAGTACGCGTGCCCCGCCAGCCCGTGCGGATGGAACAGCGCACGCTGCCGGTACACCGTCCGGCCCTTCTCGTCCGTCTCGACCCGCAGTTCCAGCCAGGCCAGCCCCGGCACCCGCATTTCCGCCCGCAGCCTGAGCAGCCGGCCCTGCTCGACCTCCTCCACGCGCCAGAAGTCGAGCGAGTCGCCCACCCGCAGCCGGGACGCGTCCCGTCGGCCGCGGCGCAGGCCGACGCCGCCGACCAGGCGGTCCAGCCAGCCCCGTACGGCCCAGGCGAGCGGGAAGGAGTACCAGCCGTTCTCGCCGCCGATGCCCTCGACCACCCGCCACAGCTTCTCGGGCGTCGCGTCCACGGTCTGCTCACGGGAGTCCTTGTAGAGGCTGCCGCCCGCCCAGTCGGGGTCGGTGGGCAACGGGTCGCTCGGCGCGCCGGCCACCGACGCGGAGGACCAGCGGGTGGTGACATCCGCCTCCTGCACGCGCTTGAGGGCCAGCTCGACCGCGCGGTCGAAGCCGATCGGGCCGCCCGGCGGCTCGGGAACGTACTGCGCGATGTCGTTCTCGTGGCACACCACCTCGTGGCGCAACGACTCGGCCAGCGGGCGCGCGATGGAGCTGGGCACCGGCGTCACCAGCCCCACCCAGTGGCTGGAGAGCGCCGGTGTGAGCACCGGAACGGGGAAGATCAGCCTGCGCGGCAGGCCGGCCACCCGCGCGTACCGCTGCATCATGTCGCGGTACGTGAGGACGTCGGGGCCACCGAGGTCGAACATCCGGTTCAGCTCCTCCGGCAGCCGCGCGCAGCCCACCAGGCATCGCAGTACGTCGCGGACGGCGACCGGCTGGATCCGGGTCCGTACCCAGCTGGGGGTCACCATCAGCGGCAGCCGTTCCGTCAGATACCGCAGCATCTCGAAGGACGCCGAGCCCGACCCGAGAATGACCGCGGCCCGCAGCACGGCGGTCGGTACCCCGGAGTCCAGCAGGATCCGACCGACCTCGGTCCGGGAGCGCAGATGCGGGGACAGCGCGCGCTCCGGGATCCGGGCCGGGGTGAGCCCGCCCAGATAGACGATGCGCCGTACCCCCGCCGCCCGCGCCTGCTCCGCGAATACGTTGGCCGCTCTGCGGTCCCTGTCCTCGAAGCCGCGGCCGGTGCCGAGCGCGTGCACCAGGTAGTAGGCGACGTCGATGTCCTTGAGCGCGCTGCCCGTCGACTCCGGGTCGGTCACATCTCCCCGTACGGTCTCCACCTGCCCGGCCCACGGGAAGTCGCGCAGCTTCTCGGGTGTACGGGCCATGCAGCGCACCTGGTGCCCGGCCCCGAGCAGCTCGGGCACCAGCCGCCCGCCGATGTATCCGCTCGCTCCGGTCACCAGGCACCGCAAGGGCGACCGCGCCTCGTCCGTCGTCACACCGGTCTCCCTCCTGCCGTCGGACCCGCTCCTACCTCTCCACTGTGGCGGTTGGAAGGGGTGTGCGGGGCGTTGGCGCGGCCGGAGGAGTGGTGGCGGTTGCCGGTCAGGGCGTGGGCGGGCCCGCCGCGGCGGCCGTGACCAGGGCCCGCATCACCCGTAGGTCCTCGCCCATCTCCGGATGCCACTGGACGCCGAGCACCCAGGCGGCGCCGGGCAGTTCGACGGCCTCCGGGGTGCCGTCCGTCGCGTACGCCGACACCACCAGGCCCTCACCGGGTCGGTCGGCGGCCTGGTGGTGGTACGTCGGCACGTCGCAGTCCCGCGGCACGATCGACGCGTACAGCGTGCCCGGCACCGGCCGCACGGTGTGCGTGCCCAGGACACCGACGGACGCGATGTGCCCCTCCAGGTGCTGGACGAGCGTGCCGCCGAGCGCGACATTCAGCAGCTGCATGCCCCGGCAGATCCCCAGGAGCGGCGTACCGGACGCCAACGCGGCCTTGATCAGGGCGAGTTCCCACGCGTCCCGCTCCGGCGCGGGCGGCCCGGTACGCGGGTGGCGTTCGGCTCCGTACAGTACGGGCTCGACATCGGGCCCGCCCGCGACGACCACCGCGTCCAGCCGGGCCACCACTTCGGCGGCCGACGATGCCTCGTCGGGCGGCAGCATCACCGCGATTCCGCCCGCCGCCTGTACGAGCCGGGGGTATCCGGTCGGCAGCAGGGCGGCGGGCAGGTCCCACACGCCCCACTTGGCGGACGCTTCCAGATAGGTGCTGATGCCGATCAGCGGCTTGGGGGCAGGCACGTGCACGGTCCTCCGGTCGTTCGTGGGTCAGTCGTGGGTCACTTGCGTTCGAGTTCGGCCTCGGCGGCGGCCAGCGCCGCGAACTCCTCCTCGGGAGCCGCCGCGACCAGGCGGTGGCGACTGTAGAAGGCGAAGTAGGCGAGGGCGACCGCGTAGACGCCGAGTGCGATGAACGCCGCGTCCTTGTCCACCAGGAACGTCGCCACCAGCGCGGACAGCGCCAGCGCGAAGGCCACCGAAGAGGTGACGATGCCACCGGGCGTGCGGTAGGGGCGCGGCAGTTCGGGCTCCCGGCGGCGCAGCACGATGTGCGACAGGGCCATCAGGGCGTACGAGATCGTCGCGCCGAAGACGGCGACGTTGAGCATCCGCCCGCCGTTGCCCGATCCGGCGGCGAGGGCGAAGCCGATCGCGCCGGGAATGAGGAGCCCGAGGTAAGGGGCCTTGCGGCGGCTCGTCAGGGACAGGAAGCGGGGCAGATACCCGGCCCGGGAGAGCGCGAACAGCTGCCGGGACCCCGCGTAGATCAGTGAGAAGAAGGAGGCGACGAGACCCGCCAGGCCCGCGTAGTTCACGAACCGGCTGAGCGCCGTGGGTTCGCCGTCGCCCTGGAGCGCCACGACCAGCGGATTGCCCGCGTCCTGGATGGCCGCCGAGCCGCGCGCGCCGGTCGCGGCGAAGAACGTGACCAGGGCGAGCAGCGCCAGCACGGCCATGGAGATCGACAGGGCGCGCGGCATCGAGCGCACCGGGTCCTTGGCCTCCTCGGCGGCCAGTGGCACGCCCTCGACACCCAGGAAGAACCACATGCCGAACGGGAAGGCGGACCAGATGCCCAGCAGGCCGAACGGCAGCCAGGAGTTGGAGCCGAAGGCTTCCTTGTCGACCGGGATGTCGTTGAGGTGGGAGCCGCTGAACTCGGTGAACGCGCCCACCGCGAAGATCAGCAGCGCGGCCACCGCGATGGCGGTGACCACCAGGCTGAAGCGCAGCGCCTCGCCGACGCCCCACAGGTGGATGCCGATGAAGATCGCGAAGCAGGCGAGGTAGACCGGCCAGCCCGCGTCGAGGCCGAAGAGATTGAGCGACTCGACGTAGTCGCCGATGAAGATGGAGATGGCGGCCGGCGCCAGGATGTACTCGATGAGGATCGCGGTGCCGGTCAGGAAACCGCCCCAGGTGCCCAGGGCGCGTCGGGCGAAGCCGTAGCCGCCGCCCGCCGTGGGCAGGATCGCGGACAGCTCGGCGAGCGCGAAGACGAGGCAGGCGTACATCACGCCCATCAGCAGGGTGGCGATCGCGAGCCCGCCGAAGCCGCCCTCGGCCAGGCCGATGTTCCAGCCCGAGAAGTCGCCGGAGACGACGTACGCGACCCCGAGGCCGGTGAGCAGCAGCCAGCCGGCGCTGCCCCGGCGCAGTGCGCGCCGCTTCAGATAGAGGGCTTCGGGGGAGCCCCCGGAGCCGGCCGAGGACGCTGACGGTGGGGTACGCGATTCGGTGCTCTCGGCCATGAGCCGCTCCTGCCTCGGGTTCAATGGTGGGATGCCATACCTTTGTGGTTCGGCCGGTCCCAGCGCAAGACCTGTGCGTTAACCCGCTGTTACGGATGTCGCGGGGCGTGGCGGTGGCCGGTTCGGTTCGCGGCGGCCGGATCAGGTCAGGAAGCCCCGCAGGAGCGCCGCGGTGCCCCCGCAGTGCTCGCGCATCACCTCGCGCGCGCCGTCGGCGTCCCCGTCGAGCACCGCGTCCACCAGTGCGCTGTGCTGTTGCTGGGAGTGCTCCAGGTTGCGCACGAGCAGCGGGATGCAGTCCAGCAGGCCGTTCACGCCCGCGCGCACGGCGGCATACTGCGCGGTCAGCGTCGGCGACCCGGCGAGTTCGGCGAGCGTGAGGTGCAGCATCGTGTCGCGCCTGCGGTAGTCGTCCAGGGGCGCGTCGTGCGTGGCGGCGAGCGCCGCGCGCAGCCGCCGCGCGCCCCGCTCGGTCAGCCCGTGCGCCGCGCACAGCCCGGCCGCGCCGACCTCCAGCACCTCCCGGAAGCGCAGGACGTCCTCCACGTCGACGGACTCCAGGCGCCTGCGCAGCTCCGCCCCGGCGCCGCCGCCGGCCGGGGTGTCCGGGCGAGGCAGCACGAACGTTCCGCCGTAACGGCCGCGTCTGCTCTCCACCAGGCCCTGGTCCTGCAGCACCTTCAGGACCTCGCGCAGTGTGACCCGGCTTATCCGCAGGCGGTCCGCGAGGTCGCGCTCGGCGGGCAGCCGCTCGCCCGCCGGCACCAGGCCCAGGCGCAGCACCTGGAGGATCTGCTCCAGCGCCTCCTCGAAGCCATTGCCCGCCCGCACGGGCCGCAGCACGGGCGTCAGACGGTCCGCGGAATCGATTTCGCTTGCCACGTTGCGGTTTCCCCTTCCCAAGCAATGGTCTTCAGGAATACCTTATGGCTTCCGGCTGACCGAAGGAGGACTTTTCCGTGGCAGACCGCACACCACCGCTCGCACTCCAGGAACTGCGCGACCTGATCGTGAGCGGCGAAATAGACACAGTCGTCCTGGCCTTCCCTGACATGCAGGGACGGTTGCAGGGCAAGCGGTTCGCCGCCCAGTTCTTCCTCGACGACGTCCTGGAGAACGGCACGGAAGGCTGCAACTACCTGCTCGCCGTAGACACCGAGATGAACACCGTCGACGGTTACGCGATGTCCTCCTGGGACAGCGGATACGGCGACTTCGCCATGCGCCCCGACCTCTCGACGCTGCGCCGCGTCCCGTGGAACGACGGCACGGCCATGCTCATCGCCGACCTCGCCTGGCCCGCCGACGGCTCACCCGTCGTCGCCGCGCCCCGCCAGATCCTGCGCCGCCAGCTGGAACGGCTCGCCGAACGCGGCTACACCGCGCACGTCGGCACCGAGCTGGAATTCATCGTCTTCAAGGACACCTACGAGCAAGCCTGGGACCAGGGCTACCGCGATCTCGTCCCGGTCAACCAGTACAACGTCGACTACTCGGTGCTGGGCACCGGCCGGATCGAGCCCCTGCTGCGCCGCATCCGCAACGAGATGACGGCGGCGGGCCTGACCGTCGAGTCGGCCAAGGGCGAGTGCAACCCCGGCCAGCACGAGATCGTCTTCAAGTACGACGAGGCCCTCACCACCTGCGACCAGCACGCCATCTACAAGACCGGCGCCAAGGAGATCGCGGCCCAGGAGGGCGTCTCGCTCACCTTCATGGCCAAGTACAACGAGCGCGAGGGCAACTCCTGCCACATCCACCTCTCGCTCCAGTCCGTCGAAGAGGCCGGCCGCAACGTCATGGCGGGCGACGGACCCGGCGGCATGTCCCCGGTCATGCAGCACTTCCTCGCCGGACAACTCGCGGCGCTCAGGGACTTCTCCCTGCTCTACGCCCCGAACATCAACTCGTACAAGCGCTTCCAGCCCGGCTCGTTCGCCCCGACCGCCGTCGCCTGGGGCCACGACAACCGCACCTGTTCCCTGCGCGTCGTCGGCCACGGCCGCTCGATGCGCTTCGAGAACCGGCTGCCCGGCGGCGACGTCAACCCGCACCTCGCGGTCGCCGGCCTCGTCGCGGCCGGCCTGTACGGCATCGAGCACAAGCTCGAACTCCCCGAGGTGTGCACCGGCAACGCCTACACCGGCGACTACGAGCACGTCCCGCTGAGCCTGCGCGAGGCCGCCGAGCTCTGGGAGAACAGCCCCATCGCCAAGGCTGCCTTCGGCGACGAGGTCGTCGCGCACTACCGCAACATGGCGCGGGTCGAGCTGCAAGCCTTCGACACCGCGGTGACCGACTGGGAGCTCCGCCGCTCCTTCGAACGACTGTGAGGCCAGCCTTGCCCTTCGAGCACGCCACCGAGCACCACGTCCTCAACCCGGCCACCGAAGAGGTCATCGCCACCATCGCGGCCTCGACGGCCGCCGATGTCGACGCGGCCGTCGTGCGGGCCACCGGGGCGCAGCGCGCCTGGGCGGCCGCCGCCCCGGCGGACCGCGCCCGCCTGCTGCGCCGCTTCGCCAACGTGGTCGACGACCACGTCGAGGAGCTCGCCCACCTGGAGGTCGGTGAAGCCGGCCACACGCTGGGCAACGCGCGCTGGGAAGCGGGCAACGTACGCGATCTGCTCGACTACGCCGCCGGCGGAGTGGAGCGTCTCACCGGCCGGCAGATCCCCGTCGCGGGCGGCATCAACTTCACCCTCCTCGAACCCCTCGGCGTCATCGGCGTGATCGCGCCGTGGAACTTCCCGATGCCGATCGCCGCCTGGGGCGCGGCCCCCGCGCTCGCCGCGGGCAACGCCGTCATCCTCAAGCCCGCCGAGACCACCCCGCTGACCGCGCTGCGGCTGGCCGAGCTCGCCCTCGAAGCGGGGCTGCCCGAGGGCCTCTTCCAGGTGCTGCCCGGCGCGGGCGCCGTCGCGGGCGACGCGCTGGTCGAACACCCCGGCGTGGCGAAGATCGTCTTCACCGGCTCCACGCGCGTCGGCAAGAAGATCATGTCCAAGTGCGCCGACCGCGTGAAGCGCGTCACCCTCGAACTCGGCGGCAAGAGCCCCAACATCGTCTTCGCCGACTCCGACATCGAGGCCGCGGCGGCGGCCACCCCGATGTCCTTCCTGGACAACGCGGGCCAGGACTGCTGCGCCCGTACCCGCATCCTCGTCCAGCGCTCCGTGTACGACCGCTTCCTCGAACTCCTCACCCCCGCCATCGAGTCGGTGGTCGTAGGCGACCCGTCCGACGAGAAGACCCAGATGGGCCCGCTGATCTCGCGGTCCCAGCTGGAGCGCGTCCGGTCCTACGTCCCCGAGGGCGGCAGGGCGATCCGGGGCAGCGCCCCCCAGGGCCCCGGCTTCTGGTTCGCCCCGACCGTCCTCACCGACGCGGCACCCGGCTCCGACGTTGCCATGGAGGAGGTCTTCGGCCCGGTCGCCGTCGTCCTGCCCTTCGACGACGAACAGGACGCGGTCCGGCTCGCCAACGCCACCCCGTACGGCCTGTCGGGGTCGATCTGGACCCGTGACGTGGGCCGGGCGCTGCGCGTCGGCGGCGCCGTCGCCGCGGGCAACCTGTCGGTCAACTCGCACAGCAGCGTGCGCCATTCGACCCCGTTCGGCGGCTACAAGCAGTCCGGGCTCGGACGCGAGCTGGGCCCCGACGCCCTCACCGCTTTCACCGAAACCAAGAACATCTTCATCAGCACGGAGGCCTGAGCCCACATGAGCGAAACACCTGCACTTCCTGAGGGCACCTGCCGCCGCCTGGTCGGCCGCACCGCGGTCGTCACCGGAGCGGGCAGCGGCATCGGCCTCGCCACCGCCCGCCGCCTCGCCTCCGAGGGTGCGAACATCGTCTGCGGAGACATCGACGAAACCGCGGGCAAGGCGGCGGCCGAGCTGGTCGGCGGCACCTTCGTACGCGTCGACGTCACCAACCCCGAGCAGGTCGAAGCGCTGTTCAAGACTGCGTACGACACCTATGGCTCGGTCGACATCGCCTTCAACAACGCGGGCATCTCACCGCCCGACGACGACTCGATCCTCACCACGGGACTCGACGCGTGGAAGCGCGTCCAGGACGTCAACCTCACGTCCGTCTTCCTGTGCTGCAAGGCCGCCCTGCCCTACATGCGGCGCCAGGGCCGCGGCTCCATCATCAACACCGCCTCGTTCGTGGCGCGGATGGGCGCGGCGACCTCGCAGATCTCGTACACCGCGTCCAAGGGCGGCGTCCTGGCGATGTCCCGCGAGCTGGGCGTGCAGTTCGCCCGCGAGGGCATCCGGGTCAACGCGCTCTGCCCGGGGCCGGTCAACACCCCGCTGCTCCAGGAGCTGTTCGCCACGGACCCGGAGCGCGCCGCGCGCCGCCTGGTGCACATCCCGGTCGGCCGGTTCGCGGAGGCGGACGAGATCGCCGCCGCGGTGGCCTTCCTCGCCAGCGACGACTCCTCGTTCATCAACGCGACCGACTTCCTGGTCGACGGGGGCATCTCGGGGGCGTACGTCACCCCCGTGTAGCCCCGCGCGCACCACCCTCTCCGCACCGGCCGGGCCCCGACGGGCGCCCGGCCGGTGCGTGCCCCGAACCCGTGAATCCCGGGCCGGAACGCCGTACGTAAGGAGCGCCCATGCAGCACAGACGTCGGTGGCAGGCGGCCGTGGCGGCCCTCGCGATGGCGGGCGGCGGGCTCGTCGCCGCGCAGCCCGCGCAGGCGAGGCCCGAGAGGTGTCCGGCGCTCAGTGTCACGGCGGGCTGGTACGGCGCCAACCGGGCCAGCATCCAGCAGCTGATCGACACCTACGGCCGGTGCGGGCGCGCCGCTGAAGACCGCAGGCCGCCCGTCGCCGTCTTCGACTGGGACAACACGGTCATCAAGAACGACGTCGGTGACGCCACGATGTTCTGGCTGCTGCGCAACAGCAAGATCCGCCGTCCCGCGGACCGGGACTGGCGCTCCACCAGCCGCTATCTGACCGCCCCGGCCGCCGCCGACCTCTCCGCCGCCTGCGACGCGACCGCCCGGCCCGGCAGGCCGCTGCCCACCCGCACCGCCACCGGGTGCGCCGACGAGATACGCACCATCTACTCCGAGGGTGAGACCACCGGCGGCGAGGCCGCCTTCGTCGGCTTCGACCACCGCCGCATGGAGCCCCAGTACGCCTGGGCCGCCCAGCTCCTGCGGGGCTGGACCACCCGGCAGGCCGAGTCCTTCGCCGCCGCGGCCCGCGCCGAGAACCTGGCCGCGCCGGTCGGCGCCGTGCAGCGCGTCGGCTCGGCCGAGGTCACCGGCTGGGTCCGCTACTACGATCAGCAGCGCGACCTCGTCCGTACGCTCCAGAAGGCCGGCTTCGACGTCTGGATCACCTCGGCCTCACCGGAACCGGTCGTCGACGTCTGGGCGCGCGGCGCCGGAATCGACGCGGCCCACGCCCTCGGCATCCGCAATGCGACCGAACGCGGCCGGCTCACCGCGCACCTGGCGGGATGCGGCACCGTACGGGATGGCGAAGACTCGATGATCACGTACATCGACGGCAAGCGCTGCTGGATCAACAGGGAGATATTCGGCGTACGGGGCGCCGCGGCCGAGCGGATCCAGCCCGCGCACCGACGCCAGGTCTTCGCCGCGGGTGACTCCGACACCGACATCTCCTTCCTGCGCGACGCGACGGGACTGCGGCTCGTCCTCAACCGCAACAAGAGCGAGATCATGTGCCGGGCGTACGACAACGCCGACGGCCGCTGGATCGTCAACCCCATGTTCATCGAGCCGAAGGGCCGCCTGACCACCCCGTACCCCTGTGCGACCAGCGGTTATACGGACCCGAACGGCTCACCGGCGCCGGTGCGCCGCGCCGACGGCAGCGTCGTGCCCGACCAGGCGGACACGGTGTTCTGACGGCTTCCGGGTGCCTGGCCCGGCGGAGCTCCCGTGCGGCCCTACAGGAAGGTTTGGCCCTCGCCCCGGTACGTCGGTACGGTCGCCGTCACCCGGTCGCCCTCGATCAGCTGCAACTGGTCGAAGCGCTCACACATCTCGCCGGCCTTCGCGTGCCGGAACCACACCTTGTCGCCGATCAGCAGATCGTCGGCGGGGGAGCCGAGCAGCGGGGTCTGGACCTCGCCCGGCCCCTCCTGCGGGTCGTACCTCAGCCCCTCGGGCAGATAGGGGACGGGCAGCCGGTCCGGGCCCGCGACCCCGGAAGCGGGATAGCCGCCGCCCAGCACCGTCACGGTGCCGACGCCCGGCCTGCGCACGACGGGCTGCGCGAAGAGGGCGGCGGGGCGGCCGGTGAACGAGGAGTAGTTGTCGAAGAGCCGCGGTACGTAGAGCCCGGAGCCCGCCGCGATCTCCGTCACCGCCTGCTCGGCAGCCGTGTGCTGGACGCTACCGGTACCACCGCCGTTGACGAACTCCAGGTCGGGCGCCACGGCCCGGACCGCCGCCACGACGGCTGCCCGCCGGGTGGCCAGCTCCTTGCGGGCCGCCTTCTGCATCAGCCTGATCGCCCGGGACCGCACCGGCCGGCCCGCGACCGAGTCGCCCACCCCGGCGACATGGCCCTCGTACGCCATGATTCCCACCACCCGGAAGCCGCGACGACGCGCCACCGACCTGGCCAGCTCGGCCAGTTGGGCGGGCTCGCGCAGCGGTGAGCGCAGCGCGCCGACCCGCACCCGGCCGCCCAGCAGCTTGAGCGAGGTGTCCAGTTCCAGGCAGACCCGGACCTCCTCCGAGCCGCCGTCCCTGGCCCGGTCGATCAGCTCCAGCTGCGCCGGGTCGTCGACCATCACGGTCACCGCGGCGGCGAGCTTCGCATCACCGGCGAGCTCCGCGAAAGCGGCACGGTCCGCCGACGGATAGGCGAGCAGCACATCGTCGAACCCCGAGCGCGCCAGCCACAGGGACTCCGCGAGGGTGAACGACATGATGCCCGCGAACCCGTCCCGGGCCAGCACCCGCTCCAGCAGTGCGCGGCAGCGCACCGACTTGCTCGCCACTCTGATCGGCTTGCCGGCCGCCCGGCGGACCAGATCCGCGGCGTTGTCGTCGAAAGCCTCCAGATCGACGACGGCGACGGGAGCGTCGAGGCGGGCAGTGGCCCGGTCGTACCGGGCACGGTCGGCAGCGCGGGGTGTCATGGCCAGAGCTTGCCAGAGTCGATTACCACTGGGTAGGGGGATGATCCGGTCAGATCCGCCCGTCTTCCCCCGGACTCTGCGACTGGTTCCCGCCCGGCCCACGTCAGCCCGTAGAGTGACGCCCACGCGGTGAGGACGCGAACGGACCTGCCCCGAAAGGCGATCGGGCGTCGTGGGGCACAGGTCGGGAGAACACGAATCATGGGGGGCGGATGAGCACCGAAGCGCACCGTGCCCCGGCACAGCCCCCCACCCCGCCCGACCGCCCCCGCGCAACCGCCCCGGCGCCATGGCCGTCGGCGCCCGGCCCGCACCCGCCCGCCCCGGCGCCCACCGAAGGCACCTCGACGCCGGGCACCCGCCCGCCGGGCGGACCGCCGGAACACCCGCCCGCCCAGCCGCCCGCTTCCGGCGAACGCCCCGCCGCTCCAGGCATCCGGTCGCGCGGTGCGGCGGACGCCGTCCGGGCCGACGGCGCGCAGCCCCCGGCCCGTCCCGCGCGGGCGCCCGCGCGGCCCGCTTTCGTACCGCCGCGAGTGATCGTCGAAGCCCCCTCCCGGGCCCCCGGCTCCGGCGCCCACGACCCCGCGACCGGCCTTACCACCGCACCCGCGACCCGCCGGGCCCCCGGCTCCGGCGACCCCACGACCGGTGGTGCTCCTGTCCCGACGCCCAGGCGTGGCGTCGCGCGGGACACGGGTGCGCCGTCCGCCTCCGGATCGGACTTGGACGCCGGTCCCGGCGCGGGCACCGGCACCGCCCACCCGCCCAGGCCCACCCGGCACCCGCGGCCCGCCCCGCCGGTCGAGACCACCACCCGGCTTCGCCCCGTCACCGCCCCCCTCGCCCCGAGCCCGCGCCCCGCCCAGGCTCCACCCCGGCCGACCGGGCAGCCCGTCGGGCAGATCGCCGGCGGGCCGCTGCCCGGACCCGTGCGCCGCAGAGTCGTCGGCGCGGTCGGCCTGACTCCGCAGTCCGGCGCCGGACGCCCCGCCGTGTTCGAGCCACCCGCGCACTGGACGTCGTACGAGGCCCCCACCGAGACCACCACCCAACTGCGCCCCGTCCGCACCCGCCGGCCCTCGCGCGTCCTGGCCGCCGCCGTCTGTGTCGTGCTCGGGCTCGGCCTGATCGGTGGTGCGGTCACCGGGAGCTGGCTGACCGGGGACTCCGCCGCCGACGCCACCGCACCCACCGGCTACGCCGAGGCACGCGCCGGCTGGCACAGCGTCCCCGTCGACACCCTCTTCCCCCGCACCATCGAGGGCGACGGCGCGGGACCCGGCGGCGCGGACCGCGACTGGACGCGGATCGCCGTGGCCCCGGACAGCGGCTGCGCGACCGCATTCGACCCACTGCTGCGCAAGGCGCTCGCGCCGGTCGGCTGCGAGCGGCTGTTGCGCGCCACCTACACCGACGCCACCACCAGCAGCGTCATCACCGTGGGGCTGCTCTTCACCGAGGCCCAGGCGCCGGCCATGCGGACTCTGCGTACCCGCTTCACCGGCGAAGGCCTCGCGGAACGCGCCGACTTGATGCCCCGCACCTACCCGGTCGACGGCACCGCGGCAGCAGGCTTCGGCGACCGGCAGCGTGCGAGCTGGACGGTGAGCGTGCTCACCGACGCCCCCGTCGTCGTGTACGCCGTCTCCGGGTTCGCCGACGGACTTACCGTCACCGACCCGCAGCCCGCCAAACCCGCCATGGTCAAGGGCGAGACCACCGCCCCCGCCCAGGCGGGCCTAGGCCACGAGGCGAAGGGCGTCGCGGACCGCATCGAGCGGGCCCTGCGCAAGACGGTCGCCCCGGTCCCGGAGGCACCCCGATGACCCGCACCGCCCACCGGGCCGTCGCCGCCACCCTCGCGGCCACCGTCCTCGCGCTGCTGCCCGCGGCCCCCGCGCAGGCCGCCGACGGCATCCGCGTCCAGCAGTGGGCCCTCGACGCCATGCGCACCGAGCAGGCCTGGCGTACGACCAGGGGCGAGGGTGTCACCGTCGCCGTCCTCGACACCGGGGTGGACGACGCCCACCCCGACCTGGCCGGGCAGGTGCTCACGGGCAAGGACCTCATCGGCTTCGGGGCCCGGCGGGGCGATCGGCCGTGGGCCCGGCACGGGACCGCGATGGCCGGCATCATCGCGGGCCACGGACACGGCCCCGGCCGCACCGACGGCGTGCTCGGTATCGCGCCCCGAGCGAAGATCCTGCCGGTCCGGGTGATCCTCGAAGGCGGCGACACGGCCCGCAAGAAGGCCCGCGGCTCCCGGGGCAACGCCCTCGCCCAGGGCATCCGTTGGGCCGCCGACAACGGCGCCGACGTCATCAACCTCTCGCTGGGCGACGACAGCGAGTCCGCCCACCCGGAGCCCGCCGAGGACACCGCCGTCCAGTACGCGCTCGGCAAAGGCGCCGTGGTGGTCGCCTCCGCGGGCAACGGCGGCGAGGACGGCAACCACATCTCCTACCCCGCCGCGTACCCCGGCGTGATCGCGGTGGCCGCCGTCGACCGCGACGGCTCGCATGCCCCGTTCTCCACCAGCCGCTGGTACGCGACCGTCAGCGCACCCGGTGTCGATGTGGTCATAGCCGACCCCGACCGCCGCTACTACGAGGGCTGGGGCACCAGCGCCGCGTCCGCCTTCGTATCCGGCGCGGCGGCACTCGTACGCGCGGCGCATCCCGGGCTGTCCCCCGCCCAGGTCAAGAAGCTCCTCGCGGACACCGCGCGCAACGCGCCCCGCGGCGGGCGCGACGACGCCAGGGGCCACGGCCTCGTCGACCCGGCGGCCGCGATCGAGGCGGGCGGCAAGGTACGCCCCGCCGACCTGCGCCCGGCCGCGGCGGTGCACGGCGACAAGTACTTCGGTCCCGGCCCCACCCCCGAGCGCGAGCCCTACGAACCGGCCAACTGGTTCGCCCCCCTGGCCGGTGGCCTCGGCGCGCTGCTCCTGGCGGGAGCGGTGGTCCTGTGGCGCGGCAGCCGCGTCAGCGCGGGCCGCCGCACCTACTGACGGAGCCCGGCACCTCCGCCGGACCGGTGCGGCGCGCTCCAGGCGGGAGCGCCCCGCGCCCCACCGCCCCCTGCCCGACCCGCGGTGCCGCAGCGCCGCAGCCACTCCCGGACCGCCCCCGAACCCCCCGCGGCTTTCGGCTCGCCGCCTCGGCGCGTCTCGGCCGCAGCCATCGGGGGACCGCCCCCGATCCCCGAGCCGCCCCCGGGCTCGCAGACCCCGCGCTCACCGCCGTCTCAGCCGCACCCACTGCTGGAGCGCCCCCGGCGCCCACCGCGGCCCCGCCCGCACCTACCGCCGTACCCACTCGGCCACCGCCTCCCGTGCCACCCGCTCGACCAGCGCGACCCCAGCCTCCCGCGTGGCATGGCCGTCCGAGAGTACGGCGACCAGCAGGGTGCGGCCGTCCACGGACACGCGCCCGATGCTGTTGACGGCCCACAGCCCCTCCGGATCCCGCGGCATCCACCCGTTCTTCACCGCCGCCCCCGAGCCGGCCGCCGACACCCCCCAGGCCTGCGCCGGGACCACCCGCTCCATCAGGCGCCCGATGCGGGTGCGGGCGTCCTCGCTGAGCACCGAACCCGCCGGCGTGTCCACCGGACCGAACACCGCCCGCAGCAAAGCCAGTTGATCCCGTGCCGTGGTCTGGGTGCGCCCCCAGGCCCGGTCCGCCCGGGTCTCCGTGAGCCCCAGCCGCCCCAGCGCCGTGTCCAGCCCCGCGGCGCCACCGACCGACGCCCACAGTGCCGTCGCCGCGTCATTGTCGCTGCGCCGGATCAT
Source organism: Streptomyces sp. A5-4 (assembly GCF_051131715.1). Lineage (NCBI taxonomy): Bacteria > Bacillati > Actinomycetota > Actinomycetes > Kitasatosporales > Streptomycetaceae > Streptomyces > Streptomyces sp. A5-4. The sequence goes on along the minus strand of NZ_CP178591.1, from coordinate 1,185,242 downwards.
GGCGTCCGCGTACGCCTCCTCGCGCGCGCCGAGCCGCCGCCCGGTGTCCTGGGCCTGCAGCAGCAGCGCCGCGAGAATGCCGACCTTGACGATGCTCGCGCTCGCGAACCGGCCGTCTCCGCCCATGGTCACCCGCTCGTCGGCCGGCTCGGACACGGCGCAGGAGACGTTCATGGGAGGCGCTCTGCCCGCGGGCCCGGTGAGCAAACACGCGGGGACCGGCCGCTAGGCTCGGGGGGTGGCGCTCAAGAACATCCCGGACCCCGGTTTCTCCGAAGACGACGGCACGGCCGACCCGCGGCTCACCGCCGCGCTCGCGGCCTGGGCGGACGCCCCCTCCGCCGAGCCGCAGGTGCTTGAAGCGCTGGCGGGCGCCCGCCTCCTGGTGCCGGTCGTCGCACTACTCGGCGAGGTCGAGACCGACGAGAACGGCCTGCGCCGCGAGAAGACCAGCGACATGGCCGTGCCGACCCTGCAGGCCGGCGACCGTCGGGCGCTCCCCGCCTTCACCTCCACCGAAGCGCTGGCCCGCTGGAACCCCGAGGCGCGGCCCGTCGCCGTACCCCTGCACCAGGCCCTGCGGGCGGCGGCCCACGAGGGCGCCGACACGGTGGTCATCGACCTCGCGGGGCCCGTCCCGTACCAGCTCATGGGGTCCGCGCTGCTGGCGCTCGCCGAGGGGCGCACCAGTGCGGCGCCGCTGGACGACCCGGCCGTCACCGGGGCGGTGCGCGCGGCGGTCGCCGCCGAACCGGCGGTGCTCCGGGCCCACCTCGGCCCCGGCCGCGCCGACGGCGCCCTCGCCCTGGTCCTCGACCCGTCCGCCGACCCGGCCGCCACCGCGCGGCGGATCGCCGAGGCGCTGGCGGCGGACGACGTACTGAGGGCCCGCCTGGTGCGCGGTCTCGACCTGGCACTGCTGCCGGCCGACGCCACCCCACCGGGCGAGCCCCTGTTCGTACGGGAGTAGATGGGCAGCCACCCGGTCAGGTGGCTGTCAGGGGGCGGTCAGCCGTAGACGGGGCCCGTGTACTTCTCGCCGGGGCCCTTGCCCACCTCGTCCGGCACGATCGACGCCTCACGGAACGCCAGCTGCAGTGACTTCAGGCCGTCCCGCAGCGGTCCGGCGTGGAAGGAGCTGATCTCGGTGGTGGTCGCGTCCATCAGGCCGGCCAGCGCGTGCACCAGCTTGCGCGCCTCGTCGAGGTCCTTGTGCGCGTCGCCGTCCTCCGTCAGGCCGAGCTTCACGGCGGCGGCGCTCATCAGGTTGACCGCGACCGTCACGATCACCTCGACGGCGGGGACCTCCGCGATGTCGCGGGTCATGGCGTCGAAGTCGGGAGATTCACTGGGGGAGGTCGCGTCGCTCATGCGGCCCACGATATGCCCCGGTGTCCCGGCGCCCGCCCCGGCCACCGGTTAGCCCCTCCGGGCGGGAGCTGCTAACCTTCTGTAACGACCGGCCGGACACCTGTGTGCCCGGCCCACAAGTGGAGGCTCCGATCTCCCACCTTGCTGTCCTCGCGGACGGCGGGTCACCGGTCAAGCGGTCCCCATCGTTCCGTACGGACGATGGAACCGTTCGATGCGCCCCGCGGTAGGTACGCGGTGGTGCTCCGGTATTCCAGGAGCCCCGCCTGTGTCCCGTCCGGGGCTTTTTTCATGTGCCCTCGCGGTTGGTCCCAGGAAAATAGACGTTACACGGCTGTCTGCCAGGCGGCCGTGTGGTGCTACTGAGGAGGATCCATCAGCGCCGAGCCCCGCATCAACGACCGGATTCGCGTCCCCGAGGTGCGACTTGTCGGACCCAGCGGCGAGCAGGTCGGCATTGTGCCGCTTGCCAAGGCCCTGGAGCTTGCACAGGAGTACGACCTGGACCTGGTCGAGGTCGCGGCGACAGCCCGTCCGCCCGTGTGCAAGCTCATGGACTACGGGAAGTTCAAGTACGAGTCGGCCATGAAGGCCCGTGAGGCGCGCAAGAACCAGGCGCACACGGTCATCAAGGAAATGAAGCTCCGGCCGAAGATCGACCCGCACGACTATGACACCAAGAAGGGTCACGTCGTTCGGTTCCTCAAGCAGGGCGACAAGGTCAAGATCACGATCATGTTCCGTGGTCGTGAGCAGTCCCGCCCCGAGCTTGGCTTCCGCCTGCTTCAGCGACTCGCTTCCGATGTCGAGGATCTCGGCTTCATCGAGTCGAACCCGAAGCAGGACGGCCGGAACATGATCATGGTTCTTGGCCCGCACAAGAAGAAGACCGAGGCCATGGCCGAGGCTCGCGAGGCCCAGGCGGCCCGCAAGGCCGAGCGCCAGGGCTACGCGACGGACGACGACGCCGAGGCGTCGACGGACGAGGCCGCCGAGGTGGCGACGGACGAGGTGACCGAGGCTCCGGCCGCGGCCGCCGAGACTCCGGCCGAGACCCCGGCCCCCTCCGAAGCGTGACCTGCGGGGCTGCCATCCAGGCGCCCCCGGGTCCCGCCCGGAACCACATACCAAAGATCTGACGCTCCAGCATTCCGGTGTTCGCACCGGGGGAGCGCCACTGACGAGGAGAGAACGGCGCCATGCCGAAGAACAAGACGCACAGCGGTGCCAGCAAGCGCTTCAAGGTCACCGGCTCCGGCAAGATCATGCGCGAGAAGGCCGGCAAGCGCCACCTCCTGGAGCACAAGTCCTCCAAGAAGACCCGCTCGCTGACGGGTGCGGTCGTTGTGTCCGCGGCCGACGCCCCGAAGATCAAGAAGCTTCTCGGCAAGTGATGTTGGGCCCCTGGGTGACCGGGGGCGCGACATCGAGACCGGGACCAATTCGTTTCCGGGCCGTGTGAAGACACCCACGGCCCCGCTACAAGGAGTCAACAAGTGGCACGCGTCAAGCGGGCAGTCAATGCCCACAAGAAGCGCCGGGCAATTCTCGAGGCGGCCAAGGGCTACCGCGGTCAGCGCTCGCGTCTGTACCGGAAGGCCAAGGAGCAGGTCACCCACTCCCTGGTCTACAACTACAACGACCGCAAGAAGCGCAAGGGCGACTTCCGTCGGCTGTGGATCCAGCGCATCAACGCCGCTGCCCGCGAGAACGGCATGACGTACAACCGCCTCATCCAGGGTCTGAACGCCGCCAACATCGAGGTGGACCGCAAGATCCTGGCCGAGCTCGCGGTCAACGACAGCAACGCGTTCGCCGCGCTCGTCGAGGTCGCCCAGAAGGCGCTCCCGAGCGACGTCAACGCTCCGAAGACCGCCGCCTGATCCGGGCAGCAGCTCTTCCCATCGGACCCGCAGGCGTCTGCCGCCTGCGGGTCCGATGCGTCCTGCGGGTCCGAGGCGTCGTGCAGGACCCCTTCCGTACGTAGAGAAGTGAGCCGCCGACCATGGGCACCCCCGAGCTGATCTCGCCGCGATCCCCGCGCGTCGCCGCCGCCAAGCGGCTGACCAGGCGCAGCTTCCGCGGCAAGGAGCGCCAGTTCATCGCCGAGGGGCCGCAAGCCGTGCGCGAGGCGGTCGAGCACCGCAGCGACGGTCGGGCGACCCTGATGGAGCTGTTCGCGACCGTCGAGGCGGCCGAGCGCTACGCCGACATCGTCGACGCCGCCCAAGCCGCGGGTGTACGGGTGCACCTGGCGCCCGACGAGGTGCTCGCCGAGGTCTCGCAGACCGTCACGCCGCAGGGCATCGTCGGCGTCTGCCGCTTCCTCGACTCGCCCTTCGAGGAGATCCTCGCCGCGAAGCCCCGGCTGGTGGCCGTCCTCGCGCATGTACGCGACCCGGGGAACGCCGGGACGGTGCTGCGCTGCGCGGACGCCGCGGGAGCCGACGCGGTCGTCCTCACCGACGCCTCGGTCGACCTCTACAACCCCAAGTCGGTACGGGCCTCGGTCGGTTCGATCTTTCATCTGCCCGTCGCCGTCGGCGTACCCGTCGAGCAGGCGGTGAGCGGACTGAAGGCCGCGGGCGTCCGGATCCTCGCCGCCGACGGCGCGGGCGACGACGACCTCGACGACGAGCTGGACGCGGGCACCATGGGCGGCCCCAGCGCCTGGGTCTTCGGCAACGAGGCCTGGGGACTTCCGGCGGAGACCCGGGCGCTCGCCGACGCCGTGGTGCGCGTTCCGATCCACGGCAGAGCCGAAAGCCTCAACCTCGCGACGGCCGCCGCGGTGTGCCTCTACGCCTCGGCCCGTGCGCAGCGTGCTTCCGGAGGGTGCCGCAGCGTTACCTCCAACTAGTAGTGTGACGGGCCTGGGGACCCACTGCGCTAAGTGAAAGAGGTGGGGTACGGGGATGCCTGTCGGCATGAACGGCCTGTCCGGTCTGCGTGATTCCGTGCTGGGTACGGGCGAGGGGCCCGACGGCTTCGGGATCGATCCGGACGACCTGCCCGACGGTCTCGCCGTCGCCGACGAGAGCGGCCGCGTCATCTGTTTCAACGACGCCGCGGCCCGGATCACCGCCATCGCCAAGGAAGCCGCGCTGGGCCGGCCGCTGGAGCTCGCGCTGCCGCTGGAGGACCTCGAAGGCCGCCGCTGGTGGACGCTGACCGATCCGTACGGCGGACTCGCCATCAGGGTCGGCCAGCCCGAGCGCAATCTGCTGCTGCCCGGCGGCCGTGAGGTGCTGGTCTCCGCCCGGTACCTGCGCGAGGAGCCGACCGGGCCCGTGCGGCGGGTCGTCGTCTCCATCCGCGGCACCGAGGCCAGGCGCCGCACCGAGCGCAGCCATGCCGAGCTGATCGCCACCGTCGCCCATGAGCTGCGCTCCCCGCTGACCTCCGTGAAGGGCTTCACCGCGACGCTGCTCGCCAAGTGGGAGCGGTTCACCGACGACCAGAAGCGGCTGATGCTGGAGACCGTCGACGCCGACGCCAACCGGATCACCCGGCTGATCGCCGAGCTCCTCGACATCTCCCGCATCGACTCCGGCCGCCTGGAGCTGCGCCGCCAGCCCGTGGACATCGCCGCGGCCGTCGGACGCCATGTACAGGGCGCCATCTCGTCGGGCCAGGAGCCTGACCGCTTCCTGGTACGGGTGCAGCAGCCACTGCCCGACCTCTGGGCCGACCCGGACAAGATCGACCAGGTGCTGGGCAACCTGCTGGAAAATGCGGTGCGCCACGGCGAGGGAACGGTCACCATCGAGATGGCACCCGCGCACCTGAAGTACGCGGAACACCTGGCGAACTCGGCGAAGGGAACGGCCGTCACCGTGACCGACGAAGGCCCCGGCATCCCCGAGGAGTCCATGGGCCGCGTCTTCACCCGCTTCTGGCGGGGGAGCAAGCGCGGCGGGACCGGTCTTGGCCTGTACATCGTCAAGGGCATCGTCGAGGCGCACGGCGGCTCGATCACGGTCGGCCGCGGGCCCGGCGGCGGCGCAGAGTTCCGATTTATTCTGCCCGTCGGCGCTCCGGCCTATCTCGCCTGAGCAGCCCACGGGCCACTCCGCCCCTCGCGGGCTTTAGACTCGACCTTTGGCACCTTTGCGTCCTCAGCGGTCGAGCGGGGCCGCGCCACCAGCCAATCGGAAGTACGGGAAGAGATGTCCGCACCCAATAAGTCGTACGACCCTGTTGAGGTCGAGGCGCTGAAACCGGCCGAGATCGAGCGCATGCGCGACGAGGCGCTCGCCGCCTTCGCCGCCGCCGGTGATCTCGACGAGCTGGCTCGGGCGAAGACCGCGCACAGCGGCCCCACCTCGCCCCTCTCGCTCGCCAACCGTGAGATCGGCGCACTGCCGCCGGCCGCCAAGGCCGAGGCGGGCAAGCGCGTGGGCATGGCCCGTGGCGCCGTGAACAAGGCGCTCGCCGCCCGCCTCGCGGCCCTGGAGACCGAGCGCGACGAGCGCGTGCTGGTCGAGGAGGCCGTGGACGTCACGCTGCCCCACGACCGGGTCCCGGCCGGCGCCCGCCACCCGCTGACCACCTTCATGGAGCGCGTGTCCGACGTCTTCGTCGCCATGGGCTACGAGGTCGCCGAGGGCCCCGAGGTCGAGGCGGAGTGGTTCAACTTCGACGCCCTGAACTTCGTGCCCGACCACCCGGCCCGCCAGATGCAGGACACCTTCTTCGTCCGTGACGCCGACGGCGGCACCGGCGATGAGTCCGGCGTCGTACTGCGCACCCATACCTCCCCGGTCCAGGCGCGCACGCTGCTCGACCGTGAGCCGCCCGTGTACGTCGTCTGCCCCGGGCGGGTCTACCGCACCGACGAGCTGGACGCGACGCACACCCCGGTCTTCCACCAGATCGAGCTGCTCGCCGTCGACGAGGGCCTCACCATGGCCGACCTCAAGGGCACCCTGGACCACATGGTCCAGGCGCTCTTCGGCGAGGGCATGAAGACCCGGCTGCGGCCGAACTACTTCCCGTTCACCGAGCCGTCCGCCGAGATGGACATGGTCTGCTACGTCTGTCGCGGCGAGTCCGTCGGCAACCCGGACCGCCCCTGCCGCACCTGCGGCAGCGAGGGCTGGATCGAGCTGGGCGGCTGCGGCATGGTCAACCCGAAGGTGCTCGTCGCCTGCGGTGTGGACCCCGCCAAGTACAGCGGATTCGCCTTCGGGTTCGGCATCGAGCGGATGCTGATGTTCCGGCACAACGTGGAAGACATGCGAGACATGGTCGAGGGTGACGTCCGGTTCACTCGGCCCTTCGGGATGGAGATCTGATGCGGGTCCCGCTTTCCTGGCTGCGGGAGTACGTCGATCTCCCCGCCACCGAGACAGGCCGTGACGTACAGGCCAAGCTCGTCCCCGCCGGCCTGGAGGTCGAAGCTGTCGAGCAGCTCGGCGCCGGCCTCAAGGGCCCGCTCGTCGTCGGCAAGGTCCTCACCATCGAGGAGCTGACGGAGTTCAAGAAGCCCATCCGCTTCTGCACCGTCGACGTCGGCTCCGCCAACGGCACCGGCGAACCGCAGGAGATCGTCTGCGGCGCCCGCAACTTCGCCGTCGGCGACAAGGTCGTCGTGGTCCTGCCGGGCGCCGTCCTGCCCGGCGACTTCGCCATCGCCGCCCGCAAGACGTACGGCAAGACCTCGCACGGCATGATCTGCTCCGGCGACGAGCTGGGCATGGGCGGCGCCACCGCGACGGACAACGCCGGCATCATCGTGCTGCCGCCCGAGTACGAGGTGGGCATCGACGCCATCGAGCTCCTGGAGCTCGTCGACGAGGTGCTGGACATCGCCGTGACGCCCGACCGCGGCTACTGCCTGTCGATGCGCGGCATCGCCCGCGAGACCGCCACCGCGTACGGCCTGCCGCTGCGCGACCCGGCGCTGCTCGACGTGCCCCCGCCGAACTCCTACGGCTACCTGGTCAAGGTCTCCGACCCGCGGGGCTGCGACCGCTTCACCGCCCGCACGGTCACCGGCCTCGACCCCGAGGCCCGCTCCCCGATCTGGCTGCGCCGCCGGCTGCAGAAGGCCGGGATGCGCCCGATCTCGCTGGCCGTCGACGTCACCAACTACGTGATGCTGGAAGTTGGCCAGCCGCTGCACGCCTACGACCGCTCCCGCATCGACGGGACGATCGGGGTGCGCCGAGCCGAGCAGGGCGAGAAGTTCACCACCCTCGACGGCACGAAGCGTGTGCTCGACGCCGAGGACCTGGTCATCACCGACAACCGTGGACCGATCGGCATCGCGGGTGTCATGGGCGGCGCCAACACAGAGATCGCCGACACCGAGACCGACCCCGAAACGGGCCGCGCCCAGGGCACCACGGACGTCGTCATCGAGGCCGCGCACTTCGACCCGCTCTCCATCGCCCGCACCGCGCGCCGGCACAAGCTCGCCTCCGAGGCGTCCAAGCGCTTCGAGCGCGGCGTCGACCCCGAGGCGGCGTCGGCCGCCGCCCAGCGGACCGTCGACCTGCTGGTGCTGCTCGCGGGAGGCACCGCCGAAGCGGGAGTCACCGAGGTCATCGCGCCCTCGGGCCCGCGGACCATCAGCATGGGCGCGAACCACCCGGACCGCGTCGCGGGCGTCGAATACGGCCGCGAGACCGTCGTACGCCGCCTCCAGGAGGTCGGTTGTGACGTGTACGGGCAGGACGACCTCGTCGTCACCGTGCCGTCCTGGCGCCCCGACCTGGCCTTCCCCAACGACCTGGCGGAAGAGGTCATCCGGCTCGAAGGGTACGAGAACCTCCCCTCGACCCTGCCCACACCGCCCTCGGGCCGGGGGCTCACCGACCGCCAGCGGCTGCACCGCCGCATCGGCCGCGCCCTCGCCGGGGCCGGTTACGTCGAGGCGCTGAACTACCCGTTCATCGGCAACGCGGTCCTCGACCAGTTCGGCCTGGATGCCGACGACGCCCGCCGCCGTACGGTCGAGCTGGTCAACCCGATCTCAGACGAGGAGCCCGCGCTGCGCACCACGCTGCTGCCGGGCCTGCTCGGCGCGCTGCGCCGCAACGACGGCCGCGGCTCGCACGACCTCGCGCTCTTCGAGACCGGCCTGGTCTTCCGGCCCACCGGCGACGAGCACCAGGCCGCGCGGCTGCCCGTCGACCGGCGTCCCACCGACGAGGAGATCGCCGGGATCGACGCCACGCTGCCGCGTCAGCCGCGGCGCGCCGCCGTTGTCCTCGCGGGCGCCCGTGAGCAGGCCGGCTGGTGGGGCAAGGGCCGCCCGGCCGACTGGGCGGACGCCGTCGAGGCCGCTCGTACGATCGCCCGCGAGGCGGGCGTCGAGCTGACGATCCGCGGCGAACAGCACGCCCCGTGGCACCCCGGCCGCTGCGCCGCGCTCTACGTCACGGTGAACGGCACCGAGACCCTCGCGGGTCACGCCGGTGAGCTGCACCCGCGCGTCATCAAGGAGCTCCATCTCCCCGAGCGCAGCTGCGCCATGGAGATCGAGCTCGACGCGCTGGAGCAGGCCGCGGGCGGCGCACTGCTCGCGCCCCGGATCTCCACCTTCCCGGTGGCGACCCAGGACGTCGCGCTGGTCGTCCCCGCCGAGGTGGCTTCCGCCGACGTCGAGTCCGCGCTGCGCGCGGGCGCGGGTGAACTCCTCGAATCGCTGCGGCTGTTCGACGTCTTCACCGGAGAGCAGCTCGGCGAGGGCAAGAAGTCCCTCGCGTACGCGCTGCGCTTCCGCGCCGCCGACCGCACCCTGACCGTCGACGAGGCATCGGCCGCCCGCGACGCGGCCGTCGCGCTCGCCGCCGAGCGCACCGGAGCGGTGCTGCGCGGGGCGTAACGCCTGGTGGAGCAGTCGTGCAGGCAGTACTGAGGGGCGCGTCCGGACACCGGACGCGCCCCTCAGTCGTTCGGCTGAGAATTCCGGGCGGTGGTCCGCCCGCACACGGGAGAGAATCAAAAAAGTCATTCCGGCCGCAGGGCCGCACGTCGTACGCGGCGAAGGTCCAGGGGGCACCGGGATGAGCGCGGTGAGAGCTGCAGGGCGCTGCTGCGCCACACGCGCGGACGGTTCACCGGTGACGCGGCTCTGCTCGCGCTGCGCGACGATCGTCTCGGATCGAAGCGCAGCCCGGTGAGCCCGGCCCGCGCCGGCCCCGCGCCGAACCCTCCCATCCCTGAGTGGTCGCGAACCGGCCCGCCGACCGTCCGTCCGCCCTGCCGTGGAGTGTCGGGCAGACGAGCAGGGCGGACGGTGCGAGAACGGGCCGCCGCACTGTACGAGGGGGGGAGCCGGCGGCCCGGCCACCTCTTTGTGAGGCGGTTGCAGTTAAACGCGTGCGGCCCGCGGCGCGGGAGAGTACGCGGGGCACGAACGTGAGCGTTCCGTTCACACCCCGTGTGAAAGCGGCTCCACTACGCTGAGTTCACCGAGTCACCGGAGAGGCCCATGCAGCCCAATACCCTGCTCGACGCCCTGCTCGACGAGGCGGGCATCTCCAACGCCGGTCTGGCCGCGCACGTCAATCAGGCGGGCGGTGCCAGAGGGCTGGCACTGAGGTACGAACACACCGCCGTCGCCCGGTGGTTGAAGGGGCAGCGGCCACGCGGGCAGGTGCCCGACCTGATCTGCGACGTGCTCGCGGCCCGGCTGCACCGGCCGATAACCCTGGACGACATCGGCTTCGGCGTACCGGGCGAGACGGTCATGCCGCACGGCTCCCCGCTGACGGGCTTCGTGGAGCGCGCCACCGCGCTGTGGCGCTCCGACGAGCAGCAACGCCCCCATGTCCTGGTCGCGCCCGCGGTCACCGGCACGCCGGCCGTGATGCCCGTCTGGGAGTGGGAGAACCCTCCGGAGGACTCGGACGTCTCCCGCAAGGGCCAGACGCGGGTCAGCGTCGCCGACATTCAGATGCTGCGAGCGGCCAGGGCCCACTACGAGCTGATGTACCGCAAGGCGGGGGGCATCGCGACGCGCTCCCGGATCGTGGGCTTCCTCAACGCCGAGACCGCGCCGCTGCTGCGGGGCAGTTACTCCAATGCCATGGGGCGCCATCTGCACCGGGCGACGGGCGGGCTGGTCGCGATGGCCGGCATCTGCGCGTACGACTCGGACGCCCAGGGGCTCGCCCAGCGCTACTTCCACCAGGCGCTGAGGCTCGCGAAATCCAGTGGGGACAGGGGACTTGGCGCCTACATCATTGCGCTGCTCGTCAACCAGTCGCTGTTCATGGCCGAATACCGGCAGGCGGTGGCCTTCGCTGAGGCGGCCCTGCGGACGGCCGGCAAACAGATCACCCCGGCGCTGGCCGCGGATCTGCACGCGATGCAGGCCAAGGCGTACGCCCATCTCGGCGACGGGAAGGGCGCGTTGTCCTGCATCCGGCGTGCGGAGGCGGAGGCCGAGCGCATCAGGCGCGGCCACGAACCGGACGAGACGGGGTACGTCCAGCCGGGTCTGGTCAATGTGCAGGTGGCCGAGGCGCTGCTGAGCCTCGGCGACCTGCCGGCCGCGCGGGAGCACGCCGCCGCCGCGGTGGGCACGCCGGCGCACGACAGGGGGCGTGTGCACCGGCTCGCCATGCTCACCCACATCGAACTGCGTCAGGGCAAGGCGGATCGGGCCGTGGAGATTGCCGCGGAAATGGCCGAGCGGGCCAGAGGAATGGAGTCCCAGCGGATGCGGGACCGGTTGCGGGCGGTGCGTGAGCATCTGGTGGGGAGTGGCTGTGCCGGCGCCGAGGAGGCTGCCGAACTGATCGACGGGGCACTGCGCGTTCCGCTGTGACCATAGTCCTGCTGCGATGTTGCCACCTACTTGTCGAAAGGTGGCAGAACAGTGCAGTGGACGAATCTAAGCGAACAAACTGTGTACGAAAACCGATGGTTCCGGATCAACCTGGCGGATGTCGAGCTTCCCGACGGACGACACCTGGACCACTTCGTCATCCGGCTCCGCGCGGTGGCCGTGGCGACGGCGGTCAACGAGGCGAACGAGGTCCTGCTGCTCTGGCGGCATCGCTTCATCACCGACAGCTGGGGCTGGGAGCTCGCGGCAGGGGTGGTGGAGGACGGCGAGGACGTCGCGGAGGCCGCGGCCCGCGAGATGGAGGAGGAGACCGGCTGGCGGCCGGGGCCGCTGCGCCATCTGCTGACCGTCGAGCCGTCCAACGGCCTCACCGACGCCCGTCACCACCTCTACTGGGCGCAGGACGCGACGTACATCGGCCATCCCGAGGACGACTTCGAGTCCTCGCGGCGCGAATGGGTTCCGCTCAAGCTGGTGCCCGACATGGTGGCCCGGGGTGAAGTCCCGGCCGCCAATATGGCGGCCGGGCTGCTGATGCTGCACCATCTGCGCCTCGGCTGACTCCGCGTCCCGACGGCTCTTCACCGGGGACGGCTCCGTGCCCGCGCGGCGTCCGCCCCGCACTTCCCGTTAGCGGCCGAGCGCCTGCCAGAGGGTTACACCGAGTGATCCGGCCGTGGTGATCGCGGCCACCGTGGGGATCGGCCATCGGTTGTGTTCAAGGGCCGCGACGCGCGCCGTCAGGCCGCTCACGTCGTTGTCGGCCTGGTCAATACGCTGAGCCAGCAGGGCCAATCGGCCGTCGATGGTGGCGGCACCGACGTCCAGGCAGCGGCGTAACTCGGCGAATTCTTCTACGACCACGGGCTGGTCGGGGTCGAGGCTCACTGATCTGCTCCTTTTCGGCAAGGCGTCCAACGTCCTTGTCTGGGTGACGCAGAGTCAACTCGCCTTGTGCCCATGGCGGGAGCGTGTGTGCGAGGCATATGCGGGTACGCCTCGCACACTCCGTGCGAATCAGGAGTACGGGTAGAACCCGGAGCCCGTCTTCCGGCCGAGCCTGCCGGCGTCCACCATGCGCTGGAGCAGCGGGGGAGCGGCGTACAGCGGCTCCTTGAACTCGTCGTACATCGAGTCGGCGACCGAGGCGACCGTGTCAAGACCGATGAGGTCCGCCAGCTTGAGCGGGCCCATCGGGTGGGCGCAGCCCAGCTCCATGCCGTTGTCGATGTCCTCGCGGCTCGCGATGCCCGACTCGAACATCCGGATCGCCGAGAGCAGATACGGGATCAGCAGTGCGTTGACGACGAAGCCGGAGCGGTCCTGGGCGCGGATCGGGTGCTTGCCGAGCATGTCCTGCACGACGGCCTCGGAGCGTTTGATCGTCTCCTCGGAGGTGGTCAGCGCCGGGATCAGCTCGACGAGCTTCTGCACCGGGGCCGGGTTGAAGAAGTGGATGCCGATGACCTGGTCGGGACGCGAGGTCGCGACGGCCAGCTTCACCAGCGGGATGGAGGAGGTGTTCGAGGCGAGGATCGCGTCCGGGCGGGTCACCACCTGGTCGAGGACCTGAAAGATCTCCGTCTTGATCGACTCGTTCTCGACGACGGCCTCGATCACGAGGTCGCGGTCGGCGAACTCCCCGAGGTCGGTCGTGAAGCTGAGGCGGCCGAGCGTCGCGTCGCGCTCCTCCTCGGTGATCTTGCCGCGCTCGGCGGCCTTCGAGAGGGAGTTGTGGAGCCGGGTGCGGCCGATCTCCAGGGCTTCGCCCGAGGTCTCGGCAACCATGACTTCGAGGCCGCTGCGTGCGCACACCTCGGCGATGCCCGCACCCATCTGGCCGCAGCCCACTACTCCGACGCGTTCGATGTCGGTCACATCGTGCCTTTCGCTGAACAACAGTGCATGGGGTCCCCCAACCGAAGGTTAGGGGAAAGGTTCACCGGTGATTCCGGCGCCCGTCGGCCCCCGACGTTACTCCGGCCTTATGGGTACACCGGGGGCCGGGGCGGGCATGCTCTGCGGATAAGGCGGGACGAACTCACCGAACCAGGGGCAATAAATAGTGCAAATCGGGCGTAGAGGATTGTTGTTGGGAGCGGTCGGAGCGCTGTCCCCGCTGTCGGTCGCCGGAGACGCCGCGGCGGTCGGCCGCCGGGCACCGAAGAACGAGCTGCGGGGGATGTGGCTGGCCACCGTGGCCAACCGGGACTGGCCGTCGGCGCCGGGCCTCACCGCCGCCAAGCAGAAGGCCGAGCTGCTGGCCCACCTGGACACGGCTGTGCGCCGCAGGCTGAACGCCGTGGTCCTCCAGGTGCGGCCGACCGCCGACGCCCTGTGGCCCTCGCCGCACGAGCCGTGGTCGGCGTGTCTCACCGGCGTCCAGGGCAAGGACCCCGGCTGGGACCCGCTGGGCACCGCCGTGCGCGAGGCACACAAGCGCGGTCTTGAACTGCACGCCTGGTTCAACCCCTACCGAGTGGCCAATCACACGGACCCGTCCCGGCTGGCGGCGAGCCATCCGGCGCGTGTGCACCCGGACTGGGTCCTGCCGTACGGCGGGAAGCTCTACTACAACCCGGGGCTGCCGGACGTCAGGAAGTTCGTCCAGGACGCGATGCTCGACGCGGTGCGGCGCTACGACATCGACGCCGTGCACTGGGACGACTACTTCTACCCGTACCCGGTGGCGGGCCAGACGTTCGCCGACGACGACGCGTACGCGCGCTACGGCGGCGCCTTCCCCGACCGGGCCGCCTGGCGGCGCGACAACACCGACCGGCTGGTCAGCGAGACGGCCGCCCGCATCAAGGAGATCAAGCCGAAGGTGCGCTTCGGCATCAGCCCCTTCGGGGTGTGGCGCAACGCCACGACCGACCCGCTGGGCTCGCCGACCAAGGGTGGGGTGCAGACGTACGACGACCTGCACGCGGACACCAGGAAGTGGGTGAAGGAAGGCTGGATCGACTACATCGCGCCCCAGCTGTACTGGAACATCGGCTTCGCGGCGGCGGACTACGCGAAGCTGCTGCCCTGGTGGGCCGATGTCGTGCGCGGCACGGGCGTCGAGCTGTACGCCGGCGAGGCCCTCTACAAGGCGGGCGACCCTGCTCAGGCCGCGCCCTGGCAGGACCCGGCCGAGCTCTCCCGCCACCTCACCCTCGCCAAGAAGTCCCCTGAAGTGCGCGGCCACATCTTCTTCTCGGCGAAAGAAGTCGGCGTGGACCGCATCGGGGCCATGGCGAAGGTGGTCGCCGATCACTATCCGGCCCCGGCCCGGCCGCGCGGCTGACCGCGCCCCGCGGACGACTAGGGGGCGTCCGGCGGGTTCACACGCCGGACGATGGAGTCCGGACCCGGTGACACCAGGGCCTCGTGCCCGTCCGGGAAACGGACCCGGTAGGGCGGTGTCCCGTCGGTGCCCAGCACCTCGACGATCTCCGCGACCCGGTCCTGCTGACCGACAATCCGGCCGTGCACCAGGAGCTGGTCGCCCATGCTCGCTTGCATCGCGGATGACCTCCTTGAGACTGGCGGTATGTGACCGCCAGTCTACGGCCGGGGCCGGGAGATGAGCCCGTGCGGGAACTCCCGCGCAACCCTCTGGCTGCCCGCTCAGGTCCGCGCGCGCTGGGTGACCGCTATGGATATGAGCACGCCCACGGCGGCCAGCGGGGCGGCTGGGGAGAGGTGCTCGCCGAGCAGCAGAACCGACCACAGAAGCGTCAGCAGCGGCTGGGCCAATTGGAGCTGGCTGGCCTTGGCCACGCCGATCCGAGCCATCCCCCGGTACCAGACGACCAGGCCGAGGAACTGCGAGCCGATCGCCACCCAGAGCAGCCCCACGATGCTGTGCGCCGTCAGCTGCACCGGCTCCACGGCGAGGGTGACGGCCGCCGCCGGCAGGGTCAGCGGCAGACACAGCACCAGCGCCCAGCCGATGACGTGCCAGCCGGGCATCTCGCGCGCCAGCCTGCCCCCTTCGGTGTAGCCCGCGGCGCACACCAGCAGGGCGCCGAAAAGATACAGGTCGGCCTTGGACAGGGCGCCGCCGCTCTGCTGGAGGGTGAAGGCGATCACGATGCCGGCGCCGCCGAGCGCGGCCAGCCAGAAGGCACGGGACGGCCGGGACCCGGTGCGCAGCGCCGAGAAGGCGGCGGTGGTCAGGGGCAGCAGGCCGACCACCACGGCGGCGTGCGAGGTGCTCGACGTCTGGAGGGCGAGCGTGGTCAGCATCGGGAAACCGAGCACCACACCGGCGGCGACCACCGCGAGCCCCATCCGATGCCGGCGGGCGGGCAGGGGTACGCGCAGGGCAAACAGGGCCGTCCCCGCTATCAGGGCGGCCAGCGCGCTGCGTACGGACACGAGCGACCAGGGGCCGAACCCTTCGAGGCCCCAGGCGGTCGCGGGGAAGGTGAGCGAGAAGGCGGTGACTCCCAGGGCGGCGAGCACAGTGCCGTTGCCGATTCCTCGGCCCCCGCCGTGGGCGTCTCCGGCGTCGATGTCACTGCTCACCGCTACTGCGGTATCGGGAGTAGCGCTATTCTCTGCTGTCATGCAAGAGCGTAGCAGCGTCACCGAACTGGCCGAATCTCTCCGGCGGGATCTCAACCGCTACTCACCAGGTGGAAAGCTGCCATCCAGCCGGGCCCTGGTCGAGCGCCATCGGGTGAGCCCGGTGACCGTCTCGCGGGCACTCGCCCAGCTCGCCGCCGAGGGCCTGGTCGTCACCCGGCCGGGCGCGGGCGCCTTCCGGGCCCAGCCCCGCGCGCAGGCCGCGGCGCCCGGTGACACGTCCTGGCAGCAGGTGTCGCTCAGCGCCGACGGAGCCACCGAGTCCGTGCCGCGCTCCGTCGACGCGTCGGGGGTCCTGGCCACCCTCGCCGCCCCGCCACCGGGCGTCATCGAGTTCAACAGCGGTTACCTGCACGCCTCGCTGCAACCCGAGCGGGCCATGGCCGCCGCCCTGGCCAGGGCCGGACGCCGCCCCGGCGCCTGGGGCAGACCACCCGTCGAAGGCGTCGCGGAACTGCGCGAGTGGTTCGCCCGGGGCATCGGCGGTGCGATCACCGCCGCCGAGGTGCTGATCGCGGCGGGCGGCCAGAGTGCCCTGACCACCGCGCTGCGCGCGCTCGCCCCGCCCGGGGCACCGGTCCTGGTCGAATCACCGACGTACCCGGGGATGCTCGCCATCGCCCGCGCGGCCGGGCTGCGCCCGGTTCCCGTACCGGTGGACGCCGACGGAGTGCGCACCGACCTCCTCGCCGCGGCCTTCCGGGCCACCGGGGCCCGTGTCTTCGTCTGTCAGCCGCTCTTCCAGAACCCGACCGGCGCCGTGCTCTCGGCCGAGCGCCGCCCCGAGGTGCTGCGCGTCGCCCGCGAGGCCGGGGCCTTCGTCGTCGAGGACGACTTCGTACGACGCCTCGTCCACGAGGACGCCGGGCCGTTGCCCCGACCGCTGGCCACCGACGACCACGACGGCGTGGTCGTCCATGTCTGCTCGCTGACCAAGGCCACCTCGCCCAGCTTCCGGGTGAGCGCGCTGGCCGCGCGCGGGCCCGTGCTCGACCGGCTGCGCGCCATCCAGGTCGTCGAGAGCTTCTTCGTGCCGCGGCCCCTGCAGGAGGCCGCCGTCGAGCTCGTCGGGTCCCCGGCCTGGCCCCGCCATCTGAGCGCCGTGTCAAGGGAGTTGAGGGTGCGTCGTGACACGCTGGCGGCGGCCCTGCGGCTGCGGTTGCCCGAGCTGGCCCTGCCGCACATCCCGGCGGGCGGCTACCACCTGTGGCTGCGGCTGCCCGACGGCGCCGACGAGAGCGCGATGGTCTCCGCGGCGCTGCGGGCGGGTGTGGCCATCGCCCCGGGCCGCCCGTACTTCAGTGCCGAACCGCCCGCCGGGCACGTCAGGCTGAGCTTCGCGGGTGTGGCGGGAGCCGCCGAGATCACGGAGGGCGTGCGGAGGCTGCGCAGCGCCTGCGACGAACTCCTCGGATGACCCGGGTCGGAAATCGGCTCGACAGCAGGCGCCCGGCCTGCGAGTTTCCTGCCATGAAAGAGATGCCCGAGCCGACTCCGCCGCTCCCCGCCGGATACGAGATCTCCACCGACCCCGACCGTCTGGACCGCGCCCGCGTCCACCACTGGCTGTCCACCGACGCGTACTGGGCCATCGGCCGCAGCGGCGAGAAGCAGGACCTGGCCATCGCCGGATCGCTCAACTTCGGTGTGTACGAACAGGCTTCGGGCGCCCAGCGCGCCTACGCCCGGGTCGTCACCGACCGCGCCACCTTCGCCTGGCTCTGCGACGTCTACGTGGACCGGCCCGCGCGCGGCAAGAGTCTCGGCACCGCGCTGGTCGCGGCGATCCGCGACGAGCTCACCGCGTACGGGCTGCGCCGCGTCCTGCTCGCCACCGCGGACGCGCACGGCGTCTACGCGAAGGCCGGCTTCAGGCCCCTCGACGCCCCGGAGCGCTGGATGGCCCTCAATCTCCAGTGACCGCCGGGCCGGCCGACGCGCGGGGCGTCAGCGCCTGACGGCCCGCAGGACGACGAACTTCGGGTCGCTCGCCATCACCTCGCTGTTGCCGAAGATCCGGCGCAGCGCCACGTGGTAGCGCAGGTGCCGGTTGCCGACGACCCACAGCTCGCCGCCGGGGCGCAGCGCGTCGCGCGACTCGGTGAACATCCGCCGGGCCGTGGCGTCGGTCGTCGCCTGGTGGCTGTGGAACGGCGGATTGTTCAGTACGAGATCCACCGACCCCTCCGGCACACCCGTCAGGCCGTCGCCCACCAGGAACTCCGCCTTGGCGTCGGGCCCGGCGTTCGCCCGGAAAGTGGCCTCGGCCGACGCCACCGCCTGGAACGACTCGTCGGCGAAGAGGATCTCGGCCTCGGGGTTGATCACCGCGGCGGCCGTACCGACCACTCCGTTGCCGCAGCCGAGGTCCACCACACGCTCGGGGCCGTGGCGCCGCGGAAGCTGCTGGAGGAAGAAGCGGGTGCCGATGTCGAGGCGGTCGGCGCAGAAGATCCCGGCGTGGTTGGTGACGGTCAGCCCCGAGGCCGCGCCGGTGCCGGCGGGCAGCGTGTAGGAGCGCGGCCACGGGAGAGGGCCGCGGGCGAGCGCGGGGTCGGGCGTGCAGAAGATGAGCCGGGCCTTCTTGGCCGCCAGCGAGGTCCGCGTCGTACCGAGGATCCGTTCGAACAGCCTCAGCGTCGAGGTGTGGATCTCCTTGACCATGCCGGTGCCGATGACGACGGTGCCCGCGTGGACATGGGGCGCGAGCCGGTGCAGCTGGTCCTCCAGGAGCGCCAGGCTCTTGGGCACGCGGATCAGCAGGACGTCGATCCGGTCCGTCGGGGCGTCCCTGGTCGACAGGAGCCGCACCGCCGCGGTGTCGATCCCGTTGCGCTCCAGGTTGGCCAGGGTCGCCTGCTGGGTGAGGAACGAGTCGCTGATCTGCGTGGGCAGGGAACCGGCCAGCGCGGTGGCCAGCGCCCCCCATCTGTCACCGACCACGACGACGTTGCCCGACAGGTCCGTCGGCCCGTCGTCGTCGATCCCCTCCAGGTGCCGCAGGAGGTACTCGTCGGCGGCGTCCCAGGCACGGAGCCTGTCGCGGGGGTCTTCGGGGAAGCGGGCCAGATCGAGCTCGCCCCACGTCGTCACATCGTTCATCGTGCACCAGGCTAACCGAGCCTTCGCCCAGCTCACCGCATGATCATGCCAGGATCGTGCCGACCGGCCTGGCGATGAGGTCGAAGACATTGCCGAGAGGGTCGGTGATCTCTGCCATCCGGCCGTACGGGGTGTCCGAGACGGGGCCGGCCGAGCCGCCCGCAGCAAGGGCGCGCGCCGCCGAGGCGCCGGTGTCCGCGACCTCGAACGTGGTCTGCCAGCGGGTGGAGGTCGCGGTCGGGTCGCCGAAGACGCCGCCGATCTCGTGGCCGTCCGGCCGGCGGAGGAAGGTGAAGTCGAAGTCGGGCAGATCCTGGTTGCCGTCCAGGGTGAAGTCGAAGACATCGGCGTAGAAGGTCCGGGCCGGTTTCGGGTCCGCGGTGATCAGGTCGTTGCGGACCAGGGTGCCGGGCTCGTTCACCAGTCGGCAGCCGGGGTGCGTGCCGCCCTGCCAGAGCCCGAACCGGGCGCCGACAGGGTCCTCGGCGAGGGCCCTGCGGCCCAGACCGGGCACGTCGAGCGGGCCGAGCCGTACCGTGCCGCCCGCCTCGGCGACGCGCTTGGCGGTGCCGTCGCAGTCCTCCGTGGCGAAGTACACGCACCACAGCCCCGGGGTGGCGGGGGTAGCCGCCTGCCGGAGCCCCGCGACCGGCAGGTCCCGCAGCAGACAGCTCGTGTAGTACCCGTTCGCCGCGTCCGCCGTGGTGAAGTCCCAGCCGAAGAGTGCGCCGTAGAACTCCCTCGCGCGGTCGAGGCCGGTCGCGGGGACGTCGAGTTCGATCCAGGTCGGGGTGCCGTACGGCTGGTTGCTGTCGACAAGGCTCATGGGGTCCTCCAACGGTCCGGGGCTGGTCGTTCGAAGCTAGGGCCCATGTAGGTCGGATAGTGGCCGCGATGACGGTGGGACGGCGGAGATTGTCGTCGTGGCGATGGGCGCCCTCCTCGGCGCGGCGGCGTTCTGGTACTGGCTGCACGACGGTCACCTGTGGGCCGCCTACCTGCTGGCGCTCCCCTTTACTGTGGTCCGGATCTCTCGCTTTGCGCTGAGGGCCCGCCGTCTGATCCGCTGAGGGGGCGACTTCCGGCTGTCGCCCGCCGATGGTGGCGCCCGGCGTTCCGCAATTCGTTGCATAAAAGTGCGGCACTGCGTATAGTCATGCCGTCGACGAGGAGGGCTCGATGGCCGTACGTGCAGCAGTGGCAGGGGCGAGTGGATATGCGGGTGGGGAGCTGCTCCGCCTGCTTGTGGCCCACCCCGGGGTCGAGATCGGGGCCCTGACCGGCCACTCCAACGCCGGACAGCGACTGGGCGCGCTGCAGCCGCACCTGGTGCCGCTCGCCGACCGAATCCTTGAGCCCACCACCGCCGAGGTGCTCGCAGGCCACGACGTCGTATTCCTGGCGCTTCCGCACGGGCAGTCCGCCTCCGTCGCCGAGCAGCTCGGCGACGAGGTACTCGTGGTCGACATGGGCGCCGACTTCCGGCTCGCGGACGCCGCCGACTGGGAGAAGTTCTATGCCTCGCCGCACGCCGGGACCTGGCCCTACGGCCTCCCCGAGCTCCCCGGCGCCCGCGCCGCGCTGGCCGGCTCCAAGCGCATCGCGGTACCCGGCTGCTACCCGACCGCCGTGTCGCTCGCCCTCTTCCCGGCGTACGTCGCGAAGCTCGCCGAGCCCGAGGCCGTGATCGTGGCCGCGACCGGCACCTCCGGCGCGGGCAAGGCGCTCAAGCCGCATCTGCTCGGCAGCGAGGTGATGGGCTCGATGTCGCCGTACGGCGTCGGCGGCGGTCACCGGCACACCCCCGAGATGATCCAGAACCTCAGCGCGGCGGCGGGGGAGCGGGTGACGGTCTCATTCACACCGACGCTGGCGCCCATGCCCCGCGGCATCCTCGCCACCTGCAGTGTCAGGGCCAGGCCGGGAACGACCGCGCAGAGTGTGCGGGCCGCGTACGAGAAGGCCTGCGCCGACGAGCCGTTCGTGCACCTCCTCCCCGAGGGACAGTGGCCCGCCACCGCCTCCGTGTACGGCTCCAACGCCGTCCAGATCCAGGTCGCGTACGACGAGGCCGCCGGCCGGATCATCGCGATCAGCGCCATCGACAACCTCACCAAGGGCACCGCGGGCGGCGCCGTCCAGAGCATGAACATCGCCCTCGGGCTCCCCGAGGACACAGGGCTTTCCACGATCGGAGTAGCACCGTGAGCGTCACGGCAGCACAGGGATTCACGGCGGCGGGCATCGCGGCCGGAATCAAGGACAGCG
The DNA here is from genome assembly GCF_051131715.1 of Streptomyces sp. A5-4. Lineage (NCBI taxonomy): Bacteria > Bacillati > Actinomycetota > Actinomycetes > Kitasatosporales > Streptomycetaceae > Streptomyces > Streptomyces sp. A5-4. Next base: position 1,164,118 of record NZ_CP178591.1, on the reverse strand, counting down.
GCGGACCCGACCTGGCCCTCGTGGTCAACAACGGGCCCCGCCAGGCCGCCGCGGGCGTCTTCACCTCCAACCGCGTGAAGGCCGCGCCGGTCCTCTGGTCCGAGCAGGTGCTCAAGGGCGGTCAGGTCTCCGCCGTCGTCCTCAACTCCGGCGGCGCCAACGCCTGTACGGGACCGCAGGGCTTCCAGGACACGCACGCGACGGCGGAGAAGACCGCCGAGGTCCTCGCCGGGCACAGCGCCGGCGAGATCGCCGTCGCCTCCACCGGGCTCATCGGCATCAACCTGCCCATGGACAAGCTCCTGCCCGGCATCGAGCGGGCCGCCACCGAACTCTCCGCGCACGGCGGCGAGAAGGCCGCCATCGCCATCAAGACCACCGACACCGTCCACAAGACGGCCGTCGCGGGCGGCGAGGGCTGGACCGTCGGCGGCATGGCCAAGGGCGCGGGCATGCTCGCCCCCGGCCTCGCCACCATGCTGGTCGTGCTGACCACCGACGCCGACCTGCCCGCCGACGTCCTCGACAGGGCGCTGCGCGACGCCACCCGCACGACCTTCGACCGCATCGACTCCGACGGCTGCATGTCGACCAACGACACCGTGCTGCTGCTCGCCTCCGGCGCGTCCGGAGCGGCGCCCGGGTACGAGGAGTTCGCCGAGGCCGTACGCACGGTCTGCGGCGACCTCGCCCGGCAGCTCATCGGCGACGCCGAGGGCTCCAGCAAGGACATCCGCATCGAGGTCATCAACGCGCTGACCGAGGACGACGCCGTGGAGGTGGGCCGCTCCATCGCCCGTAACAACCTCCTCAAGTGCGCCATCCACGGCGAGGACCCCAACTGGGGCCGGGTGCTCTCCGCGATCGGCACCACGCGGGCCGCCTTCGACCCCGACCAGCTCAATGTCGCCATCAACGACATCTGGGTCTGCAAGCGCGGTTCGGTCGGCGAGGACCGGGACCTCGTCGACATGCGCTACCGCGAGGTGAAGATCACCGCGGATCTCGCCGCGGGCACCGAGACGGCCGTCATCTGGGCCAACGACCTCACCGCCGACTACGTCCACGAGAACAGCGCGTACAGCTCATGAGCGCACGCAAGCACACCGCGCTGCCCAAGGCACAGATCCTCGTCGAGGCACTGCCGTGGCTGACCCGTCACCACGGCCGTACCGTCGTCATCAAGTTCGGCGGCAACGCCATGATCGACGAGGAGCTCAAGGCCGCCTTCGCCCAGGACGTCGTCTTCCTGCGCCACGCCGGGCTCAAGCCGGTCGTCGTGCACGGCGGCGGCCCGCAGATCAGCGCCCAGCTGGACCGGCACGGTCTGGTCAGCGAGTTCAAGGCGGGCCTGCGGGTCACCACGCCCGAGGCCATGGACGTCGTACGCATGGTCCTGGCGGGCCAGGTGCAGCGTGAACTGGTCGGGCTGCTCAACCAGCACGGGCCGCTCGCCGTCGGCATGACGGGCGAGGACGCGCACACCATCACCGCCACCCAGCACTACCCGCTGATCGACGGCGAGTCCGTCGACATCGGGCGGGTCGGCGAGATCGTCGAGGTCAACACCGGCGCCATCCAGGCCCTGCTCGACGACGGCCGCATCCCGGTCGTCTCGTCCATCGCCCGCAGCGCCGACGACCATCACGTGTTCAACGTCAACGCCGACACCGCGGCGGCCGCGCTCGCCGCCGCCCTGGGCGCCGAGACCCTGATGGTCCTCACCGACGTCGAGGGTCTCTACGAGGACTGGCCGAACAGCGACGAGGTGATCAGCAGGCTGACGGCGAAGGAGCTGGAGAAGCTACTGCCCGAGCTCTCCAGCGGCATGGTCCCCAAGATGGAGGGCTGCCTGCACGCCGTACGCAACGGGGTCAACACCGCCCGCGTGATCGACGGCCGGGTGCAGCACTCGATCCTGCTGGAAATCTTCACCGACGAAGGCATCGGCACGATGGTCGTGCCCGACGAGCACGAAGGGGACACGAAGTGACCGCGAACGAGGCGCTGATCGGGCGCTGGCAGGGCGTCATGACGGACAACTACGGCACCCCGAAGCTCTCACTCGTCCGCGGCGACGGCGCGAAGGTCTGGGACGCCGACGGCAACGAGTACGCCGACTTCGTCGGAGGCATCGCCGTGAACGCTCTCGGTCATGCCCACCCCGCCGTCGTCGAGGCGGTGTCCCGGCAGATCGCGTCCCTCGGCCACGTGTCGAACCTCTTCCTCGCCGAGCCTCCCGTCGCGCTCGCCGAGCGGCTGATCCAGCTCTTCGGCCGCCCGGGCCGCGTGTACTTCTGCAACTCCGGCGCGGAGGCCGCGGAGGCGGCCTTCAAGATCGGTCGGCTGACCGGCCGTACACACATGGTCGCCACCGAAGGCGGCTTCCACGGGCGGACCATGGGCGCCCTCGCGCTCACCGGCCAGCCGAAGAAGCGCGAGCCCTTCCTGCCGCTGCCCGGCGACGTCACGCACGTCCCGTACGGCGACGTCGAAGCGCTGCGCGCCGCCGTCACCACCGACACCGCGCTGCTGGTCATCGAGCCCATCCAGGGCGAGAACGGTGTGGTCGTACCGCCCAAGGGCTATCTCAGGGCCGCCCGGGAGATCACCCGGGCCACCGGCACCCTGCTCGTTCTCGACGAGGTCCAGACGGGCATCGGCCGCACCGGCCACTGGTTCGAGTACCAGGCACACGAAGGCGTCGAACCCGACCTCGTCACGCTCGCCAAGGGCCTCGGCGGCGGGCTGCCCATCGGCGCGACCGTCGCCTTCGGCGCCGCCGCCGACCTCCTGGAGCCCGGCCAGCACGGCACGACCTTCGGCGGAAACCCCGTCGCGTGCGCGGCTGGCCTCGCCGTCCTCGACACCATCGCGGCCGACGGCCTCCTCGACCGGGTCAAGCGCATCGGGGAGAAGCTCCGCGACGGGATCGAGTCACTGGGACACCCGCTGGTCTCCCACGTCCGTGGCGCGGGACTGCTCCTGGGTATCGTGCTCACCGAGCCACTCGCCGCCCAGGTGCAGCAGGCGGCTCAGGACGCCGGTCTCCTGGTGAACGCGCCCGCCCCCGATGTCGTACGGCTCATGCCGGCGCTCGTCATCGACGACGACGAGGTGGAATCGTTCCTCCGGGTCCTGCCCGGCGTTCTCGACACCGCACACGGGGACCGATGATCCGGAGACTGACGACGATGACCGAGGCGCAGGCGAAGGACACCGAGCACAGCGGCCCAGCCGTACCGCAGACCCGCACGGCCAGGCACCGCCGGATCGTGGACATCCTGAACCGGGTGCCGGTGCGTTCGCAGAGCCAGCTCGCCAAGCTTCTCGCCGACGACGGCCTGCACGTCACCCAGGCGACCCTCTCCCGGGATCTCGACGAGCTGGGCGCGGTGAAGATCCGCAACACCGGCGGCGAGCTGATCTACGCGGTACCGAGCGAGGGCGGCTTCCGCACCCCGCACGCACCGCTGGGCGAGTCCGCGAAGGAGGAGCGCATGCGGCGCCTCTCCAGCGAACTGCTGATCTCGGCGGAGGCCTCGGCCAACCTCGTGGTCCTGCGTACGCCCCCGGGCGCCGCCCAGTTCCTCGCCTCGGCCATCGACCAGGCCGAACTGCACGTCATCCTCGGGACCATCGCGGGCGACGACACGCTGCTCCTGATCAGCAGGGACCCGGCGGGCGGCCAGGCACTCGCGGACCATCTGCTGCGTCTGGCCCAGAACGACCGTTAGCGCGCTCGTCCGTCAGGAGGCGGCCGGATCCCCGGCCGCCTCCGCCGCCGCTGCCTCCGCCTTCCTGGACCGGTACGACATCCAGGCCGCGACCAGGGCCCCCGACACGTTGTGCCAGACCGAGAAGACCGCCGCCGGGAGCGCGGCCAGCGGGCTGAAGTGGGCGGTGGCCAGGGACGCGGCGAGGCCGGAGTTCTGCATGCCGACCTCGAAGGCCATCGCCCTTCTCGCGGGCGCCCCGAGACCCGCCAGCTTGCCCGCGCCGTAGCCCAGCGCGAGCCCGAGGCCGTTGTGCAGCACCACGGCGAGCAGCACGAGCAGCGCCGCCGACTTGATCGCGGTCGCGCTGCCCGCGACCACGACCGCGACGATCACGGCGATGGTGAGGGCCGACAGCCAGGGCAGCGCGCCGATAGCCCGGTCGACGTACCGGCCGGCGAGGAGCCGCACGGCGAGCCCCGCGAGGACCGGCAGCAGCACGGTCTTGAGGATGTCGGTCACCATCGAGGCCGCGTCGACGGGCAGGTACTCGCCCGCGAGCAGCAGCGTCAGCGGCGGCGTCACCAGCGGGGCGAGGACGGTCGAGACGGTCGCCACCGAGACGGACAGCGCCACGTCACCGCGCGCCAGATACGTCACCACATTGGACGCGGTGCCGCTCGGCGCGCAGCCGACGAGGATGACGCCCGCCGCCAACTGGGGCGACAGGTCCAGGGCATGGGCGATCAGCCAGCCGAGCCCCGGCATGATCACGTAATGGGCGACCAGACCGAGCGCGACCGCCCACGGCCGCTTCGCGACGCCCCGGAAGTCCTTGGGCGTCATGGTCAGGCCCATGCAGAACATCACGATGCCCAGCAGGTACGGGACGGAGGTCTTCCACTCCGCGAAGGTGGCGGGCGTGGCCAGGCCGAGCGCGCCGGCGGCGAGCACGAGGACGGGGAAGACGGTGACGGCGCGCCGGGCTGCCCGGTCGCCCGCGTCGGGGGTCCTGACGGGCGGCTCGGTGGGCTGGTCGGGGTTCATTTGTTCGGTCTGCACGGCGCGATGCAACGCCCCCGGGGCGGGGGTCCGCAACACCGTCTCGATATGTGGTCGCTACACGGGTAAGTGTGCGGCGGGTCAGTAGCGGGTGATCGCGGTCGGGCCCGAGCCCGTCCCGATCGCGATGTGCGGCGCGCGGTCCGGATCCGCCCACGTCAGGATCCGGCTCATCGCGGCATCCGGCACGGAGACACAACCCGCCGTCGCGCCGTCTCCATTGACGTGCAGGAAGATTCCGGCGCCCCGGCCGCGCACCGGCCGGTCGTAGTTGAAGCCGATCACCAGCGCGCGGGCGTACTGCTTGCCGTACGTCACCAGGTGCTCGGCCCGGTCCGCCCGGCAGTCCGCGGGCAGCCCCTCGGTCCACCGGTTGTAGTGGCGCGAGCCGTTGTCCTGGCACCACCACGACGCGGCGGTCACCCGGCGGTAGCGCACCCCGGTCCCGGCCGGCGCCGCCGCGATGCCGAAGGCGTACGGCAGGTCGTACAGGCCGGTGGGGGTGGTGTCCGTGCCCTGGGTCCGGCGCACGCCGTCCACCAGCCCGTTCGCCCCGAACCTGGCCTCGGCCGACCCGGCCGGTGACCAGTGCCCGCCGCGCCGGTCCCACCAGGTCAGCCGGCCCGCGGCGGAACCGGTGCGCGGGGCCTCGGCGGTGATCAGCTGGGTCCCGCCGTCGGTGTCCGCCATCCGCTCGGGGAGCGGCGCCGGGGGCTCGGGCGCGGCGCCGGGGGAGGCGAGGGACAGGAGCGCGGCGCCGATGACAAGAGCTGTACGCATGCTCGGGACCGTACGCCGAACCGGCCCTGACGGCCTCACAGGCAGGGCGCCATTACTCCGTACGCGCGAGCCGCCGGGCGCGCGGAACCGCGCGAGGCGATGGGTGGGCAGCGGCGCGATCTGATCAGCCGGTACGAAGGGGGAGAGGCAGCGGCAGCGCCGGCAGCCCGTCCAGGCTGACCCCGATGTAGTCCTTCTTCTCGCAGTACGCGGCGAACTCCTCGTCCGTCTTGCGACCGAAGTACTCGGCGTGCTGCGTCCGTTCCTCCTGGTACTCCATGAACGGAATGGCGAAACCACAGCTGTCGCTGATCCGCCCGGCGTGGACCACCACGATGGCGCGGGCGCTCGGCCCGTCGACGTCCTTGAACCATGTGATGAGATCCGCCCACCGGGGGTCGTCCCGGAACACGGCCTCACCCTGCCCGTGCACCCGCAGTATCTTGGGCGGCCCGGTGAAGGCGCACCACATCAGCGTGATGCGCCCGTTCTCCCGCACATGCGCGACGGTCTCGGCGCCGCTCCCGCCGAAGTCCAGGTAGGCGAGGGTCATTTCGTCCAGGACGACGAGGGTCCCGGCCCGGCCCTTGGGCGAGAGGTTGATGTGTCCGTCGCCGGCCAGTGGCGCGGTGGCCGTGAAAAAGAGGGGCTGGTCCTCGATGAAGTCGCGGATCCTGCCGTCTATTCGTTCGTAAAGTTTTCCCATGCCGTGGATTATCCGCGACGGGTTCCCGGCGGCGCCCTACGCCTTGGTGATCAGCGCCTTGCTGTGCTCGCGCACCTGGTCCGGTGTGAGATACGCGCCGGGGCTCTCGAAGTCGTGCAGAGTCCCCTCCCGGCGGGCCTGGAAGTCGGTACGGACGAAGTCGTTGCCCGCCACCGCGTTGAGCGCCCAGTTGGTCATCACCCGGGTCCTCGCGGTGAACGTGGGCAGCGCCATGAGGTGGTAGCCGCGGGCCACGGCCTGGGCCGGGAGGCCGTGCAGTTCGATGCCGAGAGGCTTGGACACCGCGTCCTTGCCGCCCAGGTCCACCACCAGGCCCATGTCCTTGTGGAGATACGGCTTGAGCGGGGTGCCCCGCAGCCGCGCCATGATGTTGTCGGCCATCGCCCTGCCCTGGCGCTGCGAGTGCTGCGCGGTCGGCGGGCAGATGGCGTCGCCCCCCTTGGCGAGGTCGGGAACGGCCGCGGCGTCGCCCGCCGCGAACAGCCCGTCACAGCCCGGCACGGTCAGCTGGGCCGTCGCCGCGAGCCGGCCGCGCACGGTCTTCGCCCCCAGCGTCGCCACCAGGGGGCTCGCCGCGACACCCGCCGTCCAGATCAGGGTGTGCGACGCCAGCGTACGGCCGTCGGTGAGCTTGACCGAGGTCGCGTCGACCGAGGCGACCGAGGTGCCCAGCGAGAACTCGACGCCCCGTCGGCGCAGCATGGCCATGGCCTTCTCGCCGAGCTTCTCGCCCAGCTCGGGCAGCAGCCGGGGCGCGACGTCCACCAGGTGCCACTTGATCAGGGCGTGGTCGAGCCGGGGGTAGCGCTTGGCGGCGGCCGAGGTGAGGCGCTGCAGACAGGCGGCGGTCTCGGTGCCGGCGTAGCCGCCGCCGACCACGACGAACTGCAGCCGCGCGGCGCGCTCCGCGGCGTCGGTGGTGGCCGCCGCGATGTCGAGCTGGGCGATCACGTGGTCGCGCAGATACGCCGCCTCGGCCAGCGACTTCATGCCGCGCGCGTGCGTGGTCAGGCCGGGGATGTCGAAGGTGCGGGTGGTGGAGCCGGCCGAGAGGACCAGCTGGTCGTACGGTTCCGCGACCACCTCACCGGTGACCTTGCGGATGACACAGACCTTGGCCTTGGCGTCGATGCCGATGGCGCCGCCCGGGATGATGCGGGTATGGCGCAGTCGGCGGCGCAGTGACACCGCGACGGATTGCGGTGTCAGAACCCCCGCCGCGACGTGCGGCAGCAGCGGCAGATAGAGCTGGTAGTCGGAGGGCGAGACCAGCACCAGTTCCGCTTCGCCGGGAGACAGCTTCCGTTCCAGCCGGTTCAGGCACTCCACTCCGGCGAAACCCGCGCCGACCACGAGGATCCTCGGTCGCGTCATCGTCTCCACTGCTCCTCACGGGTACCGACGGCTGTTCCGCTTCTCACCATCGGCGTTCGAACGGGTGGCCGCCCGTCGGCGGGGTGCATTCGGGGCACCGCACGGGTCAGGTCGGTCCGGACGAATCGGGCCACCTTTGGGCCGGGCCGGGGGGTGCTTGTCGGCGCAAGGCACAACACAGCACGCGCGTCGGACACTTGGCGGCCGGACAGCCTGGGAACACGGGACCATGACCGGGGCCATCGACGGCATCACCGATGAGCCCGCCGGTGAGTCCACCGGCGGGTCCGCGTCACGCCGGTCACAGGGGCGGCAGGGCCCGGCAGAGTGCCTCCAGCGCCGCCCGGTAGGCGTGGTCAGGGGCAGTGGCGTACCCGACGACCAGGCCGTCCTCGGCGGGCATGGTGGCGGCCGGGTGGCGGAATTCCGCCAGCCCGTCGAGGGCGAGCCCCTGCCAGGCGGCGGCCTTCGTGGTGGAGCGCTCGGTGCCCGGCGGCAGCCGCAGCACCGCGTGCAGGCCTGCGGCGATGCCGGTCGCGGTGATGTGCGGGGCGTGTTCCGCGAGGGCGGCCACCAGCTGGTCGCGGCGTGACCGGTACCGCTGGCGCATGCGTCGGATGTGCCGGTCGTAGTGGCCCCCGTCGATGAAATCGGCGAGCGTGAGCTGGTCGAGAACGCTCGTCCAGGCCTCACGCTCGCCCTTGGCGGCCAGCACGGGACCGACGAGATGCTCGGGCAGGACCAGCCAGCCCAGGCGGAGCGCGGGGGACAGGCTCTTGCTGACGGAGCCCAGGTGGACCACGCGGTCGGGGTCGAGCCCCTGCAGGGCGCCGACCGGTTCGCGGTCGTAGCGGAACTCGCCGTCGTAGTCGTCCTCCAGGATCACCCCGCCACGGCCTCGGGCCCAGTCGACGGCGGCGGCGCGCCGCTCGGCGTGCAGCGGGCCGCCGGTGGGGAACTGGTGGGCGGGGGTGAGCAGGACCCCCCGGGCATCCGGCAGGTCCGCCAGTTCCCCGGTGCGGGCGCCGTGTTCGTCGAGCGTGAGCGGGACCGTACGGACCGACGCGCCGGCCAGGACGGAGCGGTGGAATCCAAGGCCGTAGGACTCCACGGCCAGCGGGCCGCGCAGCACCCCGCCGTCGAACAGCAGCCGCAGGGCGTGCCCGACACCGGCGCAGATCACGATCCGCCCGGGGTCGGTGCGTACCCCACGGGCCCGCGTCAGATATTCGGCCAGCGCGCGGCGCAGCTCGACGCGGCCCTGCGGATCGCCGGGGCCGAAGGCGTCGCTGGGGGCGGCGTTCATGGCGCGTCGGGCGGCGGCGAGCCAGACGGCGCGGGGGAAGGACGCGGCATCGGGCTGGCCCTGCCGCAGATTGTGCGCGGGAGGGGCGGTGCGGGTCGGCGCCCTGGTCGGGACGCGGGCCGGGGCGACGGGGGTGGCGCGCGCGGCGACGCGGGTGCCCGAGCCCTGCCGGGCGGTCAGCCAGCCCTCCGCGACCAGCTCGGCGTAGGCGTCGGCCACGGTGTTACGGGCCAGACCGAGGTCGGCGGCGAGTGACCGGTAGGGCGGCAGCCGGGTGCCCGGGGTCAGCCGGCCGTCCCGAACGGCATCGCGCACGGCGCGGATAAGGGTGGCGCGGCGGCTGCCTGGACCCGCGAGTTCCAGATGCAGGTCGCTGCCGGCCCGCATCGCCGCGTCGGCCCACGAGCGCGCCGGGTCCGCTCCCTGTACCGGCCCGTCGGGACCCTCTGAACGCGGTGAATCCGCTGACTCCGCCATGGAGCAAGACCTTATCGAGGAGCGCGTTGACGAAACATACGGTGGAGTGCATACTTATACCCATCACCACATGCATCGTAAGGAGAAGACAGTGACCGAGCGCGTCGTACTCGCCTACTCGGGCGGCCTGGACACCTCAGTCGCCATCGGCTGGATCGCCGAGGAGACGGGCGCCGAGGTCATCGCCGTTGCCGTGGACGTCGGCCAGGGTGGCGAGGACCTGGACGTCATCCGCAAGCGCGCCCTCGCCTGCGGTGCGGTGGAGGCGGAAGTCGCCGACGCCAAGGACGAGTTCGCCGACGAGTACTGCCTCCCGGCGATCAAGGCCAACGCCATGTACATGGACCGGTATCCGCTGGTCTCCGCGCTGTCCCGGCCGACGATCGTCAAGCACCTCGTCGCCGCCGCCAAGAAGCACAACGCGGGCATCGTCGCCCACGGCTGCACCGGCAAGGGCAACGACCAGGTCCGGTTCGAGGCCGGCATCTCCGCGCTGGGTCCCGACCTGAAGTGCATCGCCCCGGTCCGCGACTACGCGATGACCCGGGACAAGGCGATCGCCTTCTGCGAGGACAAGAACCTCCCGATCGCGACCACCAAGAAGTCCCCGTACTCCATCGACCAGAACGTCTTCGGACGGGCTGTCGAGACGGGCTTCCTGGAGGACATCTGGAACGGTCCGATCGAGGACATCTACGAGTACACGTCGAACCCGGCGACGCAGCGCGAGGCCGACGAGGTCGTCATCTCCTTCAAGGAGGGCGCCCCGGTCGCCATCGACGGCAAGCCCGTCACCGTCCTGCAGGCGATCCAGCAGCTCAACGAGCGGGCCGGCGCGCAGGGTGTCGGTCGGATCGACATGGTCGAGGACCGGCTCGTGGGCATCAAGTCCCGTGAGGTGTACGAGGCGCCGGGCGCGATCGCGCTGATCACCGCCCACCAGGAGCTGGAGAACGTCACCGTCGAGCGTGAGCTGGCCCGCTACAAGAAGCAGGTCGAGCAGCGCTGGGGCGAGCTGGTCTACGACGGCCTGTGGTTCTCCCCGCTCAAGCGGGCCCTGGACGGCTTCATCAACGAGGCCAACCAGCACGTCACCGGCGACATCAGGATGACGCTGCAGGGCGGCCGGGCCGTGGTCACGGGCCGGCGCTCCAGCGAGTCGCTGTACGACTTCAATCTGGCGACGTACGACTCGGGCGACACCTTCGACCAGTCCAAGGCGCAGGGCTTCATCGAGCTCTTCGGCCTGTCGTCGAAGATCGCCGCCAAGCGCGACCTCCAGGCGTAGCCTGACGCCGACTTGCCCGACCAGCAGGTTGTACCGCCTCCCCGTTCCTCCGCGACGGGGAGGCGGTCGTACATCCCCCTTTTAGGAGCAGCAAGTGAGCAGCAACAGTGGTGACGTCCGGCTCTGGGGCGGCCGTTTCGCCGACGGACCGGCCGAGGCCCTGGCGAAGCTGTCCGCCTCGGTCCACTTCGACTGGCGGCTCGCCCCGTACGACATCGCCGGTTCCCGTGCCCACGCGCGCGTGCTCCACGGGGCGGGGCTGCTCACCGAGGACGAACTGACCCGGATGCAGGCCGGCCTCGACGCGCTCGAAGCCGATGTGGCGAGTGGCTCCTTCACCGGCACCATCGCCGACGAGGACGTCCACACGGCCCTGGAGCGGGGGCTCCTTGAGCGCCTCGGCCCGGACCTCGGTGGCAAGCTGCGGGCCGGCCGGTCCCGCAACGACCAGGTCGCGACGCTCTTCCGGATGTACCTGCGAGACCACGCCCGCATCGTCGGCGGCCTGGTCGCCGAACTCCAGGACGCGCTCGTCGGCCTCGCCGAGGCGCACCCCGACGTCGCCATGCCCGGCCGTACGCACCTCCAGCACGCCCAGCCGGTGCTCTTCTCCCACCACGTGCTGGCCCACGTCCAGTCGCTGTCCCGGGACGCGGAGCGGCTGCGGCAGTGGGACGACCGGACGGCCGTATCGCCCTACGGCTCGGGCGCCCTGGCCGGCTCCTCGCTCGGCCTCGACCCGGAGGCGGTCGCCGCCGACCTGGGCTTCGAGAACGGCTCCTGCGGCAACTCGATCGACGGAACGGCCTCCCGTGACTTCGTCGCCGAGTTCGCCTTCATCACCGCCATGATCGGCATCAATCTCTCCCGGATCGCGGAAGAGATCATCATCTGGAACACGAAGGAATTCTCCTTCGTCACCCTGCACGACGCCTTCTCCACCGGCTCGTCGATCATGCCGCAGAAGAAGAACCCGGACATCGCGGAGCTGGCGCGCGGCAAGTCCGGGCGTCTCATCGGCAACCTCACCGGCCTGCTGGCGACGCTGAAGGCGCTGCCGCTCGCGTACAACCGCGATCTCCAGGAGGACAAGGAGCCGGTCTTCGACTCCTGCGACACACTCGAAGTCCTGCTGCCCGCCTTCACCGGCATGATGGCCACACTCACCGTCAACCGCGAGCGCATGGCGGAGCTGGCGCCGGCCGGTTTCTCGCTCGCCACCGACATCGCCGAGTGGCTGGTCAGGCAGGGCGTCCCGTTCCGGGTCGCGCACGAGGTCGCGGGCGAGTGCGTCAAGGAGTGCGAGCAGCAGGGTATCGAGCTGGACGAGCTCACCGACGAGCAGTTCGCGAAGATCTCCCCGCATCTGACCCCCGAGGTGCGTACGGTCCTCAATGTCGCCGGCTCCCTCGCCTCCCGCGACGGCCGCGGCGGCACGGCTCCGTCCGCCGTCGCCGTCCAGCTCGCCGAGGTCAAGCAGGACCTGGCGGTCCAGCACGCCTGGGCCACCGCCAAGAACTGACGCCCCCTGAAGATCCCTCAACCATAACCACGATGAGACATCCATGTCTCATCGTGGTTATGGTTGTCTCATGACAGTCGACCGCCAACAGGTGTTGCGCACCGCCGCCGCCCTTCTCTCGCGCAGGGCGACCGCCACGATGGACGAGGTCGCCCGAGCCGCAGGCATCGGCAGGGCCACCCTCCACCGGCACTTCGCCGGGCGTGACGCCCTGGTCAAGGCGCTGGAGGACTTCGGCCTCCAGGAGCTGGAGTCGGCGATGGACGCCGCCCGGCTCGCCGAGGACCGGGCCGAGGACGCGCTGCGGCGGCTCATCGCCGAGGTGGAGCCGGTCGCCGGTCTCCTGGCCTTCCTCGTCACCGAGAACCAGCTCTTCGAGGGCGAGCAGATCAACGACGGCTGGGCCCGGCTCGACCGCCGGATCTCCGCGCTCTTCCGGCGCGGACAGGAGCAGGGCGAGTTCCGCATCGACCTCACCCCGGCCTGGCTGACCGAGGCGCTGTACGGGTTGGTGGGCGCCGGCGCGTGGTCCGTCCACGACGGGCGGGTCGCCGCCAAGGACTTCCAGTACATGATCGTCGAGTTGCTGCTCGGCGGGGCACGGCGGAGCGTGGAGAAATGACCAGCACTGATCAGCACGCGAAACAGTCGGACGCGGCGCGCGGCCCCGCCCGCTGGCTCGCGCTCGCCGTTCTTGTTCTCGCGGTACTGCTCGTCGCCGTCGACGCGACCGTGCTCGGCCTCGCGACGCCCTTCCTGAGCGAGGACCTCAAGCCGTCCGGCACCCAGCTGCTGTGGATCGGTGACGTCTACTCGTTCGTCATCGCCGGTCTGCTCGTCTCCATGGGCAGCCTCGGTGACCGCATCGGGCGTAAGAAGCTGCTCCTGGTCGGCGCCGTCGCCTTCGGCGGGGTCTCGGTGCTCAACGCGTACGCCACCAGCCCCGAGACGATGATCGTCGCCCGCGCGCTGCTCGGCGTGGCCGGTGCGACGCTGATGCCGTCCACCCTCGCGCTGATCCGCAACATCTTCCACGACGCCAAGGAGCGCAGCCTCGCCATCGGCATCTGGGGCGCCGCGGCCTCCGCGGGCGCCGCCGTCGGTCCCGTGGTCGGCGGCTTCCTGCTCGAACACTTCTGGTGGGGCTCGGTCTTCCTGATCAACCTGCCGGTGATGGCCGTCCTGGTGGCCGTCGGCATCAAGCTGCTGCCCGAGTCGAAGAACCCGGCGCCGGGCCCGTGGGACCTGCCCAGCGTCGGCCTCTCCCTCATCGGCATGGTCGGTGTCGTGTACGCCGTCAAGGAGGCGGCGGCGCACGGCTTCCACTGGTACGTCCTCGCGGCGGCGGTCGTCGGCGCGGGCGCCCTCTACTGGTTCGTACGGCGCCAGCTCACGCTGCCGGCGCCCCTCCTCGACATGCGTCTTTTCCACCACCGCGGGTTCTCCGGGGCGGTCCTGGCGGACCTGCTGACCATCCTCGGCCTGTCCGGCCTGGTCTTCTTCCTCTCGCAGTTCCTGCAACTCGTCCAACTGCACTCGCCCCTGAAGGCCGGCCTCATCGAACTGCCCGCCGCGGTCGGCGCGGTGGGAGCGGGCCTGCTGGCGGGCTACACCGCGCGCCGGGCCTCGGTCCGCAGCGCGGTCTCCGGCGGGCTGCTGGCCCTCGCGCTGTCCCTGGCGGCGTGCACGCTGGTCTCGGCGGACACCGGCGTCGTGCTGCTGGGCCTGGCCCTGTTCCTCGGCGGCGCGGGCGCGGGCATGGCCTTCACCGTGACCGCGGACGTCATCCTTTCCAGTGTTCCCAAGGAGCAGGCAGGCGCCGCCTCGGCCGTGTCGGAGACGGCGTACGAACTGGGCGCGGCGCTCGGCATCGCCCTGCTCGGCTCGATCGTGACCGGCATCTACCGCGGCTTCACGGTGCCATCGGGTGTCCCCGCCGAGGTGGCCGACGCGGCGCACGACTCGCTCGGCGGCGCCGTGCAGTCCGCGAAGGAACTGTCGCCGGAAGTGGGCGCGCAACTGCTCTCGTCGGCGCAGAACGCCTTCACCGACGGCTTCCAGACCGCCGCCGCGGTGGGCTCGGCGCTGCTCTTCGCCACGGCCGTCGCCGCGTGGTTCATGCTCCGCGGCCAGAAGCTGGAGGACGGCGTGGAGCACTGACGGTGTAGCGGGCGCACAGAGGTACGGCGGAGGGGCGGGCCACTCGTGGCCCGCCCCTCCGCCGTACCCAGGACTCTCGCGCCGGTCAGGCGGCCTTCGCCTTCGTCGCGTACATGTCCACGTACTCCTGGCCGGAGAGCCGCATGACCTCGGCCATCACCGAGTCCGTCACCGCGCGCAGCACATAGCGGTCGCGGTCCATCCCCTCGTAGCGCGAGAACTCCATCGGCTCACCGAAGCGGACCGTGACCTTGCCGGGGCGCGGCAGGCCGGCGCCGCCGGGCTGGAGCTTGTCCGTACCGATCATCGCGAACGGCACCACCGGCGCACCGGTCATCAGCGTGAGACGGGCGATGCCCGTACGGCCACGGTAGAGACGGCCGTCGGGGGAGCGGGTGCCCTCCGGGTAGATGGAGAAGACCTTGCCCTCTTCGAGGACCCGGCGGCCGGTCATCAGCGCGGCGACACCGCCACGGCCGCCGTCACGGTCCACCGGGATCATTCCGCAGCTGGTGAAGAACCAGGCCATCAGCCTGCCCTTGAATCCCTTGCCGGTGACGTAGTCGTCCTTACCGATGTAGAAAACCTGCCGGTCACAGCAGATCGGCATGATCATCGAATCGATGAACGTCAGGTGGTTGCCGGCGAGGATGACCGGTCCTGTCCCAGGAATGTTCTGTGCGCCTTCCACGCGTGGGCGGAACATCAGGCGCATGATCGGTCCGAGCACTGCCTTGATGAGCGCGTGACGGGACAACGCTTCCTCCGGTGTCGTGGCTGGGCGGGCTGGTTGTGAGTGAAGTCTGTGCAGGTGAGGACGATACTCGCGGGCTCCGCCTGACCGCACATCGGGTTCATCAAGTGGATACGCAGTGTTGACGTGTGTTTCCACTGCGTTCCGTCCACATCCTCGTCTGCGTAAGACGTAGACGCCTACGATCAGGCCTTCACTTTCGACGGTTTCCAGGCAGTTTCCAGGCAGTACGTGGACTTCACAGGTGCGGGACATCACACGAGGAGCGTTCATGACACAGGCCGGACAGAACAACCCCGGACGGCGGTCCGTGCTCGGGGCGGCCGTGCTCGGCGCGGGCGGCGTCACACTCGGCCTGGCGGGCACGGCGGGAGCCGAAGGCCGTCAGGACGGGCAGCGGGGCCGCGACGACCACGGGTCGTACCACGCTCTTCCCGTACCGACCGTCGTCGCGCACCGCGGGGCCAGCGGCTACCGCCCGGAGCACACCATCGGCTCGTACCAGCTCGCCCTCGACCTGGGCGCGCACGTCATCGAGCAGGACCTGGTGCCCACCAAGGACGGCCACCTGGTCTGCCGGCACGAGAACGACATCACCGCGACGACCGATGTCGCCGACCACCCCGAGTTCGCGGACCGCAAGGCCACCAAGTCCGTGGACGGGGTGTCGCTGACCGGCTGGTTCACCGAGGACTTCACGCTCGCCGAGCTCAAGACGCTGCGCGCCAAGGAGCGGATCCCCGCCACGCGCCAGGAGAACACCCTCTACGACGGCCGCTGGGCCATTCCCACCTTCGAGGAGGTACTGCGCTGGGCCGAGAAGGAGGGGCGGTCGCGCGGTCGGCGGATCTGGCTGCACATCGAGACGAAGCACCCCACCTACTTCCGCGGCCTGGGCCTCCCGCTCGAAGAGCCCCTCGCCAGGCTGCTCCGCGAGTACGGCCGTGACAAGAAGTCCTCGCCCAACTTCCTGCAGTCCTTCGAGCCGACCAGCATGCGCCGCCTCGCCAAGCTGGTCTCGGCGCCGCGCGTCGTGCTGCTCGACGCCAAGGGCACCCGCCCGTGGGACTTCGTCGTGGCGGGCGATCCGCGCAAGGTGGACGACCTGATCAAGCCCGAGGGCCTGAAGTGGATCTCCGGCTTCGCCCAGGGCCTCGGCCCCACCCTGGACCTGATCATCCCCAAGGACGCGGCGGGCAAGCTGGGCAAACCCACCACGCTGGTGCGGGACGCGCACGCGAAGGGGCTGATCCTGCACCCGTACACGATGCGCAACGAGAACACCTTCCTGCCCGCGGACTTCAGGCGCGGCACCGACCCCACCGCGTACGGGAACGCCTTCGGCGCGCTCCAGCTGTACTTCGAGCAGGGCATCGACGGGATCTTCTCCGACAACCCGGACACCGCGCTGCTCGCGGCCGCCGACTTCGCCGGACGCTGACCGCCGCCGCGGGAGCCGCCGCCACGGACGGGTGACTGTCCTGGCAGGCGGCAACCGCGGGCCGTCGGCGGCACGTCCCGCGTGGCATGACCCTCCCCGTACGTCACGCGAAGCCCGCCCCGCCCGTCCCCGTGCCCGACCTCTTCAGCTCCCTGCGCCCCCTGCTGGCCGCCGAGGCGGGGGCGGAGGCCGCCGGGACCGGAATCGAGCCGGGCGACCTCGAACAGGACGTATGGCTGCGCCTGCTCGAACTGCTCGACGGGGCGGGCCCGCCACCCGACCCGGCGCTCTGGGTGCGCCGCGCCGTACGCGCCGAGGCACGGCTGGCCCGCAGCCGGGCGCGGCGCGAACTTCCCCACGCCGCCCCGCCGGCCGCCACCACGGACGCCGCGTGCCCGGAACGCGAGGCGCTCAGGGCCGAACGTCGGCGCGCGGTGCGCGATGCGGTCGGCAGGCTGCCGGGGCGCTGCCCGCGGCTGTTGGCTGCGATGTTGTCGCCCGCGGACCCCACTTACCGCGAAATCGCAGGGGAGTTGGGAATGTCACAAGGCAGCTTGGGGCCCATGCGTTCCCGTTGCCTGGGATGCCTGCGCAGAATGCTGGCGGCGGAGGTTGCGGTTCCTGGCCCAGGGGGAAAGGAGCGGTAAGCAACCGGCGGAGCAGGCGAGCGGGAGGCATGCACACATGGGCATGAGCGTGACCATCTCAGCGGCAACGGAACAGGACGCCGAACACATCCTGAAGCTGCAGTACCTGTGCTACCAGAGCGAGGCCGAGCTGTACGGCGACTACGGCATTGAGCCCCTGACCCAGTCACTCGACGACCTGCGCGCCGAACTCGGCCGCAGCCACACTCTGGTGGCCCGTCTCGGCGACGAAGTGGTCGCCTCGGTCCGCGGCAGCGTCGACGACGCGGGCACGGCGCGGATCGCCAAGCTGATCGTCCACCCCAGGATGCAGCGCCACGGTCTCGGCGGGCGGCTGCTCGCCGCCATCGAGGTGCACTTCGCGGGGGAGCCGGCCGCCAAGCGCTTCCAGCTCTTCACCGGCCACCGCAGCGAGGTCAATCTGCGGCTCTACCGCAGCCACGGCTACGCCCCGGTGGCCACCGAGCGGCTCGGCCCCGGACTCACCCTCGTCACGCTGGAGAAGGAGACCGAGGCGCAGGCATACGTCGCGAGTGCCTAGGGGGTGTCGCGTCGCGCCCTGCGCAGCCAGAGCATTCCGGTGACCGGCAGCAGCACCGGAATGAAGAGGTACCCCCTGCCGAACATGGACCAGACGGTGGTGTCCGGGAACGCGGACGGCTCCACCACTGTCCAGGTCCCCACGACGAGCACGCCCACCAGCTCGGCGGCGCAGCACACCAGCGCCGCCCTACGGGCCCTTTCGCCGCCCCGGACGAGGGTGTACGTAATGAACGCGTAGACCACCGCCGCCACCGCGGACAGCGCGTACGCGAGCGGCGCACGGTCGAATTCCGTGGCGATCTGGTAGGCCGAGCGGGACACGGCGCCGACGGACATCACGCCGTACAGCCACACCAGCAGCAGCCCGGGCCCCTTGACCAGCCTGACGCGGCCCGGCTCCCGGTCCTGCTCGTCGGCGACGGACTCGCTCATCTCAGGCTCCCCAGATGTCGTGCAGCCGGACTTCGAGCACGGCCAGGACCACCGCGCCGGCCGAGACCGTCACAGAGCCCCAGCGGGTCCGCTCGCCCAGCGAAAGGAAGCCCGCGGCGGGCACCGCCGCGAACGCCCCGATCAGATACGAGACGAAGATCACCGCGCCCTCGTCCGGCTTCTCGCCGCGCGCGAGAAGCACGATGCCGATCACCAGCTGGGCGAGCGCGAGCACCGAGACCACGGCCATGCCGATGAAGTGCCAGTCCTTGGTGGGCTGATCGCGGAACGCGGCGTAACCGCACCACGCGGCGAGTGCGAGCGCGGCCACGGAAACCGTGACCGTCAGGGCGTCGAGCATGACCACGAGCGTATTACGGACGCGACGGGCACTGGACGTAGGGTCGGTCAGCATGAAGATCCAGGCCGAGGCCCTCCTGTTCGACAACGACGGAACACTCCTGTCCTCCATGGAGTCGGTGATCCGCTGCTGGACCCGCTGGGCGCAGGAGTACGGCATCACGGCCGAGGAGTTCGCCCGCGTCGAGCTGCACGGCCGCCCCGCCGCGGAGATCGCCGCCGATCTGCTGCCCGCCGACGTCGTGCCGGGCGCGGTGGCCCGTATCGAACAGCTGGAGGTCGAGGACGTGAGCGGCCCCGGCGGCGTCGTGCTGCTGCCCGGCACCGCTCAGCTCCTCGCGAGCCTGCCCGCCGACCGCTGGGCCGTCGTCACCTCCGCCACCCGCCGCCTCGCCGAGGCGCGGCTGGAGCGGGTCGGCATCACCCCCAAGACACTGATCGCCGCGGACGACATCACGCGCGGCAAGCCCGACCCGGAGCCCTTCCTGCTCGCGGCACGCAGGCTCGGGGTGGACCCGGCCCACTGCGTGGTGTTCGAGGACGCCCCGGCCGGGCTCCAGGCCGGCCGCGCGGCGGGCATGACGACCGTGGCGTTGGCCACAACGCACCTCCGCTCCGAGCTGACGGCCGACGTGGTCGTCACGGACCTCTCGGCGGTGTCGGCGCGGGCCACGGAGCACGGCGTGGAGATCGTCACGGCCGACTGACGACATCGGGCCCGTCCCCGATAGTGAGACAGGGGAGTCCGCTATTCGGACAGCGGTGATCGGTCCGTACTGCCGTCTGGTTTACTCGTTGTATGACCACGACGAGCAGCCGCACCCTTGCGACCGAGGCGACGATGACGCCCGGTGCTCGTTGTATGTGTCGAATGTGCGCCTTCTGAGGGCCCCTGCCCGAGCCTCGCGCCCCGAAGCGAGACCCGACAGCCGCCCCGCGCCCGACCGGCCACGCATGTGCCGGACGAGCCGGGCCCGCCCCGCGCACGCTTTGCCCTCCGGTACTCACCGGCTCGGCCGTGCCGCGTCCCCCAAGACGAATGCCCCGTGCCCGGCGGACACCTCGCCGCGCACTCGACAGTGACGGAAACCCTGTGATCACCACTACGGGCCTCACCAAGGTCTACCCCTCGCGAGGCCGCGAGGTCACCGCCCTGGACGGCGTCGATCTGCACGTCCGTGAGGGGGAGGTGTACGGAGTCATCGGCCAGAGCGGCGCCGGAAAGTCCTCTCTCATCCGCTGCGTCAACCTGCTGGAGCGCCCCACCGCCGGCATCGTGACGGTCGACGGCCAGGACCTCACCGCACTCGCCGGCCGCGGCCGGCGGGCCGGCAAGGAACTGCGCGCGGCGCGCAGCCGCATCGGCATGGTCTTCCAGCACTTCAACCTGCTGTCCTCGCGCACCGTCAAGGACAACGTCGAGCTGCCCCTGGAGATCCTCGGGATCTCCGGCCAGGAGCGCTCCCGCAAGGCCCTGGAACTGCTCGACCTCGTGGGCCTCGCAGACAAGGCGAAGGCCTACCCCGCCCACCTCTCCGGCGGTCAGAAGCAGCGCGTCGGCATCGCGCGGGCCCTGGCCGGCGACCCCAAGGTGCTGCTGTCCGACGAGGCGACCTCGGCGCTCGATCCCGAGACCACCCGCTCGATCCTCCAGCTCCTGCGCGACCTCAACCAGCAGCTCGGCCTGACCGTCCTGCTGATCACGCACGAGATGGATGTCGTCAAGACGGTCTGCGACTCGGCCGCGCTGATGAAGCGTGGGCGGATCGTCGAGTCCGGCACGGTCAGCGAACTGCTGGCGACCCCCGGCTCCGAGCTCGCGCACGAGCTGTTCCCGGTCGGCGGCCAGGCCTCGGGCCCCGACAGGACCGTCATCGACGTCACCTTCCACGGTGAGGCCGCGACGCAGCCGGTGATCTCCCAGCTCTCCCGTACGTACAACATCGACATCTCGATCCTGGGCGCCGCGATGGACACCGTCGGCGGCAACCAGATCGGCCGCATGCGCATCGAGCTGCCGGGACTGTACGAGGAGAACGTCGTCCCCGTCGGCTTCCTGCGCGAGCAGGGCCTGCAGGTCGAGGTCGTCGAGGAGAACACGCCCGGCAGCGAAACGCCCCCGCAGGTGGCGACGCGGACGCCCACGCTGGTCAAGGAAGGTGCCAAGTGACCTGGTCGGAAATGCAGCCACTGCTGGAGCAGGGCACCATCGACACCCTCTACATGGTGCTGTGGGCCACGGCCGTCTCGGTCCTCGGCGGGCTCCCGCTGGGCATCCTGCTCGTCCTTACGGACAAGGGCGGGCTGCTCCAGAACCTCACGGTCAACAAGGTCGTCGGCGCGATCGTCAACATCGGCCGGTCGCTGCCGTTCATCATCCTGCTGATCGCCCTGATCCCGTTCACGAAGCTGCTGGTGGGCACCTTCATCGGCCCGTCCGCGATGATCGTGCCGCTCGCCATCGGCGCCATCCCCTTCTTCGCCCGGCTCGTCGAGACCTCGATCCGCGAGGTCGACCACGGACTGGTCGAGGCCGTGCAGTCGATGGGCGGCTCCGTGCCGACCGTCGTCTTCAAGGCGCTGCTCCCGCAGTCCCTGCCGTCGCTGATCTCCGGCGTCACCACCACCGTGATCGTGCTCGTCGGCTACTCGGCGATGGCCGGCGCGGTCGGCGGCGGAGGCCTCGGCAACACGGCGGTCACCTACGGCTACCAGCGCTTCGAGACCCAGCTCATGCTCATCACCGTCGCCATCCTGATCGCGATGGTGACCGTCGTGCAGCTCATCGGCGACGGCGCGACACGGCTCCTCGCCCGCCGCAGCCACACCGCCTCCTAGGCCTCCCCGAGCTTTCTTCCCCACACAAGCCCGCACTCCTTGTCCGGGCGACCACCCGCAAGACCAGAAAGAGGCACTTTTCGGGCTCTGTCGCTGATCTTGTGACGGGGTGGGTCAGGGTGTGAGGAGCACCCGCTTGCGGAGGAAGTCGAGGTTGGCTCGTCCGTATCCTTGCCTTTTGAGGAATTTCACTCGTGTGACCTGGCCTTCGACCTGGCCTGAGCTCCAGGGGGTGGACAGGCCGGCGGTGACGGCGTCCTGGTCCCGGCGCAGGCCGTTGACCAGGGAGTGCAGGGCGGGCAGGTTGTCGGCGAGGACGCGTTCCATCCAGGCTGGCAGCTGGTCGCCGCGCAAGTCGCTCATCATGGCGGCGAAGTCGCGGACATGGTCGGTGACGGCGTCGAGTTCGGGGCAGTCGGCCCGGATCTCTTTGAGGTCGGCGGCGTCCACGGCTGCCAGGTTTCCGGGGGCGGTCATGATCCAGCGGACGATGCGGCGGGGCCGCGGAGCTGGACGGGGCACTGGCGGCGCGGTGGTGGAGGTCTTGAACGGGCGGAGGTAGCGGCGGACGGTCTGGATGCTTCCGGTGAACCCCCGGGCGACGATTTCCTGGTGGAGCTGGGCACTGTCGCGACAGCCCTCGTTCCATCGCTGGTGGAGGTAGGGCGTGTGCTCGTCCAGGAGGGTGGACCGGTTTGTCGCCTTGACCAGCAGTTCGTCGATGCTGGTGGCCCGGGCGAAGCGGCGCACGGTTTTGCGGCTCAGCCGCAGTGTCCGGCAGATCCCCTCCAGCGTGCTGCCGCCGTCCAGGAGTTCCCGCACTGCGGTGTAGCGTTCCCTGGTCCGGGTCACCAGACGGCGTTCGCGTCCGCAGACATCGAGCATCGCGTCAACCGGGGGCGGCGTCTGCCAGATGTCGTCGCTGGGCGGCGGCTTGGCCGGTACGGTGTTCTCGAACGCGGCCCGGGCGCAGGCGTGGTGGGCGGATACGGTCTTCTCCACCGCCTCGCCGAGGTTGTGCCACAAATGCCAGGCGTCTGCGACCTGGACCGCCTGCGGGGCGCCGCTGCGGGTGCCCTCGGCATACGCTCCGGCCCTGTCCCGGCACACGATCTCTATTTCCGGGTGGTTGCTCAGCCATGCGGCCAGTGGCTCGGCCTCACGGCCGGGCAGCACGTCGACCGGGCGCCGGGTCTCCAGGTCCACCAAGATCGTGGCGTACGTCGCACCCCTGCGGAGCGCGAAATCGTCGACACCGAGCACACGGATCTCTCCGACAGGCTCTTCCGGCACCGCACGGACCAGACGTAACAGAGTGTCCTTGGCGACGTCCAAGCCCAATACCCCGGCCAGGCGGGCCCCCGCGCGGCCGGCCAGCGCGAGAGCGATCGAGGTCAACTGGCCGCGCAGCAGCGGCGTATAGCGGGCATGCGGGCTGGTCAGCCCCGCGATCTGCTCAGCGAACGTCACCGCCCGGCACCCGGGGTTCAGGCACTTGAACCGCCGCACCAGCAACTCGATCACCACCCCGGCGCCGCTGGCCGCCGCGTCCGCGAGCCGCCGTACGTACCGTCCGTGCACCCGGCCCGACGCGCTACCGCAGTGCGGACACACCCCGCCCGACGACCGAGCACGCGCATGCATCGAGACCACACCGGACAACGACCGCTCGACCACCTCGACCACAACACCGGCCAGATGAGGGAACAACACCCCGAAACTCCGTGAAGTACACCTGGCTCATGATCACAGCCGCCACTGACACCACCCGCCCCGTCACAAGATCAGCGACAGAACCACTTTTCGTGCGCAAGAACCTCAAGATCACCGCGGCTGCCGCCGCCTCCGCCGCCCTCGCCCTGGGCCTCACCGCCTGCGGCACCGCCTCCGACCCGGGCGCCAAGACCGAGTCCGGCAAGGCTGACGAGTCCAAGGCGCTGGTCGTCGCCGCGTCCCCGACGCCGCACGGCGACATCCTCAACTACGTCAGGGACAACCTGGCGGAGAAGAACGGCCTGAAGCTCACGGTCAAGGAGTTCACGGACTACGTCCTGCCGAACACCGCGACCCAGAGCGGCGAGGTCGACGCCAACTTCTTCCAGCACAAGCCGTACCTCGACGACTTCAACAAGAAGAAGGGCACCACCATCGTGCCCGTCGTCAACGTCCACCTGGAACCGCTCGCCCTCTACTCCAAGAAGTCCAAGGACCTCAAGGACCTCAAGCCCGGCCAGACCGTGGCGGTGCCCAACGACACCACCAACGAGGGCCGCGCGCTCAAGCTGCTCGCCGAGAACGGCCTGATCACGCTGAAGGACGGCGCCGGCACGGACGCCAAGCTCTCCGACATCAAGGACAAGAAGGGCCTGGAGTTCAAGGAGCTGGAGGCCGCCACGCTGCCCCGCGCCCTGGACGACGTCGACGCCGCGATCATCAACGGCAACTACGCCATCGAGGCCGACCTCGACCCCGCCAAGGACTCCCTGGCGATCGAGAAGGCCGAAGGCAACCCGTACGCCAACTTCCTCGCCGTCAAGAAGGGCAACGAGAAGGACGCACGCGTGCAGAAGCTCGCAAAGCTCCTGAACTCCGACGAGGTCAAGAAGTTCATCGAGGACAAGTACGACGGCAAGGTCGTCCCGGCCTTCGGCGCCGTCAAGTCCTGACGCCCGCACGGCCCTTGTGAGCGAAGGCCCCGCCCACCCCCACCGGGTGCGCGGGGCCTTCCCGCGTCGACCCGCGCCTGCGTGCCCCCGCCGCGATGCTGCATGCTGTGCCTTTACGTCCTTTACGACGGTCCACGGCATGGAGTGAGCATGACTACCACCTTCCCGGACATCTCCATCAGCACGGACCGGCTGGTGCTGCGCCCCTTCGACGAGTCGGACATCCCGGCGCTGACCGAGATGATGAACGACGAGATGGTCACCGCCTGGACGTCGGCGCCCCACCCGTACACGACACGTGACGCCGAACGCTGGGTCCGCAGGATCGCTCCTGCCGAGCGGACCCAGGGCCGCGGCATCGCCCTCGCCGTCACCGAGTTCCTCACCCAGCGGCTCGTCGGCAGCGTCCACCTCAAGCACACCGACTGGCGCACCCGCGCCACCGAGATCGGCTATGTGACGGCCCACTGGGCGCGCGGTGAGGGGTACGCCACCGAGTCGGTGCTCGCCATGGCCCAATGGATCTTCCGCGACCAGCGCTTCGAACGCCTGGAGTTGCGCACCGCCGCGGACAACACGGCCTCGCAGCAGGTCGCGCAGAAGATCGGCTGCATCAGCGAGGGCGTCCTGCGTAACGCCTGGATAGCGCGTACACAGACCCAGGACGGCGGCTGGACGGACATCCGCACCGACCTGATCGTCTGGAGTTTGCTCCCGGAGGACCTGGACGGCGTCACCGACCAGATGGCCGAGGCCGGCGGCTACGGCACCTACACCGACTGGAACTGACCCCGCCCAGGTCCGTACCAGGTACTCTCACCCTGCCCCCGGCCGCCACGCCGGGCTGCCCCAGACCTGCGACAACCTCAGGAGACTGACGACGATGGCCGACCGGGTCACGGTGATCGGCTGGGACGGTTCGCCCCTCACCGCGGCGGCCCGCTCCGCTCTGGCCGCCGCGACCCTCGTCGCCGGGGCCGCGCACCATCTGGCACTGCCCGAAGTGCCGCCCGGCGCCGAGCGCATCCGCCTCGGCAGCGTCGATCTCGCCGCCCGCCGGATCGCGGGGCACCGGGGCACCGCCGTGGTCCTCGCGGACGGGGACCCCGGATTCTTCGGTGTCGTACGGACACTGCGCGCCGCCGAGCACGGCCTGGAGGTCGAAGTGGTGCCCGCCGTCTCGTCGGTGGCCACCGCGTTCGCCCGCGCCGGGATGCCCTGGGACGACGCGCAGACGGTCGTCGCCCACCGCCGTACGCTGCGCCGCGCCGTCAACGTGTGCCGGGCGCACTCCAAGGTCGCGGTGCTCACCTCCCCGGGCGCCGGGCCCGCCGAACTCGCCCTGCTCCTCGAAGGAGTCCACCGCACCTTCGTCATCTGCGAGGAGCTGGGGACCACCCGCGAGCAGATCACGGTCCTCATCTCCGACAAGGTCGCCGACCACGTCTGGCGCGACCCCAACGTCGTCATCGTCATCGGCGGCCCCGGTGGTCCGGCCGCCCCGGGCAGCGGCTGGATCGCGGGCCGCGAGCCCGGCTACCCGCCGGCCGTACGAGGCTGGGCGCTGCCCGGCGAGGTGTACGGCGACAACCTGGGGGAGGGCGAGTCGGCCGAACTGCGCGCCGCCCAGCTGGCCAGGCTCGGGCCACGCACCGGCGACCTGGTCTGGGACATCGGCTCGGGCAGCGGGGCGCTGTCGGCGGAGGCGGCCCGGTTCGGCGCGGCGGTCATCGCGGTGGACTCCGACGCGGACGCCTGCGGTCGCACCACCGTGTCGGCCCGGCGCTTCGGCGTCCAGGTCCAGGTCGTGCACGGACAGGCGCCGCACGTGCTGGAGGATCTGCCCGAGCCCGACGTCGTACGGATCGGCGCCGGGGGAGTGCCGGTCGTCTCGGCCTGCGCCGACCGCAGGCCCGAGCGCATCGTGACGCACGCGTCCACGCGGGACGAGGCGGAGGCGATCGGGCGGACGCTCACCGAGAGCGGCTACACCGTCGAGTGCGCGCTGCTCCAGTCCGTCGAACTCGACACCGGTGCCTGGTCGGAACGCGACCGCTCGGTGGTCTTCCTGCTCTCCGGGCAGCAGGAGCGGCGCGACGCGACCCGCTGAGGACCTGATGGGCGGGGCCGGGCGGGGGCGGGAATGCGCCCCGTGACGCTGCTTCGACACGGCGCGGGGTAGGCTGGCCGATCGTTGTACCGCAGCCAGGCCTTCGGCGCTTCGTTCGCCAATGTCCGGAAAAGGGGCCCGTTTTGGAACTCTATGTGGTACGGCGCGGCCGGGGGGCGCGCAGCGTGGCGTAGCCCACAGCGGATCGTGGCGGGACTTCCTGCAGCGGTGGCGCACGGCCGCGACAATGCTTGGAGTCCGTGGGCCTTTCGTGCCGCGTGGCGCGGACGCTCGTTCTTGATGAATGGGCGCCCGGTGTGCCACGAGCGGGCGTCGGGCGAAGGGCCGAAGGAGCAAAATCGATGGGCGAGGGGTATGCAGCATGACTGACACCGGCCAGGTCCCGGGCGAGGGACTGCCGGAGAACGCAGGCATGGTGGAGCAGCCGGGCATCCCCGCTCCGGGCGCGTACACCTTCCTCGACCCCTCCGAGAACACGACCGAGCAGGACGACGATCTGCTGTTGATGCCGGGTGCGCAGGGCGCGTGGAGCGACCCGCAGGTCATCCCGGCGCCTCAGCCGCAGATGCATGCGCAGCCCGCACAGCAGGCCCCGCAGATGCAGCCCGTCGCGCAGATGCAGCAGGCCCCGCGGACGGCCCCGGTGCCGCAGGGCGCGGAGCCCGGTGCGCACGAGGCCGGTGGCCGCGACTCCGGCTCCGTCAACCTCAACGGGGTACGGATGCCCCAGCCCGTGTCGACCTCGGCCCGGTCCGCCGCTCCGGCGTCCATGGCGACGCCGCCCCCTGCGCGCCGTCCACTTCACCTCGGGCCGCAGGTGCCGGACGGCTCCGCCGGAGTCGTGCGGTCGCTGGCCGACCGGGGTCCCGCCGGCGCCACCCCGGCGTACCCGGTTCCGCTGCGCAACCCGGGTCCTGCCACCACCGGTCCCGAGTACCTCGACATTTCGCGCGAGGAGATCGACGTACTGCCCGGCCCGCAGCTCGGGGCGATCCCGTCGCAGGTCGCCACGCCGTGGCCGCAACCTCAAGTGCAGCCGCAGCCGCAGCCGCAGCCGCAGCCCCAGGCCGTTCGGGAGACCCCAGCAGAAACGGTCGTTCCGGAGCCCGTGGCTCCGGAACCCGCCCCCGAACCACCGGTGGAGTCCGCGGCCGAGCCGGTAGCGGTACCCGCGCCGACGGAACTCCCGGTACCGGAACCGCAGATCCAGGCCCCGACGCCGGAACCGGCGGCCGGGGCGGCGCCGGAGCCGTTGCCGGAGGAGGCCGTGAGCATCCAGGCACAGCCGGAACCGGTAGCACCTGCCGCACCCGAGCCGGTCTTCGCCGAGTCCCCGGCGCTCATGGACATCGCGCCCGAGCAGCTGGCGGCAGAGCCGCTCGCCCCGTCGCCGATGGCCGCCGACCCCGTCGCCGCGGAGCAGCCCGCTCCCGAGTACGTCACCGCTGACCCGGCTGCGGCGGTAGCGGCAGCACCGGAGCCGGAGCTCCAGCCCCAGGCCGCCGGTGAGTTCGCCCCCGTCGAGGCAACAGCTCCGAGCGCCCCTCAACCAACTCCGACGCAGCCTGAGCCGATCGCGCAGGACGCGCCCGCGGCGGTGCCAGAGCAGTTGGCGCCCGAGCAGCGCGTACTCATGCAGCCCGCACCCGAGCAGCAGCCGTTGGCGGAACCGGCTCTGGAGCCGCAGCCGGCGACGACGTGGACCGCACCAGAAGCAGCCGAGGCACCACCCACGACACCTCATGCACTTGACGCACCTGGGGCGGAGAGCCTGTCCGCGGAGTCCGGGTCCGAGTCGGTGAGCCCCGAAGCCGAGCCGCAGCCGGTGCCCGAGCCCGCCCCGGCGGTGCTCGAAGAGCCGCCGACCGCGCAGCCCGAGCCCGTCGCGGAGTCGGTGCCCGAGCCCGTACAGCCCGAGGAATCCCTCGTGGCATCGATCGTCCCCGCTCCGCGCGACGCCGGCCCCGCGGCCCAACCGGCGGCGGAACCCGAGCCGGAGGCGTTGCTCGCTCCGGAGCCGGAGCCGGCGGCGTTGATCGCTCCCGAGCCGGAGGCCGTACCCGAGTACGAGTTCGAGGCGGCCACCCCTGTCACCGCCGCCACCGCGGCCAAGGCCGTCCCGGACGACCCCGGCCCCGCCCCCGGCTACAACGACGCCGAGCGTGAGGCGGTGCTGCGTGTGATGCGCGAGCGCCGGGACATCCGCAACGGCTTCCGCAGCGACCCCATCCCGCACGAGGTCCTGCTGCGCGTCCTCGAAGCCGCGCACACCGCGCCGAGCGTCGGTCACTCCCAGCCCTGGGACTTCGTGGTCATCCGCTCCGCCGAGACGCGCCGCACCATGCACGAACTGGCGCAGCGCCAGCGCGACGCGTACGCCAAGTCGCTGCCCAAGGGCCGTGCCAAGCAGTTCAAGGAACTGAAGATCGAGGCCATCCTCGACACCCCGGTGAACATCGTCGTCACCGCCGACCCCACCCGCGGCGGGCGCCACACCCTCGGCCGGCACACTCAGCCGCAGATGGCTCCCTACTCCTCGGCGCTCGCCGTCGAGAACCTGTGGCTCGCCGCCCGCGCCGAGGGCCTCGGCGTCGGCTGGGTCAGCTTCTTCGACGAACGCGAGATGGTCCGCTCGCTGGGCCTGCCCGAGCACCTCGAAGTCGTCGCGTACCTCTGCGTGGGTTACGTCGACGAGTTCCCGGAGGAGCCCGAGCTCATGCAGGCCGGGTGGTCCAAGAAGCGCCCGCTGTCCTGGGTAGTCCACGAGGAGACCTACGGTCGCCGCGCGCTGCCCGGCGAGGAGCCGCACGACCTGCTCCAGGAGACCGTCTCGCACATCCGCCCGCTGGACGCCAAGGCGCTCGGCGAGGCGTGGGAGCGCCAGAAGCGGATGACCAAACCGGCCGGGGCGCTCGGCATGCTGGAGATCATCTCCGCACAGCTGAGCGGTCTGTCCCGGATGTGCCCGCCGCCGATCCCGGAACCCGCGGCCGTCGCGATCTTCGCGGGTGACCACGGGGTGCACGCGCAGGGCGTCACCGCATGGCCACAGGAGGTGACCGCTCAGATGGTCGCCAACTTCCTCGGCGGCGGCGCGGTCGTCAACGCCTTCGCGAGCCAGGTCGGGGCGGAGGTCTGCGTCGTCGACGTCGGCGTCGCGGGTGAACTCCCGGCCACACCGGGCCTGCTGCCACGCAAGGTGCGTGCGGGTACGGCCGACTTCACCACGGGACCGGCTCTCACCCACGAAGAGGTGCTCGCCGCGATCGAGGTGGGCATCGAAACGGCCCGGGACCTGGTCGCCGCAGGCAACAAGGCGCTGATCACAGGCGAGATGGGCATCGCCAACACAACAGTTTCAGCGGCTCTGATCTCGGTCTACACGGGCGTGGACCCGGCCGAGGTCACCGGCCGAGGCACGGGCATCA
Organism: Streptomyces sp. A5-4; assembly: GCF_051131715.1. Classification (NCBI taxonomy): domain Bacteria; kingdom Bacillati; phylum Actinomycetota; class Actinomycetes; order Kitasatosporales; family Streptomycetaceae; genus Streptomyces; species Streptomyces sp. A5-4. The sequence continues at coordinate 1,134,466 of NZ_CP178591.1, read as the reverse complement.
ACGACGAGATGCACGCCCGCAAGATCGATGTAGTGCGCCGTGCGCTCGAACTTCACCAGCCCGACCCGGCCGACCCGATCGGCGTTCTGGCCGCGGTCGGCGGCCTGGAGCACGCGGCACTGGTCGGCTTTGTACTCGGCGGAGCCTCGCTGCGTACGCCGGTGATCCTGGACGGCGTCAGCGCGGGAGCGGCGGCCCTGGTCGCCCGCGCGATCGCCCCCGAGGCGCTCGCGGCCTGCATCGCCGGACACCGCAGCGCAGAGCCGGGCCATGTGGCGGCCCTGAACAAGCTGGGCCTGCGCCCGCTGGTCGACCTGGACCTCCGCCTGGGCGAAGGCACGGGCGCCCTGCTGGCGCTCCCGGTGGTCCAGAGCGCGGCCCGTGCGATGCACGAGGTGGCGACGTTCGACTCGGCAGGCGTGACGGAAAAGTAACCCCCTGGGGCGAGACCCCACGCGCCAAGCGCCGGAGGCTTCGCCCCAGGTGGAGGACCCTCGGACCCGGCACCGTTTCCAAAGCGGTGCGGGAAGGGGACGTGGCGGGGCGCTCCAGTCCCCGGGGCCGCTCCCGCACGCTGCCGGGAGGGGACGTGGCGGGGCGCTCCCCGCAGGGTGTCGAACGCAACCACCGCAGGACCTCACGCAGCGGTGCCCGAACGTTCGGCACCCGAGGAGACGCCCCGCCGCGGCACCGACCCCCGGCACCGACCCCCGGCACCGACCCCCGGCACCGACCCCCGGCACCGACCCCCGGCACCGACCCCCGGCACCGACCCCCGGACCCGACCCCCGGACCCGACCCCCGGACCCGGCCCCAGGCACCCCGGACGCGGGCCCCCGGCCCATACCCCCGGCCCGCCCACACGCCCACCCCCGCCCGGCCGACCGAGACCCACGCGCCCCCGGCCCGTAAAGTATTCGCAGAGGGCTCGAACACCGCCCCACCAGCGCCGCTCCACCGCCGTGGCGGCCCCGCCCCGCACTCTGCCCCGCCCGAGGAGCCGCACGTCATGACCGCGCACGACGCCGCAGGCGCACCGCACACCGCTGCAGGCGACCCGCACCCCGCCTACCCCGTCGGACTCCGCCTGGCCGGGCGGCGGGTCGTGGTGGTAGGCGGTGGCCAGGTCGCCCAGCGCCGCCTCCCGGCGCTCATCGCGGCCGGCGCCGACATCGTTCTGGTGTCGCCCTCCGCCACCCCGTCCGTCGAGGCGATGGCCGAGTCGGGCGAGATCCGCTGGGAGCGCCGCCCGTACGCCGACGGGGACCTGGCCGACGCCTGGTACGCCCTGATCGCGTCCACCGACACCGACGCGAACAACGCCGCGTCCGCCGAAGCAGACCGCACCAAGACCTGGTGCGTACGCAGCGACGACGCCGAGGCGGCCACCGCCTGGACCCCGGCGACAGGCCGCAGCGAGGGCGTGACCGTCGCGGTTCTCACCGGCCGCGACCCCCGCCGCTCCGCCGCTGTCCGCGACGCGATCGTCGAGGGTCTGCGCGACGGCACTCTCGTCGCCCCGCACCACCGGGACCGCACCCCGGGAGTCGCCCTGGTCGGCGGTGGCCCCGGCGACCCGGACCTGATCACGGTCCGCGGCCGGCGCCTGCTGGCCGAGGCGGACGTCGTCATCGCCGACCGGCTCGGCCCGCGCGACCTCCTCGACGAACTTCCGCCGCACGTCGAGGTGATCGACGCCGCGAAGATCCCGTACGGCCGCTTCATGGCCCAGGAGGCCATCAACAACGCCCTCATCGAGCATGCCAGGGCCGGCAAGGCGGTCGTACGCCTCAAGGGCGGCGACCCCTTCGTCTTCGGCCGCGGCATGGAGGAGGCTGAGGCCCTGACCGAAGCCGGCATCCCGTGCACCGTGGTCCCCGGTATCTCCAGCTCCATCAGTGTCCCGGGTGCGGCCGGAATCCCTGTCACCCACCGGGGCGTCGCGCACGAGTTCACGGTGATCAGCGGCCATGTCGCCCCCGAGGACCCGCGGTCGCTCGTCGACTGGAAGGCGGTCGCGGGGCTCCGCGGCACCCTTGTCCTGCTGATGGCTGTGGAGCGGATCGGCGCGATCGCCGCCGCCCTCGTGGCGCACGGCCGCTCGCCCGAGACCCCCGTGGCGATCGTCCAGGAGGGCACGATGGCGACTCAGCGACGCGTGGACGCGACACTGGCGACGGTCGCCGAGACGGCAAAAACGGAAGACGTACGCCCACCCGCCGTCATCGTCATCGGCGATGTGGTCACCGTGGGGGCGAAGCACGAGGCGGCGGCCAAAAAACTACGAGGCGGACAGTAACCCCCGGTAACGCAGCTCCGTCCCGGCCGTTGGCACCGCACCCACGACAAGGCAGTATCTCCCTGTGGCTGATCTCATCTCCATCGACGACCCCGACGACCCGCGCCTGAGCGACTACACGGGCCTGACCGACGTCGAACTCCGGCGCAAGCGTGAGCCCGCCGAGGGCCTCTTCATCGCCGAGGGCGAGAAGGTGATCAGGCGCGCCAGGCAGAGCGGGTACACGATGCGCTCGATGCTGCTCTCGGCCAAGTGGGTCGACGTCATGCGTGATGTCATCGACGAGGTCCCTGCCCCGGTGTATGCCGTCAGCCCGGACCTCGCCGAACGCGTCACCGGCTACCACGTGCACCGCGGCGCGCTGGCGTCCATGCAGCGCAAGCCACTCCCGGAAGCCGGCGAACTGCTTCGCAGCGCCCGGCGGATCGCCGTGATGGAGGCGGTCAACGACCACACGAACATCGGCGCGATCTTCCGCAGCGCGGCGGCCCTGGGCATGGACGCGGTACTGCTCTCCCCGGACTGCGCCGATCCGCTCTACCGCCGCTCGGTCAAGGTTTCCATGGGCGCGGTGTTCTCGGTGCCGTACGCACGGCTGGAGGCCTGGCCCAAGGACCTGGAGGCGGTACGGGAGGCGGGCTTCAAACTGCTCGCCCTCACCCCGGACGCGAAGGCTTCGTCGATCGACGAAGCCGCCCCGCACCGTCTCGACCGGGTGGCGTTGATGCTCGGCGCGGAGGGCGACGGGCTGTCCACGCGGGCGCTGGTCGCGGCCGACGAGTGGGTACGTATCCCGATGGCGCACGGCGTGGACTCACTGAACGTGGGCGCGGCAGCGGCGGTCGCGTTCTACGCGGTGGCGTCGGGGCGGCCGCAACCCTGACACAGGACAGGCAGCCCGAGGCAAAAAAACAACCCGAGGCAGAACACAACCCGAGGCAAGTCGGACGGTCGGACGGCCCGATAAACAGGTCGTACCCCGCCGTACCCGGCCGACCCTGCCGCCCGCTCAGCCGACCCGAGGGCCGTTAGAGCTCGGCATCCCGTCGGCCCCAGGCCCCTGCTGCTGTACGCCGAGCCCCTGGGCCGGCCCCTGGCACCCCTGGGCCGCCGCGATCCCCAGCGCCACCAGCAGCGTCACCACGACGAACACGACGATGCGCTGCCGCAGCAGTCGCGGGTTGGCCGGGCGCCGTCCGCCCGAAGAGGTCCGAGTGCCGGGCCTGGTACCGGGCCTGGTGCCGGGCCGCGCACCCGCGCGCGAGCCGGAGCGGGTCGTGTTGCGGGCCTGCGGGGGGCGTGAACCGGTGCGCGCGGACGAGGAGCGCGGGGCCTGCGCGCGGGTAGCGTGCGGGCCCGTCGTACGCCCCTGCTGGGTGTCCTGTTCGGCATACCGCTCGGCGAGCCGCCCGGTCGGCGGTTCCTGGTCGACCCGCTGGGCGGGCGGCCGGCTCTCACCGCCCCCCTGGGCCTCTCGCGCGGCGATCTCCTTGAGCCGCATCGAGAGCTGCAGCGTGCTGGGACGTTCCTCCGGGTCCTTGGCGAGGCAGGCCTGCACCAGCGGCGCCAGCGCGTCGGGCACGCCCAGCAGCTGCGGCTCCTCGTGCACCACCCGGTAGAGCATGACTTCGGAACTGCCCTGCCCGAAGGGCGAATCGGCGGTCGCGGCGTACGCGAGAGTGGCGCCCAGCGCGAAGACGTCCGTGGCCGGCGTGACCGCCGCGCCCCTGACCTGCTCGGGCGCGAGGAAACCGGGGGAGCCCACCGCCGTACCCACGTGCGTGAGGGTGCTCGCGCCGGTCGCCCACGCGATGCCGAAGTCGATGATCCGCGGGCCTTTGGGCGACAGCAGGATGTTCGAAGGCTTGAGGTCCCGATGGACTACACCGGCCTCGTGCACGGCCACCAGCCCCTCCGAGAGCGCCGCACCGATCGAGGCCACCTCGGAAGCGGGCAGTGGACCCTCTTCGGCGACCTTGTCGTGCAGTGACGGGCCTGGTACGTACTGCGTCGCGAACCAGGGCCGGTCGGCCTCCAGGTCGGCCGCCACCAGCCGCGCCGTACAGCCGCCGCGGATGCGCCGCGCGGCGGACACCTCGCGGGCGAAGCGCGACCTGAATTCCTGATCCTCCGCCAGGTCCGGCCGGATCACTTTCAGGGCGACCCGCTGACCGCGCCGGTCGGAGCCCAGATACACGACGCCCATGCCCCCCGCGCCCAGCCGCCGGTGAAGCCTGAACGAGCCGACGACACGCGGGTCCTCGCGCCGGAGCCGCATCATCGCCATGTCCGTCCCCTACCTCCGGTGGGGCCTCCCCCACCCCGCTGCTGACCGGTCCGTTCGACGTGGCACAGCTTACGTACCTGCGGGCCGGTGTGCTCATAGGCCGCGCCCTCGTGAATCGACCGATTGTCAGTGCCGGGTGGGAAACTTGAAGAGTGGTCAGGGGGTGCGGGATCCGCGCTCCCCGGCGCGTGCGAGATCTCAATGGTCCGTCGCAGAAGGGGGATTGGATCAATGAAGGGTGATCGGGTGGAGATAGTCGTGGACGCGGGAGACACGACCAGGACGTACGAAGTAGTGGCCTCCAGGGCGGGCCGCCGGGTGGAAACGGCGGTCCGTAGAGGGGTGGTCGAAGTGAGCGAAGTCACCCGCAGCGGCTCGGTGGTGCGCACCGCGCGGTTCATGGCGACCAGGGTGCTCGCCCTGGTCGAGCAGCCGGTCCCCAGGGAGGACGCCTCGGAACATCAGGAGCGACCCCTCCGGGAAGACCCCAAGGCATAGGGCCCGCTCTCCACCCAGGGGAGTACGTCGCCGGGTGGTGGCTCATCCTCCGGGAGGCCCGGCAATCAGTACGCGGGCATGACGACCGGCCGCCGCCGCGCCCCTAATGTTGAAGTCAAGCGGCGGGTGGAGCACTCGTCCCCCGAGGTCAAACGCCCGCCGCTGCCAAATACGACAGGAGAGGGACCATGGCGGACACGGCATCGCGGGCAATGATCCGCACGCAGGGACGCAAGGCATTCGCCTCGTTCGGCGGCCGCGCGTCCGGTACGCGCCACCCGTTGGTGGCGACAGCCATGGTGCTTCCCCTGGCCGTGCTTCTCGTAGTCGTCTTCGGCGGCTGGGAAGCAGTGGTTACACAAGCGTCGTCCGTGGGTGTGATGCTCGGACGCTGAGCGGCGTCCACAGGCCCGGTAGAGCGGACCGGGCCGGAGTATCCGGCCATTCAACCCCGTGGGGACGGGGGTGCGGCGGGCGGCTGCGTTTGCCCGGACAGCTGGGGAGCTGTCCGGGCAGCGCCTTTTTCGCGCCCGGATCCGCGGCACCCCGACCTGGGCACGCGCGTGGGATGAGGCCGTGGGCGCCCCACCCGGCAGCTGCCCTCGCCTGCCCGACGTCGCCCCTCGGCCGGGATGGGCCTCGGGGCCGCCTTCGGCAGGACGGTTCACGGAGGCTTCCGGCAGCGCCGCTCCTTCCGGGCACCCACGCCGCATGCGCCTTCGCGCCGGCCCCTCCCGCCGCGGCCTCGGGGGAGAAGCTGTAGCCGCGGCGCGTAGGCTCCCGGGCGGCATCCGGACATTCGCGTCCACATCCGCATTCCGTATGTACCTGCATCCGCATCCGCACCCTGGGGGAGAACGCCGCCGTGACCGTATCCGTCGTGCAAGCGTTGGCCGCCGTCGCCCACGACGTCGCGGCCGTGCCCGCGCCACGCACCCGCCGCGCCGCGGCCCCCTGTGGCTGTGCGCGGCCGGACGTACTGGCGGACCGGCCGGACGGCATGGTCGTACGTCATGGGGAGGTCGTCGCCAAGTCGCACGCGCCGGACACGGATGTCCCCGCACTCGCGGCCCGCGTCACCATGGCCGCCGATCCGCTCCTCGCGGGCATCCTGCTGCCTCCGCTGCCGGTGCCGGCGGCGCGGGGCGCACTCACCACGATGGTGCACGGGCGGCCCCTGAGCCTGTGGCCGTACGGGCGCCCCGTCGACCCCGGTGACCCCGATTCCGCGCCCTGGGAGGACGCCGGGGCCCTCCTCGCCCGGTTGCACGCTGTGCCCCCGGGTGCGCTTGCCGGGCCACTGCCCGCGATGCGCGGCCCCGCGAAGGCGGCCCGCGCCGTCGCACGTATGCGCGCGGCGGGCCCCCACCCGGCCACCGCCTCCGTGCTCCGGGCCTGGGCCCGGCTCCCGTCCTGGGCCCGCGACGAAGCCCCGGCGAGCCCCGATCCCGCCACTGGCCCCGCGACCCCCGCGACCCCCGCACCCCCCACGAGCCGCCCCGTCGCCCTCTGCCATGGTGATCTGCACCTCGGTCAGCTCGTCCGCCATCCCGTCCCCGAAGGGCCCTGGTTGCTGATCGACGTGGACGACATGGGCCTTGGCGACCCGGCCTGGGACCTGGCCCGCCCCGCCGCCTGGTACGCCGCGGGCCTCCTGGCGCCCGAGGTCTGGGAGCGCTTCCTCGGCGCCTATCGGGCCGCGGGCGGCCCGGCCGTGCGCCGGGACGGCGACCCCTGGCCCGAACTCGACGCCCCCGCCCGCGCCCTGACGGTCCAGACGGCCGCTCTCGCCCTGGCCAAGTCGGCCGCCGAGAACCGTCCCCTGGACGAGGTGGAGGAGATGGTGATCGAGGCCTGTGGCCGAATCGCGGTCCTACCGCCCGAGTTTGAGTTCGAGACCAGGTCGTAGGGTGAGCGGACCGTCGCCGGGCATGCATTCCGGCGATGCCGAACCGACGGCGAGGAGTTGAGCCGACCATGCAGTGTCCCAAGTGCCATGCACCCATGCACACGTACAACCGCAATGGTGTCCAGATCGAGCAGTGCAGCGGTTGCCGCGGGATATTTCTCGACTACGGCGAGCTCGAGTCGCTGACCCGCCTCGAGTCGCAGTGGTCGCAGCAGGCGCCACCCGCACCGCCGGCCCCGCAGGCATACCCGGCCGCCGCCCCGCAGGCGTACCCGGCTCCCGCCGCGCCCGCCTGGGGTGCCCCGCAGCACGGCCACCACGGCCAGCACGGTCACCACCGCCAGAAGGGCTTCGGCCGGATGCTGTTCTCCTCCTGATCAGGGTGTGAAGCCGTGACCAGGGCATGAGCCGTGAGCCGTGACCAGGACATGAAGAAGCCCCCGGCCGTCGAGACGGCCGGGGGCTTCTTGTCGGTGCGCGATACTGGGATTGAACCAGTGACCTCTTCCGTGTCAGGGAAGCGCTCTCCCGCTGAGCTAATCGCGCGGGACGTTCACAAGATACAGGTACTGCACGTACTACAGGCACAGATGGTGCGAACTGCGTGCGCGATACTGGGATTGAACCAGTGACCTCTTCCGTGTCAGGGAAGCGCTCTCCCGCTGAGCTAATCGTGCGGGTACGGAAACCCGGCCGACTGCGGCCGTGTATCCAGTGGACGATACTGGGATTGAACCAGTGACCTCTTCCGTGTCAGGGAAGCGCTCTCCCGCTGAGCTAATCGTCCTTGGAGGTGGAGACGGGATTTGAACCCGTGTAGACGGCTTTGCAGGCCGTTGCCTCGCCTCTCGGCCACTCCACCAGGAGTGCGTGCGGGGAGTCGGGAAGATTCCCACACCGAGCGGACGACCAGGTTCGAACTGGCGACCTCAACCTTGGCAAGGTTGCGCTCTACCAACTGAGCTACGTCCGCTTGTCTCGGGGCGTTTCCTTGTCCCGGCGACGTGTTGAACTCTAGCGGATTCCCGGGCCAGCACAAAAACGCGTTTGTGCAGCGTGCTGCGCTGTGTTCACCCCGAGGGCATCACGACGCCACCCACCATAGACTCGCAGCCGTGCACGACCTCCCTCCCCTGGCCCGCTTCGGCGGCCTCGTCGCCTCCGACCTGCGCGATGTGACCAGCGACGCAGCCGCTCTCGACTCCGCCGGCTTCTGGGCCGTCACCGCGGACTTCGAGGGCCGGCTCCTGTGCGCCCGCTTCGGCGACGTACGGAGGGAAGCGCAGCCCGCCCCTGTGCCGGGCCGGTGGCACGGGCCCGACGCCGGTGACTGGATTTCCTCCATGGACCGGGCGGCGTACACCGCCGGGGTACGCCGCATCCGTGAGCACATAGCGGCCGGCGAGGTCTACCAGGCGAACCTCTGCCGCGTCCTGACGGCCCCGCTGCCGCGTCCGGCCACCGCCGACATCGACGCGCTCGCCGCACTGCTGGCCCGCGGCAATCCGGCGCCGTACGCCGGCACCGTGCGACTGCCCGCGCACGGAGTGGAGATCGCCACCGCGTCCCCCGAGCTCTACCTCAGGAGGGACGGGCGGGCCGTCGAATCCGGGCCGATCAAGGGCACCGGGCGGACGGCCGGGGACCTTCTGGAGAAGGACCACGCGGAGAACGTGATGATCGTGGACCTGGTCCGCAACGACCTGGGGCGGGTCGCCGTCGCAGGCTCGGTCACCGTGCCCCGGCTGTGCGCCGTCGAGCCCCACCCCGGCCTCGTCCACCTCGTCTCCACCGTGCGGGCCGAGCTCACCTCCGACACCGGCTGGGCCCCTCTGCTGGCAGCCACCTTCCCGCCCGGCTCGGTGACCGGCGCGCCCAAGAGCAGCGCGCTGAGGATCATCGAGGCGCTGGAGACCGCGCCGCGCGGCCCGTACTGCGGAGGCATCGGCTGGGTCGACGCGGACCGGGGCACCGGCGAGCTCGCGGTGGGCATACGTACGTTCTGGATCGACCGCACCGACCCCGGCGGCCCGGTCCTGCGATTCGGTACGGGGGCCGGCATCACCTGGGGCTCCGACCCCGAGCGGGAGTGGGAGGAGACCGAGCTGAAGGCGAGCAGGCTGCTCGCGATAGCGTCGGGGACGTATCGGGCAAGTGGAAGGACCGCGTCATGAAGCTCTGGGTCAACGGCGGACTGCGGGATGCCGAGACCGCCCGGGTGTCCGCACTCGATCACGGTCTGACCGTGGGGGACGGCATCTTCGAGACCGTGAAGGCGACCCGGGGGCGGACCTTCGCCCTCACCCGCCACCTCGACCGGCTGGTGCGCTCGGCCCGCGGGCTCGGCCTGCCCGAGCCCGACCTCGAAGAGGTGCGCCGCGCCTGCGCCGAGGTGCTGGCCGCCAACCCGATGGAGCTCGGCCGACTGCGGATCACGTACACCGGCGGGCTCTCCCCGCTCGGATCCGAGCGCGGGGACGCCGCGCCCACACTGATCGTCGGGCTGGGTGAGACCGGGCGCCGCCCCGACACGACCGCCGTGATCACCGTCCCTTGGACGCGCAACGAACGCGGCGCGCTGACCGGGCTCAAGACCACGTCGTACGCCGAGAACGTCGTCGCGCTCGCCCGCGCCCACGAACAGGGTGCCTCCGAGGCGGTGTTCGCGAACACCGTCGGGCAGCTCTGCGAAGGCACCGGATCCAATGTCTTCGTCGTGCTCGACGGAGAGCTGTACACCCCGCCCGTCTCCGGCGGCTGCCTTGCCGGGATCACCCGGGCGCTGGCCGTCGAATGGGTGGGCGCGCAGGAGGCGGACCTGCCGCTGGACGTGCTGGAACGGGCCGAGGAGATCTTCCTGACCTCGACCCTGCGCGACGTGCAGGCGGTCCACCGGGTCGACGCGCGGCAACTGCCCGACGCCCCGGGGCCCGTGACGACCAAGGCCATGCGGGTCTTCGCCGAGCGGGCCGCTTCGGACCTGGACCCGTAGAGCGCCGCGAAATCGGATGACGAGTGGTGTCGCGGCGGGTAGAACTCCCGTGATGACCACAACTCTGCGGCCGACCGTGCCGCTTCAGCAGGGCGCCGACGGCGCCAAGTCGCGCCGCTACGAGGTGTGCGTGAACAGCCGCCCCGTCGGCACGATCGAACTCGTCACCGAGGTCCGCCACGGAGCCGGGGCGGGCCGCATCGCCGCACTCGCGGTCGACGAGTCCGACCGGCGCCGGGGCAGGGCGACGGTCGCCATGCTCGCCGCCGAGGAGGTGCTGCGCGGCTGGCGGTGCGACCGGGTGGACATCTCGGTCCCGGCCGGGGCCGCGGCGGCGCTGCGGCTGGTGGCCGCTCTCGGCTACACCGAACGCAACATCAACATGGGTAGACCACTGTCCGGGCCGGCCCCCGAACTGCCCACCGGCATCTCGGCCAGAGCGATGACACAGGGCGAATTCGACGCCTGGCTGGCCCGCACCAGGGTCAATTACGTACAGGGACTGACTCGGCGCGGATTCCCCGAGAAGGCGGCGCGGGCCAAGGCCGACGCGGACCACGCCGACGCCCTGGCCGACGGTCTCGCCACCCCCGACACCTACCTGGGTGTCCTGACCCGCGACGACGCGGTCCTGGGCACGCTCTGGCTGGCACTGCGTCACCCGTTCCTCGGCCGCACCGGAGGCTTCGTCTTCGACGTGGAGGTCGCCGCGGCGTACCGGGGGAGGGGGCACGGCCGCTCGCTGATGCTGCTCGCCGAGCAGCGGGCGCTCGACGCCGGAGCGGAGCAGATCCGCCTCAACGTCTACGCGGACAACGTCCCCGCTCTGCGGCTGTACGAGTCGCTGGGGTACGAGCCGCAGATGCGCCACTTCTACAAGCAGTTGCTCTGACCTCCGGACCCGGGTCCGGAGGTCCGCGGCTCAGGCCTGGGCGAGCAGGTGGTCGACGATCTCCTCGATGCGCCCGCGCAGCCCTTCCTGGCTCTTGCCGCCGTCCAGCCGCTGGTCGTCGATGACGTACGTCGGTGTCCCGGTCACGCCGATGGCCTTGCCCTCGGCCTGGTCGGCGTCGACGATCAGCATGTGGCGCCCGTCGATCAGCGCGGTGTCGAACTCCTCGGCGTCCAGACCGAGTTCACCCGCGGTCGCCACCAGGAAGGGCTCGCCCTTCTTCGCCAGCTCCCCGGTCCCGGCGAGCACCGCAGCCACGTACGGCCATCCCTTGCCCTGCTCGAAGGCCTCCTCGGCGGCCTGCGCGGCGGCGTGCGCGTGCTTGTGCTTTTCGAGGGGGAAGTGCCGCAGCCGCAGCTCCAGACGGTCGCCGTAGCGCTCGCGCAGCGCGTTCACGTCGTCCAGGGCGGTGTGGCAGTCGGGGCACTGGAGCTCGCACCAGAGGTCGAGGACGACGGTGCGGGCGGGGGAGGAGTCGCTCATGGGGTCAGTCTCCCAGCCCCGCGGGCGCGTTCCCACCGGGACCTGGGGATGACCTTGGCCCGGAGATCTCCCTGAGGTGGCACGGGGGGCGTGGCCCCGGTGGGCCCCGGCGGTGCAGGATGGAGGGGAAACGTTATCCCTGAGGCTGGAGGACCGGATGCTGGCTGAGACCGTCTGTTCCGCGGTGTCCGCGGCCGGCCTGGGCATCGCCGCGATCACCGCGTACCGCAAGCGCTTCCTGGCCGCGACCCGTATCGCCGCCTACTCGCTCGTCCCGGTCGGCCTGGTCATGACCGGGGTCGTCGAGTGGGTCTCGGGCATCGCCTTCAAGCCGAGTGTGTGGGTCGGCTTCGGGGTGCTCGGGCTCGCCTGGCTGCTCTTCATGACGACCAGGGCCGTCGAGCGCCGCACCGGCGGCACCCGCAAGGAGCGCAGGGCCGCGCGGGCGGCGCAGCGCGAGGCGGTGGCCCCGCAGGCGTCCGCACCGTCGCTCGGCCCGTCTTCCTTGCCCGGACGGCAGGAGGCCGCGCAGCCGCAGGGCCGGCCCGCGGCGGAGCCCAGGAGCAAGCCGAAGGCCGCCGCGCCGGCCGAGGACTTCAGCGACATCGAAGCCATTCTGAAGAAGCACGGGATCTGAGGCGCGGGATCTGCGCACGGACCCTGAGGCGCGGGATCCGAGCGCTGGGATCCGAGGCGCGGGCCTGAAAGCGGCGTGCGGGACCTGTCAGGGGCGGGGCTGAAACCGGCGCGGAATCCGCCCGCTACCGGACAGGACCTGTCAAAGTCGGGCACCGCGCAGAGCGAAGTGATCCCGCATGGGTTACGGGCAGACGTGGATCCGGCGAACTCCCCCCGCGAGCGGGCGTGTTGGTCATCGAGGGTGCCCGTACTGCGTCATCATCGCACCGAGATGCTGGACACCTCCCGGGGCGAAGCCCCCGCCCCCACCGAAGAACCGCGCGGCTGCCTCTTCGCGCTCTCCCAGCCACCCCTGATGATCTTCCTCGGGGTGATCGGCTCGCTGCTTCTGGCGGCGGCTGTGCACGATCTCTTACTGCTTTGAGTGCGGGCCGCTGTGAGTCCCACCGCTGTGAGTCCCACCGCTGTGGGGCGCCCGTGGTGGGCTGGGGGAGCGCCTCGGCTCAGCCCGCCGCTTCCTTGCGTCGCGCCCGGTACGCGGCCACGTGCAGCCGGTTCCCGCAGGTGCGGCTGGAGCAGTAGCGGCGCGAGCGGTTGCGCGACAGGTCGACGAAGGCCCGCCGGCAGTCCGGGGCCTCGCAGCGCCGCAGTCGCTCCTGCTCGCCGGAGACCACGATGAAGGCCAGGGCCATCCCGCAGTCCGCCGCGAGGTGGTCCGCGACCGAGGCGCCGGGGGCGAAGTAGTGCACGTGCCAGTCGAAGCCGTCGTGGTCGGTGAGCCGGGGCGTGGTGCCGGCCGCGGCCACCAGTTGATTGATGAGTTCCGCCGCGGCGTGGGCGTCCTCCGCCGCGAATGCCTCCGCGAACCGCGCTCGCACGTCCCGTACGGCCTTCAAATCCAGCGCGCCGAGCTCTCCCACGTCGCTGACGTCGTGGAGCCTTACGAAGCCGTACAGCGCCTCGATGTCTGCGAGCCGGTCGGGCTGTCCGCCCTCCGCCGCCGTGTTCACCAGATCGACGACGACGTCGAGGGCGCGCCGGGTGTCGTGGGGGATCAGCACGATTTGCTCCCTGGCCTGCCGCGGGCGGGCGCCCGCCGATGCTGGCCGACTTTAGCGGGCGCAGCGGCGCCGCCCCCACGGTGGATTCCGTGGAGGCGGCGCCGGTGTCTGCCTTGTGCGGTTGTTCGCTCCGCGCCGTCGCCCCGAGTCGGACGGCGATGAACGGCTCTCGACCTGGCTCAGTTCTCGGCCAGGATGTGGGAGAGCTCGGTGTCGAGATCGAAGTGACGATGCTCGGTGCCCGGTGGCACCGCGGCATCCGTCCGCTTCAGGAACGACTCGAGAGCTCGCGCCGGAGCTTCGAGAAGCGCTTCTCCTTCCGGGGAGCTCAGGGCGATGCAGACAACGCCCTGACCGTGGCTGCGGGACGGCCAGACTCGGACGTCGCCGGTACCGGTGGGCCGGTGCAGGCCCTCGGCGAGGAGGTCGCGGGCGAACACCCACTCGACGGTTTCCTCGGCTCCGGTGTGGAAGGTGGCATGAACGGCATAGGGATCGGCCGTGTCATACCGCAGGCCCGCGGGTACAGGCAGTGAGGACTCGCTCGACACAACGAGGCGCAGGTGCAGCTCGCAGCTGACCGTGGTGTTCATAAGCGCCAGGGCCTTTCGCTCAGTGTGCGCTCGGGGATTCGCACGTCGGCGAAATCGACATGCCACCTACGGTGCCGTTGTAAACCCCTCTGACCGTTTTGCGGCCCTTCGGATACCTCGTACGGCGGAGTGGCACTTCATCCGATACGGCCATTCCGGTGACGCGGTCCGGTCGGGTAGGTTGGGCCCCATGAATGCGGAGAGTAACGAGCGGGAGAAGGTTGCCGATCCGGCCGCCGCCGACCCCGCGACGGGGGACGCGACCGGGGCGGATCGCGAGCTGGGATCCCGCGCGCCGCAGTTCATCAAGGCATCCAGGACGCTGCACATCAGCTGGCAGGTGGGCGTTTTCGTCATCGGCCTCGCGGTCGTGGTGGCGGGCGTCGTCATGCTGCCGCTGCCGGGGCCCGGATGGCTCGTGATCTTCGGTGGCATGGCGATCTGGGCCACCGAGTTCGTCTGGGCCCAGCTGGTGCTGCGCTGGACGAAGCACAAGGTGACCACGGCGGCGCAGAAGGCACTCGACCCCAAGGTCCGCCGACGCAACATCATCCTCACCACGATCGGCCTGGTGATCATCGCTGTGCTGGTCGGAATCTACGTCTGGAAGTTCGGCCTCGCGATGCCCTGGAAGATCGACGAGTAGCGCGTATTCCGGTTCGGGGGAGCCGCTGACATGGGGTAACGTTTGCGGTGCGCCCGGGCGATTAGCTCAGTGGGAGAGCGCTTCGTTCACACCGAAGAGGTCACTGGTTCGAAACCAGTATCGCCCACCCGGACCGAAGGCCCGAAAGACGAAAAGTCTTTCGGGCCTTCGTCGTTCCCGGCCGTCCGGGCCCCCGGCCCCGCCCGCCTCTCAGCGCATCCGGCCCAAGGTCTCCCGCAGCCTGCGGGCGTCGCGCAGCCGTTGCTCGTACGTCGCCCCGACGGCGAGCAGCAGCAGACCCACGAGGGCCGGCGGCAGCCAGCGCGGCAGCGCGCCGACGGCCTGGACGACGTACGGCGCGAGCTCGTGCAGCGCGTCCAGGGCGAGCACCGCGCCGCCGAGCATCAGCAGCGCCTGCAGCCGGTGCCTGGCGCCGGTGAGTGTGACGGCCAGGGCCACCGCACCGAGCAGCAGTGGGCGCGGCCAGTGCTCGTCGCCCCAGGCCGCGAAGAGGCTCGGCAGCAGCGTCGCCGCCAGGCCGGGGCCGTACGCCGCCCAGGACGAGGCCTGCGGGTCGCGGCGGCGCCGCAGCACGCCGACCACGAGCGCGGGCACCGTCACCGGCAGCGTGTACGCCTCGGGGGTGACCACGTCGGACGCGGCCAGCCGCACCCAGGCGGCCAGCACGAACAGCACCACGGCGGCGTGGCCGACGGGCCGCCGGTCGTCCCGTACGGCGCTGCCCGCGAGGACGACCCCGCACAGGGCGAGCACCAGCGCGAGTGTGGCCGCGTCCCCGGCGGCGAGGCCGATCGCGAGCAGGGCCGCCGCGGCGCCGGTGATCTCCAGGGGCAGCGTGAGGGGGCTGCGGGGGAGGCGGGCGGCGAGGACCGCGACCGCGGCCGGGGCCGCCAAGACGGCCAACGCGACCTGGTGGGGCGGCAGGTGGAAGGAGGCGGCGACGGCGGCGGTGAGCCCGGTCGCGTACACGACGGCGGCGCAGACACCGACGAGCGGCGTGACGCGGTCGGCGGCGTACGCGGCGTACGCGGTGAACAGCGCGAGCAGGACACCGAGGACGGTGAGGGTGGCGGCCTCCGAGGCCAGGGACAGCATGGCGGTGGCGGCCGAGGTGGCGAGAGCGCAACCGAACGCCGTCAGGGCGAGCGGGCCGCCGACCGCCGGCGCTGTGGGCTCCGGACGGGCGACGGTGGCGGGGGGCCCTGGGACCGGGGCGCCGCCCGCGGGCAGGGTGACCGGGGCGGAGCGGCGCACCGCCACCGCGAGGGTCGCCGCGGTCAGCAGCACGTACAGCGACATGGCCGCCGGGTAGCCGAAGCCCAGTGCGGCCGGGGCGGCGAGCAGCGCCGACCAGGTCAGGGCCAGTGCCCCGCAGACGGCCGCCGGGCGCCAGGCGCGGTCGGCGGAGGCCGGGCGGTACGCCGTCACCAGGGCCGCCGCGGCGATGAGCAGGACCAGCGAGGTCAAGGCGGCCCAGGACCAGGGAAACTCGCCGGAGAGCGCCTCACGGATGCCGTCGGGCGCCCCCGACCAGACCCGCTCCAGCAGGTTCACCGGGCCCAGCAGGGTCGCCGCGACCGGCGGCAGCGCCCACACGGCGCCCCCGGCGACGACCGCGCCGGCCGCCGCCGCCAGGCCGAGCGTCATGGGGCGCGGCAGACCCGCCCGCACGACGGCCAACAGGGCGACCGCGCACAGCACATACCCGGGCACCGCCCACGTTTCGGGCACGGCGGGGCGGATCGCGCCGCCGACCGCCGCGATCACGGCGAGACCCGCGGCGACCGCTGGCGCGACGGCGTGCGAGGAGGGTGCGCGCCAGGCCGTGAACAGGCCCAGCGCCGCGACGGCCAGCAGCAGCGCGCCGGGGCGCAGGGCGTCGCCGGCATCACCCGCGGCCGCCGCCATGCCCCCGGCGCCGATCAGCGCCCACCCGCCCATGAACCAGGCCAGGGTGTAGGCGAGCGGGCGAACGGCACGGCCCGTCGTCCACAGGGCGACCGCGACATCGAGCGCGGCCGTCGCCAGCAGGGCCCAGACCGCCGACAGCGGTCCGGCCCCCGCTGCCAGGGACCAGAGCAGGAGAGGCAGTTGAGCGGCGATCAGCGCGGCGGGCAGCGGAATCCGCAGCCGGCCGAGCGTCAGACCGTACGCCGTCCACAGCGCGGCGAGCACGGCCGAGGCGACCGCCACGTATCCGACACCGTCCACGTCCGCCAGCGCCACCCGGTGCAGCGCGTACGCGTCGAGGACCGTCAGCGCCAGGCCGAGAGCCGCCACCGACTCCGCCGTCGAGACGAGCCCGCGGCGCAGCAGCAGCGCCGGGGTCGCCAGGGCCAGGGCGGTCACCGCGCCCAGCACCACGCTGCGCCCACCGATGCCCATGTCGCCCCAGCTGACGAGGGTGAAGGCGATCGCGGCGATGGTCAGCAGAAGGCCGCCGAGCGTCAGCAGCACATTCTGCGCCCCCGGCGCCGAGGTGTCCTTGGGGGCGCGCGGCACGTGCCCGGCGCCGAGGGGGGCGACTGTCTGCGCGCGGGCGAAGGGCGGGGCCTGCGGCACGGGTGGCCACAGGACGCTGATCAACCAGGCCCTGCGGGCCAGCAACTGGGCGCGGCGGGCGTCCAATTGGACCAGTTCGCGATCGAGGATCACCAGTTCCTCGGCGGGCGGTGGCGCGTTTTCCATGGTCGGAGTGTGGCCGGTGCCACACGTCGCGGTATGGGTTGCGGTACTCAGATCCGTGGTGAGTACGCCCGGGTGCCCGCAGACTGCGGATATGGACTGGAGTCGTTACCGCTTTCGCACCGTGTGGGACCTGGCCGCCCCGCCCGCCGCCGTGTACGCCGCGCTGGAGCGCGCCGAGGACTACCCGCTGTGGTGGCCGCAGGTGCGGCAGGTGACCCCGGTCGACGACCGCACCGGCACCGCGCGGTTCCGCTCGCTCCTCCCGTACGACTTCGTCGTCACCGTCGTCGAGCGGCGGCGCGACCCGGCGGCCGGGGTGCTGGAGGCGGCCATGACCGGGGATCTCGAAGGGTGGGCGCGCTGGACGGTGACGGCGCGCGGCGCGGGCACGCGCGCCCTCTACGAGCAGGAAGTGGAGGTGCGAAAGCCGCTGGTGCGACGGCTCGCCGTACCGGGGCGCCCCTTCTTCATCGCCAATCACGCGCTGATGATGCGAGGCGGGCGACGCGGTCTCGCCGCCCTGCTCGCGGTTTGAAGGAAACCCGCGGAGCCCTGTATGGTTCAGTGCGTTCCCGGGCGATTAGCTCAGTGGGAGAGCGCTTCGTTCACACCGAAGAGGTCACTGGTTCGAAACCAGTATCGCCCACCGGGAAAGGCCGGTCCGTCAATCACGGACCGGCCTTCGCGCGTCCCGCTCAGGCCGCGGCCGGCAGATCGGGCCGCAGCGGCCAGGCCGGATCCACCGACTCCTCCGAGCCGTTGCGCGTGAACCACGCCTGCAGTCCGCGCGCCTGCGCCGCGTGCCACACCGCCTGAAGAGTGTGCAGCTCGCCCGGGGTGAGCCGCTCCAGACGCGCGGCGAACCGACGCCCCACCGCCCGTACGACCTCCAGTGACGCCGTCGCGTCGGCGGCGGCGTCATGGGCGCTGTCCAGCTCCACCTCGTACTGCATGCACAGGTCCGTCAGCGTGCGGCGGCCCTTGCGGTACCGGTCCAGATGCTTGTCCAGCACTCGCGGATCAAGCACGTGCAGCGGACGGCGATCCAGATAGTGCCCCAGGGACGAGGCTCGGTGCCGGCGCAACTCCCGGTCGAGCAGCGTCAGATCGAAGGGCGCGTTCATCACGACCACCGGTCGGCCCGCAGCGCACTGCTCGGCGAGAGCGCGCGCTATCTCCTCGACGACCGGTGCGGGCCAGCGGCCGTTGTGCTGCAGATGCTCATCGCTCAGCCCATGGATCTCGGTGGCCCCCGCGGGCACCGGAATCCCCGGATTGACCAGCCAGCGAGTGGCGCGCACCCGCATGCCGGGCGCGTCCTGGACGACGAGGGCGGCGGAAACGATGCGATCCTCCTCGACATCCACGCCCGTCGTCTCGGTGTCGAATGCGGCCAAGGAACCTTCGTACCAGCACGTCATGTCGGAACTCCTCTTTGCTGCTTCGGCAGATGGCGTGCGTCCCCTGCCCGAAACGGTGATACCCGGGCCGTTTGCGCTGTACGCAGGGAGGAGACAACACAAGTGACGGGGAGTGAAGTTGACGGCCCGTCAAAGAGAACTGATCGGTACGGCCCGGAAGGCACACGTCAGCCATGGCGCTCGCGCAGCCCGACCCGGGCGGGCTGCTGCCCGAGCGGATCGCACCGCTGCGCGGCGGACTCGCCACCACTGCCTGCATGGAGACACTTCAGGTGGGCTATCTGCACGCGGTCGCGGCGGCCGCGGGTTGCTCTCTCTCACAGCCGTTCCCGGACAACGGAATCGACTGGCACGTGAGCCACAGTGCTCCCGGGCACACGGTCGACGACGAAGTCACCATCAAGGTGCAGCTCAAGTGCACGTACCAGATCCCGCCCCGCCCGGCAGGACCCGCTTTCTCCTTCGTGCTCGACAACCCGCATCTGGAGAAGCTGGCCCGCAGCCCGGTCTCGGTGCACAAGATCCTGGTCGTGATGCTCGTACCGAGGACCCAGGAGGACTGGCTGCGCGCCGGCCACGACCGCCTGGACCTACGGCACTGCTGCTACTGGACCAACCTGGCCGGACACCCGGTGACAGGCAGGCGCAGAACCACTGTGCGGATCCCGACCTCGCGGATATTCGACGACCGAGCCCTCTGCGAGATCATGACCCGCGTCGGGGTGGGAGGGAAACCCTGATGCACTGGCCGATCGACGAGCCCCTGCGGCCGCACCCGAGCACGGTGTCCGACGGCTTGGCCGCGGGCCCCGGAGTCTGGGGCGCGGGCGCCGGCCCCGAACCCGCCCAGGTGGACCCCGTGGTCCTCGGCGCGCTGCTCGAGCGGCACGGCTGGCGGCGGCGCGGTGGCGCGGCGGGCCGCTACGCGCGCTGGACCCCGCCGGGCTCCGCCGGTGGCGGCGGTACGAGTCTGCTCGTACCGGAGAGCAGGGCGTTCCCGGACAGCGGCGACCTGCTCGGCGAGGCGCTCGTCGCACTCGCCCGCTGTCCCGCGCCGTCCGCCCGTGAGGTGCTGGTCTCCCTCGCCGTGCCCAGTGACGAGATCCGCTGGCGGCGCGAGGTGCCGGACGGCCCGTCCGGAGCGGCCCCGTGGACCGTGCAGGAGCAACTGCGGTCCGCGGCGCGCCAGATGCTGCTCGCCGCGGCCCTCGCGGATCGCGAGCGCTCCGGGTACCACGGCGCGCGGCACCGGCGGCAGGCGCGGAAGGTGCTCGACGGCGTACTGGTCGGGCCCGCGCCCGGCGGGCGCGAGCTCACCGCGTTCGTGCCGGTCGAGGCGGGACGCGGCTCCGTCGTGCGGCTGCACCACGCGCTGCACGCCGCCCGCGAGGCCACCGACTATCAGCGGACGACGGGTGGCATGGAGGCCTTCGACGCCGCCGTCGCCGCGGGAGTGAGCCGGGAGCTGACCGAGGCGGTCATCGCGCTGGTGCACGGCTCGGAGGGCGCGCGTATCGCTCTGGACTGGTCGCCCGCCGAGGGCGTGCCCGAAGGGTGCGCGGCGTGTCCGGAGCCGGTGGAGTTCTCGCCCGGCGACCTGCCGGCGCTGCGCGCGGCGGGCGCGCGCTATCTGCTGGGGGAGCCGTCCGTCCCGGTACGGATCACGGGCGCGGTGGTGCGGATGCGGCGCTCGGGGCAGCGCGGCCCCGGCACGGTGCGGCTGCGTGTCCTGGCGGGCGCGGAGATCGCGCACGTACGGATGGTGCTCGACGAGGACGCGTACCGGACCGCGGGCCACGCGCACCTGGTGGGCCTGCCGATCCGGGTCCACGGGCAGCTGGAGAGCCGGGGCGGCTTCCGGCGGCTGACCGGGGCGAGCGAGGTGGTACCCGTGCAGGTGGACGAGGCGGAGCGGGACCGGCTGATGAAGTCGCTGCACGAGAACCTCGACTTCTTCGAGGAGGCGTGCGGCGGCGAGTGAGGGGCGCGCCCGGGGCGCCTCCCGAGGGCGGGGAACAAACCGTTTCGCGATGCGGCGCCGGGGCTCGTTAGGATTGGCCATCGCGCGCGCAGCAACTTATGCGCGGCCCCCTCAGTCAGGAGTGACCGGTGTCAGACGTCCGTGTGTTCATCCAACGTGATTCCGAGCGGGAAGAGCGGGTGGTGACCACGGGCACTACGGCGGCCGAGCTCTTCCCCGGTGAGCGCACCGTCGTCGCCGCCCGCGTGGCCGGCGAGCTCAAGGACCTGGCGTACGTCGTCGCGGACGGCGAGGAGGTCGAGCCGGTCGACATCTCCTCGGAGGACGGCCTGAACATCCTGCGGCACTCCGCCGCGCACGTCATGGCCCAGGCCGTGCAGGAGCTCTTCCCGGACGCCAAGCTCGGCATCGGACCGCCGGTCAAGGACGGCTTCTACTACGACTTCGACGTCGAGAAGCCGTTCACCCCCGAGGATCTCAAAGCCGTCGAGAAGAAGATGCAGGAGATCCAGAAGAAGGGGCAGAAGTTCGCCCGGCGCGTCGTCACCGACGAGGCCGCGCGCGAGGAGCTGGCGGCCGAGCCGTACAAGCTGGAGCTCATCGGCATCAAGGGTTCGGCCTCGTCGGACGACGGCGCGGACGTCGAGGTGGGCGGCGGCGAGCTGACCATCTACGACAACCTGGATGCGAAGACCGGCGAGCTGTGCTGGAAGGACCTCTGTCGCGGTCCGCACCTGCCGACCACCCGCAACATCCCGGCGTTCAAGCTCATGCGCAACGCGGCGGCGTACTGGCGCGGCAGCGAGAAGAACCCGATGCTCCAGCGCATCTACGGCACCGCGTGGCCGTCGAAGGACGAGCTGAAGGCGCACCTGGAGTTCCTCGCCGAGGCCGAGAAGCGCGACCACCGCAAGCTCGGCAGCGAGCTCGACCTGTTCTCCATCCCGGAGCAGATCGGCTCCGGCCTCGCGGTCTTCCACCCCAAGGGCGGCGTCATCCGCCGGGTCATGGAGGACTACTCGCGCCGCCGGCACGAGGAGGAGGGGTACGAGTTCGTCTACACCCCCCACGCGACCAAGGGGAAGCTCTTCGAGACCTCGGGTCACCTGGACTGGTACGCCGACGGCATGTACCCGCCCATGCAGCTCGACGAGGGCACGGACTACTACCTCAAGCCCATGAACTGCCCGATGCACAACCTGATCTTCGACGCGCGGGGCCGCTCGTACCGTGAACTGCCCCTGCGGCTCTTCGAGTTCGGGACGGTGTACCGGTACGAGAAGTCGGGCGTCGTGCACGGCCTGACCCGGGCCCGCGGCTTCACCCAGGACGACGCGCACATCTACTGCACCAGGGAGCAGATGGCGGAGGAGCTCGACAAGACGCTCACCTTTGTCCTCGGCCTGCTGCGCGACTACGGCCTGAACGACTTCTACCTGGAGCTGTCCACCAAGGACCCGGAGAAGTTCGTCGGCTCGGACGAGGCCTGGGAAGAGGCCACCGAGACCCTGCGCCAGGTGGCCGAGAAGCAGGGGCTCCCGCTGGTCCCCGACCCGGGCGGCGCCGCGTTCTACGGCCCGAAGATCTCCGTCCAGACGAAGGACGCCATCGGCCGCACCTGGCAGATGTCGACCATCCAGCTGGACTTCAACCTGCCCGAGCGCTTCAACCTGGAGTACACCTCCGCGGACGGTTCCAAGCAGCAGCCGGTCATGATCCACCGCGCGCTGTTCGGCTCCATCGAGCGCTTCTTCGCGGTGCTGCTTGAGCACTACGCGGGCGCGTTCCCGGCGTGGCTGGCGCCCGTCCAGGCGGTCGGCATCCCGATCGGTGACGCGCATGTGCCCTACCTCCAGGAGTTCGCCGTGAAGGCGAAGGCCAGGGGGCTGCGCTTCGAGGTCGACTCCTCCTCGGACCGTATGCAGAAGAAGATCCGCAACGCCCAGAAGAGCAAGGTCCCGTTCATGATCATCGCGGGCGACGAGGACATGGCCAACGGCGCGGTGTCCTTCCGCTACCGCGACGGTACGCAGGAGAACGGCATTCCGGTCGACGAGGCCATCGCGAAGATCGCGAAGGTCGTCGAGGAGCGGACCCAGCTGTAGCCCGGCAGTACGGCCGCACGTCGCGACAGGCCCCCGGCGGGGCGACTCAGCCCGCCGGGGGCCTGTCCTCGTCCTCCCGCGCGAACGTCTGCAGCAGCCAGGACGAGAAGGACCCCGTCACCGCCCCCAGCAGTGCCAGCCCGCAGCCCATCAGGCCCGCCGCCACCAGCCGCCCCAGCGGCGTCACGGGAGCCACGTCGCCGTACCCCACCGTCGTCAGCGTCGCGCAGGCCCACCAGGCCGCGTCCCCGAAGGTACGGATCGTGGCGTCCGGCGCCCCGTGCTCCTGCTGATACACGGCCAGCGAGCCGGCGAAGCCCAGCAGCAGCGCCGTCAGGCCCGCATACGTGATCACGCGCGCGTGCAGGCTCAGCCGGGGTCTCGCGCGGCGGCGCTGCACCGCCGTGTAGAGCCGCACCATGCGCAGCGGTCGCAACAGCGGCAGCGCCAGCACCACGGTGTCGAGCCAGTGCGCCCGTACGAAGCCGAGCCGCCGCCCGTCCAGCCGCCAGCGCACCAGATAGTCGAGGGCGAAGGCCGCCCACGAGGCGACGGTCACGGCCAGGCACACGCTCCGCCAGACCGGCGGCAGCCCGTGGGCCAGCACCTGGACCGCGTACGCGGCCAGAAAGAGCAGCGACGCCACGGACAGCGGGATCTCACCGCGCTGCTCCCAGCGCCGGGCCCGGCTGTCGGCTTCGGCGGCATGCTCGGCTTCCATCTCCGCAGCATGCCCGCGCACCCACGGCCCGCGCCCCGGCGACACGGCCACCGGGAGCCAAGTCATATGCTGCACTCCATGACGATTGAGCCGGAGCAGCAGCTCGGAGTGGGGATTCAGGACGCGTTCCAGCGCCTGTGGACACCCCACCGGATGGCGTACATCCAGGGGGAGAACAAGCCGACCGGTCCGGGCGCCGACGACGGCTGCCCGTTCTGCTCGATCCCGGCGAAGTCCGACGAGGACGGCCTGGTCATCGCGCGCGGCGAGCACGTGTACGCGGTGCTGAACCTCTACCCGTACAACGGCGGTCACCTGATGGTCGTCCCGTACCGGCATGTCGCCGACTACACGGACCTGGACACGGCGGAGACCGCCGAGCTCGGTGAGTTCACCAAGCGTGCGATGAAGGCGCTGCGTGCGGCCTCCGGTGCGCAGGGGTTCAACATCGGGATGAACCAGGGCTCGGTGGCCGGGGCCGGTATCGCCGCGCATCTGCATCAGCACGTCGTGCCGCGCTGGGGCGGGGACACGAACTTCATGCCGATCGTCGGTCACACCAGGGTGCTGCCGCAGTTGCTGGGGGACACCCGCAAGATGCTGGCCGATGCCTGGGTGGCCCGGCTGGACACCCCCTGACACCCGGTCCGCATCACGCGTCGTAGAGGTCCGCCTTCCTCGGCGAAGGGTCCTGGACCATGCCGCTGAGGATCATCGAGCGGTTGCTGAAGCGCTCGGTGTCCACGCCGTGGTCGTCGAGGACCCGGATGGCCGCCGTGTGCACCACGCGCAGCACGGGCGCGGCGGCCCGCATCGCGTCGTCGGCCATGAAACGGTGCCGCCACGGCTTCTCGGCCCAGGCGTGCCGCAGGCCGAACGGCTCGGGCAGGGTGAGCTTGCCGCCGAAGAAGTCCAGCAGCGGCGGGAACCAGGTGAGCGGTGCCCGCACGGCGAGGCGCACCACCTCGGTGGCGTCGACCAGCGGCAGATTCCGGTCGGTGGTCTCCCAGAACTTGACCGTCTTGCTGACCGTGACGGTCTTGGGTTTGGGCTTGGTGGTGAACAGCGAGTGCACCGGGCCCAGCGCGTGGCCCGTGACCTCGATGCGCAGCGTCTCGTGCAGCACGGTGACGGTGATCAGCATGGTGATCACCAACTGGCCGTCCCAGAGGGTGAACTGCACGCCCAGGTAGTGCCGGTTGCCGGCGCCGAACTGCTGCTCGTTGCAGATCCGCTGTATTTCGTGGCCCTTGATCTGGAAGGCGTCCACGTTCTGGCCGTCGGGCCGCGCCACCTCGGCCGCGTTCTCGCCGACCGGTGCGACGATCCAGTGGCGTACGGACGGGGCGGGGAAGCCGCCGGTGTGCAGCGGGCCGCGCTCCAGCATGCGGAGCTGGTCGTGGATGGCCCGTATGACGTCCCAGCTGCGGAAGCCGTGGATCTCCTTGCCGGCTTCCCGCGGGTTGAGATCCTCCGCGAGGTGCCAGCTGCCCCAGCGGGTGCCCATGCCCAGTATCCCCTTGGGGCCCGCGTAGAAGACCGAGTTGCTGTGCTGCTCGGCGGTGAGCTTGGCGAGCGACTGGCGCAGCTGCTCGGCGGCGGACTCGTTGGGGTCTCTGGGGACGGCCTCGGGGACCTTGGCGCCGACGCCGCTGCCGCCCTCAAGGAGGGCCAGCCAGCGCGCCCGCAGATCCTTGGCGGTGGACTCGCTGATCTGCTTCGCCCACAGCCAGCCGATGATCGGGGCGACGACCATGGCCCGCAGGTAGATGGCGGGCAGCCCGGTGAAGGGGAGCTTGACCAGGAAGATCACGGCGAGTCCGCCCGCGGCCACCAGGGCCGCGGTGGCGAGGGCGCCGGTCCGCTTGTCCTTGGAGCCGGAGATGGTGCGCCGCAGCTGGAACAGGCCCAGCCAGAGCAGCAGTCCGGGCAGGAAGACCAGGCCGAAGGCGACCGTGATGCCGGTGAGTTTGCTGTCGCGCTCCTTGCGGATGCGGGTGGCGGCGAGGCAGTGCTCGACGACGGTCTGCGGCTCGGTGCCGAAGGACTGGATGAGCGCCTTGCGGGCGCCGCCGAGCATCCGTACCTGCACGGCGCGCGAGAAGGCCTCGCCGAGGTTCGGCTCGAAGAGCGAGAGCCTGCCCTTCTTCACTTCGGACTTGTGCCACTCGCTGTTGGCCTTGAGGATGTCGTCGAGCGGGCTGTCGCGGTACGCGGCCGAGGCGAGGGCGTGCGTCGCCGCGGTCTGCCCCGCCGATCCCTGGAGCGGGATCTGCGCTCCAGGTGAGAAGTCGAATACGTCGTTCGCCACTGCTGCCCCCATCGCCGCACGCCACCGCTGTTGCGGCCTTTTCCCGACCACCGCGCCCCGCACACCAGCTGAGCTGGGATCACAGCGTATCCGGGTGTTCCCTGCCCGTCAGGGGACAGTGCAATGCCGCCCACCGCAAGGCAATTGGGTGGGCGGCACCCGCAACTATGCTCCCTTTTCTGCCTGTTCGCGCATCTTGCCCGCCAGCTGTGGCGGCATCGGCTCATGGCGGGCGTAACTGCGGCTGAACCGGCCGGTGCCGTGCGAGACCGACCGCAGGTCGACCGCGTACCGCCCGATTTCGATCTCCGGGACCTCGGCCCGTACGAGCGTCCGGCCGTGTCCCGCCTGTTCCGTTCCGACGACTCGGCCACGGCGGCCGGACAGGTCGCTCATCACCGGGCCGACGTAGTGGTCGGGCACCAGCACCAGCACCTCCGCGACCGGCTCCAGCAGGTTGATCCTCGCGTCGGCCGCCGCCTCGCGCATCGCCAGCGCGCCCGCCGTCTGGAACGCCGCGTCCGAGGAGTCGACCGAGTGTGCCTTTCCGTCGAGCAGGGTGATGCGTACGTCCACGAGCGGATAGCCCGCCGCGACGCCGCGCCCGGCCTGCGCGCGCACTCCCTTCTCCACCGACGGGATGAACTGGCGTGGTACCGACCCGCCCACGACCTTGTCGACGAACTCGATTCCGGTGCCCGGGGGCAGCGGATCGACCGCGATCTCGCAAATCGCGAACTGGCCGTGGCCACCGGACTGCTTCACGTGCCGGCCGCGGCCCGTCGACCTCGCGCCGAACGTCTCCCGCAGCGACACCTTGTGGGGCACGGCGTCGACCTGGACGCCGTAGCGGCTGCGCAGCCGCTCCAGGACGACGTCGCGGTGGGCCTCGCCCAGGCACCACAGCACCAGCTGGCGGGTGTCCTGGTTCTGCTCCAGACGCATCGTCGGGTCCTCCGCGACCAGCCGCGAGAGGCCCTGGGAGAGCTTGTCCTCGTCCGGTTTGCTGTGCGCCTCGATGGCCAGCGGCAACAGCGGGTCGGGCATGCTCCAGGCCTCCATCAGCAACGGGTTGTCCTTCGCGGACAGGGTGTCGCCGGTTTCGGCGCGGGTCAGTTTCGCGACGCACGCGATGTCGCCCGCGATGCAGTGGGTGAGGGTGCGCTGATGTTTGCCGAACGGGGAGGAGAGCGCGCCGACCCGCTCGTCGACATCATGGTCCTCGTGGCCGCGGTCGGTGAGGCCGTGCCCCGACACATGCACCGTCTCGTCCGGGCGCAGCGTCCCGGAGAACACCCGGACCAGGCTGACCCGGCCGACGTAGGGGTCGGAGGCGGTCTTCACCACCTCGGCCACCAGCGGCCCCTGCGGATCGCAGGTGATCGGCGGGCGGGAGCCGCCCTGCGGGGTGGTGACCTCGGGCGCCTCGCCCTCCAGTGGGGTCGGGAAGCCGCCGGTGATCAGTTCGAGCAGCTCGATCGTGCCGAGGCCCTCGCGGGCCCCCTCGGGCGCGGGCGCGGCGGCCAGCACCGGATGGAAGGTGCCGCGCGCGACGGCCCGCTCCAGGTCGTCGACCAGGGTCCGGTAGTCGATCTCCTCGCCGTCGAGATAGCGGTCCATGAGGGTCTCGTCCTCGCTCTCGGCGATGATCCCCTCGATGAGCCGGTTGCGGGCCTCCTCGATCCGCGGCAGTTGGTCCTCGTCCGGCGGGGTCTCCTTGCGCTCCCCGGAGGAGTAGTCGAATACCCGCTGCGAGAGCAGCCCGACCAGTCCGTCCACCGGGGCGTGCCCGTCGGCTCCCGTGGTCCCGTACAGCGGGATGTACAGCGGCAGTACGGCGTCGGGGTCGTCGCCGCCGAAGGCCTGCGCGCAGGTCCGCGTCATGGCGTCGAAGTCGGACCTGGCCGCTTCGAGGTGGGTGAGGACGATGGCCCGCGGCATCCCCACCGCGGCGCACTCCTCCCACACCATCCGGGTCGCGCCGTCCACCCCGTCCGACGCGGAGACAACGAAGAGGGCCGCGTCCGCTGCCCGCAGACCGGCCCGAAGCTCCCCGACGAAGTCCGCGTATCCGGGAGTGTCCAGCAAATTGATCTTGATGCCACCCCAGTCGACGGGGACCAGCGACAGCTGGACCGACCGTCCCTGCCGGTGTTCGATCTCGTCGTAGTCGGAGACGGTCGCGCCGTCCTCCACCCGACCCGCCCGGTTGACCGCTCGCGCTGCCAGCGCGAGGGCCTCGACCAGGGTCGTCTTTCCCGATCCGCTGTGGCCGACCAGCACCACGTTCCTGATGGATGACGGCCGGTCGGCCGCCGTTGCCCTGCCGGCGGCCCCGGAGTGTGCGTTCGCCTTGTCGCCCATGAACCTTGCCTCCCTGTTGCGTGCACGGTGAGGACAGAGGGCGCGGACCTGTGGGAGCCGCAGCGGCGTGGCGGCACCGGTGACGCCCGCGGTCTTTTGAGCTTTCCACTCCGGTCACGGTGCGTCCATACGTCGTACCGGATCGTCGGCAGGCCGGTGCCCCGGCGGTGGCGCCGCGCGGTCGTGGCTACGATGGGCCAGCCGGCGGCCACAGGGGCCGCACCGGCCACCGACCGTCGGGAAGGCCATGCTGAACAAGTACGCGCGTGCATTCTTCACGCGTGTCCTCACACCGTTTGCCGCATTTCTGCTCCGGCGCGGGGTGAGCCCGGACGCGGTCACCCTCATCGGAACGGCCGGAGTGATGGCGGGCGCACTGGTCTTCTTCCCCAGGGGAGAGTTCTTCTGGGGCACGATCGTCATCACGCTCTTCGTCTTCTCCGACCTCGTCGACGGCAACATGGCGCGGCAGGCGGGCGTTTCGAGCCGCTGGGGCGCTTTCCTCGACTCCACGCTCGACCGGGTCGCCGATTCGGCCGTCTTCGGCGGGATCGCGCTCTGGTACGCGGGCTCCGGCGACAACAACGTGCTGTGCGCCGTCGCCATCTTCTGCCTGGCCAGCGGCCAGGTCGTCTCCTACACCAAGGCACGCGGCGAATCGATCGGCCTGCCGGTCGCCGTCAACGGTCTCGTGGAGCGGGCCGAGCGGCTCGTCATCACCCTCGTCGCCGCAGGCCTCGCGGGGCTGCACAACTTCGGGGT
Source organism: Streptomyces sp. A5-4 (assembly GCF_051131715.1). NCBI lineage: Bacteria > Bacillati > Actinomycetota > Actinomycetes > Kitasatosporales > Streptomycetaceae > Streptomyces > Streptomyces sp. A5-4. The sequence goes on along the minus strand of NZ_CP178591.1, from coordinate 1,105,733 downwards.
GCCGGGCATCGACATCCTGCTGCCGATCGCCCTGTGGGCCGTCGCGGTGGGCAGCCTGGTGACCCTCGGGCAGCGCGTCGTGACCGTGCGCCGGGAGTCCGCCGAGGCGGACGCCGCCGCGGCCACCGGGAGCGAGGCGACCTCATGAGCGGTCTGAGCGATATGAAGGACCGGCTGGCCGGTTCGCTGTACGGGCTCGGCTGGGCCACCGTCAAGAAGCTTCCCGAGCCGGTGTCCGTCGCCCTCGGGCGCAGGATCGCCGACACGGCGTGGAAGCGACGCGGCAAGAGCGTGCTGCGGCTGGAGTCCAACCTCGCCCGGGTGGTGCCCGACGCGGGCCCCGAGCGCCTTGCCGCGCTGTCCCGGGCGGGTATGCGCTCGTACATGCGCTACTGGATGGAGTCGTTCCGGCTGCCTGCCTGGAGCAAGCAGCGGATCGGCACCGATGTGCAGATCAAGGACGTCCACCACCTGGAGGACGGCCTCGCGGCCGGCCGGGGCGTAGTCGTCGCACTGCCGCACCTGGCCAACTGGGACCTGGCGGGCGCCTGGGCCACCACCCAGGTCGGAGTGCCCTTCACCACGGTCGCCGAGCGCCTCAAGCCCGAGACGCTCTACGACCGGTTCGTCGCGTACCGGGAGGGTCTCGGCATGGAGGTCCTCCCGCACACCGGCGGCAGCGCCTTCGGGACGCTCGCCCGGCGGCTGCGGTCGGGCGGCCTGGTCTGCCTGGTCGCGGACCGTGACCTGTCCTCCTCGGGTGTGGAGGTGCAGTTCTTCGGCGAGAGCGCGCGGATGCCCGCGGGCCCGGCGATGCTCGCCCAGCACACCGGCGCGGCCCTGCTGCCGGTGACGCTCTGGTATGACGGAACGATCATGCGTGGCCGGATTCACCCTCCGGTGGATGTCCCCGAAGCAGGGACCCGGGCGGAGAAGACGTCCGGTATGACGCAGGCGATGGCCGATGTCTTCGCCGCCGGAATCGCCGACCACCCGGAGGACTGGCACATGTTGCAACGGCTGTGGCTCGCGGACCTGTCCGACGAGGCCGGGGAGCGCGCGTGAAGATCGGCATTGTCTGCCCGTACTCGTGGGACGTGCCGGGCGGCGTCCAATTCCACATCCGCGACCTGGCAGAGCACCTGATCGGGCTCGGCCACGAGGTCTCCGTACTGGCCCCCGCGGACGACGAGACCGTGGTGCCGCCGTACGTCGTGGCGGCCGGCCGGGCCATTCCGGTGCGGTACAACGGCGCGGTGGCCCGGATGAACTTCGGCTTCATCGCCGCGGCGCGGGTGCGGCGTTGGTTGCACGACGGCACGTTCGACGTGCTCCACATCCATGAGCCGACCACGCCCTCGCTCGCGCTGCTGAGCTGCTGGGCGGCGCGGGGACCGATCGTCGCGACGTTCCACACGTCCAACCCGCGGGCGCGGCTGCTGGCGGCCGCGTACCCGATGCTCCAGCCCGCGCTGGAGAAGATCAGCGCCCGGATCGCGGTGAGCGAGTACGCGCGGCGCACGCTGGTCGAGCACCTTGGCGGGGACGCCGTCGTCATCCCCAACGGCGTCGACGTCGACTTCTTCGCGAAGGCCGAGCCCAAGCCGGACTGGCAGGGGCAGACCATCGGGTTCGTCGGCCGCATCGACGAGCCGCGCAAGGGGCTGCCCGTCCTCATGAAGGCGCTCCCCAAGATCCTCGCGGAGCGGCCGGACACCCGACTGCTGATCGCGGGCCGCGGTGACGAGGAGGAAGCGGTCGCCTCGCTGCCCAAGGAGATGCGTGCACGCGTCGAGTTCCTCGGAATGGTGAGTGACGAGGACAAGGCACGGCTGCTGCGCAGCGTCGACCTGTACATCGCGCCGAACACCGGGGGCGAGAGCTTCGGCATCATCCTGGTGGAGGCGATGTCGGCGGGCGCGCCGGTGCTCGCGAGCGACCTGGACGCCTTCGCGCAGGTCCTGGACCAGGGTGCGGCGGGCGAACTGTTCGCCAACGAGGACGCCGACGCGCTGGCCTCGGCCGCCGTACGCCTGCTGGGCGACCCGCAGCGGCGCGCGGAGCTCCGGGAGCGGGGCGCGGTGCATGTGCGCCGCTTCGACTGGCTGACGGTGGCTGCGGACATCCTGGCGGTGTACGAGACGGTGACGGACGGGGCGGCCTCCGTCGTGGCCACGGACGAGCGACCGGGACTCCGGTCCCGCTTCGGCCTGGCCCGGGACTGACCACTGGCCGCCCGACGCTCCCACGGGCGGCCGTGACCCCCGCCGGGCGTGACGGCGGCGATCGGGTGCGGAGCCCGCCGCGACATGCGACGGCGGCGAGGGCCCCGCTGAGGCCCGTAGCTCCGGGGTCCGCGCTCCGCCCGATGGCCACGCGGCCCCCTCACCCGGCGCCCGGGTCCCCCGGCCGGGCCGGGCCACCTCCCGCTCCCGGTAGCGTTGCGGCCTGTGACCGCAACTCTGATCTGGATCGTCGTAGCCCTCTTCGCGATTGGGCTCTACCTCAGCTGGACCGCAGGCCGCCTCGACCGCCTGCACGCCCGTATCGACGCCTCGCGCGCCGGGCTCGACGCCCAGCTGCTGCGCCGCGCCTCGGTCACCCAGGAGCTGGCCACCTCCGGCGTGCTCGACCCGGCCGCCTCGATCGTGCTCCATCAGGCCGCGCACGCCGCCCGTCAGGCGGAGGAGGACCAGCGCGAGGTCGCGGAGAGCGAGCTCAGCCAGGCGCTGCGAGCGGTTTTCGGCGAGAGCGCGCAGGTCGAGGCGGTCAAGGAGGTGCCCGGCGGCGAGGAGGCCGCCGGGGAGCTGGCCGCGGCCGTACGCCGCGTGCCGATGGCCCGGCGATTCCTCAACGACACCGTCGGCTCGGCCAGGGCGCTGCGCCGGCACCGCACGGTCCGCTGGTTGCGGCTGGCCGGCCACGCACCCTTCCCCCTCGCCTTCGAGATGGACGACGAGGCGCCGGTGGCGCTGGCCGACAGGCCCGGCACGTAACGCGACCTCGGGTCCCAGGCCCGCCACTGGCCAAAACGATCCACCGGGTCCCCATTGGCTCTTGCAGTGGACTGGTCGGCCGGGGTTGTCTCGGGAGTGCAGGAACCGCGGTGCAGTAATCCGCAGTGCAGAAACTCCCGCTACTTTTTCACCGAGTGAGGTCCACCCGTGTCCAGCACCAACACCCCCCAGGCCCCCGAGACCGGCACCGCGCGCGTTAAGCGCGGCATGGCCGAGCAGCTCAAGGGCGGCGTCATCATGGACGTCGTCAATGCCGAGCAGGCCAAGATCGCCGAGGACGCGGGCGCCGTGGCGGTCATGGCGCTGGAGCGCGTACCCGCCGACATCCGCAAGGACGGCGGAGTGGCTCGGATGTCCGACCCGAACATGATCGAAGAGATCATCGAGGCCGTGTCGATCCCCGTCATGGCCAAGTCCCGGATCGGCCACTTCGTCGAGGCCCAGGTCCTGCAGTCCCTCGGCGTCGACTACATCGACGAGTCCGAGGTCCTGACCCCGGCCGACGAGGTCAACCACTCCGACAAGTTCGCCTTCACGACCCCGTTCGTGTGCGGCGCCACCAACTTGGGTGAGGCGCTGCGTCGTATCACCGAGGGCGCGGCCATGATCCGCTCCAAGGGCGAGGCCGGCACCGGCAACGTCGTCGAGGCCGTCCGCCACCTGCGCCAGATCAAGAACGAGATCGCCAAGCTGCGCGGCTACGACAACAACGAGCTGTACGCCGCCGCCAAGGAGCTCCGCGCCTCCTACGAACTGGTGAAGGAGGTCGCCGAGCTCGGCAAGCTCCCGGTCGTCCTCTTCTCCGCGGGCGGCGTGGCCACCCCCGCCGACGCCGCGCTGATGCGCCAGCTCGGCGCCGAGGGCGTCTTCGTCGGCTCCGGCATCTTCAAGTCCGGCGACCCCGCCGCGCGCGCCGCCGCGATCGTGAAGGCCACCACCTTCTTCGACGACCCGAAGATCATCGCGGACGCTTCGCGGAACCTGGGCGAGGCCATGGTCGGCATCAACTGCGACACCCTCCCCGAGTCCGAGCGCTACGCGAACCGTGGCTGGTAGTCACTGATGCGCAGCAACCCTGTGATCGGCGTCATGGCTCTCCAGGGCGACGTGCAGGAGCACCTGATCGCCCTGGCCGTGGCCGACGCCACGGCCAGGCCGGTCCGGCGCCCCGAAGAACTCGCCGAGCTCGACGGTCTGGTGATCCCCGGCGGCGAGTCCACCACCATGTCCAAGCTCGCCTCTCTGTTCGGGATGCGGGAGCCGCTGCGTGAGCGCATCGCGGGCGGGCTGCCGGTCTACGGCAGCTGCGCCGGTCTGATCATGCTGGCCGACAAGATCCTCGACCCGCGCTCCGGGCAGGAGACGTTCGGCGGCATCGACATGATCGTGCGCCGCAACGCCTTCGGACGGCAGAACGAGTCGTTCGAGGCGACCGTCGACGTCGCGGGCGTCGAAGGCGGCCCCGTCGAGGGCGTCTTCATCCGCGCGCCGTGGGTGGAGTCGGTCGGCGCCGAGGTCGAGGTGCTCGCCGAGCACGACGGTCACATCGTCGCGGTACGCCAGGGCAACGCCCTCGCCACGTCGTTCCACCCCGAACTGACGGGCGACCACCGGGTGCACCATCTGTTTACCGAGATGGTCCTGGCCGTACGCTGACGGGATCCCGGTAGGATCTCTGCCGAACGCAGCAGAATTGGTGACGCGAAGGAGACAGGCGGATGTCCGGCCACTCTAAATGGGCTACGACGAAGCACAAGAAGGCCGTGATCGATGCCAAGCGCGGCAAGCTCTTCGCGAAGCTGATCAAGAACATCGAAGTCGCGGCGCGCACCGGTGGCATCGACCCCGAGGGCAACCCGACGCTCGTCGATGCTGTTCAGAAGGCGAAGAAGAGCTCCGTCCCGAACAAGAACATCGACTCCGCGGTCAAGCGCGGCGGCGGTCTTGAAGCGGGCGGCGTCGACTACCAGACGATCATGTACGAGGGTTACGGGCCGAGCGGTGTCGCGGTGCTCATCGAGTGCCTCACCGACAACCGCAACCGCGCCGCCTCCGACGTACGGGTCGCCATGACCCGCAACGGCGGCTCGATGGCCGACCCCGGTTCGGTCTCGTACCTCTTCCACCGCAAGGGCATCGTGATCGTCCCCAAGGGCGACCAGGCCGAGGACGACATCCTCGGCGCGGTGCTGGAAGCGGGCGCCGAGGAGGTCAACGACCTCGGTGAGTCCTTCGAGGTGCTCAGCGAGGCCACCGACCTGGTCGCGGTCCGTACCGCGCTCCAGGACGCCGGCATCGACTACGACTCGGCGGACGCCAGCTTCGTGCCGACCATGCAGGTCGAGCTCGACGAGGACGGCGCGCGGAAGATCTTCAAGCTGATCGACGCGCTGGAGGACAGCGACGACGTGCAGAACGTCTTCGCCAACTTCGACGTCTCGGACGAGGTCATGGAGAAGGTCGACGCCTGACCTCCCCCAGGGGAATCGCACACGGCAGCGGCGGGCCGACGGGACACACCCGTCGGCCCGCCGCTTTGTCACTGGTAGCCGATAGCCTGCACAAACAAGTGATCGAAGGGAGGGGTGACGTGCGTGTGCTCGGCGTGGACCCGGGGTTGACCCGGTGCGGAGTCGGCGTGGTCGAAGGCGTCGCGGGCCGTCCCTTGAAGATGCTCGGCGTCGGTGTCGTCCGTACGGCGGCGGACGCGGAGCTCGGGGACCGGCTGGTGACCATCGAGTGCGGCATCGAGCAGTGGCTCGACGAATACCAGCCACAATTCGTCGCCGTGGAGCGGGTGTTCAGCCAACACAACGTGAGTACGGTCATGGGCACCGCCCAGGCCAGCGCCGTCGCAATGCTCTGCGCCGCCCGCCGCGGCCTGCCCGTCGCCCTGCACACGCCGAGCGAGGTGAAGGCGGCGGTCACCGGCAGCGGCCGGGCCGACAAGGCCCAGATCGGCGCGATGGTGACCCGGTTGCTACGGCTCGACGCCCCACCCAAGCCGGCCGACGCCGCCGACGCCCTCGCGCTCGCCATCTGCCACATCTGGCGGGCCCCCGCGATCAACCGACTCCAGCAGGCGCACGCCGCAGCCCGCGCGCCGCGCATCCCCGTACGGAAGGCCACGCGATGATCGCGTTTGTCAGCGGCCCGGTGGCCGCACTCTCCCCGAACACCGCCGTCCTCGAGGTCGGCGGCATCGGAATGGCCGTCCAGTGCGCGCCGAACACCCTGTCCACCCTGCGCATGGGCCAGCCCGCGAGACTCGCGACCTCCCTGGTCGTACGGGAGGACTCCCTCACCCTCTACGGCTTCGTCGACGACGACGAGCGCCAGGTGTTCGAGCTGCTGCAGACCGCCAGCGGGGTCGGCCCGCGGCTGGCCCAGGCCATGCTCGCCGTGCACGCGCCGGACGCGCTGCGCCTCGCCGTGTCGACCGGCGACGAAAGGGCGCTCACCGCCGTGCCCGGCATCGGCAAGAAGGGTGCGCAGAAGCTGCTCCTTGAGCTCAAGGACCGCCTGGGCGCCCCGCTGGGTACCGGTGGGCACCTCGGCGCCCAGCGCAGCATCGCCTCCGGCCCCGCCCCGTGGGACGAGCAGCTCCAGGCCGCCCTGATCGGCCTCGGCTACGCCTCACGCGAGGCCGAGGAAGCCGTCGCCGCGGTCGCGCCGCAGGCCGAGGCCGCGCTCGCCGACGGCGTCCAGCCTCCCGTACCGCAGCTGCTGCGCGCCGCACTCCAGACCCTCAACCGCGCCCGCTGACCGAGAGATCCACACTCATGAACTGGGACGAGACCGGCCCCGACACCGACCAGCGCCTGGTCGACTCCGGCACCGACGGCGAGGAGCAGGCCGTCGAGGCCGCGCTGCGCCCCAAGGACCTCGACGAGTTCGTGGGCCAGGAGAAGGTCCGTGAGCAGCTCGACCTGGTCCTGCGCGCCGCCAGGGCACGCGGCGCCACCGCGGACCACATGCTGCTCTCCGGCGCCCCGGGACTCGGCAAGACCACCTTGTCGATGATCATCGCCGCGGAGATGAACGCGCCGATCCGCATCAGCTCCGGCCCCGCCATCCAGCACGCGGGCGACCTCGCCGCCATCCTCTCCTCCCTCCAGGAGGGCGAGGTCTTCTTCCTCGACGAGATCCACCGGATGTCCCGCCCGGCGGAAGAAATGCTCTACATGGCGATGGAGGACTACCGGGTCGACGTCATCGTCGGCAAGGGCCCCGGCGCCACCGCCATCCCGCTCGAACTGCCGCCGTTCACCCTCGTCGGCGCCACCACCAGGGCCGGCCTGCTGCCACCCCCGCTGCGCGACCGCTTCGGCTTCACCGCGCACATGGAGTTCTACGAGCCGTCCGAGCTGGAGCGCGTCATCCACCGCTCCGCCCGCCTCCTCGACGTGGAGATCGACACGGAGGGCGCCGCCGAGATCGCCGGACGCTCCCGCGGCACCCCCCGTATCGCCAACCGCCTGCTGCGCCGTGTCCGTGACTACGCCCAGGTCAAGGCCGACGGCTTCATCGTCCGGGACATCGCCAGGGCTGCCCTGAAGGTGTACGAGGTCGACGCCCGCGGCCTCGACCGCCTGGACCGCGCGGTCCTCGTCGCCCTGCTCAAGCTCTTCGGCGGCGGCCCGGTGGGTCTCTCCACCCTGGCGGTGGCGGTGGGGGAGGAGCGCGAGACGGTCGAAGAGGTGGCGGAGCCCTTCCTCGTACGGGAAGGGCTGCTGGCCCGCACCCCGCGCGGGCGGGTGGCCACACCCGCCGCCTGGGCACACCTGGGACTCGTGCCACCGCAGCAGGGGCAGGGCGGAAGCGGACAACCGGGCCTCTTCGGGGCGTGACGGCGCGGAGGGTGGCCGGGGCAGGAACCACGGTGCCATGCTGGGCGTTGTTCCATTGATGCGGACTCGCTTAGACTCCGCCGATGCCGCCCTTCCAGGTCGGCACGCCCACCCCCGTATATCAGGCCGCCCATCTGTGCGGTCGTGCGAAGGAAGTTCCGTCCCGTGAGTATCGTGACCCTCCTCCCCTTCATCGTGCTCATCGGGGCCATGTTCCTGATGACCCGGTCCGCCAAGAAGAAGCAGCAGGCGGCTGCGCAGATGCGCAACGAGATGCAGCCCGGCACCGGCATCCGGACGATCGGTGGCATGTACGCCACGGTCAAGGAGGTGCACGACGACACGATCCTCCTTGAGGTCGCCCCCGGCGTGCACGCCCTCTACGCGAAGAACTCGGTCGGTGCGGTCCTCCCGGACGAGGAGTACAACCGCATCGTCCACGGTGACCCCGCCATCGAGGCCGACAGCCCGGTCGTGCCGGACGACGCCTCCTCGCTGACCGACTCCTCGGACGACGACGTCGCGCACATCGACCTCAGCAAGAAGCCCGAGACGGACGACGCCGAAGCGGTCGCGGTCACCGACGAGCCGGTTGTCGACGAGCCGAAGGATAAGAAGGCCGACGGCGAGGACGACGCGAAGAAGTAGTCACGTAGGGGGACCGTGGAGCGCCCACCGGCGTACCCCGGTCCCCGGATCGTGTCGACTTCCGCGGGGCAGTGCCTCACACACTTCGTGGCCGTCCGAGCGCTCACCCGGCGCGGGGCGGTTGGACAGGGAGAAACGAAAAGGTGGCAGCACCGAAGAAGGGCCGTAGGCCCGCGGGGGCTCCGGGGAGGCCAGGGCGCGCCCTGGGCCTGATTCTGGTCCTCATGGTCGCGCTCATCGGCGGAATGTTCTGGTCGGGCGAGACCACGCCGCGCCTGGGCATCGACCTCGCCGGCGGTACGAGCATCACGCTCAAGGCCCAGAGCGAGCCCGGCAAGCCCAACGCGGTCAACAAGACCAACATGGACACCGCCGTCAGCATCATCGACAGCCGTGTCAATGGTCTGGGTGTTTCCGAGGCCGAGGTACAGACCCAGGGCACCGACAATATTGTTGTCAACATCCCCAAGGGAACGAACGAACGCCAGGCCCGGGAGCAGGTCGGTACGACCGCCCAGCTCTACTTCCGGCCCGTGCTGACGCTCGACGCCGGTGTCCCCGCACCCAAGCCCTCGGGCAGCCCGTCGCCGGGTGCCACGCCCGGCGACAAGGACAAGCCCGCGGAGAAGGACAAGGCGACGGACGGCAAGTCGTCGCCGACCGCGAGCCCGTCGTCCACGACGCAGGGCCGCGCCGTCCCGGAGGCGCTCAAGAAGGACGAGACGCCGACCCCCAAGGCCGACGAATCCAAGGCCCCCAAGCCGACCGGCACACCTCCCGCCGACCCCGCGGCCGCCGCGCTGGGGAAGAAGTTCACCGCCCTGAACTGCTCCGACGATGTCGCGCGGAACAAGGCCGGGAAGGGCGTCAAGCCCGAGGACCCCACAGTCGCCTGTGGCAAGAACAGTCAGGACCAGTGGGAGAAGTACATCCTGGGCCCGGCCGCCGTCAACGGTAAGGACGTCGACGACGCCAGCGCCGAGCTGGACACCCAGCGAGGTGGCCAGTGGAAGGTGAACATGGAGTTCACCAGTGGCGGGTCGAAGAAGTTCTCGGACATCACCAGCAAGCTGTCGCAGCAGCAGCCCCCGCAGAACCAGTTCGCCATCGTCCTCGACGGCGAGGTCGTCTCAGCCCCCTCGGTCAACCAGACCCTGAGCGCCAATGCCGAGATCTCCGGCAGCTTCACCCAGGAGTCCGCTCAGGAGCTGGCGAACATCCTGTCGTACGGCGCGCTGCCGCTCACCTTCCACGAGGAGACCGTCACCACGGTCACCGCGGCGCTCGGTGGCGACCAGCTGAAGGCCGGTCTGATCGCCGGTGCGATCGGGCTCGTCCTGGTCATCATCTATCTGCTGGCGTACTACCGGGGTCTGGCGTTCGTCGCGATCGTCAGCCTCTTCGTCTCGGCGGTCCTCACCTACTCGCTGATGACGCTGCTCGGCCCGGGCATCGGGTTCGCACTGAACCTGCCCGCGGTGTGTGGTGCGATCGTTGCGATCGGTATCACCGCGGACTCGTTCATCGTCTACTTCGAACGAATCCGCGACGAGATCCGCGAGGGCCGCACCCTCAAGCCGGCCGTCGAGCGTGCCTGGCCGCGTGCCCGACGCACCATCCTGGTCTCGGACTTCGTGTCGTTCCTCGCCGCCGCGGTGCTGTTCGCGGTGACCGTCGGCAAGGTGCAGGGCTTCGCGTTCACTCTCGGTCTGACCACCCTGCTCGACGTGGTCGTGGTGTTCCTCTTCACCAAGCCACTGATGACGCTGCTGGCCCGCACCGAGTTCTTCGGCCGGGGTCACCCGTGGTCCGGCCTGGACCCGAAGCGGCTCGGCGTTCAACCCCCGCTTCGCCGTACCCGTCGCGCCTCCGCCCCCACCGACCCGAAGGAGGCCTGAGATGTCGCGACTCGGCAGCCTCGGCGCCCGGCTCTACCGCGGTGAGGTCGGTTACGACTTCGTCGGCAAGCGGATGATCTGGTACGGCCTTTCGATCCTGATCACCATCACGGCCATCGTCGGTCTGGCGGTGCGCGGTCTGACGATGGGTATCGAGTTCGAGGGCGGTGCCGTCTTCACCACGCCCAAGACGAGCCTCTCCGTCGCGAAGGTCCAGGAGGACGCCGAGAAGGCGTCCGGGCACGACGTGATCGTCCAGGAGCTGGGCAACGGCGGCATGCGGATCCAGATCAGTGGTCTGGACACCGCCACCGCCACCCCGGTCCAGGACGCGCTCGCCAAGGACCTGGACGTCCCGGCCAACAAGATCAACGCCGAGCTGGTCGGCCCCAGTTGGGGTGAGCAGATCGCCAACAAGGCTTGGACCGGCCTGGCGATCTTCATGGTGCTGGTGGTGATCTATCTCGCCATCGCCTTCGAGTGGCGGATGGCCGTCGCCGCCCTCATCGCCCTGATCCACGACCTCACCATCACCGTCGGTGTCTACGCACTGGTGGGCTTCGAGGTCACACCGGGCACGGTGATCGGCCTGTTGACGATCCTTGGTTACTCCCTCTACGACACCGTCGTCGTCTTCGACGGGCTCAAGGAGGGGTCCAAGGACATCACCAAGCAGACTCGCTGGACCTACAGCGAGGTCGCCAACCGCAGCCTCAACGGCACGCTGGTGCGATCCATCAACACCACCATCGTGGCGCTGCTCCCGGTGGCCGGCCTGCTGTTCATCGGTGGCGGCGTGCTCGGCGCGGGCATGCTCAACGACATCTCGCTCTCGCTGTTCGTCGGCCTCGCCGCCGGTGCGTACTCGTCGATCTTCATCGCCACTCCGCTCGTCGCCGACCTCAAGGAACGCGACCCGCAGATGAAGGCCCTGAAGAAGCGCGTGCTCGCCAAGCGGGCCGCCGCGGCGGCCAAGGGCGAGTCGGCCGAGGGTTCGGACCGGTCCGACGGCTGGGACGGGCCGCAGGACCGGGTCGAGGGTGACGCCGCGCCCGCCGGTGCGGTCGTCGGCCAGCGTCCTGCCGACCGCGGCCCCCGCGGTCGCGGCAAGCCCTCGGGCAAGCGGCGATGACCAGCACCCAGGAGCTCCTGCTCAGCCGCATCAGGGACGTTCCGGACTATCCGAAGCCGGGCGTGATGTTCAAGGACATCACCCCCCTGCTCGCGGACCCGGAGGCCTTCACGGCCCTGACCGAAGCCCTCGCGGAGCTGTGCGTACGGCACGGCGCCACCAAGGTCGTCGGCCTGGAGGCGCGCGGCTTCATCCTGGGCGCGCCGGTCGCGATTCGCGCCGGCCTGGGTTTCATCCCCGTGCGCAAGGCGGGGAAGCTGCCCGGGGCGACGCTCTCGCAGGCGTACGAGCTGGAGTACGGCACCGCCGAGATGGAGATCCACGCCGAGGACCTGGCCGCGGACGACCGCGTCATGATCATTGATGACGTGCTCGCCACCGGCGGCACAGCCGGGGCCTCGCTGGAGCTCGTCCGGCGGGCCGGTGCCCAGGTCGCAGGCGTGGCCGTGCTCATGGAGCTCGGCTTCCTGAACGGCCGAGCACGGCTGGAAGGGCCCCTCAAGGGGGCACCGCTGGAGACCCTGATCACTGTCTGACCTGCGCTGATGTACGTAAGAGGCGGGCCCGGGAATTCTCCCCGGGCCCGCCTCCTGCGTCCCCTTCGCCCCCGGCCCCGGGCGAAGGCCGGGCCAGGGATCGTTACCATGGGCTTTCCGGGCCTGACCGGGGGACCCGGATCCGCACGAGGAGCGCTCTTGCCAGACGAGGCCCAGCCACTCTCCCCCAGCGCCCGTCCGGGGGACCCCGCAGCCGCGCAGCCCGGCCCCGAGCAGGCCGACCGGGCCGCGGCGGGCACGGTCACGCCCGCGGAGAGCGGCGCTCCCGCCGACACCACCCGGAACACGGAGCCCCCCAAGACGGCCGAGCCCGCCAACGCCACCGGGACGCCCGAGCCCGCCAACGCCACCGGGGCGGTGAAGCCCGCCGAGCCCGCCGGGAACACGGAGCCCGCCGAGCCCGCCGACGATGTCAAGGCCGCCGAGTCCGCGGAGTCCGCCAAGGACGCGGCGACGCCCCCGCAGCCCAAGGCCGCCCCTGAGCAGGCCAACGACGCTTCCCCTGTCTCCGCCCCCAAGCCGGTCCAGGGCTCCGCCCCGCGCACCGGCGGCGGCTCGTCCAACCGGGTCAAGGCCAGGCTCGCCCGCCTCGGCGTGCAGCGCACCAGCCCGTACAACCCGGTCCTCGAGCCGTTGCTGCGCATAGTGCGCAGCAACGATCAGAAGATCGAGACCACGACCCTGCGTCAGATCGAGCGCGCCTACCAGGTCGCCGAACGCTGGCACCGCGGGCAGAAGCGCAAGAGCGGCGACCCGTACATCACCCACCCGCTGGCCGTCACCACCATCCTCGCCGAGCTCGGCATGGACCCGGCGACGCTGATGGCGGGCCTGCTGCACGACACCGTCGAGGACACCGAGTACGGCCTGGACACACTGCGCCGCGACTTCGGCGACCAGGTGGCACTGCTCGTCGACGGCGTCACCAAGCTGGACAAGGTCAAGTTCGGCGAGGCCGCGCAGGCCGAGACCGTTCGCAAGATGGTCGTCGCCATGGCCAAGGACCCGCGCGTCCTGGTCATCAAGCTCGCCGACCGCCTGCACAACATGCGCACGATGCGTTATCTCAAGCGGGAGAAGCAGGAAAAGAAGGCCCGCGAGACCCTGGAGATCTACGCGCCGCTGGCCCACCGCCTGGGCATGAACACCATCAAGTGGGAGCTGGAGGACCTCGCCTTCGCGATCCTCTACCCCAAGATGTACGACGAGATCGTGCGGCTGGTGGCCGAGCGGGCGCCCAAGCGCGACGAGTACCTCGCCATAGTGACCGACGAGGTCCAGTCCGATCTGCGGGCCGCTCGCATCAAGGCCACCGTCACCGGTCGGCCCAAGCACTACTACAGCGTCTACCAGAAGATGATCGTGCGAGGCCGCGACTTCGCCGAGATCTACGACCTGGTGGGGATTCGTGTACTTGTCGACACGGTCCGCGACTGTTACGCCGCCCTCGGCACCGTCCACGCGCGATGGAACCCGGTACCCGGCCGGTTCAAGGACTACATCGCGATGCCCAAGTTCAACATGTACCAGTCGCTGCACACGACCGTGATCGGGCCCAGCGGCAAGCCCGTCGAGCTGCAGATCCGTACGTTCGACATGCACCGCCGCGCCGAGTACGGCATCGCCGCGCACTGGAAGTACAAGCAGGAGCCGTCCGCCGGCGCCTCCAAGGTGCGTACCGACGCACCGAAGAACACCGGCCGGGGCCAGGACACCGTCAACGACATGGCCTGGCTGCGGCAGTTGCTCGACTGGCAGAAGGAGACCGAGGACCCCAGCGAGTTCCTGGAGTCCCTGCGCTTCGACCTCTCGCGCAACGAGGTCTTCGTCTTCACGCCCAAGGGTGACGTCATAGCGCTCCCGGCCGGCGCCACGTCCGTCGACTTCGCGTACGCCGTGCACACGGAGGTCGGCCACCGGACCATAGGGGCGCGGGTCAACGGGCGGCTCGTAGCGCTCGAATCGACCCTCGACAACGGCGACCTGGTGGAGGTCTTCACCTCCAAGGCGGCAGGAGCGGGTCCGTCCCGCGACTGGCTGGGCTTCGTCAAGTCGCCGCGAGCCAGGAACAAGATCCGCGCGTGGTTCTCCAAGGAGCGCCGCGACGAGGCGATCGAGCAGGGCAAGGACGCCATCGCGCGGGCCATGCGCAAGCAGAACATGCCGATCCAGCGCATCCTCACCGGCGACTCGCTCGTCACCCTCGCGCACGAGATGCGCTACAGCGACATCTCCTCGCTGTACGCGGCGATCGGCGAAGGCCATGTCACCGCGCAGAGCATCGTGCAGAAACTGGTGCAGGCGCTCGGCGGCGAGGACGCGGCCAACGAGGACATCGCGGAGAGCTCACCGCCCTCGCACGGCCGAAGCAAGCGCCGGGCCAACGCCGACCCGGGCGTCGTCGTCAAGGGCGTCGACGACGTGTGGGTCAAGCTGGCCCGCTGCTGTACGCCGGTCCCCGGCGACCCCATCATCGGGTTCGTCACCCGGGGCAGCGGCGTATCGGTGCACCGCGCCGACTGCGTCAACGTCGACTCGCTGTCCAAGGAACCCGAGCGCATCCTTGAGGTCGAGTGGGCCCCGACGCAGTCCTCGGTCTTCCTCGTCGCCATCCAGGTGGAGGCGCTGGACCGGTCCCGGCTGCTCTCGGACGTCACCCGCGTCCTGTCCGACCAGCACGTCAACATCCTGTCGGCGGCCGTCCAGACGTCCCGCGACCGGGTGGCCACCTCGCGGTTCACCTTCGAGATGGGCGACCCCAAGCACCTCGGTCACGTCCTGAAGGCGGTCCGCGGTGTGGAGGGCGTCTACGACGTCTACCGCGTCACCTCGGCCCGCAGGCCGTAGGGCGGACAGCGCATGGGGCGGCCCCGGTACGGAATTCCGTACCGGGGCCGCCCCACGCGTGTGGTGAGTCCGGCTCTCAGCCGCCGAACTCTTCCAGGCCCTTGAGCGCCTGGTCGAGCAGCGCCTGACGGCCTTCGAGCTCACGGCCGAGCTTGTCGGCCTTGGAGTTGTTGCCCGAGGCGCGGGCCGCGTCGATCTGCGTACGCAGCTTGTCGACGGCGTCCTGGAGCTGGCCGGTCAGACCCGCGGCGCGCGCACGCGCCTCGGGGTTCGTACGGCGCCACTCGGTCTCCTCGGTCTCCATGAGAGCCCGCTCCACCGTCTGCATCCGGCCCTCGACCTTCGGGCGGGCGTCACGCGGCACATGACCGATGGCCTCCCAGCGCTCGTTGAGGGAACGGAACGCGGCCCTGGCCGCCTTCAGGTCCTTCACCGGCACCAGCTTCTCGGCCTCGGCCGCGAGCTCCTCCTTGAGCTTGAGGTTCTCGGACTGCTCCGCGTCGCGCTCCGCGAAGACCTCGCTGCGCGCGGCGAAGAAGACGTCCTGGGCGCCGCGGAAGCGGTTCCACAGATCGTCCTCGGCTTCGCGCTGGGCGCGGCCCGCGGCCTTCCACTCGGTCATCAGATCGCGATAACGGGCGGCGGTCGTCACCCAGTCCGTGGAGCCGGAGAGCGCCTCGGACTCGACGACCAGCTTCTCCTTGGCCTTACGGGCCTCCTCGCGCTGCGCGTCCAGCGAGGCGAAGTGGGCCTTGCGCCGCTTGGAGAACGCCGAGCGGGCATGCGAGAAGCGGTGCCACAGCTCGTCGTCGGACTTCCGGTCCAGCCTGGGCAGGCCCTTCCAGATGTCCACCAGCGCCCGCAGCCGCTCGCCGGCCGACCGCCACTGCTCGCTCTGCGCCAGCTCCTCGGCCTCGACGACCAGAGCCTCCTTGGCGTGCTTCGCCTCGTCGGTCTGCTTCGCCTTCTGTACCTTGCGCTCCTCGCGGCGCGACTCGACCGTCTTGACGAGCGCGTCGAGGCGCTTGCCCAGCACGTCGAGGTCACCGACCGCGTGATGCTCGTCGACCTGCAGGCGCAGGTGGTCGATCGCGGTCTGCGCGTCCTTGGCCGACAGGTCGGTGGTCTTCACCCGCCGCTCGAGGAGGCCGATCTCGACAACCAGGCCTTCGTACTTGCGCTCGAAGTAGGCCAGGGCCTCCTCGGGAGAGCCCGCCTGCCAGGATCCGACGACCTTCTCGCCATCGGCCGTACGCACGTACACGGTGCCGGTCTCGTCGACACGGCCCCACGGGTCGCTGCTCACAGCGCCTCCTCCACATGATGCCTGTCAGGGGCGCGAAGGCCCCCGGGCATCGTCCACAGTTTCTTTTCGCGGGTCACAGGCGCCCCGCACTCCGCCAACATAGGCGAACCGCAGGGCGGCTGTCCGCATCCCGCACTGCCGGATTTACTTGGTGACGGTCGCCTTGTCGATGACGACGGTCGCATTCGGCGCCCCGTCACCCTGACCGGTCGCCTCACCCGCACCAGCGATCTTCTTCAGTACGTCCTGACCACCCTTGATGGTGCCGAACGGCGTGTAGTTGGCAGGCAGTTTGCTGTCCTGGTACACGAGGAAGAACTGGCTGCCACCGGTACCCGGGCCCGCGTTCGCCATCGCGACCGTGCCGGCCGGGTAGACGCCACCCTTGAGCTTCGGGTCCTTCAGGTTCTCGTCGGGCAGCTTGTAGCCGGGGGTGCCCGAGCCCTGGGCCGTCGGGTCACCGCACTGCAGGACGAAGATGCCGTTCGTCGTCAGGCGGTGGCACTTCGTGTGGTCGAAGTACCCCTTGGACGCGAGGAAGTTGAAGGAGTTGACCGTGCGGGGCGCCTTCGCCGCGTCCAGGCCGAGCGTGATGTCACCACAGGTGGTCCGCAGCTTCATCGTGTACGCGGCGGACTTGTCGATGGTGAGTGCCGGCTCCTTCTTGTACGACAGCTTCTTCACGGCGCCGGCCGCCGGCTTCTTGCAGGGGTCGGGCCCCTTCGACGGCGACGCACTGGGCGTGGAGTCGGCGACGGTGTCCTTGCTGTCGTCCTTCTTGTCGTCGCCGCCCAGACTGCCGGTGGCGAACGCGGCGGCCCCGGCAGCCAGCACCACGGCGAGCGCCGAGGCGATCACGGCATTGCGCCGCCGCGCCTTGCGCTTCGCGGCGGCGCGGCGGACCTGCTGGCGTTCGAACTTTTCACGGGCGAGCTGCCGCCGCCGCTGATCGTTGTTGACCACCGGTGTCTCCTCGTACGTCTCGTCTGTCACTGTCGGCCGACCTGAGCTTGCCCGTACCGTATATGGGTTACCTGTGGGATGAGCGGCGCCGGTAGGCTTTGGTCCGCCGCCACTCGACGCGGCGATCTCTTGCCGGACGACACATAGAGGACGATCGTGCTAATTGCCGGGTTCCCCGCCGGGGCCTGGGGGACCAACTGTTACGTGGTCGCCCCCGCCGCAGGCGAGGAGTGCGTGATCATCGACCCGGGCCACCAGGCCACCGAGGGAGTCGAAGAGACGCTCCGGAAGCATCGGCTCAAGCCGGTCGCCGTCATCCTCACCCACGGCCACATCGACCATGTCGCCTCGGTCGTCCCGGTGTGCGGAGCGCACGACGTACCCGCCTGGATCCACCCCGCCGACCGGTACATGATGAGCGACCCGGAGAAGGCCCTCGGCCGCTCCATCGGCATGCCGCTGATGGGCGAGCTGACCGTGGGAGAGCCGGACGACCTCAGGGAGCTCACGGACGGCGCGGAGCTGAAGCTCGCGGGACTCGACCTCACCGTCGCGCACGCGCCCGGCCATACCAAGGGGTCGGTGACCTTCACGATGCCCGAGTCCGGCGATGTCCCGCCGGTGTTCTTCTCGGGCGACCTGTTGTTCGCCGGCTCCGTCGGACGCTCGGACCTGCCCGGCGGCGACCACGCCGAGCTGCTCGGATCGCTGGCCAGGGTGTGCCTGCCGCTGGGCGATCCGACCGTGGTGCTGTCCGGCCACGGCCTCCAGACGACCATCGGCCACGAGCGCGCCACCAACCCGTACATGCGGCAGGTGGCGGCCGGCCAGGGAGCGGCTCCCGCTCCACGACGAGGAATGTGACGAGAGATTCCGTGAGCACTTTTCAGGCCCCCAAGGGCACGTACGACCTGCTTCCGCCGGACTCCGCGACGTACCTCGCGGTGCGCGAGGCCATCGCCGCGCCGCTGAGGAACTCCGGCTACGGCTATGTCGAGACGCCGGGCTTCGAGAACGTCGAGCTGTTCTCGCGCGGTGTGGGCGAGTCCACCGACATCGTCTCCAAGGAGATGTACGCCTTCGAGACCAAGGGCGGCGACAAGCTGGCGCTCCGCCCCGAGGGCACCGCCTCCGTGCTGCGGGCGGCGCTGGAGGCCAACCTGCACAAGGCGGGCAGCCTCCCGGTCAAGCTCTGGTACTCCGGCTCGTACTATCGCTACGAGCGTCCGCAGAAGGGCCGCTACCGCCACTTCTCGCAGGTCGGCGCCGAGGCGATCGGCATGGAAGACCCGGCCCTGGACGCCGAGCTGATCATCCTGGCCGACCAGGCGTACCGCGCGCTCGGGCTGCGGGAGTTCCGCATCCTGCTGAACTCGCTGGGCGACAAGGAGTGCCGCCCCGTCTACCGGGACGCGCTCCAGGGCTTCCTGCGCGGTCTCGACCTGGACGAGGAAACCCGCCGTCGCATCGAGATCAACCCGCTGCGGGTCCTCGACGACAAGCGCGCCGACGTCCAGAAGCAGCTGGTGGGCGCTCCGCTGCTGCGCGACTACCTGTGCGACGCGTGCAAGGCGTACCACGAGGAGGTCCGCGGGCTGCTGGCCTCGGCCGGCGTCCGGTACGAGGACGACGAGAAGCTGGTGCGCGGCCTCGACTACTACACGCGTACGACCTTCGAGTTCGTGCACGACGGTCTCGGTTCGCAGTCCGCGGTGGGCGGCGGCGGCCGTTACGACGGCCTGTCCGAGATGATCGGCGGCCCCGCGCTGCCGTCCGTCGGCTGGGCACTGGGCGTGGACCGCACGGTCCTGGCACTGGAGGCCGAAGGCATCACCCTCGAACTCCCCGCCACCACCAGCGTGTTCGCGGTGCCGCTGGGCGAGGAGGCCCGCCGGGTCCTGTTCGCAGTGGTGACGCGGCTGCGCCAAGAGGGCGTGGCGACCGACTTCTCGTTCGGTGACCGCGGCCTCAAGGGCGCCATGAAGGGCGCCAACCGGTCCGGTGCACGGTTCGCGATCGTCGCGGGTGAGCGCGACCTCGCCGACGGCCTGGTCCAGCTCAAGGACCTCAAGTCGGGGGAGCAGGAGCCGGTCGCGCTCGACGCGGTCGTCGCCGAGATCCGGCGCAGGCTCGCCTGACGCACGCACGCACGCACGGAAAGCGGGGGCCCGGACACATCGTCCGGGCCCTTCGCGTTCTGGTGGGCGCGTTCCACAGGCTTGCGGACGTCAACTTCGTGACGGTACCCACCCCTTACGGGCGCCACCGTCGCCGATGGCGCCCCTTCCGGCGGATGCCCAGGTCCAGGCCGTTTCCGTGGGCCGCGCACGCGTCGCCGGGTCCGTCCTTATGTCCATCGAACAGTGGAAACGGGTGGTGGTGCGGCACAATGACCCTGCCCGGCAGGTACTGAGTGATGGAACGGCGATATGACGACTGCAGTGGTAGACGACGTGTCCTCCGACCGCGGGGGAGCGAGGGGTACGGTCGGCGGCGGTCGCGCGCTGGCCCTGCTGCTGATGATCACCGGGGCGGCCGGTCTGCTGGCCTCCTGGGTCATCACCATCGACAAGATCAAGCTTCTCGAGGATCCGACCTTCACGCCGGGCTGCAGCCTCAACCCCGTGGTGGCCTGCGGCAACATCATGAAGAGCGAGCAGGCCTCGGCCTTCGGGTTCCCCAACCCGATGCTCGGTCTCGTCACCTACGCGATGGTCGTGTGCATCGGCGTGGGGCTGCTGGCCGGGGCGCGCTACCGGAGCTGGTTCTGGCTCGGGCTGAACGCGGGCACCTTGTTCGGTGTCGGCTTCTGCACCTGGCTCCAGTACCAGTCGCTGTACAACATCAACTCGCTCTGCCTGTGGTGCTGCCTGGCCTGGGTCGCCACCATCGTGATGTTCTGCTACGTCACCACGCACAACATCAAGCACCGGATCATCCCGGCCCCCGAGGGCCTGCGGAAGGGCCTGCTGGAATTCCACTGGGTGCCTCCGGTGCTGTGGATCGGCATCATCGGGATGCTGATCCTGACGCGCTGGTGGGACTTCTGGACCAGCTGACCAGCCGGTCCGAGGGCATTGTCAGTGGGCTGGCATAGGCTTCATGCGTGGAGCCCGACCTATTCACCGCAGCCGCGGAAGACCGCCAGTTGAAGGACCCGTCCAGCAGTCCGCTGGCTGTACGGATGCGTCCGCGCACCCTCGACGAGGTGGTCGGCCAGCAGCATCTGCTGAAGCCCGGATCGCCACTGCGCCGCCTGGTCGACGAGGGCGGCAGCGGCCCCGCGGGCCCCTCTTCCGTGCTCCTCTGGGGCCCGCCCGGCATCGGCAAGACGACCCTGGCGTACGTCGTGAGCCAGGCCACCCAGAAGCGCTTCGTCGAGCTCTCCGCGATCACCGCCGGCGTCAAGGAGGTCCGGACCGTCATCGACAGCGCCCGGCGAGCCTCCGGTGGCTACGGCAAGGAGACCGTCCTCTTCCTCGACGAGATCCACCGCTTCAGCAAGGCCCAGCAGGACTCCCTGCTGCCCGCCGTCGAGAACCGCTGGGTCACGCTCATCGCCGCGACCACCGAGAATCCGTACTTCTCGATCATCTCACCGCTCCTCTCCCGGTCGCTGCTGCTCACACTGGAGTCGCTGACCGACGACGACCTGAGCGCACTGATGCACCGGGCGCTCACCGAGGACCGTGGCCTGGGCGGGGCCGTCACGCTGGCCGAGGACGCCGAGGCGCATCTGCTGCGGATCTCGGGCGGCGACGCGCGGCGCGCGCTCACCGCGCTGGAGGCCGCCGCGGGGGCCGCCATCTCCAAGAGCGACCAGGAGATCACCCTCGAAACGGTCGAGGAAACCGTCGACCGCGCGGCCGTGAAGTACGACCGGGACGGCGACCAGCACTACGACGTGGCGAGCGCGCTCATCAAGTCCATCCGCGGCTCCGACGTCGACGCGGCGCTGCACTACCTGGCGCGGATGATCGAAGCGGGGGAGGACCCCCGGTTCATCGCCCGAAGGCTGATGATCTCGGCCAGCGAGGACATCGGCCTCGCCGACCCGACCGCGCTGCCGACCGCGGTGGCCGCCGCCCAGGCCGTGGCGATGATCGGCTTCCCGGAGGCCGCTCTCACCCTGAGCCACGCCACCATCGCGCTCGCCCTCGCGCCCAAGTCCAACGCGGCGACGATGGCGATCTCCGCCGCCCAGGAAGACGTACGCAAGGGACTCGCGGGCCCGGTCCCCGCGCATCTGCGCGACGGGCACTACAAGGGCGCGGCCAAGCTCGGCCACGCGCAGGGCTATGTGTACCCGCACGACGTGCCGGGTGCCATCGCCGCCCAGCAGTACGCGCCGGACGCGGTGCACGGCAAGCAGTACTACACCCCCACGCGCTACGGCGCGGAGGCGCGGTATGCCGATGTGGTCGACAAGGTGCGCGAGCGGCTGCGCGGGGGCGGTTCGTAGCGGGGGACCGCCCCGGACCGTCAACCCCGGTGCGCCCGTGGGCGCGCCGTGACCGGCCGAAACCGGCAGGATCAGGTCCATGGTCCGACGATCCGCGTCCCACCGGTGCCGCGCCGCGGCGGCGCTCCTGGCCTGCGCCGTCGTACTGCCCGGCTGCCGGCACGAGGGGCCGCCCGCCGTGCGGCCGAAGGCCGTCCCGCTGAGCAGACCCGGCTTCCCGCCAGCGCCCGCGCAGGCGCGCACCGGGCTGGCCGGCCTCGGAGTCGGCCGGGGCGAGAACTGGCAGACGTACGCACGCGAGAAGTTCGGCAGGACCTGGTCGGACGACACCGACGCCCCTGGCGGGCGCAATGGCTGCGACACCCGCGACGACATCCTGGCGCGCGACCTGTCCGAACTGCGCCGCGGCGACCGCAACCCCTGTGTGGTGCTGTCCGGGGTGCTGAACGATCCGTACACCGGCAGGAAGCTGCCGTACTCCTACCGTCGCGCCTCGCAGATCCAGACCGACCACGTCGTCGCGCTCGGCGCCGCGTGGCGGGCCGGCGCCTGGGCGTGGACACCGGAGCGGCGTCTTGTGTACGCCAACGACCTGGACGTCCTGCTCGCCGTCGACAAGCGGGCCAACTACGACAAGAGCAGCAAGACCCCGGACAAGTGGAAGCCGCGCAAGGCGTACTGGTGCGAGTACGCCAGGCGCTGGGTCGGAATCAAGGTGAAGTACCGGCTGACCGTGACGCCGCCGGAGAAGCTCGCCCTCCGGGACATGCTGGTGGTCTGCCCGAAGTGAGCCGCTCGGGCACCGGCCCACCCGGCCGGTGCGCCGGATGCGCGGCTCTCGGGGCGCGGCTCCTCAGTGCGCCGCCGCGTCGAAGAGCTGATGCATGGCCCGGCGCAGCCCGATGATGTCGGTCACCGGCTCCTGGAAGTCGAACCGCGCGTCGAAGATGCGCCCGCCGGTCGACTGGAAGCGCACCCGCAGTCCGAACCGGTCCAGGCCCACCGGCACCGCGCTCTGCCAGTCCCCCTCCGTCGGGTCCGCCCCTTCGCCCACCAGGCACCCCAGCTCGCGCACCTGCTCGTTGTGCGCCGTGTGCAGGTGCTGGAGGAGGTCGGCCTCGTGCGCCACCAGGGGATCGGCGGTCGCCGAGGCGAAATCCTCGGGCTCCACGGAGCCGGCGCCCCACAGGTCGTCCACGCAGGCCTCGCCGACTTCGAGCCGCAGCAGCATGCGGCCGGGGTCGGCGATCCCGCGCACCGCGGTGAGCCAGCCGGTGACCCAGGCGCGGCCCCGGATACGGTTGGGGACCGAGACCGGCGCGACATCGGTGATCTCCAGCACAGCGGTCAGCTCGTCGTCCTGGGCGTGGGTGGCGGCGCGTACGGCCGGTGAGTCCGCGGGGAAGAGCAGGAACACCTCTCCGTCGGGTCCCACGCTCCTTTCCGACGGTGTCAGCTGCTCCGGACGGGCTCCGTCCAGCCCCGGGATGAGGAGCACCGCGGAGGAGGTACTCTGTACGAGAGTTCGTGTGCGCTCGGCTGCTGACGGCATCCGTGCGATTTCAAGTCCGCTGGGACGCGGCTGACCACGATCTGATCGGACCTCCGTCGCGTCGATGCCCTGAGCGTCGGCCTTCTTCGTGTTGTCCGTGACGTGACTGGTGTTCCCCGGGCGAGACATACGATCTCCTTGAGTAAGGTGAGCCTAACCTAACCTACAACGGAGGTCCGGAGAACGTGCCTAACCAGTCGCGTCCCAAGGTCAAGAAGTCACGTGCGCTCGGTATCGCACTGACGCCGAAGGCTGTCAAGTACTTCGAAGCCCGCCCGTACCCGCCGGGCGAGCACGGCCGTGGGCGCAAGCAGAACTCGGACTACAAGGTTCGTCTGCTCGAGAAGCAGCGTCTGCGCGCCCAGTACGACATCAGCGAGAAGCAGATGGCCCGCGCGTACGACCGCGCCAAGAAGGCCGAAGGCAAGACGGGCGAGGCGCTGGTCGTCGAGCTCGAGCGCCGGCTCGACGCGCTGATCCTTCGTTCGGGCATCGCCCGCACGATCTACCAGGCCCGCCAGATGGTCGTTCACGGCCACATCGAGGTCAACGGTGGCAAGGTCGACAAGCCGTCGTTCCGTGTCCGTCCCGACGACGTCGTGATGGTCCGCGAGCGCAGCCGCGAGAAGCACCCCTTCCAGGTTGCCCGCGAGGGTGGTTACGACACCGACGGTGAGACGCCGCGCTACCTCCAGGTGAACCTGAAGGCCCTGGCCTTCCGCCTGGACCGCGACCCGAACCGCAAGGAAATCCCGGTCATCTGCGACGAGCAGCTCGTCGTCGAGTACTACGCCCGCTGATCAGGCGTACGTAGCTCAGTCAGAGCGCCTCAGCCCGTCGCCTCCTCGCTCCTCACGGAGCGGGAGGCGGCGGGTTCGCGCGTGTGCGGGGCGTTTTCCCTCGGCGGCGGTACCGCACGCGACCGGGCCGGCCCGGCGGGGCGGACCGGTCCTGCCAGCGCCCTGGCGACCGCCGTGTCCATGGCGAGTCCGGCGCCCTCGTGCCTGAGCTTCTCGTACGCGCCGTCGCCGAGGCGCTCGCGCGCCTGCGCCTCGCACAGGGTGTGCGGCTCGCTGTAGTACGCCGAGCCGAACAGGGGCAGCCCCACCGACGGCCAGATCCGCTCGGCCGCCCCCTGCAGGACGGCGGCCTCCGCCGGATCACCCTCGTCCAGGGTCACCAGCGCCAACAGCTCCAGCGTGAGCACCAGACCGAGCAGGTCGTGGAAGGCGTGGTCGATGGCCAGGCACTCCACGAGCAGCTCCCGGGCCCGTTTAGGGCGGCCGTGGGTCCGCGCCGCGTAGGCCAGGACGTACAGCGCGTACGTGAGAGTCCAGCGTTCCCCATGGTCCTCGCAGACCTCGGTGACCTCCTCGCAGAGCAGTACGGCCTGTGCCAGATCGCCGCGGAAGGCCACCGCCATGGCCAACTCGACCTGTCCCATCAGCACATTGCTGTTGAGCTCGCCGATCTCCCGGTAGCGCAGCAGCGCCTCGCGCAGCAGCGCCTCGGCGCGCGGCATGTCGTCGGACACCAGCGCCAGACATCCCGACCTGTGCACGGCGTACGCCGCCGCGACCGCGTTGCCGGACACTTCGGCGCCGGCGCGGCACTCCTGGAGCGCGGCGAGCGCCCCGATCGCGTCGCCCTGCAGCACGGCCACGTGGCCGAGCACCCACAGCGCCTTCAGCCGGTAGGCCCCGTACTCGGTCTCCGCCTCCAAGGCGTGGTCCAGCCAGTGCCGGCCCTCCGCCAGGCGCCCGCAGCCGACCCAGTAGAACCACAGCGTGCCCGCCAGGTACTGGCCCAGGTGCGCCTCCTGCGGGCTGTCCAGCGAGTACTCCATCGCCTTGCGGAGATTGGGCAGTTCACTGTCGACTCGTGTGGCCACCTCGGCCTGCCGGGGGCTGAACCAGTCCAGTTCGCACCAGGTCGCCACCCCCAGATACCAGTCGCGGTGCCTGCGCGACAGCCGCGCCGCGTCCCCCGTCGCGGTCAGCCAGTCGCCGCCGTACTCCCTGACGGTGTCCAGCATCCGGTAGCGGACGCCGGACGGGGTGTCCTCGCGGGTCACGACGGACTGCGCCAGCAGTTCACCGAGTACGTCGAGTACGTCGAGTACGTCGGCGCCCGGCAGGTCGGGGCCGCCGCAGACGTACTCGGCGGCCTCCAGGTCGAACAGCCCCCGCGAACACCGAGAGGCGCGCCCACAGCAACCGCTGCGCGGGGGTGCACAGTTCATGGCTCCATCCGATGGCCGTGCGCAGCGTCTGATGGCGGGGGAGCGCGCCCCTGGCGCCGCCGGTCAGCAGCCGGAAACGGTCGTTGAGCCGGTCGAGCACCTGCTCGACGGAGAGTGCGCGGAGCCGCCCGGCGGCCAGTTCCAGGGCGAGTGGAATCCCGTCGAGGCGCCGGCACAGCTCCTCGACGGCGGCGCCGTTGTCGTCGCTCAGCCGGAAGGCGGGCTGCCCGCCGACGGCCCGGTCGGCGAAGAGCGCCATCGCGTCGGGCGGCGGCATGGGCGGCAGTTCGAAGGCCTGCTCGCCGTCGATGGTCAGCGGCATCCGCCCGGTGGCCAGCACGCGCAGCCCGGGTGCTCGCCGCAGCAGCTCCCTGACGAGGCCGGCGCAACTGTCGACGAGGTGCTCGAACCCGTCGAGCACCAGCAGGAGTTCACGCCCGGTGAGATGTTCGAGGAGTACGTCGCCTGGCGGCCTGGCGGTGTGGTCGGTCAGCCCGAGCGCCTCGACGACCGCGTGCTCCAGCAGTTCGGGATCGGGGAGCGCGGACAGCTCGGCGAGCCACACCCCGTCGGCGTACCGTTCCTGCAGGGCGCCCGCCTCGTGCAGCGCGAAGCGTGTCTTACCGACGCCGCCCACCCCGGTGACGGTGACCAGCCGGGCACGCGCGAGCAGTCGGCCGAGTTCCGCGAGCTCCTCGTGGCGCCCCACGAATCGATTCAGCTCCGTCGGCAGATTGCCGTGAGCGGCGGACGGGAACCCGGGCCGAGGAGAGCGTCGCATAGAACACGGAGCGTACCGACCTATAAGCACTCCGTACAATCGGCCCGGACAACTCCCGCCGTACGCACGCGTAATGCGGTATGGGCGGTGAGTCCCGGCGCGATAGGCTCACAGGACGACTTTTTTCACGTAGAGGGAGCGGTGCAAAGTGTCCGGTGGAGAGGTGGCCGGGATCCTGGTGGCCGTCTTCTGGGCGATTCTGGTCTCCTTTCTCGCCGTGGTGCTGGTGAGGCTGGCCCAGACGCTCAGGGCGACGACCAAGCTGGTGGCGGACGTGACCGAGCAGGCAGTGCCGCTGCTCGCCGACGCCTCCGCGACCGTGCGCTCCGCGCAGACTCAGCTCGACCGGGTCGACGCCATCGCCACGGACGTCCAGGAAGTCACCTCCAACGCGTCCGCGCTCTCGACCACGGTCGCGTCCACCTTCGGCGGCCCGCTGGTTAAGGTCGCGGCCTTCGGGTACGGCGTACGCCGGGCCCTCGGCCGCAACAAGGACATGCCGGCCCAATCGTCCCGGCGTGCCGTCATCGTCGGCCGGGCCGTGCCGTCCGACCGACGCAGGAAGCGGAAGGGCTGAAGCCGCAATGTTCCGCCGTACGTTCTGGTTCACCGCGGGCGCCGCAGCCGGTGTGTGGGCCACCACCAAGGTCAACCGCAAGATCAAGCAGCTGACGCCCGAGAGTCTCGCCGCGCAGGCCGCCGACAAGGCGGTCGAGGCAGGTCACCGGCTCAAGGACTTCGCGCTCGATGTCCGGGCGGGCATGGCGCAGCGCGAGAGCGAGCTGGGTGAGGCGCTCGGCCTGGAGCAGCAGAACGATCCCGAACTTCCCGCGCAGCGACGCATCGCTGCCATCGAGCACCCCAAGCATTCGTACAACCGGAATGAGGACCACTAATGGAGTCGGCTGAAATCCGCCGTCGCTGGCTGCGCTTCTTCGAGGAGCGCGGACACACTGTCGTGCCCTCGGCGTCGCTGATCGCGGACGACCCGACCCTGCTGCTGGTCCCCGCGGGCATGGTGCCCTTCAAGCCGTACTTCCTCGGCGAGGTCAAGCCGCCCGCGCCGCGCGTCACCAGCGTGCAGAAGTGCGTGCGTACGCCGGACATCGAAGAGGTCGGCAAGACCACCAGGCACGGCACGTTCTTCCAGATGTGCGGCAACTTCTCCTTCGGGGACTACTTCAAGGAAGGCGCCATCAAGTTCGCCTGGGAGCTGCTGACCAGCTCCGTCGCGGACGGTGGCTACGGCCTGGAGCCCGAGCGCCTGTGGATCACGGTCTACCTGGACGACGACGAGGCCGAGCGGATCTGGCGCGAGGTCGTCGGCGTGCCCGCCGAGCGCATCCAGCGGCTGGGCAAGAAGGACAACTTCTGGTCCATGGGCGTGCCGGGACCGTGCGGCCCTTGCTCCGAGATCAACTACGACCGGGGCCCCGACTTCGGCGTCGAGGGCGGCCCCGCCGTCAACGACGAGCGGTACGTGGAGATCTGGAACCTGGTCTTCATGCAGTACGAGCGCGGCGCCGGCGAGGGCAAGGACGACTTCCCGATCCTCGGCGACCTGCCGTCGCAGAACATCGACACCGGTCTCGGCCTCGAACGCCTGGCGATGATCCTCCAGGACGTGCAGAACCTGTACGAGATCGACACCTCGCAGGTCGTCATCGACAAGGCCACCGAGCTGACCGGCGTGCGGTACGGCGCCGAGCACGCCTCGGACGTCTCGCTGCGCGTCGTCACCGACCACATGCGTACGTCCGTGATGCTCATCGGCGACGGTGTCACCCCCGGCAACGAGGGCCGCGGCTATGTGCTGCGCCGCATCATGCGCCGCGCCATCCGCAACATGCGCCTGCTCGGCGCCGGCGGGCCGGTCGTCGCCGAGCTCGTCGACACGGCCATCAAGACCATGGGCGAGCAGTACCCGGAGCTGCTCACCGAGCGCAAGCGCATCGAGACCGTGGCCCTGGCCGAGGAGGCCGCCTTCGTCAAGACGCTGAAGGCCGGCACCAACATCCTCGACACCGCCGTCACCGAGACCAAGGCCTCGGGTGCGCAGGTCCTCGCCGGCGAGAAGGCCTTCCTGCTGCACGACACCTGGGGCTTCCCGATCGACCTCACCCTGGAGATGGCCGCCGAGCAGGGGCTGTCCGTGGACGAGGACGGTTTCCGCCGCCTGATGAAGGACCAGCGGGAGCGCGCCAAGGCCGACGCCAGGTCCAAGAAGACCGGCCACGCCGACCTCTCCGCCTATCGCCAGGTCGCCGACGCCTCGGGCACCACCGAGTTCACCGGGTACACCCGGACCGAGGGCGAGTCCACCGTCGTGGGCCTGCTCGTCGACGGTGTGCCCTCGCCGGCCGCCACCGAGGGCGACGAGGTCGAGATCGTCCTCGACCGCACCCCGTTCTACGCCGAGGGCGGCGGCCAGCAGGCCGACCAGGGCCGCATCAGGCTCGACTCCGGCGCGGTCGTGGTCGTGCGCGACGTGCAGCAGCCGGTCCCCGGCATCAGCGTCCACAAGGGTTCCGTGCAGGTCGGCGAGGTGACGGTCGGCGCTTCGGCGCACGCCGCCATTGACCTGACGCGCCGCAGGGCCATCGCCCGCGCCCACAGCGCCACGCACCTCACGCACCAGGCGCTGCGCGACGCTCTCGGCCCGACGGCCGCCCAGGCCGGCTCCGAGAACTCTCCCGGCCGGTTCCGCTTCGACTTCGGCTCGCCGGCCGCCGTTCCCGGCGCGGTCCTCACCGACGTCGAGCAGAAGATCAACGAGGTGCTCTCCCGGGAGCTGGACGTCACCGCCGAGGTGATGTCCATGGAGCAGGCCAAGAAGCAGGGCGCCATCGCCGAGTTCGGCGAGAAGTACGGCGACAAGGTGCGCGTGGTCACCATCGGTGACTTCTCCAAGGAGCTGTGCGGCGGTACGCACGTCCACAACACCGCCCAGCTGGGTCTGGTGAAGCTGCTCGGCGAGTCGTCGATCGGCTCGGGCGTACGGCGTGTCGAGGCCCTGGTCGGTGTCGACGCGTACAACTTCCTGGCCAGGGAGCACACCGTCGTCGCCCAGCTCCAGGAGCTGGTCAAGGGCCGTCCCGAGGAGCTCCCGGAGAAGATCTCCGGCATGCTCGCCAAGCTCAAGGACGCCGAGAAGGAAATCGAGAAGTTCCGCGGCGAGAAGGTCCTGCAGGCCGCGGCCGGTCTGGTCTCCGGTGCCAAGGACGTGCACGGCGTGGCCCTGGTCACCGGCCAGGTGCCCGACGGCACCTCGGCCGACGACCTGCGCAAGCTGGTCCTCGACGTCCGTGGCCGTATCCAGGGCGACCGCGCCGCCGTGGTCGCGCTGTTCACCACGGTCAACGGGCGTCCGCTGACGGTCATCGCCACCAACGAGGCCGCCCGCGAGCGTGGTCTCAAGGCCGGCGAGCTGGTCCGTACGGCCGCCAAGACCCTCGGTGGCGGTGGCGGCGGCAAGCCGGACGTCGCCCAGGGCGGCGGTCAGAACCCGGCCGCCATCGGGGACGCCGTGGCCGCCGTCGAGCGCGCCGTCGCCGAAACGGCCTGACCCGCCGTGCGCAGAGGCCGTCGCCTCGCGATCGACGTCGGGGACGCCCGGATCGGGGTCGCCTCGTGCGACCCCGACGGGGTCCTCGCCACACCGGTGGAGACCGTGCCGGGACGTGACGTCCCGGCCGCCCACCGGCGGCTGAAGCAGCTCGTCGACGAGTACGAACCCATCGAGGTCGTCGTCGGCCTTCCTCGCTCCCTCAACGGGGGCGAGGGGCCGGCCGCGGCCAAGGTGCGGATCTTCGCCCAGGAGATCGCGCGGGGCATCGCGCCCGTCCCGGTGCGGCTGGTCGACGAGAGGATGACCACAGTGACGGCCAGTCAGGGGCTGCGCGCTTCGGGCGTGAAGTCCAAGAAGGGCAGGTCGGTCATCGACCAAGCGGCCGCAATTGTCATCCTTCAGAACGCCCTTGAGGCCGAACGGGGCTCAGGTAAACCCCCGGGTGAGGGCGTCGAAGTGGTTGTCTGATCGCGATACGGTAACGTTCCGCGCGATGCGGCGGCGTTCGAACAGTTGCCGCACAAAGAAGAGGCGGAACCGGTTGCCGTGCCCCACGCGCGATGCAGCCGACGCCTCGCGGCTCTATGGGGTTTGATGACTGACTATGGCCGGGGCACAGGTCGTGAACCGTGGCATCCCGAGGACCCGCTGTACGGGGACCCGGGGTGGGACGGACAGCAGGCCGCGCACGGCCAGGGTTCCTACGGTGGCCGGCCTCAGCAGCCTCAGCAGCCGTACTACGACGGGCAGCATCAGCACCAACAGCCTCAGCAGCCCTATTACGACGGGCAGCAGCAGCCCCAGTACGACGGCCATCGGCAGCCGCAGCAACAGCAGCCCCAGTACGACAACGGGCAGCAGCAACACCCCGGGTACCCGGACCAGCAGCAGTACAACAACAGCGGCTGGGACACGGGGCAGCAGCAGGGCGCCGTCCCGTACGACGTGAATCCGGCGGACCCGTACGGCGGTCAGCAGCCCGGCTACGGCGGCGAGAGCCCCGACTACTACGGCACACCCGAGGCGTACCCCCCACCGCAGCCGCCCGGCCGGCGCCACAGCGCGCCGGAGCAGAGCGACGACTGGGACTCCACGCCCGAGGCGGAGGCTCCCGAGGAGCACCCCTTCTTCGCCGGCGGCAACGACCGCGACGACGACGGCGAGTACGACGACGATCCGGACGAGAAGCGCCGGGGGCGCGGCGGCGAGCGCCGGGGCAAGACCAAGAAGAAGAGCCGCACCGGCTGCGCCTGCCTGGTCCTGTCACTGATCATGGCCGGCGGCGTGGGCGGTGTCGCGTACTTCGGCTACGAGTTCTGGCAGGACCGCTTCGGCGAGCCCGCCGACTATGCGGGCCGCGGCACGGGCTCGGTCGAGATCGAGGTCCCCAAGGGCGCGGGCGCCGCCGTGATGGGCTCCATCCTGGAGAAGGAAGGCGTGGTCAAGAGCGCCGGAGCCTTCGTGTCGGCGGCGGCCGGCAATCCCAAGTCCAAGGGAATCCAGCCGGGCATCTACCCGCTGAAGAAGGAGATGTCCGCCAAGGCGGCTCTCGAAGTGATGGTCAACCCGTCGAACCTGAACGCCCTGATCATCAGCGAAGGCCAGCGGAACGTAAAGATTTACGCGGAGATCGACAAGCGGCTGAAGCTCAAGGACGGGACGACCCGGGACGTCGCGAAGAGCGAGTCCAAGAATCTCGGACTGCCCACCTGGGCAAATGATAATACGAAGATCAAGGACCCGCTGGAGGGATTCCTTTATCCGGCGCGCTACGACGTGGGCGGAAAGTCGACCCCCAAGTCCGTACTCAAGGAAATGGTCGCGCGGGCCAACGGTCAGTACGCGAGCCAGGACCTCGAAGCGCAGGCCAACCGGCTGGGTCTCGACTCTCCGTTGCAGCTCGTCACGGTCGCCAGCCTGGTGCAGGCCGAGGGTAAGACGCACGAGGACTTCCGCAAAATGGGCGAGGTCGTCTACAACCGCCTCAAGCCCGATAACGACCAGACGAACCAGAAGCTCCAGTTCGACTCTGCCTTCAATTACCTCAGGGGTCAGAGCAACATCAAGATCAGCGAGTCCGAGATCAATAGCAACCCGGACCCGTACAACACCTATTTCCATAAGGGCCTTACTCCCGGCCCCATCGGAAATCCGGGCTCCGAGGCGATGGCCGCCGCCCTGAACCCGACGAAGGACGGCTGGCTGTATTTCGTGGCGACGGACGGTGAGCACCAGACGGAGTTCGCCAAGACGATCGCCGAATTCAATAAGCTGAAGGACAAGTTCAATGAAAGCCAGGGACTCGACTGAGGCGCGCCGGGCGGCCGTTCTCGGGTCGCCCATCGCCCACTCGCTCTCACCCGTGCTGCACCGCGCCGCCTATCAGGAGCTCGGTCTCGCCCATTGGTCGTACGACCGCTTCGAGGTGGACGAGGCCGCGCTCGCCGGCTTCGTGGAGGGCCTCGACGCCTCCTGGGCGGGGCTGTCGCTGACCATGCCGCTGAAGCGCGCGGTCATGCCGCTACTCGACACGGTCAGCGACACGGCGGCCTCGGTCGAGGCGGTCAACACCGTCGTGTTCACCGAGGACGGCCGCCGCACGGGCGACAACACCGACATCCCCGGGATGATCGCCGCACTGCGTGAGCGGGGCGTGGACCAGGTCGAGTCCGCCGCCGTCCTGGGCGCCGGCGCCACCGCGTCCTCGGCGCTCGCCGCGCTCTCCCGCATCTGTACGGGCCCGGTCACCGCGTATGTACGCAGCGCGGCCCGCGCCGACGAGATGCGCCAGTGGGGGGAGCGGCTCGGGGTGCGGGTGCGCATCGCGGACTGGGCGGAGGCGGACCTGGCGCTGAGCGCGCCGCTAGTCGTGGCCACCACCCCGGCCGGCGCCACCGACGAGCTCGCGAAGGCCGTCCCCGACCACCCGGGCACGCTTTTCGACGTCCTGTACCACCCCTGGCCGACCGCTCTGGCCGGTGCCTGGTCGGCGCGCGGCGGCGCGGTCGTGGGCGGTCTTGACCTGCTGGTCCACCAGGCGGTCCTCCAGGTGGAGCAGATGACGGGCCGCGCCGTCGCGCCCCTCGCGGTCATGCGGAAAGCCGGGGAGCAGGCGCTCGCGGCCCGCTAGCGCCCTCCGGGTCCCTTTGCGTGACGGGGGAGAACAGCATGGGCGCCATCGGCATGGGCCTGCCACAGGCTTCCGGCGTTGGCGAGTCCTCGACGGCCTGTTCACCGACCACCTGGGCTCGTACGCGCCCAGCGACGGCGACGGGGGCTGACGGGCGTCCGACTGCTGGACCTGGGGCCGGGCCGGGGGGCCGTTCGTGGGAGGATCGGGGATGGCGGGCCAGGGCCGCGCACCCGGTCGCGCCGCAGCAGTTCGGGCGCGAGCATGAGGAGCATCGTTGAGCAGGTTGCGCTGGCTGACCGCGGGGGAGTCCCACGGCCCCGCACTCGTCGCGACGCTGGAGGGCCTTCCCTCCGGCGTACCCATCACCACGGACATGGTGGCGGACGCGCTGGCCCGGCGGCGGCTCGGCTATGGCCGTGGTGCCCGCATGAAGTTCGAGAAGGACGAAGTCACCTTCCTCGGCGGCGTACGGCACGGCCTGACCATGGGCGGCCCCGTCGCGATCATGGTGGGCAACACCGAGTGGCCCAAGTGGGAGCAGGTCATGTCGGCCGACCCGGTCGACCCCGACGAACTGGCCAAGCTCGCCCGTAACGCCCCGCTGACCCGCCCGCGCCCCGGCCACGCCGACCTCGCGGGCATGCAGAAGTACGCACTCGACGAGGCCCGTCCGGTCCTGGAGCGCGCCAGCGCCCGGGAGACCGCGGCCCGCGTCGCGCTGGGCACGGTCGCCCGCTCCTACCTCAAGCAGACCACCGGCATCGAGATCGTGTCGCACGTCGTCGAGCTGGCCGCGGCCAAGGCGCCGTACGGCGTCGTCCCGGTCCCCGGCGACGAGGCGAAGCTCGACGCCGACCCGGTGCGCTGCCTGGACGCGGCCGCCAGCGAGGCGATGGTCGCCGAGATCGACCAGGCCCACAAGGACGGCGACACGCTGGGTGGCGTCGTCGAGGTCCTCGCGTACAACGTGCCCGTGGGCCTCGGCTCGTTCGTGCACTGGGACCGGCGCCTGGACGCCCGGCTGGCCGCCGCCCTCATGGGCATCCAGGCCATCAAGGGCGTCGAGGTCGGCGACGGCTTCGGCCTCGCCCGGGTGCCAGGATCGCAGGCCCACGATGAGATCGTCCCCGGCGAGAACGGCGTGCGCCGCACCTCCGGCCGGGCCGGCGGCACCGAGGGCGGGATGTCGACCGGTGAACTGCTGCGTGTCCGGGCCGCGATGAAGCCGATCGCGACCGTGCCGCGCGCGCTGGCCACCATCGACACCGTCACCGGTGAGGTGGCCGCGGCCCACCACCAGCGCTCCGACGTGTGCGCCGTGCCCGCCGCCGGGATCGTGGCCGAGGCCATGGTCGCGCTCGTCCTCGCGGAGGCGGTCGGCGAGAAGTTCGGCGGCGACAGCGTGGGCGAGACCCGCCGCAACGTGCGGGGCTACCTCGACACCCTGGTCGTACGATGACCGGCCCGCTGGTCGTCCTGGTCGGCCCCATGGGGGTCGGCAAGTCCACGGTCGGTGAACTGCTGGCCGAGCGGCTCGGCTGTGCGTACCGGGACACCGACGCGGACATCGTCGAGGCCGAGGGCCGGCCGATCTCGGAGATCTTCGTCGAGGCGGGCGAACCGTACTTCCGCGACCTGGAACGCGAGGCGGTACGCGCGGCGCTCGCCGAGCACACCGGCGTACTCGCCCTGGGCGGCGGCGCGGTCCTCGACGAGGGCACCCGCGCGGCGCTGGCCGGGCACCCGGTCGCCTACCTCTCGATGAATGTGGGCGAGGCACTCAAGCGGGTCGGGCTCAACACCGCGCGCCCGCTGCTGGCCGTCAACCCCCGCCAGCAGTGGAAGCTCCTGATGGAGGCGCGCCGCCCCCTCTACACCGAGGTCGCCGGCGCGGTCGTCGCCACCGACGACCGCACCCCCGAAGAGGTCGCACGGGCGGTCCTCGACGCACTGGAATTGAAGGAAGCATGACGGAGCAGGCAGCACCCACCCGAATTCAGATCGGCGGCAGCGAGGGCGCGGAGCCGTACGAGGTGCTGGTCGGACGGCAGCTCCTCGGGGAGCTCCCCGGGCTGATCGGCGAGCGTGCCCAGCGGGTGGCGGTCCTGCACCCGGAGGCGCTCGCCGGCACCGGCGAGGCGATCCGTGAGGACCTCGCGAGCCAGGGCTACGAGGTCATCGCGATCCAGCTGCCGAACGCCGAGGAGTCCAAGACCGTCGAGGTCGCGGCGTACTGCTGGAAGGCGCTCGGCCAGACCAACTTCACCCGCACCGACGTCATCGTCGGCGTCGGCGGCGGCGCCACCACCGACGTGGCGGGCTTCGTCGCGGCGACATGGCTGCGCGGGGTGCGCTGGGTCGCCGTGCCGACGACCGTGCTGGGCATGGTCGACGCCGCGGTCGGCGGCAAGACCGGCATCAACACCGCCGAGGGCAAGAACCTCGTCGGCGCCTTCCACCCGCCGGCCGGTGTGCTCTGCGACCTGGCGGCGCTGGACTCGCTGCCGGTGAACGACTACATCAGCGGTCTCGCCGAGGTCATCAAGGCGGGCTTCATCGCCGACCCGGTGATCCTCGAACTGATCGAGGAGGACCCGGTGGGGGCCCGCTCGCCCGACGGGCGGCACGCCGCCGAGCTGATCGAGCGCGCCATCCGGGTCAAGGCCGACGTCGTCTCCAGCGACCTCAAGGAATCGGGGCTGCGCGAGATCCTCAACTACGGGCACACCCTCGCGCACGCCATCGAGAAGAACGAGCGCTACAACTGGCGGCACGGCGCCGCGGTGTCCATCGGCATGGTCTTCGCCGCCGAACTGGGCCGTCTCGCGGGTCGCCTCGACGACGCGACCGCCGACCGGCACAGCGCGGTCCTGGAGTCCGTCGGGCTGCCGCTCACCTACCGCGGCGACCAGTGGCCCAAGCTGCTGGAGGCCATGAAGGTCGACAAGAAGTCCCGCGGCAATCTGCTGCGCTTCATCGTCCTCGACGGTCTCGCCAAGCCGACGGTCCTGGAGGGCCCGGACCCGGCGGTGCTGCTGGCCGCCTACGGCGAGGTGTCCAAGTGACAGCGGCCACCCGGCGGGTGCTGGTACTCAACGGACCCAACCTCGGCAGGCTCGGCTCGCGCGAGCCCGATGTCTACGGGGCGACGTCCTACAGCGGACTCGTCGAGGAATGCGGGCGGCTCGGCAAGCAGCTCGGCTTCGACGTCGATGTCCGCGAGACCAATGACGAGGGCGAGCTGATCCGCTGGCTGCACGAGGCCGCCGACGGTTCAATTCCGGTCGTTCTCAACCCGGGTGCTTTCACGCACTACTCGTACGGAATGCGGGACGCGGCGGCCCAGCGCACCGCGCCGCTCATCGAGGTGCACATCTCGAATCCGTACACACGCGAGGAATTCCGGCACACCTCGGTCGTCGCGGCCGTCGCCAGCGGCACCATCGCGGGCTTCGGCATCGGCTCCTACCGCCTGGCCCTGCGCGCCCTCGCCGACGAACTCGACGGCTGACAGGGCACTCTGGACCTGCCCCGGCCGTTCACAGTGCAGCGGCCGGGGAGGGTACCGTTCAGTAGGCCTTGGCCGCCCCGGCCCAGCACGAGTCGCCTGTACGAGACGGAGTGGCACCGGATGCAGCACGCTATGGGGGCTCCGCTGCCACCGCCCCACGAGGCCGGCGCCGCGTGGGCGCAGGGCGCCCCGCACCCCGCCGGTCCTCCGGCACCCCACGGGCCCCCGCAGGTGCCTCCGGGCCCCGCCCGGGCCCCCGGCTGGACGGCGCACGCCCCGCAGCACCCGCAGGGGCCGGCGTCCCGGGACACCACGGGACACATACAGCTGCCGCCCGGCGGCCCCGTTCCCGTGCCCGCGCCGCCGCCCGCCGCGGCGGGCGCCAACACCGGCAGTACCACGCTGGCCGTGCTCCTCATCGGCCCGGCCGGTGCGGGCAAGACGACCGTCGCCAAGTACTGGGCGCAGCACCGCAGGGTGCCGACCGCGCACATCAGCCTCGACGACGTACGCGAATGGGTCTGCTCGGGCTTCGCCGACCCGCAGTCCGGCTGGAACGACCACTCCGAGGCCCAGTACCGCCTCGCCCGCCGCACCTGCGGCTTCGCCGCCCGCAACTTCCTGGCCAACGGCATCTCGTGCATTGTCGACGACGCCGTCTTCCCGGACCGGCCCGTCGTCGGGCTCGGCGGCTGGAAGCGCCATGTCGGCCCCGGACTGCTGCCCGTCGTGATCCTTCCCGGCCTGGAGATCGTGCTGGAGCGCAATGCCCAGCGCGGCGGCAACCGCCGTCTCTCGGACGAGGAAGTCGCCCGTATCCACGGCCGGATGGCCGGGTGGTACGGCTCGGGGCTGCCGATCATCGACAACTCGCAGTACGACGTGCCGACCACGGCCCGGGTACTGGACGAGGTGCTGGCCCGCTCCATCGCCAGCCCGCCCAGCTGGTAGCCGCCCGGCCCAGGTGCGGGGGAGCGCCCCGCCCCTGGGCGCGGCGGCCCCGCCGCCCGGTCGGACGCGCTGAACCGGCCGGGTCGCGCGGGCGCTCGTAGGCTCGTGGCATGTCAGAGGTGCATGCGGTTCGCCGCGGACGGCTGCGTGACCGGTGTGCCGCGGCCGGCAGCGCCGCCGCACTCGTCTCCAGTCCCGCCAATGTCCGCTATCTCGCCGGCGGAGCGCCGCCCGGCGCCGTGCTGCTGCTCGGTCCCGGCGGGGGCGACGACGTCCTGCTCTGCCCCCGTACCTCACTGGTCGACCCCGCCGACGGCCGTCCCGACGAGTCGCTGCGGGTCACGGTCCTGCCGATGCCGGGAGGCGACACCGTGGTCGCGGCGGCCGGCCTCGTCGCCGCGTCCGGCGCGCAGTCCCTCGCCGTGGAGGAGCACCACCTCACCGTCGCCCGGCACCGGGCGCTCGGCTCGGTCGCGCCGCGGCTTCGCCTGCACGATCTCGCGGGCGCCGTGGAGCAGCTGCGGATCGTCAAGGGCGAGGAGGAGATCACGAGCCTGCGGACCGCGGCCGAGATCACCGACCAGGCCCTCGGTGAGCTGCTCGAATCGATTCTGGTCGGGCGCACCGAGCGTCATCTCGCCCTGGAGCTGGAGCGCCGGCTGGTCGACCACGGCGCAGACGGCCCCGCCTTCGTGACCTCGGTGGCCACCGGTCCCAATTCGGGACAGGGCAGACACCGGCCGTCGGACAGGCGGGTCGAGGAAGGAGATTTCCTCTCCGTCTGCCTCGGCGCCAACTACCGCGGCTACCGTTGCGAGATCGGTCGCACCTTCGTCATCGGCTCGGCGCCCGCGGACTGGCAGATCGAGCTGTACGACCTCGTATTCGCCGCTCAGCGGGCGGCCCGGGAGGCTCTGGCACCCGGCGTCGCCTACCGCGAAGTGGACCGTGCTGCCCGCCAGGTACTGGACGCGGCGGGCTACGGGGAGAACCTCCCAGCACGGACCGGACACGGTGTGGGGCTCGAAATCGAGGAGGACCCGGAGCTGGCACCTGCGGCCATGGGTAAACTGGACGCTTGTGTGCCGGTCACCGTCGAACCGGGGGTCCACCTCCCGGGCCGGGGCGGTGTCCGGATCGATGACACGCTCGTCGTTCGCCCCGAGGCGGACGGCGGACCCGAGCTACTCACCATCACGACCAAGGAGCTGCTCGCGCTGTAGCCGTGTGCCGCAGCGTG
This sequence comes from Streptomyces sp. A5-4, assembly GCF_051131715.1. Lineage (NCBI taxonomy): Bacteria > Bacillati > Actinomycetota > Actinomycetes > Kitasatosporales > Streptomycetaceae > Streptomyces > Streptomyces sp. A5-4. The sequence continues at coordinate 1,067,075 of NZ_CP178591.1, read as the reverse complement.
CACCCGAGGTCCCACCAGCCTTCAGTCCAGGAGATTCCGCAACCGTGGCTTCCACGAACGACCTCAAGAACGGCCTGGTGCTCAAGCTCGACGGAGGCCAGCTCTGGTCCGTCGTCGAGTTCCAGCACGTCAAGCCCGGCAAGGGCCCTGCCTTCGTGCGCACCAAGCTCAAGAACGTGCTCTCCGGCAAGGTGGTCGACAAGACCTTCAACGCCGGCGTGAAGGTCGAGACGGCCAGCATCGACAAGCGCGACATGCAGTTCTCGTTCAAGGACGGCGACAACTTCGTCTTCATGGACATGGACACGTACGACCAGATCTACGTCGATCCCAAGGTTGTCGGGGACGCCTCCAACTTCCTGCTGGAGGGCTTCGAGGCCAGCGTCGCGATGTACGAGGGCAGCCCCCTCTACATCGAGCTGCCCGCCGCGGTCGAGCTGGTCATCAAGTACACCGAGCCCGGCGTCCAGGGCGACCGCTCCACCGGTGGCTCCAAGCCGGCCGAGCTGGAGACGGGCCACGAGATCGGCGTTCCGCTCTTCATCACCACCGGTGAGAAGATCAAGGTCGACACCCGTACGGGCGACTACCTCGGCCGGGTGAACAGCTAACCGTGGCTGCCCGGAACAAGGCGCGTAAGCGCGCCTTCCAGATCCTTTTCGAGGCCGACCAGCGCGGTGAGTCCGTGCAGACGGTCCTCGCGGACTGGATTCGGCATGCCAGGACCGACGACCGGCAGCCGCCGGTGACCGAGTACACGATGTCGCTCGTCGAGGGGTACGCGGAACACGCGGACCGTATCGAGGAGCTCATCTCCACCTACGCGGTGGACTGGGCGATCGACCGGATGCCGGTCGTCGACCGAAACCTGCTGCGGCTCGGCGCGTTCGAGCTCGTGTGGGTGGACGAGACGCCCGACGCGGTGGTGATCGACGAGGTGGTACAGCTCGCCAAGGAGTTCTCCACCGACGACTCCCCGTCCTTTGTGAACGGCATGCTGAGCCGTTTCAAGGACCTCAAGCCGAACCTGCGCCGCGAGAACCGCGAATAGTTTCCGCCAGGGGGACGGCCGAAAAGGGGCCTGCGACACGCTGAGAGCGTGTCGCAGGCCCCTTTCATGGCTTCCACGGGTCCCGGGGCCCCGCCGTGCCCACGTCTCGCGTACGGGCCCGTGGGCGACGCGGGAACGCCGGGGTCGGCAGAGGCGAAAAGCCACTGCCGACCCCGGCGTTACGTTTCTGCTGGGTCCGATCAGACGTCGTCGTGAGCGACCGCACGGCGTGCGTCGGAGTCCAGCACGCCCCAGCTGATGAGCTGCTCGGTCAGGACCGAGGGCGACTGGTCGTAGATCACGGCAAGGGTGCGCAGGTCGTCCTGGCGGATCGACAGCACCTTGCCGTTGTAGTCGCCGCGCTGCGACTGGATCGTGGCGGCGTACCGCTGGAGCGGGCCGGCCTTCTCCGCCGGGACGTGCGCGAGACGCTCCAGGTCGAGGCGGAGCTTGGGCGGCGGCTCGGCTGCTCCACCGGGCGTCGTGCCGGGCAGGAGCTCCTGCACGGGGACCCCGTAGAAGTCCGCCAGCTCGGCGAGGCGTTGCACGGTCACGGCGCGGTCGCCGCGCTCGTACGACCCGACTACGACGGCCTTCCAACGGCCCTGGGACTTTTCCTCGACACCGTGGAGGGAAAGGCCCTGCTGGGTGCGGATGGCGCGGAGCTTGGCCCCGAGCTGTTTGGCGTATTCGCTGGACATATGGCTCCCCGGACGAAGACTGGTAACTCACTGTGAGGTTACGCAGCGTTACTTGGATGCGTCAAGCCGAATGGTCCGGACCGGTTCTTTCCGGGGCCCCCGAAGAGGTCGCGGAAACGCCCTGGTACTGTGGATGACGCAATTTCGACGTCCTTTAAGATCCGTCCTGTGAGGCGGAGAAGGGGGTCCGTTTTTCAATGGACGCAATGAATTCCGATGAGGCACGCCCTGTTCTTGAGGGCCCCGACATCGCGCGGGTACTGACCCGCATCGCCCACGAGATCGTCGAGCGCGCCAAGGGCGCCGACGACGTGGTGCTCCTGGGCATTCCCACCCGCGGTGTCTTCCTGGCCCGCCGGCTCGGCGCCAAGCTCGAAGAGATCACCGGCCGGAAAGTACCGGTCGGCTCCCTCGACATCACCATGTACCGCGACGACCTGCGCAGAGGCCCGGCACGCGCCCTCGCGCGCACCGAAATCCCCGATGAGGGCATCGAGGACCGGCTCGTCGTCCTCGTCGACGACGTGCTCTTCTCCGGCCGTACGATCCGGGCCGCGCTCGACGCGCTGGGCGACATGGGCCGCCCCCGCGCCGTACAGCTGGCGGTCCTCGTCGACCGCGGCCACCGCGAACTGCCGATCCGCGCCGACTACGTCGGCAAGAACCTCCCCACGTCGTTGCGGGAGACGGTCAAGGTCCAGCTCGCCGAGGAGGACGGCCGCGACGCCGTGCTGCTCGGTCTGAAGCAGACCGCTCCGGTCGGCGAGCAGTAGCGCTCTCCCGCACGGGCCCGAGAACCGGGTCCGTACCCGGCCGCGCCCTGCCCGCCTTCACTTTCGCGCCCCTCCACGACTCACGGAGCACCAGATGAAGCGCCACCTCATCTCGGCCGCCGACCTCACCCGCGACGACGCCGTCCTGATCCTCGACACCGCCGAGGAGATGGCCCGGGTAGCGGACCGGCCGATCAAGAAGCTGCCGACGCTGCGCGGACGCACCGTCGTCAATCTCTTCTTCGAGGACTCGACCCGTACCCGCATCTCCTTCGAGGCCGCCGCCAAGCGCCTCTCCGCCGACGTCATCAACTTCTCCGCGAAGGGCTCGTCCGTCTCCAAGGGCGAGTCGCTGAAGGACACCGCGCTGACGCTGGAGGCCATGGGCGCGGACGCCGTCGTCATCCGGCACGGCGCCTCCGGCGCCCCCTACCGCCTCGCGACCTCCGGCTGGATCGACGGCGCGGTCGTCAACGCGGGCGACGGCACCCACGAACACCCCACGCAGGCGCTGCTCGACGCCTTCACGATGCGCCGCCGGCTCGTCGGCGCCGACGCGGGCACAGGGCGTGACCTGGGCGGTCGTCGCATCACGATCGTCGGCGACGTCCTGCACAGCCGCGTCGCCCGCTCCAATGTCCTGCTGCTGCACACCCTCGGTGCCGAGGTGACGCTCGTGGCGCCTCCCACCCTGGTACCGATCGGCGTCGAGAATTGGCCCTGCGAGGTCAGCTACGACCTCGACGGGGTGCTGCCGAAGTCCGACGCGGTCATGATGCTGCGTGTGCAGCGCGAGCGGATGAACGCCGCCTTCTTCCCCACCGAGCGCGAGTACTCGCGCCGCTACGGCCTGGACGGCGACCGGATGGCGCGGATGCCCGAGCACGCCATCGTGATGCACCCCGGCCCGATGAACCGCGGCATGGAGATCACCGCGCAGGTCGCGGACTCCGACCGCTGCACGGCCGTCGAGCAGGTCGCCAACGGCGTCAGCACCCGGATGGCCGTCCTCTATCTGCTTCTGGGCGGCAATGAGCCCGCCATCTCGACCAACGCCCGCACCGAGGAGAACAAGTAACCATGAGCAAGATCCTGATCCGCGGTGCGAAGGTCCTGGGCGGCGAGCCGCAGGACGTCCTGATCGACGGCGAGACGATCGCCCAGGTCGGCGCCCACATCGAAGCGGGCGACGCGACCGTCGTCGAGGCGGCGGGCAAGGTCCTGCTGCCGGGCCTCGTCGATCTGCACACGCACCTGCGCGAGCCGGGCCGCGAGGACTCCGAGACCGTGCTCACCGGCACCAAGGCCGCCGCCGTCGGCGGCTTCACGGCCGTCCACGCCATGGCCAACACCTTCCCCGTCGCCGACACCGCGGGCGTCGTCGAGCAGGTCTGGCGCCTCGGCAAGGAGTCCGGCTACTGCGACGTCCAGCCCATCGGCGCCGTCACCGTCGGTCTTGAGGGCAAGAAGCTCGCGGAGCTCGGCGCCATGCACGACTCCGCCGCCGCCGTGAAGGTCTTCTCCGACGACGGCAAGTGCGTGGACGACGCCGTGATCATGCGCCGCGCGCTGGAGTACGTGAAGGCATTCGACGGTGTCGTCGCGCAGCACGCCCAGGAGCCCCGCCTCACCGAGGGTGCCCAGATGAACGAGGGCATCGTCTCCTCGGAGCTGGGCCTCGGCGGCTGGCCGTCCGTCGCCGAGGAGTCGATCATCGCCCGCGATGTCCTCCTCGCCGCCCACGTGGACTCGCGGGTGCACATCTGCCACCTCTCGACCGCCGGTTCGGTGGAGATCGTCCGCTGGGCCAAGTCCAAGGGCTGGAACGTCACCGCCGAGGTCACCCCGCACCACCTGCTGCTCACGGACGAGCTCGTCCGTACGTACAACCCGGTCTACAAGGTGAACCCGCCGCTGCGCACCGAGGCCGACGTGATGGCCCTGCGCGAGGCACTCGCCGACGGGACCATCGACTGCGTCGCCACCGACCACGCCCCGCACCCGCACGAGGACAAGGACTGCGAGTGGGCCGCGGCCGCCATGGGCATGGTCGGTCTGGAGACCGCCCTGTCCGTCGTCCAGCAGACGATGGTGGACAGCGGCCTGATCGACTGGGCGGGCGTCGCGGACCGGATGTCCTTCCGGCCTGCGGCCATCGGCCGGCTGGAGGGTCACGGCCGCCCCGTCTCGGCAGGAGAGCCCGCGAACCTCACGCTCGTCGATCCGGCTTACCGTGGAACCGTGGACCCCTCGGGCTTCGCCTCCCGCAGCCGCAACACCCCCTACGAGGGCCGTGAGCTGCCGGGACGCGTCACCCACACCTGGCTGAGGGGCCGCGCGACGGTCGTTGACGGGATTCTGGCGTGACACCTTTCATTCATCTGGCAGCCGAGGCCGCCGAGCAGAAGTCGGCCGAAGTGACCGATTGGGCCGCCCGCGTGGGGTGGGTCGTCGGGCTGCTGCTCTTCATCACCCTCGTCTATTGGCTGATGCGCCAGGGCTGGAAGTGGCGCGGCACCCTCCAGTCGGACCTGCCCGAGCTGCCCACCGCGCCCGAATCGCCCGGAGCGGCCAAGCTGAGCATGAGCGGCCGCTACCACGGGTCGACGACCGCCGGGCACTGGCTCGACCGGATCGTGGCGCACGGTCTCGGCACCCGTAGCAAGGTCGAGCTGACGCTCACCGACGAGGGGCTCGACGTCGTACGCCCCGGGGCGAGCGACTTCTTCGTCCCGGCGGCGGCGCTGCGCGAGGCCCGTCTCGACAAGGGCATCGCGGGCAAGGTCCTCGCCGAGGGCGGCCTGCTGGTCGTCACCTGGCAGCACGGGGACCGGCAGATCGACTCCGGCTTCCGCTCCGACCGGGCCGCCGAGCACGCCGCCTGGGTCGAGGCGGTCAACACCATGAGCGAAACCAACAGCATCACAACGGAAGGCACCGCACGATGACGATCTCCACCCGGGGAGCCGGCAGGGCTCCCGCCGTACTCGTCCTGGAGGACGGTCGCAGCTTCCGCGGCCATGCCTACGGGGCCGTGGGGGAGACCTTCGGCGAGGCGGTGTTCAACACCGGCATGACCGGCTACCAGGAAACCCTCACGGACCCGTCGTACCACCGCCAGGTCGTCGTGATGACGGCCCCGCACATCGGCAACACCGGAGTCAACGACGAGGACGACGAGTCGGGGAGGATCTGGGTCGCCGGTTACGTCGTGCGCGACCCCGCCCGCATCCCGTCCAACTGGCGCTCGCGCCGCTCCCTCGACGAGGAGCTGGTCGGCCAGGGCGTCGTGGGCATCAGCGGCATCGACACCCGCGCCCTCACCCGCCACCTGCGCGAGCGCGGCGCCATGCGCGTCGGCATCTTCTCCGGCGACGCGCTCGCCGACGAGGCCACGCTGCTCGCCCGCGTCCAGCAGGCCCCCGAGATGACGGGCGCCGACCTGGCCGCCGAGGTCGCCACCAAGGAGGCGTACGTCGTCCCCGCGATCGGTGCGAAGAAGTTCACCGTCGCCGCCATCGACCTCGGCATCAAGGGCATGACCCCGCACCGGATGGCCCAGCGCGGCATCGAGGTGCACGTGCTGCCCTCCACCGCCACGGTCGAGGAGGTGTACGCGGTCGGCCCCGACGGCGTTTTCCTCTCCAACGGTCCCGGCGACCCCGCCACCGTCGACCTCACGGTCGTCAAGGCGGTCCTGGAGCGCAGGACCCCGCTCTTCGGCATCTGCTTCGGCAACCAGATCCTGGGCCGCGCGCTCGGCTTCGGCACGTACAAGCTCAAGTACGGTCACCGCGGCATCAACCAGCCGGTGAAGGACCGTTCCACCGGCAAGGTCGAGATCACCGCGCACAACCACGGATTCGCCGTCGACGCCCCGCTCGACAAGATCTCCGACACCCCCTTCGGTCGCGCGGAGGTCTCCCACGTCTGCCTCAACGACAACGTGGTGGAGGGCCTTCGACTGCTCGACCAGCCGGCCTTCAGCGTCCAGTACCACCCCGAGGCAGCAGCGGGTCCGCACGACGCCGCGTACCTGTTCGACCGCTTCACGTCTTTGATGAACACAGCCCAGATGGAGGACCAGCGTGCCTAAGCGCACCGATATCCAGTCCGTCCTGGTCATCGGTTCAGGACCGATCGTCATCGGCCAGGCCGCGGAGTTCGACTACTCCGGCACCCAGGCCTGCCGCATCCTGAAGGCCGAGGGCCTGCGGGTCATCCTGGTCAACTCCAACCCGGCGACGATCATGACCGACCCGGAGATCGCCGACGCGACCTACGTCGAGCCGATCACCCCGGAGTTCGTCGAGAAGATCATCGCCAAGGAGCGCCCCGACGCGCTGCTGCCGACCCTCGGCGGCCAGACCGCGCTCAACACCGCGATCTCCATGCACGAGCAGGGTGTGCTGGAGAAGTACGGCGTCGAGCTCATCGGCGCCAACGTCGAGGCCATCAACAAGGGCGAGGACCGCCAGCTCTTCAAGGGCGTCGTCGAGGCCGTGCACGCCAAGATCGGCCACGGCGAGTCCGCCCGCTCGGTCATCTGCCACACCATGGACGACATCATCGGCGGCGTCGAGACGCTCGGCGGCTACCCCGTCGTCGTCCGCCCCTCCTTCACCATGGGCGGCGCCGGCTCCGGCTTCGCGCACGACGAGGAGGAACTGCGCCGCATCGCCGGACAGGGCCTGATGCTCTCGCCGACCACCGAGGTCCTCCTGGAGGAGTCCATCCTCGGCTGGAAGGAGTACGAGCTGGAGCTGATGCGCGACAAGAACGACAACGTCGTGGTCGTCTGCTCCATCGAGAACTTCGACCCGATGGGCGTGCACACCGGCGACTCCATCACCGTCGCCCCGGCGATGACGCTGACCGACCGCGAGTACCAGCGGCTGCGCGACGTGGGCATCGCGATCATCCGCGAGGTCGGCGTCGACACCGGCGGCTGCAACATCCAGTTCGCCGTCAACCCCGAAGACGGCCGGATCATCGTCATCGAGATGAACCCGCGCGTCTCGCGCTCCTCGGCGCTCGCGTCGAAGGCCACGGGCTTCCCGATCGCGAAGATCGCCGCGCGGCTGGCCGTTGGCTACACGCTGGACGAGATCCCCAACGACATCACCGAGAAGACCCCGGCGTGCTTCGAGCCCACCCTCGACTACGTCGTCGTCAAGGTGCCGCGCTTCGCCTTCGAGAAGTTCCCGGCCGCCGACGCCACCCTCACCACCACCATGAAGTCGGTGGGCGAGGCCATGGCGATCGGCCGCAACTTCACCGAGGCGCTCAACAAGGCGCTGCGCTCGCTGGAGAAGAAGGGCAGCCAGTTCACCTTCGTCGGTGAGCCCGGCGACAAGGTCGCGCTCCTGGAGACCGCGAAGGTCCCCACCGACGGGCGTATCAACACCGTCATGCAGGCGATGCGGGCCGGCGCCACCCCCGAGGAGATCTTCGACGCCACGAAGATCGACCCGTGGTTCGTCGACCAGATGTTCCTGATCAAGGAGCACGCCGACGAGCTCGCCGCCGCCGAGAAGCTCGATCCCGAGCTGCTCGCGGACGCGAAGCGGCACGGCTTCTCCGACGCCCAGATCGGCGAGATCCGCGGTCTGCGCGAGGACGTCGTCCGCGAGGTCAGGCACGCGCTCGGAGTACGCCCGGTCTACAAGACGGTCGACACCTGCGCCGCCGAGTTCGCCGCGAACACCCCGTACTTCTACTCCTCGTACGACGAGGAGTCCGAGGTCGCACCGCGCACCAAGCCCGCCGTGATCATCCTGGGCTCGGGTCCGAACCGTATCGGCCAGGGCATCGAGTTCGACTACTCCTGCGTCCACGCCTCCTTCGCGCTCAGCGAAGCGGGCTACGAGACCGTGATGGTCAACTGCAACCCGGAGACCGTCTCCACCGACTACGACACCTCCGACCGGCTTTACTTCGAGCCGCTCACCCTGGAGGACGTACTGGAGATCGTGCACGCCGAGTCCCTCGCGGGGCCGATCGCCGGTGTCATCGTCCAGCTCGGCGGCCAGACCCCGCTGGGCCTCGCCCAGGCGCTCAAGGACAACGGCGTACCGGTCGTCGGCACGCCGCCGGAGGCCATCCACGCCGCCGAGGACCGCGGCGCGTTCGGCCGGGTCCTCGACGAGGCCGGTCTGCCCGCGCCCAAGCACGGCACCGCGACGACCTTCGACGAGGCCAAGGCCATCGCCGACGAGATCGGCTACCCGGTGCTCGTACGCCCGTCCTACGTGCTGGGCGGGCGCGGCATGGAGATCGTGTACGACGAGACCCGGCTCTCCTCGTACATCTCCGAGTCCACCGAGATCGGCCCCGACCGGCCGGTCCTGGTCGACCGGTTCCTCGACGACGCGATCGAGATCGACGTCGACGCGCTCTACGACGGCACCGAGCTCTACCTCGGTGGCGTCATGGAGCACATCGAGGAAGCCGGCATCCACTCCGGCGACTCCGCCTGCGCGCTGCCCCCGATCACCCTCGGCGGCTTCGACATCAAGCGGCTGCGGATCTCCACGGAGGCCATCGCCAAGGGCGTCGGCGTCCGCGGACTGATCAACATCCAGTTCGCACTGGCCGGCGACATCCTCTACGTCCTGGAGGCCAACCCGCGCGCCTCACGTACCGTCCCCTTCACCTCGAAGGCGACCGCGGTGCCGCTCGCGAAGGCCGCCGCCCGCATCTCGCTGGGCGCCACCGTCGCGGAACTGCGCGCCGAGGGGCTGCTGCCGAGGACCGGCGACGGCGGCACCCTGCCGCCGGACGCGCCGATCTCCGTCAAGGAGGCCGTGATGCCGTGGAGTCGCTTCCGCGACATGCACGGACGCGGCGTCGACACCGTGCTCGGTCCGGAGATGCGCTCCACCGGCGAGGTCATGGGCATCGACTCGGTCTTCGGCACGGCATACGCCAAGTCGCAGGCCGGAGCGTACGGCCCGTTGCCCACCAAGGGCCGCACGTTCATCTCGGTCGCCAACCGCGACAAGCGCACGATGATCTTCCCGGCCCGTGAGCTCGTCGCGCACGGCTTCGAGCTGCTCGCCACCTCGGGCACCGCCGAGGTGCTGCGCCGCAACGGCATCAATGCCACGGTGGTGCGCAAGCTGAGCGAGGGCGAGGGCCCGAACGGCGAGAAGACCATCGTCCAGCTCATCCACGACGGCGAGGTCGACCTCATCATCAACACGCCGTACGGCACGGGCGGCCGACTCGACGGCTACGAGATCCGCACGGCGGCCGTGGCGCGCGGCGTCCCGTGCCTGACGACGGTCCAGGCGCTCGCCGCCGCCGTCCAGGGCATCGACGCACTCAACCGCGGCGACGTCGGCGTCCGTTCCCTCCAGGAACACGCCGAACACCTGACCGCGGCTCGCGCGGAATAGGGCGAACGAGGGGGACACCGGTCGGTGTCCCCCTCTTCATGAGCCCCCTTCATGAGCTTCTGCCTCATGACCCCCTCCCGCCCCTCGTTCAGAAGGCACCCGCAGCCCATGTACAAACTCTTCTTCAACCTCGTCTTCCGGCGCATGGACCCCGAGCAGGCCCACTACCTGGCCTTCCGCTGGATCCGGCTGGCCGCCCGCGTCCCGGTCCTGCGCACCTTCGTCGCTGCCGCCCTCGCGCCCCGCTACGAGGAACTGCGCACCGAGGCATTCGGCCTGCGCATGCACGGCCCCTTCGGCCTCGCCGCCGGCTTCGACAAGAACGCCGTGGCGATCGACGGGATGTCGATGCTCGGCTTCGACCACATCGAGATCGGTACGGTCACCGCCCAGCCGCAGCCGGGCAACCCCAAGAAGCGCCTCTTCCGGCTCGTGAAGGACCGTGCGCTCATCAACCGCATGGGGTTCAACAACGAGGGCTCCGAGGTCGTCGCGGAGCGCCTGGGTACCCGCAGGCCCGTCTTCACGACCACCGTCGGCGTCAACATCGGTAAGACCAAGGCCGTCGCGGAGGAGGAGGCCATCGGCGACTACGTCACCTCCACCGAGCGGCTGGCCGCCCACGCCGACTACCTCGTGGTCAATGTCTCCTCCCCGAACACACCCGGCCTGCGCAACCTCCAGGCCACCGAGGCGCTGCGCCCGCTGCTCAGCGCCGTGCGCGAGGCCGCCGACCGCACCGTCACCGGCCGGCGCGTCCCGCTCCTCGTGAAGATCGCGCCCGACCTGGCTAACGAGGACGTCGACGCGGTCGCCGACCTGGCCCTGGAGCTCGGGCTGGACGGCATCATCGCCACCAACACCACCATCGCCCGCGACGGCCTCGGCCTGAAGTCGGACCCGGCCCTGGTCAAGGAGACCGGTGGACTGTCCGGAGCGCCCGTCAAGGAGCGCTCCCTGGAGGTCCTGACCCGCCTGTACGCGCGCGTGGGCGACCGGATCACCCTGGTGGGCGTCGGCGGCATCGAGAACGCCGAGGACGCCTGGCAGCGCATCCTGGCGGGCGCCACGCTCGTCCAGGGCTACAGCGCCTTCGTCTACGAGGGCCCGTTCTGGGGCCGCGCCGTCCACAAGGGCCTGGCCGCGCGCCTCGCCAACAGCCCGTACGCCACCCTCGCGGACGCCGTCGGCGCCGGGACGAGGAAGGCCGCCCGATGACCGTGGAATCCCCAGGGACCGCCGGTTCCCCCGGTGCCGTCGAGACCTTCGGTACGCGCCTGCGCCACGCCATGGACACCCGCGGCCCGCTCTGCGTCGGCATCGACCCGCACGCCTCGCTGCTCCACGCGTGGGGCCTGGGCGACGACATCGCCGGCCTGACGGCCTTCACCCGCACGGTCGTCGACGCGCTGGCCGACCGGGTCGCCGTGCTCAAGCCGCAGTCGGCCTTCTACGAGCGCTTCGGCTCGCGCGGCATCGCGGTCCTGGAGAAGGCGGTCGAGGAGGCGCGGGCGGCCGGCGCGCTGGTGCTGATGGACGCCAAGCGCGGCGACATCGGCTCGACCATGGCCGCGTACGCGGCGACGTACCTCGACAAGGACTCGCCGCTCTTCAGCGACGCGGTCACCGTCTCGCCCTACCTGGGCTTCGGATCGCTGCGCCCGGCGCTGGACGCGGCGCGGGTCAGCGGAGCGGGTGTCTTCGTGCTCGCCCTGACCTCCAACCCGGAGGGCGCGGAGGTCCAGCGTGCGACGGTGGCCGACGGGCGCTCGCTCGCGCAGGTGATGCTCGACCACATGGCGGCCGAGAACGCGGGCGCCACGCCCCTGGGCTCGGTCGGCGCGGTGGTCGGCGCGACCCTCGGCGACGCGGGCGTCGACCTCGCCGTCAACGGCCCGCTGCTGGCGCCCGGCATCGGCGCTCAGGGCGCGACCCCGGCCGATCTGCCGGGTGTCTTCGGGTCCGCCGTCGGCAATGTCGTCCCGAGTGTGAGCCGCGGCGTACTGCGCCACGGCCCGGACGTGGCCGGACTGCGGGAGTCCGCTTCCCGCTTCGCCGACGAGGTGCGGGCGGCGGTCTCGGGGGCGTGAGGAGCGGCCCTTCGGGTGGCTGTCGCCGGGTTGTGGTGGCCTTGGAGCGGGTCACCCGAACCGTGTTGACGGATTCCTGACCCAAAAGCGGGGTGATATGACCGAAATATCCCAACCGGTGGAGGCTGACCAGGACTTTTCGTCTGTTCTCGCTGACTGGAGCGGTCCTGGCCGCTAGTCTCCGTCGAGAGCAAACGCACAACTCCGTTGTGCGTTGCTCGCCCCGGTGTGGGGCGACCAGCTTCCTCACCGGTCCGTATCCGACAGTTCGACATCCGAGGTGACGTAGGCGTGGCTCTTCCGCCCCTTACCCCTGAACAGCGCGCAGCCGCGCTCGAAAAGGCCGCCGCGGCTCGCCGGGAGCGGGCCGAGGTCAAGAATCGACTCAAGCACTCCGGTGCCTCGCTCCATGAGGTCATCAAGCAGGGTCGGGAGAACGATGTCATCGGCAAGATGAAGGTCTCGGCCCTTCTCGAGTCACTGCCCGGCGTGGGCAAGGTCCGCGCCAAGCAGATCATGGAGCGTCTGGGGATCTCCGAGAGCCGTCGTGTGCGCGGCCTCGGGTCCAATCAGATCGCCTCTTTGGAGCGTGAGTTCGGCGGCGGCGGCGCCTGACGTTCTCGGGCACTCCCGAGAAGCTGGATAATCAGCTCCATGGCTGCAACATCCCGGGGGACGCCCCCCGTACCCCCGGACGTACGTCCGCGGCTGACCGTGCTCTCCGGCCCTTCCGGGGTCGGCAAGAGCACGGTCGTCGCCCATATGCGCAAGGTCCACCCCGAGGTCTGGCTCTCGGTGTCGGCCACCACACGCAAACCGCGCCCCGGCGAGCGTCACGGCATTCAGTATTTCTTCGTCAGTGACGACGAGTTCGACAAGCTGATCGCCAACGGCGAACTGCTGGAGTGGGCCGAGTTCGCGGGCAACCGGTACGGCACGCCCCGGCGTGCTGTGAGCGACCGGATCGACGCGGGTGAGGCCGTGCTCCTGGAGATCGACCTCCAAGGCGCACGCCTGGTCCGCGAGTCGATGCCGGAGGCCCGGCTGGTCTTCCTGGCCCCGCCCAGCTGGGACGAGCTGGTGCGCAGGCTGACCGGCCGCGGCACCGAGTCGTCCGACGTCATCGAGCGTCGGCTGGCCGCCGCCAAGATCGAACTCGCCGCCGAGGCGGAGTTCGATACGACCCTTGTCAACACCTCCGTCGAGGACGTGGCGCGCGAGCTGCTAACGTTGATGGAAGTTGCTTGATCTCTGTCCACTTTTTCGGAAGGTAGAGCGTGTCCTCTTCCATTTCCACGCCCGAGGGCATCATCAACCCGCCGATCGACGAGCTGCTCGAGGCTACGGACTCGAAGTACAGCCTCGTGATCTACGCGGCCAAGCGTGCGCGTCAGATCAATGCGTACTACTCGCAGCTCGGTGAGGGTCTGCTCGAGTACGTCGGTCCTCTGGTGGACACTCACGTCCACGAGAAGCCGCTCTCGATCGCCCTGCGCGAGATCAACGCGGGTCTGCTGACCTCCGAGGCCATTGAGGGCCCCGCTCAGTAGCACCAGGCGCAGGAATAATTTTCACCACAGGCCCGGCAGCGCGACTGCCGGGCCTGTGGTGTGTCATGTGACGTGTCACAGGACGTCGGTCCTGGTGGCATCAGTTACCGGTTGCCGGCCGTTTGGGAGACGCAGTGGACAAGCCGAAGGTCGTGCTGGGGGTCAGCGGGGGAATCGCCGCGTACAAGGCGTGCGAACTGCTGCGACGGCTGACCGAGTCCGGACATGACGTACGGGTCGTGCCGACCGCGGCGTCCCTGCACTTCGTGGGTGGAGCCACCTGGTCGGCGCTCTCGGGCAACCCGGTCTCGACCGAGGTCTGGGACACGGTCCACCAGGTCCCGCACGTGCGCATCGGACAGTCCGCCGACCTGGTCGTGGTGGCCCCCGCCACCGCCGACCTGCTGGCCAAGGCGGCGCACGGCCTCGCCGACGACCTGCTGACCAATACGCTGCTGACCGCCCGCTGTCCGGTGATCTTCGCGCCCGCGATGCACACCGAGATGTGGGAGCACCCGGCCACCCGGAAGAACGTCGATACGCTGCGCCGCCGGGGTGCGCTCGTCATCGAACCCGCGGTCGGCCGGCTCACGGGCGTGGACACCGGCAAGGGCCGGCTGCCCGACCCGGGCGAGATCTTCGAGGTCTGCCGTCGGGTGCTGGCGCGCGGTGTCCGCGAGCCCGACCTGGCCGGCCGGCACGTCGTGATCAGCGCGGGCGGTACGCGCGAGCCGCTCGACCCCGTGCGCTACCTGGGCAACCGCTCCTCCGGCAAGCAGGGGTACGCCCTGGCCCGTACGGCCGTCGCGCGCGGCGCCCGGGTCACGCTCATCGAGGCCAACACCGGCCTGCCCGACCCGGCCGGCGCCGACATCGTCCGGATCGGGACGGCGTTGCAGCTGCGCGAGGCCGTGCTCAAGGCCGCGGCGGACGCCGACGTGGTGGTGATGGCGGCGGCGGTGGCCGATTTCCGTCCTTCGGCGTACGCCGAAGGCAAAATCAAGAAGAAGGACGGCCAGGAGCCGGCAGCTGTCGAGCTGGTCCGTAATCCGGACATTCTCGCCGAGGTTTCGGCGGAGCGTGCCAGGCCGGGACAGGTGGTCGTCGGCTTCGCCGCGGAGACCGACAATGTGCTGGCCAACGCCCGCGAAAAGCTTCAGCGCAAGGGCTGTGACCTGCTCGTTGTCAATGAGGTGGGGGAGCGTAAGACCTTCGGCTCGGAGCAGAACGAAGCCGTCGTGCTCGCTGCGGACGGGGGCGAGACGCTGGTGCCGTACGGACCCAAGGAGGCCTTGGCCGACACGGTCTGGGATTTGGTGACAAGTCGGCTCGGTTAAATCTCGGTGTGGCCCGACGGACTCGGGACGAGCGCCGCCGTGGCCGAAAACCCGGGGAAACTCGACTTTTCGGCCTCTGGTGGGAGGCGATGGTCTTGCTGCACAATGCAGTGCCGCAGATCACAGGCTCCCACGGAGCGAGACACGTGGTCCGGTTGTCGGAAGGGACCGATAAACTGGTCCAGGACCGACGCCGGGCGCAGCTCCCGGCCGGTCCGCCAATGATGAGCCAGCAGCCGCTGCAACCCCAGGGAGCGTTGTGTCCCGTCGTCTGTTCACTTCGGAGTCTGTGACCGAAGGTCACCCCGACAAGATCGCTGACCAGATCAGCGACACGATTCTTGACGCGCTTCTGCGGGAGGACCCGGCTTCCCGGGTCGCCGTGGAGACCTTGATCACTACCGGCCTGGTGCATGTGGCCGGCGAGGTCACCACCAAGGCCTGGGCCGACATCCCCACGCTCGTCCGTAACAAGATCCTCGAAATCGGTTACGACTCCTCGAAGAAGGGTTTCGACGGCGCCTCCTGCGGCGTGTCGGTGTCCATCGGCTCGCAGTCCGCCGACATCGCGCAGGGCGTCGACACGGCGTACGAGAAGCGGGTCGAGGGCGACGAGGACGAGCTCGACAAGCAGGGCGCCGGCGACCAGGGCCTGATGTTCGGGTACGCCTGCGACGAGACGCCCGAGCTGATGCCCCTGCCGATCCACCTGGCGCACCGGCTCTCGCGCCGGCTGTCCGAGGTCCGCAAGAACGGGACCATCCCGTACCTGCGCCCCGACGGCAAGACCCAGGTCACCATCGAGTACGACGGCGACAAGGCGGTCCGCCTCGACACGGTTGTCGTCTCCTCGCAGCACGCCTCGGACATCGACCTGGACTCACTGCTCTCGCCCGACATCCGTGAGTTCGTCGTCGAGCACGTGCTGGGTCAGCTCATCGAGGACGGCATCAAGCTGGACACCGAGGGCTACCGCCTGCTGGTCAACCCGACCGGCCGCTTCGAGATCGGCGGCCCGATGGGCGACGCCGGTCTCACCGGCCGCAAGATCATCATCGACACGTACGGCGGCATGGCCCGGCACGGCGGCGGCGCCTTCTCGGGCAAGGACCCGTCGAAGGTGGACCGCTCGGCCGCGTACGCGATGCGCTGGGTCGCCAAGAACGTGGTGGCCGCGGGTCTCGCCGCGCGCTGCGAGGTCCAGGTCGCCTACGCGATCGGCAAGGCCGAGCCGGTCGGCCTCTTCGTGGAGACCTTCGGCACGGCCACGGTCGACAGCGAGAAGATCGAGCACGCGATCGGCACGGTCTTCGACCTCCGCCCGGCCGCGATCATCCGCGACCTCGACCTGCTGCGCCCGATCTACGCGCAGACCGCGGCGTACGGCCACTTCGGCCGCGAGCTCCCGGACTTCACCTGGGAGCGCACGGACCGGGTGGACGCGCTGCGCGAGGCCGCGGGCCTGTAACCAGCCCCGACCCGCCCCGCCGGTCTTCATGTGTCGGCACGGCCCCGGACCGCACTGGTCCGGGGCCGTGTGCGTGGCGGCGGGTCCCTGGTCTGTCAGTGCGGTCTGGTAGGAATTTGGCTGTGAGCAGCGAAAACGAGCAGCCCGAAGAGGCCCCGGCCGTGGCCGGGGCGCCGGAGCAGCTTGCGCTCATTCGGGAGACTGTGCGCCGGGCGAAGGTGCCGCGGGCCAAGCCGCGGACGTGGCGGGGGGCCGCGCTGGCCAAGGAGTTGCCGGTGGCGCGCGTCGTGGTGAACAAGGGCGTGCTGCATCTCGATCAGTACTTCGACTACGCCGTGCCCGAGGAGCTGGACGCCGACGCGCAGCCGGGGGTGCGGGTGCGGGTGCGGTTCGGGGCCGGGGCGCATCAGGTGCGGGACGGGCGGCGGGAGGGTGGGGGGCTGATCGACGGGTTTCTCGTCGAGCGGCGCGCCGACTCCGACTATCAGGGGGCTCTCGCGGCGCTCGCCGGTGTGGTGTCGCCGGAGCCCGTGCTGAGTGCGGAGCTGTTGGGGCTGGCCCGTGCGGTGGCCGACCGTTACGCGGGGAGCCTGGCCGACGTACTGCAGCTGGCCGTGCCGCCGCGCAACGCCAGAGCCGAGGGGAAGGCCTCGCCGGAGCCGTTGCCGGCGCCCGCGATGCCCGAGCCGGGCACCTGGGGGCGGTATGCGAAGGGCGCCGCGTTCCTGGAGGCGCTGGGGCAGGGCGGCGCGCCGCGGGCGGTGTGGACGGCGCTGCCCGGGGCGCACTGGGCCGAGGAGATCGCACGGGCCGTCGCCGCGACGCTGGCCTCCGGGCGGGGGGCGCTGATCGTCGTGGGGGACGGGCGCAGCGCGGCGCGCGTGGACGCGGCCCTGACCGAGCTGCTCGGCGAGGGGCGGCACGCGCTGCTCACCGCCGACGCCGGGCCGGAGAAGCGCTACCGGCAGTGGCTCGCGGTGCGGCGCGGTGCGGTGCGGGCCGTGGTCGGGACGCGGGCCGCGATGTTCGCGCCGGTGCGGGACATGGGACTCGTCGTCATCTGGGACGACGGGGACTCCAGCCACAGCGAGCTGCACGCCCCCCTGCCGCACGCGCGCGAGGTGCTTCAACTGCGGGCCACGTACGACAAGTGCGCGTTCCTGCTGGGTGGTACGAGCTGCACCGTGGAGGCGGCCCAGCTCGTCGAGAGCGGCTGGGCGCTGCCGCTCGTCGCCGACCGCGAGCGGGTGCGTGCCGCGGCGCCGCTGGTGCGGACGGTGGGCGACGCCGAGCTGGCGCGGGACGAGGCGGCGCGGGCCGCGCGGCTGCCCAGCCTCGCCTGGCAGACCGTACGGGAAGGGCTCAAGAGCGGCCCGGTCCTGGTGCAGGTGCCGCGGCGCGGGTATGTCCCCCGGCTGGCCTGCGAGCGGTGCCGTACACCGGCGCGGTGCGCGCACTGCTCGGGGCCGCTGGAGGCGCCGGACGAGCGGGACCTGATGTGCGGGTGGTGCGGGCGCGGGTCGACCGGCTGGCACTGCTCCGAGTGCGGGGGCAGGCGGCTGCGCGCGCAGGTCGTCGGCGCCCGCAGGACCGCCGAGGAGCTGGGGCGGGCGTTTCCCGCGGTGCCGGTGCGTACGTCCGGGCGCGACCATGTCCTGGACACCGTGCCGGGTCAGCCCGCGCTCGTCGTGAGCACGCCGGGGGCGGAGCCGGTCGCCGACGGAGGGTACGCGGCGGCGCTGCTGCTCGACGGGTGGGCGATGCTCGGCCGTCCGGACCTGCGGGCGGGCGAGGAGGCGCTGCGGCGCTGGATCGCCGCGGCGTCGCTGGTCAGGAGCCAGAGCGAGGGCGGCACCGTGGTCATCGTCGCCGAACCGACGCTGCGGCCCGTGCAGGCGCTGGTGCGGTGGGATCCGGTCGGGCACGCGTTGCGGGAGCTGGCGGAGCGGGCCGAGCTGGGTTTTCCGCCGGTGTCGCGGATGGCCGCGGTGAGCGGGCGGGCGGAGGCGCTGGCGGCGTTCGTGGCCGCGGCGGAGCTGCCGGCGGATGTGGAACTGCTGGGGCCCGTCCCCATCGCGGCCCCCGATCCCGGCAGGCCGCGCAGGCCCGGGGATCCGCCGACGGGGGAGCACTGGGAGCGGGTTCTGCTGCGGGTGCCGCGGGGGAGCGGGGCTGCGCTCGCTGCGGCGCTCAAGTCGGCCCAGGCGGGGCGGACGGCGCGGGGCGGCGGGGAGCCCGTGCGGATCAGGGTCGACCCGCCGGACATCGGGTGAGGGGGCGGGCGCGGGGTGCGGAGTGGGTGCGGGCCCGGGGTGCCTGCGGCGCTGTCCCCTACCCGCCGGCGGCCTTGGCCGTCCCGTTGTACGTGGGTTTCGTACGGCGGGACGGCCGGGGGAGTCGGGTCAGCCGTTGCGGGGGCCCGGGAAGGCGCTGGGACGTGCCTCCCCGCGCATCGACTGGCTGCTCGCCGTCGGCTGCGGCGGCATGGAGCGGGCGGCGGGTACGGCGGGCAGGCCCGGCGGGACCGGCAGCGTGCGGGTCGCGGCGGGCAGTGTCGGCTCCGTATTGAGCTCGGCGTCGACGGGGATACCGGGCTGCGCCGTGCGGCGTGCTCCGTAACGTCGGTGCACCGCCTGCTTGGTGACCCCGAGCGCGGAGCCGACCGCGTCCCACGAGAAGCCCAGCGAACGGTCGAAGTCCACGGCGGCTGTCACCAGGGTCTCGACACTGTCCCGCAGCTCCTGTGCGAGGCGGACGGTCGGGGCGGGTGCCCTGCCGTAGACGACGAAGCCCGCGGAAGGGCCGGAGCGTCGCGGGCGGTAGACGTTGCCGAGCTGCGCGGTGAGGGTGCGCAGCGCGTCCACCTGCCTGCGGACCCGCTCGATGTCCCGTACCAACAGATGCAGGCTGGCCCGCGCTTGGGCGTCGTGGGTGGCGTGGTCGGCCATGAACAAGCCTCTCGAACCGGCGTGGAATAAGGATCGGGCCGCATGTGCGGCCCGTTCTGGTCAATCTCTCTTGACCAACGCGTCACTGGGTGTCTGGGTCACGCTGCGGGGGCGTGTCCGTATTCGGGTGGGGCGCGCGAAGGCGCGTACGCCCCCCGGTGCACAGGCAGGCGCAGGCCCCTAGACTGGTGCGTCTCTTGAATCCGCGCCCGAATTCCACGCCCGATCGGGCACCCGGCTCCCTGCTTTTCCCACCTTCCCGACCGAGAGGCTCGCGCCACCGATGAAGCTCGTCTTCGCAGGCACCCCCGAGGTCGCCGTCCCCGCCCTGGACGCGCTGATCGCCTCCGACCGGCACGAGGTGGCCGCCGTCGTCACGCGGCCGGACGCCCCCGCGGGACGCGGCCGCAAGCTGGTCGCGAGCCCCGTCGCCGAGCGCGCCGAGGAGGCAGGCATCGAGGTGCTCAAGCCCGCCAAGCCGCGCGACGAGGACTTCCTGGCACGGCTGCGCGAGATCGCCCCCGACTGCTGCCCCGTCGTCGCGTACGGCGCGCTGCTCCCCAGGGCCGCCCTCGATGTCCCCGCTCGGGGCTGGGTCAACCTGCACTTCTCGCTGCTGCCCGCGTGGCGCGGCGCCGCCCCCGTGCAGCACGCGATCCTCGCGGGCGACGAGGTCACTGGCGCGTCGACGTTCCTCATCGAGGAGGGTCTGGACTCCGGCCCCGTGTACGGCGTACTCACCGAGCTGGTGCGGCCCACGGACACCAGCGGCGACCTGCTCACTCGCCTCGCCTTCGCCGGATCCGGGCTGCTGCTCGCCACCATGGACGGCATCGAGGACGGCACCCTGCACGCCGTGCCGCAGGCCGCCGACGGCCTGTCCCTCGCGCCGAAGATCACCGTCGAGGACGCGCAGGTGGACTGGACGGCGCCCGCGCTGCGCGTCGACCGCGTGGTGCGAGGCTGCACGCCGGCGCCCGGCGCGTGGACCGTCTTCCGCGGCGAGCGGCTCAAGCTGGTCGCCGCGAAGCCGGTACCCGATCACGCGGGTCTGGCTCCCGGCGAGCTCGCCGCGGCCAAGAAGAACGTGTACGTCGGCACCGGGTCGCACGCCGTGGAGCTCCTCTGGGTTCAGCCGCAGGGCAAGAAGCCGATGCTCGCCGCCGACTGGGCGCGTGGTGTGCGGATCGCCCCGGGCGAGCGCGTCGGCGTGGCGGACGTACGCTGAGAGGGATCGTCCCCCATTCAAGCGGAGCACCTTTTACGTGAACGCCCAGCCTCCCAGCAGTTCCAGCGGCCCCGGCAGTCCCAGTGGCCCCGGCGGTTCCGCCAAGCGCCCGCACAAGCCGCACCGGCGTCCGAAGAAGGACCCGGTCCGGTTCCTCGCCTTCGAGGCGATGCGCGCCGTCGACGAGCGTGACGCGTACGCGAACCTGGCCCTGCCGCCGTTGCTCAAGAAGGCCCGCGCCAAGGGCGACTTCGACGACCGCGACGCGGCGCTCGCGACCGAGCTGGTCTACGGGACGCTGCGCCGCCAGGGCACGTACGACGCGGTCATCGCGGCCTGCATCGACCGGCCGCTGCGCGAAGTGGACCCGCCGGTCCTCGATGTGCTGGCGCTCGGCGCGCACCAGCTGCTCGGCACCCGCATCCCCACCCACGCCGCCGTTTCCGCGAGCGTGGAGCTGGCGCGTGTGGTGCTCGGCGAGGGGCGGGCGAAGTTCGTCAACGCGGTGCTGCGCAAGATCGCCGCGCAGGACCTCGAAGCGTGGGTGGCGCAGGTCGCGCCCCCGTACGACGACGACGCCGAGGCGCACCTCGCCGTGGTCCACTCCCACCCGCGCTGGATCGTCGCCGCGCTTTGGGACGCGCTGGGCGGCGGCCGGGCCGGGCTGGAGGACCTTCTGGAGGCGGACAACGAGCGGCCCGAGGTGACGCTCGTCGCCCGCCCGGGCCGCTCCACCCCCAAGGAGCTCCTCGAAGCACTGGGGGAGGACTCCGGGCTGCCGGGCCGCTGGTCGCCGTACGCCGTGCGGCTGGCCGAGGGCGGCGAGCCCGGTGCCATCACGGCCGTGCAGGAGGGGCGCGCCGGCGTCCAGGACGAGGGCAGTCAGCTCGTCGCGCTCGCGCTGGCCGAGGCGCCGCTGGAGGGCCCCGACACCCACTGGCTCGACATCTGCGCCGGCCCCGGCGGCAAGGCCGCTCTGCTGGCCGCGCTGGCCGCCGAGCGGGGCGCCGCGCTGCTGGCGTCCGAGAAGTTGCCGCACCGCGCCCGGCTCGTGGAGCGGTCGCTGGCGGGCAACCCCGGCCCGTACCAGGTCATCGCCGCCGACGGCACCCGCCCGCCGTGGCTCCCCGGCATCTTCGACCGTGTCCTGGTGGACGTCCCCTGCTCGGGACTCGGCGCCCTGCGGCGCAGGCCCGAGTCGCGCTGGCGGCGCCGCGCCGAGGACCTGGAGGGCTTCGCGCCGCTTCAGCGCGCCCTGCTGCGCGAGGCGTTCACGGCGGTACGGGTCGGCGGAGTCGTCGCGTACGCCACCTGTTCACCGCACCTCGCCGAGACCCGGGTCGTCGTCGACGACGTACTCAAGGGACACGGCGGGCAGCAGACGATCGAGGCGGAGTGGATCGACGCCAGGCCGCTGATGCAGAGCGTGCCGGGTCTCGGCGACGGGCCCGACGTACAGCTGTGGCCGCATCTGCACGGGACCGACGCCATGTATCTGGCGCTGCTGAGGCGTACCGCCTGACGGCGGTTCTCGGTCCGGCCGGCTGCGCCCCGGCTCGTCCTCACGGGCGAGCCGGGGCGGCCACCACACCCTCGGTCCCACGTCCAGGTCCAACGACGTGACCAGCGGGGACCGTACGACGAGGACGTCCAGCAGCACGCCCGGCGCGACCGCGAAAAGCGATCCCCGCGAAGGCCGCCACCGGCAGTGTGCCCAGGACGGCGAAGGTGCCCGCCAGGACCGGCCCCGCCGAGGTGCTCACCGCATCCGTCGCCGGCCCGTAGCCATGAGGCCGCCAATCCGCTCGTACAGGACGGCGGTGGGCAGCGCCCATGGCCTGAACTCCGGGGAGAGTCAACGGACTTGGGTGGCTTCGGGGCTGCCGGGCCGAGTCGTTGTCCTGTACGTCCGAGAGCTTCTGGCTGAGCGGTGGGGCCAGTACGGTCACCACGAGCCACAGCAGCGCCACGGGCCACTTGGTACGGCGCCCGCGGACCAACCGGCCACTCCCTGCCGCCGACGCTCCTGTGCGTCCGCGATGCCCGCCCCATGGGCGCTCGCCGCGCGTGGTGGTCGCCCCGAGGCGCTGTGAAATCGCCAGGACGGCACGAGTCGCCGTGATCCCGGGGGGCTTTGGTCCGTACCGAGGGTGGGAACTGCCCCGGAACATGGCAGGCTTGGGGCATGGCCGCGCAGATCAATCCGAGCATCCTGTCCGCAGACTTCTCCCGGCTCGCCGAAGAGGCGAAGGCCGTCGAGGGCGCCGACTGGCTGCATGTCGACGTGATGGACAACCACTTCGTGCCCAACCTGACCCTGGGCGTCCCGATCGTGGAATCTCTGAGCAGGGCGACGGACATCCCGCTGGACTGCCACCTGATGATCGAGGACGCCGACCGCTGGGCCCCGCAGTACGTCGAGGCGGGGGCGGGCTCGGTCACCTTCCACGCCGAGGCGGCCGCCGCACCGGTGCGCACGGCCCGTGAGATCCGGGCCAAGGGCGCCCGCGCCTCCATGGCGCTCAAGCCGGCCACGCCCATCGAGCCGTACGAGGACCTGCTCCCCGAGCTCGACATGCTGCTGATCATGACCGTGGAGCCGGGCTTCGGGGGCCAGTCCTTCCTGGACATCATGCTGCCGAAGATCCGCCGGACCCGTCAGCTGATCGCCAAGCACGGTCTTGAGCTGTGGCTCCAGGTCGACGGGGGCGTCTCGGCCTCGACCATCGAACGCTGCGCCGAGGCGGGAGCCGACGTCTTCGTCGCCGGCTCCGCCGTGTACGGGACCGACGACCCCGCCGCGGCCGTGCGCATGCTGCGCAACCAGGCGACCGAAGCCACCGCCGCGGCGTCCTGGGCATGCGGCCACTGAGCTACGGCTCGGTGAACGGCGCCCTTCGGGGCAGATCAAGGGCGCGGGCATCTGACAGGATGACCGCGAGTCCAGAGTGTGAACAGCAGTGAGGAGATCGCGGTGTCTGCAATGTCGGCGGGTCGGTCAGTCCCGCGGATGGGACCCGCTGAGCTGGTGCAGGCGGCGGCCATGGCCCGCCGCTTCTACCTCGAGGGCAAATCCAAGATCCAGATCGCCGAGGAATTCGGTGTCAGCCGCTTCAAGGTGGCCCGCGTCCTGGAAACGGCACTCGAACGCGATCTCGTACGGATCGAGATCCGGGTGCCCGCCGAGCTGGACGCGGAGCGCTCCGACGCCCTGCGCGCCCGCTACGGCCTGCGGCACGCGGTTGTCGTCGAATCCCCCGCGGACGCCGCACCGGACGCTCCCGCCGCGTTCCCCGGCAGCACCCTCACCGATCCGGAGAACCTGGGCGAGGTCGCGGCCGACCTGCTCGGCGAGCTGGTGACCGAGGGCGATGTGCTGGGCCTGGCCTGGGGCCGGTCCACCATCCACATGGCGGCGGCCCTGCATCAGCTGCCGCCGTGCACCGTCGTCCAGCTCACCGGCGTGTACGACGCGGGCACCGCGGAGCGCGGCTCGGTCGAGGCGGTACGGCGCGCCGCCCAGGTGTCCGGCGGTGAGGCGCACCCGATCTACGCGCCGATGCTGCTGCCCGACCCGGCCACCGCCGCCGCACTGCGCAACCAGACCGGCATCGCCCGCGCCTTCGAGTACTTCGACAAGGTGACCGTCGCCGCCGTCTCCATCGGCTCCTGGGAGCCGGGCATCTCCACCGTCCACGACATGCTCAGCGACGAGGAGCGAGCGCACTACGCCTCGCTGGGCGTCGCCGCCGAAATGTCCGCGCACCTCTTCGACGCGCAGGGCCGCCGGGTCGGCCGCGACCTGGGGGAGCGGTGCATCACCGTCGAGGCGGACCGGCTGCGGCGGGTCCCCGAAGTGGTGGCGATCGCGGGCGGACTGCGCAAGGCGGCCGCCATCGACGCCGTACTGCGGTCGGGGCTGGTCACCAGCCTGGTCACCGACACCGCCGCGGCGGACTTCCTGCTGAACGAGACGGCTCCCGGGCCGCGGCCCGCACTGAACCGGGCCGACCCGGACGACTGACCCGCGGGCGCGGGGCGCGGGCCGGGGCGGGCCGAACGCCACACGGCCGCGACGGTCTCCCCAGGGGGAGTCGGCGGAACAGACAAGGCGAGTGGCGGCGGCTTGGATGAACATTCACAAAAGGGTCCGCCGGTTCGCCACTTGCCCTTTGTGTCGGTGATGATGGTCTAGGAACCGCAGACGGATCCGACCCCGAACCGGTGTCGGGCCGTGCTGGCTTCCCACCCGCCCATTCCGCAAAACCGCAGGTGAGAGAGCTAGAATGCGTTTCCTCAACGACCTGAAGCCGCCGTACGACCTGACGTACGACGACGTATTCATGGTGCCGAGCCGCTCGGCCGTCGGCTCCCGCCAAGGTGTCGACCTCGCGGCCCCGGACGGCACCGGCACCACCATCCCCCTCGTCGTCGCGAACATGACCGCGATCGCGGGCCGCAGGATGGCCGAGACGATGGCCCGCCGCGGCGGCCTCGTCGTCATCCCCCAGGACATCCCGATCGAGGTCGTCACCGAGGTCATCTCCTGGGTGAAGACGCGCCATCTGGTGCTTGACACCCCGATCATGCTGTCGCCCTCGCAGACCGTCGCCGACGCCCTGTCCCTGCTGCCCAAGCGGGCGCACGGCGCGGGTGTCGTCGTGGACGCCGAGAACCGTCCCGTCGGTGTCGTCACCGACCACGACCTGACCGGTGTCGACCGCTTCACCCAGCTGTCCGAGGTCATGTCCAGGGACCTCGTCCTCCTCGACGCCGACATCGACCCGCGCGAGGCCTTCAACCGGCTCGACGGCGCCAACCGCAAGTACGCGCCCGCGGTCACCAAGGACGGCCGGCTCGCCGGCGTCCTGACCCGCAAGGGCGCGCTGCGCGCGACCCTCTACACGCCGGCGACCGACGGGGACGGCAAGCTGCGCATCGCCGCGGCCGTCGGCATCAACGGCGACGTCGCGGGCAAGGCCAAGCAGCTCCTCGCGGCAGGCGTGGACACGCTCGTGGTCGACACGGCGCACGGCCACCAGGAGTCGATGCTCGCCGCGGTCAGGGCCGTGCGCGCGCTCGACCCGCAGGTCCCGATCGTCGCGGGCAACATCGTGGCCGCCGAGGGGGTGCGCGACCTCGTCGAGGCCGGCGCGGACATCATCAAGGTCGGTGTGGGCCCCGGCGCCATGTGCACCACGCGCATGATGACCGGCGTGGGCCGCCCGCAGTTCTCCGCGGTGATGGAGTGCGCCGCGGAGGCGAAGAAGCTCGGCAAGCACGTCTGGGCCGACGGCGGTGTCCGTCACCCCCGTGACGTCGCGATGGCGCTCGCCGCCGGCGCGTCCAACGTGATGGTCGGCTCCTGGTTCGCCGGTACGTACGAGTCGCCCGGTGATCTCCAGCAGTCCGCCGACGGCCGCTTCTACAAGGAGTCGTTCGGCATGGCGTCGGCCCGCGCCGTACGCAACCGTACGAGCGAGGAGTCGGCGTACGACCGCGCCCGCAAGGCGCTGTTCGAGGAGGGCATCTCCACTTCCCGGATGTTCCTCGACCCGACCCGTCCGGGCGTCGAGGACCTGGTCGACTCGATCATCGCGGGCGTCCGTTCCTCCTGCACGTACGCCGGTGCGAACTCGCTGGAGGAGTTCGCCGAGAAGGCGATCGTCGGCGTGCAGAGCGCCGCCGGCTACGCCGAGGGCAAGCCGCTGCACGCCAGCTGGAGTTGAGGCGGCAGCACTTGCTGAACCGGCCGGTTTCCGTGCATTCTGCGGGGACCGGCCGCGGTGCGTCGGGGGTCCAATATCGGCGCGAGGGAGGGTCGTTGTCGACAATTCGCCGACAGCGATGAATGACTTCCCTACTTCCGGGTACCCGGCCACTTGCGCTTGCACCGGAGAACCAAGGGAGGAAATCGTGTCCATGGCGACCGCAGTCCCGACCGGACTGACCCACGGAACAACGACATCCGATGTGGCGGAGCTGGAACTTCCATATGTGGAGAATCCGGCGGAGGTGGCTCCCAAGGACGCGCGCGAACTGTCGAAGATATTCTTCGAGCGGCTCGCGGTCCTGGAAGAGGGCACCCACGAGTACCAGTACGCGCGCAATACGCTGATCGAGCTCAACCTGGCGCTGGTGAAGTTCGCCGCGACGCGCTTCCGCAACCGGTCCGACCAGATGGAGGACATCGTCCAGGTCGGCACGATCGGTCTGATCAAGGCCATCGACCGATTCGAGCTGACCCGCGAGGTCGGGTTCGCCACCTTCGCGATGCCGTGCATCATCGGCGAGATCAAGCGTTTCTTCCGGGACACCAGCTGGTCCGTCCATGTGCCGCGCAGGCTGCAGGAGCTGCGGATCGACCTGGCCAGGGCGAACGACCTGCTGTTCCAGGAGCTCGACCGGGCGCCGACGACCCCCGAACTGGCCGCGCACCTCGGTCTGGAGGAGGACGAGATCGTCGAGGGGCTGGTCGCCTCCAACGGCTACACGGCCGGCTCGATCGACATGCCGCTCGACGAATCCGGGAACCCGGGCTCCGCGACCCTCGCCGACCGGCTGGGCGAGACGGACGCCGAGCTGGAGATCGTCGAGAATGTCCAGGCCCTCAAGCCGCTGCTCGAAGAGCTCGGTGAGCGCGACCGCTGGATCCTGAGCATGCGCTACGGCGCGGAGATGACGCAGTCGCAGATCGGCGCCGAGCTGGGCGTGTCCCAGATGCAGGTGTCCAGGCTGCTGACGCGCATCACGTCGCGGCTGCGGACGGGGCTCCTCGCCCAGGAATGACTTGTGCGGGAAAGGCCGTGGAGCACGGCGAGTGATGTGCGCGCGTGCGAGTGGTGATTGATGTGGGGCGGTGTCTCCTCCGGTGACGGAGGGGGCACCGCCGTACGATCGTCTCGGCGGCCCGTACGTTGTTCCTGGAGCGCGGCTACCGGCGTACCACTCTGCGCGCGGTGGCCGGGGCAGCCGGGGCCACGGCCAGTTCGCCAGCCGCGAGAAAGCGCCGCGTACCTCGTCCTGGGTTCGCACCCGCGCACGCTGTGAGCCTGAAGCGTCCCGCGCTTTCAGCAGGCCGCCGTGAGCCCGAACATCCCGGCTTTCAGCAGACCGGGGCTTCGGAACCGGGCCCTCGGAAGAGCGGAATGGCTGGGGCCGGCCTCGGCCAGGTCGCCCGTACCTGTTTGCCCTCGGGCAGGGACAGCGCCTCGACCCGCCCCGCGAGCTTGAGCACCATGTGCCGGCCGAACCCGCCGCCCCGGAGAAATCGGGCTCGCGCGGCACCGGCAGCTGGGCGCAGGAGTCGTCCATCTCGACCACCAGCTCTTCCCGGCCCGCGTGCAACCGCAGCCGCCACCAGCCGGAGGTGTGCCGGGCCGCGTTGGCGACCAGTTCAGTGATCACGAGCGGCACGGCGTCGAAGTCCGCCCAGGGGCAGTTCTGGGCCAGATACTCGGCGGCGGCTTCTCTGGCCGTCGCGCTGTTTGCCTGCGGCGAATCCAGGACCGCCCATGTGCGGGTCCTCAGTCATCAACGGCTCGGTTTACCCGCCCTTCACGCATTCATGACCCCCTGCCCCGTCAGGTGGTCACGCCCTGGGCGAACGCGGGGCCCGGCCGTCCTCCGGCGCGGTGGCGCCGCTACGGCACGAAATCCGCCTTCCGCAGCGCTTCGGCCACAGCCTCGGCCAGCACTCCATGCCCTGCGTCGTTGGGGTGGAGGCCGTCCGCCAGGTGCTCCGGTCCCAGCACGCCGAGGCCCGGCAGCAGGGCCAGCCGCGTGTCACCCGCCGTGATGAGGTCGTGGACCGCACTCTCCAGCGCGGTGCGAAGATCGGCCAAGGTGGCGCCCGGCGCGTTTGCCCTCCGCTCGGCGTCGGGGCGCAGGACGGGGGAGACGACCAGCAGGGGAGTGCGCGGATGTCCCTCGCGTACGAGGCCGATGAAGGCCCGTACCGTCTCGTGCAGCAGGGGCGCCGAGAAGGGGGCGCGGGACCAGCAGTTGGTGCCGAATGCCAGGGTCAGCAGGTCGGCGGGGAGCGAAGCGAGCTGCTCCGCGGTGGCGAGCTCGCCGCGGGCGGCCCCCGCGTAGCCGAGGTTGACGGCGTCCAGGCCCAGCGCACGGCCGGCCGTCGCGGGCCAGGCGTGCGCGGGACGGGTGGACCACCAGCCCTCCGTGATGGAGTCGCCGTGCACCAACCAGCGCGGCCGGTCCGGCGCGGGGGCGACGGAGCCGCCGACGGCGCGGACGCCGAGGATCATCGGGGACCGGCCCTCCGGCGGATGGACGATGAAGAGGCCGCCCGAGGAGGGAAGGCCGATGCGTACGACCGCCTCCTCCGCCGGGTCGGTGAAGGACTCCGAGAGGAGTTCACCGCTGTCCCAGAGCGCGAATACATGGGCGAGGTCGTGCAGTGCCTCGTCGGCGGCCGGCACCGTGGCGCGGTAGCGGATCTCGATCGCCGTGGCGTCCTGGGTGGTGAACTCCAGCCGCACGCCTATGGGCAGGCTCGCCCGCTGCACGGTGTCCCACGGCAGCCGGAGCAGATCGGCCGGGTCCGCACGCACCACGCGTCCCCCGTCGCCGCGCCAGGCCACCCCGCGCAGGAAGGGCTGCGGATCGAGCCATGTCATCATTCGCCTCCGATGGCCGATGGCCGATGGCCGGTGTACGGGAATCTCGCAGCCGCCCGCCGTCCACCATGAGTGTCTGCCCAGTGACACACGCTGCCATGGGGAGGCGAGGGAAAAGGCGCGGACGCGATGGCGGCCGACCGCGGGGTCCGCACGACGCCGGGCGCGACCGCGTTGACACGTACCCCGTGCGGACCGGGTTCAACGGCCGCCGACCGCACCAGGGGGCCCGGGGCCGGGCCGGGCAGACCGCGCCGCATCGCACCCCGCGACCGGGGCCGACGAAGCGACGGCGCGCACCCGCGTCCGCGCCCGCCGCAAGGGGGCAAAAAGGATTTCGAAAGGTGATGCGCAACAAAAACGCATCCGTCGTGGTTGTGCGCAATGATCGGCCGCCGATGCGCAAGGTTGCTGCATTACGACCGGGAACTCGCAGCTCGTAGGGTTCACGCTGTACGTGGAGTGGCGGGGACCGCCTGCTCGGCGGTTCCCGAGCTCCGGGCTGTTCAGTCATGCCCGGGGCCCACCGTCGCGGTCGCCGCCTTCCCGATAGGCAGCGATAAGGAGCCACCAAAAAGTGTTGGACCACGGCGCAGCGCCACCCGCCACCCCCCAACCGGAATCCGGGCGTCCGCAGCTCGGCAGTCGGCTGATGCGGCGCAAGCCCGTCGAGCAGCTCGTCTCCGAGAGCGGCCAGGGCGAGGGCGGCTCGCTCCGCCGCTCGCTCACCATGTGGCAGCTGACCATGATCAGCATCGGTGCCACGCTCGGCACCGGAATCTTCGTCGTCCTCGGTGAGGCCACCCCGCTGGCCGGACCGGCCGTCGCGATCTCGTTCGTCATAGCCGGCCTCACCGCGCTCTTCTCGGCGCTCTCCTACGCGGAGCTGGCCGGTTCCATACCGGTCTCCGGCTCCTCGTACTCCTACTCGTACGCGACCATGGGCGAGCTCGTCGCCTGGATCTGCGGCTGGTGCCTGGTGCTCGAATACGGCGTCTCGGTCGCGGCCGTCGCCGTCGGCTGGGGCGAGTACCTCAACGAGCTGCTCGACGGCACGCTCGGCGTCACCATCCCGGACGCCGTGTCCGCCCCGCTCGGTGAGGGCGGCTACATCAACCTGCCGGCGCTCGTCGTCGTCATGCTCGCCATGGTGTTCCTGATGGGCGGCGCCAAGGAGAGCGCCCGGATCAACACGATCATGGTCATGGTCAAGATCGCCACGCTGGTGCTCTTCTGCGTGATCGGCTTCATGGGCATCAAGGCGGGCAACTACACCCCGCTCGCCCCGCTCGGCGTCACCGGGATCAGCGCGGCCGCGGCCACCCTGTTCTTCTCCTACATCGGCTTCGACGCCGCCTCCACCGCCGGTGAGGAAGCCAAGAACCCCAAGCGGGACCTGCCGCGCGCGATCATGCTGTCGCTGCTCATCGTCACCGTCCTGTACTGCCTCGTCGCCCTGGTCGCCGTCGGCGCCATGCCGTGGCAGAACTTCGAAGGCACGGAGGCCGCGCTCGCCCAGATCATGAAGGACGTCACGGGCCACAGCTTCTGGAGCGTCGTACTCGCGGCCGGCGCGGTCGTGGCCATCGCCAGCGTCGTCTTCGCCGTCCTGTACGGGCAGACCCGCATCCTCTTCGCGATGTCGCGCGACGGCCTCGTCCCCAAGGTCTTCGCCAAGATCGACCCGCGCACCGGCACCCCCAAGGCCAACGTGGTGCTCGTCTCGCTCTTCTGCGGTCTCCTCGCGGCCACCATCCCGCTGGGTGAACTCGCCAACGCGACCAGCATCGGCACACTCTTCGCGTTCGCCCTGGTCAACATCGCGGTCGTCATCCTGCGGTACAAGCGGCCCGACATGGCGCGCACCTTCCGCGTGTCGCTGTTCCCGGTCACCCCGATCCTGGGCTTCGCGTTCTGCGGCTGGATGATGTTCAGCCTGCCGGGTGTCACCTGGGCGGTCTTCGGTGGCTGGATGGCCGTCGGGCTCGTGTTCTACTTCTGTTACGGCTTGCGCCGCTCCCGTCTGGCCACCGCAGAGAAGTGATCCACCCGCAGTGCGACTGAACGACCTCGACGAACGCATCGTCCACGCCCTCGCTGAGGACGCGCGCCGCTCCTACGCCGACATCGGCTCGATCGTCGGCCTGTCCGCGCCCGCGGTGAAACGCCGGGTGGACCGGCTGCGTTCCGTCGGAGCGATCACCGGGTTCACCGTACGGGTGGACCCGGTGGCCCTCGGGTGGGAAACCGAGGGCTTCATCGAGATCTACTGCAGTCGCAACACGTCGCCCGCGGCGATCGAGCGCGCGCTCAAGCGGTACCCGGAGATCGCGTCCGCCTCCACCGTCACCGGTGACGCGGACGCGATCGTCCAGGTCTTCGCCTCCGACATGCGCCACTTCGAGCGCGTCCTGGAGCGGATCGCGGGCGAGCACTTCGTGGAGCGCACCAAGTCCGTACTGGTGCTGTCCCCGCTGCTCAGGCGCTACTCCTCGGGCGCGCCCACCTAACAACCCCGCTCGGCCCCCTCAGCCCCGCGCCGACTCGTACACCGGCTGCCACGGCAGCACCTTGAAGTCGCCCGTGCCCGCCTTGACCTTCTCGAACGGGGCGGAGCTCATGCACTTGGGCAGGTTCTGCTTCTCCGCGTCCCGGCCGATCCAGCTGTACCCCAGGCGGTCGTTCTTGCCCTGGTCGTGGACCGAGATGCCGACCCGCTTGCCCTTGTTGGCCTGGTCGGTCTCGGTGATGATGCCCGTGACGACCGCCACCTTGCCGCCCGTCAGCAGGCAGTCGACCTTCCCCTTGGCCCATCCGGACGTACCGTCCGGGAAGGCATGGCGGAAGCTGAACGTGCCGGACGCCTGCTCCGGGTCCATGTTGTCCTTCGCGGCCAGATGGGCGTCGAAGGTGAAGGTGATGTCGTCACCGGCCGGCCGGTACAGCTTGGCGGTGCCGGTCAGTGCGGCCGCCTCGCGCGCCTGGCCGGCGGGGACGGCGTCCCCGGAGGCCAGGGCGGTGCCGGCGGCCCCTGCGGTGACCAGCAGGGCGGCGCCGAGTGCGGCGATCTTCGTGCGGCGCTGGGTGAGACGGTTCATGACGGCCCCTTCGGCGGGTGATGGCGGGTCGCCCGGCGCTGCTGTCCGGACGCCCTTTACTCTTCCGGCGGGGGGCGCCGCGCGCATCGCGCCGAGGTGTCCGTCGGCGCTCCGCCGCGCGGCGGGAACCGGGTCCGCGCCGTACACCTCAAGGCGTACGTTCCGTGCGACTTCCGTCGCCCTTGGTGATCACGCAACGAATCGCCGCCACAGTGCCAAATTGCGCAACGGATCGACGGTCGCTCCGCAACAGTCGTGCCTTGTCCGTACATGTGCACGGCCCGTACCGTCATAGCGTCTCCCTCCCGCCCCACCTGCCCGAGGTCTGCCATGCCGCCGCTGCGTACCGCCCTGCTCCAGAGCTCCGGGCGTCCCGGCTCCGTCGCCGGGAACCTCAAGGTCCTCGACGAGGCCGCGGGCCGCGCCGCCGACGCGGGCGCCGCGCTGCTTGTCTGCCCCGAGATGTTCCTGACGGGCTACGCCATCGGCGCGGACGTGCACCGGCTGGCCGAGGCGGCCGACGGCGAGGCGGCCGACGCCGTCGCCGACATCGCCGTACGCCACGGACTCGCCGTCCTCTACGGCTACCCGGAGCGCGACGGTGAGCAGGTCTACAACGCGGCGCAGCTGATCGGCCCCGACAGCGCACGGCTCGCGAACTACCGCAAGACCCATCTCTTCGGCGGCTTCGAGCAGGAGTGGTTCACGCCCGGCGACACCCCGGTCGTCCAGGCCGAGCTCGGTGGCCTGCGGCTGGGCGTCATCATCTGCTACGACGTGGAATTCCCGGAGAACGTCCGCGCCCACGCGCTCGCGGGCACCGACCTGCTGCTGGTGCCGACCGCCCAGATGCACCCGTTCCAGTTCGTCGCCGAGTCCGTCGTGCCCGTCCGGGCCTTCGAAAATCAGATGTACGTCGCGTACGTCAACAGGACCGGCGTCGAGGGCGAGTTCGAGTTCGTCGGGCTGAGCTGCCTAGCGGGCCCCGACGGCACGGCCCGCGCCCGCGCGGGCCGCGACGAGGAGCTGGTGTTCGGCGACGCCGACCCCGAGTTCCTGCGCGCCTCGCGCGAGAACAACCCGTACCTCCGCGACCGCCGCCCCGGCCTGTACACGTCACTCGGCTGACGCGACCGCGCCCCGCCCTCTTTTCTTTCCGCCCTGCAAGGAGTCCGTACCCCATGACGTCCACGGTGCCCACCGCTGTCCAGCACATCGACGCGCAGCCGCCGATCACCATGTTCGGGCCGGACTTCCCCTACGCGTACGACGACTTCCTCGCGCACCCGGCGGGCCTCGGCCAGATACCGGCGACCGAGCACGGCACGGAGGTCGCGGTCATCGGCGGCGGTCTCTCCGGCATCATCGCCGCGTACGAGCTGATGAAGATGGGCCTCAAGCCCGTCGTCTACGAGGCCGACCAGATAGGCGGCCGGCTGCGTACGGTCGGCTTCGAGGGCTGTGACACCTCGCTGACCGCCGAGATGGGCGCCATGCGCTTCCCGCCGTCCTCCACGGCGCTCAACCACTACATCGACCTGGTGGGCCTGGAGACCAAGGCGTTCCCCAACCCGCTGGCCCCCGAGACCCCGTCGACCGTCGTCGACCTCAAGGGCGAGTCGCACTACGCCGTGACCGTCGACGACCTGCCGCAGGTCTACCGCGATGTCATGAACGCCTGGAATGCCTGTCTGGAAGAGGGCGCGGACTTCTCCGACATGAACCAGGCCATGCGGGAGCGCGATGTTCCGCGGATCCGCGAGATCTGGGCCAAACTCGTCGAGAAGCTCGACAACCAGACCTTCTACGGCTTCCTCTGCGAGTCGGAGGCCTTCAAGTCCTTCCGGCACCGCGAGATCTTCGGTCAGGTCGGCTTCGGCACCGGCGGCTGGGACACCGACTTCCCCAACTCCATCCTGGAGATCCTGCGGGTCGTCTACACCGAGGCGGACGACCACCATCGCGGCATCGTCGGCGGCAGCCAGCAGCTCCCGGTCAGGCTCTGGGAGCGCGAGCCGCAGAAGCTCGTGCACTGGCCCGCCGGTACGTCGCTGAAGTCGCTCCATGACGGCGCCCCGAAGCCCGCGGTGACGCGGATGCACCGCACCGCGGGCAACCGGATCACCGTCACCGACGCCTCCGGCGACATCCGCACCTACCAGGCCGCGATCTTCACCGCCCAGTCCTGGCTGCTGCTCTCCAAGATCACCTGTGACGACTCGCTCTTCCCGATCGACCACTGGACGGCGATGGAGCGCACCCACTACATGGAGTCGTCCAAGCTGTTCGTGCCCGTCGACCGGCCGTTCTGGCTGGACAAGGACGAGGTGACCGGGCGCGACGTGATGTCGATGACGCTCACCGACCGGATGACCCGCGGCACGTACCTGCTGGACGACGGCCCGGACAAGCCCGCCACCATCTGCCTCTCGTACACCTGGTGCGACGACAGCCTCAAGTGGCTGCCGCTGTCCGCCAACGAGCGGATGGAGGTCATGCTGAAGTCGCTCGGCGAGATCTACCCGAAGGTCGACATCCGCCGTCACATCATCGGCAACCCGGTCACCGTCTCCTGGGAGAACGAGCCGTACTTCATGGGCGCGTTCAAGGCGAACCTGCCCGGCCACTACCGGTACCAGCGGCGCCTGTTCACGCACTTCATGCAGGACCGGCTGCCCGAGGACAAGCGTGGCATCTTCCTCGCGGGCGACGACATCTCGTGGACCGCGGGCTGGGCGGAAGGCGCCGTACAGACCGCGCTCAACGCGGTGTGGGGTGTGATGCACCAACTCGGCGGCGCCACCGACGCCTCCAACCCCGGCCCCGGTGACCTCTACGACGAGATCGCCCCGGTCGAGCTGCCCGAGGACTGAGCGGACGTCGACGGGCCTGGCCCCGGCCGGGGTCAGCCCGCCGGGGTCAACAGGCAGCGCCCGACGAGCCCCACCGCGCCGTCCATGCGCTGCCTGAACTCATCGGCCAGCTCCGGCAGTTCACGCAGGCTCCAGAGCAGCCGGGCGGCGGACCAGGCGGCGTCCCGCGCCCGGTCCAGGCTCCATGAGCCGAGCAGATGGGTGAGCGGATCGGCGATCTCCAGGAGATCGGGTCCGGGCATCAGATCCTCACGGATACGTTCCTCCAGCGCGACGAGCGTGTCGCCCACCCGGTCGAAGTCGGCCTCCAGGTCGGCCGGCAGGCAGCCCAGCGCATGGCAGCTGTCGACGACGGCCAGGGCCAGATCGTGCCCGATGTGTGCGTTGATCCCGGCGAGCGCGAACTGCACGGGGCTCACGCCCGGATGGTGCCGGTACTGCATCAGCGGACGCCAGCAGTCCGGTGGACGTCGCCCCGCGACCGAGGCGTCGACGGCGGCCAGGTACCGCTCGGCGAAGAGCACGTCGAGGGTGACGGCGCTGCGGGCGTCGGGGAACACGCCGCGCTCGATCCGCCGGCCGATCTCCTCGGTGACCGTCAGATAGACCCCGTTGAAGACCGCGAGGCCGTCGGACGGCAGCCAGCTGGAGTGGTGGGCGCGCATCCGCGCGACGACGGTGTCCACGGAGTGCGGGGCGAGCTCGGCCGGGGTGGGGAAGCGCTCGATCTGCTGCTCGATCTGCGTCATACGGGCAGCCTCGCAGCCCGGGCCCTTCGCCCGGCGCGGGCGGCGGTGGCTTCCCCAGAACGAGCGAACGGGCGCGCCGGGCGCGGGCAGGGGAAGCGCCCCGCAGGGCTTAGCGCTCCGCGTCGTACGACGACGTGCCCTCGTCCAGCAGTGGCTCCTGGCCCTTGAGATGCGCGGGCGCCAGCGCCCGCAGCACGTGGTAGCCCGTGATGACCACGATCGTGCCGAGTGCGATACCGCTGAGCTCGAAGTTGTCGGAGAACTTCAGACCGACTCCGCCGACGCCGATGATGATGCCCGCCGCGGCAGGCACCAGATTCAGCGGATTGCGCATGTCGACCTTCGCGTTGATCCAGATCTGGGCGCCGAGCAGGCCGATCATGCCGTACAGAATGACCGTGATCCCGCCGAGTACACCGCCGGGAATCGCCGCCACGACCGCGCCGAACTTGGGGCAGAGCCCGAAGAGGAGCGCGAATCCGGCGGCGGCCCAGTACGCGGCGGTCGAGTAGACGCGCGTCGCGGCCATCACCCCGATGTTCTCGGAGTACGTCGTGTTGGGCGGCCCGCCGACCGCCGTGGACAGCATGGACGCGACGCCGTCGGCCGCGATCGCGGTGCCCAGCTCGTCGTCGAGCGGGTCGCCGGTCATCTCGCCGACGGCCTTGACGTGCCCCGCGTTCTCCGCGACGAGCGCGATGACGACGGGCAGGGCGACGAGGATCGCCGACCATTCGAAACTGGGACCGTGGAAGGACGGGAGGCCGACCCAGTCGGCGTTGCCGACCGCGGAGAGGTCCAGGCGCCAGTGGTCCACCGCCTCGGCTCCACCGGACGGGGAGTGGATCCGGCCGAAGACGCGGTCGAAGACCCAGGAGATCCCGTACCCGAAGAGCAGGCCGAGGAAGATCGCGATGCGCGAGAAGAAACCACGCAGGCACACCACGGCCAGTCCGGTGAAGAGCATCACCAGCAGCGCGGTCCACTGGTCCTGTGGCCAGTACGTCGACGCGGTGACCGGCGCCAGATTGAAGCCGATCAGCATGACGACCGAGCCGGTGACCACCGGCGGCATCGCCGCGTGGATGATCCGGGCGCCGAACCGCCGCACCACCAGGCCCACGAGGAAGAGCGCGGCGCCGACCACGAGGACCGCGCCGGTGACGGTGGCGCTGTCACCTCCCGAGGCCCGGATCGTGGCGGCGACGCCGACGAAGGAGAGCGAACAGCCCAGATAGCTGGGCACCTTGCCGCGGGTGGCCAGCAGGAAGATGACGGTGGCGACACCGGACATCATGATGGCCAGATTGGGATCCAGGCCCATGAGTACCGGCGCGACGAACGACGCCCCGAACATCGCCACCACGTGCTGGGCGCCGAGCCCGGCCGTGCGGGGCCAGGACAGCCGCTCGTCGGGGCGTACCACGGCGCCGGGGGCGGGGTTCCGCCCGTCGCCGTGCAGGGTCCAGCGCACCCCGAGCTTCATGGTGGCTCCCGTACAGAATCGGTCGGAAAGATTCGGAAAAGATCAGCGTCATGCTAAGGCCGAAAAGAGTCCCTCACTCGCCGTGCCGCTGAGAGGCCGCCGGGTTTCCCTGCTGGCGCGGTCGGTTCACGGCCGCGGGTCGGGAACCGGCTTCTGCGCCGCGCCGGTCGGCGCACTTGTGCGCCCGGCCGAGCGCAGTACCCCCGCACCCACCACCAGGCCGAACGCCAGCACCGTGACCAGCCCGAACGACACCACCAGCGAGGTCGCGTCGGCGACCGCGCCGATCGCCGACGGGGCGATCAGCCCGGAGGTGTACGTGATGGTCGCGACGCCCGCGATGGCCTGGCTTGGGTTGGGCCCACTGCGGCCGGCCGCGGCGAAGGCCAACGGAACGACGACCGCGACGCCCAGCCCGACGAGCCCGAAACCGGCCATCGCGACCGCCGGATGGGGGGCCAGCACGACCAGGGCGCCGCCGACGGTCGCCGTGACACCGCCCACCCGGACCGTGCGTACCGGACCGAACCGGTCGACGACCCTGTCCCCGGCGAACCGCGCCACGGCCATGGTCAGGGCGAACGCGGTGGTCGAAGCGGCCGCGAGACCGGGCGAGGTCTCCAGTACGTCCCGCAGGTAGACGGCCGACCAGTCCAGGCTCGCCCCCTCCGCGAAGACCGCGCAGAAGCCGATCGCGCCAATGGCCAGCGCCGACTTCGGCGGCAGCGCGAAGCGCGGCGGAGCCACCTCGTCGGGGGCGCTGCGCAGGTCGAGGACGTGCCGGCAGGCGACCAGACCGGCCACCGTGAGGGCTGCCGCGGCGAGCATGTGATGCAGCCGGGCGTCGCTGCCCAGATGGGCGGCGACTGTGCCCGCGGCGGATCCGATCAACGCGCCCGCGCTCCACATGCCGTGCAGCCCCGACATGATCGACCGGTCGAGCCGGTTCTCGATCTCGACACCCAGGGCGTTCATCGCCACGTCCGACATGCCCGCCGTCGCGCCGTACACGAAGAGAACGGCGCACAGGGTGAGCAGATTGGGCGCGAGTGCGGGCAGGGCCAGCGCGAGGGTCCACAGGCTGAGCAGCCCGCGCAGCGCGGTGCGCGCCCCGAAGCGGTGGCTGATCGCCCCGGCCAGTGGCATCGACACCGAGGCGCCGATGGCGGGAAAGGCGAGCGCGAGGCCCAACTGTCCCGCGCCGACCGACGCGTGGTCCGCGATCCACGGGATCCGGGTGGCGAAGCTGCCCGTGACGGCGCCGTGCACACAGAAGACGGCGGCCACGGCGATCCGTGCCTGCCTCAACTGCTGCTGACTGAAGACCTTCTCGCCTGCCATACGTCCCCGCCCTCCCCGATCCCTGTCCCGCCCGGCCCGTCCCACGTGCGGCCGTAAACTATCAGGAACCCTGCCTGATAAATAGGTGAAATAAATCTGAGAGGATCCGTGGCATGCCCGCATCACCGAGCACCGCCCGGGCCATCAACGACCGGTCCGCCCTTCGACTGCTCCAGGACGAGGGGCCACTGACGGCAGGACAGCTGAAGAAACTCACCGGGCTGTCCCGCCCCAGCATCGCCGACCTGGTGGAGCGGCTGCAGGGCTCCGGCCTCATCACGGTCGTGGGCGAGGCGGGCGCGCAGCGGCGCGGGCCCAACGCCCGGCTGTACGGGATCGTGGCCGACCGGGCGCATCTCGCCGCGCTCGACGTCCGGACCGGGGGCGTCACCGTCGTGGTCGCGGATCTGCTCGGCACGACCCTCGCCGAGGCGACCCTGCCGATCGACGAGAACGCCACCGGCACAGGGCCCGCCGTGGAACAGGCCGTGGCGCTCCTTGAACGCACCGTCCGCCGGGCCGGCGCGGAGCGGCTGCACAGCGTCGGCATCGGCGCCCCGGGGCTGATCGACCCCGCCACCGGCGAGCTGCGCGACACCACCGGGCTGCCCGCCTGGCACCGCAGGCTGGTCGCCGCCCTGCAGGAACGGCTCCCGGCCACGGTGCTCGTGGAGAACGAGACCAACCTCGCGGCCGTGGCGGAGCAGCGGCTCGGAGCGGCCCGTGACCGCGACACCTTCGTACTGCTCTGGCTCGGCCACGGGGTCGGCGCGGCCCTCTTCCTGGACGGCAGGCTCCGCCGCGGGGCCTCCGGCGGAGCGGGCGAGATCGGCTTCCTGCCGGTGCCCGGCACCGTCGGGCTGCCCTCGGCCACCGGCTGCGACGGTGGCTTCCACTCCCTGGTGTCCGCCGCCGCCGTCGCCGAACTCGCCGTGCGGCACGGCATCGAGACGGACGGCGGAACCTCGGCGGCGGCCGGTGTGCGGGCCGCCCTGGCCGCGGGCTCGCGCGGCGCCCCCCTCCTCGAAGCGCTGGCCCAGCACCTCGCGGTCGGGGTGGCGGCCGTCACCGCGGTCCTCGACCCCGGCTGCGTCCTGCTGGGCGGCGAGATCGGGCACGCGGGCGGCGCGGCGCTGGCCGACCGGGTGGCCGACCGGCTGGCCGGGTTCTCGCCGCTGCGCACGGAGGTACGGGCGGGGGAGCTGGGCGACGGGGCGGTGCTGCGCGGGGCGCTGCTGACGGCCAGGGACGCGGCCCAGGACGATGTGTTCGCCCCTGGGGCCGGGTGACCCGCCGGGCGGCCCCGCCCGGGACCCGGCGACGGCAAGGGCCAAGTGTCCGCCGCCGGGCGCCGGCCGTGGGGGCCGCCGGGCATCGAGTGCCCGCGGGCGGCCCACTACTGATCCAGTACCCGGCCCTCCGCCGCGTGCACACCGCGGGGCGCCCGTGTGAGCCAGGCCACAGGTCGTTCATGTATGGCCGTCGATCAGGCGTGGCAGACTGGCCGTGTACCAATAGCAGCGCACTCCGGGGTCGGTGTAATTCCGAACCGGCGGTTATAGTCCGCGACCCGGTCACCTCCAGTGACCGGTTGAACAGGTGAAATTCCTGTACCGACGGTGAAAGTCCGGATGGGAGGCAGTGCGCGGCGGGCCCTCACAGGTCTTCGGTACGCCGCTGTCGGCGTTTCGTCCCACGGGCGATCCGTATTTCCGGCCTTGGTGTCGCCGTCTCCGACCAGTGGTGTTCCCGTTCTTCTGTCGTCATTGACAGGCCCCGGAGTCCGTGCCCCGTAAAGGCAGGAGACCGGTGGCCACCCGAGCCGCAGCCGATGAACAGGCCATGCGCCGAGCCATTGAGCTCGCTGCGCGCGGACTCGGCCTCACCAGTCCCAACCCGGTCGTCGGGTGTGTTGTCCTCGACGCCTCGGGGCAGCTCGCGGGCGAAGGCTTCCACCAGCGGGCGGGCGGCCCGCACGCCGAGGTGCACGCCCTGCGGGCAGCGGGCGAGCGGGCCCGCGGCGGCACGGCGTACGTCACCCTCGAACCCTGCAACCACACCGGCCGCACCGGCCCCTGCGCCCAGGCGCTGATCGCCGCCGGAATCACCCGCGTGCGGTACGCCGTCGGCGACCCGAACCCGCAGGCCACCGGCGGCGGCGACGCCCTGCGCGCGGCCGGCGTCGAGGCCCGGGAGGGCCTGCTCGCCGCCGAGGCCGAGGTCGGCAACGCCGCGTGGCTCACCTCCGTACGCCGCGGACGGCCGCACGTGCGCTGGAAGTACGCCGCGACGCTGGACGGCCGGATCGCCGCCGCCGACTCCACCAGCCGCTGGATCAGTTCCGCCGAGTCCCGCGCCGACGTCCACCGGCTGCGCGCCGAGGCCGACGCGGTCGTCGTCGGCTCCGGCACGATGCGCGCCGACGACCCGCACCTCGCCGTCCGCGGCATCGAGGGCGCCACCCAGCCACTGCGCGTCGTCGTCGACACCTCCGCCACCGCCGTCAAGCCCGGCGCCCGCGTCCTGGACGACGCCGCGCCCACACTGATCGCGGTGGCCGACGACGCCGACACGGGGCACCTGCCGCACGCCGACGTGCTGAGGCTGCCGCGCACCGCGACCGG
The DNA here is from genome assembly GCF_051131715.1 of Streptomyces sp. A5-4. Lineage (NCBI taxonomy): Bacteria > Bacillati > Actinomycetota > Actinomycetes > Kitasatosporales > Streptomycetaceae > Streptomyces > Streptomyces sp. A5-4. The sequence goes on along the minus strand of NZ_CP178591.1, from coordinate 1,025,722 downwards.
CCTGGACATCCCCGCGCTGCTCGCCGCCCTGCACGCCCGCGGTGTCGTGTCCGTACTCCTCGAAGGCGGCCCGACGCTCGCCGGAGCCTTCGTCGCGGCCGGCGCCGTCGACACCGTCACCGGCTACCTCGCCCCGGTCCTTCTCGGCGCGGGCCCCGCCGCCCTCGGCGACGCCGGAATCACCACCCTCACCGAAGCGTTGCGGCTCGATGTGACCGAGACCGTCCGCATCGGCCCCGACCTGCGTATCACTGCCACCCCGAAGGAGCGCTGAGCGTGTTCACCGGAATCGTCGAAGAACTGGGTGAGATCACCGCCGTCGAGAACCTCGGCGACGCCTCCCGCTTCCGCCTGCGCGGCCCCGTCGTCACCGAAGGCGCGAAGCACGGCGACTCCATCGCCGTCAACGGTGTCTGTCTCACCGTCGTCGACTTCGGGGACGGTGAGTTCACCGCCGACGTGATGGCCGAAACGCTGAAGCGCTCCAGCCTCGGCGCCCTCGGCGTCGGCTCGCGCGTCAACCTGGAGCGCCCCATGGCGCTCGGCGGGCGCCTCGGCGGACACCTCGTCCAGGGCCATGTGGACGGCACCGGCACCATCGTCGGCCGCGAACCCTCCGAGCACTGGGAGATCGTCAAGGTCTCGCTCCCCGCGGACCTCTCCCGCTATGTGGTGGAGAAGGGCTCGATCACCGTCGACGGGGTGAGCCTCACCGTTGTCGACGCGGGAGCCGACCACTTCACCATCAGCCTCATCCCGACCACGCTCGCCCTGACCACGCTCGGCATCAAGCAGGCCGGCGACCCGGTCAACCTCGAAGTGGACGTACTCGCCAAGTATGTCGAGCGGCTGCTCGGCGCGGACCGGAAGGAGACCGTGAAGTGAGCGCCGTTTCCTGGCTCAACAGCGAGGCCTTCACGGCCTTCGGACAGCACATCATGTGGTCCGACATGATCGGCAACACCATAGGCCTGATCGCGCTCGCGCTCGGCTGGCGCCGCTCCATATGGACCTGGCCCGCCCAGTTCCTGTCCGGCGTCATCCTGGTCGCCGCGTACTCCTCGGCCAATCTCAGCGGCGGCGTCGGCAAGCAGCTGCTGGTCATCGGCGTCGCCCTGTGGGGCTGGCGGATGTGGCAGCGCGGCAGGCAGCAGGCCCAGGACGGTTCGATCGCCGTCCGCTTCGCCACCTGGCGCGAGCGGGGTCTGCTGGTCGCCGCGGCGGTCGCGGGCACCCTCGCCGTCGGCGGGCTCTTCACCCTGTACCCGTCGCTGTCCTGGAGCCCCTGGGCCGACGCGTACATCTTCGTCGGCACACTCGTCGCGATGGTCGCCCAGGCCCGCGGCCTGGTCGAGTTCTGGTTCGCCTGGCTGCTGGTCGACCTCGTCGGCGTACCGCTCGCCTTCAACAGCGGACTGGCCTTCTCCGGATTCGTGTACGTCGTCTACCTCGCCCTCGTCCTCTGGGGTGCCTACGACTGGTGGCAACGCTCGCGTACGAGCGTGCGGCCCGCCCTGGAAGGAGCTGCAGCATGACCACTGCCCTGCCCACCTGGTACAGCACCGACAACGTCGAGGACCTCGCCCTCGACCCGGTCGAACGAGCGATCCGCGACATCGCGGCGGGCCGTCCCGTCGTCGTGGTGGACGACGAGAACCGGGAGAACGAGGGCGACCTCGTCATCGCGGCCGAGAAGGCCACCCCCGAGATCGTCGCCTTCATGATGAGCGAGTGCCGCGGCCTGATCTGCGCCCCGATGGAGGGCGACGAGCTGGAGCGGCTCGACCTCCCGCAGATGGTGCAGAACAACACCGAGTCGATGCGTACGGCGTTCACCGTCTCCGTCGACGCGAGCCCCGCGCACGGCGTGAGCACCGGCATCTCCGCCGCCGACCGTGCCACCACGCTGCGGCTGCTGGCGGGCGGCGAGAGTGTCGCGGGCGACTTCGTCCGCCCCGGCCATGTCTTCCCGCTGCGCGCCAAGCCCGGCGGCGTACTCGTCCGCAACGGCCACACCGAGGCCGCCGTGGACCTGGCCAGGCTCGCTGGCCTGCGCCCGGCCGGTGCGATCGTGGAGATCGCCGGTGAGGACGGGGTGATGCTGCGACTGCCCGAGCTGATCCCGTTCGCCCGCAAGCACGGCCTGACGATCATCTCCATCGAGGACCTGATCGCGTACCGCCGCACCTCGGACCCCACGGTCCGCCGTGAGGCCACGGTCCATCTCCCCACCACCTTCGGGGAGTTCACGGCGTACGGCTACCGCTCCACCGTGGACGGCGTCGAGCATGTCGCCCTCGTCCACGGCGAGGTCGGCGACGGCGAGGACGTCCTGGTCCGGGTCCACTCCGAGTGCCTGACCGGCGACATCTTCCAGTCGCAGCGCTGCGACTGCGGCCCCCAGCTGGAGGCGTCCATGCAGCGCATCACCGAGGCGGGCCGCGGCATCGTCGTCTATCTGCGCGGCCACGAGGGGCGCGGCATCGGGCTGCTGTCCAAGCTGCGCGCGTACGAACTCCAGGAGCTCGGCCGCGACACCCTGGACGCCAATCTCGAACTGGGGCTCCCCGCCGACGCCCGCGACTACGCGGCGGGCGCGCAGATCCTGGAGGATCTCGGCGTGCACAGCCTCCGGCTGATGACCAACAACCCGGACAAGACCGCGGCGCTCGTACGACACGGGCTCAAGGTCACCCAGCGCGAGCCCATGCCGGTACAGGCGGGCGAGCACAATCTGCGGTACCTGCGGACCAAGCGGGACCGGATGGGGCACGACCTGCCCTGGCTGGACCCCGCCGCTTCCACCTGCGGAAACCAGTAAGCACCACCAGCATGAACACCACCAGTGAGCACGACCGACGAGGAGAGCTGTGAGCGGCAAGGGCGCACCCGTACTGAGCGTGAAGAACTGCGGAGACCTGCGGGTGGCAGTGATCGCGGCCCTGTGGCACGAGAAGGTCATGGACGGCCTCGTCGACGGCGCTCTGCGCGCCCTGCACGAGCTGGGCATCGACGAGCCGACCGTCCTGCGGGTGCCCGGCAGCTTCGAGCTGCCGGTCGTCGCCAAGGTCCTCGCGGGCCGGGGCTACGACGCGATCGTGGCACTGGGCGTCGTCATCCGCGGCGGAACCCCGCACTTCGACTTTGTGTGCCAGGGCGTCACCCAGGGCCTGACCCAGGTCTCGGTCGACACCGGGGTTCCCATCGGATTCGGCGTACTGACCTGCGACACCGAGCAGCAGGCGCTGGACCGCGCCGGAATCGAAGGCTCGACCGAGGACAAGGGCCACGAGGCCGTGACCGCCGCCGTCGCCACCGCGACCACGCTGCGCACCGTCGCCGAACCCTGGCGCTGAGTCGCCACGGGCCACCCCTTACCCTAGGACCATCATGGCGAACAAAACCTTCGAAGAGCTCTTCACCGAGCTCCAGCTCAAGGCCGCCAACGGCGACCCCTCCACCTCCCGTACCGCCGAACTGGTGGACAAGGGTGTGCATGCCATCGGCAAGAAGGTCGTCGAAGAGGCCGCCGAGGTCTGGATGGCCGCCGAGTACGAGGGCAAGGAAGCCGCCGCCGAGGAGATCTCGCAGCTGCTGTACCACGTCCAGGTGATGATGGTCGCCCGCGGAATCTCCCTCGACGACGTCTACGCCCACCTCTGAGGACCGCACCCGCTGTCCTCTCCCGTCCGAAAACTCCCGCACAGAAGGACCTGACCTCATGCTGCGCATCGCCATCCCCAACAAGGGCTCCCTCTCCGGACCTGCGTCGGCGATGCTCCATGAGGCCGGCTACCAGCAGCGCAAGGAGTCGAAGGAGCTCGTCCTCGTCGACCCCGAGAACGAGGTCGAGTTCTTCTACCTCCGGCCGCGCGACATCGCGATCTATGTGAGCTCCGGCAAGCTCGACATCGGCATCACCGGACGCGACCTGCTGCTCGACTCCGGGGCCAGCGCCGAGGAGATCCTCCGGCTCGGCTTCGCCCGCTCGACCTTCAGGTACGCCACCCGGCCGGGCACCGCCCAGGGAGTCAAGGACTTCGGCGGCATGACCGTGGCCACCTCCTACGAGGGCATCGTCGCCAAGCACCTCGCCGACAACGGCATCGACGCCGCCGTCGTGCACCTCGACGGCGCGGTCGAGACCGCCATCGAGCTGGGCGTCGCCCAGGTCATCGCGGACGTCGTGGAGACCGGCACCAGCCTGCGCAACGCCGGCCTCGAAGTGATCGGCGAGCCGATCATGAAGTCGGAGGCGGTCGTGATCCGCCGCACCGGCGCTCCCGCCGACGACGCCAAGGTCCAGCAGTTCCTGCGCCGCCTGCAGGGCGTCCTGGTGGCCCGCAGCTACGTGATGATGGACTACGACTGCCGCGCCGAGCACCTCGAAGCGGCCGTCGCCCTCACCCCCGGGCTGGAGTCACCGACCATCTCGCCGCTGCACAACGAGGGCTGGGTCGCGGTCCGTTCGATGGTGCCCGCCAGGGACTCCCAGCGGGTCATGGACGACCTGTACGAGATCGGCGCCCGCGCCATCCTCACCACGGCCATCCACGCCTGCCGTCTCTGACCGGGTGCGCCCCGGCGCCCCCGACCCACCCCGCCCGAAGGAATCCGGCCACCGTGTCACAGTCCGAACTGCCCATACTGCCGGTCACGTTCCGGCCGACCCGCACCCGGGCCGTCCTGCTGACCGTCGGGGCGGCGATGTTCGCCGTCATCACGGCGATCGCACTGCTCCTGGAGACCCTGTCACCGGGGGAGCGGGTCAGCTTCATCTTCACCGCGCTGCTGCTCTTCGGCGTCATGCTGCTGCTGAGCCGCCCCAAGGTGGAGGCCGACGAGGCCGGGGTCACGGTCGTCAACCTCACCACCAGGCGCCGGCTGGAGTGGGCCGAGATCGTGAAGGTCAACCTGCGTCCCGGCGACGCCTGGGTCTTCCTCGACCTGAGCGACGGCACCAGCCTGCCGGCCCTCGGAATCCAGCCCGGCATCGCCAAGGAGCAGGCCATCCGTGACGCCCGCGCGCTGCGCGCCCTGGCGGAATTCCACGGCTCGGGCACACACGCCGACTGAGCCCCACCCGGCTCGCCGCGCCAATGATTACTCTGTTGACTGTGGCGCCGAGAACGGCCCGCCCCGCACCGAACGGCCGCACCTGGGCCGCGGGGCACCTGCGACCCAAGGAGTGACTCCCTCCAGCAATGGACGGATCGTCCGGTAGTACCTGCGCCGCCCCCTCTTCGGAGTCGGCGGCATGACCATCCCGCTCGTGCTGCTCGCCGCAGCCTTCCTCCTCATCCTCGCCAACGGGTTCTTCGTGGCCGCCGAATTCGGCCTGGTCACCGTGGAGCGGCCGGACGCCGAGCGCGCCGCGGCGGCGGGTGACCGGCGGGCCCGTACCGTCGTCACCGCGCTGCGCGAGCTCTCCTTCCAGCTCTCCGGCACCCAACTCGGCATCACGATCACCTCCCTGGTGGTCGGCATGCTCGCCGAGCCCGCGCTGGCCCACCTCCTCGCCGGCCCCTTCACCGCCGTCGGCGTCCCCCAGGGCGCCGTGTCCGGCATCTCCGTCGTGGTCGGCATGCTGCTCGCCTCCGCCGTCCAGATGGTGATCGGCGAGCTCGTGCCGAAGAACTGGGCGATCTCCAGGCCCCTGCAGGTCGCACGATTCGTCGCCGGCCCGCAGTACCTGTTCTCGACCGTCTTCCGGCCGGTGATCTCCCTCCTCAACTCCGTCGCCAACCGCCTCGTGCGGATGCTGGGCGTCGAACCCACCGAAGAGCTGGCATCCGCCCGTACCCCGGGAGAGCTCGTCTCGCTCGCCCGCCACTCGGCGCTGGCCGGCACGCTGGAGCAGGACACCGCCGATTTGTTCGTACGGGCCCTCTCGCTCGGCGGGCTCACCGCGCAGCACGTCATGACGCCGCGGGTGAAGGTCAGCGCCCTGCAGTCCTCCGCGACCGCGGCGGACGTCCTCAACCTCACCCGGGCCACCGGCCTGTCCCGTTTCCCCGTCTACCGGGAGCGCATCGACGAGATCGTGGGCATGGTCCACCTCAAGGACGCGCTCGCCGTGCCGGTGGACGAGCGGCTGCGCACCCCGGTGTACCGGGTCGCGGTCCCGCCGCTCCTGGTGCCTGAGACCCTGCCCGTCCAGCAGCTGCTGGACCGGCTGCGCAGCGAGCAGCCGATCGCCGTCGTCGTCGACGAGTACGGCGGCACGGCCGGGGTCGTCACCCTGGAGGACATCGTCGAGGAGCTCGTCGGAGAGGTCAGGGACGAGCACGACGACGAGGGCGCCGAGCGACCCGAGCTCGCCGCGGTGCCCGCCGAGGACGGCCAGCCCGCCTGGGAGGCCGAGGGCAGCTGCCGGGTCGTCGGCCTGCGGCGCATCGGCCTCGAAGTCCCCGAGGGCCCGTACGAGACCGTGGCCGGTCTGGTGGCCGATCTGCTGGGGCGCATCCCCGCACCCGGAGACCGGGCCGAACTGCCCGGCTGGCGCCTGTGTGTGCGGCAGGTGGACCGCCATCGCGCGGAGCGGGTCCGTCTTGTCCGTACCGTGCAGGTCCCGGAGGCCGTGCGATGAACGTGCTGCACCTGTTGTTCGCCGTGCTGCTGGTCCTGGCGAACGGGTTCTTCGTCGGCGCCGAGTTCGCGCTCATCTCCGTACGCCGCAGCCAGATCGAACCGCTCGCGGCCGGCGGCTCCGCACGCGCCAGGAAAGTCCTGCACGGCCTGGAGCGCCTTCCGCAGATGATGGCGGCGGCGCAGTTCGGCATCACGATCTGCTCGCTGACCCTCGGCGCGGTGGCGGAGCCGACCGTCGCGCGTCTGCTGGAGCCCGTCTTCCACGCGGTGCACCTGCCCGAAGGGCTGATCCATCCCCTCGGATTCGTGATCGCGCTGGCGGTGGTCGTCGTCCTGCACCTCGTGATCGGCGAGATGGTCCCCAAGAACCTCGCCATGGCCGCCCCCGAGAAGACCGCGCTGTGGCTCAGCCCCGGCCTGGTCGGCTTCGCGCGGCTGTGCCGCCCGGTGACGGTGGGGCTCGGCGCCTGTGCGCGTCTGGTGCTGCGGCTGTTCCGCGTCGAGCCCAGGGACGAGGTCGAGTCGGTCTTCACCAGTGAGCAGCTGAACCGCCTCGTCGAGGACTCGGGGCAGGCCGGACTGCTGGAGCCGGGGGAGCAGGAACGCCTGGAGGACGCGCTGGAACTGGGCAGCCTCCTGGTCGCCGACGTCCTGCTCGACCGGGCCTCCCTGATCACCGTGGACGCCTCGGTCACGCCCCGCGAGATCGAGGAGCTCACGGTCAGCACCGGCTACTCGCGCTTCCCGGTGTGCGCCGACGGCGGTGCCTTCATGGGCTACCTGCACGTCAAGGACGTACTGGACCTGGAGGAGACCGGGCGGGCCGTGCCCCAGCAGATCTGGCGTCCGATGGCCGTCCTCAGTGCGGAGCTGCCGCTGGACGACGCCCTGACCGTGATGCGCCGCGCCGCGACGCATCTGGCGCAGGTCGCGGACGGATCGGGACGGGTGCTCGGTCTGGTCGCGCTGGAGGACGTACTGGAGATGCTGGTGGGCGAGGTACGCGACCCCGCCCACCGGGTGGTGGTGCCCCGGCTGCCCAGGGACACCGCCCCGGCAGTCGGGAACGCCGCTGATCAGGTGGCCCTGGTCGGGTGACGCACCGCCGGTGTGCGTGCCCCCGCCGGGGCACGCACACCGGCGGTCACAGCAGAGGCGGTTCCTGCTTGCCGCGCCCCACCGGGCCGCGGCCCGACAGCACCTCGCCGTACGCCTGCATCAGGTCCGGCAGCCGCAGTGTGGACAGGTCGTCGCGGGTGGGGGTGGCCGGGTAGCCGGAGAGTCTCAGGTCCCGGTACGCGCAGCTCTTCTCGTACAGCGTGCGCAGGAACCGGCCGTTGCCGAGCTCGTCGATCCAGCTCTGGTCGACGACGTGTCCACTGATGCTGCGCAGCTCCTCCAGCGCCTCCTCGTCCCACATGTCACCGTTCTCGGCGGCCAGCACCCCGCCGATGGCGGTCAGCTCCAGCGGGCGGTAGCTGGGGAAGTCGACGCGGGTGGTGAAGCGCGAGGAGAGCCCGGGATTGACCGCCAGCAGGCGGTCCATGCCCTCCGGGTAGCCGGCCAGGATGACGACCAGATGGTCCCGGTTGTCCTCGGCGCGCTTGAGGAGCACCTGAAGGGCCTCGTCCCCGTACGCGTCGCCCTTGCTGTAACCGGTGTTGGAGAGGCTGTACGCCTCGTCGACGAAAAGCACCCCGCCGAGCGCGGAGTCGATCAGCTCATTGGCCTTGACCGCGGTCTGGCCGAGGAACTCGCCCACCAGATCGGAGCGTTGGGCCTCCACCAGATGGTCGCCGCCCAGCAGCCCGAGCGCGTAGAAGACCCGCCCCAGGATCCGGGCGACGGTGGTCTTGCCGGTGCCGGACGGTCCGGAGAAGACAAAGTGACGTTTCGGCGGCTGTACGGGAAGGCCCTCGCCCGCTCTCAGACGAGCCATGTTCAGCTGCGCGGAAAGCGCCTTGACCTGGCGCTTCACCGGATCGAGGCCCACCATCCGCTCCAGCTCCGCGAGCGCCTCGGCGAGCAGCGCCGGGTCGGCCGAACCGGCCGGGAAGGACGGCACGGCCGCCCGCACCGGGATGACGGCCTTCTCCCGCACGCCGTCGCCCGTGATCGGCGGGACCGCGCCTCCGAGCGGGGTCTGGACCCCGTCGCCGAGCCGCAGGTCCCGGCCCTCCGGCGCGTCCGGGCCGATCAGGGTGTCCGCGTCACCCGCCGCGTCCGCGGTGTCCTGGCCGAGCCCCGCCAGTGACATGGCGGCGAAGTCGGTGGAGTCCTCGTACCCGTCCCCCTCGGCGATGGCCGCCAGCCGCGCCGAGGTGTCCATGAAGGCCGGGTCGACCCGGTGCACGGCCCGGTAGAGCGGCAGCGCGGCGGCGCTGCGCCCGGTGCCCTCGTGCGCGCGCGCCAGCCAGTACCGCAGCTCCTTTCGCTGCGGCTGCTCGCTGCGACAGCGCATCAGGGCGGCCGACAGCATCGGCTCCGCCTGCCCGTACATCTCCAGACGCACCCGCGCCATCCCGCCGAAGAGCCCTGTCTCGATGCCCAGCAGCGGGTCGTCGACGAGCGGGTCGGTGTGCCGTACGAGCTGCTCCCAGTCCTTGACCAGATACGCGCGGCACGCGTGCAGGAAACGCACCTGCGGGTCGGCGTCCACCGGCGGCAGGCCCGCCAGTGCCCGGTCCAGCTCGGGCACATGGCGGCCGTCGAGCCAGTGCGAGGCGTGCGCGAGCAGCAGATCGCGCGGGCTCTCCAGCACGGGCTGTACCCACCAGCCCAGCCAGTACCAGGAGTTGATGGTGCGTCGGTGCCGGGCGCGCTGTTCGCCGAAGCGCTCGCGGTGGCGGTACATGCGCAGCAGGGCGGTGGTCGTGTCGACGCGCAGCGCGTGCAGCCCGAGCCAGCCGTCGGCCATGCCGGGATCCATCCGCACGGCGGCCCTGAACTCCTCCTCCGCCTGCGGATACCCGCCCATCGTGTAGGCATCGACGCCGCGCAGCCAGGCGAGGTCGGCCGGTGCGTTCACACCCTGCGTGCCGAAGTCCGTCACGTCCACCACAAACTGTGCCCCCCGTGATGTGCCGCCGGGCCGGCGCCCGTCGGCAGGTCGCAGAACCAGGTCTCAGAACCGCCGTGCCGCGGACGGGATTTGACCGCACCGAAGGGCATCGTACCTGTGCAGAGAGCTACGGCCCAAGGGTGGCGCAGGTCGGTCGCGCACGGTGACCGAGGGTGAGCGAAAGGCGCCACTGGGCGGCCCGACAGGGGGCTGTGGGGGCAGAACGAAGCCCCCGATCACGGGGGAACAACCGGGGGCTTCGCGTCTGCGGCGGCTCCGGAGAGCCGCACATTGAGAACGTAAGACCTGTACACCCCTTGGGTCAAGCGGAGTTGAGGCACTCCCGGGGCGGTTTTCAAGCCGTTCCGGAAGCCGGGGGCAGGTGGTCACGTGCAGTGACCAAAAGGGCCGCTTCGCGCTGTCGCGGAGGGCCCATGGCGCCACTTGTACCCCTCCTGCCTCTCCTGTACCAACGTATTCGCGTACGGCCGAGAGGGGTCGGTCGCGAAATGGCGCGTCTCCGCCGCTGTCCACCCGTCCCAGAAGCCGGACTGGGCCGGTCCGTCCCTGCGCCGCCCCCGTGCCCAGGACCGGCGCGCGTCCAGATCCATCCACAGCAGCCACGCGAGATCCGGGCGCAGCGCCCCGCGCCCGGCCCCCACACCCTCGATCAGCACGACCGGCGCGGGGTCCAGGAGGCGCGGCGGGCCGAAGCGGCGCAGCGACCAGTCGTAGGGGGTGTACCGCGCGCTCCCGCCGCGGGAGAGCGGCCCGGTCACCTGCTCGCGCAGCCGTCCGGTCCAGCCGAAGAGCTGCTCGTGGGTGGCCAGGTCGTCGAGATGCAGTACGGGGGCGCCGCCGAGCGCCGCCGCGAGCCGGGCCGCGAAGGTGCTCTTGCCCGAGCCCGCGTGCCCGTCGACGGCGACCAGCCGCACCGGGCCGCAGGAGGGCGGCAGTGCGGTCAGCAGGGCGGCGAGTCGGTCCAAGTCTTCCACTCTGTCCACCCTAGGACCATCCCGGGCCGGGGCGCCTCGCAGGTCACACCAGTGGTCCAAACCAATATTGGTGGGAACCACGCGGCGTCAGGTGCTGGCAGAAGTCCGCCGGAACCGGCCATAGTTGGCGCACTGCCGGGCATCTGTTGCGCCATCCGCATCCCATTTGGGGGTCCATGACCATGACCAGATCCGCTTCGCGCCGAACCGTTCTGACCGCCGCAGTCGCGGTGGCCGCGGGTGCGGCAGCCGCTTCCGCCGCGACCCCCGCCGCCGCTTCACCCACCGGTGGCGCCGCCGTGCGTACCCCGCTCGTCGACAACCGCTTCTGGTCCACCTACCGGGACTGGCGGAGCGGCGCCGACTCGGGCACCAAGGTCGTGGCGGGCCGCCGGCCGTCCCTGGTCATCGCCACGCCGTCCGGCCGCACCGAGTACACCGATCCGCACACCGGCGCGACCACCAGCTGGGAGAGCGCGACCTGGACCTCGCCGGTCCACCGCTGCACGGTCCCCGCGACCGAGGTCATCGCCTCCTGGAACGCGCACACCCCGGCCGGTACCTGGCTGGCGGTCGAGCTGAGCGGCACGTACTCGGACGGTGCGAAGACGCCCTGGTACGTGATGGGCCGCTGGGCCGCGGGCGACGCCGACATCAAGCGCACCTCCGTCGACGACCAGAGCGACGACCGGAGCAGCGTCTGGACCGACACCTTCGCCATCGACGACCCGGCGAGCGGCCTGCGCCTGGCCTCGTACCGGCTGCGGCTGACGCTGCACCGCAAGCCCGGCACCCGCCTCACCCCGGCCGTCTGGCGGGTCGGCGCCATGGCCTCGGACATCCCCGACCGCTTCACCGTCCCGGCGTCCACGCCCCGGGCTGGCCGGGAGCTCGTCGTCCCGCGCTACTCGCAGAACACGCACGTCGGGCAGTACCCGGAGTTCGACAACGGCGGTGAGGCGTGGTGCAGCCCCACCTCCTCGCAGATGATCATCGAGTACTGGGGCCGCAAACCCACCGCGCGCGACCTGGCCTGGGTGAACCCCGATTTCGCCGATCCGCAGGTCTGTCACGCGGCGCGCCACACCTTCGACTACCAGTACGACGGCTGCGGCAACTGGCCCTTCAACGCCGCGTACGCCGCGACGTACAAGGACATGAGCGCGGTCGTCACCCGGCTCCACTCGCTGACCGACCTGGAGACCCTGGTCAAGGCGGGTATCCCGGCCATAACGTCGCAGTCCTTCCTGGAGAAGGAGCTGACGGGCGCGGGCTACGGCACGGCGGGCCACCTGATGACGGTCATCGGCTTCACGCCGGACGGTGATGTGATCGCGAACGACCCGGCCTCCCCGAGCAACCAGGCCGTGCGCCGCGTCTACAACCGCCGCGAGTGGGAGAACGTCTGGCTCAGGACCAAGCGCTACAACGCGGCCGGGAAAGTGGTGTCCGGCACAGGCGGCGTCTGTTACGTCTACTGGCCCGCCCACCCGAAGCTGGCCCAGCAGTGGGCTCTGGGGGCCGTGGGCATTCGCTGAGACGGGAGGCCCCGGGGGCGCGTGACCAACGTCATGTACCCCGGGGCCGGACCCGCTGTCAGTGTGGAGACGTCTCTCGGGGGACATCCACTGCCACACGACCGAGCGGGATTCCATGACTGCCACGACCGTGAACACTGCCGAAAGCGCCCGCGCCCGGACGGGCGGCCCCAAGGACGGCCCCAAGCTGCTGGAGCACCTGCTGGGCTGGACCCTCGTCGTCCTTCTGGCCATGTTCGTCACCGGCGCCGGACTCATGTGACCCGCGGGTGACCCGGAGTCCGCCGGGCGCCGGCGCTTCAGGCGGCCCGGATGAGCTCCACGTCGGCCCTCCAGTGCCGGTGCGGGACGCCCACCAGCCCGTACAGCAGCCGCACGGGACTGCGCCGCGGCAGCAGCACGACCCCCGCCAGGGCCGCGAACAGCGCGAGCCCCGCCGGCCACCCCAGCAGGCGTACGAGCGCACTCGCTGCCAGCGCGCCGACGAACGGCAGGCCGTACACCCCGGCCGCCGCGACGGCGACGGCCGCCACCCGCGCCACCTTGCGGTCCTCGTCCGCGCCCGGCAGCCGCCAGCCCTCCAGCAGCCAGCCGATCTCGGTGGCCAGCATGGTCCCGACGACACCCGCGCCGAGGATCAGCAGGGCGAGGAAGGTCCCGGAGGTCAGGAAGTCCAGGACGTTGTTGACCACGCTCTCGCGCGGCCAGTCGGCGTACGCGTCCCTGCCGGTGGTCAGCAGGCGCCGGTAGCCATGGCCGTCCCAGCCGTGGATGAGTATGCCGAAGAGCAGGAAATGGCCACCGACGGTCTGCAGGTACGCCCAGTACCCCGCGCCCACCAGCACGAACAGCCGCGCCGCCAGAAAGCCGAGCAGCGTGGCGACAATGATCCCGCCGGCGTAGAAGAGGACGAGGCCCGCCCACACCCCGTCGTGGTCGCGCGCCACGTGCATGGTGGCCCAGGACGGGTTCTGCCAGAGCAGGAAGAGGCCGGTCGGCACCAGCATGACCGCCGCGAAGAGCAGGGTGAGCGCGAGATAGGGGTCGGCCGCCCGGCTGCGCGTCCGTGGGCCCTGGCCCCGCACGGACCGCTCCCACCACTGGAGCTGGCGCCCCGCCGACAGGGCGAAGGTCGCCCCGATCGCGTAGGACCAGAACAGCGCCGCCTGGATCTGGATCACGAGGCCTCCAGCGTCAGCCCGTCGGTGACGATCAAGTCCGAGGTGACCAGGGCCTGTTCGGCGCTGACATCGGTCATGAAGACGAAGGGCGGCACGACGGGGGGCACCGGCAGGCCGTCCGGGGTGAAGGTGAGACACAGGATCCCCTGGAGGCACCCGCTGAACTTGGTGAGGTAGAGCGTCACATCGCCGCTCAGGTCCAGGGTGTCCGCGCCGAGGGCGAGTTCGTCGTGGCCGTCGCGGGTCTTGAGCCGGTAGTCGGAGAGGGACGCGGACCGCATCTTGAGCACCATCGCCCGCACCGGGCCGTCGACCGTCGGGACCTCCCGCACCCCAGCGATCAGAAAGCCGTCCGGGGCGAAGCGGGTGGTGGTGACGGTCGGCGCCGTGCGGGGCGCGAGGACGGAACCGGGCTCCGGCGCCTTCTGCGCCGGACCGCCGCCGAGCGCGGCGAGCAGTACGACGGGCAGCGCGGCCGCGAGCGTCCTTGACCCCTGCCCGTCGTGCGGCGGCGCGTGCTCCCGCTCCTCGTGCTCGTCCGGGGCGGGCGTCCAGCCGAAGCCCATCGCGCTGCCCGCGATCCCCAGCCCCATCCCGACCAGGAATCCGCCCAGATTCGTCGCGGCGAAGGACAGCACCGACAGCAGCAGCGCGTTGATGCTCACGTAGTGGCGGGTGTGCGGCAGGAACCACAGGAACAGCCCCGCGACGATCAACGCGAGCCCGATGCCGATCGCCGCGAGTCCGCCGAGCCCGAGACTCACCAGCACCGTCAGCGGCGACAGCGGCACGAGCAGCAGCTCGGTGCCCCCGAGCATCAGCAGCAGCCCGCCCCAGAACGGCCGGGTGCGCCGCCAGGCCCGCAGGCGGCGCCGCCCGTCGGGGTACGGGAGACGCCTCTCCAGCCGGCCCTTGACCGGATTCGTCAGAAGCACTTCTTGCCGTCCAGGCTCACATCGATGCTGAGCCCCTTCAGCCGGAAGTTCCCGCCGGTCGCGGACCAGGCGTGCGACTTCACGCCCGCGACCTCGATGTCCCCGGCCTGCAGCCCGAACTTGCCCGCCTCGCCCTGCACGCCCGGTACCTGGTCGAGCGTCGACGCGTCCCGGCCGATCTCCGCGGTGCCGAAGCGGGCGTCGCCGACCAGGTCCTCGGCGTCGATGATCAGGCTGCTGGCCGTCACCTCACCGGCCTTGCCGCCCGCGGTCAGCTTGAAGACGACCTTGCCGACGGGCGTCTCGGCCTCGGCGGCCTGGCAGATGTCGCTGAGCCTGGCGTCACCGATGCCCAGCAGCGCGACAGGATGGCCCCTGCCGTCCGCCGACCGGTCCGTCTGGACGTAACTGGAAAGCCCCTGGCTCGACAATTTTCCCGACGCCACCTGGAAACTCGTGCCCGAGACGGCGAACGACGCGGCCAGCGCGCCCTCGCCCATCATGGATGCCATCACCCCGACCGCCAGCACCGCCGGCATCGCGACGACCGCGGTCTTCTTCCAGGCCGTTCTGCCCTCGGCAGGTGGCCGCTTGGCTGCGCTCACTGTGTTCCTCCCGTACGTCGTTCGGTGCGCAGGGGGAGTGCGTGGAGGTGCGTTCAAGCTCGTTCAAGGCATGTTCAAAACCGCCGACAGGACAACGCGAGAACGGAGTTGGCCAGGTCTGGCATACTGCCGTGATCCTGTGGCAGTTGGAGACTAGGGCGTAATTTGAATATTAGTCAACAGCGTGGATCGACCGAACGATCCCAGCTGCGCCGCGCCGAACTCATCGCGACCGGAAGGAAGTTGTTCGCCGACACGTCGTACGACGCACTGTCGATGGACGACATCGCCCGGCACGCGGGCATCGCCAAGGGCTTGATCTACTACTACTTCAAGAGCAAGCGGGGCTACTACCTCGCCATCGTCGAGGAATCGGTCGCCGAACTGGTCGCGCGCGCCGGCAGCGAGACCGACCTGCCGCCCACCCAGCGCCTCCAGCGCACCATGGACGGCTACCTGCGCTACGCCCAGCACAACCAGGCGGCGTACCGCACGATCGTCACCGGCGGCGTCGGCTTCGACACCCAGGTCCAGGAGATCCGCGACACGGTGCGCGAAGAGCTGATCGCCACCATCGCGGAGGGGGCCTACGGCCGCCGCGACATCCAGCTGATCGCCCGACTGGCGCTGATCAGCTGGATGACCGGCGTCGAAGGGGTCACGCTGGACTGGCTGGGCCACCAGGAGCTGGACCGCGACGAGGTGCGTGAGCTGCTCGTACTGCTGTTGCGCTCCACTCTTCGTACGATCGGGGAGCTGGTCCCCGAGTGCCCGGCACCGGCCGTCGTCCCCTGACCCGTGACGGAAACCCTTCCATCGGGCATACTCAACCCGCCACAGCCGCTGGCCAGCGACTTCCGTGATCCGGGAGTACGCGGAGCGGCCCTGGCAGTGAGACCCGGCGGCGCCGCCACACCCTGCGCGCGCGACCGCCGCAGTGCCCGAAAGGGAGGAGTGCGCCGCAATGCCCGACCGTGCCCCGCAGCCGGTGGAACGACAGCTGCCCACCGAGGAGTCCCGGGATCTGCTCGCGCTCGTGCGCGACATGATCCAGCGCGACATCGCGCCCCAGGCGGCAGCGGAGGAGGACGCCGGGCACTTCCCGCGCCATGTCTTCTCGCTGCTCTCCGAGTCCGGCCTTCTCGGCCTGCCGTACGACGCCGAGTACGGCGGCGGCGACCAGCCGTACGAGGTCTATCTGCAGGTCCTGGAAGAGCTCGCCGCGGCCCGCCTCACGGTCGGTCTCGGCGTCAGCGTCCACAGCCTCGCCTGCCACGCGCTGGCCGGGTACGGCACCAAGGAGCAGCAGCGCGAGTACCTTCCCGCGATGCTGGGCGGCGGCCTGCTCGGCGCCTACTGCCTCTCCGAACCCGCCTCCGGCTCCGACGCCGCCTCGCTGAGCACCAAGGCGGTGCGCGACGGGGACGACTGGATCATCACTGGTACCAAGGCCTGGATCACCCATGGCGGGGTCGCCGACTTCTACACCGTCCTGGCGCGGACCGGCGGTGAGGGCGCCCGGGGCATCTCGGCGTTCCTGGTGCCCGGCGACGCCGAGGGGCTGACCGCGGCGTCGCCCGAGAAGAAGATGGGCATGAAGGGCTCGCCCACCGCCCAGCTGCACTTCGACGGCGTACGGGTGGCCGACTCGCGCCGTCTCGGCGAGGAGGGCCAGGGCTTCGCGATCGCGCTGTCCGCGCTCGACTCGGGTCGCCTGGGCATCGCGGCCTGCGCGATCGGGGTGGCGCAGGCGTCGCTGGACGAGGCGCTGTCGTACGCGACGGGGAGGCAGCAGTTCGGCCGGCCGATCGCGGACTTCCAGGGGCTGCGCTTCATGCTCGCGGACATGGCCACCCAGATCGAGGCGGGCCGGGCCCTGTATCTCGCGGCGGCACGCCTGCGGGACGCCGGGCGGCCGTTCTCACGGCAGGCCGCCATGGCGAAGCTGTTCTGCACGGACGCGGCGATGCGGGTGACGACCGACGCGGTCCAGGTGCTCGGCGGTTACGGCTACACCCTGGACTTCCCGGTCGAGCGCTTCATGCGGGAGGCGAAGGTGCTCCAGATCGTCGAGGGTACGAATCAGATCCAGCGCATGGTCATCGCCCGCCACCTAGCGGGGCCCGAGTCCCGCTGATCCGCCCTGCCTGCTCCAGTCGGGCTCCGGCCAGCCAGGGGACGCCACGAGCCGGATCCACTCCGGGTCGCGGCGCCCCGGCAGGGTCCGCCCCGCGCTGTGCCACTGGTACATGAGGGCGCGGTAGATGGGCGGATCGGCAGGCTGCGGAACCGATTCTTCCGGCATGGGTGACGCGTGGCGCCGGCGTCCGTCACCGATCGCGGTGGTGAAAAGCTGGGTCATGCATGGCCAACTGCGGCAGGCCGCCGGGGGTACCGCCCGGCCGAATCGAGCGTCTGTTCATGGCGTGACCGTCCCGTGGGCGGACGGTGACACGAGTATGGCCCCGAACGCGGTTTCTGACGTACCGTCATATCCGCCGCCGGGGGCCGCACCGTCCGGTGGCGCCGTACCCCGTCAGGGGGTGTCCGGCGGCTCCCGGTTCACGCCGCGGTGACCCGCGAACGCCCCACGTCCGCGCCCAGGAGGACCGCCGTGGCCGAGGACCGCCCCATCGCGCTCGACGAATACCCCATCCACCAGACCCCGTTGTCGATGAAGCACGTGGCGACGGGCGACCGCAACGCCTACGACCGGTGCATCTTCCACCTCGTCGACCACACCGGCCGCGCCCTGCTCATCGCGGGCCTCGGCGTTTATCCCAACACCGGGGTGATCGACGCCTACGCGACGCTGCGCATCGGTGATCGACTGCATGCCGTACGCGCCTCCGACGCACTCACCGACGACCGGATGAACCTCTGTGTCGGCCCGCTGCGGATCACCGTCGACGACCCGCTGCGCCGCTTCACGCTGCACTGCGACGCCGACCCGAAGGACCCGGACGCCCTGTCGTACGACATCACCTGGACCGCGGACTTCCCCGCCGTCTGGGAACCGCACCACGTCCAGCGGCGCGGCGAGCGCCTGATGCTCGAAGGGCGCCGGTTCGTCCAGGCGGGCGGCGCCACGGGCGTGATCCGCGCCGGCGGCGAGGAGATACCGCTGACGGCGGGGGAGTGGACCGGCACCCGCGACCGCAGCTGGGGGGTGCGGCCCATCCCGGGCGAGGACGGCGGCCGGGCCGCCGAGGAGTACCGCCCCGAGGGCTTCCACTGGCTCTGGGTCCCGGTGCGCTTCGACGACCGCTTCCTGATGGTGATCGCCCAGGAGGACGCCGACGGGCACCGCAACCTCAACGAGGCGCTCCTGGTGCGCGACGGCGAACACGACGTCCAACTCGGCTGGCCGCACGCCGACATCACCTACCGCCCGGGAACACGCCACCCGGAGAGCGCCGTCATCCATCTCACCGACCCCGCCCGCAAGCCGCTCGAACTGGGCGTGGAGATCCTGAACTCCTCGCCGCTGGCCGTCGGCGCCGGCTACCCGCCCGCCGCCGACTGGCAGCACGGCACCTGGATGGGCCGCGACTGGACCGACCGGCGCACCTACGACCTGTCCGACCCCGCGGCGCACCCCATGGCGGCGTACGGCGTCACCGACCACGCCGCCCGCTTCACCCTCGACGGGCGCATCGGCCACGGCGTCTTCGAGCACGGCACCTTCGGCCGCCACGACCCCAGCGGCTTCACCGGCTACGACTCGGTGGCGCCCTGACGGGTGCCCGGCGGGCCCTCCCGGGGACCGCCGGGCCCTCTCGGCACGCACCCACGCCCGGCACACGCGTACACGATCGGCACGCACCCCCTCGGCACACCTGCACGCGCCGCGCGCTGCCGGGAGACCCACCGGCGCCCGCGCGTCCTCCGACGACCCGAACGCCCCGCAGACGGGAGTACCGCCATGACCACGGCACCTCGCCCCCGCACCACCACCCGCGACCCCGAGGAGATCGGCCGCCGGCTGACCGCGTGGTTCGCCGGCCGCCTGCCCGGAGCGCGCGTCACCGGCGTCCACGCCCCCGCCTCCAACGGCATGTCCAGCGAAACGCTGCTCTTCGACCTCGACCACCCCTCGGCCCCGGCGCACCGCTGCGCCCTGCGGCTGGCCGCGGACCCGGCGGCGTACACCGTCTTCCCCGTCTACGACATGGCCCGCCAGCATCGCGTCATGAGCCTCGTCGCCGAGCACACCGGCGTGCCCGTGCCGCGCACCCTGTGGCTGGAGGAGGATCCCGGCCCGCTCGGCGCGCCCTTCTTCGTCATGGAGCGGGCCGAGGGGCGGGTGCCGCCCGACGTCATGCCCTACACGTACGAGGGCAACTGGCTCCACTCCGCCACCGACGCCGAGCGCGCCCAGCTCCAGGACGCCACGCTCACCGTCCTCGCGCGGCTGCACGACCAATTCCCGGCGCAGGAGGCACGGTTCCTGCTGCCGCCCGGCCCGGGCAGCCCACTGCGCCGCCATGTCGAGGCCCAACGGGCCTACTACGCCTGGGTGGTGGACGGTGTAGCCCGCTCCCCGCTCATCGAGTCGGCCTTCGACTGGCTGGAGAAGCACTGGCCCGAAGAGTCCGCGCCGGCCGTGCTGAGCTGGGGCGACGCCCGCATAGGCAACATCATTTACGAGGGCTTCGAGCCCGCTGCCGTGCTCGACTGGGAGATGGCGGCCTACGGCCCGCGCGAACTCGACCTGGCCTGGACGGTCTATCTGCACCGCTTCTTCCAGGACCTGACCGAGTCCCTGGGGCAGCCGGGCCTGCCGGGCTTCCTGCGGCGGCACGACATCGAGCGGCGCTACGCCGAACTCACCGGCCACACACCGCGGGACATGGAATTCCACACGCTGTACGCCGCCCTGCGGCACGCCGTCCTGATGCTGCGCATCGGCTACCGGCAGGTGCACTTCGGTGAGGTCCGGGTCCCCGCGGACCCGGACACCATGATCCTGCACCGGGCGTCACTCGACGCGATGGTGCGTGGGACGTACTGGAGCGCCGGCTGAGGTCAGGCGGCGCTCCGCAGCTGCGCCGCCTTGAGCGGGCGCGAGCCCTGGCCGCCGACGTGCGAGAAGGGCTGCGTCCGCCAGTCCAGCCCCTGGGGGAGCGTCAGCAGCAGCGCGGTCTCCTGCTCCTGCACGTCCAGGGACGCGTCGGCGGGCTTGGCGTCCGACGACGGCCGGCCCGTGCCGGTGCACGCCGTGAGCCCGAACGGGTTCCACGGGGTGGGGCACTTCGCGTGCTCGGGCAGGACGGTCTCGTCCGCGAGCAACGCGATCGGCTGGGTGCAGTCCGGGCAGATCACCCGGTACATCTCGAAGGTGTCGTACTCGTCGAACTCGTCCTCCTCGACGCATTCGACGGACTCCGGTTCGGTACGTCCGGTGCGCTTCAGCTTCTGCATGGAAACTCTCCCCCTCAGGTGGGCCGACAAAGGCACTGCGACCTCGACCACAGCAAGCACTTCCCGTCGCGCTCGCGCGGTAACCGCACAGGCCCGGTGGACACGGCCATAACCCTGTGGTCTTCGTCACATGCCCGCCGCGGGTGCCCCCGTCGACCGCCTCCGGCTGTGCCGGAAGCCCTCCGGGGCCATAGGTTGATCCGCTATGGAGGAGCTGGATCGTCAGATCGTGGATTTGCTCGTCAAGGACGGGCGGATGAGCTACACCGACCTGGGCAAGGCCACGGGCCTGTCCACCTCGGCCGTGCACCAGCGGGTGCGCAGGCTGGAGCAACGCGGCGTCATTCGCGGCTACGCCGCCGTGGTCGACCCCGAGGCCGTCGGTCTGCCGCTCACCGCCTTCATCTCGGCGAAACCGTTCGACCCCAGCGCCCCCGACGACATCGCGGAACGGCTCGCCGTGGTCGACGAGATCGAGGCCTGCCACAGCGTGGCGGGCGACGAGAACTACATCCTCAAGGTGCGGGTCGCCACCCCCCTCGAACTGGAGCACCTGCTGACCCGGATCCGCTCCCTCGCGGGGGTCTCCACCCGCACCACCGTGGTCCTCTCCACCCCGTACGAGGCGCGCCCCCCGCAGCTCTGACCCCGCGGGCGGGACACTCCGCGCGAGGGGCGAGACTGGTCACCATGACCGAGCACAACGCCCCTGGGGCCGAACACCGCACCGTGCTGCTGCGCGGTGGAGACGTCCACAGCCCCGCCGATCCGTTCGCCACCGCAATGGTCGTCGAGCGGGGGCACGTCGCCTGGGTGGGTTCCGAGGGGGCGGCCGACGCCTTCGCCACCGGTGTCGACGAGGTGATCGATCTCGAAGGGGCCCTGGTCACCCCGGCGTTCACGGACGCCCACGTCCACACCACGTCCACCGGCATCGCGCTCACCGGCCTCGACCTGTCCGCGGCGCGGTCGCTCACCGAGGCCCTGGAGCTGGTACGGGCCCACACCGGCGCCCACCCGGACGGGCAGGTCGTCCTCGGGCACGGCTGGGACGCCACCCGCTGGACCGAGCAGCGCCACCCCTCGCGCGCCGAGCTCGACGCGGCGGCGGGCGGCCGCCCGCTCTACCTGCCCCGGATCGATGTCCATTCGGCCGTCGTCAGCACCGGGCTGCTCGACCTGGTTCCCGGGATCACCAGGATGGCCGGCTACCACCCGGAGGGCCCGCTCACCGGCGCGGCCCACCACGCGGTGCGCGCGGCCGCCCACGGGGCGATCACCCCGCGCCAACGGGCCGAGGCGCAGCGCGCGGCGCTCGCCAGGGCCGCCTCGCTCGGCATCGGCGCCGTCCACGAGTGCGCCGGGCCGGACATCTCCGACGAGGAGGACTTCACCGGCCTGCTGAAGCTCGCCGCCGACGAACCCGGGCCGCGGGTCTTCGGCTACTGGGCCGAGCAGGTGGCCGACGCCAAGGACGCCCGTCGCATCCGCGAACTCGGCGCCATCGGCGCGGCCGGCGACCTCTTCGTCGACGGCTCCCTCGGCTCGCACACGGCCTGCCTGCACGAGCCCTACGCCGACGCGCCCCACACCGGCGCGGCCCACCTGGACGCGGCGGCCGTCGCCGCGCATGTGGCCGCGTGCACCGAGGCCGGGCTCCAGGCGGGCTTCCACGCCATCGGGGACGCCGCGGTCGGCTCCGTGGTCACCGGGGTGCGCGCGGCGGCCGAGCGGCTCGGCCTTGCCCGGGTGCGCGGCGCCCGCCACCGCGTCGAGCACGCCGAGATGCTCACCCCCGCCACGATCGCCGCCTTCGCCGAACTGGGCCTCACCGCCTCCGTCCAGCCCGCCTTCGACGCGGCCTGGGGCGGCTCCGACGGCATGTACGCGGCGCGCCTGGGCGCCGAGCGGGCCCGGACGCTCAACCCGTACGCCGCCCTGCTGCGCGCGGGCGTCCCGCTGGCCTTCGGCTCCGACAGCCCCGTCACCCCCCTCGACCCGTGGGGCACGCTGCGCGCCGCGGCCTTCCACCGCACGCCCGAGCACCGGATCTCGGTACGGGCCGCCTTCGCCGCCCATACGCGCGGCGGCTGGCGGGCGATCGGCCGGGACGACGCGGGCACCCTGGTTCCCGGTGCCCCCGCCGACTACGCGATCTGGCGCACCGACGAGCTCGTCGTACAGACGCCCGACGACCGGGTCGCCCGCTGGTCGACCGATCCGCGCTCGGGTACGCCGGGGCTGCCGAACCTCACTCCCGGCGCCGAACTCCCCGTCTGTCTGCGGACGGTGGTCTTCGGACAAACAGTTTTCCTGCGACCGAACGAGTGATGCGTACGGGCCCCATACGGCCGATCGCTGTTCCGGAAGGCTCTCGTGTCACTTGGCCACCTTCCGCACTGACCTGGTGATTTGACCTAAACCCGCAGGTGGGGCGGCTGTTGACAGAAAGCGGCCATCCACGGGTAGGTTCGGCCGGGTCCACCGCAGGACGTCCGACCGCCGAACCTCCACGCAGTCGTCGAACGCCGCTGGGTCATGGGGCGGTGTGCCGCACCGGCGCACCCGCACCCGGAGCCAGGTTCAGCGCCCGCGCCTCGGGGCGAGGGAAGGTTTCAGCAGGTCGGCGGGTGGTACCCGGGTGGGGCCCGGACGTTCAGTAGACAACGGCTTTCGGTCGACCCGCAGCCAGCGGGTCCCAGGTCGGCCCGAAGGACGCCGGGCCCCGATCCGCAGAAACGACTTGGCGCTGCCCGACACCCCCGAAGCACGGTCGTGCGGGGGCCACCGGGCATGCTCGCTATGGTGGTCCCTCTGTGCACGACATTAAGGGGCAGTAGTGAACGACGGCGGTCAGAGGCGTTACGGCCCGCTCGGCAGAGTCCTGGTCATCATTCCGACCTACAACGAGGCCGAGAACATCAAGCCGATCGTCTCCCGGGTCCGGTCCGCGGTGCCCGACGCGCACGTTCTCGTCGCGGACGACAACAGCCCCGACGGCACCGGGAAGGTCGCCGACGAGCTCGCGGCGGCCGACGACCAGGTCCACATCCTGCACCGCAAGGGCAAGGAGGGGCTCGGCGCGGCCTATCTGGCGGGCTTCCGCTGGGGCATCGAGCAGGACTACGGCGTCCTGGTGGAAATGGACGCCGACGGCTCGCACCAGCCCGAGGAGCTGCCCCGGCTGCTGACCGCGCTCAAGGGCGCCGACCTGGTCCTCGGGTCGCGCTGGGTGCCGGGTGGTCGCGTCGTCAACTGGCCCAAGTCCCGCGAGATGCTCTCCCGCGGCGGCAGCACGTACTCGCGCATGCTCCTCGGCGTCCCGATCAGGGACGTCACGGGCGGCTTCCGGGCCTTTCGCACCGAGACGCTGGTCGGACTCGGCTTCGAGGACGTCGCCTCCCAGGGGTACTGCTTCCAGGTGGACCTCGCCCGCCGCACGGTCGAAGCCGGCTACAACGTGGTCGAGGTGCCCATCACCTTCGTCGAGCGCGAACTGGGCGACAGCAAGATGAGCCGCGACATCGTCGTCGAGGCGCTGTGGCGGGTGACGGCGTGGGGCGTCGGCTCCCGGACGAACAAGCTGCTCGGGCGCAAGCCCTCCTGATCTTGTCTTTACGCCGCTCAGGCGCCCGCCCAGGCACACTGGGGGCATGACGACCGGCTCACCGCCCCCGACAGTTCCCAAGCGCTCACGCGCGCTTACCTTCGTGCCGCTGGGCGTCGCCGCCTGGCTGGTGCTCGAAATCTGGCTGCTGACCGTCGTGGCGTCCGCCGCCGGCGGACTCACGGTCTTCCTGCTGCTGGTCGCCGGCGCCGTGCTCGGCGCCGTGGTCATCAAGCGGGCCGGCCGCCGGGCCTTCCGCAACCTCACCGAGACCCTCCAGCGCCAGCAGTCCGGCGCGGCGCCCGAAGAGGGCAAGGAAGAGCGGGGCAGCAGGGGCAACGGCTTCCTGATGCTCGCCGGCCTGCTGCTGATGCTGCCGGGACTGCTGTCGGACGCGGCCGGTCTGGTGTGTCTCCTGCCGCCCGTCCGCTCGTTCCTGAGCCGCTTCGCGGAGCGGTCGCTGGAGCGCCGGATGAGCGCGGCCGGCCCCGGCAGCCTGGGCGACGCCTTCCAGCAGGCCCGTATCCACCGCCCCGACGGAAAGGTCGTCCCGGGCGAGGTCGTCCACGGCGAGGTCATCAGGGAGGACGGCTCGCCCGCGCCGCGCCGCGATGAGGGCCCCAGGCCGCCGCTCACCTCCTGAGGCCGGGGGCCCGCCTCGGATGCGAGGGCTCGGGGCCCCGGCCACGGCACTTCGGCGCACGACAAGAGCCGCGGGGCTGTGACACACATTGTGTGTGTCACAGCCCCGCGGCTCTTGTGTGGTGCTACTGCTGTGGTGCTTGTTGTGCTGACTGCCGTAGGGCGCAGCGCCGAGGCGCTACGCGGACTTGCGGCTGTCCCGCGGATGCACGGCAATGTTCATGGCGCCTGAACGCAGTACCGCCAGCCTTTCGGCCAGAACCTCTTCAAGTTCCTCGCGGGTGCGCCTTTCCATGAGCATGTCCCAGTGCGTACGCGCGGGCTTGCCCTTCTTCTCCTCAGGCCCGTCGCCGTCTACAAGGAGTGCCTGGGCGCCGCACGCCTTGCACTCCCACTCCGGCGGAATTTCTGCCTCAACCGAGAACGGCATCTCAAATCGATGTCCGTTCTGGCATGCGTACTCCACCGCCTGGCGCGGGGCCAGATCGATGCCGCGGTCCGTCTCGTAGCTGGTAACCACGAGTCGCGTGCCGCGGAGAGCTCGCTCACTCATGAATTGTGCCTCCCGGGCTTGTCGCCCACAGGACAGGTGTCGCTGTCGTCGTCATCCGGTCAACGTCCGGTCGTCGGTAAAGATTCCCGTTGCCGGTCATGCGTCGCCGGGCGTGCCGCCCTTTGTTGTACCCATCAGTGCCCGGTTTGTCACCTCTGGCACCAGAATGTCACCCAGCGTTGTAGAGATCTGAGCGCGCAGTAACGGTCCGCCTGGCAGGTCAAAGACGTACACTACCGGCCTTTCACTTCAAGGCCTAAATTCGCGGGGCACGAGGTTTCCCGCCGCCTCCACGGCCCGTCGTACGGGTACCCGTACGAGCAGCATGAAACCCACCGCGAAGAAGACCACGAGCGAGACGATCGCATCGCGATAACTGCCGGTCAACTGGTACGTGAGCCCGAAGACCAGCGGCCCCAGCCAGCTCGTGCCCCGGTCGCTCATCTCGTAGGCCGAGAAGTACTCCGCCTCCTTGCCGCGCGGCACCAGATGGGAGAAGAGGGAGCGGGAAAGAGCCTGGCTGCCGCCCAGCACCAGGCCGATCGCCGAGGCCAGGACGTAGAACCAGACCGGTGATCCGGCGGGCAGGAAGTAACCCGCGCCGATGGTCACGGTCCAGGCGGCGAGCGAGCAGAGGATGATGCGTTTGGCCCCGAACCGCTGCGCCAGTCGGCCCAGGCCGAGCGCGCCGGCCACCGCGAGCACCTGCACCAGCAGGATGGCCGTGATGAGGGTCGTCTGGTCGAGTCCCAACTCCTCGGACCCGTAGATCGAAGCCTGGGAGATCACCGTCTGGATGCCGTCGTTGTAGACCAGATAGGCGAGCAGGAAGGACAGCGTCAGCGGATGGCGGCGCATGTCCTTGAGCGTGGCGACCAGCTGACGCCAGCCCGCGCCGACCCGGCCCGCCACCACGTCCTCCCGCCGCACCCGCCGGTCGCGCAGCCGCCGCAGCGGTATGAGCGTGAAGGCGCCCCACCAGACACCGGCCGAGGCCAGGCAGATCCGTACCGCGGTCCCCTCCGACATCCCGAAACTCTCGTGTCCCGAGTAGAGGACGAGGTTGAGTACGAGGACGAGGGCGCCGGACGTGTATCCGAAGGCCCAGCCCCGGGAGGAGACCCTGTCCCGCTCCTCGGGCCCGGCGATCTGGGGGAGGTAGGCGTTGTACAGCGCCATCGACACGGACAGCGAGGCGTTGGCGACGATCAGCAGACCGGCGCCCAGCAGATAGCGGTCGCCGTTCAGGAAGAACATGCCCGCCGTCGCGGCCGATCCCAGGTACGCGGCGACAGCCAGCAGCGGCTTCTTGCGCCCCGTACGGTCCGCGACCGCGCCCGCCAGCGGCATGACCAGCACGGCCAGCACCACGGAGATCGACACGGCGTACGCGAAGACCGAGCCCGCCCGCACCGGGACGCCCAACGGGTGGACGAAACCGTCGGCGTCCGCGGCGGCCTTGGTGATGGACGTCAGGTACGGGCCGAGGAAGACCGTGAGCACACTCGTCGAATAGACGGAGCACGCGAAGTCGTAGAAGTACCAGCCGCGCTGCTCACGCTTACGGGCGGCGGTCGACCCACCCGCTTCGTCCGCCCCGCAGGCTCCGTCGTCCCCGTCGGTTCCTTCCGGTCCACCGGTCCGGTCCACGGTGTCAGCGCTCACCGCGCCCCCTTGTTCGTCCCGTGCCGATGCGGGCCACGGGCGGGCGGGGTTCAGGTCCAGGCACCCCGCTCGGTCAGCACCGTGCGCAACGTCTCTGTGCGATCCGTCATGATGCCATCCACGCCGAGGTCGAGCAGCGCCGCCATCCGCTCGGGCTCGTTGACCGTCCAGACATGGACCTGCAGACCCAGTGCGTGCGCGGTCGTCACGAAGCGCCGGTCGACCACCCTGATGCCGTTCCGGACCTCGGGCACCTGCGCGCACACGGCGCCCCGGCGCAGCGTGGCAGGGATCTTGCGCGCGCGCAGCCACAGCCCGAGGATTCCCGTGGTGCCGTAGGAGGTGGCGAGGCGGGGGCCCGCCAGGCGCTGCGCCCTGGCCAACCGGCCCTCGCTGAACGACCCGACGCACACCCGGTCCCAGGCGTCGGTCCTGCGCACCAACTCGATCAGCGGGCCCAGGGCCCGCTCGGCCTTGACGTCCACGTTCCAGCGGTGCTCGGGAAACTCTTCCAACAGCTCCTCGAAGAGCGGCAGCGGTTCCTTTCCCCCCACGCGCGCGTGTCTCACCCGGCTCCACGGGAGCGCGGCTATCCGCCCGTCCGCGTCGGTCACGCGGTCGAGGGTCGCGTCGTGGAAAGCGACGAGACGGCCGTCCGCCGTGGCGTGCACATCGGTCTCGAAGTAGCGGAACCCGGCCCTTCCGGCGCGCCGGAAGGCGACCGCGGTGTTCTCCAGGCCGTCGGCCGCCCCTCCGCGGTGGGCGAAGGCGATCGGCGTGGGGTGGTCCAGGTAGGGGTGGCGTACTCGGTTCACCCGGGAAGTATCGCTCCTTCCGGAGCGCCGTCGGCGACGACCGTGCGTTCCGGCTCCGGCGAGGGGACGGCGAAGAGCTTCAGGAAGAACTGGGCGAGCGGCCCGATGGCGAGCGCGTAGGCGACGGTGCCGGCGCCGAGCGAGCCGCCCAGGGCGAAGCCGGTGGCGACGACGGCGACCTCGATCGCGGTGCGGGCCAGCCGGATGGAGCGGCCGGTGAGCCGGTGCAGCCCGGTCATCAGCCCGTCGCGCGGCCCGGGTCCGAAGCGGGCGGCGATGTAGAGGCCCGTCGCCACACCGTTGAGCACGATGCCGAAGAGCATCAGCGGGATCCGCAGGCCGAGGCCGTGCACGTCCGGTACGAGGGCGAGCACGCCGTCCATCGCGACGCCGATCACCACGACATTGGAGACGGTGCCCAGCCCCGGACGCTGTCGAAGGGGTATCCACAGGAGCAGCACCGCGGCGCCGACGATGATCGACACCACGCCGATCGTCAGGCCGGTCCGCTCGGCCAGCCCCTGATGCAGGACGCCCCACGGCTCCAGGCCGAGACCCGCGCGGACAAGCAGCGCCGAACTCACCCCGTACAACGCGAGGCCGATGTACAGCTGCGACAGCCGACGGGTGAGTTCCCTGGACAAGGATTGCCCCCTGTGTGGTGGTGGTGGACCGACACATGACACTCTGTGGCTTGGCAGGACAGGCATTCCAGGGCCAATTCGGGTTAGGTGGACCGGTAATTATGGCGCAGTGGACCTCAGCGGTCGGTGCGGCTCAACTCGCCCGGCAGCTCAACGCCCAGCAGTCCCGCCCGGCGGGCCCCGGCACCCGCAAGCCGCCGGCCTACCGGGCGCTGGCAGACGGCATAAGGCTGCTCGTCCTCGAAGGACGCGTGCCGGTCGCCGCGCGGCTTCCCGCCGAGCGGGAACTCGCCGTGGCGCTGGCCGTCAGCCGGACCACCGTGGCGGCAGCCTACGAGGCCCTGCGGGCCGAGGGCTTCCTGGAGTCGCGCCGCGGAGCGGGCAGCTGGACCGCCGTGCCCGCGGGCAACCCACTGCCCGCGCGCGGTCTCGAGCCCCTGCCGCCCGAGTCGCTCGGCTCGATGATCGACCTCGGCTGCGCCGCGCTGCCCGCACCCGAGCCGTGGCTCACCCGGGCCGTCCAGGGCGCCCTGGAGGAGCTGCCGCCGTACGCCCACACGCATGGGGACTACCCGGCCGGCCTGCCCGCGCTCCGCCAGACGCTCGCCGACCGCTACACCGAGCGCGGCATCCCGACCATGCCCGAGCAGATCATGGTGACCACCGGCGCGATGGGCGCGATCGACGCGATCTGCCACCTCTTCGCGGGCCGCGGCGAGCGCATCGCCGTCGAGTCGCCCTCGTACGCGAACATCCTTCAGCTCATGCGCGAGGCCGGCGCCCGCCTGGTACCCGTCGCGATGGCCGACGGGTTGGCGGGCTGGGACCTCCCCCGGTGGCGGCAGGTGCTGCGCGACGCCGCGCCCAGGCTCGCGTACGTCGTCGCCGACTTCCACAATCCGACCGGCGCCCTGGCCGACGAGGACCAGCGGCGGGCGCTCGTCGACGCGGCCCGTTCGGCCGGCACCGTTCTGGTGGTCGACGAGACCATGTCGGAGCTCAGCCTGGACCCCGACCTGGAGATGCCGCGCCCGGTCTGTGCCTTCGACCCGGCGGGCAGCACGGTGCTCACCGTGGGGTCGGCGAGCAAGGCCTTCTGGGCGGGGATGCGCATCGGCTGGGTGCGGGCCTCGCCCGATGTGATCCGCAGCCTGGTGGCGGCCCGCGCCTACGCCGACCTCGGCACGCCCGTCCTTGAGCAGCTCGCCGTCAACTGGCTGATGAGCACCGGGGGCTGGGCGCAGGCCGTCGACATCCGCCGCGACCAGGCCAGGGAGAACCGGGACGCGCTGGTGGCGGCGCTCGGCAAGGAGCTGCCCGACTGGGAGTTCGACGTCCCTCGCGGTGGGCTGACGCTGTGGGTCCGTACCGGTGGGCTGTCCGGTTCGCGGCTCGCCGAGCTGGGCGAGCGGGTGGGCGTCCGGGTGCCGTCCGGACCGCGTTTCGGGGTCGACGGAGCCTTCGAGGGGTACGTCAGGCTGCCGTTCACCGTGGGCGGCCCCGTGGCGCTGGAGGCCGCGGCGCGGCTGGCGGCGGCCGCGAGGCTGGTCGAGTCCGGAGCGCGCTCCGGTTCCGAGGCCCCGCGGACCTTCGTCGCCTGACGGGGACGGTGCCCCGGCGTCAGCCCTCCGCCGGCACCGGGGTCGCCTCCGGGGCCTGCGCCTGGGGCTGCACCTCGGGCTGCGTCTGGGGCTCGGGCTGCGCCTCCGGCGCCACCTGGCGCTCCGGGAGCAGGTCGAGCACGGCCTGCCGGTGCGCCTCGCTCGTCGCGTCGTCGTACGGGTCGGGCGTGGCCGGGACCTGGAGCCGCAGGACCGGCCCGGTGCCCAGTCGCGCGTAGCCGCGGCCCGGCGGGTTGTCCCGGGTCGGCGTCGTGTGCGGCGGCTCGCCCAGCACCTCCTCCAGCAGCTCCGGGGCGGCGGGTCCGAGCACGGCCCGCGCCCGGGTGTGCGAGCGCACCGGCTCGCTGAGGTCGTCCAGGGCGTCGAACTGCTCCGCCACGACCACCGTCACGTTCGCCGCCCTGCCGTGCCGCAGCGGCACCTGGAGGAGCTGCTGCGGATCGGTGCGTCCGTCGGCCGCCGCCAGATGACCGAAGACGCTCGGCCGGTCGAGCAGGATCCACAACGGACGCTTGGTGTCCTCGGGCGCGGGGTGGCCGGCCTGGCGGGCCCGGTTGGCGGAGATGAGCCGCCGCTCGGTCTCGTGCGCCGCCCACTCCAGGCTGGCCAGCGCCCCGGTAAGGCCGCACTCGACGGCCAGTACGCCCGTGCGCCCGGTCAGGCAGGCGTACTCGCCGGTGCCGCTGCCCTCGATGATCAGTACGTCGCCGTACTGGAGGGCCTGCAGTGCGATGCAGCGCAGCAGGCTGGTCGTGCCGCTGCCCGGCTGCCCGACTGCGAGCAGGTGCGGCTCGGTCGAGCGCGCCCCCGTCCGCCAGACGACCGGGGGAGCGTCACGGGACTCCGCGCCCTCGGTGACCGGCATGGTCCGCCGGACCGCGTCGGCGTCGGTGAAGCCCAGCACGGTCTCGCCGGGGGACGTGACGAACCGCTGGGCCGCGACAGTGGTGGGAAGCGCGTCGAGCACCGTCATGACCAACTGGTTGCCCTCCTCGTCCCAGGCGAAGTGGTACTCACGGCCGCGCCCCGACTTCGCGTGCAGCAGCTGTTCGATCCGGGCCCGGGACAGGGGCTCGCCGTCGGTGAAGTACGCGGGGTAGCGCAGCGCGAGCCGGACGAGCCTGCCGTCGTCGTCGAAGGCGTGGTCGCCGAACGCCGTGGCCCAGTCGCCGCCGTGGGTGAACAGCGGACTGGGGTCCTCGGGCACCGAGAAGTACGGCACCAGAGCCTCGTAGAGGGTCTGGAGCCGCTGGACCTCGGCCGGATCGGGACCGGTGTGCACCGGAGTGCGGTCCCGGCCCTTCCAGGCGGCCGCGGCCATCACCGTGATCAGGGCGAGCAGCGGCCCGTACGGGATGAGCGCGACCACCAGGACGATGGCCGCCACCAGGAACAGCGCGGGACCGCGCCGCTCCTTGGGCGTGCCGACCCACTTCAGCCGGCCTGCCGCGGCCAGCTGTCGCAGGCCACGGGTGATCGTGATCAGCGGATGGAGAACGTCGGTGGCGCTGTCGGCTGCGGTGCGCGCGATCTCGCGGCTGCGGACGATCGAGGCACTGCCGCTGCTCAGAATGCGGGGGAGTGGACGCCGGACCACTTCGGTCTCCTGATGGTGTGGAAGCGGGAACGGCAGGTCAGAACTTGATCCCGCCCAAGAGGCTGGCGAGGCTCGCGCCCCCGGCCTTGATGCTCGGGGCGATGGCGGTGCCCGCGAGGTAGAAGCCGAAGAGTGCGCAGACGAGGGCGTGGGATGCCTTGAGTCCGTCTTTCCGGAAGAAGAGGAAGACGATGATTCCGAGCAGCACGACGCCTGAGATGGACAGGATCATGAGGGGATCTCCTGGTTGAGGGGGACAGTCACCATGAGTTCTTCCAGGCTCACAGCATGTATCTATACGGCAAAAGGTGCAAATGGGCTATTTCTGGGCTTTTTCACTTGAGTGGCGGAGGGGGTCTGCCTGCGGTGATCTTTGCCACTGCCGGGTCGGGTCATGTCGTCCGGCGGGCAGTACCCTGACGATTCACTCGTACGGCGCTGCTGCCGTACGTACAGGTCACGGCAGTGGAAGGCGGTCCGTCCGATGAGCGAAACCCCGGAGCCCGAGGTGGTCGAGCTGGCTACCAAGATCTTCGACCTGGCCCGCCGGGGCGAGACCGAGGCGCTCGCCGCGTACGTCGACGCGGGCGTGCCCCCGAATCTCACCAACGACCGGGGCGACTCCCTGGTGATGCTGGCCGCGTACCACGGTCACGCTCCGGCGGTCGAGGCGCTGCTCGCCCGGGGCGCCGACGCGGACCGGGCCAACGACCGCGGTCAGACGCCGCTCGCCGGCGCGGTCTTCAAGGGGGAGGACGCGGTGATCCGCGCGCTCCTCGCCGGCGGCGCCGACCCGGCCGTCGGAACGCCGTCCGCGGTGGACACTGCGCGCATGTTCGACAAGAAGGACCTGTTGGAGCTGTTCCGGGCCCAGTGACCGGACGCCGTAAATGTGGTCGCGGTGGCGAAATGGGTGGGTCATCATGACGTCGGAATCACATGCGCGGGGTACGGGCAGAAGATGCCGAATCACGGGGGATGTGAGAGGGCCCGCACCGGGCCCCAGCGACGAAGGGCAGAGGAAGATGGTCTACACCAGGCAAGAGATGACGGCGTACTGCCGAACATGTTGTCGCGCGGCCTAGGCACGGCACGTTTCCCGGTTGCGTCGACAGCTCGATGTGAGGCATTTTCCATGTTCGATCCAGTCATAGCGCCGAGCGGCACGCTGCTCGGCCTCCTGCAGAGGGGCCGTGGCGACGGGACGCTGCACGCGCTCGC
The DNA here is from genome assembly GCF_051131715.1 of Streptomyces sp. A5-4. Lineage (NCBI taxonomy): Bacteria > Bacillati > Actinomycetota > Actinomycetes > Kitasatosporales > Streptomycetaceae > Streptomyces > Streptomyces sp. A5-4. The sequence goes on along the minus strand of NZ_CP178591.1, from coordinate 993,026 downwards.
CGCCCCCCGCCCCGAAGCGCTCGCCGCCCTCAACCACTGCGTACTCGACGACCCCCGCCACGACTGGCAGGTCGAGAACCGCTCCCTCTACTACGCGCGTCTGTACGTGGACCTCGACGGCGGACTCGAAGAGATCGAGGAGCACCTCTTCGACACCGCGGATCTCGTCGACGCCGACGAGTCCAGGACCGGACTGGCGCTCGCCGTGCTCGGCCACCTCGCCTCGTACGGCAGGGAGGACGCCCTGGCGCTGCTGCGGCAGTACGCCAGGACCGGCTCCAACTGGGCCTGGGCCCTCGACGAGCTCGCGCTGCGCGACAACGACGCGGGACTGCGCCAACTCGCCGTCCCCGTCCTCGCCAGGTTCCCCGGCACCCCGCAGGGCGAGACCGAACTGGCCACCGCGGTCCGGGACGCCTTCGAGCCCAGGCCCTGGCGACTGTGGGCGCAGGACCCGCGCGAAGCGGTCGGTGCCCGGGTGCGGGCGGCCGGCGAGCAGGGCTCCTTCGACCGCTGGCAGCGGCAGATGCGGCCGACCGGGCCCCGGCCCGGCTGGAGCGTCCAGGCCGTCTTCGACTGGGCCCAGCAGGGCCTCGACCGCGGCACACCCCTGCATGTGCCGGCCGCCAGGTGCCTGACCGCCGTGGCAGGCCCCGCCGACCGGGCCGCGATCGTCACGGCGGCGCTCAGTGGTGAGGACGGGGCGCGCAGTACGGCGCTGCACTATCTCGCCGAGTCACAGGATCCCGCGGTCCTCGACCTGATCGAAGCGGCCGCGCAGAGCCCCTCGCGCACGGTCGCGGACGCCGCCGTCGCCTCTTTCGAGCGGATGTGCGGCGCCGCCGCGGTGGACCGGGCCCGCGGGTGGGTCCACCGCCCGGACGTCCTGGGGGCATCGGCGGCGGGCGTGCTCGCGTGCCGCGGCGGGGCGCAGGACGCCCCGCTGGTGCTCGGTGCGCTGCGGGAGACCGTGCGGTCGGACGGGCCCGACGCGCCGCTCCTGTGGACCCTCGTCGACGGGGCGGGCCGGCTCGGCATCGGCTCGGCCGCTCCCGTGCTGCGCCACGTCTACCGGGAGACCACCTCCTCGCACCTGCGAGGCCGCGCCGCCCGCGCCCTGGCCGCCACCGACCCCTCGTACGCCACCGGCTTCGCCGTCGAGTGCCTGTGGGACTGCGAGGAGACCACCAGGGAAGTCGCGGCGCTGCACGCCGAGACCGCCGACGCGCGCGTGGCGGACAGACTGCGGCGGCTCGCCGCCGACCCGGCCGAGGAGGCCGAGGTGCAGACCGCGGTACGCAGCAGGATCGGGCCCGACGCGCCGGCTCTCTGAGCGGACGCGACGGGCACGGGGGCCCGAAGCCCTGTCGCGCACCTCTCAACGGTGTTCGGACACCGCTCGACGGTCCGGACATCCCGCAAAAATCCGTACGTCCTTCGCACAGGCCACCCGCCGGGTGCGATGTCGTTGAACGATCCTCCAAGAGTTGTGTTGTCTCGTTCCGGTATCTGCGATTCACTTCAAGAGCATTTCTGTGAAACCGGGGACACCCCGGGGGCGGCCGGGGAACAGAACAGGTGGGACACCGCGTGGGTTCGAGTGGGGTCGAAGTAGGCGCACTGGCGGACGACCGCCCACTGCTGGGGCGCACCAGCACGGCCGAGCGGGTCGCCGACATCCTGCGCAGCCGTATCGCGGAGGGCTTCTTCCAGCCGGGCACCCGGCTGTCCGAGGACAGCATCGGCGGCGCCCTGGGGGTCTCGCGCAACACGCTCCGCGAGGCCTTTCGACTGCTGACCCACGAGCGGCTGCTGGTTCACGAGCTCAACCGCGGGGTCTTCGTCAGGGTTCTCGCCGTCGAGGACGTCGAGGACATCTACCGCATTCGACGGCTGATCGAGTGCGCGGTCGTGCGGGGGCTGGGGGAGCCGCCGTTCGCCCTGGACGGGCTCGACGCGGCCGTCACGGACGGCGAGCGGGCCGCTCGGAAGAAGGAGTGGAAGGGCGTGGCCACGGCCAATATCCACTTCCACCACGAACTCGTCGCGCTCGCCGGCAGCCCGCGCACCGACGAACTGATGCGCAGCGTCCTGGCCGAACTGCGCCTCGCCTTCCACCTGGTGGCCGATCCGCGTCTGCTGCACGAGTCCTATCTCGTACGGAACCGGCAGATCGTGGAAGTGCTCCGGACCGGGGACAAGGCGGCCGGGGAACACCTGCTCGACGTGTACTTCGACGACTCGCGCAATCAGCTCGTAGAGGTGTACGCACGGCGCATCGAGGCGGACGGACAGAGCAACGGGCACAGCGGCTGACAGGCAGGCCGGCCTGTCTGTTGGCGCGCGGACACCGTGGTGGGCCGGGTGGCCGGGAAGCCTTGTCCGGGTCCTGTGCGAGGGGTCGCTTCTGCGCCGTTTCGACCGTTGTCAGTGTGAGGACCTAATCTGTGCCACGTGACTTCGCCTGCATCGACGGAATTCGTTCCGCCCCAGCTCAGCGCGGGGCCGCGGCCCGCACTGGGCCCGGCCGCCGACGAGGGGCTCGCGCGGCGGCTCCGCGCGCTCGCCTGCACGGCGCCGCTGCACGATCTCGACGTACGCAAGGCGAACCTCGCCGGTGAGTACTCGGTGTACGCGATGGCGGAGGTCGCGCTCGCCGCGATCGACCTCGTGACGCTCAACATGGACTTCGACACGGGCGCGGACCACGAGCAGATAGTGGCCAGACTGCTGCCCCGCGTCGCCGCCCAGTCCCCCGGGCGCCCGCTCGCCGAGCACGAGCGCGTCGCGCGCTGGGTCCTGGAGAACCTGATCAACGTCGGAAGCGTGGACCGCGGCTTCCGCGCGGTCTACGGCACCTTCGGCCCCGACGGTGCCTATGTGCGCAGGGACTACGACTTCAAGCTCATCGAGGAGGTCCCGGGCTACGGCGGCAGCGTCTACCTGCGGACCACCGACGAAGCGGTCAACGTCCTGGTGGGCGCCCTCGACACCGACGTCACCAGTGCCCAGATCGCCGCCGAGGTGAAGCTCGAAGTGCTGATCAGCCGGGGCAGGCTGGCCGACGCCCAACTCGCCGCGGAGCAGGCCCGCTACCGCACCGTGCAGTACGCCGAGACGCTCCGCAGGACCCTGGAGGCGACCCGGCGCAACGTGCGCGCCGTGGACTGGCTCAACGCCGTACCGGACATGATCGCCGAGGCGCTCGACCACATCGCCGACCGGTACCGCCACGAGAACGCCATCCTGACCAACATCCGCAAGGCCCGTGACGAGGCCGAGGACCCCGAGCACAAGCGCCGCGCGGCCGAGCTCGTCGACATCGTCAAGGACTGCATCCGCCGGCACACGCAGCTGCAGTCGCGGCTCCTGGAGGCCGGGCCCCTGTTCCGTGCCGAGCAGGACCGGCAGGCCTTCGCCACGCCCACCGCGCGGGTCGGCCTCGACCTGTACGGGCAGCTGCTCGCCCCACTGCTGCCGCTCCCCGTCGAGCAGGCGATCCGAATCACCGACGCGTTCTTCACCGCGGGCACCGGGCTGCGCACCCCCGTTGCGGTCCGGGTCGGAGACCTGGTCGACATACTGCTGACGCCGACGGTGGAGCGGGAGCACCTGGGTGCCGAGATGCCCGAGCCCGAGCTGATCGCCACCCCCGACGACAGCCGGTTCAGCGAGGAGCAGCTCGCGAGCGCCATGGAGCTGCTCGACCTTCCGCACGACGCACCGCGCAGGCTGTCGGGCCTGCTGGCCGACGCCCGGCTCCGCGATCCCGACCTCCCGTACCTCGTCGCGCTCCTCGCGGTCCACGCGGCGAGCCCGCCGGTCGGTACCGCCTACCGGCAGGGTGAGAAGCGGCTGCTGTTCTCCGTCGACGACGGGACCGAGCTCGACGATCCGGAGTTCGGTGGCGCCGACCTGATCGTGGGCACGGCCCTGCTGGACTCGGTCGCCATGACCGCCGACCGCAAGGAGGCGGCATGACGGCTTCGGTTGCCGGCACTCCGAGCAGCCCGGCTCCGCCCGGGACGGTTTCGAGCACCCCGGCTTCGGACCATACGGTTTCGCGCGATTCACCCGGTGCGCCGATGATTTCGGCCGGCGCGGGAGCGGGCCCCGGATCCGGGCGTCGCCCGCCCGCGGACCGACCGCAGGCCCGTCACCGTCCGGCACCCCAGACCTTCCGCAGCAAGGAGCAGCAGTCGTGAGCGACCACCACGCAGAGCACGCCGGCGCGTGGAGCGAGCGAGGATCCGAGGCCGCCGCCGAGGGAGCCACGGCAGTCGACCCGGCCGACGTACCCACGTTCGGGCCCACGCCCGCCGGAAGCGGCGCGGTCACCCCCGCCGACGCCGCCGACGCCGCGCGGCTCGTGTCCTTCGGCCTGCAGCCCAAGCTGCTGCCCGCACGTGACGCCGAGTACGCCGACCTCCTTCGCCGGTACCGCGAGGAGTCCGCCTTCGCCCGGCTCGCCGATGCCGTCGCGACCGGGCTCGGGCTCATCGTCCTCGAAGTCTCCACGCGCGCGGGCATGGCCGTATCGGCCGGCGAGGACTCCGTCTTCGCCGTGCGCATGGGGGACTACGCCCGGCGCGCCTCCGCCGAATCGGCCGACCGGTTCCTGCACGGCCTCGCCCACCTGGCCGTCGCCGCCCTGGCCTTCCCCCGCCCCGAGGACCTGGCCGACGACGGTTACATCGGCCGCATCACGGTCAACGGTGTCGATGCCTTCGTCCGCCAGGCCTGCCGACGGCTGGAGGAGCAGGCCGAGGAGCACGGCGAGAACACCGACCCGGCCACCGAAACCCCCGGCCTCGAAGCGGCCTGGCGGATATACGCACGCCGCAGCGCGACCGGCGCCACCAAGGACGCGCGGCGGCTGGCCGGTTCCACCACCGGCATCATCGGCAAGGCCGTCGCCTTCCTCACCGACTCCGGCTTCCTGCAGCGCACCGGTGACGACGCGGGAGGGGCGTACCGCACCACCGCCCGCTACCAGTTGCAGGTCCGCGACATGGCGGGCAGCGCCGCCATGGCCGAGTTGCTCGAGCTGGGTGTGGTGCCGGTGACCGACGGCAGCGCGACACTACTGCCGCCTTCCGACGCCGACGACCTGGAACTGACCGCCGACGCGGGCCTGCCCTTCCACAACTGACCGCAGCCCGACCCACAAGTGACCCACGCCTGGCCCACGACTGAGCCTCAACCGACTCACACCCGACCACGCGTGGCCCCTGCCGCTTCACGACTTACGACGAGAGTCCGCCGCCATGTACGAGCTGTCCCGGGTCCGCCTCTACTCCATCGGCCCCGCCGGTGCGCGCTACGCCGACACCGTGCTTGACCTGCGTGGAGTCGGCAAGCCCGTGCCCAACCCCGCCCCCACGCAGGCGGAGTTCTTCGAGGACGAGCCGGTCGGCCCACCGCGCCGCCCGGCGCCCGCCGGTGTGCTCTTCCTGGAGAACGGCGGCGGCAAGTCCGTCCTTCTCAAGCTGATCTTCTCGGTGATGCTGCCGGGTCACCGCAATACGCTCGGCGGCGCCAGCTCCGGCGTGCTGCGCAAGTTCCTGCTCGCCGACGACTGCGGCCACGTCGCCCTGGAGTGGCAGCACACGCTCACCGGCGAGTGCGTGGTCGTGGGCAAGGTCAGCGAATGGCGGGGGCGGCAGGTCTCCAACGACCCACGGAAGTTCGCGGAGGCCTGGTACTCCTTCCGGCCCGGCCCCGGGCTCAGCCTCGACTCGCTGCCGGTCGCCGAGTCCACCGCCGTCCGCCCGTACGGCGAAGGCGTGTCCGGCGCGCAGGGCCGCCGCCGCACCATGAAGGGCTTCCGTGACGCGATCACGGACGCGGGCAAGGCGTATCCGCACCTCGACATCCACTGGGAGGAGATCCACGACCGGTGGAACGAGCACCTCGGTGACGTCGGCCTCGACCCCGAACTGTTCCGCTACCAGCGGGAGATGAACTCCGACGAGGGCGAGGCGGCCGGCCTCTTCGCGGTCAAGAAGGACTCCGACTTCACCGACCTGCTGCTGCGGGCCGTCACCGATACCCGGGATACGGACGGCCTCGCCGACCTCGTCCACGGCTTCGGCAACAAGCTGGGGCGACGGGCCGAACTGATCGCGGAGCGGGAGTTCACGGCGGGCTCCGCCGACCTGCTCGGTCGCATCGTCGACGCGGCCGACACCCGACTGCGCTCCCGCGACATCCACGCGGGCGCCGAGCGCAGGACCCGCACGCTCTCCCGCAGGCTCACGGTGCGCGCCGCCGAGGAGCGTGGCCGCACCGGCGAGCTCGCGCAGCAGGTCACCGCCACCGCGCACAAGGTCACCGAGGCCGAGCAGGTCCGCAGCCGCAGCTCGCTGATCGCCGCCGAGCTCGCCTACCGGCACGCCTCATTGGCCCTGACCGCCGCCGAGAAGGCGGCGGGCGGCCAGCGCCGTGAGCTGGCCGACGCCCGTACGCTGCACGCCGCCTGGCAGGCGGCCGAGGTCGTCCTGCGCCACCGCGCCGCCGCCGACCGGGCCGCGCGGGTGACCGTCGCGATCCGCGAGGCGGAGCGGGACGCCGCACCGGCGCTGGCCGCCCGCGGCACCGCGGCCGGCGAGCTCGTACGGGCGCTGCACACGGCGGCGGAGGACGGCGAGCGCGTGGCGGCCGAGGAGGAAGAGCGCTCCGCGACGCTCCAGGAGACCGGCGAGGCGGCGCACCGCGATGCGACCACTGCCGCGACCCAGGCGCAGCGGGCGCGCAGCGAGGCCGGGCATCTGCGGCAGCGCCTCGGCGAGGTCGAGCAGGAGACGGCGGAGGCGGTGCGGGCCGGGTGGCTCGACGACACCGCCCCCGACGCCGACCCGGCGCGCGCGGCGCTCGCCGCCGTCGACGCGGAGAAACTGGCGGTCGCCGCCTGGGAAACCGCGCGGGATGCCGCTCGTACGACGGGCGACCGGGCGAAGGAGGCCACCGCCACGGAGAGCCGTGCCGATTTGGCGGCAGCACGAGCGTCGGACGCCGCGCAGGGCGCGGAGCACGCGTACCAGGCCGAGTACCGCGCGGCGGAATCGATCGCCGCGCACGACCGCCTGGCAGAGTTGCTGAGCCTGCCGTCCGCCCCGTCGGCGGCCGGGGGCGTACCGCAGCCCCGTCGAAGCGCGGCACAGGCCGGTTACCCGGACGCGCAGGGCGCGGACGGGTCTGCGTCCGCGGACGCCGCGTCCGGGCCCGACGACCGGGACGGCGGGACGGTCTCCGCGAGCGGCGACACCCCGGCCGCAGCCGCGACGGACGAGGCGGGCGACGCCTACGCCGGGCGGAGCGACGCCTCCCGCGAGTCGGGAGCCTCCGAGGGCGCCTACCACCCCCGTACCCCGCGCCCCACGGCGGAGGGCCCGCTCACCGTCGCGGAGCTCGACCGCAATGCCGAAGACCTGCTCCACCTGCTCGACCAGGGCGTCACCTCCGCCGAACGCCAGCTCTTCGGCATGCGTACGGCAGCCGCCGACGACGCACGGATTCTCGGCGCTCTCGGCGACGGCGGTCTGCTGCCCCCCGGCCCCGATGTCCTCGCCACCGTCGAGTTCCTCGGCGAGCACGGCATCCCCGCCCTGCCGGGTTGGCGCTACCTCGCGCAGGCCGTCGATCCGGGAGACCACTCCGCCGTGCTCACGGCGCGCCCAGAGTTGGTCGACGGCGTGGTCATCACCGACCCCGACGCACACGTACGGGCCCGCGAGGCGCTCGCCGGCGCCGCACTGCTGCCCCGCTCGGCCGTTGCCGTCGGCACCGCCGCCGCCCTGCTGGCCCCGGTGCCCGCACCCGGAGCCGACGGATCCGACCGCGGTGACGTCTTCCTCGTACCGCCGAACCCGGCCATGCACGACGAACACGCCGCGGACGAGGAGCGCCAGGCACTCAGAGCCCGCGCCGCCGCCCGCGACGAAGAGATCCGCAAGCTCGCCTCCAGGCTCACGGGCGACCGTGCCCTCGCGGCCCGCCTCGGCTCCTGGCGCGCCGACTGCCCGCCGGGGAGGCTCGACGAGCTCGCGGAGACGGCCGGTGTCGCGAGCGCCGCGGCCGAAACCGCCGAAGCCGCGCTCGCCGAGGCCCGTACGGCCCGTGCGGAGGCCGACGAGGCCGCGGCGGACGCAGCCCACGTCCGGGACGACCGGCAGGACTCCACCCAGCGTGCCCGCCGCGTCGCCGACGCCCTCGCGGGCCTCGCGCACCGGCTGCGCGAGCGCGCCGGCTGGCAGCTCAAGCTGCGTGAACTGACCGAGGAGGCCGCAGAGTCGGAGGCCAGGGCCACGGTCTGTCTGGAGCGTGCGAGGGCCGCCGACGAGGACCGCCGCGCCGCCCAGCGCACCGCCGACGACGCCCACCGGACGGCCCGCACCCTGCGGGCCGAGCGGGCCGAGATCGCCGGCGCGCCCGAGACCCTTCCCGAGCCCGATGAGAGCGCACCGCGCACCGCGCTGCCCGCCCTGCGCGAGGCCTACCGCGCCGCCTCACAGCTCTACGAGAAGGTCGGCGTGGGCGCGGACCTGCGGGCCGAACAGGCCAGGGCCGAGAGCGACGAGAGCACCGCCCTCACCGAGCTCAACCGGCTCACCAACAAGGTCCGCACCAAGGCCGCCCTGATGCTGGAGGGCACCGACGGGGCCGACGGTCCGTCCCGCCAGGCCGCCGCGGCCCGCGCCGAGTCCCTCGTGCAGATGCTGGAGTCCAGGGCCTCCGCCGCCAGCGAGCAGCTCGGCCGACTGCGCGGCGAGGCCGAGCGCCTCGCACCGCAGGACGCCCCGGCGCACACCGAGCTGCCCGACGAGCTGGTGCCTGCCGACGCCGAGCAGGCACAAGCCCTGCTGCGCACCGCCACCGGGGAGCTCGCCACCTGCTCCGACGCCCTGGAATCGGCCCGCGAGGCCCACGCCGAGCTGCTCCGGGCGCACCGCACGGCGGAGGACGCCGCAGGCGGCTTCGAGGAGACCGCGGCGATACTGCGTGACCTCCTCAGGGACCAGCAGCGGTCCGCCGAGGCGGCGGAGGCCGCCGAAGGAGCCGATGCCCCCGAGCCGTACCCGGGCAGCCTGGAGGAGGCGCGGCAGTCCGCCGCCGATTCCCGCCGCTCACTGCGCGGCTGCGCCGCCGACCTGTCCGCCGCCGACGCCGCGGTGCGCGAGACGAGCGACGTACTCGTACGGCATGCCAACTCCACGCGGTACGAGCAGGTAGGCACCCCCGCGCGCCAGCAGATCCGCGAACTGCCCGCCGCCGCACTGCCCGAGCACGCCGCGGCCTGGGCGGCGGCCTTCGCGCCCCGGCTGCGCGTGCTGACCGACGAGCTCGAGCAACTGGAGCGCAACCGCGGCAGCATCGTCGACCGGCTCCGCGGTCTCGTGGAGTCGGCGCTGACGACGCTCCGATCGGCGCAGCGGCTCTCGCAGCTGCCCGAAGGTCTCGGGGAGTGGTCCGGCCAGGAGTTCCTGCGGATCCGCTTCGAGGAGCCGGATCAAGCGACGCTGGTGGAGCGGCTCGGCGAGGTCATCGACGAAGCCACCCGCTCCGCCGTCAAGAGGAACTCGGATCTGCGCAGGGACGGAATGTCCTTGCTCCTGCGGGGTGTTCAGGCGGCCCTGGAGCCCAAGGGCATCTCCGTGGAGATCCTCAAGCCGGACGCAGTGCTGCGCGCCGAGCGGGTGCCGGTCGGGCAGATGGGAGACGTGTTCTCCGGTGGCCAGCTGCTGACCGCCGCCATCGCGCTGTACTGCACGATGGCCGCGCTGCGCAGCAACGACCGGGGCCGCGACAAGCACCGGCACGCCGGCACGCTGTTCCTCGACAACCCCATCGGCCGGGCCAACGCCACGTATCTGCTGGAGCTCCAGCGCGCGGTCTCGGACGCGCTCGGCGTTCAGCTGCTCTACACGACGGGCCTGTTCGACACGACCGCGCTCGCCGAGTTCCCGCTGGTCATCCGGCTTCGGAACGACGCAGACCTCAGGGCTGGGCTGAAGTACATCAGCGTCGAGGAGCACCTGCGCCCCGGCCTCCCGCAGCAGGACCCGGAAGCCGAGACAGTGCACGGCGAGATCACGGCGACACGGATGTTCAAGCGCACGCCCATGCCCGCCGAGTGACCTCTGCGGAGCGGGCACGGCCGCGCCAGCTGAGTAACGTCGGCGGACACGGGCGCGGTCGTGCCTGCCGGTTGGCCTCTACGGACACGGGCATCGTCACGACTGCCGGGTGACCTCGGCCGGTGTCCGTGCCCGCTAGGTGCCCCGAGCGACCGCGACCACGAGCGTGGGCGCGAGCGCACACGAGAGGCGCCACGCGAGAGGCGTCACGCGAGAAGCACAGGGGGCGGTCGAAGGAACGAGCGGCGGGGCTCAGGCCTGGGAGAGTCGGCCCGTCCCTGGCTGTCCCTGCGGCTCGCGTTCCCGTATGCGTGTCGACCGGCGGGCGGCCCGGCGCACTCGCCGTCGCTCGCGGCGCAGTTGGCGCGCCGTGCTGCTCGGCACGGACACCACGCCGTGCCGCTGGTTCCACACCTGGCGGGTCACCCACACGTCCAGCACGCCCCAGGTCGCGACCACCGTGCTGGCGACGCTGCTGAGGACCATCGGAAAGGCGAGCCAGGAGCCCGCGAGCGTGCACAGGAACGCGACCATTGCCTGGATCATCGTCAGCGACATGATGACGACGGCGCGCACGGCGGCCGTACGAACGGGGTCGGCCATCCGCGGCCGTATGGCGGGCTCCTCCACCCACAACTGCCTTGGCGCCCCGGCCTCCTCCGCCGATTCCGCCCCACGCGGGGCCGCCCTCGCACTCGCGTCAGCCGTCGCGCCCGGAGCCTTCACGGGTGCCGCGAACGTCCTGCGGTGCTCTTCCGTGTCCATCAAACCTTCACTCCCCACCACCTGGCCCCACGACCTGGCGTGCTGCTCAACCCGGTTGCGGGACAACCGCCTTCACGAACGGCTGCCCGTCTTACGCCCTTATATGCCGATCCACCGGGCCCAATGTGATAGGTGCGTCGCCATCATTCCCGTTCCCCCGTACAACAGGACGAATGACCGGCCTCGAAGATTCCCGCCGAGATGAGAATTTCAGCCATCTGCCCCGGTGGGGAACGAGGCGTCTCTTCAGGCCTCCTGTACCCCAGCCGGGCGCTCAACTACGGAAACCCAGTGCAAGTCATGATCAATCAGCCACGGTACGGCTGAAAATCGACCGGACAGGCCTTCGAGTTGCCGGAGTGACAGTAGTAGGCTCACGCCGTTTGTTGACGGAACATTTACCCCCGCTCGACGGGGGTTGAGCTGGGGGAGGCCATGCGCTTTCGCGGGAAGTCCATCCGCAGGAAGATCGTGGCGTTGCTGCTGGTGCCGCTCGTCTCCCTCACCTCACTGTGGGGATTCGCCACCGTGATCACCGGGCGCGAGGCCGACCAGCTTCTTGACGTCGCCTACATCGTCGAGCAGGTGGGCTACCCCATCGAGGACACGGTCAGGGTCATCCAGCAGGAACGCCGACAGACGCTGATCTATTTGGCGGACCCCCGGGCTTCCGACGCCCTTGCCGCTCTCCGCCGTGAACGCGCTCTGACCGACGCGTCCGTGGCGAAGATCAAGGAGCGGGCCGGGCAGCCCAATGTGCGCGACGAGATGCGCTCCCAGACCGAGCGGCGACTCGGCTCGCTCCTGGAGGCCTTCGAAGGCCTGGACGCGCTGCGCAGTTCCGTCGAGGACAGCACCGTCACGCGGCGGCAGGCCCTCGACCGCTTCAATCAACTGGTCGACCCCTGCTACGCCTTCCTGATGACCCTCCACGCCCTTGAGGACGTGGAGATGGACAAGCAGGGCCGCGCACTGGTCGGCGTCACCCAGGCCCGCGAGATGCTGTCCCGCCAGGACGCGCTGGTCGCCTCGGCCCTGGTCGCCCGCCAGTTCACCGCGCCCGAGCTGCGCGAGGTCTCGGGCCTGGTCGCCAACCGCAAGCTGCTCTACACGGTCAACCTGGAGAATCTGCCCTACGACGAGCGTGGCATCTTCGAGCGGTACTGGCGCAGCCCGGACACCGAGCCCCTGCGCAACGCCGAGGAACGTCTCATCGCATCGGGCGCGGGCAAGGAGCCGAAGGCCGTCAGCTTCAAGAGCTGGAACGAAGCCGCGACCGGCGTCCTCGACCACCTGGCCACCGAGGCCCAGGCCGCGAGCGACCGCTACCAGGACCGGGTCGACCCGGTCGCCTTCGGAGTCCTCATCCAGGCGGGCCTGGCCGGTGTGCTGGGCTTCCTCGCCCTGCTCATCTCGCTCGTCCTGTCCGTACGGATCGGCCGCAGTCTCGCCCGTGACCTCTCCCGGCTCCGCAAGGAGGCGCACGAGGCGTCCGGCGTCCGCCTGCCGAGCGTGATGCGCAGACTCGCCGCCGGCGAGGAGGTCGACGTGGAGACCGAGGCCCCGCGCCTGGAGTACGAGAGGGACGAGGTCGGCCAGGTCGGCCAGGCCCTCAACACCCTCCAGCGCGCAGCCGTCGAATCGGCCGTCAAACAGGCCGACATGCGCCGGGGCGTCTCCGAGGTCTTCGTCAACCTGGCCCGTCGCAACCAGGTTCTGCTGCACCGCCAGCTCACGCTCCTCGACACCATGGAGCGCCGCACCGAGGACACCGACGAGCTCGCGGACCTCTTCCGCCTCGACCACCTCACCACCCGCATGCGCCGCCACGCGGAAGGCCTGGTCATCCTGTCCGGCGCGACAGCGTCCCGGCAGTGGCGCAAGCCCGTACAGCTCATGGACGTCGTACGCGCCGCCGTCGCCGAGGTCGAGGACTACGAGCGCATCGAGGTACGCAGGCTGCCGCGCATCGGCGTCGGCGGTCCCGCGGTCGCCGACCTCACCCACCTGATCGCCGAACTCCTAGAGAACGCCACGGTGTTCTCGCCGCCGCACACCGCTGTCCAGGTGCACGGTGAGCGCGTCGCCAACGGCTTCACGCTGGAGATCCACGACCGCGGCCTGGGCATGACTCCCGAAGCCCTGCTCGACGCCAATCTGCGGCTCGCCGAGACCCCCGAGTTCGAGCTGTCGGACACCGACCGGCTCGGTCTCTTCGTGGTCAGCCGGCTCGCCCAGCGGCAGAACGTCCGGGTCTCGCTCCAGCCGTCCCCGTACGGCGGAACCACCGCGATCGTCTTCATTCCCGCCGCACTGCTCACTGATGCCCCGGAGACCAACGGCACCGGCTTCCGGCTCGACCGCAAGCACGCCGCCGACAGCCCGGGCATTGGGGACGGCGGCCGTCGCCAGCCCGTCACGACCCTCGCCCGTGTCCCCGCGGAACTCGCGGCCCAGGCGGTCCTCGACGGACCGGTGGAGCTCGAACCCCCGCTCGGCGTCCTGGGCCTCGAAGAGGCAACGCTCGGAGCTCTCGCCGACATCGAGGACACGGAGAGCGAGCGCGGCGGCATTTTCCGGCCCCGTGAGCGCCCCCGGGACCGCGGCCGGGACACCCTCGGCGAGCAGCACCAGCAGGCCTCCGAGCCGTTCCCCGAGAGCGGCGAGCGCGCCCACCCGGGCGCCGCGGTCCCGCTGCCCCGCCGCAAGACGTCGAGTCCCGTTCCGCCGGCCGCGCAGCACCCGCCGAAGCCACCGACCCTGGTGTCCGACAACGGCCGTCTCGTCGGCGGCCGCAGGCGACCTCCGGCCGAGCGTACGGACCGTACCTTCTCCACCCCACCCGCACGGGAGCAGGCCGCCGCGGACGAGCCCCCGGGCCTGCCGCCGCTGGACGGACTGCCCCGACGCGTCCGCCAGGCCAGCCTCGCCCCGCAGCTGAAGGACACCGACACCGCCGGCCGCACCGGATCCGCCACCGACGCGCCCGTCACCGAGCAGGACACCGAGCGCGACGCCGACGAGGTGCGCAGCCGTATGGCCTCGCTCCAGCGCGGCTGGCAGCGCGGCCGTCGCGAGAACGACGAGCCCGAGGAGAGCGGCGCGACGGGCGGGCACGGCGCAGCACCGGGCGACACAGCACCAGGAACCACACCAGAGGGGAACGGTCGATGACCGCACCGAACGCCGCAGCACACAACGCCACAGGCAGGGGTTCCGGGGAGCTCAACTGGCTCCTCGACGAATTGGTCGAGCGCGTCGGCAGTATCCGTAAGGCGCTGGTGCTCTCCAGCGACGGCCTGCCCACCGGCGCGTCGAAGGATCTGACGCGCGAGGACGGCGAACACCTCGCCGCCGTCGCTTCCGGCTTCCACAGCCTCGCCAAGGGGGTCGGTCGGCACTTCGAGGCGGGCCGCGTGCGACAGACCGTCGTGGAGCTCGACGAGGCCTTCCTTTTCGTCACCGCGGCGGGCGACGGCAGCTGTCTCGCCGTGCTGTCGGACGCCGACTCCGACGTCGGCCAGGTCGCGTACGAGATGACGTTGATGGTCAAGCGGGTCGGCGTGCACCTGATGACCGCGCCCCGCTCCGGTCTGCCCGCCGGAGGGTGAGTGGATTGGCATGAGCGAATCAGGCCAACAGGGATCGCCGCACTGGTTCGACGACGACGCGGGTCCCGTCGTACGCCCGTACGCGATGACACGTGGCCGGACCAGCAGTGCGACCCGGCACCGGCTCGACCTGATCGCGCTGGTCGTTCCCGAGCCCGCCGCCGACGACCCGGGACGCGACCAGACGCTCGCCCCCGAGCATGTCGAGATCGTCGAACTGTGCAGTGAGACACCGCAGTCCATCGCCGAGCTCGCCGCGGGCCTCGACCTCCCTGTCGGGGTGGTCCGGGTGCTCGTCGGTGACCTCGTCGAGGACGAACTGGTGCATGTGACCCGACCCGTACCGCCGGCGGAGCTGCCGGACGAGAGCATCCTTCGCGAGGTAATCAATGGTCTTCGGGCGCTCTAGCCGCAAGAAGCGACCGGTGGACCCGGTGACGCTCAAGATCCTGGTGGCAGGCGGATTCGGGGTGGGCAAGACCACCCTGGTGGGCGCGGTCAGCGAGATCAGACCGCTGCGCACCGAGGAGACGCTCACCGAGGCGGGCCGTCCTGTCGACGACGTCGAAGGGGTCGAGGGCAAGACCACCACCACGGTGGCCATGGACTTCGGGCGCATCACGCTCCGCGAGGACCTGGTGCTCTACCTCTTCGGCACCCCCGGCCAGGACCGCTTCTGGTTCCTCTGGGACGAGCTGGCGCAAGGCGCGCTCGGCGCCGTCGTGCTCGCCGACACCCGGCGCCTGGAGGACTGTTTCGCGGCCATCGACTACTTCGAGCGACGCGGCATTCCCTTCGCGGTCGCCGTCAACTGCTTCGAGGGCGCCAACCGTTACCCCCCGGAGACGGTGCGCGCGGCGCTCGATCTCGATCAGAACGTGCCACTGCTGCTGTGCGACGCACGGGACCGCGAAACGGTCAAGACCGTACTCATCGCCGTCGTCGAGCATGCGCTGGCCCGCTCCGCCGACCGGCGGCAGACCGCGTCCACCTGACGCCGGGCGCCCAGGTGCAGGAGCGGCCCGTACCCCCGCCGACAGGGGTACGGGCCGCGCTCTTCGGGGCCGCGCGGGCGCGCCCGCGCGGCCGTCGGACTACCCCTGCCCGTCCTCCTGCCAGCCGAAGCTCCGCTCCACGGCCTTGCGCCAGTTGTGGAGCCCACGGTCGCGCTCCTGCGCCTCCATCCGCGGCGTCCACTCGACATCGCGCTGCCAGTGCGCCTTCAGCTCGTCCAGGTCCGACCAGACCCCGGTCGCGAGTCCCGCCGCGTACGCCGCGCCCAGGCAGGTCGTCTCGGAGATCTTCGGCCGGATGACGGGCACGCCCAGGACGTCCGCCTGGTGCTGCATCAGCAGATTGTTGCCGGTCATGCCGCCGTCCACCTTCAGCGTGGTGATGGCGACGCCCGAGTCCTGGTACATCGCGTCGACGACCTCCTTGGTCTGCCAGCTGGTGGCCTCCAGGACCGCCCGCGCCAGGTGCGCCTTGGTCACGTACCCCGTCAGCCCGGTGATGACGCCACGGGCGTCGGAGCGCCAGTAGGGGGCATAGAGCCCGGCGAAGGCCGGCACGATGTAGGCGCCGCCGTTGTCGTCGACGCTCGCGGCGAGCGTCTCGATCTCGTCCGACGTACGGATGATTCCCAGCTGGTCCCTGAACCACTGGACCAGGGCGCCGGTGATCGCGATCGACCCCTCCAGGCAGTAGACCGGCGGCTCGCCGCCGATCTTGTAGCCCACCGTGGTGAGCAGGCCGTTCTTCGAGGCGACCGGCCGGTCGCCGGTGTTGAGGAGCAGGAAGCTGCCTGTTCCATAGGTGTTCTTGGCCGTGCCGACGTCATAACAGGCCTGCCCGAAGACGGCGGCCTGCTGGTCGCCGAGCGCCGAGGCCACCGGCACCCCCGCCAGCTGCCCGACGGCCGTCCCGTACACCTCGGACGACGACTTGATCTCCGGCAGTACGGCCTCGGGCACATTCATCGCCGACAGGATCGAGCGGTCCCACTGGAGCGTCGCGAGGTCCATCAGCATGGTGCGCCCGGCATTGGTCACATCCGTGACGTGTACGCCGCCGTCCGTGCCCCCAGTGAGATTCCAGATCAGCCAGGAGTCAATGGTCCCGAAAGCGATCTCGCCGCGCTCCGCGCGACCGCGCAGCCCCGGGACGTTGTCCAGCAGCCAGGTCACCTTGGGGCCGGAGAAGTAGCTCGCGAGCGGCAGACCGGTGGTCTCCCTGAAGCGGTCCTGGCCGTCCGTGCCACCCAGCTCCTTGCAGAGCGCCGCCGTGCGGGTGTCCTGCCAGACGATCGCGTTGTGCACCGGCTTTCCGGTGGCCCGGTCCCACAGCACCGTCGTCTCACGCTGGTTGGTGATGCCCAGCGCGCTGAGCTGCTCGGGGCGCAGTCCCGCCTTGGCGATCGCGCCCGCGACGACGGCCTGCACCTTGGACCAGATCTCGGTCGCGTCGTGCTCCACCCACCCCGGTTTGGGGAAGATCTGGCGGTGTTCGCGCTGGTCCACGGAGACGATCGCACCGGAGTGGTTGAAGATGATGCAGCGGCTGGAGGTGGTGCCCTGGTCGATGGCGGCGACGTACTTCTCGGTCTGCCCAGTGTTTTCCGTCATGTCGTCCCCTCGGTCGGAAGGATCTGAGGCTTGAGGGCCCAGTGGTCCTGCTGCGCGATCGGAGCCCGTTCGGGCGCTCCGGGGATTTCAGAAGGCCAGGTTGTAGACGACGCCCGCGAGGGCCCCGCCGATGAGCGGGCCCGCCACCGGCACCCAGGCGTAACTCCAGTCGGAGGTGCCCTTGTCGGGGACGGGCAGTACGGCGTGGACGAGGCGTGGTCCCAGGTCGCGGGCCGGATTGATGGCATACACCGGAGGGCCCGCCGAGCGACAGGCCGATGCCGACCACCAGGAGGGACACGATCAGCACCTGGGTGCCGGACTCGCCGAGTCCCTTGGTCAGGCCGAACGCCAGGACCGGCAGCACCAGCCCCGTGGTCGCGATGATCTCGGTGACGAGGTTGGCGACCGGGCTGCGGATCTCCGGGATGGTGGAGAAGATGCCCAGCGTCGGCAGCGCCGTCTCCTGGTCCTGGTTGGCGGCGAACTGGGCTTAGTAGACGAGCCAGGCGAGTACGGCCCCGAGTACCGCGCCGGCCAGCTGCCCGAGGACGTACACCCAGACCTGGCCCCAGACGCCGGTGTCGATGGCGATTCCGAGCGTCACCGCCGGATTGGGATGGCCCCCGGACAGCGGCGCCGCCGTGTACGCCCCCGGCGAGCACGCCGAAGCCCCAGCCGAAGGAGATGACGACCCACCCCGCGGCCTTCGCCTTGGAGTGGTTCAGCGTGACGGCGGCGCACACTCCGGCGCCGAAGAGGATCAATATGGCGGTGCCGATGATCTCACCGACGAAGACGTCCCCGTTGCTCATGGCGGCTCCTAGGCCCTCGCCCGGGGTCGGAGCCCGGTCCTGAAGTGCAGGGTGCGTTTTCCATGGCCGCGGAGTCGAAAGCGGGGGAGTCCCGTACCCCGCCCGGCCCCGTGACGTGCCTGCCGAGCCGGTGGGATCGCCCGTGGGGGAGGTGCCCCGGAGGCAGGGCTGCGCCCCGCGTGTCCGGGAGCCGTCGTGCGGCGACGCCGACTGACACCGGAAGTGTTCACCGGCGGTGACGGACCGTCAAGGTCGTCGACAGCAACCGCTGGCCGGGGAGGCAGCGCCCCGCCGAGGCGGCCTCAGCGCACGGCGATCACCGCGGAGCCGTGCCCGAACAGCCCCTGGTTCGCGGTGAGTCCGGTGCGCGCCCCCGGCACCTGCCGCTCGCCCGCCGTGCCGCGCAGCTGCCAGGTCAGCTCGCAGACCTGCGCGATGGCCTGGGCGGGCACCGCCTCGCCGAAGGAAGCCAGTCCGCCGCTCGTATTGACCGGGATCCGGCCGCCGAGCGCCGTCGCGCCCTCCCGCAGCAGCTTCGCGCCCTCTCCCGTCCCGCACAGCCCGATGTCCTCGTACCACTCCAGCTCCAGAGCGGTGGAAAGGTCGTAGACCTCGGCGAGGGAGAGGTCGTCGGGCCCGATGCCCGCCTCCTCGTACGCCGCCCGCGCGATCGAGGCCCGGAAGGAATCGGGGGAGGGGGCAACCGCGGCGGACGAATCGGTGGCGATGTCGGGCAGGTCGAGCACGGCCTTGGGGTAGGTGGGCGTGATGGTCGAGACGGCGCGGATACGGACCGGGTCGCTCACCCCCCGGCGGCGCGCGAACTCCATGCTGCACAGCACGAGTGCGGCGGCGCCGTCGGAGGTGGCGCAGATGTCGAGTAGCCGCAGCGGATCGGCGACCACCGCGGACGCCGCGACGTCCTCGGCGGTGACGGGCTTGCGGTAACGGGCGTTGGGGTTGAGCGCGCCGGCCACCGCGTTCTTCACCTTGACCTGGGCGAAGTCCTGCGGCGTATCGCCGTACAGGTGCATGCGGCGGCGGGCGTAGAGCCCGAAGTACGCGGGGTTCGTCGCCCCGAGGACCCTGAAGCGCAGCCAGTCGGGGTCCTCGGGGCGCTCACCGCCCGCCGGCGCGAAGAATCCTTTGGGCGCCGCGTCCGCACCCACCACCAGCGCCACGTCGGCCATGCCGGACAGGATCTGGGCGCGGGCGGTGTTGACGGCCTGCGCGCCGGACGCGCAGGCGGCGTACACACTCGTCACGCGCGCCCCCTGCCAGCCGAGCGCCTGCGCGAACGTCGCGCCCGCCACATAGCCGGGGTAGCCACCGCGCACCGTCTCCGCGCCGACGACGGACTGCACGTCCTGCCAGGGCACCCCGGCGTCGGCGAGCGCGGCACGCGCCGCCACCGTGCCGTACTCGATGAAACTGCGCCCCCACTTGCCCCATGGGTGCATGCCCGCGCCGAGCACCGCCACGTCGCCGGTCATGACCGCGCCCCGTCCGTGTCCACTGCGACGGGCCGCCAGTGCCAGGTCGTCCAGGTGGTCCCCGCCGCCTCGTCCTCGTTGAGCACCCCGGGAACGACTTCGACCTCCATGCCCACCGCCAGATCCGCGGTCGTCAGGCCGGGTGCGGCCTGCCCGAGGACCACCATGCCCTCGGCCGCGAGCTCGACGGCGACCAGCGTGTACGCCGTCCAGTCCACGGCCGGGTCGCTGACGTAGGGCGCGGGCGGGCGGTAGCGGCTGTCGGTGTACGACCACACGCGGCCCCGCTTGGACAGCGGCACCTCGGCCAGCTCACCGCCGACGCAGGCCGGATTGCGGCACAAGGCGTCCTGGCGTGGGAAGAAGACCGAGGCGCACGCCGAGCAGCGGGTGCCCAGCAGCCGGAAGTCCTCCCGGTCCGTCTCCACGGTGAACCAGCCGGCCACCACGGGTGTGCGTGTGTGCGTCAAGAGCCCTCCCCTGCACAGGAACTGACGGTACGTCAGAAGTGTGCCACGGGTCAGCGGTTCTCCGCGAGCCACTTGGCGGCGGTCTCCGCCAGCTCACTGTCGCGGCCCGCGAGCATCGTCCGGATCATCTGTACATCGCCGCGCAATGACCAGGCGGGATGTCCGAAGCTGGCGGGGTTGTTCTTCTCGATCAGGAAATGCGCGGGCCAGGCGGCGCCGTAACCGATCAGCGGCAGCGCGGCGGCATACCGCTTCCGGCCGCGCGCCAGGCCGTACACGCTGACGCAGAGACCGGTGAGCGTGCCGACGAGATGGACCCAGCGGGTCGCCGCCCTGGAATGCATCGCGACGTAGTAGGGCCAGAATTCCTCGTACGAATCAAAAGTCTGCTGCTCCATACCGGCACCGTAATGGCCCGACGGAGAACCGGATACAGGCGATCGGCGTCCGAAGGGGGGAGCGGACGGCCGGGGCCCACGGGGGTGGCCCCGGCTGTCCGTCACCCGCGCCTCTTACGGAACAGTCCTTACGGCCTCGGGGCAATGGCGCGTGGGCTCCCGCCGCCCCGCGACTCCGCCTTGGATGCGAAGCCGCATGGCGCCGCTCGCTGATCCACCCTCCGTCGCCCCCGAATTCGTTAGTGACCGGCGACCGAACGGCGCGACACCGGGAAGTCGAAGAACGTGTCGGGGAACAGCTCGGGCTTGAAGGTGTAGTGCCACCACTCCTCAGCCAGATTCACGAAACCCGCGTCCGCCAGGGAGCCCTTGAGCAGCTGCCGGTTGGCGCGCTGCTCGCCCCCGATCCGCGGATCGTCGGTGTGCGACAGGGTGTCGAAGCAGTCGTAGCCCGTGCCCATGTCCACGGAGTTGTCCGGGAAACGCTCGGCCTTCGGCGCGTAGCAGGACGTGAGGGGCTCACCCGGCAGGTACGGACGCGTGGGCTCGGCCGGCAGCCTCACGATCGTCAGATCCACCGTGCTGCCCCGGCTGTGCCCGGACTTCTCCGCGATGTAGCCGTCCGCGAACAGCCGCGACTTGTCGACCCGGGGATAGAACTCCTTCTTCATCGCCTCGTCTTCGAGGTCCTTCGCCCACCGTACGAAGTGGTCGACGGCCCGTTGCGGCCGGTAGCAGTCGTAGACCTTCAGCGAGTAGCCGCGACGCAGCAGTTTCAGCTGGGTCTGCTGGAGGGCCTTCGCGGCGGGCCCGGTCAGAATGCAGACGGGCCGGCGGTAGCCGTCGACCGGCTCGCCCATGAAGTTGTGCCCGGTGGCGTAGCGCATCTCCTGGATGATCGTCGGCGCCACGGACCGCAGGGCCACGAACTCCCTGGGAGCCTTCGGTTCGGGCTTCGCCTGCGCCGTGGGGGAGACGGCGGTGACGGTGAGCAGGGCGACGGCCGCGGTGGCCAGGGCGCGGAGTGCGGAGGCAAGTCCTGTCATGGACCTTCGTCTATCAGGTCAACGGCCCGCCGGGGAAGGGCGATCGGATACAGTCCGCGCGTGTCCGGACCCACGAACAAGCCCGCCCAGGCCGCCACCGGGGCCCCTGCGGAGTCGCCCGACCAGGTTCCAGCGGGAATCTCCGCCCGACCCCCGGCCGTGTCCGTCCCCGTTCGGGACTCCCACTGTGCCAGCTGCGGGGCGCCCTACCCGCCGGGTGTCGGCTGGCCGCGCTCCTGCCCCGCCTGCGGCACCGCGGCATACCGCAACCCGTTGCCCGTCGCCGTCGCCCTGCTGCCGGTACGTGACGCGCAGGGCACCGGACTCGTCGTGATCACCCGCACCATCGAGCCCCGGATCGGCGGAATCGCGCTGCCCGGCGGCTTCATCGACCACGGCGAGGACTGGCGGCACGCCGTCGTACGCGAACTGCGGGAGGAGACGTGCATCTACGCCGACGAGAGCCAGGTGCGCCTCGCCGACGCACGAAGCTCCCCGGCCGGCCACCTGCTGCTCTTCGGCCTGCTCCCCGAACGCGCGCTCGCGGAGCTGCCGCTGTCCGTCCCCACGGACGAGACGAGTGGTTGGCACCTCCTGCGAGAACCGGCCGAACTGGCCTTCCCGCTCCACACGGAAGCAGCGCAGGCCTGGTTCGCAGGCGACCACGCGCCCGGCCCCCTCAACCTGCCCACCACATCCAACCCCTCCGGCGCTTCCGGCACTTCCGGCCCGTAGGGCGTTTGAGGACACCGGGACCCCGGGGGCGCGCCCCCGGGTACGGGAAAGGGCGCGGGCAGGGGAAGGCTCCCCACGCCTCACACCCCCCGCACCCGAACCGGCAGCCCCACCTCCCCGCCCCCCTCCCGCTCCACCACGACTCGCCCGCCGTGCACCCGAGTCGTGAACCGCTCCACCTCCGCCGGTTCCCAGCCGTCCCCCGCATCCCTGACGACCAGCCCACCGCCCGTACACCCCGCCGCGGGCGCCCACACGTCGAGCGCGAGCCCGCCGTCCTCACCCCGCACAGGAATCACCGCACCGGCCCGCGCCAGTACCGGGATACGGGAGAGCGGCGCGTCGATCAGCACCTGCCCCGGGCCCTCGTACGCCTCACCGGTAGCCGTGTCGTACCACCGCCCGCGCGGCAGCCGCACCGCCCTCCGGTCCGTCCCTTGCTCCAGCACGGGCGCCACCAGCAGACAGTCCCCGAGCAGGAAGGCGTCCTCGCAGTCCCGCAGCGCCCGGTCCTCCGGGGCGCCCCACCACACGGGCCGCGCATAGGGCGCGCCGGTGAGACGGGCCAGATGGGACAGCGTCACGAAGTAGGGCCGCAGCCGCTCCCGCTCCACGAGCGCGGCCCTCGCGTGCTCAAGCACCCGCGGACCGAACTCCCAGGGCTCCCGGCGGCCCGCGGTGAGCGCCGCGTGCGTACGGAACAGCGGCAGGTGCGCGCCCAGCTGGAACCAGCGCAGATACAGCTCGGGTGAAGGGCTGCCGTTGAAGCCACCCACATCGGGACCGGAGTACGGCACTCCGCACAGCCCCATGCCGAGCACCAGGGAGAGCGAGGCGCGCAGCCCCGGCCAGCCGGTCGACACGTCACCGGACCAGGTCCCGCCGTACCTCTGCATTCCGGCCCACCCGGAACGCGAGAAAAGGAACGGCCGCTCGTCGGGACGCAATCGGCGCAACCCCTCGTAACCGGCGCGCGCCATCGCCAGACCGTAGACATTGTGGGCCTCCCGGTGATCACCGCCCCGCCCCTCCAGATCGTGCCGCGCGGAACGCGGCAGCGTCGGATCACCGAAGGCGGAGAAGGAAACCGGCTCGTTCATGTCGTGCCACACCCCGGAGAACCCCTGCGCGAGTCGCTCCTCGTACAGCGATCCCCACCAGTCACGCGCGCGTGGAGCGGTGAAATCGGGATAGACGCACGCGCCGGGCCAGACCTCACCGCGCACCTCGTCGCCCCGCGCGTCCCGCACGAAGAGCCCGGCGGCCGACCCGCTGTCGTACAACGCGCTGCCACGCTCCGCCCTGACAGCGGGATCGACGATCGACACCAGCCGCACTCCCGACTCCCGAAGGTCGGCCGCGAGCCCGGGGAGACCGGGGAACCGCTCGCGGTCGACCGTGAAGACCCGATGCCGGTCGTGGTGGTCGATGTCGAGATGCAGCACGGACAGCGGCAACCCCCGCTCCTGATAGCCCCCGACGATCCGCCGCACCTCCCGCTCGCTGCCGAAACCCCAACGCGCGTGCTGGGGACCGAGCGCCCACGACGGGGGGAGCGCGGGCGCCCCCGTGAGCGCCGCCCAGCCGTGCAGCACGCGCGCGGGCGCGCCCGCCACGACCCAGCAGCGCAGCGGGCCGCCCTCCATGCGTATTTCACTGGTGCCCGGCCGGTCGTGCCCCGAGCCCGCTCCCTCCTCGCCCTCCCGCAGGGTCACCCGGCCCTCCCACGTGTTGTCGTGGAAAGCCAGATGCGTGCCCGCGTCGGAAACGATCACCTGCACCGGCATCGTGATGTAGAGCGGATCGTCACCCGGCGCGAAGCTGCCCCCGGGGTCGCTGTTCCACAGCCGATACGTACCGTCACGCAGCCGGGGCCCGGAAGCCCGGCCGCCGAGGCCGAAAAAACGCGCGTCGGCCGGCACCTCACTGCGCTGCACCCAGCGCGCGGGCCCCCCGGCGACCGGCTCCCACCAACGCGGCGGCAACTCCCGACGGAGCACCACCCCACCCGGTGTACGCACCTCGACAGAGCCGTGCCGTGACACGGCGACAGTGAGCCGCTGCGACACCACCCGCCAGCCGCCGTCCTTGTCGGGCTCAAGCCCGGCCCTCGGGTCGGGCTCGGGGCAGGCGCCCGCGAGCGCGTACGAGGGCTCGGGGTCCGCGCCGTCCCAGCCCCAGAAGACCGCGCCGCCCACAGCCACCATCACCCGCAGCTCCGAACGGGCGAACCGCACGACCCCACCGCCCGGCTGAGGCTCCGCCCCGGTCACCGGACCCGGCACCCGGGCACGCTCCGCGCCCCTGGGGGCCAGCCCCCAGGCATCCGTACGATGCCGCCGCCAGGCCGAGCGCGCCGCGCGCAGCCCCCGCACCATGCCGACCAGTCTCACCGAGCGCACCAGGTCACGACCGTCCATACGGCTCACCCTGCCACCCGGCGGACCGTACGCGGGAGGCGTTCAGCAGCCGTTCACCCGTGGTATGCCCAAACGACCAGGTGCCCGGCTGTGTGCGGCCCGCCCTGGTGCCAAAGACGATCACATGGCATCGTCCGTGTCAGCCGCCGCGTGCGCACACCCTCCGCACGTGCGCGCCACAACGCACACCACGCGTACAGCCCGGGAGCCGCCCCATGACCTCAGCACCCAACGCCGCGCCCCTCTGGCAGCCGGACGCAGACCGCATCGCAGCCGCCGCGGTCACCCGCTTCCAGGCCTGGGCGGCCGAGCGGTACGGCGCGCCCGCGGAGGGCGGCTACCCGGCGCTGCACCGCTGGTCGGTCGACGAGCTCGACACGTTCTGGAAGGCCGTGGCCGACTGGTTCGACGTCCGGTTCTCGACCCCGTACGAGACGGTTCTCGCCGACCGGTCCATGCCCGGCGCCCAGTGGTTCCCCGGCGCCACCCTCAACTACGCCGAGCACGCGCTGCGCACCGCGGAGGACCCGGCCCGCGCGGACGACCCGGCCCTCCTGTACGTCGACGAGACCCACGAGCCCACCCCGGTCAGCTGGTCCGAACTGCGCCGCCAGGTGGGGTCGCTCGCCGCCGAACTGCGCGCCCTCGGCGTACGCCCCGGAGACCGGGTCAGCGGCTACCTGCCCAACATCCCCCAGGCGACCGTCGCCCTGCTCGCCACCGCTGCCGTCGGTGGCGTCTGGACCTCCTGCGCCCCCGACTTCGGTGCGCGCAGCGTCCTCGACCGCTTCCAGCAGGTCGAGCCCGTCGTCCTGTTCACCGTGGACGGCTACCGCTACGGCGGCAAGGAGCACAACCGCAGCGAGGCCGTCGCCGAGCTGCGCCGCGAACTGCCCACCCTGCGCGCGGTGGTCCACATCCCGCTCCTCGGCACCCCGGCCCCCGAAGGCGCCGTCGAGTGGTCCGCGGTCACCTCCGCGGACACCGAGCCGGTCTTCGAGCAGGTCCCCTTCGAGCACCCGCTGTGGGTCCTGTACTCCTCAGGCACCACCGGCCTGCCCAAGGCCATCGTCCAGTCCCAGGGCGGCATCCTCCTGGAGCACTTCAAGCAGATCGGCCTGCACTGCGACCTGGGCCCCCAGGACCGCTTCTTCTGGTACACCTCCACCGGCTGGATGATGTGGAACTTCCTCATCTCCGGTCTGCTCACCGGCACCACGGTTGTCCTGTACGACGGCAGCCCCGGCCACCCGGACACCGGCGCGCAGTGGCGGATCGCCGAACGCACCGGGGCCACGCTCTTCGGCACCTCGGCCGCCTACGTCATGGCCTGCGCCAAGGCGGAGGTCCATCCCGCCCGCGACTTCGACCTCTCCGCCGTCAAATGCGTCGCCACCACGGGGTCCCCGCTCCCGCCCGACGGCTTCCGCTGGCTCCACGACGAGGTCGCGTCCGACCTGTGGATCGCCTCCGTCAGCGGCGGAACCGACGTCTGCAGTTGCTTCGCCGGCGCCGTCCCCACCCTCCCCGTCCACATCGGAGAGCTTCAGGCCCCCTGCCTCGGCACCGACCTGCAGGCCTGGGACGCCCAGGGCAAGCCGCTCACGGGCGAGGTGGGCGAGCTGGTGGTCACCAACCCCATGCCGTCCATGCCGATCCGCTTCTGGAACGACCCCGACGGCGCCCGCTACCACGACAGCTACTTCGACACCTACCCCGGCGTCTGGCGCCACGGCGACTGGATCACCCTCACCGACCACGGCTCGGTGATCATCCACGGCCGCTCCGACTCGACGCTCAACCGCCAGGGCGTGCGCATGGGTTCGGCCGACATCTACGAGGTGGTCGAGCGCCTCCCCGAGATCCGTGAATCCCTGGTCATCGGAGTGGAAGAGCCCGACGGCGGCTACTGGATGCCCCTGTTCATCCACCTTGCCGACGGCGCGACGCTCGACGACGACCTGCGCACCCGTATCAAGCAGGCCATCCGCACCCAGCTCTCCCCGCGCCATGTTCCCGACGAGGTGATCGAGGTCCCCGGCATCCCTCACACCCTCACGGGCAAGCGCATCGAGGTCCCCGTCAAGCGCCTCCTCCAGGGCGCGGCCCTGGACAAGGCCGTCAACCCGGGGTCGGTGGACAACGTCGGCCTGCTGCACTTCTACGAGGACCTCGCCCGCACCCGCCGCTGACTCCCGGCCATGACTGTCAGTGCCTGCGGTTACGGTGAGTGAGCAATCATCAACTGCGCGCAGGGGGAGTCATGGCGCATACCAAGCACATCAAGCGCACCACGAGCAAGAGCATGCGACGGATGCTCCGCCGCGAAGTGCCGAGCACAGTAGGCCTGTTGGCCGAGGAGCAGGACTTCGCGGCGATGACGAGGTACCGCAGTTTCGTCTTCGACGACCACTCGGTGTACCTCCAGCAGGTCGAAGACCTGCTGCGGTCCCTCGCGGCCCAGGGGGTGCACACCACCGTCACCCTCTTCGATCCGGAGGAGTTCCTGGAGTTCTGCGAGACCTCCGGACTCGACCCGGACACACCGCTGAGCAGGACCCGTTTCATCGCGGAGCTCGCGATCGGCGGCGCGTCCGTTCCGTACAGCGGGCAGCCCATCGACCGGCTGGTTCCTCTGCTGATCAACGAAGCGGTCCGCCAGGCCACTTGGGACTACGCGACGCTCCTGCTGGCCGACCTGGGAACCTGCGCCGAGTGCGGGAAGGACATCGGCCGGGAATCCTTCGACCGTGCCTCGCGACTCGTGCTGCGGCTGCTCGAAGCGGCCGGCGCCGGCACTCACCACCTGGTCTGCAGTGTCCCGGCCGAGGAGGCCCAGTTGCTGGCCGTCCTGCACGTGGAGCGCGCGGGCGAGGAGCCGGTCCGTCCGTCCGGATCCGAAAGCGCGGAGTTCGTGACGGTCCTCGCGGCGGGCCTGGCCATGGAGAGCGCCGGGGGAGTGGTGCTCAGGACCACCGGGCCCGGCGAGCCGGACCGGCTTCGCGGTTGGCGACTGAACCGCGGCAGCCTCGTCGCGCTCAGTGCCGGCGAGGTGTTCAGCGCCTACTGCACGGACGCGGAAACCGGCGACCCCGTGTCACCGGAGCCGGGCGT
The DNA here is from genome assembly GCF_051131715.1 of Streptomyces sp. A5-4. Classification (NCBI taxonomy): domain Bacteria; kingdom Bacillati; phylum Actinomycetota; class Actinomycetes; order Kitasatosporales; family Streptomycetaceae; genus Streptomyces; species Streptomyces sp. A5-4. The sequence continues at coordinate 965,399 of NZ_CP178591.1, read as the reverse complement.
CGAGTACTGCCCGGGTTTCGTCGTCGAAGATCCGGAGCCCCGCCACTGAACGACCGAGGGGCTGTCCGCGCTCGGCGGACAGCCCCTCGACCCGGATCCTGGTCGGTCACTCCCCGGACAGCACCGCCTGCGCGGCCGCACGGGCCTCGTCGGCGGTGTCGGTGGCGCGCGCTGCCGCGGCTGCGCGCTCACACTGCGCGAGGGTGTATTTCGCCAGCGCCGCACGGACATAAGGAATGGCCTTCGCCCCCATCGAGAGGGAGGTCACGCCCAGCCCCGCCAGCACACAGGCGAGCAGCGGGTCGGCCGCGGCCTCGCCACACACACCACAGCTCTTGCCCTCGGCCCCGGCGGCGTCGGCGGACATCGCGACCAGGTCGAGCAGCGCGGGCTGCCACGGGTCCTGAAACCGGGCCACCGCACCGACCTGGCGGTCGGCCGCGAAGGTGTACTGCGCCAGGTCGTTGGTCCCCAGCGAAAGGAACTCGACTTCCTGCAGAATCGAGCGGGCCCGGAGCGCGGCGGACGGAATCTCCACCATCGCGCCGAACTTCGCCTGCAACCCTGCCTCGCGGCACGCGTCCGCAAATGCCTTGGCGTCCGTACGGTCCGCGACCATCGGCGCCATGACGTCGAGGTACACCGGCAGCCCCTCGACGGCCTTGGCCAGTGCGGTCAACTGGGTGCGCAGCACATCGGGGTGCTCGAGCAGGGACCGGAGCCCACGCACACCCAGCGCCGGGTTAGGCTCCTCGGCCGGCGTCAGGAAGTCGAGCGGCTTGTCCGCACCGGCATCCAGGACCCGCACTACGACACGGCCCTCGGGGAAGGCCTCAAGTACCTGACGGTAGGCCTCGACCTGCTTCTCCTCCGTCGGCGCCTGCGAGCTGTTGTCGAGGAAGAGGAACTCCGTACGGAACAGGCCGATGCCCTCGGCGCCGGCCTCGACCGCAGCCGGCACGTCGGCGGGACCGCCGATGTTGGCGAGCAGCGGCACCTTGTGTCCGTCGGACGTCGCACCGGGACCGGTCGAGGCGGCAAGCGCCGCCCGGCGTTCCGCGGCAGCGGCTTCGAGTTCCGCACGCTTCTCGGCGCTCGGCTCGACGAAGATCTCACCCGTGCTGCCGTCCACCGCGACGACCGTTCCCTCGGCCAGCTCACCGGCACCAGGCATGGCCACCACGGCAGGTACGCCCAGCGCACGCGCGAGAATCGCGCTGTGGCTGGTCGGCCCGCCTTCTTCGGTCACAAAGCCCAGCACCAGAGCGGGGTCGAGCAGCGCGGTGTCGGCGGGAGCGAGGTCCCGGGCGATCAGCACGTATGGCTCGTCGCTGTCCGGCACACCGGGCATCGGCACGCCGAGCAGGCGCGCGACGATACGGTTCCGCACGTCGTCGAGGTCTGCCACTCGGCCGGCCATGTACTCGCCGGCACCGGCGAGCAGTTCCCGGTAGGTGGCGAACGCGTCGTAGACACCACGCTCGGCGCTGCTGCCGACAGCGATCCGCCGGTCCACATCAGCCATCAGCTCGGGATCCTGGGCCATCATGGCCTGCGCCTCAAGCACATGCTGTGCCTCGCCGCCGGCCAGATTGCCGCGTGCGATCAGATCGGCCGCCACAGCCTCAACCGCCTGGCGGGCACGCCCCTGTTCGCGCCCGGCCTCCTCGACGGGAATCTGCTTGGCAGGCGGCTCGAGAACCGCCGTGCCCATGTGCCGAACCTCGCCGATGGCCACACCGTGGCTCACGCCGACGCCTCGCAGCGTTGTCTCCATTTCACCCGTCTCCGGTTATTGCGGCGGGCTCCGCCGCCGCGATGAATGTCGTACCCACGGCCGTTACTGCGGCGCGGGCGTCACTTCCAGCTGAAGAGAGCTTCGCCGGACTTCACGTCGCCGTCCTCGACCAGGCCGGAGAGGGAGTCGGCCGTGGCCTCGAGCGCCACAATGGGACACACCGGCGACTTGCCGGCCGCTTCCACGGCTGCCGGGTCCCAACGTACGACCTCCTGGCCGCGCGTCACGGTGTCCCCCTTATTGACGAGCAACTCGAAGCCCTCGCCGTTGAGCTGCACCGTGTCGATGCCGAGGTGCGTCAGCACCCCGTGACCTTCGTCGTCGACGACGACGAAGGCGTGCGGGTGCAGCGAGACAATGACTCCGTCAATAGGGGCCACCGCCGCCGACGGCTCACGCACGGGGTCGATGGCGGTGCCGGGACCGACCATCGCTCCGGAGAACACGGGGTCGGGGACTGCGGCGAGTCCGATGGCGCGTCCAGCAAGAGGGGATGAAACGCTGGTCATGGGGAGCCTCCCAGGGGCGGAGATTCGTGGGCCGCCGTCACTACCTGTCCTGGACGGCGTACTGTTCAGAAGCGTAAGTCATGAGAAGTCCCGGTTCCGCACGAGACGTACTACTTGGCGGACCTAGGGACGCACCAGAAACGATTTGCCTCGTCTGCTGGTGGCATGTACTGTCGTACTTCTGCCTGACACCAACACGCACTCCATCGTGAGTCGTGGGTCGGCAGCGTCTATCAAAACCTGACCCTATCCTGAATTCGAACTTTTGCGTGCTCGCAGAAGGTTGGTCAGGAGCGCGGAAAAGGACTGGTAGAGTCGGAATCGCCGGAAAGGGAAACGCGAAAGCGGGAACCTGGAAAGCACCCCGCCGGCGGGGAATTGGACACGAAAGCGTCTGGTAGAGTCGGAAACACGAAATACCGAAGGGAAGCGCCCGGAGGGCCCCGTGAAAAGGGACCAAAGGAAGCGTCCGTTCCTTGAGAACTCAACAGCGTGCCAAAAGTCAACGCCAAATGTTGATACCCCGGCCCACCTTTACTGGTGGGTTGGTGGTTCCTTTGAAAAAGACCTGGACGATCCCCGCTCTGGCGGG
>NZ_CP178591.1:0-960000 GCF_051131715.1 Streptomyces sp. A5-4 | reverse complement strand
CGCGGGAGCGGAGTGAAATAGTACCTGAAACCGTGTGCCTACAAGCCGTGGGAGCGTCGCTGTATGTGCTTGCACATACAGTCGTGACTGCGTGCCTTTTGAAGAATGAGCCTGCGAGTTTGCGGTGTGTTGCGAGGTTAACCCGTGTGGGGAAGCCGTAGCGAAAGCGAGTCCGAATAGGGCGGTTTAGTAGCGCGCTCAAGACCCGAAGCGGAGTGATCTAGCCATGGGCAGGTTGAAGCGGCTGTAAGAGGTCGTGGAGGACCGAACCCACCAGGGTTGAAAACCTGGGGGATGACCTGTGGTTAGGGGTGAAAGGCCAATCAAACTCCGTGATAGCTGGTTCTCCCCGAAATGCATTTAGGTGCAGCGTCGTGTGTTTCTTGCCGGAGGTAGAGCACTGGATAGGCGATGGGCCCTACCGGGTTACTGACCTTAGCCAAACTCCGAATGCCGGTAAGTGAGAGCACGGCAGTGAGACTGTGGGGGATAAGCTCCATGGTCGAGAGGGAAACAGCCCAGAGCATCGACTAAGGCCCCTAAGCGTACGCTAAGTGGGAAAGGATGTGGAGTCGCACAGACAACCAGGAGGTTGGCTTAGAAGCAGCCACCCTTGAAAGAGTGCGTAATAGCTCACTGGTCTAGTGATTCCGCGCCGACAATGTAGCGGGGCTCAAGCGTACCGCCGAAGTCGTGTCATTCGTACACATATCCCCAACGGGAGTGCGGATGGGTAGGGGAGCGTCGTGTGCCGGGTGAAGCCGCCGCGTAAGCGAGTGGTGGACGGTTCACGAGTGAGAATGCAGGCATGAGTAGCGATACACACGTGAGAAACGTGTGCGCCGATTGACTAAGGGTTCCTGGGTCAAGCTGATCTGCCCAGGGTAAGTCGGGACCTAAGGCGAGGCCGACAGGCGTAGTCGATGGACAACCGGTTGATATTCCGGTACCCGCTTTGAAACGCCCAGTACTGAACCCATTAATGCTAAGGCCGTGAAGCCGTCCTGGAGCCTTCGGGCAAAGGGAAGTGGTGGAGCCGCCGGTCCAAGGTGGTAGTAGGTAAGCGATGGGGTGACGCAGGAAGGTAGTCCAGCCCGGGCGGTGGTAGTCCCGGGGTAAGGGTGTAGGGCGTTGTCCAGGTAAATCCGGATGACATGTGCCTGAGACCTGATGCCGAGCCGATTGTGGTGAAGTGGATGATCCTATGCTGTCGAGAAAAGCCTCTAGCGAGTTTCATGGCGGCCCGTACCCTAAACCGACTCAGGTAGTCAGGTAGAGAATACCGAGGCGTTCGGGTGAACTATGGTTAAGGAACTCGGCAAAATGCCCCCGTAACTTCGGGAGAAGGGGGGCCATCACTAGTGATCGGACTTGCTCCGTGAGCTGGGGGTGGCCGCAGAGACCAGCGAGAAGCGACTGTTTACTAAAAACACAGGTCCGTGCGAAGCCGTAAGGCGATGTATACGGACTGACGCCTGCCCGGTGCTGGAACGTTAAGGGGACCGGTTAGTGCACCTTCGGGTGTGCGAGGCTGAGAACTTAAGCGCCAGTAAACGGCGGTGGTAACTATAACCATCCTAAGGTAGCGAAATTCCTTGTCGGGTAAGTTCCGACCTGCACGAATGGCGTAACGACTTCTCGACTGTCTCAACCATAGGCCCGGTGAAATTGCACTACGAGTAAAGATGCTCGTTTCGCGCAGAAGGACGGAAAGACCCCGGGACCTTTACTATAGTTTGATATTGGTGTTCGGTTCGGCTTGTGTAGGATAGGTGGGAGACGTTGAAGCATGCACGCCAGTGTGTGTGGAGTCAATCTTGAAATACCACTCTGGTCGTGCTGGATGTCTAACCTCGGTCCGTGATCCGGATCAGGGACAGTGTCTGATGGGTAGTTTAACTGGGGCGGTTGCCTCCTAAAGAGTAACGGAGGCGCCCAAAGGTTCCCTCAGCCTGGTTGGCAATCAGGTGTTGAGTGTAAGTGCACAAGGGAGCTTGACTGTGAGACCGACGGGTCGAGCAGGGACGAAAGTCGGGACTAGTGATCCGGCAGTGGCTTGTGGAAGCGCTGTCGCTCAACGGATAAAAGGTACCCCGGGGATAACAGGCTGATCTTCCCCAAGAGTCCATATCGACGGGATGGTTTGGCACCTCGATGTCGGCTCGTCGCATCCTGGGGCTGGAGTCGGTCCCAAGGGTTGGGCTGTTCGCCCATTAAAGCGGTACGCGAGCTGGGTTTAGAACGTCGTGAGACAGTTCGGTCCCTATCCTCTGCGCGCGTAGGAATATTGAGAAGGGCTGTCCCTAGTACGAGAGGACCGGGACGGACGAACCTCTGGTGTGCCAGTTGTCCTGCCAAGGGCACGGCTGGTTGGCTACGTTCGGAAAGGATAACCGCTGAAAGCATCTAAGCGGGAAGCCTGCTTCGAGATGAGTATTCCCACCACCTTGAGTGGTTAAGGCTCCCAGTAGACGACTGGGTTGATAGGCCAGATGTGGAAGCCCGGTAACGGGTGGAGCTGACTGGTACTAATAGGCCGAGGGCTTGTCCTCAGTTGCTCGCGTCCACTGTGTTAGTTCTGAAGTAACGAACTGTGCATACACCGGTTTGGTTAACTTCATAGAGTTTCGGTGGTCATAGCGTTAGGGAAACGCCCGGTTACATTTCGAACCCGGAAGCTAAGCCTTTCAGCGCCGATGGTACTGCAGGGGGGACCCTGTGGGAGAGTAGGACGCCGCCGAACAATTATTGTGGGAAAGCCCCGCACCTTATGGTGCGGGGCTTTTCTGCGTTCCCGACCTGGTCTGGCCCCGCCACCCCTGTGCGCCTGCCGGTGGTGGCTGAGGGTAGGCTCAGGGAGCATCATTGACACGTTCCCACAGGAGGCCCCCGGGTGGAGGTCCAGGAGACTCGCGTTCAGACGGACCGGGTCCTCACCATCCCGAACATGCTCAGCATGGCTCGCCTCGTCGGCGTGCCCGTGTTCCTGTGGCTGATCCTTCTCCCTGTGTTCGGTGAGCCAAATCGCGACGGCTGGGCGTTGCTGGTGCTGATGCTCAGCGGTATCAGCGACTATCTCGACGGGAAGCTCGCCCGGCGTTGGAACCAGATCAGCAGTCTCGGCCGGCTGCTGGACCCCGCGGCGGACCGGCTCTACATCCTTTCCACCCTGATCGGCCTCACCTGGCGGGAGATCCTGCCCCTCTGGCTCACAGCGGCCCTATTGGCCCGTGAGCTGATGCTTCTGGTGATGGTGGGTATCCTCCGCCGGCACGGTTATCCGCCACCCCAGGTGAACTTCCTCGGCAAGGCCGCGACGTTCAACCTGATGTACGCCTTCCCGTTGTTGCTTCTCAGTGACGGAACCGGATGGCTCTCATCACTGGCTGCTATTTTCGGATGGGCGTTCGCCGGATGGGGTACAACTCTGTATTGGTGGGCAGGGATCCTCTATGTGGTTCAGGTCCGCCGGCTGGTGAAGGCGGACACAGCGGCCGACTGAGCCTGCCGATAGTGGCGCACTGCAGCGCCTGGTTGCCCGCGCGCGATGTCTGCGGGTCAGCCCCGGCTGGGTGAGGTCGGCCAGACCGTTGTCTCTTCAAGGAGGATCCTTCCGACATGAAGGCCGTTGTGATGGCTGGTGGCGAAGGTACACGCCTTCGCCCCATGACCTCGAGCATGCCCAAGCCCCTGCTCCCCGTGGCCAATCGGCCGATCATGGAGCATGTGCTGCGGCTGCTCAAGCGGCATGGGCTCAGTGAAACCGTCGTGACCGTGCAGTTTCTTGCCTCGTTGGTCAAGAACTATTTCGGTGACGGCGAAGAGCTCGGAATGGAGCTGACCTATGCCAACGAGGAGAAGCCACTCGGCACCGCAGGCAGTGTAAAGAATGCTGAAGCGGCGCTGAAGGATGACACGTTTCTTGTTATCTCTGGCGATGCCCTCACCGACTTCGACCTGACCGACCTGATCCGTTTCCACAAGGAAAAGGGCGCGATGGTCACGGTGTGCCTGGCCCGGGTGCCGAATCCTCTTGAATTCGGTATCACGATCGTGGACGAAGAGGGCAAGGTCGAGCGCTTCCTCGAGAAGCCCACCTGGGGCCAGGTCTTCTCCGACACCGTCAATACGGGCATCTACGTCATGGAGCCCGAAGTCTTCGACTACGTCGAGGCAGACACCTCGGTGGACTGGTCCGGTGATGTCTTCCCTCAGCTGATGAAGGAAGGCAAGCCCATTTACGGCTATATCGCCGAGGGCTACTGGGAGGACGTAGGCACGCACGAGAGCTACGTCAAGGCACAGGCCGATGTCCTTGAGGGCAAGGTCAACGTCGACATCGACGGTTTCGAGATCTCCCCGGGGGTCTGGGTGGCCGAGGGTGCCGAAGTGCACCCGGACGCCGTCCTCCGCGGGCCGCTCTACATTGGCGACTACGCCAAGGTCGAGGCCGGCGTGGAGATCCGCGAGCACACGGTCGTGGGATCGAACGTCGTGGTGAAGAACGGAGCCTTCCTCCACCGGGCAGTTGTGCACGACAACGTCTACATCGGCCAGCACAGCAACCTCCGCGGCTGCGTGATCGGCAAGAACACCGACATCATGCGGGCGGCGCGTATCGAGGACGGCGCTGTCATCGGGGACGAGTGTCTGGTCGGCGAAGAATCGATCATTCAGGGCAATGTGCGGGTCTACCCGTTCAAGACCATCGAGGCCGGCGCCTTCGTCAACACCTCGGTGATCTGGGAGTCGCGTGGCCAGGCGCATCTCTTCGGTGCGCGCGGTGTGTCCGGCATCCTGAATGTGGAAATCACCCCTGAGCTGGCAGTACGGCTGGCCGGGGCGTACGCGACCACGCTCAAGAAGGGCGCCACGGTCACCACGGCGCGTGACCACTCGCGTGGCGCGCGGGCGCTGAAGCGCGCGGTGATCTCGGCGCTCCAGACGAGCGCGATCGACGTACGAGATCTGGAGAACGTGCCGCTGCCCGTGGCACGTCAGCAGACGGCGCGAGGCAGCGCCGGCGGCATCATGATCCGTACGACGCCGGGTGTGCCCGACTCCGTGGACATCATGTTCTTCGACGAGCGTGGTTCGGACCTCTCGCAGGCGGGTCAGCGGAAGCTGGACCGGGTCTTCGCGCGTCAGGAGTACCGGCGTGCGTTCCCCGGCGAGATCGGGGATCTGCATTTCCCGGCCAGCGTCTTCGACTCGTACACCGGATCCCTGCTGCGCAACCTGGACACCACGGGAATCGCGGAGGCCGGGCTGAAAGTGGTCGTCGACGCCTCGAACGGCAGTGCCGGTCTGGTGCTGCCTAGCCTGCTGGGACGGCTGGGTGTTGACGCGTTGACCATCAATCCGGGGCTCGACGAGTCCAGGCCGACGGAGACCGGCGACACCCGCCGGTCCGGCCTGGTGCGCCTTGGGGAGATCGTCGCGTCGGCTCGGGCGGCCTTCGGGGTGCGGTTCGACCCGGTGGGCGAGCGGTTGTCGCTCGTCGACGAGCGTGGGCGGATCATCGAGGACGACCGGGCACTCCTGGTGATGCTCGACCTCGTCGCGGCGGACCGGCGGAGTGGCCGGGTGGCTCTGCCCGTCACCACCACGAGGATTGCCGAGCAGGTGGCGGCGTACCACGGGACACAGGTGGAGTGGACGACCACTTCGCCCGACGACCTGACGCGAGTGGGCCGTGAGGACACGACCATCTTCGGTGGTGACGGCCGCGGTGGCTTCATCATTCCGGAGTCCAGCAGCGTCTTCGACGGCTCGGCCGCCTTTGTGCGGCTGATCGGGCTGGTGGCCAGGACGCAGCTCACTCTCAGTCAGATCGACGCGCGCATCCCGCGGGCCCATGTGCTGAAGCGCGACCTGGCGACGCCTTGGGCGGTCAAGGGGCTCGTCATGCGCAGTGTTGTCGAGGCGGCCGGCGAGCGGTCGGTGGACACGACCGATGGCGTGCGTGTGGTCGAGGCTGACGGTCGATGGGTGATGGTGCTGCCCGATCCCGCCGAGGCTGTCACTCATTTGTGGGCCGAAGGGCCGGACGACGAGTCGGCCCAGGCCCTGCTCGACGAGTGGTCCGCGGTCGTGGACGGTGCAGGTCACTGAGGCGTGACCGGTGTGCCGGACAGCGTCTTCACACGACGCCCGGCACACCGGTGGGGCCATTCGGTGGTAGGACCTTCGACGTGCGACGATGTGCGTCATGTCGCAGCAGCCCCCCGTGAGGAGCACCTCCTCCTCCCCACCACGGCGCCCGGACGCGTCCATGTCGCTGCTGACGAATGTGATGGACCACAGCCTCGACGACGGGTACGCGGAAGCGACCGCTCGAAGGCAGGCCGATGGCAGCGCGGGGATGCCGCGCACCCTTCGCGCGAAGCTCGGGCTTGCCGCAGGGCTCGTGCTGGCCGCGCTGGTCGTCACTGTCGGTGCGGCGCAGGCGCGTATAGCGGCCCCCGTGGTCGCCAAGGAGCGCGAGGAGCTCATCGACCGGATCGAGGCGGAGACCTCGGCGGCCGACGGGCTCGAGGGCGATGTGGACAAGCTCAGGGCCGAGGTGGGGGAGCGTCAGCGTAAGGCGCTGCAGGAACACGGCGGAGAGCAGGGTCAGTTGGTCGCTCTGCTGTCCGGTGCGACGGCGGTGCGAGGTCCGGGCGTGAAGCTCATGGTGGACGATGCCAAGGACACCGAGGAGGGTGGCGGCGGGCCGCGCGAGAGCACGAGCTTCTCCGACACCGGCCGGGTACGGGACCGTGACATGCAGCGGGTCGTCAACGGGCTGTGGTCGTCCGGCGCCGAAGCCGTCGCCATCAACGGACAGCGGCTCACGGCCCTGTCGGCGATCCGAGCCGCGGGCGACGCGATACTGGTCGACAACAAGCCACTGGTGCCCCCGTACACGGTGCTTGCCGTCGGGGACGGGCGCCAGCTGAGCACGGACTTCCAGGACAGTGCCGATGGTCAGTACTTGCATGTGTTGCAGCAGAACTACGGCATCAGGACGAGCATTTCCGATCAGGGAGAGGTTCGGCTGCCGGCCGCGCCGAGTCTGATCGTACGTACAGCAGAACCGCTGGTCACGGGCGCCGGGAAAGACGTGGCCAACACAGGGAAAGGCACATCGTGATCGCCGTACTGGGCCTCGTCGTGGGAGTCGTGGTCGGACTGTTCGTTCGCCCCGAAGTGCCGGCGGTGGTCGAGCCGTATCTGCCGATTGCCGTCGTCGCCGCGCTCGACGCGGTGTTCGGGGGACTGCGGGCCATGCTCGACGGCATCTTTGTCGACAAGGTCTTCGTTGTCTCCTTCCTCTCCAACGTCGTGGTGGCCGCGCTGATCGTGTTCCTGGGTGACAAGTTGGGCGTCGGCGCGCAGTTGTCCACGGGTGTGGTCGTGGTGTTCGGCATCCGTATCTTCTCCAACGCTGCGGCGATTCGCCGGCACGTTTTCCGGGCGTGAGGCCGATGAATACGGAAGAGAACCCGCAGGGCGACAACCCGCAGCAGGGCCCGGATGCGCCGGAACCGCAAGAACCGGTCGCGCGGCAGGCGGCGACAGGGCGTCAGCGGCTGATCGCCGGCCTCTGGCCGCCGCGTGTCACGCGGGCCCAGCTCATCGTGGCGCTGCTGCTCTTCGTGCTGGGGCTCGGGCTGGCCATCCAGGTCCGATCGACGAGCGACGACAGTGCGCTGCGCGGGGCCCGCCAGGAGGACCTGGTGCGGATCCTCGACGAGCTGGACGGTCGTACGCAGCGACTGGAGGACGAGAAGCAGCAGTTGGACGATCAGCGCACCGAGCTGGAAACCAGTTCGGACCAGGCGGAAGAGGCGCGTAAGCAGACGCTGGAGAAGGAGCGCCAGCTCGGTGTCCTGGCCGGCACAGTGGCGGCGCAAGGGCCCGGGATCAAGCTGACCATCAGCGACCCGACTTCCGCGGTCGAGGCTGACATGCTGCTCGACGCGATCCAGGAGCTGCGGGCGGCGGGCGCGGAGGCGATCGAGATCAATGACGTCCGCGTGGTCGCCAACACCTACTTCTCCGACGGGGACGGCGGCATCCGGGTGGACAAGCAGAAGATCGGCGCGCCCTACCGCTTCGAAGTGATCGGCAAGCCGCAGGATCTGGAGCCCGCGCTGAATATCCCGGGTGGTGTTGTGCAGACTCTGGAGAAGGAGCAGGCCACCGTCACGGTGACCAGGGCCGAGAAGGTCGTCGTGGATGCCTTGCGACCGGCGAAGCGGCCTGACTACGCTCGGTCGTCATCGCAGTGAGACGGGGGTGCATGGGGGCCGTGGGACACGGGCATGAGGTTGCGGGGGGTCGGCGCATCGAAGGCTCGGTGCGTGGTGGAAACTGTTTGGCGGATACGGACGTTGTGAAGATGTCCGAGTCGGCAGGTGTGTTCATTCAGGGTTCGTCCTGCCCCACGGGCGGGTCTGTTTCGGTCAAGGGGAATCGCCCGTGAAGTTGTTTGCGAAGTTGTTCGGCAAGAGCACACGCGAGGACGGCGCCGCCCGGCATCGTGCCCCGCGCCATGGAGATGCCGAGGAGCAGAGCGGGGAACGCCCGCTGTTCCGTGACGAGGTCGCTGGTCCGGGTGGTGACATCTCGGGTGGACAGGGCGCGTCGTCTGTTGACCCTGCCGGTCCCGGCCGCATAGGTTTCGGGGAATCGTCAGCCTCAAGTACTGGTGGAGGGTTTACCTCCGACCCCTATGCAACCAACGCCTCTGCGGGGCAGCCGCGGCAGGAGGAACCGTCCATGTCGGCCTTGCCGGTTTGTACGAGGTGTGGGCACCGCAATGCCGAGGCCAGCCGCTTCTGCTCCAACTGCGGAGCGCCGCTGCGTGCCGGGGCGTCGCCCGAGCGCCCGTCGGAGACCACGTCGACCATCTCCATCTCCGGGCTCGAGGCGTACGAGGCGGAGGCGACGGGACAGACCGCTGCCCCCTCGCTGTCGCCGGAGGCGCAGGCGGCCGTCGACGCCCTGCCGCTCGGTGCCGCGCTGCTGGTGGTGCGCCGCGGTCCGAATTCGGGCAGCCGCTTCCTCCTGGACGGTGAGCTGACCACCGCCGGGCGCCACCCGCAGAGCGACATCTTCCTCGACGACGTGACTGTCTCGCGTCGGCATGTGGAGTTCCGCCGCGGTGCGGACGGCGGGTTCACCGTCTCTGACGTCGGCAGCCTGAACGGCACGTACGTCAACCGTGAGCGGATCGACGCGCTCCTCCTGTCCAACGGTGACGAGGTGCAGATCGGTAAGTACCGGCTGGTGTTCTACGCGAGCCAGCGGGCCATGTGACGCCTACGGGAAGACCCATGCTGCGAACAGCGTCAGGCGGTGCCGGAAGCGGCACCGCCACCGCGGATGACCGCCTGGTGAGTATCGGCACGGTGCTCAGCCTGCTGCGTGAGGAGTTCCCCGAGGTCACGGTCTCCAAGATTCGCTTCCTGGAGACCGAGGGACTGGTCGAGCCGCAGCGCACGGCGTCCGGCTACCGGAAATTCAGCCCCGAGGACGTCGAGCGGCTCGCTCAGGTGCTGCGGATGCAGCGGGACCATTACCTGCCGCTGAAGGTCATCCGTGAGCACCTGGACGCACTGGAGCGCGGTGAGCAGGTCCAGCTGCCTGCCTCCGTCGGCCCGTGCGACGCGTTCAACGGTTCACCGGCCGACATCGGTGGCCCGACCGCGGTCCGGATCGGTCGGCGCGAGCTCCTCGCGGCGGCGGAGGCCGGCGAGGACGAGCTCGACGCGTGGGAGTCGTACGGCCTGATCTCGCCGATGGCGGGTGGCGGTTACGACGCGCAGGCCGTCACGGTCGCCAGGCTCGTCGCGGATCTGGGGCGTTTCGGCCTGGAGCCGCGGCATCTGCGAGCCGTGAAAGCCGCCGCGGATCGCGAGGCCGGCCTGATCGAGCAGGTGGTCGCTCCCCTGCGTCGGCACCCGAACCCGCAGACCAGGGCACATGCGGAGGAGACCGCGAAGGAGCTCGCGGAGGTGTCCGTCCGGCTCCACGCCGCGCTCATTCAGACGGCCCTCGGGGTGCGGCTGGACTGAGCTTGGAGGAGCCCGACTACCCAAACCTGCCAGGCACGTCCTAGGGTTGCTGTGTGAACGAGCTCGACGTCGTAGGTGTCCGGGTGGAAATGCCCTCCAACCAGCCGATCGTGCTCCTGCGTGAAGTGGGAGGCGACCGGTACCTTCCCATCTGGATCGGGCCGGGAGAAGCGACCGCGATCGCTTTTGCCCAGCAGGGGATGGCCCCTGCCAGGCCGCTGACCCATGACCTCTTCAAGGACGTACTCGAAGCGGTCGGCCAGGAGCTCACGGAAGTGCGCATTACCGACCTGCGGGAAGGGGTCTTCTACGCCGAGCTGGTCTTCGCCAGCGGAGTCGAGGTGAGTGCGAGGCCCTCGGACGCCATAGCGCTGGCGTTGCGCACCGGAACGCCGATCTACGGAAGTGACGGTGTCCTCGATGACGCCGGGATCGCGATCCCGGACGAGCAGGAGGACGAAGTGGAGAAGTTCCGCGAGTTCCTCGACCAGATCTCCCCCGAGGACTTCGGGACCAACAGCCAGTGACCTTCGCGTCGGGACATTCGAGGAGCCGTTCCCGAAAGAGGCACCCGGGAAACCACTCTTAGGGTGATTATCACTCGGCGCGGCGAGCGCGGCGATCGTTGACGCACCCCAAGCGACTGCCTACCGTCGACAAGGGCAGGTCAAGGACGGAGGTCGGCGTGAGAAGCAGCGGCGACGGTACGGTGGCGGGCGGGCCGTATCCGCTTTACGGCAATGCGGTAGAACCCACCGCGAGGCAGCAGGCCGTAGCGTCGGCCACGGGTGAGGCAGCACCGACCGAGAGCGTCGGATACCGGGGGCCGACCGCGTGTGCGGCTGCGGGGATCACGTACCGGCAGCTCGACTACTGGGCCCGCACCGGGCTGGTCGAGCCGAGCGTCAGACCCGCCTACGGGTCGGGCACACAGCGTCTGTACAGCTTCCGGGACGTCGTGGTCCTCAAGATCGTGAAGCGATTCCTGGACACCGGTGTCGCGCTGCAGAACATCCGGACGGCGGTGCAGCACCTTCGGGCCCGCGGGTTCAAGGATCTCGACCGGATGACGCTGATGAGCGACGGCGCGACGGTGCACGAGTGCTCCTCGCCCGATGAGGTCGTCGAGCTTCTCCAGGGCGGCCAGGGAGTGTTCGGGATCGCTGTGGGCGTGGTGTGGCGGGACGTGGAGAGCGCCCTGTCCCAGCTGCACGGCGAGCGGGTCGACACCGGCGAGACCCTCGTCGGGAGCAACCCCGCCGACGAGCTCGCGCGACGCCGCAACAAGGCTGTCTGACCACCTCTTCGCGCTGCCGGCGGCCGATTGTCAGTGCCGTACGGCAGCATCGGTGATGTGAGACCCGTACCGACCATCCTGCATCTGGACATGGATGCCTTCTACGCCGCCGCGGAGCAGGCGTCGAAGCCGAGCCTGCGCGGAAAGCCGGTGGTCGTCGGGGGGATCGGGACGCGGGGGGTCGTCGCCACCGCGTCGTACGAGGCGAGACGATTCGGGGTGCACTCGGCGATGCCGGTCGCGCAGGCCCGGCGCCTGTGCCCGAACGCCGCGTATCTCAATCCGCGTTTCGCCCTGTACCGGGCGGTGAGCGACCAGGTCATGGAGCTGCTCGGGCGGCTGTCGCCGCTGGTGGAGCCGCTGAGCCTGGACGAGGCCTTCGTGGACCTGGAGGCGGGTGGCGTGGCCGACGACGCCGCCTCCGCCCGGACGGCCGGAGAGCGCTTGCGAACGGACATCAAGGCCGTCACCGGGCTCACCGGGTCGGTGGGGCTCGCGGGCTCCAAAATGCTGGCGAAGATCGCCTCGGAGCAGGCGAAGCCCGACGGGCTGGTGCTCATAGAGCCGGGCACCGAGCGGGAGCTGCTGGCGCCGATGCCGGTGCGGATTCTGCCCGGGGTCGGGCCGGCCACCGGGGAGCATCTGCGGCGTGCCGGGATGACGACGGTCGTGGACCTGGCCGGGGCGGGCGAGGACGAGCTCGTACGGCTGCTGGGGAAGGCGCACGGGGCCTCGCTTTTCCGGATGGCCTCCGGGTACGACGACCGGCCCGTCGTCCCCGAGCGGGACGCGAAGTCCGTGTCCGTCGAGGACACCTTCGAGGTGGACCTGCACGATCGGGTCAGGATCAGGGCCGAGGTGGGGCGGCTGGCCGACCGGTGCGTGGTGCGACTGCGGGCGGCCGGTCGGTCGGGCCGGACAGTTGTGCTGAAGGTGCGGCGGTACGACTTCTCGACTCTGACGCGCTCCGAGACCCTGCGCGGTCCCACCGACGATCCCGCCGTGGTGCGGGAGGCCGCGGGGCGGCTGCTGGAGTCGGTGGACACCACGGGTGGGGTGCGGCTGCTCGGCGTAGGGGTCACCGGGCTCGCGGACTACACCCAGGAGGATCTCTTCGCCCAGGTGGCGACGGAGCGGGCGGAGACCGAGAGGGCGGAGACGCAGAAGGCGGCGACAGAGAAGGCAGCGACGGAGGAGGCGGCGGGTGAGGAGGCGGGGGCCGAGGAAGGAAAGACGGGGGAGGGGGAGCCGTACGGGGGCAGAGCGGCGGTGGAGCGGGCGCCGGAGCCGCCGCCGGAGCGGCGGTGGCACGCGGGACACGATGTGCGCCATGCCGAGCATGGAGCGGGCTGGGTGCAGGGCAGTGGTCTCGGGCGGGTCACGGTGCGCTTCGAGGAGCCGACCTCCAGGCCCGGGTGGGTACGGACCTTCAAGGTGGACGATCCGGACCTGGAGCCCTCCGAGCCGCTCCCGTTGGTGCGGGCGGCGCAGGAGCAGGCGGAGCCGGGGGATTCGGCGGGCCGAGAGGATCAGGTGGTGTCCTCGCCCGCCAGCCGGCCGAAGTCGCCGTCGGGCGCGGGCGGCGAGATTTCTAGCCCGTAGTGGTGGTAGAGCTGCAGTTCCTGTTCCGGGGAGAGGTGGCGGCCCACGCCGAAGTCAGGGGCGTCCTTGATGAGTGCCCGCTCGAAGGGGACGCGCAGCGAATCTTCCACGACCTCGCTCGGCTCCAGGGGCACGAAGGCGTCGCGGCTGAAGAGCCCGGTGCGTACGGCCGCCCACTCGGGGACTCCCGTGGCGTCGTCGAGGTACACCTCGTCCACCGTTCCGATCTTGGTGCCATTGCGGTCGTACGCCTTGCGGCCGATCAGGCTGCGCGGATCGATGTCGGTCTGCACGGTCCCTCCAACTGATCGCAACTGCTCCGTAAACACTACGAAAGTGCACATTGGGGACTACGGCCACTTGAGGGATGGGCGACGGGGCTCGCTGGTAGGCTGGCTGACGGCTGCTGACCCCGTGCGGGAGAGTCCTCCGGCGAACGTGAACGTGCCGGAGGCGCCGAAGGAGCAAATCCTCCCCGGAATCTCTCAGGCCCCCGTACCGCATGGACGAGGTCACTCTGGAAAGCAGGGTGGGAGTCGCACGGGCATGTCTCTGCACAGAGCACCGCCCGGACGGAGCCTTCCCTCACCGACGGTGAAAGTCGGAGCGTGTTTTTCGCGCCCCGGTGAAGCTCTCAGGTTGAGATGACAGAGGGGGAGGCCGTCCGGGGTACCCGCAATGGTGCCCCTCGCAGGTCGCGTCAGACCAGGAGGCCTTCCGCAGATGACCGCTAACCGCATTCCGCTCTCACAGCTCGAGCGTGGCATCCCCTTCGAGCAGCGCCACATCGGCCCCGATGCCGCAGCGCAGGCCAAGATGCTCGCCCAGGTCGGCTACGGCTCCCTCGACGAGCTGACCGCGGCCGCGGTGCCGGATGTCATCAAGAGCACCGAGGCGCTGGCCCTGCCGGACGCGCGCACCGAGGCCGAGGTACAGGCCGAGCTGCGCACGCTCGCGGACCGCAACCAGGTGCTCGCCCCGATGATCGGGCTCGGCTACTACGGCACCTTCACCCCGCCGGTGATCCTGCGCAACGTGCTGGAGAGCCCCTCCTGGTACACGGCGTACACGCCCTATCAGCCGGAGATCTCGCAGGGCCGGCTGGAGGCGCTGCTCAACTTCCAGACGATGGTTGCCGAGCTGACCGGGCTGCCCACCTCCGGCGCCTCGCTGCTCGACGAGGGCACCGCCGCCGCCGAGGCGATGGCACTCTCCCGCCGGGTCGGCAAGGTCAAGAAGGGCGTCTACCTGATCGACTCGGACGCCTTCCCGCAGACCGTCGCGGTGATCCAGACCCGCGCCGAGCCGACCGGTGTCGAGGTCGTCGTCGCCGATCTGCGCGACGGGATCCCGGCCGAGGTCGCCGAGCGCGGCGTCTTCGGTGTGCTGCTGCAGTACCCGGGCGCCTCCGGCGTCGTACGCGACATCAAGCCCGTCGTCGAGCAGGCGCACGAGCTCGGTGCGATCGTCACCGTCGCCGCCGACCTGCTGGCCCTAACGCTCCTCACCTCGCCCGGCGAGCTGGGCGCGGACATCGCGGTGGGCACCACCCAGCGCTTCGGTGTACCGATGGGCTTCGGCGGCCCGCACGCCGGCTTCATGGCCGTACGCGAGAAGTTCGCCCGCAGCCTGCCCGGCCGGCTCGTCGGTGTGTCCGTCGACGCCGACGGCAACAAGGCCTACCGGCTGGCGCTGCAGACGCGTGAGCAGCACATCCGCCGGGAGAAGGCCACCAGCAACATCTGCACCGCGCAGGTGCTGCTCGCGGTGATGGCCGGGATGTACGCCGTCTACCACGGCCCGGACGGGCTGCGCTCCATCGCCGGCCGCACGCACCGGTACGCCGTGCTGCTCGCCGAGGGCCTGCGGACGGGCGGCGTGGAGATCGTGCACGGCTCGTACTTCGACACTCTCACCGCGCGCGTCCCCGGCAAGGCCGCCGAGATCCTCGCCGCGGCGCGTGAGGGCGGGGTCAACCTGCGCCTGGTCGACGCCGACACCCTCTCCATCGCCTGCGACGAGACGACGGCCCGCGCCGAGATCGCCGCGGTCTGGTCGGCCTTCGGTGTCGAGGGCGACCTGGAGGCGCTGGACGTGTCGACGGCCGAGACGCTGCCCGCGGAGCTGCTGCGCACCGACGACTACCTGGCCCACCCGGTCTTCCACCAGCACCGCTCCGAGACCGCGATGCTGCGCTACCTGCGCAAGCTCGCCGACCGGGACTACGCGCTCGACCGCGGCATGATCCCGCTCGGCTCCTGCACCATGAAGCTGAACGCGACCACGGAGATGGAGCCGGTCACCTGGCCCGAGTTCGGGCAGATCCACCCCTTCGCACCGGTCGAGCAGGCACAGGGCTACCTGACGCTCATCCGTGAGCTGGAGGAACGTCTCGCCGAGGTCACCGGGTACGACGCGGTGTCCATCCAGCCCAACGCCGGATCGCAGGGTGAGCTCGCCGGCCTGCTCGCCGTACGCGCCTACCACCGGGCCAACGGGGACACGCAGCGCACGGTGTGTCTCATCCCGTCGTCCGCGCACGGCACCAACGCGGCGAGCGCGGTGATGGCCGGGATGAAGGTCGTCGTCGTCAAGACGCGCGACGACGGCGACGTCGACGTCGAGGACCTGCACACGAAGATCGAGCAGCACGGCAATGAGCTCGCGGTGCTCATGGTCACCTACCCGTCCACGCACGGTGTGTTCGAGGAGCACATCAGCGACATCTGCGCGGCCGTGCACGACGCGGGCGGCCAGGTGTATGTGGACGGCGCGAACCTCAACGCACTGGTGGGCCTCGCCAAGCCGGGCAAGTTCGGCTCGGACGTCTCCCATCTGAACCTGCACAAGACCTTCTGCATCCCGCACGGCGGCGGCGGCCCCGGTGTCGGTCCGGTCGGCGTGCGGGCGCACCTCGCGCCGTACCTGCCGAACCACCCGCTCCAGCCGACGGCCGGACCGCGGACGGGCGTCGGCCCGATCTCGGCCGCTCCGTGGGGCTCGGCCGGCATCCTGCCGATCTCCTGGGCGTACGTACGCCTCATGGGCGGCGAGGGCCTCAAGCGCGCGACGCAGGTCGCCGTGCTCGCGGCGAACTACATCGCCAAGCGGCTGGAGCCGCACTTCCCGGTCCTCTACGCCGGCCCAAACGGGCTGGTGGCGCACGAGTGCATCGTCGATCTGCGGCCGCTGTCGAAGTCGACGGGCGTGAGCGTCGACGACATCGCCAAGCGCCTCATCGACTATGGCTTCCACGCGCCGACGATGTCGTTCCCGGTGGCCGGCACGCTGATGATCGAGCCCACCGAGAGCGAGGACCTGTCGGAGATTGACCGGTTCTGCGATGCGCTGATCGCGATCCGTGGCGAGATCGAGAAGGTCGCTTCGGGCGAGTGGCCCGCGGACGACAACCCGCTGTGCAACGCGCCGCACACCGCGGCCGCGCTGGGCGGGGAGTGGGAGCACGCGTACAGCCGTGAAGAGGCGGTCTTCCCGGCCGGAGTCTCGGCCGCGGACAAGTACTGGCCGCCGGTGCGTCGTATCGACGGTGCGTACGGCGACCGCAACCTTGTCTGCTCGTGCCCGCCGCTGGACGAGTACGACAACTGACGTGCTCGCGGCCACTGGGCCGCAGAGGACGGGCGCGGACACGCGTCGGGGCCGGTTCGGAGGATTCTCCGGGCCGGCCCCTCGTTGTACTGCCCGGTGCTACGCGGCGGTCACCACGTCCAGCGGGCGGTGCGGAGCGATGATCTGCCCGTCCGGCAGCAGCTCACCGGTGTCCTCGAACAGGAGGACTCCGTTGCACAGCAGGCTCCAGCCCTGCTCAGGGTGGTGCGCCGTGAGATGGGCGGCCTCCCGATCGGCGGATTCGGCTGATGGGCAGGCTGGCTGGTGCTGACACATGGAAGGGTTCTTTCGCTGCGTTGTAGTGAGTGTCCTGTGGTTCGATGCGGTGTTCATAACCGCCCCCGTATCAATCGGTCCGTTCCCAGTGTTGCCCTACGGACGTCTTTCCGCAGGGATTTCACGGCAGCTCTCGTTACTGATTGATGACGCATCACTCGTGCGGACGGTTCAGCTCAACTGGGGTGTCTCTTTGGGTGGTTCGGGGGGGCCGGTACGGGCTACTCCTTTCGGGGCAGGACTGTGCCCCGTGACCAGTACCGGTCACGGGGCACGAAGAGGTCCGGCGCCGCGGTCAGGCGGGCTGGCCGAGGAGGGGCGCGGGGTTCAGCCGGTTGGTCAGTACGGTCAGCAGGTCGGCGACCGGGTGCGGATGGTGCGACGCGATGCCGGGCGGGGCCGGCGCGAGGGGCACCAGCACATCGGTCGGGAGAGGCATGTCGTCGGAGGCGTCCGCCTCCGGCTCACCATGCAGCCACAGATTGAGCATGTAGAGCTCGGGCACGGACAGGAGCCTTGGCTGGTAGCGGCCGTTCATGGTCTCGGCCTGGCGCAGGGCTCGCTCGCTGGACGCGATGTAGGGGCCCTCGCAGAAGTGCGAGAAGGCCCAGCCGTCGGGGGTGAGCATGGTGTCGGCGGCGGCCACCGTGCGGTCGCCGCTGCGGATGAGGAATCGCCAGCCCGTGAGCCGCGTGCGCGGCGGCCGGCCGGTCGGGACCATGCGGTCCAATACGTGCAGGGGCAGGGCGAGTTCGGGGCTCAGCGGACCCTGGGCGGAACGGAGGGCCGGGGTACGGGCCTCGCGTACTGCGGTGGGGGAACCGAGAGCCGCGAGGACACTGCGCAGAGCCGGCGCGGGAGCCGGGGGGACAAGCAGCGGCATGATGGTGGGTCGCCTCTCACTTGGGAGACACGGTGATGCGTGGGCAGTGCGGACGGCGCTGTCTGCGTGCGGGGCCAGAGGGGGTCGTGGATGGTGGCCGGACGCCAACTCTCTGCCTCGTTTGCGGAGTTTATACGACACGTGTTCACGTGGTGTTTCTGCTAGCCGCCCCGGGTATTACGGGCAAGGCTGTATTCGGCTCTTCTTCTGCGGAGAATCTCCCGTTTCTTCGGGAGCGCAGGGCTGTGGCCTCGAATTATCCCGCAAGAGCGGTAGGCCGAAAATCGTCGGCTTTTTTCACCAGCAGTCACGGGCCCGGAACTGCTTTCTGCCGCATGCCTAGCGAATGTGCCACTGGGAGCCTGCGTCGAGGGTACTCGCCGCGCGGCCGGCCGCGGGGCGTTATTGATCAGACTCTCTGGGCATCATCGATCGTGACGCGAGCGCCCCGTGCTGCGGGACGCCCACCCGAGGAAGGATGATTCGATGGGGGAGAAGGTGGTGGCCGGCGGGTTCGATCTGTCCGATCGGCAGAAGTACCGGCGCAAACTCCAGCTGTGCCTCCAAGGGCTCGATCAGCTGTTGGCCGAGAAGCGGTTCGACCGCCCGAAGAACCTCATGGGTGTCGAGATCGAGCTCAATCTCGCCGGGGCCGACGGCATGCCGAGGATGATGAACGCGGAGGTCCTGGAGCGGATCTCCAGCCATGATTTCCAGACCGAGCTCGGAATGTTCAATCTGGAAGTGAATATTGTTCCGCACCGGCTGGAGGGCCGGGTATTCGATCAGCTCTCGGAAGAACTGCGTACCGGTCTCGCGTATGCCCACCGAAAAGCGGTGGAGGTCGACGCGGGGATCGTGATGATCGGAATTCTGCCGACGCTCGGGCGTGCGGATCTGGTTTCGGCGAATCTCTCCGACGTGGACCGGTACGTCATGCTCAACGACCAGATCGTCGCGGCGCGCGGGGAGGACTTCGAGCTGGACATCGAGGGGGTGGAGCGCCTCACCTGTACCTCCGCGTCCATTACGCCCGAGGCGGCCTGCACGTCCGTGCAGTTGCATCTCCAGGTCACGCCGGCCCGCTTCGCGGAGGTGTGGAACGCCGCGCAGGCAGTGGCCGCCGTACAGATCGTCGTGGGTGCCAACTCGCCGTTCCTCTTCGGCCGTGAGCTGTGGCGCGAGTCCAGGCCGCCGCTGTTCCTGCAGGCCACCGATACCCGGCCGCCCGAGCTGCAGGCCCAGGGCGTGCGGCCCAGAACGTGGTTCGGCGAGAAGTGGATCGACTCGGCGTACGAACTCTTCGAGGAGAACCTGCGCTACTTCCCCGCCCTCCTGCCGATCTGCGACGAGGAGGACCCGCTGCTCGTGCTCGCCGATGGCGGGGTGCCCCGGCTCCAGGAACTGGTGCTGCACAACGGGACGGTGTACCGCTGGAACCGGCCCGTCTACGGGCTGGCAGACGGGGTGCCGCATCTGCGGGTGGAGAACAGGGTGCTGCCGGCCGGCCCCACGGTGACGGACGTGATCGCCAACGCCGCCTTCTACTACGGGCTGGTCCGGGCGCTGGCCGAGGACACGCGTCCCGTGTGGAAGAGGCTGCCCTTCGACGCGGCGGCCGAGAACTTCGACGTCGCGTGCCGCCAGGGCATCGACGCCGAGCTGACCTGGCCGAAGCCCGGCCGCGCGGCCGGCACGAGGAGGGTGTCGGGTGTCTCGCTCGTGCTCGACGAGCTGCTGCCGCTGGCCGCGGCCGGGCTCGACGCCTGGGGCGTCGAGCCCGCGGACCGCGACTTCTACCTGGGTGTCATCGAGCAGCGCTGCAAGCTGCGCGTCAACGGGGCCTCCTGGCAGGTGGACACCTTCCACCGCGCCCTGGACGCCGGGCTGGAGCGCGAGGCCGCGCTGTCCGCGACCACGCGCCGCTACAGCGAGCTGATGCACGAGGGTGAGCCGGTGCACACCTGGGAGGTGGGCTTCCCGGCGCCGAAGTGAGGTGTCCCGGCGGGCTGCGGTGCGGGCGGGCCGTGTCGGCGGGTGGCCGGTGCGGGCGCCGGGGCCGGTGTGGTGGCCGGACGCGCCTGGTGCCGGTGTGATGGTCGGCGGCAGGTGGCTGGGGTGTGCCCGATGTTCAGTTGGCTGGTGCGATCGGATCGCCGCTGCTCGGGTGTGGGCGCCGGCGGTGGTGCTCAGGTGCCGGTCGTGGATGTCAGGCGCCCTGGCCCGCCTCCATGATCGCCTTGAGGATGACGGCGTGGATGTCGGCCGGGTCGGTCACCTGGTACCCGCCGCCGCCGGTGACCGAGGCGATCTGCTCGACCTCCTCGCTGTCGGCGTCCGGGCCGACCGCGATGCCGATCAGCGGGACCGGTCGCTCGGGGTCCACGAGCTGCTTCAGTTCGGCGATCAGGCCGCTGCGGGAGATGCCGTCGGTGTCCTGGTTCGAGCCGTCGGTGAGGATGACGACGGCGTTGAACCTGCCGCTCGCGTAGTCGGCCCGCGCGTCCTTGTAGGCCGCCAGTGTGGTGTCGTACAGCCCGGTCGCCCCACCGGGCACCGGGGCGAGGGCGGAGAAGGCAGCGGAGAGCTTTTCGCGGTGGGTGCGGCCGCCGGGCGCGGGGTCGCCGAGCCGGGTGGTCGCCACCTTCCTGCGGTAGTCGCGCGGACCGTCGAGGTTCGTCGCGAAGTCCCACAGGCCGACCTCGTCGTCCGGGGTGAACTGCGCGAGGGCCTGGCTCAGTGACGCCTTGGTGACATCCATCCGGGTCTGATCGCCGCGGCCCGGCACCAGGGTGGCCATCGAGCCCGAGGCGTCGACGACCGTCGTCAGCCGGGCGCTCTGCACGGTGATGGTCCACATGCCGAGCGTTTCCTGGATGTCCTTCTGGGAGGGCGCCTTTCCGAGGGCCGAGGTGAAGGGCTGGGGCGCGCGGCCGCCCGCCGTCCGTACGACGGCGGGGGAGGCGGGTTCGTCCGGCGTACGGAAGCCGCGCTCCGCCAGGATGCGGCGGCTCTCCCGCTCGTCGAGCAGCGTCATGAAGCGCAGGGCCGCGCGGCTCTCGTCGGTCGACAGCCTGCCCTCGTCGACCAGGGCGTACGGGTAGTCGAGCTGAGTGGCGCCGTCCTTCGGGTAGAAGAGTTCGAGCCCCGGTGTGCCGTCCTCGCTGTTGTGGGCGAAGGCTGCCTGCTCGGAGAGGAGCACGGCCTGATTGCGGCGGGGGTTGCCCTTCTCCGTGCCGGATTCGTCCTGGGCGAGGGTCTGTGTCACCTGCTGGTCGCTGTCCGACATACGTTGTGAGAGCAGCTTCGCGACGGCGGCGACCTTGGTGTCGGCGTCGGGGCCCTCGCTGTGCGTGGACCGGGCGATGCCGGTGAGCCCGAGCAGGCCGGTGGCGCTGCGGGCGGGGTCCGCGGCGCCGAGGCGCAGCGTGCCCTTCTCGGTCGCGGCCTCGGAGAGCTGGGCCCAGGTGTACGTCTTCTCGGGCCAGCCGAGCGACTTGGCGGCGGCGGGCACCGTGGCCAGGGCGACCGGGGAGGTGGCGATATTGCCGACCGGGGTGAGCCGGACGCCGTCGCCGGAACTCTGGGCCCGCTGGACCCACAGGTCGGAGTCGGGGATCCAGATCTGGTAGTCGGGCTCGGCCTTGCCCGTGCTGAGGGTGTCGGCGACCTTGTACGCGTCACGGGCCACGACGTCCACGTCGAGGCACTGCCCGTCGGAGGTGATTTGCTGTTCGCGAGCCAGAGCGGCGACCTCGCGGACGGCGGGGGCGACGTCGGGGGACGCGACCACCTTCAGCTGGACGGCGGAGTCGGCGCACGATCCGGCGAAGGACAGAAATCCCCCCTCCACCGCGACCGCGGCGCCCCCGGCCACACCCAGGACGAGCAGGGTGGCGATGGCGACGGTACGACGGCGTACCGGTGAGCGGGACCTGGCGTCGTCCCTCGTGCCCTCGTCGGGCAAGCTGTGACGTCCCATGGCGGTAGAGCCCCTCCTTGAATCGTGAACAAGGAAAAAGGGGGACTCCGCCGCCGCAATGGCGCTCGTCCCCCGGCCTGTCGCGTGCGATCTTCGCACCTGCATTCGAGACCCTAGCGGGGTGGAGTTGGGGATGAGGCGGGATTGATGAAGTGGAGGCAGGTGTGCAGGCGGAGGCGGGGCAGGTGGCCGATTCTCATCCCGGACACGGGGTGACACGACGGATTTTCCGGACCGAAGTCCTGATCGTGCTCGCGATCTCGCTCGGTGCGAGCGGAGTGTCCTCCCTGATCAGATTCATCGGAGCGCTGACGAAACCCGGCGGTCTCAAGGATCAGGCGGCGAACCTGAACGGGTCGCAGGCGCCGGGGCGGCCGTGGCTGGATCTGGCCTGGCAGCTGTTCGGCATCACCTCGTCGCTGGTGCCTGTGGCGCTGGTGGCGTACCTGCTGACGCGGGAAGGGACGGGGCTGCGCGCGATCGGTTTCGACCGGACGAAGCCATGGCCGGACCTGGGGCGGGGAACATTGGTCGCCGCGGGCATCGGCAGCGCCGGACTCGCCTTCTACCTGGTCGCCATCGAGGCGGGATTCAATCTCACCGTGGTGCCGGAATCGTTGCCCGAGGTCTGGTGGAAGTTCCCCGTACTGATTCTCTCCGCGGTGCAGAACTCCGTCCTGGAGGAAGTCATCGTCGTCGGGTATCTGCTGCGCAGACTCGGGCAGTTGGGGTGGACGCCGATGGCCGCGCTGGTGGCGAGTTCGGTGCTGCGCGGCTCGTACCACCTCTACCAGGGGATCGGCGGCTTCATCGGCAACATGGTGATGGGCGCCGTCTTCGTGCTGCTGTACCGGCGGTGGGGGCGGATCGGGCCGCTCGTCGTGGCCCATGCGCTGCTCGACATCGGGGCGTTCGTCGGATACGCGCTGCTGGCCGGCAACGTGGGGTGGCTGCCGACGGCTTGAGCGCGCGGGAAGGGGGCGTACGGATGTGTCCGTACGCCCCCTTCCCGTGTTCCTCCGCCGACTCGGGCCGGTCCTCAGGGGGAGCTGAGCAGCTCGCCGTCGATGACGGTGACGGCCCGCCCGGTCAGCAGGGTGCGGTCGCCGCACAGCGAGGTACGTACGAGACCGGAGCGGGCCGAGGCCTGCAGGCCCGTCAGTTCGGCGCGGCCCAGCCGGGCCGACCAGAACGGCGCGAGGGCGGTGTGCGCGCTGCCGGTCACGGGGTCCTCGTTGATGCCGACCTGGGGGAAGAAGCCGCGCGAGACGAAGTCGTAGCCGCGCGAGGCGTCCTCGGCGGCGGCCGTGGCGATGATCCCGCGCCGGGAGTGCGCCACGAGCGCGGCGAAGTCGGGTGCGAGGGCCCGTACGGCCTTCTCGTCGGCCAGTTCCACCAGTAGATCCCCGATGTGCGGACCTGTGTCGTGGGCCGAGAGGACCCGCCCGCCCAGCGCCTCACCGACACCGTCGGGGACCGGGACCTCGGTGAGCGGCGCGGTCGGGAAGTCGAGCGTGAGCGATCCGTCCGGGTGCGCGGTCGCGGTGAGGACGCCACAGCGTGCCGAGAAGCGCACGGTGCCGGTCGAGACGCCCATGGTGTGCAGGACGTGTGCGGTGGCCAGGGTGGCGTGGCCGCACATGGCCACCTCAGCGGCCGGGGTGAACCAGCGCAGCGCCCAGTCGGCCTCGCCGCCCGCCGGGAGCGGGTGGGCGTACGCGGTCTCGGAGAGGTTCACCTCGGCGGCGACCCGCTGGAGCCAGTCGTCGTCGGGGAAGGAGTCGGTGTCCAGCAGCAGGACTCCGGCCGGATTGCCGGTGAAGGCGCGGTTGGTGAAGGCGTCGACGATTCGAATCCGCATGACACCGAACGTAGGGGCGGGCAAAGCCGCAGGCCACGGCCAATTTCTGGGGACTGGCCCCTTTTGCTGCCGGGCCGGCGCGTGCCCGATGTGCGCCCGGTGTGTGTTCGGTGCTTGCCGAGCGACCTGTTCCGATATATCGTTGACGCATCGCGACAGATCAATGATGGAAGGAGCGTAGTGATGCGTTCACATGGACATGGGGAATGGGGACCCGGCCATCACGGTCGGGGTGACTCCGAGGGCCGTCGTGCGGCGTTCGGTCCCTTCGGACCGCCTTTCGGTGGGCCGTGGGGCGGCCGGGGCGGACCCCGCGGCAGGGCGCGGCGCGGCGACGTCCGCGCGTCGATCCTGGCGCTGCTGGTGGACCGGCCGATGCACGGCTACGAGATGATTCAGGAGATCGGCGAGCGCAGCGGCGGAGCCTGGCGGCCCAGCCCCGGCTCGGTCTATCCGACTCTCCAGCTGCTTGAGGACGAAGGTCTGATCACCAGCGAGAGCGAGGGCGGCAAGAAGCTGTTCACGCTCACCGACGCCGGTCGCACCGAGGCCGAAGCGGGGCCGCAGGCCCCGTGGGAGGAAGCGGGACGCGGCGTCGACTGGGAGACGATGAACGAGATCCGGCAGGCCGGCTTCGGTCTGATGGAGGCGTTCAGCCAGGTTTGGAAGACCGGCTCCGCCGATCAGCGGCAGAAGGCTCTGGCCGTCATCAACGAGTCCCGCAAGAAGCTCTACCTGATCCTCGCCGACCAGGACTGACACGTCCCGATCGAGCACGGCGGCGCCCCGCGGTCATCCGCGGGGCGCCGCCGTCGTTTCGCCGGGTTGTCGGGTGGGTGGCGAGGCTGCCGGGTGATGGGGGCGTCGGCTGATGGCGGCGCCGCGTCGTCAGGTGACGAGGCCGTCGAGCTTGCGCAGCGACTCGCTCAGTGCCGCGCCCGCCGAGTCCTTGAGCTTGCCCGCCATCATTGAGACCGCGGCGCCGGTGAACTCGCCCTCGATGCGGACGAGAGTGGCCTCGCCCTCGGGCGCGAGCGAGTAGCGCATGGCGAGGTTGACGCCCATGGGCCCCTTTCCCGTGGTCACCAGCAGGCGGTCCGGCTCCAGTTCCTCGACCTTCCAGGTCACCTCGGCGGGGAAGCCCATGAGCTTCAGGTTCTCCGCGTACGTCGCCGATACCTCAAGCGTCGCGGGGCCGCCCTTGGGGAAGTTGGTGTGAGTCGCGTTCCACTGGTCCCAGGACGTGAAGTCCGTCAGCTGCGCCCAGATCTTCTCGGCCGGTGCCTCGATGCGTGCCTCCGCGCTGGCTTCCGCCATGCGACCACCCCTTCTCGTCGGCTCTGTGTCGCGGAACGTAGCTGCGCGGGGCGGAACATTCAATACTGATGAACAGTCAGAAATTGCTGTCCGGAGCGCCCGAAGCGCCGTTGCCGGGGGAGTCGCGTCAGAACTGCCAGATCTCGGCCAAGTCGAAGGCGTCGGACGCCCGCGGGTGCGGCCCCTCGTCGTGGCAGTGGAAGGCCGCCCAGAAGACGTCCGCGAGCAGTGCGTCGTAGGGCGCGTACACCCGGTAGACGTACTGGCGCCCGTCCAGGGCGAGGAGGGCGACCATCCAGCGCATGGACATGGGTGTTCTCGCTCCTCTCCCGGCTTTCCGGTGGCCCGCGTGGCGTTCGTGTCCGTGGGACGAGCTTCGGGAGGGCCGCGGTTGCGCACGGGGCGCGGGGCGGGGCGGCGCGCGCCCCTGGGGGGAAAGTCCCTGCTCTCATCCGTAAGGAGGAGAGTCCGGGCAGGTGTGCCCAACTCCGGTGGGAGGGGCGAATGCTTCCCGGCGGGGATGTTCCCGTCGCCCTCCACTGATGGGGTGGAGAAGTGCAGAGTCGTACTCCCCGGGTGCCCCAGCAGCCCGCTCCCTACCGCCCGGACATCGAAGCCGAGCTCACCGCAGAGCTCGCCTCGGTGGTGGCGGGCGCGCGCAGGCGAGCCCTGAGGGACGGCGACCGGCAGATCGACACCGCCCATCTGCTGCACTCGGTGATCGAGTCCGATCCGGCTGTCAGGGCTGTGTTCGACGGCGGGCCGCAGGTCGCCAGAGTGCTCGGCTATCTCGTCCAGCGCAGCATCGGCTACGGCCTGCGCTGGCAGGGCGTAGTGGAGGACTCCGGCGCCCTGCCCGTGGTGGGGGAGGTGGATGTGGCGGGCTGGTCACCGGGCGCCGCCGCCGCCATGCGGCTCGCCCTGACCCGCGCCGCGGCGCGCGGTGACCGGCGGGCCGGCGGGCCCGATCTGCTCGCGGCTCTCGCGGCGGACCAGGGATGCAGGGCCGTCGAGGTGCTCGTACGGGCCGGGGTGGACACCGATGCGCTGGCCGGGCGGCTTCGCGAGGACTTCCGCCAGGTGTGACAGGTGTGACAGGTGTGACAGGTGTAACAGGGGTGACGCTCCTGACGTCAGCTGGCATGATGTGCCGATGCACGCGTCTCAGGGGAGGAGCGTCGGCCTGGGACTTGCCCTGGTGTCGGCGTTCGCATTCGGTGGTTCAGGGGTCGCGGCCAAGCCGCTGATCGAAGCGGGGCTCGACCCGCTGCATGTGGTGTGGTTGCGGGTGGCGGGCGCCGCCCTGATCATGCTGCCCGTGGCCTGGCGCCACCGGGCGCTGGTCCTGCGCCGGCCCGCGCTGCTCGCCGGCTTCGGCCTGCTCGCGGTCGCCGGTGTGCAGGCCTTCTACTTCGCCTCGCTCTCCCGCATCCCCGTCGGTGTCGCGCTCCTGGTCGAGTACCTGGCTCCCGCGCTCGTCCTGGGCTGGGTCCGCTTCGTGCAACACAGGCCGGTGACGCGCGCCGCCGCCGTCGGCGTGGTCCTGGCCGTGGGTGGCCTCGCCTGCGTCGTGGAGATCTGGGCCGGGCTGAGCTTCGACGCCCTCGGCCTGCTGTTCGCGCTCGGTGCGGCCTGCTGCCAGGTCGGCTACTTCGTCCTGTCCGACCAGGGCAGCACCGGTGAGGACGCCGCCGACCCGCTCGGGGTCATCGCGTACGGCCTGCTCATCGGCACCGCGGTGCTGACCGTTGTCGCACGGCCGTGGGGCATGGACTGGTCACTGCTCGCGGGCAGCGCGGACATGGGTGGGAGCCGGGTGCCCGCCGTGCTGCTGCTCGGCTGGATCGTGCTGCTCGCCACCGTCGTCGCGTACGTCACCGGTGTGCTCTCGGTGCGCAAGCTCTCGCCGCAGGTGGCGGGCGTGGTCGCGTGTCTGGAGGCGGTCATCGCGACCGTGCTGGCCTGGGTGCTGCTGCGGGAGCACCTGTCCGCCCCGCAGATCATCGGCGGAGCCGTGGTGCTGATCGGTGCGTTCATCGCCCAGTCCTCGACGCCCAAGGCCCCGACCGGGCCCGTGGCGGGCGGCCCGCCGGACACCGGTCTCCACGATGCGGACCAAGAGTTGTCCGCCGGACGCACCGCGCCCTAGGATGTCGATCATGCTGCTGACTGTTCTTCCGCCTCCCGCCGTGTGACGCGGGCGGCTCTCCCCTGACGAAGACCGGGCTCGGGCAGTCCCCGAGCGGTTCGTCGCTGCCCGCGTGCGGAGTCGAGTGACCACCAGTCCCGTCTTCACGCGGAGAAGTCACATGCGCAGCTCTTCCTCCCTGTCCATCGGTCTGCCCGCAGGTCTGCCCACCGGGCGCGGCCTGCTCTACCTGATCTTCGCCGGTGTCGCCTGGGGCACCGCGGGGGCAGCCGCATCCCTGGTCTTCCTCCTCAGCGACCTCGGGCCGCTCGCCCTGTCCTTCTGGCGCTGCGTCGGGGGCCTCCTGTTCCTGCTGCCCGCCTGCCTGCTGCGCTCCCGAGTGCGCCGGGCAGCCGCGCACACCGAGCCGCGCGGGCGGCGCGTGACGCGCATCCTCGTCACCGGACTCGGGCTCGCGGTGTTCCAGAGCGCCTACTTCGCCGCTGTACAGGCGACCGGTCTGGCGGTCGGCACCGTCGTCACCCTGGGCGCGGGCCCCGTGCTGATCGCACTGGGTGCCCGGCTGACCCTGGGGGAGCGACTGGGGCGCGGCGGGATCATCACGATCGTCGGCGCGCTCGTCGGGCTCGCCGTGCTGGTGCTCGGCAACGACGGCGGCACGGTGCGCCCGGTTGGTGTGGCCCTCGCGGTGCTGTCGGCCGCCGGGTACGCGGCCATCACGTTGCTGACGCGCCGGCTCGGACGTGACGGGGGCGGGGCCGATCCGGTCGTGACGACGGCCTGGGCCTTCGTGATCGGGTCGCTCACCCTGCTGCCGCTCGCGGCGGCGGAGGGCCTGCTGCCGCACGGGGCGGAACTCGCGCGGGTGGTCTGGCTGATGGCGTACGTCGCCGCGGTGCCGACGGCCCTCGCATACGTCCTGTACTTCGCCGGAGCGGCCGTCGTGCGGTCCGCCACCGTCTCGGTGATCATGCTCCTCGAACCGGTGAGCGCGGCCGTGATCGCGGTTGTCCTGCTGGGGGAGCGACTGACCTGGGCCACCGCGGTGGGAACGCTGCTGCTGCTCTCGGCGGTGGCGGGACTCGCGGTCGCGGAGGCGAGGACCGCCGCCGCGACACGTCGGGCCGCGGTCCCCGTACGGGTCTCCGGAAGCGACCTCAGGATCTGACGGTCCGCCCCCGGCGGCCGGATTCTCGGGCGCTACGCGCGCGTGGGGCCCGAAGTGCGGCGGCGCAGATGATGGGCGTACGCCGCCGAATCGTGCGCCCCCGCCCGCTCGGCCAGACCGGCGGCCGTCCGCTCCTGGACGTCCTGCGGTTTGTGGCTGCCGTACTTGAACTTGGCCCGCACCCCGGTCACTTCGAGCCGCAGCCCTCGGATGCCCGAGAGCATCCGGCCGTACGGCGCCGCACCGACGGTCGCCGGCGCCGAGCCGCCCTCCGGCTGGAAGTGGCCGACCTGGAGGTTCAGCAGATCGGCCTTCCGCGCGGGGTCGTCGACGAGGTGGGCGGTGCAGCGCAGTTGGACGGCGGCGTAGAAGCTGGTGGGCACCCCGTGCTCGGGCGGGGTGCCCACCGGTGCCTGCCAGGGGCCGGGGACGAAGGTGTAGTCGTCCACGACGCTCAGCAGGACGTGCGGATCGGCCTCGACGGCCTTCCACAGCGGGTTCGGGCGGGCCAGGTGGGCGATGATCTCGCCGTGCGTGCCCGGCTCCGGGTCGTACACGAAATGCATCGGCTGGACGTACGGGGCCTCGCCCGGCAGTCCGTTGACGGCCAGTTGTCCGAAGTCATGGGTGGCGAGCCACCGCTGCCACTCGTCGTCGTCGAGCGGTGTGTCCCACGGGTGGATCAGCACGTCAACTCCTCACAGGGTGGTCAGGTAGTCGGGCAGTTGGACCGCCGGGTCGAGATCGGCGGCGGGAATAGGCGCACCGTAACCGCGGACCAGTGGGACGACGCCCGTCCAGTGCGGGAGCGACGTGTCCTCCGGCTCGTCGTTGGGGCCGCCGGTACGCACCTTGGCGGAGACCTCGTTCAGGTCCAGGGAGAGCACGGCGGTGGCAGCGAGCTCCTTGCCATTGGCGGGCCGCGAGTCGTAGGAGCGGCCGGGGACGACATGGTCGACGAGCGCGTCGAGCGCGGTTCGCCGCTCCCCCTCGTCCCGCACCTGGTGGGCGATGCCGTGGACCACGACGGAGCGGTAGTTGATGGAGTGGTGGAAGGCGGAGCGGGCCAGCACCAGGCCGTCGACATGCGTCACGGTGAGGCACACGGCGAGACCGGGATCGGCCTGGCCGGCCATGCGAAGCGGGCGCGAGCCGCTGGATCCGTGCACATAGAGGCGCTCACCGACCCGGCCGTAGAGCGTGGGAAGGACCACGGGTGCGCCGTCCCGGACAAAGCCGAGATGGCAGACGTAACCCTCGTCGAGTATCGCGTACACCAGATCCTGGTCGTACGAAGCGCGCTCCTTGGCCCGGGTGGGTACGGTGCGCCCGGTAGGCGGGTAGGAGATGGTCTCCGGCATTGCGTTCTCCATTGCACTAGTACATAATATTGATTGTGCTAGGAGAATATAGGATCAGCGGGCGGCGCGCATCGGAGATTGCCGCGAGTGTGGAGCGCGCGGTGGGTTCGGGGGAGCTCTCGCCCGGCCAATCGCTGCCGCCCATGCGGGAGTTGGCCGGCGATCTGGGGGTGAATCCCAATACGGTCGCGGCCGCGTACCGCACCCTGCGCGAGCGCGGGGTGATCGAGACCTCGGGCCGCCGGGGCAGCCGGGTCCGCCCCCGGCCCGCGAGCACGGCCCGTGAGTCCATCCGGGTCGACGTCCCGCCGGGGGTGCGCGACCTGGGCAAGGGCAACCCGGACCCCGCCCTACTGCCGCCTCTGCGTGAAGCGCTCGCGGCTGCGGCCGGGCACAACGAGGGTCGGCCCGGCCTGTACGGACAGGAGCCCGTCGACCTGGAGTTCGCCCGGCTCGCCCGGGACGCGTTCGACGCCGACGGAGTGCCGGACGGTCCCGTCGCCGTCACCTCGGGGGCGCTGGACGCCATCGAGCGCGTACTGGCCGCGCACCTGAAGCCGGGTGACGCGGTCGCCGTGGAGGATCCCGGGTGGGGCAGTCTGCTCGACCTCATCCCGGCCCTCGGGCTGCGGGCCGTCCCTGTCGCGCTCGACGACGACGGGCCGCTGCCCGGCGAGGTCGAGCGGGCCCTGCGCGCGGGAGCGCGGGCGGTCGTGGTCACCGACCGGGCGCAGAATCCGACCGGCGCCGTGGTGGGCGCGGCGCGCGCCGCCGAGCTGCGCACCGTGCTGGCCGCGCACCCCGGGGTCCTGCTGGTCGAGGACGACCACGGGCACGGCATCGTCGACGAGCCGCTGAGTCCGCTCGCCGGGGTGACGGACAGCTGGGTGTTCGTACGCTCCGTCGCCAAGGCGTACGGCCCCGATCTGCGGATCGCCATGGTCACCGGAGACGCGGTCACGCTGGACCGGGTGATGGGCCGCCAACGTCTCGGTCCCGGCTGGGTCAGCAGGCTGCTGCAGCGGACCGTCGTGCACCTGTGGGCCTCCGGGGCGGTGGACGCGGCGGCGGTCGCGCGAGCATACGGGCTGCGGCGCGACGCCCTGGTGGCGGCCCTGGAGGAGCGGGGGATTGAGGCGTACGGGCGCAGCGGAATGAATGTGTGGGTGCCCGTGCCGGACGAGACCGGCGCGGTGGCGCGGCTGCTGCACGCCGGCTGGGCCGTCGCGCCGGGGGCGCGCTTCCGGATGGCCGCGCCCCCCGGCGTACGGCTCACGGTGTCGACCCTGGCCCCGGAGGACATCGCTCCGCTCGCGGACGCGGTGGCATCGGCGACCGGTCCCGCGCCGCCCGGTCGGCGCTACGACTGACGGGCGCGCGGGCCGCGACCGGACGTGCTCGCTACGGTCGACGGGCGCCGGGGAGGCCGCGGTCGCGCGGTCGGCCCCGGCTCTGGGTGAGGGCGGCGCCCGCCAGCACGATGACGGCCCCGACGGGTGTGTTCCACCCCAGGTGTTCGCCGAGGACCGCGACGCCCGCGACCGTGGCGATGACCGGGATGAAGTAGGTGACCATCTGTGCGGTCGTCGGGCCGATCTCGGCGACCAGGCCGTACTGGAGAAGCACCGCGAGGCCGGTCCCCAGGGCGCCGAGCCCCACCACGGCCAGCAGCGGAACCATGGGGAACGAGGTCGGCAGGGTGGTGAAAAGCGGTGTCACCAGGGCCAGTTGAAGCGTGGCGCTGAAGAGCTGCGCACCGGTCATCGAGAGGTTGGAGTCCTTGCTGCCCGCCAGGGTGCGGCGGACGTAGATCCAGCCGATCGGATAGCTGAGAGACGCGAGCAGTGCCATCGCCGTGCCGCCGAAGTCCAGCCCGGAGAAGCCCTGCCAGGCTCCCAGGACGGTCAGCACGCCGATGAACCCCAGGCCGAGCCCCGCGACACGGCGGCGGGTCGGCCGGTCCTCGGACAGCGCGACCATCGACAGGGCCATGCCCCACAGGGGGGATGTGGCGTTGCAGATGCCCGCCAGGGTCGAGGGGATCGTCAGCTCGGAGTAGGCGAACAGCGAGAACGGCAAGGCGTTGAGGAAGAACGCGGCCACGGTGAGATGGGCCCAGGTGCGGGCTGAGCGTGGCAGCCGCTCTCGCTTCACGGCCATCGCCACGGCGAGCATCGCCGTACCGAACAGCAGCCGTCCGAACGTGACTTGGAAGGGTGCGTAGGCCTCGGTGCCGACCTTGATCAGCAGGAAGCTGAAGCCCCAGATCAGCGAGAGCACCCCGAAACGGATGCGCCAGTCCACCACCGGACGCCGGGTGGGGGCGGTGGGAGCGGAGGCGGAGGTGTCCGGCTGGGTTCTGGGCGAGGTCGTGGAGCTCATGGGGTCAACCTTCGCGTGGGCCATCTCTTAGCACAAGCAAGATTATTTTGGCGGCATCGCTTAGCATTGCTTACATGTTGAATCTGGAGCGCCTACGCACCCTGGACGCCCTGGCCCGCCACGGCTCGGTCAGTGGAGCGGCCGAGGGGCTGCATGTGACGACGTCCGCCGTTTCGCAACAGCTGGCGAAGCTGGAGCGCGAGGTCGGTCAGCCGCTGCTGGCCAAGAACGGCCGCGGCGTCCGGCTCACCGACGCCGGACGCTTGCTCGCCGACCATGCCGAACGCATCCTCTCGCAGGTCGAACTGGCCCAGTCGGACATCGAGGCCCAGCGCGGCCGGGCCGTCGGTGAGCTCCAGATCGGCGCGTTTCCCACGGCCGCCCGCGGGCTCTTCCCCGCGGCGCTCGCCGCCCTGCGTGCCGGTCACCCGCAACTGGACGTCAGGTCGAGGGAGATGGAGCCCGCGGAGGCGGTACGCCGTGTCGTGCGAGGAGACCTCGACCTGGCGGTCGTGCTCGACTGGTACAACAAGCCGCTGCCGATGCCCGACGGCCTGGCCAAGCGGGCCCTCCTCGACGACCCCGCCGACGTGGCCATGCCCGCGGACCACCCGCTCGCGGACCGCGCCGAGGTGAACCTCGAAGACTTCGCGGACGACGAGTGGATCACCTGGCCCGAGGGGGAGTTCTGCTGCGACTGGCTGCTGTTCACCCTGCGGGGCAAGGGGGTCGAGCCCCGCGTCGCGCACGTCGCCGAGGAGCACGCCACGCAACTGGCCCTGATCGCTTTCGGGCTGGGGGTGTCCGTGACGCCGAGGCTGGGGCGTGGCCCGGTGCCGCCCGGGGTGCGGGTCGTACCCGTGCGGCACGCGATGAGCCGGCATGTGTACGCCGTCTGGCGCGCCGACGCCGACCGGCGGCCGTCGATCCGTGCGGCGGTGGACGCGCTGGCCGAGGCCGCGGCGACGCTCTCCGACTGAGCGCCGCCGGCCCGCCCACCGCTCGCCGGCCCGCCCGACTGTCGGTCCGCGTGCTTGTGTGCTCGCCCGTCAGGCGTCGCCGAGCTTGCGGAAGTCCCACGAGGCGATCGCGTCCGGAGTCAGCCGCAGCCAGGCGTGCCGGCCGTCGTGCGGCATGACCTCCATTCCGAAGTACTTCCGGGTGAACAGGTCCTCGGGCACGCCGAGTTCCGGGCAGGCCTCGCCGGTGCGCGGGGCCTCGCCCACGAAGACGGCGTCGCCGGAGAGCTCGACGCCGCGCAGGTCGCCGTACTCCACACCGTCGTCGACGACCACGGCGAGCCGTGGGTCCTGGGTCAGTTGAGCCCAGCGGCGGCTGCGGGTGATGGAGTAGAGCCACAGCGAACCGCCGTCCCACACGAACCACAGGGCCCCGATGTGCGGTCGTCCGTCGGCGGACACGGTGGCCACCCGGCAGGTGCGCTGATCGGCGAGGTAGGTGTCCCGCTCCGCCTCGGTCATCATGATGCGGCGGCCTCGGCGCTGTGTGGCGACCATGCGTCGTCCCTCCCATAGCTGACTGTGTGTCAGGAGGAGGATGCGGTCTCTTCCTTCACGACGCAATGGCGGTTAGCCTCACGCGCCCGGTCCGGTCCGACCCGAGGGGGAGCCTTGCCGTCCTACGAACAGCTCGTGGAGCAACTCGACCCGGCGACAACCGTGTTGCTCACCGTCGAATGTCAGCAGGGTGTCGTGGGCCAGGACAGCGCACTGCCCGAACTCGCCAAGGAGGCCAGGTCGTCGGGCGCGCTCCAGAACGTCGCGCGGCTGGTGGCGGGGGCTCACGAGACCCGCGTGCAGGTCCTGCACGCGGTGGCGGAGAGGCGCCCGGACGGGCGTGGGGCCAATCACAACGCGCGACTCTTCCGCGCCGCCGCGCGCCTGCCCGTTCAGCAGCTCTCCGGTACCAAGGCGGTGCGGGTCGCGGAGCCGGTCGAGGTCTGGGACGAGGACTTCGTCGTACGCCGGCTCCATGGGCTCTCGCCGCTCGCCGGTACGGACGTCGACGCCCTGCTGCGCAACCTCGGTTGCCGGAACCTGCTGGTCACGGGAGTCTCGGCCAATATCGCCATTCCCAATGCCGTCTTCGACGCGGTCAACCGCGGCTACACGGCCGTCGTGCCGTCGGACGCCATCGCCGGGGTCCCCTCGGACTACACCCCCGCGATGGTCCGCAACACGCTCGCCCTCGTCGCCACGATCACCACGACGGACGCGGTCCTCGGCTGCTGGAAGGGGCCGCGTCGGGGCGCGAGCGCCTGATCGGACCCTCGGGACCGCTCGCCCGTCAGGCGAGGGTGATCGAGTCGCCCTCCACCTTGATCTGCACGGCGGGCAGCGGCTTGGTGGCCGGGTCGTGGGTGACACTGCCGTCCGCCACGGCGAACTGACTGCCGTGACACGGGCAGTTGATCATACCGTTCTTGATCGTCGTCACGGCGCAGCCCTGGTGGGTGCACTTGGACGAGAAGGCCTTGAACTGGCCCGCTGTCGGCTGCGTGACGACGACGCCCTGATCCGCGAAGATCTTCCCGCCGCCCTCCGGGATGTCGGCGGTCTTGGCGAGTACCTCGCCCGCGTCGGCGCCGTCCTTGCCCGGCACCGGTTTCTCGACCGCGGTGTCCGAGGCGTTGTCCGAGTTTCCGCACGCGGTCAGTGCGGTGGCGAGCCCAACGGCGCCCACCGCGGTGACGATCGTGCGGCGCCCAAGCATTCGGCCGGACTCCTGAGATGTGGTCATGTCGGCATTCCCCTTCCACTGCTGGCTATGTGATGTTGTACGCGCGCCAAGGGCATCGTGTTCAGAGGCCGAGCGACTTTTTGAGGAAATCGAGCTCCAGTAGCAGGAACGTGTCGGCCACTCCCTCCCCGGCGACCATATGCCCCGTCCCGGAAAGCGGCAGCACGGTGTGCGGCCGGCCGGCGGCGAGCAACGCCCGGGACAGGCGCAGCGTGTGCGCGGGAAACACGTTGTCGTCCGCGAGCCCGTGCACCAGCATCAACGGCCGGGTCAGCCGGCCCGCGTACGGGAGGAGCGAGGAGCGCTCGTAGTTCTCGGGCTGGACGTCCGGGTGCCCCAGGAAGCGCTCCTCCCAGTACGTGTCGTACAGCCGGCGGTCGCTCGGCGCGGCGCCCGCGACCGCGGCGTGGAAGACATCGGGCCGGTGCAGCACCGCGCCCGCCGCCAGATAGCCGCTGAACGACCAGCCACGGATGGCCACCCGCTCCAGGTCCAGGACGTCGTAACGCCCGGCCGCCGCGTGCAGCGCGTCGATCTGGTCGTCCAGTACGGGGCCCAACCGGTCGCCCAGGATGGCCCGCTGCCAGTCCACGCCGCGCCCCGGCGTGCCGCGCCCGTCCGTGACCAGAACGGCGAAGCCCTGCTCGGCGAACCACTGGCACACCGCCGTGTGCCACGTCCTGGCCCTGGTCACCACCTGCATGCCCGGTCCGGCGTACGGGCTGAGGAGCACCGGCAACCGGCCCGAACCCGTCTCGTACCAGGACGGCAGGTGGAGCCGGGCGCGCAGTTCCCGTGCACCAAGGGTGAGGTGGAGTGGGCGGGGCGCGACCAGCGGTTCCTCGGTGAGCACCGCGATCCGGCCGACGGCGGCGCCGTCCCGCAGGACGGTCACCTGCCGGCCCTCGGGCATCCTGCTGTCGACCACGACCGTGCCGCCCCCGGCCGCGGCGGTGTGCACCCCCGGTTCGTCCGTCAGCCTGACGAAGCCGCCGCGCGGATCGTGCGACCAGACATGGACCTCGGTCGGCTCCTCGCTCGCGGTGAACCACACCCGTTCGCCCACCGCGCCGAGCACCTCGCGGACCTGCAGTCCGGCCGGGCTGTGGGCGTCGCCGATCCGGATTCCCCGCGCGTCACCGCGCGGCGAGGGCTCCACCCGGAGCCCCGACGCGGTGTGCAGCGGTGTGCCCGGCGGGAACTCCACCCACCCGGGGTCGGTCAGTCGCGACAGTGGCTCGAAGGCGCCGGTCAGCGGGTCGATGCTGCCTGTCCAGGCCGTGCGCTGGTCCCGGCTCTGGAGGCTCGCGACGGGACCGTGGCCCTCCCAGGAGGCGGCGACGACGTACTCGAATGCGGGGGCGTTCCAGACGCCCGGCGGGGCCTCCTCCTGCGGCGCTTCGGGCGGCAGCCGGACGGGAGTGCGCGAGCCTTCGACCGTGACGAGGTGCAGCGAGGTCTGTGCGTTGGCCGTGCCCGCCGCCGGGTAGCGGACCGCGCGGGGAGCCGTCGCCGGGTTCGCCGGGTCGGCGACGTACCAGCGGCCGACCATCGATGTATCGACACGGCCGACGAGCAGCGCGTCGCTCCCGGGGGACCACCAGTAACCGCGTGACCTGCCGATGGATTCGGCCGCGACATGATCCGGCAGGCCGTACGTCACATCCGGGCCCTCCGGCTCCGTCAGCGGCCGGTCGTCCGTCCCGTCGGCGTGTACGACGCGCAGGGCGCCCCGGGCGACGTACGCGATCAAGGCGCCGTCCGGTGAGGGGCGCGGGTCCACGACGGGGCGCGCCGTGGGAATGAGGCGGGGGGCGCTCACGTCCGTCCGCACGCCCCAGAGCTCACCACCGGTCGCGTACACGGCGAAGCGCGCCGCGCGGTCCGTCGCGTACGCCGCGACACCCGGACCGGTGAGGGCCCGTTCCTGCCCGGCCTCGTACAGCCAGAGCCTGCTCGCCGCGTCCGTGCCGCTGTCCGTACGGACGAACAGCACGCGTTCGCCGTCGGGCGAGACCGTGAAGCTGTGCGGCGCGCCGAGCGAGAAGCGGCGGGTGCGCGCGAACTGGGGCGGGAAGCCGTGGAGATCCATGGGACACCCTAACGACCTCGGGGGCGCCGGAAGCCCGCGCGCTATTGCCCACGAGGCCGTAAGGGCTGTCCGGCAATCCCGGGCGGGCGCAGGGTGACAGCTATGGCACATCACTGCGTTGTCGGAACGACCGAGTACGCCCAGTACGAGGGTGCTCCTCCGCCTTGCGACGCACCGCACCTGTCGCCGCACGCTGATCCACCAAGGATCACGGGACAGCCCTTGGACAGGCGAAATGGACTGAGCGAAAAGGTCGCTGGGCCGTCGGCTCGGCCTTCGGGTGCCGCGTCTGGTGACGATGCAGCTCGATGCAGCCATCGGCCTCGGCGAGCCCGACCAGGAGGTCCAAGAGCTGCTCAAGGCGAGAGGCACCTGACCCGCTCAACTCGACCGCAGATCAGGGAAGGAGAGCGCCGCACCACCATCCGGAGCCGCGGAACCTAGACGCAGCCGCAGTGACACGCGAGGACCCCACCCGACACCGGGAACGAAAGGGTGAAGCAGACGCCCCACGCGGCGGCAAACTCCACTGATGAGTCGACGTTAGCCCGCGTCATAGACGAAGAGGCTCCGCGCGAATTCGTCGAATTCGTCGATGTTCGCCGTGATCCAGCCGATGTCCTCGCCGATGGTCCGTACGATCACATCGCTGCGCCAGGCGTAGTTGATCGAGCAGCACCGAGTCCGTCGCTCACGGCGTTCAGGGTGTCGTTGTCGCCGAGCGCCTTGTCTCCGCAGTCCGCCGCCGTACCGCCGTACGCCGCGCCCATGGCGGTGTAGTAGGCGGCGTCACCGCCGACCTTCGTCCCGGTCGAGACGCCTTCCCCGAAGAGCCTCTTGTTCTGGTTGCGAGTCGGCAGCCGAAACTCCCCAGATCCTCCCCCGACTTGAAGGCAGGAGTGTTCGCCTCCTGGGAGTTCGGGAGCGCCCCTTGGATCACAAGGTGCCCGTGCCCTATAGCCTGGCGAAATGCTCACCGAAGTCACAGCGACCCGCTACGTCACGCCCCTGCGTGAGGGCGGCTCGCTCCCGGGGATCGTCGAGGCGGACGATCTCGGTACGTACGTCATGAAGTTCACCGGGGCGGGGCAGGGCCGCAAGACCCTGGTCGCGGAAGTTGTCTGCGGTGAACTGGGCCGTCGGCTCGGCCTTCGGGTGCCGCGTCTGGTGACGATGCAGCTCGACCCGGTCATCGGCCTCGGCGAGCCCGACCAGGAGGTCCAGGAGCTGCTCAAGGCGAGCGGCGGGCTGAACCTCGGGATGGACTACCTGCCGGGCTCGATCGGGTTCGACCCGCTCGCGTACGAGGTGGACGCGGCCGAGGCCGGCCGGGTGGTCTGGTTCGACGCTCTGATCAACAATGTCGACCGCTCCTGGCGCAACCCCAACATGCTCGTCTGGCACAAGGACCTGTGGCTCATCGACCATGGCGCCACCATGATCTGGCACCACAACTGGCCGGGCGCGCAGGCCTCGGCCGCCAAGCCGTACAACGCGTCGGACCACGTACTCGCGCCGTTCCGCCCGGACATCGCCGCG
Source organism: Streptomyces sp. A5-4 (assembly GCF_051131715.1). Taxonomy (NCBI): domain Bacteria; kingdom Bacillati; phylum Actinomycetota; class Actinomycetes; order Kitasatosporales; family Streptomycetaceae; genus Streptomyces; species Streptomyces sp. A5-4. Next base: position 921,637 of record NZ_CP178591.1, on the reverse strand, counting down.
GCTGCCGCCGAACTGGCGCCGTTGGTCACCGAGGCGCTGCTGACCGAGGTGGCCGCCGATGTGCCCGACGAGTGGCTGGTCGACGAGCCCGGCTTCGACACCACCGACGCGCTGCGCCGCGCGTACGTCGAGGCGCTGCTCTCGCGTGCCGCGACGATTCATGAACGGATCTCGCTCGACGCGCCCGCCGAGGACCGGCCCTCGCAGGCGCCGGGCTGGCTGACCGAGCACCTCGCGCCGTGGCCGCACCCGACGAAGAAGCACAAGGACGGCGACAAGTGACCCAGCGGCGCGATGTTTTCGAGTACGCGCTGCTGCGCGTGGTGCCACGCGTGGAGCGCGGCGAGATGTTCAACGCGGGAGTGCTGGTCTACTGCCGGGCCAAGTCGTTCGTGGCGGCCAGGACCCATTTGGACGAGGCGAAGCTGAAGGTACTGGACCCGCGGGCAGACGTCACGGGCGTACGGGCCGCGCTGCGCGCCGTCGAAGGCGTCTGCGGGGGCGGTGACGTGGCCGGGCAGGCGGCGGGTGACGACGCGGGCCGGCGCTTCCGCTGGCTGATCGCGCCGCGCAGCACCGTCGTGCAGCCGGGGCCTGTACACACCGGGCTCACGGCCGATCCGCAGGCCGAGATCGACCGCCTGCTTGAGCTGCTCGTGCGCTGATCGGGTGCCGTGCGGCGGCGCCGGGCCATTGTGACGTGCGCTGCTGATTCCTCGGGCCGTTGACACCGGGTGCCATGGCTTCTAGCGTCACGTCTGCTGAAGACTAAGCGGTTGCTCAGCGATCGGGGTGTCCCGGTCGCTTCGGCTGAGCCGCACCCAAGGGCGAGGAGAACCAGCATGTCCACCACCGAGCAGCGCGTCGCGATCGTGACCGGGGCGGCGCGCGGCATTGGCGCCGCCACCGCGGTACGTCTCGCGGCGGAGGGCCGCGCCGTCGCCGTACTCGACCTCGACGAGGCGGCCTGCAAGGCCACCGTCGAGAAGATCACCGCGGCGGGCGGCACCGCCATCGCCGTCGGCTGCGACGTCTCCGACAGCGCCCAGGTGGAGGCCGCCGTGGCGCGCGTCGCCACGGAGCTCGGCGCACCGACGATCCTCGTGAACAACGCGGGTGTGCTCCGCGACAACCTGCTCTTCAAGATGAGCGAGCTGGACTGGGACACCGTGATGAACGTGCACCTCAAGGGCGCGTTCCTGATGGCGAAGGCCTGTCAGAAGCACATGGTGGACGCCAAGTTCGGCCGGATCGTCAGCCTGTCCTCCAGCTCGGCGCTGGGCAACCGCGGCCAGGCGAACTACTCCGCGGTCAAGGCCGGTCTCCAGGGCTTCACCAAGACGCTCGCCAAGGAGCTCGGCAAGTTCGGCGTCACCGCGAACGCCGTCGCCCCCGGGTTCATCGTCACGGAGATGACCGCCCAGACCGCCGAGCGCGTGGGCATGGGCTTCGAGGACTTCCAGGCCGCTGCCGCGACCCAGATCCCGGTGCAGCGCGTCGGCACTCCGGACGACATCGCGAATGCCATCGCCTTCTTCGCCGGCGACGCCGCGGGCTTTGTGTCCGGCCAGGTCATGTACGTGGCCGGCGGCCCGCTCAACTGACCCGCGAGACCGATGAGGCGAGAGACCGATGACGCGAGGGACTGAATCATGACCACTGAGGCAACCGGGGCTCCCGAGGTCCAGGACAGCGGGAAGGTCGCGCTGATCACGGGTGCGAGCCGCGGAATCGGATACGGTATCGCGGCGGCGCTCGTCGCCCGCGGCGACCGGGTGTGCATCACCGGGCGCAACGAGGACACGCTCAAGGAGGCCGTGGACAAGCTCGGCGCAGACCGGGTGATCGGCGTTCCGGGCAAGGCCCACGACGAGGCGCATCAGGCGTACGCCGTCGAGCGCGCCATGGAGGCATTCGGCCGCGTCGACTTCCTGATCAACAACGCCGGTACGAATCCGGTCTTCGGGCCGATGGCGGAGCTCGACCTGAATGTCGCCCGCAAGGTCTACGAGACCAACGTCATTTCGGCGCTCGGATTCGCGCAGCAGACCTGGCGGGCCTGGCAGAAGGACAATGGCGGGGCGATCGTCAATATCGCCTCGGTCGCCGCGGTCTCCGCCTCGCCCTTCATCGGCGCGTACGGCATGAGCAAGGCGGCCATGGTCAATCTGACTCTTCAGCTGGCGCACGAGTTCGCGCCGGGCGTCCGGGTCAACGCGATCGCGCCCGCAGTGGTCAAGACCAAATTCGCCGAGGCGCTTTATGAGGGTCGTGAGGCGGAGGCAGCCGCCGCTTATCCGCTGGGGCGGCTCGGCGTTCCCGAGGACATCGGCGGGGCCGCCGCCTTCCTCACTTCGGACCAGTCGGACTGGATCACCGGGCAGACGCTCGTCGTCGACGGCGGCATTTTCCTCAATGCGGGTGTGGGCTGAGTAAATTTAATCCGGAGTTACGCCGGATTTGAGTCGGAATTGCGCTGGATAAACCTAAGTGCCCTGTCGGATCTGTCCGTTGACCCGGCAGGGCGTTGCGGTATGGTCTGCCGACCCATGGCTGATCGAGGAGCGTGCACGTGTTCAACCGGACCAGATGTCTGCAGTCACTCGCAGCCCTTGCGTCCATATCCCTGCTGAGCGGATGCGGGGTGCTTTCGAGTGACAAGTCCGATTCGGGGCAAAAGCTTGCCGTCGGCACGACGAGCACACCGAGCACCCTCGACCCGGCCGGCGCATGGGACGGCTCCTGGGAGCTCTACCGGAACGTCTTCCAGACGCTGGTGAGCTACCCGAACGGCAGCGCCACGCCGGAGCCCGACGCGGCGGAGAAGTGTGTCTTCGCGGACAGCTCGAACAAGGTCTACACGTGCACACTCCGTGGCGGCCTGACCTTCTCCGACGGCACCAAGCTCGACGCCGCGGCCGTCAAGTACTCGATCGACCGCATCCTCGCGATCGATGCGACGGGAGGCCCGGCGGGGCTTCTGACCAGCCTGGACAAGGTGGAGACCAGCGGCGATCGCAAGGTCACCTTCCGGCTGAACAAGCCCGACGCGACCTTCCCGTTCGTCCTCGCCACGCCCGCGATGTCCCTGGTGAGCCCCGCGGACTATCCGAAGGGCAAACTCCGCCAGGGCAACGCGCTGACCGGTTCGGGGCCGTACAACCTGGAGGCGTACTCGCCGGACTCCGCCGCCGAGCTGGTGAAGAACACGCAGTACAAGGGCTTCGCCGAGCGCAAGAACGACGCCGTCACCATCCGGTACTTCAAGGACTCCGACGCGATGGTGACCGCCCTGAAGACGGGGGAGATCGACGCGACGTTCCGCGGTCTCACCGCGGAGCAGATCGTCGACCTGGAGGGGCAGCCCAAGGAGAAGGAACTCCAGGTCGTCGAGGCGGTCGGCGCCGAGATCCGCTACCTGGTGTTCAACCCCAAGGACCAGGCCGCCCGGAATCCCGCCGTCCGGCAGGCCGTCGCGCAGGTCGTCGACCGCGGCGCACTGGTCGACAAGGTCTACAAGGGCACCGCCGAGCCCCTCTACTCGATGGTTCCGAGCGGCGTCGCCGGGCACACCACCAGCTTCTTCGACGCCTATGGCGAGCCGAGTGTGCCCAAGGCGCAGGACATTCTCGAAGACGCGGGAATCACCGAACCCGTCCCGCTGACCTTCTGGTTCACGTCGGACCGGTACGGATCCTCCACCGCGAAGGAATTCGCCGAGCTGAAGCGGCAGCTGGACGCGTCCGGGCTGTTCCGGATCACGCTCAAGGACCGGCCCTGGAATTCGTTCCAGACGGGCTACCAGAAGGGCGAGTTCCCGGTCTTCGGCCGTGGCTGGGCGCCCGACTTCCCGGACCCCGACAACTTCGTCGCACCCTTCGTCGGTGAGAAGAACGCCGTCGGGACGCCGTACAACACCCCCGAGATCACGGCCAGCCTGCTGCCGCAGTCGCGCCGTGAGAGCGACCGCGCGGCGGTGGCCAAGCAGTTCGAACGGGCCCAGGAGATCCTGCTCAAGGACGTCCGGCTGCTGCCGCTGTGGCAGGGCAAGCTGTACGTCGCCGCCTCCGACGACATCGCGGGCACCGAGCGTGCCCTGGACCCGCAGACGATCATGCAGGTGTGGCAGCTGCACCGGAAGACCAGCTGGTAGCTGCGAGCGGCTGGTGCGGCGGGTGCCGGTCGGTGGGGCGGAGCGGTCGGCCGCGGTCGCTGTCAGTGGCCGCGGGTAGGTTCGTGGTCGAGAACTGATCACTTACCGGAGGTTGTTGAAGTGACCGACACCGACATGCTGCCCGAGTCCTGGCGCGGCGTCCTCGGCGAAGAGCTGCGGAAGCCCTACTTCGAGCAGCTCACCGACTTCGTCGAGGAGGAGCGGGGGCGCGGGCCGGTGTACCCGCCGCGCGAGGAGGTCTTCGCCGCGCTCGACGCCACGCCCTACGACCGGGTGAAGGTGCTGGTCCTCGGGCAGGATCCGTACCACGGCGAGGGGCAGGGGCACGGGCTGTGCTTCTCGGTGCGGCCGGGTGTCAAGGTGCCGCCGTCCCTGCGGAACATCTACAAGGAGATGCACGCGGAGCTGGACACCCCGATCCCGGACAACGGCTATCTGATGCCGTGGGCCGAGCAGGGCGTCCTGCTGCTCAACGCCGTGCTGACGGTGCGGTCCGGCGAAGCCAACTCGCACAAGGGCAAGGGGTGGGAGAAGGTCACGGACGCGGTGATCCGCGCCGTGGCCTCGCGCCCCGACCCGGCGGTGTTCGTGCTGTGGGGGAACTATGCGCAGAAGAAGCTGCCCCTGATCGACGAGGAGCGGCACATCGTGGTGAAGGGCGCGCATCCCTCGCCGCTGTCCGCGAAGAAGTTCTTCGGGTCGCGCCCGTTCACGCAGATCAACGAGGCGGTCGCGGCGCAGGGTCACCGGCCGATCGACTGGACCGTCCCGAACCTGGGCCGGTCCTGAGCCGGATTGTCAGTGGTGGGGTCTAGCGTCGTGATCATCGGAGTAGGCCTTGCGCGATGTGCGGTGACAGGAGAACGCGGCGATGGAGCAGCAGGAAACGTCGGAAGACGCCACGATGACGCGGATCGGCCAGGCGGTCATGCTTCTTCACGCCGGGGACCGCGAGGAGGCCCGCAATCGCTTCGGGGTGCTGTGGGCGGAGATGGGCGAGAACGGCGATGCCTTCCACCGGTGCACGCTCGCGCACTACATGGCGGACACCCAGGACGATCCCGGCGATGAACTGGCCTGGGACCTCAGGGCGCTGGCCGCCGCCGACGGCCTGAGCGACGAGCGGGTCGCCCGGCACGACCCCTCGGTCGCGGTGCGCGGTTTCTATCCCTCGCTCCATCTCAACCTGGCGGCCGACTATCTGAAGCTGCACCGCCCCGAAGCCGCGCGCACCCATCTCGACCGGGCACGGGCGGCGTCCGACGCCCTGGGTGACGACGGATACGGGGACGGGGTCCGGGCCGCGATCGAGCGACTGGGCCGAAGGCTCGTGGACGGGGAGTGAGGCGGGCGCCGGGCGGGGCACTCCGGGGATGCCCCGATCGGATCCCGGGGCGGTATGCCGTCCAAGGAGGCGCCCGGCCCACGCCGGTCGGCGTCCAGGTCAATGCCCGTACGTCTCGCGGCAGATACGGGCCTGGGGGCTGCCGGGCCGCCAGCCTCCGTAGCCCTCACCGAGCGCGCACACGCCCGTCCCCAAGCCGGCCGCCGCACCGGTGGGAACGGGGACGGGCAGGGCCGGCAGGACCCGCGGCGGGCGATCGGCGGCCCTCGGGGGCGCCGCCGGCCCGGTGGGCGCCTGCCGGGGCGGAGCGGGCGCCGGCCGCGCCACGACGGCCCGGCGCGGTGCCTCGTGCTCGGCGCCACCGCCCGGCGGCGTGGGCGACGGCGGGAGCGCGGCGTCCAGTGCCTCCCGGGCCGGCGCCTGCACGACCTGCGGCTGGACGTCCCGGGAGAGCCGCGGCAGCTCCGTCGGCGGTGTGTGGGCGGGCCGCGGCTGGACCGCCACACAACCGGAGACGGCCGAGACCACCACGCCCATCAGGATCAGCGCTGAGGTTTTCGTTCGGTGCATCCGCGCAACTTTGCTGGGCGGGGCGCTGTTTGGGGAGATCGCGGGCGGATTATGGCCCGCACGAGTGACGCCGTCACTCGCCCGTCATGCCGTCGACGCGCTGCCGGATGAGGTCGGCGTGGCCGTTGTGCCGCGCGTACTCCTCGATCATGTGGGTGTAGATCCAGCGGAGGTTGAAGGTCTCCCCGCTGCGGTGCTTCCCCTCCGCGAGGTCGTCGAGCGAGCGGTCCGCCACGACTTCGCGGGCGTGTGCGATCTCGGCCTGCCAGTGGGTGTTCGCCTCCTCCCAGGTGTCTGCCTCGGTGAGATGGAAATCGGCGTCGGGGTCCTCGTCGGTGCAGAAGAGCGCGGGCGCCTCCTCGCCGGCCAGCGTCCGGCGGAACCAGCCGCGCTCGACCTCCGCCATGTGCCGTACGAGACCGAGCAGCGAGAGCTCGGAGGGCGGGACCGCCACCTGGCGCAGCTGTGCGTCGTCGAGTCCGGAACACTTCCAGGCGAGGGTTTCGCGGTGATGGTCGAGCCAGCCGTCCAGCATGCCGCGCTCGTCGGCGGTGGTGGAGGGCTCGGTGCGTTCGGGTGTCTTCATGGCGGCCATCCTCACGTACCGATCATGGACGCGCCACGGCTTATCGGCCCAGGCCCGGTCATCGGCCGAGCATGCCGCGCATCAGTTCACCGAAGCCGACGCGCAACTCCTCGCGGCTGGGCACCGCCGAGTGGTACGAGCCCGCGGCGCAGGAGAACATCAGCCCTTCGCACCAGGCCACCAGCGACAGGGCGTGGCGCTCCGGTTCCCGCGAACCGGCCGCGGCCATCATCGCGATCATCGGCTCACGGAACCGGTCCCTGCCCGTCGCGTCGTAGAACTTCCGCAGCTCCGGCCGCCGGGTGGCTTCGAGCCCCAACTCGTACCGGGCCACGAGAAGTCCGCGGTGGCCGCTCAAGTGCAGGTGCAGGGCCAGTGCGAGGGCGTCGACCAGGGCGTCGATGCCCTCCGACGGGCCGGGCATCGCCTCCAGGGTCAGGACCCGGGCCTCGCGCTCCGCCAGCCTCCGCACCGTGGCCTCCAGCAGCGCCAGCCGGGTGCGGGCGTAGTTCGACGTCGAGCCCTGGGGCAGCCCGGCGAGTTCGTCCACCGCGCGGTGGGTGAGGCCGCGCATGCCGCGCTCGACGAGGAGGGCCAGCGCGGTGTCGGCGATGAGCTCGGCGCGAGGGACCGGAGCGGTGGTGGGAGCGGTCATGAGGCCAACCTACCGGGGCGACTACATCTGTAGTACTTTCACGCCTGTCACTACAACTGTAGTTTCCAAGGGGGAGACAGTCATGCCCAAGTCGCGTGCCGTCGTCGTGGGAAGCGGAATAGGCGGGCTGACCGCGGCCGTCGCCCTGCACCAGCGCGGCTGGCAGGTCACCGTCCTGGAACGCGCGCCCGCACTGGAGGCGCTGGGAGCCGGCATCGGCCTCACCCCCAACGGGCAGCGCGCCCTCGACGTCATCGGCCTCGGCGCCGAGATCAGGGAGCTGGCCGCCTGGCAGGGTGACGGAGGCATCCGTACCCCGAGCGGACGCTGGCTCGCCCGGACGAGCAGCGAAGCCGCCGCCGAGCGCTTCGGCGGACCGCTCGTCCTGGTCCACCGCGCCACCCTGATCGACCGACTCGCGTCCCGGCTGCCCGATGGCGTCGTGCGGACCGGAGCCGCGGCCTCGCTCGCCGACCCCGGAGTCGCGGACGGCCGCCCCGCCGTGGTCACCACCCCCGACGGCGACATCGAGGCCGACCTCGTCGTCGGCGCCGACGGCATCGGCTCCGCCGTACGCCGCGCGCTCCACCCCGAGCACCCCGACCCGGCGTACTCGGGACTGACCACCTGGCGAGTGGTCGTGCCCGCCCCCGATCACCCCTTCGCACCCCACGAGACCTGGGGGCGCGGCGCCCTGTGGGGCACGCAGCCGCTCAAGGACGGCCGCGTCTACGCGTACGCCGCGGCGGCCGTCCCCGCCGGAGGCCGCGCACCCGACGGGGAGAAGGCCGAACTGCTGCGTCGCTTCGGCGACTGGCACGACCCGGTCCCCGGGATCATCGCCGCCGCCGAACCCGACCGGATCCTGCGGCACGACGTGCACCACATGACAACCCCGCTGCCCGCCTTCCACCGGGGCAGGACCGTGCTCATCGGCGACGCGGCACACCCCATGGCGCCCACCATGGGCCAGGGCGGCAACCAGGCCATCGAGGACGGCATCGTCCTCGCCCACCACGCCCCGCCCCACGGTGGACTCGGGGCAGGGCTCGCGGCGTACTCGACCGCGCGGCTGCCACGCACCACGGGCGTCGTCCGCAAGTCCGCGCGCGTCGTCCGCCTGGTCACTCTCGGCGGCGCCCCGGCCGTCGCGCTGCGCGACGGCCTGATGTCCCTCTCCCGTTTCGCCCCCGGCCTGGCCCTGCTCACCCTGGACGGCATCGCCGACTGGCGCCCGCCGCAGCGCACGTATGCTGCCCGGACATGGGACCGCCAGGTCCAGGACCCACACATACAGCGATAGGGAGGCCCCTGTGAAGGTAGGCGTCATCGGGCTCGGGGACATCGCGCAGAAGGCATATCTGCCCGTACTGGCCACCCGGCCGGGGCTCGAACTGCATCTGCAGACCCGCACCCCCGCCACCCTGCACAGGATCGCCGAGACCCATCGCATCCCGGACGGGCAGTGCCACACCGACCTGGACGCGCTGCTCGCCCGGGGCCTGGACGCCGCGTTCGTGCACGCGCCGACCGCCGTGCATCCCGAGATCGTGACCCGGCTCCTGGAAGCGGGCGTACCGACGTACGTCGACAAGCCGCTCGCGTACGAACTCGACGAGTCGCAGCGGCTGGTGCGCCTGGCCGACGAGCGCGGCGTCAGCCTGGCCGTCGGATTCAACCGCCGTCTGGCGCCCGGCTACGCGCAGTGCGCCGAGCATCCCCGCGAGCTGATCCTGATGCAGAAGAACCGGGTCGGCCTGCCCGAGGACCCGCGCACCCTCGTCCTCGACGACTTCATCCATGTCGTCGACACCCTGCGCTTCCTGGTCCCCGGCGAGATCGACCACGTCGACGTGCGGGCCCGGATCATCGACGGCCTCATGCACCACGTCGTGCTCCAGCTCTCCGGCGACGGCTTCACCGCCATCGGCACCATGAACCGGATGAACGGCTCCACCGAGGAGATCCTCGAAGTCTCCGGTCAGGACACCAAGCGTCAGGTCCTCAACCTCGCGGAGATCGTGGACCACAAGGGCCAGCCCAGCGTCCGCCGCCGCGGCGACTGGGTGCCCGTCGCCCGGCAGCGCGGGATCGAGCAGTCCGTCGTGTCCTTCCTGGACGCCGTACGGGCCGGAAAGCTGCTCAGCGCCCAGGACGCGCTGCTGACCCATGAGCTGTGCGAGCGTGTGGTCCGCGAGGCCGCCGAGCAGGCTGCCTGAACAAGCGCGTGCCCTCGGCGGCGCACAGCAGGGCGAGCACGGCCAGCGCGCCGTGGACGGCCCAGTCACCGGCCCTGACGTACCAGGTGCTCCCGCGTGTCAGCGGTACGTCGTACACCGCGGCCTCACTGCGGTCCGTCCCCAGCGGTGAGCCGATGCGCTCACCCTCGGGCCCGTACACCGCGCTCACGCCGGTGAGGGTCGCGTGCGCCACCGGGCGGCCGTTCTCGGCGGCCCGCAGTGCCGCGAGCGACGCGTGCTGCTCGGGCGCCCAACTGCGCTGGAACGTCGAGGTCGCCGACTGGGTGACCAGCAGCTGGGCGCCGCCCCTGGTGAGCTTGCGGCTCATGTCGGGGAAGGCCGACTCGAAGCACACCAGGGGGCCGACGCGCAGGCCGTCCGCGGCGTCGTCGGGCAGCACCATCACCACCGGCCTCGTGCCGCGCATGCGGTCCTCGCTCGCCGCCTTGCCCACCGACGTCGCCCAGCCGAGCAGCGAACGTGCGGGGACGTACTCACCGAAGGGCACCAGCCGCATCTTGTCGTAGCGGTAGCCGGTCGGGCCGCGCGGGCCGACCAGCACAGAGCTCTTGAAGATGCCGGGCCGGTCGGAGCGCCGCGCGTCCACATTGACCAGTACGTCGGCGCCGACCCGCCGGGACAGGGCGGCCAGCCGGTCCGCCAGATCGGGGCGGCGCGCCAGGTCCTCGCCGACACTGCTCTCGCCCCAGATCACCAGATCGAGGTCCTGCCCGGCCAGTTCGCGGGTCAGCGTCTCACTGCGGGCGAAGCGCCGCTCGGCGCCGTCGGCCCCGTCGATGATGCCGGGCTGGACCACCGCGATCCGCGCCCGGCCCGTTTGCTCCGGGCGCGGGGCCCACACCCAGGCCGCCGCCGCCAGCAGCGTGCAGGCCAGCACGCCCGCCGCCGCCGGGGTACGGGCCGTGGGCACCGCCACCAGCACGGTGACGCCGGTGTTCACCGCGACCACCAGCAGGCTCACCAGCCACACGCCGCCGACCGACGCCACCCGCAGCGCCGGAGCGACCTGCCACTGGCTCGACCCGAGCAGCCCCCACGGGCCGCCCAACCCCTCCCAGGACCTGACCAGTTCGACCATCAGCCAGCCCGAGGGGAGCGCCGCGAGCGCCGCTGTCGCACGGGCGGCCGACGGCGCGCCGCCGAGCATCGACCGGACCAGCCAGCCCCACGGCAGCCAGAGCAGGGCGAGCAGCGCGGCCAGCACCACGATGAACACATGCAGGCTCGGCATCAGCCAGTGATGTGCGGCGACCATGAAGCCCGTACCGCCGAGCCAGCCGTCCAGCGCCGCCCGCCGGCCTGTCGGCGCCGAGCGGATCAACAGCATCCACGGGACGAGGGCGACGTACGCGAACCACCACAGGGAGGGCGCCGGGAACGCGAGCGCGGGCAGCGCGCCGAGCACCACCGCGGTCGCACCGCGCCACCAGGGCGACGAAAGCCGCTCCCACCGGCCGACCGGAATCCGCATGCGGTCGCCTCCCGTCGTGCCCCGTGAGAAGTCTCTGCCCCCAGTGTGGGGGAGCGTGACGATCGCGGACAGTGGGCCGCTCCGGGCGTGCGGCCGGGGCTGAGGGGGCGGGCGCGTCAGCGGGCGCCGGGCGCCCCCGTCGTACGCCGCCACTTCTCCTCGACGACCACGGCGAGCAGCCGCCATCCACCCTCCGTCCGGCGCAAGCTGAATGTGTACCGGCCGCCGGACTCGAAGTTGGGGGCCGTCGGCTGTTCGGCCCCCTTGGCGCTGTCGGGGTCGGTTTCGAGGCGCATCGGGTTCAGATAGTCGGCCTGGAGTTCGGCGCGGTCCCCGGTGTCACCGTTGAGGTTCTCCAGCCGCAGGCGCCTGTTGACGATGAAGTGCTGGCGTACCGGGAAGAGGCGCATCGTCTCCGCCAGCCATCCCGCGACCTCGCCGGCCGGGCCCTCGATACCGCCCGCCGTCCGGTAGTCGGCCCGGCCGTCGGTGGTGAACAGGGCCCGGTAGTCGAGCCAGTTGCCGTCGTCCACCGCCACCGCGTAACCGGTGATCACCGAGTCGATGGCAAGTCGGTCCATTACGGTCGAGAGCTCCACACGCTGCGTCATCGGGTCAGTCTCTGGCAGCGGGGGCCGCGCGCCAAGAGCATGACCGCCGGTATCTGACGGAGTCGTGCGGCATCCGACGGACCGGGCCGGGCGCGGCGGTCAGTGCGTGAAGACCTCGCGGAGCCTCGCCTCGGCCTCGCCGTCCAGGTTGCTGTGGAGGAGCTCGGCATGCCCGTCCGGGAACGCCTGCCGTACCCGGTCGGTCACCCCGTCCTGGCAGAGCAGGAACAGCGCCGAAGTGCCCGGGGTCACCCTGGCCTTGACCCGCTCGATGAATTCGTCGTCGATCCCGACGCCGGTGAGCGCGCCGCCGAGCGCGCCGGCGGCGGCGCCGATCGCGGCGCCGAGCAGCGGAATGAAGAAGATCAGGCCGAGGAGCATCCCCCAGAAGGTGCCGGACAGGGCTCCGGTGGTGGCCCGATGGTTGAGCTGTTTGGTGCTGGGCCTGTTCTCGCCCTCGGCCCAGCTCACCACCGCCGCGTCGCTGATCCTGATCAGCTGTTCCTTCTGCAGCGAAAGCAGCGTGGTCTCGGCCCGCTCGGCGGCATCGGGGGAGTCGAACTTCCATACGGTGAAGACGGCCATGGAACCTCCGGAGCTCGGTGGCGGGACACCGTCCACACCTACCCGGACGGCTACTTCTGGTGAGCGACCGCGGGCTGGTAGGAGCACAGTGCCCAGATCACCGCGGCATCCGTCGCGATCATCACGAGTGCCCAGAACGGCTCGTACGGCAGGAAGAGGAACTGTGTGATCAGGCTCAGGCTGGCCAGCAGCACACCGGTCGCGCGGGCCCAGCTCGCGCCCTTGAGCACGCCGTAGCCGGTCACGGCCACCACGAGGCCCAGGGCGAGGTGGATCCAGCCCCAGGTGGAGAGGTTGAACCGGTAGACGTAGTCACCGATCTCGTTCCAACTGCCGTCCTGCACGATGGCGGCGGCACCCTGGAGTATCGCCATCACCCCGGAGACGAGCAGCAGGACCCCGGCGAACAGGTAACTCCCCGACGCCCACCACTGTTGACGGTCGAGGTGGTGTCAGAGGGAGTGGTGTGCGGGGTGTCGGTGGGTGCGGTGTGGCTCATGTCGGCTCCGCTCGGAGAAGGGACGGGGGCGCGTGCGGGTCACGGGGTGGCGATCGGGAGGCCCTTCGGTGGGTCGGGCAGCGGATCGAAGAGACGGCCCGGGGGCTGTGGGTCGCCGCCCTGTCCGGTCCGGACCCCTGCCCGCGAGGGTGGCGAGGGGCTGCGGCTCGGTGGGAGGTGTCGTTGTCCCGGTCTTCCGTCCGCCGACGTGACGACCGCTGGGGGCCGGCCGCCCGGACAGCCACGCTCGGTGTTCTCGAAGCCCCTGGCGTCCGGGACGGGAAGATCACTCATGGAACTCAGTAGACCGTGCGTGGTAAAAAACCGCATTTCGGGAATTCAGGTATGTTTCACTGCTTTCCGGTCGCGTCTGGGGACACGCGGATGAGCATTTCCTGGCGCCTCGTGACCAGGAGCCAGGCAGGCAGCGCGGCGATGCACAGCACGGGTAGCAGACTCAGGTCCATCACCGTCGTCGCGGCCACGAACAGGCTCAGCCGGCCCTGGCGCGTGGTGGCCGGCAGGATGCCCAGTACGGCGCTGGTGATGGCCGGCGAGATCGGCACCGAGTCGACCAGTCGGTGCGCGAGCATACCGAGCGCCACACCGACGAAGACGGCGGGGAAGATCCGGCCCCCGCGGAAGCCGCTGGAGGCGCCACGATCAGCGCCGCCAGCATCACCACGGCCGGCATCAGCAGATTGGCGGCGCCGTGATCCTCCGGACGCAGCGCCAGTTCCTTCATCTCGTCGAGACTCTTGAACATCGTCAGATGCCCGCCGACGGCCCCGAGGACGCCGAGCGCCCACCGTCAGCATGACCAGCGGGCGCCGCGACCGGTGGAAGACGCCGTGCACATGGGGGAAGGCATAGCCGGCCACCGGCCCGACCAGCGCCGCCGCCGAACTGACGACCAGCGCCGACACCCCGTCGATCGGCCGGAATCCGGGATACGCGGCGACATCGACCGACAGCACCGGGTCGGCCACCACCAGGGTGGTGAGCGCCCCCGCCCCGGCAGCGACCAGCGGCGCGAACAGCCGGTCCCACAGGGGCCTGGGTCCTGCGCCACGACCGTCTCGGACAGGATGAGCGCCGCCGCGACGGGCGTCCCGAACAGCGCGCCGACGGTGCCCGCTGCCGCGAGCCCCCAGGCGGCCCCCGGAGTCTTCGGCGTCAGGGTGCGCCCGAGCATGTACGCCAGGGCGATGTTCGCCGCGGTGACGGGATTCTCGGGGCCGGGGCTGACACCGGCGGCCAGTGCGATGACCACGGTGAGCAGGATGCGGGGCAGAACGCGCACGGGCAGCGGCGGGTCGACCAGTCCCGTAGTCGCCGGGTCCGGCCCCGCGTGTCCGGGGAACTGCCACACCAACGCGCCCACCGCGATGCCCGCCACCGTCAGGACGAGCATTGTCCACCACGCCGACGTACCGGACAGGCCGAGCCGGTCGGGGAGCGTGTCCCACAGCAGGCCCTGGAGGCGGTCCGACGCGAAGCTGATGACGAGAAGGGCCAGGCTGGACCCGATGCCGACGAGCAGCGCGGGCAGGATCGTGGGCAGCGGCGCACGGCTGGGCAGGGCGGCGGCAGGGGGGTCTCAGTCGCCATCGTCGTGCTCCGATCGCGTGTCGTGCGGGGTGTGGGGGGCCCGCGGCGCGATCCAACGGTGTTCGCCCGCCGGCGCCGCTCCACGGGGTCGAACGCTGGGGCCTGCGCCGGTACGATCCCGCCCTCGCCGGGCCGGACATCGATGCCCGAGAGCACCCCGTGCGCGCCTCTGATGCCCGGCAACATGCTGTCCGGGTAAGGCAGTTCGGCGAGGGGACGCATGCTCGCGCAGGGGAGGACGGTCACTTCGTGGGGGCGGTGGCACCGCGTCGGCGGGGGTGGGCCTGCCGAGCCGGGGAAGGAACCCCCAGTGACTCCCGGCCCGCCGGGCAGCCGCTTTTCTGACCCCGTAGTCGTGCGCCCCTCCGGATCCGCCGCACCGTCACTGGTGCGGCTACCGACCACCGTGGGTCGGGGGATCGTGGAGTCCCAGCTGTTGTTGGGCTGTACGGGTGGCGGCCCTCAGGCGGCTTCGATGACCTCGCCGCGTACCGCGGCGGCCCACTTCAGCAGCAGCATTTCGTACTCCTCGGCAGGCCATTCCGACCCGTCCGCGCGCGAGTCGACCAGCGCGCGGATTGCCTCGTTCGCCTCGGTCAGGGACCGCACGGAACCAGACGGCGGGGGAGAGGGGTACATGCGATAAGAGTACGGGCAGATACGCACAGTAGGCACCAGGTCGGCGGTGAGTTTCCTTGGAGATGCTGCCTGACCAGGACCTGTCTGCCAAAAAGGGTCAGTGTGCCATGTCGCTGCAAAGCCCCGCACCCCCGAAAACGCCACTTTGCGTGACGACGGTCCCGTGCGGCGGCGGAAGCGGATCTCCCTGCGTACCGTGCACGGGGTGCTCACGTTACTCAAGTTGC
Source organism: Streptomyces sp. A5-4 (assembly GCF_051131715.1). Lineage (NCBI taxonomy): Bacteria > Bacillati > Actinomycetota > Actinomycetes > Kitasatosporales > Streptomycetaceae > Streptomyces > Streptomyces sp. A5-4. The sequence goes on along the minus strand of NZ_CP178591.1, from coordinate 906,403 downwards.
ACGCGCTCATGGCACGTGCCCGTCAGGAGTTGACCGTACCGGGCGGCGCGCGGGGCCCTCCGTCCGTTGGGGACAATGGGAGTCGACCAGGGCACGCGACGAGCGGTGCTCACCACGTAACAGGAGATCTTCCACCGTGTCCGAGAACCGCGATCATACGGAACCTGCGGCCGACCGGGACCCTCTCGGCCTGCGAGCCGATTGCGAGAGTTGCTTCGGCCTTTGCTGTGTCGCGCTGACCCTCACGGTCTCGGCCGACTTCGCCATCAACAAGGACGCCGGGGACCCCTGCCCGAATCTGCGGTCGGACTACCGCTGCGGCATTCACAACCGCCTGCGGCCGCAAGGCTTTCAGGGCTGCACCGTCTATGACTGCTTCGGCGCGGGACAGAAGGTCTCCCAGGTCACCTTCGAAGGAAAGAGCTGGCGCGAAGCCCCGGACACCGCGCAGCAGATGTTCGCCATTCTCCCGATCATGCGCCAGCTCCACGAGTTGCTCTGGTATCTGAGCGAAGCGCTGACACTGCGACAGGCCCGCCCGCTCCACAATGAGATCGGCCGCGTACTCGACCGGACCGAACGTCTCACTCACTCCACTCCCGACGCCCTGATGGAACTGGATGTGGCGGCGCACCGGGGTGAGGTCAATACGCTGCTGCTGCGTACCAGCGAACTCGTACGCGGAGGGGCCCGGCGGCAGAAGAAGAAGGAACGCCGAGGAGCCGACCTGATGGGGGCCGACCTCAGGAACGCCGACCTCAGCAGCGCCAACCTGCGCGGTGCCTACCTCATCGGCGCCGACCTCAGGGGCGCCGACCTGAGAGAAGCCGACCTCATCGGGGTCGACTTCAGGGACGCCGACCTCGGCGGCGCCGATCTCACCGGGAGCCTCTTCCTCACCCAGGCCCAGATCAACGCGGCGAAAGGCGACTCCGGCACGAAGCTACCGCCCAAACTCACCCGCCCGACGCACTGGTAGCGCGCCGAGCCGCACTGAGCCGCACTGAGCCGCTCCGAACCGCGCCGGGCTTCGCTCGCGCGCGGGTGACTGCCACCGAGCGCCTCCCGGGACTCGCGGTGTCCGACCGGTATGCAAGTCCTGTCCCCCGAAGAACCTTTGGACAGGAGTCCCCCTTGCCCACCATCCCCGTACGGCGCTCGGCCCGCGCCGTCATGTCCGCCTTCGCCGCGGCCACGCTCATGGCCGCGATGTCCCTGGTCACCGCCGGCCCGGCGGTCGCCGCGGGTGACACCGCCCCCGCGTGCGTCGCCCGTGACGTCATCAAGCAGGAGAAGAAGGCCTGGACGACCAACAACTGCGGCCGCCGGATGCACATCCAGCTCGTCATCAAGCACGGGCCCGACGGCCGGTGCTGGTCCACTTCCCCCGGCGAACGCCTCGAATGGAAGTGGTCGAGGGGCTCCTACGGGCGCATCGCCCTCTGCTGACAGAACACGGGAGAGTGGAGTAGAGGGCGAATGGGATGGTTGAGGGCAGTTGGTGACAGTCCGTATGCCTTGCGCCCTCTACGCTTACGCCGGTGATTGAGACCATCGTCTTCGATGTCGGCGAAACCCTTGTCCGCGACGACCGTTACTGGGCGTCGTGGGCCGACTGGCTCGGCATTCCGCGACACACCGTGTCGGCGCTCGTCGGCGCCGTCACCGCGCAGAGCCGTGACAACGCCGACGCCCTGCGCCTCATCAAGCCCGGCATGGACGTGCGCGAGGCGTACCGGGCGCGGGAGGCCGCCGGACGCGGTGAACACCTCGACGAGACCGACCTGTACCCGGATGTGCGCCCTGCCCTCGGCAGCCTGCGCGACCTGGGGGTACGGGTCGTAGTGGCGGGAAACCAGACGGACCGGGCCGGTGAACTGCTGCGTGGCCTCGACCTTCCGGTGGATCTGGTCGTGACGTCGGCCGAGTGGGGCGTGGCGAAGCCGTCGGACGAGTTCTTCACCCGGGTCCTGGAGGCGGCGGGCGCCGACCCACAGGCGACCGTGTACGTCGGCGACCACCCGGCGAACGACCTCTACCCGGCGAAGAAGGCCGGCCTGCGGGCCGCGCACATCCGCCGCGGGCCGTGGGGCTATCTGTGGGCGGACGACCCGGATGTCGTCGCCGCGGCGGACTGGCGCATCGACTCCCTCACCGAGCTCACCTCGATCGTCACCGGCTGAGCCGCCACGGACCGGACACCGTCCGGCGGCTTTTCAACTCACCTGCCGAACCTGCGGGTTACGGTCCGAGCTCTTCGCGCCGGAATCAGTGTCAACGGGTACGGATGGGTATCACAACCTCGGGGCGTCCACCCGCCTCCGCCCCGGCCCACAACGGGGCCTCCCCAACCCGGAGGAGGACGCATGACCTGGTATCCGGGCGCCACGAAGTACGAGTTACAGCCAGGAGCCGGACGTGGCCGACTACTGGGCAGCGTGTCGCTCCAGGTACGCGGCTGCGGCACGCAGGAGTTCCGGGCTGTCCCGGAACTTCCCGAGGCCGTGGTTGCACGCGCTGCACAGCAAGCTGCGCACGCATTCGCCGCAGGAGTCCGCGGAGTCCGGACAGCAGGCGTGGTCATGATCAATGGACAAGGTGAGCCCGGTGGCCTCAGTCCGCTTGCAGATGGCGCACACCCCCCCTTGGCTTGCCAGCATCTCCGCGTAGCGCCCGCGAGGCATCCGGTAGAGCGCCTTGCGCTGGGCGTCCCGCCCACAGCCTCGGCAGTGGCCTTGCATACCGTCAGGTGCGCCGGCGTTCCGGTTGAACATGTCCACATGGAGCCAGCCGAGGCAGGTGCGGCACTGCTTCTCGCCCCGTTCGTTCCGGTCGGTCGGTTTGGCTTCCCGCCGGTCCGGCAGCGGAGTCAGTTCGCGCCCCGTGTTCCGTTGCCAGTTGTGGGTCGCGCACAGCCCCTTGCTGATGTAAGGCCGCGTGCAATCCGGGAACTCGCATCGCCGGGTCTCAGTCGCCGTGCCGGCGTGCACACGGTGCGCGGTTCCGGGGCCTGTATTTCCGTGGCGCTGCCACCGCGCGTAGCGCATGGAGCACAGGCCTCGGGAGCGCACGCGCACAGGGCGGTCGCATCCGTTGACCGTACAGGGGGGCACGTCCATGCCCATGTCCCTTCGGGGGAGAGGAAGGAGGCACCCTGATGGCTTGGTGCCCGTTCGCGCAGAAGCTGGAGCTTCAGCCCGAGAGCAACCAACAACCCGCTATCCGGCCAACGCAGTTCATCATGCACAGCATTGCCGCTCCGTGGAGCGTGCAGCGGCTCTTCGAGTATTGGAAGTCCAGCTCACTCGAGAGCCACTTCGGTCTCGCCTACGACGGTTCCCTCGGCCAGTACATCGGAACGGAGACGCGCGCGGACGCGAACGCCTCGGCGAACCGCAGGCCCGATGGCACAGGCGCCGTGTCCATCGAAACCGCGTCCAATCTGCAGAGCTCCGACCCGTGGACGGCTGCCCAGGTCGAGAAGCTCATCGAGCTCGGCGTCTGGCTGCACCGCGCGCACGGCATTCCGCTGCGCGTCTGCCGTTCCGCGTCTGATCCGGGCTTCGGCTACCACCGGCTGCACCCGGCCTGGGCCGTGGCCGGCACGGCCTGCCCCGGCAACGCACGGGTGAAGCAGTTCAAGGAGAAGGTCTTCCCCGCCATCGTCGCCCGCGCAACCAACCAGGAGGACGACATGCCCGAGACGCTCGGCCGCTACGACGACACCGAGAGGGCCCTGGTGCCCCGCCAGTGGAAGAACGTCACCATCAGCGGCGTCGACCTGCTCACCGGCGCGAAGTCGTACACCGCGTCGGTGTGGGTCAACCTCACCGCGCCGACGGGCGCCACCGTGCAGGGCCGCTTCTACCACTACCGGACCGACGGCTCCCGCTGGACGGCCGGGATCACCGAGCGCCTCGCCAGCGACGGTGGCAGCTTCCTCGACTTCCACAATTCGGGGTCCATCGCGTCCAACGAGAAGCTGCGCTTCGAGGTTGTCTACTACCCGCTTCACGGCTCCGACGATCAGCCGGCCACGATCAGCTCCACCCGGGCCCGCGGCCTGTACTGGAAGTAGGCGCGGCAGGGCTCCGGGCTTCGTCGGAGGGGACGGATCAGAAGGGGATGGTGCCGCTGCCGGAGATCCGCAGCCGTCCGCTGCCGATGGCGGTGGGCGTCGCCACGACCGGGCACTCCTCGCCGCCGGGCAGCAGGAGGGACACGTCGACGTCCTTCATCGCGGTGTAGAAGTCCTCCGTGGTCTCGCGGGTCTGTACGCTGCCGCCCCACTGGCTGAGCGCACCGGAAGGGCCGGAGCTCAGTGTGGCTTCGACTTCGATCTTCGAGTCGCCGGCGATGAGGGTCGCGGGGCCCTGATAGTTACTCATGGCCCCAGTGTGCGCCTGTCAGATGCCCGGCCTTACCCAACTGGCCCGCACCGCGGTCGCGCAGCCCGGAAATGAGGTGCTCGCCAACGGCCGGCCGACTATCGTGCAAGGGTCCGGGAGCGAAGCCCCGGACGTCGGACAGAGGCCCCTCGCCCACGGGGGATATCGGGCGAGGGGCTTCGTCGTGCTCTGTGGCTGCCGCCTACTTGTCGTCGCGGCGCATGGAGTCCTTCATGCCATCGGCGCGCTCGCGGACCTCGTTCGCGGCGTCCTTGGCCCGGCCCTTGGCCTGGTCCGTCTTGCCTTCGGTTTCCTGACGACGGTCACCCGTCATCTTGCCCATGGCTTCCTTGGCCTTGCCCTTGAACTTGTCCTTGGCGCTTTCGTCAGTCACGGCTACTCCTAGAGCGGTACGGTTGCTTACCGTCCCAAAATAGGACATAACGCCTAAACGTGCCCGGGTGCTGCCGCCGTTCGGTAGAAGCGGTCCCCGGTCAGCCCGCCGACTCGCCCGCGTGCGGGCTGAGCACACCCATGCCGACCAGGATGAACAGCACGATGCCGAGGACGATCCGGTAGATCACGAACGGCATGAAGCTCTTGGTCGTAATGAACTTCATGAACCAGGCGATGACCGCGTAGCCGACCACGAAAGCGATGATCGTCGCGAAGATCGTCGGTGCCCAGGACACATGGCCGCCCTCGCTCGCGTCCTTCAGCTCGAAGACCCCGGATGCCAGGACCGCCGGGATGGCGAGGAGGAAGGAGTAGCGGGCCGCCGCTTCGCGGGTGTAGCCCATCAGGAGCCCACCACTGATGGTCGCGCCCGACCGGGAGACGCCGGGGATCAGCGCCATCGCCTGGCAGAACCCGAAAATCAGCCCGTCCTTGACGCTCAGTTCCTTGAGGGTCTTGCGCTCCTTGATCGCACGGTGCTTGCCGCCGCTCTCGTCGCGGGCCGCGAGCCGGTCGGCGATGCCGAGGACGATGCCCATGACGATCAAGGTGGTGGCGATCAGGCGCAGATCGCGGAACGGGCCCTCGATCTGGTCCTTGAACGTGACGCCGAGTACGCCGATGGGGATCGAGCCGATGATGACGAGCCAGCCCATCTGGGCATCGTGGTCACCACGCATCGACCGGTCGGTGAGTGAGCGGCACCACGCCGAGATGATCCGGGCGATGTCCTTGCGGAAGTAGATGAGAACGGCCGCCTCGGTGCCGATCTGGGTGATCGCGGTGAAGGCCGCGCCCGGATCGTGCCAGCCGGCGAAGGCCGCTGTGAGCCGCAGATGGGCGCTCGACGAGATCGGCAGAAACTCGGTGAGCCCCTGGACGAGTCCGAGGATGAACGATTCGAACCAACTCATGGGGCTTGTGCCGTCCCGGATGTGATTGTGCAGCAGCATGCAGGTGCAGCGTGCGATGCAGTCAGGTCAGTTCCGGGCAGCGTATCGTTCGCGGCCTTCACCGCTGCGGGAAGGTCCCGTCTTACGCGTCGGAAGGGTGTCCCGAGTGCGCCTCGCCGTCGCGCAGATGGTGACGCTTGCGCCAGGCGACCACCAGCGCGCCGAGACCCGTCAGCGCGATGAACCCCATCGCGATCAGGAAGGTCGGCGATGTCGGGGAGGCGGCGCTGCTGCCCGCGACGACGTACGCCGCCGTGTTCGGGATGGATCCGAGCCCTGTCGCCAGCAGGAACGGCAGCCAGCCCATGCGCGAGACGGCCGCACAGTAGTTGGCGGCGGCGAACGGCACCCCGGGGAAGAGTCTGATGGCCAGCATCGTGCGGAATCCGTGCCGGCTCAACTGCCCGTCGGCCGCAAGCAGGGCCCGCCCACGCAGCAGTGGCCGCAGCGCGTCCTGGCCCAGCACCCGGCCGAGCCCGAAGGCGATCCCGGCGCCCAGCACCGTGCCCGCGACGGCGGAGGCGAGTCCGGCCTGCGTGCCGAACAGGGCGCCCGCCGCGAGATTGAGGATCGGTCGCGGTACGAACGCGGCCGTGCAGAGCCCGTACGCGACACCGAACAGCACGACGGCCACACCACCGCTCAGCTGTGGTGGCCAGCCCGCTCTGAGCAGCTGCTGCGGCTCGAAGATCAGCACTGTCGTCGCGGCCGCTGCGAGCACCACCACGAGAAGTGAGAGCCGCGACCAGGGGGAGAGCAGCACCCTGGTGCAGCGAAGAGTGAATCCGGCAGGCCGTGTGACGGGGTCGAGCATCGGGGGAGCGTAACCGACAACGGGATGTGATCGCCGTAATGTGCGTCGCACGGCCGCCGCGGGACCTGGCAGGTGAAACGCCCGTACCCCGTCCGAGCAGCGAACACTGCGGTCCCCCCCCGCTCCCGATGTGACACGTGACGCACAGGCCCCGGTGCGCCACGGCCCTGGGCCGCCCGCGGTGCGCGGCTCTGTGGCGGGCGGCGGGCAACTCCCTTGCCGCGGCGCGAAAACCATTCGACGCGCCCCCTCCCGTAGGCCATGATCGGCGCTATGAACAGGTACGCCTTCCTCGCAGCGAGGTCCGCAGTCGCGGACTCGCCGAAGGCTGCCGCATTCCCCGCAGCGGCCGCAGTCGCCGCTGCCGCGGCGTCGCTCGACGGCGCCCGAAGCTGACCCTTCCCGGATCGTCCGGCGGACCCCACAGGGGGAGGGTCGGCGAGGCCCAGGGGTCCCCATCACGCTTCGACCTTCCGAGGAAGATCACCATGCCCAAGACGGCATACGTGCGCACCAAGCCGCACCTGAACATCGGCACCATGGGCCACGTCGACCACGGCAAGACCACCCTGACCGCCGCCATCACCAAGGTCCTGAGCGAGCGCGGGAGCGGCACGTTCGTGCCCTTCGACCGCATCGACCGGGCTCCCGAGGAGGCGCTGCGCGGCATCACCATCAACATCGCGCACGTCGAGTACGAGACCGACACCCGGCACTACGCGCACGTCGACATGCCGGGCCACGCCGACTACGTCAAGAACATGGTCACCGGCGCCGCACAGCTCGACGGGGCGATCCTCGTCGTGTCCGCGCTCGACGGGATCATGCCGCAGACGGCCGAGCACGTCCTGCTCGCCCGCCAGGTCGGCGTGAACCACATCGTCGTCGCCCTCAACAAAGCCGACGCCGGTGACGACGAGCTGATCGACCTGATCGAGCTCGAAGTGCGTGAGCTGCTGTCGGCGCACGGCTACGGAGGAGACTCCGTTCCCGTGGTCAGGGTCTCCGGGCTCAGGGCGCTGGAGGGCGACCCGCGCTGGAGCGCCGCGATCGAGGCGTTGCTGGACGCGGTGGACACGTACGTACCGATGCCGGTGCGCTACATCGACGCGCCGTTCCTCATGCCCGTCGAGAACGTCCTCACCATCACCGGGCGCGGCACCGTCGTCACCGGCGCCGTGGAGCGCGGCGCCGTGCGCGTCGGCGACCGGGTGGAAGTGCTGGGCGCGGACACGGAGACGGTCGTCACCGGCCTGGAGACCTTCGGCAAGCCGATGGACTCCGCCGAGGCCGGCGACAACGTCGCGCTGCTGCTGCGCGGTATCCCGCGCGACGCGGTCCGCCGCGGGCACGTGGTGGCGCAGCCGGGCAGCGTCACGCCCAGTCGGCGCTTCACCGCGCAGGTGTACGTCCTGTCGGCGCGGGAGGGCGGTCGCACGACGCCCGTCGCGACCGGCTACCGGCCGCAGTTCTACATCCGCACCGCGGACGTCGTCGGAGACATCGACCTCGGGGACGCGGCCGTCGCGCGCCCCGGCGACACGGTCGCCCTGACCGTCGAGCTGGGCCGCGACACGCCGCTGGAGCCGGGACTCGGCTTCGCGATCCGCGAAGGCGGTCGCACGGTCGGGGCCGGTACGGTGACGGCGCTGCTCGACTGACCGGCGCGCGGCCACGCGAGCCGTCCCAAGACCCGGCGCCCGCTTCCCCCAAGTACCCCTGGGGAGGCGGGCGCAGGGCCGTACGCGAGACTGCTCGTATGACGGACACGGCACTGGTACTCGGCGGCGGCGGGCTCACCGGCATCGGCTGGGAGGCGGGCATCGTGCACGGTCTCGCCGAGGCGGGTGTGGACCTGTCCGACGCCGATGTGGTCGTGGGCTCGTCCGCAGGCTCGGTTCTCGGTGCCCAGCTCACCTCGGGGCGGCTGACCCTCCCCGAGCTGTACGAGCGCCAGCTCGCCGACCCGACGGGTGAGACACCCGCACACATCGGAGCCGGTACGTTCCTGCGTTTCGCACGGGCGATGCTGACCGCCCGCACCGCCGAGGCGTACGGCGAGAAGCTGGGTCGATACGCGCTCGACGCCGACACCCCGGACGAGGCGGAGCGGCGCGCGGTGATCGCCCGCAGGCTCGTCTCCCACGACTGGCCCGAGCGTTCCCTGCGCGTCACCGCCGTCGACGCGCTCACCGGCGCGCTGCGGATCTTCGACAAGGACAGCGGCGTTCCGGTCGTGGACGCGGTCGCCGCGAGCTGCGCGGTCCCCGGCGTCTGGCCGCCCGTGACCATCGGGGGGCGCAAATGGATCGACGGCGCGGTGCACTCCCCGGCCAACGCCCACCTCGCCGCCGGATACGGGCGCGTCGTCGTCCTCGCGCCGGTCGTGTCGGGCGCCAGGGCGGTCCTCACCCCGCGCACCCAGGCGGCGCTGCTCGCCGCGGACGGGGCGCGCGTCGAGGTCATATCGCCGGACGCCGCCGCGCGGAAGGCCTTCGGCCACAACACGCTGGATCCCGCACGCCGGGCGGCAGCCGCCCGAGCGGGCCTCGCCCAGGCCGCCGCGCACGCCGAAGCCGTCGCCGCGGTCTGGGGCAGGTGATCCGGCGGCGCACAATGGTCGGGTGGACGAGCCGATACCCGTGATCCGGGACGTGGACTGGGGCACCGCCAGGCTGATGCCGGACGTGGACCGGGAGCGGGCCTGGCTCCTCACCGTCGACGGTGCGCCCCAGTCGTACGTCGACCTGGACGAGCCGACCCACCTGGAATTCGAGTACGCGCGCCGGCTCGCCCACGTCGTCGACTGCGCGGCGCCCGAAGGCGACCCCCTCGACGTACTGCACCTGGGCGGCGGCGGGCTCTCGCTGCCCCGCTACACGGCCGCGACCAGGCCGGGCTCCCGCCAGGACGTGGTGGAGGCGGACCGGGGGCTGCTCACGCTCGTCGCCGAGCACCTGCCGGTGCCGGACGGATCGGGGATACGGGTGCACGGCGCCGACGCGCGCCAGTGGCTCGCCGGCGCCCCGGCCGATTCCGCCGACGTACTGATCGCGGACGTGTTCGGCGGCTCCCGGGTGCCCGCGCACCTCACCTCCGTCGAGTACGCGCAACTGGCCGAGCGGGCCCTTCGGCCCACCGGGATCTACGCCGCCAACCTGGCCGACGGCGCGCCCTTCGCCTTCCTCCGCTCCCAACTGGCCACCTTCGCCGCGGTCTTCGCGCAGAGCGCGCTCATCGCCGAGCCGGGCGTGCTGCGCGGCAGACGCTTCGGCAATGTGGTGCTGCTGGCCTCGCACGAACCGCTCGACCTAGCGGGCCTCGCCCGCCGGACCGCCGCCGATGTCTTCCCCGCGCGCGTGGAGCACGGCCCGGCGCTGCGGCGTCTCGTCGGTGACGCGCGGGTGGTGCGGGACGGGGACGCGGTGGAGTCACCCGAGCCGCCCGACGGCGCCTTCAGCATCGGCTGAACCGGGCACGTCCGCCGTGCGCCCCTCGGCCTTCGCCGCCGGCCCGGAGAACCGCGAACGCCGCCGCGATCGGCGCGCCCTGGCCGCCCAGGTTCGTCACGACGGCGGCGGCGGTCAGCAGGGTGCGGTTGCGGCCGGCCCGGTCGGGGCGGCGGACGCGTAGGGGGGCGGCGGCAGCGGATGTCACTTCCGGACTGTCGCTGCCGCCGTCCCCGTTGCCAAATCGGTTGAGCGACCCGGCCGCTCAGGCTCCGGGCAGCCGTACCGTCGCGAGGATCTTCTGGATCGTCGCGTCCGGCAGCTCGTCGGGCACGCCCTTGGCGGTGTACAGGTTCCACACGGCGAAGTCGCCATCGGCGTTCTTGAAGGCGAAGGCGATCGACTTGCCGTCGCTGCTGCACTTGGTCTTCTTGTCGACACCGGTGACCGTGGCGGTGGAGTAGCTGCCCTTGAGTCCGGACGTGGTGGTGAACGGCTTGGCCTTCTCGACCTTCACCTTGCCGGTCTTCTTCTGGTCGTAAGGGCTGAAGACCCACCAACCGGCCACGTTCTGGGCCTCGACCCCGGCGTTCGAGGCGCCGTTCGCACCTCGGGTACCGGCCGCGGCGAGCCTGTTGTCCTCCGAGTCGCCGTCCTTGTCCGAGTCCTCCGTGCACCACTTGCTCTTGTAGTACGCGGGGGCCGACATCGAGATCAGCGGCTTGTCCATCGGGTCCTTTTCGTCCGTGAAGCCGATGGTCATGCCGGGCTTGTCCACCTCCCACTCCGGCGGTACGTCGAAGAGGGTTCCGTACTTCGGGTTGGTGACGGCCTTCCAGCCGGGAATCGACGGCTTGGCCTCCTTGACCGACCCACCGCGCGGATTCTCCGCGGGGGAGGCGGACTCCTCGGGCGGTGTGGGCTGCTCGGTCGACGGGGACGTCTTCTTCTTGTCCTTGCCGTCCGAGGCCTGGGTGGTCTTCTTGCCACCCTCGTCGTCCTTGCCCATCACCACGACACCGGTGATCACGGCCGCGGCGACGACCGCGGTGGCCGCGACGATCGCGATGACCGTGGTCTTCTTCCGGTTGCCCTCGGGCGGCCGAGGGCCGCCGGGCGGCATGGGGCCGCCGTACTGGGCCGGCTGCTGCTGGTACGGATTGGGCTGTTGATAGCCCGGCTGCTGATAGGGATTCGGCTGCTGGTACCCCGGCTGCTGGTACGGGTTCTGGTTCGGGTCCTGCGGGTTCTGCTCGCCCCCGGGCGGCTGCTGTCCTGGCCACATGCCGGGTAACGATAGAGGGGCCGCGTAACAGTCGTCACGCGCGCCCCCTCACAGGGGCGTGCGCCGGGGTGGGCGCGGGGGCCGGCGGGGGCGGTCCGGGGGATGGTCAAGTTGCCTACTGGTGGGTAACATTGCGTGGCATGAGCGCAGATCAGATGTCCGTCGGCGAGATGCTCGTCGCGACCGTCCCCATGGCCCGCACCCTCAACCTCGAATTCCTGGAGACCACCCCGGAGCGCGCCGTCGTACGGCTGCCGGACCAGGCCGCCTACCACAACCATGTGGGCGGCCCGCATGCCGGAGCGATGTTCACGCTGGCCGAGTCGGCGAGCGGCGCGATCGTCATCGCGGCCTTCGGGGACCAGCTGTCGCGTGCCGTGCCGCTCGCCGTCACGGCGGAGATCGGCTACAAGAAGCTCGCCATGGGTGTGGTGACCGCTACCGCGACACTCGGCCGCCCGGTGGCCGACGTGGTCGCGGAGCTCGACGCCAAGCAGCGCCCCGAGTTCCCCGTGCACATCTCCATCCAGCGCGAGGACGGTGCCGTGACGGGCGAGATGACCGTGGTCTGGACCCTGCGCCCCAACGCCTGACGTCGCGTCACGGCCGGTCGTGCCCGGTCGGGGGGAGCGGGTAGGCTGCCCGCCGTGCGCCACGGGGGCGCACGGCGGGCAGTTCTACTCGACGTTAGGAACCGGCGTTGCACATCCAGGAGTGGCTCGAGACCGTTCCCGCGGTCAGCATTTACCTCCTGGTGGGGGTGGTCATCGGGCTGGAGAGTCTCGGCATTCCGCTGCCGGGCGAGATCGTCCTCGTCAGTTCGGCGCTGCTCGCCTCCCAGCACGGCGACATCGATCCGTACGTCCTCGGCGCGTGCGCCTCGGCGGGCGCCATCATCGGTGACTCGATCGGCTACGCGATCGGGCGCAAGGGCGGCCGGCCACTGCTCGCGTGGCTGGACCGTAAGTTCCCCAAGCATTTCGGCGAGCAGAACATCGCCATGGCGGAGCGGTCGTTCGAGAAGTGGGGCATGTGGGCGGTCTTCTTCGGCCGCTTCGTCGCGCTGCTGCGGATCTTCGCGGGGCCGCTGGCCGGTGTGCTGCACATGCCGTACTGGAAGTTCCTCATCGCCAATGTCCTCGGCGGCATCCTGTGGGCGGGCGGCACCACGGCCGTCATCTACTCGGTGGGCGTCGTCGCGGAGGCGTGGCTCAAGCGTTTCTCCTGGCTGGGGCTGCTGCTCGCGGTGCTGTTCGGTGTCGTCTCGATGCTGGTCCTCAAGAGCCGCGCGAAGAAGGCCGCCGCGCAGGCGGAGGCGGAGCGTGCGACCGAGGGGGCGGACGGGGCGGATGCCTCGCCCGCGTCCGAGAAGGTCTCCGCGGTCACCGAATAGGCCCCTACCCGGCATGCGCCTCGCGGTGCGCCTTGGCCAGGTCCAGGTACACCGCGGCGTTCAGCCTGATGCCCTCGCGCTCCTCCTCTGTCAGCTCCCGCCGCACCTTCGCGGGCACTCCGGCCACCAGGGAGCCCGGGGGCACGCGCATGCCCTGAGGCACGAGCGCCTGCGCCGCGACCAGTGATCCGGCGCCGATGTGCGCGCCGTTGAGCACCGTGGCGCCCATGCCGATCAGTACGTCGTCCTCGACGGTGCAGCCGTGCAGGACGGCGTTGTGGCCGACGGAGACCCGCTCGCCCACGGTGACCGGGAAGCCGGGGTCGACATGCACGGTGCAGTTGTCCTGGATGTTGGTGTCGGCGCCGAGGACGATCGGCCCGCAGTCGGCGCGCAGCACGGTCTGGTACCAGACGCTGGCGCCGGCGTGGATCGTGACGTCGCCCATCACGACGGAGGTCGGCGCGGCGAAGGCGCTGGGATCGATCTCCGGCTCCTGGCCGCCCACGCCCGCGATGAGTGCCTGCTGTGTCATGACCGTCTCCCTGTTGCCTTGGTCCGCGCGCTCAACCGCACCGTAAGGGGCGGTGCGGAGCGCGGCGCCCCGGTGGGGCGAAGATCACAGGCCGGCCCGCGCGCCCCGATCGGCCCGGCCGACTACCGTGTGCGCGTGCCGAAGAACAGAAACACGTTCTCATCGCTGTCTGCCTGGCGTCGCCGTCTGGTGACCCGCGCCGTGCACGGCGGGTGGCGGTGGCTGCGGCAGGCCGGAGCGGTCAGCGCGGAGCGACCGGGCCCGCTGCGCTTCGGGGCGATCGGTTTCGGCACGAAGCTCGCGTTCCCGCAGGGCACGGTGTTCGGGGAGGAATGGATCCACCTCGGCGACCACTGCGTCATCGGCGAGCAGGTCACCCTGACGGCCGGCATGATGCCGGGACTCGACCTCGGCCCCGACCCGATCCTGACCCTCGGCAACGGTGTGGTGCTGGGTCGCGGCAGTCACGTCATCGCCGACACCCGGATCTCCATCGGCGACGACGTGTACTTCGGCCCGAACACCTACGTGACCTCCACCAACCACAGTTACGACGACCCGGGCACCCCCGTGGGCAAGCAGTGGCCGCGCATGGACCCGGTGGAGATCGGCCCCGGCTGCTGGATCGGCACCGGCGCGGTGATCCTCCCCGGCGCGCGGCTTGGCCGCAACGTGGTGGTCGCGGCGGGCGCGGTCGTCAGGGGAGAGGTGCCCGACCACGCGGTGGTGGCGGGGGCGCCCGCGCGGGTGGTGCGGAGCTGGGACGCGGAGAAGGGCTGGCAGCCGCCGCTGCGGACGCCGGCGCCGGTGCCGATCCCGGAGGGCGTCACCCCGGAACAGCTGCTGGCGCTGGCGGAGCTGGACCCGGAGGCGGTGGAGTAGGCGGGGCGGTGGGGTGCGGGTGCGTAGGCCGGGGCGGGTTGCCCGCGGCGCGAGTCCCCTGACCCGCCCCTTCCCGAAACCGGGGCCGGCCCCGGACCCCTGGACGCTCTTCGGGCGTGTCCTCGAACGCCGGACGGGCTGGATTTCCCAGCCCGTCCGGCGCTTGAGGACTTCGGGAAGGGGCGGGTCGGGGAACAAAGCCCCGCGCAGCGGCACCCGCCTCACCCCGCCGCCAGCAGCACCGACCCCACCAGCGCGATCCCCGCCCCCGCCGCCTGCACCCCGCGCAGTCGTTCCTTGAGGATCACTACCGCCGCGACCGCCGTGACCACGGGATAGAGGTTGGCGAGGACCGCGGCCACGGTCACCGGACCGTTCTGCGCGGCGATGGAGTACGTACCGTTCGCCGCCACGTCGGCGAGACCGACGAAGGCCAGCGCCGGCAGCGAGGAGCAGAGCGCACGTATACCGGCGCCTCCTGGCAGCGCGGGCGAGCCGCGCTGCACCGACACGTACAACGCCGCCCCGCCGACGGCCACATTGGTCACGCGCTGCACGAACAGCGCGAGGAAGAGCCCGAGGAGCGTCGTGGACGCCTCGGCGATCAGCGCCAGCACCGCGCCGAAGCCGACCGCGGCGATCAGCGTCAGCACGATCGCCTGCCGCTGCACCGGCGCTCCGCGCAGCTGCGGCCCGCTCGCCAGCACCACGCCGGCCACGGCCACCGCGATCCCGGCGAACTGCAGCAGGCCGGGGCGCTCGCCGAGGACGAGCCCGACGGTCACCGGCACCGCGACGCCCAGCGAGCCGATGGGGGAGACCACGCCCATCGGGCCCAGCGCGAGGGCCTTGTAGAAGCTGAGCATCGCGACGGGTCCGATCGCACCCGCGGCGACCGCGAACCACAGCTGCGGTCCGGCCTCGTTCCACGCCCCGGTGGCGACGACGATCGCGCCGAGCACCACCACGGCGATCGACTGGGACGCGACGACCACGGTCAACGCGGGCGTGCGCCGGGTGAGCAGCCCGCCGCCGAAGTCGGCCAGCCCCCACAGCAGGCTGGTGGCCAGGGCGAACAGTGCGGTCATGACAGGCCTCGCAGTACAGTGTGGTGAACGATCCAGTACAGCGGACCATAGTTCACTATGATGCACCCTGTCATTCAAAATATTGGATGGAATGTGTCGGACCTCGACCAGCTCACGCAGTCGCTCGCCCGCAACCTCAAGCGTTGGCGCGGCGATCGCGGCTTCACCCTCGACGCACTGGCCGCCCGTGCGGGAGTCAGCCGAGGCATGATCATCCAGATCGAGCAGGCCCGTACGAACCCGAGTGTGGGCACCACGGTGAAGCTCGCGGACGCGCTGGGCATCAGCATCACCACGCTGCTCGACTTCGAGCAGGGGCCGCAGGTCAGGGTCGTGCCCCAGGACCAGGCGGTACGTATGTGGTCCACGGAGGCGGGCAGTCACACCAAGCTGCTCGTCGGCACCGAGGCCCGCGGCCCGCTCGAACTGTGGTCCTGGCGGCTGATGCCCGGCGAGGCCAGCGCGTCGGACCCGCACCCGGAGGGCACCACCGAGCTGCTCCACGTCAGCGCGGGCGAGCTCACCCTCCTGGTGGACGGCGAGCCGCACACCGTCGCGGCTGGGGCGTCCGCGACCTTCGAGGCGAATGTTCCGCACGGTTACCGCAACGACGGCTCCGAGACGGTCGAAATGGTGATGGCCGTGTCCATTCCGCCCGCCCGTTGAGACACTCAACACGGCCGACCGGGGCGGCTGTTAGCGTGCCTGCATGCGCGCTCCCATCGGTGACTTCGACGACGCCCGACCCGCCCCCGACTGCCTGGAGCTGCTTGTCGCGCCCGTGGCGGACGCCCTGCGCGCGTGGAGCGGCGACGTACCTGCCGAGCAGCTGATCTACGTCGACACCGATCCGGAGATCGCCGACACCGCGGCCTTCGTCGAGCACTACGGCGCGGAGCTGCTCGACGCCTCGGCCAACTGCGTGGTCGTCGTCGGCAAGCGGGGCGGCGAGAGCACTTTGGCCGCCTGTGTGGTCCTCTCCAGTACCCGCGTCGATGTCAACGGCGTGGTCCGGGGACAGCTGGGCGCACGCAAGGCGTCGTTCGCCCCCAGGGACACCGCTGTCCGGGATTCGGGCATGGAGTACGGCGGCATCACCCCGATCGGCCTGCCCGGCGGCTGGCCGCTGCTCGTGGACGCCGCGGTCGTCGACGCAGACTGGGTCCTGATCGGCAGTGGCAGTCGCCGGGGCAAGCTCATCGTGCCCGGCAAGGCCTTCGCGGGCCTGCCGGGGGCCGTGGTGCTGGACGGCCTCGGGATCTGAGCCGGCCCCGTGGTCCGGGGCCGGCGAAGAGCCGGATCAGCCGAGCCGGGGGATCTCGATCGCCGGGCAGCGGTCCATGACCATGTCGAGGCCCGCCGCACGGGTCCGTTCGTACGCCGCCTCGTCGATCACTCCGAGCTGGAGCCAGACGGCCTTCGCGCCGATCGCCACCGCCTCGTCGGCGACACCGCCCGCGAGCTCACTGTTGACGAAGACATCCACCACATCGACGTCGAAGGGGATGTCCGCCAGCGAGGCGTAGCCCCGCTCCCCGTGGACCGTCTCGGCCTTGGGGTGCACGGGCACGACGCGCTTGCCGAAACGCTGCAGCACTTCGGCGACGCCGTACGCCGCCCGTGACTGGTTGCCGGACAGGCCCACCACCGCCCAGGTGTCGCCGCGTTCCGTCAGGATCCTGCGGATCGTCGCCGGGTCGCCATACATGTGCTGCCTCCAGCAGGTCGGGGTGCTCGCGCAGTGCAACGAACGGCGGCGGCCGACGATTCCCGCCCGCCCGCCGCTCCCGATCCGCTAGAAGAACACCCCGCAGCGCAGCAGGACGTTCGCGTAGGGCCGGGCCTCGCCCGTCCGCACCACGAGCCGGGCACCGGCCGACAGTGTTTTGAGCTCCTCGTGCGGGACCAGGTCCAGGCCCGGGAGCCGGACGTCGAGCAGCCGGGCCGCCGTCTGATTGGCCTCCCGTACCTCGCGCGCGGCCGTCGCGCCCTCCACCACCAGCTCGGCCAGCAGCCCGTCGAGCACTTCCGCGAACGACGGGGTGCCCGCCCGGAAGGCCAGGTCGACGACGCGCGGGCCCGCCGGTATGGGCATGCCCACATCGCAGACCAGAACCCCGTCGCCATGACCCAACTCGGCCAGCGCTCCGGCCAGATGACGGTTGAGAATGCCTGACCTCTTCACGCGGCGCCCAGCTCCTCGATCGTCGGGAAGGACTGCTGTGCGCCCTTCCCGGTGACGGCGGCGGCGCCGACCCGGACGGCGAACCCGGCGGCCGTCGTGAGGTCGTCGCCGAGGCTGAGCCGCCAGCCCAGAGCGGCGGTGAAGGCGTCACCCGCTCCGGTGGTGTCCACGGCGTCGACCCGCGGGCTCGGGACCCGTGCGCAGGTGTCCGTGCGGTCGTCGGCGACGAGCGCGCCCGCCGCGCCCAGTGTGATCACCACCGACCGCGGCCCGAGCCGGAGCAGTCCGCGCGCCCAGTCCTGCGGATCCTGCCCCGCCGACCCGCCGAGCATGAACCGGGCCTCGTGCTCGTTGACGACCAGCGGGTCACAGGCGGCGAGCACCTGCGCGGGGAGCGGCGCGGGCGGCGAGGGATTGAGCACGAGCCGGGTGCCCGCCGGCAGCGTACGCACCACCTCGGCCACGGTCTCCAGCGGGATTTCCAGCTGCACCGACACCACCCGGGCGGCGCCGAGCAGATCCCGGGCGGCCCGGATGTCCTCGGGGGTCAGCCGGGCGTTCGCGCCGGGGGAGACCACGATGCTGTTGTCGCCCGAGGGGTCCACCGTGATCAGCGCGACCCCGGTGGGCGCGCCGCCGACGAGGATCCCGTCGGTGTCCACCCCGGCCGCACGCTGGGACTCCAGCAACAGCCGCCCGTGGGCATCGTCGCCGACCCTGGCCAGCAGGGCCGTACGGGCGCCGAGCCGGGCGGCGGCGACCGCCTGGTTGGCTCCCTTGCCGCCCGGGTGGACGGCCAGGTCGGAGCCGAGCACCGTCTCACCGGGCGCCGGGCGGCGCTCGACACCGATCACCAGGTCGGCGTTGGCCGACCCTACGACCAGCAGGTCGTGGTGCTGCATGCGCGGTCTTCTTTCGCTGGAGTTCGTTGGAGTTCGTTGGATTCGCGCTGAGGGACGGAGGCGGTGCGGATCAGGAGAAGTCGGCGACGTTCTTCTTGGTGACGATCTTGACCGGCACCTTCACCGTGCTGTCGACCTTCTTGCCCTGGGCGGCCTTGACCGCGTTCCGGACGGCGATCCTGCCGAGTTCCTTCGGCTGCTGGGCCACGGACGCGTAGAGCGTGCCCGCCCCGACCGCCTTCAGACCGTCGGGGGTGCCGTCGAAACCGACCACGGACACCGGGCCGCCCGCCTTCTTGCCCAGCGCCTTGACCGCGCCGAGAGCCATCTCGTCGTTCTCGGCGAAGACGCCGGTGATGTCGGGATTGGTCTGCAGCAGATTGGTCATGACGTCCAGGCCCTTGGTGCGGTCGAAGTCCGCGGGCTGGGTGGCGACGACCTTGATACCCGGGTACGCCTTCAGGCCGTCGGCGAAGCCCTTGCCCCGCTCGCGGCTGGCGGAGGTGCCCGCGGTGCCCTGCAGAGTGACGATCTCGCCCTTGCCGCCGAGCTTCTCGGCCAGTGTCTTCGCGGCGAGCCGGCCGCCGGCCACATTGTCGGAGGCGACGAGGGTCGCGGTGTCGGCCTTGTTGACGCCGCGGTCGGCGGCGATCACCGGGATGTCCGACTTGTTGGCGGCCTGTACGGAGGGCCCCACCGCGTCGGAGTCCACCGGGTTGACGATGATCGACTTCATTCCTTCGCCGGTGAAGTTCTGAATCTGGTTGGCCTGCTGGGACGCGTCGTTCTGCGCGTCGGTGACGGTCAGGTCGACCCCCGCGGCGCCCGCCTCGGCCTGTGCGCCCTCCTTCATCTGTACGAAGAAGGGGTTGTTGAGCGTGGAGAGCGACATGCCCACCTTGGTGCTCGTACCGGAGGAGCCGGAGTTGAGGAAGGACACGCCTGCCACGACGGCCGCCACACACACCGCGGCGATGCCGAGTTTCGCCGCGTTCCGGCGCCCGGATCCGGACCCGGGCCCCGACGCGCCCGCGGCGGCGGGCGCCGATCCGCCGCCCGCGCGGCGGCGCAGGGTGTCGAGCAGGACGGCGAGCGCGATGACCACACCGATGACGACCTGCTGCCAGAAGGCGGACACGGACAGCAGGTTGAGGCCGTTGCGCAGCACGGCGAGGATCAGCGCGCCGATGAGGGTGCCGGACGCCTTGCCGACACCGCCCGCGAGGCTGGCGCCGCCGATGACGACCGCGGCGATCGCGTCCAGCTCGTACCCCTGCGCGGCCTGCGGCTGCGCGGAGACCAGACGCGATGCGAGCACGATGCCGGCGACGGCGGCGAAGAGACCGGACAGCGCGTAGATGACGAGCTTCTGCCGCTTCACGCGCAGACCGGAGAGCCTGGCCGCCTCCTCGTTGCCGCCGATCGCGTACATCGAACGGCCGATGTAGGTACGGGCCAGGATCAGGGCTGTGATCAGCCCCGTCGCGATCATCACCAGGACGGGTACCGGCAGCCAGCCGCCGAGGGTGTCGCCCAGTACGGAGACCGAGTCGGGGAAGGCGATCGGGCTGCCCTGCGAGATCACGAGCGACAGGCCGCGGGCGATCGAAAGCATGGCGAGGGTGGCTATGAACGGCGGCAGTTTGCCGTAACTCACGAGGGCGCCGTTGACGAAGCCGCAGGCGATGCCGTTGGCGACGGCGAGGATGACGGCCAGCCACACCGGCACCCCCGCGGACGTCGCCGACCAGGCCAGGACGGTCGCGGAGAGCGCGGCCACCGAGCCGACCGACAGGTCGATGCCCGCCGAGACGATGACGAAGGTGACGCCGAACGCGAGGATCGCGGTGACGGCCGCCTGCACCCCCACGTTGAGCAGGTTCTGGGTGGTCAGGAAGTCGCCGGAGAGCAGCGACATCGCCACCACCAGGACCGCGAGCGCGCTCAGCGCGCCGTTTTCGAGCAGGAAGCGGCGGACCGCCGAGGCGCCACCGGCGTCCGTGTTCTTCTTTTTCAGCGTGTCAGTGGCCACGGGGGCCCTCCACTTCGTTCACTGCGGGAGTCGTTACGGGGGCCGCGCTGACGGCGAGTGCCATCACCGCGTCCTGGGTCGCGCTCTCGGCGGGCAGTTCGCCCGCGATGCGGCCCTGCGCCATGACCAGCACGCGGTCGCTCATGCCCAGCACTTCGGGCAGGTCGCTGGAGATCATCAGGACCGCGTGCCCGGAGGCCGTCAGCTCATTGATGAGCTGGTAGATCTCGACCTTGGCGCCGACGTCGATGCCCCGGGTCGGCTCGTCGAGGATCAGCACCTTGGTGTCGGCCAGCAGCCATTTGCCGATGACGACCTTCTGCTGGTTGCCGCCGGACAGGGTGCGGACATGCTGGCCGAGGCCGGCCATCCGTACCCCCAGCTGCTCGGCGATCCGGGCGGCGGCGGTGCGCTGGCCCTTGAGGTCCACGAGCCCGCCGCGGCTCGCCGAGCGCAGCGTGACCAGGCCGAGGTTCTCCTGCACGGAGGCGTCGAGCAGCAGGCCCTGGCCCTTGCGGTCCTCGGGCACCAGGCCGATCCCGGCGCCCATCGCGGCGTTCACGTCGTGTCCGGGGAGCGGCTCGCCCTGGACCTCGATGCTGCCGGTGTCGTAGCGGTCGGCGCCGAAGACGGCGCGGGCCACCTCGGTGCGCCCGGCGCCGACGAGGCCCGCGAGGCCGACGACCTCACCGGCGCGCAGCTCGAAGCTGACGTCGTGGAAGACGCCGCCCCTGGTCAGGCCGCGTACCGAGAGCAACGGCTGCCCGGCGTCCGGGCGTTCGCGGGGGTACTGCTGCTCGATGCTGCGCCCCACCATCAGGCGTACCAGCTCGTCCTCGGGCGTGGACGCGGGGACCTGGCCGATGCTGCGCCCGTCGCGCAGCACGGTGACCCGGTCGCCGAGCGCGGCGATCTCTTCGAGGTGGTGGGTGATGAAGACGATTCCCACGCCGTCGTCGCGCAGTGTGCGCACGATGCCGAAGAGCTTGTCCACCTCCTCGGAGGTGAGGACGGCCGTCGGTTCGTCCATGATCAGGACGCGCGCGTCGAGGCTGAGCGCCTTGGCGATCTCCACCATCTGCAGCCGGGCGATGCCCAGTTCGCGCACTCTGGTGCGGGGGGAGACCCGCACGCCGACGCGGCGCAGCAGCTCCTCGGCGTCCGACTCCATCCGCCCGCGGTCGATCAGCCCGAAGCGGCGCGGCTGGCGGCCCAGGAAGATGTTCTCGGCGACCGTCAGATCGGGCACCAGGTTGAACTCCTGGTAGATGGTGGCGATGCCCAGCCGCTCGGCGTCCTGGGCGCCGTGGATGCGGACCTCGTGGCCCTCGGCGAGGATGCGCCCGCTGTCCGGGCGGTAGGCGCCGGAGAGCATCTTGATGAGGGTGCTCTTGCCCGCGCCGTTCTCACCGAGGAGCACGTGCACCTCGCCGCGGCGCAGGTCGAAGTCGACGGAGTCGAGCGCGACGACGCCGGGGAAGGTCTTGCGGACGCCTTCGATGCGCAGCAACTCGTCCGGGCTGCTCACAGGGTGCTCCTCTGGTCCGAAGCGGGCTCGCCGCAGGAACGGCGTACGACGAGGCGGGCGGGAAGGGTGACCGACTGCGGGGGACGGCCCTCGATGAGGTCGATCAGCGCCTGCACGGCGGCCCGGCCGAGGTCACCGGTCGGCTGGGCGATCGCGGTGATCGGTGGATCGGTGTGCACGAACCACGGAATGTCGTCGAAGGCGGCGAGCCCCATGTCGTGCGGGACGCGCAGGCCGTGCGAGCGGATCGCGTCCAGCGCGCCGAGCGCCATCAGGTTGTCCGCGGCGAAGACGACCTCGGGCGGCTCGTCGAGGGTGAGGAACCGCTCGGTGGCGCGCCGGCCGCTGTCGGCCTGGAAGTCGCCCTGGCCGATGTAGGCGTCGGGCAGCGGCAGCCCGTGCGCGCGCAGGGCGTCACGGAAGGCCTCGACGCGCTCGCTGCCGGTGGTGGTCGCCGCCGGGCCCGCGATGATGGCGAGCCTGCGGTGGCCCAGGCCGTACAGATGGGCGACCAGGTCTCGTACCGCGGGGCAGCCGTCGGCGCGTACGACGGGCACGTCGACGCCGGGGATCCAGCGGTCTACGAAGACCATCGGGGTGGCGCCGCGCGCGGCGTCCAGCATCAGCGGGGACGCCCCGTCGGTGGGGGAGACGAGCAGGCCGTCGATGCGGCGGTCGAGCAGGGTACGCACATGGTGGTCCTGCAGCTCGGGCCGCTCGTCGGCGTTGCCGATGATGACGCTGTAGCCGAGCGCGCGGGCCGCTTCCTCGACGGAGCGGGCCAGCTCGGTGAAGTACGGGTTGAGTACGTCGCTGATGACCAGGCCGAGGGTGCGCGTCCGGTCGGTGCGCAGTGACCGGGCGACGGCGTTGGGGCGGTAGCCGAGAACGTCGACCGCCCCGAGGACCCGGGCGCGTGCCTCGGGGCTGACGGAGGGATGGCTGTTGAGGACGCGCGAGACCGTGGCGACTGATACTCCCGCCTCGGCCGCGACATCCTTGATGCTCGCCATCGCCGGACCACCTCCTTGTGGAATCCGTGCGGCTCGATTCCAGGACCGCGTGGTCATGGAATCGATTACATCGACGATTGGAATCGATTACACGGATGCGGGCAAGACCCTGGCCGCAGAGCGAGACCGGATCGTGACGTGGTGGCGCTCAGATGAGCGCGTCGAGGGGTGTTCGGAATCCGGCCGCTTTCCGGACGTACCGGAGGCTTTGTTGTTCACGGTTGTACCGCTGTGTATCGTCCTGACTGGTGGCTTGAAGTTTCAAGTAACTGGCCACCAGCACCCCCCCCGGGCGGCCCCGCGCCCGGGTCCCGACACAGGAGAGAGCCCCTCACATGACTCCCCCCACCACGCTGCTCAGCCCGGTCACCACCGGAACGCCCCGGCGTCAGGACCCCTCCGCGCACGCCCACGATGTCGGTCTGCTCGTGCTGCGCCTGGCCCTCGGACTGGCCATGGCCGCCCACGGCTCGCAGAAGCTCTTCGGCTGGTTCGGCGGCGGCGGACTCGACGGCACCGCCCAGTTCTTCACCGCGAGCGGTTACCCCGCGGGCAAGGCGATGGCCGTCGTGGCCGGTCTCACCGAGACGTTCGGCGGGCTCGGGCTCGCCATCGGCCTGCTCACCCCGCTGGCCGGCGCGGCCGTCGTCGGCACCATGATCAACGCACTCGCCGTGTCGTGGAGCGGGAAGTTCTTCGCCCCCGAGGGAGTGGAGTACGAGGTCCTCATCATCGCCGCCGCCGCGGCCCTCACCCTGACCGGCCCCGGCGCACTCGCCGTCGACCGCTTCGTGCCGGGCCTGCGCGTCCAGCGGTTCCCGTACGGGGTCGCGGCCCTGGGGCTCGGTGTGGTGCTCGCGGGTCTGACCCTGCTGCTCCGGAAGTAGCGGCAGGAGCGTCGCCCGGGCCCCGGCGGCCCGGTGGGAACCTGCCTGGACCTGGGGCTTTCCCGCCGGGCCGCATAGGGTGGGCCGAATGCAGGAGCAGTACCGGACCGTCGCCCACCCGGGCACGCACGAAGCTGAGATCAACAGATCGCGCTTCCTGTGCTCACTCGCCCCCGCCGCGACCGAGCGTGAGGCGCAGGACTTCGTCGCCCGCGTCCGCAAGGAACACCCGACGGCCTCCCACAACTGCTTCGCGTACGTCATCGGCGCGGACGCCTCCGTGCAGAAGGCGAGCGACGACGGCGAGCCGGGCGGCACCGCGGGCGTGCCCATGCTCCAGATGCTCATGCGCCGCGAGATCCGCTACACCGTCGCCGTCGTCACCCGCTACTTCGGCGGCGTGAAACTCGGCGCGGGCGGGCTCATCAGGGCATACGGCGGAGTCGTCGGCGAGGCCCTCGACGCGCTCGGCACCCTCACCAGGCAGCGTTTCCGGCTGGCCACCGTCACCGTCGACCACCAGCGCGCGGGCAGGCTGGAGAACGACCTGCGGACGACCGGGCGGGCGGTGCGCGACGTGCGCTACGGAGCCGCCGTCACGATCGAGGTCGGCCTGCCGGAGGCGGACGTGGCACCCTTCCGTGCCTGGCTCGCCGACGCCACGGCGGGCACCGCCCTGTTCGAGCTGGGCGGAGAGGCGTACGGCGACGCGTGAGGACACGTGCGGCGGCCCGGGACCGGGCGGGCGCCGTACGCGGCCCGGCCGTGACGCGGGTGGGCGCCGTCGACGGGTCGATCGGCGTGGGGCCTCCTAGGCTGGGCACTCGGGCACGCACTGGTGGTTCCGTCGATGTGTTGGAGGACCCATGGCCGTTCGGCATCAGCTGATCCGTAGCACTCCCGAAGCCGTGTGGGAGGTCCTGGCCGACGGTTCGCGTTACGCGGACTGGGTGGTCGCCACCTCGCACACCCGGCCCAAGGGGAGCGACTGGCCGCAGGTCGGCGCCTCGATCGAGTACACGGTGCGCCTCGGGCCGTGGAAGGCGAAGGGGGAGACGACCGTCCGCCTCAGCGAACGGCCCCGGGTGCTCGAACTGGAGGCCGACAGCGGACCGCTGGGCACCGCCAGGATCGCCATCGAGATCCGCCCCTGGGGAGAGCACACCCTGGTCATCGTCGACGAGCACCCGTTGCGCGGACTGGGCGGCGCGCTGCACAACTCGGCGGTGGACGCCATGCTGCAACTGCGCCACCGCAGCATGCTCGCGCGCCTCGCCAAGGTCGTCGAGAACTCCCCACGGCGGCAGGCGGGGCTGCCGTCCTGAGACCCGCGGACGTCCTGGGGGCTTGCCCCGACCCCCCGGGGCAGCCGCCCCGCGCGACCCCGGGCGCCCCCCGGCCGCGGCAGTGACCTCTCCGCCCTCTCTTCACGCCCCGCCGGCCACCGCCTCCCCGGCGCTGCCGCCCGGCGAAGATTGAGGTCTGTGGTGGATGAGGTGCCGCGCGGCGATAGCGTGGTCCGTGGTGACAACCGGGCCCCGAGCCGATCTACTGCGGGCCCCAGGGGTGGAGAAGGGGAAACATGCAGGTCGGAGCCGTATCTTGAGGATTTTGCACACATCCGACTGGCATCTGGGACGGTCCTTCCACCGAGTGGGTCTGCTGGACGCCCAGTCCGCGTTCCTCGACCACCTGGTGACGACGGTGCGCGAGCGGGACGTCGACGCCGTGCTGGTCGCGGGGGACGTGTACGACCGGGCCGTGCCGCCGCTCTCCGCCGTCGCACTCTTCGACCGGGCGCTGCACCGGCTCGCCGACGCGGGTGTACCGACCGTCATGATCTCCGGGAACCACGACTCGGCACGCAGGCTCGGCGTCGGCGCCGGCCTCATCCAACGGGCCGGAATCCACCTGCTCACCGACCCGGCCGCCTGCGCCACCCCCGTCGTGCTCGGCGACGCGCACGGCGAAGTGGCCTTCTACGGGCTGCCGTACCTGGAACCGGCCCTGGTGCGCGAGGAATTCAAGGCCGCCAAGGCGGGGCACGAAGCCGTGATCGGGGCGGCCATGGAGCGCGTGCGCACCGACCTCGCCGGGCGCCCCGACGGCACCAGGTCCGTCGTCCTCGCCCATGCCTTCGTCGCGGGCGGCGAGCCGAGCGACAGCGAGCGGGACATCACCATCGGTGGCGTCGCCGCCGTCCCCGCCGGAGTGTTCGACGGCGTCGACTACGTCGCCCTGGGCCACCTGCACGGCGCGCAGGCCGTCACCGACCGGGTGCGTTACTCGGGCTCACCGCTCGCCTACTCCTTCTCCGAAGCCACCCACCGCAAGACGATGTGGCTGATCGACCTCGGACCCGGAGGGGAGATCGGCGCGGAGCGCATCGACTGTCCGGTGCCCAGGCCCGTCGCCCGGATCCGTGGCCGCGTCGAGGAACTGCTGGCCGACCCGGCGCTGGAGCGGCACGAGGACTCCTGGATCGAGGCGACACTGACCGACCCCGCCCGCCCCGCCGATCCCATGGCTCGGCTCTGCGCCCGCTTCCCGCACACCATCAGCCTCGTCTTCGATCCCGAGCGGGCCGCCGACGACCCCTCCGCCTCCTACGCCCAGCGGCTCAAGGGGCGCACCGATCAGCAGATCGCGGACGACTTCGTCGCCCATGTGCGCGGCGGCACCGGCCCCGACGAACGGGAGCGCACCGTCCTGCACGACGCCTTCGACGACGTACGGGTGGACACCGCGCTCACCCAGGACCTGGCGCACGAGGTGGCTCGGTGAGACTGCACCAGCTGCGCATCACGGCCTTCGGCCCCTTCGGCGCCACCCAGCAGGTCGACTTCGACGCGCTCAGCTCCGCCGGCCTCTTCCTGCTGCACGGCCCGACCGGGGCGGGGAAGACCTCCGTCCTCGACGCGGTCTGCTACGCGCTGTACGGCGCGGTCCCCGGCGCCCGGCAGAGCCCGGGGGCCGCACTGCGCAGCGACCACGCCGAGTCGGGAGTGGCCACCGAGGTGTGCCTCGAACTGACCGTCGGCGGGCGGCGGTTGGAGATCACCCGACGCCCCGCCCAGGACCGGCCCAAGAAGGGCGGGCGCGCGGGCACGACGACCGACAAGGCGCAGAGCTGGCTGCGCGAGTACGACACCGCCACCGGCTGGCAGGCGCTGAGCCGCTCCCACCAGGAGATCGGCGAGGAGATCGGGCAGCTCCTCGGCATGAACAGGGAGCAGTTCTGCCAGGTGGTGCTGTTGCCCCAGGGCGACTTCGCCCGCTTCCTGCGGGCCGACGCGGAGGCCCGCGGCAAGTTGCTCGGCCGACTCTTCGACACCCGCCGCTTCGCCGCCGTCGAAGACCGGCTGGCCGAGCAGCGGCGCTCCGCCGAGCAGCAGGTGCGCACCGGCGACGAGCGGCTGCTCGCCCTCGCCCAGCGCATGGCGCAGGCCGCCGGAGACAGCGCCGACGCGCGCGACCGGCCGCTGCCCGCGCCGCAGCCCGGCGCCCCCGGGCTCGCCGAGGCCGTGCGGGAATGGGCCGCCGTCGCACGCTGCGGCGCCTTCGAGCGCCTCGACATCGCGGAGTCGGCGGTGGCCGGCGCCGAGAGCCGCCGGGCCGCCGCCCGCCTGGCACTGGAGGAAGAGCGCGAACTGGCCGCCCTCCAGCAGCGGTACGCCGACGCGTACCGGCGCGCCGACCTCCTCGAAGCCGGGCGCCCCGACCACGAGCGGCTGCGCGCCCGCCGGGACCGGGCGGGCAAGGCCGACCGGGTCGCCCCCGCCCTGGCGCTGCGCGACGACTCCGAGCGCGAGCACCACACGGCGAGCGCGACCCGTGAGCGCTCCAGGAACGCCCTCCCGCCGGACCTCGCGGACGCCGGGGCCGAACAGCTCGCCGGACTCGAACGCAAGCTGCGCCAAGACCTCGGCGCCCTCGAAGCCGCCCGCAGGGCCGAGCGGCGCAGCGAGGAGATCGGCCGGGAGCGCACCGACCTGGAGCGGCACGCGCGCGCCGACGAGGACCTGCTCAGGGACGCCGCGGACTGGCTGGCCGGCTGGGCCGTGACCCGGCAGCGCGGTCAGGAGCGCATCGAGGCGGCCCAGGACGCCGTGACCCGCGCCGAGCACCTCGCGGGCCGGCTCGAACCGGCCCGCCACCGGCTCGACGCGGCCCGCGAGCGCGACGCGCTCGACAAGAAGGTGGTCACCGCCGAGGACCGGCTGCGCGCGGCCCGCGAACGGGCGGCCGGCGCGCACGAAACCTGGCTCGACCTCAAGGAGCGCCGACTGCGCGGTATCGCGGCCGAGTTGGCGGCCGGACTGCGGGACGGCGAACCCTGCGCGGTCTGCGGCGCGGCCGAGCACCCCGCGCCCGCCAGGGCCGGGGCCGGCCACGTGGACCGTACCGCGGAGGAGGCGGCGTACACGGAGCACACCCGCTGTGAGGGTGCGCGCGCCGATGCGGAGCGCGCGCTCGCCGTCGTCCGGGAGGAGTGCGCGGCAGCCAGGGCCGAGGCCGGCGGCTCCACGGTGCACGAACTGACCCTGATCGCCGATGAGTTGACGCGGGAGCACGGAGCGGCCCATGCGCTCGCCGCGGACACGCACGCGGCGCGTGAGGCGCTGGTGCGCGCCGAGCGTGAGCACGCGGGGCGCGTCGACGCCCAGCAGCAGGCCGAGCGGCGCACCGCCGCCCGCACCTCGCAGCGCGAAGCACTCGACCGCGAACAGGTATCCCTGGAAGCCGAGTTGACCCGGGCCCGCGGTGGGACGGGCAGCGTCGCCGAACACGCCGCCCTGCTGGAGCGCCGGGTCCGGCTGCTCGGCGAAGCGGCGGAGGCCGTGCGGGGGGTCGAAGCCACCGCGCGGCGCCTCAAGGAGGCCGACGACCGGCTCGCCGACGCCGCGTTCAGGGCCGGGTTCGACACCCCGCGCGCCGCCGCCGACGCGCTGCTCGACGACGCGGCGCTGCGCGACCTCCAGCACCGGATCGACACCTGGCAGAACGAACAGGCAGCGGTGGCCGACCGGCTGGCCGAGCCGCGGACCGCCGCCGCCGCCGAGCGGCCCGAGGCCGCGCCGCAGCGGGCCCAGGTGGTCTTCGACGCCGTCGAGCGCGGGCTGCTCGACGCCACATCGGCCCTCGACGCCGCCCGGGAGCGCCGCACGGCACTCACCTCGCTCTCCCTGCAGGTCGCGGAAGAGACCCGCGGGATCGGCCCGCTGCGCGAGCGGTACGAGCGGGTCGCGCGGCTCGCCTCGCTCACCGCGGGCACCTCGACGGACAACGAACGCAGGATGCGGCTGGAGTCGTACGTCCTGGCGGCCCGCCTGGAGCAGGTAGCGGCAGCCGCGACCGAGCGGCTGCGGCGCATGTCGTCGGGCCGCTACACCCTGGTCCACTCCGACGCCAGAGCGGGCGGGCGCGGCCGGTCCGGGCTGGGCCTGCACGTCGTCGACGCGTGGACGGGCAGCGAGCGCGACACCGCGACGCTCTCCGGCGGCGAGACCTTCTTCGCCTCCCTCGCCCTCGCGCTCGGCCTCGCCGACGTGGTCACCGACGAGGCCGGCGGCGTACGCCTGGACACCCTCTTCATCGACGAGGGCTTCGGCAGCCTCGACGAGCAGACCCTGGACGAGGTGCTCGACGTACTGGACTCGCTGCGGGAGCGGGACCGTGCCGTCGGCATCGTCAGCCACGTGGCCGATCTGCGGCGTCGCGTCACCACACAGCTGGAGGTCGTCAAGGACCGGCACGGATCGGTGGTGCTGCACCACGCGGCGGGGTCAGCGGCTGACCGCGCGCCGGGGCAGCGGTGAGGAGTACACCACGCTCGTGGTGACCGAGCCGAGTGCGCCGAACCGGCCGGACACCTGCTCCAGGTGCCGCATCGAACGGGTCGCGACCTTGACGACGAAGCAGTCGTCGCCCGTGACGTGATGCGCTTCGAGTACCTCGGGTGTCGACTCCAGCAGGTCGTGGAACGGCTTGTAGTTGCCGTGCGGATACCGCAGCTGTACGAACGCCAGGATGGGCAGCCCGAGCCGGTCGTGGTCGACGATGGCCGTATATCCCGATATCACCCCGGCCTCCTCCAGCCGCCGCACCCGCTCGGTCACGGCGCTCGCGGACATGGAGACGGCGCGGGCCAGCTCGGCGAAGCTGGCCCTGCCCTCGGCCTGCAGGGCTTCCAGGATGCGCCAGTCGGTGGCGTCCGGTGAATATCCGGTCATGCCCGAAGACAACAGGGAATTCAACGGCAGATCAAGAGAAGGTCCGGGAGATCTCACTTCACCGGGATGATCGCTGGACGTAAATTTCGGGCCATGAAGACGACACAGCCGACCGGCTCCCGTGCCCCGCTCTCCACCAACGCCGTGCTCCGCGTGCCGCCGGCCTCCTCGGCCGCCGCCGCGTACTTCGGCGCCGCCCTCGCCTTCCACGCCGATGTGTCGGACGTCGCCGCGGTCCTCGTCGGCGGCGGGGCCCCCGGCTTCGTCGTGGTCGACTCCCGCTCCACCGAGTCCTGGGCCCAGGGACACGTGCCCGGCGCCCTCCACTTGCCGACGGCGCTGATCCCCGAGCAGGCGGAGAAGCTCCTGGACAAGGCCGTCCCGGTCGTCACGTACTGCTGGGGGCCCGGCTGCAACGGCGGCGCCCGCGCCGCGCTGGCCCTCGCCGAACTCGGCTACCAGGTAAAGGAGATGCTCGGCGGCATCGAGTACTGGATACGCGAGGGCTTCGAGGTCGAGACGCAGGAGGGCCGCGAGCGCCGCGACGCCGACCCGCTGACGGCGACCATCGGCGCCGACAACTGCGGCTGCTGAGAAGGCGGTTGGCGTACGACGAACCGGTCCGGCCCAGCGCGCGGTCGGCGGCGGACGAGGCCGGCCGGGCAATCAGCTCCGAGTACGGTCGCCGGCCCGCGTGAGCGCGTCGAAGAGGAGGGTGGCGTCCGCCCCGGCGGGCAGGCCGCTCACCGAGCCGTCCCCCACCTCCACCACCCGCCACCTGCCGTCCTCACGCAGCGCGAGATCCGTCGTCACCCAGCGGCAGCCCAGCGCCCGCACGGCGGGGCGTATCGCCGTGAGGTCCGGGACGGGCACCCGGCCGGGAGTGTCGGGGTGGGCGGTGGTCAGGACGGGCTCGCCGTCGACCCACCAGACGCGGGCCTCCCCGCCCGGCACGAACGACTCGTACGCCCGGATCACCAGGCCGCCCGCGAGCGAGTCCTCCTGCAACTCGAAGAAGCGCCGCACCACTGCCGTGAGCCGGGCCGCATCACCGAGCGAGGGCACGAAGCAGGCCTCGTCCCACTCGTGCTTGCGGGACTTCACGAAGTCCTTGACGACGGCCGGACCCGCGCCCAGCGGAGCGGCCATCCTGACGAGTTCGGCGGTGGACGGGGCCGCGCCGGGCGCCAGTGCGCGCCACACGCTGAGCGGAGTGAGATCCGCGAAGAGCCCGTACCAGCCGGGGAGTTCATGGGCGCGGCCGAACAGGTCCGGAGCGGTGAGCAGGGCGCAGCCGCGCTCCCGCAGCCCACTGGCCAGCGCCTCGTATCCGAGTACCGGGACCATCCAGCCCCGATACCAGTACGGGCCCGAGTCGCGCGGCACCCGGCGGAGCGCCAGTGCGGTGTCACCCGCGATGAGCGCGTCATGATCGACCAGCGTGACGTCCGCACCGGACCGTCTCGCGCCGGCCGCCTCATCGGCGAACGCCGGATCGGTCCGGCTCGGCCTGAGCGGATCGGAGGAGAAGAGATAACCGACAGCCAAGAGGTGCCCCCGTAGAAAAGTCGTGGTCGGTGCGGAGCGCGGCCCTGCCTGGCCGGTGGTACCGCGCGGCCTCGGTCGGCCGTCGCACTACACCGGCGGCAGCAGCGGTCCGCAGTCCCACGCCTGGAAGATCAACCTGGTTTCCACCCGGGCGACCTCGCGCTGCGAGGTGAACTCGTCCAGCACCAGCCGCTGCAGATCCGCGGCGTCCGCCACCGCGACATGGACCAGATAGTCGTCGGGGCCGGTGAGATGGAAGAGCGAGCGCGACTCGGGCAGCGCCGTGATGCGCTCCACGAAGGGGCCGATCAGCTCGCGTCGGTGCGGTCGGACCTGGACCGACAGCAGCGCTTCGAGGCCCCGGCCCAGCTTGGCCGGATCGAGTCGGAGCTGATGCCCCAGGATCACACCGGTGCGGCGCAGTCGGGTCACCCGGTCCAGGCAGGTCGACGGCGCCACGCCGACCTCCGCCGCCAGGTCACGGTTAGTGGTCCGGGAATCGTTCTGCAGGAGACGCAAAATGTGCAGATCGACCGGGTCGAGTACGACAGATCCTGCCATGAGCCGAACGTAGCACGGGCAACACCCGCTACTCCCCGGTAAATGTTCAGAGTGCTGACATGAACACGGACGCCTCGACCACACCCAGGGCCCTGGCCACGGAAGCAGTGCACGCCGGCCGCGACGACCTCGCGGGCCTGGGCCTGCACGCCGCGCCGATCGACCTTTCGACGACCTACCCGTCGTACGACAGCAGGGCGGAGGCCGCCAGGATCGACGCGTTCGCCACGACGGGCGCCCAGCTCCAGGGGCCGCCGGTCTACGGCCGGCTCGACAACCCGACCACCGCGCGTTTCGAGACGGCACTCGCCCGGCTCGAAGGGACCGGGAGCGCTGTCGCCTTCGCCAGTGGCATGGCGGCGCTCACCGCGGTCCTTCTCGTACGGTCGAGCATGGGCCTGCGCCATGTGGTGGCCGTGCGCCCGCTGTACGGATGCAGTGACCATCTGCTGAACGCCGGCCTGCTGGGCACCGAGGTGACCTGGGTCGAGCCGGCGGACATCGCCACGGCGATCCGGCCGGACACCGGTCTGGTGATGCTGGAGACCCCCGCCAATCCGACTCTCGCCGAGGCCGACATCCGGGCGATCTCCGACCTGTGCGGGTCGGTCCCGCTGCTCGTCGACAACACCTTCGCCACGCCGGTGCTCCAGCGTCCGGTGGAGCACGGGGCCCGGCTCGTCCTGCACAGCGCGACCAAGTACCTGGGCGGGCACGGGGACGTCATGGGCGGAGTGGTGGCGTGCGACGAGGAGTTCGCACGGTCTCTGCGCCAGGTGCGGTTCGCCACCGGCGGTGTGCTGCATCCGCTGGCCGGCTATCTGCTGCTGCGCGGGCTCGCCACCCTGCCCGTACGCGTCAGGGCGGCATCGGCGACCGCCGCCGAGCTGGTCAGGCGACTGACCGCCGATCCACGGGTGGCGCGGGTGCACTACCCGAAGCTGGGCGGCGCGATGATCGCCTTCGAGGTGTACGGCGACCCGCACGAGGTGATCGCGGGCGTACGCCTCATCACGCCCGCCGTCAGCCTCGGCAGTGTGGACTCGCTCATCCAGCACCCGGCCTCCATCAGCCACCGCATCGTGGCGGAAGGAGACCGGCGGTCCTCGGGAGTGAGCGACCGGCTGCTGCGGATGTCCGTGGGTCTTGAGGACGTGGAGGATCTGTGGCGCGACCTGTGCGAGGCGCTCAGTGCCGGTCGGCCTGTCCATACCGTTCGGTCAGCCGGTCGGGCAGTGCCGACGGTTCGCCCAGGTCGAGCGGGGAGTGCGGCCGCTCCGACGGGGCATCGAGCCGCGCGGTGACGACCAGGGTGCCTTCCTCGATCTGGTAGTCGAGGGGCAGCCCGAGGCCGCGCATGGCCGCGACCATGCCGGTGTTGGACGACTGGGTGACGGCGTAGACGCTTTCGCACCGCGCCTCACCGGCGAGCGCCACCAGGCGGCCCAGCAGCTCGGAACCGATGCCGCGGCGCTGCCAGGCATCCTCGACGAGCAGCGCGACCTCCGTCTCGTCGCCGTCCCACAGGAGGTGGCCGAGGGCGACGAGACGGCCCGACGCCGTCTGGACGGCGAGGGTGCGGCCGAAGCGCGGGCTCAGCAGATGGCTGAGGTAGCGGCCCGCGTCGCCCACCGGCCCGTGATAACGCAGGCTCAGGGTGCGGTCGGTGCAGCGCTCGTGCATGGCGCGGGCGGCTTCGAGATCCGCGGGACCGGCCCTGCGGACGGTGATCTCGTTGCCCTCGGGGAGGGTGAGGACGTGCTGGCTGCGGGGGATGCGGGGGCCCAGGCGGGCATCGAGCTCGACGAGCGCGCGGGCCCGGGCGAACTCGGTCGGGGTGAAGGGGAGATAGGGGCGCTCGATGGTGATCGTCCCGCCGGACGGGTCCCGCAGCTTCATCACCGGGCCGTCGAGCGCACCTTCCACCGGGGCGCTCTCGGCCGACGGCCGGCCGGTGAGGGTGGTCGCGGGCCGCGAGTGGATGGTGCAGCGGCCGAGCAACTGGCGCAGGGCCAGCGGAAGTTCGGCCGCGTCCAGCGCGGTGCGGGTGGCGAGACCGAGCACCCGGGTGGGGCCGTCCACCAGGTCGTGGGCGTCGGCGCGTTCCAGCCAGGTGTCGTTGCCGCCCGCGGCCGACACCTCGCGGGAGAGCTGCGGGGCCTGGAGGGCGGTGGGGGCGCGCAGCAGGAACTCGTCGACGGTGCCCTCGGGCAGCGGATGGGTCTGCAGGGTGAGGATGTCCACCCGGTGCCGGGCCAGTGCGCCGCAGAGCGCCGCCAGGCTGCCGGGCCGGTCCTGGACAGTGGTGCGCATCCGCCACAGCGCGGTGTCCGCGCCGGGCGCGGTGACGTCGCTGTCGGCGCCGGTGCCGGGACCGGCGCCGGTATCGGTGCCGCCGGGGGTCGGCGGCGGTGCGTGGCTGTGCCTCCGTGCCCACCAGGTGTGGAACGCGACTGTGGCGCTCAGCGCCACCGCCGAGGCCACCAGCAGGTATGGCCCGTCCGGGCCGTGCGCGATCGTGTTCGCGATGGCGTCGGCGACGGCCACGGCGGTGAACAGGGCGGCCAGTTCGACGAGGTCCCGCCGCCAGTGGTGCGGGCGGCGGGCGCTCTTCGCGGATTTCGTATGCGTCATGTCCGTCATGGCATCACTGTGACCCAGCGGTGTTGCGTGATCACGAACGTTTTGTGACTGACGGGTTAAGTGTGCTTCTGGATGCTTAGCGACCGGTTTTCAACCAATACCTTCGCGTCGGGATCCCTGCTTCTGTTCGGTTCTGTCGGGGAGCGACGCTTACTGACCGACGCGCCCCGGCTGCAGCGTCTTGCTGAACAGCACCGTGTCGCCCTCGGCCCGCAGGCGCACCGTCAGCTCGCCGCTCCCGCCGTCGATCTCGACCTCGCCGAAGTACTGGGGCGACTCCATCGGCGACACATTGGCCCGCGCCGGCGCCTTCACGAAGACCTGGTCGGGACCGAAGGTCGCGTCGAGTCCCGTCGCCGGGAAGCCTCCGGCGGCCAGCGGTCCCGAGACGAACTCCCAGAAGGGGGCGAAGTCCTTGAAGGCCGCTCGGGACGGGTGGTAGTGCTGGGCCGAGGTGTAGTGCACATCGGCGGTGAGCCACAGCGTGCCGGTGATCCGCGCGTGCTTGATGAACCGCAGCAGCTCGGCGATCTGGAGCTCCCGGCCGAGCGGCGCGCCCGGATCGCCCTGTGCGACCGCCTCGAAGTCGGTCGCCCCGTCCGGTACGACGATGCCCAGCGGCATGTCGGACGCGATCACCTTCCACACCGCGCGCGAGCGCGCCAACTCACGCTTCAGCCAGGCGAGTTGCTCGGCTCCTAGGATGCCGGTCGCGTCGGCCGGCTGCCGGCCGGGGGAGTTGGCGTTGCGGAAGGTGCGCATGTCGAGGACGAAGACGTCGAGCAGCGGCCCCTGCCGAACCACCCGGTGGATCCGGCCGTTGCCCCGGCCGCGTGGGGACAGGGTCGGAATCGGGAAGTACTCACTGAACGCGCGCGTCGAGCGGGCCGCCAGCACATCGACGTTCTTCTCCGTGTAGCGGACGTCGTCGAGGATCTGGCCCGGGTACCAGTTGTTGCGTACCTCGTGGTCGTCCCACTGGACGACGGACGGCACCTGGGCGTTGAACCGGCGCAGATGCGTATCGAGCAGGTTGTAGCGGAAGTTGCCCCGGAACTCCGCCAGCGTCTGGGCGACCCGTGACTTCTCGGGTGTGGTGATGTTCCGCCAGACCCGCCCGTCCGGCAGCGTGACGCTCGGGTTGATCACCCCATCGGCATAGATGTTGTCGCCGCTGCACAGGAAGAAGTCCGGGTCGAGGCGGCGCATCTCCTCGTACACGCGGTAGCCCCCGAGGTCCGGGTTGATGCCCCAGCCCTGCCCGGCGATGTCCCCCGACCACAGGAAGCGCGCGCCGTCGCGCCGTCGTGCGGATGCCGTACGGAACGTGCCGTACACCGGCTCCCCGGTACGGCGGGGGTCGTCGGGGTCGGAGAGGACGACCCGGTAGTGCACCTGCTCGCCCGCGGGCAGGCCCCGCAGCGCCGTCGTCCCGGTGAAGTCCGTGCCGGGGCCGAGCAGCGGCCCCGGCCAGCTGCGCGAGCGGCGGAAGGACTCGGTCGCGGACGTCTCCACCGTCATCCGGGCCGGGCGGTCCGAGCGCACCCACACCAGCCCCGAGGACGCGGTGACATCACCGGTCTGCACGCCCCAGCCGGCGCGCGGCCGGCCGCCGAGCGCCTGGGCGGGCGCCGCGGCGGCGCCGACGGGCAGGGCCAGTGCGGCCGAAGCGGCGAGAGAGCCGCGCAGGAGGGTGCGGCGGTCGTGGGACGGGACGTGCGTGCGGTGCGACATCGATGCGCCTTCCAGGGAACGGGTCGGACGGTCCGGGGTGCGGCAGGCGCCGGGCATAGAGGTGCGCGCGAGGCGCCCGTCGCGTCAGCTCGTCACGCCATGCCTAGTGCCCGGCCGCGGCGAGCACACGAACCCCAAGTGAACAACCGGCCCCGGGCGGCGGGGAACCGGTCCGGCGCCGTCCGTATACGGCCGCCGTACCGCTTCCCCCGCCTCAGCCCCCGGCCGCCCGGCGGCCGGTGTCCAGGACGACGCGGGCCACCAGCGCGGGGTCGTCGTTCATCGGGACATGTCCGCAGCCGGGCAGCCGTACCAGCCGGGCGCCGGGAATGGTGTGCTTGGCCCGGACGCCCTGGCGGCGCGGCAGCAGCCGGTCCCGGCTGCCCCAGGCGACGGTGACCGGGATGCCGGGCACGTCGTCGGTGAACCGCAGGCCGAGGCCCGCGGCGAGGGTCGGGGCGAAACCGGGCGCGTCACGCAGCGCCACCGTCTCCGCGACGACGGCCTCCGGTGAACGCCTGGCGGGCTTGGCGTAGATGCTGCTGGTGAGCGCCGCCCGGCCGGCCGCCGTCCGCGACATCCGCTCGATGACCGGCAACGGCAGCGACTTGGCGCCCAGCCGCATTCCGCGCAGCGTTCCGAAGGCGTAGCGGCGCTCACCCTCCGTCCAGAAGCCCGCGGGGGAGAGCGCCGTGACCGACCGGACGCGCCCCGCGCGGCCCAACTCCAGGGCGAGCAGGCCCCCGAGGGAGTTGCCCGCGACATGCGGGTGCTCGATGCCCAGTGCCGCGCACATCGAGTCGAGCACCGGGACCACCGTCGCCAGGTCGTACGGCGAGCCTTCGGGCAGCGCGGGCGACTCGCCGAATCCGGGCAGATCCACCGCGATCACCTCGCGCTCGGCGGCCAGCGCCGATATCACCGGGTCCCAGGCCTGCCGGTGGTGGCCCACGCCGTGCAGCAGCAGGAGCGGTTCGCCGGCGCCCGTCCGCTCGTACGCTACGGAGACCGTGCGATTCCCCCGGGTGGAGTCGATCGTGAAGGAGACCTTTTCGGCCATGCTGCTGCTCCCTGTGGTCGGGGTGGTCGGAGGGGCTGGTCGAGGGGAGAGTGCTTAGACACCGCGTCAGTAACAATTACCGCTGAGTAGCTTCGAGTTCAAGGGGCTGCGCGGCAGCGGCTCCGCCCGCCAGGTGTGCCGCGTGACGCACCCATGCCGCCTGGACAGGGCGGGAGGCGTCGGCTGGGATGGTGAGGTGACTGCCGACACTGTGACCGACGTCTTCGAAGCGCACCGTCCCGTCCTGACCGGCGTGGCCTACCGGATGCTGGGCCGGGTGGCCGACGCGGAGGACGTCGTACAGGACGCGTGGCTGCGCTGGTCCGCCCAGGAGCGCGATGACGTGCGCGAACCCCGCGCCTTCCTGGTGCGCGTCACCACCCGGCTCGCCATCGACCGACTGCGCCACGCGCAGTCGCGCCGAGAGGCGTACGTCGGCCCGTGGCTGCCCGAGCCGATCGTGACCGACTTCGGTTCGGCGGTTCCCGACACCGCCGAGCGTGCCGTACTCGCCGATTCCGTCTCGCTCGCGGTCCTCGTCGTTCTTGAATCGCTCTCTCCGCTGGAGCGTGCGGTATTCGTGCTGCGGGAGGCCTTCGGATTCCCGTTCGCGGAGATCGCCACCGCGCTCGACCGCTCGGAATCAGCCGTCCGGCAGCTGGCGGGACGGGCGCGCCGGCACGTCGACGAACGCAGGACGCGCTACGACGTGGACCCGGCCGAACAGCGCGACCTCACCGAGCGCTTCCTCGCCGCCGCGTCGGGAGGCGACATCGACGCCCTGCTCGCCCTGCTCGCGCCCGACGCCCGGCTCATCGGCGACAGCGGCGGCAAGTCCAAGGCGCCGCTGCGTGTGCTGCGGAGCGCGGACAAGGTGGGCCGCTTCCTGTTCGCCGTGGCCAAGCAGCCCGTCCCCGACAGCGAGTTCCGCTTCATGGAGCTCAACGGCGGCCCCGCCCTGCTCGTCCTGTCCGGTGGTAAGCCCGACACCGTCTTCCAGCTGGACGTGGTGGACGGACTCATCCAATGCGTCTATATCTTGCGAAACCCGGACAAGCTGTCCGCGCTCGCTCCGTGAACAACGCGTGACAGGAGCGTCCGTCTCCCGGGTATTGGTCTTGACCAAGGGGAGGGTCGGACTTACTCTCGCAGAGTTAGTGCAGGAACCTTTAATAAACAAGGGCGCGAAAATCCGCCGGACACACGGCGATTGCGGAGGATCAGGGTGGGGACCACGCAGCTCGACACGGTGCCGGAGCCCAAGTACTGGCATCTCAAGACCGTGCTCAGCGAGGCACTCGACTCCGACTTCGCGGTCGGCGAGGTCCTCCCCAACGAGCGGGACCTCGCCTCGCGCTTCGGCGTCGCCCGTGCCACGCTCCGCCAGGCGCTCGAACAGCTTGAGCTGGAAGGCCGGCTCCAGCGCCGCCGCGGCGTCGGCACCACAGTCGCCCCGCCCCGCGTGGGTGTGGACGTCGGCGCCTCGCAGCACGGCTGGCCGGGCGCGGTCGGCGACGCCTGGCAGCCCGTCGACTGCGTGACGTCGGTTCCGCCGGCGGCAGCCGCCCGGCTGCTCGACGCGGAGGCCGAGGAAGAGGTCCACACGGTCCGCCGGATCCGGATGTCGCACGGCCAGTCGGTCGCCGCCGAGCTGCTGTACGTACCGGTCGGATCGGTGCCGGACCTCCCCGGCATCGAGGCCCCCTCCGGGCCGGCCCGCGCCCGCAGCGTGCTGCGCGAGCTGCAGCGCCTCGGCATGGACGGTCAGGACCGTGCGGTCGAGCTCGGCTCGGCGCGCGCCGACGACGCGAAGGAACTGGACCGGCTGCCCGGTGCGCCCGTCCTCGTCGTCACCACCCGCTACTTCGCCGCGGGCAGGACCGCCGCGGTATCGGTTGCCACCTACCGGGCGGACACCTGCAAGCTCACCTTCGGCGACCAGGGTGACATGCGGATCAGCCACCACGCGCAGGAGCGCAAGGCCTCCTGAACCGCACCCGTATCGCTCTTCGCGGCCCGTCACTCACTCAGTGGCGGGCCGTCACCGTTCCCTCGACGGCGAAGAGCTGCTCCTCGACATGGTCGAGGGCCAGGCGCAGAGCGCCGGTCGCCACGGCCGCCTCGCCGAGCAGCGAAAGCGCGACCCGGGGCGGCCGCAGGCAGTAGCGTGCCAGCTCGCCGCGCAGCGGCTCCAGTACGCCGTCGAGGCCGGCCGCCCAGCCACCGACCACCACCAGCTCGGGGTCGAGCGCGAGCACCAGCGCCGCGACATCGTGCACGAGCCGCTGAATGAACCTCTCCACGGCCTCCCCGGCCCGTACGTCACCCTGCTTGGCCTGCCGGAACACGGCGGCCACCGCCTGCTCGTCCAGCGCGTGCAGCGGTTCGTCCGTCGTGGAGAGCAGGGTCTCCGGGGTGACCTCGCGGCCCAGCAGATGCAGCGCGCCGATCTCGCCGGCCGCCCCGCCGTAGCCGCGGTGCAGCCGTCCGCCGATCAGCGAGCCCGCGCCCGGGCTCAGCCCGGCCATGACGAAGACGATGTCGTCGGAGTCGGTCGCCGCGCCCTTCCAGTGCTCGGCGACCGCCGCGGTGTTGGCGTCGTTCTCCACCAGGACGGGACAGCGGAAGGACCGGCGCAGCCGCTCGCCCAGCGCCAGCCCGGTCCAGCCGGGGAGCGCGGTGCCCAGCCGCACGGTCCCGTCGGCCTCCACGATGCCGGGGCTGCCCACGCCGACGGCCCGCAGGGAACTGCGCGCGACCCCGGACCGGCGCAGCACATCGGCGACCACGGTGCGTACCCGCTCCAGCCGCTCGTCGGCGCACGCGGTCTCGGACACCTCGCGCGATCCCGCGCCCATGACACGGCCGTCGAGGCCGGAGAGCAGGGCGGCGACCCGGTGCGGGCCGATCTCGATGCCCAGCAGATGGCCCGCCTCGGCCCGGAACCGGAACCGGCGCGCGGGGCGGCCCTGGCGACGCGTCTCGATGTCCTCGGGCGGTGCCTCGACTACCAGGCCGGTCTCCATGAGCCCTTCGATCACGCCCTCGACCGTCGGCCGGGAAAGCCCGGTGACGCGGGTCAGATCGGTCAGCGTGGGGGAGTCCGCCGCACGCAGCGCGTGCAGCACCACGGCGGAGTTGATCCGCCGCAACAGAGAGGGGTCTCCGCCGGTCAGCCTCCCCAACGTGTGTCCTCCCAGCTCGTACGCGTGTCAGGCCGGATCGTACTCGCTGGACCGGGGCGCGGCGAGCGTGGCCCGTGCCGCGCGGCAACGGCCGGGGGGGCGGTCTGCCCGGGCCCGGACATCGCACGGTCGTCTCGTACGCAGGCTCGAAGCCCGTAGGGCTCAGGGGGCGGAACTCACACTCGGTGGTCATCGGTAGAATGGTGTGTGAAAATCACGGGGTTCTGGCATCGTAGATGTGAACGAAATTTCGATTGAGCGGGTTGTCCACAAGGGAGAGCGATGCCGACACGTGATCATGCCGCGACGACGACCGCTGCCGCAGAGGTCGCCTCCCTTCGTGAGGAAGTGAAGCAGCTGAAGCAGGCCGTGACCTCGCACGCCGACGTCGATCAGGCGATAGGCGTCATCTGCGCGGTCGGTCAGCTGACCCCGGACCAGGCCTGGGAGGTCCTGGTCGAGGTCTCGCAGCACACGAACACCAAGGTCAGAAGCGTCGCCGACCGGCTGGTCGAATGGACCTGCGATGGCAGCCTGCCGCCGGACATCGACGTGGCCCTGAAGGCGAGCATGGCCCGGCAGACGCCCTGCGACGAAGCCGACTGAGCCCGCCGCGGCCGCCCCCGGCTGGACCCGCCGCTCGCACAGCGGCACGTCCACCCGGGGGCGGACTCTCAGCGGCCGGTGCGCTCGCAGTTCAGCGCCTTGAGATCGACTGAGTCGGCCATGGCCTGCATGCCCTTGTCGTTGGGATGCGGATGGTCACCGCCGTCGAAGGTGGGCAGCATCCGCTGCGCGTCGTAGGGACTCCTGATGACCTCGTCGAAGTCCGCGACCGCGTCGACCGCCCCGCCGCCGCGGATGAACGCGTTCACCTCCGTACGCACGGCCTCCTCCTCCGCCGTCCACTCGTACCAGCCCTTGTGGGGCAGCACGGTGGCGCCGACCATACACAGGCCCGCCGCGTGTGTCCGGTCGATGACCTTCCGGTATCCGTCCTTCAGATCGTCGGCCGTGACACCGCTGTGCGACGTGATGTCGTTGATCCCCTCGAAGAGAACCACCGTGCGCACCCCCGGCTGGGACAGCACGTCACGCTCCAGCCGTGTCAGGGCGCGCTGCCCCGCGCCGTCCGCCAGCACCTTGTTCCCGGAGATCCCCGCGTTCGCGACGCCCCGGACCCCGCTGCCCGGAGTGTGGTGCAGCCGCCGGGCCAGGTAGTCGGGCCAGCGGCGGTTCTTGTCGGTCGAGCGCTGCCAGCCGTCCGTGATGGAGTCGCCCAGCGTGGCCACCGCCCCGCTCCGTTCCCGGGGTCCACGCTGACAGCGCCGAGGTAGAACCACGACCCGGTCTGCTCGGTGAACGCGTCGGCCACCTCCTCCGAGACATGGTCCCCGCCGGTGGCGTACGACGTCTGGAGCGCCATGCCGTGCCCGGTCGCGGGGTCGCCCGCGCTCCGCACGTACAGGCTGACCACCACATTGCTCTGCGCCGCGACCCGGCCGGGCAGCGGATCGCTGTACCTGGACTCGCCCGGTGCCAGCGTCAGGGACCGGGTCCCGCCGAAGGTCAGCTTCCGGTTGCTGCCGCGCGCGAGCTCGGCGCCGCGCTCCTGCCGGCCGGCGTAGGCGCCGCCGAACTCCAGCGGACGGTCACCGAAGGCGTTGGTGACGCGGACGCGCAGCGCCTTGCCGCCCACGCTGGTACGCACCACGAGCCGGTAGCTGCGGTCGGCGCCCGCCTCGCCCATCCGGTCGTGGCTCGCCGCCCAGGTCACCACCGACCGGTCGGCCCGCTCCGGGCGGTCGGCGGAAGTGGCAGCCACCGCGGACGCGCCGCGGCCGGGAACGCCGGCCGAGGAGCAGGCCGATGA
This sequence comes from Streptomyces sp. A5-4, assembly GCF_051131715.1. Classification (NCBI taxonomy): domain Bacteria; kingdom Bacillati; phylum Actinomycetota; class Actinomycetes; order Kitasatosporales; family Streptomycetaceae; genus Streptomyces; species Streptomyces sp. A5-4. The sequence goes on along the minus strand of NZ_CP178591.1, from coordinate 863,776 downwards.
CGGCCATCCCCGACTTCTTGGCCAGCAGCGACTGCGCGGCGTCCTGCCACGACCGGCCGCCGGCCCCCTGCTGGTAGTACGGGCTCAGCTCGCGCCACAGGTCGAGTGCGGCGCGTACCCGGCGGTCGGTCCAGCTGACGTCGCCGCGCATCAGCGACATGTGGAAGTCGTAGCCGTTGGCCCGCAGATTCAGGTAGTCGAACGCCCCGAGGATGCTCCAGCTGTCGCCGCCGCCGTATCCGGCGGCGATCGGCGACAGGCCGTCCTTCTTCATCTGCTTGGCCAGGGCGACGAATTCGCTCCAGTTGACCGGGGTTTTATAGCCGCGCTCCTTGAAAACACTCTGCGCGGTAGAAGACGGCCCACGGGTAGTTGTACAGCGGCACGAAGTAGTACTTGCCGTCCTCACCGCGGGAGAGCTGTGTGGCGGCAGCGGCGGCGGACGCGTCGACCTGGGCATACTGGCGCGCACCGACCAGGTGTGGACCTCCGACAACACGGATTCGGCGGACCGCATCGGCATCCAGCACGGCTACGGCCAGCTCTACCCGGCGCGCACCATGGCCGCCTGGGTCACCGACGTCCCCAACCAGCTCACGGCCCGCTCGGTGCCGCTGCGCTTCCGCTTCCATGTGGCGATGGCCGGTGTCCTGGCCGTCGGCGGCGACCTCACCCGCTGGTCCGACGACGAACTCGCCGAGGCCGCCGGGTTCGTGGCGACGTACAAGGAGGTCCGCCACCTCGTGCAGCACGGTGTCCAGCACCGGCTCCGCGGGCCCGTCGACGACGGACCGACCGTCGTGCAGTACACCGCGGCCGACCGCGGGGAGGCCGTGGTGCTCGCCTGGCAGCGGGCCCCGCACGGCGGCCGGCCCCGGCTGCTGGTGCGCCTCGCCGGGCTCGAACCGGGCGCGGTGTACCGCGACGCCGGCACCGGGACGTGCCACCACGCGACGGTGCTGACGGACCACGGACTCCCGCTCGAACTGCCGCCGGGCGACTGGGCGAGCACAGCGATCCACCTGGTACGACGCTGACGGGGGCTGGGCCGGCGTCGTACCAGGTGAAGTCCGGTCGGGTCGCGCCGTCGTGCCGCGCCGGGCGCCGGGTCAGTTCACCGTGAAGGACCTGCTGGTCCCGGTGAACGCGGTGATCTTGCCGAGGAGGGTCTTGGAGTCGCCGTGATGGACGATCCGGTAGGTGCCCGCCGGGGTCCCGGCGGCGACCTTCCAGGTGATGACCGCCTTCGAGGTGCCCGTCACCCCGTTGATCCGGACCCACCGGTACTTGGTGTCCCAGTCACCGTCGTCCTGGTGGCGCACCCACTGGCCGTCCACCAGCCGCTGCACCTCCAGGAACGTGCCTTCCCGGCGCAGGTTGTTCTTCGGGTGCCCCGTCACGAACTCCACCGTGGCGGTGGCGTTCGGCGCGTAGGACTGCGCGGGTTCGGTCAGTACGTCACCGAACGACCTGCCCGCCGGGGGACTGTCCAGCACCACGCCGGTCTGCAGGGTGACCTGACGGCCCGACTGGTCGGGCGGCGTCGGGCCGCGATCGATCGCCGTACCGGACTTCAGGGAGGCGGCGAGCGCACCGAACTCCTGCTGGTACGCGGGGAGTGTGTGCCTGCCGTAGAGCGTCGAGCCGCCCTCGTACTGCTGCTGGTCGTACTCCTCGGGCGTCGTCACGTACTGGCTGTACGCGTTGGCGTAGCCCTGCATCAGCACGTTCCCGATCGGCACACCCAGCTCGGCGGCGACCGTGCGGCGGATGCGCAGGCCCGAGACGACTGTGAACTCGCCCGGCCCCGCCACCAGGTAGAACTGGCCGATCTTGACGATCTGCAGGGGCAGGATCTTCGGGGTGGCGGGCACCGCCTCGGAGATCAGACCGGTCGGCACCAGATTGGCCTTGGGGTACTGGCAGCCGACCAGCCACTCGGGCGGATCGATGTGGAACGGCTCCAGGAGCTTCGCCACGGGGCTGTTCATGCCCTCGGTGAAGCCGGGGATGGCGGGCCCGTCCTCCACGCTGCCGGCCAGGGTGGACGCACCGACCATGGCGGGGCAGGTGCGGTGCTCCTTGCCGTCGGGGGTGTACTTCCCGGCGACGGTGACCTCTTCCATGTTCACGAACCGCATCCGGGAGTCTACGCTGCCGCTCACCGGGGTGCCCGGCTCGCTGTAGATCTCCTGGGCCTTCTTGAACTGGCGGTCGCCGATGATCCTGGTGTTCTCGAACTCGTCCTCGGTCGGCCCCGAGCCGGGCTTCAGATTGAGGTTCGGCGACATGTCACCGGCGTTGGTGTTGGGGAACGCCGCGACAAAGCCCTTCTTGTCGTCGAGGTAGCGCACCCCCTTCGCGCCGTGCTCCCACTCGTACGCCGCGTACCCCTTGTTGTCCGGGCTGAGCAGCGTGTTCTTGTTCGTCAGCGAGGTGTTGTGGGTGGCGAACCAGTTGATCGCACCGATGTCCTCGGAGCCCTGCCGGAAGCGCAGCACGGTCATCGCCGGGTCGATCGCGCCGGGGAAGGCGGCCTTGTCGCTCGCCGGGTTCTTGTCGAACGCCACCTTGGACCGGTTGACGCTGGCGTTGGTCAGCTCACCTCTGCCGAGGGTGATGGTGCCGGGCTTGAGGTCCTCGTGCGCCTCGACGACCGACTCGACGATGCCGTCGACGATCGCGTTGTACGTGTCCTTCTGGAATCCCAGGGAGGCCAGGTTGTATGCGAGATGGTGGGAGTGGCCGCCCGAGCCGGCGTGTGTGTGGGTGGCGGACAGAAGTACGTTCTGCTCGCTGTAGAGCGATCCGTACCGCTGCTTGAGCTTGCCGATCACGCCCTGCTGGACAGACTGGAAGATCATGCCCAGATCGGCGTTGACGTACGCGACCCGGCTGCCGCTGTCCCGGTCGGCCACCACGAACGCGCGGGAGCGTTGGCGCTGATGGATCCCCGTCGCCTTCTGGTCGAAGCTCGAATAGCCCATCATGCCGACTTCGGCGGCCTCCCCGGTGACGTCGGCGATGCCACGGCCGACCAGGTACGTCGTGGGCTCGGCAGCCGCGGCGGCGGCGGTTGGTTCGGTGCCGGGCGCGGCGACGGCTGCGGAGGACAGCGCGGCGAGCACTCCGGCGAGCGACAGGGAGAGCGCTCTGCTCTTCGTACCGGCGAACCTCATGCCTTCTCCCTCGTGTTGATGAACTGCGTGGGGGGTGACCTGCACCACACCTGGGTCAGGTGTGTCGACGGTACGGCGCCGGGGGCGCGATGGAGAGGACCCAACCGGCCAGTAACGGGACTTCAGCGGCCACGCGCACTGTCCGGCCGCTGCCCTGGTGCATACAGTGGCGGCCCGGAGGTGACGTCCAAGGTGCCGCGTATCGCGTTGCGTCCCCAGCCGTCCGCCGGTCAGCACGCCGACCCGCGCTTCGGCTCGGCGACGATCACACCCCACCTGCTGCGCTACCTCACACTCGTGGCCGCCGAGCGGGGACATGACCTCGGACCGGCCCTCCAGCGGGCCGGACTCAGCGTCGCGGCCCTCAACTCCGTGGAACAGCGGGTGTCCTACCGGCAGGGCAGCCGGGTGATCAGCGACGCCCTGCGAGAACTCGGCGACCCCGCCCTGGGTCTGGCAGTCGGGCGCAGACAGCGCGTGACCGCCTGGGGTCTGGTGGGGCTCGGGCTGCTGGCCAGCCCCACGCTGTACGACGCGCTGCGCCTGGGCGTGCGCTATCACGGCATCACCGGCTCCATGCTCGACTACCGCATGGAGCCGGTGCCCGGCGGAGCCGCGATCCTGGCGACGGCCCGCTACGCCGGATCCGAGCTGCAGACCTTCCTCCTGGAGGAGTCGTTCAGCAGCATCGTGGCCCTGATCAGGGACGCCCTGCACGAGGACTTCGCCCCGCACGCGGTGTTCGTACGCCACGCGCGCCCGCCGTACGGAGACGAGTACGCGCGCTACTTCCGCTGTCCGGTGGTCTTCGGCGCCCCGGACGACCGGCTGGTGTTCGCCGCGCCATGGCTGGAACACGCCCTGCCGGGCGCCGACGCGTACACCCTCGCCCAGGTCCTGGAGCTGCTCGGCTCGGCCCGGACACTGGGCCGCGAACGGCAGGACCTGGTGGAGGGCCTTGAGGTGTCCATCGCCCGCCGACTGCCCCAGGTGCCGCCGCTCACTCAGCAGGCACGGGCGCGGGGGATGAGCGAACGCACCCTGCGCCGGCGCCTCGCGGAGTGCGGCACCACGTACGAGGCGCTCGTCGACTATGTACGCCTGGTCCGCGCCGAGGAGTTGCTGACCACCAGGGACCTGCCCCTGCACGCCATCGCCGCCCTGCTCGGCTTCAGCGACGCACGCACCCTGCGCCGCGCGGTGACCCGCTGGTTCGGCAAGAGCCCCTCGGAGATGCGCAGATCCGAACCGCCGCCGCACGCTTCGTGACGTCGCGAGGTCGCGGGGTCGGAGTCAGTCCTCCGCCGCGGCCCGCAGCCGGGCGTACTCCTCGGCCATGGTCTGCGCGGTCCAATGGGCGTTGAGGCCACTGGGGTTGGGCAGCGCCCAGATCCGGGTCGCGCCGATTGTTCGCTCCTGCGGTCCGATCATGGCCTCCTTCTCGCCGAAGGCCGTGCGGTATGCGGTGATCCCCACGACCGCGAGCCACCGGGGCCGCAGCCGCCCGACCCTGGCGGTCAGGAGCCGGCCGCCCTCGCGGAACTCCTCGTCGCTGATCTCGTCGGCCCGCGCACTGGCCCGCGCCACCACATTGGTGATGCCGAGGCCGTACGACGTCAACTCGCCCTGCTCGGAGGGGATCAGCTGCCGGGGGGTGAAGCCCGAGAGGTGCAGTACCGGCCAGAAGCGGTTGCCGGGACGGGCGAAGTGATGCCCCGTCGCGGCCGACATCAGCCCCGGGTTGATCCCGCAGAACAGCACCCGCAGCCCGTCCGCGACCACATCGGGAATGAGGTGGTCGCGGGCGGCCTGGAGCTCTTCCGGCGTCATACCGACATCAACCCGTCCGGTCCGTGCGCGTCAGAGGATCGAACCGGGGGTGTACCCGGCGGCCTCGGGGTGCTGCTTGGTGATCTCCTCGATGCGGGAGATCACGGTCGCGACCTGCTGCTCGGCCGCGCCGGTGAACGACAGCTTGTCCGCCATCAGTTCGTCCAACTGCGCGCGGTCCAGCGGGATCCGCCCGTCGGCAGCCAGCTTGTCGAGCAGCTCGTTGCGCTCGGTGCCCTGCTCGCGCATGGCCAGCGCCGACGCCACCGCGTTCTCCTTGATGGCCTCGTGCGCGACCTCGCGGCCGACTCCGGCCCGTACCGACGCCATCAGCACCTTGGTGGTGGCGAGGAACGGCAGGTAGCGGTCCAGCTCGCGGGCGACGACCGCGGGGAACGCGCCGAACTCGTCGAGGACGGTCAGGAAGGTCTCCAGGAGACCGTCGAAGGCGAAGAACGCGTCCGGCAGCGCGACCCGGCGCACCACCGAGCAGGAGACGTCGCCCTCGTTCCACTGGTCGCCCGCCAGCTCACCCGTCATCGAGGCGTAGCCGCGCAGGATCACCATCAGGCCGTTGACGCGCTCGCAGGAGCGGGTGTTCATCTTGTGCGGCATCGCGGACGAGCCGACCTGGCCGGGCTTGAAGCCCTCCGTCACCAGCTCGTGGCCGGCCATCAGCCGGATCGTCTTGGCCAGCGAGGACGGACCGCCCGCCAGCTGCACGAGTGCGGTGACGACCTCGTAGTCCAGCGAGCGCGGGTAGACCTGCCCCACCGAGGTGAAGGCCTGCGAGAAGCCGAGGTGCGCGGCGATCCGCTGCTCCAGGTCCTCCAGCTTCGCCGCGTCGCCGCCGAGCAGGTCCAGCATGTCCTGCGCCGTGCCGACCGGGCCCTTGATGCCGCGCAGCGGGTAGCGGCCGAGCAGCTCCTCCAGGCGGCCGTAGGCCACCAGAAGCTCGTCGGCCACCGTCGCGAAACGCTTGCCGAGGGTCGTCGCCTGGGCCGCCACGTTGTGCGAGCGGCCGGCCATGACCAGCTCCGCGTACTCACCGGACAGCCTGCCGAGCCGCGCGAGGACGGCGACCGTGCGGTCGCGCATCAGCTCCAGCGACAGCCGGATCTGCAGCTGCTCGACGTTCTCGGTGAGGTCACGGGACGTCATGCCCTTGTGGACCTGCTCATGACCCGCGAGCGCGTTGAACTCCTCGATCCGCGCCTTCACGTCATGGCGCGTGACCTTCTCGCGCTCGGCGATCGACGCCAGGTCGACCTGGTCGAGAACACGCTCGTAGTCGGCGAGGGCGCTGTCGGGAACCTCGATGCCGAGGTCCTTCTGAGCATGGAGCACGGCGAGCCACAGCCGACGCTCCAGCTTCACCTTCTGCTCGGGGGACCACAGGACGGCCAGCTGCGCGGAGGCGTAGCGGCCGGCCAGGACATTGGGGATGCGGGGCTTCGCAGGAGCAGCAGTCACGTGGAGAGATTCTACTGGCGGTTCACGCAGGCCGACGCCCCGGTCCCGTTTGTGGCTTGCTACGAGAGGGACTACGGAGTGTGCGGGTCGTCGTACGGCAGCAGCTCGGGCCGCTTGGCCGGCCGGCCGTCGCCCGAGGAGCGCCCCGTGACCCGTCGCCCGATCCACGGCGCCAGATGCTCGCGCGCGAACCGCAGATCACTGCCGCGCCGCGCCGCCCAGCCCGGCAGCGCGCCCGGAGCCAGCGGCGTCCGCCAGTCGTCCTCGGCCGCCCGGCCCAGGGCCTGCCACACGGCCTCGGCGACCCGTCGGTGCCCCTCGTCCGTCAGGTGCAGTCGGTCGGCGTGCCACATCCGTGGATCGCCGAGCGCGGGCGTCCCGTACAGGTCGACGACCAGGGCGCCGTGCTTCGCGGCCAGGGTGTCGATGAAGTCGAACAGCTCCTCCATGCGCGGCCGGAACCGCTGCATCACGGGGCCGTCGCGTCCGGGGCTGCGCATCAGCACCAGCTGCTCGCAGGACGGCGCGAGCCGTTCCACCGCCTCTTCCAGGTATCCACGCACCCTGCCCATGTCGCACTTGGGCCGCAGGGTGTCGTTGAGCCCGCCGACGAGGGTCACGACGTCCGCCCGCATGGCGACCGCGACGTCGACCTGCTCCTCGACGATCTGCGCGATGAGCTTTCCGCGTACGGCGAGATTCGTGTACCGGAAGCCGGGCGTATTCGCGGCGAGCCGCGCGGCGAGCAGGTCGGCCCAGCCGCGGTACGAGCCGTCGGGCAGTGCGTCCGACATGCCCTCGGTGAAGGAGTCACCGAGCGCGACGAGACTGGTGTAGTTGGCATTCATTTCCATGGCGATGCGATCGTAACCCGGCGGCGCGAGACATGCGCCGGGGGTCTGTCCACCGGTGCCCGCGCGCGGTATCCCACATACAGGAGTCCGCGAGGAGAGAGCGAGCGAGCCATGTTCACAGCCGCATTCTGGAAGGCCACCGGGGAGCGGGCACTCCGCACCTTCGCGCAGTCGCTCGTCGCGGTACTCGCCGCCGGGGCGACGAACCTCATCGATGTCAACTGGCTCGCCGCCCTCTCGACCGCGGGCTTCGCCACCGTGCTCGCCGTCCTCACGGCGATCGGCGCGTCCGGGGTGGGCGGCGGGCACGGCCCGGGTCTCACCGAGACCACGGACCGCGCCCCCACCCCCGTCGCCTAGGCCTGCCGCTGGTCCGGCTGCCGGCCCGGGCGGCCCACCAGCTCGCGCAGCACGTCCTCCATCGTGACGAGCCCCACGGGGTCGCCGTCCTCGCCCAGCACCGCCGCCAGGTGCGTGCGGCTGCGCCGCATCGCCGTCAGGACGTCGTCGAGCGGCGCGTCCGCCCGTACCCGGGCGATCGGGCGCAGCGCAGACACCGGGAACGGGACGTCGCGCGGAGTGGCGTCCAGGGCGTCCTTCACATGCAGATAGCCGAGGATCCGCAGCCCCTCCAGGACGGGGAAGCGGGAGAAGCCCGCCTGGGCCGCCAGCTGTTCCAGCTCCTCCGGTGTGGTGCCGGCCTGGGCGAACACCACCCGCTCCACCGGCATGATCACGTCACGCACCGGGCGGCGGCCCAGCTCAAGGGCGTCGTGCAGCCGCTCGGCGGCCCGGCCGTCGAGCAGGCCCGCATGGCCCGCGTCCGTGACCAGCCGAGCCAGCTCGTCGTCCGAGAACGTCGCCGACACCTCGTCCTTGGTCTCCACTCGCATCAGCTTCAGCAGGGCGTTGGCGAAGGCGTTGATCGCGAAGATCACCGGGCGCAGCCCACGGGCCAGCCCCACCAGTGGCGGACCGAGCAGCAGCGCGGTCCGCACCGGCTCGGCCAGCGCGATGTTCTTCGGCACCATCTCGCCGAAGAGCATGTGCAGATACGTCGCCGCGGCGAGCGCGATGACGAAGGAGATCGGGTGGGTCAGCCCGTCCGGCACACCCACCGCGTGGAAGACCGGTTCCAGCAGATGCGCGATGGCGGGCTCGGCGACCACACCGAGCACCAGGGTGCACAGCGTGATGCCCAGCTGCGCGGCGGCCAGCAGCGCCGAGATGTGCTCAAGACCCCACAGGACGCTGCGCGCCCGCCGGTTGCCCTGCTCGGCCTCCGGCTCGATCTGACTGCGGCGTACCGAGATCAGCGCGAACTCCGCGCCGACGAAGAACGCGTTGACGACCAGCGTGAGCAGGCCGATGAGCAATTGGATCGCGGTCATCGCCGGGCCTCCTCGTCCTCGGTGGAGTCACTGGGCAGCGGCGCGTGCAGCAGCACCCGGGCCGCTCGGCGGCCCGTCGCGTCCACCACGTCCAGTTGCCAGCCGGCCAGCTCGATGTGGTCGCCCACCACCGGGATGCGTCCCAGCTCGGTGGCGAGCAGACCGGCGAGCGTCTCGTAGGGGCCCTCGGGCACCCGCAGTCCGACCCGCTCCAGCTGGTCGGTCCTGGCCGCGCCGTCGGCGGACCACAGAGTGTGTCCGTCGGCGTCCTCGCCCGCCGGGGCGAGGTCGGGCGTCTCGTGCGGGTCGTGCTCGTCGCGCACTTCGCCGACGACCTCCTCGACGATGTCCTCCAGCGTCACGACGCCCGCCGTGCCGCCGTACTCGTCGATCACGACGGCCATGGTGTGCTTGCTCGAAAGCCGGTCGAGCAGCCGGTCGACGGTGAGCGTCTCCGGGACGAGCAGCGGCTCGCGCAGCAGCCCCGAGACGGCGTAGGTCGCCCTGCGGTCCGCCGGCACGGTCAGCACGTCCTTGATGTGCGCGATGCCGACCACGGAGTCGAGGCTGCCCCGGTACACGGGGAAGCGGGACAGGCCGGTCGCGCGGGTGGCGTTCGCGACGTCCTCCGCGGTCGCCTGCAGGTCGAGGGCGCTGACCTGGACGCGCGGGGTCATCACGTTCTCCGCGGTCAGTTCGGCCAGATTGAGGGTCCGTACGAACAGCTCGGCGGTGTCCGCCTCCAGCGCCCCCTCCTTGGCGGAGTGGCGCGCCAGCGCGACCAGCTCCTGGGGGCTGCGGGCGGAGGCCAGTTCCTCGGCGGGCTCCATGCCGAAGCGCCGCACGATGCGGTTGGCCGTGTTGTTGAGGTGGCTGATGAGCGGGCGGAAGGCCGCGCTGAACATCCGCTGCGGGGTGGCGACGACCTTCGCCACGGCCAGCGGCGATGAGATCGCCCAGTTCTTGGGGACCAGCTCACCGACGACCATCAGGACGATGGTGGACAGGCCCGTGCCGATGACCAGGGCCACGGTCGACGCCGTCGCGGGGGACAGGCCGAGTCCCTCCATCGGTCCGCGGATCAGCTTGCCGATGGAGGGCTCGGCGAGCATGCCCACGAGGAGGTTGGTGACGGTGATGCCGAGCTGGGCGCCGGAGAGCTGGAACGTCAGGCTGCGTACGGCCTTCAGGGCACTTGCCGCGCCCCGGTCGCCGCGCTCCACGGCCCGCTGCAGGTCGCCGCGCTCGATGGTCGTCAGCGAGAATTCCGCCGCGACGAAGGCTCCGCAGGCGAGCGAGAGCAGCACGGCCACGACGAGCAGAAGCACTTCGGTCATCGGTTCACCTCCGTCCCATGATCGGGCAGGGCGGGGAGGAACGCGCGATGTCGACTACTGGGAGGCTCGCCCATGGACGGACGCTCACACCTTTCGGAAGTGGGTGATCAATGCTCCGCCCATGGTAAAGGATGGGCAAAGCGCGCCGGGGGCCCGGCCGCCGTCAGTGGGCCAGCGGCTTGACCCACCGGGACCACTGGGGCTCAGGAGCGTAGCCTGCGGCGCCCCACGCGCGGTGGGCGCGCTCGTTGTCGTCCAGGACCATCGCGTCGCCGCGCCGCCCGCCCAGCGCGAGGAACCGCTGCTCGGCCGCCGCGAGCAGCGCGGAGCCGATGCCCTGACGCCGCCGGTCCGGGTGCACCGCGAGCCGGTACAGATGGCAGCGCCAGCCGTCGAAGCCCGCGATGACGGTGCCGACGAGCTCGGCGCCGCGCAAGGCGAGGATCAGCGCTTCCGGATCCCGGGCGACCAGCCGCTCGATTCCAGCACGGTCGTCGCTGATGCTGATCCCCTCGGCGGCCTCCTTCCAGAAGGCCAGTACCGCGTCGAGGTCGGCAGGGCCCGCGGCCCGTATTCGAAGATCATTCATGCCGGCATCCCACCACCGCGCGCGTGTGGCCGTCGACCGGATTCCACCATGTGGTCGGGGCGGCCGGGCGCTGCGTCAGGTGCCGCTGAGCTTCTGGATGACCGGGCCGAGCGCCTCCAGGTACGGGTCGAGCACCACGATGTACGAGATGCCGTACCGCTCGCGCCGCTCACGCAGCTGCCCGGCGATCTGCTCGACCGTGCCGACCAGCAGGCTCGGCAGCTCAAGTACCTGCTTCTCGGTCAGGTACGGCACGTGCTGCAGCATCCCCCGCACGCCCTGTGCGCGGTCGGAGGTGACGGCGACGAAGTGGACGAGCATGTTCAGTTCGGGAGGCGTCCGCCGTCCTTCGGCGAACCTCCGGCAGGCCTCGACGCGCTCGTCCATTTCCACCGCCGACAGCACCCGGAACTGCCCGTCGGGATCTCCCGGCACCTCCCGGGCCCCGCTGAATGCCACGGTCTCCGCCCGCTCGGCCGCCAAGCCGCAGCATCCGGTCCCCGTTGCCTCCCAGGAGCAGCGGCGGCCGTGGCCGCTGGATGCCCTGCGGTAGGTGCTCCTTGTCGGCCAGCAGCCCGTCCAGCTCGTCGATGGTGTGCCGCAGATGGTCGATGCGTCCGCCCGGCGAGCGCCACTCCAGCCCGGCCTCCTCGTGCTCCGCCTGTACATAGCCGGCGCCGAGGCCCACCTCCAGGCGTCCGCCGGTCAGCGCGTCGGTGGTGGCGATCTCACGGGCCAGGAGCACCGGATTCCAGAACGCCGCGTTGAGGACGAAGGTGCCGACCCTCGGCCGCTCCGTCGCCTCGGCCGCGGCGATCAGGGCGGGGAACGGGGCGGGCATGCCCAAATGGTCCGGGAGCAGGATGACGTCGTAACCCAGCTCCTCCGCCCTGCGGCACCGCTTGCGCCATTCGTCACCCGCCGCCGGCGTGATCATGTTCACGCCGAACCGGAACGGCCTTGTCATGAGCTCGCCCCACTCGTGTCGAGCGACCCGCCTCACTCGTGCGCGATCGCAGCCAGGACGTTCATCCGCGAGGCACGCAGCGCCGGAAGCAGCGCGGCCACCAGCCCGACCACGACTGAACCCACCACCACCGCCGCCACCGTGCTCCACGGCACGGCGAACGCGGCCAGGCCCTCCAGCGCGAGAACCTGATGGATGGCCACTCCCCACACCAGCCCCAGCGCAAGCCCCAACACCGCCCCGAACACCGCGATCACCACGGACTCCAGCCGGATCATCCGCCTCAGCTGGACCCGGGAGAGTCCGATCGCGCGCAGCAGCCCGATCTCACGGGTGCGCTCCACCACCGACAGCGCCAGGGTGTTGACCACTCCGAGCACCGCGATGACGATCGCCAGGCCGAGCAGCGCGTACACCAGGTAGAGCATCACCGCGATCTGCTCGCGGATCAGCTCCTTGTAGTCGGCCTGGTCCCTGACCTGGACCTGCGGATACGGTTCGAGAGCCTTCTCCAGGCCCGCGCGCAGCTGCCGGACGTCGCCCTCGGTCGCGTTGACGAACACCGCGCCCTCCTGACCGTCCGGCAGATACTTCTCCACCGTGGCGAGCCCCAGGAAGAGCCCGCCCACCATCCCGGGCCCGCCCGACTGGTCCATGTCGCTGAACGCGGCGACCTTCAGCTCCGCCTTCCGGCCACCGGGGAAGTCGACCGGCAGCACCGCGCCGATCCGCACTCCGTGCTCCCGGGCGTACTCCACGTCCATGGCCAGGCTGCCCGGCGCCAGCGCGGCGGCCGTGTCACCGCTCGCGTAGGTGACGCGCGCGACCTCGTCCAGCCGCGCGTCGTACGCGACGGCCGTCGTCTCGACGCGCCGGCCGTCCGGCAACCGCACGGCCAGCGGCGCGAAGCGCTGACGCACCAGGGTGGCGACGGCCGGCTCCGCGCGGACCTTCTCGGTGACCTCGCGCGGGAACGGCATGAACGAGCCGTTCTGTACGACGAAGTCGGCGCCCAGCGTCTTGTCGATCTGGCTGTCGAAGGACTTGGTGATCGAGGCGCTCGCCACCGACAGCCCGGCCACCAGGGCGAGGCCGACCATCAGCGCCGCCGCGGTGGCGCCCGTACGCCGGGGATTGCGCAGGGCGTTGCGCTGGCTCATGCGGCCCACGGGCCCGTACAGGCGAGGGAACGCGCCGCCGAGCACCCGGATCACCGGCCGCACCAGCAGCGGGCCCGCCACGACGGTGGCGATCAGGGTGAGCACGATGCCGAGGCCGAGCAGCGAGGACGCCGTCGCGGTCTCCTCGCTCGCGGCGGTCCCGCCGAGCGCGCAGGCGCCGGCCGCGCCGAGCAGTGCGCCCACCACGGCCCGGACCTTCAACGGGCGCCCGACGCCCGCCACTTCGACGTCGGCGAGCGCGGCCATCGGCGAAACCCGGGCCGCCCTGCGCGCGGGCAGATAGGCCGCGACGAAGGTGACACCGACCCCGACGACGTACGCGGCGACCGGTGTACCCCAGCCGATCACCATCTCGGCGGCGCTGAGGTTCATGCCGAACGTGCCCATCAGCGCGATGAGTCCGGCCGCCAGGCCGACCCCGGAGGCCAGCCCCAGCGTGGAGCCGACGAGGCCCAGCAGCAGTGCCTCGGTGAGGACGGAGCGCCGCACCTGGCGGCGGTCCGCGCCGAGCGCCCGTAGCAGCCCGAGCTCACGGGTGCGCTGCGCGATCAGCATGGAGAAGGTGTTGACGATCAGGAAGACGCCGACCAGGACCGCGACACCGGCGAACCCCAGCATCACGTACTTGATCACATCGATGAAGCCGCCCAGCTCGGAGGCGGCGGACTCGGCCTGCTCGGCGGCGGTGTCCAGCTCGTACCCGGAGCCCAGCTCGGCGGCGATCCGCTGTTTGAGTGTGGTGTCGTCGACGCCCCTGGCCGCCTCGACCGAGATGGCGCTGGCCGCGTCGGCCCGGCCGAGCAGCCTGCTCTGGGCGGTCGGGGTGTCCAGGAAGACCAGGGCCGCGCCGGGGTTGGTGGTGGTGAAGGTGGCGATGCCCACGATCTCCACCTCGAAGGAGCCCGGCCGGGCCAGGACCGTGAGCGGGTCGCCGATGGCGACGTCCTTCTTGTCGGCGGTGTCCTTGTCCAGCAGCGCCTCGCGCGGGCCGCGCGGCTCACGGCCGCTGGTCAGCTTCACCGGACTGCGGTCGGTGACGTACCAGTTGGTCGCGATGGTCGGGGCGCCGCTCGTCGGCCCCACCGATTCGTTGTCACGGTCGACGACGGTGATGTTCTCGGCGGAGACGTCGATCCAGGCGCGGGCGACACCGTCGACCTTGCCGACACGATCCGCGAGGGACGCGGGGACGTTCTGCGCCATCCCCGACGGCACACTTTCGCTGATCTCCTTCTTGGCCGTGACCGTGACATCCGCCGAGGTGGAGGCGAAGAGCCGGTCGAAGGTACGGGCCACCGTGTCCGAGAAGATCAGGCTGCCCGCCACGAAGGCCACGGACAGGATGACGGCCAGCGCGGACAGCAGCAGCCGCCCCTTGTGCGCGAAGAAACTCCGCAGTGTCGCCTTCAGCATGGAGGCCCCCCGTATCTCAGGTCTTGCGGACACCGTCGAAACGCTTCAGACGCTCCAGCACCGCCTCGGCGCTGGGCGAGGGCATGTCGTCGACGATCCGGCCGTCCCCGAGGAAGAGCACCAGGTCGGCATGGGCGGCGGCGACCGGGTCGTGCGTCACCATCACGACCGTCTGCGCCAGCTCGTCGACGGCCTCGCGCAGGAAGGACAGCACCTCGGCGCCCGCCCGCGAGTCGAGATTGCCGGTCGGTTCGTCGGCGAAGATCAGCTCGGGCCGGGAGGCGAGCGCGCGGGCGCAGGCCACTCGCTGCTGCTGGCCGCCGGACAGCTGGGCGGGGCGGTGGCCCAGGCGGTCGCGCAGCCCCAGGGTGTCGATCACCCGCGCAAGCCACTCCTGGTCGGGCTTGCGGCCCGCGATGTCCATCGGGAGCGTGATGTTCTCGGCGGCCGAGAGGGTGGGCAGCAGATTGAACGACTGGAACATGAAGCCGATCTTGTCCCGGCGCAGCCGGGTCAGCTCGCGCTCCTTGAGGCCCGTCAGCTCGGTGTCGCCGAGCCACACCTGCCCCGCGGAGACGGTGTCGAGCCCGGCCAGGCAGTGCATCAGGGTCGACTTCCCGGAGCCGGACGGGCCCATGACCGCGGTGAAGCGACCGCGCGCGATGTCGACGTCGACGGAGTCCAGGGCGATCACGGCCGTCTCGCCCGTGCCGTACGCCTTCGTGAGCCCCCGCGCGCGGGCCGCGTCCTTGGCATCGCGCGGCGCCGGTTCCTCGGCGCGTGCGGTTGTGTGTGTGGACAAGGCGGCCTCCCGGGGTCGCGACCGAGTCAACTCCCGTACAGCTGCTGAGAGTAGAGGGCGTAAGGCGCCATGGACATCCGTCGTGAGGTCGGTGCGGCCCCGGTTCGTGTAAGGGCCAACAGGGCATTCGGCGCCCGGACCCACTTGCCGGTGCTAGCACTGTCGCGCTAGCGTGGTGGGGTGGCGAAGACACAGCTGAACGTACGGGTGGACGAGACCACCGCCGAGGCCGCGCGACAGCGCGCCCTCCAACGCGGGATGAGCGTGAACCGTTACATCGAGGAGCTCGTCAAGCAGGACGCCGGGGAGGTGGGGCGCACCTTCGTCGAGGCCGCGTCCGACTTCATGAAGCAGTACGAATCGGTGTTCGCCGAGGAGTTCGGCACGGAGCACGAAGGCAAGCGTTGACTCTGAAGATCGATCTCGCCTGGCTCCTCATGATCGCCGAGCACAAGACACCCGGCGACCCGCAGGTCATCGACTGGGGTGCGCTGGTCGCCGCCGTCGCCCGGCACGACTCGGAGATATTCGGCATCCCGGTCTACAGCGACCCGCATGCCCGCGCCGCCGCGCTGCTCCAACTGCTCCTCCACGTACCGGCCCTGGAGCGCTCCAACGCGATGTTCGCGTCGGCCGTCGCCTACGGCTACCTCGTCGCCTGCGGCCTCAAGGTCGTCACCTCGCCCGAGCAGGTGAGGGACTTGGCCAGACTGGTGAAGGAAGGCAAGGCGGACGTGCACACCATCGCCGAGGAGCTGCGCCAGTGGAGCCTCTAGAAAGTGCCGGGCTTGCGCGCGACCCCCAGCACACAGGGTGACGACGGCAGCCTGAGGCCCTTCTTCGGTACGGACAACCGCCGGTGCCGCTCGATCCCGAAGCCCGCCGCCGCGATCGCGGCCAGTGGGTCGCGTGCGGTGTGGCAGCCGCCGAAGAGCAGCGGCCACACGGTGCGGTCCAGTGCGCGCTGGGTCACCACCAGGGACCGGCTCTCACCGATGCCGTGCTCGAAGAAGCGCAGCTCCCCACCGGGCCGCAGGACGCGCGAGATCTCGGCGAGGGCGCGCGGCAGATTCCGTACGGAGCACAGCACCAGTGACACCACGGCCGCGTCGTACGCCTCGCCCTTGACCGGCAGGGCCTCCGCCGCCCCCGGCACCACGTCCACCGGGACATCCGCGTCGAGAGCCGCCTGTGCGGCCAGCCGGCGCAGGCTGCGCTCCGGCTCGATCGCCACCACCTCGGAGACGGCCGACGGGTAGTGGGCGAAGTTCAGCCCGTTGCCCGCGCCGATCTCGATGACCCGTCCCGAGAGCCCGGCGAGCAGCTCCTCGCGGTACGCGGCGACCCCGCCCCTGAGGTCGGCCGCCACGCTGAGCCGGGCGTAGACCCGGGCGAAGAGCGGGTGGTGGACGGCGTCCCGGGGAAATTTGCTGCGGCGCAGCGCCATCGCGCACTCCTGAGGCTGTCGTGGTCGCGTCACCCGATTCTGCCCCCGTACCGGCCGGTCAGCCGCTCACGAAGCAGAACTCGTTGCCTTCGGGATCCAGCAGCACCTGGAAATCCCCGTTCTCGTCGGTGACGACGGGGCCCGACAGGGTCGCGCCGAGCCGCACCGCCTCGGCGCTCGCCGTGTCGATGTCGCCCGCCTGCAGGTCCAGATGGAGCCGGTTCTTGGCGGCCTTGCCCTCCGGCACGCGCTGGAAGGCGATCCGGGTGAACCCCGGAGGATCGATGAAGGACCAGTCCGCGCCGCGGTCCGCCGGATCGCCGCCCAGCAGGGCGGCCCAGAACCGCACCAGGGCGGCCGGCGCCGCGCAGTCGAAGACGATTTCATCGACACGAGCTCGCATGGAGACCACTTTACGGGCGCCAGGTGCCGCCGAGCCGGGGCGCGAGCCAATCGGTGGCGCGCCCCTGGAACACATCGGGTGCCAGCGCCCCCGCGCCCTGCGGAACCACACCGAGCAGCGGGGCGCCCGCGGCCTCCGGCAGGTCTGTCAGATTGCAGCGCTCGGCCAGATCGGGCCGCTGTGGCCAGCTGCCGACCACGACGCCGAGGAGTTCCAGCTGCCGGGCCCGCAGGGCCTCGGCGGTCAGGGCCGTCGCGTTGAGCGTGCCGAGGCCCGCGGGGACGACCACGAGGACCGGCGCGTCGAGCAGCCGGGCGACGTCGGCGAGTGTGGCGCCCGCGTCGTCGAAGCGCACGAGCAGGCCGCCCGCGCCCTCGATCAGCACCAGATCGTGCTCGGCCGCCAGCTTCTCGGCGGCCTCCGCCGCGTCCCGCGGAAGCACTGGGCGCATTCCGGCGCGCCTGGCGGCGGTCGCGGGGGCCAACGGCTCGGGGTACCTGGCGAGTTCGACGCCCCGCACACCGTCACCCGCGAGCCGCACGGCATCGTCGGCGTCGCCCGGCTCACCGGGGGCAAGCCCGGTCTGCGCGGGCTTGAGCACGGCGACCGTGCGGCCCTGCGCGCGCGCCGCCGCGGCGAGGGCCGCGGTGACGACGGTCTTGCCGATGCCGGTCCCGGTGCCTGTGACGACGATGACGGCCATGCGTGCTCCTTGCGGGGGATGTCGCGGGGGAAAAAGAAGAGCCTCTACGCCGCCGACGCGGCCGCGCACACCGCCCGGGTGATGCGGGCCAGGTCCTCGTCGCCCGTCACGTAGGGCGGCATCGTGTAGATGAGGTCGCGGAAGGGCCGCAGCCACACGCCCTCGCGGACCGCGGCCCGTGTCGCCGCCGTCATGTCCACGTCGTGGTCCAGCTGTACGACGCCGATCGCGCCGAGCACCCGTACCTCGCGCACCCCCGGCAGCTCCGCCGCCCGGACCAGCCCCTCGCGCAGGCCGGACTCCAGCCGCTTGACCTCCACCTGCCAGTCCTGGCCGAGCAGCAGGTCGATCGAGGCGCAGGCGACCGCGGCGGCCAGCGGATTGCCCATGAACGTCGGGCCGTGCGCGAGCACAGGGACCTCACCGCGCGAGATGCCGTCGGCCACCCGCGAGGTGCACAGCGTCGCCGCCATGGTGAGATAGCCGCCGGTCAGCGCCTTGCCGACGCACAGTACATCGGGTGAGACCCCCGCGTGCTCGGATGCGAAGAGCGTGCCCGTACGGCCGAAGCCGGTCGCGATCTCATCGAAGATCAGCAACACGTCGTGCGCGTCGCACGCCTCGCGCAGCACCCGCAGATACGCGGGGGAGTGGAACCGCATCCCGCCCGCGCCCTGCACCACCGGCTCCACGATCACGGCGGCCAGTTCGTCCGCGTGGCGGGCGATCAGGTCACCGAGACGCGCCGCGTACGTCTCGTCGTACTCGGCCGGCGGCGCGTCCGCGAAGATCTGACGCGGCAGCGCCCCCTGCCACAGCTCGTGCATCCCGCCCTCGGGGTCGCACACCGACATGGGCTGCCAGGTGTCCCCGTGGTAGCCGCCCCGCCAGGTAAGCAGCCGCTGCTTCGCGGGCCGGCCGACCGAGCGCCAGTGCTGCAGGCACATCTTGACCGCGACCTCGACGGAGACCGAACCGGAGTCGGCGAGGAAGACGTGCCGGAGCGGCTCGGGAGTGATCTCCACCAGCTTGGCGGCGAGCCGCACGGCGGGCTCATGGGTGAGCCCGCCGAACATCACATGGCTCATCCTGTCGAGCTGGCCGCGCGCCGCCTCGTTGAGCGCCGGGTGGTTGTAGCCGTGGATCGCCGACCACCAGGACGACATGCCGTCGATCAGCTCGCTCCGCCCGTGAGCGGGTTCGGCGAGGCGCAGCCGCACCCCCGAGGCGGACTCCACCAGCAGTGGCTCCGCCCGGCCCGGCATCGGACCGTACGGGTGCCACACGTGCTCGCGGTCGAGGCGCAGCAGTTCGGCGGGGGTGAGCGGCTCAGGCATTGGGCGCGAGGTCCGTTCCGGCGCCCCGGCGGCGTACCGACACCAGGTCCGTACGGGCGGCCGGCACCTCCGGAGCGGCCTCTGTCTCGGCCGGCGCGTCGCCGCACGCCGTCGCGCAGCCGCCGCCGCCACGGTGCTGCGGCAGCGTCGTGGTGTCCGTGCCCTCCACCTCGAAGCCGGCGTCCGCGATCATCTCCAGGTCGGACTGGCCCGCCTGGCCCTCACTGGTGAGGTAGTCGCCGAGGAAGATCGAGTTGACCAGGTGCAGCGCGAGCGGCTGCATCGTGCGCAGATGCACCTCGCGCCCGCCCGCGAGCCTGACCTCGACGTCCGGGCAGACGAACCGGACCATCGCCAGGATGCGCAGCGCCCGCTGGGGGGTGAGGTTCCACTCCTCGGCGAGCGGTGTCCCCTCGAAGGGGATCAGGAAGTTGACCGGCACCGAGTCCGGGTCCAGGTCGCGCAGCGCGAAGACCACGTCGATGAGGTCCTCGTCGCTCTCGCCCATGCCCGCGATCAGCCCGGAGCAGGCGGACAGACCCGCGGCCTGGGCCTGCTGGACGGTGTCCACCCGGTCGGCGTAGGTGTGGGTGCTGGTGATCTTCCCGTACGTCGACTCGGACGTATTGAGGTTGTGGTTGTACGCGTCGGCGCCGGCCGCCCGGAGCTTCTCCGCCTGTCCGCCGGACAGCAGACCGAGGCAGGCGCACACCTCGACCTCTTCGTTCTGGTCCTTGATCGCCTCGATGGTCTTCGAGACCCGGTCGACGTCACGGTCCGTCGGCCCACGCCCGCTCGCGACCAGGCACACCCGCTTCGCGCCGCCCGCCACCCCCGCGGCCGCCGCCTTCGACGCCTCGTCGGGCTTCAGCCAGGTGTACTTGAGAATCTCGGCCTTGGAGCCGAGCCGCTGCGAGCAGTACGAGCAGTCCTCGGGGCACAGGCCGGACTTGAGATTGACGAGGTAGTTGAGTTTCACCCGCCGCCCGAACCACTGGCGGCGTACTTTTCCGGCCGCGGCCACCACATCGAGCAGATCGTCGTCGGAAGTCGCCAGTACGGCGAGGGCTTCTTCGCGGGTCGGCAGCTCGCGCCGCAGTCCCTTGTCCACCAGCGTGTTCAGCAGATCCATGGCGTTGATCCTGACGCACGGCACCGCCCCTGGCCAAGGTGGAATCACACAAGAGCACGGTCTTGAGGTGTGGGTATTGCCACACCCTGCCCTCACGTGCCCACCGCTAGTGTCTGTGGGCTGCCTACAAAAGGGACTCACCGATGCCGCAGGGACCGTACGCACCGTTCGGCTGGATCGACGAGCAGGCGCGGCTGCGCGCGGCGGCCGGGCTCGTCAGGACCCTGCGTCCGCGGCCCGCCGAGAGCGCCCTGCTCGACCTCGCGAGCAACGACTACCTCGGTCTCACCCACCGCCCGGAGGTCACCTCCGCGGCGGCCGCGGCCGCCCGCCGCTGGGGCGCGGGCGCCACCGGATCACGGCTGGTCACCGGCAGTACCGAGCTGCACGCCGAGCTGGAGCGGGAACTCGCCGAATTCTGCGGCTTCGAGGCCGCCCTCGTCCTGTCCTCCGGTTACGCCGCCAACCTCGCCGCCCTCACCGCGCTCAGCGGCCATGGCTCACTGATCGTCTCCGACGCCCTGAACCACGCGTCGATCGTCGACGGCTGCCGGCTCTCGCGCGCCGAGACCGCGGTCGTGCCGCACGCCGACCCCGACGCCGTGCGCAAGACGCTCGACGCGCACGACGGCCGCGCGCTGGCCGTCACCGACTCGGTGTTCTCGGTGGACGGTGACGCGGCGCCCCTGGCGGAGCTGGCCGAGGCCTGCCGCGCGTACGGGGCGGCGCTCGTCGTCGACGACGCGCACGGCCTCGGAGTGCTGGGCGACGGGGGCCGGGGCGCCCTGGACGCGGCCCGGATCGCCGGCGCGGACGGTGTTGTGGCGACCCTCACCCTGTCGAAGTCCCTGGGCAGCCAGGGCGGGGCGGTCCTCGGCCCGGCCAAGGTCATCGACCACCTGGTCAACACGGCCCGGACGTTCATCTTCGACACGGGTCTCGCCCCGGCCGCCGCCGGTGCGGCCCTCGCGAGCGTGCGGCTGCTGCGCCGGGAACCCGAACTGGCCGCGCGCGCCCGGGCAGTGGCCATCGCCCTGCACCGCGGGCTGACCGACGCGGGCCTGACCGCGGTACGCCCCGACGCCGCCGTGGTGTCGGTCCTGGCGCCCTCTCCGGAGGCGGCGGTGCGCTGGGCGGCCGACTGCCGTGCGGCCGGGCTCGTGGTGGGCTGCTTCCGTCCGCCGTCGGTGCCCGACGGGATCTCCCGCCTCAGGCTCACGGCGCGCGCCGACCTGACCGACCAGCAGATCGAAGAGGCGGTGGGCACGATCCGCCGGACCGCGCCCACCGGGTGACTCTCAATACCGCTGGCCGATGGTCCGATTTCGTATGGCCGAAAGAAAGCAGGTCCATGCGTCCGTCGCGAAGAGCAGCGCGGGGCGCGCGACGTTCTTGGAATCGCGTACGGCCAGCAGACCGCCGGTCAAACGGGCAGCCTCTACGCAGTTGTTCATACCGGTACTGCGGCTGCTGCGCAGCCACTTGGCTCTGTGCGGAAAAGTGCTGGAAGGAACGTTCGCAAGAGGTGCGGACATGGGGCCTCCCTAGGCGTCGTGCCTGATCCCCCTGATGAGATGCAACGAGTCCTCAGGTGAATGGGCCTGGGCTTGGAGCGTGCCGAATGCGGCGCTGTACGCCCTGAGGTCTTCTTTCCGTTCGAGGTAGAGGCTACTCGTCAAGTGGTCGATAACAACCACATCCAGATCGGCAATGTTCGGAAAGGAGAAAATAACGAAAGGACCGGTGAGGCCGATGTGCTCACCGGCAGCGAAAGGCACGACTTGTAAGCAGACATGGGGAAGTACTGCCATCTCCAGCAACTGCCGCAACTGCCGTGTCATGGTCCCCCCGCCGCCCACCTGTCGCCGCAGTACCGCCTCGTCCAGGACCGCGCTCAACTTCAGCGGGTCATCGGCCCGCAGTACCTCCTGGCGGGCGAGGCGTACCTCCACCAGGGAGTTCACCTTCTCCGCCGGCAGGTCGTACAGCGCGGCCCGGGTCACCGCCCGTGCGTAGTCCGGCGTCTGCAGGAGCCCCGGGACCACGGTGTTCTCCAGCGTGCGCGCCGAACTCGCCTGCGACTCCAGGCTGATGAAGTCCCGGTACTGCGGCGGCAACAGTCCCCGATAGGCGTGCCACCAACGGTTTCCCGCGTCGTTCACGGAACCGGCCAACGCCTCAAGCAACGCCCGGAGCTGCGGATCGCACACTTCGTACACATTCAGCAATCGGGCCACGTCGGTCGCCTTGACCGCGCTGCGGCCCGTCTCGATCCTGCTCACCTTCGACTGGTGCCACCCGACGAGACATGCTGCTTCCGGGCTGGTCAGCCCGGCGCGATCGCGCAGCCTGCGCAGCTCTTGCCCCAGCTTGCGTCGCCGCACCGCGGGACCGTTCCGCATATCGACTCCCTCCGCCCCGCGCCGATGCGCCATTCTGCAACCCAAATACGCTCTCGCGTAGCAGAGTTCACCGCTTCGAGCGACAGATATATGCATATCTTGGATGATCGCCACCTATCACGGCACCATGAGTGTCACTCTGGCGCAGAGCACAATACGGGGCCGCCCTCGAAGTTGAATCCGCTACGAGTCGGAGTCCGGCCCCGGTGGGAAAGGGACAGCGTCGCCATGGCAGACCAGCAGGAATCATCCGTCACTCTGCCGAGCGATCCAGCCTCGGTCTCCGCGGCGCGGAGATACGTCGCGGAGATTCTCGGCGGCTGGGGCATGCCGCCGGATTCTGATGCCGCCGATATGGTCCGGCTGATCGTCTCGGAGCTTGCCACCAACGCGGTGCAGCACACACTCGGACGGTCGCCCACCTTCACCGTGGACGTACAGCTGGAGCGGGACGACCAGTTGCGCATCGGCGTCACCGACAGCCACCCGCGGTGGCCGAAGCGGCTGCCCGCCGCCGTCCAGCAGGACAACGGACGCGGCATGGTGATCATCCGCTGTCTCACCGCGGAGTTCGGCGGACGGCTGTCCGTCACGCCCACGGCCGAGGGCGGCAAGACGGTCTGGATCGCGCTGCCGTGGACCGCCCCGGTCCGCGCCCCTGTCCAGACACCCGTCCAGGCGTAGGCCCGACCAGCCGGCCCGTGCCCGAACAGCACTGATTTCAGGGCGCTTTGACGGGCCGGGGCAGTCCCCGTCGCGGGCCCGGCTCAGCCGGTACCGCCGCCTCGGCCGGTACCGGCGGCCCGCCCGAACGCGCCGCGCAGCAGGGCCCGCAGAGTGTCCGCGGCCGGGCTCCGTTCACCGGTCCTGTGCACCACCGAGATGGTGCGCCGCAGTCCGGCGTCCGCCAGCGCCCGCGATCCCACGGGGGTCGTCGCCATCGCGGCGACCATCTCGGGCACCACGGCCACGCCGAGCCCCGCACTGACCAGCGCGCACACCAGCGCGTACCCGGGCGACTCGCACACCACCGCCGGAGTCGCCCCCGCCGCGGCCAGCGCCGCCTCCACGCCCTGGCGGGGCGGATGGGTCGGCGCACTGCTGATCAGCGGCTGTCCGGCCAGGTCCGCCAGGCGCAGCCGCTCCGAGCCCCCGGCCAGCGCATGGCCGGGCGCCGTCACCAGCACCAGCTCCTCGACCAGCAGCCGCTCCGCCGCCACCCCGGAGGGCGGGGGCGCGGTCGGCGCGGGCTCGTAACTGTGGGTCAGAGCGAGGTCCGCCTCGCCGGCCGCCACCGCGGTGACCCCGTCCGGCGGCTCGTAGTCGGCGACCACCAGCTCCACATCGGGATGCGCCCGGCGGAACGCGCTGAGCACCGGCGGCAGCAGATGGATGCCGGCCGTCGTGAACGTGCCGACCCGGAGCCGGCCGCCGGACAGGCCCGCCAGCTGCGCCAGTTCGTGCCGAGCCAGGTCCAGCTCGCCGAGCACCCGCCGGGCCCGGACCGCCAGCAGTTCGCCCGCGGCCGTCAGCCTGGCCCCGCGATGGTGGCGCACCAGCAAAGTGGCGCCCGTCTCGCGTTCCAGCTTGGCGAGCTGCTGCGACAGTGCGGGCGCGGTGTAGCCGAGGCGCGTGGCTGCGCGTGTGATGGAACCGGCCTCGGCGACCGCGACCAACGCCGCCAGCCTCGTCGGGTCGTACATGCTGAGCTCCCCGGGGGCGGGCCGACCCCCAACAGTTCCTTTAGGCAGACCATGAAGATTGCAAGTACATGCTAAAGCCCCGGCCGGTCCAGGATGGGGAGCATGGACGCACAACTGATCGCCTTCACCGGCGTCGCCGCGGGCATGGTCGCCATGCCCGGCGCGGATTTCACGGTCGTCGTACGCAACGCACTGGCGTCCCGTCGCTCGGGGGTGGCGAGCGCGGTGGGCGTCGCGGGCGGACTGCTCGTGCACACCGCACTGGCCGTCGCGGGGCTCGCCGCCGTACTGGTCGCCGTACCGGCTCTGTTCCGTGCGATCCAGCTGCTCGGTGGCGCCTACATTCTCTACCTGGGCTGCCGTGCGCTGCTGTCGGTGCGTGCTTCCGCGCCCGAGGGTCGGCCGGACGCGGAGCGCGAGAAGAAGGCGGTGGGCGGTGTCGGACGCAGCCTTCGGCAGGGTTTCCTCACCAACGCGCTCAACCCCAAGGCGCCGGTTCTCTTCCTCAGCCTGCTGCCCCAGTTCGTGCCCGAGGGCCGGCCGCCGCTTCCCAGGACGCTGTTGCTCGCCATGATCGTCGTCGTACTGGCCCTGCTCTGGTTCCCCGCGGTCGCGCTCCTGGTGGACCGGCTGGGCCCCTGGCTGCGGCGCCCGCGCGCGGCCCGCACCGTCGAGGCGGTCAGCGGCGGCGCGCTCGCCGTGCTGGGGCTGATCCTGCTGGCCGGGCCGCTGGGGGCGGTGTGACCGCGCCGCCGGGGGAATCGGGAGGGGCTGCGACGGGCGGGCGGTCGGGGTGACGGCGGACCACACCGTCGCCCCGACCGCCCCGGCCGTCACCGGGGTGCGGCCGAGGCCGGTCAGCGCACCCTGCCGTACCAGACGCTCCTGGACCAGATCCTCTCCAGTCGCACCACGGACCCACGCTTGGGGGAGTGCCAGATCTTGCCACTGCCGGCGTAGATGCCCACGTGGTAGACGTTCCGGCCGGAGTGGAAGAAGACCAGGTCGCCCCGGACTCTGCTGGAGGAGGAGATGCGGCGGGTCTTGTTGTACTGGGACTGGGCGGTGCGCGGCAGGCGCTTGCCCGCCTTCTTGAACGAGTAGAGCGTCAGCCCCGAGCAGTCGAACCGGTTGGGACCCGCTGCCCCGTACCCGTACGGGGCCCCCTTCTTCGACGCGGCCACTTTCAGTGCCTTCGTCGAGTGCGCCGGGGCGGCCTGCGCCTCACTCGCTGCTCCTGGCGCCAGCATCGAGGCACCCAGCACGGCAAGGGTGAGGGCCGAAGCCGCTCCGGTTCTGGTCATCAGCGACGGAACATTCATCTGCGCGGTCATACGCGACCCTTCGTCAGCCGCCTGTGAAGGATGACCTGTCGGGTTCGGACAGGCGAAGATGTCCGGCCGCGTCAAGCGGCTTCACCCCAAGGGACGGCCGTGCGAACAGGCCACCCCGACGCGCTTGGGTCTTCCACTCCTGCCGTTGCACTCTGTCGACCAGGCATCCGGGAAGCGGCAGGACTCAGCGTCCACCCGGACCGCCCCGCCGTGTGGCAGGGGCTTGTCGTCCCAGGGATCTTGACCCATGACCCGTCTGTTTTCCGAGCTGAAACGACGTTATGTGAGGCTCCTCACCACTGACCCGTTCGGGTGGACAAGGGCGTTCGCGTCCCCCGCCGTCGGTGCGTGGCGACGGCTGTACCAGCGGCGGAGTGGCTCATTCCGGGCGGTGCGTAGCTGGGATGTGCAAGTCGAGCGGTACCGCTGACCACCCGTTCGCTACGCCATTCGAGGGAGCGCGTGTCGTACTGCGACCGGCTCGCGGGCCGAGCCGCGCGCCGTCAACTCGATGAGAACGGTGGCACGGTGACCCGGCCCGAGCGCCGCTCCCCGTCGAGGACACGCAGCGCCCGCGCCGGCGCGGCGGCGTGTACCCGGGCTTCGTCCCGCTGGTGCATCAGGGTGAGGGCGTCCCGCAGCGCGGGAGCCTTCGATGCGGGGGCCTGCGCGGCGCGCACTGCCCCATAGGTGTCCGTGGCGCGCACCGGGTTGATCCGTCCCAGCAGATCGACCACTTCGAGATAGCGGACGACGAACTCACCCTCGGCGCGGGTCAGTGCGGGCAGTGGCGGCAGTTCGGGCGGCGGCATCGCGGCTCACCTCGGTTGGCAGGCGGGGGTGTCCTTGCGGCTCTGCACGATGTGATCGACCAGGCCGTACGCCTCGGCGGCGCCGGCGTCGAAGATCTTGTCGCGCTGGATGTCCGTACCGATGCGCTCAAGGCTCTGCCCGGTGTGGAGAGCCAGCATCCCGGCGAGTGTCTCGCGCATGCGCAGCAGTTCCCGCGCCTCGATCTCCAGATCCGACGGCTGGCCCCGCACGGGCTCGTCGATGGAGGGCTGGCTCAGGAGCACCCGGGCGCCCGGCAGGGCGAGTCGCTTTCCCGGGGCGCCGGCCGCGAGCAGCACGGCGGCCGACGACGCGGCCTGGCCCAGACAGATCGTCTCCACGTCGCAGGTGACGAACTGGATCGTGTCGTAGATCGCGGACATGGCGGTGAACGAGCCGCCGGGGGAGTTGATGTAGAGCGAGATGTCCCGGTCGGGGGCGGCGTGTTCGAGGTACATGAACTGCGCCATCACGTCGTTGGCCGCGGTGTCGTCGACGGCCGTTCCGAGAAAGACGATGCGCTCCTCCAACAGCCTGGAGTACGGGTCCATGGTCCGGGTCCCGGTGCTGGTGCGCTCGGTGAACTCGGGAAGTACATAGCGGGCGGAGGCGGCGGAAGTGCGGTGCATGGCAGTGGCTCTCCTCATGCTGCTCGGGCCCAGTCTCTGTAAAAAATGTACAGGACGTACAAGCCGTAATATGGCGAGCATGGCCTACGAGATTCCGGTGACGCAAGCCCGAGCAGAGCTCGCCGAGCTGATCAACCGTGTGGTGTACGGCGGGGAGCGGGTGGTCGTGACACGTCACGGGAAGCCGCTCGTGGCGCTGGTTTCCGCCGCTGACCTGCAGCGACTCGAAAGCGATGCGGGGGCGGCCGAGGAGCAGGTGATCAGCTCCGTCTCCACCATCGGCTCGCGCGCGTCCGCTCCGGGCGAACGCCGCCGCTTCGGTATCGCCGCTGAGCATCGTGGTGAGCACGGCAGCGAGCGTGGCGACGGCCGCCGCGAGAGCTGAGCGCGGACGAAAAGGCCGTGTGCCCCGTCCGCTGCGGCGGGGACACGGCCGTCCTTGAGTGGGCGTCGTACCGGTACGACGTCGTGCGTGTCAGCCCACCGGGGCCGGCCGCGGCGCGTCGGCGGCGGCCTCTGCCGGAGCGTCGGCCGCCCTGCGCCGCCCGCCCACCAGCACCGCCGTCAGGCCGAGTGCGGTCCACAGGCCGAGCACGAGCAGCGGCATCGATGCGGCGCTCCCGTCGAAGAAGGCGACCGACCGCAGCAGTGATCCGCCCGCGCCCGGCGGCAGCCACTGGCCGATGGCCCCGGCCGGCTCCGGCAGCAGCTGCGGCGCGCTCGTGACACCAGAGAACGGGTTGCCGATCAGTACCATCAGCAGCGATCCGAGCCCGATTCCCGCACGCCCGACGAGCGCCGCGCACCCCGCCACGGTCGCGCCGATGGCCAGCACGGTCAGCCCCACCACGCCCGCTTCGGCCCACCAGCCGCCGGTGACGATGCCCAGCCAGCTGTCGGCGATGGCCGTGACGGTGACACCCACCAGCGTGCCTGCGCCGAGCAGGGCGACCACTGAGCGTGTCCCGCCCAGGCCCAGCAGGCTCACGAGCGCTCCGGCCGCGACCCCCGCCAGGGCCATGGGCAGCACACTCGCGCCGATCGCGCTGCCGCGCGGGTCCCCGGCGGGGGCGGCGACGACATCGGTGACCCGCACCGGTGTGCCGGGCGGGGCCTGTGCGGTCGCCGCCTCGCGCAGCAGCTGGGCCACCACGGGGCTCGCGGCGGAGGCGGTCAGCAGCTCGGGGCCCTTCGGGGTGACGACCAGCGCGCCGTATACGACCCGGTCCTCGATGGCGGTGCGGGCCGCCGCCCGGTCCTGGTAGCGGTGGACGTCGAACGCGCCCTCCCGCTGTTCGAACCCCTGCTGGACCTGGGCCGCCGCGGCGGCCGGGCCCGCGACCCCGACGGGGAGGTCGCGCGGTGCGATGCGGGCGGCCGGCCAGGCGAAGGCCCACAGGGCCAGTGCCACGACGACGGGGACCAGGACGATCACCGCGACCAGGCGGCGGGTGGGTGCGGCGGACATGGTGCGCCTCGATTCAGGGAGAAGGGTCACTCGGGAGGGTGATTCAAAGGGAAGAACCAAAGAGAAGGATCGTTCGTTTTACGCCGACTTCACTGTCCCGCCGGACCCGCTCCTTGTCAAGAAGGAATGTTCGTTTTAGATTGGGGGCATGGCTCGCGTATCCCAGGAACACCTCGACGCACGCCGCCGTCAGATCCTCGACGGCGCCGCACGCTGCTTCGCCCTCAACGGCTTCCACGCCACCTCGATGCAGGACATCCTGCGTGAGGCGGGCCTGTCGGCAGGCGCGGTCTACCGCTACTTCGGCAGCAAGGAGGAGCTGATCGCGGCCATCGCCGGCGAGGCGTTCGCCGAGATCCGCGCGGCGTTCGACGCCGCGGCGGGCAGTGTTCCGCCACCCACCCCCGACGTGCTGCTCGGCCGGGTGCTGCGCCGCATGCTGGAGGAGCGGGTGCTGGGCGTCGACCGCGGATCGTTCGCCAGGCTGGTCGTTCAGGTGTGGACCGAGACTCTGCGCAACGAGCAGCTCGCCGCCGTTCTGGACGAGGGGTACAGCGGACTGCGCGTCTCCTGGGCCGGGCTGGTGGACGCCTACCGGGACAGCGGGCTGATGGCCGCGGACGTCCCGGCCGACCATGTCGCCCGCACGCTCATCGCCACCGCCCAGGGTTTCATCGTCCAACAGGCGCTCTTCGGCGACGTGGAGGTCGGCGTGCTGGAGGACGGTCTGCGGGGTCTGATGTCCATGCAACAACCCAAGATCAGTTAACGCGCCGGAAAAACTTCGCCCCTAACGTTCAATCCCAGGCCGTGAGGTCCTCAAGCGCAGGTCAACAGAGTGTTGAAGTGGGCTAGGGTCCCGCTGCGCCCCTACGGTCCGGGCGGGACAACTATGAGGTGGACACGTGCAACTGACTCCGCACGAGCAGGAACGACTGCTCATTCATGTGGCCGCCGATGTGGCGGAGAAGCGCCGGGCGCGCGGGGTGAAGCTCAACCACCCCGAGGCGATCGCGCTCATCACCGCGCACATCCTCGAAGGAGCCAGGGACGGCCGCACCGTCGCCGAACTCATGTCGTCCGGCCGCGAGGTGCTCCGCCGCGACGACGTCATGGGGGGCATTCCCGAGATCATTCACGACGTACAGGTGGAGGCGACCTTCCCGGACGGGACCAAGCTCGTCACCGTCCATGAACCGATCGTCTGACGGGGCGTCGGCGATGATCCCCGGAGAGATCCTGTACGCCGACGGGCCGGTGCGCATCAACGAGGGCCGCCCCGTCACCCGCCTCACCGTCCTCAACGCCGCCGACCGGCCCGTCCAGGTCGGCTCCCACTACCACTTCGCCGAGGCCAACCCCGGCCTCGACTTCGACCGCACCGCCGCCCATGGTCTGCGGCTCAACATCGCCGCGGGCACCGCCGTGCGCTTCGAGCCCGGCATCCCCGTCGGCGTCGAACTCGTCCCCATCGCCGGCCTGCGCATCGTCGCGGGCCTGCGGGGGGAGACCGGAGGGTCCCTCGATGCCTGAGCTCCATCGCGCGGTGTACGCCGACCTGTTCGGCCCCACCACCGGCGACCGCATCCGGCTCGCCGACACCGACCTGCTGATCGAGATCGAGGAGGACCGCTCCGGCGGCCCCGGGCGCGCCGGGGACGAGGCGGTCTTCGGCGGCGGCAAAGTGATCCGCGAGTCGATGGGTCAGGCCAGGACCACCCGCGCCGAAGGTGCCCCCGACACGGTCATCACCGGCGTGGTCGTCCTCGACCACTGGGGCATCGTCAAGGCCGACGTCGGCATCAGGGACGGCCGGATCACCGGCATCGGCAAGGCCGGCAACCCCGACACCATGGACGGCGTGCACCCCGAGCTGATCATCGGGCCCGAGACCGAGATCATCGCGGGCAACGGCAAGATCCTCACCGCCGGGACTATCGACGCCCATGTCCACTTCATCTCACCGACCGTGGTCGACCAGGCCCTCTCCTCGGGCACCACCACCCTCGTCGGCGGCGGCACCGGGCCCGCCGAGGGCACCAAGGCCACCACCGTCACCCCGGGCCCCTGGCACCTGGCCCGGATGTTCGAGGCGCTGGAGCACTACCCGGTCAACATCGGCATGCTCGGCAAGGGCAACACGATGTCCCGCGAGGCGATGCGTTCCCAACTGCGGGGCGGCGCCGTCGGATTCAAGATCCACGAGGACTGGGGTGCCACCCCCGCCGTCATCGACGCCTGTCTGAGCGTCTGCGACGAGACCGGCGCGCAGCTCGCCATCCACACCGACACCCTGAACGAGGCCGGGTTCGTCGGCGACACCCTCGCGGCCATCGCTGGGCGCTCCATCCACGCGTACCACACCGAAGGCGCGGGCGGCGGGCACGCGCCCGACATCATCACGGTCGTCTCCGAGCCCTACGTACTGCCCAGCTCGACCAATCCGACCCGGCCGCACACCGTCAACACCATCGAGGAACACCTCGACATGCTGATGGTCTGTCACCACCTCAACCCGGCCGTGCCGGAGGACCTGGCCTTCGCCGAGTCCCGGATCAGGCCGAGCACCATCGCGGCCGAGGACATCCTGCACGACCTCGGCGCCATCTCGATCATCTCCTCGGACTCGCAGGCGATGGGCCGCATCGGGGAGGTCGCGATGCGCACCTGGCAGACCGCGCACGTGATGAAGAAGCGCCGCGGCCCGCTGCCCGGCGACGGCCGGGCCGACAACCATCGCGCCCGTCGCTATGTCGCCAAATACACCATCAATCCGGCGGTCGCCCAGGGCGTGGACCGCGAGATCGGCTCCGTCGAGAGCGGCAAGCTCGCCGACCTGGTGCTGTGGGACCCGGTCTTCTTCGGTGTGAAGCCGCAGCTGGTCATCAAGGGCGGCCAGATCGCGTACGCACAGATGGGTGACGCCAACGCCTCCATCCCGACCCCGCAACCGGTGCTGCCCCGGCCGATGTTCGGTGCGCTCGGCAGAGCCCCGGCGGGCAACTCCGTCAACTTCGTGACCGGTGCGGCGATCGAGGACGGCCTGGCGGAGCGGCTCGGCCTCGGCAAGCAGTTCGTGCCGATCAGCAGCACCCGTGGGCTCACCAAGGCCGACATGCGGGAGAACGACGCGCTCCCGCGCGTCGAGGTCGACCCCGACACCTTCACCGTGACCATCGACGGCGACCCGGTCGACCCCGCACCCGCCGCCGAACTCCCGCTCGCCCAGCGTTACTTCCTGTTCTGATGAGACTCCGATGAGCCGCGCCGCCCTGCTCGTACTCGCCGACGGCCGCTTCCCCGCCGGCGGCCACGCCCACTCCGGTGGGGCGGAGGCGGCCGTCAAGGCGGGCCGCATCCGCAGCGCCCCGGACCTCGCGGCCTTCTGCCGGGGGCGACTGCACACCGCCGGACTCACCGCGGCGGCGCTCGCCGCTGCCGCTGCCGCCGGGATCGACCCGCTCGACCTCGACGAGGCCGCCGACGCCCGTACGCCCTCACCCGCCCTGCGGGCCACGGCGCGCAAGCTCGGCCGGCAGCTGATGCGCGCGGCCCGCGCCACCTGGCCGTGCGCCGAGCTCGACGCACTCGCAGCGGCGCGCCCGCGCGGCGCCCACCAGCCCGTGGTGCTCGGCCTGACCGCCCGCGCGGCGGGGCTGGGTCCCGAGGACGCCGCACACTGCGCCGCGTACGAATGCGTCAGCGGCCCCACGACCGCGACCGTGCGCCTGCTCGGCCTGGACCCCTTCGAGGCCACCGCGGTCCTCGCCCGCCTCGCACCCGAGCTCGACCAGGTCGCGCGCCGAGCCGCCGAGGCCGCGCGGCACGCACTCGACGAAGGCACCGGCGCGCTGCCCGCCGCCTCCGCTCCGCTGCTCGACATCACGGCCCAGGCGCACGCGGCCTGGCCCGTACGCCTCTTCGCGTCGTAACACTCCTTAGGAGAGCCGCACCATGCACCTCGACCACGCGCACACCGGCCCCGCCGCAGTCAGCGCCGACGCCGTACGCCCCGACGGCCGGCGGCGCGCGCTGCGCATCGGCCTCGGCGGGCCGGTCGGCTCCGGCAAGACCGCGACCGTCGCCGCCCTCTGCCGAGCCCTGCGCACGGAGCTGTCCATCGCCGTCGTCACCAACGACATCTACACGCGCGAGGACGCCGAATTCCTGCTGCGCAACGCGGTGTTGCCGCCCGAGCGCATCCAGGCCGTGGAGACGGGGGCCTGTCCGCACACCGCCATCCGCGACGACATCTCGGCCAACCTCGAAGCGGTCGAGGATCTGGAGGACTCGGTGGGGCCGCTCGATCTGATCCTGGTGGAGTCCGGCGGCGACAACCTCACCGCGACCTTCTCCAAGGGGCTGGTCGACGCACAGGTCTTCGTCATCGATGTGGCGGGCGGCGACGACATCCCGCGCAAGGGCGGGCCCGGCGTCACCACTGCCGACCTGCTGGTCGTCAACAAGACCGACCTCGCGCCCTACGTCGGCTCCGACCTCGGCCGGATGGCCCGCGACGCCAAGGAGCAGCGCGGTGAACTCCCGGTGGTCTTCACCTCGTTGACCTCGGCCGAAGGCGTGCGGCCGATCACCGACTGGGTCCGCGCGCAGCTCGCGGCCTGGTCCGCGTGACGCCGCTGAACCTCGCGCCGGCGATCACGGCCGCAGCAGCCGGGGCGAGGACCACCGTCGCCCCGGCCCGCGTCGGGCCGACAGGTGTCGCCGCGAGGGCCCGCATCACCGCCGCCCTCGACGGCCGGGGCGAAACGAGCCTGCCGGTGCTGGAGAGCGACGGGCCGCTCGCCCTGCGCCGCACCCGGGCCACCGGGCCGTACGCCCGGGTCACCGTCGTCGGTGCGATGAGCGCACCACTGGGCGGCGACCGGCTGGCGGTCGAGGCGGACGTGCGGGCCGGCGCGATGCTGCGCGTGGACTCCGCGGCGGCGACCGTCGCGCTTCCCGGGCGGACCACCGGCCACGCCTGTTACGACGTACGCCTGGCGGTGGGGGAGGGCGCCCGGCTGGACTGGCTGCCGGAACAGCTCATCTCCGCGCACGGCAGCGATCTGCGGATGACCACCCGGGTCGAGCTCGCCGTA
The DNA here is from genome assembly GCF_051131715.1 of Streptomyces sp. A5-4. Classification (NCBI taxonomy): domain Bacteria; kingdom Bacillati; phylum Actinomycetota; class Actinomycetes; order Kitasatosporales; family Streptomycetaceae; genus Streptomyces; species Streptomyces sp. A5-4. Next base: position 830,272 of record NZ_CP178591.1, on the reverse strand, counting down.
TCCGCTCGACTGGTGCTGCGCGAGGAGCAGATCCTCGGCCGCCACGGCGAGGCCCCCGGTACCCTCACCACCCGACTGACCGTACGCCGGGCGGGCCGGCCGCTCCTGGACCAGGAGCTTTCCTACGGACCCGGGGCGCCCGGCGGCTGGGACGGGGGAGCGGTGCTCGGCGGTGCGCGGGCGACCGGCCAGCTGCTCGTGGTGGACCCGAGGTTCGCCTCCGAGCCTCCCGAAGCGCGGCTGCTGGGGGACGCTGCGGTGCTCACTGGGCTCGCGGGACCCGCGGTACTGGTCACGGCGGTGGCGTCCGACGCGCTGCTGCTGCGGCGCGTCCTGGACGAAGCAGCCCAAATCGTCGTTCCCCGGTAGCTTCCGCCTGCACCGCTCACCGGGACACGGCTCACCGGTTATGGGATTGGTAAAGAAACGCCGGTCCGGCCTGTTGCCCGGGGCACTTGAGACGACAGGATTCAGCCGTACACCGACTGATTGACCACTTGCGTCACACGTGACACAAATGAAACAGGGGGAGGCACCACTTGAGGCGTACGGCAGTGCTCGGCTCGGCCGGCACTCTGATTGCGGGAACGCTGATGGCCGGCGCGATAATCGCGCCGTCGGCCAGCGCCGACGGCAAGCGCCACAGCACGTCGGAGGGCCGGGGGACGCAGATCGCCGCGGACCGCGCGGCGAAGGCGGGCATCGACTGGACCGACTGCCCGGCCGACTGGGGGATCGCGAAGCCCATCCAGTGCGGCTACGTCAGCGTTCCGGTCGACTACGCGAAGCCGAACGGCCGCAAGATCAAGATCGCGGTCGACCGCATCGGCAACACCGGCTCCAAGAAGGACCGTCAGGGCGCCCTGCTCTACAACCCCGGCGGTCCCGGCGGCTCGGGTCTGCGGTTCCCGACCCGGGTCACCACCAAGAACCCGATCTACACGAAGGCCGCCAAGGCGTACGACTTCGTGGGCTTCGACCCGCGCGGCGTCGGCCACTCCTCGCCGATCTCCTGCGTCGACCCGCAGGAGTTCGTCAAGGCGCCGAAGCTCGACCCGGTGCCCGACAGCGAGGCCGACAAGCGCGCCCAGCGCAAGCTCGCCGCCGAGTACGCGGACGGCTGCCAGGAGCGCAGCGGCTGGCTGCTGCCGCACATGACCACGCCGAACACCGCACGCGACCTGGACGTCGTCCGCGCCGCGCTCGGTGAGAAGAAGCTGAACTTCCTCGGCGTCTCCTACGGCACCTACCTCGGCGCGGTCTACGGGACGCTGTTCCCGAACCACGTCCGTCGCATGGTCGTCGACAGCGTGGTCAACCCGTCGAAGGAGAAGGTCTGGTACCAGGCCAACCTGGACCAGGACGTCGCCTTCCAGATGCGCTGGAACGACTGGAAGAAGTGGGTCGCGGCCAACGACGCCACCTTCCACATCGGCAACACCCCCGAGAAGGTCGAGCAGCAGTGGGTCAAGCTGCGCGCCAAGGCCAAGAAGGCGCCGCTCGGCGGCATTGTCGGCCCCGCCGAACTGACCGGGTTCTTCCAGAGCGCGCCGTACTACGACTCCGCCTGGGTGCCCACCGCCCAGACCTGGAGCAAGTACGTCGCGGGTGACACCCAGGCACTCGTCGACGCCATCGCGCCCGACATGTCGGACACCAAGGGCAACGCGGCCTCGGAGAACGGCAACGCCGTCTACACGGCCGTCGAGTGCACGGACGCCAAGTGGCCGACCAGCTGGAAGAAGTGGGACCGGGACAACACCAAGCTGCACAAGACCCACCCGTTCATGACGTGGGCCAACGCCTGGATGAACCTGCCCTGCGCCACCTGGTCCAGCAAGCAGCAGACCCCGCTGAACGTGAAGTCCGGCAAGGGACTGCCGCCGGTACTGATCGTCCAGTCCGAACGCGACGCAGCCACTCCGTACGAGGGCGCCGTCGAGCTGCACAAGCGGTTCAAGGGCTCGCGCCTGATCACCGAGGAGGGCGCCGGCTCGCACGGCGTCACCGGGATCGCCAACCCGTGCGTCAACGACCGGGTCGACACCTACCTGCTCACCGGGAAGACCGACCGCCGCGACGTGACGTGCGCACCGCACGCCACGCCGAAACCGTAACGGTTCACGACAGGCAAGAAGGCGACTAGGCAAGAAGGGGCGGCCGGGCATCCGGCCGCCCCTTCTCCGTAGGGCCCCTTCTCCGGGGCCCTTTCGCCGTCCCGCTACTTCCGCTGTGCCAGCCAGGCGTCCTCTTCGGCGTAGTTGAAGAGATCACCGTCGCGCTGCGCCATCTTGGCGAAGGCGTCCGTCCACTGGCTGCCCCGTAGTTCCCGCACCAGCCAGTCGACCGTCGCCGGCAGTGACTCGTCGTACCCGGTGACGGCCCGGTAGCCGAGCTCGCGCTCGGCGGCGCTCATGTCGAACAGGACGGGATGCTCGATCGCCCAGGGGCTCAGCCCGACGTCCCCGACCGGAGCCGGGCCCTCCACCAGGACGGTCTCGGTCTCCACGCCCATGACCGGGTCGATCGCGGTGGCGATCTCGGCGACGGTCGGGGCCGTCGGATCCCCCGAGTTGAGGACCCGCGAGCCGGGCCGCAGCGCGGCCAGCCGGATCATCTCGGCGACATTGGAGACATGCACCGGGTGGAACCGGCTCTTCCCGCCGAACGCCAGCACCCGGACCTTGCGACCGTCCAGTGCGCGCTTCACGAAGAACAGTTCACGCGGCGTCCGGCAGTACGGCCCGTGCACCGCGCCCGCCCGCAGCAGCGTCGTCGGCAGTGTGCTCGCCAGCAACTCCTGTTCCAGGGCGGCCTTGCAGGTGCTGTACGTCGTGTCTCCCGGCGCCACGGTCGGCTGGCTCTCCAGGATCGGCACCGGGTACCGGGGAAAGCCGCCCGGCTCGTTCTGGGTGTCGAAACTGCGGCCCCGGTCGTCCGCGTAGACCGCGCCGCTGGAGATGACCACCGCGGATCCGATCCGGTCCGCGAGTGCGATCAGCTGCCGGGCGTGGTCCCGGCCAAAGGCGACCATGTCGACCAGCACGTCGCAGCCGTCGCCGAGCGCGGCGGCCAGCGCCCCCTCCTCGGCCCGGTCGACCCGGACGGTCCTCACATCCTCCGGCCAGGAGTCGTCCCGGCCGCCGCCGCGCGAGGCGGCCCGCACGTCCCAGCCGGCCGCGGCGAGAGCCCTTACGGCTGGCCGCCCGATCTGTCCTGTCGCTCCGAGTACGAACGCGGTTCCTCTGCTCATGACCGAAACGCTACGGGGCGAAGGTCCTGCGGGGGCAGGGTCGTTCGCCGTGCGCCGATTCGCGGTCAGCGAAGCAGGCGGGGGAACTTCTTGACCTGCTCGGCCTTCACTTCGGCCGCGTACCGGTCCACGTACTCCTGCCCGGACAGGCCGAGGATCGCGTACATGATCTCGTCGGTGACCGCACGCAGCGCCGCCTTCTCGTTCTCCATGCCCGCGTAGCGCGAGAAGTCCATCGGCTCGCCGAAGCGGACGGTGACGCGCTTGATGCGGGGCACCTTCTGACCGGGCGGCTGGATCTCGAACGTACCGACCATCGCGCACGGCACCACCGGCACCTGCCCCTTGATCGCCATGGCGGCCACCCCGACCTTGCCCTTGTAGAGGCGGCCGTCGTGCGAGCGGGTGCCCTCCGGATAGATCCCGAGCAGCTCGCCCTTGCTCAGGACACCGAGCCCCTCGCGAATGGCGTTCTTCCCCGCCTCCTTGCCCGATCTGTCGACCGGGATCTGCCCGGCGCTGCGAAAGAACGCGGCGGTCAGGCGGCCTTTGACGCCGGGGCCGGTGAAGTACTCGGCCTTGGCGAGGAAGGTGATGCGCCGCTTGATGATCGCGGGCATGAGGAAGTGGTCGGAGAACGAAAGGTGGTTGCCCGCGACGATCGCGGCCCCGTCCTCGGGGATGTGGTCGAGTCCTTCGATGCTGGGCCGGAAGAGCAGCCTCAGCAAGGGGCCGAGAAGCACGTACTTGAGCACGTGGTAGAACATCGGGCTGCTCCTCGTGCTGCCAGGTCAATGGGCATCTCGGGGGAGTCAGTGTAGGGGCAGGGGCCGCCGCGCGTAACTGTGCCCGCGGGGCACCGCCGCACCCCGCGTGCCGCCGTACGGCCCCGGGTCGCACCGGCCGCCACGAGAGGCGGCCACATTACTGACATGGCATCAAATGCTGTCAAGTCCCCATACAGCAACCTCTGCTGAATTTCCGTCAGATACCCAAAGAGAGAGAAATCTGCTTGATCACCACCCCATCGAGTGATGGTAAGGTCATCAACGCTTGCCAGGCGGCGGGGGAGCCGCTATGGCGCGAAACGTACCGCGTCGGCCCAGGATTCTGCCACCCCGGGAGAGCTATGCCATCAGCCGGGCCTATTGAGGCAGTCGGGCAGGAGAGGACGCGCGGCGGCCGATCCTGGAGCCCCGAGAGCGTGAGCGCACCCGGACGCATTCCCCGGACATTCCGCGGACGGCGGCCCAGCCACTCAAAGAGAGCCTTATGAATCAATACTTCCAGGACCCAGCGCTGTGGGCATTGATTGCTGGCACCCCTGTCGCCGCGACCGCGCTGGTCGGCGGCAGGAAAACCATCAAGGGACTGCGCAAGGAAAAGCTGGAACTCGCCTCACACTACGCCACTCTCGAAGAGCATTACGCGGAGTCGGTGCGAGAGGCGAAGGAGCGCGCCGAGGACGACACGAAGACCGCGCTGAAGTCGGCGATGCGTACGCTTCAGGGTCTCGCCAGCGAACAGCAGCTCGCCATCAGCAAGTTGCAGGGCAAGTACGGCGATCAGCAGATTCTTCAGGACCTGCTGGACATCGACCACATGAACTCGCAGTTCGCGCGGCGCGCCCAGTCCATCGCCGTGCTGTGCGACGGCTGGCTCGGGCGCCAGAGGTCGGCCGCGTCACTGTACGACGTGGTGCGCAGCGCCAAGGGCCGGATCCGCCACTTCGCCCGCGTCGAGATCCGCACACAGAGCAATTTCGCCATCGTCAGCAAGGCCGTGGAACCGGTCGCGCTCACCCTCGCGGAACTGCTCGACAACGCCACGAGTTACTCGGCGCCCGAAACGATGATCGAGATCAACATCCGGCCGGTGCCCAAGGGCGTCTGCATCATTGTCGACGACGCCGGTGTGGGAATGAACGAGGAGGAGAAGAGCCGCGCGGCGAAGCTCCTTTCGAGCGAGCGCTCGCCCGGCGTCTCGGGACTCGGAAACCCGCCGCAGTTCGGCTTCACCGTGATCGGTGTACTGGCCGCGCGGTACGGATTCAGCGTCTCCGTCGACTCGACCTCGCCCTATGGAGGAGTGCGCGCCGTGGTGCTTCTGCCCGATGAACTCCTCACCGCCATGCCGGAATCCGATCGCAGGCCCGAAGCACCCGTACGCAAACGCGAGGTGAAGGAGAATCCCCCCGTGGGTGAATTTTCCTCTGCGCCGCTCGAATCCGAAGAGATTCAGGTGGCTCCTTCAACCACATTCGGCGGCCTGCCGAAACGTCGGCGCAGGGGCGCGATTTCGATCGTGCCCGCGGCCGAGACGGATGCCGCACCGGCACGATCGACCGAACAGATCGCCTCTGTCATGGGGGCATTTCAGCGGGGGACGCACTCAGGACGACGTTCGACAAGCTCAAGTAGCGAAGGGCATGAGGCTCAGTGAATTACGACCTGTCGTGGATGCTTGACAGTGCTCTGGAAGTGCCCGAGGCACGCCACGCGATTCTCGTCTCCGCGGACGGCCTGCTCATGGCCCGCTCGAAGGACGTCGGCAAGGACCACGCCGACACCGTCGCCGCGGCGATGAGCGGCATGCAGTCTCTCTCCCGAACGGTGGCCGACTTCTGCGGCAGACCACCGAGCGACCGCCCGACCTGGCGCCAGACCCTCGTCGAATTCGAGCACGGCTGGGTCTTTCTCATATCCGCGGGCGAAGGTGCCTACCTCGCCGTATCGGCCTCCCCCGAGGTCGACATGGCCGAGATCACCTTCCGTATGCAGCAGCTCGTCGGTCAACTCGGCAAGGCCCTGACCAGCCCCCCTCGCGAGATTGCTGATACCAAGGCATGACGACACCGGACGATCCCGAGCAGGGACCCGAAGCGCCTCAATTAGTGCGGCCGTATGTGATCACCAACGGCCGTAGTCTCCTCGACTACGACGAGCTGTCGCTGATCACTCTGATCACCGTGGCCGACGAGGCCCCGAGGTCGGATCATCTCGATCCGGAGAAGCGCCGTCTCGTCGAGCTCTGTTCCGGCGGGTATCTCGCGGTCGCGGAGATCGCCGGACACACGCAGCTGCCCGTCGGCATCGTCAGGCTGCTGCTGTCCGACCTCAAGGCCGCGGGATACCTGTTCACGCGCACCCCCATCCCACGCGCCGAGCCCGTTGAGCGGCGGATACTCGAGGAGGTGCTCAATGGCCTCCAAGCTCGCTTTGGATGACCGCACTTACTTGCGCGATTCGGTACAGACCGCGGCGAAGATTCTCGTGGTCGGGCACTTCGCCGTCGGCAAGACCACGCTCATCGGAACGCTCTCCGAGATCCCGCCGCTGCGTACCGAAGAGGTCATGACGCGGGCCGGCGAGAAGATCGACGATCTCAAGGGCGCACCCGGCAAGACCACCACCACGGTGGCCATGGACTTCGGCCGGCTGACGCTCAGCGAGAACCTGGTCCTCTATCTCTTCGGGACACCGGGACAGCAGCGTTTCGTCCAGGTCTGGGAAGACATGTCCCGCGGCGCCCTCGGGGCCCTGGTGCTGGTCGACCCCGAGCGGCTCGAAGAGTCCTTTCCGGTCATGGACCTGGTCGAGCAGTACGGGATTCCGTACACCATCGCCGTCAACCGGTTCGACGACACCCCGACGCACGTGGACGACGAAATACGGGAGGCCCTCGACCTCCTGCCCGAGACGCCACTCGTCAATTGCGACGCGCGCGACGAACGTTCTTCGGCGAACGCCCTCATCGCGCTCGTCCGTTACCTCCAGTCGCGCCTTTCCTAGGAGTTCGGCATGCAATACCCCCCGGAAGCCCAGGCACCGCCGCCCGGCTGCCCGGCCCACAACAGTGGTGCGAGTGTCCCCCTGCACGGACCCGAGTTCGCCGCCGACCCGCAGGGCTTCTACGAGCACCTGCGCGGTTACGGACCGGTCGGCCCCGTCGAGCTCGCCCCCGGAGTGGAGGCCATGCTGGTCACCGACTACACGGCGGCCTTGCATGTGCTGCAGAACCCCGACGTCTTCGCCCGGCACTCGCGCCACTGGCGCGCCCTGAGCGAGGGACGGGTGCAGCTGGACAGCCCCGTTCTCCCCATGATGGCGTACCGCCCGAACTGCCTGTTCACCGACGGCGCCCAGCATTTGAGGCTCCGTCAGGCAGTCACGGACTCGCTGGCCCGGATCGACACGCACCGGATGAGCCGGCACGTGGACCGCGTCGCCGCCTACCTCATCGACCAGTTCAACGGCCACGGCGAGGCCGACCTGATCGCCGACTACGCGCAGCTGCTGCCTCTGCTCGTCTTCAACGACCTCTTCGGCTGTCCCGCAGAGATCGGCGACCGGCTGCTCCACGGCTTCTCCGGCATCTTCGACGGGGTGGATGTGGAGCGGGCCAACGAGATCCTCACCCAGTCCCTCTTCGAGCTGGTGTCGCTCAAGCGGGCACAGCCCGGCGAGGACATCACCTCGTGGCTCATGCAGCACGAGGCGGGGCTCACCGACGAGGAGATGATCCATCAGCTCGTGATGCTCATCGGGGCGGGCACCGAGCCCACCCAGAACCTCATCGCCAACGCGCTGCGGCTGCTGCTCTCCGACGACAAGTACTCCGGCGGCCGGCACACGGCCGGTCTGCTGGTCGAGGACGCGATCAACGACGTGCTGTGGAACAGCCCGCCGATCGCCAACTACGCCGCGCACTACCCGGTGTACGACGTGGACCTCGGCGAAGTCGCGGTGGCCGCGGGCACCCCCGTGGTCATCAGCTTCGCCGCGGCCAACTCCGACCCCGCGCTGACCTCGAACTCCGCGGGCGGGCAGCTGCTCAGCAAGCGGGCCCACCTCGCCTGGGGCGCGGGAACGCACGCCTGCCCGGCGAAGGACCCCGCGCTGCTGATCGCCGTACTGGCGATAGAGAAGCTTCTCAACAGCCTGCCGGACATCGACCTGGCCGTTCCCGTCGACATGCTCGCGTGGCGGCCGGGGCCCTTCCACCGTGCGCTGAAGGCCCTTCCCGCCCGCTTCACCCCGGAGCGCAAGGAGCGAAGGGCGCCCGCTCCTCATGGCGTCGGCGCCCCGGGGCCCGGGAACAGCCGGCCGCAGGACACGCGGAGCGCTCCGCAGCGGGGCAAGTGGTGGAGCGGATTCCTGACCTGGTGGAAGGTGTGAGGTCCGCGACCTGAAGTTCCACTTTCCGGCGCCCGTTCGGTCCTGCGTTGAGCAGGCACCCGAGCGGGCGCTTCTGTGACCGGCCGCCCTCTGTGAACGGGTACCTCCAGTGAATCTGCACACCGAATACGCAGGCGGCGCACTCCCTGGTACGGACCTGGCGCGCGTCCTGCCCGATCCGGGCGCCGCCGAAGATCTTTGGTGCGGGAATGTCCAGTTCACCGTCGAGAACGCGCCGGGCGTGCGGAAGCCACACCTCCGGTTATGTGAAGGAGCTGCCACCAATTCATGGACGCATGTGCACGTCAGGTAATTCGGCGCAGGCATTCGAAGCGTCCGGGCAGTTGTCCGATTGGCGGCGCAACACGCCCACGTGCTTTGATCGTTCACGTCGCAGCCGGGCCTCTTGACGGGGCCGGTCGCGGTTATTTCGAGATATCCATGTGTGAAGGGAAGCTCATCATGAACTCCGTCCCCCAGGTTGCGACCCAGGAAATCTCCGACGCCGACCTGGACAACGTGTCCGGCGGTCTGCTCGGCGGTGTGGTCGGCACGGCCACCAACACCGTGGACACCACCGTCGGCACGGTCACCGGCCTCGCCGACTCGGCCACCGGCCTCAACACCACCGGTGTCACGGGCCTGGCCACGGGCCTGGCCGCCGGTATTTGAGCCGACTGTGTGCCGCTCGGCGGCACATGAACAACGGTGACAACCGGCCTGTCGGCGCCCCCTCCTTGCCGACCGGCCGCGTGTGCCCCGGATCCTCCCCCCGGCTCCGGGGCACACGGCCGTTCCCTTGCCCTCCGAATTTTCACACCCGCCAGACCATTGTGGTTGAGGGAAGAATGCCGTGCAATTCCGCCAACAGGCCCTTTCCAAGCTGCAATCACCCGAAGAAATTGATTTGCCGGTGCGCTTTGCCCGGCCGCAGGGCCTTCTCGTCCTGACTGTCACCGTCTTCGTCATGATTGCCGCCGCAGTGTGGGCGGTGACCGGCGTGGTGTCCTCCACGCTCACAGCACCCGGAATTCTCACCCACGCCCAGGGCAGTTATGTCCTGCAGAGCCCCGTCGCGGGACAGGTCACCGGCGTACTCGCCAAGGAAGGCGACCGGGTCTCCGCCAATGCCCCCCTGGTGAAGGTCCGTACCGCCCAGGGCAGCGCCCTCGTCCGCACGATCGCCGCGGGCAGGCTGACCACCCTGGTCGCCACGATCGGCTCCGTGGTCACCACCGGAGCGGATGTGGCGGCCGTCGAGCAGACCAAGAGCGCCGACGACCCGCTGATGGCGATGGTGTACGTCCCCGCGGCCGAGGGAGCGACGGTACCCGTGGGCGCGCCCGTGGACCTCACCGTCCAGTCCGTGCCCACCCAGCAGTACGGCGTCCTGCGTGGGCGCGTGAAGGCGGTCGGGCGGACCGCGCAGACCCGGCAGCGGATCACCGCGTTCCTCGGCAGCAGTCAGCTCGGCGAACAGTTCTCCCGGCGGGGGCAGCCCGTGGCGGTCCTGATCCGACTGGACCGGTCGCCGCGCACCACCTCCGGCTACGCCTGGTCCTCCTCCGACGGGCCACCGTTCGCGGTCGACTCCCTGACCCTGGCCGAGGGCTCCATCCACCTGGCCGAGCAGCATCCGATCGATTGGCTGCTTCCATGACCGCACAGCAGCAACTGCCGGCGGGCCGCGGACGCCATCGCCCCGGCAACGCGCCGACCCCGGCTCCGGCCCCGCGCCGCGGCACGCGCCGCGCCCCTTCGGGCAAGCAGCCCGGCGGCAGGAAGCGCCGGGCCGTCCGCACTCCCACCGTCCTCCAGATGGAGGCACTGGAGTGCGGCGCCGCCTCGCTGGCCATGGTGCTCGCCCACTACGGGCGCCATGTGCCGCTGGAGGAGCTGCGCATCGCCTGCGGCGTGTCCCGCGACGGCTCGCGCGCCAGCAACCTCCTGAAGGCCGCCCGGAGTTACGGCCTCCAGGCCAAGGGCATGCAGATGGAGGCCGCGGCGCTCGCCGAGGTCCAGGCGCCGGCCGTCCTGTTCTGGGAGTTCAACCACTACGTCGTCTACGACGGCGCCGGACGCCGCCTCGGCCGCCGCGGCGTGCACATCAACGACCCCGACAAGGGCCGGCGCTTCGTCACGACCGAGGACTTCGACACCAGCTTCACCGGTGTCGTCCTGGTCTTCGAGCCCACCGCGTCCTTTCGCCGGGGCGGTCGCAAACCGGGGATCATGGGCGCCGTACCCGCCCGGCTGAGGGGCACGACGGGCACCCTGCTGGCAGCCCTGCTCGCCAGTCTCCTGCTGGTCGTGGTCGGCGCGGCCGGGCCCGCGCTGAGCCGCACCTACATCGACATGTTCCTGATAGGCGATCAGACCTCGCTGCTCGGGCCCCTCTTCGCCTCGATGGCCGTGCTGGTGGCGCTCACCGCGGCGCTGACCGCACTGCAACAGGCGAACCTGCTGCGCGGGCGCATCATCTCCTCCACCCTCAGCAGCGCCCGCTTCCTGCGGCACCTGCTGAGGCTGCCGGTCACCTTCTACGCCCAGCGCAGCCCGGCCGACCTGGTGCAGCGTCTGCAGTCCAACGACGCGGTGGCCGAAACCCTCGCGCGGGACCTCGCCGCCGCGGGCGTCGACGGAATCGTGGTGATCCTGTACGCCCTCCTGCTGTGGACGTACGACCCCCAGCTCACCGTCATCGGAGTGCTGATCGCCCTGCTCAACGTGGTGGCGATGCGGATCGTGATCCGGCTGCGCGCCACCCACACCCAGAAGCTGCGCGCGGACAGCGCCCGGCTGACCAACACGTCGTACACCGGTCTCCAGCTGATCGAGACGATGAAGGCCACCGGCGGGGAGAACGGATACTTCCGCCGCTGGGCCGGCCAGCACGCGACCACCCTGGAGGACCAGCAGCGGCTCGGTGTGCCGAGCGCCGCGCTGGCCGTCGTCGCCCCCACCCTCGCGACGCTCAACAGTGCGCTGATCCTGTGGATCGGCGGCCTGCGCGCGGTGGATGGAGCCATCTCCATCGGTCTGCTGGTCGCCTTCCAGGCACTGGTGGTGCGCTTCACCGCGCCCATCACCCGGCTCAACGGGGTCGCGGGCCGGATCCAGGACTTCGCCGCGGACATGGCCCGGCTGAAGGATGTGGAGAGCTTCCCGGTCGACCCGCTGTACTCGCGCCGCGAGCCGGCCGCGAGCACCCGCAGGCTCAAGGGCCAGGTGACGCTGGAGAACGTCACCTTTGGCTACAGCCCGCTCGACAAGCCCCTGCTCAGCGGCTTCTCGCTGGAGGTCGGCCCCGGCCGCCAGGTCGCGCTCGTTGGGGGGTCCGGCAGCGGCAAGTCCACGGTCTCCCGGCTGATCTCCGGCCTCTACAGCCCCTGGGAGGGGACGATCCGCATCGACGGACAGCGCCTTGAGGACATCTCGCGCAGCGCGCTGGCCGCCTCGGTGTCCTTTGTGGACCAGGACGTCTTCCTCTTCGAAGGCACGGTCCGCGACAACGTGGCGCTGTGGGACCCGTCCATCACGGACGAGGCCGTCGTCACCGCCCTGCGGGACGCCGCGATCCACGACGATGTGATCGTGCGGCGGCCCGGCGGGATCCACTGCCGGGTCGAGCAGGACGGCCGCAACTTCTCCGGCGGGCAGCGGCAGCGGCTGGAGATCGCCCGCGCCCTGGTCCGGCGGCCGAGCGTGCTGGTCCTCGACGAGGTGACGAGCGCACTGGACGCCAGGACCGAGCAGCTCATCATCGACAATCTGCGGCGGCGCGGCTGTGCGTGCGTCGTCATCGCCCACCGGCTGAGCACCGTGCGCGACAGCGACGAGATCGTGGTCCTCGACCACGGCACGGTCGTCGAACGCGGTCGGCACGAGGAACTGGTCGCGGCCGGCGGACCGTACGCCGAGCTGGTCAAGGAGCACTGAGATGACCACGGCCCCGACCACCGCCGGCGAGCACGACGCGGTGACGCACGCGCTCGGCGGCCTGGGCGCGCCCGTCGACTGCACCGGGCTGCGCAGCCTGCCGCTGGAGGGTCCGCACGTGCTGTGGCTCGTCCTGGGCGGCGCCCTGGACCTCTTCGCGGTCGACACCGCCCAGCAGGGCCACTGGCACTTCCTCGGCCGCGTCGAGAGGGGAACGCTGCTCCTGGGACCTGTCGACGGCCCACTGCACACCCTGCTCGGCAGACCCTCCCAGGACTGTCTGCTGCGCCGCATTCCGCTGCGGGAGCTCTACCGCCCGGAGTACGGCGAGCACGGGGCGTACGACGCGTATCCCCACGACGCGTACCCCTCCTACAACGCGCCCCCGTCGTACGAGGACGGCGGCCCCGCCCCGACACCGCTGGAGCACGCCTTCGCGCTCGGCGTCGGCCGCAGCCTGGGCGTCCTGTTCGAGGCCCCGCTGGACGGCCGGCCCTCCCACGAGGAGGCCGTGGCCGACGACGACATCCTCTGGATGCCGGTCGCCCCCGGCAGCGTGCGGTACGGCGCCGCGTACGGCGCTGAAGCGGCCGACGCGCTGCTGGTCGAAGGCGCGATGTGGCAGCAGATGATCAACCAGCAGTACCGACTGCTGTCCGCGGTGGACCGCTGGATCGAACGGCTGGAGCGTGCCCACGAGGACCGGACGGCCGCCGGTATCAAGGCGGGCGAGACCGTCCGGGCCCGCGCCGACCAGGCGTTGCTGGCCTCCATGGGACGGCCGGAGCGGACCGGACGAGCAGCGGGCGCGGCCGGCCGGGCGGGCGACGACGCCACCTTCGCCGTCTGCCGCCGGGTCGCGGAAGCGGTGGGGATCACGCTCACCGAGCCGTCCAAGGCAGGCTCGCCGAACGACGGCGACCGCGTCACCCCGGTCGAGCGCATCGCGGTCGGCTCACGGATCCGCACCCGCTCGGTCAGGCTCGACGGACGCTGGTGGCGTACGAACTCCGGCCCCCTGGTCGGCCATTGGGCCAAGTCCGGAGCTCCGGTCGCCCTGCTCTGGCGCCGCGGCCGGTACGAGGCGGTGAACCCGGCGTCGGGGCTGCGCAGGCGCATCGGGGCGGACAGCGCACCGGAACTCGAAGCGCGCGCCGTGATGTTCTACCGCCCGCTTCCCGAACACCCCCTGACCACCTGGCGGCTGCTGCGCTTCGGCCTGCGCGGCGCGGGCATGGACCTGCGCACGCTGCTTCTCGGCGTGCTGGTGACGGTCGGACTCGGCGCGCTCGTGCCGATCGCGACCGGACAGGTACTCGGTGTCTACGTACCCACGGCCCGCACCGGTCTCATCGTCCAGGTCTCACTCGCCGTAGTGATCGCGGCCATTGTGTCCGCGGCGTTCCTGCTGCTGCAGAACCTCACGGTCCTGCGGATCGAGGGACGCATCGAGAGCGCCCTGCAACCGGCCGTGTGGGACCGGCTGTTGCGGCTGCCGACCCGGTTCTTCACCGAGCGCTCCACCGGAGAGCTCGCGAGTGCGGCGATGGGGGTCAACGCCATCCGCAGGCTGGCGTCCGGCATCGGACCGGTCGTCGTGCAGTCGAGCACGGTCGGTGCGATGAACATCGCCCTGCTCCTCTGGTACAGCGTGCCGCTGGCGCTGGCGGCCATCGCCATGCTGCTCGCCATCGGAGCGGTGTTCCTCGGGATGGGGCTGTGGCAGCTGCGGTGGCAGCGCCGGCTGGTGGAGCTGGGCAACAAGCTCAACAACCAGGCCTTCCAGACCCTGCGCGGCCTGCCGAAGCTGCGGGTCGCGGCGGCGGAGAGTTTCGCGTACGCCGCCTGGGCCCGCGAGTTCGCCCGCTCCCGCGAATTGCAGCAGCGGGCGGGGCGCGTCAAGAACCTCACCACGGTCCTCGACGCGGTCTATCTGCCGCTGAGCTCGCTCACCATGTTCATCCTGCTCGCGGGTCCGGCCCGCGGCAGCATGTCGGCCGGGGAGTTCCTGACCTTCAACACGTCCGTGACGATGCTGCTGACCTCGGTCACCCAGCTCACCGGGGCGCTGGTGTCCGCCGCCGCGGTCCAGCCCATGTTCGAGCAGCTCAAGCCGGTTCTGGACGAGGCACCCGAGGCCGGCGACGCCAGCGCGCAACCCGGCGAGCTGTCCGGCGGGATCGAAGCCAGGGATCTCTCCTTCCGCTACACCGAGGAGGGCCCGCTGGTCCTCGACGGGGTGTCCCTGACCGTGCGGCCGGGCGAGTTCGTGGCGGTCGTCGGCCCCAGCGGGTGCGGCAAGTCGACACTGCTGCGGCTGCTGATCGGATTCGACCGACCGGTCTCGGGCAGTGTGCTGTACGACGGTCAGGATCTGGCCGCCCTCGACCGGGCGGCCGTACGCCGTCAGTGCGGGGTCGTCCTGCAGAACGCGCAGCCGCTCAGCGGATCGATCCTGGACTGCATCTGCGGCACCGAGGCCTTCAGCCAGGAAGAGGCCTGGGAGGCCGCCGAAATGGCCGGGCTCGCCGAGGACATCAGGGGCATGCCGATGGGGATGCACACGATGATCTCCGACGGTGGCGCCATCTCCGGTGGGCAGCGACAGCGCCTGATGATCGCCCAGGCGCTCGTCCGGCGCCCCCGCATCCTGTTCTTCGACGAGGCGACCAGCGCACTGGACAACGAGACCCAGCGGGTCGTGACCGAGAGTACCCGCCGACTGAGCGCCAGCCGCCTGGTGATCGCCCACCGGCTGTCCACCGTCATGGACGCCGACCAGGTGATCGTCATGGCGGACGGCCGGATCGTCGAACAGGGCCCGCCGGGCGAGCTGCTCGCCGCCGACGGGCACCTCCGCCGGCTGGTGCGGCGTCAGATGACATGACCCGGTCCGACCCTGCTCTCCCGGCGGCTCCTAGGAGACGCCCCCGGGGGCCGCCGAGCCGGACTGCGGGGAAGGCGGCGCCGGGGAATCCTCCGCCGGGGACGCGGGGGGCGGCTGAGATGTCGGCGGTTCGGAGGACGGCGGCGGTACGGGCGGCGAGGACGGCGGCGCCGAGGACGGCGGCGCCGAGGACGGCGGCGCCGAGGACGGGGGACAGCTTCCTGTGGTCCCGCCGGTCTCCGGAGACGTGGCCCCGCCGACGGACGGCGGCGGGCACGGGGACGTGGGCGGCGACGACGTGCCGGTGGGCGGCGAGGGGTCGGTCACCGGCGGCGGGGTCTTCTTGTCGCCGCCGCCCGTGTCGCCCGCGCCGCGCGAGAACCACTGCTCGTTCCGCGGATCGAACATGATGAACACGTTCACCACCTGGACCGCGGGCGCCACCACCACGACCTTCGACGGCTGGTAGGCGGGCCAGTTGTCACCCGTCCGCCGGGGCGTGCCCTGTACGGCGACCGGCGCCAGCAGCGGATTCCCGCAGGCGCAGCGCACCCGCGGCACACCGCGGTCGTCGACCAGGACGGCCGTGCCCGTCTGCAGCACGGCCTGATAGCTGGTGGGTGAGCCGCTGCGGTAGCCGTGGTTGGTCACCCGGGTGTCCATGCGCAGCTGGACGGGCGTCAGTTTCCGCAGATACGCGGGTACGCCGGCGGGCTTGATGCTCAGGACCGAGGCGAATGCCTTGTTCTTGGCCGGTTCGGCGGTGAGCGCGGTGATCTGCTTCTCCACGTCGCAGGTGGCGATGTTGCGTGTGCCGCCGTACAGACCAGGTGCGGACCCGCGCACGCCGCGGGTGACGGTGGACTGGTCCGTCGAATCGGACCGGGGCGTGGACGCTGACGCGCTCGGCGGCGCCGTCTCGGCGGAGCTCTTGCGCGCGGTCGATCCGGTGTACGGATCGGGCCCGGACGAGCCCGCCGCCTGGAGGAAGACCTCGCCGCCCGCGACCGGGCCGCCGTCGGGCCGGGTGAGGACGACGGTCAGCACGACCGCGGCCACCAGGGCGCAGGCGGTCGCCGCCACCCGGGGCACGGACCGCCACCAGGGGCGGCCGGGTTCCTCCCCAGGCCCCTTTGACGCGCCGCCCGGACCAACAGGGCCACCGGAGCCTCCGCCGCTCGGCGGTTCGGTGGGCGGACCGGTCGGCGGCGTGGGCACTTGTTGGGTCGGACCCGGCTGCGAGGGGCCCGAAAGAGGGCCGGACGGGGGCCCTGTGGGGCGGCCTGACGAAGGTGGTGGGGTACTCACGGGCTCTGCTTCCCAACGTAGGGATTCATCCCAATTTAGTACGTACAGTCCCCATTCTGTGCCGGGTACCCGGCAGATCCGCAAGCCGGCAGATCCACAGGCCGAGCAGTCGGCCGCTCGACGGGCGCGGAGCCGAACCCCTGCTTAGCGTTGACAGCGTGAGCCGACAAGAATCCGTCGCGGGAAGCGCCGCACCGCGTCCACAGCTGTGGCGCGACGCCCTGGTGGCGGTGCTCGCCGGGCTGACGGCGATGGTGGTCACGGCGGCCCTCGGCCTGTGGGCCGCCGGTGCGACCGGTCTGCCCGGGGGCGCGTTCCCCGCGGTGGTCGCGGCCGTTGTCGTCATGGCGGCCGGCGGCTGTGTCGGGCTTTCGGGAGACGCCGGGGCGATCGCCGAGACGAGCGCCAGCCTCACGGTGATGCCCCTCTCGGTGACGCTCGTCGGCGCCCTGACGATCGCCGCGGGGTTCCTGCGCCCGCTGCGTCACCGAGCCGTGGCAAGTACCCGCGAACTCGTCGGCCGGGCCGCCCGGCCCGCGGCGCTGTGGCTGCTGACGCTCATCGGCCTCTCGGCCCTGGCCCGCCACAGCTTCACGGTCCCGGTCGAGGACCCGACGGGCGGTGTCATCGGCGACGTACTGGACGATTCCCCCGAGGTCGGGTTCGAGGTCGACATCCCCGCCACCCTCTTCTTCGGCCCGCTGTGGCTCGTGGGCGTCCTCGTCCTCGCCCTCCTGGTGTCACGCAGAGCCCCGCTGCCCGCCCGCCTGGTGCGCTTCCAGGAGACGGTGCGCCCCGCCGCCCACGCCATGGTGGTGCTGCTCCTCGGGTACGTCGCCCTGGGACTGGTGGTCGGACTCGTCGTCGTGCTGACGCGCGGCCACCCCGCCGAGACGGCCGCAGTGATCCTTCTCGGACTGCCGAACCTCGTCTGGCTCGCCCTCACGCTCGGGCTCGGCGCCTCCTGGGAGGGCAAGGTGGACGGCCCCTTCGGGCTGCCGATGCCGCAGGCGCTGGACTCCGTACTCCGTACGCCGGACAATTCCACCCTGAGCGTGCGCACGCTCGCCGAATACGACGGACGCATCTGGTGGCTGGTCGCCGTCGCCGGTGTCGCCCTCCTGGCCGCCGCGTTCCTCATGGCCGTCAGCTCGCCCGCCCGGATGCGGCCGTGGAAGCACGCCGCGCACATGGCGGTGGCACTCACTCTCACGGTGCTGATCGTCTGCCTGGTCGCCCGGATCTCCGCGCACTACGGCCTGTCGCTGCTGGGTGTCGGAGACCTCGGCGGCGGCCTCGGCGGAGAGGTGGCGCTCCGGCCGCGCCTGTGGACCGCGCTCGGTGTGGCAGTGGCCTGGGGGCTGGTCACCGGCTTCCTCGGCGGCCTCCTCGCGTCGCGGGTGCACCGTCGGGGCGAGGAGGAGCCGCCGACCCGCTGAGGTCCGCCGACGTCTACGTCAGGAGGCCGGGAAAGACCGCCCGCGCCCAGCGGGGCGGCGCGGGCGGCGGCCCGGCCACCGGCGTCCGGGCACCGGTGCCCGGGTCCACCCGCGTCCGCGCGTGCCCCCCGCCGACCGGACCGCCGCCCACGGCGACGGCGCGCAGCGCGGCCACGAACTGGAGGCAGGAGTCGTACCGGTCGTCCGGGCTCTTGGCGAGGGCCTTCGCCAGGACACCGTCGACGCCGGCCGGAAGATCGGGGCGCAGCCCGGTCAGGGCGGGCGGCGGGTCGAACTGATGGGCCCACAGCAGCGCCATGTCGTCGTCGCGCTGGAACGGCGGCGCCCCGGCCATGGTTTCGTGGACGACGCAGGCCAGGCTGTAGACATCGCACCTGCCGTCCACCGGGCGCCCCGAAATCTGCTCGGGCGCCACATAGTCGAGCGTTCCGACGAACTGGCCCACGCTGGTGAACCCGGTCAGCGAGAGCGACTTCTTCGTCAGCCCGAAGTCGGTGAGATACACATGCTCGGGGTGATCGCTGTCGGTGCCCTCCGCGACCAGGATGTTGCCGGGTTTGACGTCCCGGTGCACCAGGTCGTGGTCGTGGGCCGCATCGAGTGCGGACGCCACCTGCGCGGCGATGCGGGTCGCCGCTCCGATCGACAACGGCCCCTGCCGGTCCAGCAGGGCGCGCAAATCCTGTCCGGCGACGTAGCGCATCGCGATGTAGAGAACGCCGTCGGTCTCGCCGGCCTCGAAGACCGGGACGATGTGCGGGTGGTCGATCGCAGCGGCCACCCGCGACTCATGGGTGAACCGCCTGCGGAAGGTGTCGTTGCGGGCGAGCTCGGGGGCGAGCAGCTTGAGGGCGACCGTACGGTCCAGCCGCAGGTCCTTGGCGCGGTAGACGACCGCCATGCCGCCGCGGCCGATCTCGCACTCCACCAGGTAGCTCGCGATCTGTTTCCCGATGAGGCCGGACGCGGCGCCCGCGGGCAGGTCCGGTTCGTGCGGGGAATGGCCCATCACCGGTCACCGGCCCTGGTGGGCGGATGTCCGTCCGGCCCTTGGGCGCCTTCGGCGCCGCCGAAGGGTTTCACCAGGCGCGTCGCACCGCTGTCGGCCGCGTCGGCCGGGCCGTGTTCGGCCACCCGGGCCGGGTCCACCACCTGCGTGGGCTCCGGGCCCGCCGCGTCCCGCGGGGCTTGGTCCGCCCCCTCCTGTACGTCCACCCGGGTCGGCTCCGGCCCTGCCGTACTCGAGGGTCGCGGCGCGTCCGTCCGGCGGTGCGCGGGTGCGTTGCCCGAGCCGGGTCCCCCGGAGGCCGCGTACGTGGTGAGCCGCGTCCCGTCGCAGAACACCCAGCGCTCGTGCTCGGCGTCGTACAGCCACACCGACTCGCCGTCGACGACCATCCCGACCCGCAGCCCCCGGGTTCGGCGCCTGAAGCTCTCCTCGTCACCGCGCCCGTCGGCCAGGTCCTGCGCCGCGCGCCGGTACTGGCCGAGCGACTCCTCGACGCGGGCCAGCAGTGGCCGCGGGTCGGCCGTGCGGGCGAGCGGCTGCCCGGCCGATGGCGGTGCCTGGGGCACCGGGACCAGCAGCCTGCCGTCGACCCACGCGGACCAGCCGTTGGCGCACGCGATCTGCCCCCAGTCCCCGCGCCGGTCGAGCAGTTGGACGGGAAGCAGCGGGTCGAGCGGGTCGGTGGGCCGGGACGCGTCCGGTGCCTCCCAGGCGGGCAGGCCGTCCCGGGGGACGACATGGGTCGGGTGGAACTCCGGGGTCGCCATGGGCCCGCCCCTACTTCCGCATGATCGCGGGTTCGTGCCGGCGCAGCAGCTTCGCGACGACGTATCCGAAGACGACGCAGAGCACCACCAGCATCCCCATGTTGACCAGCCACACTCCCGCGGAGTGTTCGAACAGCGGATCCGCAGTCAGCTTGCCGGGAACGATCCGGGCCAGTCCGATCGTCCCCGCCATCGCGCCCACCGCCCACCGGGAGGGAACGAGCCACGACAACTGCTCGACCCCCACCACTCCGTTCAGCTTCAACAGCGCTCCGCAGAAGACGACTTGGATGATGGCCAGGAGGACCAGCAGCGGCATGGTGACCTCCTCCTTGCGCACCAGCGCCGACACGAGGAGACCGAGCATCATCGCGGTGAACGACAGCAACGCGACGGCGAGGGTGATTTCGGCCAGCGGCGGCATGAACACCCCTTCACCGCCCGGTGCGTTCAGATCGACGCCGACCAGACCGACCAGGGTCAGGACGACGGCCTGCAGCACTGTGATGGTGCCGAGCACCACGACCTTGGACATCAGATACGCGGATCTGGACAGCCCGACGGCACGCTCCCGCTGATAGATCACCCGCTCCTTGACCAACTCGCGCACGGCGTTGGCAGCGCCTGTCAGCACACCACCCACACAGAGGATGAGGAGGGCGTTCATCGCCGTTTCCTGGGTCAGCTTCGAGCCCGCCAGAGCGCGGGCCATCGCGCCCATGACGAACGGCAGGGCGATCATGATGGCCAGGAAGGTCCGGTCGGCGCTCAGCGCGGCCGCGTACCGCCGCACCAGGGTCCGCAGTTGCGCACCCCAGCTCCGCGTCCTCGGCGGGGCGGCGGACGCCGGGGCGGGGGCCTGGGGCAGGGCCGGCCGCACCATCGAGTTCGCGATGTACTGCTGGTGGAACGGCGACTGGCGGTACTGCTCCGCCCAGTCGCGCCCGTGGTCGTTCTCGAAGGCCTCGAACGCCTCCGGCCACTGCTCGAACCCGAAGAAGGCGAGTGCGTCCTCGGGTGGCCCGTAGTACGCGATCCGGCCGCCCGGGGCGAGCATCAGCAGCCGGTCGCAGACATCCAGGCTGAGCACGCTGTGCGTGACGACGACGACGGTGCGGCCGTCGTCGGCCAGCCCGCGGAGCATGTGCATGACCGAACGGTCCATGCCCGGATCGAGCCCGGAGGTCGGTTCGTCGAGGAAGAGGAGCGACGGTTTGGTCATCAGCTCCAGGGCGACGCTGACCCGCTTGCGCTGGCCACCGGAGAGGCTGTGGATCGGCTGGTCGGCCCGCTGTTCCAGGCCCAGCTCGCGGATCACCTCGGTGACCCGGGCCTGGCGTTCGGCCTTCGCGGTGTCGTGGGGGAAGCGCAGCTCGGCGGCGTATCCGAGGGCCCGGCGCACGGTCAGCTGGGAATGCAGGATGTCGTCCTGCGGCACGAGCCCGATGCGCTGGCGCAGCTCCGCGTAGTCGCGGTAGAGGTCACGGCCGTCGTACAGGACAGTGCCCCGGTCCGCGGGGCGCAGTCCTGTCAGCGCGTTGAGGAGGGTGGACTTTCCGGCGCCGCTGGGACCCACCACGGCGAGCAGGCACTTCGCGCCCACGGGGAAGGAGACGTGGTCGAGGAGTGTCTTGCGGCCCTTGTCGACCGTGACCGCCAGGTCCTGGACATCGAGCGAGACCTCGCCGGTGTCGACGAACTCCTGCAGTGTGTCGCCGGCCAGGCAGAACGCCGAGTGGCCGATGCCGACGATGTCCCCCGCGGAGACGGGGGCGCTTGCGATCGGCCGGCCGTTGAGGAAGGTGCCGTTGTGGCTGCCGAGGTCGACGATCTCGTACGTACCGTCCGGGTGCGCTCGCAGTTCGGCGTGCCGGCGCGAGACGGTCAGGTCGTCGACGACCAGGTCGCTGTCGCCGCCGCGGCCGATGCGCACGGTGCGGACCGGCAGTGGCCGCACGGTGGTCGGCTGCCGGAAGGTACCGGTGGCCGCGGGCATGGACACGGAGGACGGGCGGTCCGGTGGGCGTGGGGCGTCAGGCGGTGGAGCACGGCCCAGCAGAACGGCGCGCGGTCCGTCGGTGGCGTTGCCGAACCGGACGACACTGCCGGGGCCCACGGTGGACTCGTGGATCCGCCGGCCCTCGGTGTAGGTGCCGTTGGTGCTGTCCTCGTCCTCAACGGTCCAATGGTCGTCCACGGCCCGGATCACCGCGTGGTGCCAGGACACCCGGGCATCGTCGATGGCGATGTCGCTCAACGGGTCCCGCCCGACGTGATAGTCCCGGCTCGGGCTCATCACCGTAGAACCTGCGTCGGTTTCGAGGACGAGTTCGGGGGCACTAGGGGTCACAGCACGCTGTCCCATGTCTGAATTCTAGCTATTCACCCGGGAATGCGCTTGATTGGGCGCCGAGATCGAAGTGGGTCGGCGGGCCGACCGGCCTGCGATTGCCGGGCCGGGGACTGTCGGTGATTGGCTGAATCCGGTGAGTGGCCCGAGGAATCTTTCGGTGGTCTAGACCCTACGAGTGCGCCGGTCGGCGCGGTAAACGCTTTCGATGTCGTGAGCTGTGGCGCAGGCCCGGTGACTGCCCGGTTGGCGCGTGGGGCAGGGGTGCTGGGGGAGTCGATCGGCCGGATTTGGTTATAGGTGAGACGGGTGTGTTTCGCGCCAGGTTTCACGATGCCCTCACAAGACCTCCATTGCGCCCCTCAGTATGTGATCCGACAGAGCGGGACAGGGGGGCGGCTTCGAGAGCGTCCATCCCGCTGGGGGGTGGGGGCATGCCGGCTGTGTATCCGGCATGCCCCTTCCGGGGAGGATCCATACACATGAGCCGTACGGCCAGACTTGCCGCCTTGTCCACGCTGTCCGCAGCCACATTGATGCTGACACTCGTCGCACCGGCCTCCGGCGCCGCCGCGGCGCCGGATCCGCGTATCGACCTGAAAGTCCTGGTGGTGAGCGACGGTGGTCCGGCCACCGCCGCGATCGCCGCCGAACTCGACGGCGCGGGCACGCCGTACACCACCGTCGATCTGTCCCGCCAGGACCGACCGGTGATCAACGGAAGCTTCCTCGCCGACACCGTCGACGGGCGCCCGCGGGCCAAGTACCAGGCCGTGGTGCTGCCCAACGACAATCCCTTCCCCGTGGACTCCGCGGAGATGACGGCGCTCGTCTCGTACGAGAAGGCCTTCGCCGTGCCACAGGTCGACGCCTACACGTACGCCAGGCCGGAGGTCGGGCTCAACTACCCCGCCAACGGCGGCTACAGCGGCTCCCTGGACGGCGTGAGCGCGGGGGTGACCGCCGCGGGCAAGGCCGGGCCCTTCGGCTATCTCGACGGAGCGGTCCCCTTCGAGAACAACTCGCCGACGGTGGGCGAGAGTTACGCCCATGTTGCCAAGCCCCTGCCGGGGACGGCCTTCACCAGTTACGTGGACGCACCGATCCCGGGCACCCAGGAGCGCGGCTCGATCGTCGGCGAGTACCGCCACGACGGCCGCCGCGAACTGGTCGTCGGCTTCGTCTACAACCAGTATCAGAACCAGTTCCGGCTGCTGGCCCGGGGCATCGTCGACTGGCTCACCCAGGGCGTGCGGATCGGCGCCTCCCACAACTACTTCGCGGTCCACGTCGACGACGTCTTCGCCGCCGACGACCGCTGGGACACCGAGCTCAACTGCACCCCGGGCGATGTGGACTGCGCCCCCGGCCAGGGCGGCGAGCCCGACCCGATCCGGATGACGGCAGCCGACGCGCAGTACGCGACGCAGTGGTCCGCGGCCAAGGGATTCACCCTGGACATGGCGTACAACGGTGGTGGCAGCGAGCTCTACAAGGAAGAGCACGCCGGCGCCGACCCGCTGGCGCAGCAGCTCACCGCGGACAAGAACGCCTACCGCTGGATCAACCACACCTACAACCACCCCTTCCTCGGCTGCGTCCAGAACGTCACGGTCGTCCCGTGGATCTGCGCCAAGAACCCCGACGGAAGCACCAAGTACGTCACCCGGGCCGAGATCTCCGCCCAGATCAGCGACAACCGCGCCTGGGGCGAGCGCGCCGGACTCCCGCAGCAGAACGGCGAGTTGATCACCGGTGAGCACTCGGGGCTGAAGATCCTGCCGCAGCAGCCGAACGACAACCCCAACCTCGCGCCCTCGCTCGCCGACAACAACATCACCTCGCTCGGCTCCGACAACTCCCGCGACCGCGTGCAGCGGCAAGTCGGCCCGGCGCTCACCGTGCCCCGCTACCCCATGAACGTGTTCTACAACGCGGGCCGCGTCACCGAGCAGATCGACGAGTACAACTGGATCTACTCCAGTGCGGCCCAGGGCGGCAGCGGCGTCTGCGAGACCGCGCCGGGCACCACCTGCCTGAGCGAGCCCCTCGACACGGTCACCGGATACGCCGACTACATCGTGCCCCTGGAAGTACGCATCGGGCTCAGCCATGTCCTCGCCAACGACCCGAGGCCGCACTTCATCCACCAGTCCAACCTGGCCGAGGACCGGATCGCCTACCCGGTGCTCGACCGCATCATCAACGACTACAGGGCGCTGTACGCCGACAACACCCCGCTGGTCAATCTGCGCCAGCAGCAGATCGGCGAGGAACTGCGCGAGCGGGCCGCCTGGGACACCGCCGTCAAGGCCGGCCAGGTGACGGCCTACCGAATCGGCAACGCCGTCACGGTGCGCGCCCCCAGCGGCATCCGGGCCATCGCCACACTGCCCACCGGCACCCGGCAGAATCTGCTGCTCGGCAGCCAGGCGTTCGGCAGCCCCTACGCCGGATCGCTCTCCGGGCGGGCCACCCCCGGGCTGCTCCAGGACCGGGTGACGCTCACGCTGCCCGCCGGCACGGTCCCGCCGTCCGTGAACAAGGTGAGCCAGCCGGGCAACGCGCAGCCCATGCAGCGCAGCGCCCCCCGTCTGCCGGTGCCCGCCGGAGTCCTCAAGCGGATCCTCTACGGCGTCACGGGCTGACCCGCACGACCGGCGTACCACGCGCCACCCGCATCCCTGTCACCGCACGCATCTCCCGGGGGATCAGCTCGTCATGCCCGATCTACTCCGCCCGCTCTCATCCGGCGCGGCCCGGGTCACTCTCCTCACCGAAGGCACCTATCCGCACAGCCACGGCGGCGTGAGCGTGTGGTGCGACCAACTCGTCAACGGCATGCCCGACTTCGACTTCCGCGTCATAGCGGTGACCGGAACCGGACAGGAGCCGCTCGCCTGGGAGCTGCCCGGCCATGTCGCACCACCCGTCACCGTCCCCATGTGGGGACCCGACCCGGTCGGCGCCCGGCCGCGCGGCCGGCGCAAGCGGCAAGTGATGGCCGCGTACGAGCGTTTCCTCACCGCACTCCTGGACCCCGCGGCGGAGGACCAGTTCGGGCCCGCACTGCATCAACTGGCCCACGCGGCCAGGGACGGCGTGCTCGCGCCCGCCCTGCGTACCGACCAGGCCGTCCGCGTCCTGGCGGCCGTCTGGAACCGCCCGGACCTGGCGGTGCACGCCGCCAGGCCGTCCCTGCACGACGCCCTGACCGCCACCGATCTGCTGGAGCACGCCCTGCGCCCGCTCGCCGCCACGCCGCCCGAGCGCGGGGTGTCGCACGCGGTCAGCGGCGGCCTCGCGGTGCTGCCCGGTCTCATCGGGCAACAGCTGCACGGCGTACCGCTGTTGCTCACGGAGCACGGCGTCTATCTGCGGGAGCGCTACCTCGGCTACCGCACCGGCCCCTACCGGTGGCCGGTCAAGGCACTGCTGCTCGGCTTCTTCCGGCTGCTGGCCGAGGAGACGTACCGCACCGCGGCCCTGATCACCCCGGGCAACCGCTACAACCGGCTCTGGGAGGAACAGGGCGGCGCGGCACCGCACTTGATACGTACCGTCTACAACGGCGTCGACCCTGCGGCCTTCCCGGCCGCCGGGCCCGAACCGGACGTCCCCACCCTCAGCTGGGCGGGCCGCGTCGACCCGATCAAGGACCTGGAGACCCTCATCAGGGCCTTCGCCCTGGTCAGGGCCGAGATACCGGACGCCCGACTGCGGCTCTTCGGCGGCACACCGCGCGGCGGCGAGTCCTACCGGGAGCGCTGCGAGGCGCTCGCCGCGGAGCTCGGGCACGCGGACGCCGTCGCCTTCGAAGGGCGTGTGGAGGACATCCGCGACGCCTACGCTGCAGGCAACGTCGTGATGCTCTCCAGCATCAGCGAAGGCTTCCCCTTCACTCTGATAGAAGCCATGTCCTGCGGACGCGCCACCGTCTCCACGGACGTCGGCGGAGTGCGCGAGGCAGTCGGCGAGACCGGTCTCGTGGTGCCGCCCCGCGAGCCCCAGGCCATGGCCCGCGCGGCCCTGGAATTGCTCCGCGACCCGGTGCGCCGGTCCGCCATGGGAGAGGCCGCGCGGCTGCGCGTCATCGAACAGTTCACCCTCCGCCAGACCATCGACACCTTCCGCGCGATCTACACCGAACTCGCGCGGGGCACCGAGGACACCGCCGTCGACACCGGCGCCACCGCATGGCGCGAGGACCGGCACGCGGAAGCCATCGGATGAGCGGCCCACTGCGCCTGGTGCCGGGGGAGGGCGGAAGCCTGCCCGCCCTGCCCCGTCCCCGGTCCGGGACCAGGGGCCGGCCCAGCTGGGCCGAAGACCCCATCGACGAGCTCGCCGACCGCCTGATCGAGCCCGTCGCCGCGGCCGTCCACCCGTACGAGGTCGCCGCGCTCCTGGAGTCCGACGGCATGACGGGTGATCAGATCAGCGCCCGCTACGCACGACCCGACCTGTTCACACTCGCCGAGGACCTGTACGCCCGGGTCCCCAGGCACTACCCCGAACCACCGCCCACCGCCGACCCCTGGCGCCCCGACCACCTGCGCTGCGCACTCCGCGGAATCGTCTTCGCGCTCCCCGGCCTCGCCTACGTGCTCGGCGCCGGCCTGTGGGCCGGACCGGCCGCCGCCAACGGGCTCATCGCCGCCGGTCTCGCGGCCTGGGCCTGGAACCAGGCACTCAGCCACCGCGCCTTCCTGCGCCTCGGCACCGGAGGAGCGTCCGCCGCGGCCCGCGCCCTGCGGCTCGGCGCCCCGGTCGGGGCCCTGCTCGCCAGTGTGGTCGCGCTGCTCATCGCCGGGCCGGGCCCGGCAGCGGTCTTCGCCGCCGGACAGTCCTGCTACCTCGGCGCGGCGACCGTACTCCTGGTCCTCGGCCGCGAACGGGCCCTGCTGCTCGCGCTGCTGCCCATCACCGCGGGCGCGGTCGCCACCCTGGTGTGGCAGCCGCCGACCGCGGTGGTCCTGGTCCTGCTGTTCGCCACCATGGCGCTGACCGTGCTGGCGGCCGGCCACGGCATACGGGCCGGTCTGCTCTCGGGCCCGGCCCCCACCGCCCCGGCGCCCGGCCTGCGGCGCTCCTTGCCGTATGGGCTGTTCGGCCTGGCGGCCGGGGTGCTGGCGGTGCTCACCGGCGCCGACGACCCGCACGCCGTGCTGCTCCTCACCCTGAGCATGGGCTTCGCCGAATGGCTGCTCTACCGCTACCGCGGCCTCGCGGTGGCGGCCCTGCGCGCCAGCACCGAACCGCGCGGCTTCACCCTGCGCGCCGCCCGCGCCCTCGGACTGTGCCTGGGCGCCTACCTTGCGCTGCTCGCCGTCGGAGCCGTGCTCGCCGGAACCGCACCGGCCGCACTGCTCGGTCTCGGGGCCGTGCTCTGGACCGCCCTGCTGCTGCAGGCGTTCGGGGTGGCCTGGCCGCCCGCGGCCGTGTGTCTCACGGCGGCGGCGGGCGAAGCCGCCGCCGCGGCCACCGGGCTGCCCACCGGCCCCGCCCAACTGCTCTGTCGCTTCATCGCGGCCGTTGCCCTTCTCGTCCTTGCCTGTCGCTTTCTCGGCCGGCCCACAGCGCACCGCTGATCCCCGCATCCGTATTCGGAGGAGCACCCCGTGACCGCATCCGCACCCGCGTCCCCGCTCGTCGCCGTCACCGGCGCCGAGGGCTTCATCGGCTCCCACCTCACCGAGACCCTGGTCGCCGCCGGCTTCCGGGTCCGCGCGATGGCCCAGTACAACTCGTTCTCGTCCTACGGCTGGCTGGAGACCCTCTCCGCCCAGACCCTGGACCAGGTCGAGATAGTCCTCGGCGACGTCCGCGACCCCGGTTCGGTCAACCAGCTGGTCGAAGGCGCCGAGGCCGTCTACCACCTCGCCGCCCTCATCGCGATCCCGTACTCCTACCAGGCCCCGCACAGCTACGTGGACACCAACGTCACGGGCACCCTCAACGTCCTCGAAGCCGTGCGCAGACACGAGACGCCCCGCCTGGTGCACACCTCGACCAGCGAGACGTACGGCACCGCGCAGACCGTGCCGATCACCGAGGACCACCCCATCAACACGCAGTCCCCGTACGCCGCCTCGAAGGCGGGCGGTGACCGGCTGGCCGACAGCTACCACGCGAGCTTCGCCACCCCGGTCGTCACCCTGCGCCCCTTCAACACCTTCGGCCCGCGCCAGTCGATGAGGGCGGTCATCCCGACCGTCATCGGCCAGGTCGCGGCGGGGGAGCGGACCATCACCCTCGGGGACCTGCGGCCCACCCGCGACTTCCTGTACGTCAAGGACACCGCCCGCGCCTTCCTCGCGGCCGGCACCGCGCCCGCCGCCGCCGTCGTGGGACGCACCTTCAACGCCGGTACCGGCGGCGAGATCTCGGTGGGGGACCTCACCCATCTCATCGGCAAGCTGATGGACACCGACCTCGACGTGCGCGAGGACGAACAGCGCATCAGGCCCGCGGCATCCGAGGTGATGCGCCTGGTCGCCGACGCGTCCCGGCTGCGCGCCGCCACCGGCTGGCAGCCCGAACTCAATCTGGAGCAGGGGCTGACGCACACCATCGAGTTCTTCCGCGACCCGGCGAACCTGTCGCGCTACAAGACCGGCATCTACAACATCTGACCCGGCCGGCGCCCACGACGTACGCAGACACGAAATTCCGGCACAAGGCTCACCCGCACACGACGTACAGGGGACTTCGATGCATGCAGTGATCCTCGCCGGTGGCAAGGGCGTCCGGCTGCGGCCGTACACGACCGCGCTGCCCAAGCCGCTCGTACCCATCGGCGACCAGCACGCCATCCTGGAGATCGTGCTCCGCCAGCTCGCCTCGTGCGGCTTCACCACCTGCACGATCGCCATCGGCCACCTCGGCCACATCATCCGCGCCTACGTCGGCAACGGCTCCCAGTGGGGGCTGCGCGTCGGCTACTCCACCGAGGACAGCCCGCTCGGCACCATGGGCCCGCTCCTCACCATGATGGACCGGCTGCCCGACAACTTCCTGGTGATGAACGGCGACATCCTGACCGACCTCGACTACGGGGACGTACTCAAGCAACACCAAGCGTCCGAAGCCCCGTTGACCGTCTCCACGTACGCCCGCAAGGTGTCCATCGACTTCGGCGTCCTGACGACCGAGTCCGGCAAGGTCGTGGGCTTCAAGGAGAAGCCGAGCATCGACTACCGCGTCTCCATGGGTGTGTACGGACTCACCCGCGACACGCTCGCCCACTACACCCCGGGGCTGCCGCTCGGCTTCGACGAGCTGGTCCTGGACCTGCTCGCCGCCGAAACGCCGCCGCACGCCTACGAGTTCGACGGCTACTGGCTCGACATAGGGCGACCGGACGACTACGACCGGGCCAACGCGGAGTTCACCACCCACCGCGGCCTGCTGCTCAAGGGGGCGTGAGCGGGTCATGCGCATTCTCGTCCTGGGCTCCACCGGATTCCTGGGCGGGCACATCGCCGAGCACTTGCGCGCCCTGCCGGGCGTGCGGCTGCTCGTCGGTGGCCGGTCCCCGGCCGCCGATGTGCCGCTCGATCTGACCGCCGACCCCGACGTCCTCGCGGACGCGCTGCATGTCGTCGCACCCGCCGTCGTCGTCAACTGCGCGGGCCTGGTGACCGGCAGCTCCGTCCGGCTCACCGACGTCAACGCCCGCGGGCCCGCCGCGCTGTGCGAAGCGCTTCGCAGGGTGGCGCCCACCGCCCGCCTCGTCCACCTCGGTTCGGCCGCCGAGTACGGGCCGACCCCACCCGGCGAAACCGTCGCGGAGGACGCCGCGACCCGCCCACAGGGCCCGTACGGCGCCACCAAACTCGCCGGCACCACGGCTGTCACCGCCGCCGGTCTCGACGCGGTGGTGCTGCGCGTCTTCAACCCGGTGGGCCCCGGGGCGCCCGCCGCCGGACTGCCCGGACGGCTCGCCGGTGAGCTGCGCCTGGCCGGCCCGTCGGGGACCGTGCGGGTCGGCGACCTCTCGGCGTACCGGGACTTCGTCGACGTACGGGACGTGGCGCACGCGGCGGCCCTCGCGGCGACCGCTCCCGGACCGCTGCCGCCGGTACTCAACATCGGCAGCGGACACGCCACCGTGGCCCGTGACCTCGCCGACGGGCTGGTCGGGGCCGCCGGGTTCGACGGCAGCATCGAGGAGACCAGCCAGGGATCGGCCCGCTCGTCCGCCGTCTCCTGGCAGTGCGCGGACATCACGGCCGCCCGGTCCGCACTGGGCTGGCAGCCGAGGCGCACGCTCGCACAGTCACTGACCGACCTGTGGCAGTCGCTGCCCCCGGTCGCTGTCCCGGCAGCCCGGTGAGCGCGCCGCCGCAAACGGCCCCAGGGCCGCAAGCACTCCCGGGGCCGCCGACCAGGCTCCTCGTCCCCATGTACGTCCACCCCGCCGTCGACCCCGAGGCCTGGTGGACGCTCGTCGACTCCGCGCCGCTGCTGTATGGCGTGGTGCTCAACATCGCGGACGGTCCGGGCACCGCGCCCGAGCCGTCGTTCACCGCCGCCGCCCGCGCTCTGCGGGCGGCGGGGGTGCGTCTCCTCGGATACGCCGACACCGACTATGGCCACCGGTCGCTGCGGTCCATCACCGCCGACTTCGACCGCTACCGCGACTGGTACGCCACCGACGGCTTCTTCCTGGACCAGGCCGCGTCCGAACCGGCCGCGGTACGCCGCTACCGGCGCATCACCCGGGCCGCGCGCTCCCGCGGCGGCCGAACCGTCGTCCTCAACCCGGGGACCTATCCGGCACCCGGCTACGCGGCGTTCGTCGACCTGCTCGTCACCTTCGAAGGCGACTGGACCGCGTACTCCGCCGCGCCCGCAGCGCCCTCCTGGACCGCCTCCCACCCGCCGGAGCGCTTCTGCCATCTGATCCACGGCGTACCGCCCGGCCTGTGCGGTCTCGCCGCCCGCACGGCGGCACTGCGCCGCGCCGCCGTGCACTGCGCGGTCCCGGGCCACGGCCCCAACCCCTGGTCGCTCCTGCCGCCCGCCCTGCACCGGAAGGTTCCATGACCCGCCCGCACGCCCTGTACCCGCTGGTCCTGCTCAGCTGCCTCGCCCTGCTCGCCGCCTGCTCGACGCCCGCGCCCCGCCCCGCACCCGCGCCGCCCCATCACCGGGTGTGGCGCCCTTCGGTGGGCACGGCCTGGCAGTGGCAGCTCGACGGCCGCGTCGACCGCCGGGTCGATGTCCCCGTCTACGACATCGACGGATTCGAGAACGACGCCGCCGCCGTCGACCGCCTGCACGGGGACGGCCGCAAGGTGATCTGCTACATCAACGCGGGTGCCTGGGAGTCCTTCCGCCCCGACCACCGGGACTTCCCGGCTGCCCTCCGGGGGCGCAGCAATGGCTGGGCCGGTGAACGGTGGCTCGACATCCGGCAGTTGGACGTCCTGCGCCCGCTGATGGCCAAGCGCTTCGACATGTGCCGTGAGCGGGGGTTCGACGCGGTGGAGCCCGACCTGATGGACGCCTACCTCAACGACACCGGCTTCCCGCTGACGGCCGCCCACCAGCTCGCGTACAACCGCATGCTGTCCTCTCTCGTCCGCTCGCGCGGCATGTCCGTCGGCCTGAAGAACGACCTGCCGCAGATCCCGCAGCTGGTGGGGGACTTCGACTTCGCGGTGAACGAGGAGTGTGCGCAGTACGACGACTGCGCGGCGCTCGCCCCCTTCGTGAAGGCGGGCAAGGCGGTGCTGCACGTGGAGTACGCGGTGCCGGTCGGTGATTTCTGCGAACGCTCCAGGAAGCTGGGCCTCAGCTCGATGCGCAAGAAGCTGAACCTTGGGGCGTGGCGCCAGCCGTGCTGAGGGCGGGGGCGCCCGTGGCGGGCCCGTCCCCTACCGGCCCCTCCCGAGACCGGGAGCCGGGGTCCGGATCGGAGATCGGGTTTCGGGAGGGGCGGGCGGGGGAGGAGCGCCGCAGGTACGCAACGCATCCCACCCCGCCCTTCCTTTTCGATTGCCCCTCTTGGACACTCGGCATGCTCACGTTTCCCCCCACCCCAAGAGGTCCCCGCACTCATGCCTGAAATCAATCGCCGCCGCTTCCTCCAGATCGCCGGCGCGTCGGCCGGGGCCGCCGCCCTGGCCGGCAGCATCGGCCGGGCCGCGGCCATCCCGGCCAACCGCCGCTCGGGCACCATCGACGATGTCGAGCACATCGTCGTCCTGATGCAGGAGAACCGGTCCTTCGACCACTACTTCGGCGCGCTGAAGGGCGTCCGCGGGTTCGGCGACCCGCGCCCGGTTCAGCTGCCCAGCGGCAAGCCCGTCTGGTACCAGTCGGACGGCGTGAAGGACGTACTGCCCTACCACCCGGGCGCCGACAACCTCGGGATGCAGTTCATCGCGGGTCTCAACCACGACTGGGCGGGCGGCCACAAGGCGTGGAACCGGGGCAAGTACGACAACTGGATCCCCGCGAAGTCGCCGGGCACGATGGCGTACCTGACCCGCGAGGACATCCCGTTCCACTACGCGCTGGCCGACGCGTTCACCGTCTGCGACGCCTATCACAGCTCGTTCATGGGAGCCACTGACCCCAACCGCTACTACATGTTCTCGGGCCACACCGGCAATGACGGCAAGAACGGCGGCCCGGTCCTCGGCAACGACGAGCTCGGCTACGACTGGACGACGTACCCGGAGCGGCTGGAGCAGGCCGAGGTCTCCTGGAAGGTCTACCAGGACATAGGCGACGGTCTGAACGCCGCGGGCAATTGGGGCTGGGGCGAGGACGCGTACCGCGGCAACTACGGCGACAACTCGCTGCTGTACTTCAACAAGTACCGCAACGCCAAGCCCGGAAACCCGCTCTACGACAAGGCCCGCACCGGCACGGACGTCAAGAAGGGCGGAGGTTTCTTCGACCTCCTCAAGGCCGATGTCGCCGCCGACAAGCTCCCGCAGATCTCCTGGATCGCCGCCCCGGAGGCCTTCACCGAGCACCCCAACTTCCCGTCGAACTACGGTGCCTGGTACATCTCGCAGGTGTTGGACGCGCTCACCTCCAACCCGGAGGTGTGGGCCAAGACGGCCCTGTTCATCACCTACGACGAGAACGACGGCTACTTCGACCACGTCCCGCCGCCCCACCCGCCGGCCTCCGCCGCCCAGGGCCTGTCCACCGTGGACACCACGCTGGACAACTTCGCCGGCAACGCCAGCTATGCGGCCGGCCCCTACGGCCTCGGTCAGCGCGTGCCCATGCTTGTCGTGTCCCCCTGGAGCACCGGCGGCTTCGTCTGCTCGGAGGTCTTCGACCACACCTCCATCATCCGGTTCATGGAAAGCCGCTTCGGCGTCGGCGAGCCCAACATCTCGCCCTGGCGTCGCGCGATCTGCGGAGACCTCACCTCGGCCTTCGACTTCGGCTTCCAGGACAACGCCCCCGCCGCGCTCCCGGACACCGACGGATACACCCCGCCGGACAAGGAGCGGCACGACAGCTACGTGCCCAGGCCGCCCGCCAGCCCCGTCCTGCCCAAACAGGAGAAGGGGGCGAGGCCGGCCAGGCCGCTGCCGTACGCGCCCCTGGTGGACGGCTCGGCGTCGCCGTCCACGGGCAAGTTCACCCTGACGTTCAGCGCGGGCGGGCAGGCCGGGGCGTGTTTCTCCGTCAGGTCGGCGAACCGCACGGACGGGCCCTGGACCTACACCACGGGGGCCGGCAAGAAGCTCTCCGACACCTGGGACTCGAAGTACTCCAAGGGTGCGTACGACCTCTCCGTGTACGGCCCGAACGGCTTCCTGCGCACGTTCAAGGGCCCCGGCACCACGGCCGGTCCGGAGGTGAGCGCCCGCCACGACGCCGCCAGTGGCCGCATTGTGCTGACGCTGACGAATGCGACGGGCGCCGACATCCACCTCACGCTCACGAACGCGTACGGCGGGAAGAAGGAGACATTCGCGGTGCGGGCGGGCGGCAAGGTGGTGCACCCGGTGGACCTGCGGGGGAGCAGGCGCTGGTACGACCTGTCCGTGGTGTCCGACAAGGACGCCTCGTTCCTGCGCCGGTTCGCCGGGCACGTGGAGACGGGTGAGCCCGGTGTGAGCGACCCGGCGA
Source organism: Streptomyces sp. A5-4 (assembly GCF_051131715.1). NCBI lineage: Bacteria > Bacillati > Actinomycetota > Actinomycetes > Kitasatosporales > Streptomycetaceae > Streptomyces > Streptomyces sp. A5-4. The sequence continues at coordinate 796,011 of NZ_CP178591.1, read as the reverse complement.
TCATCACCGGCTAGTCCCACGGCGCCGTTGACGCGCCTCGCGGCGGGGGAGGGGCGCCGGGCCGAGTGGCCGCGCCGGCCCGGTCGACCTGTCGACATCCGGTGCACCCGCCGCTGGTGGTGTCCCGGCCCCCCGAGGAGAGTCGGGGGCCGGGACGTCTGAGGGGAAGGGGGGCCGACGGCTCAGCGGGGCAGCGTGGTCGAGTCCACGAAGGCCGGCACGGCCGCCTGCGGCTGGTTGCGCGCGGGGCCGTCCGGCGGGTCCCAGGCGTTGGTGTGCCAGACGTTCCGCATGAATGCCGAGGGCTTCTTGGGGATCCGGTCGGCCGGTCCGCGGTAGTCCCACAGGACGTTCTTGTTGCCGTTGTCGTCGTAGCTCCAGAAGGTCACCGACCCGGGCTGCCAGTCGAACATGAAGGTGCGGTACTGGGTGGAGGAGTTGAACCCGGGCACCGGGGTGACGCTCGCTGGGCTGCCCGGGGGAGCAGGGGCCGCCGAGCTGCGTGGCGTAGCAGTTGCAGAGGACCCGGCCGGTTGCTGGCGATCTCCACCGAGCTGCCCGGGCCCACACCGGGCCGGGCGTTGAGAAGCAGCCGCAGCGCCTTGCCGTCGGTGGCTCCGGAATCGTTGACGATATCGGCGGGGCCACCGGGGGCCGAGGTCTTCGAGAAGTACGGCGAGGGGCCCGTCCACTGTTCGGTTATCGGTGCGGCGACAGCCTGGGACGTTCCCAGGGCGAAGGCCATGGTGGCCGCCGAGACGGTGGTGAGCCGGCGGGTCCGCCGGGCCCTCCTGGCCGCCTGCGCCGGTGAACGTGTGTGCTTCATGCATGTCTCTCCCTCATGCATGCCGTGCATGCACCTGCCGGTGACGCTGCTCCGAGAACGTCCTTGAGAGCGCTCTCACCGTGCCCCCGGAGTGGCGCCGCGTGGCGTACATGTCAGTGGTCTAGACGAGGCGCGGGGCTCTTGCGGGAGAGACGCGGGCCGTGCGCCCGTACGGGGGACAGTGCGGCGTGGCCGCTTGCGGGCCGCTGTCGCGCCGGATGGCCTGGGCTCTCCCCGCCGCCGAGCCCCCAGGAGTTCCGGATGACACCCCGAGCCGCCCTCTTCGCCGCCGCGCTGCTCACCTTCGCGGCGGCTGCCCCGGCCGTCGCGGTGCAGCCGGCCGAGGGGTCCGCCCCGACCCGCGGTCTGTACCTCGCCCTCTCCGGGGCCGAGCGCACCTGGAGCCGCAGCGTCATCCTCGTCTGCCCGCCCGGCGCCGAACCGCCGCACCCCCATGCCCGCGCCGCCTGCGACGCCATCACCTGGGCGCGCGGCGACCTCGACGCGCTGCGGGGCGAACCGCACGCCTGCACCATGGAGCTCGACCCGGTGACGGTGAGCGCCACGGGTCGCGGGCAGAGCAGGCCCAAGGCCTGGCGCAAGACCTACACCAACGCCTGCGTGATGGACGCGGCCACCGGCCCGGTCTTCCGCTTCTGACCCGCGGCACGCCCGCGTCGCGCGGTGCGGAGACGTTTCAGCTGCTGCGCGACGCGACCATCCCGAGTGTCACCAGACCGAGCACCACCCAGCCGAACCACAGCCAGCCGTTGCTGCCGAGTGCCGCCGTGTACGCCGTGATGACCACCAGCGTCCCGACAGTGAGCACTCCCATGGACTTCGTGGAACCGGGCATGCGCGCCCCCTCCTTCGGAGTGGAGGCCCATCGTCACCCGTGGAACGCTCCGGCGCTACTGTGCCTACCGGATGCGCACGTCCGAAAACCGCTGGAGGGCTACCTGCCCCGCGCGTTCAGCGAGGCCAGGTAGGCGTTGTACGCCACCAGCTCCTTGTCGCCGTCGCGGTCGGCGGCGCGGTCCGAACGCCGCGCCACCCGCTGCTCGGACCGGTACCACTGGAAGACCAGCGCGATCAGGACCAGCACGGACGGGATCTCGCTGAACGCCCAGGCGATGCCGCCCGCCGCGTTCTGGTCGGTCAGCGCGTCGATGCCGAGAGACGCGGGCGGGTTCTCGTACGTGCTGATCATGGGCTGGGTCGCCATCATCAGGGCGATGCCGAAGAACGCGTGGAAGGGCATCCCGGCGAACAGCTCCAGCATCCGCATCACATAGCCGGGGCGGTGCGGGCCCGGGTCGATGCCCATGATCGGCCAGAAGAAGACCAGGCCGACGGCGAGGAAGTGCACCATCATCGCGAGGTGCCCCGGCTTGCTCTCCATCAGGAAGTCGAAGAGCGGCGTGAAGTAGAGCCCGTACAGGCTCGCGATGAACAGCGGGATGGTGAACGCCGGGTGCGTGACGATCTTCATGTAGCGGCTGTGCAGCAGCATCAGCAGGATCTCGCGCGGGCCCTTGCGGTTGCCGCGTCCCGCCACCGGCAGTGCGCGCAGCGCCAGGGTGACCGGGGCGCCGAGCAGCAGCAGGATCGGGGTCAGCATGCTGATGATCATGTGCTGCACCATGTGCACGCTGAACATGACCATGCCGTAGTCATTGAGCTTGGTGCACATCACCAGCGCGATGCTCAGCACGCCGATCACAAAGAAGATCATCCGGCCGGCCGGCCAGCTGTCGCCCCGCCGGCGCAGCCGCGCCACACCCCACCCGTAGAGACCCAGCGCCAGCACACAGCTGATCAGGAAGAAGGGGTCCGGGGAGAACTCCAGGCCCCGTCCCAGCGTGAACGGCGGCAGATCCACGTTCATGCCGTGCCCGCTGTGATCCATCTGTCTCTCCCGAGGGGGTTACCCATTTCGTGCCGGTTGTCCGCTCCAGACTAGAACCGCCCCCGGCCACAGTTGCGGCCGGGGGCGGTCGGTGGAACGGGCAGCGAGATCAGAGCACGCACTCGGCCTCGGCGTACCGCTCGCTCGGTACGGTCTTCAGCGTTTCCACGGCCTCGGCCAGCGGAACCATCGTGATGTCCGTGCCGCGCAGCGCCGTCATCATGCCGAACTCACCGCGGTGCGCCGCCTCCACCGCGTGCCAGCCGAAGCGGGTCGCCAGCACCCGGTCGTACGCCGTCGGTGTCCCGCCGCGCTGGACGTGGCCGAGGATGACCGGTCGGGCCTCCTTGCCGAGGCGCTCCTCCAGCTCGACGGACAGCTGCGTGGCCACGCCGGTGAAGCGCTCGTGGCCGTAGACGTCCTTGACGCCGACGTCGAACTCCATGGAGCCCGCGCGCGGCTTGGCACCCTCCGCGACCACGACGATCGCGAACCGCTTGCCCGCCGAGAAGCGCTTGCCGACCAGCGCGGTCAGCTCGTCGATGTCGAAGGGCCGCTCGGGGACGACGATGGCGTGCGCTCCGGCCGCCATGCCCGAGTGCAGTGCGATCCAGCCGGTGTGCCGCCCCATGACCTCGACGATCAGCACCCGCTGGTGCGACTCGGCGGTGGTCTTGAGCCGGTCCAGGGCCTCGGTAGCCACTCCGACGGCCGTGTCGAAACCGAAGGTGACATCGGTCGACGAGATGTCGTTGTCGATGGTCTTGGGTACGCCGACGATCGGCAGCCCGGCCTCGGCGAGCAGGTTCGCCGCCTTCAGCGTGCCCTCGCCGCCGATCGGGATGATCGCGTCGAGGCCCAGGTCCCTGACATGACCGCGCGCCTGCTCGACGCCGCCGCGCAGCTGCGCGGGCTGCACCCGCGAGGAGCCGAGGATTGTTCCGCCGCGGGCCAGGATGCCGCCGACCGCGTCCAGGTCGAGCTTGCGGTAGTCGCACTCGAGGAGGCCCTTCCACCCGTCGTGGAAGCCGATGACCTCGTCACCGTGGTCGACGACGGCGCGGTGCACGACCGACCGGATGACGGCGTTCAGGCCGGGGCAGTCGCCGCCGGAAGTGAGTACACCAATTCGCATGCCCATAAGACCTTTGCAACGTGGGCCGAAGACCGGACCACGTCGTCCGGGTTGGATCCCGTCACCCTACTCGCGCAGGGTGACGGGACCGAACCGGACGTCCGACTGCTGGACACCGCAAATTCTGTATGAACCCACCAAAGGCCCGCCGGTGGGTCGGGCGGCGGGTCGGGCGCCGGCTCAGGCGGGCTGCGTCGCTGCGCCGATGCGCTCGGCGCGCAGCGCCTCGTACCACCGGTCGTCGGCGGGCGGCAGCGCGTTGACGTCCAGGGCCAGCTTCAGCAGCAGGTCCGCGATGAGCGGGTTGCGCGCCAGCACCGGGCCGTGCATGTACGTACCGAAGACGGTGTCGTTGTACGCGCCCTCCGTGCCGTCGCCCGTTCCGTTGCCCTTGCCGATCTGCACCCGGGCGAACGGCCGCGCCGTCGGGCCGAGATGGGTGATGCCCTGGTGGTTCTCGAAGCCGGTCAGCTGCGGGAGGTTCAGCCGGTCGTCGATGTCGCCGAGGACGTCGCCGACGCACCGCTCGCCCTCACCGCGGGTGCTGACCACGTCGAGCAGCCCGAGGCCCTGCTCGCGCTCGCCGAGGTCGTTGACGAACTCGTGGCCGAGGATCTGGTATCCGGCGCAGACCGAGAAGACGATCGCGCCGTTGGACACCGCGCGGCTCAGACCGCCGTCACGGCGCAGCCGCTCGGAGGCGAGTCGCTGCGGCCGGTCCTCGCCGCCACCGATCAGATAGATGTCGCCCGAGGTGGGGATCGGCTGGTCGCTGCGTACGTCCACACGCTGCACGTCGAGGCCGCGCTGACGGGCCCGGCGCTCCACGACCAGGGCATTGCCCTGGTCGCCGTACGTGCTCAGCAGGTCCGGGTAGATCCACACCAGGCGCAGGCTGCTGTCGCTCATGCTTGCTTGTCCATTTCTTCCGGTGTACGCGGCCTGGTCCTAGTTGCCGACGCGGCGGCGCAGGTCCTGGAAGGCGGTGTAGTTGGCGATCGTCTCGATCCGCCCGGGGGGCGCGAGCTGCACGGCCTCGTCGAGGGTCTCGCAGACCCGGAAGTCCAGGTTCGCGACCTCCAGGCGCACGGCCAGGTCCAGCTTGCGGTCGCCGAGCACGAAGATCGGGTGACCGGCGAGCCGGGTGTAGTCGACGTCCCACAGCCACGAGGTGTCCGTGCCGTCCGCGCCTCGCGCGTTGACGGCCAGGATCACCGGGGTGGGCGGCGGGTCGATCAGGGAAAACGTTTCGAGCCAGCCCGCCGGGTTCTTCGCGAGGAGCAGTCGCAGGTCGCGGTTCTGGAACTGCACCACGTCGTAGCGCCCCGCCACCGCCTGCACCTGGTACATGCGCTCCAGCGCCACCTGTGGCGGCACACCGAAGGTGGCGGCGACCGCGGCCGAGGTGGCGGCGTTCGCCTTGTTGGCGCGGCCCGGCAGCTGAAGATGGATCGGCCAGGCCGAGCCGTGCGGGTCCAGGACGTGATCGCCGCTCAGCACCCAGCTGGGGGTGGGACGGCGGAAGCCGCAGTCGCCGCAGTACCAGTCGTCGCCGGGGCGCTGCATCACACCGCCGCAGGACGGGCAGGACCAGGCGTCGTCCTTCCACTCCTGGCCGGCCGCCACCCACACCACATTGGGGGAGGACGAGGCGGCCCAGACGATCAGCGGGTCGTCCGCGTTCGCGATGACCACGGCCTTGTTGCCCGACAGCCCCTCGCGCCAGTGCTCGGCGAGCATCCGCGTCTCGGCGGCCCGGTCGAGCTGGTCGCGGGAGAGGTTGAGCAGGGCGATCGCCTTGGGCGTCACATCGCGTGCGACACCGGCGAGGTACTTCTCGTCGACCTCGATCACGCCGTACTTCGCGTCCGAGCCGCCGGCCAGAGCGGAGGTGATGCCCGCCGGCATGTTGGCGCCCAGCGCGTTGGAGACCACCGGGCCGCTGGCCCGCAGCGCCTCGGCGATCAGCCGGGTCGTCGTCGTCTTGCCGTTCGTCGCAGAGACAAGCACGACGTCGAGATGCTGGGCGAGCCGCCCGAGCAGATCGGGGTCGAGCCTGAGCGCCACCTTGCCGCCGATCACGGATCCGCTGCCGCGTCCCGCGGCGCGGGACACCGCCGCCGCCGCCTTGCCTGCCGTCACGGCCAGCTTGGCCCGCGGCGACAACGGCTCCGTGTTGCCTGCCATCGTCACTGATCCTCCTTGCATCCGGCGCCGCACTTGCCCCAGGTCCACCGGTCAACAGTCCGGGCTCAGCCTATCGAGATCCGGCCGTGGCCCCGAACCGCGGCACCGCCCGAGAGCTGTGGTATCTGGCGGAACGTAGGCTTACGGCCATGCGACATCGCCCAATTCCCGGCAGTTCCGGGCTCGTACGACCCATGACCATGCTGGGTGATCCGGTGCTGCATGCCACCTGTGAAGCCGTGACCGAATTCGGCCCCCCGCTCGCCGGTCTTGTCGAGGACATGTTCGCGACGATGTACGCGGCCGACGGGGTCGGCCTCGCGGCGAACCAGATCGGCCTGCCGCTGCGCGTCTTCGTATACGACTGTCCGGACGACGAGGACGTCCGCCACGTGGGACACATCGTCAACCCACGCCTGATCGAGGCGGAGGCCGACGCCATCACCGTACGCGGTCCCGAGGGCTGTCTGTCGCTGCCGGGCGTGGAAGCGGGCACCGAACGCTTCGACCACACCATCGTCGAAGGGGTGTTGGTCACGGGCGAACCGGTACGGATCGACGCCACCGGCTTCTTCGCCCGCTGCCTCCAGCACGAGTGCGACCACCTGGAGGGCCTGGTCTATACGGACCGGCTCACCGGGTGGCGCCGGGTGCGGGCGCTGCGGGCCGCGCGGCGGACGGGCCGGGGTGCGGCGCCGAAGGGCTGAGCGGGGCTCAGAAGCCGGGGCCGCCCGCGCGGTCGCCCGCGGCGGCCAGCCTGCCCCACAGCAGGTCCGCGAGGCTGGACACCAACTGGGCGCGGGAGCAAGGCCGTTCGCCCAGCCACCAGTCGCCGGCCGCGTGCATCATGCCGACGATTCCATGTCCCCACACCCGGGCGAGCTGCTCACTGCCGGGGCCCAGGTCCACCCGCTCGGCGATGACTTTCGCCAGCTCCTCGCCGAGCCTGCGCAGCAGTGGCGCCGAGTGCCGGCCGACGTCGAAGCCCTGCTCGGGCTGGTACGCCTCCTCGGAGGGGTGCATCAGGAACCGGTAGACCTGCGGGCGGGCCTCGATCGCCGCGAGGTAGGTGTCGAGCGTCGCCTCCACCCGCTCGCGCCGCTCGGCCGGCGCGTCGAGCGCCGCCCGCAGTGCGTCGAGCAGGGCGTCGGTGTGGCGCTTGGCCAGGGCGCGGTAGAGACCGCCCTTGTCGCCGAAGTGCCGGTAGAGAATGGGCTTGGTGATCCCGGCCTCGGCGGCTATGGCGTTCATGGAGGCCTGTGGGCCGTCCCGGAGAACCACGCGGTCGGCCGCTTCGAGCAGTTCCCGCCGTCGCCGTGCGGCCGCGGAGCGCTGCTGCGCATCCTGCTGTGTGGTGTCCATGGTGTGTCTCCCCGCCCAAGCGATTCCGTAACGCCCCGAAAACGTAACACTGTGGCCAAGGCCCATGCCGATCCGCCCGGCAGTGGTTGACAGGGCCTACTTGCCAGTAACAGACTCGGGTTACCGTAAGTAACGTTTGATTTTGAACGCAGTGCTGGAGGGGACATGGCCGAGTTCACGCTCGAACTCAACGATGACCAGAAGCAGGTCCGCGACTGGATCCACGGATTCGCCGCCGATGTGATGCGCCCGGCCGCCGCCGAGTGGGACGAGCGTGAGGAGACTCCCTGGCCCGTCATCCAGGAGGCGGCCAAACTCGGCATCTACTCCCTCGACTTCTACGCCCAGCAGTTCTTCGACCCGACGGGCCTCGGCATCCCGATGGCGATGGAGGAGCTCTTCTGGGGCGACGCGGGCATCGGTCTGTCCATCGTCGGTACGGGCCTGGCCGCCGTCGGCGTCCTCGCCAACGGCACCGAGGAGCAGATCGGCACCTGGATCCCGCAGATGTACGGCGACGCGGCCGACGTCAAGGTCGCCGCCTTCTGCTCCTCGGAGCCCGACGCGGGCTCCGACGTGTCCGCGATGCGGACCCGAGCCGTGTACGACGAGGCCAAGGACGAGTGGGTGCTCAACGGCACCAAGACCTGGGCGACCAACGGCGGCATCGCCAATGTCCATGTCGTGGTGGCCCTCGTCGACCCCGAGCTCGGCACCAAGGGCCACGCGTCGTTCATCGTCCCGCCCAACACCCCCGGCCTGTCCCAGGGGCAGAAGTTCAAGAAGCACGGCATCCGGGCCTCGCACACCGCCGAGGTCGTCCTGGAGGACGTACGCGTTCCCGGACACTGCCTGCTCGGCGGCAAGGAGAAGCTCGACGAGCGCCTCGCCCGTTCCCGTGAGCGTGCCAAGAAGGGCGGCGAACGCGTGAAGAACGCGGCGATGGCCACCTTCGAGGCGTCCCGCCCGGCGGTCGGCGCGATGGCCGTGGGCACCGCCCGCGCCGCGTACGAGGTCGCACTCGACTACGCCAAGACCCGTGAGCAGTTCGGCCGTCCGATCATCGACAACCAGGGCATCGCCTTCCAGCTCGCCGACATGCGCACCCAGATCGACGCGGCGCGGCTGCTGGTGTGGCGGGCGTCCTGGATGGCGTCGGCGGGCAAGCCGTTCACCTCGGCCGAGGGCTCCATGTCCAAGCTGTTCGCCAGCGAGACGGCCAAGACGGTCACCGCGCAGGCCGTGCAGATCCTCGGTGGCAACGGCTACACCCGGGAGTACCCGGTGGAGCGCATGCACCGGGACGCGGCGATCTACACCATCTTCGAAGGCACCAGCGAGATCCAGCGCCTGGTGATCGCCCGCACCCTGTCGGGCATGCCGATCCGCTGAGCCACGCCCGAGAGTACGAAAACGCCGCCCCCGCCTCATCTTGAGTTCTAACGGTCGTCGCAACACCCGACTTCGGGAACGCGATGGACTTCGAGATCCGCAAGATCCGCTCATCTCAGGGACGCAAGAAGCTGACCCGGGAACGGGAGGCATACTCCCTGCTCATGCAGCAGGGAGTCAGCAGCCGCGAGGCATGCGAGATCGTCGGGATCAACCGGCGGACCGGCATGCGCTGGCGCAACGGATCGGCACCAACGAAAATGAGACCCGGCTTGCCCGCACACAGAGTGCGGGCAAGCCGGGTCGATTCGTTGTCTCGGTACCTGACACAGGACGAACGCCTCTACATCGCCGACGCGGTCCGGGAGAAGACGACGGTCCGCAAGATCGCAGCGAACCTGAAGCGGAGTCCCTCGACCATCAGTCGCGAGATACGGCGCAACCAGCACCCGGCCAACGGCCAGTACAGGCCCTACGCCGCTCAGGCCCGTGCCGAGGCCCGGCTGCCCCGTCCGAAGCCCGCGAAGATAGCCCAGAACGCCGAGCTGCGTGACTACATCCAGGACCGCCTGGGCAGGCGCTGGAGCCCGGAGCAGATCGTTCACCTGCTCCGCAGGGACTTCCCCGACCGCCCGGAGATGCACGTGGTCCACGAGACGATCTACCAGGCCCTCTACGTCCAGGCCCGAGGCGAGATCCGCAGAGACCTCGCCCGCGCCCTCCGCACGGGACGGGCCCGCCGCAAGCCGCACCGCCAGTCCAACAAGCGACAGCCCCGGTTCTCCACACCCATGGTGATGATCAGCGAACGGCCGGCCGAAGCCGCAGACCGAGCCGTCCCGGGCCACTGGGAAGGCGACTGCATCGTCGGCCCCAGTCACCGATCCGCCATTGGCACCCTTGTCGAACGCAGCACTCGCTACGTGATGCTGGTGCACCTGTCATACGGGCACAGAGCCGAGCACTTCCACGTCGCCCTGGCGAACACGGTGAAGTCGCTTCCGCCGCAGCTGAAGAGGTCCCTGACCTGGGACCAGGGCAACGAGATGGCACGCCACCACGTCTTCTCCACCGCGGCCGACATGCCGGTCTACTTCTGTGAACCGGGCAGCCCCTGGCAGCGAGGCTCGAACGAGAACACCAACGGCCTGCTCCGGCAGTACTTCCCCAAGGGCACCGACCTCTCTGCCCACACCCGCGAGGAGCTGGACATCGTGGCCGCTGAGCTCAACAGCCGCCCACGCAAAACGCTCGGCTGGGAAACCCCAGCCGAGCGTCTGTCTAAACTGCTCGCGCCCGCCTCACTCTGACCCCGTGTTGCGTCGATCGCTGGAATTCAAGCATCGGCGGGGGCGGCGTTTTCACACGGTGCGGCGTCAGGTCGGCAGGTGCGCCTCGATGGTGGCGACGACCTCGGGGGCGTCGGGCTCGGTGCGCGGGCGGAAGCGCCCGACGACCTCACCCTGGGCGGAGATGACGAACTTCTCGAAGTTCCACTGAATGTCGCCGGCCTCGCCGTCCGCGTCCTTGACCTGCGTGAGCGCCTGGTACAGCGGGTGACGGTGGTCGCCGTTCACCTCGATCTTCTCCAGCAGCGGGAACGTCACGCCATAGCTCGCCGAGCAGAACGTCCGGATCTCCTCCGCACTGCCCGGCTCCTGACCCGCGAACTGGTTGCACGGCACCCCGAGCACCGTGAAGCCGCGGTCCGCGTAGCTCTTCTGGAGTTGCTCCAGGCCCGCGTACTGCGGCGTCAGGCCGCACTTGGACGCCACGTTCACCACCAGCACCGCCTTGCCCCGGTACGCCTCCAGGGTCACGGGCTCGCCGGTCAGGGTGTTCAGCGGGATGTCGTACAGGCTCATCGCCGTCTCCTCGTGTGCGGGTCGGTACAGGTCGGGCAGTGGTACGTACTGTTCCAGAGGGCCGCCGACACGAAGTCGACGGGCCCGGGTCCGGCGAGTGGTTGCCCGTCGCCCTGTCAGGCGTCGAGCGCGCGGAAGAGCCCCTCCTGGACCACGGAGACGAGCAGATTGCCCGCACGGTCGTAGATCCGGCCGCGCGCCAGCCCCCGCGCGCCGGTGGCGATCGGCGACTCCTGGTCGTAGAGGAACCACTCGTCCGCCCGGAACGGCCGGTGGAACCACATCGCGTGGTCCAGCGACGCGATGTCGAAGCTGCGCGGACCCCAGAGCGGCTCGACCGGGATCCGGACGGCGTCGAGCAGCGTCATGTCGCTCGCGTACGCCAACGCGCAGGTGTGGACGAGCTGATCGTCGCCCAGCGGCCCGACCGCGCGCATCCACACCGCGCTGCGCGGGTCCGCGCCCTTGATCTCCTCCGACGTCCAGCGCAGCCGGTCGACGTAGCGGATCTCGAAGGGCTGGCGCCGCGCCATGCGCTCCAGCGACTCCGGGAGGCCGCCCAGGTGCTCACGGACCTCCTCGGCCACCGTCGGAAGCGACTCGGGGTCCGGCACCTCGCGGGCCGGCGGCAGCTGGTGCTCGAAGGTGCCCTCCTCCGGCTTGTGGAAGGAGGCCGTCAGGTTGAAGATCGTGCGGCCCTGCTGGATCGCGGTGACCCGGCGCGTGGTGAAGGAACGCCCGTCCCTGACCCGCTCGACCTGGTAGACGATCGGCACCCCGGGGCGGCCGGGCCGCAGGAAGTACGCGTGCAGCGAGTGGACCGGCCGGTCGCCGTCCGTGGTGCGGCCCGCCGCGACGAGCGCCTGGCCGGCGACCTGCCCGCCGAAGACCCGTTGCAGGGACTCCTCGGGGCTGCGCCCGCGGAAGATGTTGACCTCGATCCGCTCCAGGTCGAGCAGGTCCACCAGATGCTCGGCGGGGGTCGGCGTGTGCGTCATCGCGGGTCTCTCCACTCTCACAGCCGGCCGACGTCGGTGACCCGGACGACGGCACGGCCCTCCTCGTCGGAGGCCGCGAGATCGACCTCCGCGCTGATACCCCAGTCATGGTCGCCGTTCGGGTCGGCGAAGGCCTGGCGGACGCGCCACAGGTCGTGCTCGGCGTCCTCCTCGATCATCAGAAGCTTGGGGCCGCGCGCGTCGGGCCCCGTTCCCAGGTCCTCGTACTCGTCCCAGTAGCCGTCCATCGCCTTGCCCCAGGCCTCTTCGTCCCAGCCCGACTCGGCGTCCATCTCGCCCAGCTCCCGCACCCGGTCCAGGGCGGCCATCTCCACCCGGCGGAACATCGCGTTGCGTACGAGCACCCGGAAGGCACGTGCGTTCGCGGTGACCGGCTTGACCTGGTCGGCGCGGTCCTGTGCCTGCTCGGCCGTCTCCACCTCGGGGTTGGCCAGCTGCTCCCACTCGTCGAGGAGGCTGGAGTCGACCTGGCGGACCAGCTCGCCGAGCCAGGCCGTGAGGTCTTCCAGGTCCTCGGACTTGAGGTCGTCCGGGATGGTGTGCTCCAGGGCCTTGTACGCACCCGCCAGGTACCGCAGGACGATGCCCTCGGTGCGGGCCAGCTCGTAGAAGGACGTGAACTCGGTGAAGATCATGGCCCGCTCGTACATGTCGCGGATCACGGACTTCGGGGACACCGGGTGGTCACTGACCCACGGGTGGCTCTGGCGGTACACGTTGTACGCGTGCGCCAGCAGTTCCTCCAGCGGCTTCGGGTACATGATGTCCTGGAGCCGCTCCATGCGCTCCTCGTACTCGATGCCGTCCGCCTTCATCTGGCCGATCGCCTCACCGCGCGCCTTGTTCTGCTGGGCGGCCAGGATCTGGCGCGGATCGTCCAGGGTGGACTCCACGACGGAGACCATGTCCAGAGCGTACGAGGGGGAGTCGGGGTCGAGCAGCTCGAACGAGGCCAGCGCGAACGTCGACAGCGGCTGGTTCAGTGCGAAGTTCTGCTGGAGATCGACCGTCAGCCGCACGATCCGGCCCTCGGCGTCCGGGGTGTCCAGACGCTCCACGACACCGCCGTCGAGCAGTGAACGGTAGATGGCGATGGCGCGCCGGATGTGGCGCAACTGCGCCTTGCGCGGCTCGTGGTTGTCCTCCAGGAGGTGACGCATCGCCTCGAAGGCGTTGCCCGGCCTGGCGATGACCGAGAGCAGCATGGTGTGCGTCACCTTGAAGCGCGAAGTCAGCGGCTCCGGTGCGGAGTTGATGAGCTTCTCGAAGGTGGCGTCGGACCAGGCGATGAAGCCCTCGGGGGCCTTCTTGCGGACCACCTTGCGGCGCTTCTTGGGGTCGTCGCCCGCCTTGGCGAGCGCCTTCTCGTTCTCGACGACGTGCTCGGGCGCCTGGGCGATGACATAGCCCGCCGTGTCGAAGCCGGCCCGCCCGGCACGGCCCGCGATCTGGTGGAACTCGCGTGCGCGCAGCGTGCGCACACGGGTGCCGTCGTACTTCGACAGAGCCGTGAACAGCACGGTGCGGATGGGCACGTTGACACCGACGCCCAGGGTGTCCGTACCGCAGATGACCTTGAGCAGACCGGCCTGCGCGAGCTTCTCCACCAGGCGGCGGTACTTGGGGAGCATGCCGGCGTGGTGGACGCCGATCCCGTGGCGCACGTAGCGCGACAGGTTGCGGCCGAACTTGGTGGTGAAGCGGAAGTTGCCGATGAGCTCGGCGATCTGGTCCTTCTCGGTGCGCGAGCACATGTTGATGCTCATCAGCGACTGCGCGCGCTCGACGGCCGAGGCCTGCGTGAAGTGCACGATGTAGACCGGCGCCTGCTTGGTCTCCAGGAGCTCGGTCAGCGTCTCGGTGATCGGCGTCTTGCGGTACTCGTACGACAGCGGGACCGGCCGGGTCGCCGAGTGCACGACGGAGGTGGGCCGGCCCGTGCGGCGCGTCAGGTCCTCCTCGAACATCGAGACGTCGCCGAGGGTCGCCGACATCAGGATGAACTGAGCCTGCGGCAGCTCCAGGATCGGGATCTGCCAGGCCCAGCCGCGGTCCGGTTCGGCGTAGAAATGGAACTCGTCCATCACCACCTGTCCGATGTCCGCGTTCTTGCCGTCACGCAGCGCGATGGAGGCCAGTACCTCGGCGGTGCAGCAGATGACCGGGGCGTCGCTGTTGACGGACGCGTCGCCCGTCAGCATGCCGACGTTCTCCGTACCGAAGATCTTGCACAGGTCGAAGAACTTCTCCGAGACCAGCGCCTTGATGGGCGCGGTGTAGAAGGTGACCTTGTCCTGGGCCAGTGCGGTGAAGTGCGCACCCGCCGCGACCAGGCTCTTTCCGGAGCCGGTGGGGGTGGACAGGATCACGTTCGCGCCGGAGACCACCTCGATCAGCGCCTCTTCCTGGGCGGGGTAGAGGGTGATGCCCCGGTCCTCGGCCCATGACGAGAAAGCCTCGAAGAGGGCATCGGGGTCGGCGGTCGGAGGCATCTGATCGATAAGGGTCACACCCCCCATCTTGCCTGCCTTCCGCCCGGATGAGGGAACCGGACGACGGCGCGAAGATCACGAGCGCTACGCTGCCTTCTCGGCGGGGCGTCGACAGGGCGTCAACTCGGCCTCGGCCGAGGCACGTACGAGAGCAACGGGGCGGAACGACCATGATGGGACCGGCGCACTCACTGTCAGGGGCAGCGGCCTGGCTGGGGGTGGGAGCCGCCGCGGCGGCGGCCGGCCACCCGATGCCCTGGCCCGTCCTGGCCGTCGGAGCCCTGATCTGCGCGGGCGCGGCCCTCGCTCCCGACCTCGACCACAAGTCCGCGACCATCTCGCGCGCCTTCGGCCCCGTCTCGAAGGGCCTGTGCGAGATCGTCGACAAGCTGTCGTACGCCGTCTACAAGGCGACCAGGAAGCAGGGCGATCCTCGCAGGACCGGCGGCCACCGCACGCTCACCCACACCTGGCTGTGGGCGGTCATGATCGGCGCGGGAGCGTCGGCGGCGGCGGTCACCGGCGGTCGCTGGGCGGTCCTCGCGCTGCTCTTCGTGCACCTGGTCCTGGCCGTGGAAGGCCTGCTGTGGAGGGCCGCCCGGGTCTCCAGTGACGTCCTGGTCTGGCTGCTCGGCGCGACGAGCGCCTGGATCCTCGCCGGCGTACTGGACAAACCGGGCAACGGCGCGGACTGGCTGTTCGCGGCGCCGGGCCAGGAGTACCTGTGGCTCGGCCTGCCGATCGTCCTGGGCGCCCTGGTGCACGACATCGGCGACGCGCTCACCGTCTCAGGCTGCCCGATCCTGTGGCCGATCCCGATCGGCCGCAAGCGGTGGTATCCGATCGGACCGCCGAAGCTGATGCGGTTCCGGGCCGGCAGCTGGGTGGAGCTGAAGGTGCTGATGCCCGTGTTCATGTTGCTCGGGGGAGTGGGCGGGGCAGCCGCGCTGAACTTCATCTGATCCCGCTCTCCCCGCGGGATCCGGCGACCGCGTCCTAGTACTACAGGGCTAGATCTGTGTCATCTGGAGTCGCATGCGGCGGCGGAAGTGGCCGCGTCGTGCGTCAACTTGGTGCTGTCGGCGGAACGTTGACCAGTGCAGAGCGTGGTGGATCTCGTTGAGCGGGCGGCGGGTCTCGGCGAGGGTCACTGGTCGGCGCCGCATGCGGGCCTGGGTGGGCTGTTCATCCGGTTTTGACCGATGTGTTTCATCCAGGTCCGGAAGTTTTCCACAGGTCGAGGTTCCCCTTTTGAAGCATCTGGCGCATCACGGCCAGGACGCAGAGGGCGAGCATGGACAGGGTGATGTGTCGGTACCAGGCGTCGTAGCGGCGGACCTGGTACTGGTCCAGGCCTGCCTCCTGCTTCGCGGCCTCGAAGCACTCTTCCACCGGCCACCTCGCGCCGGCGGCGCGCACAAGCTCACCGATGGGTTCACGGCGGGGGTTGAAGCAGTGGAAGTAGGCCCTCTCGCTCCCGTCCATGCTGCGGCGCACGAGGAACTGATGCTCTGCATCAGTGGTGTTGACCAGTGCCCAGTCGTAGGTGCGAAAGCCCTTGGTGCCGATCCCGCAGGCGCGCCGGGTGAAGGCGCGTTCGGGCAGAGCCTCCACCAGGACATCGATCCGGCCGGCGCCTCCCGCCGCGTCGGTGACCTCGGTGTTCTTGGGCACCGCCATCACGTAGGCGACCCGCTCGCCCTCCAGCCAGGAACGCAGGGCGGGGTTCTGCCCGAACTCCTCATCAGCCAGGAACCAGGCGAAGGGAATCTTCGCCGCCAGGGCCCGCTCGACCATCAGCCGCGCCTGCTGCGGCCGGGTCTGGAAGACCACCTCATCGGGGACACCGGCCTCACGGCAGCGCTCGCGGTCCTCGGCCCAGGAATGCTCGGGCAGGTACAACTCCCGGTCCAGCAGAACACGGTGGCCATCCGGCGTCGCGTACGCCAGGAACGTGCCGATCTGGCAATTGTCGATCCTCCCGAGCGTTCCGGAGTACTGCCGCTGCACCCCGGCCGATTTGCGGCCCTTCTTCGCGAACCCGGTCGGGTCCGCGATCAGCACCGCCCGCTCATCGGCGAAATGCTCCATCGCGTACCCGACCAGCACCTCACGCAACTGGCCCGCATCCCACGGGGTCAGGTTCAAGAACCGCTGCACCCGCTTGGGTTCCGGCGCCCCGGCATACTCCGCGATCGTCCAGGCGTTCTTCTTCTGCAACGGTGCCAGCAGCCCACGCAGATACCCCCGCGCATGCGCCCGCGACTCCGGACGGTAGAACAACGGCTCCATCCGGGCGTAAACCGCCTCAAACTCGCCATCCAGGATCTCGAGATCCTCCGCAGCCATCTCGCCCTCGCCCTGAACCCGACCTCGCATGCTCACGGCAGACCATCATGCCGCACGCACCGATCAAGATCTATCCCTGTAGTGCTAGAGGTGGGACGGGGTGCCGGTCAGCGGCAGTTTGTGCACGAACGCGCGGCGCAGTGCGTGGTACGGCGCGTCCGGATCGTTGAAAGTGCGGGCCATCCGCGCCAGCTCGTCCTCCCGGTACGCGGCCAGCGGCCTGACCGCCTCCTCGCGGTCCAGTTCCGCCTTCTTGGCCGCGGCCCGCGACTGCGCACCGGAGGACAACGCGAGGAGCGTCGCCAGCCGGGCGACCGCGGCCGGGAAGTCCTGCGGCCCGCACTCGACGATCCGGTCCACCAGACCGATGCGCTGCCCGGCAGCCGCGCTGACCGGCAGGGCCCGCCGCATCAGCTCCCCGGCGGCATCCGCACCTGCTCGGCGCGGCAGCGTGCGGGTCCAGTACTCGGATCCGTACAGCCCCATCAGCCGGTAGTGCGGATTCAGCACCGAGCCCGCCCTGCACCAGACCTCGTCGGCGGCCAGCGCCAGCATCGCTCCTCCCGCGGCGGCGTTGCCGCCCACGGCGGAGACCACCAGCCGGTCGGCAGTCGTCAGCACCGCCTCCACCAGGTCGTCCATGGCGCTGATATTGGCCCAGGACTCCGCCGCCGGATCCGCGGCCGCCTCGATCACATGGAGATGGATGCCATTGCTGAAGAAGTCCCGGCCGCCGCCCAGCACCAGGACCGAGGTGGGCCGGGCGAGGGCCTTCCGGTACGCGGCCAGCAGCCGCCCGCACTGGGCTGTGCTCATCGCGCCGCCCGGGAAGGAGAACGTCAGGAACCCCGCCTGCCCCACCTCCCGGTAGCGGATGTCGGTCCAGGTACGGCGTTCCCCGTCCGGCTCCAGGGGCGCGTACAGCTCGGGCAGTTCCGGGAGCCGGACGCCGAGTGCGCTGACCGCGGGCAGTTTGTACGTGGGCGGCTCCCCGGGCCTGCGCCGGGGCCGCAGCTCCGGGATCCACACGGCCCCGTCGGCCGTCGCCCGGCAGACGGCGCCGGCCCGGGTGGCCAGCAGCTCTCCCGGCCAGCCGCGCAGCTCGTCCTCCGGATGGCCGCCGTGCAGGAACCACTCGCCGCCGAGCAGTTCGTCCAGCACCCCGGGGTTCGAATCGGCAGCGCGGAGCTTACGGACCACTGTCCCGGTGGAGTCCGCCCGCCAGTCGATGCGCCGCTGCTCCTGTCGGAGATACGGCCGGGTGCGGAAGCGCCCCTGCTGTGGTTGCTGAGCCTGTGGTTGCTGTGGTTGCTGTGGTTGCTGTGGTTCGGGGGAGTACGTTCCTGACGCGAAGCGCTCGACGGCCAGCAGCACCGCCCGCAGCGCGGCGTCGGAGATCTCGTTGCGGTACAGGTCGCTCTTGCCGACCGGAGGTACCGGGCAGTCGGCGGTGGCCCAGACAGCGCCGGCGTCCATGACCGCGTCGGCCTGCAGGACGGTGACTCCCCAAGACGACACACCCTCGTGGATCGCCCAGTCCAGCGAGGAAGGGCCCCGGTCGCCGACGGGTCCCGGATGCACGATGAGGCAGGTGTGTGCCGTCCAGATGTCCTGGGGGACGGCGGTCTTCAGCAGAGGGGCCACGATCAGCTCGGGCTCGTGGCGGCGGACGGCCTCCCGGAGAGCCGCGTCGTGCAGGGCGGGGTCGGGCAGCGCGAGTGCGACGGCCACCGTGTGACCGTGATCTCTCAGCTCCGCGTGCACACGCTGCGTCAGGCTGTTGAAGGCACTCGCGACGAGCAGGATGTGCACGGCGGTCTCCCAGTGGTCAGGCGGTCCACGGCCGGGGTGGGGCCAGCCGCCTGTGATCGTGGGGCATACGGACGGCGCAAGGTGGACGCCGGGCTGCGGCGTCGCCCGAAAGCGGAGCGCTCTGGGCCGTCTGCGGTGCGCCGGACAGCCGTTGCGCCGCCGGGAATGGCCCGGTCCGCGCGCATGTTGACCAGGTGCGCAGGAGGCCTCCTGCGCCGTACGACCCCTGGAGAGATGAAGAACATACGCGTCGAGATCTGGAGCGACATCGCCTGGCCTTGAACCAACGGAACCCTGTACTACAGGGCTAGATCTGTGTCATCTGGAGTCGCATGCTCACGGCAGACCATCATGCCGCACGCATCGATTAAGATCTATCCCTGTAGTACTAGACGAACCGTCACCGCCCGAACCGTCACCGAATGACGTCACCGCCTGAACTGTCACCTGCTGAACCGTCATCTGCTGAGGGGAACGAGAAGTGACCACGGAACGTCCGGCCCCACCGCTCACCGGCGGCGAACGCGAGATGCTGCGCGGCTTCCTCGACCACCATCGCGCGACGCTCGCCATGAAGTGCGACGGACTCGGCGACGAGGACCTGCGGCGCCGGTCCATGCCCCCGTCGACGCTGTCCCTGCTCGGCCTGGTCCGGCACATGGCCGAGGTGGAGCGGGTCTGGTTCCGGTTGGTCATCGACAAGCAGGACGTCGGGCGTGTCTGGACGGACGACGGCGACTTCCAGGTGGCGTACGACGCGAGTGCGTCGACCCGTGCGGAGGCGTTCGACGCCTGGCAGGCCGAGGTCGCGCACGCGCGCCGGATCGAGGAGAGCGCCCCCTCGCTCGATGTGACGGGCTTCCACGCCAGGATGGGCGGGGAAGTGTCGCTGCGCCTGGTGATGCTGCACCTGATCCACGAGTATGCCCGGCACAACGGCCACGCCGACTTCCTGCGCGAGGGAATCGACGGGACCGTCGGGTTCTGACGAGGCGCGTCCCGGCGTACCGGGCGAGTCGGGGGGCAGCCCTCGGTGGATGGTGCGCGGCTGCCGTCGAGGGCCTGGGTCAGGCCCGGCGTGCGGCCCACACGGTGCGTTCCGTGCGAAGGGCGAGGTCGCCGCGGCGCAGGATGCTCAGGGGGCTGTTGGTGTCCAGCAACTGGTCGAGGACGGTGAGGTCCTCGGCGCTGAGCGCGTGGGCCGCGCCGGCGCGCAGGCGCTTCAGGCCGGTGAGCGCGTAGGGGCCGACCGCCTTGCTGCGGGAGCTGTCGACGTTCACGGTGATCGTGCGTTCGCCCTCGACGCTGAACCCGGCGGCCGCCAGCATGGGACCCCAATCGGCCCCGCGGTGCGGCAGGTTCTCCGCGGCGTGGTGGGCGAGGGCCGCGTGGCAGCGCTCCTCAAGGCCGGGCCGCTCCTCGGGAGCGTCGCCGGGCAGGAAGCGCGGGAAGCCGGCCAGCTCGACGACGGTGAACAGGCCGCCGGGCGCGAGCAGTTCGTGGACCTTGCGCAGGGTGCGGTCGGGGTCGGCCATGTGGTGCATCGACGCGGACGCCCACACCAACTCGGGTCGGCCGAGCTCGGGCCAGTCCGCGTCGAGGTCGGCGGACACCGTGCGCACCCGGTCGGCCACACCGAGCGCCTCCGCCCTTTCCCGTAGGCGTTGCAGATGGCCGGCCGACGCGTCGACGGCGGTCACTTCCGCCTCGGGGAAGCGCGTGAGCAGGGCGAAGGTGCCGGCCCCGGTCCCGCATCCCAGGTCCACGATGTGGCGCGGGTCCCTCTCGACGGGCAGCCCCGCGGTGATGGACGCGATGTGCTCGGCGAGCACGTCCGCGTCCAGGTCGAGGATCTCCGCCTGGACCTCGGAGTCCGGGGTGTGCTGGGGCGCGGGGTGCGCGCCGTGGTGTGCCGCGTGCGGGGAAGAGTGGGTCATGTCGGCCACGCTAGGAGGACCATGCCGTCGCGGCACCATGGTTCCCGGGATGCGCAAGACGATGGCCGGTTGAGCTGCCGTACGCGCAAGCTGCTGCCGCGGGTAGGCGCGCGGCGCGTGCTACACCGGCGCCCTTCGGCGTGATCGGGCGGGGCGCCCGCCGACGGCTTGCTCGGCCGGCGCCTCAGGCGTCGTCACCGCGCGGGTGGCCGCGGCGGGCGTCGCGGTCGAAGATGCCCATGATCTCGCAGGGTCCGCCCTCCGCGCCAATGGCGTGCGGCAGCATCGTGGGGAACTCCGCCGCCTGGTTCGTCTCCACGCGGATGCGCCGGTTGCCCAGCAGCAGGATCGCGGTGCCGGACAGGACGACGAGCCATTCGCGGCCCGGATGGGCGCGCATGCGTGCGGGGCTGTCGGGCGGCGGGTTCGTCATGCGCCGGCGTACGACGCTCATGCCCGGGTCCGCCCTGATGGGCCAGCGCATGAGCCCATGGGCTCCGTCGATCGTCGGGCTGGTGATGACGTCGTCGGTGGCCGTCTCGACGAGCTGGTCCAGGGAGGTGTCCAGGGCCCGGGCGAGGGTGACGAGCTGGTCCAGGGCCAGTCGGCGCGGGCCGTTCTCGATGCGGCTGAGCGTGGACTGGCTGACCTGGGCGCGGGTGGCCAGTTCCTCCAGGGACCAGCCCTGTGCCACCCGCAGGGCGCGGATCCGTTTGCGTACCAGGCTGTCCAGATCGTCATTGTCTTGCGTCATAGGCAACATTGTATGCCCTCGGCGCAACACGTGCTTATGGTCGTGACCGTGGCCCCCGGACGGACCGGGGGCCCGCGAAGAAGAGGGTGGCGACGCCATGTCTGTGACCACTGCCGCGTGTCCGACCGACGAACTGCCTGGTGAGACCGTCGATGCCGTGGTGATCGGCGGCGGCGCGGCGGGCTTGAACGGGGCGCTGATGCTCGCCCGGTCCCGCCGCTCGGTCGTCGTGATCGACAGCGGCACCCCGCGCAACGCACCCGCCGAGGGCGTGCACGGCCTGCTGGGCCTGGACGGCATCCCGCCGGCCGAGCTGCTGCGAAGGGGCCACGAGGAGGTGCGCCGCTACGGCGGCCTGGTCGTGGCGGGGGAAGTGGCCTCCGCCACCCCCGCTGCCACCGGTGACCCGCGCTTCACGGTCGCGCTGACCGACGGCGGCATCCTTCGGGCGCGCCGGCTGCTCGTCGCCACCGGACTGCGCGACGTGCTGCCCGAGGTGCGCGGGCTTGCCGAGCACTGGGGGCACGGTGTGGTGCACTGCCCGTACTGCCATGGCTGGGAGGTGCGCGACGAGCCCATCGGGATCCTGGCCGTGGGCCCGGCCTCGATTCATCACGCCCTGCTGTTCCGCCAGTTGACCGAAGACCTCGTATTCTTCACCTGCGACGCCGATCTCGACGAGGACACCCGCGCGCGCTTCGCCGCCCGCGGCATTCAGGTCGTCGACACCCCGGTGGGCGAGGTCGTGGCGGGTGAGGACGGCGGCATCACGGGCGTGCGCCTCGGGGACGGGCGCCTCGTGTCCCGCCGGGTTCTCGCGGTCGCGACGGCCATGCAGGCGCGCACCGAGGGCCTGGACGGCCTGGGGCTGCCGATGGAGGACCTTCCCGCCGGAATGGGCCGCCGCTTCGCGTCCGGCGCGGCCGGCGCCACCGAGGTGCCCGGGGTGTGGGTGGCCGGTAACGCCACCGACCCGACCGCCAAGGTCGGAGCCTCCGCAGCGGCAGGCGCCCTGGCCGGCGCCCGTATGAACGCCGACCTGGTCACCGCCGACACCGAGGCGGCCCTCGCCGCCGCACAGCGCGGCGCGGCCCCGTCCCCGCCTGACGCCCGCACGCTCACGGGCCCCCGCAGCCCGCCGCGCCAGGCCATGTGGGCGGGTGACGCCGTCCTGGTCGTCCTGTTCCGCCACGTCCTCAGCCGAGGGCCGCCGCGCTCCACGCGCTCACCGGCGGACCGGGCGGAAGTCGCCGACCCGGCGCCTTGTGACGCGGCGGCGAGGCGCCGGGGGCAGCAGCACGCGCTGTCCCCGGCGCCTGTCGCGCGCGCCTACCCGTGCCAGGAACGCCAGAGCGCCGCGTACGCCCCGTCCGCGGCCACCAGTTCGTCGTGGCTGCCCAGCTCGCTGATCCGGCCCTCCTCGACCACCGCGATGACATCCGCGTCGTGCGCGGTGTGCAGCCGGTGCGCGATGGCCACGACGGTGCGGCCGTCGAGCACCCGCGCCAGCGAGCGCTCCAGATGCCGGGCCGCCCGCGGGTCGAGCAGGGACGTCGCCTCGTCCAGGACGAGGGTGTGCGGATCGGCGAGCACCAGCCGGGCCAGCGCGATCTGCTGGGCCTGCGCCGGGGTCAGTACGTGCCCGCCCGAGCCGACCTCGGTGTCCAGGCCCTCGCTCAGGGCCCGCGCCCAGTCCTGCGCGTCGACCGCGCCCAGCGCCGCCCACAGCTGCGCGTCGTCGGCGTTCATCCTGGCCAGCAGCAGATTGTCACGCAGGGACCCCACGAAAACGTGGTGTTCCTGGTTGACCAGCGCCACATGCTCACGCACCCGCTCGGCCGGCATCCGCGACAACTCGGCCTTGCCCAGGGTTACTTCACCGGTCCGCGGCGCGTAGATCCCGGCCAGCAGCCGCCCCAGCGTGGACTTGCCGGCGCCCGAGGGCCCGACCAGCGCGAGTCGGGTCCCGGGTGCGACGTCCAGCGTCACCCGGTGGAGCACGTCGACGCCCTCGCGGTAGCCGAAGTGCACCGCGTCGGCCCGCACCGCGCGGCCGTCGGGCTTCACCAGCGCGTCGCCCGCGTCCGGCTCGATCTCCCGGACGCCGACCAGTCGGGCCAACGACACTTGGGCGACCTGGAGTTCGTCGTACCAGCGCAGGATGAGGTTGACCGGGTCGACCAGCATCTGGGCGAGCAGGGCGCCCGTCGTGAGCTGGCCGACGTTGATCCATCCCTGGAGGACGAAGATGCCGCCGAGGAGGATCGTCGAGCCCAGGATCGTCATGTGCGTGACGCTGATGACGGGGAAGAGCACGGACCGCAGCCACAGTGTGTACCGCTCCCAGGCCGTCCACTCTTTGATCCGCTGCTCGGACAGGGAAACCCGGCGGTCACCGAGGCGGTGCACCTCGATGGTCCGGCCCGCGTCCACCGTCTCGGCGAGCATCGCCGCGACCGCCGCGTACCCGGCCGCCTCGGAGCGGTAGGCCGACGGGGCCCGCCTGAAGTACCAGCGGCACCCGACGATCAGCACCGGCAGGGCCACCAGCACGGCCAGCGCCAACGGCGGCGCGGTCACCGTGAGTCCGCCGATCAGCAGGCCGGCCCAGACCACGCCGATCGCGAGTTGTGGCACCGCCTCGCGCATCGCGTTCGCCAGCCTGTCGATGTCGGTGGTGATGCGCGACAGCAGATCACCGGTGCCCGCCCGCTCCAGCACACCGGGCGGCAGGCCGACCGACCGTACGAGGAAGTCCTCGCGCAGGTCGGCCAGCATCTCCTCGCCGAGCATCGCGGCCCGCAGCCGCATCTGCCGGGTGAAGAGAGTCTGGACGACCAGCGCGATCCCGAACACCGTGGCGACCCGCCCCAGATGCAGCTCGCGCACCCCGTTCGCCAGGTCCTCGACGAGCGAGCCCAGCAGATAGGGGCCCGCCATCGAGGCGAGTACCGCGAGCGCGTTGAACACCACGAGCACGGTGAACGCCCGCCGGTGACGCCTCATCAGCTCGCGTACATAGATCCGTACCGTCGCCGGACTGCCGACGGGCAGCGTCGTCGACGACTCCGGTGCTGCCGGGTCGTACTCCGGAGGTGCCACGCCGATCATGCCGATTCCTCGATCTCTTCCCGTACGGACCGCTCCTGCACGGCCTTCTCCTGCGCCCGCGCGATTTCGATCTCGACCTCGGTCTCGCGTGTGACGACCGCGCGGTAGCGCGGTTCGGTGCGCAGCAGCTCGCGGTGCACACCCACCGCGGCCACCTCGCCCTCGTGCACGAACACCACCCGGTCGGCGTGGTCGAGCAGCAGCGGCGACGACGCGAACACGATGGTCGTACGTCCCGTCCGCAGCCCTTTCACGCCCGCCGCGACCCGCGACTCGGTGTGCGAGTCGACGGCGGAGGTCGGCTCGTCGAGGATGAGGACCTGCGGGTCGGTCACCAGTGAGCGGGCCAGTGCCAGACGCTGGCGCTGACCGCCGGAGAGCGAGCGCCCGCGCTCGGTGATCCGGGTGAGCATGGGGTCGTCGCTGTTGTCGGGCGAGGCCTGGGCGAGCGCGGCGAGCACATCGGCGCACTGCGCCGCGGTCAGCGCGTCCTCGGCGCTCACCTCGCCGGACGCCGGTACGTCGAGCAGCTCGCTGAGCGTGCCGGACAGCAGCACCGGATCCTTGTCCTGGACCAGGACGGCTTCGCGTGCCGCGCCGAGCGGCAGATCGTCGAGCGCGATCCCGCCGAGCAGCGCCGAAGGAACGGTCCTTCGCGCCGGTCCGGCCGTGGTGTCCGGGGCGCCCTGTGCGTCGCCGTCGG
Source organism: Streptomyces sp. A5-4 (assembly GCF_051131715.1). Lineage (NCBI taxonomy): Bacteria > Bacillati > Actinomycetota > Actinomycetes > Kitasatosporales > Streptomycetaceae > Streptomyces > Streptomyces sp. A5-4. The sequence continues at coordinate 771,158 of NZ_CP178591.1, read as the reverse complement.
TCGTGGCGTGGCCGCCGAGGCGCTCCGCGAGCCGTCCCGCCACATCCGGGTCGCCGCACACCACGGCGGTGAACCGGCCCGCCGGAGCGAGCAGTCCGGTCGCCGGGTCGTACAGGTCGCCGGAGGGGGGCTCCCCGCCGGAGTCCGCCGTACCGTCCATCGTGTACGCCGAGCGCTCCAGCGCCAGCACCCGGGCCGCCCGCACGGCGGACGGCCGTGAGAAGGAGTACGCCATGGCGATCTCCTCGACGTGGCGCAGCGGGTAGAGCAGCAGGGTCACCGCGCTGTACACGGTGACCAGTTCGCCCACCGTGATCCGGCCGTCCAGGGTGAGCCGCGCGCCGTACAGGACGACGGCGATCAGCAGCAGCCCCGGCAGCAGCACCTGGATCGCGGAGATCAGCGCCCACATACGGGCGCTGCGCACGGCGGCTTCGCGCACCTCCTGGGAGGCGCGCCGGTAGCGGCCGAGGAACAGCTCCTCGCCGCCGATGCCGCGCAGCACCCGCAGCCCCGCGACGGTGTCGGAGGCCAGCTCGGTGGCCCGGCCGGCCTTGTCGCGCTGGATGTCGGCCCGCCGTGTCGCCCTGGGCAGCAACGGCAGTACGGCCAGGGCCAGTACGGGCACGCCGATGGCGACCACTATGCCGAGGTCGGGCTGGTAGAAGAACAGCCCGACACAGACGATCACGAGCGTCAGGGCGGCGGCGGCGAAGCGCGAGAGCGCCTCGACGAACCAGCCGATCTTCTCGACGTCACCGGTGGAGACCGCGACGACCTCGCCCGCGGCGACCCTGCGGGTCAGCGCCGAGCCCAGCTCCGCCGTCTTGCGGGCCAGCAGCTGCTGCACCCGTGCGGCGGCGGTGATCCAGTTACTGACGGCGGTCCTGTGCAGCATGGTGTCGCCGAGCGCGACGGCCACGCCGAGCAGCGCGATCAGCCCGGCGGCGACCGCGAGGCCACCGCCCGAGCGGTCCACCACGGCCTGCACGGCGAGACCCACTCCCAGCGGGAGGGCGGCGACACCGCACTGGTGCAGCAGCCCCCAGGCGAGCGCCTTCAGCTGCCCACCGAGCTGATTGCGCCCGAGCCACAGCAGGAATCGGGGCCCCGACCGGACGTCGGGGACGCCTGGATCGGAGTACGGAAGATCGCGAATCTGCATGACGTCCCACGGCTCGGTTGCTCGGTGTACTGGTGTATTCGGGTGGCTCAAACCGTGCAAGGTTCGCCTTTCGGCACCCCCGAAGGCAATCGATTTACGGGCCGGGAGCACCAGATCCAGCCACCTCGGGGCAGCTCGCTCTGGTGCTCCCGGCCCGTCCCGCGCTTCACTCCGGTCGCATGGGACAACAGAGAGTCATGTGCATGATCGCGGGCCTGGTTCTGGCGGCGGGAACGCTGCTCGGCGCGGGACCGGCAGCCGCTGCCACCGGGCAGCCGCCGCCCGCGGAGTTCGGCTCCGACTGGCACGATCCGGTCACCGTCGAGCAGCCCGTCGAGAGGCCGGACACCCGCTCCTGCCGGGTGACGCTCGCCGCGGCGCAGTTCCGTGACTTCACGCCGTACAGGGGCGGTTACCGGCCGCCCGAAGGGTGCGGCAAGCGGTGGAGCAAGGTGGTGCTCGAACTGGAGGGCAAGGTCGCCGGCCGGCAGTACGACCGGCTCGGCTACCTGCACGTCGGTGGCGTCGAAGTACTCCGCACCTCCACCCCGCAGCCCTCGCCCGACGGCATCAGCTGGTCGGTGAAGAAGGACGTCACGCGCTACAGCGACACGCTGCGCCGCGAGCAGCCCGTCGAAATGCTCATCGGCAATGTCGTCAATGAGACATACACCGGCGTCATCGACGTCAAGGCGACCCTGACGTTCTACGCCGCCGATGGCCGCACCGCGCCCGCCGCCGCACCGGACCGGGTGCTCACCCTCGACGGCGACGCGCTGACCACCCCGCGCAACTCCGAGCGCATCGTCGCCGAGGTGTACGCGACGGGCTCCGGAGGAGGCTGCGAGGAGTACTGGTACCTGGCCGTGCCCCAGGAGGCGCCGTACTCGTGCAAGGCGGCGGGCGGCCCGTACCGCGAGGTGCAGATCAAGGTCGACGGCCAACTCGCCGGTATCGCTGCGCCGTTCCCCACGGTCTGGACCGGCGGCTGGTCCAACCCCTTCCTCTGGTACGTGGTCCCCGGGCCGCGCGCCTTCGACGTGAAGCCGATCCAGTACGACCTGACCCCCTTCGCGGGCCGCCTCAACGACGGCCGCCCGCACCGTGTCGAGGTGTCGGTCGTCGGCGTCCCCGAAGGGCGGAGCGGGTGGAGCACCCCCGTCAATGTGCTCGTCTGGCAGGACAAGGGCCGGGAGGTCGTCACCGGCGGGCCCGCCCGGCACTTGGAGGGCGCGCCGGTCAACTCGACGACGTACACCGCGGGTACCGAGCACCGCCTCGACACCCGCGGCGGCCACCGGCTGACCGTCTCCGGCTGGGTCGACACCTCGCACGGGCGGGTCGCCACCACCGTCAGCCGCTCGCTCGCCAACACCTCCGTGCACCGATGGACCGAAGGTGAGAGCACGGACGCGCTCAAGGGGACGTGGACGGACGACGCGACGGTCACCACCGACGGCCGCGGACCGGCGCGTGTCGCCTCGGAGCGCCGTACGTACACGATGGACGGCACGACGACGCTCGGTGCGGGCGACCGGCTGCGTACGGTCCTCACGCTCGGGGACCGCGCGGACGGCGAGGTGGCGCACACCGGCAGGCGCAGCGTGTGGTCGCGGTCGGACAACGTGTACCGGGGCGACGCGACGTACACGGCGAACGTCCCGCGCGAGGACCGGCACGCGGTCGCCACCACGAGTGCGCGCCACCGGGTGCGCGGATCTGCCGGCTGCTACGACCGGAGCCTGGAGACGGTCCAGGGAGCAGTGACGAAGGACCGGCGCCGCTGCTGATCCACCCGGCCCTTGGAGCAAGATCCAAGATTTGCATCGGATGGTCATGGGCTCTTTCACCGGAGTGCGGCATTCCGCCATAGTGGCGCATCGCGGATTCGATATTCCGTATGGCAGAAGTCCAACTGGGGGAGTGCCCGTGCCGCACGCCGTCCCATCCCTCGCCCGCCGCGCAGCCCGTCTGCTGCGGTGTCGCGCTCCTCTTCCTGCTGTTCCTCGCCGGTGCGCTCAAGCCGGTCACCGGGCTCAGCCTGTGGAAGTTCATCCGCTACACCCGCGAAGAGATGGTGCTCGCGCTCGGCACGGCCTCCAGTGAGGCCGTGATGCCCCGGATGACGCAGAAGCTGCGGGCGGCCGGCTGCCGGGACGACGCGGTTGGCCTGGTTCTGGCGACGGGCTACTCCTTCAACCTCGACGGGGCGTCCATCTATCTGTCCGTCGGCACGCTCTTCATCGCCCAGGCGGTGGGTGTGGATCTGACGCCTGGGACAGCAGATCACCGTCGTGCTGGTCCTGATGCTGACCAGCAAGGGCATGGCGGGCGTGCCGGGGTCGGCGTTCCTCGCGCTGTCGGCGACGGCCTCGGCCCTCGGGGTGATCCCGGCGGGCGCGGTGGCCCTGCTGCTCGGTGTCGACCGGATCATGGACGTGATGCGGGTGGCGACGAATCTGCTGGGCAACTGCGTGGCCGTCTTCGCGGTGTCCCGCTGGGAGGGCGCGCTGGACAAGGAGAAGGCGCGGAAGATGCTGTCCGTGGAGATCGCCTTCGTACCGGAGGAGGCCGAGCCGGTGCCGGTGGTGCCGCTGTCCGGGGCCGACGCCGATCCTGATCCGCTCGCCAAGAGGCTTCCCACACAGACGGGTTGAGCGACGGGGCCCGGCCCGCTCGGCCGGGCCCCGCGGTCCGCTACTCCTTGGGCTTCTCGGAGTCCATGCCGGGGCGCGACTTCTTCCACTCGCCGCGGGTGAAGTCCGGGATCTGCTGAGGCATCCCCTTCGCCTTGATCGACAGGTGGCTGAGCGGCACCGGCGCCGTCCACGTCGCCGCGTCGTACACGTCGAAGTCCGGCACCAGACCGAGCCGCATGCACTGCATCGTCCGGTAGACCAGCATGTAGTCCATGCCACCGTGGCCACCGGGCGGGTTGGCGTGCTCCTTCCAGAGCCAGTGGTCGAACTCGGCGGCGTACTGCCCGAAGTCGCCCCACTCGTCGTTCTGCTGGTCCGGCTCGATGTAGATCCGCTCGGGATAGTCCTCGAAGACGCCGCGCGTGCCGCCCAGGCTGTTGATCCTGCTGTACGGGTGCGGGGTCGAGACATCGTGCTCAAGCCGGATCACCCGGCCCTTGGCCGTCTGGACGAGGCTGATCGTGCGGTCGCTCTCTATGTACGACTCCTTGAAGCTCGGGTCGCCCGGCGGCATGTGCTCCGCGCGGTACTGGGCGAGACCGAGTGCGGGGGAGCCGACGCTGGTGATGCTCACGGCGCGGTCACCACGGTTGAGGTCCATGTAGTTGGCGACCGGGCCGAAGCCGTGGTTGGGGTAGAGGTCGCCGCGCAGCCGGGTGTGCCATAGCCGGCGCCAGGGGCCCTCGTAGTAGTCCGGGTCGAACATCAGGCCGCGCAGATCGTGGTTGTACGCGCCGGCGCCGTGCAGCAGATCACCGAACTTGCCCGCGTGGGCCATGCGCAGCACGCGCATCTCGTTCTTGCCGTAACAGCAGTTCTCCAACTGCATACAGTGGCGCCTGGTCCGCTCCGAGAGGTCGACGAGCTCCCAGAGCTGGCCCAGTTGGAGCGCGACCGGACACTCCACGCCGACGTGCTTGCCGTTCAGCATGGCCGTCTTGGCCATCTCGAAATGGAAGTCCCAGGGCGTCGCGACGTACACGAAGTCGATGTCGCCGCGCTTGCACAGATTCTTGTAGTCGTCCTCGCCCTTGGTGTAGACGGCGGGTGCGGGCTGCCCGGCCTTGACGACCTTGGCGGACGCCGCCTCCGTCTTCGACTTCACCGGGTCACAGATCGCGACGACCTTGACCCCCGGCACCGCCAGGAAGAGGTCGATCATGCTGCCGCCGCGGTTGCCCAGACCGACGATGCCCACCCGGACCGTGCTGCGCCGTTCGAAGGGGACACCGACCATGGTGCGGCCGTGGCGCTCGGGCGCGGCGGCCTCCGCTCCCGCTCCCGCCTCAGCGGCCGTTACGGACGGTTCCGCGGCAGATGCGCTGCCCGCCGTACCGAGCGCGCCGAGTCCGATTCCGGCGCCTGCCGCGCCCGCGGTCCACAGGACCGATCGGCGGCTCGGCGGGTTGTGGTCGCTGCCTTCGTTGCTGTCGTTGCTGTCGCTGCCGTCGTGCTGCGGGGTCTGCGCTGCTGCGTCGTTCATCGAGCCTCCAGGGGAACTGGCGGTGCGCCTGCCGGGACGTGGGCATCGGTGACTTGAGAGGGCATGACGTGAGATTCGGCGCACCATGTTCGTGTCGCGAACCTCGGTAAGGACCCTGGTAGTTGTGGCTGCTGATGCGCAAGAGCGGCAATTGGACTCTTGGAACGGGCTCATGGACTCTTGTCGCCGAGCCCCGACGCACCGGGTGCCCGTGACGTCCACGTCACGGGCACCCGGTGCGCATCGCCTCAGAAATCAGCAGTTCAAACGGGACCGTCCGGCCGTGTCACACGCTCCAGCTCCAGCAGCACCGAGCGGTAGTGGCGGCCCGTCGCACGGTCCATGCCGACCTCGCACATCCGGTTCGCCGAGAGATACGCGTCGTACTCCGTGGCGGCGACCTCGGCCGCCTCCCGCGCCGTCGCCGAATCCGTCAGCTCCTTGTGCAGCATGCCCCGGTCGCCCGCGAAGGCGCAGCAGCGCACATCGTCCGGTACGACGACCTCCTCCGCGCACGCCTCGGCGACCGCGCGCAGCTGCTCCTCGTCGCCCAAGTGCCGCATCGAGCAGGTGGGGTGGAGCACGGCGGTGCCGATCCTGCGTCCCGTCGGCAGCTGGGGGAGCAGCTCCTCGGCGGCCCAGACGACGGAGTCGACGACAGTCAGCTCCGCGTGCAGCGCCCGGTTGTCGTCGGTGAGATACGGCACCACCTCCTGCGCCAGGCCCAGCGTGCACGAGGAGGCGTCGACGACCAGGGGCAGGACGCCGCCCGCCGTCCAGCCCCAGGCGGCCTCGACGATGCGGTTGGCCATGACGGCATTGCCCGCGTCGTACCCCTTGGAATGCCAGATCGTCGCGCAGCAGGTGCCCGCGACGTCCTTGGGGATCCACACCGGCTTTCCGGCGCGCGCCGACACGGCGACGACCGCCTGCGCGAGCGAAGGCCCCCAGTACCCCTCGGGCTCACCGAAGATCCGGTTCACACAGGCCGGGTAGTAGACGGCGCGGGCGCCCACCCGTACGGTGCGCGGCAGTCGGCGGGCGGCGGCGCCGGGGATCTCCGGCAGCCACTCGGGCACCAGATCCGGCCGCACGGCCCGGCGGGCCAGCCCGGTGACCCGGGTCAGCAGCCGGTCGCCGAGGAGGTCGGCGGCGGCCACCGCGAGCCGCGCGGAGGCCTCGACCGCCTTGAAGTTCTTCGCGGCCAGCGCGGCGACGCGCTCCTCGCGCGCCGAGTGCCGCCGATGGCGGAAGTCCTTCATCAGGGCGCCGGTGTCGATGCCGACGGGGCAGGCGATCCGGCAGGTCGAGTCGCCCGCGCAGGTGTCCACGGCGTCATACCCGTACGCCTCCACCAGGCCGTCCTGGACCGGCGAGCCGTCCGGCTGACGCATCATCTCCCGCCGCAGCACGATGCGTTGGCGCGGAGTCGTCGTCAGGTCACCGCTGGGGCACGTCGGCTCACAGAAGCCGCACTCGATGCACGGATCGGCGATCAGCTCGACCTTGGGGATCGTCTTGAGGCCGCGCAGATGCGCCATCGGGTCGCGGTCCAGGACGATGCGCGGCGCCAGCACCCCGTCCGGGTCGATGAGCTGCTTCGTACGCCACATCAGCCCGGTCGCCCTCGGCCCCCACTCCAGCTCCAGGAAGGGCGCGATATTGCGGCCGGTGGCGTGCTCCGCCTTGAGCGAGCCGTCGAAACGCTCGACCGTCAGCCGGCAGAAGGCGTCCATGAAGGCGGCGTAGCGCGTCACGTCCGCTGCCTCGGCGGCGTCGAAGGCGAGCAGGAAATGCAGATTGCCGTGCGCCGCGTGGCCCGCGACGGCGGCGTCGAAACCATGCTCCGCCTGCAGCAGCAGGAGCGCCTCGCAGGCCTCGGCGAGCCTCGAAGGCGGGACGGCGAAATCCTCGGTGATCAGCGTCGTACCGGCGGGCCGGGCGCCGCCGACCGCCGTGACGAACGCCTTGCGGGCTTTCCAGTACCCGGCGATGGTCTTCGCGTCACGGGTGAACCTATTGGTCACAGAGGCGACGGGCGCGACCAGGTCGAGCCCCGCCAGGGTCTCGGCGGCCACCCGCTCGTACGCGTCCTGCCCGGCCTCGTCCGGCGCCCGGAACTCCACCAGCAGCGCCGCCGTCTCCCTGGGCAGCTCGGCCCAGTCGGCCGGCACCCCCGCGACACTCACCGAGGCGCGCAGCGTATTGCCGTCCATCAGCTCCACGGCGACGGCCCTGGCCTCGTTGAACAGGGGGACCGCGGCGGCAGCGGCGGACAGCGTGGGAAAGAAGAGCAGCGCGGTGGAGAGCCTGCGGTCCAGCGGCAGGGTGTCGAAGACGACCTCGGAGATGAAGCCGAAGGTGCCTTCGGAGCCGACCATCAGGCCGCGCAGGATCCGGACGGGCGTGGCGCCGTCCAGGTAGGCGTCCAGCCGGTAGCCGTTGGTGTTCTTGATCTCGTACTTGGCGCGGATCCGGGCGGTGAGCCCGGCGTCCGCCTCGATCTCCGCCTTGATCGCCAGCAGCCCCGCACACAGCGCCGGCTCGGCGTGCGCCAGTTCCTCGTCGGCGGCCGGGTCCCCGGTGTCCACGACCGTGCCGCTCGGCAGCACGAAGGTGAGGGAGGAGACTGTGCGGTAGGAGTTGCGGGTGGTGCCCGCCGTCATGCCCGACGCGTTGTTGGCGACGACGCCGCCGATGGTGCAGGCGATCGCGCTCGCCGGGTCCGGCCCGAGCACCCTGCCGTACCGTGCGAGCGACGCATTGGCCCGGACCACCGTGGTGCCGGGGCCGATACGGGCCCGCGCACCGCCGTCGAGGACCTCCACCCCCGCCCAGTGACGGCGCACGTCGACGAGGATGTCCTCGCCCTGCGCCTGGCCGTTGAGCGAGGTCCCGGCCGCCCGGAACACCACTTCGCGGCCCTTGCCGTGGGCGTACGAGAGCACCGCCGAGATGTCGTCGATGTCCTCGGCGACCACCACGGCGCGGGGAACGAAGCGGTACGGGCTGGCGTCGGACGCGTACCGCACGAGGTCCGAGACCTTCCACAGCACCTTGTCGGCGCCGAGCAGCGCGATCAGCTCGCCGCGCAACGGCTCGGGGGTGCCGCCGGCCTGCGCGTCCGGCACCCGGTCGGGCGCCGACGCCCGCGGGCCGGTGGGACGCAGCGCTCCGGACTTCGGCTCCAGCAGAGGCATCTCGCGGTCCTCTCGGTGGCGATGGCGGTGGCGGTGGACGGGCGCCGGGCTCCACTCAGCAGCCGCGCTCCGGCATCCCGTCGACCAGCGTGGACATCAGGCCGCCGAGCACCTCGCGCTGCGCGACGGTCAATGGGGCAAGGATCTCCTCCGCGGCGTCGCGGCGCGCGCTGCGCAGCGACCCGAGAGTGGTCCGGCCGGTGTCGGTGAGCTCGATCCTTATCACCCGTCGGTTGGTGGGATCGGGCACCCGGCGCACCCGGCCGCTCGCCTCCAGGCCGTCGACCAGGGTGGTCACGGCGCGCGGAACCACGTCCAGGCGCCGGGCGAGATCGGCCATCCGCGGCGACTCGTCGTGGTGCTGGTAGTGGTTCGAAACGGTGCGCAGCAGCCGGGACTGCGCGGGGGTGATGCCGATCGGCTCCATCTGCCGGCGCTGGATGCGATGGAGTCTGCGCGTCAGTCGCAGCAGCTGCTCGGCCAACAGGCCGTCGGCGTCGGACGTGACGTCGGAGGTGCTCATACCGGGAACAATATCAGGACCCTGTGCATTGTGAGTATAGGTAACAATGAGCTAAGCTCTTGAAATCCCGCTTTCTCATCCTGAAGGAGCCCATGAACCCCGATCGATCCTCCTGGACGCCCCCAGCCCGTGACCCCGCGCAGCCGGAAGAGCCCGCGCAGGTGCGTCGTATCCTCCGGCTCTTCCGCCCCTACCGCGGGCGCCTGCTGATTGTCGGCGTGCTCGTCGCGGCCTCGTCGCTCGTCGCCGTCGCCTCACCGTTCCTGCTCCGCGAGATCCTCGACACGGCGATCCCGCAGGGCCGCACCGGGCTGCTCAGCCTGCTCGCCCTCGGCATGATCCTGACGGCCGTGGTGACGAGTGTCTTCGGCGTGCTGCAGACCCTGATATCCACCACGGTCGGCCAGCGCGTCATGCACGACCTGCGCACCGCCGTCTACACCCAGCTCCAGCGGATGCCGCTGGCCTTCTTCACCAGGACCCGCACCGGCGAGGTGCAGTCCCGCATCGCCAATGACATCGGTGGCATGCAGGCGACGGTGACCTCCACCGCGACGTCCCTGGTCTCCAACCTGACCGCGGTCCTGGCCTCGGTCGTCGCGATGCTGGCCCTCGACTGGCGGCTGACCGTCGTCTCGCTGCTCCTGCTGCCGATTTTCGTCTGGATCAGTCGCCGGGTCGGCCGTGAGCGCAAGCGGATCACGACGCACCGGCAGAAGCAGATGGCATCGATGGCGGCCACCGTCACCGAGTCGCTGTCCGTCAGCGGCATCCTGCTCGGCCGGACCATGGGCCGCTCCGACTCGCTCACCAAGGCGTTCTCCGAGGAGTCCGAGCGGCTCGTCGATCTCGAAGTGCGCTCCAACATGGCCGGGCGCTGGCGGATGTCCACCATCGGCATCGTCATGGCCGCCATGCCCGCCGTCATCTACTGGGCCGCGGGCCTGACCATGCAATCCGGCGGGGCGGCCGTCTCCCTCGGCACGCTCGTCGCCTTCGTCACGCTCCAGCAGGGCCTCTTCCGGCCCGCAGTGAGCCTGCTGTCGACCGGCGTGCAGATGCAGACCTCACTCGCGCTCTTCCAGCGGATCTTCGAGTACCTGGACCTTCCGGTGGACATCACCGAGGTCGACAGGCCGGTCCGGCTGGAGAAGATCCGCGGCGAAGTGCGTTTCGACAACGTCGACTTCGCCTACGACCAGAAGAACGGCGACACGCTCAGCGGTATCGACGTCACGGTGCCCGCGGGCACCAGCCTCGCCGTCGTGGGGCCCACCGGCTCCGGCAAGAGCACCCTGAGCTATCTGGTGCCCCGGCTGTACGACGTCACCGGCGGGCGGGTCACCCTGGACGGCATCGACGTGCGCGACCTGGACTTCGACACCCTCGCCCGCGCAGTGGGCGTGGTCTCCCAGGAGACGTACCTCTTCCACTCCTCCGTCGCCGAGAACCTGCGCTTCGCCAAGCCGGACGCGACCGACGACGAGCTGCGCGCCGCGGCCGAGGCGGCCCAGATCCACGACCACATCGCCTCCCTGCCCGACGGGTACGACACCCTGGTCGGCGAGCGGGGGTACCGCTTCTCCGGCGGCGAGAAGCAGCGCCTGGCGATCGCCAGGACCATCCTGCGCGACCCGCCCGTCCTGATCCTCGACGAGGCGACGAGCGCCCTCGACACCCGCACGGAACACGCCGTGCAGCAGGCCATCGACGCGCTCTCAGCAGGCCGTACGACCATCACCATCGCGCACCGCCTGTCCACCATCAGGGACGCCGACCAGATCGTCGTCCTCGACGACGGACGGACCGCCGAGCGCGGCAGTCACCAGGAGCTGCTGGCGAAGGACGGCCGGTACGCCGGGCTGGTCCGCAGAGACACCGAGCTGGCCCCCACCGCGTCCTGACGGGGCGGGTGCACCCCGGCCGCCGGAAGCCCCCGCGGCTACGGAATGATCGCTGCCCATGAGAGCACTGCATGGGGTGGAACTGCCGGGCCACCGGCCCGTGGACGAGGATGTGTGGGCGAGTGACGCGGGCGATCTGCTGTCGCTGCACTACTTCGGGCTGCCGCCGGATCTCCCGGCAGCCCTGGACGACGGACCCTCGCTGAGAGCAGGGCTCACCGGCTACGTCGCGGAAGCCGGGGGAGGGCTGATCGAAGCCTCGGTGAAACGCTCGGAGAGCTCCCCGCCGTACGCCAGATACTCAAGCTGCCGCTGCCGGGACAACCCAGCGGCCAGGTCTTCATCGGAAGCTTCACCGTGCCGCGCGTCGGCTGCTCCGCCGTCGTCAAGGTCCAGGCGCCCGAGCGCGGCATGACAGGGGTGCGGGAAGCCGTGGTGCTGGCGAAGGTCGGCCCCGAGCAGTACTTCAGGCCCCACCCCTACGCCCCTGACGTCCGGGGCGGGCTGCCCTTCCATGCCGCTGACCACGCCCGCTGGGACGCCGAGTTCCCCGACCACCCGTTGACGCGGGTGCGGCGCACCCTCGACCAGTTGGTGGAGTCGGTGCGGGCCGATCCGGAATTCGCGGCGCTGCCGCCCTTCGAGGGCCCGCAGTACAAGGCCTGAACGCGGCGGCGCCGCCACCCCCTGGGACGGGGGACGGCGGCGCCGGGTGAGACCTCGGTCAGACCAGCCAGCCCAGGAAGTGGAAGGCGCCGGCGAGAAGGTCGGTGATGAGGTTCATGAGCTTGGGTTCTCCTTGTGCTTCGTTCTTCTGCGGGACTGTGCAACAACGGTCTGCAGCCCGTCACTTGCACCCCGTAAGCATCATGCGCGGCACCGCCGTCGAGCAACGAAAACGACCACGACCACGCGTTCGAGCGAACACCCGATCCCCTGTTCGCGTGTTCCCGCGTTTGTGTCGGCGTTCCCGGCTCCCGGAAACGGCGCACCGCGCGGGTTAGCGTGCCCCATGAATAACGAAAACTCGACAAAACCGCCCAAACGCAAGCCCCGTCTGACCCGCCGCGGCCGACTGCTGCTGGTGGCGGGCACGACGGTCGTGGTGGCAGCGGCCGTCCTGGTGCCGATGCTGCTGCTCGGGGACGACGAAGCGCGCGCGCAGAGCCTGCTGGTTCCGGAGGGGTGGCGCGCCCCGCAGGTGTACGCCGCCGTCGACAAGGCGCTGGAAGCCGCGTCCGGCACCACGGAGAAGGCCGTCGCGAAGGCGGGGCTGTCGCTTCCGGGGGAGGCGGGGGCCAATCCGGAAGGGTTCCTCTTCCCGGCCACCTATCCGGTCGACGAGAAGACGACGCCCGCGAGCCTGCTCACGTTCATGGTCAATACCGCCGACAAGAAGTTCGGCACGGCGCCGACGGTCTACCGGACCGTCACCATCGCCAGCATCGTCCAGGCCGAGGCCGACACCCCCGAGGACATGGGGAAGGTGGCAAGGGTCGTCGACAACCGGCTGCTCCACGGCATGCCGCTGCAGATGGACTCGACCCTCAACTACGCGCTCAATCGAAGCACCCTCGACACCACCCACGAGGACACCAGGATCAACCACCCCTACAACACCTACGAGCGCACCGGCCTGCCGCCGACACCGATCGGCAACCCGGGGCAGGAGGCGATGGACGCGGTGCGCAATCCGCCGCCCGGGAACTGGCTCTATTTCGTCACCGTCGGCCCGGGGGACACCCGCTTCACCGACAACTACGCCGAGCAGCAGAAGAACGTGCAGGAGTTCAACAGGAACCGCAGCGACGGCGCCTGACGGTCAATCAGCCGCTGTCATCACGGACGACGCAGTCACCGGCCCGGGTCGGCGCTCCAGCAGCCGGGTGATCGCCCGCACGGCGGCCCGCCCGGCCCGGTTGGCGCCGATGGTGCTGGCCGAAGGCCCGTACCCGACCAGATGGACGCGCTCGTCGCGCCAGGCGCGCGTGCCGTCCACCCGTATGCCGCCGCCCGGCTCGCGCAGCCTCAGCGGCGCCAGGTGGTCGATCACGGGGCGGAACCCGGTGGCCCAGAGGATCACGTCCGCCTCGACCGTGCGCCCGTCGTCCCAGGCCACGCCCTGGGGGGTGATGCGGTCGAACATCGACAGCCGATCCAGGATGCCGTCCGCGCGGGCCCGCGCGACGGCCTCGGTCACCGGCAGACCGGTCACCGACACGACGCTCTGCGGCGGCAGCCCGCGCCGCACCCGCTCGTCCACGAGGGCGACCGCCGCGCGCCCCTGGTCCTCGCCGAACGGGCCTTTCCGGAAGAGCGGTGCGCGCCGCGTCACCCAGGTGATCCCGGCGGCGGTCTGGGCCACCTCCATCAGATGCTGCACGCCGGAGGTCCCGCCGCCCACGACGATCACGCGCTGCCCGGCGAACTCCTGCGGCCCCGGGTAGTTCGCCGTGTGCAGCTGCCGTCCGCGAAAGGTCTCCTGGCCCGGGTAGCGGGGCCAGAAGGGCCGGTCCCAGGTGCCCGTCGCGTTGATCAGCGCGCGCGCCGACCAGCTGCCCCGGGACGTCTCGACGAGCAGTCGCCCGTTCTCGCCCTCGCGCACCGCCCGCACATCCACCGGCCGGTGGACCCGCAGCCCGAAGATCTGCTCGTACCTCTCGAAGTACTCCCCAATGACCTCGGAGGAGGGCCGGCTCGGGTCGGCGCCGGTCAGTTCCATCCCGGGCAGCGCGTGCATGCCGTGCACCTTCCCGTACGTCAGGGACGGCCACCGGAACTGCCAGGCGCCGCCCGCGCGCGGCGCGTGGTCGAGCACCACGAAGTCCCGGTCGGGGTCGAGACCGGCGCGCCGCAGATGGTAGGCGCTGGACAGGCCGGCCTGCCCGGCGCCGATCACGACGACGTCCACGTCTGCGACTGACACCCCGATGTTGTTCACGTTTCTACCAACAGTGCGGGGCCGGTGGATCTTCCCGCCGCCAGGTACTTTCCCGCGATGTGGGTACGGTGCCGGAATGACCACCGTCGAATACGTGTACCGGGTGGACGCACCCGCCGGAAGCGTCGGCTGGCGTCCGCTGGGTGAGCGCTACCGGGGCACCGTCCTGACCGACACCCTGCCTGAGGACGCCGAGTTCGTCGCGGCGGGGGTGGTGCGGGACCTTGCCACGGAGTGGGACCACAGCGGCACGGGCGTCCACCACGTCCGGATCTGCGTGTGGCGCGACGCGGAGGGCGTGGGGCCCGAGGACGCGGAATGCACGGTGGAGGTCCAGCCCGACCTCGACCAGCTGCCCGACGTCTGACCCGCGGCGCCGCGGCCGGGCGGGGTCCGGTGCGCCGGACCCCGCCCGTGTCGGGCGGCCCCGTCCGCCCGTACGGCCTACCGCCCGCCGCCGAGCAGTAACGGCGCGCCGCCGGGAGCCGACGCCGGCCGCCCGTTCGCCGCGGGCACCCCGCTCAGCGGTGACGTGAGCGGGTGCGGCAGCAGCCCGCGGCGCGCCAGCTCCGGCGTGACGCCTTCGCCGAACCAGTACGCCTCCTCCAGATGGGGGTAGCCGGACAGCACGAAGTGCTCGACGCCCAGTGCGTGGTACTCCTCGATCCGGTCGGCGACGTCCTCATGGCTGCCCACCAGCGCCGTGCCCGCCCCGCCCCGCACCAGTCCGACCCCCGCCCACAGGTTCGGCGAGATCTCCAGGCTCTCCCGCGAGCCGCCGTGCAGCGCCAGCATTCGCTGCTGGCCCACCGACTCGCTCCTGCCCAGCGCCTGTTGGGCCGCCGCGATCGTGGCCGGATCGAGGTCGCCGAGCAGCCGGTCCGCGGTCGCCCACGCCTCGCGCGCGGAGTCCCGCGAGATGGAGTGCAGCCGGATGCCGAAGCGGACGGTACGGCCCCGCTCCTCGGCGAGCCCACGTATCCAGTCGATCTTCTCCTTCACCTGGGCTGGCGGCTCGCCCCAAGTCAGATACACATCGGCGTGTTCCGCCGCGACCGGCCCCGCGGCGGCCGACGAACCGCCGAAGAAGATCTCCGGCAGCGGGTCCGGCGGCAGCGCGGTCAGCCCGCCCTCCACCTGGTAGTGCTCACCGTCGAAGTCGTACGGCACCCCGCCCCACGCCCCGCGCACCACTGAGAGGAACTCGGCCGTCCGGGCATAGCGGCGGTCGTGGTCCAGGTGGTCGCCGAACCGTCGCTGCTCGGTGGAGTCCCCGCCCGTCACCACATTCAGGAGCAGCCGCCCACGGGTGATGCGCTGGTACGTGGCGGCCATCTGCGCGGCGAGTACCGGTGAGATCACCCCGGGCCTGAACGCCACCAGGAACTTCAGCCGCTCGGTGTGCTGGGCCAGCGCGACCGTGGTCAACCAGGCGTCCTCGCACCAGGTGCCGGTCGGCGTCAGCACCGCCTCGAAGCCGAGCTGTTCGGCTGCCTTGGCGATCTGGGCCAGATATTCGATGTCGGGCGCGCGCACCCCGCTCACCGGCGTGATCTTCGAGCGCTTGATTCCGCCGTCGGTATAGGCGTGCCGGTCGACGAGGGTCCTGCTGTCACCGCCGGTGGGGAGGAACCAGTGCAGGTGGACGGTCATCAGGAGGTGGCCTTTCCATAGCGGCGCGGAGCGGTGGTGGACGCCGGGAGATCACGGTTGAAGCGGGTGTCGACGTAGTCCTTGAAGGCGAACCGGCGTGGAATCAGCTTCAGTTCGGCGAAGGTGTCGGCGATCCGCTGTTCGGAGGCGATGGCGTCGCTGTCCACGGCGACCGGCACGCGCGTGGCGTTGCTGCGCTTCACGGAGTCCAGTGCCACCTCGTACGGCAGCCCGGTCTCCTTCGCCCAGACCTTCGCCCATGCCTCGGGGTGCTCGAAGACCCATTTCTGCGCCCGGTTGAGGCGTTGCAGATAGTCGCCGACGGCCCGGGACTTCTCCTTGTCCTTGAGCGCGGTGGGCGAGGCGATCTGAAAGCTCAGTCCGTTGACGACGCCCTCGCCGTCGGTCAGTACGCGCGCCTTCGCAGTGCGCAGGACCTGCGAGGTGTACGGGTCCCAGATCGCCCAGGCGTCGACCTTGCCGCGGCTGAACGCGGCCAGTGCGTCGGCCGGTTGGAGGTATTTGAGCTGCACGTCCGCGATGGTGAGGCCGGCCTTCTTCAGCGAGGCGATCAGCTGGTAGTGCGCGGAGCTGCCCTGGGCGACCGCCACCGACTTGTCCTTGAGTTCGGCGGGCTTCTTCAGCGGGGAGTTCTCGGGGACCACGATGGTCTCGCCCGCGGAGGAGCCGTGCGAGGCGCCCACCACGGTGATTTTCGAGTCGGAGCCCGCCGCGAAGACCGGTGGGGTGTTGCCGACGCCACCGATGTCCACGGCCTTGGCGTTGACGGCTTCGAGCAGCGGGGGACCCGAGGTGAAGGTGGACCACTTGATGGTGTATTCCAGGTCGTCGAGCTCACCGGCGGCCCGCAGGATTGCCTCCGAACCACCCTTCTGGTCACCGACGTTGAGCGTGGTACTGCCGGATCCGTCGGTGTCGTCGCCGGGCCCGCCCGAGGTGTTCGTGGAGGACGCCCCGCCGCACGCGGTCAGCAGCAGGGAGAGGGGGAGGAGCAGGACGGGCAGCAGGGTGTGCCGTTTCATGGCTGATCGGTTCTCTCTGTGGTGGAGCCGGGGGAGTGGGGGTCAGGCGACGTGCTCGTGAGTGGCGTTCTCCTGGTGGCTCGTGTGTCGCGGCTCCGGGCGGGTCTCCCGCGGGGGCGTCGACTCGTCGACGCCCAGTTCGGCCAGCAGCCGGGAGCGCTGTGCGGCGAACCCCGGGGTGCCGACGGAGCGGGGGCGGTCCAGGGCGATCCGGGTGTCGTACGCGATGAGGCCGTCGCGCATGACCAGCACCCGGTCGGCGAGCAGCAGCGCCTCGTCGACGTCGTGGGTGACCAGGAGCACCGCGCAGCCCCGCCGCTGCCACAACTCGGCGACCAGCCGTTGCGCGGTGAGCCGGGTCAGTGCGTCCAGCGCGCCGAACGGTTCGTCGAGCAGCAGGAGATCCGGTTCCCGTACGAGCGCACGGGCCAGCGACGCGCGCTGCGCCTCGCCGCCGGACAGGGTCTTGGGCCAGGCGCCGGACCGGTGCCCGAGCCCCACCTCCTCCAACGCGCGCTCCGCGACCGCCCGGTCGGGCTTGCCCGGCAGCCCGAGCAGCACATTGCGCCACACCCGCTTCCATGGCATCAGCCGCGGCGCCTGGAAGGCGACGGCCCGGCGCTTCGGCACGAGTACGGTGCCGTCGATCTCCCGGTCCAGGCCGGCCAGGACGCGCAGGAGGGTGGACTTGCCGCAGCCGCTGCGGCCGAGCAGCACGGTGAACTCACTGGCGCGCAGGGTCAGATCGAGGCCGTCGATGACCGGCCGCCCGTCGAAGGCGCGGGTCAGGCCCTTGACCCGTACGGCATCACTGCGTACGGCGTCGTCGTGTGCGTCGGTGTCGGCGGCCGGACTCGCGGTCGCCGTCTCCGCGGTCACTGGCCGGTGAAGTTCGGTCGCCATTGCAGCAGCAGCCTTTCGAGGGAGCGGACGATGACATCGGCGGTCAGACCGAGGAAGGCGTAGACGACCAGGCAGACGACGATCACGTCGGTACGGAAGAACTCGCGGGCCTGGTTCATCAGGAAGCCGATACCGGCGTCGGCGTTGATGGACTCGCCGAAGACCAGTGCCAGCCAGGCGGTCGCCAGCGAGTAGCGCAGCCCGGTCATCGCACCGGGAAGGGCCCCGGGCAGTACGACGTGCCGGATCAGACCCCAGCGGCCGAGGCCCAACGCATGGCCCGCCTCGATGAGTTGCTCGTCGACGCCGCGGATCCCGGCATACACGTTGAGGTAGAGGTGGAAGGCGACGCCGAGCGCGATGAGGGCGACCTTTGGGGCCTCGCCGATGCCGAACCAAATGATGAACAGCGGGATCAGACCGACCCAGGGGACGGTGCGCAGCATCTGCACGCTGGCGTCCACCAGGTCCTCGCCGAGCCGCGAAAGCCCCGAGGCCAGCGCCAGCGCGGTGCCGATCACGACGCCGATGAGCAGTCCCACGGCGACGCGTTGGAGCGAGACGCCCATGGCGTGCGGCAGTGTGCCGTCGGCGATCAGGTCGGCGCCGGCCCGGGCGATGGTGCCGGGCGAGGCGAGGCTGTCGGGGTGCAGGACACCTGTCGCGCTGAGTACCTGCCACAGGGCGAGCAGGGTCAGCGGTCCAACGGTGCGGCGGAGCCAGCGGGGTACCGAGCGGCGTCGGCTGCCGGGGGAGGTGCGGGGTGTGACGGGTTCGAGGGCGGGTGCGGCAGGCGGCGATTGCCGCGGTGAGCCGGATTTAGCGCATATGTCCGGCGGGGCGTGGCCGAGGCTCATTGCGGGCTCCACGGGCAGGAGGCGGCGCGCCTCGGCTGCCGTGCGCGGCGTTACGGCACGGGGTCAACGAGGCGGGGCGCAGGGGGGAGAACTGGCGAGAGGCCAGTGGCGCGGCTGGCGCGCGAAGGAGTGAGAGGGCGTCAGCAGCCGCGGCGACACGCGGCGGAGGCCACTCGCAGCAGGTCGATGTGACCGCGCGTAGTGAGTACTACTGAACGCAACATGCGCCAGAAGGTAGCGAGGGGGCCGGGCCGTGGTCAATGCCGTCTCGACACGCGGACACACGTTCTTGAGGCATGGACAGCCCGGTCCGATGCGCGAGGATGGCGGGATGTCCGATGTCTTCACCACCCGCATCCTGCGCGTCACGACCGGTTCAGACGAGACCGTGAGCGACCTGACGCGCGACATTCAGCTCTTCCTCGACGAGGCGGCGCACGGCAGGAACGGCCTGCTCAATGTGTTCGTACCGCACGCGACCGCCGGAATCGCGGTCATCGAGACCGGCGCGGGCAGCGACGACGACCTGCTCGCCACGCTGCACACCCTGCTCCCGGCCGACGACCGCTGGCAGCACCGTCACGGCAGCCGGGGCCACGGCAGGGACCATGTCCTGCCCGCCCTCGTGCCGCCGCACGCGACGCTGCCCGTCGTCGGCGGCCGGCTGGAGCTGGGCACCTGGCAGTCGGTCTGCCTCGTCGACACCAACAAGGACAACCCCGACCGTCAGGTGCGGCTGAGCTTCCTAGGCTGACGCCGCCGGCTCGGTGGCGCGCCGCCCGCGGTAGTCGTCGGCGCGTCGCACGAAGATCTCGTGCAGGTCGTGCGCCGCTCCCGGGAGCAGTCATCACCTGGTGACCCGGTCCCTCTCCCTGCTCCGGCGCCCGGAATTCCTCCATCTGTACGGCGGAATTCTGTGTACCGCGGATCTCGCCAATGATCCGATCGGTGTTTATGAGGCGCTGCTGCAGGAATCGCCGCCGCGGCTGGAGGGCCACGACCGGCGCGGTGAGGCGATCACCTTGACCGAACTGGCCGCCCTGGCACTGGACGTCGGTCTGACCGACCGGGCGTACGAGGAGTACTGACAGGCGCTGGCCGGAGCACGGGAAACGACCGACCTGCACACCGAGGCGAAATCCCTGCACGGACTCGGCGACGTCTGCCGGACCACCGGCGAGGTCGACGAGGCCATCGACCGGTACCAGCAGGCGGTCGACGTGCGGCGCCGGATCGGCGACCTGCTCGGCCTCGCGTGCTCACTCTTCGAAGGCGGGAAACTGCTCGCCACCGTCGGCCGAACCGACCTGGCACAGACGGCCCTTGCCGAGGCCGTCGTGATCTTCGACAACCTGCAGGACGCCACGGCCGACGAGGTCCGCGGCCACTTGGCCGAGCACCGTGGCGGCGGGACGGACCGCCCGCCCGGCGGCTGAGCCGCTGGATATGCTCACGTGGTTCTGCACGCGACCCTGTTCGGAGGCCGTACGACCATGGCTGATCAGCGAGTTGTCATCGTGACCGGTGGAGGCACAGGCATCGGCGCCGCTACTGCCAGACTGCTCCGCGAGGCCGGGCACCAGGTGGTGATCTCGGGGCGGCGCCCCGAGCCGCTGCGCGTGCTCGCCGAGGAGACCGGAGCCCTGGCGCACCCCTCCGACGCCGCCGACCCCGATGCCGTGGTCGACCTCGTCGATGCGGCCGTGTCCGCCTACGGGCGGCTCGACGGGCTCGTGCTCAACGCGGGGATCGGGCGCAGCGGGGCGGTCGGTGAGCTGTCGGTCGACGACTGGGAGAGCGTCATGCGCACCAACGTCACCGGGCCCTTCCTGCTCCTGCGCGCCGCGCTCCCGCACCTGCTGGCCGCGCGCGGCTCGGTGGTCGCGGTCGCCTCGGTGGCCGCGTTGCGCAACGGCGTCGGCAACGCGGCGTACGCGACCTCCAAGGCGGCCCTGCTCCAGCTCTGCCGGTCGCTGGCCGTCGACTACGGGCCGCAGGGCCTGCGGGCCAACACCGTGTGCCCCAGCTGGGTGCGTACGGAGATGGCCGACCGGCGGATGGCACGGTTCGCACAGGAGGCGGAGCTGGGGGACGGCCGTGCGGAAGCGGGTTACGAGGCGGCGACCCGGCTGATTCCCGCGCGGCGCCCCGGTGAGCCGCGTGAAGTCGCCGAAGCCGTCGGATGGTTGCTCTCGCCCGCGGCGTCCTTCGTCAACGGGGCCGTCCTCACGGTCGACGGCGGGGTCACGGCGCTCGACCCGGGGACCGCCGCGTTCGACTTCCGGATCGAATCGCGTGGTGCGGACGGGAGTTAGGGCTCCGGGGGCGCGGCGCGCGGGGCGGGGGATTCCGGACAGCTTTCGAATGTGAGCGCAGCCACGTCAGTTCGGGTGCGGCAGGAGATTCTTCACGGGATCGCCATATCTTCCGCAAGAAGTCCTGATGCGGCGCCGTTTCGCCACCAGGACAGAAAGATCAACTTCGTTCAATTCTGCACTTCGTATCCCGGTCTGTCCGTATAGCGGTGAACCGACCCGCTGCGACTACTGCCCACCGGACGTATGGCTGTAGGCATATGCCAAGACGGCCCACCGGGCTGCGCAGGCCCTGACCGAGCCGCACGCGCCGCCGGTGACGCGCCGTCAATGACGACGAATCCGAGGCCAGTTGCCTACGGGTTCACCGCATCGCAGTCATATCTGGGGGCTTTTCCATGTCACAACTCACCCGCCGTCGCGCCCTGGGCGCCGCAGCGACCGCCCTGACCGGCCTCGCTCTGACGGGCTTCGTGCGGACGGCCGGCGCGTCCGACCCGCGGACCGCCGGCCAGCATCCCGAGGACCACCCGGGGCACTCCGGACACGAAGGGCCGCAGCCGTTCAGCGAGACCTTCCAGGGGCGCCGCATAGAGGGCGCGCCGTCGGCCGGCGGAGGCCATCACGGGGGGCACGGTGGCGGCTACTCCGTGCGGATCGACGGCGAGGAACTGCACGTCATGCGGAACGCGGACGGCACGTGGATCAGCGTCGTCAACCACTACGAGACGTTCGCCACCCCGCGCGCGGTGACCCGGGCCGCGGTGATGGAGCTCCAGGGCGCCGTACTCGTTCCCCTGGCCTGATCCCGTGACGCGCGATTCCGCCGACCATTTCCTGAACCGGGGAGCACCTCATGACCGTACGCAAGAACCAGGCGAACCTCACCACGGCCGAGAAGCGGGCCTTCGTCGACGCGCTGCTCGAACTCAAGCGCAGCGGCCGGTACGACACGTTCATCACCACGCACAACGCCTTCATCATGAGCGACACCGACAACGGGGACCGGGTGGGCCACCGGTCACCCTCCTTCCTGCCCTGGCACCGCAGATTTCTCATACAGTTCGAGCAGGCGCTGCAGGCCGTCGACCCGACCGTCGCGCTGCCCTACTGGGACTGGACGGCGGACCGCACCGCCGCGTCCTCCTTGTGGGCCCCGGACTTCCTCGGGGGCACTGGCCGCAGCAGGGACGGGCAGGTCACCGAAGGGGCGTTCGCCTTCGGGGGCGGCAGATGGCCGGTCACGGTAAGGGTCGACGGGCGCGGCTTTCTCCGCCGGGCGCTCGGGTCGGGTGTGCCGCAACTGCCGACGCGCGCGGAGGTCGACTCCGTGCTCGCCATGCCCACGTACGACACCGCGCCCTGGAATAGCGCGTCGGACGGATTCCGCAACCATCTGGAGGGCTGGCGCGGCGTCAACCTCCATAACCGGGTGCACGTCTGGGTCGGCGGTCAGATGGCCACCGGCGTCTCGCCCAACGATCCTGTGTTCTGGCTGCACCACGCGTTCATCGACCGGCTCTGGGCCCAGTGGCAGGCACGTCACCCCAACTCCGCCTACCTGCCGGCCGCGGGGACGGCCAACGTCGTGGACCTCCATGACATCATGCGCCCCTGGAACGACGTGACGCCGGCCGACATGCTGGACCACACCAAGCACTACACCTTCGACACCGCCGCATAGCTAGGGAGTTGACAGGACGGGCGCCGGCCGGCGGAGCCAGTCGTACGCCGCCTGCGCGGTGAACTCGCTCTGCCCGCCGGGGAAGAGCAATTCGGCCGCGGTGAACGCCGGGTCGCTCTCGGTGCCGCGCACATAGGGGACGGCGATGCAGCGCATCCCCGCCGCACGGGCCGCCACCGCGCCGGGCGCCGCGTCCTCCAGGACCACACAGTCCGCGGGCTCGGCCCCGATCCGGCGAGCGGCCTCCAGGAAGATGTCGGGGGCGGGCTTGCCGTACGGGACTTCCTCGGCGGAGACCACGGTGGTGATCAGCGCGTCGAGGCTGGTGCCGGTGAGCACCGCCTCGATCGCGGCGAGGGAGGAACCGGACGCCACGATCATGGGGACGCCGTCGGCGTGCAGCCGCCGGACGAACGTGAGCATCTGGGGGAAGACCTCGGTGGACAGGCCGGCCAGCTCCAGGTAGAGCCGGTTCTTCCGCGCCAGCATCTCCTCCAACGGCGCCTCGATCCCGTACTGCTCACGCAGGACCTCCAGGGTCTCGCGGGTGCTGATGCCGATGAAACGGCTGTGCGCCTCCCAGCTGAAGTCCGCGACCCCGTACTGGGCGAGCAGCCGTTTGCCCGCCTCGTAGTAGTTCGGTTCGCTGTCCACGAGAGTGCCGTCGAGATCGAAGATGACCGAGATGCCGCGCGGGGTGCTCATGCCCCCCAGCATGCCAATCCGGTGATCAACGTGGCGTACCGGCCGCCCTGCCCACCGCCTCGACCAGCGGAAGCAGCCGGTGCGCGACGCGCTCGCGCAGCGCCACCTCGGTGCGGGTGCGCACCACGCCCGGCAGCTGGATCAGGTGCTGGATGATGTCCTCCAGGTGCCCGTTGTCGCGCGCCGCCACCCGCGTCAGCAGGTCACCGCCGCCGGTGATGGAGAACGCCTCGATGATCTCGGGAACGGCCGCCAGGGCGTCACCCACCTCGTCAAGATGCCCCTGGGTCACCTCGACGTGGACGAAGGCCAGCACCGGGTGGCCGAGTGCGGCGGGGGACAGGGACGGGCCGGTTCCGGTGATCACGCCGTCCCGCTCCAGCCGGTCCAGCCTGGCCTGAAGGGTGCCTCGGGCAATGCCGAGGACGCGGGCGTACTCGCGCACGCTGCTGCGCGGCTGCTCGATGAGCAACCGCAGGATGCGCGTGTCGAGCTCGTCCACTGCCATGATCCGTTGGTCTCCCTGTGGCTCGACTGTCGCGGCATTGACTGTACCAATGGTCCAGTCCCAGGGAGCTGAGTTGAGCCACCGACCCTCTAGATGCTTTCCTCTGACTAGCGATGGCGCCGTGCAGCGCCGGGACGGCGACGAAGCCGCTTCCCGGACCCGCGGCGCCTTTGCCATGCCTGCGGGAACACCCACTGGAACAAGGGGGGCGGCGGACCGTCGTGAAGAGGATGTTTATGGCTCCGGACCCGGGGCGTCTGCGACTGCGCGTCTCCACCCGCGCCGTCGTCGGCGTGGGCCTCTCGGTGGCCGCCGCCGAGCTGGTCGGCCTGTCCCTGACCGCCTCCATCACGGCGGGCCTCGCCGCGCTGCTCGCGCTCTTCACGGTCCAGGACCCGACCGTGCGCCGCCAGGCGGTCACCACCGCGCTGCTGCCCGCCGTCGGATTGCCCGTACTGGCCCTGGCGACGGCCCTGCACGGCCTGCCGCACGTACGTGACCTGGCGTTCCTCGCCGTGGTCCTCTGTGGTGCCTACGCCAGGCGCTGGGGGCCGCGCGGCCACGCGCTCGGCATCTTCGCGTTCATGCAGTTCTTCGCCACTCAGTTCCTGCACGCCGAACCCGGGCAGTTGCCCGGGCTGTACGCCGCGGTCACGCTGGCCGTCGCGGTCAGCGCGACCGTGCGCTTCGCCCTGTGGCCCATCGAGCGCCGGACCCCACCGCCGGCCGCGCCCGCCCCGCTGACCGGACGCGGCATCACCCGTCCCACCACCCGCCAGGCCTTCCAGGTGACGGCCGCCTGCGCGTTCGCCCTCGCCATGGGGCAGCTGCTCTCCCACGAGCGCTGGTACTGGGCCGTCGGCACCGCCTGGTGGATCTTCGTCAACACCACCACGCGCGGCGAGACCCTGGTCCGGGGCTTTCGCCGGGTCGTCGGCACGGTCGTGGGCATCGGCGCCGGACTGCTCGTCGCGATCCCGCTCGCCGGTGCGCCCACGCCGACCGCCGCCCTGGTCGCCGTCTGCGTCTTCGGGATCTTCTACACCGCCGCCCCCTCGTACAGCTGGATGATGTTCTTCGTGACGGTCATGGCCGGCCTGCTGTACGGGCTCCTCGGCGTCCTGCACCCCGGACTGCTCCTGCTGCGCTTCCAGGAGACCGCCGTCGGCGCGCTCGGCGCCGCCCTCGCTGTCGGCCTCGTGCTGCCCGTCACCACCCACGCGACCACCGACGCCTGGATCCGGCGCGCGCTGCACAGCGTCCGCGCCTGCACGGCCCACGCCGCGCGACGCCTGGCCGGGGACGGTGACGCCGACCCGGCCCCGCACGCGGCCGAACTGGAACAGCTCCTCGCCCGGGTACGGATGACCCTCGCCCCCCTGGTGCACCCGCTGAGCCCCCTGCGCGCCCGCAAGGCCCGCGCCCGGCAGGTCATCACGCTGCTCGACGACTGCGCCCGCCTGGTGCGCTCCCTGGCCGCCGTCGCGGCCCACCCCGACGCCTCCCACGACGCCCGCCTCGCCGCCGCCTGCGCGCGGGTGGAGGCCGCGGTGGAGGCACTGGTGTCACCGGCCGGGGCGGTACCCACCGGACAGCGGCCCGTGCCCGCACAGGCGCCCGCCCAGCACCCCGGGGCCGAGGCGGCGCTCCGGCACCTCCATGAGCTCGAAAGGGCGCTCGGCGAGCTCGCAGCGCCCCTGCGCGCGCCCTCGCGCGGGCCTCTCGTAAGCGCCTGAGCTGCGGCCTGGACAGCAGGCCATCGAATGATGCGCGTGTACCCGGCATCCGCAGGGTGGATCAGCGCACCCAGGGGGTAACCCGGCGGCATCGCAGGGGTGACCGGCGCGGGTCGCGCGGGAGCGGTCCGTATCCCCTTCAGCCCGGGGGTGCACGCCATGTGGAAGTACCGTCGTCGATCCGTGGGTCAGGACGAGGTGCCGATTCCTCCCACGCCGCACACCGAGCGGCCCGACAGGCCGTCCGCCGCGCCGGACGGGCACCTGGGATGCCCGGCGGGCCACCAGGGCCCGGACCACGCGCCTGGTGCGCTGAACCGGCAGGCCGAGGAATTCATCCTGCTCCACCACCGCGAGGAGTGCGCCGCAGCCGACCCGGGCGCCGCGGAGCGTCGGCTCGCTGTCGTACGGGCCGAGATCGCCGCCACCGGAACGTATCGGCACAGCGCCGCGGAGCTCGTCTTCGGGGCGCGTGTCGCCTGGCGCAACAGCAACCGGTGCATCGGCCGCCTCTACTGGCGTTCCCTGCGCGTCCGCGACCGCAGAGACCTCGGCGAAGCCCCGGACATCGCCCGGGAGTCCGCGGCCCATCTGCGGGAGGCCGGCAACGGCGGTCGGATCCGCCCGCTGATCACCGTGTTCGCTCCGGACACCCCGAGCCGCCGAGCCCCGCGCATCTGGAACGAACAGCTCGTGCGGTACGCGGGCTACGCCACGACCGACGGCCGCGTCGTCGGCGACCCGCGCAACACCGGGATCACCGACCTCGCGCTGCGGCTGGGCTGGCCGGGCGGCCCCGGCACGCCCTTCGACGTACTGCCCCTGATCGTCCAGGGCGGCGACGGGACGCCGCACTGGTACGTGCTGCCGGACGACGCGGTGCTCGAAGTCGAATTGCGCCATCCGGACGGCAGCTGGGGCGCCGAATGGGGACTGCGCTGGCACGCCGTACCGGCCATCTCCTGCATGTGCCTGGAGATCGGCGGCATCTGTTACCCGTCGGCGCCCTTCAACGGCTGGTACATGGGCACCGAGATCGGCGCCCGCAACCTCGCCGACACCGACCGCTACAACCTGCTGCCGCTCGTCGCCGAACGGCTCGGACTCGACACGTCGAGCGACCGTTCGCTGTGGAAGGACCGCGCGCTCGTCGAGCTCAACCGCGCCGTGCTGCACTCCTTCGACCGCGCGGGCATCACCATGTCCGACCACCACACCGAGTCGTCGCGCTTCCTCACCCATCTCGACCGGGAGGAGGCGAAGGGCCGCGGAGTGGGGGCGGACTGGTCGTGGATCGTGCCGCCGATCTCCGGTGCGGCCACCCCCGTCTTCCACCGGACGTACGACACCACCGAGCGGCGGCCCGCCTATGTGCACCACCCGGAGGCGTCGGCAAACACCCGTGGAGAGTATTTGGTCTAGACCGCTCCGTGCCCTGCTAGCGTCGGCCCCGCAGCACGATCAACTGGCGGAAAGGGGCTCCACGGTGAGCAGCAGCAACGCGGACGGGCGCGCATTCATAGGGTCGTTCACCTCGGCAGGAGGGCACGGAATCATCGCCGCGGCCGTGGACGGGGAAACGGGCGCGCTGACCCGGCTCGGAGCGACGGACACGGTCCAGGACCCGTCTTTCCTGGCGATCGCGCCCGGCTCCACGGTCCTGTACGCCGTCAGCGAGACCGAGGACGGGGCGGCAGCGGCATTCGACGTGACCGGCGACGTGCCCCGGCCGCTCGGCGACGCGGTGCCGGTGGGCGGTGCGTCGCCCACCCACCTCGCCCTCGCCGCCGGACACCTGGTGACCGCCAACTACGGCTCGGGGAGCGTCACCGTGCTCCCCGTGCGGGCGGACGGCGCACTGGATGCCGCCACCTGCGTCCTGCACCATCGCGGCAACGGCCCGCGCGAAGACCGCCAGGAGGGGCCGCACGCGCACCAGGTGCTGGCCGACCCCGGCGGGCGATGGGTGCTCAGCGTCGACCTCGGCACCGACTCCGTGCGCGTCGGCGAGCTCACCGCCGCCACCGGCACCCTGCGCGTGCACGCCGAGACCCCGCTGCGGCCGGGCACCGGCCCGCGCCACATGGCCTTCCATCCGGACGGCGGCCACGCGTACGTCCTGAACGAGCTGGAGCCCACCCTCATCGTCTGCCGGTGGGACGCGGAATCCGGCCTTCTCGTACCGCTCGACGAGACCTCCGTGGTGGAGGCCGGTACCGAGGGGGAGGTGTACCCCTCCGAGGTGGTCGCCTCGCACGACGGACGGTTCCTGTGGGCGGCCAACCGCGGTCACGACAGCATCGCCGTCCTCGCACTCGACGCGACCGGCGCCAAGGCGGAGCTGGTCACGGCGGTGCCGTGCGGCGGTCACTGGCCCCGCGACCTGACGCTCGACCCGACGGGACGTCGGCTGTACGTCTCCAACGAGCGCTCCGGGGACGTGTCCTGGTTCGACATCGACCAGGAAACGGGCATCCCGCACCGCACGGGCTCCATCGAGGCGCCCGCCGCCTCCTGTGTCGTCTTCGGTTGACGGACCGCGGCCGACGCGTCGCGCGCCACGGCGCGGGCCCGCGCGGGCCGGGCGTCATCAGCAATGTGAAGGGCCCGCGTCCGGTGGACCCTTCAGCGGCTCCCGGCGGTCAGCGGACCGGCGCCCCCTGGGTGGGCTGCTGCGGGGCGATGCCCAGCGCCGTCGAATAGTGCGACAGCACGAGCTTGCCGATCGCGGGGTACGCGCCCAGCGGCTCGGCCGTCGCGCAGTCGGCCTCCTTGACGGCGGCTTCGAGCAGACTGTCCGGCACCTCGGGGCCGATCGCGTACGGCGCGAGAGCCAGCTGGGCCGAACCCGAACCACGCAGCTCCGCGGCGGCGGCGGCGATCGAGCCCTCCTGGTCGAGCGCGGCGGCCAGTACCGGCACGGCGAGCCGCGCGGCCAGCAGCATGCCGGTGATGCCCGCGGCCTGCACGGCCTCGTCGCCCCCCACGGTGGCCAGGATGATGCCGTCGGCCGCCGTGGTGACCGTGAACAGCCTGGCGCGGTCGGCGCGGGCCAGGCCGGCCTCGGAGAGGCGTACGTGCAGCGCCTCGGCGAGCAGCGGGTGCGGACCGAGGACGTCGGTCAGCTCGGCCGCGGCACGGCTGTCCATGACGGCCTGACGTATCCGGCGCATCAGGGCGTTCTCCGGGCCCGCCAGCAGCGGCACCACGACGGCGACGACGCCCTGTGGCTCGGTGGCCTCGCGGCCCGCGGCGAGTGCCTGCTCGTAGCGGGCGGTGCGCTCGGTGGCGGCGTGCGCGAGGACGCTGCCGAGCGAGGGGTATTCGCCGTCGTCGCCGTCGAGGTAGCCGATTCTGGCGTCAAGACCGGGCAGCTCGGAGCGGGCGATGCTGATGACTTCTTCCGCCAGGCCGCGCGGAGCGCTGCCCGGGGCGCCGGGGACGGCGAGGACGAGCGCGGGCGCGCCCTCGGGCGCCACCGCGGGTTCCGGGCGGCGGTGCCGTCCGGACTGGCGGGGTCGCGGCATTCGTACAGGCAGGCCGGATGCTGGCCCAGTGGAGGAGCTCATGGCGCCGCATGCTACTGGCTTTGGGTACCCGGCCGTTCGGGGAGGGCCCAATCAAGCGGTATCTGTCCCCATTTATCCCGTGAGTCGCTTTGAGTTCAACTGCCCTGCTCTGTCGGTACGTGCAGCAGGCGCTCATCCAGCGGTAGGCGCAGGTCCCCGGTGGCCAACGCCGTCGCGATGAGCACCGCCCCGTCGAGCGGGTCACCTGCGGCCGGCACCGTCCGGGCCTGCGGCAATCGCGCGGCGAGCTCGCCCTGCAGGGGCACGAGCAGGGGGTCGCCCAACTTGAACAGCCCACCGGCGAGGCCGACTTCGCACTCCCCGGACGGCGGGCACACGGCGACCGCGGCGTCGGCGATGTGCCGGGCGGCCTCCCGCAGGATCCCGGCGGCGACCGGATCGGCCGACTCGGCGGTGGCGCAGCGGGCCACTTCCGGCGCGAAGGAGGCGAGCACCGCGGGCCGGTCGCCGCGCGGGTAGAGCAGCGCGGGCAATTCGGGAGCGGGACCGAAAACCGCTTCCACCCGGGCCAGCAGCGCGGGGGAACCGCCGCGCCTGCCGTCGTGGGCGCGCATCGCCGCGTCGAGTCCGGCCCGCCCGATCCAGGCGCCCCCGCCGCAGTCGCCCAGCAGGTGACCCCAGCCGTCCGCCCTGCGCCAGCCGGTCAGATCGGTACCCAGCGCGATCATCCCGGTACCGGCGGCGACCACAGCTCCGGGCCGCTGGCCGAGCGCTCCCGCGTACGCCGTGACGGCGTCGCCCGCCAGCGCGAGCCGCCGGACACCGAGCGACCGCGCCAGCGCCCCGGGCAGCTCGGCGCGCAGGTCGGCGCCGAGCGTCGCCATTCCGGCGGCGCCGATCGCGACGGCCGACACGGCGTCGGCCCCGGCCCGATCCAGCAAGACCCGTACCATGGGCAGTAGTTGGTCCAGCAGATGCGCGGCGTCGATTCCGGCGGGCCCGGTGCGCACGGGCACCCGGGACGCGGCGCTCCGCACCGGCCCGACGCCGTCTCCGAGGCCGTCGGGGATTCCCGCGCCGATACTGTCCACGGCGCCCACGCCGTTTCCGGCGGACGGGCCGCTCCCGTCGTCCGGGCCGTTCCCGGCGTCCGCCAGGGCCACCCGCAGCCCCGAGCCGCCCGAGTCCACCCCCAGCACCCAGGGGCCCGTACCGCCGCGGGGCGCCGCCCCGGTGGCCGCCGTCACGGCAGCCGCCAGTCGACCGGCTGCGCGCCCTGGCCGACCAGCAGTTCATTGGTCCGGCTGAACGGGCGTGAGCCGAAGAAGCCACGGTCGGCGGACATCGGCGAGGGGTGCGAGGACTCGACGGCCGGCAGGTCGCCGAGCAGGGGACGCAGATTGCGGGCATCCCGCCCCCACAGCACGGACACCAGCGGCCCGCCGCGCGCGACCAGCGCCCGGATGGCCTGCTCGGTCACCACTTCCCAGCCCTTGCCCCGGTGCGCCGCGGGCGCGCGCGGGGCCGTGGTGAGGGCCCGGTTGAGCAGCAGCACCCCCTGGCGCGTCCAGGGCGTCAGGTCGCCGTTCGACGGGCGGGGCGCACCCACGTCGGTGTGCATCTCACGGTAGATGTTCTCCAGGCTGCCCGGCAACGGCCGCACCTCCGGCGCCACCGAGAAGCTCAGCCCCACGGCGTGCCCCGGAGTGGGGTACGGGTCCTGGCCGACGATCAGGACCCGCACCTCGGCGAACGGCTGCTGAAACGCCCGCAGTACATTCGCCCCGGCCGGCAGGTAGGTACGTCCCGCGGCGATCTCCGCACGCAGGAAGTCGCCCATCGCGGCGACCTGTTCGGCCACGGGCTCCAGAGCGTCCGCCCAGCCCGGCTCGACGATTTCTTTCAACGGTCTCGCTGCCACGGGCGTCACTCTACTGGCGCAGCCCCCGCCCTCATCAACCGATGGCCGCCGCCCGCACGCTCAGTACGTCCGGCAGGTGCGAGGCGAGGAGCTGCCAGCTGTCCCCGTCGTCCGCGCTCGCGAAGAGCTCACCGTTGCGATTGCCGAAGTACACGCCTGCCGGGTCCGCGTCGTCCGTGCAGAGGGCGTCGCGCAGCACCGTCCCGTAGTGCGCTTCGGCGGGCAGTCCGGCCGACAGGGGCTCCCAGTTCTTGCCCGCGTCGCTCGTCCGGTAGACCCGGCACTTGTTGTCCGCGGGCACCCGGTCGGAGTCGGCGGTGATGGGGAAGAGATACACCGTGTCCGCGCGGTGAGGGTGCGTGGCGGCGGCGAAGCCGAAAGTGGAGGGGAGTCCCGCCCCGATGTCGTGCCACTGCGCCCCCGCGTCGTCACTGCGGAAGACACCCCAGTGGTTCTGGAGGTACAGCCGGTCCGGATCGACCGAATCCTGCGCGACCTTGTGCACGCACTGGCCGAACTCCGGGTCGGGGTCCGGCAGGAAGACGGCGGAGACGCCCTTGTTGGACGGCGCCCAGCTCTCGCCGCCGTCCGTCGAGCGGAACACTCCGGCGGTCGACACCGCGACCGTCACGGCCCGCGCGTCGCGCGGATCGGTGACGATCGTGTGCAGCCCCTCACCGCCACCGCCCGGCACCCACTGGGAGCGGGTCGGGTGCTCCCACAGCGAGCGCACGAGCTCGAAGGACTCCCCGCCGTCCGTGGAGCGGAACAGCGCGGCCGGCTCCGTGCCCGCGTACACCACGTCGGGCGCGGCGGGCCCGGCCGGATGCAGCTGCCAGACCCGCTCCAGCGAAGCCCCGGTGAACTGCGGGAACTTCACCGCAGGCTGCTGCGGCTCGACCCAGGTCGC
Organism: Streptomyces sp. A5-4; assembly: GCF_051131715.1. NCBI lineage: Bacteria > Bacillati > Actinomycetota > Actinomycetes > Kitasatosporales > Streptomycetaceae > Streptomyces > Streptomyces sp. A5-4. The sequence continues at coordinate 739,478 of NZ_CP178591.1, read as the reverse complement.
GCCGAGGTCGTCGGAGTGGAAGACTGACGGCCCCCAGTGCGCGCTGTCCCCGCCGGCCAGCAGCCTGGGCACCGCCCGGCGGGTGTCGATGGCCGTCGAGTACACCGCCTGCGCGTTGAAATGCGGCCCGTCGAACTCCCACTCCCCGCCGCGCCTGCGGCCGATGAAGAGTCCTTTGCGGGTACCTACCGTGAGCAGTACGTCGGTCATTGCCGACACCTCCAGGACGCCGATGTCTCAGATACGGGCCAGTGTGCACCCGCCCACTGACAGTGGCCCCTGGAGCAGACGTTGCCCCAGGTCAGGGCGGTCTGTCGCGGCTGAGGACAGGACGGTCCGTCGGTGGCCGGGCCGGGCCGGTCCGCCCCAGGACCCGGGCCGGGGCACCCGCAGCCGCCCGGCCGGGACGCTCTGTCCGGTGCCGGGCCCGTTCGGCCGAGGGCAGGACGGCCCGCGGCCGGGTGCCGCGGCGGCCGTGCGGGCGCCGAGCCGCGCCGGCATCGGCGCACTGGTCGGGGCGCGCCGAGGGCGACCGGGGGCGCGGCTCAGGCCGTGCGGTCCGGGGTGGTCGACGCCGACAGCAGCAGAGGCAGGAACCGGCGGGCGAGCGTCCCGGGCGCCAGCCGCTCCGGTTCGACGTAGCTCTGGCCGAGCGCCCCCTCGCGCATCGCGATGACGATCCGCACCAAGTCGTCCGGATCGACGGTGAGGCGCAGCCCGGCCCGTGCGAAGAGCTCACGCAGCAGCCGGACCGCCTCGGCGCGCAGTCGGGCGTCATGATCGGCGAGCATCCGCGCGGCCCGCGGGTCCCTGATGGCGTGCAGCGTGAATTCGGTGGTCACCAGGAACCAGGTGCGCTCGTCCGGTTCGATGTACGCCAGCAACTCGGCGATCCGGCCGACGGTGAGCTCGGTGTCACCGATCTCCGCGGCCGTGCGGGCGATGCGCGCGAGTTCCCGGTCGGCGTGCGCGTCGAAGAGCGCGAAGAACAGCTCCTCCTTGGTCCGGAAGTTGGAGTAGAAGGCGCCCCGGGTGAAGCCGGCCCGGCGGCAGATGTCCTCGATCCCGGCGCCCCGGAAGCCGGACTCGGCGAACACCTCGCGCGCCGCGTCCAGCAGCCGTGCCAGCGTCTGCGGCCGCCGTTTGGTCGGTCCCTTGGGCATCGTGCACCTCCCGGAAGTCCGCGGATCCTCCCGGTTCTCCCCGGGCCCTTGACAGTCCGTACGACCTCGGAAAGCATCCCGACCCGTATCGGATACGCGAATGTATCCGATGCGTACGACGTATCCGATGGACGAGGAGGCAACCATGACCGCCGCGACGCCGCCCACGATGTCCCAAGTCATCGCCGCAGCCGTAGGCCCGATGCCTGAGGGGGTCTCGGTCCCGACACCTCCGGTCTTCGACTCCGTCGACGCCGAACGGCGCTATCGCAAGGAACAACTCGCCGCCGGATTCCGGCTGTTCGGCAAGTTCGGCTTCTCCGAGGGGGTCGCCGGGCACATCACCGTCCGCGATCCGGAGAATCCGGAGTGGTTCTGGGTGAACCCCTTCGGCATGAGCTTCGGCCAGATCAAGGCCTCCGACCTGATCCTGGTCGACCACGAGGGCAAGCTGCTGCACGGCGCCCGTCCCGTGAACCGGGCCGCCTTCGTCATCCACTCCGAGGTGCACAAGGCCCGCCCCGACGCGCTGGCCGCCGCACACTCCCACTCGCTGCACGGCAAGGCCTTCTCCAGCCTTGGTATTCCGCTCGACCCGATCACCCAGGACGCCTGCGCGTTCTTCGAGGACCACGGCCTCTACAGCGACTTCACCGGAGTGGTCAGCGACGCCGAGGAGGGCAAGCGCATCGGTGCGGCGCTCGGCCCGCACAAGGCCGTCATCCTCCAGAACCACGGCCTGCTGACGGTCGGCAGGTCCGTCGCCGAGGCCGTCTGGTGGTTCATCACGATGGAACGCTCCTGCCAGGCCCAACTGCTGGCGATGGCCGCCGGCACGCCCAAGCACATCGACCGCGACACCGCGCTGCACACCCGCGGCCAGGTCGGCGGTCACTTCGCGGGCTGGTTCCAGGCCCAGCCGCTGTGGGACCAGATCACCGCCTCCGACCCCGACCTCTTCGACTGACCACGCCCGCCCAACTCCCGCGAAGGAGTACGCACATGACTGCCCACACGAGCTACCTGGCCGGGCGTGGCATCGCGGACATCACGGGGGAGGCGGCGAGCTGCGGAATGCTCGGCTACGGCAAGGCCGAGCAGCAGTCGACGGGCATCCACACCCGGCTGCACGCGAGGGCGTTCGCCCTCTGCGACGGGGAGGGGCGGCGGATCCTGCTGGTCGTCTGCGAGCTGCCGCTGATGTCCGCGGGCGTCGTCAGGGACGTCCTGCGGCGACTGCCCGACGTTTACACCGAGTCCAACGTGATGATCACCGCCACCCACACCCACAGCGGCCCCGGCGGCTACTTCCACCACGAGCTCTACAACAGCAACACCGGCGGCTTCCGCGAGCAGACATACGGGGCGATCGTCGACGGCATCGTCGAGGCCGCCCGAGCCGCCCACGCCGACCTCGCCCCGTCCGTGCTGCGATTGGCCCACGGCGAATTGCTGGGCGCCAGCGTCAACCGCTCACGCCGCGCCTTCGACCGCAACCCCGCCGCCGACCGGGCCCACTTCCCGCACGCGGTGGACCCGCAGACCACCGTGCTGCGCATCGAACGGGGCGGGCAACTCGCGGGCGTCGTCAACTGGTTCGCCACTCACAACACCAGCATGACCAACACCAACACGCTCATCAGCGCCGACAACAAGGGCTACGCCGCGTCCCGTTGGGAGCGGCACGCCAAGGGCGCGGGCCTGGTGAGCGCGTTCGCACAGACCAACGCCGGTGACATGTCGCCCAATCTGCACCTCCGGCCGGGTTGTGGCCCCACCGACGACGAGTTCGAGAACACCCGCGTCATCGGCAGCCGCCAGTACGAGGCGGCCCTCGCCCTGGACGGCGACACGCTGACCGGACGCCTCGACGCGCGGCTCACCCATGTCGACCTCTCCAAGGTGACGGTACGGCCCGAATTCACCGGAGACGGCCGTACGCACCGCACTTCGGGCCCGGTCGCGGGCGCGTCCGCCTTCGCCGGCGCCTGGGCGGACGGACCGGGCTTCAGGGGCTTCAGGCCCGGCCGCAACCTGCTCTGGGACACCCTTTCGCAGCAGGTGATCTACCCCCTGGCGCCCGGACTCCGGGACGCCCAGTCGCCCAAGGGGCTGTGCCTGCCCGCCGGTCCCGTCAACCGGCTGAGGCCCATGGTCCAGGAGCGGATCCCGGTCCAACTGCTGCGGATCGGGCCGCTGTACCTCATCGGCCTGCCCGCGGAGGTCACCATCGTGGCGGGGCTCCGGTTGCGCCGTACGGTCGCGCACATCGTCGGCGCGGATCTGGAACAGGTGCTCGTCGCCGGGTACAGCAACGCGTACGCGCACTACGTGACCACCCCCGAGGAGTACGACGCCCAGGAGTACGAGGGCGGCAGCACCCTCTTCGGGCGCTGGGAACTGCCCGCCCTGTGCCAGAGCGCGGCAGGTCTCGCGGAAGCGATGCGGGACGGCGCACCGGCACGGCGCGGCACGCCGGAGCGCCTGCGCCCACCGCGCAGGCGCCACCGGCGGCAGGGGAGCGACAGACCCCATCCCGGCCGGGACTTCGGCGACGTGCTGTCCTTCGGACGCGACGGGGCCGTGGTCACCGCCCGGTTCGTCGGCGCGCACCCGGGCAACGACCTGCGCCGGGGCGGCACCTATCTGGCGGTGGAGCGGCTCCGCGCGGACAGGGGCGACGGCGGCGAGGGCGACTGGATCCGGACCGCCGACGACGGCGACTGGTCCACCACCTTCCGCTGGGCCGCGGCCGGGGGATCGGCCTCCACCGTCACGGTGACCTGGCACGTCCCGGCGGACACGGCGCCCGGCAGCTATCGCCTGCGCTACTTCGGCGATACGGAGTCGGGCCCGTTCACCGGCGCGACCGGTCCCTTCGATGTGCATTGAGGGCAGGGGGAACCGGCAGGTGCGGAAGAGGCGTTGTACCTGCGGAAGCGTAAGCGAGCTGAGGGGAGTGCGCCGGTGACCATCGGGTCGGTGCGGATCGACGGGGACAGCCTGCTACTGCCGGGCGGGGTGCGGGTGGGGTTCGTACGCACGCTGCGGCTGCCCGAGCAGGGGACGCACGCGCTGCCGCCGGGCCTGGGCTCCTTCCCGCTGCGCAGGATCGAGGACTACCCGGACACGGCTCCGGCGCAGTGGCTGGAGAGGGGCGGGGTGATGCTCCCGGTATATCTGCGGGAGGCGATGTGGCTTAGCTTCTCCGGGACCGTGGAGCCGGCCGCCCTCCAGGTGGGCGTGGGCAAGGTGTGCGCGGTGTCCGGGAAGCCATGGAGCAGCCGGCTCGCGCGCGACCCGCAGAACTATCTGGCGCTGCCGCGCCAGCCGTGGCTCGACGGCATCAACTCGGGCAAGGGCACGGTGCGGCAGTTCGTGGCCGTGCCGCTGGGCATGGGCGCGACGGTGGAGGGCCAGGTCACCGGCGAGGAGACCTGGGGCGGGGTGCAGCTCCAGTCCTTCCCCCTGGCGGACGGGCCCCTGGCGGCGTGGCGCGAGGAGCAGCGGCTGCTCGCGGAGCGCAGGGCGGCGTACCCGCCGCCCCCGCCCGCTGTCGCCTTCGGGGCGCCGCCCACGCCCGGTGGCGGCTACGGCGCGCAGATGGCCGCCGCCCCGGCCGAATATCGGGGCGCGCCCCGGGCGCCGGCGGCCATGGGGCTCGGCGTCGGCGGCTCCATGCACCAGGAGGTCTACCAGGACGATCGTCCCGCGGCGGACTGGGCCAAGGCTACGTCGGGGCGGGTGTTCGTCCACCTGGTGACACCCCCGGAGTGGCGGCGGATCACCGGCGAGGAGCCCCCGCCGTCCCCGGTGGACCGGGCCGCGTACACCAGCGCCGGGCTGCCCTGGTTCGACTACTACTACGACGCCGACGGGGAGGACCTCGCGCCCACGGACACGCTGGGCGGGGTGAAGCCCGCCGGCGAGTGGCTGGGCGACGACCACACGCCGTGGCAGGAGCCGTCGCCGCACCAGGTCAAGCCGCTGAAGGACGCGCCAGGGAAACCGGTGTCCGACGGGGACTGGTGACATCGGTACGGTCACGGTGGGCGCCCGCGCCCCGCAGCGAGCCGCCGGTCCGTAGGCGTAATTCCGTCGGCGTACGAGTCGGCGCACGAGGAGACAGCGATGCCCGAGATCCGTATGCACACCGTGGACGATTCGGCGGGCCGGGTGGAGGTGGCCGCCGGGCCGGCCGGGAAGGCGGGCGTCGGGCAGGTCCACATCGGTGCGTGGGGCGGCGCGTACGTCGGGCTGCTCGCCACGCCCGAGCAGGCCCGGGAGCTGGCGGCCGTTCTCGTGCGTGCGGCCGAGGAGGCGGACAGCGCCCGGCAGACGGAGCCGGTGACCGTCAAGGCGGGGGAGTTGCGCCGGGGAGACGTGCGCAGCGGCGACCGGACGATCACGGTCGAGCGCGTGAAGGTCGACGGGTCCACGGCGCAGATCACCTGGACGTCCGGCCCCGGCCGCCAGTGGACCCAGGGCTATGCCACGGACACGGACATCAGCCTCCGGCGGCGGGCCTGACACCGGCCCGTTTGTTCCTGTCCTCGGACGGGGGCAGGCGGGCCGGCCGCGATCAGACCGACCGGTGGTACTGGTCGGGGACGTGGATGTCGCCACCGAGTTCGCGGGCGGCGTGCCGCGCGAAGGACGGGTTGCGGAGCAGCTCGCGGCCCAGCAGGACGGCGTCCGCCTCACCATTGGCGAGGATCTTCTCGGCCTGCGCCGCGTCGGTGATCATCCCTACCGCGGAGACCGGCAGTTCGGTCTCGGCCTTGACGCGCGCGGCGAACGGCACCTGGTAGCCCGGGCCGGTCGGGATGCGGACGCCGGAGGCGTTGCCGCCCGTGGAGACGTCGAGCAGGTCGACGCCGTGCTCCTTGAGGAGACCGGCGAGGCGGACGGTGTCGTCCGGGGCCCAGCCGTTCTCCTCCAGCCAGTCGGTCGCGGAGACGCGGAAGAACAGCGGCTTGTCCTCGGGCCACACCGCCCGTACGGCGTCCACGACTTCGAGTGCGAAGCGGACCCGGTTCTCGAAGGAGCCGCCGTAGGAGTCGGTGCGGTGGTTGGAGTGCGGGGAGAGGAACTCGCCGATCAAGTAACCGTGCGCGCCGTGCAGTTCGACGACCTCGAAGCCGGCGGTCAGGGCGCGCCGGGCCGCCGCGGTGAACTGCCCGACGATGTGCTGGATCTGTCTGGTCGTCAGCTCGTCCGGTACGGGATGCCCCTCCTCGAACGGGACCGGGCTCGGGGCCGAGGGCTGCCAGCCGCCCGCGTCCACGGCGACCGGCCCGCCGTCCACCCAGGGGCGGCCGGTTGATGCCTTGCGTCCCGCGTGGGCGATCTGAATGCCGGGGACCGTGCCCTGGCTCTTGAGGAAGCGGGTGATCCGGGCGAGGGCCTCGACCTGGGTGTCGTTCCAGATGCCGAGGTCGTACGGGCTGATCCGGCCCTCGGGGCTCACGCTGGTCGCCTCGACGAGGATCAGGCCGGTGCCACCGGCCGCGCGGGCCGCGTAATGGGCGAAGTGCCAGTCGTGGGCGACTCCCGCCTCCGGTCCGGTCGGCTGCGCCGAGTACTGGCACATGGGCGCCATCCAGACCCTGTTCGGGATGGTCAGGGATCGCAGAGTGTAGGGCTCGAACAGGCTGCTCACGGCGGACTCCATTCACAAGGGGCCGAATACGCCTCGTACGATACACATCGTAGTACGGGGAATGTCAAACTACGGCGCCTCTCGTACAATGGAGTCCGGAGATCCCGGGGATGAGGACCAGGAATGATGAAGACCGGGAATCAGGACAGAGCCGCAAGCCGAAGATCCAGGACGAGAGTGGAGTCGCCGTGACCGCCGCCACGACCAGTCGAGAACTCGCACACCCCGCGCGCGACGAAATCCGCCTCGAAGGGGTGCTGCACGCGCTCTCCGACCCCATCAGGATGCGCATCGTCCGCGAGATGGCGGTCGTCGACGCCGCGCTCCCCTGTTCGTACTTCACCCTGCCCGTCACCAAGTCCACGACCACCCATCACTTCCGGGTGCTGCGCGAGAGCGGTGTGATCCAGCAGGTCTACCGGGGCACGGCCAAGATGAACGGCCTTCGCCGCGACGACCTGAACGCACTCTTCCCCGGCCTGTTCGACAGCCTGCTGGCCGCCGCGGACGGGCAGGCGGACCGGTTGGAGTAGGCCGCTGTCCGACCCGCCGGGGCCGGGCGGGCACGCCGACCCGGCGGAGCGGGCGCCCGGTTCAGTCCGTCCTGCGGGCCGCCGACAGCAGCTCCGCCCAGTCGTGGAGCTTCACGGAGCCGCGGCCCAGCGAAACCCCCAGCGCCGCCTCCGCCGCCACGATCGCCTGCCACTGCGGCCACTCCACCGGCCGGAGCCCCGATGCGCGCAGTACGTCGACGGGGTCGTCCGGGAGCGGACGCCCGGCCAGCGCGGGCGCGTCCGCGAGCAGCGAGGTCACGGTCTCCTTGGCGCACGGCCGGTTGGTGCCGATCACGCCGGTCGGACCCCGCTTGATCCAGCCCGCCACGTACTCCCCGGGTGACGGGACGCCGTCCCGCAGCACCCGCCCGGCGGCGTGCGGCACCGTGCCGCGCGCCGGGTCGAAGGGCAGCCCGGCGAGCGGCGTCCCCCGGTAGCCGACCGACCTCAGGACCAGCTGGGCCTCGATGTCCTCGTACGTTCCGGTGCCGCGTACGCCGCCGGAGCCGTCCGGCACGGTGCGCTCGAACCGGACCCCCGCCGCCCGCCCGTCCTCCCCGAGGATCGCGACGGGCCGCAGGAAGAATCGCAGGTGGACGCGGCGCTCCCGGTCCTCGGTGGCGCTGTCCGCCCAGCCCCGCAGCACCTCGACGTTGCGCCGGTTCACGGCGGGCAGGGCCGCGGGCCGGGCGTAGTCGGGATCCAGGGCGAGCTCGTCGGGCCGGACCACCACCCGGGCGTCGGGCAGCGTGCCCAGCTCCCGCAGCTCCTTGGTGGTGAACTTCGCCTGCGAAGGACCGCGCCGCCCCACCATGTGCACATCCCGCACCAGGCTGTCGGCCAGAACGCCGAGCGCCGGCTGCGGCACATCGGTGTGACGCAGCTCCTGGGCGCCGCGGGCAAGGATCCGGGCCACGTCCACCGCCACGTTGCCCACGCCGATGACGACAGCCGAACGGGCGCCCAGCGCGAAGGCGTTGGGGGCCGCGTCCGGGTGCGCGCTGTACCAGGAGACGAAGTCGGTCGCGGAACAACTGCCCGGCAGATCCTCGCCCGGGACGCCGAGCCGACGGTCCGTCGCCGCCCCGACGCAGTACACCACCGCGTGGAAGAGCTCCAGGAGCCGGGTGGACGGAAGCGCGGGTGATCCCACCTCGATGTTGCCAGCGAAGGTGACCCGCTCGTGCTCCAGGACTGTCCGCAGATTGTTCTGCAGCGACTTGATCTTCTCGTGGTCCGGCGCGACGCCGTACCGCACAAGACCGTAGGGGCAGGGGAGCCGGTCCAGTACGTGCACCCGCACGTCGGGCACCGTCTCCTGCTGCACCAGGGCCTGCGCGGCATAGACCCCGCTCGGGCCTGAACCGATGACTGCGACGCGAAGCACGGCGGGGGCTCCTTCCCGCAGGATGACTCCAGCATCGCACCGAAGTGCGGTCCTGCGGGAGATGGGCCGCGGTGTCTTCGTGGCGCGGGGCCGTGGCGGCGGGTCGCTTCGAGGGCCTGCGCGCCCGCCTGCCGCCGCTTTTCGACGGCGGCGCGGTGCGCGGCGGCGTGATCGGGGGACGGCCGGTGAAGGCCTGCCGGTGCTGGCGCCCGGCGCGCGACGGGCGTCGTCAGCCCTTCGGTGCGCGGGGCTCACTTCATGTCGCGCATCCTGCCGACCTCGACGGTCTGCTGGGCGACGACATCGCTCGCCATCTCCTCGATCAGGATGTTGTTCCCCTGTGCGCGGACGTCGGTGGCCATCGCGATGGCGCCCTCGTGGTGAGTGGTCATCAGCTTCAGGAAGAGCCCGTCGAAGGCCTCGCCCTTCGCCCCGCGCAACTGCGCGAGTTGCTTCTCGGAGGCCATTCCCGCCATCGCCTCGTGCTCGTGCCCGCCCTTGTGCTTCGCCCCGTCGTTGTTGTCGAGCCAGCCCTGCATGGCGCCGATCTCCGGGCCCTGGGAGCCCGCGATCCGCTCGGCCAGCCGCTTCACCTGGGTCGAATGAGCCTGTTTCGGGGCCAGTTGCGCCATGACCAGCGCCTGGCGGTGGTGCTTGATCATCATGTGTGTGTAACCGAAGTCGGCCGAGTTCGGCGAGTCGTCGGTGCCCGCCTCCGCGGCCTCGTCCGCCGACAGGGTCCTCGCGGGTTCGCCCGGTTTGCCCGGCGCCACCACCGAGGGCCCCGCGGCGGCCTTCGGCTGCGACGCGCCCCGGTCGTCGTTGCCCGCATCACACGCACCCAGGCCGAACGCAAGGAGTGCGACCGACGTCGCCGTGAGGGCGAGCGGTCGAAAGCGTGCGGACCTGCGACGGAACGACATGGTGACTCCTTGGGACACAACGGGCAGTTGGAGGCCGACTTCTATTACGTCTTCGTTGCCATCTGTTGAGATGTGCATGCAAAGGAAGATACTGCCGAGGTCCGCGAACCGTTCAACCATGAACGGACACAAGGGAGGACGCAGTGACCTCGTTGCACAACACCACAGTGCGGCGCAGACGTCTGGGCGTGGCAGTAGCCGCGGCCGGTCTCTTTGCCACCCTGCTGACGGCAGGCACCGCAGCCGCGACGCCCGACCCGGGAGACGCGCCTGCGAAGAAGAAGGGCGTCACCACCTCGCAGCAGGCCGAAGCGCGGGCTGCCATCGAGAGCGGCGAGATACCCGGCGTGGACGAGATCGTCCACAGCAAGAACATCAAGCACCTCGCGAACATCCCCAAGGACGCGCTCAAGGGCACCAACTCGGACCTGGCCTTCCAGGGCGAGTACGCCTTCTCCGGGAACTACGACGGCTTCCGGATCTTCGACATCAGCAACCCGAAGGTTCCCAGGACCGTCGCGCAGGTTCTGTGTCCCGGTTCGCAGAACGACATCTCCGTCTCCGGAGACCTGCTCTTCCTCTCCACCGACTCCTCGCGCAGCGACGACTCCTGCACCAGCACCACGCAGCCCGCGACGGAGAAGTCCTCCTGGGAGGGCATGAAGATCTTCGACATCAGCGACAAGAGCAACCCGAAGTACGTCGCCGCTGTCGAGACGGCGTGCGGATCGCACACGCACACGCTCGTTCCCGAGCGGCGCAACGTCTACGTCTACGTCTCCTCGTACTCGCCGAGCGACACGTTCCCGGACTGCAAGCCGCCGCACGACGGCATCTCCATCATCAAGGTGCCGCGCAGTGCCCCCGAGGAGTCCGCGATCGTCGACTTCCCGGTGCTCTTCCCGGACGGCGGAAACCCGGGCGCGCCCACCAACCCGGGCGTCTCCAAGACCACCGGCTGTCACGACATCACCGTGCTGCCCTCGAAGGACCTGGCCGCCGGTGCCTGCATGGGTGACGGCATCATCTTCGACATCGAGGACCCGGAGAAGCCGAGGGTCATCGACCGCGTCCAGGACAACGTCAACTTCGCGTTCTGGCACTCGGCGACCTTCAACCAGAAGGCCGACAAGGTCGTCTTCACCGACGAGCTCGGCGGCGGCGGCGCGGCCACCTGCAACGCCGCCATCGGCCCGAACCGCGGCGCCGACGGCATCTACGACATCACCGGCAAGGGCGACAAGCGCAAGCTGGTCTTCCAGAGCTACTACAAGATCGACCGCCACCAGGCGGACACCGAGAACTGCGTCGCCCACAACGGCTCGCTGATCCCGGTCAAGGGCAAGGACATCATGGTCCAGGCCTGGTACCAGGGCGGCATCTCCGTCTGGGACTTCACCAACTCCGCCAAGCCCAAGGAGATCGCCTACTTCGAGCGCGGTCCCCTCAGCACCGACACCCTGGTGACCGGCGGCTCCTGGTCGGCGTACTACTACAACGGCTACATCTACTCCAACGACATCGCGAAGGGCTTCGACGTCCTGAAGCTCAGTGACAAGCGCACCGACGGCGCGAAGAGGGTGCGGCTGGACGAGCTCAACGTCCAGACCCAGCCCGACTACCGCCGCTGATCCGACGCGGAGGTACGTGTGCCGCCGGGCGGTTCCCCGCCCGGCGGCACACCGCGTTCCCAGTCCAGCCCGTACCGCTGGAACAGCTCGGCCCGCAGCAGGGTCGCCGGCATCGGGGCGCCGGGCAGCAGCACGGCGAACACCGCGCCCATCAGCAGGGCGCGCAGCAGCGGATAGTCGACGTCCACCTCGGGCGAGCCGTAGTGCACCACCGTGTCGCGGAGCAACTGCGCGAGCCGCTGCTGCTCCGGACACCGCACGAAGCCGTCGGCCTGCAAAATGCCCGCCATGTGTGTGCGCATCAGGCGGGGCTGTTCGCGCGCCAGGCCCAGGATGGCGTCGATGGCGCGGGCAAGAAGCTCGTCCCCGTCCTCCGTGCGGGGCTCACGCTCCAGCGCGGCCTGCAGCGTCATGTGCATCAGCCGATGCACGGCCGACTGCAGCAGCTGCCGTTTCCCGGGGAAGTAGTACGACACCAGCCCCCGGGCCGCGCCGGCCCGGTCGGCGATGTCTCCGAGCTTCGTCGCCTCGTATCCGTACTCCCCGACGAGCTCCACGGTCGCCTGCAGCAGCCGCTCCCTTGAACGTCGTCGCAACTCTTCATTGACCGATGCGCTACGCGGGGACATGCTGTACTCCTGCGTTGACTGGCTCTGAGCCAATATACTCAGTTGTCCCACGACCGACCCCGTCCGGGGTTCGTATCGTGGGCTTGCCATTCGTATCCGGCGGCGCGGGGGACTGCCGGATACGAATGGCGTTTTTCATCGGGGGAGCCGAGCGGCTCAGCCCTGCCAGGCGAAGACGTGGGAGCGGCCGACGGCCGTGAAACCGCGGCGCGCGTACCAGCGCTGCGGCCAGCCCTCGGGGTCGGACACCAGGAAGAGCAGGGCCGAGTCCCCGGCGTGGTGCACGGCGGTCGACAGGATCGCGTTCGCGTAGCCGCGCCCGGAGTGGTGGTCGGCGGTGATGAGGCCTTCCAGCTGGGCGATGCCCTGATCCGGTTCGAGATAGACGTCGGCCCAGGCGCTGATGGTGCCGTTCTCGTCGCGTACGGCGAAGAAGTCGACCCGTTCGGCGCCGCCGAGCCTGGCCGCGCGGGAGTCGGCGAGCTGGCTGATGACCCCGTCGTCGGCGTCCGGCAGCCAGCTGCGGAACTGCCGGACGGTGGCCGGCCGCAGCTCGTTCAGGGACACCGTGCGCACCCGCGGGTCGGGGGCGGCGGCCTTGCCGGAGCGCACCATGACGAGCTCGGTCGCGTGGGTGTACCCGGCGGCCGTGAGCGCCGGTGCGACGGCGGCCCCCACGGCGTCGTCCAGCACGGTGATCCGGCGGTGGGCCAGGTGCCCGAGCACGGAGTCCGCGAGGGCGGGGAGCCGGGCGGGCGGCGCCGTGTCGTCGATGACGATCTGGTTGTGTTCGGGGGAGTGCGCGTACTCGGGGGTTAGCACCGCCACGCCACCGGGCACCTCGGTGGTCTCGGCGGCCTGGCGCCTGGCGAAGGACGCACGGAAGGCCGCGATGCGTTCAAGATCCGTGGCTGGCATGCGGTCACTGTATCGACGGGCCGCCCGGACTCGGCGGCTGCACGGATTCCCGCGCGAGGCGGATCAACCGACGAGGTCGAGCACCGGGCGCAGCCCCGCGGGCCGCTCCTGGGCGGGCACATGGTCAACGAACCGCACCGCGCAGCCCAGTTCGGCCGCGCCGCCGTCCGCGTGCCGGTCGTCGCCGACCATCAGGACCTCCAGCGGGTCGTGCCCGAGAGCCGCGCAGGCCGCGGCGAAAAGCCGTGGGTCCGGTTTCTGGATGCCGTGCTCGTACGACAAGGTGTACGCGTCCACCAGCGCGTCCAGCCCGTGCGCGCGGAACACCGGCCGCAGGTCCCAGCCGATGTTGCTGACCACCGCCACTGCGATGCCTCGGCGGCGCAGCTCGCCGAGCACCTCGGCGGTGTCGGGGTACGGCCGCCAGGCGGCCGGCGACATGTGACGCTCGTAGAGGGCGTCGTACAGGCGTACGTCCGGGAGCTCCACCTGGCGGGCGAGGCCCGTGTACGCGGCGCGGTGGCGTTCCGCGCTCTCGTCGCGGGTGGCCCACAGGTCCGCGAGATGCGGCGGCACCCGCAGGGGAGAGGCCCCGCCCGGCAGCGCCCCCGCTTCCTCCAGCTGCCGCGTGTACCGGGTGAACGCTTCGGGCGGCACGCCGAGACCCAGCTCGTCGATGACGGCGCGGAGCCACGCGCCGGCCGGCTCGATCCTCGCGAGCGTGCCGGAGAAGTCGAAGAGGACGGCCTTGATCGTCATGCGGACGCTCCTGGCCGGGAGGCGGGCCGACGACCGTACGCCACGACGGAGAGGGCCACGAGTGCCACCCCCAGCAGCCATCCGCCGAGCACATCGGTCGGCCAGTGCACGCCGAGATACATCCGGGTCAGGCCGACGCCGACGACCGACACCACGCCCACCACGAGGACGGCGGCGCGCAGCCGGGGGTCCGCGCCGCGCAGGGCGAGCAGCCACACCAGCAGTCCGAAGGTGACCGTGGCCGTCATCGCGTGGCCGGACGGCCAGGCCGCGAAGTGCGCGGAGTCGACCGGGTCGGGCCACTGGGGCCTTTCGCGTCCCAGCGCGGCCTTGAGGCCCTGCTGCAGCAGGGTCCCCGCCGCGCTGGTCGCGACGGCCCAGAGGGGCAGCAGCCGCTCTCCCCGCCACAGCAGCCAGCCGACGGCGACGGCCATCAGGAGGCGCATCGTCCATGGGTCCCACACCCAGTCGGACAGGATCCGGTTGGTCTTCGTGATCCCGGGGTGGTCGACCGCCGAGCTGTGCAGGCCGTTGGCGACCGTCCGGTCGAACGCCATCAGGGGCCCCCACTCGAACGCGACCAGCAGCAGCAGCACGCCCGACAGGGCGGTGAAGGTGATACCGGTGCGTACGGCGGCCGGGGGTGCGGGGCGGGCCGGCGAAGCCAGGTGTGGGGGGTGCATGGAAAGATCCTCACCCACGACCGGCGGTGGAAACTATCCCAGGGCGCGCAGCCCCGGCACGAAAGCCACCAGCAGCGGCACCACCGGGACGAACGAGGCGGCGGCCGTCAGCCGGAGTCGGCGGCCCGCGGTGAGGCGGGGGGCCGCCGAGAGCAGCCGGTGCACGCGTCGCGGAAGCTCCCCGTCCTGCGTCGCGCAGGGGCCGAACACGCCGCGGTCCTCGTTGAGTTCGACCAGGGCCAGCGCGATCGTGAGGCGGCCGAACCGCCGCGAGGCGACATCGTCGGCGGCCAGCTCCACCAGCCGGTGCATCTCGTCACGGAACGCCGCGAACACCGGGATCTGCGGAAAGCCGATGGCCAGCGCGGACGCGCAGTGCAGCAGCCAGTCGTGCTTGGCCCGCGCGTGTCCCTGCTCGTGCGCCAGCACGGCGTCGAGCTGGCGGCCCTTCAGGCGCCGCAATGCCGCCGTCGTGATGACCAGTTGGGGCGCCGCGCCGGGCAGCCACCAGGCGTCGGGCCGCTCGCCCTCCAGTACGACGAGCCGGTCGCTGCCGGGCTCCTCGCCGGGCAGCAGCGGGGAGCGTACGAGCAGTTCCGCGCGCCGCTGCCTGCGGCCCACGTGCGCCCGGCGGATCTCCCGGGCCAGCATCGCCGCGGTCCAGGCGCCTCCGCACGCCAGCAGCACCGCGATGACGGCCGACCAAGGGCCGTACGCGGCAAGGGCGTACGCCTCCATCACGCCGTGCGGCGCGGAGGCGAACACCTGGCCCCGTACGGCCTGCCAGGCGGCGGCCGCGCTGAACGTCATCGACAGCGCGAAGCACAGCAGCACGGCGGCCACCACGCACTGCCACACCCACAGCGCCACCACGGGCTCGCGATCCCGCCAGTCGGCGCGCGACATGAGCCGCGGGGCCGCGACGGC
The DNA here is from genome assembly GCF_051131715.1 of Streptomyces sp. A5-4. Taxonomy (NCBI): domain Bacteria; kingdom Bacillati; phylum Actinomycetota; class Actinomycetes; order Kitasatosporales; family Streptomycetaceae; genus Streptomyces; species Streptomyces sp. A5-4. Next base: position 724,242 of record NZ_CP178591.1, on the reverse strand, counting down.
AGCAAGGGCGCCGAGCAGCAGAAGCGCGAGGGAGACCGTCATGGGGTCAGCCTATGAGGCGGTGCTACCTGGCGGTACGGCCTCGCGCGGCAAGTGACGCAGGCCACGGTTTCGCCGAGGACCGGGGAGGGGAGAAAAGCCGCCCCGGTAGGAGAAAACGTGGCGTTCTCACAGGGTGACCAGCATCGCGATCATGCCGATGCCCATGGACAGCCGGCAGGCCAGCGCCAGCTCCGGCCGCGCCCCCCAGCCGACCGCCGCGCCGCTGTCCGGGCCCGCCGCCACCACGGCCTCGGGCATCAGCCGTACCCCCGACCGCAGGACGTACCCGGCGTAGTAGAGCAGCAGGGCGCCGGTCAGCAACGGGATCCCGCCCGCGCCGTACCCGGTAGCGTGCCCCGTGTGCGCGGCACCTCCGGCGTTGGGCGCCATCACCAGCGCCATGTAGACCATCGCGGCCGATCCGATCACATGGTGCAGGTGGTGCGCGCTCCCGCGGGACTGGCCCAGGGCCCGCAGCGCCGCGGCGCCGAACACGGCGGCGTACGGCGCCCATCCCCACACCGGCGGCGCGACCGCCGCCGCGGGCAAAGCCATCGTCGCCATGCCGAATCCCATCAGGGCCTCGCTGCCCGCCCCCGTGCGGTGGTCCCCCGCGCCACTGCTCATGCGCAGCAGGCAGTACGCGCCGGTCGCCGCGCACAGCGCCACGAGCAACCAGCCGGACATCGTCTCTCCGTGCACGGCGAACCTCCCCGTTCGACGGACGGTGTCGTCCCGTCGATGCCCAGGGCCGTTGCGTCGTATGCGAGCGCACGGGGGTACATGGGGGGCTCACCGGGGGTGTTCGAGTCCGCCCCCACCCCTGCGAGCCGTGGCGGGAAAGGCCGGGGGCCGGCCCCGACTACCGCTCGCCGAGCTCCACGGTGAGGGCGCCGCCGAGCAGTTCGCGGGCCCGCTCCAGGGTGAGCGAGCCGCTGAGCCGCCGCTCGCTGATCCCCTCGACCAGCGCCGCGAGGCGCTCCGCGGCGGCCTCGGGTTCGGCCCCGGGCGCGGCCGAACCGGCGCTCTGTGCGGCGCGGATCATCTCGGCGACATCACTCACCCAGGACCGGGTGTACTGCGCCAGGGTCTCGCGCAGGTCGGTCTCGAAGATGGTGCTGGTGCGCAACTCGCCCCGAGCCGTGCTGTTCTCGCGGACCCGGTGGTGTCCTGGAAAAATTCTCACGGCCGTTCCTGGCCGAAATCCTTGACCGCAGTTTCAGCCGGATGGTCGGCCAGGAGGGCGGAGCGAGCACGATGGGTACACGGATGCCGGCCGAGTGGGCCGAACACGAGGCATGCCTGATGGCATGGCCGACCCGGCAGGAACTCGGGGCCCGGCCTACGACTGGGCGCTGGGGAGTGCGCGGCGGTGGCGCGTGCCAGCTCCGCCTTCGAGCCGGTGATCATGATCGCCGGGCCGGGCCGGGGCGGGGCGCGGGGGCACGTAGCGCCTGCGGGGAGCAGATCGAGGTCATCGAGCTGCCGACCGACGATTCCTGGCTGCGTGACTCGGGCCCGATCTTCGCGTTCACGCAGGACGGCGAGCGCGTCGGAGTGGACTTCCGCTTCGACGTCGTACGGGCGACGACCGATGAGGCCGTGGTGATGCGGGCCGGCCGGATCGTCGAACGGGGCCCGACCGAAAGGCTCCTGGCCGACCCCCGGCACGCCTGCACGCGGCTCCTGCTGGAGTCGGTGCCGCGCCCCGGCTGGAATCCGCACCGCATCGCCGCCGCCCGCCGGGCGCTGGACCAATGACGGGCGGCGGCCCGGCTCACGGCCGGTGGCGCAGCGGATGCTCCTCGGGCACTTCGACGACCGCGATGCGTACGCCGTCGGGGTCCGCGATCCACATCTCGACGAGCCCCCAGGGTTCCTTCACCGGCGGGCGCAGCACCTCGACGCCGTTCGCCGTCAGCTCCTCGTGCGCGGCGTTCGCGTCCGCGACCTGGAGCCACAGCTGGAGGCCGGGGGAGGGCGGGGTGTCGGAGCGCCCGGAGACCTCCAGGAAGCCGCCGCCGAGGAAGTACACCGTGCCGCGCTCGGGGCCCGTGCCGAACTCGCGATACACGGCGAGACCCAGCGCGTCGCCGTAGAAGGCGCGGGACCGGTCGGGGTCGGTGGGGTGCAGGAGCGTCCTGCTGCTCAGTACGTGGACCATGCGTCCGGACCTTAGGGGATCCGCGATCCCGGGGCGAGGCCGGGAGCGCCCGTGTCCCGGGCACCCCCACGGCTTCGCGCCACCGCCCCACCGCGCCGCTCAGCCGATCGGCGTCGGCATCCGGACCACGTCGTAGGCGAGCGGGATCACATCTCCGGTGCCCGGGTCGCTCAGCTCCACGCGCCAGCGCTCGGCGAACTGGTCCACGCCCTCGGCCATCGGGATGGTGCCCGAGATCAGCACCGTGCCGGGAATCAGGTCGCCGCGCCCACGCAGCACGTCGGCCCAGTACCCCGGGGTGAGCAGCTCGGCCAGGGTGCCGTCCTGGATCAGTGTCTCGGCGCCGCCGTGGGTCACCCAGGCCCGCAGGGTCAGCTCGTCGAGCCGCTCCGTCACGTCGGACAGCGGCCAGGCGCGGCGGGCGAGCACATCGGGCCCGGCGTTCTTGCTCCATGCCACCCCGTGCACCTCCAGCTCACGGTCGGTGTGGTCGCAGGCCGCCGTCAGCAGCAGCTCCCCGTCACCGGCCACCACCAGCGCCCATTCGGCCTCGCCCGAGGTCGCGCCGTGCTGGACACTGACCAGGTCGGTCTGCTGCGCGAGGTAGGGCGAGACCGGGTAGAGCGCGGGGGTCGCGGACGGGGCGGGCACGCCCAGCGCGGCGAGCTCCGCGACGTGCGCCGCCACGTCGTCCTGGCTGCGTCCGGCGTATCCGGCGTTCAGCACCTGGACGACATCGACGTCCCTGGTGGAGCCGTCGGGGAGTTCGAAGGTCAGCAGCGCCATGGAAAATCTCCACATCAGTCGCGGTATCGGAGCGGTTAACCTTGCGCGGAGGGCTTGCGCATACGACCTGTATACAAGAAGTATGCCGAAAGGTCGACGTCACGCCCTCGCACAAGGACGGAAAACGTGAAGCGCACCAGCACGAGCACCGACAAGCCCCTGGCCGGCAAGGCCGCGGTCCGCCGCGCGTTCTTCGCCAGCCTCACCGGAACCGCCCTGGAGTGGTACGACTTCGCGATCTACTCCGCGGCCGCCGCGCTGGTCTTCGGGGACCTCTTCTTCCCCTCCGAGGACCCCACGACCGGCACCCTGCTCGCCTTCTCCACCTACGCGGTCGGCTATGTGTCCCGGCCGCTGGGCGGCTTCGTCTTCGGCCGTCTCGGGGACGTGATCGGCCGGAAGAAGGTCCTGATCGCGACCCTGGTGCTGATCGGCGTCGCGACCTTCCTGATCGGTCTGCTGCCCACCTACGCCACCATCGGCGTCGCGGCCCCGATCATGCTGGTGCTGCTCCGCTTCGCCCAGGGCGTCGGAGTCGGCGGCGAGTGGGGCGGGGCCGTACTGCTCTCCAGCGAGTTCGGCGATCCGCGCCGTCGCGGCTTCTACGCCTCCGCCGCACAGATCGGCCCGCCGGCCGGCAACCTCCTGGCCAACGGTGTGCTCGCGACCCTCGGCGTGCTGCTCACCGAGGACCAGTTCCTGTCCTGGGGCTGGCGGGTGGCGTTCCTGCTCTCCGGCGTCCTGGTGGGCTTCGGCCTGTGGATCCGCGCCAAGCTGGAGGAAACCCCGGTCTTCAAGGCCATGGCCGCCGAGGAGACCCGCCCCGAGGCGCCGATCCGCGAGGTCTTCGCCACCCATCGCCGCGCGCTGGCCGCCGCGATCCTCAGCCGGGTCGCCCCCGATGTGCTGTACGCCCTGTTCACCGTCTTCGTGCTGACGTACGCGACGGGCGAGCTGGAGATGAGCCGCGGTTCGGCGCTCGCCGCCGTCCTCATCGGCTCGTCCCTGCAGGTCTTCCTCATCCCGCTGGCCGGCGCCCTGTCCGACCGGATCAACCGCCGCCTGCTGTACGGCGTCTCCGCGGTGGCCGCCGGAATCTGGCCCTTCCTGTTCTTCCTCATGGTCGGCGGCGGCAGCTGGCCGCTGCTCACCCTCGGCGTCGTGGTGGCGCTCGCGATCCACTCGCTGATGTACGGGCCCCAGGCCGCCTTCATCGCCGAGCAGTTCGCCCCGCGCCTGCGCTACACCGGCTCCTCGCTCGCCTACACACTGGCCGGAGTCATCGGCGGAGCCATCGCGCCCCTGCTGTTCACGGCGCTGCTGGGCGCCTACGACAGCTGGCTCCCGCTGGCCCTGTACCTCGCGGTCACCGCGGCCGTCACGATCACCGGAATCTGCCTGGGCCGGGACGCGGACAGCTCCGAGGACGAGCCGGGGAAGGGAAAGGCGCAACAGCCGTCCGCCCCCGCACCGACCGCCACCACCGGCTGACCCCACCCCGGAAGGAACCACCCCATGCGCATCGCCCTGAGCCAGATCACCACCGGCCCCGTCCCCGAGCACAACCTGGGGCTGCTGCGGGAACAAACCCGCCGGGCAGCGGAGTCCGGCGCCCGCGTCGTCGTCTTCCCCGAGGCCGCGATGGCCTGCTTCGGCACCCCGCTCGCACCGCTCGCCGAACCCCTGGACGGCCCCTGGGCGACGGAAGTCCGCCGGATCGCCGCCGACAGCGGCCTGGTCGTGGTGGCCGGCATGTTCACTCCCGCGCCCGGCGGCAAGGTGACCAACACACTGCTCGCCACCGGGCCCGGCGTCGAAGCGGCCTACGACAAGATCCATCTGTACGACGCCTTCGGCTTCGCCGAGTCCGACACCGTCGCGCCCGGCGCGAAGGTCGTCACCATCGACGTCGACGGCATCCGCATCGGCCTCGCCACCTGCTACGACGTGCGCTTCCCCGAGCTGTTCCGCGCCCATGCCGACGCCGGAGCGGTCCTCACGCTGCTGCCCGCGTCCTGGGGAGCGGGCCCCGGCAAGCGCGAGCAGTGGGACCTGCTCATCCGCGCCCGCGCGCTCGACGCCACCCTGTGGCTGGCCGCCGTCGACCAGGCCGACCCGGCGGCCTCCGGCACGCCGACGACCTCGAAGGCCCCCACCGGAATCGGCCGCAGCGCGCTCGTCGGCCCGGACGGGACCGTGCGCCGGCAGCTCGACGAGGGACCGGGGCTGCTGGTGGCCGACGTGGACATCGACGAGGTCGACGCGGTCCGCCGCGCCGTGCCGGTGCTGGCCAACCGCAGGCTGTAGGGGAGCGCCTCAGCCGGCCAGGAGCACCTTGAGGGTCGTCTGCAGGTGACCGTCGATCGCGGCGCACGCCGCCGGCGCGTCACCGGCGGCGATCGCGGACAGGATCGCCCGGTGCTCGGCGAGGACCGACTCCTGCCGGCCGTGCTGGTTGTACAGCGCCACCACCCCGGCCCGGATCTGCCTGCTGCGCAGCCCGTCGTAGTGCCGGTCGAGCAGCGCGTTGCCCACGCAGGACACCATCGTCGCGTGGAAGAGGTGATCCACCGCGATGAACTCCTTGGCCGATTCCGGTCCGCTCAGGGTGCTTTGACGCTCCAGCAGCTCGGTCAGCTCCCGCACCGGGGCCCGGTCACCCGCGATGAGCCGCTCGGCGGCGTACCGCTCGACCATGCCGCGCAGCTCCATCAGCTCGGTGATCTCCCGCCCCGTCAGCGGCACGATCTGCGCGCCGCGCTTGGGCACCAGCCGGACCAGGTCCTCGGCCGCGAGCAGCAGCAGCGCTTCGCGGATGGGGGTGCGCGAGACCCCGATACGGTCCGCGATCTCCTGCTCGGACAGGAATGTGCCCTGCAGCTCCGGATCGGTGAGGACGTTCTCCTTGAGAAACGCGTACGCCTTGTCCCGGCCCGAGACCACAGCCACCCCAACAGATTGCATACAACAAGTATACTGAAATAATGCCCAAGGCGCACCCGCCCGGCGCGCGTTACCCTCGGTGCTCCCGTGCAGCAGCAGAGATCTTGGAGCGCCTTTCATGGACACCACCCCGCGTCCGGCCGCCGGTGAACTCGTCTTCAGGGACGCCGAACCCGCCGACGCCGACGCACTGGTCTCGCTGATCGAGTCGGCGTACCGGGGGGACTCCAGCCGGACCGGCTGGACCACGGAGGCGGACATCCTCGAAGGACAGCGCACCGACCCCGACGGTGTCCTCGATGTCATCAAGTCGGCCGACGGCAGGCTGCTGATCGTCGAGCGGGACGGCGCCCTGGTCGCCTGCTGCCAGCTCGAATCCCGGAGTGACGCCGCCTACTTCGGCATGTTCGCCGTCCGGCCCGACCTGCAGGGTGCCGGCCTCGGCAAGGTGATCATCGCCGAGGCGGAGCGGGCCGCCCGCGAGAGCTGGGGCGCGAGTGAGATGCACATGACTGTGATCTCGGTGCGCGACGATCTCATCGCCTGGTACGAGCGCCGCGGCTACCGCCGTACGGGAAAGATGACGCCCTTCCCGTACGGCGACGAGCGCTTCGGCGTTCCGCAGCGCGCCGACCTTCAGTTCGAGCTGCTGGTCAAGGCGCTGGCGTAAACGATTCTCCGGGTCGGCGTCACGCGGGGCCGACCGGGCTCAGGCCGTGAAGCGGCCGGTGCGGCGGATCTCCGGATAGTCGGTCGTCGCGCCGTCCAGCTCCAGCGCGCGCGCCAGCCGCAGCTGGTCCTGGGTATTCACCACCCAGCCGATGATCTTCAGCCCCGCCGCGTGCGCCTGCTCGACCGTCTCCAGGGTCAGCCTGCGGATGTTCAGCGCGAGAGTCGCGGCGCCGACCGCCTTGGCGCGGTCCACCACATCGGTGCCGTAGCGACTGGCGATGAGCACCGTGCGTACGCCCGGCACGAGCGACGCGATCTCCGCGACCGCCTCGTCGTGGAACGACGACACCTCCACACGGCCCGCCAGATCACGCCGGAGCATCACCTCGGCGAGCGCCCGCGCCGCCGCCGCGTCCTTGATTTCCGCCTGGAGCGGCGACTTCACCAGGTCGAGCACCTCCTCGAAGAGGGGGACGCGCTCACCCCTCCCCGCGTCGAGCTCCCGCAGTTCGGCGAGGGTCATGTCGGCGATCCTGCCCTTGCCGTCGGTCGTACGGTCCACCTCGGCGTCATGCATGATCACAAGCGCGCCGTCCTTGCTCAGATGCAGATCCAGCTCGATGACGTCCATGCCGGCCTGTTCGGCACGTACGAAGGAGCGCAGGGTGTTCTCCGGCTCGACACCCATGACCCCACGGTGACCAATGGTGAGGAAACTCAAGGCAATCTCGCTTCCGTCGACAGCGGCTCCAGCGCAGCCTAACGGCCCGCCTGCGAGAGGGAACCTGCCCCGCGCGGGGAAGCGGAATGCTCCGACCTGGCGCTCGCGATCCCGAGGACCAGGCCGGTGATGAGGGCGGCGACAAGGACGGCACGGATACTCACGCGCCGCGGCTCCCGGAGGTACGGACGAGGTGTGGAATCCGTCCGTACTACCCCCGCGGCACGGCCCGTGGCGAGTTGTGTCACTCGTGGGTGCGAGTCCTGCGGGCCTTGACGCCGGGGCGGCGGCGCTCCGCGCGGTCCGGCGCGGCTGACGACACCAGCACTGCGCCCAAAGCCTTCGCGATGGATGGCGTGGACGGGATCATGTGCCTGATCCATCGCCTGGTCCAGCCGATTCAAGGAGTGAGCGATGACACCGCGTACCGACCGACTGACGCCCGCGGCACGGCCGTTGGTCGATCTCATGGCCGGCGCCTTCCCGGATCTGGGCGGCGCCGTGACCGACGCCGCCGAGCTCCGCCGACTCCTCGCCGCGATGCCGGCGATGCCCGTGGAACCGCCGCGGGTCGGCTCGGTGGAGGACCGCACCGTGCCCGGACCACAGGACGCTCCGGGCATACCGGTGCGGATCTACCGACCGGACCCGGTCGAGGCGCCGGGTCCCCGGCCGACCGTCGTCTTCTTCCACGGGGGCGGCTGGGTGATCGGCGGCCTGGACACCCATGACGTCGTCGTCCGCAACCTGTGCCGCGCCGCGGGCGCCGTACTGGTGTCCGTCGACTACCGGCTCGCCCCCGAGGCCCGCTTCCCCGCGGCCGTCGACGACGCGTACGCCGCCCTGCTGTGGGCCGCCGGGCACATCGGCGAGCTGGGCGGCGACCAGGAGGCGCTGGTGGTCGCGGGCGACAGCGCGGGCGGCACCCTGGCGGCCGTGGTCGCACTCGTCGCCAAGGAGCGGGGCGGGCCCCGGCCGGCCCTCCAGGCGCTCGTTTATCCGGCGACCGACGCGGGGCAGGACAGCGACTCGTACCGGACGAACGCCACCGGATATTTCATGGAGGCCACCGCGCTGCGCTGGTTCTGGGAGCAGTACCTGGGTCCGGAGGGTGACGTCGGACACCCTTACGCCTCTCCGCTGCGGGCCGGTGACCTGTCGGGTCTGCCTCCGGCGCTCATCGTCACGGCGGGCTGTGATCCGCTGTGCGACGAGGGGCAGGCGTACGCCCAGAAGCTGCGGGATGCCGGAGTGACCGTGGTGGAGCGGCGTTATCCCGGGATGTTCCACGGCTTTTTCACCTTCGGTGAGCACCTCGACGATGCCCGGGACGCGGTGACCGTGGTGGCAGAAGCGATCGCAGGAACGGCCAAGGACAGGAAGAACGGCGGCGAGTCAGGGGGCTCGGCAGGATAATTTACTGAGCTTCCTCTTGAGCGGGAGAACCGAACACCGATACGGTGTCTTGACGCGAGGTTCTCCCGTGAAGGAAGTGACATGACGGAAATTCTTGTGCAGGACGTAGCCGCCGACGGCATATCCGGTGACCGGCGCGTGGTCGAGCACCCCGCCTGGCCCGAGCTCAAGAATGCCGTGGAGCAGATCCGGCCGTGGCAGTCGAAGGACGGATCCATCGACTTCGATGCCGAGGGCGCCCCCACACACGCCGTCGCGCAGGCCGCCATCGACCGCGTCATCGACGCGATCGAGACGCTCGCCCCGCTCCTCGCGCACAATGCCGCGTATCACCGGGCCCTCGTCGTCGATCTCCGCAAGTGGTCCGACGGCGCCTTCGGCGTGCCGGACTTCCTGGACTCGCTGCTCGCCTTCCAGCCCGCCCAGCAGCGCGCGGACGGCCTCCAGCACCTGGTCGTCTTCCCGATGTACACACAGAACGGCAACCCCGACCGCAATCTTGAAGCGGTCGTGCTGCGCATGGTGTGGCCCGAGTGGCTCGCGGAGCTGGAGCGCACGCGCTACGACAACGCGCTCTTCCTCGGCATCACCTTCGAGGACTTCACCGCCGGTTACGACACCAACTCGGCGGTGCTCTTCCCGGAGACGATCGCGGTGCGCGAGGCCCCCGAGCGCTTCACCTGGGGCGGCATCTTCTGCGACCGCGAGGCGGCCCGTTTCCGCCGGGTCACCGAGGCCGCCGTCGAGATCCTCGGCGTCGAACTGCCCGACGGCATCCGGGAGATGATCGGCGACCAGGACCGCTGCCAGCAGGCCTTCGTGCTGTGGGACATGGTCCACGACCGCACCCACAGCCACGGCGACCTGCCCTTCGACCCCTTCATGATCAAGCAGCGCCAGCCGTTCTGGATGTACGGCCTGGAGGAGCTGCGCTGCGACCTCACCGCCTTCAAGGAGGCCGTGAAGCTGGAGGCCGACGGTTTCGGCCAGGGCCGCGACGTCCAGTACGCCGTGCTCTTCGACCGGATGTTCCGCTTCCCGGTCACCGGTGAGCGCGTACGCAACTACGACGGTCTCGGCGGCCAGCTGCTCTTCGCGTACCTCCACAAGCACGATGTGCTGCGCTGGACCGACAACACGCTGAAGATCGACTGGGAGCGGGCACCGCAGGTCACCAACCAGCTCTGCTCCGAGATCGAGAAGCTGTATCGCGACGGCATCGACCGGCCCAAGCTGGTGCACTGGTTCGCCGCGTACGACCTGGTCTCGACCTATCTCGCGCCGCACCCGGGCTCCCGCTGGGCCAAGGGCCCCGACGCCCTGGACCTGTCGCTGCCGCCCCGCAAACTCGTCGACGAGGTGCTTCCGGACGAGTTTCCGCTGAGCATGTTCTATGAGGCGCTTTCCAAGAAGCTGAAAAATGTGATCGCCTCCACCAAGGGGATCACCGCGGCGAGCGCAGAGCGGGTGGCCGCATGAGCCCTCGTGCCCAGGAGGCGACGACCATGAACGTGCAGACCGATGCCAAGGCGAACGGGAGCGGTGCGCTGGAAGGCGCTGTGGTCGCGGTGGCCGGAGCGGGCGGGCCCGCGGGCCGCGCCACCCTGCTCAGGCTCGCCGAGGCGGGCGCCACGGTGGTCGGCTCGGACGCCGATGCCGCGCGCCTCGCGGAGGCCGTGGACGCCGCCAGGTACGCCCACGGCGGGGCCACCGTCACCGGCGACACCGTGGACCTCCTCGACCTGGAGGCCACCCGGGCCTGGGCGGACCGCACCGAGAAGGAATTCGGCCGGATCGACGGCATGGTCCACCTCGTCGGCGGCTGGCGCGGCAGCGCGACCTTCGCCGACACCGACCTCGCGGACTGGGACCTGCTGGAGAAGCTGCTCATCCGCACCGTCCAGCACACCTCGCTCGCCTTCCAGGCGCCGCTGCTGCGCAGCGACCGCGGTCGCTACCTCCTGATCAGCGCGGCCGGCGCGTCCAAGCCCACCGCGGGCAACGCCGCGTACGCCGCGTCCAAGGCCGCGGCCGAGGCGTGGACCCTCGCGCTGGCCGACGACTTCCGCAAAGCGGGGGGCGAGGACGGGCCGCGCACCGCTGCTGCCATCCTGGTCATCAAGGCGCTGGTGCACGACGCTATGCGCGCCGAACGCCCGAACGCGAAGTTCGCGGGCTTCACGGACGTCAAGGAACTGGCCGAGGCCATCGCCGGAGTCTGGGACCGGCCCGCCCCGGAAGTGAATGGACAGCGCCTGTGGCTGACCCCCAAGCCGTGAACGCGGCGAAGACCGACGCCCGACGTCACCACGACCCCCGGGTGCGCGGCTTCGCCAGTGACAACTACGCGGGCGCGCACCCCGAGGTGCTCGCCGCCCTGGCCCTCGCCAACGAGGGGCACCAGGTCGCCTATGGCGAGGACGACTACACCGAGCACTTGCAGCGGATCGTGCACAGCCACTTCGGCGGGCTCGCGGAGGCGTTCCCCGTCTTCAACGGGACCGGCGCCAACGTCGTCGCGCTGCAGGCGCTCACCGACCGCTGGGGCGCGGTCATCGCCGCCGAGTCCGCGCACATCAACGTGGACGAGTGCGGCGCCCCCGAGCGGGTCGGCGGGCTCAAGCTGCTGACCGTGCCGACGCCGGACGGCAAGCTCACGCCCGAGCTCATCGACCGGCAGGCGTACGGCTGGGACGACGAGCACCGTGCCATGCCGCAGGTCGTGTCGATCACCCAGAACACCGAGCTGGGCACGGTCTACACCCCGGACGAGATCCGGGCCATCTGCGCGCACGCCCATGAGCGCGGCATGAAGGTGCACCTCGACGGCGCGCGGGTATCCAACGCGGCCGCTTCCCTCGACGTACCGATGCGGACCTTCACCAACACGGTCGGCGTGGACATCATGTCCTTCGGCGGCACGAAGAACGGCATGCTCTTCGGCGAGGCCGTGATCGTCCTCAACCCGGACGCCGTGCGCGCCATGAAGCACCTGCGCAAGCTGTCGATGCAGCTCGCCTCCAAGATGCGCTTCGTGTCGGTGCAGCTCGAAGCGATGCTCGCCCGCGACCTGTGGCTGCGCAACGCGCGCCACGCCAACACCATGGCGCAGCGGCTCGCCGCGGGCGTCCGTGGGGTGGGCGGTGTGGAGATCCTCTATCCCGTGCAGGCCAACGCGGTCTTCGCGCGGCTGCCGCACGACGTCAGTGAGCGGCTGCAGAAGCACTACCGCTTCTACTTCTGGGACGAGTCCGCGGGTGACGTCCGCTGGATGTGCTCCTTCGACACCACCGAGGACGACGTGGACGGTTTCGTGCAGGCGCTCAAGGAAGAGATGGCCAAGTAGCGCCTGCTGAATGGATATGCGGCCGACTGGAAAGTCATTGACTGCCGGTCGGCCGCTTCCTTATGCTCGCCGACCATGAAGCTGACCCAGGAGACACTCGAAACTTCCGCATATCTGGCTGCCGATGAGGTCGTCGACCACGAGAATCCGCTCGTGCGGGAGGCCGCCACCCGCCTGCGTGCCGAAGCGGTCAACGCATATGCATACGCCGAAGCGGCCTTCGTGTTCGTACGCGACGAGATTCCGCACTCCAGTGACGTCGGCGACCCGAGAGTCACCTGGCGGGCCTCCGACGTCATCGCGCGGCGCACCGGAATCTGTTACGCCAAGGCGCACGCCCTGGTCGCACTGCTGCGCGCCGAGGGGATTCCGGCCGGCTTCTGCTATCAGCGGCTGGCGAACGACGACGGCTCGGCCCCGGTCGTCCATGGGCTGGTCGCGGTGAAGCTGCCGGAGAGCGACGGGTGGGCCCGGCAGGATCCGCGCGGCAACAAGCGCGGCGTCGACGCCCGGTTCTCGCTCGACGGCGAACGGCTGGCGTACATCACGCGTCCGGAGTGCAGTGAAGTGGACTACGAAGTGCTGTATGCTGCACCACATCCGGCAGTTCTGCATGCCCTGCGCACCGCTCAGGACTGCTCGCAGCTGCGCCGCACACTCCCCACCGCACTGTGAGAAGGAAGTTCATGACGCTCACGCTCACCGTCACCGACGAGGTGCGCGCCCTCGCGCCCGGCTTCACCCACCTCGCCGTCGAGGCCCACGGCCTGGTCAACGGGCCCAGTAACGAAGCGAGTTCGGCCCTCCTGGACGCGGCCGCCCGCCGCCTCGCCGAGCGCCTGGACGGCCGGGCCCCGCACGAGGACCCGCACATCGCCGCCTGGCGCGAGGCGTACACCGCCTTCGGCAGCAAGCCGTCGCGCACCCGCAACTCGGCGGAGGCGCTGGCCAAGCGGGCCCTGACCGAGGCGGGACTGCCGCGGATCAACCTGCTCGTCGACCTCTACAACGCGATCAGCGTCGCGCATCTGGTCCCGGTCGGCGGCGAGGACCTGGACCGCGTCAAGGGCGCCATGCGGCTCGTGCGGGCCACCGGCGACGAACTGTTCGCCACGGCCGCGGCGGGCGAGGACGCCATGGAGCACCCGGACGCCGGTGAGGTCGTCTGGTGCGACGAGGAAGGCGTCACCTGCCGGCGCTGGAACTGGCGCCAGGGTGTCCGCACCCGCCTGACCGAGGAGTCGGTGAACGCGGTGTTCCTGCTGGAGTCCATGGCCCCCATGACACTCGGCGAGCTCGAAGCCGCAGGGGCCGAACTCGCCGAGTCGCTGGAGAAGCTGAGCCCCGGGGCGCGGATCACCGTCCACCCCCCGGCGCCGCGCCGCGCGTAGCGCGGCCTCGCGGCGGCGGGTCAGCCCGCCTCGCGCACCTGCCCGGGAAGCGGCGCGGTACCGCCGAGGTGCGCCGGGATCCACCAGGTGTCATCGGGGTTCTTCGGGCGTACGGGATAAGCGCGCTGGGCCGCCTCCAGGAGCTCCTGAACCCGCTCGCGCAGCCGCCGGGTGATCGCGCCCGCGAACTCGTCCGCCGGAGCGTCCATCGGCTCGCCGACCCGGATCGTCACGGGGATGTGATTACGGCCGAAATTGCGCGGCTTCCCCTTGGTCCACAGCCGCTGGGTACCCCACAGCGCCATTGGGATCAGCGGAACGCCGGCCTCCTGGGCGAGCCGGGCCGCACCCGACTTGAAGCTCTTGAGGGTGAAGGACTCGGAGATCGTCGCCTCCGGGAAGACCCCGATGATCTCGCCGGACCGCAAGGCGTCGAGGGCGTGCGCATACGCCGCCTCGCCCTTGTTGCGATCCACGGGGATGTGTTTCATGCCGCGCATCAGCGGCCCGGAAATCTTGTGCCGGAAGACCGAGTCCTTGGCCATGAAGCGCACCAGACGCTTCTGCGGCAGCGTTCCCAGCCCCGAGAAGATGAAGTCGAGGTAGCTGATGTGGTTACTCACCAGCACGGCGCCACCGGTGCGGGGGACGTTTTCAGAACCCTGCGTGTCGATCTTCAGGTCGAGCGCCTTGAACAGGGTACGTGCGGCACCAATGACCGGCCGATAGACGAGTTCTGCCATGTCGGAGGACCCCTTCTGTGCCCGGGGAGGCTCTCCCGGCGGAAGTTACGGAGCCGTAGGTTAAGCGGCTTTGGGCAGATCGTGCCCCATGAGCGGCCCAGTAGCCAGTCCTGCTGTCTTTCGGGCGCGAGATTCTCGTCACTTGGAGAAACCTGGGGAATCCTCCCGATCCCATGAACGCTGAAAGGATGAGCGGAAGAGAGCGTCCGCGAGAACGGATCGCATGAACGCGAGGGGGCCGAAGGTGCGCGGGCACGAAAGCGGTACGGGTGGCGACACGACGGCCGGCGCGGGAACCCGCACCAGTCTCGGCGCGGCCGAACTCGGCGAGGAACCGGGGGGACGCGCGACGCTGGTCCAGTTCTCCAGCGCCTTCTGCCGGCCCTGCTGGGCGACCCGGAGGACCCTTGCCGAAGTGGCGGCCATGGTCGCAGGCGTTGCCCATGTGGAGATCGACGCGGAGGAACGGCTCGACCTCGTACGGGAGCTCGGCATCCTCAAGACACCCACCGTGCTCGTGCTCGACGCGGCGGGCCGGATCGTGCGCCGGGCGGCGGGGCAGCCGCGCCGGGCCGACGTCATCGCGGCCCTCGGCGAGGCCGTGTGAACGCGAACGCGGTGACGCATCTCCCATATTCCGGCCGCGGCTTGACGGTCCGTGCCGCGAATCGACAACCTGGCGGGGTGCCGCCAGAACTCCTTCTCCACGGACGGGCCCATGTCGACCTGGCCCGCGACGCGGGTGCGCGCTGTCCGGGTGCCTGAGCACCCACGGACTCGTATGCACCCTCCGCAGAAGGAAACGAAGGACAATCCGATGACGGCCTCCTCGCTCGATTCCCCCCGCCAGGCCCTGCAGGGCTCTCCCGACCTGCTCCGCTCGGTCTTCCGGCAGCACGCGGCCGGCGTCGCGGTGATCACCGCGCGGGGCCCGGCGCCCGTCGGGTTCACCGCCACCTCGCTGAACTCGGTGGCCGCGGACCCGCCCCTGATCTCCTTCGGCGTGGGCACCGGCTCGTCCAGCTGGCCCGTCCTGGCCGAGGCCGAGCACATCGGCGTCCACATACTCGCCGAGGGCCAGCAGGAGCTGGCGGCCACCTTCGCGCGCAGTGGCGCGGACCGTTTCGCGCCACCCACCCGGTGGCGTACGGGGCCGGAAGGCGTGCCCCTGCTCGACGGCGTACTGGCGTGGCTGGTGTGCCGAGTCGTGGCGCGGGTGCCGGCGGCGGATCATCGCATTGTGCTCGGCCAGGTCGTCGCGGGCGACCCTGCCGGGACGGGCCGGCCGCTGCTCTATCACCAAGGACGCTTCAACGCGCTGAGGGACTGAGAGTTCCTGGTGGACCGGGATGCCCCACCGTTGGGAAGGTCACAGTTCAAAGCGCTTGCTTACGGGGAATGTACTGGGTGTACTGACGAGTAATATTCCAGTCGGAGCGCGGTCCGCCCCGACCGGGATCCGCCCCTTCAGGCGCCTATGCTGCCTGCAACGAGGCACCAAAAAGTAGACGATGCAGTAGGAGAGCCGGCGTGAGCCTGAGGATCGTTGTCTGTGTGAAGTACGTGCCCGACGCCACCGGTGATCGGCACTTCGCCGATGACCTGACTGTCGACCGCGACGACGTCGACGGCCTGCTGTCGGAGCTGGACGAATATGCCGTCGAGCAGGCGCTGCAGATCGCCGGCGAGGCGGACGACGCGGAGATCACCGTGCTGACCGTCGGCCCCGAGGACGCCAAGGACGCGCTGCGCAAGGCGCTGTCCATGGGCGCGGACAAGGCCGTCCACGTCGAGGACGGCGATCTGCACGGCACCGACGTGATGGGCACCTCGCTGGTGCTCGCCAAGGCCGTCGAGAAGACCGGTTACGACCTGGTCATCTGCGGCATGGCGTCGACCGACGGCACCATGGGTGTCCTGCCGGCGATCCTGGCCGAGCGCCTGGGCGTCCCGCAGGTCACCCTGCTCTCCGAGGTCTCCGTCGACGGGGGCGTCGTCAAGGGCCGTCGTGACGGCGACAGCGCGAGCGAGCAGCTCGAGGCGTCCCTGCCGGCCGTCGTGTCCGTGACGGACCAGTCGGGCGAGGCCCGCTACCCGTCCTTCAAGGGCATCATGGCGGCCAAGAAGAAGCCGGTCGAGTCCCTGGACCTGGGTGACCTGGACATCGACGCCGACGAAGTCGGCCTCGCGGGCTCCTGGACCAAGGTCGAATCCGCCACGGAGCGCCCCGCCCGTACGGCCGGCACGATCGTCAAGGACGAGGGCGAGGGCGGCAAGCAGCTGGCCGAGTTCCTCGCGGGCCAGAAGTTCATCTAGGCCCGCGTGCCACCAGTTGCCCCAGATTCTTCGCACTCGCCACTCGCAGGAGAGCAATCCCATGGCTGAAGTTCTCGTCTATGTCGACCACGTGGACGGCGCCGTCCGCAAGCCCACCCTTGAGCTGCTGACGCTCGCCCGTCGGATCGGCGACCCCGTCGCCCTCTCGCTCGGCGCAGGCGCCGAGGCCACCGCCGCCGTGCTCGCCGCACACGGCGCCGTGAAGGTCCTCACCGTCGACGCTCCCGAGCTCACCGACTACCTCGTCGTGCCGAAGGTGGACGCGCTCCAGGCCGCGTACGAGGCCGTTTCGCCGGTCGCCGTGCTCGTGCCGTCCTCCGCCGAGGGCAAGGAGATCGCGGCCCGCCTCGCGGTCCGCATCGGCTCCGGCATCATCACCGACGCCGTCGACGTCGAGGCCGGTGACGAGGGCCCGGTGGCCACGCAGGCCGTGTTCGCCGCGTCGTACACCACCAAGTCCCGCATCTCCAAGGGCACGCCCGTCATCACGGTCAAGCCGAACTCCGCGCCGGTCGAGGCCGCCGCGGCGGCGGGCACCGTCGAGGCGCTCGCCGTGTCCTTCTCCGAGCTGTCCACCGGCACCAAGGTGGTCTCCCGCACCCCGCGCGAGTCCAGCGGCCGTCCCGAGCTGACCGAGGCCCCGATCGTGGTCTCCGGCGGCCGTGGCGTCAACGGTGCCGAGAACTTCTCGGTCATCGAGGCCCTCGCCGACTCGCTCGGTGCTGCCGTGGGCGCCTCGCGCGCCGCGGTCGACGCCGGCTGGTACCCGCACTCCAACCAGGTCGGCCAGACCGGCAAGTCGGTCTCCCCGCAGCTGTACATCGCGTCCGGCATCTCCGGCGCGATCCAGCACCGGGCCGGCATGCAGACCTCGAAGACCATCGTGGCCATCAACAAGGACGCCGAGGCCCCGATCTTCGACCTGGTCGACTACGGCGTGGTCGGCGACCTCTTCGCGGTCGTCCCGCAGCTGACCGAAGAGGTCCAGGCCCGTAAGGGCTGACCTGCGGAAGTCTATTGGGCCGGGGCCGTGCGGTGATCTTCACCGCGCGGCCCCGCGCTGTTTCCGGCAACCATTGACGCAGACAGCGGGCGCCTATTAACTTCACTATGCGGATTATTGATTCCGTGAAGCGGAAACTTGGAGGGTGTGGGAATGGGTCAGCAGGAGACGGTGGCAACGAGCCTCGCGGGCGCGATCAGCGAGGGAATCAGCGCTTCCCTCGCGCCGGTGGACGCGGACCTCGCCCGCCGCTACCCGGGGGACCCGGGCACCCGCCAGCCCGTCCACACCGTCTACGTCCCCGCTGACGTCTTCGCCGCCGGCACCGTGCGCGCGTGGGGCGACCAGGCACTCGCCGCCCTCGACGAGCACGCACCGGACGCCGCCGCCCTCGCGGGCGTCCTCGGCATCCCGGACGAGCACGCCGAGTCGGTCCACGCGCGCGTGCGGGCCAAGCTGGAGCGCGAGCCCGTGGAAGACCTGCGGATCGACTTCGAGGACGGCTACGGCCCGCGCCCCGACGCGGAGGAGGACGCGGCGGCCGCCCGCGCGGCCCGCCTGATCGCCGAGGCGTACGACAACGGCACCGCGGCCCCGTTCATGGGCATCCGCATGAAGTGCATGGAGGCGGCGGTACGCGACCGGGGCATTCGCACACTCGACATCTTCCTCACCGGGCTGATGGACGCCGGCGGCCTGCCCGACGGCCTCGTCCTGACGCTGCCCAAGGTGACGTACGCCGAGCAGGTCACCGCGATGGTGCGGCTCGTCGAGGAGTTCGAGAAGGCGCGGAGCCTGGAACCGGGACGGATCAGCTTCGAGATCCAGATCGAGACCACCCAGTCGATCCTCGGCGCCGACGGCCGAGCCACCGTCTCGCGCATGATCGAGGCCGCCGACGGCCGGGCCACCTCGCTGCACTACGGCACCTTCGACTACAGCGCCTCCTGCGGTGTCTCGGCGGCCCACCAGTCGCTGGACCACCCGGCCGCCGACCACGCCAAGGCCGTCATGCAGGTCGCGGCGGCCGGCACCGGTGTGCGGCTGTCCGACGGCTCGACGAACGTCCTGCCGGTCGGTGCGACCACGCAGGTCCACGACGCGTGGCGACTGCACCACGGTCTGGTACGCCGCTCGCTGGCCCGTGCGTACTACCAGGGCTGGGACATGCACCCGGGCCACCTGCCCACCCGCTACGCCGCGGTGTACACCTTCTACCGCGAGGGACTTGAGCAGGCGGCTGCCCGGCTCACCGCGTACGTGAGCCGCGCGGGCGGCGACGTGATGGACGAACCCGCGACCGCCAAGGCGCTCAGCGGTTATCTGCTGCGTGGCCTCGACTGCGGGGCCGTGGATGTCGCGGAGGTCGCCCGGCTCACCGGCATGACCCGTGCCGACCTCGACGCGCTTGCGGGCCGCCCGGTCGTCGTCAAGTAGCAGGCACAGCTGTCACTGCTGCCCCGTACTCTGTACCCGACCACAGTCGGACCACAGGAACGGGGCAGTGGTGTCAACGGGGGAGAACGAGCGGCTCGCCGGCCGCTATCGAGTGATCGAGCAGCTGGGCCGGGGCGGAATGGGCGTGGTGTGGCGCGCCGTCGACGAGGTGCTCGGCCGTGAGGTCGCCGTCAAGGAACTGCGGACGTACAACGACTCGTCGGCGCCCGAACTGGCCGATCTGCGGGTGCGGATGCAGCGTGAGGCACGGGCCGCCGCGCGAGTGCGGCACCCCGGAGTCATCGCCGTGCACGACGTCACCGACCACAACGGGCGCCCGGTCATCGTCATGGAGCTCGTCGACGGGCCTTCGCTGGACGACATCCTGACCGAGCGCGGAGTCCTGGACCCGCGCGAAGCGGCGTCCATCGGCGCCGAAGTGCTGCGGGCGCTGGGCGCCGCGCACCGCGTCGGGGTGCTGCACCGTGACGTGAAGCCGGGCAACATCCTGCTGGACCGCAGCGGCCGGGTGGTCCTCACCGACTTCGGTATCGCCGCGATGGACGACCCGGGGGACGGCTCGACCACACACCTCACGCGCAGTGGTGAACTGGTCGGATCCCTCGACTACTTGGCGCCCGAGCGCGCCCAGGGCAACGACCCGGGCCCGGCGTCCGACGTCTGGGCGCTCGGCGCGACGCTGTACGCGGCGGTGGAGGGCTCCTCGCCGTTCCGCCGCACCTCGACCTGGTCGACGCTGACGGCGATTGTCGTGGATCCGCTGCCGCAAGCGCGGCGCGCGGGCCCGCTGGGGCCCGTACTCCAGCTGCTGATGCACAAGGACCCCGCGCAGCGTCCCGACGCGGACACGGCGGCCGGGCTGCTCGCGGCGGTCGCGGCCGGGGAGGACACCGCGGTCACCACGACGCTGGGCGGCGACGTCCGCGGCGCAATACCCGGGGGAATCGCGGACCGGGGCCCACAGGATGTTCCGAGCGGCCCGCCGCTCGTCGCGCCGCGCGGGGTGACCGAGCGCGATGTGCTGCCGCACCGGCCCGAGGGTTTCGGACCTGCGGTGAGCCCGATGCCGATGCCCGCGCAGCCGGGTCCCGGCCCCGGTCCGGCGCCGGGCCCGGCGACCGCCGGGACTCCTCTCCCGAAGCGGCGGTCCGGGCGCGGGAAGGTCCTGGTGGCGGTGGGCGTGGTGGCCGTTCTGCTGGCCGGGGGCGGTGTGACGTACGCGCTCACCGACCATGCGGAGACGTCGTCCGGCGGTCTGGCCAAGGGCACGGAGAAGAGCGAGTCTCCCGGCGGCAGCGAGCAGATCCCCACCGGCGGCAAGCCCTCCGGGGCGAAGAAGCCGGCCGGCCCCGAGCCCACAGGGCAGGGCGGCGAGAAGACCCCGAAGGCCGACGCGAAGAAGCCGCCCGCCAAGGGCGACGGCGACAAGGAGGCCGGTGGATCCGGCGGTTCCGGTGACTCGGGCGGCTCCGACGGCGGGACCTCGGGCTCCTCCGGAGGCGCGGACGGGGGAAGCACATCGGGCGGCTCCGGCGGTAAGACGACCGGGTCCGCCGGAGGCGGTTCCACGTCCGCGACCGGCGGCGGGGGCGACCCCGGCACCTCGGAGCCTGCCCCCGTCTGCGACGGCGTCGGCGGCGGAAAGTACAACTGCAATGTCTGGCGCAGCGCGAAGTCCTACACGGCGGGCGGCGCCGAAGCGGGGGTGCTGAACGCCGGCATCAACTACTTCTTCTGCCAGCAGAACCTCGGGCGCCGCGAGACGCACGGCCAGTGGACGAACGTCTGGTGGGCCAAGACCGACGACGACAGCGGCAACACCGGAGTCTTCGTCAGCACCGTCTACCTCAAGGGCGGCGACAACGACACGCCGCTGCCCGGCCTGCCGGTCTGCTGAGGCGCCGCCGTGTTCCCCGCATGCTCAGCACGCCCGGTTCCAGGGCCTGATCTCGCCCGAGCCACGGGCGATGAGGCGGGTCGGGAGCTCCACACGCGCCGGGGCGTCGTCCGAGCCGTCCAGGCGCCGGAAGAGCCGGTCGGCCGCGGTGCGGCCCAGCGTGGCGGCGTCCTGGGCGATGACGGTGAGTCCCGGCTGCAGCAGGTCGGCGAGTTCGATGTCGTCGAACCCGACCAGGGCGATCGGGTGCTTCCGGCCGGCCAGCACGCGTACGGCCGTCACGGTCACCCGGTTGTTGGCCGCGAATATCGCCGTTACGGGCTCGGGGGCGTCCAGCATCGCGGTCGTCGCGTCCCCCACCCGCTCGGGGGCGGTGCTGCCGAGCGACACCCAGGAGTCGTCGACCCGCAGCCCGGCGCCCTCCATCGCGGCGTGATAGCCGCGCAGCCGCTCGATGGCGGTGTGGATGCGCGGCTGGTCGCCGATGAAGCCGATACGGCGGTGCCCGTGGGCGATCAGATGGGCGACGCCTTCACGCGCACCGCCGAAGCTGTCGGAGAGCACCACGTCCGCGTCGATCATCCCGGCGGGGCGGTCCACGAAGACGGTGGCGATGCCCGCCGCGATCTCCGGCTCCAGATAGCGGTGGTCGTCCCCGGCGGGGATCACTATCAGACCGTCGACCCGCCGGGCGCACAGAGCGAGCACCAGTTCCTGCTCCCGGGCGGGGTCCTCGGCGCTCGATCCGTTGATGAGGAGGGCGCCGTGGGCGCGGGCCACTTCCTCGACGGCGCGGGCCAGCGGCCCGTAGAAGGGGTCGGCGAGGTCTTCGAGGACCAGGCCGATGCTGGCGGTACGGCCCTTGCGCAGCACTCGGGCGCTGTCGTTCCGGCGGAAGCCCAGGGCGTCGATGGCCTCCTGGACACGCCGTTCGGTGTCGGGCGTGACGCCCGCCTCGCCGTTCACCACCCGGGAGACCGTCTTGAGGCCCACCCCGGCGCGCGAGGCGACATCCTTCATGGTCGGCCGGGTGCCGTAACGGGGCTCGGGTCGGCTCGTGGTCTCGGCCACAGTGCGCTGTCCTGTCGTTGTCGAATGTGTCAAAGGGTGTGGCGTCGAGCATAGAGCCTGGACAACGTTGTCAGCTGAATAGAGACTGGTCCCTGACCTGCCACCATCCTGCCCACCTGGAGACCCGACACCGATGTACACCGACCTCGTCGCCGCCCTGGACATCGGCGGTACCAAGATCGCCGGAGCTTTGGTGGACGGCAGCGGGCGGATTCTCCTGCGGGCACAGCGGCCCACGCCCGCACGCGAGGACGGCGAAACGGTGATGCGCGCCGCCGAAGCGGTCCTCGCCGAGCTGACCTCCTCGCCGCTCTGGGAGCGTGCCGGCGCCGTCGGTATCGGCAGCGCGGGTCCGGTCGACGCCTCCGCCGGTACGGTCAGTCCGGTCAATGTCCCCGGCTGGCGCGGCTTTCCGCTGGTCGACCGGGTGCGGACGGCGACCGGCGGACTGCCGGTGTCCCTGGTCGGCGACGGCGTCGCGATGACGGCGGCCGAGCACTGGCAGGGCGCGGCCCGCGGTTACGACAACGCGCTGTGCCTGGTCGTCTCGACCGGAGTGGGCGGCGGGCTCGTCCTCGACGGGAAGCTGCACACCGGGCCGACGGGCAACGCGGGCCACATCGGCCACATCAGCGTCGACCTGGACGGCGATCTGTGCCCGTGCGGAGCGCGCGGCTGTGTGGAACGCATCGCCAGCGGGCCCAACATCGCGCGCAGGGCCCTCGACAACGGCTGGCAGCCGGGACCGGACGGCGATGCCACCGCCGCGGCCGTGGCATCGGCGGCCAGGGCCGGGGACCCGATCGCCGTAGCCTCCTTCGAGCGGGCCGCCCAGGCCCTGGCCGCCGGCATCGCCGCCACCGCGACGCTCGTCGAGATCGAGATCGCGGTCGTCGGCGGGGGAGTCGCGGGCGCGGGCGATGTGCTCTTCACGCCCCTGCGTCGTGCGCTGCGCGACTACGCCACGCTCTCGTTCGTCCAGGGCCTGACCGTCGCCCCGGCGCTGACCGGCACCGACGCGGGTCTGGTGGGTGCGGCGGCGGCCACGCTCGGCGGAAGGCCGGGCGAGACGGCCGCGGCCGCGATCGGCTGACCGCCGAACAGCCGCACGCCAGGGTCACGGCAGAGAGCTGCCGACCGGGACCCACCCCCGCCCGGGACCGCTGCCCGGTTGAACGTACGGCCGGCCCAACCACGCTGTCAGTGCCCGCCGTTAGGCTGGCCCGAACAATCCCCTACCCAGGGTGTTGCTGCTGCTGTGGTGCCCCGCCCGTGATGCAGGCGGGGCACTGCTACGTCGGGGGGACGTCCAACGGGCCGGGAGGGTCGGCCGTTTCCAGGGGTTTGCCGGTCGCGCCGACTCGTGCCGGCGTGGGCCGACATGAACGATGATCGCGAACGGGACGCGGCGCTGTCGCAGGCCGTACGACTGCGCGAGCAGGGGCAGATCCAGCAGGCGCGCGAGGAGTTGGTGGCGCTCGCACAGCGCCATCCGCAGGACACCGAAATCGCGTACCAGGCCGGGTGGGCGCATGACGTGCTCGGTCTTGAGGCCGAGGCAGTCCCGTTCTACGAACGGGCCCTGAGCGGCCCCGGCCTCGCGGCGGAGGACCGGCACGGCGTCTTCCTGGGCCTGGGAAGTACCTACCGGGTGCTTGGTCGCCACGAGCTGTCGCTGCGGACCCTGCGTGGCGGCCTCGCGGAGATTCCGCGGGACCCGGCGCTGCAGGCCTTCCTGGCCATGGCGCTGTACAACGCGGGTCAGGGCCGCGAGGCGGTGCGGACCCTGCTCAAGACCCTGACAGCCACCAGCGCCGATCCCCGCGTGCGGAGTTACCGCCGTGCGATCGACCATTACGCCGACGACCTCGACGCCATGGAGTAGGGCGCGGGAGCGCCGGCCCGCCCGGTCGGGCGTCAGCCCGTCGCGCAGGTCCCCACCCGCCGCGACCGCTGCTCCACGATCACCAGGAAGGCGTCCGACTCCAGGTCCATCACGACCTCGGCCGGGCAGCCCTCGGCGCGCCGTGCGTGGGCGAATTCCTCCGCCGGCCAACTGCCCCGCGGACCCCCGGCCGGGAACTGCTCCAACACCGTGCGGCTCATGCTGTGCCCCGTTTCCGTGCGTGCTCGCGTACGTGCTTGCTTTCGTGGTCACCGGACTCGTGCTCGTGTGCCCCAACGAGACGGCGTACGCATGCGTCACGGTTCCCCCGTCCCACCAGGGCGCTTCTCATACGGTTCGACGCCGCACGGGGGCGGGAACGTTGCTTCCTGTCGGCAACAGCATCGGCACGGTTGTGTGCCCGAACGGTCGCAGGCACCATGCCGCGACCCCGGGTTTCCGTGGCAGGGTGTTGCGGGCAAGCCACTGGGGGCAACGGAGAAAAGGGGGAACCGTGATCGTCTGGATCAACGGTGCGTTCAGTGCGGGCAAAACCAGCGCCGCACGCGAACTGATCGATCTGATCCCGAACAGCACTTTCTACGACCCGGAGTTGATCGGCGCGGGACTGCGGCAGCTGCTGCCGCACAAGAGGCTGGCCGAGGTCGACGACTACCAGGATCTGCCGATCTGGCGCCGCCTGGTCGTCGACACCGCCGCTGCCCTGCTGGCCGAGGTGGGCGGCATTCTGGTGGTGCCGATGACGCTGCTGCGCCAGGAGTACCGCGACGAGATCTTCGGCGGGCTCGCCTCCTGCCGGATCCCGGTGTGTCATGTGCTGCTGTCGACAGGCGAAACGATCCTGCGCGGGCGCATCGCCGCCCGTGAGGAGCTGCCGGACGACCCGGAGGGCAATGAGCGCGTCCGGCAGTGGGCGTCCGCGCACATCGAGCCCTACCGGGCGGCCCTGCCCTGGCTCAGCGCCGACGCGTACGTCGTCGACACCGACGGGCTCACCCCCGCCCAGACGGCGCTGCGCATAGCCGACGCGGTACGGACCGGGGCCGTCGAGAGCTGCGAGATCGTACAGACTCCCGCACCGATCGCCGAGACCGTCGCCGCGGGGGTCCTGCTCTTCGACGAGGCGGACCGGGTGCTGCTCGTCGACCCCACGTACAAGCCCGGCTGGGAATTCCCCGGTGGTGTGGTGGAGCCCGGCGAGGCGCCCGCGCGCGCGGGCGTGCGCGAGGTCGCGGAAGAAATAGGGATAGAACTCGCCCGTGTACCCACGCTGTTGGTGGTCGACTGGGAGCCGCCACGGTCACCCGCGTACGGCGGGCTGCGGCTGATCTTCGACGGCGGGCGGCTGGAGAGCACGCAGGCCGAACACCTGCTGCTGCCGGGCGCCGAGCTGCGCGACTGGCGCTTCGTCACCGAGAAGGAGGCGGCCGGACTGCTGCCCCCCAACCGATTCGAGCGGCTGCGCTGGGCGCTGCGGGCCCGCGAGCGGTCAGTCGTGCTCAACCTGGAGGCCGGAATCCCGGTCGGCTGAGGCCCGCAGGACCGCCGCCGCGTCGTCCGTCAGCGGGTCGCCGTGACCGAAGCACACGGTGCTG
Organism: Streptomyces sp. A5-4; assembly: GCF_051131715.1. NCBI lineage: Bacteria > Bacillati > Actinomycetota > Actinomycetes > Kitasatosporales > Streptomycetaceae > Streptomyces > Streptomyces sp. A5-4. The sequence continues at coordinate 698,751 of NZ_CP178591.1, read as the reverse complement.
GGGGCGAGCGCCGCCAGTCGGCGGAACGAGGCCAGGGCCCGCTTCCGGTCCGTGTTGAACACGCCCAGCATGACCTCGCCCACGGCCGCGACACAGTCGCCCGTGAACAGCACGCCGTGCCGCGGCAGATGGATGCCGATGCTGCCGTCCGTGTGGCCGGGGGAGTGCACCACGCGTGCGCCGCCGCCGAACTCCAGCACGTCACCGTCCTCGGCCTCCCGGTCCACCCGGGTGGGCGGGGCGGGCGGCACGGTCAGCCCGTGCGCGTACAACGGGCGCTCCCAATCGAGCAGTACGGGCTCGGGCACCGGCTGCTCGCCCCGGACGACGGGTGCGTCGAGCCGGTGCGCCACGATCTCGGCGCCGTACCGCTCGGCCAGTCTTTGCGCGGCGCCGACATGGTCACGGTGGCAGTGGGTCAGCACGATCCGGCGAAGACCGGACGGATCGAGTCCTAGGCCGCGTATCGCCGCCTCGATCGGGGCCGCGGCGTTCCTGTCGCCCGCGTCGACGAGGGTCAGTTCGGCGCCGTCGCGCCACAGGTAGGCCTGGCCGATCGGGAAGCGGAACATGTGCAGACGCTGCGGAACGACTTCGACGAGATCCATGCGGCGAACGTAGGCACGGGGGCCGTCCGCCGCACGGATCTTCGCTGTCGGCGACTTCGCCGTCAGCGGAGTCCGGTTGTGTGCCGGGCCGCTCAGACCTGCTTGGACCGCGCGTAGTTGACCAGGAACAGCGCCTCGGTGACCGACAGCCTCTCCAGCTCCTCGGGCGAGACGCTCTCGTTCACCGCGTGGATCTGCGCCTCCGGCTCGCTCAGCCCGATGAGCAGGATCTCCGCCTCGGGGTAGAGCGAGGAAAGCGTGTTGCACAGCGGGATCGAGCCGCCCATGCCGGACGCCTGCATCTCCTCGCCCGGGTACGCCACGCTCATCGCGTCCGCCATCGAGGTGTACGCCGGGCTGGTGATGTCGGCCTTGAAGGGCTGGCCCTGGCCCACCTGCTCCACCGAGACCCGCGCGCCCCACGGCGTATGCGATTCGAGGTGCGCGGTCAGCAGCTTGGTGGCGTCGGCCGCGTCCTGGCCCGGCGGAACCCGCAGGCTGATCTGCGCGCGGGCACTGGCCTGCAGCGACGGAGTGGCGCCCACCACCGGCGGGCAGTCGATGCCGACGACGGTCACCGCGGGGCGGGCCCAGATGCGGTCGGCGACGCTGCCGTCACTGATCAGCCCGACGCCGTCGAGCACCCTGGCGTCCTTGCGGAACTCCGCCTCGGGGTACTCCAGGCCGTCCCAGGAGGCGTCCGCGGTCAGCCCGTCCACGGTCGTCGTGCCGTCCTCGTCGCGCAGCGAGGCCAACAGCTGGATGAGCGCGGCGAGCGCGTCCGGGGCGGCGCCTCCGAACTGGCCCGAGTGCAGGTTCCCTTCGAGGGTGTCGATGCGTACCCGCAGCATGGTCATGCCGCGCAGGGTCGCGGTCACCGTCGGCAGGCCCACCCGGAAGTTGCCGGTGTCGCCGATGACGATGGTGTCCGCGGCCAGCAGATCGGGATGCGCCTCGGCGTACCGCTCCAGGCCACCGGTGCCCTGCTCCTCCGAACCCTCCGCGATCACCTTCACCGAGACCGGGACGCCACCGTTGGCCTTGAGGGCGCGCAGCGCGAGCAGGTGCATGATGAAGCCGCCCTTGCAGTCCGCCGCGCCACGCCCGTACCAGCGGCCGTCGCGGTCGGTCAGTTCGAATGGCGGGGAGAGCCAGGCGTCCTCGTCGAGCGGCGGCTGCACGTCGTAGTGCGCGTACAGCAGGACGGTCGGTGCGTCCGCCGGGCCGGGCAGGAATCCGTAGACGGACTGGGTGCCGTCGGGGGTGTCCAGGAGTGCGACGTCCTGGAAGCCCTCGGAGCGCAGCGCGTCGGCCACCCAGTTCGCGGCGGCCTCGCACTCGCTCTTCGGGAACTGGGCCGGGTCCGCCACCGACTGGAAGGCCACCAGCTCGGTCAGCTCCGTTTTGGCGCGGGGCATCAGTGAGGCGATGGTCTCGGCGATCGGATGGACGGTCATGGGCACGCTCCTCGTGGGTGCGACGTTGAGATACGTGTACGTGTTCGTATGGCACGTACGGGGGCGATCCTCCCACAGGGAGACCGGTCGGCCCCGAGCCGTAGGATGCGGTCAGCAGTACGGGACACCGGGCGGATCAGGAGCAGAAGCACATCGTGAGCAGCGAGAACGCAGACGCCGGACGTGGACACGAACAACCGGTGTGGGACGTCGTAGTGGTCGGCGCCGGGCCCGCGGGGGCCTCGGCGGCCTATGCGGCCGGGGTCGCGGGACGGCGCGTACTCCTGTTGGAGAAGGCGTCGCTCCCGCGCTACAAGACATGTGGGGGCGGCATCATCGGGCCGTCGCGCGACGCGCTGCCGCCGGGCTTCGAACTGGCCTTCAGGGACCGCGTGCACGCCGTGACGTTCTCGTTGGACGGGAAGCTGACACGGACACGCCGCTCGAAGCAGATGCTCTTCGGCCTCATTAACCGGCCGGAGTTCGACGCCGGTCTGGTGGCGGAGGCGCAGAAGGTCGGTGCCGTCCTGCGCACCGGCACGACGGTGGCGCGCGTCGAGCAGCACGGCGCGGCCGTGCCGGACCGGCGCACGGTGGCGGTCGTCCTGTCGGACGGCGAGACGGTGCTGGCCCGTGCGGTGGTCGGCGCCGACGGCAGCGCCAGCCGGATAGGAGCGCATGTCGGGGTGAAGCTCGACCAGGTGGACCTCGGCCTGGAGGCGGAGATCCCGGTGCCTGCGACGGTCGCCGAGGACTGGGCGGGGCGGGTGCTCATCGACTGGGGCCCGATGCCCGGCAGTTACGGCTGGGTGTTCCCGAAGGGAGAGACCTTGACGGTCGGGGTGATCTCGGAGCGCGGCGAGGGCGCGGATACCAAGCGGTATCTGGAGGACTTCATCGCCCGGCTCGGGCTCGCCGGGTTCGAGCCCGCACTGTCCTCCGGACACCTGACGCGGTGCCGCAGCGACGACTCGCCGCTGTCGCGCGGCCGGGTGCTGGTGTGCGGGGACGCGGCCGGACTGCTGGAGCCGTGGACGCGCGAGGGGATCTCCTTCGCGCTGCGCTCCGGGCGGCTCGCGGGTGAGTGGGCCGTGCGGATCGCGGAGACGCAGGACGCCGTGGACGCCCGCCGCCAGGCGCTGAACTACGCCTTCGCGATCAAGGCGGGGCTCGGCGTGGAGATGGGCGTCGGGCGGCGGATGCGCACGCTCTTCGAGAAGCGGCCGGGAATGCTGCACGCGGCACTCACCGGATTCCGCCCCGCGTGGAAGGCGTTCGCGGGGATCGCCCGCGGTTCGACCACGATGGCGGAGATGGTGCGTTCGCACCCGATGGCGCAGCGTGCGCTGAGCGCGCTGGACCGCAGGTCGTTGGCCGCCAACCCGGCGTCGGACAGCCCGGCGTCGGACAAGCCGGCGTCCGGCAAGCCGGCGTCCGGCAAGGAGTGACCGTCAGACGGTGACGGTGATGCGGAAGACGGGGTGGTCGGGGGCGATGCGGCGCAGCTCCTCGGTGGAGGAGTCCGGTCCGACGCCGCCGAAGAAGACCCCGACCTCCGCCTTCCAGCGCTTGAGGTAGGCGCGGAGGAGCTCGGGCTTCTCGTCGTCGGTCACCTCGGTGGCGGTGAACACCTCGGTCGTCCTGCCGAGGTGCAGTTCACCGCCGCCGGCGGCCCGCATGTTGTGCGTCCACTGGACGTGTCCGCGCGGCGCCACGAGGTATTTGTCGCCCTCCACGGTCAGTAGATTGACCGGGGTGCGGCGCCACTCACCGCTCTTGCGACCACGGACCGCCAGCACCCGGGAGCCCCAGACGCTGAGCCCGCGGCGGGTGAGCCAGGCGATGGTGCGGTTGAGGACGTTCACTGTGAACCAGCCGGGCTTTTGCACGTGCGTGGACATCGTGTACCCCTATGTTTGTGAGCACTGCTCTCGCTTGAGAGCAGTGTGCACGAGTTCCGTGATCCAGAGCAAGAGCAGTGCTCTCGTTATTGGTCGGCGCTCTCCGGCGTGCCAGACTGCTCCTATGAGCGCCATGCGTGGAGCCAGGGAACGAGCCCGCATCGAAGTCACCGCGGCGATCAAGGAAGAGGCCCGCAGACAGCTTGCCGCCGAAGGCGCGGCAAAGCTCTCGCTGCGCGCCGTCGCGCGCGAACTCGGCATGGTCTCCTCGGCGCTCTATCGCTACTTCCCGAGCCGCGACGACCTCCTGACCGCCTTGATCGTCGACGCGTACGACGCCGTGGGCGCCGCCGCCGAGGCCGCCCTCGCCCAACAGTCCGCCCGCGCCGCGCATCCGGGGCGCTGGGGCGCGGTCTGTCTGGCCGTACGCACCTGGGCGCTCGCCCATCCCCACGAATATGCCCTGATCTTCGGCTCGCCGGTCCCCGGCTACACGGCCCCGATGGCGACGGTCGGCCCCGCCTCCCGCGTCGGCCAGGCCCTCATCTCCGTCCTGCGCGACGCCCACCGCACGAACGGTCTCGCCGTCCCGCGCCTCACGGCCGGACTGCGCCCCGAGGCGGAGCGGCTGGCCGCCGATGTGGCGCCGGACCTGCCCCCACCGGTCGTCGCCGCCCTGATCGCCGCCTGGGCCCAGCTCTTCGGCCTCATCTCCTTCGAGGTATTCGGTCAGTTCAACCGGATCGTGGAGGACCGCGACGCGTTCTTCGCGCACTCCGCCGCCGGCCTCGCCCACTCCGTGGGTCTGATCGGCGGACGGATGGCAGGGCCCGGCAGCCGGGCCGCCCCCGCTGGTGACGCGGCGCCCTGACCCGCCACCCGCACGACGGCGTGCGCGGGCCGAACGGCATGAACAGCCCCCCATGCCGTGGCCGGGTACTGCACAGGGAGTACGCGTGATCACCTCGTCCGGCTGACGCCCGGGCCGCCGCCGCCGGTCTAGCGTGGCCGGTATGAAAGCGCAGCGGGAACGTGGCCTCGGTGGTTTCCCCCGAGAACGGGGCGGATCGCCGCCGTGGCGTGCCTGGACGCCCCGGCCGCCGGGCGGCGGGCTGCCCTGGGTCTCCACGCTCGTACTGGCCGTGTTCGTGCAGGTGGGTTCGACGTTCGCGGCGCACGGCCAGCTCGGCGAGCGTGAGCCGCTCGACCTCTTCGCCCGGTTGCTGCTGGCCGCGGGGCCTGCCGCACTCCTGGCGCGCCAACGCTTCCCGGTACCGGCCGTGTTCGGCGCGTCGGCGACCGTGATGATCTATCTGGGTGCCGGATACCCCTACGGGCCGGTCTTCGTGACCGCCGCCGTGGGCTGCTTCAGCGCCATCGTCACCGGGCACCGGAAGGCGGCCTGGTGGTCGCTCGGGATGCTCTGGCTGGGGCATCTGGCCCTCGCGCACGGCCTCTACCGGTGGCTGCCGCCCGACGGGGGGCAGGCGGCGCCCTGGTCCCAGGAACTGGCGGTCGCCGCCTGGGTGGTGGCCATCGCGGCCGCCGCGGAGCTCGTGCGGGTACGCCAGGAGCAGTGGGCCCGCGAGCGCGTCGAGCGTGCGGAGGCCGAGAAGCGCCGCGCCGACGAGGAGCGGCTCCGTATCGCCCGTGAGCTGCACGACGTACTCGCCCACAGCATCTCGGTCATCAACGTTCAGGCAGGCGTCGGCCTGGCCCTGCTGGACTCCGACCCGGAACAGGCGCGTTCCGCCCTGGCCACCATCAAGGCCGCGAGCAAGGAGGCGCTGGGCGAGGTGCGGCAGGTGCTCGACACGCTGCGAACGCCCGGCGACGCCCCGCGCGCACCGGCGCCCGGACTCGACCGCCTCGGCGAACTCGTGGAACAGGCCTCGGCTGCGGGTCTCACTGTCGAGGTCGAGACCGACGGCGTACGTGCCGCACTCCCGCCCGGCGCCGACCTGGCTGCCTTCCGCATCATCCAGGAGGCCCTCACCAATGTGGTCAGACACTCCGGATCGCGCGGCGCCCGGGTCAGGCTCGGCTACGCCCCCGGCCGCTTGGACCTGCGGATCGACGACGAAGGGCCGGCCACCACCGGCGGCGACGCGGGCGGCAGCGGCAACGGACTGGTGGGAATGCGGGAGCGCGCGGCGTCTCTCGGTGGCACCATTGAGGCCGGTCCGCGCCCGGACGGCGGCTTCCGGGTGGAGGCCACCTTGCCCTTCTCGGCCGCACCGAAGGAGAACTCGTGATCCGCGTACTGCTCGCCGACGACCAGGCGCTGGTGCGGGCGGGCTTCCGTGCCCTGTTGACCGCGCAACCCGACATCGAGGTGGCCGGTGAGGCGGCGGACGGTGAGGAGGCGGTTCGCCTGGTGCGCGAACTGCGCCCCGACGTCGTCCTGATGGACATCCGCATGCCGCTCCTCGACGGCCTCGCCGCCACCCGTGGCATCACCGACACCCCCGCGCTCGACGGCGTGAAGGTCATCATGCTGACCACCTTCGAGCTCGACGAGTACGTCTTCGAGGCGATCCGCTCCGGGGCCTCGGGCTTCCTCGTGAAGGACACCGAGCCGGAGGAACTGCTGCGCGCGGTAAGGGCGGTGGTGGAGGGGGACGCACTGCTCTCGCCCGGAGTGACGCGAAGGCTGATCGCGGAGTTCGCGGCCCGTTCCAAGGAGCCGGCCCACGCCGAGGTGCTGAACCAACTCACCGAGCGGGAGCGGGAAGTGATGGCCCTGGTCGGCATCGGGCTCTCCAATGACGAGATCGCCCGCAGGCTCGTCGTCAGCCCGCTCACCGCCAAGACGCACGTCAGCCGCACCATGGTGAAGCTCGGCGCCCGTGACCGGGCCCAACTGGTCGTGCTCGCCTACGAGTCGGGGCTGGTGCGGCCGGGCTGGCTGGGCTGAGTGCCGGGTGCGCCCTTGTAGCGCCACAGGACGTGGACGACTCGTAGGACGTAGACGGCGCCGGCCAGCGAGCAGCCGGCCATCAGCATGACCCTGTTCACGGCCGGTGAGGAGACCAGGAGATACACGGGCGCGGTGACCGCGGCGAAGGCAACACCTGCCAGGACGGCCGCACTGAGTAGCGCGTAACCGATCTCGACGGTTATCGCGTCACGCTGGGCCCGCGTCCTTGTCGCCATGACGTCAAGTTTCACAGGGTGCCCGGCCGGCGGGCAAGTGGACGCCGCTCGCGACCGGATGATGCCCGGCCTCTCGCGCCACAGCGCGGTGAGTGCGGCGCGTCGCCCGGCGGTGGTGAACCGTGCCGGTGTGCCGCAGCGGATCCCGCCCCGGCAGGCCGGGGCAGATGGGCACCTCGGCGCCGGGGCCCGCGCGCTACGCGGCTGCGGCCAGGCAACCGGCCTTCCCCGTCGGGCGGTTGAGGTGTGCGGCGATCTCCATGCCGCGCACCGGGCCCGCGGAACAGGCGGGTCAGGCGCGCTGGGGGCGAGCCGGGCTCGCGGCGCCGCGCAGCAGGCGGACGAACAGGCCGAGCGCGAGCGACTGGATCAGGACGGAGAGCACCAGGGCGATGTACAGGAACGCGCCGGACCCGGTCACGGCCTCCCCGAACATCGAGCCGCCGATGAAGAAGGCGAAGATCGTCGGTGCGGCGAGGAGCAGCAGCCATACACCGGCGAGCGAGGCGTCCTCATGGGTGACGAAGAGCGTGTCGATCGCGACGAACACCGCGGTCGCGGCGACCACGCTCAGGTAGACGAGCGAGGCGCGGTTGCGGAACGTCAGTCGCACGAGGTCGTGCAGGCGTTGCCGGGAGCTCATGGTCTTCTCCTCCTGCGGGCGGTTGAACGGATGCCCTCATGGTGCGCCGGGCGTGCCGCTTTCGCCTGAGTACGCCTACTCACTCCTACTCATCGTCGGCCGGGCCGGGCGGGCGATGCGTTGCGTGCGGAGAACCCCAGCAGGGCGGCAGCGGCGGCGAGCAGTGCCACCGTGGTCAGCGCGACGGGCAGGGAGAACCAGTCGGCGAGGAAGCCGATGGCGGGCGGGCCCACCAGCATGCCGCCGTACCCGAGCGTGGACGCCGCCGCGACACCGCTCGGCCCGGCCAGCGCCCCGGCCCTGCCGACCGCCACGGGAAAGATGTTCGCCAGGCCGAGTCCGGTCACGGCGAAGCCGAGCAGGGTGAGCCAGGCGGTGGGGGCGAGCGCGCCGAGCAGCATGCCGCCGGCCGCGAGCAGGCCGCCCCCGACGAGGGTGCGGGTCTGGCCGAGCCGTTCCATCAGGGTGGTTCCGCTGAGCCTGCCCACCGCCATGGCCAGCGCGAACAGCGAGTACCCGGTCGCTGCCACGCCCGGCCGGGCCTGGAGGTCCTGCTGGAGGTGGAGCGTTCCCCACTCGGCGAGCGCCCCTTCGCCGTACGCCGTGCACAGCGCGATGACGCCGAAGAGCGCGACGACCTTGCGGGTCCTGCCGTCCATCGGCCGGGGTCCCGCTGTCGCTTCCGTGCGCTCGGGGGTGGGCGCCGGGTGGCGCAGCAGGGTGGGGCCGGTGACGGCCGTGACCACGAGTCCGATACCGGTCAGCGCCAGCAGATGGGTGGTGGGGGAGAGGCTGCCCGCCACCAGACCGCCGAGACCGGCGCCTGCCATGCCGCCGAAGCTGAACGCGGCGTGGAAACTCGACATCACCGGGCGCCGCATGGCCGCGACCAGGTCGACCGCCGCGCTGTTCATGGCGACATTCGCGCCGCCGTACGCGGCGCCGAACATCAGCAGCACGAGGCCGAGGGCGAGCGTCGAGTGCGTCCGGGTCGGCAGCGCGATGCTCAGCGACAGGAGCACCCCGCAGACCACGGTCACCGTATGGCTCCCGAAGCGTCGGCAGAGACGTCCGGTGAGCATCATCGTGATCACCGCGCCTCCGGACACCCCGAGGAGGGCGAGTCCGAGATCGCTCGCGGAGGATCCGGTCTGCTCCTTGATGGCGGGGATGCGGACCACCCAGCCGGCGAAGAGGAAACCGTCGAGGGCGAAGAACACGGTCAGGGCGGCACGGAGGGCGGGCAGGGAGGTCGCTGCGGGGTTCGCGCCCTCGTTCCCGGGGGCGGCCGACCGTAGTTTGTTTAGTAGCGGCACTAAATGAGCATAGGGGCCGGACCCCGATCCGGACAAGACGCGTGGTGAGACTGGGGTCAACGCGCCGAGAGAGCCCCGGGACAAGGGGAGCCGGACCCGGACGATCTTCTGGAACATGGGAGACTCGCCCCCATGAACGGCAAGGCGAGCACCATCAGGACACGGCTGGAGAGAGGCCGGAGCGCGCTCGGGCCTGCGCTGGAACTGGTGCACACGGGCCGCGCGCCCACCCGTGCCGTGCTCACCGCCGAGCTCGGCGTCACCCGGGCCACCGCGGGCGCGGTCGCCGCCGAACTGGAGGCGCTCGGGCTGATCCAGGTCGACTCCAGGCCGGGCGCCGCGGCCGGCTCACAGGGCCGCCCCTCGCACCGGCTGACCGTCAACGACTCGGGCCCCGTCGTCCTCGCAGCCCAGGTCCACGCCGACGGTTTCCGGGCGGCGCTCGTCGGCCTCGGCGGCCGGATCGTGGCCACCGCACCCGGCTGCGAGGCGGTGTCGGCCGACCCGGCCCAAGTCCTCGGATCGGTGGTCGAGGCAGGCGCCGCGCTGCTGCGCGACACCGGGCTGCGCTGCGTCGGCGCGGGCCTCGCCGTACCGTCCGCGGTGGCCGAACCGGAGGGCACGGCGCTCAATCCGCTGCACCTCGCATGGCCCGCCGGCGCGCCGGTCTGCGACATCTTCGCCGAGCAGGTGCGCGCGGCGGGCATCGAAGGCCCCGCCTTCACCGGCAACGACGTCAACCTCGCGGCCCTGGCCGAGCATCGCCACGGCGCGGGCCGCGGCGCCGAGCACCTGCTCTGCGTCGCCACCGGACACCGCGGCGTGGGCGGGGCGCTGGTGCTCGACGGCCGCCTGCACACCGGCAGTTCGGGCCTCGCCCTGGAGGTCGGCCACCTCACGGTCAACCCCGAGGGCCGCCCCTGCTACTGCGGCAGTCGCGGCTGCCTCGACGTCGAGGCCGACCCGCTCGCCTTCCTCACCGCCGCGGGCCGCGCCCCGGGGCCCGAGGTCTCGCTGCTCCAGCAGTCCCGCGACCTGCTGCGCGGCGAGTACGACGACCCGACGGTACGGGCGGCGGCCGAGGAGATCGTCGACCGCCTCGGCCAGGGGCTGGCCGGCCTCGTCAACATCCTCAACCCGGACCGCATCATCCTCGGCGGCCTGCACCGCGAGCTGCTCGACGCCGACCCGGAGCGGCTGCGCGCCGTCGTGGCCGACCGCAGCCTGTGGGGGCGCAGCGGCGGCGTACCCATCCTGCCGTGCACCCTCGACCACAACAGCCTCGTCGGGGCGGCCGAGTTGGCCTGGCAGCCGGTGCTCGACGACCCGCTGACCGCGCTTGCGGGCGCCGGGCGGATCACGTAGCTTTCTCCGCCGCACCGGGCGCACCCGCAACCGAAGGGGACCATGACATGGCCGAGCTCTACCCGCCCGTCGAGCCGTACGACGAGGGCATGCTCGATGTCGGTGACGGCAACCTGGTCCACTGGGAGGTCAGCGGCAACCCGAAGGGCAAGCCCGCGGCCTTCGTCCATGGCGGCCCCGGCTCCGGCTGCAAGCCCCGCCTGCGCCAGTACTTCGACCCCGCGCGCTACCGCATCGTGCTCTTCGACCAGCGGGGCTGCGGCCGCAGTACGCCGCACGCCGCCGACCCGGCCACCGACATGAGCCACAACACGACCCACCATCTGATCCGTGACATGGAGCAGTTGAGGGAGCATCTGGGGATCGACAGCTGGCTGCTCTTCGGCGGCTCCTGGGGCTCCACGCTGATCCTCGCGTACGCCGAGCGGTATGCGCGGCGGGTGTCGGAGATCGTCATCTGCGGTGTCACGATGAGCAGGCGCTCGGAGATCGACTGGCTCTACCGGGGTGTCGCGCGGTTCTTCCCCCAGGCCTGGGACCGGTTCAGGGCTGGCGTCCCCGAGACCGACCGTGACGGTGATCTCCTCGCGGCGTACGCGCGACTGGTGTCGGACCCCGATCCGGGCGTGCGGGCGAAGGCCACCGCCGACTGGTGTGCGTGGGAGGACGCGGTGCTCTCCCTCGAACCGCACGGCAGCGCCAACCCGTACGGCGACCGCCCGACGGCGGACCGTGTCTCCCTAGTCCGTATCGCCTCCCACTACTTCTCCCACGGCGCCTGGCTGGAGGAGGGGGAAATCCTGCGCGACGCGGGCCGGTTGGCCGAGATTCCAGGCGTCCTGCTGCACGGCCGCCACGACCTGAGCAGCCCGCACGGCAGCGCCTGGGAACTCGCCCGCGCGTGGCCCGCCGCGGAGCTCGTGGTGGTCGACGACTCGGGCCACAAGGGCAGCCCGTCCATGCGGGACCTGGAGCTCGGGGTGCTCGACCGGTTCGCGAAGCAGTGAGTACGTACGCTCGCTGACGGTGAATCAGAGCCGGCCGCCCGCCCGCGCCCGGGGGCGCGTTCGCGGTGCGGGTCCGTGCCGTGGCGAGGTCACCTGGCGCCGCCGGCGAGCTCCGCACGGTGCGGAGCCGACATGTGCAGCACCTCGAAGCGCTCACCGGGCGCGTCGGGGGAGTCGTGGTCCCACAACGTGAGGTGCACGAACTCCCAGCTCCGGGGATCGAGTGCGAGGGCGGCGCACACCACGGCGTCCAGCCCGGCCAGCCGCCGGGTCTCCTTCGCCGCTTCCTCGCTCACCGCCGCGAGGGACGCCGCCGCCCCCGGTATCCGCTGCCGACGGCGCACCGCGGTGCGGGGGGTGGCCCCGGTCGCGGGGCCCTCCTCGCACACCAGCCCCGTCCAGTGGCGCACCTCGGGGCGGCCGAAGTCATCGACGACGCCCTGGAATCCGGGCCCCAGGAGGAACGCGGCCATAGCGTCTGGGGCCGTCCACAGATAGAACGGCGCGTACTGGTTCACGAGCGAGTGCGTCCCGCGCTCGCGCATCAGATAGGCCTTGAGACCGAGCCCCGGGAGTCCGTCGAGCAGATGCCCCCTGGTGGCGACGCGCTCGCGGACGATCCCCATGTCGTAGTCGGCGGGCAGGGTGATCTCGTACTGCATGGCATACACGGAAGTGAACTCCCTTACACGGAAACGGAGATGGTGGCGAAAGCCAGCAGGGCGAGCAGCCCCCGGACCGCCGTGTCGAAGGCGGCTGGCGAGCCCGAGGCCCGCGCCAGCACATAGCCGCCCTGGACCGTCGCGACTATCGCCGCCGCGATCTCGGCCGGGACCAGATACGCGCTGAACTCGCCCCGGGCCAAGCCCTCTTCGACGATCAGCGCGAGCCGCCCGCGCAGCCAGTCGAGCGTCTCGTCGACCGGCGCCCGCAGCGCGTCGTCGGTGATGATGTCGGGGTCCATCGTGAGACGCCCGACCGGACAGCCGCGCAGCACGTCGCGCTCGCGCAGCAGGTACGCCGCGATGCGCTCGTACGCCGACCCGTCCCCGCCGAGAACCGCTTCGGCCGTGGCGCGCATCTCGTCGGCGGTGCGCCGGATCGCGGCCAGCGCCAAGTCGGGCTTGCCCGCGAAGTGGTGGTACATGCTGCCCTGGCCGGCGCCCGCCCGCCGCTGGATCGCCTTGGGGCTGGTGCCCACGTAACCGCGCTCCCACAGGAGATCCCGGGTGGCTTCGATGAGGCGCTCAGGGGTGCTCATGAAACCCACTGTACATACCAGTAGGTACAAAATCGACGCGGGCCGCGAGTAGTCGCGCAGGCCCCTGTCTGCTCCCGAGGTGGTACGCGCACAGCCGCCGGCCGTACGACGACCGGGACCCCCTCCCACGGCCAGTCTCGGTAGTGACAAGGAAACAGATCGCACCGAGGAGTTGACCCGAGATGCACACCCTGGCTCACGAGGGACCCGGCCCGTGGATCCTCTTCTTCCCGCTGCTGTGGGCGGTCGCCGTCATCGGCGTCGTCACCCTGCTGCGCCGCACCGGGTGGCGCGGTCGCCGCGGCCCTCGGCAGGCCGACCGGAGCTTCGGGCACGCCCCGCACGGCGACAACTCGCCGATCGCGATGCTCGGCCGACGCTTCGCCGCCGGCGAGATCGACGAGGACGAGTACTGGCGCAGGCTGTCCGTGCTCGACGAGCAGTTCGGCCACCAGACGAAGGGCGGTGCGGCATGACCGCCACCACCGTAGGGACCGCCACCGCCGCCCGCGTCGTCGACGCCGTGAAGATCTACGGCAGGGGCGACACCCAAGTGCGGGCCCTGGACGGGGTGAGCGTCGACTTCCCGGCCGGCCGCTTCACCGCGATCATGGGGCCCTCGGGCTCCGGCAAGTCCACGCTCATGCACTGCGCCGCCGGACTCGACACCCTCACCTCGGGAGCCGCCTTCATCGGCGGTACGAACCTGAGCACCCTGGACGACCGCAGACTCACCCTGCTCCGCCGTGAGCGCATCGGCTTCGTCTTCCAGGCCTTCAATCTGATCCCCACCCTGACCGTCGCCGAGAACATCTCGCTGCCCATGGACCTCGCGGGCACCGACGGCGACCAGGAGTGGACCGATGCCCTGATCGACGCCGTCGGCCTGCGCGACCGGCTGCACCACCGGCCCAGCGAGCTCTCCGGCGGCCAGCAGCAACGCGTCGCCGTCGCCCGCGCCTTCGCCGGCCGCCCCGATGTGGTCTTCGCCGACGAACCGACCGGCAACCTCGACTCGCGCTCCGGCGGCGAGGTGCTGCGGCTGCTCGGCCGGACGGTACGGGGGAGCGACCGCACGGTCGTGATGGTCACCCACGACCCGGTGGCCGCCGCCCACGCCGACGAGGTGGTCTTCCTCGCGGACGGCCGACTCGTCGACCGGATGCAAGCGCCCACCGCCGAGCGCGTCCTGGACCGGCTCAAGGCCTTCGACAGCAGGCTCGGCACCACCGAGGGAGTGGCGACATGAGTTCCGCCCGTACGTCCGTACGCCTCAGCATGGCCTCCCTGCGAGGCCACAAGCGGCGCTTCGCCGGCACCTTCACCGCGGTACTGCTCGGCGTCGCCTTCCTCGCCGGGACCCTCGTCATGGGCGACACCCTGCGGGCGAGCTTCGACACGATGTTCGGCAACGCCACCAGCGGCACCGACGTGGTCGTACGCAGCGCCGTCGTCGTCGGCGAGGGACAGGGCGCCCGGCAGCCCGTCGACACCGCGCTGGTCGAGAAGGTCGAGAAGGCCCCCGGCGTCGCGGCCGCCGTGCCCAGCATCCAGGGTGCGGGCCAGCTCCTCGCCGCCGACGGGAAGCCCATCGGCGGCGACGGCCCGCCCACCACCGCGGCCAACTGGATCGAGGACCCGCGGCTCAACCCCTACCGGCTCGCCGAGGGGCGCGCCCCGAGCGCGAGCGGCGAAGTCGTCGTCAACCGCGGCGCGGCGAAGGACGGCGGCCTGAAGATCGGCGACAGCACCGTGCTGCGCACCCCCGACCCGGTGCGGGTACGGATCGTCGGCCTGGCCACCTTCGGCGGCGAAGACGGCATGGCCCAGGTCACCTACACCGGGATGACCCGGCCCGATGCGGAGAAGTACCTCACCCCCGAGCCGGGCGAGGCGTCGAGCATCCAGGTGCGGGCCGGGCCCGGCACCAGCCAGCAGGAGCTGGTGGACGCGCTGGAACCCGTACTGCCCAAGGGAATCGAGGCCATCACCGGGCAGGCTTCGGCCGAAGAGAGCCAGGACGCGATCTCAGGTCAGTTCCTGAGCCTCTTCACCACCCTGCTCCTGGTCTTCTCCGGCATCGTCCTGCTGGTCGCGACCTTCACCATCCACAACACCTTCGCGATCGTCGTCGCCCAGCGCACCCGCGAGAACGCCCTGCTGCGCGCCCTGGGCGCCTCCCGCCGCCAGGTCGTCGGCTCGACGCTGGCCGAGGCCACCGTCGTCGCGCTCATCGCGTCGGCGGCCGGGCTGCTCGGCGGCATCGGTATCGCCGCGGGGCTGCAGGCACTCTTCCCCGTCATCGGATTCCCCTTCCCCGAGGGCGACCTGGTGGTCGGCGCCGTCTCGATGCTGCTGCCGCTGCTCGTCGGCGTCGTGGTGTGCCTCGGCTCCGCGCTGCTGCCGGCCGTCCGGGCCGGGCGCACCGCCCCGCTGGCCGCACTGCGTGAGACGGCGGTCGACGACTCCGGCGCGTCCGGGAGGCGCGCCCTGACCGGCACGGTCCTCGGCGTGGCCGGCGTCGGCATCATCCTCGCCGGGGTGCTGGTGAGCCCGTCCGTGTGGCTGGCCGGGCTGGGCGCGGTACTGGCGCTGGTCGCCTTCGTGGTCCTCGGCCCGGTCGCGTCCTCCTACGCCGTACGGGCCCTGGGGACCCCCCTGGAGCGGCTGCGGGGCGTCAACGGGGGCCTGGCCAAGCGCAACGCGCTGCGCAGCCCCAAGCGCACCGCGGCCACGGCCACCGCCCTGATGATCGGGGTTGCCGTGGTGTCCCTGTTCACCGTCTTCGGCGCCTCGCTGAAGGCGACCATGGACAAGACGGTGTCGGAGTCGTTCGCGGGTGACGTCGCGGTCAGCGCACCGGCCATGGGCGCGGGCGGCAGCGGGCTCAGCCCCGCTCTCGGCCCGGCCCTCGCGGAGCTGCCCGAGGTCGCCACCTCGGTCGCGCTCGGCCGGGGCCCGGCGGACGTGGACGGCCGGGGGCGGCAGCTGACCGTCACCGATCCGGTCGCGCTCGCCAGGGGATTCGACCTCGGCACGGTGAACGGCCGACTCGACGGGCTCGGTACGAGCGGCGTCGCCGTATCGGAGCCGGAGGCCGACAAGCGGGGCTGGCAGCCCGGCAGCAGCACCGAACTCACCTTCACGGACGGCAGGAAGCAGACCTTCACGGTCCGCGCCGTCTTCGAGAACGCGGAGCTCGCGGGTGACTACGTCATCACCCGCGAGGCCTGGGCCCCGCACCGGGGCCAGGACGCCGACACCCTCGTCGCCGTCACCTTCAAGGACTCGGTGACCGACGCGCAGGGCGCCGCGGCGGTGAAGAAGGCAGCGGTGGCGTACGGCGAACCCGAAGTGCAGACCCGTGAGGAGTACGCCCAGTCCGCTGCCGGGGCCGTCGACATGATGCTGACGCTGGTCTACGCGCTGCTGGCCCTCGCGGTCCTGATCGCGCTGCTCGGCATCGCCAACACCCTGACCCTGGCGATCCACGAACGGACCAGGGAACTGGGCCTGCTGCGCGCGGTCGGCCAGACCAGGGCGCAACTGCGTGCGGTGGTCCGCTGGGAATCGGTTCTCGTCGCGGCGTTCGGCACGGTGGGCGGGGTGGCCCTCGGCGGGCTCCTCGGCTGGGTGCTCGTCAAGGCGTCCGAGAGCGCGGGCGACACCGCCTTCGCCTTCGCGGTGCCTCCGGTGCAGCTCACCGTGGTCGCGCTGGTCGGCCTCGCCGCCGGTGCGCTGGCGGCCCTGCGGCCGGCCCGCAGGGCGGCGCGCCTGGACGTACTGCGCGCCATCGCCACGGACTGACGGTGTGCGGGAACACGGCACCTGTGCCCGGTCAGCCCACCGCGGCCGACCGGGCGACGGTGCGCCCGTGCGGTGCGATCGCCGCGTACACCGGGTTCGCGGGCAGCGTCGCGGCGAGCGGCGGTGTGGGCAGCGTGAACCACACGGCCTTGCCCGCGTCGCCCTGCGGGCGTACGCCCCAGCTTTCGCTGACGGCCTCTATCAGCGCGAGACCGCGACCGCCGGTGTCGTACTCCTCGGCGGCGCACACCGTGGGGATGCGCGGATCGTGGTCGTGGACCGACACCGTGAGGTGTTCGAGCAACTGCTCGATCTCCACGACGCACATCTTGTCCGGCTCCGCGTGCCGGTGGACGTTGGTCAGCAGCTCGGTGACGCCGAGCGCTGCCGGGTCGATCAAAGCATCCAAATGCCAGTAGCGCAGTTGCGCCGAGATGATTCTGCGGACCTGGCCGATCCGCGACGGCAGAGCTTGAAGTTCCACCGTGCAGTGCTTGCTTGACTGACTGATCACGGCTGCGACTCCCCGAATGAGGTCCGGAAGAAGACGAAGAACGGATCCAGCAGTGGCTGCCTGCTGATTGGTCCGGCGGTGTAAATCCGAGCGTTACCACCGGTGCACCCTGAGTAACGTCCAACCAGAGTCGCCCAAGGGCCGCCCGTCCGCAACTCGCGTCGCGTCAATCCCTCGCCCCCTGCGTGTTCCGGGAGGTCCGTGCGCCGCGGATCGCCTCCAGGAACCGGTAGGACAGTTCCGCCCCGTCGGGCTTGCGTCCGCGATGGCCCATGGTGAGCCGGTAGCGGGTGCCGTTGACCGTCGCCACCGTGCTGTCGTCCCCGGCGAACCAGGCCTTGCTCGCGTGCACGGAGCCGAGCGGCGCACTGTCGATCTCCCGCCCGTTACTCGTGAGCAGGACCAGCCTGCCGTCCTTGACCAGCACCTGGCCGGCCTTGGTGAGTGAGCGGGGCCAACGCTCTATCCGTACGCCCGTAGCACTGAATTCGGGCTCCGCCATTCCACTTCGCCCCCTTCGCACACGCATGTGTCCTGTTGGGCAGTCTGCCCAAGCCTGGGCGTGCGCACCAGGGGCCCTGAGTGGTCGAATGCAGAAGGACGGGCCCGTGCCCCACTCCCGTCCCTCACGTCCCACAAGTGATTGCTATGGAAGCCCAAAGTGAATGTTTGTGCAGGTGAGAAGCTTAAAGTGGCAGGCGGGAGACAGGAGTCCCGCTGGTGGAAGCACCTGCCGCAGGGACGCCACGACGAGGAGTGCCCCGCATGAGCAGCAGCACTGACCAAGGCCCCGGCGGCGTCGCCACGGCGACCATCGATGTGGACCGGAGCGATCCGGCGTACCGGGCCTGGCTCAAAGAAGCGGTCCGCAAGGTCCACGCTGACGCCAATCGCTCCGCGGACACCCATCTGCTGCGTTTTCCGCTGCCCGAGGAGTGGGGGATCGACCTGTACCTCAAGGACGAGTCCACCCACCCGACCGGCAGCCTCAAGCACCGGCTGGCCCGCTCGCTCTTCCTCTACGGCCTGTGCAATGGCTGGATCAGGCCGGGCAAGCCGGTCATCGAGGCGTCCAGTGGCTCGACCGCGGTCTCCGAGGCGTACTTCGCGAAGCTGATCGGGGTGCCGTTCATCGCGGTGATGCCCCGCACGACCAGCCCCGAGAAGTGCCGCCTGATCGAATCCCACGGCGGTCAGTGCCACTTCGTGGACGACTCACGGAAGATGTACGAGCAGTCGGCCGCGCTCGCCGCCGAGTCCGGCGGTCACTACATGGACCAGTTCACCTACGCGGAGCGGGCCACCGACTGGCGCGGCAACAACAACATCGCCGAATCGATCTACCAGCAGCTGAAGTTGGAGCGCTACCCGGAACCGGCCTGGATCGTCGCGACCGCCGGCACCGGCGGCACCTCGGCGACCATCGCGCGCTACGTCCACTACATGCAGCACGACACCCGCATCTGTGTCCCCGACCCGGAGAACTCCTGTTTCTTCGACGGCTGGACCCGTCACGACATGCTCGCCACCAGCGACTGCGGCTCGCGCATCGAAGGCATCGGCAGGCCCCGGATGGAGCCGAGCTTCGTGCCCGGCGCCATCGATCGGATGATGAAGGTCCCGGACGCGGCGAGCGTCGCGGCCGTACGCGCGCTGGAGCTGGCCATCGGCCGCAAGGCGGGCGGCTCCACCGGCACCGGCCTGTGGAGCGCGCTGAAAATCGTCGCGGAGATGGTCGCCGAGGGGAGTACGGGCAGCGTGGTCACGCTGATCTGCGATCCCGGTGACCGCTACCTCGACAAGTACTACTCCGACACCTGGCTGGCGCAGCAGGGCCTGGACATCGCGCCGTACACCGAGGTCATCAACTCGCTGCTGGCCACCGGCGTCTGGCCGGAGCTGCCGCAGGGCATGCCCGGCACGCCCTAAGGGGTGTCCGACGGCTGCCCGGCCGGACTGGCGAGCCGCCGGTCCAGGCTGCGCATCGCGTCGCGGAAGGATCGGCCGAGGCCCGGCCTGGCCAGCCGCAGGAGGACTCGCAGCGGCGCCGGGCCGGCCATCGCGAAGGTCCACCGGACACGGGTGCCGGTGCCGGACGGGCTGAGGCGCCAGTCCTCCAACAGGGCTCGCAGCGCCGGGGCGTTGGTCTCGTCGATGCGGTACGCGTACCGTTCGGCGGGCTCCGCCGCCATGACCGTCTCCCGGAAGCGAGTGCCGCCCTTGAGCCCGATCTCGCGGCCCGCGCCGCCGTCCGTGGGCCGGGCGTGGGTCATCGCGCCGAACCAGCTGGGCCAGGCCTCGACATCCTCGGCGAGCGCACGGTAGACGGCCTCGGGCGGGGCGGACACCTGGGCCGTGAAGACCAGGCGCACGGGCGCGGAATCGACGAAATCGAGCTGCACAGGGCGGAGTCGGCGTGCCATGGACCTGCACCCCCAACGGGTTCGGTGGCGGACCGGGCCCGCACATAGTAACTGGCGGGCCGTCAGATGTCTTCGGGGCCCTGCTCGTCGCGGGAGGGACGGGACTCGCCGTCGCCCTGGGAGGCACGGGACCCGCCCGCCACTACCAGCCCCGGCAGCAGCTCCTCGATCTCCGCCCGGTCGTGCGCCGGCATCCCGCCGTCCGTCACCAGTGTGTCGACCTCGTCGAGCGTCGCGAACGAACTCAGGCCCACCGTCCCCCACTTGGTGTGGTCCGCGACCACGACGACCCGCCGCGCCGCGTGCACCAGCCGGCGGTTCGTCTCCGCCTCCGCCAAGTTCGGGGTGGAGAGCCCCGCCTCGACCGAGATGCCGTGCACGCCGAGGAAGAGGACATCGAAGTGGAGTGAGCGGATCGCCCGGTCGGCGACCGGCCCCACCAGCGAGTCCGACGGAGTCCGTACGCCGCCGGTGAGGACCACGGTGGCCGTCCCGGGCCGTTGCCCGTTCCCGCCACCCGCGCGCTGGGCGGTGTGGAAGACATCGGCGACCCGGACCGAGTTGGTGACCACCGTCAGGTCGGGCACCTCCAGGAGGTGCTGGGCCAGCGCGTACGTCGTCGTTCCGCCGGACAGTGCGATCGCGCTGCCGGGCACGGCCATCGCCGCCGCCGCCCGTGCGATGTCCTCCTTGGCGGTCAGCTCCAGGTTCGACTTGGCCTCGAAGCCGGGTTCGTGCGTGCTGGTCTCGACCACCGGCACCGCGCCACCGTGCACCTTCTCCACCACGCCCTGGCGGGCGAGGGCGTCCAGGTCGCGGCGGACGGTCATGTCCGAGACGCTGAGCTTCCTGGTGAGCTCGTTGACCCGGACACCGCCACGCCGCCTGACCTCGTCGAGGATCAGGGCGCGACGCTGCTCGGCGAGCAGGTTCTGATTCTCGGTCACGGGCGTGCCGGTCCTTTCGTGCGGTCGAAACGGGCGGTCCCACGGGCGATCGAGCCGGGACGAATCGCCGTGCCGTGCGAACCGGAGTCCGTACGGTCCGCGGGCGATTGCTCATCCTCCCACGCGCCCAGGTCCGCCGGACCTCGGGGAGATTCGGTGAGAACCGTTGGGCGGCCGCCCGCCGCCCGGGATCCTGGGAGACCGCGCCGGGCACCGCCCGCGCGGACCACGATCTTCCCGACGCAGCACGCCAACCAGAGAGCGAGACACAGAGTGCCCCGAGTCACACCGTCCCCCGACGACGGCGGGCCCGCGCTCGGACTGCTGGTGCACGGGGTCGGTGGAACCACCCCCCAGGAAATGCTCGGCGATCCGCGAACGGTCCGGATCACCGGCGACGAGACCGCCGCCATGTACCGCCGCGCCGACGACATCGAAGCTGACCTTCCTCCCGCGGACCCGGACGACCCCGAGGGCTACGCGGGCTCCGAGGACACCCAGGAGCCCCGTGAGCGGCCGGTCCCCGAGGCGTACGTCTGGTGCAACCTCACCTCCGGCAATGGCGCACGCGCCCTGTGGCTGCTCCTGCTGCCCTTCATGGTCGCCAACCTCGCCCACTGGATGCAGCCCAACACCCGAGGCCTCGGGAAGACCGTGCGCATCTACGGGGTGCTGGTGCGGCTCGTCGCCCTCAGCCTCACCGTGCTGCTCGTCGCCGCCGCCTGCGAGGTCGCTCTCGACCTGACCGCCTGGCAGTGCGCCGGCTCGGCCGACTGCTCCCGCGACAAGTCCTGGCTCGGCTTCGTCTCGGCCGCCCAGGACGGCTGGTGGGCGCAGCCAGGACGCCGACTCGCCCTCGCCGCCCTCGTGCCCGCCGCGCTGACCGGCCTGCTTTGGTACTTGTCCAACCGCACCTGGAGCGCCTACGAGTCGCAGCGACCGCTGCCGCCGGGCGCGGAGCCCGACCCGGACGAGCCGACCGAACGGCCCGCCCTCGGCCTGCCCGGCTTCTGGTACGGCCGCAGGCTCGTCTCCCGACTGCGCGCCGCCCACACCGCCGCCGGATTCCTCACCGTCGCCGCGGCGCTCGCCGGCGCGGGGGCCCGCTACGACCGGCATGCCTCCGGCCCGCTCCTGGAGACCTTCGGCTGGGCCATCGAGGCGTCGCTGGCCGCGGGCGCCGCCGTGGTCGTCTGGGTGGTCTGCCGCCGGGGCCGCAGCGAGACGCGCCTCGACCTGAAGCTCGACGGGGCCGTTGTCACCCTGCTGCCCGGATCGGCGCTCGCCCTGCTCGCCCTGTCGATGCTCTACGCCGCCTGGTCGCGCCCCGGCTGGGAGTCCGGTGGCAGGCTTCCCGGCGACTTCACGTTCGGGGTGATCGCACTCGCGCAGGGCGCGCTGGTCGTCGGCCTCGCCGTGGTCGTGCCCGCCATGTACCGGCGGGCACCCGACGCGCGTACGGCGATGCGCGGGTTCGGCGGGCCGGCCGTGGCGATGCTCGCCTGCGCGCTCGGCGGCGTCATGACCGGGGGAGTGGCCCAGCGCGTCGGCGACTGGCTGGACGGGCCGGGCACCCCGGGTGAGCGGGGAGGCAGCATCGAGGGGCCGCCGGTGCTGCTCAGCTGGCAGGCGTCGGTCATCCCGCCCCTGCTGCTCGTCCTGCTCGCGGTCGGCGCCGTCCTCGCCGTACGCACCTGGCGGGCCGGGCGGGCGCTGACCGCCCACGTCGAGGCGGACTACCCGGGCGAGGACCCCGACTGGGTACGCACCCGGCGGATCGCGCGCACCCGCGCCAGGGCCGCGCTCACCGACTCCGCCCCGTCGATCCTCGGCCTCACCTCCGCCGCGACCCTGCTGCTCGGCGCCGCCGCGCTGGCGGGCGCCCGGACGACCGGGGAGGTGCCGGGCAGGGCCGCCGCGGAGGCGCCCGCCTACATCGCCTCGATGGCCCAGACCGCACAGGCACTCGGCTCCTGGATGATCGGCTTCGGCTTCATACTGTTCGTCACCTGGGGCCGCCGCGCCTACCGTGATCCCGTGGCCCGCCGCACCATCGGCATCCTGTGGGACGTCGGCACGTTCTGGCCGCGCGCGGCGCACCCCTTCGCGCCCCCCTGCTACGCCGAGCGCGCCGTCCCCGACCTCACCTGGCGCATGGCCACCTGGACCGACCGCACCGGGGGGCGTCTCGTCATCTCGGGCCACTCACAGGGCAGCGTGCTGGCGGCCGCCGCCGTCTGGCAGCTGCCGCTGCGCACCCGGCGCCGCGTCGCGCTGCTCACCTACGGGTCACCGCTGGAGCGGCTGTACGGGCGCTGGTTCCCGCAGTACTTCGGACCCGCGTGCCTGGACGGACTGCGCCAGGAGGTGCACTGCTGGCGCAATCTGTGGCGCCTGACCGACCCGATCGGTGGCCCGGTGCGCGTCACGAGCGCCACGCAGCCCGCAGTGGACCGGGCCGCGCTCAAGGACCCGCTCGCCTACGGCCGCACCCGTGAACAGCCGCTGCCCGCACCTGTTCTGGGGCACTCCGAGTACCAGGCCGACCCGGCCTTCGACCAGGAGCGGACCGCTTTGCTCGACCGGCTGCCGCCGTCCGTGCTGCCCCGCCAGCGGCCCGAAGCCGTCCGGCCTCAGGGCAGTTCGGGCAGGTCGTCCGGGTAGAGGAGGGTCAGGTCGTCCTTGTCCATCTCGGCGAGCTGGGCGACCCGGCCCGCGTGCCGCTCCACCATCGACTCGAAGGTCTGGCGCGCGGTCCGGCCGTTGCCGAAGGCGGGCCCCTTGGGCAGCGCCGTGAAGTACTTCAGCAGCGCTTCGGCGGTGCCTTCGGCGATCCGGTACTCGTGGTCCTCCGCCTGCTGCTCCACGATCCGCAGCAGCTCGTCGGGTGCGTAGTCGGAGAAGGTGATGGTCCGTGAGAAGCGGGACGCCACACCGGGGTTGGTGGTCAGGAAGCGGGCCATCTCCGCCGTGTAACCGGCGACGATCACCACCACCGCCTCCCGGTGGTCCTCCATCAGCTTCACCAGGGTGTCGATGGCCTCGCGGCCGAAGTCGCGCCCCGAGTCCTCGGGGGACAGCGCGTACGCCTCGTCGATGAACAGCACCCCGCCGCGCGCCCGGTCGAAGGCCTCCTGGGTACGGATGGCTGTCGAGCCGATGTGCTCGCCGACCAGGTCGACCCGGGACACCTCGACGAGATGGCCGCGCTCCAGTACCCCGAGCGAGGCCAGGATCTCGCCGTACAGCCGCGCCACCGTCGTCTTGCCGGTGCCGGGGGAGCCGGTGAAGACCAGATGGCGGCGGACCGAGGCGGCCTTGAGGCCCGCCTCCAGGCGACGCCGGCCGACCTCGATCATGTCGGTGAGCGCGCGCACCTCGCGCTTGACGCTCTCCAGGCCCACCAGGGTGTCGAGTTCACCGAGGACCGCCTTGGACGACCGGGCCGGTTCGGTAGCCGGATCGGGTCCGGTCACGCCCTCCACGGGACGCTGGACCGGGATCGCGCTGAGCTGCCCGGGGGTCTGGGTCGCGGTCAGTACGACAGGGGCTCCCTGGGCCGGCGCCCGTACGCCGCTCTCGTCGCTGGTACAGTCCTCCACCAGCTGGCCGTCCTCGGCGAACTCGTAACCACCGCGCGCGCAGCGCTCGGTGCGGCAGCGTGTCAGGATCGAACGGCAGCCGTCGATCACGTGGAAGCCGTAGCCGCTGCTGCCCGTGACCCGGCAGCCGTCGAACGTGCCGCGCCCTTCCGCGGAGACGTAGAACCCCGCCTCCGCGGGCGCGGTGACGGTGCACCGCTCGATGCGTGGGTCGGCGCCCTTGGTGACGATGACGCCGGTCTGCGCGCCGTCGATGGTGCAGCCGGAGAGGGTGCCGCCGCTGCCGTGGTCACGGAACCAGGCGCCCGTGGACACCTCGCGGATCCGGCAGTCGTCGAGCTGCGCGGTCGCTCCGTCGCTCACCGAGACGGCCGTATTGCGCACCTGGGACAGGTCGCTGTCGACGACATCGGCGCGCGAGCCGCGGTCGAGGACGAAGAGGGCGTCGGGCACGTCGTGCACCCGGCAGGAGTCGAGCACGGCGGTCGCGCCGTCGCTAATCCACACGGCCGGGTAGTCGCCCGTACTGTCGTGGATCTCGCACTGGTTGGCGTCCACCCGGGTGCCCGGGTCCCAGACCGACAGGCCGTTGCGGCCGAAGCGGCGCACGGTGGAGCGGGTCAGGGTGAGGACCGACCGTGAGCGCAGATCGATCGCGTTCTCGGGGATGTCGTGGATGTCGCAGTCGCAGAGCGTCAGCACGGCGTCGGTGTCCAGAGTGATGCCGTCGGCCGAAGTGCGGTGCACGGTGCAGTCGGTGAGGTGGGCGGTGCCGCGCGCGGTGATCTGCACACCGGTGCCGTTGACCTCGTACACCTCGCAGCCGATGGCCTCCAGGCCGCTGCCCTCGCCGGTGACGGTGAGTCCGGCGCCCGAGGTGTGGTGGATCCGGCAGCGCTCCAGGCGCGGGTGCGCGCCGCCGCGGACCGAGACGCCCGACTGGCCGGCCGCGACCACCTCGCACTCCTCGAAGACCCCGCCCGCGCCCTCCAGGACAGCGATGCCGATGCCCGCCGGATTGTCGATCGTGCAGCGGCGCACGGTGGGCCGGGCGGCGCCGCGTACCTCGATGCCGACCGCGGAGCGGGTCACGATCCGCAGGTCGCTGAGCTCGGGGGTGCCGTCCTCGACGAGCAGGGCGGGAGCGGCCGAGTCCTGCCCTTCGATGTGCAGGTCCTGGACCACGGCCGAGGCGCGGACGGTCAGCGCCACGCCGTCGACGGGGGCGATACGGACCGAGCCGAGGGTGCCCTCGGGGCCGCGCAGAGTCACGGCGCGCTGGACGACGAGGTTCTCCCGGTACGTGCCGGGAGCGACGGTGAGAACGTCACCGTCTCCCGCGGCCTCCAGGGCTGCGGCGAGAGAGGCGTATTCGCCTGTGCGGCGGCGCCACCGCGATGTGCCGGTGTGCGTCACCTGGACCGTGCCCTGTGCCATGGCGTTGCTGTGCCCCCACCTTGTGCCGACGATCTGGCCGCTCCACCGTAGCGCGCGCGGGGGCGGGGAGTTGACCGGTCGGCCGTGCCCGGTGGCCCCGCTCAGCTGCCCGCGTCCGTCCGCCCCCAGTCGGGTCCGGCCCTGGCCCAGTCCTGGTCGAGACGGGCGTACCGCCGCTGCATGAGGCGCCATACGACCAGGCGCCTGCCCCCTTCGATGATCGCCACACTCGCCACTCCCGCCCCGATGCCCGCGACGGCGGCGTGGGTGCCCGCCGTGCTGCTGTCCATCGGGCGATCGACGACCCGGCCCCGCCCGTCCGTCCACATCCGGAACCGGTCGCCCGGCCGCACACCCCGCTGGGTGGTGGTCACCGCGCCCGTGTGCCGACTGCCGTCGGACGCCGTCCAGTCGGCGACGACTTGTACGCGCGCGGCGCGCTCCGAAGGCACCTCGGGGTCCGGGACCGAGGCCGGTCCCGGCGCCGTGCGCACGACGACGGCTGTCGTGAGGTGGCGCTGCTGGTGCTGCACGCGCACCGATTCCTGAAGCGCCGCGTTGGCCAGCGCGCCGCACACCCAGCCCGTTGCAGGTGCGGCGACGGCGATCAGCAGGGTGGCGGCGAGCATCGCCCATGCCTCGACGAGATCGGTCGTACGGCGCAGCGGATTGTGCCGCCAACGCCAGACTCCCGTTGCTGTGTGCACAGTCCGTCACCCCCTTTCCGCGACCGTACGAGTTCCCACGGGGGTGGGGTCCTATTCGAGGATCTCCACCGGATCACCGACACGGAGTGTCCCGGTGCGCTCCGGCACCAGGTTCTGCCCGAAGATCAGCTGGTCACCGGTGCGCCGGTGACGGGCAAGCGTACGCAGTGGCTCCTTGCCGCGCTCCGCCGTCCGCTGGTCGGTGGTGGTGACGACACACCGGCCGCAGGGTTTGGCGACCCGGAAGGTGACTTCGCCGATCGCGATCCGCTTCCAGTCGTCCTCCGCCCAGGGGGCGGCGCCGTCCACGACGACGTTCGGCCGGAAACGGTTCATGGGCAGTGGGCCCTCGTCGGGATGATCACCCTGGGCTATGAGCGAGTTGAGTGCGTCGAGGGAGGCCAGCGTGGTGGCCAGCAGAGGGTATCCGTCGGCGAAACTCACCATTTCGCCGGGTAGCGCGAACGCCGGGTCGACCGGACGGCGGTGCGCCGGCTCGTCGAGATGGACCAGGCGTACCTCGCAGCCCAGGTGCTCGCTCAGCCAGGCGTGCGCCCGTGCGTCCGCTTCGACCGCTTCGACCTTGTCCTTCCAGATCTCCACCCGAGTGGTGCAGGCGGGCTCCGGCACCGCGACGGTCAGCGTCTCCAGACCGGGTGCGGACAGTCTGATCCCGCCGTCGGGCAGGGGCTCGGCGCGCGCCAGTGCCAGCCGCGGACGCGGACGCTGGGTGACCACCTTGCCGACCGGGTCGACCAGCATCCACCTGCGGTCCCCGCTGAGTCCCCACGGCTCGACCCCCGCCTCGCCGGGCGCGCACCCGGCCAGTGACTTGACCGGGTAGACGTGGACCGCATGGAGAACTGGGTTCGGCATGAGTTCATCCTGCCAGCCGGGTCGGACACCGGGTCGAGCCGGTCAGTATCCCCCGCCCTGGTACTGGCGGTTGTACGGGTCGTCGTACGGCGAGGGAGCGGGCGCCGGGCGCGGCGCGGCCGGGCGCATCGCCTCGTACCCGGTGGCCGACCCGGGGCGCTGCTGGGGCTGCTGGGCGCCGGGGTAGCCGCGGGGGCTCGCCGCCTGCTGCGGGATGTAGGGCGCGGGGATGTACTGCGCGGGGGCGGCGTGCTGCAGCGGCATGGGCTGCTGCGCGGCCTGTGGGTAGCCGTACGCGGGCTGCTGCTGGTAGTGGGACTGGGCGGGACCGAGCGCGGGCAGCGCCGCCGGAAGGGCCGGCAAATAGCTGTTTCCGGTGTCGTATGCGGAGGGGACCCGGATGGGCGCGATCTGGGGTGTACCCCGCTCTGCGACGAGGGAGTCGTAGATCGGAGTGTCCGGGAAGGCCGGGGCGGAGTAGTAGCCGCCGCCGTAGGTGGAGCGGGGGGAGGTCATGGCACATAAGTTAAGCCGAAGATGTTCTGGTTGGGGAGCCCGATAAGAGGGTTGTTTTGCGTGTTGCGAGTGATGACGGATCCCTAATCCGAGCGAACTTGGGAAAATCGGTCGCCGTGACGTGTTGGGATCGTGTAAAGACCGTCCCTGGCCACGGGTTACCCGCGGTCCGCGCGTGATCTTCAGCCGGTCGTCGTGAACCGCGACGGCCGCAGAGGAATAGGTTTGGCCGTGCGGTATTTTCAGACACCCGGACTCGTGATGGGGGCGAGCATGTCCATGCTTAAGGGAACCAATGTTCCGGTGCCGGCAGCGGCCGTGCGCGTCGAATTGGGCTGGCGTTCGGCGCCCGGCGTGCCGGACGTCGACGCCTCGGCCCTGCTGCTGGTGGCGGGAAAGGTTCGCTCGGACGCGGACTTCGTCTTTTACAACCAGCCCACGCACGGATCGGGCGCGGTCAGGCACGACGGGAAGACTCCCGGCGGGGAGACCGTGACGGACGTACTGACCGTCGACCTCGCGCGCGTGGAGCCCGCCGTCGAGACCGTCGTGGTGGCCGCCTCCGCCGACGGCGGGAACTTCGGGCAGGTGCCGGGCCTCTACGTCCGGGTGCTCGACGCGGCCAACGGCACCGAGATCGCGCGCTTCGAGAGCCAGGACGCGAGCGTCGAGACGGCCTTCGTCCTCGGTGAGCTCTACCGGCGCCAGGGCGCCTGGAAGTTCCGGGCGGTCGGGCAGGGCTACAGCAGCGGCCTGGAGGGTCTCGCCAGGGACTTCGGCATCAGCGTCGACGAACCCCAGCAGGCCGCCCCCGCCCCCGTGCTGACCCCCGCGCCGGCCGCCGTACGGGCTCCCGCGCCGGTGCAGGCACCGCCGCCGCCCCCTGCGCCGCCGACCGCGCCGCCCGCCGCCCCGGTCCGGCTGACGAAGATCACGCTTACCAAGGAGGCCCCGACCGTCTCCCTGTCCAAGCAGGGCGGCACCACGGGCACGATGCGCGTGAACCTCAACTGGGAGGTGCGCAAGCAGTTCAAGGGGTGGGGCGCCAAGCTCGGCCGGGCCGTCGCCATGCACGGCGACCTCGACCTCGACCTGTGCGCCCTGTACGAACTGGCCGACGGCCGCAAGGGCGTCGTCCAGGCGCTCGGCAATGCCTTCGGTGCGCTCAACCAGCCGCCGTACATTCACCTCGACGGGGACGACCGGACGGGCGCCGTGAGCACCGGCGAGAACCTGACGGTCAGTCTGGACCACAAGGATCAGATCCGCCGCGTCCTGATCTTCGTCGCCGTTTATGAAGGCGCCCGCTCATTCGCGGATCTGCACGCCACGGTCACGCTCACACCACAGCACGGCGCGCCCATCGACTTCTCCCTCGACGAGTGCACCGTGCCTTCGACCGTCGCCGCACTGGCCCTCATCACCAATGAGGGCGGCGACCTGACGGTGCGCCGAGAGGCCCGCTATCTCGTACCGGAACGCGGAGTCAGCCCGCAGCGCACCATCGACTACGCCTATGGCTGGGGCATGAACTGGACCCCCGGCAGGAAATGACCGACGAGCGATCACCGGCCGGCCGGCCGGTGATCCAGCGGTCGATCACGCGGACGGTGACGCGGTTGTCCGGCGCGGCGCCCGCTTTGCGGTTCGGCCGCGAGAGCCATTCACCGGCTCAGTGGTCCGGCGCGGTCTCGGGACGGGCGTACGTGCGCCCCTTCCAGGCCGCGCCGCGCCCCCGGTAGTGCTGCACGGCCGAATCGACCGTCATCAGCAGATAGAGCACCGCGGTGAACGGCAGCGACAGCGCGAGCCACAGAGGCTGCCCGTAGTGCCGGAGCATCGGCAGGAACGTCCCGGTCATCACCGCCCACGCCACACCGCCCGCCCACGCGGCAGCCGCGTCGCCCGACAGCAGACCGGCGGACAGCGCGACCGGCGGCGCGAGATACACCAACGCGAGCCCCGCCACCGTCCCCGCGAGCAGCAGCGGACTGTGCCGCAGCTGGGCGTACGCACTGCGCGACACCATCCGCCACAGGTCGCCGAGCAGCGGGTACGGGCGCACACTGTCGACCCGCTCCGCGAGCCCCAGCCAGATCCTGCCACCGGCCCGCCGCACCGCCCTGGCCAGCGACACATCGTCGATCACCGCGCCGCGGATCGAGTCGGGCACACGCGCGTGCACCGCGGTCTCGGTCCGCAGCAGCACACAACCGCCCGCGGCGGCCGTCGTCCTCGCACCGGCCCGGTTCACCCGGCGGAACGGATAGAGCTGCGCGAAGAAGTACACGAAGGCCGGCACGACGAGCCGCTCCCACACACTGACGACCCGCAGCCGCGCCATTTGGGACACCAGGTCGAGATCGTTCGAGCACGCGGCGGCGACCAACTCGCGCAGGCTGTCCGGATCATGCGCGATGTCGGCGTCCGTCAGCAGCAGGAACTCCGGCTCCCGGACACGGGCCAGCGCGATGCCGTGCCGCAGCGCCCAGAGCTTGCCGGTCCAGCCGGGCTCCGGTTCGCCGGGAGAGGCCACTGTCAGCGGCAGCCCGCCGTGCCGGACCGCCAACGTCCGGGCCAGCTCACCCGTACCGTCCGTGCTCCCGTCGTCGATCAGGAAGACCTCGGCCCTCCCGGGGTAGTCCTGCGCCAGCAGCGACGGCAGGCTCGAAGACAGCACCTCGGCCTCGTCGCGCGCCGGGACGACGACGGCGACATCCGGCCAGTGCGCCGGGGCCTCGCGCCGGGGCAGCCTTATGTCCGTACGCCAGAAGAAGCCCTGACCCAGCAGCAGCCACATCCACGTGAGCAGTGATCCCACGGCAATCCAGGCAAGGGCACTCATCCGCCGAAGTCTGCCCCACCCCGAAGGGCGCGCAGGGGCGGTCGACTATGGTGACCGGGTGAAGATCGCGCTGATGGACTCGGGAATCGGCCTGCTGGCTGCGGCCGCCGCGGTACGACGACTTCGGCCGGACGCCGCACTCGTGCTGTCCTCCGACCCGGACTCGATGCCGTGGGGACCGAGAACCCCCGAGGACGTCACCGCGCACGCGCTCGCCGTGGCGAGGGCCGCGGCGGCGCACCGTCCCGACGCGCTGATCGTCGCCTGCAACACGGCGTCCGTGCACGCGCTGCCCGCGCTGCGCGCGGAGCTGGAGCCCGGCATCCCCGTCATCGGCACGGTCCCGGCCATCAAACCGGCCGCGGCGAGCGGCGGACCCATCGCCATCTGGGCCACGCCCGCCACCACCGGCAGCCCCTATCAGCGCGGACTCATCCGTGACTTCGCCGGCGGCGTCACCGTCACCGAAGTGCCCTGCCCCGGGCTCGCCGACGCGGTGCAGCACGGCGACGAGGAAGGCATCGACGTGGCCGTTGCCGCCGCCGCCGCTCTCACCCCGAACGATGTAAGGGCCGTCGTCCTGGGCTGCACCCATTACGAACTGGTCGCCGAGCGCATCCGGGCCGCCGTCCAGCCAAGGGACCGGCCGCCCGTGGTGCTCCATGCATCCGCCGAGGCCGTGGCCGCCCAGGCGCTGCGCCGCATCGGTACGCAGCCCGCCCCCGCGGCCACCCCGGACCACGGGCTCACCGTGCTGCTCGGTGGCCGTGACAGCCCACTGCCCCGGCAGGCACTCGGGTACGCGGAAGGGCGTCTGCTGGGCGCCGTCAGCACCGCCCGCTGACCGGCGCCCGCCGCAGAGGTACCCGACGCGGCGCTGCCCCGAACGCGGAACGTGAGTAGTCTGCTACGCATGAGGGACCACCCCCACGGCGAGGGGCGCAGCTCCGAGCCCATTCCCCAGACCTGGACAGGCCGCGCGACCAACCGCGGACAGTGGCTGCTCGCCGCTGCCGGAGCGGGATGTCTGGCGCTCGGCATCGAGCTCGCGGTCGACTCCGCATGGACGTCCGGCCTCGCCCCGCTGGTGATGTCGGTCGTCGGCTGCCTGGCGGCTGGCCTGCTGATCCTCTACGGCACACTCGCCTTCGTGCATGTGGCGGTCAAGGTCGACCGTGATGCGCTCGAAGTGCGCTGCGGCTACATGGGGTTGCCCCGCTGCCGCATCCCGCTCGCCCATGTGGTGGGCGCCGAGTTCGCGCCGAGACTCACACCGCACCAGTGGGGCGGCTGGGGATACCGCTGGCGCCCCGAGAAGGGGACGGCCGTGATCGTCCGCAGGGGCGAGGGCATTGTCCTCAAGCTCGGCGACGGCAGGACCTTCACCGTGACGGTGGACGACGCGGAGGCCGCGGTGCGCGTCATCCACGACCTGCTGAGCCGCGCCATCCCGGGCAGGCCCGCCGAGGCCTGAGCAGACCGGCGCGCAGGACCATGTACGACGCCCCGGTGCTCGGCTCCGCGTGCGACGTCCTACCGGTGGCGGCTGTGCGGCAGTCGAGCCGAGGGCCCCGGGACCGCGGCATCCACTTCACCTGGTCCCGGTCGCCGCGCGGTGGCCAGCCCGGCGAGGAGCCCGGCGCCCGCCGTCACCGGCGTGAAGCTCAGCGCGTTGCCGATGCACGCCAGGGCGGCCAGCGCGGTGAGCGCCGCCGCGGCCGTCAGGGCTGTCGGGGTGTCGCGGGGCGAGCGCCACAGCCCGTACAGCACCCAGCCGTAGGCGCCCCCGAGCAGGGCGACCCCGGGGATGCCCTGTTCCGAGGCCTGTTGCAGCAGCGCCGAGTGGGGCTTGCCGTCCGCGTCCCGGGTCCGTTGCGCGGTCGGGCTCAGCTCACCGAACCGGTCGGGGCCCGCGCCCCGCCCCGGGTACTCCTTGGCGAGGCCGATCGCGTCCTGCCACAGCAGCACCCGGTTCACACTCAGCTGGCCCTCCAGGGAGGCGGTCAGCCCGCCGGGCAACGCGTCCTCGGCGACGGCCCAGGAGCCCGCGGCCACCAGCGCCGTGGCGAGGACCAGCCCGGCGAGCGCGGCCGTCCTGCGGCGCGTCCGTGCCGCGGCGAGGGAGCAGAGCAGCACCCCCAGGGCCGCCGCGAACCCGGCCAGGGAGCCGAGCAGCAGCGCCGTGACGGCGATGAGGAGGGCGAGCAACCGCAGCGCGAGCCGCAGGGACGACGCCCGCGCCGCCCAGGCCGCGCAGCAAGCCGCGCCCGAAGCCAGCGCCAGCAGGGCCGCGATCGCGCCCGTGTGCCCGGGTGCCGGGACGGCGGTCGCCCCGGGGATGCCCCCGCCGGGTCGCGCGGCCACGGCCAGACCGAGTGCGGCGATGGCCGCGGCGCACGCGGCGGCGACCGGCACCAGCGAGCCACAGATCCGGCCGCACGCGTAACCGCCGGTGAGCGCCAGCACGGCGAGCAGTACACCCTCGGGCCTGGCATCCCGGCCCGTCGCGGCGATCAGCGACCAGACGGCGCAGCCGCCGAGCACCACGACACCGGCGGCCTCGGTGAGACCACCGCGTTCCTCCGTGGTGGACAGCCCGGCCGGTGCAGTCATCCCGTCGACCCCCCGACATCTGACGAGCCCCGCCCGCGACGGCCGACGAGGCCCGGCGGCAGGGACTGGCGCATACGGTAACGGCAGGGACGGGGGTTTGTGTACAGAATGCGCAGAAACGTTGCATCGGCTGTCGGACCGGCCTGCGGGGCGCCCCGCCGGTCACCGTAGACTCCGCCGGGTGAGCACCACCACCGCCGTAGGCGAGCCGGAACGGCTGAATCCGCAGTCCGATGCCACCTCGCGCGGGAGAAGAGTGCTGCGGCGGCTCGTGGCGCCGTCGGCCGCCGTGGTCTCCGGCCTGCTCCTGTATGCGAGCTTCCCGCCCCGCCCCCTGTGGTGGCTGGTGCTGCCCGGCTTCGCCCTCCTCGGCGGGTGTCTGTACGGGCGACGGCCGCGCGCCGCGTTCGGCCTCGGCCTCCTGGCGGGGCTCGGCTTCCTGCTGCCGCTGCTCAGCTGGACCGGCGAGGAGGTCGGCCCGGTGCCGTGGCTGGCCCTCGTCGTCTTCGAGTCCCTCTTCGTCGCCCTGTGCAGCGTCGGGATCGCCCTGGTGACCCGGCTGCCGCTGTGGCCCCTGTGGGGCGCGGCCATGTGGATCCTGGGCGAGGCGGTCCGCGCGCGCGTGCCGTTCGGCGGATTCCCCTGGGGGAAGATCGCCTTCGGTCAGGCGGACGGCGTCTTCCTGCCGCTCGCCGCACTCGGCGGCACCCCGGTGCTCGGATTCGCGGTGGCGCTGTGCGGCTTCGGCCTGTACGAAGCCGTCCGCCGGTTCCGTACCTACCGCGAGAGTGGCCAGGTGCCGCGCCGGGGCGCCGCCGTCGCGGCTCTGGCCGTCGTCGTACCGGTCACCGCGGCGCTCGCCGCGGCGCCGCTCCTGGACAACACGGCCGAGGACGGCACCGCGACCGTCGCCGCGATCCAGGGCAACGTGCCGAGACTGGGGCTCGACTTCAACGCCCAGCGCCGCGCCGTCCTCGACAACCACGCACGGCGCACGGAAGAACTCGCCGACGACGTCAAGGCCGGGAAGGAGCCACAGCCCGACTTCGTGCTGTGGCCGGAGAACTCCTCCGACCTCGACCCGTACCGCAACGACGACGCCCGCCGGGTCATCGACGGGGCCGTGAAGGCGATCGACGCCCCGACCGTGATCGGAGCGGTACTCACGCCCGACGAGGGCAAGCTCCGCAACACCCTCATCGAGTGGGACCCGCAGCGCGGCCCCGTCGCCACGTACGACAAGCGGCACGTCCAGCCGTTCGGCGAGTACATCCCGATGCGGTCCTTCGTGCGGATCTTCAGCTCGGACGTCGACCGGGTGCGCCGGGACTTCGGGCCGGGCAACAAGGTCGGCGTCTTCGACCTGGCGGGCACCAAGGTGGGACTCGCCACCTGCTACGAGGCGGCCTTCGACTGGGCGGTCCGGGACACCGTCACCGGCGGGGCCCAGCTCATCACCGTCCCCAGCAACAACGCGACCTTCGGGCGCAGCGAGATGACGTACCAGCAGCTGGCGATGTCACGGGTACGGGCCGTCGAGCACAGCCGCTCCGTCGTCGTCCCCGTCACCAGCGGGGTCAGCGCCGTCATCCGACCGGACGGCAAGGTCGTGCGCAAGAGCGGGATGTTCACCCCGGCCGCACTGGTCGAGGAAGTACCGCTGCGCTCCTCGCTGACGCCCGCGACCCGGCTCGGGACGATCCCCGAGGGAGCGCTCGCGCTGCTCGCCGCCGCCGGTCTCGGGTGGGTCGCGGCGCGCGGCGTACGGGCCCGCCGCCGTACCCCCGGCAGTGCGCCGGAGTGATCTCGCCGGGCCGTTAGGGTCGAGTTATGGCAACTCCCGACTTCATCCGCGAAATCCGGGCCACCGCAGGCCACCAGCTCCTCCTCCTGCCGGGCGTCAGTGCGATCGTCTTCGACGACGCGGGGCGGGTGCTCCTCGGCCGGCGCTCCGACACCGGCAAGTGGTCGATCGTCGGCGGGATTCCGGAGCCGGGGGAGGAGCCGGCGGCGACGGCCGTGCGCGAGGTGTACGAGGAGACGGCCGTGGTGTGCGAGCCGGAGCGGGTCGTCCTCGTCCAGGCCCTCAAGCCGGCGGAGTATTCCAACGGCGACCGGTGCCAGTACATGGACATCACCTTCCGGTGCCGGGCCGTCGGCGGTGAGGCGCGTGTCAACGACGACGAGTCGCTGGAGGTGGGCTGGTTCTCCGTGGACGCGCTCCCCGAGCTCAATGAATTCGCGCTGTTGAGGATCAAGCAGTCGCTCACCGACGCCCCCACCTGGTTCGAGCCCACCACCCAGCTCTGAAGTACGGGCGGCGGCCACATCGGTCACACGACGGTCGCTGCCTAGGGTCGTGACCATGACCGCGCCCACCACACCTCCACCGCGCGCCGCCGCACTCGACCTGGGCGGCCGCAGAGCGCTCGTCACCGGCGCCGCGGGCGGCATCGGCCGGGCTTGCGTACTGCGGCTCGCGGCGGCCGGTGCCAAGGTCCGCCGTGGACCGGGACCCTGAAGGACTCGACGCGCTGCTCTCCCTGGTGGGCCGCGTGGAGCGGGACCGTGGCCTCTGCGGCGCCGTCGAGCCGCTCACCCTGGACCTGACCGACCTCGACGCGGCGGAGTCGGCGGCGGCGGGCACGGACATCCTGGTCAACAACGCCGGGCTGCAACTGGTGCGCCCCATCGAGGACTTCCCGCCGGACGTCTTCCACACCGTTCTCACCTGATGCTCGAAGCGCCGTTCCGGTTGATCAGGGGCGCGCTGCCGCACATGTACGGCCAGGGGTGGGGACGTATCGTCAACATCTCCTCCGTGCACGGGCTGCGCGCCTCCGCGTTCAAGTCCGCCTATGTCTGCGCCAAGCACGGGCTCGAAGGCCTCTCCAAGACGGCCGCGCTCGAAGGCGCGGAGCACGGTGTCACATCGAACTGCGTCAGCCCCGGCTATGTCCGCACCCCGCTGGTCGTGCGGCAGATCGCCGACCAGGCGGTCGCCCACGGGCTCCCCGAGGAGCGGGTGCTCACCGATATCCCGCTCAAGGACTCCGCCGTCAAGCGCCTCATCGAGCCGGACGAGGTCGCGGAGGCCGTCGCCTGTCTGTGCGGCCCGCAGGCGTCGTTCATCACCGGCGCCTCGCTTCCCCTCGACGTCGGCTGGACCGCGCACTGGGAACACACATCGCGTCTGTTACTTTATGTCGCGAATTGCCTACTTTTTATTACTGAGGGGGAGTGTGTGTGAAGGTCGTCTGCGTCGGCGGCGGGCCCGCCGGTCTGTACTTCTCGATCCTCATGAAGCGGCAGGACCCGTCCCACGACATCACCGTCTACGAGCGCAACCCGGCCGGTTCGACATACGGCTGGGGAGTGACGTACTGGGGCGGCATGCTCGACAAGCTCGCCGGCAACGACCCCGAGTCCGCGGCGGCCATCAGCGGGAGCTCGGTCCGCTGGAGCGGCGGCACCGCGCACATCCGCGAGCGCACCACCACGCACCAGGGTGACCAGGGCTTCGGCATCAGCCGTCGCACACTGCTCGCGGTCCTCACCGAGCGGGCCGAATCCCTCGGGGTGCGCGTCGAGTTCGACCATTCGGTGGCCGCCGGGGCCGAGCTGCCCGACGCCGACCTGGTCGTCGCCGGCGACGGTGTCAACAGCGAGCTGCGCGAGCGGCACGCCGACCACTTCGGCACCGATGTCGCGGTCGGACACAACACCTACATCTGGCTCGGCACCACCAAGCCCTTCGACTCCTTCACGTTCGCCTTCGTGGAGACCGCGCACGGCTGGATCTGGTGCTACGCCTACGGATTCAGCGCGGACCACAGCACCTTCATCGTCGAGTGCTCCCCGGCGACCCGGACGGGCCTCGGGCTCGACCGGGCGAGCGAGGCCGACAGCCTGGCCCTGCTGGAGCGGCTCTTCGCCGAACCGCTGGACGGGCACCGCCTCATCGGCCGGGCGAACGCCGACGGCACCGCGCAGTGGCTGAACTTCCGCACCCTCACCAACCGGACGTGGCACCGCGGCAACCTCGTCCTGCTCGGCGACGCCGCACACACCACGCACTACTCCATCGGCGCGGGCACCACGCTCGCCCTGGAGGACGCCATCGCCCTGGCCGGCGCACTGCGCGGGCAGCCGGAACTGGGCACCGCCCTCGCCCGTTACGAACGGGAACGCAGATCGGCCCTGCTGTCCGTCCAGAGCGCGGCCCGCTACAGCGCCCAGTGGTACGAGAACCTCCCGCGCTACCTCCACCTCGCACCACCGAAGGTGTTCGCGCTGCTCGGCCAGCGGCACTCCCCGCTGCTCCCGCACATCCCGCCGCAGCTGTACTACCGGATCGACCGGGCGGTCGAGCGTCTGGAAGCGCTGCGCAGACTCAAGCGCTGGCTGGGCCCGCGGATCGCGCGGACCCTGCACGCCCGCCCGTGGGCGGCCGACAGACAGCCGTCGGCCGAACGTCCGGCCCCCGCGGAGAGAACCCCCGCCGACCGGCCGACCTGACACCCTCCGACTGCTTGAGTGTGCCCATGTCTCAGGAACACCCTCGGCCCGGCAACGAGGCTCCCTACCTGGAGCTCCTCGCGCGCGGCGCCGCGCCGGACGCCTACGAGCGGCCTGTACTGCTCGCCCGCGCGGACGGCGCGAGCCCCGAAGCGCTCGCCGCCCTGGAAACGGCGCAGCTCCACGCGCTTCGGGTGCGCGCGGAGCTGGAGGGGCGCCGGCGTCGCGAGGCCGAGCTGTCCGCGCTCTTCGAGACCGCGCACGACCTGGCGGGGCTGCGGGACCTGGACACCGTGCTGCAGGCGATCGTGCGGCGGGCGCGCTCACTGCTCGGCACGGAAGTCGCGTACCTGAGCCTGAAGGACCCGGCGGCGGGTGACACGTACATGCGGGTCACCGAGGGCTCGGTTTCGGCGCGCGCTTCCAGCATCTGCGGCTGGGCATGGGGGAGGGGCTCGGCGGGCTCGTCGCCCAGAGCACCCGGCCGTACGCGACCGAGAGCTACTTCGACGACGCCCGCTTCCGGCACACCTGGACGATCGACTCGGGTGTACGGGACGAAGGTCTGGTCGCGATCCTCGGCGTGCCGCTGACCCTCGGCAGCCAGGTGATCGGCGTGCTGTTCGCCGCCGACCGCCGCGCCCGGGTCTTCGAGCGCGAACAGATAGCCCTGCTCGGCTCGTTCGCCGCGCATGCCGCCGTCGCGATCGACACCGCGAACCTGCTGGCCGAGACGCGCTCGGCGCTCGCCGAACTCGAAGCGGCCAACGAGATCATCCGGGACCGCAGCGGCGTCATCGAGCGGGCGTCCGAGGTGCACGACCGGCTCACCGAACTGGTCCTGCGCGGCGGCGGCGTCCATGACGTCGCCAGCGCCGCGTCCGAAGTGCTCGACGGGACGGTCGAGTTCACCGACTCGGACTCGGGTGCCGGTCCGGAACCGGCGGGCGCCGACGGCCGCGCGGTGTGGCGCGGCGAGGACTGGATGGTGACCGTATCGGCGGGCGGCGAGATCCTCGGTGCGCTCGTCCTGCACGGCCACCCCGACCTCGACCCGGTCGACCCCGCACCCTCGAACGGGCCGCCCTGGTCACCTCGTTGCCGCTGCTGGCCCGGCGCTCGGCGGGCGAGGCCGAACAGCGGGTGCGCGGCGACCTGCTCGACGACCTGCTCGACGTACCCGACCGCGATCCGCGCATGCCGCGTGAACGCGCCGCCCGGCTGGTGCCCGAAGACCAGGGCGCCCAGGGGCCGGGCGGCGAAGCCGACCGCGTACGTGAGGAAGGACTACAGGGTGCCGACGAGCGGGTCGGAGCCGGGGAAGAACAGCTTGTTGAAGACCAGCGCGGCGGCTGATCCGTAGAGGAAGAAGTCGTACCACTCGACGGTGGTGCCGATCAGGCTCGCGGCGACGATGCGGCGGAGGTTCAAAGGTGCGGGCGGAGCGGATGCCGAGGCAGCCGTGGACACCACTTCCGGATGTGGGTGGGGACGATTCAGTGTTGCCACACCGTAGGAACACGCAGGTCAGACCCACATGTGGCGGGACACCATACTTCCGGGAGGCGCTGTGCGCGGGGCCACCATGACGGACTTCGGACGCACTTGGTGGCGGCTGCCGTCCCCGTTCTCCCTGTGGGGCCGGGGGATGCTCATGTGTCCCACGCGCCACGCGGGTTAAGCTTGCACTGCTGCCTGGCTTAAGGCGCGTTCTGCAACTCCGCTCTGCTCGGGAGACAGGGGCGCAGGGGAAACGCCACAGAGCGACCGACCGATGAATGAGGGCGCCACCCATGAGGCGGACAACAAATGCCCGACCGGGCACGCTTGCAGTCCGTTGAATGAGGGAGCCACCCCATGAGGCGGGCGGCAAATGCCCGACCGGGCGCGCTTGCGGTCGGCTGCACGAAGAAGCTCCCGAGGTCTCGGGTCACCGCGGCGAGAATTCTGCCCAATCCCCGTACGTGCTCCACGTATTGTCCGTCTGTTCCACGCGGTGCCATTGCAGCTCTGTTGAGGTTCTGCTGAGGTTTGGGCTGTCGGGAAAGGGGTGTTCATATCCCGGAGGGCCCTGTCGAAACGATTCGCGGGCCTCTATTCTCGGCTTTGGGTGGTGTGTCGGTGGTCTTCGCCGGGCCCGACATATTACGACG
This sequence comes from Streptomyces sp. A5-4, assembly GCF_051131715.1. Classification (NCBI taxonomy): domain Bacteria; kingdom Bacillati; phylum Actinomycetota; class Actinomycetes; order Kitasatosporales; family Streptomycetaceae; genus Streptomyces; species Streptomyces sp. A5-4. The sequence continues at coordinate 659,079 of NZ_CP178591.1, read as the reverse complement.
ATGTAAAACTTCGACCCAGGGAGCGACGAGTTGATGGCGGACAGTGCGGCGGGTATACGTGCCGAACGGCACGCTGCCCGCACGGAGAGCCTCTGCACCCGAGGGGCGCGCTATGTGACCGGCTCGGACATCGCCCGCGTCTCGAGCGCTCTCGCCCTTGAGCCGTGGTACCTGACGGCGACGGCCCCCGCCTCCGCGGGCGACCCAACCGGAATCGTCACGGACGGCGGTCGGCGCCGGGTGAACCTGAGGCTGGCCAACGGCCCGGACGGCTGCCTCTTCCTGCTGCGGACCGCCGGCGCGCTGGGCCACTGCGGGCTCGGCGAACTCGCCCCCGTCTCCTGCCGGGTGTTTCCCGCGCACCTGGGAGACGGCGCCGAACCGGTCGCCGAAAAACCCGGGAAAAAGCGGCAGTTATCCGAGGCGGACCTCGATCAGGAGATGCTGACGGAGGCGAAGCGCGGCTGGACCGCCGACCGCGACCACTGGTTCGAGGTCGTCAAGCGGTGGAACGCACTGCGCGCCGAGGACTCCAAGTCCGACGACGAGCCCGGTATCCGCGACTTCCAGCGCTATCTGCTGGAGACCCACGCCGCCCGCGAGGCCGGCATCGCATGGCCCGGGGAGGCCGCCAAGTGAACGGAAGCGGAGTCAATGTCGCCGGCTGCGCGGGTTGCACGGGGGACTGCTGCCGGAAGTACAAGGTCGGAGTCACCACCGGCGACATGCGCAGGCTCGCGGAGGGGACCGCGCTGCACCCCGAGGAGTTCATCACCCTGCTTGAGGACGATTCGGGCTTCCGCCTTGAGCCCGACGGGCCGACCCTCGACCTGTATCTCGTCCGCAGGAAGGAAACCGGCGGTTGCGGCTTCCTGATGGAGATCGCCTTGGGAAAGGCCCGATGCGGCGTCTACGCCCATCGGCCACTGGTGTGCAGCAACTTCCCGACAACCCTCGAACGGGGTGCGGTGGGAATTCGTCAGGACACCGTCTGCGGACCGGACTCCTGGAACCTCGCCGCGATGGAACTGACCACATACCGGCGGGATCTGGAGAGCAACCGAGTGGCATGGGCCGATCACCGGCACCTCGTGCGGAAGTGGAACGCGGCTGTCAAAGCCGACAAGCAGGAGAGAAGTCCTCGCGAACTCTACGATTTCTTGCTCGATCCGACCGGAACGGGCTGATGAGACCGCAGCGGGACGACAGCAGCGAATACGAGTACGCCGAGGCTTCCCTCGCACCCATCGACAAGCTCCTTGCCGCTTCCGTCGCCAGGCGCTTCTACCTCGCCAACCAGTCGAAGGTGGATATCGCCAAGGAATTCGACATCAGCCGGTTCAAGGTCGCCCGCCTCCTCGACGCCGCGGTCGCACACAACATCGTGCGGATCGACATCACGGTCCCGGCCGAGATCGACACCGCGCTCTCGCGGGCCTTGACGGAGCGCTTCGGGCTGCGGCATGCCATCGTTGTCAATCTGACCCGGAGCGAGGGCGGCGTGTCCGTGCCCTGGGACACCCGCCAGGCCAGCCGCTGGCTCGGTACGGCGGCGGCGCAACTGATCTCGGAGATCGCCGAGGAGGGAGACGTCCTCGGCCTGGACGGCAACCGTTCGGTGGAGGCGTTCAGTGAGGCGGTCAGTCGGCTGCCTCCGTGCGAGGTGGTCCAGTTGAGCGGGGTGCACGGGCAGGACCTGGCCAACGACCCCACGGTCGACGCGGTCCGCCGTACCGCCGCGTTCGGCGGGGGCCGGGCCTTTCCCCTCTACACGCCGTTCATCCTGCCGGACGCGCAGACGGCCGCCATTCTCAGAAGCCAGCCGGCCACCGCCGAGACGCTGAACCGCTTCGACCGGGTGACCAAGGCCGTTGTCGGCATCTGCGCGTGGGAAGCGACGCACTCGCCGCTGTACGACGCGCTGACGGAGCAGGAGCGCGAAACCTATCGGGCGTCGGGGGCCTGCGCGGAAGTCGTCGGCCATGTCTTCGATCCGGCCGGCAGGATGATTCCCTCGGAGCCGGACGCCCGCATGATCTCGATGAGCGCCGCACAACTACGCGGTGTTCCGGAGCTGATCGGTGTCTCGGGTGGTGTGCGGAACGCCGAGGCCATCCGTACCGTTCTCAAGAGCGGCCTCCTCACCGGGGTCGTCACGGACGCGACGACCGCACGCCGACTCCTCTGGTGCGACGGCCCGGACGATACGACGCGAACCAGGGACGCGTACGCGGTGGAAACGGCGACGTGAGATCGACCTGCTCGCGCATTCGGGTTTCCTTCACCGGCCCCCTCCAGGGTGTCCTGCCCGGCCGTGCCCGAACTGCCCTTCGCGCGGATGCGCCGAGTTGACACCCGTTGTTTCAGTCGTTCCGTTGGATTTTGACTTCGCCGCACAAGACATGGGGCCTCGCGTGACCGACCAGCCACCGATCCACCGAACGAGGACAGCGATGACCCAGCAGTGCGCCGGGACGGCCGTGACCGAGCGGAACCGGACGGCAGTGGTGCGCGGGGGCGGAGCGGTCGACATGTCCGACCACGGCCGGACACGGGGGACCACCGCGTGAGCCGTTGGTCTCTCCTCTTCTCCCGCCGGAGCCGCAGGTCTTCCGGTACGACGCGCAGTCCCGGCCGCCAGGCCGCCGAGCCGAGGGGCGTGCGTCGGACCGCCGTCGGCGCCCCACCCGTCGAGGACATCGACGGGGTTCTGCTGGTGCGCTCGGTCGAGGACGACTCCTTCCCGATGGCCGCCCTGGCCGAAGTGGCGGGCGCGCTCAGCGTGGACGAGGACATCGTCACGGTGATGGTCGGATCGGGCGAAGGGGGAGGCCCCGACGCCGACCTCTGGTTCCGGCTCGGTGCTCTTCTGGACTCCCTCCGCGCCAAGGGCGCCGGCCGGGTACGGCTCGTCCTGTCCGGGGCCGGTGACGACCAGCCGGGCCGCCCCTGCGTGGCCCGCAGGATCGCCGACGCCTGGGAGCTGGAAGTGATCGCCCCGGACGGGGCCGTCCTGATCGCCCCCGGGGGCGTGCTCTTCGTCCAAGGGGGGTCCGGGGGCGGATGGTGGCGCTTCGCGCCCGGTGAGGCACCCCGGAAGCTGGGTCCGCGGGCCCCGGCGCCCGCTTGGCAGGAGGCGGTGGGCCGAGTGCCGGTACGCACCGAGGGCGGCTGTGTGGTGGACCAGATACCGGCGGGCGTGGTCATACGTCCGGCCGAGGCCCCCGAGCCGGACCCCGACGACCTGTGCTTCGCGGTGCCCGTCGACCACGGGCGTCCCACCGTGCTGGTGGGCGCGCTCCACGCGGAGGACGTCGCGGCCGACGAAGTGGCCGCCGTACTCGCGGCGTTGCCGGTGGCACAGCGGTCCCGCGTCCGGCTCGCCCCGGGAGGCCGCCGCGATCTGCTGCGGCTCGGCCACTCGGTCGCCGACATGCTGGGCAGCGAGTTGGAGGTCCTCACGGGCCTGCCACTGCTCGCCGACCAGGCTCCTTTCGGAACCGGCCCCCGCCCGACCTTGTTGGACGTCGAGGGGAAGCCGAGCTGGCAGCCGTTCGTGTCGTCCGTGACCTGCCGGCCCGCCGATGCGCAGGGGAGGGTTCCCGCGCCCCGGCTGGTGGGGAGCCATCCACCCGCCTGGCTCCCCGGAGGTACGGAACCGGGGACCGTGCGCCTGACGGACCGCTGGCAGGCCACGGTGACGCGGGCCGGGCTCGCACTGTGGGAGCGGGACGGCCCCCGCCCGCCGCTGGCGGGGGCGGCCGTGAACCCGGACGCCTGCGCCATCGAACTGGGCATACCGGGGCAGCCGTTGGACGCCTCCGTGCTGCCCGCGCTGTCCCAGCTCCTGGTCGGCCTCGGGGCCGCGACCCGGGCCAGGACCACCCTGTTGGTACGTGGCAGGCTCACATCCGGGGAAGGCGAACTGCGCCGGATGGCGGCCGAGCACGGCGTGCCGAGCATTCGCTATGTCACGGCGGCCCGGCCCGGGACTCCGGGGCCCCCGTGGCCGCCGGCCCGCCGAGCCGGCACCGGGGCAGCCCCGGCCGCGGGTACGGCCGCGGCGTCGCAGCGCGCGGTCACGGCCGGATCGCAGCCCGCCGAACCGCGGGTGCCTGTTCCGGACGAGGAGTCCGCCGAGGCGGGGGTGACCGCCGGGTCCGCCACCGCGTCGGGCGAGCGCGGGACCGTGCCGGGGCCCGCCGCACCTCCCGTGCGGAGCACGACCTCGTCCGGGCCGACGGGATCCATTGGCACGACCAGCAGCGCCTCGACGGCTGTCGCGCCGCCTGTGCGTCGTCCCGCCGCCACGGCGTCGGCGTCGACAGCGGGGTCGGACGCGGGCGTCGGCGCGGAGCCGGACGGTGAAATCGGTGGAGGCGGAGCGACGGCCGCCGGCAGGTCGACGCATACGTCCGGGGCTTCTGCGTCCGCCGCCTCCTCGGCCGCTGTTGGTACGTCGCTCGGCGCTCCGTCGCGCGGCGGCGCGGGTGTTTCCCGCGCGCCTGAAGCCCGTACGGCCACGGGTGCGGGGCGCGGCGGCGACGAGCCCGCGACGCCCGGCGGGGGCGACTCCACCGGGGCCGCCGAGCGGCCGGACCGAGCGGCGGCCGAGCCGTCGTCCGGGGGCGCGACCGGCAGGGGAGAGGGCGCGAGGAGGGCGCAGCACGCCCCCGGTGTTACGTCGCTCGGAGCCCCCGCCTCGCGGGGCGGTGCAGGGCCGACCGGAGGTCGTCACCCGGCTTCGGAAGCCGGTACGGCCACGGTCGGGCCGTCGGAGGAGGAGCCCCTCACTGGCGGCGAAGCGGTTGCCGTGGTGCCGGACGAGCCGGATCGGGCGGGCCAAGTGCCGGTGCCCGAGGGGGTGTTGGCTCCGGGGGCGGCAGAACCAGCACCGGCTCCGGGGCCCGTCCAGGCTCGGGAACCCATGGCGGAACCAGCTCCGGCACCGGTACGGGCACGCACACCCGACCCCGAGCCGGCACCCGAACCCGTACGGGCACCGGCACCGGCACCTGCTCCGGCGCCGCGACCCGCACCCGCACCTGCCCCCGCACGGGCACCGGCGCCCCGGGCCGCGCCCCTGCCGTTCGTGCAGGGCCATGTCAGCGGGGCTGCCGAACGCGCGGCGTTCCGTGAGCTGGCCGCGGCCGTCTGGGAGCGGCACGCTACCGCCGTCTCCCGGGTGCTCACGTGGATGCCCGCGCTGCGCGGACACGAACTGGAGGCGGCGCGGATCGACCTCATCGCCGCGCACGCCTATCTGACCACCGAGGAAGGCCCGCTGCACCACCGGGAGTTGATCCGCGACATACGCACGGGCGAGGGGCGCCTGCTGCCCTACGCCGGGTGCCTGGCCTCGGCTCTGCGGCGGCTGCCCTCCTACCGCGGTGTGGCGCTGCGCGGCGGGGACGCGGTCGGGCCCGAGCCCGAAGTCGGCACCCTGTTGCAGGATCCGGCGCCGGTCAGCGCTCTGGTGCGGCCGACGGCGCTTCCTGCCGGCGCCTCCGTGCGCTATGCGATCTGGTCCGCCACCGGGCGCAAGGTGCGTCAACTGCTCGGCCAGTCGGCCGGATCCCCGGATGCGTACGACGAGATCGTCTTCGTGCCGGGGACCGCGTTCCGGGTGCTGGGAGTGCGGACAGCGCCCGCCGGTTCCTCGGTGGTGCTGCTGCGTGAGCTTCCCGGGAACGCGGCCACCTACATGGACGGGGAGCAGGAACCGACCCCGCAGGACCTCAAGGCGCTCACCCATCTCGAAGAGGCGCTTGCCAAGGAACTCCCCACCGGCGAGGCCGGGGACTGGCCGGAGCGCTGCTCCGGGCCCGTGGGCCACGCCGGGTAGCCGGGAACGAACTCCGGGATCACTCCCGGGCAACGGGGGACCGCATCACCGTTCACCTACCAGGCCAAAGGAGAATGATGACGAGTAGTCAGAATCGATCATCCCCAGGGGGCACGGATCCATCCGTTGCCACGGGCGGGACGCCGGTTCGCAGGGCGGTCGCGCTGGGGTCGGTAGGAGCGGATCCGGGCCAGATATTGGCGCCGGCCGTTCCTCCGTCCGGCGTCGCGGCACGTGCTGAGGGCGAGGCGGCGGCGCAGCCGCAGTCCAACGCCTCGTCGACCGGAGCGTCGTCCGCGTCCGCCGCCGCCACCGCCACGGGCGTGACGACCGAGGAGGCGGAGGCAGGCGCTACGCCGGGCTCGCGACAGCAGGCGGAGCCGGAGGCGGTCGGCAGCGGGCGCACGCGCGCGCAGACCGCATCGGCTGCGGCCCCGGACGCCGCGGCTGCGGCAGGGATGGGCGGAGCCTCCGGTGAAGGAGCCGGGCGCGGGGGCGACGAACCGCCCTCCGGGAACCCGAAGAAGCCGTTCCTCGCGGCCGCGGGAATCGCGGGCGTGGTCCTCCTCGCGGTGCCATTGCTGATCTGGGTGACGGGCGACTCGGAGAAGAAGGACAAGGTGTCGGTGGTTGCCAAGTCCGACACCATCCTGAAGGACGAGCCCATGGGCGCGCCGCAGGGCGACTACGCCGCCGACAAGCCCAAGGCGGTGCCCAAGCCGAAGGTGAAGCCCAAGGCCGAGCCCAAGGTCCAAGCCAAGCCCGCCCTGCCGAACCTGGCTCCGGCGGTCCCGCCGTCGTCGCCCCCGGCGAAGGAGAAGTCCGCCCCCAAGAAGGCCGGTGAGCCGAAGAAGGCCAACCGTTCATTGAAGGCGGAGGAGGCCCCCAAGGCCCCGGTGAACACCGCGGCATCCGCTGTCCAGCAGCTGGCCACCCAGAGCCCGGGGCGGCACATCTGCTACCGGGCCTACGTGGCGAACAGCGGCTGGCAGCGTGCCGTCTGCGACGGCGCCACGGCAGGCACGGAGGGGAAGGGGATCCCCATCAAGGCCCTCGACATCTCCGTGGCGGGCACCAACGGAACATCCGCCACCGCGTACTACCACGGGGCCGGCTGGAAGAATCCGTGGAAGACCGTGGCCAACGGCACCGACCTCTACCTCGGCAGTGCCAGCGACTCGGCAGTGAGCCTCTCCGGGTTCGCCATCAGCGTGCGTGAAGGCAACATCTGCCAGAACACGCACGTCAGCGAGTCGGGATGGCTGGGTCTTGGCTGTGACACGCCTCAGACCTCCAACAACTACATCTTCGGCGGCGCCGTGGAAAAGAAGCGCACGCTCGAAGCCGTGCGGTTCACCGTGTGACACGGCCCGCGTTGATCGATGTTGATCGACCGTAACAAGAACGCCCGCCGGATCGACTTCCGGCGGGCGTTCCTGTTCGCGGGGTTACAGGGCGGCTTCGTGCCGTGCGGGTGGCAGATCCTCGGGCAGCAGCGTCGTGAGGTCGGCGAGGCTCGGCGACCGAAGCCCGCCCAGCCGTCTGGCCTGGCTGGTCATCATGGCTTCCAGCAGCTGACGGGCGAGCCTGGCGTTGCCGAAGAAGCGGTCCCTGGGGATCGCGTCCACATGGTCGCGCAGGCTCGCCAGCGTGTCGCTGCCGCACTCGTAACCGGACGAGGCGGCGTGCCGGGAGACGATCGTGACCAGTTCGTCCGTGCTGTAGTCCTCGAACTGCACGTACTTGGAGAACCGGGAGGACAGCCCGGGGTTGGAGGCGAGGAAGCGCTCCATTTCCTCGGTGTATCCGGCGACGATGACCACCACCTCGTCGCGGTGGTCCTCCATCAGTTTCAGGAGGGTGTCGACGGCCTCGCGTCCGAAGTCGTTGGACGAGCCCTCGGGGGTGAGGGTGTAGGCCTCGTCGATGAACAGCACGCCTCCCAGCGCACTGTTGAAGACCTCCTTGGTGCGCTGCGCGGTGTGCCCGATGTACTGGCCCACCAAGTCGGCCCGGGCCACCTCGACCAACGCGGGGCGGGGCAGCACTCCCAGCGAGTGCAGGAGTTTGGCGTACAGCCGGGCCACGGTGGTCTTTCCGGTGCCGGGCGGCCCGGTGAAGACCAGATGGTTGCTGATCTTCGCGGTGGGCAGACCCGCCGCGAGCCGGTGCCGGGCGTTCGACAGCAGGTTCACCAGATCGGTGACCTCCCGCTTCACAGCCCCGAGGCCCACCATCGCCGTGAGATCGGCCATGGGATCGTCCGCGTCTTCGGTGTTCTGCGGCGATCCGTCGACGGCCGCCGCCTCGGTGTCCCCGACGTCCTGCGGCAGCAGCAGGGTCAGATCGCTCTCGACCGGGTCCGGCATGGACGCCAGCCGGAACGCCTGCCGGTCCACCATGTCCTCGAAGACCCCGCGCGCAGCACGGCCGTTGCCGAAGGACGCGTCGCGTTTCATCCCCTCGAAGCGTACGGCCAGGGCCTCCCGGGTCAGCGGCCCGAGCTCGAACCGGTGCTGGCCGCACATGCCCTCGGTGATGGTCACCAGCTCGTCCACGGCATAGTTGCCGAACTCGATGGTGCGGGTGAAACGTGAGGCGAGACCGGGGTTGGCGGACACAAACGAATCCATCTGCTCGGAGTAGCCGGCCGCCACCACCACCACGTCCTCGCGGTGGTCCTCCATCAGTTTCAGGAGGGTGTCGACGGCCTCGCGTCCGAAGTCGTTGGATGAGCCTTCGGGGGTGAGGGTGTACGCCTCGTCGATGAACAGCACGCCTCCCAGCGCGCTGTTGAAGGCCTCGGTGGTCTTGATGGCTGTACCACCGATGATCTGGGCCACCAGATCGGCGCGCGCGACCTCGACCAGATGCCCGCTGCGCAGCACGCCCAGGTCCGCCAGGATGCTCCCGTACAGCCGGGCGACGGTGGTCTTGCCGGTGCCGGGCGGCCCGGCGAAGATCAGGTGCCGGCTCATCGACGGAACGGGCATGCCGAGGCGGCGGCGGTGCTCCGCCAGCTGGTTGAGGTTGACCAGGGTGGTGACCTGGTGCTTGACGTTCTCCAGGCCGATGAGCGACTCCAGTGCCGCCATGGGGCCCTCCGGTTCGGCCCCCTTCGCGGACTGGCCGGGCCCTCCGATCCCGCCCGCCGACTCGACGCTCTCGCCCCAGCTGTCCAGGGCGCCATTGCCCGCGCTGGTCAGGAAGTCGACCGAGAGCCGGTCGCCGACGAGGCTCTGCCGCAGTCCCGCCCCCCGGTTGTCGCGTACCACGCACCGGGTGACGGAGACGGGCTCGGTGCTGTCGATCCGTACGCCGTCGCCCGTGCTGCCGGTGATCTCGCAGGCGCTGAGTGCGGCCCGGCCGCCGTGCGCCACCTGGATGCCGTGGGCCTTCGAGCCGTTCACTCTGACCCGGTCCAGTGCGACTTCGCCGCCGTCCTGGACGCTCACACCCGCGTCGGCGCTGTCCCTGATCTCGCAGTCCCGCAGGGTGCCCCGTCCGCGCTCGCTGATGACGACGCCGGACCGGGCGGAGGAGCTGATCACGGTGTCGCTGATCTCGGGGTCGGCGTCGTCGCCGATGCTGAGCGCGCAGCCGCCGGCCGACTCGATCTCGCAGTGCTCCAGGCGCCCGCGCCCGCCGTCGCCGATCTCGATGCCGTGGCCGCCCGCGCCGACGACCTTGGCGTGGCGCAGCAGCGGGTTGGCGGAGGAGGTGATGGAGATGCCGACCCCGGCCGCGTCCAGGACGTCCAGGCGCTCGAACTCGGCCGTGGAGTCGTCCGCGATCAGCACTGCCCCCGAGGTGTTGGCGCAGTCACGCACCAGCGTGTCCCGCAGCAGCGGGGAGCTGCCCTCGACGATCCGGATGGCGGGCTGGGCCGCGCTGTGGAACTCGCAGCCCTCCAGCGTCCCGCGTGAGCGGTCGAGTACGAGCAGTCCGCTCTGCTTGGTGCGCCGGGTGACGCAGCGCCGCAGCAGGGGGTCGGCGCCGCCGGAGATGACGATGGCGCTCTGGGTGATGGAGTCGAACGAGGTCTCCTCGACCTCCGGACGGGAGACGCTGCTCATCAGCAGCCCCACGGAGGTGTGGTGGACGGTGCACTGCACCACCCGGGTCGAGCTGTGGCCCTCCAGTGCGATGGCGGGCTTGTCGGTGCCGGAGATGTCACAGCCTTCGACGGTGCCTCCGGCCTCGCCGCTGGCGAGAATGCCGTTGGCCCGCGCGCCGCGTATCTTGCAGTCGCGGACGAGGGGCCTGGCCGTCTCACCGATGACCACGGCGGAGCTGCCGAAGTTCTCGAATGTGCAGTCCTCGATGACGCTTTCGGTCTCCGAGGAGTCGACGATCCCGGCGCCGCCGGGGTTGCTGATCCGGCAGCCGCGGGCGGCCAGCGAGCCCTTGCCGCGGACCAGCACGGCCGTCCAGCCCGAGCCGATGACGGAGCATCCGTCGAGGGCGGCCTGGCCGGCCGGGATGTCCACGACCGCGAGTTCCTTGTCGCGTCCGCGCAGGGTCAGACCGCTGAGCATGACGGCGTCGGCCATCAGGCTGATGGCCGTGCCGGACCGCGGGCAGATCTCGACGGCACCCGGCTCGCCCTCGGCGACGATCGTCACCCGGTTCTTGATGATGAGATTCTCGGCGTAGCGCCCGGGTCGCACCCGGATCACCGCCCCGGTGCGCGCCTGGGCCAGGGCCTCACCGATCGTCTGGAAGCTGTCCGTCCGTTCCGGGCAGACCGTGAGTATTTGCCGTGCCACGCGCCTCGAACCTCCTCGTGTTTCTGGTCTTTGGCTCTGCCCTGTGCGACTGCCTGAGTATCGCACGCGTATATCATGCATATAATGTGAACTTCCATGAAATACAGGTATGTTGGCCTCGCTCTGGCTGCCGCCGTGATCCTGCCGGTCGCCGCCGTGCCCGCCTCCGTCGCGGGAGCCGACGACCGCCCCGGCGCCGTATTGCTGCCTCCGCTGCCGGTGCGCCTCGGCAAGGACAGTCCCTGCACCGAGGCCTCCAAGGAGACGGCCACCGGAGCCGCGTGGTCCCAGGCGGCTCTCGGGCTGCCGCGGGCCCAGCGGATCTCCCGGGGGGCCGAGGTGAGCGTCGCGGTGGTCGACACCGGTGTCTTCTCCGGCGCGCCCAGCCTGGCCGGGCGGGTGACGGCTCTCGACGGGGCCGGTGAGGACTGCGTGGGGCACGGCACCTTCGCCGCCGGTCTCATCGCCGCCGCCCCGGAGAGAGGCAGCGGTATCAGCGGCGTCGCCCCACAGGCCGAGATCATCGCCCTGCGAGCGACGGACGACCGCGGTGTGCCGTCGCCGCAGCTCGTCGCCGCCGGCATCCGCGAGGCCGCCGACCGGGGCGCGCAGGTCATCTACGTCGGCCACGCGCTGCGTACCGGCAGGGCCGAGATCACCGCGGCTGTCGCCTACGCCACGCAGCACAAGGCACTCGTCGTCGCCCCCGCCGCCCCGGACGCCCTGCCCCGCGAGGAGCAAGGGCCCAATGGCGAGATGCCGCGGGGGCCGTACTGGCCGGCCGCCGCGCCCGGAGTGCTGTCCGTCGTGGACTTCGGGCCCACCGGCGCACGGCAGGAGAACGCCCCGTCCGCCTACGAGCCGGACCTGTCGGCGCCCGGCAGCTCCATGGTCAGCGTCGGGCCGAAGGGTTCCGGCCACTACATCGGCTCCGGCGCCTCGCTGGCCGCGGCGGGTGTCGCGGGGGCCGCCGCGCTCGTACGGGCATACCGGCCCGAGATGAGCGCCGCGGAGGTCTCCGCACAACTCCGCGCGACCACCTATCCGTCGGACACCCCCCGACTCGACCCGTACGCCGCCCTTTCCGTCGTTCCTGAAAAGGGCGAGCCTGCCCCCGCGCAGCCTGCCCCCGCGCACCTTCCGGCCGCCGCCGACCTCGGCCCCCGCAACCGCGCCCTGGCGATCGCCGGGGTGGGACTGACGGTGGTCCTGCTGATCGGAGGCGCGGCCGCGGTCATCCCCCGTGGCCGCGCCAGGAGCTGGCTGCCGCCCGGCCGCCAGTCGTAGGGCGCCGCCCGTAGCCAGTGGCCCCCGCGCGGACGATCCCGTCGGCCGCGCGGTGTCCGACGCACCCGCTCGTCGTACGGTCGCCGTCGCGAGGGCGCACATCGCGCGAGGGCGGCCCTGCCCGCCCGCGGCCGGGAGTCCGGCGCAGGTGGGGTAGTCGGCCCCGCACGATGTGCGGCACATCAGCGTTCGACCTCCAGCAGCGCGGTCTGTATCTGGAGCGTCTTGCGCCGGGCGATGCGCACCGCCCGGCCGGGGATCAGCTCTCGGCCCTTCACACTGCCGAAGAGGTATCCCTCGCTCGGCGGGCAGGACATCAGCAGGCCGGGTGTGTTGACCTCCTGGAGCCTGCGCAGCAGTGACTCGTTGAGGCCGCGCCCGGCTCCTGCGGAGGAGCGGGCCACGATCAGGTGCAGGCCGACCTCGTGCCCGAGCGCCAGATGGTCGAGCAGCGGGGCGAACGGCTGCGCCATGGGACCGCTGCCGATCATGTCGTAGTCGTCGACCAGGATGAACAGCCGCGGCCCCTGCCACCAGTCGCACAGCCTCATGCGTGACGGGGCGATGTCCTCGCCGGGAACCCGCTGCTTGACCGCCCTGGCAGCGCCGTCCACGAGATCCTTCAGCATGTCCAGCGAGACGGCGTGCCCGAGCCGGTAGGCCTCGGGGACGGCTTCCACCAGCTCCCGCCGGTAGTCCACCGTCATGATGCGGGCCTCGGCTGGTGTGTACCGATCAGTGATGCCCTTGGCGATCACCCGCAACAGGTTGGTCTTGCCGGACTCGCTGTCGCCCACCACGATCATGTGCGGGTTCTCGGAGAAGTCGTGCCACACCGGGGCGAGTTCGTTCTCGTCCAGGCCGATCGCGATCCGCAGTCCGCCTTCGCCCTCCGCCGGAGGAAGGTCACTGACGGGCAGGCTGGTCGGCAGCATCCGCACCCGGGGCGCGCTCGGTCCCGTCCAGTTCTCGCTGATCGCCGCGACGAGGCCGGCGACGCCGTCGGCGAGGTCGTCGGCGTCCTCGACCCCGTCGACGCGCGGCAGCGCCGACAGATAGTGCAGCTTCTCGGAGGTCAGACCGCGGCCGGGGCTGCGCGGAATCGCCGCCGCCTTGCGGGAGTCGATCTGGGAGTCCATCGGGTCACCCATGCGCAACTCCATGCGGGTGCCGGTCTGGTCGCGTACGGAGGACGACAGCTCCACCCAGCGGGCCGTGGTGATCACCAGGTGGACGCCGTAGTTGAGTCCGCGGGCGGCGAGCGCGTTGAAGGTGGGGATGTGCCGGTCGAAGTCCTGACGCACCGTCGACCAGCCGTCGATGACCAGGAAGACGTCGCCGTGCGGCTCGTCGGGGAACTCACCGGCCGCGCGCCGCTTGCGGTACGTGGGCATCGAGTCGATGCCCTGCTCCAGGAAGAACCGCTCCCGCTTGCTGAGCAGCGTACTGACCTCGGCGATGACACGTCCCACCCGCTCGGAGTCGACGCGGGCCGCCACCCCGCTCATGTGGGGCAGTTCGTCGAGGGCGGCGAGTGTGCCGCCGCCGAAGTCGAGGCAGTAGAATTGCACTTCGCGCGGGGTGTGGGTGAGGGCGAGCGTGGTGATGAGGGTCCTCAGCAGGGTGCTCTTGCCGCTCTGCGGGCCGCCGGCGATCGCCACATGGCCACCTGCCCCCGACAGATCCACCGTCAGCAGATCACGGAGCTGGTCGAACGGCCGGTCCACGATGCCCACCGGCACAGTGAGTTTGCCCCGCAGCGGCCAGTCGGCCGTGGTGAGGCCGAAGCGCGGATCGGGTGTCAGCGGCGGCAGGATCTGGTCCAGGGTGGACGGCGTCTCCAGCGGCGGCAGCCACACCTGGTGCGCGGGCGGGCCCGAGTGCCGCAGCCGGTCGATCGCCACCGACAACAGGGTCTCGCCGCTCTCCTCGTCGGCGCCCTCGGCCTCCGGCTCCTCCTCGGCCTCGCCGGTCAGGTCCGGGTCGGCGGGCGCACGCGGCACCACCCACTGCGCCGTCCACGGCACCACCTGACGTGCCACCTGCGCCTGGATGACGTTGCGGCGACGCTCGTACGGGCCCGAGACGTACGCGGCACGGAAGCGGGTCAGCGCGTCGACACCGCTCTTGAGGAAACCGGCACCTGGCTGCGCGGGCAGTTCGTAGGCATCCGGCACACCGAGCACACCGCGGCTCTCCATCGCGGAGAAGGTACGCAGGCCGATCCGGTACGACAGATGGCTCTCCAACTGGTGCATGCGGCCTTCGTCGAGCCGCTGCGACGCGAGCAGCAGATGCACTCCGAGCGAGCGCCCGAGGCGCCCGATCATCACGAACAGCTCCATGAAGTCCCGATGCGCGGACAGCAGTTCGCTGAACTCGTCGACCACGACGAACAGGCTGGGCAGTGGCTGCAACGGCACCCCGGAGGCTCGCGCCTTCTCGTACTCCAGGGCGGAGGTGTAGTTACCGGCGGCGCGCAGCAACTCCTGACGACGTATCAACTCGCCGTGCAGGGCGTCCTGCATGCGGGAGACCAGCGCCACCTCGTCGGCGAGGTTGGTGATGACGGCGGAGGTGTGCGGCAGTTCGTCGAGGCCGAGGAAGGTCGCGCCGCCCTTGAAGTCGACGAGGATGAAGTTCAGCGTCTCGGAGGAGTTGGTGAGGGCCAGGCCCAGCACCAGGGTGCGCAGCAGCTCGCTCTTGCCGGAGCCGGTGGCCCCGATGAGCATGCCGTGCGGACCCGTACCGCCCTGCGCGGACTCCTTGATGTCCAGCTCCACGGGCCGGCCCTCGCCGCTCACCGCGATGGGCACCCGGAGCCGTGCACTGCCGGTGTACCGCTGCCACAGCGTGGCGGGCTCGTGCCGGTGCAGATCGGGAATGTTCAACAGCGCGGTCAGCTCGACATCGTTGGAGAACGGCTTGGAGTCGTCACTGCCCATGCTCATCCGGTAGGGCGCGAGCAACCGGGCGAGCGCCAGCGCTCCCACCGGGCCGAACCGGTCCGGCCTGCCGAGCGGCGTCGACTGCTCCTTGCGTTCGCGGTCGGTGCGGACCAGCGCGATGCTCTCCTCCTCCACCTCCAGACGCAAGGTGGTACGGCCGGGCTTCCAGGCCAGGGCCCCGGTGATGTCGAGCACCACCGCGTTGCGGAACCCGTGGCCGTCGAAGCGGTGGCCCGCGGGAAGAGTGCAGCCGTCGATCACGATGACCGTGTACGGCTCCTCACGCCCCGGGGCCGCATCGGGGTCGGCGCCCGGACGCTCGTGGAACTCGGTACCGAGCAGGTTCTCCAGCTCGTTGAAGGCCGAGGTGACCATGCGGACCGGTCCCGCACCGTCCTCCTCGTACCGGTGGAGGGTGTGCGGGAGCCACTTCGCCCACTCCCACTCGGCGCGCCGCTCGTCCGACACACACAGCGCGATCCACAGGTCGTCGGGGGAGTGGAAGACCGCCAACTGCCCGAGCAGACCGCGCACCAGAGCACGTATCTCCTCCTCGTCGCCGCGGAAGAGGACCTTCGACCAGGCACGGAGGTAGATGGCGATGGGCTGGTCGCTCACGGTCGAATAGGCCCGGGTGAAGCTCCGCAGGGCGTGCGCGGACAGCGGTTCGAGGTCCTCGACGGGCTTGGTGGACAACGGGGTCAGCTTCATCGCGATGCGCTGGTCACCGACGCCCATCCGGACCTCCGCGAAGTCCTCGTCGGACGCGCGGCGTTCCCACAGGCGGGTGGTGCGCACGAAGGACGACAGTGCGTCGGGAGCGGGGTGGCGCCAGGAGAGGGCCTGCTGCTGATCGACGATGGTGCCGCGCACCTTGCGGCGCGTCTGCCGCAGGTAGCGCAGGTAGTCGCGGCGTTCGCCCTTCATCCGCTCTTTGCGTTCGGCGTTGCGCTTCATGACCTGGCCGATCATCATCGCCGCCGAGGCCACCACCATCATGCCGAGCGCGATATAGATGAATCCGCCGCTGGACTTGGCCATACCGGGCCGCATGAACATCATCATCATGGAGACGGACATCAGCGCCATCGGCAAGTATGTCCATATCGCGGAACTGTCCGGCGTGACTTCGGGAAGCGTCGGCGGTTCCTGAAGACTCAGGTCGCCCGACGGCAATTCCGGACCTTTGCGGCGAGCCGGCCTGCGGAACAGGATCACGCTCAACGAATGGCTCCTCGATGATGTCGGAAAATTTCCGTGCCAACGCCGGTGCGTCAGCCGGTCTTTACCGGAATCGGCGGCGATATCCGGTTTCCCGTATGGGCGATGGGGTCGGCGCAGCGAAAGCGAGATGTCTCGCATTGCGGATGAAGTAGGGTCTCGCGCCGAGCCGCAGATTTTCCGAATGGACTCTGCGGAACGCAGTATGGGACGTTGTATTCTTCAGCGGTGTAGCGAACACGGCCGGCCGACAACTCGTCCGGCGCGTAACACGCCCGACTTACCGTCACCTTCAGTGACCTACCAGCGTGCCGCTTCCCACCTTCCAGCCACCGCGCATCCCGCAGTCCGCCAGAAAGCGTGAACCCGAAGCCCATGACTGAGATTCAGGCGGCAAGCCTGTGCCGCGTCACCGTACGTGCTCCGGCCAGGACCGTCGACCTGGCCGTTCCCTCCGATGTCTCCGTTGCCGATCTGCTGCCCACTGTGATCAGTTACGGAGGCGACGACCTGGAGGAAACCGGCCTGGAGCACGGTGGTTGGATACTGCAACGCCTCGGCGGCCCACCGCTCGACCCCGAGAGTACCTTGGACTCCCTCGGCCTGCGCGACGGCGAGGTCCTCGCTCTGCGACCACGCGCCGAGGCGCTCCCCGAGGTGCACCTCGACGACCTGGTGGACGGCATATCCGACACCATGCGGCAGCGTCCGCACAGTTGGAGCGCGGAAGCCGGCCGTCGTCTGCTGCACGCCATGGCCATCGCCACACTCACCCTGGGCATGGTGTTCCTGGCCCTGCCCGGCTCGCCAGGCTGGCTGCGGGCGCTCGCGGCCTCGGCCGCCGGACTGCTGCTGATAGCCGGGGCGGGCTCAGCCACCCGCGCCGTCGGCGACTCCGGGGCGGGCTCGATGCTCGGCATCATGGCGGCCCCCTACTTCGCACTGGCGGGCTGGCTGCTGCCCGGCGGGGAGTTGGGCGGCGCCGGGGGTGACGCCGTACTGGGAGCAAGGCTGTTGGCGGCCTCCGCCGCCGGCGGTGGCGCGGCGGTGCTCGCGCTGGCCGCGGTCGGTATGTACCCGGCGCTGTTCCTCGGCACGGCATCGGTCGCCGTGGCGGGGGCACTCGGAGCCTCGCTGATCATCCTGGATCTGGCGCCGGAGCACGCGGCCGGCCTGGTCGCGGTCGTGGTGGTGCTGTTCGGCGGCTTCGTGCCCTCGCTGTCGTTCAGGCTCTCCGGGATGCGGATGCCACCGCTGCCGACCAACGTCCAGCAGCTGCAGGAGGGGATCGACCCGTATCCCGCCTCGGACGTCGAAGCCCGCGCCATGCTGGCGGACGGCTGGATGACCGCCTTCTACACGGTCATCGGCCTGATCTGCCTGCCCTGCCTCGCGATGCTCATGGTCGAGCCGGATCTCTCCCGTGTCCTCACCGTCGTAGCCCTGTCGCTCCTGCTGCTGTTGCACAGCCGGGGACTTGGCAACGTCCTGCAGCGGATCGCGCTGACCACCGCCGGGGCCTGGGGCGTGGCACTGCTGCTGTTCGAGGCGGCACTGGCCTTCGACGCGACGGACCGGCTGACCCTGACGGCCGGCCTGCTGGCTCTGGCGGCCGTGATCACGATCGCCTCATGGACCGTGCCGGGGCGCCGCCTGCTGCCGTACTGGGGACGGGCGGCCGAGCTGCTGCACTCGCTCGCCGCCATCAGCATGCTGCCACTGACGCTCTGGTCGATGGGCGTCTACGGCGCTCTCCGCGGTATCAACGGCTGATCCGGGGGACCGACCGTGCACAGCAAGCGAGACCAAGTACAGGCTCATCTCTTCGTCATGGGGCGACTGGCATCGGCCATGCTGCGGGCCGAGCCCGACGACCCGGAGAGCCCCCTGGGCAGAACCAACCGCGGCGCCGCGATAGGTGTGCTCATCGCGGTCCTGGTGTGCGTCGGGGCCTTCGTCTTCGGGCTCATCAAACCGGGCGGGAACGATTCCTGGCGCACCTCGCAGGACCTCATCGTCGACAAACAGACAGGCGCGCGGTATCTGTTCCTGGACGGACGGCTGCGCCCCGTGCGCAACTACGCATCGGCCCAGTTGATAACCGGCGGCCCCGTCGGTGTCACGACGGTGGGCACGTCCTCGCTCGCCGACACACCGCACGGGTCGCCCGTCGGCATCGCGGACGGGCCCGAGTCCCTGCCGGGCCCGGGTGACTTGGACAGCAAGCCGTGGCTGGTGTGTTCCGGCGTCCTGCCGAGGACGACGGGTGTCGTCATGGCCACCACGACGCTGGCCCTCGGCATGGAGGAGCCCCAGAAGGTTCCGGGCGGACGGAGGCTGGGGGAGGCCGACGGCCTGCTGGTCGCCGGGCCCGGCGACACCACGTATCTCCTGTGGCAGGGCAGCAGGCTGCCCCTGGACGAGCGGGCCAACGCGGCCGAGGCCCTCGGGTACGGGAATGTCACCCCGCGCCCCGTCGCGGCCGCGTTTCTCAATGCCTTCCCGCAAGGTCCCGACCTGGCCCCTGCGGAGGTGCCGGGCCGAGGCAGGGACGGACCCGCGCTGGCGGGCCGGAGCACAAAAATCGGGCAGATCTTCCGCGTCGACGTACCCGGCTCGGCGCCCCGGTACCACGTGCTGCAGAAGGATGGCCTGGTCCCGCTGACGGCCACCGGGGCGGCTCTGCTTCTGGGCGATCCGGAGACCCGGGACAAGGCATACGGGGGAGCCGCCGCGACCGTGGCGACGCTCCAGGCCGACGCGCTGACCGAGCACCTCGCGCCGCGCGGCGAGGACGGCGCGGCGAACTCCGCGAGGCTGCCCGAGAAGCCGCCGAAGGCGGTTGATGTCGCCGGCGGTTCCGTCGCGTGCGCGGACGTCGACACCGATAAGAGCGGAGTGCGGGTGGGTGCGTCCGTACTGCCGGCGAGCGCCCTGCCCGAGGCCGTGCAGCCACCGGCCCCCGAGGTCGAACCGGGCTGTCTGAAGGTCGACGCCATTGCTGTACGAGCCGGCAGGGGCGCGCTGGTCAGGGCGTTGAGCGCGGGCGGCAGCCCGCTGGGCGACACCATGTATCTGGTGACCGACGAGGGCGTGAAGTACCGGGTGCTGTCCCAGGAAGGCGCGAAGGCGTTGGGATACGGGGGTGTTGAGGAGCGGGCGATGCCTTCGCCGATGCTGGCCATGCTGCCGAGCGGCCCGGACCTCAGCCCCGAGGCGGCCTCGTCGGGGGAGGCGCGAGTGACACTGCGGTGTGCGGAGAAATAGCAAGGACATAGGAGAAATCGCCCGGCGGTGAATCCGCGGGTTGTGAATTTTTCCGAGGTCTCACGTTCACTTGGTGTTGAGTGCAGGTGCCCGGCTGTGAAGGCGGGAAGGGATGTAATGCCCGATCTGTCTGGATGACATGGCGTCACCGCTCAAGTGAGCAAGGCTAATTCGGAGTCGTTGCTCAATCGAGCGTTCGCGGGCGTGAGTTGGGCTGCGGTTACCGCTCGGTGGTCAATTGCCAAACAAGTTGCAGCCTGCTTAGCATCTGGTTACCCCATGTCCCGGTGAACCGATGTGTGTTCGCAGGAGTCACCTTGTCTGCCCACGGGTGTGATGGGCCCACTGGTCGGTGATTTTCGCCGGAAGGAAGTTCTCTCATGGTCATGCAGCAGTCCGAAGAGCATGCGACCCGCAACGGAATCATGGCGCTGGAGCAGGCGTTCAGCGGCGTCCAGGCGTGTCAGCGGGACGTCCAGACCACCTCGCAGAATCTCGCCGCCAATTACGGTGGCTCCGACGGTGGCAAGTACAAGAAGCTGCTGGAGCAGTGGGACGGGCATGTCGACACCATCTTGATCAGCCTGGACCGGATGGTCGACGAGCTCAACACCACCCTCACGGAGCACGGGAAGGTGCAGGGCTCTTCGAGCGAAACGATCGACGCCGAGTATTCAAGGTCCACGACTGTGTTCGACGAGCTCAACGGCACCAGCACTTCCTCCTGACCATAGGCACTCCGCCGGGGCGTTGGCTCGGCATCGTGTTCAGGAATCACCGTTCTGCAGCCACGGTCTCGCCCACTGACCGTCACTGCGCCCGTAGTCGTGGCGAATCGAGGATTTTCATGGACTTCACCGACGGTTACATCTACGTCGACTACAACCATGCGGAGGGTGCGGCCGATGACATGGTCGCCCAGTCGCAGGCCGTAATGAGCATCATCGAGAACCTGGAAATGGAGCTGTCCGAGCTCAGGAACAGCTGGATCGGTGACGACCGCGACGTCTACAGCGAGGTCCAGGCGAAGTGGGACGGCGCGGTCACGAACATCAAGACCCTGCTCGCCAACCACTCGGGCCTGCTCACCGAAATTTCCTCCGGCTACCGGTACACGGAACAGAACCTCTCGCAGCGGTGGGGGGACATCCGGATCGGCAGCCGCTGACCGTGTGAAACGGCCGTCCCCCGCCTTCCCCCGTGCACGACGCGAGGGGAAGGCGGGGACGGCTGGAGAACGATCGGGCGCCGTCGGCCCCAGTGGTTCCGGTGCCGTACCTCGCCCGGAACAACGGGAACCGGCGGCGCCCGACGCGTCGCCCAAGACGTCTCAGGAACCCTGCGCGCGGGACCGCCCCGGTCTCCGGCGCCGTACGGAAGGGGAACGACGTGACCAAAGTCACGGTCCTTGACAGCGCATTTCTGAAGTCGTTCATCGCGAACCACATCGAGGAATTCACAGCGACGCTGCAGAATCTCGCCAAGCCCGACAAAGACGCCGGCCCGGCCATTTCGTCCGTCGCCGACATCGAGAAGATAAATACCACGATCGACGCCACGAAGCCTCTCATCATCGGAGGCATGGCCGGCACGGGAGACCTGGTCGGCGGCGCCGCCCTGAACAAGGTCGTACAGGATTCGGCAAAAGAGATCCTGCGCATCGTCACGGACCAGACAGTGCTCTTCGAGGACCTCGAAGCAGCATTGCAGGACACCGTCGATCTGCTGGTCAAAGATCAGAGTAAAAACATGGAGAGCATCACTCCGGACGATTTCATCGACATCTTCGAAGACGTCGACAGCGACCTCGGCAACACCGGCGGCGACGAGAAGAAGGAGGACTGAGGAGGCCCGAGGCGGCATCGACAGTCCCTTTTCTTACGAGTTTCTACGAGCCCGCGGAGCACGGTGATGGCCCCCAAAGATGTCAAGGACAACAACAACGACAAATGGAGTCAGGCGATCCAGATGCTCACCGGCTATCCGGTGCCGCCCCGGGAGGGGCTGTTCGAGAACTTGAAAGGGAATGAAGACATTCCGCTGATGCATGTTCGGCTGGATGAGGTGGATAAAGGGGGGTACTCGTCCGGTTTTATTGGCTCGGGCGGCTGGCGGACGTTCAACACTGACTACACCATTCCGTTCTACGGCGCGGCCGACGTTTCGCAGCATGAGGTGTCCGAGGGGAGGATGCTCTACAGCTACCGGGCGCACATCTCCTTCCTGGGTGTCGCCGCCTCGGGAAGCCCGCCGAGCGGCAGCGACGTGCTCACCGGCATTGCGTTCGAGAGCAAGGTCCTGAAGAACGAGGGGGGCTGGAACAAGGACGGGGAAAAGCTCAAGTGGGACAACAGGCCTCTGATCCAGTACGTGCATGGGCCGCTGGCAGCCCTGCGGAAACTGTCGACGCCGCCCTACCACACCCATGGATTTTCGAGCAACGGCCTCCCCGTGAACGACGAGAGCTACGTCGACCTGGGGTCCTTCACGGACGTCGCCAAATCGTTCGACCGCGTCGTCAAGTTCTTCGAGGACAGCGCCGTCACGGTCGGGAAATGGGACACCGAGGACATCGGTGAGGGCAGCAAGTCCTGGGACGGCACGTCGGCGGCCATATTTAAAGCGCTGATCCATAAACTGGCAAGAAACTACGAGGGATACGCCGACCAGCTCACCGACGGCGGCAACACCCTCGGCAACCCCACGACTCTTGACAACACGGTGGTGACTTCCCGGCCCGCCCAGGCCCTGGCCGCCCTCCAGGCGACGCTCTACAACCAGGTGATCGCGCTGGAGAACGCGTGGGCGGCGTGGAAGGCGGAGAGCAATCCGCATCGCTGGCTGTACGACATGCTGCAGGACGCCAGGCTGACTCTCTTTGACACGCAGTACGACAGGACCGACATTCAAACCTCCAGCGGAGGAATGTACGGCAGCTATCGCAACTATGTCGTGGCACTGCCTGACTTTGCGTTCGACATCCAGATCGAGGGCAAATCCTACGGCCCGCCCACCGAAATGGACACCTGGAAGAAGATAGGCGCGGAGGCCGTGCGCCGGTGGGGCCAGTCCGTGAAGGACTGGCTCGGCGCGGCCGGCTCCGACGCCATTGTTGCGATGGATGCGGCCTTCGGCGACGCCGAGAAGGCTTTTGACACCAGCATCACCGACAAGGACAAGAAATCCCTCTCGGAAATCGCGACCAAGGAGCAGGGGGACAAGGACAAGATCGACACGAAGGCGGCGGCTGACGCGGCCGCGGCGGCGGCGGCGAAGGACAGGGCCGACGCCAAGGCGCAGGCGGCCGCGGACCGGTTGCTGTTGGAGAAGGAGAAGGAGGAGACCAAGGCGCTGGCGGCCGCGGACCGGTTGCTGTTGGAGAAGGACAGGGCCGACGCCAAGGCGCAGGCGGCCGCGGACCGGGCGCAGGCGGCGAAGGACAAGGTCGACGCCAAGGCCGAGGCCGAGGCCGAGAAGGCTGAGGCCAGGGCGGAGGCCGCCGGGGAGAAGGCTGAGGCCAAGGCGGAACAGGCCGCGGCGAAGGCCGAGGCCGACAAGGAGAAGGCCGCCGCGAAGGCCGAGGCCGACAAGGAGAAGACGGAGGCGAAGGCGGAGCAGGGCGCCGAGAAGGCGGCGGCCGCCGGGGAGAAGGCGGAGGCCAAGGCGGAACAGGAGGCGGCGAAGGCCGAGTCCAAGAAGGAGCAGGACGAGGCCAAGGCCGAGCAGAAGGCGGAGAAGCAGGAAGCGAAAGCCGAGGGCGACGCGCAGCGGGCATTCGCGCTCCGTCAGGCCGACCAGCAGCGGGCCGAGGCCAAGAAGACTCAGGACGAGGCCAAGAAGGAGCAGGACGCGGAGAAGGACGCCGCGAAGGCGGAGCACGACGCCGAGAAGGCGGCGGCCGACGTGGAGAAGGAGGAGGCCAAGGAGGAGCAGAAGGCGGAGAAGGACGCCGCGAAGGCGGAACAGGCCGCGGCGAAGGAGGAGGCGGAGAAGGCTCAGGAGGAGGCCAAGGCAGCGGCCGAAGGGGAGAAGAAGGAGGTCAAGGAGGAGCAGAAGGCGGAGAAGGCCGAGGCCGCGAAGGAGAGGGAGGCGGCACTCGCCCGGAACGAGCAGGACCGGGCCGAGGCCAAGCAGCAGCAGGAAGAGGCCAGGAGCGGGGTCGGCGACGAGCAGGAGAAGGCCCGGCGCGAGGCCGTACAGGAGAAGCAGCAGGCCCGGCTGGAGGCCGAACAGGCCAAGGCCGGCGCGCAGTCGGACTACGAGCAGAAGCAGGCCGACGCGCGGGCGGAGCGCGACAGCGCCGTGCAGGACGCCGACCGCCAGGAGTCGGCGGCGAAGCAGGAGTACGAGCGCGAGAAGGGCACGGCTCAGGAGCAGCGGGACCAGGCGCAGGACCAGGCCAAGGAGGACCGTGCGGAAGCACGGCAGGAGTACGACCGTGAGATAGCCGGCGGCGGCGACGAGCAGAAGGCCCAGGAGGACTACGACCGCCGGATCGCCGAGATCGACGGCACCGAGCGGGACTCCGTTCAACAGGCCGACGCCGCCGAGGCGAAGGCCAAGGGCGAGTACAACGACCAGAAGGCGGCCTCCCAGGAGGAACGGGAGCAGGCCCGTACGGACGCGCAGCAGGCCCGGCGGGACGCCAGGGCCGAGTACAACCAGCGCATGGGCGAGATCCAGGCCGAGAGCGACCGGGCCGGGTCCGGCGGCAAGGACATCGACGAGCAGATCCGCCAGCGCATCGCCGACCTGCCACAGCCTCCCGACCTCTCGTCGTTCGACCCGTCGGGCGGCGGTTCGGCCTACTCCTCCGCGTTCAGCGACAACCTCTACAACCGGGACGACCTGACGTCCGCGCTGGGGCGCCCCGAGGGCGGGGGCGCGGCTGCTGCCTCCGCAGGGGGTTCCGGCGGAGGAGCGGGCTCGCCCGGGGGGATGCCGCCGCCGCAGATGCGGGGCGGCGGCGGCGGCGAGGGCGGGGCGTCCGGCGAGCGGGTGCGGAACGTCATCGAGCCCGGCGGCGGCCGCTCCGGCAGGATGGCCAACGCCTCCTCGACCATCGAGGGACAGGAACACGGCGTGACCACGAGGGGCACGCAACAGGCCACCAGCAACTCGCCCTTCATGCCACCGATGGGCGGAGGCGGCGGCGGGGCGGGAGGCGGCGGGCAGCAGACGGAGAGCAGCGACCGGGAGCGGACCACCTGGCTGCCGGAGGACGAGGACGTCTGGGGCACCGACGACGGTGGCGCACCGATGGCCCTGGGCCGCTGACCGTATGACGAGCCGTCACGTTCGACGGGACGCGATCGTGCGTGTTTAATGATCAATTGACCAGTGAGGGGTTCGGTTTGAGTCAGTCGATGGAAGACCGTGTGGCCCAGGCGACGGCACACCTGAAGGCGACTGAAGAGGCCGTGGCCGGGGCGCGGGGCGAGCTGGACGCGGCGTCGGTGACCGCGCGTTCGGCGGACCGGTCGGTGCGGGTGGCAGTCGGGTCCAAGGGGGAACTGACGAGCCTGGAGTTCCTCGACGGCAAGTACCGGAACATGGCGGCCCCGCAGCTCTCCGCGTCGGTGCTGGAAGCCGCGAACACGGCCCGCGCCGAGATGGCGCGTCAGGTGGTCGCCGTGCTCGACCCGCTCACCAGGATGTCGGCCCGGGGGCCCGTCCCGGAGCGGATGGGCGTCGACTGGGGATCGATCTTCGGGTCGTTGCTCAGTGAGACCTCCGTGGCGCAGGAGCCGACGGCGATGAGCCGGCTCCGCGACGAGATCCACGAGGACGAGGACGAGCCGCCGGCCGCCCCGCCCGCCGACCGCGGCACCGCGGGCAAGCGACAGGGGGGTGCGTAGCCATGGCTGGTAATTACTCGGCCGACATCCAGGCGATCCTGGCCGGTTCGAAGAGCATTGCCGACGCCGTCCGGTACAGCGAGGCACTGGTGCCCAACTTCGAGCGCGACAGCGGCGAGTACTCCGGCTGGTGGGGTGAGGAGGGCGGCGACGACCTCTTCGCCAACCAGGTCGGTGACCAGGTCCGGAAGGAACAGGAACAGGTCATCCTGACGGCGGACGCCATCACCAACGGATTCATGGCACTGGTCGACGCGGTCGCCGCGGAGGCAGGCAACGTACAGCGGCCGCAGGCTCTGGCGGTCGAGGACATCCAGTCGCAGAGCGCGGAAAGCGAATCGCGGCGGTAGATGGCGATCATGTTCTCTCCCGCTCTGCGGGAGTTCATCGAGGTGTGGGTGGGCGCCAGCGTCGCCACCGGTAACGAGGACAGGGGCTTCGACAGCCGCAATCCTTACAACCGGCTGGCCGACGACGTCGGCGCTCTCTCCGACGCGATGAAGGCTGCGATCTCCACAGCCGGAAAATCACTTCCGCCGGAGATCGGCAGGGAGTTCATCGCCGCGATGAAGACCTTCGTCGACGACGCGGGCCAGAACCATCTTCAGGAATTCTCCACGGAGCTCCGCGACATAGGCCGCCGCCAGGTGGACCGCTCGATGAAGCTCTCGGAGAGCAAGTACCAGATCCTCCTTGAGTTCATTCTCATGAACCTCGAACTCGCTCTGATCGCCGCACTCGCCATCTTCACCGGTGGTACTTCCCTCACCGAGATAGCCCTGGTCAGGGCGCGCACCGGGCTCTCCATGCTGTTGCTTCTGCAGCGGCTGGGGCACGCCGTACCGACGCCGATATCGGCACTGCTCGAAGCGATCCAGGAAGCGTTCATCACGTTCGCCGCCCAGGTCATCTCGATGTCCGCGGCGGATGAGGACAGGCGGCGCAAGGAATTCGACTGGAAGGACATCGGGCAGTCGGCGGTCATGGGACTGCTGGCGGGGGCCTTCGGCGGCGCCTTCTCCCAGATGACCGCGCCGTTCCTGAAGAACTTCTTCAAGAAGAACCCGGGGTGGAAGGAGCTTTACGAACTTCCCCACACCTTCATCAACGAGGGTCAGGCCGAGACCTTCGCGGAGACATTCACCAATCTCTTCTTCCTGGGCACGTTCGCCATCAACCCCGCCACGTTCACGAGCGCCGGACTCAGTGGGGTCCTGTTCGAGAGTGCTTCCGATATCGCGGGGGGCGGCGGAAAATGGCTGAACAAGACGTTCTTCCCGAATCTCAACCTCGGCCAGAACAACCTCAACTACCTTCCGGGCGGCGGGAGCGGGAGCGGCGCCGACCACCGCGCGCCGCAGCCTCCTCCTCTTCGGAGCCCCGGTGGTTACGGTCCCGATCGGAACGCCGGCGTCTACGGTCCTCCGACTGCCTACCGTGCCGACTCGCCGCCCCGTCCCTTCACGGCGTCCGCCACCGGCGGCTGGGACGCTCCCGACCCCAACAGCCCCGCCATCAGGGCCGTCGACGACGGAGGGAACGACCCCCTCTCCACGGTGAACGGAAATGGGACCAGCACCTATGGCCCGCCGTACCGGCCCGACACGGACAACTCCGCGTCGTACGTCAGCGACGTCTCGTCCGATACGGACACCGACTACGGCTTCGACAGCGACGCCTCGTCCGTCACGGACACCGACTACGGCTTCGACAGCGATACCTCGTCCGTCACGGACTACGACCCCGACGACTTCAACGCGTACCAGCAGCAGGCGCCGCTGCCCGACGGGAGCACGGGTGTGTCCCCGGCCGCGGTGACCGGAACCGGCGTCGGGGGTGCGGTCAAGTACCCCTCCAGCCCCTCGTACATCGACGGGGAGGACACGGCCCCGGAGCCCGGCATCGGCGAGGACGCTCTGCCGCTGCCGGACGAGTCGAGCAGCGAGTCCGTCCTCTCCACGCTCAACCCGCCGGAATCGGCGGCCGCCGACAACGGCTCGTCCGCCGAGGCGTCGGCGAACATGCCCCACACCGGGGGCTCTTCAGCCTCCGCACCGCCGCCCACCCAGAGCACCGGGCAGCCGTCCGGCACCTCCGAGTACCAGGACACCGACAGCCTGCTCGCCGACGACGAGGACCTCGTCGATCCGGAGGGCGCTTCGTCCGCCGACCAGCAGTCGGCTTCGCCGGACAAGGGCACCGCCGGGTCGGGCGCAGGCCGGCCGGGTGCCAACGGTTCCGACGCGGGGGAGTCCGTACGCGAGCGGACGGCGGACGACGCGATCCTCCCGCCGGTCGCCGACGACTCGGACGAGGACGCGAACGAGGGTGCGGGCGAGGGCGCGGGCTACAACAACGCCGCCGCGCACGTGAGCCCCGACGCCCGCCAGCCCGCGAGCACGGGCCCGCAGGGCACGGCCGGCTCCCAGAGCAGGCCCCTCGCGGTCAGCAACTCCCCGCAGTCGGCGGCAGATCCGGACACCCTCCCTGCCGGCCGCGGCAGTGCCGACAACGCGGCCCCGGCACCGGGTACGGAGCCGAGGGTAGTCGCGATGGACCAGGACCGGACCGACCAGGTGGACGAGTCCGTCCCGGCTCCGGGGGGGACGGACCCGGCCCCCGTCGTGGTGGGCCCGTCGGGGCCCGTGCCGGCGGCGGACCTCCCGTCCGCCTCCGCCGCGCCCCGCTCCGCTCCGGGCGCGCAGCAGCCGGCGCCCGGTCCTGGCAGCATGTCCGAGAGGGGTACGGTCCCGGGCGACGCCTCGTACGTCCCCCGCTCGTCGACGCAGTCGGCCACACCGCCGGGCGACGCACAGGCCGCCGCACCGGTCGCACCGAGGCAGCGGCCGCAGGCCGCTTCCGGCGAGGCCGATGTCCCGTCGCGGCCCCGGCCGGAGACGCCGCCGCCCTTCCGGCCCTTGCGGACCGCGTCCGAAGAGCTGCCGACCCTCCCGGCCGACGAGGCCGTGGCGAAGGCGGAGCGGCCCGGATCCGACCAGGAGACGACCCCCGACACGGTCGTGCGGCGGGTCACCAGCGCTCCCGTTTCGGATCCGGAGCAGTCGTCGGACGAGTCGGACGGGTTGTCGGACGCGTCGGATTCCGGTCCGGGGCCGGTGCCCGCGCCGGTTGCCGGGCTGAGGCTCGGGGTCGGCCGACAGGGTCTCGGGGCCGGTCTCGGGAGCAGCCGGGTGTGGCGTTCGCCGGCGTCGGTCGCCCTGGGGGCCGCGCACGTTCCCGGTCCGGCTGTCGGGACGGGCCCGGTGCTGCCGGAGCTGACGCGGGTCGCCTTCGAGGACGGGGCGAGTGACCTGTCCGGCATGGAGCGGGCGGCGGTCGCCCGCCTGGTGGTCCGGACGGCCACGGTGGCCGTGCGGAACCATCGGGGCGGACTGCCGCCACTCGCGATGGTGGTCACGGGGTACGGCGACGGGGCGCGGGAGCTGGGCCAACGGCGCGCGGAAGCACTGAGGGACGCATTCAGCCACGACCTGGATCCGGTGCTCGCCCGACTCCAGGTGGACCTGCCGCCGGCGGAGCGACTGACCGCTCGCGATCTGACGGTGCATGTGATGGGCCTGGACCGGGAGACCGGCCAGGACGCACTGACCGGCGACGAGCTCCGGCGACGCGCGAAGGTGGAATTCCTCGTACCGGGCGCGGCCGCCTCGGCCGCCCTGGAGGCGTTGGACGCGCTACGGCTGCGGGACCCGCGCTTCGCCGACGGCCCGTTGGACGTGGCTGCTCTCGCCCGCCGGATCCTGCATCTGACGCCCAGCATGCCTGTGGATCCGGCGGTGCGTGACGAGCTGTTGGCTCTGGTGCCGGACGCGATCGCCGCGGGCCGCGCGTCCAGCCTGGTGGCGCTGGGCGCGTACCACCTCCGGACGGCGGGCGGGAGCGCCGCCTCCGACCGTTTCACCGTCAACGGCGAGGTGAGCTATCCGAGCCTGAATCTGACGGGCGCGCCCGTCGAGGTGGACACGAGCGAGGTCCGGACGGTCAGCGCCGCAGTGCCTTTGGGCCGCCCCGAGCCGGCGCCCTGGCACGTGGAAGGTGACGCCGCGCCCTATCTCGTGGGAGGGCTCACGGGAGGACACGACCATGTGATGGTGCCGTGGCCGGACGGGACACAGCGCCGGGAGAGCTACGAGGAACTCGCCGAGCGGCTCGCGAACGACCCGGACATCCCCGAGGGCGCGCCCATCGTTCTGGCGTTCCCGTACTCCGGGAGCAGGGGGCTCGACCTGCCGCGCCTCGTCGCGCAGCGGACCGGCAGGGTCGTCTGGTCGTTCAGCGGTCACGCGAGGATGAGTCCCCTCGGTGGCAAGCGTCATGCCATCGCGATGATGGTGTTCCCGGGCAGGCCCTTCGGCGACTGGATACGCAGCGTGCCGGGCGAGTGGCGTGCCGCGGAGTCGGTGCTGCCGGAGTGGGAGCGCCGCTGGGTGACACACAGCATCGTCAGCAGTGACCACAAGCAGCTCGGACGGTCCTCGGTCCAGCCCAAGGACCTGGCAGGGGACCGCGAGGAGATACTCCGTCACCTGAACGACATGGACCACCTGGGGCACTACAACCCCGTCACCAAGCAGTGGGAGGGCAAACCCGAGGCTCTGCCGGACCCGTTGCCGGACTACACGTACTCCGGCCACGGCGGGCCCGGCTTCCAGGACGTGGCGCAGGACGACGGCACGTACGCGCTGATCCCCGGTCCCGAGTTCGCGCGCGGACTCGCACGGCGTCCCAGTGTGAGCAACCTGCGCGAGGACGCCACGATCTACGCGGGGCCCTGCTGGGGCGGTGCCGCCTCCGACCGGTCACCCGATCGCGCGGACGCCCAGGAAGGCGCCCCCGATCCCTTCGTCGCCGACCCGTTGGAGAACATGCCTCCTGGCCAGCACGTGGCCAACGAGACCAACCGGCGCGTCGTCGCAGGCGACCGGATCACCGCCATGACCATGGCGCGCAGGGGCAGTTCCACGCGGTACATCCATGAGCTGCTCACCGATGTACGTGGCCGGCGCGGGCGGCGGTTGTACTTCCGGCCGGAGCCGAAGGCCGGGGCGCTCGACGAGCGCGCCAGGATCGCGGGTCTGCACTCGGGTACCGGCGAGGCCTCGGACGAGGTGCGGCAGCGGACACTGCGCCTGGTGCGCGCGCTGCGGCTGGCCTTCGGCTCCGCTGTGGACCACGACCCCGAGAACGAGCGGTACCAGGCTCTGCTGCGTGGTATCGGTGCGTTGGAGGGGATGTGGCGCGCCGACACCGCGCTCTCCTCCGACGCCCCGTTGTTCACGATGGACCTGTTCGAGCGGGTCGCCCGCAGGAAGTCCGGTGTGGGCGATGCCGGGCCGGTCACTGCCAAGGCATACCGCGACATGCTGGCCGACGCGGCGAAGGCCTGGGAGCGGAAGCCCGGGCGTGCCCTGTCCGGGTTCAGTAAGCCCCCGCAGCTGGCGAAGGTCGCCGACCAACTGGGTGCGCTCGATGATCCGGAGGGTACGACTCGCCGGGTGCTCGGCCTGCCCGACGGCGCACCGGTGGGCGAGGCCGAGTACACCAAGCTGTTCTGGTCGATGGTCAAGGCCCGGGAGGCGTTCGCCGGGGTGTCCGACCTGGACGCGTTCGGCGCCCGTGTGCTGCATCTGGACAAGCCGGACCGGGGGCGGCGCGGCGAGCTGTTCTACGCGGTGGCCGCGGCGGCGGCCGTGGGGCGCAAGGTGTCCGACGTGGACGCGGTGGCCGCGTTCCAGCTCGAACACGACTTCCTGCCCCGGCAGGCTCCTGTCGGCGGGAAGCCGTTCGTCCGCAACTGGGCGGGCCTGGACATGCCCGGTGGGCTGGACACGAACAGGATCACGCTGTCGGGCTCGGTCACTGCCGCCCCGTGGCAGGTCAAGGGCGGCCCCCAGCCCGTAGTCGTCGCCGTCGAGCCACTGGGAGACGGACGCCTCGCGCTGACGAACACGGCCGGGGAACGCCGGGTGGTGACCGAGGACGAGCTGGGTGAGCTGCTGGCCCACGACCGTTCCGTATACGTGCACGACCTGAATACTCCCCTCGTCCTGGCGGCCTCCGAGCTCGGCCGGCACAACCCCGGCCTGCCGGACAAGCTCAAGGCCCGCCTCGGCAGGACCATTTGGTACACCGACGACTCGATCGACTGGTCCGGCCTCGGCACCCAGGACCCCGCCGTGATCGGCCACACGGGCGACCCCGCGGCGAAGGGCAACTGGCACGTCGCCCGCCCCATCGCCGCGCAGAGCTCCACCGGCAGCCGCGTCACCTCGGCGCCTACGCCCAGTGCGGGCCCGCGCTGGGTACCCGCCGATCCGGTGCTGCCGTCCCTGACGCGCAGGGAGTTCGCGGACGGGGTGGAGACGGTCAGCCCCGGTCAGCGCAAGCGGATCCGCGTGCTGGTGAGCAGTGTGGTGGAAGCCGGCGCGCGCAACATCCGGGCGGGCATCCCGGCCCCCCGGGTCGTCGTGACCGGGTACGACGACGACGGCGAGGCCTCGGACGCGGGCGCCACGGGGCGGCGCGCGAACGCGGTCGCGGAGGTGTTCCGCGCCGGGCTCAAGCAGCCGGGCGCGGCGGACGCGTTCACGGTCACCACGTCCGGCGCACCACGGCCGGACGACGCCGACGACGGTGTCCCGCGGCAGGTGACGGTCGGGATCGAGCTGTGGTCCCACTCCGCGGCGGTCGAGCGGCTGGACGCGCTGCGGCAGACCGATCCGGCTCTGGGGAAGGCGCCGTTCGATCCGGTTCCGTTGGCCCGCCGGATCCTGCACCTGGGTGCGTCGGACCCGGTGGACGCCGCCGTGCGTGACGAGTTGTACACACTGGTGGGCGAGGCGATGGCGGCCGGGCGGGCCGCCAACCTGGCGGCGCTGGGAGCGTTCCACCTGGCCCAGCACACCGGTGTGCTGTCCGACAAGACGTTGATGGTTACTCCCGACGGCACAGTGGTGGGCCGTAGTTTCTCCCGCGCGCCGGCCACCGCGAGCGTGTCCAGGAAGGACATGTCCGGCAGCCCCGCCGCCTACCTGGTGGAGGCCGAGGGCGGGCGCGAGCACATCGAGGTGCCGTGGCCGGACGGTACGTCACGTAGGGTGCCGGCCGACGAGTTCACGGAACTCCTGGCGATGGACGAGGAATTGGCCAAGCGCCCTCCCAACGCTCTCGTCATGCTGGTGGTGCCGCACGCGGGCGACGGCGACCTGGAGATGCCGCGACGCGTCTCCGCGGGGATCGCGCGGGGCGTGGTGGCGCACAGCGGGACCCCGGAGCTTGTCTGGGACACATCGCTCGCGCGGGGATACCGGATCGGGACGGTCAACCGGCTGGCGCACGGAGCGCCCTTGGGCAAGTGGGTTGCCAGTCGCCCGGAAGACCTGGGCCGGGGCGGCGCCGACAGCGGCGACGGATTCCTGATCCTGGCCGACGGCTCCGAGCTCGCGGACCGGAAGGTCAAGAGCGTCACCATCACCGACCCCCGGACCATGCGGCCGATCGGCCGCGCGGTGTTCAACGACGCCGATCTGATCGACCGCGAGGAGAGGCTGAAGGACCTGGCGCACGCGGACTATGCCCACTTCGACCCGGTCACCAACCAGCTTCTTACGACTTCGCTGGCGGTGCCATGGGCCGGGCGGAACGTCTACCACTTCATGCTGCACGGCACCCCGGGCAGTTTCTTCATGATGGATGAGGAAGCCGCCGCACAGAACGGTGACGGCGTAGCCACGTCCGGGGATCAGGTCGGGGGGTTCCTGAAACGGCGTCCGAGCGTGCAGCGGCTCGCTCCGGAGGACCCGATCGTGGTCGAGGGGTGCTGGGCGGGCACGGCCGCGGAGCCCGGTGTTCCCTCCCCTGTGAATGCGGGCAGTGCGGCGCCTTTTGTGGCCGACCCGTTGCGGAACATCACGGAGGCCCAGAAGGCGGCCAACAAGGTCGAGCGCACGCTGTTCGTGGTCAACCGGGTGCACGCCGTGGCGACGGTGGCCGATGCGACGGTGGCCGGTGTGACGCTTCAGGGCATCATGGCCACGGCCCGCGGTGAGCTGGGCTCCTGGGCAGAGGTACGGCCGGAGCCCGAGGCGGAGGTGCTCGACCGTCTCGCGCGGGTGGCGGGGGTGCACGAGGGCGGGGAATCGGACCCTGTGTCGGCGGAGGACCGCGAGGACACTCTGATACTGGTCCGGGCACTGCGTCACGTCTTCGGCCACGGGGTCGAGAGCGACAGAGACGACCCCGCGGGCAACTACCAGGAACTGCTGCTTGGCATCGGGGCGTTGGACTGGATACGGCGCGTCGATCCGGGACTGGGCGAGGCCGGTGGGTTCACGCTGGACCTGCTGGACATGGTGGTCCGCGCCCGGCTGGAGAAGGAAGGGACGCCGAAGCCGCGCCCGGTTCCGTTCGCGAACGCCGATGAGCTCCAGGAGAGCGTCCGGCGGGTACTGAAGGCGGCGACGGCACACGCTTCGTCCGGCCCCGTCAACCTGCACGACTTCGTCGCGCTTCCCTTCCTGGACCTGGCCGCGAAGACGGTCGGCAACCTCCCCCCGCAGATCGCCGGCTTCCTGGGGCTGCCTGCTCCCCCGCCTCCCGGAGACCCCATACGGGTGCGGGTGTTCTGGGCCGTGGCCCACGCCATGCAGGCGCTGAGGGCCCAGCCCGACGCGGACGCCTTCGCGACCAGGATCCTGCACCTGGGGGGTGCGACGCGTCCGCCGGGTGTCGCCCAGCGCGAGGCCCTGTGGCTCATGACGGCCGCCGCGATGATCGGCCGCGACGTGTACGACCCGGTCGACCTGGCCGCGTACCACCTCCAGCGCAAGGGCCTGCTCTCCGCGGGCACCGCGATCACCTCACCTATGGGGATGGCGGGCCGCAACCTCACCGGCAAGCCCATCCAGGGTGCGTTGGCCACGGACGTCTACCGGGTGTCGCCGGACGGTACGACTGGGAACGGCGAGGTCCGCCCCGGCCCGGAAGCCAAGGCCTATGTATTGGTGGCCGACGGTGACCAGACCCACGTCGAGGTGCCGTGGACCGGCGGGACAACCCTTCGGGTGCCGCACGAGGAGATCGTCGCGCTCCTCGCGCACGACCCGTTCCTGAGCGCACGCACCCTGGATCATGCGCTGGTGGTGGCCGGGACGGCCGCGGAGGGTCTCGACCTGGCGAACGCGCTGGCCGCCCGGGACGGGACCGCCAGGAGCGTGCTGACGGCCGCGCGCCCCGCGAAGGTGGTGTACGACAGCGCCACGGACCGCAGCGTGATCGTGCTGACGGCGGACCCGGCGCAGTCGAGCGCCGAGGACGACTGGGCACGGACCACTCCTCCGAACCTGACGACGGCACCGCCCGTCACACACGTCGTCACGCAGGAGGGCAAGGACGGGCCGTCCGGGACAGTGCCGGAGACCGCTCCCGTCGAGGCGGATGCGACGCGGAGTGCTGCTCCGGTCACCGAGGAGAAACTCGCCGACGGGAAGCTGCGCCGTCTGGTGAACATGCCGGATTCCGAACGGAGTTCGTTGCCCGCCTCCTCCGACATGTCGGACGACGATATGTCGGACGACGATATGTCGGACGCGCCGGATCCGGATGCCGAGACCGCCGCGCCGAGCGCGTTCATGTCCGCCGAGTCGTTGCCGTCGACGATGGCGATCGCCTTCCGGGACGGATCCGAGGCGGTCGACACCCGGCACCGCGACCAGATCAAGGCGATAGCGCACTACACGGCCGAGGTGAACGAGCGGCATGTACGGGCGGGGCTCGCGGCGACGCGGATCACCGTCTCCTGGTCCTCCGCCGGTGGTGAGGGGCAGCGTTCGCCCGCTGACCTGCGGGCGGCCCATGTCAGCCAGCGCCGGGCACTCGCGGTGGCGCGGGTGTTCCGTGACGAGCTGCGCCGCCAGGGTCCCGGGCCGGTGGCCGACGTAACGGTCGTGGTGCACGAGGTGAGGGCGCAGAGCGGGGCGAACGCGTCCGCCGCGCGGCCCGTGATGGTCGGGATCAGTGCCCCGCCGCCCGCTTCGCCGGCGGTCGAGACGCTGGAGATGTTGCGGCAGGCGGATCCGGAGTTGAGCGGTGGGCCGTTCGATCCGGTCCCGCTGGCGCGTCGGATTCTGCATCTGCGTGCGTCGGACCCGGTGGACGCGGCCGTGCGCGACGAGCTGTACGCGCTGGTGGGCGAGGCGATGGCGGCGGGACGCGCCACCAGCCTGGCGGCCCTGGGAGCGTTCCATCTGGTCGAGCGGGGCGGGGTGTTGTCCGCCGCGCGGCGGATCACCGATGCCGGCGGGAGGATCGCGGGCCTCGACTGGCTGGGCGGCCCCGCCATCCGCGGGGACGTCGAGCCGGAGTTCGGAACACGGGTAGAGGGTGAGGAGCAGGCCTGGCTGCGTCAGGGGCCGTTGTGGATGCGGCCGGGCGGCGACGCCCGCGCCTATCTGGTGGCCGCCGAGGGCGGGCGTGGCCATGTCATGGCACCGTGGCCGGATGGTTCCTGGCATCGGGCGACGATGGCCGAGTTCGCCGAAGTCATGGCGATGGACGCGGAGTTGGCCGACATCCCCGGCGAGGTTCCCGTGCTGATGGTGGTGCCGCACGCGGGTGACTTCGGGCTGGAGATGCCGCGGGCCGCAGCTGCCCGGACGGGGCGGACGTTCTGGTCGCACAGTGGCACCGTCGAGCTGACCAAGACCGGCCCCAGGCGGTACCGGGTCGATGTGATGGACTGGCGGGTCGCCGCGGGGGAGCCGCTGGGGTCCTGGCTGCCCAGTCGTCCGGACGATGTGGGACCGGACGGTCCGCGCAGTGACGTGTGGGGCGGCGTGGTGCGTCTGACGGACGGTTCGACCCGTCGCGACGGCGAGATCAAGAGCGTCAGTGTCGCCACCCGCACCGGCAAACTGTTCGGCCGCGTCATGTTCAACGACCCCGATCTGCTTGTCCGGGAGGACGATTACCAGGATCTTCTGGACTCGGAGTGGGGCCACCTCGACCCGGTCACCTTTGCGTTGCTCGAACCCACCCGGCCGGGGCTGTGGGCGGGGCGGAACATGTACTACTTCGGGCTGCACGGGGGGCGGGGCCACCTGTACATGGTGGACGGTACCGAAGGACCGCAGTTCGGCAAGAAGGTCGACGCCGACGGGGACGAGATCGGGAGATTCCTGAAGCGGCGTCCGAGTGTGCAGCGGCTCGCCCCCGGCGACCCGATCGTGATCGGGGGGTGCTGGGCCCGCGCGTCCGCCGGGATCTCCGCCTCGGCCAACCTGCCCAGTGCGTTGCCTTTCGTGGCCGATCGCCTGCGGAACATCTCGGCGTCCCAGAAGGTGTGCAACGGGGTCGGACGACCGGTGATCGCCGCCAACCGGACGCACATCGCGGGGGACCTCGACGGCGTGACGATCCAGGGGATCGTCGCCAGTCTCCGGGGTGTGCGGGGTGCGTGGGAGGAGTTGCGGCCGGAGCCCGGGCCGGACGTGCTCGACCGGCTGGCGCGGGTGGCGGGGGTGTTCGACGGGCCGGCGTCGGCGGTGGTGCCGGAGGAGGCCCGGGCGGACACGCTGATCCTGGTGCGGGCGCTGCGTGAGGTCTTCGGCCATGACATCGAGGACAGCCGGGACGACCCTTCGGGTGCGTACCAGGGCCTGTTGCGTGGGATCGGCGCACTGGACCGGATGCGCCGGGACG
This sequence comes from Streptomyces sp. A5-4, assembly GCF_051131715.1. Lineage (NCBI taxonomy): Bacteria > Bacillati > Actinomycetota > Actinomycetes > Kitasatosporales > Streptomycetaceae > Streptomyces > Streptomyces sp. A5-4. Next base: position 622,166 of record NZ_CP178591.1, on the reverse strand, counting down.
ATCCGAAGCCGGCGGAGGCCGGCGGGTTCACACTGGATCTGCTGGACACTGTGGTGCGTTCCCAGCTGAAGCTGGAGGGGGACCCGAAACGACGTCCGGTTCCGTTCAGGGACACCGCGGATCTCCAGGACGGTGTGCGGCGGGTGCTGCACACGGCCGCGACGCGCCTGGGCTCTGCCACCGGCCCGGTGATGCTGCACAATTTCGTACCGCTTCCGTTCCTGGACGAGGCTGCTGCCGTGTTCCAGAGCTATGACCGGTCGGGCGCCGACATCCCGGCCATGACCATCCCGCTGCCCGCTTCGGGAAACGCCAGGAACGCCCTCTTCTGGGGGATGGCGAAGACTTTGGAGGCGCTGCCGTTCCATTCCGACCGGGACGCGCTGGCCGTGAAGGTGCTGCACCTGGGCGCGGGATCTGGCCCGGTGACCCCCGCCCAACAGGAGGAACTGCGCTGGACGATGGCCAGAGCGGCGGCCAACGGCCATGACCTGTACGACCCGACCGTGCTGGCCGCCTTCCACCTGGCACTCAACGGAGCGCTCTCCGGGGCCACCGAGGTCGCCTCGCCCGCGCGCATGGTGGTGGGACGCGACTTCACCGACGAGCCGCTCACCGGCCCCCTGCCCACGGCCGGCTACCACGTGTCGCCCGACGGCACGACAGGCAACGGCTGGACCGGCGACGGAATCTGGCACGAGCCCGGCACCGACGCGGACACGACGAGTGCTTTCTTCCTGCTGACCAAGGGCGGCTTCGGCTACATCGACATGCGCTGGCCCGAGGGCCCCAGCCGCCGGGTGCCGTACGACGAGGTCGCCGCGCTCCTCGCGATGGATCCCAAGTTGGGGTCCTACAGGATGAGCCTGCCCGTGGTGCTGATCGGACCGACCATGAGCGAGGGGGGCGATGAACTGGCGGATGCCCTGGCCGCGCGGGAGGGGGTGGCCAGGACCGTACAGACGGCCGTGCACCCCACGCAGGTGGTGTACGACCGGTCGGCGGGCCAGAACGTGCTGGTCATGACGGCGGATCCGGACCAGTCGGGCAGGGGGAACGACTGGACGGAGAGCACTCCTGCGGACCTGCCGGACTCCGGACGGGCCCCCGCCGCGTCCATCGAGGGAATGGTCAACTCGCCCTCCACGACGCGGCAGACCATACCCGCTGCCACTGCTGACGACCCGTCCGCCGCGTCGTACGACCCGTCCCTCTCCGACGGCGCGAAGCTGAATGTCGGCCGGAAGTTCAGCGCGCTCATGCGGAGCATCGGCCGTCCCGTCGTCGTTGGCGGCGCGGCCCGGAGCGCGGTGCAGTTCCAGAACCCGCGCGCCGTGGGCGCGCTGGAGTTCCAACTGGACGATGATGTCGGGCAGTTCGTAGACACCATCAATGAGGCCCTCGCCCAGCGGGTCCCGGGAGCGCCGCTCCATGCCCTGCGCGCGGACGCGGACGGCCGCACGCTGAGCGGTGTGGTCCAGGGGGTGCGCATCACCGTCGGCACCGGTGCCGACGCCTATGCCGGCACCACCGACATCAACGCCTTCACGGTCCCGGACATCACCGATTCGCTGGCCGACACGGCGAACTCACTGGCTCTGCGCACCGATGACGAACGGCGCACCGAGGACCTGTTCGACCTGCTGTGGGCGCTGACCTACGCGGCGGACGACGACGCGCTGCCGGTCGACCGGCTGGAGGAGCTGCGCGGTGCGGCGTACGGTCGCGGACTGCCGCCCGGTGCGGCACCCAAGCTCACCGTCCGGCTCAGCGAACTGCTGAGCGGTCCTGCGCTGAACGCCGAGGCCAGGGCGGCGTACGAGGCGAAGTGGCTGGATCTCGGCGCCGAACAGGCCGACCTGAGGTGGCTGACCGAGGAACTCATCTCCCTCGACGCCTCTTTGCGGGCCACCGAGACGGTGACCACGGACCCGGTCAGGCAACTGGCGTCGCGCCTGCCGGGCCTGCCGGCGGCCGAGCGAACCGGGGAACTGGCGCGGCTGACGGACGCCGAACGCGAGCGGCTGGCATCCGACAGTGCGCTGGTGGACACGCTGCGCGGGACACTGCCCGCGGCGGAGCTCGCCGAGACGGCGGCACAGCTGATGGTGCGGGTGCCCGCAGGGGTGGAGCAGCCGTCGGCCGCGCGGAGCGAGGTGCACCAGCAGGTCGCGCGGATGCTGCGCGATCCCCAGGTGACGGCGAAACTGCTGAACGACGGCGCGCGCGTGGTCGTGGTCCCCAGGAGCGAGGAGATGACCTCGCTGGAGCCTTTCGGCGACCTGGCGGGGCGCAAGACCGCGGACGGCCGGCCGTGGAAGCAGGTGCGCGGCATCGGGAGGCTCCGGGCGGGGGTGACGGAGGAGAACCTCCTCGGTGAGTTCGCCTCCGTGCGGGTCTACAAGCGCGCCTATCCGGACGGCTACTCCACGACCACCCACGAGTTCGCGCACACGATCCACCAGTACGGGCTGAGTGAGGCGGACCAGCAGCTCATCGACGACGCCTATCAAGCGAAGCTGGACGAGGACGCCGCCCACGAGGCGAACCCGGACGAGGCGGCGGCCGCGGCGTGGCCGGACGGGCCGCGGTACGGCGCCGACCGCCGGGGACGCCGCACAGGTCCCAACTACTCGTCCCAGGACGAACGGGAGTACTTCGCCCAGGTCACCAACGCCTACCTCGGTACGAACAACGGGAAGGACGCGAACACCAGGCAGCCCCGGAACAACGGGGCGGAGTGGGTGCGTGCCCACGAGCGGATGCTGCTGCCGCTCCTGACGCGGCTGTACGGCGCCGACCCCGAGGCCATCCACCGGGGGAAGGCCAACCCGCTCGCCGACACCCAGCGGGAGCACGCGACCTGGGAGGGCTTCCGGGCGCTGTGGGACCAGGCCGAGGGCACGTCTGAGCGGCAGTCCCACCGCCGCGCGCCCGCTGCCGCTCCCGTCGCGCGGCACGCAGGCCCGGCGGCGGAGGCTACGCCGGGCGCGCGTCCCGAACCGGCCGCTCCTCCCCTCGGTGCACGGTCCGCCCCGGGTCCGGCCGGTGCGTCCGCCTCGCCGTCGCAGTCGACGATGCGGTTCACCTTCCGGAACGGGGCCGACACGGTCGACGCCCAGCACCGGGAGCGGATCGCCGTGGCCGCGCGCGGTGTGGTGCAGGCACGCGTGCTCAACGGCCGGGAGGCGCCGGCGGCGACGCGGATCACCGTCACCTGGCAGGACGGGGGGCCCGGGCAGACCGCGGTCAGCAAGCGGCAGGCGAACGCGGTGGCCGAGGCGTTCAGTGCGGAGTTGCGAGGCCATTGGCCGGGCCCCGGTCCGATGAACGGCATCGTCGTCACGGTGCTCCAGGGAACGGCGCGTGGTGCGGCCGGCGCTGCCGGTGGTGCCGCCCAGCCGGTGACGGTCAAGATCGTCGCGCCGTCGGCCGTCTCGCGGGCGGACAGGGTGCTGGGGGCGTTGCGGCAGGCGGATCCGGAGTTGAGCGGTAGGCCGTTCGATCCGGTCCTGCTGACGCGTCGGATTCTGCACCTGGGTGCGTCGGACCCGGTGGACGCGGCCGTGCGCGACGAGTTGTACGCGCTGGTGGATGAGGCGGTGGCGGCGGGGCGGGCCACCAGTCTGGCGGCTCTGGGGGCGTTCCATCTGGTCGAGCGGGGCGGTGTGCTGTCCGCCGCGCGGCGGATCACCGACTCCGGCGGGCAGATCCGTGGCCTCGACTGGCTGGGCGGGCCGCCCATCGACATGGGTGTGGACGCGACAGGCTTCGTCGTCATGCTCAATGGCGTCGTTGTGAACCACTTCACGTGGACCGCCGGTGGGGTCGGCGCCTATGTGATCGCGGCCAGGGGCGGTCGTGATCACGTCGAAGTGCCGTGGCCGGACGGTTCGAGGCGTCGGGTACCGATGGCGGAGCTGGCCGAACTCCTGGCGATGGACCAGGGGTTGAAGCAGCACCCTGCAGGGTTTCCCGCAGCGTTGGTGTGGTCGCGCGCGGGTGACGGCGGGCTGGAGATGCCGCGCGCCGTCGCCGCGAGGACGGGGCGGCTGACGGCGGCGTACCGGGGCAGCGTCGAGCTGGCCCAGCCCGGTCCTGGACAGCAGTACCGGATCGAAGTGATCGACGGCAGGGTGGCGAAACAGTCGCTGGGGGAGTGGTACGTCAGCCATCCGGACGATGTGGGTCCTGAGGGTCCGCGCGGGGACGTGTGGGGCGGGACGGTGCGTCTGGCCGACGGTTCGACGCTCCGGGACGGGCAGATCAAGAGCGTCACCATCGCCAAGGACGGCCGGCCGTTCGGCCGCGCCGTATTCAGCGAGCCTGATCTGATCGGGCGGGAGGGGCACCTCGGAGACCTCCAGGACGCGGACTGGTCCCACATCGACCCCGTCTCCCACAAGTGGATCGGCGCTGTCCAGCCCGGGCTGTGGAAGGGGCGGAATGCGTACCACTTCTCGCTGCACGGCCTCGCGGGCCGCTTCTCGCTGGTGGCCGACCTGCCCGCCCTGTTCGGGCCCGCGGGGAGGGAGGTGGGCGGTGAGGAGATCGGAGGTTTCCTGAAACGACGTCCGAGTGTGCAGCGGCTCGCCCCGGACGACCCGATCGTGATCGAGAGCTGCTGGGGCAACGCAGCCACCGACGGGCCGTATTACAACAACCTCGGCAGTACGGCGCCTTTCGTGGGCGACCGGTTGCGGAACATCTCGGAGGCCCAGAAGGCGTGCAACACGGCCGGGCACCCGGTGATCGTCGTCGACCGGGCGCACGCTCTGGGCAAGAGGTCGAGCACCAGCGACACGATCCAGGGGATCTACACCACTGTCCGGGGCGAGCAGGGTTCCTGGGCGGAGTTGCGGCCGGAGCCCGGGGCGGACGTACTCGACCGTCTGGCGCGGGTGGCGGGGGTGTTCGACGGGCCGGCGGCGGCCGCGGTACCGGAGTGGGCCCGCGAGGACACGCTGATCCTGGTGCGGGCCCTGCGTGAGGTCTTCGCCCACGAGGTCGAGGACGACAGGGACGACCCCGCCGGGACATACCAGGAGCTGTTGCGTGGTGTCGGGGCCCTGGACGGGATGCGCCGTGCCGATCCGGAGCTGTCCGGGGTCGGTGGGTTCACGCTGAACCTGCTGGACATGGTGGTGCGTTCATGTCTGGTGCAGAAGGGGACACCGAAGCCGCGGCCGATTCCGTTCGCGGACGCCGCCGAGCTGCGGGACAGTGTGCGGCGGGTACTGCACGTCGCCGTGCTCCACGCCGCGACCGGTCCCGTCCGCCTGCACGACTTCGTCAAGCTCCCCTTCCTGGACCAGGCCGAGGCCACACTTGGGGCCCTCCACAGCTCGGGCGCCCCCATACCGGGCACCAGCGTCCCGATTTCCGCCCTGGGAGAGGACATCCGGCGGAGAACCCTCTGGGCGATGTCGCGGGCTCTGGAGGCACTCCCGTCGTATCCCGACCGGGATGCCCTGGCCGTGAAGGTGCTGCACCTGGGTGACGCCCCGGGGCCGGTGAGCGCCGCCCAGCACGAGGAACTGCTGTGGATGATGGCCAGCGCGGCGACGCACGGCTTCGACCTGTACGACCCGTCCGTGCTGGGTGCCCACCACCTCCACCAGCACGGCGCGCTCTCCCTGGCCACCGTGATCCCCTCACTGACGGGCAGGGTGGGGGGCCGCAACTTCACCGGGCGGCCGCTCACGGGTGCGCTGGAGACGGAGACCTACCGTGTCTCGCCCGACGGCACCCTGGGCAGTGCCGTGTCCGGTGGCGGCCCGTGGCGCAAGGCCGCCGCCGCCGGTCCTCCTGGCGAGCAGGCCTACTTCGTGCTGGCCGAGGGCGGTGCCGGCTACCTCGACATGTCCTGGGCCGGACTCGGCGGTTCCCCTCGCAAGGTGCCGTTCGACGAGGTCGCCGCGCTCCTCACGATCGATGCCGCTCTGACCTCCCGCGGCCTGTCCCAGCCACTGGTCGTGATCGGCGGGCAGCACCCGCCGACCGCCGGGCCCGGCGGACTCGACCTGGACACCGTCCTGGCCGCCCGGGAGGGGACGGCCAGGAACGTGCTGGCGCCGCTGTGTCCCGCCGAGGTGCTGTACGACAGCACGACGAACCGGAACGTGATCGTACTGACGGCGGACCCGCTGCAGTTGACCACGGTGGACATCTGGCAGCGCACCACTCCGCCGGATCTGCCCGGAACGAGGGCTCCCGCCGTCGTTGTCGCGCAGTCTTCCCAGGACGGTCCCCACCATGGCCCCGCCGTGGCCACCGCGGTCCCGGACCGCGACGGCAGCATCCCCTGGCTCGGCGATTCCGTCCCGGACCTCAGCGGCGTGCTCCAAAGGACCGACGCGCCCGTCGGCCCGCCGCCCCCGCCTCCCTCCGGGCCCCTCGAATCCTCCGATTCCTCCGATCCCGTCCCGCCGCCCGGCCAGGACCCCAAGCCGAAGTACCCCGGGACGCAGATCGACAGCGAGCTCCAGGAGCGCCGCCCGGTGCGCGTGGACGGGGAGATGCTGCCGCCTCCCGGCCGCCCCGGGCTCAGCGCGTTCACGGACGGCACCAGGATGCCGGGCTATGTCGGCGGCCTGCTGCCGTTCACCGGAGAGACCGGCGACGAGGCTGACGACGACGCCCTGCTCGCCTTCGGACAGAGCGACGTCTTCCTGCGCGACTGGAAGCAGATCGCGGGGCACATCGCCGCCCAACTGGGCGCACACGGGCCGGAGACGGAGCGAGGCCCGGAGCCCGAAAACCGCTACCTGGTGCGCGGGGGCGACGTGGACGAGTCCGTCCTGCGCCGGATCCGGCGGGCGATGCGGGACCGTCCGGCGACGTTCGCGGGGGACGGGCAGGAGTTCGTGTACCGCACCGCGTCGGGGCGGGTGCGGAAGCTGCACATCAGGGTCCGGAACTACGGCCGGTGGACGAAGTACACCGACGGGGGCAACCCGACGAAGCTCGACAACGTGTACCGCAGCCAGGCGAGCATCGGCGGCAGCAAGACGGTCGGCCAGACCCGGCAACTGGCCCCGACCGCACCCCTGGCGCCGATGGGCGCGGGCTTCTCCGTGTTCGGCCGGATCGGGATGCGGATCGGACGCACCCGCGAGTACAACTACTCGATGCAGGACCAGAGCCTGAGCATGAGCGAGACCCGCATGACGGAGCACTCGCACCCGCACATCGACGACCTGTACTACGAGGTGCGCGTCACCGACGCACAGGAGCCGCGTCCGGCCAAGCGGGGGGTCCTCGGTACGCGGTGGCGGGCCAGGCCCGCCACCGAGGCCTCCCCCGACGTCGAGTTCGCTTTCGGCGTGCGGGACGGGCTCGGCGCGCGGCTGCCGGAGAGCGTGACCCGTGACCCGAAGAAGGACCGGACCCCGACGACGTTGCGGCTGGGACCCGAGTCGGACTACCAGCTCGTCATCACCGAGGACTTCGGCCCCGTCCAGGCGATCCGCGACTGGGCGGTGGGCCGGATCGGCGCCACGCCGGACTCCTCGGCCTACCGCGAGCTGAACAGGTTCTTCTCCGCACGCTCCTTCCACCAGATGTCCGGGCGGCTCTCCCGCTCCATGGTCCCGGGCAAGCCACTGTTCGCCGACGACAAGAAGCGCACCCCGCTGGGCGCGTTCGTGATCGACCGGGTGGTGCCGGGGCGGGCGGTGCTGGTCTCCGACACCGACAAGGCGGAGCTGCGCGACTCCAACTTCCTGACCGTGCAGAACACGCGGAAGCAGACGAAGTCGATCGGCAAGGACTTCTCCCTCATCGTCGGGCCGACGTTCAACCTGCCGACGTTCGGCCTCCAGGACTTCATCGCCGGGTGGCTGGAGCGCGTCAAGCCGCGCATCCAGTTCGGCCCGAGCGTGCACATCGGGCACACCCGGGGACGCACGGCGACGACGGGCGGCACGGGTGCGGTCAGGTCGGTCGGCCGGGCCAAGCTGACCACCACCGATCTGTACCGGGTCGAGAAGACCGTGTACGTCCGCAAGACCGGGGACACCAGGGCGACACCGATCACGACCTGGACCCTGGACCGGATGACGCGCGGCGAGGCACGCCGGCTGGCCGGCATGGACGACGGGACCGCCCCGCGCGGGCCGCAGCCGTTCGCCCCGGCGTATCTAACCGAGAACCACCCGCCGACGCTCGGCATGAGCCGGGCCGTGCAGTTCCTCTTCGCCAACGGCAAGTACAACCGTTCGTTCCCCTCGGCGACCGAGGACCAGGGCACCGGTACGGGCACCGCTGCCGACACCGGCCCCCAGGTCACCTTCGACCAGCGCACCCGGATCGACTCGCTCACCCTCCAGGTGCTGACCGCGGTCGCCCGGAAGTACCCCACGATGGTCGCCCTCGTCGAAGACCTCCAAGGCCCCGACGGCAAGAGGTGGCGCGACGCCGGTCACTACGAGATGGTCCTGAACAACACCTGGACGATCATCAACGCGCTGTCGCACCACAGCATGGCCGGAACCCTGGAGGCGATGACCAGAACCGGCTTCCGCATCGGCCTGGTGGACCCCGGCCGGATCACCCGCGGCTACTACTACATCTGGATCGACGCGGAGCTGACCAACAGGACGTATCTGCGCCCCGCGGACTCCAGCCTGCGGCGCAGCGCCCCAGGCTCCCTCAGCCTGGACGAGAGCCAGTTCGGGTCGCAGGGCGCCGAGCTCGGGTTCGAGCTGATGGCGGGGATCAGGGACACCGTCGTCGACGAGATCGGCCGCCCGGCGCACGCGGTCAGCGCCCAGCTGGGATACCAGGCGGGATGGCAGAAGCGGGACGAATCCGGCTACGGCTCGGTCGCCACGTTCGACCCGATGGCGGTCAGCGCCAAACCGGGCCACCTGTACAGCTACGACGTCGCCTTCAGCGTCAGCACCGGAGGCTACTGGCGGTTTCGCAGCCTGCTCCGGGGCGTGGTCAGCCTCGGTGTCCTCGGCACGTCCCTCTTCGTGCGCGGCCCCAAGGGCCGGGGCGACATCATCGGCGGGAACGCCGACGTCCCCGCCGTGCGGGGCAAGGTACTGCTCAGCGTCCCCGCCGAGCACGCCCCGGACCGAGACCCGCACGCGCCGGGCGCCGACAACCCCTACCTGGCAGCCGACCGGATCACCCAGAGCCCGATGCCACGGCACGAGGCGAAGGCGCTGGTCGACGCCTCGCCCGACGCCCTCGGCGAAGGCCAACAGCCCGGACCGCTCGACGGACTGCCCTACCAGACGCTGTCCGTCCTCGCCGCGGACGAGGGCATCGGCATCGTGGACCGGGTACTGGACCGGGCGTCCCACGGAAAGTGGCACCTGACCCGGGTGGGTGCGCCCGCGCACGACGCGGCGGTCCGCCCGCACCAGCCGCAGTTCCTGACGGCCAACCTCGACCAGAGCTCAGGACCGCTCGGGTCGCGCACCTCCGGCCTGTTCGGCAAGGGGCCGTACCTCGACTGGCTGGCGACGGTCGTCCACCGGGTGCGCGTGACCCGGCTGCGCGCCCTGGGCACACCCCAGCCGTTGGAGACCGAGATGACGGTCGGCGCCAGCACAAAGGCGTCGGGCACGCAGAGCAAGTCCTTCACCCAGCAGGCGGGTTTCACGGCCGTATACGGTCACGCCCACTCGACGACACCAGGCGTGACGGGCAACTACGGGCCGGCCTGGCGGCCGTGGTGGCGCTCCCGCGCGATCACCGGGACCGTCACCCGGACCGTCACCTCGGACATCAACCGGGTCGACGCCGGCCACCAGGTGCTGACCGCCGGTGACGCGGAGCATCAGGTGGCGGCGGAGGTCCACACCCGCGGTCTGCTGTCACTGTTCAACCCCCTCATCCGGCGCTGGAACGACTGGGCCGGGGAACGGCAGACGATCAAGGGCGGCTGGCTGGGACACCTGCCTGAGCGGGTGGCTCACCAACTGGGCCTGATCGCGGGGGACGACCTCGGCGCGGGGCCGCTGTACACGCGGGAGAAGTGGCTGCAGCCCGGCTGGTTCCGCAAGGCGCCGTTCGCCAGCTACCCCGTCGACTCCCTGGACACCACCCACGTGGTGGCCGCGTTCGAGCGGAAGCTGCGCGACCTGGCGATCGACGACGAAAGCCGGGAGGCCGTACGCAGGCTGGCCTCCGGCCGGGTCACGCGGGCGCTGCGCAGGGAGATGCTCGCCCTGGGCTCCTCGACGACCGCCAGGATCGGCGGCCCCGGCTGGAAGGAGGCACGGATCGGCGGACGGAACGTACGGATCCGGGCGCAGCTCGAAGCCGTCACCGAGCCGGAACTCGTCAGGATCTGGCCCAAGACGGAGCTGGAGGACCACCGCATCGCGACCGAGACCCGCAGCCAGGGGTTCTCCAGGGGCCGGGGCAGCGCGGCCGGAACGGCGGTCAACGAGGGTATACACACCGGCGAAAGCGCGGTCCCCACGGCGGGGCCCTCGTTCGCCGAGACCGGTTCCAACCGGCAGACGACCTCCGGGACGGACACCCGCACCCGGGCCAGGCTCTGGTCCACGTACACCAGCGAGCCGCACGCCGAGTACGTCACCCGCTACCGGCTCCGCCTCACCCTGGAGATGGGCCGGCAGCAGGGGGATCCGCCGCGGCACCCGGAGAAGCGGCGGATCGAACACACCGGCGACGTCGGAACACAGCGGGAGATCGTCCCGATCAGCCTGATGCGGACGCCTCCCGTCGTCTCACCGCAGGGCGGCCTCGACCCGCTGCGCCCGCCGGAGATCGACGACGCACTGCCCCTGGTGAACGTACTGACCGGGGCGGACAGCCCGTTGGCGGCCGAGGGCGAGCAGGACAGCGTCGACGCGTGGCGTTCCGTCACACAGCCCGACGGCACACGGGCCCCGTTCGCGATGCCGCCCAACGGCTTCCACGTCCGCAACATTCTCGGGGCGGACCGGGTCCTGGCGGCGAGCACCCTCACCTTGGGCAAGTCGTACGACAACCGGCTCTCCACCGTCTCGGGGGAGCTGACCGGCGATGAGCTCGACCGCGTGCTGCGCACGGCCAGGGTCACCCCTCTCACCGCTGAGGGGACCGGGTCCGCACAGGTGCTGGAGGACTCGCACGGGGCCGGCGCGCTCACCGTGGCCTTCGAGCAGGCGTCGTCCGTCGGCGGCTACCAGACCGCCGGACTGACCGACAACACCCTCACGGACCGGACACAGGGCTCGCTCACGCTGTTCTCCCGGCCGGACTTCGCGGGCGCGGAACTGCTGGCGGTGGCCGACGGCGTCCGCATGGAGTCGCCGACGCGGCGCACCCAGAGCGACAGCGAGACGACCGCGCAGGGCGGTGACAACAACAGCGTGCTCGGTGCTTCCCCCGCCCTCAAGTCGGACTCCATCGGAGCGACGAACCCGGGGGCCAGCGGTACGGGTACCGACACCACCGAGTCCGACGGCCGGGTGTTCGTCAGCGACGTGGCCCGCCAGGTGACTCTCAAGCCGAGCACGGGCAGGGTGTTCGCGTTCGTCATCCCGACCACCTGGCTGAGCGTCGGAGACGTCGACCGGCAGTTCAAGGAGAACTCCGTCGCCGTCTGGGCCCGCGAGCACCTGATGGGTTCGCTCGGTGGCGTCAAGCCGGGACCGCAGACGGCCGAGGCACAGACCCACGTCGTCGCCTGGGTGCGCGAGGACATCGCCCGCCAGCTCGGACTGATCACCGACGCCAACTTCCCCCAGCGGCTCGGTGCGGCGTGGGACAAGGTCAAGGACGCGGGGGCGGCGTGGGCGGCGGCGGACGCGACGTACTGGTCCCTCCGCAGAGACATCCCCGACCTGAGGACCGCCGTCGACCAGGCACTGGGGGAGCGCTCGCTCGCCAGGCGGCGGCGACAGGCGGCCGAGGACGCGGCCGGGGCCGAATCCGCCTCCGCCCGAAGGGAGTTCATCGCCGCGGTGGCGGCCGCGGACGCGGCGCGGCAGCAAACCCCGGAGGAGTTCCCCGCCACGGTCCGCGGACACCTCCGGTCCGCCCTGGCCGCGGCCGACGAGGCGCGCGAGGAACTGCGGAGCGCTCTGCTGGACGACCTGCTGGGCGACAGCGCGCCGCCGGCCGCGAGCCGCGCCGCCGCCGAGCACCGGGTCGCCACCGCCCGCGCGGCGCAGGCCGCCGCCGACGGCCTGGTCGACGCCGTCCGGCAGACCGAGCGGGACCGGCGCACGGCGGACGCGGTACGGACCCGGGACGGCCGGCTGGTCGCGGCGGCCGAGGCGATGAGCGCCGCACGGGCGGCGGTACAGGCGGCCGTCCACACGCTCCGTACGGCGGAGAACGCCCTGGACACGCGCCTGGACGAGGTGACGGCGCAGCAGGAGAAGGCCGAGTCCGCGGCGGCGGACCTGCACCATCTGCGGGCCGGGACCGACCGGTTGACCCGCTGGCACCGGCTGCCCGCGGACCCGCCCGGCACCGAGCAGGGCGCGCCGCAGACCCGTGCCGGGCTGCCCGAACCCAAGGTGACGGACCGTCACACGACGGACAGGCACTCGTCCGCGCCGACGGAGGCACGCACACCCGGACTCGCCCCGATCATCGAGGAGCCCGTGCAGGGCCAGGAGTCGTCGGAGCGGTCGTCACAGCGGCGGAAGCGACACTCTCCCGCACCGCACACGGCGCGGACGCCGAGACTCTGGTCGATCGTCGAAGAGCCGGTGGACGAAGAGCCGCTGGTGGACGAGGAGTTGGCGCCGGGCGAGAAGCCCACGGTGGACGAAGAGCCGGCGTTCCAGGAGGAACCGGCGGACGTCGAGAACCCCTCGGTCTACACCGACGTCACCGACCGCGAGGACGGCGCCCCCGCGGTGAAGTCCCCGGCGGGCACGACCCACCGGCTGCTCGACGTGCCGAGGGACGGCCGGTCCTTCTTCCACGCCCTTCGCCATCTGCTCCCGCAGGGCCGGGTTCAGGCCGACGACGCGGACGCGCTCCGTGCCCGGTTCGCGGACGCGCTCGCAGCCCTGCCCCTCGACTCGCCGCTGCTCGCGTACCTGTCCCCGGACGAGACGGACACCTTCACCGACACCGAGCTGAGTGCCGCCGGGCTCGACCTCGGCACCCACACCCCGCAGCGCCGCGAGTTCGACGCCTTCGGGGTGATCCCGCACTCGGCGGGCGACCGGCCGACCGAGGACCGGCGCCACCTGCCCCTGAACGCGGCACAGCGCCGCGGGCTGGCCCTCGCACAGCTGCGGCGCCCGGCCGACGCCACGAAGGAAACCGGCTGGGACCACAGCGCCGCCGATGTGCTGCCCGCCCTCGCCGCCCGGACGTACGGTGTGGGCGTCCGCGTCGTACGCGAGGACGGCACCTTCCAGGACTACGCGCCCGACTCCGACCGCGCGCTGCCCGCCGACGCCCCGCGTGTGGTGCTGCACCTGGCCGACCGGCACTTCCGTGCCGTGGAGGCGGCGGTGGTCGCGGAGGGCCCGCCCGCCGTGACTCCGCCCCCGGCCCCGAAACCGGTGGACGAGTCCCTGCTGACCGTGCACACCACCCGACCGTGGACCTGGGACGGTCTGGACGACGCGACGTACGCGGGTCGGCCCAGGTTCGACGCGGCCACGGACCTCAGCAAGCTCACCGACCCCGACGGTTACGTATACGCCCTGAGGCCGGCGCAGGGCGGCGGGAATCGCTTCCACGCCGCCCTGGCGCTCGCGATGAGCCTGGGGGAGGAGGACGGTGCGCGCCACTCCTCGGACAACCTGAGGGCCGCCATGGACACCGTGCCCGTGCCCCGCTCGACCCAGCTCGACCCCCGGGCGACGTTCACGGCCGAGGAACTGGACGAGGCCGGGTTCCTGCCGTTCAACGCGCGCAGGCAGCGGGAGTTCGAGCGCGGCGGCGGCCGGCTGCCCGCGTCACTCCCGGCTCTGCCCCGTTGGGTGGAGGAGAACCTCATCCGCGTCCAGCTCCGTTCGGCCCGCCGCTGGAACAAGGCCACGGCCCTGCTGGCCGCCGAGCTGACCGCGCGTCACCTCGGACTCCATGTGACGTACGTGCATGAGAACGGCACGGTCGACACCTTCGGCACCGCACGGCAAGGCTTCCGCGACGCCGTCACCGTGTACGAGCGCGGCAACGAGTTCCTCGCCGCGGTGCCCCACGGCCCCCGCAACCCGCGCGGCCCGCTGAACCACCGGACCACCGCTCACCCACCGCCGCCCACCCGGCCGGCCCCCTTCCCGCCCGTGCTCACGATCCTGCCCCCGACCGGTCCGGCCGGCGGCAAGGGCGCACCGAAGCCCCCGCCGCCCACCACCGCGCCCGGGCCGCGCGCACCAGGCCGGCCGCAGCTGGTGCCCGGCGACGGGAACTGCCTGCTGTACGCGTTCATGGCGAGCGACCCGCAGTTGGTCCGCGACGCCCTGCCGGGCCTGGCCACCGCCCACCCGGCCGCGTACGCATGGCTGTCGGACACCGGAAGGGTGCGACGTGACCTGGCCAGGAACGCGGCGGCCCGCGCGCCGGGTAAGCCGGTCCGCGGCGGCCCGCACACGGAGATCGCCGCCGCCATGGCGGACTTCGTGGGGAACTCTCTGGGCAGCTTCGGCCACCGGCTGCCCGCCGACTTCCGCTGGCAGTACCGCGGCAACACCACGGAATCCGCCACGGGCTTCGCCGCCCGCGTCCGGACCATGGACCGGGCCCAGCAGACCGACCTGCTGCGGCGGGCCGGATCCGAGCCGCCTGTCCCCGGCGACTTTCCCACCGAAGCACTCCTGGACGCGGAGCTGTACGCCCGGGTCCTGAGGGACATCCCGCTCCAGGACGACGAACTCGCCGCCCTCATGGGCGCGGCCCTCAACTGGCAGGCGAACTGGGCGACCCCCGAGGGCGACACCTTCCTGATGCTGCTGGCGCACGCCTTCGGCGTACGGTTCAGCGTCGTCGTGGGCGGCCGTGGGCCCGACGGAAGAGCCACCAGCGACCGGGGTCCCGACGCGGGACCGCCGAGCGCCACGACGGTGACCGAACTGCACTACAGCCCGGGAGCCAAGCGAGGGGGCGGCGAGCACTACAACGGCAGCGACGCCCCGTCCCGCGTCGTGCCGCCCGCCCCGCCGCGGGACGTCCTGGACCGGCTGGACGCCCTGCGGGCGGCCGTTCCCGAGTTGCGCGACGGGCCGCTCGACCTGGATGGGATCACCCGCCACGTGCTCGTCCTGGACCCCGGCGCGACCGTGACCGATGCCCAGCGCGCCGAGCTGATACGGGTGGCGGCGGCTCCGGAGATGAGCCACGCCCCCAGCCTGGCGGCGCTCGCCGGGTTCCGTCTGGCCCGGCAGGGAGTGACCGAACTCCAGGACTTCGGCTGGGACGTGGACGCCTTCGCCGCCCGGGTCCTGCACCTGGGTGGTCCCGACCCGGCGCGGCGCCCGGAGCTGGTCCGGCTGGTGGCAGAGGCGGTGGCCGCCGGACGCGACGAGGGCCGGGCCGAGGAGCTGGGCGCGTACCACCTGGAGCTTCAGGGCCTGCTGTCCGGGCACACACTGATGCGGCACACCGATGGCACACCGGTCGGCCGCGACATGGAGGCGGAGGCGGGTGACCTCGACTTCGACCTCAGCGAGGTCACCCTGATCGAGTTCGGGCCCGACCGGACACCCGGATTCGACACCACGCAATCGGCGGTCTGGCACACGCCGGACGGCCCGGCGCCCTGGGTGGTCAGAGTGCGGGGCGCCCTCGGCGGCGCGCTGCTCTCCGGGCAGGTGCCCGCGGGGGACTTCGGCACGCTGCTCGCCCACGATCTGCGGTCGCGAGGCATCCCGCAGGACGCCGACGTCATCGTGCTGCTCCCGCTCAGCAGGACCGGCGGGACGGGGCCGGCCGTCGGCACGCTGCTCGACGCCGGCCACCGCACGACGGGCAGGAAGTGGTGGACCGCGTACGGCCTGGTGGACTTCTACACCGAGGCGAACGGCCGGACCACCATTGCCATGGCACCGAACCGGGACGGGCAGCTGCGCACGGCCGCCGACTGGATCTCCGAGCCCTCGACCCGACCGGACCGCAAGCGGGCGGCCGGGACGAGCGGCGCGGCTCCGTCCGCCAAGCGGAGGCGGATCGAAACGGCTTCCGACGCTCAGCAGTCGGTACTCGTCGACCCCGTCACCACGCCCGTTTCCGAGTCCGTCCTCGCCCCCGCCGCAACCCCGGACCTGGACCCGGGCCCGGACCTGGACCTGGACCCGGGCCCGGGCCCGGACCTGGACCCGGACCCGGACCCGGACCCGGACCTGGACCTGGACCCGGACCTGGACCCGGACCTGGACCTGAACCCGGACTCGAACCTGTCCTCGCCCTCCGGCAGGCGCGTCGCCCTCGCCCGGGTGGAACACGCGGCTGCGACGGGCGCCCTGGCCGACGCCGTGGGCGACCCGGCCCGGTTGGACCGTGCGCGGGGGCGGCTGGAGGACGCCGTGGCGCGCCTGCGCGACCTCGGAGTCCCGCTGGACGACCTGATGGCGCAAGCCAGCGCTGAGGGGACGGAACAGGCCGTCGGCGTGTTCCTCGACGACGCGCAGCGTTCCTGGATCGCCGGTCAGGTGACGGCGGAGGACCTGCCGCGGAGCCCGCTGCGGCTGGGCGGGAGCGAGTTCGTCGAAACCACCGAACTGACCGCTTTCGGCATCGACTTGAGCCCCAGCCTGAAACTGGAGGCGGTAATGAGCGGCGACCGCCTCCCGGTGTCCGGGTTGCCGCCGCTGGCTCAAGTACGGCTGCTGATGCGGCGGTCCGGCCCCTGGGCGGCCGGGCTCGACGCCGTCGCGGCGCAGGTGTCGTGGCGTGTCTGGCAGTCGGCGTACGAGGAGTTCGCCGTGGCGGCACCGGCCGACGGCGCTGAGGCGGACGCCGCCAGGGTGTGGGCCACGGCCGTCTTCCTGGTCCTGCCGCTGGAGCCGCGTCCGGTGCTCGCCGACTCCCGTTACGCGGGAGCGGAGTTCCGGGGCGCGGTACGGCAGGTCGCCGACCGGCTGCGGGAGCAGGGCCTGGACGCCCCGTCGGCGGTGGCACTGGCCGATGTGCTCCGGACCGGCCTGGGGCTGCGTTCCCGGTGGGACGGGTGGGACGGCGACGGCAGGAGCCTCGCCTTCTCCACGCCGGATCCCCGGGTGCTGGGGCGTGCGGAGCTGCTGGGGCTTGCGCAGGGTGTGGCGGAGGAGGTGCCGTCGGACGGTGTGCTCGTGGAGCGGTGCCTGACGGCTCTGGGACTGCTGCGGGACGGGCTGTTCCCCGCCGGGGTGCGTTCGCCCGTAACGCTGGACGACTCGGCGGTGAAGCTGGGGTCGGCGACCTCCGGGCTGGTGGCGGGGCCGGGCTGGCGTCAGGTGCGGTCGTGGGACGCGGTGGCCGATGCGGTCGCCGGCGCTGAGGCGGGTGCGGTGGCCCTGGTGCTGGCGCGGCGTCAGGGCGATCCGTGGCGTGCGAACGGTCCGTTGGGGCACGCGTGGGCGGCGTACCACCTCGGTGGCGACGACGGCGTGGTGTGGGTGGACGTCCTGGCGGGCGAGAGCCGTGAGGTGTCGGCGACTCCGCCCGATCTGTCGTCGTTCGACGCGCGGGCGGTGGTGATCGACTCCGCGGGGCGGGTGGCGGCGGAGGCGCTGCCGGAGTTCGTGCAGTCGTCGTCCCCGGCGCACGCGGTGACGGACCTGTCGACCGAGCACCGGTACGGTGCAGTCGGCCTGGAGGTCGAGGACCGCCACGTGCTGCTGATCGACCTCACCGGGCACCCGGGGAGCCCTCTCAAGCAGACGTTGGCCCAGGGGCCCGGAATCAAGATCGACGTCGACTTCGCCAACTTCTGGCGCAGCGCCGTGACCGGGCTGTTCTACGCCGCGGAGGAGTCGGTGCCGGCGGGCGAGCCCAAGTCCACCCCCGAGTCCCACTGCATCGCGGAGTTCGTCCTCGACCCGATGGCGGCGCACGAGGAGGAGCGGAGGCTGCCCGTGGCGGATGGTCTGGCCCAACTTGCGCTCGGCCGGAACCTGTTGGGGATCACGGATGCCAGGAACACCGCGATACCGCTCAAGGACCTCCTGGCCGACGTCGACGGCTGGTCGGTCACCGAGCTCGGCGAGCAGGTCACGGTCCTCCCCAGCACCATGGGGGCCAACCATCCTGCCTACGCACAACCCACAGCGGGCACCGTCGCCGTCGGACTCAGGGCGCTCCAGGATTTCGGCGGCAAGCGGTTGGTGGTGGAGACGCTGAAGCCGGTGCACGGCGCGGAGAGGATATTCGGGCAGCAGACCGCCGCGGATTTCGTGCGCCGCGTCGTCGGCGACAGCGAGGGGCCGACGGACTTCGTACCGTTCCTGCCGTTCCTTTCGGTCATCCCGGACGTCGACGAGATCTGGGGATACGCCTGGCAAGCGGGCAGCCATGCCACCGCCAGGCCGTTGTTCGCCCAGACCCGCAGGGCTCTGGTCAAGAACTACCTGCCGCTGGCTTCCCGGAATCCGTCTGACGCTGTACTGCGGTCCCTGCGGCCTCGCACGCGGACCTTCCTCAACGAGCGGCACGACGAGATCAGCGAGATCTTCGTCGCCCGGCTGATGGAAGTCCTGGAGTACTACCGGAAGAGGTTCCTGCCGATTATCCCTCGCCTTCCCGACGGGTTCCTCGACGTCGCCGCGGAGGGGAAGCCCAGCCCGCGGGAGCATCTGACCAGCACACTGACGGGGCGTACGTCCCAGGGGAAGGTCATCCGCCAGATCGACGCCGTCGCCATGGACGACTACCCGCTGGACACCGACGACGGTCGGCTGCAGGCCGCCCTGATCCTGTTGGAGCTGCGGTCCTACGGGCACAGCGGTCAGCTCATGAGCGCCGAGGAGACAGAGCGGACCGTCACCGAACTCTCGGTGCTCAACCGGCATTCCTACGAGCGGGCGAAGGCGTTCCCGCTCCCGCTGTCCGACGACGTCCTCGACGAGGCCGTGCGGCGCATCGTGAGCCATCCGGCGGTGCGGGCCTTCGTTGCGTTCCTGGCGATGGCCACACAAGGCATGAGGCAGGTGGGCGGTCCGCCCCAGCAGCTGATGTCCGTGACCGACGGTCAAGTCATCGCGGAGACGCTGGCCTCCTATGCGCTGGGCAACCCGCTGGAAGCCCACGACCTCCAGCGTCTGCACCAGCTCGTCGGCTTGGCGACCACCCGGCTGGCGAACGTGCCCCCGGAGCTGCACGACCGGGATCGGGCGGTCGTCGAGGCCGCGCGGAGCGTCCTCGACGACCTCGCCGACCCCGCGCAGACGCCCCCGCCGGTGCGCTGGACACCCGAGATCGTGGCGGTGGACGGCACCCCGGTGCCATTGGACCAGCTGCCCAGGGTGAAGCACCGCGATCCGCGGGGGATCCCGGTGGGGACGTCCGCACGCCCCGGCGAGGACGGGCAGGACGGCCGTCAGGACACCTACGGCCTGCTGCCCGAGGCGGAGCAGTTCACCCAGGTGCGGCGCTCGCCGCAACCGCACGGTCCGGGCCGCGGGTCAGTGGTGGCGGAGTCCCCGAGCCACCCGCTGCCCTTCAAGAAGGCGTACGCCATCGGTTTTGGTGGCGATGGCCGGTACGCCCAACTCCCCCTGGCGGACGGCCGGATCGCGTCCTTCGACTACGCGCGCGTCGTCGACTTCTTCTTCGCGGCCGATCCCGATCTGGCGGTGCAGCCGGGGGATACGGCAGTGGTCGTCATGGGCGCGGACCTGGCGGGGGAGCAGCCGCACGATCCGATGCAGCGGCCGAGCGCGGGCCAGTTGCTGTCCACGAGCTGGGACCGGTGGGTCTGGACCACCGCCAGTGGCAAGGAGCCGGCCCTCGCGCCCGCCGACCCGGAACGAGGTCTCGGCGTACGGTTCCAGCTCGCCGAGGGCGACTGGTGGGTGGGCTTCCGTCCCGAGCCGACCACTCCGGAACTCAGCAGGCTGGCCCAGCAGGTCACGGGTGACCGGGCGCGTGGCGCGGAGGTGCAGCGCTGGGTCCGGGCGATCCGCGTGGTCTACGGGCCGCTGCTGGAGGACGACCGCCCGACGTTCGAGGCGCTGCTGCGCGGTTTCTGGGCGCTGGAGCAGCGGATGGCGGGCCCGAACCAGCCCCCGTTGACCTGGGGACGGCTGCGGCAGTCGATCACTTCGTACTACACCGCGCGCGGTGTGCCCGAACCGGAGCTCGCCCAGACGCTGCGGACCGTCCTGACCTCCGCCGCGTCCTCCTTCGGGGTCGACCTGGGGCTGTCCTCGGCCGCTCTCGTCCCCCAGCACCACAGCCCACGCCTCGGCGACTGGGCCGCAGTAGCGCAGAGCCCTGCGGGCGGCGCGTCCGGGGTGCGTTCCTCGCGGCGGGGCGGGAGTTCGCGCGGGCCGCGGCGTGCGCCCGCGAGCAACAGCGGGGTCGCGTCGTTCGTGGATGACGGAACGCTCGGCGGCTCCGCGGCCCCCACGGCGGGGCGCGTACTCGTCGCGCCGGTGGTCGCCCCGGCGGCCCCGGCCGGGACGCCGACCGTCCTGGAGACGCTGGACGCGTCGCGCCGGAACGACAAGCGGCTGCGCGGCGGCCCGCTGGACGTGGACGCCCTGGCCCGTCGCATCCTGCACCTCATGCCGGACGACGCCGTGGACGGTGCCGTGCACGAGGAACTGTTCGCGCTGGTCGAGGCGGCGGAGGCGGTGGGCAGGGCGAGCAGTGTGGTGGCGCTGGCCGCGTTCCACGCCCAGCAGCAGGGCGTGTTCTCCGCCGAGCGCCGCTTCACCGAACTGGGCCGGGTCGCGGGCCTGAACTGGATGGACACCCGGACCAACGAGATCGACACAGGTGTGGTCGACGCGTACAAGGAGTTGCCGGACGGGACGATGAGCCTGACCGGCGGAGCCCTCGCGCCGTGGGACGACGCCGCGTACCTCGTGGGGGCGCGCGGGCGGCACGACAGGGTGGAGGTGCCGTGGGCGGACGGTACGGCCCGGGACCTCGACATCGACGAGTTCGTCGAGCTGATGGCGCACGACCCGGAGCTGCTGAAGCTGCCGAAGGACGCGCCGGTCGTGCTGGCCGTTCCGCACGGCGGCGACCGTGCCCGCCGCCTGCCGCTGCTGCTGGCGGAGCGGCTTGGCAGGGAAGTGTGGTCGTACACCGGTTTCCTGTCGGTCATGGAGAACGTGCGGCAGCCGATCACCGTCAAGGTGACCCGTCCGCTGGGCCAGGCCACCGGCGACTGGCTCGCCAGCCTGCCCGGCAGGGCGCCCGATCCCGATGCCGACGTTCCGGACTGGTACGGCCAGGCGCTGACCAAGGCCGTGGTCAGCGCGGCGACCGGCAAGGTGACCGGTGTCTCCGCGTTCCAGCCCTCCGACCTCGCCCGCGGCAGGCAGGAAGCGTACCGCCAGCACGACCGGATGAAGAGGTTCAGGTACCACAACCCCGCCACGGGGACCGACTCCGTGCAGTACGAACTGCCGGACGCGGGCGGCAAGAAGCTGCTGGTGGCCTCGCACGGCGGACCGGACTCCATCTTGGTACCGCTGGAGGACGGCACGTCCCGGCCACTGAAGGGCGCCGAGGTCGAGGCGTGGTTCAGGCACATGCTGGGTTCGGTCGAACTGGACGACGACGACTGGTTCCTCCTGTCGATCTGCTGGGCCGGTTCGCCCGCGGACAGCACGGTGCCCCGGCTCCCGACGAACAGCGACGCCTTCGCCGGTACGTTCGTCCCCGACCCGCTCAGCGACATCTCCATCGGGCAGCGCTTCGCGAACGTGGCGCGGCACAGGACGCGTTGCGCCATCCGCTCCGTCGGGTCGTCGATCGACGGCGCGTACACCTGGTTCCTGTGGACGGACGCCCAGGGTCGGCAACTGCCCATCGTCGAGTACCTCCCGGAGCCCGATGGCGCCGCGCTCGACCGCCGGGCGCGGGTGGCCCGCCTGCACACCGGGCCGGGGGAGGTGCCGGAGGAGACACTGGTCAGGACTCTGCGGCTGGTACGGGCGCTGCGGCTGACGTTCGGGAACGAGGTGGACGACGACGCCGACTACGCGGGCCTGCTGCGCGGGGCAGCCGCGCTGGACGAGATGTGGCGGGCCGACCCCACGTTCCGTGACGCCGGGCCCTTCACGCTGGACCTGCTGCGTGAAGTGGGCAGGGCCTACGGGACGACACCGGCCAACGGCGACGTCGAGGTGAACCGGGCGGCCTACCGCGCGGCGCTCGGCGCGGCGGCGCGCACCGCGCCCGGCACGCACCTGAGCACGTTCGTGCCGCTGCCCACGGTGGCCGGGGCGGCCGCGTGGGCGGACCTCACGGACCTGGCGCGGGAGGCCGTCGACGCCCTGCTGCTGTCCGGCCCCGACGAGGCGGGCGAGGCCGAGCGTTCGCGGATGTTCTGGGCGCGGGTCAAGGCCCACGACCTGCTGGACCGGCGCACCACGGACGTCGCCGCGCTCGCCGCGAGGGTGTTGCACCGGCGGGAGATGGCCCCGGGGACACCGGCGTACGACAAGCGGCTCGACGCCGCACGGAAGCTGGCCACCACGGCGTTCGCGCGTGGCCGTGACGCGTACGACACCGACGTGCTGGCGGCGTTCGACCTGGAGGGCGACGCCTTCGGGATGGACACCACGCTGTGGAGCCCCCTACTGGACGAGCAGACCGCCGGGCGTGACTTCTCGGGCGATTCCGTGGAGATCGACATCTCGCAGGTCCAACTGCACGACAAGCTGGTGACAGCTCCCTGGCAGGGGCAGGACGAGGACGGGGAGGACATCCCGGACCCCTACATGGTGCGCGCCGGGTGGAACCCGCAGCACCCGGAATACGTTTTCCTGGACTTCGGAGCGGGCCCGGCACGCGCGCGCCTCGGCGAACTCGTGAAACTGCTGCTCGTCGACCCGGATTTGGTGCCCTCCAAGCTGACCAGGCCTCTGGTGCTGGACATCCCCGGCCTCCCCGACGACGTCAGGGCCGACCTGGCCTCGACCCTCGCCCGGAGCCTCGGCCGCACGGTCTGGTACACCGGGGCGCGGACGGACGCGACCGCGACCGACCCGGCGGGGCATCACGTCCTCACCTCGCACCGCACGGGCAACGCGGTCCCGGCCTGGCGCGGCGCACACCCGGTCGAAGACTTCGGGCACGCCAGGACCGGCGTGTTCCCGGTCCAGCCCCCGGCGGCGAACGCGGGCACCCGGTCCGACTCCGGAACACGCCCCGCGCGTACCAGGCCTGCCAGGAACAGGCGTCGCAGGGAGGACGGTCATGACCCCGCCCGCGCCGAAGCCACAGATTCCATCCCCCTGGTCCCGCCGACCGCCGGGACAGCGGCCGGAACGCCCGCCGAGGAGCCCCCGGGCAGCGAGCCCGAGTCCGACCCGGCAGTCCCCGCCGACCCGGAACTCTCCGACATCGTCGCGAACTTCGGCCGCGGCCACCAAGGACTCCAGGGGTCGGTGCACGCCATGCCGTTCCCGGCGGACACCGTGAACTGGCTGCACGACAACCTCGGCCGCGCCATCCGCACAGCGGAGCAGGCCCAGGGCACGGAGGTCACGCGGGACCCCGAAGTACAGAGCACCCTCGGCACGGAAAAGCTCGACCAGGACATCACCACCGCGTATGACTCCGAAGAACTGCTGGACGCGCTGCCCTACCTGCTGGGCGCCAAGGGCATGTCCCGCAGGGTGACCTTCCGGGGCCGCGAGTACGACGTGTCGGCGCGGCCCGTCCTGGCGGATCCGGAGGCCGCCCCGGTGATGGCGGACGACGTGGCCGAGGGCCGGCGGGTCCAGATCGACGAACGCAACAGGACCGTCGTCGAGTCGAGCGCCACCAGCGGCAGCGGCACCGTGCGGAGTCTCCCGTTCGCGTACGGGCGGACCTGGCTGCTCCAGAACTCCACGAACCCGGCGGCCGCCTCACAGACCTTCACCCCCAAGTTCACGTTGACGCACAATCAGGAAGCCGTCGTGGTGACCATCCCGGAGAACTTCACCGCGATGTCCGCGCTGGCCTTCTCTTCGGAACCCTCCCGTGCCTACGACTACCGAATGCTGTGGCAGTTCAAGGCCGTGCCCGTCGGCGGCCCGGACAACGGCTGGAGCGACGCAGCGCCCTCCCCGGGCAGGCTCACCGCGTGGTTCCCCCACTACCTCACCGAGAACGTGCCGGAGCGCCCGTTCGGACCCGTGTCGCCGCACGATATTCCGGCGGACCCGCGGACACTGACGCACGACCTCCCGCTCCACCGGGTGGACACCGTCCGCGATCCGAACGCACTGCCCGACGCGATCTTCGCGGCCGACCAGCTCTGCCCCCACCTGCGCCGCCTGTCGGAGGAATCCGCCAACGAACTCCGCGCCTTCCTCGACGAGAACAACCAACGCACCGGCCTGCCCCTGATGCTGGCCGGGGCGTACCCCTCACCCATACTCTTCGACCGCAGCCGTGAGCCGATCGGCTACCTGGAGATGTCGGCCGAACTGACACACCTGCACCACGAGTTGCTTGCGAAGTCGAACAATGTGCTGCTGGAGAGCAGCCTGCTGCACCAGATCGGCGCCAAGAACGCACTGTCCGTCTCCAACGCCGCCAAGGGTGGATTCACCCTCACCACCAACTTCCTGGGCGACGCGAACCCGGACGGGAAATTCGTCTTCGGCGGCGGCTACAAGTACCAGCAGAACCGCAGCCTCAACTCCGGCGGGACGGCGTACGATTGGTTCAGCCTGCTCAGCGGGGATCACCTGCTGGTGGACGCGGACATCACCTTCCGGGCGACGCTCGTACGCGCCAAGGGCGGCAGGACCGAACCGTTCGAGCTGCGGCGCCCCTCGGGCCAGACCATGCGGGTGCCCAGCCTGGCCGACGCGAACGGAGTCCCGGTGCGACCCGGCGAGGAGCGTCACCTCACGTCGGAACTGGTGGGGCTGCTGTCGCTCGGCATCTCGGCCACCCCGCTCAGCGTCACCGGCACCGACGCGCTGTTCGATCAGCTGGAGACCCTGCTGCGCAACAACGGATTCCTGGCCCCCTCCCAGCCGCAGCGCCTGGACTGGCTCAACGACAGCGCCATCCTCTACGCGTGGCTGGCCAACGCCAGCAGACTCACCATGGCCCGCTCACAGATCGGACTGCGTGGCGCGCTCGGCCAGATCATCGACGGCGGACACCCCCTCTACTTCAACCTGCCGTTCAAGTACGACACCTGGCGGATCAGCGCGCACCTGGACGTGCAGCCGAGGGAGGGGACCTATCCCACCCACCGGAAGAACCTGCCGGGCCTGTTCTCGATGAACGCGAACGGCATGTCCGTCGCGGGCGGCGAAGGGCACAGCTCCAGCCACTCGCTCTCCGGCGACTTCTCCGCAGGCCTGGGCGGCGAGACCCCCGGCGACTGGACCGTGACAGGCGGCATCCCCTCCAGCGCCAGTGGCACGCAGCAGATCGCCGGCAACACCGCGGGGTCCTCGTCCGGGTTCGGCCTCGACATGCTCACGGTCTCCACCGGCGGGCTCGCGCAGTTCGACATCCCGTCCACCTTCAGCATGGGCGTGTTCTGGGCCAACGGCGACACTCCGCTGACGACGTTCGCCCCGGTGCACGGAAACATCGCTCTCACCGTGCCTCCCGGCCGGACCCTCGACGCGCGCCCCGCTCTGCCGGCCCCGGCGACCAGCCGCCCGGCGACCGACGACGACTTCCGCAAGGCGCGGATGTTGCCGGACGCGGACGGCGTCCGGCCGCAGGACGCGCTGCTGCTCCCCGCTTACGCCCATGTGAACGTGGTGATGGGCAGCGCCGCGCTGACCCAGGCGTTCAAGCAACTCGTGGCCGGCACTCAGCCGGGCCACCCGGAGCCCGGCGCGTTCGCCCGGATCGTCCAACGGGCGGCCGAGCAGGGCGCCAAGGTGGCCGACGTGCTGCCGCTGGCCGTCACCCTGCCCGCGGGGGTACTGAAGGAGGGCGCGGGGTGGCTGAAGGACCTGACCGTCGGCAAGCCCATCTCGGACGCGGAGAGCACGGCGCAGGAGGTGGCGCAGAACGCGCTGTCGTCGACCAGCCTGCTCTCCCGCGGACCCCAGATCTTCCGCGGCGTCTACGTCTTCGACGCCGACGCCGCGGGCTCCCTGCTGGGCACCGACGTCCAGGGAGAGGTACGCGGTTACCTGCACGGGGCGGTCTACGAGGGTCCTGGCCACCCGCCCGAGGACCCCAAGGCCGCCACGTACATGGAGAACGACCTCACCACCACGGACTCCGCCTCGCGCGGGACCACCTCCAGCCGCTCGGGTCAGCTGGCCTTCAGCGTGACCGGCACCCGCACCGGCGACGGGAGCGTCACCCTCCTGGGGAGCGGCGGCCGCAGCGCGACGCGGTCGGGGAGCGAGTCGGACACCGACGCCGCGTTCACCGACCGGATCCACTCCGAGTACCACGCCGACAACAAGCTCCACGGGTTCCGGGCCGACGCCACGTACGTCGTCGTCCTGGACAAGGGGCACCGCAACGCGGTGGCGAACAGTGTCGGTATCGGCCCGCACGACGGGGTGGCGACCGCCGTGCACGTCCCGGGAGCAGTGGTCTTCTGGGTCAGCGAGACGGCGGTCAGGAGCGATCCGCGACTCGCCCGCCTGGCGGGGATCGAACCGGCCCGGCTGCCCATGGACCGGCTGCTGCCGCCGTACTTCGCCCGGTCGGGCGGCAGGTCACTGGGGTTCGGGACCGTGCCTGACGCGCTTCCCGCAGGCGGCCTGGACGACTTCACCCAGGCCGTCACGGCGGCGGTCGAGCGGGAGGCGCCGGGCTCCCTCACGCCGGGCAGCGGCGCCCAGGTGCGCGGGCTCGCGCAGCGCGTCGCGGACGTCAGCGGCGTGACCGGCCTGCGCGCACTGGCGTCGGCCGGCGCGAATCACTGGCAGCGGTTCCACGTCCCCTACCGGGGCCGTACGGGCCTGTACCTGGTGCGGGTGGCGCTCAACGCCCGCCCCGCGCCGGGCACGGACCTGCGGGGGACACGCGGTGAGCTGTTGCCGTGGTCGGGCCTGGAGAACATCCTCGCCGTCGCGCCCAGCGCCGTCACGCGGACCGCCGCCCAGTCGACGGCGACCACCGTCACCTTCGAAGTGGACGGCGGGTACACCCCCCACCCGGGCGTGGGCAAGTCCGGCAGCGCGGGAGGCGCGCCGTCCTTCTCCTCCGTGAACGCCCGCAGTACCTCGGAGACCACCACCCGGCACACCCAGACCTGGCCGCGCAGCTTCCGGCACGCGGCGAACTTCCAGCTGACGTACGAGTACCAGGTGATCGCCACCTCGGTGCGCCTGGACGACTCGGCCCTCGGCTACCTGGCCAACCGAGTCGCCTCGCTGGGCAAGTTGACGGAACTGCTGACCGACGGCGTGGTTTCGGCGAGCGACACCATCGGACTGACGCGCTGGATGGACGAGGCGCTCGGCCGGACAACGACCAGGACGGTCCCCCGAGCGCTCCCCGCCCCCGCCGTCGCCCGTACCCCCGTCACTGTCACTCTCAGGTTCCCCAGCAGCGAGACTCCGCTGGTGCGCGAGGACGGCACGGTTGAACTCCCGGCCCCGCCGCCGGTCCTGATCACACCGCAGGTCCACGCGGCCGACCCGCGCGCGCACCTGGACCGGCCGGACCGTCTGGCGGAGACATCGCGGTGGACACCGACCCAGCCGCTCGTCGTGTACGACTTCGACGCGCTGGACGAACTCACCGACGCGCTGGACGCCGTCGACCCCGGCCTGCGCGGCAAGGGCCTGCCGAAGACCTCGCTCTCCGCCGAGGCCACCATGCGCCGCGTCGGCAACCTCATCCGGCGCGGCAACGTCACCCTGACCCCGGCTCAGGCGGCCAGGTTCACCGGCAGGGAAGCCTCCGGCGGCTCCGCGCAGATCGTGACGACCCTGTACCGCCCGCAGCTCGAAAGCCTCAGCAGGGACGTCGTTTCCCAGGGGATCCGCACGACGACCCACACCATCGCCAGCAGCTCAGGCCGTACGCTCTCGCCCTCCGTGACCGCGCCGGTGAGCGGCGGGCTGACGGACACCAACGAGGACACGCTCGCGAGTGCGATCCCGCTGGCGGGCGAGAACATCTCCCAGGGCCAGGCCACCGCCGCCACCGGCCTGCGCCGCGAGATCCTGAAGTACGGCGTACCGGCCTCGGAGAACGCCGATGGCGAGCCGGACGACAGCGGCGTACTCGGCTTCACCGTCACCTCGCACGTGGTCCTGGAGGTAACCGGCCCGAACGGGACCCGCTGGGTCACCGGAAACGTGGTGCTGCGCCCCACCCTGGAGGATGTGCTCGGCCTCGGCATCGCCCCGCCGCAGCCTTCACCGGCCGTCTACGACGCCCCGGCCGTCCTCGCCGCGCAGGACATTCACGACTGGCGTGCGCTGGAGAGCGACGAGTTCGCCGCCAGGCTTGTCGACGGGTTCACCGTGAAGGACGCCCGAGCACAGATCTGGCTGGACGCCGGCGAGGTCCCGGACGGGGTCCAGCGGTCGCTGAACGCCGTGCGGCAGGTGCTGAAGGACGGCGGCACTCTCGCCGACGCCCTGGACGCGCAGACCACCGCGCTCCCCACCGACATCGAGCGTGCGCTGTACGCGGCGGACCGCGCGGCGGACCTGTCCTACCGCCCCGTCGAACTCGTCCTGCGCACCAACGGCGGGCGGGTCCACGTTCCCTTCACCCCGGCGGTCCCGGTTCCTTCGGTGGTGGTGACGCCCTCGGACGTGGTGGTGACCCCCTCGGACGTTGGGGTGACGCCCTCGGACAACGCCCCGCCCAACGACCGCTCCAACGACCGCTCCAACGACCGCTCCAGCGACCTGTCCAACGACCCGTTCTCGGACGCGTCGCTGGATGCGGGGACGGCCGTGTCGCCGGAGCCCGACGGGACCTGGCTCAGCGTGCCGGAGGGGCTCGGGCTGCCTGCGCGGGGAGCTCTGCCCGCCATGGCAGGGACCGGCGCGAGCTTCGCCGACGCCTTGGCGGACGTACTGCGGCGGGGCGAGACGCAGCTGTTCGACCAGATCCCGGCACTACAGGCGTCGAACACCGCTGATAGCGTCCACGAATGGCTCGGCAGCCACCTCACCGAGAACGACATTCCCCAGGACGCGCCTCTGCCGAACGCGCGGGACAGCGCGACGGTCGACGAACTGGTCCGCGTAGGAATGGAAATGACGACCAGCCGACGCACCCAGGCCGAGATGCTCAGCGGCTCGCTCCAGATCGGTGAGGCGGGACTCACCCGCCTTCAGCGGTTCCTGCTGCTGCTCAACCGGTCCTCGGCCCGCGACGACGCATTCTTCGAGGTTTACGCGGCCGTGGCGGCACGGGTGCTCGGCGTCCATCTCGTACTCCACCACCCGGACGGGACCATCACACATTTCGGTACCGGAAATGAGCCCACGCTCACCATCTCCATCGGGGTGAACGACCAGAAGTGAGTCAAGTAAGTGAGGACAGAATGACCGAGTCAAGCGGTGCAGCCGCCGCCACGGCGGCCGAGCCCGAAATGCCGGAGCCGCCGAAGGAGTTCGTCGACGCCGCCAGGCTCGCGCCGGACCACTGGCTGTATTCGATCGACCCCGCTTGGCAGGGCGAAGGCCCGCCACCGGACTGGGCCGTGGTGGGCCAGTGGCGTTCCGACCTCGACGGCGTGATCGTGGAGTGGGAGGACAACGAGAACTACCAGCCTTCTCCCGAGGCGCTCGGCTGGCCCGAGCCCGCCGACGACGTGGACGCGGCCATCCAGCTGGCCACCACCGGTTACGGCCCCGCGGAGGACGTCACTTCCGCCCTGGCCAAGGCCGAGGTGGCCGTGCTGGTCACTGCGAGCGGTGAACCGGTGAGCGCGTCGGCGCCCGACGGCACCGCGATCGTCCCGGTCTTCACCTCGCCGCGCTACCTCCACCTCGCCGGGCGCCTCGGGTACGAGCAGGTGTACGTTCCCGCACTCCTCGCGCGCATTCCGGAGGGTCACAGTCTCTGCATCAACAGTTCCGCGCCGGTGAGCATGATCATGACCGCCGAGGGCCTGGCCGAGATCGCCGCAACGGCCGCGCAGGCAGCGGAGGCCGCCGAGGTCGCCGATGCGGAGACGCCCGGGGGAGTGGGATCCGGGGGGCAGACACCCGAGGTCGAATGGCCCACGACGGTCGACGCCGGAGAGCACGCGACACTCCGGGACGCCCTGGTCGCGCAGGCCGACAGCGCCTCGGACGACGTATCGGACGGCACATCGGAGCGCGAATCGTCTGACGAGTCGGACCGCGAACCGGGTGTCGTCGACCTCCCCCTGCCCGAGCCCGACGCCGGAGGGGCACGGTGACCTGCGGCAGTCGGAGAACCACCCGGGAGCCCTCCACGGCCTGAGAGCCTGTGTCAGCCGCAAGGTACGCATGAGTCTGCGCAACGCAGGGCGCGTCCGCGCCAACCGCTCCCCGATCGCCCGGTGTTGCCGCATTGACAGTTCCCCCGCACCTTGGTCATGCTTTGGGAGAGCGCTCTCCCAGAGCGTCGGGGAGGGCGCGGGGGATGACCGAGGAAGAGCTGACTCGACTGCTGGACAAGCTGGACCCTCGACAGAAGGTGCGCATGCTCACCGGTGCGACGACCTGGCGGACGCAGGCCGAACCAGCCGTCGGGCTAAGGGAGTTGGTGACATCCGACGGCCCCGCCGGGGTGCGCGGGGAGGCCTGGGACGAGCTGGACACCTGTCTGCTGCTGCCCGCCGCATCGGCGCTCGGCGCGATGTGGGACGAGGCCCTCGTGGAGCGGCTCGGGGGCCTGCTCGCGGCCGAGGCCCTACGCAAGGGCGTGGACATCGTGCTCGCGCCCAACCTCAACCTGCACCGGTCGCCGCTGGGCGGACGCCACTTCGAGTGCTTCTCCGAGGACCCCGAGCTCACCGGCCGCACCGGGGCCGCCATGATCCGGGGCATTCAGGCCCATGGCGTCGCGGCCACCGCGAAGCACTACGTGGCCAACGACTCCGAGACCGAACGCCTCACCGTGGACGTACACATCGACGAGCGGGCGCTCCGCGAGGTCTACCTCGCCCCTTTCGAGGCGGCGGTACAGGCCGGCGTCCGGCTCGTCATGGCCGGGTACAACGGCGTCAACGGCGCGACCATGACGGAGCATCCGCTGCTGGCGGAGCCGCTCAAGGGCGAATGGGGCTTCGACGGGATCGTCATCTCGGACTGGGGCGCGGTGCGGTCCACCATGACGTCCGCCCTGGCGGGGCAGGATCTCGCCATGCCGGGACCCGCGGGCCCCTGGGGAGAGGCCCTGGTACGGGCCGTGCAGGACGGCAAGGTGCCCGCCGACACCGTGGACGACAAGGTGCGCCGCCTGCTCCGGCTCGCCGACCGGCTCGGCGCGCTCGGCGTACCGGCCGCCCGCCTGAAGCCTCCGCCCGCTCCCGAGGCGCGACCGCTGCTGCGGCGCGTGGTCGCCGCGAGTTCCGTTCTGCTGCACAATCGCGGTCTACTGCCGCTGGACCCCGCCACCCTGCGTACGGTCGCGGTGATCGGCGTCCATGCCGGGGAGCCGAGAATCCAGGGCGGCGGCAGCGCCGGGGTCTTCCCGCAGCGCGTCACCACCCCGCTCGACGGTATCCGCGCGGCGCTCGCGGGCCGGTCGCGCATCGTCCATGTACCCGGCCCGGCGGTCACCGACCCGCTGCCGCTGAAGCTCGCCGAATGCCGGGACCCGCGCCCCGGGCTCCCCGGGGTTCTGCTGCGTGTGCTCGATGCCGGGGGACATGAGCTGTACGCCGCACACCGCCTGTCCGGGCGCCAGTTGGAGCCCCGCTGGTGCCGGGAGCGCACACGGTCGAGATCAGCGCCCTGCTCATGCCCGCGAACGGGGGTGAATGGTCCTTTGGCATCGGCGGGTTCGGACGTATGAGCCTGACGGTGAACGAACAGGTTTTGGTGGATGGCGTGTTCACGCGCGAGACGGACGACCCTGCGGTCGTCCATGTGAACCCGCCCTGCCACTACGGCCGGATCCGGCTCACCGCCGGAGAGCCGGTGACCGTCGTGGCGCGCCGGGAACTCGCGGACGACACGGGCCGCGCCATTGTGGTGACCGCCGCGCCGCCCGCCCCCGATCCCGCTGCGGCCCTGGCCGCGGCGGCCGACGCGGCCAGGAACGCGGACGCGGCCGTTGTGTTCGTCGGCACCACACAGGACAGCGAGTCCGAAGGGCAGGACCGCGCGGACCTCCTACTCCCCTCCAGCCAGGATGAGTTGGTACGTGCGGTCACGGCCGCCAACCCGCGCACCGTAGTTGTCGTCAACGCCGGCGGGCCGGTCGAGATGCCCTGGCGTGAGCAGCCCGGGGCGATCCTGCTGGCCTGGTTCCCCGGGCAGGAGGGCGGCACCGGGCTCGCCGATGTGCTGTTCGGGCGGGCCGAGCCGGGCGGACGGCTGCCGACCACATGGGGCGCCACCCTCGACGACGTACCCGTGACCGGGACCGCGCCGAAGAACGGCGTACTGGCCTACGCCGAGGGACTTCACATCGGCTACCGGGCCTGGCTGCGTGCGGGCCGCGAGCCGGCGTACTGGTTCGGGCACGGCCTCGGCTACACGACCTGGGAGTACGAGCAACTGGCAGCCCCCGCCCGGGTGTCGGCGGGCGGCACGTTCACCGTGGCCGTCCACGTGCGCAACACCGGGGGTCGGCGCGGCCGGGAGGTGGTCCAGGTGTACCTGGCGAAACCGGCGTCCACGGTGGAGCGCCCACAGCGATGGCTCGCCGGGTACACGACGGTCGAGGCGGAGCCCGGCGAACAGGTCACGGCGACCGTACGGATCCCGGCGCGGCTGCTGCGCCACTGGTCGGAGAGCGACCGGGGCTGGTGCGTGGAGCCCGGTCCGTACGATGTGCTCGTCGGCCCGTCGGCCGGTGAACTGCCCCTGACGGGAACGATATGCGTGGAGGAATCCGGGCCGGCTCGTTCGACGTAAATACCCGGTCGGCTCGCCCGACGTAGACGCCCGCCCATCCGCACAGGGCCGCAAGGTATCCGGGGAAGGCCTCCCATCGAGCGGATGTGGGGAGAGCGCTCCCCGAGGTGCTTTCCGCAGCTCCTGTCGCCGCCGGTAGGGTACGGACATGACCAGACAGGCGCCGACCCTTGAGGATGTCGCGCGGGCGGCCGGTGTTTCCCGCGCGACCGTCTCGCGGGTCGTCAACGGCATCCGCAACGTGGACCCGGAGATCCAGGACGCGGTCCGGGACGCGATCGAGCGGACCGGTTACACGCCCAACCGGGCCGCGCGTTCGCTGGTGACCCGGCGTGCCGAGACCATCGCGCTGGTGGTCTCCGGAGCGGGCGACGACACCGAGAGCGAACAGAACACCTTCGCCTCCAAGGTCCTCACCGACCCCTTCTTCGGGCGGGTGGTCGGCGGTGTCGTCGGCTTCCTGCGCCCGAGGTCCATGCATCCGGTGCTGATGTTCGCCGAGTCCGCCGCCGCCAGGGACCAGGTACGGGCGTATCTCCGGCAAGGCAGCGCGGACGGCGCGCTGATCTTCTCCACGCACGCCGAGGACCCGCTGCCCGCCCTCCTCGCCGCCGAAGGCCTGCCCTGCGTGCTGTTCGCGCGCCCGGCGGTGCCGGCCCAGGTCAGTTACGTCGACTTCGCACACCAGGACGGCGCCCGCATGGCCGCCGAGCGTCTGCTGGCGCGTGGCTGCCGCCGGGTCGCCACAATCACCGGCCCGTTGAACGTACCGGCGGCCCAGGACCGCCTGGTCGGCTTCCGTGACGCGACGGCGCGGCACGGGCTTCCCTACATCCCGATAGCGGAAGGCGACTTCACCGTCGAGAGCGGTGCGACTGCCATGGTCCGCCTGCTGACCGAACACCCCGACATCGACGGGGTGTTCGCGGCCAACGACCTGATGGCGCAAGGGGTGTGTCAGGCGCTGCGCGAGGCGGGCAAGCGGGTGCCCGAGGATGTGGCGGTGATCGGTTTCGACGACTCCAGCGCGGCGGTCGGCTGCCGGCCGCCGCTGACCACGGTCCGCCAGCCGATGGAGGAGATGGCGGCCACCATGGCGCGGCTCCTCCAGGAGCAGATCGAGGGGACGCTGGCCGCTCCCACCTCCAAGATCTTCGACGCCGAACTGATCCTCAGAGACTCGGCGTAGTCCGCGGATGCACGGTCACGGGCCAAGGCCCGGCCCGCCCTGGACGGAGGCGGACCGGGCGACGGATGAGTGTTCCGGTGGTTCGGGTCAGGCTCCGGTCCGGGCTAGGGCAGCCGGTAGTCCTCGTTCAGCGCCGCCCCCTCTCCGGGGTGCGTCTGGTCGTAGCCACGCGCGTCGCACTGCAGCCCGCCCACCACGCAGTGATCGACCAGCGCCTTGAGTGTGCGCTCGTCCCACGCGTTGAAGAAGTCGTAGTGGAAGGTATGGCCCCCGCCGCTGGCCAGCCGGACCTGCGACATGTCACCGTCCACCGGGAAAGCCATCTTGAACTCGACCATGGGCAGCGCCACCGGGTGACTGGGCGGGCAGACATTGTCGTTGGTGCCCGGCTTCACGACCGGATACGCCATGTGACTCTGGTGGTCCGGTGTGTCCAGATGCTTACCGGTCCAGCAACTCGGCGCCTGCATACGGATGTTGAGCTGTGATCCGGCCGGGCAGTTCTGCGGGAACCCGACATTGCCGAAGCTCTCCCCGCACTCCCAGCCCTCGACCCATCCGCGGTGGTTGCGGAATTCCTGGGGGCTCTGCAGGGGACTGCCGACGACGTACCGCAGACCCTTGGGGAAGGGCCGCACGCTGGTGTAGTCGGTGACACCCGCCTTGTAGAAGATGACCTGCGGCCCGGTCGGCATTATCTTCTTGTCGCCCTTGTACAGGGACGGCATCCAGTACGCCGAGGAGTCGCCCGGCGCCTTGCACGTGGTGTTGCCGCCGTACAGGGACGCCGTGGTGCTGTTGGCGTTCGTCGTCGTGTTGCCCATGAACGTGTGGTCGTGGGACCTGCCCGGCTGCCCGGGGTAGATGATCGGGTCGTCCGGCGCGGTGTGTGTGACCGAGCAGTTCGCCTGGAACTCGTGGAAGTACCGGGACGGCGGTGCCTCGGCGGGCGGGGGCAGGGCGGTCACCGGCGGGTTCACCGGGATGTAGCCGTCGCCGTCCGGGTCGTCCCCGGACGGCAGCAGGGAGACCTTGGCCGTGTGCCCGCTGTGTGCGGAAGCGGTCGACTTGCTCTTGGACACCGTGTCGGGGCCGGCGGCAGTGGCGATCGAGCCGATGCCGAATGTGGTCGCCGCCAGCGCCGTACAGAGGAGCAGCGCCGAGAGGCTCTTCGAACTCCGTCTCATGGAGACCTCCTGTCAGAGGTTGTGGGGGATAGGGGGATGAACGGCCCCCGGGCGCGTGGGTGCGCGCCCGGGGGCCGGGCTGTCAGCTGTAGACGCCGAACTCGAAGAGCGAATAGCCCCAGCCCGTGCCGCGGGCCGTCAGGTTCAGCCGTACGTGCCGGGCGGTGGTCGCCGCGATCTCGATGCTGTCCACGTCACCGTTGCCGGCCGAAGTGGAGTACACCGGACGCCAGTTGGTGCCGTCGTCGGACACCTGCACCTCGTAGGACTTGGCATAGGCCGGGTCCCACACCAGTTGCAGCCGGCGCAGCAGGGTCGGCTGGCCGAGGTCGACCTGGATCGACTGCGGGTCGCTCCAGTCGCTGGCCCAGCGGGTGTCGCTCTTCCCGTCCGTGGCCATCGCCGGTGTGCACGGGCAGCCGGTGCTGCCGCCCTGGTAGGAGGAGGCCGTGGTCGGCTTGTTCAGCGCCACGTTCACACCGGCGACGGGCGGCGCGACGACCTTCACGGACTTGGTCTCGATGCCCGCGTTGGTGTGCCCGTCCTCCGCCTGGATGTAGACCTTCCAGACGCCCAGCTTCTCGGGCGCGGTGACGGCGAACGTCCCATTACCGGTGGGCCGCCACTTGGCCTCGACCAGGGCCTTGTCCCCGGAGGCGTAGTTGCCGCTGAGGAAGATCTTGTACGTGAGTGGGTCACTGTCCGGGTCGCGGATGTCGGCGCGGACGGTGAATTCCTTGCCCGCGGGTGCGGCGGCGGGGTTGGTGACGGCCATGTTCGTGATCACCGGCGGAGTGTTGTCCCCTGCCGTGGAGCCCTTGTACGCTTGCTTGACCGCGTAGTACGACAGCCGCTTCAGCCCGTCGGGCAGCAGGTTGAACCAGATGCCGCCGAAGTCGTGCTCGGTGCCGTAGTGGAAGAGCGTCGCGCCGAGCGCCACACCCCGATGGCCGGTGACGCAGTTCCAGGCGTTCGTGTAGCCGTCGCGCTTCTGTACGTCGGTGGGCTCGTCCGGCACACCGTTGGCGTCGTCCGGCACCTCCCACTCACCGGGCGGGCCCGCCTCGGTGATGATGTAGGGCTTGGTGTAGCCGCCCTGCTCCCAGTCCTCGCGGACACCGCAGATGTAGCCGTAGGAGTTCATCGAGTACAGGTCGAGGTCGGGGGCGTTGCGCTTGTAGTAGGGCCACGCGCCCGTCCAGGCATCGGTGGACGTGACGGGGTGGTCCGGGTCGATCGAGTGGATCTTCTTCGCCACGTCGTTGACGAAGGTCGTGTACGCGTTGCGCTGGCGCTCCAGCTCGTCGCCGCTGTAGCAGTTCTGCAGGCCGAGCACCGACTCGTTGCCGACGTTCCACATCAGCGTCGCGGGGTGGCTCCTATAGGCCTCCACCCACTTGGAGAACTCCGTGAGCATGGAGTTCTTGTAGGCGGCGTCCGTCAGGTAGTTGACACAGCCACCGCTGCCGGGGCCGCCACCCGGCTGCAGCCAGAAGCCGTTGACCACCCGGATGCCGTGCGCCGCCGCCGAGTCGAGCAGGGGCTTGGTCGAGGCGTCGGTGCCCCAGATCCGGATGGTGTTGACGCCCATCGACTTCACGTCGGGCATGTAGCGCGCCGCGTCGGCGATCGAAGGCCCCCAGGTGAGGCCCTTGACCGTGTACGGCTGGCCGCCCACGGTCAGCTGCCAGTCGCCCTGGGAACCGGTCACCTTGACCGCCCCGCCCGCGGGCGGGGGCCCGCCGGCGTCGTCTCCGTAGACCTGGAACTCCCACAGGGAGTATCCGTAGCCACCGGCGCGGGCGGTGCCGTTCATGCGTACGTAGCGGCCTGAGCCCGAGACGGCGAGTTCATCGGTGCCGCCGTTGCCGTCGGCGACCGTCTTGAGGGTCTTCCAGGTCGTGCCGTTGTCGGACGCCTGGATCTCGTACGCCTTCCCGTAGGCCGCTTCCCAGGTGAGCACCACCCGGCTGAGGTTCGTGACCTTGCCGAGGTCGACCTGGATCCACTGCGGGTCGCGCCACTCGCTGGCCCAGCGGGTTCCGGTCAGATTGCCGTCGACGGCCGCGGAGGCGGCGAGAGCCTCCCCCTCGTGCGAGGACGCGGTCGCGTGCTTGTTCTGGGACAGCAGCGTTTCGGCGGCTCCGGCGTCCGGCGCCGTCGTGAGCGTGAGTGAGGACGCCAGCATGGCGGGCGAGAGTGAGAAGCAGTACCCCGGCTCTGGGCCGGCCTGACAAGGCTGCGGTAGATCTGAACACTGTGGCTCCTGGCGGGAGGGGGGAGGGGGGCCGGCTTCCCGAAGCCGGGGTGGGAGAGCGCTCTCCGAGAGTGGCGCGCGGTCGTGTGCCTGTCAACGTGTTTGGCATCAACTTCTCTGAACTGGAGCGTGGTTGGGGTTTCCGGAACGCGCGCAGGGCCCGGCCTCTCCGCGCACGCGGAGATGCCGGGCCCTGGATGGGCTCAGAGGAGGGCGGTCAGGGGTAGAGGTCAGGGGAACTGGACCACCGTGGACGGGACGGTCGTGGTGCCCGAGGTGGGTGCACCGGTGTTGTTGATGACGTGGTTGTACTGGCCCATGCCGCTGAGCGACACGGTCAGCAGGCTGTGGAACTTCACTCCTGGTTTGACCGGCGCCTGGAAACCATGATTCTGACGGATCGTCGGATCCACGTTGTAGTAGCAGTAGCTGCCCATGCCCCAGCCCTCGTGGTTGTTCACCGAGTCCGCGACCTTGTAGGCGGCGTAGCCCTTGGTGCTGCCGTTCTGGATCGCCGCCTGGTTCGGGGCGTCGTACGCCTTCTCGTTCTGGAAGAAGATGGTCTTCCCGTTCTCGCCGTACCACTCGACGTCGTACTTGTTGAAGTGCTCGACGAACAGTCCGGTGGCCA
Organism: Streptomyces sp. A5-4; assembly: GCF_051131715.1. Classification (NCBI taxonomy): domain Bacteria; kingdom Bacillati; phylum Actinomycetota; class Actinomycetes; order Kitasatosporales; family Streptomycetaceae; genus Streptomyces; species Streptomyces sp. A5-4. Next base: position 583,852 of record NZ_CP178591.1, on the reverse strand, counting down.
GTACGTCGTCGCCGTTGACCCGGACGCCGAAGTCGGCCCGGTTGGTCTCCCAGCCCACGCCGTCACCATGGTCGGCACGCCACACCCAGGTGTGGTCGACGATCGTGTCGTCGTTGTTGATGACCATGCTGGTGGTGGCCTTGCCGGGGCCCGCGCCGCCGATCCGGATGTAGACGTCCTGGACGGTCGTCGGGTTGGCGGAGTGGTCGGCGGAAGCGCCCTGCGGGCCGACTTCCAGCAGGGTCTGGGAGTTGACGCTGCCCGCGTCGATGAGGAACCCGGCCAGCTTCACGCCGTCGACGTCGGCGACCCGCATGGCGGTGACGCCGTTGTCCGGGATGATCGTGGCGAGCCCGAGGCCCAGCACGACTGTGTTCGCGCGGTTGACGTTGATGGTCTGGTCCACGTGGTAGACGCCCGGCGTGAAGAGCAGGTGCAGGCCCTGCGCGAGGGCGGCGTTGATGGTGGCGGCGGTCGCGCCGGGCTTGACGACGTAGAAGCTGCTCAGCGGAATCGAGCTGCCCTGCGGTGCGCCGTTCGCCCAGGTGGTGCCGCGCGCGTTGGTGCGCTTGGCGGGGACGAACACCTTGTACTCATTGCCTTCGAGGTGCAGGAACGGCTTCTCGCGGGAGACCGGGGTGGTCTGCAGTGTCGTGTACGGCGGGTTGGGGAAGCCCTGCGCCGGCGCGCCCTCGACCCCGCAGAACGTCATGTTCCACACGCCGTTGGTCCAGCCGCCCACGGAGCTGTCGCGGGTGCACCACTGCTGCTGCGAGTACGGGCCGACCGTACCGTCGATCTTGCTGTCCGCGATGTAGCCGCCGCTGGCCCAGCCGTAGCCGGTGGGCGCCAGGTTCAGGCCGCCCTTGACGTGCATGCGGCGGAAGGACGCCGCCTGGGAGACCGCCCACCGGTTCGTGCCGTTGACCGGATTCAGCGCCAGGTTCTCCGCCGAGCGCCAGAAGTTCTGGGTGGCGTTGCCGTTGAACCAGCCGGCGTCCACGGTCACATCACCGTTGAACGTCGTGTCGTCGGGGGAGAGCCCCAGGCCCGCGATGGAGGTGTAGAAGCCGAGGTTGGCGTTGATGTTGCCGTAGGTGCCGGGCTTGAACAGGAACGCGTGCCGGTCGGTGCCGAACTGCGCGGACTCCTGCTTCTTGAACACCTCGTCCAGCTTCCCCTGGATATTGGGGGTGGACGGGTCGAAGACATGCACGTTGGGGCCGAGATCCCCGCCTCCGGGGATGGTCGGGCCGCCGCCGTCGCCCGCGGTTCCGTACACCTGGAACTCCCAGAGCGAGTAGCCGTAGCCGGTGGCGCGGGTGAGGCCGTACACGCGGACGTGGCGGGCATTGCTGGAGACGTTCAGTGTCTCCGTGCCACCGGCGCTCGTGGTGGTCGAGTACGCGGTCGACCAGTTGGTGCCGTCGCCGGAGAACTCGACGCGGTACGACTTCGCGTGAGCGGTCTCCCAGCGGAGCACGATCTGGCTCACGGCGGCGGAGGATCCCAGGTCGACCTGGATCCACTGGGGGTCCGACGCGGCGCTGGACCAGCGCGAGCCGGTGTCCCCGTCGACGGCCGCGGTGGCCGGAGTGCCTCCGTTCTCCTGGCTGGATGCCGTCACCGGCTTGCCCTGGGAGAGCAGGGCGGGCGCGGCCTGCGCGGTCTTGGCGGGGGGCGAACAGCAGAAGGGTGGCCACGAGCGCGACAACGACCGCACCGGCGGCGCTCTGGCGTGCGACGACGGGGGGTCTGGGGGACGGTGGCGCCACGGGTATGCCGAGTGCGGGCAGGAGGTGATCTCCTCGGTCGGGGGAGAGAAGTGAGGGAGAGCGCTCTCCAGCAAAGTGATGCTGGTCTGCCCGCGGCGCGAGGGTCAAGAGGGGGAACACGGCTTTCTGGTTCCGGAACGCCGGGCGCGGGGCGCGCGTCGCCCGGCGGCGGCCGGTCATCAAATCTGTTACGGACACGGCCTATTGATGAAGCGTCAGGAGGGGAAGGTCGTCCGCCGCCCGGGTGGTGCGGGCCGGGCGGCGGACGATCAGCTCCGCGCGCCCTGTCCGTCGGCGGGCGAGTCGCCTCCGCTGTTCCTGCTGAGCGATCCGGGCCGCTGCCGCCGTCCGCTGTCCAGACCGCGATCGCCGGCAGCGTCTCCTCCTGGCGGAAGCCCTACTGGGCGGCGATGACTTTGGTCGACTCCGCGTTGCGCGGCAGGAAGGCCGCCTGGTCGTTGGTCGAGACGTCGCCGAGTTTCCCCGCGTAGGGACCGAGCATCCCGCCGATACCGAGCCAGGCGATGAGCAGAACGACCGGGACCAGTCGGCGTGCCAGTCGGGAGGCGATGAACATCGAACTCCCAGGGGTACGAAAAGTAACTCAAGGAATAGCTATCTCAATGAGTGAGAGAGATTACGGTATCGGACCGGACAGTCAGAAGCGGGGCGGACCAGGGGGAGGGCCGATCGGCCCTCCCGCACCCCTACCGCCAAGCCACCGGTTCGGATGCGCCGGCGATCGGAAAATTCAGCGGCGGAGTACGCGCAACCCGGCCATCTCGTCGTTCATGGCCGCGAGGAAGCGCAGGATCACCGACTGCTCGTCCGCGCTGAACCGGCCGCGGGCGCCCTCGGTCGCCTCGGCCAGCGGCAGGAAGTAGGCGCGCGCGACCGACCGTGCGCCTTCCGCGTAGTGCAGATGGATCACGCGCCGGTCCGTGCTCTCCCGGGACCGGCGGATGTGCCCGGCCCGCTCAAGGCGGTCGAGGCACGCGGTCACGGCGCCCGAGGTCAGCCCCAGGTGCTCACGGAGCCGGCCCGGTGTCAGCGGCGCGTCGGCGTCGAGGATCGCCGCGAGTGCCTGGATGTCGGTGGGGTGCAGGCCCTGGCCGAGCGCGAAACCGTGCACCAGCCGGTTGATCTCCCCGTTCATTCGGCGCAGTTCCACCGCGAATTGCTGAAGGTCCGCCGTCGGGGCGACCGGGGCTGCGCCCTGGGGCTGGGGGTTGTCTGTGCTGGCCACATGCCTAGCCTATAGACAGTCGGGGCACGGCCTCCAGGGCCGGGCGGGCCCGTCAACTTCGAGCCCGCCGCATCATCCCTACGGGTGAACATGCCTCGTCCCCGCGCGGGCACCCGATGGCGATGGGAATCCTGGGCAACTTCGAACGGATGATGGAGCGTCGGGCCACTGCCCTGTGGGCCTCGCTGGCCCGGTCGGAGCGGGAGCCGGTCGAGGTCATGGTGATACTGCGCCGGGAGTGCGACGTGAACGCCATGATCATGGGGCTGGGACGCACCCTCGTGCCCAACGCGTTCACCATCGAGCTGCCCGAGGACAGCTACCGGCAGCTCGACGTGCACGCGGCGCAGCTGGGCCGGAAGCTGTCGGTCACCGTGCGCAGACACGCGGCCGAGCAGTGCTACAGCTTCGCCGGTCCGGTGACCGTGAGCTTCCGGACGGCCCCCGCGTCCGAGGTCACGCGCTACCGCATTCGCAGCCGCGTCGTTCCGGCCCCCCGCAGGGAGCGCTGAGCGGCCCTGCCGCCGCGCGTGGCCACGGCCCGACGCCCCCGGACACCCCGCCCCGGCCCGGCCGCCGCTCCTCGCCCGCACACTGCCCGGCGGCCCGACCAATCCGATCGACTCCACGCTTCGAATAGTCAGTGATCGGCCCGCGTGCCAGGGCGCGGTGACCGGCAGGACTCGAAGAGCGGGAGACCCATGGAGCGGCGGAGCGTAGCAGTGGTGGGCGGGGGTGTCGCCGGCCTTACCGCCGCGTACGTGCTGCAGCGGGCCTATGACGTCACCCTCTACGAGGCGGACACCAGACTCGGGGGGCACGCGCACACGCACGAGGTGTCCACCGCGGACGGCCGGCCGCTACGGGTCGACAGCGGTTTCATCGTGCACAACGAACGGACCTACCCCCTGTTGCTCCGGCTGTTCGCCGAGCTCGGCGTCGCCACCCAGGACTCCGACATGAGCATGTCGGTACGGTGCGACGGCTGCGGCCTGGAGTACGCGGGCGCACGCGGCCCCGGAGGCCTGTTCACCGGGCGTAGGACGGGGCGCGCCGCGTACCTGCGGATGCTCGCGGAGGTCCCGGCGTTCCACCGGGCCGCCCGCCGCGTCCTCAACTCCGCGACCTCCGGGGAAGAGGCGACGTACACCTTCGGAGAGTTCCTGGCGGACGGCGGCTACTCCCGCTACTTCGTCGCACACTTCGCCGTGCCGCTCGTCTCTTCGGTCTGGTCCTGCGCGGCGGAGACCGCCATGCGCTATCCCGCCCGTTACCTGTTCCGCTTCCTGGACCACCACGGACTGCTGTCCATCAGCGGCTCGCCCCAGTGGCGTACGGTGACCGGCGGCTCGGTGGAGTACGTCGAGCGGATAGCCAAGGAGCTCAGCACCGTGCGGACCGGCACCCCCGTACGCGCGGTGCACCGGTTCGACGGCGGCGCCCGCGTGGTGACCGACGACGGCGCCGCCCGGGACCACACGGCGGTCGTCGTGGCGGTCCACCCTGACCAGGCGCTGCGCATGCTGGCCGAACCCACGGACGACGAGCGGGGGTTGCTCGGCGCGTTCACCTACTCCCGCAACCCGACGGTCCTGCACACCGACACCACGCTGCTTCCCCGCTCGACCAGGGCGCGCGCGTCGTGGAACTACTACCTGCCCAGCTGCGGGGCGGCGGCCGACGCCGTGCACGTCAGCTACGACATGAATCGCCTGCAACGCCTGGGAGCAGGCAACGACCACGTCGTCACCCTCAACGCGGACGGGCGCGTGGACCCGGCCAAGGTGCTGGCCCGCATGGTGTACGAACACCCCGTCTACACACCGCAGTCCGTCACCGCGCAGCAGCGTCTGCCGGAACTGAACACCGCCGTGACCGCGTTCGCCGGTGCCTACCACGGCTGGGGGTTCCACGAGGACGGCTGCCGCTCGGGAGTCGAGGCCGCCGCCGCGCTCGGTGTCCGGTGGTGACGGCCGTGGACGGCGCGAGGGCCCGCCAGTCGGTGCCCGCCCTCTACGACTGCGTCATCTCCCACGCCCGCACCGCTCCCCTGCGTCACAGCTTCCGGTCCCGCACCTACCTGTGGCTGGTCGACCTCGACCACATACCCGCGCTGCCCCGCGTCCTGCGCCCGCTGGCACGCTTCGACCCGGCCGACCACTTCGGTGGCACGGCCCCGTCCATCCGCGCGGGACTCGACGCCTACCTGGCCGCCAACGGTGTGCGGCTGGACGGCGGACGCGTGCTGATGCTGGCGCACGCCCGGGTGCTCGGCTATGTCTTCAACCCGATCACCGTGTACTGGTGCCACGACCGCGCCGGTGCCCTCGTCCGGGTCGTCGCCGAGGTCCACAACACCTACGGCGAGCGCCACTGCTACCTGCTGCGGACCGACGAGGACGGCAGGGCCGAGGTGCCGAAGGACTTCTACGTGTCCCCCTTCTTCCCCGTCGACGGCAGCTACCGCATGCGACTGCCCGAACCGGGCCGAGACCTGGACCTCACCGTCCAGCTCCGGCGTGCGGAGGCGAGCCCGTTCACCGCCACCGTCCGCGGCACCCACCGGCCGGCCACGGTCCGGCGCCTGCTGGGCGCGGCGGTGCGACGCCCCTGGTCCACGGCGTCGGTCGCCGCCGGTATTCGCCACCACGGCATCCGTCTGTTCCTCCGCGGGCTCCCCGTACAGCCCCGCCCCCCGCACCGCACACAAGAAGGCATGAAGTGACAGTCTCAGCAGAGCGCGCCACCGACCGGGATCTGTTCACGCCACCGCACACGGCGACCGACAAGGACAGGTGGCCGGACGTCGCCCGGCTGCCGCGCGGCTCGCGCGCGCGGACCGCCACTGCCGCTCTCATCCTGCGGCGCGCCTTCGCCCGGCTGCCGCTGCGCGTGCAATGGGGGAAGGCACCCGCCGCGGGCACCGGCCCGCTGCTGCGTGTGCGGGACCCCGAGGCCTTCTTCCGGCGCATCGGGTCCGGCGGGCTGGTCGGGTTCGGCGAGTCGTACATGGCGGGGGAGTGGGACGCGGACGATCTCGTCGGGGTACTGACCGTGCTGGCCACCCACGTCGACGACCTGGTCCCGGCGCCGCTGCGGCGGTTGCGCGCACTGTGGGTGCGCCGACGGCCGGCCGAACAGCGCAACACCGTCACCGGCGCGCGGGACAACATCCGCCGCCACTACGACCTTTCGAACGACCTGTTCGCGCTGTTCCTCGATCCGACGATGTCGTACTCCTCCGCGGTGTTCCCCGCGCTCCCGGCGACCGGGGCCGACTTCGCTGCCGCCCAGCACCACAAGATCGACCGGCTGCTCGATCTGGCCGGGGTGGGGCCCGGAACGCGCGTGCTGGAGATCGGCACGGGCTGGGGCGAGCTGGCGCTGCGGGCCGCGCGGCGCGGCGCCGTCGTGGTGACGGTGACCCTGTCCGCCGAGCAGCGCCACCTCGCCATGAGCCGCCTGCGGGACGCCGGCGTCGCTGACCGGGTCACCGTCGAACTGTGCGACTACCGCCATGTCAGCGGTACGTACGACGCGGTGGTGAGCGTCGAGATGATCGAGGCCGTGGGCGCAGACTACTGGCCGGTCTATTTCGCCACCCTCCGGAAGCGGCTGGCCCCCGGCGGCCGGATAGCCCTCCAGACAATCACGATGCCGCACGAGCGGATGCTGGCCACCGGCCGCACCCACACCTGGATCAGCAAGTACATCTTCCCCGGCGGCCTCATCCCGTCGATGGCGGCCGTCGAACGGGAGTCGACCGCGGCGGGCCTGACCATCGGATCGGACCACGGCTACGGCGAGCACTACGCCGAGACACTGCGGCTGTGGCGTGAACGCTTCTCCCAGCAGGCGCCGAGCGTCGACGCGCTGGGCTTCGACCACACCTTCCGCCGCATGTGGGAGATGTATCTGGCGTACTCCGAGGCAGGGTTCCGCGCGCGGTATCTGGACGTACGGCAGCTGCTGCTGACCGCGAGCACGACCACCCGAGGAGCCGTCCGATGACACCCGTCGCACCCCGCCTGTCCGCCGCTTTCGAGCGCTACTTCCGCATCCCCCTGCCGATGCGGCTGCGGGCCTGGGACGGCAGCGAGGCGGGCCCGGCGGGCGCGCCCCTCGTCGTCCTGCGCTCACCGATGGCCCTGCGCCGACTGGTGTGGCAGCCGGGCGAACTCGGCCTCGCCGACGCCTATATCGCCGGTGACATCGACGTGGAGGGGGACCTGGCGGCCGGTCTGAGCGCGGTGTGGGGAAAGCTTCGCGACCGCGGGCCCGGCGCCCCCCGCCCTCGCCCGGCCGACCTGGCCGAATTCGCCGCCGTCGCGTTCCGGCTCAAGGCCGTCGGCCCGCGCCCGCCCGCGCCGGGAGCGGCGCGGGCCCGGCTCCGGGGCGCCCTGCACAGCTCGTCGCGCGACAGGGCCGCCATCAGCCACCACTACGACATGTCCAACGCGTTCTACGCGATGCTGCTCGACGAGACGATGGCGTACTCCTGCGGCTACTGGACCCGGCCCGAAGAACCCGCGTACGGACTCGCCGACGCCCAGCGCGACAAGCTCGATCTGATCTGCCGCAAGCTCGGCCTCACCGCCGGCTCGCAGTTTCTCGATGTGGGCTGCGGGTGGGGCGCGCTGAGCCTGCACGCGGCGCGCGAGTACAAGGCGCAGGTCACCGCCGTGACCCTGTCCGCCGAGCAGCGCGACTTCATGGCCGCGCGGATCCAGGAGCAGGGACTCGGCGGTCTTGTGGAGGTGGAGCTGAGGCACTACCGCGACATCGAGGGCGGCGGCTACGACGCGGTGAGCGCCGTCGAGATGGGCGAGCACGTCGGTGACGCGGAGTACCCGGCGTTCGCCGCACGCCTGCACGGGCTGCTGCGCCCGCGTGGCCGTCTGCTGGTTCAGCAGATGTCCCGCGGAGCCAACGCGCCGGGTGGCGGGGCCTTCATCGAGACGTACATCGCTCCCGACATGCACATGCGGCCCGTCGGCCGCACGGTCGACCTCCTGGAGTCGGCCGGTCTGGAGGTCCGCTCGGTGGAGTCGCTGCGCGAGCATTACGCCCGCACCATCACCGCCTGGCACGGGACGCTCGAAGCCCGCTGGGACGACTTCGTGACCCTGGTCGGAGAGCCCACGGCGCGGGTCTGGCGTCTGTATCTCGCGGGCAGCGCACTGGCCTTCACCGAACGCCGTATGGGCGTCGACCAGATCCTGGCGGTACGTCCCACCCGGGACGGGGCCGTGGACCTGCCCGCCACCCCGGAGTCCTGGTACGGACAGGAGGCGGCGCGATGAGCGGCTACCCGTGGGCGGCGTTCGCCGCCAATCTGGCCCCGGCCGCGGGCGCCGCGCTCGCCGTCATGCTCGTCGTGTTCGCCGTCGCCGTCCGCAGAGGGACGCACCGCCTCGCGGACGTCGCCTGGGGTCTGGCCTTCACGGCGGTGGCCATCGTCTCCTACGTCATGTCGGCCGGGCACGGGGACGCCGTCGGGCGCCTGCTGATCACCGTGGCGACGGCCCTGTGGGGCCTGCGGCTCGCCGTTCACATCGCCCGGCGTGGGCGCGGCCACGGCGAGGATCCCCGTTACGAACGCATGCTGGCCAAGGCGTCCGGCAACCGGACCCTGTACGCACTGCGCACGGTGTACCTCCTGCAAGGTGCGCTGGTATGGCTGATCTCGCTCCCGGTCCAGGCCGCGCAGTACGTTCCCGCACCCGTCGGCCCCCTCGCCGTCGTCGGCATCCTGGTGTGGGCGACGGGTCTCACCTTCGAGGCGGTCGGTGACCATCAGCTCGCCCGGTTCAAGGCCGACCCGGCCCACCGCGGGCGCATCATGGACCGAGGACTGTGGAGCTGGACGCGCCACCCGAACTATTTCGGCGACTTCCTGGTCTGGTGGGGCCTGTTCCTGATGGCCTGCGGCAGCTGGCAGGCCGCGGCCCTGTCCCTGGTCTCACCGCTGGTGATGACGTTCCTGCTGACCCGCGGCAGCGGCAAGCGACTGCTGGAGGACCACATGGCCGACCGCCCCGGTTTCGCCGTGTACGCGGCACGCACGAGCGGATTCTTCCCGCGCCCGCCCCGCCGCCCTGCCGCACCCGGGCAGCGGGAACGCCGATGACCCTGCCCGGAGAGCCTCGCGTCGGGACACGCGGGGACGACCACAGCGCCCTGCGACTGCACTCGGCCCCTCCCTCGCCCCAGGGAGCCGTGCTGCTGCTCCACGGAGGCCGCGCGGACGCCCTGACACCACCACCGCTGCTCAACCTGCCGGCCGCCCGCCTGCGCCCGGTCCGCGGCGCGATCCGGCGGGCGACACAGGACGCCGAAGTGCTGCTCGCGTCGGTGCGCTACCGCCACCGCGGGTGGAACGGCTCCCGCGAGGACCCGGTGCGCGACGTACGTGAGGCTCTCGACGAACTGGCGCGGCTCGCGCCGCTGAAACCGGTCGTCCTGGTGGGCCACTCCATGGGCGCCCGCGCGGCCCTCCGGGTGGCGGAGCACCCCCAGGTCAACGGGGTCGTGGCGCTGGCCCCGTGGTGCCCGCCGGGAGCGCCCGTCTCCCAGCTCCGCGACAAGCACGTGATCGTGCTGCACGACAACCGGGACCGTGTCACCGACGCCCGCGAGTCCTGGGACTTCCTGCGCAGGGCCCGGCGCGCGGGCGCGCACACCTGTGGCATCGCCATGCCGCACGGCGGACACGCCATGCTGCGTGACGTGGGCGCCTGGCACCGCCTCGCGGCCTCCCTGACCGCCGGTCTCCTGGGGACGCGTCCGCTGCCCCGCGCCGTCGTGGCCGCGCAGCGGAGCGCCGACGGCGCGGTGATCGGGGCCGAGAGCGTCCTCGCGGAGCTGTCCCGCCCCTGATGCCTGTCCGGTAGCCCCCGGCGGGCGCACGAGGTCAGCTGCGGCGCCTCGCCGCGTTGTCCACCGAGGATTACGGCACAGCCCCTGTCGGACGCCGTCGACCAATCCGGGTTCCGTTCCGCAACGAATCAATCAGTGAAGGGCTCAATCAGCACCTGTCGGACCGATTCGGCACCAGCGCTGCCACCGGGGCCATCGTGACCCAGTGAGCCCGTCGCGCAAGGGACTGATTCGAGATGACCGACCAGGAGTTCGACGAGATCATGGCCGAGGCCGCCGAGTGCAGACGCCGGGTGTCGTTCCCGGCGTGCTCGTCCGCGGACGACGACCAGTACGCGCAACATGCCCAGCACGCCGAGTACGGAGGCTCCGCCCACTGACCGCGGGCGCCGACTTGCCCCTCGCGGTAGCGCGGCCCACGACCGGCGCACCCTCCTCGAAGCCCCCGGCTCACCGGGGTTGAAAGTCAACGGTCGAGACCACCGCCCCATTGATGAGCAGTCACATCCTGGCTTCCATGGCCCTTGCCGACAGTGTTCCGCCGTCGGCGAGGCCGGTGAGGGGATGGGGAGACGGTGCGTCAGTTCAGAACGCGCACGGCAAGACCGGGGGCACCCAGAGCACGATGGAGCAAAGTCACAGGTGCGGTGGCGCTGATCGGCGCCGCCGCACTCGTCGTTTCGGGGCAGCCCGCCGAGGCGGCGACGGCGACACCGTGGCCTTCGACTACTACAACCACGGCGGCAGAAGAGGCGTTGCCTATCTCAGCCTCAAGGACCCGGCGAACGTGGTCCGGATCGGCGGCGGCACCTACCACCGGTCGTCCTTCCCATCGCTGAGCAACGGCAAGTTCGTCTACCAGGACATGCGGCGGGTGCGCGCCCCCGTCTACGAGTACAGCACCCGCGTCGTGGATGTCGCCACCGGCGAGGACACGGTGGTCCAGTTCGCCGCCGAAGGCGCGAGCCTGGGCCCGACGGCCGTCAACGGCAAGAACGTCTTCTGGCTGCTCGACGAGGAGGACGGCAACGGCAGCACGGCCCTGCGCCGCGCGGGCTTCGACGGATCGGGTGTGGTGGACCTCAGCCCGGAGACCGGCCCGGACGCGCTCAACGTCATTGACCTGACCGTCTCGCAGGAGGCGGTGACCATCGGGGCGCGGACGCTCGACCCGGAGTACCGCAATGAATCGCTCGCCAAGCTCTGGCAGTTCTCTGCGACCGGCTCACTCAAGGACGACAGCACACGCAAGGGCCGGGTTTCCTGCAACCGGGGCGAACAGCTCTCGGCCGCCGCGGCGGCCGGCAGTCAGGTGCTGTGGATCGACGCGACCACCGGCTCCAGCGAGGTGGTGACGCGCACCCGGCCCGCCGGGAGATGCGCCTGACCTGACCCAGCAGCGAGCGAGGCGGCCCGCCGGACAACAGTCCGGCGGGCCGTCCGTCTGTCCGCCCGGGACCTCGGCCCGTTCCGAAAAGCATATGCATGACAATCCGATGAGCCGTACTCGAATCGGCGCCGGAAATAGGGAACCCTCTATTCGGTAGTGCATTCGAGGTGTATCGGAATTCAGATGACCGTACGGGCGAGTCCGACGTGATTTCTGACTGGCTTTCTGAGAAGGTTCACTCCTGTTTTATTGCTTGATCAAACATGGAGAGCCAGACATGTCGAAGTCGACGGGCTTCGCTGCGCGAGGCGTCCCGGGAGTGCCGTTCCCTCTTGTGCCCACGGTCACTTCACTTCGCAGCGCAGCATCCTCGGACCTGCGGGTATCGGCCGGAGTGCCGCTCGGACTTCCCGAAGTCGACCCGCGCGGCCCGGTTCCGGGTCGAAAGCCGCAGCTGTTTTCCGGTGTACTCGCGGTGCGGGCAGAATGCCGCTGAATTCCCTTCCGGCGTTACTCGGCCGGGTCGGTTCGAACCTCCACATACGAAGAGAGCCGCATGTGCTGCAGAGAAGCTGGACCGGGAAGAGCCAACTGACGGTTTTCCACCTGGTTCAGCCGGTGGAGGGCGGAGTCGCACGCGTGGTGACCGACCTCGTCCGGGCACAGGTCGCTGAAGGTCTGCGGACCTTCGTGGCCTGCCCGCCCGAGGGCGAGTTGGTGTCACTGGCCACCGAAGCCGGAGCACGGGTGCACACCTGGTCCGCCGAGCGGGGCGCCGGACCCCGGCTGGCCCGGGAGGTCCTGACCGCCGCCAGGCTGATTCGCGAGAGCGGAGCGCATGTCGTGCACGCGCACAGCGCCAAGGCCGGGCTCGCCGGCCGGCTCGCCGTGCGCGGTCGCGTCCCCACGGTCTTCCAGCCGCACGCCTGGTCCTTCGACGCCGTCGAGGGGCGCGCCGCGGCGATGGCGCGGAAGTGGGAGCGGTACGGGGCACGTTGGAGCGACCGGACCCTGTGCGTCAGCGAGGCCGAACGCCGGGCGGGGGAGGAGGCCGGTATCGCCGCCCGCTGGTCGGTGATCCGCAACGGTATCGACCTCGGCCACTTCCCTCCCGACGACGGCACGAGCCGCGCACCGGCCCGAGCCTCCCTGCCCCTGCTGTCCGAGGTGCCCCCGGGCGCACCGCTGGTGGTCTGCGTCGGCCGGCTGTGCCGCCAGAAGGGACAGGACGTCCTGCTGCGGGCCTGGCAACAGGTGGCCGCAGCCGTCACCGGCGCCCGGCTGGTCCTGGTCGGCGACGGGCCGGACCAGGAGCGGCTGAGGGGCCTCGCCCCGCCGGGCGTGCTGTTCGCCGGCGCGAGCGGGGACACCCGGCCCTGGTTCCACGCGGCGGACGTCGTCGTACTCCCCTCCCGCTGGGAAGGCATGGCCCTGGCTCCGCTCGAAGCCATGGCCTGCGGCAGGCCCGTCGTGATGTCCGACGTCAGCGGGGCCAGGGAGAGCCTGCCCCCCGGCCACGAAACCCAGTGCCTCGTACCGCCCGAGGACCCGCCGGCGCTCGCGTCGGCACTCAGCACGCTGCTGACCGACCCGAAACTGCGCCGGGACCTGGGCCGACAGGCTCAGACCCACACCCGGTCGGCCTTCGACGTGCGCGACACCGCCGCGGCAGTCTCCGGCGTTTACCAGGAACTCCTCAGCTTGCCCCGACCCATGACGAGGAAGTGCGCTCAGCGATGACCATGGAGAGTGCGCACGCGCCCCAGCCCGCCGCTCAGGCAACCGCCGCGCAGGGCACGGCGCTCTTGATCCATCCGCCGCGGAGATCCGCGGGCCGTCGTACCGCCCCTCTCGCCCGGCGAAGTATTCACCAGCACGGCTCCGTGGCGGGTCTGCTCACCGTCGACGGGTTCGCCCTGGCCTCGGCGCTGCTCCTGGTGCCGGAACTGCCCTGGCCGACGGCAGCGTTCATCCTGCTCGTGGGTGTGCAGTTGTCGCTGCACACCTACCGAGGCCTCTACCGGCCGCGGCTGTCCCCGTCCGCGCTCGCCGAACTTCCCACGCTGCTCGGCCTCCTCGGCATTCAGTGGTTCGCCACCGCGGAGGCCCTCAGGACGTACGACGCCCGCTACGACATCGGCTGGCAGACCCTGGCCGTCCTGGTCGCCGCGCAAACACTGCTCGGCTGCGCCGGGCGGGCCGTGGTCTACCGGACATGGCGCTGGTCCGCCGTCAGACATCCGCAGTCGGCCCTCGTCGTCGGCCGGGAGCCTCTCGCTCGGCACATCTCGTCCGCGCTGTACGAGCGCGCCGAGTACGGACTGCGGCCGGTCGGCCGCGTCGACCCCGCGCACAACCAGCCTGCGGAGAGCGCGTCGGCGGGCACCGCGCCGCTGCCCGTCCTCACCACCCCGGAGGACGTCACCCGCGCGGTCAGGCAGAACGCCGTGCGCCACGCCGTCTTCACCCACCCGCCCGAATCGTCCCCCGAGACGGCCGCCCTCGTCGGTCTGCTCGCCGAACACGGCTGCCGACTGTGGCTGGTGGACGGCGCCGTGGCCGGCACCGTCGCGTCCCCCCGGACCACGGACCCCGACCACCTGTGGGGATTCGCCGTACGCCCGCTGAGCGGCGGTGCGCATCGGCCGGTGGCGCGCGCGGGCAAGCGGGTGATGGACGCCTCGCTGGCCGCCGTCGCCGTACTCGCCGCGGCGCCCGTGATGGGCGTCTGCGCACTCGCCGTACGCGTCCTCGACGGCCCCGGCGTCATCTTCCGGCAGGAGCGCATCGGCCTGCACGGCCGGCCCTTCGTCCTGCTGAAGTTTCGCACGGTCCGGCCGGCCACCGAGCACGAGTCCGACGTGCGCTGGAGTGTCGCGCTCGACCAGCGGATGAGCGGCATCGGCAGGCTGCTGCGCCGAACCTCCCTCGACGAGCTGCCGCAGCTGTGGAACGTGCTGCGCGGCGACATGAGCCTGGTCGGTCCCCGGCCCGAACGCCCCTACTTCGTGGCGAAGTTCCGCACCATGCACCCCGGCTACCAGGCCCGCCACCGGATGCCCGTCGGTATCACCGGGCTGGCCCAGGTGAACGGGCTGCGCGGCGACACCTCGATCGAGGACCGTGCGCGCTTCGACAACCACTACATCGAGACCTGGTCGCTCTGGCAGGACGTGTGCATCCTGGCGCGCACCGCCGCTTCCCTGTTCCGGCTCGGAGGCAGCTGAGGATGACAGCCACGTGGACCGACGCGCCCGCCTCGCGGGCCGCGTCGCACCCAAGCCTCCGGCGGCAGGCGGCCCGTTGGGGCCCGCTGCTGCCGCTGATCGTGACCGTGCTCCTGCTGGCCGCGCCCATCCAGGCCGAGCTCGCCGGATCAGCGAGCAGCGTCAGCCCCGCCGACATCGCGTCCGGCGTCTTGGTGGCGTTCTGTGTGGGGCGCGCCCTGCGCAGCCGGCTTCGGCCGCTGACCCCCACCGCCGTCGTGGTCCTGGGCATCCCCGCGGTGGGCTTCGCCGTGGCGACGGTCACCGCGGCCGACCCGGTGGCGAGCCTCCCGGGCTTCGTCCGCTACCTCCAGGTCTTCGTGCTGGTCCCGGTTGCCGTCGTGCTCCTGATCCGTGACGCCCGGGACTTCAGGGTCATCATGGGCTGCCTGGTTGCATTGGCCCTGGTCCAGGGCGCCATGGGGGTCTACCAGTACGCCACCGGCACCGGCGCTTCGTACATGGGTGAGGACATCCGGGCGGTGGGCACCTTCGGGCCCACGGACGTCATGGGCATGGCCACCGTCGTCGCGTACGGACTGCTCGCCGCCGTCGCGCTCGCGCTGTGCACCCCCCGGGACGCGCCCCGATGGCTGCGGCCGTGCGCGCTCGCGGCGGGCGCGGCGCTGGTCGTACCGCTCGCGCTGTCCTTCAGCCGGGGCGCGTGGATCGCCACCGTGGTCGCGGCCGTCGCCATGGTCCTGCTCGCCGGGTGGCGGCAGGCGCTGCGCGCCCTGACCGTGGTGACCGCCGCGGCGGTCGTGCTGGTCGGCGGCTTCGGTGTCGGCTCCGAGATGATCTCGCAGCGGCTCACCAGCATCACCGACGTGACCGAGGCTCCCGACCAGTCCGTCAACGACCGGTACACGATGTGGGCCGCGGCGGCGAGCATGTGGCGCGAGCGACCCGCCACCGGCGTCGGCCTCAAGGGCTTCCCCGCCCACCGTGACGGCCACGCGTCGATCGGACTCTCCTCGGGCAGCGACACGGCGGGCGCCGGCCAGGCCTTCCAGAAACAGCCCCTCCTGTCGCCGCACAACATGTACCTGCTGGTACTCAGCGAACAGGGGCTGATCGGCGTCACCGCGTTCGTCGGCAGCTGGGCGGCGGTCCTGGTGGGCGCGGTACGCAGGCTGGTCCTCGCCCGCAAGAGACGCCGGGCGGCTGCCGACTGCGGCCTGGCCGCGGTCGGGCTGATGACCTGGCAGACCGTCGACTTCCTGTACGCCGACATCGGCGGCCCCTCGACGGTGCTCGCCGGAGTCGTGCTCGGCCTGGCCGCGTGGTGGGCGCTCGCGCGGCAGGACGAGGCGATCGCCGCGTGAACAACGCCAGTACGGACACCAGCGCGGACCAGGCCGGACCCCGGAGCCTTACCACCGCGGGCCCGGCCGGGCCCCTGCGCCCCGCCATCGCCCCGCCGACCGCGACCGCCGGCGGCGAGCCACCGAAGCTCGGCCGGTTCCTGGCCCGCGCCGCCGCGGTCACCGCCGGGCTGACGGCGGTCGGGGCGCTGCTCGGGCTCGTACGCGACCAGGCCATCGCCCAGCTGTTCGGCGCGAGCGTCGACAGCGACGCCTTCCTGATCGCCTGGACCGTGCCGGAGATGGCGTCCACGCTGCTCATCGAGGACGCCATGGCGCTGCTGCTGGTCCCCGCTTTCAGCCTCGCCCTCAGCCGGCGTGCCACCGCCCTGCCGCACGACCGCGCCCTCGGCCCGGACCCGGTCCGGGCCCTGGTCACCGCGACCTTCCCCCGGCTCTTCATCCTGCTGGCCGGCGTCGCCGGGCTGCTGATGCTGGGTGCGCCCTGGGTCGTACGGATCCTCGCACCCGGCTTCAGCGACCCGCGGTTGGCCGCCGACTGCACCCGTCTGACCGCGGTGACCGTCCTCACCTTCGGTATCACCGGCTACTTCAGCGCGGCGCTGCGCGCTCACCGCAGTTTCCTGCCGCCCGCCGGCGTCTATGTCGCGTACAACGTCGGCATCATCGCCACCATGCTCACCCTGCACTCGCTGTGGGGGGTACGGGCCGCCGCCGCCGGGGTGGCGGTCGGCAGTCTGCTCATGATCCTCGTCCAACTGCCCACGTTCGCGCGGCTGGTGACCTCGGTGCGGCTGAAGCCCAGGTCGCGCGGGCTCCGGCTGCCCGGTCTGCGGCGGACCGCGGGCACCACTCACCTGGGCCTCGCGGTCCTGGCGCCCGTCATTCTTTTCGCGGTCACCCGGCAGTCGCAGATCCTGGTCGAGCGGTTCTTCGCCTCCGACCTGCCGGCCGGAGCCATCTCGCATCTGAACTACGCGCAGAAAGTCGCGCAGATGCCGATGGTGCTGTCGTTGATGATCTGCACGGTGACCTTCCCGGTGATCGCCCAGGCGATGGCCGACGGAGACCGGGACCGGGCCCGCCACCGGGTCGAACGTGACCTGGCACTGGCCGGCATGGTCGTCCTGTTCGGCACCGCCATGGTGTTCGGGTACGCCCCGCAGATCATCGAAGTCCTCTTCCAGCGAGGCGCGTTCGACGCGCGGGACACCGAGACCACCGCCACCGTCATGCGGGTCTACGCGACCGGGCTCCTCGGCCACTGTCTCGTCGGAGCGCTGGGCAGGCCGTTCTTCTCCACGGCCCGGCCCCCCTGGTACCCGGCCGCCGCCATGGCCGCCGGACTCGTGGTCACCACCGCGGCCGTCGCAGCCACCGTCGCCCACTGGGGCGTCTACGGGATCGCCGCGGGCAACGCCGTCGGCATCAGCACCACGGCGGTGCTCCTCCTCAGCGGTCTCGGCTCACGGGTCATCTCCATCGACGTGCGCGCGGTCGCGCTCTCGCTCGGCCGGCTCACGGCCGCCGCCGCGGTGGCGGGCGCGGTGGGCTGGGCCGCCGGACCGCTGGTGGCCGACCCCCTGCTGAGCGTGGCCGTCGGCTGCGTCCTCGTCCTCACCGCTTTCGTTCTCACCGGACTCGCAGTCAGAGCGCCGGAGATCGTTCATCTGCTGGCCCTCACCCGACAGAGGTTCTCCCATGGCCGCTGACACGCCGACCCGCACCACCCGACTGCCCGCACTGCGACGGCTCTCCCCGCACTCCGCCCAGCCGTGGATCCTCATGTACCACTCGGTGGCCGACCCGACGGACGACCCGTACGGCATCACCGTCGCCCCCGGCCGGCTGGACCAGCAACTGCGCTGGCTGCGCGGACGCGGGCTCACCGGCGTCGACATCGGCACACTCCTGCGCGCCCACACGGCCGGCCGCTCCAAGGGCCTGGTGGGGCTCACCTTCGACGACGGGTACACCGACTTCCTCGACGAAGCGCTGCCGGCACTGCGCCGGCACGAGTGCACCGCGACCGTCTTCGTGCTGCCCGGCAGGCTCGACGGCTCCAACGCATGGGACCCGCTCGGCCCGCGCAAGCCGCTGCTGACGGAGGACGGCATCCGGGCCGTCGCCGACGCCGGAATGCAGGTCGGCTCGCACGGGCTCGTCCACCAGGACCTGACCGAGGCCTCCGACGACGTACTGCGCCAGGAGACGCGCCGCAGCCGGGAGTTGATCCACGACATCACCGGCGAGGCCCCCGAGGGATTCTGCTACCCGTACGGCACCGTCGACCGGCGCGCGGTCGACGCGGTACGCGACGCGGGATTTGCCTACGGCTGCGCCATCGCCCCCGGCCCCCTGGCCGGGCCGTACGCGCTCGCCCGTACGCACATCAGCCACGCCGACCGGGGCGCCCGGCTCTGGGCGAAGCGCCTGCGCCCCGCTTTCGCGCCCCGCACCGCCTTCGCCCCCGCCGACATGCCGGCCGCTCCAGCCCCGGTCGGCGACGGCCGGTGAAGGCGCTGCACATCATCACCGGGCTCGGCGTCGGCGGAGCGGAGCAGCAACTGCGGCTGCTGCTGCGCCATCTGCCGGTGCCCTGCGACGTCGTGACGCTGACCAACCCGGGCGCCGTGGCCGACGGACTGCGCGCGGACGGGGTGCACGTCACCCATCTGGACATGCGCGGCAACCGGGACCTCAAGGCGCTGCCCAGGCTCACCCGGCTCATCCGCCAGGGCCAGTACGACCTGGTCCACACCCACCTGTACCGTGCCTGCGTCTACGGGCGGATCGCCGCACGGCTGGCCGGGACCCGGGCCACCGTCGCCACCGAACACTCCCTGGGGCAGGCGGAGATCGAAGGACGCCCGCTGACCCGGGGGACCCGCGCGCTGTACCTACGGACCGAACGGCTCGGGGCTGCGACCGTCGCCGTCTCCACCACCGTCGCCGGCCGACTGCGCGACTGGGGCGTCCCGGCCGCACGCATCCACGTCGTACCCAATGGCATCGACGCCGGACGATTCCGTTTCGACCATGGCGACCGCCTCACGACCCGCGCCCGACTGGGGCTGCCCGAGGGCGCGTTCGTGGTGGGCGGAGTGGGGCGGCTCGTCCCCGGCAAACGCTTCGACGTGCTGATCCGCGCCGTCGCGGCGCTGCCGGGCGCCCGGCTCCTGCTGGCGGGCGACGGGCCCGAGGCAGGCTCACTGCGGGCGCTCGCCGTCCGGCTGGGAGCCGCGGACCGCATCCGGTTCCTCGGCGAGTGCGACGCCGTGAACGCCCCGGCCCGCAGCGGCCCGCCCGGCATCCCCGCGCTGCTGTGCGCCATGGACACCTTCGTCTCGACGTCCCGCGAGGAGGCCTTCGGGCTCGCGGTCGTCGAGGCACTGGCCGCGGGACTCCCCGTACTGCACACCACGTGCCCGGCCATCGACGACCTGCCCGCCGACCGCGCCCCCGGCGCCCGGCGCATCGGCCCAGGTCCCGCCGAACTGACGGCTGCGCTGCGCCGCCGGATGGCGGACGGCGCACCCCGGCTGCCCGCGCCCCCCGCCGTCAGCCACTACGACATCGCGCGCTGCGGCGAACGCCTCATGGACGTCTACACGCACGCCCTCGCCACCACCCCTTCCACCAGGAGATGACGCTCATGACCGAGAAGCCCGAACAGCGGCCCGCAGACCACGGACGCATCAGTCGGCTCGTCGCGAAGATCACCCCGCTGCCCGTCTGGTGGCCCCTCCCGGCCTGCGCGCTCCTCGGCACCCTGTGCGCGGGCTCGTACGCCATGCTCACGGCGCCCGAGTACACCGCCACCAGCTACGTCGTCGCCGCCCCCGTCAAGGACGGCGACCCGGGCGCCGCTCTCGGCTACGCCCAGGCCTACGGCCGGATCGCCACCAGTGACTCCACCCTCGCGTACGCGCGCGTGGCCGCCGGAATCCCGACGCAGACCCTGCGCACCCACGTCAAGACGGAGACCTCCCCCGACTCACCGATGATCGCGATCACCGGCACCTCCACCAGGCCGAGCCAGGCGGCGGACATCGCCAATGCCGTCGCCGACGCCGTCTTCGTGAGCAGCAACGGGGTGTCGAAGAACACCGGCGTCAAGCTCCTGCACTTCTCCCAGGCCATCACACCGACCCAGCAGGTCTCGCCGTCCGTCCCGATCAGCGTGGCCGTGGGTGCCTGCGCGGGGGGTCTCATCGGCGGTCTTGTGCTCCTCGTGCGCCCCCGGCGTCATCAGTGGACCCCGTCGACCTCGGTGCCGGCCCCTGCCCACGCGGCCGGGTCCGCCACCGCAGAGCGGGAGCGGGTGTGATGGGCGGGGAGCAGCGGGGCCTCGCCGTCACGCTGTGCCGCGACCCGCGCCGGTTCGCCGAGCTGCGCGAGGAGTGGGACGGACTCCACCGCCGCTGCGCCGCCTCCACCCCCTTCCAGAGCCACGCCTGGCTCCACTCGTGGTGGCTGTCGTACGGCGGGAACAGGCGCCTCCGGGTCGTGCTGGCCCGCCGTGACGGGCGTCTGATCGGCGCGGCGCCCCTGATGCTCGCGCACCGCCCGATGCCGCTGCTGGTGCCCATGGGAGGCGGGATCTCCGACTTCTTCGACGTCCTTGTCGACGACGAGGACGCGAAGAACGCCGTCGTCGCACTGGAACGTGGACTTGACCGCGCCGCCCGGCACGCGGTGATCGACCTGCGGGAAGTACGCCCCGGGGCGGCCGTCGAGCAGCTGTACGACATGTGGGCCGGGCCCCGGTGCCGGCTCACCGACTCGACCTGCATGGAGCTTCCCGCCGAGCCCATCGAAGACCTCGTCAAGCGCATGTCGACGAGCCGGGCCCAGCGCGTGCGGGCCAAGCTGCGCAAGATCGACGCGCTGAAGATCGAGGACCGCGTGGTCGCCGAGCACGAAGTGCCGGACGCGGTCGGGCGTCTGCTGCGACTGCACGAGCTGCAGTGGCAGGGCCGCGGCGTCAACGTCGAGCACCTCAAGCCGCGCTTCGCGCAGCACCTGGTGCGTGCCACCCGGCGCATGGTGCGCGACGGCGAGGCCGCGGTCACGGAGTTCCGGCTGGACGGCGAGGTGGTGGCCGCGAAGATGACCCTCCACTCGGGGCATTTGACCGGCGGCTACCTGTACGGTGCCCATCCGGCTCTGCGGGACAAGAAGGTGGACGTGGCGACGATGCTGCTGCGCCACGACGCGCACCTGGCCACCAGCACGGGCCGCAGCGTTCTGAGTCTGCTGCGGGGCTCGGAGTCGTACAAGAGCCACTGGCGCCCGGAGACGGTCACCAACCAACGGTTGTTGCTGTCCCGGCGCGATCTGGAGCCGCTGCTGCGTCTGCGTGAGTCGCAGGTGACGGCCCGGGACTGGGCCGCCGCGACCGTGAACGGCCGCTTTCCCGTCGTGCGTGAGTGGCGTGAACGGCTGAACAGCCTGCGGGCGGACGGTACGAGGCGCTGACACACACGCCCCGGACCGCCCGCCGGAACTCTAGAACTGCCAGCTCTTCGGCCAGCGGTACTTCGTGCAGATCTTGGTGTCCGCCACCCACTGGTTGACCCAGTCACCCAGGTCCATGGGCACGCACCACTCGTCGGAGTTGGGTACGGGAGTCGGCTCGGTCGGTTTCGGCGTCGGGACCGGTGGTGTGGGAACCGCCGGTGTGGGAACGGCCGGAGTCGGGACCGGTACGGGCTCGACGGGCGCCGGTTGCGCGAACAGCTTCGAGCGGAACACCTGGGACGACTTCGGGTTCTCGTCGCACTGCCAGACACCGTGCGGACAGTAGTCCGTGATGGTCTGGTAGAGCGGCTTGTGCTGGGCGATCCAGTCGAGCATGCGGCGCATGTACTCGGGATTGTCGCCGTTCCTGAAGAGGCCCCACTCCGGATACGAGATCGCCTTGTTGTGGGCGGCCGCGAAGTCGACCTGCTTCTGCAGGCCGTACTCGGCGTTCACCTGGTCGTCGAACGTCCCGCCGGGAGGCTGGTCGTACGAGTCCATTCCGACGATGTCGACGACATCGTCACCGGGATAGCACTCCGTCCACGGGACCGCGTCCCGGCCGCGGTTCGGGGCGAAGTCGAAGCGGAATTTCTGACCGGGAACGGAACGCATCGTGGTGACGATGCGCTTCCAGTACGTTTTCCAGGATTCCGGATCGGGACCGCAGCGGTGCGTATACGTGGTGCCGTTCATCTCCCAGCCGAGGACGACCACCGTGTCCGACGCACCGGCATCGACCAGGTTCGCGGCCAGCTTCCGGAAGTGGTGGTCGAACGCGCCCTGCGCACCGGACCGCAGCATACGGCGGACCTCGGCGTCGGAGACATGGTCCTCGTTCCGCTCCAGCATGGGCACATTGAGCACGAGCATCCGGTCGTCCGCGCCACGTCGCCAGTTCGCCCAGGGACGCAGGAACTCCGGCCGGCCCTCGATGTTCACCCAGAGGTCGCCCGGCAGGTAGGTATGACCGACCTTCAGTTCCGTACCGCCCAGCCAGCGCGACAGCTCGGTCATTCGCTGCACGCCGGCGGACCCGTAGTGCAGATAGGCGCCGACGGCGACGGAGGACTTCGCGGGTGGAATCGTCGCCGGCGGAGTCGGCGCGGCGGGGGTCGGGACTGCGGGGCTCGGAACGGCCGGAGTTGGAGTGTCCGTCCCCGTCGGCGTGGGACCTGACGTCTCGTCTCCGGAAGCACTGCTGCCACCGGCGACGAGGAGACCGGCGACGACTGTCCCGATGCAGGTGCCGGTGATAAGGCGCCGTAGGGGCATGGGACCCTCCTTGTCTGTTGTTCGTACCGACGATTCCGACAGTAGGTGGAAAGTCCTATTAAGGGGCTGCCTGAGTGCTCGTCAGTAGGCCATTGGCGACGCGGCGGGGCTCAATCAGGGCCACCCGGGTGACAGATGGAATTCAAATACCGGATGAGGAGAGCGTGACGAAGTGCCGCCATGATCGTTAACCTTGTTGTCGCATGGGAGTGAGCCTTCCCAACGGTGCAGCCCGATGCCAGCCAGGTGTCGGGCTGCGTCGTTTCGCGGACCTCGGCGACATGGTGCAGACACCTGCCCGCCCCCCCCGGACGAGAACCGTTTCCTTGTCGCCTCGTTGTCAATATCGAGACACGAACGTGTCGGGAGAGCGGACCAACGGGAGGGACGTACGTCATGGGCCGGATCACCAGAACCAGCGCCACACTCGCGCGAGGGGGCCGGTTGACTCGCCGCGTCGTGCTGCGCGCGGCCTTCGCCGTGGGTGTGATCGCGGGTACCGCCGGGGTGCTGGCGCCGATCCTCAGCAGGGGCCCCCGGCCGGGCGCACCGGCGAACAGCGGCCCTGAGGGGCAGTCGGAGCGCTCCACCGAGATGTACCGCGGCAGGCACATCCAGTGGACCGACAGAAGTGCGGTCGCGGGAAAGAACGCGGTGGCCACAAGAACCTCCGGCAGGGCCCAAGGCTCCGGACGGCCCGGTGAGGCCATGACCGCCGTGGCCGACCCGGCCGTCGAAGTGCTCATCGACGGCCGGCCGCTGCACCTCATGAGGCGCGCGGACGGCAGCTATCTGAGCCTGGTGAACCACTACGAGTCGTTTCCGACGCTGCTGGACGTGGCCCGCGCCGCAGTCGACGAGCTGGGGTCCGCCCAGCTGTCGAAGTCTCCTCCGCACAGAATCTGAGCCAGGAGGGCCAGCACCGGTGTACACGCGAAAGAATCAGCGCAACCTGACCAGTACGGAGAAGAAGCGCCTGGTCAACGCGTTCCTGGAAGTCAAGCGCTCAGGGCGGTACGACGACTTCGTCTCCATGCACGGTCAGTACTACGTCTCCGACGGCGAGGACGGGCCGAGGGTTGGGCACATGACCCCCTCCTTCTTCCCGTGGCACCGCAGGTTCCTCCTGGAGTTCGAGCGGGCCCTGCGGGCCGTCGACTCGTCGGTGTCGGTTCCCTACTGGGACTGGACGACGGACAACACTCCCGCCGCGTCGCTGTGGGCGAAGGACTTCCTCGGGGGCAACGGCAGGTCCGGCGACCGGCAGGTGATGACAGGGCCGTTCGCCTACGCCCGCGGGCAGTGGAAAATCAACTCACGGGTCACCGACGGAAAATTCCTCACCCGAAACTTCGGCAGGCCCGCCAACCCGGTCAAGCTGCCCACGAAGAGGGACGTGGCCAAGGCGCTGAGCGATCCCGTCTATGACGCGGCCCCGTGGGACAGCACCGTGGCCAGGGGGTTCCGCAACAAGATCGAGGGGTGGGGAGCCGGGGGAGCCGACAAATGGCTCAACCACAACCGGGTCCACCGCTGGGTCGGAGGCCAGATGTTGGGCGCCACCTCGCCCAACGATCCGGTCTTCTGGTTCCACCACTCCTTCATGGACCTGCTCTGGACGCGCTGGCAGAAGGCGCACCCACGCGCCGGATATCTGCCGCGCAAGAAGCTGCCGGATTCCGACGAGCAGCAGGGGAGAGTCTTCAGCCTCCAGGAACCGATGCCGCCGTGGGACGTGACCCCCGCGCAACTGCTCGACCACAGGAGGTACTACCGGTACGTCTAGCGATGGTACGGCTTGCCGCTCCGGACCCGCGGCACCGCACAGCACTGCGGCCCCCCCCGGGCGTGTGAGGGAGGCCGCAGTACTTGTGCGGTGGGAGGATCAGCCGCCGTAGCCGTCGTGGTGCTTGTCGTAGTGCTTGTCGTGGCTCGAGCTGTTCACACAGGTGTTGCCGAACGCGGGGTTGAGCAGGCCGATCACGTTGACGGTGTTGCCACAGACGTTGACCGGGATGTGGATGGGCACCTGGACGAGGTTGCCCGAAAGGACACCGGGTGAGTGTGCGGCAACACCCTGCGCTTCGGCGTCAGCGGTAGCCATACCGGCTCCACCGGCCATGATGGCACCAGTGCCGGCGATGACGACGGCTGCCTTCGCGATACGCGACATCAGTTCTCCTTATACGATGAAAAGTCGGCCGCAGAGCTTGCGGCCTTCACGGTCCTTCAACGCGGAAACGGACTCGCGGTAACGGATCTCCGGCAAAGTCGTCGATCTGGGCGTATCCGACCGGCTCCGGCCCCGCTCGGCCGCCACGAATGCGCTAGAGCCGCGCGGACAATCCGACGAGCGTTCAGTCGTGGAATCGCCGTATCGCCTCAGAGGTCCTGCAGCGCGGCGCCGATGGTGGCGATGCCATCGGCGATGTCGGTCGGGGCGCTCGCGGCGTAACCCAGGACGAGCCCGGGAGCGTACGGGCGACGGCAGTGCCACGACAGCGGTTGCACCTTGACGCCGCGCCCGAGCACGGCCGTCGCGAGGTCGGTGTCGGCGAACGTCGCGTCAAAGGTGATCGTCAGATGCAGGCCCGCCGCGGCGCCCCGCACAGCCGCGCCGGGCAGGTGCTCCTCGATCGCCTTCATCATCACGTCGCGGCGCATGCGGTGGCGTCTGCGCATGTGACGCAGCCTGCGTTCCATCTCGCCCGATTCCATCAGCCGTGCCAGGGCCAGTTGCGGCAGCACGGCGTTGCCGAGGTCGGTGAACCTCTTGGCCTCGACGAGAGCCCGGTGATACCTCGGGGGAGCGACCACCCAACCCACCCTGAGGGCAGGGGCGAGGAGCTTGGAGATGCTCCCGGCGTAGCAGACTCGCTCGGCGAGCAGCGAGCGCAGGGCGGCGACCGGCGGCCGGTCGTAGCGGTGCTCGGCGTCGTAGTCGTCCTCGATGACGAGCCCGCCCCCGGCGGCCCAGCGCATCAGCTCCCTGCGCCTCTCGCCGTCGAGCACCACGCCGGTGGGGAACTGGTGGGCGGGCGTCACCAGGACGGCCGGGGCGCCGCACGCATGCAGCTCATCGACGCTGATCCCCCGGGAGTCGACCGCGACGGGAGGGGTCCGCAGCTGCCAGTGCTGGAGGTGCTGGCGGGCACCCAGCGACCCGGGATCCTCGACCGCCACCTCCGAGATGCCCTCCTGCCGGAGCACCTGGGCGAGCAGGCCCAACGTCTGCGCGGTGCCGGCGACGACGAGTACCTGATCCGGGTGCACCATGACGCCGCGGTTGCGGGCCAGCCAGTTCGCGACGGCCAGTCGCAGCGCGGGCGCCCCGCGGGGGTCTCCGTAGCCCAACTCGGGCGCCGACGCGCTGCTGAGGACGGAGCGTTCCGCGCGCAGCCATGCGGCGCGCGGGAACGAGGCCAGGTCGGGGACGCCGGGGCTCAGATCGATCCTGGCCGGCGCCGCCCGCACGGCGTCGAAGACGTCCGATCCCGGCTCTCGGGTGAACGGCGTGGCCTGCGGTGACCCGGGTGCGTGAGGTGCGCGTGACGGGCGCGGTGTCGGCGTCGTTACGGGCGCGGCGACGACGGTCGTCCCTGCCCGGCCGCGCCCGGTGATGTGGCCGTCCTCGGTCAGGCGCCGGTACGCCTCGGTGACCACGCCGCGTGACACCCGCAGCTCCGCCGCGAGCGTGCGGGTGGCGGGGAGGCTGCTTCCCACCGGAAGGCGGCCGTCGGAGATGGCGAGCCGCAGGCGGCGGGCCAGCCAGGCGGACAGCTCGCCCGCCGGAGCGTCGTCAACGGTCAGTTGGAGAAAGTCCGTTCCCGGGGCCGGTGTTATGGACCGGTCGATAGTAGATTCTTTGGACCTGTACATCGGACCATTGTGGCGCCATGGTGGAGGCATGGACAGAGCGACAAGATCACCCGCCGACGGCCGCCAAGCGGTGCACGACCTCGCCCCGGACACAGACGACGCTTTCCCGGCCCCGGTCGTCGGCGGGTACGTACATGGGTACTCGGCCCACGAGGCGCGACGGTTGGGCGACCAGGCATCCACGCTGGCGGCGCTGTTGCACGCCGGCACCGCGTACCCCGCCGGAAGCCGGGTGCTTGAGGTGGGCTGCGGGGTGGGGGCCCAGACTTCGCACCTCGTCGAGTCCAGTCCCGGGGCCCACATCACCGCGATCGATGCCTCCGCGGTGTCCCTCGCCGAGGCACGCGCCCGCTTCCGTGACCACCCGCGCCGGGAGCAAGTGACGTGGCGGCAGGCCGACTTGCTCCAACTGCCCTACGCCGATGGGTCCTTCGACCACCTGTTCATCTGCTTCGTGCTGGAGCACCTGCCCGACCCCCGGCGCGCGTTGATCTCGCTGCGGCGCGTGCTGAGGCCGGGGGGCACCGTCACCGTGATCGAGGGAGATCACGGGTCGGCGTTCTTCCACCCCGACAGCGCCGACGCGCGGGCCGTGATCGGTCACCAGATAGCGCTCCAGGCGGCAGCCGGTGGCAACGCGCTGGTCGGGCGGCAGCTGCATCCGCTGCTGACCGCCGCCGGCTACGACGACGTCGCCGTCCGGGCCCGTACTGTCTACGCCGACTCGACCCGGCCGGCCCTGGTCGAGGGCTTCACCCGCAACACCTTCATCGCGATGATCGAAGCCGTCCGGGACGACGCACTGGCCGCGGGATTCACCGACGTGGCGGGCTGGGACCGGGGCGTCGCCGACCTGCGCCGGAGCGCGCAGGACGGCGGCACGTTCCACTACACGTTCGCCAAGGGCCACGCCGTGAACCCCGGCCCCGCCCCGCGGGAGCCCTAGCTAGGGGGCGTCCGTCGGGGGCTGGTGCAGGCCGAAGGCGGAGCCCTGGTCGTCGTGGCAGAGCTGGAAGCGGCCGAACCGGGCGACCGACGCCTCGTCGCCGCCCAGGTCGATGTCGACCGTCCCGCCGAGCTCGCGGACCCGTTCGACCGCGGTCCTCATGTCGTCGACCTTGAAGAACAGGTACGGGTTCGCCCCCGCGTCCCCGCCGTGCAGGCCGCCGGGGACCGTGGGGGTCCGGATCGCGAACCCGCCGCCGTCGGACGGGCCCGGATCGAAGGCCCAGCCGAACAGGCCCGCGTAGAATGTGCGGGCCTGTTCGGCGTCGCCGACGCCCAGTTCGAAGAAGGAGATCTCGCCGGCCATCACTGGCTCCCGCCATCCGTACGGAGGCTGTGCTGTCCCTCCACCGTAAGACCGGCCGCGCCCCGCCGCATTGAGGGCGCACTCGGCCAAGTTGGTCTAGACGATTGACATGCTACGCTCACCGCGCAACTCTGAGAGCGCTCTCAAGGGAGCTCTGGAGTACCTCCCCCCGCCCCACGCGACCACCGAACGCGACTGGCTCGCGTGCGGCGCCGGTACTTCGCACTCTGCTCCAACGGGAATTGCCTCGAGGAGGAAGAACGTGCTTGCCAGATGGAAAACACTGAGATCGTTCGTGGCGGCTGTGCTCTTTGCCGCAGGGTTCACGGCTGTCGCCGCCGCGGCCCCCGCCCAAGCTGTCCCCGCGACCGTCCCGCTCCAGATCACCAACAACTCCGGCCGCAGTGACCCGATCTACATCTACAACCTGGGGACGCAGCTTTCCACGGGCCGGCAGGGCTGGGCCGACGCGAACGGAACGTTCCACCCCTGGCCCGCCGGTGGCAATCCGCCCACGCCGGCGCCCGACGCCTCGATCGCCGGACCGGCCAACGGCCAGACCAGGACGATCCAGATGCCGAAATTCTCCGGCCGGGTCTACTTCTCGTACGGTCAGAAGCTGGTGTTCAAGGTGACCACCGGCGGCCTCGTGCAGCCGGCGGTGCAGAACCCGTCCGACCCGAACAGGAACATCCTGTTCAACTGGTCGGAGTACACCCTCAATGACTCCGGGCTGTGGCTGAACAGCACACAGGTCGACATGTTCTCCGCGCCGTACTCGGTCGGTGTCAGGCCGGTCGGTGGAGCCGTGAAGACCACGGGGCGCCTCAAGCCGGGCGGCTACAACGCGTTCTTCTCCGCCCTCAGGGGTCAGCCGGGCGGCTGGGGCGGTCTGATTCAGACGCGCCCCGACGGCACTGTGCTGCGCGCGCTCGCCCCCGGTCACGGCATCGAGTCCGGCGCCCTGCCCACCTCGGTCATGGACGACTACATCAACCGCGTGTGGAGCAGGTACAGCTCCTCGACCCTGACCGTGACGCCCTTCGCGAACCAGCCGAACACCAAGTACTTCGGCAGGGTCTCAGGGAACGTCATGAACTTCACCAACGGCTCCGGAGCGGTCGTCACCTCGTTCCAGCGGCCCGACGCGGACAGCATCTTCGGCTGCTACAAGCGGCTGGACGCGCCCAACGACCTGGTGCGCGGCCCCATTTCACGCACTCTGTGCGCGGGATTCAACCGCTCCACGCTTCTGACCAACCCCAACCAGCCCGACGCGAGCAGCGCCAACTTCTACCAGGACGTGGTGACCAACCATTACGCCCGGAAGATTCACCAGCAGATGGTCGACGGCAAGGCGTACGGCTTCGCCTTCGACGACGTCGGCGCGCACGAGTCACTGGTGCACGACGGCAATCCGCAGCAGGCACTCATCTCGCTCGACCCGTTCAACTAGGGGTGTCCGGCCGATCTCCCCGGCAGCGGCCCCCCTGCTGCCGGGGAGTTGCCCTGTCGGCGGGGAGGTTCCTCACGCGGGACGGGCTTGGCGGTCCTCCGGCCGGCGCCGCACCCACACCAGCAGGACGACGGAGGACACCGCGGCCACCGCGCACCAGGTGGAGACGAACTCCAGCCGCCACAGCAGCGCGCACACCACCGCCCCGGCCGCGGTCAGCGCGCCGAGCAGCCGCAGCAGCGGATCGCCGGCGAGCAACAGGGAGCCCACGGTGGCGAGGAGGTAGCCCGCGATGAGCAGGGGAGCGTTCGGCAGATCGAGGACGTAGCCCATGGTGTGGCCCCGCACTTCCGCCGAGACCGGCCGGCCGATGAGGCAGTACGTGAGCACTGCCCCGGTGACCAGCCCGACCGCCGCCGGGGCCGGCAGACGGCGCCGGCGGCGCGCGGGCGCGGCCGTCAGGACGCCCAGCGGCACCCACCACGCCAGCAGCGGCAGGGCGATGACGGCCCAGGCCGTGGTCGCGGGGCCCGCGCCGCCGCCGGAGCGCCAGACGACGGCCTCGACCAGCTGGTGGACGCCGAGGAGCAGCGGCAGCGCGGCCAGCGGAAGGTCGCGCACCCGACGCAGCCGCGCCACACAGGCCACCCCTACCCCGGCGATGCCCGCGCCCGCCACGAGGTCGGCCGTCGCGCTCCAGCACATCACTTCACCCGAGTTCCGGAATCATGCTAAGGCGTAGCATTACGGTGCTTACCGTACGACTTCGTGATCGCCTGCGGCGGTGACACCGGCGCTCCGCACCGAACGAAGCCCCGGCTCGACTGAGGTACGGTGCCTGACATGGGAACGACGTACGAGAACCACCGCGCAGGGGAGCTCCGCCACAGCGGTCCCCGCGGTGAGTGCGCCCCCCGCGGTCACAGCTTCCTGCGCCGCCGCGGCCGGGTGGGATCCCCGCCGCTCCGTTCCTGTCGCTGAGCACCGCCGCCCCGCACCAACGCCGGGCCCCGCTGCCTCTTCGACGTCGTAACTCTTCGCCTTCTTCGCGCGCCCCCGCACATCTGCCGTCGGCCCGCTTTCCAGAGGAGACCCATGACCATCACGTCCGCAGCATCCGCCATTTCTGTCTCCGCCCCCGTCGCCCTGCGGGACCACCGCATCCCCGCCGACGGTCTCTACGAAGGTCCGCGTGAGCTGCGCCGCCTCCCGGAGGGGGCGCAGGACCGTCCCTACGAACTCTTCGAGGTGGTCCCGCAGGGACGCACCATCGGCGCCGAGATCCGGGGCCTGGACCTGTCGGAGCCGCAGCCCGCCGCCGTGCGCGAGGAGATCAATCGCGCCCTGCTGGAGTGGAAGGTGCTGTTCTTCCGGGGGCAGCACCTGTCCTCCGACGCGCAGCGCGCCTTCGCCGGCAACTGGGGCGAGCTGGAGACCAATCCGCTGCTCGCCTCCGGTGACTCCCCGGACGTGGTCCGCTTCGACCGCACCGCGGTGCCCACCTTCGAGAACGTCTGGCACACCGACGTGACGTTCCGCGAGCGTCCCGCGATGGGCGCTGTGCTTCAGCTGCGTGAGGTGCCGCCGGTGGGTGGCGACACGATGTGGGCCGACATGGCGGCGGCGTACGACAATCTGCCGCAGGAGGTGAAGGACCGCATCGACGGCGCCCGCGCCGTCCACGATTTCCTCCCGGGCTTCGCCCGCTTCTTGCCGACCGCTCAACTCGCCACGTTCCAGGACCTGTTCCCGCCGGTCGAGCATCCCGTGGTGCGACGCCACCCGGAGACGGGGCGTCGGATGTTGTTCGTCAACGCCTCCTTCACCACCCGGATCGTCGGGTTCGAGCAGGCGGAGAGCGACCGGGTGCTCCGGCTGCTGTTCCAGCAGGCCCATGTGCCCGAGTTCCAGGTGCGGTTCCACTGGCAGGCGGGCGACATCGCCTTCTGGGACAACCGCGCCACCCAGCACTACGCGGTCAACGACTACGGTCCGCACCGCCGGGTCGCCGAGCGCGTCGCCATCTCCGGCGACCGGCCGTTCTGACCGAGGGGCGATGCGGCCGGGAGCCGGGTCACGCCGCCGGACGGCGGCCGATGCCAGGGCCGGGGTTGTGCCGGAGCAGGGACTCCACCAGGCCCGAGCGGGTGTTGGGGAAGTCCATCGGCACCACTCCGAGCCCCGTCCATCCCGCGGCCTCCGACCCGTCGATGAAGCTGTGCACCCTGGGGTTGAGCCGGTCGGAGTTCCAGCGGGGCGGCAACAGCGCCGATGTACTCGCGTAGTTGAGGAACAGCTTCCCGGGCTGCTGGGCGGCCCGGCGGAACTGTGTCTCGATCTTGGGGTACTTGGCGCCGGGCTCGGCCATGTAGTCGTCCTGGACGTCGAAGAGGGCCGAGTCGCCGTACCGGACACCGGGCAGCCCGCCGTTGTCGGCGAGCAGAACGACCTTCCCCCTGGCCTGACTCAGTGTCGGCAGGCCGGAGTCGATCCGGAACAGCGGTCGCCAGCCCTTCTGGTCGAGGTAGAGGTCGAAGACCCGGCGGAACTCCGCGTCGGCCACCTCCGAGTACTCCTGCTTGACGCGCATCAGGACCGTCTCCGAAGGGCGGGCCCGCAGGAAGTCCTGGCAGGCGATGAGGACATCGCCGAACATCAGGTTCTGATAGTACGCGCCGTGGTGGATGGCGAAGGAGTCGCCGGTGGCCCGGCAGCGTACATCCAGGAAGCGGACACCGCTGTTCAACTGCTCGGCCACGGACGTGTTCTGACAGGCCACCCAGGGGCCTCCGACGCGCGCGCCCGAGTCGTGGGTACCGGGGATCGTCAGTCGCTGCAAGGGGGTGGCGTCACCGATGCCCGCCATCCAGTCCCGCACGGAGAGGAGCCGTGGCGCCGCGAGCGCGCCCGGTGCTCCGAGCAGTGCGGTCGCGGAAAGGGCCATGGCACCCGCACCCACGAGAAAGCTCCGGCGGTCCATGCTCATGTACGTGTCCCCTCGGTCGGTCATCGGCCCCCGGAGTATGACGTGGACAGATCACTCCCGGTAGGGCCCTGCCTGCGCGGACCGGTCTCGACAGGGCCGGCCGGAACTGTTGGAACGGGCAATGAATCCAGGACACTTGGGCGCATGACTGTCAGAAACTCACGCGTGACGCAGCCACTCGCCGTCGCCGCCACCGCGCTCGTCGCCACGGTCGCGCTCTACATGGCGCTCGTCGCCTTCGGCAACATCACCGACTTCGGTACCAACCAGGAGTTCGTACGGCACGTCCTGGCCATGGACACCACGTTCAAGGACGAGGACCTGATGTGGCGGTCCATCGAATCGACCATGGTGCAGGACATCGCGTACATCGCCGTCATCGTGTGGGAGACGGTCACCGCACTCGTGCTGATCGTGGCGGCCGGCCACTGGGTGGGGGCCCTGCGCGGGGGCGACCCGGGGCGCGCCAGGCGGCTGGGGACGTACGGCCTGCTCATGGTCCTGCTGCTGTTCGGCGCGGGGTTCATCGCCATCGGCGGCGAGTGGTTCGCCATGTGGCAGTCGGAGACGTGGAACGGACTCGACGCCGCCGCCCGAAACTTCGTAGTCGCGGGTGTGGCCCTGGTGGTCGTGCTGCTGCCGGGCGACGACAGGCAATCGCGCTGAGAACCGGGGGAGCGCTACAACTGGGCGAAGCGCAGTACGAAGCGGCGCTGCCAGGGGGTCTCGACGGCGCGTGTGTCGTAGTTGAGGCGTACGAAGTCGACCGCATGGTCGGCCGGTACGCCGTCGAGCACCGCGACGCAGGCAAGGGCCGTGCCGGTGCGTCCACGGCCACCGCCGCAGGCGATCTCGACGCGTGCGGACCCGGAGCGCTCCCATGCCTCACCGAGTACGGCGCGGGCCTCGGTGTGGCTGCTGGGCAGTCGGAAGTCGGGCCAGCGCAACCACCGCGTCTCCCAGGGGACTTCCGGGGGACGCTTGCCCAGCAGATGGACGGCGAACCCGGGCGTCGGTCCGGGCGGCAGTGGCCGGCGGAGTGCGCGTCCCCTGACCAGGCGGCCGGAGGGAAGCTGTAGGACGCCGGTGGCGGTGGGCTCCCAGGTGTCGGTCATGGGCCCACCGTAGAGGAGCGCCGGGCGGAGACGGGAAGGGGCGGGCCTCGCGCCGTGCCGCCGTCGGACGCGTGGTCGCGGCCGACGGCGGTTGTGCGTGAGCGTTGGTTAATCGCAGAACTCGGCCTCGACCACCGCTCCGGAGTCACCGGACCAGTCGCCGTTGAAGTTGAAGGCGAGGGAGTGGTCGGCGTCCCGGGTGACGAGCGCCTCCGACGACGAGCCATGGATGCCACCGCCGTGACCCCACACCTCCTTGCCGCACTTCAGCTTGAGCTGCATCAGCCCCAGCCCGTACCCGCCCTCGGGCATCTCGTCACCGAGGGCCACCGTGGTCATCATCTCCTTGAGCTGGCGCTCGGGAAGGAGCCTGCCCTTGAGCAGCGCACGGTAGAAGCGCTGCAGGTCGGAGGAGTTGGAGATCATCTCGCCGGCCGCCCCGGCGGCGGACGGGTTCAGTTCGGTGACGTCGTGGACCTTGGCGTTCGGGTCGATGGACAGTGTCGAATAGGCCCGCCCGCTCGGTCCGGGCATCCGCGCGTCGGTACCGGGGACGGTGGTCGCCCGCAGCCCGAGCGGCTTGATGATGCGCCGCTCGATCTCCTTCCCGTACGAGCGGCCCGTCACCTCCTTGATGACCATTCCGGCGACGGTGAAGTTGGTGTTGGAGTATTTCCAGCTCGTGCCGGGGGCGAAGTCGGGCTTGTGCCGCATCGCCGTCCGCACCAGTTGCCGAGGTGTCCAAGTGTCGTAGCGGTGCTCGAAGAAGCCGTCGCCGAAGACGCTCTTCACGAAGTCGGGGTCCTCGGTGTAGCTGTATATCCCGCTGGTGTGGTTGAGGAGTTGACGGACGGTGATCCGGCGGCCGTCGTTGCCGTTGCCGCGTATGACGCCGGGCAGCCACCGGTCCACGGTGTCGTCTAGGTCGAGTCTGCCCTCGGCCTGGAGCTGCAACAGGACGGTGGCGACGAAGGTCTTGGTGATCGAACCGACGCGGTAGCGGTCCGGTGCCTCCCGCTCCCGCCCGGTGTTCAGGTTCGCCACTCCGGCGGTCCCGGTCCAACTGCCGTCCTCGTCCCGGGCCTGGGCCACCACCCCGGGCACTCCGGCCTTCACCGCGGCCTCGATCGCTTCCTGGGTGCGGTCGTGTCCCGTGTTCTCCCGGGCCGCGGCGGGCGTCACGAAAGCGGTGGCGACGACCGCTGCCGCCACCACCGCTCCGGTCAGCCCGGTCCGGATTCTGCGTACCGACATGTGAACTCCCCTGTGTCCGGATGGTGTTGCCGGGCAGGACACAGGGGGGAACGACCGAGTTGCTCGGGGTGCGCGAGGTTGAGCGTAAATGAGCCCTTTCGGCACTGCCCGCTCGCGGGGCCGGTGCACAGGGGCTGAGCTGGCCCTCTTCGCGCCGGGGGGGCGCCGGGAGGGGAGCGCGTTTGGTGATCCGGCGGAGACGCCCACAGGAATGACCGGAAGTGGCGCCTGCGCCTTCCGGGCTCTTGCTTTCCGGGCCCGCCCACAGGCGAGGGCCCGGTGCGGTGCGGCTCCAAGGCCGCCGCACCGGGCCCTCGGCCCGCGCGTGGTCAGGAAGGGGGCGTGGGCGGCTTGTCCTGGTCCGGGTTGGTGCCGAACTGATCCTTGAGCTTGTCCTGGGCGGTGTCGACCTGGCCGCTGTACTTGCCCTGGGTTCGCCCGTCGGCGAAGTCACCGGCCTTGTCGATGCCCTGCCCGGCCTTGTCCTCGTGGCCCTTCAGCATTCCCTTGAGCTTGTCCATCATGGACATGGGTGTTCCTCCTCGCCGCTTCGCCCCCGCATCTACAGGGTCCGCGCACCTCGCGGGTTCCGCATCCGGGCGGCGCCCGGCGCGGCGCTATCGGGCCCGCTGTCCAGCCTCCATCAGGGTGATCATTCGCTGGAGCCGCGCGGTCCTGGCGCCCGGAGTCCGTGCCGTCAGCAGGCGCAGGATCACCGTGTACTTCTCCGTCTTGCCGAGCCGCTCGAAGGTGTCCCGGGCCGCCTGGTTCCCCTCCAGCGCGGCCGCGAGATCGGGGGGAGTGGTGGAGTCGCGCTGCGACTCGTACGCGGTGTCCCAGCGGCCGTCCGCCTTGGCGGCGAGGATCTCGGCGAAGCCGGGCTCCCGCATACGGCCGGCGGCCACCAGCCCCTCGGCCTTGCGGACGTTCACCTGCGACCAGAGGCTCCTCGCACGCCGGGGCGTGAATTTCTGCAGGTAGTACGTCTCGTCGCAGGCCTTGCGCTGACCATCGATCCAGCCGTGGCACAGGGCGATGTCCAGTGCCTCGGGACAGGTCACCGAGGTGACACCCGAATTCTTTTTGGCGATCTTCACCCAGATGCCGCACCGCACCCCGTAGTGGCCGGCCAGCCAGGCCTCCAGCGCGGCGGCGTCCTCGAAACGGATGATCTGGGGAGTCGGCCGGTCGGACATGGCTGCCGCCTTCGGGTGAGAACCTCAGTGGAGTGACCACGCTAGATCCCCAGTAGGTCGGATCAGGGCCTAGTTCTCCCCGGATCCCGGAGCTCCGGATCACGCGTCCCAGTCGTCCAGCCAGCCCCGTGCGCGCAGCCGCGCGACGAACCGCCCGTACGACTCGTCCAGCGCCGCCCGTTCCCCTTCCACCGGGTCGACCACGCGTCCTGGGCTCGTCATCGCGGCAGCGCTCGCGGACAGGTCGGCGTGCAGGGTGCCGGCCGCTGCCAGCAGGGCCGCGCCGAACGCCGTCTCGGCCCGTTCGGCGACGCGCAGCTGCCGGCCGAGGACGGTGGCGCGGATACGGGTCCACAGGGCGCTGCGGCTGCCGCCACCCGCCGCGTGCAGGGGGCCCGTCACTTCGACGCCGAGCGCCTGTACGCGCTCCAGCGCCAGGCGCTCCAGGAAGGCCACGCCCTCCAGCGCGGCCCGGTGCTCGTCGGCCTCGTCCCGCGGTGCGCCGACGACGAAGCCGCGCGCGTCACCACGGACGAAGGGGAACCGCTCGCCCTCGCGACGCAGCGGGTAGTTCAGGTACGAGGCCGGACCGCGCGCGTCGGCCGCCGCGTCCAGGCCGGGCAGACGCGCCGGATCGATGTCGGCGAGCGCCTCGCCGCCGGTGTTGGACGCGCCGCCCGGCAGCCACCAGCCGTCGGGGTGGCGATGGCTGTAGAGGGCGCCGGCCGGGTCGGTGACCAGCTCGCGGGTGACGCCCTTGAGGACGTACGTCGTGCCCAGCACGCCGACGAACTGGCCCGGCCGCACCGCCCCGGTCGCGATCTGGCCCGCGCACCCGTCCGTCATGCCGAGACGGACCCGGCAGCCGACGGGCAGACCGGTCTCGGCCGAGGCCGCCGCCGACACCGTGCCGACCTTCGTCCCGGGCGCCTGCACGGCGGGGAGCAGGCGCCCGGGGACATCGAAGGCGTCGAAGACCTCGGTGGCCCACTCACCCGCGAGCGGGTCGTAGCCGGTCTTCAGCGCGTGGCTCCAGTCGGTGGCGACCGGGTGTCCGGTGAGCCGCAGGCCGAGCAGATCCGGGGTGTGCAGGACGAGCCGACCGGGCAGAGCACGGGACGCGCACAGGACGAGCTTGCCCAGCGCGGCGGTCGGCCCGACCGTCAGGCCCAGCGCCCGCCACCGCCGCGCGCCGAGCTCCTGCGCCTTGGCGTTGAGGTCGGCGGCCCGCCGGTCGTCGTACATCAGCGCCGGCCCCACGGGCTCACCGTCCGTGTCCGTCACCACCAGGGTGCCGGAGGTGGCGGAGACGGCGACCGCCACCACCTCCCGGCCGCCGCCCGGCAGTTCCGCGGTGGCCTGGCGCAGCGCCGTGGCGGCGGCGGGCCACCAGGCACGGGCGTCCTGCTCGCTGTGGCCACCGGCGCCGCGCACCGGCTGGGGGAGCGGCGCCCGGCCCTGAGCGAGAACCCGCCCGCGGGCGTCGGCGCACACCACTCTCACCGCGGCGGTGGCCACATCGATGCCGGCCACGACGGGGACGGGGGAGCGGGGTACGTCGGCGGTGGTGCTCATGCGCGGGACGGGTCCTTTCGCGTACGGATGGTTCCGGGGCGGTCAGGTGGTGCGGACGGTGAGCGGTTCGGCAGCCTCGTGGAGCGACTTGCCCTGCTCGATGGCTTCCTCCGACGCCCGTGGCAGCTTCAGGAAGAGCGTGAGCACGGCGGCGAGGACATACAGACCGGCGAAGATGATGACGACGCCGTCCCGGCCCAGCGGGCCGAGGAAGACGGACACGATGGCGGGCCCGACGAAGGCCGCGCCGCCCGCGCCCAGGTTGAGCAGCGCCATCGCGCCGCCCTTGTTCTCGGGGGCCAGCGACGGCATCAGCGCGGAGATCGGGACGAACCCCGCGAGCGTGGCGCCGTAGATCATGCCGACGCCGACAGCCACCCAGTAGTTGTCGGTCATCAGCTTGGGCACGAAGTACAGGGCGAGCACGCTCACCGCGCAGCCGACCGCACCGAACCAGCCGATGGTCGTCCGCCAGCCGATCCGGTCGCTGACCACACCGAAGAGCAGGTTGAAGAAGATATTGGTCGCGAACATGATCGACAGCAGCCGCAGCCAGTCGCCGTCGGTGAAGCCCATCTCGTCGGTGAAGAAGGCCGGGAGGATCACCCACAGGCCGAACTGCGGGGCGGTATTGATGATCCGTACGACGCAGCCGATCGCGACCTTCGGGTTGGTCCAGGCGATGGACAGGCTGCGGGTCAGGGACTGGACCGGCTTGACGCCGGGCGGTGCGAGCCGTGCGTACCCGGTGCGTTCACGCACGCCCAGCAGACAGAAGGCGCCGCCGATCGCGATCAGGGCCAGGGCGACCCAGAGCGTGCCGAACTTGCCGAACAGCGGGTTCGTGACGGAGGCGGTGAGGGAGCCGAGGGTGGGCAGCCCCCCGGTGAAGGCGAAGTAGAACCAGCCGACCGCCGCACCGAGCCTGGCCACCGGTGCGGTCGCGGTGACCCATACGAGGAAGGAAAAGGCGAAGAGGGGGTAGCCGAAGCCGCGCAGGCCGTAGAAGAGCAGCATGAGGGTGTAGTTGTCCTGGGCGGCGCCCAGGGTGAGGAACAGGATGTCGAAGACGATCCAGACGGCGAGGCCGATCTGCATCACCCGACGCGGTCCCCACAGTTCGGACAGCGCGCCCGACAGCCAGGACGCGATCATGACCGTGACGCCGTACGCCGTGATCACATAGCTCGCTCGGACCTCGCTCCCGGCGCCGTTGCCCTCGATGAACGGCGCGATGAAGCCGGACTCGACCCCGTCGCCGATCATGAAGATCAGGACGCCGATGAAACCGAAGAGGAGCGGTCGGGGAATGCCCAGACGGTCCCAGACCGTCCCCGTTCCCGTCCCTATCCCCATTCCCGTGCGCGCGGCGGGTGCGGCGGTGCTGCTCATTGCTCGTGCCTCCACAGTGAGGTGCCATGGGCCCGCGGACGTACAGCCGCGACGAGAACGCATCATGGTCTCTGTGGAATTAACACGCCAGAGTTTAAGAAATCTTGTTGTCAGCCGGTGGCCGCCACTCGGACATCCGTGCGCTCCTTGAGTGCCGCGAGCAGTTCCCCGCCCACCCGGTCGTCCACCACCAGGTGGTCGAAGTCCTCGACCGGGCCGAGCCGGTGGAGCGCCGTCCTGGCCGTCTTGGTGCGGTCCATCAGCAGCACCTTGCGGGTGCCGGACGCCAGCATCGCCCGTTTGACCAGCACCACGTCCTGCTCCTGGTGATACGTCATGCGGGCGTCCATCGCCGAGGTCGAGACCAGCACCATGTCCACCGAGAGGGCCTCGATGGCCTCCAGACAGGGGACGCCGAGGAAGGAGTCGTGGGGCTGCGAGTACTCGCCGCCCAGCGAGATGAGCCGGATGCCGTCCCGGCCGACGAACAGGTCCATGACCCGTCGAGCATTGGTCACCACCGTCAGCGGCGCCTGGTCGACCAGCAGCCGGGCCAGCGCGAGCGCGGTCGTGGAGTCGTCCAGCATCACCGACATGCCCGGCTCGACCAGGTCGGCCGCGGCCTTCGCGATCGCCTCCTTCTCGACGGTGTTGACCCCCAGCCGGTAGTCGAGATTGGACTCGAAGACGGTCGACGGCAGGGCGGAGACCCCGCCCCGGAAGCGGCGCAGCACCCCCCGCCTGGCCAGTTCGTCCAGGTCCCGGTGCACCGTCATCAGGCTCACCCCGGTGAGCTCCGCGAGCTCGGCGCCGGTCGCCGTCCCGTGCTCCAGGACATGCTCGGTGATGATCTGCCTGCGGGCCTGCGCGCCGTTCGTCGTCATGCGCCCAAGTTTCGCGCACCACCCTGGGCGGACGCCCAGGTGGGGACGTTGAGGGAGCGCAGGGCGGTGTGGTCGCCGGCCACCTCGATCTCGGTCACGGCCACGTTGTCCAGCCGGGGGAACACCAGCCGGTAGCGGCCCACGGGAATGCCGAGCAGCGCGCACAGCGCGATGCGCAGCAGGGTGTTGTGCGCCACCACCAGGACCGTGGCACCCGGGTGAACCTCCGCCAGACCGCGCAGCGCCGCCGAAGCGCGGGCCGCCGCGGCGGACGGCGGCTCCGAACCGGGGAAGGCGCCGCTCTCCGCGTCCGTGCGAAAGCGCCGTACGGCCTCGGGGTCCTCGGCGGACATCTCCGCGACGGTACGGCCCTCACCCCAGCCGAAGTCGACCTCGCGCAGCGCCTCCAGGACCTCGGGCTCCATGCCCAGGGCGCGGGCCGCGGGCGCGGCGGTGAGCCGG
The DNA here is from genome assembly GCF_051131715.1 of Streptomyces sp. A5-4. Taxonomy (NCBI): domain Bacteria; kingdom Bacillati; phylum Actinomycetota; class Actinomycetes; order Kitasatosporales; family Streptomycetaceae; genus Streptomyces; species Streptomyces sp. A5-4. Next base: position 543,662 of record NZ_CP178591.1, on the reverse strand, counting down.
GCCCGGCTCACCGGGGAGCAGGCCACCGCGTCCACGCCACGCTGCTCCGCCCAGGCCGCGAGCCCGTCGGCCTGCCGGAGCCCCTTCACGGTCAGCGGCACGTCGGAGACGCCCGCGTACCGGTTCTCCGCGTGCCATTGGGTCTCGCCGTGCCGGACCAGCAGCAGCCGGGATGCCATCAAAACTCTCTCCGCCCGATCGACTCTCATTGATTCTTCAAAACAATGATGTTAAATCTATCAGCGCCAGTGATAGTGGTGCTGCGGTGACGCCCCCGCGCAGTGCCGTGCGACCCGAAGAAGGGCCCCGCTCCATGCGCATCCTCGCCGCCGGCGATCACTTCGTCCGCCCCGATCTCCTGCGCGCAGCCGTGCGCGAGGAGCTCGGCACCGCCCCCGAGATCACCGAACTCACCCTGCCCTGGCCGCACGAGCCATTCGGTCCGGTCGGCGACGTCCACGAGGCGAGCGGTACGCAGGACGAGATCATCGCGGCGCTGGACGGCGCCGAGATCTGCGTGACCCAGATGGCGCCCTTCACCGAGAAGGTCTTCGCTGCCTGCCCGGACCTGCGCATGGTCGCCGTCTCCCGGGGCGGCCCGGTCAATGTCGACCTCGCCGCCGCCACCCGGCACGGCGTCGCCGTCTCCTTCGCGCCGGGCCGCAACGCCCCGGCCGCCGCCGAGTTCGCCATCGGCCTCATGCTCACCGGGATGCGGCGCATCACCACCGCCGACGCCGAGCTCAAGCGCGGCAAGTGGCGCGGTGACTTCTACGCCTACGAGGAGGGCGGCATCGAACTCGACGGCGCCACCGTAGGGCTCGTCGGCTACGGGGCCATCGGCCGCATCGTCGCCCGCGTACTGCGCGCCTTCGGCTCCCACGTCCTGGTCGCCGACCCCTACACCGACGCCGAGGCCGCCCGCGCCGACGGGGTGGAGCCGGTCGCTCTCGACGAACTCCTGCGCCGCAGCAGCGTGGTGAGTCTGCACGCCCGCCTCACCCCCGAGACCCACCACCTCATCGACGCGGAGAAACTGGCGCTGCTCCCCAAGGGCGCGGTGCTGGTCAACTCCGCCCGCGGCGGCCTCCTCGACTACGCCCCGCTGCCCGAACTGCTGCGCAGCGGCCGTCTCGGAGCGCTCGCCCTCGACGTGTACGACATCGAACCGCCGCCCGCCGACTGGCCGTTGCACCAGGCCCCGAACGTGGTCACCGCACCGCACCTGGCCGGCGCCACCCAGCAGACCGCGCACCGCGCCGCCGCCATCACCGCCGCGGAGGCGGGCCGCTTCGTACGCGGAGAGAAGCTCGCACACCCCGCCAACCCCGAGGTCCAGGAGGCCTCACGGCCATGAGCGTGATCATCGGCGTCGACATCGGCACCTCCGTAACCAAGGCCGTCGCCTTCGACAGCGAAGGGACCCCGCTCGCCTCGGCCGCCCGCCGTAGCCGGCTGGACCGGCTGTCCGGCAGCCGCGTCGAGCAGGACATCGACGACGTCGTCCGCACGGTCGCGGAGGTCGTACGGGAGACCACGGCCGCACTGTCCGAACCACCCGTCGCGCTGGCCCTGACCGGCCAGGGCGACGGCCTGTGGCTGCGCGACGCGGACGGCCGCGCGGTCCGCCCCGCCATCTCCTGGATGGACGGCCGGGCCTCCGACCGTGTAGCGGACTGGCTGCGCGACGGCACCATCCAGCAGGTGTACGGGCACACCGGCTCCGGCATGTTCCCCGGCTGCCACGCGCCGCTCCTCGCCCACCTCCAGGAACACGAACCACAGACTCTGCGGCGCGCGGTCACCGCGGGCTACTGCGTGGACGCGGTCGCGCAGCGCCTCACCGGCCGGGTCAGTGTGGACGCCTCCGACGCGACCCTGCCCTTCCTCGACCCGGTGAGCCGTACGTACTCGCGCGAGGCACTCGCCGCCTGCGGGATCGAGGACCTCGCCCATCTGCTGCCGGCCCCCGCCGAGCCCGGCGCCCTGCTGCCGCTCGACGCCATCGGCGCGGGACTCCTCGGCCTGCCCGAAGGGCTCCCGCTCACCGCCGGCCCCTACGACCTGCCGGCCTGCGCCGTGGGCAGCGGCGTACGCGAGGTGGGCGACGGGCTGCTGATCGTCGGCACCACCCTGGCCTGCCAGGTCCTCACCGACGAGGTACGCGGCGACCCCTCCGCCGAACCGGCCGGGATGTGGCTGTGCACCCCCGATCCCGGCCGTTGGCTGCGCTCCATGCCCGCCATGGTCGGCACCGCCGCCCTCGAATGGGTGCTGACCCTCACCGGTACGACCACGGCTGACCTCGATCAACTGCTCGCCGACAGCCCGCCGGGCGCGCACGGCGTCACCGCGCTGCCCTTCCTGTCCGACGCGGGGGAGCGCGCGCCCTTCGTCGACCCGGCGGCCCGGGGCCGCCTCGACGGACTCAACCTGGCCCACACTCGCGCCGACGCGGTACGCGCGATGTGCGAGGCCATCGGCTACGCCGCCCGCCACTGTCTGGAGACCGCCGGTCTCACCGGGACCCTGGCGGCCTGCGGCGGCGGGACCCGGTCGGGGCCGTGGGCCCAGCTGTTCGCCGACATCCTGGGCCGCCCGGTGCGCATCCCGCAGGAGAGCGAGGTGGGGGCGCTCGGCGCGGTGCGGGTGGCGCGTCGCTTCCTCGGTGAACCGCCGGAGACGAAGGCGCAGTTGTTCCACACGGTGGAGCCGCGCGAGGCGTCGCGCGCCGTGTACGAGGCCGGTTGCGCGGCGTACCGCTCGGCGCTCGACGGGGCGCGGGCGCAGTGGGGCGACGCGACTTCCCGATAGCGCGCAGTCCTCGATCGCCGGGCCGGCCTGGAAACAGCCGGCCCGGCGATCGTCGTGTGCGGCCGGTCCACGCAAGCCGCTTGCGGCATTTGCGGTGCGTTTGCAATGTCGCTCGCAAGCCTTGTAGGTACCGCAGCTCGGGGCACGGGTGGCACCGGAACCGAGCCTTCCCGAAGCGTGAAGCGCTGTCGAATCTGTAGACGCATTGGCAAAACTCTGCAACTCTCCTACCGCAAAACGCAAAAGACTCCGTTCTGCCGTGCAGAAACGCTTATTCGCTGAGCACTCACACAGAGCCGCGCCTCGCTGCCTCGTGCGCCGGGCCGAAGATCGGGGACCAATGAGAAGCCAACGCTGGAGAAGCCGCGCACTGGCGGCGCTCGTCACCACAAGCCTGTTACTGATCGGCTGGCCGTCGACGACCGCTACGGCGGCCGGCGGTCCCAACCTCGCCGCGGGCAGGACAGCGGCATCGAGCAGCGCCGACACGGGATACGGCGCACCCAACCTGACCGACGGCAGCCAGGGGACGTACTGGCAGAGCGCCGGCAGCAGCCTTCCGCAATGGGCCCAGGCCGACCTCGGCGCCGCCACCCGCGTCGACGAGGTCGTCCTGAAACTCCCCGCGGCGTGGGAGAGCCGCCGCCAGACCCTGTCCGTACAGGGCAGCGCCGACGGCACCAGCTTCACGACGCTGGTCACCTCCGCCGCGTACACCTTCAGTCCGGGCGAGGGCAACGTCGTGACCATCGCCTTCCCGGCCGCCCAGGCCCGCTTCGTGCGGGTGAACATCACGGCCAACACGGGCTGGTCGGCAGCCCAGTTGTCCGAACTGGAAGTGCGCGCGCCGGGCGAGAGCTCCGACAACCTCGCCCAGGGCAAGCAGCTGACGGCGAGCAGCCACACCGAGGTGTACGCCGCGGACCGGGCCAACGACGGTAACCGGTCCAGCTACTGGGAGAGCAGGAACAACGCTCTGCCGCAGTGGATCCAGGCCGACCTCGGGGCCTCCGTCCGGGTCGACCGTGTGGTGCTGCGGCTACCGGACGGCTGGAGCACCCGGACCCAGACCCTGAAGCTCCAGGGCAGCGCCAACGGCTCGGACTTCACGGATCTGACGGCGTCCAAGGGGTACGAGTTCAGCGCGGCCAACAGCCGGTCGGCGACGATCACCTTCGACCCGGCGACGACCCGCCATGTGCGGGTGCTGATCACGGCCAACACCGGCCAGCCCGCGGGGCAACTCTCCGAGCTGGAGATCTACGGTCCGACGACCGGTGACAGCCAGGCGCCCAGCACCCCCCAGGACCTGGCGCTCACCGAACCGGCCACCGGCCAAATCAAGCTGACCTGGAAGGCGTCGACGGACAACACCGCCGTCACCGGCTACGACGTCTACGCCAACAACGCCCTGCTCACCAGCGTCGCGGGCAATGTCACGACGCTCACGGACACCCAGCCGGTGAATGCCACGGTGTCGTACTTCGTGCGGGCCAAGGACGCGGCGGGCAACCAGTCCGGCAACAGCGACACCGTCACCCGCAAGGGAGACACGGGCGACACCCAGGCACCCACCGCCCCCGCCAACCTGACCCTCAGCGAGCCGGCCGCCGGTCAGCTGAAACTCAACTGGCAGGCCTCGTCGGACAACACCGGCGTGAGCGGCTACGACGTGTACGCCAACAACGCGCTGCGCAAGAGCGTGGCGGGTGACGTGACGACGTTCACGGACACCCAGCCGGTGAATGCCACGGTGTCGTACTTCGTGCGGGCCAAGGACGCGGCGGGCAACCAGTCCGGCAACAGCAACACCGTCACCCGCAACGGGTCCGGTGAGGAGGGCTCCAACCTCGCCGTCAACAAGCCGATCAGCGCGTCGTCCGTGATCCACACCTTCGTCGCGGAGAACGCCAACGACAACAAGCCGACCACCTACTGGGAGGGGGCCGCGGACAGCTATCCGAACACCCTGACGGTCAAGCTCGGCGCCAACGCCGACGTCGGCTCGGTGGTGCTCAGAATCAACCCCGACAGCGGCTGGTCCACCAGGACCCAGCGCATCGAGGTGCTCGGCCGTGAGCAGAGCGCGACCTCCTTCACCAGCCTGGCGGCGGCGAAGGACTACACGTTCGACCCGGCGTCCGGCAACGCGGTCACCGTCCCGGTCACCGGGCGGGTCGCCGACGTCCAGCTGAAGTTCACCGCGAACTCCGGCGCCACGGCAGGGCAGATCGCGGAGTTCCAGGTGCTGGGTGTCCCGGCGCCCAACCCGGATCTGGAGATCACCGGCCTGACCGCGTCCCCGGCCTCCCCAGTGGAGTCGGACGACGTCAAGCTGACCGCCACTGTCCGCAACAGCGGACCGGCCGCCGCACCGGCGACCGGCGTCAACTTCAAGCTCGGCGGCTCCAAGGTGGGTACGGCCGCCGTGCCGGCCCTGGCCGCCGGCGCCTCGACGAGCGTGACAGCCGCCATCGGACCGCGGGACGCGGGTACGTACCCGCTCAGCGCGGTCGTCGACGAGGCGAACACGGTCATCGAGCAGAACGACAGCAACAACACCTACACGAGCGGCAGCCCGCTGGTCGTGAAGCCCGTCGCCAGCTCCGACCTGGTCGCCTCCCCGGTGAGCTGGTCGCCCAGCGCCCCGGGGGACGGGGACAACGTCACCTTCTCCGTGGCGATCAAGAACCTGGGCACCCAGGCGTCCGCGGCCGGCAGCCACGGTGTGACGCTCACGCTCGTCGACTCCAAGGGGGCCGCTGTACGCACGTTCACCGGAGCCCACAGCGGAGTCGTCGCGCCCGGCGCCACCACGGCGCCGGTGGGTCTCGGCAGTTGGACGGCCGCCAACGGCACGTACACCGTCAAGGTGGTGATCGCGGACGACGCCAACGAACTGCCGGTCAAGCGGGAGAACAACAGCAGCACCCAGCCGTTCTTCATCGGCCGCGGCGCCAACATGCCGTTCGACATGTACGAGGCCGAGGAGGGCAACGCCGGTGGCGGTGCCCAGGTCGTTGGGCCCAACCGGACCGTGGGCGACATCGCGGGTGAGGCGTCGGGCCGCAAGGCCGTCACCCTCAACGACACCGGGAACTACGTGGAGTTCACCACCAAGGCGAGCACGAACACCCTGGTGACCCGGTTCTCCATCCCGGACTCGGCGGGCGGCGGAGGCACCGATGCCACGCTCAACGTCTACGTCAACGGCACCTTCCGCAAGGCGATCGACCTCACGTCCAAGTACGCCTGGCTGTATGGCGCGGAGGCGGGCCCCGGCAATGCGCCGGGAGCCGGCTCGCCGCGCCACATCTACGACGAGGCGAACATCACGCTGGGCGAGACCGTCCCGGCGGGCAGCAAGATCAAGCTGCAGAAGGACTCGGCCAACACCTCCAAGTACGCGATCGACTTCGTGAACCTGGAGCAGGTCGGTCAGGTCGCCAACCCGGACCCGGCGACCTACACGGTGCCGGCCGGCTTCACCCAACAGGACGTGCAGAACGCCCTGGACAAGGTGCGGATGGACACCACCGGGAAGCTGGTCGGCGTATACCTGCCGGCTGGTGACTACCAGACGGCCAGCAAGTTCCAGGTCTACGGCAAGGCCGTCAAGGTGGTGGGCGCCGGGCCCTGGTACACCCGGTTCCACGCGCCGACGACGCAGGACAACACCGACATCGGCTTCCGGGCCGAGAACACGGCCAAGGGTTCCTCGTTCGCGAACTTCGCGTATTTCGGCAACTACACCTCGCGCATCGACGGCCCGGGGAAGGTGTTCGACTTCTCGAATGTCTCCGACATCGTGATCGACAACGTCTGGAACGAGCACATGGTGTGCCTCTACTGGGGCGCCAACACCGACAACGTGACCATCAAGAACTCGCGCATCCGCAATATGTTCGCCGACGGCATCAACATGACCAACGGCAGCACGGACAACCTCGTGACCAACAACGAGGCGCGGGCCACGGGTGACGACAGCTTCGCGCTGTTCTCGGCGATCGACGCCGGCGGCGCGGACATGAAGAACAACGTCTACGAGAATCTGACCTCGATCCTGACCTGGCGTGCCGCCGGTGTCGCCGTCTACGGCGGGTACAACAACACCTTCCGCAACATCCACATCGCGGACACGCTGGTGTACGCCGGGATCACGATCAGCTCGCTGGACTTCGGCTATCCGATGAACGGCTTCGGCACCGATCCGACCAGGTTCGAGAACATCTCGATCGTGCGGGCCGGCGGGCACTTCTGGGGCGGGCAGACCTTCCCGGGCATCTGGGTGTTCTCGGCGTCGAAGGTGTTCCAGGGCATCCGGGTCAGCGACGTCGACATCGTCGATCCGACGTACAGCGGCGTCATGTTCCAGACGAACTACGTGGGAGGACAGCCACAGTTCCCGATCAAGGACACGGTCTTCACCGACGTCTCGATCTCCGGAGCCCGCAAGAGCGGGGACGCCTATGACGCCAAGTCCGGCTTCGGACTGTGGGCGAACGAGATGCCGGAGACGGGCCAGGGGCCTGCGGTGGGTGAGGTGACCTTCAACAACCTGAGGCTCAGCGACAACGCCCAGGACATCAGGAACACCACCTCCACCTTCAAGATCAACATCAACCCGTAGGCGCGTAACCGCGGTCGTTCACCGAAGATCACAGGGAGGCGCTCAGGGGGGAGGGGAGTGTCGCGCGGTGTCGTCCGGAGGCTCTGGCTCCGGGCGGCACCGCGTGCGGCCGAATTTGCGCGGATCAGTAAGCCACTTGCGGTGCTTGCGTTAGTCTTGCGTCCATGACGCGACGACTTGCTCAGGTTGCCAAGAAGGTAGGGGTCAGCGAGGCCACGGTCAGCCGGGTGCTGAACGGTAAACCGGGGGTCTCCGAGACCACCCGGCGGTCGGTGCTGACGGCCCTGGACGTGCTCGGCTACGAGAGGCCGACGCAGCTGCGCGGCGAGCGCGCACGGCTGGTCGGCCTCGTCCTGCCGGAGCTGCAGAACCCGATCTTCCCGGCCTTCGCCGAGGTGATCGGCGGCGCACTGGCGCAGCAGGGGCTGACGCCCGTCCTGTGCACCCAGACCAAGGGCGGGGTGTCCGAGGCCGACTACGTCGAGCTGCTCCTCCAGCAGCAGGTCTCCGGAGTGGTCTTCGCCGGCGGACTGTTCGCGCAGGCGGACGCGCCGCACGAGCACTACAGGCAGCTGTCCGACCGCAAGGTCCCCGTCGTGCTCATCAACGCCTCCATCGACCGCCTCGACTTCCCCTGCGTCTCCTGTGACGACGCCGTCGCGGTCGAGCAGGCCTGGCGCCACCTGAAGTCCCTGGGGCACGAGCGGATCGGCCTGGTGCTCGGCCCGCCCGACCACATTCCCTCCCGCCGCAAGCTGGCCGCCGCTCATGTCGCGGCGCGGGCGGCGGGCGCCACGCTGCCCGAAGAGCACATCGAGCGCACTCTGTTCTCCCTGGAGGGCGGCCACGCCGCCGCCTCCCGGCTGCTGGAGCGCGGAGTCACCGGCATCATCTGCGCGAGCGACCCGCTGGCCCTCGGCGCGGTACGGGCCGCCCGCCGGCGCGGACTGGACGTGCCCGGCGACGTGTCGGTCGTCGGCTACGACGACTCCGCCTTCATGAACTGCACCGAGCCGCCGCTGACCACCGTGCGCCAGCCCATCGAGGCCATGGGGCGGGCCGCGGTCGAGCTGCTGTCCGCGCAGATCCAGGGCGGCGCGGTGCAGCCGGGCGAGCTGCTGTTCGAGCCCGAGCTGGTGGTGCGGGGCTCCACGGCCCAGGCGCCGCGTTAGGCGTCCGCCGGCCTGCAATCGTCTGTCAATCATTTACGAAATCAGCGCGACATATTGCGGTCGTCTGTTCTCGGTGGTTGAGTGTGCCGCGCCCCCGCTGTGTGTCAGCCGGGGGACTTCCACGCTCATGCCCGAAGGGGACCACCGATGAGAAGCACTTGGTTCCGCCCTGCCTCCCGCACCCGCCGAACCGCGGCCGCGATCGTCTCCGCGCTCACGCTGACCGCTCTCGCGGCCTGTGGCACCAGTAGCAGCGACACCGACAACGACGGTGGTGGGGGCGGCGGATCGGCGGATCCGGCCGCGCCGCTCGACCCGAAGACCAAGGTCACGCTCACCATGGACTGCATGCCGCCGGCGGCGAAGGCCGCGGAGCTGAGGCAGTGGAAAGAGGACGTCAAGACGTTCAACAAGAAGTATCCGAACGTCAAGATCGACGGCAAGTCGACCCCCGGCCAGTGCGAGGAGCCCGCGCGCTTCACCGCGGCCCTCAAGGGCAAGTCGCAACCGGACGTCTTCTACACCTACTTCACCGACCTGCAGCAGGTGCTGGACAACGACGGCGCCGCGGACATCACGGCCTACGTGAACGAGAAGACCGTGCCCGCGCTGGGCACCATCGACCCCGACGTGCTGAACGTCCTGAAGAAGGACGGCAAGCTCTACGGTCTGCCCACCAGCAACTACACCATGGGTCTGCTGATCAACCGCAAGCTCTTCAAGGAGGCCGGACTCGACCCGAACGCGCCGCCCACCACCTGGGAAGAGGTCCGCACGGCCGCCAAGGCCATCGCGAAGCTCGGCGGCGGCACCGCGGGCTACGGCGAGTACAGCGCCGGCAACACCGGCGGCTGGCACTTCACCGCCACCATGTACGGCCTCGGCGGCGACATCGTCACCCCGGACGGCAAGGTCGCGTTCAACAGCGACCTCGGCAGGGAGATCGCGCGGAACCTGCACGACATGCGCTGGGAAGACGACAGCATGGGCAAGACCCAGCTGCTCAAGTGGGGCGACCTGCAGAAGCAGATAGCCACCGACAAGCTCGGCATGTTCCTCGCGGCCCCGGACGACCTGACGTACATGGTCCAGCAACTCGGCGCCAAGTACGAGGACTTCGGCATGGGGCCGATCCCCGGCGGCAAGGCCACGCTGTTCGGCGGCAACGACTACATGTTCAAGAAGGGCAACTCGCCCGACGAGCTCAAGGCCGCCATCGCCTGGGTGAACTTCAAGACGCTCACCCCGGGCAAGGGCCAGTTCGACTGGGCCCGCTCCAAGGGGGACGAGCTGCCCGTGGGACTGCCGCAGCCGAACTTCTGGACCGGCGAGACCAAGACCAAGGACGCCGCGCAGCGGGCTTCGAACGCGACCATGCCGGTCGAGAACTTCAAGCCCTTCATGGACCAGCCGGTGCCGGGCAAGGCGGAGCCGGGCAAGGCGCAGGAGATCTACAAGGTCCTGGACAACGTGATGTCCGGTGTCCTCACCAACAAGAACGCGGACATCGACAAGCTCCTGTCCAGCGCCGAGACCCAGGTCAACCAGGTGCTGGCGAAGCGGTAGCAGGCGAGCGGGGGCCGGGACCAGCCTCCCGGACCCGGCCCCCGCGCCGTCCGCGCGTCCGCAACGCCGTGCGCCGTCCATAACGACGTACACCTCGAAGACCCCGCGCCTCCGGCACCAAGGAGAGACGATGTCGGCCCCCACCCTGGCCAAGAACAAGACGGCCGAGCCCCGCCCCAAGAGCCCCGGCGACCAAGGTGCGCCGCGCACCCGCGAGGATTTCGTGCGCTCGCTGCGGCGCAACGTGTCCGCGCACGGCTTCCTGATCGGCGCGGTTCTGTGCTTCTCGTTCTTCTCCTGGTACCCGATGGTCCGGGAATTCCTGCTGGCCTTCCAGAAGACCGAGGGCGGACGGACCACCTGGGCCGGCTGGTCGAACCTGACGTACATCTTCAACGACCCGGCGTTCTGGCAGGCCTGGCGCAACACCCTGCAGTTCACCGGCCTCGCGCTGGTGCTGGGCTTCGCCGTGCCGTTCCTCATCGCCGTCCTGCTCAATGAATTCCGGCACGGACAGGGCTTCTTGAGGCTGCTGGTGTATCTCCCGGTCATGCTACCGCCGGTCGCCTCGGTGCTGCTCTTCAAGTACTTCTACGATCCCGGGTACGGCCTGTTCAACCGCATCCTGGAACTGCTCCACCTGCCTCCACAGGACTGGCTCCAGTCCACCGACACCGCCATGTTCTCCGTGGTGATCGCGGCCACCTGGATGAACATGGGCGGCGCGACCCTGATCTACCTGGCCGCACTCCAGGGAATACCCGGCGAGCTGTACGAGGCGGCCGAGCTGGACGGCGCCGGCATCCTGCGCAAAATCTGGCATGTGACGATCCCTCAGACCCGGCTGATCCTCTCGCTGATGTTCCTGATGCAGATCATCGCGACCATGCAGGTCTTCACCGAGCCGTTCCTGCTCACCAACGGCGCCGGCCCCGAGGGCTCCACGACGACCGTGGTCTATCTGATCTACCAGTACGCCTTCAACTTCAACAACTACGGCAGCGCGGCGGCGCTAGGCCTGGTCCTGCTCGTACTGCTGGCCGTCTTCTCCGCGGCGTACGTACGACTGAGCCGCGACAGCGACGACTAGGGAGTCCGACGATGGCAGCGAGCACTCTCACATCCCGCCGGAAGGCGACCCGTAACCCTCCCCGGTCCAAGGCGCCCGTCGAACGCACCCGGACCCTCATCTCCCCGGCGCAACTCGGCCGAACCCGCGGGCAGGTCGTCTACTGGGCCGTTCTCGCGCTGGTGGTGCTGGTCTTCGTGCTGGTCTTCCTCGGCCCGCTGTACTGGATGGTCAGCGGCGGTCTGAAGACGACGCAGGAGTTCGCGCAGAGCCCGCCCACACTGATCCCCGAGTCGGTCCACCCGGAGAACTACTCCAGCGCCTGGAACGTGATGGAGCTGGCGCGGCTGCTGTTCAACACGCTGTACTACGCGTTCGGCGCGCTCGCCTTCCAGTTGGTGTTCGACGTCGCCGCCGCGTACTCGCTGTCCAAGCTCAGGCCGCTCTTCGGCAAGGCCATCCTCGGGATGATGCTGGCCACTTTGATGATCCCGGCGACGGTACTCGTCGTACCGCAGTACCTCACAGTGCTCGACGTGCCGTTCTTCGAACGCAATCTGCTCAACTCGCCCTGGGTGATCTGGCTTCCGTCCGTCACCAACGCCTTCAACATCTTCCTGCTGAAGCGGTTCTTCGACTCGATCCCGCGCGAACTGCTCGACGCCGCGTCGATCGACGGAGCCTCACCGGTACGCACCCTGCGCTCCGTGGTCCTGCCGATCTCGCGGCCGATCCTGGGCGTCGTGTCGATCTTCGCGGTGGTCGGGGTCTGGAAGGACTTCCTCTGGCCGATGCTCACCCTCCCCGACCCGGCCATGCAGACACTCAATGTCGGGATCTACTCACTCGCCCAGGGCGTCCCCGAGAACTGGCTGATCGCCGCGCTCGCCATCGCCTCCGCCCCGACGCTGCTCATCTTCCTGATCTTCCAGCGGAACATCATGGGCGGTCTCACGGCGGGCGGCCTGAAGGGCTGACCGAAGCCGCCGTCCCGCTCCCTCAAGCACTCCGCCGTCGGCCCCTTCATAGTGGCGCCCCGCTGTCCGGGGCCGGCGGCGGAGTCCCACCTGCCCGAAAGGACCGTCACGTGGCAGCCATCCTCCCGTCCGAGGCCACCGCCGACTGGTGGCGCTCCGCCGCCATCTATCAGGTGTACGTACGCAGCTTTGCCGACGGCGACGGAGATGGCACCGGCGATCTCGCGGGCGTCCGCGGCAAGCTGGGCTACCTCGCCGAACTGGGCGTCGAGGCACTCTGGTTCACCCCCTGGTATCTCTCACCGCTCGCCGACGGCGGCTACGACGTCGCCGACTACCGCACCATCGATCCCGCCTTCGGCAGTCTCGTCGAGGCGGAGAAGCTGATCGCGGAAGCCCTCGGTCTGGGCATCCGCACCATCGTCGACATCGTGCCCAACCATGTCTCGGACCAGCACGCCTGGTTCAAGGCTGCACTGGCCGCCGAGCCCGGCAGCCCGGAGCGCGAGCTGTTCCACTTCCGGTCGGGACGCGGTGAGCACGGTGAACTGCCGCCCAACGACTGGCCGTCGCAGTTCGCCGGCACCACCTGGACCCGGGTGCCCGACGGCGAGTGGTACCTGCATCTCTTCGCCCCCGAACAGCCCGACCTCAACTGGGCGCACCCCGCGGTGCGTCAGGAACACGAGGACGTCCTGCGGTTCTGGTTCGAACGGGGCGTCGCGGGAGTCCGTATCGACTCGGCCGCGCTGCTCGCCAAGGCGCCCGGGCTGCCCGACTTCGTCGAGGGCCAGGACCCGCATCCCTACATCGACCTCGACGAACTCCACGACATCTACCGGTCCTGGCGGTCGATCGCCGACGAGTTCGGCGGAATCTTCGTCGGCGAGGTGTGGCTGCCCGACTCCGAACGCTTCGCCCGCTACCTGCGCCCCGATGAGCTGCACACGGCCTTCAACTTCAACTTCCTGTCCTGCCCGTGGGACGCCGCCCTGCTACGTACGTCGATCGAGGAAACACTCGCCGAGCACGCGCCCGTCGGGGCGCCCGCGACCTGGGTGCTGTGCAACCACGACGTGACGCGGACCGTCACCCGGTACGGGCGGGAGGCCACCGGATTCGACTTCGCGGCCAAGGCCTTCGGCACCCCCACCGACCTCGGACTCGGCACCAGGCGGGCACGCGCCGCAGCCCTTCTCTCGCTGGCGCTGCCAGGGGCCGTCTACCTCTACCAGGGCGAGGAGCTGGGCCTGCCCGAGGCGGAGATCCCGCTGGAGCGCATCCAGGACCCCATGCACTTCCGCTCCGACGGCAGCGACCCGGGGCGCGACGGCTGTCGGGTCCCGCTGCCCTGGACCGCGCACGCCCCGCACTATGGATTCGGCTCCGCGCGACTGCCCTGGCTGCCTCAGCCCGAGGGCTGGGAGGCGTACGCCGCGGACCGCCAGGAGGGCGACCCGGCCTCGATGCTCAGCCTGTATCGGACGGCACTGCGTCTGCGCCGCACCGAATCCGGCTTCGGCGACGGCCCGCTCCGCTGGCTGCCCGCCCCGGAGGGCGCTCTGGCGTTCGCCCGCGACGGCGGCCTGATGTGCGTGGTCAACCTCGCCGCAGACAGCGCCGAACTCCCCGGCCACACCGGCATTCTGCTCGTGAGCGGCCCTCTGGACGAGGCCGGCCGGCTCCCGCAGGACACGGCGGTGTGGCTGCGGGCCTAGCGAGTGTGTGGCGGATTCGGCCGGGTCCGCGACGCCCGACACGGCACCCTGCGATGCACCGCACCTGACGCCGCGGCCTGTCCGACCCTGATCCGCCGGACAGGCCCTGGCTTCCCCACTCTGCTCGACCTCCTCGCCCCCGATCCCCACGGAAAGGTATGAGTGTCATGAGCGCAACAAGCGCTGCCCCCGAGGTCCCGCCCCGCCGTACCCCGCTTCCACCCGCCCCGCGCTCCCGCGCCGGACGGCTGACCGCTGTGGTCGCCGCACTTGCCTGCACCATCGGGCTCGGCGTGGCCGCCACCGTTTCCTCCTCGCCCGCCGCCGCGGCCCAGCCCGCCGAACTGTCCGCCCTCGCCGTCGAGGGGCGGGGCGCGCAGGTGCCCTTCACGGAACTGGAGGCCGAGACCGCGACGACCAACGGCACGGCCATCGGCCCCGACCGCACGTACACGACCCTGCCCGCCGAGGCGTCGGGCCGCCGCGCCGTCAGACTTGACGCGCCGGGGAAGTACGTCGAGTTCACCCTCACCGCACCCGCCAACGCCATGACCGTGCGATACGCCGTACCGGACAGCGCGGCCGGTACGGGCCGCACCGCGCCCGTGGACCTCAGCCTGGACGGCGTAAAGCTCAAGGAGCTGTCGTTCACCTCGAAGTACAGCTGGTTCTACGGGAGTTACCCGTTCACCAACACCCCGGGCAGCGACCCGCACCACTTCTACGACGAGACCCGCACGATGTTCGGCCGGACCCTGCCCGCCGGAGCCAAGGTGCGCGTCACCCTGCCGTCGACCACCGAGACCCCCTGGGCGGTGGTCGACCTCGCCGACTTCGAGCAGGTCGCCGCACCCGTCACCCGCCCCGCCGGTTCCCTGTCCGTGACGGACTATGGCGCCGACGCGAGCGGCGGGGGCGACTCGACCGGCGCGTTCCAGCGGGCGGTCGACGCCGGAAAGGCGCAGGGCAAGGAGGTCTGGATCCCGCAGGGCACTTTCAACCTCTACGACCATGTGGTGGCCGACCAGGTGACCCTGCGGGGCGCGGGGCCCTGGTACAGCGTACTGACGGGGCGTCACCCCACTGAGCGCAACCGGGCCGTCGGCATCTACGGCAAGTACGTCGCGGGCGGCGGCTACACCGGCCAGGTCCGGCCCCACGAGGCGGGCGGCCCCAGCAGGAACGTCACGCTCAAGGACTTCGCGATCATCGGTGAGGTCGCCGAACGGGTCGACGACGACCAGGTCAACGCGATCGGCGGCGCCATGAGCGACTCGGTCGTCGACAACGTGTGGATGCAGCACACCAAGGTCGGGGCCTGGATGGACGGCCCCATGGACAACTTCCACATCCGCGACAGCCGGATCCTCGACCAGACCGCCGACGGCGTCAACTTCCACTGGGGCGTCACCAACTCCTCGGTGGACAACACCTTCGTGCGCAACTCCGGGGACGACGGCCTCGCGATGTGGGCCGACACCAAGAACAACGTCGGCAACGCGTTCACCGACAACACCGTGGTGCTGCCCATCCTCGCGAACAGCATCGCGATCTACGGCGGCAAGGACATCTCCGTCACCGGCAACGTGGTCGCCGACTCACTGACCAACGGCGGCGGCCTGCACGTGGGCAACCGTTACCCGGGCGTCACCCCCGGCCAGGGCACCGATGTGTCGGGCACCTTCACCCTGGCCCGCAACACCACCATCAGGGCCGGCAACGGCGACTACGGCTGGCCGTTCCCGATCGGCGCGATCTGGTTCGACTCCCGCAACAGCACGATGGACAAAGCGACGATCAACGTCACCGACACCGACATACTCGACAGCTCGTACGCCGCGATCCACTTCGTCTCCGGCACCACGAAGGGCGTCCACTTCAACCGCGTCAACATCGACGGCACCGGCACATTCGCCCTGCAGTTCAACGACCCCGCCGTCACCACGTTCAGCAATGTCACGGCGAAGAACATCGGATTCACCGACCCCGTCTACAGCTGCCTGGGCAGCCAGCTCGGCCTCACCCAGGGCGCGGGCAACTCCGGCTGGAACGAGAAGCTGCCCGCCACCTACTGCGGCCCCTGGCCGGAGCCGGACCACGACGGTGGCCCGGGGCCGGGCCCCGACCCGACGCCCACGCCGACCCCCACCCCCACGCCTCCCGACCCGGACCGCAACCTCGCCAAGGCCCGTCCCGCCACCGCGTCCGGCCAGGTGGACGGCTACCCCGCCGGCAAGGCCGTCGACGGTGACGCCGGCTCGTACTGGGAGAGCGCCAATCACGCCTTCCCACAGTCGCTGTCCGTCGACCTCGGAGCCTCGCAGGCCGTCGGCCGCGTGGTGCTGAAGCTGCCGCCGTCCGCCGCCTGGGCCGCCAGGACCCAGACCCTGACCGTCCTGGGCAGCGCGGACGGATCCGCGTTCAGCACGATCGCCGCGGCGAAGGGCTACCGCTTCGACCCGGCGACGGGCAACACCGTCACCCTCACGCTGCCGGCCGGCACCGAGACGCGGCACCTGCGCCTGACGGGCACGGCCAACACGGGCTGGCCCGCGGTCCAGCTCAGTGAAGTGGAGGCCTACCGGTCCTGAGCCCGCCCCGAAGGCCGCCCGCCCGCTCGAGGCAATGGCCCGAGCGGGCGGGCGCGCCCGTGCCTGCCACCTGGCGGTTGACAGGTGGGGACAATGCCGGCGATGGGGGAAGGCTCGTAGGGACGGCGCACCGGACCCGCGCACCCACGGAAACCCAGGGAAGGACACCGGGATGGACCGCCCCACCGGCAGCGACACGGACGGCACCAACATGGACGGCACCAGCACGAGCAGCGAAGACACCAACGGCAGTACGGACAGCAAGGGCGCCGAGGGCCACGGAAAGAAGCCCTTCAAGCGCTCCAAGAGCCACTTCGCGGACCGCATCACGGTCGACGGCCGGGACGGCTGGCCGGTAGCGGCCGACCGCTACCGGCTGGTGGCCAGCCGCGCCTGCCCATGGGCGAGCCGCGCCCTCGTCTCGCGGCGCCTCCTCGGCCTGGAGGACGCGCTCTCGCTGGCCGTGACCGACCCCATCCAGGACGACCGCAGCTGGCGCTTCAACCTCGACCCCGACGACCGCGACCCCGTACTGGGCATCCGCTACCTCGCCGAGGCCTACGAGGCCCGGGAGAAGGACTACACCGGCGGCGTCAGTGTGCCCGCGATCGTGGACGTACCCAGCGGCAGGCTGGTCAGCAACGACTTCCAGCAGATGACCCTGGACCTCGCGACCGAGTGGACGGACCTGCACAGGGCGGGTGCGCCCGACCTCTACCCCGAGCCGCTGCGCGAGGAGATCGACGAGGTCATGGAGGGCGTCTACCGCGACGTCAACAACGGCGTGTACCGGGCCGGTTTCGCGACGGGCCAGAGCGAGTACGAACAGGCCTGGCACGATGTGTTCCGGCGGCTCGACCTGGTGTCCGAGCGGCTCGCCGACCGGCGGTACCTGGTGGGGGAGACCATCACCGAGGCCGACATCCGACTGTTCACCACGCTGGTGCGCTTCGACCCCGTCTACCACGGCCACTTCAAGTGCAACCGGTCGAAGCTCGCGGAGGACCCGGTGCTGTGGGCGTACGCCAGGGATCTCTACCAGACCCCCGGCTTCGGCGACACCGTCGACTTCGATCACATCAAGCGGCACTACTACCAGGTGCACTCCGGCATCAACCCGACCGGGATCGTGCCGCTGGGCCCCGACCTGGCCAACTGGCTGAGCCCGCACCACCGCGAGCAGTTGGGCGGGCGGCCGTTCGGCGACGGTACGCCTCCCGGCCCGGTGCCCGCGGCCGAGGAAGTGCCCCCGGCCGGGCGGCCCTGACCGGACACGGCCGGTCAGGCGGCGGCGCGGGACTCCCGGATCGGTGCCCCGGCGTGATGGAGACTGGCCAGCGCCTGCTTGTACGAGGTGAGCAGGCTGGTCTCCAGGTAGCTGATGCCCAGCTCCTCACAGTGCCGCCGCACGATGACCTGCGCCTTGCGCAGATGCACACTGGGCATGCTGGGGAACAGGTGATGCTCGATCTGGTAGTTCAGCCCGCCTAGCGCGACGTCGATGAACCAGCCGCCGCGCACATTGCGCGAGGTGAGCACCTGGCGGCGCAGGAAGTCCGGGCGGTCCTTGCCGGTCAGGATCGGCATGCCCTTGTGGTTCGGGGCGAAGATGGAGCCGAGATATACCCCGAAGAGGCACTGGTGGACGGCCAGGAAGGCGATCGCCATGCCGGGCGGCAGCACCAGGAACAGCGCGGCCAGGTACACCGCGAAATGACCGAAGAGCAGCGTGCCTTCGATCCTGCGGTTCTTCAGGGCCGGGTTGGCGAGTCCGCGCACGCCCGCCACATGCAGGCTGAAGCCCTCCAACGTGAGCAGGGGGAAGAAGAGGAAGGCCTGCGAGCGGCCGAGCAGCCTGGGCAGGCCCTTGGCGGCGCGGGCCTGGTCCTGGGACCAGACCAGCACGTCGGGGAGGACGTCCGGGTCCAGATCCTCGTGGTTCGGGTTGGCGTGGTGGCGGGTGTGCTTGTCCTGCCACCAGCCGTAGCCCATCCCGATGCCGGCGTTGCCGGCGATCCACCCCGACCGCTCGCTGGCTTTGCGCAGCCGGAAGACCTGGCGGTGGGCCATGTCATGGGTGAGCAGCGCGACCTGGCCGAAGACCACGGCGAGGAATCCGGCGACCGCCAGAGTCCACCAGCTGTCGCCGACGAGGACGAAGGCTGCCCAGCCACCGACGTAGAGCGTGGCGACCGCGGCGATGCGGGCCGTGTAGTAGCCGGGACGGCGGCTCATCAGTCCGGCCGCGATGACCTTCTTCGAAAGCCGCGCGAAGTCGCTGCCGGTCTGACTCGGCGGCGGGGGCGGAGGGCGGACGGAAGTCTGCACGGTCATGAGGTTGGACCCTTCTCTGGTGGGCACAGGAGGCGTCGTGACAACGTGCCGTGGTGGGGCAGGGCGCAGCGGCGGGGCCGCGTGGACGGGGATGGGGCGCGGGCGGGCGTGCCCGGTCTACAGCGCGATGTACTCGCGGATCTTGCCCCGCACCATGGGTCTGGGGGCACCGATGTTCAGCGGAAAGGCGGGGAATCGTGCGGCCAGGGCGTCGGGGCTGAGCGGTCGGCCGAGTGGCAGCGCGACCTTGCCCTCCGGATTCTCCTGCCAGGCGCCGCCCTCGATCTCACGGACCCGGGTGACTCTGCCGTCGGCCACATAGGCGACGGCACGCAGGAGCGGGCGTTTGCCCTTGGCCACGGTAAACCACATACGGTCGGCATCCCGCTGGGCCGGGCTGTCCTCGCCCTGCCCGGTCTCGCCGTAAGGCCGCCCGTCCGCATCGATCTTCGCGGTGTGCGTTCCGCGATAGACCACCATGACCATACCCGCCGCGCGCTCACGGGCCCGGACCGTTTTGGGGTCAAGACCCAGCAGAGAGGCGGCCTGACTGACCCCGCCGGCTTTCGCCACTATCGCGCGGATCACCGCCGCCTGCTCCTCGCGAAGCTCCTTCTGTCGGGTTTCGATGGTGCGGAGTCGATCAAGGAGATCGCGGATGCCGGTCCTTCGTCGCATGAGCCGGAGGCCCTTACCTTTCATTTGTCCCCTGTTTGCCCGCCGATGTCAATGAAGGGGAATGGCACGGAGGCCTTTATGAATCACTTATCCGCCCCGGAATGTCGGCCTCGCGAACTTCTGCCGGGTGGTGGAATTCGATGATCTACTGCCTGGGGAGGACGGCGTCCTCGCCGGAGAACCGCTGCAGGAAGGGGGCGTACCGTGCTGATTGATCTCATCGGTAAGAACGCTCTGGTCACCGGATCGACCCAGGGCATCGGAGCGGCCATCGCGACCGGGCTGGCACGGTCAGGGGCCCGGGTCACCATCAACGGACGTACGGAGAAATCCGTCGACGCGGCGCTGGAGCGGCTGCGCGGCGAGATGCCCGGGGCCCAGTTCCTGGCCGCGCCGGGCGACATCTCCACCGAGGACGGCTCCCGGCAGGTCCTCGAAGCGGTCCCGGAGGCCGACATCCTCGTCAACAACCTCGGCATCTTCGGTGCCGAGCCCGCCCTCGACATCAGCGACCAGGAGTGGCGGCGCTACTTCGACGTGAACGTACTGACAGCCGTGCGGATGACCCGCGGGTACCTGCCCGGCATGACGGCGAGGTCCTGGGGACGCATCCTGAACATCGCCAGCGACTCCGCGGTCGTCATCCCCGCCGAAATGATCCACTACGGCATGTCTGAGACCGCGCTTCTCGCGGTCTCCCGGGGCTTCGCGAAGGAAGCGGCCGGCACCGGGGGGCACCGTCAACCCGGTGATCGCGGGCATCACGCACACCGGCGGAGTCGAGGGCTTCGTGTACGAACTGGTGGACAGCGCGCTCCCCTGGGACGAGGCGCAGCGCGAGTTCATGCGGTCGCACCGCCCCCAGTCGTTGATTCAGCGCCTGATCGAGCCCGAGGAGATCGCCAACGTGGTGGTCTACCTCAGCTCGACGCTCGCTTCGGCCACCACCGGCGGCGCCGTCCGCGTGGACGGCGGATACGTCGACTCGATCCTTCCCTGACCCTCACACCCCGCACGACATGTTTCCTCCCCGGGCGCCGGCGCACCGCCGCCCGGGGAGTCCGGTGCGCCACGGCGGAACCGGGGCCGCCCGGCTGGCCGTACACTCCACTTATGGGTCGCACATGTGGAGTAAGGGAGTGCCTGCCGCAGGTCCCTCATGCCCTGTGCCCGATCGCGCCCGGCGCGACGGCCCAAGGCCCGGCGAATGAGCCGCAGTGCGGCTGCCGGGCCCTGCACGGCCACGGCTAGCGATCCTCGCCCGCTCCTCAGAGGCCCCCGGCGGTTCCCGCCCCGTTCGTGACACCCTTTTCCGCACGGTCCGCTCCTCTTCCCGGGGCGCCGTAGTCCGTCCGTAACACGTCTGCCTCCGGGCCGGTCCGCTGTCGCGGCCCCCGTACGCACGAGCGCGTCGCACCCCCCGCACGACCTTCTTCGGCGCCCCCCCCGGCGCCGCCCTTGACGACCGCCGGACGGCCGGCTGTCGTCCGTTCCCTCCGAGAGGACCCCTGTGAAGTTGAGCGAGTTGCTGGCCGGCCACGACCACGAGGTGCTCCAGGGCGATCCGGAGACGATGATCACCGCGGGAACCTGTTTCGACGCCCACCGGGTGTCGCCGGGGTCCCTGTTCGTCGCCGTTCCCGGACACCGCGAGGGCGGCCCGGAGGCTGTTGGGCCCGCTCTCGCGCGTGGAGCGGCGGCCGTACTCGTCGAAGGCGCGTCGGACCACCCCGCGCCGTCGTGGGCGTCGGACACCGGCGTCTGTGTCGTCCGGGTGCCGGACACCAGGACAGCGGCCGCGGCCGTCGCCTCCCGCTACTACGGCGAGCCAGGACGGCAGTTGGACATGGTGGCCGTGACCGGCACCAACGGGAAGACCTCCGTCTCGTACATGGTCGAGTCGGTCCTGCGGATCGCCGAGTCCGCCGTGGTCGGCGTCATCGGCACGGCAGGCAGCCGGATCGGGGACGACGTGATCCCGATGCCCAGGTCGGTGCTGAGCACCCCCGAATCACCCGACTTCCAGTACCTGCTGGGGCACATGCGCGACCGCAGGGCGAGCACCGTCGTGCTCGAAGCCACGTCGATGGGCCTGCTGAACCACCGCATCGACCACTCGTTCATCGACGTGGGCATCTTCACCAACCTGACCCAGGACCACCTGGACGACCACGGCACCATGGAGAACTACCGGGACGCCAAACTGCGCCTGTTCGACGGCCTTTGTGAGCGTGCCGTGGTCAACGCGGACGACGAGGTGGGCGCCGGGATCGCCGCGATGATGCCCGGTCGGGTGACCACCTACGGCCTCGACTCGCCCGCCGACTACCGCGCGACCGACCTCGACATGGACGGGTTCGGCACGCGCTTCACCCTCCACCACGACGGCCGCAAGTACCCGGCGGCGATTCCGGTCCCGGGCCGCTTCTCGGTCGCCAACGCGCTGGCCACCGTGGCGGCCTGTCATCTCCTGGGACACGACCTCCCCGGGCTCGTCGCCGCGCTCGACCGGATGCCGCCGGTCCCCGGGCGCCTGGAGCGCTACGAGACCCCGGCGGGCACCTCGGTGATCGTGGACTACGCGCACTCCCCGGACTCCCTGGAGAAGGTCCTGACCGCCATCCGCGGCTTCGCCAAGGGCCGGGTCGTCACGGTCTTCGGCTGCGGCGGGGACCGGGACGTCACCAAGCGCGCCCAGATGGGCGAGATCGCCGGGACCCACTCCGACCTGTGCGTGCTCACCTCGGACAACCCCCGCGACGAGGACCCCGAGGCGATCCTGGACCAGATCGTCCCGGGCCTCACGGTGACCGGCACCCGCTTCGAACGGTTCGCCGACCGCCGCGAGGCGATCGCGTTCGCACTGTCCGCGGCCGGGCCCGAGGACACCGTGCTGATCGCGGGCAAGGGCAGCGAGCCGTACCAGATCGTCGGGGAGCAGCTGATCCCGTTCAGCGACATGGCGACGGCACGCGAACTCTCCGGTTCGTAAAGGCCGTTACCGGTCCTCCCCGGTTTTCAGGTGAACCACGTTGGACTGCTTTCCGTAGGTGATCGCGCGGACCCGATAGGAAGCGTTCTTTTCGTTCGGCAGTGTGATCAGCCCGAACGAATCGATGTCGGGGTCCAGGACGGCGGTCGGCCGGAATGTCCGGCTGCCCGCCGGTCTGGTCTCCAACAGATAGCCCGCTTCGTCGTCGGCGTGGTCGGTCCAGGTGAACCTGATGCCGCTGGCGTGCTCGACGGTCGCTTTGAGACCGTCCGGTGCGGAGCCCGCGCTCCGCACCGGACGCGCGCGCACGTTCTCGCCCCGGACCGTGTGCGGAGGCGCCCACTCGTGGTCGTCCTGCTGGTCCATCTCCGTCAGTTCCCCCCGGGGGCAGTGCGACTTCGACCGGGCGCGAGGCCGGGCCAGAGTAGGGACGAAGCCGGTAGTAGAACAGGGTCAGGGGCATGAGATCGGGATGCCGGTAGGTCCGGCTCCCCGGCGGCAGGTACTCCAGAATCGTGTACGGGCCCGCCGGATCCGTCGCGAACTCGACGATGCGGCCGGTCGCGCCCCGGTCCTCGCCCGTCCACTTCAGGGTGATGTCGACGGGCGGGACGAGCTCGGCCGTGAGCCGGGCGCCGGTGCCCGCGACGTCGGCCGACGTCGGCCGGCCGGCCGCCCCCTCGTTCGAAGCCGCCGAAGCCGCCGAAGCCGCCGAAGGCTTCGAAGTCGTCGTATTCCGCGACTCGTTCGGCGAGGGTGTGCAGCCGGCCAGCCCGATGACGAGCGCCGCCGTCACCGCGGCGCGCAGTCGGTTCCTCATGCGGCCACCGGCTATTTGCGCCAGAACTTCACGTCGCTCCACACCACGGTGGCCGGACCGTTGCCACTGCCGGTGCGGTAGGCGCCGAACTTGTCGTAGAAGCTGCCGCGGGGACTGCTGTAGGTGTGCTTCAAGGACCCGTTGATGTAGGTGCGGTGCTCATTGCCCACCTGGTGCACGGTGTTCACGCGAACATTCGCCCCGACCGTGCCCGCGCCGGAGAGGGTGGCGCCGCCGTGTACCGCGTACAGCCGTCCGCCGCGTTCGGCGGCCAGCATGAAGAACGGTCCCGCGGCCGATTCGTTGAAGGTCTGCTTCAGGCTGATCCGGGTTCCGCCCATGCTGCTTATCCTGAAGTACCCCTCGAACTGGCGGGTTCCCCCGGTGTACGTCGCGTAGCGCCGCTCGGCCCGCTGGTCGCCGCTCGCAGTGGAACAGGTCAGTCGGAACGTCAGGTTGTCGACCTGACCGCAGCCCCTTTCCTGCACGTTGAAGGTGGGGGCGACCGAGGTCCAGCTGCCGGGCTCGACCTCCGCGTGGGCGGTGGGCGCCAGGAGCAGTCCGCAGGCCGCGGTCAGTCCGGCGGTGGCAAGGACCTTGATACCCATGGCTCACTACCCTTTGATCGAGTCGAGTTGTTCGGCTGCGGGCCGCAGTGCCCAGAGGTCGCCGCCCGGTGGTGTCCCGACATGCGGTACGGCCGCCCGCGCGCGGGCGTCGGCCGCCGCGTGCACGATGTCGCTCGCCGCGTACGCGCGGAAATCGAGCTCGGGGTGGGGCCAGGGGACGGCCGAGGTGGCTGTGGGGATGAGCTGGTGCACGGCCTTGAACAGGCTTCCGCCACCGGGCCCCTGATAGCTCCACAGGTTGACGCCGACGTGCTTGCCGATGTCCGCGAGGCGGGTCAGCGCGACCAGGTTGAAGGTCGAGTAGTGCCAGCTGCGGGTGCGGCTGATCTCACCGGGCTGGCTGCCGTCGGCCGCGATCTGGGTGTCGATGCGCTTCTTTCGCGCGTCGAGGACCGTCCTGCGCGCGAGCTTGTCGTCGCCGACCGCGACGGCCAGCGCGGCGACCTGCATGTCGTGGAAGTTGCCGTGGTTGTTCGCGGCGGCGGCCTCCTCCTTGCCGAACGGGCTTTTCGCCAGCCAGTCCAGGAAGCCCCGGTACCAGGTACGCTTACCGGCCCGGTCGGCCGTTTTCCAGCCGGGCGCCCCGGTGTCCAGGATCGCGGTGGCGTCGAGCACACCGGTGAAGGCCTGCGAGAAGTCGATGATGCCGATCGCCCGGCCGTCGTACTTGCAGGGGATGAACTGCGCGTGGTTCAGGTTCGGGTTCATCCGGGTGTCCTGATCGGTGAACCAGGTGCGCAGGATCTCGCCGGCGTGCTCGGCGTACTGCTTCCGTCCGGTGTAGTACCAGGCGAGGCTCAGGGTGTACGCGGAGTCGAGCACTTTGGCCCGGTCGGGATGGTCCGTGCCGGTGTCGACCTCCGGGTTGCGCTCACCGTCGCGCTGGACGTACGGGCAGCCCCAGGGGTTCTCGTTGGTCGCGGGCTTCGGTCACCAGTAGGGGGCCTGGCTGAGGTAGTCGTGCGGGTCCCCGCTCGGGGCGGGCTTCGGCTTGTCGACGACGGTCCACGGCCCCTGGCCGAGCCAGCCGTCGGCCCGTACGACAAGGTCCTTCAGGGCCTCGCGCAGAGCGGGATCGCCCCGGTCGAGGCGGGCGGTACGAGGACTGAGGCGAAGGCGGCCGCGGCGACGATCAGGGTTGCCAGACGGCGCGGTGGGCGTCCGTTCATTCAACGCTTCCACCATATATGTGAACGCCGTCCATGAGTAGGACCGTATGAGCGTGGAACTACCCATGGCTGCGGGGCAATGGTGGGAGCGAAATTCGCGGACAGGAACTGCGTACGGTCCCTCGAAAGCCCGCGCAAGTCTCCTGAAAGGCTCCTGAATCCGGAATTCGGCGGCTAGTTGTTCCGGATGAACTGCTTCGCCAGCGCCTCGCCGCGCGCGATCGCGGCGCTGCCGCTCTCGATGGGGGAGACCTTCGAGTTCTTGAAGAGGATGTACGTGACCCCCGACGCGGTGCCGCCGTTCGCCGGGTGGGGGTCGATGCCCAGGGACCGCGCCGCCGCGTACGACGCCTCACCGATGATGCGGCTGGGGCCGGTGTCGCCGACGACGGCGTACCGCACCCGGCCGCGGTAGACGACGGCGGCGACCGCGCCGCCGCGGATTCCCGAGGCCCGGTGATTCCAGATGCCGCTCACTCCCGGCACGACGACGAACGGCAGCTTCTCCGAGTTCAGCGGCTTGCCGTCGGACTGCTGGAAGGCGGTCGTGTCCTGGAACCAGCGGTCGGTCTTCTTGTTGCACCGCGCGGTGACCTGACCGTCGCAGTCGATGTCCATGTCGGCCTTGAAGAACACCGCGCCGTTCTTGCCGCACACGGGAACATCGGCCTTGGCCCCCTCGTCGGACCGGTATCTGCCCTTCGAGATCTGCGAGCAGCTCCTGACCTTGGCGAGCAACGCGTCCGCACCGACGGATCTCGCCTCGGCGGGCCGGGTGGCGGACGGCAGCGCGGTGGCGGGCAGTGCGGCGGTCGCGAGCAATGTGGTGCCGAGGACAGCGAGGAGCTGTGTTCGGGGGGGCACTCAAGATTCCTTTCAGCCGTGGTTCATGGGACCGGTGGTGAGGACGGTGGGGGAGGGCTGTCCCGTAGGTGGGCGTCGAGCCGGTCGAGGAACACGCGCTGGCCGGTCACGAGCAGGCCCTGGGCGCTTCGCGTTGTGCACCACGCGACCCGGTCGAGCTCCGGGAACTCACGCAGCACCCCCGAGCCCCGCGGCCACTCCATGCTGAACGTCCCGAAGACGGCCCGGCCGGTGTCGAGATCAGCCTCCAGCGCCCAGGCGGTGACGGTCTTGCCGCCCGACTGACGGGACTCGCCGAGCGCGATCGGCTCCCCGTCGGGCACCGGCAGACCGAGCTCCTCCGTGAACTCCCGGCGGGCAGCCGCCTCGGCCTCCTCCTCGGGCCCGTACTCACCTTTGGGGATCGACCAGGCACCGGCGTCGCGGCCGGCCCAGAACGGACCGCCCATGTGACCGATGAGCACCTCGGTATCCCCCTCCGAGATCCGGAAGAGGAGGAGCCCCGCGCTTCGTTTGCCCGACATGCCGTCAAGTCTGTGCGCGGGAACAGCTCGTCGCCATCGCAGGGAGCCGGGCAGCGAGGGGCCCCGGCACTGCGATCTGCCGTGCTGTCAGGGGCCCGGACCGACCGCCCCGGAAACTGCGGCTCATTGCGCCGACCGGGTTCCGCGACCGGAGGGGTGAACAGGAAGAGGCGAACATGCGCGGCCTCGACGACCGGATCCAGCTCGTCCGTTCATAACCCGCAGCAGCCGCGCCCGGGGAGCCGCCCACGAGGCGTCGGATGTCTCGGCATCGGTGGCGACCGCGGCGGCGGAGAACACGGCGAAGGCTTACCTGCCCGAGCAGTGAGGCCGAGGCCGGTACCGGCCCCGGCCTCACCTGACGTCAGGCCAGGGAATTTCGTGCGCGCAAACGGTGAACACAACTCTGGCACCGCCCGTACCAGGGGGCGGACGCGTCCCCCCGGTTTCCGTCGGCAACCGGGCGCCATATCCCCGTAGGAGGCGACGAGTTGAGTCACAGGCGAATACCCAAGCGAAAGGCCATTCTCGCAGGAGCCGGGGCGGTGGGCATCGCTGCGGCGGCCATCCTGCTGCCCAACGCCAACGCCTCGCAGACCGAGGACGACGCGACGTCGGCGCCGGCCCCCAGGACGATGAGCGCCACCTCGGTGGCGGACCTCATCGAGAAGTTGGCCCCGCAACTCGGCGAGGCATACGGCGGTGCGTACTACGACGCCGAGAAGCAGCAGGTCATCGTCAACGTCGTGGGCAACGACAACGACGTGAACGTCGACGTCAAGAAGGCCGGAGCGGTCGCGCGGAGCGTGCAGAACAGCACCAGCCGCCTGACGTCCGCCACCCGCACCCTGACCAGCAGGGCCACCATCCCGGGGACGGCATGGGCCGTCGACCCCAGGACCAACCAGGTCCTGGTCACGGCGGACCGTACGGTCACCGGCGAACGCTGGAACAGACTGGAGACGGCCGTCGAGTCACTGGGCGCGGGCACGGCCCGCATCCAGAAGTCCACGGGGGAGTTCAAGCCCTTCCTTGAGGGCGGGGACGCCATTTTCGGCGGCGGCGCGCGCTGCTCCCTCGGATTCAACGTCACCACGCAGGACGGTCAGCCCGGCTTCCTGACCGCGGGACACTGCGGTGTCGCCGCCGACCAGTGGTCGGATGCCCAGGACGGCGCGCCGATCGGTACGGTCCAGGCCGCCACCTTCCCGGGCGACGGCGACTTTGCGCTCGTGACGTACGACGACCCGGCTGTCGAAGCGCCGAGCACGGTCGACGTGGGCGGCGGACAGACCGTGGAGATCACCCAGGCGGCGGAGGCCGCGGTCGGCCAGCAGGTGTCCCGCATGGGCAGCACCACGGGGCTGAACGACGGCGCGGTCACCGGGCTGAACGCCACGGTGAACTACCCCGAAGGCACCGTCACCGGCCTGGTCCAGACCGATGTCTGCGCCGAACCGGGCGACAGCGGCGGTGCGCTCTTCACCCAGGACGGCAGCGCCATCGGCCTCACCTCGGGTGGCAGCGGTGACTGCACCGCCGGCGGCGAGACGTTCTTCCAGCCCGTGACAACGGCGCTGGCCGCGGTCGGCGCCGAGATCGGCGCGGGCGCGGGCGGCAACGGGGACGCCGGGGATGTCGGCGCCGCGAACGCGGGTGCCGGTGACGAGGGTGCCGCGAACGCCGGTGCGGGTGACGAGGGTGCCGGAAACGCGGGTGCCGGTGACGCCGGTAATGGCGATGCGGGTGACGCCGGCGCCGCCAATGCCGGGGCAGAGGGTGCCGGGGACGCCGATGACGCGGGGGCGGGCATCGCGGGCGTCGGAATCCCCGGAGGCGGAGAGATCGGCGTCGGCCGGAACGGCTGACGCGCACCAGCCCCCGGGCATCGGCGGGTGTCCGGGGGCTCGATGGTCCTGAGGACCCTCACGAGGACGGCCCCCGCCCGATGCGGCCCGTCGCGTCACTGGCCGGAGGGGCCGGGCAGGACGTAATGCGCTCCGGCCCCGGTGGAGTCGACATGCACGATGTGACGGCCCACCCGCACGGACTGCGACCGCACGGACTGCGACCGCACGGACTGCGACCGCACGGACCGGGCCTGTACGGGTGGGGCCTGCACGGACCGGGACCGCGCGGGCGGCGCTTCCCCCGCACACCAGGACCCGTCCTGCCCGTCGCTCCCGGGCAGAGGGGTCCAGACTTCGAGGAATGTGCTGCCGTCGGTGTTGGTCCCCGTCTCGATCAGCCCCTCGCCCTCGGCGCGCAGTACCCCGACGTCATCGCCCGGCGCGCCGACATCGTGATGGAAGCGGACCTGCCCGTCCTCGTACGAGGTGGTACCGGCGAAGCCGCGGCTGTCCGCGTAGTAGTCGCCGCTCTGCAGCCACACCACGTGCTCGGTCTCCACGACAGGCCCGCCGTCACGACTGATTCCGGCGCGCAACCAGGCGCCGCGAGTAGGTGCGTTCATGGGGCCAGCGTGCCAGAGGCGCCCGGGGAGCTCGTCGTTCCGGCCACGGTGGCCGCGCCCCGGTCGGGCAACGCCGAACCAGGTCGATGGCGGCGGAGGGAGGGCGCCGTCAGCAGGCCCGGGCAGTTCCCGCAGGTACGGGGAAGGTCCATCCCGGCGCGTGAACCCGGTGTGTGGCAAAGGGCGTTGCGGCGCCTGCAACATGATCGGGACAGGAGGGCGGGTGCCACCGGGAGGCAATGGCATGTCGGCCGGGGAGGCGCAAGCTCGACGCGCGCACCCGGCCGAACGGGCCGGGCCGGATCACGCGCCCTCGTAGGCGTACCCGGCGATCCAGGTGATGTCGAGCTGCGCCGAGGAACCGGGCTCGGCAGGCGGACCGTACAGCGCGCTCTCGTTCTGCAGGATCCAGGACAGTGGCTCCGAGGGGAGGCCGCGGGTGCTGGAGCCGACGAGTTCACCGTCGAGGTAGTACCTGACCTCCTCTGGCGTCCACTCCACGGATGTGGTGTGCCAGTCCGTCCACCGGGCGTCGGTGGTGAACACATCCTGTTGTCCGCCGTCGCAGGGGTGGGTGAACGCGAGGATCTCGTCGGTCCAGTTCTGCTCGGGGAAGTCCATCTCGCAGCCGTTGCCGTACCAGAGGTGCGCCGACTTGTAGCCGGGCGCGGCGTCGACCACCCGGAACCGCTCGCTGAACTTTCCGTACGTCTGCTCCATGAGCTTCTTCGGTACGACGGCCGCGGCATGCACCGGTCCGCCGTCCTCGGGCCGCCACATGCGGATGTTCATCCGGCCGTCGCCGTTGGCGGCGGGACCCACGCTGATGGTGTCCTCGGGGTGGTAGGCGCCGCCGACCGACCGGACGGAGTTGCCGTCGGCCCCGGACGTGGCGGTGTCGTGCCAGGCCGCCGGGTACGCCCACCAGTCCTGCCGGTACTTGCCTGCCAGGCCCGCGCAGTACGCGTCGGGGGTGTCGGCGTGGTGGTCGCAGTCGCTGAACGAACCGAGCGGAACCGTGTCCCCGTTGAAGTTCTCGGCGAAGATCTGCCGGAAGGGCCCGCAGTCGCCGATCGGCATGCTGTCCCCGGTGGCGCGGCAGGCGTCCTGGAAGACGACGGAGGCGCCCGATGTAGGGGTGAGCCAGGCGAGGAGGAAGGACACCGAGGCGAGAGCCAGCGTGGCCGGCAGGAGGTGGCGGCGGGGGCGACGGTGCGTCAGGTGCCGCCGGGGACGCCGGTGCTTGTGGGCGGTCATCCGGTGCGTATCGGCGGTCATGGTGCCCGCTCCTCCACTGGGTCGACGGTCCCACCGGGGCCGCGGGGCCCCAGTGGCGCGTGCCTGTCCTGGACGGTGCGCCACATACCGTACGCGGCGTGGCGCGGTCGCGTACGCGGGACGGGAGGACTCGTGCTCCGAGGCGGCTAGGAGTTGTCCGGAGAGGCTTCCTCCAGGGCGTCGACGCTGCCGGACATGATGGTGCGCATGTGCCGCGTGAGGTGCTCCGCGGGCCAGTCCCACCAGGCGACGGCCAGCAGGCGGGCGACGTCGGCCTCCTCGTGGCGGATACGGATCAGTCTGGCCGGATTGCCGCCCACGATGCCGTAGTCGGGCACGTCGTCGACCACCACGGAACCGGAGGCGATGATCGCGCCGTGCCCGATACGGACACCGGGCATCACCATGGTGCTGTGGCCGAACCAGACGTCGTTGCCGACGACGGTGTCGCCGCGACCTGGCAGTCCCGTGATCAGATCGAAGTGCTCGGCCCAGGAGCCTCCCATGATGGGGAACGGGAACGTCGAAGGGCCGTCCATCCGGTGGTTGGCGCCGTTCATGATGAAACGCACCCCGGTGCCCAGCGCACAGAACTTCCCGATGACGAGCCTCTCCGGGCCGTAGTGGTAGAGCACATTGCGGGTCTCGAACGCGGTCGGATCGTCCGGGTCGTCGTAGTACGAGAACTCCCCGACGTCGATCAGCGGGGACTTCACCAGGGGTTTCAGCAGCACCACCCGCGGCTGGTCCGGCATGGGGTGGAGCGCCGTGGGGTCGGCGGAGCCAGACGACATCGTGAAACCACTTCCGGTCGATCGGGGAACACACGTGCCGAACATCGTGCCCCATGTACGCCATTCGAGCGGCCCGGCCCCCGCGCCGGTATGCGAACCGGACCAGGTGGTACGTGCACGGCATGAGCACCCTGAGCAGTGAGCCGGTCGTCCACTCGGCCGCCGGCGCGTTCCCCGCCGTCCTGTGGGCCCTGGTCGGCATCGTGATTGTCGCGCTGCTCCTCGGCGCCTTCTGGTGGGGCAGCAGGCGCACCGCCGAACGGCCGATGCCCCCGCAGGAGCCGCAGCCCCGGTCCGACTCCTGGCAGAGCCCGGACGAGTCGCTCCACGGGGACGACGGATCCCAGGGCCCCGGGAACGAAGGCCGGGGCCGCGAAGATCGACCGGACATCCCCTGAACCAGCGGGTACGCCGTGCCCCAGCCCCACTCCCGGCGTCCCCAGGCCCGGCCCTGCTCCCCGTTGGCGTCGCCACCGCCCCAACAGGGCCCGCAGCGCTGCGGGGTCGGCGTTTTGTATCGGTTCGTACACCAGAGCACCGGTCACGGTGCCTGCTGTTCGCCGCGAGGTTGCCCCCACCCCCTGGTGAGTGGGTAGGAACGCGGAGACGCTGTCCGACGACAGCGCTCTGCGCGTCCAACCAGCGTTCCCCCAGGAGGACTTGTGGACCTTGGTCGAGTGGGCCGGCCCGTCGTACTGTTCGCGACGGTGACCGCCCTGACGCTGGGAGGCGGGTCACCGGCCGTCAGCGATTCCACTCCCGATCCCCGCCCCCGGAACTCCGCCGAGATCCTCAGACCGGTCGCACCACCACCGGCCCGCTCCGCCCCCGGCACCCCCAGGTCCGTCGCCGACGGCGACGGCATCGAGACCGCGCGCAGCGCCCGCCCGGTGGCCCCGGGCGTCCGCCTCGACTCCTACGACCGGCTTGAATCCGACAAGTGGCTGCGGGTCGACGCGCTCTCCGTGGACCTCGACGACCGCGGTGTACGCACCGACTATCTGCACTCCGGCAAGGTCGCCGACCGCCGTACGGTCTCCGAGCTCGCCGCGGCCCACCGGCCGGGCGCCGGCCGCCGTACCGTCGCCGCTGTCAACGCCGACTTCTTCGACATCAACCAGACCGGCGCCCCGCAGGGCCCCGGCATCAGGGACGGCAAGGTCGTCCACTCGCCTTCGGTGGGCGCCAACCGCGCCGTGGGCATCGGCCCGGGGGCCGCCGGGCGTGTTCTGCAGCTGTACTTCGACGGCACGCTCACCGTCCCGACCGGCACCCACCCGTTGGCCGCCTACAACGCGGCGAATGTTCCGAGCGGGGGAGTGGGGGCGTACACCTCGGGCTGGGGCGAGGCCGATCGGGCGCTGACCGTGGACGACGCGACTCCGGTCGCCGAGGCCGCCGTACGAGGGGGCAAGGTCGTCTCGGTGACGGACCGGCCCGGCGCCGGGCCCATCTCCAAGGGCACCACCGTGCTCGTGGGCCGCGAGTCCGGGGCGGCGGTGCTCCGGGCGCTCAGGCCAGGCGACCCGGTGACCATGGAATACCGGCCGCGCGCCGACAGTGGACCGGTGCCGCGCACCGCGGTCGGCGGACGCGAACTGCTCGTCGTCGACGGCGTCGCGCAGAACCACGACGGCCAGGGCAACAACACCGCCGCGCCCCGCACCGCAGTCGGCTTCTCGAAGGACGGCCGCGACATGCACGTGATGACGGTGGACGGCCGGCAGGCCGACAGCGGCGGTGTCACCCTCACCGAACTGGGCCTCATGATGAAGCGCGCCGGGGCGCACAGCGCATTGAATCTTGACGGCGGCGGCTCCTCGACCCTCGTCGCCCGTGAGCCGGGCAACGACACGCTCCAGTTGGAGAACAGCCCCTCCGACGGCAGCGAACGCACCGTCCCCAACGGCCTGGCCCTGACCGCCCCCGACGGCAGTGGCCGGCTGCGCGGCTTCTGGGTCGAGACCCGTACGCCCGCCGGTTCCGCGCCGACCGTGGACCCCGTCAAGGGCGGCCACCCCGAGCGGGTCTTCCCCGGTCTGACCCGGCAGTTGACCGCGGCGGGCCACGACGAGACCTACGGTCCGGCCGCCGGGGTACCGCACTGGCAGTCCACACGCACCGAGGTCGGCCGGGTCGACAACCGCGGGCTGTTCACCGCGCGCCGCGGCGGCACCACGGACGTACGCGCGCTGCGCGGCGCCGCCCGTGGCAACGTCCGGCTGACCGTGCTCGACGACCTCGCCCGGATCGAACCGACCACCCGGCGCGTCGGCCTCGCGGACGCGGCGGCGAGCGGCGCCTTCGGCCTCGTGGGGCTTGACGCCCACGGCAACAGCGCGCCCGTCGAGCCACGCGATGTGACGCTCGACTACGACCGCGCGCTCTTTGACATCCGGGACGACGGCCGGGGCTCCTTCACCGTCACATCGCGCACCGGCAGCGGCGCCGGACGCATCGTGGCCACGGCCGGCGGGGTCACCACCGCGCTGGCCGTCAGCGTCGGCCTCGCCGAACAGGCCGTCTCCGCCTTCGATGACGCGGCCACCTGGACCTTCAGCCAGGCCCGCGCGAGCGGCTCGGTCACCGCGACACCCGAAGGACACACCGGCACCGGGCTGAAGCTCGGCTACGACTTCACCCGGTCGACCGCGACGCGCGCCGCCTACGCCAACCCGCCCCGGCCGGTCGCCGTGGAGGGCCAGCCGCAGTCCTTCACCATGTGGATCAAGGGTGACGGCAAGGGCGCCTGGCCGACCCTGCACCTCAAGGACGCCGCGGGCTCCGACCAGTTGCTGCGCGGACCGTTCATCACCTGGACCGACTGGCGCCGGGTGACCTTCTCGGTCCCGCCGGGAGCGGCGATGCCGCTGAAGGTGCACCGCTTCTACCTGGCGGAGACCGCCGCCACCCAGCAGTACACCGGCGCGATCGTCATCGACGACCTGACCGCGCAGGTGCCGCCCACCGTCGAACTCCCGAAGCAGCCGGCGCCCCGCGACCCACTGATCGACACCGCGGCGCGAACCGGGGCCAGAGACTGGCAGTTCGCGGTGATGTCCGACGCCCAGTTCGTCGCCCGCGACCCGGACAGCGCCATCGTCGCGCAGGCACGCCGAACCCTGCGCGAGATCAAGGCCGCGAAACCCGACTTCCTCGTCATCAACGGCGACCTCGTCGACGAGGGATCCCCCGCGGACCTCGCCTTCGCCCGCCGCATCCTGACCGAGGAACTGGGGGACGCCCTGCCCTGGTACTACGTGCCGGGCAACCACGAGGTGATGGGCGGCCGGATCGACAACTTCGTCACTCAATTCGGCCCGGCTCAGCGCACGTTCGACCACCAGGGCACCCGCTTCATCACCCTCGACACCTCCAGCCTGAGCCTGCGCGGCGGAGGCTTCGCGCAGATCCGACAGCTGCGCGCCCAACTGGAAGCGGCGGCCGACGACCGCACCATCGGCTCGGTCATGCTCATCGAGCACGTCCCGCCGCGCGACCCGACCGCCCAGAAGGGCAGTCAGCTGGGCGACCGCAAGGAGGCCGCGCTGATCGAGCAGTGGCTCAGCGGATTCCGCCGTACGACGGGCAAGGGGGCGGGCTTCATCGGCAGCCACGTCGGGGTCTTCCACGCCGCCCAGGTGGACGGGGTGCCGTACCTGATCAACGGAAACTCCGGCAAGTCACCGGCGGGCCCGGCGGACGAGGGCGGCTTCACCGGCTGGTCCCTGGTCGGCGTCGACGCGGTCTCACGCACCCAGCAGACCGCGGCGCGGCTGCGGCCGTGGGCGGGTGGCCCCGACTGGGTGTCCGTACAGACCCACGCACATGTGGACGCCCTGACGCTCGATGCCCCGGCGGAGCTCGCCCCCGGACGCAGCGCGCCCGTGGCGGCGACCGTCACGCAGGGCGCCGGCCGACTGATCCCGGTCGCCTTCCCGCTGAGCGCGGACTGGACCGGATCGCCGAACCTGCACATCGGCGCCCCGGACGACGCAGGCCGCCGCCATGCGGCGACCTACGACCCGGCCACCGGCAGGCTCACCGCACTGCGCCCCGGCTCCGTCACGCTCGCGGTGACGGTCAACGGCACGACACAGCGGTCGGAGATCCGGATCGCGGCGGCGGGCACGGCCATGCGGGAGCGGGCGGCTTGACGGCAGTGGCCCCGCGTCCTCGGCGGACACGGGGCCACTTTCGCACCAAGGCGGCGAGCGGTCACACCTTGCGGTACTCGTACGCCTCCATGGCCGCCGCCTCCACGGCGTCCAGATCCGCTCCGGTCGACGCCGTGACCACCGCGGCCACCGCGCCCTCCACGAACGGCGCGTCCACCAGCCTGGTCCCGTCCGGCAGTTCGTCGCCCTCGGCCAGCAGTGCCTTCACCGTGAGCACCGCGCTGCCCAGATCGACGAGCACCGCGACCCCCGCGCCGCCGTCCACCGACCTGGCCGCCTCGGCGATCAGCTCCGAGCTGGTGCCGAGACCGCCGTCCGGCGTACCGCCCGCGGCAGCAACCGGCGCGAGCACCCCGTCGCCCGCCAGCCCCTGCGCCAGCTCGGCGACCGCCCCGGCGACCGACGCACTGTGCGAGACGAGCACGATCCCGACCTGCTTGTCCCCGCTCACGCGGCGTCCTCGGCCACATCGGCGAGGGTGTCGATCAGCAGGGCGGCCGACGTCGCCCCGGGGTCCTGGTGCCCGATGCTCCGCTCACCGAGATAGCTCGCCCTGCCCTTGCGCGCCTGCAGCGGTACGGTCGCCAGCGCGCCCTCGTCCGCCGCGGTCCGCGCGGCCTCGAAGGACTCGCCGAGCGCGTCGGCGGCGGGGACCAGCGCGTCGAGCATCGTCTTGTCCCCGGGCTTCGCCCCGCCCAGCTGCGCCACAGCGTCCACACCCGCGCGCAGCGCCTGGGCGAGCTCCTCCGGCGTGACCTGCTCCCCTTCGCCGAGCGCCTTGCCCGTGCGCCGCAGCAGCGTCCCGTACAACGGTCCCGAGGCCCCGCCCACGGTCGAGATCAACTGCCGCCCCGACAGGGCGAGTACGGCGCCGGGCGTGAGCGGCGGCTCCTTCTCCAGCGCGGCGGCCACGGCCCGGAAGCCCCGTTGGAGATTGCTGCCGTGGTCGGCGTCACCGATGGCCGAGTCGAGGTCGGTGAGGCGCGCGGCCTCACGTTCCACGGCGGCCGCCATGGCGGTCATCCAGTCGCGGAAGAATTGGGCGTCGAGCACAGAATCTCCTTCGCACGCTCCGTACGGCCGGTCCGTACGGCTCAGCGGCCCCAGCGGAGCGCGGCGGTCTCGACCGGCGCGTCCCACAGGCGCAGCAGTTCCTCGTCGATCTGGCACAGCGTCACCGAGCAGCCCGCCATGTCGAGCGAGGTGACGTAGTTCCCGACGAGCGTACGGGCCACGGAGACACCCCGCTCGGACAGCACGCGCTGCACCTCCGCATTGAAGCCGTACAGCTCCAGGAGCGGCGTGGCGCCCATTCCGTTGACGAGCGCGATCACGGGCCCGGTGGGCCGAAGGTCCTCCAGGACGGCGCCGACCGCGAAGTCGGCGATCTCACGCGACGTCATCATCGCCCGCCGCTCGCGTCCCGGCTCCCCATGGATGCCGATACCCAACTCCAGCTCGCCCGGCGGCAGATCGAAGGTCGGCGAGCCCTTGGCCGGCGTGGTGACGGCGCTGAGAGCCACCCCGAAGCTCCGTGACGAGTCGTTCACCTGCCGCGCGACGGCCTCCACCCGCTCCAGCGAGGCCCCCTCCTCGGCCGCGGCGCCCGCCAGCTTCTCGACGAAGAGCGTCGCACCCGTGCCACGCCGCCCCGCCGTGAACAGGCTGTCGGTCACCGCCACGTCGTCGTTGACGAGCACCTTGGCGACCTGGATGCCCTCGTCCTCGGCGAGCTCGGCGGCCATCTCGAAATTGAGTACGTCGCCCGTGTAATTCTTGACGACGAACAGCACCCCCTTGCCGCTGTCGACCGCGGCGGCGGCCCGGACCATCTGGTCGGGTACGGGCGAGGTGAACACCTCACCGGGACAGGCGGCGGACAGCATGCCGGGCCCGACGAACCCGCCGTGCAGCGGCTCGTGCCCACTGCCACCGCCGGAGACGAGGCCGACGTTTCCGTTTACGGGCGCGTCACGCCGTACGATCACCCGGTTCGCCACGTCGACCTTGAGCGCGGGATGGGCGGCGGCCATGCCGCGCAGGGCGTCGTCGACGACGGTCTCCGGCACATTGATGAGCATCCTCAACGGTTCCTCCTGGGAAGCATGGTAACCAGGCTCCTGAACTGGGTTTTGCCTGGTCAGCGGTAGTATGCGAGTGCTCGGCTCCTAGCGGCCCATGGCGGCCTCGGGCGGTCTCCGGCGGTACTGATACTGACTTGCTGCCGAGTATCCTGACGGCCCGTCAGGGATGCTTCGAGCTGGCCGTCGGTCGCTTGGACGACGCTCAGTATCGAGGAGGCAGGAGGCTACCGGAAGTGACGCGCCGAAGACGGGGCGCCCGTCCGCTGGCCGATCGGCTGCCCCTACCCGCCTGCTCGGCGTGGCGGAAGCCGGCGGATCACCTGCCGGCCTGATGCCTGTAAGCACGCGGATGGGCCGCATAAATTCGAGAGCTCTTCTTGCTCCAGCCTGTGCCGTCGGCCGCATGGCGGGAGGCACACCGACAGGCACACCGACACTGACCAGGGAGTGCCGTAGCACCTGATCGTCTATGTTGTAGGACCAGTAGATTCTTCGTCTGCTGGTGGTACAGGCGGCACGGGGCGGCCATCCGGTCCGTTGCCTGCGGCGGTGGTCGACCACGTGTCCGTCGTCATGGCCGAGTCGCTGGTTGCTCACTCGCCGGCGTCGGATGGGGCCGGGCCGGCGCTGGATGCGGCGCGTGGCGCTTACGCCGCGCTCGTCGCGGACCGGAACATCCTGCGTTTCCACGGCGCCGTCCAGGCGGCCACGGGTCACGGCTGCCATCCGCAGTGCGTCGGCGACGCGGTTGGTGTGCATGTGGCCGGCGATGGTGAGGACCGTCTGCCCGGGACATCGTTGCAGAGCGGGCCCGGCGGGCCTGTTCGAAGTGGCAGGTAGCTGTCGCTCTTTTCCGTGATGGGGCGCTTGGACCACGAGCTGGACGTGCCGATTCATAGGGTGGGGAGACGATGGACGAGGGGCCAGATGCCGGAGGGCGAGGTTGTGCTCGCGTGGGCGCACCGAGTTCTGGCCGAACATGACTCCTTGGCCAGGAACGGTCGCCGCGAGCGCTCGATGCAGGCACCGATCGCCGCACTGGCCGACCGGTTGTGCATCGTTGCGGATAGGCGGCGTGTCGCGTCGATCGGGTCGGCCGTGCCGGTGCCCCTCAGCCCGCTGCGCCGTGTCATCGCTCTGACCGTCTGGTACGGGCCGGGGCGGTTCTTCGGTGAGTCGGGCTCAGCACGAATTCACGGTCACCGGGCGAGGCGGTTCCGTGCCAGTCCAGGATGAGAACAGTGGCGTCGTCCTTCAGGTTGCCCCGGCAGGCGTCCAGTACGGCTGTCGTCAGATGGCGAACGGCTTCCCTGGGATGGGAGGCACGGGTGTCGCGTATGAGAGAGGCCAGATCGACACCTGCGGCACCGCGGTCCTGCATGCCGTCGGTGAGCAGTACCAGGCGGTCGCCGGGGCGAAGCTGAAGCTCCTGGAGTTGGTACGAGGTGGGCGCCGTCACGCCGAAGGGCAGGTCTACGGCGAGCTCGACCTCCTCGACCTCGGCAGCGCCTTCCCGTAGGCGCAGAGGCCAGGGATGCCCCGCATTGACCAGTTCGCAGGTGCCCGTCTCAAGTCGGACGCAGAGCAGTTGTCCGGTGGCCAGCGCACGACTGTGGGTCAGCAGGGCCTCGTGGGCACGTTGGGCCTGACGGAGGGCATCGCAACCAGTGCGGCGGGCGCCGCGCAACGCACTCGTGACCAATGTGGCCAGCAGGGCGGATTCGGTGTCGTGGCCCATGGCATCGGTGATGGACAGGTGCAGCGTGTCCCGGTCGAGTGTGTAGTCGTAGGTGTCGCCACCGATGTCGTCGGCCGGGACCAGCCCGGCGGCGAGGGTGAACTGGGGGGCCTCGCAACAGGAGGCCGAAGGGAGCAGCTGGTGCTGGATCTCGGCGGCCAGGCTGGTGGGGGTGGTGCGTCGGCCCGCGTGGTACAGGTCGGTGAAGCGGCGGTCCGTGACGATGATGTAGGCCAGAGCGTGGGCCGCGTCGCTGATCTGTCCGAGCACGATGTCGTTGGCGTACTGCAAGGTCACCTCCAGCACACCGATGCAGTCGCCGCGATTCGTCACAGGCGAGATCACGCGCCGTCCGCCCTGGCCGTCCTGTGCCACATGTTGGCGCTGGCTGCGCAGAACCGTGTCGTAAACGCTGCCCTGCAAATCGATGCACTCCTCGGCGTCTGCGCTCCCTCCCTCGGCGGGCGAGCTCAGGCGCAGCAACCGCTGCCCCAGGAGGTCGACGAACAGGAACGACACACGCTCCGCCCCGAAGCGCTTGCGCAGGTCGTGCGCGATGACGCCGACGGACTCCCCGGGCGGCGCGGACTCCGCAGCGGCCAGAAGCTCGCCCAGTTCCAGATCCCTACCATCCATAACAACCTCCCATCATCTGGTCGCCACTCCTTCCCCAGGAATCGCCGACCTCACCCGGTACGTCCATCCCGCCCGGTCACAGCGCTGTTCCTTGCGGACGGTTCCTCGGTGTGCCCCGAATGAAGTGCTTGAAATAGGCAGCGCTGGGCTTCGGCGCTGAATGACGCTCCCCGAGGCAACCTCGGCCGACTCCGGCAGCCCGGTCCCGAATCCGACCCGGATCTCTTCCTCACCACATCCTCGGTTTCCTGTCCACAGACCACGGTGGCGATCGGTGACACACTCGTCGTGGCGGACGTGTCCGGCAGGTCACGGACCCGGATCACCCCGTTGAAGGTATGGGCTCAAGACACCCCGAACGATGAGTCCCTTTGCATGACGCGCCCGATAAAGACAACGCAAGACCGGCAGACACCGCGTTGCGCTGGTCTACCTCGACCTGCTGGACAACGTCGGCGCGCGGCTCCTG
The DNA here is from genome assembly GCF_051131715.1 of Streptomyces sp. A5-4. Taxonomy (NCBI): domain Bacteria; kingdom Bacillati; phylum Actinomycetota; class Actinomycetes; order Kitasatosporales; family Streptomycetaceae; genus Streptomyces; species Streptomyces sp. A5-4. Next base: position 503,465 of record NZ_CP178591.1, on the reverse strand, counting down.
AAGCCCGGTGGACCGGGCCGCCCGCGCACGTTCGGCTGATCCACTCAGTAGAGCCGGACCGACTGCCCAGGCGCCCCGACTCCAACGCGGGCAGCGAAACACTGGTGCGCGTTACAGCCCCTGACCTGCTTGCGCCTCAGCTCAACGGGGAGCGGGGCGCAGGCGCCCGCGTTGCAGTGGTCGGCCTCCGGTCTGGCCGGCCTGCGGTGGCGGCGCGGGTCCGGTTGCTGTCAGCGGGGCAGTCGGGCGTGGATGGTTTTGCCGCCGCTGGGGCTGGGGCTGGGGGTGATGGTCAGGTGGTGGGTGAGGCGGCGGATCATGTGCCAGCCGAAGCCGCCGCTGCCGCCGTTGAGGTCGGGGGTGCGCTCGCGAGGGTGTGCCGGGTTCGGGTCGCTGACCGCGGCGGTGACCGTGTCGGGGCCGGCGGACAGTTCCAGGGTGTACCGGCCGCCGCCGTGGCGCAGGGCGTTGGTGACGAGCTCGGAGACCACCAGGACGAGGGTGTCCGCCATGTCCGGGCCGGGCGCCGGATTGAGGCCGTCGGTGAAGGCGCGGGCGGCCTCGCGGGCCTGGTGGATGCCGGCCGCGCTGTCGCCCCGGACCACGGTCGGTACGGGGGGCGTCGAGGTAATGCTGATCGTCGTGCTGTTCATACGCGTACACCCCACCTGTGATCGGTTGTACCGCTTGTGCCGTGACACCCCACCTGCCCGATCCGACGCCCCCTCACACCCCCGGAAAGTGTGCTCCGTTGCAATTTCCAAGCACTGCGGACCGCAGGGCTTCACTGTCAGTCCTCACAGAAAACCTGTCACGGCGGAAGTAGACATCCGCGTGTTGCTGTGGTTAAGGTTTCTCTCGTAGCCCAGAGAGACCGCAGGGCCTGGCAGAGAGAACTGCCGGGCAGCAGTACCCGCAGTACAAGCAGTTGCCTTACGCAGGACGGTGCGGTGGTGGAGTTTCGAAGCCAGAGCGGTTGCAGGACGGCGACGGGACTGACGACCGGACCGGGCGGCTCGCAGTGATCAGGGGCCGCCGTGAGCATTACCGCAGTTGACGCAGTGGCATTACCCGCAAGTGCAGTCCGCGGTACCCAGCAGCGAAGTCAAGCGAGCAGCACCTCGGTGAAGGCGTCAGGCTGCGGACGCGCGCACCGGGAGGTTCGGCAGTGGGGTTCTAAGCCAGAGTAGATGCACGGTGGGCGACGGGGCTGGCTGCCGGAGAGAGGGTGGCGCTGTTCAGGGTCACCGGCAGGAAGAGCGGTATCAGCAGTTCGCAGTACCCGCACAGAGTTGATGCAGAGGGAAGAACGGAGGAGTTGGGTCGCCATCAGGATCGCCCGGGCGAAGGCTTGAGTCCGGGTGCCGCAGGACATCGATAGGCAGGTGGTCTCCGGTCACGCATTTTGCGATCCCCGTATCTCCCCCCCGCTTCTTGGGGCGTAGTACGGACATAGTAGGCCGGTGCTGGACTGAGGCCGGCAGATGGTGTAGCAGTTCCTTCGGGGCCCCGGTGCCATGCGGCGTCGGGGCCCCTCCCACGTGTTCCGCGAACGAGGTGAGATGACAGCAGACGATTCCTTCAACCGCCTTAACAACGACGACTACCCCGCCTACACCATGGGACGGGCCGCCGAGATGCTCGGCACCACGCCCGCCTTCCTCCGTACCATCGGCGAAGCGCGCGTCATCGTCCCGCTGCGCTCCGAGGGCGGACACCGCCGATACTCCCGCTACCAGCTGAAGATCGCTGGGCGTGTCCGTGAACTCGTCGATGAGGGGACCACGGTGGACGCCGCCTGTCGCATCGTCATCCTCGAAGACCAGCTCGGTGAAGCACTGCGCATCAACGAGGAGCTAGGCGGCTCGTTCTCCGCGTTCCGGCGCAAAGCCGACGTCTGACAGGGCGAGTCCACATTCCGCGGCTATGCCCAGTTGGCTCTTTCGATGGGGGCGGCGCGCTGCGCGTCGGCCACCTGGGACAGAGGAATCCATACCTGAGGGACTGTCCGAAGGCGAGAGGCGACTTCAGCACCGGGCGTCCGGTGGCTCCATTGGTGCGGTTCGCTGTCCAGCTGTGGGGGAGGTTTCGGTGAGGTCGGCGCCGTGGTCGGCGTCGCGTCGGGTGGAGTCGGTGCCGTACCAGTCCAGGCACATCACGGTGGCGTCGTCGTGCAGGAGCCCGTCATGGGCCTTGACGACGTGTTCGATCAGGACACGGGCGGCCTCGCGGGGGTGCAGGTCCCCAGTGTCCTTGATCAGGGCGGCCAGGTCGAGGTCTGCGGCGCTGCGCTCGAGCATGCCGTCGGTGAGCATGATCAGCCGGTCTCCGGCCTGCAGGTCCAGGTGCTGGACGGTGTAGGTGTGGGGGTTTATGAAGCCGAAGGGCATGTCGATGCTCGGCGCGATCTGCTCGACTTTTCCCTTGCGCAGGCGCAGGGGCCAGGGGTGGCCGGCGTTGATGAACTCGGTCCGGCCGTCGTGCAGGCTGATACGCAGTAGTTGTCCGGTGACGTAGCGGCCGCCGCTGTGCTCGACCATGGCCTGGTCGGCCAACTGTGCTTGTTCGGCGAGGTCGGCTCCCTGTCTGCGGGCGCGGCGCAGGGCGCCGACGAGGAGGGTGGCGAGGAGTGCGGCGTCCACGTCGTGGCCCATGGCGTCGGTGACGGACAGTTGGACGTGGTCGCGGTCTATGACGTAGTCGAAAGTGTCGCCGCCGACGAACTCGGCGGGCTCCAGCGCGCCGGCGACCGCGAACTGGGCGGCTTCGCAGGCCAGGGACGTGGGCAGCAGCCGGTGCTGGATCTCGGCGGCCAGGCTGAGTGGGCTGGAGCGCCGGCCCCACTGGTACAGGTCGGTGAAGGGCCGGTTCGCGATGATGATGTAGGCAAGGGCGTGGGCGCTCCGGCTGATCTGCAGCAGGGTGTTCGGGCCGGGTTGGTGGGGCAGATAGAGCTCCAGCAGCCCGAGCGCGTCCCCGCGATTGGTCACCGGTGCGATCACCCGGGTCCAGCCATCGTCCCCTATGCGCTCGACCTGCGGTCGTTGGGTCCGGATCACTTGCTCGTACCGGGTGCCGGAGACGGCGATCGGATCCGCGGGGCGCTCCAGGTCGATGTCGTCCGCGGCGCCCAGCCGGACGACGGAGGCGCCGGTGAAGTCGGTGATCAGGAACGACACCGACCGGGCCCCGAGCTGTCTTCGCAGCGTTGCGGCGATGACGTCGACGGATTCCACCGGCGGTGCGGCCTCCGCCGCGGCCAGTGCCTCACCCAGTCCGTCGATTCCGCTGTCCCGCATGGGGCGCCCTTCTCGATGTCGTGCCCGCCCCAGTACGTACCCGGTGACACGACTTTCCGGGAGAGCACGGAAAGGCAAGTTACCCCACTGCGGGACCGGGTTCGCCATTCGGGTATGCGGAGTGCCGACGCGGGTCCGCCTGTTCTCGCCGCGGCCGTCGTACGGCCGGTGCGGTGGCGTTTGCCGACGGCCCAGGCGAGGGGCACCACCGGGCACCAGCCCTGGTTGACAGTTGGGCTGGGATCGGCTCGCGTACCTACCGGACACTGGCGAATCCGGTAGGACGGGGAAGAGGTGGCGCTGTCGAACCGGATGGGGCGGAGCCCTGCCGCTGCCGGCGTCCAGCGCCCCCTGCGCATGGAGCGCGCCCGACCCGATGATTGGAACGCGGTGGCCCGGCTCGCCCAACCCGTCACCCAGCGTGTCGCCTGTGGCTGTACGGCACCGACTTCGCGACGGCTGCGCACCGCACTTTGCCCTGCACCGTAGTGCCTCCAGCCCTGTGTCGTCCGCGTTCGCCGGGACGATGACGGGGCGTCAGGCTCTAGGAGCGAATGCGCTGGAGCGCCGCGACACGTGGCGCCTGTCGGGCCTGGTCCGGGGCCTGCGCGCGGGCTAGGGCCTGCGTACCCAGGGCCGGGTGGTGCTGGCTGTCACCTGAGGGGGCGACCGAACTCTCGGAAGGCAGTCGGCCGCCAACCGCCCCGTCGGGCCGGCCGGCGCACAGGGACGACGAGGGGTGGCGTAATCGGGTCCGGGCCCTGCGAGGCACGGTACTGGTGGGCTGGTGCTGCCCCGTGGGCACTGACCGGCGGGAGAGAGCGTGGCGGAGAAGGTTGCGCCTCCCCGCAGGAAGCGCGCGGTCGGTACGGCAAACGGCTTGTTGCGCGTCAGAGGCGGGCAGCGGAGGCGTCCTGTCGCAGGCGAGTGCTGAGGGCGGCGGCGAACTCCTCGGCTCGGGACAGCTGAACGCGGAGCTTGGCGACCTGCTCGTTGGCCGCCTGCTCGAACGCGCGCACGCGTTCGAGCAGTGCGTCGTGCTCGGCGGCGTCGGAGGCGGTGTCGCTGTCAAGTTGGTCAGTGGCGTCGAGGAGGTCGCGCATCTGGTCGAGGGTGAAGCCCAGCGGCTTCATGCGGCGGATGACCATGAGTCTCTGCACGTCGGCCTCGGTGTAAAGCCGGAAGCCGCCCTGCGAACGGGCCGAGGGGGTGACCAGTCCCGTCTCCTCGTAGTGCCGGATGGTGCGAAGGGACAGCTCGGTTCGCGCGGCGACCTCTCCGATTTGCATGTGTTCGCTGTCCACGTCTGCGCCCCTGACCCTTTTCGTCCTTGTGCGGTCCTGCACACGTGCCACCCGCACCTTCTCTACCCTAACGTTAGGGTAGAGTTCTCGATGTTGAAGGTCGGCGGATGCCGTCCTCAATCCGCTTCCGTGCGGGGGCCGGTACTGCCCGCGAAGATCCCGAGCGTCGCAGGAGAAAGGCGTGCCCGAGTCCATGATGCCTGGCGCCGCCGCCGGTCCGCCGTGATGCTTCGTCCCTGACGTTTAGCGGTTTGTGTCCCGCTGCCTCGTCGCCCCCGGACTGCCGACCCGCCCGTACGGGGCGTTTCGCGGGGTGCCGACCTGGCCTCCCGTGTCTTCCCGCACGCCCTGCCCGGGTGTGCCCGAGCGCGACAGGTTCTTACTCCCTTGTCTTCTTTCGTGCTGTCCTCTGCCGCGCTGCGCGGTCTGCGCCCGGACTGGTTGGGCAACCCGAAGGTCTGGCGTACCGAGGTGCTGGCCGGCCTGGTGGTCGCGCTCGCGCTGATTCCCGAGGCGATCTCGTTCTCGATCATCGCGGGGGTTGACCCTGCGGTCGGCTTGTTCGCCTCGTTCACGATGGCCGTGGTCATCTCGATCGTCGGTGGCCGCCGCGCGATGATCTCCGCCGCGACCGGCGCCGTCGCCCTCGTGATCGCTCCGCTGAATCGTGAGCACGGCTTGGGTTACCTGGTCGCCGCCGTTATCCTCGCCGGCGTCATCCAGGTCGTCCTGGGCGCGCTGGGCGTGGCGAAGCTGATGCGGTTCGTGCCGCGCTCGGTGATGGTCGGGTTCGTCAACGCCCTCGCCATCCTGATCTTCATGGCCCAGGTCCCCGAGATGCACGACGTGCCGTGGGCGGTCTATCCGCTGATCATCGGCGGTCTCGCTCTGATGGTGTTCTTCCCGAAGATCACTTCCGTTATTCCCGCGCCGCTTGTCTCCATCCTCATCCTCACCGCGATCACCCTCGCCGCGGGGATCGCGGTCCCGACGGTCGGCGACAAGGGCGAGCTGCCGTCCTCCCTGCCGGTACCGGGTCTGCCGGATGTGCCGTTCACCGTGGACACCCTGACGACGATCGCGCCGTACGCGTTCGCGATGGCACTGGTCGGGCTGATGGAGTCCCTGATGACGGCGAAGCTCGTCGACGAGATCACCGACACCCGTTCCTCCAAGACTCGCGAGTCCATCGGTCAGGGCATCGCCAACATCGTTACCGGCTTCTTCGGCGGCATGGGCGGCTGCGCCATGATCGGCCAGACGATGATCAACGTGAAGGTCTCCGGCGCCCGCACCCGCCTGTCCACGTTCCTCGCCGGCGTGTTCCTGATGGTTCTGTGCGTCGTCTTCGGCACGGTCGTCTCCGACATCCCCATGGCCGCCCTGGTCGCCGTCATGGTCATGGTGTCGTTCGCGACCTTCGACTGGCACTCCATCGCGCCCAAGACGCTCAAGCGGATGCCGGCCGGCGAGATCGCCGTCATGGTCGTCACCGTGATCTGCGTGGTCGCCACCGACAACCTCGCCATCGGCGTTGTCGTCGGCTCGGTCACCGCCATGGTCATCTTCGCCAAACGCGTCGCCCACCTCGCCAATGTCACCGCGGTCACCGACCCCGAAGGCACCACGGTGGTCTACTCCGTGACCGGCGAGCTGTTCTTCGCCTCCTCCAACGACCTCGTCAGCCAGTTCAACTACGCCACCGACCCCGACAAGGTCGTCATCGACCTCACCGCCGCCCACATCTGGGACGCCTCCTCCGTCGCTGCCCTCGACGCCATCGAGACCAAGTACGCCCAGCGCGGCAAGACCGTGCAGATCATCGGCCTGAATGACCCCAGTGCCGACCTGCACACCAAGCTCACCGGCGAACTCACCAGCCACTGATCCCAGCGGGCATGAGCACGGCACGAGACCCTGGCGCCCGCCGGGGGCTTCGCTTGTTCCCCGAGGGAGTGTCATGAATCAGGTGTGGGTCTCCCCGAAGGAGTGAGCCTGATGAGTACGACGACTGATCACCTGATCGAGGGCGTCGACGGCGTGTCACTTGCCGAGGTCGGCGATGGCGCTCAGGGTGCCGACGTGAAGTCGATGCCGGTATCGCACAACGGTCTGTCCAGCGAGCTGCTGGAGGAGCTGGCCGCGCTCGCGGCCGAGAAGGTCCGCGGCGGGGGACTGCGGCTGATGGGCGAGGGCGGCCTGTTGCCGGAGCTGGCCCAGCACCTGATGCAGTCCGCTCTGGAAGCCGAGATGGACGAGCATCTGGCCGTGGAGGCCGGCCGGGTCGGTGGACGCGGGTCGCGCTCGGGTGGCAACACCCGTAACGGGTACCGGGCCAAGAAGGTGATGACGGAGGTCGGTGCTGTCACGGTGCAGGTCCCCAGAGACCGGCTGGGTACCTTCCAGCCCCGGATGCTGCCCAAGTACGCCCGCCGCACCGGCGCGTTGGACGACCTGGTGCTCTCGCTGACCGCGAAGGGACTGACCTCCGGTGAAATCGTCTCCCATCTCGCCCAGACGTACGGGATGACGACGACAAAGGAGACCATCTCCACGATCACCGACAAGGCCCTGGAATCGATGGCAGAGTGGCGCACGAGGCCGCTGGACTCGGTCTACCCGGTCATCTTCATCGACGCCGTGCACGTGAAGATCCGGGACGGCTCTGTCGCCAACCGGCCCATCTACGTGGCCGTCGCGGTCACCGCCGACGGCTATCGCGAGATCCTCGGGCTGTGGGCCGGGGACGGCGGCGAGGGCGCCAAATACTGGCAGACGGTGCTGACCGAGATCAAGAACAGAGGCGTCCGTGACGTGCTGATGCTGGTCTGCGACGGGCTCAGCGCCCTGCCTGACGCAGTGAACGCAGTCTGGCCCCAGACCGTGGTCCAGACCTGCGTGGTGCACCTCCTGCGTGCCAGCCTGCGTTATGCCTCGCGCCGCGACTGGGCCGAAGTCGCCCGCGACCTCAAGCCCGTCTACACCGCCGTCAACGAGGACGAGGCCCGGACACGGCTGACGGACTTCGACGACAAGTGGGGCAAGCGCTACCCCTCGATCGCCGGGACCTGGGAGCGGGCCTGGAGCGAGTTCGTGCCCTTCCTCGGCCTTCCCGACGCCATCCGGCAGGTCGTCTACACCACCAACGCGATCGAGTCCCTCAACGCCCGCTACCGGCGCGCGGCCCAGGCCTGCGGACACTTCCCCAACGAGACCGCCGCCCTCAAGCGCCTCTACCTCGCCACCCTCGCCCTGGACCCCACCGGCCGCGGCCGCCAGCGCTGGAACAACCGCTGGAAGTCGGCGTTGAACGAGTTCGACGTCCTCTTCGACGGCCGCCTCACCGCCGGACGGGTGTAGACCGAACAGCCCACCGAAAAACCTGTAGGCCAAACAGACGAACCACACCTGAATCCTGATAGACCCTTCCCCGATGGACAGGGCCAGACCGGGCGTGATGGTGGCAAGTGCTCCTATGGCGTCTTCACTCAAGAATGCTCCGCGGGCCCGAACTGGACGCGCTGCAGCCTGAGCGACCTCCGGCGGAGGTTTTGCAAGTCACCCGTGACTCTTTGGCCACTGCGGTGACGAAGACGGCGGGCGCGGAGATGAGGGCCAGCACTCCGAAGAGGGAGGAGTAGCCGCCGAGGAGGGCGGCGAGGGCCGCACCGGTGAAGGGGGCGAGCGCGGATGCGGCGGCGTTGGGGGCACCGAGGAATCCGGACAGGCGGCCGTAGAAGGTGGTGCCCCATCGGTCGGTGACGGCGGTGGCCTGGAGCAGGGTGAGGTTGCCCCGGACCATTCCGGCTGCGATGGACAGAACGACCAGGAGCGCGTACGGGCCCGGGACGAGCGCGAGCGTCGCCGTGGTCAGTGAGCTGAGCGCGATCAGCGCGACGGTTCGTGTCGTCACTCCGGTGCGGCGGGCGAGCGTTGCGTACAGGGTGCGGCCGAGGGTCTGTCCGGCGCCGCCGAGCCCCAGTGCCCAGGCCGCTTCGGTGGTGCTGTAGTTGCGTTCGAGCAGGAGCGGGACGAGGGCGATGACGGCCGCCGAGACGGCGAAGGCGGAGAGCGTCAGGGCTGCGGCCAGCATCCAGAACGGTCGGCTGCGGATGATCTGGTCGGCGCTGTCGTCCGGGTGAGTGGAGGCCGGTGGTGCCTTCGGCCACGGGGCGTTCAGAGCGAAGGCATGGACGGGGATGGTCACGGCGGCCAGCACCGGGGCCAGTACGGCGTACGTCGCGCGCCAGGACAGGTGGTTGGCGAGTGTGGCGGCGAGGGGTGCGCCGGAGAACGCGGCCGTGGTCGCCCCGGTCGGCCACCCGGTGGCGGCGGTGATCTGCGGGTTCAGCACGGGGAAGGCGTAATAGACGATGCCCCAACTGGTGATCTGTGTGGCACACAGTGCCGGCAGCGCGGCGCGGGGCCGCGACCGGTCCCCTGCTCCGGTCGCGGCCCCGCGCTCAAGGGCGCTCGTGTCGGTCACGAGCCGCAGCAGCCGCCCGCCGGTGCCTTCTGGGCGGGAGCCGGTACGGTGGCCGCCGCGCCGAGCGGGACCAGCTGGGGCGCCGGGGCGCCGCAGCCGCTTTCGTCGGTCTGGTCGGCTTCGAGGGTGTCGAAGAGTCCGGCGCCGCCGCACACTCCGGTTTCGGGGAGGGTGAGTTCGACGCGGTCGGCGGCGTCGAGGTCACCGGCGAGGGCAGCGGCGACGGAGCGAACCTGCTCGTAGCCGGTCATGGCCAGGAAGGTCGGGGCGCGTCCATAGGACTTCATGCCGACCAGGTAGACGCTCTGTTCCGGGTGGGAGAGCTCGCGGTGGCCGTGGGGGTAGACGGTGCCGCAGGAGTGCTGGTTGGGGTCGATCAGCGGGGCCAGCTCGACCGGGGCCTGCAGGCGCTCGTCCAGACCGAGGCGAAGCTCGGAGAGGAAGGACAGGTCGGGGCGGAAGCCGGTCAGCACGATGACCTCGTCCACCGAGTCCAGGTGGCGTCCGTCCTCACTGACCAGCACCAGGCGCCCGTTGTCGTCCTGTTCGACGGCGCCGGTGCGGAAACCGGTGACGGCGTCCGCGTGCCCCTCGTCGACGGCGGCCTTGGCGGCGAGGCCGAGGGCGCCGCGGGCGGGCAGCTCGTCCGCTTCTCCGCCACCGAAGGTGGAGCCGGAGATGCCGCGACGCAGGACCCACACCGCCTTCGTAGCCGCCCCGTCGTCTGCCTTGGCCAGGTCGGCCAGGGAGGCGAGTGCGGTGAAGGCGGAGGCGCCGGAGCCGATGACGGCTGTGCGCTTGCCCGCGTACCGGGTGCGGACGGCCGGGTCCTTCAGGTCGGGCACTTGGTAGGTGACGCGGTCGGATGCCGCCTCTTCACCGAGGGCGGGCAGGCCGCTGCCGCCGGCGGGGCCGGGGGTGGCCCAGGTGCCGGAGGCGTCGATGACGGCGCGGGCGAACAGCCGCTCCTCACGGCCGTCGGCAGTGGTGACGTGAATGACGAAGGGCTGACTCTCGCGGTCGGCGTCGACGATCCGGTCCCGGCCGGCGCGGGAGACGCCGGTGACACGGGTGCCGGTACGGACCTTGTCGCCGAGGGCGTCGGCCAGAGGCTTCAGGTACTGCTCTACCCAGTCGCCGCCGGAGGGGTATGTCGCCGGGTCGGGTTGCGTCCAGCCGGTGGGGGCGAGGAGCTTCTCGGCGGCCGGGTCGACGACTTCGCCCCAACGGGAGAACAGCCGGACGTGCGCCCACTCCCGCACTGCCGCACCGGCGGCTTCTCCGGCTTCCAGGACCAGGGGTGCGATACCGCGGTCGACGAGATGGGCGGCGGCGGCCAAGCCGACGGGTCCAGCTCCGATAACGACGACGGGCAGTTCGGTGGTGGCGGGCGCGTTCACGGCGACTCCTTGCGTATTTCGACATCTGTCGATGGCTTGCGCCGCCCAGCATGGCACCTGTATTGATAAGCGTCAACATAGATAAACGTCGAAGTTGAGGGGTTCGTTCGTGGAGCGCATCGACGTCGCCGTGATCGGCGGCGGTCAATCCGGCCTCGCCACCGCGCAGGCCCTGTTGCACCAGGGCCTGCGGCCAGTCGTGCTGGAAGCATCCGGCCGGGCGACAGGATCCTGGCCGCACTACTACGACAGCCTCACCCTCTTCTCTCCCGCTCGGTACAGCTCCCTGCCCGGCATGTCATTCCCGGGCGCCGATCCGAACCGCTACCCGTACCGGGAACGAGGTCGCCGCCTACCTGACCGCCTATGCCGCCCGCCTGGACGCGGACATCCGCAACGACAGCAGAGTTACCGGCGTCCGGCGCAGCACCGGCGGTTTCGAGGTGGAGATGGTGGCCGGTGGCCGGCAATACGGCGCGGGCCGTGGTCGCGGCGTCCGGCACCTTCGGCCGCCCGTACCGCCCCGCCTTTTCTGGCCTGGAGGGGTTCACCGGCACGCTGCACGCTGCCGACTACCGCCGTCCCGGACCGTTCGCCGGTCAGCGGATCGTGGTGATGGGCGCCGGGAACTCCGCAGTGCAGATCACCGCCGAACTCGCGCGAGTCGCCCGGGTTACGCTCGCGAGCCGCGCGCCGGTGAAGTTCGCCCGCCAGAAGATCGCCGGCCGGGACCTCCACTTCTGGCTGAAGTGCACCGGCCTCGACAGTGCCCCGCTCGGCGGCCTGCTGCGCGAGCCCCGTACCCAGCTCGTCATCGACGACGGCCGCTACCGTGCCGCCCTCGCCCAGACTGCGCCGGACCGGCGACCGGTGTTCACCGGAATCGACGGTGCGAGGGTGGTGTGGGCGGATGGGATCAGGGAGGAAGTCGATGTGATCGTGCTCGTTACCGGCTACCGCCCCGACCCGTCCTACCTCGCCGGCCTCGACGGCGCCCTGGACGCAGCGGGGAAACCCCGGCGCCGCGGTGGCGTCGCGCTCACGGTGCCAGATCAGTGTTCGTAGGGCTGGAGTGGCAGCGCTCCCTGTCGTTCAACTCGCTGCGTGGAGTCGGCAGGGACGCGGCCCGTGCCGCCCGTCATCTGGCCGGCATCTTCGGTGCCGATGATCCTCGCCCACTTGGTTCGACATGTGTCAACATAGACGCATGTCGAATACGAAGGCGCTGTCGTTGCTCGAAGCCGACGGGATTGTTGTGCCGTGCTGTCCGCCGCTGACCGAACGTCCGATGACAGCCGAGGAGGCCGAGACGGCCGCGCGGATGTTCAAGGCGCTCGGCGACCCGGTGCGGCTGCGGCTGTTCTCCGCCGTCGCCTCGCACGAGGGCGGCGAGGCGTGCGTATGCGACATCTCCGACGTCGGTGTCTCTCAGCCGACGGTCTCCCACCACCTGAAGAAGCTCAAGGAAGCTGGTCTGCTCACCTCCGAGCGGCGCGGCACCTGGGTGTATTACCGCGTCGAGCCGTCCGTCCTGGCAGCAATGGGCGCTCTGCTGACGCTGCCGACCGCGGCCTGACCAGGAACGGAGGAGGGGGGAGATGCCGAGCAGCAGCGCCGTGGTGGCCCCGTTGACGGCGGAGCACGCCGAGCAGGTCCTGGCGATCTACCAAGCCGGGATCGACGAAGGGAACGCCACCTTCGAAACCACTGCGCCTTCCTGGGAGGCGTTCGACGCGGCGAGGCTGCCCGGCCACCGCTTCGTCGTCCTCGACGAGACCGGGGCGGTGCTGGGCTGGGTCGCGGCCAGCGCCGTCTCGGACCGGTGCGCGTATGCGGGCGTGGTCGAGCACTCCGTCTACGTCCGCCCAAACGCCCGGGGCCGCGGTGTCGCCGGCGCGCTGCTGAAGGCACTTGTCGACTCGACCGAGGCGGCCGGGATCTGGACGATCCAGTCGGGGATCTTCCCGGAGAACACCGCGAGCCTCGCCCTGCACGAGCGGGCCGGCTTCCGTGTCATCGGCACCCGCGAACGCATCGGCCGCGACCACGGCGCCTGGCGTGACGTCGTCCTTCTGGAGCGCCGCAGCCCGGCGGTCGACTGAACCGGTGGCCGGCAGGAGGCGGGGATGGCGCGGACGTAAATGACCATCCCGACGACTTCGACCAGGGCTTGGGTGACCACGGCGGCGGCGGCCACGGCCAGCTCGTCCGGCAGAGCCAGCGCGAGCGGCAGGACGACCAGGGAGTTGCGGGTGGCCCAGTCCTGGGTGAGCCAGGCCAGCGCGAGCGGGATCACGATCAGGAAGGCGAACGTCTGCAGGAGGGGACCGCCTCCACCACGTCGCCGAGGTCCGGGCCCGTGAACAGCCACAGCAGCGGGGGCAGGAGCAGCATCTGGGTGAGCAGCAGCAGCGGGGTGGCGGCAGAGTCCGCTGGCTGCTGCCGCCGGCCAGGCCGCTGAAGACGATCACGTAGTCTCGCGCACGCGCGAGCAGCACCAGCAGCGTCCCGATCCGCAGTGCCTGGTCGTTCGGCAGCAAGGAGAACAGGCACGCGACGACAGCCGGCACAGTAGCGAGGGTCTAAAAGTTCGCCCATGCGACCTACCCGCTGCGCGGTTCCATGCTCACGGCACGTCCCTGCGTGCTGCTTCGGCCCGGGCCGCCAGTGCTTCGAGGACCTGCTCGTGTGCCGGGTCCGCCTCCACGTCAAGCGTCACGGTGCCCGTGTTCGTGGTGACGGTGAAGGCGAAGAACGAGCAGCAGTCGCTCTCGCGCCCGGCGAGGTTCCGCACACGGTCCTCCATCCCGGGACAGTCGGCCATCTCCAGCCGCACGAGCTGCGGACTCGTACGCGCAACCTGCCGCAGCCGCCCGGCGAACAACGTGTCCCACTCTCCGACCCGCAGCGGCCGCTCCGCGGTGGGCAGTGTGCAGGACTGCGGCACCCAGTCCAGTCCGGCCATGGCTCTCACTCCCGTCGTCACACCCAGGCGCTCCGGGGAAATCTCCGACGGTAAACCTGTACCTGGGTACCGGATACAAGTCCGTTCTCGTGGTCGGGCACGTCAGGTGTCCCTTCATCCGGGCCCGTGTGGGGCTCGTCGTGCGCGGGCCTGGGCGAGCGCGGCCGTGTGGGGGCGTCAGGCCAGCAGGTCGCGGATCTGGCGGGCGGCCTCGCGGGCCGGACGGCCGACGCCGATCAGTGTGGCCGATGCCGGACCGGTCCAGTCGCCGTAGCCGAGCAGGTGCAGCCGCGGTTCACCGATGGCTCGGGTACCGTCGCTGGCGATCTGTCCGCGCGGGTCCCGCAGTGAAAGCGGGGCGAGGTGGGCGAGGGCGGGGCGGAAGCCGGTCGCCCAGATCACCGCGTCCGCCAGGGCCGTGGTCCCGTCCGCCCAGCCGATGCCGTGCCCGGTGAGGCGGGCGAACATCGGCTCCGCTTTGAGCAGACCTGCGTCCCGGGCGGCGCGGACCGGCGCGACGGCGACGATGTCGCCGAGCGAGGCGACACCCCGGTATCGGCGGTGCCCGCGTCCAGGGCGCGGCGCCGTGCGGTGGCGGCGTCGAACAGGGCGTGGCCGTCGATGTCGTCGGCCAAAAACTGGGGCGGGCGTTGAGTGACCCAGGTCAGGGAGACGTCCCCGGACAGGGCGAGGTCGGCGGCGATCTGTGCGCCGGAGTTCCCGCCGCCGACCACGACGACCCGCTGCCCGGCGAACGCCTTCGGGCTGCGGTAGCCGGTGGTGTGCAGCTGGCGGCCGTCGAAGACGTCGCGGCCTGGGACGGCAGGGATGAAGGGTCGCCACCAAGTGCCGGTGGCCGAGACGACCGCCCGCGCCGACCAGGTGCCCGCGTCCGTCTCCACGCGCAGCCGGTCCCCGTCGCGCCGTACGGATTCGGTGGCGACGGGGCGGTGGACAGGCAGACCGTAGCGCTGTTCGTAGTCGGCCAGGTACTCCACGACGTGGGCGGCGTCCGGGTATTCCGCTCCCGCTTGAGCGGGCATGAGCCGGCCGGGCAGGGAGGAGAACGCGGCCGGGGAGAACAGGTGCAGCGACTCCCAGGTGTGCCGCCACGCCCCACCCGGCGCCGTCTGGGCGTCGAGGATGACGAAACCCAGTTTCTGGCGGCGCAGGTGATAGCCGGCGGCGAGTCCCGCCTGCCCGCCGCCGATCACCACTACATCCACGGTGTGTGTCACGGAGCCGTCGTCACCGCGTCGACACCGAACTTCTTGCGCCAGGCGAGCGCGACGTAGACCAGACCGATCAGCACCGGGACCTCGATGAGCGGCCCGACGACCCCGGAGAGGGCCTGGCCGGAGGTGACGCCGAAAGTGGCGATGGCGACAGCGATGGCCAGCTCGAAGTTGTTGCCCGCCGCGGTGAATGCCAGCGTGGCGGTGCGGTCGTAGGCCAGGCCCAGGCCCTTGCCCAGGAGGAAGGTGCCAAAGAACATGATCGCGAAGTAGACCAGCAGCGGAGCTGCGATCCGGACGACGTCCAGCGGCTGCGAAGTGATCGTCTTGCCCTGCAGGGCGAACAGGATCACGATCGTGAACAGCAGCCCGTACAGCGCCCACGGGCCGATCCTCGGGAGGAACCTGTTCTCGTACGCCTCGCGGCCCATCTTCTGCTCGCCGACGCGGCGGGTGAGGAACCCGGCCAGCAGCGGCACGCCCAGGAAGATGATGACGTTCAGTGCGATGTGCCAAATGGACACGTCCAGGCCCTGGCCGTCTCCGAGGTTCATCCAGCGGGGCAGGAGGTCGAGATAGAACCAGCCCAGCAGGCCGAACGCGAAGACCTGGAAAACGGAGTTGAGTGCGACCAGGACGGCCGCGGCCTCGCGGTCTCCGCACGCGAGGTCATTCCAGATGATGACCATGGCGATGCAGCGGGCCAGCCCGACGATGATCAGGCCGGTGCGGTACTCGGGCAGGTCCGGCAGGAAGATCCACGCGAGGGCGAACATCACCGCCGGGCCGATGATCCAGTTGATGACCAGCGAGGAGACCATCAGCTTCTTGTCGCCGGTGACGCGCTCCAGCTTGTCGTAACGCACCTTGGCGAGGACCGGATACATCATCACCAGCAGACCGAGCGCGATCGGCAGCGAGATCCCGCCGACCTCGATCTTCGCGAGTGCGTCGTTCATGCCGGGGACGAGACGACCCAGGCCCAGGCCAACGGCCATGGCGAGCAGGATCCACACCGCGAGGTAGCGGTCCAGGGTGGAGAGCTTCTTGACGACCGAATCGTTTTCGGCCGGGCCGGCGCCGTCTGCGGGCTTCTGCGTGGTGGGCTCGATGGAGGTCACGGGCAGGCCCTCTTGTTCTCGGAAGCGGTACGGGCGGAGGCGGCGAGCTCGGCGAACTGGCCAGCCAGGGAGTCCAGGACCTCGGGGCGCAACTTGTAGTACGTGAAGCGGCCGCACGGCTCGGTCTGCACCACTCCTGCCTCGCGCAGCACCTTCATGTGGTTGGACAGATTCGTCTGCTTGGCCCCGGTCTCCTCCACCAGGTGCGTCGTGCAGAGCGTCTCCCGAGCCAGCAGGGTCACGATCTTCAGGCGGAGCGGATCGCCCAGCACCCGGATTAGGTCAGGATCGACTGAAGTCAGCATGCGCTGATACTGTCACATCACCACTCGCTGATACCAGCGGGGGCTGAAGTCATGGGCGGCAGGGTTCCGCCCCGCCCCGCGACGAAAGAGAACGATCACCATGGCCGACTCCTCCGGCAAGCCGTCCGTCCTGTTCGTCTGCGTCCACAACGCCGGCCGCTCGCAGATGGCCGCCGCCTGGCTCACCGACCTCGCCGACGGCCGCGTCGAGGTCCGCTCCGCCGGCTCCAACCCGGGCGAGGCCGTCAACCCGGCCGCCGTCGAAGCGATGGCCGAAGTCGGCATCGACATCTCCGCCGAAACCCCGAAGATCCTCACCGTCGACGCGGTCAAGGAATCGGACGTCTGCATCACCATGGGCTGCGGCGACACCTGCCCCGTCTTCCCCGGCAAGCGCTACCTCGACTGGAAACTGCAGGACCCCGCAGGCCAGGGGGTGGAGGCCGTCCGCCCGATCCGCGACGAGATCAAGACCCTGGTGGAGAACCTGATCGCCGAGATCGCTCCTGCGAAGCCGGGGGCCCAGGCGTGAGGGGATACGCGACGCCGTCATCATCGGCTCCGGCCCCGACGGGTACACCGCCGCCCTTTACGCCGCCCGTGCCCAGCTGAACCCCTTGGGCCGGTAAGACATCAGCTTCCCGGCCTGCGCAGCATTCCTGACCTGGTCGAGGCAGCGGTACGGCTCGGCCGGCCGGCCGACGCCCACGAGCCGCTCGCACGGCTCATGGACTGGGCACACCCTGCATCGCAGCCGTGGATAGACGCGCACGTCCAACGCTGCCGCGCACTACTCGCGCCGGAAGCGGACGCTTCGGGCCTGTACCGGGCCGCATTGCTGCTGCACCCCGACGACCGGCAGTTCGAACGCGCGCGAACCGCTCTGCTCTACGGCGAATGGCTGCGCCGTATGCGCCGCAAGTCCGAGGCCAGGGCCCAACTCCGCGACGCGTTCGAGACCTTCCGGAGGCTCGGCGCCACGCCTTGGGCGGAGCGAGCCCGCGCCGAGCTCGATGAGACCGGGGAGGTGGTACCGAAGCCCGAGGCGGCGGGGGGAGCACTGGCAGGTCTCACCTCCCAAGAACGGAAGATCATCCGGCTGGCCGCCCGTGGCCTCTCCAATCGGGACATCGGCGCGCAGCTGTTCCTCAGCCCGCGCACTATCGGGTATCACCTCTACAAAGCGTGCCCCAGACTCGGCGTCACCGCGCGAACCGAACTCGCGGCTCTCGAACTCACCGATGTCACACCATGACCCCACGTCGGTGACCCCGCCCAGGGCCCGTGTCGGGCCAGTCGGGTCATGGCCGGTTGCCGCCGGCCATGAGGCGGACCGACCATCACGGTGCCGACTCAGTTCGCTCTACTTCGGAGGCCTGTCGGCACGCCACCTGGCGTACGCGGGCCTCATCACTCCAGACTCCGACGACGTGATCGGGCAACTGGCCCGGATGTTCCGTATCGACCCCGAACCGCACAACTCCTTCGGCTTCCAGAGCGTCACTCGGCCACTCAGAACGCGGTCAGTCCGGTGATCGACCAGAGGGCCATTGCACCGTCGGTGGGTCAGCCGGAACTCCGCCCGTAGCGAGCTGTGCACACGCCGAGAAGTTCTGCCCGCTCCACCGTCCGGGCCGTGTCTGCCGTCCGGGCCGTGCCCGGTAGAACCGGGGTGGTCCGGACGGGGCGCGGCGCACCGACCTGCTCTCCGTTCTGGCCGCCTGAATGGCGTGGCGGCAGCTGCCGGCCTTGGGCATTCCAACGCGCAGACCCAGCAGACGAACGCGTACGGGGTGGCAGGTCGGCCTGGTGGGGCTACTCGAGCCCGAGTTCCTTGCACTGGGCCTGGATCTTGGGGACGCAGATCTGCTGTGCCGTGTAGAGGCCATCGGTGATGACGGTGTCGTTGATGTTGTTCCTGGTGAGCGCGATGACGGGGATGCGGACGGTGGGGACGGATTTTTCGGTGGGGGTGTCGATGTCGGTGTGCGCGGCGGCGCCGAGCGACATGTTCCTGGCCAGCAGGATGGCCATCTCCGCAGCGGCTTCCGCCTGCGATGCGTACTGCTTGTAGACGGTCATGTGCTGGTCTCCGGCAACGATGCGCTGGACGGCGGCGAGTTCGGCGTCCTGGCCGGTGACCGGTGGGAGGTCGGTGAGGCCGGCGGCTTTGAGCGCGGTGATGATGCCGCCGGCCATGCCGTCGTTGGCGGAGTAGACGCCGGTGATGGTCTCTTTGCCGAGGTAGCCGATCGCGGCGGTCATGTTGGCCTGGGCGTTTTCCGGTTTCCAGTCCTTGGTGTCGTACTCGAGGCCGATCTCGACTTTGCCGTCGAGTTCGGTGTGGGCGCCCTTTTTGAACAGGGCCGCGTTCGGGTCGGTGAGGGCGCCGTTCATCATCACGATCTTGCCCGGCGCGGATCCGGTCCCCGAACCGGACCCGGCTTTGCCCTCCGCCTTGAGGGATTCCAGGAGGGACTTGCCCTGGATGTGGCCGACTTGCTCGTTGTCGAAGGAGACGTATCCGTCGATGGGGCCCTCGGCGAGGCGGTCGAAGGCGATGACCGGGATGCCGGCATCGTCTGCTTCCTGTATGGCGCCGGCTATCGCCTTGGAGTCGACCGCGTCCACGATCAGCACGTCGACGTTGTCCTTGATCATGGATTGGAGCTGTTGCGTCTGCCGAGCGGCGTCGTTGTTCGCGTTGGCGTACCGGACCTGGCCCTTAGTGTTGGTGAGCCGCGCGATGCGCTTCTCGATGACTGGCTTATCGAACTGCTCGTAGCGGGCGGCCTGGTTCTCCGGGAGCAGCAGGCCCACAACGATGTCGTCACTCAGCCTCACACCCGGTTCCTCGGTCGTCGCGCAACCGGCGAGCGAGAGGGTCATCGCGGGGACGGCGGCTGCGAGCGCAGCGCGACGAAGAAGTGCGTTCATGGGTTGAATCCAAGCTCCCTGGCTGGCCGCATCAATTGCGGCCAAGGTGGCCGAAAGCCAACTCGGTGGTGGAGAGAGCGTCAAGATGTGTCGAGTTAACGTGACCGCAACGTGATTGTGCGTAATCAAGTGTTGAGGCATCTGTGATCGGCGGGGCCGGGAGCGGAGTGCGGTGACGGTGCGAAAGGCCGACCAAGCCCGGTCGGGTGTGCCGACTGCACTGTCTTGTGTGTTTGCGCAGCTCGGCGGGGGTCCGTTGGGTTTCTGATGGGGGACAAGTCAAGCTGCCGGAGTGGGGCTTGAAGCATGGTGAGCGCCGGTCGGCGCCCAGGTTCAGAGTTCGTCGATGCCGATCACGTTGCCGAACGGATCGGTGAGCTGGGCGATGCGGCGGCCCGGCGCAGTCGGCGACTTCCAGCGGGCCGAGGTGGTGGGTGCACCCTGCGTCGAGCAGGCTTTGGCGAGCGGCGTCGAGGTCATCGACGGCCCAGTACGGCACGGGACTACCTCCGCGCCGGTTGGGTCTTTCATCCAGCGGGTCGGCCTCACCGATGCTTCAGGCGTTCAGCGTCGTGGACGGCGGATGGCCGTAGCGGTTGCGACGCTTGGCCGCAAACCAACCCAGGTTGGCAAATCCCCCGGAATGTGCGACATCGGACACGGTGGCCGAGCCCTCTTGGGCGGCAGCCCGCAGGTACTGATGGGCTCGCTCCAGGCGTACCGAGCATCCTCAACGGTTCCTCCTGGGAAGATTGCCAGGCAGCCCCCTGAGTAGGGTCTTACCTGGTCACGGGGTCTGTAGGGGCCTTGGCCCTCTGCGGTCGGTGGCACCTCGGGCGCTGTCCGGCGGGACTGATGCTGACTCAATGCAGACTTCTCCGACGTGCCGTCAGGATCGTTGAGCGTTCCGCCGTTCTTGAGCTGCAGGCGTCCAGTACCGAAGGGGTGTGACCGGAACGGGAAGCGGCGCGTCGAAGGCTGAGCATGGATCCGCTGATCCCGGGCCGCTGTTGAAGAAGGCGGCGTCTGCTCCGGCCCGTACCCGCCCAACATCGTCTTGAGGTTGCCCAGCTGGGCGCCGTCCTCGAAGCGGAAGCCGTGGGCTCAGGCCAGGGCAGCGACCAGCAGGGCGAAGGCGGCGATGATGACGGCGACGCGGACGTAGTGGAATCGGTCCCAGCGGTTCATCTGCTGCTTCCAGTCGGCGGGCAGGCCGTCCGCGGTCCATGTCTTGACCCGGTTGTTGATCGGGACGAGCAGCAGGATCGACATGACCACGCTGATGATCAGCAGCGCGGCGGCGGTGACGACGAGGCCGGCGGCGGGGTGGTGCCATTCGGCGACGGCCCAGACTGCGCTGAGGACCAGTGAGCCGATGTACCAGAACGGCATCACGGCGCCGAGCAGCCGGGCCCCGTGGGTACGGCCGCGCAGGCCGTTGTCGCCGGGGAGGCCGTTGAGGATCGGGTTGACGAAGAAGGCGACGGAGAACTCCACCCCCACCATCACGCCGACGGCCAAGGTGGTGAAGATCTCGAGTGCGTTGAGCATGATGACCCCTCCTGGAATCTAGCGGCGCTAGATTGTGACGCAAGGCTAGTACTGCTGCCGCTCGATTGTCTAGCGATGCTAGGATCAAATCATGTCGGTACAGGATCGCAAGGAGCGCGAACGGGCGGGCCGCGAACGTCTCATCGTGGCGACGGCCCGTGAACTCGCCGAGCAGCAGGGCTGGGACGCGGTCACCACCCGCCTGCTCGCCGAGCGCATCGAGTACAGTCAGCCCGTCCTCTACAGCCACTTCCGCGGCAAGCGCGAGATCATCGGCGCCGTCGCCCTTGAGGGCGCGGCCGAGATGGCCGCGGCGCTGCGGGCCGCGGCCTCCACCGCGGACAGCCCGCGCGCCCGGGTCGCCACCCTCGCGGGCGCATACCTCGACTTCGCCGAACGCAATCCGGCGGTCTACGACGCCATGTTCCGGCTCGACGGCGGTCTGGTGTTCGCGAACAAGGACACCCCGGAGCCTTTGCAGGACGCCTTCGCCGCCCTGCTGGAGAGCCTCGGCGAGGTCGCCGGGGGCGGGGTCCACCCGGCGCTGTTCACCGAGGTGTTCTGGGCGGCCCTGCACGGGCTGGCGACCCTGACCCGGGCGGGACGGCTGCCGTCGGGGGACGCCGAGCGGAGGGTGGAGCTGCTGGTGGACCGGCTCGCCATGGTCTGACGCGCCGTCCGGTCGGGCAGCCGCGGCCCTCCGGTCCGGCTGCCCGCCTACGGCATCGCTTCTGGTCACTCGCGCCCACGCGGTGGAGCCGTGGCGGGCCGCGGTGTTTCTGCACCGGGGGACGGGCCGGTGTCTGCCAAGGTGGCCGGGTGCGCGTCGACCCCGGTGTCACCGGCAACAGTCCCCCTCCTCCGCTCCGGACCCGTCGGGCCGTGCTGCGTGCTGGTGCGTCGGCGCTGGGGGCGTCGGCCGCCACGGCATCCGGGGGCCGGGCGCAGGGCGCCGCGCGGCCGTGGCCGGGGCGGTTGATCCTGGCCTGCGACCAGGCGTCCCGGTCCGTACTCCTCCTGGACGGCGTATCCACATACTGGAGCGCCCGTGGCGGGGCGCGCCCAGCGTCCCCGTCGCCCCTGTGGACGTGGAGCGCCGAGACCGACCCGCAGGTTGCCGACCTGAACCCGAAGCGGTTCTGGCGCAATGTCAGTGAGGCGAAAACCGCCTCCGCGGGGGGCGCGTCGCTGGTGCTGACCTGCGCGTCGGAGGGCCTCGCGGCCGTCCTGCGGGTGGGGACGGGCCGGGTGGCCTGGGCGCTCTCGCTGCCGCTGGCGAACCTGCACAGCATGGAGCTGCTGCCCGACGGAAACATCGCCCTGGCCGCGAGCACGGCCGGTTTCGTCCGCGTGTACGCCGCCTCCCGGGGCCCGCGCGCCGACACGCACAGCGAGGTCCCGCTTCCCGGCGCCCACGGACTGCACTGGGACGCCACCGGTGGGCTGCTGTGGGCGCTGGGCACCAGGGTGCTGATGGCACTGGCGGTGGAGGGTTCCGCGCGCCACCCCCGGCTCACGCCGATGCTGACGCTCCCGCTGCCGGAGCCCGGCGGCCACGACCTCGCCCCGGTGCCCGGCGCACCGGGGCGGATGTGGCTGTCGACCCGTACCCGGGTGCACCAGTTCTCCGTACGCCGCCGGGAGTTCACTTTGGGCCCGTGGTGGCCGCGCCTCGACCGGCCGTCGGTCAAGAGCGTCAGCCAGAACCGGCTGACCGGCAGAATCCTCACCGTCAGCCCCGACCCGGCGTCGCCCTGCACCTGGTGCACCTCACGCATTCAGTTCCACCGTCCGCACGCCACGGCGGAATTCGCCGGGTCGAGCCTCTACAAGGCTCGCTGGTGGGACCTGGCGGACGTGCCGGCTCCCGCTTCGGCCGGTGCCCCGCGGGGCACCGGCCGCGCGATCAGCCGCCCGACACCGTGAGGTTGTTCGTCCGGAAGTCCAGGCCGCCGGGCGAGCCGCTGATCTCGTAACCGAACTGCACGTCACCGATGGTCTCGTCGCCCATCCAGCGCTTGGTGTCCTTGAGCCACTTCAGGATCGGCAGGATGTTCACACTGCCCGCGCTGGAGTCCGAGGTGCGCAGGAAGGAGAAGACCTCGTTGGCGCCGTTGTCGCCCTTGCACACGGCCCAGGTGTGACCGCCGAGGGTGGCGTTGCCCTGGGGCGTGCCGAGTGCCCCGACATTCCCGTTCCGGTTGACCCAGAGCATGATCTCGTAGTCGTGGTCGGTGTCCCAGATTTCGTACGACGTGTTGTAGTCGCCCGAGGAAGGGACGGTGACGTTGCAACTGCTGGTGAGCGAGGAGAGAGAAGTGATCGATTTGCCGATCACCTTCTTGGAATTGGGGTAGGACTTGATGCCGCTGGTGGCCGGGTGGCCGGGTGGTCGGCGTTGACGCCCCAGTTGGTGCCGGAGTTCGCCCAGACGCGCTGGCGGCCTGCGCCGGATCCCCAGATGTTGTTGTAGAGCGTGTAGCCGTTCAGGCCGGTGTTGCCCCATTGGTCGCAGGTGTTCCAGACGGCGGCCTGGGCGGGGGCCGAGGCGAGGCCGATCAGCCCACCAGAGCGAGAGCGGGTGCGGCTAGGGTGCGTGCGAGAGTTCGGCGTGCCATGGGTGTTCCCTCCATTGTGATTCGCGGTGGGGTGCGTGGGGATCCTGGGGGCGCGAGCGGGTCACGACCGGAACACTCGCACTCCGTAACGCTCCAGCTCCACCCGGCCGCTCACCTCGATGCCGGTGAGCAGGCCGTGCCGCCGATCACCGCGGATCTCCGTACTGGATGCCACGGCCGTTGGTGGAAAGATAGACGCGGCCGTGGACGCGCGAGTCACCAATGATCGTCTCGCCGGTCCAGCCCCACTGGTGGGCGCCGTCGTTGATACGGGTCCAGCTTCTCGCCGCGTCGTCGGAACGGAGCACCGCCGTGACGCTGTCCACCGAACCGACCTGGAAGATCACCGGATGGGTGGCGCCCGGGGCGGCCTTTCCGAACCCGAGACTGTGCGAGGCCCGGCAGCTGGTGATGCTGCTGAACGTGGCGCCACCGTCCTTCGAGCGGTGCAGACCGCCCTCCTTCGCCGAGAGCCAGAGCTCACCATTGCGGCCGGGCGTCGCCACGATCCTGAACTGGGCGTCGCCCGAAGGCAGTCCGGTCGCCCGCGCGGTGAAGGAGACACCGCCGTCGGTACTGGCGTACACCGTCCCCCCGTCGGTGTCGTACGCGTAGAAGCGGCCCGGCGCGAGGGGATCGGCGACCGGGGCGGCGCCCCGGGGGAAGGAGGACACCTCGCTCCAGGTCGCGCCGTTGTCGGTGGAGCGGTGCGCGGCGTACCTGGTCCCGTCCCAGTGGACGAAGGACCACAGCAGCGTGCTCCCGTCCGCGCTCACGGCGATCGGCCCCGGTGCGCTGGTGGCGATGGGCGGCTGGGCGGAACGCCACCCAGGTTCGTCCGCCGTCGTTGGAGTACGCGCCGTTGCCGTGGTCACCCCAGCCCGTGCGCGCGACGTACGAGGGCCGGACCGCGGCCTGGGCGAGCCCGGTGGACGAACCCATGACGGGGTTGGACGCCATGCCCCGCGAGGGGGAGCCCGTGAGCCGCTCGTGGTGCAGCACGCCGATGTCCCCGAGGCCGTTGAGTAGATGGGCCTCACCGGCCGACGGCGAGATCAGCTGGCGGACGGCGCTCACCTCCAGGCCCCGGACTGGACCTGCGGCGCCCAGCGCAGCAGATCACGGGTGCCGTAGAGCGTCGCGCCCGTCGTGAAACCGATGTCATCGGATCGAGAACCCGGGCACGCCACAGGGGGTGCGCATGTGAAGGGAAAATGCGCACCCCCTGCGACCTCTGTGCTTTTCAGCGCACGGTGACGAAGACGGTCGGCGAGATCGCGCCGCCACCGACCATCCGCAGTGAGTTGCGACCCTTGAGGCCGAGCTTGACCCGCAAGTTGTAGGCGGCCTTGTTGTTGGTACGCATCGACACGGGCAGCGCCACCCATCGCTTGCCCTGCTTCTGCTGCAGGGTCACCCGGGTTCCCGTCTTCAGGTGCCGGCTGGCGCCGTAGATACGGAACTGCTGCCAGACCCGCACGCGGTTCGCGGTGGCCTTCGCCGTCAGCGTGGGCCGCACGGCCGTGGTCGTGGCCGACTGCGGGGTCGCGGTGGCGCCCGCCACCGGGCCCGCCAGCAGGGCGGCTGCGGTCAGGCCGACGACCGACACGTACTTGAAGCGGTTGATGGACACTTCCTCAACTCCAGCTCTGGGTTTTCTCGCGCCTCGATGAGACCGCCAGCCTAGGCAAATAGTGATGAAATATCATGTATCGACTCACCGGCGGTGCGGACCGGCGATTACGCTGTGCCCGGTGTTCACCTCCCAGGGACCCACCTTCCGCGAACTGACCGCCCAGGCCCTCTCCTCCATCGAGCGCGGCTACGACCTGCTGGCCCCGAAGTTCGACCACACCCCCTTCCGCACCCCGGACCGCTTGCTGGACGAGGTCGCGCGCACCCTGCGCCCGCTCGGGCCCTTCGACGCGGGCCTCGACGTCTGCTGTGGGACCGGCGCCGGCGTCCGTGCGCTGGCCCCGCTGTGCCGGGAGCGGGTCACCGGGGTCGACTTCAGCGCCGGGATGCTGGCCACCGCACGCGAGAGTGTGGGGGACGGGGGCCCGGACCGGCCCGCGCTGGAGTGGGTACGCGCCGACGCCCGCGCCCTGCCGTTCACCGGGGCGTTCGACCTCGCGGTGAGCTTCGGGGCGTTCGGCCACTTCCTGCCCGCCGAGCGCCCGGGACTGTTCGCCGAGGTGCACCGGGCGCTGCGGCCCGGCGGCGTGTTCGCCTTTCCCATCGGCGCGCCCCCACCGCTGGACACCCCGCTGTACTGGACGCTGCTCGGCTTCGACGCCGTGATGCGGGTGCGCAATCTGCTGTGGCGGCCGAAGTTCGTCATGTTCTACCGGACCTTCCCGCTGCGGGGCGTGCGGGACGACCTCGTGCGGGCCGGTTTCACGGTGGAGCTGCTGCCTCTGGAGGAGTTCGGCCGTCGCCCGGACGGCAGCCCCAAGTGCCGACTGGTGGTGGCCCGGCGGGGCTGACCGCCGTCCCGCCGCCCCCTTTCCGCCGTCACATTCCCGCCGTACGGCCGCAACGCCCGTGCAATACCGGGCGCGCATTAGGCTGTTCACGATGCGGGCAAACTGTCCACGATGCGGCAGCGGTTTGGTCGGGTTCCGCCGTTCCGGCTACGTTGCGCGCCATGTGGCGATCCGCACACCTGACGACACGAGGTCATGTAGGTCATGTCGACCTCAAGCCTGGTGGTCGTCGAGCCCGGCGTGTGCCGGTTGCCGGGGGTGCCTGGCCGAGCTGCGCGCGGAAGTCGCCCGGCGCTGCGGGGTGTGCGCGGACCCGGAACGGGCCGTGGTGCCGAGCAGCTTCCCCGGCGCGGTGCTGGCCACTGCCGGTGGCGCGGGGGCGCTGGGCGTTCTGCACGCGGACCCGTTGAGCTCATGACACGTACACCCGTGGTGCGCCGGGGCCCGGGAACGCCCACCCCGGCGGGGGCGGGCGTTCGTCCGGCCGGCGTCAGGAGCTCGTGAGAACGACGAGCTGCCGGGTCGCCCGGGTCATCGCCACATAGCGGTCGACCGCGCCTTCGATGCCCTCGCCGAACGCCTGCGGGTCGACGAGGACGACCAGGTCGAACTCGAGCCCCTTCGACAGCCCGGGGGTCAGCGACCGGACACGGGACGTCGCCCGGAAGGTGGGATCGCCGATGACACAGGCGATCCCCTCGGCGTGTGCGGCGAGCCAGCTGTCCAGGACCGGGCCCAGATCCGCAGCGGATCCATGGACGACGGGGATGCCACTGCTGCGGATGGACGTCGGTACGTTGGCGTCCGGGAGCACGGCCCGGATGACCGGCTCCGCTTCCACCATGACCTCTTCCGGCGTCCGGTAGTTGACGTTCAGGGAGGCCACCTCGATCCGGTCGAGCCCGACCCGCTCCAGCCGCTCCTGCCACGACTCCATGAACCCGTGCCTCGCCTGGGCGCGGTCCCCGACGATGGTGAAGCTCCGGGACGGGCACCGGAGGATCAGCATCTGCCACTCCGCGTCGGTCAGTTCCTGGGCCTCGTCCACGATGACGTGGGCGAACGGGCCGGCCAGCAGGTCCGGTTCGGCGCAGGGCAGTGCGCTCTCGTCGATCAGGGTGTCCTGCAGGTCCCGTCCGTGCAACATCCCCAACGCGCCTTCGCTCTCGTCGATCTCGACGTTCTGTAGCAGGCTGTCCATGACGTCGGCCCGGCTCGCGCGTTCGGCTGCGACGGCGGCCTCGTGCCGGCGCTTGCGCCCGGACGCCTCCGCGTCGCCGAGCCGCTGTCGCGCCGCGTCCAGGAGCGGCAGGTCGGACACCGTCCAGGCCTGGGCGTCCGGGCGCTGGAGCTTGCGTACGTCGTCCGGGCCGAGCCGGGGAGCGCACTTGCGCAAGTAGGTGGGCACCGACCACAGGTCGCCGACGAGGTCCGTGGCCGCCAGCATCGGCCAGGCGCGGTTGAGGGTCCCGATCAGCTCCCGGTTCTGCAGCAGCGACCGTCTGAGCAGCTCGGGCGTGACCCCGTCGCCGTCGGCGTACTCCTCCATGTGCTTGTCACTCAGGATCGTGACCAGTTCCTCGCGGATCTGATCGCGCGCCTCGTTGTGCGCGGTGCCCGGTTCCACGGCTTCGAACGCCGCGGTCCAGTCGTCGGCGCCGAGCCAGATGTCCGACCAGTGGGTCGAGACCGTCATCCCCTTGGCGGGCGGCTCCTCATAGATGGCGACGGCCGGTTCGATCGCCTTCACCAGGTCCGCGGACGCCTTCAGCCGGGCTACGTCCGGGTCGGTCTCGACCGCCGCCCCGGCTCCCTCGGTGACGAGGTCCCGCACGACGCAGGTCTGCACGCCCTCCTCGCCGAGGCTGGGGAGAACGTCGGCGACGTAGTCCAGGTAGGGCCGGTGCGGACCGACGAACAGCACGCCGCCCCGACGGTGACCGAGGCGGGGATCGGCGTAGAGCAGGTAGGCGGAGCGGTGGAGGGCGACGACGGTCTTGCCCGTACCCGGTCCGCCGTCGACGACCAGAGCGCCGCGGGACCCCGCGCGGATGATGGCGTCCTGGTCGGACTGGATGGTGGAGAGCACATCGCGCATCCGGGCCGACCGGTTGCCGCCCAGGCTGGCGACGAACGCGGACTGGTCGTCGAGTGCGGCGCGCCCCTCAAGGCCGTCGGTGGTGAACACCTCGTCCCAGTAGTCGCTGATCCGGCCGCGGGTCCAGCGGTACCTGCGGCGGCTCGCCAAACCCATCGGGGTGGCGTGGGTCGCCGCGAAGAACGGCTCGGCCGCGGGGGAGCGCCAGTCGACGAGCAACCGGTTGCCCGTGCTGTCGGTGAGGCCGAGGCGCCCGATGTACACGGGCTCGGAGCCGTCCTCGTGGACGAAGTGCCCGAGGCACAGGTCCAGGCCGAAGCGGCGCAGGGTACGCAGACGACCGGTCAGGCGGTGGATCTCGATGTCCCGGTCCATCGCTTCGCGGCCGATGCCGCCGGGGGCCCTGCGGGTGGCTTCGAGCCGGTCGGAGAGCTCGGCGATCGTCTGATCGAGGCTCTCCGCGATGGCCGCGAAGTGCTGCTCGTCGCCGGCGATCAGCTTCGGATCGGCCTTGGGGGAGAGGCGATCGGCCAGGTCGAACGCGCTGGTGGTCAGGGAATTCACGTGATCAGCTCCGATCTGCTGCCGCGCGCGGCCATGGCACGCGGCAATGCGTCGGGCCCGGCCTGACGGTTCAGGGCGCCGGGGTTGACAGGTTCTCGTTCTCCGGATTCCGGCACGGCCGACCGCGGCCGCACCGACGGTCCGACCGGCACCAGCGGTTCGGCGTCCCCGCGCGACCCGTACGTCGACAACACCACACGCATTCCGCGAATCTCACTTCCCATGGTTTCTGGTTCAGGCCGACGATTCTGCGGTACACCCGGGGCCTTGCCGCAAGCCCCCCGGTGCGCTATAAGTTGTAAGTGGCAAGGAGTGGGTGACAGTGACCTCCTTGCCTTCGTCATTTCCCGCCCGCCCTCCGCAGGGCTCGGCGTCCCGTCCCCGGCGCCCGACCGTGCCCGAGGCCGACGCCCGATCGTGGCTACTTAATTCAGATCGTTGCATTGTTGACCGGGCCGCGGCCGGAAAGCGATGATGGATTCATGACCAGCCAGCAGCGGATTATTCAGTACGTGCCCGGAGTGGCACGGCGCTGCCGCGCGGCTCTCCCGGTGCGTGTTGCCGCCCGGCGCTCCTGTTGTCGCCCCCGTCCGGGCCCGCGATAACCGGCGGATTTTTCTGCCCCACCGGCTTTCCGCCCCGTTTCGCCCTTCGTTCCTGAAGCCTCTTCGCAGTTGGTGTCCGACTGCCGCTTCGTCCTGCCTTTTCTGCTCCTACATCGTCCCGGCCGACGACCACCGCATCGTCGTGGCCCGGGTCGAGGACGCCTGGCTCGACGAAGGACGCATGCCCCCGGGGGCTCCGCCGCCGGGCACCACATCGGCGATAACCGTCCGCACCGCGAAATTGCAGCTGGCCGCCTCCGGTCTCGACAAGGAATTGCAATTCACGGTCTCGCAGTGGCCCAATCTGCTGGCCGGACCCGACATCATCCAGGGGTTCCGCGCCAAATCCATCGACCTGGCGAGCAACGCCGGGATTCCGCCGATCCAGGCCCAGACCATCGGCGTGGGCGCGAAGATCGTCGCGGTCCAGGTGCGGAACCATCCCTCCTTCGTCTTCGCGACCGCGCCCGGCTCCTCGGTCACCAGGGTCGAGGACTTCCGGGGGAAGAAGATCGGCTTCTCCCAGGGGCAGGCGGAGGGGGTGGTGGTCCTGCGGGCCCTCAAGGAGGCCGGCCTGCGCAACAGCGACGTCGAGCTTGTCGCCCTGCCCAGCACCCAGTTCCTCACCGCGCTGCAGTCCAAGCAGGTGGACGTGGCCCCGCTCGGTGAGCCGACGCTGACCAAGTAGCTGAGCCAGTACGCCAAGGACGGCGCCCTCGGCGTGAGGACCGGTGTGGTGGACCTGCCTGACGGTTCTGTGGGCGCCGGACGAGGTGCTGGCGGACCCGGCGAAGGCCGCGGCCGTACGGAACTTCGTCCCGCTGTGGGCCCGCGGCCAGGTGTGGGCCTGGGAGCACACCGACCAGCGACGCCCGGTTCCAGGAGTACCGCGACCTGCTGCTCACCGTGCTCGGCGTGAGCCCGCCGCAGCAGCCACCGACGACCACGAGGAGAAGCCGAATGTCCCGCACGCCTGACCGTAAGCAGCTGCACCTCAACGCGTTCCTGATGTCCGCCGGTCACCACGAGGCCGCGTGGTGACCGGCGGAGAGTCCCGAACAGGGCGGTACCGACGTCGAGCACTACAAGGATCTGGCCCGGATCGCCGAACGCGGCAAGCTGGACTCGGTGTTCCTCGCCGACAGCCCGGTCCTCATGGGGGATCCCGGACGCAGACCCGCGACCAAGCTGGAACCCACCGTGCTGCTCGCGGCGCTGGCCGGGGCCACCAGCCGTATCGGGCTCATCGCCACCGCGTCCACCAGCTACAACGAGCCGTACAACCTCGCCCGCCGGTTCGCCTCGCTGGACCATGTGTAGGCCGGCCGGGCCGGGTGGAACATCGTCACCACGGCGGGCGCCGACGCGGCCCGCAACTTCGGCCTGGACGACACCCCCCTGCACCGGGACCGCTACCGGCGGGCCGCCGAGTTCGTCGAGGTGTCCACCAGGCTGTGGGACAGCTGGGCGGACGACGCGGTCGTCGCGGACAGGGAGCTCGGCGTACACGCACGGTCGGAGCGCGTACGCGCCATCGACCACGTCGATGAGTTCTTCCGGGTGGAAGGGCCCCTGAACGTACAACGCCCCCCGCAGGGCCATCCGTTGCTGGTGCAGGCCGGATCGAGCGAGGACGGCAAGGACTTCGCGGCCCGTTACGCGGAGGCGGCGTTCACCGCCCAGCAGACCCTGGAGGACGGCGTCGCCTTCTACAAGGACCTCAAGGGGCGCGCGCAGGCCCTCGGCCGTGACCCGGACACCCTCAAGATCCTCCCCGGCATCGTGCCCGTCATCGGGGACACCGAGGCGTTGGCGCTGGAACGCCTCGGTGTCCCGGAGTACGCCAGACGGCAGCTGGCCAGGCAGCTGAAGATCGACCCGGAGGCTCTGCACCTCGACGAGGAACTGCCCCAGGACATTCCCACCGAGGACGAGATCCAGGGGGCGAAAAGCCGCTACACCCTGATCGTCGAGCTGGCCAGACGCGAGCGGCTGACCGTACGGCGGCTCATCGGCCGGCTCGGTGGCGATCGTGGCCACGCACCTTCGCCGGTACGGCGGAGCAGGTGGCCGACACCATCGAGTACTGGTACGACAATGGGGCCGCGGACGGTTTCAACATCATGCCCGCGGTGCTTCCCTCGGGGCTGGAGCTCTTCGTGGACCGGGTCGTTCCGATCCTCCAGAGGCGCGGCCTGTTCCGCACCGAGTACACCGGCGCCACCCTGCACGAGCACTACGGACTGCCGCGCCCCGCGAACCGTCTGTTCGACACGGTGGGCGCCCGGTGACGGACGGTAGCCGTTCGACGTGCAGGGACGGCGAAGCCCTGGTTCGCTGAGGGGGCCCGCTCTCCCCAGCGTCCGAGGAGTGACCATGAGCGTCGCAGACGAACCCCGTGGCCGAGCGCAGCAGATGCGCGAGAAGGCGAAGCAGCTGAGTGAAGCCGCGGAGCGTGCCAGCGATCCGCAGGACCGTCAGAGGCTTCAGGACAAGGCCAGGCGGTTGCAGGACCAGAGTATGCAGGAGGGTTCGGCGAGTGGGCCGGACCAGTACTTCCCCGAGTGACGCACCTGCCTGTTTACGACCGTATGCCTCCCGTCCGCCGAGCGGACCGGGAGGCATACGGTCGTGATGGCGCAGCAACTCGCGTACTGCGCAGGCGCGTTGAGTCGCATCGGCCTGCGAAAGCGGTCCTGGTGTTGTCGAGGGCCGTCCGGCCGGCCGTGGAACGCGGCGCGGTCCCACCCGTGACGCGGTCGGCGCCGGTGGCCGGCGCTGTCCGACCGGAAAGTTCAGCTTCTCGCACGCCGGGGGCGTGGTCTCGGGCGACACCGCCGTGCGGATCGTGAAGCAATCCGGTCTGTAGGGGAGTTGGGCGTGCGCGACGCTCAGAGGGGTGAAGCGGTGGAGTCGCGCGCGGGGTGGCGGGGGCCGAGGAAGACCGCCAGGCTTCCGCCGCCGGGCGCCGGGTGTGTCGCCTGGTGCCAGCCCAGCCGCCGGTAAAAACGCAAGGTCGCCCCGGCCCGCGCGGAAGTCAGCAGCCAGCACCTTCCGTCGTCGGCCTCCCGGGTCACCGCGTCCAGCAGCGCCGCGCCCAGTCCGCCGCGGTGCGCCCGGGGGCGCACCGCGAGTTCGTCGACCTCCAGGCCGCCGCAGAGCCACGCACCGGCGCGCTCGGCGCCGAGCGCGGCGGTGACGCAGGCGTACGAGCGGTCGACCGGCAGCGGGGTCGCGGAGGTGAAGGCCGTCGCGAAGCCCAGCACGTCCCGGTCGGCGCCGAGGGCGAGCGCGCCGGTGAACCCGGGGCGTGCGGTGTCGGCGGCCAGCCGGTCCTGGTAGTGGCGCGCCTCGGCGTCGCCCTCGTGCCAGGGCGGTCCGGCGAAGGCCTCGGCGTACACGGCGCGTATGCCGGGGGAGTGCGCGAGCATCGCCGCGCCCGACGCCCGGCGGACCGTCGTGCCCATCACGCGGCCCTGGCGCCCGGGTGCAGCGCCGCGAACCTCAGTGGCGCCGACGGATCGACGGAGACGTCCAGCGGCGCCGGCTCGGCGCCCGCCCGCAGCAACAGGTCACCCACCGCCGCGATCATCGCGCCATTGTCGGTGCACAGCCCCAGCGGCGGGACCCGCAGCGTGATCCCCGCGGCCAGGCAGCGCTCCTCCGCGAGCGCTACCCGGGTGTTCGCGGCGACCCCACCGACGACGACCAGGGTGCCCACGCCGAATTCGGCGCAGGCCGCCACCGCCTTGCGGGTCAGTACATCGGCGATCGCCTCCTGGAGGGAGGCGGCCCCGTCGGCCACCGGCAGACGCGTGCCCGGGTGCCGCTCGGCCCATCGCGCCGCAGCCGTCTTGAGGCCGGAGAAGGAGAACGCGTACGGAGCGTCCCTCGATCCGGTCAGCGGGCGGGGGAACGCCACCCCGCCCGGGTCGCCCCCGCGCGCGGCCCTGTCGATGGCCGGTCCGCCCGGATAGGGCAGCCCGAAGACCCGGGCGACCTTGTCGAAGCACTCACCGGCGGCGTCGTCGAGGGTGTCGCCGAGATGAGTGATCGGGTCGCACGCCAGGTCCCGTACGAGCAGCAGTGAGGTGTGCCCGCCCGAGACGATCAGGACCACGCACGGATCCGGCAGTGGCCCGTGCTCCAGGGTGTCGGCCGCGACATGGCCCGCGAGGTGGTGCACGCCGTACAGCGGCACATCCGGTGCGTACGCAAGGCTCTTCGCGCCCGCGAGGCCGACCTGGAGCGCGCCCGAGAGGCCGGGGCCGGTTGTCACCGCGACGGCCCCGATGTCGGACATACGCAGTCCCGCGTCGTCCAGCGCCCGCCGCACCACGGGGCGCAGGGACTGGAGGTGGGCGCGGGACGCGATCTCCGGCACCACCCCGCCGAAGCGGGCGTGTTCGGCCATGCTCGACGCGAGCGCGTGCCCGAGCAGCCTGCCGTCGCGCACCAGCCCGGTGCCTGTCTCGTCGCAGGACGACTCGATTCCGAGCACGACCGCAGAGCCCACGGAGTCCACCGGGTGACCCTTTCTGCTTGATATCGGTAGTTGCACATCATGGGCAATAAGGAATCCGGGGCGGTGTCGGTGCGGTCGGCCCCGTGCCGGTGCCTGCGGACCGGGGCCGACGGGAAGCTTGGCGAACTTGGCAGATCGCGCCGGGAAGATGCGCAGGAGTTGGCGATCCGCCACGCCTTGATGGCGTCCGGTGTCACTGCCAGAGTCGGAGGGCGACCCGCCGGAAGCTCACCACCGCACCGGCAACCGGGGCCGATTCGGCCCTGATGTCGGTGATCCCGGCACATCCGGACGGACCCTCCCGTCGACGCGTCTCACTCGTGGGCGGATAGCCATGGCGGGTCGCACACCAGTGGCGGAACCCCCGGATGTCCTTCGCATCCTCGGGATCGGGAACGGGCCGGTGGCATTCGTACGGCCGAAGCTGAGGGGCTCCGGCGGGAGGCGGAGGTGGCGCCGGGCGGTGCGGGATCGGTCCATACCACCTCCCGCGTGAGCCGCGGATCACTGGGCACAGGCCTGTGACCCCGCCCTGCGCGTCGCCGACCAGCGGCCCGAGCGGCCGCGGCAGGAGCAGCACGCCGATCACCGTCGTGACGGCCCCGCGGAGTGGCCTACCGGCGCGCCGACCGTCAGCCCGAGCAGCCCCGCGACACCGAAGGACTCTCAGCGGCGCCCGTCGACGGGCCCTGCGGGTATCCGGGCCGATCCCGGGTACGCGACGCGTCCGCGTTGCGGGGCGGCCCGGGGCGCGGCAGGGTCGAGGAAGCGAGCTCTAGGAGGACACCCCCATGCCCATCGCCACAGTGAATCCCGCGAACGGCGAGACACTCAAGACGTTCGAAGCACTGGGGGCCGAGGAGATCGAGCGCCGCCTCGCGGTCGCCGCGGCGACGTTCCAGCAGTACCGCACCACCGACTTCGCCGAGCGGGCCGGGCTGCTCGGCCGCGCCGCCGATCTGCTGGAGCAGGAACAGCAGGACATCGCCCGCACCATGACCACCGAAATGGGCAAGCCAGTGGTGGCCGCCCGCGCCGAGGCGGCGAAGTGCGCGAAGGCGATGCGCTGGTACGCCGCGAACGCCGAGGAACTGCTCGCCGACGAGCACCCGTCGGACGACGAGGTCAAGGACGCCGGTGCCTCCCGGGCGAGCGTCCACTACCGCCCCATCGGCGTGGTCCTGGCCGTGATGCCGTGGAACTTCCCGCTCTGGCAGGTCGTACGCTTCGCCGCGCCCGCCCTCATGGCGGGCAACGTAGGTCTCCTCAAGCACGCGTCGAACGTGCCGCAGACCGCCCTCTACCTGGCGGACCTGTTCAAGCGGGCCGGCTTCCCCGAGGGCTGCTTCCAGACGCTCCTCGTCGGCTCCGACGCGATCGAAGGCATCCTGCGCGACCGCAGGGTCGCCGCCGCGACACTCACCGGCAGCGAACCGGCCGGTCGCTCGGTCGCGTCCATCGCGGGCGACGAGGTCAAGAAGACCGTCCTGGAACTGGGCGGCAGCGACCCGTACGTGGTGATGGCGTCCGCGGACGTCGAGCGGGCCGCGAAGACCGCCGTCACCGCCCGGGTGCAGAACAACGGGCAGTCGTGCATCGCGGCCAAGCGGTTCATCGTCCACACGGACGTCTACGACGCCTTCGTCGAGCGCTTCACCGCGGGCATGGCGGCCCTCACCGTGGGCGACCCCATGGAGGAGTCCACCGACGTCGGCCCACTGGCCAGCGAACAGGGCCGGGCCGACCTGGAGGAGCTCGTCGACGACGCCGTGCACCGGGGCGCGCGGGCCCTGTGCGGCGGCGGACGGCCCAAGGAGCTGGACGCCGGCTGGTACTACACCCCGACGGTCCTGGCCGGAGTCACCTCCGACATGCGCATCCACCACGAGGAGGCGTTCGGTCCCGTCGCGACCGTCTACCGGGTCGCGGACCTGGACGAAGCCGTGGCGCTGGCCAACGACACCCCGTTCGGGCTCAGCTCGAACGTCTGGACCCGCAGTGACGAGGACATCAAGCGGTTCGTACGGGACATCGAAGCGGGCGGTGTCTTCTTCAACGGCATGACGGCGTCGCACCCGGCGCTGCCCTTCGGCGGCGTCAAACGGTCCGGCTACGGGCGGGAACTCGCCGGCCACGGCATCCGCGAGTTCTGCAACATCACCACCGTGTGGCACGCCGCCGAACCGGGCGAGTGACGCCCCCTCCGCCATCGGACGGCACCCACGGCACCCCCACCGGAGAGGCGCGAGCACCGTGCAGCACACCAGCCCGCAGAGGGCGACCGAGGACGCGACCCGCTCCCCGGTCACCCTGCACGTCAACGGCACCGCACACACCGTCGACCTCGATCACCGCACGACCGTCCTCGACGCGCTCCGTGAGCACCTGGACCTCACCGGCGCCAAGAAGGGCTGCGACCACGGCCAGTGCGGGGCCTGCACGGCCATCGTCGACGGGCGGCGCCAGAACAGCTGCCTGCTGCTGGCCGTCGCGCACGACGGCGCCACGGTCACCACCGTCGAGGGCCTGGCCGACGGCGAACGGCTGCATCCGCTCCAGGAGGCGTTCCTCGCGCGCGACGCCCTGCAGTGCGGCTACTGCACCCCCGGCCAGATCTGTTCGGCGGTCGGCGCGCTGGCCGAGGCCGCCGAAGGGCACCCCTCGCACGTCACCGCGCCGGACCAGGCGCCCGACCGGCCGGTGGAGCTCACCCCGGTGGAGATCAAGGAACGTATGAGCGGCAACCTGTGCCGCTGTGGGGCCTACCCCCATATCGTCGAAGCGATCGAGGACGTGGCACGGTGAAACCGTTCGGCTACCTGCGCGCACGAAGCACCGCCGAGGCGGTCGACGCCTTCGCCGCGCACCCCGCGGCCCGCTACCTCGGCGGCGGCACCAATCTCGTCGACCTGATGAAGCTCGGCGTCGAAACGCCGGGCACACTCATCGACGTCAGCAGGCTGCCGCTCGGCGAGGTGCGGGACACCGACGACGGGGGCCTGCGCATCGGCGCGACCGTACGCAACAGCGACCTCGCCGCACACCCCGCCGTACGCACCCGCTACCCCGTCCTGTCGCAGGCCCTCCTGGCCGGCGCCTCCGGGCAGCTGCGCAACACCGCGACCACCGGCGGGAATCTCCTCCAGCGCACCCGCTGCCCCTACTTCCAGGACACGTCCAAACCCTGCAACAAACGCGAGCCGGGCACCGGCTGCCCGGCCCGCGAGGGCGCCAACCGCGACCACGCGGTCCTCGGCCACTCCGCGCACTGCGTGGCCACCCACCCGTCGGACATGGCGGTGGCCCTGGTGGCGCTCGACGCCACCGTCCGGTTGGTCGGCGCCGACGGTGAACGCGGCGTGCCACTCACCGACTTCCACCGGCTGCCCGGCGACCGGCCCGACCAGGACACCGTGATCCGCCCCGGCGAACTCATCACCGCCGTGGACCTGCCCAAGCCCCCCGCGGGCGCGCACTCCACATACCGCAAGGCCCGCGACCGGGCTTCCTACGCCTTCGCCCTGGTCTCCGTGGCCGCGCTCCTGGAGGTACGCGGCGGCACCGTGCAGCACGCCGCGCTCGCCTTCGGCGGCCTCGCCCACCGGCCCTGGCGCGCCCGCGCCGCCGAGGACGTCCTGCGTGGCGCACCCGCCACCGAGGACACCTTCGCCCGCGCCGCCGAGGCCGAGCTGGCCGCCGCCGAGCCGCTGAGCGAGAACGCGTTCAAGGTGGCGCTGGCCCGCAATCTGGCCACCGCCGTCCTGACCGAACTCGCCGCCAGCACCTGAGGACACCTCATGAACCCCGAGACATCACCCCTGGGCGCCCCCGCGGTCCGCCGCGAAGGCCGCGAGAAGGTCACCGGCGTCGCCCGTTACGCGGCCGAACAGACCCCGCCGGGCTGCGCGTACGCCTGGCCGGTGCCCGCCACCGTCGCCAGTGGCCGCATCAACGCGGTACACACCGAGGAGGCGCTCGCACTGCCCGGCGTGCTCGCCGTCCTCACCCACGACAACGCGCCCCGCGTCGAGAAGCCCGACGACGCGATCCTCGCCGTCCTGCAGAACGACCAGGTGCCGCACCGCGGTTGGTACGTCGCCCTGGCCGTCGCCGACACCATCGAAGGGGCCCGCGCCGCCGCGGCGGCCGTCCGCGTCACCTACGAGAGCGCCCCGCACGACGTACTCCTCACCGCGGACCACCCCGGCCTCTTCACCCCGGACGAGGCCACCGGAGACACCGAGGCCGACCGGCACCGCGGCGACTTCGGCGCCGCCTTCGCCTCGGCGCCCGTCCAGGTCGACGTCACGTACACCACGCCGGCGCTGCACAACCACCCGATGGAACCGCACGCCTCGACCGCGCGCTGGGACGACGGGCACCTCACCGTGCACGACTCCAGCCAGGGTTCCACGCCGGTGCGCGACGCCCTCGCCGCGCTGTTCGCCCTCGACCCGAACCAGGTCACCGTCATCTCCGAGCACGTTGGTGGCGGTTTCGGCTCCAAGGGCACGCCCCGCCCGCAGGTCGTCCTGGCCGCCATGGCGTCCCGGCACACCGGCCGGCCCGTCAAACTCTCCCTGCCACGCAAGCACCTCGCCTCGGTCGTCGGCCACCGCGCGCCCACCATCCAGCGGGTCCGGCTCGGCGCGGACGCGGGCGGCGCCCTCACCGCCGTCGGCCACGACGCGATCACCCAGACGTCCAAGGTCAAGGAGTTCGTCGAGACGGCGGCCCTCGTCTCCCGCGTCATGTACGCGACCCCGAACAGCAGCACTACCCACCGCCTCACCGCCCTGGACGTGCCCAGCCCCTCCTGGATGCGGGGCCCCGGCGAGGCGTCCGGGATGTACGCCCTGGAGTCGGCCATCGACGAACTGGCCGTCGCCACCGGCCTGGACCCCATCGCACTCCGGCTGCGCAACGAGCCGTCGACCGAGCCCGACACCGGCCTGCCCTTCAGCAGCAGGCACCTGACCGAATGCCTGGCGGACGGCGCGCGGCGCTTCGGCTGGCACGAGCGGGACCCGCGTCCGGGCATCCGCCGCGAGGGCGCGCTGCTGCTCGGCACCGGGGTCGCCGCGGCCACCTACCCGGCGCTCGCCTCGCCCTCCAGTGCCTCGGCGCACGCCGCCGCCGACGGCACGTATCGCATCCAGGTCAACGCGACGGACATCGGCACGGGCGCCCGTACGGTGCTGGCGCAGATCGCCGCCGATGTGCTGGGCGCGCGACTGGACGCCGTACACGTCGACATCGGCAACAGCGACCTGCCGAAGGCGCCGCTGGCGGGCGGCTCATCGGGCACCGCGTCCTGGGGCTGGGCCGTGCACAAGGCGTGCACCGCCCTCACCGGCCGCCTGGGCGAGCACCGGGGCGCCCTGCCGTCCGAGGGCGTCACCGTGTCCGTCGGCACCGAGCAGGAGACGCAGGCGGAATCCCCCTTCGCCCGACACGCGTTCGGCGCGCACTTCGCCGAGGTCCAGGTCGACACGGTCACCGGCGAGGTCCGGGTACGCCGACTGCTCGGTGTGTACGCGGCGGGCCGCATCCTCAACTCCCGCACCGCGCGCTCCCAGTTCATCGGGAGCATGGTCATGGGCCTGGGAATGGCGCTCACCGAGGGCAGCACCATGGACGAGACGTTCGGGGACTACACCGAGAGCGACCTCGCCGCGTACCACGTGCCGGCGCACGCCGACGTCCCGAGGATCGAGGCGTACTGGGTCGACGAGGAGGACGTCCACATCAACCCGATGGGCAGCAAGGGCATCGGTGAGATCGGCATCGTCGGCACGCCGGCGGCGATCGGCAACGCCGTCCACCACGCCACCGGCGTCAGGTTCCGCGACCTTCCCCTCACCCCGGACAGGATCCTGTCCGGGCTCGCTCCCCGCTGACCCGCGCCGCCCGCGACCGGGCGCCGCGGGCCGGACCGGCGGCCGTCGTCACACCAGCAGGGGCAGGGACTCCAGCCCCCGCATCAACCGTGTGTGACGCCAACGGAGTTCCTCGGCGGGGACCGCCGGGCGGACCTTCGGGAAGCGCGTGATGAGCGCCCGGAGCGCGATCTCTGCCTCGGCCCGCGCCAGGGGCGCGCCCACGCAGCGGTGGATGCCGTGGCCGAAGGCGAGGTGAGCCCTGCTGTCCCGGTCCAGGTCGAGCCGGTCGGGCTCGGTGAAGCGGGCGGGATCACGATTGGCGGCGCCGGGTGCGATGAGCACCGGGACGCCCGCGGGGATCTCGGTGCCGCCGAGCGTCAGCGCCTCGGTGCTGTAGCGGAATGTGGCGATGCCCACGGGTGAGTCGAAGCGCAGCAACTCGTCGATGGCGCCGTCGAGCAACTGCGGCTCGTCGCGCAACTGCCCCAGCGAGTCCGGGTGTTGTACGAGGGCCAGCGCCGCGTTGCCGATGAAGTTGGTGGTGGTCTCGTGACCGGCCACCAGGAGGAGCACGGCGAGCGAGACGAGCTCCGCCTCGGACAGCCGGTCGTCGCCGTCCCGTACGGCGATGAGGTCGTCGATCAGCCCGTCCCCGGGCGTGCCGCGCTTGGCCGCGATCAGGTCGGTCATATAGCCGGCGATGGCGTGCGATGCGGCGTCGGCCCGCTGCGGTTCCCCGGCGGCGAAGAGTTCACCCGACCACGCGCGGACGCTCCCCCGGTCCGCCTCCGGGACCCCGAGCAGCTGGCAGATGACGGTGACCGGCAGCGGCACCGCGAGGCTCGCCACGAGATCGACGGGTCCCCCGTTCCGCGGCCAGTCGTCGAGGATCGTGTCGACCAGGCCGGTGATGTACGGGCGGAGCCGCGCGGCGGCCCCCGTGGTGAACGCCTTCGTCACCAGGCCCCGCAGCCGTGCGTGCTCCGGCGGATCGGTCGCCAGCATGCTCTGGGAGACGGCCGGATGGATGTCGCGCCGCGACGGCTGACCGGCGAAGAACCGTGCGGTGTTCTTCGACAGCCGCGGGTCGGCGAAGGCCTCGCGGGCCTCCGCGTGGCCGGTGACCAGATAGCTGTAGCGCCCCCCGGAGCCGGTGGGGACCTTTCGCACCGGGGCCGCGCCGCGCAGCTGCGCGTAGGTCGGGTAGGGGTCGGTGAAGAACCGCGGATCCTGCAACGGGTCGCTCATGCCTGCGATCCCGCTTCCGCGGAGGCCGGCGCGCCGTCGGCGTCCCGCACGATGTCGCTCTGCGCGTACGCGTGGGCCACGAGCAGCAGCCACTCGGTCTCGGCCCGCAGGTTGCCCTCCCGGGACTCGGTGCCGGGCGCCTGCGGGGCGGCCTCCCCGGGCAGGCCCGCGCCCGCCGCCTTCGCGCGCACGGCGGCCGAAAGGACGGCGGCCTCCACGATCGCGTCACCCTGTGCGGTGTCCGCGAGACCGCGTGAGGCGACGGCCCGCGCGGCGCTCTCCTGGACCGTCACCGAGCGGTGGGGGCGCAGCGCGAGCCCACCGTCGTTGATCTCTATGACCCGGCGGTGCAGGAAGAAGTCCGAGTCGTCCGCGTGGTCCTCCTCGTGGGCGTCGGCGGGGTCGAGGACGACCTCGGGGGTCGCGCCGGTGATGTCCTTCCAGAGCGGTCCGAGCGCCGCGAAGGACCGCGACTCCCACCGCCGCCGCAGGAACTGGCTGATCGGCCAGGCCACCGCAGGAAGCGTGAGGCCGAGGGTGATGAGCAGCACGGCCAGGGCCGGCGAGGTGACACTGAACAGGCAGCGCACGGGGACGAGCGGCGACGAGCACCGGGAATGGTCCGCGATGAGGTCGAGCCCGAGTCCCAGCGAGATCATGACGAACACCTTGTACGCCGAGTACAGCAGCGCGAAGAGGCAGCCGACGGCCGTCATGCGCAGCCCGACGCGCTGGCTGGTGCGCCGGGAGCGCTTGGACTGTTTCCAGGTCTGCACGAGGAAGTCCTTCGCGGTGACACCCAGATACGAGATGTAGATCAGGACGTAGAGCGCGTAGATCCTCGGCGAGCGGTCGTTCATCTCCTCGGCGGCGAACAGGACGGTCATGCCGGTGACGGCGATGCCGAGGAAGAGCACGCGCAGCCGGATGCTCCGGCGGGCGGCTTCGGGCTCCAGATTGAGCTGGAGCATGAAGGCCAGTACCGAGGTCGCCGCGGCCAGCGTGAAGGAGTTGCTGAGCAGCCGGCCGACGTGCGGGACCAGGCTCTCCGCCGCGTTCTCCACGACCGGTGTGTACGACGCGAAGGCGAGGGCGAAGGAGACGAGCAGCGCGGCCATGGCCCACGTGCCGGTCGGCCGGTGGCCGCCCCGTCCGCGAACCCAGTAGACGGCTGCGAGGAGCAGCACGAGGGCCACTCCGGAGAAGAGCAGGCTGATCATGGGCGGCGGCGGCCCTTCCTGGGTGGTTTGGCGAACAGGGCTTCCCAGCTCTCGGCGCCCTTGGCGGGCCGGCTGGGCGGGAGTTCACGCCCGCGGTAGATGCGCTGGCGGATGACGGTGGCCATCATCTCGGCCTCACGCTCGTCGTCGGTGGAGTAGCTGGTCCGTCCCGACATGCGCTGGACGAGAGTGGGGTTGAAACCGATCGCGTGGAACGCCTCGGCGTCCAGCTCCAGGCTGCCCGGATGGTCACAGAGGATGTGGCTCACCTCGTGCGCCAGGATGTGATTCTGGTGCAGCGACGACGTCGCCTCCTCGTAGAACAGGAGGTCGGCCTCCGGCGTCTCCAGTCGGATTCCGCACGGTGCGTCGATCGCGCCGAGGGTGCTCAGCGGCCTGAGGATGATCGGGCGGCCACGCAACTCCGCCACGGCGTCGCACAGATGCCGGGTGTTGAAGCGGTGGGGCAGCCGAAGGGCTCCCACGCGCTCCTCGCACTCCGTGCGGAGCCGCTCAAGGTCCATGATCGTCCTGACGTCGCTCGGGTCTGGACCCATGTGGGCGCAACCCGGCTGCGGCCGGGGGATGATCCGGAAGAGCTTGCTCCAAATCGCTCGAAAGCTTAGGCGATTGCTCCGACCGATTCAAAAAAATCTGCCCTTCCCGGCGAAACGCCGGGCAAGGAAGACTGCTAGTCGTCGAGTTTGAGGTTGTTCGTCGGTGTATCTCCCGACAGGCCCTCCAGCCGACGTGCCTGCTCGATCACCGCGGACAGCATCTGAAGGCTCTCCGTACTCAGGCCGTTGGCCCGCAGCGCCACCGTCCGGACCCCCTGGTCCCGCATGGCGGCCAGGACGGCGATCTCCGCTCGCGCGCGCTCGGCGGTCTCCTCGTCGAAGAAGTAGCCCGCGGGCACACCGAAGAAGCCGGCGAGCGCCTTGATGGTGTGCCGCGTCGGGTTCTTCTTGGCGCCGGTGCGCAGTTGCTGGATCGCGCTCGCGGTGAGCCCCTTGCCCTCGCCCCCCGAGGCCTCCTGGATCCCCTCGGCGACCTCGGTGTACGTGTACGGCCCGCGGGCCGGCGGATGAACCTCCCTGAACAGGTGGTCCAGCAGCTGCGCGAAGGTGTGCCCCGCTTCGTCTGTCACGTCCAGTACGTCCTTCTCGCCATGATCGCCGCGCTGTCCACTCTGGTGTGCGATGGGCCCGGTATGTGCTGGCCCTACCCAACTGTAGTTGACGCAGGCCCGCAACTGGGGTGTACGTTTCTGTCAGTGCCGGTCACACCAGAGTGTTGCTCTGCTGATCAGGTGCCACATGCCGCCCTGGCCACACAGCCGAGGCCACTGGCGTGGCGGCCGGGTTCCACGGGGGTGGGCCCGGCCGCCACAATGGAAGTCCGCCCCGTATTCGAACTCGTCCCGTTGCCCGCCGGGGTTTCACGCCCACGGCCCGGCGCATGGCTGCGGGCCGCCCCGTGCCGGGAGCGGCCCACAGTCTCACTGCACCTGTCTCACCCCACCGGAGTGCCTCAGCACTCGCGCAGGCCCGGCGCCGGGTCCACCGCGGTCCTGAGGTCGACGGCGGGCATGTTGCCCCACTGGCCGTTGTCCAACTTGGTCCAGTACCAGACGTTGTTGCCGCCCCCGTGGCTGTCGCCGCGGCCCCAGCAGGCGAACCAGCTGAACGTCGAGTTCATCCGGCCGCGCACGTCCGAGCCGTACGACCGGTGCGCGTACCCCTTGGCGCCCCCTCGGTTGCCGCAGTAGAGCTTGCCGTCCGAGCGGACCCCGCACTCGGCAGCGGGCCCGGCGGGCGCGGCGGTGGCGGGCGCGGTGACGGTGACCAGGCCGGCCGTCAGGGCGAAGGCGGCGAGAGCGGTGGCGAACTTCTTGCGTGCGTTCATCAGGTCTCCTTGAGCGAGGTGCGGGTGGCGCGGCAGAAGCACCGGACGGGCCAGGCTGCTGCCGCGGACAGCCGAACGCTTCCAAAACGCCCGGTTCGGCCCGCCACTCGAAGCCTGGTCCGCGCGGCACGGGCTGTCGAGGACCCCGCTGTCTCCCGAGGCGACAGGAAACGGGAAACACCCCGGGAAACGCCCCTCAGCGGGCGGCGCATCCCGGCCTGTGGGGCCGGTCCGGGATCAGCCGCGCCCAGAACTCGCGGTCCACCGCACCGATCAAGTCGCAGATGTGCGTACCGCGTCGCCGCACGTCGACGCTCCACAGGCGCACCGTGCCGTCATTGCTGCTGCTCACCCATGCGCGTGTACGCGGATCGAAGGCCACGCCCCAGACCGCGCCGGTGTGCCCCGACAGAGTGGCGGTGAGCCGGCGGCGCGCGGTGTCCCAGAGCCGCACCGTGCCGTCGCTGCCACTGCTCGCCAATGTCCGCCCGCCCGGATCGAAGGCGACCGCGCGCACCGCGCCGCTGTGCCCGGTGAGCGTCGCGACGGGCCGGCGTCCCGCGGTGCTCCAGAGGCGGACGGCGCCGTCGTTGCCGCTGCTCGCGAGCACTCGGCCGTCGGGACGGTACGCCAGACCGCGCACGGACCCCGTGTGGCCCCGCAGGACGGACCGCACCCGGCGGTCCCGCACGTCCCACAGCCGCACGGACAGATCGTCACCGCCGGAGGCCAGCGTCCGGCCGTCGGGGCTGAACGCGACGGTGTTCGCGAAGTCCTGATGTCCCGTGAGGGTGCTGAGGAGGGTGTGGCGGCGGGGATCCCAGATCTTGACGGTGCGGTCGGCGCTCGCGGAGGCGAGGAGCCGTCCGTCGGGGGAGAAGGCCACGCCGAAGACCGAACCGCTGTGACCGGTGAGAGTGGCCAGGAGGGTACGGCGGCGGGCGTCCCACACCTTGACGGTGCGGTCGGCGCTCGCGGAGGCGAGGAGCCGTCCGTCGGGGGAGAAGGCCACGCCGAAGACCGAACTGCCGTGGCCGGTAAGGGTGGTGAGCAGCGTACGGCGACGTACGTCCCACACCTTGACCGT
Organism: Streptomyces sp. A5-4; assembly: GCF_051131715.1. Classification (NCBI taxonomy): domain Bacteria; kingdom Bacillati; phylum Actinomycetota; class Actinomycetes; order Kitasatosporales; family Streptomycetaceae; genus Streptomyces; species Streptomyces sp. A5-4. Next base: position 458,624 of record NZ_CP178591.1, on the reverse strand, counting down.
ACGGTCCACACTCGCCGAGGCCAGCAGCCGCCCGTCCGGCGAGAGGGCCGACTGCCAGGCCTCGGCGAACGGGTGCGCCGTCAGGGTCGCTCTGCCCAGGTCCCACAGGACCACGGACCGGTCGAAGCTCGCCGTGGCCACCACACTCCCGCTGACCGCGGCCCCGAGCACATAGTCGGTGTGCCCCGCCAGCGTGGCCGTCACCCGGTGGCTCGCGGTGTCCCACACCTTCGCCGTGCCGTCGCCGCTGGTGCTGACGACGGTGGCCCCGCCCTCGCCGTACGCCACCGCGTTGACGTCGTCGCTGTGCCCGGTGAGTGTGGCCCTGACCCGGTGGCGCACCAGATCCCACACCCGCACCGTACGGTCGGCGCTCCCCGAGGCCACGCTCCGGCCGTCGGGGCTGAACGCCACCCCCAGCACACCGTCGCCGTGCCCCCTGAGCGTCGCCCGCAGTTCGCGGCGCGCCACACCCCAGATCCGCACGGTACGGTCGGCGCCGCCCGAGGCGACACTCCGGCCGTCGCGGGCGAACGACACGCCCATCACGCTGTCGCCGTGTCCTCTCAGCGTCGCCCGCAGCCGACGGCCCGGCACGTCCCAGATCCGCACCGTGCGGTCCGCGCCGCCCGACACCAGGCTCCGCCCGCCGGGACCGAAGGACACCGACCGCACCACGCCGACGTGGCCGACCAGCGTTCCGGCGGGCTGACGGTCCGCCACCCGCCACAGCCGCACCGTCCCGTCGTAGCCCGCCGACGCCAGCAGCCGCCCGTCCGGGCTGAACGCCACGGCGACCACCGCATCGCTGTGCCCCGTCAGGGTGTCCACCGGACGACGGTGCCCGGCCCCGCCCCACAGACGCACCGTGCCGTCCGAACTCGCCGAGGCCAAAAGCCCCCGCCGGGACTGAACGCCACCGCGTTGACCGGCCCCGTGTGTGCGCCGAGCCGGCCCGCGAAGTACTGGGCCTGCGTGCTCAGGAGCGCGCCGCGCGCCTCGGTGGTCGGCGCGGTGCGGTAGGCCTCGGCGGCCAGCAGTATGGATGCCTCCGGCTGCCCCGACGCCAGCGCGCCGGACCGTACCGCCATCGCCTGGGACATCGCGGTGCGGCGCTCGTCGAATGCCCGGGACCGCTGCTGGAACGCCAGGGCGCTCGTGGCGACCGCGAGGACCAGCAGCGCCGCCAGCGTGACCAGCAGCCGTCGGCGGGTGCGGACCTGCCGGCGCTCGGCCCGCCGCCGGCCGGCCTCCTCCGCCCGGCCCTCGTCGAGGAACCGGGCCTCGGCCGGCCCCAGTGCCGCCCTGCCGTCGCTCTGCTGGGCCCATTCCCCGGCCGCGGCCAGCCGCGTTCCCCGGTAGAGGAGCCCTGGGTCGCACCGCTCGCGCAGCCACTCGGCGGCGGCCTCGGCGAGTTGCTGGTGGATCAGCAGCCCGGCCCTGCCGGTCTCGGTCCAGCCGCGCAGCCGGGGCCAGGCACGCAGCAGCGCCTCATGGGTGATCTGCACCGCGTCGCGGTCGACGGTCACGAGCCGCGCCCGTACGAACGCGTCGAGCGCCGCCTCCACCCCGCGCCGATCGGGCAGTTGGTCGAGAAGCAGCTCGCGGCTGGCCCTGCGCCGGGTCGCCGTGCCGCTCTCGCCGTCACCGATCTGGACCAGTCTGATGAGAACCCGCCTGGCCATCTCCCGCTCGGGCGGGTGGAGGCGGGTGAACACGTCCTCGGCAGTCCTCGCGACGGCCCCGTGGATGCCGCCCGTCCGCTCGTACCCCGCCACGGTCAGCGTGCGGCCGGAGCGCTGCTGCCAGGTGACCAGCATCGCGTGCGCGAGCAGCGGCAGGGCTCCTGGCGAGGCGGGAGCGAGGTCGTCCGGACGGCAGTGGCCCGCGCCGCCGACCCCCACGTCCCGCAGTAGCAGCCCGATCAGCCCGGCCTCCAGGACGAGCCCGGCGCGTTCGGCGGGCAGCGTGATGGATTCGCGCAGTTCGGCGCCGGTCATCGGGCCCAGCGCGAACAGGCCGTGCGAGAAGACGGCAGCCAGCTCGGGGTGGTCCAGGCACCGGCCGCTGAAGTCGGCCCGTACGCCCAGGACCACCGCGGCGGGCGCGTCCGCCTGCCCGTCCGCGGTGGCCAGCGCGCCGAGCACCGCGACGAAGGCGCGTCGCTCCTCCTCGTCGGCGCACAGCGTGAAGGTCTCCTCGAACTGGTCGACCAGCAGCACCAATCGGGCCTCCGCCAGGAGGGGCCGTACGGTGTCGGCGAGCAGCCGGGGCTGCCCGCACAGCGCCTCCGCGCTCACACCGAGCCCGCGCCCCAGGGCGTCGGACACACACCGCAGCAGTTCCTTGAGCGGATGCGCGGTGGGCGTGCACACCACCATCGGCCAGTTGCCCGAGCCGGCGCCCGGCAGCGCCCCGCGCCGCAACGCGGGCACCAGGCCGGCGCGCAGCAGCGAGGACTTGCCCGCCCCGGACGAGGCGACCACCGCGAGCGGCCCGTGCCCCACCCGCTCCGCGAGCCGCGCCACCAGCTCGGCGGTGGCGCGATCCCGGCCGAAGAACCACTGCGCGTCGGCCGGGCCGAAGGCCGCGAGACCCCGGTAGGGGCACACCGAATCCACCGGATCCGACGGCGCTGCCTGACGCGCCGCCGGTACGTCGGGCACCAGCCGCAGCAGGGCCCCGCCCGCGTCGAGGACCTCGTCGCAGCGCCTGGCCACGTCGGGCGTCGGCGGCTTGCCACCGTTCTCGATCTTGCTGAGGTAGCCCTTGCTGTAGTGGATCGAACGGGCCAGCGCGGTCAGTGAGATGCCGCGCTCACCGCGCAGCCGCCGCAGTTCTTCCCCGAAGGAACATGTGCCCCGTACCCCGTCCATGCGGGGCACCGTACAGGTCGGTAACGGTCAATTTCCTTATGTACCAACCCGTTTGCCTGAATTCCAGTGAGTGTGGCGTATGCGTACCGGTCTCGCGGTAAGGAGGGCGCCCCGAGTCAGGCGGGTGACGGCCGGACGACCGTCAGGGCGAGCAGCGCCCCGGCCCCGCACAGCGCGCCGACACCGATCCACAGCGGGTCGTACGAGCCGAACGCGTCCCGCGCCGCACCGCCCGCGAAGGCCGCGATGCCCGCGCCCAGTTGGTGCGCCGCGCCCACCCAGCCGAAGACGATCGCACTGTCACCGCCGTACAGCTCCCGGCAGAGTGCGAGTGTCGGCGGCACGGTCGCGACGTCGAGCAGCCCGAAGAGCACCACGAAGGTGACCATCGGCGGCCCGGCCGTCGCGGTCATCAGCAGGGGCAGCGTGAGCAGGGTGAGGCCGCGCAGCGCGAAGTACGCGGCGAGCAGGCGCCGCGGATCGTAGCGGTCGGTCAGCCGGCCCGAGGCCACGGCTCCCAGCACGTTGAAGACGCCGATCATCGCGAGGAGCGAGGAGGCGACGGTGACGGGCATGCCGTGGTCGTGGGCGGCGGGCGTGAAATGGGTCCACATCACGCCGTTGGTCGACGCGCCGCAGATCGCGAAGGTCGCGGCCAGCAGCCAGAAGGGCCCGGTGCGCGCGGACCGTACGAGCACCCGCAGGGTGCGCCGGGCGGCCCCCTGCGTGGGGGCCGGGCGCGCGGTGAACCGGCTCGCGCCGTAGGCCCGTACGCCCACGTCCGCCGGATGGTCGCGCAGCAGCAGGATGACCAGCGGGAGCACGACCACCGCCGCCACCACGAGCGCCAGGGCGGCGGCGCGCCACGCGAAGCGCTCGACGACCCAGGACAGCAGCGGCAGGAACGCGAACTGCCCGAAGACACCGGCGGCGGTGAGAATGCCGGTGACCAGACCGCGCCGCCGTACGAACCAGCGCTGGGTGACGGTCGCGGCGAAGGCCATCGCCATCGAGCCGCAGCCGGCCCCGACGAGAACGCCCCAGGCGAGCACGGACTGCCAGGGCGCCGTCATGACGGTGGTCCACAGCGCGCCGACGGCGACCACGGCCAGCGCGGTCCCGACGACCCGGCGCATCCCGAAGCGGTCCATCAGGGCGGCGGCGAAGGGGGCGGTGAGTCCGTACAGCACCATGTTCACGGACGGGGCGAGACCGATCGTGGAGCGGGACCAGCCGAACTCCCGGTTCAGCGGGCCCACGAGCAGGCCCGCCAGGGTGGTGAAGGCCCCCGCGGTGATCACCGCGAGTGCCGCGACCCCTGCCACCAGCCAGGCCCGGTGCAGCCGGGCGCGTGCGGGCGTGCCCCGCGCGGGGGAGTGCTTCTGGCGACTTCGGAGACTCTGTGTCATGCACTCGACCCTGGTCCGGAACCCGGGGCCGAACCAGTGGCCGGATAGTCATGGTGTGAAAGAATCTCGCCATGACCGCATTCCGGAGCCCAGGAAGCCCAGCCGAGCGCGGCAACCAGCCGGAGCCCGGAGAGCCGGGAAGGCCGACGGGCCCGCACCGGGTCGCCGTTCTCGTACGCGCGGGTCTGCTCACCATGGAACTCGGCATCGTGCACCGCCTGTTCCGGCAGGCCGTGTCACCTGCGGGGGAGCCCCTGTACGAGGTGCTGACCTGCACCGTGACACCCGGCGAGATCCGCACGGACGCCGATGTCAGCATCAATGTCGTGCACGGCACGGAAATCCTGGCCGAGGCCGACACCGTGATCGTCCCGGCCTCCGACGAGGACTACACGCCCGGCGCCGCCCCGCACCTGCCGGCCGAACTCGCCGACGCGCTCACCCGCATCCGCCCCGGCGTCCGCACCGCGTCCATCTGCACCGGCGCGTTCGTACTCGCGGCTGCGGGGCTGCTCGACGGCAGGCGGGCCACCACGCACTGGCGTTCGGCCGGCGATCTGCAACGGCTCCACCCGGCGGTGCGCGTGGACCCCGACGTGCTCTACACCGACGACGGTGACGTACTCACCGCCGCCGGTGTCGCCTCCGGCATCGATCTGTGCCTGCACATGATCCGCCGCGACCACGGCGCGCGGGTGGCCAACGAGGTGGCCCGCGGCACGGTCGTCCCGCCGCACCGCGACGGCGGCCAGGCCCAGTACGTCCGGCGCCCCGTCCCCACGCCCCGCCACTCCTCCACCGGGCCCGCCCGCGACTGGGCCCTGGATCACCTGGAGCACCCCGTCACCCTGGCGGAACTCGCGGCGCGCGCCTCGATGAGCACCCGCACCTTCTCCCGCCGCTTCTGCGACGAGGTCGGGCTGACCCCGGTCCAGTGGCTGACCGCACGGCGGGTCGACCGGGCCCGCGAGTTGCTGGAGGAGTCGGACCTGCCCGTCGACCGGGTGGCGGCGGCGGTCGGCTTCTCCACCGCGGTGTCACTGCGCCAGCATCTGCACACCGCGCTGGGGGTCTCACCGAGCGCGTACCGCTCGACCTTCAGGGGCGCCACGGCGACGGATGCCGAGCCGGGCGGTCCGGCTTAGCCTGGGAAGGCCCGTTCGAGAGAGCAGAGCAGCAGAAGGAGCAGCCGTGAAGCCGGACGCCAGCATCTCCTACCAGCAGGTGGTCTTCCGGGACCGGACCGCGGGGTTCGCGTTCCTCACCCGTTCGACGGCCACCAGCGAGCACACCATCGAATGGGACGACGGCAATACGTACCCCGTCGTCGACGTCGAGATCTCCTCGGAGAGCCACCCCTTCTACACGGGGAAGGCCAGGACGCTGGACGCGGAGGGCAGGGTCGCGCAGTTCGAGCGCCGCTACGGGCAGGACGGGCAGGGCGGCGAGCCCCCGGTGGCCGGATAGCCCGACCGCCGGCCGGTGCTGACGCGGCCGGATCGTCCCGCGGCCGGGCCCGCCGCGGTCAGATCTCGTTCAGGTCCTCGATCGGTTCCTCGGTCAGCGCGTCCTCCGGGCCCTCGTCCCGGTCCTCGTTCGGCGCGTCCGGGTCCTCTTCCTCGTCGCCGGTGGCCTGTTCGACATCCGGCTCCTCCTCGGCGAGCAGCTGATCCAGCGATTCGCCGCGCCGTGCCTCCTCGGCCGTCGTACCGAAGGACTCGGCGGGCGACCAGTGCTCGGCCGGGGTGATGCCCGCGTCGAGCGGGTCGGAGTCCAGGTCGTCGCTCATCAGAGTGTCCGCCGCGTCCAGAACGCCGTCGTCCTCGGGAAGCTCCGTGTTGTCTTCGCTCATCAGTCCCACTCCGTGCTCGGTTACGGCCTGGCTGGGCCCCCCACGCTGCCGCAGGCGGACGCCCTTCGCATCCGGAACATACGACAGCGGCGGACGTGAGGGGAGTGGGCGAAGTGAAAGTCGAGCGGCCACCCGATGTTCACCGGATGCGGGCCGGGTAGGGGCCAACCAGAATGCCGACTGATCGATGAAACAAGGAGGCGGTAATGAGCGAGGAATCCGTTTCGAAGCGAGACCCGTCGGTAGTGACCCCCGACAGCTTGCTGCACACCGGCGCCGGCGACGACGTCACCCCCGAGGATCTGGTGCTCGCCTCGGGGCGCGACGTGACTCCGGAAACCCTGGAGTGGGCGCGGCGCCGCTTGGAGAAGGAGGGTCGCGCGGCCATCGAGACTCAGCTTCCATAGCGTGTACGGGTTCGGCCCGGCACAGCGGCGGACGCTGTGCCGGGCCGAACCCGTACACGGAGGGGCCGCGGCGGGTCAGCCCGTCGCGTAGACACGGCTGACGAAGTCGGCGAGCTGCTCGGCGGGCAGGCTCCGGGCCAGGTCCGCCTCGGTGACCACACCGGCCGGCCTGCCGTTGTCCAGGACCAGCAGCCTGCGGATGCGTGCCTCACCCATCACCCGTACGGCGTCGGACGCGTCGGCGGCCACGTCGACGGACACCGGGGCGCCCTCCGCGAGGTCCCCGGCGGTCACCTTCGCCGGGTCGTGGCCCGCGGCGACACACTTCAGGATGATGTCGCGGTCGGTGACGATGCCGATGAGCTCGTTGTCGCCGTTCTGCACGGGCAGCGCGCCGATGCGGTGGTCCCGCATCAGCTGGGCCGCGCGGTCGAGTGTCTCGGTCGCCGGAATGCAGCGGACGTCAGGGGTCATCAGGTCGCGGACAGTGGTCACGGAAATCCTCCGGGGTCGACGGATGCGCCACCGCCATGCTGGACGCACCCGGGAGGGTCGGCGACCGGACGGGCTCTTACGGGTGACTCGGGGGTTCACCGGTGTGGGTGAACCGTGGAGACGCCGGTCCGCGCCGAAGCCGCCCGGCCCGGGGGAGCCGACTTGGGCCGGACGGCTTCGGCGTGACGCCCCAGGAGCCCGGTCCGTGGTGACGCCTCTGCGCGGTCGGCCCGCAGCCCGTGGGCGCGTGACGTCCTCCACGCCCGCGCATCGGCCGGGCCGGGGCGTCCGCGTCGGAGACGACACGGACGCCCCGGGAGTCGTGAGCCGACCGCCGTCCTTGTGGTGGCAATCTTCGTCGCAGTCGCTCCACGGCGGCAACTCGCGTCGTTCGTGCGTCGTATCGTCCGGAGATGGACATCGAAAGCGGGACATCGCCCGAGGCCGGAATGACAACTGGGGCCGTGGCGCTGCGACTTGGGGTCGCGCCGACGACGCTGAGGTCCTGGGACCACCGGTACGGTCTCGGCCCCGCCGCGCGCGAGGGCGGCAGGCACCGGCGCTGGTCGCCCGATGACGTGGCCCTGCTGGAGCGCATGTGCTGTCTCACGGCCCACGGCATCGCCCCTGCCGAGGCCGCCCGGCTGGCCCGCAGGCCCGAGGGGCCGCAGCACCCTCCGGCGCCGCAGGGCCACGTCACCCGCTCCGGTCGCGTCGTCCTGATTCCCGCTCCCCGCACCGCCGCGCGGGCCGGCCGTGGGCTGGGCCGGGCCGCCGTACGCCTGGACTCTCCCCGCCTCGACACCCTGCTGGCCGCGTCCGTCACCGAGCACGGACTCGCCGGCGCGTGGGAGGAGGTGATGTCGCCGACGCTGCGCGCCATCGGCCGCACCTGGGCGGCGTCCGGTGACGCGGCGGGCGAACGGTACGTCGAGGCCGAGCACTTGCTGTCCTGGCACGTCTCCACCGCCCTGCGCCGTGGCTGTCGGCCGAAGGGCCCGGAGGGCGACGAACCCCCGGTGTTGCTGGCCTGCGTGCCGGGCGAGATGCACACCCTGGCGATGGAGGCGCTCGCGGCCTCTCTGGGTGAACGAGGCCTGCCGGTAAGGATGTTCGGCGCCGCTGTCCCCGTCGGGGCCCTGTCCGAGGCGGTGCGCAGGACAGGACCGCGCGCCGTGGTGCTGTGGTCCCAGACCCGGCTCACGGCCGACCGCGTCCTGGCGAACCTGGTGCGTGCCACGGCCTGGGGCATCAGGGGCGCGCGGTCCCGGCCCACCGTGCTGATCGCCGGTCCCGGCTGGGCGAGGGTGCGCGAGACGGCCGGGATGCGCCGGCCCAGGAGTCTGGCGCAGGCGCTGGACCTCATCGAGGCGGCGAACGAGGCCTGAGGCGGCGGCGCCCGGCGCCGCGTCCGGACTCCCGAAGGCGCGGTTGGGGGAAGCCCTTCCAGATTCTTGGAACACGTTCTAGTCTGTGCGCCGCCATAGGGAACGCGATACTCCTGGAGGGGCCGTGCACCTCGAATACACGCCTGAGCAGCAGCAGTTGCGCGCCGAGCTGCGCGCGTACTTCGCCGAGCTGGTGCCGGACAACGTATATGCGCGGTACGCCGACCCGGCGGCCCAGAAGCGCTTCTACCGTGAGACCGTCCGCCGCCTGGGCGCCGACGGCTGGCTCGGTGTGGGCTGGCCCGAGGAGTACGGCGGGCGGGGACTCTCGCCGATGGAGCAGTTCATCTTCTTCGACGAGGCCGCGCAGGCCGGCGTGCCGCTGCCGCTGATGGCGCTCAACACCGTCGGCCCGACGATCATGCAGTTCGGTACGGACGAGCAGAAGACGTACTTCCTGCCCAAGGTGCTGGCCGGTGAGATCGACTTCGCGATCGGCTACAGCGAACCCGACGCGGGCACCGACCTCGCCGCCCTCAAGACCCGCGCCGTACGCGACGGCGACGAGTATGTCGTCAACGGCCAGAAGATCTGGACCACCAACGGCGACACCGCCGACTGGGTGTGGCTCGCCGTCCGCACGGATCCGGACGCGCCGCCGCACAAGGGCATCACCATGCTGCTCGTGCCGACCGGCGACCCGGGCTACTCCTGCACCCTGATCAACACCCTGGCCTCGCACGACACCACCGCCAGCTACTACGAGAACATCCACGTCCCCGTCTCCCGCCGCGTCGGAGACGAGAACAAGGGCTGGCGGCTCATCACCAACCAGCTCAACCATGAGCGTGTCACCCTCGCCGCCCACGGCACCATGGCCATCCGCGCCCTCCACAACGTCCAGCGCTGGGCCGCGGACACCAAGCTCGCCGACGGCCGCCGGGTCATCGACCTCGGCTGGGTACGCGGACGCCTCGCGAAGACCCACACCAAGCTCGACGCGATGAAGCTCCTGAACTGGCAGATGGTGTACGCCCTGCAGAGCGGCTCGCTCACCCCGCAGGACGCGTCGGCGGTGAAGGTGTACGGCTCCGAGGCACGCCGTGACGCGTACGCCTGGCTGATGGAGATCGTCGCCGCGGCCGGCCCGATGAAGGAGGGCTCGGCGGGCGCGGTCCTGCACGGCGAACTCGAACGCGGTTACCGCTCCGCCGTCATCTTCACCTTCGGTGGCGGCAACAACGAGATCCAGCGGGAGATCATCTCCTGGATCGGTCTGGGGATGCCGCGAGTGCGCCGCTGACGGGCAGCGCCACCGGACGGCGCGCGTGGGCGCCGGGTGGGCGCGGAACACCGGCGAGCCCGCCGACCTCCCGTCACGGCTCGCCCCGGGGCCGGCTCAAAGGCGGCCGGAGGGGGCCTCGGCGCACCAGGCGACCGCCTCCTGCCGGGAGACGAAGCTCCGCCAGCCGGGCCCGGCCGCGGCGCTCCCCAGCCGGCCCACGACGGCCACCGGGTGCCCCTGGGCGCACAGGTCCGTGAGGGCGGCCCGCACCATCGCCGTGGCACAGGCGTCGACGTTCATCACGTCCGCGAGATCGAGGACCACCCCGCCTCCGGTCTCCAGGGCGACCGGGGACAGTTCGTGCAGCAGCCGCTCCGCGGCGGTGAAGTCGATGGCTCCTTGCGCGGCCACCAGGGTCACCCGCTCTTCCTGCCGGCTGCTGAGGGAGACCGTGGGGGCGCTGCGGGCCGGATTGTGCATCAGGTGCAGTCCGAACCGCTCGGAGAGCTCTCGCATCGCCGCCGCGCCGCGCACCGGCGTGCCGGCCGGATCCAGCGGCGGGCTGAAGGCGGCGACGCCGAATCGTGCCGGGCTCGCGGCGACCAGCCCGCCCGCGACCCCGCTCTTCGCCGGCAGCCCGACCCTCAGCAGCCACTTGCCCGAGGCGTCGTACATGCCGCACGAGGCCATCACCGCGAGCACCTGCACCGCCACCGGCTCCGGCACGACCGCCTTGCCGGTCACCGGGTTGGTGCCGCCGTTGGCCAGGGTCGCCACCATGACGGCGAGGTCGACGGCGGTCACCCGCACCGCGCACTGGCGGAAGTAGGTGTCCACTGCTTCGGACGGGTCGCCGGGCAGCGACCCGGTGCTGCTCATCAGGTAGGCGAGCGCGCGATTGCGGTTCCCGGAGGCCGACTCCGAGGCGTACACGCTCTCGTCGACATCGAGGGCGCGCCCCGCGAAGCGGCTCAGGATTCCCAGGATGCGATCGAAGCGCCGCGCCCCGGTGGGGCCGGGGACCAGGGCCGTGCAGGCGATGGCCCCGGCGTTGATCATCGCGTTCGCCGGGCGCCCGGTCCCCGGTTCGAGGCTGATCGCGTTGAACGCCTCGCCGCTCGGCTCCGCGTCCACCCACCGCGTCACCTCCGCCGGGCCCAGCTCGGCCAGGACCAGGGCGTAGACGAAGGGCTTGGACACCGACTGGACGGTGAACGGCGTCTGCGCGCGGCCCGCCCGGTACTGATGGCCCTCCATGCTCACCAGGGCGAGACCGAAGGCGTCCGGGTCTGCCAGGGCGAGCTGCGGGATGTAGTCGGCGAGCCTGCCGTCGCGCAGGCCCGCCAGCCGGGCGTGGACCTGCGTGAGGGCGTCGGTCACCGGCTCGTGCATCACCATTTGGTTATGGTATGCAGCGATTCGTTCCTGTGGCGGTCTGGTCCCGTGGGCGGAGAGCTGATAAAGCAGGCAGTACGGGGGCCGACGCTGGGGAGGCCGGACATGCGCGACGCCGATCCGGGGCTGTTCGGGCCCGAATCCGTCACCTGGCAGATGCACGGCGACCCGATGATGTGGGTCGCGGGCATCCGGGCCCTCTATCTCCAGGCCCTGCACCCGCGCGCCGTGCGCGGAGTCATGCAGAACAGCGACTTCCGCAACGACGCCTGGGGCCGGCTGATGCGCACCGCCGGCTTCGTCGGCACCCTCACCTACGGCACGACGGACGCGGCCGAACGGGCGGGCACCCGGGTCCGCAAGATCCACAGCATGCTGGGCGCCACCGACCCCACGACGGGCGAGCGCTACGGCGTCGACGAGCCCGAGCTGCTGCGGTGGGTGCACTGCGCCGAGGTCGACTCCTATCTGCAGGTCCTGCGCCGCTCCGGCTTCCGCCTCGACGCGGCGCAGGCCGACCGCTACATCGACGAACACCGTGAGAGTGCCCGGCTGGTCGGCCTCGACCCCGCGACCGTCCCCGCGTCCACGGCCGGGCTCGCCGCGTACTTCGAAAAAGTGCGCCCCGAACTCGCGGTGGGGCCCGAAGCGCGCGCCGTCGACGATTTCCTCCGCAAACCGCCCGTTCCCCCGCTGCTCGTACCGGCGCGTGCGCTGGTATGGCGGCGCGTCGCCGGGCTCGCGTACGCCTCCCTGCCGCCCTACGCCCATGAGCTGTACGGACGTCCCGCGCCCTCGGCGCGCACCGTCACCCGCCGCCTCGTCGCAACCGGAACCGCCCTGCGGGCCGTCCCCGCCCGTGTGCGCTGGCAACTTCCACCGGGTCACATCCTCAAAGCGATGGCCCGACTCGGGCCCGACGCGCGACCGGCACCGTACAAACTCACCCGTCGGGCGGCCATACTGGACGAGCCGGGGAGGGCGCAGCAAAACGACGGGGGCGACAGCACGAGATGGCGGACACCAGGCTGATCCAGGGCCGGTACCGGCTGCTCGATCTGATCGGGCGCGGGGGCATGGGCGAGGTGTGGCGTGCTCGCGACGAGTCGCTGGGCCGAAGGGTCGCCGTGAAATGCCTCAAGCCGATGGGCCCCCAGCACGATCAGTCCTTCACGAAAGTCCTTCGCGAACGCTTCCGCCGGGAGGCGCGCGTCGCCGCCGCCCTCCAGCACCGGGGCGTCACCGTCGTGCACGACTTCGGGGAGCACGAGGGAGTCCTCTATCTGGTCATGGAGCTGCTGGAGGGGCGCAACCTCAGCCAGCTCCTGGAGGACAACAAGGACCACCCGCTGGCCGTAGCCGATGTCGTCGACATCGCCGAACAGGTCGCCTGGGCCCTTGCCTACACGCATGAACAGGGCATCGTCCACCGTGACTTGAAGCCCGCCAACATCATGCGGCTCACCGACGGCACGGTGAAGATCTGCGACTTCGGCATAGCGCGCCTGGGCCACGACATCGGCGTCACCTCCCGGCTCACCGGCACGGGCATCGCCATGGGCACCCCCCACTACATGTCGCCCGAGCAGATCGGCGGCGTCCACGTCGATCACCGCAGCGACCTCTACTCGCTCGGCTGCGTGCTGTACGAGATCGCCACCGGAGTGCCGCCGTTCGACCTGGACGACGCCTGGGCGGTCCTCGTCGGCCATCGCGACACCCAGCCCGAGCCGCCGCGCACCCACCGCGACGAACTCCCCGAGTTCTTCGACCGGATCGTCCTCGACCTGCTCGCCAAGGCCCCCGAGGAGCGGCCTGCCGACGCCAGGGACCTCGCGCGCCGCCTCACCGCGGGGCGTGCGTCGGGCGCCGGGCACGCCCTGCCGGTCGTGCCCTCGTCCGTACCGCGACCGCCCGGCCCCCGCCCCGAGCAGCCGCCCTCGCTCCCGTCCTGGACCCGGGGGATGACCACCGGGCACAAGGCGGGCGGAACCTGGCCGTCGCCCGCCGCCGCGTACGACCACTCCGCCGGGCTGACGGGGGGGTGGACCACCGGCGTCGGCCTGCGGGACGGGGTCACCGTGCAGCCCCCACAGCGCCAGGAGCGGCCCACGCCGCCGCCCGAGGTGCTCACCGTCCTCAACAGCAGGCACAACGCGGGCCTCAGCCTCGGGCGGCTGGGCCGCTGGACGGAGGCCGGCGAGGTGCACCGCGCGGTCGCCGTCGAGCGCGAGCACACGCTGGGCCCGGACCACCCCGACACCCTCGCCAGCCACTACGAGGTCGGCTTCACCCTCAGCAGGACCGGCCGGGCGGCGGACGCGCTGCGCGAGTTCGGCCGGGTGGCGGACGGCCGCGAGCGCACCATGGGCCCGGACCACCCCGAAACCCTCGCCGCCCGCCAGGAGATGGCGTACGTCATGGGACAGCTCGGCCGGCACTTCGAGGCCCATCAGGTGTACGCGGCGGTGCTCGCGTCGCGCGAGCGCACCATCGGACCCGAGCACCCCGACACCCTGCGCTGCCGGCACAACCTGGCGTTCAACCTGAGCAGGCTCGGCCGTCTGGAGGACTCCTACCGCATGGCGCACGAGGTCGCCGCGGCCCGCACGCGGGTGCTCGGCGCGACCCACCCCGACACTCTCGTCACCCAGTACGAGGTGGCCTACGCACTCGGCCAGCTGGGCCGCTGGTCGGAGGCGCTGCAGACCTACCGCGAGGTCGCGGCGGCCCGGACCCAGGCACTCGGCGCCGATCACCCCGACACGCTCTCCGCCCGCTACGAGGTCGGCATAAGCCTCGGCCGCCTGGGTCGCAGCGCGGAGGCACTGGAGCTCTACCGCTCCCTCGTGGACGACCGTACCCGCGTGCACGGCCCCGCCGATCCCGAGACGCTGCGCGCCCGGCACGGCCTCGGCGTCAACCTCGGGCGGCTCTCCCGCTGGGAGGAGGCGCTCGCCGAGGCGCGCGACGTGTGCGCGATACGTGAGCGCGTGCTGGGGCCGGACCACCCCGACACGCTCGTCAGCCGGCGGGAGGTCGCCGTCGGCCTTGGCTGGCTGGGCCGCTGGGCCGATGCCCTCGCGGTGTACGGGCAGGTCGCCGAGGCCCGCCGGCGTGTGCTGGGCGCCGACCACCCCGACGCCCTGGCCAGCCGCAACGACGAGGCGCACTGCCTGGAGCAGCTCGGTCGCGGCGCGGAGGCCGTGGAGCTGTACCGGCAGGTCGCGGCGCTGCGCCAGCAGCGCGGAGCCCAGAGCCTCTGACACCACTGACGCCTCCGGGGCCACACCGGACAGCGTGCCCCGGAGCCCGCGAGTGGCAGTACCCGAGACAGGAGCGTGTGAGGCCATGCCCGAACAGGACGCCCAGGAAGCCCGCCGGACGAGCCGGGAGCGCGACTCCCACGGTGACGCCTACGACATCGTGATCGTGGGCGGGGGACACAACGGGCTGGTCGCCGCCGCCTATCTGGCGCGGTCCGGGCGCTCGGTCCTCGTCCTGGAGCGGCTCGGCCACACCGGTGGCGCCGCCGTCTCCACCCGCCCCTTCGCCGGGCTCGATGCCCGGCTGTCGCGCTACTCGTACCTGGTCAGCCTGTTGCCGGACAAGATCGTGCGCGATCTCGGGCTGCGCTTCGCCGTCCGGGAACGCACCATCTCCTCATACACCCCCACCGAGCGGAACGGCGTCGCGACCGGCCTGCTGGTCGGCGGCGGCGAAGAGCGCACGCGTGGCTCGTTCCGGGCGCTCACGGGAGCCGACCGGGACTTCGAGTCCTGGCAGCGGTTCTACTCCATGACCCGCCGGGTCGCGGAGCGGGTCTTCCCCACACTCACCGAGCCGCTCCCCACCCGGAAGGCCCTGCGCGAGCGGATCGGCGACGCCGACGCCTGGCGGATGCTCTTCGACGAGCCGCTCGGCGTCGCGATCGAGGACACCTTCGACGACGACCTCGTGCGGGGCGTCGTACTGACCGACGCGTTGATCGGCACCTTCGCCGACGCGCACGACCCGTCCCTGGCGCAGAACCGCTGCTTCCTCTACCACGTGATCGGCGGCGGCACCGGCGACTGGAACGTCCCGGTGGGCGGCATGGGAGCCCTCACCGACGCCCTCGCCACCGCCGCCCGGTCGGCGGGCGCGCGGATCGTCACCGGGCGCGAGGTGACCCGCATCGAGACCGACGGGACCCGGGCCGAGGTCTCCTGGCGCACGGACGAGGAGGCGGGCATCGTCTCGGCCGGACAGGTCCTGGTGAACGCCTCGCCGCAGGCGCTCGCGGCCCTGCTCGGCGACGCGCCTCCGGCGCCGTCCGAAGGTGCCCAGCTCAAGGTCAACATGTTGCTGCGCCGCCTCCCCGAACTGCGCGACCGGGCTGTTTCGCCGAGTGACGCCTTCGCCGGGACGTTCCATGTGGCCGAGGGGTACGAGCAGTTGGCGGTGGCGCACCGGGAAGCGGCGGCGGGCGGGCTGCCGACCGCGCCGCCGTCCGAGATCTACTGCCACTCGCTGACGGACCCGTCGATCCTCGGCCCCGAGCTGGCCGAGCGGGGCTACCAGACCCTGACGCTCTTCGGACTGCACACCCCCGCGGGGCTCTTCGCGCACGACAACGACGGGGCACGGGAGAGCCTGCTCAAGGCCACCCTCGGCCGGCTCGACGCCCACCTCGCCGAGCCGATCACCGACTGCCTCGCGCTCGACGAGGAGGGCCGCCCCTGCATCGAGGCGAAGACCCCGCTCGACCTAGAAGCCGAATTGCGGCTGCCCGGCGGCAACATCTTCCACCGCCCGCTCGCCTTCCCGTACGCCGACGAGTCCGCCGGGACCGGGAGGTGGGGCGTGGAGACGGCGCACGCGAACGTGCTGCTGTGCGGGGCGGGCGCCGTGCGGGGCGGCGGAGTCAGCGGCATCCCGGGCCACAACGCGGCGATGGCGGCGCTCGGCCACTGAGGGATGCCCGTGCGCGGCGGCGCGGCGGCGCGGGGTGCGCACGGCGCCGGAACCGGCGCGCGGTCCCAGGTACCTACGGCGCCGGACGCCTACGGCACCGGCAGCGGCACGGCGGTCAACAGCGCCGATACGAGTACCACGGCGCCCAGCGCCACCAGCTCGACGCGGGCCGCCCGAAAGGCACTCGGCCCGCGTCGAGCCCGGTGCAGTCGCCGCCGGGCCGGCAGGGCGAGCAGCCCCGCCACGGCGACCAGGAGCAGTTTGGCCAGCAGCGTACGGCCGTAGGCACTGCTCAGGATCTGATCGAGCGGCAGCCGGCGCAACGTGCTGGCGGTGCCGGTGACCGTGAGCGCGGTGAACAGTCAGGCCGCCAGACGGGCGTAGCGGCCGAGCAGCGCACGGGCGGCGTCCGTGGCGCCGCGCCACTCGAACATCGTGCGCAGTGCGTGCAGCAGCCCGCCGCACCACAGCGTGGCGGCCGTCAGGTGTACCGCCGTCAGCGCGATCCCGACGGCGGGACTGTCGACCTCGGGGTGGGTGCGTACCGCCTTGGCGAGGACCACGAGAGCGAGCGGCGCCACGGCCCACGCGGGGCGGCTCCTGCTCGCCAGGTACGCGGCGGCCAGGAAGGCGTTGGCCTGGAGGAGCGCCAACTGGCCGGGCAGGGTCCCGTAGATCTCCAGGAGAGCGCCGGGGTCGGCCGGGCCCGTGCGAGGCGACCCCGGACCGGCCAGCTTGACGATCTGCGCGACGGCAGCGGCGGCGCCGAGCAGCGAGGCGGCCACGGCCCAGCTGCGGGGCCGCGAGGCCGGGGCGCCCGGGACGGTGCGGGCCGTCCGGGTCACGGCCAGCCCACCGGCGTGCAGCGCGAGCGTGGTGACGAGCACCGCACGCAGGAGGGCGGTGGTTCCCACGCCGGGGATGCGGATCTCGCCCGTGCCGCGCGTCACGAGGCCCGCGCCGATCAGGCACAGGGCGACGAGCGCGACCACGACCGCCGCCCCCTGAACGGCCGGTGCGACGGTCGGCCGGGCACGCCACGGGCGCACCTCGGCCGCCTGGACCGACGGCGCCACTTCCAGAACGGCGTCATTCGTCGCATCAGGGAGAGAACGGTCAGGAAACGTCACAGAGTGATCGTCTCCGGAGTAATGCGTTCCCTGCAAGGCGGGTTCGGGCCCTGTGCGGTCGCTGGAGCCCGGGTGCGACGCTGCGGACCTCCACCGGAGACCCGTAACGTGGTCCCATGTCGAAATCGCGTTTGTCGCTCTGGTCGTCGGACTCGGTGTTGTCGATCGGTTCTGTGGGGTCGGTGCTTTCCGTCGGGTCGATCGGTTCCGCGCTCAGTCTTGGCTCGATCGGCAGCTCGCTGTCGATCGGATCGATCGGTTCCGCCCTGTCGCTCATCTCGATCGGCTCGGCGTTGAGCACCGGGTCGGCCCTCTCCGTGCAGTCCAAGTGGTCCGTGCTGTCCCTCCAGTCCCGGCGCGGCGTCCTGTCCGCAGGGACCGCGGTGGGACTGGCCGGCGCCGCCCTGCTGCTGATGCGGCGCCGGGACCGGTAGCGAGGCCGCGCCCAAGGGCGCCGGTCAGTCCTCGGAGGCCGTCCAGCCGACGGCCCCGATGCGGGCCGTGTCCCGCGGCGTGGACTCGTCGAAGACGGTGCGGCGCCCGTCCTCGACCCGCAGAGCGTCGACGTACACACCACGCCCGACGTACAGCGCGTCGGTCGTGTACCGCCAGCGCAGTATCAGGTCCGTGCCGGCCCAGGCCGCCAGGTCCGCGGTCAGTCGGTGCCAGGCCCGCCCTGACCAGCCGGTGGCGGAGCCGTCCGGGTGCGACTCGGTCTCATGGGCCTTTCCCTCGCGCGCGGTTCGTACGGTGCTGAACGGCACCGGCTGCCAGGCCGCGCCCCCATCCGTCGAGGCTTCGAGGAAGAGACGGTCCGAGCCCGGCTCGGTGTCCCACCACAGCGAACAGCGCAGCCGGGGGCGGTCCTTGGGGAGGCGCAGGGCGGGCAGCGTGAGCGTGGCGCTGGTGGCGACGGCCATGCCGGAGAACCAGGCGGTGCGGCCGTGGGCCGGGCGTACGGCGACGGCGCGCGCCAGATGGTTGGCGGCGGCGACCCGAGGCGCGCTTCCGGTGCGCCAACTGCGCACGGGGTGGACCGAGTTGCCCAGGACCACGAGGAACGAGTCGGTCGACGGGTCGAGGACCAGGCTGGTGCCGGTGAAGCCGGTGTGGCCGGCGGTGCGGGGTGTGGCCATCGCGCCCATGTACCAGTGCTGGTAGAGCTCGAAGCCCAGGCCGTGCTCGTCGCCGGGGAACGCGGTGTTGAAGTCGGTGAACATCAGCTCGACCGACTCCGGCTCCAGGACGCGCCGACGGCCGTACGCGCCGCCGTTGAGCAGCGTACGGGCGAGGATCGCGAGGTCCCAGGCGTCGGAGAAGACCCCGGCGTGGCCGGCGACGCCGCCGAGGCCGAAGGCGTTCTCGTCGTGCACCTCGCCCCAGACCAGGCCGCGTTCGAGACCCGACCAGGGCAGTCGGGCGTCCTCGGTGGCCGCGATCTTCGGTTTCCAGGAGGCGGGCGGGTTGAAGCGAGTGCGGTGCATCCCGAGCGGAGCGGTGATCTCGTCGTGGAGCAGCGCATCCAGAGTGCGGCCGGTGATCTCCTCCAGGACCAGCTGCAGCGAGATCAGATTGAGGTCCGAGTAGAGGTACTTGGTGCCAGGGGCGTGGGCCGGCACCTCGTTCCACAGCAGCCTCAGCTTCCCCTCCCGCGTCGGCTCTTTGTAGAGCGGGATCCAGGAACGGAACCCCGAGGTATGGGTGAGGAGTTGACGTACCGTGATGTCCTGCTTTCCGCCGCCCCCGAACTCCGGGAGATACGCGGTGACCTTCTCCGCCAGCTCCAGCGCGCCGCGCTCGATCTGCTGCACTGCGAGAATGGACGTGAAGAGCTTGGAGACCGAGGCCAGGTCGAAGACGGTGTCCTCGGCCATCGCGATCCGCTGCCCCGCCGGGAACTCGACCCCGGAGTCCGTCTTCTCGTCGTACGCCGAATAGCGCACCGCGGAGCCGATCGGCCGGTGCAGCGCCACGGTGCCGCCCCGGCCGGCGAGCAGCACGGCCCCCGCGTACCAGGGGTGCGCGGGGGAGGGGGCGAGGAAGCGCTCCGCGTCCGTGACGAGCTGCTTCAGGGGGCCCGGGAGCAGCCCGGCCCGCTCGGGCGAACCGCGCCGCAGCGTGGTCCGGCCGCCGGAGGGCGGCGGCGTCGCCGCTGCCGCCGACGCGGGCAGTCGCGCGAGCGCCAGGGCGCTCCCCAGCGCCATGAGGCCACCGCCCAGCCCGCGCCTGCTGATCCCGCTGTCCGCCGCACCTTCGGTCACGAGCCACCCCTTGTGAAAGTAACTTCCGCCGCACGCTCAACTCCTGAAACTTTCTTGCAGGCGAAGGGCGCTGTCAACTGCCCAAAATATCTGACGCAGCATCAGAAAATCTCTTCCCTCGTCCGCCCCGCTGCGGCATCCTGCGGCCCATGGAGACGGAGCTGAGCAAGAAACTGGGAGTCGAGCACGCGATCTTCGGCTTCACCCCCTTCCCCGCCGTGGCCGCCGCCATCACCAGGGCGGGCGGACTCGGCGTACTCGGCGCGGTCCGCTACACCGCACCCGACGATCTCGCGCGCGACCTCGACTGGATGCAGGAGCACACCGACGGCAAGCCCTACGGACTCGATGTCGTCATGCCCGCGAAGAAGGTGTCGGGGGTGACCGAGGCCGAGGTCGAGGCCATGATCCCCGAAGGGCACCGCGAGTTCGTCACCCAGACCCTCGCCAAGCACGGCGTACCCGAACTCGACCGGGGCGAAGCCTCGGGCTGGCGCATCACGGGGTGGATGGAAGAGGTCGCCCGCAATCAGCTCGACGTCGCCTTCGACTACCCGATCAAGCTGCTCGCCAACGCCCTGGGATCGCCGCCCGCCGACGTCATCGCGCGCGCCCACGACCACGACGTCCTGGTCGCCGCACTCGCCGGCAGCGCCAAGCACGCCCGGCGGCACGCCGAGGCGGGCATCGACATCGTCGTCGCGCAGGGCTACGAGGCGGGCGGCCACACCGGTGAGATCGCCACCATGGTCCTGGTCCCCGAGGTCGTCGAAGCCGTGCACCCGCTGCCCGTACTCGCCGCCGGAGGCATCGGCGGCGGCGAGCAGATCGCCGCGGGCCTCGCACTCGGCGCGCAGGGCGCCTGGCTCGGCTCGATCTGGCTCACCACGGAGGAGGCCGACCTTCACTCGCGCGCCCTCACCGCCAAGCTCATCTCGGCGGGCTCCGGCGACACTGTCCGCTCCCGGGCGCTGACCGGCAAGCCCGCCCGCCAGCTGCGCACCGAATGGACCGACGCCTGGGACGACCCGAGTGGTCCGGGCACCCTGCCCATGCCGCTCCAGGGCCTCCTGGTGGCCGAGGCTGTCTCCCGTATCCAGAAGTACGAAGTCGGCCCGCTGCTCGGCACCCCGGTCGGCCAGATCGTCGGCCGGATGAACTCCGAACGCGGCGTCCAAGCCGTCTTCGACGACCTCACCCGCGGCTTCGAGCGGGCCGTGGACCGCATCAACCGCATCGCAGGACGGAGCCAGTCATGAGCGAGCCGCCAGGCGGTTTCTGGGCGCAGGCGACCACGGACCCCGACCGCGTCATGCTGGTCGCCCCGGACAGCGAGGAATGGACGGCGGGCCGGCTGCACGCCGCAGTCAACCAGCTCGTGCACGGGCTGCGCGCGGCCGGACTCGAAAGCGGCGACTCCTTCGCCGTGCTCCTCCCCAACGGCGTGGAGTTCTTCACGGCGTATCTGGCCGCCTCCCAGGCCGGGCTCTATCTCGTCCCGGTCAACCACCACCTCGTCGGCCCCGAGATCGCCTGGATCGTCGCCGACTCCGGCGCGAAGGTGCTCATCGCGCACGAGCGCTTCGCCCACGCGGCCACCTCGGCCGCCGACGAGGCGGAGCTGCCGACCTCCCACCGTTACGCCGTCGGAGCCCTCGACGGCTTCCGTCCGTACGCCGAACTCCTCGACGGGCAGAGCGAGTCGCCGCCCGCCGACCGCACCCTCGGCTGGGTCATGAACTACACCTCGGGCACCACAGGACGCCCCCGCGGCATCCGCCGCCCGCTGTCCGGCCGGCTTCCCGAGGAGTCCCACCTCGGTGGCTTCCTCGGCATCTTCGGCATCAAGGCCTTCGACGACAACGTCCATCTCGTCTGCTCACCGCTCTACCACACCGCCGTACTGCAGTTCGCGGGCGCCGCGCTGCACATCGGCCATCCGCTCGTCCTCATGGACAAGTGGACGCCCGAGGACATGCTGAGCCTCATCGACCGGCACGCCTGCACCCACACCCACATGGTCCCGACCCAGTTCCACCGGCTGCTGGCCCTGCCCGACGACGTACGCACCGCGTACGACGTGTCGTCGATGCGGCACGCCATCCACGGGGCGGCACCCTGCCCCGACCACGTGAAACGGGCGATGATCGACTGGTGGGGGCACTGCGTCGAGGAGTACTACGCGGCGAGCGAGGGCGGCGGCGCCTTCGCGACCGCCGGGGACTGGCTGAAGAAGCCGGGGACCGTCGGCCGCGCCTGGCCCATCAGCGAACTCGCCGTCTTCGACGACGACGGCAACCGGCTGCCGCCCGGCGAGCTGGGCACCGTCTACATGAAGATGAGCACGGGCGGCTTCAGCTACCACAAGGACGAGGGCAAGACGAAGAAGAACCGCATCGGTGACTTCTTCACCGTCGGCGACCTGGGCGTCCTGGACGAGGACGGCTACCTCTTCCTCCGCGACCGCAAGATCGACATGATCATCTCGGGTGGCGTCAACATTTACCCGGCCGAGATCGAGGCCGCCCTCCTCACCCACCCCGCGGTCGCGGACGCCGCCGCCTTCGGCATCCCGCATCCGGAGTGGGGCGAGGAGGTCAAGGCCGTCGTCGAGGTGGCCGACGGGCACAGCCCCGACGACGCGCTGGCCGTGGACATCCTGGCGGTCTGCGAACAGCGGCTCGCCCGCTACAAGCGCCCCAGGACCGTCGACTTCATCGAGACGATGCCCCGCGACCCGAACGGCAAGCTCTACAAGCGCCGGCTGCGCGAGCCCTACTGGGAGGGCCGGGAGAGCGCGCTGTGAGGCGGCGGCGCCCGACGCCGGGTGAGCGCTGAGCAGGAGTCAGGCCGCGTCAGGCAGCGTCGGGCCGGGCGGCGGCGTTTTCGGCACCATCCGTCCCGGCGCCGCCGTCGGCCTTCGCCTCCGCGGCGTCCTTGGCCGTGTCCGCCTTGGCCTCGGCCGCGTCGGCCTTCGCTTCGGCGACATCCTTGGCGGCGTCGGCCCTGGCCTCGGCGGCGTCCTTGGCGGCCTCCGCCTTGGCTTCCGCCGCGTCCTTCAGGGCCTCTTCCTTGTCGCCCGCGGCGTCATCGTCATCGGCGGCCGTGTGCACGGCCGCGCCGTGGACACCGACCTGGTCCCGCGCCATCGGGTCCGGTCCGCCGTCGCCCGCGGCGTGCGCGCCGGCCGCAGCGGCCCCCGGCGCCAGCGCGGCCATGAGGGCGAAGGCCAAGGCGGCCGAAGCGAGAGAACCTCTGCGAATGCTGCGATGCATGCGTATGCCTTCCGTGATCCCGGGGGTGGGAGATTCCACCGGTTCCATGGCATCGCGCCCGGCAGGAACGGGCGACCTGCGAAGGCCAAGTGGGTGCGGACCCGCCCGTCCGAGGCGTGCCCGGCGGCGGCGCGCCGAAAAGACGACTCGGCCGAGTGGACGCGCGCACGGTGCGGGTGTGACCCAGGCCACTTATTGTGAATCCGGAGCTCGTCGCAGACCGTACGCACCACTCCTCCTCCCGTGCGAGCCCGGAGGGACGCCATGCCGGAGCTGTTCATCGGTGGCCAATGGACCGCTGCCGTCGAGGGTGGGACACGCGAGATCCGCTGTCCGGCCGACGGAACACTCGTCGCGACCGTCGACGAGGCAGGACCCAAGGACGCCGCCGCCGCGGTCGGCGCCGCCCGCGAGGCCTTCGACCGCGGGCCGTGGCCGCACACGCCGGCCGCCGAGCGCGGGCGACTGCTGCTGCGCGTCGCCGACCTGCTCGACCGCGACACGGACGCGTTCGCCCGAGCCGAATCCCTGGACACCGGGAAGCGGCTCGTGGAGAGCGAGTACGACATGGCGGACATCGCGAACTGCTTTCGCTACTTCGGCAACCTGGGCGCGTCCGGCGGTACCGACCGGGTCGTCGACGCGGGAAACCCCGAGACGGACAGCAGGGTGGTGCACGAGCCGGTCGGCGTCTGCTCGCTGATCACACCGTGGAACTACCCGCTGCTGCAGACGGCCTGGAAGGTCGCCCCCGCGCTCGCGGCGGGCAACACCTTCGTCCTCAAACCCAGCGAGCTCACGCCGCACACCGCCATCCTCCTGATGAAGGCACTCACCGAGGCCGGACTGCCGCCCGGCGCCGCCAACCTGGTCCTGGGCGCCGGCGCCACCGCGGGCGCGCCGCTGAGCACCGACGAGCGCGTGGACCTGGTCTCCTTCACCGGAGGCCTGATCACCGGGCGGCGGATCATGGCCGCGGCGGCGCCCACCGTGAAGAAGATCGCCCTCGAACTGGGCGGCAAGAACCCCAACATCGTCTTCGCCGACGCCGACTTCGACACGGCGGTCGACTACGCGCTCATGGCGGTCTTCCTGCACTCCGGCCAGGTCTGTTCGGCCGGCGCGCGGCTGCTCGTCCAGGACGAACTGCACGACGCGTTCGTCGACGAGGTGGTGCGCCGGGCCCGGGAGATCCCGCTCGGCGGCCCCTTCGACGAACACGCCCGCACCGGACCGCTGATCTCCGCCGCGCACCGCGACAAGGTCGAGGCGTACGTCGCCGCAGGCCTCGCCGAGGGCGCCGTGCTGCGCTGCGGCGGCGCGCGCCCCGACGACCCCGCCCTGCAGAACGGGTTCTACTACCCGCCGACCGTCCTCGACGAGTGCACCCCGGGCATGTCGGTCGTACGTGATGAATCGTTCGGCCCCGTCCTGACCGTCGAACGGTTCCGCGACGAGGCCGAGGCGCTCGCCCTGGCCAATGACACCGTCTACGGCCTGGCCGGAGCCGTCTGGACGCAGGACAGCGAGCGCGCCCACCGGGTCGCCGCCGGGCTGCGGGCCGGCACCGTATGGATCAACGACTTCCATCCCTATGTGCCACAGGCGGAGTGGGGCGGGATGAAACAGTCCGGCGTCGGCCGTGAGCTGGGCCCCGCCGGTCTCGCGGAGTACCAGGAGGCCAAGCACATCTGGCGCAACACCGCGCCCAGGCCGCAGAGGTGGTTCGAGTGAGCACGACCGGACCGGAACGTCCCGGAACACGACCCGACGGCACCCACGACGACGACTCGCTCGACGAGCTCGGCTACAAGCCCGAACTCAAGCGCACCCTCGGCAACTTCCACACCTTCGCCGCGGGCATCAGCTACATCTCGATCCTGACCGGCACCTTCCAGCTCTTCTACTTCGGTGTGAGCTTCGGCGGACCGGCCTATTGGTGGTCCTGGCCGATGGTCTTCGCCGGCCAGCTGATGGTCGCCCTGTGCTTCTGCGAGCTTGCGGCCCGCTACCCCGTCGCCGGCTCCGTCTACAACTGGGCCAAGGCCATGGGCGGCCCGCACGTCGGCTGGCTCGGCGGCTGGATGATGATGACGGCCACCATGGTGACGCTGTCGGCCGTGGCGCTCGCCTACCAGCTCACGCTGCCGCAGATCGACTCCTTCTTCCAGTTCATCGGAGACGGCAGCGGCAAGACGGACGCGGCGGCCAACGCCGTGCTCCTCGGCTCGGTGCTCATCCTCTTCTCCACCGCGGTCAACGCCTTCGGCGTCAAACTCATGGCCCGGATCAACTCGGCGGGCGTCTTCATCGAGCTGATCGCCGCCGTCGCCCTGATCATCTTCCTCGCGGCGCACATCACCCGCGGCCCCAGCAGCGTCCTGACCGAGACCAACGGGCTCGGCAGCGGCGAGACCCTCGGCTACTTCGGCGCGTTCCTCACCGCGTCGCTGGCCTCCGCCTATGTGATGTACGGCTTCGACACGGCATCGTCGCTGGGCGAGGAGTCGCACAACCCGGGCCGCAACGCGCCCCGCGCCATCCTGAGGGCCCTCATCGCATCCTTCCTCATCGGTGGGCTCATCCTGCTGTTCGCGCTGCTGGCCGTGCCGGACCTGGGCGCGAAGGAGCTGTCGACGGGCGGCCTTCAGTACGTCGTCCTGGAGACGCTCGGCTCGACCGTCGGCGAGATCTTCCTGTGGTGCGTGGTCATCGCGATCACCGTCTGTGTGCTGGCCGTTCAGGCCGCGGGCATCCGCCTGATGTTCGCGATGGCCCGGGACAACAACCTGCCGGCGGGCTCCGTGCTCGCCAAGGTCAGCCCCCGCTTCCAGACCCCGGTGGTGCCCGCCGTCGTGATCGGTGTGGTCGGCGTCGTCATCCTGCTGATCAACGTCAACCAACCGCAGATCTTCTCGGTGATCACCAGCATCGCGATCATCATGATCTACGTGGCCTATCTGCTGGTCACCGTGCCCATGCTGATCAAGCGGCTGCGCGGCGACTGGACGCCCGCCGCAGGGAAGTTCTCGCTCGGCCGGTTGGGACTGCCGATCAACATCGTCGCCGTGGTGTGGGGCGCCGTCATGTCGCTCAACCTCGCCTGGCCGCGCGCCGAGGTGTACAACGCCACGGGGCCGCAGCACTGGTACCTGCGCTGGGGCGCGTTCCTCTTCATCGGCGTCGTCGCCCTGGGCGGCTTCGCCTACTACTGGTTTGTGCAGCGCAAGAAGACCGGCGTCCTCGAAAGCCACCGCGCCGAGGTCCGCGGCGACCCGACGGCGCCCTGACCCCGCGACAGGCGCGAGCGGGTCAGCCGCTTCCCGTACCCACGTTTCCTTCCCCCACGTTCTGGAGAGAAGATGCCGGCCGACAGCCACCCGCAGGAGCAGTTCGACTACGTGGTCGTCGGCGGTGGTACAGCCGGAGCGGTGGTCGCCGCCCGGCTGACCGAGGACCCGGCCGTCACCGTGTGCGTACTGGAGGCCGGTCCCTCCGACGTCGGCGACGACAACGTCCTGCGGCTCGACCAGTGGATGGGGCTGCTGGAGTCCGGCTACGACTGGGACTACCCCGTGGAGCCCCAGGACAACGGCAACAGCTTCATGCGGCACGCCCGCGCCAAGGTCCTCGGCGGCTGCTCGTCGCACAACTCGTGCATCGCCTTCTGGGCGCCCGCCGAGGACCTCGACGAGTGGGCCGCGCTGGGCTGCGAGGGCTGGAGCGCAGCCGACTGCTTCCCGCTGTACAAGCGGCTGGAGACCAACGACGCCCCCGGTGACCACCACGGTCGCGGCGGCCCCGTCACCATCCGCACGGTCCCTCCCAACGACCCCTGTGGCACAGCTCTGTTGGAGGCCTGCGCCGCCGCCTCCATCCCCACCACGCCGTTCAACACCGGCACCACGGTCAAGCGCGGCGCCCACTGGTTCCAGATCAACGCCCGCCCCGACGGCACCCGTTCGTCGGCCTCGGTCTCCTATCTGCATCCCGTGATGGGCAAGCGGCCCAACCTGGAGGTGCGTACCGGGCTGCAGGCCAAGCGGCTGGTCCTTGACGCCGACCGGCGCTGCACCGGCGTGGAATACCTGGCGCCCGACCTCATCCACACCAGGACCGTCGGCGCGCGCCGCGAGGTGATCGTCGCCTGCGGCTCGATCGACACCCCGAAGCTGCTGATGCTCTCGGGCATCGGCCCGGCCGAGCACCTGCGCGAGAACGGGGTGGAGGTCCTCGTCGACTCCCCGGCGGTCGGCTCCAACCTCCAGGACCATCCGGAGGGCGTGATCATGTGGGAGGCGAAGCGACCCATGGTCACGTCGTCCACCCAGTGGTGGGAGATCGGAATCTTCGCCGACACCGAACCGGGCCTGGACCGGCCCGACCTGATGTTCCACTACGGTTCGGTGCCTTTCGACATGAATACCTACCGGCGCGGCTACCCGACCGCCGAGAACGCCTTCTGCCTCACCCCCAACGTCACCCGTGCCCGCTCCATGGGTACCGTGCGGCTGCGCACCCGCGACTTCCGCGACAAGCCGCGCGTCGACCCGCGCTACT
This sequence comes from Streptomyces sp. A5-4, assembly GCF_051131715.1. Taxonomy (NCBI): domain Bacteria; kingdom Bacillati; phylum Actinomycetota; class Actinomycetes; order Kitasatosporales; family Streptomycetaceae; genus Streptomyces; species Streptomyces sp. A5-4. The sequence goes on along the minus strand of NZ_CP178591.1, from coordinate 431,335 downwards.
TCACCGACGAACACGACGTGCGGGTGATGACCGCCGGTCTGCGACTCGCCCGGGAGATCGTCTCGCAGTCGCCGATGGCCGACTGGGCCGGGCAGGAGCTGGCGCCCGGCCCCGGCGCACAGTCCGACGAGGACCTCCTCGACTACATCCGCAAGACCCACAACACCGTCTACCACCCGGCGTGCACCGTACGGATGGGCGCCGCCGGTGACCCCGGGGCCGCGCTCGACCCGCAGCTGCGGGTCAAGGGTGTGCGGGGCCTGCGGGTCGCCGACGGGTCGGTGATGCCGTTCCTGCCCGCCGTCAATCCGTGCATCACGACGATGATGATCGGCGAGAAATGCGCCGACCTGCTCAAGGCCGACCAGGCCTGACACCGGGTACGACGGTCCGGGCCCGCCGCACCGGCGGGCCCGGACCGTCATGCACGCCCTCGTCAGCGCTCGCGCGCCCACACCACCCGCAGCTTCGGCGAGGCAAGGATGTCCTTCTCGCAGAACCGCGACGTCACCCAGCGCTCACCCGAGTACAGCTGCGTCTGGTCGCTGAAATGCGGTGAGTCGGCGTTCGAGGACTGTGCGTACGTCAGCAGCGTGCGCGCCTGCGGGCACCTGCCGCCGTCCCAGCCGACGGCCTGGATGTAGCTGGAGCCCGTCGTCACCTCGGTATAGCCACCGCCCGCCGGATTCCACACCGGCTCCACCTTGTTCCAGATGCCCAGCGACTCCGTGCCGCCGTGGATCGGGATGCGCTTTCCATTGCGCACGACGAACTGGTGCTTGCCCAGGGGCGCGTCGAGCGCGATGCCCGCCGCCCGCAGTTCGGCGACCGCGCCGGTGAGCGAGGTGGCGAAGCCGGGCGCCGCCGTATTGAGCGTGTTCGGGGTACGCACCGGATCCGCGGCGGAGAAGGGTACCTTCCACAGCTCCGCCCGTGGCACGGCCACGAGCAGCTTGCGCCAGAACCGGTCGAAGAGCAGCGCGCCCCTGCTGTCCGTGTTCACCGTGCGGTCCCAGCGCCTCAGCACATCGCAGGCCTCCTTGAGGTCGGCGGACAGCGTGGTGCACGCCTTCGCGGCATCGGCCGCGGCCAGGTCACCCACGGGCGCCCGGTTCGCGAACTGCTGGCGCTGGAGGTCCGACACCTTCAGCCGGCCCTTGTCCGCCATGGCCGACACATCCTCGATCGCACCGCGGGTGCGCGGCGAGCGGGGCGTGTCGATCGAACCGAAGACCCGCTCGTAGCCGGTCAGCGGCCGGTCCGCGTTGGTCAGCCAGGCACTGTCGTTGGAGTTCTCGACGTACGGCGCGTCCTTGAGCGTCGGCATTTTCGACGGGCCGAAAATGCCCGGCTGCACCGCGTCCTTGTCCGAGCCGAGCGCGCAGGCGGCGCGCGAGCCGTCCAGCACCGCGACCCCGGACGTCGGATACGTCACTTGGCCCAGCGGGGTCGAGCAGCGCTGCGCCAGGTCGTCGGTGATCCTCGGCAGGACCTGCGACTGGCTGAAGAAGGAGTGCCCGGTGGAGTCGGCGGCGACCGTGTTCACCCAGGGCAGGCCCTGGACGCGGCGCAGCGTGTCCTGGATGTCGCGGGTGGAGCGGGCCTTGGCGAAGCCCAGCGCGGTGTCGGAGCCCCGCAGGTTCGCGGCGTTCGGATCATTGAGGGCGTACGCCGTCGTGGCCGACCAGGGGAGTGGCAGTGAGTCACCGAGCGCGGTGACCACCGGCCCGTAGCGCGTCCACCACTGGGTGCGCGTCACCGGTGTGCCGTCCTTGACCGGTACCGAGACCGTCCGCTTGGTCATCCGTTCCCGCTCGCCGTCGACCAGGTATGTCGTCGGGTCGGCCGGATCCAGGGTCAGCTGGTGCAGATTGAGCGTGACGCCCGTCGCGACGGTGTGGCTCCACGCCACTTTGTCGGTGAATCCGATGTTGACGACGGTCGTGCCGAGCAACGAGCCGCCGGAGACGTTCAGTTCACCCGGGATGGTCTGCTGGGACTGCCAGAAGCGCCGCCCACCCTGCCAGGGGTAGTGCGGGTTGCCGAGCAGCAGCCCGCGTCCGTTGGCTGTGGTCTTCCCGCTGAACGCGACGGCGTTGGAACCCATGTCGGCGTTGCCCGCGTCGAACAGCGCGCGCGCCGCGTCCGCCGCCCGCCGGGGATCCACTTCGGCGACCGGCGCGGCGCCCGGCGGCGCGGCGGCGGTGATGCCGTTGATGCCGCGCCCCTGGCCGCCCAGGACGGACACCGCGAAGCCGCGCCTGGCGACGTCCAGCGGCGTCACCGGGCGCACCCAGGCCGCGTTGCGACAGGCCGGGTCGTTGATGTGGTTCTGCTTCAGCCAGGCGTTGTACCCGGCCGCCCAGCCGCGCATCGATTCCTTGATCTGCCGGCTGGGCCCGGCCGGAGCCGGCGTGGCCAGCAGCTTCTCGACCGTCCCCGCTTCCCGCACCCCGGCGAAGTACAGGTCGCTGGAGAGGTTCTTGGTGGCGGAGGACAGCGAACTGTCGGGCGCCGCGTCCGGTCCGAAGTGCCGGGAACGCTCTCCGCGTACGGTCAAGAAGCCGTCGGCGAGCGTGCACACCTGGTCGGCGGCCTGGGCCCAGCCGGTGCCGAAGCCGAGGTTCGCGTAGTCCTTGGCCACGATGTGCGGCACGCCGTACTCCGTGTAGCGGATGACGGCGGACAACTTGCCGGAGGAGGGGCGCCGTTCGTGGGAATCGGCGCCGACGGCTGCCGCCGACGGCAGCGAGGCCGTGACGGTGGCCAGGGCGATCGAGGCGAGCGCCAGGTGTCTCAGGCGGGTTCGGAAGTGCAACGTGCCTCCCAACAGGACGGTGGTGCAGGGTGGTTGGTCCATGCACCCAGCCGGGCGGACGCATGTCAACATCCCGTTCGGTATTGGACGTCGGCCCGCTTGACCCGGGGGGCGCCGCCCCGCAGGATCACGCCATGAGAGCCGTACGCAACAGCACAGTCGACGGTGTCCTGCGGCGCAGCGCCCGGCGCACCCCCGACCGCACCGCCCTGAGGTACGCGGACCGGACCTGGACGTACGCGGAGCTGGACGAAGCGGTCTCCACCGCGGCGGCCGTGCTGACCGGGCAGGGACTGGAGGGCGGCGACCGGGTGGCGACGTACGGCCACAACTCGGACGTGTACCTGATCGCCTTCCTCGCCTGCGCGCGGGCGGGCCTGGTCCATGTGCCGGTGAATCAGAACCTGTCCGGTGAGGATCTGACGTACATCCTGGAGGACTCGGGCAGTGCGCTGGTCCTCGCCGACCCGGATCTCGCCGGGCGGGTGCCGGCGGGATTCGCCGTACGCGCGCTGCGCGACGCACCGGGCTCACTGCTCGCGGCGCTGGGCAGCCCGCAGCCGTACGAGATCGACCGGGAGGGCCGGGACGTCGTGCAGTTCCTCTACACCTCGGGGACGACCGCCTCGCCCAAGGGCGCGATGATGACCCACCGGGCGCTCGTCCACGAGTACGTCAGCGCCATCACCGCGCTGGACCTCAAGGACAGCGACCGGCCCGTCCACTCGCTGCCGCTCTACCACTCGGCGCAGATGCACGTCTTCCTGCTGCCCTACCTCGCTGTCGGCGCGACGAACATCATCATCGACGGGCCCGATCCGGCGAAGATCTTCGACCTGGTGGAGGCGGGCGAAGCGGACAGTCTCTTCGCGCCGCCCACGGTCTGGATCGGCCTGGCCAACCACCCCGAATTCGCCACCCGGGAGCTCGGTGGGCTCCGCAAGGCGTACTACGGGGCGTCGATCATGCCCGTGCCGGTTCTCGAACGGCTCCGGGAGCGGCTTCCCTCGCTCGCCTTCTACAACTGCTTCGGCCAGAGCGAGATCGGCCCGCTCGCCACCGTCCTGGGCCCCGACGAGCACGAGGGCCGGATGGACTCCTGTGGCCGGCCCGTGCTTTTCGTCGAGGCCATGGTCGTCGACGAGCACGGCGACGAGGTCCCCGACGGGACGGCCGGCGAGGTCGTGTACCGCTCACCGCAGCTGTGCGAGGGCTACTGGCACAAGGCGGCGGAGACGAAGGAGGCCTTCCGCGACGGCTGGTTCCGCTCCGGGGACCTCGCGGTGCGTGACCGCGAGGGGTACTTCACGATCGTCGACCGGGTGAAGGACGTCATCAACTCCGGTGGTGTGCTGATCGCTTCACGCCAGGTCGAGGACGCGCTCTACACCCACCCGGGCGTCGCCGAGGCAGCGGTGGTCGGGCTGTCGGACGTGCGGTGGATCGAGGCCGTCACCGCCTTCGTCGTGCCGCGCGGCGAGGTCACCGAGGCCGAACTGATGGCCCACGCACGTGAGAAGCTCGCCCACTTCAAGGCCCCGAAGAAGGTCCTGTTCGTGGACGAGCTGCCGCGCAACGCCAGCGGGAAGATTCTCAAGCGCGAACTGCGGGACCGCTTCAGTGCGGACGACGGTCCACGATCCGTTTGAACTTGCCCACCGACCGCTCCAGCGTCTCGGGGTCGAGGACATCGACCTTGACCGACACCCCGATGCCGTCCTTCACGGCCGTCGCGAGCGCCAGCGCGGCGGCCACCCGCTCGTCGGCGGTGGCATCCGCCCTGGCCTCGGCCAGCACGGTGAGCTGATCCATCCGGCCGTCGCGGGTCAGCAGGAGCTGAAAGTGCGGGGCGAGCGCGGGCGTGCGCAGGACGATCTCCTCGACCTGGGTGGGGAAGAGATTGACCCCGCGCACGATCACCAGGTCGTCGCTGCGGCCGGTGACCTTCTCCATCCGCCGGAAGACCCTGGCCGTCCCCGGCAGCAGTCGTGTCAGGTCCCTCGTCCGGTAGCGGATCATCGGCATGGCCTGTTTGGTGAGTGAGGTGAAGACCAGCTCGCCCTTCTCACCGTCGGGGAGCACCTCGCCCGTGAGGGGGTCGACGATCTCCGGGTAGAAGTGGTCCTCCCAGATGTGCAGCCCGTCCTTCGTCTCCACGCACTCCTGCGCGACGCCGGGGCCGATCACCTCGGACAGCCCGTATATGTCGACCGCGTCGATCGCGAACCGCTCCTCGATCTCCGTGCGCATCGCCTCCGTCCACGGCTCGGCGCCGAAGATGCCGACCTGCAGCGAGGTGGAGCGCGGATCGACGCCCTGGCGTTCGAACTCGTCGAGCAGGGTGAGCATGTACGACGGCGTCACCATGATGACCTCGGGGCGGAAGTCCTGGATCAGCTGTACCTGGCGCGCGGTCATGCCGCCGGAGGCCGGGATGACGGTGCAGCCGAGCCGCTCGGCCCCGTAGTGCGCGCCGAGGCCACCGGTGAACAGCCCGTATCCGTACGCCACATGGACCTTGTGGCCGGGGCGTCCGCCGGCCGCGCGGATCGAGCGCGCGACCATGTCGGCCCACATGTCCAGATCGCCCTCGGTGTAGCCGACGACGGTCGGGCGGCCCGTGGTGCCGCTGGAGGCGTGGATGCGGCGGACCTCGGACTGGGGGACGGCGAACATGCCGAAGGGGTAGTTGTCACGCAGATCGGCCTTGGTGGTGAGGGGGAAGCGGGCCAGGTCGGCGAGCGAGGCGCAATCCTCGGGACGCAGCCCCGCCCGGTCGAACGACTGCCGGTAGAACGGCACATGGTCGTACGCGTGGCGCAGAGTCCTCCGCAGCCGCTCAAGTTGCAGCGCTTCGAGCTCCCCGCGGCCGAGCTGTTCCGCCGCGTCCAGCAGCACCGTCATGGGTGACTCTCCCATCCAAACCGGACGACCGATCATTCGGTCGATCTTCTGGGAGATCAGTAATTCAGGAGCCCGCCCGGTCGTCAAGGCATGCGACCGGCCCGGCTTCCGGGTGACCTGAGAGGATCTTCGGCATGGGGATATTCGGCACGCGCGACGGTATGGAACTCGGCCACCGCCTGGTGGGGGAGGGGGAGCCGCTGATCTGCCTGCCGGACGGCGCCGCGAGTGGGCCGGAGCGCATCGGGGACCTCGGCGGGCTGGGCGCGCACCGGCAGCTCGTCCTCCTCGCTCGGCGCGGCGCAGCCGAGTCCGCGCCCCCGTCGACGTACCCCGTCCCGACCATCGACGACATCGACGCGCTGCGTGAGCACCTCGGCCTGGAGCGGGTGGACGTGCTGGCGCACGCGTCGGGGGCCGGGCTCGCTCTGCGGTACGCCTCCGAGCACCCCGGGCGGCTGCGCTCCCTGGTCCTGGTCGATCCTGAGCCGGTGACCACCTTCGATGCGGAGCCGGCCGGGGTGAAAGCGCCGGTCCTGCTCCTGGCGGGGGAGGGGGCCGGGGTCCGGCGCGGGCGCGCCGCCGAGCTGGCGGGCGTGCTGCCCGACGCCGAGCTTGTCGTCCTGCCCGGCACCGGCCTCCCGTGGGCCGGTGGCCGGGGCGGATTCCTCCGGACCGTGCTGTCCTTCCTCGATCCGGACGTGCTCACCGTGCGGGCGAACGGCCTGCGGATGGCGTACCGCACTTGGGGCGACCCGGCCGCGCCGCCCGTCGTGCTGCTGCACGGCAGGTCGGCCAACAGCGCCCGCTGGGCGCACATCGCCCAGGAGCTGGCGGCGACCCGCCGGGTGTACGCCCTCGACCTGCGCGGCCACGGGATGAGCGACTGGCCGGGCAGCTACGGATATGCCCAAATGCGGGACGACGTACGGGCTTTCCTCGACGCCGCCGGCCTGGACCGGGTCGACCTCGTGGGACATTCGATGGGCGGCGCGGTCGCCGCACTGGTCGCCCAGACGTACCCGGAGCGCGTCGGACGGCTCGTCATGGAGGAGCCCCCGCCGTTCCCCGCCGACCCGAGGCGTCCGGATCCGGTGCGCACGGACGAGGTGCTCGACTACGACTGGGGCGTGGTCGTCGAGACCGACGCGCAGTACAACGACCCCGACCCCGCGTGGGTCGAAGACCTCACCAAGATCACGGCGCCCGCCCTGCTGATCGCCGGTGGCGCCACCAGCTTCATGCCGCAGGGCCGTCTGGCGCGGATGGCGGACCGGATCCCGGGCTGTCGCTTCGTGACGATCGACGCGGGACACCTGATTCACCAACGGGCGCCCGCCGCGTACCTGGCGGAGCTCAGGGCGTTCGGCTGCCACTGACGCGGTTGCCCCATCAACTACTGAGACAGCCGCCGACGCAGCTACTGACACGACGTCTAGCAATGCGGTCTACTGGCAGGTACTAATCGTGCTGCCGTCCGCCGCCCCAGTTCCGACCGCCCTGGAGGCCCCAGTTGCCCGCCACCGAACGCTCCGCACAACTGCTTGTCGCTCTCCTCGCCGGGGCGGCCGCGGCCCACGCCGTGGCGCCGAAGCTGTTCGACGCCACCGTCCCCGAGGCCCTGCCCGGCACCGCCCGCGCCTGGACCCGGGGCAGCGGGGTCGTGGAGCTGCTGCTCGCGGCGGGTGTGGCGGTGCCGCAGACCCGGCGGGTGAGCGCGCTCGCCACCGCGGCCTTCTTCGCGGCCGTCTTCCCCGCCAATGTGAAGATGGCGTACGACTGGCGGCACCGGAAGGCCCCGCTGAAGGCCCTCGCCTACGCACGGCTCCCGCTGCAGGCGCCGCTGGTCCTGTGGGCGGCGAAGGTTGGCAGGGACGCGGCCCGCTGAGTCAGCGCGACCTGCGGGTGCGGGTCGTCTTGCGCCACCCGAAGGGACCCGGCAGGTCCATCGAGGTGGTGCGGCGGCCCGTGCTGCTCGTCGTGCGGCGCGGACCGTTCCGGCCGCCGGTGGTGATCGACCACGAGCGTTTGTTGATGTTCAGCCGCACGCCGGGGAGGATCCGGAAGCTCTTGCGGAAGGTGATCGGCATGGTCTGCGTCCTCGCGTCGGGGGCGTGATGCCCTACGTGTTACCGGCGTTGGCGTGAAGCATGCGCCGCGGGCCGATGAACTCCAGCAGCACCAACACGGCGAACACCGCCGGTCGCAGCCGTGCGAGGGCCTCGCCCGGCTCCAACTCGCGGACAGTCAGGCCCGGTTCGGTCGAGCCGAAGCTGGACGTTCCATCAGATGCGGACGACGATCTTGCCGTGCGGGTGGCCCTCCCTGAGGTGCCGCACCGCGGACGGGACCTCGGCCAGCGGGTACGTCCGGTCGATGACGGGTGTCACCGAACCGGCCTCGATGAGCTCCGTGAGTGACGCCAGGTCGCTGTGGCGCTGGGTGGCGACGAGCCCGCGCAGCCGGTGGCCCACGAACGGTGACAGCAGGAGCGCCCCCAGCTCCCGGTTGGTGCCGCCGAACCACCTGCCGCCGCCCTCCCCGCCGACGATGACCAGAGTTCCGTGCGGGATGAGGGCCCGGCGCAGCCGCGCGAGGGAGCGGTTGCCGCCGGTGTCGACGACGAGGTCGTAGCGGCGGGCGCCGTCGGTGGGGTCCTCCCGCGTGTAGTCGATGACCTCGTCGGCGCCGATGGAGCGGACCAGGTCGGTGTGGGCCGTGCGGCAGACGCCGGTGACATGGGCGTCGAAGGTCTTGGCCAGCTGCACGGCGAACGTGCCCACGCCGCCCGACGCGCCGATGACGAGGACCCGCCGGCCGGACTTCAGCCGTCCACCGTCGCGCAGGGCCTGGAGGGCGGTGCACGCGGAGACCGGGACCGCCGCCGCCTGCTCGAAATCGAGGTTCGTGGGCTTGAGCGCCAGGCTGCCCTCCTTGGCGCACGCGTATTCGGCGAACGCCCCCTGGCAGGTGCCGTACACCTCGTCGCCCGGCCGGAAACGGGTGACGTCCGGGCCGACCGCCTCCACCCGCCCCGCGGCGTCCGTGCCCCGGACGCGGGTCTTGGGGGCCCGCAGGCCGAAGCCCACCGCCCTCAGTAGGTATGGGCGGCCCGTCGTGAGATGCCAGACGCCCGGGTCGACGGACGCGGCATGGACCTTGACGAGGACCTCGCCCCGGCCCGCGACCGGTCGTGCGACCTCTTCGAGGCGAAGTAGGTCGGGCGGTCCGTAACTGTCGTGAACGATGGCTTTCATGAGCCCCCCATGTACAGAACACCTGACGCTCGGGAGTGTTAAGCACCCCGGACATGGTGTCAAGTGTTCTTTACTTACGGTGGGGGAGGTCGGCGGCCCGCTACAACTCCGGCTCTCGCTCGGACAGGACCGGCCCCGACGCCAGTACCGTCTCGACGGTGTCCGCCTCGGCCGCCGCCTTGTCCTCCCGGTACCGGACGACCCGCGCGAATCGGAGTGTGACGCCCTCCGGATAGCGTGTGGACCGCTGGATCCCGTCGTACGCGATCTCCACGACAAGCTCCGGGCGTACGGTCACCACATAGCCCTTCTCGGACGTCGCCAGCTCCTGCAAACGCTCCGTCTGCCAGGCCAGCATCACATCGGTGAGCCCCTTGAACGTCTTGCCGAGCATCGCGAACGTCCCGTCGGGCCGACGCGCGCCCAGATGCAGATTGGACAGCTTCCCGGTCCGCCGGCCGTGGCCCCATTCGGCGGCCAGCACCACCAGGTCCAAGGTGTGGACCGGCTTCACCTTGAGCCACGAGGCACCGCGCCGTCCCGCCTGATAGGGCGCGTCCAGTGCCTTGAGCACCACTCCTTCGTGGCCGCGCTCAAGCGTCCGCGCCCAGAACTCGTCCGCCGCGGCCCGGCCGTCGGCGCCCGTCACCACCGTCCGGCGTACCCGCATCGGCTCGGGAACGAGCCCGGTCAGCCGCTCGTGGCGCTCCCGGTACGGCAGGTCGAGCAGGACCTCCCCGTCGAGAGCCAGTACGTCGAAGAACACGGGGGACAGGGGCAGCGCCGCACGGGCCGCCGTCACATCGAGGCGCGAGCCGACCCGGCCCGCGATGTCCTGGAAGGGAAGCGGACGGCCACCGGCGCCGAACGCGATGACCTCGCCGTCGAGAATGAAGGAATCGGCGCTCAACTCCAGGGCCACCGAGGTGAGTTCGGGCACCCGGCCGGTGATGTCGTCCAGGGTGCGGGTGAAGACCCGGACCTCCTCGCCGTCGCGGTGCACCTGGACCCGGATGCCGTCCAGCTTCTCTTCCATGGCGCACAGGCCGAGCTTGTCGACCGCCGCCGCCACACCCGCCGCGGGGCTCGCCAGCATCGGCGGCACACCTCGCCCGACCCGCAGGCTGAATTCGGTGAGCGCCGCCGGGCCCCGGGCGAGCAGCGCCCGGCCGACCTCGACCAGCGAGCCGCCCAGCATCACCGCCCGGCGCACGGCCGCCGCGGGCGCCCCGGCGGCGGCGGCCAGCCCCTCCGCGGCCAGCGCGTCCAGGGCGCCCTGCCGTACCTCGCCGGTGAGCAGCCCCGTCAGGAAACGCTGCTCCTCGTCGGTCGCCGAGGCCATCAACTCCCCTACCAGTCGGCCGCGTTCCGTCTGGGCACCGCGCCCGGCGACCGCCGCGAACGCGGTCAGCGCCGCGTCCACCTCGCGCAGGGTGAGCGAAGGCTCGGCGGCCGGGGCGACGGGCTCGCTCAGCAGGCTCCAGCCGATCCCGATCCGGCCCTGGGGCAGCCGGCCCGCCAGATAGGCGATCGCGACCGGTACGTCGTCGGGTTCGGCGGCCCGGAAGAGCTCCGCCAGCAGCGCGGTCTTCCCCGAGCGCGCCGAGGTCGAGGTGATCTCCCGGGAGACCCGGGCGAGGGTGGCCAGCAGCATGCACCCATCGTGCAACGGCATCTGTCATCCCGCAGGCCTAAGCTCGCGCTGTGGCCCTCTTCCGCATCGAACGACGCACCCACCTGCCGGCCGACGAGGCCTGGCGCCGCCTGACCGCGTGGGAACGCCACGGCGCCCAGGTTCCCCTCACCCGTGTCACGGTCACCACGCAGTCGCCGACCGGCCCGGGGACGGTCTTCGTTGCCCGCACGGGTCCCGGCCCGCTCGGGTTCGACGACCCGATGGAGGTGGTGCTCTGGGAGCCGCCCCGGGCGGGCGGCCCGGGGCGCTGCCGCCTGGAGAAGCGCGGCTCCGTCGTGCTGGGGTGGGCCGAGTTCGACGTACGGCCGGTGCCCGGCGGCGCCTGCGTCGTCTGGACGGAGGACCTGCGCGTTCGTGGGCTCCCCAGGGTGTTCGACGGGGCCATCGTGCGGGCGGGGCGGCTGCTCTTCGGCCGCGAGCTGAAGAGCCTGCTGGGCGGCCGGTAGAGGCCGCGGACGACCCGCCGCCGCGCGTAGGGCTCAGCCGATGTCGATATGGACGTTGTAGGTGATCCCCCGGACGGTGACGAACAGGTTCCCCTGTTTGCCACGGCGCGCCAACGTCGCACCTACACCGCCCTTGCCCTTCTCGTTCTCCGCGTACAGCACGCCCTTGCCCGGATTCTTCGGCACGGCCCCTCCGATTCGCGCCGGTGACTGCCCGATGGCCCGCAGCGTCTCACCGTGGGCGGTGGCGGTCACCGGGGGCGGCAGGGGGAGCCCTACCGGCCGCCGGTGCCCGCCGCGACGGTCCGGGCCCACCGGTAGTCGGCCTTGCCGCTGGGTGAGCGCTGGATCTGCGGCGCTATCACCAGCTGCCGGGGGATCTTGTACCCCGCGAGCCGTGTCCGGCAGTGCGCCTGGATGTCGTCGAGGCTCGGCTCGCCGGCCCCCTCGCGCAGCTGTACCACGGCCGCCACATGATTGCCCCACTTCTCGTCGGGGACCCCGGCCACCAGCGCGTCGTACACATCGGGATGGGACTTGAGCGCCTGTTCGACCTCTTCCGGATAGACCTTCTCGCCACCGGTGTTGATGCACTGCGAGCCGCGGCCCAGCACGGTGACGATGCCCTCGCTGTCGACGGTCGCCATGTCACCGAGCAGCACCCAGCGCTCGCCGTCCGCCTGGAAGAAGGTCTCGGCGGTCTTCTTCGGGTCGTTGTAATAGCCGAGCGGAACGTGTCCGCGCTGGGCGATACGGCCCACCTCGCCGACCGCGACCGGCGCGTATGTCGCCGGATCGACCACCGCCGTACGAGAGTTGACGCGCAGCCTGAACCCCTTCTCGGGCCCGGAGTCGTCGGTCGCCGTGCCGTTGAAGCCGGACTCCGAGGACCCGAAGTTGTTCAGCAGCGTCACGGTTGGCACCAGCGCCTGGAACTGCGCGCGCACCGTCTCCGACATGATCGCGCCCGAGGACGAGACGCTGAACATCGACGTACAGTCGGTGCCCCTCATCGGCCCGTTCAGCGCGTCGATCAGTGGCCGCAGCATCGCGTCACCGACCAGCGAAACGCTGGTGACCTTCTCCTTCTCGATCGTACGGAGCACCTCTTCGGGTGCGAACTTGCGGTGTATGACGATCCGTTGGCCGAAGAAGAAGCCGATGAACGCGGTGAGGGTCGAGGTGCCGTGCATCAGTGGGGGAGTGGGGAAGAAGGTGATCCCGTCGCCACCGGCCGCCACTCGTTCGGCCAGTTCCTGGGGGGACTTCACCGGGTCGCCGGTCGGCGCGCCGCCGCCGAGCCCGGAGAAGAACAGGTCCTCCTGGCGCCACATGACCCCCTTGGGCATCCCCGTGGTGCCGCCCGTGTAGATGATGAACTGGTCGTCGGCCGACCGCGGACCGAAGCCCCGGGCATCGGACGCCGCCGTCTCGGCATCGGCGAAGGGCATGGGGAGCACGGCGGGTTCGGGCACGCCGGGCGGGGGAGTGCCGACGCGCACCAGGTGCCGGAGCTTGTGGGTCCGCGGCAGGGCGGCCGCGACCCGCTCGGTGAACTCGGCGTCGAAAACGAGCGCCGCCAGGTCGGCGTCGCGGTAGAGGTAGATCAACTCCTCTTCGACGTAACGGTAGTTCACGTTGACCGGTACGACCCGCGCCTTGAGGCAGCCCAGCACGGTCTGCAGGTACTCGATGCCGTTGTACATGTGCAGGCCCAGATGCTCGCCCGGCTTGATGCCGGCTTCGATCAGGTGGTGCGCGACACGGTTGGCGGCCGCGTCCAGCTCGGCGTACGTGAGCCGGCGCTCCGCGCCCGTGCCGGGATGGTCGATGTACACAAGCGCCTCGCGGTCCGGGACCACGTCGACGACCGACTCGAACAGGTCGGCAAGGTTGTACTCCACCGTTCCTCCTGACTGACCCGGGGTGCGGAACTGGCACGACTGGCTCGACGGTCATCAGAGCAAAGCCCGCCTCAAGTGGGAAGGGCCTGCACCGAAGAAATCTGACTGACTGTCAGAAAACTATTGAACTGGACCCCGCCCTCCTGCAACCTGTTCCACGTCCGACGACGGGAGGATGGCAATGGGTGGTACGGAACACCTCGGTACGGAACACCTCACTGCGCGGCGCGAAGGCGCCACTCTGGTGCTCACCCTGAACAGGCCCGAGGCGAAGAACGCCCTCTCGCTGCCGATGCTGGTCGGTCTGTACGACGGCTGGCTGGCGGCCGACGAGGACGACACGGTCCGCTCGATCGTACTGACCGGTGCGGGAGGGGACTTCTGCGCCGGCATGGACCTGAAGGCGCTCGCGGGCGACTCGATGGGCGGCGAGCAGTACCGCGACCGCATGAAGGCCGACCCAGACCTGCACTGGAAGGCGATGCTGCGCCACCACCGCCCGCGCAAACCGGTGATCGCCGCCGTCGAGGGCTACTGCGTGGCGGGCGGCACGGAGATCCTTCAGGGCACCGACATCCGGGTCGCCGGCGAGAGCGCCACCTTCGGTCTCCTCGAGGTCAGACGCGGCCTCTTCCCGATCGGCGGCTCGACCGTGCGCCTGCCCCGCCAGATCCCGCGCACCCACGCCCTGGAAATGCTGTTGACCGCCCGCCCGTACAGCGCGGAGGAGGCCAGGGGCATCGGGCTCGTCGGTCATGTCGTGACGGACGGGGCCGCCCTGGAGAAGGCGCTGGCCATCGCCGAGCAGGTCAACGCCTGCGGCCCGCTCGCCGTGGAGGCGGTGAAGGCGTCGGTGTACGAGACGGCGGAGATGACCGAGACCGACGGCCTCGCCGCCGAACTCGAACGCGGCTGGCCGATCTTCGCCACCGCCGACGCCAAGGAGGGCTCCCGCGCCTTCGCCGAGAAGCGTCCCCCCGTCTACCGGCGCGCCTGACGGTCGCAGGCCCGCGGGGCCTGCGACCGACCCGACCCAAGGAGTGACCGTGCCCGAAGTCCTCAGTGCCCCCCTCGTCGTCGAGTTCCCCTTCACCCGCTCGCTCGGTCCCGTCCAGAGCGCCTTCCTCACCGGCCTGCGCGAACGCACCGTGCTGGGCGTGCGCAGCGCCGACGGCAAGGTGCTCGTACCGCCCGTCGAATACGACCCGGTGACCGCCGAGGAGATCCGCGACCTGGTCGAGGTCGCCCCCACCGGCACCGTCACCACCTGGGCCTGGAACCCGGCCCCGCGCCGCGACCAGCCGCTGCGCACGCCCTTCGCCTGGGTCATGGTGAAGCTCGACGGGGCCGACACCGCCCTCCTGCACGTCCTCGACGCGCCACGGGCGGACGCCGTGAGCACCGGCATGCGCGTCCGGATCCGCTGGGCGGGCGAACGCGTCGGCGCCATCACCGACATCGCCTGCTTCGAGCCGTACGAAGGCGGGGCGGCCACCGGGGCCGCCCCGCACGACGGGCACTTCGAGAACCTGGTCACCGGCATCACCACCCCCGCCCGCCTCGACTACACCTACAGCCCCGGCCGCGCCCCCACCGACTACATCAACGCGCTCGCCGAGCATCGCACCGTCGGCGAGCGCTGCCCCTCCTGCCGCAAGGTGTACGTCCCGCCCCGCGGCGCCTGCCCCACCTGCGGCATCGCCACCGAGGAACGGGTCGAGGTCGGCCCGCGCGGCACCGTCACCACCTTCTGCATCGTCAACATCAAGGCCGGGCATACGGCGAATCTCGACATCGAAGTGCCGTACGTCTACGGCCACATCGCTCTCGACGGAGCCGACCTCGCCCTGCACGGCCGGATCGGCGGCATCCCCTACGACCAGGTCCGGATGGGTCTGCGCGTCGAACCGGTATGGACCGAGGGCGGCCGCCATCCCGACCACTACCGACCCAGCGGCGAACCCGACGCCGACTACGACGTCTACAAGGAGCTGATCTGATGCGCGAGGTGGCCATCGTCGCCTTCGGACAGACCGACCACAGGCGGCGCAGCGACGAGCTCTCGGAAGTCGAGATGCTCATGCCCGTACTGCACGACGTACTCGGGCGCACCGGACTGAAAACCAGTGACATCGACTTCACCTGCTCCGGATCGAGCGACTATCTCGCGGGCCGCGCCTTCTCCTTCACCATGGCCCTCGACGGCGTCGGTGCCTGGCCGCCGATCTCCGAGTCCCACGTCGAGATGGACGGCGCCTGGGCGCTGTACGAGGCCTGGGTCAAGCTCCTGACCGGGGACGCCGACACCGCGCTGGTCTACGCGTACGGGAAGTCCTCGCCCGGCGAGCTGCGCGACGTACTGACACGCCAGCTCGACCCGTACTACGTCGCGCCCCTGTGGCCCGACTCGGTGTCGCTCGCGGCGCTTCAGGCGCAGGCACTCATCGACGCGGGGGACACCGACGAGAAGGCACTGGCAGGCATCGGCGCGCGCAGCCGCGCCGCGGCCGAGGCCAATCCGCACGCCCAGCTCAGCGGCTCGGTCCCGGCGGGCGACTACCTCGTCCACCCACTGCGCACCGGCGACTGCCCGCCCATCGGCGACGGCGCCGCCGCCGTGATCCTCGCGGCCGGCGACACCGCGCGCAGGCTCTGCGAACGCCCGGCCTGGATCCGGGGCATGGACCACCGCATCGAAGCGCACAGCCTCGGTGTGCGCGACCTCACCGACTCGCCGTCGACCCGGCTCGCCGCCGAACGGGCGGGGGCCTTCGAACGGCCCGTCGACACAGCCGAGTTGCATGCGCCCTTCACCTCGCAGGAGGTCGTGCTGCGCAAGGCCCTACGCCTCGACGACAGCGTCGACGTCAACCCGTCGGGCGGCGCGCTCGCAGCCAACCCCGTGATGGCGGCCGGACTCATCCGCCTCGGCGAGGCCGCGGCCCGCATCCACCGCGGCGCCTCCGACCGTGCCATCGCGCACGCCACATCGGGCCCGTGCCTGCAACAGAACCTGGTCGCCGTCCTGGAGGGGGAGTCATGAAGGAGCCCGTGGCCGTCGTGGGCATCGGCCAGACCAAGCACGTCGCGGCCCGCCGCGACGTCTCCATCGCGGGCCTGGTCCGCGAGGCAGCCAAGGCGGCTCTGCAGGACGCCCAGCTGACCTGGGCGGACATCGACGCGGTCGTCATCGGCAAGGCCCCGGACTTCTTCGAGGGCCTGATGATGCCCGAGCTCTATCTCGCCGACGCCCTCGGCGCCGTGGGCAAGCCGATGCTGCGGGTGCACACCGCGGGCTCGGTCGGCGGCTCCACCGCACTCGTCGCCGCGAACCTGATCGCCGCCCGCGTCCACGGCACGGTCCTCACGCTCGCCTTCGAGAAGCAGTCCGAGTCCAACGCCATGTGGGGCCTGTCACTGCCCGTCCCGTTCCAGCAGCCGCTGCTCGCCGGGGCCGGGGGCTTCTTCGCCCCGCACATCCGGGCGTACATGCGGCGCAGCGGCGCACCGGACACGGTGGGCTCCCTCGTCGCGTACAAGGACCGCCGCAACGCCCTGAAGAACCCGTACGCGCACCTGCACGAGCACGACATCACCCTGGAGAAAGTCCAGGCGTCGCCGATGCTCTGGGACCCCGTCCGCTACTCCGAGACCTGCCCGTCCTCCGACGGCGCGTGCGCCATGATCCTCACCGACCGTACGGGCGCCGCCCGTTCACCGCACCCGCCCGCGTGGGTGCACGGCGGGGCGATGCGCAGCGAGCCGACCATGTTCGCCGGCAAGGACTTCGTCTCGCCGCAGGCGGGCAAGGACTGCGCGGCCGACGTCTACCGGCAGGCCGGCATCACCGACCCGCGCCGGGAGATCGACGCCGTCGAGATGTACGTGCCGTTCTCCTGGTACGAGCCGATGTGGCTGGAGAACCTGGGATTCGCCGCCGAGGGCGAGGGCTGGAAGCTCACCGAGTCCGGCGCCACCGAACTCGACGGCGACCTGCCCGTGAACCCGTCGGGCGGCGTCCTGTCCACCAACCCCATCGGCGCCTCCGGCATGATCCGCTTCGCCGAGGCCGCGCTCCAGGTCCGGGGCCGGGCGGGGGAGCATCAGGTGGACGGCGCCCGCAAGGCACTTGGCCACGCCTACGGAGGGGGCGCCCAGTTCTTCGCGATGTGGCTGGTCGGGGCCGACTCGCCGGGCGGCTGAGCGTCCCGCGGCACCGGGCGGGCCGCGGTACTCCTGCCGTGGCCTGTCCCGGACCGGTGGCGATCGCTAGTCTGACCCACGGACGACGAACCGGGAGGAGCAGACGTGGCCGAGAGCACCACTCAGCAGCGGCGTGCGGGCTGGGACAAGCCGGAGCTGGATCTGAGCAAAGCGGACTGGCAGTCGAGCAGTCAGGGGGCCGGCGATGTCCAGATCGCCTTCGTCGAGGGATTCATCGCGATGCGCAACGCCACCAAACCCGGCAGCCCCTCGCTGATCTTCAACCCGGCCGAGTGGCGTGCCTTCGTACTCAACGCGCGCGACGGCGCCTTCGACCTCACCTGAAGCGCTCACCCGAGGCGCTCAACCCGGGTCGCTCACCCGAGGCGAGCACCTGTGGCGACCTCGGGTCCGGTCGCGTCGGCCGTAGCCTGGCGATCATGAGCGGCGAACGCGAACTGAAGAAATTGCTGAGCGGCATGCGGCCCGAACTGAACCCGGGCCGGTATGTCTTCACCACCGTCGCGGGCGGCGTCCCGCCGGGCCTGACGCCGGTCGTCACCGTGACGGAGCCGGAGGGCCTGACCCTCGTCGTGCGCAAGGAGGACGCCGACGCGGCGAACCTGCCGTACGGCTACGAGGCGGGCTGGATCACCCTGCGCGTGCACTCCGCACTGGAGGCCGTCGGCCTCACCGCCGCCGTCTCTCGTGAGCTGGCCGGAGCGGGTGTGAGCTGCAATGTCGTCGCCGGCTTCCACCACGACCACCTGTTCGTGCCGCACGAGCTGGCCGCCGGGGCCGTCGCGCTCTTGGAGGGGCTGGCGGAGCGCTCCGCCTAGCGCCCGGCGGGGCCCCCGGCGGGCCGCGGCGCCGTCCACGGGCTGGGACGCCCCGGCTCCTGCGGGCCGCTCCGGCCACGTACCATGGCTCCATGTCCTTCCTCCGCCGCCGCCCCGCCGCCACACCTGCCGGCCCGGACTTCGACGTCCTGGCCATGGACCCGGGGGACTGGCCGGGCAACCTCGGAGCGGGCCTGTTGCCCGCCCCCGACGGAAGCTGCCAGGGCGTCTTTTTGCGCTACGACCTGTTCGGCGGCCGCGGCCCAGCGATGGTCATCGGGAACCTGCCCGAGGGTTCCTCCGCCCGCGACCTCGTCGACGGACAGGTGCCGTTCGAGGTGGCGCAGCTGCTCGCGGCGCTGGAGAACGACGAGCCCGTCGAGGTGGTGAGCACCGAGGACATGCCGGTCATGCAGGGCGACAACCTGCTGATCGTGCGCCGCCTCAAGCTCTCCGAAAGCCGCATCTCCTGCGTGCAGTTCGACCGCAGCGACAATGTCCTCGTCACCATCGCCAGCTGGGACCGGCCGATCACCGACGACCTGTACACGCTGCTCAAGCCGCTGCCGGCGGAGATGTTCCAGCAGGGCTGACCCGCCGCCCGCGCGCCGCACGCACCGCACTCCCACCCACTTTCGTCCAAGGACCGGCCCTGTTTGGTCAAGGGCCGGTCCTTCGCGCATCTTGTCCTGCCAGTCATTGGACCTTTAGCGTCGCAGCATGACTAAGCGGATCCGTCGAAGAACTACGATGAAGACCGCACTCGGGGCAACAAGTGCTCTGACACTCGGAGGTGCACTCTCCATGGGTGAAGCGGTCGCAGCGGACACCTCCGATGAATGGACGCTCTGGTACACCTCTCCGGCCGCCTCCTGGGAGCACGAAGCCCTGCCGATCGGCAACGGCGCCCTCGGCGCCTGCGTATTCGGCGACCTCACCTCCGAACGGCTCCAGTTCAACGAGAAGTCGCTGTGGACCGGTGGCCCCGGCTCGACGCGGGGCTACGACTCCGGCAACTGGACCACCCCACGGCCCGGCAGGCTCGCCGCCGTACAGCAGCGCCTCGCCGAGCAGGGCGCACTCGACCCGGAGAGCGCCGCCACCGAACTCGGCCAGCCGCGCCGCGGCTACGGCGCCTACCAGACCTTCGGCGACATGCGCCTCGACGTGCCCGGCGCACCGGCGACGCCCGACGCCTCCTACCGGCGCGCCCTCGACACCCGTACCGGCGTCGCCACCGTCGCGTACACCCACCAGGAAGTGCGCCACCAGCGGGAGTTCTTCGCCTCCTTCCCCGGCCACGTCATCGCCGGACGGCTCAGCGCCGACCGGCCGGGGCAGGTCGCCTTCACCCTGCGCCACACCTCACCGCGCACCGACTTCACCGCCACCGCCGCCGGGGACCGCATCACCGTGCGCGGTGCGCTGCAGGACAACGGGCTGCGCTTCGAGGCCCAGATCCGCCTCCGCACCCAGGGCGGCGCCGTCACCGCCGGCACCGACGGCAGCCTCACCGTGACCGGCGCCGACAGCGCCTGGTTCGTGCTCGCCGCGGGCACCGACTACGCCGACACCCACCCGCACTACCGAGGCGACGACCCGCACGCCTCCGTCACCCGCACCGTCGACGCGGCCGTCGGCCTCGGCCACCAGAAGCTGCTCGCCCGGCACATCGACGACCACCGCAGCCTCTTCGACCGGGTCGCCATCGACGTCGGCCAGAGCATGCCCGACCTGCCCACCGACCGGCTGCTCGCCCAGTACACGGGTGGACCGAGCGCCGCCGACCGGGCGCTGGAGGCGCTCTTCTTCCAGTACGGGCGTTACCTGCTCATCGCCTCGTCGCGTCCCGGATCGCTCCCCGCCAACCTGCAGGGCGTGTGGAGCGACGGCGTCGCCCCGCCCTGGTCGGCGGACTACCACACCAACATCAACCTCCAGATGAACTACTGGCTCGCCGAGGCCACCAACCTCGCCGAGACCACCGCCCCCTACGACCGTTTCGTCGAGGCCCTGCGCGCGCCCGGCCGCATCACGGCGAAGGAGATGTTCGGCACCGGCGGCTGGGTCGTGCACAACGAGACCAATCCGTACGGCTTCACCGGCGTCCACGACTGGGCGACCTCCTTCTGGTTCCCGGAGGCCGCGGCCTGGCTCACCCAGCAGATGTACGAGCACTACCGCTTCAGCGGGTCCACCGACTATCTGCGCTCCACCGCCTACCCGGCGATGAAGGAGGCCGCCGTCTTCTGCCTGGAGCACCTGCGCACCGATCCACGCGACGGCAAGCTCGTCGTCACCCCCAGTTACTCGCCGGAGCACGGGGACTTCACGGTCGGCGCCGCCATGTCGCAGCAGATCGTCCATGACCTGTTCACCAGCACGCTCGAAGCCGCCCGCACGCTCGGCGACGATCATGCCTTCAGAACCCGCGTCGAAACCGCCGTCGCCGCGCTCGACCCGGGTCTGCGCATCGGCTCCTGGGGCCAGCTCCAGGAGTGGAAGACCGACCGGGACGGCCCGGCCGACGACCACCGCCATGTCTCGCACCTCTTCGCCCTGCACCCCGGCCGCCAGATCGAGCCGGGCAGCCGGTGGGCCGAGGCGGCGAAGGTCTCCCTGACCGCACGCGGTGACGGCGGCACGGGCTGGAGCAAGGCCTGGAAGATCAACTTCTGGGCGCGGCTGCACGACGGCGACCACGCCCACAAGATGCTCTCCGAACAGCTCAAGACCTCCACCCTGGCGAACCTGTGGGACACCCACCCGCCGTTCCAGATCGACGGGAACTTCGGGGCGGCCTCGGGTATCACCGAGATGCTCCTGCAGAGCCAGCACGGGCCGATCGAGATCCTTCCCGCGCTGCCCGCCTCCTGGCCCGACGGCGAGGTGAGCGGGCTGCGGGCCCGTGGCGGTGTCACCGTCGACATCAGCTGGCGAGGAGGCCGGGCCCGCCGCATCGCGCTCACCGCTCACCGCACCGGTGAACTGACCGTACGCAGCGGCCTGTTCACCGGCGGCGAGAGGAAGATCCGGGCCCGCGGCGGACAGCGCTACATCTTCACCGCGGCCGGCTGACCCAGCAACGACCCGACGCGGGCCGCCGAAGTGCCCAGCCCCGTGGGACCGCTCAGGCGCCACGGGGCGCCCCCGGCGCCCGACCGCAGGTCCTCGTCGCGGTAACGCACGCAGTGCCGGTGCCAGTTGAGGATTCCGGCCAGCCAGTCCTTGAGCTCGCGCACATAGCCGTCAAGGATCTCGCGGGCATCCCCGTCCAGCGCGAAGTCGTCGTAAAGCAAAGGCAGTTCGAGCTCGATGACATGCTCGAACTGTCGCAGGCGCCCCTTCATCAGATCGTGCACCATGGCCACGGCGGTCGGGTAGTCGACGTCGAAGAAGTTCTGCACGACCAGGACACCGTTGTGCACCTCCCCCTCGTACTCGATCTCCTTCTGGTACGAGAAGAGGTCGTTGAGCAGCGCGGCGTAGTCGACCGCGGCGTTCTCCAGCGAGCGGATCGGTCCGCTGCGGTAGATCTCCGGCGGCACCCGGTCCCCGTGCGAGAGCCGGCACAACCGCATCGTCAGGTCGGCGCCGAAGGTGAAACGCCGCATCTCGACGTAGTCCACCGGGTCAGGGATGCGGTTCTGCGTTTGGTTGGCCAGCTCCCACAGCCAGCTCTCCAGCATGTCCTCGACCGCTTTGCGGAACGTGATGCGCGAGGCCTCGTTCATCGGCCCCGACGTGCGCTCCCACAGATCGGCGAGCCCGCGCTCCATCGCGTCGCCCGGCTCCGGCGTCGGCGCGCCGTCCAGCGGAAGCAAGAGCAGCAGCCGCTCATGGGCCGCTCGTGCCCCGGCCAGATCGCGGGTGCGCCCGTAGATGACCGGGTAGAGGTCGTCGCCGTACGTGCCCCAGGTCAGCCAGTTCGACGACAGGTCCAACTCCTGTGGTGTCGCGTCCGGTTGTAGGCCGGCCGCGCACAGCGGCACATCGATGTTGCGGGCCCGCCGCTCGTCCCAGACGTGCGAGTCGGGCCGCCCCGGCTGGGGCTGGAGAAGCCCCATTCGGTGCGCCCAGTCGATGTTGCGTTCCCGTGCGCCCGACAGGTGCGGGCTGAGAGTGACGTCGTAGGGAAGATCGAAAGCGGGCAGCAGGGACGGGCCGACGTGCTGGTAGGGCACATGGGTGTGGCTGCGCCGACGGGCCGTTTCGGCGCGGGGGGTGAAGTTGATCGAGGCGGCGGCCATGGCCCAGCCGGACTGGGCGGCCCCGGCCGCGGCCCCACCGTCGTTCATGTAGCGACTGGAGCGCATGTGCCACTCGTGGCCGCCGGACTGCCAGTCCTGCAGACCCTTGGTGTAGGCGAGGACGGAGGCGGTCTCGGTGGGTGTGAGGCCCGTCGAGGCGCACAGCGGCCCCAGCTCGGTCAGCACGGTGTTCTCGAACTGCTGGAGCCGAGAGGTCAGCAGGTCATTGACGGACTCGGCCGCCTCCTGTGTCGTGCAGCCCAGGAACGTCTCAAGGACCAGCACACCATTGCTGTTCTCGCCCTCGTTCTCCACCTCGCGCTGGTAGGAGAACAAGTCGTTGCGCAGGTGCACCGCGTCGGAGAACGCGTCGCGCAGCACGCACAGCGGACGGGAGGCGGCGACCGACGCCGGGACCTCCGCCTCCGCCGTGAACTCCACCAGACCCGCGGACCAGGGCGCCCCGCCGACCTTGCGGCGCATCTCGATGTACTCGACGGGGTTGGCGATCCGCCCCTCGTCCATGTTGGAGAGCTCCCACAGGGACTCGTTCAGCAAATGCTCGGTCGCCTCGGCGAACCGCACCCGCCACGCCGCGGACATGCTCGGCACGGTCCGCGCCCAGAGGTCCGCGAGCCCGGCCTCGACCGGATTCTCCGGCTCGGGGGTACCGTCCGTCAGATCCATCGGCATGAAGGCCGGCAACCGGTCCAGGTACCGCTTCCCGCCCTCCCGGTCCAGGGACCGCTTGAAGGTCTCCAGGAAGTGGTCGTCGAAGAAGAAGACCCAGACATACCAGTCGGTGACCAGCGCCAGCACATCGGCCGAGCAGTCGGGGTGGGTGTACGCGCACAGGAGCGCGTAGTCGTGGGCGTCGAGGTCGTGTTCATCCCAGATGCCCGACCCCTCCAGCATCTCCATGCGGCGTGCCCAGTCCTTGGTGTGTATGCGGGCCTCCTCCACGTGCGCGTTGAGCCGCGCCGGATACGGAACATAGAATTCCGGCAGTGTGAAGGGCTGCTGAGCCATGTGCGTTCGGCCTTTCCAGTGGCGTCCGCGCGACACCCGTGCCGCGGACCGGTCGATTCCGGTGCAGCCCTACCCGTCGCCCGAACGGCCCACGCACCGCTCTGATTTATCACTCGCAAGGGGGGCCATCGACTCGAACATTCGATGGCCCCCCTTGAGGACGCGGAGGTCTCCGCTACTTCACCACGCGCACGTCCGACGCCTTGACATAGGCGACGCGGTGCCCGAACTGGATCTCGTAGTAGGTCTCCTCGCCCCGCACCACCCGATGTCCGGCGGTTTCGAAAGTCGGCGCGAAGTAGTACTCCCCACGGGACCGTTCACCCGCCACGTACTTCTGCCCCGCGAGCAGCTTGTACGGCAATGGCGTGACCGGCTGCACCGGGACGGACGCGGGGTACGCCGCGGCCTCCGGGTACGCGCGGCCGTACACCGGTACGTCCGCGGCGCCGTTCCTGGGCGTCAGCAGCAGCCCCTTGGCGTTCACCGCGGTCGGCTGCTTGCGCGGATTGTGGAACCAGGCCTTCTGCCCCAAGTACCAGATCGCGGTCCAGTCGCCCTGCCGCCCGGCGACCGCGTACTGCTGCCCGGTCGAGGCACGGGCCCCGGTGTCGTTGACGCCGGTGGTCGAGTCCTGGCCACCGGGCCGCAGCCCGATGTCCTTCACCAGCGGGGAGTCCGCGGTAGGCGCGGTGTGCAGCCGGACGGCGCCCGAGCCGTGCGCGACGCACGCCTCACCGGCCTTCACACAGCCCGTGTACGTCGGCCGGTGCTTCCGGAAGTCGGGCCTGATGGTCACCACGCCGCCGGGACCCGCCGCCGGAGTGAACGGCTTCCCGAGCAGCTGGAAGTAGTGCGCCCAGTCCCAGTACGGGCCCGGATCGGTGTGCATCCCGGCGATGGTCGTGGCCGAGGTCCCCGGGACGTTGTCGTGGCCCAGGACGTGCCGGCGGTCCAGCGGGATGTCGTAGCGCTTCGCCAGGTACTTCACCAGCCGCGCCGATGTGCGGTACATCGCCTCGGTGTACCAGGCGTCCGGAGCCACCAGGAAGCCCTCGTGCTCCAGGCCCACCGACTTGGAGTTGATGTACCAGTTGCCCGCGTGCCAGGCCACGTCCTTGAGGGGCACATGCTGGGCGATGTGTCCGTCCGACGAGCGCAGCGAGTACTGCCAGGACACGTAATCCGGCTTCTGGACGAGCTTGAGCGTGGTGTCCCAAGTGGCCTCGGTGTCGTGGACGACGATGTAGTCGATCCCCTGGCTCTTGGGACGGTCGGCCTTGTCGTGGTTGCCGTAGTCGCCGTCCCCGAACTCCTTGTACGGCGCGGGGATCCACTCGCACGCCACGGTGCGCGGGCACTCGGTGCGCCCGGCGTCGGCGGTGCGCAGCCCCAGCCGCCCGAGGTCGGTGCCGCCGGGCGCGAGCCCGGGGGCGGCGGGCAGGGCGACCTGCTGGCCGTCGTCGGTGACGCGCCGCTGACCGGTCCGCATCACGTCGTAGACGTCATTGGCGTACGTCGTCGCGGTGGCGGTGTCGTCGGCCCCGGAGAAACGCGCGACCGCTCCGTACCAGTCGGCGGCGTCGCCGCCCGCCGGTCGACCCAGCTCCTTCTGCGCGGCGGCCAGCAGCGCGGCGCCACCCTCGATGTTCGCCGCCGCGCTCTGCCGCAGCCGGTCGGCGGGGAGTCCGGTCAGAGCGGCTGCCCGGTCCAGTGTCCGCAGCCTGGCGGGCAGTTCGGACGCCTCGGGCAGCTCGGCCTCCGCGGCCTTCCTGGCCGCCCGCGCGGTGTCGCCGCGCGCGTCCTCCGTGCCGTGGCTGTGGTGCGGCGCCTCGGCGAGCGCCGTCCTCGCGTCGGTGAGGTGCATCGGACCGTAGCCGCCGGTGACACTCGGCGCGCCGCCGTGCGTGTCCCAGCGGGACTGCAGGTACGCGACGCCGAGCAGGACACTCTGCGGCACTTGGTGGCGCGCGGCCGCCGCGGCGAAATCCCGCTGCAGCGAGCCGGACGCGGGCTGCTCGGCGGTGACGGACGGAGTGGCCGAGACCAGGGGCAACAGCAGGGCGGCGGCCGCCACGAAGCCCCCCGTCCGCCCGGCGCGTCTGCGGGTGACTCCTGGTCGTACGGGCGAGGGGGCGGGGGCGGATCCTAGCAATGCAGCCTCCAGGAACGGGTGGTGCGCGACGGGGCCTGCGGGGCCGGACTGGACTACAGGGGTATCGGCTCGCCGACGATCCGTCAATGAGGCTCAGCCATCAGGAGTTCGCACGTCAGCGCGGGTTCCGCGGAGTTTCGCACCGATGACGTCCGGGCCTGCGGCGCGTCAGTGGAGTGGACCAATGGCCGCACGGCGAAACGCCTTCAGGTGGATACGGTCGGCCGGTGCCCGCGCGTCGCGCGGAACGCAGACGTGCACTGGCCCACCCGGGTGACCAGACCCGGGTGGGCCAGTGCACTCCCCCCAGTCACGCGGTCAGCGCGTGCCGACCGCCGCGCGCACGGCCCGCCGTGCCAGCGCGCAGTCGTCGTGCAGTCGCCGCAACAGCAGCCGCTGCTCCTCACCGGTCGGCAGCGCCCCGGCCGGCGGCTGCCCCGCCGCGCCGTTCACCGGCCCGGCAGCCGTCTCGTGCATGGTGCGCTGCACAGCCGTTTCGTATGTGCGGATCTCCCGTGTCAGCACGAGCATCAGGTTGACCAGGAACGCGTCCCGCGCCGCGGGCCCCGAGGCCTGCGCCAGCTGGCTGATCTGTCGCCGCGCCACCGGTGCGTCGCCCAGCACCGCCCACAGCGTCGCCAGGTCGTACCCGGGCAGATACCAGCCCGCGTGCTCCCAGTCGACCAGCACGGGCCCGGCCGGCGACAGCAGGATGTTGGAGAGCAGCGCGTCACCGTGACAGAACTGCCCCATGCCCTGCCGGCCGATGCCGTGCAGCAGCTTCTGCAGATCGCCCAGATCCCGGTCGGTGAACAGACCCAGCGCGTGATAGCGGGCGAGCCGCGGAGCGTAGTCGAGCGGCGCGTCGAACATCCCGGCCGGCGGCCGCCACGCGTTGACACGGGCGATCGCACCGAGAGCGGCACGCACATCGGCGCGCGGCGGAGCCTCGGCAGGATGCCGGGTGAGTGAGGCGACCCGGCCGGGCATCCGCTCGATGACGAGGGTGCAGTTGTCGGGGTCCGCGGCGATGAGCCGGGGGACCCGCACGGGCGGACGGTGCCGGACGAAGGCGCGGTATGCCGCTATTTCGTGACGGAACCGCTCGACCCACACGGGGGAGTGGTCGAGTAGACACTTGGCGACCGCGCTGGTGCGGCCTGTGGTGCCGACGAGCAGTACGGAGCGGCCGCTGCGGCGCAGCACCTGTACCGGATGGAACTCCGGACAGATTCGGTGGACCGAGGCGATCGCCATGCGCAGCTGCGCGCCCTGGGGGCCGGACAAGTCGAGTCTCCCGCTGAGCGGTTGGGAACCCAGCCCTGGAGCGCGCCGGGCCCGACCGGCGCCGAGCGCCCCCGCTGCGGCGTGGTTGGGGTCGAGATACGGTCCGCTGCCCGTCGCCATGGGACGGTACGGCCGAGGCGGGGCGGACACGGAGGACGATGCTGTGTACATGGGCGGTACAGATCCCTTCGCGCGCCGACGAATTACGTGCGCCGCCCGGTCCGGCAACCGACCAACACCCTGGGGAATGCCGTCCGGTTGCCGGGCCGGGGTGGCGCGTTCCTAACTGACACCCGGCTGCGGGTGGCACACCATCTGGCGAACCCTGGCGAACCCTGGCGAATATCCCCGACGCATCTGACACGGGGTTACTGTCGAATCAGCCGAGAACCTGGGGGCTTGACGTGACCGGAGAATCCAACACCCGCCTGTCAGATCTGTTCGGTCTGGCCGGCTGGTCCAAGGGCGAACTCGCGAGACTGGTGAACCGGCAGGCGGCGGCCATGGGTCATCCGCAACTGGCCACCGACACCTCGCGGGTCCGACGCTGGATCGACATGGGGGAGACCCCACGGGATCCAGTGCCCAAGGTGCTGGCGGCTCTGTTCACCGAGCGACTCGGTCGTGTCGTGACCATTGAGGACCTCGGGTTCGGCCGGCACGGGCGCGCGGGTAGTCGGCGGGACGTCAAGAACTCAGACAATCCCGACGGCCTGCCGTGGGCGCCCGAACGGACGGCAGCGGTCCTCACCGAATTCACGGGAATGGACCTCATGCTCAACCGACGCGGCTTGGTGGGCGCGGGCGCCGCGCTCGCCGCAGGCTCCGCACTCAGCAGCGCCATGCACGACTGGCTGCACAGCGACCCCGTCCTGTCGGCCGACGCTCCACGTATAGACGATCCCCTGCACGCCGACCCCGCTGGGTTCGACCGCTACGAGGCCGCCCCCATCGGGTCGCAGGAGATCGACGCACTGGAGCGCTCGGTCGAAGTGTTCCGCGCCTGGGACGCCGCCCGTGGCGGCGGCCTCCAGCGCAAGGCGGTGGTCGGGCAACTCAACGAGGTGGGCGGCATGCTCGCCTACCATCACCCCGTTCATCTCCAGCGCCGCCTGTGGGGCGTCGCTGCCAACCTGGCGGTCCTGGCCGGCTGGATGTCGCACGACGTCGGTCTGGAACCCACCGCCCAGAAGTACTTCGTCATCGCCGCCCACGCGGCCCGTGAGGGCGGCGACCGCCCCCGCGCAGGGGAGGCACTCTCCCGGGCCGCCCGCCAGATGGTGCACCTCGGAAAACCCGACGACGCCCTGGATCTGATGAAGCTCGCCAAGTCGGGCTCGGGCGACCAGATGCTGCCCCGCACCCGCGCCATGCTGCACACCATCGAGGCCTGGGCACAGGCCGCCCTGGGGCGCGGTCAGGCCATGCGGCGCACGCTGGGGGAGGCGGAGGATCTCTTCGTGTCGGACAAGGGGGACGTTCCGCCGCCGAGTTGGATGCAGATGTTCGACGAGGCGGACATGCACGGAATGCAGGCCCTGGCCTATCGGACGCTCGCCGAGCACGAGCCCGCCGCCGCCGCCGCGGCGCAGCGGCACGCCAAGGAAGCCCTCGATCTCAGGGTCAACGGCCGACAGCGGTCGAAGATCTTCGACTACATCTCGATGGCCTCCGCCCTGTTCATCTCGGACGACCCGGAACAGGCCGACCGGTACGCACGCCTGGCGCTGGTGTCGATGGGGGAGACCTCCTCGCACCGCACCTGGGACCGGCTGCGCCACATGTACCGGCTCACCGGCCAGTACGCGGACTACCCCAGGATCGACGACCTGCGGACCGAGATCCAGCTGGTGATGCCGAAGAAAACGAACAGGAGCAGTGAGATCTGAGCGTCAGATCTGGCGGGCATTCGGATCTGGAAAGCGATGAATGGTCGGGGCGGCAGGTTACGCGCCGACCCTGGCGACCAGCACGCAGGCGTCGTTCTCGCGCTCCGCCTCGCCGAACTCCTCCACGGCCAGACGCACGCACTCCTGTGCGCCGCGGGCCACGGCGAAGCGCGGCGCGAGTTCCAGGAGCCGGCCGGTGCCCGCATCACCGGCCGGGCCACGGTGTGAGATTCCGTCGGTGTGGAGCATCAGCAGGTCGTCGGCCCGTAGCTGTACCTCGGCCTGCTCGTAGGCGGCCCCGGATGTCGCCCCGAGCAGCACACCCTCGGGTGGTGTCAGAGCGCGCCCCGTCCCGTCGCGGAACAGCATCGGGGCGGGGTGTCCTGCCTGGGCCCAGGTCAGGAGCCTGGTGGCCGGGTCGTAGCGGCAGCAGATCGCGCTGCCCAGAGCGGGCTGGGTGGAGGCTTCGAGCAGCTGATTGAGATGCCCGAGGAGCGCCCCGGGCCGGATGCCGGCCACCGCCATTCCGCGCAGCGCGCCCAGCAGCATGGCCATGGTGGACGTGGCCGACACTCCATGACCGGTCAAATCGCCGACGGTCAATAACATGTGCCCGTCGGGCAGTTCCAGCGCGTCGTACCAGTCCCCGCCGATCAGGGCGCTCGTCGCGGACGGCAGGTAGTGGGCGGCGAGATCGAGAGCGCCGGCTCCGGGGCGCGGGGGGCGCAGGGAGCCGCGCCCCGGCGGCAGCACAGCCTCCTGCAGCTCGACCGCGACCCGGCGCTCGGTCTGCGCGATGTGCCGCTGGCGCTGCAGCGAGTCGCGGGTCTCGCGCTCCGCGTGCTGGCTTCGGCGCAGTTCGCTGACGTCGCGCAGAACCGCCCACATGGAGGCGGTGCAGCCGTCGGTGTCGAGTACCGGCTCGCCCATCATGTGCAGGGTGTGGACGGACTGGTCGGGGCGGACGATGCGGAACTCCCCGTCGATCGCCTTCCCGTCCACCAGGCAGTCGGTCATCATCGTGGCCAGGAACGCGTGGTCCTCGGCGAAGACCACGGAGGGCAGCTCGTCGAGCGAGAGCGGCCCGGATTCGGGCGCACGGCCGAAGATCTCGTACAGCTCGCCGGACCAGTTCACCTCGTCGGTCAGCAGATTCCACTCCGCGCTGCCGACCCTGCTGAGCAGCGACCCGCCCGCCGGGCGGGCGGGGGCGTGTCCGGGGAACTCCTCCCGCGCCTCGGTCGGCAGGCCCGTCTTCAGCTGCCCCAAGTGGGCGCCCAGATCGTCGAGTTGATGGACGGCCAGGTCGCACAGGGCGAGCTGCCAGCGACCGCGCGGGTCCTCCTCGTCCACGGAGGTGTCCTGCCGTACGGCGTCCACGTCACCCCGCAGGCGGCGGGTCCGCGTGATCAGAGCGTCGACCATGCCCCCCTCGGGGGGCTGTTGCGCAGGATGATCCGCGAACGTGGGGGACGGCATCTGGCACTCCGATACAGGCGCGGCGCGGCCCTGTCTGGATGGATGGACCGATTACGACTGTGGCACAGGCGGGTATGGCCCGTAAGGCATTTGGCAACACTCGATACGGTGGTGCTTGAGGCATATGCCTTCGGCCTCAACGGCGCCGACCGGGTCGCGCTGCCGCCCGCCGCGCCCCGGTGGCCGACAGACCCGCCGCGACCTGCGGGCTGTCCACCCCGGCGAAGGGCGGGAAGCCGTCGTACGGCCCGCACGGAGCGGGTCGACCCCGTTCAGGCCCGAGCGCGGCCGAGCCGGCGGCGGCCCCATGCCGACCGGACGGTCCGGCGACCTGACCCCGCGGTCCGCTCCGACGGCCCGACGTGGGGGGTCGGTGTCGGGAACGCGGGCTCAGGAGATATCTTGATGTCGAGACGTGTCGACGTGAAGCGGAGTACCGGTGACTGACTCAACCATCATCTATACGCACACCGACGAGGCCCCGGCCCTGGCAACGTATTCGTTCCTGCCAGTGATCCAGGCGTACGCCTCGACGGCGGGCGTCAGCGTGGAGACGCGTGACATCTCCCTGGCCGGGCGGATCATCGCGAGCTTCCCGGAGCGTCTGGCGGAGGGGCAGCGCGTCGAGGACGCTCTCGCCGAGCTCGGCGCGCTCGCCAAGACCCCCGGGGTCAACATCATTAAGCTGCCGAACATCTCGGCCTCGATCCCGCAGCTCAAGGCGGCGGTCGCCGAGCTTCAGCAGCAGGGCTACGCGCTGCCGGACTACCCGGACGACCCGAAGTCCGACGAGGACCGCGACGTCCGCGCGCGCTACGACAAGACCAAGGGCAGCGCCGTCAACCCGGTCCTGCGCGAGGGCAACTCCGACCGGCGCGCCCCCGCGTCGGTCAAGAACTACGCCAAGGCGCACCCGCACCGCATGGGCGCGTGGACGGCCGACTCGAAGACGAACGTCGTCTCCATGGCGGCCGACGACTTCCGCTCCACCGAGAAGTCCGCGGTCATCGCCGCCGACGACTCGCTGCGCATCGAGCTGGTCGGCGACGACGGCGCCACCACGGTCCTGCGCGAGTCGGTTCCCGTGCTCGCCGGTGAGGTCGTGGACGCGTCCGTCATGCACGTCGCGGCTCTGCGCGCGTTCTTCACCGCCCAGGTCGCCCGCGCCAAGGCCGAGGGTGTGCTGTTCTCCGTGCACCTCAAGGCCACGATGATGAAGGTCTCCGACCCGATCATCTTCGGCCACGTGGTGCGCGCCTTCTTCCCGAAGACGTTCGCCCAGTACGGCGAGGCGCTCGCCGCCACGGGTCTGTCGCCCAATGACGGGCTCGGCGGCATCCTCAAGGGCCTGGATTCGGTGCCGGACGTCGGCGCCGAGATCAAGGCGTCCTTCGAGGCCGAGCTCGCCGAGGGCCCCGCCCTCGCGATGGTCGACTCCGACCGCGGCATCACCAACCTGCACGTCCCCAGCGACGTCATCGTCGACGCCTCGATGCCGGCCATGATCCGCACCTCGGGCCACATGTGGGGCCCGGACGGCGGCGAGGCCGACACGCTGGCTGTCATCCCCGACAGCAGCTACGCCGGTGTCTACCAGGTCGTCATCGACGACTGCCGCGCGAACGGTGCCTACGACCCGGCGACCATGGGCTCGGTGCCCAACGTCGGCCTGATGGCTCAGGCGGCCGAGGAGTACGGCAGCCACGACAAGACCTTCGAGATCCCCGCCGTCGGCACGGTCCGTGTCGTGAACAACGCGGGTGACGTCGTACTTGAGCAGCGCGTGGCCACCGGCGACGTGTTCCGCATGTGCCAGACCAAGGACGTGCCGATCCGCGACTGGGTCAAGCTCGCCGTCAACCGTGCCCGCGCCACCGGCAACCCCACGGTGTTCTGGCTCGACGAGGACCGGGCGCACGACGCCAACCTGATCGCCAAGGTCAAGGCGTACCTGCCCGAGCACGACACCGACGGGCTGCAGATCGAGATCATGACGCCGGAGGCGGCGACGGCGTTCTCGCTGGAGCGCATCCGCCGCGGCGAGGACACCATCTCGGTCACCGGCAACGTGCTGCGTGACTACCTGACGGACCTGTTCCCGATCCTGGAGCTCGGTACGAGCGCCAAGATGCTCTCCGTCGTCCCGCTGATCAACGGCGGCGGCCTGTTCGAGACGGGCGCCGGCGGTTCCGCGCCGAAGCACGTCCAGCAGCTCGTCAAGGAGAACTACCTGCGCTGGGACAGCCTGGGTGAGTTCCTCGCGCTGGCCGTCAGCTTCGAGCACCTCGCGCAGACCACGGACAACGCGCGCGCCCAGATCCTCGCCGACACGCTGGACCGGGCGACCGGCACCTTCCTCAACGAGGACAAGTCGCCGAGCCGCAAGCTCGGCGGCATCGACAATCGCGGCAGCCACTTCTACCTCGCGCTGTACTGGGCGCAGGAGCTGGCCAAGCAGACCGAGGACGCGCCGCTGGCGGAGGCCTTCGCGGCTCTCGCCGGCTCGCTGTCCGAGCAGGAGCAGGCGATCGTCGCCGAACTCATCGCGGTTCAGGGCTCGCCGACCGACATCGGTGGTTACTTCCGTCCCGACCCGGCCAAGGCCGCGGCCGTGATGCGCCCGTCGAAGACCTTCAACGAGGCCATCTCGACCCTCGGCTGACCGTTGCGGGCAGTAGGCAGTAGGCAGTAACGCGAAGGGTCCTGCGGACCGTCCCGGTGACGGTCCGCAGGACCTTTTCGGCTTACGGCAGCCCGGGCTCAGCCCAAGTTGTTCGCGTGGGTCAGCGTCTCTCAGGCCACGAAGAGGTTGTTGCTCCCGGCCGGGCGCCGGCTCTCGGTGAGGGTCTGGGTGTTGGTCATGGTGTGGCCGAGGCGGTTGTGCAGCGCGTTGTAGCCGACCTCGGTGACCGGGCCGAGCCCGCGGTGGAGCGTGCCGCCGCACAGCCGGCTCGGCGGCGCCTCGCCCAGCTGGCTCGGCGGCGCCTCGCCCAGCTCGTACTTGGCCTGGAAGCCCAGGGCGTGTCGCAGGCGCTCACCGACCTCGGGGTAGAGGTCCTGGCCCTGGATGCGGCTGGTCTCGGCGATGTGGGAGATCGCGGACAGTCCGTAACCGGTGTGGGTGAAGTCGCGGCAGGTCTCCTGGGTGAGGCCGTCGACGAAGGTGGACTGGTTCTGCCAGTACTTGACGATCTTGGCGCGGGTGTCGAGACCACTGCCGGGCGCGGCCTTTGGCCGGCTGCCGTCGCTGCTCAGATAGATGAACGCGGGTACACGTCCGCGAAACATGGTGACGGTCTTGTCGTAGGAGGCCTTGTCCTCCAGGAAGACCGAGATGCCGATGGCCGCCTCCATCATCGACAGCTCCCAGTTGCCGTTGGAGTGCGCCAGATCTGGCCGGGGCCGTGAGGATGCCCCGGCGGCCTGACCATGGCCGCCGCCCGCGGCGGGCGGCATTGGCCGTCTCCGGTTGAATTGATCTCATGACCGTGTCCGAGAAAGACCTTCGAATGATCGACGGGCCGACCTTGGAGGCGCTGCTTCCGGTGGACGCCGCGATCGACGCCGTCCGCGCGGCCCTCCTCGGCGGCCTCGACCCGTCGGCCGGCCCGGCCCGGACCCACGTACCGGTTTCCGCCGGGCAGCTCCTCCTGATGCCGGCCGAGCACGGCGACTACGCGGGTGTGAAGATCGCGGGCGTGGCGCCGGGCAACGCGCAGCTCGGCCTGGACCGCGTCACCGGCGCGTATCTGCTGCTTGACGCCGCGACGCTGATCCCGCTCGCCGTGCTCGACGGCGCCGTCCTGACGCTGCGGCGCACCTCGGCGGTCTCGGCCCTGGCGGTCGACTGCCTCGCCACGCCCGACGCGAGCCGGCTTCTGCTCTACGGCACCGGGCCCCAGGCGCTGGCCCACGCCGAGGCCGTACAGCGGGTCCGGCCCCTGAGCCGTGTCGACGTCGCCGGAACCCGGCCGCAGCGCGTGGACGCCTTCGTGGAGCAGTGCCGGTCCATCGGGCTGCCGGCCTCCGCTGCCGCCCCGGACGCGGTGCGCTCCGCCGACATCGTCGTGTGCTGCACCTCGTCCGCCGCCCCGCTCTTCGACGGCGAGCATCTCGCCGAGCACGCCACCGTGGTGGCCATGGGCTCGCACAGCCCCGCCGCCCGGGAGACCGACACGGCCACGGCCACCCGCGCCACCGTTGTCGTGGAGGATACCGCCACCGCGCTGCGGGAGGCGGGAGACGTGATCGTCCCGGTGGCCGACGGTGACCTCGACGCGTCCGCTCTCGTACCGCTGGCCGAGATCGTTCGCGGCGGGCAACTGCCCGCCGCCGGACGCCCACGGCTGTTCAAATCCACCGGAATGGCCTGGCAGGACCTGGTTGTCGCGGCCCGCGCGTACCGGGGCCAGTGAACGTGGCGTGAAGGGCCTGAGGAGTGCCCCCTGGGCGATCAAACGATTGTTCTACAAATTCGTGCGGGTGAATGATGTGGTCTGTTCGCATTTAGACCACGGACATCTGCGTTCACCTTGAGCGTTCCTGTGGCTGCTTGGCGTCCGGACGTGTAACTTCGTGATCAGCTGTCGTGGTTCCGAAGTACCGTCGCCCGTGAGCGCGTTCGCGGGCGATTTTGCTGTTCAGCACATCTCCGGACCAGGGCGATCACCTCCGCCTCCCGCATGGTGCGGGAGGTGACTTGAGCCTTTGAAGGAGACAGATATGGCCAGCGGCACTGTGAAGTGGTTCAACTCGGAGAAGGGTTTTGGCTTCATTGAGCAGGACGGTGGAGGCCCCGACGTCTTCGCCCACTACTCGAACATCGCCACCCAGGGCTTCCGCGAGCTCCAGGAGGGCCAGAAGGTCACCTTCGACGTCACCCAGGGCCAGAAGGGCCCCCAGGCGGAGAACATCGTCCCCGCCTGAGGCTGAACCAAGCGTGACGCCCGTACGCCTCCAGGGTGCGGGCGTCACGCCGTTCACCCCGCGGACCGGTCCACGGACCGCCGATTACCCCGACGGCGGGTCGCCGCCTTCCAGCGCCCGCGCGAGCGCGGCCTTCGGGCTGCCCGCCGCGCCCCGGCCAAGCGCCTGTGCGTACGCCAGGTCGCCGATCGCCGCGCGAGATCTGGCCTCGCATTCCTCGCGCACCGCACGCAGTTCCGGGGTGCCGCGCTGTGGATGACCCACATTGCGCCAGTACGCCTGGCCCGTCCCGTAGACCATCGCGGCGCGCTCGCCGTCGCCCTGCGCCGCGACTGCGGCCGCCAGCAGATCCAGGCCGAGAGCGATACCGAAACTGTCACCCAGCTGCTGCTTCTCGGCCAGCATGGCGCGCGCATGGACCGCCGCTTCGTCCGGCCGGTCCTGGAACAGCGCGATCAGCGAGAGCTGGTAGTCGGTGTAGGAGCGGGTCCACCATTCGTCGAGCCGCAGGCAGCCCGCACGCAGTTCCAGCGCCTGCGACCGCGCTTCGGACAGCTTGCCGAGGGCGGTGAGGGCGAACACCTGAACGAGGTGGCAGCGCAGCCGGGAAGCGGAGGCGAAGGGCGAGTCCGGGGCGGCATCGAGCACATGCTCCGCCAGCGTGTACGCGGCCAGCGGGCG
The DNA here is from genome assembly GCF_051131715.1 of Streptomyces sp. A5-4. NCBI lineage: Bacteria > Bacillati > Actinomycetota > Actinomycetes > Kitasatosporales > Streptomycetaceae > Streptomyces > Streptomyces sp. A5-4. The sequence continues at coordinate 395,572 of NZ_CP178591.1, read as the reverse complement.
GCCCTCCATCAGATGGGTGAGGCCGACCAGATAGGCCGCCGCGAACGTCGCCTCTGGGTCGCCGCCGTGCCGCGCGGCCAGCGTGCACTGCTGACCCAACTCGGACGCCGCCCGGTGCTCGCCCTGCAGCAGGAGCGCGATACCGAGCGCCCACAGCGCCCTGGTCCGGGCGGGGCCGGGCTCCTGGGGCAGGGCGAGCGCGCGTTCCAGATAGGAGCGGGCCTCGTGCAGATGACCGCAGCAGCTCCAGTAGAAGCCGGTCAGCCCGGCCAGTTCGAGGGCGCGCGCCGGATCGGTGACGAGCAGGTGTTCCAAGGCCGCGCACAGGTCGATGTGCACGTCGGCGACCCGCTGGTACCAGGCCACTTGGGCGGGCCCCAGCCAGCCCGCGTCCGCCCGGTGGGCGAGGGTGAGGAAATGGGCGGCGTGCCGGGCAGCCACCGACGGGCCCTCGCCGAGCTCTTCCAGCCACATCCGCCCGTAATCCTGGATGGCGCCCAGCATGCGATAGCGCGTCCCCTCCCGCTTGACCACCGACTTGGCCACCAGACCGGCCAGCGCCCTGCGCACCCCGTCCCCGTCGAGGGGGCCGCCCGCGCAGACATCGCGGGCGGACGGCTCGTCGAAGGCGGCCCGGAAGGTGGACAGCCGTGCCCACAGGAGGCGTTCCAGCGGCTCGCACAGCTCGTGGCTCCAGCCGATGGCGGTACGCAGCGTCCGGTGGCGCGGGGTCGCCGCCCACTCGGCGGGCGAGAGCGACTCGAAGTGGGCGTCGAGGAGCCCGGCCAACTGCTCGACGGAGGTGTGCTTGAGCTGGGCGTCGGCCAGCTCGAGTGCCAGCGGGATCCCGTCCAGCCGGCGGCAGATGCCGGTGGCCGCTGCGGCGAGGCGGGGATCGGCCAGGGTGAAGCCGGGAACCGCCACGGCGGCTCGCTCGACGAACAGGGCCAGTGCGTCGCTGTCGCCCTCGACGGCCAGCGGTTCGACCTCGACGAGCTGCTCGCAGTCGGCCCCCAGCGGCTGCCTGCTGGTGACCAGGACGGTGAGGCCGGGCGCCGCCGTCAGAAGGTCGCCGACGAGGCCCCGGCAGGCGTCCACGAGATGCTCGCAGGAGTCCAGGACCAGCAGCAGACGCTTGTCGGCGAGCCACTCGCACAGCGCGGCCACCTGCATCCGGGGCGTGTGGTCGGCGAAGTCGACGGCGTCGGAGACGGTGGCGAGCAGCAGCCCTTCGTCGCGCAGCGGTGCGAGGTCCACCCACCACACCCCGTCCGGATACCGCGGGGCGGCCTGCCGCGCGGCTCTCAGCGCGAGTCTCGACTTGCCGACGCCGCCGACCCCGGTCAGGGAGACCAGCCGGTGCCGCGCGAGCGCCTCCCGCACATGGCGCAGCTCGCCCTCACGTCGGACAAGAGTGGTCATCTCTTCGGGAATGTTCCCCATCACGGCCCCAGTCTGACCCAGCGGGGAGCCTGCCGTCTGCCGCTGTCGCCATGCCGCCCCCTGGCGTTTTCGCGAACGTCCGTGTCCGCGCCGGGAAATGAACCCGCAGCTCCATGGGCGGCAGGGACGTGCGCGGCCGGCCGAGGGACCGCCGGGCCGACGCGCGGCGGCCGGGGCGTTTCGTATGCGGGCTTTCGACGGATGACCGCCAGAGGTCTTGACAACCCGGTTGGTCTGGACCATTTTTACGCCAGCGGTGGCCACCGTCGTCCGATGTACCTCCCCCCCCGTCATCCCCATCCGGAGGCAGTAGTGGACCGCACCACAGGCTCGCGAAGATGGTTCGGCAGAGCATTGGCGGTTGTCGCCACAACCGCACTCACCGTCGCCGGACTGACCGTGACCGCCCAGGCCGCAGACGTCAATGTCGTCAAGAACGGCGGTTTCGAGTCGGGCCTCGCCAACTGGAGCTGTACCGCCGGCAGTGGAGCCGCCGTCTCCAGCCCCGTGCACGGCGGCACGGCGGCCCTCAGGGCGACCCCGTCCGGGCAGGACAACGCCAAATGCTCGCAGACCGTCGCCGTCAAGCCCAACTCGACGTACACACTGAGCACTTGGGTGCAGGGCTCGTACGCCTACCTCGGCGCGAGCGGCACCGGCACGAGTGATGTGTCGACCTGGACGCCGGGCTCCACCGGCTGGCAGCAGCTGAGCACCAGCTTCAGGACCGGGGCCACTACGACCTCCGTCACGGTCTACACGCACGGCTGGTACGGCCAGGCGGCCTACCAGGCCGACGACCTGACCGTCGTGGGACCCGACGGCGGTGGGGGCACCGACCCCGAGCCGGGCATACCCGCCACGCCCGGCGGCCTCGCGGTCGGAGCGACCACGGCCTCGTCCGTCGCGCTGTCCTGGAACGGGGTGTCCGGTGCGACCGGCTACAACGTCTACCGCAACGGCGCCAAGGTCCAGACGGAGAACGGGACTTCGGCGACCGTGAGCGGGCTGAGCGCCGCCACCTCCTACCAGTTCCAGGTGGCCGCGGCCAACGCGGCCGGCGAGTCGGCGAAGTCGGCGGCCGTCACCGGAACGACCAAGGCCGGCGGCGGCGACCCGGGCAACCCCAACGTGCCCAAGCACGCGGTGACCGGCTACTGGCAGAACTTCAACAACGGCGCGACCGTGCAGAAGCTCAGCGATGTGCAGTCGCAGTACGACATCATCGCGGTGTCCTTCGCCGACGCGACGCCCACGCAGGGCGCGGTCACCTTCAACCTCGACTCGGCCGGGCTCGGCGGTTACACCGTCGCCCAGTTCAAGGCCGACGTCGCGGCCAAGAAGGCGGCCGGCAAGTCAGTGGTCATCTCGATCGGCGGCGAGAAGGGCACGATCTCCGTCAACAGCGCCGCCTCCGCGACGAACTTCGCGAACTCCGTGTACGCGCTGATGCAGGAGTACGGCTTCAACGGCGTCGACATCGACCTGGAGAACGGCCTCAACTCCACCTACATGACGCAGGCGCTGCGTTCGCTGTCGCAGAAGGCCGGCTCCGGCATGGTCCTGACCATGGCGCCGCAGACCATCGACATGCAGTCGACATCGGGTGAGTACTTCAAGACGGCGCTGGCGGTGAAGGACATCCTGACCGTCGTCAACATGCAGTACTACAACAGCGGTTCGATGCTGGGCTGCGACGGCAAGGTCTACTCGCAGGGCTCGGTGGACTTCCTCACCGCACTCGCCTGCATCCAGCTGGAGGGCGGCCTCGCCCCGTCCCAGGTCGGCCTCGGTGTGCCTGCCTCGACGAGAGGTGCGGGCAGTGGTTACGTATCGCCCACGATCGTGAACAACGCCCTTGACTGCCTGACCCGTGGCACCAGCTGCGGCTCGTTCAAGCCGTCCAAGACCTACCCGGGCCTGCGTGGCGCGATGACCTGGTCGACGAACTGGGACGCGACGGCGGGCAACGCCTGGTCGAACGCGGTCGGCCCGCACGTCCACAACCTCCCGTAGGCCGCCCCGAATCCGGCCCGGCATCGCCGCCGTCACCCCTCCGGCGGCGCTGCCGGGCGTACGAATACCTGCCGTGCATGAGCGGTCCGTCCCCGCTGTGGGCCGGACCCTCACTTCGCGTCGGGTGGCGGCGGCGCCGGGGCCCCCGCGGGCGGTGCGATCCGGGCGTAGCCGCCCGAGCCGCCCGCCTCGGCCCCCGCGTCGGCCGCGGGAGCGGTCGCCGCCGCCCTCGGCATCAGCGCGTCACGCCGGGCGCCGGGGTCCCAGCCGGTCTCCACGACCTTCTTCTGCACCACGATCGCCCCGCCCAGAATCACCGCGCCGGTCAGCAGCATCAAGGCGACGCCGCCCACCTCACCCGCTTTGGCGGCATTGCCGATGAGGGAGCCGAACCAGCCGAAGTCGGCGTCGCCGAAGGTGGTGTTCTCGTTGCCGAACGCGCCGAGCACCTTCAGCAGCAGCGCGGGCAGGAAGGTGATCAGCACGCCGTTGAGGAACGCCCCGGCGATCGCACCGCGCCTGCCGCCCGTCGCGTTGCCGTACACGCCCGCCGCGCCGCCCGTGAAGAAGTGCGGCACCAGTCCCGGCAGGACAAGTGCGAGACCGAACGCCGGGTTGAAGATCCAGGTGAGCAGGCCGAGGCTGATCAGCCCGCCGACGAAGCTGGAGATGAAGCCGATGAGCACCGCGTTCTGCGCGTACGGGAAGACGATCGGCGCGTCCAGCGAGGGGACCGCGCCCGGTACCAGCTTCGACGCGATGCCCTGGAAGGCGGGGACGAGCTCACCGAGGATGGTGCGGACACCGAAGAGGATGACGGCCACCGCGATGCCGAACTGCAGCCCCTGCATGACCGACTGCATCAGGTAGTTGCCGACGTCGGTGGCCGGGGCTCCGCCGCCGACCGCGAACGCCTTGAAGGCCGCCGCCTCGCCCGCCTTGACCAGGAAGAGCACCGCCATGATCAGGTAGATCAGCAGCATGGACAGCGCGGTGGCGACCATCGAGTCGCGCAGAAAGCGCAGCCCCTCCGGCAGGTCCATGCCCTCGGTGCTGCGGCTGCGCTTGCCGACGACCTGCCCTGTGGCGCCCGCGAGGATGTACCCGGCAGTGCCGAAGTGGCCGATGGCGACGTTGTTGCTGCCCGTGACACGTTTCGTCCACGGGTGGGCGAAGGCCGGCATGGCGACGAGCATGATGCCCAGCAGTACGCCGCCCACCAGCACCACGGCCCACGACGACTGCCCGGCGGTCGCCAGGACCATCGTCAGCAGGGTGGCCATGAACAGCATGTGGTGGCCGGTCAGGAAGACGTAACGCAGCGGTGTGAAGCGGGCCAGCAGCAGGCTGATGGTGAAACCGAGGATCATCAGCCAGGCGACCCGGGCACCGTACTGCTCCTGGGCGATGCCGACGATCGCCTCATTGGGAGGAACAGGCTGGTGCCCACGCCGTTGCCGCACACGGTGAGGATCTTGTGGGGGCCGGACCCGGCCGCCCGGGCCTGGTCGCCCGCCGTGCCCCCTCCTGACCTTCCTGGACCTTCGGCCCCTCCTGCTCCTGTGCGGCGAGCACGGCGTGGAGTGCCTCGGGGGTCGGCGCCTCGTGCAGAGCCCTGGACGTGTCGGAGTCCGCCAGTATTCTCGCCAGGCTCGCCATGGCGGCGGTGTGCGCGCCCGAGTCCTTCGCCGCGAGCGCGACGACCAGGTCCACGGGGTCGTTCGACTCATGTCCGAACTCCACCGGCTGTCCGAGTCTCACCCATGACATGCCGGTCCTGAGAACGGCGGGCCAGGGCCGGGCGTGGGCGAACGCGAAGCCGGGCGCGATGACGATGTACGGCCCGTTCTCCTCCACGTTCCGGATCATTTCCGCGGTGTAGTCGCCGGTGCTGGTCCCTGTCGTGACCAGCAACTCACCCGCTGTCCGGATCGCTTCTCGCCAGTCCGCCGCCCGCACGTCCAGCCGCACGGCCTCGACGGGAATCAGCTCACTCAGTGCCACCATGTGACTGATCGTTACACGATTCCCCAGGGGCCGCCCCACTCCCCCCGGCCCTCGTGCGGACGCTTCGGCCGACGCGCGGCCCCGTTGGCCGGGCGGTGCGTAAGGCCGTGCCCGGACATCGCGTCCGCACAAAGGGCAGACATGCCCCTCAGCTGTCGATCCGGTAGCCGAGAGCACCCTCGTTGTCACTGAGAGCCATGCCGCGCGGCTGTCCGGACGTGGTCATCGGTAGAGGTGGCACGTGCGCGGGGTGATGAGCGTCATGGCGGCGGGCGCTTCGCAGGATGGCGGCCCCAACTCTGCTGCTGTGTTGCCGAGATGGTGGTCGGGCATCCAATCCGGCCATCCGTCTCGGGCGCGGCAGCGACAGCCGGGCGCGCGATCAGGTCGCTGACCGGGGGAGACCGGGCTAGAGTAATCGAACGAACGTGCGATACGCGTATCGGGCAATTGGCTGAAACGGGGTAGAGTGATGGAGGTGCGGCATGGAGGGCTTCGCCCACCTGCACGTCGCGTCCGGCTACTCGGCCCGCTACGGCGCCGCCCACCCCGAGCAGCTGGTGCGGAGGGCGGCCGAGCGCGGCATGACGACGCTCGCGCTCACTGACCGGGACACGGTCACCGGGGTCGTGCGGTTCGCGCGGGCCTGCGCCGGGAGCGGCGTCCGGCCGCTCTTCGGCATCGATCTGGCCGTGGAGGCCATCGCACCTCCTCCTCCGGCACAACGGCGCCGCACTCCGGTGCGGGGTGGCGCACACGTCGTCGAGCCACCCCTGCGGTTCGTGCTGCTTGCACAGAACCGGGCCGGATGGGCGCGGCTGTGCCGCATCACATCGGCCGCGCACGCCGGGACCGCGGCCGGCGCGGCGCCGGTGATGGTGCCGTGGGAGGCGCTGCGCGAGTACGGCGGTGAGGGCCTGACCGTACTGCTCGGACCGCTCTCGGAGCCCGTGCGGGCGCTGGCGGCAGGCCGGGAGGACGTCGCGGCGAAGCTGCTGGTGCCATGGCGGGAGATCTTCGGGGACGGGGTCCGGCTGGAGACGGTCTGGCACGACCGGCCCGGCACCGGGCCGGGCTCGCTGCGGCTTGCCGCCCGCACCCTGGCGCTCGCCGACCGTACGCACACCACCGCCGTGCTCTCCAACGCCGTCCGCTACGCCGACCCTGACCAGCACCGGCTGGCCGACGTCCTGGACGCCGCACGGCTGCTGCGGCCCATCGACCGGCGCCGTCTGGACGGTGGGCAGCGTTGGCTCAAGGACGAGAAGTCGATGGCGGACATCGCGCGGCGTATCGCGGAGTGCGCCGGTGCGGATGCCGCTCGGGCCGACCGCCTGCTGGCGGACACCGCGGCCACCGCGATGGTGTGCGCCGTCGATCCCGCGGCGGACCTCGGCCTGGGCACGCCGCACTTTCCGGAGCCGGCCGTGCTCGGGGCCGAGCCAGGCGCGGAAGGCGCGGCACGCTCGCTGCGCCGACAGTGCGAGGCCGGCCTGGTCCGGCGCGGTCTGGACGGCGACCGTGCCACACGCGACCGGCTGGACGAAGAACTCGCTGTGATTTCCCAGCTGAGGTACGACCCGTACTTCCTCGCCGTCGGACAGGTCGTGGCCGACATCCGGGAACTGGGCATCCGGGTCGCGGCCCGCGGTTCGGGCGCCGGGTCGATGGTCTGCCATGCGCTGGGAATCGCCACGGCCAACCCTCTCGAACACCACTTGCTGTTCGAACGCTTCCTGAGCGTGCGACGGAGATCCCTTCCCGACATCGATATCGACGTGGAGTCCGCCAGGAGGCTGGAGTGCTACGACGCGATCTTCGACCGGTTCGGCAAGGAGCGGGTCGCGGTCACCGCGATGCCCGAGACCTACCGGGCCCGCCGGGCTCTGCGGGACACCGGCCTTGCGCTGGGGATCGCGCCCGCGGACGTCGACCGGATCGCCAAGAGCTTCCCGCACCTTCGGGCGTCGGACATCACCGGCGCGCTCGCCGAGCTGCCCGAGCTGCGGTCCCTGGCGGCCGAAGCGGAGCGGTACGGGCCGCTGTGGGAGCTGGCGGAAGGCCTCGACGCACTGGTCCACGGCATGGCCATGCACCCCTGCGGACTGATCATCAGCGACGCGACCCTCCTGGACCGGCTGCCGGTCCAGCCCACACCGCAGGGCGACTATCCGATGGCGATGGCGGCAAAGGAGGAGATCGAGGCGCTGGGCAACATCAAACTGGACGTCCTGGGCGTACGGATGCAGTCCGCGATGGCCCACGCCGTCACGGAGATCGAGCGGGTGACCGGCAACCGCATCGACCTGGACAACCCGCAGGAGGTGCCACTCGACGACGTCTTCGCCTTCAAGCTCATCCAGGAGAGCCAGACGCTGGGTCTGTTCCAACTGGAGTCGCCCGGCCAGCAGGACCTGCTGTCCCGGCTTCAGCCCCGCGACCCACAGGACGTCATCGCCGACATCAGCCTCTTCCGCCCCGGCCCGGTCGCCGGCGGAATGCCCGAGCGGTACATCGCAGCCCGCCACGGCGGCACGCCCTCCTACGCCCACCCGGACCTCGAACCCGTGCTCGCCGACACCTACGGCGTGACCATCTGGCACGAACAGATCATCGACACACTGTCGGTGCTGACCGGCTGCGACCGCGCTCTGGCCGAGATCGCCCGGCGGGCACTCGGCAACAAGGAGCGGCTGCCCAGGATCAAGGACTGGTTCCACCGTGAAGCACGCGCCCGTGGCTACACCGCGGAGGTCCTCGACGAAGTGTGGAAGACCATCGAGGCCTTCGGCGCCTACGGCTTCTGCCGGGCCCACGCGGTCGCCTTCGCCGTGCCGGCCCTGCAAAGCGCCTGGCTCAAGGCGCACTACCCGGCCCATCTGCTGGCCGGTCTCCTCGAACACGACCCCGGTATGTGGCCCAAGCGTGTCCTCGTCTCCGACGCCCGCCGACGCGACGTCCCCGTCCTGCCCGCCGACGTCAACCACTCCAGGGCGGAGCACACCGTGGAGCGGGCCGACGGAGAACGCTGGGGCGTGCGGCTCGCGCTGTCCGCGGTGCGCGGCATCAGCGACGAGGAGTGCGCCCGGATCGAGGAGGGCCAGCCGTACGGATCGCTGTCGGACTTCTGGCAGCGGGCCCGCCCCAGCAGGCCGGTCGCCGAATGCCTCGCCGAGATCGGCGCCCTGAGCCCCCTCCACGACGCGCGTCTCACACGGCGCGACCTGCTCCTGCAGATCGCCGAACTCCACAAGCAGTCCCGCGGTCGGTCCGCGAGCGAGGGGCAGCTGCCCATCGATACGAACGCCGTCGGAGGGGCGGAGCCGAGCGGCCTGCCGGAGATGACCGGACGCGAAGCCCTGAACGCGGAGCTGAACACTCTGGGCATCGACATCTCCAAGCACCTGATGGAGCATCACCACCGGCTGCTGCGGGAGATCGGCGCAACCGACGCGGTACACCTGGCCGGAGCCCGCGCAGGCCGGCAGGTCCTCGTCGCCGGCGTGCGGGCCTCCACCCAGACCCCGCCGATCGCCAGCGGCAAGCGCATCATCTTCGTCACCCTGGAGGACGGCTCCGGCCTGGTCGACCTGGCCTTCTTCGAAGACTCCCACCCGGCCTGCGCGCACACCGTCTTCCACAGCGGACTGCTGCTGGTCCGCGGCACGGTACAGGTGCGCGGCACCCGCCGCACCATCGTCGGCAGCATGGCCTGGGACCTGGACGAGATCGCCGCCGCACGCCGCGACCAGGGCCCCGAAGCCGCCCTTGCCCTGCTCGGTGCCAGTCATCCGCACCCGACCCCCGCGCAGCCGCAGCGGACTCTGGCCAACAGCACGACAGGGGCCCGACTGCATCCCTACGCCGACCTGCAAACGGCCGGCAGCCGCTCGGCCGACCTGCGGAAGCTGGGCCACACCAGCCCGGGGAGCGCGGGATGACCACGAACCGACGGCACATCGCCCACCTGCACCTGCACGCTGTGCCGGACGAGGAGTGGCACGCGGATGCGATCGACCTGCTGACCGGCCTCACCCCCCATGTCCAGGCGGTCTCGCCCGAAGCCGTCCAGCTCGATCTCACCTCCGCGCTCAGGTACTTCGATCTGTCTCCCTACGACCTGGTCCAGCTGGCGCAGCTACGACTGATGGGTCTGTACGGCATCGAGAGCAGCGCGGGGCTCGCGGCCAACCGCATGCTGGCCACCATGGCGGCCGACGCGTCCGCGCCGGGACACGCCACCTGGGTCCCCGCCGAAGAGGCCGTCGCCTGGCTGCGCCCCCGGCCGGTCACCGCGCTGCCCGGGATCGGCCGCGTCACGGCAACCACGCTCGGCAGATTCGGCCTGCACGCCATTGGCCAGGTCGCCGACGTACCCGCGGCGACGCTGCAACGTTTCCTCGGCGTCGGCCCCGCTCGGCTGCTGGCCGAACGCGCCCAAGGCCGCGACCCCCGACCCGTCACCCCGCTGGAACCGGCAGCGCACCTGGTCGCCAACCTCGTACTGGACCAGGACTGCCTCGCCCCGGCGCGGCACCACCGGGCCGTCCTGGGTCTCGCCGACCAGATCGGCCAACGCCTGCGTGGTGAAGGCCGGACCGCCGGCCGACTCACTCTCACGGTGCGGTACGCCGACCGCAGTTCCACTACGCGTATGCGTCCCCTGCCGGAACCCACCAGCCACTCGCCCACCCTGGCCACCACGGCCTTGGGTCTGCTGAATGCCCTCGGGCTGCAGCGCGCAAGGGTTCGGGCGTTCGTGGTCCGTGCCGACCAGCTGCTGTCGGCGGACGACGCCCACCGTCAACTCTCCCTGGACCCCCGTGACGACCGTGCCCGCACCGCCGAAGCGGCTACGGATCGAGCCCGCCGCCGCTTCGGGCCAGGAGCCGTATATCCCGCCGTTCTGGCCAACGACCACCTCAGGAACGGCCCTTGAGCCTGAGCCGGCCTTCTGGTCCTCGACCACGGGCATGACGCTGATCGTGGTCCTGTCCCGCGGTGTCTCCTCGCAGGAGGCCTCCGCGAACATGCCGCGGGGCCGGCCGGAGTCTCCTCCGGCCGGCCCCGCGACGTAACCGCGCTCGAGTCAGAGCCGCGGGTTGCCGTAGTAGCCGCCGACCTGCTGGTGGTAGCCCGGGTCACCGGCGTGCTTGTCCTTGTCGAACTCGGGAGCGTCCTTGATCTCCGCCTTGGTGCGGGAGACATGGATGGTCTTCTCTTCGGTGTCGATGCTGCTGACCGTGCCCGCAGGCAGCAGTACATGCTTACCGAAGATCCACACACCGGTGTCGACCACGATGTAGGAGGAGCCGACATCCTCGGAGTGCTTGTCGACCTTGCCGATGCTGCCATCGGTCGCCTCGACCTTGAACCCGGTCAGATCCGTACCGGGGGTGTGCTTCGTGGTCGGCTGGTAGCCCCAGATGTCACTCACAAATAACTCCTTCATCGGATACGGTTGAGGATCTTTCTCGATCAGTCGAGTGCCCAATAAGCAGGGCCTCACACAGATCATTGAAAAAACTCGGAGAATGACTGAGGCGGTCGGGCGACCTGTCGGGCACCCCCGCCATCACCGCTGGTCATGCTTCTCCACCAGCGGTATCAGCGATGCCGGCAGCTCAAGAATCAGGCGAACCGCTGTTATCGATCTCCGCCGAGAAAGGTGCCCCGACGAAAAGCGGCCATGCGTTCAAGATTCCATTGTTTCGTAATTGGTTTCGTGGGAACCCGATACGAATTTTGCGGCAGTGCGCGAAATTCCGGAGCGACAGGTGCGCGAGGAGCCGCCGGGGCGAAAGCCTCGCGAGGGCCTGCCCGGGGCGTCCCGCAGGCGCCATGGGGGTGCCATGAGGTGCGCGCGAGACACCGGAGTGCCGGGTGGGGTGTGGCGACCCACGGGCTGGGCAAGCGATCTTCTGATTGCCGAGAGGGATACTGGTATGAAACGGTGGATACTCGGCTGAAACCAGCGCTGAGAGGACGTTCGCTCCCGTTCTGTAGCAAAAAATCCGATATGCGCACCGCCTGGACTATCCCTATTGCGCAAGTTAGACCAACTATGGGCTGGTGGTGGCGACCTGTTCACCGGTCAGTATGCCCAGCTATGGCTGGGAAGCTCTCGTCCCGTTCGAAGATGCGCCGATTCGTCCGATACAGTCGCTCGGCGACAGGTCAGCAGCCCCATATTTCACCCGCGCAGACCACGGAAAATCGTAAAAATACGGCCGAAATTGGACGGAACAAATCGGGAGCGAACGTCCTCTGAGAAGGGAGACGGCATGGCATCGAAGCGACGCCGCAAGAAGAAGGCTCGTCGTAAGAACGGAGCCAACCACGGTCGACGGCCCCAGTCCTGAGGGCAGGGCCCGACGGGGCCCGTCCGAGGGTCCCTGGCTCGCGCGGCGCCGAATCAGCGCCGCGCGAGCAGCCCGTACAGCAGGGGAATGCGCGGCGAGGCGTTGGGCAGCTGCCACCAGCCACCCGGGGTGCGGACCATGTCCGGCCACCTCGGCCAGGGGAGTTCGTGGCTCTCCCGCAGTCCGGTGATCCGCAGCCCGGCCCGCAGCAGGGCGTTGATCACCTCGTCCAGGCCGTGCATCCACTCGAAGCACTCGGTGGCGCCCCGCACGGCCGGCCCGTCGGTGTAGGTGTACGTCGCATCCCGGCGCATCGCGCCCCGGCCACCGAGGTAATCGTGGCGCAGCAGCAGTTCCGGCCCTTCGCCCGGCCCCGGTGAGGGGCCGAGAGCGTAGAACAGCGGATGGAACTCGGCGAGATAGAACAGCCCGTCCGGCCGCAGCAGCGCGGTGATCGTCTCGGCCCAGCGGTTCAGGTCGGGCAGATAGCACAGGGCGCCCTTGCCGGTATAGACGACATCGAACTGCCGCCCCTCCAGCGCCGACGCGGCGTCATAGACGTTGGCCCGGACGTACTCGACCTCCAGGCCCGCACCGGTCGCGAGCTCCCGGGCCGCCTCGACCGACGCACCTGAGAGGTCCAGCCCGACCGTGCGGGCGCCGCGAGCGGCGAACGCCATGGTCTCCGTGCCCAGATGGCACTGCAGGTGCAGCACGTCACGCCCGGAGAGGGCGCCGAGGTCCGCCCATTCGTAGTCGGCGAACCAACGCGCCGGATCGGCGTTCCTGTCGTCCACGCCGTAGAACCGGCTGGCGAGATGGACCGGGGTGCGAGCATCCCAGTTCTCCTCGTTGGTCCGCATCATCGCCCGCACAGTGGGATCGAAGCGTTCGGCCGCGTCACTCATCGGTCTCCCTCCGCAGGCACCGCTCCCAACGACCCTATCCACGTGGTCGGCCCGGGGCCGGGGAATCATCCGAACGACCCACGCGACCGCGCCCGAACGGAGAGCCTGGGCCTTCACCCTTGATCGTGGACACCGGTTGTTATGCGGCGGAGGCCAGCGTAGTTGATCGCTGTTCGTAGTTGATCGGGCTCTGCTGGCCGAGGGCTGAGTGCCGTCGCCAGGTGTTGTAGCGGGTGACCCAGCGGAAGACCGCGAGGCGGGCGGCGCGGGCTCCGGGCCAGCGTTTCGCGCCCTTGAGGGTCTCCCTTTTCATGCTGGCGTTGAACGACTCCGCGGCGGCGTTGTCCGCGCTGGTGCCGACGGCCCCGCGTGATCGGATCACGCCGAGGTCCTTGCAGACCTGGGCGAACTCCTTGGAGGCGTATTGGGCTCCGTTGTCGCTGTGGAAGATCGCTCCGCGCAGGTTCCCTCCCCGCGCGCCGGCTGCGGCCTTGAGGGCGTCGGTGACCAGTTCGGTCCGCATGTGGTCGGCGATCGACCAGCCCACCAGACGCTTGGAGTACAGGTCCAACACCGTTGCCAGATAAAGGAATTGGCCGTCGCCGACCGGGAGATAGGTTATGTCGCCGACGTACTTCTTGTTTGGCGCGGAGGCGGTGAAGTCCCGCTGGATCAGGTCCGGCACCGGGACGGCGTCGGCCGCGGGGACTGTGGTACGGACCTTCTTGCGCAGGTGCAGCCCGACGATGTCGAACTTCCGCATGACGCGTTCCACCCGCTTGTGATCGACCCGCAGCCCGGCGCCCTGGAGCTCGGCGGTGACGCGCGGAGCCCCGTAGGTGCCGTCGGACTCGGTGTGGACCGACGTGATCCGCTCGGCAAGCTCGGCGTCCGCACGTGCCCGCCCGGCCCGCGCATCCGAACCGGCCAGGTGCCGGTAAAACCCGGAACGGGAGAGCCCCAGGATCCGGCACAGCCGCTTCACGCCGAAGGCGTCATTGTGGTCGGCAACGAACTGGAAACGGCTCACCAGCTGGTCTCGCCCGCAAAATACTTCGCGGCCCTCCGCAGGATCTCGCGTTCCAGCTCGAGCTCCTTCACCTGGGCCCGCAGCCGCTTGTTCTCCTTCTCCAACGCGCTGGCCTCCACCGCGCCGGGCACGGCGGCCTGCTCAGCATCCCGCACCCAGGTGCGGAGCGTCTCGTGGTTCACCCCGAGATCCTTGGCCACCGACGCGTACGTCCGCCCCGGGCTGGAGCGGTACAACGCGACGGCATCGGCCCGGAACTCAGACGAGTACTTCGACGTCCCCAACGGGAACTCCTGTCCTTCGGATCTTCACGATCCAATGATCAGGGTGTCCACGATCAAGGGGTAACACCCCCCGGCCCCGACACCGAGGCCGACGCTGCCCGAAACAGTAGACGCAGTCGCTCAACTCGACGAGCCCACGATTTCCTTCCGTGCGGTGTCGCACGGCGCTGTACGGGGCATTGCTGAGGCAGTGACCGACCGGGTGGGGGCCAGTTGATCAGCATCGGAGCGGGTGCGCTGTCCGTGTTCTGTTTTCTCGAAGCCGTCGCGGTGCTCGCCATCCTGGATGTCATCGATGACGTGTGGCCTGTGGCCCTGCTCGGCAGCCTCGTCGCATTCGGCATCGGCATGTTCTACCCGGCGACGCGGTCAGCCGCTGATCGGCGCATGGATCCGTAGCGGACGACCAACCGCCAGGTCGCCGGATTTGTCTCCAATGTCGTCGAGCGAGATAGGTGCTGAGCAGCAGAAACAAGATCTGGACCCCCTTCCGCTTCTGATCGCCACCGAGGAGCCTTTTCCACGGAGACCGGTGACAGTCGCGCGAGAGGTGAAGCACATGATGAGTTCTGCGAACGCTGCCCGCCCCGAATCGACCGAGGACAGCAACTGGTATGTGGACGACCGCTGTACGAACTGCGACGTCGCCCGGCAACTGGCGCCGGACCTGATCGGCGAGGTCGAGGGCCGCTCCGAGATCCTGCGTCAGCCCCGCGGCGCGGCAGAGGAACTGCAGCTGTACGCCGCCTTATTCGCCTGCCCCACCCGCTCCATTCGCTCCTCCCGCCGGTCAGACGTGGCGCTGGATCCCTTCCCCCTGCGCCTGGATGACGCCGTCCACCTGTGCGGACACAATTCCCAACAGAACGCCGGAGCCAACTCCTACCTCGTGCGACGCCCTTCCGGGACCCAGCTGATGGTGGACACCCCGCGCTGGAGCGAATCGCTTGCCGCCCGGTACGAGAAGCTCGGTTCGGTCACCGACGTCCTCCTCACCCACCGGGACCACGCGGCGCACGGCCGCCGCTACGCCGATCGCTTCGGGGCCCGGCTGTGGATCCACGAGGGCGACCTGGACGCGGCGCCCGACGCCGACTGCGTCCTGCGCGGCACCGAGCCCGTGGAGATCGCCCAGGGGGTCGTCGCGCACCCGCTTCCGGGCCACACCGAGGGGAGCGTGCTGTACCTCGTCGACCAGCGGTACTGCTTCAGCGGGGACAGCTTCTACTGGTCACGTTCGACGGACGACATCGAGGTGGCGGAGAGCGTCACTTGGTACTCCGTCGAGGAGCTGGCAGTATCCCTGGCCCGCACGGTCGGCCGGCTCGACTTCGAGTGGCTGTTGCCCGGACACGGCGACCGCAAGCACTTGCCGGCCGAGCAAATGGCCCGGAGGATGCGGCAGTTGACGGAGCGTGCCGGCGGGATGCGGCCGCAGCCGATCGACTTCACCGCGCTGCGGTGGTGAGGGCCCACGACGGTGCCGGGCAGTCGCTGCCGGGGGTGAACCTCACCGGGTACAAGACGTTCAAGGACACCAAGTTCGGGGCGAGCTTCGAGGGGCAGACCCAGATCGGCCTGGGCGTTCGCGCCAGGCTCCCGTTCAGGGTGCTCCAGTCCGGCGACAAGCTGACCGTGGACGTCGCGCACACCTGGTGACCGACCGGACACCACGCCAAAAGCCGATGGGCCGCACCCAGGTGCGGCCCATCGGCCCGGCGCTGTCGAGCGGCTACTTCCCCGCCGCGTCGAGGAGAATCCCGGCCAGTTCGCGCGGCCGGGAGAACATCGGCCAGTGACCGGTGTCCATTTGGACCAGGTCCCACCGTGAACCGGCCAGCAGCTCGGTCACGTCGTCGCTCGGCTCGGCCCCGTCGAGCAGGCACTTGACGTACGTCGCCGGAAGCTCGCCCAGCGGCCGCTTCAGCACCGCGGGCTCGGTCAGCGAAGCCCCCGGGTGCGCTGTCGCGCCTGCCACGATCCGGGCGATCTGCTCGTCGGTGAGGTCCTGGCCGTCGCAGTCGGCCGCGGCCAGTGGAGCCCAGAAGCCGTCGTTCGCGACGATCGATGCCTGGAGCTTCGCCGGGCCCTCCCACCAGGCGGACGCGAACGACTGCCCCTCGGCCGGCACATTGGAGTCGACGAAGACCACCCGGGCCAGCCGGTCACCGATTCGCTCGGCGGCCTGGCCGACCGGGATGCCCGAGTAGCTGTGCCTGACGAGAACGACATCGCGCAGATCCAGCCGCTCGACCTCGTCGACGATGTCCTGGACGTGCGTCTGCTGCCCGGCGGACACGCCCTGCCTGTCCGCGACGCCGGACAGCGTCACCGGATGCGTGCCGTGGCCGGCCGCACGCAGCTGCGCCGCCACCTCGTCCCACGCCCACGACCCCAGCCATGCGCCTGCCACCAGTACGTATTGCGTCATGGCGCCAACATAGCGGTGGGGTCCGACAATCGGTCCGCAAGCCTGTGGACGCCGCCCCGAGGCATCACTGGTGACGGTCGTCGCGCCGGTCCAGGCCCAACGTCGCGGAAGTGTTGGCGAGCGTGTCGGCATCGGTGACCGGGCCGGGCCCCGTGACGGCTGAGGTCCGCCGGGCGGTCCACTGGGCGAGGTCGGTCGAGCCGGTCGCGAGGGCCTGCTGCACACCCGGGCCGTCCTGCCCGGGTTCCGCGGCATGCGCCGATGCCGCGCCGCTCAGGATCAGGAGGTTCAGAGCCGCCGCCGTGGCGGCCGATCGGAGCTTCATGGGATTCGCCTTCGCATGCCGGGAGTGTTTCCCGACGATCAACGATGTGCCCGGGGGAGCGTTACGGAGTGACCGCCATCCCGGTCGGGAGTGTCGGTGCGCAGCCGTCGACCGCCCCGCTCCGGTCCCGGATCGGCCCCGGAAGACGACGACACGGTGCGGCCGACGGGCGAGGAAGGTGAACCGGCGGCGTAAACTTGGCAAACCTGCTGGTCAACTGGCCCGCGACAGGGCCATGATGAGCACCTTCCGTGTTGTACGACGAGAGGACACCGCTCATGGCTCTCCCCGCACTGACTCCCGCACAGCGCGCCGAGGCGCTGAAGAAGGCATCCGTTGTCCGAAAGGAGCGCGCCGCGGTTCTCTCGGAGCTCAAGGAGGGCAAGGTCTCGCTCCATGAAGTGCTGGACCGCAAGGACGCCGTCGTCGGCAAGACGTCCGCGCGCCGGCTGCTGGAATCACTGCCCGGCATCGGCAAGGTCCGCGCGGGCCAGCTCATCACCGACCTCGGCATCTCCGAGCGTCGTCGTGTCCAGGGGCTGGGGTCCCGCCAGAAGGAGCGTCTGCTTGAGCTCTTCCCGCCGCAGGGCTGAAGTCGGCGGAAGCGTCGCCGGCGTGTGCTGTCGCCGCCAGTGCTCCTGGGGGAATCCGGTTCATGCCTTCCTTGATTGTTCCTGTGATGTCCGATGGTGACCTTGCCGCGTCCGACCAGCCCGCTCTGCCGGTCGGGGACGATGCGCTGCCGCGTCCCTGGCTGCGCACGGATGCCGGCGCCGTGATGGAGGCGTACCAGGATCCGGCGATCCAGCGTTGGTATGTGCGCAGGGCTGATTCCGTGCAGGAGGCGGGGGAGTGGATCGGACAATGGCAGCGGAGCTGGAGCGAGGAAACGGGCGCCCACCGGGCGCTGGTCCACGCGGGCAGCGGCACCCTGCTGGGGCGCGTCGCTCTGAAGTCGCTGTCCCTGGCGGATGGTAAGGCCGAAGTGGCCTACTGGACGGTGCCGGCGGCACGCGGTGGCGGGTTGTGCTCCCGTGCGGTCCAGGCGCTCACGTGCTGGGCGCTGGGTCGGGGTGGGTTCCATCGGATCGAGCTTGAGCATTCGACCGCCAATGAGGCGTCCTGCCGGGTGGCGGTCAAGGCCGGGTTCGAGGAGGAGGGCGTCCGCCGCAGCGCGTGGCTGCACGCGGACGGCCGGCACGATGTGCACCTGCACGCACGGCTCCGGCAGAGCTGACCCCAGCAGGATTCCCCGCGGCGCCGCCGAGACGCGGGGCCGGGCCCCACCGCAGTCGCAGCCGACCGGCTCGCCGGGCGTCGGCTCCGCAGGGGCGGGCCGCCGCCTCGCGCATGTCGACGCTCGGCCGGTGAGGCGCGTCGGCCCCGCCGTTCGATCCGCACCGCGCGCGGCGTGGTGGCCGCACCGGACTCGGGCGGTTCGGGCAGGCGGTTGGCGCCGCTTCAGGCCCCGGTGATTCCGGCGCGTTCCAGGGCCGGCAGGAACTGGTCGTAGAAGGCCACCTTCTGCTGAAGGGCCTGCTCCTCCATTTCCCTGAAGCAGTCGGCCGAGCCCTCACGGGCGAGGAGTTCGCGCAACCGTGTCGCCAGCCGATCGGAGTGGGTGGTGGAGAGCAGGGACGCGGTGGCCAGCGAATGCGCCTTGGCATCGTGGACGTAGTGCGGATAGTAGAACCGTGAACGGTTCTCGCCGTCCTTGGTCAGCGAAGGCCCCATCCGTTCCCACAGCCGTCCGTACTCGACGGAGACCAGGACCTCGCCCCAGAAGCGCAGCACCGTCAACAGCCGCAGATCCGCGTGGGCATGGGCCCCGGCGTCGGCGATCAGGTCAAAGATGTCGTTGATCGCTCTCTTCGTCTCCGTCGTCGGCCTCGTCTCCACGAAGGCCCTTCTGGAGATACCCAGTTGAAGGATGTCGTCCTTCATGTCCTCGCGGTGCGAGGGCGTGTGCCCGCCCGCGTCGGGATACTCCTCGCGCAGGATGACGCGTGCCGTCCGGACCCCGACCTCGTCGCGCAGCAGGTCGATCGCGAGGTCGTAGGACGGAGTGAACGCGAGCGACAGAAACCGGCGCTGCAGAAGCACCGCGGCGAAGTCGTCGTCCGACAGGAGCGCCACGTTCGCCAGAACCGGATGCTCCCTGTACCGCTCGATCAGTTCGTCCTCGAACCTGTCCAGCTCTTGCATGACCGCAACCTCTCTCGCCCGGATCACAGATTGATAGTGGCGACCGACCCGCGCCAGTCGCCGAGGTCCACATCGCGGCCGATCATCCACAAGGTGTCCATCTCGTGCTGGACCTCTCTGCCCATCACGGTGTTGCACCCGTCGATCTCGACCTGGGTGGATTCGACGGCGAGTCGGCCATGCAGGAACGAGCTGACCAGGTAGCGCTCGTCGGCCTTGTACACGGCGACCGACGGCAGGGAGTTGTACACCCGCACCTGCAGCCGCGACCTGGCCGCAGTCGAGGCGCCCCGGTGCAGGGATTCGAGGATCGACAGGCACCGCTCGACGCTCGCTCTCACGTCGTCGTCGAGCGCGGGGTCCCGCACGGTGCGCAACGCCTCGTCGCGCAGCCGGGCCACGGGCGACGACGGGTGCAGCAGGAGGACGCGCACCCGCACCTGCCGGTCGATCAGCGCCTTCTTCAACTCGCTGTCGAAACGGTGCAGGTTGGGGATCCAGGTCTGCAGGATGGTCACCTCCCGAGTGGCGGCCTCCACGTACCCGGTGAATCTCTCATCGGGAAACCGTCGGTGCACCTGAACCGCGCCACCGTAGTGCTCCTGCTTGAGCTCGCGCGCCAGGGCGTCGATGTCGAGCTTGGAAAGCTGGGTGTTGACGTTGTCGAGCACCTTCAGGCGGTCGACCTCCAGCAGCAGGAACAGTGTGACCGTACTCAGGATGAGCAAGGTGATTTTCGGCAGCGCACCCCCGGGGGCCAGCTTGTCGAGCCAGCCGAGTAAGTCGGCGAGCAGGACCGCGATGCCCGCCGCGGCCATCAGGGCAAGCGCGATCCGCTCGGCCCGGTAACGAATACTGCTCCCCATCCCCACTCCACCCTCTGAGTCACCGTCGTCGGCGACCGTACACAGATTTGCCCGACAGCGTGGTCATATCACCGGGTCACGGTGCGCGGGCCCGTCGGTGTAACTGACGTACCGGCAGCGGAAGTCGTACGAACACGATCGGCCACCTGCCCGGGACGCCAGGTGCGACAGCCGGGCGGCCCGGTCCCGCTAGGGTGATCGACGTGCGAGTACTGCTGGTCGAGGACGACGCGGATCTGCGTTTCGGGGTGGCCGCCGCGCTGCGTGCCGCCGGGCTCGCCGTCGATGAGACCGCCGACCTTCCGCAGGCCGACGAGGCGCTCTTCGTCACCACCTACGACTGTGCCGTCTTCGACCGGATGCTCCCCTCCGGGGACGCGGCCGACTATGTGCAGAAGATGCGGCGTACGGGCCACGCCGTGCCGGTGCTCTTCCTCACCGCCCGGGATTCGGTCGCCGACCGGGTGGGAGGCTTCGCCAGCGGTGGTGACGACTACCTGGTCAAACCGTTCGCCGTGCCGGAACTCGTCGCCCGGGTACGCAGCCTGTGCCGCCGGGCCGCGGTCCTGCGCCCACCCGTCCATCGCATCGCCGACATCGAGATCGACACCGCCCGGCGGCACGTCCGCCGCGCCGGGGTGCTGCTCACGCTCACCGGCCGGGAGTTCGCCGTCCTGGAGGTGCTGGCCGCGCGCGCCGACCAGGCGGTGTCCCGCGCCGAGCTGATCGAGAGCTGCTGGGACGAGATGACCGAGCCGCAGTCCAACGTCCTGGAGGTGCTCGTCTCCCAGCTCCGCCGCAAGCTGGGGAACCCGCAGCTGATGCTCGACGCCCGGCGCGCGCTCGACGCGGTGTCGATGGCGATGTACACGCCGGAGGCACAGTGGGAAGACCTCTCGGCGGCGCTGAGCGATGCGGACCGCGGGGACGGCACGACACTGGCCGGCCTCGACGGGGCCGACGAGCGGGACACCGGGTCCGAGGACGCCGACGCCGCCGCGTCCGCGGAGCCCTCCGAAAGCGCCGAAGCGTCGGAGGAATCGGCCGAGGAGCCGCCCGCCGACAACGAGGACACGGCGCTCCTGGCCGTGAGCTGCGTCGACACTCCGCATCCCCACGGCGCGAAGCCGTACTGGGACGCACTCCCCGGCGCGGCCAGGGCCGCAGGTGTGTACGGACCTTCTAGCGTGATCGACGCGCTCGCCTGCAAGGACTGGCCGGCAGGTACGCAGAAGCCGCACACGGTCCGCGCCGAGGGTGTTCCGCCGGTCCTGGTCGTGGGCACCACCGGGGACCCGGCCACCCCGTACGAGGAGGCCGAAAGCCTGGCGGCACAGTTTCCCGGCGGCATGCTGCTCACCTACGAGGGCCTGGGCCACACCGCGTACGGGCGCGGCAACGCCTGTGTCACGGACGCCGTCGACGACTACCTCATCGGCCTGAAGCCGGTCCGTACCGGCACCACCTGCTGAAGCCGGGCGGAGCGTGGGGCGAGCCGCCGGCCCCCTGATCGGCAGGGGGCCGGCGGCTCGCGGTTGGTGGGGCGCCAGCGGTCGTTGTCACGGCCCGCGGGGGCGCCGCCGCGTCCGCCGCCCAGGGCGGTGCGGCGCTCGGATCAGCTGTAGACGTACCAGGTCACGGCCACCGAGGCCGACTCGGCGGCGGAATCGGTCACCGTGACGCGGCTGTTGTGGATGCCCCAGGCCGAGGGTGTTCCGGAGACCGCGCCGGAAGCGCGGTCGATGGTCAGGCCGCGGGGAAGCCCGGTGGCGGTGAAGGTACGGCTGCCGGCGCCTCCCGATGCCTTGAGCGTTACGGCCACGGGCTTGCCGGTGTAGACGGTCTGGCTGCCCGGGTTCTGGAGGGCGAGGTCACCGCCGCCGGTGTCGCCGACGGTCCAGGTCCAGCTCGTGGAGCCGGACTTGGCGGCCTGGTCGGTCGCGGTGACCGTGACCTGGCCGGTGCCCGCGGTGGTCGTGGCGCCGCTGATGGTGCCGGTCGACTTGTCGATGGTGAGCCCGGCGGGCAGACCCGACGCGCTCCAGGTGTACGGGGCGGTGCCGCCCTGCGCGGTGTTCTTGACGCTGACCTGCTGGCCGACCGTGCTGCGCTGGTCGGTGACGGCCGTGACGGTCACCGCGCCGGGCTGCGGGGCGCCGGTGGCCAGGGACAGGCCCCACTTCTGCATCGCCTCGTTCACCGGCTGGAAGATGGTGAACGTCTCTCCGCCGCTGCCACAGGTGTTGCTGCCACCGCCCGAGTGCAGGCCGACGGCCTTGCCCCCGGTGGCGGTCACATAGGCACCGCCGGAGTCACCTCCGGCCGAGCAGGCGTCGGAGTAGGAAAGACCGTCGATGACGACACTGCCGTAGTCGACGGACTGGTCGACCTTGGTGATCTCGCCGCAGTGCCAGCGGCTGGTCTGCCCCGAGCGGCACAGGGCCTGCCCGACGATGCCGTCGGCCGAACCGGTGACGGTCACATCGCCGCTCCCGTAGCCGGAGACCGTCGGCAGCAGGTTCCAGCCGCTCTGGTCGACGTCGACGAGGCCGAAGTCGCCCTCGCGGGCGTTGATGCTGCGGCTGCCGTTCTTGTTGGAGGTGCCGACGCGGGTGCCGTCCTTCCCATACGCGGGCTGGTTGGCGTCGTTGGTGCAGTGGCCGGCGGTGAGGAAGGCCTTCGCGCCACCCGCCCCGGTGACGGAGAAGCCGATGGAGCACGGGCTCTCGCTGCCCGGTGTCCACTTCTCGCCCCCGACCACGTCACCCTGCTGCTGACGCGGCGCGTCCGTGGTCTCGACGACGCGGACCCGGTCGCCGAGGGCCCGTATCCGGGTGAGGAAGGCCGCGGTGGCCGCGGTGTGTTCCGTGCGGTGCACCCGGACCTCCACCCGGCTGCGGCGCTCGTCGATGCCCCACCCGAGTACACCCACGACCCCGGCGCCGACCTGCCGGGCGACGGCGCGTGAAGTGGCGTCCAGGTCCGCCCTGTCGTACGGCACCAGATGGGTGACGGCTCCGGCGGCCCGTGCCCGCCGGGCGTCGGCGCGGTCGGCGAGGGCGACATGGAGGCGACCGGAGGAAGCGTCGAACCACAGGCCACTCGGGCGGTCGGCGACGCTGCCTCGCACGTCGGCGGCGGTACGGCCGGCGGCAGCCTCCTGGGCGAGGCGTTGTACGGCCTGGTCCTCCGTCAGTCCCAGGTCGCGCCGCATGGCGTCGAGGAGTTGAGGAGAGGTCGCCGGGGGCGGCGGCTCACCGGCCGCGCCGGCCGGCTGTGCGGAGAGTCCGGTCAGTATCAGCGCGGCGGCGACGCCGGTCCACACCGGTCGAAGACGGAGACGAGTCACGTCGGTCAGTCCTTTCGTGGGGTGCGCCGGTGAACTCCTGTGGCGCAGGGCACAGCGTGTCCCCACCGCGTGGACCGGGCATCGGGGAAATCCCTCGTCCGTGAAGGGTTGCCCGCGGGGGTGCGGGCCGATCGGTCGGAGCCCGGCCGCGCCGTCGCCCCCAACCGGACGCGCCGACCCGCATCAGGGAAAACCCTTGTCCCGTGCGGCGCTTGCGCAAGGGTTGAGCACACCGCGGGGCGGTCGTACGGTCGGGGCTGTGACCCGTAATCGAGCCCTGGCTCTCCTCCCGGCCCCGGCGGCCGGACCCGTGCAGCTGCCCTGGAGCACAGTTCGGGAGCAGCTGTCCCTGGGCGGGGAGACGCTGCGTGAGCGCGGACGGGTGGTGATCCTCGGCCCGTGGGGCAGCGGCAGGACAACCCTGCTGCAAGCTCTCGCCGAGCAGGTCCGGGCGGACGGCGCGGTCGCCAGGACGCTGTGGGTCACGCCTCGGTCCGGTGACCGCGCCCTCCCCTTCAGCGCGGTCACCCAACTCCTGGCCGCGCTGCCCCCGCAGGAGACCGCCGCACTGGCCGGTGGTCAACGCGCCGCTGTGGAGGGCCTGTTGCGCCGCACCGGGAGGCCGCTCCCGTGCCCGGACCCGATAGCGGTGCGGCTGGCGCTCACGGCACTCCTGCGTGTGGAGCGGGCGGGCCCGGTGCTGCTCGCCGTGGACGGTTGCCAGTGGCTGGACGAGGCGAGCGCGGACACGTTCGGCCACGTCCTGCAGGCGCTGCCGCCGCACCTGCTGAAGGCAGTGGTGACCGAACGCTCCGCCGGCACCGGCACCGGCCCCGCCGCGCGGACGCTGTGCGGCGATCATGTCGCGAGGCTGCGGATGGCGCCCCTGACCGTCGAGGACGTGGCCGGGCTTCTCGTACGCCACGGGCTCTCCGGGCGCTGGGCCGCGCACGTCCACCGGCACTGCGGCGGCCACCCCCTGCTCGTACAGGCAATGGCCGACGCCATCGTGGAACACCCGCCCCGCTCCCAGCCCCCGCTGCCACCACCCGGCCGGGTCCAGGAGCTGGCAGCCATGTGGCTGGCGACGCTTCCGGCGGACAGCAGGCGCACGCTGGCCACCATGGCGCTCGCCGAGGCCCCGACCGCGCGGCTGCTGCGCCGTTCCGGCTGCCCCGAAGTGGACGCGCACCTCGAAGAGGCCTGCGAGGCGGGGATCGTCACCAACGGGCCGCGCGGCGAGGTCGCCTTCGTGGCCGGCGCCCTGCGGGATGCCGCGCACCGCGCCGGGAACCGGAGCACGCGGCTGGCGGCCCACCGGGCGCTCGCGGCCTCCGCCGAGGACCCCGTCCACGCGGTGCGCCACGAACTCCTGGCCCTGGACGCGCCCGACGCGGAGCCGGCGCGGCGCGGACAGGAGGCGGCTCAGTGGGCGCGGGACGGCGGGGCGCGCGCACTGGCCGCCGAACTTCTGCTGCTCGCGGTCGAAAGCACCCCGGTGG
The DNA here is from genome assembly GCF_051131715.1 of Streptomyces sp. A5-4. NCBI lineage: Bacteria > Bacillati > Actinomycetota > Actinomycetes > Kitasatosporales > Streptomycetaceae > Streptomyces > Streptomyces sp. A5-4. The sequence goes on along the minus strand of NZ_CP178591.1, from coordinate 370,844 downwards.
AACTGCGCGAGGAGCGGCTGCGCAGGCTCACCACCAGCGCCGGCGACGCCGCCGCGGCGGGCCGCGGAGACCTGGCTCTGCGCGCCGCCGACGCGCTCGCCGCGGCCCGCGCGGATGCGAAGGACCAGGTCACCGCGTTGCTCGCGGTGGTGGACGCGGGCGGCCAGGCCATGGTGGAGATGGACGAGGTCCTCGCCAGGGCGCGTGACCTGGCGGGCCAGGACCCGGCCCTGCTGGGCGCGGTGGAGCTACGGATCGCCATCCGGCACAACGTCTGTCACGGTCGGCCCCACCTCGCGCGGCTCGCCGCGCAACGCGCCGCCCTGCTCGCCCGCCGCGGCGCCGATCCGCACCTGGAAGCCGTGGCGCTCACCATGCGCGCACGGATGGAGCGGATCACCGGGCACCCCGCGGCGAGCCGTACCCTCGCCCGCGCGCTGGCCTCCGGCGTCGCGGCCGAAAGCGTCGGGATCCGGCACAGCCCGCAGTACCTGGCCGTCCGGCATGCCGTCTTCGACGACCGGCTGGACCGGGCACGTACGGACCTCATGCACCTCTTGCCGGTGGCCGAGCGCACCGGCGACGCCGAGGACCTGGAAGAGGTGCTGCGCAGCCTGGCCGAGGTGGACGCGCGGGCGGGGGACTGCGGACGGGCGCTGGGGTGGGGTGCCCGAGCCATGGAGGTGTGCGTCCGGGCCGGGCTGTCACTGGGGCCCGCCTGGTACACGACCGCTCTCACCGAGGCGGCGGGGGGCGGCTTCCACAGGGCCGCCGAGCAGGCCCGGCTGGGAGCCCTTGTCTCCCGCGAGGAGCACGACCTGGTCTTCACCTCACGCAATCTGCTGGTGCTGGGAACCGTGCAGCTGGTGACCGGAGACGTCGCCCGCGCCGTGGAAACCCTGACGGAGGTCGCCCGCCTGGAGGGCGACCAGGAAGTGCACGACCTGACGATGCTGCGCTGGCAGCCGGAGGTCATCGAAGCCCTGGCGTCGGCGGCCCGCCCGGACGAGGCGCGACACCTGTTGGAGCGGCTGCGCGCCGCCGCCGACGACCGCGTGCTGGCGACGGGCCTGGGCGGCGCCGTCGCACGCTCGGAAGCCGTCTGCCGCGCCGCGCTCGGCGCGACGGACGAGGCGGTGGAACTCCTCGAAGGCGCGGCGGCGCACTTCCGCGCACTGAACCTGCCCGTCGAAGAGGGCAGAACGTACCTGACCCAGGGCCGCGTCGAGCGGGGACGGCGCCGCCACGCGGCGGCCCGCACGCTCTGGCAGCGCGCCACCCTCGTGTTCGAGTCCGCCGGGGCGCACCCCTGGACGGCCATGACCACCGAACTGCTGCAACGGCTGGAGGGCACCTGCGCCAGGACCGACACCCCGGCCGGACTCACGGAAGCCGAACACCATGTGGCGGCGATGGTGGCCGCGGGGGCGTCGAACCAGGATGTCGCCCGCCGGCTGTTCCTGTCGGTGAAGACCGTCGAGGCGACGCTCAGCCGCGTGTACCGCAAACTCGACATCCGCTCCCGCACCCAGCTCACCACCGCCCTGCAGCCGATGGTGTGAGCGGGTGCGTCTTCTGGTGTCCGGAGTGTGCTGTGGCGGAACCGAGGTGTCATGAACCGGTGGCTGAAGCCGTTGTGCTGGTACGCGCTGCTCTGGGTGGGGCTGCTGCTGTACGGCTTCTGGCAGACCGACGCGTGGGGCCCCTCGCTCGTGGTGGCCACGGTGTGCGTTCCGTTCGTCGCGCTGTTCTCGTGGCTCCGCGACCGGCTGAGGAACCGTGCTCAGGGGACGGGGTCGCGGATACGCCGTCGCCTGCGGGGCCGGCGGGAGTAGGGGAGCGCCCGGCGCGTCCGGAGGGCGGTCTCGCCTCCGTGTTCCGTCAATGTCGCGGAGCGCCCCCTGGGGCGCGCTTCAGGACACGTACTGAGTGGTTACTCAGGGTGACGCCGTCCCGCCCATCGGGCTGACGGCGGGGGATTCGGGGTAACCGGCGGGTCGAGGTCGCGCGCCGCTGCCGACGCCTGCCAAAATTCGGCATTGGCAGCACGAGGCGGAGCGGGGCCAGTATGGAGAGAGCGGTCGATGCCGCCCTCGCCGACGCTCCAGGGAACAGGAAGCCATGGATACGACCCCCACAGGGCCCACAGCCACGGGCGCGATGCTGAGCCAGGAGATCTTCGGCGCACCCTGCTGGATCACCTTGATGGCGCGCGACCTGCGCGCCTCCCAGTCCTTCTACGGCGCGGTTCTCGGCTGGCGGTTCCAGCGGGCCAGGCTCGGCGACGAGTTCAGTGTCGCCCTCCTGGAGGGCACCCCCGTCGCGGGCATCGGCGCTCTCGCCCCCGCGCTGCGCGTACCGGTCGCCTGGACGCCGTATTTCGCCGTCACCGACGTGGACGAGACCGCGGCACGGATCCGGGAGCGCAGCGCCACCGTCGCTGTGGGGCCGCTCCGCTTCCCCGTGGGGCGCGGCGCGCTCGCCGCAGACCGTGACGGCGCCGTTTTCGGCATCTGGGAGGGCCAGCTCGTCTCCGACTGGCAGTCCTGGCGCAAGAACGCGCCCGCCTGGCTGCGCCTGCGGGCGCGGGACGCCTTCGAAGCCGCGATCTTCTACGGCGAGGTCCTCGACTGGGCCTGTGGCCGGCCGGGTTGCTGCGAGGTCGCCTACGAGGCGGGTGACGTCGTACTGCGTCAGGGCGGGGACGTCGTCGCCCATCTCGGTTCGGGAGCGAGCGGTGCGGCGCCCGAGGCCTTGATGCACCCCCGATGGCATGTCTACTTCCCTGTAAGTGACGTCGGCAGCACTGTCCAGGCAGCACTCCGCAACGGCGGTTCCGTCCTCGGGACGGAATCGGACTCCAGCGGCGCCGAGGCGACGTTGTGCGACCCGGACGGGGCCATGTTCACCGTCACCCGCGGGTGACCGGCACGGCCGGTTGCACCTGAAGCATCCGCAAGGCCGTCGGCCCGCGCCCCGGCCTTGTTCCCCGAAGCAGAATTGACCCACGAATTCGTCCCTTGAATGCACCCTGGCAGGGGTCTATTGACTGCCTAGAGTCGTAGTCACAAGGCCGCGGGCGATGCTCACGGCCGCCGACCCCGACCAGGGAGTACGACCATGAACGCCACCGCCCTCAAGCCCGTTCTGACGCGCGCCACCGACGCCGAGACCACCAGCGACCCGAGCAGTGTCATGACCCTGCTCGCCGACTGCGGCACTGACGGCAGCTCGCTCACCAGCTACCGCTCGCAGTTCGCGGAGGGAGCCGTGGGCGCCCCTGCGCACTTCCACACCCGGGCCTCCGAGCTCTTCTTCGTCATCGGCGGCTCCCTGCAGGTGCTCGTCGACGACGAGGTGAAGATCCTTGATGAGGGGGACTTCCTGCTCGTACCGCCGCACACCCCGCACGCCTTCGCGGCGGCTCCCGGCGCCGAAGCCGATGTGCTGTTCGTTTTCACGCCCGGCATGCCGCGCTTCGACTACCTGCGGCTCCTCGGTCGCGTCATGCGGGGCGAGGCGAGCCCGCAGGAGATCAAGGATTCCTCCGAGCGTTTCGACAACCACTACGTCGACAGCCCGGTGTGGCGCGCCGCCCTGGAAGCCGCGTAGCCCGCGGCCACAGTCCGTGCGGGCGCCGCCGTCGACCGAGGGACGGTCGGACGGCGGCGGCGCGGAACAACAGAGGGACGGGAAGCGTCAGCGGGTGTGCGTGCCGCTCGCTCCGTCACCTACCAGTGCCTTCCGCAGCACCTCCGCGAACAGCTCGGTCTGCCCGAGGAAGCCGCCGTGGTCGCCGGGGAACTCCACGGGCGGTGCGCCGAGCAGCTCCGCCAGCGCGGTGGAGGTCAGATACGTGTCCAGGGCGCCCGAATCGGCTCCGATGCCGACGACGACACGGGACGGGCCACCCGTCAGCGCGGGGATGTCCGGCAGGTATCGGGTGGTGCCCCGCAGCTCATGCGCGAAGAAGCGGGCGCCATTGGCGACATCCCGCAGCGACGGCTCCTGGGGCGGCGGAGCGGGGGACCCGTCGTCGCCCGCGTCGAACCCGGCACTGGCCATGAACTTCATCCAGGCCGCCCCCTGCCCCTCCTTGTGGAAGGTCTCGATCATGTCGTCGACCACGGCGCGGCGCTCGGCGGCGTCGGGGAGCAGCTCCAGCAACGGAGGCTCGTGCGCCACGAGTGTCCGCACCCGCCCGGGATGCCGCGCGACCAGCGCGAGGCCCGTCACCGCGCCGCCGCTGCTGCCGAACACATCGGCGGAATCCGCCCCGAGGGCGTCCAGGATGGCCGCGACGTCGTCCGCCCGCAGCTCGGGGGTGGAGTCCTGCTCGGGGTCGTCGAGGATGCTGCCCGAGATACCCCGAGGGTCCTGGGTGACGACGGTGCGGTCGGCGGCGAGCGCGTCGGCCAGCGGGGCGAAGGCCGAGGCGTCCATCGGCGCTCCCAGAATCAGCAGCAACGGGCCCGCGCCGCGGACCTCGTAGTGCAGGTGCGCGCCCGGGGTCTCAAGGGTGTGGGTGGCAGTCATGGCCGGACATCCTCACGTTGATGGTCGCCCGCGATCGCGGTGACAGCAGTAGGACTCCGGCCGTTCGCGAAACTCATCGCCCGCTGCGAACACCAGGCCCCAAGGCTTACTCGCTCGCTCGCACGCCCCGACGCGTTTCGGCCTTCGGCCGGCTGCGGTTCGGCGGCGTCCGCGCCGGGTTGGCCCCGCTGGCTCCACCAGAGCACCCACTTGATGGGCGCCAGTGACAGCCAGCTCCACATCGCCGCCGCGGGGGAGACGAAGGCGATGGGCATCGTGGCGCCGAAGACCACCACGTTCGACACCAGGTCCGTGACGATCTTCCGCCCGACGTGCCGGGGAACGGGGTGCGCCATCCGCGGGCGGCGCCACACCGAGAGGAAGATCGCCAGCAGCAGCGGATCGATCACGACGATGATGCTCGCGTAGCTGACGACGGCCAGGGGTTGCGACGCGTACTCGGACAACATCGTCGTGGGAAAGGGGGGCAGCGCGATGGTTCCCAGACAGACCAGGGAGAGCCGCAGGGTCAGCGCGTCCACCCGCCGGGCACCTGGTGGATCCGGCGGTGGTCCCGCCACAGGGCGGCGAGGATGGTGAAGCTCAACGCGTAGGCGCCGATCTTGGGCAGCGGATCGTGCGGCATCTGACGGAAGTCGGCCGTGTCCAGATCGGTGGTCACGCGAATGTCGAGCACCAGCAGCGTCATGGCAGTGGCGGAGATCCCGTCGGACAGCGCGATCAGCCTGTCCGGATTTTCCTGGTCCGCTCCACTGTCGTTCACGGGGGCACCGTATTGGTGAATGAAGACGCGGCATTTCGCCGGGGCTGTGGCGTGGAACAGGCGCTGCGGGCGGGCTCCTTCCGCTGGGAGCTGCCCGCAGCCCAGCCAAAATTGCTCAGTCATGCTATTTTTAGCTTGTGCAAGCAAACAAGAGTGAGATGGAGCGGCTCTCCGGCATCGGCGCGCTGCGCAGACGCCAGATCATCGATGCCGCCGTCGTCGTTCTGGCCCGGGACGGGTTGTCGAACGCCTCCCTGAGCCGCATCGCCGCCGAGGCCGGGCTCTCCAGTACGGGCCTGATCACGTATCACTTCGACAGCAAGGACGAACTGTTCCGATCGCTGTGCGACGACCTGCTGGCGGTGTGCGGGCAGCGGATCCGGGAGGCCGTGCGGCCGGCGCCGGACGCTCCGGCCGCGCTGGACGCCTACATCGACGCGGTGGTCCGCTTCCAGGACGAGCACCGCGACGGGGTGCGCGCGCTGTGGCGTCTCGCATCGGGCTGGAAGGCGCCGGGCGAGAGCCGGGCCTTCGACTCCAGCCTGCTCGGTGGCACGGTCGAGGAGATCCTCGACCGCGGCCGGGCCTCGGGTGACTTCCGGCCTCTGCACACCGCCTGGGTCGCGCAGAGCATCCAGCGTGCGGTGGAGGGCTTCCATGAGCTGTCCTGCGCCGAACCGGACATCGACACCGGTGCGTTCATTCTTGAGCTGCAGACCATGTACCGACTGGCGACCCGCCGGGACGGCCGTACCGACACGGCGTGACAGTACGCCGGCCGCTGAGGACGGAGGGCAAACCTCATGAACAACAGCTCGGGCCGCCGTGGCCCCCTCGGCCCGCGTGAACCGCGGGCCAGGCGAGAACTGTCGTTCCTGGAACAGGCCGGAGGCCTGACCGGGCTGGTTCAGTCCTCGCTGCCCTCGACCGTTTTCGTGCTCGTCAACTCGCTCTTCGGTCTGACCGTCGCGATCTTCGGCGCGGGGGGCACGGTACTGGCGTTCACCATCTGGCGATGGCGTCACGACCAGCCGCTGAAGCCCGCTCTCGCCGGGTCCATCGGAGTGGTGATCTCCTCGTTCCTCGCTCACCGGAGCGGCTCGGCCCGAGACTTCTTCCTGCTCGACATCTGGTACAGCCTGGCCGTCGCCGGCGTGCTGGTCGTGTCCATCCTGGTCCGCCGCCCCCTCGTGGGGGTCATCTGGAGCCGGATCAACCGCCGGCCGCAGGAGTGGCGCAACAGGCGCAGAGCCAGGTTCGGTTACGACGTGGCCACGGCGACGGTGGCCGCGGTGTTCGCTGCCCGCTTCGTCGTCCAGCACTGGCTGTACGAACAGAACAGCGTGGGCCCGCTGGCGTTCGCCAAGATCGCGATGAACTACCCGCTCTGGGGGCTGGCCCTGGTGGTCGTGGTGTGGGCGGTCCGCCGCGCCGACCGAGAGCGGGCGAAGGCGGAGGAGCACCGTGCCGAGCCGCGGCGACGACCGGGCGGATCGTGCTGGTCCATCGCGATGGGGCGCTAGGAGGAAGGCGTTCCGTCCGCCGCGGGCCGAGGCGGGTGCGGCCGGCCCGCCACGCGGCGGAGCCCCCGGTCACAGGAGCCGGCGATTTCCCCGGGTCACAGGAACCGGCGGATGGGGACGACGGCCGCCTCGCGGGCGCGCTGCACCAGTGAGCGCTTCTTCCAGCGCCCCGGCCGGATGAGCTCACTCGCCGCCCTGTCCTCCTCGAAATGTCCGTCGAGCGTCGCGGTGAACGCCACGTCCAGGACGGCGAGCATGACCTCCTCGTCGTGGTCGAGGGAGCGGCGGTTGAAGTTGGTCGAACCGACCAGCGCGGCGACATGGTCGACGGTGATGACCTTGGCGTGCATCATCGTCGGCTGGTACTGGAAGATCTTCACCCCGCAGGCGGTGAGTTCCTCGTAGAAGTTCTGGCCGGCCAACTGGCAGACCCGCTTGTCGGTGTGCGGGCCGGGCAGCAGGATCTCCACCTCGACCCCGCGCCGCGCGGCGGCGCAGAGGAGCTCGATGAAATAGGCGTCCGGCGCGAAGTAGGCCGTGGTCAGCCGGAATCGTTCCTCGGCCGACTCCAGCATCACCCGGATCAGTGTCTGCATGTCCTGCCAGCCGAAGCTGGCCGAGCCGCGTACCACCTGCACGACCGCACCGCCCTGCGGGCTGTGCGCGAGGAACCGGTCGCGGTCGTCGAAGAGTTCGTCGTGGCACTCGGCCCAGTTCTGGGCGAACGCGGCGGCGATTCCGTCAACAGCGGGGCCTCGGACCTCGACGTGGGTGTCACGCCACTCGTTCTCGTTGCGCGCGTTGCCGCACCACTCCTCGGCGATCCCCACACCGCCGGTGAACGCCACGTCCTCGTCCACGACGAGGACCTTGCGGTGGCAGCGGTGGTTCTGCTTGAACGGGGAGAGGTGCATCGGCTTACGGAACCAGGCCACCTGCACTCCCGCCTGGTCCATCGCTTTGAGCTGATCCGCGACTCTGCTGCCCAATTCGTTCAGGCGGAGAGTCGGTAGTTGAGTCGTTCGAGTCGGCTGTGGCGGGTGCGGTCGAGGGGGCCGGTGGTCCAGTGGGCGTCGAGTCGGATCACGTTGAGCGCGGTGGCGGAGAAGGCGTGTTGGAGGCGGACTTTCGGGAGGCCGCGGTAGCGGGCCCGGCGGATGCCTGTGACGTCGAGGGCTTGATTGATGGTGCCCTCGACGCCGGCCCGGAGGGCGTATTTGTTCTTCCAGGTGTCGGTCTTCTGCTCGGCGCGGGCTCTGGCGAGGTTCTCGTGGAGTTCCTCGGGCCGCAGGGTGAGCATGCGGCGCCCGGTCTGCGAGGTGGTGCACTGCTTCTGGAAGGGGCATTCCCGGCAGGTCAGGACGCTGAAGGTGATCACGATGGCGTCGGTGCCATGCTGTTTCACCGGGTTCCAGTGGGAGCTGGTCTTGCCGGCGGGGCAGCGGACCTGACGGGTCTTCCAGTTGATGGTGAAGGCGTTCTTGTCGAAGCCCTCGGCGGCCTTGGCCTGCGCGGAGCGGTCCAGGAGGACCGGAGTGACCATGCGGATACCCTGGCCCAGGGCCTTGGTGATCAGGTCCGCGGAGGGGTAGCCGGAGTCGAGGTAGTGCTCGGTCGGCTTCACCCCGTGCGCGGCGAGCTTGCGCTGGATCGGGGCAGTCGCCTTCACATCGGGCACGGTCGCGTCGGTGGTGTGCACATCGGTGATCAGATTCGGCATCACCCCAGCCGCTGCCTCCGCCCCAGCTACGGCGTCGGCGTCGGCGTCGGCGTCGGCGTCGGCGTCGGCGTCGGCGTCGGGGAGAGTGGAGCAGGTTTCCGTGAGGTGGATCTTGTAGCCCATCCAGAACAGGTCATCGCCCTTGGCTGCCCAGCGTGCGTCCGCGTCGTAGGGGGAGGCCAGGCGGAGTTGACCGGGCGGGACGCCGTCGTCGGCGTCCCGCTTCTTGATCACCTGCCGTCCCCGGCTGTCGCTGCGGATGATGTAGGTCTGAACGAGGACCTGCCGCAGCAGGTGCACGGCCTCGATCTGACGGATCCATACCGGGGCGTCATCGGCCCAGGCGGCCCGGCACAGGGCGAGGGCGTCCTGGCCGAAGACCTGGGCGAGGCGGTCGCGTTTCGTTTGCGAGGGCGGCATGCGCCAGCCGTCGACCCGCGGCCCGTACCGCTCGGCGAACTCCGTCACGTCGATCTGCCCGGCCAGCCAGAGGGGGGCCGCGACCGCGAGGGCCTCCAGGGCAGCGCGCACGCTCTCGCCGGCCAGCTCCAGGCGGTTCAAGTCCCGCACCGCGCTGATCACATGGGTGGAGTCGGTGCGCTGCTTGCCCCCGGCCGCCACCAGACCGGCGTCCTTGCAGTGCTCAAGGAGCCGGTCGAAGACCACCCGCTCCATGCCGTTGTCCGCGAGCCGGGCCCTGAACTTGCTGAGCACACTGGCATCGAAGCCGGTGTCGGTGAGCTCCGCCCCGAGCGCGTACTTCCAGTCGATGGCCCGCACCGCCATCGCCGCGGCCTGCCGATCGGTGAGGTCCTCGGCGAACTGCAACACCGTCACCAGCGACAACACCCCAGGCGACAGGCCCGGCGCCCCGCGCACCCCGAACGCCTCGACGAACGGCTCATCGGCGAAGACCTCCGCCAACTGGTCCCGCACCCGTATCGCCAGACTCCCCTTCGGGAACGCCGCCCGCGCCACCACCACGGTCTGCTCCGGGATCCCCGGGAGTCCCACCGGCCGCATCGACATCCGTACCGCCTCCACGGCCGCACGACGGAGAAGCGACCTCAGGAACGATCATCGCGGACCCGCCCTCACCCCCGCAGTGAATTGGGCAGCAGAGTCATCCGCCTCGATCAGCCGGCTGCCGAAGCCGTCGAGCAGCAGCCGCACCCGCACGCCCCTGAGCGCGCACTCGGCCAGCGCCTGGGCGAACTGGTGGGCGATGTCGCCCTTCCAGTAGACGAAGGTCATCATGTCCACCGTGTGTTCGGCGGAGCGGATGGCGTCGAGCATGGCCGCGAAGATCTCATCCCCGTTGCGCAGCGGAACGACGAGGTTGCCCTCGGTCGCGGCGATGCCTATCAGCCGCTCCAGGCGACGCCGTATCCGCGCGGCACGGTACTCAAGCAGGGCCGACGTGCCCGCCGCGGCGGCGGGCACGGACAGTTCCGGCGGATTCTGTGTACTGGTCATGACGTCACCCGGCCGGCATTCGGATAGAGGAAGAAGGTGCCACGGTTCCCGTCCGGCACGGGCTGACGCGGCCAGCAGACTCTACCCCCCGGTTCCGGAGCGCCCGCGGCGGCTCGGGACAGGCTGCCGACGGGTCCGTCACGGACGATGCGCAGGGAGCCCGTGAAGCGTTCGGGTCGCCGACGACCTGGCCGTGGCCGGCCGCCTCCCGGGCCCGCCGCGGCCTTCGCCCGCCTGCCCCTCAGGCTCTGGGCAGGTTCAGCCCGGAGGCGACTGCGCTGATACGGGTGTAGAGCGCGGTCGGGTATTCGGTCGTGCAGTATTTATTGCCGGTGGACACGATGCCGATCACTTTGCCGCCGACGATCAGCGGACCGCCCGAGTCGCCCTTGCGGATGCTGTCCTGGGTGCCGGAGGCGGGAATCGTGCACAGCTTGTCGACCGGGGAGTCGTGGGGCTGGGTGTACGGCTCGCAGCCCTTCAGGGGCGCCAGGGTGAGGCGGGCCGACTTGAGCCGGGTGCCGGGTGCCGGGTGCCGGGTGCCGGGTGCCGGGTGCCGGGTGCCGGGGGGGCGTCGGTCGAGGTGTAACCCCAGCCCAGAGCGGTCGCGCGCCTGCCGGAGGTGTAGAGCGCGTTGTCTTTCGGGCCCGCCACGGGGGTTGCCTTGTAGGGCATCGGCTTGGAGAGGGTCAGGACGGCCGCGTCATGGGTGAAGGTGCGCGCGTCGTACTCCGGGTGGATCGTGATCGAGGCGATGGCGCGGACCGTGCCCTTGCTGGTCCCCAGGTCGGTACGGCCGCCGATGACCAGCTAGTCGAGTGGGGCCCCGCCCTCGTCGTCCACACAGTGGGCGGCGGTGAGGACCTTGGTGGGAGCCACGAGAGACCCGCCGCAGACATGCTGCCCGTCGGAGGTTTCGATGGTCGTCATGAACGGGTTGGCGGCGGTGGTGGTGTTCTTCCCTCCCTGTACCGCGGTGGCCGGTGTGACGGTGGCCGCGAGGCCGGCCGCGGTGAGAACCGTGGCAGCGACTACGGCGGCCGTGGAGCGCCTGCTGGGTGTGAGCACAAGATTCCCCGTGAAAGTTCGCGCACGGCCTGCGGGCAGTGCGTCAACGCTGCTGATCACGACGCGCGGCGGCGGATCGCGGTTCCCGTCGATCGGCGCGGGGAAGGCCATGTGGCGGATACCGGGGACGACCGGCCAGCGCTGGTCAAAGCCCCCACGGGAAAGGCGACTTGGGGCGCCTTCCGCCCCGGGTTCGAGTGGCGCTGGTGTTGCGCCGGTCGTACACCGGTGGTGGGTTTACCGCATGGGAGTCCTGCTGCGGGGTCAGGTAATCCGGTACAGGTACACGCCGCTGCCCGGGCTTGAGCCGATGCACCGGATATATGCGGATGTGCATGCGGAGGCCACCGGTGGCGGGGAGCGAAGGGAGGATCCGTGGTGAGTGAGCGGTGCGAGGGCTTGGTGCAGTACTTCAATCGCGAGCAGGGCTACGGCTTCATCGTCCCGTTCGGCCGACGCGACCCCGTCTACGTCCGGCGGGAGGACATCGAGGGCGAGTGCCGCAGCCTTTCGGAGGAGCAGCATGTCTCCTTCACCCTGCAGCTGGCCGACGGCCGCTTCGAAGCCCGTCAGGTTCGCCCCTGAGGCCCCTGCTGGCCGCCCCCGATCGCGTCCGCGCGTTCCGGCGGCGCCCTGCCCGTAAGCCATGCCCGGACAGGGCGCGGCGGGGCCGCGCGGGGGAGTCTCCTGCCCCAGGTCAGGCCGTCGTGACGACCTCGGTGTCGTAGAAGCAGAAGTGGTCCTTGATCGCGGCGACTTCGTCCTTCGGCTCGGGGTACGCCCAGACCAGATCGGCCGCCCCGGCCACCGACCAGTACGAGGCGTCCCCCTTGAAGGGGCAGTGGGTGCGGGTGTCGGAGGCGGTGAGCAGCTCCGTGCGTACGTCCTCGGGCGGCAGGTAGTAGCGCGCCGGACAGCCCGTCTCGCGGAGCACCAGCGGGCTGCGGCTCTCCGCCAGAACCTGGCCGTCGCGCACGACACGTACCGGGGTGGTGCCTTCTTCGATGGTGATGCGGTGTCCATTCGTCATACCCAGTGCAGCGCTCGGAGGCGGCTGGTTCTTCCGGGCGGCCGGGAAACGTGGCCGCGCGGAGGAGAAAGCCGGTTGTGGGGGCTTTCCCTCGACGCGGGGCATGCGCAGCTCCATCGCCCGCCGTGGCCGCTCTCGCGCTGCGGGTCCGGGGCCGCCTGCACGCTCTGGTGACCCTTGAGGTCCAAGGCCACGTGCGACCGGTGTCCCACGCCCCGGCCGCCCTCTGCCGCACCGGAATACTCGATCTCGTCCGGTCTCCCTGCCGGTCTGACGATCGGGCCCTGTGCCGGCGCGTGGCCGGACGGCTCCGTCCCTTACTACCCGGCGGGGCGGGGCCTGGCCCGGTGCTTCTGCACGGCCAGGGCGACGAACATGGTCAGCGCGAAGAGCAGCGTGGGGATGGGCATGAGCCACAGGAGCGCCCACCAGACGCTCTTCGTCACCAGCCATGCGCTGTACGCCGAGAAGCCCAGCAGCCCGCCTCCGGCATTGATCATGACTTCGGTCGACACCCCGGAGTACCACTGCCCGAGCAGTGCGTAGGCGCCAGCGACCGTCCACATGGCCAAGGCGAAGGCGTAGAGGAACACGGAGTCCGGCAGGATCCACCCGTAGCCGAAGAGGCCGGCCAGGTATCCCACCCGGATCAGGTACCAGCCGTCGCCCAGGGGCGGCTTCTGTCTGCGGACCGGTGCGGTGCGGACGGCCTTGCGTTGCTTGGCCGCGAGGGACTGCCCGTAGTCGCAGGTCTGATTCACGACGAGGCGCCCGCAGGTGTGACGGCCCTGGTGCGCCAGTGGTTCGGTGGACATGCTGCGCTGTCCCTTCCTGTGCGATGCGCGCCTGCTGCCCGTCCGCCTCCTGCGGCAGGGACCGGCCGCGAGGTGTCAAACTGCCGCAGCGGACGGCGAGTTGGATGCTCCGGAAGACGGTGCCCGGCATCGCTCACACCTCGGTCACTCGCCGTTCACTTCGAAGCGTCCGGAGCCCTGCCCGTCCCGACGCGCGCCGGGACGGGCAGGGCTCCGAGTGTGCACACAACTGCTCCATTGTGTTCACCTCACTCGAACAGTGCGATGACAGGCTCCGGTTGACCACATCGACCGATGCCTCTGTGCCCGGCCAACACCCTTGGCCGACGCCAGTCGCATGCTGAAGCGGAGGACCCCCACATGCCGCGTTCACCTCAGCCTGTCCGCCGCCCGCTGCTGGCTGCCCTCGCCGCAGCCGTGGTGTTGGTGTCGACGGCCGCCACGGCCCCCGCCGCCACGCCCGCTCCCCACGCGCCCACGCTCACCACGGTGCAGCGGACGGCGGATGCCGATGACGACGCGTACTACCAGGCGGCCGAGGGCAAGACCGGGCCCGCGCTGAAGGCGGCGCTGCACACGATCATCGGCGAACAGTCGAAGCTCACCTACGACCAGGTGTGGGACGCGCTGAAAGCCACGGACGAGGACCCGGCCAACACGGCCAACGTGATCCTGCTCTACACCGGCCGCTCGCAGAGCAAGACCAGCAACGGCGGGGGAGCGGAGCAGTGGAACCGGGAGCATGTGTGGGCCAAGTCCCACGGTGACTTCGGCACCGCCACCGGTCCGGGCACCGACATCCACCACCTGCGCCCCGAAGACGTGTCGGTCAACTCCACCCGCGGCAACAAGGACTTCGACAACGGTGGCAGCGAGGTCGGCGAGGCCCCCGGCAACCGTACCGATGCCGATTCGTTCGAGCCCCGGGACGCGGTCAAAGGGGATGTGGCACGAATGATCCTCTATATGGCGGTACGTTACGACACGGGTGACGGGTTCGCCGACCTGGAGCCCAACGACCAGGTGAACAACGGCTCGAAGCCGTTCATCGGCCGTCTGAGCGTGCTCAAGCAGTGGAACCTGCAGGACCCGCCTGACGCCTTCGAGCAACGGCGCAATGAGCTGATATTCGACCGGTACCAGCACAACCGCAACCCGTTCATCGACCACCCCGAGTGGGCCGAAGCCATCTGGTGACGGGCCGCGGCCGGCTCTCGGTTCGGCCGGGCGGGACCAATATGAACGCAATTACGCGAGGGATCCGGATGCCATGCACCCGTGCATAGCATCTGACCCTCCGCGCGAAGCTCGCGCTTGGAGGTTGAAGGAGCGCAGCTCATGGGCGGATCACCGCACACCCGGCTCACGTTCGGCCGGCGCCGGTACGTCGCGGTGGCGGGCGGCCTGGCGGTGGTCCTCGCCGCGACCGTGACCGGTCCGGCGCAGGCGGCCGGCGCCGGACCCGCCGCCTGCCCGGAGAGTCTGACGGCCAAGGCGACGTGCTACTCGGGCCAGGACGCCAACGGCGCGTACTACAGCATCGCGATCCCCAAGGGCTGGTGACAGCGATGATGTCGTCCAGGTTGCGCTGCTGCGACGCGGTGCATTCCGGAGCGAACGCTGGAATCACATCTGCGGTTCGCGACCTTCACCTTCCGGGACATCGTCGACACCCGGCTCGGTGGCCGAAACCCCTTCAGCAACACGGGAGTTCGGTACGCGGGATCGCGCGACGACGCGGCGCTCAACGCGGGCGTGGCACGGTTCTCGGCGGACCCCTCGGTGGCCCGGGACCTGTCCTTCGACAGCGACCTCACCGGCAAGGTCTCCATCCCCGTCCTCACCCTGCACGCGATCGATGACCCGACCGCCTTCATCGAACATGAAGCCGCCTACGCCGATAGCCTGCGAGGCGCGGGCCGTGACCGGCACCTGGTGCGGACCTGTACCCGGGAGACCGAGCACAGTGGGCTGAGCGCCGCGGAGTACGCCAACTCCATCACCGCGCTGGACAAGTGGGCCCGTAGCGGGAAGAGGCCCACGTCGGCGGCGGTCGCGAACGGCTGCCCGCGCTTCGACGCCGAGTACGGGAGCGGCTGTTACTACGCGCCGGCCTACCGGTCCGCCCCCTATGCCTCCCGGGTCGAGCCGCGCCCCGGCGGACTCACCTGGCCGGCCATGACGGCCGGCGAGGAAAGGCAGTGGAGCCGCATTCCAGGGGTGGGCATCGCACTCTGACGGGGCACGCCGGGCGGGTCGGGCCTGAGGGGTCAGGCCCGCTTCGTCCCGGCGCGGTCGGTGACCGGTACGTCGAGGGGACGGGCGAGCCCCACCACGCCTTCGTCGAGACGCTGCAGATGCCGCAGTACGCGGAAGGTCACCGTGCCCGACGGCAACACACCGGACGCGTCGGCCTGCAGCGTCGAGGCGATGCTCGCACCGGACTCGACCTCACCCGCGGCGCTCTCGTCCTTGACGTGCGCGGCGAGCGCCTCGATATTGTGGGCGATGCGCCGCCCGGCCCGCTCCAGACGGGGGTCGGCCGCGACCGTCTTGCTGTGCGGCACGAGCTCGGCGGTCGCCGCCAGCGAACGCGCGTGATACGCGCACGTCTCCAGCAGCGCCACCAGATAGCGCACGGTCTGCCGACGGCCGCGCAGCGGAGAGATCGGGTGGGTCAACGGCTTGGTGGAGGCGCGTAGCTCGTCCAGCGCCGTGTCCAGATCCCGCGCCCGGCTCAGCAGATCGGACGCGGGCCCGCCACTGAGTTGCTCCACCGCCGCCGACGCGACGCCACCCAGCCGGTCCAGGACCGTGCCCAGCAGCTCGTCGGTGCGGCGATCGGTGTGCACCGGCAGCACCAGCACGGCAGCGATGATCCCGCACGCGGCGCCGAGCGCCGTCTCCTCGATGCGCAACACCAGCACGTCGAAGCTGTAGGAGTTCAGCAGGGTATACAGCAGGCCCAGCATCGCCGTGACGAAGAAGGACATGAGCGCGTACGACAGCGGAGCGGTGAAGAACATCCCGAAGATGAAGACCAGGACCAGTGTGAACGCGACCCAGGTGTGGTCACCGACGAGGCCCGCCAGCGCGACACCGGCGACCACGCCGAGGACCGTACCCAGGAGCCGGCGGTAGCCCTTGACCAGGATCTCGCCGGTGGAGGCCGTGTTGAGGAAGACCACCCAGCAGGTCAGGACCGCCCAGTACCAGCGCTGGGTGGAGAGCAGCTCACCGCCGATGATGGCCAGGACCGAGCCCACCGACACCTGGAACGCCGCCCTCGTGGTGAGGCGTTGCAGCCCGGTACGGTCCGCGTCCTCGGGCTCCTCCGGGGTGGCGAGCGCGATGTCCTCCGCGTCGAACTCCTCACGGGACCGGGTGGTCGCCGGTGAGTCGTCGGACTCGTCCTGGGGTCCGTCCAGCGCGAGCCGCAGGCCCAGGACGGAACGGGCCGCCTCACCGATACCGCGGAAGACGTCCTGGACGGCGCCGGACGCGGGCGGCAGCCCGTCCTCGTCCCGGTAGCCGAGCAGCCGGTTGCGCACATGGGCAACGGCCGTGCCCCTGTCGTCCGAGGAGGGGCGGACCACCAGCAGGTGCAGGGCCTTCAGATCGCGGCGCAGCGTGATGGTCGCGTCGTTCTCGGCAGGCCTCCAGTCGCCGGTGACGGGCACGGGCGCGTGCGGCAGGTGCAGCGTGAGGGTGTCCGCACGCTCGGCGCTGCGGGCGTTCAGCAGGAGCATGCCGAGCCGCTCCGTGGCGATCTCGGCGTCCGCGACCCGGCGCTGCAACAGGGCTGCCGTGGCCGCGTCGCGGGTGCCGTCCTCCAGGCGGCTCTGGATCATCAGAGCCGCCTCGTGCAGCCGGGCGGTCTGCCGTCGTACGTCGTCGAGCACCTTGTCCAACTGCTCGGGGCCGGCGTCGAGCAGTTGGATCTGGCCGGCCACCAGCTGGGCGACTCGCGCCCGGAAGGCGTCGCGCAGTCGCGTCAGGACGCGCTGGGGGGTCTCCGGTACGACGGCGAACCGCACCACGGCACTGGAGGCGAAGGCCACGGCCAGGGTCAGGTACAGCACGGGCAGGGCAGCGGTGGTGGCGCCGACGAAGAGGGAGAGGAAGTAGATCTGGAAACCGATCAGGCCCAGTGCGGTACCCCGGTCGCCGAACCGCCGGCTGTAGACGGCGCCGAAGATGAGGGCGACGAAGAAGATGTCACCGGCGACGACGCGGGTGTTGAGCAGCGCGCCCAGGGACATCGCGACGAGGGCGACCGGCAGGCCGAGCGCGAGCGTGATGGCCTGGCCGCGTACCTGCTTCTCCTTGATCGCGAAGGTGGAGACCATCGCGGTCATCGCACCGGCGACCATATGAGTGATGCCGGTGTCGAGTACGGCGAGGACAACCAGGGTCAGGGCGATCGCCGCGACCGTCCGCAGCCCCGCCATCAGCCGCAGCAGCCCCGGATCGGACGCCGCGAACCGATCCCACATTCGGGTCCCGCCCCGCCGTCCCACTGCCCTCACGCTGCTGTTTCTCCCGATCCCCGCTGTGATCCGCGTACGTCTCAGCATTGCACGGCAGGCAATTGGGCGACGACAGGCGGTCGGTGCCGGTCGCCTGCGCGCGTTCTCGCGTGGTCGCGGTCGGCTGTGCGTGACCACCATCGCCCGGTGTCGGCGTCGCGGGGGGCTCCGGTGTTGGCCCGCGCGTCCCGCTGCTGCGTCCGGTCCGAAGAGGGTGCGTGCCCGTCGCGAACCCGGGCATGCGCGGAGCATGGCAATTCTGAGGACAGTCGCCCGCCCCCTGCTCGCCTCCGTCTTTCTCTCCGGCGGACTGCGCACCCTGCGTGATCCGCACTCCGTGGTGTCCGAGGCCGCCCCGGTGGCCCTGCCCCTGGCGGAACACGTCCCGCAGTTGCCGGACGAGACCGTGCAGCTCGTACGGATCAACAGCGCCGTGCAGCTCGGCGCCGGCGCGCTGCTCGCGGTTGGCCGTTTCCCACGCGCGTCCGCGCTCGCACTGGCAGCCTCGCTCGTGCCGACAACCCTTGCGGGACATGCCTGGTGGAAGACGAAGGACCCCGAGGAGCGGGCCCGTCAGCGGGTGGAGTTCACCAAGAACCTGGCCCTGTTCGGCGGCTTGCTGATCGCCGCGGCGGACACCCACGGCAAGCCTTCGCTGGCCTACCGCTCACGCGCCGCGGCCACCGCCGGTCGGCGAAACGCGAGGAAGGCCGGGCACACGGTCGGCGCCACCGTCTCCGACAAGGCTCACGGCGTACGGTCAGCGGTCGACGCCGTACGCGATCGCCTCCCGGAGTAGGGTCCGGCCATGTCCGTCAACATACATATGTCGCTGCACATCGAGAACCTTTCGTCCCTCGACGAGGCGAACGCGGTGGAAACCGCCGTGGAGAAGGTCCTGCGGGATCACTCGATCGAGCACGAGGTACGGATTTTCGTGTTCCTGGACCCTCTGTGGGTCAAGGTCGCGACCGACGAGTGGCCGGTGAGCGTGCGCGGGTTCGGGGCGTGGAGCGCCATGTTCGAACACGACGTCACACACGCCGTGCGTGCCGTCGCACCCGCGGCGGCCTTCGATCTGGAGTGGGGCTACCCGGACAACGACTAGGCACTGCGCGACGCACGCGCGGCCGCGCTCCGTGCGCCGCCGCGCGTCACATGTGCGCGCTCCTCAGCGTCCGGGTGAGACCTGGGTGATGGTGCCGTCCGGGGCGAAGTGCACCCGCACCTCGTACATGCCCACCACACCGCTGATGAAGTCCGGCTGCCCGTAATGCCGCACCTGCAGGCCGATCCGCTCGAAGTACGACTGGGCCATGGACCTCATGGTCTCCGAGCGGGTCTCCTGCTCGACGAGACCTTGGAGCCAACTGGCGCCTCCCTGGATGTCCGCCGCCGCCGAGTCGAGGTCGATGACCTCTCCGGGGGCGACGCGTTCGTCGGTGACGGCCCAGAAGTCGTTGCCGATGGAGGTGAAGGCATGGCCGGCCACGGACGCGGCGGTCCGGGCCAGTGTCACCGCGACTGCCTCCCTCCGTGCGTACGGGGTCAGATCGAGCCGGTCACCGGCCGGTGTCAGCAGGGCCGCGGCGTCGGGAGTCGGCCCGGCGGCCTCCTGGAGCCGGTCGCGGATGTCCTGTGTTCCGGGCGACCAGCGGAACCACCCTTCCTCCGCGTCGAAGGATCCGAGGTGACGAGCTTTCAGGCCGCCGCCGGGGAAGAGGAGTTCACGCGTCTCCTGCTCCCGGCGTGGTGGCCGCCCGGCGCACTCCAGGTGTTCGTCGACGTACTCAGCCACGGCCCGCGTCCGCAGGACCGAGAATGCGATCTCCCGCGCGGCCACCGCCAGCAGCGAGCTGGGGAAGGTGCGGTGCGGTGCGTCCGGGGAGAGTCGCGCCCCTGTCAGCTCCTGCTCCGGAGCGGTGTCGGACGCGGGCGCGCCACCGTCCGCGCCACTGATCTCGACCCCGGAGACCTCCTCGCCGTCCAGCGTCACCAGCACATGGTCACCGTTCTGCAGCACCCCCTCCACCCGGCCGGGACCGTAGGACGGTTCGACGCCGTGCCGGGTGAACCAGCCCTGAACGGGCTTCAGGGCCGGGCCGGGAAGCAGCGCGGCGCCGTTGCGCAGCGCCGTGGTGAGGCGGGCGGTCCTGGGCTCAGCGCGCGGTACGGCCGGGTCGTCGACGGCCATGAACAGGCGGCCTCGCTCGTTGATGGCGCAGATCACGCCACCTCGGGCGTCGAGCAGCCCCATGCACGTCAACAGCAGGTGGTCGGCGGCCAGCCGGGGGTCGGGGAAGTGATTGAGGTCCGGCATGGGCTCGGTCAGCTCCGGCACTCCGGCCCGCTCGCCCAGCTCGCGCAGCTCCAGGGAACGTGCCCCCGCGGCGGTGTCCCGGTATCCCTCGTTGGCCCACGCCCACATCCATGTGCCGTCCACGGCGTAGGTGCCCAGGACGTGAGCGCGCAGAGTGATCCCCGAGCGGGTCACGGACGGCTCGTCCAGTTTGAAGGAGACCACACCGCCGGGGACCAGTGCGTCGAAGAGGCTGATCTGCTCGCAGGCCCAGGCGAGGTCCGGTCGGGCGAGCGTGACGAACTGGCTGCTGAAGGTGGTCATGAGAGGCTTTCCGGTCATCGGGACGCTCCACGCGTACGCGGAGCGGGCATGCGTACGCTCTCATGACTGCGCCCGGCCACCTCGCGGTGTTCCCGCCCCGGCGGCCGACCCGGCCCGCAGCCCGCAGCGAATCACCCACCAGCGGCCCCCGGAGGGAGCCGGTCAGCCCAGGCGGCGTACGGGCGCGCCGGACAGGAACGCCTCGATGTTCTCCACGGCCGGACCGTAGTACGTCCGGTGGTTCTCCCGGGACACGTAGCCGAGGTGCGGGGTGGCCAGCAGCCTGGCTGCGGGGCCCCGCCGCGGGCGCGCCGCCACCTTGAGGGAGGCGCGTCGCCACCTGGACGCGGCCCGCGCCTGCCTGGACGGTGTCGCGCTCGATCCGTGCGCGGCGCGGGACCTCCGGGCGCTGTTCACCTTCCTGCTCCACCGCACGGTGTGAGCTCCCGCTCGGCCGCGCCGTGGAGCAGGGCGCCGCGCCTCAGGGGCGCGGTGTCGTCCACTCCTGTGAGAGGGGCGGCGGCGCCGGACCGGAGGTAGTGCGGCAGTGGGTGCGTCCGGAGGGTGAGCGGTACGTACGTCGTCCGGAAGGCCGACATCGCCTCCGCCGCTCGGCGGGTGATGTCGGCGCGGTGTCACCCTGGAGGCCCCCCGGCTTTCGGTCGCCGGACCGATGGAGCGAGCCCTGCGGAGCGCGAAACTGATCCGTATGAGCGATCGAGCAACACCCGCGACGGCCAACTCCGTCTCCGATGCGCCACGTTGGGCCGTCCGGGCCGCTCATGCGACCGCGCTGGTCGTCCTGCCCAGCGGGCTGTGGCGGATCACCATGGTCCTCGGACATTCCGCCGGATACACCGATGAGGGCTTCGTGTCCCTGGAGACTCCCGGCGCGAAGCTCTGGATGCTGGCGCTGAGCGTGGTCACCGAGCTGCTGGCACTCTTGACCATCGGCCTGGTGCGGCCGTGGGGCACGGTGCTGCCGGGCTGGATTCCGCTGTTCGGCGGGCGAGCCCCGCGCCCGATGGCCGTTGTTGTGCCGGCCGCGCTCGGCGCCCTGGTTCTGACGCTGTTGTGGACCCCGTTCCTGTGGTGGTGGTCGTTCCCCCACAGCGACCTGACGGGGACCGGATACCTGGTTGTCGGCCTCATCTACCAACCGCTTGTCCTCTGGGGCCCCCTGCTCGCGGCGGTCACCGTCTCCTACTACCGCCGCCATGTGGCGCACGGCCGCGCGGCCTCGTACGCCCCGTAGTCGTATAGCCGAGAACCCCAAGCTGCGAGACGCTGAGACATGTAAGTGAGACGGAAGGCTATTCTCCGGCTCGTTCGATCTCTCTAGAGTGAAAACACCAAGCAGGACACCAGGCCGGACATCAGCCGGCCGCACCTTAGGGAGATCCACCGTGCGCGCAATGATCCAGAAGTCCTTCGGCGGCCCCGAGGTCCTTGAACTCGTGAACAGTGAACGGCCGAAGCCGCTGGCCGGCGAGGTCCTCGTCAAGGTCCGTGCCAGTGCGATCAATCCAGTGGACGTGGCCGTCAGGTCGGGCGCCTTCCCGCTGCTCGGCGAGCCGCCGTTCGGCGTGGGATGGGACATCTCCGGGGTGGTCGAAGAGGTCGGCCCCGGCGCCGGGTTCGCGGTGGGTGACGAGGTCTACGGAATGCCGTTCTTCCCCCGCGCCGCCACCGGATACGCCGAGTACGTCGCCGCCCCGTCGAGCCAACTGGCGCGCAAGCCCGCTTCACTCGACCACGTGCACGCTGCCGCCGTCCCCCTCGCGGCGCTCACGGCCTGGCAGGGACTGGTCGGGGCGGCAGACGTCAAGGAGGGCGACCGGGTGCTGATCCAGCGGGCGGCCGGTGGCGTCGGCCACTTCGCGGTCCAGATCGCGAAGGCGCGTGGCGCCCATGTGATCGCCATTGCCAGTGAGGCCCGGCGCGACTTCGTCACCGGCCTCGGCGCCGACGAGATCATCGACTACCGGACCACCGACTTCACCGAGGCCGTCAAGGGCGTCGACGTGGTCCTCGACTCCACGGCGCAGGGCGATCTCTCGCTCGGCGTGCTGCGCCCCGGCGGCGTACTCATCACCATCCTGGAGCACGGCGACGAAGAGCTCGCAGCCCGCGTCGAGGCGGCCGGCCGGCGCTTCGCCGGTATCTTGGTCGAGCCGGACCAGCGCGCACTCGAAGCCATCGCCGAGCTGATCGACGCGGGCCGGATCCGCCCGTACGTCGAGCGGACCTTCCCGCTGGAGGAAGTCGGCAAGGCCCACGACCTGGTCGGTGCGGGACACGTACAGGGCAAGATTGTCCTGACGGTCTGAACGGTCCGACCGTGACCGATCACTCCAGGGAGGGCGAGGCCCGATGGACATCCTGACCGAGGCGCTGGCTTCCATGCGCACCGGGCACCCCGCGTCCGTACGGACCAACGGCCGCGCCCCCTGGGGGCTGCGGCTGCCCCCGGTCGCGGGCGCCGGATTCCACGTGGTGCTGTACGGCACCTGCTGGCTGGTCCCGCTGCGCGATTCCACGGATCCCACCCCGCCGCTGAAGCCGATCCCGCTCAGCCCAGGCGATGTCGTCTTCCTGCGCGACGGGCGGGGTCACATCCTCGCCGACCACCCCTCCACCCCGACGGAGGAGCCCAAGAGGGAACAGTTTCAAGGTGGTTCACCGATCGGTTCGCTCACCATCGGCGGTGACGGCCCCGAGACCAGCCTGCTGTGCGGCAATTACCATCTGGACCAGGGGCGGCCCCACCCCTTGGTACGCCAGCTCCCCGAAGTGATCCACCTGTCGACGCGGCACGGTCGCCATCCCGAGCTGAGCGCCGCCGTCCAACTCCTCGGCTCCGAGCTGGAGAACCCGCGCATCGGCTCGGACGGCATCGTGCCCACCCTGATCGACTCGCTGCTCCTCTACATCCTGCGGGCCTGGCTGGACGACCAGCCCCCGGCCGCCGCCCAGGGATGGGCGGCGGCCCTGGGGGACTCGGCGGTGGCGCCCGCGCTGTCGGCCATCCACGATGCCCCGGCCGCCCAGTGGACGGTCGAATCCCTGGCCGAGCGGGCCGGGCTCTCCCGCGCCGCCTTCGCCCGGCGGTTCGCCGCGCTGGTCGGCGAACCGCCGATGGCCTATCTGACCCGCTGGCGCATGACCACCGCCGCCCGACTGCTGCGCGAGACCGACGCGCCGCTGACGACAGTCGCCGCGCGCACGGGGTACGGCTCGGAGTTCGCCTTCGCCAAAGCATTCAAGCGGGAGTACGGTCTGGCGCCCGGGGGCTACCGGCGCCAGACCGGAGCGGCCTAGCGAGAGTCCGACTGCCCGGTCCGATCCCGCAGCAGGCCGACCGGCTCCGTATGCGTGGGGGGCGGTGGCTCGCGGGGCTCCTCGTGTCCGTCTCGCCATGATCTTCCGCTTCCGCCGCCCCGCCCCTTCATGTGGTTACGGTTGTACGTAGGTGTTACGGGCTATCACCACCGGAGCCCAGGTCGAGGCGGACGTCCCGACCGCGACCAAGATGCTCCGCGAGGGCCTCAAAGGATGGCTGGGCGACCTGAAGGCCACCGCCGAAGCCCGCGCCGGCCACCTGCGGCACTGAACCACGCACCAGGCCCGGGATCCAGCTCCACCAGGCCACTGGAAACGTCCGGCAGCCGCAGCAAGTCCGCTGTCAGCGCGTCGATGTTCGGTTCCGCCGACGTCCGCTTCATGTTCACAGCCGCACTCTGGCGGCGGCCCGGTCACCGATGCGGCTGCCGGGCCTCGCATGCGTGGATGGATCAACCGCTCTTCGAAGAGAGCCGGTGCGGGCGGCGGTTGGCGTATCGGCGCCGCAACCACTCGCAGGCCTCACCCAGAGCCACGAAGAACGCGGCCGACGCGGCGCAGCCCAGCAGACTCGCGGTCCGGTCACCGGCATGGCCCAGTCCGAACAGTGCGGCTGTGACCAGCGCCCACCACGCCACCACGGACCGGGTTTCCGACCACCATCGAGTCGCGTTCACCGCGCCAGCGTACGGCTGTCGACGACGCCCTGGGGAACCGATCAGAAGTTGTACGGCTTGGCCGTGTTCCAGTTCAATACGTCGGCGTTGGACCAGGTGAACTCCGAGGGCGCTCCCGTGGCGCCGAAGGCGTCCTGCTCGGTGCCCGGACCGGTGTCGCCGGTCCGGTCGCGCATCGCGAGCGACAGAGCCACCGATGTGTGGGACTTCGCGCTGTCGGTGAAGAGGTTCACTGCGGAGTAGACCCTGCCGCCGGGCCTGATCGTGGTGCGTGTGCTGCCGCCCGGGGCGTCCTTGGCCGAGTGGTGCACGACGTCCGAGGTGTCCCCGAGGATGACCGACGGATACGAAGTGACCCAGCAGGGCTTGCTGTCGTCGTTGCGCGCGGTGATCAGCAGATGCTCGCCCTGCTGCCGAACGAAGCGGTGCAGCACGGTGTACGACATCTCGTCGCCGTTGCACGGACGGACACCTGTCGAACCGACGGTGGAGTCCCCGCCGGAACTGGTGACGGTGCCCCTGGCCGAGCCGGTCTTGGGCGTGCCCTTCTCGACGGACGGCAGGGGAGGCTCCGCCGCCGTTTCGGCGCCCGCCCGCACCGTCGTCTCCGAGCCCCTTGAACTGTTGGCGTTCCCAACGCCGTTGCTCACTCCGTCCCTCGCGCCGCTGCTTTCGTCGGCCGCGCCGTCGGACCCGCCGCACGCGGTCAGGGTCAGGGTCAGCGCGGCAGTGGTGGCGGCCAGGGCGGCGGTGCGCATTCGGGACGTAGGCATGGCTGAGTTTCCCCCGTGGGGTGGTGCGTGGAGCGCGGGCGTGGCCCCGCGGTGGACACCAGCTTGGCCGGACCCGCTGGCGTCTCGCTCACGCGCCGCTGATGTCGCGCTGACGTCACGGTCCGCGCCGGTCCGGTCACGTCTCGGCGGTGAGCCGCACCATCGCCGTGTCGTACCGTGCCCGCAGCGCCACATCCGCCGACACCCGCAACAGAGCGCCCAGTGCCCGCACCACACCCGAGTCGTAGCCGAGCGACTCCGCCTCGCGCGCCGCGCCTTCCAACCGCCGGATGCCCTCGGCCTCGTCGCCCATCCCCAGCAGCGCCTCGCCGCACGTCGTCAGCAACAGCACCCGCGACGCCGTCGGGGCGTCCGATGAGCTGTCGAGCGCGAGTGCGGCGATGGCCGTGTCGAGGGCGGGCTGCCACTGCCTGGTGGCCAGCCGGTGACGGGCGAGGTGGTGCAGGGCCAGCCGCTCGGTGTGCCGGTCGCCGGCGCCACGGGCCAGTTGAGCCGCCTGTACGCACCCTTCGGCCGCCTCCTCCTGGCCACCGAGTGCCGCTTGGGCCAGCGAGAGGTTGATCAGCGCCGTCGCCTCGCCGCGCGGATCGCCCGCTCTGGCGGCGAGCGCGGGGGCGGCCTCCAGATGGACCAGCGCCTCACGGGTGTGGCCCTCCTCGGTCAGTACCCATCCGAGCAGGGCCAGGACCCGAGACTCGGCGCGGGTATCGCCATCGGCCCGCGCCGCCTCAAGTGCCGTCTGCAGCAGGGGAGTCCAACCGTCGAGGACCCGCCACACCATCTGCGGCCACAGCGCCAGGATGATCCGCCAGGTTCTGCTGTGCAGCCCGGCGGTGTGGGCCGCGGCCGCTGCCAGCGTCAGGTCGTCGCGTTCGGCCGCGTACCAGGCCATGGCCTGGGCGCGGTCCGAGAATGTCCTGATCGCCCGGGGCGGACGGAAGTCGGCGGGAAGCTCGAAGCACGACTCGTCGCCGGGCTCGACCGCGTCGACCGCGGCCAGGGCGGTGGCCACCGTGTGGTCGAGTACCCGGACGAAGGCGTCGGGTTCGGCGTTCAGGCCACGCGCGTACAGCCGTACGAGATCGTGCAGCGTCCAGCGGCCCGCCGTGGTCCGGTTGACGAGGTGGGCAGCGGTCAGCCTTTCCAGTGCGGCCTCGGCGGTGGCGGGGTCGGTGCCGGCCAGGGCCGCCGCCGTATACCGGTCGACGTGCGTGCCGGGGTGGCGGCCGAGATGCGCGAAGTGGTGTGCGGCGTCCTCGGGCAGTCGGCGCACAGTGAGCCCAAGGGCTGCGCGTACACCGGTGTCCTCCACGTCCAGGAGGCTCAAACGGCGTGATTCGTCGGACAGTTCGGCGCTCATGGCGCTCAGCGGCCAGTCCGGCTGATCCGCCAGCCTGGCGGCGGCCACCCGTAGCGCGAGGGGCAGTCCGCCGCACAGCTCGGCCAGCCGACGGGCGGCCACCGCCTCCGCGAGCACCCGCTCCTTGCCGAGCACCGCGGCGAGCAGGGCGGTGCCGTCCTCCGGTTCGAGTACGTCCACGGGGACGGGACGGGCGGCGTCGGAGGCGATCAGGCCGCCCAGCCGGTACCGGCTGGTGACCACGGTGACGCACCGGACGCCGCCCGGCAGGAGTTCTCTGACCTGCTCGGAGCCCCGCACGTTGTCGAGTACGACAAGGAGCTGACGGTCGGCGGCCAGGGACCGGAACAACGCGGACGCGCCGTTCGCCGACTCCGGGATCCGGCGCGGCGCGACACCCAGCGCGAGCAGGAACTCCCGCAGCACCTCGACGAGGGTCGGCTCTCCCGTATCACTGAAGCCCCGCAGGTCGGCGTAGAGCAGACCGCCGGGAAATCCGGCGCGATTGCGGTGTGCCCAGTGCACCACCAGGGCGGTCTTGCCCACTCCCGCAGGCCCGGTGACCAGGCAGACGGGCGCTTCGCCGGCGGCGGCGCGGGACAGCGCGGTGAGTTCGCTGACGCGGCCGTGGAAGCCGCGCGGGATACGCGGCAGCAGGTCGACCGTGCCGGGGAAGGGAGAGCTCGGCGGCCCGTGCACCGGTACGGGCACGAGCCCCGGGGCCGATACCCGGGTCTCCTGAGCTTCATCACCCTCCCCGCGCAGCGCCACGGCGTAGGCGTCGGCCAGCTCCCGGCCCGGGTCGACGCCCAGTTCGTCGGCGAGCAGCCGCCGGGTGCGATGGAACCAGCCGAGTGCCTCCGAACGGCGTCCCGCCCGCTGAAGCGCCGTGATGAGAGCGGCGGACAGCGACTCGCGCAGCGGCTGGACATCGGCCTCCGCGCGCAGCACGGCAGCGGCGCGGGCGTGCTCACCCAGCCGCGCGTAGCCCGCGGCCAGCGATTCGACGGAGGCCAGCCGCAGCTCCTCCAGCGCGTGCGCGGCGGCCTGCAGTGGCGGACTCGGATATACGCCGGTCAGCGCGGGCCCCTGCCACAGAGACAGCGCCTCCTGATACATCGCCACGGCGTCGGCCGGCGCACGCTGACCGCGGGCCAGCGTCACCCACTCCTCGAAACGGTGCGCGTCCAGCAGGCTCTCGGGCATCCGCAGGACGTATGCCGTGCCCTGGGTGGCCAGTTCGACTCCGTGCATCTCGGCGTCCGCTTCGGCGAGCAGGCCCCTCAGTCGCGAGACATGTCCCTGAATGACGCCGCGGGCCCGCGGCGGCGGCTCGTGATCCCACAGGGTGGCCATCAGCTGACCGACGGGGACGGGGCGATTGGGCCTCAGCAGCAGAGCGGCGAGCAGGCTGCGCCGCTTGGCGGGACCGAGTGGCAGTTCGCCGGCTCGGGTGGCGACGGAAACGGCTCCGAGCAGCCGGAACTCCA
Source organism: Streptomyces sp. A5-4 (assembly GCF_051131715.1). Lineage (NCBI taxonomy): Bacteria > Bacillati > Actinomycetota > Actinomycetes > Kitasatosporales > Streptomycetaceae > Streptomyces > Streptomyces sp. A5-4. The sequence continues at coordinate 343,077 of NZ_CP178591.1, read as the reverse complement.
CTGACGCAACTCCTTCTGGGGAAAGAGCCAGATTATCGGAGGTGCGGGTGAAACAAACGCGGGAAGGTCGGCTGCCGCCGTGCCTGCCGTACTGCCTGCCGTGTCTTGTTCGCCGGACAGCGTGACGCAGTGACGCAACCAAGGATATTTCTGTGCATTCTTCGATGCGGTGCCTTGACGCACCACCAGGTGACGAATGCTCCGTTTCGTCCCTGGGGAGGCGAGAAATGATGGGGTAGTCCGCCTCGCGGCAAGGCCAGAGAGAATGCTTGAGCGAGCTCATCATGCGTGGCATTGGCAAGAAGATCATGGCAGGGATCGCGACATCGACTGCGGCGATCGGCTGCGTCATCGCCACGGGGCCGCCTGCGGCGCCTGCGGGTAAGTGGTGCAACAACTATGTATGTATCGAGACTCACGACAACGGCACGTACCTCGGCAGGGTCGAGGTGTCGGTCGCCCATATCAATCAGGCGAACCGCATCAGCGCCCGCGCGTGGACGACCAATGGCTGGAGTGCCAACACCAAGGTCGAGGACGTCGCCGCGTCCAGGACGTACCGGGACCGGCCTATCCCCAGCTCCTTCCCGGCCGGCACCCGGCTCTGCGCGGAGGGCTTCCGCGGTGGCCAGAGTGTGGGCCTCCCCTGCGTCACACTGACCAGCTGAGCTGAGCGGCCCGGCCGGATTCCCGGGCCGACACGATCGGCCCCGGTGGTGATCTCCCTGGTCAGTTGCTGAGCTCGCTCACCTCGGACCGGTAGTCGGGCAGGGGGATACTGCTGACCTTCCGGCTTTCCTTGAGGATCCAGTTCATGAGGGGACGCTTGCTCAGCAGGGTGTTGCGGAAGCCGAGGCCGAACGCGCTGGCGGGGGCGATGAGCTTCCCGGAGCTGTCGCCACCCTTCTGGCAGCTGAGGGCGTAGCCGCGCATCCTGTTCTCGTACCGGGCGAAGCCCGCACGGTGATCGTCGCCCGCCAGCGCGAGTTCGCCTGCCAGAATGTAGGCGCCGACGATGGCGGTTCCGGAGCCCATGCCGCCGAGGGCCGCGCCGCAGGCGGCGTCCCCGACGAGCCCGATCCGCCCGGTGGACCAGGCGTCGACGTCCGCCCGGTCGATCGAGTCGAAGAACACCGAGGGGGCCTGCCGGAGCGATTCGAGAAGCCGCGGCACCTCCCAGCCGAGCCCGGCGTAGGCTTTGGCGATGAGGGCCTTCTTCTGCTCCTGGTCATGGCGGTCGTACGCGAGTTGCGGGGCGGCGAAGATGAAGAAGGTGTTCGCCTTCGAGCTGTCCCGGTGGTCGCGGCCGACAGCGGCGAGCAGGCCCGGCCTGTTGTACCCGACCGAGTCCGGTCCGAGCCCCAGGTAGTTGGGCAGCTGCCAGATGGCGGCGTAGTAACCGAGATGGCGGACGTACTTCTCCTCGGGGCCGAAGGCGAGTCGGCGCACGTTGGAGTGGAGGCCGTCCGCGCCGATCACGAGGTCGAACTCCCGCGGCGCGCTGTTGCGGAAGTCGACCTGTACACCCTCGGCGGTCTCGGTGAGGCTGGTGATCGAGTCGCCGAAGATGTACTCCGTGTGCGGGAGGCTGTGTTCGTGGAGCACCGTCGCAAGGTCTCCGCGGAGTATCTCCAGTTCACCACCGGCGAGTTCGGCGGGGAAGCGCAGCAGGTGACGGCCGTGCTCGTCGACGAAACGAATCGGGCTGCCGCCGGTCTGCTGCTGACGGATCTTCGCGAGTACGCCCATGTGGTCAAGGGCGGTGAGGTGGGTCTCGCCGCGGAAGTCGACGGGCTGGCCGCCGCCTCGCAGGGTCGGGGCCAACTCGACCACCGTGCGGTGGAATCCGTAGCGGCCGAGCCAGTAGGCCAGTGCCGGACCCGCGATGCTGGCCCCGGATATAAGGACGTTCTTGGTCATGGAACTGCTCCCCGTAAAACCGTGTCCGGTGGACACCAATTATTAGTGTGTACGGTAGACACAGTTGTGGCGCCGTGCAAGACCGGGAGACGAGAGGCACGAGATGGGCAGCGAGCAAAGCGAAGTGGTACGGCTGCTCTGGGGCCCCCATCCCAAGCCTGCGCGAGGGCCCAGGCCGACGCTCAGCCTGGACGGGATCGCGCGGGCCGGAATCGAGATCGCCGATGGCGGGGAGGGGTTGGCCTCCGTGTCCATGCAGCGGGTCGCCGGGCTGCTCGACGTCACCAAGATGGCGCTCTACCGGTACGTCCCCGGCAAGGCCGAGTTGGTCGCGTTGATGGTGGAGGGGGCCATCGGCGAGGATCCGCTGCCGGACCGGCCGACCCTCGGCTGGCGCGATCAACTCGATGGTTGGGCACGACAGTTGGCTGCTGTCTTCCACCGGCACCCGTGGCTGCTTGACGCCACCGTCGGCCCGAGGATTCGAGGGCCCCGGGAGCTTGCCTGGATGGAGCAGGCCCTTGTCGCGCTCGACGGCACGGGCCTCACGGGGGCCGAGCGGATGGACGCGGTGGTCCTGTTGACCGGTCACGTGCGTGAGGTCGTCCAACAGGCCCGCGCGGCGGGCCCGGCGGGCACCCCCGAGGCGCAGCTCATCGTCACGCTCGTCGAGCTGATGCGGGAGCACGGTGAGCGCTACCCGACCCTCACCGCCGCACTGGCCTCGGCAACCCCACACAACGGGGATGACCAGGCACTCGATTTCGGCCTGCACCGCATCCTTGACGGCTTGGGACTGCTCATCGCCCACCGCTCGAACTAGCGCCTGTTACGCGCGGTGCCGCCCGCCCCGTGGGACGGCCTTCGCCAGGAAGCCCCCTCCGCACCCTCGGTCGCGCATCCGTCGGCGAGATCCTTGATCCCCTGCACGACGGACCGAAGGCACCACGCGGTACGTGCCACGTGGTGCCTTCGATGTGCTCGCGGGGCACGTGGAGCCGATGACCGAGGTCAGGCCCGCACGGTGTACCAGGCGCCCAGGCCGCCGCATCCGGTCGCGTTGTAGGTGGTGCTGCGGTAGCCCGCCGGGATGGGGGAGTAGGGGCAGGTCCAGATGCCGTTGCGGACAAGCTGGTGGTACCAGGAACCGATGCCGCTGCAACCGTTGCTGATGTAGTTGGTCGTGACGTACCCGCTCACGACCGGCGATCCCGCACAGGTCCATATGCCGTCACGGGCGAGATTGTGGAGCCAGGACCCGACGCCGCTGCAACCGGTGCTGATGTAGCTGGTGGTGACGTACCCGGTCACGATCGGAGAGCCCGCGCAGGTCCATATGCCGTCACGGGCTGGTTCCTGCAGCCAGGATCCCGAGCCGTTGCAACCGCTGCGATTGAACGCGGTGATGACGTACCCGGCCGGAACGGGTGTCCCGGGGCAGGTCCACCCGCCTGCCGACGCCCCCGCGGGTCCCGCTTCGGTGGCGCCGGCCGTACCGGTGGCCGTGCCGGTGAAGACGGCTGCGAACATGGCGATCGCTCCGAGTATCGCGGCGAACCTGCTGCGGAGGGCCGGCCTCGTCGTACGACTCTGCGATCGACGGAATTGACTGTTCAATGCACACCTGTTCCGTGGGTCTGCTCGGGTTTTATCTCTCGATGGCCGAGAGCGTCCGGCAGTGGATCAGAGGGACCCTACTCCGACCCCATGGCGAAGAATGCGACCGGTGGAAATCAGTAACTACCTTGTCCTGAATATGACATGAGAGGCCGTCAGCTGAGGTCCCAGCCGTCATGCCCGTCCATCGCCGCCGGGTTCAGGCGCACCAGGTGGTGCCAAGCGCCGCCGTCGCGAAACCGGGACCGAAGGCGGCGGCCAGGCCGAGGGCGCCGTCGGTGGGTGGTGTGTTGTGGGTGCGGTCCAGGCCGTGCAGAAGGCTGACCCCGCCGAGGTTGCCCTCTTCCTTGAGGGTGTCCATGGAGTGCCGGGCATCGTGGTCGTCCAGGCCCAGTCCGTCGACGACGGCCGCGATGATGCCCCGTGACCCGGGGTGGATCAGCGCACAGTCGAGGACTTGGGGGCCGGCCCAGTCGAGCAGGGTGCGGCAGCACCTCGCCGGGCGCCGTCAAGGCGGCCTTGGTGGAGGTGAAGTGGATGCCGGTGGGATCGAGGTGCCCGGAGTGCGGTCGCCGCTGTGGGGGAGAAGGTAGTCCCAGGTGTCGGTGATACGTATACCGGCCTGCAGGGGGTTGCTCGTGACCAGGCAGGCGCCGGCGCTGTCGCCGAACAGGGACTTGTAGACCATCGATTCGATGCCGGTGTCCGCGTGGTTGTAGAGCGCGCTGATCACTTCGGAGACTACGACCAGCACCGTGCTGCCGGGTTTGGCAGTCACGAGGTTGGTGGCCTGGATGAGGGCCTGGGGCGCCGCCCGCGCAGGCGAGGGTGGTGAGTCCGAGGCGGCCGACGGTGGGGCGCAGGCCGAGGGACTCGGACAGCACGATCTCCAGGCCAGGGGCTCCGAAGGACGTCGAGTGGCTGGTGATGACGGCATCCACGTCCGCGGGCGCCACCTGGGCGGCGGCCAGGGCGCGTCGGGCCGCGTCCTCGGCCATCGCCTGCCCGTCCGCGCGGGCGACACGGATCCGCTCCTGAAGCGGCGCGGACCCGGAGACGGCGTCCGTCTCCGGAGGGCGGGTGGGTGTCGACGCCACACCCGGAGACGACCCGCAGGATCGCGGACAGCCTCGGGTGATCGGGGTGGTGGGCACGGACGTCGTCGAGAACCTGCCCGGTGGTCACCTTGCGGGCGGGGAAATGGATCTGGGGGCGTGTGACGTGGGCGGACACGGCGGTTCTCCCACAAACTCGGGGTCAGGGACGCGGGGGGTCGCACCAACCCACGCCGACTGGATCGCGGCCATCCTCCTGCCGAGAAACAGACAGGAGGGAACGGGCCGGCGGGAGCGGCGGACCGGCCCACAGCTGCGCGGACGGTGAGACGGCGCCGGGCGCGGTCGCACGGGAATCGATCGTCGCGGACGAACTCGCTCCGATTGCCCCTGCCGCCAGGGCGAGCTCCTTCGCCGGGCGCTGCGGGCTCGGTGGGCCCGCACTCCCCCTCCAGCACGCTCAGGACGGTGGTGATGATTCCCGGCGGCTGCGCGACCGTCACGAGTGTCCGCTGCGGTTCGGGCACGCCCGAACCGACCGCTCCAAGTGGCCCCGTCTGTTCCTGTTCGCCCGTGTTCCGCCCGACACCGCCGCCTGCGCCCACGGTGAGTGAGCTATGTTGAACACGATTGGGACGAGAAGGAGGCACGCCGGTGCCATCAGGCCAGCAGGCACGCGCACAGGCGTCCGTGATTACGCCGGGAAAGCCGTCCGCCGACACCGAGGCGGCTCCCACGGACAGAGTTCTCGCCCTGTTCGGCGGCCATCGGCTTTCCCCCGCGCAGCGGCGTATCGCCCAGTACTTGGTCGATCACCTCACTGAAGCGGCCTTCCTGTCGATCACCGACCTGGCCGAGCGCGTGGGAGTCAGCCAGCCGTCGGTGACACGCTTCGCGTCCTCGCTGGGCTTCAGCGGGTACCCCGCGCTGCGCGAAGCGCTGCAGCCCATCGCGCTCAGTGCGGTCGCCGGTTCACCGGACACCCGGGAAGAGATCCGGCGCAACGAACTCCAGGCGGCGGTCGACGCGGAGATCGAGAATCTGGAGAATCTGCGCCGCGTTCTCGCCGACCCCCACCACGTGCTCGACATCGGCCGCGAGCTGGCCCGGTCGGTGCCCCTGACGATCCTGGGGCTGCGGATCTCCGCCTCGCTGGCGGAGTACTTCGCGTATGCCGCGCGGCGGATCCATCCCGACGTGCGGCTGGTGACACGTGGGGGGAGTGTTGCCTACGACGCGCTGCTTCAGTCGCGGGCAGTGGGGGGAACGTGGGTCCTGGCGTTCGGGATGCCCCGGCACGCCAACGAGACCCTGGCGGCGATGCGGGCCGCCCGCAGCACAGGATTGCGCGTCGCCCTGATCACGGACCTGACGCTTGGATCGCTGGTCGACGAGGCCGATGTCACGCTCAGTGCCGGCACCGGATCCCGGCTCGTCTTCGACTCGTACTCGGCGCCGGGCGTCATGGCGGCGGCCGTACTCCAGGCGATGGCGGACGCCGAGCCGGAACGGACGCAGGTGCGTCTTGAGGGGTACGAACAGGTCGCGGAGCAGCACGACTTCTTCATCGAGGACTGACCCCGGACCGCTGCGCCGTCGACCCGCGCGGGGGAGGGTCCCGGACCGGCGCGGCGGGCCGCCGCAAGGGCGGGAGCGGGTGGGGATCGCTCACGGAGAGTAGCCGTTCATGCGGATAAGGCATGAATGTTTTCATGCCCTTGCGTACTCGACGGTATATATGTTTACTACTGGTGGCTCTACGGTGCACCGTAGGCGCCGACCAGGCCTGTCCCCTCAATGAAGAGAAGTCGACGGTCCGCACCATGCACCTCATCCCTCCACCCGCCTCGCCCGACGCCATCGGGTCGCGGGGCTGCCACACCGGGCGTCGGCCCGGTGACGCCCGGCACCGCGGTCGCCCGCGTCTCTGCGGGCTATTCGACTGAACGCCATGGGGTCGCGCTGTCCTCCTCGCGCCGACCCCGTGCCGTTCCTGTCGGGCGCTCCGTCCACTTGCGGATGCCCGACCCCCGGCGGCCCCGGTCTACCCCTGGGCCGGGGCCGCCACAACATCCCGCGGTCAGAGCCCATCCGCACCACCTTCGGAAGCGACGACGATGTCCCCGACCACCACTTCATCGATCAGCTCGGACTGGCCCTGCCAGGTCAAGGCGCCCGGCAGTCCGGACTGGGAGCGCACGGCGGCCCGATGGCTGCGAGACCTCCTGCCGGCCCGTTACTCCGGCTACTCGACCCTCACCCGGCACCCCATCCTCCTGGCGCGTCATGCGCAGTTGCAGATCCAGCACGAGATCCGCGCCGTGCGAGTGGCGCTGCAGACCTGCCGGGCGGAGCTGCCCACGCTCGGAGTCGCCGAGACGATCATCGAGGGTACCATCAGGCTGTACGCCGTCGAGCTGGAGCAGCTCAACAGGCTGGCCCGCGGGGTGCGGCTCATCACTGAAGCGCTCCTCGCGGGAAGCGAGCCGCAGCGCAGGCGTTCGCGCCTCTAAGGGGCGGCGTCGGCTGCCGTGCGCGGTGGACCCGACACGACGATCCGGTTGTCCCTCTCGTCGAGCGATGCCGCCGGAGGCGAAAGGTATTCAGGACGTCGGTCAGAGCGTCAGCCGGCCAGACATCCGCGTACTGCCTCGATCAAGCGGTTCGCACAGGCGTCACCGTGGCCGATCATGTGGTTGGCCACGTACGCGAAGCCCACGCCGAACTCGTCGTCACCAAAGGCGACTTGGCCGCCCGCCCCGTCGTTGCCGAAACTGCGCTCCCCGAGCATCGGTCGGAAGGCCGACGAGTCGAGGAGTGAGCCCGAGCCCCAGCGTGCCCCGGCGTCGAAGCCCAGCCACCCCTTGCCGGACGACACTTCGCGGACCGCGTCCGACACGGTGTCGGGGGTGAGGAGCCGCTCCCGGCCCTCGATACCGGACACTGCCGCGGCGTAGAGCCCGGCGAGACCGTGGGCCGAAGCCGTGGCACCCGCTCCGGGAAGCTCGGTGCCGAGCAACGCCGGGTCGTTCCAGCCGTGCGGGGCGTCGAGACCGGGGAAGACCAGCGCGCCGTTCATCGTCACGATGCGGGTGAGCAGGTGCTCGGGCCCCGGCATCCCCGGCCGACCCTCGGCCTCGACGAGCCGCGCACGGCCGTCCATCTCCCCCTGGGGCAGGCCGATTCAGGCCCGTAGCCCGAGCGGGTCGCCGATGGCGCGGCGGAAGTAGGTGCCCGGAGTGAGCCCGATGATACGCCGGGCGACCTCACCGATGAGGAAGCCGAAAACGTGCCCGTGATACTCGTACGCCGTGTCCGGCTCCCACAGTGGCTGCTGTTCCTCGATGGCGTGGATCACCGGAGTCCCGGCGGTGATCTCCTCGAAGGTGAGCATCCGGTCGAGGGTGGGAAGTCCCGCCCGGTGCCCATCCGTGGTACTGCTTCACCGTGTCGCGTCCTCTGCGTGGTCGTGGCTTGTCGTCGGGCCGCCAGGGTTTCGTGGTGGAGACGACACCTGGCAGCGCCCGCGCCCCTCAGGGCCGGAGCCCGGGGCCCAGTACGTCGCCGTGCGGTTCGGCGCGAAGGGTTTAGTCGGTGCGACTCGACGGCCTTTCTCGCGAGCCGACCACATACAGGCAGGCGTTCGCTGACCGCCGACGTCTGTGGGGACGCGGTATGTCTCCGCCGAACACGGGGGGTGGCACCAGTCGATGGAGTGGGGGTGCCCGGATGGCCGCTGCGGCTGATACGTACAAGTCTGGTCGCGGCAGGAATACGAGGCAGGGCGAGGGGGAGCGGCGATGTTCGGAAGCAAGGGACGGCCGGGTCGACGTTGGGGGACGCAGCTGTGCGTGGCGGTGGCAGTCGCAGCCACGGTGGCGGCGCCGACACCGCGAACGGCCCGCAGTCCAAGTGGGGCAGCACCCTGCAGGGTGCGTGGCGCAGCGACGGATACCAGCAGTACTTGACGGTTGATCAGGGCAGGCTCCGAAGCTACGAGGTGTCCGCAGCCGGATGTCTGCCCGGCCGTAACCAGTTGACGGCGTCACGCCCGGGTCCGGGGCGCGGCGTACCGTTCCACAACGCCGAAGGCGTAAGGCAGTTGACGCTGCACGGCGACGGCTCCGCGGTTGCCCACCTCGCCCCCGCTGGATCGGTGGGCGTGCAGCGGCTCAAGCGGGTGGCGGCGCTTCCCACCGACTGCGCGAGCCCGCCCTCCAAGGATCCCGTGCACACCTTCGACGTTTTCTGGGCCACGCTCAAGGAGAACTATCCGTTCTTCCAGGACAAGGGGATCGACTGGGATGCGATGCGGGAGAAGTACCGTCCTCAGGTCGACGGGGACACCAGTGACGACCGGCTCTTCACGATTCTGAGCGCGATGATCGAGCCACTGCACGACCTTCACACGAGCCTCTCCGACGGAACGGACGACCCCGGACGCAGGACCGTCAATCTGCGTCCGGGAACGCCGTACCCCACCCCGGAGTACCTGGACGGTGTGGAGAAGGCGACCCGCGCGCAGCTGCCGCGCGAGGTTCGGAGCTACGCCGACGGTAAAATCCAGTACGCCGACCTGCCGCACGGCGCCGGTTATGTGCGGATCACCTCATTCGCCGGGTACGGCGAGCGGGACGATGCCGACGCGGATGCCGCCATCCTGGACGCCGCCTTGGACGAGGTCCTCACTCGCGACCGCGTTCGGGCACTCCGGGGTTTGGTGGTCGACCTGCGGTTCAACGGCGGGGGCTCGGACGCTCTCGGCGTCCGGATCGCCGAGCGGCTGACCGGCCGCTCGTACACCGCGTACACCAAACGCGCCCGCAACAACCCGGACGACTCCGCGAGTTACACGGCGGGGCAGCCGATCCGGGTCCGGCCGGCAGCGGGCGTCACTCGCTACACGGGTGCTGTCGCGGTGCTCACCGGACCGTTGACGATCAGCGCCGGGGAGACTTTCACCCAGGCGCTGATGGGCAGATACCCCGCTCCGCTGCGGATCGGCGAGAACACCCAGGGAGTGTTCTCGGACACCATGGACCGCTCGCTGCCGAACGGTTGGACCCTCACCCTGCCCAACGAGGAATACCTCAATGCGGCGGGCTCCGGTTACGACGGAGCGGGCATCCCGCCGCAGTACAACGTGCCCGTTTTCGCGAAGAACGACGTCAGGCGCCTCCACGACCCCGCCCTGAACCGCGCACTGCGCGAGCTCCGCTCGCGGTAGGGCATGCCGGTACGCGCGCCGCTGTTGACGCAGGGCATGAGCAGGGGAGTGGTTCTGTCCCGACCTGGTTCGCCGAGGCGAGGCGAGGCGAGGTGAGGCGTGGGGGAGCGGGCGTCACCTCGGCGATGCCCGCTCCCCGGGGCGGCCTCGGCCGAGGTATCGACGCACCGGTCTCGACACCGCCGCGGCCCGAAATCCTCAGGCAGGCGCAAAGGTCACGGCGCCCGGCTCGGCCCTCTCATGGTCGGGGCGGATGCTACGCCGGGACGTCGGCACCTGGGTGCGCCTGCTCGCTCTCCGGCTCCTGCTCCGGGTCGCTGAGCTGTTCGCGCAGATAGTTCCAGGCCACCGCGGTCAGCGCGGCCAGCGGTACCGCGAGGAGGCTGCCCACAACGCCGGCCAGGCTGCCGCCCAACGTCACCGCCAGCAGGATCACCGCCGCGTGGAGGCCGAGCCCGCGACTCTGGATCATGGGTTGGAATACGTTGCCCTCCAGTTGCTGCACCACGATGATGATGATCAGCACGATCAGCGCATCGGTGAGGCCGTTCGACACCAGCGCGATCAGGACCGCGACCAGGCCGGCGAACAAGGCACCCACGATCGGCACGAACGCGGACACGAACGTCAGTACCGCCAGCGGGAGTACCAGCGGTACCCCGAGAACCCACAGGCCGAGGCCGATGAAGACGGCGTCGAGCAGGCCGACGAACGCCTGGGAACGCACGAACGCGCCCAGGGTGTCCCAGCAGCGCGCGGTCACCACCGGAACGTCGGTGGCGAGGCGACCGGGGAGCTGACGGGCGAGCCAGGGCAGGAACCGCGGGCCGTCCTTGAGGAAGAAGAACATCAGGAAGAGCGCCAGGACGGCAGTGATCACGCCGTTCAATACCGTGCTCACGCCCGTGACAACGGCGGTGACCATGCTGCCGGCGCTGCTCTGAATACGGTCGATCGAGGCGTCGAAGGCACCTGAGAGCTGGTCGTCGCCGATGTTCAGCGGCGGCCCGGCGGCCCACTCGCGCAGCTTCTGGATGCCGTCGACCACGCCGTCGGCCAGCTCGCCGGACTGGGACGCCACCGGCACCGCGATCAGCGCCACGATGCCGGTGAGGAGCAGGAGGAACAGCACGGTCACCAGCGACGCGGCCAGGGCGGGGCGCCACCCGCGTCGGCGCAGGATGCGAGCCAGGGGCCAGGTCAGCGTGGTGAGGAACAAGGCGACTATGAGCGGCCAGACGATCGACCACATCTGGCCCAGAACCCACAGGACCGTCGCAGCCATGACGAGGACCAGCAGCAGCTCAATGGAGACACGCGCCGATGTTCGTAGCGTGGTGGCGGTTTTTGTGGGACTCAACGTGGCAGGCATGGGGTCACCCTAGTAGGTACGTCTGCGGCGCTTCGATGTCGCTGCCGGCCCGGGTCGGCCCCGTCGGCGCTGTCGGCCGACTGGCTGTCGGTCAGGACGAGTTCGCCGGCCATCCTTGGCGCCCCTTGGGGGTGGCCCGGGTGGTGAGCTCTTCGAACGCGGGGGCGTCCCGGCGCGGACGTGGGCCCAGGCGCGGGCGAAGAGTTCCGCGACCGACGTGATGGGTACGGGCGGTTGGTGGTCGCTGAGTGGGTAGAGCCGTTCCTTCCAGGTCTCGACAGGCAGGCCGAGGCCCAGCCGGGTGGCGGTGGCGAGTTCGCCGACGGCCGTGGGGCGCCAGGGCGCCGCGCCCTCGGCACGGACGACTGCGGTCAGCGCGGTGATCCGGTCCGCCGGCAGATCCGCGGCGTGGCGCCTTTCCTTGCGCGCGGCGAAGTGAGCCACCGCGCCGAACTCGCCGGACGGGTCGTGGCCGAGGGCGAACCAGCGCTTCTCGGTGGAGTCCTCCTCCAGGCGCAGGATGACCACCGTGCGGTCGTCGCGGCGCAGGACCTGGCCGGCCCGCTGCCCGATTCGCTGCCTGATGCCCTGATCGGCGGCGAACCGCCGGATCTCCTCCAGGTCGTCGAGCAGCGCCGAGTGCGGTACGCGGACGAGTCCGGGCATGATGCGCACCGTGTTGCCGTCAAGGCCGAGCACATCCAGGCCGCGGACACTGTCGGCGTCGCGCAGGAAGCCCGCGACCTCACCGTCCGCGTCGGTGACGATCAGGTCGCGGAGCGCGGACTGCCACGACGGGTCCGGCCACACCTCGGCGAAGACCGTGACCGGCGCGGGCAGTGAGCGCACCATCCAGCGCTCCACATCGGCCAGGCACTGTTGCTCGTGCTGATCCAGCCACTCCGTCAGCTGCCGCAGACCCACCACCGCCGGATCGTCGGACAGTTTCGCCGGTACCGACTTGAGAAGGCGTCCGGCCGCGTTGCGACAGACGACCTTCCCGTCGTCGAGGGCGACCTGGTCGTCGCCCGCCGGGAACCATGCCATGTGCTGTCTCCCCATCGTCCACGTCGGATGCCCGACGACCGGGCCGCGGTCCCGGTGCGCGGTGCACTCCGGTCACAGCGCCGCCGTGATCACTCGCGAAGACTCCAGGTGCGGGCAATGACAGTGGGAGTGCGGGTCAACATCCGCCCGCCGGAGCTCCGTTGGTGGACCCTGCGGCGGGCGCGGGCCCCGGAGTGGCAGAGGTCATCTGTCCACGGTGTGCGGTCGTTCGACCTCGGACGCATTGGTCGCCGAGAGCGGGGCACACGGTGGTCGAACGACAGGATCCAGCGGCCGTCGACGGGACGGCTGCGACAGATCTCACCGGGCCACGGCGCGGGCAGGGCAAAAGACTTCACCTCTGACGAGGGGAGGTCCGTACACCCTGAAAGAGACCGGAAGATTGGGAACTCACATGATTGTCCTTGGTGTCATTCTGCTCATCATCGGCCTGCTGGTCGGTATCTCCCTCCTGACGACGGTCGGCGGCATACTCGTCGTGGTCGGTGCGGTCCTGTGGATCCTCGGCTCGATGGGCCGCCAGGTCGGTGGGCGCAAACACTTCTTCTGATCCGGCCGGGTGCCGCGATCACAGTGGGTACAACACGGCCCGGACGGACCGTTCTCCAGCGGATCCAGGTGCTCGGCGCAGGTCCGGCATCTGCTGCGGGAGGCCGTCATTGAAGATCACCGAATGGGCGTGATCCTGCCCCTGCCCGTCTCCCCCCGTGGACGACCTACGTGGGGGAGGGGCACGGCCCCTGCCCCGGACGTGTCAGCCGAGGGTGAAGCGCACCGGAGTTCCGACCGCCGCTTGGGCCGCCGCCGCCAGGGCTCCCTCTGCGACGACCGCGATCACCGGGTAGCCACCCGTCGTGGGGTGGTCATGCAGAAATACCACCGGGCGCCCGTCCGGCGGCACCTGTACCGCGCCGAGAACCATGCCCTCGCTGGGCAGCTCGCCCGCCAACAGCCGTTCCAGCGGCGGCCCTTCGGTGCGCAGGCCGATGCGGTTGCTGTGCGGCGACACGTGGTACGTCACCGAGGTGAGCGTGCGCAGTGCCGCCGGGGTGAACCAGTCGGTGCGGGGGCCCAGCCACAGTGGCAGCGTCAGTTCGGCGGGCGGCCCTGCCCACGGGGCGGCGACCGGCAGCGCCGCCTGCCGTGCGGGTGCGCCCACCGGGAGCACGTCCCCGTCGCGCAGTGGTGGCGGACCGAGTCCGGAGAGCAGGTCCGTCGAGCGGCTGCCGAGGACCGGCTCGGCGGCGATGCCTCCCGCGACGGCCAGATACGTGCGCACTCCCGCACTCACCCCGCCCGCATCGAGCACCGCGCCTGCGGGCACCCGCACCGGTGCGCCCCAGGCCACCGCCCGCCCGTCCACCGTCACGGGGCAGGGCGCGCCGCCGACCACGACGGTGACGCCGTGATCGGGCCGCAGGGCGCAGCCGGTCAGGGTCGTCTCCAGGACGGCGGCGTCGGGGGCATTGCCGAGCAGCCGGTTGGCGAGCCTCATCGCGGGTGCGTCCAGGGCGCCGGAGCGCGGCACTCCCAGGTGGGCGTGGCCGCGCCGGCCTGAGTCCTGCACCGTGGTGAGGGCGCCGGAGCGTATGACGGTGAGACCGATGGTCATGGTGTGCTGTCCGCGGGGACGAATCGGACCCGGGTGCCCGGAGTGAGGAGCGCCGCGCCGTCCCGGCTGAGGTCCCACAGCGGTGTCGGGTCCGGCATGGTGCCGATCAGCTGCCAGCCGCCCGGCGTGGAGCGCGGATACACCGCGGTATAGGGCCCCGCGAGTGCCAGCGCCCCGGCCGGAACCCGGGTGCGGGGCGTGTCTCGGCGCGGCACGTGCAGTTCCGCGGGCAACCCCGTGAGGTAGCCGAACCCGGGCGCGAAACCGCAGAACGCGACGCGATAGGTGTACGAGCGATGCCGGGCGGCGGCCTGCTGGGCGCCGAGCCCCCACAGCTCCGCCACGTCGGCCAGGTCGGGCCCGTCGTATCGCACGGGAATCTCCACGACGTCACCGTCGTCGGCGACCCCCGACGGTACGTCCCAGTCGGTGAGTTGGCGCGCCAGCTTCTCCGGATCGGGCACCCCGTCCAGCAGTACGGTCCGTGCCCCCGGCACGATCTCCTCGACCGGCGGGAGGGTCCCGGCCGCGCGCCGCCGCAACAGCTCGGCGTGGAAGGCCCCGGTGCGCTCGGCGTCCGGCAGTTCGACGAGCAGCGCGTGCCGCCCGGCGGGGCGTACGTCGAGAAATCGGCTCCCGGTCATGTGAAGGGTCCGACCTCGACCCCGGCCGCGTCGAGCGCCTCCCGGACCCGCGCCGCGATCCGGGCCGCGCCGGGGGTGTCGCCGTGCACGCACAGGGAACGGGCGGCGACCGCGACGCGGGTACCGTCCACGGCCTCGACGGAACGGTCCACCGCGAACGCCAGGGCGCGCCGCACCACCGCGTCCTCCTCCGTCACCACGGAGTTCGCCTCGCGGCGCGGCACGAGGGTGCCCTCGGGGGTGTACGCGCGGTCCGCGAAGGCCTCCGGCACGCCGACGAGTTCCGCTTCCGCCGCGGCGGCGAGCAGCCGTGATCCGGGCAGGCCGAGCACCGGCAGCGCCCCGCCCGCGAGCAGAACACCCGCCACCACGGCGTGGGCCTGCTCGGCGTCGTGGACGGTGCGGTTGTAGAGCGCGCCATGCGGCTTGACATAGGAAACCGCCGCGTCGGCCGCCTCGGCGAAGACTCTCAACGCGCCGATCTGGTAAGCGACTTCGGCCGCCAGCTCGTCGCTGGGCACATCCATGGCGCGCCGTCCGAAGCCGGCCAGGTCGCGGTACGACACCTGCGCCCCGATCCGCACCCCCCGCTCGGCGGCGAGATCACAGACGCGGCGCATCACCGACGGATCGCCCGCGTGGAAGCCGCAGGCCACGTTGGCGCTGGTGACGACGGAGAGGAGGGCGGCGTCGTCGGTGAGGGTCCAGCGGCCGAAGCCTTCGCCGAGGTCTGCGTTGAGATCGATCACATCTCGAACGTAGTCGATTGTTGAACGATCCGGCAAGGGGTCGATTCGCTCACCCCCGACGTCGGTCGGGATTATCTCTTGTTAGATCGTTGAACGATCGCCTAGGGTCCGTGCATCCCTCACGGAACCGGAACCCCGGATTCGTGCCGCCCCTGGTGCCCTGCCCCCCAACGCCTGAAGAAGGCCGCCGCATGATCGTTCTTCTCGGTGTGGTCGTGGTGATCCTCGGATTCGTCACGCGCCGCAACCCCGTCCTAGTGGTGGGCGTCGCCGGTATCGTCACCGGACTGCTCGGCAAAATGACTCCGCTGGCGGTCCTCGGGGCCTTCGGCCAGTCCTTCGCCGACAGCCGCTCGGTCACCGTCTTCGCCGTCGTCCTCCCGGTGATCGGCCTCTTGGAGCGCTACGGCCTGCGCGAACAGGCCCGCAGGCTCATCGGCCGCCTCGGCGGGCTCAGTGCCGGACGCTTCCTCACCGTCTACCTGCTCGTCCGCCAGATCACCGCGGCCTTCGGCCTCAACAGCATCGGCGGACCCGCGCAGACCGTGCGGCCCCTCGTCGCACCCATGGCCGAGGCCGCCGCCGAGCGCTCGATGGGCGCCAAGCTGCCCGACCATCTGCGCGAGAAGGTCCGTTCCTACTCCGCGTCCTCCGACACCGTGGGCCTCTTCTTCGGCGAGGACTGCTTCATCGCGATCGGCTCCATCCTCCTGATCACCGGCTTCGTGAACTCGACGTACCAGCAGGACATCGAACCGACCCAGCTGGCCCTGTGGGCGATCCCGCTCGCTGTCTGTGCCTTCGTCATCCACGGCGCCCGGCTGCTGCTCCTGGACAAGCAGCTGGAACGCGAGATGGCGCTCGCCTCCGCCGAGCACGAACTGCCGCTGCCGAAGGGGGCTGCCAAATGATCAAGGTCGAGTGGCTCTACTGGCTGGTGGGCCTCGTGTTCATCATCATGGCCGTGCAGATGGCGGCCGACCGCAGCAACCCCAAGCGATGGACGTCCGCCGCGTTCTGGGGCCTGCTCGGGCTCACCTTCCCCTATGGCACCGGAGTCGCCAACGCCGCGCCGGGTTCCGCCGCGAGCTGGACACTGCCCGCCGAACCGCTCGGCGTCGCGGTCCTCGGCCTGATCGTGCTCGCCGGGTTCAACTTCCTCGGCAAGGGCGTCCCGGTCACCACCAGCGCCGAGCAGCGCGAGGCCTCCGCGGTACGGCTCGGCAGTAAGATCTTCATCCCCGCCCTCACGATCCCGGTCGTCGCCATCGTCTGCTCCTCCGTGCTGGACGAGTCCGGTCTGTTCGAGACGGGCAAGTCCACGCTCCTCGGCCTGGGCCTCGGGTGCGTCGTCGCGCTCGTCGTCGGCATGCTGGTCACCGGCGAGAGGAGTATCTCCGTCCCGATCCACTCCGGCCGCTCCATGCTGGAGGCGATGGGCTCGGCGCTGCTGCTGCCCCAGCTCCTGGCCGTGCTCGGTTCGATCTTCGCGGTGGCCGGCGTCGGCACCCAGGTCGGCAGCATCGTGAACAATGTCCTGCCGGAGAACTCGAAGTACTTCGCCGTGATCGCGTACTGCCTCGGCATGTTCCTGTTCACCGTGATCATGGGCAACGCCTTCGCGGCGTTCCCCGTGATGACCGCGGCGATCGGCTGGCCCGTCCTCATCGAGCAGATGCACGGCGACGCCCCGGCCGTCCTCGCGATCGGCATGCTGGCCGGCTTCTGCGGCACTCTCTGCACTCCGATGGCCGCGAATTTCAACATCGTCCCGGCCACGCTGCTCGAACTGAAGGACCAGTACGGGCCGATCAAGGCACAGATACCGACGGCGCTCGCGCTTCTCGTCTGCTGCACCGCGATCATGGCGCTCTTTGCCTTCTGAGCCGCTCCGACCTGCCGTCCGAGCCATTTCCACCCCTAAGGAAACGCCATGACCCGCGTCCTCATCACCGGCTTCGCCCCCTTCGGCGGCGAGAGTGTGAACCCGTCCTGGCAGGCGGCCTTCCTCGTGGCGGCCGAGCCGCCCGCCGGGCTCACAGTCACCGCCGTCGAACTTCCCTGCGTCTTCGGCGAGTCCGTCGACGCGCTACGCGACGCCATCCGCGCATCGACCCCCGACCTGGTCATCTGCCTGGGCCAGGCGGGCGGCCGACCCGGCGTCACCGTCGAACGCATCGGAATCAACATCGACGACGCGCGGATACCCGACAATGCCGGGGACCGGCCCATCGACGAACCGGTCGTCCCGGGCGCCCCCGCCGCGTACTTCTCCACCCTGCCCGTCAAGGCCTGCGTCGCCGCCCTGCGCGAGGCCGGTGTCCCGGCCGCAGTCTCCAACACGGCCGGCACGTTCGTCTGCAACCATGTGGCGTACGGCCTCGGCCACCTCATCGCCACCGAATTCCCCCACGCCAGGGGCGGATTCGTGCACGTCCCCTGGTCGCCGGAACAGGTCACCGACGGCACCGCCCCGGCACTGCCGCCCGCCACGGTCGCCCACGGACTGCGCGCCCTGCTGGTCACCGCCGCAGGCACTCCCGCGGACCAGGACCTGAAGGTCACCGAAGGAGCGACGCACTGATGCCACTCAGCGCGTACGCGACTCCCTTCGTCCGGCTCGCCCTCGCGAACATCACTCGCGAGTACCCCAACTTCCCCGCCCACCTGATCTCGGCACCGGACGAGCAGCACCGGCCCGGCGCCCTGCACCCGGCCTTCTACGGCGCGTACGACTGGCACTCCTCGGTCCATATGCACTGGCTGCTCGTCCGCCTGCTGCGCCGCCACGGCGACACGCCCGCGCTGGCGGACACCGCGCCCGTCATCGGCGCACTCGACAGGCACCTCACCCCCGACAACCTCGCCGCCGAAGCCGCCTACCTCCGCGACCGGCCCTCCTTCGAGCGGCCGTACGGGTGGGCGTGGCTGATCGCGCTGGCCGCCGAGTGCCGGGCGTACGAGGGCGCGGCGGGCGCCCGTTGGGCCGAGGTCCTGACGCCGGCCGTCGCCACCGTCGACCGGCTGCTCGCCGACTGGCTGCCGAAGGCGACGTATCCCGTACGCCACGGGAACCACCCCAACAGTGCCTTCGCCCTCGGGCTCGTACTCGACGCGGGGGAGCTGCCCACCACGACCACCCAGGCCGTACGGGAACGCCTCCTGGCCTGGTTCGCCGACGATCACGACGCGCCCGCGCACTGGGAGCCTTCGGGGCAGGACTTCCTGTCGCCGGCGCTGACCGAGGCCGACGCGATGCGGCGGGTGCTGAGCAGGGAGCGGTTCGCACAGTGGCTTGACCGTTTCCTGCCCGCGCTGCGCTCCGGCGCGCCGTGCCCATTGCTGGACGTGCCGGTCGTCTCCGACCGCGCCGACCCGCACATCGGCCATCTGCTCGGCCTGGCCCTCAGCAGGGCCGCCGCGCTGAGGTCCATCGCCGGGGCGCTGCCGGACGGGCCGGTCCGTGCCCGCCTCACCGATTCGGCCGAAGCGCACCTCGCGGCGGGCCTGCCCGCCGTGGAACGCGGAGACTTCACCACCGACCACTGGCTGGCCACCTTCGCCGCACTGGCTCTGGAGCGCTGAACACCATGAATCGCGCATGAATGTGCCGCGCTTGCTCCTCAGCCTCAGTCACGGCGAACAGCCCGGTCTGCGTCGCGAGTCCTCAGTTCGCACGCCCAACCACACCGATGCCCGCCGCCGTTGACGGCGACGGGCACCAACGCGGCGCAACCGCAAGTCTGTTAGTCCGGGAGGGCGTCGACAGTGGGAACAACGGTACCGAACAGATCGGTGATCGCTGTCAGGGCGGCGGCCTGGAGGGTCGCGGCGGGCAGAACGTTGCCGTCGGGAGTGGCGAGGGTGCGGGTGGCGGTGGTGTCGGCGACGACGGTGGGGCGGTAGCCGAGGTTGAAGGCGCCCTGGGCGGTGTAGTTGACGCACATGTGCGTCATGAAGCCACCGAGGATCAGGCCCTTGCCAGTGCCCGGTCCCACACCCAGGTCGGTCAGCGTCTTCTCCAGCTCCGTGAGGTGGAAGGAGTTGGGGAACTGCTTGACTACGACCGTTTCGCCTCCCGCCGGGGCGACTTGGTCGCTGATCGCCCCGATGTGGGCGCGGATGTCGTACGGGCTGCCCTCGCCGCCGTCGTTGATGACGTGGACGACCGGGGTTCTCGCGGCGCGGGCGCGCTCCAGCAGCCGGGCGCCCGCTGCGAGGGCCTCCTCGGCGCCGTCCAGGGCCATGACGCCGGTGCGGTAGGTGTTCTGGAAGTCGATCATGATCAGGACGGAATCGCTCAGCCGGGGCGGCTGGTTGTCCAGGCCGATCACATCGCGCAGGGTCTTGGACGGCTGATTCGTGTTCATCGGAGGCCTTTCTTGGAGCAATGAGGCATGGCGAAGCCACGGGCTTGCCTGCGGAGGGGAGTTGGGGGAGCGGGTCAGGTGGTCTGGGTGCGGAAGCGGCGGCGGTAGGCGGCGGGGGTGCTGGCGAGCTGCCGCTTGAACGCCCGATGCAGGGTCTCCTGCGAGCCGAGCCCGGCGGCGACCGCGACCTGGTCGAGCGGGCAGTCGGTGGTCTCCAGCAGGCGGCGGGCCGCCTCCACCCGCAGGGCTTCGACGTAGCCGGCCGTGCTGGAACCCGTCTCCTGCTTGAAGACGCGGGCGAAGTGCCGCTCGCTCAGACACATCCGGGCCGCCAGCACCTCCGCCGAGAGGTCCTCGTCAAGGTGCTCGGCGATCCACAGCCGCAGCTCGTCGATGTCTCGGCGGGAGCTCGCGGGGCGGCTGATCGGGACGGAGAACTGGCTCTGGCCGCCCTGCCGCTTGAGGTACATCACCAGCTGTCGGGCCACCGCCAGCGCGGTCTCCTCGCCCTGGTCCTCGGCCACCAGAGCCAGTGCGAGGTCCAGGCAGGCACTGATCCCGGCCCCGGTCCACAGCCGGCCCCGGTCGGTGCGTACGAAGATGGGATCGGGGTCGACCGTCACGGCCGGGTGGTCGGCGGCCAGTTGGGCGGCGGTCGACCAATGGGTGGTCGCCGTCCTGCCGTCGAGCAGCCCCGCCGCCGCCAGCAGATGCGCGCCCACGCACACCGACGCCACCCGCCGGGCGTGCGGGGCGGTCTTCTTGATCCATGCCACGACTTCGGGATCGATCCGGGCCTGGGGGCCGTCGTCGGTCATGTCGACCGCGCCGGGCACGAGCAGGGTGTCCACCTGCCCGCCGACCTCGTCGAATGACAGATCCGCCAGCAGACGCACACCCGCCGACGTGAGGACCTCGCCACCCGCGGGCCCGGCCAGCCGGACCTGGTATCCGGCGAGGCCCGCGGTCTCCCGGTTGGCCAGCGCGAAGACCTCGGCCGGGCCGGAGACGTCGAGGAGATCGACATCCGGGAAGACCGCGATGACGACACGGTGCGAAATGGGCATGTCCCCATCCTCACCGCCACTGCCGATGACCGCAATGACGGTTTCCTGTCACATCCGGACACGAGGTCCGAGCGTCGCGGGATCGGCCCCGGTTGTATTGAGCCCGCCGGAGGCCGATCGATGCGACCGGCTCGCGTGACGACAGGGGTGGGTCGGCTCAGTTGTCCGTCACGCTCACATCGAAAGGCATGGCTGGACATGTCCTCAGTCGATGACCGCGGTGGCTTCGACCTCGACCAGATGGTCGGGTACGTCCAGTGCCGCCACGCCCAGCAGTGTGCCCGGGGGGACAGGGGTGACCCCCAGCTTCGCGGCCGCCCGAGCGACTCCCTCGCCGAAGAGGGGCATCTTTTCGGGGGTCCAGTCGACGACATAGACGGTCAGTTTCGCCACGTCGTCGAAAGACCCGCCGACCGCGGCCAGGGCGGTGCCGATGTTGAGGTAGCACTGCTCGACCTGGGCCGCGAGGTCGCCTTCGCCCACCGTGACTCCGTCTGCGTCCCAGGCGACCTGTCCGGCGATGAAGACCAGCTTCGACCCGGTCGCGATCGACACCTGCCGGTAGGCGTCGATTACCGGCAATCCATGGGGGTTGACCAGGGTGATGGCCATGCTGGCTGTCTCCTCGTTGTGAGAGCCCGGGGGCTCGTTTCCATCGGACCAAGACGTTTTTCGGTCTCTTGTGGTTACTGAGGAACTGTAGGAGAGTGGCCGCTGACATGGAAGAACGCACTTTTCAGTGACTGAGGAACCTTATGGTGACCAAGCAGTTCAGGGGCACGCCCGACGACGCGGACCTGACCCGCGCGGACTCTTTGGCGCGGGAAATCTTCTCGGACGTCGCCAACAAGTGGGCGCTCCTGATCATTGACGCTCTGGGCGAGCGAACCCTGCGCTTCGGCGAGGTGCGCCATGAGGTCGAGGGCATCAGCCACAAGATGCTCACGCAGAACCTGCGCGTACTGGAGCGCAACGGCCTGGTCGAGCGGGAGGTGTATCCCACCGTGCCGCCGCGGGTGGAGTACACCCTCACCGAGCCGGGCCAGGCCCTACGGGAGACGGTCCATCGGATGTGCGACTGGACCCACCAGTTCTTCGGCCACATCGAGGCATCCCGCCGTCGCTTCGACGCCTGACGGCGGAGCACCGGCACGCGAAGCCATCGGCGGGGACTCGGACGTACGGCCGGAGCCGCCACGGCGACAGCCCACGCGGGAGGTGTTCGCGTACGTCGGCCCGGACCGGAGGTCTCATCGCCGGGTTCTTCAGAGAGGGGCTCCGACGGCCAGCTCCGCGTCGAGCTTCGCGACCAGGGCGGCGGCGAGGGATGGGGCGTAGTGGGTGGACCACTCCGCGACGCGAGCCAGGAAACCGACGAGGTCGTCCTGAACCGATCTCAGGAGTTCCGGCAGCTGGGCCAGCGGCAGATCGACGGGGAGCCCCTCCGAGGAATTCCCACCGGGCCACAGCCGGACGGTCGCCCCGGTGTGCTCGACCAGCGGTGTGGGGTCGTGGCCGAGCCACGGCTCGCCGCCGTCCGCCAAGTCGAGCCAGTCCCGCCAACTTTCCAGACCGGAGCAGCACCCGGGTGACGCTGTGAGTCCGGTGGAGGTGTCCTGCACCCGAAGGCCGCCGGGAGCGATGACGCACTCTGCCGTCACCAGACGGCGGACCTGACTCTCACCGTCCTCGGGGTCGCGGGAACCACGCCTGCGGTGCCTACTGCCCTTGTTGTAGTTGGTCAGGATCGCCATGGCCGTGCCGACCTCGCGCGGCGACAGCCGACCGGACAGGGGCAGCATGCCGCCGACGGACAGGTCGGCGACGGGCCACAGAGAGAAGTCCTTGGGGTGGTAACGCTCCAGCACGGCATTCAGGATCAGCACATGGACAGTGTCCCGGCCGGCCTGGTGCCCGCGCACTGTTTTTTACGAGGGCTGAGTTGTGAGGTCCGGACGGTGGTCCGGGACCGGCTCATCGGCGCTGCCATTCCTCGGCCGGGAGGCGGTAGGAGCGCACCCGGTCGGCGTGGTCGTGGGTGATGGTCCTGACGACCACTTCGTCGGCGCCGGTGGGTTCCCGCAGTTGTTCGAGCTGGTCGGCGACGCGCTGCGGGGAGCCGACGAACTGGGTGTCCACCCGGTCGGCGACCAGTGTCCGGTCCGCCTCGGTCCAGGTGTGCGCGCGAGCCTCCTCCGGGGTGGGGAACGCGATCGCGCCCTGCGCGGTGCGAATGCCGCGCACCCAGAGGCCGTAGCCGGTGGCCAGTTCGCGTGCGGTCGCGTCGTCCTCGGCGACAACAACGTCGGCGGAGACGCTGATGTAGGGCTTGTCGAGGTGGTCGGAGGGCTTGAACGCCGCGCGGTAACCACTCGGCAGCCTCCAGCACGGTGGCCGGGCTGACGTGATAATTGGCCACGAAGCGCAGGCCGTTGCGGCCTGCGACATCGGCGCTCCGGGGGACGGCCGTACTGCGCCCACTGCTGGCGGTAGTAGCGGGTGAGTTCGGCGTACGGCTCTGTCGGGTTGCTGACATTGGCGGAGAACAGCGGGTCGCCGTAGCGGGCGGCGAGATCGACGGACTCCCGGCTTGTCGCGCTGTCGTGCCAGACCCGGACGGGCTGCTGAAACGGCCTCGGCCACATCCACGTACGTGCGCTGCCAGGTGGTCACCGACGCCCGCTACTCCCTCCCCCCGGGGAACACTCCCATGGCCCCGACTTCCGGCACCACAGCTTCCGCCCGGCTCACCGCACCCGCCCCGGCCACGGGGCATCCGGAACCCGCGGGCCCCGGGAATGACCTGCCGCGGATCGTGCCGCGCCGGCATGTCGGCCGCCGACTCGCCGCTGCCACCGCGCTGCTCGTCCTCGCGATGGTGGTCAACTCCGTCGTCCGCAACCAGGCCTTCCAATGGGCCGTGGTCGGCCAGTACTTCACCACCACCGCCGTACTCGACGGGCTGTTGCTGACGCTGTGGCTGACCGGGGTGGTGATGCTGCTCGGCTTTCTGCTCGGCACCCCGCTCGCAGTACTGCGTCTGTACGGCAACCCGGTGCTTCGGGCGCTGAGTTGGGGCTATGTGTGGATCTTCCGCTCCACCCCGCTGCTGGTTCAACTGCTGTTCTGGTTCCACATCGGCGCCCTCTACCCGACGCTCGGCCTCGGCATTCCCTTCGGCCCGCAGTTCGTCACCGTCCAGACGGTCAACCTGTTCGGCCCCACCCTCACCGCGGTCATCGGACTGACGTTGCACGAGGCCGCCTACGCGGCGGAGGTGGTGCGCGGTGGCATTCTCTCGGTGGATGCGGGCCAGACCGAGGCGGCCCAGGCTCTCGGGCTCGGCAGGCGACGCACGCTGCGCCGGATCGTCGTACCGCAGGCGATGCGTTCCATCGTGCCGACCGCGGGGAACATGCTGATCGGCACCCTGAAGGGCACCAGCATCGTCAGCGTGCTCGCGGTCCACGACCTGCTCTACTCGGTACAGCTGGTCTACAACCAGACGTACCAGGTCATCCCGCTGCTGATGGTGGCCACCATCTGGTACATCGTCGTCACCACGGTGCTCGGCGCCGGACAGCTCCATGTCGAACGCCACTTCGCACGTGGCTCCGCCCGTGCGCTGCCTCCCACCCCGCTGCGCAGGCTCCGGATCAGGCTGGCCGCCGTACGCGCCCGGCTGCACAAGGCGACCGCGCCCGACGCCGGCTCGACGATCGGCCGCGCCCGGTGAGACGTCTGCCAACTCGGCCCTCCACGGCGTGAATCCGGACACACCGGTCGCCGGGGGCTCCCTTTCCCTATGTTTCCTATCGATTTACTGGGGAAGTGTTGACGCGTGCCCGCCGGACACGCAGGATGATGCACATGGCCCCCACACAGCAGCGACTCGTTCGTCGACGGCACATCGACTTTGGTCATGTCGTAAGCGCCGCCTGCTGTCGGGTGTAGGACACGCGGCCCACGTGTTGCCCGTACCCCTCCTTCCTTCTGCTCCGTGAGTCATGGCCCGGCATGGGCTCCCGTGACGTCCGCTCTTCAGCGCCGATCACACGGCTCGGAGCTCAGCCCCCATTCGGCGCTCAGGCCGATTCACCCACCACGCCTGATGAGCCGACGCTCTCCTGAAGGACGACCACCCATGACCAGGGCAACTTCCGCCCGTGCCACTCCCGTGAGTTCGCCACCTTCCGCGGTTCAGCTTCTGAGCCTGGTGAGCGACACCACCCGGGGCGGCGCGCCAGTGCCCGCCCGGGCCCCGCACGGTGGCTGCCTCGCGGGTGACCACGAGGGCCCGTCCGCGGCCCCATCTTCGGTGCGACCTGCGGAAGATGGCGAGAGTGACCCCGTCCGGATTGATTCCGCGGGGCGCGCCGCAACGGTGGACGGGCGTGAACTCGTCCTCACATACGTGGAATTCGAACTACTGGCCCATCTGGTGCTGCGCTCCGACCGTGTCCGCTCCCGTGCGCATTTGATGGAATGCGTGCGGGGCCACGGTGGCCATGTCGGTGACGGCCGCACCGTCGATGTCCATATCGCGCGCCTGCGCCGCAAGCTGGGCAACGCTCACCGGCGCCGGATCGTCACCGTACGCCGGGTGGGTTGCAAGTACGTGCCCGATCGGCAGGAGAGCCCGGACACCGCACCCTGCGTCCGGCATTGAGGAGACCTGTTCCCATGGCCCTTGCCCCCGCACCGACGCAGCCCGCTGCGCCGTCCGCCCCGACCGGCACCCACCATGCGCACTGGCTGCGTGTGGCCCGCGAGACGGCGGACGACCTGGCCACGGACGCGGCCGCCCGGGAACAGGCCGGCAAGGTCCCGTTCGACGAGGTGTCCCGGCTGCGCGAGGCGGGACTCCTGACGCTGATGGTTCCCGCCGAGGCCGGGGGAGGGGGCGCGGACTGGCGCACGGCCTACGCCATCGTCCGGGAGATCGCCGCCGCCGACGGGGCGATCGGCCAACTGCTCGGCTGTCACTACTTCATGTCGTCGAGCGCCCGGTTCTTCACCACGCCCACTCGGGCCGCGAAGGTCGAGCGGGAGTCCGCGGCGGCGCAGTGGTGCTGGGGTGGTGGCCTCGCCCTCCAGGAACCGCCACTGCGGCTGGTGAAGGCCGCCCACGGCCATGTTCTGAGCGGACGGCAGGCCTACGTCAGCGGAGTCCTGGTCGCCGACCGCCTGGCCGTGCGGGCCGTGCGGGCCGACACCGGTGAACCCGTCGTCGTGGCCGTCGATCCCGCCGCTCACGGAGTGGTCATCGACGCGGACTCCGACACCTTCGGCCAGCGGCTCGCGGCCGGCGGCAGCGTGGAGTTCGACTCCGTGCCGGTAGCTGCCGGCGAGCTGCTCGGTTCCCTGTCCGCGGACGAGGACGTGTTGTCCCCGTCGGCTGCGCTGGCGTCGCCGGCCGGACGTCTCGTCTCTGCCCAGCTCTGTCTCGGCATGGCAGAGGGAGTGCTCGCCGAGGCGCGGGAGTACAGCAGGGCGGGCAACTCGCCCTGGCACCCGGTCTGGCCGGTCAGCTCCCCGCAGGACCCGCATGTGCTGACCGTCTACGGGGAACTCACGGTCGTCACCCGCTCAGCGGCCGCGGTCACCGATCAGGCAACGGAAGCCCTGCACGTCGGGCTGGCACGCGGCGAGGACCTGACCTACGACGAGTACGCCGAGATCTCCGTGCTCGTGGCAGTGGCCGAAGCCGCCACCTCAAGAGCTGTGCAGGATTCGACAGCCCGGGCCCTGGACATCATGGGGGCCCGCGCGGTGTCCTCGCGGCTGGGGTTCGACCGTTTCTGGCGCAATGCCCGAACCCACACCCTGTATGAGCCCCCCGCGGCCCGACTCCGCGACGTCGGGGACTACTTCCTCAACGGCACGCACCCCTCGTTCGTCCTGCCTGTCTGACCCGCACGACCGCACTGAATCCACGTTCTCGCAATTGAGCACGACAGAGCTCCGGAATTCAGGGCCCTTCACCCTGCGCACACGACCTGAACTCCGACTCGTGAAGGCCGGGACGATGCGCGAAGCCGCGGCCACGGCGCTTTCCGTCCCCACGATTGTGAACGCGGTGCTTCGCGCGTAGGGCAGGAAAACCATGATGTGAGACGCAGCTGGACGAGACATTGACGCGTCCAGAATTCGCTGCAACTCTCTTGGGCGTGAGCAATTCCGAGAACCTCGCCGCGCGCCTGCACGCCGATCTGCCACGCCAGGCCGGCGCCATCTGTGCCGACGGTCGCTAGACCCACCGCCGGGTGGCGCCGCTTGCCTGCTCACCTGTTCGCAGTCGGTGGCCCTGTCGGCCGCTGTCGCAACTGACGTAATTATCGCAGGCATATCCCGTTGCAGCTCCTTTCCGCCGCAGCGCCCGCGCTGCCCATACCCGAGTGCTCATTGCCTGACCCGAAGTTCTTCTCGTGTCAGGAAACAGGAAACCGGCGACAGAATTGCCTATCGCTCTGCGCTCTCTCCTGCCAGCATCTTCGATCGAGACGCACACGGGAGCCTGTTGCTCGCTCGCCGCGGCGACTGTCAGTCCTGCTTCCAGTGCGAGGCCAACTGCCCGACACGCGGTACGTCGCACCCTGGTGCCCGGCGCCTCCACCGCCCGGGACGAGGAACACCCAGATCGTACGAGCCCGTTGGGCAGCCATCGCCGGCACATCGGCTGGGGACGGGGCCGCACACCCGACGCGCTACAGGCCGTCGGCCCCTCCCTCGGGCCGCCCGGCGGCAAAGGCCCCTTGCTTCCCCGCACTTCCTGAGAATCGCCCGAAAGGACACCTCGCGCATGACCACCAGTGGCACCAGCTTCGACATCCGCCGGATCGGCGGCCGGATCGGCGCCGAGATCCTCGGCGCGGACCTCTCGGCCAACTTCGCCCCCGCCATCGTCACTGAGATCAACTCCGCGCTGCTGGAACACAAGGCGCTGGTCTTCCGTGACCAGCGGCTCGACGAAGCGGGCCAGCTCCGCTTCGCAGGCCTCTTCGGCGAGCTCACCACCGCGCACCCGACCGCGCCCTCCGTTGACGGCCAGCCCAACATCCTGCCCGTCGACAGTGACGACGGCATCCGTGCCAACCAGTGGCACACCGATGTCACCTTCGTCCGTACGCCTCCAAAGGCCTCCACCCTGCGCTCCATCGTGATACCGCCCTACGGCGGCAACACCCTCATCGCCAACTCGGCCACCGCCTAAGGCGACTTGCCCCTGCCGCTGCGCGAGCTGGCCGACAAACTCTGGGCCGTCCACACCAACGACTACGACTACGCCGCCCCGAAGAGCGAGAAGGCGGCCGAGCACCGCAAGCGGTTCGTCTCACGGAAGTACCGCACCGCCCACCCAGCCGTCCGCGTCCACCCCGAGACCGGCGAGCGCGGGCTGTTCATCGGCGGCTTCGCCCAGAGCGTTGTCGGCCTGAGCCCCTCCGACTCCCGCGACCTGCTGCGCATCTTCCAGTCCTATGTCACCCGCCCCGAGAACGTCGTGCGGGTGGTCTGGGCACCCGGCGACCTCGTCCTGTTCGACAACATCATCACCCAGTACTACGCCCCCGACGACTACAGCGACCTGCCGCGCCTGCTGCACCGGGTGGCCGTCGCGGGCGACGTCCCGACCGGCGTCGACGGCGCGCGCAGTCAGGTCATCGAGGGCGACACCGCCGCCCACTACACCCCCACCGCAGCCTGATCGCGCCGGCCACCGGGGGGAGGGAAACACGCCGGGCGGCCGACGGCCCACCCGAGGGACACCGGCCGACGCCGTACGGGATAATGCGCGTATGCGGATCTCAGCCAGGGCGGATTATGCGGTACGGGCCGCGCTGCAACTCGCCGCGTCGCTCGATGACGGGCCGCTGAAGGCCGAGGCCATCGCCGATGCCCAGGACATTCCCCACAAGTTCCTCGAAGGCATCCTGAACGACATGCGCCGGGGCGGCCTCGTGCTCAGCCAGCGCGGCGGCAACGGCGGCTACCGTCTGGCCAAGCCCGCCCGGTCCATCAGCATCGCGGACGTCATACGCGTCGTGGACGGGCCCCTCGTCTCGGTGCGCGGGGTCCGCCCTCCGGATCTGTCCTACACGGGCCCCGCCGAATCTTTGCTCCCCCTGTGGATCGCGCTGCGCTCCAACGTGCGTGAAATCCTCGAAGGGGTGACGCTCGTCGACGTCGCATCGGCCGACCTGCCCGCCAACGTGTCCGCGCTGACCGACGTCCCCGGAGCCTGGACCAACCCCTGACCGGCCGACCGGCCTGCTTCCTCATCACCCACCTCCGGCTCAACTCATGGTGTGAGCCGGTGTAGGAGGGTTGTGCACGGTGGTGAACACTGGCGGCATGGAGTTTTTCTGCTACCACCGTGATCGGCCCGGTTCCCTGCCGCTGCGCAACGAGCTGCTGGAAGAGCACTGGTCCTACATGGACCGGTACGCGGCGGAGATGATCGCCCGCGGCCCGACCCTCACCAGCGACGGCGACGCGCCCACTGGCAGCGTGCACATCCTTGACCTGCCGGATCCTGCCGCCGCTCGCGCCTTCGTCTTCGACGAACCCGGCTACCAGGCAGGCACGTACCGCGATGTGATGCTGCGCCGGTGGCGCAACACCTTGGGGCGCACCATGTGGGACTTCTCCGGTGGCCGCACCGGTGGTAGCCGGTACCTGGTGCTCGGCCTCGGCGAGGGTGAGGCCGCCGACCTCCCCGTGCCGGCCGACCAGGACGGTTTGATCGCGTACGGACCGCTGCTCTCCGACGACGGCGACACCTGGCTGGGTACGGCGGCGCTCGTCCGGGCGCCGGACGCGGACACGGCGCGCGCCGTCCTGACCCCGGACCGGTACGCCGACATCGAGGTGCACAACTGGCAGTTCGGCGGGCGGCCGTCTTGAACCGGCCGGGCCGGTAGCTGGAAATGGTCGGACCGCCGCCGGGATGGTGGGCCTTGTGGGTCCGACGGGTCTCACGGGAAGCCGCCCCCGTGACGGGCGCATGACGCCATACTCGTCGCATGTCTGCGCCCGAACGGCCAACGTCGCGTCAGGTTTTCAGAGTACCGGCGATGATCTCTGCACTGGCCGGCTTCGTCCTGATCATCTACGAGGCGGTGCGCGGGACGGACTATCCGAGGTGGGTGTACCCGGTCGCTGTCACGTTGATGCTCGGCCTCCTCTGGGCGGCGTGGCCCTCGCGTGAATCCGCGGAATCGGGCCGACGCAACCGCGGTACGGCTGAGCAGGCAACCGATCGGCGGCCACCTGTCCTGAGTCGGACCAACGTGCAAGTAATCATCGTTTCCGTGGTCCTGTCGTGGTTCGCGACGCGCAACGCTCTCACCGTGTACGAGGCCAGTGGCCATCTGGGGCCGCAGGATGCCCCCGACATTCTGCTTGCCGGCGCTGCGCTCTCGGCCCTCCTGACGGCAATCAGCCTCGCGGTGTCTCGCGTCCTGCGCGCCGACGGTGCACAGCGACGTGCGTGGGGTGAGGGGGCTCAGGCAGAGCAGGAGGGGCGCGCGGCGGAGATCCGTGCCGAATTCGAAGGCAGGGCGGCGCAGGTCAAAGCAGAGCATGAAGGCCGGGCGGCGGAAGCCAAGGCCGAACATGAGGGCCGGGCGGCGGTGATCATGGCCGAGGCTGCCCATCGGCGGGCGGACGCCGAGTATCTGCGCGCGGAGAAAGGAATTGATCCTCTTCCCGTGCAGGGCTCCGAATTCTCGGTCCCGCCCGCCATCGGTCCCGCGCCCGGTGCCAACGGCGTGTCGGGCGCGCCGACCCCCGACCTCCCTCCCGGTTCGGCTGACGGAACGCCCTGAGACCGCGCCCGGGGCAGAGCGCTCATGAAGCCGGGCGGCGCCCTGGCCTTCCCGGCCGACTGCGACACCGATGTCCCCACCGGCATCTTCACCCGGACCACCGCCATCACGGCGGGGCGGGAATCCCCACCGCCTGACCTGCCCCCCAAACCGCGTCCCCGCCCGGAATCGCACCACCGCCGGGCAGACAGCCTGAGCGGTCAGCGGGTCAGCGCCCGCATGCCGCCCGGCGTCGGCCTGACGTCGAAGCGCGTGAAGTACTCGGTGGAGATGATCCGTTGCCGAACGTCGACAGGCAGGCGGGACAGGATGCCCGGCAGGGAACGGGGACGTTCCACCTCGCTTCGGTGCGCGAGGATCGCGGTCCACTTCTGTGCGAGCCACGGACGCACGTCGACCGTCGCGGTGACCCGTTCGTCCCCCACGCTGAGCAGGGACTTGCCGACCCGGGGCAGCAGGGTGCCCAACTCTCCGACGCCCGAGTGCGGATGGGTGGCCAGGTAGAGGGCGCTCGGCTGCCAGGGCTCCCCGGCCTCGGGGCAAAGGTGCTCAAGTCCGGAGGCCTGCAGGGCGAGCGTGGTGACGCGGTGGGTGTGGACGTGGTCCGGGTGGCCGGTCAAATTGCCGTAGGCGTCGTGGGTGACGACGATGTCCGGGCGGAACTCGCGCAGGTGGCCGACGAGTCGTTTGACGGTTTCGTCGAGCGGCGCATCGCAGAACCGGGCTCTGCCGGGCGCCGATTGGGGGACTCGGGCGTCGGCGTACCCGAGCATGCGCGGTCGGCCGGCGCCGAGAATCCTTACGGCGTCCGAGAGTTCGCCGGCCCGGGGGCTGTCAGGAGCCCAGGTGGCGGTGACGACGGCTGTGCGCGCGCCCGCGGCGGCGTGCTGGGCGAGAACGCCGCCGGCGACCAGGGACTCGTCGTCCGGGTGTGCGAAGACCGCGAGCAGGCTCGGCAGGGACGAGAGGGTGGTCGCGGTCATGGCGGTCGGCCTTTCTCACTGCGGCGGTAGTGGCAGGAGGGAGTGGCGCGGGGGTGCACCGAGCGGCGTGCGCATGGCTCATGGGACCGGGGGGTGTGCGGGAGGTCCGCCCGTAGCGGCGCTCGCATAGCGGCGGGCCAGGTGTGTGAAGGCGTCCTTGAGCTCGATCGGGCCGACGACCTCGATGTCGGCGTCGAACCTGCCGATGGCGGCGGCCAGGCCGGGCCATGACCACGATCCCAGGAGGAGCCGACAGCGGTCCGGGCCGAGTGCCTCGACGATTCCCTCGCGGGTGTAGCGGGACACGACGGCGGCCGGCAGATCGAGGATCACCTCGCCGCGGCAGGGCCAGTCGCCCGACCCGTCGGAGCCCTGGAACCTGCCGGCGACGAAGGCGGCCACCTCCCCGCCGGGTAGTTCACGTGGGGTGAAGCGGGGCCCCGTGGGGGTGCGTGGGGTGATCCGGTCCACGCGGAAAGTGCGCCAGTCCTTGCGATCGGGGTCCCAGGCGACGAGGTACCAGCGCCCGCCCCAGGTGACGAGGTGGTGGGGCTCCACCCGGCGCGCCGGGGGTTCGGTGCGGTCGTCGGCGCCCGCTGCCGGCGGGGCGGCTGGGGTGTAGTCGAAACGCAGTTCTTCTCGGGCGTGGACGACGGCGCTGAGGGTGACGAGCACGCTGCTGTCGACCTGTGGGTCCGGCCCGGTCGCGGGCCTCTGCACGGCGGTGACCTGGAGGGTGTCGATGCGGTGCCGCAGCCGTGCGGGCATGACCTGTCGGACGGTGGTCAGCGCGCGCGCCGCGGCCTCCTCCAGGCGCGCTGAGGTCTTCTGCATGCCTCCAGATTGCCCCAAGTAGCGGCCAAAGACTGGCCGCTACTTGGACGGTGTGCCTGCTTTCAGCCGTTGTGCCGAGTCGGATTCGTCTGCACGCCGCTGATGCGAGCGGGCCCGAGAGGTGGCCTCACGAAGTCTTTACGTTATCGCACAACCTGACATGGTCATGCCCTCGCGGGTCGTGGTAGCACCGGCCCGAAGAAAAAGGGGGCACCACGTCAGCTTGTTCCGCTCGATTATTCGGACGGCTCAGATCGGGGGAGATAGCGCCCCGGCGCCTCTCCCGAATCCTGGTCTTTTTCGCCACCCTCGCGGTTGTGACCACGCTGTTTCCCCTGCTGGGGGCGGGAGGAACCAACGCCACCGCGAACAACCGGGCACCTGCGCCCATCCCCACCGTCGGCGAGACCTCGGCGCCACCGGCTCCGCACCACAGAGCCGCACCCGCGTCCGCCATGGCCCCCCTCGCACCGATGCTGCCGCGTACCGGCTGGACCGTCGCGGCGGGCGACGAGGAGACGACCGGGGGGAACGGCCGCGCGGCCAATGTCCTGGACGGCAGCGCCGCCACAATCTGGCACAGCAAGTGGTGGGGGAGCGGCGGGCGCGTGCTTCTCGGGCCGTTCGTCGATCCCGGGCGGCGCGGCGGTGACACGGCGGGCGTTCGGGGATCCGGGCGGACACCGCGTGGAGTGGCCGGAACCGGGCTCTTGACCTGCTCATGCCAGAGCACGACCATGTGCGCGTCGCACAGCTCCACCCCCCATCACACCGGATTCAGGAGACTGCCAGCATGCGACTCGTCAACGCACGGACACCCCGGCCGACGAAGGTCAGACGGACCGCCACCCTCGCGGCCCTGCTCGCCCTCGGTCTCACCGCCCCCCTCACCGCCGTCACCGGCGCCGACGCCTCGACCCGGAGTGCCGCCGTCGCCGCGGACGAGCGGACCCGGCAGTACGAGATCACCGGACACACCACTCCCGCCACCCGCACCGCGATCGCCCGCGCCGGCGTCTCGATCGACGAGGTGCACGACCACGGCATCGTGATCACCGCGGACACAGCCCAGGCCAAAAAACTCCGGGCCCGCGGTCACGTGCTGGAGGCCCTGCCCGCGCCGGGCACGGAATCGGACGCGACAGGTGACGTCCGCACCCTCGACTTCCCGCCCGCGGACTCCCGTTACCACAACTACGCCGAGATGAACGCGGAGATCGACGCGCGCATCGCCGCGTACCCCTCGATCATGAACAAGCGCGTGATCGGCAGGACCTACCAGGGCCGGGACATCGTCGCGATCAAGGTCAGCGACAACGTCGGCACCGACGAGGCCGAGCCCGAGGTCCTCTTCACCGCCCACCAGCACGCCCGCGAGCACCTGACCGTCGAGATGGCGCTCTACCTGCTCCGCGAACTCGGCGAGGACTACGGGACCGATTCACGGATCACCCAGGCGGTCAACGGCCGCGAACTGTGGATCGTGCCGGACCTGAACCCCGATGGTGGCGAGTACGACATCGCGTCGGGCTCGTACCGCAGTTGGCGCAAGAACCGGCAGCCCAACTCCGGCTCCAGCTATGTGGGGACCGACCTCAACCGCAACTGGGCCTACAACTGGGGTTGCTGTGGCGGCTCCTCGTCCAGCCGTTCGTCGGAGACCTACCGTGGCGCCGCCGCCGAGTCCGCGCCCGAGACGAAGGTCGTGGCGGACTTCGTCCGCAGCCGGGTGGTCGGCGGGAAGCAGCAGATCAAGGCGGGCATCGACTTCCACACGTACAGCCAGCTGGTGCTGTGGCCGTTCGGCTACACGTACAACGACACGGCCCCCGGCATGACGGCCGACGACCGCGACGCGTTCGCCGCCGTGGGCCGCAAGATGGGCGCCAGCAACGGCTACACCGCAGAGCAGTCCAGTGACCTTTACATCACCGACGGGTCGATCGACGACTGGCTGTGGGGCTCGCAGAAGATCTTCGGCTACACCTTCGAGATGTACCCGGGTTCGGCCTCGGGCGGCGGCTTCTACCCGCCGGACGAGGTGATCGAGCGCGAGACCTCGCGCAACCGGGACGCGGTGCTCCAACTGGTGGAGAACGCGGACTGCATGTACCGGTCGATCGGGAAGCAGGGGCAGTACTGCGTCTGACAGCCGGGAGCAGGGCGCGATTGATCGGGTGAGGGCGCTCCGGGGAGATGTCTCCGGGGCGCCCTCATGCCAGGCCCGCTGGCCATCGCCGTGTCCGCCGCTCGCGTTCGTCGTCTTCTACTGGAGCTTCGGACAGGACGACCGGCGTGGGTGCACCTGTCTCGCGCCGGGCGAGAAGTACGCGGACGACCTGACGGACGACGTATTCGAGAGGCGCAACGACACCAACTTCGGGCCCGTCGACGACGGCGTCGGCTCTCACGCGTGGGTCAGCGCCTCCGCCTGTGCCCCGAACTCCTGGCTCACCTGACCGCTGTGTTGACCAGGTCACTCGCGTGCATGTCCAACTGGGCGGCGAGGTTCCCCTTGGACTGCGGGCCGAGGTCGGCCAGTGTGGCCAGTACGGTCAGGCGCCAGAGCCGCAAGCCGTGGGCCGTCAATTTCTCCGTTGAGCCTGCGTCGTGACGCTTTGCCGACGGTTTACAGGAGGTATGCATTGAGGTTCAGCACGCTCGGCGGTGTCGTACTCACGGCCTGTGAGGTGGGGGCCCCTGCCGTATTTCCGCCTTCGCTGGACGTCTGCTGTGCGCCGGGGGAGGCGTGTGCGGCGTCCTGTCCGCTCTCCGCCAACGTCTCGATGTGCAGTGAACTGCTCGCGAGGGCACGGAAGATCTGGCTCCAGTCGGTCGGCGCGCTGGATATCCCGATGATGCTGAACGTGGCGCCCGGCGGGGGGTGAGCCGCTCCCGAGCCGGGCAGCCGCTCCATCGCTCTTCCTCCGGTGTTGGTCGGCGGGCGCGGATGTACGCGGCTGCGCTGCCGCGCCGAGAGTGTGCCGTCGCCCGCGAGGACACGGAGGTCCACGCGGGCGACGGCAACGGGCCGGCCGATGGTGCTCAGGCAGTCATGACTGCGGTCGCGAGCTGTGCTGTGCGTAGGGGAGCCTGTTCTCCTACGGCTGTGGGTTCTCCGGCCGTCACGGACGGTTGGTGAGGTACCCGCCCATCGAGGTGAAGTAGTCCGTGGCGGTCATTTCCTCGCCGTCCTCGGTGCGCACACGCGTGATGGCCAGGCCGTGGTTGCGGCCGGTGCGCGCGTCGGCTCCCGCGACGATCGCCACGCCGGTGCCCTCACGGTAGAAAATTCGGCCGGGGGTACCGCCGTAGGTGCCTTCGGATACGACCGCCGTCACGATTTCCAGGCGCTTGCCCTTGTGGTGGGTGAAGGCGCTCGGGTACGGGGCGGACTGGGCGCGCACGAGGCGTGCGAGATCCTCGGCGGGCCAGCTCCAGTCGACGCGGATGTCTTCGGCGGAGCGCTTGTGGAAGAAGCTCGCCTGCGACCTGTCCTGCTTGGTGAACTCGGTCTCGCCGGCGGCGATACGGCCGAGTGCGCCGACCGTGACCGGGGCGATGAGGTCGACCGTCTTGTGGAACAGGTCGGTGGCCGTGTCCGTCGGCCCGACCGCCACCGTGTGCTGGGCCACGATGTCACCGGCATCGAGCTCGTCGTCCATCATGTGCGCGGTGACGCCCACTTCAGGCTCACCGTTGATCAATGCCCAGATCAGTGGGGAGAAGCCCGCGTACTTGGGCAGCAACGAGTCGTGCACGTTGAGAGTGCCGTGGCGGGGGAGATTGAAGATGCGCGGAGGTATCCACGTACGCCAGTTGTTGGCCACGATGATGTCCGGGTCGGCCGTCTTGAGGGCGGCGAACAGCTCTTCGTCGTCGGGGCGGTTGCGGATCAGCACGGGCACGCCGTGCTCCTCGGCGAGGTCGGCTACAGAGTCGCTCCAGATCTTCTCGTACGCGTGGTCGCTCTTGGGATGCGTCACGACCATCACCACGTCGTGCTCCGAGTCCAGGAGAGCTTGGAGGGTGCGGTGCCCCCAGGTCTGATAACCGAACATGACGACCCGCATGAGGCTCCTTCTTATTGGCAGTGTCCGAGCGAAGCCAAGTAAAGCAAGCCTTACCTAAGGATGCAACGGGCCAATATTTTGGGCGATGTTGCAGCTGAAACGCACAATTTATCCATTTTGTCCTGTCGACAGGTCCACGAGATGAGGTTAGCGTTACCTAAGTTTTGCCCGGGCCGCCACCTCCTCGGCGTGCCCTGTTCCCGCCTTCCCCCACGCCTGACAAGCGGCTGCCCCTCGATTGGGAGTGACATGTCACAGGCTCTTGCTGACGACGCACCACCGATTCACGACCTCATAGGAATTGGCTTCGGGCCGTCCAATGTGGCCATGGCGATAGCCCTCAGTGAGCACAACGCGCGCATCGGCAGGCAGGAGGCGGTCACCGCTCACTTCTTCGAGCGGCAGCCACGCTTCGGCTGGCACCGCGGCATGCTGATCGACGACGCGACGATGCAGGTGTCCTTCCTCAAGGACCTTGTGACGATGCGGAATCCGTCGAGTGAGTTCAGCTTCCTGTGCTACCTGCAGAGCAAGGGGCGGTTGGTCGACTTCGTCAACGGCAAGAGCCTCTTCCCGCTGCGGGTGGAGTTCCACGACTACTTCGAGTGGGCCGCGGCTCAGGTGGACGACATGGTGTCCTACGGGCACGAGGTCGTCTCGGTGCGCCCCGTCGAGGTCGACGGAGTGGTGGAGTACCTGGACGTGACGGCCCGTTCCGGGTCCGAAGTGGTGGTCCACCGCGCCCGGAACCTCGTCATCAGCACGGGGCTGCGGCCGCAGATGCCCGAGGGTGTCGATCGCACCGACCGGATCTGGCACAACTCCGACCTGCTGGCCCGGGTGGATGGCCTGGACGCCGACGAGCCCTCCCGCTTCATCGTGGTCGGGGCCGGTCAGAGCGCCGCCGAAAATGTGGCCTACCTGCACCGTCGCTTCCCGAAGGCCGAAGTCTGCGCCGTCTTCGCCCGATACGGATACAGCCCCGCCGACGACAGCAGCTTCGCCAACCGGATCTTTGACCCCGCCGCGGTGGACGAGTACTTCACGGCCCCCGACGAGATCAAGCGCAAGCTGATGGACTACCACGGCAACACCAACTACGCCGTGGTGGACATCGACCTGATCGACGACCTGTACCGCCAGGCGTACCAGGAGAAGGTCCTGGGCACCGAGCGTCTGCGATTCCTCAACGTCTCGCGGCTCACCGATGTCGTGGAGAGCCCGGACAAGGTCCGTACCACGGTTGAGTCACTGGTCACCGGGGAGAAGGCTCCGCTGGACGCCGATGTGGTCGTCTACGCCACCGGCTACCGGTCCGCCGACGCGCTCGGGCTTCTCGGCGCGGTCGCCGAGCAGTGCCACCGTGACGGCGAGGGCCGCGTCCGCGTCGAGCGTGACTACCGGGTCGCCACCGATTCCGAGCTGCGCTGTGGGATCTACCTGCAGGGCGGTACGGAGCACACGCACGGCATCACGTCGTCCCTGCTGTCGAACACCGCGATCCGGGTCGGCGAGATCCTCGATTCGATCGTGGACCGGGGCCGGGTGCTTGCCTCCGGGCAGTCTCGTGACGCCGTCGACGAGGTCAACACGCGCCTCTGAGCACGGCTCTTCCACCTCCTAGGGAGACGAACCGCCCATGTTGTGCACGAGACTGACCAACGCCCGCGTCATCACCATGGACCCGGACCATCCCGTCGCCCATGATCTGGGGATCTGGCACGGGCGAATCGTGGGCGTGGACGACGCGGTGACCTCGCTGCCGGCCCGACGGGTGATCGATCTTCAGGGCGCGACGGTGTTGCCCGGGTTCATCGACAGTCATGTGCATCTCGCCTGGACCGGTTTGAACGCGAGCGTCCCGAGCGTCGCGCCGTGCAACCGGGTCGCGGACGTGCTCGGCGTGGTGGCCGAGGCCGTCGCCCGCAAGCCGCACGGCTCCTGGGTGTCCGTCCGCGGCTACGACCAGCGAGGGCTCGGGCGCCATCTCACCGCCGCCGAGTTGGACACGGTCAGCGACGGCCGCAAGGTGTTCATGATGCACGACTCGGGACACGCCTGCGTGGTCAACAGCGCGGTCCTGGGTCTGCTGCCCGCCGACGTCCCGCACGAGGACGGCTATCTCGCCGAGGGTGCGATGGGCGTCGCGCGTCGGCTTCGGCTCCCCTACTCCCAGGACGAGTTGGCGGACGCGATCGCGCACGCGGCGAGGACCTGTCTGTCGGAGGGAGTGACCGCGGTCGCCGAAGCGGGCATCGGTGGCGCCCTGTTCGGCCACAGCCCGGTCGAACTGGCCGCGTATCAACTGGTGCGTGGACAGGGGCGGTTGCCGCTGCGCGTGCAGCTCATGGTGTCCGCGGACACACTGCACCCGGTCGGCGCACACGAGAACGACCGGATACCCAGGGCCCTCGACCTCGGCCTGCGCACCGGATTCGGTGACGACTGGCTCTCCGTCGGGGCACTCAAGATCTGGACCGACGGTGGCATGATGGCCCGGACCGCCGCGCTGACCACCCCGTACCAGGGCCTGGGGCACGCCGGGGAGTTGCAGGACGACGCGGACGCCCTCATCGACACCATCGTCGACGGCCATCTGGCCGGCTGGCAGCTCGCCGTCCACGCCATCGGCGACCGCGCCGCCGACCTCGCACTGGACGCCCTGGAGCGGGCGCAGGCGCTCCGGCCGCGTCCGGACGCCCGGCACCGTATCGAACACGCGGGCCTGATCCGACCCGATCAGCTGCCACGATTCGCGCAGCTCGGTGCGGTCGCCGTGGTCCAGCCGAGCTTCCTGCGGTACTTCGGCGACGACTACGCCTCGATCATGGGGGAGCGCAGGGCGCCGTGGCTCTATCGGGGCAGAGGGTTCCTGGACCACGGGATCAAACTGGTGGGCAGCTCCGACCGGCCTGTCGCGAACGGATCGCCGCTGCGCGCCATCCAGTTCATGGTCGAGCGGGCCTCCGAGTCGGGGCAGCTGATCGGCCCGGCGGAGGGCGTCACCGTCGATGAAGCCCTGCGCGCGTACACGGTCGGCGGCGCCTTCGCCTGCCACTGGGACGACGTCGCGGGCAGCATCACCCCGGGCAAGCGCGCAGACCTGGTGGTACTCGGCGACGACCCGCGCAGCGTGAGCACTTCACGCATCGGCGACATCGAGGTGGTCACGACGTTCGTCGACGGCCACGAGAGCAAGGAGTCGACACTGTGAGTACGACAGCCCGAACGACACCCGATGATCTGGCGCGCTACGCACACTTGTGGCGGCCGACCTCCGCGCCCCGCCAGTGGGTCATCTGGAACACCGCCGGCGAGACCATGATCTTCGACAGGGAGATCAACTGCCCGGTGGATGTCGGCGACGGGACCCAGCGGGAGGTCCTGCGCAAAATGCGCGAGGCGGGCGTGCCGGAGAGCGACGACTACCCGGGTCGCCCCTGTTCGTAGGCGCCCAGGAGCGTTGTCCGCGTCCAGGGCGGGGATGTGGCCGAACGCGGCCGCCCTCAGCGATGTCCCCGGGGCGCTTATGCGTGCATGTCGTGGTGCGGTGTGACGCCTTGTCTGCGTGTGTGGGACGCCGGGGTGTTGGCAGGCGCGCGTGTGAACGCCGGGGGCTGACGTCGCTGCTGAACCGGGGCGAGGGAGGACTTCTCCGTTTTGGCAATTGGGTTAGGTGAGGCTACCCTTACCTCGCTGGGTGTCCCAGGTGCGGCGGCGACAGAACTGCCCTTCATGCGCGGGTGGGACCGACGAAAGGGAACCTTTTGATCACGGCCTCCGCCATCGCGCGCCTCGCCATGACGTCGCCGACCGGCACCCTGCCTGCCCCACTCCGGCTGCGGTCCGCGCAACGCGGGGATGCCGCCGCCCTTGAGGCCCTGTCCCGGCCGTTCGTGCGCTCCGGAGCGCTGCGTGAGCGTTCGCTGTCCCTCTACGCCTCGGACGCGGCCGACTTTCTGGTGGCGGAGGCTCAGGACGGGACCCTCGACGGCTGTCTGGGGCTGCGGGTGCATCCCGCTGAGCCTTCTCGCGGCCGAGGGCCCTCGGGTGTGCTGTACAACTTCTGCGTCGCACCGACCAGTCAGGGCCTGGGGTTGGGTGCTCAGCTCCTGCGCGGTGCGCTGGCCCACGCGAGCGCGCGATCACTGGACACCGTGTTCACTGCCACGACTCGCGGTGGTGGTCTGTTCCTCCGGTACGGCTTCGTGTCTGTCGCCGAGGAACTCGCACCGACAGCCTGGGCCGAATCCCTGGACCCGCGCCGCAATTCGCGGGTACTCGCCCGTACCGTCTGACCAACTGCATTGGCGCCGGGGGACTTCGGCCCCTTCAGGCCTCCCTTGCGCGCTGTCGCAGTACGGGGCGGCGGCGCCGGCGCCGATGGGCCGGGCGGCGGCGAACCGCGTGCCTCGCCGACCACGGGCGCCGACCGCGCCGCGCCTTCGCTCCCGCCGGCAAGGCCGCCAATCCCCAAGTCAGCTATCTGCGCCACCTGTTGAGCGAAACGACGGCCGGTGAGGACCGAGTGGCCCGCCGGTCCGGCGGCCCGGCCGTCATACGTCCCGGCCCCCGTCCGGAACGACAGTGGTGCCGGAGCGGTCCCCGCCGAACACATCCAGGACTGCGTGCGGCATCCGGCCATCCAGTACGTGGGCCATCGGCACGCCCGCCCGGACGGCCTGGAGGCACCCTTCCATCTTGGGCAGCATCCCGCCCGCCAGTTCAGGCAGAAGCTTCTCCAACTCGTCCGCCGTCAGGCGTTCGATCACCTTGGTGTCGTGCGGCCAGTTCGCGTACAGCCCCTGGACGTCGGTGAGCATTACCAGTTTCTCCGCGCCCAAGGCCACCGCCATGGCCGCCGCCGCGAGATCGGCGTTGACGTTGTAGACCTGTCCGTCCGTTCCCCTGGCCACCGGGGACACCACCGGTATACGGCCCTGATCCAGCAGCGCCTGTACGGTGGCCGGATTGACCTCGGTGATGTCGCCGACCAGCCCGATGTCCACCGGTTCTCCGTCCACCCAGGCCGGCCGCCGCACGGCAGTCATGGTGTGCGCGTCCTCGCCCGACAGACCCACCGCGAAGGGGCCGTGGCTGTTGATGAGCCCCACGAGCCGGCGCTGTACCTGACCCGTCAGCACCATCCTGACCACGTCCATGATTTCCGGAGTGGTGACCCGTAGCCCCGCCTCGAAGCGGACCTCCAGATCGAGCCGGTCGAGCAGTGCGCTGATCTGCGGTCCGCCGCCGTGTACGACGACGGGGCGCAGCCCCGCCCGCCACAACTCCACCACGTCCTTGGCGAACGTCCGCTTCAGATCCTCGTTCACCATGGCGTTCCCGCCGAACTTGATCACGACCGTCCGACCCCGAAAATCCTCCAGTGCCCGGGGTGCGTGGCGCGGCTGCTCACCGCCCGCAGGCAGTCCCGCTGCGGCGGTGACGCTCACAGAGCCACTCCATTCGTGGACAGGTCCAGGCCCTGAGGAAGACCAGGGGCGACACTCGCGCTCCGCGCGGCGCGGCCGGCGGTGGCCCTGGCCGGATGTTCGATGGCGCCCACAGAGACCGGGCGGCCGGTCTTCTCGTTCCCCGTCAGCTGTTCTCGCGTGGTGCTGGAGCCGAGTACAGCGATGCTCGCTCCGGTCACAGTGACCCGTACGGTCATGGTCTTCGTCTCTCCTTGTGGCGACTCGATGCCGCGTGGATGTCCGGCTCCCTGCCTGCCGACCGGTCATGCGCCGTGCGCCGCCCTGCCGATCAGGAGGTCACGCAGCAGCATGTCGGTGGTGCATACGACGCCGCTGCGCGCTGCCCACCGCAGTGCCATGGCGTGCTCTTCGGCGGAGAGGTCGGCGACCGCGTCGGCGACGACGAAGGGCTGGATGTCCTGCATGAAGGCGTCCGCCGCCGTGAGCAGTATGCCCAGATGCGCGTAGACGCCACAGATGACCAACTGGTCACGCCCCGTGGATCGCAGCAGCCTGCCGAGATGGCTGCGGAGAAAAGCGTTGTGCCGGACGGTCGCCAGCAGATGTTCGCCGGGCCGGGGGGTGAGCGCCGTCAGGATCGCGGCGGCATCGGACTCAGGCCCGATCCCCGGACCCCAGATGTCGGCGAGCAGGCCGCGCTGGCCGGGCTGCTGCGCAGCCTGTTCGGCGCTGAAGATGACCGGTATGTCGAGGGTGCCCGCGAGTTCGCGCAGGGCGGTGATGTTGTTGACGAGGTCGACCACCGGGGAGCGCCCGGCGGGGAACGCCCCGACGAAGTGGTTCTGCATGTCGAGCACCAACAGCGCGGCTCGTGCCGGATCGATCGTCCAGGGTACGCACCGCGGAGGTATCGCGAACCGGTCGGGCATGGGATAGGAGTCGATGGTGGGCAAGCCCATGGGCAAGCTCCCTCCTGATGACAGGAATTCCCCCTCCGGCAGAGGATTAGCTTAGCCTAACCTAATGTAATGCGGTGAGGTGGTTGACCGGCCGGTTCGAGCCGCGCACCGGTAACCCGGCACCTACAAGTGCTTCTTGGCGCGGTCAAGTGCCCGGGTGTGTGAAGAGGGGGTCGTGGAGCGGGGCTTTCGGCGATCCGGGACGCTCTCTGACGGGAGCTGGTGCGGCGACGGAAGGGCTTTGCGCTCCCTCGGCCTCCTGGTGCGTCGATCAGGTCCTTGCTGCTGCGCATGCAGGCCACAACCTGACCTCTACCGGTGCGAGTGTGATTCCCGAGTCGCCGGCGGGATCGGTACGGAAAAACACCCCGACCAGCGTGGCCGCACCCTCCGAGCTGTTCGCACGGTGGGGATCGCGTGGTCGCCGGACACTCGCGCTGGGCTCCGAACGGAACCCAGCGGCCGTCTAGGGCCAGGAGCCAACTATGTCCGTCACATCTACGACCCACCTGAACTTCCGCGGCGACGCCCGCGAAGCGCTCACGTTCTACCACTCCGTCTTCGGCGGGCGCATCGCCGCCATCACCTATGGGGACGCGGGCAGTGTCCAGAACGCGGACGAGGCCGACTGGGTGATGTGGGGCGAGGTGGTCGGGGAGAACGGCTTTCACGTCATGGCATACGACGTGCCGTCCCAACTCCCCTGGAACCAGGGAGAGAACGCCTACTTCGTCTCCGTGAGCGGCGACAGCGCCGAGGAGA
Source organism: Streptomyces sp. A5-4 (assembly GCF_051131715.1). Lineage (NCBI taxonomy): Bacteria > Bacillati > Actinomycetota > Actinomycetes > Kitasatosporales > Streptomycetaceae > Streptomyces > Streptomyces sp. A5-4. The sequence goes on along the minus strand of NZ_CP178591.1, from coordinate 299,503 downwards.
TCGGCGCGTTGTGGGAGAAGCTGACGAAGGGCTCGACCATCGTGCAACCGCTGGAGCCCGCACAGTGGGCGCCGCTGTACGGCATGCTCAAGGACCGGTTCGGGGTCGTCTGGGTCCTGGACGTGGCGAACCAGTACAAGGGCTGACCCCGCCTGGGTGCGGCAGGCGCACGCCTGCCGCACCGCTCGCCCCGAGCGGCACCGGCGAGACGCTGCCCGAGGTCGCGCCCGTGGTCGGTATCGACCTGGGGCTGACGCACTTCGCGGTCCTCTCCGACGGCACGAAGATCGCAAACCCCCGATTCCTGCGCCGGGCCGAAAAGAAGCTCAAACGGGCGCAGCGGGATCTGTCCCGCAAGGCCAAGGGCTCGGTGAACCGGGTCAAGGCCCGGGTCAAGTTCGCCCGCGCCCACGCACGGACCGCTGACGCACGGCGCGAGTTCCACCACCAGCTCTCCACGAGGATCATCCGCGAGAACCAAGCGGTTGCGGTGGAAGACCTGGCGGTCAAGGGACTCGCCCGCACCCGGTTGGCGAAGTCCGTGCACGACGCAGGATGGTCGGCGTTCACCACGATGCTGGAATACAAAGCCGCCCGGTACGGGCGCCAGTTCCACCGCATCGGCCGGTTCGAGTCGACCTCTCAGCTCTGTTCGGCCTGCGGCGTCAAGGACGGCCCCAAGCCGCTGAGTGCCCGTATCTGGACGTGCGGAGTATGCGGGGCCGTCCTCGACCGGGACATCAACGCGGCGGTCAACGTCGCCAAGGCCGCCGGACTGGCGGTGTCAGCCTGCGGAGCGCGGGTAAGACCGGGACTCGTCCCGGCACAGCGCCAAGAAACAGGAACCCGCCGAGACGGTCAGATGACCGTGGTAGGAATCCCCTCCCTCAAGGGAGGGGAGCGGAAGTCAAGCTGCCCGGCAGTTGTTGCCAAGGGCCAGGCGGAGGTCGCGTCCGCCGCCGGACTCGTGGCCTCACTCGCCGGACGACGTACGCGTACTCACTGGTGCTCAGTCTTCGGGCAGGCGCCGTTGGGCAGCAGGAGTGTCGCTGGACGCGGGGGTGTGGCTGCGAACGGCCTGGCTGTTGGCCGTCCTCACACCGTGCCGGGGCCTGCGATGGTCCAGGCGGAGTCGTGCCGGGTGAACCCGATGTGCGGGTAGTAGTCGACGGCGGCAGGGGCGGACATCAGGATGAGCCGGGCCTGGGGCGCCGCTTCCCTGGTGGCCTGGACGAGGGCGCGCCCCACACCTTGGCCCTGGAACTCGCTGTCGACGGCCAGGTCGCTCAGATAGGTGGAGTACGCGCCGTCGGTGATCGAGCGGGCGATCCCGATGAGCCGGTTCTCCGCGCGGACGGTGATGACGAGGTTGGAGCCTGCCAGCATCTTGGCGAAGCGCTCCTCGTCGTCGACCGGGCGTCGTTCGGCCAGGGTGGAGGCGCGGTAGAGACCGATGGTCTCCTTCACGTCCAGGCTTGCGCCGACCACCTGTTCACACTTCCACATACGGGTGCAACTCCTCGCTCCATGGGCCGAGCGCGTGGGGCGCACGGTCGTGGTCCCGCTGTGGGACCACCAGGGTCAAGCCTCCCATTTTCCTCGCCCGGTCGGCTGGGGTCGGCTGGGCGCGGCGCTCAGAGGTTCATGCCCTCGGGGGGCGACACTCTTCTGGGCCCAGCGCCACCGTGGTGGTGATCCGTGTGACACCGGGTTTGCGGGGCACCGACGCGAACCCGAAACGCACGGGCGGTTCGATGGGCGACAGCACGCCGAGGTCCCTGCCTTCGAAGACTGCCGAAACTGTATCGATCGGTTTCAGATCGCGCGGTCCGTACCACTCGCGTCGGCCGTTGCCCGCGCTGCCTCGGGTTCGTACACCGGACAGCAGGAGGCGGGCGGGCAGGTCCAGGAGTGTGCTCCAGGCCGGGCGGCCGGCGAGTGCGTCGGGCACCGCACGCAGAAGAAGCCCGAGGGGGCCTCGCCGACCGGTGGTGAAGCGCAGGTCGAGGTGCCCCGCCTTGACGGTCCAGAGGGCTGCTTCGACGCTGACGTCCACCGGCACGACGTGCACGGTGTCGAAGTTGTAGGTGGCGGCGATGAAGTCCGCCGCCTGCGCAGTGGGCGCGAACAGCAGTCGCTCTCCGTCTTTTCGCTCAAGCATCACGTCGCTGAACGGCCCGAACGGCGATCGTGGCCAGTGCCCCAGCACGATGCGTGTTCCGGAGGTAGTGCCTGTGCCGGCGATGTAGCCGTCGAAGCGCAGCCGCGTGGAAAGGGGTGCCCTGTGGCGTTTCTGACTCATCGTCTGCTCCCGTCGGCAACCTTCGAGGAGTGGCTGACAGTGTCACATCAGGTGAGTCCCGCCGGGTCGACCTGACGCTTTGCGCGCGTGCCGCGGGGAGGGGCTGCCCTGAGCTCGCGCCGAGTCCGGGTCGGTGTGCGGCCGAGCTCCACCAAAGCTCGGCGTACCGGTGGTCACCCTGTGCCGGGTACGCGACGAGCACGCCGTGCAGGCTTTCCGACCCCATTGTTCCGTGCGGGTTGGTGCTGTCCCCGAATCGCTCAGTAGGCGGAGTCGACGTTGTCGATGGAGCCGTACTTGTCGGCGGCGTAGTTGGCAGCGGCGGTGATGTTGGCGACCGGGTCGGTGAGGTCCTTCTCGGTGCCGGCGACGTGGTAGGCGTCGAAGGTCGGCTGGATGACCTGCAGCAGCCCCTTGGACGGCGTGCCGTTCTGGGCGTTGATGTCCGTGCCGTTGGCCGCGTTGGGGTCGCCGCCGGACTCGCGGATGATGTTGCGGTGCAGGCCCTCGTAGCTGCCGGGGATGCCCTTGTCCTTCATGATGTCGAGGGACTCGCGGATCCAGCCGTCCAGGTTCTCGGGGTGGGACGGCTTGTCGTCGGCCTTCTTCGCGAGGGCGTCGGCCTGTGCGGAGACGGCGCTCGCTGCGGACATGCTGTGCGAGGCGGGCTCGGCGGCCTGCGCGGGGGAGGGGGCGAGGGTCAGGGCTGCCGCGGCGGCGCCTGCGGCGCAGAGGCCGGAAACCGAGAAGTTACGGATCCGGGCAGTACGGGCGGCGGAGATGCGGGGCTGGGCGAGCATACGGATGGAACTCTCCAAATCAGTGGAATGCGGGGAGGCCGCGGGGGCGGCGACAGCGCGGTGAAGCTGCGCGACGCGGCTGGGAATCGGTCGAAGCGAGTGGCACTCGACTGGTCCGGAGCGGCTGGCTCCTCGGGGTATGTCCCATGATTAACGCGCGCCAGAGATGTCCGCAATGACCCTAAAAACTATGCTTCTACGTAGTGGAGGGCGGAAGCGGGCCGGGGCCTTGCATGACACGCCGAGCCGGACGCCGTGTCCTCCTATGGCGCTTCGTATGTGATCCACGCCCTATGGGCGGGCTCACAGCCCGCCGACATCCGACCCCGGCGAGGGGGTCTTTAGCCGAGGACCAAAGCCCTGCGGCTTCGTGACGTTCGCCGAATGATGCAGGGTGTGTGGAGGTTGTACGGGGAGGGCGTCGTGCAGCCCCACGCCGCCGGTACAGGCTTCCCGGGCAGTCGGACAGCGGCTGAAACGCCCTCCGCGGCGACTGAATCCGATGTTGACCGTGTGCCGCCCAACGCGATGGACTTCCCTTCCTGTCCGTACACGGGGGAAGCAAGCATGCGCACCTTCAGACGTACGAAGACGTTGGTGGCGATGGTGGCTGTGGGCCTGTGGGCCTGTTGGTCACGGGGGGAGGCGGGGGTCGGGGTGTTCACGACCTCAAGGGAGTCTCCTGGGGTCGTCCGGAGCGCATCACCGTGGGGTCCGGACGGCGCAGGGGGGCGACCACCACAGCAGCGCGGCGCGGATCAGCGGCGACGGCCGGTTCGTCGTCTACATGACCAATGCGACCAACATTGTGGCGGGCAACGAACAGCAGCGCCCCGAGGTGCAGTTGAGAGGGCACGGGGACGGCCAGGTGGCGAGCTTCTCCCGGTTCGCCTCGATCAGCCAGGACGGGGCGACGGTCGGCTTCATGACCCACGCGGAGAACCTGGGCGGCGCCGCCCGGGCCGGGGCGCCGCAGTGGGCGCCGCAACCGCCACCGCGGCCCAAATGGTTCTACGTCCACGAGGTGGCCACCGGCCGCACCCAGCTCGTCGGCCACAACCGTGACGGCAGCCGGACGGAGGACGCGCCGTCGGCCTTCGTCAGCCCCGACGGGCGGTACGCCCTGTTCGCCACGGACGCCCCGACATCGTCGCGAACGACACCAACGGAGTGCGCGACCTGTTCCGCCGTGATCTGCGCACCGGCGCCGTCCAACGCCTGACGGCGCGGCCCGACGGCAGTCGGACGGTCCGCAACTCGGGGGACGACGCCGCGGTCAGCGCGGGCAACCGCCTGGTGTTCTTCCGGTCGGAGGATCCGGGCCTGGTGCCGAACGCCGCCCACGGCGGACCGGAGCTCTACGTCCGCGACCTGAGTACAGGGCGCATCGCGCTGCCCACCGAGGGGATGGACGGCTCGGCGGACAGCGATACCGCCTGCGGTACTGCTGCCCATAGCCGGGGCCCGGTCGTCGTCGAGGAGGTGGCGTCCTCCCTGGTCTTTGCGGGCAGCCCGGCACTTGATGTGCTGGCCGATGCGCACGTCGGTGCGGTGGTGTCCGTGCCGATCACGCTTCCGGACGGAACCCTGATCGGTGTGGTCTCCGTCCACCACCACCAACCGACGGTGTGGCCCGGAGGGCAGCGCAGGATTCTCGACAGCCTGACCCGCGCGGATCCAAGGCGCCGCGTCTGCGGTCCGGCGTGCAGGGAGGGCGCCCGAACCGCCTGATCCGCCTGAACCGCGGCCCGGGGCCTGCTCAAGTCCCTTGCCGATCAAGTGGGTTACTTGGATTCGACTCGTCCCAGCGGACTGGGTTCGGCGCTCAGCGCGTCACGCGCCGCCTGCCAGGCGGAATCCTCGGGGTAGAGCTCCGTACGGAGGTAGGCCCAGGTGAGCCGCTGGACCGCCGACACTCTCTCGAGGTTCTCGTCCGTGGTCTCGGCGACGTCGTAACCGGAGACCCCGCCCAGCCCGTGCTCCGCGTCGATCAAGGTGAGCAGCGATTTGCGGCCGGGGGAGAGTAAGTACGGATCGCTGTGCCAGTCGGGACCCCGAACCGTCAAATGGGCAGAGGCGTCCTTGTCGCCGACGACCACGAGCGCGGGCGTCGCCATGGTGGAGAAGTCCGTGGTCAAGAGGAAAGGAAGGCTCTCGGCCACGGAAGCGGTGAGGGCGTCGCCACCCCCACCGGGCGCGGCAAGCAGCACACCCGCCTTGATGCGGGGCTCGGTCAGGTTGGCTTCTGTTCCGTCCTGCGGATCGGTGAGCCGGGCGCCCAGCAGCAGGCTCGCGGTGTGCCCCCCCATCGAGTGCCCGGCTACGGCGACCCTGCTTCGGTCCAGGCGTCCGGCAAGCCGCGGGACGGCGGCCTCGATCACGTCGAGCCGGTCGAGGATGCGCGTCATGTCCTCGGCCCGTGACCGCCAGTACAGAGGCGCCCCGGGGGTGTCGGGGGCGAGGCTCAATGTCCTGGAGCTCAGGTGGGTGGGCTGGATCACGACGAAGCCGTGCGCCGCCCAGAAGTTCGCGAGGGGGGCGTAGCCGTTGAGCGAGGAGAGGTGGTTGGAGTAACCCTGACCGTGCGAGAGGAGGATCACCGGCAGATCGCTGCCGGTCACGGGCGCGGAGACCCGTACCTCCAGGTCCACGGCTCGGCCGGGAGTCGGCAGCACTACCGGGCCGACCGAGAGGACGGGGGTGGGGGATTCGAGGGTGGCGGCTGTGTTGGTCGATTCGGTCACGATGTGTGTTTCCGTTCGTCTGCCTCTGCTGCTTGTTTCGTTCGACCGGCGGCGGGTGAGGCGGCCAGGAGCTTCCGGCTTCGGTTACGCTGAAGCGGAGCGTTGTTCCACTTACTATACGGAGCGCTGTTCCGTTTAGTCAATGGCCATCGGAAGGAGAGCGTGATGCCCACTGCGAGCCACTCCGGGGAGGTGCCACCCCGAAGCAAGCGGGCCGACGCACAGCGCAACCAGCAGACGCTGCTTACCGCCGCCGCCGCGGTGTTCGTCACCTCCGGCGTCGACGCGCCGATCCGTGAGATCGCGGCCAGGGCGGGCGTCGGGATGGGCACGATCTACCGCCACTTCCCGACTCGGGCGGATCTCGTCGTCGCCGTCTACCGCCACCAGGTCGAAACCTGCGCCGAGGCCGGCCCGCACCTGTTGGCCGACGCCGACTCCCCGCTCGACGCGCTCCGTCAGTGGGCCGACCTTTTCGTTGATTTCCTGGTCACGAAGCACGGACTCGCCAACGCGATGCAATCGGACAGCAGCGGCTTCGACGCCCTGCACACCTACTTCCTCGACCGCTTGGTGCCCGTCTGCGCGCAACTGCTCGACGCGGCAGTCGAAGCCGGCGAAATCAGGTCCGGTACGCAGGCCTACGAGCTGATGCGTGGCATCGGCAACCTCTGCATCGGACGTGACGGCGACCCCCGCTACGACCCCCGTCGGTTGGTCGAACTGCTCCTTCGGGGGCTGCAGCGACCGCAGCCGTGACCTCTGCGCGAAGGCGCCGCGCGAGCGGCTGAATGTCTCGTCCTGTGGCGGGGCGCCGGGCCCGGCGGGGGAGCCCCTGCCGGATGCCCCACAGGGCTCCGCACGCGGTGCGGGCCCTGGGCTCGCGTCCCGGGCCGGGGTAGCGGTGGCATCAAGCGAGACGCTGACCGCCGCGCACAGTCGTGCGCTGTCCCGGTCGCTGCCGAGGGCCGTGTTCACGTCGGACCTGTTCAGCACGGGCAACGACCGGGACAACCGGGCGGCTGTACGGGCTGTGGGCAAGGACCAGCTTGACCTGGTGGGGCTCGCTTTGCACGGGCCGCGCAACGCGGTGGACAAGGTCCTCAAGGGCGCGCGAATGCATTCCTGAGCGACTTCCCGCCTCGGGGGCGGCGAGGGTGCCCGGCGGCGCCCCGGGCACAGGTCGGGCGGCCCTGTGCGGTTCAGCTGCCGTCCGCGCGGCCGTCGGCTCTGGGTGGCGCTGTCGTGATCCGGGCGATGGCCTCGCCGGTGAGGGCGCGGTCGTGCGGGTCGGTGTCCAGGGCGCGGTGGATCGAGAGGCCCTCGATGAGGGCGTCGAGCTGACGGGCGGTGTCCGAAGTGAAGTGCTGCTCAAGGATGCGGCGGCTCCGGTGCATCCACGCCCGGGTCAGCTCGCGGTAGGCGGGCTGCCGAGCGGCCAGTGTGTACAGCTCGTGGGTGAGGACCAGCTCACGCTGATTGCCGCTGGAGAGATGGTGGATGAGGTCCGCGACCGCTTCGCGCGCCTCGTCCGGGGTGCCGGCCGCGCCCAGCCGCTGCTGGAACACTTCGACGACACTGTCGGAGAACCGGGTGAACGCCTCGTGCAGCACCTCGTCCATGCTCTGGAAGTGGTACGTCATCGAGCCGAGCGGCACCCCGGCCCGGGCTGCGACCTTGCGGTGGGAGATGCCCGCGACCCCCTCGTCCGCGATGAGGTCGAGGGCGGCGCCTCGCTCCTCACACCTGTCATGCGCCGGCGCCGCAAGCAACCCGGCGACCGCGCCCCGCAGTCGGCATCGGACACTCAAGGCGCGCGGTGAGCATGAACTCCGTCGAGGTGCGGTGGTGACCCGTCACCACCGAGTGCCACGACGGTCGTCACGGCGGATGGCTGCCGTGGGTCAGGCCCTGGCGACCAGGCTCGCGGGCCGCATGTCCGTCCAGTGGGCGTCGACGTAGTCGGCGCAGTTCTGCCGGGAGTCCTCACCGTGCGCGACGGTCCAGCCCGCCGGGACTTCGGCGAAGGCGGGCCAGAAGGAATGCTGGTTCTCGGCGTTGACGAGAACGTAGTACTGGGCTTCCTCGTCCTCGAACGGGTTGGCGGCCATGGCGCGGTGCTCCTTCGGTTCTGTTTGATTCGTCTGATCTGTGTGGTCTCCGGCGCGGATGATGCCTGCTGTCGCGGACCTCGACCCGGAATTCGTCGGCCCGGTGCGAGCGGCGACGTCATCGCCGGGCCGGGCGCCCGGGCGGGGCCGCCGGGTTGCGCCGAGGACAGTAGCGGGTCCGCGTATTCCCGCGCACGCGCGACCAGTTGGGTCTCCTTGTGCAGCGCGGGAATGCGTCGACGCCCAGGCGCAGGACACCGCTGGGGTGGCCGGCACGGCTACTGGCCGCCTTCAGTTCGCGTGGGTGGCCAGGCCATCGGCTGCGTCGGCGGCCTCGGCGTCGAGCTGCGCCCGTACGTGGCGTTCGGTGCGGCCCAGCAGCAATGAGTCGCAGATCTCCCCGGAACGCACGGCGAGGGTGGACAGCAATGATGACGTGATGCCGTGCGTGTGCTCGGTGCCGCCGCCCTGAAGATAGACGCCGACCCTGACGTGGTCGGCCATCAGCAGCCGGTGGTCGCGGTCGATGCGCAACTGCCCCTGCTCGTCGGTCAGGCAGGCGTCGGCCAGCGGACCGAGGAGCGTGCGCGGATCCGATGGCCGGTAGCCGGTGGCGAGTACGACGGCGTCGCAGTCGAGCGTCGACTGCTCGCCGTCGACGAGCGAGCGTATGACAACGCGCGCGCCGTCGGGGAGTTCCTCGATGCCGACGAGCGCGGTGGCGTTGAGGATCCGCAGCCGCTCCACCCCGGCCAGCTTCTCCTGGTAGACCGTGCGGTAGAGCTGCTCGATCAACTCGCCGTCCACCACGCCGTAGTTGGTGTTGCCGTGATACCTCATCAGTGCCTGCTTGTACTCCTCGGGCGCCTGGTAGTAGTCGTCCACCGCGGCCGGGTCGAAGATCCTGTTGGCGAACGGGCTGTCGTCGGCGGGGCTGTAGCCGTACCGCGCGAACACAGCACACACTTCGGCGTCGGGGAAGGTGCGGTGGAGATAGTCGGCGGTCTCGGCCGCGGACTGGCCGGCGCCGACGACGGCGAACCGCCGACGGGGGCGTTCCTTGATCTCATCGGCGCGGAAGAGCAGGTCCCGGTTGTGCCAGACATGCTCGCCGAGCGTGACACCGTCCGGCAGCCTGGGCGTCAGGCCGGTTCCGACAGCGATGTTGCGCGTGCGCGTGACGCTTTCGGCGGCGGGATCGCGCACCCCTCGGCTCACCACATCGACGCTCTCGATCAGCCCGTCGTTCTCAACCGGCCGCAGGGCCACCGCGCTCTGCCCGTAGGACACCCGGTCGCCGAACTCGGCGGCGCACCAGCGGAGGTAGTCGTGGAACTCGAGCCGGGTGGGGAAGAAGCTCTTCTGGTTGATGAAGTCGGCGAGCCGGTCGTGGTCGTGGAGATAGCGCAGGAAGGTGAAGGGGCTTCCCGGGTCCCGCATGGTGACCAGGTCCTTGAGGAACGACACCTGCATGGTCGCGCCTTCGAGGAGCATCCCCCGGTGCCAACCGAAGGTCTCCTGGCGCTCGATGAACGAGGACCGTACGGCGTCATCGGGGTTGACCCGGTTGTGCTCCTCGATGGCGATGGCCAGGGCGAGGTTGGACGGGCCGAAACCGATCCCCACCAGGTCCTCGATGGGGGAGCCCTCCTGGTGCGCGTTGAACGCGTGCGCCGACATGCTGGTCCTTCCACATTGTTCTGCCGAGTGTTGTGGGTTCCGCGGCCCTGTGGCCTGTTCGGGCGAACGACGACACCGGCACCCCAACCCCACCTCGTTACTTAGGTAAGGCTCGCCTAACATCTCTTATGGTGCGGTGCGTGTCAAGCCGAACGGGGCCGCCCCGAGGGCGTGCCGGGACGCCTGTCGTCTCTGCGACAGGCGGATGGTGATGTGGCGTCAGAGCGCGGGCGCCGCCCGTGCCGGCTGTCCGGTCGTCGGCGCGGAGAGGCCGGGTGGCGCGACGGGCACCACGGTGGTGCCCGACGCGCTGTCGGTGAAGACGCCGAGCAGCAGTGCGTGCGGCACCCGGCCGTCCAGCACGTGCGCGCCACGCACCCCTCGCGTACCGCCCGTAGGCACCCCTCCATCTTCGGGACCATCCCGCTCGTCAGGCCGGGCAGCAGCAGTTCGAGCTCGCTCGCGGTGAGCCGCTCGATGACCTCCTCGCTGTGCGGCCAGTCCGCGTACAGCCCCTCGACATCGGTGAGGACCACGAGTCGCTCGGCGTCGAGGGCGATGGCCAGGGCCGCCGCCGCGAGGTCGGCGTTGATGTTGTTGATGTTGTAGACCTGCCCGTCGGTGCCGCGGGCGATGGGGACAGGACGGGGATACGGCCACGGTCGATGAGCGCCCGCACGGTGTCGGGGCCGACGTTGACGATGTCGCCGACCAGCCCGATGTCGACGGGCCCACCGTCCACCCGCGCCCACCTCTTGGTGGCGGTCATGGTGTGCGCGTCCTCGCCCGTCATCCCGACGGCGAGAGGCCCGTGAGCGTTGATCAGCCCCACGAGCTCCCGCTGCACCTGGCCCGCCAGCACCATCCGTACGACGTCCATCGTCTCGGGGGTGGTGACACGCAGCCCCGCGGTGAAGCGGACCTCCAGGTCGAGCCGTGTCAGCATGGCGCTGATCTGCGGTCCGCCGCCGTGTACGACGACGGGCCGCAGTCCCGCGCGGCGCAACGAGACCACGTCCCGCGCGAAGGCCTGTTTCAGTTCCTCGTCCACCATGGCGTTCCCGCCGAACTTGATGACGACGACCTTGTCCCGGTAGCGCCGGAGCCAGGGCAGTGCCTCGACGAGCGTACGGGCGCGCGGCGGCCCGCTTCGGTCACGGAGGGCCGCCGGGGGCCTCTTCGTCGCTGCGTTCATGAGCTGTGCGCGCTGTTCTCGTGGACGTATTCGACGGTGAGGTCGTCGGTCCAGATCACGGCCGACTCCCGCCCGGTCCGCAGATCCACGGTCACGGTGATCTCCCGCCCGGAGAGGTCGACCTTGTCCCGGCTCTCGCCCGCCGCGCCGTCCCGGCGCACCCACACACCGTTGATGGCCACTTCGAGACGCTCGGGGTCGAAGGCCGCAGAGGTGGTCCCCGATGGCGGAGAGCACACGACCCCGGTTGGGGTCCTCCCCGTGCGGCGCGCACTTGAGGAGACTGTTGCGGGCGACGGACCTGCCGACTTGCACGGCGTCGTCCTCACAAGTGGCTCCGACCACCTCGACCTTGATGTCCTTGGTGGCTCCTTCGGCGTCAGCGATCAGTTGCCGCGCGAGATCGGCGCAGACGGTGCGCACCGCCCGTGTGAACGTGTCGTACGGGGGCGACATCCCGGAAGCGCCGGAAGCGAGCAGCAGCACGGTGTCGTTCGTCGACATGCAACCGTCGGAATCGACCCTGTCGAATGTGGTGCGGACCGCCGCACGCAGCGCCGCGTCGAGACCGGGGGCGGCCACGTCCGCGTCCGTGGTCAGCACCACCAGCATCGTGGCGAGACCCGGCGCGAGCATTCCGGCACCCTTCGCCATGCCGCCCACGGTCCAGCCGTCACCGGACACCGAGGCGGTCTTGGGCACCGAGTCCGTGGTCATGGTCGCGACGGCGGCCTGCTCGCCCCCGTCCTCGCCCAGGCCCGCCGCGGCCGGGCCGAGGCACGCGTGCGGGCGTTCCATGGGGAGTCCGACGCCGATCAGCCCGGTGGAACACACCGCCACCTCGGAGGAGTCGATGCCCAGCAGCTCCGCGGTGCGCACGGCGGTCACGCGGGTGTCCTCGGCCCCCTTGGGGCCTGTGCAGGCGTTCGCGCCACCGGAGTTGAGCACGACCGCGGTCAGCCGGCCGTCCCCGAGCACCTCGCGCGACCAGCGCACCGGCGCTGCCTGGACGCGGTTGGAGGTGAAAACACCCGCCGCCGCGCGGGAGGGCCCGGTGTTGACCACGAGCGCGAGGTCGAGACCGCCGGACTCCTTGATCCCGGCAGCGACCGCGTTCGCGGTGAAGCCGTTGGCCGAGGTCACGCTCATGGGGTGACCCCGTTCGTCGGAAGGCCCATTTCCTCGGGCAGGCCGAGCGCCACGTTCATGCTCTGCAGCGCGCCACCCGCGGTGCCCTTGGTGAGGTTGTCGATCGCGATCGTCGCCACCAGGCGGCCCGCGCTCTCGTCCAGCGCCACCTGCACCTGCGCCGTGTTCGAGCCGAGCACGGCGGCCGTCGCGGGCCACCGGTCAGGGGGCAGCAGCCGTACGAACGGCTCATTCGCGTACGCCTCTTCGTACGCGCCGCGCACCTGCCGGGCGCTCACCCCTGGCCGGATCCTGGACGAGCAGATCGCCAGGATGCCTCGGGCCATCGGCGCCAGCGTCGGCGTGAAGGACACGGTCACCGGCGTACCCGCCACCCCGGACAAGTTTTGGACCAGCTCCGGGGTGTGCCGGTGGGAGCCGCCGACGCCGTACGGGCTCATCGAGCCCATGACCTCCGCCCCCAGCAGGTGCGGTTTGGCGGCCCGGCCCGCGCCCGAGGTGCCGGACGCGGCGACGACCACCGCTTCCGCCTCCAGCAGACCCGCGGCGAAGCCGGGGAAGAGCGCGAGCGTGACCGCGGTCGGGTAGCAGCCGGGCACGGCTATGCGTCGGGTGGCCTTCAACGCGTCCCGTGCGCCGGGGAGTTCGGGCAGCCCGTAGGGCCAAAACCCCGCGTGCGGGGTGCCGTAGAAGCGTTCCCAGTCGGCGGCGCTGCGCAGCCGGAAGTCCGCGCCGCAGTCCACGACGAGCGTCTCGTCACCCAACTGCCGCGCGAGCGGGGCCGACTGGCCGTGCGGCAGGGCGAGGAAGACGACATCGTGTCCGGCCAGCGAGGCCGCGTCCGTCTCCACCAGCACTCGGTCCGCGTATCCGGCGAGCTGCGGCTGTATCTCGCCCACGGTGCGGCCGACGCTCGAATGGGCGGTGACCGCACCGAGTTCCACCTCCGGGTGTCCGGCCAGCAGCCGCAGGATCTCACCCCCGGCATACCCGCTCGCGCCCGCAACGGCCACCCGCAAGGTCATCTTTGTTCCTTCTGGTGAGCAACCGACCACAGTTAATTAGGTGAGCCTAACCTAAGCTGCTGTCTGTGGGTGCCACGGGTCGCTACCGGTGGGCGAGCGGGCCGGTGTGGCCGACTGCGCAGCCGTGCGGCACACCGTTGCCGCGGTCGGTCGGCGGCGAGAGCCGGCCGCCAGGCGGTGAGACGGGCCATCGGCGGCTCGCCCACCTTGGCCACGACGGTCGGTTGCCCGCGCCAGTGACGTCGGTGGAAGCGCCCTGGGCAAGTCGGCAGCCGGCCTTCGCCCTGTGCGCGAGGGCCTGCGCGCGAGGGGCAATCCGGCAGGGCGGTCAGCGGCTCCACCGTGGACGCACGCGTATGGATGTGAGGCTCTCAACCATGGGTGGCAGCGCCGTATCCGGCTTTCCTGAACGCATGACTACCGCACCGCACACAGGCGGCTTCGCCGCCCGCATCCGTCGCACCGCAGCACCGGGGCTCCGAAGCTGCGCGGAATCCCCGCAGGAGATGTCGTCATGACCGGCCGTCAACGCCTCAGGAGCGACCGCCTCAGGACCGGGACCCTGATCGCGGCCACCATGACGACCGGGCTGATCGCCGGCGTCTTCATGAACTGGTCGAACGGGATCATGCCCGGTCTGAGCAATGTCGACGACCAGTCCTTCGTCGCCGCCTTCCGGGCACTCGACGCGGCGATCACCAATCCCTTGTTCCTCGGCGTGGGTTTCATGGGCGCGCTGTTCTTCACGGGGCTGTCCGCCGCCCTCCATCGCCGCGCGGAGCAGCGGCCGGTGCTGATCTGGGTCGGGTCGGCACTGGTGTGTTGCCTGGTGGTGTTCGTGATCACGTTCGGCGTCAACGAGCCCCTCAACGAAAAACTCAGGACGGTCGCAGAACCCGACAGCAACGCTGAGCTGGCGGCGGCGCGCGCCCTGCTCGACGAGGCGATGTGGACCGCTTGGAACACCGTGCGCGCTGTGGCGTCAACCATCGGATTCGGCTGCCTCACCTGGGCACTTGTGATCCATCGCGATCTCGGTCGGGCCGTCGGCCGACGGGCCGGGGAGTGACCGGCCCTCAGGCCGACGGCCGGGGCGCCAGGGTTACCTGAGGTGGGACGAGGGTCATGTCGAGGAGCCGCTCGGCCTCTTCCGGCTGGCGGGCAAGCTGTACGCGGACGCCGACTGCCCCATGGGCGCGGCCCATGCGACCGGGTACGAGGCCTGGGCGATGCTGCAGCTGGGACACCGCGTGGAAGCGGCGCGGCTGGCCCGCACGGCGCTGGACATTCCGCACGCCGATCCCGCGTGGCCCCCCACTCTGACGGCCCGGATCACCCTCGGCGTGGCCATCGCCCGCGAGGAACCCGACGAGGCGGTGGAGCACCTGGAGCAGGCGCTCGCGCTGGCCCGCGAGGACGGCCACAAGCACAACGAGGCGTGGTGCCTCAACTGCCTCGGCGTCGCGCTGCGGCAGATGGGCCGGTACGAAGAGGCGGTGGCCGGCCACCGCCGGGCGTTCGCGCTGCTGGACGACCTGTTCGAAGAACACTGGAAGATCCATTTCCTCAACGGCTACGCCGAGACCTGCCGACTGGCGGGCCTGCCCGAGGACGCTCTGCTGCTGTACCGGCAAGCGCTGGATCCGGCCCCGAGACTGGGGTACCCGTACGCGGAGGCGTTGGCCCACGAGGGAAGCGCCACGGTCCTCGACGACACGGACCCGCCCGCAGCCGCCGAACACCGTGCGGCCGGGCACGCCATCCTGCAGGAACTCGAACCAGGAACCTGACAGGACTGGTCGCTCACGGCGATCCGTGGGGTCACGGGACAGGCCTGGCGACTGGTGGTCCCTGCCGTGGGCCCGAGCAAGCAATCGGGCGGGCCCCTGAACGAACGGACGCGGGGGCATGCCGCCCCACGCACAACCGGTTGGCCGACCGTCGCACCACTGCACCGTCCTCGCGCAGTCCACCGCGACGACGGGCCCGGCAGCCTGTCCGCGTGCCTGTCATCGCGGCGTTGCGGTCCCAGAGCGCAAGAGGCACGCAGCATCGCTCAGCCGATTCTCCGCGTCGCCCGCTGCGTCCTTGCGGCCAACTCGCCCTGGAACGCGCCCCCGACCCCACCTGACCGGACGGCGTCACTACCACCGGCGGTACACAGTGTCGGTCAGGCATGTTCTGGCATGCCGACCGTTCCTGCGACGCAGAGAGTCCGGCGTCGGGGCGCCTGTGCCGTACGTGGTCTCGTCGGCGTGGGGTGGCGTTGGGGGGCGGATTGTTGAGGGAAGGTTTCTGCGGCTTTCGTCGCGGTGGTTGAACTGCGACGCTGGTTTTCACGTCGCCCTGATCCCCGGTGCCGCATCTGTCCGGTTCGCTGTGGCCGTCATGGGGAGGTATCTGGTGAACGTGGTTTCGGCGGTCTGGTTCCGGGGCTTGTGTGAGCCCTACCGCGTGTGGGCCCGGCCGGGCTGGTTCAGGCCCTCCCCAGTACCTCTCCAGGCCGTTGCCGAGCTCCGCGGCGGTTCGGCTCAGGCCCGCCGTCCGTCGACGGCATTCGAGGTGGCCCGTGGAGCTCCAGTACCTGCCACCCGAGCCGCCCTCAAACCGGCTGGATCCGCATTGCCGACGATGCGGATCCAGTCGCTGTCACCACGTCGGTCGGTTCGGCCGAGCACAGCAAAGCACGAGCTCGTCGGCGGAGCACAGCGGATGCGATGAGCGTCCGACGCTGTCAGGCTGCCCGCAATGAACCGCGAAAAGATCTCTGAGCTGTCACACGCCGGTCACCCCATCAACAGCCCGCTCGACGACGAGTCCGTGGAGCGATTGCTCCACCGGACCTTGGACCGAGGGGATGAGCGGGTGCTCGACCTCGGCTGCGGTGAGGCGGCGTGGCTCCTACGGGCCCTGGCCGCTCATCCGACGGTGACCGCCGAAGGCGTCGACAACTCGGCCCAGTACCTGGCCAAGGCCCAGAAGGAGGCGGCCGAGCTGGGAGTCGAACAGCGACTCGCACTTCACCAGCAGGACGCCGCGGAGTTCGTGTCCCCACGTCCCTTCGACGCAGTTCTCAGCATCGGTGCCACCCACGCTTTCGGCGGACTCCTGCCCACCCTCGATGCCGCCCAAAAGCATCTCGCTCCCGGCGGCCGCGTCCTGGTCGGCGACGCCTACTGGGAGCGCGAGCCCACCGTTGCCGCCCGCGAGATGCTGGGCGAATACGAGGACCTGGCGACCACGGTGGACCGCGTGGTCGGCCACGGCTGGACCCCTGTCTTCGGGCACATCAGCACACGCCAGGAACTCGACCACTTCGAGTGGTGCTGGACCGGATCCCTGGCGGCGTGGGCGCTGAACCACCCCGAGGACCCCGACAGCGCCGAGATTCTCACGGTTGCCTCCGACCACCGCTCACAGTGGCTGCACACCTATCGCGACAGCTTCGGATTCTTCACCCTCGTGCTTCGCCGAACCTCCGAGTGACCGACGCGGGCGGCGGGCCAGGGGCCCTCGCCGTAGACGGACGACCTGCTCACATGGCCTAAGCCACGCAGCCTGGCATTCGGGCCCGGGCGGACTCCGCGACCTTCTGGCCGTTGACGTACATCTCGGTGTAGATGCCGCGGATGTGACCGAAGCCGTTGTAGCACTGGCCCGCCGCATCCACCGACCCCCGGGAGAAGAACTGGCTGCGCTGCGCGACGCGCTCGTCGCCGCGCAAGGAGAGGTCGGCCCAGACGATGACCTCCACGGTGGCATTGCCGAAGCCGCCGCCACGCCGTTCGGCGGTGGCCTTGGCCCGCGCGTGGCCGTCACTGGTGGGCATGTGCGCGGTGTTGGTGCAGGGGAGAGCGGGCGCCGCTGCTTGGCCTGCGGCCGGTACGGCCGTGAGGCCGACCAGCAGGGCGGCTGTCGTGCTCAGCACCGCGAGGGGGGTCCGGCGTCGCATGTATTCTCCTCACCCCGGGCCGTCCCGCCCGCCCACCATGAGGGAGCGAAGGACTCTGCCCGGAGGCGTTCTCACTGGCAGGGATGTGGTCGCACACAGCGCCGTGGCGTTGCTCAGGGGCATTTGCTCCTGAGCAACCATGATGGGAACGGTCCTCGAAGTCGGAAGTACCGTCCTGTCGACTGCCGCAGTGGCTGCGCGACATCACCCTTCCCGGACCCGCTATCGGGCCGGTCACCTGCCGGTCACTCCGTGGAGCACGCGCGGGTCCCTCGCCGACGTCACTGGGCGACGAGCGCACGGACGAACGATGCGTGGGCGGGCACAGGTTCCTCCGCTACTGGGGCCCTTCGCGCCAGGTCGGATGGGGTGCGAAGGGTGACCGTTCGTTCGTATGTGTCCGTGGGGGTGAGGGCGCGCCCCGACCTATAGTTACGACGCTGTCCGCCAACTCGGAGGTCGGGCAGTGGCGGTTCGTGGTTCGGTTCGGTCCGGTGAGAGGGCCGGGGTGATTCCGCTCAGGTGGACGAGGCCGGCGATGCGCACGGCCGCGTCGTCGAGGAGGTCCGGGCGCCTGGCCCTGGTCACCGCGCTGCTGCGGCCCACCCCGGAAACACGACCGTGCCCCTGCTCGGGCCGGCCGGCGTACCGGCTGCCGTGTCGGGGTGCGCCTGATGCTGGCTAGTCTGCGTACGTGACCTCCGAGCTGACCTTGCTGCCCCGCATTGCCTACCGGGGGCAGGAGATAACCGCGCCGCGTCTGCGCGGGCTGCTGGCGCTGCTCGCCGTCGACCTGCGGGCCGGGTGCAGCACCGGGCGGCTCGCGGAGGGGCTGTGGCCGGACACACAGCCGGAGCGGCCGGCGAAGGCGGTGCAGGTGCTGGTCTCCCGGGTGCGGTCCCAGCTGGGCACCGGGCTGATCGTGAGTACGCCGACGGGATACCGACTGGCGCTGGGCGCGACGCGGGTCGACAGCTCCGCGTTGCTGCTGCGCGAGGAGGCCGGTGCGGAGCGGGCTCGCACGGGTGATCACAAGGGTGCTCTGGAGGAAGCCGAAGCCGGCCTGGCCCTGTGGGACGGCGTCGTGACCGCCGGTGCCGGAGAGGACCCGCACGACCCGGTGCTGGTGCTGCTCGCCGCGCGGGCCGGTGCCCACCGGGCGCTGGTGCGCACCCGCGCGCTCGCCCTGTCCCGGGTCGGGCGGCGGGAAGAGGCGGCGCGCCCGTTGGCCGAGCTGGCCGGGGAACTGCCCCGGGACGAGGAGGTGCTGGCGGAGCTGCTGCGCTGCGAGGCTGCCACCGTGGGCCCGGCCGCCGCACTGAGCCGGTACGACACCTACCGGCGAGGGCTGCGTGAAGAGCTCGGCGCCGACCCCGGTGGCAGGCTCAAGGCCGTACACGAGGAACTGCTGCGTGCCGAGGCGCCCGCGGTCCGGCACGGCGTACCGCACGAGCCGAATCTGCTGCTCGGGCGGGAGGCCGACATCGCCACCGTGGCCGAACTGCTGCGCACCGCACGGGTCGTCACCACCATCGGCCCCGGCGGCCTCGGCAAGACCCGGCTCGCGTACGCCGTCGGCCGGGCCGCCGAACAGCGGGTGGTGCACTTCGTGCCGCTGGCCGGTGTCACCGCCGATGACGATGTGGCAGGGGAGGTGGCCTCGGCGGTCGGTGTCGGGGACACCCGGCGCTTCGCCGTGGGCGGGGATCTCGTCGGAGGGATCGTCGGAGCGCTGGGCCCAGGACCTGTACTCCTTGTGCTCGACAACTGTGAGCAGGTCGTCCGCGGCGCCGCCGACCTCGTACGGGATCTGGTGTCGCGGTCGAAGGAGCTGCGGGTGCTTGCCACCAGCAGGGCTCCGCTCGGCCTGACTTCGGAGTCCCTGTATGCGCTGCCGGAGCTGACCCTCGCCACCTCCGTCGAGCTCTTCGGGCAGCGGGCCAGGGCGGCGCGCCCCGATGTGGAGCTGCCCGCCGGCCAGGTGGCCGAGCTCTGCCGTCGTCTGGACGGTCTTCCGCTGGCCGTGGAGCTGGCCGCCGCCCGGGTGCGGGTGCTGTCCGTGGCCGAGATCGACCGCCGCCTGCGGGACCGCTTCGCGCTGCTGCGCGGTGGGGCGCGGGACACACCGGAGCGGCATCGCACCCTGTATGCCGTCGTCGAATGGAGCTGGAACCTCCTTGAGCCCGAAGGTCGGGCGGCGCTGCGCGCGCTCTCGGTGTTCCCCGGAGGCTTCACCGAGGACGCGGCGGAGCGTGTGCTCGCGGGCGGTGGCAGGGGGGACGCGCTCCACCTGCTGGAACAGTTGGCCGATCAGTCCTTGATCAAGGCAGGTGAGACCGCGTCCGGGCTGCGCTTTCACATGCTGGAGACCGTACGGGAGTTCAGCGCCGGCCGGCGCGCGCGGGCGGGCGAGGAGGAAGCCGTCACCATCGGGTTCCTCGCCTGGGCACGGGACTTCGGCCGTACGTACCACGATGTGCTCTTCAGCAGCG
Organism: Streptomyces sp. A5-4; assembly: GCF_051131715.1. Lineage (NCBI taxonomy): Bacteria > Bacillati > Actinomycetota > Actinomycetes > Kitasatosporales > Streptomycetaceae > Streptomyces > Streptomyces sp. A5-4. The sequence goes on along the minus strand of NZ_CP178591.1, from coordinate 280,053 downwards.
ACCCCTCGCCCTACTGGGTGCGGATCCGGGCCGAGCAGGACAACCTCGTTCTGGCCCTGAGACACGCTCTGACGCGCACCGAGGGACCCACTACCGCGGCCGTCACGGCGGTGCTCGCCTCGCTGTGGGCCACCGACTTCAATCACGCCCGGCTCGCCACCCTCGCCACCGGGACCGGCGGCCCGCTCTCGCACTTCCAACCCGGTTCCGAGGACGTCGAGGTGGCGCGGACCGCGGCGGCCGTGTGCGCGGCGTCCCTCTTCATGAGTCACGGGCCGCATGCCATGCGCCAGCTCGTCACGTTGCGCAGGCTGCCGACGGCTCCGCCGGACACCCTGCTCCGGGCACTGGCCGTCGTCCTGTGCGCCACGCCCGACGTGCTCCCTCCGGACTACGTGCGCCTGTGGGAGCTGTGCGCCGCCGACGAACCACTGGTGGCGGGCCTCTCCGAGCTCGTCGCCAGCTACGTGTGGGAGTACGAGAACGAGGTGGAACGGGCGCTGGAATCCGCCCGCCGGACTCTCGCCGCTCTGGGGCCGCTGAAGAATCCGGCGACGCGGATGCTGAGCCACGGCCGGATCAGCGACCTGTGTCTACAGACCGAGCGGGGCGCGGAGGCGTACACCCACCTGCGGGCCGCGCTGGGCGCGCTCGACAAGTTCGACGGCCTGCTGGACACGGTCGGCATCCGCTGGGGACTGGTGCTTGCCTGTTTGCAGCGCGGGGATCTCGACGAGGCGGAGTACTGGTGGGAGCTGGCAGCCCTCGACCAACAGGTGGAGGCGAACCAGATCTTCTACACCCCGGACCTGGCGGCACGGGCGGAGATCGCGCTGGCCCGTGGACTGACCGAGGCGGGGCTCGAACTGTGGCGGCAGGCCGTGGCGCGGATGCGGGAGGGGAACCCGCCACAGGCCACCGAGCCGTTGGCAAATCCCTGGTCCCTGGAAGTGCAGTCGGCTGCACTGGCCGCGCATGCCCAGCACGGCCGCCTTGAGCTGCTCGACGGGCTGGCCGGACAACTCCGGGAACAACTCAGGCAGTTGCTGGCAGGTCAGTCCGAGGCGGGGGTCCCATCGAAGCTTCCGGTGTGCGGCACGGTGCTGCGGGCGCTCGGCCTGACCGGCCTCGCGCGGGGCGACACCTCGGCTGTGCGCCTCCTGGCGCTGGCGGAACGGATGCGCGTACTGAGGGAGTTCCCGACCCTGTCCGCCGACCGGGCCCAGCGGGCCGCCGATCATGCCGACAGGGCGGCGTACGCCGTCGCGATGTCGGAGTACGCCGCCCTGGAGCACGGTGAGTTGCTTGCCGTGGCGCTGCGCGCGATCAGCGCACCGGGTCTCGATTGAACTGGGCCTTCGACCAGAGGTAGCCGAGCACGGTCAGGCCCACGCACCAGGCGAAGGCCAGCCACCCGTTGTTGCCGATCTCGCTGCCCAACAGCAGACCGCGCAGGGTTTCGATGGCGGGGGAGAAGGGCTGGTACTCGGCGAACCAGCGGAACCAGCTCGGCATGGCATCCACCGGCACGAACGCGCTGGACAGCAACGGCAGCATCATCAGCGGCAGTGCGTTGTTGCTCGCACCGTCGGGCGTCGGGCTGGCCAGGCCGAGACCGACCGCGGTCCACGTCAGCGACAGACTGACCATCGTCAGCAGGCCCGCCGCCGCGATCCACTCCACCACGGTGGCCTCGGGGCGGAACCCGATGGCAAGGGCGACGCCCAGCACCAGCACCAGCGACATCAGCGTCTGCAGCACACTGCCGACGACATGTCCGATCAGCACGGAATCACGGGAGATCGCCATGGTGCGGAAGCGGGCGACGATGCCCGTGGTCATGTCGATGCAGACGGACACGGCGGTGCCGACGGAGGTCCCGCCGATGGTCATCAGCAGGATGCCGGGGATCAGATAGGCGACGTACTCGGCGCGGCCGGCGTCGCCGCCCGTGATGCCCGCGCTCATCACATCGCCGAAGACGTACACGAAAAGCAGCATCAGGACGATCGGCGTCAGCAGGACGTTGAGGGTGAGGGAGGGGTAGCGCCGCGCGTGCAGGAGGTTGCGGCGCAACATCGTGGACGAGTCGCGCACGGTGAGGGACAGGGTGCTCATCGGACGGTCTCCTTGGCGGCGGGCGTGGCGGAGGCGGTGGGCGTGGCGGATGCGGTGGCCGCAGCGGGTTGGTCCGTCAGAGCGAAGAACACGTCGTCGAGGTCGGGGGTGTGCACGGTCAGCTCGTCCGCCTCGATGCCGGCCGCGTCGAGCCGGTCGATGATGGCGCGCAGCTCGCGCTGGCTGCCGCCGCTGGGGATGGTCAGGGAGAGCGATTCCTCGCTCCGGAAGGTGTCGGGCAAGGCGTCGGTCGCGTGCGCGTACGCCTGAGGCTCGGCGAACCGGAGGCGGACATGCCCGCCAGGGACCAGCCGCTTGAGCTCTCCGGCCGTGCCCTGGGCGACGATCTCGCCACCGTTGAGAACCGCGATGCGGTCGGCGAGCTGATCGGCCTCATCCAGGTGCTGGGTGGTGAGGAAGACGGTGACGCCCTCGGCGACGAGTTCTCGAATGATGTGCCACATGGTGTGCCGGCTGCGCGGGTCGAGGCCGGTGGTCGGCTCGTCGAGGAAGATGATCCGCGGGCTGCCGACCAGAGTCATGGCGAGGTCGAGACGGCGGCGCATGCCGCCGGAGTAGGTGACAGCGGGCTTCTTGGCGGCCCCGGCCAGCTCGAAGCGCTCCAGCAACTCGGCGGCGAATCGGCGGCCTTCGCGGCGAGGGAGATGGTGCAGGTCCGCCATGAGGAGCATGTTCTCCTCGCCGGTGATCATGTTGTCCACCGCGGAGAACTGCCCGGTGACGCCGATCGCCGCGCGCACCGCCTGAGGCTCGGAGGCAAGGTCGTGCCCGTTCACCCGCAGCTCGCCGGCATCGGCGGCGACCAGGGTGGAGAGGATCTGGACCGTGGTGGTCTTGCCGGCGCCGTTCGGCCCGAGGAGGGAGAAGACCGTGCCGACGGGGACGCGGAGGTCGATGCCGTCGAGAACGGTCTTCTCGCCGTAGGACTTGCGCAGCCCGGTGGCCGAGATCGCGAGTGGGTCGGTCGTTTTCGTCATGCCGCAGAGCTTGCGGCTGAGCCGGTTCAGTACGGTTTCAGCTCGGTTTCAGCCGTCTTGACGCCCCGGAACCGCCAGCGGAAGACGGGCGGCGGTCCTTGAGAAGACCGGGTGCGTACTGCACACGGCCCCGCCCCGACGTGTTCATCGCCGAAATCGACACGGTTTCGATGGGTTCGACGGGGACGGGAAAACCCGGCTGTCTCGCTCGTGCGGATCTTCCGCATCCGCGACGGGAAGATCGCCCGACCGCGTGACTGCTTCGCGCCGGAACTGATGAGTCGAGGACGTCCTCGCCGCGGTGACGGGAGAGACGCGGGTCACAGCCGGTCATGTCACATCCTGCCGAGCTGCGCCGTCGTAGCTGTGTAAGCACCGACAACGGCAGAGGAGATCGCCATGAGTGCCCGCTTGGACCCCTTGAGCAGTCCGACCATTGGCAAGGTTTTCCGGCACATCATCGCGGCGGGCAAGGTGCTCGATGACTCGACGCTGCCGGCCGCGACGCAGGAGCTGGTGAAGCTCCGCGCAAGTCAGATCAACGGGTGTGGTTTCTGCACCGACATGCACAGCAAGGATGCCGCCGCGGCCGGTGAGTCCTCGGTGCGGCTGAATCTGGTGGCGGTGTGGCGGGAGGCCACGGTATTCACCGAGGCCGAGCGGGCGGCGCTGGAGCTGACGGAGCAGGGCACCCGGATCGCGGACGCGGCCGGTGGGGTCAGCGACGAGGTGTGGGCGAACGCTGCCAAGCACTACGACGAGGAGCAGTTGGCCGCCCTGGTGTGCGCGATCGCGATCATCAACGCCTTCAACCGGGCGAACGTCCTCATCCAGCAGCCGGCCGGCGACTACCAGCCCGGTCAGTTCGCATAACCAGCGGTACCTGGCCGCACGTGCCACACGCCCCGGGCGCCCGTCTTCTGGGCCCGGGGCGTTCCTGGCTCCGGCCCCGGCACAGCGAGTTGGCTCTGACCGGCTGTGGCCAGGTGGCGAGCGAGCAGGTGTCTCGGGGGACCGGCGACGACGGCGAGGCGTTGGTGACCGAGGTAGGGAACGACCGCGAAGGGGAGAGAGCCGGCATCGGCGTAGGAGGCGGTTTTACGTCGCTTCACGAGGCGTTGGCGCGCGTTTGTCCGGTTTGCCCAGTCGACAGTGCCGCGCGATTAGCTTAGGCTCACCTAAGTTTGCTGGCCGGTCCGTCGGCATGCCTGCCTCTCGTACCTTCCCCACGCCTGACAGGCGGCTTCACCGCACGATGGGAGTGACATGTCTCAGGTTCTTCCTGGCGACGCACCGGTGGTCCACGACCTCATTGGCATCGGCTTCGGCCCCTCCAATGTGGCCATGGCGATCGCGCTCAACGAGCACAACGCGCGCGTCGGCAGGCAGGAGCCGGTCACCGCTCACTTCTTCGAGCAGCAGCCGAGCTTCGGTTGGCACCGCGGCATGCTGATCGACGACGCCACCATGCAGGTGTCCTTCCTCAAGGACCTGGTGACGCTCCGGAACCCGGCCAGTGAGTTCAGCTTTCTCTGCTATCTGCAGAGCAAGAACCGCATGATCGACTTTGTCAACGGCAAGAACCTCTTCCCGCTGCGGGTGGAATTCCACGAGTACTTCGAGTGGGCCGCGGCCAAAGTCGACGACATGGTCTCCTACGGCCACGAGGTCGTCTCCGTCACGCCCTTCGTCCACGACGGTGTCGTGGAGTACCTGGACGTGACCGTCCGGTCGGGGGAGGGCCTTGAGGTCCACCGGGCCCGCAACCTCGTCATCGGTACCGGGCTGCGCCCTCTCATGCCGGAGGGCGTGGAGCGCGGCGACCGCATCTGGCACAACTCCGATCTGCTGCGCAAGGTCGACGGACTGGAGGGCGGTTCGCCCTCGCGGTTCGTCGTCGTGGGTGCCGGACAGAGCGCCGCCGAGAACGTGGCCTACCTGCACCGCCGCTTCCCCCGGGCCGAGGTTTGTGCGGTCTTCTCGCGCTACGGCTACAGCCCCGCCGACGACAGCAGCTTCGCCAACCGGATCTTCGACCCCGGGGCGGTCGACGACTTCTTCACCGCGCCCGAGAGCGTCAAGAGCCGGTTGATGGCCTATCACGGCAACACCAACTACTCCGTGGTCGACATCGACTTGATCGACGACCTGTACCGGCAGATGTACCGGGAGAAGGTCCTCGGGACCGAACGGCTGCGTTTCCTCAACGTGTCCCGGGTCACCGGCGCCGAGGAGACGCCCGACGGCGTACGTGCGACGGTGAAGTCCCTCGTCACGGGCGAGGAGACACACCTGGACGCCGACGTCGTGGTCTTCGCCACCGGCTACAGCCCCGCCGACCCACTCGGCCTCCTCGGCGAGGTCGCCGACCGCTGCCTGAGCGACGACCAGGGCCGCGTCCGCGTCGAGCGCGACTACCGCATCGCGACGGACCCCGAACTGCGCTGTGGGATCTACCTGCAGGGGGGGACGGAGCACACGCACGGCATTACGACGTCGCTGCTGTCCAACACCGCGATACGGGTCGGCGAGATCCTGGAATCGTTGCTCGCCCGGGGCCTGAGGTCGGCCTCCGACGAGGGCCGACCGCTCGCCGATGGCGCCGGCCGCACCGCCCGTCAGTCCGCCCACGGCTAGGGATAACGTTCGTCGACATGTTCACGACTGCAGTTGAGCGACCCGCGCCCCCGGGGACAAGGGATCCCCGTCGGCGGCGGGTCGTGGGTTTGGGCGCGCTTGTGGTGATCCTCGTGATCGCGGCGGCGGTGTCGCTGGCCGTCGGCACCCGCGCGCTGAGTCCCGCCGAGGTCTGGCACGGGCTGTTCGCGGTGCCCGACTCCGACGAGCCACTGACCGAGATCAGGCTCATCGTGCAGACCGTGCGGGTGCCCCGGACCGTGCTCGCGATCGTGGCGGGCATCGCTCTGGGAGTCGGCGGTGCGCTGATCCAGGGGTACACACGCAATCCCATCGCCGACACGGGCCTGCTGGGGGTGAACGCCGGAGCCTCGTTCGCCGTGGTGTCGGTGATCGCCGTGTTCGGGTTCACCGACCCGTTCCAGTACGTCTGGTTCGCCTTCCTGGGGGCGGCGATCGCAGGCGTCGTCGTCTTCGGCCTGGCGAGCATCGGCCGGGGGGCGGGCAACCCATTGACGCTCGCCCTGGCCGGGCAAGGGATCACGGTGTTCCTCGCGGCGATGACCACGGCGGTCGCGCTGTCCGACCAGAAGTCGCTGAACGCGCTGCGGTTCTGGAACGCGGGCTCCGTGGCCGGTGTCCGATTCGACGTCATCTGGCCGGTGACCGCATTCATCGCGACCGGATTGGTACTGGCACTGATCACCCTCCCCGCCCTCAACCTGCTCAACCTGGGCGACGACGTGGCACGGGGGCTGGGAGTGAACATCGCCATGAGCCGGACCACGGGCATCGTCGCCATCACCCTGCTGGCCGGCGCTGCCACGGCGGCGTGCGGCCCCATCGCGTTCCTCGGGCTCATGGTGGCCCACGGGGCCCGATACCTGACCGGGCCGGACTACCGATGGCTGGTGCCGTACGCCGGTCTGCTCGGAGCCGTCGTCCTCCTGGTCTGCGACATCGTGGGGCGCTTGGTGGTGCGGCCGGGTGAGTTGGACGCGGGGGTCGTGGTGGCCCTCCTGGGCGCCCCGTTCTTCGCTGTTCTGGTGTGGCGAGGAAAGTTCAAGAGCGCATGAACAAGACACGCATGAGCGACACGCGCACGCACACGACAGACGCGATCCCATCGGTGGCGCCGGGCGTGCGGCTCGGCCAGATGTCGTTCGTATGGCGGCCCTGGCTCGTCCTGGTCACGCTGCTGCTGATGGCGGCGACCTTCCTGGTGTTCTGCCTCTCCCTCAGCGCCGGTGACTTCCCCATCGGGCTGTCCAGGGTGGTCGCCACGATCCTCGGCCGGGGCGAACAGGTCGACGAGTTCGTGGTCATGGATCTGCGGATGCCGCGCGCCCTGGCCGGTCTCATCGTGGGGATCGCGCTGGGGATGTCCGGCGCGATCACGCAGTCCGTCGCGCGCAATCCGCTCGCCAGTCCCGACATCCTGGGGATCACCGGCGGAGCCAGCGCCGTCGCGGTGTTCCTGGTGACGGTGTCGGGCGGGACGGCTGCCGCGGTCGTCAGCTCGGTGGGCCTGTCCGCGGCGTCGCTCGCGGGCGGTCTCGGTACGGGTCTGCTGGTGTACTTCCTGGCGTGGCGACGCGGGATCGACGGCGTACGGCTCATCCTCATCGGCATCTCGGTGAGCGCGGTGATGGAGGCGATCACGACCTGGCTGCTGGTCTCGGCCGACATCAGGGACGTGGCCAGGGCCCAGGCGTGGTTGGTCGGCTCGCTGGAGAACCGGTCGTGGGACGAGGTCCGGGTGGCCTTCTGGTGCACGCTCGTTCTCATGGTCGTGGTGGCCGGCGTCGCGTTCCAGTTCAAGCCGATGCACCTCGGCGACGAGGTTGCCGCCGGCCTGGGCGTCCGCTACTCCAGCGTGCGGGCGATCCTGCTGCTGTGCGCGGTCCTGCTGGCCGCCGTGGCCGTGAGCGCGGCAGGTCCGGTTCCGTTCGTCGCGCTGGTGGCGCCCCAGGTGGCGATGCGTCTGGCGAAGTGCCCGACGCCGCCGATGGTGGCCTCCGGCCTGGTGGGAGCACTGCTGCTGATCGGCGCGGACCTGGTCGCCCGTACGGCGCTGCCGATCACTCTCCCGGTCGGCGTGGTCACCGCCGCGATCGGCGGCCCGTTCCTCGTCTACCTGCTGGTGCGGGCGAACCTCAGGTAGATGGTAAAAAGTAAGGCGAACCTAATTAAGGGGGGCTTGTGGCCGCGCAGTTCATCACCGAGATCGAGTCCGGGGTCAAGGACGTCCCACGGTTGGCAGCCAGGGGCGTCACGGTCGGATACGGCGGCCTGACAGTTATCGACGATCTCGACGTGGCGATTCCGCCCGGAGTGATCACCACGATCATCGGTCCCAACGGCTGCGGGAAGTCCACCCTGTTGCGCACCCTGACGCGGCTGCTCAAGCCGACCAGCGGGACGGTGGTTCTGGACGGCGAGGACATCGTCAAGCTCAAGACCAGGGACGTGGCGAAGAAGCTCGGCCTGCTGCCGCAGGCGCCAGTCGCACCGGAGGGTCTGACGGTGGCCGACCTGGTCGCCAGAGGGCGCCACCCGCACCAGAGTTGGCTGCGGCAGTGGTCTTCGGACGACGCCGGCGTCGTGAAGCGCGCGCTGGCCATGACCGGGGTCTCCGACCTGGCCGACCGCCCGGTCGACTCGCTGTCCGGCGGCCAGCGCCAGCGCGTCTGGATCTCGATGACCCTGGCCCAGGGCACCGACCTGCTGCTCCTCGACGAGCCGACCACCTATCTGGACCTGGCGCACGCGATCGACGTACTCGACCTGGTGGACGACCTGCACGAGTCGGGGCGCACCGTGGTCATGGTGCTGCACGACCTCAATCTGGCCACGCGATACAGCGACAACCTCATCGTGATGCGGGAGGGATCGATCCTGGCGCAGGGGCACCCGCGTGACGTGATCACCGCCGAGCTGCTGCACGAGGCGTTCGGGCTGCGGGCCAAGGTGATCGACGACCCGGTGGGTGACCGGCCCCTCATCGTGCCGATCGGCCGTACGCACGTCGTACTCGCCCCGTAGGGCGCAGGGGCGAGTACCCCACTTGTTTCCGGTGAGGGAAAGTTGAAAGTTAGGCTAGGCTAACCTCACTTGTGCAGGATAAGGTTTGGCTGCCCTTACATCGGGGCGCAGTGGATAGTGCGACAGCAAAGGGATCTCGGATGCTTCTCCATCGAACGACGCTTGTGAAGCCGTGGCAGCGGGCGGCGACGGTGCTGTCCGCCGCGACCCTCGGTCTTGGCCTCCTCACGGGATGCGGTTCCGACGCGGCGGACAAGAAGAGCGACGACGCCCCGGCAGCCGCCGCCGGCGCGTTCCCGGTCACCGTGGAGCACGCGTTCGGATCCACGAAGGTCACCGAGGCTCCCAAGCGGGTCGTCTCCGTGGGCTATACGGATGACCAGGCGATGTTGGCGCTCGGCACCAAGCCGGTCGGCATGGTCGACCAGTACCCGAACCCGGCGGGCAAGTCCCCCGACATCAACACCCAGTGGCCCTGGGTGAAGGACAAGTGGGGCGACACCCGGCCCGAGGTCGTCATGAACAACGGTGACTCGGGCCCGAATTACGAGAAGATCGCCTCCCTGCGTCCGGACCTGATCGTCGCGGTCTACTCCGAGATCGACAAGGCCGCCTACGAGAAGCTCTCCAAGATCGCTCCGACAGTGGGCCGCACCAAGGGCGAGAAGGAGCCCTTCAGCGCGCCGTGGCAGGACAACGCGGTGCACATCGCCAAGGCGCTCGGCAAGGAGGACGAGGGCGCCAAGTTGGTGAAGGGCATCCAGACCAAGCTCGACACCACCAAGAAGGCGCACCCCGAGTTCGCGAAGCAGACCGCTGTCGCGGTGTCCTGGTACAAGGACGCGGTGGTGCCGTTCACCTCCACGGACGTACGTGGACGGCTGGTGACGGGCATTGGGTTCAAGTACCAGACCAAGATCGACGAGATCGCTGACGGCAGTTTCTCCGCCCCGCTGTCGCCCGAGCGCATGGACCTGATCGACGTCGACCGCATCTTTGTCATCAACGACAAGGCGGACACGGAAGCGCTGAAGAAGTTCGAGCTGTTCACCAACCTGCCCGCCGTCAAGAAGGGCAAGGTCTCGTACCTGCTGGACAGTGAGGGTCCGGCGGTCGGTGCGGCCATGTCCCAGGGCACGCTGCTGTCCCTGCCGTACGCCATCGATGAGCTCGCCAAGTCGGTCGGCTAAAGATGGCGTTCGCCCTGTTCCGCCCTCGGCAAGATTTGGTCTCTTTGTGAGTATCACCGACACCCGCGTCGCCCCGACAACCCTGCGCACGGCGGCCGGAGGTGAGGCCACCGGGTGGGTCGCGGCGCACTGTCGCCAGGCCCCCTGGCTGACGGCCGCCACCGTGCTCACGACGGTGGCCGGGGCGGCGCTCCAGGTACTCCCGGTGCTCCTCCTCGGCCGGGTGGTCGACGGGGTGATCGAGGGCGAATCGCGCTCGGTGCTGGTCACGGTCGGGGTGTTGATGGTGGCCGCCGCGCTGCTCGGCGCGGCGGCCACCGCGGCGTCGACGTACCTGATCGGGCGGCTGGGAGCGGATCTGCTCGCACAACTGCGGGAAGCCGCCGTCCGCGCTGTGCTGGGGATGCCGAGCGCACGCGTCGAGCAGGTCGGCCGGGGCGACGTACTGTCCCGGGTCGGTGACGACGTGGCCGTGCTGTCCAAAGGCATCAGGACGGCCGTCCCCACGGTGTTCTCGGCGGGGGTGCTGGTCGCCATAGCGACGGTCGGCATGTTCGGACTGGACTGGCGGCTCGGCCTGGCCGGCGCCTGCGCGCTGCCCGCGTACGCGCTGGCCCTGCGCTGGTATCTGCCCCGGTCCGCGCCGCTCTACCGGAAGCAGCGGGTGGCGCAGGCCGACCGTGCGCAGGCGTTGATCAGTGGTCTGAACGGGATCGACACGGTCAGGGCGTACCGCCTGGAGAGCTCTGTCCGCGAGACGGTCACCCAGGAATCGTGGCGGGTGCGCAATCTCGGCGTCGAGGTGTTCCGCTTCTTCGGCCGGTTCGTCGGCAGGGAGAACCGCGCCGAGTTTATCGGGCTCGTCCTCATCCTTGTGGTGGGGTACGCCCTGTTGGAGGCCGACGCCGCCACCCTGGGTGAGGTGTCGGCGGCCCCACTGATGTTCCACCGGCTGTTCACCCCGCTGGGCGCCATCATGTTCACCTTCGACGAGGCACAGAAGTCGGGCGCGAGCCTTACCCGCCTGGTCGGGGTGTTGGGGGAGCCCGCGGAGGACCGCTTGGTGGGCGACGTGTCCGTCGCACCGGCGGAAGCCGCGCCGTACCCGGTGACGGTGGAGGGGCTGACCTTCAGTTACCCCGACACCGACGAACCGGTCCTGCGGGATGTGAGTCTGTCCATCCCGGCCGGCGGTTCGCTCGCCCTGGTGGGGGCGACGGGCGCGGGCAAGTCCACCCTGGCCGCGCTGATCGCCGGCATCGGGGCCCCGCAGGCCGGGTCGGTGCGCATCGGGTCGCACGACCTCGCCGGCATGGACGAGGCCGGGGCGCGGGCGTTGGTGAGCATTCTGACCCAGGAGACGCATGTGTTCTCGGGTCCGCTCGCCGACGACCTGCGGCTCGCCGCGCCCGATGCGAGCGACGAGCAGCTACTGGACGCGTTGCGCACGGTCGGCGCCGGCGGGTGGGTCGAGCTGCTGCCCGAGGGGCTGAACACCATGGTCGGCGAGGGCGGTGAGCGCCTGGACGTCACGAAGGTCGCCCAGATCGCCCTGGCCCGGCTGGTGTTGGGCCGATCGCCCGTAGTGGTGCTCGACGAGTCGACGGCGGAGGCGGGCAGCGAGGGCGCGGCCGAGCTGGAGCGGGCCGTGCTGGCCGCGTGCTCGGGCCGCACCACACTGCTCGTGGCGCACCGGCTGACCCAGGCGATGGCGGCCGACCGGGTCGCCGTACTGGACGCGGGACGCGTGGTGGAAGAGGGAACGCACGGGGAGTTGGTGGCTCTGGGCGGCCAGTACGCGCGTCTGTGGCGTGCCTGGCGAGAAGGTAGTTAGGTCAACCTAAGTTAGGTTAGGCTGACCTATATACCTTGAAAGGACACTGAGTCTTCGATGATGGAACCGAGCGCTCCTCGCGTACTGCTTTCTCCCGCCCGCCTGGCCGACGTACGCCGGCGAACCGGTGACTACGGTGACCGGACCATCATCGAAGCGTGCGCCATCGGGCTGTCGTACTGGACGACCGGCCACAGCCCCGACGGCATCGACCTCACCCCCGGCACACTGTTCGCCGACGTCCTCGGGTGGGTCGACAACGGCGGTGCGGGCACCGGCGATTGGCAGGTCGGTGCCGACGGCCTGAGTATCACCGTCCCCGACGGAGTCGAGCCGGCCGACGCGCAGCTCGCGCTGGACGACCTGGCCGACTTCCCGGACCGGCCCATCGGCACCATCAGCCCGTCCAGCGTTCCGGCGAGGATCGAAGCCCTGGCCGAGTGGAACAACACCGGGGCCGACCGGGTCCGCCCGACCATCATGGACATGTTCCGCGAGCAGGCGCGCGCCAGGCCGGACGCCGTCGCCGTCGTCGACGAGCACCGGTCCCTGACCTACCGTGAAGCAGCCGAACGCTCAAGCCAGTTGGCCCACCACCTGATCGAGCGCGGTCTCACCTCCGAGCAGGTCGTCGGTATCTCGCTGGGCCGCTCCGCCGACATGGTCATCGGGCTCCTCGCCGTGCTCCAGGCCAAGTGCGCGTTCGTACCGCTTGATCCCCAGTGGCCCGCCGCCCGCCGAGCCGTCGTCATCGATGACGCCCGGGTCGTGCTGCAGCTCAACGCGTCGGGCCAGCACGGCGCGGGCGAACCGGACGCAGTGGCCGTCGACCTCGGCGACTGGAAGTTCGGTGCCTACCCCGTCGAGGAGCCCGAGGCGATCGTCCCCGGCACGGCCCTGGCCTACGTGATCTTCACGTCCGGTTCGACCGGGCGGCCCAAGGGCGCCATGATCCGACACGAGGCGATCAGCGAGCGCCTGCTGTGGCAGGTCAACGAGATTCTGCACTTCGGCCACGACGACGCGTCGCTGTTCAAGGCGCCGTTGTCCTTCGACATCTCCATCAACGAAATATTCCTGCCGCTGGTGTCCGGCGCCAGACTGGTGATCCTGCGGCCCGGCGGCGAACGGGACCCGCACCACCTGCTGAGCGTGATCGCCGAACAGCGCGTCACCTTCACCTACCTGGTCTCGTCCATGCTGGATGTCCTGCTGGAGATGGCGGGCGACTCCGGCCGCCTCAGCAGCCTGCGGCACGTGTGGTGCGGCGGCGAGGTGCTGACACCGGAGCTCTACGAGCGGTTCCGCACCCAGCTCGACATCCCCCTGTACCACGGCTACGGACCGGCCGAGACGACCATCGGCGTCTCGCACGTCATCTACCGGGGCGCGGCCGAACGCCTGTCGACGTCGATCGGCAAGGCCAACCCCAACACCCAGCTGTACGTGCTGGACGACGAACTGCGCCCGGTCCCGGTCGGGGTCGGCGGCGAACTGTACGCCGGAGGACTCCTCCTGGGGCGCGGGTACGTCAACGCCCCAGGCCTCACGGCCTCCCGGTTCGTGGCGAACCCCTTCGCCGCGGACGGATCCCGGCTGTACCGGACCGGTGACCTCGCGCGGTTCGCCCCGGACGGGTCGCTGGACTTCCTCGGCCGCGCCGACAACCAGATCAAGATCCGCGGCATGCGCCTGGAGATCGAGGATGTCGAGGCCGGCCTCGCGGAGCACCCCGGGGTACGGCACACCTGCGTCGTCGCGAAGAAGAACACGGCGGGCGGCACCTACCTGGTCGGATACGTGATCCCGGCCGCAGGCAACGAGGACCTGCGGGCGGAGCAGGTCAAGGAGTGGGCCACCTCGAACATGGTGGAGTACATGGTGCCCACCCACCTCGTCGTGATGAAGGCGTTCCCGCTCACCGCGAACGGCAAGGTCGACCGGGTCGCCCTGCCGGAGCCCGTGATCGGCACCGGCTCCGTCGTGGCCCCCGCCACCGACAACGAGCGCGTGGTGTGCGAAGCCGTCGCGACAGTGCTGCGGCTGGAAAAGGTAGGGGTCGACCAGGACTTCTTCCAGCTCGGCGGAGACAGCATCCTGGCGATCTCACTGCTGAGCGCGCTGCGCAACGCGGGCCTCTACGTCACCGCACGGCAGATCTTCACCCACAGCGTTGTCGGAGCCCTGGCCGCGGTGGCCGGTAGCGAAGACGTCTCCACCGTGGACCACGGTGACGTCGCGACCGGTTCCGTCGTCGGATCGCCCATCGTGCAGTGGCTCGGCCGGACCACGGACGCGATCGACGGCTTCGTACAGTCGGTCGTACTCAACACACCGGCGGACCTGACCGCCGGCGCCCTCGACGAGATCCTCGCCGCCGTGCTCGGACGGCACGACATGCTGCGCGCCAAACTGGTGCGCGACGACCGCTGGAGCTTCGACATCCCGCAGGCCGGCCAGGCCGACACGGTGTGGCAGGAGAGCGACCGCCCGCTCGACGAGTGCGTCGCCCTCGCCACCGACGCCCTCGACCCGGACAACGGCGCGATGCTGCGCGCCGTCTGGCACCGCGAGGCACAACAGCTGGTCGTGGTCGCCCACCACGTCGTGATCGACGGCGTGTCCTGGCGCATCCTGATGGACGACCTGGCCATGGCATGGCGCCAGTTCGCCTCGGGCGCACCCGTCGAGCTGCCCCCCGTGGGTACGTCGTTCAGGCGCTGGACGCAGCTGCTGGGACGTGCGCCTTTCGACACGGACCGTACCCACTTCCAGCGCCCCCTGCCGGCAGCGGACGCACCGCTGGGCAGGCGTGCGCTGACCGAGGCCGACACCGTCGCCCAGGAGCGGACGCGGACCGTCTCCATCGGGCCCAAGGACACGGCCGCGCTGCTCGGCGAGATACCCGCGAAGTTCCACGCGGGCGTCAACGACGTGCTGCTGACCGCGCTCGCCGTCACCCTCGCCCGCTGGCGACGCGACCGCGGGCAGGATCAGACGTTCGCCCACATCGAACTCGAAGGACACGGCCGCGAGGGACGCTTCGTAGCGGGCGATGCCGGTTTCGAACCCGACCTGTCGCGGACCGTGGGCTGGTTCACCACCCTGTTCCCGGTGACCGTGGACCCCGGCGCGGCAACCGACTTCACCGCACCGGCATACCTGGCCGCCACCCTCAAGGCGGTCAAGGAGGACCTCGCCCGGGTGCCGAGCAACGGCGTCTCCTACGGCGCCCTGCGGTACCTGACCGACACCGGGCTGACCGCGCCCGCACCACAGGTGCTGTTCAACTACCTGGGCCGCTTCGACGCAGGTCTCTCCGGAGACTGGCAGCTCGCCGGCACCACAGGCCAGTTGGGCGAGAAGCGCGACCCGAGGATGCGCATGCCGCGCGCCCTGGAGTTCAACGCGATCGCGGAACCGGACGCGAGCGGCGAGTACGAACTGGTCACCACCATCTCCTGGCCCGAAGGGGTGTTCACCGACGGGGACATCGCAACCCTCGGCCAGTACTTCCAGGCGGCCCTCGCCGCCCTGGCCGCGCTCGAAGAAGGCGGCCACTCGCCCAGCGACTTCGCCCTGGTGCCGCTCACCCAGGCCGACGTCGACGACCTGGACGGCCCGGCGCTGGGCGACATCCTCCCGCTGACCCCGCTGCAGGAGGGCCTGTACTTCCACTCGGTCTTCGACGACGACGCGACGGGCAGCTACGTCGAGCAGCAGCTGTTGACGCTGGAAGGCGACGTGGACGCCGACCGGCTCGCGGCGGCGGCCACCCGGCTGCTCACGCTGTACCCGAACCTGGCCGCCCGCTTCACGGCCCTCGCCGACGGCCGCGTCGTCTCCGTCCTGGAGAGCGGTGTGCAGGCGCCCTTCACCACGCTGGACCGCGCCGCCATCACCGACGACGAGATCCGTGACCACGCCGAGCGGGACCGCCGCGCCGGTTTCGACCTGGCCACCGGCCCGCTCATGCGCTACACGCTCATCCGCGCCGGATCCGGCCGCAACATCCTCGTGCAGACCGTGCACCACATCATCGCCGACGGCTGGTCGGTGCCTCCGATGCTCCGCGCGCTGCTGGCCGAGTACTCCGCGCCGGGGACCGTGTACCCGCTCGGCGGCTACCGCGACTACGTCAGCTGGCTCGCCGAACGCGACCACGACGAGAGCGACCGCATGTGGCGCGACGAACTCGCCGGCCTGCCCGGCGCCTCGCTGGTCGCCGAAGGGCACACCCCCTCCGAACGGTTCGCCGACATCGCCACCGAGCCCGCCGACGACATCGACGCGGCCGTCCGGTCGGCCGGCGTGCCCTTCAGCGTGGCCGTGCACAGCGCGTGGGCGGTGACGCTGGGCGGCATCCTGCACGGCAAGGACGTCGTGTTCGGGTCCACGGTGTCCGGGCGCGACGCGGAGGTGCCCGGCATCGGGGACATGGTGGGCCTGTTCATCAACACGATCCCCGTGCGCGCCCACTGGGCCCCCACCACCACGGCGCACGACCTGCTCGCCTCCGTGCGGGAACACCAGAGCGCGGCGCTGCCGCACCAGCACGTCTCGCTGGCGCGCATCGGGCGACTTGTCGGCGCGGGCTCCCTGTTCGACACCCTGGTGGTGTTCGACATCGCGACCGATGTGGACGCCCTGCGCGGGCCCGACGACGCGCTGGTCATCACCGACATCGTCAACGAGGGCGCCCCGCACTACCCGTTGACGCTGGTGGTGGAGCGCGCACGCGACGGTCGACCGCGGTTCAACCTGATCTACGACGGGGAACTGCTGCGCCAGGAGAGCGCCGAGGCGGTCCTGCGCGCCTTCACCCAGACCCTCACCGGCCTCCTCGAACGGCCTGACGCGCTGGTCGACGAACTGGCCCCCGAGGCCGGCCGACGCCCGGCGCCGGTCTCCCCGGTGACGCTGGGCGAACTGTTCGACGCCGCCGCGAACCGTGACCCGGCAGCCACCGCCGTCACTCACTGCGCTCTCGACGGCGGTACCCGGTCACTGGACTACGGCGAACTGGCGGACGCCAAGAACGAGTTGGCCTCGGCCCTGCGCGCGGCCGGTGTCGGGCCGGGCAAGAGGGTCGCCGTCGCTGTCCCGCGCTCCATCGAGCAGGTCGTGGCCCTGGTCGCGGTCGTCACCGCGGGCGGCGCGTACGTGCCGCTGGACCTGGCGTACCCGGACGATCGGTTGGAGTACATTCTCGCCGACTCCGCACCGCAGGTCGTACTCGTGGACCGTGAACAACAGGACCGCTTCACCCGACTGCTGGCCCGAGCAGGCCTGGAGGCACGCGTGCTCGTACAGGGGGACGAACTGCCGCAGGCCACCACCGAGCCCGAGGTGAGCTGGCACGACCCCGCGTACGTGATCTACACATCCGGCTCGACCGGCCGTCCCAAGGGCGTCGTCGTCCCGCACTCCAGCGTGGTGGCGCTCCTCGCGAACACCCGGCCCGACATGGACTTCGGCCCGCAGGACGTGTGGGTCCAGTTCCACTCCTTCTCCTTCGACTTCGCGGTCTGGGAACTGTGGGGCGCGCTGGCACACGGCGGTGAGCTGCTGGTGCCGGAGTACGGGCTGACCCGCTCCCCGGTCGACTTCCACCGGCTGGTCCGCGAGCGCTCGGTGACCGTGCTCAACCAGACCCCGTCGGCGTTCTACCAGTTCATCGAGGCCGACCGGCACGCCGACGAACCGGTCACCTCGCTGCGCCGGATCATCTTCGGCGGCGAGGCGCTGGATCTCGGGAAGCTGCGCGGCTGGGTCCAGCGGCACGGCGCCGGATCGCCCGAACTGGTCAACATGTACGGCATCACCGAGACCACCGTCCACGTCACCCACCGGGTCCTGACCGACGAGGACTTCGGCCTCGGCGACGACGTCAGCCCGATCGGCGGTCCGATCCCCGGCCTGACCACCTATCTGCTCGACGACCGGCTCCGGCCGGTGCCACCGGGCCGGGTGGGCGCCATCTACGTAGCAGGCGACCAGGTGTCCCTCGGCTATCTGGGCAGGCCGGGGCTCACCGCAAGCCGGTTCGTGGCCAACCCGTTCGCGGGCGACGGCTCCCGCATGTACCACACGGGCGACCTCGCCCGCCGGACGCTCGACGGCGAGCTGGAGTTCGCCGGCCGCGCCGACGACCAGGTGCAGCTCAAGGGATTCCGCATCGAGCTCGGCGAAGTGGAGTCCGCGGTCAGGGAACTCCACGGGGTCGTCGATGTGGCCGTCACCGTGGCGGACAGCGGCGACCACCTCGTCGCGCACGTCGTGGGCGAGATGCCCGGTGACTTCGGCGCCCTGCTGTCCACCAAGCTGCCCGTGCACATGGTGCCGGGCCGGGTCCTGCCGGTCGACGCCCTGCCGCTGACGGTCAACGGCAAGCTGGACCGCAAGGCCCTGACCGAGCGCGCCGCACAGGCCGACACCCCGGTCGCGGCGAGCGGCTCCGCGCTCACCGCACTCGTCGACATCTTCGCCCAGACACTGCCCACCGCCGCCGTGGACGCCGACACCGACTTCTTCAGCGCCGGAGGCGACAGCATCGTCGCCATCAGCGTGATCAACCGGGCCAGGGCGCTCGGCCTGCCGATCGCCCCGCGGGACGTGTTCCTGTGGAAGACCCCCCGCGCGCTCGCCGACCACCTGGCCACGCGCACCCCGCAGGCCGAGGCCCCCGCGCCGTCCCGCCGCGAGGACGGCCCGCTGCCGACGACACCGATCATGCTGCGCCAGCGGGCACTGGGCGGGTCACTCGACCGGTTCGCCCAGGCCAGGACCCTGACGGCAGCAGAGGGCGCCGACCTCGCCGACGCCCACCGCGCCGCGAACGCCGTCGTGGCCGCACACCCGGCCCTGAGGCTGCGGCTGCGCGTCGAACACGGCGTGTGGGCCGTGCGTACCGAACCCGCCCGTGAGGTCACCGTCGTCCGGACGGACGCCGCGGACGCGACGGCGGTGGCGAACGCGGACGCCGGACGGCTCGACCCCGAATCCGGAGACGTCATCGCGTTCTCCTGGCTGGCGGCGAGCCGGACCCTGGTGGTCACCGTGCACCACCTGGCCATCGACGCGGTGTCCTGGCTGGTACTCCTCGACGACCTGTCCACCGCCATGAGCGGGGCGCCCCTGGCACCGCCGACCACGTCCTATGCCGAGTACGCCGAAGCACTGACGGTGCGGTCCGCCCAGGTGATCGACGACCTCGGACACTGGGTCACCACACTCCAGGCGCCCGCGCTGCTGCCCGCGGTCCAGGATCTGCGCGAGAGCACGGTCGTGCTCGATCCCGGGACGAGCGAGCGCGTGACGCGCAGTGCGCCCGCCGCACTCGGCGTGGGTCTCACCGAGTTGCTGTGCGGTGCGCTGCGCACCGCGTTGACGCACATCCAGCCCACGCCCACCGATCTCACGATCGAACTGGAGCGGCACGGCCGGGTCCCGGCCCTGGAGCACCACGACTACACCCGCACCATCGGCTGGTTCACCTCCATCGCACCGCTTCGGCTCACGGCGCACACCGAGCCCGTCGCGGCGGCCCGCGAGGTCGCCGAACGCCAGCCGGAGGAGTGCGGACACGTCGCCTACGGCCAGCTCAGGTACCTCAACTCGCAAACGGCGCCGCTGCTGACCGCCCGCCCACAGGTGCTGTTCAACTACCTCGGCCGGGGCAGCGAGTCCCAGGCACTGCACCTCACCGGCGGCGACCAGGGCAGCCCGTACGCCGTCGAGGTCAACGCGTGGATCGACGACGCCACCGGCAGCCTGCACGCGGCCTTCACCCTCGCCGAGGGCATACCCGACGAGATCACCGAGCACTGGCGCAGCGCACTTGAGCGCATCGGGGACGCCTCCGCGACGGCCGAGCGCACGGCGCCGGTCACCGCACTCCAGCGGGGCCTGTTCTTCCAGGCCCAGATGGCGGGCACGGCCGGACACTACGTGGCGCAGAGCTACTTCACCTTCGACCGGCGCCTGGACACCGACGCGCTCGCCGAGGCGATGGCACACGTGATCGCGCGGCACCCTGTCGTGGGCGCCGGCTTCACCACCGACGACGACGGAAACCCGGTCCAGGTCCTCAAGATGGGCCGCAGGGTCGATGTCCGCACAGTCGAGCCGGCGACGGACGCCGACGTCGAGGCGATGCGCACCCGGGACCGTGAGTCGGGCTTCGACCCGGGTCAGCCGCCACTGATCAGGGTGACCGTGGTGCGTCTGCCCGGCGGCCGGGACGGCCTGCTGCTCAGCTACCACCTGCTGCTCTGGGACGGCTGGTCCCGCGAGATCCTGCTGCGCGACCTGTTCGACGCCTATCAGGCCGTCGTCGCGGGCGAGCCGCTGGACTCGGCCCCGGCGGTGCCGAGCTTCGAGGACTACGCCCGGACGCTCGACGCCAAGGACCCGGAGGTGTCCAACCGCTTCTGGGCGGAGCACCTGGCGGGGCTGTCGGGTCCGACGCTGCTCGCCGGGCCGGCTCCCTCCCTCTCCGACGACCTGCCGCGCGCTCTCGTGCACACGATGTCCGCCGAACTGTCGGAGCTCCTCCGGGACGCGGCCAGAGTGCACGGCGTCACGCTGAACTCGGTGCTGACCGGCGCGTTCGGCCTCCTTCTCGGCGCCCACACGGGCCGCAGTGACGCCGTCTTCGGCGTGACCGTCTCGAGCCGCGAGGGCGAGGGCCACTCCGGCATCGTCGGTGTGCTGCTCAACACCGTGCCGATGTGGACGCGGGCACGGCCCGACGACACGGCCGGCGCGTACCTGTCGGCCGTACAGGCGGCCCGGGTCGAGGCGATGGAGCACGAGCACCTGGGGCTCGGCGAGATCCAGCGGGCCAGCGGGCACGACACCCTGTTCGACAACCTGTTCGTCCTCCAGAACTTCCTCGACCTGGACGCGTTCGCCGAGATGAACGCCAGGCACGGCATCACCTCGGTGCAGGCCGACGACTCCACGCACTACCCGTACACCTGGGTCGTCACGCCCGGCGACCGGCTCACCGTCAAGCTGGAGCACCGCGACGGCGACCCCGAGGACGCCCGTCGCCTCCTCGACGGCTACCTCCGCGTGCTCGAGGACCTGGCCCGGTCGACGGGCAAGATGGGCGCGCTGCGCGGGCTGGTGGCGGACCCCGAGCCCGCGGCGCGCACCGACGTCGGCACGGACACCGTGGTCGACCGCTTCGACCAGGCGGCGGACCGTGATCCGCAGCGGGTCGCGCTCGTCGCCCAGGGCTCGACCATGACCTTCGCCGAGCTCCGGGACCGCAGTCGTGCGGTGGCGGGAGTGCTCGCCCTCCGGGGCATCGGCCCCGAGACGACCGTGGGCCTGGCGATCCCGCGCTCTCCCGACTGGATCGTGGCACTGTTCGCGGTGCTGCGCGTCGGCGCCGCGTACGTTCCGCTGGAACTGGACCACCCCGACGAGCGGATCGCGGCGATCGTCGCGGACGCCCGGCCCGAGGTGACCCTCACCGTGAGCGCCGTGTCGCACCGGTTGAGCGGCGACCTGATCGAGCTGGACCGACCCCTGACCGAGAGCGATCCGGTCGTGACGTTCGCGCCGGACGACCCGGACCGTCTGCGGCACCCCGCGTACACGATCTACACCTCCGGCTCGACCGGGAAGCCCAAGGGCGTGGTGACCGAGTACGCCGGGCTCACCAACATGCTGATCAACCACCAGCGGCGGATCTTCGAGCCGGTCCTTGCCGAGCACGGCCACCGGGTCTTCAAAATCGCGCACACGGTGTCGTTCGCGTTCGACATGTCCTGGGAGGAGCTGCTGTGGCTCGCCGACGGCCACGAGGTCCACATCTGCGACGAGGAACTGCGCCGCGACGCCCCCCGGCTGGTCGAGTACTGCCGTGAGCACGGGATCGACGTCATCAACGTGACCCCGACCTACGCCCAGCAGCTGGTGGCCGAGGGCCTGCTCGACAGCCCCGCACAACGCCCGGCGTTGGTGCTGCTGGGTGGCGAGGCCGTCACCCCGACGCTCTGGCGGCGGCTCGCCGGGACCGAGGGAACGGTCGGCTACAACCTGTACGGGCCCACCGAATACACCATCAACACCCTCGGCGTCGGCACCTTCGAATGCCAGGACCCGGTGGTGGGCGTGGCGATCGACAACACCGAGGTGTACGTGCTCGACCCGTGGCTGCGGCCCCTGCCCGACGGGGTTCCCGGTGAGCTGTACGTCTCGGGCATCGGCATCGCGCGCGGCTATCTCGGCCAGAGCGCCCAGACCGCGCACCGCTTCGTCGCCTGCCCGTTCGGCGAACCCGGCGAGCGTATGTACCGCACCGGCGACATGGTGGTTCGCCGGCCCGACGGGAACCTGACCTACCTGGGCCGCACCGACCAGCAGGTCAAGATTCGCGGACACCGGGTCGAACTGGGTGAGGTCGAGGCCGTGTTCGCGGCGCACCCGGCGGTGCGATTCGCCGCCGCGGTCGCCCAGCCCGACCCGCAGGTCGACGGCGCGTACCGACTGGCCGCCTATCTCGTGCTGGAGGGCTCCGACCTGGCGCAGGTCGCCCGCGAAGTGGGCGCCGGGCTACCGGACTTCCTGCGCCCCACCCATTACGCCCAGGTCGACAGCATCCCGCTGACCGTGAACGGGAAGGCTGACACCAAGGCGTTGCCGGAGGCCAAGCCGCTCGGCGCGCTGACCACGGCGGGAGAACGCGGCCCGGAGACCGAGACCGAGACGCTGGTCTGCGAATTCTTCGCCGAAGCACTGGATCTGGACAACGACGAGGTGAGCGCGGTGAGCGACTTCGTGTCCCTCGGAGGGCACTCCATGCTGGCGGTGCGGCTGAACGGGCTGCTCCGCCGCGAGTACGGTCCTGTGATCACCATCCGTGATCTGTTCACCCTGCGAACCCCGGAAGCGATTGCCCGTCACCTTGATGAAAACTCCTGACACGCAGCGGCCCCGCCCGGGGTCGGCCATCCTGCGGACCGCACTGCGCCGCAACGCCGGGGCCATGGTCTGGGGCACCGTCCTCATGAGCCTGTACCAGGCAGGGGAGACCGCCTTCCCCATCGCGCTCGGCCTGATCGTCGAGCACACGATGCAAGGCCGGAGTCTGGGCGCGCTCGGCCTGTCGATCGGCGCGCTGGCCGTGATCATCACGACGGTCTCGCTGTCGTGGCGGTTCGGCATGCGCGTCCTGCAGAAGGCCAACACGACCGAGGCGCACCGCTGGCGGGTGCGGGTGGCCGCCTGCGGGCTCCAGCCGGTGGCCAGGGACGTCGACCTGAAGTCCGGCGAAGTGCTGACCATCGCCACCGAGGACGCCGACCAGACCGCCGACATCGTCGAGGTGGTGCCGATGCTGGTCAGCTCCCTGGTCGCGGTGGTGGTCGCGACGGTCGCGCTGGGGCTGGCCGATGTCCGGCTCGGCCTGCTGGTGGTCGTGGGGACCGTCGCGATCCTGTCGATCCTGGCCGTGATGTCCAGGCGGATCGGCGCCAGCACCCAGGAACAGCAGGCCCGGGTGGCACGTGCGGGAGCGAAGGTCGCCGACCTGATCATCGGCCTGCGCCCGCTGCACGGCTTCGGCGGCAACCACGCGGCGTTCGGGTCCTACCGGAAAGTCAGCAGGGACGCGAAGCGCCAGGCGATCACCGTCGCCAAGGTGAACGGCACGTACGCGGGCACCGCACTGGCCCTCAACGCGGTCCTCGCCGCCGCGGTGTCCCTGACGGCGGGCTGGCTGGCGTTCGGCGGCCAGATCACCATCGGTGAGCTGGTCATGGCCGTTGGCCTCGCGCAGTTCATCATGGAACCGCTCAAGATGTTCTCGGAAATGCCCAAGTACATCATGATCGCGCGCGCGTCGGCCGAGCGTATGGCGCTGGTGCTCACCGCGCCGCCGGTGACGGCCCCGGGCCCGCAGCGCCCGGCCGCGGGCGGCGACCTGGAGGTCGACTCCGTCCAGTACGGGTCCCTGCGCAAACTCAAGTTCAAGGTGAACGCCGGCGAGTTCCTGGCGATCGCCGTCTACCAGCCGCGCGCGGCGGCCGACCTCGCGTCGGTCCTCGCAGTGAACGTCGCGCCGGAGGCGTACGAGGGAGTGGTGCGGGTCAGCGGGCAGCCGATCGGGGGCCTGTCGATCGAGGCGGTCCGTGAGCACATGCTGGTGAATCCGTACGACGGGGAGATCTTCGCGGGCACCCTCCGCACGAACATCGACCCGTCGGGCACCAGCCGGACGATTCCGGAGGCGGTCGAGGCGTCCATGCTGACCGATGTCGTCGCCCTCCACCGCGACGGGCTCGACTACACGGTCCGCGACCGCGGGGCGAACCTCTCCGGGGGGCAGCGACAGCGACTCTCCCTGGCCCGCGCGCTGGCCGCCGACAGCGACGTGCTGGTCCTGCGCGACCCGACGACAGCCGTCGACGCGGTCACCGAGCAGCTCATCGCGCGCAACGTCGCGAAGTTGCGCCGCAACCGAACCACGGTTGTGATCACCAGCAGTCCTGCCCTCCTGGACGCCGCCGACCGTGTTCTCGTCCTGGACGACGGCGTCATCACCGCCGAGGACACCCACCGCAATCTCCTCGCCGGCGACGCGGACTACTGCCTGGCAGTGGCCCGGTAACGCGCCGGCGGTTCTGGGGGCGCGCCCGAGCACGCCCCCAGAACCGTCAGGAGAGAGCCCAGGCGACGTCCCTGAGCAGGGCGTGCCGCCAGCCTGCCCGGTCGTGCTCCGAAGCCGACCGCGAAACCCGCACAGTCGCACCGGCCTGTTCGGTCAGGGCCTCGGCCGGCTCGCAGTGGGGCAGCATCCGTGTCTCGTGTTCCCCCACGTCGAACGCGCACCGCAGATGGGACAGGTCGGGGTTCTCCCGCAGACGCGCGACGATGGCGCCGCCGACCTGGCCGCCCAATGGGTCCGCCTGGTCCATGGCACCGGGTGTCCACCAGAAGGACCCCGACTGGCAGGCGACTCGTGAGACCAGATCCGGGAATTCCAGCGCGGCGTACATCGCGCTCAGCCCGCCCAGGCTCTGCCCGGCGACCACCAGCCGGTCCAGGTCGGCGGGTACGCCGGATTCCGCCACCAGCGGCAGCAACTCGTCCCGGACCGCCTCCCACAGCTCGGGCCTGCACCCGAACTCGGCCTGCCTGTCCTTGGCCGGAAGGAAGACGAGGGTGACCGGGGGCATCTCGCCGCCGACGAAGGCCGAGTCGAACGCGGTCATCGCCGGGTGCAGATGGAGCCAGTCGTCGCCGTCGAGCAGCAGGACCACCGGCCCGCCGCCGCCCACCGGGTGGACGCGCACGGTGCGCCGTCCGCCGAGCCGTTCGCTGGTCCAGCGGATCCGGGTGCGGGGGAGGGGCAGGATGTCGTCGGCGCCGACGACGGGCCAGTGCGGCTGGGCCGGGGCGTCCGGGGTCGCGGCGATGGACCGGTCACCGCCGGCTCCGACCGGGTTGAGCGGGTCGGCGTAGGCCGCTTCGCCCTCGACGAGTCGGTAGGTCACCCGCAGCCGCGCCGGCATGCGCACTTCGGCGTACCAGCAGTCGGTATCGGCCCATCGGCGCAAGGGAATCGGCTGCGACCAGCTCTCGAAGTCGATGTCGGCCGCAGCACCGCGCCACAGAAACAGGGTGAGCCAGCCGCCGTCGTCGCCAGGTACCGACACGGGCGTCCGCACAGCCGCCCAGAACTCGTCGGTGCCGGGTTCGCCGGGCAGCCCGAACGCGGCGAAGGTGTCCCCTGCGGCGTTCTCCAGGTCGGTGGTGGGAGCGGATCCGGGATCGGTCATGGCCGGCTGGTGACGGGGCCGGTCGTGGTCCCGAGGAACGTGCTCGGGGGCACGGTCGCGCGGTCCTCGATGCGGGCCCGTTCGATCACTGGGCGCATGGACTTCTCCTTGTGAGAGGGAAGGGGAGAGGTTAGGCTCATCCTGCATTAGGTGAGCCTAACCTAATGCTTTTGCTCCCTCTGTCTCCGATCAACCTCCCGGACGGGCCCATGTCCCTTGCCGAGCCCGACGATCGCGTCGGCATCGGCGGGACCGTCCGGGCGGCCCCGACCCGGTGGTGATCCTGTCCCCCACCGCGCCACCCGCAACGACGACCTGACACGCACTCACGACGCGGCCGTTCACCGGCCCGTCCGCCCCGAGGAGGCGCTGACACATGAGCACCAACCCTTTCGACGACCCCGAAGGCCGCTTCCTGGTCTTGGTGAACGACGAGGGGCAGCACTCGCTCTGGCCCTCCTTCGCCGAGGTGCCCGGGGGATGGACGATCGCCCTCGACGAGAACACCCGAGAGGCGTGCCTGGACTTCATCGAGACCCGCTGGACGGACCTGCGCCCCCTGTCCCTCACGGCAGCCACCGACTGACCCCGCTCAGCGCCAGACGTGGGCGTGGTGACCCGACCGTCGGCGCCGGCCGGCAGGTGGTGATGGCGGCCTCGCCCAGGCCGGCCTGTACGCCACCGCCCGGCCGCTGGAAGGGCGGGCGCCATCCCGCGCCTCGGCGTGGACCCACGCTGACCTGGGCCACGATCTCCACGCCCGAGATCACCTGATGTCCGGCCGCCGCGAGCCGCAGCGCCACCTTCCGAAGCCGCTGCCCACGGCGGTGCTGAAAATCGGTCCCGCCTTGTCCGTCACGCCTGGTTCACATCCTGAGCCGCGTTGGTGAGCGCCTGATCGAGGATGGCGACTCCGCGGGCGATGCCCACTGGAGGTTGATGAGGCTGGCCCCCTCCTCACCGGCACCGGGTCTCCTTCTCCAGCACCGCGAGCTGCTGGGACACCGTCGACGGGCCAGGCCTCAAGGGACTCCCGGTCGAGGAGGGGCCCAACGCGTCGCCTGGAGCGCAGCGAAGCTCGGGCCATGAACAGGACCGACCGCGCCGGCCGCGTGATCGCGGCGCCGAGCCCGCTGGAGAAGGTGTTGCTTCTGACGACGGGGGCGGCACGTGGAGCCAGAACCGCTGAGGCTCGCGCTGCAGCCCGCCGTAGCTCGTCGTACTGATTCTGGGCACGCGCACTGGCCTCTCCCTTCGCCATGGCCGGCCACTCCGGGGTCTCCTCCGCGCAGGCCGCCAGATTCACTGTCGTCCGCGAGGTGAGCGGGGGTCGGAGTCGTCCAGAGTTCAGCACCGGGCCATCGTACGGTTTTGCCGCACAGGCTGGTCGAATCTGTGCGATGGACGCGCACACCGGGCGCCGCGAAATGGGCGGCGCGTACAGGTGTCCGTGCTGGACGGCGATGACGGTGCCGAAGTCGTGGGCGGTGTTGGCCTGTTCGAGGGCAAGAGTCCGGCGGCACAGAAGGACGGGGCGCCGACCCCAACCCAGACCAACAGCGCCAAGGACCACGCCAGTGTCTTCACGGTCATGAACGGCGAGCAGCACATCCACCATCACTACGAAGACGACGGCAACAGCCCTCCCCGGTGACCGGCGGCGATCATGTTGAGCAGCCGTCTGGTTCCGCGCACTTTCAGCATGTGCGGGACGACTGCGCGGACTTCGTGGATGCTCCCGATCCACCCGGCCATCCGACGTTGGCCGTTCTGGGTGACGCACGGCACGCCTGCGGTACCTGAGGGATGGTCGGGTGATGACGCCTCGGGATTTTGAGGTGTCACCACCGCCCCCGAGCGATCCACAGCCGAACCGAAGGCGGGACGGCTCGGTTCGGCGGGGGCAAGTCCTGGCAATGGCCTTGCTGGGGGAGCCCGTTGGAAGGCTTTCTGCCGCGGCCAAACCTGCTCGACCGGGACGCGTCGTGAAGCGGACAATGGGTGGGTGACGTCGACCGAAGCCGCAGCGAACGCCCTGCAGGACCATGCCGCCCTCTGGAGCATGGGAGACGTACGTGCAAGTGACGTCGTCAGTGCCGCCTGCGACGCGCTCGTCGCCGGGCTCGACAGCCCCGGACTTCGCATTTTGGCAGCCCTCACACGCGCCGAGGCGGACTACGACGTACATGAATTGCTGCCCGAGGCACTCGAAGGGCTCGGCCTCACCTTCTATCCGGTCGACAGCGAGACCGGAGCTGAACCCGCGGTGCGAGCGCTCGCACGCCGCATGCTCGCCGCCGAGCTGACACCTCGACAGTTCACCTTCCGGATTCGCCATCGGCACGGACACGAACTCGCCCTGACGGCGGAGTTGGCCGACCTGGACGACGAGTACGACACCCTTGAGTACGGCGACAAGACAACGGCCCAGATCGATGCCGAGGTCAGGGTCGAAGCCCGCCGCCTCGCAGCCGGCTCGCCCGCGCCCACCGAACCTACGGGCACACCGAACAGCCATGGCGGCGAGTTGGGCCGCCGAGGTCTTGGATAGGCACTCCTTCCTCCGTCTCGTACATGCCTGCAGGAGAAATGACGGGCTTGGTGGTTGTCGACGGGTCCGGTCGGCGACGGCGCCACAAAAAAACGGAGTCTCAGGTTCCTCAGGAGAGTGGTGGTGCTCTTTTTCCTCAAAGGTTTCCGTACCGCTGAGCCCGCGCTGCTTCGGGAGGTTGGTGACCGCGCTGCGCCGGGAAGGTGCGACCGTGGCGCGGCGAGGCCGCCCGGGGGCCTGCCGCTGGGAGACCGGGTGCTGCTTGTCGTGGCTTACTGGCGCGCGGACTTGACGACGCGCCAGAAGACCCAACTGCTCGGCATCTCCAAGTCGGCCGCGGATCGTGGCCCGCCCCCGTGGTTTCGCGATCTCCCGCAAGCGCACTCGTACGGTGTGAACACCGGGCCTCCCGGCAGGGTGTTCACACACCCTACGAGAAAACCCAGAAAACCCAGAAAACTCAGACCGCCCCTGTACATGGGCAGGACCGTTCGTAGATCCTTTGTAGTTGTGAATCACACCGACGATCCACCATGGCCCACTGGCATCAGCGCCATCACCCTGTTCGTCGAGGACTTGGAGGAAACGAAGCGGTTCTACCGAGAGGTCTTCGGCCTCGCGGTGGCGTACGAGGACGCCAACTCCGCCGTGTTCCACTTCGGCGACGCCCTCATCAACCTGCTGAGCACTACCGCGGCGCATGAGCTGATCAGTCCGGCACAGGTCGCCGCTCCGGACGCCGGGTCCCGTCTGCAGCTCACGCTCCCGGTGGACGATGTGGACTCCATGTGTGAGCAGCTGGCCGCCCGCGGTGTGTCACTCCTGAACGGGCCCATCGACCGGCCCTGGGGAATCCGGACCGCCAGTTTCCGAGATCCTGGCGGACACATCTGGGAGATCGCCAAATGACCGCGGTACCCGATCCGGAGATCCGGACACTCCTGTCGTGCCTGGACGGACAGCGCCGTCATGTCCTCGGCATACTCGACGGGCTCAACGGGGATGAGCTGCGACGATCAGTACTGCCCTCGGGATGGAACTGCCTGGGCCTCGTCCAGCACCTCGCGCTCGACGTCGAGCGATTCTGGTTCCGCGCCGTGCTTGTCGGCGACGAGGGCGTCATCAAGGCACTGGACGAGGTCGACAACGCCTGGCACGTGGAGCCCGAGGCCCGGCCGGCCGATGTACTCGACCGGTACCGGTCGGAGGCGCGCCTCGCGGACAGCATCATCACCGCGTCGGCCGCGGACACCCCCTTGGCCTGGTGGCCCCACCACCTGTTCGGCGAACCGCACCTGCGCACCCTTCGGGACGTCCTGCTGCACGTCATTACCGAGACCGCCTGCCACGCGGGTCATCTTGATGCCGCACGGGAACTCATCGACGGCCGACGGTGGATGACCCTGACATAGAGCTGCCTCGCAGCAGCCCTCCGGGGGACAGCTCCGGCCCGCTCGCCCGACGTGCCTCAGCAGCGCTGGGGCGGTAGAGCGCGTAACTCTGGGCACGCCACCAACTGCCCTGGACCACATGGCTTCTTGTTGCCGCCGGCGGGCCTCGATCTTCCTGGGGCGAGGCCCACTGCGATGCGGCTGATCAGCCGGAGTCATGGGCGCTCGGGTCTCTCCTGCTGTGCCCGCTGCCCATGCCGTCCTGGGCGCCACGTGTTTCGGGGACGCCGTCGGCACACTCGCGTACTCACCGACCCTGGTAGCCCGCTCCGTAGCGGAGCCCCGCCGCCCAGCAGTGTCACAGGATTCGTACCTCGGCTCCGGGGATCTTGGACCACCAGTGGTGATAACGGCTGTAGACCGCCGCGTCGTGGTTACTGATGAGGGCCGTCAGCGACTGGGCCTCCTCAGCCAGCCCGTCCCAGGTGGCGGGAGACAGTGGGTGGAACGCCGTGGCCTCGATGCCGCCGTCCGCCGGGCGCCACACCCCGGCGACATGCCGTCCACCAACAGGGTGGGCAGCACGTCTCCGTTGCGCCGGATCACGAGGGGGCGGTAGGCCGGGGGTATCACCCGGCTGCGGTCGGCGTAGGCCAGCAGAATGCTGTCCCACATGGCCATGAGTCGGGGAGGAGCGGGAGTGTCGGCGGGTGGCCGAAAGGCGCCCGGGAGGTCGAACAGCGCGCCCCCGTCCGGCCGTTGGAGCTCCTCGACAGTGCCCTCCAGAGTGCCAGCGCGCAGCGCAGCGCGGACCGGCCCCCGCTGCGCCATGGCGAACTGCGCCACGTCCTCGACCGAGGCGGGCCCGAACCCCGCCAGATAGCGCAGGATCAAGGTCCCCAGGGCCTGGACGTCCACCGCCCGGCCCGCGGGCAACGGCAACGCCCCGGTTCCGGCAGCGACGAAGGACGGCCGGTAGCCGAATGACCAGGGTGCGTCCGTGGGGGCATGGTGCAGGGGCGTGTATGCCTTGAGCCCCCACCAGGCCGCGTCCTTTTTCTCGGCGCCGAGCCGCTCCTCGGCCCACGCCTGCAGCTCTGCCGAGGTCCGCGGCCGGCGGGCGTACGCCAGGAGCTCCGGCACCAGCTCGTTGGCGTCCGCGGGGGTCAGCCCCGCCGCGGCGAAGCGGGCGCCGAGCCGAGAGGCGTACAGCGTGGGCTGCACCGCTGCGCGGAAGGCGGGGTAGTCCTCGGCGTGCACGGCGTGCAGGGTGATGCGCATGAGGGTCGCCTTGACCACCGAACCGCCGGTGAAGGCGGCGTGGAGCTCGGCCGGACGGAAAACCGGCGAGCCGGTTCCACAGAGCGAGGTACGGCGAGGCAGGGTGCTGCGCCTGAAGCGCCACCACGCGCCGCACCCCGTCAGAGACGGTCAGTGGCTCGCGTTTCAGCAGTAGCTGACGGCTGAGGGTTGCTCGGTTGAGTTCACGCGCGGTGATCGTCACAACCTGGGATTCTGCCCTGTCCGCGCTCGTCTGTGCCTGGGGCGTCATTGCCGACGTACGGGCTGCCGCGGTCGGGCAGCTCGGCGTCGTCTCCATCACCATCGACCGCCACCATCGGCACCTGCGAAGAGGCGGCCGACGCCGACGCTCGGATGCCACGAGTCACCGCTGCGGGCCCAGTTGTCGCAGACCGTTGTCCAGCCGCGGTCTTGAACCGTCCTGGCCGCGCCACCAAGGAGGGCGCGTCCAGGACCCTCCGGCGGGCCCCGCCGCGAATCGACCTCGTCCGTGCCACATACGCCGACGAACTGGGCGCTGCTGCCCTGCTCATCCGTCCCGACGGCTACGCCCGCCGGGCTGCGGACAGCTCCGCCGTCTGCGGCGAGACCCTGCTCGCCGCAATCACGGGCGGCCTTGCGAGGGTGTAGTGAGCCGCACCCAGGGGAAGGTCCGCTATCGCGCGTCGCGGATACCGAGAATGTACGTCGCGGTGAGCGCAACGACACGGTCTTCGTCATGTGACAGATCTGTGAGGGCACGTGACGCAGTGGTTCCCGGGATGTCCGCGAGGGCCTGTGTCAGCCGTCGACGTGCGGACGGGTCAGCGTTGCCGTGGGAGAGGCGGCCAACGAGCCTGGTAGCGATCTGATCCGCCAACGCGGGACGACTCGCCAGCGCGCTCAGCGCATCGGCCGCATCGACGTCATTCGTCTCCTCGCCGACCATATCGACGAGCGTCGGGACCGCGTCGGCCACTCCACGTGCCCCGAGCGCCAGAGCCGCGTATCTGCGGACCGTGATGTCGGGGTGCGCGAGGGCGTCCTGCAGCAGTGCGGTCGCCTCCCCCTTAGGGATCTCGGCGATGGACTGGACAGCACGTTTACGCACCTCGGCTGCTGGTGACCCCAGGCCCTCCGCCAGCAGTGCCCATCCGCCGTCGCCCGACTGCGCCAAAGCCCATCGAAGAGCTCCGGCGACGTTCGGGTCCGTCTCGTTCAGGACTGCCTCGACCAGCGCTTCCACCGGCACGGGAACCGCTTCGACTGAGGACAGGGCCGCGCGCTGGCGCTTCCCGGCGCTCTTTGACCCCAACGCCTGGAGAAGCGCGACGATCTGAAGAACGTCCTCCCAGCCGGCGGGTTCCGCGGCACCGATCCGACTGAGTCGAGTGAGCATCTCCGTCTCATCCGCAATGCGTTCCCGCGTCTGTCGGATGAGGTCGTCAACGAGCTCTGCGGGCGTGAAGCCGGGATCATCGAGCGCGCGCCCGACCTCACGCAGCGACAGCCCCAAAGACCGCAGGCTCTCGATATGAAAGATCCGCCGGATGTCCTCGCTGGAATACTCGCGATAGCCGCCGTCGGTACGACCCGTTGGCCGCACCAGGCCGAGCGAGTCGTAATGCCTGAGCATGCGGGCGCTGACCCCGGACCGCCGTGCCACCTCGCCGATCAACACGGCCCTTTCACTCCTCCTGGTCGGTCCTGCCGAGAGCCACGACGCGCTTCGCCTCCTCGATCGCGAACTCAAATCCGGCATCCGGGTCGCGCAACAGCCGTTCCGTGGCGAGCGCGTGCGCGCGCACGCGAGGGTCGAGATCCGTCGTCGCGGCGCGCAGACTTGGCGAAATCACCTCACCGAGCGCGATCAGTACGCGGCTGAGGCTCAGCTGCGTCTCACGTCCGCCGCGCCCGAGCTGAGTCGACAACACCGCGGCCAGCTCGGGCTCTTCACCTTCGGGTACGAGCACGACCGCTGCCCGCCAAGCGCTCCGCGCCACCTCATCGTCGGCATCGGACAGCAGCGCCCGAGTGATCGCCGGCCATGCTTGCCGATCCCCGATTTTGGACAGTGTGTGCAGCGCCTGACTTCGTGCCTGCGCACGCTCCGAGCGGACCTCATTGAGGAGCTCCGGGACCGTCACTGATGCCGAGTGGCGGGTGAGTGCCCAGCTAAGCATTTCGCGCACGTAGAATTCGGGTTCGATCGCGCATCGTTCGACGAGCTTGTCGATGAACCGTCCATCGGGGGTCGTGCCGACCGCCGGCGCTGCTCGCAGCCGCACTGACGAGCGGCTGTCCTCCAGCCCTCGCAGAGCTTGAACCGTATGGGTTTCCTGTTTCGGCATGGTAATCGGGACCACCTCCTCGACACAGTGAAGACCTTGTCACGGTGTCAAGGTCAAGCGGAGACACGCCACGACCTGGCCGCCGGCGGAGGCGTTCGAGCCTGCGACCGGTGCGTTGCCAGGCGGCGCCCCCATGCGGCTGGGGTGTGACGTCAGCGAGATGGTTGGCTCGCCTTCAATGCCGAGCCGGGCCGGGTAAGGAGGGCGGGTCATGCCGCAGCCGGGCCTCGGCGGCGCGTCCGTTCGCGCTGCTCGACCGTCAGCTCCAGAGCCACTTCCGCGAACGCTTCATCCAACTGTCCGACCGTGCTGACGCCGACGATCGGCGTAGCGGCCGAACTTCCTCCGACCAGCCACGCCAGCACGACGCGTTTGCGGCCCGTTCGGCTGCGGGACGCTGCGATGAGCGCCGGCCTGCGTGTGCACCCGGTGCCCGTGGACCACGACGGTCTCCGCGTCGACGCTCTCTCGCGTACGACAGCCCGGGCCGTCGCGGTCGGTGCTGCGCACCAGTTCCCCACCGGTGCGGTGCTGTCGCCGGCGCGCCGGGCGCAACTGGCGCGCTGGGCCCACGAGGTGCACTGCTTCGTCATCGAGGACGACTACGACGCCGAGTTCCGCTACGACCGCAACCCGGTCGCCGTCATGCAGGGGATGGATCCGAGCCGGACCTTCCTCCTGGGCTCGGTCAGCAAGACGCTGTCGCCGGCCCTCGGTCTGGGCTTCGCACCCGCTGAGATGGCCCCGGCCCACCGGGCAGCGAACATCGTCGCCGCCGCGCCACCGGTGCTGGATCAACTCGCTCTCGCCACCTTCATCGACCGCGGGTGGTATGACGCCCACCTGCGTGCGGCGCGGCGCCGGTTCCGCTCCCGCCGAGACCTGCTCATTTGCACACTCGGCGCCCAGCTGGCGCAGGCCCGGGTCGCCGGCACCGCCGCCGGGCTGCACATCCTGCTCCACCTGCCGGACGGCACCGACACCCGCGCGGCGGTCCGGGCCGCGGCCACCGCCGGGCTGCGCCTGGCGGACCTCGACGAGTACCGCGCGAAGCGGTCGGCGGAGCGCGCGATCGTCCTGGGCTACGGCAACATCAGCGACACGGAGATCCCGCCGGCCGTCGCGGTCCTCCGCGAGGTGTTGCGCCAGGTGCAGTCTGTC
Organism: Streptomyces sp. A5-4; assembly: GCF_051131715.1. Taxonomy (NCBI): domain Bacteria; kingdom Bacillati; phylum Actinomycetota; class Actinomycetes; order Kitasatosporales; family Streptomycetaceae; genus Streptomyces; species Streptomyces sp. A5-4. The sequence goes on along the minus strand of NZ_CP178591.1, from coordinate 245,700 downwards.
CGGTCGGCGTCGGGTCCGGATGAGGATGCTCGCTAGGTGGAGTGCGGCCCGGTAGGCGATCGTGAGCCGTAGGTCATCGGCAAGGTGGAGCACCCACAACATCGACACTTCCGGGTGTCGAGAATGCGGCACCGGCTCCGTCCCAGGGGTACCAGTAGCCAGAACGGACTGCACGACGAAAGAAGGAGCACCCCGTGACGATTCAGCGGATGGACAACGTAGGCATCGTCGTCGACGACCTGGAGGCTGCCATCGCCTTCTTCACCGAGCTCGGCATGGAGCTGGAAGGCGAAGCGCAGATCGAGGGAATCTGGGCAGACCGGACGGTCGGCCTCGACGGGGTCCGCAGCGCCATCGCGATGATGCGCACCCCGGACGGTCACGGCAAGCTGGAGCTGACGAAGTTCCACACCCCCGCGGCGATCACTGCCGGACCGCTCGACCCGCCCCCCAACACTCTGGGCCTGCACCGTGTCATGTTCGCCGTCGACGACATCGACGACACGATCACCCGGCTGCGCCGCCATGGCGCCGAACTCCTCGGCGAGGTGGCGCAGTACGAGAACATCTACCGACTCTGCAACCTCCGCGGCCCCTCGGGAATCATTGTCGCTCTGGCCGAACGGACCGGCTAGGTTCTGTCTCTTTGGTCGGCGTCGGGTCCACATGAGGATGCTCGCGAGGTGGCGGAGTGCGGCCTGGAAGGCGATCGCGAGTTTGTCGGCTCGTGCGGCCAGGCCGCGCCACTGTTTGAGGTGGTTGCTGCAACGCTCGACGGTGTTCCGCTGCTTGTATACCTGACTGTCGACGCCGGGCGGGCGGCTACCGAGTCAGCCTCGTCGCAGGCGGTGGCTGACTTGATCGGACGGCATTGGCCGGCATCAGCGGCTCGATCCTGCTCCACATCACATCAGTGATCACTGATCGGACAGACATGTCCGATACCGACCAGCCCGTCAGAGAGACGCGTGCGGGCCGTCCCGCGGTCGCGCGGCCCGCACGCGGAAGCCTGCCCCGAGCAGGTCACCCGAGCTTCCGGTTCTGCCGAATGGGTAGTCGAAAGGCCATCCGCGGCGCAATGCACGGAAATGTCTAGATAGGGGGGATGTAGGTGATTTCTTGGGGAAAGGGCTGGGCGGTAGCCGCTTCTAGCTCAAGGTGTAGACGTGACGAGATCCACGCAGTCCGCAGGCATGACGTTCCGCTTCGGCCGTAGCTCCGTCCCCGGAGACGCTCGGCTTGTGGGTGGGCTGCCGTGGATCGAGGAAGCCGGAAAGGTGGCCCCGAAGGACGCGCGGGAGCTGTCGAAGCTCTTCTTCGACCAACTGCAGGTCTTCGAAGAAGGCACCCACGAGTACCAGTACGCGCGCGACACGCTGATCGAGATGAACCAGTCCCTGGTCCGGTTCGCTGCGCGCCGGTTTCGTAAGGGGGGCAGCAGGGAGATGGAGGAGATTAACCAGGTCGGCACGATCGGTCTGATCAAGGCCATCGACCGGTTCGACCTGTCCCGCGAAGTCGAGTTCAGTTCCTTCGCCATCCCGTGCATCGTCGGGGAGATCAAGCGGTTCTTCCGCGCCACCTGGGCCGTCCACGTCCCGCGCCAAATTCAGGAACTCTGCGTCCAACTACCCAAGGCCAGGGAAGAGCTGGCGGTTGCCCTGGGCCGCAACTGCACGGTCGCGGAGCTCGCACAGCACCTGGAGCTGAGCGAGCAGGAGGTCGCCGAGGGGCTGTTGGCCTCCAACGGCTACACGGCCGGCTCCCTCGACATCTCCACTGCCCCCGGCGATGACGGACAGGGCAACAAGAGCAGCCGTACCCATGCGGACACCGTGGGCGGGTGTGACCCGGCGATGGAGCTGGTCGAAAATGTCCAGGCCCTCGCCCCGCTCCTCGGCGCACTCACCGAACGCCAGCGCAGCATCGTTGAAATGCGCTTCGGCCAGGAAATGACCCAGGCGCAGATCGGCGAGCGGCTCGGTGTGTCTCAGATGCAGGCCTCCCGGCTCCTGACGTGCATCCTGGCCACTCTGAGGGCCGGCATGCTCACCGACAAGTGACCCGCCCGCCCTGACGGCCCGATGGCGGGTGCCCCCACCCGTGGCTGTCGACTTCGCGAGCGGAGACCGTGCTGTCCCGCCCGGCGGGGCGCGTGCGTGATCGGACCTGTCATTTGCTGACCGGCGGCGTGCCTTCCGGGGCTTGCAGCAGGTCCTGCGGCAGATAGGCGGACTGGACGCGCAGGTCCCAGCCGTGCACCTGCACCGCCAGTGCGGCCAGGGCGATGGTCTTCTGGGGCAGCAGGCTGCGCGGCGCCGCATCAAGGGGTGCGCTCTCCCGGTGCTGGACAAGACGACGCGTCAGGGCCTGTTCGAAGGCCGCCTGGTCGTCCTCCAGGAGCACACGCAGCAGTTGCTGATCCGGCGTCAAGGCACCGAGAGCATTCAGGCTTAGGGCCGCATCGAGACGCTCGTCGACCTCCGGCATGCACAACGTCACCGACGGCCAGTCCCGGGGCAGGTGCCCATTTTCCTTGGTCAGGTAGCAGGAGAGGGAGTACATCTCCGCCAGTTCCGCCGGATCCGACTCTGATGCCAGCTTCGAGTACGGCGCCCCTTCGCCGATCGTGGATGCGTGGTCACGCAGCAGCAGCCCGATCACACGATCCCGTTCCCACACCATGCCACTGATCACGCACAACGCGAAGGCGTCCAGCCAGTCCCTCGCGGTGGATGCATGCTCCACAACGGCCCCGAAGTCCTTGTCCTCGCTGCTGATCCTTTCGTCGACGAGCGGAAAGACGATCTCTTGGTCGCCCTCGGGATAGCAGCCAAGGTCCAAGAATCCCAGGGCGCACTCCGTCGCAGTGCGCAGGACGATGCGCGACGAGGTGGTGCTGAGTCGGGGGTCCGCCACCGTGCAGGCGGCGACGTGATCGAGGAGATCGTCACGCATCGCCTGCAACTCCGCATCGGAGTAGCAGTCGTACTGCAGCGTGTGCCAGCGGCGCCTGGTCCGCCGCTGGACGTCGGTCAGCGCCTGCTCGATACACCGCTCACTCACGTCATGCCGGATTACAACTTTGATCGTCATGCGCTTCATCCTGGCAGCCACCACTGACATCCCAGCCGGCCAGCTCTGACCCCGCCCGAGAGGGCCGTGGCTGCCGAGCAGCTTGGCACGCCGGGTGACTCGGCCAAGGGGGTCAGCGGCGCCATCGGGCCGCTCCCAGCCGTTGTTTGTGGCTGCAGTCGCTGAGCACGTGGGAGGCCATGCCAAGCGCTACCGCGGTGCAAGCCGTCAGGTCCCGAAGGCGCTCACCCACACGGAAACCAGCGAGGGGGCGGCTCGTCGTGAACGGCGCCCGCACTCTCTCGGACCGCGCCTCGCATGGGAACACGTGACCCTTTTTGGGATATATGAGCTGTTTGCGCATGGTGATGTCGGGTACCCCGAGAGGAGGGCGGAACGTGATGGTCCGCCCCGTGTCCTTCCTCGTCGTTCAGGAGATTGCATGTCGGACCAGCGCAAGAGCTCGTTTGCGACCGTGAACCCGTACAGCGGACAGGCCCTCGCGAAGTTCCCGGTCATCGAGGGCGAGGAAGTCGATTCCAGGCTTGAAACAGCGGGCCGTGCGTTCGACGCATGGCGGAAGCGACCGATCGCGGAGCGCGCCGCCGTCGTCGGGCGTGCGGCCGACCTGATGAAAGAACGGAAAGAGCAGCTGGCCCAGATCATCACCCTGGAAATGGGGAAGCTCATCTCCGAAGCGCGCGGAGAAGTGGAGCTCGCCGCGTCGATTCTGGAGTACTACGCACAGCACGGGCCGGACTTCGCCGCCGCCGAGCCGCTCGACGTCGAGGAGGGTGAGGCGTACCTCGTCAGCGAGCCCCTCGGTGTCCTGTTGGGCGTCATGCCATGGAACTTCCCGCTCTACCAGGTGGTCCGCTTCGCGGGTCCCAATCTGGTGCTGGGCAACACCGTGCTGGTCAAACACGCCGGCATCTGCCCGCAGTCCGCACTCGCCCTGGAGGAGCTGTTCCGCGACGCCGAGGCCCCCGAGGGTGTCTACACGAACCTGTTCGTGAGCCACGAGGAGATCTCCCGCATCATCGACAGCCCGGTCGTCCGCGGAGCCTCCCTGACCGGCAGCGAGCGAGCAGGCGCCCAGGTGGCCGAGCGCGCCGGGCGGAACATGAAGCCCAGCCTGCTGGAGCTCGGTGGCAGCGACGTCTTCATCGTCCTCGATCGTGAGGGGCTGGAGCGCACCATCGGGGCCGCCGTGGCGGGCCGGATGGCGAACACCGGCCAGAGCTGCGTGGCCTCGAAGCGGTTCATCGTGCTGGAGGACGTCTACGACGACTTCGTGGACGGAATGCGCCGCGAGTTCCAGGCGCTGCGACCGGGCGACCCCGCGGACGAGGCGACCACCCTGGGGCCACTCTCCTCGGAGCAGGCGGCCTCCGACCTGGCCGACCAGATCCGCGAGACGGTGGACCAGGGCGCGGAACTGGTCACCGGCGGCCACCGGATCGACCGTCCGGGCGCCTTCGTCGAACCGACGATCATCACCGGCGTCAAGCCCGGGATGCGCGCCTACGCCGAGGAGCTCTTCGGGCCGGCCGCGGTGATCTACCGGGTGGCCGACGAGGACGAGGCCGTCGCTCTCGCCAACGACAGCCAGTACGGACTCGGCGGATCGGTGTTCTGCGCGGACGTGGAGCGGGGCCGCCGGGTGGCGGAGCGCGTGGAGACCGGCATGGTCTGGGTGAACCACCCGACCTCGACCCAGCCCGACCTGCCGTTCGGCGGCATCAAGCGCTCCGGCTACGGGCGGGAGCTCTCGAAGCTCGGGATGCAGGAGTTCGTGAACCGCAAGCTGGTCCGGATCCTGCCGCCCGACGCGAAGCTGCGCGGCATCGCAGGCTGACCGATCCGGCCACGTCCCCCACGCCCATACGGGACGAAATCTTCCCATACGTATGTTTTGCGGCAGAGATGAGCGGGGAGCAGCCCGTACGCACAACCCTCTGTCCTCGAAACCGGCAACACCAGGAGCCACCGTGACCGCAGTACCCGCCATCACTCTCAACAACGGCGTGCAGATCCCGCAGCTCGGCTTCGGCACGTTCCAGATCCCGCCGGAGGAGACCCGGGAGACGACGCTGGCCGCGCTGAAGGCCGGCTACCGGCACATCGACACGGCGCAGATGTACGGCAACGAGAAGGAGGTCGGCCAGGCGGTCCGGGACTCCGGTCTCGATCGCGCCGACGTCTTTGTGACCAGCAAGCTCGACAACGGCGCCCATGCGTACGACGACGCCCTCCGGGCGTTCGACCGGACCCTGGGGGACCTCGGCCTCGACCACCTGGACCTCTTCCTCATCCACTGGCCGCTGCCCGGCAAGGGTGACTTCGTGGAGACCTGGAAGGCGCTGGAGGAGGTCTACCGCTCCGGACGTGCCAAGGCCATCGGGGTCTCCAACTTCCAGCCCCACCACCTGCGCCGGCTGATGGACAGCAGCGTGGTGGTGCCCGCGGTCAATCAGGTCGAGGTGCACCCCTACCTCACCCAGGACGACGTCCGGTCCTTCGGCGCCGAGCACGACATCGCCACCGAGGCGTGGTCGCCCATCGCGCAGGGCAAGGTGCTCGACGACCCGGCCATCAACCGCATCGCGGAACGCGTGGGCAAGTCGCCTGCCCAGGTGACCCTGCGCTGGCACATCCAGCGCGGGGACATCGTCTTCCCCAAGTCGGTGACGCACAAGCGGATCGAGGAGAACTTCGACCTCTTCGACTTCGAGCTCAGCGAAGCCGACATCGGTGAAATCTCCGCGCTGAACCGTGACGAGCGGACCGGGTTCGACCCGGACACCTTCAACGGCTGAAAGCCGTCGTCGACAGCTCGGAGCGTCACCCACCCCGGGCGGCGTCCGGGTGCCCCACGGAGGGCGCCCCGGGCGCCGCCGGTGCGCGTGCGGCGTCGAGGCCTTGAGCTGGGCGCGCGTGGGGAAGGCGAACCCGTAAGCCCGCTCGTACACAAAAGCCGGACCGATGTCCGCATCTTCGTGGCTTCTGCCTAGTACGACGGCCTGCCTGGGTACGGGAGACTGCCCGCCAGAAGCTGCGGAGCGTCCGGGGGACATGGGCGGCCCGCGGCCTAGGGCATGACGAGGTGTGGGGGATGAAAGCACTGTGAGCAGGCAGAAGTACGACGAGATCGGTGGGGCATTCGAAGGCTTCAAGGCCCTGCCGCTGGCGCACTATGCGGAGGTACCCAGCTTCCTGGCCATGGTCGGGGACGTGCGCGGCAAGTCGGTCCTCGACCTGGCCTCCGGCACCGGCTTCTACAGCAGGGAGTTCAGGCGGCGCGGCGCCACCGAGGTGCTCGGAGTCGACATCTCCGGTGAAATGGTCGCCGCAGCCGAGGAGTTGGAGGAGCGCGATCCGCTGGGTGTGCGCTACGAGGTGGGTGACGCGTCCGAACTGAAGCCTCTCGGGCGGCGCTTCGACATCGCCTTGGCCGTCCAGCTGCTCAACTACGCGCAGGACGTCGCCGCCATGGAGCGGATGTGCCGCAACGTGTCCCGGAGCCTGGCGCCCGGCGCCGAGTTCTTCGTGCTCGCCCAGACACCCGACTACCGCTTCGACGGGCCGTCCCTTGGCAAGTACGGCTTTCTCTCCGAGCTGACCGGCGAGGAGGCGGAGACCGGACCGCGCGTGCGGATCACCGCGCTGCTCGACCAGCCGGTCGGGCCGATCGAGTTCGTCACCACCTGCCCACGCCGCGAGGTCTACGAAAAGTGTCTGCGGGCGGCCGGGTTCCGCGACGTGGCCTGGGTACCGCTGACGGTGTCCGACGACGGCATACGCAAGTTCGGTGCGGACTTCTGGGCGGACTTCCTCGCCAATCCGCCACTGCAGATGCTGCGCTGCCGCGCCTGACTTCCGACCGCACGTGCCGGTGGCCCGACCGCTGGACTCGTCCGAACGGGACCCGGGCCGTTGGTCCTGGCCGCTGAGCGCTCCCGGGGAAATCTCCGGGATGGTTCCCCGCGCTCCGAAGCGGGGCGCGGGGCCGGTGCGGCTTCGCCGCGCGGGCGCGACACGTCACGGCGCCCCCGCAGGGTGGTGCACCGGGATGCCCGTCGAGCGTGGTGGAGCCGGGCGCAAGGGGCACTGCTTCCCCCGACAGGACCACGGGCCATACTGGTCAGGCCCCGATCACCCACGGAACGAATCCATGGCCAAGAACAGCACCTCCTCACCCACCACCCCCGACACCGCGTGGCTGGGGCGCGGGCGCCACCTCGGGCCCGACCCCGAGCGGGACGTCCGACGCAACCTGATCGCCCTCAAGGCGGCCGGGGTGCTCGACGATTTCCTGGACCTCGACCCCGTCGAGTCGGCCCGTTCCACCGCCTTGTACCCGCGGGAGGGGTCCGCTGCCCCCGGCCCGTCGGCCCGCCGCCTCTTCGAGGCCCGTTGGCGCGTGGCCGACGACGTCACCGTGCGCGCGCAGCTGACCACGTACGACCCCGAGGCCCGCCGCAAGGAAGGCGAAGGCGTCATCTGGGTCCTCGCCGCCGAGGCGGAGCGCGCGTGGGACGTGCACTGGCCCTCGCCCGCCACCATGTTCTGGCCCGACAGCGAGCAGGTCGCCTGGGACCACGACACGGTCCCCGGCGTGCGCCAGCGGACGACGAATCACCTCCCGAAGGAGGACGGCGAGCTGCGCCACCGGCTGCGGGACTGCACCCGGCAGAGCTGGTTCATCCACGTCGTGGTGCATGAGGCGATGACGCCGGACGTGATGGGGCAGCAGCCGATCTCGGCGTTCTTGCCGCCGAGCCTGCGGCACCGGGTGATCGAGCACCGGGGCACGCCGGAGCAGGCACAGGTCGCCGACTTCGCGATGAAGCGGGAGCTGGGCGTGCGGATACCGCGCGGCGGCGCCGTCGTCCTGCCCACGACGCCGCAAAATCCGGGGTACGACGCGGAGCGTTTCACCGTGCGCAGTGTCTTCCTGGACGGCTCCGAACCGACCGAACTCCTCGACAGGATCAAGGAGTTCGCGGCGCTGGCGAGGCCGTTGACGCCCGACGCCGAACGGGCCCTGACGCGGCTGCGCCAGGGCTGGCACCTGCTCACCCCGGATGAGGAGCTGGTCCACGCCAAAGCCATGGTCACCAAGTACGCCGAGGCGCTCGATGTCATGACGAACTCCCGTGACCTGTACCGGGAGGCTACCGAGGCGGCGCACGCCGCGCTGGCCGAGACGACCGGTGGCGCCGGTGCGCCCGGGTCGGTCAAGCCGGACGGCTCGCCGCTGAGCGCCCTCACGAAGGCGTTCGGCCGCTTCCGGGACCCGAACAAGTAGCAGGACGAAGCCGCCCGACCGGATCGGGGCGCCATGCGTGGGACGCCGCCGCGGCTTTCGCGCCATCGCACGAGGTGCGCATGGAAACGCGCACGCCATGGCGTCCGGGAGCGCTGAACGGCCTCTTCGGAGGCAGAGTGTGCGGCTCGGGGCCAGAGCACGAGTGCGTCGGCCCTGCTGCAGTCAGGTCACGATGCGCTTCGAGCCGTGTATGAGGTCGTCCATCGCCGCATCCGGCCTCACAGCCGCGAAATCCCCACTCTGGGCGAGCAATTCAGGCGGCTCTGGGCCGTCCCTGCGCTGAGGCGCCGCGATCCTCCGTTCTTGCTACATGTCACTTAGTGACATGCTGTCGTTTGAGGACGCACGGAGGGAAGGGTGGCGAGGCGCCATGACGACGACGAAGCACAGCGCGGGGGGCATGAGCGAGCAGCGGCGCGCGCGGCTGCGGTTGGAGATCTCCCGGGAGGCGGCGCGCCTGTTCTGGGACCAGGGTGTAGCCGCCACCAGTGGTGACCAGATCGCCGAGGCCGTCGGTCTCTCGACGCGGACCATCTGGCGGCACTTCCGCAGCAAGGAGAGCTGCGCAGAGCCGATCGTCATGCAGGGCGTCGTCACCTTGATGATGGTGCTGAGCAGCTGGCCCCGGCTGAGTTCCCTCGAAGATCACCTGGCCACGGAGCTGGTCAAGCTCCGACATGGGCCGCCACCGGTCGATCTGGCCGACGAAATGCTCGCGATGAAGATGATCCGGCTCGCCGACACCGAGCCCGCGCTCCGTACGGCGTGGCTGATGGCGTGCGATCAGGCCGAGCGCCAGATGTGCGGCATCGTCGGTGGTCGCCTCGACCGTCCGGCGGACGACCTTGAGGTACGGCTGCACGGCGCGACCGCCGCTTCGGCCGTACGGGTGCTGGAGGAACACATCGGCGCCGCCTTCCTCGCCGGCGCCGACCTCACCGAGTTCACCGACGTGAAGGCCCTCGCCCGGCGGTATGCCCACGCGATCCGTACGGCCACCAGCGGAGTCGTCGGCGACCCCGTCACCTGAGGGCATCGCCGCGAGGAGCGCTCCGGCAGAACTGCGACGAACGTAAAGGGGCACCCCCATGTCCACCGTTCCGTACAAGGTTCCGCACCTCGCCGTTGAGGAGCTCTTCGCCTCGCCCGTCCGCATCGGCGCATCGATCTCACCCGACGGCACCCGGATCGCCTATCTGGCACCGTGGCGCGAGCGGCTCAACGTATGGGTAGAGGGCATCGGTTCGACGGAGCAGGCGCGTTGCGTCACGGCCGACGACAACCGCAGTGTGCACGTATACCACTGGACGGACGATCCGCGGTGGCTGCTGTATGAGCAGGACGGCGACGGCGACGAGAACTGGCACGTCTGCCGGGTCGACCTGGAGAACCCGGAGGCCGAGGCGGTCGACCTCACTCCCTTCGCCGGGGCCACCGCCGTGGGTTTCGAAATGATGGTCTCCCGCCCGGGCAAGGCGCTCCTGCATCTGAACCACAGGAACCCGGTCGAGTTCGACCTCTACGAAGCCGACATCGCCACCGGTGAGCTGAAGATGCTGGCGCAGAACCGAGGCCAGGTCGCCGGATTGATGTACACACCCAACGGGGACATGTACGCCCAAGTCTGGAGGTCCGACGGCGCCATAGAACTGGTGCAGTGGGACAGCGCGACGGGAGAACGCCGCCCGGTCGCCAAGTTCGACGGCAGTGACTACCCGTTGGGCATCAACCCGTTCCAGCTCACCACGGACGGCACCGGTGTGTGGATCGGTTCCAACCGGGACAGCGACCACACCCGTCTGGCCCGCCTCGACCTGGCCACCGGCGAGGAGACCGAGGTCGACAGCCACCCGGACCTCGACCTCGACACCCGTTCCTCAGTTTTCCCCACATTGCCGTCGGCCCTCATCCTCGACCGGCGCACCGGAGGGCTGCTCGGGGTGCGCTACCTCGGCGAGCGGCAGGTGATCCATGCTCTCGACCCGCACTTCGCCGCGGTACTGGCGAATCTGGAGCAACTGTCGGACGGGGACCTGGGCGCCGCGTCGTCCGACGAGAGCGGGCAGCACTGGGTCGTCACCTTCACCCACGACCGTGACCCCGGGGCCACCTACTCCTACGACCACTCCACGGGCAAGAGCCGCCTGCTCTTCCGGCCCTACCCGCACCTGGATCCCGAAGCTCTCGCCCGATGACGTCGGTGACCATCACCTCGCGCGACGGGCTGGCGCTTCCCTCCTACCTGACGCTGCCCGTGGGCGCGGAGCCGGCCGGGCTGCCGACGGTCCTGCTGGTCCACGGGCCCCTGGCACCGCGACAGCTGGCATTTCGACCCCACCGCCCAACTGCTCGCCAACCGCGGCTACGCGGTGCTTCAGGTCAACTTTCGAGGCTCGACCGGATACGGCAAGACCTTCCTCAAGGCCGGTATCGGGGAGCTGGCCGGGAAGATGCACGACGACCTCATCGACGCCGTCGACTGGGCCGTCGACGAGGGGTACGCGGACCCGGACCGTGTCGCGATCTTCGGCGGCTCCTACGGCGGCTACGCCACCCTGGTCGGCGTCACCTTCACCCCCCTCATACGCCGCCCATTGGCCGGAATCGTCTGGGGCGCGATCAACGGCACCGGAACCACCTGGCTCAAGGACAAGCCTTCGCGGCGCTACTACGACCTCGCCACCCTCGCCCTCACGGGAGTTTTCGTGGCGAGGTTCCTCGTACAGCAGTGGCTGTACGAGGAGAACTCCACCGGCTGGCTGGCCGTCGCGAAAATCGCGATGGGCTACCCGCTGCTCGCACTGGCCTTCCTGGTGGTCCTGTGGGCAGCCCGGCCCGGCGCTCGGGCAAGCGACTGAAGGCACAGGCAGGGCCCCCGCCCACCGCACGTGCCTGACCGCGCCAACCGTGGGGCCGTCGTACCGCCCTGGCAGTACGACGCCACACCGTACGCCGTCGTACTGGCATACAGGCGCCGTCACCACCGCTATCCCGGAGGTCGAGAGATGCAACCGACACTGCCACAGCGGCTGTACCTGCTCTGCTGCACCGTGGGCAAAGGCAAGTTCGCACTCACCAATCTGCAAGGCCGCGGACAGCTGCTGCGCGCCGCGGCGCTGACCGAGCTGGTCCTCGCGGGACTGCTCAGCTCCGAAGGCGGGAAGGTCGCACGCCGCGCAGCCGAGCCGCCGGGCGACCCCTTCCTCGCCGAAGTGTGGCGCGATCTGCCCGACACGCCCAAAATCTGGCTCAAGTTCCTGCACAACAAGGCCCACACGGCCGAAAAGCCCGTCTGCGAACAGTTGGCCGCGACGGGTGACATCACTGTCCAACGCGAGAAGCGACTGGGAATGCTCGCTTCCGACCGCGTCACCGTCAGCGACCCGCAGCAGGTGCTCGCCCTGCAGGCGAGGGTACGCAACGCCGTACTCCGCGCCCCCGATCCGGCGGCGATCCCGATGGACGAGGTGACCATGGCGGTGTTCGCGGCCGAAGTCGAGGTGACCAGCGTATTCACCGGCAGAGAGCGACGCGCGCACAAGCAGGCGCTCGACGCGCTCGCCGCGCATTACGACGGTGTCGTGCCCGGCCTGCGGAAGGCGTTGCGCGACTCGTACCTTTCGAGCAGGGCGGTCGGGGGCGGCTGGGGCACCTGAGTGCCGCCCACATACCGGAGCGCGCACGCGCCGGGCCGCTCAAGGTGTCGTCGGCAACGAGCTCCGAACGGCAGCAATTCCAGGCTGTGTTGAGGCTGCTGGCGGAACCCTTCGTGTTTTCTGCCCGGCGCCGTTGTCGCCAACGCCTCCCCGCGCGTCATCGCTGACCGCGGGGAGGCCGGCGCGGCCCGTCGAGGCGAAGGCCTCACGGCGGTCGCGCACGTCAGAACGCCCAAGTGCTGGTGACTACGCCGACGATTCCAGGTCGCCGAGGGCGTCCAGTGCCTCGCGTCGTGCGCCGGGATCGTCGATGACGGCACGGACGTAGGTGCCCAGCTCCTTGCCGAGCGCGTAGGCGATGACGGGCGGCATCTCCTTGATGTATTCCGCGAAGGCGAGCTGTAGCGCCATGACGAAACCGGGCCCCGTCATCCGCGTCCCGGCCCTGGCTACGACCTTCGGGTAGAGCTTGTCGACCCTGTGCGGGTCATCATCCACGGCGGTCAGTCGGCGGGTGAGGTCGTCTTGGTCCGGAAGGACGGTGGTGGCAGGCATGACGCGATTGTCCTCGTGATCAGGTCGCCGCCGCACGGTGAAACACCGAAAGCGCCGGGATGGCGATTTCTGGTGGATGTGCCGGCAGCCCATGCGGGGGTTCTGGGGGTGGGCGGTTCGGCCGGTCCGCTGAACGCCGGACACCACGTCCTGGAGCCTCGCGCGGCAGGACCTCCTTCTCGCACCGCTTGGGCGTCAGGTGGTTCCCCGCCCGAACGGTCACCCTGCTCACGGGTAGGGTGCCCGCGAACGGCAGTTCGGGTGATCTTGGGGTCCGGTTCAGCCGTGCCGCCAAACTCGGAGAGGGCCGACCGATTCGAAGCCGTGGCGGACGGCGGCCGCCAGGTCCTCTCCGCGCTCGACTCCGTGTTCCCTACGGCTCGCCACCGCACCTGCCACCACCCAGCCGTTGGGGGAATGCCCGACGAGCACAAAAGTGGCCGGGTCTTCGAGCAGTTCGGGCCGGAAGAGACGGGCGCTACCGTCCCCGCGGTCCCACGCGAGCGCCCAGGCGCGCAGCGAGTCGGGACTGCCCGCCACCTCCCAGGCAAGATTCGAGGCGCTTGACCATATTCAGAGACGCCTCTAAATTTAGAGTACTCTCCAAGTTCAGCGAAGGGGTGTGCGCGAATGCAGACGGCCGAAGGCGGGCTACGCGAGCAGCACAAGGCCCAGCGGCGGCTCCGGATTCTCGACGCGACGCGCGAACTCCTGCGCGACAGCCCGGAGTCTGTGATCACTACTGAGCGGATCGCCGAGCGGGCGGAGGTCGCCCCGGCCACCGTGTACAACCTGATCGGACCGCGCGACAAAATCTGGGAGGCGCTCGCCGCCGCATTCATGGACGAACTCCGACGCCGCCTGGCAGCGGTGGGAGCCAACGACCCGCGCGAGGTCGTCAAATCGACTGTTCAGCTGTTCGTGGACGACCCGATCGTCTCGCGTCGCACGGTGCGTGAGTGGGAGCAGAGTGGCCTCGTACTCGACCACAGTCCGCTCACCCAGCTCCGCCGGGCGATGGCGGATGCCCAGACACAAGGCCTCCTACGCGCAGACATCCACACTGACGCGTTGGCCGCCGCTGTCGCCACCTCATGCGTGGGCGCACTGCACCAGTGGGTCGCCGCGCTGATCGACGGCGATCAGTTCCTCGCGCGTGCTCTGTTCGCGCTGGACGTCGCACTCGCCGCAGCGGCCGCGGATCCGCACCGCGACCAGTTGCTTGCGCCACTGCGAACCCGAGGCGCGACATGACCGCGCGCGCAGAGCCACGGCCCCGGACCTTCGCGGGTCGCGACGGGACCCTGCTCACGGCGGACGTGTGGGGCGAGGCGACCTCGCCACCTCTTGTACTGCTGCACGGCGGCGGCCAGACACGACACGCCTGGGATCGGACGGGGCCTCGACTTGCCGCGCTGGGGTGGCAGGTCGTCGCTCCGGACCTGCGCGGGCACGGCACCAGCGAATGGTCGGCCGACGGTAACTACGACCTCGACCAGTTCGCCGAGGACGTCCGGGCGCTCGTCGGCGAACTCGGCAACCGGCCGGTACTCGTCGGTGCCTCGCTCGGAGGCCTGAGTTCGCTGCTCGCCGCCGGAGAGGCGCCCGAGGCGGCGATTCGCGCTCTGGTGCTCATCGACGTCGCCCATCGACCTGATCCGCGCGGGTTCCACCGGATCGTCGAGTTCATGCGCCGAGAGCCGGACGGATTCGCCAGCGTGGGGGAAGCAGCCGCGGCGGTCTCCGCCCACCTGCCCCATCGCCCACGTCCGCGCAACCCCGAGGGGATACGGAACAACCTGCGACGCCAGGGCGATCGCTGGGTCTGGCACTGGGACCCCCGGATGCTGGACAGCTTCGAGGGCCGGATGGACCCACCCGGCATGGCGGAGCGTCTCCTCGACGCCGCGTGCCACGCCGACGTGCCGATCCTGCTCGTCCGTGGTGGGATCAGCGACGTGGTGCGCGAGGACATTGCCGAGCAATTCTGTGCCAGGGTTCCCCGGGCGCGGCGCGTCGAGGTGGCCGACGCGGGGCACATGGTGGCCGGTGATCGGAACGAGCACTTTCTCGACGCGATCGTCCCATTCCTGGAAGGCATCGAGTGAGTATGGGGCTTGGCTGGGATCAGGGTGCGTGCGTGGCGCCCTCGGCCTTGTGGGACGCTTCAGCGCCTTCCCGGTGAAGCGCGGTCACCGGCTTGCGGAGGGAACGTGGGCTCAGCCCGGTGTACGTAACGGCGGCGGGGCGCTTCGGCGTTGTGCCCCGCCGCCGTCATCGGCCCGGTACCGCGGCCGATTCCGTCGGAACCGCCTCCCGCGGTGCCGACGGAGTCACAAGGGTCGCTCAGCCGGGGAGAACCCACTTCTGGTTGGCGGCGGTGTTGCAGGTCCACAGGTTGAGTTTGGTGCCGTCGGTGGAGGAGGCGCCGGCCGCGTCGAGGCATTTGCCCGACTGGGGGTTTTTCAGGGTGCCGTTGGTCTGCGGTACCCATTTTTGGGCGCCGGTGTTGTTGCAGCTGTAGAGCTGTATTTTGGTGCCGTCGGCCGTGCCGCCGCCGCTGATGTCCATGCACTTGCCCAGGGCCCGCAGGGTGTCGTCGGTGCCGATCGTCCATTTCTGGGCCGCGGACTGGTTGCAGGTCCACAGCTGGATCTGCGTGCCGTCAGCACTCGCGCTGTTCGCGACGTCGACGCACTTGCCGCCGAGACCCTTGACGGCGCCCTCCCGGGGGCCGGTCGAGCCTCCGAGTTCCTTGATGCGGATGTTGCGGAACGAGACGTCGTCACCGTCGCCGTGGTTCTGCAGGCCGATGTGGCCCTGTTGCAGGCTGCGGGCGGGATCGGTGTTGGTGAAGTCGTTGATCCTGCGGCCGTTGAGGAAGAGCTGCAGGCGTTCACCCTCGACCAGGACCTCGTAGGTGTTCCACTCTCCCGGTGGATTCAGGGCCGCGTCGCGGGCGGCGAGGTCGGCGGACTTGTAGCCGTAGACGGCACCGGTGGTGCGGTCCGGACTGTCCGTGGCATCGATCTGGATCTCGTAGCCGTTGTTGACGGCCGACCACGGGTCGTCGGAGGCGGGAAAGCCCACGAAGAGTCCGGAGTTGTCATCACCGGCCTGCCGCCAGTCGAGTTTGAGCGAGTAGGACTTGTACTCCTTCGCCTGGTACCAGAACAGGCCGAGGCCGCCGCGGGAGGTGAGGGTGGCATCGGAGTCGGCGAAGGACCCGGGTCCGGCCTGCTTCCAGCCGCTGGTACCCGAAGTGCCGTACAGGGGCGTGTAGCCGGTCTCCGGACGACAGTCGGCCTCCGTCAGCCGCGCGGACCAGCGGATGCCGCCGAGCAGATGACGGCGGAAGGCGGCATCGGTGTAGGAGTCCTCGGTGTGGCCGCCGCCGGTGTAGAAGGCACGCCCGCCCTGGTAGTCCTTGCACCAGACGATCGGGTGGTCGCCGCCCATGGTGCCACCGCTGTAGGTGGACTCGTCGAGTGAGGCCAGGACGTGTGCGGTGGTGCGCGGATTGGTGCGGTAGTCGTACCACTCGTCGGTCCGCTGCCAGGTCGGGGCGAGGTGTGCGGTGGAGTCGTGGGCGCGGTCCTCGACCTTGACCGTGGCCGGCTGGATCTGTGGGTGGGACTTGAACAGGGCGCCGGCCAGGCCGCCGTACCAGGCCCAGTCGTACTCGGTGTCGGCCGCCGCGTGGATGCCGACGTATCCGCCGCCGCCGTTGATGTACCCCTCGAAGGCGGTCTGCTGCGAGGTGTTGAGTACGTCACCGGTGGTGGAGAGGAAGACGACGGTCTCGTAGCCGGCCAGGTTGGCGGGGGTGAAGGCGGCCGCGTCCTCGGTCGCGGTGACGGTGAAGTTGTTGGCGGTGCCCAGTTGGCGCAGGGCCGTGATGCCTTCGTCGATGGAGGAGTGGCGGAAGCCGGCGGTCTTGGAGAAGACCAGCACGTCGTACGCCGGGTCCGCGGCCGCCGACCTGCGCACGGGCGCGCCTGTGTTCGCTTCGGCGGCCGTGGAGACGGCCGTGGGCAGGGCGGCGGCACCGAGCAGGCCGCACGCGGCCCAGCAGAGGAGGTGCCCGAGACGTCGGCTCATGACAGAGTCCACTTCTGGTTGGCGGCGGTGTTGCAGGTCCACAGGTTGAGTTTGGTGCCGTCGGCGGAGGAGGCGCCGGCCGCGTCGAGGCATTTGCCCGACTGGGGGTTTTTCAGAGTGCCGTTGGTCTGTGGTACCCATTTTTGGGCGCCGGTGTTGTTGCAGCTGTAGAGCTGTATTTTGGTGCCGTCGGCCGTGCCGCCGCCGCTGATGTCCATGCACTTGCCCAGGGCCCGCAGGGTGTCGTCGGTGCCGATCGTCCATTTCTGGGCCGCGGACTGGTTGCAGGTCCACAGCTGGATCTGCGTGCCGTCAGCACTCGCGCTGTTCGCGACGTCGACGCACTTGCCGCCGAGACCCTTGATCTCCTGCTCCTGTACGACGGTTCCCGTGGTGGTGAAGGTGAAGTCGTCGATGTCGAAGAGGGAGCCGCCGGCGCCCTTGAAGACGAGGTGGAGCGTGGTGGTGCCGGCGGGGCGGTTGGTGAGGTTCGCCGACACGTTCTGGAAGGTTTCCCAGCCACCGGTGACCGGGACGGCCGTCGAACCGAGCAGCGTGCCGGTGGGGGAGCCGGCCCGCACTTCCAACGTGCCTCCCACTCCGGCGGAGGCGACGCGGGCGGTCAGCTTCGTGGCGTTGGCGAGAGCGTAGGGCTTGAACGAGATCCAGTCGCCGTTCTCGATGTGACCGACCGTCTTGCCCCCATGCGCGGTGGCGTGGTCGACGACCTGGACACCGGAGGAACCGCCGTAGTGTTCGGCCTGGCGCTGACTGGACTGGCTGATGTGCTGGTCGTGGGTGGTCAGGGCGGCCTGTCCGTTCGCACCCTTGTCGGTGTACTCGGCGTCCCAGACGCCGAAGATGTTCGCGTTGGGGTCGTGCTCGCCGTCGGCGATGGTCTGCAGGGTGCCCGAGCAGCCGGTGCCGGAGGTCTGCGGATGGCCGTGGCTGTCATGGCCGACGATGAACGTGATCTTGACCTTCGAGCAGTCGATCGCGCCGTCCTCGGGATCGGTGACGGTCACCTTGAAGGGGACGGCGGCGCCCGGATCGATGATCGAACCGTCGACGGGCAGGTCGAGGGTGACGGTGGGTGCGGTGTTGCCGACGGTCACCGTGACAGAGGCGGTCGCGGTTCTTCCCGTACCGTCGAAGACGGTGAGTTCCGCGGTGTAGCGGCCGTTGGCCGTGTAGGTGTGCGAGGGTCCGGCAGCCGTCGAGGTGGCGCCGTCACCGAACTTCCACGCGTACGTGAGCGGATCGCCGTCGGGATCGGTGGTGCCGGCCGAGGAGAACTGCACCGTGAGCGGGGCCTTGCCCGACGTGCGGTCGGCGGCTGCCTTGGCCAGTGGGGAGCGCCCGCCGCCGCTGACGTTCTCGATGCGGTACACCGCGCTGTTGGCGTCACCGTTGAAGTAGCCGGTGCCGTAGTCGAGGACATACAGCGCGCCGTCCGGGCCGAAGACCATGTCCATGATCTGGGTGCCCTGCCAGGGGAAGGCGTTGATCGACTGCACGGTCCCGTCGCCGCCCTGCTCGATCCGCTTGATCCATTTGCGACCGAACTCGCCTGCGAAGAAGTCACCGTCGAAGCTCTCGGGGAACTTGACCGTGGAAGTCGACGCCGCGTCGTAGCGGTAGACGGGCCCGCCCATGGGCGACTCCGAGCCGCTGCCGAACTCCGGGACCGAGCCGCCGTCATACGGGATCCAGGCGGGCTGGGCCGCGGGCAGGTCGGTGAGGCCGGTGTTGTTCGGCGAGGTGTTCTTGGGGGCGGCGCAGGAGAAGGCGGCGCCGGATGTCGAGGTGGCGAAGTTGTAGTCGACGTAGGCACTGTTCTTGCCGGTGCAGTAGGGCCAGCCGTAGTTGCCGGCCTTGGTGATCCGGTTGAACTCGACCTGCCCGGCCGGTCCCCGGCCCGCGTTGGCGGTGCCCGCGTCGGGGCCGTAGTCACCGAGGTAGACGGTGCCGGTGGGCTTGTCGACGGACATGCGGAAGGGGTTGCGGAAGCCCATGGCGTAGATCTCGGGCCTCGTCTTCGCTGTTCCCGGCGCGAACAGATTGCCGGACGGGACGGAGTAGCCGCCGTCGGCGTTGACCTTGATGCGCAGCACCTTGCCGCGCAGGTCGTTGGTGTTTCCCGCCGAACGCTGGGCGTCGTAGGCGGGGTTGCGGGTCGGCCGCTCGTCGAGGGGGCTGTATCCGTCGGAGGCGAAGGGATTGCTGTCGTCGCCCGTGGAGAGGTACAGGTTGCCCTGGGCGTCGAAGTCGATGTCGCCGCCGACATGACAGCAGAGACCGCGGCTGGCGGGGACGTCGAGGACCTTCTTCTCGGAGGCGCTGTCCAGCGTCCCATCGGCCTTGAGAACGAACCGTGAGAGCCGGTTGACGCCGTCGAACGGTGTGAAGTCGGCTGCCGAGCCGTTCGCCGGGGCATCGCCCGCGGGGGTCGACAGCTTCGGGGCGTAGTACAGGTAGACGAAGCGGTTGGTGGTGAAGCCCGGGTCCACGCCGACGCCCTGGAGACCCTCTTCGTCATGCGAGTAGACGTCGAGCTTGCCGGCGACCTTGGTGGTGCCGGCAGCGTCGGTGAGGCGCAGGGTGCCGTCCCTGGCGGTGTGCAGGACGGACCTGTCGGGCAGGACGGCGAGCGTCATCGGCTCGCCGGTCTCGGCCACCCCCTTGGCGAGAGTGACCTGCTGGAACTCGTCGGCCGCCGGTGCGGCTTCGGCCGGCTTCTGCTGGACGGTGAGGGCGCCCGCGGCGGCGAGCAAGGTGCAGGCGAGCGCTGCGAGGGGTCGGGTGAGTCTCCTGTGCACGCGCATCCTCCGTGTGGTGACGGGGTGGGGGTCTGAGGCACAGGCGCGCGCCGTCGCGCCGGGGGAGACGGGTGCCCCGAGGGAGGGAGGGGAGGGGCACTCGGTCCTTGTTGTCCGGTACAGGTCAGGAAGGTAATGGCTTTTTCGCCGACCAGAAAGTCTTTTGACGCACTGGGCCGCAACTTTCTCTAGTGACGAGACAAAGACGCCCCGAGTGGAAGCCCAGGCGGCGTCGGACAAATCCGGTCGGCATCGGGCGAGTTGATGGCGCGGACCGGGCCCGGCTGCCGCTCGAACTGCGGGGCTCACCGGTACCTCGGGGGCTTCTCGGCTGTCCAACCTCTCGATGGCAGAACCCCGTTGGGGCCGTAGCGGCCTTCAGGAGCGGCTCCGCCACTTTCCACACTTGAATGACAAAGCATGGACGGCTCAGGGGGAAGTCCCTACTGTGGCCGACGCGACCGAACGAGCCTTGTGCGTCACCGTTCACATCTCTCCGTAACCGGAACGACGGCGCGCTCCGGCAGGGGTGGATTCTCCACTTTGCCCGCTTGTGCTCCCCAACCACGGGGAGCCGACAGGAGGTTACGTGTATCCACGGCTGTTCTCCCACCCGCTCGGCAGACGCCTGGCCGGTACGCTCGCCGCTTCGCTACTGGCTCTGGGGCTGGCGTCCCCCGTAGCTTCCGGCGCCCCGGAAGCCGCTCCCCTTCCCCCGCAGGAGCCCGGCGTCACCCTGCGCGTCTTCGACGTGCAGATGCCGCTCGACACGATCTGCGACCTGAAGCCCGGACAGACGCCGAACGTCGACAAGTTGATGCCGGTGATCGACTGGTCCACGGACGGCGACTTCGGGCTGGCCTCCAACTTCGTCTCGCAGGCCATCGGCAACCTCAACGCCTCCGCCGCCGGGAGCTACACCTTCCGGCTCACCAGCGACGACGGCTCCCGGCTGTGGATCGACGACAAACTCGTCATCAGCCACGACGGCCTCCACGGGCCCGAGCCCAAGGACGGCACGATCGACCTGACGGCTGGTCACCATGGACTGCGCATCGAGCACTTCGAGCGTGCCGGCGGACAGCAGGTCACCTTGGCCTGGCAACCGCCTGGCACCTCCGGCTTCACCGTCGTGCCCAACACCGCCCTGAGTACGGACGCCGATGTCGTGCGGGTCACCTCACCCGGCCGCAAGGAGTGCGAAGGCATCGCCGACTCGCCGGGCGACGGGCTGCCGCTGACCGGAGTCCACCCGAACTACACCCTGACCGACCTCAGGCCCAGCGGCTTCGAGCCGCAGGTCTCCGCCATGGACTGGCTGCCCGACGGCCGCCTCGCCGTGACCACCTGGGGCGGGACCGACAACAGCACGGGCGAGGTGTACCTGCTGAGCAACGTCACGGGGGCCACCGGGCCCGACAAGGTGACGTATAAGAAGATCGCGAGCGGCCTGAAGGAGCCGATGGGTGTCAAGTACGTGGACGGCAAGCTCTACGTGTCGCAGAAGCACGAGTTGACCGAACTCAACGACACCAACGGCGACGGGGTCACCGACCAGTACAAGCGGATCGCGACGTGGCCCTTCGGTAACAACTTCCATGAGTTCGCCTTCGGCCTGCTGTACAAGGACGGGTTCTTCTACTTGAATCTGTCGGTCTCGATCAACTACGGCGGCGCGACGACGGACCCGCAGCCCGCCGCGAACCGTGGCAGCACCATCAAGGTGAACAAGGAGACCGGCGCGGTCAGTTACGTGGCCGGTGGGCTGCGCACCCCCAACGGAATCGGGTGGGGTCCGGACGGCGACATGTTCGTCACCGACAATCAGGGTGGCTGGCTGCCCTCCTCGAAGTTGGTGCACATCAAGCAGGATCGATTTTTCAACCACTACACCAACCCGGACGGGCCGTTCGACTCCAAGCCGGTGACCAAACCGGTGCTGTGGCTGCCGCAGAACGAGATAGCCAACTCGCCGAGCACCCCTCTCCAGCTGAAGGACGGCCCCTTCGCCGGCCAGATGCTGTTCGGCGACGTGACCTATGGCGGCATCCAGCGCGGGTTCCTGGAGAAGGTCGGCGGTGAGTACCAAGGAGCGGTCTTCCGCCTCACCCAAGGGCTGGAGGCCGGAATCACCCGGATCAGCGTCGGCCCCGACGGTGCCCTCTACGCCGGCGGACTGGGCGCGGGCGGCAACTGGGGCCAGGAAGGGAAACTCAAGCACGGGTTGCAGAAGCTGACGCCGAACGGCACCAACGCCTTCGACATCCGCACCATGCGCGCCGTGCCGGGCGGATTCGCGCTGGAGTACACCCAGCCGGTGTCGACGGACACCGCGGCCAACCTGGCCGCACGCTACAAGATCAAGCAGTGGCGCTACGCGCCGACCGCCGCGTACGGCGGCCCCAAGGTCGATGAGGAGACGCTCACGGCCCAGTCGGCCACCCTCTCCGCCGACCGCAAGACGGTCACGCTGGCCATCCCCGGGCTCAAGGCCGACCGGGTGATCCACATACGCTCGGCCCGCCCGTTCAGCGCGACCGACGGTAAGCAGCTGTGGAGCACCGAGGCCTGGTACACGATGAACCAGCTGCCCGGAACGACGTCCCGCACCGGTGAGGTGAAGGGGGTCAACGGCAAGTGCCTGGACGTGGACAACAGCGGCACCGCCAACGGTACGAAGATCCAGGTGTGGACCTGCAACAGCACCGGCGCCCAGACCTGGACGCTGCCCGGCGACGGAACCGTGCGCGCCCTGAACAAGTGCCTGGACATCGACAACGCCGGCACTGCCGACGGCACGAAGATCCAGCTGTACGGCTGTAACGGCACCGCGGCCCAGACCTGGCAGCCGCAGCCCGACGGCACCGTACGCAACCCGCAGTCCGGCAAGTGCCTCGAAGCGTCCGGGAGCGTCTGGAACGACGGCGCCCCCGTTCATCTGTGGGCCTGCCACAACGGTGCCAACCAGAAATGGGCCATGCCGTGAAACGTCGGGTGACACGCGGGACATGACGCGCCACATCTGAGGGGCGAGGGCCGGGAGGTGCGCTCCCGGTCCTCGCACGGCAGGTGGCCGGCGCTGTCGTGGTTCGGTTTTGATGGGCGAACAGCAGGGCCCCCCGACCAGGGCTGACGGTGCGGTGCGTGGGACACCGTCCTCGGCTTCCACCGGCCGGCCCAGGGCTGCCAGATCGGCACCACAGGTCAAGTCGTTTCGGTAACTGCGGCATGATCGCAGGTATGTTGATTGAACACGAAGGCTGCTCCCCGACCGTGCACCCCACGGCCTACGTCGCACCGACCGCGACACTGAGTGGGGACGTACGGGTAGGAGCAGGGTGTCGGGTGCTGTTCGGCGCCGTCCTCACTGCCGAAGGCGGCCCAGTAGAACTGGGCGAGGGCTGCAGCGTGATGGAAAACGCCGTCCTGCGCGCCACACGCCGCGATCCCCTGACCTTGGGGCGGCAAGTCCTGGTCGGCCCCACCTCCTACCTGACCGGGTGCTCAGTGGAGGACGAGGTGTTCCTGGCCACCGGCAGCCGGGTATTCAACGGCGCGCACATCGGCACGCGCTCGGAGGTGCGGATCAACGCGATCGTGCACCTGCGTACCGTGCTGCCCGCCGACTCCTTGGTGCCGATCGGCTGGGTAGCCGTGGGCAACCCGGCACGCATCCTTCCGGCACAGGAACACGAGGCGATCTGGGCAGTGCAAAAGGAATTGGACTTCCCCGGCTACGTCTTCGGCCTCGACCGGCCCGCTGACGGTGAGAGCCTGATGCCCAAGATCTCAGCGCGTTTCGGCCGAGCCCTCGGCCGTCACCGGGACGACCGTCAGATCTGAGCCCCGTCCTTGACCCGGTGCCTGACGCGGTGAGACGTGTACGCGGCAGGTCCAGGAAGACGGTGGCCGCAGGCGTAGAGGGTCCGTCCGTCCGCCAGGTCAGGGCGACCCGGCCGCGTAGCTGCGGGTAAGCGATCTCCAGTGTCCGCAGTCCGATGGCGGCCGCCACCTCGTGCAACATGGCTCAAACCAGTTCGAGTTGTGGTTGTGGTCGCTGCACTGGCACGGCTTTCGGATCCGACAGCTCGGCAGTCCGCGCGTAGCCGTAGATCACTGAGGCCATCGCCAGAAGGAGAAGAGGTCCGGACACCCACGGATATTGGGCCATCTCCATCGGCAGATAGCGATATGACACCAGGAGCCCAGCGAAGACCGTTGCGCCGTAGGTGACCAGCCGGATTCCTGGCCAGTCCCAGCCACGGTCGAGCAAACGCAGGCCCGCCTCGATCGTCAGCGCGAACACCACACCGGCAACGAGATCCACGCCGTAGTGGTAGCCGAAACCCAGCGTCGCGCCGAGCGTGGCGATCAGCCAGAGGGTGCCCGCGAAGCGCAGAAGCCGCGGGCCGTTGCGGGAATGAATGAAGATCGCGGTGGCCCACGCTGTGTGCAGGCTGGGCATGCAGTTGCGCGGGGTGATCTCGTCGTACGGCATCACGTGCGGAGTGTTGATCGGCAGCGGCACGTCCGGCCACAAATCGGCCGCTGCCCAGTACTCGCCGCCGGTGCCGAAGGCACCGTTGCCGTAGGCGAAGACCGGCCCGACGACCGGGTAGATCATGTAGATGGCCGGCCCGAGGAGACCGATGACCAGAAAGGTGCGCACCAGATGATGGCCCGGGAAGCGCCGCTCGACCGCCACGTTACGCAGCTGGTACAGCGCGACAACGACCGCGGCCACCGCGAGCTGGGCGTAGATGAAGCCGAGAACGTGGTCGCCGATCGTGCCGGTGGCCGCGACGATCCGGCCTGCCAGCCACGACGGATTGCCGAGCGCGTGATCGGCGGTCGCCACGTACTGGTCGAGCACCATCGGGCGGGTCTTCGAGGTGATGAGTAGCCAGGTGTCGCCAGTCTTACGGCCGGCCACCAGCAGCAGGCCCAGGCCGACGCCCTTCAGGAGCAGGACACGTTCCCGGCCGGTACGGCGCGTGACTGCTATGACCCCGTAGCCCAGAATCACCCACAACGCGCCGCTGCCGTAAGGGTGGCCTTCGGTCACGTTGGCGTCGACCGCCGACCGCACCAGCCAGAAGGCGACGTCGATGCCGATCGCGGCACCAGCCGCGATGAACCGTTGCCGCCAGGTCAGAACCACCGTCATCAAGGCCATGCAGGCGTACAACAGGGGCCCCGATGTGGGGGCGGCTATCAGCTCTTGCGCCTGATTGGTGATCGGCCCCGGCAGGCCGTAACGACGCGCGGCAATCTCCAGCGTGATGAGGAAGCCAAGGGCCGCCACACCAGCCATGCCCCACAGGATCGCCCGCGGTTGACGCCACGCTGCGAACGAAAATCTCTGGTTTATGCGCGAAATCAACCGCGATGCTATAGGTATCAATTGTTTGGCCGATTTCTTAGATATTCGCTAATATAAGTTAGTTTTCATGCTGAATGGCATGGGTTGCCGGTGAAAGGCGGGCGGTCAGGGCATACGTCGTGAGGTCGAACATGCTAGCGGAGCGGTGCGGGTGGGTTCCGTTGGTCACGGGTGGTGCGAGAACGCCGCCGGGTTCTGCGCTCGATGATCCACCGTCTCGGGAATGAACATGAAACTGGCGACGGCGCCTCGGGTCGTTGTGGTCCCGTTTCCAGCCAGACCGTTCCAGCCGCGTGTGGGCCCACCCGGAAGCGGGACGTGGCGCCGGGACGGCCCGCGCGGGTGACCGCTCAACGGGCCGCTCGCGCAGGCCGGTTCATGAGCCCGTCTGCAGACAACCGACGTCAACCGCCCAGCACGACGCTTCTGTACCGCACTTGGTCGGCGGGTTCTCGGCCCACGCCCCTGGCAGCTCCGGCGGACGGCCGCGAATCGTCATGATTTCGTAGCCGCCACCGGCTGACGTCGATGCGGGCCACGACCTCGAACTGGGCGCTGTCGCCGACGTTTCGTGCGGTGGCCGTGAAGACCGGCGCTCGACCCTGCCCGTCACAGCCCCGATGGATCTTCGGTGT
Organism: Streptomyces sp. A5-4; assembly: GCF_051131715.1. Taxonomy (NCBI): domain Bacteria; kingdom Bacillati; phylum Actinomycetota; class Actinomycetes; order Kitasatosporales; family Streptomycetaceae; genus Streptomyces; species Streptomyces sp. A5-4. The sequence goes on along the minus strand of NZ_CP178591.1, from coordinate 220,144 downwards.
CGGCCCGCCGCGGGGCGTCCTTGAGGCGGCCCGTCATCACCAGGTCGCCGTCCGGGGCGCGTCGCGCGAGGTCGCCGGTGCGGAAGTAGCCGTCGGTGGTGAAGGAACATGCGTTGTGGTCGGGCGCCCGGTAATATCCCCGCGGGGTGTACGGACCGCGGGCGATGAGCTCGCCGGCCTCGCCGCCGTGCACGTCCTTGCCGTCGACGTCGACCATGCGGATCTCATCGTCGGGCGAGAGCGGGCGGCCCTGCCCGGCGAGCACGGTCTCATCCGAACCGGTGGGCCGGCTGAAGGTGAGCAGCCCCTCGGCCATGCCGAAGACCTGCTGCAGGTGACAGCCCAATTCGGGGCCAATACGTGCGGCGCTCGCCCGGTGCAGGGGCGTGTCGCCGATCTGCACGAGCCGCAGACTGCTCAAATCGGTCTGGACGGTGGGAAGTGCGTCGAGCCAGCGCTGCGCGATGCCCGGCAGCACCGACGTGATGGTGACCCGCTCCCGCCCGATGACCGGAATGCATTCGGCGGGTCCCGAGGTCTCGACCAGGACGACGGTGCCGCCGACGGAGAGGGTGCCGACGATGCCGGGGCAGCCGAAGGTGAAGTTGAACTCGGCGGGCAGCGCGGCGAGATACACGTCGTTCTCGGTGAGCGACACGAGCTCGGCGGCGGCCCGCGCCTGGTAGGCGTAGTCGTTGTGAGTGCGCGGGACGAGCTGCGGCGCCGCGGTGGTACGGGCGGAGAGCAGGAAGAAAGCCACTTGGTCGGCGTTCTGCGCAAGCGCCGGCTGGGGCGGGGCGTCGACGGAGCCCAGCGGGCTGTAGTGGCAGCCCGATGGGTCTGTCGTCAGGCCGCCGCACGGGGACGAGCCGCCCGGCGCCTCCAGGGTGAACACCTGCCGCAGGAAGGGCTGTCGGGCCGCGATGTCCGCGGCCATCGCCGTGTGGTCGAAGCCCTGGTAGGTCGAGGGGCCAGCGTAACCGACGGCCCGGGCGACTCGCACGAGATGGGACACTTCGGACGCGCGGTGCGAGACCGGGCAGAATACGGGGATCGCGCCGGCGCGCATCAGCGCGAATACGGTGATGACGAACTCGGGAACGTTCGGCAGCTGCACGACGACTCGTTGCCCGGGGCGGAGGCCGCGCAGCCGGAAGCCGGCCGCCATGCGGTCCACCCGCCGGTTCAGCGCCGCGTACGTGATACGAGTGTCCCCGTGCACCAGCGCGGTCCGTGGCCCGTACTGCAGGGCCCAGCCGCGCAGCAAGTTGTCCAGCGTAACGCCACGCCAGTGCCCGGCCGCCCAATAGCGGTCGACGAACTCCTCGGGCCAGGGCGTGCATCCGTCGAGCATGGATGTCATTGGCTTCCTTCTGTACCAGTTGAGGGCCGGTCGAGCACGACGGCGACCCCCAGGAGGAGCCGTCCTCCCGCCGACAGTCCGGCCGGCCGGTGTTCAGCCAGGCCCATGTGCAACGCGCCCCATACCGCCCCTTCTCGGCACCGGAAAGCAACCCTGCTGCCATGACTTTGGCAATCCAATGGGGCAGCGCCTCTTTGGGCAATGTGCTGTCCAGACCATGGTTGTTGAACTCCGTCGGCAGAAAGACCAAGAAGCGCCGCTGACCAGGAGGAACGGCCGGATGGCCCCGCTGTGGCTGTGTTCCTCCGAGATCGGCGCCGGCCACGACACCGGCAAGGCCGTGGAACGCGCGCGCCATTCGTCGCTCTACGTGACGGCCCAAGATGAAGAGCAAGCTCAACTCGATCAGACGGGCCGCGCATTCACACTCACAGGCACTTGAGCGAGGCCAACGGCTGCCCGGGTGGGCGCCGGTGGTCGTGGGCTGGAAGAGGCCGCCCCGGATGTGGTGCGTGAGGTTTTCGAAGATCTCGCGCAACCAGGGGCTTCGGACGGCCGGCAGCCGGGCCAGAGTGTGCTGGAGTGCTCCCTTGTCGGCCCGGAACAGGTAACGGGGGCGCGGCGAGGGCGGGTCGTCGCGTAAGACGCCGTCGGGCATGCTGCCCGACGCGGGGACGGGCAGGTACGGCTCGGGGGAGGCCAGCCACAGCCACACCCCGAACGGCAGTGGCACCAGGTGCGCCGAAGCGGTTGGCCCGGCCGGGGCCCAGACCTCCCCCGTCTGCGGATGGACCGGCACGAGGAGGATGTCGGCGCTCGCCTCGGGGACGGGCCGCCCCGGCCCGCCCATGACAGCGCGCCGCGCCGGTGGGCCCGCGGGCGGCAGCGCGTCGAGGGCGCGTTGGAGCACTTCCGCGCTCAAGCCGTCCGGGACCGTCACCGACCCACCCTCCGAGGCGGCCAGCAGGTGGGCGAGGGCCCGGCCGGCCGCGGCCTCCCACCGCGGGCTCCAGGACCACCAGCGGTTCGACCCCCGCGGCGATCCCCACGCGGTTATCGGCTCGAACGGGGGCGTGCCCTTTCCTTCGGCCATCAGCTCCGTCCACGAGAGCGGTGCGGTGTCGGCGCCGTCGACGGGGACGCGGCGCACCGCGTCAGGGGCGAACCACACCGCCTGCCAGAGTGGGCAGTCGTCGATCCGGCTCGCCACGGGCAGGCCGCATGCCGCGCAGGCCATGTTGGGGCCGTCGGCCCCGTCGAGGCCGCAGCAGTAACCGCCGCCCTTCTCCGGGATCGGCAACGTGCCGCGGGGGTCGCCGGGTGCGATGACGATCGCGCCGGGCGCGCCGTCGGACAGGGCGTAGACCGGCGCGTAGACACCGCGGACGGCTGCCTCGTCCGGATGGATCTCCGCCCACGTCCGCCACGGCGGTCCCCCGGGCTCCGGGTCCACTGCGAACGTGCCCGGTTCCATGAGTACCGGGAGCTGAAGTCCGTTCCCCGTACTTCTGATGGGCCTGGGCCGGCAGGACGACTTGGGACAGCGGGGCGGTCAACTCTGCACCTCACCCCGCACACATGAAAACGAACAAATGTCCTCCGCCTGGGGAAAGAGAGGCATCATCGCAGCTCGGCAGAGGGCCGGCCAATCAGTTTCGGGCAGGTTCCCACAGGGCGTTCATGCATCACTCGGCGTGGATGTCCAGAAGTTCAGACGGCCCCCTCCTCACACGGACAGCAACGGATGCGTACCACGAGCACCGGGCATCACACGGGTTGCATCGGGTACGCATCGCCCGGTTCGCAGACATGGACGTCGGCGATGCAGCCCGTGCCCGGACGCGAAGTCGGCCATGCCCTCGGTCGGCCCGAGCCGCTTCCCCACTCGTGGGGGGATTGCTGCGGCTTACGGCTACGCGGACTCTCGTTCACACAGCCAGAACACCGTCTGTTCTTCGGATAAACCTGATGCGGACCAAGATCGCTGCATCGAGGTAACTACGCGGCTCTCACGGGCGAGTCGGGTGCGTCGGCCGTTAGCGTTCTTCTGGATCTCGACGGATTCCCTGTAGATATCCGCGCCCTACCTCTCGACCCTTTCCTTTTAGCCCTCTTGTCCCCACCTCGCTCTCATCGGTTGGCACGCGTACGCCGATCGCTGTTGCCACATCTGATCACTGCCGTCACAAGGAGAGCTCTCCCGATGACCGTCGACAACAGCGCGGAAGCACAACTGGAGTTGCCTCCGCAGTCCAGTCTGGGCACCGCGGCTGCCCGCAAGCTCGCCACCACGACCAAGTCCGCCCCACAGATGCAGGAGATCACCTCTCGGTGGCTGCTGCGGATGCTGCCCTGGGTGGAGGCTCAGGGCGGGACCTACCGGGTGAACCGTCGACTGGGCTACACCGTCGGCGATGGATGCATCGAGTTCGTCCAGGACGGTGCCGCTGTCCGGGTGGTTCCTCGCGAGCTCGGCGAACTGGCTCTGCTGCGCGGCTTCGAAGACGTCGAGGTACTGACGGCGCTCGCCGACCGCTGCGTCCAGCGCGACTTCCGCGCCGGTGAGGTGCTGGCCGAGCGTGGCAGCCGCGCCGAGCAGATCAACCTGATCGCCCACGGTCGCATCAGCCAGGTGTCCGTCGGCAAGTACGGCGACGAGGCCGCCGTCGCCGTACTCGCCGACGGAGGCCAGTTCGGTGAGAACGCCCTCCTGGACCCCGACGCGAGATGGGACTGCACTGCGACCGCCGAGACCGCCGGCACCCTGCTCACGCTGTCGCGCGCCGACTTCTCCGCCGTGCTGTCCGCCGCACCCGGGCTCCAGGCCCACCTTGAGGAGTTCAGTTCGCTTTCCCGCCGCCGGCAGAACCGCCACGGCGAGGCCGAGATCGCGATGTCGGCCGGCCACACCGGCGAAGCCGAGCTGCCGGGTGCCTTCGTCGACTACGAACTCCGCCCGCGTGAATACGAACTCTCCGTCGCTCAGACGGTTCTGCGGGTCCACACGAGGGTCACTGACCTCTACAACGGGCCCATGAATCAGACCGATGAGCAACTCAGGCTCACCATTGAGGCGTTGCGGGAGCGCCAGGAGCACGAGCTCATCAACAACCGCGAGTTCGGGCTACTCCACAACGTCGACTACAAGCAGCGGGTCCAGACCCACTCCGGCGCGCCCACACCGGAAGACCTGGACGAACTGCTGTGCCGCCGTCGCGGCACCAAGTTCTTCCTCGCCCACCCCACGATGATCGCGGCCATCGGACGCGGGCTCAACGCCTACGGGCTTTACCCGGACCCCGTCGACCTCGACGGCCAGCAGGTCGCGGCCTGGCGTGGCGTCCCGATCCTGCCCTGCGACAAGATCCCGATCAGCAAGGAGCACACCAGCTCGATCCTCGCCATGCGAACCGGCGAGGACAACCAGGGCGTCATTGGCCTGCGTCAAACCGGCCTGCCGGAGGAGTACGAGCCGGGCCTGTCGGTGCGTTTCATGGGCATCGGCGAGCAGGCGATCATCTCCTACCTGGTCACCACCTACTTCTCCGCCGCCGTCCTCGTGCCCAACGCACTGGGCATGCTGGAGAACGTGCCGATCGCCCGCAGCCACGGCTAGAAGCCCCGACGGCCCGCACGCCGTCGCGGTGTGAGGCACCCGGCCCGGACCGCTCGCAGGTGCGGTGAGCCGCCCCGTACAACAGCCCTGGCAGTTCAGCCTCGTCCCTTCCTGCCCCGGACAGGGCGTGTCCGTGCCCAGGACCGGCTGCCCGTGCCCCGTCGCAGCCGGGCCACCTACTTCACCATGGAGCTAAGGAGTTACGGATGTCTGACCCCGTGCCTTCACCTCTGCCGTCGAGCCCGCCGCCCAGCCCGGCTGCCTCTTCGGCCGTCTTGGGGGTGGACACCCACGCCGTCGGCTTTGTGCCCGGGAGCAGACCGGGTGGCGACCTGGCCGTTCCGCATCTGCGGGAGAAGGCCGCCGAGGTGCGGCAGCCGAGCCCCGACCTGGAACGGATCCTGGGCGGCCCCACCGGACTGGGCACGGCGAGCCTGCGCCTGGGCCGCCGCGCGGAACCACCGGTTCCTTCGGAGTCCGCGCTGCCGCCGGAGACACCGGTGGAGGGCACACCGGTTCCGGGCCTCTACCACCACCCGGTGGCGCCGCCCGACCCGGCGCGGGTGGCGGAGGTGAGCCAGAGGATCAAGTCATGGGCGGTGGACGAGGTCCAGGCGTTCCCGCCGGAGTGGGATGACCAGTTCGACGGTTTCTCCGTCGGCCGCTACATGGTGGCCTGCCATCCGGACGCCCCCACCGTCGACCACCTGATGATCGCCACTCGCCTGATGGTCGCGGAGAACGTGCTCGACGACTGCTACTGCGAGGACCACGGCGGCTCGCCCATCGGACTGGGCAGCCGCCTCCTGCTGGCGCACACCGCTCTCGACCCGCTCCACACGACGAAGGAGTACGAGCCGCACTGGGCGGAATCGCTCCAGTCGGACGGGCCCCGACGCGCCTACAGCTCCGCCATGTCGTACTTCTCCCAGCAGGCCAGCGCCTCCCAGTCCGATCGGTACCGGCATGACATGGCCCGTCTGCACCTGGGCTATCTCGCCGAGGCCGCGTGGGCCGAGACGGACTACGTGCCCGAGGTGTGGGAGTACCTGGCGATGCGCCAGTTCAACAACTTCCGCCCGTGCCCCACGATCACCGACACCGTCGGCGGTTATGAGGTGCCTGCCGACCTGCACGCCCAGCCGGCCATGCAGCGGGTCATCGCGCTCGCGGGGAACGCCACCACCCTCGTGAACGACCTGTACTCCTACACCAAGGAGCTCAACAGCCCCGGGCGGCACCTGAATCTGCCCGTGGTGATCGCTGAACGGGAGGGCGTCTCCGACCGGGACGCCTATCTGAAGGCGGTCGAGGTCCACAACGACCTCATGCACGACTTCGAAACCGAGGCAGCCGCCCTGGCGGCCGCCTGCCCTGTGCCTGCCGTGCAGCGCTTCCTGAGGGGAGTGGCCATGTGGGTCGACGGCAACCACTACTGGCACCGGACCAATACCTATCGATACAGCCTGCCCGACTTCTGGTAAGGAGCACACTTCACAGTGACCAGTACCGAACTCGCCAACGAAACTTCCGTAACCATCCCCTCCCCGGCGTCCCCGTATCAAGGCGACATCGCCCGCTACTGGGACCAGGAAGCCAGGCCCGTAAACCTGCGTCTCGGCGATGTCGACGGGCTCTACCACCACCACTACGGCATCGGTGACGTCGACCGCGCAGCTCTTGGGCCCGCGGACGACATCGCGTACGAGAAGAAGCTGGTCGCCGAGCTCCACCGCCTGGAGTCGGCGCAAACCGGAGTCCTCCTGGATCAGCTCGGCTCCATCGGGCGTGACGACACGCTCGTGGACGCGGGCTGCGGGCGGGGCGGTTCGATGGTCATGGCCCACCAGCGGTTCGGCTGCAAAACCGAGGGTGTCACCCTGTCGGCCAAGCAGGCCGACTTCGCCAACCGCCGTGCTCGAGAACTCGGCATCGACGAACACGTCCACGCCCGCGTGTGCAACATGCTCGATACGCCCTTCGAGACCGGCCGGGCGGCGGCCTCGTGGAACAACGAGTCCAGCATGTACGTCGACCTGGGCGACCTCTTCGCCGAGCACTCCCGCATCCTCGGGCGCGGTGGCCGCTACGTGACCATCACCGGTTGCTGGAACCCGCGCTACGGGCAGCCCTCGAAGTGGGTCTCCCAGATCAACGCGCACTTCGAATGCAACATCCACTCTCGCCGCGAGTACCTGAAAGCCATGGCGGACAACCGACTGGTACCGCAGGCCATCGTCGACCTGACGCCCGCGACCCTGCCCTACTGGGAGCTGCGGGCCACGTCGTCCTTGGTCACCGGCATCGAAGAGGCGTTCATCAACTCTTATAAGGACGGCTCCTTCCAGTACCTCATGATCGCAGCCGACCGCGTCTGACCTGCGGAAGACGGAACGGTCCGGGGCCTGTCATCCGACAGACCCCGGACATCCCGAATGGGCCCTGTTGGGGAGAGAGACTCCGAGACTGCGGGAGGCGGAGCCTTCGCGGGCGCGCACACGTTGCCGGCCCTCATTCGGGAGGCGCACAAGCCCACACCCCGCTGCGAACGACTCAGACCAGTTCGGGCTGCGGCTCAGGCTGCCGCTCGCGTCGCGGTTCCGGCAGATGCGCCAACGCGGCCTTCCGTTCCCACCCCTTGGTGGTGCGCACGTATCCGTAGAGCACTGAGGCCATCGCCAGAATGAGCAGCGGCCCGAACACCCACGGATGTTCGGCCATCTCCATCGAAAGATAGCGATACGACGCCAAGAGCGCCCCGAAGACCACTGTGCCGTAGCCGACCAGCTGGATTCCCGACCGGTCCCAGCCGCGGTCGAGCGACCGCAGCGCCGCCTCGATCGTGAGCGTGAACACCACACCGGCGATGATGTCCGCACCGTAGTGGTAGCCGAAGCCCAGCGTCGCGCCGAGCGTGGCGATCAGCCAGAACGCGCCCGCGAAGCGCAGAGCCAGTGGGCCCTTGAGGGAATGAATGAAGATCGCGGTAGCCCACGCCGTGTGCAGACTGGGCATGCAATTGCGCGGGGTGACCCCGTCGAAGGGCATCGGGTGCGGAGTGCTGAGCGTCGGCGGCGTGTCCGGCCACAGGTTGGCCACCGCCCAGTGCCCCCCGTCGGCGCCGTAGGCGAAGATCGGCCCGACCACCGGGAAGAGCATGTAGAAGGCGGGCCCGAGCAGGCCGATGACCAGGAAAGTGCGCACCAGATGGTGGCCAGGGAAGCGGCGCTCGACCGCCACGTGGCGCAGCTGGTACAGCGCGACGGCGACCGCGGCCACTGGGAGCTGAATGTAGACATATTCGAGAACGTGGGCGCCGACCGTGCCGGTGGCCTCCACGATCCGGCCCACCAGCCACGACGGGTTGCCCAACGCGTGATCGGCGGTCGCCACGTACTGGTCGAGCACCATGGGCCGGGTCTGTGACGTGATCTGCAGCCAGGTGTAGCCGGTCTTGCGGCCGGCCACCAGCAGCAGGGCCAGTCCGACGCCCTTCAGCAGCAGGACGCGCTCCGCGCCGGTGCGGCGCGTGACGGCGATGACGGCACAGCTCAAAGTCACCCACAACGCGCCGTTGCCGAACATCGACTCGGCGCCGACAGTCCACCGTACGAGCCAGAAGATGACGTCGATGCCGATCGCGGCGCCGACCGCGATGAACCGCTGCCGCCAGGTGAGCACCACCATCATCAACGCCATGCTGACGTACAGCACCGTCCCCGACTTGGGGGCGAATATTACCTCTCGCGCCTGGTCGGTGATCGGCCCCGGCTCGCCGAACCGACGCGCGGCGATCTCCAGCGCAATGAGGAACCCGAGGCCCACCACACCGACCGCGGCCCACAGCAAGGCGCGTGGTTGACGCCAGGCAGCCAACCGAAGGCTGCCGTCTTTACGCGAAAAACCTCGCGTTACCCTAGATGTCAATTTTTCAGCCGATGTGTCATATTTCAACATGATCGTTGCGAGCCTGAACATTTTAGCGGAGCGGATGGGTTTCGCCGATCACGGGTACGTCGCAAACAGCGATCGGCTCCCAGCTTCGGGCGGCGCGGGCTGCTCAGTGGTCGAACATCCCCACTCGCGCGGGGCACCCCGCCGATCGCTGTGACATCGCCGGACGCCGCTTTCGGCAGCACGAACAGGGTCGCCGCCCACGTCGTGGGCGGGCCGTACGTCAGTAGGCGCCGAACGACCAGAAGACGCCCACCTCGTCGTCCGTCACCGCGATCAGGCCCAGGTCCTCAAGTAGGTCGAGGCCGTTGATGTACGCGGAGGTGAGGAACGAATGCGAGCCGGTGCCCGCCAGGCCAGCCGCGAGGAAGTCCGGGGCCGGATCCGAGGCGGCGGCCGTCGCATTGGTCCAGTAGCCGGCGGTAGGTCCGTACCGGTCGAGCAAGGTTCGGGCGTCGGCCACCATGGCGTCCCGGTCCGGACGTGAGCGAACGGGGGCGGGCTCCGACTGCCATTCCTCGCTCATGACGGCGACCGCGCCAACCGCCGCCGCAGCCTCCACGGGGTACAAGCGGTCCGGGAACCGAGATATGGGCGGCGGGTCGAACGGGTACGCGGGCACGCTGTCACGGGCACTGTTCCTACGGTACCCGTCCAGCCTGAGCCAACCGCGCGGGTCGCCAACCGAGCGGTGCAGCACGGCGAGGACATCGTGCCCCCAGTCCTCATGTCGGCGGGGACCGGCGGCTACGAAGGGGGAGGCATCGTCGAACAGCCGCAGCGCCGCCGCATTCCAAGGACATCTACGGCTGCGGAACTCTTCCAGCAGGCTCCCGACTTGGCGGACGAAAGCGTCCTTCGGTTCCCGGGGGATACTCCGGAGCCGGTCAAGAGCCCAGCAGGCAAGCCTGCCCGCTTCGCGCGCGGACGGCCCGACGAGTCCCTCCGGGAGTGGCAGGTCCGCCCCGTCGCACAGGGCCTCCAGATGCGCGTCGAGCAGGTCGAGGGCGAGCCGGTCGGCGGGGAGGGGCATCCAGCCACTCTAGGTCGTCTGCTGGGATTGCATGGGGCAGCGCAGTGATCCGAAAAGCTCCCCCTGGGCGAGCGACCTGGAGAAACGAAGAGCACCGTGCCCCCGGCAGCCCGGCCTGGTCCGCCGTCGCTCCTGCGGCGCGCTGTTGTCGAGACGTACGTCGAGGGCTCCGGGCGGGGAGGTGCCGGCTCGTCGCCCGGCGGGCAGCCGCGCGCCGGGCGGGGCGTCGCGCCGGGCGATCAGCCGGCCCGGAGGTCGGAAGCCAAGGGCGCACCCGGTAGGCGAACCGTGCTGCCGACCCCGTTGCCGCCGAGGGGCACCAGGATGCGAAGATCAGGAGGGTGAACAGCGATGTCGACGTGCTTGAGAATCCCGTGGCCCAGTCGCTGCTCGGACACCACGCACATCTGGCCCGACGGCTCGGGCAGGCAGTCACGTACCTGCCGGATGTCGCGACCTTCTGTGCGGTGCCGGCCGAGCCCGACGCGGTGGACTGGTCCGAGCTGGCGAGGCTGCTCGGCCCCGGCGGTTTCGCCGACATGTTCAGCAGCCCGGCGCTCCCGCCGCCCGACTGGGAGCCGGTCTTCGAACTCGAGGGACGGCTCATGCTCTGGCCTGGCAAGGACCGGCTCGGTGAACCGCTTCCAGGGGCCGACGTCTCGATCGTGGAGTTGGGCCCGAACAACGTGCCGGAGATGCTCGACCTCGTCACGCGAGCCGAACCAGGTCCGTTCTGGCCCCGTACCTGTGAGCTCGGCACCTATCTCGGAATCCGCGCGCGGGGCCGCCTGGTAGCGATGGCGGGCGAGCGGCTACGCCCGCCGGGCTGGACCGAGATCAGTGCCGTGTGCACGGCCCCCGAAGCACGCGGCCAGGGCCACGCCGGCCGCCTGGTGCGCGCTCTGGTCGAGCGCATTCTGTCGCGGGGCGAGCAACCGTTCCTGTACGTGGCCGAGGCGAACTCCGGCGCAATCGCCCTGTACGAACGGCTTGGGTTCGAGAGCCGCAAGCCCGTGACCTTCCGCGGCTTCCGCACCCCCGGCTGACCAACCCCCTCCACCGGGGCGCACCGGACGCCTCGCCGGCGGCAACAGCTCTGGAAAAACCACGGAGGCGGCCAAGGCCCGAGGCGCACCGATGTCGCACGAGAAGCCGTGAGTTTCCACGGAGGTTGCTTCAGACCCCCGTCGACACCGACCTCTCGAAGAACGTTTCCAGGACCACCGTCGCGTGGGTACCGCTGACCCCCTCGATCCCGTACAACCGGCGCAGTACATCCTGCAGTTGCTCGGTTGTCCCGGCCCTGACCTTGACCAGGACCGATGCGCTGCCCGCGATGACGTGGGCCTCCTGCAGCTCGGGGATCGCGGCGAAGCGCTCGGCGGAGTCGCCCATCCAGGTCGACGAGTCGACCATGATGAAGGCCAGCACCCCGCCGCCGACTGTCGCGGGATCCACCTCGACCGTCGTGCGGCGGATCACCCCCGACTCCCGCAGCTTGCGCACCCGTTCGTGGGCCGCGCCCGCGGAGAGCCCGACCGCCTTGCCCAGAACGGCGTACGCCTGCGTGGCGTCCTCCTGCAGCAGGTTCAGCAACTTCCGGTCCACGTCGTCCATGGCGCTCTCCTCGAACCAGATCCATTCAATGCTTGCGCTCACCATACGGTGCCCTGCGATACTCGCCTTCAGCAGGATGGTGTTCACATCTTGGAATCCAGAACGACTGAAGGAGAACGGACATGGCCACCGGCCGCCCCGCTCTGTACGAAGTGCTCGACGACAGGTTCCGTACGGAGAAGTGCACCGCGGGTGATCTGCAACTGGAGACGCTCCACGTGGGCTCCCGCTGGGCAGAGGGGCCGCTGTACATACCGGCCTGGCGCCAGCTGATCTGGAGTGACATCCCGAACGACCGGATGCTGCGCTGGGACGAGACGACCGGGGCGGTCAGCGTCTTCCGCTCGCCCGCTGGGCACTCCAACGGCAACACCTTGGATCGTGAGGGTCGTCTGATCACGTGTGAGCAGGGCAATCGCCGGGTCACCCGCACCGAGCACGACGGCTCGATCACTGTGCTCGCCGACCGGTACCGGGGCAAGCGGCTCAACAGCCCGAACGACGCGGCCGTGAAGTCCGACGGTTCGATCTGGTTCTCGGACCCGGACTTCGGGATCACCAGCGACTACGAGGGGCACCGCGCCGAGGGCGAGATCGGCGCCAACAACGTCTACCGAATCGCCCCGGACACCCACGAGGTGCGGCTCGTGGCCGACGGCTTCGGCGCCCCAAACGGCCTGGTCTTCGCAGCCGACGAGAGCGAGCTGTACGTCTCCGACACGCGGGCCAACCGGATCCGCGTCTTCGAGGTGCGCGCGGACGGCACCCTCTCCGAGGGCAAGGTCTTCGCCGAAGGGACCAAGGAGGGCCGCTTCGACAACATCCGCTTTGACGACCGTGGCCACCTCTGGGCCGCGGCCATGGACGACGGAGTGCACTGTTACGCCCCGGACGGGACCCTGCTCGGCCGCATCCTGATACCCGGCACGGTTTCCAACATCCGCTTCGGCGGCCCGAAGAGGAACCGCCTCTTCATCACGGCGAACGACACGCTCTATTCGCTGGTCACGGGGGTCACGGCGGCACCGATCGCGGTGTGAACCCCTTCCCCGGGCCCCTTCCGAGAGCGAGAGGATCACCGTACGGAGCAGCGCGTATTGGGCAAGGCGGGCTGCCAGGTGTCCGTTGTCGGACTTGGGGCCTGGCAGTTGGGAGGGGGTAGGGCGATGTGCGCGAGGAGGACGCCGCCGGTCAACGGTGTACGAGCACGCGTCGGAGATCCAGGAGCGGTTCAAGTACCGGGACTTCACTGACCGGCGGTGGGGCCGGGAGTTCCGCGGCTTCCTGTACGGGCGGGCGTGGACGCACGCCGAGGGGCCGGTGGCGCTGCTCAACCACGCGGTGACGTGGCTGCGGAAGAGCCGGGTGCTGCTGCCGGGTGTCTCGGTACTGGCCCGGCAGGTGTCGGAGGCTCGCGCCGTGGCCGAGCGCGGCTTGTACGAGGCGGTGACCCGCGCCGCGCATAGGGCCGATCCCGCGCTCGCGCCGGCGCTGGCTGAGCTGCTGGTGGTGCCGTAGGGCAAACGGGTCTCGGAGCTGGAGCGGCTGCGTACGCCGCCGACGAAGTCGACGGGGACCGCGATGGTGCGGGCCATGGAGCGGGTGGAGGGGATCTCCGCGTTCGCGCTGGGGCGGGTGAACCTGTCGCGGGTGCCGGTGAACCGGCTGTCCACACTGGCCCGGTACGGGCAGCTGAGCAAGGCGCAGACGATTCTGCGGGCGCCGGAGCCGCCGCGGACCAAGTCATGCGGGCGGGCCTCCGAATAGGGTGCTCAACGAGTCCGGGTTGTAGCCGGGCGCGAACGGAGCGGGCTGGGGATCCGCGCGGCGTCGGGCCTGGCGGGCGTGGTGGGCGAGCGCGCTCTCGATCACCTCGTCGGCGCTGGGGGTGGTGTAGATCTGCGTGGTCGTCAGCCGGGCGTGAGCGAGGATCCACTGCACGTGGGTCAGCGGCATCTCGGGGTCCTCGGCCATGCGGAAGGCAGCGGTGTGCCGCAGGTCGTGGAGGGTCCAGTTGGAGCCCAGCAGCTGGTTGGCCCGGTTGAACATCTGCCGGGCCGCGGGGTAGTTCAACGGGCGCCAGGGTCGCCGCAGCGTCCACCACAGCGGCTCATCGCGCCCGTGCGGTGCCCCCTTGGCCCAGATCTCATGCTGGTAGATCCGCAGCCAGACGAACGAGTCGGTGGAGGCGGGCAGCATCTGAACGTCCTCGGTGCCCCTGCGTGTCACCGAGATCAGCTGCTGCCCCGGCAGGACGTCGCGCTCCACCGAGTCGAGCAGTTCGTCTGCCCGGGCGCCGGTGGAGACCCGGGATGCGAGCAGGGCCCGGTCGCGGTTCGAGCGCAGGCCGGCGAAGATCTCGTTGAACTTGTCGTCCGGGATCCGCTTCGGGACCCGTCTGGGCACCTTGGGACGGTAGCGGCCGGTGTGGGTGGGCGCGAAGGCGTCCATCGGGTTGTGGTGCTGGCGGGCACGGCTGCCCCGGCGTGAGCGGTCCAGCGGGAACGGGTTGACCAGCACGGTGTCCGTGCCGCGGTCGAGGTGGAAGGCGTAGAAGCCGCGCAGGACCGTCTCGCTGTGCGCGCGGGTGGTGGCCGCGTACTTCCGTCCGGGTGTCGGCTTGCCGGTCACCGGGTTCGGTGTGCCGGGCGCCGGGCGCGGCGGGAGTGGCCGCTCGGGCTCCCGGCCCGCCTGTCGGTGGCGCCAGTGCACCCGCACCGGCTGCAGACAACGCTTCGTACTCCGACATGGCGTTCGGCCTGTACAAGATGCTCGGCTTCCGCTTCGCCCCGCGCTTCCGCGACCTGAACGATCAGCGGTTCTGGCGGGCCGACCTGCCCGACGACGGCGGGGAGCCGGCCGACGGGTACGGGCCGCTGGAGGCAGTGGCCTGCAACAAGGTCAACCTGAAGAAGATCGCCACGCACTGGCCGGACATGCTCCGCGTGACCGGGTCACTCATCACCAACCAGGTCCGGGTCTACGACCTGCTGCGGATGTTCGGCCGCGAGGGCCCCCCACCCCGCTCGGTGCCGCGTTCGCCGAGTACGGACGTATCGACAAGACCATGCACCTGCTCGCCCTGGTCGACCCGACGGACGACACCTACCGCCGTCTGATGAACCGGCAGCTCACCGTCCAGGAATCCCGCCACCGGCTCGCCCGTGCGATCTGCCACGGCGGCCGGGGCCAGATCCGCCAGGCGTACCGCGAGGGCCAGGAGGACCAGCCCGCGGCCCTCGGCCTGGTCCTCAACGCCGTCGTGCTCTGGAACACCCGCTACCTGGACGCCGCCGTGACCCGACTCCGGGCCGAGGGCCACGACATCAAGGACGAGGACATCGCCCGTCTCTCCCGCTCAAGGACCGGCACATCAACTTCCTGGGCCGCTACTTGTTCAACATCAAAGCCAGCGGCCCCGGTCAGGGCCAGCGGCCCTTCCGCGACCCGGACGCGTCCGAGGACGCCGACGAGGAGGAGTAGCCGGGTCAGTCCGTCTCGAAGGCGTCTCCCGCAGGTGCGTGGTGAGGACTTCCGCGATGATGTCGAGGGCGTTCTTGATGGCGACGTGGTCGGCGCCGCAGCACCGCGACCTGCCGCTACAGCTTCACCGTCTCCACCCCGGCTGCAGGCGCCCTGCGTCTGCTGCGCGACCCGGACGGGCCGGAGCTGGACGAGGACGACGACGGGAGCGGGCAGGACTGAAGGAGGCCGACCGAGGCGGGGGGAGGCGCGCGCCCGGGCATACCGTAGGTTACTTGGATTCGAGGTGTCCCAGCGGGTGCCCGTCTGTGAGAACCATCTGCGCATTGTTCCAGTCGCTGTGGTCGATGCCGGTGACATGGCGCAGGTAAGCGAGGGTGACCTGCTGGACGAGAGCGACGCGGTCGGGGTCCTCATCTGTGGTCTCCGCCGCCTGATAGCCGGAGATGCCGCCGAGGAAGTGCTCGGCGCCGTGGACACTGAGAAGGCTCTTGTTGCCGCGACTGAGAGTGTAGGGGTCGGTCGTCCAGGCCGGGCCTCGGGTGGAGAGCGGGAGGTCGTCCTTGTCTCCGGCGACGACGAGGCCGGGGGCAGCGATGTGGGAGAAGTCCTGATCGCGCAGCCAGGGAAGGTTTTCGTGGGCGAAGGGGGTCAGCTCGTCGCCGCCCTTGCCGGCGGTGGCCAACTGGATGCTGGCCATGACCCGCGAGTCGGACAGGTCCTCGGCGATCCCAGACTGCGGGTCCCTGACGCGCAGGCCCACCAGGATACCTGCGGTCTGGCCACCGAAGGAGTGCCCGACCGCGACGACGCGGCGGTGGTCCACCCGGCCTGCCAGTCCCGGCACGGCGGCCTCCAGCGTTGCGAGTTCGTCCAGGATGCGCTGCATGTCCTGGACCCGGTGGCGCCACATCTGGGTCCTGCGGGGATCACCTGCAGCGATGTTGAGCCGCTTGGAGTCCAGGTGGGTGGCCTGGACGACGACAAAGCCGCCGGATGCCCAGTGGTCGACCAGTGGTGCGTAGCCGTCCAAGTTGGAGCCGAACCCATGGGCGAACAGCACGACGGGCAGGCCCGCGCCGGTGATGGGGGCGGTGACGCGTACGTGCAGGTCCTCCCCGCGCTGCGGTGCGCTCAGCACGAGTGGCTTGATCGACACGGTCGGGGTGGGGGTGGGGCCTGTGAGGCCGGTCGTCCGGTAAGTGGTCATGCGTGTGTCTGCCTTTCAATGGCGGCGGGCGTTGAGGTGGCCGAGCTTGTCCTGTCCCGACCCCCAGTCCGTTCGTTCGATTCACGCCTATACGTGACCCAACTGGATGGATCACCCAGCACCGAGTGCATCGACTACGCTAAAACTTGACGTTGACGTGAAGGGCAAGAACTTGTGACTCAGGTCACAAGAAGTGGAGCCGAGCATGCGCATCGGGGAACTCGCCCGCCGCACGGGCGTCACCACCCGGGCTCTGCGGTACTACGAGGAGCAGGACCTACTCACCTCTGAGCGCAGCAGCAGCGGCCAGCGCCACTATGCGGAAGCCGCCGTCGACCGGATCCGTGTGATCCGTCAGCTATACGCCGCCGGCCTGTCCAGCAAGGCCATCGCCGAGCTCACGCCCTGCGTCATCGACGGTAAGGCCACACCCGAGCTGCTCCAGCGTCTGGCCGTGGAACGCGACCACCTCGACCGGCACATCGCGGACCTCGCCCACACCCGGGACCGACTCGAATCCGTCATCGCCGGCGCCTCTTCCAACATGCACACCGGCACCCCCTGCCGACGGGATACGACCACCTAGATCGGCACGGGGTGTCTGTCGGCAAACGGTCGTTTGCCGACGGGCGGCCGAGGCGTCCAATGAACCCGTGCAATCCGGGGGTTCGCGGCGGCTTGAACCCAATCAGATCCGATGGCGATTACTGACAGCGTTTGACGACAGATAGGGTGCATCCTCCGTACGGAAGGCGCCCTTCGGTGGCGAACCTGGTCTACAAGCGGGTCTCGACCGACCAGCAGTCCACCGCCCGGCAGACTCTGCGCGTCAGCGCCGTCACCGCCGTGCACCGCCAGCTCCTCGCCCGCTGCCAGCCGCTCGACGGCGACCACGGCGTTCCCGCGGTCCCGGCCCGGCGCAAGGCCCGCCGCGAGTACGAGAACCGCGTCAGCGCTCTCACAACGCCCGGACCATGATCGTTCTCACCGGGATTTCCTGCACCTCAACTACTCACACCCGGTCTCGGAGGGAGTGACGTTCTTCGATACGGTGGATGGGTACGGCGACGGTCGCAGTGAGCGGTTGATCGGCGGCCACCTGCGGGAACGTCCGGACGCCGGGGCGTTCATGGCGACGAAGATGGGTCGGTCGCAGAGGGGCGGATCTCGGCGTGCGCAGTCGCAGGCCGTGCACGACCTGTACGACCGGCGGATCCGGAGGTAGGTCCACCACCGCCGGTGGCCGGGGTGAAGCCGACCCTCGGAAGCCCGGCCAGGGCGGGCCGCGCGGCCGATTTGGATCTGTGCGGATCGGGGCCGAGGACCCCGATCCGCACGTGGAAAAGCCGGAGGTCTCCACTGATGTGCCTCGATGGTTGCCCATCACCTCGCGGGCAGCCGCAGGTCCGGCCACGCACGGGCGGCCCGGTGCGGAGCGCCGGATGTCGCGGGTGCCGCGCCGTGGCCCACTCCTAGTCGATCCACTGGCGGGTCGCACGCGCGAGCACTGTTGGGAGGCATCGCGGGGGAGCGGGCGCACCGGCCATGGGGTGGGTTCAAGCGCAGGGCGTGCAGGCCGGTTCGCAGCTGACCCGGATGCGTGATCAGCGACCCACGACGAGTCAGCGTTGTCAGTCGAAGAATCCGTAGACCTTGCTGATCTGGCCGCGCGTCAGGACGACGGCGTCCCAGCCGCTGGCCACTGGCGATCCAATCGACGGACCAAAGCTCCAGCGGAAGTGGGCGAGGTCGTGGTGACTGCGTACCTCCGTGAGGTTGAACACCATGCCTGGCGCCTGGTTCTGCCATCCTTCGACGTGGGTGTCGATGGCGGTCCGGCCCTCAGCGGCGATGGTGGGATCTATGTACACGGCGTCCGGAGTGAACACCTCGGCAAGGATCGCGCGCCGGGCTTGTTGGTCCCGCTCATTCCAGATCGAGATGTACGCGGCCAGTAGTTGGCTGACGGCGTCGGCATTGGCATTGGCATTGCTCATGGGGATGTGTGCTCCTTGCTGAGTTTGACGACCGCTCGGCTCGCCGCGAGGCGCTGGCGACGGCACAGCGAACAGTAAAGCCCGTGGGGGCCGGGGCCGGGCAGCCCTCCGTGGTTGACCAGTTGATCAGCCACGGTCAGCACCGTGGGCCTTGCTGAACTCCTCGATCAGCGCCGCGTAGCTCTCCCCGCCGTGTCCGGCCGCGATCGACCGATCGGCCAGTGCTTTGATCAATTTCGGAAGCTCCGCGCTGACACCGTGGGTTTCTGACTCCTCGATGAGGTGGCTCATCGCAGCGGTGTGAATATCGAGGGTCGCGTCGTCCGCCGGATAGGAGCCACGGTCGAGCTGCTCGGCGTACCCGGGCAGCCACTGGGCCACACTCGTGACCATCTGCTGTGCGAACGGCGTATATACCGCCGCGTCGATATCGGCGGCTCTCAGCAGAGCGGCGCCCTGGAGCCAGGCGTTCAGGACGCTCCACATGATGCCGAGGCCGGCGGCGTCGTACAGCGACGCGAGACCAAGATCAGCACCTAGGTGGGT
This sequence comes from Streptomyces sp. A5-4, assembly GCF_051131715.1. Taxonomy (NCBI): domain Bacteria; kingdom Bacillati; phylum Actinomycetota; class Actinomycetes; order Kitasatosporales; family Streptomycetaceae; genus Streptomyces; species Streptomyces sp. A5-4. The sequence continues at coordinate 201,325 of NZ_CP178591.1, read as the reverse complement.
GACGGTGCCGAGCGCGTCGAGCGTTGTCCGGTGAGACTCGAAGTCCGACTGCGGCCCGCTGTGCAGCAGGACCGCTTCGGCGGTGCCTATCGCCGGCGGGATGGCCATGATGGCGCCATCGAGGTAGTGGGCGCCTTGCCGGCGGGCCCAACTGCCGGCTTCCCGCGCCTGGGCCGAGGTGCCCGAGGTCAGATTGATCAGTGTCCGACCGTGCAGTTCTGCGCTGATGGGATCGAGCAGATGGTGCATGGCCTGGTAGTCCGTGACGCAGATGATGGCGAGCGGGCCGGCCCGGAGCGCGTCTGCGACTGTCGGTGCGAGTTGCGCACCCTGCGCCACCAGTTGGTCGGCCCTGGCCGGCGTACGGTTGAAGACCGTGGTCGGATGCCCGGCTCGCAGGAACGCGGCGGCCAGTGCCCGCCCCATGAGGCCGAGTCCGATGACCGTGACGGGAGCCGCTTGAGAGGTGAAGTCGTTGTCCATGGCACGATGGTGAGGGTTCATACCGGTGTGAAGGTCAAGCGTGTTGGGTCAGGAGTCTGCATGCTCATTGGTGAGCTGAGCCGCCGAACTGGTGTCGGTAGCCACCAGTTGCGCTACTACGAAGCGCAGGGACTGCTTGAACCGGTGCGTGGCGCGAACGGATATCGCGAGTACGCCTCCGACGCCGTGGTGAAGGTGCGACAGATCAGGAACCTTCTGGGCGCCGGTCTGTCGACCCAGGAGATCGCCTACCTGATGCCCTGCGTGCTCGGTGAAGCCCCCGACTTCGTCGAATGCCCGGAGATGGTGACGATGATGAAGGCACGCGAGCAGCGGTTGGATGCCCAGATCGAGACGCTCGCACACTCCCGTGAGGTGCTGCGCGACTACATGGACCGGGCCAGGAGTCAGGGGCCGAGCGGCCGGCCCTGGGACGAAGCCGGCGTGCCGCAGCCCAGCTGCTGAAACCCGGACGGCGTCTGCACGAGCCACTCGCCGCGAAGAGGCGGGCGGGGCGGGGCGGCGCAAGTACTGGGCTTGAGGACTCCGACGGACCAGCCGACCCCGCGCGGGGCCCTCGTACGGGTTGATCACGTTGCTGTCGGCGAGAACCATCGGCGCGACGTGGTGGACGCGATGCGCAAGCCGAGCAGGCGGCCGAGCTCCCTGCCGCATGACGACGTCGTCATCTTTTACATCTCCCCCGGTCCTCCGGGGTCAGCTCTCTCTGATCTCGTCGAGTGAGACCTGCAACGTGGCCCGTGCGCGGACGAACCAGTCGGCGAGGACGGCTGTCTCGTTGGGGGTGTAGTCGGCGAAGAGGGTGCCGAGCCGCTCGTAGTGCGGGCCGTACACGGCGAAGACTCGGGTGGCCGCCGTTGTGTCGAGGACGACGCGGACGCGTCGGCGGTCGTTGGGGTCGGGCTGCCGGTGGACGTATCCGGCGCGTTCGAGTCGGTTGAGTACGCCGGTGACGGCGCCAGTGGTGATGTTGGCGTGCGCGGCCAGGTCGCCCGCGTTCAGATGCTGCTCTCCGGCGCCGATGATGTGGCCGAGGCAGGTCAGGTCGGTGACGTTCAGTCCCAGCCGCTGGCGATGTCGTGCTGCGAGACGAGCGCGAGCGCGATCATCTGGTCCATCGCGTCCAGCGCCTGCTTCGGTGTCGCCTCGGGGCGGGGCTTGCCCTTCACCGGATTACTCCTTAGTTCTAAGGTACTTAGCTTGTGAGGTAAAACTTCTCGCTTCCGTTGCGAAGATACAGACAGAGTCGGCCGAAGGAGATCCACGAGCGCGCATGCACGGCGACCACGACCTCGGTCACACGGTCGCCGGATGGGCAGGCACCTTCCTCACCGTTGTCGGATTCTGTCTCTCCGGCGCCGCAATGATCGCCGCGCCGACCGCCGGTTCCTGGCTCGGCCTCGGCGTAATCGCTCTCGCAGCCCTCGTCACCCGGGCGCTCCATCTGAGCGGTTGGGGGAAGCCAAGTGGCCCGCGTCCGCCCGCCGAACAGCACTGGCGTACCAAGGACCGGGCGGCCTCGCACGGCCACCCGGCCTGCGTGGGCTGCCGGATGGCAGGACGCGCGCGTCGTCGGCTCCGGCACGCGGCCGAGCCGAGGAAGCAACCGGTTGCCGAAGCCGCCTGAGCGAGGCCGGCAGCTGTGCGTTGCGCTGGATCACGGCGAAAGATGCGTAGGCGTCTGTCAGCGCCACGTGGGGGAGGAGCTGGGCGGTTTCGGCAGTGGTCGATCAGCTCTCGGCCGGATGCGGCTCGCTGACGTGCGTGGGGATTTGGCGGTGGATGTCCTGGAGCATTTTCCGCATCGCCAGGTGGAAGATCTCGGCCTGGTGGTTGCCGACGGCGGCGGTGTGTCCGAACACCTCCAGGACGACCAGGCCGTGCATGTGCCCCCACGCGCTCATGAGGAGAGCCGCCGCGGGAGGTGGCAGAGGCTCCGGATTTCCCGACGACTGGTGTTCCAGGCGTGCCCGAAGTGGCGGTGAGAGCATGGGGACTTGGGCTGCGGTGAGTTGGGCCTGGGTGAACTCACCGAACAGCTCGCGCTCGAAGATTGTGCCCATGCGGCGCATCGCCCGGGTGGTGGAGCCGTCGGCGGGTGCGGCGTAGTCCCGCAGCGGTGTTCCGTAGAGGAGTTGGAAGCGCTCGGGGTGGGCGATGGCCCAGTGGCGGTAGCCCTCGGCCGCGACCACCAGGCGCGGCACGGCTGAGTCGTCCGCCGTGTTGTCGACGGCGGCCTGTACGGCATCGGCCAAGTCGTCGTAGGCCTTGGCGATGAGCTCGGCGACGAGAGCGTCGCGGCGCGGGAAGTAGTGGTAGAGCGCCTGGACGGTCATGCCGAGGCTGCGGGCGACTGCGCGCAGGGACAGGGCGGAGGGCCCGTGTTCGGTGATGTGCCGCTCGGCGGCGTCCAGGATCTCTTGGGTGGCGACGGCCCGACGTCGCTCGCGCAGCGAGGGCGGGGCGGTTATGTGTTCGTCTGCTGCTGGCATGCGGTGATCGTACGACGCCGAATCCGTCGGGGTTTCAAGAGACTTGACACTGTTAGGTAAACCGAGCACTGCCAAACCCTCTGCCGTCTCACTAACGTCGTTGTTGCGACGAAGAGTGCGACACCGCACATGCCTCGGGTGAGGTGAAGAGACCCGCCGAGCACCGCTCCGGTTCCCCCATGCCCTGGCTTCTCCACGTCGTTTTCACCGGAAAAGATACAAAGGAGATCGTGCGTGTTTGAACGCATAGCCGAACTGGCGATTCGCCGGTCCCGGCTGGTACTCGTCGTCGCCGTCGTGGTCGTGGCCCTCATGGGTGCCCTGGGTGCCGGCGCATTCGGCAAGTTGCTGGGGGGCGGCTTCGACGACCCAGCCTCCCAGTCCACCCGGGCCGGGGAGGCCATTGACGAGAAGTTCGGCGGAGAGACGAACCTGGTTCTGCTGGTCCGTGCTCCCGACGGCCGCATCGATGCCCCGGCTGCGAGGCGGAGCGGTCAGAGTTTGGTGGCCGACCTCAGGAAGGAGAAGGACCTCGCGAACGTCGTCTCCTACTGGGACGCGGACAGTCCCGGCCTGCGCTCCCGGGACGGCCGTGCGGCCATGGTGCTCGCCCATGTGAAGGGCGACGAAACACAGCAGCGGAAAAGCGTCCAGGACATCCTCGATGTCTACACCGGAAAATCCAGGGGCGGTCTCACGGTCCAGGCCGGAGGCGGGGCCGCCGTGGGTGGCGACATGTCACAACAGGTCGTCGACGATCTCGTGTTGGCCGAGGTCATCGCCATACCGCTGACCCTGCTCCTGCTCCTGTTCGTCTTCGGCAGTGTGGTGGCGGCCCTGCTGCCGCTGGTCATCGCGACCATCGCCATCCTGGGCTCGTTCGCCCAGCTCTCCCTCCTCGGCAGCGTCACCGACGTCTCCGTCTCCGCCACCAACCTCACCACAGCCCTGGGCCTGGGACTGGGCATCGACTACGCCCTGCTGATGATCAGCCGCTTCAGGGAGCAGCTCGCGGCGAGGGCAGCCGTGGACGACGCGGTCCGGCAGACCGTGAGCACCGCGGGCCGCACAGTCGCGTTCTCCGCCGCGACGGTGGCCGCCGCGCTCGGGTCGCTCCTGGTGTTCCCGCAGTACTTCCTGCGCTCGTTCGGCTATGCCGGGGTCGGTGTTGTCGCCATCGCGGCCATCAGCACCCTGTTGGTGATGCCGGCACTCTTCGTCGTCCTGGGGCACCGCGTCAACAGCGGGCGGCTGCCGTGGGCGAAGCGGGGGCCGGTTGGCGCTCGGGCGTCCATGTGGGGCCGGCTGGCCCGCACCGTGATGCGACGGCCCGCGCTCACCGCGCTGCCGGTGCTGGCGATCCTCCTGCTGGCGGCGAGTCCGCTGCTGGGTATCACCTTCGGTACGCCGGATGAACGTGTGCTGCCCGAGGGCGCCGACAGCCGTCAAGTCGCCGTGGCACTGCGGGAGAACTTCAACGGCAACGACGAAGCGGCCCTGCATGTCGTCATCGACCAGCCGGTGAGCAAGGCCCCGTTGGAGGCGTACGCGCTCGAACTGTCCAGGCTCAAGGGCGTCGACCGGGTCGAGACCGGCGCGGGCACCTATGCCGGCAGCGGATCCACGGCGGCCGGCCCCGGCAACACCGCTCTCGGCCGGCCCGACGCGCAGCGGATCAGTGTGGTGAGCTCCTTGTCGCCGCGTTCGGACGAGGCGCAGAGCCTGGTCGGTGAGGTACGGGGGATCACCCCGCCCGTCGGATCACAGCCTCTGGTGGGCGGAGTCGACGCCGAACTGGTCGACTCCAAGGACTCCATCAGCAGCCGGCTCCCGATCGCCGTGGCCCTGGTCGCCCTCACCACATTCCTTCTGCTCTTCCTGTTCACCGGCAGTGTCGTGCAACCACTGCGCGCCCTGGTCCTCAACGTGATCAGCCTGGCAGCGTCCCTCGGCGTCATGACATGGATCTTCCAGGACGGCCATCTCTCCTCCCTGCTGGGCTTCTCGGCGCAGCCGATGGAGGTGTCGATGACGGTGCTGATGTTCTGCATCGCCTTCGGTCTGTCGATGGACTACGAGGTGTTCGTCACCAGCCGCATCAAGGAACTCCACGACCTGGGCGAGGACACCGAGTCCGCAGTGGCGAACGGTCTCGGGCACACCGGACGCATCGTCACCGCGGCGGCCTGCCTGCTCGCCGTGAGCTTCTTCGCCTTCGGCACAGCCAAGATCAGCTTCATGCAGATGTTCGGCCTCGGCAGCGGACTTGCCATCCTCATCGACGCCATCGCGGTACGCGGCGTCCTCGTCCCCGCCGCGATGCGCCTGCTCGGCCGCTCGGCCTGGTACGCGCCCGGCTTCCTGCGCAAGCTCCATGCGCGGTTCGGCCTCAGCGAAGGCGGCCCCACGCTCCGGATCGCGGCTGCGGAGGAGCCTGCAGCTGAGTCTCCGTACGTGAAGGACCCGACGGGAGTCTGACCACGCGAGACCGCATTGTGTGCCCGCCTCCATCACCCGGAGGCGGGCACGGTCGCGGGAAAGGGCCCTGCCTCGCCCCGGTTGGATCCGCACAGTTGAAAGGCGAAGAGGGCAGGTGCGCGGCAGCTCGCTATAACTGGACCATGATCTATCACCTGGTGCCGCTCGACGAGTGGCTTGCCGCCCCCGATCGCCCGTACGCGCCCTGACCTTCCTGGAACGTGCCCTCGCCGCCCTGCGGCCCACCGGGCTCGACGGCGCGGCGAGGCTGGAGGTCTTTGCCCAGCTCACCGCCTTTGTCGCCGGGCACGTCAGTCATGAGGTCACTCAGGCCGCAGCCGCGCGGTCCCCCGACCGGGCCGCAGCCGAAGCCCGCTATCTCGCCGCCGTCGCCGCCGATGGCCGCCACCCCGAACTCGCCGAAGCTCTCGGCGCCCCCAGGCGCACCCTCACCCCCGAAGTCACCTTCACCCGATTCCTCAACCGTCTGATCGACGGCCTCGACACCGGCTGAACCCGCCGCGCCCGCGCGGGAGGTGCGCGGTGAGCGAAAGGCGCTTGAACCGCGCGTCCATCTGATGCCCTGTAACGCGATGGCCGTTCCGAGCGGAATCCGGGGAGTTGTCACCATGGGTCTGGACATAGTGTTGAAGCGGGTGGAGCAGCCAGGTACGAGCCCGAGGAGGCGTCGCCTGGCTCAAGTTGACGCGGTACTGGACGGCTCCGATCTGTTCGCGCACATCTGTGCAAGCAGCAATCTGCCCATGCTGAGCCGGGCGGACCCGTACAGAACTCTTGTCCTGACCATGCAGGACATGCCGCAGTTCCTCGCCGAGGTTGATGCGGTGCGACGGTCGGCCGATGGGGATCCGGCACGCGTGATCTTGGTTGCTGTCCGAAGACTGGCCGAGCGGTGTGCAGATGAGGCCTCGATGGAAATTCACCTTGAGGGAGACTGACCCGGCATCCCGCAGGGCGGGCGAATCCGGCCTCGCGATGCGCCCAGTTCGCTGAGCCGGGCAAGCGTTCGGCCTGCCTGTACGCCGCGTAGGCCCCGGGTGGCCGCCGACCTGTGGCCCGGTCGGCCGTCAGCGGCCGGGCCCGATGCCGTCCTGCAGCAAACCGGGGGCGGTTTCGATCGGACAGCCACGATGGCGAGGCGCATGTCCTGCTCGCCCGCGACGTTCTCGGGGCTGCGATTCGAGTGTGCGTATCGCCCATCTCCGGTGCTGCCGAACCCCTGCTCGTTCTGGACCGGAAGAGAGCGGAGAATCCTCTCCGTCCGGGGTGGATGCCTGCCCCAAACGGCCCAACCAGGCGTGCGCGCCGGGCCAGCCGCAGGTCTCCTGACGGGCATGACCACCCACATGGACCGGCCGCCCGAAACGGGCACCACACGACGTGACGCTCTCGGCATCGCCATGGCACTTCTGGGCGGCGCCTTCTCCGTGGGGATGGCGCCGAGCGCCGACCCCCGCACCGACGACTCCTGCCTGATCGGCTACGACGCCGAGTTCGAGGACGCACTCGCCGAGGCGGACGAACAGATACCGCCCGACGAAGGCCGCCTGGGGCAGGGCGGACTTCCCGGAGTGTTCGCGCTGCCACTGCGGCGCGGCTACCGGGTCACCGCGCGCTACGGGGTACGCGGCAACTGGCAGGCCGGACACCACACAGGCATCGACCTGGCAGTGCCCCGGGGAACTCCCGTCTACGCCGTCAGCGCGGGCACCGTGGTCCTCGCCCAGTGGTCGGGGGACTACGGCAACGCGGTGACCGTGCGCATGCCGGACGGCCACTACGCGGTCTACGGACACCTCAACCGGATCCGCACCCGCAACGGTGCCCGTATATCCGCAGGCGCGCGCATCGCGGACAGCGGCAGCACCGGGCGCGCCACCGGCCCGCACCTGCACCTCGAGATCCGGGCCAGACGCCCGTACGGCACGGACGTGAACCCCGTCTCCTACCTGGCCCGAAGGGGTGTCAGGCTCCTGTGACGTTGGACGGAAGCCCGTCTTCCCCGCGCCCGGCGAACGGGGCTGTCCGGGTCGGCTCCGCTCGGCCACGGATACGGACGCCGGCGGTCGGGGGTCTCATGCCGGAAGTGCGCCATGAGGCCCCCGACGTCCGCCAGAGGCCGCTTCACCGCCCCTCGCACGCGGAAGCCGACTACGGGACTCGGCCCCACGGGATGTGGGCCCTGCCCCGGGCGGCGGAGTGCACATATCGATCAGCCATCGACTAAATCATCGTCGAGGCGCAGGCGTCCCACGGCCTGCGGTCTGGCCGCGCATACCGAGCGAGTGGCCGTCGCCGACGCGAGCCAGGGCGCTCTCCGTCCCGCCCTCGCAGCACGCCGCGGACCCCGACACGGCCCACCCTGGCTCATCCGCGAGAGCAAAAAGAAATTTGGACGCCGATGTCGAGAACCCGGAACTGGCTCCGTCCCCGCAGTGAACGCGACCACAATGGGCCGCACCAGCACACAGGAGACACACGATGGCCAAGTACTTGCTGCTCAAGCACTACCGTGGCGCCCCGGCTCCCGTCAACAACGTCCCCATGGACCAGTGGACGCAGGAGGAAATCTCCGCCCACGTGCAGTACATGCGCGACTTCGCGGCCCGGCTCGAAGAATCCGGCGAGTTCGTCGACAGCCAGGCGCTCGCCCCCGAGGGGACGTTCGTCCAGTACGACGGCGAAGGCCGCCCGCCGGTCACCGACGGCCCGTTCGCCGAGACCAAGGACCTCATCGCCGGCTGGATGGTGATCGACGTCGACAGCTACGAGCGCGCCATGGAGCTGGCCGGGGACCTGTCGGCGGCCCCCGGGGCCGGTGGGAAGCCGATCCACGAGTGGCTTGAAGTACGCCCGTTCCTGGCCGCGCCGCCCACGATCACGGAGTGACCTCGGAGGTGAACGAGGTCCTGCTTCGAAGCCTCACGCCGAGCGTGCTCGGAATCCTCGTCCGCCGCGGAGCCGACTTCGCGGCGGCCGAGGACGCCGTGCAGGACGCGCTGATCGAGGCCGTCCGCGTCTGGCCGGCCGACCCGCCGCGGGACCCGAAGGGCTGGCTGATCACCGTGGCCTGGCGGCGGTTCCTCGACGCGACCCGAGCGGACGCGGCCCGCCGCCGTCGCGAGGATCTCATCGACGAGGGGCGCGCGCCCGGGCCCGTGCCCGCGGCGGACGACACACTCCAGCTCTACTTCCTGTGCGCCCACCCGTCGCTGACGTCGCCGTCCGCGGTCGCGCTCACGCTGCGCGCCGTCGGAGGGCTGACCACCCGCCAGATCGCCCAGGCCTACCTGGTACCCGAGGCGACGATGGCGCAGCGCATCAGCCGAGCCAAGCGCACCATCTCCGACGTGCGCTTCGACCGGCCCGGCGACGTCGCCACCGTGCTGCGCGTTCTCTACCTGGTATTCAACGAGGGTTACTCCGGTGACATCGACCTGGCCACCGAGGCCATCCGGCTCACCCGGCAGCTCGCGGGCGCGATCGACCATCCCGAGGTGGCGGGGCTGCTCGCCCTCATGCTGCTCCACCATGCCCGGCGCGCCGCCCGGACCGCGCCCGACGGCAGCCTGGTGCCGCTCGCCGAGCAGGACCGCGGCCGGTGGGACACCAAGTCGATCGCCGAGGGCGTCGGGATCCTGCAGGCGGCCCTCGCCCGCGACCGGCTGGGTGAGTTCCAGGCCCAGGCCGCCGTCGCAGCACTCCACGCCGATGCGCCCACGGCCGAGAAGACCGACTGGGTGCAGATCGTCGAGTGGTACGACGAGCTCACGCGCCTGACCGACAGCCCGGTCGTTCGGCTCAACCGCGCGGTGGCCGTCGGCGAGGCCGATGGGCCACGCGCCGGCCTGGCGGCGCTCGCCGCGCTGGAGAACTCACTGCCACGCCACGCCGCTGTGGCGGCGTACCTGCACGAACGCGACGGCGACCTGGCGGCGGCGGCCCGGCTGTACGCCGAGGCGGCCCACAAGGCACCCAACCTCGCCGAGCGCGACCACCTGACGCGCCAGGCCGCCCGGCTCAACGCCCGCCGGAGTCGCTGACGGGGCGCGCTCGGATCCCTGGCTAAGCGGAGCAGAGCCGCGCGGCACAGACGCACCCACGCACGTCGGGAGGCGGGACCGGACCACCCCGCCCTCGGTGCGAGGCGCTGCGGACGACGTACGCGCAGGCTGGACGGCGCACGAACAGGAGGGACGGCGTGCTGTGCTGGGCTAGCGGGCCCAGGAACGCAGGCGGGCCGCGATGGCGTAGACGTCCACACGCGCCGCGCGGATGTCCTGGATGAGGCCGCGCCAGGGCCCGTTGGCGGTGTCCACCTGCTCGCCGGAGGCTGCCAGGTAGGCGATGGCGACGCCGGCGCCGTAGGCCTCGTTTCGAGCGGGCAGCGGACGCAACAGGACGCATTCCTGCAGGAAGACCGCAGCGCGCCAGAACGCGTCCGGGTCGGCCTGGTCGAGGCGCGGGGTGTTGACCCGGTGCCGGGCCGCCATCCCGACGAGTACGGAAAGGTCATTCACGGTGAGATCGGTGCGCAGGATGTCTTCCTGGCGGGCCAGGAGCCACCGGTAGTCGATGTGCGGCTCCACCGGGTCAGGCCGCCCGCGGGCTCTGGTCGGCGACCGGCGGCAGCCCGCCGAAGTCGGCGTCGAACGCCTCCAGGAAGCCCGGCTGGCCGATGACGCGGCGGAAGGCCGCGGTCGCGGTGTCGAGCAGCTGCTCGTGCTTCTTCTCCGCGGCCACCTTCGCCAGGTACTCCTTCATGGACATGCCCGCGCCCTCGGCCAGGTCCTTGAACGTGTCGCGGGTCTCGTCGTCGATCTTGACACTGGTATCTGCCATACCTCCGAGTATGCCGCCGAGCATGCCCGATCCGCCACCCGCTCGCGGATCGGGCGCTGACCTGCACGTTAACCCCCCCATTGCGCGCATCATGACCCGCTCAACACGATCGCTGGCGCAGGGGCGGAAACCATCACCCGGCGGCCGCATTCCTTGCCCACGGAATCGCGTCGTTTCATGGACCCGCGTCGGTTGCCGGGTCGGTCAGGGCGCCGGCCTGGGCGACTGCGAGCACGATGCGCACTGCTTGGTCGGCCGCCGCATCGTCAACCGGTTCGCCGGTGACCAGTAGCCGGAAGTGGATCGGTGCGGCCAGAAGCTTGAACAACTCGGCCGGATCGGTCGCCTCCGGTAGTTCTCCTCGTTCAATGGCGCGGGAGACCACTGGCTCGGCCCGACGGATCCGGTTCGCGAAGATGGCTCGCCGGGCCTCGGCGATCTCCGGCAGACGCCCCGCGTCGGAGTACATCGCTGTCTGTACGGCGGCGCCGACCGGGTCGGTCATGCTGGCGGCGAGAGCTCGGGCGAGTGCGCGCAGGTCGGTTTCCACGGCGCCGGTGTCCGGGGTGGGGATTTCGGCGGCGAAGTGCTCAGCGAGCGTGTCGACCACCAGACTCTCGCGGTCCTTCCAGTGTCGGTAGACCGTCGTCTTGTGCACACCTGCCCGTTTGGCCACCGCATCGACGGTCAGCTCCGCGTATCCCTTCCGCGCGAGCTCGTCGAGCGTCGCGGCATGTACTGCGGCCCGGACCTTTGGGCCGCGTCCGAAGGGGCGCATGCGGTTGGGCGGGACCGAGTCCGACGGCATTGCAACTCCTAGTTGCGTTGTTGTGGTGGTTGTGGCACGCTCCAGCCTATCGCAACCAGAAGTTGCAATAATTGTCCTTCCGGTGCCCGGAGGAAGATCATGCGCAGTGCCGCCCGCACAGCCTCCGTAACCGCCCCCATCCCGCATCTCCCCGACCAGTCCGGGCGCTTGGCCGTCGTCACCGGAGCCAACAGCGGCATCGGCTATGTCACCGCCCGCGAACTCGCCCGGCTGGGAGCCCATGTCGTCCTGGCGTGCAGGAGCCCGGAGCGTGGCAGATCCGCGTTGCGGCGGCTGCTCACCGAAGTGCCCGGCGCCCAGGCGGACCTGCGGCGCCTCGACCTCGCCTCGCTGTCATCCATCCGCTCCTTCGCCGAGAGCCTGGATCACGACCGCCTCGACCTGCTGGTCAACAACGCCGGTGTCGCGATGGTGCCGCTGGCCTGGACCGCGGACGGCTTCGAATCCCAATTCGGAATCAACCATCTCGGCGCCTTTGCCCTCACCGGCCTGCTGCTGCCCCGGCTGCTTGCTGCACCTGACCCGCGCGTGGTCACCGTCAGCAGCGAGGGTCAGCGCTTCGCTCGGTTCGACCTGGACAACCTCAATGCCGAACGCCGCTACCGCACGGCGTTCGCCTACGTGCAGTCCAAGCGGGCGAACCTGTACTTCTCCACCGAACTGCAGCGCCGCGTCGACGCGGCCGGCCTGCGATTGCGCAGCATGGCTGTCGCGCCGGGACTCACCCGTACGAACGTGCTCACCGGCGGCGCCCACAGTGAGCGCGGACGCTTGTACGCGACCTTGACGCGACTGCTCACGCGTCTTGCTTTCCGCCCCACCCCGGAGGGAGCGAAGACCTCCCTGTATGCCGCGGCCTCTCCGCACCTTCCCGGAGGAAGCTATGTCGTGCCCGACGGAATCCTGCAACTACGAGGGGAGCCCGTCCTGCGCCGCCGTGAGCGCGCGATGCGGGACACCGTCACTGCCCGCCGACTGTGGCAGCTCTCGGAACAACTCACCGAAGTCCACTACGACTTGCACCCAGTGATGGCCCACTCGACGCGTCGGCACGCTGTCCGACGACCACTGCCTCATAGAGGGCCCGCGTGATCAAAGTACTGCCCAGTGCGAACGACAGGGCGCGTTGCGCGTTCGGTGTCAGGAGGACGCCGACAACAACGCGCCGTGGTCCGGGACGGCGACTTCCGGAGAGGGCGCATACGCGGGGAGCGCCGCTGTGCGAACCGGCGAGCGAGAGCCCCGCTGCCGAGTCTTGGGCGGCGTGAACGGCGGCCCGCGCAGCCTCGGCCTGTACCTGGTGGCACACCCGGCCGAGTGGGACCGTCGCACGATCGTTCGGCGAGGGATGAACCTCTGGCATCCTTTGGGCGTCTGATACGTCGAAGTCCTCGTTCGTGGCTCGTAGCGCAAACAGCAGGCGTGGACCATCGTCAGTGAGATCTAGCGAGAGGACACGGAACGCATGGTGACGTCCGATCCGATCACCCGTCGGCTGCAGCGCCTCTTCGCGGTCCTTGACGCCACCGAAGAAGGCTTCGTGACCTGGGGCAACTACCAGCAGATCGTGGACAGGTACGCGACCGGCTATGCGTTGGCGAAGAGCGACGTCAGGGTCACTCACCTGGAGAGGGCGTACTGGGCGCAGTGGCTGGGACTCCTGTCACAGGCGACACCCGGGCAAAGCCGGCTGTCCCAGGGCGAGTTCGTCGCAGCGCACCGCGCCATCGACTACGGCACGAGCGCCGCGCAACTGCTGGAGGACCTAGCGCAGGCCGTTTTCAATGTCCTCGATGTCGACGCCGACAAGCGGATCAACAGGGACGAGTTCGCCAAGTATCTCGATTTCTGCGAGATGTCCAGCTCTGACGCCGCGCTCATTTTCCGCCGATTGGACCTGGACGGCGACGCCTTCATCTCCCAGCGAGAGGTTGCCAGGTCCATTCGCGCCTTCCATCTCTACAACGACGACCTCAATACACCGGGCGGCATCTTCCTCGGACTCTGCCACTGACCCGAAAACGAGGCCCGAGCGCCGACCTGGGTGCGTCGAGGCCAAGAGGGACGACAGCACAGGTACGGATACTGCGCCGTTGGTATGGTGTCTCACCAGGCAGGGCCGCAGATCAAGGTCTCCACGGTCGCCGACAGAGGCCTGCGGGCGCCCCGCCCAGTCCGTTGGTGAACGGGGCGTCCCGGCCACTTGACGGGGCGGGGCGCATGAATGGGCTCAGCCATGCAGAGTGGGCCGGTAAATGAGCTCTTGGGTGTGGCCGTCGAGCGTCCGGTGCTCGATCAGCTCGAGGTCGAAGTCGGCCGAACCCTGGAAGATCGGGTCGAGACCGGTATGACCGGTGATCACAGGGAAGAGCGTCACCTGCACGCGGTCGACCAGGCCGGCGGCCATCAGCGCCCGATTCATCGACAGGCTGCCGTGCGAGCGCAACGGTACCCCGGACTCCTCCTTGAGCCGGGCGACGACGTCGACGGCATCGCCGCTCTCGACGTTCGCATCCGGCCAGTCGAGGGATCCTTCCAGCGTGGTCGACACCACCGTTGCCGGCAGGTGCGTCATCCGGGTGACCCATGGGTCACGCACCTCGGAGTCCTCGGTGCTCGATTCCAGCATCCGCGCGAATGCCCTGTACGTGTTGGCGCCAAAGACCATCCGCTGCTCCCCGCCGTACTGGGCGAGGCGGTGGTCGAGGAGCTCGGGGCCTTGCTTGCCCCAGTAGCCGGTCCAGTCGCCGCTGGCGGAGCCGAAGCCGTCGAGGCTGGAAAAGACGTCGAATGTGTAGGTAGCAGACATGATGCTCTCCTCAAGTGCGGTCGATCGTGTACGTGCGTGTTGATCGTGTGTGTAGGTACAGACCGGAAACCACGGCGAAACTCATCGCCCTTGGACGCCGGGAGTCCGGCCACCCCGGAAGTGGTCTGTGGCGCTGGACCACACCATGGGCAGTCGCGTAAATCTGATGGTGTCGTGTGAGCCCTTCGGACCGGTCTCGTACAGCAGGCCGAGCCCCGAGATCCCTGTCCGCACCAAGTCCGAGTACCCGGCCGGGTCCTGCGACGCGGACCACACCGGCCGCCACGATTCCCCGCCGTCGTAGCTCGCACGCACCTGCATCCGACGCCGTCTGTCCGGGTCCGAGGGGCCGGAGAACAGGAGCGGGCCACGCCACGGCAGACCGGACACCTGCAGGACGCTGCCCTGCACCATGGGCCCGGTCAGCTGCGGCTGAGGCCGGAACGGGACGGACAGGGTCCGCCCGCCGTCGGCGCTGTACGCGTCCGCGCGGGTCCCGGTGGCCGTCAAGTCGTGGTCGCGGGCATTGATGTAGACCGTGCCGCCGGGCAGCTCCGCCAGCGTGCTCTCGTTGAGGGCGAGCGGGCCGCCGACCGAACCGCTCACATACCCGACGCGCCAGTTGTGCCCGCCGTCGTCGCTGTAGAGGGAGTGTGCGCCGCTGCGTCCGGTCGTACCCGAACTATGGTTCGCGGGCACCAGCAGCCGGCCTCGGTGACTGCTGTGCCGCAGAGCGACCGCATGGCCGGGGCCGACCGCGTACCAACGCCAGTCGGTGGCTTTGACGGTGGCGGTGATGTCGCGTTGCGGCGACCACGTCCTCCCGCTGTCCGTACTGCGCTGGAGGTACACGCGGCGGACCGACGCGGCGATCCGCCCCGATGTGACCTGCCGCCGCGTGGCGCCGCCGATCGTCCGGCAGGTCACCAACACGACGTCACCGGTGCGGGGATCGACCACGGGCACGGGGTTGCCCACAGTGTCGGTCCCGGCGTCCGCCACCAACTGGATCGGCTGCCAGGTGCATCCGCTGTCCAGGGAGCGCCGCAGAACCAGATCGATGTCGCCGTTGTCCGCCGAGGAATTCCACCGGCCCTCGGCGAAGGCGAGCAGCGTGCCGTCGGGCGTTCGCACAGCGGCCGGGATGCGGAAGGTGTGGTACCCGGAGTCGCCCGACCGGTACGGCACGGATGCCCCGCACCGTGCGGGGCGGTCGTACGCCGTGGAGGCAGGGGGCTGAGCCACTCCCAACCCGGCTGCCAGTGCCAGCAGGAAGGCGACTCGCCGAAAGGGTGCGGCACGAAGTCTCATCGCGTCTCTCGTCCGGTGGAGCGTGAGCAGGGGCGCGCGCGGGAACACCCGGACGGTTGGAGCGGGCCGCCTCCGTCTGTCCGAAAGGAATCTAGCGACAGAGGCTTCCGACGCCCGCGAGCGCCACGCCGCAGCGGGAGTCGGTGGGCCGAGGCGACTCCGACTTCCCCGCACCCGGTCCACGAGCGTCCAAGCCGACAGTCACACGCCCGACGGCTTCTGTTGGGACCGCTCAGCCTCAGTGGGCGCCGACCCCTCGGTGTCGATGACGGCGAACCAGTCCTGTGGCCTGGACGATGCCGGCCTCCGCTGCGGCCACCCGGATCGCGCGGGGGGTCGACGGCTGGGCGCCGGAGCCCACCTTGCTGATCACGGACGCCGATATCACGCCTGCTCTGAGGCGTACGTCGCCTGAGGAGCGTCCCACTCCATGAAACTGCTGATCAGGGGCATGTTGATCGCTTCGAGAAGGAGGCGTCGGCGGAAGTTGGCCTCCTCGGGCGGGCACCGCCCAGGAGCGGACCGATGAGCTTTGAACCCGACAGCTGTCTGCCGTGGGTAACCGCGCCGCGCGACCGAGGAGCACCCATGATCGACCTGAAGCCCGCCTGTCGCCAGATGATCGACGTACTGGCTGGCGTGGGCGACGAGCAACATGCCAACCGCACCCCCTGCGCCGAATACACCGTCCGTGACCTGATTGCCCACGTCGATGAGGTGTCCTCCGGATTCGCCGCCCTTGCCCACGGAGAATCCGGCGAGGGCGGGGACGTAGATCCCGCCACTGAGCCTGCTGCCCCGGACGTGAGTCCCGACTGGCGAGAGAGCGTGACCAAGAATGTGCGGGCGCTCGGTGACGCCTGGGACGACCCGGCGGCCTGGCACGGCAGGACAGTCGCGGCGGGCGTTGAACTGGCGAACGAGTTGTGGGGCAAGATCGCGTTTACCGAGATGGTCGTGCACGGCTGGGACATCGCCAAGGCCACTGGCCAACCCTTTGATCTCCCCCAAGCAACGCTCCAGGCATGCTTCGACCATGTGGCCGGGTTCGTCCCGAACGCACCCGTTGAAGGGCTGTGGGGCCCCGCCGTCGAAGTCCCCGCCGACGCGCCGCTGCTGGACCGGGTGGTGGCCGTCACCGGCCGACACCCGTAGGAATCACCCCGCCTCGACTAGGACGTGTGTCATGTCGTGATCAGTTACCGTGTTTCGCCTCTTTGTGGGAGCGGGATCCGGTAGGACCTTGGTCGTGACGCGTAGGCAACTCACCCATGATCAGTGGAAGTTCATCGAGCCGTATCTGCCGATCGGTAGGTACGGTCCGTATCCGGAGCGGTTGCGGGAGCAGTTCGAGGGTGTGATCTGGCGGTTTAGGTCCAGCGGTCAGTGGCGGGAGATGCCTGCAGAGTTCGGCCCCTGGGCCACCGTCTACGGACGCTTCCGCGTCTGGCGGAACGCCGGCGTGTTCTCCGCCCTGCTGGAAGGCCTGATCGCCGAAGGCGCCCGCGCCGGACGAACAGACTTGTCGCTGGTCAGCGTGGATTCCACAACGGTCCGCGCCCACCACGACGCCGCAGGCATGCGTGTCAGCAAGCACCTCATGGACGCCCTGGAAGAAGCCGCGCAGGAGCAGGAGACCGCACGGCAAAAAGGGGCGGACCGGAGGAACAGAACGG
Organism: Streptomyces sp. A5-4; assembly: GCF_051131715.1. Classification (NCBI taxonomy): domain Bacteria; kingdom Bacillati; phylum Actinomycetota; class Actinomycetes; order Kitasatosporales; family Streptomycetaceae; genus Streptomyces; species Streptomyces sp. A5-4. The sequence goes on along the minus strand of NZ_CP178591.1, from coordinate 184,363 downwards.
ACAGGACGAGCGCCGGCGGACCCGGCGCAGGCGCAAGCTCCGCCTGAAAGAAGCTGTGGGGTGTTACCCCTTGATCGTGGACACCCTGATCATTGGATCGTGAAGATCCGAAGGACAGGAGTTCCCGTTGGGGACGTCGAAGTACTCGTCTGAGTTCCGGGCCGATGCCGTCGCGTTGTACCGCTCCAGCCCGGGGCGGACGTACGCGTCGGTGGCCAAGGATCTCGGGGTGAACCACGAGACGCTCCGCACCTGGGTGCGGGATGCTGAGCAGGCCGCCGTGCCCGGCGCGGTGGAGGCCAGCGCGTTGGAGAAGGAGAACAAGCGGCTGCGGGCCCAGGTGAAGGAGCTCGAGCTGGAACGCGAGATCCTGCGGAGGGCCGCGAAGTATTTTGCGGGCGAGACCAGCTGGTGAGCCGTTTCCAGTTCGTTGCCGACCACAATGACGCCTTCGGCGTGAAGCGGCTGTGCCGGATCCTGGGGCTCTCCCGTTCCGGGTTTTACCGGCACCTGGCCGGTTCGGATGCGCGGGCCGGGCGGGCACGTGCGGACGCCGAGCTTGCCGAGCGGATCACGTCGGTCCACACCGAGTCCGACGGCACCTACGGGGCTCCGCGCGTCACCGCCGAGCTCCAGGGCGCCGGGCTGCGGGTCGATCACAAGCGGGTGGAACGCGTCATGCGGAAGTTCGACATCGTCGGGCTGCACCTGCGCAAGAAGGTCCGCACCACAGTCCCCGCGGCCGACGCCGTCCCGGTGCCGGACCTGATCCAGCGGGACTTCACCGCCTCCGCGCCAAACAAGAAGTACGTCGGCGACATAACCTATCTCCCGGTCGGCGACGGCCAATTCCTTTATCTGGCAACGGTGTTGGACCTGTACTCCAAGCGTCTGGTGGGCTGGTCGATCGCCGACCACATGCGGACCGAACTGGTCACCGACGCCCTCAAGGCCGCAGCCGGCGCGCGGGGAGGGAACCTGCGCGGAGCGATCTTCCACAGCGACAACGGAGCCCAATACGCCTCCAAGGAGTTCGCCCAGGTCTGCAAGGACCTCGGCGTGATCCGATCACGCGGGGCCGTCGGCACCAGCGCGGACAACGCCGCCGCGGAGTCGTTCAACGCCAGCATGAAAAGGGAGACCCTCAAGGGCGCGAAACGCTGGCCCGGAGCCCGCGCCGCCCGCCTCGCGGTCTTCCGCTGGGTCACCCGCTACAACACCTGGCGACGGCACTCAGCCCTCGGCCAGCAGAGCCCGATCAACTACGAACAGCGATCAACTACGCTGGCCTCCGCCGCATAACAACCGGTGTCCACGATCAAGGGTGAAGGCCCGTGCTCGGCAGGTCCCGGGGCGGGCTGACCAGCAAACTTCATCTCGCCGCAGACCGCAGGTGCCGTCCGCTCGCGCTGGTCCTGACCGCCGGGCAGGCCGGGGACAGCCCCCAGTTCATCCCCGTACTCGCGCGGGTCCGAGTCCGCCTGCCCGTCGGCCGCCCTCGCAGCAGACCCGGCGCGGTCGCCGCGGACAAGGCCTACTCATCCCGCGGCAACCGCTCCTACCTGCGTAAACGCGGCATCAAAGCGGTCATCCCCGAGAAGAAGGACCAGGCCGCCCACCGGAAGAAGAAGGGCGCACGAGGTGGCCGACCCGTCACCTATGACGCGGACCTTTACAAGGAGCGGAACACCGTCGAGCGCCTGATCAACAAGCTGAAGGCCTGGCGAGGAATCGCCACCCGATATGACAAATCGCCCGAGAGCTACCTCGCCGGCGTCCACCTCCGCGCCGCGATGATCTGGATCGACGACCTATCAAAGACCGCCGACTGATCACGACATCACACAGGCCCTAGCCGCTCAGCTGCTCGCCAATCAGGCCAGGCGGTGGCCGTATCGCTTCAGTGGACTGGTCCCGCAGCAGCATGGGACTGAGCTGTGCCTCCTCCTGGTGCTTGAAGGAACTATTGCCCGCCGCTGGCGTGAGGTCGCAGGGCCTTCAGAGGGAAACCACCCCAGCGTTACTCATGCGCCTGTGCAGCCGCAGTCAGTGAGGGGCCATCGGTTTGATGTCGGTCTGGCCGCATACCCAGGCCAGGGCGTCGTGGGCGCCGTGGATGTAATCGCGTGGCACGGTGCGTTGCGTGGAGTCCTCCATCTGCAGGGTGGCGGCCTCCGTCTCGGCGGTCATCGCCTCCAGCCCTGGTGCACCACCTGTTGGCCGTGCGGTGATGGGCGCGGGCTCGCCGCGCCCCAGGGCCCAGAGATATCCGGCCAGAGCTCCACGGGCGTACTGCGTCTGCTGATTCGGCCCGGCGGCCCCGGCTTCCAAGTGCTGGAAGGCCTGTTCGACCTGGTCTGGGTTCCGGACACCGACCTTTGCCGGCGTCGTACTGAGCGGATCCGTCGTCATACGGGTACGAGTAACCGCATTCGCTCGTGTCATGTCTGCCCTGGCTCTCACGTCGCGAGCGGTAGCCGTCCCGGGCGCACTGAGTCCGCCGCGCCAACCTTGACCAGCAGGCCGACCGGACAGCGATCACCTCGATACGGTTGGCCGACAGGTGGACCGTCACCAGGCGCAGATCGCCCACCCGCTCACGCACCCCACCGGCAACCTCCCGGACGCCGGCGCGGGCACGTGCGGTGCCCCTACCAGCGGGCTTTCGCCGAACTCACTGATGCGTACCTGGCTGACACACGCCGAGTCCGGCCCGTCGTGGAGATCCTGGACCGGCTGGCACGCGAGCCGGGCCAGGGCCTGTCCGGCAAGATTCGCCGGACAGGCCCTGGCCCGGAGGTGGGTTCAGGGCTTGAGCGTGAAGGTGAAGTCGTCGGAGAGCTTGCCGCTCAGCCGGATTGCCGAGACGAGTTTCCCCTCCGTGACCAGTCTCTCGACCTCGGCCCGCGAAAGACCGCAACCCTCAGCGATCAGTCGCACCGGCCGGACAGGGATCCGCGCCGCAAAGCGGACCGAGATGTCGATCACCTCGCGGTCCAGGTGATCCGATCCGCCGGTGTCGAGGCGCCAGGCGTTGTCCCAGTCGAGGGCGATGCGATTACGACGCCGTACCCCCGGGTCCTGGAGCAGCTCAGCTGCCAGGCCGGGGTCGTTGTCATGCAGCCGGTCGAGCAGCTCGGGTCGTACGGAGCGCACATGCATCCGCTCCAGGACCGTGAGCTTCGCGGTGTCCCCGCACGTGGTGCAGAGCACGAGGAGCCAGGCGTCGAGGAGCTTGTGGTTCGCGTTGACACGGAATTTGCCATTTGCCCGGAAGCGCTCGGACGCGCACGTGTGGCAGCGGCGGAGAACGAGCGGCAGACAGGTGGGCATGACCAGCCAGTTATTGAGCACAGAAGTACACCGGTTCCATTGAGAAATCCGCAGCAAGAAGGAGCACGGCGCACAGGTGCGACGCGCGACGATTCAGCGCTCGGGAAGACTCAAACGGTGTACAACGGGACGTCCTTTGGCTGGGCGACTTGGTTCGACAGCACGGTAGTGGCGCGCAGCGGCGCTGTTCCACCGGTTTTTGAGCGCCTCACCACCAGGTACTGCCGGTCGTGCACCAGCAGGAAAGCAGCGCCGGGTCATTACCTCCGGGGTAATCGACCGTTCTCTCTCCTACCCGCAGGATCAAGCACATCGACGGGAACACCTCCCGCCGGGATCCGGTCGCAGCCGCGAGGAGAGCACCATGTCTGTCACATCCCCTGCCATTACGGCGAGGTCAGCGACCGCCGCGAGTTCCGTCGCCGAGGAGACCCGGGCTGTCGTACGGGAGTTCCTGGCCGCCCGGCTGGCCGGGGACACCGAGCGGCTCGTCGGGCTCTTCGCGGACGAGGTCGACTGGCTGCTCGCCGAGAACCCCGCCGTTCCGTGGATCCGCCCGCGGTCCACCGCCGCCGAATGCGCAGCGCAGTTCACGGAGTTGATGGAGCACACCGTGCCCGAAGACGCGCGCGCTCGCGTCGACACCTTCCTCGTCGATGGCGCCGACGCCGTCCTGATGGGGCAGGTGTCGGGGACCGTACGCGCGACGGGAAGGTCCTTCGAGGGCCCGTTCGCTCTGCACCTCACCGTCGAGGACGGCCGGATCACCCGGCACCACCTCTACGAGAACAGCCTGTCGATCGCAGAGGCATGCGCTCCGTAAGGGCAACTACGACGCTCAGGCCTGGCCGACTGTGGGGTTGTGACCGTTCGTCCGTACCAGCTAAAGATGCATGCGGGTCGCGTTCCCGAAGGGGCGTACGACCTCACGGAAGCGCGGTCACACCCACGCGGGTTGACAGAAGACGGGGGACTGTAGCCGAACGGCTCCGGGGTGTGGAGGGAGGCCGGTGGATCGGCCTTGGGGACCTGCGGACGGATACCTGAAGCCTGGCAGCCCGGCGAACGGATAATCGTTTGCCTGTGGGCGAGGACGATGGATGCAATGTCCGGCATGGTCGCCCTGGTACGCATGCCACGCTGGGACGCGATGAACACCTACTGCCGGGCCTTGCCACTCTGCGATCCGGGCAACCTTCAACCGAATCGCCACACGGGAGACATCGACGTATGAATACGCCACCATCGCTGCCAGGAACGGAGCGGGCTGACGGATCAGCCGTCCGGATCGGCGCTCTCGTCCCGCTGTCCCGGCCCGGCTGGGTCGAGGCAGGCCAACACTTGCTCGCCGGACTTGAGCTGGCCGTTCGCGAAGTCAACGAAACCGGCGGGATTGCCGGAAAGCCACTTGAGCTGGTGGTCCGAGACACCGCGGCTGATCCACAGAGGGCCGCGGCGGCCGTAGACGAACTGGCTCGCCTGGGCGTGGCTGCCCTGGCGGGGGAGTATCACAGTGTCGTCGCTCGCGCCGCTGCCGTCAGGGCCGACGCCCTCGGTGTGCCGTTCCTCTGCTCGTCAGCGGTTCTTGACACGCTCACCGAACAGCCGACCCCATGGGTGGCGCGCCTCGCCCCGGCGCAGTCCCACGGCTGGCAGGTCTACGCAGACTTCCTCCTCGGCGCGGGCCACAGCCGAATCGCGGTAGCAGCCGCGCCGAGTGCCTATTGGGCATCCGGAGCCCGTATTCTGCGGGACTACCTCGCGCCCCGCGGCGGCGCCGTCATCGAACTCGACATGAGCACGCTCGACCCCACTGCTGTGTGCGACGAACTCGTCGACAATCGAGCGACGGCCCTCCTTCTCCTGGTCGGCCACCCGGAGCCGGCCGTGTCGATCGTCAAGTCCGTCCGCCGTGACCAGCGCCTCGCCGAGATCATGATCGGTGCTCCGGCCGGGCAACCGGAGTTCGCCGAATGGGCGACGTTGCTGGGCGACGACAGCACCGCGATCCCGTTCTTGCGCTACCTGCCCGCGCGCCTCGGCCCACTCGGTGCACGAGTCGAGACGGCCCTGTGCGAGCGGCTGGCCGAAGCGCCCTCCTTCGTCGCCTTCGAGGGCTACGACACGGTCACCGTCCTCGCCCATGTGCTGCGCTCTCACGGCGTGGACCGGGCGCGCACTGCCGAAGCCTGGCCGCGCGTGGCAGTTGAAGGCACCCGCGGGCAGATCCAGTTCTCCCGGACACCGGACATCAGCGTGTGGCAATGGGCTTGGGCACCAATCCAGGTCGTTGATCGAGATCCGGCGGCACCTGATCGCTTTCGGATCCTTCACACCGGCTGAAGCGCGCGGAGGCCCGACCGCCCATGATCTGTCGCAATGGTTCCTCGTCTGCTTCGGTGTGGCGGCGGCCCCACCAGGCGCGGGTCGCGGGCCTGGAACATCCGCACTGGAGGAAGCGGCCCCTGGGCGGTCTCCTCGAACCCGGCGACGAGGATTCTGCCGCGTGTGGCGGACATGACCGGCTCCCGGACGGTGCGCACCGCCGAGGCTGCACCGTATTTCTGTTGTGCCCGGTCCCGCGGCCCGCGCAGCGCTAGCGTGGGGTCCCATGATCGTATGGCTCAACGGAACCCATGGGGCAGGCAAGACAACGACCAGTGCACTTGTGCAGCGGCTGATCCCGGATTCCCGGGTGTTCGACGCCGAGAAGGTCGGCGAAACACTCATGGACATCAAGCCGGGGCTGCCCCCGACGGACAACTTCCAGCACTGGCCGCCTTGGCGGCCACTCGTGGTCGAGACCGCCCGCCGCGTACTCGACTACACCGGCGGCGCTCTGGTGATGCCCATGACTGTCCTGGTCGAGGAATACTGGCGCGAGATCAGCACGGGACTCACTCAACATGCCATTCCGGTAAGGCACTTCGTCCTCCACGCCGACCAAGACACTCTCCGCGAGCGCATCGAGGGGGACACTCTTCTCGGGCCCTCCCCCTTCCGTCTCAAATACCTTGAGCCCTACGCCGAGGCGGCCCGTACGTGGCTGCACGCCGAAGCCGAGGTCGTCGACACCACGCACCTCACGCCCGCCCAGGCCGCTCTGCAGATCGCGGAGGCCGTCAAGAGTCATCCCGACACGCGAATCCCGCGGTGACGAAATGAAGGCGTGGTCGTCGGGCGACTCGCCATCGGCGCAAACTCCGCCATTGGTGAGTCGCCCCGAACGGGTGACGCTCCCGATGTGAGCTCTTCTCAGCTGCTATGCATAAGCGTCCGGTGTTCATCAAGAGCACCAGCAGTCGAGGAGTTGCCGGTGGAAGCCTCACGACGAGATATCCTGCAGAATGCCGCCGCGGCCGGACTCGCGCTGGTAGCAGTCGGATGCATTGACTGCCCTGCGGCTGCCGCCGCCACTCGTGAAGTCGGTGGCGCCGAGAATCCCCTCGCGAAGACCTCGGAAATCCCAGTCGGTGGTGGGAAAATCTTTGCGAACCATGGCGTTGTGATCACGCAGCCCGTCGCAGGGAAATTCAAGGCGTTCAGCTCATCCTGCACCCACCAGGGATGTGCCCTCTCCACCGTCTCGGGCGGCACGGCCAACTGCCCCTGTCATGGGAGCCAGTTCCGCATTGAGGATGGTTCAGTGGCCACTGGGCCGGCACCATCGCCTCTGCGCCCGAAGGCAATCAGAGTCGTCTGCGACTCGATCCACCTTGCCTGAGAGGGCCTTGCCCCGGCCACGATGCGCGCCATCAGGCCTGCCATTCCGCTGGCTCTTCAGGGCGTCGGGGACCGTGAGGGCGTCAATGCTCTCGGGCCGGTAGCGGTGCATCAGCGGAGTTGCCGGGCCGACGTAGTGGCGTACGTCAATGAAGCGGGGGCGTCGGATCCTTCCCGGAGGTCGCGCCGTGTTTTCCCCGCCGAATCCGGTGGGGAAAACACGGCGTCACACACGGCCGCCGAGTTGTCGTGCGTCTGGCCGAAGACCTCAGGCGCGGGTTGCCGCAGCGGCGATGATCCAGTTCCTGAACTCGACGGCGTAGTGCCGGAGGTGGTGTTCCAGGACGTCCTGCGGACACGTGGTGGGCACGTAGACGGTCAGGTTCGCGGTGAAACCGTCAGCGGCGTCACCAAACTGGGTCAGTGCCCGCCCGACAACCGTGCCGTCGGCCAGAAAGAGGTTCGAGGACATCTTGTGCGGAAACTCGGACTCCGAGAGGAGTTCGGCCGCGTCCGTGGCCCAGGCCATCGCGTCCGTTCCCCAGCCGCCCATGTAGAAGGAGCAGACGTGTGGGCCGATGTTCTCCACCACGTTGAACGATCCGTCGGCCCCGGGGGCCATTACATAATGCTCGGGGTGCGCCGCGAGGAGTGCGTTCTCGTCGCCCGCGAAGGCTTTTTCCATCCAGGCCAGGAACTCGCCCGAGGTGAGGCCCCGCGTCGCGAGAACCGTCGTGCCGGCCTTGAAGTCGCCGTCGGAGGCGCGCGCGCTCTCTCGCAGGAAGGCGTTGCCTTCCTCGATGTCTGCGGCCAGGAGGTCGAGCAGGCCCTGGCGGCCCAGCCGGGTCCTGAAGCGGTCCAGGGCACGGCGGGCGTAGAACAGCTCGAAGTCGTCGATGCTCCCGGCACCGGTGGGTCCTGACTCGAGCGTCACAGTGACGGGCAGAGATGTCTGGTTGACGGTCATGGGCGAACCTCCAGTAGTATGCGAATGTAAATTCACATTCGCATAGTGAGAGTACGCGGAGTGCACGACTTGTCGAAAGGGCCTGGTGAGACCGCCGCCGATACCATGTGCGGCATGACTGAGGAGCCAGATCGCCCAGCGCTCTACCGGGAGCCCCGGCAGGCGCGTAGCGCCGCGACGCTGGCCCGCGTGCTGCAGGCCGCCGAGGAGATCGCCTCTTCGTCCGGCCTGGAGGAGATGACGATCACCGGCGTCGCAGCACGCGCCGGCGTCTCGGTCGGCACGATCTACCGTCGCTTCGAAGACAAGGAACAGCTGATCACCGCACTGACCGAGCGAATGCTGGAACGGCGCGAGAAGTACGTGGCCGAGCAACTGCGCTCGGCCGAGCCGTCACTCGCCGGCGTCATGGACGCCTACGCGCACGCCCTGCTGCAGTCCTTCGCCGACAGCAGCAACCTCTTCCCCGAGCTACTGCGCACGCGGGGAACCAAGTCGCTGGACCGCGGGGCCCGCACCATCACCGAGATCCACCGCCTCCTCCTCGAAGCCGCGACCCCCTACGCCGACGAGATCCGGCGCTCGGACCCGGAGATGGCGCTGGACACCGTGGCCCGCTCCGTCCTGGGCGCCTGCTTCCACAACTCCGTACGCCCCGACCCCGCCACCGGCGAAGCGTCCAGGCATCGGTACGCGGAGGAACTCAGCGACATGGCGATCGCCTACCTGCTCACCCCGGGCCGCCGCCGCACCGGCCGTAGCTGAGCCGCTGGCGAAGACAACCGCTCTGCCCCGGCAGGGCGGGAAGCGTGGGGTGGGCGTCAGTCGCGGGGTGCGACCCGGCGGGTGTAGCGGTCCGGGGAGGTGCCCACGGTTGCGGTGAAATCGCGGACGAGATGTGCCTGGTCGCTGTAGCCGAGCTCGGCGGCCAAATCCGCCCAGTCGATGGATGCCCGCCGGGTGGCGGCCTCCGCGGCCTCGTGGATCCGGCTGCGGTTGATGACCCACTTCGGCCCGAGTCCGATGTGGTCGGCGAACAGTCTCTGCAGTTTCCGCGTGGTGATTCCCAGCCGCTCGGCGAGATCGGTGACCCGGCTGAGGGACGTGTCGGCGACGATGAGGTCGACCACGGAGTTCACGGGCTCGGTCATGGGCAGCGGCAGTGTGCCCAGGGAGCGCAGGAAGGCCTCGACGGCGGTTGCCGACCTGCTCGTGCTGTCGTCTCCGCGCAGGACGTCGCAGAGGTCGTCGACGCCGGTGCCGAACACCTCCGAGGCCGCCAACTGCCGCCCGGCGACGGCGGACACCGCGCCACCCAGGAACGGCCGGAAACCGGCAGGCCGGAATTTCACGCCGAAGGCCCGGCCGCGGCCCTCCAGACGTCGTACGAAGTCGTGCGGCGAAATGGTCTGGACCGTGGCGGCACCGGGCTCGAAGACAAGGTGCACGGCGGGGTGCTGGATGACTCGCTGCTCGTAGCACTCGCCAGCTGGCATGTCCCAGCGCACGATCCAGTAGCGGTCCACGGCCCAGGCCAGGCCGGGCGAGGGCTCGTGCCGGGTCAGGGTGAAGTGCTCGAACCCGGCTCGGGGGTCGATGATGCCGCGGGTGTCCTGATCGGTGGGCCGAGTCACCCGACCAAACTAGCCGGGTGTCGCGTTTCTTCAAGACGGTTTCCCTGGCCGTTCCCATACTGGGGTCATGGCTGAAGTCGAACTTCTTGCAGGTGTCCTGTCCAAGACCGGTGATGTCATGGAGGGCGTCGGAGCGGACCAGATGAGTCTCCCGACACCATGTGACGACTACGACGTCGAGGCTCTGATCCAACACATCGTCGGGTGGCTCCGCGTGTTCGAGGCCAACTGTCACGGCCGCACCTACGAGGCCGACCTTGCGGACCATCCGTGCGGCGCCGACCCGGCCGGCGAGTTCCGCACCGCCGCGGCGGGCGTGATCGCCGGGTGGGAGAAGTACGGCTTCGACCGCCAGGTCGCCGTTACGGGCAGTCAGCTGCCCGGCGAAGCGGTGTTCGGCATGACAGTCATGGAGTACCTCACCCATGGCTGGGACCTGGCGGTCGCCACCGGGCAGCCGATTCCCTTCACCGAGCAGGAGGCGGCAGAGGCCCTGAGCCGGGCAGAGGGCATGCTCCTGCCGGAGTACCGGGGCGTGGGCATGGCCTTCGGCGAGATTGTTCCCGTCGCCGCGGACGCGCCGGCCGTGGACCGGTTCGTGGCGTTCCTCGGGCGCGACCCGGTACCGACCTCGGCGCGGTAGCCCGCAACCCGGTGGACCAACGTCGGCCGGCCGATGCCGACTTCCGCACCAACGCGTGGCACCCAGGGGCAGAAGCCCAGCCGAGCGCCCCGTGCCGCCGACCCGCACCCACCCGACATAGGACCGGACGACGCCGTGGTCGGGCTGCGCATCGCCGAGGAAGGGCAGTTGCCGGAGATCGCGGAGTGGACGTCGTGGAGCATGGCGGTCATACGGGGTGAGCACAGGGCGGCGGCGACGGCGGTCTCTACCGGGTGCTGAGCGTCCTGGGCGTCTCCGGTGGAGTTCCGCTGCGCGCCCGCTGGGCCAAGGGGCCGTGTGGATGAACCCGGCCGGGTGCGGGCGGGGACGCTGAGGTCAACATCGTGGCGGGGGGTACCGTGCCGCCGTACGCCGTCGGACCCGACACAGGAGAGACGCATGCTTGGTACCGACTTCCGCACTGGATCGCCCAACTGGCTCGACCTCGGCAGCCCCGACATCCCCGTGGCCAGTGCCTTCTACAGCGCCGTCTTCGGCTGGCGGTTCGTTCCGGCCGGACCCGACACCGGCGGCTACGGATTCTTCCAACGTGAGGGCAGGACCGTCGCCGCGATCGGGCAACTGACCGAGGAGGCTGCGAGCTCGGCTTGGATGCTGCACTTTCACACCCCCGACCTCCAAGCGACCACCGCCGCCGTGCGCGAGGGCGGCGGGAGCGTGCGGATGGAGCCGATGGACGTGATGGGTGAGGGCTGGCTCGGGCAGTTCACGGACCCGCAAGGCGCCGAGTTCGCCTGCTGGCAGCCCGGCCGCACGGCCGGGTTCGAGATGGCCTCCGCGGAGAACGCGCTGGTCTGGGCCGAATTGCACGTGCCCGACCCGGTTGCCGCCATCGGGTTCTACGCGGGTCTGTTCGGCTGGCGCTCGGCCGAGATGCAGGCGCCCGGGATGACCTACCGGGTGCTGAGCATCGCGGACGGCGACCAGGAGGACGGCTCCTTCGGCGGGGTCGTCCCGCTGACGGGCGACGGGGAGCAGGCCCGCTGGGTGCCGTACTTCCATGTCCTCGACGCCGACGCGATCACCGCGGAGGTCACGGCGAACGGCGGCTCCGTGCTGATGCCCGCCGCCGACGTACCCGACGTCGGCCGGATCGCCTGGGTCAGCGACCCGGCGGGCGCGGTGTTCGCGCTGCTCACGCCGGACCCGCGAACTGACGGACGCTGACGCCTGACCGGCGCTGACAGGGGCCCCAGGCGCACCACCGGCCGGTTCTCGCAGGCCGGCCGGTCAGGTGTCCGATATTGGGGACCACGGCAACGCACACGTCGGTTCAATGGGGGACGGGCTCGGCCAGCCGGGGGAGGCCGGCCCCTCTCCGGGGTCTTCGCAGTGAAGTCGGTTGCCGCGGGCGGGCGCGAACCTGCTTCTACCAACTGAGTTGGCGCCCATGTGCTCAAGCCTCGGGGTGTCGCCGAGGGCCCGTGTCAGCGCGCGGTGAGGACGCAGAACTCGTTGCCCTCCGGGTCGGCGAGGCACGTCCACGGGACGTCGCCCTGGCCGAGGTCGAGGTCGGTGGCGCCGAGGGCCCGCAGCCGGGCCGCCTCCGCGGCTTGATCGTCTCCGGGGTATGGGCGCAGGTCGAGATGGGTGCGGTTCTTCACGGTTTTCGCGTCGGGCGTGCGGATGAACTCGAGATACGGACCAACACCCTTGGCGGAGCGCAGCACCGCCTGCTCGTCGGTCACCTCGTGCAGGGTCCAGTCCATCGCCTCGTCCCAGAACCGGGCCGTGGCCCGGGGATCCACGCAGTCGACCACCACCGCGGCGATCGGCCCGGTGTCCCGGTAGATCGATCGCGGCTCCAGCACGCAGAACTCGTTGCCATCCGGGTCGGCCAGGACCGTCCACGGCACGTTGCCCTGGCCCACGTCGGCGGGCGTCGCACCGAGGGCCTGGAGGCGCGCCACCAGCTCTGCCTGATGGGCCACAGAGGTGGTGGCAAGGTCGATGTGTACGCGGTTCTTCACGGTCTTGGGGTCCGGGACGCGAAGGATGTCGACGCAGAGGGCGGCGGGGTCGGGATAGACGAGGCCCACGGGTTCGAGGTTGGTCACGCCGGGTTCCTCGCTGTCGATGCTCCAGCCGAGCACCTCCGCCCAGAACCGGCCGAGCGCCGAGTCATCCCGAGCATTCATCACAATTTGCACCAGCCGTGTCGCCATGCCGTCGATCCTAGGAACATCGCCCCCCATCGACAAACGCATTCCCGTCACCGAACAGAGAGCGACTCGCTCGCCCACCGCAGTGCTCAGCGCGCCAACTGTCGTCAGTCACAGTGATGTACGGCGTCGACCCTCCGCAGGGCGAAGTTGCCCCTTGCCATCGGCTCCGGCCGGACCGCCCGGCGGCGGGCGTTTCCGTACAGCGGCAGGGGTGGCGTACAGGACTCGCCGCATGACGTGGCGATTGCCGGCGGCCTGGTTCACATGGGTGTCGATGTGCTCCGCCAGGGCCTTCCACAGGGTCCACCCGCGGGCCCATACGCGCGTCCGCCGAGATGCAGGCCGCGGGCGTCGACTGGCGCCTCGTGGTCTACGGCGGAGCCCTGCACGCCTTCCACCACCCGCCGGTAGACCAGATCGTGCTCCCCGGCATCGGCTACCACCCGCAGCACGCGCGGCGAGCCTGGCGCGACATCGTCGACCTGCTCGCCGAGTGCCTGCCCGTAAGGGAGTGAGCCAGAGCGTCGGGACGGCAGTCCTCATGACACGACAGGCCGGGTTCGTAGCTGGTTACGCGCGCTCGGCGACCTTGGCTGCGACGTCTACGGCGATCTCGATCGCCCGCGCCGCGAGGGGGGAGTGAGTGCGATCGGCCCGCCACAGCAGGAAGATCTCGCGTGGCGGGAGCGCCGGCCGAAGCTCGTGGACGCACAGCGCCTCGTCGGAGCCGACGTCGGCGCCGCGGACGGCGAGTTGTGGCAGCACCGCCGCGCCCATACCGGCGCGCACCATCGACAGCACGGTTTCGTTGCCCGCGGTGCGGAACACGATCCGCGGCCGAATGCCGCGGCGTGCGAGCGCCTGCTCCATCCGGGCCTGGTCGCACATCGGTGGGTGCGCCACCATCGGTGCGGCGTCGAGTCGGGCCGGATCGACCGGTCCGTCGGGGAAGGCGCCGCGGCGGGCCACCAGCAGGTAAGGATCGTCGAGCAATTTGAGGTGTTCGACGTCGCCGTCGACGCGGCCGTCGAAGAACATCAGGTCGTGCTCACCGACTTGGGGCAGGTCGGTCTCCTCCTCGAACAGCCTGATGTCGCAGCCGGGGTGCTCGTCCCGGAGCCTGCGTACGACCAGCGGCAGTATCACGTTGGACACGCTTTGGAAGGTACCGATATCGACCCGGCCGTCACCGGCCTTGAACCGGTCCACGGCCGCTGCCATCGCCTGGGCCTTCGCCAGCAGATCGCGTCCGTGCGCCAGCACCACCGCGCCGAGCGGGGTGATCCGCGCCGGTTTGGGCCCGCCCGGCCGGTCGAACACGGCACCGCCGACGGTTTTCTCCAGAGCCGCGATCTGCTGGCTCACCGTCGACTGGGTGTACCCGAGCCGCGCGGCGGCCCGCCCGAACTACCCGAGCCGCGCGGCGGCCCGCCCGAACGAGCCCTCGTCAGCGACTGCGGCGAGCGTGGTGAGATGCCGCAGCTCGAATTCCGGCATGCGCCCCCCTGGCAGCTGATAAGCATCGACCATCATGATTGAGTTGATCGGAACCTATCGCTTTTCGCGATGAGCGTCCTGGCCTAGCGTGGTGTCCATGACGGATCACCTTTCACACGGCGAGAGGTTCGTCGAGATCCGCGACGCCGAGCTGTGCGTCGAGACCTTCGGAAACCCCGCGAACCCGGCAGTCCTGCTCATCGACGGTGCGGCCGCCTCCATGCTGTGGTGGGAAGCCGAACTGTGTGAACAAATCGCGCGGGGCGACCGGTTCGTGATCCGCTACGACAACCGGGACACCGGCAGGTCCACGAGCTACCCGCCCGGGCGTCCGGGCTACACGTTCACCGACTTGGCCGGGGACGCGCTCGGCATCCTGGACACCCTGAACATCGAGCGCGCACACATCGTGTGCCGGTCCATGTCCGGCGGACTCGGGCTCATTCTCGGGGTGGGACACCCCGGCCGGATCGCGTCACTGACGTTCGTCTCCACCTCCACGGGCGAGGACGATCTCCCACCGTCGTCGGACCGGCTCACCAGCGACACCCCCGCCGACCCGGACCTCGCCGATTCGGCCGCGGTGGTGGATTTCGTCGTCGCGTCGGCAAAGGCGTACTCGGGTGGCTCGCCCTACTTCGACGCGACCGCCACGCGTGCGCTGGTCGAGCGGGACGTGGCCCGCACACGCAACATCGCGTCCACCCTGGCCAACCACTACGCGATGAACTTCGACGGGCCGTCCCGCGGCTTTGCCGACATCACGGCGCCCACTCTGGTGGTGCACGGCGACCACGACCCGCTTTTCCCGCCGCCCCACGGGCAGGCGCTGCGCGACGCGATTCCCGGCGCTCAGCTGCTGATCCTGGAAGGCGCGGGGCACGACCTGCCGAAACCGCTGTGGGACGTTTTCGTACCCGCTCTGATCCAGCACACCGGAGGCGGCCGACCATGACCCGGTTGCGTTTGCGCTCTGGCTTCCGATCTTCGACGAGCTCGCCGAACCTGCGGCGGTCGCACGTCTCGCCGCCGAGGCGGAGGAAGCTGGATGGCTCGGCGTGTTCGTATGGGACCACCTGCGCTGGCGGGCGCCGATCCGCCGGGTGGCCGACCCCTGGATTACCCTGGCGGCGATCGCCACCGCCACCGACAGCCTTCGGCTCGGCCCCATGGTCACACTCTTGCCCGCCGCAGGCCGCCCAAGGTCGCCAAGGAAACCGCGACGCTGGACCGGCTCAGCAACGGCCGCCCCACCCTCGGCGTCGGTCTCGGCAGCGACCGCTCCGCCGACGAGCTGAGCGCGACCGGTGAGGAACTCGACGACCGTCGGCGGGGGCAGATGGTCGGCGAGTCCCTGGAGATCCTCACCGCCGCATGGTCCGGCAGGCCGGTGCACCACCACAGCCCGCACTACACCGTCGACGGCGTCTCCTTCCTCCCCCCGACCGGTTCAGCGGCCCGGCATGCCGGTCTGGGCCGCCGGGCTTCCCGGCAATATCAAACCGCTGCGGCGCGCGGCCCGGCACAACGGCTTCTTCCCGGTCGATCTCGAACACCCGGACCAGCTCGCCGATATCGTCGCCACCGTCACCGATCTCCGTAGGCGGAAGACCACCCCGTACGACATCGCTGTCGCCCTGCCGGCCGGCGCCGATCCGACGCCCTACGCTGAGGCGGGCGCCACCTGGTGGCTGACGGAGTTCCCGCCGGAAACGGTGTCGCTGGACCAGGTGCGAGGCGTAATCCGCGACGGTCCGATAGAGCCTTGAGGACATCCACATGAGCAACAGGCATGTCGAAACCGATATCGAGAGGATCCGGTGACCGTGATGCCCGAGCAGCAGGGAACCCCGACGCGGCCGAACTCCGAGCCGACCGCAGGTGAGCACGGGACGACACGTGCCGAACTGTTCGACTACGACGCGGAGTTGCGGCTGCACAACGCACACTTCCGCGCCGCCGGCCGCGTCGGCCCCCGCGACCGCGACCGCGTGCTCGACATAGGCTGTGGCACGGGCCAGACCACGCGCGAGGCCGCCCGCGCCTCCGCCACCGGCAGCGCGTTAGGAGTCGACCTCCCCGCGCCGATGCTCGAACGTGCCCGTCGGCTCACCGACGGCCAGGGGCCACCCAACGTCACCTACCAACAGGCGGACGCCCAGGTTCACCGCTTCCCACCGGCGCACTTCGACCTCTGTATCAGCAGGTTCGGAACGATGTTTTTCGCCGACCCGGTCGCCGCGTTCACCAATATCGGGCGCGCTCTGCGGCCCGCGGCGCGCCTGGTGCTGCTGGTCTGGCAAGAGCGCGACCGCAATGAATGGGCGTCCGCGATCCGCCAGAGTCTCACTGCCGCGACAGCCACACCCGCCCCGCCCCTCTCCGGTCCGGACGCCTTCTCACTCGCCGACCCGACCACCACGGAAGGCATCCTGACGGCGGCAGGCTTCACGGACGTCAGCTTCACCGACGTGCACGAGCCCGTCTACTACGGCCCGGACAGTGCCCACCGCCTTCGACGACGTGCTCCGCCTTCTGAGATTCCAAGACCTGCTGGCCGACCTCGACGCCGCGGCGGCCGAGCAAGCACGCACCCGGCTTCGCGCCACCCTCGCAGCCCACGACACCGGCGGAGGCGTGTACTTCGACTCGGGCCTGGATCATCACAGCCCGCCGCCACTGACCACCACGCCCGAACGCGAAGACCCGCAGCCGGCGACCAAGATCAAGTATTGGGGAACCGACGCGGGACTTCGACCTTTGTGGCGGTTCGTCTCACCTCAGCCGAATGGCGAGGGGCGCCGGCTCTTGGCACCCAGATCACTGTGTGCGACGTATGACACCCCCGCCAATCCGTGCCGCTTTCACCGCGCCCCGTGCGTCCAGCTCGGGCGCGAGGCGCGACTCTCCGAGTCGCACGCGATCGCGAACTGAAATCAGCCAATATTCGGCGGCATCGGCAATTCTCGCCCGGATCAGCACGATCTACGGTCTGCTCCCCTCAGGCAGTACGTGACTCACGGGGGTGGGGCTGTGACAAAGGCGACCAAGGACGACATCGGTCGGCGCAGACGCTTGTGGTGGCTGTTCAACTGCATCATCGCGTGGGCGCTGTGCTATCCGTTCGTCGGTCCCTGGGCCGCCCTCGCCGGTCTGGTTGTGCCCGCGGCGGCCTTCGTCCGCTGTATCCCCCTGCGGATGTACCGGCTGCCGCGAGGAGTCGCCACCTCCGAGCAGCGCGTGCTCTGGTCGTGGCGGGCTCTGGCAGATCCCGAGCGCATCCTGTTCATGGTGTGCGCGGGATCGCTGTGCACCGGCGCCTTGTGGCTCGCCCAACCCATGGTGCCCACATCGGTGTACTGGATCGCCCAATTCATCATCGCGCAGCAGCTGCTGCTGTGGGTGGGGGCACTCACCGTGGTGCCCGCAGGGCGTCTATGGGATCCCGCCCAGGACGCGGTCACGCCCGCCCGCCGCCCAGAGCTGTTCATCGTCTTGTGCGCACTGGCAGGCGCCACCGTGTATGGCACGGCAGCCTGGTGCGCACGGCAGTGGGCATTGCCGATCGGGCGGCGCACCGGGTCGCTCCGGCCGGAACTCCACCGCCTGGAGGAGGGTGTTCGGTGGCTGGACCAACAGATCGCCGACAGCCTGTTCGCAGTGTCGTTGCCGCACGCGTACTGGCCGCTTCTGGCCGCCGGCGCCGGCTTGATCGCCGGCGGCGCGGCTGCCGCCGCCCGGGAGCATGCGCTGCGCGCGGCGAGCGCCGGCCGGCTCTTCGAGGAACTCGCCGAGGCCCAGGAGGAGGGGCCCACGGCTGTCAGGATCGGGAAGGTGTTCGTCAGCTACTCCCGACGTGACAGTGCCTTCGCCGAGCAGCTCCGCGGGCGACTGGCCACTCGGGTCCGCGAGGTGTGGGTGGACTGGCTGAGCATCGAACCGTCGACCCAGTGGCGGGAGAGTATCGACGACGCCATTCAAGGCTCCGACGCCGTGGTGGTGCTGCTCAGCAGGGACGCGCTCCGGTCGAAGTACTGCTGGTCCGAATGCGAGCGCGCCATCGAGCTGGGTAAGCGAATACTGCCCGTGGTCATTGACGCGGAGCTGGAGCAGGGTGCCAGCGCGGCGCTCCGGGCCGAGGGGTGGGACGCACTGACCGGCTATCACTTTCTGCGGATGAGCCGCCCGGACCAGTTCGATTCCGGCGTGGAGCGCATCCACTCCTTCGTCGAGAGCCGCTACCGCTGGACCGCCTTCCACACCCGGATCGGTGTACGTGCCCATGAATGGCACAGCAGCGGCCGTAGTGGAGGTCTGCTGCTGCGCGGGCACGAGCTGGTCGTCGCGCAGGCGTGGCGGCGTCGCGCACCGGCGGCCGACGAGCAGTACCACGCGGCAATGACCGACATTCAGACGGACTTCTTGGAGGCGAGCCGGGCAGCGGCACGCCGACGCGGTGCCCGCCTGCGTATTGGGGCCACAGCCACCAGCCTTGCCCTTGCGGCCCTCGCCTCCTTGGTGGTCGCCGGCGAGGAGGCAACCATGGCCCAGCGGCGCGAGGCCGATTCGCGTCGGCTGGCCGCGGCTGCCAACGAGCGTGCGGCCGGCGACGTGCGTCAAGCAGCCTTGCTGAGCGCCGCTGCTTTCCACCAGTCGGACTCGGCAGAAGCGCGCGAGTCGATGTTTCGCCAGCTCACCAGGTTCAACGAGACGCGCGGTGTAATTCCAGCAAGGAAATCGCCGATTTCGGACATGGTGCTGAGCCAGGACGAGAAGGTGCTCGTTATGTGGCGCACCGACGAAACGGTCGAAGTCTGGGACACCACTGCCATGCGCTCGCGGGGAACGGTCCCCGGCAAACGGATGTCCAGCGCCGCCGGCGGCGACCTCAGCGCCAATGGCCGCACGCTCGGCATACTGCGCAAGGGCATCGCAGTCCTCATCGACACCCGCACAATGAAAGAACTCCATCGGGCCGACCTTCGGCCTTTCGGAACCACCGGAGTCTTCAGCACCGCCGACCTGAGCAGAGACGGTAAGACGCTCATGCTCAATCCCGCCCCCGTCCACGATGCGGAGAACTTCGTCCACCTGTGGGATGTGGCCTCGGGGAAGGTAACCAGAGAGGTGCCGGGGGACGACCTGGTGGGCGGTGCGTACGGCAGGGCGGTTCAAACCATGGGCGGCGACGACGCACCCAGCACGATCCGGGACATGGCCGACCCGAAACGCATGACGACATTGCCACGCGGTGTGAAGCTAGTCGGCATGGCGGAGTCCGGCGCCCCCGTCGTGATCCAAAGCGGGACTGTCAAAGT
The DNA here is from genome assembly GCF_051131715.1 of Streptomyces sp. A5-4. NCBI lineage: Bacteria > Bacillati > Actinomycetota > Actinomycetes > Kitasatosporales > Streptomycetaceae > Streptomyces > Streptomyces sp. A5-4. Next base: position 165,041 of record NZ_CP178591.1, on the reverse strand, counting down.
CCTTGCCGCCGCGCGCAAGCCGCCCTGGACTGTGGGAAGCGGCCTCAGATCCGAAGTGATGACGCCCGACGGCCGCTTCCTCGCTGTCGCGCGAACCGCCGAACCGGGCCAGTACGACATGTGGGACCTGCGTGCCCGCAAACGGATCGGCCGAGTCAACTCCCCTGAATACGTAGGCGAGTACGGCCCACGGCTCATCCTCAGCGACGACGGAAGCCGACTGGCCCTGGGCGGCACATCCTTCGACATCTACCAAGAGACCTCCCAATACACCGTCTACAACACACGCACCGGACGGAAGGAAGCCGACCTGCCAGGGCATGTGACCGCGCTCGGCCCACACGGACGCCTCATGGCCGGAGCAACCTCCAGCGGCACAGTGACGCTGTGGGACCGCGGACCGGCAAGAAGCCTCCTCTCCCGGTACAAGACCCCCGTCCCGGTCGCCCCACGCATCGCAGTCGCCGCCCACGCCGGTACGGCGGCCGTCCTCGGCACCGACGGCACGGCACGGCTGTTACGACGGTCGGACGGTCGACTCATGCAGACGATGCGCCTGAGCGCACCGGCAGCCGAGCCGGCTCTCTCTCCCGACGGGACGCTGCTTGCGGTGGCGGAAGCCAGCGGGCAGATGTATGAACGCCAGGCGTACGTCGAGGTGTTCGACACAGCGAGTGGGCGCCGCGTGAAGCGCCTGACAGGCGGGGGGATCGGCTCGCCTCGCATTCTCCCCACCGCCCTCCAGTTCTCCCCGGACGGAACGCGGCTGTACCTGGGCGAACAGAACGGTGTGTCTGTCTACGAATGGCACACTGACACCTGGCGGCCCGGCCACCGCTTCGGCCCTGACTTCGCCACCGGGTACGTGTCGTACACCGCGGTGAGCCCAGATGGTTCGATGCTCGCGGTCGGCGGCGGCCAGAAGAAAGTCCAACTCTGGGACACGGCCACCGGAAAGAGGTTTGGCAAGGCCATCCCGGGCGCAGTGGCGGTGGGCTTCCGCCCTGACGGCCTGCTCGTCACGGGAGGCGTCGGCAGAGGTGACCCCGCCCTACGCCTGTGGGAGCCACGAGGCCAACGCCTCCTCTCGTCCGGTCCCGATGCCGGCGAGCGAACGTTGGGACTCGCTGTCAGCCCCGACGGCCAGACAGTGGCGTCCGTAACGGGCGACCGCCGCGTTCTGCTCTGGGGCCCGGACCTCGAACGGAACATCCCCATCAAGAACGTGCAGGTCCCGGACGGCGGCGCCATGGCGTTCACCGGGCAGGGAGACAAACTGGTCATCACGCAGCCCGGTGAGTTCCTCTCGCTGCTCGTGGGTCCGCGCCGCTGGCTGTCGGCACTGTGCCGGATCGCCGGCGGGCCGATGACAGCAGCCCAATGGCAGACTGCGGCACCGGGCGAGCGCTACCAGCGGATCTGCTGAAGGGCGTTGCACTGCGAATCATGCGCTCTGCACAATTTACATATGAGTCAACTCAGGTCTGTGTCAGCAGAGATGGCCGTCTGGGACGAGCAGAACATCTGGTCCCAGGCGGCCAACAATCTCAAAAAGAAAATCGGCCGGGCACGCACGGCATCACTGCTGCTGGGAATCTTAGCGGCCACTCTTGGCACCGCAGCCGCCCAGACCATGAACTGGAACGACACGGTCGGCAAAGGCGCCGCCTTCGCGTCCGCAGTCGCGACAGGAATGATTCCTGTCCTCGCCGCCCGCCTGGGAACGGCCTCCGTCGAGTGCTGGACCCGGCTGCGCTCGGTGAGCGAAGCCATGAAGAACGAGGTCTATGCCTTTCTCGCCGGAGTGACCCCCTACCGCACGCCGGAGGCCCGATCCGTGCTGACCGGAAGGATCGACCGGCTGAGGGACGACGCCTCCGACCTCCTGCCGTACACCGTCGGAATCGACCCGCTCCGCCGCGAACTCCCGGCAGTCACGGACGTCGCGTCCTATGCGGAAATCCGCGTGAAAGGGCAGATATCCGGCTACTACAGACCGAAGGCGGCTTGGCTGTGTCGCCGTGTGACGAACGCGCGCCAAGTACAGCTCGCGCTGGGCATCCTGGGCACCATCCTTGGCGCACTGGCGGGAACCTTCAGTCTGGAGCAGGCTGCGGCCTGGGTGGCCGTCGTGGCCACCGTGGGCGCAGCGATCAGCGTGCACGCTCTGGCAGCGAAGTACGAGTACCAGTACATCGAGTTCACCCGCACGGCTGCCGAGCTGCAACGCCTACTCACTCAGCGCGGCCCGTCACCCGAAGGGCGCCAGGGGGAAGACGACTTCGTCAACCAATGTGAGCAGGTCATCTCGATCCTCAACGACACGTGGATGGCGAAATGGGGCACCGAATAAGCCGCATCGCGGGCGACGGTCCCGCAGGTGCTCGGGGTGCGGCATCGACCGTAGCTGCGGGAGCCGGCACGGGAAGCGACCCGTCTCGTAGAGATGGATCCGAACGGGAGCGGGACGGCCTGAGAGACGAGACGCGCCGAGGCCGTCGGGTTCACTCGGTCGGCGCCAGCGTCACAAGCAGTCGGGGGAGCCCGGGCCGTTCTTCCCTCCACGCAGCTGTGGCTGGAAGGGCCCCACCCGCCGGCTGTTGCCTCTGTGTGCCGGTCGGCGGGCAACGAGGACTACGACCTGTCGGCCCGCCGTGTCTTCTTCTGGGCGGTCGCCCGTTGTCAGGGTCTGGGAGGGCGAACGACCTGTCCGACTGCGGGGTTGAGGCAGACGACTGTCGCAAACTGTAGCGACTGGGCGCCGCTCCTGAACAGACCGTAACTAGCCCGGTGGGGGCGCGGGTTCATTCTCACCGAAGGAGATCACATGTTGCCGGCGGGATCCCTGCTGGCGATGAGGGCGTATCGGCCCAGGACCAGCTTCCCTGCGATGAGGCGGGGGAGGGGCATGGTGTCGGCGGTGCGACCGCGGGCTGGGCCTGGGGCAACGCTGGCGATGTGGCGGTCGGCCGTAGCTGGTGGAAGTGGCCGTACTGCATTGGCAGTTCACTGAAGCAAGGGCGCTGCATGGGAGGCCTCCTGCTGGGCGGACCCTGGAGGCGCGCGCGGAGTTCAGCCAGATTCCTCATCAGTGCGGCGCCGGGGCGCGGGATGTGGGCTGGGCAAGTGCTCTCCGGGGCGCGCCGGAGGGGAGAGTCTCGGCCCCGTCCAGTCATACCGGGGCTTTCTCCCGACGAAGGGAGGAAGCTTTCCTCACGGGCCGGTTCGGGCCCCGTGGCTCTTCGGGAGTCTCTATGAGGGCTTCGGATGGCCAGCGCAGAGAGATTGATGCCATCGTGCAGGCCGTCCAGGACGGGCACGAGTGGCGCGTCGATCTGTTGCTGGACCGGTTTGTCCTGGGTGCCGACCTCCCCGCGCTGCTTGCCCTGCGGGAGGCATTGGAAAAGGCCGCGCCGGGTCGGCAGTGCCACTGACCGACCGGCGCCGGGACTTCGGGCGAGGCGCCGAGCACCCGGCTGTCGAGGTGAGTCATTTGCCCTGCTCCTGGCCCTGGTTGGCGAGGTTGATCACGGTTGGCCGAGACGACCAGAGCAGCGGCAGGGGGTGGCCGAACTGCTCGACGTATTGGGCGGGGTTGTGGTGAGCTGCTCTCTCCTGTGGCTGGATGTTGCATCATGCGCGGGCAGCCGTCATCTGATCAGCTTGGGGACTGCAATGCGGAAGCGGCCCGGAAGGACGCCGCCGCACCCTGGAAGGTGAAGCAGTGACGTTTCCCAAAGGCGCGTACGTCGTTGACAGGCGCTCCGGTCGCATCGGTATGGTCACGGGCCATGTCGGGGCCAACATGCAACTCTGTCCGCCCGACGGAGGCTGTGAGTGGGACTGTCCGCCGAATGAAGTCCGGAACGTGACACCGGACGAGAGGCTGCGCGCAAGAGTCGCAGGAGTCAATGCCCGTAGCAGCCGACCGAGATGAGCGAAAAACTGGCCAACGGGTTGCTGAATCGGGTGATTGAGCCGGATTGCGAGCGAACGCCCGGGAGTCCGGCCTGGCCGGGGAGGGCTTCCCTGATGGGGATCGTTGATTCTGGCTCTGCCCGGAGTTTCGTGAGTCTCGTGGAAGGTTGAGTAATTAGGGTGCTGAGGAGTTGGACGGACGTTCGGCCATGGATGGCCAGGTGAGGGTGAGTTCTGCGGTGACCGTGTGGAGGTCTCGGCAGAGGAAGTCGGCGAACCCGCTCACGCGCTTGGGTGCGTTCTGCTCGGCCTGGCAGATCCACTCGCGCGGAAGTGCCCGCGCTGGTTGCGGGAAGGGTGGGTGAAGGTGCGAGCGAGGTCTCAGGCCGGGGCGACGTCGGGCGCCGGTGAGTCGGCCTCTGAGGAGTCGCTCCTGCCGACTGTCGATCAGGGCTTCGCGGGGCCGCATGATCCAGTAGGTGATTTCGCGGGGCCCGGTTGTCCCGGCCGGGACAGGCCCGGACAGCCCGGACAGGTTCGGCCGTGTGGCCCGCAGAGCCGCGGGGTGCAGGCGGTGGGTCTGGAGGCTGCCCTGGAAGCCGCGCTCGCGGATCTCCAGGAGCGGTCGGCTGTCGGCAGCCTGGCCGGAGGCGCTGCCCAGGCGGGAGCTGGGACAGGGCTCGAACGACTCAGAGGGCCCTTCGGTCCCTGGTCGTGGGCGGAGGCCAGTAGTTGGTCGAGTCCGGTGTCACGACACCGTCGCACGCCTCGTAATCCAAGTTCGGCCTCCGGCAAATGGTGCGACCCGCGCTCTGCACCGGTCAGCCCCTCCCGCGCGCCCGAGGACGCCGGTGCCTGTGGAGGAGCGTTCGCGGTTCGATCCGTTCTTGGCGCTGCTGTCTGGGCAATCCTTGATGGAACCGGTGGCGCCGCCGGACGGAGCCACCGGTCCCTCCCAGGATGCCGACGCATTCCCGCGGCCCCGGCCTTCTGGTTGAGGCGGGGCCGACCGTGGAGGGGAGATCGAACGCGGCCGGAACCGCCTACTCCAAGAGTCCTCCGGTACCGGCACCGAATCGGATCCCGCCCAGGCGCATTTTCTCTACGCCCCGAACCGTCTGTATGTGGCCAGTCCTGCAGAAGGGACTGAACACTCGGCGCCCGCACCGGAGTCCTGGCAGAGCCGTTCTTCATACAGCTCCCATTGCGTTCGTGCGGTGTGGGGCGCCCCTGGCGCTCCCTCTGCCGCATGGTTGAGCACGCTCGCCAGAGAGTGTTTCGCGGTGACTCCAGGAGTCGCGATCCGACTGGGATTGCGGTGTCGGTTGTCTTGCTGCCGGTAGGGGGTCGGCGATGAAAATGAGGAGAGTGCTCTGCCCATTGGAGGCGCTGATGGATGACAGCCGCCGATATTGACGCATTCCTGCACCTGTGTCGGAGGCTGCTACCAGCAGGAGCCTTCAGCGTGGGGTCAAGCTTCAGTTGTCGGGGGCGCCGGGCTTCCGGCCCGGGCGTCCTTGGCGCTCGCGTATCGCGGAAATCGCAGCGTTGCGTCGTGGAAGGCCAGTAGTCGGCCGATCGAGGGCTGGTCGTAGACCAGGCGCAGCCCGCAGCCGGCCTGCTCGTACCGGTCCTGCGCGGTACAGAGCTCACGCACCGCGGTGCTGTCCATGAAGAGCACCTGGCTCAAATCGACGATGAGCCAGGCATCCCCCGCCTGGCGGCAGGTTCCACTCTGCTGCGGAAAGGAACCTCGGGATGGGAACGCCTGACTGGCCCGGAGAGGTAGTCGCAAGATAAGGGCAATCGGATGATGGGTGTACGTAATTGCCCAAATTTGCATGATCGGCAGTTTTCGATCACTCGACTCCCACAGGTGCTGCGGCAGTCAGCCGGAGGATCAGCAGCAACGAAGGAGATGTCGCTTCGCGGCCGCGCGGTATGCGCCTTGCGGGTTCTCTGGAGTTGCCCGGGTGACGGAATTATCACGAGCCATTGGGTGGCCGTTGCCTGCACGTGGCACGCGCGTTGGTCTCACCGTGGATGCTGTGGATGCTGTGGATGCTGTGGATGCTGTGGACGACAGGGCGCCTGTGATCTTCCCCCGACAGGCAGGCGCGTTTTGGTCGGGCCTTGAGGGCGATGACTGCCCATGGTGCTGCGCGCTCCTGACCTCGGGTAAGGCGGGGGCCGTGCCGACGCGCAGCGTCGCTCGTACGGCTGGGGGCATCGCGGCAGCTGCCATGCAGCGGGCCAGGGCGGTGATGCTGCTGATTGCGGGGATCACCGTGGGGTCCGCCCTGCTCGCCGTCGTCTTCACCTGACGGGGGGGCTCTCTCCTCAGATGTCGATGCCGGCAGACTCCCGCCGCTGTCCCGGACCGTTCGGCCCGCAATCGCCTTCATCAAGAGACGGTGGCGGCTGGCGGAGTCCAAGGATGGATGCGGGGCCCCGCGTCGGAGATGCCGTAGTCCTTCTTCAGCGTGTCGGGGATGGCGTAGTGCATGACGCGTCCGCGTGTGAGGGAGGACAGCTCGAAGATGGTGGTGAGGTGGCCGATACGGTCCAGGGCCCAAGCGCCGAGAGGGGAGCGGTCCTCGATGGTCTCCAGGACGCCGAGGAGGTGCGGGACGGCCTTGACGACGGTGTCCCACGGGGTGCGGGGCACGTCGAGCCAGGTGGCGCAGGTGTCGCCGATGAGATGGCGGATGAGGGCGGAAACAATCGGGTCGAAGAAGGTGCCGGGCACCAACTCCTCGTAAAGGTCGATGAGTTGTCGGGTCAGGTGCGCGCCCTCCTTTGAAGGCCCCATGTGCCGGACCAAGTACAGGTCGAGGTATTGGCGGGCTTCGTCGAGGGTCTTGGGGGCGGAGTTCTGGTCGACGCCGAGCATGGCACCGACAACGCGCCAGACGTAGTAGTAGGCTTCCGCGCCTTCCGTCGACATGTGGATGCCGAGGCGGTGCAGACTGTCCAGCACGAGCAGCGAGAAGAACATCTGCCCACCGATCAAGTCCTCCTGGCAGATCGGCGTTCCGTGGGCCTCGACGTCCCAGCGGTTCTCGCGGGTGAGGTGGTGGCGGATGGAGGCGTGCAGGAGACGGACCTTCTGGGCGGCGGGGATGAAGCGGCTGCCGGCCTCGAAGGCGTCGGGCTGCATCAGGTAGACGGTGAACTGGCCGGTCTCCGCCATTCGTTTGGAGGGGTACTTCAGCCCGTGCGTGGTCGACAGAAGTTTCGCCACGTGTGGCACGACGTAGCACGCGGGCATGGAGGCGAAGGACAGCGCCGTGGAGATGTGCACGTTGTTGTCGATGAAGAACAGCCGGGCCTTCTCCATCTCCGCCCAGTCGACCCACGCCGGCGGGACGCGTGTCGCGTCGAGGTACTCGCGCGCGACGTCGGGCAGCCCCTCCGGCAGAGGAGCGCCGGCGGTGGAGACGTAACGCATCAGGGCGTTGAATTTTGCCACCTCGCCGCGTTCGAAGAGTGTGGCGACGGTGGCGTCGGCGAGTTCGTCACCGGACTGTCGCAGGGCGTCCATCGATGCCTCGGTGTAGGTCATGGCAGGGCTCCTTCTTCCATCGGGGTGTCTGGGGCAGGGGGCGGCCGGGCAGGGCACGCTGCTGTGTCGCCCCGGCGCGCGAGTCAGGACCGGCGGACCGTCACTGAATGTGTCAGCGCGGTCAGCGCGCCGACGGCGTGCGCCGGTACATCCAGCTCGTGGAGGGCCTGGAGACTTTCCTCGACGCGGGCGCCGATCATGTCCTCGATGCGGTCGGGTGTCCCCAGTCGGCGCATCAACTCGCGGACAGCATCCAGGCCCTGTCCGTCCGGGTCGTCCCGGCCCAGCAGGGCGCTCAGCGACTCTCGCTCGCCGTCGTCGGCGAGCCGCCACGTCTCTGCCAGCAGAGCCGTGGGCCGCCGGCCGCGCACGTCGTCAGTGTTCGCCTTGCCGGTGTGTTCCGGATCTCCGAACAGGCCGAGCAGGTCGTCCCGAAGCTGGAACGCCTCGCCCAGTGGCAGCCCGTACGCGGAATAACCCTCGCGCAGCCGCGCGCCCGCCCCGGCCAGGGCGCCCCCGATCAGCAGGGGTTGCTCGACGGTGTACTTGGCGGTCTTGTAGCGGATCACCTTCAGCGAGGCCGTGGTGTCCGGACGGTCTCCGGTACGGAGGAGCTCCAGGCATTCGCCGGCGATCAGCTCCCGGGCCATCACCGACCACAACGGGCGGGCCCGGGCGAGGTACGCGGCGGGAAGACCGCTGGCGGCGAACAGCTGCCCGGCCAGCGCCATCAGCAGGTCTCCTACCAGCATGGCCAACGACCGCGCGGTGGCGTCGGCGTCCGGGCGCCGCGCCACAGCACCACGCAGATCGACGTGGGCTGTCGGCCGCCCGTGCCGCAGCGGGCTGTCGTCGATGAGGTCGTCGTGCACGACCGCGGCGGCGTGCACCAGTTCCATGGAGGCCGCCGCCCGCACCAACGCGTCGCTGTCCGGCTGCCCCACCGCCCGCCACCCCCAGTAGCAGAACGCCGCCCGCAGCCGCTTGCCCTCCGCGACCGCGGCCTCCAACTGCTCGGCCACCGCGCCCAGAATCGGATCGATCGCCGTGAACTCGTCGGCCTCCTGAGCGACGAACCGGTGCAGTACCTCGTCGACGCGGGCCTTGAACGCTGCCGGCTCCCACCGGTCAGCCGTCACTGATGGCCTTTCGAGCCAGGGTGTGCTGGGCAAGGATCTCCAAGTGGGCCGATGGCACGGCCGCGTACCGGTCCAGCACCAGGCGCCCACGTGCCATGAGGTCGTGCTCGGTCTCCGCTGCCAGCTCCGCGGCATCGGAGCGGCGCAACAACCCGCGCACCGCCCCCAGAGCCGAGCCGATCGTGCTCACCGTCAGATCGGCCAGCCCGGCCGCCAGCAGCAGTGCCTGCCCGTCCAGGCCCCCGCGTCGTCCCGCTTCTTGCGTCATGCCATCTCCCCGCCCGCCGCATATCCGGACGGCGTCGGTCACACACCGTCCTTCTGAGCATCGCTTCACACCGGGGGCGAGAGCGGCGGAACTCACGATGGAGTGATCACATAGCTCGTCCGTGCGAATCGCGACTGTCGCGTCCTGTACGACCGTTCCTCGTTACTGCCCCGTGTCGGGTGCCCTGCGGGCTTGGGGGCGCGGTAGGCTTGGAGCAGCGCCCACTCTGGCGAGGGCGGGCGTCAGCGGCTCTGCCGGGACCGCCGGAGAGAAGAAGTACGGGGGACGGGCCGGCCACCGCCCTGGGCCCGGACGACACCGCGGCCTCGCGCCGCGGGCTACTTCACAGCGCCCGCCGTCAGCCCCGACTTCCACAAGCGCTGCAGCAAGACGAACGCGATGACCAGCGGCAGGAGTGCCAGCAGGGAACCGATCACCATCAGCGGGTAGTAGTCCGGAACAATGGGTGCGGCCGCGTTGTAGCCGGCCGAGACGCTGACGATCGCGCCAAGGGCGGCGCCCCCCACCGCGTACAGGAGGCTGTTGCCGTACCAGCGCAGGAAGATTCCGTCCCCTTCCGCCATCAGTGCCCGGATGTTGTCCAGCAGGGCGAAGTTCGACGGGTCGAAGAAGTCGGAGGCGAACAGCGCCTGTTGGTCGGCGGTCGAGGCCATGAGCAGCCACACCAGCGGCAGCAGCGCGTACAGGACGCTGACGGCCACGAGCAGGTTCGCCGCGGTCCGGCTCGACCAACGGCCGCCAACCACCGGGCTCGTCGACGCCGACGGACGGCGCCGCGCGGAACGGTTGGCCTGCGAGCGGATCGTCGTCACGCTCTCACCTTCTTCGGACGTTCCGCCGTCAGTCGGGTGACGGCGAAGGACAGCAGGCAGCACACGATCAGCAGCAGAACGGAGGCGGCCGACGCGAGGCCGTAGTTGTTGCGGGTGAACGCTGCGTCGTAGATGTACATGTTCGGTGTGAACCGCGGGCCCACGAGCGGACTTGTCTTGCTCAGCAGTATCGGCTCGGTGAACAGCTGAAGCGCCCCGATCGTCGTGAAGATGACCACCGTGGTGACGGTGCCGCGGATCATCGGCACCTTGATCCGCAGCGCGGTGCGTACGGCCCCCGCGCCGTCCACGGCCGGTGCCTCGATCACGTCACCGGGTATCGCCCGCAACGCGGCGGAGAAGATCACCGTCGTGTAGCCGAGGCCGCTCCACATCGCGATGTTCACCAGCGAGGGCACCAGCATGTTCAGCGACAGGAAGTCGACCTTGATGGAGATGTCCTCCAGCGTCCCGAGCAAGAGGGAGATGCCGGGGTGTAGAGGTACAGCCAAATCACCGTGGCGATGATCCCGGGGACGGCGTGCGGCACGAAAGTACCGTCTGGTTGAACTGCCGGGCGCGAATCCACCCGAGTCGAACAGCAGGGCAAGGACCAGGGCGCCGACGACCACGGCCGGGACGAAGACCAGCGCGTACAGCAGCGTGATGAGCACGCCGCGGACGAATGACGGATCGTCCAGCACGGCCGCGTAGTTGCGCAGTCCGGCCCACGCCGTGTGCGCGTTGCCGAAGCCGAGCCCCGCGTGGGTGGTGGAGGAGAAGCTCAGGTAGATGGCGTACAGCGTCGGGAGGACGAAAACGACGAGCAGCAGGGCCAGGAAAGGGCCGAGCAGGACACCCACCGCGGTGCGCTGGGAGGAGCGTCCGGCCCGTCCGTTCCGGGTTCCCGTGTCGCGTCCAGTACGGGGGGTGGCGGCCGTCCTCGGCTGTGTGATCGCGCTCATGCCGTCCTCACCGAAAGTCCCAGGCTGCGCATGTCCGGCAGCGTCTCCGCCTGCGCCTGGCGCAGCGCGTCCGTGACGGTGGTTCCGTACTTCAGCCGGGCGAGCCCCTGGTGCAGGGAGGCCGCGGTCGCCTGCATGCGTGGGCCCCAGACCCAGCCGGTGCGCAGGATGTCCGACTGCTCGGTGAACAGCCCGTAGACGTCCTGACCCGAGTAGAAGTCCGGCTTGAACTGCTCCGAGGCGGGCCTGGTGAGGTCTGTGGCGGGCGGGGAAGAGGCTGGACTTGCCGCCGGAGAGGCGGGCGACGATGGCCTCGGGGGACGTGGTCAGCCACTCGATGAATTTCATCGCTCGTTACGCCGGCCGGGCAGCAGCGCCGAGCGGCCGGTACGGCAGGCCGGCCAGTGCGTCGATGACGGGCCTCAGCGGCGCCGGGTCCATCACGTCGGGACAGGCTCCGCGCAGGTGCGTCCACCCGGCACACTCTGCGGCGCCGAGTACCTCGTCCACCAGCCGGGACACGCCGGTGCCGGGTTCCCCTCGCACGACCACGAGGACCGACCCCTGCCGGAGCGCATTCCGTAGCCGCTGCGCCTCTTCGACCCGTCCGACGAAACCGGCTCCGTCGGTCACTTCCGCGCCGCATCGCGCACCGACAAATCGTCTCTCCACGGTTCTGCCTCCAGCCGACCACTCATTCCCGCAGCGCGCACCGGGATCCCGTCGACCGGGTCCTTTCCGCCGGTCGGACCGTGGCATCCGTTGGGCAGGTGGTCTACCTGCTGAACGCCCCAGTACGCAATAGGCGTCCATCACCTACCTAATGTCGGCCGTCACTTCACCCCCTGGCCATTTCCCGTAGCGACCCGTGTGGGCATCGCGCTACTCGTCGCGCTCGCCCTGGACAGCGGACGGCTGTACGGCAAGGACTTCTTCCGGATCGCGATCTTTCTCCCCTATGCGGTGCCCGCGCTGGTAGCCACCTTGATGTGGGGCTTCATGTACGGCACCCGCTTCGGTCTCGTGGACGACATCAACGACGCCTTCGGCGTCTCGCTGCCCGACCCACTCTCGCCCGACCTGGCCCTGGCGTCGATCGGCAACATCGTCACCTGGGAGTTCGTCGGCTACAACATGCTGATCTTCTACTCCGCGCTACGGGTGATTCCCAGCTCCCTGTACGAGGCCGCGCAGATCGACGGCGCCGGGCAGATCCGCGTAGTCACCGCCATCAAGCTCCCCGCGATCAGGGGCGCCCTCGTCATCGCGACGATCTTCTCCATCATCGGCAGCTTCCAGCTGTTCAACGAGCCGAGCATCCTGCAGAACCTGACGCCCAACGCCATCACCACCGACCACACCCCCAACTACTACACGTACTCCCTGTCCTTCTCCGGCAAGCAGCACAACTACTCCGCGACGGTCGCCATCGTCATGGGCCTGATCACCATGGTGATCGCCTATGGACGAGACCAACCCCAGCACCTTCGCGCAGAACTGGAACAGCTACCCGCAGGACGTGCGTGACCTCGTCGCCCGGATGAACGTCCATACCTACGGCACCACGGGCCGCACCACCGTGTGCGACCTGGCCAAGGCCGCGGGCAAACCGCTGTGGATGAGCGAGGTCGAAGGAGACTGGGGCGACGGCCAGGACTTCGAGGACATGTCGCCCGGCCTGGGACTCGCCCAGCTCATGGTCGACGACCTTCGTGAACTTGAGCCCCGGGCCTGGGTGTTCTGGCAGCCCGTCGAGGACTACGACAACATGAAGCCCGGCGGAGAGTCGGCCACGGGCGGCAACTGGGGCAGCATCCAGCTCCCGTTCAGCTGCACCTCCAAGGACACCCTCGCCAGCTGCCCCATCCGCACCAACACCAAGTTCGACACGGCCCGCAACTTCACCCACTACATCAAGCCCGGAGACCGGCTGATCAAGGTCGACGACACCTCAAGTGCCGCCGCGGTCTCTGGGAAGGGCGACGCGGCGACAGTCGTACACGTCAACAGCGCCACTGATGCCCGTAGGGTCACGGTGGACCTGTCCAAGTTCGGCCATGTCTCCCGCGACGCGACCATTACCCCCGTCGTGACCAGCGCCGAAGGCAAGCTCGAACGACACGCACCCATCGCGGTCACCGACCGCAGGGCCACATACGCGGTGCCCGCCGAGTCGGTCACCTCCTTCCTCGTGAAGGGAGTCTCCGGCGTGGCCAAGGACGCCGCCCTGCTGAAGAAGGGCCACACCTTCCGGCTGACCGGCGTCCAGAGTGGCAAGGCACTCACCACCGCCGACAACGGAACCAGCCTCATCATCAAGACGGCCGGCCCGGACGCAGCCGAGCCCGACCAGCAGTGGCGACTGCGGCAGATCAGCGGTGACACCGGTAACCGGAAGCGGTACGTGTTGACCAACCCGGCACAAGGGAAACGTCTGGCCGTCCGTGCCGGAACCCCGGTCCTTGAGCCCGACAATGGCCGCCGTGACGAGGCCACCCAGTGGGTCATGTCGACGACCGGTGACGGCACCTGGACCCTGGTCCATGCCGCGACCGGAAAGCTGCTGGAGGTCGGTGGCCAGGCCACGCAGGACGGTTCCGCAGTCACCCTGTGGAGCCCGAACTCAGGCCCCAACCAGCGCTGGAGGGTGTGTGTAGCGAACGGTGGAACTCGGTTGGTTGATTTCTATCGGCGTCCGGCGGTGAGCCGGCCGTCGAAGGTGATGTCGAAGGCGTTGAGTGCGGCCTTCCAGCGCATGGTCCAGCGTTTGCGGCCGGTGCCCTTGGGGTCCAGGCTCATCACCGCGAGGTAGACGCACTTGAGCGCGGCCTGCTCAGTAGGGAAGTGCCCGCGGGCCCTCACGGCCTTGCGGATGCGGGCGTTGACGGACTCGATCGCGTTGGTGGTGCACACGATCTTCCGGATCTCCACGTCGAACTGGAGGAAGGGGACGAACTCCGCCCAGGCGTTTTCCCACAGCCGCACGATCGCCGGGTACTTCTCGCCCAAGGTCTCGCTGAACTCTACGAACTGTTCCAGGGCGGCGTCCTCGGTCGGCGCGGTGTAGACCGGCTTGAGCGCTTTCGCGATCTTGTCCCAGTCCTGGCGCCCGGCGTAACGGAAGCTGTTCCGCAGCAGGTGCACGACGCACGTTTGGACGATCGTCGCAGGCCAGACGGCATTGACGGCGTCGGGCAGACCCGTCAGGCCGTCGCAGACCAGCATCAGCACATCACGGGCTCCGCGGTTCTTGATCTCGGTGAGGACCTGGAGCCAGTACTTCGCCCCCTCACCACCGTCCCCGACCCACAGGCCCAGGATGTCCCGGTGCCCCTCCGCCGTCACGGCCAAGGCCATATAGACAGGCCGGTTGGCGACCTGTCCGTCCCTGATTTTCACGTTCACGCAGTCGATGAAGACGACCGGGTAGACGCTGTCCAAGGGGCGGTTCTGCCATTCGGCCATGCCGGCCATCACACTGTCGGTGATCGTAGAGATGGTGCTCTTGGACACCTCCGTGCCGTAGACCTCGGCCAGGTGCGCGGAGATCTCACCATGGGTGAGGCCCTTCGCGGACAGCGACAGAATCATCTCGTCGACCCCGCCCAGGCGCCGCTGGCGCTTCTTGACCAGCTGCGGCTCGAACGTGGCCGCCCGGTCTCGCGGCACCGTGATCTCGACTGGCCCGACCTCGGTGGCCACCGTCTTGCTCCGGTGCCCGTTGCGGTAATTCTCCCGCCCGCCCGCGGCCCGTTCGCCAGGCTCGTGTCCGAGGTGGTCGGTCAGCTCGCCTTCCAGTGCCGACTCCAGGATCTTGCGCGTCAGCTCCGCCAGCAGGCCACCCTCACCCGTCAGCTTCACCCCGTCGGCCTCGGCCCGGGCCACCAGCTCGGCGACCAGGCCGTCATCCACGGCTTCCACGGCGGCCTCCCCGGCCTCGATGTCACTCATCACGTCAGTCATCAACTGTCGCTTCCAGCTCGGGAGTTACACCAATCACCGTACAGACCCGCGCTGGAGGGTGTCCGACACTGGACGCCACTGAAAGTCGCATTGGCACGCTGACCCGTGAGGTCAACTACCCACCCTGTGCAGGGCCGTTCGTCGGATCTTTGGAACGGAGGCGCGGGGGAGGGGATGGCCATGACATGCCCTTGTCGGCGCGGCCTGAGCTGCCCTGAGCATCCGCTCGAATGGGCCGCCCAGGCCTCAGCGGCGAAGCGGGTGTGCGGTGTGGTCCACGGGCCATGCCGTTCCGGGCACGTCCCGCCAGACCGTGCCCGGAGCGGAAATCCCACTGCGTCCCGTTGGGCACGGTGCGGTCATCCGTTGGCTCTGGGGGAGTAGCGGCCGGATCAACTCCCCGTCAGCATGAGGCAGTTCATGGCGGCTATCACCCCGCCATGATCCACCACCTACGATCTTTCGAAGACCTGACCCAGGTCAAATGCAACGCCAAGCCGCATGCGCCTCAGGAGCCGTTGTCGTACCGAGCATCGGGGCTGCGGATCGAACAGGGTTGCTGATCGGATGATCTTGAAGTGGTCGCCGCATCAGGGGAAGGCCTCCTGAGCAACTCGGGGTTACGACACCATCCGAGCGCCGGGAGGCCCTGTTGTAATGCCAGGTGAGCTGAGAACGTGGGCCGGTCCCGATAACTCTGCATTTGGACCGAGGCCAACCGCATCTCGTCGCCGCGCCACCGGTCGAGACTGGTTGTGCACCTGGCGGGTCCCGTGGTCGGACACCTGCCTGACTCCCCGGGGGGATCCCGGTGGCCGAGGTCGCCGGGAGGAACCGGCGAGGGCCGATGAGTTTCTCCGTGATCCGCAGTCATAGATCATGATTGGTGCACCGCAGCCACGAGCGTGGTCAGAGCGTGCACCGGCCGAACCTGCTGAGAACCAGACACGAGATACTGAGGAACCTTAGATGCGTACCCTGATCAGTACCGCTTTCATCTCCCTCGACGGCGTCGTGGAGGGCCCGGGCGGTGAGCCCGGTTACCGAAACTCTGGATGGACCTTCAAGGACGTCGAGTTCCTTCCCGAGGCATTCGACATCAAGGGCCGGGAGCAGAAGGAAGCCACCGCGATATTGATGGGCCGGACCAGCTACGAGGCGTTCAGCCCGGTGTGGCCCGACATGGAGGACTTCGCCGACTACAAAGTGATGCCGAAGTACGTCGTCTCCACCACCCTCACCAAGGATGACCTGGTGTCGAACTGGGGTGAGACCGCGATCCTGCGCTCGCTCGACGAGGTCGCCGCATTGAAGGAGACCGAGGGCGGCCCGATCATCGTCCACGGCAGCGCCTCCCTGAACCAGGCTCTTTCGGACGCCGGCCTGATCGACCGTTACCACCTGCTCGTCTTTCCGCTCCTGCTCGGCGCGGGCAAGCGGCTGTTCAGCGCCACGGACAAGGACACCCAGAAGCTGAAGCTGGTCGAGCACGAGGTCTATGCCAACGGTCTGCAGAAGAACGTCTTCGATGTCGTCCGCTGACAGCACAGCGTGCCCGTGCCCGACTCCGGCCGCGGTCGGGCACAGGGAGGCCGGTTCTGATCGAACAGGGTGCCTGACCGGGTGATCTTGGCTGGGAGGACGCATGAAGGCAGGGTCTCCGGTGCAGCACGAGGGTTGTTGAAGCCAGCTCGTGAGACCGGAGGCCTGCTGATGCTGTTCTACGTGGTTTCGCCCTCGGGGTTCAACTCGATCCGCCCGGTGTGTGATTGTCTCGCTCACCGGTTCGGGAACGCGGCCGACCGTCCGGGGCGGGTGCGGCGGTATCCCTCGGACATGACGGACGCGCAGTGGGCGGTGATGCGTGACGCGCTGCCGGTGCCGGCGTGGATGGAGGGCCGGGGCGGACAGCCGGAGGGTTACTGTCACCGGCAGATGCTGGATGCGGTCTTCTACGTCACCGACAACGGCATCAAGTGGCGCTCGATGCCCGTCGACTTCCCTGCCTGGGACCGGGTGTACGCGTTCTTCCGCAGGTGGCGGCAGTCGGGTCTGGCCGGGGAACTCCATGACCGGTTGCGCGGCACGGTCCGCGAGGCCGAGGGGCGTGAGCGTGAGCCGACTGCGGCCATCATCGACTCGCAGTCGGTCAAGGCGGCCGCCTCGGTGCCCGCGGTCTCACGCGGCTATGACGGCGGAAAGAAGATCAACGGCAGGCGCCGGCACATCATCACCGACAGCCTCGGCATGGTGCTGATGGTGCTGGTGACCGCCGCGAATATCACCGACCGCCAGGCCGCCCGGGGCATGCTGCCCCGGCTGCGGACACGGTTCCGTAAGGTCACCTTGATGTGGGCCGATGGCGGCTACACCGGCCGCCTCGTCCCCTGGGCGCAGGAGAAACTCCAGCTCACCCTGCAGATCGTCAAGCGAAGCGACGACATGACCGGCTTCGTGGTGTTGCCGAGACGGTGGGTGGTGGAGCGCACGTTGGGATGGCTGATGCGCTCGCGCCGCCTGGTGCGGGACTTCGAGACGCTGCCCACCAGCAGCGAGGCGTTCATCTACTTCTCGCAGGCCATGCTCATGAGCCGCCGCCTCGCCCGCCCGGCTGGCCGGACAGACCCAGAACAGGCGCGGTGGGCTGCCGCGGCGTGAACCGCCCGGTTGGTGACGCCAGCAGCCACTCCCGCTCAACCAGCCGTTTCGCCCGCGACCGCACCCCCTCGATCTTCGCTGGCACCAGCGGCAGCTCCAGCCGGGCCGCCAGTTCCTTCGCCGACACCCCCTCATCACCGCCAGCTCCGGACTCCACCAGCTCAATGATCCGCCGATAGTCCGGCGCGAGCGCCTCCAGCGTCACTCCCTGGCGCCACCGCGGCACGATCGACCCCGCGAGGGGGACCTTCTGCACCTCCACCTGGACCTCCCGGGGACCGGGAACGACAGCATCCGCCTCCTCGGCCGGAGCGGCCAGGGCCTCGGCGAGCTCCACCCGCGCGATCACCCGACGCTCCAACACCGCCTCAGCCTCGCCGAGTTCATCCGTGACCCGCTCCACCTCCGCACGAAGCTCCTCCGCCCGCACCCGGGCAGCCGTCTCCCGCTCCTCCAACAACCCCATCACCGATGTCACCGGTCATCTCCGCATCGCCGAGAACGAAATGATCACCCGAACCCTCCCGCAACGACACGAGAACCATGCCTGAGCAGCGGAAACTCAACGATCACATCCGGAAAGACAACAGCTTCTCAGTGAGGCGTGTGTGCGCTGTGCTTTCCGATCGGACACCCGGCACCGCCGATGTAGTAGGCGTTGAGGTAGTTCGGACCTGCACCTGGCAGCTGAGTGTTGTTGGGGCCGACGCACAGATGATAGTCGTTCGTGCTGCCATGCCCTCGGACGTCGACATGGACCAGCACCGTCGTCGGACCACAGTGGTTGTACGCGGCGAACTGAGACTCTCGGACGCGGTACCGGTAGAAGCCGCACTGGGCCGCGGAACTCGCGCCGGCCTGTCGCACTTCCGGACCACGGGCGGATTCGGCGAAGGCCGGACCCGGGGACGTCACCATCGCAGTCGCGATGAGCGCGCTCGACGCTACCGCGCGCGCGACTCGACGGTAATGGGAGAGGGAGAGCTTCATGAACACTCCTTGCGGCGAGCCATCACGGTGGACGACCAGCTGATTGCCTCTGCTTGGCGCCACGACACTCACCGCGCGCTCACTGACGCGAAGATCCTAACTCGACGTGTATGGAATGTGGCGTTATGTCACCGAAATGAGTGGTGGGGCGATACGAAACGTCCTGGGCCGAAGTGCTGCGGCGTCATCGAACGACGAGCACTAACCCCTAGTCGTTGTGGGGCATGACGTTGGTTTCACCAGCTGGTGCCTTTGAAACCCACGTGCTTCGGCGGACATGGTTCAGGTAACGTGCGGGCCATGTCGAGCCCCGAGTCGGACAAGTTGGGGGCTTTCGGTCACGCCGTCAGCCCCCTGAACCACTGAGTTCGTAGCCCCGCCGTCCCGCAGTGTTCTGCGGGGACGAGTGTGCCCATGGGTGCTGACCGCGGTGACGAGACGCCTTTTGCCGCGCTTCTCCTCATCCCGGAGTCACTCGATGCCTCTTCCGCTGTACCTTCTCGCCCTGGCGGTCTTCGCCATGGGCACTTCCGAATTCATGCTCGCCGGCCTCGTACCGGACATCGCCTCCGACCTTCACGTGAGCGTCGGAACGGCGGGCACGCTCACCTCGGCCTTCGCGACAGGCATGGTTCTCGGCGCCCCGCTCATGGCTGCGCTCGCGCGCGACTGGCCGAGGCGCCCTCGCGGTCTGTGCGGGAAGACACTGCCGACGGGCCGTCCCTGCGGTCGGAGCTCACACAGCTGAGGAGAGCACCACTGCTCCTGGTGATGCTGCTCGGCGCCCTGGTGAACGCGGCGACCTTCGCGAGCTTCACCTTCCTCGCCCCCGTCGTGACCGTCGCCGCCGGGCTGGACAAGCTGTGGATCCCGGTCGTCCTGGTGCTCTTCGGAACCGGATCCCTCGTCGGCGTCACCCTCGCCGGACGCCTGTCCGACCAGCGCCCAGGTCTGGTCGTCGCAGCGTGCGGTCCGGCGCTGCTCATCGGCTGGCCACTCCTGGCTCTGCTGGCCGACAAGCCGGTTGCTCTGCTCGTCCTGGTGTTCGTGCAGGGTGCGCTGTCGTTCGCGCTGGGCAGCACACTGATCGCGCGGGTTCTCTACGAGGCGGCCGGAGCTCCCACCATGGCCGGCTCCTACGCGACGGCGGCGCTCAACGTCGGCGCCACCGTCGGACCACTCATAGCCGCTACGACGCTCGGCACCTCATCCGGTGATCTCGGGCCGCTGTGGGCAAGCGGATGCCTCGTCCTGATCGCCCTGTTCGTCGCGGTCCCCTCGCGTGGTCTCATCACAACTGGCCCGAGCAGTGAGGTAATCCGGTGACGCATGCGAACGGTCCGTGAGCCGGCGTCTCCCGCACCCGAAGGCCGCCCGCACGGAGGCGGACCGGTATCCAACTTGTCCATCACCGCGGACGCAGGTGCTCGATCGTGACGCGATGTCGCTCGGCCAATCGCTGGGCGATCAACGAGCGGTGGCAGGCCTCCGGGTCGCGCTCTACGCAGAACAGCGCTGCGACCCCACCACTCGACAGCGCCGATACAACCGGCGTGAGGTCGGCGCTGTCGAGGATCTCGGCGGTGTAACGGCGGGTGTACTCGGTAGCGAGTTCGCGGCGCGAGCGCTTGCCGACCCCTTGGCGATCATCCTCGGCGTACTGGAGCCGGCGTAGCCCGGTGGTTGGGGCGAGTTCGAGATGGTGCTGGTAGGCGATCCGGGCATCCGCGAGCGCCGCCTGCAGCCGGAGTGAGTTCGCCCAGGCGTACTCGGGTCCACGGACACCGCGGCGCTGACGTACATCGAGCAGCAGGCGGACGTTAGCGTGCCGCAGTTGTTGCAGAAAGGACTCGGCGTCGAAGCCGTAGACGCCGATTGTCACTATTCTGAGCACCGGGATCACCCATCTGTCTGCTACTCGTGCCGGTTGCCCCGGCACGAGTAGCGCAAGAGTCGCGGTCGAACTACTCGACGGCGGTCCCCTCGACCTCGACCATCTGGCCGGGGATCGCCAGCCGCGTCACCCCGAGCATGGTGGTGGTCGGCGCCACCCTGGCGGCGCCGAGCCGCGCCGCCAGCACGCCGTAGTGCTGGAAAAGCAGATCGACGTCGGTCGTGTAGACGTTGAGCCGGACGAGGTTCGCGAGAGACATGCCGGCCTCGCCGAGCACGGCTTCCAGGTTGTCGATGCTCAGGGTCAACTGCGCCGGCATGTCACCGTCATGCTGGGGTTTGCCGTCGCCGTTCATCGCAGTCTGCCCCGAGATGTACAGGGTCCGGGCGTGCCCGGAGACGAGTTCCCCCTGGTTGAACCCCATCTCCACCGACCACGCAACCGGGTTGACCGCTGTTCGTTCCATTGCCACGTCAGCTCCACTTGTTTCATTGGGGGTACGTACGGCCATCGGCTCGGGAGCCGCGGGCTTCGACGTTGTGTTGACAAGCCTCGCAATAAATCACGACACCCTTGGTCATGTATTTTGATAAAGTTCCCGGATGCGCGCTGATCGGTTGGTCTCGCTGGTGCTGCTGCTGCGTCAGCGCGGTCGGCTGACCGCGGACACACTGGCCTGCGAGCTGGAGGTATCCACCCGCACCGTGCTGCGCGACATCGAGGCGCTGTCCACGGCCGGCGTGCCGGTCTACGCCGAACGCGGCCGGCACGGCGGGTTCGCGTTGGCGCCCGGTTTCCGGACCGAGCTCACCGGACTGAACCACGACGAGGCCCTTGCCTTGCTGACCGCCGGATCAGGGCGCGGTGAGCAGACATTCGGCCTCGGCTCGGCGCTCGCTTCGGCCATGCGGAAGGTGGTCGACGCGCTGCCCGACAGCCATCGGGCCACCGCGAGTGACGCGGCCCAGCGATTTCTCGTCGAGCCGGAGACGGACCTGCTCTCACGTCGGCTGGTCACTGAGGAGGTGCCCGAAACGATAATGATCGAGCTGCGGCGCGCGGTGCTCGCCGGGCACAAGCTGCGTATCCACTACGCGGCCACAGGCCAGACACCGCAGTGGCGCACGGTGGACCCGATCGGCCTGGTCACCGCGCGCGACCGGGGCTACTTGCTGGCCACGAGGTCCGGCGAGGACCGCACCTACCGGCTGTCGCGGATGCTGGACGCCGAAGAACTCCCCGAACCGGCAGAGCGACCGAACCGGGTCGACCTGGAACGGGTCTGGAGGGAACGCTGCGCGCAGTTCCTGTCCCACGGCCATATCACCGTGCTGGTGCGCGTGAATCCGGCGCGGCGCGACGACCTGCTGAATACCGCGGTGGCCGTCCGCGCCGGAAAACCCGACGCGGACGGCTGGCTGCGGCTGGAGGTGACCTACCAGGATTCATGGCACGCCGAATGGGCGCTGTGGCAGTTCAGCACGGACGCGGAAGCCCTGGCCCCACAGTCGTTGCGCACCTCTTTGCGCAACCGCGCCGCCGCGATCGCCGCCCGCTATGGAGACTCGTCCTGAGGCTGGCGCCCGCCATATGTGTTCGTCCCGTCAGCCCCTGTTTGGGCTTTGCGGGCGAGCAGTTGAATCTCCTGGAACTGCCGCCGGTCGGTGGGCTGAGGCTCGCGAACCATCCGGGCGACCTCGGCCAACCCGGAGGTGCGCAGCAGCGCGGCGAGGTGATCAGGCCACCACCGGTAGGCCGGGGCGACTGTGTGATCGAAGGCCTGCGTCGGGTGAGAAGGGTCCTCGCTTGCCGAAAAGCAGATCAAGAGGTGGCCGCCAGGTGCGAGCACGCGATGGAACTCCGCCAGGATGACGGGGAGTTCCTGCGGCGGAGTGTGGATGATGGACCAACGTGAGAGTGCGCCGCCCAGCACGCCGTCAGCGATGTTCAACGTGGCCATCGAACCCACGTCGAACCGAAGGCCCGGATAGGCCTGTCGAGCCAACTCGACCATCGCAGGAGAGACATCAACACCAAAGGCCGCCAGCTCCAACTCGCCCAAATGGGCGGTGATATGACCAGGACCGCACCCCAGGTCCGCGACCGGACCACCCCCATCCGCGCTGACGGCCTCGGCGAAGACCCGCAAGATCGCGCGGTCCAGGGGACTGTCGCGCAGCGTGTCGCGGAACAGCTGCGCATAGGCGGGGGCGGCAGCGTCGTAAGCCTCGCTGGTGGCGCTGAGGGCATCGTGTTCGACCATGCTCGCGACAGTAGTCCCTGGCTCTGAGACGAGCCGCGAGAATCACGACCTTTCCGGCGGCCCGCGCTGTCGCCAGTTCGTCCTAACTCCACCACCTGGTACGCGAAGCGGTGGAGCCCCGCATTGACCGTGGGCGGCTCACCGGCATACGTCGAAGGGCTGCGTCGGCGGGGTGATTGGCCCCGCCGTGCGGAGGATGCCTACTGGCGCGTCAGTTTGTGGCGGTCGGCCCAGGTGCTGATCGCCGCGGCCAGCTCCTCGGGCCGGTCCTCCGGGGAGTGGTGGCCGGCGACGCCGTGGCGGGAGACCTCCAGGCCCGCGATGTGTTCCTCGCACCAGGCCACGGTTCCTTGGTCGGTCATCGCGCCGGGGCCCGGCTCGAACGCGGCGAGCAGCTTGGGGACTTCGGGGCTGGCAGCCAGCCAGGCGTCGTACTGCTCGATGCGGGCCACGACGTCGGCCGGCTCGGCGTCCAGCGGCATCATGCGCGTCCAGGCCAGTATCGGGCGGCGGCTGTGCGGGGTGGGGAAGGGCCGCCGGTAGACCTCGAGATCGGCAGGGTCGAGCGAGGTGGCGAGCGTGTCCGGAAGCCCGTCGATGAACAGTGACTTCTCCAGGATCATCTCCTCGCCCACCCCGGAAGTGCGCAGGAGGGTGAACAACTCCCGTCCTGCTGCGGGGAATTCATCACCGACGAGAGGTTTGATGATGGTCTCGGTGAAAGCGAGGCCGCGGACGCGGTGCGGGAAACGGGCGGCGCGGTCGAAGGCGAGAGCCCCACCCCAGTCGTGGCCGATGAGGACGGCCTCGGCAAGATCGAGGGCGTCGAACCAGGCATCGAGGTAGCGGGCGTGGTCGTCGAAGGAGTAGGCGAGGTCGGGCTTGCCGGAGTCGCCCATGCCGATGAGATCGGGGGCCAGAAGGCGGCGGCCTGGCGCTGCCACACCCGGCAGGACGTTCCGCCACAAGTGGGAAGAGGTGGGGTTGCCGTGGAGGAAGACGAACGGCAGCCCGTCGGGTTCGCCGGACTCGCGGTAGTGAAGGGTGGAGCCGAGGACGGGAATGGTGGGCATGGTGGAGTCGCATCGCTTTCAGTACGGCTGATCGGAGATCAGAGGTTGAGGCTCAGGAGGCGGTCGACGGCGATCTCGATGACGACCAGGCCCGGCAGGGCGGGCGGGGCCGCGCGGTAGCGGGCGGTGTAGCGACGAATCGCCTCGGCCAGGCGCTCGGGGTCGTCGGTGACGGTGGCCCGGCCTTCGAGAGTGACCCAGCGAAAGCCGTCCGCCTGGCAGAGCGCGACACGGGCCCCTGGGCCGCCCGCCACCACGTGCCGGGCTTCGCGTGCCTTGGCCAGGGTGGTCACCCGGGCCAAGCCGGTGGCCGTGTCGAGAGTGAAGCGAACGGGGGTGATGTGCGGGGTGCCGTCGCGGCGGAGGGTGGTGAGGGCGGCCGTGTCGGGGCGAGCGAGGAACGCCTTTGTGGTGGACGGGAGTTCGGTGGTCGCCCGGCTCACTTCTTCTTCACGCCCTCGTTCCAGATCAGCTTGGCGACGTTCGGTTTCACGGCCGTGGTGATGACGCCCATGGCCGTGCGGACGTACCGCCGCCCCTCCAGCTCGCGCAGCATGCTCGCGGCGAGGTCCACGCGGGCGGTGAAGACGCCGTCGGCGCTGGTCTCGGCGGTGTGGTAATCCGTAACGGCGGAGTGCTCGAAGAGGCCCGATGGCCGGACGAGCGTCCAGTCGAGATCCGTCTCCTGGATCACGGCCTCCATGCGGCGCATGTCCTCGTGGAGGGTGCGGCCGAGGCGTCGGTTCACCAGAGGGTCGAGCAAGTGGTTGAAGAAGTGCGCGCCGGTGGGCCGCCAGTTCGGGTCGGCGACGCTGGAGCTGACGGCGAGCAGTCTCTTGATGCCGTGGCGGGCCAT
Source organism: Streptomyces sp. A5-4 (assembly GCF_051131715.1). Classification (NCBI taxonomy): domain Bacteria; kingdom Bacillati; phylum Actinomycetota; class Actinomycetes; order Kitasatosporales; family Streptomycetaceae; genus Streptomyces; species Streptomyces sp. A5-4. Next base: position 140,656 of record NZ_CP178591.1, on the reverse strand, counting down.
GGCCCCGATGATGGCCGTGGCGCTCCACGAATACGTGGTGATGGCCGCCTTGGCGAAGCGCGCGCCCAGCGCGGAGAGGACAGCGTCCGTCCCGCCGAGTGCGGCAGTGACGGCCGCCGGGTCGGTGGCGTCGGCGAAAGCCACGGTGAGGCCGGGCCGCGAGGCAAGGGAGCCGGGACGGCGGGTCACGGCGACAACCTCGTGGCCGGCTGCGAGGGCCTGGTCGGTGAGGTGGCGGCCGGTCGGCCCGTTGGCGCCGAAGACTGCGATACGCATGATGTCGGGGCGTCCCTTCGAGTGGTGTGCGGAACGCCCTTGACTGTGCCGATCGTGCACCGCAGGCTCAACGCTGATGAATAACGCCGCCCCTGCCCCCGCCCGCCCCCGAGGCCGCCCGCGAGGCAACCCGCCGACCCGCGAGTCGATCGTCTCGGCGGCCCGTACGTTGTTCCTGGAGCGCGGCTACCGGCGTACCACTCTGCGCGCGGTGGCCGGGGCAGCCGGGGTGGACCCGGCGCTCATCGCGTACCACTTCGGCTCCAAGAAGGGCCTGTTCGCCGACGTGATGCAGTTCCAGTGCGCGAATGCGCTGGCGGTGGACGAAGTCCTCGGCGGCGACCCGGCCATGCTCCCCGACCGCCTGATCACCGCGGTGACAGACCTGTGGGAAGACGCCGACTTCCTGCAGCTCACAACCCAGGGCGCCGAGGCCACCGAGGTGATCCGCGAGTACCTGGAACGCGAGTTGCTGGCCCGGCTTGTTGAATTTCTCGGCGGTCGGGACGCGACCGCCCGAGCCACGGCCGTGGTCACGATCCTCGGCGGCCTCATCTACACCCGCTACCTCAACCCCCTCCCCACCCCCGCCGCCCTCACCCCGTCCGAGACCCGCCACACCCTCACCCCGGCGCTGCGCGCGGCACTGGCCCCGAGGCCGCGCACCGCAGTGGCCGCCAGGGTGGGCCGTCATGGCTCGCTGGTCTCCGGTGGAGGCGCCGTCGGGCCTTGACCACCTCAACGGCCTCCGGTGCGGCTACGGCCCCTGCGGGTAGCGGCGCAAGGAGGGGGGTCGGCTTACCGGTCCAGTTCGCGAAGTACGTCCACCAGTCGTGCTCCTCGGCCGCCTCGAAAACCCAGCCGCCCATCAGGCCGGGGCATGGTACTCCGCCGGCTGATGGCCGAAGTCGCCCCCTGTGAGTCCGCGGCTCCTGAGCGGCATGTTTGCATGGGTCCATGATCGTTAACGCACAGCAGGCATCCGAGTCGCGGACGTACGTGGACCACATCCTGGAGCACTGGCACGAGGACGAGGACGCCGAGGCGCTCGTCCAGGGCGCCCAGCGGCTGACCCGGGGGGAGGCCAGGCGGCGGCTGTTCAGGTTGGGGCACGCGCTGCGCGGGCAAGGGCTCGCGCCCGGCGACGGCGTGGGGCTGTTCCTGGCCAACCGTGTGGACTCCGTCCTGGTGCAGCTCGCGGTCCATCTCATCGGCTGCCGTGTCGTGTTCCTGCCGCCGGAGCCGGGGCCCGGCGAGCTCGCAGCGCTGGTCGAACAGTCCCGGGCGCGCGTCGTGGTCACCGACCCGCTCTTCGCCCAGCGGGCCGCTGACGCGGCCGGCCGCAGCGTCCACGCCCCCGTGCTGCTCAGCCTTGGGCCCTGTGAGCAGCGGTGCGCGGACCTGCTGGCCCTGGAAACCGAATGCCCGGCGGTGCGCCCCGACGGCGTGCCCGCCCCGGGAGCGGACGAAGCCGTCACCGTCCTCTACACCGGCGGCACCCTCGGCCGTCCCAAGCTCGCCGCGCACAGCCGCCGACTCTACGACGCGCTGGTGGACCTGGTGAAGGACGCCCCGCAGGGCTCGCGTCCCTCGGTCTTCTCGACCAGGAGCCCGGGCACGGACAGGGTGCTCGCCTCCACGCTGCTCACTCACGGCAGCGGCCACCTCACCTCGGTCCAGGCCCTGGTGACGGGGTCCGTCCTCGTCGTGCTGCCCGAGTTCGAAGCGAGCGCGGCTATGGCGGTGCTGCGCGAGGAGCGGATCACCGCCACCATGTTCGTACCGCCGATGCTGTACGCGCTTCTCGACCACCCGGAGTGCGTGCCGGGCGCCCTCCCCGCGCTGCGGCGGATCGTCGTCGGCGGCGCGGCCTCGTCGCCCAGCCGACTGCAGCAGGCGGTCGAGGTCTTCGGGCCGGTGCTCAGCCAGGGCTACGGGCAGTCGGAGGCGCTCGGCATCGCCGCGTTCGGTGCGGAGGACCTCGCCTCGGAGGGGGCCCGGCGGCCCGAACTCTGGCGCAGCTGCGGTCGCGCGATATCCGACACCGAGATCGAGATCCGTGGCGAAGACAGCGCGGAGGCGCTGCCCGTCAGGCGGGTCGGCGAGGTGTGTGTTCGGGGCGAGACGGTGATGCTCGGCTACTACGAGGACCGGGAGCGTACCGCGGAGGCGCTGCACGACGGCTGGCTGCGCACCGGGGACATGGGCTATCTCGACGCCGAGGGTTACCTCTATCTCGTGGACCGGGCCAAGGACATCATCGTCACCGGCAGCACCAGCGACAACGTCTACTCCAGGGTCCTGGAGGATTTCCTGCTCACACTGCCCGGTGTGCGCAACGCGGCGGCACTGGGCGTGCCGGACAAGGAGTACGGGGAGGCCGTGCAGATCTTCCTGGCCACGGCCGAGGGCGCCGACATCGACCCGGACGCGGTCGGCGCTGCGGTGACCGCCGAGTTGGGAGAGCTGTACACGCCCCGGAAGACGGTGCTGCTGAGCCGGTTGCCGACGACCAAGGTCGGCAAGGTGGACAAGAAGGCGCTGCGCGCCGCGTGGACGAGCGCGGCTCCGGACGCGCCGTAGGAGCCGCTGTCGCCGAAGGCGCGGATCCCCGCTGGCAGGAGATGTCGGCGGTCCCCGCGCCATCGAGTCGGACCGTGAATCCGTCCGGCGGCGCGGCTTCGGCGGCGCCGAACACTCACGTCTCGCGTCGGAGGGGCTCAGAACTGACCGGTACGGGGACCGGCCGATCCGTCATTCGTGAGGTGGGCTCCGCCGAGCAGAGTTCGTGAGCCGTTCGGGGAGAGCTTCGACGAGGCCGCGGAGATCATCCGGGCGTTCGATGACGAAGGGCCGGTCCAGCGAGGCGAGTACAGCAGGCAACCAGTCGAGCCGCTCCACCCGCAGTTTGACGCGGGACCAGCTCCCGGTCCCAGGCCCCGGGGCGCCCCACACTGACGGCCGACGCACTCCCGCGCGGCAAGTCGCGGGATGGCTATGGCTGCGGGCACGGCGGAGGGTCGAACCATCGCGCCTGTTCCCCGGCGCTGGAGCGTCCGGCGGTGATGCCGGCCGCCCGGGCCCGGAGCCCGCCTGCCCCACGCCCTGGCGGCTGGGTTGCATAGGTCCACGCTGCGGCGGGCAATCGGCGCTTTCCAGGGCCGGAGACCTGGGGATCACCCGTAACCGACGGGGCGTCCATGGGTTAGCAGCGCGGAAGATGAGAGAGTTTTCATGGCGCAGCGGCACACGACGTCCTTACGGCTGGCGCCGAACTCGATTTGGGCAATGGCCCGTTGGTCCGCGCGCGCGGCCCCGGACGTCTCGTGCTCGTTCCGGGGGAGGCGCGGGTACACCCGGCGCCACGACTTGAGCCGGGCCGGCGGGACGTCGACCGATGATCCCTCCGGTATTGGGTACTCGGAGCCCATGACTGTCTATGGGTTCCACGCCTCCCACGAACAGGTGCCTCCCGCCGACCTGCTGGCAGCCGTCGTACGCGCTGAGCGCGCGGGGTTCACCGCCGCGATGTGCTCGGATCATTTCTCGCCCTGGAGTGTCCGGCAGGGTGAGTCCGGCTTCGCCTGGTCCTGGCTCGGCGCGGCGCTCCAGGCCACCGACCAAGTCCCGTTCGGAGTGGTCAACGCGCCGGGCCAGCGCTACCACCCGGCGATCGTCGCGCAGGCGATAGGCAGCATCGCCGCAATGAGAGGTGTGCAAGCTGAAGTTGCTGGTCATGGGGCTGGTGTGCGTGGGCATCGGGATGCTCGTGCTGGTCGGTGGCAGGTGACTTTGGTGAAGATCGTCGGTCATCGGGCGACTTCGCGGTTCGTGAGGACCAGCAAGGCCCGGACCAGGGCGGTCGCCCAGGCGGGGTCGGTGCGTACCTTGCTCAGGACGCGCCAGTTCTTGAGGTGGGCGAAGCCGTGCTCGACGGGTGCCCGGACGGCCGCCAGTGCCGTGTTGGACAGCTTCTGGCCTCGCGTCAGGGGCCGGTTCCGGGCGGCCTTGTAGCCGGTGATCACCGCTGGGCCGGCGTCGGGGCCGCCGTCGTCGAGGCCGACGAAACCCAGGTCGGCGATGGCTCCGAGCCCGGCTTCCCGCAGTTTCCCGGTGAGCTTGTCGTGCCGGCAGGCGGTGATCTCCGAGGTGCGCCCGGGGCGGGCCGCCGAGATCCACAGCAGTCGGCCCCGGTCGTCGGTGAGGGCGATCACGAGCAGGCCGTGGCATTTGTTCTTGCCGGAGTAGTTCTTCCGGTTTTCCTTCCCGGTTCTGCGCCGGGTACGGATCACCGATCCGTCCAGCAGTACGATGCCGCCGCCCATTCGGGTGATCTTCTTCAGGGCCCGGTCCAGGCGTGGGGCGCGGGCTGCGAGCAGGCCGATGACCTCCCTCACCCATCGGGTCACGGTGGTGCGGTGTACTCCGTTGCCGCCGGCCAGGTCGCCGGGCCGCTGGTCACAGCGCAGCACTGCCAGCACGATGGTGGCGATCTTCCCCGGAGGCAGGGCGCGCCACCTAGAGCCGATCTTCTTGAGGTGGCCGCGTATCAAGTCGGCGAGCCAGTTCAGGGTGGCGCTCGACAGCGGCAGGCGGGCGGTGTAGACAAGGCCGTCAGGGCCCTCGACGGGACTGTTGTTTTTCGTCACACAAACTCAACTGCCGTCGGGGGCCCGTCAGTTACGGGCATGCCCCGTGCGACTACGGACGTGCCGTGAACCGACCGTCGCCCCGCTTGTGCAGCCAGCCGCGGTCGGCGAGCTTGGTCATCTTCGCTCGCAGAGGTTCCAGCTTGCCGCGCACCGAGGCGTCCAGACCCAGCCGCTCGCCGACCGCCCTGACCTGCACCGGGCCGTCGGCCTCCCGCACGATGGCCAGGATCTTGCGGTAGTCGCCGGGCAGCGCGCCCGCGTCGGCCGCGTCGCTGCGGTGCGGGATGAGCAGGACTGCCCGCCCGGCCACCTTCGCCGATACCGGAGCGACAGCCCCGGCGTCGGCCCGGGCCTGCTCGGCCAGGCGGTTCAGCACCCGCTCCGCGATCGCCAGTTCATCCCGCTCGGCCTGGACCTCCTGGAGTTGCTTGGCCAACTCCTCGGCGAGGGCGTCCAGTTCGCTCCGGCGGGTGGTGATCCACTGCCGCTCCTGCATCCCCGCGCCCTCCCGCGTTCTCACGGTGTGCCGACCTGCTGACGGATCGTAGGCGGGGGCCGGTCGTGGGCGCAGCCGAACCCGGCATCCCGCCGGAGCCCGACCTGCCCGATGATCTACGCCATGGTCATCGGCCGCCGACCGGCACGAGTACCCAACTCGCCATTCACACCAGACCCGTGACCTGCGACTTCACGATGCACACCGCCCAATGTACCCGGGCCGCTTCTGGGCGGCGCTGGGAAGCGGTGAGGCGTCCAACGAGCACATCACCGGCGACCGTTGGCCGCGTAAGGAAGTCCGGAACGCGCGGCTGCGCGAGTGCGTCGACATCATCCGGGCGATGCTGCGAGGCGAGGAGGTGAGCCACGACGGGCTGGTGACCGTGGACCGGGCCCGGCTGTGGACCCGCCCACAGACGGTGCCGCCGCTCGTGGGGGCCGCGTGCAGCGAGGCGACCGCTCGGTGGTGTGCGGAGTGGGCGGACGGCCTGATCACGGTCAACGCGCCGCGCGAGACGCTGCGCCGGATCGTGGACGCCTACCGTTCGGCGGGCGGCGCCGGCCGGCTGCACCTCCAGATGCACCTCAGCTGGGCCCCCGACCTGGGGACCGCCCAGGAAATCGCCCACGATCAGTGGCGCACCAATGTGCACGGGCCGCCGGCGAGCTGGGACCTGGACTCGGCCGAGCTGTTCGACAATGTCAGCGAGCACGTGTCGCCGGACAGGGTCGCGGAGTCCGTCAACATCTCCGACGATCTCGGCCGGCACGCGGCCTGGCTCCAGGAGTGTGCCGACCTCGGCTTCGACGCCATCATGCTGCACCATGTCGGCAAGGAACAGAGCGCTTTTATCGACGCGTTCGGCGCCGAGGTGCTGCCGCAGCTGGACGTCACCCGCCCTCCGGCGGCCGTCGCGGAGGGTGTCCGATGAGGCTGACCCGTACCTCCGACCTGTGGTGGAAGAACGCGGTCGTCTACTGCCTCGACGTGGAGACGTACCAGGACTCCGACGGCGACGGTACCGGCGACTTCGCGGGCCTGACGCAGCGGATCGACCACCTGGTGCGCCTCGGTGTCACCTGCGTATGGCTGATGCCGTTCTATCCGACGCGGGAGCGCGACGACGGCTACGACATCACCGACTTCTACGCCGTCGATCCCCGACTCGGCACGCTGGGCGACTTCACCGAGTTCGTGCGAACCGCCCGCGACCGGGGCATCCGGGTCATCGCCGACCTGGTCGTCAACCACACCTCCGACCACCACCCGTGGTTCCGGGACGCCCGCTCCAGCCGCACGTCAAAGCACCGCGACTGGTACGTCTGGTGCGACAGCCCGCCCAAGGACGACCCCATGGGTGTGGTCTTCCCGGACGTCGAGAAAAGCGTGTGGGAGTACGACGAAGCCACCGAGCAGTACTACCTGCACCGGTTCTACAAGCAGCAGCCCGACCTCAACGTCGCCAACCCGGCGGTCCGCGACGAGATCGCGCGCATCATGGGCTTCTGGACGCAGCTGGGGCTGTCGGGCTTCCGAGTCGACGCGGTGCCGTTCCTGCTGGAGACCGACGGCCAAAAGGACGCGGACCAGTTGCCCGACCCGCACGAATACCTCGCCGACCTGCGGGCCTTCCTCGGACGTCGCAGCGGTGACGCGGTGCTGCTGGGCGAGGTCAACCTGCCCTACCCGGACACCGCCAAATTTTTCGGCGACCCGGAGTCCTCCCGTGGTGACGAGCTGACCATGTGCTTCGACTTCATCGGCATGCAGCGGATGTACCTGTCGATGGCGCGGGGCGAGGCAGCCCCGCTGGCAGCCGCCCTGCGAGAGCGCCCCACTGCGCCTCGCGACGCGCAGTGGGCGACGTTCGTCCGCAACCACGACGAGCTGACGCTCGACAAGCTTGACGACGACGAGCGCGCCGAGGTGTTTGCCGCGTTCGGCCCCGACAAAAACATGCAGCTCTACGACCGAGGCCTGCGCCGCCGGCTACCGCCCATGGTCGACGGCGACCGGCGCCGCCTCGAGCTGGCGTACAGCCTGCTCTTCGCCCTGCCCGGAACACCGGTGCTGTTCTACGGTGAGGAGATCGGCATGGGCGACAACCTCGCCGCCGAGGGCCGGCAGGCCGTTCGCACCCCGATGCAGTGGACGCCCGACAAGCGCGGCGGCTTCACCGCGGCCCGGGGGGTGGATCTGCCCAACCCTGTGGTGACGGGCGCGTTCGGCCCGAAGAAGGTCAACGCGCACGACCAGGCGCACGACCCGGCTTCGCCGCTGGGTCGGATGCGGACGCTGATCGAGCGCTACCGGGAGACCCCCGAGCTGGCCTGGGGCGAATACCGGATCATTGACACGGATGACCCGGGCGTGCTGGCCCACCTCAGCTCACTCGAGGGTGGCGCGGTGCTCGTGCTGCACAACTTCTCCGACCGGTCCGTCACCGTTCCTGTCGAGGTCCCGGGGCTGAAAGGCGGCCGACTGCTCACCGATGTATTCACCGGTGACACCCTCAAGGCGGCGGCCGGCGGCCTCGTCGAGGTCGCGCTGGACCCTTACGGCTATCGGTGGCTCAGGGTCAACACCCCCGTGGACGACCCGGATCGCATCACGGCGGTGTGAGCTCCGCGCTGGGTGGCCGCGTCGTCGGTGCCGGGCGGGGGAGTCGACCAGGGTACGGGTGGGGGCGTCACCCGTCAGGTCGAGCGGCGCCACCGCTCCGGTCGCGGTCGCAGCGGTGGTCGTCGGATCGGTGCAGGTCATGACGATAGGCGGTCGGCCGACAACATGATGGGACTTCGCAGGGTGGGCGTCTCCCCGGGCATGGCCTCTGCCCGGGGCAGTGCCTGCTGCCACAGGCCCGATTTTTGATCTTTGGGCGTGCGCAGGCGTACACCGTGCGTTCATCTTGGATGGAATCGGCCGCGCGGACAGGGCCACCACCCCCCGCTCAAGACCGTAGGCCAATGGAGCAAGACCGCTATCCGACTCACAGCCCCCGGCGGTGAACTCGCCACCGGCTAGCAGGAACCGGACCGAGAGCTCATGCCCGCACACCACGATGTGCGACAGTGTGTCCGCACCGCCGGAACCGGTACCGACCAACCGCCGACGGCAGACCCGGCTGATCCGGCCGACCCTCGTACGAACCGCGCCCCGGCGCCGAGGCCTTCTTCTTGCAACTCGTGGCCCGTCATGAGGCGCAACGCCTGGTACGAAGTCGAGCGGCTGAAAAGCCGGTTGAAGAACTCCCCGGTTGTGGCCACGCGCTCCGGCGACGGTGCGTACGTCTCGCGGCACAGTGACCGTTGCTGCCGTACGTCTCCAGGTCGGCTCCTGACGCGTCGAAGAGACCCTAGCCCTCGGTCAACGCGGCCACCAGGCGCTTCATAGGGGGCCGTGGGTCGGGCGCGCCCGGCCAGCTTGTCATCAAAAGATGGTGGGCTGTGCCGACGATGGCGAGGGCCACGGTGGGCGGGTCAACGCTCTCCGCCACCCGGCCGAGCTTGTGTTCGTCCTCCAGATAGCCGGTGATGGCCTCCTGGATCGCGGTGAAGCCGGGCGCCCCGCCTTCCAGGGCCTGCCGGATGTGCAGGGCAGCCGCGGGGCGGGTCATGGCGAGACCCGATATGGCAGGGCCCCCGGAGTCGAACAGGGCGAGGGCGACGGCCTCGAGGTTTTGTGCCACTGTGCGCCGGCCGGCGAGCCCCGACAACGCCTGCGACTTCGCCGCCGTCCGCGCGAACCGGTCGAGACAGAGCTCGGCCACGAACTCGTCGAACCCCGTGAAGTGTGCGTGCAACAGCCCCTTGGCGCAGCCCGCTTCGGTGGTGACGGACCGGCTGGTGAGCGCGCCGGGCCCGCCCCTCTCCACGACGCGCTCGGCGGCCGCGAACAGCCGCTCGCGTACATCCGGCGTCGCCACTCCGCGCGGTGACATGGGCCGTTCTCCCGTTCGCTTCAAGGGACACAACTCCTCGGATGGTAGCCGGGATTGAAAGTGTGGGCACACGCCCATACTATTTGGGCACACGCCCATTCTTCGTCATCCATCGCAGGAGGCACCCGTGTCAGACGTCGCCAACACCGACCAGGCGCAGGCGTGGAACGGCCCCGAAGGCGCCCACTGGGCCCGCAATCAAGACCGCTGGAACGCCGTCAATGAGGGCTTCAACGAGCCGCTGCTCGACGCCGCCGGAATCATGGGGGGCCACTGTGTCCTCGACCTCGGCTGCGGCTCCGGGCAGACCACCCGCATGGCCGCGCTACGAGCACCCCAAGGGCGCGTGCTGGGCCTCGACCTTTCCGCCCCGATGCTGGCCGAGGCGAGGTCCTGTACGGCGCGGGAGGGCATCACCAACGCCTCTTTCACCCAGGGTGATGCACAGGTGCACCTTTTCGAGGCGGAGGCGTTCGACGTGGCGATCAGTCGCTACGGGGTGATGTTCTTCGCCGACCCCGTAGCGGCCTTCAACAACGTCGGCCGGGCGCTGCGACCCGGCGGGCGCCTGGCGTTCGTATGCCCGGCCGATGCCACGCTCAACGGCTGGGTGACGGCGGTGGAGTCACTGCGCGACTTTCTGCCGGTCGGCGACTTCGGGAGGCCAGGGCTGCCCGGCATGTTCTCCCTGGCCGCTCCGGACCGCATTCGTGACACCCTCGCCTCGGCCGGCTACACCGGCATCACCATCAATCAGGCGCAGGCCTACGGGGCATGGGGACGCGGAGCCGAGGACGCGGCGGAGTTCCTGCTGGAAACGGGCCCCGGTCGCCACCTGCTGGAGCAGGCCGACGCGACTGCGCGGGCCCGCGCGCACCGCACCCTGACGCACCACCTGAGCAACCACGTGGCAGCGAATGGCACGGTGCGGCTGTGCAGCACGTCGTGGCTGGTCACAGCGGACCGTCCGGCTGCCCCATCGGACGGGCTCTAGGGGCGCGTTGCCCACTGCGCGTCAGGCGGGCTGTTCGGTCAGGAGGGCGGGGGCGGCAAAGATGGTGCGGTGAGCATCGGCCAGTGCCTTGACCGGACCGGACCGGCTCGCACGGGTGCCAACACAGCCACACGGCCAGGCGCGGCAAGCGGGCTGGGCTCAGCCTCAGGCCTGGTCGGCCGGTTCCTGGCCGACGAGCCGGGGCCCGGGGGAGCAGGAGGGCGTCGACGGCTGAGCTGGTTGCGCCGGCTCAAGTTGTCCTCAGCAAGAGGGAGTTCTTCTGCCGTATCGGTCAGGAACATGATGATGTGGCCCATGCGCCTGTTCCGAGGAGGGAGGGGCGGGAAGGCGCCCCGTGTTCTTGGTCCTCTGTGTGGCGTTTCGGGCGGTGGCGTGCGGAGCGGCCGGCCGCCGTTGGCGCGGGTTCCGGAGGTCGCCGTCGGGGGCGGGGCCCGGTGGGCTGTGTGGGGGCGGGACAGGGGGAGAGCGTGAGGGAGTGCGAGGAAGGCAGGTCGAGACATGGCGGCTCTCCATTGAGCTACCAGGTGCAGTTCGATGTGCTCGCCGCCTCCTGGCCACCGTCTACATGCTGCTTGCCGCCGCGGCCGATCGTTACCAATCTCTGCGGAGGTCCAGTTTCGGCGTCGGCAGTTCTTGGCTGGCCATCAGGTAGTGTCGGTGGAGACGGGTGAAAGCGGTGGGGTTGGAACGCTGCGCGAGGAACTCTTTGATCCGCTGTGCGCATTCGCGTGGGCTCGCCGTACTGGTGTCGCACTCCAGGTCATAGTCGCCGTGGGCGTGGACCAGGTCGAATTGGTGCGCCGCGAGGCCTGCAGGGCGGTCACCTCGGGCCAGCTCGCGGCGGGCCAGCTCGTCCAGGGGGCATTGCACGCCGACAAACAGTACGTCTTCGGGCGGCAGTATCGTCAGGCAGTCGAGCAGCCGCCACGGCTCACTCAGCACATGGTCGACCACGATGTCGTTGCCCACCTCGGCCATCGCCGCAATCGAGCGGTGGAAGCCCATCCTGGTCCGCCGCAGCGCGGCGTCGAGTTCCTCCGCACCGAGATCCCGCTTGCTGCGCATGGCATTGAAGCTGTCGACCGACAAATGGAAGAAAACGCCGTCGTCAAGCATGTCCAGAAGCTCCCTGGCGATGCTCGATTTCCCCGAACTGGACGTGCCGTTGAGGAAGATGATTCGGCTGGATGTCATGTCGGCATGGTCACACGGTGTCACTGCGCCTCCGCGTTGGGGGACGTCCAATTGATCTCGGCACCCCTCCGCCGACACGCAGCGAAGTTTCGCCAACGAGCGTGCTGATTTGCGACTGTGCTGCGTCGTCGCACGTTCGCACGTTCGGCTATGTGCCTGAAATCGTCAGACCCTATTCACAGGTCCGGGCGTCTACGGTCGCTCGCCGTTGGCTTCCGGGAGTGAGGTGCCGGGACGCGAACCGAAAGGGCAGGGGCCACGGCGCATACGGAGTTCGACAAGTAGGTGGAAGGGAACGCTGAGTCCCTCACGCTCGGGATCGGCCGTGCCCCGGACCGGGCGGACGAACCTCTCCACCCAGCCGGTGAAGCGTGCCTGCTCGGCCGCGTCGACGCGGCCGTCAATGGGCTCGGTGATTTCGTCGAGCCAGGCCTCGCGAAGAAGGTGTGCCACACGCTCGCGTAGGTGCCCTGGCACCCCGGCTCCACCGCGGGCAAACGGACAGCGCAAGCCCCCGGGTCCACGTCCCAGAGGTCATGTCGGCATGCCGTCGCGCCCCGGCTGATCGCTTCGGGATCCAAGATCGGCCACGTGTCGAGGGCGAACACCGGTCCAATCGAGTGAACTCGCAGGGACGCCTGGCGCAGGAGGACCTCCCACCAGACGCCGGATGGTTCCTTTGCCCCTCAGCCCCGATCCGGAAGAAGTGGCCCGACATGCGACGTACTTCCTCCCGACGTCTGTTCGCAGCTGCGATTTTGGTGGCGTCCGTACTGGCCCCGGTGGCGGCGGTTCCCGCTACCGCCGACACTGCGGCCCGCCTCGCGCGCGTCGATCAGCAGGACCAGGGCGAGCGCCAGCCGGGCGGCCTCGGCCGCGACATGACCGCTCGGCTGGACAAGGCCATCGAGGACGTCCGCCGGGAGGCCGGCATCCCTGGCATCGCCGTCGGGCTTTGGATGCCGGGCAAGGGACACTACGGACGCGCGACCGGGCTCGCCGACACCGCCACTCGCGAGCCGATGACCACCGGCCTGTACACGCGGATCGGCAGCGAGACCAAGACCTTCACGGTCACCGCGCTGCTCAAGCTCGTCGACGACCGGCGGATCCGGCTTGACGACCCGATCTCCCGCTACGTCCACGGCGTGCCGAACGGCCGCCGGATCACGCTGCGCCACCTCGCCGAGATGCGCAGCGGCCTGTTCCCGTACACCAACGACCCGGACTTCGTGCACGATCTGCTGAGCGACCCGGGCCGTTCGTTCACCCCGCGGGAGGTGCTCGCGTACGGCTTCAAGCACAAAAATACCTTCGCGCCTGGCAAGCAGTTCCAGTACTCCAACAGCAACCTGGTCCTTCTCGGTCTGGTGATCGAGAAGGTCAGCGGCCACCGGGTCGCCGACTTCATCCACAAGCGGGTGCTCCGCCCGGCCCACCTCGACCACACGCTGTTCCCCAGCGGCGGCGAGTTCCCCGAGCCGCACGCGCGCGGTTACACCAACCAGACGCTGAGCGGCGAGATCGAGGACTCCACCGACTGGAACCCCAGTTGGGCCGGATCGGCTGGGGCGATGATCTCGAACCTGCACGACCTGCGCCGCTGGGCCAAAACGGTCGCCACCGGGACGCTGCTCAGCCCGGAGACCCAGAAGCAGCGGCTGCGGATGCTGCCGACCGGCTACCCCGGTACGAGCTACGGCCTCGGCATCTTCAAGAGCGGCGGCTGGATCGGGCACAACGGCTCCATCCCGGGCTACGAGAGCGTGACGGTCTACCTTCCCTCGCAAAAGGCGACTTTGGTGCTGCTGCTCAATACAGACATCCCACATGACGGCCAGGAGCCGTCGTCGCTGGTCGCCCGAGCGATCACTCAGATCGTTACCCCCAAGAACGTCTACGACCGTCCTGTCCCCCCGCGCTAGAAGTTCCCCACCCGCGCCAATGGCTGCCCTGAACGACACACCCCCGGGCAGTCACTCACCGGCTTCGTAGCGAGTGAGCGAGCGTGTAGCGGACGTGGTAGCCCTTCATGCCTGCCTCGGTACCCAGGGCGATGAGCATGCTGCTGGTCCGCCTGGTCGACCATCTGGTTCGGCTCGGCGAGCGAGTGGGCTTCCGGGACCGGTGTGAAGTGGTTGCGGCGGAAGTAGCCGATCATCCCTTCGCCCCGCCCTTCTCGTGGGCGCCTTCGGTGCCAGGGCGGCAGTAGAAGAGTTCTCGATGTTGAAGTGCGAGCGGAAGCCGGCCCATCGGTCGGCCTCCACCCCGAACTCGTACCGCCCGCGCTGCAGCGGATCGAACAGGCGGGCTCGGAGGCACTGACCTCGATGCGGCACATGGTGGGGATGCTGCGCGACGCCGACGGCGAAGTGACACTGACACCGCTGGCGGGCATCGGTGAAGTGCGTACGCTCGTCGAGGAGTTCTCGGCCGTCGGCGGCGCCAGGGCCCGGCTCGAGCTGGAAGGGACCCTCGACGACCTGCCGGTCGAGGTGTCCACCACCGCGCACCGGGTGGTGATGGAGGCCCTCACCAACGTACGCAAACACGCCCACGGGTGCACCGAGGCGCGGGTGTGTGTGGACCGCTCGGCAGACGGGGTCACCGTGCGGGTCAGCGACGACGGACGGCCGCGCCACGTTTCCCAGAGCGGCTTCGGGCTGAAGGGCCTGGCCGAGCGGGTGGGCCTGATCGGCGGGGACGTCCAGGCGGGCCCGGTGACGGCCGGCGGTTGGGGCGTCGAGGCCACGCTCCCGGTGTCCCCGGCCGCCTCCCCGGCGAAGGCGGTGGCGTCATGACGATCCGTGTGCTGATCGCCGACGACCAGGCCATGGTCCGTGCCGGGTTCGCGATGATCCTTGCCGCTGAGGACGACATCGAGGTCGTCGGGGAGGCGAAGGAAGGGGTGCACGCGGTGGAACTCGCCGAGCGCCACCGGCCCGACGTGGTGCTGATGGACATCCGCATGCCCCGCATGGACGGGTTGGAGGCGCTGCGCAGACTGCCCCTCCCCGGCACGGTGATTCCGCCGAAGGTCGTCGCGGTCACGACGGTCGACGACGACGAGTACGTCCAGCGCGCTCTGAGCGAAGGCGCCTCCGGGGTTTTGATCAAGGACTCGGGCCCCGCCCTCCTCGTCGAGGCCATCAGGGCGGCCGCCTCCGGCGAGGCGCTGGTGAGCCCGGCCATCACGGTCCGGCTGCTACGGCGCCTCAACAGCGCCGTGCCCGCCCCCCGGGAACCGCACACCGCACTCTCCGCGCGGGAGAACGAGCTGGTGCGCCTGGTGGCCAGAGGACTGACCAACGCCGAGATCGCCACCCGACTGACCATCTCGGTCAGCACGGTGAAGACTCATCTCGCCAACGTGCAGCTCAAGCTCTCCGCCCGCAACCGTGTGGAGATCGCCGCCTGGGCCTGGGAATCCGGGGCCGTCGACGGGCGAGGACGAGAGGGTGGGCCCACTTCGGGGACCGGGCCGGCGCACGAGATCACGCCGTTGACCGCGGGCGGCCTCGTGTTCTGACGGCCAGGCAGATCTCCGCAGGGATACCGCCACGCCCGCGGCAGCGCCGTCGCCTCAATTTCCGGGAGCGTAGGAGGTCTTCGTACTCCGCTCTGCCGTCGCCGTGGTACGCCCTCGTGCTTCACCGGGCCGGGTCTGCCGCCTTTGCTACTGAAGGCGGCAGACCCGGCCGGGACGGCGAGTTGAGATCCGTCGTCCCGGCCGGGAGAGGGTGCAGGCGAGGTAGAGGGCTTGGACGGAGTCGGGGCGGGTGATCAGGGCGGGGGTGCCGTAGCCACTGGCCTGGAGGTCGGTGGGGGCGGACCAGGTGCTGCCGTTCTGCGTGCTGACGCGCAGGGTGCGGGTCACGGTGCGCCAGCCGAGGTACAGCTTTCCGACGGCGGGGTCCGGTGCGGGGGCGGACCCGGTGAACGTGGACCGGCGCACCGGGTCGTCCAGGGCGATGGCGACGCGATACAGGGTGCCGTTGTGCGTGGCGAGGGCGGGGCTGTCGGTGGTAGCCCAGCCCCGGATGGGCGTGGTCTCGCTCCAGCCGCCGCTGGTGCGCTTGTGTCAGTACACGACCTTGTCGAATCCCAGGTGCATGCAGTAGAGCGCACCGTCGTGCACGGCGACACCGGGCGGAACCGGGTGCCGATGCCGTGGGTCGGGCTGCCGGCCTGGGCGAAGTCGGTTGACCAGTACAGACGGTGGGCGGCGACGTCCGTGCAGAAGAGGCCGGGAACGCCATTGGAGGCGGCTCCGGTGGCCGTGGTGGGGCGGCGGGCCGAAAAGCGAGCCCGATCCGTGCTCTCGTTCGTGCCCGGGGTGCCTCCGGGTTCATGTTCGGCGGAGGCCGGCAGCTGCGATGGCCAGCGCGAGTCCTGCCGCGGACACCGGGACGACGTACCCCGTCACCGTCCCCATGTGCTCCACCATCCAGCCGGCGGTCGCTGAGCCGGCGGCTATCCCGCCTAGCAGTGCGGTAACGCTGAGCGTCATGCCCTCGTTCAACTGGCCCTTGGGGGCAACCCGTTGAACCAGCGTCATCCCGGTTACCATCGTCGGTGCCGTGGCCGCGCCCGCCAGAAGCAGACCGCCCGCCAGCGCGAGCAGCGAATCGGTCGAGGAGGCGGCGAGCAGCGGCAAGGACATCAGTGCCGTCATCCCGGCCAAGCACCAGAGCAGTCGGCGCCGGACGTTGAGGGCCGGGCGCAGCGATCCGTACAGCAGCCCCGCCACGCATGAGCCGCCCGCCTGGAGCGCCAGGACCGCGCCCCCGGCGTGGGCGATCGTGATGACTTCCATGGCTCCGAAGACCGCGCCGGTGGCGAGGAAAGTGGCAAGCAGCGCGGGAGTGCCGCGGGTGCGCAGCAGGGAGCGCGCCCGGGTGCGGGGCGCTACTGGGGGTTCCGTGGCGCGCTGGGCGGTGAAGATCAGCACGCCGGTCATCAGCAGGATCGCGCCGATCAGCGTTCCGGCTTCGGGGAAGAGTGCCGCGCACAGGAGTGCGGCGAGTGCGGGGCCCAGCATGAAGCACATCTCGTCGGCGGCTTGTTCGAAGGAGTTCGCGGTGTGCAGGGCTGCCGGGTCGCCGCGGTGCAGATGGGCCCAGCGGGCACGGGACATGCCGCCGGTGTTGGGCGTGGTGGCGGTGGCGGCGTAGGCGGCGAAGAGCGTCCAGGTCGGGGCGTGGTAGTGCACGCAGAGCAGCAGCGTGAGCGACCCGAGTGTGGCGATCGCCGTGGCAGGCACGGCAATCCTGGCCTGGCCGTAGCGGTCGACGAGCCGAGCCGTCCAGGGTGCCACGATGGCGGTCGCGGCGAGTCCGGTCGCGGTGACTGCCCCGGCCAGGGTGTACGAGCCGCGCGACCCGGCGATCATGAGGATGGCGCTGACGCTGAACATCCCCATCGGCAGACGGGCGATCAGATTGCCGGCAGTGAAAGCGCGGGCGCCGGGGGTGGCAAGCAGACGGCGGTACGGGTTGGCGGAGGTCTGTCGGGCCGGGGCGTCGGCGGTGCGCGGGGCGATTACCAGCAGTTCTCCGGAGACGGCGTACAGGGGCGTGGTGGGAGTCTCGTACGGCATGGGGCAACCCTCGCGGCGCCGGGCCGGGTCAGTCCAACACCTACTTCGCCCTTATTCACGCACATACGTTGTAAGTTCGAGCTGTGACCTCATCCGATACGGATCCTCGTCTGTTGCGCGCATTCGTAACCGTCGCCGAGGAACTGCACTTCACTCGCGCTGCCGCCCGGCTTTTCCTCGCCCAGCAGGCACTCAGCCGCGACATCCGGCGGCTGGAGCGCGAGCTCGGAGCGGAGCTGTTCGTACGGACCACCCGGCAGGTCTCGCTCACGTCCGACGGCGAACGGCTGCTGCCGCACGCCCGCCGGGTCATCGCCGCCCACAACGATCTCGGCGCCGCCTGGGCGGTCCAGACGCGCCCGCTGCTGGTCGACGTCAGCGCCCCGATCGGGACGGGCCACCGGCTGCTCGGACTGGCCCGTAGGGAGACGCCGGGGGTGGAATACGTGGCGCGTTATCTGAGTGGGCTCACAGGGGCGGCGGCGGAGATCCTGGCGGGGCGGCTCGATGTGTCCTTCGGTCGGGTGGCGGGGCTCGATCCGGCGGTACGAGCGGGGCTGGCACATCAGCCGGTCTGCTTCGAGCGGCTGGCTGTCCTGCTGCGCGACGACCATCGCCTGGCTTCGCTCGCTGAGGTCCCGGTGGCGGCGCTGGCCGGGGAGCGGCTTTACGCGGCTGCGGGCAACCCGGCCACGGCGGAGTGGACCGACCTCGCGGCGCGGCTGTTCGCGGGGCGGGGAATCGAACTGGTGGCGCCCTTCCCGGAGATCGTGGGTGAAGAGGAGTTCGTACGAGTGGTGCGGAAGCAGGGCTGGTCGGTGTTGGCGAGCACGGAGTTCATCGAGGTGCCGGGCATGGTCGTACGGCCGCTGATCGCTCCCGTGCCTCTGTCGCCGGTGTCGCTGGTATGGCGCAAGGGACTGAGGCACCCGGGGGTGGACGCGCTCCGGCAGGTCGCGGCGGGGGTAACGGCGGCGGAACGAGGGCTGGAGGTGCCCGCCGGGAGCTGGCTTCCCGAGGGGGATCTGGCGCTCATGTCGCAGGCGGGCTGACGATGCGGCAATAGCACGGCCCCATTTCGAGTGAGACGTCTCGTGCCGCCGGTGCCCGGCAAGGTTCAGAGTCGGATTCTCATGCAGCAGGCAGACACCGGGTGGCGGCCGACCCTGGGCACGCACCGGAGTGTCAGAGGTGGCTGCCAGGATGTCGGGATGACCACCGGCCACCTCACTCTGCAGCAGCTCGCCTCGCCCGGCGACGCCACTAGCCAGATCCACCACGCCCTCGCCGAGTGCTGGGTCGAAGTCACTGACGGGAATGTCCTGCGAAGTCCTTCATGCGCCAGTCGCCCTCTGGGTGCTTCAGTTGGCGGGCGGTTGGGGCCGGTGGTGAGAGACGGCGGCCAGTTTCCCGAGTTCGGTGGTGATGATGCCCCAGGCGCACTCGGGAAGTTCATGGCCGACTCGAGGCAGAAGAACCATGCGGGAGTCGCGGATCCGGGATGCGATCGCCTTTGCCGCGCTGGGTTTGATGAGGGGGTCATCCTCTCCGTGGAGGACGAGCGTGGGCTGCGTGATGGCGCTGATCGGCGGGCCGTGCCATTGGGCGCTGATCTGGCGGCTCTGTGCCTGTGGGTCGTGGATGCCACTGTCGATGTTGTTCGCGGCGGATGCCCGGGCGGCTCTTTCGTCGAAGGGGCGGTTGGACGAGGCGAGGAGCGCGGAGACGGCGACGCCGGCCGCTACGGCGCCCTCGGGGGTGTCGGGGAATTTCAGCCGGGCGAACTTCGCCAGGGTCCCCATCCGTATGTTCCGCATGGTCCGCAGGCCCGCGATGTCTCCGGGAACCGAGGCCATGGTCGTGAGCGTACGAACGCGCCCCGGGTGTCTCAGCGCGACGCGCTGGGCGACTGCTCCGCCGAGGGAGACACCCCACAGGTGCGCCGACCGCCACCCCAGTGCGCGCATTACTGCAACGGCGTCGTCCGCCATGTCCTCGGCCGTGTAAGCCGCTCCGCGCTTGGTGAACAGTGCGGAGATGGGGTTGCGATTGGTGGTGGGCGGAAAGTGGGTCGATTCCCCGCCGTCGCGCTGGTCGTACCGGACCACCGCGAAGCCCTGCGCGGCCAGCATCCGGCACAGTCCGTCCGGGACCCAGTGCCGGTTGGCGCCCAGCCCGGTGACCAGCAGGAGCGGTTCACCGT
The DNA here is from genome assembly GCF_051131715.1 of Streptomyces sp. A5-4. Taxonomy (NCBI): domain Bacteria; kingdom Bacillati; phylum Actinomycetota; class Actinomycetes; order Kitasatosporales; family Streptomycetaceae; genus Streptomyces; species Streptomyces sp. A5-4. The sequence continues at coordinate 121,278 of NZ_CP178591.1, read as the reverse complement.
CGGCCCCTTCGGCCAGCTGGTCGAATGCCAACCGCACCGAGCCGTTCTCGGCCCAGCGGGTCGGGCTCCACGGGTGTGCCGATGACGAGGACATGAGAACCTTCCGTTACTGGGATCAGCGTTCGCAGTTTTAGAATATGGGATGCGCTGTGAACTTGGGAAGGCAGGGGAACGAGTGGCCCAGGAACCCGTGAACGTATGGGAACGGCCGGAACGTGGTGCCCGCGGCCCCGCGGCGGTGCACAGCCGCGCACAGCTCACCGCTGTCGCTGTCGGCCTGGCGGACCGAAGCGGCCTGCCCGCGGTATCCATGCGTCAGGTCGCCAAGGAATTGGGCGCCGGACAGTCGTCTCTCTACCGCTACATCTCCGGCCGTGAGGACCTGCTCGACCTGATGGCGGACGCGGTGACGGGAGAGGTGGACCTCGACGTCCCGCTCAGCGCCCCCGTTGAGGATCTGCTCGCCTTGGCAGTCCGAACCAAGGCCGTCCATCTGCTGCACCCCTGGCTGGCCGAAATCCCGCCGGAACCTCTCCGGTTGGGCCCGCGAAGTCTGGACTACCTGGAATACGCGTTGCGGGCGATGGCACCAACCCGGCTGCTGGGCGGGACCAGGATGGAAATCGTCGCCCTGATGAGCGCCCTGATCGCACAGTTCGCCCGAGTGGAACTCCGGGGCAGCCGCGCGAACAGCGACCGCCAAGCGGCACAGGTCGCATATCTGGGCAAGACGGCCTCCCAAGGAGACCACCCGCATATAGCAGCCGCCCTCGCGGATCGTGCCGGTTCGGACCCGGCGGAGGACTCGCAGGCGCTGTTCGAGCAGACGATGCGTCGGGTACTCACCGGGCTCGTCCTGCCCAGATCCTCCCGCTGAGCGCGGCGCACCTCGGCCGCGTGCACCCGGCCACCCTTCGGCACCTCCTGCGGGACATTCGAAGGTGGCCATCGGGGTCGTCATCGGCCTGTTCGTGGGGGGTGGGATGGCGGGAACGCTGTCGGCCGGCCCCGTGGCCGAAGGGCTGTCCCGACACTGGATGTTCGCGCTGCCGACGATCGCGGTCATCGGCGCCACCATGCTGGTGAACCGGCTGATGCCGCATGATCCGCCGGGCAGGTCGGACAACGCCGGCATCGACTGGCCCGGCCTGGTCCTCCTGAGCGGGACGCTGGTCACGCTCGTGCTCGTGCTCGCGCTGGCGCCCGACATCGCCTCGCAGCCCCTCGTGCTCGGCGCCCTCCTCGTGGCTGTGGCCGCCTTCGTGACCGGATGGACAGCCGTTGAGCGTCGCGCGGCTTCTCCGATGGTCGATCTGCGCATGCTGGCACGGCCGGCAATGTGGAAGTCGTGCGTGCTGACGTTCGTGATCTGCGTCGGTGCCTCGGTGGCGGTCTACCTCGTCCCGCAGCTGTTGGCGGTGCCCGCCGATGAGCACGGTTTCGGCGCCAGCGCCACCGAGATCGGCTTCTTCCTGCTGCCCGGCGCCGTGGCCGCGTCACTGGCCGGGCCGATCGGCGGGATCGGGGCGCGGCGTTTCGGCTCGCGTGCCGTGGTCACCGCCGGGATCGTCATCATGGCCGCTGCCCTTGTCGCCCTGGCAGCCACGCACTCCGAGACCTGGCATCTCGTCATCGGCAAGATGATGATCGCGCTCGCCAACGGCCTGTGCGTCACGGCGTTGGTGACCAGCACCGCCACATCCGTCGATCAAGGTGACACCGGCATCGCGACCAGTTTGGTCCTGGTGACGCGCGTGATCGGCTTCGCCGTGGGTGGGCAGGTCAGTGGCGCGATCCTCACCGCCGGGACCCCTGCCGGGTCGGATATCCCGGCCGAATCGGCCTTCGTCACCGGCTTCGTCATAGCCGGCGCCGTCACGGCACTGTCTCTGCTTGTCGCCGGCACCATGAGTAAAGGAGCCAAGGAATGACCCGCACAGATCCGTTGAGCGATACCCGTACCACGCCGAGGCGCACGGTCCTGATATCCGGGGCCGCCATCGCGGGGCCCGCACTCGCATTCCGGCTGCACCGCCACGGATTCGCGGTCACGGTGGTCGAGAAGGCGGCCGCGATTCGTGACGGTGGTTACCCCATCGACATAAGCGGCACCGCACTTGAGGTCGTCCGGAGGATGGGAATCCTGCCGGAACTGCGGGACGCGCACATCGACCTGCGCCGACTGACCTTCCTCAACGGGGACGGCAGCGAGGTGGCGTCGGTCGACCCGCGCACCGTCACCGGCGGTGTCGCGGGCCAGGACCTGGAGGTGCGGCGCGGGGACCTGACCGGTGCGTTTTACACGGCGGTCCGTGACGACGTGGAGTTCCTGTTCAACGACTCCATCGACATCCTCGACCAGTCCGGCCACGGCGTCGATGTCACCTTCCGCGGCGGCAGCAGGCGTACGTTCGACATGGTGGTCGGTGCGGACGGTCTGCACTCACGTACCCGCGAGTTCCTGTTCGGCCCCGAAGAGCAGTTCCACCGATACCTCGGCTACTGCTTTGGGTTCACCATGCGCAACACCTTCGGGCTCTCCGACGAGCTCATGATGTGGAACACCCCGGGCAGGGCCGCGGCGCTCTACGCCGTGGGGGACAGCGACGACGGCGAGCACGCCTTGCTGAACTTCGCCCACCCGAGGGCGCCGTTCAGGGCGTTGCGGAACCCGGAAGCCCAACGGGGCCTGGCGGCCTCGGTCTTCGCCGACGCGGGATGGGAGGTCCCGGGCATGCTTGCCGCCATGCACGACGCGGATGACCTGTTCTTCGATGCGGTCAGCCAGATCCGTATGCCCCGCTGGTCCAGCGGCCGGGTCGCGCTGGTGGGCGACGCCGCGTACGCACCCTCGTTCCTTACCGGACAAGGCTCCAGCCTCGCGCTCGTCGGCGCGTACATGCTCGCCGGTTCCCTGGACGACCGGGACCACCCTGCGGGCTTCGCCGCCTACGAACACAACACCCGAGAATTTGTGACCGTAAACCAGGATCAGGTCGGCGAGGGCGATGCCACGCTTTTCCCGACTACCGCTCGGGCCCTGGAGCAGCGCAACGACATGCTGCGCAACCTCAGCGCCATGCCTCCCGCGGAGGGACGACCGGCCCATTCGGCCCTCACTCTGCCCGAGTTCATGCCCATGACGACGTGAGCCCGGGTACGCGTGCCAGCGCCGATGGGGGGCGTCACCGGCGCTCGGGGCCGGGTTTCATGTCTCCGTTCGTCGGGTGGATCCATGGTGATCGCAGCGACGCTGGAACATCGCACGGTACTCGCTCGGCCGCCGGCCCGTGTGTCTGGCGAAGATGCCGCTGAACGTTCCAGGGTCGCGGTACCCGACGTCGGCGGCGATGCCGGCAATCGTCCTGTCGGTCGACTCCAGCAGGTGTCTGGCCCTGCGCACCCGGGCCCTCTGCAGGTACGCAAGCGGGGTCTCGCCGGCTTCGCCGCCGAAGCGACGGAGCATGGTTCTCGTGCTGACGTGGAACTCCTGGGCGAGGGTGGACAGGTCATAGCGAGCATCGAGGTTCTGATCGAGCCACCGCTTGACCCTGAGCGAGAACTCCCTGCCCAGAGTGGGTATGAGACCCGAGTCGACGTAGGGAGCCTGAGTGGAACGCGCATCGTCGACAAGCGCGATACGCGCGGTGCTACGGGCTACGCGGGGGCCGTCGTGCTCACGGATGAACTGCAGCGCGAAGTCGTACATGGCACTGAAGGCCGCTGTGGTCGTCACCCCGCGGTCGGTCACCACCAAGCTCTCCGGGCGGAGGCGAACATCGGTGTACCTGCGGGCGAACCGATCCGCGAACAACCAGGACGTGGTTGCCTCACGCCCGCCGAGCAGCCCGGCTTCAGCGACAAGGAAGGCGCCCACGCAGATCGATACGACAGCGGCCCCCGAGGCCGCTTGCGAGCGAATCGAGGCCACTTCCGGTCCCAGATTGGTGAGAGTCGCGTCGAGATCGAGCGTGGGCGAAAGCTCGAAACCCGGCACGATCAGGACGTCCACGGGGCGAAGTGCCGAGACGTCGAGGGCCGAGCCGCCGGACGCGATCACCCGCCGACGGGGCGAGATGACCGACGTCTCGTAGCCCGGCTGGTCCGACCCGTGCGCCGCGGCGACGTGCGTGGCCATCGTCAGGAGGTCGGGGACTCCGAATACCTCCGATGCGAAGCAGCCGGGGTAGGCCAATACACCAACTCGCAGTAGACTCATGCGATCCCTCCGACGCCGTTGGAGGGTGGCGATATTACCGGGGTACATGGCGATGCCGCCGATTCTCAGAAGGTCGGCCGCTCAGCATCATCTCGGGCATGACAATCATGCGAGGACAGAGCGACCCCCTGGACGACTTCTCCCGGAGAGCCGTTAGCGTTGATGGCGTCGACAAGACCGTATACGTCGTCGGGTCGGGACCGGCAGTCATCCTCATGCCTGAGATGCCGGGTATCAGCCCCGACGTCGCACGGTTCGCGCGTTGGGTGCGTGATGCCGGTTTCTCCGTGTACCTGCCCTCTCTTTTCGGCGTCGACGGCGCCTATCCGCTCGCCGAGGCACGCGAGACCGTCGTTCGACGCGCTTGTGTCAGCGCCGAGTTCCGGGCGTTCGCCGGTGGCGGCACAAGCCCCGTCGTCGCCTGGCTGCGCGGCCTCGCCCGCCTGGCGCACGCCGAGCGTGGCGGGCCTGGCGTCGGCGCCATCGGTCTGTGTTTTACCGGCAACTTCGCCTTGACCATGGCACTCGAACCCGCTGTCATCGCACCAGTGGTCAACCATCCGTCACTTCCGCTCGACGACCCCGCCGGGCTGGAGATGAGCAACGAAGATGCCGCTGCGGTGGCTGACCGCGTAGCGCGAGACGGATTGAAGGTTCTCGCCTACCGCTTCGACAAGGACAGTTGGTGCACTGGTCAGCGGTTCGCGGTGTACCGAGCGCTGCTCGGGGACGCATTCGACGGCCGTGTACTCAAAGCCGAGACGGCGAACACGGCCCCTCCGCCCTTCTTCCGTGACGTCGTCGGCTGCGCCCACAGCGTCGTCACGGCGCACCTCGTCGACCAGGAAGGTCACCCCACCGTGCAGGCCCGGGACGAGATCATCGACTTCCTGGCCGAGCGGCTCGGGACGCGGCCGGAATGAGCCCTTGGTGCTCTGTCGCCCGGCGATGACACACGCTCAATCTTCCCTACGTTGTTCGGCGAGACGCGGTGAGCCCCCTTTGTGTGGTTCATCCACCGAGGGGCGTCGGGTGTGGCATTCAATCTTCTGCCAGCGGAGGCTTCCGGCGATTGGCCGCCCGACGCTCCGCGACGACTGCGGGAGCCGGGTGCGAGCCTGCTGGGATGAACGATCTCGGCGACGCGCACCTGCGCAGCCGGACGCCGCGCTTCATGCCCCCTCGCAGCCGACACCCAGGATCGGCTTGCCCGGCTGGGCGAGCGCGAGGTGGAGACGCAGGACGTCGTGGAAGAAGTGGAGTTCCTCGGTCGCCTCTCCGAAGGACTGTAAACAGCCGCTACCGCAACACAAGCGGTGGTTCTTGATCCGACGCCAACAGACGAGTGCGCATGCGAGGGTGAGGAAGGCCCGGTGGATGTCATCGCAGATCTTCCAACGGATCCGCAGGCGGCGAAACCAGCGCAGATGGGCGAATGCGCGCTCCATGAATCGGCGTTGGGCGCCCGCGCCGGAGCCGGGTTCGGTGCTGCGGCGCGGGCGATCAGCGGCTTCACACCAGGAGCCCAGACCGGTCGGCGGCATTTGGCGTGGTCGTAGGCGCGGTCGCCCAGCAGCGTACCGGGCCGTCTTCATGGCCGTCCGACCGCGCCGGCAATCGCCTGGATCTTCTCCAGCTGTGGCATGAGGCCGCTGCGCGCGAGCCCGCCGGTGTGCCTGGCGGGGACGGCGACGGGCGGGCCGGGGGAGATAGCGCCCTGCGAGTCACAGATTTCTATCGTTGAAAATTCTGCGTGCACGACCGTTGTGCGGCGTTCGATGTTGTGGCTCAATGTTCGACTATGTGCAGTGCCTCACAGTTTCGAGGCACCCCCGGCTCATCGACGAGGACGACGCCTTGAGACGACAAAACTCGCGCCCCCGTGCCCTTTTCAGGGCCCTGACCTGCGCAGCCGCGCTGCTGATACCGGTCGGAGCCGCCGTGGTCCCGACGGCGGCCGCCGCACCCGCCGCGCCGGCCGGAGCCACCGCGAAAGCCTTCGCCGCCGACGATCCGGTCACCGACGTCCACGGGCTGAAGGGGGAGTACTTCCGTATGTCCGCCCCGGGCGCCCGTGACTTCGCCGAGCTCGGCGCCACGGCCCTGGACCCGGAGATCAACCTCCCCGGCCTGACCGGTACGTTCGAGTCCGCAACCGGCAGGACCGAGCACACGACGGCTCGTTGGACCGGACAGCTCGAAGCCCCCGAGACCGGCGACTACACCTTCTCGGCCATCGGGGACAACGGGTTCCGTCTCTTCCTCGACGGCATCGTTGTCATCGACCACTGGGTACCGGACTGGGACAAGGAGCAGCGCAGCAAGCCGATCGCCCTGAAGGCGGGCGAGAAGCACGAATTCAAGCTGGAGATGTTCCAGGACGTCGGCGGCGCCAGCATGTTCCTGCGCTGGCAGAGCGACTCGGTCAAGAAGCAGATCGTGCCCGAGTCCGCGTTCACCCCGCCCGCCGACTTCGAGGTCTACCCGGTTGCCCTGAGCGTCGCTGCCAACGGCAAGCGCCTCCAGGCCACCTTCAGGGACCGTGTCTCGGACTACTGGACGGTGAAGGACCACCTCAAGATCGAGGTCGACACCTCCCCGATGCCGGTGAAGTCGGTGACCCGGGCCTCGAACAACCCGCGCGCGCTGATCATCGATCTCGCCGCTCCGGTCCAGAAGGACCAGCGGGTCAAGGTCGTCTATGACGGCAAGGGCGGACTGAAGTCGGGTACCGAAACCGTCCCGGCGATCGGCCGCACAGCCAAGAACCTCTCCACGCACCGGCTCACCACCGCGTGGGGCGACAAGCTGGACGTCAACAACCCGCTGCCCGAGTACCCCCGGCCGCAGCAGGTCCGCGACCAGTGGAAGAACCTCAACGGGCCCTGGGAGTTCGCCGGAGCCACCGAGGGCGAGCAGCCGGTCTTCGGCAAGAAGCTCGACGAGCGGATCATCGTGCCGTTCCCGGTCGAGTCCCAGCTCTCCGGTCTGGAGCGCGACGAGGACCACATGTTCTACCGCAAGCTCATCACCGTGCCGAAGAACTGGTCGGTCGGCAAGGGCGGCAACGACGGCGCAAAGGGCAAGGGCTCCTCGGACAAGCGGTTGAAGCTCAACTTCGACGCCGTCGACTACCAGTCCACGGTCTGGGTCAACGGCACCAAGGTCGCCGCACACACCGGCGGCTACACCGGGTTCAGCGCCGACATCACCGACGCGCTCAAGGGCAGCGGCCCCCAGGAGATCGTCGTCGCCGTCACCGACAAGACGGGGCCGAACCAGCCCAAGGGCAAGCAGTCCACCAACCCCGGCGGTATCGTCTACACCCCGTCCTCGGGCATCTGGCAGACCGTGTGGATGGAGCCGGTGGCGCCCGCCGCCATCGATTCCCTGACCACCACCCCGGACATCGAAACGGGCCGCCTCGCCGTCACCGTCAACTCCGCCAAGGCGTCCGCCGATGCCCGGATCACCGCCGTCGCCCGGGACCGCAAGGGCAAGGTCGTCGGCACGGTCACCGGACCGGCCAACAGCGCCCTGAGCCTGAAGGTCAAGAATCCGCACCTGTGGTCGCCGGACGACCCCTACCTGTACGACCTCGACGTCCAACTCTCCGACGGCCGCTCCAAGGACGGCGTCGAGAGCTACTTCGGGATGCGCCAGCTGAAGATCGCCAAGGTCGGCGGCTACCAGAAGCTCGTCCTCAACGGCAAGCCGTTCTTCTCACTCGCCATGCTCGACCAGGGCTTCTGGCCCGACGGTCTGCACACCCAGCCCAGCGACGCGGCCCTCACCTTCGACCTGAAGGCGCAGAAGGACCTCGGCTACAACGCGGTCCGCAAGCACATCAAGGTGGAGTCGCCGCGCTGGTATTACCACGCCGACCGGCTCGGGCTGCTGGTGTGGCAGGACTTCGTGTCCGCCGACATCGACAACGACACCGGCAAGGACGCCTTCCTCTCCCAGGGAAAGGAGATGATGAAGCAGCTCCACAACTACCCCTCGATCGGCGGCTGGATCGTCTTCAACGAGGGCTGGGGCGAGTGGGACCGGACCGAGACCGGCAAGATCGCCGAGGACGTCAAGGCGCTGGACCCGTCCCGTGTGGTCAACGCGCACAGCGGCGTCAACTGCTGCTCGTCCAAGGGTGATTCGGGCAAGGGCGAGATCATCGACCATCACGACTACGTGAACAACGACGCGCCGACCCCGGACCACCGCGCCGCGATGGACGGCGAGCACGGCGGCTTCACGCTTCGTACCCCCGGGCACATGTGGCCGGGCGCCCCCGCCAACATCTACAGTGGGGTCGCGGACAAGGCCGCCCTCACGGCGAAGTACGTCGACAACACCCGTACGTACTATCTCGCTGCCGCCGGCGCTGAGCTGTCCGGCTCGGTCTACACCCAGGTCAGCGACCTGGAGAACGAGCTGAACGGGCTCTGGACGTACGACCGCCGCGACATCAAGGTCGACCCGAAGAAGGTCCGGGAGATCAACCGCCAGGTGATCGCCGCAGGGGCCAACGCCGGTGCGCGGGACGAGCTGAAGGGCGGCGGTTTTTGGTCGCTCGACGAGAACCAGGGCGCCACCGCCCGCGACAGCGGTCCCAACAAGGCGCACCTCGCCCTGGAGGGCGGCGCGTCCTGGGCGCCGGGCGCGAAGGGCTCGGCGCTGAAGTTCAACGGCGAGGGGCAGTACGCCCAGAGTGCCGGTCCGGTGGTGGACACCACCAAGGACTACTCCGTCTCCGCCTGGGCCTCGCTGGACACCCTGCCCGGCAACTACGCCACCGTCGTCAGCCAGGACGGCAGGCGCACCGAGAACCCCTTCTATCTCCAGTACGGACAGGGGGCGTTCGCCTTCTCCACCCCGGGCGGCAAGCGCGCCCGCCTGGAGATCACGCCGGAGACCGGGAAGTGGTATCACCTGGTCGGCGTCCGGAAGGGCGACGAGAGCACGCTGTACGTCGACGGGAAGGCCGTGGCCACCACCGCGGCCGGACCGGCCGATGTGAGCACCGGTCCGCTCTCTGTCGGGCGGGCCCAGTACGCCGGTGCGAAGGGCGACTTCTGGAACGGCTCCGTCGACCAGGTCGGGGTCTTCGACAAGGCTCTGACCGCCGATGAGGTGAGCGCGCTGCACGGCCGTCAGAAGCCGTAGCGGGCACCCACGAGGTCGGCCCGGCGACGTACGGGAGAACTGTCCCGTCGTCGCCGGGCCGACCGGTCACGGCCTCAGCGGCCTCGACGCATCATGGGGCCCAGGGGGCGTCCACCGCCCAGGTGGTGTCCTCGGCGAACAGGGCCGGGTTGTCGAAGGCCCGCCCGCCGCTCGGGGTGGCGAGCCACACCTCGGAGTCGATGTGTCGCAGATAGCTGCCGGGGAGGTTGGCGCTGGTGAACCGCACTCCGCCGTTCCCGGCGATCGCGCACCAGGTGGCATCCGCCTTGAACAGCGCGGAGTTGTCGTTGGCGTCGCGACGTACCCGGAAGTCCTGGTGGCGCAGGAACTCACCGGGGTAGTTGCGGGACTCGAAGGAGTAGCAGTTGCTGTTGGCGAGACCGGTGACGACCTTCCAGGTCGCGTCCGCCTTGAGCACAGCGGAACTGCCGCTGTTCACCACCTCGGTGCGGGCCAGGGAGTCGATGTGGCGCAGGTGCTTGGTTGTATGCCCTGGGGTGGTGACCCGTAGCGATTTGTACTGCCCGGTGGGCAGTGTCACCGGGGGAGCGGGGTTGCGGGACGCGTTGATCAGGGCCTGGTTGGCGGCCTTCACCCGCGCCGTGTCCACCTTGACCACCTGGCGGTCGTAGGTGAGGAGCCCGTTCGCCTCGTTCTCGACGTCGGTGATCTCCGTGTAGACCGACGCGGAGAGCCCGGCGGGCAGTTGGCCGACGCGGATGCTGTCGAGGAGGCCGGTGAACCGGTTGTTCAGCGCAGCGATGCTCGGCTGGTCCTCGTAGCTGAAGCCGCCGCCCGGATACCACTCGTGGCCCGGCACCTTGTAGCCGAGGCCGCCGAACTCGCCGAGGACGGCGGCCCGGGTCGCGGTCGGGGCGGTGTTGCCGGGGCCGACGTAGATGTGGTTGTCCACCACGTCGCCGTTGCCCCCGTCGACCGAGCCGCAGCAGTTGACCCCGCTCATGTTGTTGACCAGCCGTGAGGGGTCCTGGGCCTTGACCTCGTTGGCGATCCTGGCCTGGTCGTACTGTCCCCACCCCTCATTCTGGTTGACCCACATGACCACCGACGGGGAGCTGCGGTGCTGGTCGATGACGGCCCGGTACTCCGTCTCCCACTGGGTGCGGGCGGGACCGTCCGGAACCTTGCCGGTGTCCATCGCCGGCATGTCCTGCCACACCAGCAGGCCCAGCCGGTCGGCCCAGTAGAACCATCGCTGGGGCTCCACCTTGATGTGCTTGCGGACCATGTTGAAGCCGAGGTCCTTGTGCGCCTGAAGGTCGTACTTGAGCGCCTCGTCGCTCGGCGCGGTGTAGATGCCGTCCGGCCAGTAGCCCTGGTCCAGAGTGCCGCTCTGGAACACGAACTTCCCGTTGAGCACCGGCCGCAGGATGTTGTCGACCTTGGCGATCCCCACGGACCGCATGCCCGTGTAGCTGCCCACGGTGTCGGTGACGGCCGAGCCGTCGAGGAGGTCGGCCCGTACGTCGTACAGGAACGGGTCCTCGGGGCTCCACAGCCGCGGGTTGGCAACGGGGACGGAGATCTCCCCGCCCTCCGGGCCGGTCGCCGTCCCCACGACGGTACCGCCGCTGGAGACGGTGACCCGGGCGCTGCGGCCTGCCGCGCCCGCCGTCTGGACCTTCACCCGCAGGGTGCTGTTGCCCAGGTTCGGCGTCATGTCGAGGCGGGTGATGTGGGCGGGCGCCACGGGCTCCAGCCAGACGGTCTGCCAGATGCCGGAGGCCGCGGTGTAGAAGATCCCGCCGCCCGGGTGGGGCTTGACGTCGTTGATGCGCTGCTTGCCGACCGCCTGGCCGCCGGTCTGGCTCGGGTCGTACACCGATACCACGACCGTGTTGGTTCCGCCGCCCAGCTGCGGGGTGATGTCGTACGAGAACCCGTCGTAGCCGCCCTTGTGGGCCCCGACCTGGGTGCCGTTGACCCATACCGTCGTCTGCCAGTCGGACGCGCCGAAGTGGAGCTTCACCCGGCGGTTGTCCCAGTTGGCGGGGACGGAGAAGGTCCGCTTGTACCAGAGCTTGTCGTTCTCGGTGATCCGGCGCTGAATGCCGGAGAGTGCGGACTCGGCGACGAACGGGACGCGGATCTGCTCCGGGAAGGCCGTGGGCTGCCCGGCATCACGGCCGGTGACCGCGAAATCCCAGATGCCGTTGAGGTTCGTCCAGTCCGGGCGGGTGAGCTGCGGGCGCGGGTACTCGGGCAGCGGCTTGTCGACCGGCACCTGGTTGGTCCACGGCGTTGTCATGGGCGCCGGCTTCGGCGTCCATGCGGCGGGCGCGGCGGTGGCCGGAGCGGCGCCGCTGCCCACGAGTGCGGTGGCCACGAGGGCGAGCATGCCGGTGGTGGCCGTTAATCTCCGCCACCAGGTGCGGTGGCGTGGTGCGGGTGCTGGTCGCATGGAGGAGTTCCTTTCGCGGTCATGCTGAAGGACTCCCCGCGCCGGAGTGGCGCGGGGAGGGGTAAGAGGAGAGCGCTCAGAGGAGCCGCCACAGGTGGTCGGCCGTTCCGTTGTCGTCGTACTGCACGACATGGGCGCTGTCGTTGGTGGACATTCCGTCCACCCCGAGCACCTTGTCCGCGTGCCGGTTGCGGATCCGGTACCAGCCGGCCCCGTCCGGGACGAGCCGCCACAGGTGGTCGGCGGTGTCGTTGTCGTCGTACTGCACGACGTGCGCGCTGTTGGCGGTGGACATCAGGTCGACGCCCAGCACCTTGCCGGAGTGCCGGTTGCGGATCCGGTACCAGCCGTCGCCGTTGGCCACCAGCCGCCACAGGTGGTCGGCCGTTCCGGTGTCGCCGAACTGCACGACGTGCGCGCTGTTGGCGGTGGACATGCCGTCGACGCCCAGCACCTTGCCGGAGTGGCGGTTGCCGATCCGGTACCAACGGTCCGCGAGCCACGGTTCGCCGTCAGGGCGGGCCGTCGGGAAGGACGTGATCCGCAGCCGCGCCGCGCCCATCGGCACGAGCGTGACCTCCTGGACCGGCTCGTCGGAGCGCGCGGGGCTCGGCTGGAGGGGGGCGACCACGTGCTCGTCGTCCACCGTCCACTCGGGGATGCGCCGGGCGCGGGCGGTGATGGTCAGGGGGGTGCCCTCCAAGGTGAACGGGTTGTCGCCGGGAGCGCGGCCCGTGGAGCGGTGCTGCAGGGAGGTGGTGGGGCGGGCGCTGTCGAGGACGAGGCCGTAGTTCCAGGGGCTGGTGGCGTGGACGGCGTACTCCGGGAAGGTGTCGCTGCCGCCGATCCGCTCGTAGCGCTCCGCGATGCGCAGCGAGTACGTGAGCGGGCCGTGGTCGACGCTGACGGAGTTGTGGTTGTCCGCCCAGGTGCGTACGGCGGTCTGCTGCGGCAGGCGCAGGGTGACCTGCTGTCCGTTGACCTGGATCTGCGGGTTCGCACACCACGCGGGGATACGCAGTACCAGGGGGAAGCGCAACGGTTTCGGCGAGGTGAGGGAGAGCGTGACGGTGTCGGTGAAGGGGTAGCCGGTCTCCTCGGTGAACGTCACCTCTGTGCCGTCCGCGACCTTGGCGCTCACCTGGCTCGGCGCGTACATCGCCGCCGCGAGACCGCCGTCCGGGGTGGCGAGCCACAGTTCTTCGGTGAAGTACGGCCAGCCCATGCCGTAGTTGTGCGGGCAGCAGCGGTACTGGTCCACGCCTGGGAGGAAGGCCAGCATGGCGAAGCCGTTCTGGAACTGGCGGTCGCGCTTGGGCAGGTTGTCCAGATCCACACTGTTGGCGCAGGTGATGTAGTGCACTGCCTTGCCCGAGGGGTCGAGCGAGGCCGGGAGCGAGTTGAAGGCCAGCTCCTCGCAGCGGTCCGCCCACAGCGGGTCCCCGGTGATCCGGGTGAGCAGCTGGTGGCTCGCCATGAACTCGACGATGCCGCAGGTCTCGAAGCCCTGTCGGGGGTCGCCGTGCCCGGGCCGGGCGTTCTCGTCCCCGGCGAATCCGCCGCCGGGGAACTGGCCGTAGGCGTCCATGGCTCTGGTGTACGTGCGGTAGGTGTCGCGGGTGTCGGTGGCCGAGCCGCTGCGCAGTGCGAACTGGGCGGGCTCGCGGAAGCCCTGCGCGATGTTCACGTTGTGCGGGTTGACGAGGTTGTCGCCCCAGTCGGCCCCGTACCGGTGGATCTTGTCGACGAGGTCCAGGAGGAACGCGTCGCCGGTGCGGTTGTAGAGCCACATGATGCTGTCCAGGCCGTCGCCCCAGCGCAGCGCGATCCAGCTGGTGTCGAACGCGCCGCGGCCCTGGGCGTTCATATAGCGGAAGAATTTGCTGAGGAACGGGATGACGCGGGTGTCGCCGCTGTACTCCTGCCAGGAGCGCAGGGCCTGGATCAGCGGGAGGAACGGCCAGAAGTCGGGGCCGCCGTTGAGGGAGGTCCGCAGTGCCTTGGGGCCGAAGAAGCCGTCGGGCTGCTGGGTGGCGAGGATCGCGTCCATCCAGCGGCGGGTGGCGGCGAGTGCGGTGGTGTCACCGGTGACGATCGCGAGGTCGGTGTAGCCCCGGAGCCAGTACGGCGCCTCCTCCCAGCCGCCGCGCTCGGGGCGTACCCAGCCGGTGGCCGTGAAGTCGAGGAAGTGCGAGAACTCCTCGTAGCGGCCGCACAGCCCCTCCAGTTGGAGCCGGAGCTGACCGGCCAGCCAGCCCCGCGCCCGTACCGCGCCCGGGGGAAGCTTCAGGAAGGCGGTGGGGTGCAGGGGAGCCGCGTTGGGGTGGTAGTGGCCGCCCGGGGCGGCCGGCGCGCGGCTGTGGTGGGGTGTCGCGGCGGTTGCCCATCGGCTCGTCGGGCCCATGGCCAGGGCGGTGGCTGCCGCGGTGGTGATGAGTTGCCTTCGGTTCAGGGGCATCGTTGGCTCCTGCTCTTCCGGCCCGGTCGCTGGGCGGCGGCCGGTTCGGTGGGGGTGGCTGCGCGGCACCGTGGCCGTGCAGTGCGGGGCTGCGGGCGGTGCGAAGTGGCCTGACGTGCGGCTGAGCGGTGAGCGGGCTGCTGCCGGGCGTGGGGCGGGGGGCTGTCCGGCCGGGGGAGCGGTGGGGCGGTCGGCGGGGCGCATGCCGAAGGGCGCCGTCGCGTGGTGTGGTGACGGACGGCAGCGGTTCTTTCAACGTTGGAAAATGGGCGTCCGGCGGTATGACAGCACGGTGTCGGGCCGGTGTCCAGACTCTGCACAGGCCCAGTGCCGTACGGCGGATGGATTCCCTCGCGCGAGCCCCGTGGTCGTCCGACACATTTTGGAAACGCATCGCCAGCACTCTTGCCGCCCGTGGCGCACCGGATATATAACGTTGTAAACCGAGTCGCCGACAGACCGTGCAGGCTTTCACGACCGCTGTTCCCGCAGCACGGAGCAGGGGCGTGAGCAATGCAATGACGTCAGCCGCCGAGCGGCCGATGCCTCCTCCCGCACGCCCGACCGCACGCCGATCAGCGTGCCGTCAACCCGCCAAGGAGCGTTCCGCGCATGATGATCCAGCGTCGATCCCGTACCCTCGCCGTGGCCTGCCTCCTCACCGCCACCGTCACGCTGGCCGCCGCCGGCTGCGCCAAGTCGGAGACCTCCAGCAACGCGGGCGGCGACAGCAGCCAGGGGGCCCAGGAGGCCAAGTCCCCTGATTCCTCGTCCGGTTCGGGCTGCTCGCTGAAGACCTACGGCGCGCCGAAGCTGGACCTGAAGAACGCGGTGGTCGGCTTCTCCCAGTCGGAGAAGGAGGCCAACCCGTTCCGGATCGCCGAGACGCGGTCCATCAAGGACGAGGCCAAGAAGATCGGCGTCAAGAAGCTGCTCACCACCAACGCCCAGTCCCAGCTGTCCAAGCAGATCAGCGACATCCAGGACATGCTGTCCCAGGGCGCGCAGTTCCTGATCGTCGCCCCGCTCAACTCCGACGGCCTGGAGCCCGCGTTGAAGGCGGCGGCCGCCAAGAAGGTCCCGGTCCTCACCATCGACCGCACGGTCAACTCCGCGGCCTGCAAGGACTACGTGGCCTTCCTCGGCTCCGACTTCGTCGAGCAGGGCAAGCGCGCCGCCGACGCGATGATCAAGGCCACCGACGGCAAGGGCAAGGTCGCCATCCTGCTCGGCGCCTCCGGCAACACGGTCACCACCGACCGCACCAAGGGCTTCGTCGACCAGGTCAAGGCCAAGGCACCCGGCCTGGAGATCGTCGCCCAGCAGACCGGCGAGTTCGCCCGCGACAAGGGCCAGCAGGTCATGGAGCAGCTCATCCAGTCCAAGCCCGACATCACCGCCGTCTACGCGGAGAACGACGAGATGGGCCTCGGTGCGATCACCGCCCTCAAGGCCGCTGGGAAGAAGCCCGGCAAGGACATCAAGATCGTCTCCATCGACGGTACCCGCAACGCCGTCCAGGCCCTGGTCAACGGGGAGTACAACGCGGTCATCGAGTCCAACCCGCGCTTCGGCCCGCTGGCCTTCGCCACCGCGCAGAAGTTCTACGCCGGTGAAGTGATCCCGCAGAACGTGATCATCACCGACCGGGAGTACGACGAGGCCAACGCCAAGGAATCACTCGGCGGAGCGTACTGACCCCACCGGAGGCCGGCCGCTGCGACCGTCTCGGCGCTCGCGGCGGCCCAGCCCCACTCCCGTAACACCGAAAGGCCAGGATTCATGG
The DNA here is from genome assembly GCF_051131715.1 of Streptomyces sp. A5-4. Taxonomy (NCBI): domain Bacteria; kingdom Bacillati; phylum Actinomycetota; class Actinomycetes; order Kitasatosporales; family Streptomycetaceae; genus Streptomyces; species Streptomyces sp. A5-4. Next base: position 105,209 of record NZ_CP178591.1, on the reverse strand, counting down.
CACCAACCGAAGCGACACCCCAGCATGCGGAGACCGCCGGGGCGGGCGGCCGTGCCGCGGCGGCGACCGTGCTCGAAGCGCGCTCGGTGAGCAAGCGGTTCCTGGGCGTCGTCGCCCTGGACGGCGTCTCCTTCTCGCTGCGCGCGGGGGAGGTCCACGCGCTCGTCGGCGAGAACGGGGCCGGCAAGTCCACCCTCATCAAGGTGCTCACCGGTGTCTACCAGAGCGACGAGGGCGAGGTGCGGGTGGCCGGCGAGCCGGTCCGTTTCTCCCGCCCGTTCGAAGCGCAGCAGGCCGGGATCTCCACCATCTACCAGGAGGTGAACCTCGTCCCGCTGATGAGCGTGGCGCGCAACATCTTCCTGGGCCGCGAGCCGAAGAACCGTCTCGGGCTCATCGACTTCGCCCGGATGAACCGCGAAACCACCGAACTCCTCGACGGGTTCGGCGTCCGCGTCGACCCCCGGCGGCCCCTGCACACCCTGGGCATCGGCACCCAGCAGATGGTCGCGCTGGCCCGCGCCGTGTCCGTACAGGCCCAGGTCGTCATCATGGACGAACCCACCTCGTCGCTGGAGCCCCGCGAGGTCGAGACCCTCTTCCGGGTCATCGAGGACCTGCGCGGCGGAGGCATCGCCGTCCTATACGTGAGCCACCGCATGGACGAGCTCTACCGCATCTGCGACCGGGTCACCGTCCTGCGCGACGGCCGCCACATCCACACCGGCGACCTGGCCGGCCTGCAACGCATGCAGCTCGTGTCGATGATGCTCGGCCGCGACATGGCGGAGGTCCGGCGTGACGGCCTCACCGGCTTCGACGCCGCGGGCCACGACGCGGCCCGCGTCCCCGTCCTCACCGCCACAGGCCTCGCCCGCCGCCACCAACTGCACGACATCTCGCTGTCGCTGTACGCCGGTGAGGTCCTGGGACTGGGCGGACTCCTCGGCTCCGGCCGTAGCGAGACCGCGAAGGCGCTGACCGGCGCACTGTCTCTGGACGGCGGTGAGATAACCGTCGACGGCAAGCGCCTGGGCCGCCCCACCCCCGCCGCCGCCATCCGCGCCGGCATCAGCATGCTCCCCGAGGACCGCAAGGCCGAGGGCATCGTCCCCGGACTCTCGGTCCGCGAGAACATCGTGCTCGCCGCCATGCCCCGGCTCTCCCGGGGCGGGATCGTCTCCCGCGACCGGCAGGACCGGATCGTCGGCATCTTCATGAAACGGCTGCGCATCAAGGCCTCCAGCCCCGAGCAGAAGGTCGGCGAACTCTCCGGCGGCAACCAGCAGAAGGTGCTGCTCGCCCGCTGGCTCTGCCTGGAGCCCAAGGTGCTGCTGCTCGACGAGCCCACCCGCGGCATCGACGTCGGTGCCAAGGCCGAGGTGCAGAGCCTCATCGACGACCTCGCCCGTGAAGGGCTCGCCGTCCTGCTGATCTCCTCCGACATCGAGGAGCTCATCGAGGGCGCCGACCGCATCGTCGTCCTGCGCGGCGGAGCGGTCGCCGGTGAACTCGCCGGCGACGAGGTGGACGAGAGCCGCCTGCTCGAAGTGCTCGCCGAACACACGCCCCATCCCGGGGGCAAGGCCCAGGCCGCCCAGGAGGACCCCCGATGACCCAGGCCACCTTGACCCGCCCCGCGAAGCCGCCGGCCCGGCTGCGCGATCCAGCCTGGTACCAGAAGTACGGGGTGTACGCGGCCGTCGGCGTCGTGCTGTTGTTCAACGCGCTGTTCACCGAGCACTTCATGACGGCCGACAACCTGCGCACCCAGCTCGTCCAGGTCGCGCCGATCGTGATCGTCGCGCTCGGCATGGCCCTGGTCATCGGCACCGAGGGCATCGACCTGTCCGTCGGCTCGACCATGGCGCTCGCCGCAGCCCTGCTGCCGCTCTACCTCGGCTACGGTCTGGTACCCGCGCTGCTGATCGCGCTGCTCGCCGGAGCGGTGGTCGGCGCGATCAACGGCACGCTCGTCTCCCTCGTGGGGCTGCAACCCATCGTCGCGACCCTCGCCCTGTTCGTCGGCGGCAGGGGACTTGCCCTGGTGATGGCGGACGGTCAGCTCAAGCAGATAGTCAACCCGGACATCCTCGCGCTCGGCACCGGATCCTTCCTCGGCATTCCCCTGGTCGTCCTCATCGCCGGCGTGCTCGCGCTTGCCGTCGCGTTCCTGGTGCAGCGCACCACCTTCGGACGGCAGATCGTCGCCATCGGCGGCAACCGCGCGGCCTCCGCCCTGTCAGGACTGCCCGTCAAGCGGGTCCTGATCGGCGTCTACATGCTGTGCGGAGTGATGGCGGCCCTCGCCGGCATCCTCGCCACCGCCCGGCTCACCGCCAGCGACCCGTCCTCGCTCGGCACTCTCATGGAACTCTCCGCGATCACGGCCGTCGTCGTGGGCGGCACCCCGCTGGGCGGCGGCTCCATCCGGGTGCTCGGCACCGTCGCGGGCGCCCTGCTGATGCAGCTGCTGCGCGCCACTCTCGTCAAGCACGACCTGCCCGACTCCACCGCACAGATCGCCCAGGCGGCCATCATCATCGCCGCCGTCTACGTCGCCCGGGAGCGTAGGTCCCGATGAACAACACCTCACCCGCCCCCGTGTCCGCCACCGAGGCCCCGGCGCCGCTCAAGAACGCCCCCTCACGGCCCGAACCCCGCCCCGAGCGCACCACCGGCTCGCGTATCGGCGAACTCCTCCAGCGCCAGGGCGTACTCGCGGTCCTGCTGACCGTCATCCTCATCGCCTCGTTCGTCTACCCCACGTTCGCCACCCTCGACAACGCTCGCGGCGTCACCGTCCAGGCGTCCTTCCTCGCCGTTGTCGCCCTGGGCATGACCCTGGTCATCATCACCGGCGGCATCGACCTGTCCGTCGGCTCCGTCTTCGCCCTCGGCGGTGTGCTGGCGGCTTGGGCCTCGCAATGGGGCTTCTTCGCCGCGCTGCTGGTGCCCCTGGCCGTCTGCGGCGCGATCGGACTGCTCAACGGGCTACTCATCGCCCGCGCGAACATGGCTCCCTTCATCGTCACGCTCGCCACCCTCCTCGCCGCGCGGGGCATGCTGCTCGCTTTCACCGACGAAGGGGCCACCACCTACCTGGTGCCCAAGGACTCGGCCTTCGCCGAACTCGGCCAGGGCAGCGTCTGGGGGTTCGGCTACCCGATCCTCATCGCCCTGGCCCTCTTCGGGGCGGGTGGGCTGCTGCTTCAGCGGACCTCGTTCGGGCAGACCCTCTTCGCCGTCGGAGGCAGCAGCGACGCGGCCACCCTGATGGGCCTGCCCGTCGCGCGCACGAAGATCCTGGTCTACACCCTCAGCGGACTGCTCGCCGGACTCGCCGGAGCGCTCAGCGCCGCCCGTCTGTCCTCCGGCGTCACCATCGTCGGCGTTGGTATGGAACTCGACGCGATCTCCGCCGTCGTCATCGGCGGCACCCTCCTCATCGGCGGCGCGGGCTCGATCAGCGGCACCCTGTGGGGCGTCCTGCTGCTCGCGGTGATTCAGAACCTCATCAACCAGATCGGCTCGCTCAACTCCTCGTACCAATCAGTGGTCAGCGGCGGCTTCCTTATCGTTGTCGTGGTGGCGCAGCGTTACCTCGCACGCAGCCGGAGATCCACCTGAACCGCACCGACCGGGCCGAGTCGAACCACGTACAAGGAGTGTTGTGAGCGTCAGCCTCAAGGACGTAGCTGCCCGGGCGGGCGTGTCCATCAAGACCGTGTCGAACGTGGTGAACAACTACCAGCACATCACCCCCAAGATGCGCGCCAAGGTCCAGCAGGCGATCGACGAGCTCGGCTACCGGCCGAATCTCACCGCCCGCCACCTGCGCAAGGGCCGCACCGGCATCATCGCCCTGGCCGTCCCCGAATTCGGCAACCCGTACTTCGCGGAGCTGGCCGGCGCGGTCGTCGACGCCGCCGCCCGGCACGACTACACCGTCCTGGTCGACCACACCGGTGGCCTGCGCGACAAGGAGCTGCTGGTCAGCCAGGGGTTTCGGTCCCACGTCATCGACGGCCTCATCCTCAGCCCCATCCACCTGGAGACCGAGGACCTGATGGCCCGCACCGAGACGGCACCGCTGGTGCTGCTCGGCGAGCGCGAGTACGAGGCCCCGTACGACCACATCGCCATCGACAACGTGGCCGCGGCCCGCGCGGCCGTGGCCCACCTCATTGGCCTCGGCCACCGCAAAATCGCTTTCCTCGGCTCCCGCACCGGCCGCGAGCGCCAACCTGCCCATCTGCGGCTGCGCGGCTGGCGCGAGGAATTGGCGGCCTCGGGCATCGAACCCGACGAGTCCCTGGTCGTCGTCACCGACGGCTACGGCCGCGAGGACGGCGCGGCGGCCATGGCCTCGCTCCTCGACCGGGGGGACCGGCCCGACGCCGTCTTCGCGTACAACGACCTGATCGCGATCGGGGCGATGCGCACCATCACCGAACGGGGTCTGCGCATCCCGTCCGACATCGCGGTCGTCGGCTTCGACGACATCGAGGAGAGCCGCTACGGGGCCACCACCCTCACCACCATCGCGCCGGACAAGGCGGCCATCGCCCAACTCGCCGTCGACAGCCTTGTCGAGCGCCTGGCCGGCACCCCGGTCACCGAACCCCGGCGGCCCCGGCCCGGCTACCGCCTCATCGTCCGCGAATCCACCACCCCCGGACAGGCCGCCCGCTGACGCTCCGCGCCTCCCGCCCGGCGGACCGCACCTCAAGGAACTCCACATGCCCACCGTGCACCGCACACCGTTCGGCCGCGCCCACGGGCAGACGGAGGTCGACCTCTGGACCCTCGACTCGGAAACCGGCGTCCGGGCCGAGATCCTCACCTACGGCGGTGTCCTGCACAGCCTCACCGTCCCGGACACCGTCGGCGCCCCCGGCCTGGTCGTTCGCTCCCTGCCCGCCCTGGACGACTACACCGACAAGAACCCGTACTTCGGGGCGGTCGTGGGCCGGTACGCCAACCGCATCGCCCACGGCCGCTTCACCCTGGACGGCATCACCCACCACATCCCCGCCAACGACCGGGGCCACGCGCTGCACGGAGGCCCCGACGGCTTCCACACCAAGGTCTGGCAGCCTGCGGGACACCGCACCGACACCACCGCTGTCCTCCGGCTCACCCTGCACAGCCCCGACGGCGACATGGGCTTCCCCGGCGCGCTCGACGTCGCCGTCACCTACACCCTGGACACCACCGGGACCCTCGCCGTCGACTACACGGCCGTCACCGACCGGCCCACCATCGTCAACCTCACCCACCACGCCTACCTCAACCTCGGCGCCGACGACATCCTCGGCCACACCCTCCAGGTCGACGCCGGCCACTACCTCCCCATCGACCACGACGGCATCCCCGAAGGCCCGCCGGCCCCGGTGAACGGCACCCCGTTCGACCTCACCGCCCCGCGGCCCATCGGCGAGCCCCTTGCCCGCCCGGACGCACAACTGGGCCGCGCCGGAGGCTTCGACCACTGCTGGGTGCTGCACCCCGCCGCTCCCGCCACCCTGCGCCGGGCGGCCCGCCTCACCGCCCCCGGCGACCGGCGGACCCTGGAGCTGTGGACCACCGAACCCGGCCTCCAGGTCTACACCGCCAACCAGCTCGACGGCGCGTTCACCGACGGCACGGGCCGCCGCCACCAGCGCCACGGCTCTGTCTGCCTGGAGACCCAGCACCTGCCCGACTCGCCCAACCGTCCCGACCACCCCAGCACCGTGCTGCGCCCCGGAGCGACGCTGCGCAGCCGCACGGAATGGCGCTTCCCGCACCTGGACATCGCTCGGGCAGACCGCGTCGGACCGACGCACACCGGCGCGCGACCGGCTGCTCGCTGAGCAGGGGGTGACCGCCCATCAACGGGCGGAGCGGCTGCGGCATTCCTCAACGGCCGGCCGGGGGTTGCACGCGCCACAGTGGTCGGTGGCGAAGCTCGCGAAGTGGGCGCCCCCACTCCCGCTGGCTGCGCACGTCCGTATCAAGCCGGGTCGACACGGCGCACGTCTCGGGCCTTGGCAGACCGGGACGGAGCCACGGTAGGAGAAGCCGGCTGAGCAGCTCCGCTGCGACCCCAACACCGGGGGAGAAGACCAGAATTCACCATCAGCGGTCCGGCGACCACGCGGTGAGGCTTCCGCGATCATCTTCGGCGGATGCGGGTTGTCCTGGTGACTGTTCCTCGACGGGGACGTTCACTGCGGGAAGGCTGAGGAACGGTCGGGCGTGTGGCGAACGTGAGGCCCGGCGCCCGGCTCGAAGGGGAGAAGGCCCGGCAGGCGCAGCCCGCCGGACGGATCCACGGTACGGGTCGTAGGGGCGAGGGAGCCTGTGGTGCGAGAGTGCTGGTTTTGCGGGAATGCCACACCGGCGTCACGGCACGACCGTGTCCTGGGGCTGCACCAGGGCGCCGACACCGCGATGACCCCGTGGATCGTCGTCCTGCGCACCACGTGGCGCCGTGAAATCGTGCATGTGCCACGCTGCCCCCGCTGTCACACCGGATATCAGATCGAGCAGACCGCGGCGGTACTCTCCATGGTCGCGTTACTCGCCTACGCCGCCAGTGGCCAGCTGGACAGACTCCTCGGCACTCTCCCGACCTCGACCGGCGAGCGGACGGCCGCAGTGATCTGGGCGACTGTGGCCTGCCTGCCTGGGCTCACTTGGATCGCCATGAGGCGTGGCCGGTCGGCGTGGCGGCGCCTGGCGCCCCACCGCCTGGGCTACGCCCGTCACCACCCGGAGTTTCTCCGGCTCCGAGATGAGGGGTGGAGGCCAAGGCCGGGGCCCTTCCCCTACTGGACGAAATCCGTCGAACCCCCATTACCCGCCGCCGATGAACAGATTGCGGCGATGGGTCGGACGCACAATCGACCTGGTGGGAACAGCCTGCGCCATTGCCGTCCCGATCACCTACGTCCAGGGCTACGAAGAACTGGCCGGAGGTCTCACGCCACGTATGGGCCTTTGCCTCGTCGCCGCCCGACCGCCGCTGCGCTCCAGCTCAACAGCCATGAACTGCTCGCGCACGTGGGGGCCTGAAATACACCCCGCCCTCCGCGACCGCATCCAGGCGGTGATCACGACCGATGAGGCAGGGCCGGCGGTACCGGGCCGCAGGGCCCCGATGAACTCCGCGGCCGGAGCGTCGTCGCCCTACGCGAGGAACTCGAAACCCTGATCCCCGCCGACCGCGGACCGGGTCGGCCGTGGAAGCAGGGCCCGCCGCCGCGTCGGGAAGCGGGCCGTCGACGTAGGCTGGTTGGTTTCCACCAGGTCAGCATGTCTTGCGGTAGGGGACGTCGGGGATGTGGGTTTTCCATTCCTGTTCCGTGAGAGGGCCTGACTTGGCGCAGAGGTCTCGGATCAGCTGCGCAGGGGCGATGCCGTGAGTGAAGAATCTGCCGCGCTTGTCCACACTGGTTAGTGTCGAGCCGTCTGGAGCGAACGCGAGTGCGACGATCTCGTCGTTGTACGCCGTGAGCGGGGCGCCGAGCTGCGTCCGGGTGCGGCTGTTCCATACCTTGATCTGGTAGTGGGGTCCGGACTGGTGGACCGTGGCGAACAGTCGGCCGTCGGACGAGGCAGCGGTGGCCCCTTCCGGCGTGGACAAGGCAGCGGCTACGGCGCCCGTGCGCAGGTCGTTTCCTTCGGGTAGGAGCGTCCGAGCGTCCCAGAGCCGGATGTAGGGCCTGAATCGACGAGGGTAGGTGTAGATCGTTGCGCCGTCGTCGCTGATGGAGTCCACCTCCAAGGTCGAGGCGCCCTTGGTGATGACCCGGCCGGAGGGGAACGCGACCCTGCCGAGGTTCGGGGCGGCGATCACGGACTTACCGTCGGGCTGGAAGAAGACGGCCCCTCCGTTGCTGGGGTAGCCGAGGTCGGCCTGCACCTTGCGGAGCTGGCGCATGGTGGTCAAGTCGCAGAACGTGAGTGTGTTGGTCTGGGCTTTCACGACCTGGACGGCGAGTGACTTGTTGTCCGGTGAGAACGCGACCCTCTTGTCCGGTGCGAATGGGTACGGCTGCGCCGCTCCGTCGGGCTTGTCCTTTTCGAGGATGGACAGGCTGCCCAGCAACGCCGGCTTCTTCTTGGCCGTATCCCAGATCTCGACTTGGGTATCGGCGACAACGGCAAGCAACCGGCCATCGCGGCTGAGCTGGATCTCCTCCACGCTGTGCCCCCTACTTCCCGCGACCGAGGTCACGGTGGAACGCTTGGTCCGTGACGGCGTGGACCAGATTTCGATGCCGTCGCCATCGCTGAGCGCGAAGGTGCGCCGGTCCAGACTCACCGCACTCGCTTGGTAGTACTCACCGGTCGACTCGGGGGGTTTGGTGAAGGCATGGATGTCGAGCGACCGGACGACGCCGTCGGTTCCGGCGCACCGGAGCTTCGAGTTGTCGGCCGTGAAACGCAGGGCCGTCAGAGGGTGACACTCGCTCTGGGTGGTCGCGTAGCGCATGACAGGCTCGGATGCCCACAACGCTTCTGTGTCCCAGACGATGGCGTTCCGTACGAGAAACCGGCCGTCGTGACTGAAGTGGAGGGGATAGGCGCTGGGGTCCTCGGCGCCCCTGAGCTCAGTGCCGAGCGGTTCTTTGAGGTGTCGGAGGAACACGTTGATCTTGCCGCCCTTGAGCGTCAGAGCCACGGACTTCGCGTCCGGGCTGAACACCGCGGGCCCCTGGATATCGGCGGCCTTGACCCCGTAGGGGAGGGGGACGGGCAGCTTCTTCTTGGTGTGTGTGTCGAACCAGGTGAACCGCTTCCCCTTGGCGCCGTCGGGCACGGAGAGTATGCGTTCGTCCGGGGAGAACGAGGAGTCCGCCGAGAAGGAGACGGGTCCGAGGGAACTCATGGTGATGAACTTGCGGCCGGTGCGCGTGTCCCAGATCGCCATCGTGGTCTTTATGGCGGTGTCGGTCGCTTCGATCGATTCGGCCATCAGGTAGGTGCCCAGCGGGCTGAGTGCGGCCCTCGGCCAGAGTCCGGTGCTCTCCTTGACGGTGGGATAGGTGTGAGTGCTGCGCAGGCGGGCGGTGGAGACGTCGAGCAGGCGGGTGTATCCGTCATCGGTGCTGACGATCGCCGTCCTGCCGTCGTCGGAAAGGTCCACTTGGTGGACCCTGGCCGGGGCGGTGTAGGAACCGGTCTTCCTGCGGCTCTGGACGTTCCAGAACTCCACGCGGGTGCCCGCGGCGGCTACGTAGGTCTGCCCGGTGCTGTCGAGATCTGATTCCGTCGCCACGAAGCCTGGCAGTTTGAGCGCATCGTCTTCCCGCTGGTTGCGCAGGGCAAGCAGGGCCGACCAGGACTCGGGACTGTCGGCCAGGCGTGCCGAAGCCACAGCCAGCCGTCGGCCGAGTTCGGGATCGGTGCGGCGAAGTGACTGGGCTGTGCCGGCCACCTGGGCGGAGGTGGCGCGGTCACGCTGGATGCTGACGGTCTGCCGTTGGTCGAAGGCGATGGTTGCGGCTCCGACCGCGATGACCAGCAGGACGGACAGGACGGCGCTGAGCAGGACGCGTAACCTGCCACGGTGGCGAGCCAGTCCCGATCCGGCGTCCAGGAAGTCGCGTTCGGTGTCGTTGAGGGTCAGATGGCGGCGGCCTGTCGCGGCCCAGTCCCTTGCGCGGTCCAGGGCCGTTCCCTGCAGCAAGTCGCTTTTTTTGTGGCCGTGGTCGTCCCAGGCCCGGGATGCTTCGGACAGGCGCTGATGGACGCCCAGGCCGGCGCGTTCGGCCTCCACCCACCCGCGCAGTCGGGGCCAGGCCCGGATCAGGGCGGCGCTGGACAACGCGACCTTCTCGCCCTCCCAGAGCAGGATCCCGGCCCCGGTGAACGCCTCAAGCACCTCCTCCAGGACCTGCTCCGGAGTCTGGCCGTCGGAGAACTCGGTTCTGCGCGCCGAGCGCAGTGTGTCCTCGGCGCGTTCGCCCGGGGCGACCAGGCGCAGCAACACCCGAGGGGTGGCCTCCCGTGCCGTGTTTCCGAGACGGTCGTACACCACCCTGGCCACTTCGGAGCGGGAGGGCTCGTCAGGCTTGAGCGGGATTCCGGGGGCAGCCCCCCGCACGACATCGGCCAGGTCTGCGCGGCCGACGAGGGACAGCAGGAGTTGCTCTGATGTCGGCCGGTCCCCAGGTTTTTTGGACAGCGAGGCCGCTACCAGCGAACGGAGCGGTTCCGCAAGCATCGAGGTGTCGGGTTCGTGGGTGGAGACCTGATACGTCAGAGCCAATGCGTTCTCGCCGTCGAAGGCGTGTCGGCCGGTCGCGGCGAACACGACGACGGCTGCCCAGCCCCACACGTCGACCTTGCCGTCGCCGTGTTCGCCGCGGCAACGCTCGGGCGGCATGTAGCGAAGGGTGCCCATGGGCAGGCCGGCAGTGGCGGTCCCCTCCATGATCCGGGCGATACCGAAGTCGATCACCCGCGGGCCGTCGGGGCCGAGGAGGATGTTCTCGGGCTTGAGGTCCCGGTGCACCACGCCGGCCCGGTGGATGGCCACCAGCGCCGTGGCCACACCGATCGCCAGACGGCGAAGCTCCTCCGGTTCGTACGGGTCGCCGATGTCGAGCGTGCGCCGCAGATCGGAGCCCGCTACGTACTCGCTGACGACGAACGGGATCGGACCGTCGAGGTCGGCGTGGAGCATCTTCGCGGTGCAGAAGGGCGCCACCCGGCGCCAGGCCTCGGTCTCCTTGCGGAGCATGTCCCGGTCGCTGTCGCTCACCCCGTGGAGAGCCTTGACGGCCACCCGCTCTCCGTCGGCGGCGTACCCCTCGTACACCACGCCCTGACCGCCCGCGCCGAGTCGGCCGTCGAGATAGAAGGTGCCCAACTGCCGTGGGTCGCCAGGAAGAAGCGGTGCCGCCAAGACGAAGCCTCCTGTAGCGCTGAACGTGCCTCACTGATCGTCAAGCTGTATAGACGCTGCCGTCTGCTTATTGGTTCGGCGGGCCCAGCGCCCTCTTCAGGCCCCGGTTCGCCGATCGGTCTGATGACGGTCCTGCCGTGGCACTCGCGGGTCGCAGGGTGGGCACTGCCCGCCGCCCGCTGCCTTGCGTTCTCCAGCTCCTGCGCTGACGGCTCCCCAGTGAAGTGTTCGCACTGGGTTATCGGATCTCCTGAAAGACACTCAACAGTCACGACTGGTGATGCTGGGCAGCAGGAGTCACCGCCGTCCCTGCAATGATCGAACCTAGACTCCCCGGACCGTGATCGTTCCCTAGCGTTCAATCCAGCAGAATCACCGGCGGGACCGTCATCTCGACAAGCGCCCGGTACCCGAATCAGTTGTCCGCGCGCTCGCGATCTGGGATCGCTCGCCTGTCGGGCTCGCAGTGCCGGTGGATCTTGACGGCGAGAGGGTTTTTCGCCGCTTGGAGTGGTGATCATGCAGGTTTGCGTGAGCTCGCGAGGATCCGGCTCACGACCGGGCTCAGCGCAGGAGTATCGGTCCTGGCCTCACCATTCTTCCGAACACTCGTGGGTAACAAGAGTGAGGGGAATCCGTGCCGACGGTCCGCACCAGAATCGTTACGCTCATTTCCGCCGTACTGCTCGCCCTGGCGGCCGCGCTCCTCATCCCGCCCACCGCCTCGGCGGCGCCGCCGGAGCAGTCCACAGCCGCCCGGAACCCGGTGATCTTCGTCCATGGCTACAACGCCGACCCAAGCGTGTGGGGCGGCCTGCGCGACGATTTCAAAGCCGATGGATACACCGATGCCGAGCTGTTCACCTGGGGTTACGACAGCAGCAACTCCGTGAACGAGGTTCTCGCCGGCGAGTTCGACGCGTACGTCGACGAGGTCTTCGCCCAGTCGGGTGCCACGAAGGTCGACGTGGTCGCGCACTCCTTCGGCAGCCTGGTCACCCGTTGGTACGTGAAGTACCGCGGCGGCACCTCGACGGTCGACGACTGGGTCTCGCTCGGCGGCCCCAATCACGGCACGTACATCTCCTGGGCCTGTGTGACCTGGAATCAGGCATGCCGCGACATGAGCCCGGGATCGTACGTACAGGACGAACTCGCCGACGGTGATGAGACGCCCGGCTCGGTCAACTACGCGACCTGGTGGTCGAACTGTGACGAGGTCATCAACCCGGACAGCAGCGTGCTCCTCAGCGGCGCGACCAACAACGCGGCCGGCTGCCTGGACCACAACGAACTGCTCGGCGATGACGGTGTCTCGCAGGGGGTGCGCGCCTTCGTGGCTTCCTGAGCGAAGGCACCCGCCGCTCCGGCCTCGCACCCACCCGCACCGGGACCAGACACCCGGCCAATGCCGCCGGAAGGGCCGCTACCCTTCCGGCAGTTCCACGATTACCAACGTGCCCCGGCTTCCGGGGCGGACCGCGTGTGCCGCCCCCGCCGCCACCATGAACAGCTCGCCCGCCCGCACCGTCACCGGCAGGCCGTCCACCTCCAGCTCCAGCCGGCCGTCGAGGACCAGCAGGGCCTCGGCGGCATCATGGCTCTCCTCCTCGACCGGCAGCTCGTCCATGCGCAGTAGCTTCACGCAGGCCGCCCCCACCAGGCCCAGCCTGCGAGAACTCCACGACTCCGGCAGACCGGCCGCCGTCTCCACAAGGTCGACCGCACTCATGACGCCCCCTATTCACGGACCTGCTTGGTCATGCCGAAACGGGCCCGCACGTAAAGATCAATGGATGCCCTGAAACTAACTGCCCAGGAAGAACAAGTGGTGGACCGTTTGGCAAAGCCTCGCTGGGCCCGGACCGAACTCAACTCCCGGCCCACACCGGAGACTCGTCCATGACCCGGCCGACGATCCGAGACGAGCCACAAAGGTTCAAATGCTGCGGTTGCGGCGGTTGGAAGTCGAGGCCGGTCCTTGCGATGAGGCCCAGGTGGCACGTTGGCCGAACACTGCGGCTGCTGTGACAGCCCTGTGACCGGAGGAGTGGCTTCCGTCACAGCCTGGCCGACCCCGCCCTGGTGAGATGGCCGGATGCGTACCGCCCTGCGCCGCTGACGCCGCTCCTGGTTCACCTCCTGATTGGTGTCCCCACGGCCCTCGCCGTCCTCTGCACGCGCTGGTACATCGCCCACGGCCATTGCGAGTACGCCGACCTGAGCCGCCGCGACCTCGACGGCTGCACCTACGACCAGATCGAGAACAACGGCTTCGCCCTGGTCGCCCTGATCTTGATCGACAGCCTCCTCCTCCTCCTGCTCCTCCTCTTCGACGTCCTGCGCCCCCGGCACGCCGGACGCCCCCTCAAGCCACGCCTGCTGACCCTGCCGGCGATCCTGATCCCGTACGCGGTGTACGTGGTCTACGGGGGACGATGAACAGTCACCGATATCGACACTGCCGACGGCAACCGGCGTTGAGGCGGTGCTCATCCACGACGGTTCGGGCCGCGCTGCTTGTTTCGCTTCCTGCGCTGAGTGTCGGCTGCGCCGATGAGCTTCCAGTCGGGCATCAGGACCGGATCGGATCCGACGCCGTCCAACACAGCAGTCTCGACATCCTGGGCGTGCTGTGGAGAATTCCGGACGACGACTTCACCCGCCCGCATGCTCCAACACGCCCGCGCCCGCGCCTGGGCCAAGGAGCACGGACACCTCGCCGCCCCGCAGGACGCCGCCCACGGCGGCCGCCCCGGCTTCCCGCCCCCAGGGGCCGGCGCCTCCTGACGTGGGGGCGTGAGACCGGCCAGCCGCGGCGGTGGCACGGACACGCGGGGCCTCGGGTATCGACCGGTCACAAATGGCCGGTCGTACGGCCTGTTCGTCGGACGGTACGGGAGACCAACATCGGGGCGTCCGGTCCGCGGCGACTCACCCTGCCGCGCGCATCCCTCGACGACGGGTACCCGATGACGTTTCTCCGCTTCACCACGGTCGGCGCGGCCTTCACGCTCGCAGCCTTGACGGGCACCGGCACGGCGCACGCCGACGCACCGACTGCCGCGCCCTCCGCCTCCGCCGCCTCCGCCTCCGCCGTCCCCGCCTTCACCGACGGCTACGGTCTGACGGTGGTCCCGGGGGCCACCGAGGTGCACAGCCCTACCGACTTCACGATCACGGTCACCACGAAGCAGCTCTCCGGGAAGCACAAGATCCGCATCCTCCTTCCCGCCGGATACGACGCTGCTCCCGACCGGCGCTGGCCGGTCACGTACTTCCTGCACGGCGGCGGCGGCACTGTGGACGACGTCGCGGCGGCTCCGGCACTGCATTCGGACTCGATGATCACCGTGGTGCCGGACGGCGGGCTGAAGGGCTGGTACGCCGACTGGCTGATGCAGAACACGGCGGAAGGGGCCGCGAACTGGGAGACCTTCCACCTCGACCAGGTGGTCCCGTTCATCGATGCCGGCCTCCGTACCCGCACCGACCGGGCACACCGGGCCGTGGTCGGACTGTCCATGGGCGGCTACGGCTCCCTCCACTACGCCGAGGGTCGGCCCGACCTGTTCGGTCACGTCGCCGCGCTGTCGGGAGGCATCGACTTCGGCATGCCGCAGATCCGCGCGGCCGTCCTGGCCACTGAGCTCAACCTCACGGGCGCCTGGTGCGCGGTGAGCAGCTCGTCCAGCTCGTCGGGCTCCGGCCAGTGCACCGGCTACGGCCCCTATGTCGACAGCGACGCGATCTTCGGCTCGCCGTACCCGGTCTTCAACGCCGACCGTGTATGGAAGGCGGTCGATCCGGCCGCGCCGGCCAACCTCGCCAAGCTGTCCGGCACCGGCATCACCGTTTACACCGGTAACAACGACATCATCGACGTTCACACCGAGGCGGCCTCCAAGACCGTCAAGGCCCGCCTGGACCAACTCGGCATCCCCAGCCGCCTTGTCAACTACGGCAACGGCGCATCACTGGCCCCGAGCTGCAACGGCGGCCACAACTACGGCTGCTGGGCCCCCGCCTTCACCGACTACGTTCCGCGCCTCGAAGCCGCCTTCGCCGCGGCGCGCTGACCGACCGACAGAGCCGCGGACACGCCCGGTGGGTTCGCCAACTCGATCATGCGCACGTTCGCTGGCGGTCAAGACGTCGTTGCAGGTGGCCGAAATCGTCGGGGCGGAGATCACCGTCTCCTCGATCTGCAGGTCGGACCGGGGATCCAACCAACCCGGATAGATCTTCTCGCAACTTTGAATCCGTAGGTGGGAGGGTCCCTCCAAAGGAGCCACACCCACCTTCGAATGTAGGCGGAAGATCCCTGCTGTCAGCACGGGTTGGGCGAAACGCTATTCCGGCGTCGGCCCGGTGTGAGCAAGCCGGGGCGCCCTCGTCCAGCCAGCCCCGCTCCACCAGCCGCTTGATCATCTTGATGTGGTTGACACGGCCTTCGACGGGGCCGGAGTTCCAGTGAACGGTCGGTCCCTGGACGACGGCGTCCCATTCCTTCTCCAGACCGGTGGCGCGGCCCTGCTGTAGCCGCTGCGCCAAGTCGCGTGGAGCATCTCAAAACTGTCGGGCAGGTGTAGTTCGGCGCCCACACCGGCGCGGGCGGAGTGCCGCTCGGTGTGGACGGCGTGGTGGGCCGCGCTGGCGTCGATCGTCTCGTGCTGGCTGATGAGCAGGAGGTCGCCGAGGTCACGGAAGCGGCCGGAGGGTGTCGGACCGTGCCACTCGACCACGCTTTCGGAGACGATCTGCGTGGCGGCTCGTCGCGCAGCCCAACCACGAGCTGTGCGACGGTCCATCCGACGGGTGAGGTGCCCGGCGGCCCCGTTCAGCCTGCACCAAGAGCTGCGCGACCAGGGCGTTTACAGCGACTGGCTTCCGACTGAATTTCCAGAAACCAGCGACGCCTGACGTGTCGTCACTTTCAGAATGATCCCACAGTAATCGAACAGCACTGCGGCCAAAGCCTGTTCCTGCCATCGACGACCAACGGCGCCCAGGCACAAGGATTCCGCCCCACGCGACGGCGTCCCGCAGACTACACACAGGGAAGACCATGACGGAGCACGACGAAGTACACCGGCCACCCCAGGATTCCCCATTAGGCCCGCCGCCCGGCGTCTTCGGGCCATCGCCTCAGGCCGAAGTCCGCACGTCGGCCAGCGGCGCGGGTGCCCCATTCCGTGAAAGGCGACTCGGTGATGGCCTCAGCGACGATCGGATGCAGATCTTCCTCCGTCGCACCGGCCTCCTGGAGTTCGAGGATCTACTTCGCGTAGGTGGGTGAGATCGGCGTGGTGATGCTGCGCTCGCGGCCGTCGTCCGAGCTGTCCTTGCAGTCGAATCCGAAGTACGCCGTGATGTTCACCATCATGCCGCTGGAGGTGGACGCCCGCTCGCGTGCCTGTGCCCTGATATGAGGTTGCCACTCGGATTCGGTCTCCTCCACCAAGGCGGCCTGGAGGCGCTTCTGGGGCTTCGTCAGCTTCCCGGCGCGGTAGCGGCTCCACCGTGCGGCGGGAGATGCCCAGAGGCTCCGCCAGATCCTTCGCCGACTCCTTCGTACGCGTGAGGAGGAATTTCACCTGTGCCTTTGCGGAATTCGGCGCGGGCGGGGTGAAGACCTTCCGCTCCGCCCGCGCGAGGGCGTCCAGCAGCAGCCGACCGTGGACGTTGCTTCGGCGGAGGCCACCGAAGGGGCAGTGGCCTAGTCGTGGTCAGTGCAGAGGTGGGCAGTCAGGGCCGCGCAGGCCCACTCCTCCCAGGCGTCGGGGGACCAGCCCCGGTTGCGTACAAAGATCAGGTACAGCTCGGGGCTGAGGAGCCCGTACAGCAGGTCGGCGGCGCGGGCGGTGCCGATGTCGGGGCGGGCGTCGGGCTTGGAGGTCAGTGCCCTCGCTGCGGCGTGCTGGACGGTGTAGCGCGGGTCGGGGTCGGCGGGCCACTGCGCGGCGATCTCCGGGTCCGTGGCCGCGGCAGCCGCGATCAACGGCACGATCGGGGCGACGCGGCCCAGGATGTCGCGTACACCCCGCACATGGGCGCGCAGTTGCCCGGCTGCGGTGGGCTCGGCGCACGCGGCGCGGAACCAGTCCCGGTCAATCGTGGCGACTGGTTCGACGTCGCCCGCGATGGACGTGTCAACGACGTCCTTGAACAGCGTGCGCTTGTTGCGGAACACGAAGTACACGGTCTGGACGGCCACACCCGCGCGATCCGCAACCTCCTGAAGACTTGTCACGCCGTACCCCTGCGCGACGAACAGGTCCCGCGCCGCCGCGACGATCTTCTCGCGGGTGCGCCGCGAGCGCTCGGCCCGCTTGTCGGGGCGCTTGACGTTTCCGTCGGATCCCTTGACTGCATCCATGACTGGAGTCTATCTCTAGAGTTAGTCATTAGAGATGGACTCTAGCTTGTTGGAGGGGTGGCGATGAGTGAGACTCGGACGGCTGCGGAGCTCGACCAGGAGGCGGCCGTGCGCCGCATGTTGGAGGACTACTACCGGAACGGCGAGCCGCCGTGGGACAGCGGCGTCACGCCGCCCGAGCTGGTGGCCCTGGTGGAAGGGCCCGGCGCGCCGATGCCTGGCCGGGCCCTCGAACTCGGCTGCGGCACCGGGACCAACGCGGTATACCTGGCCCGGCACGGCTGGCGGGTGACGGCCGTCGACCTGGTCGACCGCGCGGTCCGGCAGGCGAGGGAGAAGGCGGCCGCGGCTGGAGCGGACGCCACGGTGCTGTGCGGGGACGCCACCCGACTTGACGAGGTGGGCGTGCCCGGCCCGTACGACCTGTTCTTCGACCTGAGCTGCTACTGCGGGATTCCACCACACCGCCGCGACGCCTACGCCGCCGGCCTCACGAAGCGTGCCGCCCCCGGCGCACGACTGCTGATGTTCGGCTACGGGCCCGAGGCGTTCGACGACCCGATCTCCGGCGTCACCGCCGACGAACTCAGCGCCAGGTTCACTGGGTGGCAGTTGGCCGACGTGACACCCGGCACGAACCCGGTCCCGACGTTCTGGTTCACGCTGCACCGCACGGCCGGCATGTCGTGAACTCAGCCACACCGGGCCACTCCAGGCCACGGACCCCGCGCGCCTCGAAGGGGAGGTCGAGGAGATTTTCAAGGAGTCCGGCGGCACCTATGGATCGCCGAAGATCTTCATCCTGCTGGTTCGCGAGGGCTGGCGGATCTCGGTGAACACTGTGGCCAGGCTCATGGCGGAACTCGGCCTCGTCGCCCGGGTGGTGAAACATGGAGGGGGCTGACCAGGCAGGGCAAGCGGTCGGCCGCCCCGGACTTCGTGAATCGCGACTTCACCGCCGAACAGCCGGATCTCGTCCGGGCGGGCGATATGACCGAGATTGCGACCGGCGAGGGCAAGCTCTGCCTCGCCACCGTCATCGACCTGTTCTCACGCCGCCTGCTCGGCTACGCGATGGCCGCCCAGCATGATGCGGGCCTGTTCGTCGCCGCGCTGAACATGGCCGCGGCCACCTGCGGCGGGGACGTCCGCGGCGTCATTTTTCATAGCGGCCGCGGGTCGGAAGGCGAATTCAACTGGTCGTCGCAACACCTTCTGATCACGGAGGTGTGTGATGGGACTACCGAGGAAGCAGCTGCCGGAGGTGCCATCGGGTGCGCGGCGGCAGTGGGCCGCGGACAAAGCGATGCGGCCGCCGATGCGTTCACCGGGCCGGCCTGAGCCTTCGCGTGCTGTGCAACGGGAGTTCTGGCGTCTGATCGCATCTGGGATCACCTCTGTCCAGGCCGCCGAGGGGGTCGGCGGGTCGGCACCGGTCGGGATTCGATGGTTTCGACACGCTGGCGGGATGGCGCCGCTGAGTCTGGACGAGCCCTTGGGCCGCTACCCGTCGTTCGCCGAACGCGAGGAGATCGCACTGCTCAAGGCTCAGGACAAGGGCGTGCGTGAGATCGCCCGCACGATCGGGCGCGACCCGGGAACGATCTCTCGCGAGCTGCGTCGCAACGCCGCGACCAGGGGCGGCAAGCCGGCCTACCGCGCTGTGGTGGCCCAGTGGAAAGCGCAGCAGGCCGCGAAACGCCCCAAGACGGCGAAGCTCGTGGACAACGACAGTTTGCGTGAGTATGTGCAGGACCGGCTCGCCGGTGACGTCCGTCGGCCCGACGGCACGATCGTTCCAGGTCCCGCGACGCCGCCGTGGAAGGGCCTGAACAAACCCCATCGCCAGGACAGGCGGTGGTCAACAGCATGGAGCCCGGAGCAGATCGCCTGTCGGCTGCGGGTCGACTTCCCTGATGATGATTCCATGCACATCAGCCACGAGGCGATCTACCAGTCGCTGTTCATCGAGGGCCGAGGTGCGCTCAAGCGCGAGCTGGTCACGTGTCTGCGCACGGGCCGTGCGCTACGGGAGCCATGGGCGCGGTCCAGGAACAAGCCGCAGGGCCACGTCACCGCTGACGTCGTTCTGAGCGAGCGCCCGGCCGAGGCCGGCGACCGTGCTGTCCCCGGCCATTGGGAGGGCGACCTGATCATCGGGACGGGCAGATCCGCGATCGGCACGCTCGTCGAGCGCAGCAGCAGGTCCACGCTCCTGGTCCATCTGCCACGGCTGGACGGCTGGGACGAGAAACCCTATGTGAAGAACGGGCCGTCGCTCGGCGGATACGGGGCCGTCGCGATGAACGCGGCACTGACAAAGTCGATGACCAAGTTGCCCGGGCAACTACGCAAGACCCTCACCTGGGACCGCGGGAAGGAACTCTCCGGCCACGCCCAGTTCGCCATGGAGAGCGGGACGCGGGTGTTCTTCGCTGACCCGCACTCACCCTGGCAGCGACCGACGAACGAGAACACCAACGGGCTTCTGCGACAGTACTTCCCGAAAGGCACAGACCTCTCCCGGTGGTCCGCCGAAGACCTCGAAGCCGTCGCGTACGCACTCAACAATCGGCCCCGCAAGATCCTCGGCTGGAAGACCCCCGCCGAAGTCTTCGAAGAGCAACTACGCTCACTACAACAACCCGGTGTTGCATCGATCGGTTGAACTCGCCGAATATACGTCTCTAAAGTTTGGCCG
The DNA here is from genome assembly GCF_051131715.1 of Streptomyces sp. A5-4. NCBI lineage: Bacteria > Bacillati > Actinomycetota > Actinomycetes > Kitasatosporales > Streptomycetaceae > Streptomyces > Streptomyces sp. A5-4. The sequence goes on along the minus strand of NZ_CP178591.1, from coordinate 85,226 downwards.
GACTTGCCGCGAGCTGGGGGTTTTTCAGTCCATGGGCAGAGTCGGATCTTGTTTCGGCAACGACGTGAGCGAGGCGTTCAACAGCCTGCTGAAGATCGGGTACGTCCATCGGCACACCTTCACCACCCGGGCCGAGGCCCGCCTCAAGATCGATACCTGGATCACCGACTTCTGCAACACCCGTCGGCTCCACAGCATTTGCAGCTTCAAGAGCCCGAACGACTGCGAACACGAGCACCGCACCGGCCTCACCCCGGGGCTGGCCGCATAGAGGAAGTCTCCACGTTCGCGGGGGATTGGCACCTCGAAGGGGCCGTGCTCCCTGCAGCGTTTACGCAGGTAGACCTTCCCCTCGCAAATGTTGACCTGCGCGTCGACCGGGGTCTTGCAGATCGGGCAGCTCGACTTGGTGAACTCGATGAACACTTCGTCACGGTCCCGCTTGACCGGTGTCGCCGGTGTCGGCGCTGCCTGGTCCGTGGCCGGTGCCGTCTCGTCCGTTGTCATCGCATCTTCACATGGTCATCGTCGTGGGCCACCCCGGTGCGGGTTCGGGCCTGATCGGGGTCGGTCCGGGCCCGGCGGGCGGCACGCAGCAACGCGGCCGCGTACAGGAGGGTCAGCGCGTCCTGGACCAGCACGATCCAGGACAACGGCTGGGACAGGTAGACCCCGAAACAGCCGCGGTTCGCGACAGCAAGGCCGCGGGCGTATGCCTGCGCCGCCAACGCGGTCCACATCACCGAGACGGCTGTGCAGACCCACACCGGGGCGAATGCCTTCGATCGCGGGCGGGCCAGGAACCAGATACCGCACCCCAGCTCGCCCGCGATCAAGATCACCGCTAGCGCGGTCGCGGCGGCGCCGTCCACCAGCCCGTACGCGGCCAGAATCGCGGGCATCTGCCCGAAGGAGACGAGCTGGCCGAGAGCCATCGCCGTGTACAGCGCGCCCAGCACGCTCCGCAGCATCATTGTGTGGACGCGCTACGCCCGGATTGGGCCGAGAACTGTTAGGCCGGTCACCGAACAGGCACCTCATCCGAGCGACCATGAGCAACACGGGGTGCTGCCGCCGAGCCTGCTGGCGGGATGCCTCGGAACAGAGGGGCGTGCCCGCTCGTGGTGCGTGTCGGCCGGAGGATGCCCACCGGGATCGGCAGACACCAGACACCCGGTACCCGCTGATCGCGCGTAGAATCGGCTTATACCCGCAGGGAGGCGTCATGCGACGCACCATCCGCATCGGACCGTTCAGATTCGGGACCAGCCGCAGCCGGGAGCGCGCGGTGGCCGGCCCGGTGAGCCGCGATCGTTTCGCCGTTGATGTGGCAGAGGGCCTGATGGGCGTCGGCGTCCCGTTCAGGCGCGGGTGCAGCGCCCTGGGGTTCCGCGTGCTCGTCACTGACAAAGAAACCGGCCGACGCCAGTACGTCTCCGAGAACTACACCCACGACCTCGCGTACGCAGATGGCGAAAAGTACATCACCAAACTGGTCGCCGGCAGGAAGCGCGTGAAGTGACAGTGGGCCCTGCCCGGTGCGTGCAGGGCCGGGCCAACCGCTTGGTGGGCCGCCGCGGGCGTGCGGCACGTCACCGCAGGAGTGCGCGCCGCTCCGCTTCCTCCTTGACCGACCGGAGCGAGCCCGCGACCGTCTTCTCCCACTGTGCGGCGACCAGACGGCCCCAGCGTTCTCCCAGCGCCCACCCGTCGGTGCCCAGCTCACCCCGGTACTCCAGCCGCGAACCCCATCCTTGCTCGATGAGGTGGAAGGACTCGACGACGGTAGGCACCGGCCCGCGCACGAGGCGGAGGTCGACCCGATCGGGGCGGGTGAACCGCGGTGAACCGCACCGTCTCTGCCGTCGTTGCGGTCAGCCGCCCGCCTGCTACAGGGGTGAAGTGCGCGGCGAGCACCATGTCGGCGGCCCGCTCCAGTTCCTGCACCTTCTCCCGCATCGCCCGGGTGACTCGCCCGAGGTAAGGCTGGGCGATCACATCGAAGACCACGTCCCGAGGCGCGCTGATGTCGATCACCTGCGGCCCCAGGGAACGGGTCCGCCGGCCCACACCCAGGTCGAGCGGCAATGCCCCGGTCACCAGCCCCACATACCCGGCCGCAACACCGCCACCCGCCACCGTCACCATCGCCAGCCGTCTGACCATCGCCATACCCACGTTCGTCCTTCCGTCCGCTCCACGTGCCGTCCGGGGCACGACGCTACGGCCCGCAGCCACGGCTGTCGGCGATCGCGCTCACCTTCCGCCCACAGGTCGGCCGTCTAACGTGAGCACGACGACTCGCGCCCGAAGAAAGGCCGGCCAGCGTGCCCGTATCCGATCTCGCCGACGTGCTGACACTGGTCCGCGGCAACCTCCCCGCGCTGGCCACGGGGTCGGGTCGCTGGTCCGGCGTGGTGGCGATCGCCTCGGATCTGGCCGACGGCCACCTCGCCCGCCGCCAGGGGACCGTCTCCCCGTTCGGCGACTACGCCGAACTCTTTCGCCGACGCCGGGTTCTGGACCTGGCTGGTGCTGCGGCACGAACCCAGCCGAACCGTCCGCGTCGCAGCGAGCACCGCATGGGTGGTGCCAGTTGCCGCAGTGACAGCCGCCAGTGTTGCCCGGGGCACGATGGCGGCGCGGCCCCGGCCGGCGCTGCTGCGTCCCGCGGCCGCGATGCAGGCCATTGTCGCGGTACGTCACCTCCTGCGCCCCTGACCGGCGCAGTCGACAGTCGCCGTCCGGCCATTGGCGGCCAAAGCAGTACGGACGGCGGCCGTCTTACCCGTTCACGCATCCCCACCATGGCTCTCGGCGGTCTCCGGTGGGTCTCACTGCTGGCTGCCACAGAACTGCGCCATCGACTCCTCCGTGCTCCGGGGGAAGGTTCCGGCGCGATCGCAGTATTCGGCGGCGAGCAAGCCGCAGCCTCAAAGGTGCAGACGGGATGAGGGCGCGGACGAGGCAGCCGCAGGTCCGCAACAGTCCTTCGGACGGCCGAGACGTTGAGCTCCTCGAAGGGGCGAGCCGATCAGGTGCCGAACTGGCGAATCCGTCGGAGCCAGACAATTGCCACTTGCAGTAAGTGCGGCGAGCCGATCCCGGCTATGCGAGAAGGGGGCCGAAAATGTCGCGGCCGAGCTCCACCGCGGTGGGCTGGTCAAGCACGGTGGCGGTCACCTGCGGATGCTCTGCGATCCACGCCGCCGCACTTGCCGCGGCAGTGAAGAAGTTGATGGAGGAGCGGCAGGAATCAACAGAACGACCGACCTGGCCAGTGGCCGCGTACACCACCACTGTGCTCGCGGGGATGAACTCGGCGACGCCGTCGGTGACCGTGACGGTGACCGACTGCAAGGTCTGCGGATCCATGGAACTGATCGTGGCGTCCACGCCCAGCATGTACGGCATGCCGAGGGCGTCGATGGCGCACATCGCGTAGCCCCCGGCTTCGGCCCACCGCACCTCATGCTGTGTCGGGGACGGGGAGAAGGGGTATGCGGCGACAAGCTGTCCGTCGCCATCGACCGCCACCAGATCAACCGCGGCAAGCTCCTGCAGCGCCGTAGCGGGATCCAAACCGGCAGACTGGGACAGCGCCGCCAGATCCGCGGCCGCCGGAGCACCCCCGGTCGCGGCGAAATACCCGAGCACGCCGCGGTACACCTGACGCAGCCCTTCAGGCAGCTGAGCTGCGCGCTCCGGGCGATCAGCCCGGATCGCGTCATCAGGCCCCGTGCCGCATTGCGACTCGGCGGGCACGGCCGAGACCCCGAAGTCCCTGCAGCGTGGTGGCACGCGGTCGGCCATTGCGGCACACAATGCGGCCTGGATGTCTTGACGGGTAGGAAGATCGAGCCGGCACGCCGCTTGCTCCTCCCCCGCGCCGCCCATCACATCCACGCCTTCGACAAGGACGGTCGGGGAACGGTACTCCCCGACGACTTCGGTGAACGACAGCGGCAGCCCCAGCTCAGCCAGGCAGGAGCGCAGCAGCGCGCGAGTGGCCGGCAAATGAGGGCAGTCGGGTACGGAGCGCAGTTCCACGATCATCTGGCGATGATGCACCCCGTACCCCGCTTCAGGGTCAAGTGCCCGACGTGCACACTGGAAGCATGCGCATAGGTGAGGTCGCCGAAGCCGCCGGTGTCACTGTGGGAGACCCTGCGTTTCTACGAACGCCGAGGCGTCCTCGCCGCACCACGCCGGCTCGGCCCCGTGTGCTCGGCACCCGCAGCCCACAGATCGCCCTCACCCATCATCAGGTCGCAGCCCTGGCCGGCCCCCCCCTGAAGCCACAGCCAACGATCCTGCGCGAGTACGTCGGCCAAGGTCTGATCCGACTCGCCAGAGGCCGCAGCACCGTCCTCGACACCGATCGGCTGAAGGACCAGGCGGGCTGACGTCACGGAATCGTAAGAACACCACAGCACCATCCACTGGGCCGACCGATCTACATTCAGGGCCCATACCAAACATCAGGAGCAGACATGCGTGCCCGCTCGTTCTTCCCAGCCGTCCTGGCCGCCGGCCTGCTCACGGTGACCGGCTGCGGCTCCGGCGGCAGGTCCACCTCGCCCGATGATGCGGGCACGGACGGCTCCACCACAGCCACGGCCTCCGCTCCCGCCTCGGCGGACAGCAGTCCTTCGGGGGCAGTTCCCGAGGCGCTGCGCTTCACCGGGACCACCCTCGACGGGGAGCCGTTCGACGGCGCGACGCTCGCCGGTAAGCCCGCGGTGTTGTGGTTCTGGGCTCCGTGGTGCCCCAAGTGCAAGGCCCAGGGACCGGAGACGGCGAAAGTCGCGGCCGAGTTCAAGGGGAAAGTCAACGTCGTCGGGGTGGCTGGTCTTGACCAGCCGGAAGCCATGAAGAAGTTCGTCTCCTCCACCAAGATCGACGGCTTCCCGAACCTGTCCGACGAGCCGGGCACCATCTGGAAGAAGTTCGAGATCACCGAGCAGAGCACCTACATCGTGCTCGACAAGGACGGGAAGACCGTCTTCACCGGTGTGTTGCCGGGCGGCAAGGGGCTCTCCGACAAGCTCGACGGACTCGTCGGCTGACCGGTGTCCGACCTCCCCATCGCCCTGGCGCTGACCGCGGGCATGCTCGCCGCCGTCAACCCCTGCGGTTTCGCACTGCTCCCCGCGTACCTGTCCCTGCTCATCATCGGCGACGACTCACCCAGCAGGGCCTCCGCCGTCGGCCGCGCACTGACGGCGAGCGCCGCCATGACCGCCGGATTCGCCGGCGTCTTCGCCCTCTTCGGCCTCGCCATCGCCCCGGTCGCCGGCCAGATCCAGCAGCATCTGCCCTGGTTCACCATCGTGTTCGGACTGCTGCTGGTCCTCGTCGGAGGCTGGCTGCTGGCCGGACGCACCCTGCCCCCGCTCCTGCCGAAACTCCGCCGTGCCCCCCGGGTCACCCGGTCCCTGACCTCCATGGCCCTGTTCGGCGGCGCCTACGCCATCGCCTCCCTGGGCTGCACCATCGCACCGTTCCTCGCCATCGTCGTCTCCGCCTTCCGCGGCGGTTCGACGGCCGAGGGCATCGTGCTGTTCACGGCGTACGCTGCCGGGATGGGCGTCATCGTCGGCGCGGCCGCGCTCTCCGTAGCCCTGACCCGCACCGCCCGCGTGTCAGGCATCCGGCGGCTGGGAGCCTTCGCCTCACGGCTGGGAGGCGCCCTGCTACTCCTGGCAGGGGCCTATGTGGCGTACTACGGCTGGTACGAGATCCGCCTCCTGCGGGGCGGCCCGGACACCGACCCGGTGATCGACGCGGCGGGCGAAGTGCAGCGATGGCTGGCGGAAACGCTGACCTGGATCGGCGTCCCCGCCGTGGCCGCGGCCCTCGCCCTACTGATCGTCGGCGGGCTGATGCGCCGACGCCGCGGCCGACCACGCACCCACCCCTGACGCACCGCCGTCCACTCCCCAAGAGCGGGACCCTGTAGTGGCGGCTGTGGGGCGCCTGGGCCAAGGCGCCCCTTTTTCGTAAGGGCTGTCCGGCTTGCGGGGTACGCGTCGGCGTGAGTCGATGGACGTGCGGCTTCGGACGAATCCCCGTCCGCGGTCCAAGGTCAAAGGTCGCCAAACATGGACGTGCCCAACGGGTCCCCGAAACGTCGCGCAGAGGAGCCTCTGGGCTCTTCTCGGTTGTCCCGTCTGCTGCTGGCAGTCTGCCGCGTCGCGGTCGGCCTGCTGTGGATTCAGAATCTCTCGTGGAAGCATCCTCCGGCCTTCGGCAAGGACTCAGGCCCACCGCGGGACCTCTACCGCTGGACGCTGAACGGCGTCGAGCACGAGGTTTTCGCTCCGTGGGCGTGGTTGGTCGAGCATGTGATCATTCCGAATTTCGCGGTGTTCGCCTGGGGCGCCTTCGCCGTAGAGGCTTGCCTGGGCGCGTTCCTGCTGGTGGGCCTGGCAACCCGGTTCTGGGCACTCGTGGGGCTGGTGCAGACGACCGCGATCACTTTCTCGGTCTTGAACACCCCACACGAATGGTTCTGGTCGTACTTCCTCATGTACGTCGCGCATCTGGCGCTCCTGGCCACCGCTGCGGGCCGTGCCTATGGAGTGGACGGTGCGCTGCGCCCCGCCTGGCGGCAGCGCCACGGACTGCTGTCACGGCTACTGCTGGTCGCGTCGTAAGGGTTGCGAAGGAGGCATTCGGTGAAGGCACCACGGACAGCGATCGCCAAGGCCGCTACCGGCCTGGGGCTGGGAGCTGCGGCAAGCGTCGTAGTGGGGATCTCGGACGCGCCCCCGTGGCGGATCGTCACGCTCGGCGGTACGGGAATGCTGGTCCTGCTCATCCTGGCGTGCCTGACGGTCGCCGCGGGGCTCTCCGGGGTGCAGGCCCTGATCGTCCTGGCCGGGACCGGGTTTCTCGCCGCTACCGCCCTGCAGCTGGTCCAGATCGGGTGGACGGATGCGAACCTGCTCGGCGGTGACGGCTCGACCGTGGCCCTGCTCCTTGCGTTCGCAGTCGGTTTGCTGGCCCTCGGCCTTGCCCCGGCGGCTCACCGCGATGCCCCGGATCCGTCCCCATCCTCCTCAGGAAGGCCCGACTCCCCATGAACATGGACAGCACGCTGAAGCCGGTCCTGGCCACTGCTGCGGAGCACGCCCCCGCAGTGGACGCGGACGGCCGGTTCCCCAGCGAAGCGGTTTCCGCTCTGGGCACGTCCGGCCTGATGGGCCTGCCCCTCCCTGAGCAGGTGGGCGGGCTCGGCGCAGGCCCGCCGGAGTTCGCCCACGTCACGGCCGAACTGGCGGAAGTCTGCGGTTCGACCGCCATGATCTATCTGATGCACATCTGCGGTGCCATGACGGTGCTGGCCTCGCCACCGCCCGGACTCCCGTCCCTCCCGTCCGAAATGGCCACCGGCCGGACCTTGGCGACCCTGGCGTTCAGTGAGCCCGGATCCCGCTCGCACTTCTGGGCACCGATCACCCAGGCCAAGCACAATGGTGGCGACGATGTGCGGTTCACCGCGGACAAGAGCTGGGTCACCTCCGCCGGCCATGCGGGGCTGTACGTCACCTCTGTACTGTCGGCCGACGAGCCGGGCGCCGTCGACCTCTACGCCGTCCAGGCGGGCCGGCCGGGCGTGAGCGTCACCGGCTCGTTCCGCGGCCTTGGGCTGCGAGGCAACGCCTCCTCGCCGATGCGCTTCGACGTGACGGCTGCGGACACCACGCGTCTGGGCCCGGCCGGCGCGGGGTTCGCACTGATGACTGAGACGGTGATGCCCTGGTTCAACCTGGGCAACGCGGCCGTCTCCCTGGGCCTGGCCCGATCCGCCCTGAAGGCCGCCGTGCGGCACACCAGCAGCGCCAGACTTGAGCACACCGGCCAGACCCTGGCCGAATTGCCCACCATTCGCGCCCGGCTGGCCCGCACCTCGCTGCAACTCGCAGCCGCAACCGCCTATCTCCACCAGGCGGCGGCGAGCATCACCGCACCCGACGAGGACACACCGCTGTACGTCCTCGGCGTCAAGGCGCTGGCCAACGACACCGCCCTGACCGTCACGGACGACGCCATGCGGGTGTGCGGCGGCGCGGCATTCTCCCAGCACCTGGGCATCGAGCGGTCTTTCCGGGACGCCCGCGCGGGTCATGTCATGGCCCCCACCGCCGATGTTCTCTACGACTTCTACGGCAAGGCCATCACCGGCCAGCCGGTATTCGGCTGACCCCGCACAGCACGAGCATCAGGAAGAGGAGACCATGACGGAACCGCTGGTGGTAGGCGCGGTGGCGTACACCCCCAACGTCGTGCCCATCTGGGAGGGCATCCGCGACTACTACCGCACAGCGCCCGTCGGCATGGACTTCGTCCTGTTCTCCAACTACGGCCGCCAGGTCGACGCTCTGCTGGCCGGCACCATCGACATCGCCTGGAACACCAACCTGGCCTGGGTACGCACCGTCCTCCAGGCCGACGGCCACGCCACGGCGCTCGCCATGCGCGACACCGATCTGGCATTCCGCAGCCATTTGGTCTGCCGCGCTGGTGCGGGACTTCGCGGCCCGGGGGACCTCAAGGGGCGACGGTTGGCGCTGGGCAGCCGGGACTCCGCGCAGGCGGCGATCCTGCCGCTGCACTATCTGCGCCGCGAGGGGATCACCGACGGTGAAGTCGAACTCCTGCGCATCGACAGCGATCTAGGCAAGCACGGCGACACCGGCCGCAGCGAACTGGACGCCATCCGGGCCGTACTCGACGGCGACGCGGACGCCGCCGCGATCGGCATCACCACCTGGGAGGCCATCGGACGCGACGAACTCATGCCCGGCGCCCTGGAATCCTTCTGGACCAGCCCCGCCTACTGCCACTGCAACTTCACCGCCCTCGACACCCTCGACACGGCACGCACCGAACCCTGGACAGCACACCTGCTGGCCATGGACTGGGACGACCCCGAACACCGCCGCATCCTGGAACTCGAAGGGCTCAGACGCTGGGTACGCCCCGAACTCGACGGCTACACGGACCTCTTCCAAGCCGTCGAAGAACAGGACATCGCACCACGATGGTGATCCTCGAACTGGTCGAGCAGGTCCTCTCCATGGCGGAGGGAGACACCATCACGCTGCCGCTTGACTCGGCGGACGAACGGAACCTGGCTGCCGCGTGGTGCGCCCGCACCGGCAACACCCTGGTGGCCGCCGACGACAGCAGCGTCACGGTCCGGCGCGGACGCCCGGCGGATCCAGTGGCAGCACTTCCCGCGGACCGCCGCCCCGGCGCACGCCTGTGGCTCTACACCAACTTCGACTGCAACCTCGCCTGCGACTACTGCTGCGCACGATCCTCACCCCAAGCGGACCGACGCGCACTGGGCGTGGACCGGGTACGGGAGATCGCCGAGGCCGCACCCGCCGCCGGAGTCACCGAGATCTTGCTCACCGGCGGCGAACCGTTCATACTCCCCGACCTCGACCAGATCGTCGCCAACTGCACCGCCGCGCTGCCCACCACCCTCCTCACCAATGGCATGCTTTTCCGCGGACACCGGCTCCAGATGCTCCAGGCCATGCCCCGCGACCGCCTCACCCTGCAGATCAGCCTCGACTCCGCCACCCCGGACCTGCACGACACCCACCGGGGCAAAGGCAGTTGGGCCAAAGCCGTCGCCGGCATCCGCACCGCACTCGGTGAGGGTTTCACCGTACGGGTGGCAGCCACCCTCACCACCGACGACCTCAAGGAGGAGCGCGAGCTTCGATCCTTCCTCGACTCGCTCGGCATCCCACACCAGCACCAAGTGGTCCGGCCCCTCGCCCACCAGGGCGCCGCCGACGACGGCCTCGAACTCACGGTGGAAACCCTGATTCCAGAGGTCACCATCACCGCCGACGGCGTGTACTGGCACCCCGTCGGAGCCGACAACGACGAGCAACTCGTCACCCGCGACATCTTCCCCCTGGACGCCGTCATCGACCTCGTCCGGGAGCAGTTCCGCGCCCACCAGGCCACAGCGGACGCCGCTGCCCGCACCTTCCCCTGCGCATGAGCTGGTCCTGGGCGAGCAATGCGTTCTACCTGCCGAGCGACAGCATCCCGCCGTGATCCCGGCCCGTTCAACCGACAAGGACTTATGAATGATTGAGGCTGATAGTCGGGCGCTGGATATTCGGAAGTATCGATTCTGCGGAGACGGAGTCACTTCAGATACCGATGAAACCCGAGGTGATGGACCGGAAGGGGCTGCTTACGGTGCAGAAACGAATGCTCGCGCTGCTGCGCCGCCTACACGGCTTGCTGATCGCCTTGGCGGCGAGGAGGGAGCGCCGGATCGCCTGCGCCCTCTCTGTCAGCCTTGGGTGAGACGTTCCGCTTCGGCGGGTTAGCCTGAGAGGGCACCGACAGGAGAACCACCCCCTCATGACCAGCACCAATCCCACCGGAGCCGACCCGGCCCCCAGGCCGAAGCGCCGCTCCTTCAGCCCGGAGTACAAGCTGCGGATCGTCGCCGAGTACGATGCCGCGCCCAGGAATGAGAAGGGCGCGGTCCTGCGCCGCGAGCGGCTGTACCACTCGCACCTCACCGAGTGGCGGGCCGCGCGGGACGCCGGTGCCCTGGAAAAGCTGGTCGACCATCGCACCAGCCCGGCGCGGCCGAAGAAGCCGGCTGCCGAGACAGAGAACGAGAAGCTGCGCCGCCAGGTGGAACGGCTGGAGAAAGAACTGGCCCGGAACAAGGCCGCGCTGGAAGTCATGGGAAAAGCTTCCGCGCTCTTGGAAATGATCTCCGAGAGCGCGGACTGAAGCCTGTCACCGGCCCTGTCGTGGACGAGGCGTTCACCGGCGTCGAGGCTGAGCTGGGCATCACGGGCCGCCTGCCGGCTGACCGGTCGGTCCAGGGCCACCCACTACCGCAGGCTTCGGCCCCCGCCACCACGCAAAGAACGTATCCCTCAGGTGCAGCCGTCGGCCCTGTCGGACGAAGAGCGGGCCGCAGTCCTGGACTTGATGAACAGCGACGAGTACGCCGAGCTTGCGCCCGCGCAGATCTGGGCCCGCGAGCTGGATGCCGGGCGCTATCGCTGCTCGATCTCGACGATGTACCGGATCCTGCGCGAACAGGGGCAGAGCGGCGAGCGCCGACGGCAGGCCACCCATCCCGCCAAGACGGTGCCCGAGCTGGTCGCCACCGGGCCCTCGCAGGTGTTCACCTGGGACATCACCAAGGCGGCCGGACCGGTCAAGGGCGTCTGGTATCACGCCTACGTCGTCATCGACATCTTCAGCCGGTACATCGTCGGCCACACCGTCGAAGCGGCCGAATCAGCGACACGGGCCGAGGAGCTGATCCGCGAGACCATCACCCTCAACGGCATCGTGCCCGAGACCGTGCACGCGGATCGCGGCACCTCGATGACGAGCAAGAAGGTCTCCCAGCTGCTGATCGACCTGGGTGTCACCCGGTCCCACTCGCGGCCGAAGGTCTCCAACGACAACCCATACAGCGAGGCCCAGTTCAAGACCACGAAGTACATGTCCGACTACCCCGAGCGATTCGCTTCACTGGCCCACGCCCGCGAATGGTTCGACGCGTTCATCGCGTACTACAACCACGAACACCGGCACTCGGGCATCGGCTGGCACACCCCGGCCTCCGTCCACTTCGGGACCGCCGAGGAGGTCCGCGACCAGCGGGCCGTCACCCTCGCCGAGGCATACACCCGTCACCCCGAACGCTTCGGCCGCCGCCCCCGACCACCCGCAATACCCCAGACCGCCTGGATCAACGACCCGGCCAAGCGCCGCGAAGCAACACCACAAACCTCATAGCGTCACGACCGTCTCACTGGACTTGAATTCTTCCGGCGAGGTCAGAGAGATCGGCGGCTACATCCAGCCATTCAGGCAAGGTAAGCACGGCAAAGAAGCACGGCGGTAAGAGTGAGTGCGCCCGGGCGGCTCCGTCTGATTCCGGTCGGTGTATACCCCTCGACAAGCCCGCTGGGGACTTTGGGATGCGCAGGTCGAAACGTTTCTCTGTCCCCAAAAGCACCCCGCTCGCCCGATGTTGTCTTCTGGCCGAAACCCATGACCAGCCGTGCAGTTGGCGGACTCTATTTGCGCTTTACGTATGATCCGATTTTCTTTAGTGGTCTTGCCACGGCACCCGCTGATGCGGGTAGCTATGGCGTGCACCCGCTTCCTTGTTCCGGGCTTCCGATGAGCCCTGGGCGGGGTGGCTGTGAACCGGCCTCCGGTTCACAGCCGACCAGGGAGGTGGTCGTGCACACCTGCACGTGAGGGAGACGTCATGAAGAAGGCTTACGAAGCGCCGGCGCTCGCCAAGCTGGGGACGTTCCGGAAGAAGACCGGGCTCCTGCAGCGTTCCGGCAACGACCGGCTCCTCCTGAGCAAGAACTGACGACCGACGGTTCTGACTCGACGTCATGACTGAACAGCATGAGAGTGCGGGGGCGGGCCCCGGCGACGCGCACTTCACGGTCTTCACCGACCGTGAGAGCGCGGCCGCCGCGGTCCGCCCCTTCTCCCGCCCCGGAAGTCGGACCCTCACACATGCCTCGGGCCGTCCCTGGCTCGTCGGCCACTGGCACGACGACGAGATCGTCACGGCACATGCCGGCCGCACTGGTCTCGCTGTCATCGGCTGCTGCCCGATCGATGCCGGCGAACTTCAGCGCCGTGCCGGCCGACTTCGTGACCTTGCCGAGCTCGACGCACTGGCTCGCTCCCTACCCGGCAGCTTCCATCTCGTCGCCGCGCTCGACGGTCAGCTCAGGGTGCAGGGCACCGCGTCCGGGCTCCGACTGGTCTTTCACGCCCCCGTTGACGGCGTGCAGGTGGCTGCCAGCCGCGCCGACGTACTCGCCGCCGCGCTAGGCGCTGAACCGGACGGGGAGCAACTGGCCGTCCGGTTGCTGTGGCCGGTTCCCCATCCGCTCGCTGAAGCACCCATGTGGAGAGGCATTACCGCCGTGTCCCCACAGGACGCGCTGATCATCGCGGCGGACGGCCGGACCGTGCGCCACTCGCGCTGGTGGACACCGCCGGAGCCGTTGCGCACGCTCGCCGATGGCGCCCCCCTTGTCCGTGAAGCCCTGGTCACGGCGGTCGATGCCCGTACCCGGCAGGGCGGCGTGGTCAGCAGTGACCTGTCCGGCGGCCTGGATTCCACCTCCATCTGCTTCCTGGCGGACCGTTCACCGGCCCATGTGGTGGCCAGCACCTGGCCGGGGCGCGATCCCGCCGACACTGATCTGTACTGGGCCGAACAGGCCGCCCAGTCAATGCCGGACATCGACCATGTGGTCTGGGACGCCCACGCCTCTCCACTGGTCTACAACGACTTGCTCAGCATCGACGACCTGCTGGACGAACCGACCATCGGCGTCATGGACCGCTCCCGAGTCCTGCACCACCTGCCCGCCATGGCCGAGCGCGGCAGCCGCCTACACCTGACCGGTATCGGCGGCGACCATGTGGCCTGGTGCTCCGAGGCGTACTACCACCGGCTGCTGCGCACCCGCCCACGGTTCGCCCTCTCTCAGCTTCGCGGCTTCCGGGCCCTGTGGCAGTGGCCACTGAGAGGCACGGCACGGGCACTGGCCGACTCGCGGCCGTACGGGAAGTGGCTGGCCGACTCCAGCGGTCGCCTGCGCGACCCGCTGCCTGCCACGGTCAGCACCAGCCTCGGCTGGGGCATGCCCCCACGCCTCTTCGACTGGGTGACCCCCGACGCCGAACGGGCAGCCCAGCGGGCGCTGCGCGAGGCCGCGGCGAACGCGGTCCCGCTGCACCCAGACCGCGGCCTGCACGCCGACCTCGACCAGATCCGTTCCTGCACACGCATCATCCGCCAGTGGGACCGGATGGCCGCCCGGGCAGGCATGCCGATGGCATCGCCGTTCCTCGACGACCGCGTCATCGAGGCATGCCTGGCGGTGCGCCCGAGCGAGCGTGTCACGCCCTGGCAGTACAAACCCCTCCTGACCGCCGCGATGAGCGGCATCGTGCCCGATGCCTGCCTGCGGCGCACCAACAAGGCCGCCGCCTCCATGGACGCCTCCAACGGGCTGCGCGAACACCGCGCTGATCTGCTGGCACTGTGGGAGGACTCCCGGCTGGAGCAGTTGGGCCTGGTCGACGGGAACGCGTTGCGCCGGCTCGCCCAACGGCCGGCCACACCCGAGCTGCGCGACGCGATCCTCTACTCGACCATCGCCGCCGAAGTCTGGCTGCGCGGCCTGGACCGCACCACTGAGCCTAAAGCGCAGGCCCGTTACTAAAACCGTTCTCTGAACTCGACCCCGGGAAAGGTACGCACACCATGGCATTGCGGTTCGGCGCCAACGTCTCCGCGGCGGAGACCGATTACGGCACGGTCCTTCTCGACGAACATGTCGGCCAGTACTGGGAGTTGAATCCCACTGCCACCCTGGTGGTCAAGACACTGATGGCGGGCGGTGACGAAGCGGACGCGGTCGCCGCGGTCGCCGACGAGTTCGACATCGACGTCGCCCAGGCGAGGCAGGACGTCGATGCCCTCGTCCAGCAGTTGTGGACCTCGGGGTTGGTGGAATGACGACCCCCAGCGCACTGGAGCGACCCACCGGCGTCCCCAGCGCGCGGCGCCTGGCCGCCCGACTCGTCCTTTTACCCGCGCTCGTACTCTCCTTGCTGCCGCCCCGCCGGATCCGTGCCGTGCTCGGCCTGGCCCGCCGCGGCGCCAGACCGGCCACGGCCGCACAGGCCAAGAATGCGCGGGACGCCATGTGTGCAGTGAGCCTGCGGTGCGCCGGGCCGAAGGGCTGCCTGCCCCGTTCCCTGGCAGCCGCATTGCTGTGCCGCCTGACGGGGAGCTGGCCGACCTGGTGCACCGGGGTGCGCGTAGTACCGCCGTTCACGGCGCACGCCTGGATCGAGGCGGACGGCCGCCCCATCGGCGAGGGCGTACCCGACGACTACTTCACCCGGCTCATCACGGTCGCCGCCGTGAGCCGATCGGGCCGATGACCGACACTGTCGTGAAGCAGGCACAATCCGCGGCGGGAGATGACCGCTCCACACAGACCGCGGTCGCCACCATGTACCGGCTGACGGACGGGCACCGCGCGTCTGCCCTAATCGCCACCGCGCTCACTTTGGTCGGCTCCGCCCTGGGCCTGGCTCAGCCGCTCGTCGCGAAGCAGGTCGTGGACGCGAGCGGACGCGGACAGGTACTGGGACCCCTGCTGCTGCTCCTGGCCGCATTGTTCGTCACCGAAGCGGCGACGGGCGCGATGGGCCGTTTCGTTCTGGAGCGCATGGGGGAGGGCGTCGTACGGCAGCTGCGTCACAACCTGGTGGGGCGGCTGCTCCGACTGGAGATGCGGGAATACGACAAGCACCGCAGCGGCGACCTGATCTCCCGGGTCACCACCGACACCACCCTGCTCAGAGAAGTGGTCTCCCAGGCACTGGTCGACCTGGTGACCGGCACCCTCGTCGCCGCCGGGGCGATCGTCCTCATGCTGTGGATCGACCCACTGCTGCTCCTCCTGGTCGCGGCGACCGTGACCGTCGCCGCCGTGATCGTCGCCTCGCTGCTCAAGGGCATCCGTGTCGCCTCTGAACGCATACAAACCTCCATCGGCGCGATCGCCGCCGACCTGGAACGTGCGCTCGGTGCCCTGCCGATGGTCCGGGTGCACCGCGCGGAGGACCGTGAAGCTGCCCGCATCGGCGCATGCGTCGAATCGGCGTACATCGCCGGTGTACGGACCGCGAAACTCGCCTCCGTGATGAGCCCGGCCGTCGAACTCGCCGTCCAAGGCTCCTTCCTGATCGTCCTGGTCATCGGCGGTCTACGGGTGAGCACAGACGCCAACTCCCTCGGCGACCTGGTCGCCTTCCTGCTATTCGCCTCGTATCTGGTCCTGCCGCTGTCCTCGGTCTTCCGCGCGGTCGGCCTGATCCAACGCGGCATGGGCGCCTACCAGCGCATCGAACAGGTGCTGTCCCTGCCGGCAGAGCCCTCACAGGCCCAGACACCGGCCCGGGCGTGTACACGGGAACCGGCCCGGCAGACCCTCTCGCACGAGAAATCTGCCCTCGCCCTGCGGGACCTCAGTTTCGGCTACGACCCGAGCCGGCCTGTGCTGCGCGGCATCTCCTTCACCGCCCCTCACCGGAGCCAGACAGCTCTGGTCGGCCGGTCGGGTGCGGGCAAAAGCACAATCTTCGCCTTAGTGGCCAGATTCTACGAACCGGACTCCGGCGCCCTGCTCTTCGACGGCCAGCCTGCCACCGAGCTGAGCCGCGCGGAGTGCCGGTCGCGCATCGCGATCGTCGACCAGAACACCCACGTCGTCCACGGCTCACTGCGGGACAACATCACCTACGCCGAACCCAACGCCTCCGAGGCCGAAGTCCAGCGCGTAGTCGAACTCGCCCAGCTCACGGGCGTCGCCGAACGGCTGCCCGGCGGCCTGTCCGGCATGCTCGGCGAACGCGGCGGCACCCTCTCCGGAGGCGAGCGCCAGAGAGTCGCCCTGGCCCGCGCCCTCCTCGCCCGGCCCTCCCTCCTGCTGCTGGACGAGCCGACATCCCACCTGGACGCCGTCAACGAAACCGCGCTCACCGCCGTGATGCGCGACGTGGCCCGAGAATGCGCCGTCCTGGTCATCGCGCACCGCCTGTCCACAGTCCAGCACGCCGACCGGATCATCGTCCTGGACAAGGGCACCGCCGTCGCCTGCGGACGTCACGAGGAACTGCTCACCACCAGCCCCACCTACCGCGAGCTGGCCGCCGGACAGATACTCCGTCCAGCCACCACGCCCTCCCACGTGACGTCCGCACGCCCGCACCCGCACAGCCCCCTGTGAACCGGTCGGGCACAGGGGGTGCGGCGGCGCCTGGGCACCGCAAAAGCCGGGACTGTAAGAAGAACGGCTCTGTCCCGTAGCCGGTGGTGACGGCAGGTGACGAGAATCTTTGACGTCATATGCGAGATGTCAACTCCCTTGTGGCGACGGGGTTTCCAGGGCTCTCGGCGCTGGTCATAGATGATGTGGCGGACGACGGTGAGGTGATCCGGGTCCTGGCCCGGACCGGGATGTTCCCCTTCCCTGCCCGATGCGTGGGGTCACGACGGGGAAGGCGCACGGGTACCACGGCCGGACAGCCGCGGACGTGCCTGTCGATGGCCGCCGGGGTCGTGGTCAACATCCAGGTGCGACGTCCGGTCTGCCGGTGGCAGACCTTCCGCGAACAAGTCCCCGGGCTGATCCAGCGCCTTCAGGGCCGCACCACGCGTCTGGCCAGCCAGGTCTCGGGAGTGGTCAAGGCGTATGTGGCCGCCCGGCTCACCCGGTTACTGGCCACGCCCGTCTCCTATGCCACCGCGCTGCGCGTCCTGCGGCGCATCCCCGTACCGACGGTGCGGATCCCACGGGTGATCGAGGTCGACGACTTCGCCCTGCGCCGCCGCATTTTCCGGCGTCATTGCGTACGACATGTATGAGGACTAAAATTTCCCATCAAACACAGGTGGCCGCATATGCCGAAAATCCTTGGATTCGGCCACCTCGGTTCAAGCAGGGAAAAACGAGCAGTCGACGCAATGCGCCGTCGCCACCCAGCTCTACCTGCCCCGGCGTTGTGCGAAGCGCCTCATCGGGTCCTGGGTGTTCGGGCGGTCAGAAGTACCCTTCGGCTGCTGCACCTGCGAGAACCCGCAGATCAGTGCCCACGCGCTTCCAGAAGTTTCAGAAATGGCTAATTCGCGTCGGTCTTTGGCGGTCGAATCGAGCGAACGTTGACTAAACGCTAAATTCGAGGGAGTTTTCCTACCGCAGGTGATGTGCCGGCCTGTCGGGTAAATGTCGACGAGGATCGCACGCCTTATACCATTACAAATATCTGGACAGGAGTGTCGTATGGAAGTAGCGCGGAATTTCTCGGACTGCCTCACGGTATGCGACATCAGGAAAGTGTTCGAGGAACAATTGTTCTTTTCTCGGTGCTGTGCCGTCCTGATTTCGCGCTTCGGATCGATCCCCGTTTCACCTGAGCCAGAGGAACCCTGTGAACAGGAAACAGACCACCGCTCTCCTCGCCCTTCCCACGCTCTTCGCCGGGGCTGCGCTTTTCCTCGGTGCTCCTGCCGGTGCCTCGGCCCTGGCCTGCACCGCGGGCACCGCGGGCGTCGCGGGCGCCAACGGCACCACAGCCCACCCCGCCGGCTTCCCCGGGACCGCGGGGGGCGCCGCGAGCGGAACCGGGAACTGCGCCGGCGGTGCGGGTGGTCCTGGCGGTAACGGTGTGCTGGGCGGGGTCGGCGGTGCGGGGGGCAACGGCGGGCTCGGTCTGGGCGGCGGCTCCGGCGGCGCGGGTGCTGTCGGCGGTAACGGTGGTCCCAATGGTGCGGCGGGCGGTAACGGTGGCACCGGTGCCACCGGCGGCCTCAACGGCGCGGGCGGTGCGGGCGGTGCGGGCGGTGCGGGCACCCAGGTCGCTGCGGGCGGCATAGGTGGGGCCGGCGGCAACTCCGGTGCCAGTGCCGGAGCCGGCGGTAAGGGTGGCCTGGGTGGTGTTGGGGGGTCCACCGGTGGTGCGGGCGGCAACGCGGGCAACGGCGGCATCGGCCACGGCGGCGGCACGGGCGGCAACGGCGGCGCCGGCGGCATCAACAGCTCCGGCAACGGCGGCAAGGGCGGTAACGCCGGAAGCGGCGGCAACGGCAGCTCGGGCGGCGCTTACCCGGGTGGTGCCGCAGGCATCGGCGGGGCCGGCGGTGTGAGCTCCGGCGGCATGGCCAACTCGGGCGGCAACGGCGGCATCGGCGGCAACGGTGGCGTCAAGTCGGGCGCCAGCGCCGATGGGACCTGCGGTATCGGCGGCGCCGGTGGCAACGCCACCGGGGGCGTGCTCTTCTACGGCGGGACCGGCGGGACCGGCGGAACCTTCGGCGCCGGCAGCCCCTGCGCGAGCGGCGCCAACGGAACACCGTGACCTTTCATGCCAGGCGCCCCGCACCATCGCGCCGCAAGGCCACCTGGCGCGGTCCCGGGATGTGATGGCCGCACCTTGACCCCCGCCACTGAGAGTCGGTGAACCGACTCTCAGTGGCGGGGGTGTACCCCAGGGCGGCTTCAAGCTCCCGGTAGGAGCGGGCTGTCGGTGATGCCCCAGATCCAGACGGCGTGTTCGGGTGCGTCCCGGATCGCTCGGGTGGTCTTGGCGATGTTGTCCGCTCCCAGCAGTCGCAGCCTGCCGATGGCCAGGTTCCGCAGAGCGGCCATCGCCCGCGGCGCGCTGCCGGTGTGGACGGTGGAGGCGTCCTCGGCGAACACCACATCTCTGACATGGTGGCTGAAATTTTCGATTCCCCCAGTGCCCGCGTACGTATCCGCCCAGGTCAGCGGGGCTGGCCTGGTGGGTATCGAGGCTGGTGACGGCGTAGACCGTCTCCCGGGTCTGCGGGGGCGTGGGTGACGGCGGACAGCAGGTGCCGGTGGCGCTGCTGCCGGTGCGCGGATCCGGACAGCGCCTTGCCGTCCACCGCGATCGCCGGCCGCGGCGACGAGACGGTGCGGCCGACATCGGTGTGGTCGCGTTCGGTCAGGTAGGCACCGATCGCAGTGTCCAGGGCATCGCCGTCGAGGGCGGCCAGGAGCCGGGTGAGGGTGGCATGGGACGGGGCTCGCCGACGTCCGGGCAGGTGGCGGCGGATGCCGAACTGTTCCAGCACCGTGGTGGTGGCGCGCTGTCCCCACTCGGTGATCTCGGTGATCGTCCGGGCGCCGGAGACGACTGCGCAGGCGCAGATCAGCAGCAAGCCGACCAGGGGATACCACCGACCGCGACGCGAACGCGGATCGGGTACGCGCCCGAAGTGGGCGCACAGGCGACCGGTGTCGTGCTCGTGGAGGGGACCCAGTTTCGCCAGAACAGCAGGCATCGGGAAGGATGGAGCGGCAGGCACGGGACCTCAAAGTGATCAGCTGGCGTAGACACCCTGATGATCACCGGTCTCGTGCCTGTGCTGTTGCCGCGTCAACTCCCGCTGGGCGCGGACGATCTACGCGATCCCGGAACTTGCAACCGCCCTGATGCTCCAGCGGATGAACGTACAGGCCGGAGCGGAACTGGTCCGCGCGCTGATGCGCGAGCTCGGCCTGGTGCCATGTCAGCCGCGGCCCTGACGGGCGACCACGATCGCCGATGATTCGGCGCCGGCCACGCCCGACCTGCTGGCCCGTGACTTCACCGCTGACGCGCCCGGGCGCAAACTGGTAAGCGATATCACCTACGTTCACACCTGGGCCGGGTTCTTTTATCTCGCGACCGTCATCGACTGCCACACCAAAGCTGTGGTCGGGTGGGCGATGGCCGACCATATGTAGACCTCTCTCATATCGGATGCACTCGATATGGCGGCCCGGAACATCGACCTCGCCGAAGGCTGCATATTTCGTTCCGATCGCGGCAGTCAATACACGTCCCGGGAACTTCGTTGCAAGCTCCGCTCGTTGGGTCTGCAGGCGTCGGTCGGCCGCACCGGTGTCTGTTGGGAAAATGCCATGGCTGAATCATTTTTCGGCGCCCTCAAAAACGAACTCGTGCACCGGGCTGCGTTCGCAACACGCGCACATGCCCACCGGGCGACCGTCCGCTACATCGAGATGTTCTCCAATCAAAAACGCCTCCACTCCGGACTCGGCTACAAGACTCCCGCGGAAGTCCACGCCGAGTACGAGGAGTTGCAGGCGGCAATATAACGAGAACCCTCAACATCGCTGTCCGAGAAGCACAGGGCCCCTCAGTCACCTACCAGGGTCAGAGGGGCCTGAAGTTGGAGATGCGGTGGGTGATGTCCTTGGTCGCTTGGCGCTTTGGCGGTTCGGATTGCTGGGGGGTGCCTATGCGTAGCCAGCCGAGGAGGCGTTCCTGGTGACGCAGACCCATGGCCTGGCGTACCTGGTCGGTTTCGGCGTTCTTCCCGCTGTGCCAGTTGCTGCCGAAGCCACGGGCGTGAAGCAGCAGTGCCAGGGAGTTGGTCATGGCGGTGGTGGCGGCGAGTTGTTCCCACTCGGGGATGGAGGCGGGATCTTCGGTGTCGATCGGTAGGGGGGAGAACACGACGGTGACGAGGAGTGGCGCTCTTTGGTTCTCCTGTGTATTTCCGGGACGGGTCTGAGTTCCTGCGTATCGGTCGGCGAAGGGGCGCTGCAGGGCTGTGTGGCCTTCGTTGCGTATGAGGATGAGTCGCCAGGGGCGGAGCCCTCCATGGTCGGGCGCCGTGGCGGCTACACGCAGCAGATAGGCGAACTCCTGGTCGTTCGGGGCAGGTTCGACGAGGTGATGTTCGCTGCGGCGGGACAGTACGGCCGTCATGACATCCATGGTCGATCCTCTTCTGCGTAGGGCAAGGGGTGGTGGGAAGTGGGCAACGGTGTGCTCTCGCCCGTAGCGGGGCTGTCCGTTGAGTCAAGTCAGGGGCGTTCTGGTGTGAGGGGCAGCCCTCCTGACGCTGATGGAGATGCTGCGGCCGGCCGCAGTGTTGTGCTGCGACGCGGGCAGCCACTGTGGCGCGTAGCGGCGTCCGGCGTGCACCACCGGGTTCATGGGGACGCGGTGGTGCACGCTTGTATGTGCTGGATACCGGGGTGGTTCCGTCGGCATTGCGGTGGGGGTGCCGCAGTAGTGATCGCGGGCGGTCAGGCCAGTGAGCGTACGACGCGCAGAGCCATGTCGATGTCCTTGGGGAAGTTGACGATTCCGGCAGACAGGCGCACGTGCGGGACTGCGTATGGTGTGCCGCTGGCGATGACCCGATGGTCGCGGAAGATCTTTACGACGTCCATTGGCTTATAGCCCTTTACGTCGAAGCAGACGAAGCCTGCGGACAATGCGGGGTCGAGCGGCGTGTGAAGGGTGACGTGTTTCATGCGGGCCAGACCTTCCTTGATCTGGCTGTTCAACTCGGCTATCCGGTCCTGGACGCGGGTGCGTCCAATCTGTCGGTGGAAGCGGAACGCTTCGATGGTGGCCCATTGGTGCTCGTACGCGAAAAACCCGCCGGGGCTGATCCACGCGGCGTGGGTCGGACCGACCGGCGGGCGGTCCTGCCGCCAGGCGTCGGTTGTTTCCTTGGCCATCAGGCTGGGAATCGTGGGCTGAAGAAGTTCCCAGTTCTCCGCTTTCGCCCAAATGATTCCGGTGCCGCGCGGACCGAGGATCCACTTGTGCGTGCCTGCGGAAAAGAAATCGCAGCCCATCTTCGCGACGTCTTCGTCCACTACGCCGAAACCATGGACCCCGTCCACCACCAGCAGGATGCGATTCGACTCGTCGCGGTGGCGGTTCAAACTCTTGAGAGCGGCCGCAAGTTCGGCAATAGGCAGCCGCACGCCTGTTCCGGAATGGACCCAGGTGACACCGACGACTCGGGTGTTCGGGCGCACAGCGGCGCATATCCGTGCGATGGCCTCTTCCGCGGAGAAGTTCAGCGAAGATTCGTAGAGCGGGATTTTACGCATGCTCCCGCCCCACTTTTCGACAGCAAGACGTATCGACTCGTGGTGCGGGTAGAACTCGTGCGTGGTCGTCAGGACCTCTTCGCCCGGCTTCAGGCGCAGCCCGTTGTAGATGAGGGCAAGTCCCATGGTGGTGCTGCTGGTAAGTGCGATCTCTTCAGGCTTCCCGCCGACATATTCGGCAGCGGCCGCGCATACGTCGGGCCACAGCTTGTCCTCGTCGAGTTGGAACATGTTGTCGTCGAGGAAGCTGTACGGATTCTCGTCGAACGCCTTCCGGTATTTCGTGATCGCGTCGCGTACGGGGGCCGGGTTCGAGGCGAAAAAGAAGTTCGACAGATGCGCGAACCTGGGTGAGAGCAGGAACTGTGCACGGACGGATTTCCAGTTGTGCGGTGCGAAGGGCTGGGGTGCGGCCGCCTGTGCGCTGGCATTCCCCATTGCCAGTGAGGAAGCCGCGATGCCGGAACCGACAAGAATTTTGCGACGCGAAAGAGACACGATCAGTCCTCCAGGAAGCGGGGTGGTTTGTGTGGGCCGGCTGAAGACGGCCGTAGCGTGTCGCCGTTTTTTTGCTGAGGTTCACTGCTAACAGGGTTCGGAGTAGCCTGTCAAGAAATGTTCCAGAATCCGCTCAGGCGATCTTGCGGTCTGGGCGATGGTGAGCCTTGTGGAGGGCGGTGTGGGAGTTTCGGACTACGTCCATGAGCCGGCGGAGAAAAGGGCCGGTAGGTTTGACGGAATGTGGATTTGCTCGTTGGCTGTCTTCTATTGAACCCAAACTCTTCGGGTTCCTTCTCGCAGAGCTGTGACCTGGGGCGATTCCTCAGCAGCCCGAGCAGACCAAGAGTTTCGGATCAATAGCTACCCGTACGGCGAATATGTGAAATGGTGGAGAAATGAAGTTTTGTCGGAGGCAGGGTCGCTAACCGTTATTCAGGGGACTTCGAGTGCGGTGCGTGTGTTTTCGACTGAGGAAGCTCCTCAGTCGAAGCCGCGGATGGGCGCGGACTGCAGCTCTCGCGCGGTGGGAGCGGTGCGGCGCCGGGAGGCGGTGCGTACGCGTTGCTTCGCCGCCGCGCGGCGGTGTCACGCGCGGGGCCGGGGTGTGGGCCGTGTGGAGAC
Organism: Streptomyces sp. A5-4; assembly: GCF_051131715.1. Lineage (NCBI taxonomy): Bacteria > Bacillati > Actinomycetota > Actinomycetes > Kitasatosporales > Streptomycetaceae > Streptomyces > Streptomyces sp. A5-4. The sequence continues at coordinate 61,578 of NZ_CP178591.1, read as the reverse complement.
GGCGGGTTTTCGTTTGGAGCGGCGGCGGTTGCGGCGGTGTCGGTTACTCCGGCCCTGCTCCAACTCGCTTCTGCTCGGAGCTTGGTAGAACGCGGCAGACCCTGCCACGTCGACGTCATATGCATGCGCCCTGCGGTGCCGGGCGCCCGGGGCAAGTCGGTGCGGCGCCCCCTCCGGCGGGGCGGTTCCGCCGAGGGGGCCTCGCCGTGCGTGTGGTGCCCGTCTGTGGTCGGAGATCTTCTCTCTCCGTGTAAGCGCCCGTGGGAAGGGTGCAGTTTCGCCGGGGCGTCGGCAACGGGGAGGTCCCGTGCGGGCGCGGTATTTCCCTACGTGGCAGGGCTGTTCCACTCGGCCCCGCACGGGGCTGAAACCTCGCAGGTCGCGGCCGGTCGCGGTATCTCGGGCGCCGGTGAGCCATAGGTCCGCTGTGCCGAGAAGAAGGGGCGTCGTGCGGCTTCGACGGGCGTGGGCAGTGCGGCTTCCCCGGACTTGGGCAGCGCGGCTTCGGTGGTTGTGGACGGTGCGGTTTCATCGGGCGTGGACAGTGACATCTCGCCCGACGTGCACAAGGTGTTGTCCTGCTCGACGGCGAAGCGGAGCCGGTCGGGTCTCGCTGCAGGGAAGAGCTGGATCCAGCACGGTGCGTCGAGCTCGAGGTAACGGTGGAACTTCGTTTCCATGCCTACGACTACGACCGGGACGGGGGTGCGCGCCGCCTGGGCGGCCTGGCGGGCGGCTTCCAGAATGAGCATGCCCGGGACGTGGTCGACGGGATGGTCGAACAGCGCGGGGTGTTCGGTGTCGACCCGCAGCTGCCAGCAATTGCTGCGTCCTCCGGGGGCCAGGACGACGTCTTCGGACAATCGGCGGCCTGCCAGGTGCGCGAGAATTGCCTTCTCGGGCGGACGGGCCATGGCGAGGGCGCTGTTCAGTTCGCTGTGAACTCCGCGCAGCCGGCGGTAGACAGCGGGGGAGTGGCTGGTGAAGCGAGCTTCGGCCGTGCCCAGATGCCGGCCGTCGCGCTCGGCGCGCAACTGCAGTGTCATCGCTGCGAGGTTGGCGCGGCGGCGTTCTATGCCCGTGCAGGAGATGTGGAGTACCAGCTCGGCCGGTCCGGCGCTGCTGCGCAGATTCTCCAGTGCTAGGCCGTAGCTGAAGTGTTCCCAGATCAGGTGGTATCCGAAGGGGACGTCATAGGCGACATGGGACAAGAGGGGGATGGCCTGCCGGACGGTCTCCGCGAAGAGCATGGGATCGTACAGCTGGTGGGCCAGGCGGTAGAAGCCGTGGGTACGCGGCCATTGGGCCGTCACGGTGTACTCATCGGCGGAGCGTTTGTGCCAGCTGGTGAGCAGCACCTCGGAGTGGGCAGTTTTGTGAACATACTTGCTCGGAACAGCAGTTTCCGGGCGTGCGAGCTCGCTGGTGGTGCTGTGCATAGTCATCCCCTGTGCCTCGTGGCTGACGTACGAGCGCTAACATAAAATACATTCTTTTTCCTTGATGACGATCGGATGCAGGTGACTGATCTCAAGCAGGAGCGCGCCGTGCGCACGCGCAACCTGCTCTTGCGGGCCGCGGCGGAACTGTTCGACGAGGAGGGCTACGAAGGCGCGAGCGTCACTCGCATCGTCGAACGGGCCGGCCTCACGCTGGGCGCCATGTACTTCCACTTCGCCTCGAAACAGGACCTGGCGCGCGAAGTGATGAACGCCCAGCCCGATGTGATCGAGCCGTTGCTGAACTCGGTCGGCCTGCAGCGCCTGGTGGACATCACCATGGTCTGGGCCCACCGGCTGCAGACCGACCCGCTGCTGCGCGCCGGTGTCAGGCTCGCCGTCGAGCAGGGCCGCTTCGGCATGCAGGACAGTGCCTCGTTCGAGGGCTGGAGAGACATCATGGTCGGCCACCTCGAAGTGGCCCGCGACGAAGGGGACCTCCGTGAGGAGGTATCACCCCAGGAAGTGGCCCAGTTCATCGTCGGAGCCTGTACGGGCGTGCAGCTGTACTCGCAACTGGTCTCTGGCCGCAAGGACTTGATGGAGCGCACCTACGTGATGTGGCGGCTGCTGCTGCCGGGGCTCGCGGTACCCGAGGTCGTTGCCGCCATTGTGATCGACTGCAACCGCGGAACGGCTTCATGAACGTCCCCCGCCCCGCGCCGCAGAGCGGCCCGGGGACGGGCCGCCGCATCGTCATCGCCGGGGCCACCGGGACCGTAGGCCGGCTCACCGCGGCACGTCTGGCTGCCACCGGAGCGCACGAGCTGACCCTGTTGACCAGGGACCCGGAAAAGGCCGCCGCCCAGGGGCTTCCCGGTCGGCTGGTCGGCGCGGAATTCGCCTCGCCCTCCACGCTGCGCGACGGAATGCGCGGTGCGGACACTCTGTTGCTGATCACTAACGATCCCCTGCATCCCGAGCACGACATCAACCTCCTGGCCGCCGCCGCGGCAGCTGGCATGGAGCACGTGGTCAAACTGTCCGCCCAGGCCGTGAGCGATCCGGATGCCGACGACCTCATCACCCGCTGGCAACGGGAGAATGAACAGCGACTCAAAGACAGCGGTCCTGCCTGGACTTTGCTCCGCCCGCGCTCCTTCATGACGCATGCTCTGGCGTGGAGGGACGGCATCGTCGAGCGCGGCGTCGTACGCAGTGTTCACGGTGACTCCCTAAACGCCTGCGTCGACCCGTCCGACATTGCCGACGCGGCCGTCCGGGCGCTGACCGTCGACGGCCCTCACATGCGTACCTACGCACTCACCGGGCCGCGTGCGATCTCCGACCGGGATAAGACCGCCGTCCTCGCCGACATCCTGAACCAGCCCCTGGCCTTCGAGGAGATCTCCCTGGACCAGGCGCGCCAGCAATGGCGCGGTCGTCTGCCGGAATGCATGGTGGATGCGCTGACCGCCAGTGCCGAGCGGCAGCGGAGCGGGGCCAAGGCCGCTGTGGCCGACGGCGTGCGGGAAGCGACCGGCCACGCTCCTCGGCCGTTTCGTACCTGGGCGGCCGAGGAGGCGTCGGCCTTCACTCGTCCCGGTGTCCAATCGCCCGCCCCGCTCACCGATTGGACTGTGCCGCCATGTCTTCTCCCTCTCCTTTGCTCCAAGGCAGGACCGTCATGATCACCGGTGCGTCCAGCGGAATCGGTGCTGCTGCCGCCCATGTCTTCGCCGCCGAGGGCGCCGCCGTGGTCCTCATGGCCCGGCGCAATGACAAGCTCGAGGACCAGGCCCGGCTCATCCGGGAGAGCGGCGGCCAGGCGCTGTGCGTGGCGGGAGACGTCACCGACAGCGGAGATGTCCAGCGCGCCGTGGACCGGGCGCTGGACACCTACGGCCAACTCGACGCGGCCTTCAATAATGCCGGTTGGGCCACCTCGGGCACCCCGCTGCACAAAACGCCTGACGCCGACTACGACCGGATGATGGATGTCAACGTCCGTGGCGTCTGGAACTGTCTTCGCGCCCAGATCACCGCGATGCTCGACACCGGAGTCCGCGGCGCCATCGTGAACACCTCCAGCGTCGCCGGGCTGCGCGCCACCGGCACCGCGGCCCCCTACATCGCGGCCAAGCATGCGGTGCTGGGCCTGACGCGGGCCGCCGCCGATGAGTACGGGCCGCACGGCATCCGCGTCAACGCCCTGGTGGTGGGCAGCACGCGCACCGAGCTGATGGACGAGATTCTTGCCCAGACGCCGTCGTTGTACGAGCCGTTCACCGCTCGCTCCATCCAGCGCCGCCTGGCCGACCCTTCCGAGGTGGCCCAGGCCGCGCTGTGGCTGTGCTCCGACCGGTCCTCGTTCACGACCGGAGCCGCCGTCCCGGTGGACGGTGGCTGGACCGCGCGGTGACCCGAAGGGACCGCCGCCTCAGCCGGGGCTTCCTTCCGGCAGCAGAAGGTGCGATCCGGGCGCGGCTACCGAGCAGAGCATCAGACACCACAACTGGGGGAGTACGCCGAGGCCTTCGCAGTCCGAGCCCGGCGGGCGTGCCGAGGGGCTGTCGAACCCGGCCAGCAGGCACACCACCAGGCAGCACAACAGCTCCGCCGAGCAGCTCTCGCCCAGATCCCCCCGTGCCTGCGCCTTCTTGGCAAGCCGCTTGATGTCACCGAGCCAGATCTGGTCCCAGGCGCAGCCGGTAAGGGCGGCTTCTCCCAGGGCGGCCTCACGGCTCAGCCGAGAGGCCGCCCGCACTGTGATCTCGGCGCGCAGCAGCCTGGCGACTTCGTGGGTGATGTCGATGACATTCTGCAGGGGCAGTTGCGAGCGACCCAGCGCACGGTCGAGCGCCGTGCGGGTGGAAGCCGCACCGTCCTCGTACACGCCCCGGGTCAGCTCGGGTTTGGTCCGGAAATGGAAGGTGAGCGCCCCCAGGGTCACCCCGGCCTGCGAGGCGATACGCGCCAGCGATGTACCGGCGTAGCCGTGCCGGGCGAGCTCCGCCGCAGCCGCCAGCAGTACTCGGCGTCGCGTGAGCGCGGCTCGTGTCTGCGGCACGTTGTTGATCCCTCTGTGAGTCGGCTGAATGGTCCCCGTCGTAGGGCAGTGCCGGAGGCCCATCGCCTTCTTGTCCGGCACGATGGGCCGACTTCTCCAGCGTTCACCGTGACGGTCTCCGTGGGGCGTCCGGTGCCCAGGGCGACGGGTGCGGTGGCGTGCTTGACGGCCTGGGCGGGATCGCGCTCCACCAGTCGAGCCGGTCAACAGACATGGTTCCTCCACCAGTTGAGAATGTGCGCCGCATTCTACAGAACATAAATAGCTTTATTTTTGTTAAGGTGGGCTCCGTGTCCGAAACCGTGCCCTGCCGTGACCTGCGGCAGGGTTGTCATGTGCATGTGCATGCGCATGAAGGAGGAGGGATGGTGGGGGAGTTGAGGGGTGCTTTAGAGGCCGCGGTGCGTCATCTGGAGGCCGTACCTGGCGGCGAGTGCGCCGATGCCGAACTGGTGCCGGTCGCGTCATTGGTGGCGGGTGATTCACCGCGTCTGGGCGGGCTGAGCCGCGAGCACGTCGAGGTGCTGGCGCAGCGGGAGATCGAGCCGGTGCTGGTGCATCGCGACACCCTGCGTGTGGTCGACGGAATGCACCGCCTTCAGGCGGCCGGGCTGCGGGGGGAGGAGCTCATCGCGGTCCGTTATCTGGACGGGCCGCTCAGCGAGGTCTTTATCCACTCCGTGGCGGCCAACGTCTCTCATGGCCTGCCGCTGACACTCAAGGACAGAAAAGCCGCGGCCCGGCGGATCCTGGCCTCGCACCCGGACCTGTCGGACCGTGCGATTGCGCGCATCACCGCGCTGTCGCCCAAGACCGTTAGCGCGGTGCGGGGTGCTTCGACTGAGGAAGTCCCTCAGTCGAATGCCCGGGTCGGGGCGGACGGCCGCTCCCGTCCCCTGGATGCGGCGCGCCGCCGCGAGGCGGTACGCGCGCTGCTCGCCGAGCAACCCGCAGCCACGCTCAGCGAGATCGCTGCCCGTGCGGGAGTCTCGGTCAGTACCGCGTGTGAGATCCGCCAGCGAGTGCGGCGCGAGGAGCGCGGTGCTTCGCCGCCGCGCACAGGTGTTGCACGCGAGGCTGGGGACGTGAGCTGGGCGGGCGGCGCCGGGGCGCCGGCGGGCGCTCCGCGCGAGCAGCGCATCGAGACCCTGGCGAAGGACCCCTCGCTCAGGTTCACCGAATCCGGGCGCGCGCTGTTGCGCTGGCTGAACAAACAGGCACCCGACCTTGAAGCGGGGCAGCAGCTGATGGCCGCAGTGCCGGTGCACTGCGCCCACGCGGTCGCGGACCTGGCCAACACCTACGCGCGGGAATGGCAGCGGTTCGCCAGCGCACTGGACCAGGCCACCGGCGACGCGGTCGCGCAATAGAGCGCGCCGGGGCGCCGAGGGGCACGGCGTGACCTTCGGCGACGGCGCACTGGCCCGCCGCGGCCGCTGCCCCAAGCGGTTGGGGTGCCGACGGCAGCTCCTCGGCCCCCTGAGCGCCGCGGATGCCGGTGCGCCGGTCTATCGCAGGCCGAAAAGGCGGCGGTTTCCCAATTCGGCTCGAATAAGGACTCGGTGGAGTTCCGGATCCCTTTCTTGACGGCGCGACCAGAGCCCTGGATGATGAAATTGCACTCGGCGGTACATTTCCTCGAACGGGGAAAATCGCCGCTCTGTGTCTTTGTATCGGCATGCACATTCCAACGATACGAATAAAAGCTCCCCGGGGCATCGGCCGGGACCGGCCGCGAAATTGAGGTAGCCGAGCTATTTCGAGCGAACGTAGAAGGGCCCGGAGTTCAGGATGAATCAAGAATCCAGGATGAATCGAGCAGAGGCCCTCATGCAGACGACCGGAGACGGCGCCGGGACCAGCGCGGATGTGGCCGTCATCGGAGCGGGTCCGGCCGGGCTGTACGCGGCCTACTGCCTGGGATTTAGAGGGCTCTCCAGCGTGATTGTCGACGCGCTGGAGGAGCCGGGCGGCCAGATCGCGGCCCTGTACCCGGAAAAGAAGATCTATGACGTCGCCGGTCACGTGGCCGTGCGGGGCCGGGAGCTGACCGACCACCTGGTCGCCCAGGCCGCGCTGTTCGAGCCGCACTACCTGCTCGGCCGGAGCGCGGCGTCCCTGACCCGCGATGAGGGGGCGGTCTGGGAGATCGGGCTGGAGGACGGCGGGCGAGTGCGAGCCGGAGCTGTCGTGATCGCGGCCGGACTCGGCCGTTCGGTCCCCCGCACACTGCCCTGCCTCACCCCCTACCAGGGGCGCGGCGTGTCGCACCACGTACCGCGCCTCGAAAAGCACCGGGACATCGACGTGGTGATTCTGGGCGGCGGCGACAGCGCGGTCGACTGGGCCCTGGCCCTCGCGCCGATCGCCAAATCCGTCACCGTCGTCCACCGGCGCTCGGACTTTCGCGCCCATGAATACAGCGTCAAGCAGATGTACGCGGCCGATATTCGTGTACTGACAGATGCCCAGCTGATTTCCTGTACGGGCGAAGAATTCCTGGATGAAGTGCGCGTCCGGGCCGGCGATGAAGAATGTGCGCTGCCCGCGCAGGCCGTTGTTGCGGCCCTGGGATTCATTACCGGACTGGGCCCGATGACCGACTGGGGGCTCCAGGTGGAGAACCACCGGATCGCGGTCGACCGGGCGATGCGGACGAATCTGCCGCGCGTTTACGCGGTCGGCGACATCTGTACCTACACCGGTCGCGTCCCGCTCATCTCGGTGGGTTTCGGCGAGGCGGCGGCCGCGGCGAACCACGCGCTGGTCGAGCTGCGTCCCGGCTCCCGCCTAGCACCGGAGCACTCCACCGACCGCGAGACCGCGCTGCTGTCATGAACCTGAACAAACTGACCTTCCTTCCGACGGGAACCGAGGTCCTGCTGCCCGCGGGATCCCCCCTCACCGAAGTCGAGTACGAGAGCGAGCAGCGGCTCATCCCGTTCGGATGCCGCTCCGGATCGTGCGGCGCCTGCGTCGTCGAGGTTCTGGAGGGCTTCGGCTCCCTGGGTGAACCCGACGACGACGAGCTCGACTTCCTCGAAGACCTCGGCCGGACCGGCGGAAACCACCGTCTGGCCTGCCAGTGCCGGCTGCGGGGCGACGCGACCATCCGCGTCGCCGACGACATCTGAACCGCTCGTACCCCAACGTCCGAGCGTCCACCCGAAAGGTGACACCATGCCCAACCGCGTGACCAACCCGAACCGCGTGAGCAACGTCGGCTATGGGGATCGCACTCCGTTCCTCAATGCGGCCGCCTCGGTGAAGCTGCGTGCCGAGATCGACCTGCAGCTCGACGAGCAGGTCCTCGAGTGGTACGCCAACGTCCCCGAGGCCGCGCACCTCGAGGGCAAGAACGTCGATTCCGACTACTACAAGCGGAACCTGATCGAGACCGCTTGGCGCATCCGGCTGCTGCGTGTGGCAGAGGCCAAGGCGCTGGTGGAGATAGCCAAGACCAGCCCGGAAGCGGCGCAGGTGTGGGCCAACTACGAGCAGGAAGAGATGCTCCACGACGAACTGTTCATCACCGACCTGAAGAAGGTGGGCGTCTCGCGCGAGGAGTTCCTGGCCACCGAGCCCTACCTGTCGACCAAGCTGCTCACCGGCTACTTCTCCTACCTCCTGGATCACGAAGGCCCGCTCGGTGTGGTGGCGTACTCCTACCTCGTCGAATACGTGAACGTGAATCTGGAGCCCAGGAAGCTGGAGGCGCTCAAGGGCTCCGTCGGCGAGAGCAACATCGGTGGCCAGATCAACCACTCGCACACCGACATCAATGACGACCACCCCGGCGAGGTGTGGGCGGCAGTCCGACACTTGCTGCGCAGCGACGAGGACATCGCCTCGTTCAAGCGCTACCTGCGCGAGCACCAGTCGATCCTGGCGCAGTACTTCGCGGAGCTCCACCTGGACACCCTCGCCAAGGCTGAAAGCCAGCCGGCCTAACCCTGTCTGCTACAGGGGCGCGGCGCGATCGCGCCGCGCCCCTGCCCACCGGTGCGGAGGCCGGAATGAGCATGGAAAACGCCAAGGGAGTGCTGCTGCTCAGCCATGTCGGGTTCTCGTTCTTGGAGGACCTTGCCGCTGTGGTCACGGCGCGGGGGCTGAAGGTCTACGTACTGAGCTCGCTGCCGGAGCCTCATCACCAGCAATTGAGACCCGGTGCGCTGGCGGACCTCGCCGACGACGTCCAGGTCAGCGCCGGGCATGTGCTGAGCCCGCGCGACGTCGAGGACTACCTCGACCATCTGCAGGCCGCGGGCGCGCCGGTGCTGTGCTGCCTCACCGTCTGGGAGGGCTACCGGCACCTGATGGCGCTGGCCAACGCCCGTCAGGGGGTACCGGACCTGGAGGAGAAGCAGGTCCTGGAACTGCGCGACAAGCTGACGCTGCGCAACCGCCTGGCCGATGCCGGCCTCAGCCGGGTCCGGGCATCGGCGCTCACCCCCCGCACGCTCGCCGAACACCAACGCGAGGGCGGCCGCTACTTTGTGAAGCCGGTCAGCGGCATGGCTTCATTCGGAACGTTTCCCCTCACCGCCGACACGACCTGGGCGGGCCTGGAGCGCATCGCGGCCGAAGCCCGCGCCGACACGGTCTACGCCAGTGCCTTCATCACCAGTCCGGGCCCCGGCGGCCCTGTGGACCTGGGCGAGGGCCCGGACACGGCCGCGGATAACACCGTGCACCCGCAGACGGGCGCGGGGTCCGGGATGGAATTCCTCGTCGAAAACTACGTGTCCGGGCCGGAGTTCAGCTTCGAGGTGATCGTTGTTGACGGCGAGCCGCATGTGGTGGCCGTCCACGAGAAGTGCGAGATGACCGAGACCGCGGGCACCGTGCTCGAAAACGCCTGTGTCAGCCCGCCCACCGGCCTGTCGCAGGAAGAAGTGGCCGCCGGGATCAGTTGGGTGTCGAGCGTGCTGGACACCCTGGAACTCGGCTGGGGCTGTTTCCACATCGAGGCGCGGCACACCTCGTCCGGCTGGGATCTGATCGAGGTCAACCCGCGCGTCGGCGGCAGCCTGATCTCGCCCAGCGTGGCGGCTCTGACCGGCGGCCCCGGCCTGCTCGACCTCTGGCTGGACTCCCTGCTCAGCCCTGGCCGTCCGGCCGCGTTCCTGAAAAAGCTTACGCGCCTGTCGTTCACGGCGAACGGCACCACACCGAGCAGCAACGCGACGTTCTTCCGCGTCTTCTTCGCCGAACCCGGCACGATCCGCACGGTGGCGCTGAACGACGACCTCCCCCTCCAGCCGACCGTGTCCCAGATCATTCTCAAGCCCGGCGACGTCGTGGAGTCGACCTCACGCGAGGTGTTCCTCGGCCAGGTCCTGTGGCACATGGACCGGGCCGAGCGCGATGCGATCCTGCCCGAACTGCTGCCCGCATCCAAACGCGCGATCGAGATCGTGTACGAGACGGAGCGCCGATGACCGGGCCGATCCTCCTCATCGTCGACTACAACCTGAGCAGGATCGACGAGGTCCGCCACCTGCGCGACCACGCGCGCGAACGGCACGGCGCGACGGTGGCCCTCATCCGCGCCGACCCCACCGCGGCCGACCACTCCATCGCCGAGGAGGTGATCAACCTCGACCCGCTGCGCGACGACTTCAGCGAGATGGGCGAAAAACTGCTCGGCGAGAGGCGCGAGCACATCAGGGCGGGCATCGTCTTCTCCGACAACGCCGTACGCAGTGGGGCCGAACTCCTCGAACGGCTGGGCATGGCGGTCGACTCGCCCCAACTCGCCGAGGGCGCGTTCTCCAAATACCGCTACCGGCTCGACGAGACGCGCGTGGCCGACCTGCTGGCGGCGCAACGGATCATGGTGCCCGCCTTCGTCGAAATCGCCTCGCTCGACCAGCTGAGGCACTTCGCACGCGAGCATCCCGAGGGATTTGTCGTCAAGCCCACGGCGGAGGGCAACAACCGAGGCGTTGTCGTGGTGCGTCCCGGCGACGACCTGACGGCCGTCTTCGCCGAGGTCCTGCCCTATCTGGAGGGCGGGGTCATCTGCGAGGAGCTCATCCCCTACCGCCGGGAGTACTCCTTCGACGGGCTGGGCTCGCTGGCGTTCCTCACCGAGAAAATCAGCGCACGCGGCCGCTACCCCGTCGAGATCGCGCAGGTGCTGCCCGCCAGGGTGGAAGAGCACGAGCGCGCGACTCTGGAGCGGGCAGGACGGCAGGCGAACTGGCTGGTCGGCCAGTGCGACGGGCCGTTTCATAACGAGATCAAACTAAGCGACGACGGACTGCGCGCCGCGATCGTGGAGCCCAACCGGCGACCGGCCGGCATGAAGATCTGGTCGCTGGCCCGATGGGTCTACGGGATCGATCTGCATCACCGCTGGGTCGACACGGCCTTCGGCACGGCCGCCCCGGTGGGACGGCTGGTACCCGGCTGCTCGGCAGCCACGGTGATGCTCGGCGTCGGCAGCGACCGCCCGTTCTCCCCACACGACGTAGCCCCCGGCACCGACCCGTTCGCGGACGCCGTGCAGGCCACCGCCGAACGCTGCGGCCTGGCGCCCGGAGAGCTGACCGTCACGGAGTTCTCCTGGCTGTCGATCGAGCGCCGTGACCTGCACGCCGTCGCCCGCGACAACGCGGACTTCGCCGCGCAGGGCTGCATCGTCCTGCGCGGTGAGCGTGTCCCCATCCGCTCGGTCGTCCACACGCTGCGCGAGGCCTGGTCCGATGCCCTGGACCGTGCCCTGGCCCTTCCCACTCCCGTCAGGAAAGCCCGATGAAGATCCTCATCCTGCACCGCGTGCCCTACTTCAAGATCGAATATCACCGGGGCATCTCCCACGACCTGCACGACGTCACCTATTTCGGCACCGACCCGGCGCTGGCCACCCTGCCACCCGAACTGCGCTGCGAGCGGGTGAGCCGGCCCGGCAAGCGCTCAGCCTTCGAGGAGGCCAGGGACTGGCTGACCCAGCGCCCCCGCGACTTCGACCGGGTCATCTCTGCGTCGGAGTACGAACTGCTCGACGCCGCCCGACTGCGCGAACACCTGGGCGCCCCGGGCGCACCGGTGCACCAGGTCGCACTCGCCCGCGACAAGGTCCTGATGAAGCAGGCGGTCGAGGAGGCCGGCCTTTCGGTGCCGCGCTTCCTTCCACTGCCGCGCTTCCTCGACCTGGACGGCCGGGCGCCCTGGCACGGCCGGACCGTCCTCAAGCCGCACCGCGGCGCGTCCAGCGAGGACGTGCTCGTGTTCGACACCCCGCTCCAGGCGGCCACGGCGATCATTGAGGGCCGTACCGGCGTCGCCCGGCTCGACACCGGCAGCGACCTGCTGGACTTCGAGGTCGAGGAATTCGTCTCCGGGCCGATCCGGCACTTCGACGGTCTGGTGCAGGACGGCACACTCCTGGTCCTCAGCGCGAGCGAGTACGTGGGCACCTGCCTGCAGTACGCCCAGGGCCTGCCGATGGGATCGTTCCAGATCGGGTTCTCCCACGAGACCCGTGCCTGGGTGTCGCGCGCCCTGGCCGCCGTACGGATCGAGGACGGCAGCTTCCACCTGGAGGCGATCGTCCACCAGGGAGAGCTGGTCTTCCTCGAGGTCGGCAACCGGGTCGGCGGAGCCGACGTGGTGGCGACCGTCGAGATGGCCACCGGCGTCCACCTGCCGTCGTACGAACTGCGCGTCCTGCTCGGCGAGCCCGTCGCCGCAGCGCTCCCCGAGCCGCCCACCGGCCGGCACCGCTACGGCTGGTTCGTCCACCCCGGTCACCACCTGGCCGGACAGGAGTTCCAGGGCCTCGACGGCGCCGTGGCCTTCCGGGCCAGCCCGCACGCGGCCACCTGGAACGAACTGCCCATCGGCGCGGCGCTGCCCGACCACATCACCTACCAGGCCGGGGAAACGGTCCTGGCCGGCATCGTGGTGAGCGAGAGCGCTGAGGAAACCCGCGACTGGCTCATCGACCTGTTCGACTCCCTCTCGGTCCGCACCCGCCCGGCCGCCCTCACCACTGCGCAGCAGGTCTCGGCATGAAGAAACAGCACATCCTGCTCGCGGTGCTCGTTACCGCGATCTGGGGCCTCAACTTCTCGGTCATCAAGATCGGGCTGCAGAGCGTCGACCCGCTCATCCTGGCCGGGATCAGGTTCACGCTCTGCGCGCTGCCCGCCGTGTTCTTCCTGAAACGGCCACAGGTGCCGTGGCGCTACACCATCGGTTACGGGCTGGTGTTCGGCGTCGGGCTGTGGGGCGTGGTCAACCTTGGCATCAAGGCCGGAGTGTCATCGGGGATCGCCTCCCTGGTACTGCAGTTCAGCGCGTTCTTGACCATCGTGCTCGGGGCTGTGGTCTTCCGCGAGTCGCTGTCGCGGTTTCAGTACCTGGGGATCGCGGTCGCACTGGCCGGCCTGTTCTCGATCACGTTCATCACCGACGGCACGGTGACGATGGCCGGAGTCGTGCTGGTGCTGCTGGGCGCGGTCTCGTGGAGCGTCGCCAACATAATCCTCAAGAAAGCCGCGCCCAAGGAGATGCTGGCCTTCATGGTGTGGTCGAGCCTGTTCGCGCCGATCCCGCTGTTCCTGCTGGACCTGGTCGTGAACGGCACAACGGGCTATGCCGAGTTGCAGCACCAGATCGGGTGGCCGGCGATCTGGTCCATCCTCTTCCAGGCATACCCGAACACCGTGCTGGGCTACGCCGTGTGGAACTGGCTGCTGCGCGAGTACCCGGTGTCGACCGTCGCGCCGCTGTCCCTGCTCGTTCCGGTCTTCGGCGTGCTGAGCTCGGTACTTATCTTCAACGAGCCGCTGTCACCGCTCAAGCTAGTGGCCGGAGCATCAATCGTCAGCGGACTGGTCATCGGCCTGTACGGCCAACGGCTGGCCAAGTCCCGGACCGCGGTCCCGCTCACGCCGGTGGGTCGCTGATGAGCGCCGTGAATGACTTCGCGAACCGGTACGTGGACGAGCTGGCCGTACTCGATCCGTGCCAGGCCGCGGTGATGGGCATCGCCGGGCAGGAGGAGCGGCTGACTGACCTCGGCCCGCAGGCGGTGCAGGCACGGACACAGCTGGCGCGCCGCACGCTGGCGGCGATCGGCCACACGCCGGTGGCAGGGGACGCGGAGCGCGTCGCGGCGGCGGTGCTGCGCGAGCGGCTCGCCACCGAGGTGGCGCTGGCCGACGCGGGCGCGTACGACACGCTGCTGGACACCCTGGACGGGCCGATCCAGCGGCTGCGGGGCGCGGTGGGGCTGCTGGACCGGGGCGGCGAGACCGTGTGGGAGGCGTTGCTGGGGCGGCTGCGGGCCGTCCCAGCAACGCTGGCGGGGCTGCGCGAGAGCCTGGAGGCCGCGCGGCGCACCTCTCGCGTCGCGCCCTACCGGCAGGTGACCCGCAACGCCCGGGAGTGCCTGAACATGCGCCCGTACCTGGCGGGGCTGCCCGCAGGGCACGGCGACGGTGTACTGCGAGGCGCTCTGGAGGAGGCCGCGGCGGCTGCCAACGAGGCGCTGAGCGCATGCGCGGCGTACCTGTCGCAGGAGCTTGCGGCGGATGCGCCGGAGCTGGACGCGCAGGGCAGCGACCGCTACCAGCTGGGGGTACGAGAGTTTCTCGGCACCGAGCTGGATCTGGAGGAGACCTACGCGTGGGGCTGGGACGAACTGGCCCGAATACGGCGGGAGATGGGCCGGGCGGCGGCGCGGATCGCGCCCGGCGAGCCGGTGGCGGCGGTACTGGCGGCGCTCGACAGCGATCCCCGGCACCAGGTGAGGGGCGCGGTGGCATTCCGCGACTGGATCCAGGAGCTCGCCGACGGCGCCATCGCCGACCTCGACGGGACGCACTTCGCGATCCCCGCGCCGCTGCGGCGGATCGACTGCCGGATTGCCACCACCGAAGGGCCCGCTTCCTATCTGGCTCCCAGCGAAGACCTCTCGCGTCCCGGGACGGTCTGGTGGCCGTTGTCCAACCCCGACGCGCCGATCCCGACATGGACCGTGCCGAGCACGATGTTCCACGAGGGCGTCCCGGGCCATCATCTGCAGCTGGGTGTGACGACACTCAACACCGCCACCCTCAACCGGTTCCAGCGCCTGTCGAGCGAGCTGCACCTGGGGCACTGCGAGGGGTGGGGCCTGTACGCGGAGCGGCTGATGGACGAGTTGGGGTACTTCGCCGATCCGGCGCATCGGCTGGGCATGCTGGCCGGCGGGCAGCAGCTGCGCGCCGCGCGCATCGTGCTGGACATCGGGCTCCACCTGCAGCTCCCGATCCCCGCGGGCACCGGGTTCCACGAGGGAAAGCGGTGGACGCCGCAGCTGGGCCGGGCGTTTCTCACCGAGTACTGCGGGCTGGGCCCGCCGGGATTCGTCGAGTTCGAGATCGACCGGTACCTGGGACGCCCCGGGCAGGCCCTCGCCTACAAGCTGGGGGAGAAGGTGTGGCTGGAGGCGCGGGAGGCGGCACGCCGACGCGACGGCACCGCGTTCGACCTCAAGCAGTTTCACCAGCACGCCCTGGACCTGGGGCCCATGGGCCTGGACCTGCTGCGCACGGAACTGACCCGGAGAAACTGACCGGGGCCTCCCCGGCGCGTCGAGCGCAATAGCGCGCCGGGGGAGGCGGGGCGGTGTGAGGTCCGAAGGCGCCGGGGCGTCTAGCGGGCTTTTTCCACGTGCGTGGTGTCGGTGCCCAGAGGGGTGCCGTCGGCGCCGGTCGGCGCGATTTCCGGCACCGGGGTGCCGTGCTGGTCGACGAGCGTGGAGTGAATCTCGCCGGGGTCGAAGGCATGTCTTTCTCCCCACTGCCGCAAGGTGAGGATGACGGGGAACAGGGCGCGGCCGGCGTCGGTGAGCACGTACTCCTGTCGACGGCCCGAGGGCGCGGTGCGCTGGCTGAGCAGCCCATGGGCAGTCAGCTTGCGCAGGCGGTCGGTGAGGATGTTGCGGGCGATGCCGGTCCGGCGCTGGAACTCGGTGAACGAGCGTGCCCCGTCCATCGCGTCGCGGACGACGAGAAGGCTCCACCTGTCGCCGACGAGGTCGAGGGTGCGGGCGACGGGACACTCGGGATCGGTCCAGTCGAGGTTCGGGGCCTGTGCGGTGGTGCGTGTCATAACACCTCCCAATGAGTTGCGGATTGAAACCATCATGCCGTACGGTCGAATCAGTTGCAATTGGCTACCGATTGGGGTTGGGGCGCAATGAACATATGGCGGCGGTTACTGCTCGCCGTGGTATGCGGTGTCGCTGTGGCGAGCATCTATGCCGCGCAGCCGGTTCTGGAGCCGATGGGGCGTGATCTAGGAGTCCCGGCAGAACTCACCGGGTGGATCGTCGCAACCGGCCAGTTCGGCTACCTGGCCGGTTTGCTCCTGCTGGTGCCGCTCGGCGATGTGGTCGACAGACGTCGACTCATCGCCGCGCATCTGGCGATCACCGCAGTGGCCATGATCCTGACGGCCTCGGCGTCAGTCGCATGGGTGGCGTTCGCCGGGCTCGCGGCGGCCGGGGTGTTCGCGGTAGTGGTGCAGACCACGGTGGCCTACGCCGCCTCGATCTCGCCGCCCGCCGAACGCGGACGCAACATAGGGGTGGTCACCTCGGGCGTGGTGGTCGGCATCCTGGGCGCGCGGGTCGTCACCGGCGCACTCGCCGATGTGTGGGGCTGGCGGAGCGTCTATGTCGTGCTCGCGGTGCTGTCACTGGGGCTCGCGGCCCTGGTCCTGGCGGTACTTCCGTCAGAGGAACGCTCCCGCTCCACCGCGAGCTACAAGCAGGTCGTCGGCTCACTCGGCGGACTGTTCAAACAGCGCTCCTTCCTGACGCGCGGGCTCATCGCGTTCTTCCTGTTCGCCTCGTTCGGAACCCTGTGGAGCGGACTGTCCCTGCCGCTGGCAGGTACACCGTGGCAACTGAGCGAGAGCCAGATCGGACTGTTCGGCGTCGTCGGACTCGCCGGAGCACTCGGCGCGGCGCGCGCCGGACGATGGGCGGACGAAGGACGGGCGGCACCGGTCACCGGTTTCGCGCTCACCCTTCTCATCCTGTCGTGGGCAGCGATCGCGCAGCTGCCGTGGTCGCTGTGGTTCCTCATCATCGGGATCGTGCTTCTCGACTTCGCGGTCCAGGCCGTGCACGTGAGCAACCAGCACGTGCTCACCGCCGTGCATCCGGACCGGGTCAGCAGCGTCCTGGGCGGCTACATGGTCTTCTACTCGCTCGGCTCCGCCCTCGGCGCAGCCGCGACCACCGCCGTCTTCACCACCCACGGCTGGGCGGGCTCCAGTCTCCTCGGGGCCGGTTTCGCGGCCTGTGCGCTGGCCGTCTGGGCGATTGACAGGCGAGTACCCCGCACGAGCGCGGACCTCCCCGCCGGGGAAGCGGGTACGCATCAGCCGCGAGAGGGAACACCAGGCGCAGCGCAGCCCGACCAAGTGATGGACAGCCCCAAGGTCGGCTGAGCACTCCCTGGCCTCTCCAGCGCGGGCCCGGTTCGGCCGACCGTCAGGTGTCACGCCTTTTCTCGGCCGCCCCAACCAAGTGGTACGTACTCAGTGGGCTCCGGCCCGGTCCCCGGTGGAACCCCCGCTGCCGGGGACCGGACCGGAGCCCACTGCGCAACTCCCGGCCTGCGAACAGCGCCGCGGAAGACACTCCTCGTACCCGGCTCGCGGCGACCCCCCGCCGCCCAGCACGGCGGATCCACCCGCATTTGGGAACGGCTCCTCGCCCAAGCCCCCTGCGAATGGTGCCATCCGCCGTCGGCCGCGGCTTCGATGGGGAAGTGCCCGCGGGCGCGGACGGCCTTGCGTATCCGCGCATTGACGGACACGCTGCCCCGCCGCCGGGCCTCCACCCTCGCCCTGCCGGGCAACGATTTCTGACTCATCGACGACCAGGTCGTGCGGTGGAACATCTTCTCCGGTGACGGCGAGCCCGGTGCGGCTGGCACCCCGCGAAGACCACCCGGATCCAAAAGGGCGGGCCCTGCCCTCGGACGCGGACATCCGCACCTGGTGCGCGGCGTGCGGCGCCGACGACCAGGCCGACGACCTTATCGCCACCGCTCGTGCCGTCGACTCGATGTGTATGGAGTGGCGCCGCCTGCACCAGGGTGGCATGCGCCAGGTCCAGCAGGACCGGTACGACCTGCACGAGCAGACCCGCGTCTGCCGCGTCTACCTCTCCAACGTCCCGCCGGGATTCCTCCAGACTCCAGGGTTCGCGACCGCCCTCATGAACCAGATCACCCGCTTCCAGGGCACCCCCGACGACGTCGCCGAAGCGGTCGCCGCCCGGGTCGCACGCTCCCGGTTCCTTTACGAGGGCAGGGCACCGCTACGTCGTCCTCATGGAGGAATCCGTCCTGCGCTTCCGCACCGCCGACCCCGAAGCCATGCGCGGCCAGCTGCGCCCCCTGCTGACTGTGATGCCGCTGGCGTCCCTCTCTCTGGGGATCATCCCGTTCACCGCGCAGCGCACCGTGTGGCCGTTGGAGGCGTTCTATGTCCACGACGACAACACGGCCGTGGTGGAGACGCTGGCGGCGGAGATCAAGGTGACGCAGCCGCGCGAGATCGCCGACTACATGAAGGCGTTCACCGGCCTCGCGGAGATGGCCGTGTACGGCGACGCGGCCCGCGCGCTCATCCGGTCCGCGATCGACGCCCTGGAGTGAACCCTCCGCAATTACCCGCAACCTTGTTGAGGACCGTCCCCAACGCTGCGTAGCGTCGAAGTCACCGACGGACCACCAGCCGGAGAGGCGGGGCTCCATGCGTACACACCCGGACAGCACCGCCCCGGCCCCGGAGGGCCGCGGCCTCCAGTCGCCTGTCTACGGCGTTCCCTCCCCGGCCCTGCTGGCCCGCGCGGACCGGGGCCTTGCCCGGTTCCTCGGTCAGCACGGCGAGGACCAGGACGACGGGGCCGACGGCGGCGAGGACACCCAGCGGTGACCGCCGGCCACCCGCGCGAAGACGCCCCAGCAGTCAGGCCCGCCATGCACACCAGCACGCACACCGTCCTGTACGACCCCGACGGGCTGATCGAGGCGGAGCTCCCGCTCGACCGCGAACCGTACGAGTGCCTCGTCAAGGCCGTCCTCGCCTGGTCCGGCGAGGGCACGGTCACGACCCGCGACTACGAACAGATCGCCCTCCAGCTCACCGGCCACGCCCGCGCCATCGCCGCCGACGTCCGACGCCGTGCGAACCAGCTGCCCAAGGACAGCGGGCCCAAGGCACTCGCCGACGTCGTCCTGCGCGAAGCGGAAGGCCGGCTGTCCAAGGCGATCGAGGGCACCGTGCACTGCGCCCAGAACCGAGCCCGCCTCGTCCGCGCGCTCTACGCACGCCTGGACCGCCTAGGAGCTGCGCCCGCCACCCAGGCCGTCTGACCTCCCGGCGCGGGGGGCGAGCCGCCGCCGGGTCAGCGAGCGGAGCCCTTAGCGGCGCGCGCAGGAACCGGCCCAGCCTCCGACCTCGCTGGAGGCTCACCCCCTTCCCCTTGCTGCTGTCACGTCATGACCGCTGCCACGGTGTTCTTTAACGCGACCGCGCGAAGGTGTGTTCTTCGGCAGCGGGCGGCACACCGCGGAGATGGGGCGTCGGGTGCAGGATTAGGGATTTAAGGCCGTAGTTTGATGATTCAGTCTATTTAAAGACATTTGATCATTCTTTGGGGTGCGTAGGGTGTCGCGCTTCCCTAGCGTGAGGGCTGTCGGTCGGGGAATCTCTCCGTCCGCACAACCGAAGGACAGTCTTATGCGCTCTGTGCGCGCGACAGCCACGGCCCGGACCTTCCTGATTACCGCGGTGGCCGTAGCCGGCCTGACCGTCGCTCCCTTCCTCGCTTCCGCGCAGCCCGGTGCGGGCGGTGCCCGGGCTCTGAGCGCCGCAGGGGCTCCGGGAGCCAACGGCGCCAACGGTGTGGGGACCTCTGGTGGTCTCGGCGGTCTCGGCGGCACCGGTGGTGCCGCGGGTGCCAACGGCAACGGGGGCAACGGAGGCGCTGGTGGCAACGCCACCGGCCTCGGGAGCGTCGGCGGGGGCGGGGGCACGGGCGGTGCGGGCGGTGCCGAGGGCGACGGCGGGGCCGGAGGGCTGGGCGGTGACGCCGCGCTCGGTGGTACCGGCGGCAAGGGCGGTGTGGGTGGTGCGGGTAATGCCGGGGCCGGTATCGCCGGCGGTAAGGGCGGTAACGGCGGCGCCTCCAAGCTCGCGGCCGGCCGCACGGGCGGCGCGGGCGGCGCCGGGGGCGCGGCCAGTCCGGTGTGTCCGGGCAAGCCCGGTGGCAACGGCACTGCCGCCACGAAGACCGCGGACGGCACCACCGGTGCCACCGGAGCCGCCGGCAAGACCACTCTCCCCTGCTGAACCCTTGCGGTGAGCGGTTCCCCGCGGCAGGACAGCAAGCAGGACAACCGCCCGGCCGAGATTCCTTGAATTCCACAGGCCGGGCGCTTGTCCGTACCGGGCCGGACGCCGCAGACACAGAACAGAGGGAGGGCCCCGACAGAACACGGTTCGTGGACTGGTGCTTGTGGGGTGCCGATGATCCGACTCGGTATCTCCATCGCGATTTCGTACGAGATGCAGAGGCCTTTGATTTTCCGCTGACCACGGGTGGCCGAAAATGTCGAAAATCTTGGCATTCGGCCATCTCGGCTCAAGCAAGGAGAAGGCGAGCAATCGGCGCGGTGTGCCGCCGCTGCGCAGCCCGTCTGCCCCGGCGCTGCGCCGGCGCGCTCATCGGGCCTTGTGCGCCGGGTGGCCTGGAGTGACTTCCGGCTGCCGCAATCTGACAGAACCCCCAGCTCGGCGGCTGTAGGTCACAAAATGTGGGACATGGTGGCCGCTCATCGGCGCTTGGCGGTCAAACCAACGACCCTAAGGGAAACATTTTGTTCGGGGGAGTTCTCCTCCCGCAGATGCAGTGCCGCCCCCTCGGGTAAATATTGATGAAGATTGCACTCCTCCTACCATTACAAATATCGGGACATGCGTGTCCCATGTAACTGCGCGGAATTTCACGGACTGCCTTGGCGAACGCCGTGCATGCGGCACGGAAAAGTGTTCGAGGGGAATTATTCTTTTCTCGGTGCCGTGTCAACCTGGTTTCGCGCTTCGGATCGGCCCTCGCTTCACCTGAGCCAGAGGAACCCTGTGAACAGGAAACAGACCACCGCTCTCCTCGCCCTCCCGACCCTCTTCGCCGGGGCCGCACTTTTCCTCGGTGCTCCTGCCGGCGCGTCGGCCCTGGCCTGCACCGCGGGCACCGCGGGCGTCGCGGGTGCCAACGGCACCGCTGCCCACCCTGCCGGGTTTCCCGGGACCGCGGGCGGTCCCGCGACCGGGACTGGGGACTGTGCCGGCGGTGCGGGCGGTCCGGGCGGTAGTGGTGTGCTGGGCGGGGCCGGTGGTGCGGGCGGCAACGGCGGGCTCGGGCTGGGCGGCGGCTCCGGTGGGGCGGGTGCCATCGGCGGCAAGGCCGGCCCCAATGGTGCGGCGGGTGGCAACGGTGGCACGGGTGCCGCTGGCGGCCTCGATGGTGCGGGCGGTGCGGGCGGTGCGGGCGGTGCGGGTACCAAGGGCGGTGCGGGCGGCGCCGGTGGTTCCGGTGGTAACTCCGGCGCCAACGCCGGAGCGGGCGGGGCGGGCGGCCTCGGTGGCGCCGGGGGATCCACCGGCGGCGCGGGCGGTAACGCCGGTAACGGCGGCATCGGCCACGGTGGCGGCGCGGGTGGTAACGGCGGCGCCGGCGGCATCAACAGCTCCGGTAACGGCGGCAAGGGCGGAAAGGCCGGAAACGGCGGCAACGGCAGCACCGGCGGTGCCTTCCCGGGCGGCGCCGCGGGCATCGGCGGGGCCGGGGGCCTGAGCTCCGGAGGCATCCTCAACTCCGGCGGCAACGGTGGCAACGGTGGCAACGGCGGTGCCAAGTCAGGCGCCAGTGCCGATGGTGCCTGCGGTATCGGTGGCGCCGGCGGCAACGCCACCGGGGGCCTGCTCTTCCAGGGCGGCACCGGCGGCATCGGCGGGACCTTCGGCGGGGGCAGCCCCTGCGCGAACGGAGCCGACGGAACACCGTGACCTGCCATAGCCGGGTGCCCCACGACATCGCGCCGCAAGGACACCTGGTCCACTCACACTCAAGGGCGTGACGACCGCACCCTGCTTCCCGCCATGAGAGCCGGTTCACCGGCTCTCATGGCGGGCGTGTACCCGGGCTGGCATCCGCGGCAAAGCAAACCGTTGCCGGCTGCGGGAACGGATGAGTGTGGGGAGCCACCCCGCAGCGCATCCGAGCGCACGCGGCGGGGCCAATCTCATACGGAGCGTCGCGTGATGCGCTGCGGGGTGGCTCCTGGGGGAGCGTCAGCGTGTGGGGAGCGGCGGGACAGGAGCGGGCACTACGCAGCCGGCTGCGGCGGCTGCGGTTTTGAGGGCGGCGGCGGCCGCGTCGTTGGCCGTCTTCTGGGCCTTGAGGGCTTCCGCTGCCGTGGCTTGGGCTGCGGCTGGGTTGGCGGCGATGACCAGGGCGGCGGCCATGCTGGCCGCCGCAGCGACGTTGGCGGCCGCGAGGGCTGCGGCCTTGGTGGCCGCGTCCTGGAGCAGACCCACGCAGGCTGCGGCATCGGGGGGAACGGGGTCGGCGGCGGCCGGCGGCGCGGTCAACAACCCGCCGCTGACTACCAGGACCGAAGCGGCCAGGGACGTAGCGACTGAACGACGAAGCTTCATGCGATGAACTCCTCACACATAAGGGGACGTACCCACACCGGGCAGAACCAGAGCCGGATCGGAGCCTTGTTGGGTGGGCCCACCACCACGCGGCAGGCGATGGCTACTTGCCCTACGGCAGGCCACGGTCGGCCCCACCAGAGCCGACCACACGCGCACCCCTTCCGCACGCTCACGCAGGCCGAATGAGATTCGGCCATATGACGAGGACTCAAAAGACGAACATCCTGCGCACGTTCGGCCGGCCGGCCCCGGCTCTGGGCAAGTTTCCGCTTTCCTGGGTCGCAGATGCGGCCGCACGACGAGGCATCGGTCGAGATCCCCCGGCAGCCCCCCTTGCAGAGCAGGGGCCAGATTCGAGCTGGCTACCGCTTGGCCGTAGCGGAGCGTGCTCAGTCGGCTAGACGGCGAACTTCTCGGAGCGGGCAATTAAAGCCAGAATCTATTGAATCTCTCTATTTCCAGACATTTAATCATCTGGTGCTGCGCGGGTGGGGCCATCGCCGCCTACGTTGATGGGTGTGCCGGCCGGGGAGTATCTCCGGGCGCACAAACCGAAAGGCGTACCTCATGCGCATCCTGCGCACCAACGCTCTTGCCCGGACCTTTCTGATCAGCGCGATCGCCGTGGCCGGCCTCGCCGCCCCCACCCTGGCTTCCGCGGCGGCCCACCCCGACGCGAGCAGTTCCCGGACCTCCATCAGCTTGGGCGCCCTTGGCGTCCCCGGTGGTAACGGCGCCAACGGTGTGGGGAGCAACGGCGGCCTCGGCGGCCTGGGCGGTACCGGTGGAGCGGCCGGTGCGAACGGCAACGGTGGTATCGGTGGCGGCGGTGGCAACGGCGACGGCATCGGAAGCACCGGCGGAGCCGGTGGTGCGGGCGGCGCGGGCGGGGCCAACGGCGACGGCGGCGCGGGCGGCGCGGGGGGTGCTGCCAACCAGGGCGGCACCGGCGGCAAGGGCGGTGTGGGCGGCGTAGGTGACGCCGGTACCGGCATCACCGGCGGCCAGGGTGGCCAGGGCGGTGCCTCCACGGCCGGCGGCACCCACAAGGGCGGCACCGGTGGCGCTGGCGGCGCGGCAAGCCCGGTGTGTCCCGGCCAGCCCGGCGGCGACGGCACCGCCGCCACGCTGACCGCGGACGGCATCACCGGTTCCACCGGCGCTGCCGGACACGCCACCCTCCCCTGCTGAACAGTGCACGGGGCGTAGCAGGCCTCAGCTTGAGATTTAACCCAGCGAATTCGAACACCTCTGACCGGCGGTTTCAGGCGTGATCAACGCACCCGAGACAGGTTCGAATCGGGCGAAAATGCCCGTCTGACCCGGCGGCAGGTTCTGTTCGATCGGCGAGGTTAAATCTCAAGCTCAGCTTGTTCTTTATCTTCCGCGCCCCGTCGCAACGGTCGTTGCCTCTTCTCTCGGGACTTGTGGAGTTCGCTGCCAGACTAGGTGTCGTCGCTCGCGGTGAGCATGGGACGGACTGCATCAACCGGCGTTGTCGTCTATCGGCTTCCGTGCTCCGGCAATCCGGGCCAGGTGCCGGTAGAGGGGCGACGCTGTCCCAGCGACGAAGAGCGCGAACAGGGTGAACGGCAGCAACCCGAGGGGCCGGAGCAGGTAGTCCGGGTGTTGTGAGATCTGCGGCCAGTTGACGTAGTAGTTGGCGGACACGTCCACGGTCATGACCGCGCACGCCACAATCACGGCGAATGGCCGAAGTCGTGCCAGCAGAACGGCCGCCAGAGGGTCGAGCAGGACCAGAGCGACGAAGTAGACCCGGATGGGAGCTGGTGCAGGAGAGGCATAGCTGTTGTGACCACCACTTGCCAGATCCACGAGGTGCATGGCGGTTCCCCAGAGGAAACAGATGAGGTACACCGTCACAACGAACAGCACCCGTCGCGGCAGGCGACTCGGTCGCCCTTCCCCGTCCTGGGCAAGCGGACCTGTCGATGCCTGCTGCTTCATGCCGCCCCCAGTTGGTTGGCGGCACCCTACTTCACCTGTCTCAGCGCCCTTCGGGAAAACCTGCCAGCCCGGCATGTCCACCACACATCGGACGAGACGGGCCGTTCCAGCTTCGAACGGCATCTCGAACTGGACCGCTCACCTGGGTATTCGCCGGACGTGGGGGCGGCCTTCGTCTGATCATGTGATCCGACCAAGGTGCACGTGACCATGACGAAGGCCGTGAGGGTGAGTCTGCTGGCTGATGCTGTCCGGAGGGAAGCGTTCGCAGAAGCGTCACGCTTCCGGGGTGAGTTCTACGAGTGTCTGACCGCCCGGCGCGACGCGTTGTTCGAGCTGGTGGACGCGGTGCTGTGTGCGGACGGTGCGGTGAAGTCCCCGGTGGACTTGACGTTGTTGCCCGAGCACCGTCGTGGGCACGGAGCGATGTACGGCGGCCTGAACCACGGCCGGATCGACACCGAACGGCTGCGGGCCGCGCTGGCCGGACTGCCGCTGCCGCGCTTCGACGGCGGGCGCCTGGTCCTAGCGGTCGATGTGTCACCGTGGCTCCGCTCGGACGCGCCGTGCTCGGCGGACCGTCTGTTCTGCCACGTCTACGGCCGCGCGAAGACGGCCTCGCAGTTCATTCCGGGCTGGCCCTACTCCTTCGTCGCCGTGCTGGAGCCGGGCGCCACGTCATGGACCGCGATCCTGGACGCAGTCCGGCTCGGACCAGCGGACGACGCGACAGCAATCACCGCCGCCCAGCTCCGAGGAGTGGTCGAGCAGCTCATCACCGCAGGCCAGTGGCGGGCCGGGGACCCGGCCATCGTGATCGTGAGTGATGCCGGCTACGACGTCACACGCCTGGCCTGGGCCCTGCGCGATCTGCCGGTCGAGCTGGTCGGCCGAGTCCGCTCCGACCGCGTGATGCGCCTGCCGAAACCACCGAGAATGCACGGCGTCAACGGTCGGCCGCCCAAGCACGGCCCGGAATTCCGCTTCACCAAGCCGGAGACCTGGCCCGAGCCCGCGATCACCACAGTCACGCACACCACCAACTACGGCAAGGCCGAAACCCAGGCCTGGGACCGGGTCCATCCCAGGCTCACCCACCGTTCCTCCTGGCTCGACCATGATGGCGAACTACCTTTGGTAGAGGGAACGTTGATGCGCTTGAAGGTCGAGCATCTATCGAAGGAACGGGATGCTCCGCCGGTGTGGTTATGGTCCTCCAAGACCGACGCCACCCCCGACGACGTGGACCGCTTCTGGCAGGTGTTTCTCCGCCGCTTCGACTTGGAGCACACCTTCCGCTTCGCGAAACAAACCCTCGGCTGGACCACGCCGAAACTCCGCACTCCCGAGGCCGCTGACCGCTGGACCTGGCTCCTGATCGTCGCTCACACCCAGCTCCGGCTCGCTCGCCCCCTCGCCGCGGACCTCCGCCGGCCCTGGGAGAAACCCGCCATCTCCGACCGGCTCACCCCGGCCCGGGTCCGCCGGGGGTTCAGGAACATCCGCGCTCACCTCGCCTGCCCGGCCCGTGTTCCCAAACCCCGAGGCGTCGGCCCCGGTCGGCCACCCGGCGCGAAGAACAAACACCGGGCACCCCGCTACGACGTCGGCAAGACCGTCAAACGCCCCGAGACCCTCAAGGCCATCGGCAAGCCTGGAAGATCTTGGTAGATAAAGACCAAGCTCAGTGCCTGTTTCAGAACCCCAAACGCCGCAAATCGCCTGGATGGGACGTCCCGACGTTGAGACCAGTCTCTGGTGGCAACGGGTATGCGAGGATCCGGTGGTGGACAACTTCGCTAACCCTCTCGCTGGCATGAACACCTTGGTGATCGGGGGAGGAGGCCAAGGTATCGGGCACGCGATCTCGCGGGCATTCGCTGTGGCTGGTGCTGCTGTAGCCATCGCGGACATCGATCCGGAGCGAGCGCGTGATGCGGTTCATGAGTTGACAAAGGCCGGTGCACGCGCCATTCCGCTGGTCGGTGATGTCCGTTCCCGGCAGGATGTCGATGGGTTCGTTGCCCACGCCGCCGCCGAGTTCGGCACGCTCGACACCCTCGTGACCGTTGTCGGAGGGCAGGTTGCATTTGTGCCTGCCGTGCGGCTGCACGAGATGAGTGACGACGACTGGGACCTGGTCTACGAGATGAACCTGCGGTATGTGGCGCGCGCAGCCCGTGCTGCCATCCGTACGTTCCTGGCCCAGGGGAACGGGGGATCCATAGTCAGCGTCGGCTCGATCACCGGAGCGATGGGCGCACCCATGCAGGCAGGCTACGGTGCCGCCAAAGCCGGACTCGGGAGCCTCGCTAAGACCGTCGCCGCAGAATATGCTGGCGACGGCATTCGTATGAACGTCGTTGCGTGCGGAGCGATCGCGACGTCGGTGGCGAACTCCGCGGAGGACGCCGAGGGAGCGGCTGAGATTCCGATGGGCCGGTTCGGCGTCCCCGGCGACGCAGCTGCTGCGGCCGTCTACCTGGCCTCGCCACTCTCGTCTTATGTGACGGGCCAAAGTCTCGTAGTCGATGGAGGCGTCACGATACGGGGCCCGTTCCCGAATTAGGTGTGCGCCGAGTTGAGATCACCGGTTTGGCTGTCCCGGTCGGGCCGAAACGAACGCGTTGAAAACGTCTGCCAGCAGCGGTCCACATCGTCGGAGGCGACGCCGGTCTTCGAGGACCATAACCACACGGGCGGAGCATCACGTTCCTTGGAGAGGTGCTCGACTTTGAGGCGGACCAAGGTGCCTTCGACGATGGGGAGTTCACCGTCGTGCTCCAGCCAGGCCGAGCGGTGGGTAAGCCGCGGGTGGACCCGGTCCCAGGCCTGAGCCTGCGCCTTGCCGTAGTTCATCGTGTCGGTGGCCGTGGTGAGTGCCGGTTCGGGCCAGGTCTCGGGTTGGGCGAAGCGGAACTCCGGCCCGTGCTTGGGCGGATGTCCGCCCTTGGGGCTGTAGAGGGGTGGCGGCTTCGGCAGCCGCATCACGCGGTCGCCGCGGATCCGGCCGACCAGCTCGACCGGGAGATCGCGCAGGACCCAGGCAAGGCGGGTGACGTCGTAGCCGGCGTCCATGACGATCGTGATGTCCGGGTCTCCGGCCGTCCACTGGCCGGCCGTGATCAGCCGCTCCGCCACGGCGCGGAGCTGGGCGGCGGTGACCGCGGTCGCATCGTCGGTGGGCCCGAGCCGGACCATGTGGCTTTGTAGGTGTTCGTTGACTCCGCCTGTAGGCGGGTTCTGACTCCACGCGGCGGCCGGAGGGCCTCGTTTGGTAGGTGAGAAGTGACTCCACTTCGGGCGGCACCGCCCGAAGGCGGAGGCCCCGTTCGTGGGTTCTGCGGAGCCCGGTCTTGGGGACCAACGGGAGAGTGGAAATCGATCATGGATAGCTGAGGGTCCGGTTGCAGGTGGCATGGCAGGGGGGTGTTGTCAGTGGCGCCTGAAAGGATCAGGGGATGACGAACATCGCTGCCATTGCCGGGTACTGGGACGCCGCTGCTGAGCGCTTCGACGAGGAGCCGGACCACGGACTGCGGGACCTGGAGACCCGCGACGCGTGGGCGAACCTCCTGAATTCCTGGCTGCCGTCCCGGCTGGCGGATGTGCTGGACGTCGGCTGCGGGACCGGGTCGCTGTCCCTGCTGGCGGCTGGGGCCGGACACTGCGTCACCGGCGTGGACCTCTCCCCGCGGATGGTCGAGCGCGCCCGGGCGAAGCTGACGGCCGCCGGACTGGCGGGGCGTTTCCTCGTGGGCGACGCCGCCGCCCCGCCCACCGGCGATCAGCGGTTCGACGTCCTCATCTCCCGCCATCTGATGTGGACCCTGCCCGATCCGCACACCGCACTCGCCGACTGGATCAGCCGCGTCCGCCCCGGCGGCACTCTGATCCTGGTTGAGGGCCGGTGGGGCGAGGCCACACAGAGCGCAACGCCGTACGTCGCGGGTGCCGGAACACTGCCCTGGGCAGGCGGCATCGGCGCCACCGATCTCGCCGTCGCGGTGCGCCCTCTCGTCACCGACCTGCGCGTCGAACCCCTCGACGCCCAGACGGCCCTGTGGGGCCGTACGGTGAACGACGAGCGCTACGCCGTGATCGCCACGGTCTGACCGTCGGCGGTCGTCACCGCAGCTGACGACCCGGCGACCAGTATCGATCTCATCGATTCTGGCTGTTCCGTTGGTTCCCAGGGCTGGGGCCGGGGCCGTAGAGAGTGGTTGGTCTGCGGTCGGGGATCAACTGACGGTCTTCTGTGCTGCGGCCTGTTGCGCGGCGCGTCCAGGTCGTCCCGCAGGATCTGGTCGATCGTCGCCTTGAACGGATCCAGGCGCGAGGCCCGGGCCGGAAGCTGCTTCCACGGCGCCGGCCACACCGACTCCAACGCCATCGAAACCGTCCGGCGACCCACCCCGTACTTCGCCGATAAAGCCCTGCTGGACAGCCCTTCGACCCGAGCGTCATGGCGTATCGACGCGTACAACTCGACCTTCGAAACGGGCACTTGGGCCCGGCAAGGACGCCGACCCGCTGATCGTGCTCACCGCGTCGGCCGCCGTGAAGCTGGGGCTCCCCGAGCGCCTGGAGGACCGCAGGGGCCTGCGCCTGGAAGAGGACCACCCGGTCGTCAAGCAGGTCCTCAAGGCGAAATGGCAGCTCACCCAGCGCGGTTTCGGCCCGTGGGCCCGCATCTACCGCAAGGCCACCGGCGCCCAGCGCCAGTGCGTGCAGCTCGCGATCCTGCCCTGGGACGCCCTCGACACCCGCTCCTGGCCCGGCGTGGCCGACATGGACCCGGCCGACATCGCCCAGGTCCTCGGCACCTACGCCCAGCGAGTCAGCACCCCACGCGGCAGCACCGCCGTGTCCGGCCTGGAGCTGATGACCGCGCTGCGACCGCCGACCCGCCCGGTGCGCGATGAGGAGACCGGCAACTGGGTGAGCGGCCACAACCCCGGCTCACGGTCGGCCTGTCGGCCCCGGATCACTTCGTCACCCCGAAGTTCAACCCGAAGATCCCCGGCTCGTGGCTGGTCGACCTCTCCCATGTGGAGATCGACCCGCGCCTGCCTTCGCCGTTACGTCTACACCTATCCGTCGAAGAAGGCGTTGGCCTCGATCACGGACAAGGTGCGGGCGGCTACCAACAAGAGAGGTCAGCGAACCCTCGCCGACCTGCTTCGTCAGCTCAACTCGATGATGCTGGGATGGTGTAACTACTTCCGGTTCGGGTCGTCCACAGCCACGTTCCACTACCTTGACGCCTTCACCTGGCGTCGGGTCACCTTGTGGCTGAGGAAACAGCATCCCGGGATCGACTGGAGGACTCTGCGACGCCGCTATCTGACCGGCGAGCCCGGTTGGCGGCCCGAAGAGGACGGGGGATCACGCTGTTCGTCCCCCAGCGGGTGAAGGTCACCCGGTATCGATGGCGGGGCTACAGCATTCCGACACCGTGGACGAGAACCGCGACGGTCTGAGCCGCGCGGTCCCAAGGGAGTCTGTGGAGCGCCGGATGCGCTGAGAGGTGCATGTCCGGTGCGGAGGGCGGGCTGGGGAAACGGGCTGGTCACAAGGCCAGTACCGCGCCCCGGTCCGACCCCTACTTCTCCGCCGGTCACCGCATGTCCGCTTCCACGGCCACCCGGCGCGCGTACCGTGAGGTGACGACCCGCCGGGAGGACCAGATGAGCGCGCAGCCCGACCACGCACCCCTCACGCCGAACGCCCCCGCACCCGGGGCGCCGGCCGAACTCCTCGCCCAGCTGCGCGCCGACCAGCGCGCCGCACAGTGGGTGCCGGCCTTCGAGCAGCAGTGGGCGACCGCCCTCGAGGAATCCCGCCGCACCTTCTCCCTCGGCGGGCTGTACGAGGTCGTCCAGGAGTGGCAGGGCCTCATCGCCTCCGCCCCGGCGGTCGACGCGTTCGTCGCCTCCGGCTACGACGACAGCGACTTCATCGACATGGCGGAGCTCCGGGGCAGGCGCCGGTGACCGGACAGCCGTACGCGGTCCGCTTCTCCGCCCCGGCCGCCAAGGTCCTCGACGCCCTGCCCGAGCACGCGGAAGACACCGTGTGGGACGTCCTGGACGCCGCCGCGGCCGACCCCTGGGGGCTCCGGCAGTTCAACACCGACGACCCCGAGGGCGAGGACATCCGCCACGCCTCCGTCGGCCAGCTCTCCCTCACCTACTGGGTGAACCGGCCCCTGCGCCGCTTGTCCGTCCTCACCATCACCTGGCTCGGATAGCCACCCAGTGACAACGGCCCGGCCCCGGCATCGCACCTGTCGGGGCGCAGCCGGCTGGCGGCGATGGCCGGCGAGGCCAGTGGTGTGGAGAGAATCCCGAGGAGTGCGTTCAGGCCCTTGACCTTGTTGTAGCCGTATCCGGCGCCCTGTTTCGCATAGCCGTAGGTCCGCCGAATCGTGTCGTCCAGGTCGACGTAGGCGACCGTCTCCACCCTCAGGAGCAGCGGGGTGTGCGCGGCCAGCGCGGGCAGGAAACGGCGGGCGACGGCGGCCAGTTGCCTCACGTGCCCGTGGGTGAACGTGCGCAGGAAGCTGCCCAGCGGCATCGAGGACATGGACCGGCTGCGGCACGGCGCGATGGACCGCCCCTTCGGCGGGATGCGGGCACCCTCCACCAGTTATCACGCACCAATTCGCAAGTCAGATCTGATGGATTTGAGATTTGAGGTATCTTTGAGCTTCGGAATCGGGGTGGTGAAGCATTGCCCGAAATTGTTCAGAACGTCGTGAATATTCCCTGCGATTATTTGGCTGCCGTTGTAGCGCCGGAGTTCCGGTCAAGGTATCTTTTTCTTGTCGGCGAGCTCAGCTGCTCACGCGAGGTGATTCGAGGGTCGCCTCGAGCGATCGTGCACAGCCATTCATGGATCAAAAATCCTGCAGGGAGATTAAGTTTCCCGTCGAACAGCTGTGGACGTTACGACCTTCAAAAGTAGAAATTTGCGGAGCGACGCTCCGCAACAGCTGTAAGAGTTTGCCATGCGGATACATTCGCCATTGAATCAACTCGGGGGTTTTCTATGTCCAAGAAATGGATTGCCAGAGCGGCAGCGGTCCTGACCGTTCCCGCCTTTGTGGTAGGCGCCAGTAGTCCAGCTTTTGCCACGGACCAGTCTGTCACAGTGACCGTTTTCGGAAATCTCTCCGGCGGGTTGCACTTCTACGACGACGGAGATGACTGGCGTCTTAGCGATTACCGTGCCGACGGCAAGGGCGTGCGGGCGTTTATACAGGTAAGAGCCACTGATAAGTGGTACGACTGGGACGGAGGCTCCTGGTACAACGGCAAGGGTGCAGGCACCAGTGTCTACAAAACGGATGGAGATCTTCTCAGTATCAATAATTACAGGGCGCGGGTATGCACGATGGGTAGCGCGGCAGATACAGTACCGGATACGTGCTCTGCCTGGATGTACGTTTCGGAGTAATAGCCGAATCCAAGGTACGGTGCCCTGCCTCGATACTGGGTAGAATTCCAGGAGTCGGTGCAACACTGCGGTTGGTTGATCAGACCGCAAGCAGATTGGACAGGCGCTCGGCTGGGGTTTCCCGGCCGAGCGTCTTGTGTTGGCTGCTGATGAGTTAGGCGGCGACCGCGTCGAGGTCAGCGCGGGGTATGACCGGCGAGGTCGGTCGACTGCGCGGGGGCGCCCAACGCGCACACCTCTTTCGGACCTTGGGCCTGCCATGATCCTTACGTTGTTCGGTTCGATGCAGTCCAGGGACTGGAGTTCGCGGATCGTCGATGTCGACTGCGATCTCGAATCCTGAGGTCGAACTAAAGGTATCTGAACTTGATTGGGTGATGTCGGGGCCATTCGCCTGACAGCGACCCGGCGGCTTCGGTAGTCCTGGGTTGTGAGGTACGCGCAGGGCGGCGGGTTGACCGACGCTGAGAGGGCCGTGCGGGAGCGGATCCGGCTGTTGGCCGTGGAACGCTTCGAGGGCGGGGAGAAGAACCGGGAGATCGCGGGCGCGCTACGGGTGTCCGAGCGGTCGGTGGAACGCTGGCGCCGGCTGTGGCGTGAGGGCGGTGGGTCCGGGGTCCTGTCGAAGGGCTCGCCGGGACGGCCGAGGCTGAGTGACAGGCAAATCGCCAGGCTGGAGGGCGAGTTGGAGCGCGGGCCGCTGGCGCATGGCTGGGATGACCAGCGATGGACACTGGCTCGGGTGAAAACGCTGATCGGCCGCCTGTTCCACGTCACCTACACCGTGGAGGGGACATGGCGGCTGCTCAAACGCCACGGCTGGTCCTGGCAGCAGCCGGCCCGCCGGGCGATCGAGCGTGACGACGCGGCCGTCGAGTTGTGGAAGAAGGAGGTCTGGCCGCGGGTAAAAGCGCCGCGGCGGCTCGCGGGGCCTGGATCGTCTTCGAGGACGAGGCCGGGCAATCGATGAGACCGCCGCGCGCCAGGACATGGGGCCGGGTGGGCCAGACCCCCGAGGTCCGCGTCCGTGGCCGGGGCTCCGGCCGAGTCTCCATGGCCGGTATGACCTGCTACAGGCAGGGCAAGCGGTCCCGGATGTTCTACAGCTTCCACGTCTACCGCGGCCGCAAGAACGAGAAGAAGGGCTTCGCCTGGGAGGACTTCCGCGACCTGATAGTCCGGGCACACATCCAGCTCGGCGGGCCGATCGTCCTGGTCTGGGACAACCTGCGCGCTCACCTCATGCCGCAGATGAGGGCGTTCATCGAAGCGAACGAGGACTGGCTGACCGTCTTCCAGCTCCCCTCATACGCTCCCGACCTCAACCCCCAGGAGGGCGTCTGGTCGCTGGTCAAACGGACCATCGGCAACCTCGCCGCCGCGAACCTCGACCAACTGGCCCGAGCCGTGAAGCGAAGCCTCAAGCAGATCCAGTACCGACCGCACCTGGTCGACGGATGCCTCGCCGGCACCGGCCTGATCATGGAAAACTGATGCCGATCAGGCCGACATCACGAGTTCAAGTTCAGTCGTTACTGAAGGACGGCTTGCGCTGGGAATGGCAGTCCAGGGCCGTGGCGTAGCAGGCCTCAGTGCCTGGCACTGACCCGCGCCACCTTCCGCCCGGGCCGCGAACCCTGAGCGAGCTGTACAACACGCCCCGCACCGGGCGCGGTGCGGGGCCCCGCGCACCTGCGGATCCCTGCCGCTGACTGCGATGTGTCGGCCGGCCCTGCACCGCCGCTGGCGGGCCGGGCCCGTGGGGGGAAGGGGCGCGGAGCCGCCCTTTTTGAGTCGCGTCTTGGCGGTTGTGACCTGCGCGATGACCGGTGGGCCGGGGTGGCTGGGCGGATCGCCGGTCGGGTCACGCTCGCGACGCCGTATTCACCCGGTGGGCGGTTCCGGTGTTCAGAGCCGGGTGCCTTGAAGGGCGCGGCGGTCGCCGGTGAGGGTGTAGCGGCGTACGGCAAAGATGGTTTCTACGTCGCAGCCGACGTCGTCCGCGTACCTGGCGAGGATTCTATGGAAGAGCCCCCGCACAACTGCTCGACCACACGAAGCGCTACCGCTGTGTCTGACGCTGCGTCTGGCGGGCCAGGATCGGGCCCCGCCAAGGATTCGTTCGCCCGTGGACGCGACTGCGGCCTCCCCCGGGCGTGAGGGGGAGGCCGCAGGGTTCGGGGGTGAGGATCAGCCGCCGTAGCCGCCGTGGTGGTTCTCGTGGCTCGAGCTGTTCACGCAGGTGTTGCCGAACGCGGGGTTGAGCAGGCCGATCACGTTCACGGTGTTGCCGCAGATGTTGACCGGGATGTGGATGGGCACCTGGACGAGGTTGCCTGAAAGGACACCGGGAGAGTGTGCGGCGACACCCTGGGCTCCGGCGTCAGCGGCTGCCATGCCGGCTCCGCCGGCCATGATGGCAGCAGTGCCGGCGATGGCGGTGGCTGCCTTGGCGATACGCGACATCAGTTCTCCTTGCGAGATGAAAGGTCGGTCGCAGGACGTGCGGCCTGCGCGTCCCTTCAACGCGGGAACAAGCAAGGGGTAACGGATCGACGCCGAAGTCATCGCGCCGCGGGTTTCCGGGACTGGGCTGCCTGCGGTTGCGCGAGGTGGGTCCGGTTGCTGTCAGCGGGGGAGTTGGGCGTGGATGGTTTTGCCGTAGCCGGGGCCGGGGGTGATGGTCAGGCGCTCTGTTAGGCGGCGGATCATGTGCCAGCCGAATCCGCCGCTGCCGCCGCCCAGGTCGGGGGTGCGCTCGCGGGGGTGTGCCGGGCTGGGGTCGCTGACTGCGGCGGTCATTGTGCCGGGGTCGGTGGAGAGTTTCAGGGTGTAGTGGCCGCCGCCGTGGCGCAGGGCGTTGGTGACGAGTTCGGAGACGACTAGGACGAGAGTGTCCGCCGTGTCCGGGCCGGGCGCCGGGGTGAGGCGGTCGGTGAAGGCGCGGGCGGCCTGGCGGGCCCGACTGATGCCGGCCGGACTGTCGCCCCGGACCACGGTCGGTACGGGGGGCGTCGAGGTAAGGCTGATCGTCGTGCTGTTCATACGCGTACACCCCACCTGTGATCGGTTGCGCCGCTTGTGCCGTGACACCCCACCTGCCCGATCCGACGCCCCCTCACACCTCCGGATGGGGGGTGCGCCGTTGCAGTTTTCACGCGTCGCGGACCGCAGGACTTCACTGTCAGTCCTCACAGGAAACCTGTCACGGCGGAAGTAGACATCCGCGCGTCGCTGTGGTTATTGTTTTCCCCGTAGCCAAGAGAGACCGCAGGGCCTGGCAGGGAGAACTGCCGGGCAAGCAGTACCGCAGTACACGTAGTTGCAGTGCGCAGGACGGTGCGGTGGTGGAGTTTCGAAGCCAGAGCGGTTGCAGGACGGTGACGGGACTGGCGACCGGACCGGGTGGCCCGCAGTGATCAGGGGCCTCCGTGAGCAGTACGGCAGTACCCAGGTGCAGTCGGCAGTACCAGTGGTCCCTCGGTAAATGGCGTCAGGCTGCGGCGCGCGTACCGGGAAGTTCGGCAGTGGGGTTCCAAGCCAGAGCAGATGCAGGACGGGCGACGGGGCTGGCTGCCGGAGAGTGGCGCTCGAACAGGTCACGAGCAGTTCGCATTACCAGCAGTACAGAGTGCGCAGTACCTCGGTGAAAGTTGCCGGGAGGTTCGGCAGTGGGGTTCCAAGCCAGAGCAGATGCAGGACGGGCGACGGGGCTGGCTGCCGGAGAGTGGCGCTCGAACAGGTCACGAGCAGTTCGCATTACCAGCAGTACAGAGTGCGCAGTACCTCGGTGAAAGTTGCCGGGAGGTTCGGCAGTGGGGTTCCAAGCCAGAGCAGACGCAGGACGGGCGACGGGGCTGGCTGCCGAAGAGCGGTGCTGTGACAGGCCGCGGAGCAGTTCGCAGGATCGTAGTACCAGCAAGAGCAGTACCAGTAGTTGTATGTGAGTTGATCCCTGAGGGAAGAACGGAGGGATTGAGCGCCATCGTGATCGCCCGGGTGAAAGTTTTGGGCCCGGGTACCGCAGGACATCGTTCGTGAGGTGGTCTCCGGTCAAGCAACCGCGATCCCCGCAACCACCGGACCTCTTCCTGGTAGGTATGCGGAAACACAGAGTCGGCGTAGTCAGTGAAGGCCGGCTGATGGTGTAGCAGTTCCTTCGGGGCCCGGGTGCCATTGGCACCCGGGCCCCTCCAACGCGTGTTCCACAGGAAGGTACAGATGACAGCAGACGACTCCTTCGGCCGTCTCGATGACGACGACTATCCCGCTTACACCATGGGACGGGCCGCCGACATGCTCGGCACCACGCCCGCCTTCCTGCGTGCTATCGGCGAAGCCCGTGTCATCACGCCATTGCGCTCCCCGGGCGGACACCGCCGTTACTCCCGCTATCAGCTGAAGATCGCGGGTCGTGTCCGTGAGCTCGTCGACCGGGGGGCCACGGTGGAAGCGGCCTGCCGCATCGTCATTCTTGAGGACCAGCTCGGTGAAGCCATGCGTATCAACGGAGAACTCCGCGGCTCGCCCTCCACGTCACGGCCCCGGGCTGACGCCTGACAGGCCAGTCCCCGGCCCATCGGACCCCCACAGGTCCGGGTTTTCGGTCCCGCTCGCACGTGCGAGGCCGCCTTGACCGTTTCCGCCCCCCCCGAGGTGAATGGATCACTCGACCGACATCGGTGGGTGGATCAGCACCCCGCCCACGGTGGGGACACAGCGCGTGCCCCGGGCAGGCCCTCGACCGCCCCGTGGCGGGCCGCGTCGGTCATGGCACGGCAGCAGCGAACGGCTCGGTGTACTACCAGGCCGGGGTGGACCTGGCCGGGGAAGCGCCGGCCGGACCGATCGGCCGTAGACCGGGCCGCCAAGGGGGCTCGGATTCCGCTGCCCATGGATCCCGCTCCCAAGGTCCGTGGCTGGGCCCGCGTTCTGCAGCCCGAAGCCGTGCATACCTAGAAGTTTGGCGAGCTTCGCGTCGCTGGTGGCACTCGCAGCCTCGCTGATCAGGTGTGCGTAGGCCCTGCGATTTCCTATTCATCGTTTCGCAACTCCCTTAACCTGGGCACCACTTGACGTGTCTCACCCAAGGAGGAGCTTTGAAGCGACTGAGCGGGTACCCCACCTCGACTACCCCGTTCAACGGCATCATGCCGAACAAGGACTCCCGGGTCACTGCCACGAGTCGCTCAGGGCCCGGTTGGAGCTGGATGGCGGTGTTCAGCCCATGGTCGGGCTCGGGTCCTTCCGCCAGGTTCCGGTGGGAGGTGTTTCCCGAGCCCCAGGGCGCCCGCACTGATCTTCAGCAGCTCCTTGATGAAGGCGATGTCGCCCCGCGAAACGGCAATGCTGCCAAGGCCCTGCGGAATAGCGGTGTTAGCGACGGCCAACAGCTGATTCTGGTCTGCGACGACTGGGCGTTCGTGGTGTACAGCGTCGGGCCGGGCGAGAGCGGGGCACTGGCGGGCACCCGGTTCTACAACGAGTGGGTGGCCATGATGCAGGAGAACCCAAGCACGAGGCTGAACATTCAAGGCGAGGTCATGGATGGCCAGCCGATGCTCATGTGGCCGTGACTGGGCCGTGGTGAGCCAGGTTTCGGGGCGCCTTCGGGACGCGTGGCTGACGAGGAGTCTGTGTCCTGTGGCAGAACCTCGGCGCCTTGCTGGCGTCGGCAGTTCGGGCAGGCCGCCGACGGCGGCGAGGACACCCAGCGGTGACCGCCGGCCACCCGCGCGATGACGCCCCAGCAGTCAGGCCCGCCATGCACACCAGCACCCACACCGTCCTGTACGACCCCGACGGGCTGATCGAGGCGGAGCTCCCGCTCGATCGCGAACCGTACGAGTGCCTCGTCAAGGCCGTCCTCGCCTGGTCCGGCGAGGGCACGGTCACGACCCGCGACTACGAGCAGATCGCCCTCCAGCTCACCGGCCACGCCCGCGCCATCGCCGCCGACGTCCGACGCCGTGCGAACCAGCTGCCCAAGGACAGCGGGCCCAAGGCACTCGCCGACGTCGTCCTGCGCGAAGCGGAAGGCCGGCTGTCCAAGGCGATCGAGGGCACCGTGCACTGCGTCCAGAACCGCGCCCGCCTGGGTCCGTGCCCTCTACGAGCGGCTGGACCGGCTGGAGGCCGCGCCCGCCCTGGAGAGTGGAGCACCGACCGTCGGCTGACCCGCGCTCCGTATCTGCGGGTGCCGTGAAGCCCCTAGTCAGGCATCGGTGCACGGAGTTGTGCTGTTGCCACGTCAACTCCCGCCGGGCACGGACGATCTACGCGATCCCGGAACTTGCAACCGCCCTGCTTCCGGGACGGGCGGAGGTGGTGCGGGGGCTCGGTCGCCAGGCTCCCCGCACCATGGTGTGAGGCTAGTTGCGGGTGAAGACGGCCTTGAGGGTGTGGGCGCGGTCCATGGTCACAGTGACCTGAGTGCCGGTGATGTTGTAGCGGTTGCCGTCGAATTCCCACGCGGCGACGCGTTGGCCGGGCGCGGTGATGGCGTTGACGGCGACGGTGGTGCCGGCCCGGTAGGGGCCGTAGGTCGCGGGCCGGATCTCTCCGCCGGAGCTCTGGGAGAGTGTCAGAGCATGCCGGACGATGCTGGCTTTGAGGTTGCGGTAGCCGCTAACGACGGGGGTGGTGAGGCGGGCGACGGCGGCGTTGTTGTTGTACTGGTTACCGAGGGGCTCGCCGTTGACGAGGTTCTCGGTGTTGGAGTACTGGTTGACGGCGGTGCATGGTCCTCCGCAGGCCGTGGAGTAGGCCATGAGGGTGTGGAAGTCACGGTTGGGTGTGACGAACCCGGTGCTGTAAGGCGTGGTCAGCAGGTGTTCGTACCCTTGGCCTCCGCTCTGGTCGTCGAGGGTGGTCCGGTCGTGGAACATGGCCAGGTTGTGGCCGACCTCGTGGCCGAAGTTGTACCAGGCGGTGATCGACTGGACGTCGACGACGGAGAAGGCCTCGTTGTCGCTGTGCTCACTGATCGGCATCGGAAGGCTGGCACGCCCGGAGGAGCCGTCGGGGATGTCGGTGATCACGGAGACGAGATCGACTCCGTACTGCTCACGCAGCTGCCCGGCGCGTGTCCCGAGCTGGGGCTCGCGGGGGTTGGAGATCATCGGGAGGACGGTCGCGGCCTGCTGGTCGCCGTAGTAGGCGGTGTTGTAGGTGCCGACGATGTCGACGCTTGCCTGGACGTTGCTGTCGGCGAAAGCCTGGTTGATGTAGGACTGGGCCAGCTTGATGCGGGCGTCCATGGCCTGCTCTCCGCCGATCCGGCGGGCCGCGGCCGGCGTGTACCCGACGATCATGTCGATGATGACCGGGCCGGGGGCTGCCGCACGCTTCTTGAGGCGTTCGAGAGCGTCGCGCATGGTCTTCGGATCCGGCGCGCTGCGCCCGAGGTGGTTGTCGTCGGGGGCGCTCGGCTCGTGCTTGCTGGGGTCTTCCTCGGTGATCTGCAGCCGGCCGGGCTCGTTGCGCATCCCCGCGATTCGGAACACCCTCTCGCTGAGGTCGAAATGTGCGTCGATGCCGACCCCGGCCGGGTCGATACCGGGCTCGCACACTTTGGTGGTGGACAGCACCACGTTGTGTCGCGGGTCGCTCTTCAGGTGCCCGGTCCAGGTCACCTTCTGACCGTCACGGACGAGCCCGTCTTCCACCGCTGTCAGCCGCACGTCGTCGAAGAGGTCGAAGGTGTGCTCGCGTGGCATGCCGAACGGTGCGGCCGTACAGAGCCATCGGTAGTCGGTCACGTTCACGGGGACCGTGCGGGAGCGCACGATCTCTTCTCCTTCGGGAGCCGCGGCGGGCCGGGCAGCCGCGGTGGCCGTGAGGGCGAGGGAGAGAGTCAGGGCACCGGTGCACAGGGCGGCGAGGCCGGCCCGGCGTGCACGCTGAGAGTTCGTCACTCGCACACATTTACGGCCGCCAGCCACCCTGCAGGCGGCCGACATCGGGGTGGAGCTGAATGTCACCCGGATGCAGTGGGCTCGGTACCCTAACGGCTGTCACCGCGAGGAGGCAGTTTAGGCGCGTCTGGGCTGTTTGAATGGAATTGCAGGTGGGGCTAGTACTCCAGCCGGACTTCGGTGTATGTCCTGGTCAACGGCTTGAGCGTGGGGGGCGTCGTGGGGCCCGGTAGCACGGGCGCCGCACACGTCGACGCCGTCTGTCGGGCAGAGAGGAATCGTCCATGTCCCCAGGTTGGCAGCGTCACGCCATCACCGGGGCGAGCTGGCGGCCGTAGCCGCACCCTCTGGTCCCGGGGCTTCATCGGGTGACGCCCCTCATCCAGACGGAGCGGAGTAGAACCCATGCGCCGTGTTGACCGCAGCCGGGCCGGGCTGGCGGGCGGAGGGTGTCTTGTCTGCTGCCGGGTTGGGGCGGAAAGATCGGTTGCGACCATCCACTACCGAGGGGGAAGAACATGGTGAGCAACAAGCTGCTGGTACCGGGCGGCTGGCTCGTGCTGGGACTGCCCTGGCCGGAGCAGACCCAAGACGGGTGGGGTGAGTGCGCGGTGGCCGTCGCTCCGGCGATGATCCCCCGCCACCTCGTCAGCAAGGGCGCCGGCATCGCGCTCGATCTCGCGACGGGCCTGGCCCGCGACCCGAACGACGGGCCGGGCAAGGCGGTCTTCTTCTCCGACGTCACCCTGTGGCTCGACAAGCAGGGCAAGGACTGGGCGGACTTCGGCGCCGACTACGAAGCCGTCATCGATGAACTGGTCAAGGCACCGGTCCCGCAGCTCTACATGACGCTCGTGCAGAAGGCCCACGCCATCTTGTGCGACGCCAACCGTACCCGAGCCCGTCGACGCTGCTGGGCGGCCGGGGCCGCCGGGCCGGGGGCCCAACCACGGTGCCGGCCCGGCAACCTGGAGCGAGCGCGCCGCGCTCAGCCGTTCGGCCAGGGACGGGTGCGGGCCAGGAAGACCCACTCCTCATCCACATGGCCGGGAACGAGACGGCCGGTGCCCTCCCACTGCTGCGCGAGCGCGGCAAAGATCGGCTCCAGCTCCGGGTGGGGAACCGTTTCTGTGCCGCTGCGCCGACCGCCGACGACAGGGGAGGGCCGCGTCACCGTCTTGACCATGCCGGGTTCAACGCGGATGCGCCGGTCGGGTTACTCCCGTCCCACCTCTGGCTGCGTGGATGACAACTGGGATCTGGCACACATTTCGTGAGGACGATCACCAGGGTTCTACTGTCGTGACGAAGTGTCATCTGAGACCGTGGTGAGGTGTGATGAACTCCTGGAAGTGTTGTTTCCGCACCTCACAACGGTGCTGGTGGAGCGCGTGTTCGCCGAGAGCGGCGTGGTGCACATCGTGGCGAGAACCCGGGACGGCCCTCTGCTGGGTAAATATCCTCTCAGTGTGGTGGGACGGTGAGCATGGTGTGGTAGGTGGCGGTGTCGGCTGGTTCGCCGACGGGTTGGCCTTCGGCTTCGACCCAGGCGTGGGCGGCGAAGGGGGAGGTGCGTACTCCGGTGCACCAGGTGGGCCAGGTTCCGCCGATGCGGCACAGCAGCGCGGTGGCCAGGGAGCGTTGAAGGCAGTAGCGGCCCGAGCACAGGACGCTGACAGCGGTGACGTCCCCTCGGGCGGTCAGCGCCGTGTCGTAGGAGGCGCTCCTCGCTCCCCGGCGGGCGGTCCGCAGTACCGCCTGGAGACGTACGGGAGGCAGGTGTGCAAGGCCCCGGGCGGCGGCGACAGCGGTGTGGGCAGCCAGCCGGCGTAGTGCCGGGGGGCGGTTCTTGCTGGTGTCGAGTGTCTGTCGGCTCACGGAGCGCTCACCAACCCGGCACGGGTGCAATGGTCGATCAGGGCGTTGACATCGGCTTCGGCGTGCTCACGGCTTACGGGACGTGCCCGGACCAGGGCGTCCGTGATCTGCTGGGGCGTGGAGCCGTCCAGGAACGCCTGCAGGACGGTCGCGCCGGTGGTGTTGAGCTGCCAATATCGGCCGGTGCGGTGATCGAGCAGGACCATGCCGTCTTGGGTGGCGGTGCAGGTGACATCAGCGCGCAGTCGGCTCAACGGGGTGCTCCTCGGGTTCGGTAGTGGTGAGGTAGGCCGGGAGGGGGTGGGCGGCGAGGTCGCGCAGCCACAGTTCGGCTGCCAGGAGTTGCTCCAGCCCGTGCGTATGGCTGGTGAGGAGTTCGGGGCTGTGCAGCACGCGCCGCAGCCCGTTCTCGTCAGCGATGCCGGCGGCGACCAGGTGGGAGTCGCAGGCGAGGTCGGCGAGGTCGCGGCGGTGCTGTCGCAGGCTGTGGTGCCATTCCTGGGTGACGTGGTCCTTGGTGACTCTCTCCAGCAGGTAGCTGGGGACGATGCCGTCCATCGCTGCCGCCAGGAGCGGTTTGTAGCTCCAGGGGCTGGTGGTGTCCTGTGCGCGTACCGCCAGGCACGCGGCGATGACCGTGTCGTCGCAGAACGGGCTTTCCGCGGGCAGGGCGTCGGCCGTCGAGTCGTGCAGGAAGATGGAGGCGATCCTGCCCGCTTCCCTTGCCTGGTGGACCCTTGCGTGCAGGCCGCGGTCCAAGGCCAGGGGGTGTGATTCGCGCGCCGCACAGTCCAAGAGGCCGGCCAGGAGGTCCACAGCATTGTCGGTGGCCCACGCGGGAAGACGCGGCCCCATGCCCCAGCTGTCGGGGCTGGGGCGGTCGGCGGCGGGTCCGCGCAGTCGGCTGCCGGTGGCAGCCAGCCAGCGGCTGTAGGAGCGGCCGTCGAACAGCAGCTTCGCCGTGGTCGCCAGCGGCCACCGCGACCGCGCTCGCCACCCGGCCGCGTGCCGCAGCGCCGTGACCGGATGGCGGCGCACCAGCGGATGGAGATACGACCACCGGGGAGGCAGGAGGACATCGTCGCCGCCGTATCCGGTCAGGCGCAGTTGCGCGCCCTGGTGGCGCAATGCGTGGGCCAGGTGTTCCTGCAGGGCCCGCCCCCGTGTCACGGCGGTGGGCTCGTCGGCCGGATCGTGCCGTTCGCCCAGCCCGGCGAAGTAGCCCGGCAGCTCGGCGAACGTGAACGCCAGAGACCGGGAGCCAGGGAGGCGCTGTGCGGCATACGGGGCGTAGTGCCGGTCCTCGTTGCCTGGGGTGGTGCTGTGCAGCGAGGCGGTGACCAGGCGGGCTCCGGCCTCGGCCGCCAGGAAGCACAGCGAGGTGGAGTCCATGCCACCGGAAAGGTCCGCTCCCAGGACCTGCTCCGGCCGCGCTCGCAGCGACACCGCCTCTCGCAGCGCATCGCGCAGGGCGGGTGCGCCCTGCGCGAGGGGGAGGTGCGTTGAGGGCGGCTGCCACCACACCTTCGTGTGGTGGCTCCCGTCCCGTTCCAGGACGAGTGCCCGGCCCGGCGCTACGGCATGGACTTGGCCCCACATCGAGCCACCGGCCACAGGATGGGGCAGCGGGTCGACGGTCGAGATGCGGGCGGCGAGCTGGGCGGTGTCCACCACCGCCTGCGTGAGCCAGGCCAGTGTGCGGGCGCGGTCCGCGCACACCGTCACCCCCTCAACCGTCGTCCAGTACAGCCGGCGCGTCCCGAAAGCGCTCCCCCGCACATAGCTGCGCCCGTCGACGGACGCGAGCACATGGAAGCTGCCGGCAGCGCCGGCCACCGCCGTCTCGACATCTGGCAGAGCGCGCACGCCCTTCAATCGGACACTCAGATCCTGTGCGGTGAGCGAACACTGCCCGGCCACGGCCAGCAGGGACGTGCCGGCCGAGGCGAACGCCCACTGCTCCTTCTGCCAGCGGCCGAACAGCCACGGTCGTCCCGAGGTGTGCGGCACGCTCTGCGGAGCGTGGCTTCGCAATCGCATAAGAACATCGGATGCCATCGCCCGATCCGGAACCACGACGAACCAAGCCGCCGACACCTCGCTCAAGGACCTTCCCCTCAAAGGGGGCGGGCGCGGACTCGCCGCGCCCGCCCAATGGGCCGGACATGCTCCGGCAGCGGCTCAGTCCGA
This sequence comes from Streptomyces sp. A5-4, assembly GCF_051131715.1. NCBI lineage: Bacteria > Bacillati > Actinomycetota > Actinomycetes > Kitasatosporales > Streptomycetaceae > Streptomyces > Streptomyces sp. A5-4. The sequence goes on along the minus strand of NZ_CP178591.1, from coordinate 17,914 downwards.
CGCCGGTCCCGCCCATGGCCCTAAACTCATCGGCCATCGCACCCGCCTGTTAGTCGTCGTCGTACTTGCCGAAGCCCGCCTCGTTCTTCTCGCCGACAGCCCCCTGGGTGTGTTCGGCGAAGTCTCCGACCTCGACCATCAGCGGGCTCTGATAGATGTCAGCCGGCTCGATACGCAACGTCGCGTCCACAGCGTCTCCCTTACACATGAGCAGGCGGAAACCTGCCTCCCCCAGGTATTAACACCCCAACCTGGAGAGAAGAAGCTGAACGCCCCTCAAACCCCTCTGCCGTGTGATTGATCGACCCACCGCGTCCCGCGTGCACTGGTACGCGGCCCCGGGCCGCCAGATGCCAGGGGAGTGTCATGAATCAGGTGTGGGTCTCCCCGAAGGAGTGAGCCTGATGAGTACGACGACTGATCACCTGATCGAGGGCGTCGACGGCGTGTCACTTGCCGAGGTCGGCGATGGCGCTCAGGGTGCCGACGTGAAGTCGATGCCGGTATCGCACAACGGTCTGTCCAGCGAGCTGCTGGAGGAGCTGGCCGCGCTCGCGGCCGAGAAGGTCCGCGGCGGGGGACTGCGGCTGATGGGCGAGGGCGGCCTGTTGCCGGAGCTGGCCCAGCACCTGATGCAGTCCGCTCTGGAAGCCGAGATGGACGAGCATCTGGCCGTGGAGGCCGGCCGGGTCGGTGGACGCGGGTCGCGCTCGGGTGGCAACACCCGTAACGGGTACCGGGCCAAGAAGGTGATGACGGAGGTCGGTGCTGTCACGGTGCAGGTCCCCAGAGACCGGCTGGGTACCTTCCAGCCCCGGATGCTGCCCAAGTACGCCCGCCGCACCGGCGCGTTGGACGACCTGGTGCTCTCGCTGACCGCGAAGGGACTGACCTCCGGTGAAATCGTCTCCCATCTCGCCCAGACGTACGGGATGACGACGACAAAGGAGACCATCTCCACGATCACCGACAAGGCCCTGGAATCGATGGCAGAGTGGCGCACGAGGCCGCTGGACTCGGTCTACCCGGTCATCTTCATCGACGCCGTGCACGTGAAGATCCGGGACGGCTCTGTCGCCAACCGGCCCATCTACGTGGCCGTCGCGGTCACCGCCGACGGCTATCGCGAGATCCTCGGGCTGTGGGCCGGGGACGGCGGCGAGGGCGCCAAATACTGGCAGACGGTGCTGACCGAGATCAAGAACAGAGGCGTCCGTGACGTGCTGATGCTGGTCTGCGACGGGCTCAGCGCCCTGCCTGACGCAGTGAACGCAGTCTGGCCCCAGACCGTGGTCCAGACCTGCGTGGTGCACCTCCTGCGTGCCAGCCTGCGTTATGCCTCGCGCCGCGACTGGGCCGAAGTCGCCCGCGACCTCAAGCCCGTCTACACCGCCGTCAACGAGGACGAGGCCCGGACACGGCTGACGGACTTCGACGACAAGTGGGGCAAGCGCTACCCCTCGATCGCCGGGACCTGGGAGCGGGCCTGGAGCGAGTTCGTGCCCTTCCTCGGCCTTCCCGACGCCATCCGGCAGGTCGTCTACACCACCAACGCGATCGAGTCCCTCAACGCCCGCTACCGGCGCGCGGCCCAGGCCTGCGGACACTTCCCCAACGAGACCGCCGCCCTCAAGCGCCTCTACCTCGCCACCCTCGCCCTGGACCCCACCGGCCGCGGCCGCCAGCGCTGGAACAACCGCTGGAAGTCGGCGTTGAACGAGTTCGACGTCCTCTTCGACGGCCGCCTCACCGCCGGACGGGTGTAGACCGAACAGCCCACCGAAAAACCTGTAGGCCAAACAGACGAACCACACCTGAATCCTGATAGACCCGATGCCAGTCGCGGCTGCGCCCCTCTTTCGAGGGGTGCAGCCGCGTCTGTGCTTGATGTCTGTGTCTGGATCCGGCGGTCGGATCGTTATCCCTGGAGCCAGGAGTGGTAGTGCGCGATGCTGGAGTAGACGCCGGGTGAGTTGGGTTCGGCGCAGCCGCGGGCCCAGGAGACGATGCCTACGACGGTGCCGTTGACCACGAGCGGGTCGCCGGAGTCGCCCTTGCAGATGCCCTGGCCGCCGGCTGCGGGGCCGGCGCAGAGCATGCTTCCGGTGTCGAGCACGGTGCCGCCGTCGTTCGGGTTCGGGTAGGCGGCCTGGCAGGCGGCTGCCGTGGTGATCGGCACCTGGACGGTGTGCTGGGCGGTGGGAAGGTCTGTGTCGAGTTCCCTGAGGCGGCCCCAGCCGGTGACCGTGGCCATCGTCCCGGGAGCGGGGTTGCTGGTGGCGAGCTTGGCGAACTGGACGCCGTTGCCCACGGAGACCATGGTCCCGAGCTTCAGGATCGCGACGTCGCCGGCCTTCGTCACCGAGTTGTATCCGGCGTACCTCTTGACCGTGCTGACCTGGTGCGTCTGGGGCAGAGCGGTGCGGTCGAGGCCGCCGAACTTGACCGAGAGGCTGGATGGCGTCTGGCCATCGACGCAGTGCGCGGTGGTGATCACGGTGCTGGCATCGCGCAGGAATCCCCCACAGACGTGTTCCGAGCCGAACCAGCTCGTCGCGTTGACGCTGACGAGATAGGGCGCGACATCGGTGGTGGCGGCGGGGTTTCCGCCCACGACTGCGGCGGTCGGCGACGAAGCCACGAACGCCAGTCCGAGGGCGATTCCGGCGGATCCAACTAGCTTGCGCAACAACACAGAACTCCCTGAACAGAGGGCGGGCAGTACGCCGCGCCACAGACGGCAACGGATGGGCAAGAGCGTCAAGCACCTCTCGGCTCGTCCCTTGGTGAGACAGCGGACTCCCTCGCCCGCGTGGCGGGACAGCGCGAGACCCCGGGAATCAGCCATGACATCCCGGGGTCTGTGTGCACTTCACTTGACCGCCAGGTTCAACGACCAACCGCATCCTGTGTCACGCCCAGTCGATGCCCAGCTCCCGCAGCGCCTCCAGCTGCTCCCGGGCGAGCTTGTCCCGCCGGGTCTTGGTGTTCGAGATCCACACACCGAGTTTCACGGTCACCGGCTCCGTCTCGCCGTCGACCACGGTCTCTTCGCTGTGCCCGCGCGGCACCGCCCGCTGCCCTTCCCGCTTCACCCACTGCGAGAGGGCCGCCAGACCCCGCTGGAACGCCTGCTGCGCCTTTGCGGACCCCTTCGCCGCACCGACCGGCGCCGGGGCGGGAGTCGGGGCCGCGGGGGCTTTGATGCCCAGCGCGGTCAGCCGCTCCCGCTGCTCGGGGAGGAGCTGCGCCCAGGTGCCCGGCTCTTGGTGCCGCCACCGCCACTTGCCCACGTCGTCGCCCTCGAAGACGACGCCGGGCGCGACGTAGGGCAGGACGCCGACGCCGACGCCGACGCCGACGCCGACGCCGACGCCGACGCCGACGCCGTCGGCGTCGGCGTCGGCGTCGGCGTCGACCAGGTCGGCGAGCACCCGGCAGTGGCGCTGCCAGTCCAGCGGCCACGGGCAGTCCCAGTCCGGGTCGATCGCGGTCAGCTGCTGCGCGCGCTGCTCCGCCCGCTTCGGGTCCTTCCCGAGGCCGCCCTTTCGCCGGAGGTTGGCGAGGTGCTGCCCGACGGGCACCATCGCCTCGCCTTCGCCCCACACCGCGTCCTGACGCGGCGCAAGGTGCCCGGTCGCCCGCCGGTAGGACCGGAGCGCGGCGAGCTTGTTCTCCCACGCTTCCTCGCCCGGCTCCCAGACCATCCCGGCCTCCGGCGCGTCCAGGAGGGTCTTGCGCCGCTCCTCCAGCTCACCCGCCCGCAGCGCCTTCCGCTGCTGGTGCACCCACCTGCCAAGCGGAAAATCCTTCGTCACCCCCACCTGGACCTCGACGTCATAGGGAACGGCGTGGACGCCTGTGATCTCGTTCTCCGCCCGCCACCGGATGAGGGCCTGGTAGCCCTCCAGCCACACCAGCGACTCCGGCCGGTAGACCCGCGTACGGAGGAACGCCGCGATCGTCGACGCGTCGCGGGGGCTGGAGAAGTGCAGCAGGGCCGCTTCGGCGGCGGCCTGGGTGTCGTCGGCCTCCTGGTCCTCGCCGTCACCCTCGCCGCCGGCCCCGACGATCCGCCCGTCGTTGTCCCGCTTGACGTGGACCTTGCGCTTGCCGCTGGTGAGCGCCCGGGAAGCGAGCTGCTCGACCAGACGTTCGTCATGCGAACGCAAGCCCTGGAGGACCGCTACAAGAGGGCGGAAGCTGGCGCTGGCGACCATGTCGTTCGGGTCCTCGGTGGGCTCCAGGAAGACCGGCACGATGATGCGCGCGATCTTCGTGCTGCCGTCCTTGTTGAGTCGGAGCGCACGGCCGATGTTCTGCACGATCTCGACCTGGGAGCCGCGGGTGTCCGCGAAGCAGATGGCTTCGACTCCGCGCTCGCCGGTGATGTCGACGCCTTCGCCGAGGACGCGAACGCTGGCGAGGAACGCGCGGTGGACCCGGTGAGAGCGGACAGCGCAAGATCCTTGTAGGCGGACATTTTGGATCCCGCTTGGCGGACAGCTGATCTCCCTGTCGGTACGGCCGTTCGTGTGTTTTCGAACCCAGGTACCGAACTGGTGATCCCTCCGGGGGTTTGCTCGCTGGTGTGAGGACAACGAGCTGGACCGCGCCGGAGGGACCGTGAAGAAGTCTTGCAGGGAGATCATGGAAATCTACGAGGCCCTGGACGCCACCGGGTGTGCGCATTCGGCTGCCCAACTGGCCGGGGTCGACCCGAAGACCGTCCGCAGGTACGCACGGATGAGGGACACCGGTCAGCCATCTGACGCACCGGTGATGCGGCCGAAGCTGATCGACCCGTTCCTTCCCAAGATCGAGGAATGGGTGGAACGTTCGCAAGGCAAGGCCCGCGCGGACAAGCTCCACGAGCGCCTGGTGCTGCTGGGGTTCACCGGCGATGAACGCACCACGCGCCGGGCGGTGGCGGTCGCCAAGGGCCGCTGGGACGCAGGGCACCGCAGAACGTATCGCCCATGGATCACCGAGCCGGGGCTGTGGGTCCAATTCGACTGGGGATGGGGCCCGAAAGTCCCTGGTCCCGGCGGCGGTGCGCCCCGCGTGACACTGCTGTTCTGCGCATGGCTGGCCTGGTCCAGGTTCCGGGTGGTGATCCCGGTCTGGGACCGGACCCTGCCCACGCTGATCTCCTGCGTCGACTCGATGCTGCGGGCGATCGGCGGAGTGCCGACCTATGCGCTGACCGACAACGAGAAGACGGTGACCATCGACAGGGTCGCCGGTGTCGCGGTCCGCCACCCCCAAATCGTGGCCGCGGGACGGCACTACGGCCTTCAAGTACATACGTGTGTGCCGTTCGACCCCGAATCGAAGGGCGGCAGCGAGGCCACGGTCCGCGTCGCGAAGGCCGACCTGGTGCCCACCGACGCCAACCTGCGGCCCGCCTACGACTCGTTCGCCGAACTGCGCGGGGCCTGCGCGATCTTCTGCCAACAGGTCAACAACCGGGTCCACCGTGAGACCGGCCGGGCCCCTTCCACCATGCTCGACATCGAGCGCACCCGCCTGCACGCGCTGCCCGCCGGCCCGCACACCCTCGCACTGGGCGAGTCGAGGCAGGTGCTGCGGGACCAGACGGTGCGCTTCGGGTCGGTGCGCTACTCGACCCCGCCCGGACTGGTCGGCCAGGAAGCGTGGGTGCGCGTCGACGGCGACGAGCTCGTCGTGGTCTGCGACCTGTCCCAGCTCGCCCACCGCCCCGAGTGGATGCAGGGCCCGGCCGGCCTGGCCGAGGTCGCCCGGCACCAGATCGCCCTGCCCGGGCGTCCGGTCATCGACACCGCCCACTACCCCGACCACCCCCAGGAGATGGACGGGTCCCCGCGCCCGCCCAAGGTCAAGCCCGGCAACGACGCCGAGGAAGCCTTCCTGGCACTGGGCCCCGGGGCGAAGTCCTGGCTGATCGAGGCCGCCGCGGCCGGAACCACCCGGATCCGGGTCAAGATGGCGGGCGCCGTCGAGCTCGCCGCCCTGGTCGGCACCGCCGAAGTCGACCTCTCACTCGGACTGGCGGCCATCAACCGGCGCTTCGCCGAGGGCGACCTGATGTCCATCGTCCAGCACCGCAAAGAGGCCGCCCGCCCCGCCGACCTGGTCGTCGCCGACGAGGCACACTCCGCGCAGCCCGGCACCGGCGCCTGGTCCGACTTCGGCCGCCCCGCCACCTGATCCCCCGTTCCCGGGCCGCGAAGCGGCCCGGGAACGGACAGTCCCGAACCATCCAGCAAGGAAAGGCAGTTGCCCATGGCCACCACAGCCGTCATCGATCCGCCCGAGCTGATCCCCGCCCCGTCCCCGGTCCCGCCCGCGCCTCTCGCGCCGCCGATCCCGGCCGAGCTGGACGCGGTGCTGCGAAGGATGCGGTTCCCCTACCTCCGCGCGGCGGCCCCCGACGTACTGGCCACCGCCCGGGCCCAACGCTGGGACCCCGCCGAGGTCGTGCGGATCCTGCTGGAGGCCGAGGCCCACGGCCGCAACGAGGCCACCCGCCGCAACCACCACCGCCAGGCCGGCCTGCCCTCCGGCAAGACCTTCGAGTCCTGGAAGGAAGCCGACTCCTCGATCCCGCTGCCCACCCAGCACGCACTGATGACCCTGGAATGGATCGGCCGCGCGGAGAATTTGGCTGTCACCGGGCCGTCGGGGACGGGCAAGAGCCACCTGGCGGAGGCCCTGGCCCACAAGGCCATCGACGCCGGGATGCAGGTCGCCTGGTTCACCCTGGAATCGCTGACCACCCACCTGGGGCGGGCCACCGTCGACAACACCGTCACCAAGGCCATCGCGAAGATCACCCGGTGCGATTTGATCGTCGTCGACGACATCGGCATGCTCCCGTCCGGACAGGCCGCCGCCGAAGCGTTTTACCGTGTCATCGACGCCGCATACGAGCGCCGCTCGGTGATCGTGACCTCGAACCTGCACCCCTCGGGATTCGATTCGATCATGCCCAAAACCCTGGCGACCGCGGCCGTCGACCGGCTCCTGCACCACGCCCACATCATCCTCACCGAGGGCTCCTCGCTTCGGCTCACCCAAGCCACCACAGGCCAGGGTGTCACCCCGTTGGCCTGAGCCCGACCGAGGGACAAATAGTCATACCGGACAGGGAGATCAGCTGTCCGCACACGAGGACCTGAACTGTCCGCTCACCCGGATGTCCCACTGTCCGTGGACACCCGGTGCCCGGTGGCGTTGATCCCGTTGGCGAACTGGCGCAGTGCCTCGCGCCGCTCGGAGACGAGGTGGTCGCCGCACAGCCACGCCGACCACACGCGGTCCGGGGGTACGTGGCGGCCGGCCTCCAGCTCGTAGAACTCCGCGTCGATCGACGACGCCGGGAGCTTGTCCGCGGCGGCCAGGTCGGCGCCCGTGGCGTCGTTGACGTACAGCGCGGCAGCGGTCTCGGGGAGCTTGTCCGCGAACGCGCGGGCCTCCTCCACCTTCTGGTGGAACGTCATGACCGTGCGGAGGTTGTACGCGGCGGCGTGCTCCAGGAGCGCGGTCTGCAACAGGGCCAGGCGCCGGCCGCGCCGGGCCTCCTCCGACTCCCCGAGGACGGGGGAGGGGTCGCGGATCTCCAGGACGTCGATCTCGAATCCGGCGAGAATTTCGCGCTCGATCGCCTCGCTCAGACCGAGCTCTGCGAGCCACGCGCCGTAGGTGCCGTCCGGGTCGTCGGCCATGGTCGCGATCTCCGCCTCCTGGCCGTTCGCGCCCTTCTGCGGCCGGGCCGCGGCGAGGATGCGCGGCGTGGCCGTGAGGTAGAGCCGGAAGTCGGAGGGGATCCGGGCGTTGTCATGGATCGCGGCCCACGGCCGACCAAGATCACCGGCGGTTCCGTGTGCCTCATCCACGATGGCGAGGTCGAAGCCCGCCATGCGCTGTCCGTACAGCCGCTCTCCGCCCGCCAGAGCGGCCTCCAGCGGCCCCCGAACCTTCCGCTGGCCCACGGGTGCGTCGATGTCCTCGCGGTCCACGAGCGATGCGTACGTGGCGAACACGATGACCGGCCCGTGCCCGGCCCACAGGGCGAGCTGGATCGGGTTGGTGGTGGTGCGCACCCCGAGTTCGTTCAGAACCGCGTCGTTCTCCAGCGAGCACACCGCGACCATCGGCGCCCGGTGACCCACCGCCCGCCACGCCTGAGCGGTCTGCGCGAGCAGGTCCAGGGTCGGCACAGTCACGAGGATCCGGCCGTCCGCGAACGACTCCAGCGCGCACGCGGCGGCCGTGATCGTCTTGCCCGAGCCGGTCGCTGACACGATGGTGCCCCGGGCACCCTGCGGGGGCACTGATGACCGTGCAGGGAATCCCGCTGGGAGTCTTCGCTTCGGTGTCCGGGGTGGTTCTCGGTTCGGTGTCCGGCCTTGGGTGCTGTGGGCCGGGACGATTTGGTTTTCTTTTTGGGGTGTTGAGTGGTGATGGCCGGGCGCTGGTGTGGGACAGGCAGTGAGGATTGGTTGGCCAGGGGGTGAGGATTACCTGGTCAGGGGGGTGGGGGCTCCAAGAGGGTAGGGTCTTTCTTGATCGTTTTCTGTTCGGGGTGGTGCGGTCCCCCCGTTGGACATGGGGGAGTGCTGGGTGGGGTCGGTCGGGGCTGGGGTGGCGGTTGCTGGTGGGTTGCGGCCGGTGGCGGTGCGGCGGTTGCTGGCGTTGGAGGGCCGGGGTGAGTTGTCGCCGGGCCATGTGCGGATGGTGGCCCAGACGTTGGGGGTGTCGGAGCGGACGGTGCGCCGGTGGCTTGCCGCTGCCCGGGAGGAGGGGCGTTTCGGTCCGGCCGGGCGGGAGCGGTTCACGGTCACGCCGGAGGTGTTGAAGCAGCTTGCTTTTCATCGGGGGAACGCGGCCGCGTTGCACCGGGAGCTGGTGGCCGCGCAGGTCACGGGTGGTGTGGTGGCGCCGTCGCTTGCGACGTTGTACCGGGCATTGGCCCGGGATGTCTCGCCGGGGCAGTGGGCGGGGATGCGGGGTGGGGAGCTGGCACGCCGGGCCCATGATGTGTTCCTTCAACGCCCGGTGGGGCACCGCAACGAGGTGTGGGAGACCGATCACGTCCAGGTGAAGGTGGACGTCGATATCGACGGCCGGCCGGGCCGGCCGTGGGTGACCTGGTTCGTGGACTGCGCTACGCGGGTCATCTGCGGGTTCGCGGTCACCGCGCAGGTCCCCAGCCGGGAGAGCATCCTTCTCGCGCTGCGGGACGCGATATCGCGTGAGGGGGAACACGGTCCGTTCGGTGGCCTGCCGGGGGCGGTGAGGGTGGACCGCGGCAAGGACTTCCTCTCCCGGGCGGTGGGGGAGGCGCTGGGGGCGTTCGCGGTGCCGGTGGTCGATCTCCCCGCCTACAGCCCGCATTTGAAGGGCACCGTGGAGGCGTTGAACAAGGCCGTGAAGCAGATGTTCTTCGCCCAGCTTCCTGGCTATACCGCCGCCCCGCGCCTGCCCGGCGGCAAGACCGCCGACCCCGCGCAGCCCCTGCTGCCGCTGGAAGCGTTCATAGCGCTGCTGGGCCAGTGGGTGAGCTGGTGGAACAACGAACACTGGCTGCGCACGCTCGATTCACGTACTCCGGCCCGTGCGTGGGAGGACGACCTGACCCCGGTCGAGGATGCTGAGCCCGGAGCTTTGCACATGTTCACCCTTGAGGACGACGGCAGGGTACGCACCCTGTCGGGGCGGGGTGTGCGCTGGCGTAACCGGCACTACGTCGCCGCGTGGATGACCGGGCACGCCACGGCAAGGGTCCGTCTGCGTTACATGCCCCACCATGACCACGAGATCGAGGTGTATGACGCGGCTACCTGGCGCCACTTGGGGACGGCGTACCTGTCGAACCGGGCCAGCCCGCAGCAGATCCGCGAGCTGGGGCGTGCCCGGGCGCGGGAGGCCGACCGCCTCAAGCGGCTGCTGCGCGCCGCCGAGAAGGACCGCACGACCCGGTTCGCCGCGGCGACCCGCGGCACGCCTCCCGAGGTGCTGGGCACGGTGACCGACGTCGAAGCCGAAGCCGGCCTGCGCGCCCTCGGCGCGACAGACCTCGGCCAGGCCGCGCTCCCCGGTTACCTGCCACCGCCTGCCGGCATGCCGGCTTCCTGGACACAGCCGGCCGAAGACGCCGTGCCGGACCGTACGCAGGCACCAGGCCCGCCAGCCCGGGACGACGAACGGCACGAGGAAAGCGCGGGGGCGCTGCGATGAACGCCATACCAGGTCCCGCTGCCGCTGCCGTTTCCCGTCCGCGCCGCGGACCGCTGCCGCCGCCCCGCAAGGACCATTACCTGTCGCTGCCGGACGCGAACGTGATGGGCACGGCAGCGATGAAGGAAACGCTGGCCAACCTCGGTGAGGTCATCGACGCCCGGGGCATGATGTGCCTGTACGGGCCGGCGGGGCTGGGCAAGACGATGTCGGTCAACGCCTCTTTGCGGGAGCTCGCCCCGCGCGCTACGCGCCGTATCGAGTTCCGCGGCCGCCCCACGGTGCTGGACATCCGCCGCAACTTGTTCAACGTGCTCGGCCTGCCCGGTTCGCCGCCCCGGCAGCCCACCGCGTTCGACACACTGCTCAAGGACGTTCTCGCTGAGGAGTTCCGGGTGCTGGTCTGTGATGAGGCCCAGTGGCTGCGGGAGGAGTCGTTCGAGTATTTCCGGCACCTGTTCGACGACCTCTACACCGACATCGCGGTGGTGTTCGTCGGCGGCGGCAACACCTACCAGGTCCTCAGCCGCAAGGACATGCTCGCTTCCAGGGTCCACATCTGGCAGGAGTTCACGCCTCTGACCCGCGTGGAGGTCCTGACGACCATCCCCGCCTACCACCCGGTGTGGCAGGCAGTGGATCCGGACGACCTTCTGTACGCAGACGACGTCGCCGCCCATGGCGTCTTCCGTACCTGGGCGAAGATCACCTACCACGTGAAGCGGGCCCTGGAGAACAACCCCGACCTCGAGGTCGACCGCAACCTCCTGCGCTGGGTGTTCAGCAAACTGGGCCGGCACAACCAGCCCTGAAACGCCGCGCCGCACGCACTGCCCCGACCGCGGTACGAGCCTTCCCAGGTCCTGCCGACCTGTGCCGGGAACCGCGCGCAACGCCAGAATGAAAGCACCCATGAGCCACGATTCACCCGCCGTCACCGTTGTCCTCGACCCCCACGACGAGGCGGCGTGCACCCGCGCGGCCCTCGCCGCGCACCACCCGGCCGCCGGCCATGTCACGGTCCATCCCGCCCCGGGCACGACCGGTGACCTGTACTTCGCCCACGACCTCCTGGCAGCCCTCGGGAAACCGCCGCTGTTCCCCGGCTTCCCCGCGAGTACCGCGCCCGTGTGGGAAGCGGTGACGGCCTGGATTACCGCCTGGCCCGTCACCCGTCTGACGGTCCTGCGCGCCCACCTGCTGACGCCCCGCCGCCTCCAGCGTCTGATCGACCTGCGCGACCTCACGGGCCTGCACCTGGTCCTGGTGTGCCACCGTCCCCGGCTGCCGGCCGCGCTGCACAAGGCCCTCGAGCCCGTGGCGCACAGCGTCGTCGCAGCCGACGACTTCTACGGGACCGCCGCAGACGGCGGCCGGCTTCCGCCTCCCCTGCCGGCTGGGCGTACCGCGGTGCGCTGGATCACGCTGCCCACCCTGGACCGTCTGGAGTCATCGGAGGGTTCCGATCACTGCATCGGCTGCATCCCGCCCGTGATCGACTGGAAGTACCGGCACAGACCCCGGCCACGAACGCCCCAGACCATCGTGGAAGTCGCCCGCCGGATCCACGCCGTCACCGCGCACCCTCGTCTTGCTGCCGCCCTGGCCGTTGCCGTCTTCACCGGCGCCGCCGGACAGCAACTCGACACTGCCCATCTCCAGGACTTCCGCGAGGGTGAGGGCGCCTGCGCCCTGGCGCTGCACGATCCCCTCGGGCAGGTCGACGGCTGCGCCACCCACCCGGTGCCCGCATGGGCGACCGTCTTCCTCCGGGCCGCCGCCCGCTTCGCCAAGCTCGCGCCCACCCCCGGCAGGGCCTTGCTCACCCAGCCGCAGGAGCACACCCATCTGCTTCAGCTCGCCGAGAACGCCAGACTGCGCCCACCGCCCCAGCCCCGTGCCGACAAGCGGCGAAACACCGCCAGAGGCCTTGAACGGTTCTACCGCGAGCTGCAAGAGGCAGGCATGGACGGCGAACCCCGTGAACAGCCACTGACCCTGCGGCCCCGACCACGGCGTACCCGCGCCGCGAACCAGCCGGACGGGAAACCACGGGCGATCAGCGCAAGTTCACCAAGAACGCGGCAGCCCGGCACGGCCGCCCCGAGCAGCTCTCAGCTCACCACGCGATAACCCTGACCATGTCCCTGAACTCCGGATGATCACACTTCCGTGCCTTCGCTTCCTCAGCTCCACCGCATGCCGAGCTGGTTGAGGGCCTCGATTCGCTCCGGTGGCAGTTTCGCTCTGCGGGAGCGGAGGTTGGAGATCCAGATCCCGAGCTTGATCTCCACGCCGTCGACGGCTTCCACATGTGTGCGGGGGACGTTCAGGTGCCCCTCGCGCTGGGCGTAAGCCCTCGCCGCGGCGAGGTTGGTTGTGAACTTGCCGTCGTGGGTGACGCGCGCCACGCCCTGGGCACCGCGGTCAGCAGGTGTGACGCCGAGTTCGGCCAGCAGCCGCCTCTGCTGCGCGTGGAGGATGTCCCAGCCGACACGCTGGCGGCCCAGCCAGGCGCCGATGTCCTCCCCGGCCATCACGTGACCGGACGTGACATCCCCTGATCCTCCCGCGGCCACGTGCCGCTGCAGCAGGACGTAGCAACGCTGCCACACGAGCGGCCACTGAGGGCACCAGTACGGGTCCACGCCGGCCAGCGCCGCCTTGCGCCCATCGCTCAGCGCCCCTCGTACGCCGGCGGCAAGCCGTGCCTCCCGACGCCGGTTGGCCAGCCACTCCCCGACGGGGTAGCCGTCCACGGCCGCGTCCCGCTCGGCCGCGAGGTGGCCATGGGCCGCGTGGTAGGCGCGGGCCGCCGACAGCCCGGTGTTGAACGCGTGGTCGGGGTGGCTCCACACCATGCCGAGACGTTCCAGCGCGGCGATGCGCGCCACGGCCAGGCGGCCGGTCTTGTTGGCCTTGCGCTGCTCGGCGATCCACTGCCCCAGCGGGAAGCGGCCGTCCTTGGTGTGGAAGGGGACGTTCAGGTGGCCGCGGGCCGCGTGGAAGCGGCGGGCGGCCGTCCAGCCGCGAAGCCATCCGCCGCGCTCGACGTTGATCACCCGCAAACGGACGAACTCCGCTATGTCGGCGGGATCCCGGTCGGTGGCGAACAGCAGCGGCCCCTCCCGCCCGGCCGCCCCAGTCCGCTCTCCACCGGGCCAGGCGGCGAGCCGGTCCACCACGTCGGTGTCGTGGGCGGCCAGCGCGGCCAGCACCCTGATTAGCGGCAGATACGAACCGGAGCCGAGCCAGTCCTCAGCGCGCTCGTCGGGGGCCAGGAAAACCGGCACCAGCAGCGAGGCGACCTTGTCCCCGCGCGGGCCCTGCCGCAGCGCGCGTCCGACCGTCTGGACAGTGTCGACGATCGACTCCCGCGGATCGCTGAAAACCACCGCGTCCACCTCCGGGATGTCCACCCCCTCGGCCAGCACCCGGGCGCTGGAGAGCACACAGCGCTCCACCACCACCCCGTCCGCGTCCCACCCGCGGGCGAACTGCGCCAGCACCTCGCGCCGGTGGGCCATCCCATGGCCGCCGTGCAGCCAGCCGGACCACACCCGCCGCGGGTAGACCGCCGGATCCGCAGTCCACAGGTGCCCGCAGGCATCCGGCACCGCCTCGGCGAAGGCACTTGCGTCCGCGACGCGGTGATGGAACGTCATCACACGGTCGAGCTGATGGGTGGCCGCTGCCTTGAGCACGGCCGCCTGCAACGCCTCCAGCCGCGCCGCAGCCACCGCCGTCTGCGAACCCTCCTCGTCCGGCGTCCCCGTCGCCATGGCCTGGTCGCGGATCTCCAGCACGACGATCTGGTAGCGGGCCAGCAGCCCGCGGGCTATGGCCTCGGCCAGCGACAACCGGTACACCACCGGGCCGAAGACCGTCTCATCGTCCATCGAGGCCACCAGCGCCGGCTCGTCTTCCGCCCTGCCATCTCCGTCGGCAGCCCAAGGTTCAGTCACCCTCGGCGTCGCCGTCAGGTACAACCGGCGATCCGCCGGCAGCACGGCATCGTCATGGACCGCCGCCCACGGCTTGCCCCACGGACCCGACGTCCGGTGCGCCTCATCGACGACCATCAGATCCCACCGCCCCAGCCCCCCGGCATGAGCCTCGGCGAGGACCGGCAGCGACGCGTACGTGGCGAACACCGTCACCCGCCCCCTCCCGCCGGCCCACGCCAGCAGCCGCCGAGCATCGGTCGTGCAGCGCACCCCGGCCGCATCCAGCTCCGCATCCGCCCGCAGCGAGCAGACCGCCACCACCGCACCGGCACGCCCCGCCTCCCGCCAAGCGGCCACCGTCTGGACCAGCAGATCCAGCGTCGGCACCAGCACCAGCACCCGACCGGTGCGCGCCACCCGCAAGGCGGTGTGCGCACCCATCAAGGTCTTGCCCGTCCCGCACGCCGAGACGATCGTCGCCCGCAGCCCCACGCCCCCGGAAGGGACGTTCCCCAGGGCGCACACCACCGCGTCCACCGCCTCGACCTGATGCGCCCGCAGCGTTGACCTCTCCGTCACCAACAACTCCCGCCACTCCTCACCGAACATGGTCGTTACCGCCCGCGGGCATCCCTCACGACGAGCCCCCGCCGGCCCGCACCACCCTCTCCAGGGCCCCATGGACCGGATGCGCGGATCGTGGCTTTCCACCCGTTCGGCGGGCGGCAGCAGAATCCGGCGGGAAGCACACACTCTCGATCAAGCGGCTCGCGCCCACTCATACCCGAATTCGGCGAGCGCCCTCAACTGCTGCTCGCTCAACCGGTCGCGCCGGTTCTTCAGTGCAGCGATGTGTTACGCGCTCGAAGGTGCTGTAGGCGGCTGGCCGCCGACCAGATCCAGCGGATCGCCTCACCGCACCCGACCTACCGGGCAACCCGGCGCAGCCGACACCCTCCGAGCGAAAGACCGTCCGCACCACCTCGAACACCGGTGCACTCTGCGATATGCGCAAGCACAGGCTCGCGGAGAACGGCGGCACCACCAGGACCGGGAGACCCTGCGGAGGGTCTATCAGGATTCAGGTGTGGTTCGTCTGTTTGGCCTACAGGTTTTTCGGTGGGCTGTTCGGTCTACACCCGTCCGGCGGTGAGGCGGCCGTCGAAGAGGACGTCGAACTCGTTCAACGCCGACTTCCAGCGGTTGTTCCAGCGCTGGCGGCCGCGGCCGGTGGGGTCCAGGGCGAGGGTGGCGAGGTAGAGGCGCTTGAGGGCGGCGGTCTCGTTGGGGAAGTGTCCGCAGGCCTGGGCCGCGCGCCGGTAGCGGGCGTTGAGGGACTCGATCGCGTTGGTGGTGTAGACGACCTGCCGGATGGCGTCGGGAAGGCCGAGGAAGGGCACGAACTCGCTCCAGGCCCGCTCCCAGGTCCCGGCGATCGAGGGGTAGCGCTTGCCCCACTTGTCGTCGAAGTCCGTCAGCCGTGTCCGGGCCTCGTCCTCGTTGACGGCGGTGTAGACGGGCTTGAGGTCGCGGGCGACTTCGGCCCAGTCGCGGCGCGAGGCATAACGCAGGCTGGCACGCAGGAGGTGCACCACGCAGGTCTGGACCACGGTCTGGGGCCAGACTGCGTTCACTGCGTCAGGCAGGGCGCTGAGCCCGTCGCAGACCAGCATCAGCACGTCACGGACGCCTCTGTTCTTGATCTCGGTCAGCACCGTCTGCCAGTATTTGGCGCCCTCGCCGCCGTCCCCGGCCCACAGCCCGAGGATCTCGCGATAGCCGTCGGCGGTGACCGCGACGGCCACGTAGATGGGCCGGTTGGCGACAGAGCCGTCCCGGATCTTCACGTGCACGGCGTCGATGAAGATGACCGGGTAGACCGAGTCCAGCGGCCTCGTGCGCCACTCTGCCATCGATTCCAGGGCCTTGTCGGTGATCGTGGAGATGGTCTCCTTTGTCGTCGTCATCCCGTACGTCTGGGCGAGATGGGAGACGATTTCACCGGAGGTCAGTCCCTTCGCGGTCAGCGAGAGCACCAGGTCGTCCAACGCGCCGGTGCGGCGGGCGTACTTGGGCAGCATCCGGGGCTGGAAGGTACCCAGCCGGTCTCTGGGGACCTGCACCGTGACAGCACCGACCTCCGTCATCACCTTCTTGGCCCGGTACCCGTTACGGGTGTTGCCACCCGAGCGCGACCCGCGTCCACCGACCCGGCCGGCCTCCACGGCCAGATGCTCGTCCATCTCGGCTTCCAGAGCGGACTGCATCAGGTGCTGGGCCAGCTCCGGCAACAGGCCGCCCTCGCCCATCAGCCGCAGTCCCCCGCCGCGGACCTTCTCGGCCGCGAGCGCGGCCAGCTCCTCCAGCAGCTCGCTGGACAGACCGTTGTGCGATACCGGCATCGACTTCACGTCGGCACCCTGAGCGCCATCGCCGACCTCGGCAAGTGACACGCCGTCGACGCCCTCGATCAGGTGATCAGTCGTCGTACTCATCAGGCTCACTCCTTCGGGGAGACCCACACCTGATTCATGACACTCCCCCTGCGGAACCTGACAGGCAAGGGCCTGGGAGCTGCCCCTGCGAACTGCGGCGCCCACTGTCGGAGATGGGCTCCACTGCCCGCGGTGCGGGCTTCAGCGCGACTTCCCGCCCCATGGCCCGTCAGCGAGGCCATCATCGCGATGCTGCGCCCGGAGCCGGAACTGTTCCCTGCTCGCCGGGGGAGTGCTCTGGGGGAGGAGGCCGGGGCTGGGCGGCCGGGTGTGGTTGACGGTGGTGTCGGGGCTGGACTCAAGTTGCTGCGGTGGTGAGGTTTTCCTCTGCGGCGTGCAACGAGAGGGTGGCCGCTTTGAGAGAGGCGTTGACTGCTGCCCGGTTGGCTCCGGTGCGTCGTAGGCGTTCGGCATCGATGAGCCCTGCGGCGGCCAGGGCGGCGTCGCCTGCGGCATGGGCCAAGTCGCTGGAGTCGTGGTCGAGGGTGGCTTCGACGGCGCTGCGGACCAGACGCATGCTGAGCAGCCGCAGCCGTGTCTCGTCGGCTGTTGAGGTGATGGTGGAGCGGTAGCCGGTGAGCAGGTCGGTCAGGCCGCGTGGGGGTTCCTGGGCCGGGTCTGCGCGTACGGCGGCATCGAGTTCGGTCTTGGCGAGCAGCACCCCGAGCAGCAGGGCGGTGTCGGCGCGGCGGGGACCGTCTGGCCGCAGTCGAGGGTCGGGGGTGGGGGCGGCGCCGAGCTCGTCCAGCGCACGGTAGAGAGTGCGTGCGCTGGACGGGCGCCGTGCGGATACGCGGACCATGACGGCTGCACCGGCCTGTCGTGGCCGTGTCAGCTGCGGGCAGGCGCGCGCCGGCGCCGCTTGGGCTTGGTCGTCCGGACAGGTTTGGGCATGGTCGCGGTGGCCTTGCTCATCCGGTCGTAGGTGCGGGTCATGTGGGCGATCTCGTCCTGGAACATGGCCAGCACCTCGTAGTCGGCGACCTGTTCGCCGAGCGGGTTGATGGCCCCGGACAGCACCCGGCGCAGCTCGGTGTTGATGCGCCGCATCCGCAGGGCGGAGTTCTCGGCGATCTTCGCGGGGTCGGTGGTGATCAGGTAGCCGCCGCGGTAAGCGAGGAACGCCTTCCCCTTCTCCATCGTCAGGTGGTCGCGGATGTAGCCCTTGGCGCGTTCGAACTGCCCGTCGGTGGCGTGGATGCGTTCGGTGATGTGCTCGCGAGGGAGCAGGATGTCGTCGCCGGCTTC